>OY820914.1:0-5265860 GCA_963682005.1 Bacteroidales bacterium | reverse complement strand
GTTCCTGCCACACCGTTTGAAACCGCAGGAGCATCACTGGGCGTAGCAGAATTGGAAGAACTGCTGCAGCGGGAGGATGTCAAATATCTTTCTGAAATGATGAATTTTCCCGGGGTGGTATTCTCGGATAAGCTGGTAATGGAAAAGCTGGCATTGGCCCTTAAATATGGGAAACCAGTGGATGGCCACGCCCCGGGACTTGCTGGAGAGCAGCTTGAAAAATATATCAAAGAAGGAATTTCCACAGATCACGAGTGTTTTACCATCGAAGAAGCCAATGAAAAGATCCGCCTCGGTATGAAAATTCTCATCCGTGAAGGAAGTGCTGCGAAGAACTTTGAAACCCTGTCACCACTTATTGATGAGAATCCTTCCATGGTCATGTTTTGCTCGGATGACAAGCATCCGGATGACCTGGTGGAGGGTCATATTGATCTGTTGGTGAAAAGATCGCTCGGCAAGGGATACGATCTGATGAAGGTGCTTCAGTGCTGCACTGTCAATCCGGTGCAGCATTATGGCCTTGATGCCGGGTTATTGCAACCCGGTGACGATGCTGATTTTATTATTACCGACAACCTTAAGGATTTTAATATCAGGGCTACCTATATCCGGGGAACTTTGGTTGCAGCCAACGGAAAATCCATGATAGGGTCAGTCGCAGAAATTCCGGTAAACAGGTTCAATGCAACAAAGATCAGGAAAGAAGATATTGCCATAAACTCCGGCAATTCGGATATGCGGGTTATCCAGGCACTGGATGGCCAGCTCATCACCCCCCTGAGAACGATTTCACCATTGATTGAAGATGACAGGGTCATCAGTGATCCATCACGAGACGTCCTGAAGATCGTTGTTAAAGACCGTTATACAGACAGGCCTCCGGCAATAGGTTTTGTGACAGGCTTCGGACTAAAGGAAGGTGCCATCGCCTCAAGTGTTGCCCATGACAGCCATAATATCATTGCCGTAGGGGCAGATGATGAATCCATCATTGATGCGGTAAACCTTGTTATTGAACATACCGGAGGAATCTCTGTTACCGGAAGGAATGACAGGAAAGTGCTCGGGTTACCCGTTGCAGGGATTATGTCGCATGAAGACGGGTACCGGATCGCCGAGTTGTATGGCCTTCTTGACAGGGCAGCGAAAAAGCTTGGCAGTAAATTGAATTCACCCTTCATGACCCTTTCTTTTATGGCATTGCTTGTTATTCCTGAATTGAAGCTGAGCGATAAAGGATTATTCGACGGAAACAGTTTTTCTTTTGTAAATTTATTTATCGCAGAATAAGTAGAATAATATATATTTATATATTTATTCTTGTAAAATGTTATTATATTTGCTACCGAATAAAAATTAATGAATATAAAAATGAAAAAGGCACATCTTGATATTGAGAAACTCGAAAGAGCTGCCAGCCGCCTGAGAGCGATGGCCCACCCAATGCGTATTGCGATTGTAGATCTGCTTACTGCCAACAAAAGACTTACCGTAACTGAAATTTACGAAAGGCTAAACATCGAGCAGGCATCAGCTTCTCATCACCTGAATATTCTTAAGAATAAAGGACTGCTTGAATCAAAAAGAGAAGGGAAAATGATTCTTTATTCCCTGAAATTTGATGCACTGACCCGGCTTGTTGATTGTATAAACTGTTGCGGGTCCTGACAGGACACAGTTTTATAAAGGCCAGGCCTCATCTATATCCCAGTTCCCTCTGACTTCAATTGCTTTGGGAAAATAGTAAACTTGTTCCGGTTGCAGGTGCTTTAAATAATTTCCTGTGTCCCATCTGCCATTGTTGTTCTGGTCCAGGATTGCTTTGATTTTATAAGTACCGGGCATTAGGTAATTAAATTCTTCTTTTGTTGAAGAAGATAGTTTTCTTTCTTCCAGAACATTTTCTTTCCCGTCAAGCAGCTGAATGATATAGTTCCCGGGATTTTCGTTCAATGTTATATCGATACGGAGCATTCCCAGTTCCTTGATTGCTTTCGTCCTGAATGCAAAGTTCATCGTATCATTTGTAAGGGAGTTTATCCCAAAAAATGTTGAATCCGGGATCAGGACTTTATATGCATGGTCCTCTTTCCATTTATGATTGACCCGGAGTATTCTGTGCAGTGAATCAATGAATTCACACCCTGGATGAAGGGTGTCTTTTTCATCGATCAGAAGAAGCCGGGAAAGATCCTGGTGACTGATCGGGTAAGAAAAAGCGATGTTCATGTCATTTCTGAACTGGTTGAGGGAACCGCCTGGAAAATTTAATGTTCCCGCAAGAACCGGAGTTTTGGATGATTCCTTCTTTCCCGGTTTCTTCTTCGGTCTTGCAGTGGTCAGGTCTATTGTGACAGTATCTGTCTTTGCCCCCTTATCCGAAACCTTCAGGATCAGGGAATCCACCGGGACATTCATCAGCCAGAGGATAACGGTATCTCTTTTCGGCGTAAATTGCTGCAGCGCCCATCTGCCTTGTTCGGAGAAGTTGAGAGGGACGAATTCGGGGTGAACTGCAGGGAACCTGAAAACCAGTCTTACTTCATTATCCTGGGGAAGATCATATTTGAGGAGTTTCTGAACAGAATCAACCTCCTGGAATAATTGCAGGGAATAGGACGGAATGTCACTCTTTTTCTGCGGGATCGAATCTTTTTTTCCGGGTAACGAAGCGGTTAATGAATCGGAAATGACACTTGTATGATACCCTGCAACAGCGAGTGTGTCGAGGAACCCGATCTTTTCACCCGGAAGGTTATAGATGTAATCGCCATTCATGTCTTTCAGGGCGAACAGCTTATAATGTTCATTCCGCAGGTTGTTAAAGGTGAATTCTCCTTTGTCATTCGTTTTTGCAATGTAATAGGACCTTACCTTAAAAGGAAGAGAATCAAACGGGATGGTATCATTTTCATCAATGTACAACATCGCAAATACATCCTTCAGCGGGACTTGAGTAAATGCATCCTTGATGGTTCCCTGCATTTTCAATGAATCAATCCATGCACCGGTAGAAAAAACATAATAGAAATCATGGAGGATGTTGTTTTCCGTGAGGTCAGAGATCGATTCTCCGAAAAAGAAGGAATAGGTTTTGTCCTTTCGCAGACTATCATTCAGTTTGATCTGAATGGATTTTCCCCGGATCGAAAAATCAGTGTTCGGAAGCAGTGGCGGGGAGATGGATACATTGGTCAGCGGATCCTTGAGCTGGATGAATTTGTTGAATTCGATCCGGATCTTCTTTGAACTGAAGAGGGTTGATTGATTTGGGGGTTCACATTCCAATACTACGGGCGGCTTGATATCCTTTGGCCCTCCTGTGGGTGCAACCGGGTTCGCGCAGCGGATCAACACCAGGGCACCTATAAATGCAGAAAAAAAGAAGAGTTTGTTGAATTTGTTTCCCACGGACACTTGTCTTTCAAAAATCAATTGAGGGTCAAATTTACCAATCGTTTTTGTATGGGATAGTATTTTTTTATATTTTTACACAGATTTACATATCCAGTTTAACCAATTCTTTAAGAAATCCTCAGGTATATGTCAGGACACAATAAGTGGTCAACCATCAAAAGAAAAAAAGGTGCTTTGGATGCTAAAAGGTCCAAAATCTTCTCAAAGATTATCAAAGATATTACAATTGCTGTCAAGGAAAGTGGCCCGGATCCGGAGCATAATCCCCGGCTCCGTCTAGGTATTGCAAATGCAAAAGGGGCAAGCATGCCGAAGGAGACCATCCAGCGTGCAATCAATAAAGGTACGGATAAAGATACCGCTACCCTGCTCGAAACAACATATGAAGGGAAAGGCCCTCATGGAATAGCCATTTTCGTTGAGGCTACCACGGATAATATACAACGTACTGTCAGTAATGTCAGGGCTTACTTTAACAAGCATGGCGGTGAAATGGTAAAGAATGGTTCACTTAATTACCTTTTTGACCGCAAGGGTGTATTTGTAATTCCACAAGGCGAGTTGAGCCAGGATGAGTTCGAAATGGAAGTGATCGATGCAGGAGCAGAAGATGTGGTGCTGGAAGACGGGCTCTTTACGATCACCACAGCTATGGAGGATTTCGGGAACATGATGAAGAAGCTTGAGCAGCTGAATATAGAACCTGAAAGTGCTTCACTTCAGCGAATCCCGAAAACCAACGAAACCATTGATGTTGAATCTGCAAAGAAAGTACTAAAACTTATCGATGTGATCGAAGAGGATGAAGACGTGCAAAATGTCTATCACAACCTCGATCTGACGGATGAGTTGATGGAAAAGCTACAGCAATAGGATGTATTTCCCCGCCCGCTAAACCTCGCAGATAAACTGTGTAAGGTTAACATTTTTAGCCAGTGCCAGCTTTTTTCTCAGACGGATACGTGAGATTTCCGTGCTGGGGGCTGTGATCTTAAGGATATGTGAAATCTCCTTGGTATTGAGGTTCATCCTTAGAAGTGCACAAAGCTTATGATCATTTGGTGTAAGCTGGGGAAACTTTTTCCTGAGACGGTCGAAAAATCCGGGATAGATCTTTTCGAAGTGAGCTTTGATCCGGTACCAGTCGTTATCAAACTTCACGTTCTCATCAATCGTCTTCAGGACCTTTGCGATGTCGATCTTGGTTATGTTTTTCTCGGCACGGAGCAGCCGGTTGATGTCCTTCCTGATCAGCCCGATGATCTTGTTCTTTTGAGAAATAAAGATGGATGAAGTGGCAAGTTCCCTGTTGATCAGATCCATTTCCATCTGATGTTTTTGTTTCATCAACTGGTTAACGCGCTGTTCGGCGCGAATCCTTTCCTGCAAACGAAGGTTCCGCTCTTTTTCGGCCTTTTTACGTTGTTCGATCTCGCTTTTTAGTTCCGAAATCATTTTTTCGTTGGCCATTTCGAGGTTGCGCTGGTAGTTGGCAACTTCAATAGCCACTTTGATCTGATCGATATCCACCGGCTTAAACAGGTATGCATATGGCTTCAGTGAGAATGATTTTGCAAAGATCTCACCCTTATTCAGTGAGGTCAGGAAAATAATCCCGCAATTGTAGTTTTCTGTTAGAATCCGTGCTGCCTCAATACCATCCATTTTCCCGGCAAGCTTAACATCCATGATGACGATATCAGGCTCTTTCTTATTATTTGACAGCATTGTAATGCTGTCAACGGCTCCTTCTCCTTTGGTGTCAATCCCAAGGACATCATAGCCCAGCTCTGTCAGTTTTGCCTTCAGGTCATGGGCCAGTATTAATTCATCTTCAACGATATACAAACTTATTGGTGCCATTTTTTTATGTTTTGTTTATAACTGATATAACAGAAATATTGTAATAATATTGTTCTATTAATGGATTATCGGTTGATTATGTTTGGATTCCTTATCTATCATGAAATCCATGCACTTAACCCGTTCAATTCAAAAAAATGTGTTAGGTTTAACAAAGGTATAAAAGAATTGTTGAATTGCATTACTTTTTCTTAATATTTTTCAACCATGAGGAAACGTTCAGCATTTTTCCGGGTATATTTCGCGGCAAACGTAGTATGTTATGCTTAATATAATTGAAAAACAAGATGTTGGATTAAATTGTTATTGTTTAACCTTAACAATTCGGGCGTAAAAGTAACAGATTTTTAAATTCGTGAGACGGTTTTTCGTGAATTATTTATTTTTTATATTGTATTTTTGACAAACAATCAACCTGTAAACGTAGATGCCACTGATCAATTCTGTTATTTCCTGGCTGATGAAGCAACGGATCCATCAGATCGAGTTATTTATCAAATACCCGCTTGAAGTTCAGAATGACTGGCTTATCAATCTTTGCTCCACGGCCCGTGGAACGGAATGGGGCAGGAAATATGATTATAAAAGCATTGATAATCCAGATAAATTCAGGGAAAGGGTCCCCCTGAATGATTATGATTCTGTTAAACCTTTCGTGGAACGGCTTCGCAAGGGTGAGCAGAACATCCTCTGGCCTTCAGAAATTAAATGGTTCGCAAAATCCTCCGGAACGACCAGTGATAAGAGCAAGTTTATCCCGGTAAGCGCAGAAGCTCTTGAAGAGTGCCACTACAAAGGAGGAAAGGATCTCTTATCCATCTATTGCAACAATCACCCTGAGACACTCCTTTTCGACGGTCGAAGCATTGCTATGGCAGGTAGTCACCATATCACTGAGATCAACAATGAGTCCTATTATTATGAGGGGGACCTGTCGGCCATCATTATTCAGAACCTTCCGCTTTGGGCCGAATTGAGGCGTACTCCCAACCTGACCATAGCGCTTATGGACGAGTGGGAGGGCAAGATCGAGAAGATGGCCAGGGTCACTATCCCACATAACGTGACCAGTTGTTCAGGAGTACCCTCATGGACCATGCTTCTTTTTAAAAGGATCCTTGAGATCACCGGGAAGTCAAACCTGCTCCAGGTCTGGCCGAACTTTGAGCTCTTCATGCACGGTGGGGTTAATTTCGGTCCTTACCGCGAACAGTTTAAATCTCTTCTGCCGTCGGGTAGTGTCAATTACCTTGAAACATATAACGCATCCGAAGGTTTTTTTGGGATCCAGGACAGGGATGAAGCGGATGACATGCTTCTTATGCTCGATTATGGCATTTATTATGAATTCATCCCTGTCGGGAACATCCAGGATGCCAATCCCGCAACAATTACGTTGGGTGATGTTAAAACCGGCGTCAATTATGCCATGGTGATCTCCACCAATGCCGGGTTATGGCGTTATATCATCGGTGACACCGTCATGTTCACCACCCTTAATCCTTTCCGCATCAGGATCACAGGCAGAACGCGCAATTTTATCAATGCATTCGGAGAGGAGCTGATCATCGACAATGCGGAGAAAGCCCTGGAGATCGCCTGTGAGCGTTGTAATGCAACCATTTCGGAGTATACAGCCGCGCCTGTTTATTTCGATGGTGTTAACAAAGGCGCCCATGAATGGCTGATCGAATTTGATAAACTACCCCCGGATCTCGAATTTTTTACCAGCACCTTTGATACTGCACTTAAGTCGATCAATTCTGACTATGAAGCAAAACGTTATCATGGGATGATCCTTGGAGAGCCCCTGATCCGGGTTCTCCCCAGGAATACTTTTTATAACTGGCTGAAATCAAAAGGAAGGCTTGGCGGGCAGTATAAAGTCCCCCGCCTTTCAAACGACCGCAAGTACATTGATGAGATCATCGCGCAATTAGAGCATTGATCCATGCCGCACCGGGAAAAGTTTTCAGATTTTATCATGATCCTTGTTTTATTGAGGTTACTTTTTACTAAGTTTGAAAGTTCAATTCAGATCACATATGCATATTGCTATCGCCGGAAATATCGGCTCGGGGAAAACAACGCTGACACGGTTGCTTTCCAAACACTTCGGGTGGGAACCTCATTTTGAAGATGTGGAATCAAATCCATATCTGAACAGTTTTTATGAAGACATGCAGCGATGGTCGTTCAACCTGCAGATCTATTTCCTGAACAGCAGGTTCAGGCAGGTCATCAACATCCGGAAATCGGGGAAGACCGTCGTACAGGACAGGACCATTTATGAGGATGCCAATATATTCGCACCCAACCTGCACTCGATGAACCTCATGAGTACAAGGGATTTTGATAACTATTCCTCACTTTTTGAGCTTATGAGCTCATTGATCCAGGCACCTGACCTGCTGATCTATTTACGGGCAAGTGTTCCCACGCTGGTAAACCAGATCCAGAAACGCGGCAGGGAATACGAAAACGCAATACGCCTGGATTACCTGAAAAACCTGAATGAACGGTACGAAGAATGGATCAACAATTATACCCTCGGCAAACTGCTTATCGTAGATGTCGACAACCTGAATATTGAAGAGAATCCGGAACACCTTGGTGATGTGATCGAACGGATCAACGCCCAGCTTCACGGACTCTTTTAGCTGCATGAAAATCCTTGGAATAATTCCTTCACGGTACGCATCCTCCCGTTTTCCGGGGAAGCCCCTTTGCGAGATCAACGGCAAAACCATGATCCGGCGTGTTTATGAACAAACACTGAAAAGCAAGCAAGTCACCGATGTGATCATTGCCACAGATGATGAACGGATCGCCACTCATGTCGCCTCTTTCAACGGAAGATGCATGATGACATCTGCAGAAAACAGGAGCGGAACAGAGCGTTGCCAGGAAGTGGTATCCAGGCTTTCATCGTCCCGGAATGAATCATATGATGTGATCATCAATATCCAGGGAGATGAACCCTTTATTGATCCGGGGCAGATCGATGAACTTGCAGGTTGTTTCAGTGAAGGGAATGCAACCATCGCAACGCTCGGAAAAAAAATCACTGATTTAAATGAACTCAAAGACCACAATGTCGTAAAAGTGATCATGGATGTGAATTCAAAAGCCATTTATTTCAGCAGGTACGGCATTCCCTATTTGCGCGGAAGTGAAGAAAAGGATTGGTTAAGTATGCATGCATATTTTAAGCATATCGGGATCTATGGATACACCCCGTCAGCCCTTGATGCGATTACCCGGCTGCCTGAATCGGCACTTGAACAGGCAGAATCCCTGGAGCAGCTGAGGTGGCTCGAGAATGGCTTTTCCATCACCATAAAAATCACCGGATATGAAAGCATTTCTGTTGATGTCCCGGCGGACTTATTAAAAATTACTAACAAATACTTATAGCTTTTAATTTATTTAATATATTCGTGTTTGCTAAGGAGCATTGACAGAGCCCGATCATCAGGGCACTATTTGTCTGATACAAAAAGAGAAACATGAGGATTGAAAAATTCATTTCCGACCTGCTGTTTGAACATGATTGTGTGATAATACCAGGCCTCGGAGGATTTATCGGGAATTATCAGCCTGCCAGGATTGATACGTTTCATCACACGTTCCATCCCCCATCAAAATCATTGCTTTTCAATGTAAACCTTCGTCAGAATGACGGACTTCTTGCATCAAGATTGGCAGATGAATGCGGGATTACCTATGAAGAAGCTGTCAGCGAACTTGGGCGCTTTGCCGAACATTGTAATTCATTATTGAAATCGGGAAAGCATGTTCTGATCGAAAATGTCGGAGAGTTGATTGCAGATCCGGAAGGCAACATCCAGTTTGAGCAGGAAACAGAAGTGAATTATCTTGATGAATCATTTGGAATGCATTCATTCATCTCCCTGCCCATCCATCGGGAAGTCACCCAGGGTCGAATTGAACGAAAGATTTCCAGGTATATCGATCCGGCCGGCACAAAGAGACGGATCCTTCCCAAATCACTGAAATGGGCTGCCGCCCTGATCATTCCTCTTGGAACAGCTGCTTTTCTCGGGATCACCCAATTCGATCAGATCAGGAATATCCCGCTCAGCTATTCAAGCCTGCTTTCACCATCAGTGAATACAATGCCGGCATCAACACCGGCACCGGACAAGGTTACGATGACCATCCCCTCCACTGGAAGGGCCTCCTCGGAAAAACCGGTTATTGCTCCGGTCAGCGAACCTAAGCAGGTCGCCTCCATTTCCCATGATCAGACAGGCCCATTTTCCATCATCGTGGGAGCCTTCAAAGTCAGGGAAAATGCTGAACGGTTTGTTTCAAAACTCATCCGTGAAGGCCATAATGCAACCATCGTTGACCAGACAAAAACGGGCTTGTACCGCGTGAGTATCGATAGCTATTCAATCAGGGAAGAAGCATTGGAGGGACTTTCGACGATCCGGGTCAAAGGTTATCCTGCAGCATGGTTACTTGAAAAATAAAGGTTGACCGTGCCTAAAAAAAAGCTGATACACTTTCAAGAAAACCTGACATTCCCTCATCTTTTCCAGGTAAAATATCACGAACTGGTTACAGATCTCCATTTGAGATCACGGTGGAAACAAGATTTTTTTCACAATGATCATCCGGTCATTGTTGAACTGGGATGCGGAAAAGGGGAATACACCATCGGCCTGGCTGAGAGATACCCGGACATGAATTTCATCGGAGTGGATATGAAAGGTGCACGACTCTGGAGGGGTTGCAAGACCGTCGAGGAAAAGCTGATGAAGAATGTCGCCTTTATCCGGAGCCGGATTGATCATGTTGAGAAATTCTTCGGGCCGGGTGAGGTTTCAGAAATATGGATCACTTTCCCTGATCCGCAAACCGGGAAGGAAAGAAAACGGCTTACATCTCCCGTCTTTCTTGACCGTTACCGGCAAATCCTTCAGCCTGACGGGATCATCCATCTCAAAACAGATAACCAGGGTTTTTACAACTACACATTAGAAATTATCTCAAAATATAAGCATAAGCTTGTGTTTTCGACAGGGGATCTTTATGCTATGCAGCAACTGGATGAAGCCGGAACGATCAAAACGTACTATGAGAATATCTGGCTGGAAATGGGGAAGAAAATATGTTACCTGAAATTCAGGCTGAATAACGGAAATCCTGTTGCTGAATAATTCCAAACAATCAAATATCAAATTTATGGGGAGAATGCTGTTTGTTACCCTGATCATTGCCTGTTCGGGTCTGAAAATGATGGCAGGGGAAGGTATGTGGATCCCGACACTTCTGGAGCAGCTGAACATAAGGGAAATGCAGCAAATGGGCCTGAAGTTGTCGGCTGAGGACATATACAGTGCCAATCATTCTTCGCTGAAAGATGCCATTGTTTTATTCGGAGGCGGATGTACAGCGGAAATCGTTTCGGCTGAAGGATTGATCTTTACCAACTATCATTGCGGGTATGGATCTATTCAGCGCCTGAGCTCAGTGCAGCATGATTTCCTGAATGACGGGTTCTGGGCCATCACGCGAAAGGATGAAATGCCCTGCAGCGGGCTGACTGTCTCACTTCTGGTACGGATGGAGGATGTTACCGCAAAGGCATTGGAAGGGATAACCGCAGGAATGAATCTGCTGCAGCGATCCCAATTGATCAGGGTAAATACCGAACAGATCGAAAAAGAGGCCGTAAAGGGAACAAAGAATGAGGCCCGCGTGCGACCTTTTTATTACGGGAACCAATACTATTTAATGGTTTACAAGGTTTTCAGGGATATTCGTCTTGTCGGGGCACCACCGGCAAGCATCGGAAAATTCGGAGGCGACACGGACAACTGGATTTGGCCAAGGCATACAGGTGATTTTTCTGTATTCAGGATCTATGCCGATAAAAACAATGAACCTTCTGAGTTTGCAAAAGAAAATGTTCCCTATGTCCCGGGTTCCTTTCTGCCTGTCTCATTGAAAGGTTATGAGAAGGGAGACTTTACTTTCGTTTTCGGTTATCCGGGAACCACCCGGGAGTATATTCCATCTTACGCAG
Source organism: Bacteroidales bacterium (assembly GCA_963682005.1). Taxonomy (GTDB): domain Bacteria; phylum Bacteroidota; class Bacteroidia; order Bacteroidales; family FEN-979; genus CAIYUC01. The sequence goes on along the minus strand of OY820914.1, from coordinate 5,254,519 downwards.
CTGAACTCATTGCCGAAGCAGAAAACCCTGTCAGGATAAAACTCAGGGAGAAAAGGCTTGATATCATGGCTGCTGCCATGGATGAAGATAAGCTGACCAGGATCCAGTATTCCAACAAATACCAGGGCATTGCCAATGGATGGAAAAAGATGGAAGGGGAAACCAAAGGTTTACGAAGAAATGAAGCGCTTACCGGGAAGGTGGCGTTTGAGAAGGAATTCCAGCGATGGGCTGATTTGAACGGAGGACAGAGGATGGAGGATAGAGGTCAGAGGTCAGAAGAAGGAAATACAAATCCCGATTATTCTGCTTTATTGCCTGAATTTAAGAAGACTTATGACGTGTTCAATCCGGTTGATCTTGCATCGGTTTACCTGCAGGAGGCGGGGCTGGCGATCGAACTGGTACGTTATGCGGGTACATACAGGGACCTTGTGAAAATATGCAACGCCGGGAAATTCGACGCAGGAGAAATGAACAAGGCCGTTGAAAAGCTGAGAAAGGCCTGGCCTGCCTTTTTTAAAGATTACCAGGAACGGATTGACAGGAAGGTCATGGCATATATGCTGGCAGAGATGAGCAGGTCCATGGAAAGGAAATATCTTCCGGGTATTTTTGATACGATCAGAAAGAAATACACGGATGATTTTCAGGCTTACACCGATGATCTTTTTCAACATTCTGTTTTATCGGATTCAGAAAAGGTGAAAGGTTTCCTGTTGAATTTCACCCGGTCAAATATCAAGACAATTAAGAAGGATCCGGCCTTTCAGCTTGCGTCAAGCATCTACTTCCGAAATGAACAGGACATAAGCCCGGTCGTCACAAAGCTGAATTCTAAGATTGACAGTCTTCAGCGAATATATATGGAAGCACAGATGGAGATGCAGAAGGACAAGCGATTCTATCCGGATGCGAATTCCACCCTACGTATTGCCTACGGAAAGATCGACGGATTTCATCCTGCGGATGCCGTTGATTATAATTATTTTACAACCTCCAAAGGGATCCTGGAGAAAGAGGATACTGCAGTTTACGATTACCAGGTCGATCCGAAACTAAAAAAATTATTCCTGTCACATGATTTCGGACGATATGCCGATAAAGACAGCACGTTGCACATTGCCTTTATTGCAACGAACCATACGACGGGCGGGAATTCAGGAAGTCCTGTACTGGATTCGCAGGGAAGGCTAATCGGACTGAATTTCGACCGGAACTGGGAAGGCACCATGAGCGACCTGATGTATGATCCCGATCAATGCCGGAATATCACGCTTGACATCCGTTACTGTCTATTCATCATTGATAAGTATGCGGGAGCGGGACATCTGCTAAAGGAAATGAAGCTGGTAGATTAGATGCAGGTTGATGCTGGATGCTGGATAAATTACGAATTACGGATTACGAATTATGAGGATTGTTACTCTAATTTGATGGTAACTCTGTCACCCTGTGACCTTGTGACCCTGTGACCCTGTGACCTTGTGACCTGATCACCTCCCATAAAGATCCATCAGCGCTTTCTCAATCGTCTCGAACCTGAATTCAAACCCGAATTTCAGCAGTTTTTCCGGAATTACATTCTGGCCTTCCGACAGGGATCTGGATCCTTCACCATACAGCATCTTTAATGCAAAAACCGGGGTTTTAAGAAGGACAGGCTGATTCAGCACTTTGCCGAATGTTTTCGAAAAATGGAGGTTTGTGGTCGGGTTTGGTGCCACCGCATTGATGATACCGAAAACGGATACGTTTTCCACAATAAACTGGATGATCCGCATGAGATCGGCGATATGGATCCATGATAATGGCTGCATTCCGGAGCCCACAATAGCGCCAAGACCGACGCTGAAAAAGCCGTGCATTGTTTTCAGGGCGCCGCCTGTGCTGCCCAGGACGATGCCGTTCCTCAGGATCACCACCCGGGTTTTTCCGTTTGCAGAAAGAGCTTCTCTTTCCCAATCGGCGCATAGTTTGCCCATAAAATCCTGTGCAAGGTCTGTGCTCTCTTCCGTATGGGTGCCCACCCCTGAATAGATGCCAACGGCTGAGGCAGAGATGAACAACCCGGGCGGGTTGACCGCTTCATTTATCGCCCGGGCGATCCTGGCGGTTGTTTTGACCCTGCTGTTATAAATTTCCTGCTTATACTCGGTAGTCCATCTTTTCAGGATGGTTGCGCCTGAAAGGTTTATGACGACATTGCTGCCTTCGATCATAGTTTCCCGGAAAACCTCATCCGGCAGTTTCAAGGCATTCCGGTCGATGGTATTGAATGTCCAGCCCTTATCCATGGTTCTCCGGATCAGTTCGCTGCCTATGAATCCAGATGCACCGCTTATGCTTATCTTCATGTTCTTGTTTTTTGCCTTGCCTGCATGCTATCAATTTTATGTAACCGAAGAGACATGAGGAAATCAGCTCAATTCATATGTTTCTCTGCACCTCAGCACTTCAGCGGTAAAATGGGGTTTTGTGTCATGTCACTGTAAATTTACATCAAAATCTATTGTCTGATATCAGATTGATTGCAGGAAAAAAGGAAAACGCATATTAGTGCACTTCCCCTCTGCATACCCACCCCTCAAATCCCCTCCCTACCAGTAGGGAGGGGAAGGCCGAAGGTCGGGGTGGGTATCTTATCTCAGGTATGCATTTCTGTGAAGTACCGAAAAATTTGAGTCTCATTGATTAAACGAAAGAAATCTTTAAATTTGCCGCATATTTCAAAAGGTTCAATTCAAGAACACCGACACAATACATTAATACCCTTCCAATAATCATGGATCCTAAAGAAAATAGTAAAAAGTTATTTCCTGAATTCCCCCCGGTTTCGACCCAATCCTGGGAAGAGCTGATCATATCAGATTTAAAAGGGGCTGATTATGAAAAAAAACTGGTCTGGAAAACAGATGAAGGTTTCGATGTGAGGCCCTACTATCGCAGTGAAGACCTGGATCCCATCTGGTTTTCAGGTGCATTACCCGATGAATATCCTTATGTAAGGGGCAATAAGACTAAAAAAAACAACTGGATCATTCGCCAGGATATCTTTGGGACCGATATAACCTCCGCAAATAAAGCGGCCAGGGAAGCCATCTCCAGGGGAGCAGAGGCCGTTTGCTTCAATGTGAAGGACATCACTTCTCATAAGCAGTTGAATCAACTGCTCGACGGGATTGATATTTCGGCAATTCAGATTCAATTAAGCTCTTCAAGGTCATATCCACTCACCCTTGAACTGCTCATCTATGAAGCCGGATTTCGTCACCTGACAGGAGAAATTATCAGGGGTGCCCTGAATTTTGATCCGATCAGCTATCTGCTTACTCATGGCGACTTTTATATATCGCAGACGAATAATTTTGATGAGGCGGAATACCTTCTTACGACGGTTCTGAAGCGCATGCCGCATTTGAGGATCATCAATGTGAACGGCCATTATTTTAACAGCGCCGGATCAACATTGGTCCAGGAGCTTGGCTTCAGCATTGCCTCGGCGAATGAGTACCTTTCGGGGCTTGTTTCGCGGGGTTTTACGGTGGATGCTATTGCCCCGAGGATGCAGATGTCTCTCAGCTCCGGTTCAAATTATTTCATGGAGATTGCGAAGCTTCGCGCTGCCAGGATACTTTGGGCAAAGATTGTGGAGCAATACGATCCGCAGAAAAAAGAGTCGATGCAGTTGTTTCTGCATGCAGTTACAGCCCAGCGAAACAAGACAATTTACGACCCTTTTGTGAATATGCTGAGAACGACAACAGAAGGGATGGCTGCCGCAATAGGCAATGCCGATTCAATTTCAGTGCTGCCCTTTGACTTCACCTTTAAAAACCCGGATGATTTTTCGCAAAGGATCGCCTTGAACCAACAACTTATTTTCAAGGAAGAAGCTCATCTCGACAAGACCATCGACCCTTCTGCCGGGTCGTACTATATTGAGAACCTCACCAATTCGATAGCCAGTCATGCATGGAACCTCTTCCGGGAAGTGGAAGAAAAAGGAGGGATGATCGAATGTGTTAAATCCGGATTTGTTCAGGATGCAATTGAACAATCCATGATAAAAAAAGAAACGGATATCGCACAGCGGAAAACAGTTAGCATTGGTACGAACCAATATCCAAACACGGGTGAGACTATGCTTGATAAACTCACGCTGGTAAAGGAAGAAAAGCAGGCAGAACATCCTTCGGCGTACAAGAAGCTTCATCTTTCGAGGGAAACTGAAGGCTTTGAAGAAATGAGGCTGAATACCGAAAGATACATCAGCCAGGGTCATAAAAGGCCTTCCGTGTTCCTTTTCCAGACAGGGAACCTCGCCATGCGGAAAGCACGTGCCGGATTCGCCACCAACTTTTTCGGCTGTGCCGGTTTTGAGATCATTGACAATGCAGGGTTCACCGTAATAGAAGACGGGATCTTGTCGGCAGCAGAAGCAGCCGCCGAGATCATTGTTATTTGCAGCTCGGATGAAGAATATGAGGTTGTTGCTCCGCAGATCAGCAAGGAGATAAAAAAGAAGATGCCCAACGCTATTATTGTTGTTGCAGGCTACCCGAAGGATATCATGGATAAACTGAAAGCGGAAGGAATCGTTGATTTTATCCACCTGAGGAGCAATCTTTTGCAGACTCTTGCAGGGTATCAGACGAGGTTAGGAATAGGCAATAGGCAATAGGCAATAGGCAATAGGCAATAGGCAATAGGCAATAGGCAATAGGCAATAGAGAATAGAAAATAGAAAATAGAAAATAGAAAATAGAGATATAGAATGAGACCTGATTTTAAGAATATTGAATTTCAAGCGTCACTTCCCGGGCAAACCCCTTTCGGAGCGTGGGAGAAGAAGAATGGCAGCAAGAACCGGTGGATAACCCCGGAACAGATCGCCGTGAAACCTGTTTATGGGGAAAGCGACCTTGAGAAGATGGAGCAGTTGCAGTATGCAGCAGGGATCCCTCCGTTTCTGCGCGGTCCGTATTCTACCATGTACGTGACACGGCCCTGGACGATCCGCCAGTATGCCGGGTTTTCGACAGCAGAAGAGTCGAATGCATTCTATCGCCGCAACCTGGCGGCCGGTCAGAAAGGGCTGTCTGTAGCCTTCGACCTTGCCACGCACCGCGGCTATGATTCCGACCATGAAAGGGTGGTGGGTGATGTCGGAAAGGCTGGCGTTGCCATTGATTCCATCCTTGACATGAAGATCCTTTTTGATGAGATCCCCCTTGATAAAATGTCAGTGTCGATGACGATGAACGGTGCTGTTCTTCCGATCCTCGCATTCTACATTGTTGCAGCTGAGGAGCAGGGTGTTTCAATGGAGTGCCTCAATGGTACGATCCAGAATGATATCCTGAAGGAGTTCATGGTGAGGAACACCTATATTTATCCGCCGATACCGTCGATGAAGATCATTGCCGATATCTTTGAGTTCACATCGAAGAACATGCCCAAGTTCAATTCGATCAGCATCAGCGGCTATCATATGCAGGAAGCAGGGGCTACAGCCGACATCGAGCTGGCCTATACCCTTGCCGACGGACTGGATTACCTGCGTGCGGGGATCAATGCCGGGATGGATATCGACAGTTTTGCGCCCCGGTTGTCGTTCTTCTGGGCTGTTGGGATGAATCATTTCATGGAAATCGCGAAGATGAGGGCTGCACGGCTTTTATGGGCGAAGATCGTCAAGCAGTTCAATCCGAAGAAAGAAAAATCAATGGCATTGAGGACTCACTGCCAGACATCGGGATGGAGCCTTACAGAGCAGGATCCGTTCAACAATGTTGCACGAACATGTATTGAAGCCCTGGCAGCAGCTTTGGGCCATACCCAGTCGTTGCACACCAATTCGCTGGATGAAGCCATTGCACTGCCTACCGATTTTTCTGCGCGCATATCGAGGAATACCCAGCTCTACCTGATGGAAGAAACCAATATCTGCAGGTCGGTCGATCCGTGGGCCGGATCGTATTACGTAGAAGCGCTGACGCATGAGATCGCGCACAAAGCCTGGGCGCTGATCGAAGAAGTTGAAAAATTGGGAGGAATGGCCAAAGCCATCGAGACCGGGATCCCCAAAATGAGGATCGAGGAAGCATCAGCACGCAAACAGGCCAGGATCGACACTGGAAAAGACAAGATCATCGGTGTGAATATGAATCGCCTCGACAAGGAAGACCCGATTGAAACCCTTGAGGTGGACAATACGGCCGTGAGGGAATCGCAGGTAAAGAGACTGGCTCAACTGAAATCGGAAAGAAACAATGACGAAGTGCAGAAATCCCTGGAAGCGCTGACGCAGGCAGCCGAAACAGGAACTGGTAATCTCCTTGCTTTGTCGATCGACGCTGCAAGGAAAAGAGCCACACTTGGAGAGATCTCTTCTGCACTGGAAAAAATATATGGGAGGTATAAAGCCGTGATACGTTCAATATCAGGTGTATATTCATCTGAATCAAAAGATAACGGGAACTTTCAGAAAGCCCGTGAAATGGCCGACAGCTTTGCAGCCATGGAAGGCCGCCGTCCGAGGATCATGATCGCAAAGATGGGCCAGGATGGCCATGACCGTGGGGCCAAAGTGGTCGCTACCGGGTATGCCGACATCGGCTTCGACGTGGATATCGGGCCATTGTTCCAGACTCCCGCGGAAGCCGCAAAACAAGCGGTGGAGAACGATGTTCACATTCTTGGGGTTTCCAGCCTTGCAGCCGGTCACAAGACCCTTGTACCACAAGTGATCGAAGAACTGAAAAAGCTCGGCCGCGACGATATCATGGTCGTTGTCGGTGGGGTCATCCCACCGCAGGATTATGATTACCTTTACAAAGCAGGAGCCGTCGCAATTTTCGGTCCGGGCACTGTTATTCCTGATGCCGGGATCAAGCTCCTGGATATCCTCATCGAAAGCAGGAAATAGCGGATGGACATCAAGGAGTATTGTCTCCCGAACGGGATACGGCTTGTACATCACCAGGTGCCAGGCCCGGTTTCCCACTGCGGACTGATCATCAACGCCGGTACCCGTGACGAGCTTGAGGAAGAACACGGAATGGCGCATTTCATCGAACATGTGATCTTCAAGGGAACAGAGAAACGCAACCTCTACCAGGTGCTGAACAGGCTTGAGAATGTCGGAGCTGATCTGAATGCATACACCACCAAGGAGGAGACCTGCATCTATGCAACTTTCCTGAACCAGTACTATGAGCGTACCCTTGAGCTCATCAGCGACATCTGTTTCCACCCGTCATTTCCCCAGAAAGAGCTGGATAAGGAAAAAGAGGTGATCATCGATGAGATCAAATCCTATCTCGATACGCCTTCGGAGCAGATCTTCGATGATTTTGAAGACCTTATCTTTGAAGGGCATCCGCTGGGGTATAATATTCTCGGCACACCAAAAAATGTAAGGAAATTCAGGAGTAATGACGCCAGGAAGTTCATCAGCAGGAATTACAACACCGACCAGATGGTCATCAGCTCTGTAGGGAATATCAGTTTTGACAGGATCCTTCGCCTTGCACAGAAACATTTTTCCATGGTCCCGGCCAACCTGAGAAGTTCGGAAAGAAGAACGTTCGGAACGTATCACCCCCGGCAGCGGACCGAGCGGAAAAAAACCTACCAGACCCATTGTATCATTGGTGTCCCGGCCTATTCGCTGAAGGACGAAAAGCGGTATGTTCTGGCATTTATGAATAACATCCTGGGTGGACCCATCCTCAATTCAAGATTGTCGATCGCCTTGCGCGAAAAAAACGGGCTGACCTATCATATTGAATCCAATTATGTGCCTTTTTCCGATACCGGGATCTTTTCGATCTATTTCGGCACCGATAATAACCTCATGGAAAAGGCGCGGGATCTTGTGGAGAAAGAGCTCAGCCGTCTCAGGAACAGCAGGATCAGCCAGTCCCAGTTGCAGGTTGCGAAAAAACAGCTCATCGGGCAGGTGTCGATTTCAAATGAGTCGAAGATCAACCTGATGTTGTCGATGGGAAAGAGCTACCTGTTCATGGATGATTTCCTTTCACTGGAAGAAATTGTGAAAAAGATCGAGTCGATCACTCCTGGGCAGATCCTCGAAACGGCCAACGAGGTCCTTGAGCCGGATAGACTGAGCAGGTTGATATTCAGTTCGGCGGGCAGCAGAAAATAGATATCATTTTGGATTATAAGTACCCACCCCTCTTATCCCCTCCCTACTCGTAGGGAGGGGAAGACCGAAGGTCGGGATGACGATCTTCGTGTAAGTTCGTGAAAAATCTTCGTGTTCTTCGTGAAAGATCTTCGTGTAACTTCGTGAAATATTTATCTGACAAAATAGCACGAAAATGAAAAGGGACGAATTTGAGCAGTATGCAGAAGAATTCAGCATGCCGGAACCGGAGGTTCTTGCCAGGCTGAACAGGGAAACTCATCTGTCACGGGTTTACCCGAGGATGTTGTCGGGACATTTGCAGGGAACGTTATTGCGGATGATCAGCCACATGATCAGGCCGTTGAGGATCCTCGAGATCGGTACGTTTACCGGGTACTCAGCCATCTGCCTTGCGTCAGGACTGAAGGAGGACGGGCTTCTTCATACAATAGAAGTGAACCCTGAGGAGGAGACCATGATCCGGAAGTATGTGGAGGAGGCCGGGCTCAGTGCAAAGATCATACTTCATATCGGAGAAGCTGAGAAGGTCATCCCGACGCTGAAAGAGCAATGGGACCTTGTATTCATCGACGCCGACAAACCCAACTACCTGAAGTATTATAACATGGTGTTCGATCACGTGCGGCCTGGCGGCTTCATCATGGCCGACAATGCTTTCTGGGGAGGAAAGGTGCTGGATCCGAAAACAAATGACAAGGAAACCCTTGGTATCATTGAATTCAACACGTTCGTGCATAATGACAGGCGGGTAGAGCACCTTCTTCTGCCGATCAGGGACGGGCTGATGCTTGCCAGGAAGATTGCTTAGTTGCTTAGTTGCTTAGGTGCTTAGTTGTTAATTTGTTAAGTTGTTAAGTTGTTTAAATATTAGGCCGGAGTTGGCACTTGTTTCAATTAAAAAAGATATGCATACATACTCATTTGAAAAGTTGAGGGTTTGGCAGAAGTCGAGGGAATTTGTCAAAACCCTTTATTTGGTTACAAGAAACTTCCCTCAGGATGAGCGATTCGGGATTGTCAGTCAATTGCAAAGATCTGCTGTTTCCGTTTCCTCAAATATTGCTGAAGGTTCTTCAAGAACATCCAGTAAGGATCAAAGTTACTTTATTCAACTTGCATACTCAAGCCTGATGGAATGCTTAAATCAACTTATTCTTTCTTATGATCTTGGTTATATTGAAGAGGTAACCCTTATTGAACTACGAACACAAGTGGAAGAGATATCAAATCTACTGAATGCTTATCGGAAAGCAATATCAAAATGATTCCCGATAAACAACTCAACCTCTTTTTCAACTAAGCACCTAAGCACCTAAGCACCTAAGCAACAAAGCAACTAAACCTTATACTCGTATTTCACCGCCGCCAGCTCCTCATTTGCCTTCACGACTTTTTTCTTTAAATCTTCTTTAAAGGCAATCATTTTTTCATGCAGTTCAGGATCGCTGACCGCCAGGATCTCTGCGGCCAGGATTGCGGCATTCTGCGCCCCGTTTATGGAAACGGTAGCGACGGGAATCCCGGGGGGCATCTGGAGGATGGCCAGCATGGCGTCAAGGCCTTCCAGGGAAGATTTGATCGGCACCCCGATCACAGGGAGCACCGTCATTGCGGCGATCACGCCGGGGAGGTGGGCAGCCATCCCGGCGGCGGCAATGATAACACGTATGCCCCGCTTGTAGGCATTCCGGGAAAACTCTTCAACCTTTTCAGGTGTCCTATGGGCGGATAGCGCATTCATTTCAAACGGGATCTTCATATCGTTCAGAAACTTTGCAGCGGCTTCCATGACGGGAAGATCGGAAGTGCTTCCCATGATAATGCTGACTTTTGGGTCCATTTCGTTAAATTTTACTACAATCTGAACAAAAATAGTCATAATTTTGGTCCCTATGTCAACCATCAAAGTAAAGGATAAGGAATTCCGTATTTCCATCCCGGCGCCCGAGATCGACGCCGCCATCCAGCGGATCGCCGACCGGATCAACCGGGATTATGAAGGGAAGACGCCGCTTTTCCTGGCAATTCTGAACGGATCGTTCATGTTTGCTTCCGACCTCCTGAAGAAGATCACGATACCGTGCGAAATCACATTCATCAAATTGTCATCCTATTCGGGAACATCGACAACAAACAAAGTCAAACAGCTGATCGGGCTGAACGAGGATATCCGTTCCAGGCATGTGGTCGTACTGGAAGACATTGTTGATACCGGGATCACGGTGGAACAGATCATCATTGAACTCGAAAAGCATGAACCCGCTGATGTTAAGATCGCGTGTTTCTGCCACAAACCGGATGCGTTTGTTAAATCGTTTAAGATCGATTACATCGGGATGAGTATTCCCAACGAGTTTATCGTGGGATACGGGCTGGATTATGACGGGTTCGGGCGGAACCTGGCGGATATCTATACGATAGTGAAGAGTGAAGAGTGAAGAGTGAAGAGTGAAGAGTGGAGAGGGAAATTACGAATTACGGATTACGTCCCCGCTTTCGCGGGGATGACGTGGCCTGCAACTATCAAAAATTTGTAGAATCTTAAAATGACGAATTATGTTTAACCTGATACTATTTGGTCCGCCGGGAGCGGGAAAAGGAACACAGGCGGTGAAGATCGCTGAAAAATACGGATGGAAGCATGTTTCCACGGGCGATATTTTGCGTGCCGAGGTCAGCCAGGGAACGCCGCTGGGGCTGAAAGTGAAAGCCGTGATGGAAGCCGGTCATCTTGTTTCGGATGAGCTTCTCATTGAGATCATGGAGTCGGTTTTCAGGAAAAATGACAAGGTTGAAGGATTTGTTTTGGATGGTTTCCCGCGCACACTGAAACAGGCCATGGAACTTGATGAAATGCTGAAAAAGCTGGGGCATTCGATAACCCTCGTCCTTTCGCTTACGGTGAATGAGGAAGAACTGATCGCCCGCCTGCTGAAACGGGCCCAGGACCAGGGCCGGAAAGACGATACCGAAGAGGTGATCAAGAACCGGCTGATCCAGTACCACCAGCATACCAGGCCCTTGCTGGATTATTATACCGAACGGAATTACCTCAAAGAGGTTTACGGTGTGGGCGATATCGATGCTATTTTTGTTACCCTGTGCAATAAGATCGAGAGCGTTTAACCGAAACAAGCTTGCCTTCTTAAAATTACCGCAGTGGAAATTCATTCCTCCATTTTGCTCTCCCGCATTTAATTAGGACGCGGACAACACGGATTATGCGGATAATCGCGGATAAATTTTACCCGTACAGAGACCTGACCTATGCGCAGCCAGGAGGGGTGCAGAGAAATTGCATTCCTGCATTTTGCATTCTGCACTATGCATTTATTAAAGGATGGTTTATCTTTGTAAAATAGAACATCGTAAAATAAACGTAAGATAAACGTAGGATAAACGTAAGATAAACGTAAGACAATTGAATGGAAGGAAAATGAACTATGGCAAGAGTAGGAAGGAATGTCATCACCCAGGGGCTACAAGGCAGAGTTGATAATATTGTTTTCAGGAAAAGAGGGAAAAAGACTACAGCATATGCCCTGTCCCCGCGAAAAGCGCCTTTAAGCGAAAAGCAAAAAGAAGCCCAACTTGCTTTTTCGGAAGCGGTCAACCTGGCGGTAAACGCGATGAAGGATCCGGAAGAGAAAAAGAAATTCGGGAAAATGGCACGGGCCATGAAGAAGGAAAGCGCCTATGGGGCGGCGATTTCCTATTTCATGAAATTAAAAATTAAAAATGAAGAATGATGGTCGGATGGTATGAAGGCCGGAAGGTCGGAAGGTCGGATTAATATTGTAAATTTGCGTTTTAACCCTTGTCCTTAAGTTCATGCCAGACTCAAACTTCGTCGATTACGTAAAGATATTCTGTGCTTCCGGTAAAGGAGGTGACGGATCGCGTCATTTCCTGCGGACACGGGGAAACCCTCATGGCGGCCCGGACGGTGGTAATGGCGGTCGCGGAGGCCATATTGTCCTGGTCGGGAACAAGCAATTATGGACGCTTCTTCACCTGAAGTATACCAAGCACCTGAAAGCCGGTATAGGCGGTAATGGTGCCAGGCAGACCATGTCAGGCGCCAGCGGTGCCGATGTCGTTATTGAAGTGCCATTGGGAACGGTGGCACGCGATGCCGAAACCGGACAGTTCGAATGCGAGATCACCGAAGATGGCGAAACTTTTATCCTGATGCCCGGAGGACGAGGCGGAATGGGAAATGAGCATTTCAAATCCGCGATCAGGCAATCGCCGAAGTTTGCCCAGACCGGGGAATTAGGGGTTGAAGGCTGGAAGATCCTGGAGTTGAAGCTTCTTGCTGATGTCGGGCTGGTGGGATTCCCGAATGCGGGAAAATCAACACTTCTATCAGTCATCTCTGCAGCAAAACCTGAAATCGCCGACTATCCTTTCACCACGTTGGTTCCGAACCTTGGGATCGTAAGCGTTGAGGACAAGAAGTCGTTCATCATGGCCGATATCCCGGGCATCATCGAAGGCGCCCATGAAGGGAAAGGGCTTGGATTAAGGTTCCTGAGGCATATTGAACGCAATTCGGTCCTTCTTTTTACCATTCCTGTGGATTGTAAAGATATCCGTGAAGAATACAAGATACTGCTGAATGAACTGAATCAGTTCAACCCCGAATTGCTTGATAAGACGAGGATTCTTGCCATCACCAAAGCTGACCTGGCCGATGAGGAACTGACACGCGAGCTGAAGAAAGACCTGCCGGATGTTCCTTACCTGTTTATCTCTTCCCATAAAAAACTTGGACTGAACCGGCTGAAAAACATGCTCTGGAACGAACTGAACAGGATCAATGAATAAAACCTGATGCTCGAAAACCTGCAACATATTGACAGAGACCTGTTCCTCTGCCTTAACAATCTGCACAGTCCTTTCTTTGATGCGCTCATATACTATGCAACTGGTTCCCTGCTCTGGATTCCCTTATATCTATTCTTTCTCTATTTCATAATCAGGAAATACGGGTGGCAAACATTAACTATTGTCTTTTTTGCCGCACTTCTGATCCTTATCACCGACCAGACTGCAACCATCGCAAAGGATCATTTCCAGCGGCTGCGGCCCTCCAATGATCCATCTCTTCCTGTCATTCATATTGTGAATGGTTACAGGGGCGGGGCTTTCGGATTTTATTCAGGACATGCGGCAAATACGTTCGGCGTTGCTTTTTTTCTTTTTATTCTTGCTGGAAAGGAGGCGCGGTATGTTTTTTACCTTGTGCTTGCATGGGCAGTCATCATGTCATACACCAGGATCTATCTCGGGGTGCATTACCCGGGGGACATTATTGCCGGAGCCCTGATGGGGATGATCGACGGTATCCTGATCGGGAAGCTTTGTTTGTATGCGATGAAAGCGATTTCGGAAAAGAAAAAAAAGTGATGCGTGAAGCGTGAAGAGTGAAAAGTTCTTCATTTTACGTTTTTCACTTTACGTTCTTCATTTAGTCATGGAACCTATAGCTTACGCCAGCATTGATGATGCCAAAGCTTCCGAACCCGAATTCAAAGTAGCCGCCTAATGCACGGCCGAACCTGATACCCATGAGGGTCAGCTGGCCACCGGGCCATAATTTCCGTTCGGTGTATTGCTGACCGTCAAATGTTGCCGATCCGAAGTCGATGGTGAGCCCCATCCCGATCCCGGAATACATCCGCACAATGGGCTTGTTTACGTAACTGAACGTAACGCGGGCGATGCCGGTCAGGAGAATGTCGGAGTTTTCAAGCTGGTATTTCGTTTGATTTGCATTATCATAGTTGTATCCTGTAGCAGTTCCGGAATAGGTGAATTGCTGGAATCCGAAAAGGAATCCCATGGAAACAACGTAGTTGAGGCTTCGGGAATACCCGAGATAAAATGTGCCGGCCGAACTCGGGTTTGTATATTTCCAGCTTAGTGATTGACCGTTGTATTCATAAAATTCTGATGGATAGGAGGAACTATGGTACATCCTTCCTGTAAAATAAAAGATTGAACCAGCTCCATATCCTGCGTAGACTTCGTTTAGGAGATCAGCCTGGGAATTTCGGCTGACTGGTTGCCCCTGGTCCTGGCCAAAGGACGTTGATAAGATAATAAAGAAGGCAAAGATGAATAACAGGGTAATTTTTTTCATGGGTTCCGGATTTAAATTATAAGCATCGACGTAAAAATCTCAGTAATAATATATATACACCTAAACCTGAATTGTCCCTGATGAGAAGGGAAAAATTATTTCCCCGGCGTGCCGGGAAGATATGGTTTATTTGTACAGACAGCGATATGCTGCATCCGACGCGATCTTCAATCTGAACTTTTTATCCTTCCCGACTATGAACGTATCGAAGGGCTTGTACTCTTTCCATTCGGTTTCGCCGGGAAGCTGAACCGTCATTGCACCTGAGATGACGGTCATGTATTCGATTGTTGATGTTCCGAATTCATATTCGCCGGCAGCCATAACGCCGATGGTGGCGGGTCCGTCCTGGGTATTGAAAGCAATGGATTTCACGTTGCCTTCGAAGTATTCGTTTGTTTTGAACATGGTGGTGTGTTTTATGCAAATATAGGATATTTCTGCGTTTCAGACCCTGTCAGAGTCTTGGACCCTGTCAGGGTCTTACTGACCTGACTGGTTTCGTTTTTATTTTGGACCCTGTCAGGGTGGGGGAGTAAGATGGACCCTGTCAGGGTCCTGTCCCCGGTTACCCGATCTTCAGCACCTTTGCTCCCCGGATCTTCTGCTGCTTCAATTCAATCAGTGCAGTATTGACTTCTTCAAGAGAATAAACCTGGACTTCAGGTTTTATCGGTATCTCCGCAGCGATCTGAAGGAAATCCCTGACATCGTTCAGCGCCACATTCGCCACGCTTTTTATTTCCTTCTCCATCCAGAGATGCACAGGATAATCGATGTTCAACAGGTATTCCTTGTCAATGCTTTCTTTGCGGATGGCATTGATCACAAGCCGCCCGCCGGGTTTGAGGTTCCGGAGTGCCTCCACGACCGGTTTCCAGACCGGCGTTGTGTCAATGATTGCATCCAGCTTTTCCGGGGATTGTTCCGATGGATCTCCCGCCCAGGCAGCGCCCAGTTCCATGGCAAATGCCCGCTCCTTTTCGCTCCGGGCAAACACGAAGACCGGCATCCCGGGAAATTTGAATTTGACCATTTTTAGTACGAGATGTGCGGAGGCACCGAAACCGGTGAGGCCGATTGTTTCACGGTGGTGAGGTGGTGAACTTGTGAGCTGGTGATTGGTGAGTGGTGAATGGTGAGAGGTGATTGGAGAAAACAAGCCCGTCAGTTTTATAGAACGATAGCCAATAGCCCCGGCGCATAATAAAGGCGCCGCTTCTTCATCGGAAAAGATCTCCGGAAGGGGATGAGCAAATTTTCCGCTTACCGTCATGTATTCCGCGTAGCCACCGTTCGCATCACGGCCCGTGGCGCGGAAATCGGGGCAGAGGTTTTCGTTTCCGGACAGGCAGTAATCACATTGACCACAGGAGGCAAAGATCCAGGCTACACCGGCCCGATCGCCGGTATTCCATTCCGTGACATTTTTTCCTTTCTCAATGACTCGTCCAACGACCTGGTGACCCAAAATAACCGGCAGTTGCGGAGGCGGAGTTCTCCCTTCGATCTCATCCAGTTCCGTATGACAAACCCCGCAGGCCGAAATCTTTAACAACAGTTCATCGTCACCCGGTACCGGGATTTCAACATCCTTCATTACCAATGGCGCAGGGTTGATCCTCAGATCGCTGATCTGCTCAAGGAGCATGGCTCTCATCTCGTACGATTTTTACATCAGCAAAGATAACGGAGGAATTGCGGATTACGAAAATCAATTACGAATTACGGATTACGAATTATGGGGTGTGGGTCGGTGACTTTCATCCTGGGGAGCCTTGATTCCTGATCATTCTCCTCTGAAAAATAGAATGGCGTTTTCCTGAATCTTTAAATCATTTCGTAATTCGTAATCCGTAATTCGTAATTTCAATAACCAAAGACCCTCCCCTCCAGTTTATGGATATTGACCCGGTAACAGCATACTTCCCGGATAGAAGGCGGGTTGAAAGTGAATTCCCGTTGTGTGTATTGTTTCATGATGATGTTCATCGCGGCGATCTTTTGATCGGGGTCGTTGATGAATTCGACTTCGCCGGTTGCGAGAACGCTGCGGTATTTCATGCTGTAACTGCAGGCGACCTCGTCGCTCTGGGCGCGAAGCAAGTAATCGGTGCTGAATTCAATGCAAACATGAGGGTTGTTCTTCAGGATGTCGATCTTTTTCCCGTGTTGAGAAGAATGAAGATAGATCACGCCATCGTGGAAACCGAAGTTCAATGGCACCACATAAGGCATCCCTTCAGCATCTACCATGGCCACATGGCAGACGATGCATTTCTTTATGATCTCCTGGATTTCCGTGGTGTTTGTAAGAATGGTCCTTCGCATGATCAGCCGAATAAAAGTGCGTATAATTCCGATATCTTACCGACGGCAACGATCCGGATCTTGTATTTTTTCGGGTCGATGCCCTTCTGGTTGTATTTTGAGATGAAGATCCTCGTAAATCCAAGCTTCTCCGCTTCCGAGATCCGCTGCTCGATCCGGTTGATGGAGCGGATCTCGCCGGAAAGGCCTACTTCTCCTGCAAAGCAGGTTTTCGTTTCAATGGGAATGTCTTCATTGGATGACAGAACGGATGCGACAACGGCCATATCGATCGCCGGGTCATCAACCCGGATGCCACCGGCAATATTAAGGAACACGTCTTTGACGCCCAGCCGGAAGCCGCTTCTTTTTTCAAGGACGGCCAGCAGCATATTCAGTCGTCGTGAATCAAAACCGGTAGTGGAGCGCTGAGGTGTTCCGTAAGCGGCAGAGCTCACCAGCGCCTGGGTTTCAATAAGCATCGGCCGCATTCCCTCGATAGTGGCGGCGATGGCAATGCCGCTGACTTCTTCATCACGCTGGGAAATGAGGATTTCCGAAGGATTGGAAACTTCCCGAAGACCATTGTCCTGCATTTCATAGATCCCAAGTTCGGAGGTTGAGCCAAACCTGTTCTTGGCTGCACGGAGGATCCGGTAGCCATAATTCCGGTCGCCTTCAAAACTGAGGACGGTATCGACCATGTGCTCGAGGATCTTCGGTCCGGCGATCGTGCCATCTTTGGTAATATGCCCGATCAGGAACACAGGAGTGCCTGTGATCTTGGAGAATCGCTGCATCTCAGCGGCAGATTCCCGGATCTGGGAAATGCTGCCTGCGGAAGAGTCGATCACATCGGTATGAAGGGTTTGAATGGAGTCGATGACGACCAAACCGGGTTTCAGTTCTTCGAGATGTTTGAAGATCAATTGGGTTGATGTTTCCGTGAGGATAAAGCATTCCTGGTTGTGGATGCCGAGCCGGTCAGCACGCATCCTGATCTGCTCTTCACTTTCTTCTCCCGATATATAAAGAATCTTCAGTCCGGTGCAATTGAGGGCGACCTGGAGCATCAGGGTCGATTTGCCGATCCCGGGTTCCCCACCGATCAGGACCAGTGATCCGGGAACAATGCCATTTCCCAGGACCCGGTTCAGTTCTGCATTGTTGCTGCTGATGCGCTTATCCGTGCTGTACCGGATTTCCTGTACCGGCTGGGGTTTCTTTGCCACCTGCCCAGTAAACGATGTCCATGACTTCGTTTTGTCCTCACGTTCGATGACCTCCTCAACAAGCGTATTCCATTCTCCGCAGGATGGGCATTTTCCCAGCCATTTTTGTGACTGGTAACCGCAGTTCTGGCAGAAAAAAGATGTCTTCGCTTTCGCCATCCGGAGGGGAGATAAGAGATTGTTTAATTCTAATGAACTATAAACCAAATCTAAAATCTAAAATGGTAAAATGGTAAAAAAATAACCTGTTTTACCATTTCAGATCTTGCAATTTTGCATTTTCTTTATCAGACACGGCTATTTATGCAGTGAAAGGATCTTCTCTTCGATCGATGTTGTAGAATATCCTTCCGTAAGATCGACAGTCATGACCTTGCCGCCCTTGCCGGTTACAATGTCGTACCCGACAATATTCTCTTCCAGGTAATCCTTTCCTTTTACAAGGACATCCGGCTGAATGGCTTTGATCAGTTCATAGGGGGTTTCATCATCAAAGAGAACGACAGCATCGACGAACCGGAGGGATGCCAGCACCATGCTCCGGGAGTATTCGTCATTGATCGGACGGTGGTTTCCTTTGATCTTTTTTACTGAAGCGTCCGAATTCATCCCGATAATGAATTTTCCTCCGATTTCCGCTGCTTTGGCAAGGTACTCTATGTGTCCGAGGTGCAGAATGTCGAAGCATCCGTTGGTAAACACGATTTTCTTTCCAAGGAGACGCCACTGATAGCAAGTTCTCGTTATGCTATCTAGCGAATATATCCTGGATCTTACGATCTCAAGCTTGTTCATTTTGTCGTTTGTTAAATGATAACAGTATGAGGGATAATCCTCCGATGACAAGGATCATGGTTGTTTGTGCCGTCCATGCGATCCAGCCAAGGGCTAACCCTGTTGTATTGGTGATCCCGTAAAGGATCAGTGTTTCCTGGATGATGGCCGGGTAAATACCGATCCCTCCGGGGGTGATCATAATGCCGATGCTGCCGAGCACCAGGGCCGATAATCCGGCGCCCATGCTGACAGAGCTTGTCTGCGGAAAACAAAAAAAGCAGACATAAAGCATGAAGAAATAAAGGATCCAGATCGAAAGGCTGTAAATCACAAATAGAACAGGTTTCCTGATCTGGCTGAGTGACTTCAATCCTTCCCAGAAACCCATCACCAATCCTTTGATCTTGATAAAGAATTTTGAATGAGCGATCTTTTTCCGGAAGATGATGAACAGAATAACCAATGTTGCCAGGATGACGACCATGCCGACTATCATCTTCAGATCATTGAACGGGTTGTGGAATTTACCCTGCAACTTTGGATAGACATTCTTTTCGAGGTAATTATGAATCGTACCGATCTGGGTGAATATGGTCAGAAAGAACAGTGAAAGAAAAATGATCATATCCAGTGCCCTTTCCGTAATGACCGTCCCGAAGGATTTGTTGAAAGGGATATTTTCGTACCGGGTAAGTACACCGCAACGGGTGACTTCGCCGAGCCTGGGGAATGCCATATTGGCGAAATAGCCTATCATGACGGCATAGAATGTATTCTTTACAGAGGGGTTATATCCCATCGGTTTAAAAAACATGATCCATCGGAGGGTCCGTAAAAGGTGGCTGAAAATGCCAAGGATAATGGCGAGAAAAACCCAGTAATAATTGGCAGTGCGGAAGGATTCAAGGATATTGCTTCGTTCTGTGCCGGTTAAATCCTTTAACGAAAGCCATATGATAATAATACCCAGCCCGAGGAAGATGATGAATTTAAGGAAAGTGAGAACCCTGCTTTTCAGCGTCGTCCCCTCAACGGTAGAAAATAACATCAAAAAGATTTTTTATCAGCCCGATACCTTATTGTCCTTCCCGGGAAATACAAGTGAAGGTTTGAAGGATCTGGCTTCCTCAAAGTCCATCATGGCATAAGAAACGACGATGACAATGTCGCCCGGGTGAAACTTGCGGGCTGCTGCACCGTTCAGGCAAATGACACCGCTTCCGCGTTCCCCCCTGATGACATAGGTTTCGATGCGTTCGCCATTATTCACATTCAGAACATGAACTTTTTCATATTCCAGGAGGTTTGCGCCCAGCATGAGCTCTTCATCAATCGTAATACTGCCTACGTAATTGATGTTTGCTTCAGTGACCGTTGCCCTGTGGATTTTCGATTTAAGTACTTCGATCTGCATAATGCGGCAAAGTTACGAAAAAAGTTCTAAATTGTCGATGAGCCTGACCCCGCCAAGATAAACAGCAGTGAGCGCAAGAATATTTGATTTTTTATCCCATTTTTCAACAGGTATCAATGTGTCTGAATAAACGATCTCAACATATTCGACTTTCAGTTCCGGATTTTCTCCGATCTTTTTTATCGTCCATTTCTTTAATTCCTTTACTGACATTGTTCCTGCTTTTTGCCTGGCCTGATCCAATACCTCGAAAACATGGGGGGCAATAGTCCGTTCACCGATCGTCAGCCTGAGGTTCCGTGAACTCATGGCAAGCCCATCGGCCTCCCTGACAATAGGGCAGGGGATGATTTGCACGGGGATCTTTAGTTTTTCAACCAATTGCCGGATGATCAGCAGCTGCTGGTAATCTTTCATCCCGAAATAGGCCCTGTGCGGTTCAACGATATCAAATAGCTTTTTTACAACGGTGGCAACCCCTTTGAAATGCCCGGGCCGGAATTTCCCTTCCATGGTCCGTTCGAGGAATCCGAAATCGATATCCAGAACTTTTTCCTCCCCCTGGGGGTACATTTCAGAGACTTCAGGAGTAAAAACCATATCGCAACCGCTATCTTCCAGCATTTTCATGTCATTCTGCAGGTTACGCGGGTAAAGCTCAAGGTCTTTCTTATTGTTGAACTGGGTTGGATTGACAAATATGCTGCAGACGGTGATATCATTTTCTGCAACAGATCTTCTGACCAGTTCCAAGTGACCTTTATGCAGCGCACCCATGGTAGGAACGAAACCAACCGATTTTCCTTTGTTTGCTTTCTTTCCGAGCTCTTTTCTGATCCCGGCAATCAGGCTGAACTGCTTCATGTCACCAACCTGAAACGATCTGGTCCGTCAAGATCAGCCGGACTTAAGATAAATTTCAGGGGATCAAAGGTATAATTATTTCATTAATTCATTCCTGACTTAGGAAAGATAGAATAATTGTTAGTCGGAGGTCGGTGGTCAGATGACAGCATCACCTTCTCCTCATCATCCAGCATCACTTCTTCTCCAGCATCTCGATCCGCTTCTGCAGCTCTTCGATCGTTTTCTGCTGTTCCTGCAATGCTTTCAGCATTGGGGTGATCAGCGCCGAATACTGGACTGACTCTGGCTGGCCATTATTATCGTTCCGAACGATTTCGGGAATGACTTTTTGAACCTCATCCGGCACCAGGCCCCATTGTGTCGATTTATTCTCTTCGTTCTTAAGGGTAAAGGTTACTGGTCTGAGGGCATAGATCCAGTCGGTATTTCCCATTGTGGCAATTTCACCCATGTTATCTTTTGTGAAAGGGGAAATCCCGACATGCCCGTCTGAATCTACATAAAGATCCTTCCAGGTAATGGTACTTACAGCGGTTCTGTATGCACCGAAACAGTATAAACTGGTAACATCCAAATTTCCCAGCCGTACCTGGTGCGAAGCATTGGCGACAGCTCCGAATCCTACTGTCGTTACGTTGGTTAGCGCTGATGTTGATACATCTGCATTGTATCCTACGCATGTATTAGAGCCACCTGTGGTATTTGTTTTTCCCGCTCCCTTACCGATGAATGTATTTATTGAGCCTGTTGTGTTTAATAACCCGGCATTCGTTCCCAGCGCCGTGTTTGCATCACCTGTGGTATTTGCCTGTAAGGCCTGGGCTCCGATGGCCGTATTCTGATCTGCGGTGGTATTGCTGAACATTGCCTGGAACCCCAGGGCCGTATTCTCATCAGCCGTAGTATTCGAGTACATGGCCCGGTTCCCCATGGCCGTGTTTTTTGAACCCGGTCCGTTTGTATACATAGCCCTGTACCCGATCCCGATATTGTAGCGACCGGTAAGGTCGTTGGTTGAAAGTGTGTTGTACATGGATTCAGGGCCAATGGCAATATTACAGAGGTCATAAGGAGATATTGATCCGGCATGGGTGGCAAGTGCACGATAGCCGATGGCGATGGAATTATTTCCCGACTGGTTGTGCAACATAGCCTCTGGTCCGATGGCGATGTTTTTGCTCCCGGCTGAGTTATCCATCATTGCATAGTAACCCATTGAACAATTCATGGAACCGGTCGTATTAAAAATGGAGGCGTTGCTTCCTACTGCAGTGTTCATTTCACCAGTGGTGGTGACCTGAAGTGCCCTGTTCCCGATGGCCGTATTATAACTACTCGTCGACCGGTAAAGTGCAAGATAACCAAGGGCGGTGTTGTAATCATTGGTCGTGACTTTACTTAGGGCAGCGTATCCTACGCTTGTATTTTCCTCACCGGTGGTATTTTCTCTCAGCGCATAGTATCCCACAGCGGTATTACCGTCCTTTGTTGTATTTGAAAAAAGGGCTTGGTAACCCACTGCAGTTCCCATGGAAGCGCCGGTATTTAAATACAAAGCCTTATGTCCGATGGCTGTGTTCCTGCATCCGATAATATTGCTGTATAATGAACTGTTCCCGATTGCTACATTCCCGCGGCCATTCGTGTCGTTGGTTGTGCTGGTATTGTACATCACCTTGTCGCCGATGGCGATGTTATCCAGGTCTCCGTTTGCCGGATCTCCCATCTGCAGGTACAAGGCTCTGTATCCGATGCCCATCGAAAGATTGCCCGTATTGTTATGAAGTGCATCGTCACCAATGGCAATATTGTGAATCCCTGCCTGGTTTGTAGTTGCTGCATAGGACCCGATGCCTATGTTTGAGGTGCCTGTTGTATTTCCCCTGAGGGCATAACTGCCTATCCCAGTATTGCGTTCCCCCGACGTGGCATTCAGTAGGACATTATAACCGATGCCTGTGTTTTCATCCGCACTGGTAATATTACTGAGGACGGATGTCCCGATTGCCGTATTCCTGAGTCCGGAGGTATGTGATTTAAGCGCCTGGTATCCGATTGCGATGATGCCGCTGGCGGAAGTGTTGGCTGTCAGCGCCTCCTGGCCGATAGCAATATTCTGAGCTCCGGTAATGTTTGAATACATTGACCGGTAGCCCAATGCAATGTTATATCGTCCGTTTGTTGAACTCGTCGGACTCGTGGAATACTGCGACAAAAACCCGATCGCAATATTGCTCAGATCATTGTCGGTAGAATTTCCAACCTGTGAATAAAGGGCTTTCCATCCGATCGCAACCGAGTTGTTGCCGGTCCTGTTGCTGTTCAGCGCCATGAATCCCAGGGCGGTATTTTGGGACCCGGTGGTGTTCAGCGACATAGCGAAGGTGCCTGCGGCTGCATTGCCGCCTCCTGAGGTATTTGCATGGAGTGACCATGTCCCAATCCCCATATTCTCGGTGCCTGTCGTATTATTTTCCATGGATTTCTGGCCAAATGCGGTATTTGAATTTCCGGTCGTATTTGAGGACAATGACTCCTGTCCGACAGCCGTATTTGCAGTTCCGATGCTGTTCGCATACATGGAATGATAGCCGATGGCCACATTGTACCTTCCATTTGATTCACTGGTAGGATTCGTTGAATACTGGGCCATGTTGCCAATGGCGATATTGTAGAGGTCATTGTCGGTGGCGTTGCCGGTCTGTGAATAGAGCGCCTGCCATCCGATCGCCACAGATTTGTTCCCCGTACGGTTATTATAAAGGGACATGAACCCTAAGGCAGTATTTTGCGAACCGGTCGTGTTGTAAGTGGATGAATAGGTTCCTGCGGCGGTATTTTCGCTACCTGTCGTGCTTGATAACAGGGACCGGGCCCCGATTGCCATATTATCGATCCCAGAAACATTGAACTGCATGGACTTATTCCCGATGGCAGTATTGGTGGACCCGGTCGTATTTTTATTCAGCGCTTCAGATCCCAGGGCTGTGTTGCCATCTCCAGTAGTGTTTGCCGCCAGTGAAAGCCAGCCTCCGGAGGTGTTCCTTGCCCCGGTCGTATTTGCATACAGCGACCGGTATCCCAATGCTGAGTTGTACCTTCCTGTTATCCCGTCGGTCGGATCGTTGGAATAAAGTGCTTCGCAACCAACGGCTGTATTGTTCACACTGTCGTTGGAAGTTGAACCTCCCTGCGAATAAAGCGCTTTGAACCCTACAGCCGTTGAGTTGATCCCGTAGTCATTGGAAAAGAGGGCATAGGAACCCAATGCTGTATTGTTATATCCCCTTAAGTTGCTCCGGGCGGCATGGTATCCTACCGCTACATTGTTTCTTCCGTTTATCTCACTTGAAGGATTGGTTGTGGTCAGCGCTTCGTAACCTACAGCCGTATTGTTGAGTGAATTATTGGTTGCATTACCGCTCAGGTTGAACAATGCTTTATAACCGACCGCGGTTGAGTAATTCCCGCCTGATACTGTGCCCAGCGCGCCCCATCCAAGCCCGGTATTTCCCTCCCCGGTCAGGTTGAGGGTTCCCGATAATTCTCCCAGAAAAGTATTCGCATTCCCGCAACCATGAATGAAAGGCAGACCACCCATATAGATGATACCTATGCTGCTGTTGCTGTAAGGGATCCTTATATTCCCATACACTTCAAGTGCTTCGTTCGGGGTTGTTGTTCCGATCCCCAGTCTCGAATTCGTGTTATCCCAGAACAGGTTGTTATTCCCTCCCAGTGCAGAACTGCCGGACCAGTATGCAACCTGCCCCGGAGAGCCGCTTCCCCCGGGGGGTGCTGCCAATGTGCTTCTGACGATCTGACCGCTGGAAGTAACCACCAGGTTGGGGGCGCTTGCGGTGGTGGATGCGTATGCTCCCTGGCAATACAAAGAGGTAATGTTGCTATTTCCAAGCCTGACCTGGTTATTCCCGGTTGCGGTAGCATTGTACCCTAGAGAAAGTGTATTATAGAGTGTCCCCATTGAAACATCAGCATTGTAGCCTACGGCGGTATTGGAATATCCTGTTGTTATATTGTCAAGTGATAATGACCCGATAGCGGTATTCTGGATGCCGGTCACCCCCGAAGCCGGCTGGTTGTTGTATAGCGACCGGTAACCGATCCCGATGTTGTTGCTGTTCCATGCAACTCCTCCGTTGTTGTAGCTCTGCGTGAAAAGGGCCTCATTTCCGATGGCAATATTCTGCCCTGCGGTTGTATTGTAATACAGTGACATATTTCCGACCCCCACATTAGAGCTTGCAAGGTTGTTGGAAAAAAGGGCTTGTACCCCGAGGGCCGTATTGCCTGCACCAACAGAGTGAACATATAGCGCCTGGTCGCCAAGGGCTGTGTTCGCTGTCCCTGCACTCAGATTTTTTCCCGCTTCATTTCCGACAGCGGTATTGGAATAGCCGGTAGTCAGTGATTGAAGGGTGTTTTCGCCAAAACCGGTATTGTTGGATGACAATGCCCCTGACATCGTGAAATTCCCCGAATTGATCCCGGCAAAGGTGTTATGCCCACCGGATCCTGTTGCCTTGAAATTATGGATGAACGGGTCGCTCCCTTTGTAAATAACACCGGTGGCGGCGGAAGTCGTTACAGGCATGGCGAATGACCGTGATATCTCGAACTGCTGGCCCGGTGCCGTTAATCCGATCCCGATGTTGCCTGTGCTTATATTCAGTCCTGTTCCATCAAGGTTTGTCCCGAAGATAAGGTTCCCGATCGAAAGCTGGTTGCTTCCCGTGGCCAGGGGTGCCTCAATATTGTACCCTAGGACCACATTATTGCTTCCCGAAGTAATGTTGTCACCGGCGGCAAAACCCAGCAAAACATTGTTGCTGCCGGTTGCGAGCATCCCTGAATTCAATCCCAGTGCCGTATTGAAGTTCCCGGAATTGTTTGAATTCAATGATCCTTCCCCGATTGCGGTATTGGCATAACCTGTGAGGTTTGCCGACAGAGCGGAGTTCCCGATTGCTGTATTAAGGTACCCGGTCGTATTTGAATACATAGCACTGTACCCCGCTGCTGTGTTTGAATATCCTGTTGTTGTGAATGAGCCTGTCCTTCCCCCGAGGAAAACATTGTAGTCACCGGTCGGGTTTGCGTTTCCGGACTGGCTTCCCAGGTAGGTTCCAAAATTGACCGCATCAAAATTGATAAGTCCGTTGACCTGTATCATATTATTTGGAGATGAAACACCAATGCCAACTTTTCCATCCGAAGTGATCTTCATCCTCTCAATATTCACGGTTCTGAAAGCAATGGGCTGGTTATCGGTTGTCCCGAGGAAATTGGTTGCCGGATCGGTTCCCGTATTTCCTGTTAACGACCACGTACTGGCTGATCCGGAAAGGTCGTTCCAAAGCCCGTTCTTATAGTAATAGAATTTCAGGAGATCGGTATCCCAGACCTGGAGCCCGTTGGAAGGGGAGGAGATGGCATTGCGTTCGGTGGTTGACATCCGCGGCATGAGAAAACCTTTTGTGTTGCTGGTAATGTCAAGCTTTGCGGAAGCGTTGGGCGAGGATGTCCCAATGCCGACACTGCCTGCTGTGTAATAAACACTGGATCCGGAAGTCAGCCAGGATTGGTAGGACGGATACCATTGTGATCCGTTCCATTTCAGGAACTGGTCTGTATAAGGTGAAGCGGTTGACACGGGTTTCCCTTGTATCTTTTCTACGGTAAGTGTGGTCGACCCTGTTGCATCCCCTGTATGAGTGGTATTTTGTGCGGTGTTGCTGATCACGTTCCCGGTGATGTCGATCCCCGAACCAGGTGTATAGGTACTGCCTCCTGATCCTGAAGTTTTTGCATAAAGGGCATAGGGTACCGAGAGGAACTGGCTTGTTCCCATCAAAATGTAAGATGTTCCTCCCGTGGGATCCATTTCAGTCTGAACGAAATAAAGGTCATCCCCCCAGTTTATAGCAGGGAAATTTCCGGAGACCGGCGTTCCGCGCCCGATCTCCAGGGTTGCGAGGCCAAAGGAATTTGTGGTTTTCAAATGAGATTCACTGAAAACAACTGCGCCGGAAACGCTGCCTTTGATAACACTTATCCTGAACCGGACCGTTTGACCGGCCAGCAGGTTTCCGCCAGCATCGCGGGCAACAGCTTGGTAATTGATGGATTCCGGAGCCTGAGCGTAAAGGATTACAGCATACAGGACGCAGATGATGGTGATCAGGAAATTTTTCATACGAGGAGGTGTTAGAGGGAATGATAATATTCAGGGCATAAAAAATTAATCGGGGTTGTAAATATAATACAATCGTGTTGGAATAAAAAAATGGAAGAATTTTTTGGAAGGAAGGTCGGAAGGTCGGAAGGTGGAAGGTCGGAAGGTCGGAAGGTTAGAAGGTCAGAAGCCTGAGGTCAGGGGTCCGTAGCTGAAAGTCGTGACTTTCAGCATGACGAGGATGGAGTATTGAAAATGGAAAATAGAAAAAAGAAAAAGCTCTTCCTTGAGTTCCCTGCGTATTTGGGGATCCTGGGAGGGTATGGGACGGAGAAGTTTGATGGACCCACGAAGCTCGTGGCCCGTAGCCTGTAGCGGCTTAGAAAGCGAACTCCGGTGAATGCGCTTTCATGAATTCCTCGGCTTTTTCAACCATAAAAGTTGGACCTACGAATAAAGGGGCACGTTCATGGAGCTGGGTGGGCTTGATGTCCAGGATACGGTTGAAGCCATCAGAAGCCTTGCCTCCTGCCTGTTCGGCCAGGAATGCCGCAGGATTGCATTCATAAAGCAGCCTGAGTTTCCCTTTTTTACTTTTCGTTGTCCCGGGATAAATAAATATGCCTCCCCGGATGAGGTTCCGGTGGAAATCGGCCACCATGGAGCCGATATAGCGTGTGGAATATGGCCTGTCCGTTGATGCGTCATCTTCCTGGCAATAGTAGATGAACTTTTTTACACCCTCAGGGAAGTATATATAGTTTGCTTCATTGATCGAGTAAATATTCCCTTTTTCAGGGTATTTCATATTCGGATGGCTCAGGATGAACGATCCTACCGAAGGTTCAAGCGTGAACCCGTTCACGCCGTATCCGGTTGTGAAAACAAGAATTGTGGATGATCCGTAAAGAATGTACCCGGCAGCTACCAGGTTCCGCCCCGGCTGCAGGAAGTCCTCCAGTGTTGCAAGTCCCCGTACGGTTGTTCGCTGGTAAATGGAGAAAAGGGTGCCGATGGAAACATTGGATTCGATATTCGATGATCCGTCAAGCGGATCGATGGCAATCACATATTTTCCGCGCTGTGACACTGCATTGTCAAGGATGATGATCTCTTCATTCTCTTCCGACCCGATAGCGCAGCATTGACCCCCTGAACGCAGGGCAGCGATAAACTGATCATTGGCAAAGACGTCGAGCTTCTTTTGTTCTTCACCCTGAACATTAACTTCTCCGGCATAACCCATCACTTCCCCTAGCCCGGCCCGGTTCACTTCCCGGTTCACGAATTTGGCCGCGGTCCCAAGATCATTCAGCAGCCGTGTCAGTTCTCCCGTTGCACCCGGGTGCTCAGCTTGCCTCTCAACAATAAATTCAGTAAGTGTCGTAAATTTCATATGTCTCTAATTTTATGCAAAAATGACAAATATTTTCGAATCCATATGAAAAAACCACATTAGGCACATAGTTCACAATAGATACTATTGTGGTCTAATGTGCCTATTGTGGTTTAATTAATAATCTTATATCAGATTCTATAATGATCCGGAATCATAGGCAATTTCACCGTGAAGTGAAATGTCGAGTCCTTCCTTTTCCTGGTCGGCACCAACCCGGACTTTTACGAATTTGTTGATCAGGGCAAGCATGATGTAAGTAAAGATGAACGCATAGGCTGAGGCGGCCACAACTGCGATCAGTTCCTTGAAGAAGAAACTGGTTTCGCCGAATGCAAGTCCGTTCACCATGACAGCCGGATTGATCGCCTTGCTGGCGAAAACGCCGAGCAGGATGGTTCCAAGAACACCGCCAACGCCGTGAACGCCCCATACATCAAGGGCATCATCCCATTTCAGCTTGTTTTTCAACTGAACGGCCATGTAGCAGGTTATGCCGGCCCCGATGCCGATCAGCGGTGCAGACCAGAGTGGGACGAATCCGGCGCATGGCGTTATGGTCGCCAGGCCGGCGATGGAACCTGTTAATAGTCCAAGCAGTTTGGGCCGGCCTTCCCGAATCCATTCAATTACAACCCAGGCGGCAGTGGCAAACGAAGCGGCCACGTCGGTATTCAGGAACGCAATGGCCGTGATATTGTCGACCTGGAGCTCACTTCCGGCATTGAAACCATACCAGCCAAACCAAAGAAGGCCCGATCCGATCGCCACCAGCGGAATGCTGTTGGGCGTGGAGTTCTTGTCGACCCGGGCCCCGATGTAGAAAACCGATGCCAGGGCGGCAAATCCGGCTGTGGCATGAACAACGATACCTCCCGCGAAATCCAGTACACCCCACTGTGCAAGCAATCCTCCGCCCCAGATCATGTGTACGAACGGGTAATAAACAAGGATCTGCCAGAAGGTGAGGAAGATCATGTATGATTTGAACGTGACCCTGCCTACAAAAGCACCGGTGATCAGCGCAGGCGTGATGATCGCAAACATCATCTGGTAGGCGATGAAAACGATTTCGGGGATCTTTCCGTTGCCCGCGAAAACTGAATCAAGCGAAACTCCGTTCAGAAATGCCTTGTTGAAATTCCCGAAAAAGCCTCCTTCTCCTCCACTGAAGCACAATGAATACCCGAAAACGAACCACAATACCGTGGTCCAGCCAAGTGAGGCAAAACTCTGGATCATGATGCCAAGAATGTTCCTCTTGGTGGCAAGACCTCCGTAAAAAAATGCAAGCGCCGGGGTCATAAGCATGACCAGGCTGGCCGATAACAGCATAAACCCTGTTGAGCCAATGTCAATTGTTCCCATAAATGTAATTTTTAAGAGTTATAAATGATGAAAGATGAATTATGAATGATGATCCTTGTATGGTCAAGAATGTAGGATTTGTGTCCTATTTCCAGGGTATGCTGACGGGTTACCAGTGAACGGCGCCTGATTACGAATGCCCATTTGCTTATGAAAAACGACCAGTGGCCTATCAAAACGGATCTTATCAGCCATTGACCGGTAATCAGTGAGGAATTGTGTTTCATTGGAATTTTGTTTTTTTCTGGAAATGCAGGGATAAAATGCTGCCGGTAAACCAGCAGAGATCATGCTGTAAAGACATGATCCTGGTGGCCCGTGCTCCGAACAGGGCCTAGAGACTCAGCCCGAACACAAAGAAAATGCTTTGTGCCTGCGGGTTCGTCACAACAGAAGTGAAAAGCGGAATTGAATAATCCTTGCTGAGCTGGATGCTCTTGGATACAGTCACCCCGAGATTGATGATCCCGGCTGACGGACCGTACCAGGAAGAACCGAAAGGTATGCCCCCGATAAAGGGCTTTACACCGATGGTCTTGATATTGAACTGGTATGCGGCTTCAAAATAGGTGGAATAATTGTTATTATCACCGGCACCAAAAACCCCGGTGGAATCTTTATCTTTATCGGCACCATAAATGATCGTGCCGGCATATAACTGGAGGGGGAATTTATCCGGCCCGGTATAAGCCAGTGACAGCTCATATGAATGCCCGGTTGTTTTATTATTGTAATCGAAATAGTTGACGTTTTCATTGGGAGACAGGGGATTCGGGAAAAAGTAATCCGAGAGCATCACGGTGAATCCCTTGTAGGAATAGGAAAGGTTCCAGTCTGTTTCCGCATAATTGCCGGCATTGACCGTTGTGGAATCATTGATCTGTACAGTATTTGACACAAATCCGTAAGAACCCCATGCACCGATCTTGAACCCCGCAACGGAAAAGGCAACATTTGGCTGAATGGCCGGTGAATTGCCGTAATCCCGCCCTCTCCAGATATAGCGGCTGACAAGGTCAGCTCCAAGGCTAAATTGTGCAGGACTGGCAACTTTTTCCTCCATCTTCATTTCATCATTGACCTGTCCGAAACCTGAATAATTACCCAGGACAAGGAATACAAGCAATGTAATGAAGTGGAAATCAGTAAAGAATTTTTTCATAAAAAGCAGATTTTTAATTTCATAATAACGGAACAATGTTACCATGATTTAAAATCCTGTACAATCCTGTAAAGTACTGAAAAATAAATAAGAAAATAACGAAAGAAAAGTAAGTATTTCACCTATATTTCCACAATTTTATTCCTGATCGCAAACTTCACCATTTCCACCGTAGATTTGAGCCCAAGTTTCCGCATGATGTGGTTCTTGTGGGTCTCAACGGTACGGATGCTGATGTCGAGCTTGTCGCTGATCTCTTTGTTGATGAACCCTTCGACATATAGCTTCAGGATCTCGATCTCGCGGGCAGTCAGGATCTCATCCGGCTTTTCGGGGATCTTCTCGTCATCCGTGGCCCTTTTTACGTAGCTTTTCACCATGATCTTGGCTACCGACTCACTGAAGAATTCCTCTCCGCTGTCGATGGCATAGATCGCTTCAAGCAGTTCGTTCCGTGTGGTGTTTTTCGGGAGATAACCGCGGGCTCCAGCTTTTATTGAATTGAAAATGAAATCCTCGTTGTTGTACATCGACAGGATAAGCACCTTGATCTCGGGATAATCCTGGCAGATTATTTTCGTAATCTCTATTCCTGACATTCCCGGGAGCGAGATATCCATGATGAGAATGTCGGGCTTCAGTGCCGGCAAGATCGCGAACAGTCCCTGGCTGTCGGATGCCTCACCAACGATCTCAAGGTCGGAGGTCCCCGCCAGAAGTGACTTGATGCCATCCCTGACCAATTGGTGGTCATCGATGAGGATGATCTTTATTTTTTTCATAGTCTGTAAAATTACATTTTTGAACCGAAACAGAATAGATAATTTTAAAAGACCGGGATCACAACCTTGATCGTGGTACCTTTTTCAATAAACGAATTGATGTCGATCGTTCCATGCAGCATGTCAACCCGTTCACGCATATTATGAAGGCCATTTCCTTCACCGATAGACGCTTTTTTCGTATCAAAGCCTTTCCCGTTGTCCCGTATCGAAAGGGTAACTGAAGATAATTCCCTGGTGAGCAGGATCTCGACACTGGTTGCACCGGAATGTTTGACAATATTGTTAATCGCTTCCTGTGATATCCTGAAAAGATATGTTTTCAGGTTTGTATGGATATCCTCAAGCTTTCCCGAAGAATTGAAGTGGAACGTTATACCGGTGTGCTCTCCCGATTCCTGGCATAGGTTTCTGAGTGCAATGGTGATCCCGAAAGCTTCAAGGACTGCGGGTGTAAGATTGTTCGATATCCTCCTGATCTCGTCAATGGTATTGTCAAACATATCTTTAAGGTCCTGGATGTTTTCTTTGATCCTGGAATTATCGGAATAAAGAAGACTTTCAAGCCGGAGTTTCAGCGCGATCAGGTATTGGCCGATGCCGTCGTGCAATTCCCGCGACAACCGCTGCCGCTCGATTTCCTCACCGTCAAAGACCGAACGCAGCCTCCCGATCCGTTCCTGCTGAAGCTCATTTGTTTTTTCCTTGATCTGGCCTGCCATAAGGTTGAATGATTCGGTGAGCGCTCCGATCTCATCATGGGTCTGGATGGGGAGGTTGACATCGTATTGTCCCTGCCCGACCCGGATGGCAGCATTCTTCAGTTCAATCACCGGCCTGGTGATCCTTTTGGCAATGAAGAAAACGAACATGAAAAAGATGATTGCTATCAGCGAACTGATGAAAAGGATCCGGTTCCGCATGCTGTAAATAGGGATCATGGCTTCCTTGACATCGATTTCTGCGAGGATGGCCCAGCTCAATCCGGGAACCGAGATCCGGCTGAATGAAGACAAAACCGGGATATTCCGGTAATCGCGGGTTATGACTGATCCTTCCCTCTGTCGGAACGATTCAATGGCCGGAATGGTCTGTACACTTGTCCGAAGCACTGAATTCGCCTGGAACCGCGACGCGGAGCGCATCAGGAAATCACTGCCGACAATGTACGTTTCTCCCGTTTGTCCTAATCCGCTTTCAGGGTTATTGTTCAGCATGATCGTATTGATCGCATCCACCGGGATTTCAAGGACAAGCCTTGCATCATCCCGCAGATTGCCTGAATTGCCTAAAGTGCAGGAAAGGAACATGGTCGGTTGATGGGTCCGGGGGTCGATAAACTCATCTCCAACCCCGATCCCCTCAAAAACAGCTGCAGCATCAAACCTCTTAAGTTCAGAGGAAGTCAGCGTTCCGACTTCAATTTCAGGATTGTCCCGGAAATTTCCTTTGAGCGCCACCTTATTTCCTGAAATGAATGATATACTTTGAAAATAGCTTCTCAGCGATCTGTATTTTTTCAGGTAAACAGAAAAACCGGATAGAAGCTGTTCCCTGTCCCCGGCAGTTGAACGGTCATTGATCTTCCTGCAGAAGCGTTCCAGTTCAAGGGCCATGTTCCGTGTGTCATCCGATTCTGAAAGGATGCTGATATCCTTGACCCTGTCAATGAAAAACAGTTCGACCTGGTGTTTTTTCACGATACGGAGCGAGGTAAGCTGGTCGAAGGTGCGGTTCAGCAATGCTTTTTTCGTACCATAGAATGAAAAGATGCTGATGATAAAGATGGCTCCGAGACCCAGGGTCAGGAAGTAAAGGATCAGTTTCTCATTCAGCGAGATCTTCATCACGGATTTTTTGGTACTTTTGACACATCCCGGCAACCAGGATATTTGGAATTGACAAACTTAGTAAAATATTTGATTCGGGATGCGGGATGCTGGATGCTGGATGCTAGATGATAGATGATAGATGATAGATGATAGATGATAGATGATAGATGAATAACCATCAAAAGTACAAAATGAACCGCTCTGAACCCAAAACCAAGCATCCAGTATCCAGCATCCAGCATCACCTAATGAATACGACAATGAATAAATTTATCCCCATTCTTCTTTACCTCGTACTTTTTTCCAGCCTTCTCCCCGCCCAGGACAGGACCGTCACCTACTACGTCGATCCATCGGCGAATCCGCCGGACCTGATGATAAGCCTGAACCACCTCGAAGCCCATGTCAGGTTCATTCCTGAGGACAACATGGTCATTGCCACAGCAGAATTTACGTTCACCCCAAACAGGTACAAAACCGATTCAATTGTTTTTTATGCACCGGATTTTAGAATTACTTCAATATTCATCGACGGAAAATCTTCTGACTTCCGACTTCAGGCCTCCAACCTCATTATCTATCCTCCATCTTCTATTATCCATTCTCCCGTCATTCCTGCGAAAGCAGGAACCTCCATCCTCCATCCTCAGTCGGAACATAAGCTCAAGATTGAATACACCGCGCAACCTCAATCAGGTGCGATCTACTTCATCGGCTGGCGGCCGGAAGAGGCTCCCAAGCGCAAGGAGATCTGGGCGCACAGGCCGCATGGCTGGCTCCCATACATGGATGCAAGGATCACCGTCGATATGTTCGTGACTTTCGGCAAGAGCTATAAGGTATTCTCAAATGGCGACAGGATGGAAACAAAGGACAATGGTGATAAAACAATGACCTGGCATTACCGGATGACCAAAAATCATCCCTTCTTTTCAACCGCCCTTGTAATCGGGGATTATGATTATAAAACGTCGAAGACGGGCCGCGGAGTACCGCTTGAATACTGGTATTACCCGGGTCAGGAAGACAAGGTGCATACAACCTACCAATATACCGAAGCCATGATGGATTTCCTGGAAAAGGAGACCGGCCTGGATTATCCTTACCCGGTCTACCGCCAGGCACCGGTGATCGATTACATGTACGGTGCCATGGAAACAACCACGTCAACGATCTTCGGCGATTTCATGCTCATAGACCGGCACGCATTCTGGCAACGAAATTATATCAATACGAACGCCCACGAACTGGCCCACCAATGGTTCGGGAATTATGTATCCCATTTGCAGAACAAGGATGTATGGCTTACGGAAAGTTTCGGTACATATTATGCAAAGATGTTCGAAAAATCGGTTTTCGGCGAAGATCAGTACCAGAACATTAAGAACGATGAGCTCCAGCTCGCCCTGAATGCGGCCAGGAATAACAATTATCCGGTCGGAGGCTCCAGGGGCGGCAATGCAAGGATCTACCAGAAAGGATCGCTGGTATTGGGAATGCTGCAATATGTCATGGGGGACAGGGAATTCCATGATGCCATCAGGCGCTACCTGGAAGAACATCCTTACAAAAATGCAGAGACCGGCGAATTCATCCGCACTGTGTATGAAGTGACCGGCAAACCCTACAACTGGTTTTTTGAAGAATGGGTGCTTCACGGCGGTGAGCCGGAATATAAGGTTTCATACAAGGTCAGGGACGACACGACAGGGCAGAGGGCTACCTGCATCAGCGTTACCCAGGTCCAGGAGACCAACGACCAGGTCGGACTTTTCAAAATGCCTGTACGTTTCGAGGTTCATTACAAGGACAGGACGATGGATGAAACGTTAGTATGGGTTGAAAATAAAGTAACCGAAATTGCAATTCCAAACCCGGAAAAGAAACCGATCGCATTCGTACTGTTCGATCCCGGAAGGGAGATCGTGAAAAAAGTAACGTTCGACAAGCCCTTCGCCGAGCTTTCAGCCCAGGCACTGCAGGCTTCAAACATGATCGACCGGTACGATGCGCTGCTTGCCCTTCGTTCGGAAAAGGTATCCGTGAAGCGAGATGTTTTGCTTCAGTGTTATTCCGGCGAGAAATTCTTCCTCACCAAAGCGGAGATCATAAGCCAGCTATCGGCTGATACGGATGTCAGGGTTCTGACTTTATTCCGGAAAGCCCTGGTTGATCCGGATGCACTTGTCAGGAAAGAGGTGCTGCATACCGTTTCACCGGTCCCGGCCGGGTTGAAGAACGAGTTCATCACCGCGCTGAAAGACACGTCCAATGTGAACATCGACCTTGCCCTCCAGAATCTTTGCCTTTCCTATCCTGAAGAAACGGATAAGTTTCTTGAAATGACAAAGAATGACCAGGGATGGCGGGGGCTAAACATCCGGATGCGCTGGCTGGAAACCGCGATCAGTTCGGGGAAAATGGAGTACCTCGGTGAATTGATCGGTTACACGGGACCGTCATGGGAGTTTGAAACAAGGATCAATGCACTGAATGTGCTTAAGCGACTGCGTTACGAAGATAAAACTACCCTGCAGAACGCAACCTCTTCAAGCAAACACTGGAACAGCAAGCTCAGCGCTGCGGGGAAGGAATACCTTAATTATTTTAACAATCCTTGATTAATTATGAATTAGGAGTTTGAATTAGGAATTATGAAGCCTGAAACCTGCAGCCTGAAGCTTGAAGCTTGAAGCCCGCAGCATAAATACCATCAGAATGACCACCAAAACCAGGATTCTCACAAGAACTATTTTACTTGTATCATTCATCAGCCTCTTCACTGACGTTGCCAGCGAGATGCTATACCCTGTCATGCCTGTTTACCTTAAATCGATTGGGTTTTCGGTGCTGATGATCGGGATCCTGGAAGGACTGGCTGAAGCGACCGCCGGGCTGAGCAAGGGCTATTTCGGGCATTTGTCTGATGTAAGGGGAAAACGTGCGCCATTCGTCAGGATTGGATATGCCCTGAGCGCGATATCCAAGCCAATGATGGCTTTATTCGTTTGGCCGTTGTGGATTTTCTTTGCACGAACATTCGACCGCCTTGGTAAAGGGATCCGGACAGGAGCACGGGATGCGATCTTGTCGGATGAAACGATTCCCGAAAACAAAGGCAGGGTGTTCGGATTCCATCGCAGCATGGATACGGTCGGGGCTGCCCTGGGACCCGCATTGGCATTGGTTTACCTGTGGATCTGGCCGGGACAATATAAAATGTTGTTCTTCCTTGCCTTCTTTCCCGGATTGGTGGCAATCCTTCTGACCTTTTTTCTCAAGGATAAAAAGCGCCCGGATCCTGGAATAACTGTCGCCGGAACGAAACCGCTCACAAAAAATGTCGGATTCCTATCATACTTAAAATACTGGAAAACGGCAACACCGGTATTCCGGAAGCTGGTGGCCGGACTGCTGATCTTTACCCTGCTCAATTCTTCGGATGTATTCCTGCTGCTATTCATCAGGATGCGCCTGCCCGAAGTTTACCCGGTTGATCCTGCACACGCCGATGCCTGGATGATCGGCATCTATATCTTTTTTAACCTGGTTTACGCATTGTTCTCCTATCCTGTCGGAATTATGGCTGACCGGATCGGGCTCAAGAGGATGATGATTGCCGGGCTGATCATGTTTGCCCTCGTTTATGCATTCATGGGTTTTGCCACCTCGCTCGTCATGTTCATCGTCCTGTTTTTTTTCTACGGGATCTATTATGCTTCAACGGAAGGCATATCGAAAGCCCTCATTTCGAACATTGCAAAATCAACAGAGACTGCCACGGCGATTGGTTTTTATACCAGTTTCGCCAGCATCTGCAGCCTGCTGGCAAGCACTCTTGGCGGGCTGATCTGGGGTCTTTTCGGCGCAACGGTTCTTTTCCTCATATCGGGGATCGGTGTTTTTTGTGTTGCAATTTACCTGAACTTTGTGGTACCGAATCATGCAGGAAGGGATAAAAAGTAACGGACCCGGATCCGGCGGCGGCCAGCGATTGTTGCTGACTATTTTCATCAACGCCGGGATCAGCGCCATCGAGCTCACAGGAGGATTGTTTGCCAACAGCCTCGCGCTGATCTCCGACGCCCTGCACAATATGAGCGATGTGGTGACCTCCCTTGTTGCATGGATCGCCCACCGCGTGGGAAAAAAGAAATCAACCATCCATCGCACATTCGGCTTCAAACGGATCGAGATCCTGGCCGCATCGCTGAATTCCCTTATCCTGATCGTCATTTCCGTCTTTCTGATCCTCGAAGCTGTTTCACGGTTCAGGGATCATGCTGAGATCAACGGGAAGATCATCTTTCTCGTCGCATCGTTCGGGTTTATCGCCAATTTCTTCGGAGCGTTCCTCCTGAAACGCGATTCACACGGCAACCTCAATATCAAAGCGGCATACCTGCATTTTGTCGGAGATGCCCTTTCGTCACTCGCAGTCATTGTCGGCGGGCTCGTCATCTGGCTCTTCAACATAACCTGGATTGACCCTGTGATAACAATCCTGATCGGATTGTACATCATGTATGAAGGGTTTAAGATCCTGAAACAAACCAATGATATCCTCATGCAGGGAACGCCTTCCGGGATCGATTTTACACTGATCAAAAGGGATATCGAAGGTTTCGACGAGGTCGCAAACATCCACCATGTTCATGCCTGGAATATGAACGAGAACGAGGTTCATTTTGAATGCCACATCGACCTGGTGAAGAACATTTCTGTTCATGAAACCGGACCGATCACCGAAAAGATCAAGTTGCTCCTGAAACAAAAGTATCATGTGCATCATACTACAATTCAATATGAATACGATACCTGCCACGACAAGGATCTGATCAGCCACTGATTCAATTACGAATTACGGATTAGGAATTACGACTGGATTCAAATAAACCGTCATTCCCGCGAAAGCGGGAATCCTCATCCTTCATCACCAGATTTTTTGTACCTTAGCACTAACAAACCATAAAGCTTTGAAAAAAACAATATTCCTGCTTTTCCTGGTCGTACTGACAGAAACGCAGTTGTTCGCACAGGTCAATATGACCCTAAGCAATCCCGGGGCATTGCAGGTCATCAGTGGTCAATATGACCCTTCAGCCTATACCCCCCTGGTCGTCATAAACTCACCTGATTCCATCCTTCACGGCATCGTGAACCGGGTTTCAAAAGATACGATGATCAGCTATCTTAAAAAGATCGACAGCTATTATAACCGGAATTCGGGCTCGGATACCATTTCCTCCACCCGCGGCATCGGGGCGGTCAGGCGCTGGATCTTCAGCAAATTCAACGAGTACAGGGCTGTGAATGAGAACAGGCTTGTCCTGTCGTACCTCGACTTCGACCGCATTTTCTGTGGACAAACTCACCACCGCGATGTCCTGGCTATCCTGCCCGGACTCGATACAACCCAAAAAGAGATCATCCTTCTTGAGGCCCATTTTGACACACGCTGTGAAGGGGTTTGTGATACGGCCTGCTATTCCCCGGGAATGGAAGACAATGGCTCCGGAACAATTTTGGTGATGGAACTGGCCAGAGTTATGAGCCGATATGCATTTGACCACACAATCATGTTTGCCTGTGTTACCGGTGAAGACCAGGGATTGTACGGGTCGGCAGCCTTAGCGAATTACCTTTATTCGAAAAATGTTAAGATCCGTGCAGTGCTGAATAATGACGTCATTGGCGGGATCACCTGCGGGCAGACATCATCTCCGCCGGGCTGTCCGGGATTGAATGCCATTGACAGCACAGAGGTCAGAATATTCTCCTTGTCAGCAGGGAATGATTCCGCTGCGGTTTCTCCGCATAAGCAACTCGCAAGATATATCCGGATGAACCAGGAAGGAAAGATCAACCCATTGCTGACAACGCCCATGAAGCTGAATCTGATCATAACGCAGGACCGTGTGGGAAGGAGCGGGGACCATATACCTTTTACCTCGAAGGGTTATACGGCCATCCGTTTTTGTTCTCAATACGAGAGCGGGGATGGTACAGGTACGCCGCCTGACAGGCAACATTCTGTGAGGGACATTCTTGGCATTGATACATCCATCCCGCCCGACGGGATCATCGACAGCTTCTTCGTGGATCCGGGATACCTCCGGAGGAACACGATCATGAACGGGGTGAACCTGGGATTGCTGGCAATTGCGCCTCCGTCGCCGGATCCGGAGTTCAGACAATCGGCCGCCGGGATTGAAATTACCTTGCACGAAGCCGATTCTGTTTACAACCATTACAGGGTAGGAGTGAGGTCGAAAGGATCCGGATCCCTGTATTTCGATACCCTGTTTTCTTTTTCAGGAACGAATAAATTTGTTGTACCCGGGCTGCAGCCAGGCAAAACCTGGTATTTCAGCGTGGCCAATATGAGAAATGGCGTGGAAAGTCTCTTCTCTCCTGAATATTCAATATCAGATCTCGGGATCAATGAACAGGTGAAAAAGGACTGGGGCCTGAAACTTGAACAGAACCATCCGAACCCGTTTACAAAGCAAACAGAGATTGAGATTGAAGCTTCTCCGAACATTAATTATGATAACGCAAAACTAACCTTCCGCGACTCTTCAGGAAGAGAGATAAAAGTCCTCGACCTTAAAATCCATCCGGGGATTAACAAAGTGACCTTTTCCAATCCTGGCCACCTCAAGGGAGTTTTCACGTATTCGCTGTCCATCGGTGGAAAGGTTATCATTACAAGGAAAATGATAATTCAATAAAATTCTTTTTTTGTATATTAGCGTTTAATTATGCCGCCCCATTTCTCCCCCTCTCCGCACAGGAGAGGGGGCCGGGGGGTGAGGTAAACCAAATTCACTTGCCATGAAAAAGATTTACATCCTGTTCGCAATGATGTCCCTTCCTTATATGATCTTTTCCCAGACCATCATGCCCATCACCAACAACATGACCATCAACAGCAATTCGAACATAAAATTCGTGCCGGGGAATTACACATTCACCGATCCGGAACTGAATGGCGTGATCCAGATCAGCGGGAAACAGAACATCGTGCTCGACGGCGACAGTTGCTTTGTCAACGGTGTCGGTTTTGGCGGCTACATGATCAAGATCGATAACTCGCACAACATCGTCATCAAGAACTTCGATTCGGTTTACAAGTACAAGTATGCAGTATACATCACCAATTCAGATCATATCAACATAAATGGGAATGATTTCTCAAGGAACAAGGTTGACTCCTCCGGCTGGATCGATGTCTGGGCCGATTACAACGCGGCCCTCGGCGGAGGTGTCCTGCTGTATCAGAGCCGGGCAGCTCATATCTATAATAATATTATGAAATACCAGAACGATGGTGTGGCAGCCTACCATTGCGACAGTCTCGAGATCAACGACAACGATTTCAACTGGAACACTTCGTATGGCATCCGGATGTTCTGGACCGACACCTGCAATATATACAACAACCTGGCCTCACACATAAACCGGCCATATACCGATCCCAGTGATTGCGCTGCACTTCTGATGATAATTTCCAACGAAAACAGGGTCGTGAACAATGACCTCTCCTGGTCGGGTGACGGTGTTTTTCTGGGCCAGTACCAGCATTCCGATATCCCGAACAACAACTATTTTGCATACAATGAATGTTCCAATTCGCCGCACAACGCCATCGAAGCCACTTTTGCCGACGGGAACATATACAAGCATAATAAATGCAATGTCAGTGATTACGGACTGTGGCTCGGGTATTCGTTCAACAGCATCGTCGACAGCAACGAGATCAACGGGAATTTCCATTCAGGGATAGCGATCGACCGTGGATTCAATAATGTAATTAATCACAACACCATCAAAGAAAATCCCATTGGCATTGAATTATGGAAAGGAGGTAGTATTTCCGGTTATCAGAACCAGACATCCCATGACTATACGATCAGCAGCAACCGTATTGAAGGAAATTCCATTGGGATTTCAGCCAAGGTCACCCCGCACATGGTGGTCGGGAACAACCAGTTCTATTACAACCAGGCACAATCCCTTTCCGTGGAAGATACAATCAATGCCGACACTGTTTCCTTCAATGATTTCAGGATGACGACAGGGTTCCACATCAGGAACTGGTCTTCCGCCAATCTCTTTGCGATGAATAATGCATTTGAACCAAATGATACTGCCATGATCAGTGAAAAGATCTACGACAGGCATGATAATTCTGCAAAGGGCGATGTTTTATGGTATCCGGCCACACCGGGTCCTGCCCCGGTGTTCCAATATGATCCCCCTTGCGATATGGCAGAGCCCGGTGCTGTCTGGTATGCATATCCGGAAACCGGTTATCCCGGGCCAAGGATTCCCGATTCGGTTTATTTCGATTCCACGGAAAAAGTGGTGGGAGCAGCATCCGTCAAACTGATTGCCGGAAGGGGATGGGATGTTGCACTGAATTACCGGCCGGGCAACGATTCGGTTTCCCAATGGACACTGAATGACCTGGATACGCTTTATTTCTGGGTCAGAACGATCAAGCAGCCTACCATGGGATTCCAGGTATTCCACTTGCGCATAGGCGACCGGAAAGGGAATTACTTTCGTTATTCGGCACCGGTTAGTCTTCTGAATGCGTCAAACCTGGTTTGGAAGCAATATAAATTCCCGCTTTCCGGGAACAGCTCATTCGTCAGGACAAGCTACGGTACGATGAACTGGGATCAGCCCAACTATGTTGAGATCCATGCCGATACCTGGGATTACGGGTATACGCTCTGGGTCGATGGAATGCAGTTCTCTCCATGTAATCCACCCGTCGCGATTGATGACCCTCCTGAAAATAGTTCCGGTTCGATGCGGATCATACCAAATCCCGCAAATGACTTTGCAACGGTTTCTGTGACACTTCCTGAACGAGGCCATGTTGTCCTGAAAATATCCGACATCAATGGCAACCTGGTTAAAATTATAACCAATTCAGATCTTCCTTCAGGGAAGCATGATCTGCGGATCAATACCAGTGATCTTCCGGCCGGTGTTTATTTTTGCATCCTCAAGTCTACTTATTTGAACCTGGTAGACAAGCTGATCGTTCTTCATTGAAAAATGAACAGTTTTTAAACCGCATATAAAAGTTACGTTAAGAAAATCGAGAGATCATCCGTTAAAAAATTCATGCTGTTTGAGTCCCGACGTGAAGTCGGGACGAGTTCATGAATTTTAGGATGATTTCGAATATTTTTAGCAACTTTTATCAAGCGGAGACCTTTCTTTGGTTCTTTCTTTGGGTGGTGCCAAAGAAAGAACAACCTGTAAAATTTTCATTATGATAACCTTTACTGGATTTGAACCTTGTCAAGTCATCCGGCAACATGCAGCAATATATATACGAGAATAATCTTTACCTTTGCAGACTTTTTATTCAGAACATATATTTTGTCTTCAAAGAAGAAAGTTATCGTTGGATTAAGCGGGGGTGTTGATTCATCCGTTGCCGCATTATTGCTGAAAGAACAGGGTTATGACGTGACCGGAGTCACCATGGCCCTCTGGGACGGGGAATATTATTCCACCGGAAAACATTCATGCTATGGACCGGATGAATTTGAAGAGATCCGTGAAGCAAAGGAAGTAGCTGCAGCCCTTGATATTCCTCATCATGTTTTTGATTGCTCAAAACGTTACAAAGAACTTATCCTGGAGAACTTCCGTACAGAATACCTGTCGGGAAGAACCCCGAACCCTTGCGTAAAATGCAACCAGCTCATTAAATTCGGGATACTTCCTGACCTGGCAAAGCGGGAAGGGCTCGAATTCGATTATTTTGCCACGGGCCATTATGCCAGGGTTGAACAGAACAAAGAAACTGGCCGGTTCATGCTTCGAAAAGGGATCGACCTCCACAAGGACCAAACATACTTTATTTTCAGGCTTTCCCAGGAACAGCTTTCCCATATCCTCCTTCCCCTTGGAGAACTTACCAAGCGGGAAGTCAGGGAACTCTCAAGAAAACTGAATCTCCCGTTATCGGATAAGGAAGAAAGCCAGGATTTCTATAGCGGTGATTATAAGGAACTGCTGGATGTAGAGGAAACCGAAGGCGAAATCGTAACAAAAACCGGGAATGTTGTCGGACACCATAAGGGTATATGGAACTATACCATCGGTCAGCGGAAAGGTCTTGGTATCGCCTGGTCTGAGCCTCTCTACGTAGTTGGCTTGGATAAAGATGCAAACAAAGTGATCGTCGGAACGCGGGAGGAAGGCCTGAATTCTGCATTCCTGGTCAATAATCTGAACTGGGTAGCCATTCCCGGGCTTGAAAAGCCTCTTGAGATAAAGGCAAAGATCCGTTCAGCACAAAAGGAGATCGACGCGGTGATTCATCCTGCCGGCAATGACCTGGTGAAGGTTGAATTGTTCGTGCCGAACGACGGGATAGCACCCGGCCAGTCAGCAGTTTTTTATAATGAAGATATTGTAATCGGAGGTGGAACAATTGTTGGGGTGATCTGATAATTAGACTGATTGAATTTCTAATTTCTAATTACACTAACTTCTAAAATAATTTTGAATTTTTTAGATCAATTAGGTCAATTAGGTTAAATAGAGTAATTAAAAGAATAAAAATGAAAACCGCGAAACTTTCTCTGTTGATAGTGTTTTCCCTGTTCAGTTCTTATCTGTTTTCACAACGTAGCTCAGAAATTAGTTCTAAAGATCTGAAAGCGGATATTTATTACCTTGCTTCTGATTCACTAAAAGGCCGGAAACCCGGAACGCCCGAAGGAGACCT
The DNA here is from genome assembly GCA_963682005.1 of Bacteroidales bacterium. Taxonomy (GTDB): domain Bacteria; phylum Bacteroidota; class Bacteroidia; order Bacteroidales; family FEN-979; genus CAIYUC01. Next base: position 5,210,094 of record OY820914.1, on the reverse strand, counting down.
GGCAGCATCCTACATCCGCAACCAGTTCAAAGCTGCAGGGTTGAAACTGATGGCGGAAAACGGTTTTCAATATTTTGAGATAGTGACGGATGTCACGCTGGGCCAGAAAAATGCAATTAAATTCCCGGGGTTTGATGGAGAGCTGAAAAAAGATTTCACGCCGCTGGTTTTCTCTGCAAATGCAGATTTGTCAGCTCCGGTGGTCTTTGCAGGTTACGGGTTTGATATTGATATCGATAGTCTTAAATGGAAGGATTACGATGGTGTGGATGTGAACGGAAAATGGGTGATGATCTTCCGCGGAGATCCGGAACTGGATAACAACGACAGCAAATTCATCCCGTTCAGCGAGATCAGGGGCAAAGTCCTTACGGCCAAAGATCATGGCGCAGCCGGTGTGCTTGTTGTAACACCTGTTGCAATGGACAAGGACGACAAATTGATAACCCTGCACTCCGAGAACAATGAAGTCACGGCCGGCATCCCCGTGATAAACATCCGGAAGAACGCTGCTGATTTGATGCTCCAGGCTTCAGGTTACAGGCTGGATTCACTTGAAAAAGTGCTGAACAGGACACGGCAGCCAAAATCGTTCATGATTCCGGTTTCCGTTCATGGTACAGCAGAACTCATACAGAAAAAAGCCAGGACTGAAAATGTGATCGGAATGATTGAAGGCAACGATCCTGTTCTGAAGGATGAATTCCTTGTGATTGGTGGGCATTATGACCATCTTGGATTAGGCGGCCCGACAACCGGTTCACGAATGCCCGATACCGTTGCAGTTCACAATGGTGCTGATGACAACGCTTCAGGAACAGCCATGGTGATCGAACTGGCAGGAAAATTCGCTTCCATGAAGCAACAACTTAAACGAAGCATCATATTTGTGAGTTTCACCGGAGAAGAAATGGGTCTCCTCGGGTCGAAATATTTTATGGATCACCCGGTCGTGGATGTTAAGAAGATCAAGGCGATGTTCAATTTTGACATGATTGGTCGTTTTGACAAGGAGAAGAACTCAATCTCCATCAGCGGGACAGGCACATCGCTGGAATCAGATTCATTGATACAGATCTATGAAAAGGGACTTCCCTTTACGGTTACACACTCACCGGAAGGGTTCGGGCCGTCGGATCATGCAGCTTTCTATTCTTCAAACATACCGGTCTTCTTTTTCACCACGGGGGTTCACATGGATTATCATACACCGTTTGACAGACCTGAACGAATTGATTATGACCACGAAAAACAGATCGGGAATTTTGCAGCCAATCTGATCCTCAATATTGACAATATGTCGCATGACCTCACGTTCCGCGAAGCGGGAAAAAAGGAGGGTTACAATAAAAGCGGGAGAAGGCTGAAAGTGACCCTGGGCATCATGCCCGATTTTGCCGGTTCAGAAACAAAAGGCTTGCGGGTTGACGGCGTCACCAAAGGAGGACCGGCCGACCATGGCGGGATGAAAAAAGGAGATATCATTACATCGGTGAACGGGATGAAAGTAGAGAATATCTACGAGTATATGTCCCGCCTGGGTAAGCTGAAAGCCGGTCAGACCATCAGCGTTGAAGTGATCCGGAACGGGAAAACAGAGATTCTCATTATTCAACTTTAGATCAGCCTATGGACTTTTCATCTATTGTCGACAAAGCCTTCCTTTTCAAATTCGTGAAATTCTGCATGGTAGGATTTTCGGGTGTCTTTGTGGATTTCGGTATCACTTACCTTTTCAAGGAGATCGTCAAGATACAGAAATATGTCGCAAATGCAATCGGGTTCACCACCGCGGCCACCACGAATTATATATTTAACCGACTGTGGACTTTTCATTCCCAGAATCCCGATGTGGCCGGCGAATTTACCCGTTTCTTTATGATCGCCCTGATCGGTCTCGGGATCAACAGCCTCATCATCTTCATTCTTTCCGGAAAGTTCAAGATGAACTTCTACCTGGCCAAGCTCATCGCAACGATCATCGTCACCCTCTGGAACTTTCTGATCAACGCGTATTTTACGTTTGTATAACCAAAAAGAACTCACAAATATTCATGATCGTCATTCCCGCGAAAGCGGGAACCCTCAACCCTCATTCCCGCGAAAGCAGGAACCTTCAACCGTCATTCCCGCGAACGCGGGAATCTCAACCCCCACTTTTGCACCTCAACCCCCAACCCCTTCTCCTGAAGGAGAAGGGGAGACCTATGTCTTGATTTCTGACGTTGAACTTTTTATTCTGAGTTTTACTGAATAGATTGTAACTTGCATTATGGTTTATCTGAAAAGGACAAGAGAATATTTGTTACATCTTAAAGCGGAACATCATACCTATGCCAAAGCCTCAGATTTGAGAAAAGGTATGACTGAAGCGGAGAGGGTTTTATGGGATGAACTAAAAAACCGGAAATTATTGGGCTTTAAATTTCGTAGGCAACACCCTTTGAAATGGTTTATCGCGGATTTTATTGCCATGAAAAAAGATTGGTCATTGAATTGGATGGTGGTATCCATAACAATAAAGAGGTTAAAGAACATGATCAGAACCGGACTGCAGAACTCGACCGGCTTGGATTAACAATAATCCGGTTCACAAATGAGGAGGTCCTGTTATCATTAAACAATGTACTATCAAAAATCGCATCAGCCTTAACAAAAGGAATATGATTCTGACCCACCCCTTCTCCTTCAGGAGAAGGGGTGGGGGATGAGGTAAAACTTCCTCTATTTCCGCATGGCGCTGTCTGCTTTCATCACCTTCGGCATCCCGGGTGATTTGGCAGAGGATGATGATTCACCCGAACCTGCCATCGTTTTTGTCATATCGGAGGGGATGGACAGGATGAAATCTGCTTTGCCGAGGTTCTCTTTGGAAAGCTCGTCAATCGTATCCTGCTCAGCAGTTGCAATGGTCATTATCCTTAAAGGCGTGGAGGTGCGTTTGTTATATTCATTCAGGTACCATACGATCCCCTGATGGCCTTCGCTGTGGTAGCTGCCATTAAAGTGAAGAAAAGTCTGGCCGATCTGGAGGTTTTTAAAGATAAACCATCCCATCGTTGCATCTTTCAGCGCCTGTGCTTTCGGCAGGTTATCACTCATATGCATAGCAGATCCTTCCTTGCCCATCATTTCCTTCATCTTTTTATAACAATCCAGGTCAGGGTCATATTTGATGGGTAAGGCTGCAATCAGCCCGCGTTCATTGGCCATGATGCTGTCGAGTCCTTCAAATCCTTTCAAATTGACAACAGCAGCAAACCTCCGGGGTACATTCGTTGCAATGAATTTTATGCCGTTCTCCCTTGCAAAATCAACAATCGGGGCATAGTCCGTCCGGTAATTCGGCCACAACTTTGCTTCTGCCTCGAAATCCTTTTTCCGGATCATCTTTGACAGGTACTCATTCAACAATAGCTGGTTATCTGTTTCAAACATCTCGGCGCCAACGATCAGGTTTTTCTTTTTTATTTTATAAAGATCTTTTGTCAATTCAAGCTCAAGCCAATGACAAATAGGGTTATAATGATCTTCACCAAAGAAGATCACATCCGATTTCTTTGCTTCATCCAGCAGGTCCTGGTAATCCACTGATCTCCCCTTTGCATTGAAAATCCTGTATGCCGGCTTATCCATCCTGAACGCCGTCATGACAATCATGATAAAACCCGAAAAAAGCATCAGAAATATAGCTTTTCCAAAGAGACCTTTCATCTTACGATAACCCACTTCCGAATTCCTTCCCATCATCATTCTTCATTTTTAATTCTCAATTTTTCATTTACTTAGTCCGTCTTCCTGGAAATACATTGGCAATATCGTGTCGATGCCCTCGATCACCCGCACTTTGCCGGTCTCTCCCATCAGGATTAGCGTTATTTTGTGCTTGTTCCTGATCTCATATTCGATCAGTACCTGCCGGCAGGCACCGCATGGTGAAACAGGCGATTTAACGGGGAATTCCTCGGATCGTGAAGTGATGGCGATGGCCCTGATCGGGGTATCCGGATCTGCAGCTGCAGCCGTAAAAACTGCTACACGCTCTGCACACAGGCCAGAAGGAAACGCGATGTTTTCCTGGTTGCTGCCGGTGAATATCCTGCCATTTTCAAGAAGAACGGCCGCCCCTACTTTGTATTTCGAATAGGGGGAATACGAAGTCTTCATCGCCAGCCTTGCTTGCTGAAGCAGATCTTGTTGTTCAGCCGGCAGTTCTCCCGGAGAATCGAATTCAATATATGTGGTGGTAAGATTGATCTTTTCCATTTAAGTTGAATTCGTTAATTATTACCTGTGTCAAGGTCAGCAGGCTCATCATCCTCAGGAGGAACAACAGTCTGCTTATATGTTCCGGCAAGAACCGACTTGTATAGTTCGTTGTCTTTCAAAGTCTTTATGGCTTCGGCCAGGTCCTTGTCATTTTCAAGGGAGGATTGCACCTTGCCTTTCTGATAGTAATACCTTCCCACGATCTCAACCCTTAAAAGATCTTCGATCTGTTTCCTGAATTTTTGAAGATCTCCTTTCTTGTCATTGGCCATCTGGGTCTTTAACGCATCATATTCCGATTTGATCGCATCAAAATAATGTTCCTTCTCTGCATCTTTTTTCAGATCTTCAAGCGCGAGTTCACTGTTGGTTTCATAATCATAATTCTTGCCTGAGATGTATTTCTGAAAATCACTGAAGATCGAATCGGTTACCACAAATACACCGGCGGGAGGGATGGTAGCATGCTCCCGGTGAAATTTAGTGGCAAAATCGAAAATCAGGTATTTGGTGTAAAGCGTTAACGAAATTTTACTGTATTTCACCGGCAGTGTCTGGATATCCGGCTTTATCCCGCGTCCTTCATATACAACCCTCCCGTTTTTAGTCTTGAAAGCACGGATCAGTGAATCAGGGTAAACCGTAAAGTTACCCTGCTTGTTCTTATGCGAATAATCGATGGCCTGGATGCACCGCCCGGAAGGGATATAATATTTGGCAATGGTGACTTTCAGTTGTGAATTATAACTCAGGGGAACGACATTCTGTACAAGCCCCTTGCCAAACGTACGCTGACCGATGATAACTCCGCGGTCAAGATCCTGCGTGGCACCCGATAGGATTTCACTGGCAGAGGCACTCTGCCTGTCAACAAGGATAACCAGGGGAATAGTCAGATCAACAGGTGGATTCATCGTCCTGTGGGTCCTGTTCTTGTCCGGAAGCTTGCCTTTGGTTGTTACGACATCCATCCCTTTATCAACAAAAATGTTGACAATATTCACCGCTTCATCAAGCAACCCCCCGCCATTTCCCCGAATATCGATTATCATCCCCTTCAGGTCGCGGCCCTCTTTTAGCTTCAGGAATGCCTGCTTGACTTCCTGTCCTGCATTCTGTGTAAATCCGTTAAGTTTTACATACCCGATGTCATCTCCAACAATCCCTGAATAGGGGATGTTGTCAACTTTGATGATTTCCCGTGTAAGGGTTTTCTCGATCAGCTTCGGCTGATCGTCGCGCTGGATTTTCATGGTGATGGATGTTCCTGCCTGTCCTTTCAGGATGGCGCTGACATCAGAATAGCTTTTTCCTTTCGCAGACTGGCCATTGATCTCAACGATCTTGTCGCCAGCTTCAAGATCTCCTTTTTGTGCAGGAGATCCTTCATAAGGCTCTGAAATAACAACATAGTCTCCCTGCTGATGGATCAGTGCGCCAATACCGCCGTATTCTCCGGTGGTGATGAATTTGTAATCCTCGATTTCTGATTCGGGTATGTAATTGGTATACGGATCGAGCGATTCAAGCATCGCATCGATCCCCGTCTTGGTAAGCTCACCCGGGTTGATGTCATCAACGTAGTTCTGGTTCAGTTCCTTCATCAGGGTGGAATATATATCCAGGTTCTTCAATATCTCAAACCCATTGTTCGATGGAGCCTGTCCTGCCGAAACCCCGATCCCTGCCATATATATCAACAATACCAGAAAACCCCAGCCAATTCTTTTCATAAAATCTCAATTAATTTTTCACTGATTATTGCTCATTGTTCATTGTTCATTACGCATTGCTCAGGGTACCGGATCATACCCGCTCCCTCCCCAGGGATGACACTTTGATAACCGTTTGATCGTCAGCCACCCTCCCTTGAATGGTCCATATTTTTTAATTGCCAGTATGCCATATTCAGAACAACTGGGCGTATATCTGCAGGATGGCATCAGGTAAGGAGAGATCGCTCCCTGGTAAAACCGGATCAGAAGAATGAAAATCCTACCCGTGAGTTTTTTCATTTTCTTCCTTTAAACGCTGTAAAAGTACAATTATTTTATCCTGTATTGTGCTGTATGGCAGTATTTCTTTTGCTGAATAGGTAATGTTGACAAGGACTTTTATATGGTGTTCGCCGAGAAAATCATACAGTAGCCCTTTATTCAAACGGAACGCTTCGCGGGTCCTGCGCCTGAGAAGATTCCGGTCCACAGCCTTTTTGAAATTGTGCTTGGGAACTGAAATCATTAATTGCAGGGGGAACTGGGATTCAAAATCTGATCTTTTGTATGTGACCCTGAACGGGAACACAAAAAAAGAATCCCCTTCATCAAAGAGATTCTTTATCAGACTTTGAGCATGCAATCTTTCATCCTTTCTGAAAGTTTGCCTCATATTATTTTTTCTTCAACTCATTCTGGAGAAACTGCTCGATGGCCATTGTCATTGATGTCGCTGTTTGTGAAGGAGCTGAGATATGCAGATCGAAACCCGCATCTTTCACAGCTTTGGCGGTAGTCGGACCAAATGCACCGATGATCGTATTGTTCTGCTTGTATTTGGGGAAATTTTTCTTCAGGGAAGCAATACCGGACGGGCTGAAAAATACGAGCATGTCAAAATGTTCAATGTCAATTTCCGACAGGTCACAGGCCAGGGTCTTGTATATGACAGCTTTTTTATAAATTACCTTATTGTCATCCAGCATTTTTGGTATTTCCTGCTTGTGTATATCAGAGCAGGGAAGCAGGAATTTTTCCGTTTTATGTTTTTTTACAAGCTCGATCAGGTTGGCTGAATTTTCTTTGCTGTGAAAAACTTTTCGCTTCCTGTATTGAACATATTTCTGAAGGTAGTAGGCAGTTGATTCCGAAATGCTGAAGTACTTCATGGTGTCGGGCACTTCAACACGCATTTCCTTGCATATCCTGAAGAAATGATCGACAGCATTCTTGGAAGTAAAGATTACAGCAGTATAATCCAGGATGTTGATCCTGTCTTTCCTGAAATCCCGGGCCTGGATACCTTCTATTTTGATGAATTCCTGAAAAGAAATGTTTACATTGAATTTCCTTGACAGCTCCCCGTAAGGGGTTTTTTCAAATTCAACCGGTTTAGGCTGGGTTATGAGTATATGTTTTACTTTCAAGGTTGATTATTTTTATTGATAATCCCAGGTTTAGTATACAACGATCATAGGTTTGCTATAGAGTAAGATAATTTTGGCAACAATGATCAGGGGCAGAATTTCAAGGCTGCAAAGATACACAAATAATAACAAATAGGAAAATTTTGAAATGGAAATTCCGATCAGAAAGCCTCTGCCAACCCTTAGAATAAGAAGCAATAAAAAAATTATCAGGCAGACATAAAGGAAAAAATCGGACTTGAGATATATGGCTAAAATAAGAAATGGTAAAGCCGATAACCCGGTCAGAATGATCATGATCAGGGTATTTAAAACATATTCGTCCGTCCGCTGTGAAGTTCTGAAGATATTTCCAAGGAGTTTGATCAGACCGATCTTCATTATCCAGTAAATCACGAGACCTGAAACGATGACCAGGTAAAGCCGGATTCCGCCAAGATCGTAAAAGTTGTCGTGTACAAATGTAGCATTCAGCTGATAGAGAAACAGGGAAATAATGATTATATAAACAATGGCCAGGACAAGAGAAATGCGCTCGGTGAACAGATTTCCGTCCCTTGTCAGCTGGTTCAGAAACCGTTTGGAATAAGGTGCGACAAGGATCTGCCTGAATCTCTTGAAGTAGAATACCTGAACCCAGGCCAGAAGTATGGCACATGTCATGAAAAGCATCAGCACCCAGTCAGGTTGGAATTTGCTTACAGGTGAAGGATTGATCGCCGCCGGCTTGCCGGATTGTAATGTAAAGAAAGGTTTCATCACCGGCTTTGCAGGAAGTACGATGCTTTCCCTTCCGGCAGAAGTGTCGATGGAGACACCGGCCACTTTCTGAAAGTACAACATATGTTCTGAACCTGACATATTCCGGCCGTTGGACTTAGGTGTCTAGTTTGGTTGATTTGCAGATGTTCAGAAAGTAATTCCACAAAGGATCCCCGGGGGGATCAGCCATGATGAAAATGCTTTCTTTCTTCACAGGATGAATGAATGCAATGCTTCTTGCATGCAGATGGATCGAACCGTCAGGATTTGAACGGTCGGAGCCATACTTCAGGTCTCCTTTTACGGGACAACCGATCTTCGATAATTGTGACCTGATCTGGTGGTGACGGCCAGTCAGCAGGTTTACTTCAAGCAGGCAATACTTGTCGCTTTCTGCTTTCAGTTCGTAAGTCAGTTCTGCTTTCTGACTGTTCAGAACGGGCTTGTCATAGGCAAAGGTCTTATTTTTCTGCTCGTCCCGTCGCAGGTAATGAATGAGATGTCCGCTATGCTCCGCCGGCCTGTTTTTAACTACAACCCAGTATGTTTTCCGGATCTCGCCCTTTTTCAGCATTTCATTCAGTCTCGAAAGGGCTTTGCTTGTTTTTGCAAAGATCACTGCTCCGCTGACCGGACGATCAAGCCGGTGCACAACACCCATGAAAACATTTCCGGGTTTATGGTCCCGGTTCTTAATATACTCTTTCAGGATATCGCTCAGCGGAATATCTCCTGTTTTATCACCCTGTATGATTTGAGAAGGTTTTTTGTTCAGGATGATCAGGTGATTGTCCTCGTAAAGGATCTGGTTTCCCGGGATGTCCTCTCTCATTAGTACTGTTCCCGTTCATTTGGGAAATCAAGGGATTTGACGTCATTGATATAGGCATTTACCGAGCCTGCGACCTCTTCTGCCAGGTTGTGGTAACGTCTCAGGAAGCGCGGAGAGAATTCCTGGGTAATGCCAAGCATGTCGTGAAGTACCAGTACTTGCCCGTCAACCTCCCGTCCGGCCCCGATACCGATGATCGGTATCTTAACCTCCCTGGTGACCTGTGCCGCCAGTTTCGCAGGGATCTTTTCCAGCACGATGGCAAAACATCCTGCCTTATTCAGAATATGTGCATCTTCCACCAGTTTGGTGGCTTCTTCCTCGGTGGTGGCTCTCACAACATAGGTTCCGAATTTATGAATGGATTGCGGTGTAAGCCCGAGATGCCCCATCACAGGGATCCCGGCAGAAAGGATCCGGTCAACCGATTCCAGGACTTCCTTCCCGCCCTCAAGCTTAACAGCATCAGCACCGCTTTCTTTCATGATCCGGATCGCGGAGAACAATGCTTCCTTTGAATTTCCCTGGTACGTGCCGAACGGCATGTCAACAACGATCAGAGCACGCTTGACTGCCCTTACTACGGATGAGGCATGATAAATCATCTCATTAAGCGTGATCGGAAGAGTAGAGGTATGACCAGCCATAACATTCGATGCAGAATCCCCGACAAGGATTACGTCAATGCCGGTACCGTCCAGGATCTTCGCAAAAGAATAATCATAGGCTGTCAGCATAGCAATCTTCTCTCCCTGCAATTTCATTTCCTGGAGCACATGGGTTGTGATCTTCGGCGCATTCCTATAGGAAGCTGTCATAATTTGAAGGATTAGATCGCAAAATTACTATTTTATTTAAAAATTAATTACTTTTGTACAGTCTTTTTATCCTAATCATGACTGCTTTCATGAGGCTTTTTAAATTTTGTTTTTTTCTGCTTTTTCTTTTCTCCATCATTACTTCATGCAACAATAAGCTTGAAGTAAATGCGCCATGGAAGGACATCACGGTTGTGTACGCCTTGCTGAATCAAAACCAGGATACGAATTACATTAAAATTACCAAGGCTTTCCTCGGGGAAGGAAATGCATTGGACTTTGCAAAAATTGCGGATTCCAGCAACTATCCTGAGAAACTGGATGTAAAGATTGATTTCGGCTCAAATTCCGTCATGTGTGATACAATAACGATCCATAATAAGCAGGTCGGAGACGACATTTTTTATTACCCCTCCCAACTTGTCTATTATTTTACAAAGAAGCTGGATACCAATATGGTAAAACTTACCATCACGGACCCAACGACAGGGAAGCAGGTAACGTCGCAAACGAAACTTATAGGAAAAATTAAAATTGCCACACCACGGTTTGGAACACAGGCGGATATCAGGCCGGGTATGCAGGTTCCTTTAGAGTTTACGAGCGCCCTCTATGGAAGGAGATACCAGCTGACCATCCGGTTTTATTATGATGAATATTTCGGAATAGGTCATAGCGATACCTTGCATAAATCCCTAGACTGGATCGCATTTGATGATGTTACATCAAGCACACTTGAAGGGACTGAAACGGTTAAACCTTTTGTTAGTGGTACCGGTTTGTATTCCACCATGCGGAATGAACTCTCCAAGATATCACCCTCAAGTGATACAACAAGGCTTGCAACAGCTGTTGATTACTATATTTTTGCGGGTTCCGATGATCTGAATACGTATATGAATGTGACGGCGCCTTCAAACAGCATTGTCCAGGAAAGGCCTTCATTCACAAACATCGTAAACGGTATCGGGCTTTTTTCGAGCACGAATGATAATAGAATAGACTCACCGCGACACCTTTCAATAAAATCCGGCTCCCCGATGGCTGACTCCATAAAGGCTTACAGCAGCAGGTACTTTCTCGGTTTCTGATCCTTCACAATTTATCCGATTCTCTGTCTTTTTGTCACAATAATGACAGGATAACTGCTTTGGCATAATCATTGACAAACCAGAGCAAGTTTCTATAATTAATCACAACAAAATTTTATACAATGGGCAAAATTATTGGAATAGATCTTGGAACTACCAACTCATGTGTTGCAGTGATGGAAGGAAATGAGCCGGTTGTCATCCCCAACAGTGAAGGACGTCGGACAACTCCGTCAGTCGTGGCTTTTATCGACAATGGTGAAAGGAAAGTCGGTGATCCTGCCAAGAGGCAGGCCATTACCAATTCAAAAAATACTGTTTTTTCCATAAAAAGATTTATGGGAGAAAAGTGGGATCAGGTCCAGAAAGAGATAAGTCGTGTGCCCTTTAAGGTTGACCGCGGTGAAAATGATACACCGCGTGTAGATATCAACGGCAAGCTATACTCCCCGCAGGAAATTTCTGCCATGATCCTTCAGAAAATGAGGAAAACAGCAGAAGATTACCTTGGCATGGAGATCAAGGAAGCTGTCATCACGGTTCCTGCTTACTTCAGCGATTCTCAGCGACAGGCTACAAAAGAAGCCGGGGAGATCGCCGGACTTGTTGTTAAAAGGATCATCAATGAACCGACTGCTGCCGCTTTGGCATATGGTCTCGACAAAAAGCACAGGGATATCAAGGTAGCCGTTTATGACCTTGGAGGCGGTACATTTGATATATCGATCCTTGAATTAGGTGAAGGTGTTTTTGAAGTGAAATCGACCAACGGTAACACACACCTTGGTGGAGATGATTTTGATCACCTTGTGATCGACTGGCTGGCCGACGAATTTCAAAAGGATGAAGGTCTTGACCTCAGGAAAGATCCGATGGCGTTGCAACGTTTAAAAGAAGCTGCCGAAAAAGCAAAGATCGAACTTTCAAGTTCCATCGAAACGGAGATCAATCTCCCCTATATCATGCCGGTGGACGGAGTGCCAAAGCATCTCGTTAAAAAACTGACACGGGCAAAATTTGAACAGCTGATCGACCCGCTGATGCAGTCAACCATCACACCTTGCACCCAGGCGCTCAAGGATGCCGGATTAAAGCCTTCAGAGATTGATGAAGTCATCCTGGTTGGCGGCTCAACAAGGATCCCCGCAGTGCAGAAACTGGTGAAAGACCTCTTTGGAAGAGAACCGTCAAAAGGCGTGAACCCCGATGAAGTTGTGGCTGTTGGGGCTGCAATCCAGGGAGGAGTTCTCACCGGTGAGGTAAAAGATGTTTTGTTGCTTGACGTTACACCGTTGTCCCTCGGTATTGAAACACTCGGAAGTGTTATGACAAGGCTGATCGAATCCAATACCACGATCCCGACGAAAAAATCTGAAGTTTTTTCAACAGCCGCCGACAGCCAGACAAGCGTGGAAATCCATGTTCTTCAGGGTGAGCGGCCAATGGCAAACCAGAATAAAAGCATCGGAAGGTTCCATCTCGACGGGATCCCGCCTGCCCCGCGCGGCGTACCACAAATTGAAGTGACATTCGACATCGACGCAAACGGCATCCTTCATGTGACCGCCAAGGATAAAGCTACCGGTAAATCCCAGCAGATCAGAATCGAAGCCTCGTCTGGATTGTCCGATAGCGATATAAAACGAATGAAAGAAGAAGCCCAGGCCTTTGCAGATACGGATAAGAAATTGAAGGAAGAGATCGATAAGCTGAATACAGCGGATTCAATGATCTTCCAGACTGAAAAGCAACTGAAGGAATATGGGGATAAGATCCCTGCAGATAAGCGAGGACTGATCGAAAAAGCCCTTGAGGATCTTAAAACTGCCCATAAGAACAAGGACATCCCTGGGATTGATAAAGCACTCGCTACGTTAAATTCAATCTGGCAAACGGCCAGTGAAGAAATGTATAAGAATACGCAGGGCGCACCGCAACAGGATTCCCAGGCATCCCAGGGTGAACCAAAAGGGAAGTCCGGTAATGATGAAGTTACCGATGTCGATTTTGAAGAAGTAAAGGACAAATAACAATCCCTTTCCCGTTGAGAAATGACACTTTACGGATAAAACCGGGAAGTGTCATTTTTTTTGTCCAAAGGTGAAAATTATCTCAAAATGTTAATAGATATTTGAATCGATTTAAAAAAATAATTATAATCTTTGTACAGGAAAAAATTTTATGCAAAATTATAATGGTATGAAAAAAGCGTTACTCCTTATCCTGTTGATCTTTTCCTTTTCAGTCATGGCTTTTAACCAGACGATGACAGAATTGGTTGTGCCTAAATACATAGGCAGCAAGTCAGCCGCATCTGCCAATAATTGCCGCACTACCTTTTCAGTCTGCCTGCAGATCGATGGCCTGATTCCCAATACTTCATATGACATCAAAGCAGGCGTCGGTCTCGTTTCTGACGCTGCCACCAGTTTTGGTGCCGGTAATGTCTGGACAGGAGCTGGTTTTACAGGCATTGGAACCATTACGAATATTTTTACAACGGATGGCACAGGGTCCAGCGGCCCATTCTGGGTACATATTCAACCCACAGGAAACGGAACCCGGTTCGATGCCGGCCAGGTTCATACTGTCAGGATCGGATGCGCAAAAAATGGTACGACCATGCCCTTCAGCCCTTCCTTCGTTACAACTAAAACTATTACCGCCCTTGATATTCCCGTATCTGCAAGAACCGCAACAACCGATGATGATGGCGCATTTGTCAAAGGGTCAGCCATGCCGTCAGTGACCGGGAAATATGTTCTTTTATTCGACAACGTAGCCGGAACAGGCGATCCATTGTTCTCATACATGATCAGGCAGATGATCCCGACCCAGGTAGCAAATAACGAATTGCCTGCACTTATCAATGATACGTATATGCAGGCAGGAACGAGTGCCATCGGCGATTACCTGGGGATCATCCCCATTGGAGCCAACAATCCGAACGGAGTGAGAAGGATAGAAGCCAGAAATGATGATAATACCCTTTTTGGATTCAACACAGACAGTGATGGAATCTGGCCGAGTGGCGGAAATACCACAACACCTGCCCGACGCGATGTTGTAATCATCACTAATACGGATGCTCCCCTGGTGCCTACCGCGATGCCTCCGACTGTAATTACCACCCCTGTCACGAATATAAACGCCAATTCAGCCACCGGGGGAGGGAACGTGACGAATGATGGCGGTTCTGGTATTTTGGCAAGAGGACTTTGCTGGGCCACCACCCACAATCCGACACTATCTAATAGTTTCTCAACAGAAACGGGCGATACCGGCCCTTATAACAGTGTGATGACAGGACTAAGCGCCAACACGCAGTACTATGTGAAAGCTTATGCAACAAATGCCATTGGTACAAGCTACGGAAATGAAATCGGGTTCATCACCCTCTGCGTACCGCTGCCTCCCGTTCCCAATTTCTTTGCAAGCAAGACCAGCCTTGTGATCGGTGAAGCGATAAATTTCTATGATTCAACAATCTATTGCCCTTCTACATGGAGCTGGTCGTTCGTCGGAGGGATACCGGCGACTTCAACTTCGCAAAACCCGGCCCAGATCAGGTATAACTTCCCGGGCGTCTACAATGTATGCCTTACTGTCACCAATTCATACGGACAACAAACGCTATGCAAGGCAGGATATATTACAGTAAGTCCGCCGTTAGATGCTAAAGTCGTGATCTCGGAGATCATGTACAATCCGCCTGAATCAGGAACCGATTCCCTTGAGTACATCGAGTTGTATAATAATGATACCGCTGCGATCGACATGCAAAACTTCTATTTTGCCGATGGTGTTGATTTTACATTCCCGCCTTTTGTTTTCGGTACTCATTCTTATGCCGTTGTTGCTAAAAACGCACTGGCAATGTTGCATTCCTTTGGCGTAACAACCTTTCAGTGGAACTCCGGTTCCCTGACCAATTCAGGCGAGGTGATACGCCTGAAAGACCGCCTGGGCGCGACAGTTGACTCCGTCAGGTTCACCGGCCTGCTTCCATGGGATACATTGGCCAACGGTAAAGGACCGTCCCTTGAATTATGCGATCCGAATGTTGACAATACCGTACCAGCCAACTGGCGCCATGCAATCGAATTCCAGTTGAAGAATGGTCAGGGCGACTCGATCTGGGGATCACCCGGAATGGGCTGTTCTTACCCTCCCGTGGCAAATTTTTATGCGGATGATACACTACTTACAGTTGGTCAGTATGCCCATTATGTAAACTTTTCAGCAAATAATCCGACCACCTGGACCTGGAATTTCCAGGGAGGAACACCAAGTACTTATACCGGGCAAAACCCGCCTCTCATTCAATATAATACAATGGGAAGATTCGATGTAACCCTTTATGTCGCTAATAATTCCGGGCACAACACAAAAATGAAACAGGAATACATCGAAGTCGGATCAACCGGGATCAGGAATGTTGACCCGAACCAGGTCTTCAGCATATATCCAAATCCGGGTGATGGAAAGTTCACGATAACACTCAAACGGAATTCCGTGTTTGAGGTAAAAACAATTTCCCTGCTTGGAACAACCATGGATCAGCGGACAGTTGCTCAAAATAAATTCGAACTTGATCTTACGGCCATCCAATCAGGAATCTATTTTATTCAGGTGACGGACAAAACTACCGGTGAATACATGACACAGAAAGTAATCATTAAATAAAATTCATTTATCTTTACAAACTATTTAAAAAACAAATGCGTATGAAAAAACTATTTACTATTGGAATATTCCTGTCCCTGATCCTGTCTTTCCAGGTAACATTCGGACAGGGGTTGGAAAATTTTGCCAACTACCCGGAAACAGCCAATGCATATCATGATGGAACCTTTACGGGTCAGGATGGCTCCTTATGGTCATATACTCAATGCCGAGGCGATTGCACGATTGTTGCACCAAGTCCTTGCCTGGGCAAGAACAGGACTCCCCCGTCTGATATTCTTTCCGGTTCAATAGCCGGTGGATGCGGAACATTTAATTTCGATTACAAGCAGGCATTTTCAACGAATGTGAACCTCGATGTTTATGTAAACGGTTTAATTATCGGAACAGTCACATCGTCATCAGAAGTAGGAATTGTCAAGAATTCCGGCACCATGACAGCTAACGTCGGAGGCAACTTTACCTTTGAATTTAAACAGCATGATAATGCTACTTCCGGGCAGGTTGTCGTTGACAATGTATCCTGGACAAGCTATTCCGGCAGCATTTTGCCAGAGCCATCAGAATATCCGACTAATTTTGCAGCAACAGCCTCAAATTTCACGATTACCCTGAACTGGACAGATGCCGGCGGAGCACAGCCCCCAACCGCATACCTGTTGCTGGGAAGTTCTTCAAACAATATTGTAGCTCCTGTTGACGGAACTCCGGTTGCAAACAATCCGAACCTTTATACAGGAAGTGCTGCAATGAATGTTTTACAAGGGGTTCATACATACACTTTCACAGGATTACCCGCAGGAGTTCCTTATTATTTCAAAATATTCCCTTATACGAATTCCGGAAGCGAAATTAATTTCAAAACGGACGGAACGCCTCCTTCAGCAACTGTAACCACGCCTAATACCGTGATCATTAATTCGAAGAATTTCAATGATTATTCGTTTGCTCCTTGGACAACCTATTCGGTGACCGGGGTTCAAGTTTGGGCGATCGACTCAATCCACGGTGTTGCTGGTGGCCCTTGTGCAAAAATGAGCGGCTATTCCGGAGGTTATCTCGATAATGAAGACTGGCTCATTTCTCCCGCCATGAATTTCGATAACTATACCAATGAAACCATGAATTTCCAGTCGGCCTTCAATTATACAGGAGACCCGATTGCTCTGAAGATCTCCAATAATTACGATGGAGCAGGCAATCCAAATGATTTCACATGGAGCGATCTCACTGCAACCCTTTCTCCGGGTGGCTGGGCATGGACTTCTTCCGGAAATGTTGCACTTTCAGGAACTTCAGGATCAGCAGTGCATGTTGCCTTCAAGTATACTTCCAATACAACTGCATCTTCCACCTGGGAACTTGATGATATCGTTATTACCGGAGAAACACTTGTGAGTGTTCCCCAGGTAAATGCAATTGCCGAAGGATTTAATGTTTACCCGAGCCCATCTCATGGGATCATTAAACTTGCATTCAATAGCCCGCAGGAACGAGAAATCAGCGTGATGTCGGTTCTTGGGAGCAAGGTTTTTGAACAAATCTCTTCCTTGCAAACTCAACAGATCGACCTGACCGGAATGGAAAAAGGTGTCTATTTTATCCAGGTAAAAAATCTTGGTGAAACCAGGATCAATACGAAAAAGATCGTACTCTATTAGGTAAGAAGGAAAATACTGATTCAAAAAAGCAGTTCTGAATTCAGAACTGCTTTTTTTTATCTCTGACTCTGCGAGCTGCATGTAATTTCAATACCTTTGTTTACAGGAAAGGTCAACCAATGAAAACGCCCGTCATTATTTCCTTACGTATCTTTCTTCTTATTACCGCCTGTCTTGAGTTGAACGCACAAACGAATTCGGTTCCGGATAACATGGACAAACCCCTCAGGGTCGAATTTAAAGCAAAATCGGAAAATGAGACCTACCGGATTATTCCTTTTGGAGAAAAGGGGTTGCTCTTATTTTATAAAAGTCTTGAGACGGTTGGAAACTCAATGGTTAACTGGTACTTTATTCAATATGACAGCAATCTGAGGCAGGAATGGATAAAGAGCATTCCTATTGAAAATACCCATGAATATGTGTCAGGGGCAACCTCAAAGGACACAATAGGATTGCTTTTTTATGGTGAAGGCAAAGGAAAAGAAAAAACTCCCGGAATGATGCTTCTCCGGATTATCCCGGGCAAAGGTGTCTTTATCTCAAACCCCGTCGTGCTTTCAGTGAATGCATTTCCCGTCATCATGAAATTTAATGGGAACAAAGCATATATTGGCCTGAACGTTAAAGATGCAGCTGCAAGGTTAATGATCCTTGACCTTCCGACCGGAATGCCTGAAAATGTTTCCCTGAGCAGCAGCATGCTGTCAACGGTGATTGGAATGCAGGTTGATTCTGTTGTGCCGGTTGTCAGGATCATCTTGAAAAAGCAAATCGAAAAAAACCGGTCAGAGATGTATTTTCTTGAAATTGATTCTTCAGGGATTGTGAAGACCGAAGCAGCAGTGACTGCCATTTCAGATGATATCTACCTTCAGAATGCCGAATTTGTAAAGCTTCCTGCAGGAGAAACCCTGATTATCGGAACCTATGGATCCGCTTCAAAACAACGGGGTCTCAGTAAAAAGAAGATGATGGAAGAATCAACTGGATTCTTTTTCACTAGAATTGAAATGGGTAAGCAATCTACGTTGACATTTGTGAATTTTCTCAGCCTGAAGAATATCAGCAATGTCGTTGATGACAAGGAACTGGCATCTGTACGCAGGAAAGCGCTGAAGAACAACAGGGATATCAGTGATTTTTCAGTCGACCTGAACCTGATACTGCATCCGGTCATCGGGCAGAACGGTACTTTTATTCTCCCCGCGGAAGCATATATTCCACAATATCATTCGGAGAACTTTACTGACTTCGACTTTTATGGCCGCCCGTTTACAAATTCCTACACTGTTTTCGACGGTTACCGGTTCACCAGTGCAATGGTTGTTGCTTTCGATGAGCAGGGAAGAGTTTTATGGGACAACAGCATGGAGATCAGGAATCTTCTTTCATTCGAACTGACCCCTAAAGTTGAACTTTATTTTACCAGTGGCAAAATTGTGATGACCTACCTTGATGAAGGAAGAGTAGCATCGAAAATAATCAAAGAGAATGACGTGGTGGAGAAAGTGGATTTTTCACCAGTAGATCCTGAGTTTCCGAATGATAAACTCATTTCGGAAAAAAAAGGAAGATTGCTCCACTGGTACAGGAATTTCTTCTTGTGCTATGGATACCAGGAAATAAAGAACATTGCTTTGGAGGGAAATAATAAAAGACAGGTTTTTTATTTCTCAAAACTGAAATTTGAATAAAAATCCGGAAGGAACTGAAGATGGCTTCTCTTTATTGCCTGACAGTAATCAGGATATTATCACAGGGCAATACAAAAAAGGTGGTGTCTTTCTGATAATTGATGGATGATATCTGGAACGTATAGGCGTTATTTCCGGTCAGAACAATTTCCGAATTTTCATCCTTATGAACAGTATATGTTTTATGACTTTGGGTGATCGTAACTGTCAGGTTGGTGTCCAGTTTATTTAATACATAAACAGTTCCATTATTATCACAAGGCAGGGTCTCCTTTTTATTATTACAACTGGTCAGGAAGATGATCCCACTGACGAAGATGAGCATTAAGAACAACAAGTGCTTTTTCATACGGTTGTCATTGATATTTGCAAAAGTACACGGATTAATTTAAAAAAAAAATTTTTTTTGGAATGCGATGTCTTTCCTAAATAAACTTAAAATGAGTTTTTTATTGCATCAAAGTGTGAGTAATTTCTTCAGTCTGGCGTGGAATTCTTACGTCTATGGGTTTAACTAACGTACATAAATATAAGAGATTAAATCTTGTTTAGGTAGAAATACTTCTGGTTTTCCTCAATCAAAAGACAGGGATTGCCCCAATTGACAAAATGTAAATAATTATTTAAATTTGCGACTGATAATGATTTATATTTCATTAAGTTATGAGTTTGATATGTTGTTTTAGTAAAAATCAGATAAAACATCAGGATAGAAGACTGAGAATGAAAGCCCGAAGGATAAAGTCATTACAATGATTGGAAACTCCTTGTCAGGTTATTCCGGCCGTCAGGAAATGAGCGATAATGAACAAAATTTGGCACCGGTGATAATTTTAATTTGTGTTACTCCGGAAAGTGGGCAAAAAATATTTTGTTAGGGATTAAACTTAACGTGTATTTTAATTAAATTTTCTGTATTTTTGTAATTTAACAATTGTACCAAAATAATACTTCAGAACTGTCTCATTCTGCGTAACAATTTTTGAAAAGACGAGTAAAATAGTTTTACCAGGAAACCAATATTTTAAATTCAAATATATGCATCATAAATTTTTACGGTTAATAACGGTGGTTTTTTCCTTTGTTGTTCTGGCAGCTGTCCGGCTTTCCGCGCAACCCTGTGCGGATAATCAGCCGGTAATCACCGGGGCGCAGGTTGTCAGAAATGGTCAGGATCTGGTCATTTATTCCACACCCAACATACCGGGGCATACTTATCTCTGGTCGGTAACAGGAGGTACGTTTGCATCAGGAAATACATCAAACCAGGTTACGGTAACCTGGGGCGGTGTTGGTTCAGGAAATCTGACCCTGACAGAAACAAATCCTGCTTCCAATTGTTCAACTACTGTAAGTAAGACGATTGCCGTTCAACCCCTCCTGGTTTCCTATTTTTTCTATACCAATACCTCGTGTTACGGGGATGAACTCACTTTCCATGACATGTCCGTGGCAGATCCTGCAATGCCAATTGACTCAACCACTGGCTATAAATGGACATTTGGCGATGGCGGGACTTCAACAGCAAAGAACCCGACACATACTTATGGAATGCCTTATAACCAGACGTATACCGTTATGCTGGTAGTAACCAATTCAATTGGCTATACAGATACGATCTATGATGCGGTTTATGTCAATCCGAATCAGTTCATACCGGCAGCTAACTTCAGTGCAGCAATCCCAAGTTGTTCTTATGATCCGGTTAATTTTACCAGCACCTCAACAACCCCGGTTGGAAGTGGACCATTCCACAGGTATTCATGGAATTTTGGTGATCCGGCTTCAGGTGCAAGCAATATCGTAGTTTATAACGGAATCCCTCCAAACCCCAATGTCTCCCATCTTTTTTCAGGACCAGGAACTTACACCGTGACACTTGAGGTCCTGAATGATAAATCCTGTACAAATATCATAACGAGGCAAATTTTCATTGACCAGACCGTACCTACATCTTCTTATACCTTTTCTTCGCCTACCTGTGAATTTAACGCAGTATACTTTACTGATAACTCAACTTCATTTCCGGGAAAGGATATCACGAGCTGGGAATGGAATTTTGGTGACGGTACAGCACCAGTTACCATTATTGCCCCTGCAAGTCCGAATACTCAATATACTTACCCCGGTCTCGGGCCTTATCATTGCCAGCTGAAAGTAACGAACAACCTGGGTTGCGTAGATTCCTCATCCAGGGTCATTACCCTGGATCCATCTCCAAAATCAGCATTTTCACAAAATTCACAGTGCTATGGAGATACTGTTCAATTTTCTGATCTGTCCATTGCAAACGGGGGACCTCCTATTGCCAGTTATTACTGGAACTTCGGCGACCTTGCATCAGGAAGTTTTAACTCTTCGACGCTACAGAACCCTACGCATAAATTCAGTGCTCCCGGTACTTATGGCATTATGATGGTCACTACAAACACGAGTGGCTGTCCGGATACATTGCGACGGAATATTGAGATTCATGATTCACCTATCGTCAATTTTAACACCACACCTGGTACCCAGAATAACGAGGTTCATTTTCACGCACAGGCTGATTTTTCGATCATCGGCAATATGATGACATGGAATTTTGGTGACGGTGAATTCGGTTATGGGCATGATCCTGTTCATGTCTATCCAACTGCAGGATCCTATGACGTGATCCTGACAGTAACTGATACCCTGGGTTGCACAGGAACTGTTACACATACCATCCTCGTTCCTTCTGTACCAGTCGCATTTTTTTCATCTACTTCACCTGCCTGTCTGGGCCAGACGATCTGCTTCCATGACCTTTCATCCGTACCGACACCTCCTTTCGGATTCATCAAGACCTGGATCTGGGATTTCGGTGACGGCACCCCGGCAGATACGGTACTATTTCCAAATGATCCTGATTTATGTCACGTGTATTCAACCATTGATACTTTTACTGTTGTGCTGAACGTAATTGATGACTACGGATATACAGATACATACACTGCAAATGTTTATACCATTCCCATTCCTTCAGCTAATTTCCACCAGACTACGGCCTGCCAGGACATGATTGTCAGCTTTTTCGATGCTTCTTCAGCGAATGGTGGTGGCAACATTATTTCGTACGACTGGAACTTCGGTGATCCGGGTTCAGGGATTGACAATACCTCGGCACAGCTGAATCCGACCCATATATTTGCACATGGCGACAGTTGTTACAATGTCCGGCTGATCGTGATCAACTTTAATAATTGTACGGATACCATCACCAAACAGGTATGTGTCTTCCCGAAACCACCGTTAGATTTCGTCTTTGACACCGCTTGTCTGAACCAATTGGTCCATTTTGATGCAAATTCGGGCATCACTTATCCTGATTCTATTGTTTCCTGGTCCTGGAATTTCGGGGACGGAACCCCTTTGGGCACGGACGCTATTACCACATCGCATTTATACACCACAACCGGCGTTTTTACAGTGACATTATCAGTTACCGATCATCATGGCTGCACCAGCGATACCTCACACACTGTTCGGGTGAATCCATTGCCTGTTGCTGAATTTACATGGGCATCCCCCAATTGCCAGGGTGTACCGGTACAGTTCACAGACCACTCTTATCTGCCTGCAGGCTTTGTCGGGTATGTTGCAAAATGGAAATGGGAATTCGGTGACGGAAGTGACACAACGATCACCATTCCTGGCTCACCCAATATAGCTCATACATTCCTTGGCAATGCAATCTGCCATGATGTCAAATTAACCGTGTGGACAGGCGACAGTTGCTTCGCGACCATCACCCAACAGGTTTGCAGCCTGCCTGCCCCGATCGCAGGTTTCCAGGTTGCACCGGTAACATGTAAATCACAACCTGTGCAGTTTAACGATCAGTCACAGCCAAACGGAGGCGGAAGCATTACAACCTGGCTATGGAATTTTGATGATCCTCCTTCAGGAACTGATAACACTTCTCCATTGCCAAGCCCGGTACATACATTTACAAACGGGAATACCTGGTACAACGTAAGACTTATCGTTACCAACGGAAACACATGCAGGGATACGATAGTAATACCTGTTTATATCCGGGCACTTCCTGATGTTGATTTTGCATTTGATACAGCCTGTCTGAATATGCTGGTCCATTACAATGGAAATTCGGGTATTACCCAGGTAGATTCTATTGTTTCATGGGTTTGGACATTTGGAGACGGATCTCCTGCAGTCAATGACCCGGTCACCTCTTCCCATTTATATGGTACAACAGGTACATTTACCACAACACTTACAGTAACTGATAATCATGGCTGTATCAACACGATTTCCCATGATGTGACGGTCAACCCGTTACCAGAAGCTAATTTTATATGGAATTCCCCGAACTGTGAAGGTGCACCGATTCAATTTATCAATCAGTCAACCATTCCTTCCGGCTATCTTACAACATGGATTTGGAATTTCGGAGACACAACCCCTCCCGACACGATCCATATGCCAAACCCGCCGAATATCATACATACGTTTGCCGGGACATCACTTGTTCACCAGGTATCTCTGACGGTAATTTCCAACTTTGGCTGTCCATTCACAATTACAAAGACGGTCACAAGCATCCCAAAACCGATTGCAGCATTCCATTATTCGACGGCTTCCTGCATGGATCAGACAGTTCAGTTCAATGATGATTCTCAACCAAATGGAGGAGGGACTGTTACCGGGTGGGATTGGTATTTCGATGATCCTATTTCAGGAGGCTACAACACCTCTACGTTACAGAATCCAACGCATGTATTTGGTTCCCAGGGAGATTATAATGTTAGGCTGATTGTCACGAATGCATCCGGATGCCGTGATACGATTACAGATTCGGTCCATATCCTGCAGTTGCCTGTTGCGAAGTTCGCTGCTGATACCGCATGCTTTGGAACACCAACACAATTTACTGATCTCTCAATAGCCCATGCTGGCGGTATTGCGATCTATTCCTGGGATTTCGGAGACGGAATGCCATTCGGCAACCTGCCGAACCCGGCTCATCTGTATGGAACAACCGGGGTGTTCAATGTAACATTGACCATCACGAATACCAACGGATGCATCAAGGATACGACAATACAAGTGCTTGTGAACCCGAAACCATTACCCGGATTCACTTTTACTACACCGAACTGTGTTGGGGCGGTGGTCTGCTTTACCAACACATCGCAAACGCCAACCGGTTACCTTGGATCCATCAAGAGATGGCACTGGGAATTCGGAGATGGTGCTGACCAGTGGATAAATTATCCCGCCAATCCTGATATATGTCATACCTTCCTCGGTACGGCGCAAAATCATACTGTCCGGTTAACAGTCGTGACCTCCGACAGCTGCCAGGATTTTATCGAACATGTTATAGCCAGCATTCCTGCCCCGATCGCGAATTTCAATACACCAGATCAGAATTGTGAGCAGCAGCAGGTACATTTCACTGACCAGTCACAAGCTGGCGGCGGAGGGAACATCATTGGATGGGATTGGGATTTTGGAGATCCGGCTTCCGGGACAGAGAATCATTCTACCGCACAGAGCCCGACTCATAATTTTACCAGCGCAACACTTTCCCCATTTACAGTGACCCTGATCGTCACAAACGCAAGTAATTGCACGGATACGATAACAAAGCAGGTATCGGTGAGTGCAAAACCAGTCGCAAGTTTCAGTGCGGATACAGCTTGTCTTGGTCATCTCACGACCTTTACAGCCTTGACTGCCACAAATATTACTCAATATAACTGGACTTTTGGTGACGGACAAAATGGAACCAGCGCAAATGTGACCCATATGTACGGAACAGCCGGCCTGTTCCCTGTGACCCTGACTGTTATTACCAGTGAAGGTTGCCAGAAAGATACGACCATGCAGATCCGTGTGATCCCTGCTCCTGTGGCTGCATTCAGTTTTTCAGCACCCACATGTGCCGGAACGGATTCTGTTCATTTCTTTGACCAGTCGCAGGCACCTTACGGATCAATCAAGCAATGGGACTGGGACTTCGGTGACGGGCAAACAACAGTTATTCATTACCCGAATGACCAGAATGTCTATCATACTTACACCGATGGTGGTACATACACAGTGACACTGACGGTTCACACTTCAGACAGTTGTACCGCAACAATACTACAAACCCTGACGGTAGAACCTGCTCCGCTGCCGAATTTCATATTTGTATCAATGCGTTGTGAAGATACACCTGTTGCATTTACCGACCAGTCTCAACAGAACGGAGGAGCTGCACTTACAGCATGGCTGTGGGATTTCGGTGATCCGGGATCGGGAACTCAAAATACATCCATTGTTGCCAATCCTGAACATAGTTTCTCAACCTTTGGCGACTTTATCGTCAAGCTTCAGGTGACCAATGCAAGCGGATGTCATGACACCATTTCAAAAACGGTTCATGTGGATCAGAAACCAGGGGCCAGCTTTACAGCAGACACAGCATGTTCAGGTCAGCTTACACAATTTACGGATGCATCAGTAGCCAATGGAGGCAGTGTTACAGCCTGGCTTTGGAATTTCGGGGATCCTCCTTCAGGAACCAATAATACGTCAACATTGCAAAATCCGACCCATGATTTTACAAGTACCGGAACCTTCACCGTTATGCTGTCTGCAACCAATACGGCCGGATGTACCGATGACACCATAATGCAGGTGATCGTGAACCCGAAACCACAGGCAATGTTTGAGTTTTCCTCTGCATGTGTGCTGGATTCAACCCACTTCACCGATCTTTCGCTTGCACCCGGCAGCCAGGTTGTTTCATGGGCCTGGAGTTTTGGCGACGGAGGCAGTTCAACCATCCAGAATCCAAACCATGCATTTGCAAATTCAGGAACATTTACGGTGACGCTCGCGGTAACGAACCTGTCCAACTGTGTGGATTCTATTTCAATACCAGTCACCGTGAGGCCTAAACCAAACGCGGCTTATGCCTTTACGAATTTCTTCTGCCCTGCAGGCCAGGTGAATTTCCAGGATCAATCTACGGGCGTGGGAGCGGCTATAACAGAACGGATGTGGATCTTTGAACCAGGCTCATTCTCTAACCAGATCAATCCGACACATATCTTTGCTCAAACGAATACAACGTATGCCGTCAGTCTTATCGTAACAGACAATTACGGATGCACGGATACCATTGTAGACAGTGTTTTTGTAAAACCGGGATTCGCGTTCCATTTTGCCAATGATACGGTATGCTTCAAAGAGACCACCCATTTCACGCCGGTAAATGAGGCTGATGGCGATTCCCTGTATTCCTTAACCTGGAATTTTGGCGATCCGACATCAGGACAGAACAACATCTCGCATGATTATTATGCGACGCATTCATTCACGCATCCGGGAGACTTTGTGGTTCAGATGAAAGCCTACAACTCGGATAACTGTGTGGACAGTCTGATCCAGATAGTAACCGTACATGCATTGCCGGAACCTGCATTCACCTATAACACGGTTCCATGCGACAGTAACCTGTACTTTACGGATCATACGACAGGATTTGGATCAGGGACCATTGCCAGCTGGGACTGGGACTTCGGAGATGGATCGCCACACGTGATCATTCCCGCACCCGGACCTGGGGATACATCACATCTTTATGTTAACCAGGGGTTCTATGATGTGATCCTGAAAATAACGAACACCAGCGGTTGCTCTGATACAGTATCGATGCGTGTACAGCGGATCCCATGTATCAAGGCAGCATTTGTCTGGGACACCAACATGCTTTGCGCCAGATACCCTGTCGCATTCTCAGACAGTTCGCTGCCGGTGAGCAGGATCAACTCCTGGCGCTGGATCTGGGGAGACGGGACTCCTGACACAAACTACACAGTACATGCAACCGGGTTAACGCATACGTACGCAAGCGGAGGCACATACCCGGTCAAGCTGATCATCGATGCAACCGTGAGCGGGACACCGGTTGTCGACAGTATCACACAAAATATTGTGATCCACCCGACGCCACAAACCTATTTCTCTAATCCGGCTGCTTGTTTGAACCAGATCAATCTGTTTGCTGATACATCGGAAACATTCGGTGCACAGATCACCTCCTGGAAATGGAACTTCGGTGCACCCTACTCGCCTTTGAATGATACATCTTCACTGAGAAATCCTCCGCATACGTATGATTCAGCAGGCTGGTATGATGTAAAGCTTGTGCTGACAAACAAATTCGGATGCAAGGATTCGTTGACAAAACCAACACGGGTATGGGCAATTCCTGAAGCCAAATTCTCCAATTCAGTTGCTTGTAGCGGAAATCCAACAACCTTTGAGGATATATCCATTATAGGTGACACTGCCATCGGGTACTGGCACTGGAATTTCGGTGATATATCAACTAAAAAGGATACTTCGCTTGTACAAGATCCAGTATACTACTATAAGAACACCGGCGATTATTATGTGAACCTGATTGTTGGAGACCGCAACGGCTGCCGGGATACGATCATTGATACGGTAACCGTATATACCACTCCGGTAAGCATCTTTACTTTGACGGATACGTACAATGGAATGACAGGTAAAGTTCTTCTGAATAACAAATCAGAAGGCGCAAGTTCCTATTACTGGGATTTTGGCAACGGAGTCACTTCAACCGACGAAAACCCAATCGTAACCTATAGTCAGGATGGAACCTACATCATCAAACTGGTATCCACCAACGATGAAAATTGTACCGATTCCTCCTACTACAAATATGAGGTCCTGTTCAGGGGATTGTATATTCCCAATGCATTCTCACCTTCAAATACCAATGTGGCAGTCAGATTGTTCAAGCCCGTCGGTATAAACCTCAAGCAATATCATATCCAGGTGTTTGACAACTGGGGTCATATGGTATGGGAGTCAACAAAGCTTGACAGCCAGGGGAAACCGGAAGAAGGTTGGGATGGCACCTTTAACGGCACTTTAATGCAGCAAGGTGTTTATATGTGGAAAGCCAGTGCTATATTCATCGATGATTCAAT
This sequence comes from Bacteroidales bacterium, assembly GCA_963682005.1. Classification (GTDB taxonomy): domain Bacteria; phylum Bacteroidota; class Bacteroidia; order Bacteroidales; family FEN-979; genus CAIYUC01. Next base: position 5,182,134 of record OY820914.1, on the reverse strand, counting down.
TTGGGAAGGCTCGGATATAGGTCAGGGTGATTTCAAGACCATTGGAACAGTAACATTAATAAGGTAATCTCCTAATACCATATATAAATGAAAAAACTTTTATATCTTTCCTCTGTAATTCTTGGGATACTAATTCTGGCACCTGATGTTAAGAGTCAGGATCCGAATTTTTCCCAATGGTTCAGCACACCTTTATATTATAATCCGGCTTATACAGGTGTTGCTACTGGATTAAGAGGCCGTTTTTTATTCAGGGATCAATGGCCAAACCTTCCCATGGATTTCAAGTCATACTACTTCTCAGCGGATATCGGCGACCGGAGACTCCCGGGATCTGGTGGATTAGGTCTGGTCGTAGAATCTGACAACCAGGGTGTTGCTTTTATCCATGACCTTTCTATCGGGTTAAACGTTGCCGTTCGTATCCCTATCACGGCAAACCTGATCAGCCAGGTGGGTATCAAGGCATCAGTCATGCAAAAGAGGGTCAATTATGAGGAATTGGTTTTTTCGGATCAGCTGAGTGCACAATACGGGAATATCTATCAATCATCCTTTATCCCTCCTGATGCAAGTAAACGCGTATTTCCTGACTTTGGAGCGGGTGGTTTAATGCAATTTGCCAATGAGACCGGAAACATGACCGGGACCATTGGTTTTGCGGTTGATCATATTTTTCAGCCCGATGAATCTTTCCTGGCAACCGGTACTGCGCCACTTCCAAGAAAAGTCGTGGCACATGCTGATTTTGTTGTTTCCACCGGAGGCGGTTCTTCGAGCAGCTATTATTCAAGCGGTTCCGACTATGATCTCAAAATTAATCCGGGGATCATCTATCAGAACCAGGCGAAAATGAGTGCCCTCGCCGTTGGATTAAACCTCCTGAAGTATAATATCTACCTTGGGGCCTGGTATAAGAATACCCTCAAGGAAAACCCATCCAGTGCAGTCACCCTTGTTGCCGGATACAGGTATAATTTTGCTGCGGATATGAACATTAAGTTCATGTACAGCTATGACCTTCAGATCTCAGGCTCGCAACAGGGGCTTGGAGGTGCACATGAGATCAGCCTGATCCTTGAATTCGATAAGCTTTCGATCTTCGGTGGAGGAGGTGGGGGAGGCAGTTATGGCGTTCCGGGCGGCCGGTCAAGAGGCGGCGGATATTCACCCCTGGAATGCCCGTCATTCTACTAAAGAGAATCGTTCACCGAGTTTATTCAAAAAACCTTCCTCAATCCAGGGAGGTTTTTTTTTGCCCCTCCGACATCACCCACTTGATGATTGCAGCCGAATACCTTCTTGGTAGAATCCTGGTCAGGAGAAAATAGTAAAACCGGTTCCTGAAACCCGGGATGCAAACTGTTTTCTTCCCGAGATTTTTTAAGGCATAATTGGCAACGATAGCTGGATCCATCAGTGTTGATCCACCCGTCGGTGCACCCCGTAAATTTGCAAGGTAAGTAGGTGTGCGGGTTGGACCAGCGCAGCAGACAGTAATATCGATCCGGGAGTTGCTGAACTCACCTGACAACGATTCCGCGAGGATTGTGTTGAATGCTTTTGTTGCTGCATATGCTGCAACATATGGTGTTCCGATATGCCCTGCAAGCGAGGACATCAGAATGATACCCCCATGACCCTTGTCTTTCAGCCGTTTTGCAAATTCAAGCACCATTTTGGAAGGGGTCCGGCAATTCAGATCCAGATACCGATCGATGTCATCCGGTGTATTCGTGATAAAAGGCTGCACCTTGCTATAAGCCGGCACATAGATCAATAGCCGGCAGTCCAGGTCCCGGATAACATCCATACATTTCTGCCAGGCTGTCTTTTCCGACAAATCCTGCAACACGGCGATGACATTGATCCTGTTGTTCCGGATCATCCGTTCTGACAATTCTTTCATGGCCTGTTCATTGCTGTCAACCATGATTATGTTCATGCCTTTCGATGCAAGAGCCTCGGCAAAAGCAGCTCCGATCCCTTCAGCGGCTCCTGCAATAAGACTCCAGGAACCATAACACTTAAGAAAGTCTTTCATGAAAATCGTTATCTTTACCCGCGATTATTGAATAATGCAATAATAGTGATTTCTTTATAAAATGAACAAGATCCTGTTTTTATTCCTTCGTATTGTAAGGAGATTACAGCGGACCTGGCGATCGTTGAGGGGAAGATCGGAGGAAGATATTCATGCAGAAAGGATCGTTTCGGGGAAAGCATGGGATGAATTCTGTGATGAACTGAAAGCAGCAGGTGCAGTGCTTCATCTTCCTGGAACACCTTCGGACCCATTCCAGCAGGCTGAAGGACTAAGGTATCTGACACGGCTTATCCGTGGAGGACTTGAGGCGTTCATTGAATATGGAGACCCGGAATTTCCGGTTTTCAGAAGGACTGTGCATGAAACAGTAAAAATGGGCGCAGACAACCCGGATAACTACTATTTCAACGCACAGATCATTGGATCGCAACGATACAGGATCACCGGAAAAAGAAATACAGTGCATTATATCGGATTTTATACCCAGAACGGCAATTATGGAACAACAGGCGGACTGGCTCCCTGCGATTCACTGGACCACACCGAACTGGTAACGAATGAAGATGGTAGTTTTGAGATCATCCTGGGGAAACAGAAAGAAGGTCAGAACTGGTTAAAACTGGAGGATGAAACTTCCCTGGTCATGGTAAGGCAGACCTTTCTTGAGAGGCAAAAGGAAGTTCCTGCGGAGATTTTCATAGAAATGCTTGATTCGGATGGATTGCCAAAACCCCTCACGCCAAAGCGGGTTGATGAAGGACTGAAAACGGCCTCCCTGTTTGTTGGGGGCGCCTCTTTCCTTTTCGCAAGGTGGGCACACAATTTTCAAAAGCACACAAACCGGTTGCCTGAGTTCGATGCAGCTATTTCCAATGCCGCCGGAGGTGATTCAGCAATCATCTATTACCACAGCCATTGGAAACTTCAACCCGGAGAAGCTTTATTAATCGAGGCGAAACCACCATTGTGCGATTCATGGAACTTCCAGCTCAACAACTATTGGATGGAATCGCTCGATTACCGGTATTTTACAATATGCATCAACAAAGCGGGTGCAGTGTATGAACCTGATGGCAAGGTTCGGGTGATTGTATCCCATGATGACCCCGGAATGGCAAACTGGATCCAGACCTGTGGTCATACAGAAGGCACAATGTGCTGGAGATGGTACCGGCCCGGACCGGGCGAGAAGGCTGTGGAACCTGAATGCAGGGTTGTTAAAATACAAACAGAAGGAATAAGAAGAAAATACCAAAATACCAATGAATTCCAGCCAGATCATCCAAGCAAAGCACTTTAATAAACGTCCGGCCTGGTTCGAACTTCTGAACCGGGTCCTGAAAATTACAGGTTATTCCAAAACAAAAATACTCAAGGATGATCTGATCAGAGCAGCAAGACATACCACGGGTCTGCATAATTTTGGGGATGAGCCCTGGGAAGAACCCCTGGAAATGCTCCTCCGTTCGGTTAATGAGGAAGCTTGCCTCCATCCCGTTGGTATCTTCATCTCGAAGCAACGGCTGACAGGTCTTTTGAAAACCCGTCTCAGGGCTGAAGAGATGTTCAGGAAAAACCCCGGGATCCTTGACAATCCTCTTCTTCCCGCCTGGATCATTCTTGGATTGCAACGCACTGGTACGACCAAACTACACCGGCTGCTGGCATCCGATCCGGATCACCGGGTTTTAAAAAGTTGGGAAGCCATCAATCCTGCACCCCGGAATGTATCCTGGAAAGGCAAAGATAACCGCGTTAATGCCGCAAAATTGAGTGTCAGAGCATTAAAGTTCATGGCTCCCGGGTTTTTTGCCATTCATCCGATAGGATACGATCTGCCGGAGGAGGACATCCTTCTCCTTGATGCATCCTTCCTGAGTACCACACCTGAAGCGACCATGCATGTACCTTCCTATTCACAGTGGCTTGAAAATACCGACCAGTCTGACGCTTACCGGTATGAAGTGAAACTCCTTAAACTCCTCCAATGGCAATACCCCGGGAAACGATGGATACTGAAGTCACCCCATCACCTTGAATTCCCTCACCTGATTGAAAAGCACTTCAGCGAAACAAGGTATATCTTCACACACAGGAACATTTATGAGTCAATTCCATCTTTTCTAAGCATGGTGGCATTCAGCAGGGCCATATTCAGCGATAATGTGGATCCCGGGATGATTGCTGAGCACTGGATAAGAAAAACCGGCTATATGCTGGACAAGACCATTGAATACCGGAGAAAGGATGGGAACGAACAAAAGTTTACCGATGTTTTCTATGATTCAATTGTTCATGAACCACTTTCAGTGCTTGAAAAGATCTATAGTGCTCAAGGAGGGTTCTCTGAAGCACAGGGAAACCGCTTCAGGGAAACCGACAAACAAAATCCATTCAGGAAATACGGAACCCACAAATATTCCCTTACCGATTTCAACATCACAGAAAAGGATCTGGACCTTTATACACTGGGGTATCAGAAATTCATGACAGACAAATATGGAAAAAAGGAAGCGGAACAAATACAATAACCCGGTACAGGCGACCCTCACAGGAATCCTGGATCTTTTCAGGAAACATGAGAATGCAGGCGAACTGACAGAAAGCGACAGGGTTGATGGCAAAACGGTACTTGTGGATGGCGCCAGTTCAGGACTGGGGCTTGCTGTCGCAACGGATCTTGCACGCAGAGGAGCTACGGTGATCATGGCCTGCCGCAGCGGAATACCTGAAAAAGGTGAGCAAGTAAAACTCCGTTCAGGATCATCGGATGTGCATATGGTACATGTTGATTATTCTGATATTGAATCTATTCGTAACCTTACAATTGAAATTAGCCAAAAGTTTGCCCCGATTGATATCCTTGTCTGCAATGCCGGGGTGGTGTCCAGTCATGACCGTAAAACCAGGCAGGGCCTGGAGGAAATGTTTATGGTAAACTATTTTTCGAAATACCTTCTTATCAATCTCCTGCTAAAGAATAACTGTTTCAGGGATCATCCGGACGTTCCCGCGGAAGGAGCAATTTTAACTGGAAACAGGAAATCAACTATTCCCAGGATCATTTTTATATCATCTGAAACCCACAGGAATCCCAGGGGATTTGACTGGGCGTCATTTGGGGTGTACAGACCATATTCCATTGGGAAAAGCATCGAGCTTTACGGGTACTACAAGTTGTTGCTGACAACTTTTGCCGCTGATCTTTCCCGTCAGTTAAATCGTGATGGAATTTGCAGGTATTCAGTTTTTGCGCTATGTCCGGGTCCGGTTAATTCAAATATCGGCAGGGAAGCTCCTGTCATTTTCCAGCCATTGATGAAGCTTATATTCAGGATTTTTTTCCGTTCCCCCGGAAAAGCTGCAATCCCTGTTGTATACCTGGCAACATCCAGGGATGTCGAGGGTAAAAAATTTGATTATCTGTTCCTGATGACAAGAAAAGAAGCCGACGAGAAGGCACTCGATGAATCAAATGGATCCATCCTCATGGAAAAGTCTGGGACCCTTGCAAGTCAGTTAAGTGTGGAGACACAGATCTGATCCTTTCCGAAATTTCATCTTTTATGCTAATTTAGATCATTTCTAATGTATATTTGTATTTGAATTAGTAAATATGAAATCCACAATAGCGATATATGATTCACACAAAAAAGCATTGGAAGCCATAGAGGAATTACAAAACTCGGGCTATCCTGTTACCAAATTATCGCTGGTAGGAAAAGCTGACCTGATAGACGATCACATTCATGTCAGATCTAATGATATTTTAAAGGATGCACCGGTTTCGATTGGTGTTGTTCTTGGTTCTGTATTAGGCGTGCTTTCGGGTGTAGGGATCCTTTCTATTCCGGGGCTGGGGTTTTTATTCGGAGCCGGTGCCCTGGTCGGGGCATTTGCCGGGTTTGACATCGGATTGGTCGGAGGAGGGATCATTTCATTGCTGACGACAATCGGGATCCAAAAGGATTTTGCCGTTAAATATCATGAACATCTAAAAATCAACCGTTTTCTGGTAATTGCCCAGGGAAATGAAGATGACGTGCAAAAGGCAAAACAGATCATTCACTCACATGGGAAACATATCGAAATGGAATGTCACTGACCTTTGTTTCCAGGTGGGAGAGAATCAATCCGGCGGAGTTCATAAATATTCCAGAAATGTGTTCGCTCGACCCAATGATTGAAATTCATTTTCCGGATGAATTGGGGGTAAGAGGAATAAATAAGGCTGGAATTTTTCCTGATAACCGAAATGTTGCCGTTCGTTTTTGTTGCAAATAAACAATATGCGGATGTGTCTTTATTGATATCTTCCCAGTTTTTTACTGCCTTCGTTCTTATGGCCCATCTCCTATAAAAAAAGATTTCCCTTGCTTTACGAAACGGGTCTTCTCCATCATAATAAAGGGTTACCGGCTTCGGGTAATCATCATACAGTTTTTTAAATAAGTTGATCCTTTCATCAGCCGGACGTATGATCACAATAATCAGGAATAAAAGATTGATGATCCAGAATGCAGGTACAATGTATCTTACAGCTTTCCTTTCCAGGAGGTTGTTGTCCCATTTCCTGGTAACAAGCTCAAACATTTTTATTGTAACAACAGGGATGAACCCAATCAGCGGAATCAGGAACCGGGTTTCCTTATGCCCGATCAGAAAATGAACAAACAGGAAGGGTAATGTAATCCATGTGACCGGGTCTTTTTTCAGGAAGATAAAAAACAGGATAAATGCTGCAATCCAGATCAGGCTGAATGGCGGAATCGTTTCTACGAAAACGGCATAGAAATAAAACCACCAGGGAAGAACACCAAACCCCGAAACTTTATCCTCCAGGATATTCTGGCTGAAATAATTCAAGGCTGTAATGGTCCATTCACCATAATACCATCGGTCGATGATCAATCCGGTTGAGAATGCAAGAACCAGCCCCATAATGAGAACCAGGATATTTACAAACCGTTCTTTACGGATGAAGATATTCCACAGGATGAACCCGGCAATAAGGATTCCAGACTGGTACCGGATAATGAAGGATAAGCCCATCAGGATCCCTGACAGGACATAGATATATGTTCCCCATTTATCTTTTTTCAGATAATAAAGAGCAAAGGCGATGATGAAAATATTTCCTGACCAGTTTTCTGAAGAGAATCTCACCCCATGGAAGATGGCAAACCAGATAAAGAAGGACAAAAGCAGGAACCATTTACGGAGTTTTTCATTCGTGATCTCTTTTGAATAGGCCTTATACATGAGCCACATGGAAAGGAAGGTGATCCCTGCAGAAAGAAACCTCAGGATTGTAGCGATCGTGAAAGGTGATATTATCCCGATATAACAACAAACCCGGTATAAGACAACTGTAATGCCTGGTTGTAAGGCTGGCCGCATCTTATACGAATATTCCCAGGCCAGATCAGATTCCGTTGTCATACCAAGCTTATATCCTGCAAATTCAAGGATCTGAAAGTGCTCATCCGGATGCATGTACCCTACGGAGAAAAGAGCTGCAAGACTAAGCAGTACGGCACTCAGAAGGAAAACTACGTCAGGTCTTATTCGCATAAGGAAACGGTTCAGGAAGAAATAATCCGGATCGGGAGCAAGATAATAAAAAATCTGGTATGCCCTTAAAGACTAACGGGGTTTCGGCGTTTTAAGGATGAAAAGCCTGTGGATGTTGAACCCGAAATAAATATCCCCGTTGAACCATTTGCCTTTTGTTTCAGATATGAAAGCCTTCTCAAAGTTCCCTTGCGAATTGGTGAGGAAAAGTTGAAAAATATGCCCGCCCACCTTAAGATCGCAGCCGATTGAAAAGGAGTTCGTGTAATCATCCAGGTGTTGTCCGGGAAACAGGTAATAATATTCACTATTAATGGATACCTTTTCGGAAACATCGAAACTGATACCTGCTCCCAGGGCGAATATATTATTGTGATCCTGTCTGGTTGGAACGAGGTTTTTATGGATCCATACGGGAGTTAGCTGAAGTGAGAATATTTCTCCGAATTTCCGTGCAATGATAAGCTCTGTACAATAGGTCAATCGCACATTAAAGTTATCCGGCCGGGTCGTATCTGTTTCTTTCAATGTGTTTACTGACAGGTCGGAATATGCGCCGAGCGATAGGGGCATGCCTCTCTTCCTTTGGTTCAGGATCCTGAATTTCAGGTACCCGTCCCATGTTTTTTCATAAGTGCTCCTTCCGATCCCTAACGCAAAGAAATTCGTGAACCCATATTCAAGGCCTAACCTGGTGCTTGCCTGGTCAAGGCCGAAAAACTCGTAAAATCCGGTATTGAGCGCCCCGAAATGGTGTGAGATGATGAATGCGAGGGCTCCGTTTGGCGGGTTTTCAATTGACTGTCCCAGGATTACCCTGGATGATTTAAAAGTTTCCTCAACAAGACTCTTCTTCCCGGCGGAGTCAGGAGATCCCTGGGAAATTCCCAGGAAGGAATTAAGCAATAACAATCCCAGTAAAATTCTTCTCATGATGTTGGTATTTAATCCTTCATGTTAATTATCAGGATAACCGATGTTAACCCACCTGGTAATCTGGTTGATATCGCAATCGGGCAATTTATCCCTTCCTTTCGGCATCTGCGGAAATCCTGGCCTGTGATTAATGACAGCGACAAGCCAGCCGTTTCCTGCCGGTAACGAAACACCTTCCCATGTGTCAAGAATTATTCCTCCTGAGGCGATCATGGTGCTGTGGCATTCATAGCAATTATTTTTCAGGATCGGGATGATGGTTCTGGAATAGGTGACATTTGAAGTGTCACAGGCAGGGGGAGCGGGGTAAAGATCCTCTTCATTATAATTTTTACATGTTGTGAAAATGCAAGCCATCAGAACACAAGACCAAATACATGGTAACAGGATATACTTCTTCATGAGAAATTATTTTATAGGAAACCCGGAGGGACAGAAGCGGGGTTTTCAACCGAATGTGATACAAATTTACCAAGAACTTTCTTTTCTGCAAAAACTGCTTTAAAGCTGATTAAAAAGGCAAGCAGAAATGGGACATTTTTCTTGCTAAGCTTCCCTGTTTTGCAGGGAAATACCTTTTTGACAGATAAGACAAACTGAGCCTTTTATCAATCTTTGGGGACCCAACGGAAATCACAACGGGAAGAATGCTGATTATCTCTTTTTTGCAATCTTCTGATTATGTTTTTCAGGGACAGAATTTATTTTCAGATCATCCAGGGGACAGCATTGATAAAGCTGGCTGCAGCCGCTGCATTTGTGAGGCGGTGAATAGAAGAACCGGACAAACCTGTAGCATGCGATGGCAGTTGCTGCTAGTACGATCAATATGGTGATGATCAATTGTATCATATTCAGAGGGATGTGATAAATAATGAACCCAACTGGTACACTGAAAAAGACAACAGCCAGGCCAGAACTGTCGTATAGGTCATCAGGAACAACGCCCATTTCCAGTGACCTGATTCTTTGCGGACGGTGGCAATAACCGCAATGCAGGGCATATAGATCAGGATAAAAAGCAAAAGGGAAATTCCTGATAACCAGGTGAAAATTTTTTCTCCCTTTCTTGGACCTTCCTGGTACCGTACTGATTTCAGGGTTTCCGTTAAAGAAGTCACTTTGGTCGCTGAATGCGGATGGGTATTTCCATAGAGGACACCCATAGTGCTCACGACCACTTCTTTCGCGGCGGCGCCTGTCATCAGGCTTACGCCAATCCTCCAGTCAAATCCAAGGGGGCGGATAAGTGGTTCAAACGTCTTTCCGATCTTGCTTATATAGGAGTTCTCGAGTCGGTTCTGCGGATCTGCCTTGTTCCCTTCAGGGAAATACTCCAATGCCCAGATGATGATGACGGCAATAAGGATCACGCCTCCCATTTTCTTCAGGTATTGCTGACCCTTTTCCCACATGTGCCGGAGGATAACCCTGCTTGTTGGCATGCGGTAGGGAGGTAGTTCCATCACAAACGGCGCCTCATTGCTCCTGAACAATGTCTTTTTCATGATGATCGAGATTAGAATAGCAAGGATCACACCGGTCAGGTATAGTCCGAGGATCACAGAGCCGGCATGTTCCGGGAATATTGCCCCTGTGAGAAGGATGTATACGGGGAGGCGCGCACTGCACGACATGAAGGGATTGATCAGCATCGTCAGAAGCCTGTCATTCCTGTCTTTCAGCGTCCGTGTAACCATGATGGCCGGAACATTGCAGCCAAATCCCATGATCAGTGGAATGAATGACTGGCCGTGCAGTCCCATCTTGTGCATCAGTTTGTCCATGATAAATGCTGCCCGGGCCATATACCCGGTATCTTCCATAAGGGAAATGAAGAGGAAAAGGATCAGGATATTGGGCAGGAATACGATCACACTACCGACTCCATTGATAATTCCGTCTATGAGAAGGTCCTTTAATGGTCCCGGCCGGATCACTCCGGTAAGAAAGTTACCAAGATCTGAAACTAGCGATTCTATCCACTGTTTAGGGTACTGACCAAGCAGGAAAGTCGACTGGAACATGATCCAGAGGAATACCAGGAACAAGGGAAATCCAAGCAGCCTGTGGGTGAGGAACGAATCAATCTTTTCACTTTTCGTTTTTCCCTTCCGGATGGGAGGATTTACCGTGTATGTCTCTTTTAATGCACCGGCAATAAATCCATATTTTGCATCTGTGATCAGAGTGGAGGAATCTTCATTGAATTGAGTTTCAAGCCGGCTGATCTCCTTTTCTGCAGCCTGCCTGATTTCGGGGAAATGCGGGGAGCCGGATATCTTTTCGGTTACTTCTGCATCTTTTTCCAGAAGATTTATGGCCAGGTACCTGGAAGAGAACATATCCGTCAGTGCTTTATCTTTCCATATCTGATCCTGGATATTTTTCAACGATCGTTCAATGTCCTGGCCATAATTCACATGGACATGCCGGATTACCGGGTCACGGTCTTCGAATACATCAATGACGCGGGAGAAGAGTTCACGGATTCCTTCTCCTGTTGAGCTTATTGTAGGAATGACGGGTATACCAAGCAGTTTTCCCAACCGGTCAAAGTCGAGTTGATCGCCACGTTTCACCAGTTCATCATACATGTTCAGCGCAATAACGACGCGGATGTCCATGTCGATGAGCTGTGTGGTCAGGAAAAGGTTCCGCTCCAGGTTTGAACCGTCTGCAACATTAACGACAACATCAGGGAGCCTGGTAAGAACATGGTCTCTTACGTAAAGCTCTTCAGGCGAATAGGCAGTCAACGAATAGGTTCCCGGAAGATCGGTGATCCTGAATGTATATCCATCCTGGCGGAAACTTGCTGTTTTGGAATCTACAGTTACACCACTGAAATTCCCCACATGTTCCCGTGAGCCTGATGCAAAATTGAAAAGTGTTGTCTTCCCGCAATTCGGATTCCCAACCAGCGCAACTTCGATAATCTTCCCTTTATCTCTGAACGCAGGATCAATTGATTTTTCTTCTCCATGAATCGTCTTGATTAATTCCCCGTCATCCTGGTGTTGGTCCAGGTCATTGCCAATCGGTGAGATCACTTCGATGAGACGGCTCTCGCTATGCCTCAGCGACACATTGTATCCCATGATCTTATATTCGACCGGATCCATCAATGGGGCCGATTTAACAACAAAAACCTCTTTCCCTTTGATGAATCCCATCTCGGTGATCCTTTTCCGGAATGCTCCGCGCCCCTTGACTTTGGCTATTATTCCGCTCTCTCCCTCATGCAGATCAAAAAGTGTTGGCAATTTATTTAGATTAATTCTATGCAAAGATAGAATTTTTCCTTTAAGAGGGGGTGGAGTGGGACGAAAATTATGCTACAGAGAACGAATGCGGGCTTTCTACAGGATACCCAAGTTTCTCTATGGAACTCCTGGCAACCTGATTGACAATGGCCTTTGTCTCATCAGGAACTTCCACTATTTTCAGGTTGCATTTGTCGATTGTATCCAGGTATGACCGGAGATGCGGCAGGACCTCGTTATAACCTTCAAACCCCATGTCAGCATAGATCTGGCGAATCGTTCCCGGCAGGTCCTTCAGCAGATCCTCATACCGAATCTCTGCAAGATTTGCCGGCGGAATTATTGATTTTATCAGAAGATATTCATCGGCTGCATCAGCATATAGCTTTGCAATCCTTTGCCTGTCCGGAAGTCCGCTGGATTCCTGGAGCTGGATACCAGGGATGATTGAGTGAAAGAACTGGTAAAGGGATTCAACGACCTTGTAAGGGTTTCTTGAAATATAAATGAACTTTGCGTCGGGAAACATTTCTTTCAGCAACCTGACCTTCGGAAGGTTGCACGGATTCTTTCCTATGTAACGTACTCCATGGGTATTGATCATCGCTTTGCGCATCAGCATCTGGTATTGTTTTTTCCAGTTGGAGATCACATTTTCAGGATAATTCTTAAAGGAAAAATGATGCTCGTAAATTTCATCATACTGTTCCGGGAACAGGAAAAATTTGTAAAAGCTGACCGGTTGCATATTGAATAGAGCAAATTCCTCTTCCTGCGGTGAATCCATATCCCAGGGAACATTGTCAAAAGGCCTGTTCGCCGGAAGGATCAGGTTGGTCAATTTTTTCAGCCATGTCTGGCTCAGGACAAGGTTAGGGAAAACAGCATGAAAAGTGGTCACATATGCGGCTTTCGGGTCAAGACAAAGCACGTTATGAAGCATTGTAGTGCCACTGCGCCAGAATCCGATAATGAATACCGGGGGTTCATTGATCTTAATTTTTTTTAACCTGCCGGTCCATATAGCTTTTTCGAATAGAGACGGTAATTCAAAAATAAGAGCGACGATGAACGAAAGGACCAGCCGGAGAGTGTAACGGGATTGAAATCTCATCCCTTTGCAGATCCTGATGAAGTTACAGACAGAGCTCCCGACCAGCGTGGTGACCTGGAATGAAAATTGGCGCCTGGTCCTGCTTTCATTAATATTATTCATATACCATCAGTTCTGATTTTCCGACCCCACCCCCGGCCACTCCATTCATGTCCTTTTATGTAAAGAAAGCTTTAGAATGAGACCGGTGTGTCCCCTATATCAATTCATCGATCATTTAGTAACACCCGTATGGATTGTTCCGTCAATTATTCCTGCCCGTATTGAGGTGATATTATTTTTGATACTGTCGGGAATAGAAGCCTCGTAATCATGGTATGCAGCAATATCCACATCAAATGTCGCAAGGTTCCCGTAATAGACCTTCTGGCTTCCGAAGCCGCTTGAAGTATGATAATAGATCACATTGTAGACAGTATTATCAAGCTTTTTGAGGCAGGATGTCAGAAGAACTGATGAAACCTGAGGGATTGAGACATACTGATCAATGTCGACCCCGATTCCCCAAAATCCATGGTCTTGTAACTTATACAGCGCCCCGTTCCCTGTCTTTCCTGCAAACGGGAAGATCACCTTTACACCTGTATTGATCAGGCTGTCGGCAAGTATAGCCCCTTGCAAAGTATCACTGAAACTGGTTGCAAAAAAACCATTCACCCCGACTGATTTATGGTAAAAATTGTTGAAATACTGAATCCCGCCTGTGTATCCGGTTTTAAAATTTTCAATTTCGGGGATATCAGGACCCCCGATCCATCCGGCAACCGGGTTGCCTGGATCCTTCACCATGGCCCAATATGCAGCTAAGAATCCGCAAATAAAGGCCGACTGATCGACCTTGAATACGAAGCAGATCATGTTTGACGGGGTGCTTGGGGAAGAATAATCCAGCAATGCGAACTTTATATTTGGATTGCTGGTTGCAGCCTGGAGAGTTGGTGCTGCTGCATCATATCCAAGCGTAATAATGAGGTTATATCCATTCAGTACAAAATAGTTGATGTTCTGCCTGATTTGAGCGGTGTCAAAACTCTCGAGACTCTTAACGTCAACATTCAAATCGTTATCTGCACGCTGAAGACCAAGCAGGGCCAGGTGATTGAACCCGCGATCGTCGAATCCTCCCACACCACTGACCAGCCCTACCTTAGAAGCAGGTGGGGGAGGTGGCGTGTCATCATTATTTTTCTTGCAGGAGATCAGAACAGCAATCAGAAAAAGGGAAATTGCAAGAAGAAAAAAGAATGGATGTTTCATAATTCAGAAGATTTGTGAATAAGAGTTCATTTGCGCTCAGTTGTCATACCAAACAAATATAAAACAAAAATGATCAGAACTGAAAGCAGGGTAAATTTTTGTTGGATATGATAAATTAATGGCAGATTATTTTCCTTGTTCCAATGAAGACTGTATACCCTGTTAGAATTCGTGATTCCTTATGTATTTTTTTTCCGCTGACTTTTTTCAAGACCCGGCCAGAATACGACACAAGAAAATAAGGAAGGTCATTCATGGTATACAGGCTGCTGCTGTTCTTGAGGTGCTTGTATGCGTAACCGGGATGTCGATAATTTCTGTAAGGTTCCGCTGTTAAATGGACGGAATGTTCACTAATTTTACCAGATCATCCTTATTACAAAAAAAAAGCATGACCAGGGAAGAGTCATTGAAGCAATTGCAGGTCATCCCCGGGGTTGGTAAGTCAATAGCTGTGGATCTCTGGAATATAGGTATCAGAAGGGTTGATGACCTGAAAGGGAAGGATCCCGGTTTTATGTTTGAACAATCAAACCGGATTGCCGGAATGGTCCAGGACAGGTGTCTTTTATATGTTTTCCGTTGTGCCGTTTATTTTGCAGAAACTGAAGATAACCGGAGGGATCCGGAAAAACTTAAATGGTGGAATTGGAAAGACAGAATATAACTTACCATTTTCCCGTTATATTTATGTTGTAATAATTTTAATATCTTTATCAAAAAATCCGGAATATCTTAAACAATAAACTGGCAGGAAAAATGAATACAACTGTTTTTGTGAAGGCCTATTTTCTTTCTTCCCGTGCTATCGTTGACGGTGAACGACTGACAAAAGATGTACAAACTGCCATCAGCAGGTTGAACGCATATGGATACGAGGTAATTTCACTGATGCCGGTAACATCAGCATATTACCCGGAAGAAACCAATGATTCCTGCGACTATTCCGACAAATGGGGCAACGGTTCGAGCTATACTGAAGGTGTCGTAATTTTGGGCAGGAAAACAAACTGATCTTTATCTGAAAATCAATTTCAATATTCCAGTTTTGTTTTCGGATACCACCTTCAGGAAATACATTCCGCGGGGGTTATTTGAGAAATCGATCTTTCTTGTGAAATCACCCGAAGCTGTGGTTGATCCGTTCCATACCTGGTTTCCCAGTATATTATACAAGACGAATGTCAGTTCTCCTTTGGCCTGCCCGGAGGAATGAAGAATAACATGACCGTCTGATGGATTTGGCGAGACTGAAACAACCGAAATCCCTGTTCTTTCACCGATCCAGGAACCCGAAATGGTATCGATATAGACAGAATCAATCCTGATCTGATTGAACTCGTCAGTAACATGAAGGTATATCCATCCTGTATCAGCAGTATGGATTTCATTCTGATTCAAAGATGAGACCGACCAGATATAATCCTGATAAAAAGGATTTGAGTAAATGTCAACAGTATTCAGGCCCAACCGGTGAAGGGTGTCTTCCATGACCGGGTCAATGCGGTAACCGGAGATAAAATCCCAACCCAGGGCGTAAAGAAAGCGATCCCTGCTGTCATTGAGAAGCTTTAACGGGCCTCCGATCTGGATCTGCGGGTCATCTTCGCGGAAGGTCTTAAACTTTGATAGCAGACCGGTGACCGTATCCCGGGTAAATATGGTCAGTGCATTCTTCCACCACTCCGTTGTGACATAAAGGTACCGGCTGTCATTCGAGAATGTGAGTGTTCTTGGACGGTAGATGTCGGAATATGTGTCATAACCGGTTGATCCCACAACAGTGACCTGTCCGGAAACAGAATCCCTTGAAAGGATACAGATCGGCCGTTCGATGGAGCCGGTGTAGATAAATTTGCCATCCTTGCTTAATTTGATAAGATAGGTATAGTCCAGGTTGTAATTGTTATAATTTGAGGCATTGAGTCGCTGGATCTCGGTCAGGTTGCCATTGGAAGAATCCCTCGAAAATACCGCAAAAATATGATCGCTCTGGGATACAGCATACATGAACCTGTTGTCATCACTCATGCAAAGCGCAGATAAGCTGAAGCCGGGCTGGAAATCTGCAAGATAGGTGATCATCCCTGCCGTATCAACACTGAATATCTTTATGGATCCGCCATACTCAGAGATGGCATACAGGAATTTGTCATCAGCTGAAAGTAGAATGACCTGGCCTGCATATTTGACCTGGTAGTTCTGGATTAGTTCAGGCAGATCGGCTCCTTCCTTCAACCGGAAAACGCAAACCGAGGTTGAGCTTGCATAAAGATTTCTTCCCGTGGAGTTGATGCAGAAGGATCCGTAATCAGAGCATCCGGGACAATCAACATATCCTTTAAATGACAATAATCCTGTCGTATCATTCCGACCGAATACAGATACATGTCCCATATTGCTTGCATAGAATTTCTTTTCATCCACCGATAGGATCAGATTTGTCAGGTAGCTGAGGGCATCCTGGTAAGCATGGATAACCTGGGCTTTCTTTACGGTGTCTGATCCGATCTCATACCGGGTGAGTGAACTTGTGCCACGATTGATTATGAATACATTGGTGTCTTCGGAGAGGATTGTTTTATCGAAGGTGTAATTATAACTTTCCCCGCCGACAATCCTGTCAAACACCAGCGTGTCAATCCCCGGGACTTTATCCATCAGGATCCAGCCATCCCGGTATGACAGCAGGTGGACTCTGTTATTGCTTATTTTATCTGCATACATCGTTTCGATCCGCCTGACGTAACCATTGACAATGTCTTCCTTTCCCAGGTTTCCCTGGTTTGCGATAAAGGTGAGGGTTCCGTCTGTCGTGTTCCTTGAGAATATCGACAGTTCGTTTGATGCGACATAGAGGTATTTCCCTTCTTTATCAAGGTCCAGACAGTTCGGATAGGTAAGGCCAAGAATGTTATTCTGAGAGGTATAACTGATGGTTTCAACCAGGTTGAGGCTACCGTCGGACTGGTTGATCCTGTAATTCCTTAAATAGCGGGCAGTTGATATCAGGTAAAGGTTCTTGCCGTCAGGGCTTATCCTCATATCGTAATCGGCCATACTGGGAAGACCGAGTGTATCTTTGAAAGTCAAATCACCTGTCAGGAGATTCCTTTCATACCTCATAAGCGACAGGTATGAAATCCCGTAAACATAGCGGCCGCCGGGCGCAACGATCAGGGTATTCGGCGAGCCGTAGTAAATCGTATCAGTTTCCGGGCTTACCGACACAAGTCGAAGAGTGTCAGCATCCGGATCAAAGGAAAAATTGCATATTCTATTGCCGTAGCTGTAAAATGAAACATAGAGATTCTTCCCGTCATTAGAAAATGCAACCTGGTTATCGGGGGAATTTGTGGCATTCAGGGAATCGAGGAACACATTCTGAAAAAGATACCAGTCTTTGGTCGATGTATTTTGTTTCAGATAAGAAATACAATGTTTCTCACTTGAACTGACCATTAATTTTGTATGATCCGGGCTGATGGCAAGCACATTTGTGCTTGTCAGCCCGGGAATTCCAAGGGTGTTCCCGGTAATCTTGAAAAAGGGGTTCAGTTGCGCGAGAACTGGGAGTGGAATAAGGAGGACAACCAGCAATAATTGTGCAAGGGTAATTTTTATCAGTGTCATGACCTTTTGCTTATATATCAACACAGAACAGCTCTGTTTCTTTATGTCTTGAGGCTACAAAGATTTTTGTACCATTGGAATTCCTGCTGAACAATTCTTGAACCAATTCAGGGCGGTTATTTTCAGCCGAAAGATGGGACAGGATCAGTAGTTTCATCCAGGGCGGCCGGTGCGTTAAGAAAAGATCCAGTGCCTGGTCATTTGAGAGGTGTCCCTCCATTCCCCGGATCCGTTGTTTCAGGTGACGGGGATAGCGCCCGTTTGTAAGCATCTCGTCATCGTAGTTCGACTCCAGGAAGGCGGCATGACATGAGCTGAAGTGGTTTATCACATGCTGGCAAGGTATCCCGATATCGGTGAATACGCCTGCTGTAATTCCGTTTGATGTGACTGTAAAACTATGCGGTTCTGATGCATCGTGGCTTTTCGGAAACGGGTTGATGGTCATGGAACCAACATTCACGGTGCTGCCAGCCAGAAAAGACCTGGTGAACCTCGGGTCCAGTTTTACCGGGCTTCTGTGGGCGGTTTTTTCTGTAATATAGACGGGAATTCCAAATTTCCTGGATAGTACATCGGCGCCGCGGATGTGATCAATGTGTTCATGGGTGATGAAAATTGCATTGACATCCCGAACCGATAATTCAAGCCGGGCCAGCCTTCGTTCAGTATTGCGGCAGGAAATGCCGGCATCAATCAATACATTGTCTTTGCCGTTCCCGATATAATAACAGTTTCCGTTACTTCCGGAATTTAGCGAAGCGAGGTAGATTGGCATATTGCAAAGTAAAGGAAAAAATCATCTGACGGGGAGGATAAAATGGATAGCTAATAAAATACAACCAGGTTCGAAAAAAATGTATATGTAGGATATGATAATGTTTTAAAACCGTTTCAACCGCTGCATGCCTGCAATGGAAAGCAAGATACCCAGTATCACACTGTATACAGCAGCCACCAGGATACGGTATCCTTCGGGAAGCATGAAATTGAGGGTTTGGGCAGGTATCCAAAACAACGGGATGGTCCTTTTTAGAACAAAATCCCAGAAATACCTCCAATCGACCTCTTTAATGATTTGGCTGACCCGGATCCGTGAAAAAAACCTCTTCAGGCTGCCACCCGTGTTTTGTATATGGGTGTCTGTTATACGGTGAAATGCCATAAAAACAGGGGCGAAAAAAAGATTCAAAGTAAGGCTGACACTGAATGCGGTCAATAGTTTTATCCAACTGAAGCTGGTCTGACGCAAAATATCCGCAGGGTTCACATCCTGATAATGGACTCCCATGGTTTTCAGCATCATGGGTGCACCTTCGCCAAAGATCACAAAGGCCATTTTTATGCTGACTCCGAGGAATCCCCAGACAATGGCACGGGGAAGCAATCCGAAAGCCGGTTTATAATATACCCCGGTGCGGATCCTCAACCCGAGACATTCACCAAAGGTTGCCAGTATGGCAAACTTGATGAAGCTCATCAGGTAAGCATGTTCTGCATTCAGTGTCTCGTACGTTGTCAACACCTCGGAGAAAATGAAAAACGGCAGTAATAAGGCCATGATCACTCCTAAAACGAGAAGGTCAGATTTCTTCATAAAAAGTATGGAGATGAAACCGGTCAGGTTAATTACTATGGCAAAAGTAGGGAATTAATCGGATGCCTGGCGAGGATCGCGACTAAGAAAGTTGGGGGTAGAGGGGGTTCTGAATAAATCAAAAATCCAGTACGCATTTCTGTGATGACCCTTAAAGATCATCACAGAAATGGATGCTTTAATTTAAGGACAGCAAAATGAACTACCCCTTCAAGCTTGGGCTGTGCTATTTTCCAATGGTCATACTACCCACAGCGAAAAAATGATGGTAAATCATGTTCGTACAATCCGGGCTTTTTTGCAATTGTTGATGAGAAGATGGATGTCTCCCTTCGGTCAAGAGCATCTTTTCGGGATATGAAGGATGATTATTTTTCAGCTCCTGCATGCAGGCATGCATCGCTTCAAAATAGAAAAGCCCTTCCGGCTTTGCCGAAAAGGCTTTGATCTGTCGGGGCGAGAAGACTCGAACTTCCGACCCCTTGCACCCCATGCAAGTACGCTAGCCAACTGCGCCACGCCCCGAAACCTTCCTTTTTCAGAAAGGTTGGCAAATGTACAAAAAGTTTTAGAAAATTTATCCTTTTCTTTTTTCATCCCGGCAAAAATAGTTGCGATGTCCGATCAGGTTCGGGATTACCTAAACGAATCACTGCAGATTCATCAAGATGGTAAAATGAATCCGATATTTAATAAATTTACATTGATTTTCTGATCATCCACAGATATGATTAAAAGCATTCGTTTTATTTCCGTTACTGGACACATACGCATAGAGAATTTGTTTTTACTCATTTCTTTGGTTCTTTGTGTTCATGTCCATAGTCAAACGTCGGACTGGAAAGTCTTCAACAAAGCAAATTCCGGGATAGCCGGAGATACCGTGAATGCTGTCACATTCCAGGAGGATGGAGTCAAATGGATCGGTACCGTCAACGGACTGACCCGGTTCGATGATGACAACTGGACTACTTTCACGATGGACAATTCCGGGCTACCTGCAAACAGTATAAAATGCCTGATGGAGGATAACAATGGCAAGCTATGGATCGGCACGGATGGACGGACAACCACAAATGCTGGAGGGCTGGTCATTTTCGACGGCTATTTCTGGGATGCATACACTCCTTCTAATTCTGTCATACCTGGTAAATGCGTGACTGCGATCGTCAGGGATAAAAAGGGAACCAAATGGATCGGAACCGACAACGGGCTTGTGAGGTACGACGGGTCGCACTGGACGCTGATTGCTGCCGGTCCATCGACCTATGATAGTTCGGTATCAGTCCTTGCAGTTGAAAAAGATTCCGTTATAATCATAGGCACTGCATCAGGATTGAGTCGTTATGACAATTTAAGCTGGATGATATTCAATACAGGGAATTCCGGACTGCCCTGTGATACGATCCAGGCAGTGGCAGTTGACAGTTCCGGAATTTCCTGGATTGGAACAATGACGGGCGGGCTTGCAAAATTTGATGACCCGGCCTGGCATATATTCAATACTTCTAATTCAGGATTGCCTGTCAATAATGTTACCTCGATTGCCATTGATATTGACAGCACGATCTGGATTGGAACCCGGGATGGAGGGTTGGTCAGCTTTTACAACACAACCTGGACCGTCTTTGATACCTCGAATTCGCCCCTCCCGTCCAATATCATTAATTCGGTGTCTGTTGATAAACTGGGAAACAAATGGATCGGCACCCCTGCAGGGCTTGCTATATTGAATCGAGGAGGAATTCACGGGATAGGATCCGGGGGATCCGCAGACCGTGGTGGAAACAGGATCCGGCTGGACGATATCACACCCAACCCTTTTACAGCATCTGCCTCCGTTAAATTTTCGATGGATGACGCCGGAATTGTAACGATTCGGATCATCGACATGACCGGCAGGCTGGCTGCAATGCCTTTCGAAGGTCTGATAATGAAACCGGGGAAACACACAGTCCATTTGGATGGATCATCTCTTCCGGCAGGGGTTTATACCTGTTTGTTGACAAAGGGAGCGGATTTTGCTTCCGGGAGGTTTCTTATTTTGAAATAGAATTTTCAATTTACTGAGAAGCCCGCTTTCTTATGCATCATTATCTTTTCTGAAGACTGAAAAGTTTTCAGTACCAACGGGGTTTACTAAAAGAACCGTATCAGGTTCTTCCGATGATTCCTTCAATGGGACCCTGTCAGAGTCCAAGACCCTGTCAGGGTCCTTCAATCAATCCTACAATTGGACCCTGTCAGAGTCCAAGACCCTGTCAGGGTCCTCCAACCAATCCTACAATTGGACCCTGTCAGAGTCCAAGACCCTGTCAGGGTCCTCCAACCAATCCTACAATTGGACCCTGTCAGAGTCCAAGACCCTGTCAGGGTCATAACCTTTTTTTTTAAAAAAAAATCCTGAAAAACGTATTACCTTTTCAAAAAAAGCCGATTAATGTTCAAATAATCTTTTCCGTTTTACTACTTGCATTTATTCAAGTAGCAAATGGGAATAATATTACTTGAAAATGGCCAAAACAACAAAGCTTGAACATGGAAAATATTTCCACATTTACAACCGGGGGAATAATGGAGAAAATCTGTTTTTAACAAATGATAATTTCTTTCATTTTCTTCAATTACATGAGAAATATATTGACCCAATTGCGGAAACTATTGCATTCTGCCTGATGCCAAACCATTTTCATTTCCTGATTCGGATAAAAAACATCAATGAAATTGATTGTACGCAGCTTCCGGTGCCAAAAAAAAAAGTAAAAAATTATGACCCTGACAGGGGCCTCGACTCTGACAGGGTCCTTAAATCTGCCATGGTAAATGAGCCTGTCAATGCAATTTTAAAGTCCCCGCATCTCTACTTTTCGGACTTATTTAATGCTTATTGTCAATATTTGAATAAGGATATCTCAAGGACAGGATCACTTTTTCAAAGGCCTTTCAAGCGGATCGAAGTCGATTCAATGAATTACATGAAGCAGTTGATCGTCTATATTCATAAAAATCCAGTCCATCATGGATTTACTGATAATATGTGGCATTATCCCTGGTCATCATATGGAACAATACTATCATTATCAGATACCAATATTCCAACAAAGAAAATCCTGGGCTGGTTCGATGATAAAGCTCAATTTATTGAAGCACATAAGGCCGGATTAAATCACTCACCATTAAATGATAGATTTCTGGAAGGTTGATCAAAAAAAGACCCTGTCAGGGTCAAGGACTCTGACAGGGTCTGAATGCTGCTATTGTAAGATCAATGCCTAACCACTACTTTTTTGCTTACAACGTCCTTATCGGTGATCACAGAAAGTAAATACATCCCTTCGGGATAATCGGTAACTGGGATCGTAACTGAAGTCCCATTTCCTACTGAATGATACACTTCCCTTCCTGAAAAATCAGTCAGGCGGATCTCTGTCATGGGTGTATTAGAACGAATAGTGAAATGCGCGGATGCAGGATTGGGTGCGATCGAAATTTGATTTGCCTGACCGGCTTCAGAAACTGAGACAGCGATATCGGTCGTCGCACAGTTCCCGGTCGACTCCCCGGCATTGTATACGGCTTTTACGCAATACGTATACTGGCCGCTCGGTACACCCAGGTCATCATAGGTCAGCCCTGAGATCAGGCCGACATTCAGTTTCATACCGTCTCGATACATATTGTACCCTTCCAGTGTCATCGAAATGCTGTCAAACGATGGCTTGTCCCAACTCAGATTAACATTATGGCCTATTACATCAGCATTCAGGCCGGTAGGAGAGGGAAGAGGCGGCATAAGTACCCCGATGTACTTGTAGATCCCGGCTTCTGTTTCACTGACATTCACTCCGCCAGCCCATCCGCAATGGTTGTTCACCCAGGTCATCTGCATATACTGCGCTCCCTGTGTACCTGAGAAATCAGTCCAGTTGTGGCCACCGTTGAATGAGTAAGAAGTTCCATTGGTTCCGGTGGATCCCGTTGTAACCCATGTGTTGTCGGTCCCCGGTACATACATATGATCTGTAGCATAAACCGGTCCTGTTGTACTTGCAAGCGTCCAGGTAACACCACCATCGAATGATTCACACAGCGTACCTGTCGTTCCTGCATCTTTGTCCTGTACAAGCCCGTGTGATCCGTTCCTGAAAGAGGGTTTGATATATTTCCCGTTTAAGGGGGTAACAGTAGCCACAGTATAGGTCAATCCTTTGTCGGTGGATCTGTATACCCGTCCCTTATTTGTGCCGAACCATACAGTATCATTAACAGCTGAATAATAACCTACAACGCCGAATTCTCCGGAAACAGGATTAGGGATGTTAGACCCGCTGACCTGTGTCCATGTGGTTCCGCCATTTGTCGTCGTATATATTTCGAAATCCCCACCGATCGGATCCCCCATGCACCATCCATCATTCTCATTGAAGAAATGCACACAGTTCGGGAATGACGCGCTGTTGCTGAATGAAGCCGTCGTCTGACGGCTCCAGGTAAGGCCTGCATCATCTGTCATATAAATTCCCTGGGGCTTTGTCCCTGATACCTTGTACATCGGCACATAAGCCCTTGTATCGCTTGTTGCAAAGATCATTGCACTTGACAATCCTGCTGTATTGGTGATGGTACCCGGGATCCAGGTATCTCCGCCGTTGTCAGTATGGGTAAAGTCCTCACAGGCACCTGTCGGATTGTTGATGTCATAAGCACTGCCCCATACAATGTTTGAATCAACGGCAGAAAGGTAGTTGATGCCCCTCGAAGGAATGGGGAATCCACTCGCCTGTGTGATCCATTCAGCAACGTTCAGGTTGATGCTGTAATAACCCGTATCTGTGGCGTTGTACGAAATTACCTTTACAAAATGGCTTCCCAAATCGTCAGTATTTGTATTCCAGGTATATAACAGTGTATCATTTGATGTGGAAAAGATTTCGTTGTTGTCAATGAACAGCTTCATGCCGGCCGGCGTGCCTCTTACTGTGGCAGCTTCAATTTCAACTGCATTTCCGACACCGATCACAGCGTTGTTTGCCGGGTGGAGAAACCTTACGATCATGTTCGCATTGTTCGGTTTTATGTGCAAAACAACAGCATTGCCGTCATTGAATGTACTTCCGCCCGGATTAAGATTCCCGATGGTATACCATCCATTGCTCGATCCCGACCATCCCCAGTTGAAATGGAATTTGTTGTCGCTTAAGCGGTACCCGTCGCAAACCCAGGCATGTCCTCCACCACTGCCGGAACCACTGTAATACAAAGGCAACTGCTGGTCAAGTTCAGTCCTGATCAGGCTTTCGAAGTCTGCTACATTCGGAAAATTGTTCTTGTACCTGATCTCAATTCCGGGCTGGTAGTTGAAATAATTCATAAAGGCAAACGGTACATCCTCGCTGTACGCGCCAGAGCCATCCGGTGCATAATCCATATTGACGGATACCCCGGCGTGATACATGATCCTTGCCACCTCCGTATTATTTGCTGTAACGTTGTTTGGCATGGATGCCCAATTGTATGTGGTCGCTCCGAAATCGGCTGTCTGAACACCATAAACATCATGTGTATAGGTATGTGAACTCACGCCCTGCGGCGGGAAGTTGTGATACTTCATGATCTGGGTCATGGCAGTGGCAACACAACCGGTATAGGTATGCCCGCATGACCAGAATGACTGGGCATCGGCCGGGCAGAGTGTATTATAATAACATCCCTGGTCCCAGGTTGATACCAGCAGCGGGCTGACATCTTTTGTTTCTGACGGAAATATTCCTTTCCTGAGCTGTTCCCATGCTTTCAGGGTTTCCTTGTTATCAAGGCTATTGCTGATGATCGAAACAATCTCACGACTGTAATTTTCAAGCCATTCCTTTGCAGATGGGTTGGAGATCACTTCCGGCATCGTGGCTTCAAACGAATAACCGAGGACGGGTATGGAAGCATCATCTGCAGCAATCAGGATAAACCCTGCCGGATCGAACGTAAAACAGTAATAGGTCGTAGTGCCCTCATATGTTATCATCCTGGTGTCGGTTAGGATAGGATTTTGGGAATAATGCTGAAAGAAAGTTGTTGCGATATTCCTCGCTTCCTCAACAGGTACATGAGCTGCAAAAAGAGACATAGCCGTGAAAATCACAGCGCATAGAGCGTAGAATTTTTTCATAATATTTTTAGGTTTGGAAATATGAAGGTGTAAAGATATGATTATTTTTACATCCAGCATCCGGCATCCAGCATCATTTCTAAAAAGCATCCACATCAGATAAATCACTAAATTTGCACCTTCTTTAAACATATCTCCATGAATGAAAATTTAGAAAAAGTCCGGTGCCTGATAATCGGATCAGGACCGGCTGGTTATACTGCGGCGATCTATGCCGCAAGGGCAGATCTGAAACCTGTTATGTATCAGGGGTTACAGCCGGGCGGTCAACTTACGATTACAACGGAAGTTGAAAATTATCCGGGTTATCCCGAGGGGATCAAAGGACCGGAAATGATGGAAGACTTTAAAAAACAGGCGGAACGGTTTGGAACAGATATCCGGTTCGGAATTGTTACGAAAGTTGATTTCTCCACCCGCCCGTTCCTGGTTGAAGCAGATGATGGCAAATCGTTCCTGGCAGAAACCGTTATTATCGCCACCGGAGCTTCCGCTATGTGGCTGGGGCTTGAATCTGAGCGCAAATACATGGGTCAGGGTGTTTCGGGATGCGCAACCTGCGACGGTTTCTTTTACCGCGGCCAGGATGTGGCAATCGTCGGAGGAGGCGATACTGCGGCCGAAGAAGCGACCTACCTTTCCAAACTTTGCAAAAAAGTTTATATGATCCATCGACGCGATGAACTGAGGGCCTCTAAAGCCATGCAGCACAAGGTGTTCAATTCACCCAACATTGAAATGGTCTGGAACAGCGCAGTCAGTGAAGTACTGGGCGATTCCTCAGGTGTGACCGGGGTGAAATTGCACAATGTTAAAACTGGCGAAGAACGTAAACTTGAAGTTACGGGTTTGTTTGTTGCCATCGGTCATTCACCGAATACCGAGGTCTTCAAGGGACAGATCGATATGAATGAGAAGGGTTATATAACAACTATTCCGGGGGCAACCCGAACATCGGTGGAAGGAATCTTTGCCTGCGGCGATGTCCAGGATCACTATTACCGGCAGGCTGTCACGGCAGCAGGTTCAGGCTGCATGGCGGCGATTGAAACGGAGCGGTATTTAAGTTCGGGAGTTCAGTGAAGAAGGATTCCCGCCTTCGCGGTAATAACGGATAGTGTCCCGGCTTTTGCAGGGATGGCGATGCTAAGAAATTTCGTAATTCGTAATTGTTAATTCGTAATTAAATACCATGGTACTTTTCTTCAAGACCCCGGAGCATTTCTATGCAGTCGATTCTTCTGCTGAATTGAAGGATTTCGACATTGCCAAACTTTGCTGGCTGTTCGGCTCAGCTGAGTTCCTGGGAACTGTAACATTGAACGGTTTCTTCATCGGGCCAAGGCAGGAAATGATCACACCCTGGAGCACAAATGCCGTTGAGATCACACAGAATATGGGTGTGCCGGGTGTAAAGAGGATTGAGGAATTTAACCCGGTCACCGAGGATTGTTACGACTTCGACCGCATGCTTCAGAACAGGTATGAAATGCTTGACCAGAATATCTTTGTCATCGACAGGCGCCCTGAACCGGTCAAAGTTGTTGAGAATATCCGGAAATACCAGAAGCAGGAAGGTCTTGCATTAAACGAAGAAGAGATAGGCTACCTTGAGGATCTGAGTAAAAAATTGAGGAGGCCGCTGACCGACAGCGAGGTATTCGGTTTTTCCCAGGTAAACTCAGAACATTGCAGGCATAAAATCTTTAACGGTACCTTTATTATAGATGGCAATGAACTGCCGGAATCTCTTTTCGACCTTATTAAGAAAACATCGAAGGTAAATATGAATTTCCTTGTTTCTGCATACAAGGATAATGTTGCCTTTGTTGACGGACCTGTGATCGAGCAATTTGCACCTGTTACACAGAACAAGCCGGATTTCTTTGCGATAAAAGAGATCCGCTCTGTCATTTCAATAAAAGCTGAGACCCATAATTTTCCTACCACCGTGGAGCCTTTTAATGGAGCAGCCACAGGATCCGGAGGAGAGATCCGCGACCGGATGGCCGGGGGGAAAGGAAGCATTCCTCTTGCAGGGACTGCCGTTTATATGACATCCTACACAAGGTCGGAGAAGGATCGTTCCTGGGAAAATGCAATCAATCCCCGGAGATGGCTTTACAAATCCCCGGGAGAGATCCTCGTGAAAGCCTCGAATGGTGCAAGTGATTTCGGCAATAAATTCGGACAACCGCTGATCTGCGGATCGGTCCTTACGTTTGAACATGAGGAAAATGAAAAGAGGTACGGTTACGACAAGGTTATCATGCTGGCCGGTGGCGTTGGTTTTGCAAAGCGTGAAGATTGCCTGAAGGACCTCCCTGAGGACGGAGAAAAAATCATTATTATGGGAGGCGACAATTACCGGATCGGAATGGGAGGAGGAGCCGTTTCTTCCGTAGCGACAGGCGAATTCGAGAATTCAATCGAGATGAATGCTGTACAGAGGTCAAATCCCGAAATGCAGAAACGGATATTCAATGCCATACGCGCACTTACTGAAGCTGATAAAAATCCTGTCATTTCAATTCACGATCATGGTGCCGGCGGACATCTGAATTCATTATCCGAGCTGGTGGAGCATACCGGGGGAACGGTAATCATCGATTCGTTGCCGGTTGGAGATCCCACACTTTCACTCAGGGAGATCATCTGCAATGAATCACAGGAGCGGATGGGGCTGCTGATGAAAAGCAATGATGTACCTTTGCTGCAGGAGATTGCACGGCGTGAAAGAGCGCCTTTATACCTGTCGGGAGAGACTACCGGGGATCACCTTCTTGTATTTGAAGACCAGCGACGAAACCTGCACCCGATCAACCTCCTGATCGAGGACTTTTTCGGTAAACCACCGAAAACAGTATTGACTGATACTACGGAAGAGACCTATTTTTCGTCCATTGTTTATGACCAGGCAAAGCTGCTTGAATACCTTGAAATGGTACTTCAGCTTGAAAGCGTTGCCTGTAAGGACTGGTTGATCAATAAGGTAGATAGGGCGATCACAGGCAAGATTGCCAAACAGCAGACCTGCGGACCGATCCAGCTCCCGCTCAACAACCTGGGCGTGGTTGCGCTCGATTTCAAGGGCATTAAAGGAGTGGCTACCTCCATCGGGCATGCTCCTGTTGCAGGACTTGCCGATCCCGAAGCAGCCTCCAGGTTATCGATCGCCGAAGCCCTCACCAACATCATCTGGGCACCACTGACCCACGGATTAAAAGGAGTCTCCCTCAGTGCAAACTGGATGTGGCCTTGCAGGAACCCTGGCGAGGATGCACGCCTTTACAAGGCTGTACAGGCCGTCAGCGATTTTGCGATCGAACTTGGGATCAATATTCCAACCGGTAAAGATTCGCTTTCGATGACCCAGAAATATCCCGACGGGACGGTCGTTACAGCCCCGGGAACAGTGATCATTTCAGCGGCCGGAGAAGTTTCTGATATCGCACATGTCATCAGCCCCGTACTAGTGAATGATCATAAATCGGTGCTCCTTTACATTGATTTCTCAGGAGTCGAGTTCCGCCTTGGTGGCAGCAGTTTTGCACAGGTGCTCAACAAGGTTGGAAATGACATACCAACAGTTAAGGATTCGGCCTATTTCGCACATGCCTTCAATGTTGTCCAGGATCTTATAAAAAAAGGGTTTATTCTTTCAGGGCATGATGTATCTGCCGGAGGACTCATCACCACACTACTTGAAATGACATTCTCCCAGACAGGCATCGGATTGGATATTGATCTTTCGTTACTCAAGGAAGCCAATCTCGTAAAGATCCTTTTCAGTGAAAACCCGGGTATCGTAATCCAGATGAAGGATCCGAAGGATATGAATCACCTTCTCGGTTCGGGCCTTCGTTTTTATAAGATAGGGAAGATCAATTCAGACAGGAAACTGAATATCCATCATGGGTTTTCTGATTACAGCTTTGAGATCAATGCTTTGAGGGATACATGGTTCAAAACGTCCTATATTCTTGACCGTAACCAGTCGGGAGAAAAACTTGCACTGGAACGCTACATCAATTACCAGGATCAACCGCTTCTTTTCCGGTTTGACCAGGGATTTACAGGCAATCCTGTTCATTATGGGATCGATCTCGACCGGCGTGTTCCGAGAGGCTTTAAAGCCGCCGTTATTCGCGAAAAAGGTGTGAACCGTGACCGTGATATGGCTTATGCCCTGTACACAGCAGGTTTTGATGTGAAAGATGTCCATATGACGGACCTGATCTCTGGCCGGGAAACCCTTGAGGACATTAACATGATCGCTTTTGCAGGAGGATTTTCAAATTCAGATGTTCTAGGTTCTGCAAAAGGATGGGCCGGGGCATTTCTATATAATGAAAAGGCAAAGAAGGCACTGGATAAATTCTATGCGCGGGAGGATACACTCAGCCTTGGTGTCTGTAACGGATGCCAGTTACTTGTTGAACTTGGGCTTTTGTATCCACTACATGAACAATATCCAAAAATGACATGGAATGATTCACATAAATTTGAATCCTCTTTTGTAACCCTCGATATTGTTGAAAATACATCTGTGATGCTGGGTTCATTGTCCGCATCACGTCTTGGGATCTGGGTGGCTCATGGTGAAGGGAAATTCACTTTTCCTTATGACGAAAAGAATTACCATATAGCTGCGAAATACAGCTACAGCCAGTACCCCGGGAATCCAAACGGGTCGGTCTATGATGCAGCATGCATTGCTTCCCCCGATGGACGTCACCTTGCCATTATGCCGCATCTTGAAGATTCCATCTTTCCATGGCAATGGGCCTATTACCCTGAAAACAGAAAACATGACAAGGTTACTCCATGGATCGAGGCATTTGTAAATGCGAGAGAGTGGATCAAGGAGAAGATGACTTAAAACAAATACATTCGACGAATGACAAAAATAATCTTAATAACCGGCACAACCAGCGGGTTCGGAAGGGCAACAGCGGTGAAGTTTGCCGAGAAAGGCCATGCCCTGATCATTACCGGACGGAGAAAGGAAATACTTGAGGATCTTGCAAAAGAACTGATCCGGACCCATAATGTTGAAGTTCTTCCCTTGTGTTTTGATGTAAGGAGGCTGGACCAGGTGGAGAATGCAATAAATTCCCTTCCTGAAAAATGGAGAAATATTGATGTGCTTGTTAATAATGCCGGGCTGGCTGTTGGCCTGAACCCTGTCCAGGAAGGGGTGATCGATGACTGGGAACGGATGATTGACACCAATGTCAAGGGGTTGCTTTATATGACAAGGCTTGTCGCTCCGCTGATGGTGGCCAGGAAACAGGGACATATCATCAATATCGGATCTGTGGCAGGAAAAGAGGTGTATCCGAACGGGAATGTTTACTGCGGTTCAAAGTTTGCCGTGGACGCCATCACGAAGGGCACCCGCATCGACCTTCTGCCTTATCATATCAAGGTGACACAGATCGCCCCGGGAGCTGCTGAAACTGAATTTTCAGTTGTACGCTTTAAAGGGAACAAGGAAAAGGCAGATAATGTTTATAAAGGATTTAAGCCCTTGCAGCCAGAAGATGTTGCTGAAGCGGTTTATTATGTCACCACCCTCCCGGATCATGTGAATATCAATGATATGGTGATCATGCCTACAGCCCAGGGCAGTTCGATGCATATTCATAAAACCCTTTAGCATCCGGTCTTTTTTTATACATTTACAAAAAATTGCTCTATGGAACTAACCAGGATCTTTGATCTGCTGCCTTACTATGCGCAGAAATTCAAGCCCAAGGATGATGTCCTCGCATCCAAGGAGAACGGTGCATGGGTAAAATACAGCATCAGGGAATATACTGAAATCGTCAATTACATCAGCTACGGATTCCTCGCTCTTGGTGTAAAAAAAGGGGATCGGATCGCTCAAATCAGCCCTAACCGGGCGGAATGGAACTTCGTTGACATGGCCATTCTGCAGGTTGGTGCCATCCATGTTCCAATATACCCGACCATCAGCGAAGCCGACTATAAGTACATTCTCGGACATGCCGAAGTTGAATACGTATTTGTTTCCGGGATAGAGCTGCTGCGGAAAATCAGCCATATCCTTCCGGAGATCCCTTCGATAAAGGATGTTTATACATACAAAGATCTTCACGAAGTCAAGCACCTCAATGAACTGATCGAGTTGGGAAAGCAAAACCAGGATAAAGCCCGGCTTGAAGAAGTGAAAAGCCAGGTGACGGGGGATGATATCGCTACCATGATCTATACCTCCGGAACCACAGGCACCCCCAAAGGTGTCATGCTCAGTCATAATAACCTGATCTCTAATTTTACCGCTGTTTCGTACATTCCTCCCTTCGGGGAAGACGCAAAAGCCATCAGTTACCTCCCGTTGTGCCATGTTTATGAGCGCATGCTGAATTATGTTTACCAGTATCTTGGGATCTCCATTTACTATGCGGAGAACCTTGGAACAATCACGGAAAATATGAAAGAGGTCAAGCCGACGATGCTGACAACGGTCCCCAGGCTTCTGGAAAAGATCTATGACAAATTATTTGCTGCAGGTCACAAGCTTAAAGGATATCGAAGATGGATCTATTTCTGGGCCCTTCATCTTGCCCTTCGGTATGAACTGAATGGCGCCAATGGATGGTTTTATGAACTTAAAAGGCAGATATACGACAAGCTTGTTTATGTAAAATGGAGAGAAGCCCTCGGTGGCAATGTTGAGATATTCGTTTCCGGGGGGGCTGCACTCCAGCCCCGTCTGGCGCGACTTTTCTGGGCTGCAGGGATCCATGTGCTCGAAGGATACGGTCTCACTGAAACATCACCGGTCATCGCCGTTTCGGATTTTACTGAACACGGGGTAAAATTCGGGACAGTCGGCCCGATTCTTCGAGGTGTAGATGTAAAAATAGCTGATGACGGCGAGATCCTGTGCAAAGGCCCCAACATCATGAAGGGTTATTACAAGGAACCTGAACTTACCCGGAAAGCGATCGATGCTGAGGGATGGTTCCATACTGGAGATATCGGTGTCATCGAACCGGAAGGCCAGCTGAAAATAACAGGAAGGAAGAAGGAGCTTTTTAAAACATCATTCGGTAAATATATAAGTCCTCAGCTTATCGAAGACAAATTCAAGGAATCTCTTTTTATTGATCAGCTGATCGTTCTGGGAGAAAACCAGAAATTCCCTGCTGCCGTCATCGTTCCTGATTTTACTTTTCTCCGCGCCTGGTGTGAGGTCAAGGAGGTTAAGTACACGACCAACAGCGAAATGATCAAACTTCCAAGGATACAGAAGCGTATCAAGCAGGAAGTGGATAAGTACAACAGCACGCTTGGAGAAACCGAAAGGATAAAGCGTTATGAATTGCTGGATACCGAATGGACCTTTGAATCGGGGGAGATCACTCCGACATTGAAACTGAAGCGGCCGTTCATTACCAAAAAATATGAAAGCCTGATCGGGAAGCTTTTTGAATAACCTGATCCGGGGTTATATCCATTCTTTTCTGTATTGAGATGAAATCAATAACACGATTGTTTGATCTTCTTGATCTTTACAAGGATGAATACGGATCCAAGAAAGATGCATTTGTACGGAAGGAATACCGGGAGTGGAGGAAATTCTCATCAAAAGAATATGTAGACATTTCAAACCTGATCAGCCTGGGGTTGCATGCTATGGGCATCCGGAAAGGCGACCGTGTTGCCACAATCATGCATAATTCACCTGAATGGAATTTTTTCGACATGGGAATCATGCAGTTGGGTGCTGTCCAGGTGCCGATCTATCCCACCCTCAGTGAAGAAAACTATGCCTATATACTCAATGATGCCCGCATTGAGGTTCTTATCGTTTCCAATTCATCGATCTACAGGCGGTTGAGGACTATCTGCCCGGGGGTACCTACCTTAAAGACGATTTACTCAATTGATAAAATAAAAGGAGTAAAGAACTGGAAGGAAATCCTCGAAATTGGAAGGAATTATCCGCATCCCGAAGAAATTGCGGAGATCAGGAATGCTGTTGAGCCCGGGGATGTTGCCACGATCATCTATACCTCAGGAACCACAGGCAGACCAAAGGGCGTGATGCTTTCCCATACGAATTTTATCTCGAATTTCATGGAATGCGCATACATCCCTCCTTTCACCAGGAACGACAGGGCACTCAGTTTCCTGCCCCTGTGTCATGTTTACGAACGGATGCTCAATTACCTTTTCCAATATTTCGGGATGTCAATTTATTATGCTGAAAGCCTGGATAAAGTTGCAGAGAATATCAGCGAGATCAAACCTCATGCTTTTGCTGCAGTTCCCAGGGTACTGGAAAAAATATACAACCGGATCGTGGCTCGGGGAAGAACGATGAAAAAACCCTTCAGGGCTGTATTTTTCTGGGCTCTCCGTCAGGGTCACAAATATGAACTGGATCATGCAAACGGTTGGTTTTACGATGTAAAGCTATGGGTTGCAAATCTTCTTGTTTTCAGAAGTTGGAGAAAGGCATTGGGGGGGAATATCAAAGTGATTGTTGCCGGTGGAGCTTCACTTCATCCGAAGCTGGCACGCTTGTTCTGGGCTGCAAAGCTTTACGTGATCGAGGGGTATGGACTCACCGAAACTTCTCCGGTCATTGCCGTTGGGAACCTTAAACCTGGCGGGGTGAAGTTCGGGGCCGTCGGGAAACTGTTGAAAGGTGTCACTGTTAAGATTGCTGATGACGGGGAGATCCTCTGCAAAGGTCCGAATGTGATGCTGGGGTATTACAACCGCCCGGAGCGGACCAGGGAAGTGATCGATGAGGAAGGCTGGTTCCATACAGGTGATATCGGTGTATTGGAAGATGGCGGTTATCTCCGAATCACCGACCGGAAAAAAGAGATATTCAAATTGTCCACAGGAAAATACATTGCCCCGCAGGTGATCGAGCAACGATTACGTGAATCACCTTTCATCGAGCAGATTATCGTTATCGGAGAGAACCGGAAGTACACGGCGGCTTTGATCGTCCCAAACTTTGAATACCTGAAGAAATGGTGCGAAGTCAAGAATCTTCTTTATATCTCCAATGAAAAAGCGATAACAAATACCCGGATCATTCTCCGTTTCAAGGAAGAGGTCAAGCGCTTCAACCTTGATCTCGGACAAACGGAGAAGATCAAGAAATTCAGGCTGGTGTCCGATATCTGGAGCGCCGAGACAGGTGAACTTTCCATCACTTCCAAACTGAGGAGAAAGACAATCATCACCAAATATTACCAGCTCATCGAAGATACTTACAAGTCGAAGGAATTCAACTACAAGGCCGACCTCGAATAGCAGAGGCATTTTTATGTTCTCCGTGCTTTCTCCGTGCCACTGTGGTGGAAAATTTTTTTTACCACAGAAAACACAGAGTTACTCACCGGGAGCATTGGGTCTTAGAAAAATCTTAAACATCTTACGTCTTTTTCAGTTAACTTTCCGTCATAAGGTAAAGACAAAGAATCCTGTCAATGACCGAAATCCTGAATAACTTTCCCAAAACCCTTGCTGAGTTCGAAGAATTCATCATAACACACCAGGACAAACTGGTGCGGCATGCATTCTTCATGCTTGGAAGTTTTCAGGAGGCTGAAGATATTGTACAGAATACCCTGATAAGGATCTACCAGGATCGTTTTCGTTATACAAACATCAACAATCCGGTCTCCTATACCTTCAGGATGGTATCTAATGCCTGCGTCGATAATTTGAGAAGGGAAACTCGTGTTCCAATAGTATCATTGAACGGATCGGCGGAGGCACATTCAAAAACAGGTGTTTCGAGGGAAGGTGAGATCATCCGCGAGGAAGAATTCATGCGGATCAACAAGCTTCTGGGGTCGATTCCCCCGGAACAGGCCGAAGTTATTCGCCTGAAAGTGATCGACGAGCTCAGCTTCGTTGAGATCGCCGCATCCATGGAAATTCCCGTTACCACTGTAAAATCGCGATTTAAATATGGTCTTGAAAAACTTAAAAGTCAATTATTACCCGGAGAGGAGGTGAGAAAATGAATTGCAATTATCTATCGGAACACATGGCAGATCTCTTTGATGACACACTGGAGAAATTAAAAAGAGCGGAAATCTTGTCCCACCTTGATTCCTGTCCGGATTGTTCTGCGGAATATGAGGGGATGAAAATGCTGATGGAACAGATCCGGCCGGGGATCCGGGTAACGGCCAGCGAAGGTTTTAAAGACCGCATTATTCAACAAATTCAGGCAAACGAATCTAAACCACTAAAAATTAAAAGGAGAAAACGTATCATGATGAACACATCCTGGAAAAAAATTGCCGCAGTTGCTGCGATCCTGATCATCGCCGGTGCGCTGATCGGCAAATACGGCTGGCAGCAGAACGAAGCCCGTGCAGCAAATACGCTGATCGAAAAATCGATCAAAGCCATGTCGGGACTGGTCTCGGTGTACATGGATTATGATGTGAGAACCCTTCCGGGGGATAATTTCGAATTGGTCGATGTCAAGGCGGACTATGTCAATCACAAGCTATGGCGCATTTTTGGCGACCCCGGCCGCTGGAAAATTGAAAAGGAGGGGCGGGTCGTGGTAATGGACGGCAAAAAGCAGTATTTGTACATGAAAGGTCCCCAGTCAGCCATAGTCGGAAGTCCCGACGCCGGTTTCGTTGAATGGATGAGGGTTTTTCTCGATCCCCAAAAAATCCTTGAAAGGGAAAAAGTATTCGCCGCTAAATACAAGGCAAGCTATACTTCAACGGAATCAGGGAACACCATCACCCTGACGATTAAAGCCAAAGCCAATGGGGATTTTACCAACAACTACATGCTGAACTCATCCATCCCGGAGTCGGATAACAGGAGGGTTTATACATTCGACAAGGCGACAAAACGGCTGAAATCATTTGAGATTTATATTGAAGCGGATAATAAAGAGGTGCAGGTGATCAAAGTCAACGAGATTAAATATGACCTGAATATTCCATCCGAAACATTCGTGATCAACCTGCCGGAAAATGTAAAATGGATGGATGCAAAGGAATTAACGGGAGGGAAAGATAAAGGGGTTGTATCTGACACCCCTGAAAGCGTCGCCCGGATGTTCTTTGAAGCCTGCGGGAAAGAAGACTGGAAAACGGTGGACATGTTGTTCCCCGGGCTGATCCAGTCGGGAAATGCTGACCGGATCAAGGAAATGCTGGGCGGATTGAAGGTGAAATCAATCGGAACAGCATTCAGATCGGGTCAGTATCCCGGTCAGTTCGTTCCCTACGAGATCGTTTTCAAATCAGGTGAAACGAAAATGATGAATCTTGCCATACGAAATGATAACCGCGACAAAAAATGGGTGGTCGACGGTGGGTTGTGATCGTATGCTTTTTGCTCAAAATGAAAAAGTTGCCTTTCGGGGCAACTTTTTTTTTACGCTGTGCTCTTTGTTTCTTCTCATTGATCTCTGTGGTTAATGATTTTTTAACACAGAGAGCACAGAGGAAAACACAGAGTTCACGGAGAAAGTTAATGAAGAATTTTATACACCATCTCCTTCATCAATTCCCCGTCGTTGGTTGAAACATTATCCACACCCTTCGATTTGACATCATATTCCCTAAGGATGGCGATCACAGAATAAAGTTTCGGGAGGCTGTAATTCCCTGCCGCAACCTGGTAATCCTGGAGGAAAAAAGGGTTCACGGCAAGGGCTGCCGCCGCGTTGTTTCGTGATTTGTCTTTCAGCGTATGGTAGATCATTACTTTGGAAAAGAAACTATAGAGCATCGGGATGATCTTGGGCAGTGGATTTTCTTTAAGATTGGAAGCAAAATAGGCAATGATCTGGTTTGATTTCAGGATGTCTTTCTTCCCAAGCGCCTTGTGCAGTTCAAATACATTGAAATCCTTGCTGATCCCGATATTCTTTTCCACGTATTCATCCTTGATCTCCTGGTTTGACGTAATGTTGATCGTCAGTTTGCCGATCTCATTCACGATCTTGGAGAGGTCATTGCCCAGAAATTCGGCAAGCAGCCAGGCCGCTTTCGGGGTGATGGTGTATTTCAATCTCCTGACATAATCCTGGATCCAGTCGGGAACCTGGTTATCGTAAAGCCGTTTCGATTCGAAGAGGACACCCGTTTTTTCGATTGACTTATAAAATGTTTTCCTTCCGTCGATCTTTTCATATTTATAACAGATCACGAGGATCGTGGATTTTAATGGATTTTCAACGTACGTGATCAGTTCTTCGATCTTGTCCAGGTCCTGGGCCTCCTTGAGTATGATGACCTGGTAATTGGCCATCATGGGAAAACGGCGGGCATAGCTGATCAGGGTAGGCACATTCGTGTCTTTCCCGTAAATGATGGTCTGGTTGAACTCCTTCTCAAGATCTGTCAGGATATTCTGTTCGATAAAATCGGAGATTGTATCAATATAATAAGCCTCCTCTCCAAAGAGGAAATATATCGGATAATAGATCTTGTTTTTCAGATCGCCAAGGATCGCATCGAAGCTGAATGCATTTTTACGCGCAGCCATGGAAATATCACGTTAATCGAACCGAAGGTGCTTTACGGTGAGTCCGTCGGCGATCAGCGCCTCGAGCGATTCCATTCCGATGCGAAGATGCTCTTCAGTAAACTTGTCGGTCACCAGTTTGTCGCTGACTTGTGTCTTAACCCCGGATGCCACCATCGGCTGGTCAGAAACCAGCAGCAGCGCACCGGTCGGTATCTTGTTGGCAAAGCCGACTGAAAAGATCGTTGCCGTTTCCATATCGATGGCCATCGCCCTGGTTTTTTGCAGATAGGCCTTGAACCGGTCATCATATTCCCATACACGCCGGTTCGTCGTATAAACGGTTCCCGTCCAGTATTCTCGCTTATGCTCGTGGATGGTGGTGGAAATGACCTTCTGTAAGTTAAATGCCGGAAGCGCAGGAACCCTCTCCGGGAAATAGTCATCAGAAGTTCCTTCTCCCCTGATCGCAGCAATCGGGAGGATCAGGTCGCCAAGCTTGTTCTTTTTCTTCAGTCCGCCGCATTTACCTATGAACAGGCAGGCTTTGGGCTTAATTGCACTTAAAAGATCCATAATGGTGGCGGCATTTGGGCTTCCAAACCCGAAGTTGATCATGGTGATCCGGTTGGCTGTTGCACTCGGCATGGCCTTATCCTTCCCGTTAATGATCACTTTGTGCCATTTGGAAAACAATTCCAGGTACCTCTGGAAATTGGTCAAAAGGATATAATCGCCAAATTTGTCGAGGGTTGTCCCGGTATATCTTGGCAACCAATCCTCAACGATTTCTTTCTTTGTCTGCATGAATGGGTGTTTTATCTTAGGACGACAAGGAGTTTCCTGCAAAGATAAGTTTTTTGTTATATTTGTATGTATTTCTGATAAAGCAGAATGGTGCAACGATTAAATCTTCCGTCAACTGACCTTAAAACAAGAGACCTGGACGGAAAAAAAGAAGTGCTGGATATCATCCGGCGGAAATATGTCACCCTCACAGCCGAAGAATGGGTCAGGCAGCATTTCATACGATTCCTGATCAATCGGCAGGAGGTTCCTTCATCCCTGATTGCGGTGGAGGCTTCACTGAAATACAACAGGCTCCGGAAAAGAAGCGATATTGTTGTTTATGACAGGTTCAGGAAACCCCGGCTGATCGTCGAGTGCAAGGCTCCGGAAGTGAAGATCACACAGGAAGTATTCGACCAGGCCGCCCTCTATAACATGACTTTCAATGCTCCGTTTCTCATTGTTACCAACGGACTCGAACATTTTGCCTGCCACATCGATCACAGGAACAGCACCTACAGCTTTTTAAAGGAGATCCCAAACTATGCCACAATCATTGATAACACGTATTAAATTCTTCACCCCGGTCTCCGGTATTCCCCTCCCTACTCGTAGGGAGGGGCAGGGGTGGGTATCAAAGGGTATATTCACCAGGCAAACATAGCTCATGCAATTTATCCACGCGATACCGAAAGAGCTCTACATTTTCCTGCTGGTTACAGTCTTTTCATTGCTGATCGGGCTTTCCCAGCGGAAACTCCACAGTGAGACTGCCGAATCAGAACGAACATTCGGCACCGACCGCACATTTACATTCATCGGCATTCTTGGATTTGTACTCTACCTGATCAGTCCTCAGGATCTACTGATATTTATGGTGGGAGGGATCCTTCTTTCTGTATTCATGGCAATCAATTATTATTTTAAGATACAGAAATACAGGGACCATGGCATAACGACCATTGTGATTGCATTGATCACATTCTGCATCGGTCCGTTGCTGATGACACAACCTGCCTGGATTGTTTTGCTGATCATCGTCACTGTGCTGATCCTCACCGAGCTCAAGGAATCGTTTCAGCATATAACATCAAAATTTGATAAAGATGAGTTTCTTACACTCGGAAAATTTCTCATCATTGCCGGAGTCATCCTCCCGGTGGTTCCTGATGAACCTTTTATTAAGGATATCAGTCTGACTCCTTACAAAATCTGGCTGGCCGTTGTTGTCGTCTCAAGTATTTCCTACCTGAGTTACCTGCTGAAGAAATTTGTGTTCAGGGATGCAGGGATCATTTTTTCCGGGATCCTTGGCGGACTATACAGCAGCACGGCAACCACCATCATTATCGCAAGGAAAAGCAAGGAAGACCCGGAAAACCGCAACCAGTATGTTGCTGCAATAAATTTTGCCACCGGGATGATGTATCTGAGGATCCTTGTCCTGATCCTGATCTTCAACCTGGAGCTTTTTCTCCGGATCTGGCCATGGTTCCTGGGACTTTTTATTGCCACAGCCGGGATCGGGTCATTCATCCTTTTGTATAGAAACGGTCCTGTGACAGGAGCAAAAAAGGAACAGAGCACCGGAAAGAACCCGCTGGAATTTAAAGTTGCTCTTATTTTTACCGCTCTATACATCGCTTTTACCTTTATTACCTGGTTTGTTATCCGGAACTGGGGAACACCTGGCCTTAACATACTCTCCCTGATCGTCGGGCTGACCGATATCGATCCATTCCTTATCAACCTTTTCCAGGGGAAGTACGGCATTACACCGGATGCAATCTTTGTTGCAACGCTCCAGGCGATCATCAGCAACAACTTTCTTAAAATGATCTATGGATGTTTCTTTTCAGACAAGCGACTCTGGAAAATGCTTTTGATTAGCTTTGTAATAATTATTGTCCTGAATATTCTTGTTGTCTTTATTGCATAATATGACAGATATGACTGCCGGGTTAAAACCCATACTGACCAGAACAGATGAGTCCTTCGACCAGTACAATACGGATAAGTACGATGTGGCGATCCGTGTGGCGGAGAACAGTGTTTCCTGGTGCATCCTGGATCACGATAAAAACAGATACATCGGGATTGAGTCCTTTACAAATACCATCGAGGAGATTACCAACAACAACCCGATGATACATCAGCCATACCGTTCTGTTTCCCTTATGATCGAAAACAACAGGTCAACCCTCATTCCGGTCATGCTGTTTGAGCAGGAAGGCAAGGAAAACTATTTTGACTTCAGCCATGAAAAGCAGTTCGGGGAGGAGATCTGGTATGACATCCTCGATCAGCTTGAAATCGTTAATGTTTACAGCATTCCCGCCGAAATGCTGAAGGTAATATCACAAGTTTTCCCGGGAGCATCCATTGTTCATCACACGTCTGTTCTCATCAGGACCCTCTGGATGAATTTTAAAAACCGGATCACAGGGAGGAAAATATTCATCCATTTCCGGGATCAGGATATTGACATCCTAATCTTTAATGGGAATCAGCTTGAATATTGCAATGCATTTCATTTCAAGGCCCCCTCCGATATCATTTATTATGTGATCTTTGTGATGGAACAGATGGATTTGAACCCGGAAGAATCAGGCGTGATCCTGCTCGGGAATATTGAGCGGGATTCACCGGTGTTTGACCTGCTTTACAAATACATCAGGAATATTGACTTCGCGGGAAGGAATGACAGGGCGGATTATAGTTACATATTTAATGAGATAACCGGTCATCAGCATTATCCCCTTTTAAATCTTCTCTTATGCGTATAATCAGTGGGAACTTCAGGAGCAGGCAGATCCGTCCGCCTTCAAATCTGCCGGTACGGCCCACCACTGACTTTGCAAAGGAAGGCCTTTTCAACGTTCTGAATAATATGGTTGATTTTGAAGAGCTGGAGGTCCTTGACCTTTTTGCGGGTACCGGAAACATTACATATGAATTCATTTCCCGCGGATGCCGTGATATTGTTGCCGTTGATTCTGATCATAAATGTGCTTCATTTATTCTAAGAACAGGAGAGCAGATGCATGCAGATTGCCTTACCGTGGTCAGGGCAAATGTTTTTTCCTACCTGAAATCTCCGGAAGGTTCGTTCAGCCTGATTTTTGCCGATCCGCCATATGAAATGGAAGAACTCGGTTCATTGCCGGGGTTGATCATCGGAAATAAAATTCTTAAGAAGGACGGCCTGTTCATCCTTGAACATTCAAGGCGGTTTGACTTTTCAGATCAGCCGGGATTTTATGAGCAAAGAAAGTACGGGAATGTAAATTTCAGTATTTTTCAGCAAAAAGCTTAGGAAACCGGATCAGTATTCGTCTTCGTGGAAAAAGAAATCATCTTTGGTGGGATAATCAGGCCATATATCTTCAATGCGTTCATATGTTTCACCTTCATCCTCGATTTCTTTTAAATTTTCAACAACTTCCTGCGGGGCACCTGACCTGATAGCCCAGTCAATGAGCTCATCCTTGGTTGCCGGCCAGGGTGCATCTTCAAGTTTTGAGGCCAATTCGAGTGTCCAGTACATATGTTAGATCGGGGTTTGAAAATTTTTGCAAAAGTATAAAAAATTTTTACAAAACAGCAAGTATCAAATTTTTGGTAACCACTGAGTTTCTTTAATCCCCGAATCCTGTCCGGTTTTCCGGGCCAAAACGAATAAAT
This sequence comes from Bacteroidales bacterium, assembly GCA_963682005.1. Lineage (GTDB taxonomy): Bacteria > Bacteroidota > Bacteroidia > Bacteroidales > FEN-979 > CAIYUC01. The sequence goes on along the minus strand of OY820914.1, from coordinate 5,139,564 downwards.
AATCGGATAACCTGTTCAGGTATTTAATGACCATAATATCCTCCATTCGTTTGGAGTTCAGTCTGATGACAGCTCTTTCTGCTCTTCTGCAGATGGTCCTGGCGATGTGACAGTATGAAACTACCGGTATTCCGCCGGGAAGTATAAAATGTTTCAGATCAGGAAGGGATTTATTCATTTCATCGATTTCCTGCTCCAGGATAATGATATCTTTTTCCTCTAAAAGCGGAAGCTTTTTATGATCGATTCCCGGTTCGGAAGCGATCCAGGATTCGGCAATAAAAAGATTTTCCTGTATCTGAAGAAGGACATCCCTGTAATGCTGGCTGATTTCCTGGTCCCTGATCAGGCCAGCAAAGGAATTAAGTTCGTCAATTGTGCCATAAGCCTCCACACGCTCGTGTCCTTTGGAGACACGGGTTCCCCCGAGCAATGATGTTTCCCCGAGGTCCCCTGTCTTCGTGTATATTTTTAGCTCTTTTGGCATTTAAGATTCAAGCCTTGATTTCAGATTTGTGAACTGTTGCTCCAATTCTTTCGGGAGGCGGTCGCCGAAAATGGCCTGGTGCTCTGCGATCAGGTCACACTCAGAAAGCCATTCCTGCCTGTCAACTTTCAGGATCTCTTCCATTTTGTTTGATACTCCGTTCATCCCGGAAGTGTCGATCGATTGTTTTCCAGGAACAACGCCGATGGGGGTTTCAACTCCTTCAGCTGTTCCTTCAATGCGTTCAAAGATCCATTTCAGCACCCGGATATTGTCGCCATAGCCAGGCCACAGGAATTTTCCGTCGGCCCCTTTCCGGAACCAGTTAACATTGTATATTCTCGGGAGCTTTGTTTTGTCAGGAGCCTGGTTGCCGATCGTCACCCAATGTCCGAAATAATCGCCCATGTGATAGCCACAGAATGGGAGCATGGCAAAAGGATCGCGGCGTACGCCGGCTTTTAACCCGATAGCTGCTGCGGTAACCTCAGAACCAACGATCGATCCCATGAACACCCCATGATTCCAGTCAAAGGCCTCATAGACGAGAGGTACTGTACCAGGACGGCGGCCGCCGAAAAGGAATGCAGAGATGGGAACACCTTTCGGATTTTCCCAGTCTTTGTCAATAACCGGGCACTGTCGGGCCGGTGCAGTAAATCTTGCATTCGGGTGTGCTGCGACCTTGCATTTCTGATCGTCGAAAACTTCGTTCGTCCAGGTGATCGACCCTGCAGGAATGTCGGAGCCGATGCCTTCCCACCAGATGTCGCCATCGGGCGTAAGCGCTGTATTCGTAAAGATTGAATCGGATTTGCAGGAGAGCATCGCATTGGGATTTGTTTCCATGGAAGTGTAAGGAGCAACACCAAAAAAGCCGGCCTCCGGGTTAATGGCATAAAGCCTTCCATCTTCTCCGAATTTCATCCAGGCAATATCATCACCTACCGTTTCCACTTTCCATCCCGGGATGTTGGGGATCAGCATGGCGAGGTTCGTTTTACCGCATGCACTGGGGAATGCAGCTGCTACGTAACGTTTCACACCCTGCGGGTTAGTAATGCCCATGATCAGCATGTGTTCAGCCATCCAGCCTTGCCTTTGTGCCATCACGGATGCGATACGCAATGCAAAGCATTTCTTGCCAAGCAGTGCATTTCCGCCATAACCGCTCCCAAATGACCATATTTCATTCGTATCAGGGAAATGCGAGATGTATTTCTTTTCGATCGGGGCGCAGGGCCACTTTGCATCTGTTTCACCGGGTTTAAGCGGAGCACCGACAGAATGCATACAAGGCACGAAGTCTCCGTTTCCGAGGACGTCGAGAACTTTTGATCCCATCCGCGTCATGATCCTCATATTCACCACGACATAGGGAGAGTCGGTGATCTGAACACCGATATGGGCGATTTTGGAACCCAACGGTCCCATGCTGAATGGAATTACGTACATAGTTCTTCCTTTCATGCATCCACGATACTCTTCCGTCAGGATCTTCTTCATTTCAACAGGGTCCATCCAGTTGTTTGTGGGACCGGCATCTTCTTTCTTTGCAGAACAGATGAACGTTCTGTTCTCAACCCGTGCAACATCGCTCGGATCACTCTGGAAATAGTAACTGTTCGGCCTTTTGGATTCATTCAGCTTTACGGCCATTCCGGTTGCAACCATTTGGTCCAGCAATTTCTGATTCTCTTTGTCAGACCCGTCACACCAGTGAACAGATTCCGGCTGGCAAAGTTCTTTCCAGTCATTGACCCAGTTTTGTAATTTAGTGTTCGTCATTTGTTTATATTTTTAGTCTTGTTAATATTCGTCATTTATGCTACAGGCCTCAAGCTACAGGCTTCAAGCTTAATTTTTAATTCTTCATTTTTAATTTTTTAAGCCCATAGCCCGAGGCCCGCGGCTTTTGGCCTGAAGCCTGAAGCTTGTAGCCTGTAGCCTACTTTAACTCCGCCAGCGCCTCCTTTATCCTCCTTGCTGCTTCGGTAAGGTTCTCTTTGGATGTGGCATACGAGAAACGGATGCATTGAGGGTTGCCGAACGCATCACCCGGAACGAGGGCTACGAAAACCTTGTTCAGCAGGTACATGCACAGGTCATTGCTGTTGCTGATCGTGTTTGTTCCGTCGGTTTTTCCGAAATAATATGAAATGTCGGGAAAGAAATAAAAAGCGCCATTGGGGTTGTTCAGCTTCATGCCCGGGATTTCACTCAGAAGCTTAAACATCAGGTCTCTTCTTTCCCTGAATGCTTTTTGCATCATCCTTAGATCAGGTGTGTCGGGATCGGTCTGGATGGCCATCAGGGCTGCACGCTGGGCGATGGATGAAGCGCCTGATGTGAATTGTCCCTGGAGTTTATCACAGGCTTTGGCAATCACAAGGGGTGCGGCAATATAACCAATCCTCCAGCCGGTCATGGCAAATCCCTTGGAAACGCCGTTCACAACGATCACCTGTTCTTTGATAAAATCAAATTGGGCAATGCTTTCGTGTTTACCCGCAAAAATGATATGCTCGTATATTTCATCCGCAATTATATAAATGGAAGGATGCTTTGCCATTACTTCTGCGATGGCTTTAAGCTCATCCCTTGTATAAACCGAACCTGTGGGGTTACAGGGGGAACTGTATATGAGAAGTTTTGTTTTCGGGGTGATGGCTGCTTCAAGTTGTGCCGGTGTGACTTTGAAATCCGTCTCGATCGATGAGGGAATGAAAATGGCTTTCCCTTCTGCGACTTTGATGATCTCTTTATAAGAAACCCAGTATGGTGCCGGAACAATTACTTCGTCGCCCGGATTTACAAGGCTGAGCACCACGTTTGCAATGGATTGCTTTGCACCGGTAGAAACGACAATCTGTTCGCACTTGTACTGAAGTCCATTGTCGCGCATGAGCTTATTGCAGATAGCCTCGCGCAGATCCTGGTACCCGGCCACAGGTGTATAGAATGAATAATTATCATCAATGGCCTTCTTGGCGGCATCTTTGACATAGTCCGGCGTGTTGAAATCCGGTTCGCCCAGGCTAAGGTTGATTACATTGTGCCCCAGTGCTTTCAGCTCCCTGCTTTTCCGGGACATCGCGAGCGTTTCTGATTCTGATAAGTAATTGATCCGGTTCGATAACATAAATTCTAATTGTATGATAATGAGGTTTTTTTGAGAATGGGCAAATTTAAGAAAATTTCTGTTTTCACAGTAAAAACAGGCCAAATAAATATTTCCGGAGCTGAAAATATCAGTAGATTTGTCTTCAGTAAAACACCACTTATGATAACACAGGTATTGTTTAATTTAGTGACGATCATCCTGACGATCGGGCTCCTTCTCCTGTCGGTATTGATCGTGCTACGATATTATTTCTCTCATGTAAAGCAACCGGTTGATCTCAGTGCACATAAGGCGGATGAAAAGATCATTCTCCCACTGCGCCTCCAGGCTTATGAACGGATCGTCCTGTTCCTCGAACGCATCACCCCGAACAATCTTGTAATGCGCATTAACCGGCCCGAAATGGATGCTTTCCAATTGCAAAACGAATTGCTCAGGGCCATACGGGAAGAATTTGAGTACAACCTTTCGCAGCAGCTCTATATCTCCTCCAGGTCCTGGGAATTGGTAAAAAATGCCAAGGAGGAGATGATCCGGATGATCAACCTGGCAGCCGGACAGGTAAATGAAACATCTCCTTCAGGTGAACTGGCCCGTGTGATCCTTGAACTTTACATTGGGAATGATTCTCCGCTTCGTGTGGAATCCGCACTGGAAGCAGTAAAAGGAGAAATACAAAAGGATTTTTAATTATTTTTCATTTTTCTTGACTTGAGAAATCAGAATCTCTAACTTTAACCACCTGAAATCTCTCAAAACTCTACCATATGAAAACAAATCTACTTCTTCTATCAGCCATTCTCTTTCTTTCTTGCTGTAAGCAGGTTTCCACCAGGGAGGAAAGGCCCTTGCCAAGCCATCCTGGACCGATTAAGATTGCCGGAGCTTATGCACTTCTGCCTCTGACCAAAGTCTGGATCGCAGAGTTTACCAAGACCCATCCCTATGCACAATTTGAACTGGAAGGGATTGGTTCCGGCCGCGGGTTGAACGAGATCATTAACAAAAAGATTGACCTGGCCATGATCTCCAGCGAGATCGTTTCAACCACCGATTCCTTGTTATGGGTGATACCAGTTGCAAGGCTGGGTGTCATACCCATCATCAACAACCAGAATCCATACCTTAAAGAGATCATGAAAAAGGGAATGAAAAAAGATGACATGGCCGACCTGTTCGCCGGTTATCCTGTGAAAACATGGGGCGATATCTATGGCAAGCCCGCTTCCGATAAAGTCGATGTCTATTTAAGGTCGGATTCATCCGGGGCAACCGATGTTCTTGGAAAATATTTATGGCTGGCCCCGAATGAAATGAAAGGTTACCCGGTTGAGGGGGAAGAAAAAATGATTGAATCCATAAAAAAGGATCCCCTTTCACTAGGGTATTGCAACTTTATCTATACCATGGATCCTTCAACACATAGTTTCAGGACAGATGTTGCCATTGTTCCCCTCGATCTGAACCAGAACGGGAACCTCGAACCCAAGGAAAAGTTCTATGACAGTATCGATCATCTTCAGCGGGCCATGTGGCTGGGTAAATATCCTTGTGCTCTCACCCGGAACCTCTATTTTGCCGCAAACGGGAAGCCTGATACACGTGAGGTCGTTGAATTCCTGATCTGGGTACTTACAGAAGGCCAGAACTATGTGGCTCCGCAGGGCTATATCGAACTGCACTCCTTTGAGATCCCGCCAAGGCTCTATGCGTTGAAGAATATCAGCGGATCCAATTAATGAACGGAGTGAAAAATTTCTAAATTCTAGTTGATCTAAATCCTAAACAAATTCCAAAAAGCAAAACATTCAAAATTTTTCTACCATTTAGGTCAATTAGATCAATTAGGTCAATTAGAAATTATCCAGCATCCAGCATCCCTTATTTGGTTCTTTTAAACCTTGTTTTCTGCTCCGCCGTCATCTTTTCAGTAGCATACTGGAAAATCAGCCGTGCTGATTGATCTTTCCATTTCAGGAGAAATGCTTCCGTCGGTTCATTCTGCTTTTTCCAGGCTTCCCGCAGGAACCATCCGAGGCCCTGGTGAACTTCCCGTTCTGGATCCATCATCATGGGGGAAATGAACTCAAAATAAGGTCCAAACTCAGATGATAGCTTCATAGGTTTGATAAGACTGACAACCGCAGCACGTCGCTGGAACTTGTTATTACCGATTCTCCATGAACCGATCGTGTCCAGGGTGATGATATTCTTTTTGAAAAAAAGGTTCATCACCTCTCCGCATAAATAATCTGTATGAGCCCAGTTTGTAATGCCGATATCAAACCATTTTGCCACATGGTCAAAGGTTGACTTTTCAAATTGCTTTGAGAATCCAAGAAGCAAACGGATGGCAAAAGTTGTTTCTTCATATTTCCCGGTTCTGATAAGAAGGGGAGCGGCTTCCAGGAGAAGGGATAAGGTAAGTTCCGGATCTGCTTTCAGTGATTTGACTTTCTCTTCGTAAAGTTCGCCTGCAATGCCATACCCGGGGTATCCGGTTTTAAAATAGCGTGAATATTTCTTTACAATACTCTCATCCGCATTGCTGACGCAAAACATGTGAATATCATGAAAGAGTTCATCAGGTCTCATAATTCATAATTCAAGCTCATAATTCATAATTGATCAATAATGGTCCTTGCTTTCTCCAGTACTGCTGGTATGCCAGCAGGGTTTTTCCCTCCGGCTGTCGCCACATGAGGTTGTCCGCCTCCACCTCCCTGCACTTCCTTTGCGAGTTCACGGATAATGGTTCCGGCATTCAGCCCTTTCTCTTTGACGAGATTCTCGGAGATCATTACCACAAGATTTGCTTTCCCGTCATTTTCTGCGGCAAAGACGAGGAAAAGGTTCTCCAGTGATTTGATCAGCTCAAAGGCAAGGCTCTTGGCATTTTCTGCGTCCAGTTCCACCTGGGCAGAAATGAAATTAATGCCATTTACATTCTCGGCTTTTCCTTTCATTTCCCCGGCAATTCCTGCCAGTTTTGACTTTTCAAATTCTGCTGCAATTTTCTTCAGGCTTTGATTCTCCTCGAGAATGGTACGGATTCCCCTCAGAATATCTTTTGGGTTTTTCAGCAATTCTTTGGCCTCATCCAGTATGGTCATCTGGGAAGCGTAATATTCAAGAGCTTTCCGCTCAGTGATGGCTTCGATCCTCCGGATACCCGCAGCAATCGCACCTTCCGAGATGATCTTGAAAAGTCCGATCTGACCGGTGGCGGGAACATGGGTTCCGCCGCAGAGTTCAATGGAAAACGACTTGTCGAACATCACGACCCTTACCGTTTCTCCGTACTTTTCACCGAAAAGAGCCATGGCCCCCATTTCCTTTGCCTGGTTGATCGGGAGGGACCGCTCTTCATGCAACGGAATGTTCTCCCAGATCTTACGGTTGACGATCTCTTCGACCTTGCTGATCTCTTCGTCTGTCAGTTTTGCGAAATGCGTAAAATCAAACCTGAGACGGTTTTCATCCACAAGCGATCCTTTCTGCTCGACATGAGGTCCGAGGACTTTACGCAAGGCCGCATGCAACAGGTGGGTGGCTGAATGGTTGTTGGCAGTTGCCCTGCGGATTGAAGGATCAACTATGGCAGTGAATGTTTCATTTACGTTTCCGGGCAGTTCCTTGAGGATATGAATGGTCAGGTCATTTTCCTTGATGGTATTTTCGACAGTGGTTTGCCAGTCACCTGCAGAGAGGATCCCCCGGTCTCCTACCTGTCCACCGGATTCTGCATAGAACGGGGTTTTATTCAGAACGACCTGGTAAAATTCTCCATCTTTTGCGATTACTTTCCTGTACCTTGAAATGGTCACATCATCCGAAAGCTCATCATAGCCTGTAAATTCACGACCTCCGTTATCCGCGTGAACCACGATCCAATCGGCAGTGTCAACCGTGGCTGCCTGGCGCGACCGGGCTTTTTGCTCTTCAAGGCCTTTGTTGAACCCCTCCATATCTACTGTCCATCCCTGCTCACGTGCCATCAACTGGGTAAGGTCAACAGGAAAGCCATACGTGTCGTAAAGCTCAAATGCGAATTTGCCTTCCATTTCTTTCGAAGTCCGCAACCCGTGTCCCGAGGCGGTTTCCATGTAACTGTTGAAACGCAGTATCCCGGTTTCCAGCGTCCGGAGAAACCCTGCTTCTTCCTCCCTGATCACGTTAACGATCAGATCCTTTTGCCTGATCAGTTCCGGGAATTGCTCACCCATTTGCCCGATCAGCACGGAAACGAAATCGTTGATAAAGGGTTCCCTGAACTCCAGGAAAACATAGCCGTAACGAACTGCCCGGCGGAGGATCCTGCGGATCACGTACCCGGCCTTGTTGTTGGAGGGCACCTGCCCGTCGGCAATCGCAAAGCTGATGGCCCTGAGATGATCGGCCACCACACGCATGGCGATGTCCGCTTTTTCATACTTGCCGTAGGCTATTCCTGCCTTTGCCGAGATGGCCTGAAGGATAGGCTGGAATACATCCGTATCGTAATTCGATTTTTTCTTTTGAAGGACCATGCAAAGACGCTCGAATCCCATTCCCGTATCGACATGCTTTGCAGGCAATGGGGAAAGCTTACCGTTAGCCTGGCGGTTGAACTCGATAAAGACCAGGTTCCAGATTTCGATCACCAGCGGATTTCCTTTGTTCACCAGGGTACTGCCAGGGATCTCTGCTCTTTCAGCATCATCACGGATGTCGGCGTGGATCTCCGAACACGGGCCACATGGCCCGGTATCGCCCATTTCCCAGAAATTGTCTTTCTTTGAGCCCAGCAGGATCCGTTCTTCGGGGATAATGTTTTTCCAATAATTGTAGGCCTCGTTGTCCCGGGAAAGTCCTTCTTTTTCATCGCCTTCAAAAACCGTGACATAAAGCCGGTCTTTTTCAATTTTCATAACATCAGTCAGAAATTCCCAACCCCATTCAATCGCCTCCTTTTTGAAATAATCGCCGAATGACCAGTTTCCAAGCATTTCAAACATAGTGTGGTGATACGTGTCATGACCAACTTCCTCAAGGTCATTGTGTTTACCGGAAACACGCAGGCATTTCTGCGTGTCGGCGATCCGGGGATAAACAGACGGCTTATTTCCCAGGAAATAATCCTTGAACTGGTTCATCCCCGCATTAGTGAACATCAGGGTTGGATCATCCTTGACCACCATGGAGGCAGATGGAACAATATGATGGTTTTTTGCTTTGAAGAATTCAAGAAAAGTTTGTCGGACAATTTTAGAGTTCATTTATTCAAAGAGTTAGAAATCAATTAACATTCTTTAACAAAAACGGTGCAAAAACGACCTGCAAAGTTAATTTATTTACTTAATTTTGTAGCTGTTAGAACATCTCATCCCGAATAATTCTTTATTTCGCTTTTAATGAGCAAGGTAAAGTACAAGTTCAATAAAAAATCGTTGACATTTGATCGTGTACAGACAACCTTCCGAAAAAGGTTGCTCTATTTTTTCACACATTTGTCAACCGGTGTGGTATTTGCCGTTGCAGCATTTATCCTGGTGTATAATTTTCTGGATTCTCCGAAGGAAAAAGCGCAGAAAAGAGAGATTGAGCAGATGAAGCTGCAGTATGCGATCCTCAATGATCAGCTCGACCGGGTTACAAAGATTATTAAGGACCTGGAAGACAGGGATGATAATATATACCGTGTTATTTTCGAAGCTGAACCAATTCCAAATTCCATCAGGGAAGCAGGGATCGGCGGTGTTGATAAATATGAAAAACTGGTGGGCTATTCCAATTCTGATCTCATCATTGAGACGGAGAAAAAGATGGATAAGATCATGGGTCAGCTTTATATTCAGTCCAAATCATACGATGAGGTTTTTGACCTGGCAAAAAACAAGGAGCGGATGCTTGCCAGCATTCCTGCGATCCAGCCGGTGGATAATAAGGATCTTGTGAGGATCGGGTCCTATTTCGGAGTGCGCGTGGATCCCTTTTATAAAGTCAGAAAATTCCATGAAGGCATGGACTTTTCCGCAACCATTGGAACAGCTGTTTATGCTACAGGGAATGGCTCCATCGTTTCGGCAGGAAGAGATGTGGAGGGAGGTTACGGGAATGAGATCATAATTGACCATGGTTATAACTACCAAACAGTTTATGCACACCTTTCGAAGGTCTTCGTAAGACCCGGACAAAAAATCCTCCGGGGTCAGATCATCGGATATGTAGGTAATACGGGAAAATCAACATCGCCGCATCTGCATTATGAGGTGCGCAAGAATGGGGTAGCCGTGAACCCGATTTATTTCTTCTTTAATGATATTACGCCCGATCAGTTTAAAATGATGCTTGATCTCTCTTCACGCCCATCCCAGACGATGGATTAAATTTCCCTTTATGTTAAAAAAGATAGACAAGATAGAAAGGGTTTATTATACCATCGGGGAAGTTTCCGAGCTTTTCGAGGTGAATCCTTCACTGATTAGATTCTGGGAAAAGGAATTTGAAATCCTGAAGCCCACCAAGAACAAGAAAGGGAACAGGCTGTTCACAAAGCAGGATATAGAAAACCTCAGGATCATCTATCACCTTGTAAAGGAACGTGGATACACGCTTCAGGGAGCCCGCGAAAAGCTGAAGCAGAACAAGGATGATGTGGTAAAGAATGTGGAGATCATCGATTCTCTCCAGCGGATCAAGACATTTCTTCTCGAAATAAAGGAAGAACTGTAGATCAACCTGGAATTTATGGCGAGTGAAGAATCCTTTTTTGAAAAGGTGTACAAGGTGGTCAGAATGATCCCCTATGGACGGGTTACCTCTTATGGAGCCATTGCCGAATACCTCGGAACAAAAGGATCAGCCAGGATGGTGGGATGGGCGATGAATGCATCCCACAGTGATGTAACAAATATTCCCGCCCACAGAGTGGTGAACAGGAAAGGCCTTTTGACAGGCAAGTGCCATTTTGACGGCCCGAATATGATGAAACAGCTCCTCGAAAGCGAAGGTATAGAAGTTGTCAATGATCAGGTTCTGGATTTCAAAAGACTATTCTGGAATCCTGGTGTAATGAAGAATGAAGAATGAACAATTAAGCCAAAAGCCAAAAGCCAAAAGCCAAAAGCCTGCAGCCTGAATACTAATGATAATAGTCAGAAAAGCCAACAATGATAACAACCTCAAACATATTGGATGCCCTCAGAACCGTGATCGATCCCGACCTTAAGAAGGATGTCGTTACACTGAAGATGATCAGCGATATAAAGATCGAGGGGAAAAAAGTAAAATTCACATTCACACTAACCACACCGGCCTGCCCGCTCAAAGATATGCTGCAACAGGCTTGTATCACTGCCATTCACAACCATGTGGATAAGGACATTGAAGTGGAAGTGGAGATGGGCTCAAAAGTGACCTCTGTGCGGAAAGAACATGAAGAGATCCTGAAAGATGTAAAAAATATTATTGCCGTCGCATCCGGAAAAGGTGGTGTTGGAAAATCAACGGTAGCCGTTAACCTTGCTATTTCACTTGCGAAATCAGGCGCAAAGGTCGGATTGATCGATGCTGATATATATGGTCCTTCGATCCCGCTGATGTTTGGGTTGCTTAATGAGCATCCCGATACCATTGAGAAGGATGGAAAAACCGTGATCATTCCCATAGAAAAATTCGGGATCAAGCTATTGTCGATCGGTTTCTTCGTGGATCAGTCAAAAGCCCTGATCTGGAGAGGCCCGATGGCGTCGATGGCGATCAAGCAGCTATTCACCGATGCGGACTGGGGGACTCTTGATTATATGGTCCTTGATCTTCCGCCGGGAACCGGCGATATTCCCCTCACACTTGTGCAGAATTTTCCGCTTACGGGAGCAATCATTGTAAGTACACCGCAACAGGTGGCCATTGCTGATGTAAGGAAAGCAGCCGATATGTTTTCCAACGAGCAGATCAGGATCCCTTTACTCGGTGTGGTCGAGAACATGGCATGGTTCACCCCGGATGAATTACCGGATAAAAAGTTTTATATTTTCGGGAAAGACGGGGGTAAAAAGTTTGCTGAAGAGTTAAAAGTGCCGTTACTCGGTCAGATTCCGATAATACCTGCTATAACTGAATCAGGGGATGCCGGAAGTCCTGTTGTCACCGATGGAAAATCACCGGTGGCTGCAGCTTTCCAGGACCTGGGCAACAAAGTTGCGCAGCAGATCGCCATCCACAATGCAATAAAAGAATCCTTCGGGAAGTCTTAATAATTTTTCTGACCAGGAGGAATAAAGATTCTGAATGACCAGGAAAAAAGTGATATCCTCCGGGTCTCCCTGTAATTCGAAGTTTTAAAACGAATGATAACCTAAACAATAAAATCATTATGCAGAAAAATGAAGAACTTGTAACAAAAGTCAAGAATGTAATTGATCAGATCAGGCCTTACCTCCAGGCAGATGGCGGGGATGTTGAATTTGTTGACCTCCTGGAAGATAATACAGTAAATATCCGCCTCCTGGGAAGTTGTGGAAATTGTCCATACAGCCTGCAGACACTGAAAAACGGCATTGAAACTGCTATGATCAAGGCAATCCCCGAGATTCGCAGCGTGGAATCTGTCAGCTCAGATATTTAGCAACGATGGGCATTCTTCTGCCCGTCCCGAAGGCTTTGGAGGAGATCCTCAGGATAGGAGGGGTCTGGTATCGTTTGTATTCATTGGTATTGACCAGCTTCAGAACTTTCCTGACGGTAAATTCGTCAAAGCCTTCTTTTATAAGATCAGCAGGCCCTTTCCGATGCTCGATATATTCATAAAGGATTTTATCCAGGACTTGATAATCCGGTAGCGAATCCGAATCTTTTTGACCCGGACGCAACTCCGCAGAAGGTGGCTTAGTGATCGTATTTATCGGGATGATCGTCTTTTTTCTGTTGATATACCGGGCCATCTCATAAACCTGGGTCTTGTAGACATCTCCCAGGACAGAAATCCCCCCGCACATGTCGCCATAAAGCGTACCGTATCCAACGGCAGCTTCACTTTTGTTTGATGTGTTGAGAAGGATATACCCGAACTTGTTTGAAAGAGCCATCAGGATGACTGCCCTGATCCGCGCCTGGAGATTTTCTTCGGCCAGGTTGAAAGGTAACCCGTGAAACAGGGGTTGAAGCGTTTGATCGAATGCCTTATAAGCTTTTTCAATGGGAATGGTTTCATGACTCACATTCAGGTTTTCTGCCATTTCCACAGCATCTGATATGCTGTGATCGGAAGAGAACTGTGATGGAAGCAGGACAGCTTTCACATGTTCACTGCCAAGGGCTTTCACTGCCATGACAAGGGTGACAGCAGAATCGATCCCTCCCGACAGGCCAAGAATTGCCTTTGGGAAACCCATTTTTACAAAATAATCGCTGATGCCCATGACCAGTGCGTCGTGGATGAGTGCGATTTTGTTTAGCTTAATCTGTGTTGGGTGAAATTTATAAATTTCACCCAACGGATTCTTGGAATTCAAGATGTCTTCAAGTTCATAAACCCGCAGGTCTTCACGGAAATGATTCAATTCATCAGCAATGGAGCCATCAGGGCTTACTACAAGTGATGCTCCGTCAAAGAGCAACTCAGTCTGGGCGCCTACATGGTTCACATAAAAGAGTGGCAGCTTATACGTTCTGGCTGTTCTGACCAGCACTTCTTTCCTGATCTCTTCCTGGTCATAATTGAAAGGTGAGGCTGCAATGTTGATAATAATATCAGGGTCAAGCTTTGCCAGTTCCTCCATAGGGTTACGCACGTACATCGGGTTATCCAGGATATTCCAAAGATCTTCGCATATGGTTACTGCGATCCTGTGGCCTTTGAATTCCAGCACCCTGTATGGCTCCCTGTTCGGTTCAAAATACCTGTATTCATCAAATACATCATAATTCGGGAGAAGTGTTTTATGGGAAACTTCTGACACTTTTCCTTCAGACAGGAAAAAAGCAGAATTATACAAGGGTTTGCCTCTGGTAGCAAGGTTTTTAGACGGCGAACCGATGATTGCAGAGATTCCTTCGCAATCTTTTGCGATCGTTTCAAGAGAGGAGTAGCATTGTGAAATGAAATCCTCAAACTCCAGGAAATCCCGGGGAGGATAACCGGAAATAGCAAGCTCGGCAAACAGCACAAGCTCGGCACCCTGCTCTTTTGATCTCTTTATGGAATCCCTGATCAGGGAGATGTTTCCATCAAAATCCCCGATATGGTAATTCAGTTGTGCTATGGCAATTCTCATACTTCAACGGGACTTCCTGGTCTAAAAGAGAACCCCGATGCTAAGTTCGGCAAAATTCAGAAGCCCCTTCTCTTTAACGTCAGGATCCGCGGGATTATTACTGTTAAGAACATTATTCAACGTGTTGTTGTAGTTGAATCCGAAAAGAAGGACCGTGGATTCATCGATATGAAATTCAGTGCCCAGCCCGACGATGATTGACTCCCTCATCAAAGTAGTCTGTCCTGTGATGTCATTTTTTTCTGTGAAGCTGCTTTGGTTTTCAGGGTGAAAAGTATCTTTTGCCCTGCATTTGATACGGAACGCGGTACCGACCCCTAGTTGAGCAAAGAAACTGAATTTACCGTACTTCTTGGTTTTCATTTTCAGAAGGACGGGGATCTCAAGGTAAGTAAAATCGTATTTCCTGTTCAGGATGCCCGGAAGTGTATCGCCATCCTGGATCACAATGGAAGGATATTTGAGTTTCCCGTTCAGAAACGAAAAATTGAACCCTGTGACGAATGCATAATGCTCCATGAAATAGAATTCCGATATAAACCCAAGCGTAGCACCACCGGTGATGCCGTCGTATTCATACCCCTTGGTGTCGGAATTCATCCAGCCAATGTTTGGTGCAACCTTAACCCCCATCTTGACATGCTGGTTCTGGGAGAGGGCTGGTCCGCCCAGTAAGATCAGCAAGACTAGGCTGTAAAAAGTCAATATTTTCTTCATATCCTTTGTTTATATTGATCAAGAACTCAATGGTAATATAGCAAAAATAGTGTTTCAGAATCCTTGCCGGAACGATTTTACAAATATTTATCCAAAAGAAATCAACCGGGTTGATAAAATGTAATATTAGTATCTTGCATCCGTTATTTTTCTCTGTGATACGTTATACCATCTCCATGTGTGCCATGGTATAGTACAAAGCATTCGTGGAGGTCCCTGAAAAATATCGGGGAAACACAGGTTTATTACGTCAGATATGCTTAAAAAACTCATACCCCTTCTTAGTATTCTCTTTTTTCTGGCATGCGGGTCTCATCAGGATAAAAGACTGCATGTTGATGTCTCAGGTGTAAAAGTGCCGGAGGTGGTCATTAACCGGTATGACCAGGAACTATTCAGGATACCGCTCAGTGACCTGAAAAACGGCCTGGAAAGGATTAAATCGAAGTATCGTGTATTTCTCGGAACAAACCTTGACGATCCTGCCAAGATAAGCTCAATGCGGTCCTATCTTACAAATGAACGAAATATTGACTTTTATAAGGCATCTGCTGCAAAATACAAGGATCTGGGAACAACGGAACAAGAACTTACCCTGGCCTTTCAGCATTATAAATTTTATTTTCAGGAAGCCGTGATCCCAGGGATCTATTCCTATATCTCGGGTGGAGATTACGAGAACCCTGTTCAAATCAACGATAGTGTGATGATCATTGCCCTTGATACCTATTTGGGAAAGGATTTTAATGCATACCAGGCAGATGGTGTACCCTTATATAAGATCAGCAGGATGGGAGCGGAGAACATTGTTCCGGACTGCATAAATGCATTGGCAGACAGGATGTGTCCTGTAAACCCTTCTCATACCAACCTTCTCGGGCAGATGATTGAAGCCGGGAAGAAACTGTATTTTATTGATGCCATGATCCCCGATTTCCCGGATTACCTGAAGATCAGCTATACTAAGGCACAATACGAATGGATCGAAAAAAATGAATACCACATCTGGGCCGCCATCATTGAGAACAGAATGCTTTATTCCACCAGTAGCCAGGTGATCCGGATGTTCATGGCTGATGGTCCTTTTACCTCCGAATTTTCAAAAGATTCACCGCCCAGGCTTGGCGAATGGATCGGTTGGCAGATCGTAAAACAGTTTATGAACGAAAATCCCGATGTCACGCTGCAGAAATTACTGTCCCTCGACGATCCTCAGCAAATCCTTACCAGGTCAGGGTATAAGCCGGAAAAATAGGTTCGGTTTTAAAATTATTTTCGATAAAGTTGAAAAAAACTTTCCAAAAACGTATGACCTTTTGAATGCTAAACCGATTAATGGATCATGAAACAATGATCAATTTCGGAATATGCTGGTAAAAACCTTCGGAAGCGCTCTATACGGAATACACGCCATTACGATCACCGTTGAGGTAAACATCGACATCGGGGTCAATTTTCTGATGGTTGGACTTCCCGACAGCGCTGTGAAGGAAAGTCAGCAGCGCATAGATTCAGCTCTGAGGAACTACGGATTCAAAATTCCGGGGAAGAAGGTAGTGATCAATATGGCCCCGGCGGATATCCGGAAGGAAGGATCTTCATACGACCTTACTATTGCAGTAGGAATCCTTGCTGCGGAAAAGATCATCAGGGAGGACAAACTATCCATGTACATGATCATGGGTGAATTATCGCTGGATGGGAGCCTTCAGCCGATCAAAGGTGCTTTGTCAATTGCGATCGAAGCGCACAAGAAAGGGTTCAAAGGGATTATACTTCCGATGCAGAACGCACGGGAAGCAGCGATTGTAAATAAAATTGAGACCTATGGGGTTGATAATATAAAGCAAGTCATAGATTTCCTGAATGATGAAATTACATTGGAACGGATAATAGTTGATACACGATCAGAATTTTATGCGCAGGCAGGTGAATACGAGTGCGATTTTGCAGAGGTAAAGGGGCAGGAGAATATCAAAAGGGCGTTGGAGATAGCGGCAGCAGGGGGCCATAACGTCATTTTGATTGGGCCGCCGGGTGCGGGGAAGACAATGCTGGCGAAGCGGCTGCCTTCGATCCTTCCCCCTTTAAATCTGCAGGAAGCCCTGGAAACCACGAGAATACACTCCGTGGCCGGGAAACTGGGGAATCATCATGCTCTCATCTCGCGAAGACCCTTCCGGTCGCCTCATCACACCATTAGTGATGTGGCACTTGTTGGGGGAGGAGGGATACCACAGCCAGGGGAAATCTCTTTGGCTCACAATGGCGTTTTATTCCTGGATGAACTGCCTGAATTTAAGAGGACAGTCCTGGAAGTCCTGCGACAACCGCTGGAAGACAGGGTGATCACCATCTCACGGGCGAAATTCTCTGTGGATTATCCCTCCAGTTTCATGCTAATCGCTGCCATGAACCCATGTCCATGCGGATATTACAACCATCCACAGACGGATTGCCTGTGCGGACCAGGGATCGTCCAGAAATACCTGAACAAGATCTCCGGCCCCCTCTTTGACCGTATCGATATCCACATTGAGGTCATTCCCGTTCCGTTCAAAGATCTGCATGATGCCCGTTTGTCCGAGTCCAGTCAGAAGGTCAGGGAACGGGTAATTGAAGCAAGGCTGATGCAGGAAAAGCGGTTCGACGGCATGAAAGGCATTCATTGCAACGCCCAAATTTCCTCTAAGATATTGCGAGATGTATGCAAACTCGATGGTTCATGTGAGATCATACTGAAAACTGCTATGGAAAAACTCGGACTTTCCGCCCGTGCCTTTGACCGGATCATCAAAGTTGCCCGGACAATTGCCGATATCAGCCACTCCGATGATATCAAACCGGAGCACATGGCAGAAGCGATCCAGTACCGAAGCCTGGACAGGGAGAATTGGGGGAAGTGATGGTCGGAGGATAGAGAATGGAAATAAGGTATATTGTGACCTTGTGACTTGATTCCGACATGAAATTTGCCGGCACCTATGAAATAAAAATATCCGAAATCACAAATACAGCAAAGATCACGCTGGCCATGCCGTTCATAGTGGCGAATGCAAGGTTGACTTTCGAAAGATCGTCGGGCTTTACGATCAGGTGCTCATAAACCATAATGGCTGAGAAAATGATGACTCCTGTCCAGTAGAGGAGATGGAATTGCCCTACGATCCCGGCGGCAACAACCACAATGATCGAGACCAGGTGAAACAGTGCAGAAAGGATCAGCGCATTCTTTTTTCCAAAAGCAACAGGAATGGATTTTAATTTTTCAGTTTTATCAAAATCTTCATCCTGCAAAGCATAGAGGATATCAAAAGCCGCCACCCAGAAAATCACCGCAACGGAATAAAGAACAGGCAGGATGCTGAAACGCCCTGTTACTGCTATATAAGCGCCGATCGGTGCAAGAGATAGACTGAGCCCTAAGAACATATGCGAAAGAAAAGTAAACCGCTTCGTCAGGCTGTACCCGAGGATCACGATAAGCGCAACCGGGGAAAGAAGGAAACAAACGATATTGATCAGCCATGTGGTCCCCATGAAAAGGATAATATTAACGATCACAAAAAGAAGAGCAGACTTTGGTTTGATAATATTACGCGGCATTTCCCGCAGTGCTGTTCTGGGGTTCTTCTTATCCAACTCCCGGTCTGCATAACGGTTAAACCCCATTGCTGCATTCCTGGCAAACAGTACACAAAGGATTACGAGGAAAAGAAGTTTCAGGTCAACATTGCTTCCCTTTTCATGGATGGCAA
Organism: Bacteroidales bacterium; assembly: GCA_963682005.1. Taxonomy (GTDB): domain Bacteria; phylum Bacteroidota; class Bacteroidia; order Bacteroidales; family FEN-979; genus CAIYUC01. Next base: position 5,121,222 of record OY820914.1, on the reverse strand, counting down.
GTGAGAACCCAATCAGGGCAAAGGGAAGGGAAAATATCGTATGATTGATCTTAACAAAGGATGAATAGTTACCGATCCACTTAAATTGCTGAAACGACATATACTGTGTGAAAGTTGTCAAATATCATTGCAAAGATAGGAAAGAGAAGCGGATATTGCATTAATTTTGCAGACTACGTTCACCGGGATCATGTCTGAAATCATCAATATTCTTAAGAGGTATATGACCTACAGGATAAAGGCCAGGTCGAAATTTGACCTCCATTCACCATTTATCTACCAGATTTATTCAAAGATCCTTCAGGATAAAACAGATTTCGCCGGTTATCATAGTATTAATGACCTTTGGGCCAGGCTGATAAGGGATCATCGGTTTCTTTCCCGAATCGATCTCGGGGCCAAAGGTGCCGATGTGCGATGGCAGAAGAAGATTCTATCAGTCAGTACGATCTCTGTCAGGTATTCAGTCTCTCCTAAATTTGGGAGGTTGCTGTTCAGGCTCGCCGGCTATTTTAAGCCTGGGACCACCCTGGAACTTGGTACGTCACTTGGCATCAGCACCGCCTACCTGGCTATTGGCAATCCACAGGGAAAGGTAATTACAATTGAAGGAAGCCCGGAAATTGCATCAGAAGCTAATAAAAACTTTGAGACTCTCAGACTTGCCAATATCGATCTTCGTATCGGGAATTTTGACCAGCTTTTGTCTGGCATATTGGAGGAACTCCGCATCGTTGACTTAGTATTTGTCGACGGGAACCATAAAAAGGAAGCCACCCTCAATTATTTTACCCAGCTACTTAACCACGTCCACAACCAATCCGTTATCGTTTTTGATGACATACACTGGTCGCAGGGTATGGAAGAAGCCTGGTCACTGATAAAACTTAACCCGAAAGTGAAAGTCTCCGTAGACCTTTTTCGCATGGGCATCGTTTTCTTCAGGGAAGAATTGAGTAAGGAAGACTATGTTATCAGGTTCTAATAATTTGTACTTTTGTCATACCTAAACATTTGAACCCTGCAAATGGAAAAAGAAGTCATCCGTCTGGTCAATATCGTCAAGAACTTTAAGGTCGGCAGCGTCCTCGTCGAAGCCTTGCGTTCGATCTCCCTTGTCATCCGTAAAAATGAATTCGTGGCGATCATGGGTCCATCCGGATCCGGAAAATCCACCCTGATGAATATTCTCGGATGCCTGGATACACCTACAAGTGGGCAGTATTTACTGAATGAAGAAGATGTAAGCAAACTGGATGACAATAACCTGGCGGAGATCCGCAACAGGCAGATCGGCTTCGTTTTCCAGACATTTAATCTCCTTCCCAGGTCAACAGCATTGGAAAACGTTATGCTCCCTCTGATCTATTCCGGTGTTACGAAGGCAAAAAGACTGGAAAGAGCCCTGAAGGTTCTGGATGAAGTTAAGCTCAGTGACCGGGTGGCCCATAAGCCCAATGAACTCTCAGGAGGCCAGCGTCAGCGCGTGGCAATGGCTCGTGCCCTTGTTAACAATCCTGCCATTATTCTTGCTGACGAACCAACAGGAAACCTTGATTCAAAGACCTCGATAGAAATCCTTGGATTGCTTGAGGAAATCCACAGGATGGGAAATACCGTCATTGTTGTTACACACGAGGAGGATATCGCACTGCATGCACACCGGATCATCCGTCTTATGGATGGAGAGATTTCTGTTGATGAACTGAATAAAAATGTTAAAAAGATATCTGATTACAAGCTTGTTGCCCAATAATACATCCCCCACAAACGGATTTCATGCAGAAAGAGGAAATTTACACCAAGCTATTCGGGGAATTCAATAATCTCACAATCATGGTAATCGGTGACGTGATGGTCGATTCATACCTCTGGGGAAATGTAGACCGAATATCACCCGAGGCTCCGATACCAATTGTTGCATTAAAAAAGCGGGAGAACCGCATGGGTGGTGCTGCCAATGTTGCCCTGAACCTGAAAGCACTTGGTGCAAGACCTGTCCTTTGTTCTGTTATCGGCGATGATGAAAAAGGAAATGCGTTCATTGATCTTATGAATAGGGAAGACATCAGTACGTCCGGGGTCATAAGGAGCAAGGGCCGTGTGACCACCACCAAATTCAGGATCTTTGGAAACAATACACAAATGCTTCGTGTTGACGAGGAAATTGATAATGACCTTGATGATAAGGATAGGAATTCTTTATCGCAAATGATACTGTCAATAATTGATCACGAAAGGATCGACTGCATTGTCTTCCAGGATTACAACAAAGGTGTTCTATGCAGCGACCTGATCAGCGATGTCATTTTAAAGGCCCGGTCGATGAAGATCCCGATGACTGTTGATCCTAAGAAGAAGAATTTTGAAGCATTTACCGGGGTCACTTTATTCAAACCGAATATTAAAGAACTGAAAGAAGGCCTGAAGCTCGATATTGATGTAAAGGATCCACAACAACTCGATGAAGCAGCACGTGTCTTGCGTAAAAAGCAGGAGTGTGAATATGTTCTTGTTACTTTGTCTGAACACGGGATACTGATCAGCCTGGAAGAGAATGGTGAAGATAAAACCCTTCGCATTCCTGCACATCTGCGGTCAATAGCAGATGTTTCCGGAGCCGGTGACACTGTAATCAGTGTTGCTTCACTATGCCTTGCCTTAAATTGCGGTCCTTACGAAATTGCCTATATCTCCAACCTTGCAGGCGGTTTGGTGTGCGAGGAAGTCGGGGTGATTCCTGTCAATAAGGAAAAACTTCTCAGGGAAGTCCTTAGCCTGATCTGATGATGGTAACGGATGCTGATGTGATCATTGTCGGAGCTGGTCCTGCAGGAGCCATTGCCGCTTACACGCTTGCCAGGCAGGATATTTCCGTCATTGTTCTTGAAAAAAGCATTTTCCCTCGTTATAAGGTCTGTGGAGGAGGTCTTACCCATAAGATACTGGAAGAACTGCCGTTTCCAATCACTGACATCATTGAAACTTCCATCAGTACTGTCAGGTTCTCTCACAAGTTGGCGGAAGTATTCTCAAGGACATCAGCGGATCCGTTCATCTATTGTACAATGCGTTCTCGGCTGGATAATGCAATTGCAGAGCAGGCTGGCAGAGTGGGCGCGAAATTCCTTTTCGGCCAGAAGGTAAATGGTATACGGCAGGATAAAACATTTGTCGAAGTTATAACGGATAAGAATAAATTTACTTCCCGGTTTATTATTGGTGCTGAAGGTGCTTCAAGTACAGTTGCACGTCTGCTGAACCTGAGAGAAAATATCGAGCCCGGGATAGCCTGGGAGGCAGAGATAAAGGCTGGCGAACAGGATATGAACGCATTTTCCCAAACGGTTTTCCTGGATTGGGGGACATTTCCGGGAGGGTATGGTTGGGTCTTTCCCAAAAATGATCATTTCTCGATCGGGGTTGGAGGACCTGCCTTTCTTTCAAAGAAAATGATTCCATATTACGAATCCTTCGTTCAATCAACAGGCATTCATTTCCGGGAAACTCTGTCAATGAAATCCTGGCCTATTCCGGTTAGGACGAAGGAAGGAAGGTTTCATAGGGGCTTAGGACTAACAGCAGGTGATGCGGCAGGATTGACCGATCCGTTAACCGGAGAAGGCATCTTTTATGCCGTGAAAAGCGGGAAATTTGCGGCTGAAGCTTGTTCAGGATATCTTAACGGAAAGAATTCCTCCCTGGAGCAATATTCAGAACTTATCAATGAAACCATCATGAGAGAATTGATGGAAGCATACAGGATCCGGAATATTTTTAATACGGTGCCTGGCAAAATTCATCGGCTGGTTCGAGATAATGACCGGGTATGGCGTGGATTCTGCAAAGTGCTGCGCGGGGAACGTAATTACCAGGATGTACGCAACGGCTTTGGCAAATTCAAAAGCCTCTGGAATATGACTGCCTCCATATCATCCTTTTTATACAGGAGGAAAGAAATGAATTTCAGGGAAACTGGCTGAAATCAGTATTCCTGGGTTATTAATCCTCCTTCCGACGCAAAAAAAAACAGGTAATATGAAACATACTACCTGCTGGTAATGATTGCAGTAAAACCGGGTATTCTAATCCTTAAGAGGCGAGAAGGCTCTTTACAACTTCCGAGATCAATTTATTATCGGCCTTCCCCGCTAGTGTTTTCGAAGCCAGTCCCATCACTTTTCCCATGTCCTTTATTGATGTTGCCCCCGACTGAGCGATAATTTCCCGGATCTTCTCTTTAACTTCTTCCGGTGAAAGTTGTTGAGGAAGGTATTTCTCAATGATGGATGCTTCAAAAAGCTCCTTTCTAGCTAAATCCTCTCTGTTTCCGTTCTTATAGATCTCGGCTGATTCTTTCCGCTGCTTGACAAGTTTCTGGAGTATTTTCAACGCCAGTTCTTCCTGCAGGTCACCTGGCGCGCCTTCTTTCGTTTTTTCAAGAAGTATGGCAGCTTTGATGGCTCTTATGGCCTCAAGCTTTTCCTGCTCACGTGCGAGCATTGCCTTTTTTATATCCTCATTGATAAGTTTTTCCAGTTCCATGGTCAATCAACATCTTTATGGAGGAACTTATTTTCGGTCTTGATATCAATCGATTTATCAGCATTCTCCCCCAGCGAATATTTTGGTATCTGTGATTCAGAGGAAGGAAGCACGTCAGCCAGCTCGACATTTCTCCTTTTGTAGGCCGGAACATTTTCAATCTCGTATAAATTCGACTCAAGTGGCGCATGATTCTTAAGTTTCTCACTTAAGGCTTTCAATTTCTGCACCCGTTCATTCAGCCGTTTTTCAAGTTCAGGCTGCATGTCGGGAGAAGCCGGAACATTACGCTGCGCAGGAGGTGGGCTGAATGAAGTAGACGGTGAGATGCTTACATCCGTTGGTTTGAAGACGGGATGTATTTCTTCCTGGTTTATATTGGGAATTATTTGACGTTCAGTGTCTTTCTTTTCAAAATCGAAAACAATAGTCCGTTGAGGGGGAACTGGTTCTTCAGCCATAAGATTTATCTCTTCAATGACTGTTTCAACATTTCTGTTCACAAGAACCATTTCCTCCCGCATTGGTGTTGTTTTTTCGATATTTTCCGGGTAAGGGACCACCGGCTGTGTATCAGTTTTTAAAGAAATGCCAGATTCATATAGTTGTGTTACAGTCACAGCCTTTTCTGCAGGAGATGGTTTTCTCCTGTGTTCTTCATCAAATCCGGTAGCAATAATGGTAACATTAATGTTGTCTTCAAGAGTTTCGTCAATTCCGTTACCCCAGATCACTTCTGCGGATGATTTTGTTTTTGCCTGGATGTAATCCGTGATCTCGGTCACTTCATCCATTGTAATTTCTTCTTTTCCTGAAGTAATATAAAGAAGTAGATTATTAGCGCCCTCAATATCATTATCATTAAGGAGGGGAGAATTGAGTGCCTGCTCTATTGCAATCAGGGCACGGTTTTCGCCGTGTGCTCTGCCGCTGCCCATGATGGCCACACCGCTTTCTTTCATCACTGTGCGCACATCTTCAAAATCGACGTTTATATAACCTGTCACCGTGATGATCTCGGCAATACCTTTGGCCGCTGTAGTCAGTACATCGTCTGCATGACTGAATGCCGCGGAAAGTCTTTGGTCACCGTATAATTCTCTCAGTTTGTCATTGCAGATGATGAGAAGTGCATCAACATATTTCTTAAGATCATTGATCCCCAGGTCCGCATGCTGTTTTCTCTTCCTTCCTTCAAAGGAGAAGGGAATCGTAACGATACCTACAGTAAGGATCCCGAGCTCTTTCGCGATGCTGGCAATGACCGGTGCTGCGCCGGTGCCTGTTCCACCTCCTAAACCGGCGGTGATAAAAACCATTTTCGTTCCTTTTTCAAGGATGGCACGAATTTCCTCAATGTTTTCCAGTGCCGCATTTTTTCCGATGGAAGGAACGGCTCCAGCCCCTAACCCGCCAGTAAGCGTTGGTCCCAACTGGATCTTAACAGGTACCGGACTCGATTCCATGGCCTGGGCATCCGTGTTGCAAATAAAAAAATCAACACCTTTGATCCCCTGTCGGAACATGTGCGTGACGGCATTACTGCCTCCCCCACCAACACCAATCACCTTTATCATAGATGACTGGTTCTTCGGTAAGTCAAATTTTAACATCTCGGTCTGTTTTTGGATTTTTAAAATTAGACAGAAACATAACAAAAATTTCCGCCATTTTCTTTTTTTATTAACAAAGCAGTTGTTAATAGCGGGTTTATTCATTCCCCTCGTCAAACCAATTCCGTATCCTTTCAATGAAGGTTTCTGTGAACTTCCTTGATCCTTCTCCATTTTCTTCAACATCAGCAGTCTCCTTCACCCTAACCTTCTTTTCTTTTACCCTTTTGAACCGGCTTGCTTTTACTTCAGGTTCAGGCTCAGGCATCAGTAGCTTCAGTCTCTCCTTTTCCCTTTCATACCGCTCAATCCCGACGATGACAAGACCGATACCTGTTGAAAACATCGGGCTTGCCATATCAACAGGGACATCCTGGGCCAGATGCTCATTCGGATAGCCGATCCTGGTATCCATACCGGTCTTGAATTCTGTAAGCTGTGCAATATGCTTCAACTGTGCTCCTCCACCGGTGAGAACGATTCCCCCGATCAGTTTCTTTTCATATCCTGAATTCTTAATTTCATAAAATACATACTCAATGATCTCTTCCATCCTCGCCTGGATAATATTTGCCAGGTTTTTCAGGCTGATTTCCTTTGGGGGACGACCGCGAAGACCAGGAATGGCTACAATTTCTTCCTCCCTGTTCTCACTGGCCAGTGCCGAGCCGAACTTGACCTTCAGCTCTTCTGCATGTTTCTTGATGATGGAGCACCCTTCTTTGACATCATCTGTGATGATCTCCCCTCCAAGCGGAACAACAGCTGTGTGCCTGATGATCCCTTCATGGAAGATGGCGATATCCGATGTGCCTCCCCCGATATCGACCAGGACCACTCCGGCTTCTTTTTCTTCCTCGCTTAACACAGCCTCGGCAGAAGCGATGGGCTCCAGGATCAGGTCCACAACTTCCAGCCCCGACTTTCTGACGCATTTGTAGATGTTTTTCGCTGCGGCAGTCTGACCCACAATGATATGGAAATTCGCCTCGAGGGAACTTCCGATCATGCCTTTAGGCTGACGGATTCCATGTTCCCCGTCAATACTGAAGTCCTGGGGAATGACCTCGATGATCTCCTCCCCAGGATTCATATTCAGATTATACATGCTGTTGCAAAGGGTGTCGATATCCTTCTGGCTGATCTCCACCTCGCTGTCCTCGCGGATCTGGCTGCCCCGGTGCTGCAGGCTCTTTATATGTTGCCCGGCAATTCCCACATTCACATACTTGATGTCGACACCTGACTTCTGAGATGCCTCCTGGATTGCTTCCTTGATAGACTGAACAGTGTTTTCAATGTTCGAAACGACCCCTCTCTTAACCCCGATGGATGTTGTTTTCCCGCATCCAAGAATCTCTATCTTCCCGTATTCATTCTTCCTGCCGACAATCACAGCGATTTTTGTTGTCCCGATGTCTAATCCGACGATAATTTCTGAAGTCTTCATTTGATCATTATATTTTGGTGCACACTACTTGATTCTGGTATTTTATGTTGATGATCCTGTACTTTGTCCATCCGGTCTTGTTCAATCCCTTCTTATAAAAGACAACCAGCCTTTCAAATTTCTTTTCGATATCCGCCCCATTTCCGAATGCAATAATATGATTTCCAAACAAAGGAATTAACTCAAACTCCCCCGTTTTATCAACATATATCTGTTGGATTTGAGATTTCAGGAATTTATTGTTAATAATATAATTGGCAAGGTTGAACAATCCGGTCATTACAGAGTTGTACACAATTGAATCATTCGTTCTTACGGAATCAACGGAATAGTTAAGGTTTTTTACGAATGGTTCCCGGATGAAGCCATTTGCAACGGGAACCCGTGCTGAAAACATTGGATTGACGGCAACACTTTTCCGCTGGCATCAAGATAAAAGCTCTCATTCTTTACATTAAAAACCCGTAAAATGGGTTGCCGTTGAATTATATCAATCTCAACTGTCCCCTCAAGATTGTTGAAAACTTCTACACTTGAAACGTAGGGCTGTTTTCTCAGTTCTTTTTCGATCCTTTCAAAATTGATGTACCCGATGATCTCGCCTTTGAGCCTGTTTCCGGAAAACTTCAGGATATTCCTGACATCCTGTCTTGAAATTAGGGTATCCGATTTCCCATAATCAATGTTGATAATGACCTGTTTGCAGTAGGTGCCGTTTTGCTCGGCGTTGGTATAACCCATCAGGGTGAAAACACCGCAGGTGAGTAACCCCCACATTGCAAAATACAGGATCCTTAATATCCGCTTCTTCATTTCAGATGAAAATCATAATGTGTAAAATTTTACAATTTTTCTTACGAGCTGATCAATATCCCCGGCACCCAATGTCAGAAGTATTTCGGGTTTTAACCTCTCTAACTCACCAAGAACAGCATCTTTTGAGCAGATCGTTTTTGACTTCAGGTTTACTTTATCTAGAAGCAAAGTTGAATTAATTCCTGCAATTGGCTTTTCCCGCGCGGGATATATTTCAAGGAGGATCAGGTCGTCCAGCAACTCCAGACTCCGCGCAAATTCATTGACAAGATCCCTTGTTCTTGAAAATAAATGAGGTTGGAAAATTCCTGCAAGCCTCTTTCCGGGGAAAATTTGTCTTGCAGCATTAATACAGGAAGTAAGTTCTGCAGGATGATGTGCATAGTCATCAATATAGACCAGGTCTTCACGGTTTATCTGCACATCAAACCGCCGCTCAACCCCGGAAAAAGATGCCAGTGCCTTCTTCAGGTTAGCCGTTGAAATACCCGACAATATTGCGACAGCTGATGCTGCAACTGCGTTTTCAAGGTTGAATGCCCCAGGGATTCCAAGTGTTATATCAGGAATAATCCCGGTCGGTGTTACCAGGTCAAAAACAGAAATAACACCATATATCCTTATCTTCCTGCAGTGAAAGTCACCTCCGGGATGGACCGAATAGGTGTATTTTTCCATTATTGCCTCACGGGTATGTTGAATTTGCACACCTTCTTTGATCACAAGTTTACCTTCCGGGATGATATTATCGATAAATTCCCCAAAGGATTCGAGAAGGTTCTGATGGCTCTTGTAAATGTCAAGATGATCGGCATCTGCAGATGTGACAACGGCAATGGAAGGATTCAGGTGCAGGAATGACCTGTCGTATTCATCCGCTTCAACGATGAACAGCCTCTCATTTTCCTCGGTTGCAGAAATGCCTTGATCCAATGAGGTACCTGTGACGTAGTTCCCCCGGTAGTTCTTTGAGATGCCACCAAGGAATGCCGTTAATTCTAAACCTGCAACATGGAAAATGTGGGAGATCAATGTGGAGGTGGTGGTTTTTCCATGGGTGCCCGCCACTGCGATCGTTTTGTGGTGCTTTGTTATCAGGCCAAGCATTTCAGCCCTTTTTATCAATGGTAATCTGGTTTCAAGGATGTATTTCAGCTCAGTGTTTTCTTGAGGGATGGCAGGGGTGTAAATAACAAGATCAGTATCTGTAGGAATTAGAGACGGGTCTTCCTCGAAATGGACCTTCATTCCTTCCTCCTCAAGCATAGAAGTCAGTGTCGTTTGAGTTCGGTCATAGCCTGAAACCCTGACCCCTGTGGAGTGAAGATATCTTGCAAGGCTGCTCATTCCGATCCCTCCGATCCCCAGGAAATACACCGATTTCAGTTTTGAAAGATCCATATTCCTAATTATTCTCCTTGTACGTTGCCAGTTGGATTGCTTCGAAGGCGATCCTGTCGGCTGCATCTGGTACTGCCATCCCTGAGATATTGCCGCGAAGTTTATCCTGCAATTCTTTATTATCGAAAAGATCAAAAAGCAGATCTGTAATCTTTTCTTCAGATTCACCATCCTTCAACATCAGGGCGGCACCATTCCTGACCAGTGCGTTGGCATTCTTGGTCTGATGATCCTCTGCCACATTGGGGGAAGGAATAAGAATAGCTGGTTTACCTGCCAGACACAATTCGGAAATTGCGATCGCACCCGCACGGGAAATTACGATATCGGCAGAGGCATAGGCCAGGTCCATACGGTCAATGAACCCATAAAGATGAACATCGGCTTTGTCGGAGTAATCCTTATTCGCAGCCAGGTTTTCATAATAGTATTTGCCAGTTTGCCAGATCACCTGGACACCCCTGGCGGTGATCCCTGCATGGATACAGCGCTGGATGCTTTTGTTTATTGTGCCGGCTCCTAAACTTCCGCCAAGTACGAGAAGTGTTGTCTTATCTGGGGTCAGATGAAAATGGGACTGTCCTTCTTTTCTTTTCCCTTCAGTGATAAGGATATCCTGACGCACCGGGTTGCCGGTGAAAACGATTTTTGATTTTGGGAAAAAACGTTCCATGCCATCATAGGCAACACAGATCTTATTCACTTTGTTCCCAAGCAGTTTGTTGGTAATCCCAGGATAAGAGTTCTGTTCCTGGATAAGCGTTGGTACTCCTTTGCTTGTTGCAGCCCTTAATGTAGGACCGCTGGCATAGCCGCCAACACCGATTACAACATCCGGTTTAAAACTTTTTATGATCCTTCTTGCTTTCACCAGGCTCGAGATCACTTTATAGGGGAAGGACAAGTTTTTTATCGTCAGCCTTCGCTGAAGACCACTGATACGCAACCCTTCAATCTGGTAGCCGGCAGCCGGAACTTTTTCCATTTCCAGCTTGTCCTTCGCTCCGATGAACAGAATATCGGCATCCGGGATCTTTGACTTGATTGCATTTGCGATAGCAATAGCCGGAAACACATGTCCCCCTGTTCCTCCTCCGCTGATGATGACTTTTAGCATAATTTAATCTTCTTTTTGCTGCCTGGCTTCTATCTTTTCCCATTCTCCTTGGCCGTCCCCTGACGGGGAAGGGCAGAGAGAAATTGGGATATCATCTGTATGTTTTAGTGTGCCATAGCCGGTTCCACTGAAATTTCAACATTTTCACGAACCTCAACCCCCGTGCTTTCCTTAGACTCCAGCTCAATATGGCGGCTTACGCTTAGGATAATACCTAATGCGATACTCGTAAACCAGATCGAGGTTCCCCCCATGCTTACGAGTGGAAGTGTCTGCCCAGTCACAGGGAACAGGCTTACAGCAACCGCCATATTGATCATCGCCTGGAATACCAGGCTGAACCCGATCCCGATCGTAAGGAAGGAACCGAAGTTCCCATGGCATCGCGTTGTTATTTTTACGATGCGGAAAAACAACGTCAGGTAAAGCATCACAATGATACACCCTCCCACGATTCCATATTCCTCAATGATGATGGCGAAAATAAAATCAGAATAAGGGTGGGGGAGAAAATTCCGTTGTGTGCTTTTACCAGGTGATTTTCCCAGAATACCACCTGAAACGATTGCTATCTTAGCTTGGTCAGGCTGGTATTTCGCATCATCGTTTGCATTCTCCTTATGAAGGAAATTATCCACCCTCTTGACCCACGTTTCGCCTCTTGGAAACAGATCGGGGAAGGTTTTTGCAAGAGTAAAGATCATGACAATGGCAACAATGCCTAGACCGATCAATGAAAATATATATTTAAGATTGATCCTGCCGATGAACATAAGGACCAGGCAGGTAACAAACAAAATGGCGGCTGTCGAGAAGTTTGCTGGTAGAATGAGGATACAGATGAGAATTACAGGTGCAATGACTGGCAAAAACCCGGATCGGAAACGTTTTATCTGATCCTGTTTCTTACTGAGGACCCTTGCAAGGTACATAATGAGAAGAAGCTTTGCAATATCCGAACTCTGAAAGGTCAGGTTGATGATCGGTACTGTAAGCCAGCGGTTTGCTTCATTGAGGTTTGTTCCGGAAACCAGCGTATAAATGAGCAATGGGATCGTCAGCATCAGGCCCACCTGTGATATCCTTGAATAGTAGGTATATTTGACAAGATGAGTCAGGTACATCAATCCGAAACCGAACATAAGGATCAGGAAATGTTTGATCAGGTAATATTCGGTATTCCCGCCTTGTTTTTTATACGCAAGAGTACCGGTCGAACTATATACGGCGAGAAGTGACACCACGCAAAGCAGTATTACGATCATCCAGATCACTTTGTCACCCTTAATGTTTTTAAGAAATTGGAACATTCGGTCTTTGAGGATTAAAGGTTCTTAACACAACGTTTGAATTCACGGCCGCGTTCTTCATAATCACTGAACAGGTCGAAACTCGGGCATGAAGGCGAAAGCAGAACCACATCGCCTTTCTTTCCTGAAAAATAGGCGAGATCAACGGATTCCTGGATTGATTCTGTGCAGGCCGAAGGGAGCTGTAGATCCTTGAAAAACGCCTGCATCCTTTGAGTATCCTTGCCAAGCCAAACGATGGCCTTTACCTTCCGTCTCACTACGGGCAGCAGCGCTTCATAATCATTGCCGTTATCCGTTCCACCGGCAATCCAGATCACCGGTTTGTGAATGCTTTCGAGTGCATACCATGTCGAATTTACATTCGTGGCCTTTGAATCGTTGATGAATTCAATTCCATGGATGTTTGAAACACTTTCCATCCTGTGCTCCATCCCGTGAAAATCAGCAAAACTGTCTTTGATAAAAGCATTCCTGATCTCCTTGAGCCGCGGAGCAATGCTGGCCGCCATAGAGGTGTAAATGGTCTGATTGCCCTGTAACGCCAATGTTTCTAGATTCATAGTTGGATTGGATTAATATTCATTGAGTTATATTGTTGAATTTTCGGTCATCTTCTCTTACCTTAATTTTAGTGTTACGATCGTCATAACCGCAAGGAAGATACCTACGATCAGAAACCGCATGACGATCTTGGATTCATGGTAACCCAACATCTGGAAATGATGATGGAGAGGCGACATTCTAAAAATACGTTTACCTGCACCGAATTTTCTCTTCGTATACTTGAAATAGCCTACCTGCAATACAACCGAAAGGTTTTCAGCCAGAAATACCCCGCAGAAAATAGGGATCAGGATCTCTTTCCGGATAAGAATGGCAAATACTGCCACGATTCCTCCAATGGCCAGGCTTCCGGTATCTCCCATAAAAACCTGCGCCGGGTAAGAGTTGTACCATAGAAACCCAATACATGCTCCTACAAAGGCACTTATATAAATTGCCAGTTCGCCGGAGTTCGGGATGTACATAATGTTGAGATAATTTGCAAACACAATGTTCCCGGAAACATAAGCCAGAACACCAAGTGTCAACCCAATTATGGCTGACACTCCTGTCGCAAGCCCATCCAGTCCGTCTGTCAGATTTGCCCCGTTTGAAACAGCAATGATGATGAAGATCACGATCGGTATGAAAACAAGGAATGTTAATTTGCCGGAATTCGCACCAGCCCAGGAAATAAGGTAGGAATAGTTAAATTCATTATTCTTGACGAAAGGGATGGTCGTTTTTGTGGATTTTACAGCTTTCTTCGAAAACAACCTGGCCCTGTCTGTATTATTTTCCATATTGAAGATCTCGGAAGAAGGAACGTAGGTTTGCTGGCTGATTTTTTCCCGGATCACTATCTCTTTATCAAAATACATTGTTAACCCGACAATAAGCCCCAGGCCGACCTGTCCGAGCACTTTGAATTTTCCCGCAAGACCCCTCTTATCTTTCTTGAAAACCTTGATATAGTCATCAAGAAAGCCGATAAGCCCAAGCCATACGGTAGACACGGTAATCACAATGATATAGATGTTCTGAAGCTTTGCCAGAAGCAGGGTGGGAACAAGAATGGCCGCAAGTATGATAAGCCCTCCCATTGTGGGTGTTCCCTGCTTGCTTTGCTGACCCTCAAGTCCCAGGTCACGGATGCTTTCACCCACCTGTTTTACCTTGAGAAAATGAATAAGCCGTTTCCCGATGATCATGGAAATGAAAAGGGACATGAGCAAGGCCATGGCGGCCCGGAAAGAGATGTACTGAAACACTCCCGCTCCGGGGAAGTTGAAGGCATTGTGTAACCAGGTGAATAAATAATAGAGCATAGCTGATCAGTTTATTATTCCCATTCGTTGATTTTCAAAACATCCATGAGGATTTCCTTGTCATTGAAAGGATGTTTCACCCCCTTGATCTCCTGGTATGTCTCATGTCCTTTCCCTGCAACGAGGATGATGTCTCCCGGACATGCTAGTGCACAGGCAGTTTTGATCGCTTCTTTCCGGTTCACGATCGACAGCACTTTCTTTTCTTCGTCTGTTTCAATCCCTTTCTTCATTTCTTCAATGATTAATTCTGGATCTTCAACCCTTGGATTATCCGATGTAAGAATGACCCGGTCGCTTAAAACGCAGGCAATCCGCGCCATGACTGGTCTTTTGGCTGAATCCCTGTTTCCCCCGGCACCGATAACGGAGATAAGTGACTGCCCGCGTTTACGGATTGTATTGATGGTCTGAAGTACGTTCTCCAGAGCGTCGGGTGTATGAGCGTAATCAACAATAGCAGTGATATTATCAGGAGATGTTCTTGCATTGAACCTTCCTTCGACCGGTTCAAGACGGCTCATGACAGTCAGCACTTCCTGTTTGTCCTGATGGAGGAGGATGGCTATACTGTATACTGCAAGTATGTTGTAAGCATTGAAACTGCCGATCAGCCTGAAACAGCATTCTGTACCGTCAATGCTGAGAATAAGGCCCTGTATCTGGTTTTCAACGATCCTGCACCTGAACTCTGCCATCGTTTTCAGACTGTATGTGTGAACATCAGCCTTGGTGTTCTGGACCATTACCATTCCGTTCTTATCATCCTTGTTGACAAGGGCAAATGCGGATTCACTCAGATCATCAAAGAACTTTTTCTTGGCCTTCAGGTAAGCATCAAACGTTTTATGATAATCCAGGTGATCATGAGTTAAATTGCTGAATATGCCCCCACGGAAAGTCAAACCATAGATACGCTGCTGGTCAATTGCATGGGAGCTGACCTCCATGAAACAATAGGTACATCCCTTGGCAACCATCTTTGACAAAAGTTCATTTAAATGCACTGGGTCCGGTGTGGTATGTGTTGCAGGGATGGTTTCATCGTTGACTTTATTCTGGATTGTTGAGATCAATCCAGCTTTATGACCAAGAGCCATGAACAATCCATGCAGGAGCGTTACCGTTGAGGTTTTTCCGTTGGTTCCGGTTATCCCGATTAATTGAAGCCGGGATGATGGATCATCGTAAAAATTCCTGGCGAGGATGCCCATTGCTTTTTCTGCATCATCTGTCTGGACATAAATGACGTGCTCATTGCATTCAGACGGAATGGTTTCACAAACAATACCTGCTGCCCCCTGGTCTATGGCCTGCCCGATAAATTTATGCCCATCGGTTGTAGTTCCTTTTATTGCTATGAAAAGACTTCCTTTGATAATTTCTCTTGAATCGAATGTGATAGAGGTGATTTGTATTTCCTTGTTCCCGACAGTTTTTGTTATCGTAATGCCTTGAAGTAGTTCTTTTAACATCCTCGTCATTTTATCTTAGGTATTTGAGGTGGTTGACAAGTCAAGGATCACAGTACAGCCTTTCTGGAAGGAACTTCCCGGCTGAATGGACTGGCGTGTTACACTCCCTTTTCCATTAATCATAACCTTTAGCCCCATTTGTTCAAGAAGGGCAAGTGCGTCTTTAATACCCATTCCCCTGACATCAGGCATTTTATCCTTTGATAAAATTTGTGGGAGTAGCAATACGGATAATTTGCCAGGCTGTGGCCTGGTCCAGATGTATGCTGTTGAAGGTGTATTACATGGTATGTCAAGAAGGGAGCAAATCTCAGCAAGGTCTTTTTGTTTACCGGTACTTGCATAAGGGAAAGAAAAGCCTGCAGTATCAACAGGAGGCGGATTCTGAACATCCTGGCTGTTTGCAAAGATCTTGTCTGAAATTTCCCTGAAAACCGGTGCTGCCACTGAAGCACCATAATATCGTTTCCGTGGATCATAAACGACTACCATCATTGAATATTTCGGGTGATCCGTCGGGAAATACCCTACAAATGATCCTTTGTATTTAACATGCTTTGTGCCGGCAGAATACCCTTTGTTGTTGGCAGCGATCATTGCCGTGCCTGTTTTCCCGGCTATTTTATAGTACTGTGTTCCGGCAATCCCGTTTGCTGTCCCTCTTTCTACTACACCCTCGAGAAGTTGCCTGGCTTTGGAAACAGTCAGAGGTGAAACAATGGCAGGATTGATCACATCGGGAGAAAAGGTCTGGATCGTCAGCCCGTTCTTCCGGATTTCCTTAACAAACAGGGGCCTGACCATTTTTCCATTATTGGCAATGGCATTATAAAGGGTTAAAATCTGAAGTGGGGAAAGGGCTACTTCATAACCGATCGACATCCAGGGTAAGGATACAGCTGACCACCATTTATCCTCCGTGTTTTTTATATAAGGCCTCCCTTCACCCCCGATCTGGAGGTTTAGTTTCTTGTTCAGTCCCATCCTGTAAAGACCATCAATATACTTTTGTGGCTCTGCGTCATATGCCTGTACGATCATTTTTGAAGTGCCCACGTTTGAAGAATGTTCAAAAACCTGCTGGGCGGTCACTGTGCCAAGGCCTCCGTGATGAGAATCTTCCATTTTCCTTCCATGGTACATCACTACTCCATTCCCTGTTGCAATCGGGGTATTGAGATCGACTTTGCCATCTTCAAGGGCAACAAGGAATGAAGCAAGTTTGAAGGTGGATCCTGGTTCAGTGCATTCTCCGATTGCATAATTGAATAACTCCCCAAAAGTTCCGTCAGGTGCTCTGCCGAGATTTGCTATGGCTTTTACATACCCGGTCCGGACTTCCATGATGATGACACATCCATGTTCTGCACTGTCGGCGATAAGTTCCTTCAGTAGGGCAGACTCAGCAAGGTCCTGCATATTAATATCCAGTGTGGAGATGATATCTTCCCCGTTCTGCGGTTCAACCTGATTTTCAATATCCACTGGCATCCACGCACTGCCCGCAACACGTCGCATAAGTCTTTTTCCTCCGGTTCCCTGCAGGTTCTTCGAGAAGGATCCTTCCATCCCTACATATACTTTCTGTACAGCTTCATCACTTTCATACCCGATGGTCCGTTTTGCCAGATCTTTATAGGGTAGTTCCCTTCTGTAACTTGGCAATACGATCATACCTCCTTTGTATTTCCCGAGCCGGAAAATCGGGAACTTCCGCATCTGCTTCAACTCTGTATAAGTGATATCCCTGCGGATCAGCAGGTATCTTTCTTTATTCCTCCTGGCATCCCACAGGATTTCCTTGTATTCGGAAACTTTTTTATCCTTGAATAACCTTGAAAGGTATATTGACAGTGAATCAACATTCTGACTGAAAAATTCGTCATTGATGTTTTCAGAGCTCACGTCCATTCTTACATCAAAAATCGGGATCGATGTGGCCAGGAGGGTCCCGTCATCAGAACAGATATTGCCTCGTATGGCTTCCACATCAAACAGTCTCATTTCCTGCTTCTGAGCCTTTTTCAGGAGTTCCTTCCCTTCAAAATACTGGATATATAATGCTTTACCGATTACTGCGAATCCGAAGATCAGAATGCCCAGGTAAACCAGGTAAACACGAATTAGAATATCTTTTTTGATATCTTTCATCAATGTTCGGATTTCATGAAAGCGATGGTTGAATCGTTGGAGTAAAATATCTTATAAGGCGGGATGATCGTTTCCTTAAGCCCATACCGGGCTGCGCGTCTGGCAATTTCCGTCTGTTTGCCGTAATACATTAATGTTGACTTAGTTGTAATATACTGGAAACGAAGTTCCTTGAGTTGTCCTTTTGTTCTTTCGATTTCCTTAACCGTTTTCTCGGAATAGTAGGTGTTTGATATATAGATGAGTGCAAGGATTGCGACAAACAATATGTAGGGCAGGCTGCTGACCACTATTTCTTTCGACAGGTAATCCCCCTCAAGGATATCATGGATAGGCTTCCCGAATTTTTTCTGTTTCCTTCCGGGGATACTCTCAACTTTTGGGGGTTCTGCTTTATATGTATTTTCTTCGTCCATGCTAAATTTTTTCTGCCACGCGCAACCTGGCGCTGCGTGACCTGCTGTTTCGTCCGATTTCCAGATCGTTAGGAATTATTGGCTTGCGGGTTATAAGATGAAATGGAACCTGGGGATTCCCATAAAAATCCTTCTGGATTTCTCCTTCAAAATTCCCGGCCCGGAAAAAATTCTTTACAAGTTTGTCCTCGAGAGAATGATAAGAGATTACAGCGATCCGTCCTCCATTTCCAAGAACTTCACCGGCTTGCCGGAGAAATTCCCGGAGTGAATCGAGCTCCTGGTTTACTTCGATTCTCAGGGCCTGGAATACCTGGGCAAAATATTTGTTTTCCTTGAATCTTTCTGATAGTGGGGAAAGGATATCCTTTAGTGATTGGGTGGTTGTAATTTCTCGTCCCTTTCTTGCGGTTACAATAACCTGCGCAAGTTTTAATGAATTCCTGATTTCACCGAATTGGGAAAAAATCCGTACAAGCTTTTCTTCATCATACTCATTAATTATTTCTTTTGCGGAAAGGTGATTCCGTTTGTCCATCCTCATGTCGAGATCCCCCTCGAAACGAGTGGAAAATCCTCGTTCAGGTGTATCAATTTGATAGGAAGAGATACCAAGATCGGCAATGATTCCATCAACCTGAACTGTTTTGTAAAATCGGAGAAAATTCTTCAGGTACCTGAAATTATTATTGATCATCGTCAGCCTTGTATCGTCGATTGTATTTCTGATGGTGTCTTCATCCTGGTCGAAAGCGAACACCCGTCCTTCTTCCGATAACCTTTTGAGTATTTCCCTCGAATGGCCTCCCCCGCCAAATGTCACATCAACATAAATCCCGTTTGGTCTGATGTTCAGGGCATCAATGCTCTCTCTTAGGAGGACACTTTCATGAAACTGCATTCTGGTTGTCTGGTTTGTCCTGTTTTCCCATTACCTCTTCGGCAAGTTGGCTGTAGTCTTCCGGTTCAATCGACATGAACTCTTCATATGTTGGCTTCGACCAGATCTCAATGTGATCGTCTAAACCGAGAACGATTATCTCTTTTTCAATCTTTGCATATTCCATAAGGCTTTTTGGCAAAAGAAGGCGATTATTGCCATCAAGGCCTGTTTCAGTGGCTCCCCGGAAAAAGTACCTCACGAATTCCCTGTTCTTTTTTATATAAAGATTCAGTTTGCTGATTGTACGCTTGATCATTTCCCATTCATTCATGGGGAAAAGGGCAATATACCTTTCAAAACCACGATTGATCATGAACCGGTCCTGGGCATCTGGAGAGACTTGTTTTTTTAAGGCAGAAGGAAGAATGATCCTGCCTTTATCGTCAAGCTTGCATTCGTATTCGCCAAAGAGACCTGCCATGTGTGAAGGGGTGGATTTTCTGAGTGGTAAATATAGAACAAAAAAAACCACAATACTCCACTTTTCTCCACATTGTTAATAACTTTTTTCCGGGATAGTTGGCGGGAATTTTTTAATTACTTCGGAATCTTTGATCAGTGACTGATCAGGATTTTTTTAGCGAGGAAAGTGTTGCAATTCTGGTTGGTACAATTGTTAATAAGGACAAGATAAATTCCGGCAGGAAGATAACTCGTATTGATTGTTGTGACATTTACATTTTTCAGGCTTTTCTCAATAATCTTTTGTCCAAAAGTATTTACGATGGTGAATTGAAGATGATTTTCCTGTTGACTTGTATTTATCCGAATTGTAATGGATTTATCAGCAGGAATAGGAAATATTTTTATTCCTGTTGAATTTGTTTCATCAGGTGGGAGAAAGTGGGGGGTGGATCTTTTACTGAAATAGTTCAGGCCGCCTGAATAATTTCCTTCTATAAGGTCAAGGAATGTGTTATCGGTTAACCTGGCGATACAGGCACATGAACGAATTCCGCCATACAGATTGATGGGATACCCGGTTATAATAGTAAAAAGCGAATCGGAAGGGAGGAATTTTCCGGAAAGTTGATCTTCAAAATCCGGATAATAATAGAGGGTTCCCTGTTCTGATCCAACAATAAGGCTTAGTTTTCCTGAGATGTCGGTAAAAATGCATGGAGTGCTGTACCCAAAATAGGAGAGGGATGGATCAGTGACATTGATCTTCCCTAAACTGTCTGTTTGCAGCCTGAATACAAAGGCAGAACCAGTTCCGTCGTTATGATAGTAATTCAGGTTTCCATTCTTTTCCCCGATCACCAAGTCCGGATGACCATCACTGTCAATGTCCGCAAGTTGTGGAGTGCTGAAATCACCCACGTCAATATTATTGTAATTCAGTGTAGGGGTGTTAAAAACGGGAGTTTGTCCAGGTCCTGCAAGGTTCTCCGAATATATGAGCGTTCCTGTGGAAGTACCATTGATCATATCAATGTCACCGTCACCATCAAGATCACTGAAAGTTGGGAAAAGGCCAGTGAGATGAAGCGAAGACAGGCTCCCAAGGTCATTCGTGATGAACGTAAACTCGGGGTTGTATTGGCTTCCTGAGTTTTTGTAAAAAGCTATTTTTGAAGTAAAGATGGAATTCAGGCTCCCATTGTTGTAAAATGATGAATCATAGTATCCGTAGTTTCCGATCAGAAGGTCCTGTAATCCGTCTCCGTCAATATCAAAAAGGCTGGGGAATGAATTTGAACCTGCATCTATCATTTCATCCTGGAAAAGTTGATCGGAAATAAAATGAAAGTCAGGAGCCATATCTGATCCTTCGTTGTGGTAATACCACACACTATGGTAATTCTCTGCAGTCAAAAGGGAAGGATCAAATGGAGATACGAGGAGGTCTTTTATCCCGTCAGCATCTAAATCGCAAAAACCCATGGCAGGGAATGAAAACAATCGAACAGGTACCGGGTTTGATGGAAAAAGAGTGTCCTGGCTTACAATGTGGGCCGAATCAGGAGTCCCGTCGTTCTTAAGAGATATCAGTCCCGGGAAATCAACATCCCCGATAACCAGGTCTTTCAACCCATTCCCATCGAGATCAGTGGCCAGCAAGGTTGAACCAGTATGTTTCGGATCTGGATACGTATTGCAGGATCCTGGTATCAGAGTATGCTTGTAAGGGCAGGTTATATTTAACTCAATTTTGTTTGATTCAACACTCTCTTTGAAATCACCCCAGCATTTGTCTGCGAGACTGAAGTCCAGGCTATCGCAATTGCCGTATTTCTCAATGGACAGATTTTTATGATATTCAACATACGACCCTAATCCGAAAAATGTTAAAAGATCAAGATCGCCGTCATTGTCAATATCTGACAATGCCGGGTAATCGCCCTGTGTTACAAGAATTCCCACATATCCACTATAATAGTATGATAGGAGAAGATCTGTAACTAAATGAAAGGAAAGACGTGTATTAGACTCATTAACGAAAACCCTTATTCCTCCTAAGGAATAAGTGAAAATGTCCATCTTTCCATCACAGTTGAAATCGCAAAAAATCACCCAGTCATGAAGATCAGGGAATCTGACGCTGAATTCAGGGTGAAAGGTGTAATCAGGATTTTCACGGGTTCCTGTGTTGAGGAAAGGAATGATTCTGTTACCATGACGGTCAAAGATAACAATGTCGTTAAGTCCGTCGAGGTCAATGTCAATTGAACCGAATTGACAGGAATTCAATCCTCCTGCCCAGGGAAATTTTTGATAATGACCTACAGTTTGTCCGATGACGGATGGTGTTTGCCCGCTGGTATGCTGAAAACCAGTGATGAGCAGAATAATTAGTAATAAATATATTGTATATCGGGGCATCATAGGTTCGTTTACAAAATTATCCAAACTTTGCATATCTTTGGCTAAAATACATGATAAATGGCACGCATATTGGTTATTGATGATGAGAGAAGTATTCGCAATACAATGAGGGAGATCCTTGAATATGAGAAATTCATTGTTGATGATGCCCAAGATGGGATTGAAGGGATCAGATTGCTGAATGCAAACAAATATGACGTTATTCTATGTGATATTAAGATGCCCCGCATGGATGGCCTTGAAACCCTTGATCATATTTTCAAGGTCTCAGATGCACCGGTAATAATGATTTCTGGCCATGGTACTATAGATACAGCAGTGGAAGCCATTAAGAAAGGTGCTTACGACTTTATTTCTAAGCCGCTTGATCTGAACAGGCTTCTCGTTTCAATAAGGAATGCCTTGGAAAGAAATACATTGCTTGATGAAACTAAAAGATTAAAAAGAAAGATCAGCGAAACATCCGAAATGGTTGGAGAGTCTGAACCAATGAATCATATCAGAGATCTGATAAGAAAAGTAGGCCCCACAGATGCCCGGGTTCTGATTACAGGAGAAAATGGCACAGGAAAAGAGCTTGTGGCCCATGCGCTTCATGAATCTAGTCAGAGATCTCATAGTCCTTTCATTGAAGTGAATTGCGCTGCGATCCCTTCAGAACTGATTGAAAGTAATCTGTTTGGTCATGAAAAGGGCTCTTTTACATCAGCTATCAAACAACGTAAAGGTGATTTTGAACTTGCAAACGGAGGTACATTATTTCTTGATGAAATCGGAGATATGAGTCTTTCTGCGCAGGCAAAAGTATTGAGAGCACTACAAGAGAATAAGATTACGAGGGTTGGCGGGGAAAAGGAAATCCCGGTAGATGTCCGGATAATAGCGGCTACAAATAAAAACATGAAGGCTGAAATCGAGAACAAGACCTTTCGCGAGGATCTTTACCATCGGATTGGCGTGATAATAATAGATGTTCCTCCATTACATGAACGGATTGAGGATTTACCATTACTTGTGGGATATTTTATTAAGGAGTTTTGCCGTTCACAGGGAAAAGCAGAGATGACGATCAGCAAGGAGGCCATAGAAGAACTTCAGAAGATCAGGTGGACGGGGAACATTCGCGAACTGCGTAATGTGATCGAACGTCTTGTAATCTTATGCGATACCACAATTCTTCCTGACGATGTGAAGCTTTACTCCAAACCATTATTTTAGCATGTATCAGTTTCCTGCCGGAATCAAAAAAGCCTGAATTCAGAATGATTTCAGGCTCTTTTTCTAACGCTTTGTGGAGTTGGAGGGAGTCGAACCCTCGTCCAAACAAGCAGCAAAAATGTTTTCTACATGCTTAGCTTCTGTTTGATTGTCGGGTGTTAACTGGTCAAAAGCCAACCCATTAACATCGTATTTCCTTATTTTTAGTCCTTCCATCGGAAATCTGGAAGTACGATCTCAATTTTTTCGATGCCTCATTCGGGACACCATTGAGAAAGGTTTCCCGGGAGACAAAGGGAACTTAATTTCTAAAATTAAGCTGCCAATCTGTAAGAATAATTGTCGCCATTTATTGGCTGTGAGAATTAGCTTTTTACGAGACCTGTTCACAACACTCGGCATGCTTGCAAATTCACGGCATTGCTGTCAAATCCAAACAACCCCTATCATTTGCAAAGATACACAAGATATTCGATATTTTTATCTGTTCCTGAAGTATTGTGTTAGTTTGATCTGCATTATTAAGGATTTTTATCCATGTTGTAAAATGGAATTGATGAAATTCGATACAGGATGCAGATTGTGAAGAATACTGTAGAGCTCAGATAAAATGGGGAATCTGTCTTTATTGCTTTCGTTGAAATTAAGTTCCTGGTAAAGAATATTTACTGCATTTCTTCCTTCAAGTACTAATTCATGAGAAACATGCTCGGTAAAAAAACCTTTCCCTATAAGAAGCCCAAGAGTTCGGTTCCTGCTTAGATCATTCAGGGCCGTATGTGTAAAATCCCCAATTCCGCAAGACTTGAACATTGTTTCCTGCTTCCCTCCCATGAGTGTCAGGATATCTCTCATTTCCGAAAAGGACTTTGTGAGAACAAGTGAACGAAGGTTCGGTGAATTGAAGTGAGCGTCAACAATTCCAATTACAATTGCATAGATGTTTTTTAGAATGCTCAAAATCTCCACCCCTTTAATATCCTCAGAATAATCAAGGAAGACGGTTGTATTCCGGAAAATTTCCTGGATAACCGGAACTATGCTATGGTCACGGTACCCTAACGTAAACGTGGAGGGTAATCTGTTTATCAGCTCTCTGGCAAAGGTAGGACCCTTTAATGACCCCACCCTATTTGGGAAATTTGATTCAATATCCTCTGTAATGGTTTTGTTTTCTTTGCCAAAACCCTTTGCAAGGTTGATGAGAATTGCATTCTGTTGGATGAATGGTTTTATTTTGATCAGGAAATCAACGAGGACGACAGAGGGAATGGCAAGAAAAAGAACTTCCGTTTTTGATAAAAGACTATGATCAGTGGTTGCTTTTAATGTATGATGCAACTGGAACATAGGGAAATATTTAACATTAACCCCTTTACGATTTATTATTTCAACAACCTCCTTTTCAATGGAATAAAGCGTGATCTGATATTGGTTTTTTTCAGCAATGATATTTCCAAGTGATGTACCGATTGCTCCGGCACCAAGAAATGAAATCTGTAATTTGGAATCCATGTCAACAAATTTTAATTATATAAATCAAAGTCCTTGTTTTGGTATCAGAATAGTAAACGAAGCTCCGTGTGTACCCTCAACAATAAGTTCGCCATGCAAATTTTTATTTAGAATACTGATAATCTGCAATCCGAGGGAGGAAAAGTTTTTAATATCAAACGTTGCCGGTAGTCCAACACCATCGTCTTTAACTCGGAGAATCCAAACGAATTCTTTACGGTATGCCAATTTTTCTTTTGACTTTAATGTCCTGAATTCAACCCAAATATTTCCATTTTTACCATCAGGGAAAGCATATTTAAACGAATTTGTTAATAGTTCGTTAATAATCAGTCCCAAAGGAAGTGCAGATTCAATCTCAAAGTAGCAATCTTCAATTGAAACATGAACATGTATCCCTTTAATATTATATGCTTGGACGATTACATTGGATAAATTGCAAAGATAACCTTCAAGAGATAGGTTGAGAATATTTTTTGATCTGTAAAGTTGTTCATGCAAGATTGACATCGTTCTAACACGAAACCTTAAATCGGTCAGAATGGCGATCAATTCATCATTTGGTGTTT
This sequence comes from Bacteroidales bacterium, assembly GCA_963682005.1. Lineage (GTDB taxonomy): Bacteria > Bacteroidota > Bacteroidia > Bacteroidales > FEN-979 > CAIYUC01. Next base: position 5,095,980 of record OY820914.1, on the reverse strand, counting down.
GCTCAGCCTGAAGGTTCATCAGACTGATAAGGGTTGCAAAATTATTCTTCGTGCGGTGATGAATTTCCCGAATCAACAGTTCTTTTTGGCCGGCATTTTCCATGAGGGAATCTTCCTGATCCATCCTGTCGGATACATCCCTGTGAACGGAAATCAGTTCCATAAGCTGATTGGTCATGCTGTCAAATATAGGGTTGACATGGCTTTCTACCCAGAAATAAGTGCCATCCTTTCTTTTCGTACGGAAAGTAAATTTTGCAGGGGCTTTGATTTGGGTTAGTTGGTCAGACTTATGGTTTAATTCGGGATAGTAATCCGGGTTAATCTCTTCCGACAGTTTGAGTTTATTATGCATTTCAACTTGATTGAACCCATATAAATCCATGCAAGATGGTGAAATATACCTGAGTCCCTTAGAACAATCAATTCGGGTTATAACGTCTTTAGAGTTGTCAGTCAGAAATTTATGCAAGCTTTCACTTTCCTGTAACTGGTTTTCAAAAACCTTTCGATATTCAATTTCCTGGTCTAGTTTATTATTGATCCTTATTAGTTTCAGTTTTGATTTCTTGTTCTTGAAAAACAATCGATAAAAAATAATGCAAATAACAGATGTTAAAATCAATGTTATAAACAGAACGATGTTTTGAAAATTCTTGATCTTAAGTTTAAGTCTTTGAATATCATTTTCTTTACTGAGAATTGCATTTTTTTCTTCCGTTTCTGAAAGGATCCTGTTTGTTTCAAACAAAGTGATATTATTCCTGTTTTTCTCTGCCACTACACTATCTTTGGCTGTGGAGTACAAAATGAAATACCTCAAAGCAGCGTTCTGGTCATTTTGTTTTGAATAATAGTCATATAATTTTTTGTTGCCGTATTCACAAAGATGATAAATTTGTGTTTTGCTTGCGAGATCCAGCCCAGTTTTAAGATAGTATAAGGCTGAATCATAATTTTTTAGGTCGAGAAAGGAATTTCCGACATTAATAAGCGAACTGATATAGTGGGTTTCAAGTTTATTGGATTTTCTCCAGCTAAGGGCTAATCTGTTATAATGCAAGGCATCTTCGAAATCTTCTCTTTGTTGAGCAATATGGGCCAGAAGGGTATAAACAGCGCCGGAATTGCTCGAATAAGTGAATTTGATGTTTTTATTCGCATCGATTGCTTTAAAATAATATTGAGTTGCACTATCATAGTCAAGCTTTGATAAATACAGGTCCCCGACAGCCTTGTATGTTTTTGACAGAAGTTCAGGTTTTGGTGATATACGGAGATATGTCAGGCTTTTATTATAGAAGTTAATTGCATTCTTGTACTGACCTTGTTCAGCGGCATTTTGGCCAAGTAAAATAAGTGCTTCCTCAATATTGGTTGTGTCTTTATATTGAAACGCAATTTGATAGCCTTTATTTAAAGAGAAAGTAGCGTTGTCAAACCTTTGCAATGTTGTATAAATATCCCCAATCCGAATATAGATGATTGACTGCTTTGAGAGAATGTTTACACTATTAAATTTCTTTATCGACAAATAGAAATATTCCAAAGCTTTGATATAATTATTGGAACCTAAAAAATAAATTCCTAAATTAGCATATCCATCAGCTTCACCTTGAATATATTGTATCTTGTGGGATATTTCTATCGTATGGACACTTGTGTTGTAAAGATATTCTCTCGACAAAAGATGATTTGAGAAAGCTTTGTTGTTTAATGAATCTATTTTTTGGATTATAGATTGTTTTTTCTCAAATGGTGAATTGGAATTTTTTTTTTGGCAGTGAATTGGAAGAAGAAGGAATAAAATTCCAATTATTGAATGATTTAGGAAATGCCATGTTTTTACTTTCAATCTGGACATAATTAGAAATCAGTTTCTGATTAGAAAATATGGTTTTCGTAACCAATTATAAATTGTAAAAATATCAAATATCCTCTTGTGGACCCATACTTTTTATTTAACCCGATTAATTCATTAACAAATTAAAAAACGTTGTAACCCTTTACTATCTTTGATTTTGATCATTATAAACAGATTCACCCAATAGATGAACGGATTAGCATACAATTTTAATGATAAGCAGATATCACCTTGGGGTGGTCTCCGATTGATTGAAGAGACATACCGAAGGAGTGGTTTGAAGGAGTTCCTGAAAGGAGGAGACTTGGATTTGCCCATCCCTGGTTCAAATCGGGGATACGATTCTGTTGATTTAGCCGAAGGTTTCATGGTAAGCACGATTTTGGGTGCAACCCGCTTAGCCCATTCAGGTATGCTCCGGAACGATAAAATTGTGCAAAGGATTTTCGGCTGGGAAAAAGGAATGGGGGCCCAAAGCACCTTCACTCGCTTCTTTAAAAAATTTGATAAGGAACGCAATGATAAGGTTTTTCCGGCCATCGACCGTTTTTGTTTCTCCCAATTGAAATTGGATAAGATGACCATTGATCTGGATTCCACTTTCCTTACTCGCCATGGCATCCAGGAAGGAGTTGCCAATGGATATAATCCTAAACGCCCTGGCAGGGGTTCCCGCCATCCGCTGATTGCCTTTGTGGCAGAGGCAAAGATGGTTGCCAATGCATGGATGCGTGATGGTGACAGTGCATCCAGTACGGATTTTACATATTTTTTTGATGAGTTACTAACAATCATTCCTGTTGATCGTATTGGTTTGATCCGTGCCGATAGTGGGTTTTACAATGAAACCATAATGCACAAGCTGGATGAAATACCATTGAATTACATTATGGCAACTCGTATGACTGGACCGCTGGTCAGACAGATTTTTGATCATAAAAATTGGTTTCCGGTTGAAAATGGTTATTGGACTTGTAGTTTTCAATACCAGGCAAAGGGCTGGACAAAACCTCGCCGGATAGTTGTGGTTCGTAGAGACACAAGATTGCATCCCAAAACATGCGGCAAACTCCTCTTTCCCGAAATAGAAGAATTTGAGAGTTATACCTATGCGGCATCTGCAACGAATATGGATCTCTCAAACGAGTTGATCTGGCGACTATATAACCAGAGAGCTGATTGTGAAAACCGAATCCGTGAATTGAAGTACAATTACGGGACCGAAGGTTTCTGTATGGAAGATTTTTACGCAACTGAAGCAGCGCTTCGTTGGACCATGGTGGCACACAACTTAATGAGTTTATTCCGGCTGCAGGTGCTCAACCACAAGCACCATCCGGTTTTATGGACTATAAGGTTCTAATGCATTGCAATAGGATCGTATCTTGTTAAATCAGGTCGAAATACGACTTTACTACTTTCTGCCAAAGTAAAACGAAGGCAATTTTTGGAGGGAATGTTTGCAAAGTGTCAAACTTGTCACCCCCATTTCAAATTTCTAATGCATAAATTGGGTTTAAAGCAATGATATGGCTAATTTTAATAAAAACAAGGAGAAATAAAAATTAAACAGTATTTTTGATATTCATTTTCGATATATGGATTTTTGGCTTGCAGCAACCATACAAAAAATTAAGATTCTGAATGTCAAAGGGGAAAGGAATTTCAAAAATTGGTGGTTTTTTGGACTTATCTTTATCATTATCTGTTTTCAGTGTTTTTTTTATAATTTAACTTCAGCATATGCGATCTCGTTAAAATATTTGTTAACCTTCGAAACGAGAGATGATGTTCGGGATAGGAATGAGTGTCAACTGATTAATCCCATGGTGCCATTGTCAATATTTGAGAATTTATATGTTTGGAACAACTTACACCATCCTATCAATCCAATGGACGGAGACTTTCAGGTGCCTGATACAGTTTGTACAGGTTCACCGGTAATCATAACAAATTTTACACAAGGAGGAACTACGTTTTATTGGACATTCTGCTCTGGAAGTGCCAACAATAACCCTTCAGGTGTGAACATAGGTAATCCAGGTGGATTGCTGAGCATTCCCACATATATTACACTGGTAAAGCAAGGCAATGATTGTTTTTCGTTTATTAGCTGTCAGGGGGTTGGTGTTATTAGGTATTTCCATGGTAACAGTTTTCGTAATAATCCGATCAGTTGGACAAATCTGGGTACATTTGGATTGATCCAATTCAGTGAAGAGGGTATACAAGTGAAATATGATAATGGAGCTTGGTATGGTTTCATCAACAGTTATTTGACAGGAGGAAATTCAACAATTATTCGTTTAAACTTCGGCAGTTCTCTTTGGAATATTCCGACAGCATCTGATATTGGACCAGTTTCCGAATTCGTTTTTGGTCATGGTCTAATAATATTAAAAGAAGGAAATTCATGGGTTGGTTTTGTTGTAGGACAGACTAGTAACAATTTGGTTAGGATTGATTTTGGGAATAGCCTTTCAAGTGTTCCCTCTTTTATCATTTTAGGCACCTTGGGTGTGCTGAATTCTCCTTACAGTATTTGTTTGATTCAGGAAAACAGCATGTGGTATGGTCTCGTGACAATGGGTAACAATTCTTTGGCCCGCCTTGCTTTCGGGACCTCTCTTTTAAATACCCCCTCAGCACAAAATCTCGGAAATCCGGGAGGTTACTTTAATTATGGATTAGGTTTGACGCTTCTACGTGATTGTGAAGCCACAACGGGATATTGGGTAAATTACCAAGCGGTTGGCCAATTAGGGAAATTATCTTTCCCATTTGGAATTGCAGGTGGTGTCAACGGCCAACTTCTTGGCAACATTGGAAATCTGTCATACCCACATAGTTTTTCAGAGCTCTTCAGACAAAATGATACGCTTTATGCATACATTACAAACCGTGGAAATGGAACGCTTACGAGGCTCACCTTCCCTCCTTGTAACAATTCAAGTGTTCCTTCATCTGCATTATTCAACCCACCTTCCTTTACTTATAATTCAGAAGGAACATTCAATATTCAACTAATTGTAGATGAAGGTTTACCAACCATGACAAGCATCTGCAAACCAATTGTCGTTATGAATCAACCATTAGTTTACCTTGGTGATGATCAAGCAATCTGTCAAGGTTCCTCACTGGTGCTTGATGCAGGACCAAATTTTTCAAGTTATTTTTGGTCCACAGGAGCTACCACACGCACAATCACAGTTTCCAATGCGGGATCATATTACGTTGTAGCTTCTAGGTGGGGATGTAGTTCAAGTGATACTATCAACATCTCAAGTTCACCTATCCCCATCGTTGATCTTGGCCCAGACGACACAATTTGCGAAGGACAGGAAATATTATATGATGCGGGTTTTTGTGTTGGATGTTCTTATGTTTGGTCCAATCTAACCACTGGACAGCTTATTATTGGTTCAACCCAAACCTATACTGCAAACATTTCAGGCATTTATTCTGTTGTAGCAACAAATACCCAATTATGTACTAGGAGTGATACAGTACAATTGTATGTAAACCCTCCAGTGAATGTTGATATAAGTATAGTTACCGACAATGACACTGTGTGTGCAAGTTCACCGGTTGTGTTTACAGTAAATGCTGGAAATCCGGGAAATCAGCCTATCTACGATTGGTTTGTTAATGGATTATCAATTGGATCACAAGGTTCAGCATATTCTTACATCCCTGTTGATGGGGATTGTGTGAATTGCCGGATAACTTCAAATGTTCAATGTCCTATTGGTAACCCCACATTTTCCAACACGATTTGCATTACCGTTTTGCCAAGTGTGGATATTGGTATATCAATTTCAAGTTCCGAAAATCCCGTTTGTTATGGAACTAACGTGATTTTTATTGCGACAACTTCCAATGCTGGATCATCCCCTCAATTTCATTGGAATGTGAATGGAATAACTGTTGGGAGTGACAGCTCTATATTTGAATATTACCCAATTAATGGTGATTGTGTAAGTTGTAAATTGAGTTCTAATTCTGCCTGTGTTTCGAATAGTCCTATAATGTCAAACAATATCTGTATGATTGTGCATTCGTTGAATCAGGTCAGCAATAGTATCTCTGCATCCTCAAACCCTGTATGTTTTGGTTCCCCAGTAACATTAGAGTCCCACGGGGTGAATCAGGGTACAGTACCAGTATATCAGTGGTACATAAACGGACTTTTAGTAGGAGGACACAACCCGTTTTACACATACACTCCTTCTATGGGGGATACCATAAATTGTGTACTATGGTCCAATGAGAATTGTATAATTGGGAATCCTGCTATAAGTAACACACTGGTTATGAGTATAATGGACCGACCTGTGGTGATTTTTACTCCATGCTTCGACACAACGACTACATTGAATGCAAAACCATTCAAATTAAGGGGAGGCACTCCATTAGGGGGGATTTATTCTGGTGAGGGGGTTAATTCAATCTCAGGGCAATTTGCACCTTTAGTAATAGGAAATATTACTGTCAGTTATACATATATTAATAGTTATGGATGTACAGGAACTTCCATAAGAAATATTGCAGTATGGCCTCCCTCACCATTTATTTGTGGTAATACACTCAATGATATTAGAGATTTTAAGAAATACCCCACAATATTGTTTGGGGATCAATGTTGGATGGCTGGTAATTTGAGTCATGGTATATTTTTGCTTCAGAATATATCACAAAGGGATAATTGCTTAGCCGAATATTATTGTTACAATAATATTCCTAGTGGATGCGATGAATCTGGAGGTCTTTATCAATGGGACGAGGTTATGCAATACTGTAACATAGTCGAAGGACAGGGAATATGTCCACCCGAGTGGCATGTTCCATCAGAGATTGAATGGTTGAGGCTGTTCAATTTCTTTGCAGGAAATGCATTTGCTGCAGATCCTTTGAAATCGTCGGGATTCTCAGGGTTCAACAGCCTTCTTGAAGGGGCGGTATTCTTTAATCAAAACCCAGAATTTCAAAATTTTGCAACATTTTTCTGGTCCTCTTCAACCTATGGGACGATGAGAGCGTGGAGTCATTCAATGAACCGACCTGACCCTAGTGTCTCCAGTTATCCTGCCTTGATAATAAATGCATTATCAATCCGATGTATTAGTGATTGAATCCTGATAAGAATCAAATGGTACAAAACATTTAATATTTAGGGATTTTGTTTACAGGAAATTATGAGAATAGGCGTTGTTGTCGATAACGAGTATTTTAATGATATTAGGGTACTCAATGAAACTAGATTTTTATCTGAGTCTGGTTTTCAGGTTTCAGTACTTTGCTTGAGTTTCGAGAATCGAAAATTACCACAAAAGGTTGGCAAAATAAATGTTGAACATTTTACCCTGTCCAAGTCCATGAAGAATAAACTTTATGGATTGATGACAATTTGTCCAGTTTATGAATGGATTTGGGCGCAAAAAATAAGTGACTTTATTAAAAATTGCAAGCCAGATGTGCTACATGTTCATGACCTTTATATGTCTAGAGCTGCACATCTTGCAATCCAGAATACAAAATTGCCAATGATCCTCGATTTGCATGAGAATTATCCCGCTGCCGTAATGACTTATAATTGGGCGATTAAATTTCCCCAAAAATTTTTTATTCAACCTTGGAAATGGAAAAAGAAGGAAGGAAAATATTTGTCATTTGCAGCAAGTCTTATTGTTTTAAGTGAACATTATAAAGAATCTTTACTTGCTCAATATCAGGGATTACAAAGTGAAAAAATTTTTGTATTCCCTAATGTTCCCAATGTGCCAGAATTGCTTGAATTTCCGATAAATAAAGATATTCTAAATATTAGTGAGGAATTTGTTATTTTCTATTTTGGAGGAATTAGTGAAAGAAGAGGAATATTTACATGTTTCGAAGCACTGAAGATTTTACGAAAAGAAAAGTATCCCATCAGGCTTTTATTAATAGGTCCAGTTGATAAAATTGACATGAGGCAATTCTCTGAATACTTAAATAATGTTGAGATAAAAAGCGCAATAACCCATTTCCCATGGAAAGATATTTCGCTTCTGCCATCTTATATTAGTTGCAGCAATTTATGCATTTCTCCGATCCTTAAAAATCCACAACATGAATCGGGTGTTGCTAATAAAGTATTTCAGTATATGCTTTTCTCTAAACCCATTTTAGTTTCAAATTGTATTCCTCAAGTAAAAATAGTAGACGATGGACAGTGTGGATTAGTGTTTGAAAGTGATAACCCCAAAAATTTGGCAGAGAAGGTTAAATTATTTTACAATAACCCAGAGTTATGTAAAAAATTCGGTGAGAATGGTAGAGAAGCTGTTTTAAACGAATACAATTTAAAGAACTTTGGTAAAAAGCTAATTGATACGTATACAAATATTAAGTGAGTTTTTCCTGAAGTTCCCTTCATATAGTTAGTATAGTTTAGCTGAAGCATTTAACAATCATAGCTTTCAAATATCTTTTCCAAATAACATAATTATAATACTTATATATCTGTAGAATTGATTGTTTCTTAGATTTATTAGGGATTCCAAAATTCTTTAAGCATTTGTCATATAGCACTGGGAAACCTCGTTTCGCTGTATTTGATACATTCTCACCATGTACAAGCTGAATCCAATATGGTTTGTCAAGAATAAAAATGGATTTGTTATTCCTTTTTAATATTTCTTTGAAAATAACCAATCTCAACCCATCCCATTCTGTATGTAAATTGAAAAATATTCCCTTAATTACAGGTTTCTCTGTTAATTCAATTAGGCTAATAAAAGGTGACATTGGGTAGTAATAATGAGAAAGAAAATTGTCTTGTAGATTTAAAGTATAACCTGAGGATAATGAGATTAAAAATTCATCAGATTTCCTAAAATGTTTTTGTATTGTATTTATTGCATCCTTTTCAAAACAGTCATCATTATCCATTCTTGTCGTAATCATCCATTTTGTATCTGCTGCAATTATTTTTTTAATATCATTAATATACTGAAGATTAAAACCCTCAAAACCAGAAGTAAAACATGGATAAATAAAACTATATCGTTTAAGTTCTGATATTATATACGAAAACTCAATTGGTGTATCTTTATCAAAATATATTAACCAAGAAAAGTCTTTATTTGATTGGTTTAAAATGGAGGGTAGACAATATGTTTTAAATATATCTATTCGCTTTTTGGTCCATTTAATCCAATTTTCGTTTCCTTTTACACCTTTAGGAAAAGATCGTAAATTGAATTGAGTTATCAGAAAGTGCTTAAAATCAGGATTCATAAGTACACTCTTTTGGATAAGCAAGAAGGATAACTTCTGCATGACAATTATTGTCATGGATTTTATTACTTAATTTTCTAATTAAAAAATGATAATTCGATAATTCTGATTCCAGGTAAGGCTTGATCTCAAAGAATTCAATTGGATTATGGTATATCGCAATCGATAATATTGGTCTATATAATTTAATTGTATTTATTCCGCCTATAATACAATCCATACCTGCACCTTCGATATCTATTTTAATGAATACGGGTTTTATTTTATACATGTTAACAATAGAATCCAAAGATTTTCTTTGAACCTGAATTGTGTTATTTTTTGAAACATGATTGTTTTTAATTGAAAGTCCAGCAGCTCCACTATCTGTAAAAACATAGGGAGGAAGATCATCTTTAACGGCAATTGCATAGTTAATAATGGTAAATTTTTCAGGGGAAATATTATTAGCTTTAAGTGTTTTTAAATATCGGATAATGGAAGTTTGGGACATTTCAATAGAAAAAATCTTTTTATATTTATAAAGCTGCAAAGCGACTGCCGATTCTCCAATATAGGCACCAACGTCAATGAAGTCTCCTTCTTCAACATATTTATTTACTTGTTTGGGTAATAGTTTTAAACCATGATAATAATAAAATATTGAACTTTCAATGTTCGATTTTAACAGTTTTAAATTTAAAGCCCTTATTATCTTTCGAATATATAATTTTTGGATTTCTTCGTCCAATAAGCCTCCAATTACTTTATTTTTAATAGGATTAATTTTGACATTGAATGATTTCTCTGGATAATTCAATAATCGTAGATAAATAATTGCAATTGTTTTTTTGGATTTTTCATCCAAACCCTTCACTAATGATGATAGTTTTTCTTCCATAGGGTATTTAGAAATGTAATCCTTGAAGCTTCCTCCCAGATAGTCAATGATATATATAGAATCCTTTTTTTGTAGGAAATTGAAAAATTTTGTTATAACTCGGTAAATGCGAGGAGTAGACTTTCTCATCCAATTACCTGTAATTTTAATAGTTAGCATGTATTATTTAATGGTTGGAGTTGAAATTGTTAGCAATTAAATTCAAACTTATAAAAATTACTAGTCATTTAGAACATATCCATTTGATCTTTATTTTCAAATAAGAAAGGACCATAATGAAATTTCGAAGTATATTATAATCCCAATGATGCGGATGTGTTAAGATACAGATACTTGGCTCATGATTGGTTATTGCTTCAGTTGGGGTTGTTCCGTATTTCCATTGATGATTTGTATTGATCGAACTATCGGAAATATACTTTGAAAATTTTGAAAGAATAGCCTGGTCATAAGTCTCAAATAATATTCCTTGCTCCAGACAAAATTCTTCGTTAAGAATTACATAATTCGGAATGCCAACTTTCATATTCCAGATCTCACCATGGGAACATATCGTTTTGATTTTTCCATATAGTGACTCAAACTTGCCTATCTCCTTAATTAGCATCTTTTTACATTTGATCATTACATCTTCGGTCACCTCCTGCTTTGAATAAATTCTATGTTTCTTGCAGTAAGTCGCCAGAGTTTCATAATGAAGCGAAACCTCAAAACCGTCCGTTAATATTTTTCTTACTACGGAATCTTTCATCGTTGACCAGCGAAAATAGAATGTTGACTTAACACCTTTCTCCTTTTCAATCAGGAACATTTTATAGGCTCCCGCAGGATTGTAATCCACATCATGCCTCAAAACCAACACTTTCTGACCAGGATAAAAACCATGTTCATACCAATCTGATAATGAAGTTACCTTGTATCCATTCTCAAGTGCATAATCCAGAAGTGAGCTATACTCAGACAATCTCGATTTCTGAAACAACTTTTTCTTTAATCCATGGATCAATTGTGACATCACAGGTAATTATTATGCTGATTTGAACATCATATAGAAGAAGCTTTTCCTTTTAATTCCTATAGAATTCATTAAAAACCTGATCATCCTCCATACAGGGTGGTAACTGAAATATTCCAGACCAACGAATTCAACTCCGTTAAGGTTTTGTGAAACATGCTCAATCTCTTTCATGTTCCAGTTAGCAGTTTCGTTTGGTTTCTCAAATCCAGAATAATCAGAAGAATAAGCAACAACTAACCATCCTCCCGGGTTTAAATGCCGAATATATTTATTACACATCCCGATCACAAATCCCAGATCATGGGTATTAGTGCCGGAAAACCCTTTCATAAAGATGAAATCATAATTGTCATTGAGATCAGGATCAAAACCATCCATTATGGAAAATTTACATAAAGGGAATAGCTTCCTGGCTATTTCGATAGCATTATCAGAATAATCCAGACCATAAGATACAAACCCTGCCCAACGTAAAGACTCCGTATAATAGCCTTTCGCACAACCAATGTCCAAAGACTTCTTAGCGCTTTCGATTTTAAATCCCTGTCGGTGTAAATACCGGCTGATCCTAGTAATTATCCGGCTGGTAACCTGTATGTTATCATCAGTCCATTTGTCGAATGGCTGCAAATAATTCTGGTTGTATAATTTCTTTAATTCTTCTTTATCTACTGGGGCAGTCATAAAACTTTGTTATTAATAACCAGGACGATGCATTATCAATCTTTTGCAAATCTTTTTAAATTGGCCATCCATTTACCCGGATTTTTCCAATCCCTCCAAATATCTGATAACCGTTGTAGCTCAACTTCTTCAAAGAAGTTGAGATAGTAAAGACTTATCGGAAACAGGCCCAATAAAACAATTTTAGAAATTAAACGGACAATCATTGGCATTTGTACTAACGAAAATGCAATGATGAATAAGATAATTGATACTGATAGCATTAAAACAATCTTCCTGTACTCATATCCGATTTTATATTTCTTGTTGGCAAAATAATGAAGAATTATGAAGTAAATAACCTGTGACAAAAGAAATGAAACAGCAGCCCCTATGTAACCCCAGGCAGGTATCATTATGAGATTCAGTCCGATATTTAAAATTGATACCCCCACGATTATAATACTTAACACCCGGGTTTGCTTTAAAAGCTGAAGATGAAGGCTGGCAATATCTTTCATCAACATAAATACAGATGCAAAAGCAATGATTGGAATAACGCGGTAAGATTCCCAATAATTCATGTTCCTTGCCAATATTTTTACAAGTTCCTGACTGAAGAAGGAAAAACCTAAAATGCAGAATAGAACAACAAAGCCAAGGTAGGTCAGTACTTTTGAGTAAAAGCGCTGGGTCGGATCCGTATTAAAAATCTTTACAAGGATAGGATAGATTGCTAACTGAATAGGCCCTACTAGTAAAACATAGACTGTGTTGGCTAACTTGGCACCAAAAGAATATAACCCCAATTTTTCATAACCGGAAATGTATCTCAATATATACCTGTCAGAGAGGGAAATCACAAGACTTGCAACCGATAAAATTATCAAAGGCAGTACAAAGATCACCATTTTTCTTAACGCATCTCGTTCGAAATGGAATGAAGTATTCCTCGCCATGAATGGGCTCAAGAATAGAAGATAAGTAAGGCCACCGATTGTTTGTGAAATATAGATCGCTTCGATTCCCATTTTGAAATACACGATAAGAAGGACTGTAAAAAGCAGGTTGATGAAAAGCATCAGTAAAGTTGCTGTTGTATATAAAATTGACTTTTGCTGAAGTTGTAATAGTTTTGCAGGAATATTAAGAAGTATTTGAAGTCCAGATGCGGATATCATGAATACCAACAACCGATGGTACTCTTTGGTTCCAAATGCCAGCATGCTCAATGGGCCGGAAAAGTTTATTACTACTGCAAAAATAATGGACACAATAATAACCAGGCTGGAGAGTGTGGTGAAAAACAGGCTCTTTTGTTTGTTTTTGTAAAGAGGGTCCCAGTACCAGATAAAAAACGCCTGAAAAAGGGAAAGGCCGAAAACCGAAATGATTACAGTGGAAGTAGCTTCAAGAAACCCCAGTAACCCATATTCACTTAAGGAAAAATATTTGGTATATAAAGGAATCAGGATCAGGCCAGAAAGCTTTACTGCAACACTGCCAAGCCCATAAACAGCTGAATCCTTTACTCCGCTTTTTAAATATCCAAACATAGTAACAAGTTAACTCATTCACCTGATATTTTATTTTATATCATTCGCAACTGGAAGAATTCCAGGATATTGTTGCCAGGCATTGTTTTAGTGGTTAAATGGAATAATCATGTTTCATTTTGTGATGCCCTGGTGTGGAGTTTGCCGGATTTTGCATAGAGTATACTGGCATTCAACTCAAATCCAACTACAAGGCTGAAAGCGTTGAAGTATATCCATAGGAGAACAACCATCAACGTGCCAATAGAACCATACAAAACGTTATAACTGGCAAAGTTATCAACATAGAAATTGAACCCAAGTGTTGTAAGAATAACAAGAAGGGTTGCCAATGTTGAGCCTGCAGATATGAAACGGAATTGCCGTTTCCTGGCTGGTGCCAGGTAATACACAAAAGAGATGGTGAAAAAAAGTGTTATTAGAATTACAAGCCATTTCAATAGCCAAATCGTGGTAGCATAGATTGTGCTGCTCAGAATATTTTTTGGAAGGAGCAATTCCAACAGATCAGTTCCGAATGTCATGAGTCCTATTGCTATGATCAGCAATACGGAAATTATAAGCACCAATAATGTTGAGGTTAGTCTTTGCCTGATCCAGGAACGTGTTTCAATGGAATGAAATGTGTTGTTAAAGGCTTCCATAAGGCTATGAATTCCGTTGGTTGAAAAATACAATGCAAGAATGAACCCAATGGATAATAAACCTCCCCGCGGCCTGGTAATAATATCAGCAACAGTTTCCTGGACGGTGTCAAAAGCCGTTTTAGGTACCATATCCCTGATAAGTTCAAGCAGGGATTGCTGAAAGTTGTCAATCGGAATAAAAGGAATTATGGTAAACAAAAAGATCAGCGAAGGAAAAATGGCCAGAAAAAAGTTGAAGGAAATGGAAGACGCTCTTGAGGTGATATAACCTTCGTATAAACCTTTGATAAAAAAAGTTGTTACATCATACAATGGAATCCCATCAAAGCCGGGAAGGACCAATTTTTTTGAGGTATTGATTGACCATGCAACTGGTTTCCAACGAATAATATTCTTTAAAATCACGGTCGGTTGTCACTTATTAAGTGTTTATTCAGAATGATAATATAACAGCCTTTAAGCTCATATCAAGGCTTCTGAAGTTATGAGTCAGGGATCCGACAGAAATATAATCGACTCCTGCTTCGGCATATTCCCTGACATTTTGGAGGGTTATTCCACCGGAAGCTTCAGTTTCGTATCGCCCGTTTATTATAGTAACAGCTGATGCTGTATCCTCTGCAGAAAAATTGTCAAGCATAATCCTGTCGACCTTCCCATGGTGAATCACTGTTAGCAGTTCATCAAAATTCCTGACTTCTATCTCAATTTTTAGTTCTTTTTTTGTTTTCCCAAGATATTGTATCACAGATTCAATGGCTGGAACCACACCTCCGGCAAAGTCCACGTGGTTGTCCTTGATCATGATCATATCAAAAAGACCCATCCTGTGATTGAATCCCCCACCTATACGAACTGCATATTTTTCCAATTCCCTTAAGTTAGGGGTTGTTTTCCTGGTGTCCAGAATTTTTGCTTTTGTTCCTGAAACCATTTTCACCATTTCGGAAGTCAAAGTGGCAATTCCACTCATCCGTTGCATAAAATTCAAAACAAGTCTTTCTGCAGACAGGAGGGAAAGGTAGTTTCCCCGGACTTCAAACGCAATTTCACCTTTGAGAACAGGATCACCATCGCGTTTGAAGAGCTCCAGTGATAATTGTGGGTCAACCCGTGTAAAGATTCTTTCTGCAACGGGTAAACCTGCAATGATCCCATCCTCTTTTATTATCAGCCGGGCTTTACCACTGCCTTCTTTCGGAAAAATTGCAAGGGAGGTATGATCCCCGTCGCCGAGGTCTTCAGTTAATGCATAATTAATGATCTCGTCAAGATTCATAACTGAAAGATTAGTGCTCCTCCTGGATCTGGAATTGCTGAATAAGATAAGTACCTGCAGATTTTTTAAGCAAGTAATACAGCCTGAATACTTTACCTCCGGCATCTAGTTCGCCGATGGAATACTGGGATGCGTCTGCCGATGTCCCTTTTTTTGAGATCTTTATTGATTTTACAGGGTATTTATCAAAGAATGCCTGAATGATCCGTGAAGCCTGGGCCTTGCTGTAAGTGTCTTCAACACCCGTAATCCCGCAATCTACCATTGAATTGAAGTATTTGGAAAGCTCCTGAGCATTCCCGCCTGAAATGGCACTGATGATTTGTTTATTAATCTCTTCAAGCCCCTGGCCACAAGAAAGAAAGGGCATCAGAAGCAGGTACACAGACAGGATCGGAACATATATGAGTTTCTTCTTCATGTGACTGAGATTTTGCAAAACCATTCACTTTCCTGCAAACTTACAAAAAAGCATTGAAATCCCTTCCATAAAATAAAAAATCCGATTCTATGTTATTACATGGGGAAAAGCTGAAGCAATTGGTGCCTATGAAGATTAAGCTGCTCGCAATCGGGAAAACGGAAGATGGGTATCTGAAAACAGGTATTGAGGAATATGAAAGGCGTATCAGACGCTATGTTCCATACGAGAGTATACAAATACCCTCCAGTGGAAATTCCATCAGAATGAATCAGAAAGAGATCATCCTCCGGGAATCAGAAAAGATTAATAAATACATTGCAGCAGCTGACTTTGTCATTGTACTTGATGAAAAGGGGAAGGAATTCAGGTCTGTGGAATTCTCCGAATTTCTCGGTAATAAGTTCACCTCCAGCGTCAAAACACTCATATTCATTATAGGTGGCCCCTTTGGGATTCACGATTCTTTAAAAAGCAGAGCCAACCTGATTATGTCTTTGTCGAAGCTCACATTCTCCCATCAGATGGTCAGGTTATTCTTCTCCGAACAACTTTACAGGGCACTTACAATATTAAACAATGAATCGTATCATCATGAATAAGAAGGATACATCGAATATTGTCTTTAACAAATTTTTAACCATTCGGTTAACAAATATTAACAATAATATTTTTTTGGCATTTTTTTCAATTGTATAAATTTGCACACCGTAAAAATCAACAGGTATGATAGAAACAGATATCAAAGCATTAAATGACAAAATCCAGAAGGAGAGTTCTTTTGTAGATATGATAACCATGGAAATGCATAAGGTTATCATCGGACAGAAGCAAATGATCGAACGTTTGCTCATCGGATTGCTTTCAAACGGACACATTCTGCTTGAAGGGGTCCCTGGATTGGCAAAAACCCTTGCCATCAAATCACTTGCAAATACGATTGATGCAAAATTCAGCCGGATACAATTTACCCCTGACCTGCTGCCAGCTGACCTTATTGGAACGCTTATTTACAGCCAGAAGAAAGAAGAATTTATGGTCAGGAAAGGTCCCATTTTTGCAAATTTCATTCTTGCTGATGAAATAAACCGTTCCCCCGCAAAGGTACAAAGCGCTTTACTTGAGGCAATGCAGGAACGACAAGTTACCATTGGTGATGAGACCTTCAAATTGCCAGAACCATTTTTAGTCCTGGCAACGGAAAATCCGATTGAGCAGGAGGGAACCTACCCCCTGCCTGAAGCACAGGTAGACCGGTTCATGTTGAAAGTGGTGATCGGGTACCCAGATAAGAAAGAAGAAAAGCAGATTATTAGACAAAATATTTCAAATGAGACTTTCTCAACGAACTCCATCATAAAAACCGAAGATATTCTTAGGGCGAGAAGCATATGCCGGGAAGTTTATCTCGATGAAAAAATTGAGAACTACATTACTGATATTGTGTTTGCTTCACGTTATCCCAGTGAGTATAAACTGAAGAAATTTGAAGGCCTAATTTCCTATGGAGGATCCCCGAGAGCTAGTATTAACCTGGCACTTGCAGCCAAAGCATTTGCTTTTATCAAACGCAGGGGATATGTAATTCCCGAGGATATCAGAGCCATTGCAAATGACGTTTTACGCCACAGGATTGGCCTCACATACGAAGCTGAGGCTGAAAATATAACTACCGAGGACATTATAAATGAGATCCTGAATACGGTAGAAGTGCCATAATAGTTGATTCCCGGATGGAACGGATTTATTTCCTTTATCCTTGCCACCGGGTCTTCGGCCATAAAGATGGCATCAGACATTTTACATTTTGCGTTTTTGCAGTAAGAAATGGAAACAGCTGAATTATTAAAAAAAGTCAGGAAAATTGAGATTAAAAGCAGGGGATTGTCCAACCAGATATTCTCAGGGCAATACCATAGTGTTTTTAAGGGACGTGGCATGGCATTCAGCGAAGTCAGGGAGTATCAATACGGGGATGATATCAGGAACATCGACTGGAATGTGACTGCCCGTTTCAACCATCCATACATCAAAATATTTGATGAGGAAAGAGAGTTGACCGTTATGTTACTGATTGATGTCAGCGGGTCAAATCAATTCGGCACCATTAAAGCATTCAAGGCAGATGTTATTACCGAAATTGCGGCTGTTCTGGCATTTAGCGCCATCCAGAATAATGATAAAGTTGGAGTGATCTTTTTCAGCAACCAGGTTGAACGATTTATCCCACCGAAGAAAGGATCCAGCCATATTCTCAGGATCATACGTGAATTGATCGATTTTAAAGCAGTAAACAGGCAGACAAATGTTTCCGAGGCGTTAAAATACCTAACTAATGTGATCAAAAAACGCTGTACGGCTTTTATCATTTCGGATTTTCTTGACAAAGGATTTGAGGATTCTGGGAAGATTGCCAACAAAAAGCATGATCTGATCGCTGTTAATGTTTTTGACCAACGCGAAACTGAGATGCCAGATATTGGGATTGTTCGTATCAAGAATGCTGAGACCGGGCAACTTCAATGGATCGATACATCCAACCGTAATGTTCGTCTTGAGTTCAGCAACTGGTATTCCAGGCACAACAAATATCTGAATGATGTTTTCATCCGTAGCGGGATAGACTTTGTAAAAATCAGGACAGATCAGGATTATGTAAAGCCGCTGATCAATCTTTTTCAAAGACGAGGCGCCAGAAGGTAAAGATCTCAAATATGTTAAGGAATATTTTTATTATCGTTGTCTTCCTGTTTTTTGCAAAGATCAAGGTATTTGGTCAGGATGTCACCGTTGAATCACGGCTTGATACAAATGCTATGCTGATCGGCGATCAGGTCCAGTTGAAGCTCAGTATAAAGATTCCTACAGGATATTCTGTTATCTGGCCGTCAATCCCTGATTCATTGCTTGGTCATATTAAAGTCCTTAACCGGTCAAAAATTGATACTGCTTTGGCGGCAGACAAGACCCACAGGAAACTGACTGCAAGTTATTTACTAACGACCTTCGATTCCGGCTTTTATGCAATTCCTTCTGTGCGGTTTTATGCAATGCATCCGCCGGATACAACCAAGTTCCTTTTCCAGACGGATCCTGCTTTCTTAAATGTTCATTCCGTTAAGGTCGACACAACCCAGGCCATTAAACCAATCAAAGGCCCCCTTAAAGTTCCGCTCAGTTTTCGGGATATTTTACCCTGGCTTTTTGCAGGGTTAATTGTTATTCTGATTGGTCTGGGTATCTTCTATTACATAAAAAAACGAAAAAAGTCGGAGCCCTTGTTCTCACTAAAACCCAAGATTGTATTGCTTCCATATGAAACAGCGCTCTCGGAAATTGAAAGCCTAAGGTTGAAGAAGCTTTGGCAAAGCGGTAGAGTAAAAGAATATCATTCTGAATTAACAGAGATCATTCGGAAATACATCGAAGGGCAATTTGGGATAATGGCCATGGAGATGACCAGCGATGAGATCATGGATGCAATAAGAAACCTGGTCAAATCAAATGGGAATATCACTCAACGGTTGCAAATATTTCTGACGATGGCTGATCTCGTAAAATTTGCAAAAGCAGAGCCTTTGCCGGCTGAACATGAACAAAGCATGGAAGATGCTCTCCGGTTTGTCAATGACACCAAGTTCAGTAAGGAGAATGGTGTTATGAATCCGGAATTGGAAACCCCTGTTGCCGTATCAGAAATAAAGTAATTTTCTTTGTATCAGTAAAATAAAGTCTAGACCTTTGAAATTGGAACAACAAGATGTTTAAAGGGATAACATTCGCTCACCCGCATTACCTTTATTTATTACTATTGATCCCATTGCTGGTAGCATGGTATTTCTACCGGTCAAAACGTAATAGTCCGGACCTGTTGCTTTCAACCTCGGAACCCTTTATCGGGAGTCACCCCAGCATAAGGATTCTGCTATTCCAGGGGTTGTATTTTGTCAGGTTGGCCGCAATTGCTTTGCTGGTCATTATACTGGCACGACCACAATCCAGCCTCAGCAGGCAGGATATCACAGTCGAAGGAATTGATATCATCCTGGCTGTGGATATTTCGGGAAGCATGTTATCGGAAGATTTTAAACCAAACAGGCTTGAAGCAGCAAAAGACGTTGCTGTTGAATTCATCGACGGCCGGCCAAACGATCGGATCGGACTGGTCGTATTTAGCGGTGAGGCATTTACTCAATGTCCTTTGACAGCTGATCACGGTGTCCTGAAGAACCTGTTCAAGGATGTGAAGATGGGAATGATCGAGGATGGTACCGCCATCGGTGATGGTATCGCCACTGCTGTCAATCATTTGCGGAACAGCCAGGCAATCAGCAAAGTGATCATTCTTCTTACGGATGGAAACAGCAATATGGGTTCAGTCGACCCGCTAACCGCAGCGGAATTAGCCAAACTATATGGAATTCGGATCTATACTGTCGGGGTCGGGACCAATGGAATGGCCCCTTATCCGGTACAAACTCCATTTGGGATCCAGTATCAGAGTATTCCCGTCGTGATCGATGAGAAGCTGCTGAGCCAGGTAGCGCAATTAACTGATGGGCAGTATTTCCGGGCTGTTAATAATTCAGCATTACACGAAATCTATAAGAAGATCGATAAACTCGAAAAGTCAAAAATAGATGTCACTATCTTCAGAAAAAAGAAAGAAGAGTATTTCCTGCCGGCGCTGATCGCATTTCTGCTGATCGGTCTTGAAGTGCTTTTCCGTACGACGATTCTGAGGAACAATCCCTGATAACAGGGATTCGATGACCAAAATATAATATGGAATATGTTCAGGTTCGCTCATAGTATCTATTTTTATTTGTTTCTCATCATCCCTCTTTTACTTGGGTTGTTGATCCTTTTCCTGATCTGGAGGAAAAAGAGAATGGAAAAATTCGGGGAACGGGCACTGGTCATGCAGCTTATTCCAGGTTATTCCAGGATGAAGCTAATCCTGAAGTTCATCATCCTGATGCTTGCTATTACTTCACTGATTATTGCGATTGCAGAGCCTCAGACCGGTTCCAAACTGGAGAAAGTGCAACGAAAAGGAATTGATCTTATCATCGCACTTGACGTTTCCAACAGTATGCTTGCACAGGATATCAAGCCAGACAGGCTTGAACGGGCAAAGCAAGATATCTCTAGGCTTGTTGACAGGTTGGAAGGTGACCGTATCGGGATTGTGGTATTTGCAGGGAAAGCATATACCCAACTTCCGATTACCGGGGACTATACAGCAACAAAATTGTTTTTGTCAACCATCAATACCAATAGCGTCCCAGTTCAGGGAACGGCCCTTGGGGATGCTGTTGCAAAGGCAACAGAAGCTTTCGGTGAGAGCAAACATAATAAAGCGATCATTATTATAACCGATGGGGAGGACCACCAGGGAGGCATTCTTGAACAGGTGGAAGCTGCCACCAAAAAAGGAATAAGCATCTTTACAATCGGAATGGGGCTGGCTGAAGGTGCACCGATTCCGGTATTCAATGGCAATGTTCAGACAGGATATAAGAAAGATAAGGACGGTACTGTTATCATAAGCAAACTGGATGAACCGATACTGCAGCAGATCGCTACAGCCGGGAATGGAATGTATGTCAGGGCAAGCAATTCATCAACAGGCTTGAATAAAATATTCGACGAGATCAATAAGATCCAGAAATCTGAAATTGATACCAAACAGTTCTCAGATTATGAGGACCGTTTTCAGTATTTCATTGCCCTGACCCTGTTTTTACTTATATTTGAACTTTTCCTGTTCGACAGAAAGAACCTGTGGTTCAGTAAATTTAAATTTTTTGAACAATAGATGACCAACAATAGAGGGTGACAAATGAATATAATAATTCGTAATATAAATTCCAGAAGATTGATATCCAGGACGATGGTGCAAATTAAATTTATTTGCAGGAACATTTTAGCAGGAATTCTAATTTTCTGTGCAGGAAGCATCTTCGCACAGAAAGAGAATAAGCTTTTACGTGATGGTAATAAATTGTACGACCAGCAAAAGTATAAGGATGCCGAAATGAATTACCGGAAGGCCATTGATTTAAATAAAGAATCAACGAAGGGCAAGTTTAACCTTGGAGCCTCTGTTTATCAGCAGAAGAATTATGAGGAGGCTGCACGCCTGTACAGTTCCCTTTCAGATATGAAACTTGACAAGAAGACCAATGCGGCTGCTTTGCATAATCTTGGCAATTCGCTCTTCGAAGCAAAGGATTATGAGAAAAGTATACAAGCGTATGAGAATTCACTTTTAAAAAACCCATCAGATGTTGATACAAAATATAACCTTGAGTATGCCAGGATGATGCTGAAGAAACAGCAGCAACAGCAGCAGCAGAATAAGAACGACCAGAATAAGGAAAACAAGGATCAGCAGAAAAAGGATAAACAAGATCAGAATAAGGACCAGCAAAAAAAAGATCAAAACCAGAATCAAAACAAGCAGGACCAAAATAAAAAGATCAGCAAGGAGGATGCAGAACGGATGCTTGAGGCGTTGAAAAACGATGAAAAGAAAACACTGGCAAAATTGAATAAGGAGAAGGCAAAGGCATATCAGCAGGTTGTTATTGAAAAAGATTGGTAAACGAAAGGGATTATGATTGATCGCTTTGACATATGAGGTTAAACGTTAAAAATTTCGGCATTGGCATGTTAGGACGATTCAGGATGTTTTGCTTAATCATCGGTTTCCTGGCAGCATGGCCAGGCATGGCTCAGGACGTTGAATTCACCGGTTCTGCACGTCAGTCTGTTACTGTCGGAGAAACGTTTACTTTGACATATACGGTAAATGCGCAGGGGGTTAACTTCAAAGGACCCAATTTAGGTAATTTTAATGTGTTGTCAGGCCCCAAC
Source organism: Bacteroidales bacterium (assembly GCA_963682005.1). Taxonomy (GTDB): domain Bacteria; phylum Bacteroidota; class Bacteroidia; order Bacteroidales; family FEN-979; genus CAIYUC01. The sequence continues at coordinate 5,073,492 of OY820914.1, read as the reverse complement.
ACGTCAACCACTTCAAGTATCCGAACTGTTAACGGCAGGACGACAATGTCGATGTCGTATACCTTTACATATTATTTACAGGCGGGTAAGGAAGGTTCTTTTGAGCTTGGGCCGGCATCGGTTACTGTGGATCGAAAAACCTACCAGTCGAATGCCCTTACAATTAAGGTTGTAAGGGGCCAGGGAGGAAGGCAGGGAAATTCGCCCGGGGTATATCAGGGTAACAACCAGGGGAGCAACCAGGGGACTGTACAAACCGGCGCCAATGATGTTTATGTCAAAGCCTTTGCGGATAATTCCAATCCGATACAAGGAGAAGGGATCATCGTGACTTATAAAATATTTACCAAAGTGCCGATCCAACAGATTACTATTAACAAGATCTCCGCTTTCCCTGGCTTCTGGTCGCAAAGTCTCACAAAGGAAAATGAGAAATTTAACCAGTACAATCAAACAATTGACGGGCAACAATATGTGGTTGCTGAGATCAGGAAGATCGCATTGTTCCCTTTGAAAGCGGGAAAACTTGTTATCGATCCTCTTGAAGTCGAATGTATCGCGCAGCTGAAACGGCAATCGAAAAGTCGGACCGGAGACCCGTTCTTCGATGACTTTTTTAATGACCCGTTTTTTCATAACTCCATGGCATCTGTTGAGAAATCGTTAAAGTCAAATCCACTGGTAATCAATGTTAAGCCTCTACCGACCGAGGATGAACCGGCTGATTTCAGCGGAGCAGTCGGTACTTTTACTTTTGCCACAAACCTCGACAAGGCATCTACAAAAACCAATGATCCGATAACACTCAAATGTATAGTTACCGGTCAAGGCAATATTCAGCTAATAGATAAGATGAATGTTACTTTTCCCCCGGATTTCGATACCTATGATCCTAAAGTAACGAGTGATATTAAGACTACGTCTTCCGGAATATCTGGAAGCCAGACCTTTGAATACCTTTTGATCCCCAGGAAACCTGGCAAGTTCAGCATCAAACCGATAGCCTTTTCTTATTTTGACCTGAACAAGAAAAAATATGTTACTTTAACAAGCCCTGCCTTTAATATAGATGTTGAAAAAGGCACAGGCGATAATTCTACTGTTGTTTATTCAGGTACCGCCAAAGAAGATATAAAATATATAGGTAGCGACATCCGCTTTATCAGGAATCAACAGTTCGTTCTGAGCAAGGTTGGATCTGTATTCTTCGGATCCGTAATCTTTTATGCATTGCTAATAGTTCCCTTCATCCTTTTTATATTCCTGATGATCTTCTGGAAAAAGCATGCTGCAAAAAGGAATGACGTTGTTCTGATGAAAAACAGGAAGGCTACCAAGGTCGCAAAGAAAAGATTGAAAAAGGCAAATGATGCAATGAAAGCGAATAAGGAGGCGGATTTTTACGAAGAGATATCCCAAGCTTTGTGGGGTTATCTGAGCGATAAATTCAGTATTCCTCTTGCAGACCTTTCTATTGATTCGGTTTCGGAATCCCTGACAAATAAAGGTGTTAGTGAAGAGATCATCGAACAGTTTAAGGCCACCCTGATGAATATCGAATTTGCCAGGTTTGCACCCGGTGAGAAGTCACTGAAAATGGAAAAGCTTTATAATGAGGCATTGGATATAATTACGAAGAATGAACGTCAACTCAGATAGTGCACATGATTAGTTACCCATCATACAGGATTAAGACCCGGAAAACCAACTGTATCAAGATGAAAAACCTGTTATTGACAATCCTCCTGACCTTATGCTTTCCTTTTACCTATGGAGTAAATATCCCGCAGACTATTGAAAAAGCAAACAAGGCATATGCTGATGGTCATTACTCCGCTGCGCTTGAATTGTATCAACAAGTAGTAAAGGAAGGATATCAGTCGGCAGATCTTTATTACAATACAGGCAATGCCTATTTCAAGACCAATGATCTTCCCAATGCCATCCTTTACTACGAGCGGGCCAAACGGCTGGACCCTGGCAGTGAAGATATCTCATTTAATCTGAAGGTTGCAAATAGCAGGATTTCCGACAAGATAGAGTCTCTACCTGAAATGTTCTACAGAAGATGGTTTATTTCCCTATCCGCACAATTTTCATCAGATGCCTGGGCAAAAGCCGGGATTGTTATGTTTATTCTTTCGCTTCTATGTGCCGCCACCTACATTATTTCAAGGATTCTGATTGTTAGAAAGATAGGTTTCTGGATGACCATTTTATCATTTGTTGTCTCCCTGATCTTCGTCATTTTTGCTTACCAGAATTTTCAATTTATTCAGAATCAGAACGAAGCAATTATTTTTGCGCCCACGGTCACCATAAAAAGTTCGCCGGATGACAAAAGCATTGACCTGTTTGTACTCCATGAGGGGACCAAGGTTAAGTTGCTGGATCACATAGGAAACTGGTGGGAAATCAAGATTGCAAACGGCAGCGTTGGCTGGCTCCCTTCCTCATCAATAGAGAGAATCTAAATTTCAGATTTTTTTTGCAGAATTAAGATTTTCATTTATATTTGTTGGATTAATTGTTAATCCATAAACACATTCATTTTTATTGATTTTCCTAAGCTTGTTAACATCATTAGCTCTTAATAATTAAATCAAACGATATGAAAAATAGAGTTTTACCAGTTGGCTTATTATCACTTTTCATCGGGTTCGGTTTCCTGTTCATTTCAACCATAACAGTTGCGGGAGGTCCGGGGTCATCAACTTCCGTGACCAAAGAAGATCCTGTTACCTGCAAATCTGTCAATGACCCGTTATTTTTAATGAGGTGTAATCAGGTGACTGGAAAGATTGATCCTGCAGATGTTAGCAAGGTCAGAGCCCAGATTGAAAAACTTTCAGCTAAGTCTGCTGCCACCGTCGATCTTAACTGGATCCCGGTTGGCCCTGACAATTGGGCAGGGAAGACTCGTTCCATCATTTTTGACAAGAATGATGCAACCTATCAAACGATTTATGCAGGAGCAGTTACGGGAGGAATCTGGAAATCAACCAATCTTGGATTAACATGGCATCAGCAGAATACAAGCAACAATGAGGTGCTCAGAGTAACCACCCTGGTTCAAACACCCTCCGGAGTTATTTATGCTGGAACAGGGGAAGCTTATTGCGGACGCAGCGCATTTCCCGGAACAGGTCTTTATCGGTCCACCGATGGTGCAAATTTTGATCAGATACCTTCTGCACAACCCGTTCCAAATGATATTAATTCAGAATGGGCCTATATAACCAAACTTGCATGTGATAGCAGGAATGGGCGATTATTCGCGGCAACAAATAAAGGTTTGAAATATTCTGACAATGGAGATTCCTGGACCTCCCTTATAAACGGAAATGCTACAGAGGTCGTTGTTGGTAGTGATGGCACTGTACTGACAACTGTTGATAATGCCGGTTATATGGCTGTTGGGGGAGACCTGAGTCACTTTGATACATTGTCAAAGGGGACGGCAACTACATTGCCGACATCGGATATAATTGCCGCCTTGAAATTTGCCATTGCCCCATCCGATGGAAACGTAATGTATGCAAGTGCAATTGACAGGAATACTTATAAGTTATATAATATTTATGTTTCCACAGATAAAGGAGTGACATGGAGTATTATCTTCCCGGCAAATGGAAGCTTTAATCCATATGGATCTGCCGGATGTTATGCAAATACAATTACTGTATTGCCTAATGATCCAACCCAGGTACTTATTGGTGGTACTGACATGTGGTGGGGAAAGAAAGTCATGCAGAACGCATTCTATAGCTGGGACCAGGTTTCCTTTGGGATTACTGTATCCGCAACAACTTATACACCGATTTTCGTTCCAAGTTTTCACCATGAATACCTTTTCCGACCGAACAACAGCAATGAAGTTGCCATTGCAACGGACCAGGGAATAGCCCTCGGTACAATTATCGGGGATTCGATAAGTTTTGTAACAAGGGTGAAGGACTACATTACTGGATCCTTTAATTCAGTGTGCATGGGCAGGTTGAAGAGTGAAGTTCTTGGCGGGGGAACTTCAATTGGAACGCAGATTTTTGGTGTCAACAGTACTTATCCGGTTAATACCCCGACTGAGGGCACACAAATCATTTATGGTTTGGGTGTACCAACAACAGCGTTTATTAATTTCCCGCAAAACAGTGGTTATTGTGCCTGGTCCATGATAGCTCCGAAAACGATTATCATGTCCGGGATTTCTTCAAATCCCCCATTTCTCCGCAGTGAGGATCTTGGTACTACCTTTTCACCAACTTTCTTACGGGGGTCTGCTACTGATACAGCATCCAATATCAACACGAGGCTTGTCCCGAAAATTCCCATCTGCCTCTGGGAGAGCTTCAATTTCGAGAACAGCCGTGATTCTGTAAAAGTATATGCAAAACAGGTAGCCATCCCTGTCGACTCAACGATCATTGTCGAAAGTTCAAATGCCAAATTCCCTTTTTCTTATACAACTACAGCTCCCATTCCATTAAATGATAGTTTGATGGTTAAGGATATTGTCCAGTCAAGGTTCTTTATGTTTGGTGCATTGTCTACTACTAATACCGGCATTTTTATGACCAAGGATGCATTGAAGTTTTCAGTGGATCCCGAGTGGTTCCAGATTTCGAAAACGGGTGTTAGCGGGAGGATTGACAGTATAACCTGTATTGGAGTATCTAATGATGTTAATTATTTGTGGGCTGGTTCCACCAGAGGACAACTCTACCGGATATCAAATATTGCCCTCGCTCATGATTCAGCAACAGCAGATGTCAACAGTCCAACCTGTATTGTCGCCACTGAGGTTTTTGATGCAACTTCTTTCCCATTCCTGCTGAACCGTTATATAACTTCTGTCACAGTTGCAGCGGATAATAACAATTTCGTACTGGTCACCCTGGGGAATTATGGAAACAACGATTATGTTTTCATTACTGAAAATGCCCTCGACTCCTTACCAACGTTCAGGCCTGTACAAGGCAATCTGCCTGCAATGCCTGTTTATACCAGTGTTATGGAACTGAGTAACCACAACAGGGTGATACTCGGAACTGACTTTGGTGTTTATACAACAGACGACGTCAGCGCAGGCTCAGTCAATTGGTCCTATTCAAGCAACGGATTGGGTGACGTACCTGTAACACAGATCAAACAACAGGCAATAAATTATTACCCGATTGAGAATTACGGTGCACTTTATCTTTCATCATATGGCAGGGGGCTCTTTATGGATACAACGTTCTATATGCCTTTAGGTGTTGCACCAAGTCCGGTTGCCACCGCCGTGCCGAATGCATTAAAAGTACAACCGAACCCTTTCAGGAATTATGTTGATGTGACCTATAACCTGGGAAGCGCTGCAGATGTTAATGTCTTTGTTTATGATCTTACAGGCAGGACAGTCAAATTCTTCAATATAGGTCATAAGGAAAAAGGAGAACATATTACCAGGATCGATCTTGGATCTGTTCCAAACGGAACCTATTTCATCAGGATCAATGATGCTTTTGGTAAGGTTATCAAGATCAACTAAAAGAGAATAGGCAATCAGTTTTCTGACAATAATTCAAGCGTTAATAATAAAACTTAAAATATGAAAAGATACTTTTTTACCTTGTTTCTGTTGATTGCAACCTTCAGCACTATGGCCCAGCCTAAGGTTTACACACCTACATTAAAATCACCGGTTGACAATGCAACGTTACAGATGCCGAATGTCTATCTGTCATGGAATGCAATAACAGGGAGTTACAACCTTCAATATGAGGTGGTTTTTGATACAACAACAAATTTTAACTCTCCGCTCCTGATCGATACGGTTCAAACATTACTGACAGGTTATCAGACACATAATCTGTTCTTTGGTCAGAAGTATTTTTGGAGAGTCAGGGCCATTGATGCAGGTGAAACATCAGCATGGACCCCCATCTGGAGTTTTACCGTATTCTCCTATTTCGAACTGGGCAAGCCGCAATCTACGGATACTGTGCAAAATCCTGATGCAACCGTGGAATGGAAGAAAACGTTGAACAGTACCATAAATATTACAGGGATTACTAATATCGATTACCAAATAGATACTACGGTGAGTTTTAACAGCCCGTTACTTATCAGCCTTGCTCTTTCCGGAGACCCATCCAGTTATTCAGGCAACAATTTTGCTTATACCAATATGAATCTTCGATTCGGTACCACTTATTTCTGGCGAGTCAGAGCAAGGCATGAAGGAGGATCGAGCCCATGGCCAACTGGTTGGGTTACTTTATTGGGCGGAACAACAGCAGACCTCATGGGTGCTGCTTTTACAAGTGCAACATCAGGCTTTATTGTTGGAAATGCAGGAACGATACTAAAAACCACGGATGGTGGTCAGTCATGGACCAAACAAACCAGTGGGACAACAAATAATTTATCCGCGGTGTTTGCCAGTAATGCAAATGTATATGTAGTGGGCGATGGTGGTATTATTCGCAAAAGTTCGAATGGTGGAACTACCTGGACCCAGGATACATCAGGTGTTACCGTCAACCTCAAAGGTGTAACAATAAAACATGACTCAGTAGGTTATGCAGTTGGTTCCTCAGGTACGATTTTAAAAACATTTAAGGGGTTGTCAAGCAAAAAATGGATTTCAGATACGAGTGGCACTAGTGCCGATCTCATGGGTGTGGCTTTTCCTGTGGATACAATCGGATATGCCGTCGGTTTGAATGGAACCATTGTGAAAAAAACCAAGCAAAATGTCAATTGGGTAACCCTTGTCAGTGGAACTACAAATGACCTTTATGGTGTGTACTTCTTTAATGTTAATACGGGGATCGCTTTCGGTGAAGCCGGTACGATACTAAAGACTACTGATGGCGGTACAACCTGGACTACTATTGTGAGTGGTACAACCAGCACGTTGTATGCCGTATCTTTTATTGGAACAACGAATGGATATCTTGTAGGAGCAGGTGGTGTATGCCTGAGGACCACAAATGGAGGTAACTCCTGGTCAGCCCTGAACCCCGGAATAACAGAGGATATTCATGCCGTTTCAGCACCTTCAGCTGCAGCTGTATTTATTGCCGGTAACAATGGGAAAATACTTATCACGACAACCAGCGGTCGGCCCTGGACCTTTAGAACTATCAAGTCTCCGACACTCAAAGCCCCGGCAAATAATCTGACCAACCAGATGATTGATGTAGTACTTACCTGGGATAAAGTTACCGGTATCCTCGCATATCAGTATGAAATTGCTACAGATCCGGCATTTGTAAATATTATTGATGCATCTGAAGCCGATACAAATGGATTTCAATCATTGTTCCTGCGTTTCGGGACCAAGTATTACTGGAGGGTTAATGCCCGTCATCTCACAGATACTTCGGATTGGACAGCAACCTTTAATTTTACGACAATTGCTACCGTCATACTGAAAACGCCAACCAACGGTTCAACTAACGTACCTTTAAGACCAACACTGGTCTGGACGGCACAAACCGGGATCGCCGGATACGAGCTTCAGCTTGATACACTTGATACTTTTGTTACCCCGATACTATCTTACAAACCCAAAGTCGACGATATTGATTTCCAAACCTCCAGACTTTTAACTTCCAAAACATACTATTGGAGAATGAGGGCATTTACCGATGGTGGTATCGATGCAGATACTTCAGACTGGAGCCCTGTTTGGTCATTTGTTACCACCAATGTAACCGGCATTGATGAACCTGGAATAAGCAGTTTCGCCATTTATCCGAATCCTGTTCGGGGGCATCTCAATCTGAGGTTTGATGCTACCGAAAACAATGCTGCATTTTTTACCCTGATTGATATTACAGGGCGGGTTGTCCTTGAGGAACAATTTGCTGTCTCTAAAGGACAGAATGTTCATGAGGTTAACCTGAAGGGCATCAGCAAAGGAATTTATATCGGAAAGGTATTGATCGGAAATTCGACAACAAATCAGAGAATCATTGTTGAGTAAACTATCAAAATTAGAAAGAGAAGCCGTCATATCATGGCGGCTTTTTTTTTGAAATTCGGGAGAGGTAATAACTGGCTAATTTGAAAGTGACTGCTTAAAGTCCTTGAGGACTCCAAGATCTCCGGATGTTATATATTTTATTTCAAGTGCCTTTTCTACAAGAATATCATAGTCAGTAAGCGTGATCAGTGATGTTCCGACATTACTGAACCCTTCTTCTGATACAGGGATATTGTATGTAAAGATTGCAACCATCCCAATGACAATGCAACCTGCATCCTGTAATGCTTTTATGACTTCAATGCTGCTTTTTCCTGTTGAAACGAGATCCTCAACAACAACAACATGCTGACCAGGTTCAACCTTTCCTTCGATCAGGTTGGTCAGCCCATGGTCTTTTTTAGAAGTCCTGACATATGCAAAAGGCAACTCCAACGCATGGGCTACAAGGGCACCCTGGGCGATTCCACCTGTAGCCACACCTGCAATCAGGTCGGGTTTCCCAAATTCAGATAGAATAGCTGCAGTGAAATTTTCCTTAATGAAACTCCTTATTAACGGGTAGGACAATGTCACCCTGTTATCACAATAGATCGGAGATTTAATCCCGGAAGCCCAGGTGAAAGGTTCTTTAGGACTTAGTTTAACTGCTTTAATTTCAAGCAGGTATTTTGCCATTTCCAGGGCAATTGTGCGTTTATAGACCATGGTTTCCGGATTAAATTATAATGGGTAAAATTACAATTTTTGGTAACTTCGTAAGCGAAAATTTACCACTTGATTATACAATCATAGATGAAAATATTTCTCGGGGAAAAGGCCGTTTTTCTTTTAATCCAAAAACCTGAAAATTCAACAAACAGTGATGTCACGATTGAATATCGTTCAAAGAAACAGATCCGGAAGGCATTAAGTGAATTAGGTGGAAGCAAGGAGATGAACCGGCTCATTATCTGGTCAGGGAAACCTTCTGTAGTCGGCCAGCCCGGGAAGGAAAGGGACGATCTCTATTCTGTTTTTTTTTCATTATTCAAGATTATCGAAGCATCCGGAGGGATGGTGAAAAATGAGAAGGCTGAAGTGTTGTTTATCTATAAAAGGAACAAATGGGATCTGCCCAAAGGAAAAATTTCATCATCCAGAAAGAGCAGCAAGAAAAATGAAACCGGAAAGGTCGATAACCTGAAACGAGTTGATAAAAAGGAAATACCCCAAGATGCAGCTATCAGGGAGGTAATGGAAGAGACTGGTCTGACTGAGGTGAAAATCACGCGGGAACTTGCAGCAACCTATCATATTTATCACCAGAAGGGGAGGCCGGTACTGAAAAAAACTTATTGGTTTGAGATGTTTGCTCCTTCTGGACAGCGTCTCATCCCTGACAGTAAGGAAGGCATATCCGAGGTTAAATGGATCAGCGAAGAAGAAATGAAGTCAATCGCAAAGAATACCTATCCTTCAATCAGGGAACTCCTGGGTGTTTCCTGTGAAATGCCCTGAGAAAGACTTGTTGAGAGAGACACCGGGTTCTAATTTTACTCTTCAATGATCTTATCGGCCTGGAAACGAAAACCTAACCGTTTTCCGGTCCTGATCTGGATTTTATCGAGGGTGGTCAGCATTTCTTCTACAGTAACCTCTTTCATATTATCATAGGGTGGAGTCAGGAGGTCGAAATTCAAGGTATAAAGTATTGATGACTGAATTATGGAATTGATGGCTGATTTTCTAAGGATGGCGTGGGGGAAATTATTGTAGAGTAATCCAACTTCTCTTTTTCCTTCGATAAAATAGTGGTTTTCACGGTTGATAAAGACCCGGCCGATCAGGTATCCAAGGTCATTGGTCCTGTTATATTTAAATGAATCTGCCAGGAAATTGAAGATGTAAATGATGCCGCAATAGGAACGGGATTTGTCATCTTTTATGTAGGACGTTTTCATGACTTCATGATCGCGGGGAAATTCAAATATATTTGTATGCATGAAGAATAGCAAAATATCGCCCCCGAACTTCAATTCAAACTCAAAAGGTCCATGGTCTTTAAATTCGAAAGGGATGCTGTATTTTCCATGCTTAATGGAATCCTTGTATTTCTCAACCATTTCAATGATCACGGATTTGAAGTCACTGAACGCTGATAAAGTTTTTGCATAAACATCCTGTTTCAAACTGGATTTTTTTACGATCTCTTTAAAGAGTTCCCTGGTTCGCAGATTTTTTGCCATAGTCAACCAAATTAAACGATTGCCATTCACTGCACTCCCATTTCCGCCGAGGAGGAAAGCGAGATAGACTGCAGTTTGTAACAAAAGTAATAATATTCATTCGAGTTTATTGTATTCTGAAAACGGATTACAAGCTGTTACCTTATCCGGCATTTCTTAAAGCCTGTCGGAATTCCTATACTTCAATTAACGAAAATCTATACAGTAACGCATGAATTTTTTCATAGCACTGCAAGCTTTGCTATACTTTATATGCATAATTCGCCCGTCCGGCAAAACTATTTTTATAATAGAACTGAAAATGCTTTTAAAGTTAAAATAAATTACTTAATTTTGCCGCCCGAAAACTAAAGTTGGCCCGTTCGTCTAGGGGTTAGGACGTCAGGTTTTCATCCTGGTAACAGGGGTTCGATTCCCCTACGGGCTACCCAGTTCAAATGAAAGGTGCAAGGTGCAAAGTGTAATATTTTGCTCTTTGCACTTTTTGTTTTACACGTTTCACCTCACATCAGATTCACCACGCAAGTTCTGCAATTGCAGGAGAACAGGCCCGGCTGCCTAAGCCATTTTGGTGCAAAGGGTATACAAATCCGTCTTGTGATTCTGATAAATTTCCTGTAGGTTTGCAGAAAAAACAAATATGATTTCTTATAAATTCCTGGAGAAATATCCAAAATTATATGCCTTTGCTACTGAACCAAAATGGAAACAGGTGAGGGGGGTGGTCTTATTTTTTGTTATTACCGTTGCCATCCATATCATTTGGAGATTTTGGGCCAGGAATTTAAACTATGCTCCCATAACAGGTCCGTTTTATGAAGCCACAAACATGATGGCTTACTGGGTGTATAATCAAAGCATATGGATCATTACCAACATTCTCAATATTTCGATAACCCTGGCGCCCGATCAGATTATGTGGCTGAAGAACGGTACCGGTATCCAGATCACAGCTTCCTGTTCAGGCTTGAAGCCGATTATCCAGTTTTTCCTGCTGATGCTCATCTTTCCAGGCCCATGGAAGCGCAAGTTGTGGTTTATCCCCTCCGGGATATTAATCGTTCACCTGACCAACCTTGTAAGGGTAGCCGGAATGGCCATAACCGGTGTGCTTCTTCCAGGTCACCTGAAATTTGTGCATGACAATATTCTTCGCGCCATGTTTTACGTGGTGATCTTTGTGTTATGGTGGTTGTGGGTGGAGAAGATCGGCCCGGGAAAGAAATTTAGGCCAGATGGAAAGCTCAACTAAGATTTTCTTCAGAAACCGGTCTGGAACCCGAAGGACAAGGTATTTGTTTTCCCCCTGAAAAGAGGAGGGGTGAAATCATTATCACCCGTTGTTTCGCGGTACTGGTAACTCAGGAAACAGGAAGTATTCGACGTGAGGGTGAACCTTCCCTCAAATTCAAGTGATTGGTTTTTCCAGGTGATGTTTTTAAGTACCGGAAGCCTTACAGGATCAGGTTCAACCCCGTATTTATAATTGTCGCCGTGTTCGGCAAAAATGCAGACCAGGGACACAGACAGCCTTGAAATGGGCCTGTACTCAATTGAAACGAATAGCTCCTGTGAATTGTCTTTGATGTAATTACCAAGTGTATATGAATCAGATTCAAACGTCAGTGTGGGAATATAATGCTGATAGGTCATCGGTAATGTTCGCGTATATTCACAAGTAAGTGAAACATTCCTTAATGGGAGATCTGACAATTTAAAGCCCCCTTTCCAGCTCAGGAAATTATTCTGGTCAGCATGTTGAATCCTTGAAAACATGAGCTCATCAATAAACAAGGTGAGAAAAAGATGCAGGTGTTTAATCTGCCTTGAGCTGATATCCATGAACATCTGGGAATTTTCATTATCAATGCCGTGGCTTAAGGTATGATCAACAGATTTATAAAAGAGTACCGGGATCAGGTAGGCTACCTGGAAATGGTTATCGTATATGATGGAGTTCCCAACCGAAATGTTGAGGTACTTCCACGGCGTAATTGTCAGCATGTTCGCTGCGATGAACTTTTTTAAATATATTTCGCTTGACCCCGCCGGATCATTATAATAAGTACGGCTGCTGTCGAGTACATTTGATACCAGTTGACCATGGATGTATGAAAATTCTATCCAGGTTGCCGGATGGATCCTTAGCTTCAGAAATGGGAAAGCCGGCGGTTTCGATGCAAGTATATTTGCACCATGATAATTAGTCCCCCAATCAATCCGGTCGTTGAACATGCCGACCATACCCCATTTCCATGACCAGGTGACCTGTCCGGTCCAATCGATGTAATTACCGCTTCCATTTGAATGACAGAGCCATTTTCCCCCATCCCTGAGCATAAAATAATTGCTGTTTGACAGTACCTGTGTTTCAAAGTTCTCCGTCACATTTCCATAAATGCCGAGATGTTTGCCGATATAACCCAGGGCTGCTGCCCCTGCTTTGACTGAACTAACCGGGGTATGGTTGTTGATGAACTGCTGATACCCAAGGACAGGTCTTAGGGCAAAATCAGTATTTGAACCATTCAGCATAACACCGAGAGGGTTATAGTCAAACAGAGTACTACCTGATTGAACATTTTTAATGTTTGACATTTCAGTCCTCAACAACCGGGTGATTTCAGGGGAAAAGTTCTTCAGATAAAGCCTGATCTCATTCCTCTGGCGGATGCTGAGTAATGAATCACGCTGCAAAGCCGTGAGGAGCGATCGTGCAATGAATTCACGGGAATAAGGTTTGATCACAGAATTCAGGATGATCACATGATCTGACGCAAGTTCATCCAATAACTCTTCGATTGCTGGATCTGACGACCTGACAAATACTTCCTGTGCGGTTGCACCAAATGGGAAAATAAGCCAAAAAAGAAGTACAGGGATAAGCTGTGAAAAGGATCGGATTTCAGCTTGAATTTTCATGAAAACAACACTGATTATAATTCGTTCACAAAGAACCACGGAGATGCACGAAGCTTCACAGAGGGCGTGGCATACAGGACTTAGTTGCTGCGTGCCCTTTTAAAAATGATGTTGTAAAAGGCTTTAAAGAAATACCGGATGTCGGTCAGGACAGGGCTTTTATCATAGGCTTCCAGGTAGCGGATCTCGGATGCCATGATCTCATCAAGGGTTTTAGGAAGATCGGCATAGAAGGGTGGAATGAGGCCTGGTTTGTATTTCAGCCTTTTCAATTTTATTTCCTCTGTATAGAGATTGAAATAGTGTTGACTCAACGGTCTTACCCCGACCAGTTTCAAGTCTCCTTTCACAAAGTTGATCAGCATTGGCAGTTCATCAATCCAAAGTTTCCTGAAGATCCGGCCGATGGTTGTGATCCGGAAATCATTTTTAAATTTTCCTCCTTCCTGAAGGTCATTCTTTTTATGAATGTATCCCTGCAGGTATTCAGAATAAGCGTGCATCGTCCTGAGCTTATATACTCCGATGATCTTTCCATTCTTCCCGATCCTGCGTAGTTTAATAATCGGTCCGTACGTAGGATTTGTATCGAAAGCAGGGTCCTTTATCTTCCTGACCACGAAAAACAGCCTGTTATCGATGAACTTCTCTTCAACGATCTCAAACCCGCATGAATACAAGCGTCCAAACGATTCAGCCTTGGAGAGAACACGATTTCTTCCTTTTGTAATGAAGAAATAAATCTTTTTTGTGACCGGAAGTTTTGGGAAAACACGGTGAAAAATATAGTCTAATGTATACACCAGGTAATTGATTCCTGCAATATACTTTGATAAGATCCTTTTTTTTCGGAGGCCATAGGTTTCCACCCAGTCAATAAAGATCCCGTCATCCTCCAGCTTGCGGTTAACTGTTTCAAAGAATTTGTTTACATACTTGAAATCATTGATCCTGGTCAGGTTGATTATTGCCTTGTATTTATCCCGCGGCTGATTTGCAATATTAAACCGTGTAGAGGTTGAAACGATCAGTGTGTCGAGGGCATTGGAAAAATATTTCCTGATGAACTGAAATGTTTGTTCATTGGTTTCTTCGATAATTATGTTATGAAGATCGATTTCAACATGGTACTTCTGGAATTCCTCCATCTTTGGAGGTGTCCTTTCAATGAGGACTTCACTATTCACCTTTTCTTCCTTCTCATCTGTGTCTGTAGGTTCCTGATAGAAAAACATCCTCCCCAACGCTCCTTTAAATTTCAGGACCAGGTAAGCTGAGGCAAGTTCAAGAATTGCAGAGAGAAGAACAGTGTATATTATAACAAATCTTAATTCTACGAAGTGCCTGAGATAACGGATCAGTATCGCGAAGACGATCAGCGAAACAATGTTGCTGATGGCGATGGAAGATATGATATCCCTGTGGTGTTCAAGCTTTGCAATCTTATATTTTTTGGTAATCAGCGAAACAGATGTGAATACAATGAAAAACAGTACAAACGTGTATTCAACCCTTGGCGAAGGCAGGAATACACCGAATTTCAACCAGATCAGGAAAAAGAAACTGATAAATACAATGATGGAATTTACTATGTACCCAAAGATAAATTTTCGCATTTTGGCTATATTACACTCAGACTCTTTTCAGTAATGCAAGGATCCTGAAACCCAATCCGGCAAAAGTATAGATGAAACGATTATTTATTCTGACATACCTTCCGTAGTTGACTACCGAACCGCCAAAACTTGTTTTAAACTTCCTTACACCGTATTCTTTTCCGGGTTTCCCCATTCCCATAAAGTCAAATGTAGGAATTTTATGGTTCACAGCATAATTTATCGCTGCCCAGGTGACCAGCACACTCGGATGGATTTCCCTGTATTCCTTATCCTTTCCGCAGATGTACCATTCATATATCGTTTTCCCGGGAGTGATCGGGCAAACAATACCTGCAATTACCTTCTGTTCGTATTTCACAAGCAGGATGATCCCTTTCTTCTCCTGAACAAAACCGTTAAAAAAATTCTGGAAGAACTGAAAGGATGGAAGGGGTTTTCTCACTTTTGATTTATACAATAAAGAAAGGATCCCATAAAATTCAATTACCTCATCAATTGTTGATGCTTCTTCTATGGTGGCGCCGGCCTTCAGGCTTTTTTTAACCTGCCTTTGCTTGCTTTTACTGATGTCGGTGCTCACCCGTTCCGGTTCCCTTGTTTCGATGATCAGGTTCAGGTGGTCATTCAGATCAAATCCATGGAAACCGAACAACTCCTTGTATGAGGAGAGGTCGGTGAAATTCCTGAATTCAATGAATAATGATCGATTCTTTACGATTTGTGTTAATTCTACCAGGATCCTGTCGTAATAATCAGTCTTATCATTGATTTCCGGATCGATGAGAGGACCACCGTTTATTACTGTCCTGGAAGACAACCAGTCTGGTATGAATTTTTTTTCACGGATTATCACGCTCAGAAGCACGGCATTTATTTTCCCTGAATCATCCGTTACTATGATCAGTACCGGATCATAATTTGGGATTGCCGAAAAATGATCATACATCTCAGGCATCTGAAATATGTTGGCATCGGGATGGCCAAGTACAAAATCTTTCCACTTCAGGCGGTCAATCTGCTGAATATCGGTGATAATATTGGAGGAAGATATCATTTCCAGCTTATCTCCTTGAGATGATCCAGAATTTTACCTGGTTCTTAAGATTCTGCATGACCAGTTCTTTCATCCACGACAGCATGTTTTCATGCCAGCGCTGTGGATGAGAAGTTATCATGATCTGGTCTGGCAGAGAACCAGTTTTAAGATCCGTCATGATCTCAGGTGTTGATTTATGGTAATAATCGAACCGGGTTTTTACTTTATCATAGAGGCTGTATTTTACAGCATTCCAACCCCGGCCTGTGTCGGTAAGGTAAAGGACTTTGTTGAAATCGATGTCAAGGTATGGTTCTCCTTTAAGATCAAACGCATGGTAATCACGGTCAATCCAGAGGTCGAGATTATTCCATTTTGACCGGATGCTTCCATCCATGCAGATCGTCTGTATAGAACATATGCGCCTTAACATGGTTAGATTTGAACTGAACAGGCCGATGGCTGCATTTTTATCCCCTTTGGCGGCAGAAAGATCCTGGTAATGATACCCGATCTCGTGTCCGAGATCTGCTACTTTCCGGATGATCTTTTCATTATAAACGCCTTGTGTTGTTTTGAAATAGAAGGTAGATCGTATTCCCAATTCATTTTCAAGGACAGCGAACTCCAGTGCTTTGCCGGGATTTGCGTCGATATCATGGCGCAGGATGACAATCTTTTTGGTATTTTCGGGTTCACACATGTAATCATAGAACGTCCTAAATGTATACCCGGCATCCTTTATGCTCTCCAATAATGTGCGGTATATGGTTATCGTGAAATCTCTCGGCATTTAGCGGATGAACTTAAGTTGATATTTAACGTTTGTTTTTATTGTTGCAATGCTTTCCGGGTAAGTGTCGATCATCCATACCAGGAAAGATGTCAGATCGATCTTTTCTTTAAGCATTCGGTTTCTTTTAATCAAATACTCTTCTTTTATATTCGTAATGTGCAATAGTTCACTGATCTTATCATACAGAAGCTGAGGATAATTATTATTGATTCCAGAGGTCAGGCCATACGCATGCTCAAGTTCTTCAAGCACGGCGATCTTTCCTGCAAAGCTGTTAAAACGGATCGAAGGTGTTCCCAGGACAGCCGCTTCGACGGTCATGCTCTGACTGTCAGAAATGAATAAGCCTGCACCTGCTAACACATGATGAATATCTTTGGGCATTACAGGAAGCTTGTAACTGCTGAATTCAGGAAGGATTTCGCTTTCACTGGTAATAAAAACCTTTCCATGAGGTTCGAGCAATTTGATGATATTCCGCAGAAGTTCTGTTGTGAGGCCTCCATGATTCATCTCAACGTCGTGTGAAGCAGTGAAGCTGACCATCCGTATAAGAAAGAATTTGGAGTGGTCCGGATTGAAATCATCAATAATTTTTGGATCAGGTGTAAAAATTGAAGGATGCAGATAAGCCAGTTTCTGGTATCCCGGATACCCGATCTTTTTCTTACTATAACTGCCGACATCGCAAATGTCAGGAGATACAATATGGCTGGCAAAAGGATAAGCGGAAATACAAAACATTTTATTTATCCGGTAATCATCATCGTTAAAAACAAAGGAAGGTTTGCCGGTCAGTTTCCCGATATGAGCGATGGCTATATCCGTTCCAATGAGCAAGTCGGGCCTTTCTTTCTTGATATACTTATACAGGTAATAATCCTGTTTGATCAGTTCTCGGGGTAAGGAAGCCAGGACCGACCATTTTGTATTTTTCCTTTTTTTTGTTCTTGAAAATAATTTATGGTATGACTGATTATCAGCGATCATCAATTTTTCGAGGATGTCTTTATCTTTAATGGCATAGAGAACTGAATGTCCCATCGACTGCAGTCTGTTGTACACATTCTTGAACAAATGATAATGTGCAGGATGATTCAGTGCAAACAGGATCTTCATAGTGAGATGATCTATGCAAATAGTTTTGATAATTCCTCCCTCGTGGGGAAACTTAGCAATACGGCCCGCCTGGGCCCCTGGTATATAAAGAAACTTCCTGCGGCCACGGCTGATGCACCGACATCGACGGCCTGCCGGAAATGTTCAATTTTTCCGGCTCCTCCCAAGGCCACGACAGGAATAGTTACGGCTTCCGATACGCGTTTGATCAGGTCGAGGTCATATCCTTCCATGGTTCCGTCACGTTCAATCGAGTTGATAATGATCTCCCCGGCACCCATTTCCTCCATCTGGACAGCAAAATCCACAGGATTATAACCGGTCCCTTTTGTCCCACTGTAGATAAATGTTTGCTGCTTCGAAAACAGGCTCTTTTTAACATCGATGGACACTACGATCGTCGAGCTTCCAAATGTGTCGGACGCCTGTTTGATGAAAGAAGGGTTTTCGGCAGCATAAGTGTTTATGATCACTTTTTCAGCCCCGGCATTCAACACTTCACGGATACCCTGGATGGTTCTGATCCCTCCGCCTACTGCAAAAGGCATATTGGCTTCATTTCCTACATTTTTAACAAATATTTCAGGGATCAGGTTTTTTGATCGTGAAGCAGTGATGTCAAGGAAAACGAGCTCATCTGACCGCAGGTCGTTAAATATTTTGACAGCATTGATCGGATCGCCAATATAGCGGTTATTGCTGAACCGGACCGATTTTACAAGGCCCATATTCTGTAAGAGAAGGACAGGTATTACGCGTGGACGAAACATATTATAATTCTGTGAAATTTTTCATGATCACCTGTCCGGATCCAAAGCTTTTTTCCGGATGGAATTGCGTTCCCATGATATTGTTTTTCTGAACTGCGGAAACAAATTCATAGTCATAAACGGTTGTGGTGAGGATATCATCCTGTGAATTGCAATTCATATAATAACTATGTACAAAATAGAATTCACTGTCGGCTGCAAGGTTTTCAAGGAGGGGAGATGGTTTTTGAATTGAAATGGAATTCCATCCCATATGTGGGATCTTAAACTTCAGCCGGTCGGAAACTTTGAACCGAACGACATTTGCATCAATCCATCCAAGACCCTGGGCCGGACCTTCTTCACTTTGGTTTGCGAAAAGCTGCATTCCCAGGCAAATCCCAAGGATAGGTTTTCCTTTTACGATAACCTGCTCATTCAGGAGGTCAAGCAAATTTTGCTCTTTTAAATTCTTCATTCCATTTGCAAAATGTCCAACCCCTGGCAAAACGAGTTTATCAGCGCGCCGGATGGCACCCGGGTCGTTTGAAATGGAAGAGGGAATACCGAGCCACTCGAACTTTTTATAGATCGAACGAAGGTTTCCCATGCCGTAATCAATAATGACAATATCAGCTGGCATATTTCAAGTAAAGAATGTGAGGTAACAGGCCAAACCTTGTGGCAATCCTGATAGGTTTCTTAAGGTAGCGTATCAAGGGAAGATACGTCTTATAGTCATCATGTGATTTGACGGGCGCCTCCATGATCTGGCGGAATTCCTCCTTTGTCATCCCGAATTTATTGATCACATATTCGATGATCTTTTCGTCATATTCATATGGTTGTGAGGAAATCTCACTCAAAGCCTCCTCACGGTTCATCTGTCCTGAACGAACCAGTGCTGAAAGTTCGGTTTTCCTTTTATCGATGTTGAATTTCTGTGGCAGGTAATATGATTGGAAGAACCGTGTATACAGGTTTTCATGATGATGTCCTCCATAGTACTGCCATCCCATTTCTTTGTTGAGGATTACATCCACTTCTTTTTTCCGGTAATCGATAAATTCCATCAAACGGACTTCCTTGATCTGCCTTACGAAAATATAATAGAGCAACTTCCCCAGGGTCATATGAGGAAAACTCTTGAATTTTCTGATCTTTCCGAATTTCTTGTGGACACATTTCACATAGATTGGGTCCATATATGTCCAGCTGATCGGGGAAGTTCCTTCTGTCCGGAAACTGTGTCCGTTCAGGATATACTTGACATTTTCCTTGTTGGCTGCATGGTAGAGGACCGAATAAATCGCATAATCGGCGGGAATGTCTGCATCGGGTGTGGATGACCTCAGGAATGACATCTGAAGATCTTTGAATTCCTCCCAGTCGGCGACGATCGTAAAAAGCTCGACATCGAGTTTTTCACATGCCTTTTTAATATTCTGCACGGAGATATCTGAATTCCAGCCACTGTCAAAGTGAACGGCCAGGGGTCTCAATCCAAGTTTCTTCGCAGTAAAAAGGGTATAAGTGCTATCCCTACCGCCGCTTACTCCCACAATACAGTCATATTTCTTATTTTTTCCCTCCTTCCTGATCTTTTCAACCATGGCTTTTAACCGGGCATCTCCTTCAATCCCCATCGGATGTGCTTTTTCCATCTCGTCATGGATATGACAGTATTTACAAACCTTTTTTTCATCAAACCAAATGTCGAGGACAGTTTCATCAAGGATACACCTTGAGCAAATTTTATTTTCACTCATAATACAAATCTTTCCTGGAACATCCCAGGGAATAAAAATTAATCAATAAAATTCCGGAACCAAAGTTCCAGATGAAGCCATTTCCAGATATCACATGAAATGTTTATTTTCTTTTCCAGATGCTGCTGATAAAGCGTTAAAGCATTAGCCGGATCGATGATATTCCTGTTCCTGAACGATGATGATTTCAGGGTATCGGTAATGAGGTCCCTGAATTTTGGGGTTCTGAACCATTCATCTTCCGGGGTTTCAAAACCGATCTTGCTCTGTCGCATCCTGATTTCTTCGGGAAGGATCCCTTTCATGGCTTTGCGCAGAATATGCTTTGTTGTGCCATTATGGATCACCATGCGTGATGGCAGGCTGATTGTTTGTTCGACCAGCCGGTGATCGAGAAAAGGAACCCTGGCCTCGATCCCGAACCACATGGAATTCCTGTCTTCCCATTTTAGCAAGTGTTCAAGCTTATATTCAAAATGGTCGAGGAATGCATCACGCAGGGTTGACGAGCTGTATATATTAGACGAAATCGTATTGCTTTTCGAATTCCTGTTGATGAAATCCTTCTGCAGGTATCCCCTTTCGGAAACCCGCCTGGATGTTTTCAAGCCGGCTGGCAGGAGCAGATAAATGAAAGCTTTGAATCCGAATGCAGAATGGTGTACCTTGAAATACGAAGCCAGCTCTGCAGCAAGTCTGAACAGCCTGAGTTCTTTCAGCAGCTCTTTGTAATAGAATCCAAAAAAATAATGATAGCCTGCCAGTTGCTCATCAGCACCCTGACCGTCCAGTGTTACCGTCACATGCTCCCTGGCCAGCTTCATCAGCCTGAACTGTGCATAAGGAGAGGTTGAAGGGATTGGTTCGGCATGTGCAATGATAAAGGGAAGATAATCTTCAAACAAGGATTCTGCAGAAGGAGTTGTAAAGTACATATTTTTAAGGTCCTTGCGGTAAACATCAATATACCTGCTTTCATCGCCATGCTGTCCTTTTTGGTACACTGCAGAGAACGTGTTGAGATTTGTGTCCTTGTTTAATGCCAGGATAGTGGAAACAATGGTTGAAGAATCCAGTCCGCCGCTCAGGCACACACCGACAGGTACATCGCTTCGTAACCGGAGGCTGCAGGCATCCGTAAGCAGTTCCCGGTATTCATCCGGACCCGAAAAAGTAAGGCCCAGCTTATCCCGCAGGTCGTACCACCTTTTTATGCTTACCGTACCATTTTTAACAGATAATGTATGGCCATGCTGCAACTTTTTTATCCCTTTGAAAAATGTGTTCTCTGTCTGGTCGGTCCGGTTAAAGACAAGGTAATCGAATATCGCCTGCTCTTCCCGGTCTGGTTTATTTTCGAGGATCGATAATATGGACGGGATCTCTGAAGCAAAAACCAGATGACCTGCATCCTGGAAATAGTAGAAGGGTTTTATGCCATACCGGTCCCGTGCTGCGAAAATATCCCCTGAAATGGTATCATAAATCACAAAAGACCACATCCCGTTGAATTTATCCAGGCAATCTTCCCCCCATTCCTGGTATGCACTCAGTAAAACCTCAGTGTCTGACTGAGTATTAAATGTGTAACCTTTTTTCCTGAGTTCATCTCGGATTTCAATGTAGTTGAATATTTCGCCGTTGAAAACAATGACCAGGCGGCCATCATTGGAAAATTTTGGCTGATGTCCGCCGGGGGAAAGGTCGATAATGCTGAGCCTTACAAAGCCAAGACCGACATTTCCTTTCGTAAAAATCCCTTCATCATCCGGTCCACGATGCTTCATCTTCTGCATCATGGTTTTAATCTTTTCCTCCTGAACAGGCCGGTTGTTGAAATGAATTATTCCGCAAATCCCACACATAAATCAGAGTTGTTCGTAAGTAAATCCTGCAGGCAGGTTTTTTTCTTCAGATGCAAGCTATTCACTGTAAAGTTCTATTAAACGGCCGGCTACTGATCTTTCATCATATTTAATCTCGACCAGGCGCTCACGTCCTTTTACAGGTTTATTGTAATCAAGGGCAGCCTTCAGCTTTTCCGCAACATCTTCAGGATCAAATGAAGCAATGTAGCAACCCTCCACACCGTCAAGTACAGCTTTCACATCTCCCACATCCGTGGAAACAATCGGCCGGTTGCATGACAGGGCTTCCTTTATTGCATTTGGTGAGCCTTCGGAATTGCTTGATAAAAGTACTACATCTGCCGCATTGTATAACAAGGGCATCATTGTATGAGAGACATCTTCCAGCCAGTGAAGTTCGACAGAAGGATCCCGGATCAGTTCAAATGCCTGTTTCGCCAGGGGAAAGTTTTTTTCTGGAACAGAAGGATCCCCGGCAAGCAGGATATGCCTTTTCTCTGAATTCCAGTTGATCTTTTTCCTGGATTCATCCATATTAAGTGGTCCGAATGTTTCCATGTTCACACCATTCGGAATGACATGAACACCCTTGATGCCAAGAGTTTTTTTCATGTCTTCCGATTTGACGATACATTTTTTCCAGAAAGGAGAAAAAACCAGCCTTGTCAGGTGCAGGCTAACCTTGCTCGTCTTGACATCGCTTCCCATCAGGGATACAATAATACGCCGGCTGGATGCCAATGTTGCAACGAATGCTGAAAAGGAATAGTGGGCATGAATCACATCATAGTTTCCAGCTTTTAATTTCCTTCTGAGAGGTATGATCGACTTCAGGTATGAAAGGCTGCCTTTCCCGCAAATAACATAGAAGTCAACGTCGACACCCGATCTCTTCAGCGATTCTCCCTGGTTCAGGATGTTCGGGGTGGCTTTCCCTGATGAATTGCCTCGGCTGACAAACAAGATTTTCATTTTCAACGGCTATGTTTCCTCAAATATATTTTATCCCGGATAATGATGCCCGGGTTTAGTATTTTTAATTGAGCTTTTGTCTGTTTCAGGAGCTGGTATTGTCCCGATGCTTTAAGGATTTGATAAAATCGATCATTTCCAACCCCTGGGTTTTATAATTGAATATTGTAACAGCTAATTTCTTTCCATTCAATCCGATTGCCCTGGCATTTTCTGTATCTGTTAACGCTTCTTCAACTTTTAATGCAAATGATAGAGGATTATCAGGTTCTGCCATAAATGCATTTTCTCCGTCAGTAAGGTAGTCGGGTATCTCTCCAACTTTCGTGATAACAACGGGTCGTCCCGTTGTGAGGTATTCTCCAAGTTTAGTCGGAAACCCGCCTTTTGCCTGAATATTTGCAGGACGTGCAAGTAGCAGTAATTGTGCATTCAGTAAGTATGAAGGCATGTCATCCCTTTCAATCCTCCCTGTAAAGACAACCTTTTCTCCAATTCCAAGGGATTCTGCCAATCCTTTTAGTTTTGTATACACAGTCTTATTTGCAGTTTCTCCAATCACGAAAAGAAACAGATCGGGAAATTTTTTGTTGACCAGTGCAAACGCTTCAATTAAATCGGAAACACCATCTTTATCTCCGCCATAATTACCAGCATATGCTATATAAGGTCTGTTGTCTGAACGAGGATGATTATTGAATTCAAAACGATCAGGATCCACAGTCATTAAAATGAGTTTTAATTTCGCCGATTTTTTAACCAATGGTTCAAAATATTCGACAAGGGCTTTGGTGATCAGGAAAAAACCGTCAAATAGTTTGACAACGATCTTTGTATAAATCAGATAGTCAATTTTCCAGAAAAGATCTTTGTGCTGTGAAAGAAAGGGATATTCTGAGCGTTCATGAATAAAGGTAATGTTCAATATCCGCGTAAGGGGGAACAGAATCAGTGGATATATCGAATATGCAGGAGAAATGACAATAGCATCGATTGAACCTGAAAAATGGAGTTTGATCACCTGTGGTATAAGGTTGATTAATCCCAGCAGAAATCTGAATAATTTCAGAAATTTATTTTTTGGGATGATTGTATTATCTGACAGATACCTGTATTTTATTCCATCATATTCACCTTTGCTATTTGAATTCAGGACTTTATGATAAGGTTCAGTCGGGTTAAGTATAAATATGATGGCCTCATGACCGTTTACCTGAATGCCCTTCGCCAATGATAATAGCCTGTTGGTGGAGGCCATTCCAAAGGGTACCGGGTCAGTGCAAACAAACAAGATCCTCATTTTATCCCCCACCATAGGTTGCTGAGTTTTGTGTTTCCCATGATCAGCTTCAGTACACGCCAGGAA
This sequence comes from Bacteroidales bacterium, assembly GCA_963682005.1. Classification (GTDB taxonomy): domain Bacteria; phylum Bacteroidota; class Bacteroidia; order Bacteroidales; family FEN-979; genus CAIYUC01. Next base: position 5,049,073 of record OY820914.1, on the reverse strand, counting down.
GTATCTGAAATCGTATAATCATCAGCAATACGATCATATTTTCTTTCCAAATGCTCTGCTATCACAAGCCTTACACTGTCAAGGACCACAGATGAGTCAAACCCCGTAAGTATGATCGTCCCTGCATCCTGCGCTTCAGGCCGCTCCATCGACTGGCGCAACGATACGGCAGGGAATGACAGGATCGCTGATTCTTCACTGATGGTTCCGCTATCAGATATCGTGCATATTGCATGAAGCTGAAGGTGTACATAATCGAGGAAACCAAATGGCTTCATGAACCGGATACGCTGATCCATGGCGACTCCTGCAAGCTTCTCAATTTGTTTTCGTGTTCGCGGATGGGTGGATACGATCACGGGCACATTGTGTTCCGCAACAAGGCTATTGAGGATATCAAGGATCTTTCGGAGGTTTTCAGGGTTGTCAACATTTTCTTCGCGATGTGTGCTTACGAGGAAATACTTTTTCTCCTGCAAGGCAAGCTCCTCCAGGATACCTGACCGGTCAATACCCGGACGATAATGCTCCAGCACTTCTTTCATCGGGGATCCGGTAAGGTAGATCCTTCTGTGGGGAAGGCCTTCCGAAACCAGGTGCCTGCGGGCATGTTCCGTATATACAAGGTTGAAATCAGCAATATGATCAATGATCCTTCGGTTAATCTCTTCCGGCACATTGAAATCATAGCTCCTGTTTCCTGCTTCCATGTGAAAGACCGGAATATGCATTCGTTTTGCCATGTATGCCGCAAGGCATGAGTTTGTGTCCCCAAGAACCAGCACGGCATCCGGATTTTCCTCTTTCATGATCTGTTCCGATTTCCTGATAATGTCTCCCACGGCAGAGCCCAACGATGATGTATCGACGCCCATGAAGTGATCCGGCTTCCTTAATTCAAGGTCCCTGAAAAAAATCTCATTCAGTTCGTAATCATAATTCTGGCCGGTATGAACGATCACATGGTTTACATGTTCATCGAGTCGTACCATGACACGCGACAGACGTATGATCTCCGGGCGCGTGCCGACGATGGTCATTATCTTGAGGGGCATTTTCTTAGGTGATTAGGTGATTAGGTGATTGAGTGATTGGGTGATCAGGTGTTGTTAATTTTTTGTTCGATTGATTTAATCAGGTTATGGAGCATCTTTCTTATTCGTTTGATGTAGCTGAGATAACTCTCTTCATCTTGTATATACCCCAGGTTCAGAGCAATAATTAATTGTGTTTCTAATTCGCATAGAGATCCATTTGCAACGTACAGGAATCTAATAAGTTCTTTTGAGGAAATTCTGCCTGAACCTTCTGCAATATTTGATGGAATAGAAACGGCGCATCTTCTTATCTGCGATTTTAGACCGAATTCTTCCTCCTTCGGAAAAGCCTTTGTAAGTTGATAAACTATAGTAACAAGTTCAATTCCGACCTTCCACACCTCCAAATCCTTAGAACTCTTAATACTCCACAAATATGGACTTTATTACTATTAATTTAACTTTTTCACCTAACCACCCGACCACCTAACCACCCAACCACCTAATCACACTATTTCAAAATATGTATCCGGATCATCCGGATTGAAAAATTCATTGATCCAGAAGATGGTGTAAAGATCTTCGGAACTAACATTCGTAATATTATGTGTATACCAGACAGGCATGTCGACATAGGCTGGCTGATCGCCTGATAAACGGTAGTTCAGAATCCCGTCTGTCCCAATCTTTCTTAGCTGAATGAGGGCTTCCCCTTTAATCACGGCAAACCGTTCCACTTTACGGATATGGTAATGGTTTCCGCGGGTAATTCCGGGTTTCGTGGTTGAAAAGGACACCTGTCCGCCGATACCGGCTAATTTGATGGTTTCCACAAAAGAGCCCCGGTCATCGGTGTTCAGCTTTAAATTCACCGGAAAATGCAGCGGAGTTTCAATGTAGCACCTGAACGTATTAAAAAGATTCGTTTCAAACGAGGAATTGAGCGGTGGGATGATTCCCTGGTCGAAGTACAGCGTCTTGAATGACTGAAGGATGTTTAATAGTTCTGTAACCTTCATTTCGGCGGTGTAAGGTATAAGACGGCTGCAAGCTTCAGGCTTCAGGCTCCGGGCTTCGGGCTCCGGGCTTCGCGTTTCGGGCTTCGCGTTTCGGGCTTCGGGCTTTGGAGCATTTGATCCGTAATTCGTAATTCGTAATTCGTAATTATTAACGATTTCCTTGTAAAACAACTCAACCAGTTCACCAATGTATATAAGCTTTAAAAGTCCGTCGACCTCGATCTTCGGCTGTTCATTGTGGGTGAGCTGATAAGAGAACGTAGCAATGACGGAGTTGTAATAAGGGTTTCCGAATGGGCCGTAAACATTGGGGATTATAAACGCCGTAAAGGAGCAATCATTTCGTCCTGCCCATGCCTCGAAAAGGTGCCTTGCTTCGCGTTTGGCTTTTCCGTAAGGATTATCCCGCTCCTCCTGGGTCGAGGATGAAAAGATCACATGCGGTTTGCTTCCGGTTTCTTCCATGGCCCGGATCAGCTCCAAAGCCAATTGAATATTCGTGTTGTAGATCACCTCCGGTTCATTGTGGCGGTTGACACCGGCAATGTGAACAATGGTATCGCACTCCTTAACGAAAGCATTCATCAGGTCTTTATTACTGAAGAATTCATCCCTGAAAGGTATGCGTGTGATCATATCTTTCTTTAGTCCCAGAAAGTTGTAAAGATGTGTGCCCATAAATCCGGGCTGGCCTGTGATGCCTACTTTGATCATATGATTCTGTGATATCTCAAGTTGTAGTTAAACGTCTTCAAAAAAATCAACTCCCGGTTTACGGACCATAATGATCATCCCTAGAATGTATCAATATCACAGTAGGAGATGATCAATTTTTCCGGGTCATATAAATTTGACAGGTTGAGGAAAATACTCGGCAATGTAAATTCAGACTTGTATTTTGACTGTAATTGCTGCGCCCAGAATGAATTCGGGGTGGCCATATATACAATTTTCCTTGTTCCTGCAAAAAATGCCAGGAATTTAAGTTTTCGTATCAAATGCCTATTGTCGGGTTGATCCGATGGTTGAATGTCCCCGATTTTTAAAGCACCATCAACACTCAACCAGATGGATAAATGATTTAGACGGATTAAAAATTTCCTTGAATAGGATTTATACTGAAGGTACTCCTCATTCCTTAGCATGCGGATGTTGGTTCCGTCAGAATCCGGATCCATGAAGATGGATCCTTTCCTGAATAATCCGAATACCAGCATCAAATAGGAAAAATAGAGCCTGTTGAGAAGTGCGTATCGCTGGAAGAAATAACTGAAAGGCAACTGGCTGATCTTAAACTGGAATTTCAACAAACGCATTCCTTCCGACCAGTTGAATTTCTTTATAAACCCCTGGTAAGAAAGATCATTCGGGACCCCGTAAATGAAATGAATCCCTTCTTTTAAGGCCAATTCCGTTGTGAGTGCAACAATTTTTTCAAACAGACCTTTTCGCCTGTGATCCGGATGCGTGATCGCGTCGACTGCCTGGGCGATCAGTATCTTGCGGTCACCGGCAATTGCAAAGCAAGGAACCACCCCATAGAACGCTACAGGCTTATTCTCCCTGTCATAAGCAAAGTACCCGACATACTCAACACCAGTATATTTTGTATCGAATTTCGCCAGGAACTTTTTATAACTGGCATTTTGTTTCGATGAAGATATAAAAAGCTGATAAAGGTCTTTAATTCTGTTCTCACTTAACCGGATAAAACTGTATTCATTCATGGCAGAAAGGTATCGTCAGTCCTTCTTCAGGATTAGCTTAAGCATTCTCCAGATCCCTGTAACCCTCAATCCCAGTTCATTTATATCAGGGGTGTCATTTGTGCTTATCCGCTTTAACAAAGGGCCATTTTCAATCTCCCGGTTAAACCCGAATTCTGCAGTTAATAAACAAGTGTATCCGGCGTTCAGGCTTATATTCACTTCTCTTTCACCGTAATCTCCATTCGGAAAAGCGAGGCTGTTGACCCTTTTATTTAAAAGCTTTTCCAGGTCCTGGCGGGAACGTAAAATTTCTTCTCCTGCTTTTTGATCTGTACATTTTGGTAAACATGGATGGGTGACAGTGTGGGATTGAAAGTCAACATAGCCTGACATTTCAAGGATATGGTCGGCTGTTAACGCCTCTGCAATTGCAGATTCCCTGTCATCGGAATAGGAGAATCTTGTTGATAGCAGTTCAAGCCGTTCAACATCCGATGACTCTTTACAATACTTCTTGGTTTCAGAATCGAGTTCCCTGATCAGAAACCAAAACCGTTTCTTTGTTCCGATAATCCCGGTGGTAAGGAATATGGTTACCGGGACATTGTATTTTTTTATCACCGGGAGCAAGGAGTAATTTTGAATGTGCCCATCATCAAACGTGATGATTAACCGGTTTCTGATATTTACTGTGTTTCCTGCTAAATAATCCTGCAACGAGATAATATGATACCGGCTTTTCAAAAACGCAAGGTGATCATCAAAGCTTTGTGCATTGATATCATGATAATAGATGATGGTCACCTTATTTCGCTGGATCAGTTCCCTGACGAGGAATGGCAACCCGCAATACCTGATTATCCTGACAACTATTTTTTTTAGCATTCGGGAGAATCCTTATCGAACTTCATTTTTGATCATGTTCAGTTTTAGGAGGAGATTCTTTGTATCATCAATGTCCAGCCGGGTTGTATTGTGAGAAGTATAGTCCTCCTGGAGACTCACATCCGACCTTCCTTCGATAAAATACTGGTCATAATTAAGATCACGTTCATCAGCCAGGATCCTGAAATAGTCGCCCAGATCCTTCGCCCGAACCATTTCCTCCCTGTTGACAAGGGTTTCAAACAGTTTTTCCCCGTGACGGGTACCAATTACCCTGATTTCATTTTTAGCATGAAATAAATCCTTCAAGGCGGTAGCCAGGTCACTGATAGTACAGGCAGGCGCTTTCTGGACAAAAAGGTCTCCTTGTCCGCCATTCTTAAATGCATACATGACGAGGTCAACTGCATCTTCAAGCGTCATCATGAAACGGGTCATGTCCGGATCTGTGATCGTTATCGGCAAACCGGCTTTGATCTGGTCGATGAAGAGCGGGATGACGGATCCCCGTGAGGCCATCACGTTACCGTACCTTGTGCCGCAAAGTACTGTTTTGCTGCCAATGATGTTCCTGGATTTTGCGATCATGATCTTCTCGCTCAGGGCTTTCGATAATCCCATTGCGTTGATTGGGTAAACCGCTTTATCCGTACTCAGGACGATCACCTTCTTAACCTCATGCTGAATGGCTGAGTCAAGCACATTCTCACATCCGATAACATTGGTACGGACCGCTTCCATGGGGAAAAACTCACATGAAGGTACCTGCTTCAATGCCGCCGCATGGAATACATAATCGGCGCCTGCCATGGCCCGGTCGACACTGTGCTTGTCCCTGACATCACCGATGTAATATTTGATCTTGGGATTTTTGTAATGCTGTCGCATATCATCCTGCTTCTTTTCGTCGCGGCTGAAGATCCTGATTTCGCGAATATCGGTCCTGAGAAACTTTTCCAGTACCGCATTGCCGAAAGAACCGGTCCCACCGGTGATCAGCAGAGTTGAGTTTTTCAAGGTGTAAATATTAAAGGGTTTTTAATAAGAGTTCGGATAACTCATGGGCAGAACGGCTATCCATTTTAGCATCAACCCAGAAATTAAGAACGTGTTCGGAAAACAACCGGGCACTTTGAAGGGATTGCCCTTTTGTTTCATTAAAATAGGCTGATTGGTCAGGGTACCATGAGCTGACCGGGAAGCCGGCATTTCTGATCGACCCGGAAATTTTTTCCCGGTTCTCACCCTTTGTTAACAGGGTAAATCTCCAGGGAACAGATCCAGGTTGAGTAATTATTTGTATTTGTTCAGCCCCTCTCCATGAATTAAAATAGATTTCTGCGATCTCCCGGCGGTGGTGATAATTTGATTCTTCACCGGAAAATTCATTCATTAACCTGTCAATAAACTGATTGTTGAATTGGAAGAGAAATGCGTTTTTTATTAACTCCTCAGTTGCGATCAATTCATTCAGCTTTTTTTGGCTGGCTTCAGAACTGTAACGCTCTCTGAATACTTCCCTGTTCATTTTAATCCTTGCTTCATCAAAAACCGGGAGATCATAATTTATCTCATTTAGTTGTTTTAACAAATGCCGGTCATTAGTTAATACGGCTCCTCCATGATTGATGGTGATTATTTTTGAATAGCCAAAGCTGAAAATTGAAACATCGGAAAAGGAGCCGCAACGTTTGTTATTATAGTAAGTTCCAATAGCCTGAGCTACATCTTCGATCAATAAAACATGATGGGCTTTGGAAAATTCAGCGAGTGGTTCAATTTCCCTTAAAGGATTCCCGTATAAATGGATAGCAATAACAGCTTTGATCTTGGGATTTTCAATGATCCTTTTTTTTGCCTCCGCAACATCCATATTGCCATCCATAGTGTCAATATCGCAGAACTCGATTCCAAGCCCTGCAAACTTTACCCCAAAAACCACGGAATAGCAGCAAATAGCTGGGATAAGAACAACATCATCCTTGTTGAAGTTGAACGCTTTTAAAACAGCATAGATAGCCGCAGTGCCCGAACCCGTCAAAAGGCCGGATTCCTTATCAAATTTTTTTGCTAATGTTGATTCCCACATACAAATTACCTGATCACGATCATTTCTTTCATCGCTTTAACCCCGGAATCTGCATTTTCGATCGCCAGTGACCGTGTTTTTCCTTTTGCAATCAGGTATCCATACCTGTCAAGACTGTTGGTGATCGATGGTATTGTATCTCCGACTTTCTTGGTAAATGAAAGTTCCAGTATTTCCGGATTCTTGGATATATTTTCAAGTGGCCCTATATGATCAACGGTCCCGCAGGGCAATTCCAGGTATCGGATGCATGAACCATGGTCCAGGGATTCTCCGAGATCAGGCTTGATGCCACAAGCCATATCAATCACGGCTTTTTCCATGCTAATCCCCGTAGATGCCGGGACAAGCATTGATGTTATGAAATCGCCACCCAACCTTGCACCATTCTCAATGATGATTATTTTATCATTATAATATTTAAGTTCTGTATGACAGGCACAATGATCAAGTTGAAGGCAATGGATCATCCTTTTGACTTCCTCCCCAATCCTGGCCTGGGCGGGCCTGGTCAATCGAACAGGTTGAATATGACCCAACTCAACATTGTAAGGTGCGCTGGTGGTGACTTTCTCGGTGACCTGAATGATTTTTGTTTCTCCATGATATGTCAGACTTTCAACGCTGAATTCCGGCCCCGTTATATACTCCTCGATTATCACTTTTTTCTGACCGGAAAAGCTCATGGAATAATTGAAATATTCCTTGATCTCATGAATGGTCTTTGCTGAAACAACACCACGGCTTCCCGAATTATCCACGGGTTTCAATATGAAAGGATCCTGCATGCCAAGCGTTTCAATTGTTTTCTCAATACCTTCAAGAGAATCAATTGAAAAGCCTTTAGCACAAGGGATCCCATTATCCATTAAGACACGTTTGAAAATATCCTTTCTTGTTGTCTTTTCCACAGCGGAATAACCCGGGAAAGGCAATTCAAGTTCCGCTGCAACCCTGGCCATCATAAACAAGGGCTTATCCGTTCCCGCAGTAATTAATCCCTGGACATTGAATTCCTTTGCAAGTTCAAGGGTCGTGGTAAAATCATCCCCCCTGACAATCCTGAAATGATCACAGATATCACGGGAATATGCCTGAGGATCCGGATCAATCATCAGGGTCGAGAACCCAAGATGCTTAGCCAGTTTAAGGATGGAGGACTGCAGGATGCCACCTCCAAAAACCATCAGATTACGATTGCTCATTCAGTATGGATGTTAAAACCTCCGCAATATAATCTATCTGATCAGGGGTCATTTTACCATGCATGGGTAAGGTTATTTCATTATCAACAACATATTCCGTTATTGGCAATGACTTTGTAAAAGGTTTGTAGATCGTGAATTTGTGAACGGGCGGATAATGAACACTTGTCTGAATACCCTTGGAATGAAGTTTATTTCTTATCTCATCCCTGAACAGGACATTTGAATCCCTTAGAACAACGGGGAAAATATAGTTTGAAGAAAATTCCCTGTGATCCCGGAACGGAAGAATGAGTTTGTCGATATGACTTAATTTTTCTATGTAGTTCTTTCTGACTACCGCCCTCTTGATAAGGTCAGCCTCAAGTTTCTGAAGCTGAACAATTCCGATTGAAGCCCGGATATCATCAATACGGAAGTTGTATCCAAGTTCGACCACATCATAGGATGTACTGTGTCCTTTGGCCCGTTCATAAGAAAGGGTGGTCATTCCATGAGAACGCATAAGCTTTGCTTTCTCAAAAAATGCATCATTGCTGGTAATGAGCATACCACCTTCCCCCGTGCTGATATTCTTGTTCGAGAAAAAACTAAAACAACCGATGTCTCCCAACGTTCCGAGCTTTTGTCCTTGGTACTCTGAAAGTGGTCCGTGACAGGCATCTTCAACGATCTTCAGGTTGTATTTTTGTGCAATTTCAAGGATCTTTTGCATTTCACACGGGAATCCTGCAAAATGCATAACGATGATCGCTTTTGTTTTGTTCGTGATGTTTTTTTCAATCTCTACGGGATCAATGGTTAAATTCTCGGGGCTGATGATGTCACAAAAAACCGGGGTTGCCCCGACATATCGGATGGCATTCACAGTTGCCACAAAAGTGAGTGACGGGCAAATAACCTCGTCCCCATGAGTAATTCCAAGGATTTGCAAAGCAAGGTGAAGGGAAACTGTACAGTTTGTTAAGGCAACCGAATGCTTAACATTCAACAGACGGGAAAATGTTTGTTCCAATTCTGTTGTTTTGGGGCCGATAGAGATCCACCCCGACCGAATCGTCTCCATGGCGGCTTCGACTTCACGCTCATCAAAATTTAATTCAAAAAGAGGAATTTTATAATCCATAACAGGTTCAGATTTATTTATCAGATATTTTTAAAGTGCTTATCATATTCATCCTGGGCTTTTTCGTAATCATTGATCCGGCCGATATCCAGCCAATACTCCTTCAGTTCGTATTTTGAGATCGGTGCTTTTATCTCAAGCATATTTTTGATCAATGAATCCATTCCAAAATAGGAGTCGATAGGGAAATAGTTGAAAATTTCCGGCCTCATAAAATAAATACCTGCAAGGATGTAGTTGACAAAATCAGGTTTTTCATCGATACCAGTAACCAGATCGCCATCAAAAAAAATATTGCCAAATGCAAATGGTGTTATTTCTTTTTTTATCACAAGGCTCAGTAAAGTATCTCGTTCCAGGCCGAATTTGTAAAATTCAGAAAAGTTGATCAGGCTTAAGATGTCGCCATTCATTACGAGGAAAGGCTCGGTTAATTTTTCCCTGATCAGTAGCAGTGGTCCGGCGGTTCCGAGGGGTTTATCTTCCTTGCTGATTTCCAGCTTGATCCCAAACTGGCTCCCATCACCAAAGAAATTTTCGATATATCTTGATTTGTAGTTGGTGGCCAGGAATATTTCATCAAACCCATGTTTTTTAAGTTGTTCGATCTGTATTTCCAGGACTGATTTTTCGCCGATGGGCAGCAGGGGCTTCGGGATTACTTCAGTAAATGGCTTAAGTCTGGTTCCAAGACCCCCAGCCAGGATTATTGCTTTCATTGGTTATTTTGAAGTTTTTAACATGTAATTGTAATACTTTATCAGTTCATTGACCATTTCAGGGGCGTAATAATTATCGAAGGCAAACTTTTTAGCGTGGCTGCCTACCTGCGACATTTTCTCTTCATCAGACAATAGTGCAATGATTGAGGTTGCCAGGGAATCAATATCACCAGGTTCAACCAGGAGCCCTGTAACTCCATCCTTAATCATTTCAGAGGCGCCGTCAATGTTGTAAATAACAGAGGGTAACCCGAGAGCCATTGCTTCTGCGAGGGTCCGGGATCCTGTATCGAAATAGGAGGGTAGGACAAACACCCTGGAAGTGCTCATGGCATTGATAAAATCTGCATGATCCGGAAGGAACCCTGCCATTTCTACATTGTCTGTCAGCTCCATTGAGCTGATCTTTACAAGGAGCTCGCTGTAATCAGGTTCAGCGTTTTTCCCAAGGATCCGCAATTTAATTCCCGGGAGCTGCTTTTTAATAATCACAAGAGCCTCGATGAGGTCAAAAATGCCTTTTGCCCTTGATATCCCAGAGGCAAATACAATGTCCGTGGTCCTTTGCCTGGCGGACTCAAAAGAGAATGCATAATTACTGATGGGGAAATCCAGGTTGCAAAACTCTGCTTCCGGGTTATATCTTTTTACAAAATTTTCGATGAATATACTTTTCCCGTTCATAAAGTGCTTCACTTTATTTAAGGCAAGAGCTTCCAGCAGGGCTTGTTTTTGCAAAAATCTCGTCTTAAGCTGGTGACTTCCAATCAAACCCTGGATAAGAATAATTGAAGGTACTTTCAGTTTAAACAATGGTAAGGAAAATTCATTTTCAGTGCCAAAAGCAGTAACAACATCCGGTTTTATCCTTTTAAGGATGGAGGACATTTTCCTTGTCCTCCACCAGTAATTTGTCATCGTGTCAAAACGGAAATAATACGGCCATCCCTTTTTTATGAATGGCAACCCTCTTTTAATGATGTGATATGTTATTCCATTGACCGTAAATGTCTGATTCTTGTCAATAACCTTATTTGAAGCCGTAGTGATGATGTGCAATTCAATATCTTCCCGCTTTTCCATCTCTTCCAGCATGACTGTGACCCACGTTGCTGGGTGAAGATTGAAGAATTTCTTTTCATCGATATTCAACTGTTGCCGGAACCTGTATAATGAAAGCGGCGATAACCAGGCAACTTTTAGCTTTTTCATTATCACTCGCTTTATAAATTTACCTCTTTTTCCTCAAAGGTGTTGAGGATCTGGCGGTCCCCTAAATGAGGGTTTTCCGAATGGAATATCTGTTTCGATCCCGAATAATATAAGCTGTTCGCAATGCCAAGCCATATCCAGAATACCATGAAAAACGAATTACCATAGATGATATCCGCTTTAAACTGGTTTATAATGAAAAGAATGAACAGAGCGTAAAAACCAACCGATAGTATTTGTGTCAGCTGATCCAGTTTTTTCCTGTGCCTTATGAGGATAAGCATTCGCCATATCGTGATAAGTACGAGAAGCACGAATGCAATGGATCCGAACCACCCGAACAGGAATAAGATCCCGAAGTATAAGTTGTGCGGACTTGATCTGCCGGCTGCTTCCGGATTATCAAACCATGCATATTTATTCATTTTATTTGTGCTCCAACCATAACCGATCAGCCACGATTCACTGTTATATCGTTGCAGATTAAGCTGCATCGCATACACACGGTTAATGTCCTCGCCACTTAAAACTCCGGTTACTGAATATGAAGTTGATGTTTCGTATTGCAACCGGTTAAATACATATGTGTATTTGAATACAGAATTTAACGCAACAAGTGCTGCGCCCACCAGAAATATTGTAACATATTTCCTTAACGGTTGTGAACCGCCACGTCCAAAGAAGCTGAAAAAGAACACAAAAGTAAAATTAATAACTGCCAGGATGATCACCGATCGGGAAATGGATACCAGCATTGCAACAACGCTAAGCACAGTGCCCAACACAATGGTACTATACTTGATTTTGATAAGCCGGAAAGTTTCAGAAGAAAAGAGAAAAGGCAAATAAACAGCAAACATGAATAACCCAAGTTCGCCATAGTAATCGGAATTTGATAATGTGCCTCCGCCAATCTCGAAATCTTGTTTTTCCTGACCATATTTTGACAGCACCATTGGTGATGATGAGGGAATAATAGTAAATCTCTGATTGAGTGTTATTAAAGCCGAATAGGCGAACAAAACAACTGAAATAGCAATAAAAACTCTTATTCTGTCTGGTGTCAGCAAGGTTTTTCGAGTCATGTTAAAAACCAGGATATAACCGAAAAACCCGGATATCCCCAGGATGTAATCCGTAGAAGATCCATTATTTCTTAAAACCCAGCCAAGAATATTCGAACCGATTAATACTGCAATCAAAATACCCACTAAATTATCTCTGAATTTGATTTCCCTTACCAATTTGTTTGAAAAATATAAAAAGGCCAGAAGGGCAAAAGCGATATTGTTGAATATCCCACTTTGAGCACCGGCATATTCAAAGTGGCTGCAGAAATAGATAATGATCAGGAAGAGAAAGTTGTCTTTTTTTTCAAATGAATAATTGTAAATTATACCCGCTACAAAAAGAAAGACCAATGAATTTATTGTAATATTGGGCATGTAGAACTGAATCATTCCATGGCTTATAACCAGGATTATAAGGCAAAGAAACACGATTGACCGGACTGATATTTTACTTTTCAAGCTCGAATTGATTTTTAAATGGTTTTTTTTAGATTGTTAAAGGATGTGATTTCTCCAAACTGTTATTGTTTTCATGATTTTCCTTACTGATCTTTGAATGAAATTGGACCGCCTGCAGATGTGATGATTGAAATGATAGACGTCATATGAGTTGTTCTGTATAATGAATTCCGGGTGACTTGTGATTTTAAAATTATGGGCTACATTCCGGTAATGCGAGCTGTTACGTTGCGATGAATGGGTTCCGGTATGTCCGATGTTCGTAACCAGATTCAGGGCCGGAACGACAGACAAACCGCCATTTATGACTCTGTTGTAAAACCAACGGTAACCCCATGGCAGCCTATCATTCAGATAGTACTGGTCGAAAATGGATGTAAAGAATTTTACCTCCTGTGGTGTTGTAAAATAGTTCGATAAAATTTTCTCATCCCTGGCTTGCGGCCAGGTTTTCATCGAAAAGTCAAATAATTTCCAGGCTCTTGCCCATGTTGCCCATCCCCATATATGCCCGTACCTGCTGAGAAAATAGCTTGCATTGCCGACCACCTGCTCTTCATTGTAATTATTGCCGCTGATATGCATAACCCGGGTATCGTCTTTGTATTTCCGTAGCAATTCATCGCAGAATCTGAAAAAGGGTTGGGCCGGGTTGCAATCGTCTTCAAGAATTATCGCACAGGTCTCATGTTCAAAAACCCAGTTGAGACCTGTAAATACCCGTTGTCCACAGCCAAGGTTGGCCTTTGAAAAGCTCTTATAGACCTGACAATCCCAATCAACACTATCCCCGACTTTCCTTGTCTCTTCGCATTTTATGATGTCATCCGGATGAGAAGCCCGCGGACCATCGGCAATTATGTATAATTTATCCGGCTTTAAAACGCGGATCTGCTCAAACACCTTGCGGGTATTATCCGGGCGATTGAAGATGATGAATGCAACGGGTGTGGAAAAAGTCGGTTCCATCTTGGAAAATCAGGCAGCTTTACGCTGCTCGTTCTTTAAAGAATTCATTTTGCATGAAAACAACTGTATTATATGTTTTGGCAAAAATAAGATAACCATGTGATTTCAGGAAAAGGGCGATTTCATGGTTAATGATGTCTTCCATGGGCATATGAAGGATTTCAACGAGGATGACCTTTGGCCTGATCTTGTTCCAGTCATTCGATCTCAGCACTGCGAAATCATATCCTTCAACGTCTATAGTAAGAAAATCCACCACCTGATTGTCAGGAAGATGTTTCTTCAGAACAGAGGATAGCGTGTTTGTATGAAGCGTTGCCGTATTCAATAATTTATGTGTCTTCAGGTTATCATCGGCCTTTGGCTTGCTGAATGTATTCAGTTCCGGTGCATTGAACATGTAGAAGGTGAGCGTATCGTTCTTATCGGAAATGGGTACTTCCAGATTGATGTCTTTTGAGCGTGTCTTGTTGAACTTTTTCATGCTCCCCGGCATTGCATCTATATTGATCCCGTGCCATCCTTTCCTGTAAAACAGGTAGGTATTCGATCCTTTCTTTGGGTGATGTGCTCCGACATCAATATAGAACCCTTCGTTCTTCCCTGAAAAAATGGATTCCAGGATCACGTCCTCCCCAAGAGATGAATAGTAATGTCTTGCCTGTTGTTCCTTATATGTCTGCCGGTATTTGTTCAGAATTATTCTGATGTTTTCCGGCAGGATCTTCCTGAAAATAGCTTTGATCATACTAAGTCAGTTTTAAATATTTGAGAACCCTGTGGTTCCTGTACTTTACAAAGGCAAGTTGTGTTGCCAGGAATACGAGTCCAACAGCAATCTTTGCATAATTCCCTCCCCAGAACCCATATTTGGATATCAGGATCTTGTATATGATTATTGCAACTATACCTCCGATAATATTAATTGCTAGGATAAACTTTGCTTTCTGGAGACCCATGATAATCGTATTCACCACGCCGGAAGCACTTATGATAACGACTGCAACTGCATTGATGTTTGCATAAGTATATGCCCTTGTGTACCTTCCGGCAGTAAGAAAGCTTACTATATACTTGGAAAGGAACAGGAAAAGCACGACAAATATTGTGATCAGCATCATATACAGGAGGGCATACTGCAGGAATTTCCGCCTGTTTTTCTGTACGATGAATTTAAAAAAGTCAGGTTCAAAGGCCTGGTTCAGTGCCACACCGAAAATACTCAGGTAGGCGGCCATATTTACCCCGATGTTGTAATATCCGAATTCGTAATTATTGCCAAGTCGTTCAAGGTAGATCTTATCAATATTGTTGATCGGATAATAGGCATAAGCGGCAAGGAGTATTGGCAGTGCATATTTCATCGCCTCTTTGATCTGCTTTAAATCGATATGGAAATTCAGGAATTTTTTTAGCTGGAAGAAAAGAATGACCATGATGCATCCCTGGGCGATCAATTGTCCTGACATCTTTCCCGCCGCACCTAATTTGATAAAAACGACAAGGGCCAGACCCATTCCGAAGTTTACCAGGATGTA
This sequence comes from Bacteroidales bacterium, assembly GCA_963682005.1. Classification (GTDB taxonomy): domain Bacteria; phylum Bacteroidota; class Bacteroidia; order Bacteroidales; family FEN-979; genus CAIYUC01. The sequence continues at coordinate 5,034,033 of OY820914.1, read as the reverse complement.
AACAGCGCTAATTTTAAAGTAGGCCATGGCCTGTTTTTTTACCCGGAGATCGAGAAGGTAAAAGGAACGGTAGATATCGACCATCAGCGAACCAAAAACGATCAGTGCATATGGGAAGAATGGAAGAGAGACATGCGTAAGCCGGAAATAAATGAATAGGCCGAAATACCCGATCGTCATCAGGACCGTATTGGAAAGGGTCAGAAATGTCAGGATATTAAGAAAAGATCCCTTATTTTCATCATCATCCTGGTGGAAATAACGCATCAGGTAAAAGAAATTCAGGCAAAGTGACGATAAAGGAAAAAAAAATGCAGTCAATGACCCAAAGTACCCTAGGATGGCAAAATCTTCCGGTTCCAGGTACCTGGCGAATATCGGGGCGGTAAGGATCCCAAGGATCAGCTGGATGATCGACCCGCCGAAATACAGAACAGAATTTCGAAGGTTCCCGATGACATTCTTATCAATGAATTTACTTAATACCAAAACAGGAAAATATTCGTGATATTCAAATTTTCAGAACGAATCGAGAACAAATTTTTTAGGCTGACAATCCCGATGAAGTCGGATGTAATAGAAGAAGCGTGAGGTTAAACGATTTTCTTTATTCCTTCAACAAACTTCACTTTTACTTCGAATCCCATTCTTTGCCTGATCTTATCAATACCTGCAAGTGAGTGTTTCACATCGCCGGCACGTTCTTTATCAAACAGCGGTTTGATATTGGTTTTGAGGTTTTCATTGATCGTGTCCACCAGGTCGGTCATGGTGAAGCGCTCACCGCAGGCGATGTTAAAGACTTCGCCCGCCACACCTTTGGCTGTACAGGCACGGATGTTGGCCTCCACATTGTTGGCGACATAGGTGAAATCCCTGCTTTGTGTTCCATCGCCATAGATCGTGGGCTGTTTACCTTCTTTCATCAACTTGATGAATTTGGGGATCACCGCGCTGTACTGGGATGATGGATCCTGGTTTGGGCCGAAGACATTGAAATAGCGAAGAGCCACTGTTTCGAGTCCGTAAAGCTGGTAATAGATCTGGCAATACCGCTCTCCTGCGTATTTTGTAAGCGCATATGGCGACACAGGAGCTACGGGCATGGTCTCTACTTTCGGCATCACTTCACTGTTCCCATAGACCGAAGAGGAGGATGCGAAGACGACCCGCTTTACGCCGAATTCCTTGGATGCTTCAAGGATGTTCAGGGTGCCATTGATATTAACATCATTGGAAGTGATGGGATCTTTAACTGATCTCGGGACGGAAGGAAGTGCCCCCTGGTGAAGTACAAAATCAACCCCTTTCACCGCATCCCTCACAATATGAAAACTGCGGAGATCGCCTTCGACGATCTCAAGGTTGGGATTATCCTTGTGCGGGAAAAGGTTTTCGCGTTTCCCTGTTGAATAATTGTCGAGTACGCGAACCTTCTCGCCACGGCTGAGCAGTTCTTTCACGATGTTCGACCCGATAAATCCGGCTCCGCCGGTGACTAAGTATGATGCCATAATAGATATAGGTTCACCTCACCCCCCAAACCCCCTCTCCTGAAGGAGTGGGGGAGCAGAGTGGAGGTAGTTAAATTGATTCCCAGATTAAAAATGCTTCCGGATGCTTCGCCAGGAACTCCTGCTCCTTTGAATCATCCGTTATCGTATACCTGATCTTTCGTTTGATCAGATCAGAGGTCTTGTCTGCCAGCCGGGTGAGGTATTCCTCATTCATGTCGGTTCCGATCAGCAGGAGTTCGATGGTTTTTGCATCGTTACCTTTGGCCAGTTCACCTGTGATATAGGCTTTTTTTACACCGCCCAGTTTCCTCACGACCCGCTCAATGATCTGGTCGAATCCAATATATTTCAGAAGGATATTATGGATATCAGGGAATAAAGGATGTTCGGTGTTAGCATAAAACATCTTGCGGTTACCCTTTGTCGCCGACAATAATAGTCCTGCTTCCTCAAAACGGTTCAACTCCAGCCGGATCGCATTCGTGGAAACATCAAATTCATTTTCCAGGTTCCGCAAATATGACTGAGAGTGGCTGTTGAGGAAGAAACGCAGCAACAGCTTTATTCGGGTCTTATTTGTGATCAGGGTGTCCAGCATTGTCGGGAGTGATGAAGTGATGAAGTGATGAAGTGATGAAGTGATGGTGTGATGGAGTGATGATTACGTAATTTTAGCTTTTAGTGCTTTGATTAATCGGGACAGGAGAATTCGGATATATTGAATCTTTTCAGCTGTTTTTGGATCTTCTTTTATATATTTCAAATTTTGTGCTATTATAAGTTGTGTGTCGATTTCTGCCAATGAACCATGAGCAACATAAAGAAACTGAATGAACTCTCTTGTGTTTTTTCGTGCTGCACCTTCGGCGATATTTGAGGGAATTGAAATTGCAGCTCTTCTTATCTGGCTTGTCAGACCAAATAGTTCCGATTTTGGAAAGGAATTTGTAAGTTCATATACTTCAGTTACAAATACTACAGAAACTTTCCAAACCTGGAGTCTTTATGCGTTCTCATCATACTCCACCACCATCACTTCATCACTTCATCATTTTTCATAGCTTCGCCGGGTCACTCACAGGAAAAAGAATAACCAGCCATAATGATTGAGTAACAAAACTACTCATTTTATTTTTAATGACCAACATTTTAGGGGAAATTCTTGAAGCAAAGGGAGCCCTGGCTTCATAAACCCGGGTAAATTCTTTGCAACCTTATTGATGTTCTGGCTGGCTTGGTCAGGAAATTCGGTCTATTGGCTCCACTAAAACGGCAGGTTGCAGTTTCAACGTTTTGAGGAGTGCATATAAATTGATTTTCAGCAGAATACAAGGGCTGTTCAATTTGAACAGGTGCTGGAATTTCGATGTGAACTATTTATTTTAAATTATGGACTATATATTTTGGATTATGGACTATATATTTTTCGGCTGGGATCATGGATTTTTCGGAAATCCCAGGTTTTTCCTGGAAGAGGGTCCTGAATTAAACATTAAAATTAGAAATTTGCATAGAAAAATGGATTGCTTTCCGTAGCAATGAATGCAAGAAGCGACATCAACCCCAGTGAGATGAACAACACCGTAAAGAGAATGAGGTATTTCGCAAAAAATCTGAGCAGATCACTTTTGATAAATCTCAGCAAATGATCCGGTGATAAATTTTCCAAGTTCATAATTACCTTTTTCGTTCAAATGACCATTTTGGTTGATCCTGTTTTCCGGGATCAGGATACAAGGATCAAAACGGAAGTTGATATTCAGGGTTTTACAAAAAGATGCCAGATTCCTGTTAATGGTTGTGTCGGGAATGATGGATAAACAGGTGAAATCTGCTCCATACTTGCTTGCATAATGCTGGAGACAGGTTTGCATGTCAGGTATTCCGGTGTTGGCAGCTTGTACATCAGTTTGCCTGGGACTTTCACCCGGGTCTTCATTATTTTTCTTTGAAACGGCACGGATAAACAAATCCAAAATGGAAAAATTATTGCGCATAAGAGTGGAGATTCTTGTTGTGAAACGGTTGTCCTCCCTGCCAAATTCAGACGATGGCTCAAAATCAAGCGGATGACGGTGTCTTTTCATCCAATCCGAATAAATATTGTCAAGCAGCAGGATTATTTTATCGGGTTTGTAGCTCCGGGTGAAATAAAGGGCTCGAAAGTAACTGTCATAAGGGTCATGACCACTGCTTCCGAGATCCAGGACCTGTAAGTCCGGATCTGCTTTTTGGATTGATGAAAAAAACAGGGATGATGCCATTTTACCGGGAGGCATCTGGTATGCTTCCATAAATGAACTGCCCAGGATAAAGATGAATTTCTGTGAATCTGCAACCCTTATATCAGTTCCGGGAAGACCCAGGTTGTTCCGGTAATAAACATGGTTCCCGCCTTCAACGACCCAGTAGGGGGAGTTGGGCAGATAGATTTTTTGAGTACGGGTGAAATTCTGGATCCCGAAAACTTTCATCTTCACTCCATAAGGCGGATAGCCGATGATGTTTTTGATGACGATCTCTGCAGCCAGGAATGCAAGGATCATTGCGCAAAAAAGGAGCAGGGTTTTTTTTACATGAACCATATCCAGGCAAATGTTACAAATGCAAACGTGAGAATAATGCTGAATACATTGAACCATCCGGTTTTACTAATTGCGGCAAGTGAAGGCTTCTTCTTCTTAATAAGATTCCAGACCTGTAAACCTGCGATGCCCAATCCATGAATTATTCCCCATACAAGGAAATGCCATCGAGCACCATGCCAGAACCCGCACAAACCCATGGCAATCACGGGAACAAACAGCATGATCCACACTTTATTTGATGATACCCGGCTTAACGGAAAAAACAGGTAATCCCTGATCCAATCGGAAAGCGATATATGCCAGCAACGCCAGAATTGGCTGATATTGGGCTGAAGATAAGGCCAGTTGAAATTCTCCATGATCCTTAGTCCGAAAAACCTTGATGAACCAATCGCGATGTCGCTGTACCCGGAGAAATCAAAATAGATCTGGAAAGAATATCCAATAAGTGCAAGTCCCCAAATGTGACCGGAATAATCACCAGGTGAATGGAATACAGGATTTATAAAATACCCGATCCAGTCGGCGAGGACTACCTTTTTAAAGATGCCGAAGACAATCCTTTCAAATCCTTCACCCGCATAGGAAGCCGAAAAAGGGGTCCTTTCCCTGAACTGTGGCTGAAGCCGTTCGAAACGGTCGATGGGTCCGGCTACGAAGATCGTAAACAGAGAACCATAACAAAGTAATTCAATGAATGTCCCCCTCTTAGTTATTCCCCAGTAGACATCTGTAAGGTAGCTGATGTATTTGAAAATGATGTAGGAGAGCCCGAGCGGGAGAAATATCTTCTCGATTTTAAAAACTGGCAGGATACCAAGGAAAGAATCCAGGTCATTCAGGGTTTTCTCAAGGAGACCAAGGTATTTGAACAGCAAAAGAATGGCTACAAGTCCGGAAATGCCTATGGTTAAACGTGCCTGCCTGTATTTTCCATGTACAACCATGTAAGAAAACGCATATGCATAAACGGAAAGACAGAAAACCACAATTGAGGCATGGTAATCAAGGTAAGCGATAAATGCCAGGCTGATGGCTGAAAGGAAGAAAATCCTGTAGGATTGGCGTGGAATTAACCAGTAAAGAGAAAACGAAATGAAGAGGGTCAGAAAGAAAGGGATTGAAATGATCATCCTTTTCAGAATTTGTTAATGATCTCGACAATCTGCTTTACGGAATTCATATTATCGACGGTGAATTTGGGTGCGGGTATTCGTTTTCCGAATTGTTTCTCAATGTATACCTGAAGTGAAACAAGCGAGAAAGAATCAATCAAACCGGTAGAGATCAGTTTTGTGTCGGGAGTGATCTCCATTCCCGAATCAGACAGATATTCGGATTTTATAAATGCAATCAATTTTTCTTCCATCACTAAAGATTATAAATATTGGTTTTATATTTCTTAAGATTCTCCGGGTTCTCAAACCAGGCAATGGTTTTGATAAGTCCTTGTTCAAAGGTGTAGTCAGGGTTAAAGCCGATGAGTTTCCGACTTTTCTCATTGTTGCATAAAAGCCGGAATACCTCTGATTTCCGGGGTCTCAGTCTTTGCTCATCAACATGGAGCGACACGTCGGAACTCATCAGTTTCCGGATCAGGTTGAATGTTTCTTCAATGCTGAATTCTGTGCCTGTGCCGATGTTCAGGATCTCACCGTTGGTTTTGTCTGATTCGGCTGCAAGGATAAAACCTTTACAGGTATCTTTTACGAAGGAAAAATCACGTGTCGGGGATGTGTCCCCGAGATCGATGGAATTTTTGCCGGCCGCGATCTGTGAAATGATGTTTGGTATCACGGCCCTGGCCGACTGGCGCGGGCCAAAGGTATTGAACGGCCTGACAATCGTGACGGGCAGGCTGAATGCATTGAAAAAGCTCATGGCAATCGCATCTGCGCCGATCTTGCTGGCACTGTATGGCGATTGAGGCTGCAACGGGTGGTTCTCATCAATCGGAACATATTTCGCGGTTCCGTATACCTCGCTGGTGGATGTGGAAATGACACGGGCAACTCCATTGTCCATGGCAGCCTGGCATATGTGGAGGGTTCCCTTGACATTCGTATCAATATATGAGTTGGGAGCATGGTATGAATAGGGGATAGCGATCAGTGCTGCCAGGTGGAATACAATGTCAATATCCTTCGTGATCTTCCTGCAATATTCAGGATCACGGACATCCCCCGACAAGATTTCCACATCAGTCCTGCATGGTATATCTTCCAGCCAACCCTGGTAATTGAAGGAGTTGTAATATGACAGCGCTCTGACACGGCATCCCTTATTTACCAGTGCTTCAGTCAGGTGAGATCCGATGAAACCATCTGCTCCTGTTATAAGGACGCTTTTATTCAATAAATTCATTTAATTATGAATTATGAGTTTGAATTATGAATTATGATAATCTGACCTTTGACCTTTAATCACTCACCAACTCACCAGTTCACCAGTTCACCACCTCCTAAAGGCTCCAATAGATCATACTTTTCACCTTCTTCCTGTAAAGTCCTTTGACATCGATCAGGATGCCTTTATCTTTGGTTATTGATGTGAAATAGGTTTCATCCAGGTCAAGGTATGGCTTATGACTTACAGCAACGACAACGGCATCATAATCATTGCGGAGTTTGGTTGTCAGTCCGAATCCGTATTCATGCATCAGTTCCTTGCTATCGGCGTAGGGGTCAACTATATCGACTTGAATGCCATAAGATTTCAGCTCATTAATGAGATCTGCAACCCGCGAATTACGGATATCGCTTACATTTTCCTTAAAGGTTGCACCCATGACCAGCACCTTGGCCTTCAGTACGTTCTTTTCTGCAAATATCAGCTTTTTTACCGTTTGTTTCGCCACATAAAACCCCATTGAATCATTTACATAACGACCTGCATTGATCACCCTTGCGTGATACCGGTATTCTTCCGCTTTATAGGTCAGGTAATATGGATCGACACCAATGCAATGGCCTCCAACCAAACCGGGATAGAATTTCAGAAAGTTCCATTTCGTGGCTGCAGCATCGATTACATCATAAATATTGATCCCCATTCTTCCAAAAATAAGGGAAAGCTCGTTCATGAAGGCAATATTGATATCACGCTGCGAATTCTCGATGATTTTAGCGGCTTCAGCCACCTTGATCGTCGGTGCCCTGTGAACCCCGGCTTTAACAACAAGTTCATATGTTTTGGCTACCTGTTCGAGCGACTCTGCATCGGAGCCGGAAACAATCTTTACTACGGTAGTCAGGGTATGTTCCCTGTCACCAGGATTGATCCTTTCCGGTGAGAATCCGACTTTAAAATCGGCATTGAACTTCAATCCTGATAATTCTTCAAGCACCGGAACACAATCTTCTTCTGTAGCTCCGGGATAAACCGTTGACTCATAAACGACATAGTCGCCCTTCTTCAGGATCTTTCCGACAGTCCGGGTTGCCGCGATCAAAGGACTCAGGTCAGGAAGGTTGTGCTTATCAACCGGAGTCGGAACAGCCACAATGTGAAAGGTACAATCCTTCAAATCAGCCGGATTGCTTGTATAAACAATGTCACAGCCTTCAAAGGCCTCCGTTGGCAGTTCTTCACTGGGGTCAATCTTTTTCCGCATCAGCTGAACGCGGTCTTCTTTAATATCAAACCCAACAACGGAGATCTTCCGTGCGAATTCCAATGCAATCGGTAACCCGACATAACCTAATCCGATCACGGATAATTTGGTTTCTTTCTTTAATAATTTTTCGTAAATACTCATGTTATCAGTGAATAGTGAAAAGTGAATAGTGAACAATTAATGGTAAATGAAGCTTAAAATCGTGGCGCAATTTAGGAAAAATTTGTGAGATGATGGTGATTGGGCCACAAGGTCACAAAGTCACCTGGTCACCAAGTCACAAGGTCACAGGGTCACAGGGTCACAGGGTCATTAGACCCTTCATATCTCACTTCTTATCTCTCACCAGTAGTTTTCTTTTTCACCAATGCAGGGTCGATCTCAAGCAGGAGGTTATAATTGATCTCGGTAAGCCTGATGATCAGCAACCGTTGTCCTTTACATGCAATGAGTTCGCCGGTAAAACCTGCAAAAGGACCGCCTGTGATTTCAACAGATTCCCCAACCCCGAATGCCTCTTGTGTAGCGATAAAATGTTCATTGGATGTTGTCAGTATTTTCAGCAATCTTACCTGGTCGTCCCTGATGGCTGCAGGTTTTCCTGAGAAATAGATGAAACGCACGACGCCCGGGACCTGGAGGATGCTGGCCTGGTCCAGAATATTGATATGGACGAATACATATGAACGGAAAAAAGGTTCTTCCACCCATTTTTTGCGATCGGTCCATTGCTTCAAAACCCGTTGCAGGGGCAAATAGGATTCGATCCCTTTCTCCTGCAACCGGGCATGAACTTTCTTTTCAGCCCGAGGGGTGGTATAAACGGGATACCAACTTTTAATGGGGATTTTTTTTTTCGAATGATCCATTAAACAGGTGATTCAAAGAAAGTATGTTTAGATTTTTGATATCCTCTTTTCCACTGCAAAGATGCTAAGAAATTGATTCGCAAATTTTTTTGCGTATTGGCATCCTGGTGGTTATTTTAAAAGGTTGTTCACGATAATTTCAGTTGCTTTTCCATCCCCGAATTCATTTTTGCGCGGTGCAGAAGGAAGGGGAGACCGGATCGCAGCCAGGATTTGTTCCTTGTCGGTACCTGTAATGGTATTCCATCCATCATGGACAGTTTCAATCCATTCCGTTTCAGTGCGCAAGGTAATGCATTGCTTTCCCAGGAAATACGCCTCTTTCTGGAGTCCGCCTGAATCGGTGAGCACTTTCGTTGAATCCATGATAAGCTTCAACATTTCGAGGTACCCCACAGGATCGATCACGATTACATTTTTCGGGAATGCCCGCATAGTTTTAAGGATCTTCCTTGTTCGCGGATGAACAGGGAATACAACAGGATATCCCGCTCCCGAGAAGGCTTCAAAGATCTGGCTTATATTTCCGGGGTTATCGGTGTTTTCTGCACGATGGACCGTGGCCAGCAGGTACTGTGCCGGAATGCCCGGTGTCCTGTATTTTTCTTCATGTTCAGCGATCAGCTTCTGGTAGAATAGAATGGAATCATACATAACATCGCCGGTGAATACTGAAATGTTTTTCAAACCATCAGTTTCAAGGTTCTTCATGGCCGTCAGGGTAGGAGCAAAGAGCAGGTCGGAGATCCTGTCGGTGATGATCCGGTTGATCTCCTCGGGCATCCTGCGGTTGAAGCTGCGCAGGCCTGATTCTATGTGGGCAACGGGTATATGAAGTTTTACAGCCGTCAGGCTTCCGGCAATGGTCGAATTCGTATCGCCGTAAACAAGAGTCCAGTCCGGTTTTTCCTTTAGAAGGAGATCCTCGATCTTTACCATCATTTTGCCTGTCTGATCCGCATGACTACCGGAACCGACACCAAGATTATAATCCGGTTCCGGAATATCAAGCTCTGAAAAAAAAACATCAGACATGTTTTTATCATAGTGTTGCCCTGTATGAACCAGGATATCCCGGATGTCAGGGTTTGACCGAAAGAAACGGGAGACGGTGGCGGCTTTGATGAACTGGGGGCGTGCACCGACTATTGAAACAATTTTCATAATCAGGAATAGGATTTATTCGTTAAGAAGATGGCTCATCAAGATAGTTTGCAATGACTTCCAGTATCTCCTCTTTCCCTGAATGATCGAGGATAGAGGATGGAATGATCTCTGTTGCATATGGCCGGAATTCTGTAAGATAAGTCATATAATGGGTCATGTTTTTTGCAAGCTTCCCTTTGGAGAGCTTGTCAGATTTCGTAAAAACGATAGTGAACCCGATCTTCCTGGAAGCCAGCCAGGCCATGAATGAAATGTCATTTACCTGTGGTTCCAGTCTTGAATCGACAAGAACAAAGGTGTGTTCGATATTCTTCCTTTCGGAAAAATAGCTGTAGATCAGTTTTTCAAGGCTTTCTCTTTCAGATCTGGATAATCTTGCAAATCCATAGCCGGGCAGATCGACAAGGTACCACTGATCATTGATAAGGAAATGATTGATGAGCCTGGTCTTGCCAGGAGTTTGAGAAACTTTGGCCAGCTTTTTCCGGTTGGTGATGAAGTTGATCAGGGATGATTTTCCAACATTGGAGCGACCGATGAAAGCAAATTCCGGTGTATTCATCGGCGGGCAAGATTTCAGGTTTGCGGAGCTGGTAATAAATTCTGCTTTTATCAGGTTCATCCTCTTTTTCTTCTTAGTTTCAGGTTGGTCAGTGAAGAGATCCTTCGAATATAGGAAGCGAGGTGCCGTTCTTTTTTTCGCTGGTAGATGTCTTCAATATTGATCATGATGCCGGTTTCTTCCACATTACCAAACTCGGCGTTTAACGAGGTGCCAAATGTCCTCATCGTCGGTGATAAATTCATGTACGCATTTACAAGCGGAGGAATGTGCTCATTGTGCTTTCTGATCTCGTGGATCAGGATCTTATAATTCTCTTCATAAGTCAGGCCGGAAAAAATACCTGAAAGTACTTCTCTGTCGGTTTCTGCTAATATCGGGTATATCGGGGTGAGGAGATTTTCGCGGTCAGGAAAGTATTTTGCAAGGAAAAACAGGATGATATCCCGGGCGGTTTTATTATAATCCGGGAACATGGTCATTTTTCCGAAAAAATACTTTACTTCAGAATAATCGATGATCATTGCTCCGAGGCCATCCCAAAGGTTATCGAGTGAATAGAGCCCTTTTTTCAGGTTGACGGTTGGCTGGTATTCGGGCTGGACAAAGGATCGTCCAAGTTCTATTGAATTCAGCAGGTAATCGCGAACGAATTTTTCAGAGAAACTGAAAAGTTCGGCTGTTGCGCTGTTAAGACAGCCTTTCTGGTCGCAGGGAATATCTTTCCCCAGGATAAAGCGGTATCCTCCGACAATTTCTTTTTCCTTCGGATTCCAGACTATAAGTTGATGGAATGGCTTGGAAGCAAGGTCAAATTCGTCAATATCCACAGCCTTGCCTGTTCCGCCACCGGCATCCCGGAACGTGATCTCCCGTAACCGGCCGACTTCCCGCATGAGGTTCGGAGATTCGTGTGCGGTGAACATATAGATCTTATTGTTCCCATTATTCGTATTACGGACGAACTTATGATCGCCAAGCTCATTTTCCAGCAATCTCGTGTCTACCGGTGGTATAATGGTCTCCATACTTCTCAAAACGCACTATTCATATTTTGCTTGATGATTTTCAAGTGATGGAGTGATGAAGTGATGAAGTGATGGAGTGATCAAGTCACATAGCCAATTATCTTTCACCTCATCACCTCATCACCTCATCAATGAGCCCAAAATTACAATAAAATCCTCATACAAGTTTTCCCATTTTATATACCTTCTTTTTAATCACTTCAGCCCATTGTTGATCCGTTTTTGTTTTGTCGAACAGGGTATACGGGATCGGATCGCCAAAAACAATGGTGATCGTTTTATCTTTTTGTTTAACCATTTCATCAGGAAGGAAAAGCATTTCGATATTTGCTTTTATTCTCAATCTTCTTCTCCAGTTTGAGAGGTTGTAAAAGAACCCGGAATTCTGTCCGGAGATATAGACCGGAATAATGTCCCTCTGATATTTTTTTGCCCTGGTGATGAAGGTTTTCTTCCATTCAAGATCTTTGATATTTTTCCCTTGCTTGCGGGATACAAGTCCTGCAGGAAAGAAAAGGATCAGCTTTTCCCCGGCAAATGTTTCATCAATGATCTGTACGTTTTCAGTGTTTCTCCCGTGCTTGTTTATGGGAATGAACAAAGGTTTGAGTCCGGGAACATACATAAGAAGGTCATTGACCGGAAAGATGATATCGGGCCTGATCTTGCCAGCTGTTTCGATAAGAGCCAGTCCGTCGAGTCCTCCGAGAGGATGGTTGGCTGCAATAATGTATCTTCCCGATGAAGGGAAAAGATCATTTGTCACACTATGATGAGGATTACCGGCTGAAAATTTTTGTGATGATGAACGGAAGACCTCTATTTTAACTCCAAAATCCTCAATAACTGATGATACAAAAGCCAACCCTGTTTTATCCCGGTGCTTATAGATCATCGTATTAATAAAATCCTCATGAATGAGCCTTCGGAGCATACGAAACAGAAAGCCCGGGATTAGCCTGTGCAGCCTGGGATTTTTATCCCGGAATAATTTTTCCGTGTCGATGAAGTGTTCGGATATTTCCCGGGATTCAGTCATTGAAAAAGTCAAAAGTCAAAAGTGAAAAATCAAAAGTAAAAAACCTACATTCATAAACTTTTAGCCAGGGACCCGCAGTACAAAGATTGGAGCCGAAACAAAATTACAAAAAAGAACACCACCGGACATACAGCATTCTTATGAACTGCTGCAGGACCAGTGGTGCCTGAAAATGAAATACCTTTAACTAAAGATTAAGCCTGAGCCTTTTCAGCATTGGCTTTTTTCATCAGCTTTGACTTGAGGTTTGACGCTTTGTTCTTATGAATAACGCTCTTCTTGGCTAATTTGTCAACTTTGGAAATGACTGCAGGGAGATTCTTTACAAATTCTGCCTTGTCGTCTGTTGCCCGTATCGTTTTAATCGCATTACGAACGGTTTTTCCCTGATATTTATTCAGTTTTTGTTTTGTTTTGGTAGAACGGATGCGTTTTTCTGATGATTTATGGTTTGCCATTTCTCTGATTTTTTCTTAACTGTGTTATATGTTTTATTTTAATGCAGGAATTTCAAAAAAGTGTGCAAAGATATACATATTAATTGAATCCTGAAATATTTTCTACTTCAGTTCCACAAGCATTTGAGATTTTGGAACGGTTTCCCCGACTTTTACATAGATTGTTTTTATGACACCATTAATGGGTGCTAACAGGATATTGTTCATTTTCATCGCCTGAAGAATGAGTAATGGGTCGCCTTTCTTAACCTTATGTCCCTCTTTGACGAAAACTTTCAGGATCTGGCCAGGGATAAAAGCATAGATCTTTTTGGGATCCGGGATAGTATAGGGTTTTCTGTTTTCAAATTTTTTCGTGTACCGCGTCTTGTATTCAACATTTTCAAAGTTGAATATGTGCAATTCAGGCTTGGGTTCTTCATTCTCCATGGAAATTGTATTTATGGATCTTCCTGGTTAATAATTTTCGGATGTTTATTCAGGCTGTTTCTGATCAGAATGGGGGAATACCGTGTTTTTTGAATGGGACTGGTTCGCGTTTATGGGTGGCAATATTGAGGGAATGGATCAGAAAATTCCTGGTTTCATTCGGTTCTATAACAGCATCGACGTAACCGTATGCGGCAGCAACATAAGGGTTCGCAAATTTTGTACGGTAGTCCTCGATAAGTTTCTTACGGGTCTCTTCAGGATTTTCAGAGGATTTGATCTCATTCCTGAAAATAATGTTCGCTGCGCCTTCGGGTCCCATGACTGCAATTTCAGCAGTTGGCCAGGCAAAGACAAAATCAGCCCTCAGATGATGCGAGCACATGGCAATGTATCCTCCGCCATAAGCTTTTCTCAGGATAACCGTCAGTTTTGGAACGGTGGCCTCTGAATAGGCATAAAGTACTTTAGCACCATGACGGATAACACCGGCATGCTCCTGGTCCACGCCAGGGAGGTATCCCGGAAGGTCAACGAGGGTAACAAGCGGAATATTGAAGGCGTCGCAGTAACGGATAAAACGGGCGGCCTTGTCGGAGGAGTCCACATCCAGTACGCCAGCAAGCACCATGGGCTGATTTGCAACAAAACCTACGGTTTGCCCGTCAAGCCTTGCAAAACCTATGATAATATTTTGTGCCCAGTGTTCATGCACTTCAAAGAATTCCGAATCATCCACGATGGCTTTAATGACTCCCCTGACATCATAAGACTCCATATGATTTGTAGGGAAGATCTGATCGATCTTGAAATTTCTCGACTTTGGTGCCTTTTTCGGGAACGTTTCGGCTTTCTTCTCATTGTTCCATGGAATGAAACTGACAAGCTGTTTGATCTGCTCAAAACATTCAGCCTCGCTTTCAGCAAAGAAGTGGGCATTCCCGGTAATTTCGGCATGTACGCGCGCACCTCCAAGGTCTTCCATGGATATCTCTTCGCCGAGAACTGTCTTTATCACTTCAGGGCCTGTAATGAACATCTTGGATATTTTGTCCACCACAAATACAAAATCCGTCAAAGCAGGGGAATACACTGCCCCGCCTGCACAGGGGCCAAGGATCACCGAAATTTGCGGGATCACACCGGAAGCCTGGGTGTTTCTATAAAATATTTCTCCATATCCGGCCAGTGAATTAACCCCTTCCTGGATACGGGCGCCACCTGAATCATTGATACCGATCAAAGGAACCTTCATTTTCATGGCATGGTCCATGATCTTCGAAATTTTCTTCGCATGCATATACCCTAAAGAACCACCTGCGACAGTGAAATCCTGGGCGAAAATGCAAACAGGCCATCCGTTTATTGAACCGGTCCCTGTAATTACACCATCCCCCGGAAGGTATTTCTTATCCATCTCAAAATCAACGCCTGCATGCTTGACAAAAAGATCATACTCATGAAAAGTGTTGGGATCAAGGAGCGCAAGGATCCTTTCCCTGGCCGTCATTTTACCCGATGCTTTCTGCTTCTCGGTCGCTTGTTCGCCACCACCTTTGAAGGCTTCCTGCATCCTTCTTTTCAGTTCATTCGATTTTTGTCGTAAACTCATAAATCAATTTTTCAAAAACGTGCAAAGGTACAATTCAAATTATTAAAATACAAACTAAATTGGCTATTGGCTATTGGCTTTTGGCTATTGGCTTTTGGCTGTTAGCTTTTAGCCTGGTAGATTTTAGTGTTGGTTTCCTTGAATGTAGATAGTGATGGAATGAAAATTTCCAGTTATCAAGATTCCAATGAAAGAAGCCAAAGGCCAAAACCCAATAGCTAAAGGACTACTTAAAAGAAACCACGGTCACACCCGGACCGCCGCGTTCCAGTGCCTCGTCGTGATGGCTTTTTACTTCTTTTACTGACCTGAGATAATCTTTTGTCACCTGCCGGAGCACTCCGTTACCCTTGCCATGAAGTATCCGGACCTCAGAAATGTTAAGGATGATCGCATCATCAATATACCTTTGTAATAAGGATAATGCTTCATCCACACGGTTGCCTCTCAGGTCGAGGGTCATTTCAAATGCGGCCAGCTTACGGTGAAGGTCGTCTATATAACCCTGGTAGGGAGTCGGAGGACGGGATACCGGATGCTGGATGTCGGATGCTGGATGCTGGCTGTTAGCCTCAGAGATCAGAGGTCGGGGGTCGGAAGTCGAAGGGATTAAGTTTGTTGACTGCTGACTTCTGACCTCTGACTTCTGACCTCCGGTCATCAACTGCAACTTTTCCTTCTCAGCATTCAATTCTTCCCTGAGCTTTTTTGTCTTTTCTTTATCTGCCTGACTTTCCCTGATCTCCTTGATGGTCTTTTCAATCAGACGGTTGGTGTCATTGAATAATTTCATGGCATCTTCGCGGGCTTTCACAAGGATCTCCTTCCTGGATCGTTCCAGCTCTTCGGTCTGCTTCTGGTATTTTTTAATAATCTCATCGAGGAATTCATCCGCCACTTTCATTTCCATTGTTTTTTTTGCCAATTCATTTTTTTCCACCTCGACTTCCTGGATCTGCCGGTCAAAATCCAACTGCCTGGTGCCTGTCAGCTCCGAAGCTTTTTTCAGAACATCTTTCGGAAAGCCTATCTGGTTTGCGATCTCAAAGGCAAATGAACTTCCCGGTTTTCCGGTTTTAAGCTGGTAGAGGGGTTTCATCTTCCGGGTATCGAAAAGCATCGCACCATTTATGATCCCTTCAACATTTCCTCCTAAGAGCTTCAGGTTCGAATAATGTGTTGTGACAACACCAAACCCTCTCATTTCATTAAACCGGATAAGTGCAGCTTCAGCCATGGCTCCGCCTAAGCCGGGATCAGTACCAGTTCCGAATTCATCGATAAGGAATAAAGACCGGGCATCCATGTTTTCAAGGAAATACTTCATGTTCAAAAGCTTTGATGTGTAAGTGCTGAGGTCATTCTCCAGCGACTGTTCATCACCGATATCTACGAATAGATGATGAAAAATGCCGAACTCGGAATCTTCCCTGGCGGACGGGAGTAGTCCGCACTGCAGCATATACTGGAGCAACCCCGCCGTTTTCAGGCAAACAGATTTCCCCCCGGCATTCGGTCCGGAAATGACAAGAATCCTGTTTCCACTGTTCAGCGACAAGGTCATCGGAACAACCTGCTTGTTCTGTTTTGAATGGGAGAGGTACAATAACGGATGGATGGCATCATTCCAGGAGATATAAGGTGCATCCAGGAGTTTTGAAGGGTAGCAGCCATTAATACTGATGGCGAACAATGCTTTTGCACGCACAAAATCAATGAATCCAAGAAACTGGTACGCATGCAGAAGATCATCGCAGAAAGGCCGCAGGAAGTCTGCAAACTCAATGAGAATCCGGATGATCTCCCGTCTTTCTGCATATTCAAGTTCTCTTATCTCATTGTTCGTTTCCAGGACGTCGGCTGGTTCCATATATACGGTTTGTCCCGTTGAGGATTCGTCATGAATAAAGCCACTTAACTGACGCTTGAATTTTGCCAACAACGGAATCACAAGCCTTCCGTTCCTTACGGTGACTCCTGCATCGTCCGGAGTCCATCCGGCTTTGCTTGCAGCCTTGAGGCTCTGTGCGATCTTTTTTTCCACAGAGGCCAGTTTGGATGCCTTTTCTTTCCTGATCTTTTTCAGGACAGGAGATGCGTCATCCCTTATATTGGAACGGTCATCAATGATCTTCTCGATCTTCTTCAGGATTGCAGGGTCGATGATGATGTTTTCAGTTTTTGCAAATAATGCAGGATACTTATCTGCAGACCTTGTCCTGAAGAATGAGATGATCTGAAAGATGGATGCTAGCGAAAGCTTCAGCTCCGAAAGACGTTCCGGTTCCATATAGGTTCCCTCAATACGGATATGCAGGATCTCCTGCACCATATCATAGTAATCCTGCGATGGAAATCCTTCGTCAAACAACAAAACCTTGCGGAATTCCTCGGTAAACAAAAGCGATGAGGAAATGGACTCTTTATCGGAGGAAAAACTGATTTCGCTTATATACTGTCTGCCTAGCTGACAAAGACAATTTTCGGTCAGGATGTGGCGGATGGAGTCAAAGCCGAGTTTTTGTTCAAAATTGGGTGGAAAAACCATATTGAATATTTTTGCAAAGGTATGAATTCACAGGAAGCACCGTTCGTTAAAGAATGCCAGTCCCTTGTCCTTGTCAGTTGGATAACAAGGCCTCTTCCGAGATAAATTAATGGCAAAAAATTATTCTGCTATGAAAAGAAATCGTACCTTTGCGGCTTGTTAACCGATTCACAAAAAGATATTTAGGTATTTAACTATCAGTATATTATGAAATATCCAGTGTAAATTTTTCACTCAAACTGAATAATTTGCATTGGGATATTCCGTGCCTGCCAACCGGCAGACATATGTCCTTAAAAATTAAAATAATAACACATGAAAAAAAATGTAAATTTTCTTACATGCGACGGTAACCAGGCAGCTTCACATATGGCTTATATGTTCAGTGAAGTAGCTGCTATTTACCCGATCACTCCTTCCTCAAATATGGCCGAAAATGTTGATGAATGGGCTGCCCATGGCAGGAAAAATATTTTCGGTGATGAAGTGAAAGTTGTTGAGATGCAATCAGAAGCCGGTGCCGCAGGTGCTGTTCATGGTTCACTGCAAGCGGGTGTGCTCACAACGACGTTTACGGCTTCCCAGGGTCTTTTGCTGATGATCCCCAATATGTACAAAATGGCCGGTGAACTTCTGCCTGCCGTATTCCATGTTAGTGCCAGGACTGTCGCTGCGCATGCTCTTTCGATCTTCGGAGACCATTCTGATGTTTATGCAACCCGTCAGACCGGCTTCGCTATGCTGGCCAGTGGAAGCATCCAGGAAATTATGGACCTTGCAGGCATTGCTCACCTCAGCGCAATAAAATCAAGAGTTCCATTCCTGCATTTCTTCGACGGGTTCCGTTCCTCTCATGAAATACAAAAGATCGAAGCTTTTAAAAATGAGGATATGGAGAAGCTGATCGATTATAAGGCTTTGCAGGAATTCCGCGACAGGGCGCTCAATCCTGAGCATCCCGTGACCCGCGGAACAGCCCAGAACCCCGATATCTTTTTCCAGGCAAAGGAAGCAGTGAACCGGTTTTACGAACCGATCCCTGATATTGTTGAAGCATATATGAATGAAATCACCAAACTGACGGGAAGAGAGTACCATCCCTTTACATATTATGGTGAACCGGATGCTGAAAATATCATTGTTGCCATGGGGTCCATCACTGATACTACCAAAGAAGTGATCGATTACCTCAAGGAAAAAGGTGAAAAAGTTGGTTTGATCTCGGTACACCTCTACAGACCTTTCTCCGCAAAATATTTCTTTAATGTCCTTCCTGCCACTGTAAAAAGGATTGCTGTTCTTGACAGGACAAAAGAGCCGGGAGCAAATGATCCCCTCTATCTCGATATCCGCGATATTTTCTACGACAGGTCTTCAAGGCCAATGATCCTGGCCGGAAGATACGGCCTTAGCTCAAAGGATACCACTCCGGCACAGATCCTTTCTGTTTATAACAACCTGAAGGCGAAGGAGCCGAAAGATCATTTCACGGTTGGCATCATCGATGATGTAACTTTCCATTCACTCCCGCTGATCCCGGAAATAGTTACCGACCCAAAAGGAACGTTCTCGGGGAAATTCTATGGCATCGGATCTGACGGTACGGTTGGGGCAAACAAGAATTCGATCAAGATCATAGGCGAATCTACCGATAAATATGCACAGGCTTATTTTGCATACGATTCAAAGAAATCAGGAGGGATTACAGTGTCGCACCTCCGTTTTGGAGATATGCCGATCCGTTCTCCGTACCTTGTCAATACGCCTGACTTTGTTGCATGTCACGTGCCGGCTTACCTTGAGAAATATGATATGTTGAAGGGGCTTAAAGATGGAGGAACCTTCCTGTTGAACAGCATATGGAATGCGGAAGAAACCGTTAAGAGGCTGCCAGATCACATGAAAAAGTACATGGCAGAGCACAAGATCAACTTCTACATCATTGATGCGACCAAGATTGCAGAAGAGATAGGCCTTGGGAACAGGACCAACAGCATTATGCAATCAACATTCTTTAAAGTTTCAGAGGTGATTCCATTTGACCTCGCGGTTAAGGAAATGAAACATGCCGTATATAAGACTTACGGCCGTAAAGGCGAGGATATCGTCACGATGAATTACCAGGCCATTGACCGAGGAGGAGAGGCCGAAAAGATTGATGTGCCAGCTGAATGGGCGAAGATCAAGCTAAAGCCTCAGGCTGATGATCCGTCAAAATCGGATTTTGTCAAACAGATCTTCGACCAGGTCAACCACATGAAAGGAGATGACATCCCTGTAAGTGCCTTCCTGGGTAGAGAAGATGGAACATTTCCTGCCGGAACTACTGTCCTTGAAAAGAGAGGAATTGCTGTCAATGTGCCAGAATGGATCCCGGGCAATTGTATCCAGTGCAATCAATGTGCTTATGTTTGTCCTCACGCAGTGATCAGACCATTCCTGCTTAATGAGAAAGAAAAAGCCAGTGCTGCCGGAGATATGATTACCCTGAAAGCAATCGGCAAAGAACTTACCGGTCTTGAATTCAGGATCCAGGTAAGCGTGCTTGACTGCACCGGTTGTGGAAACTGTGTGGATGTTTGCCCTGCAAAAGTGAAAGCGCTTGAAATGAAACCGCTGGGTACACAGATGGTTGAAACAAAAAATTGGGATTACGTTATCAATAAAGTGACATATAAACCAGATGTTGCCCCGCGTTCAAAGACTTTTAAAAATTCACAGTTCGTAAAGCCTTTGTTTGAGTTTTCGGGTGCCTGCGGAGGTTGTGGTGAAACACCTTATATCAAACTCATTACTCAATTATTTGGTGAACGGATGATGATCGCCAATGCAACCGGTTGCTCTTCGATTTATGGAGGAACAGCTCCTTACAGTCCGTATACCACAAATGAGCATGGACAAGGACCGGCCTGGGCGAATTCACTTTTTGAAGACAATGCCGAATATGGCTTTGGAATGGTCACCGGCGTTAACGTTCTTCGGAAAAGAATGGTTCAGAAAATGCGGGTAGCCATCAAGGAAAACCTGATGTCAAGTGCAGTCCTGGACGCCTTCAAGGAATGGATCGAAGGAGTGGATGATGCTGAGAAATCAAAGCTCGCAACCGATAAGATGATCCCCTTGCTTGAAAAGGAAAAGAATGACCTGGCAAAGGAACTCCTCCTATTGAAGCAATATTTTGTAAAGAAATCGGTATGGGTGATTGGCGGAGACGGTTGGGCCTACGATATTGGCTATGGCGGTCTTGACCATGTCCTTGCATCTGGTGAAGATATCAACCTTCTCGTTCTTGATACAGAAGTTTATTCCAATACAGGAGGACAGTCCTCTAAATCAACTCCGGCAGGAGCAGTAGCAAAATTTGCTGCTTCAGGGAAAAAAGTTGGAAAGAAAGATCTTGGTGCCATGGCCATGACATACGGATACGTGTATGTCGCACAGGTTGCAATGGGAGCCAATAACAGCCAGCTGTTCCGTGCAATGAAAGAAGCTGAAGCATATCATGGTCCATCCCTGATCATCGCTTATGCTCCATGTATTAACCATGGTATCAGGCTTGGAATGGGTAAAACCCAGGATGAAATGGATCGTGCCGTGCAGGCTGGTTACTGGCAATTATACCGCTACAATCCGCTGCTGATGCATGAAGGAAAGAACCCGTTCCTCCTCGATTCAAAAGAACCCGACTGGACAAAATTCCAGGAATTCCTGAACAGCGAGATCCGTTATACTTCCCTGCAGAAAATGTTCCCGGCGGAGGCTGAGATCCTTTTTAAAGCAGCGGAGGTAAATGCTATCAACAGATGGAAAAATTACAAACGGATGTCAGAGATGGATTTTTCGAAATGATTTCAGATACCGGATGCTGGATGCTAGATAAAAATATTGATAAAATATCCGGCATCCGGCATCCAGGATCCAGCATCAAAAAAGAATAACTTTGTTAACCCAAGTAATATCATAAAAAGTAAAACAACATGGCAGATCTTTCAACAAAGTACATGGGACTCAATCTGAAGAACCCCATTATCGTCGGTGCAAGTAATCTTGTTAAGGAACAGGATGTAATAAAGAAGCTTGAGGATTCAGGCGCTGCGGCTATTGTTTACAAAACACTTTTTGAGGAGCAGATCGAATTGGAACGGCTTCAGTTATCAGAAGAACTGAATCAGTATAATGAACGACATGCTGAAATGATAAGCCTTTTCCCGGATATTGAACATGCAGGTCCGACGGAACATTTGATGAGGCTGAGAAAAATTGTTGAAAGCGTTCATATCCCCGTGATCGCCAGTCTGAATTGTATTTTTGAAGAAACCTGGCTTGAATATGCCAAAGCAATCGAGCAAACCGGTGTCAATGCCATTGAGCTTAATTTTTATGCAGTGCCGGGCGATTTCAAGAAGGAAGAGAAAAGCATCATCAATGAGCAGCTCGACGTGATCAACCATGTGAAGAAAAATCTGAAGATACCTGTAAGTGTCAAACTGAGCCCCTTCTATACAAATGTACTGAACCTGATCCAGGTGATGTATTATGAAGGAGTAGACGGATTCGTATTATTTAACCGCCTTTTCCAGCCTGATATTGATATTGACAAGGAGGAACATCATTTTCCATATCACCTGAGCAACGAAGAGGATAACAGGCTGGCATTGCGTTTCGCCGGTTTGCTCTATGGAGAGATCCGCGGATCCATTTGTACAAATACCGGCATATTTACAGGGGAAGATGTGGTGAAAATGTTGTTGGCCGGAGCCGATTGTGTACAGGTTGTAAGTACCATTTATAAACATGGACCTGACCAGATCGGGAAAATGCTGAATGATCTGGATCAATGGATGGAAAGCAAAAACTATAAGACTATTGATGAATTCCGGGGGAAACTGTCTAAAAAGCAGCTTAAAGATCCTTTTGTTTACAAAAGAGCGCAGTACGTTGATATCCTGATGAAGTCAGAAGAGATCTTCAAGAGATACCCCATCCGGTAGGAATTAGATGCTGAGATACTGAGCGAGATAATAAATCCAAGAAACTTACAAAAATGGCCTATTCGGGTTCCCGGATAGGCCATTTTTTATTTTCCTAATTAAGGATTAATTCAAACGGCATTCTTGCCTGAACGCCTTTCATTTCACGAAGCTCCTGTAATAACCTTATATAACGGTAATCTTCACCGAGTTCCTTTTCAAGGACTTTTGAAAAACTTTCATTGCCTGTGACCTGATCGATGAATTCTTCAAAAGGATCTTTCTGTTCGGGAAGGTTGATGATCCTGTAGTCCTTGATTTTTGCGAGTTCCGCAGCGATCTCTACTGCTTTGTCAAGACCTCCGAAATCATCGATAAGTCCGATAGATTTTGCATCTTTTGCATTCCAGACACGCCCCTGGCCAATACTGTCGACTTTTTCTTTTGATAAATGCCTGCCTTCAGCGACTTTGGAGACAAAGGAAGAATAGATCTTCTCAATTTCAGCCTGCAGTTTCATTGACTGGTATGTTGAAAGTGGCCCTGTGATTGAAATGTAATCGGAATTGGCATTCGTTTTTGCATTATCGAAGGTTATCCCAAGTTTCGAATTAAAAAATCCTTTCATGTCGGGAATAACCCCGAATACCCCTATTGATCCTGTAATAGTCGTTGGTTCTGCAATGATTTTCGTGGAAGGACATGAAATGTAATACCCCCCCGATGCCGCTACATCTCCGAAAGAAGCAACGACTGGTTTCTCTTTTGCGGTCAATGACACCTCCCTCCAGATCACATCCGAGGCGAGGGCGCTTCCTCCGGGGGAATTTACCCGCAGGACAATTGCTTTGATCTTGCTGTCTTTCCTGGCCTTCCGAATGGCTTTAGCAAATTTCTCAGAACCTACGGATTGATCATTGCCATTCCCGTCTACAATATTCCCTGAGGCATAGATAATGGCAATTCGATCGGCAGCCAGTGCTTTGGTCTTCTGTTTGGTTACGACACTTGAATATTTTTCCAGGCTCACCATGCTTATTTCCTGATCCTCGGCCAGGTTCATCATTTTCTTGACATCTGAAAGAAACTGATCTTTGTATGCAATATGGTCAACCAGGCCATTCTTTAATGCAGCCTGCGGATCCTGGGCATTAAGACTGTCAGCAATTTCGTTAAGCCTGGATACTGAGATCTTTCTGGAAACGGAAATATCTTCCAGCACTTTATTCCATTCATTTTTAATCAGCGCGGTCACCTGGATTCTGTTCTCAGGGCTCATCCTGTCGAGGAAGAATGGTTCGGTTGCTGCTTTGAACTTGCCATGACGGATCACCTGCATTTTGATCCCGAGCTTGTCCAGTGCACCTTTCAGGAAGAACATCTCTGCATTAATTCCCTTGAACAGGATGGCACCTTCGGGCTGAATATAGATTTTATCCGCTACCGACGCTAAATAATAAGCTGATTGCGCATAATATTCACTGTAACAAACAACCGGTTTGCCTGACGTTTTAAAGTCGGTCAATACGTCACGTATCTCCTCAAGGGTAGCAAGTCCTGCAGGAATATAGCTAATGTCAAGGTATATTCCTTTGATCGATGGATCATTCTTGGCTTTCCTGATATTCTTTATTATGTCATTCAGGCCCATCCGGGAAGATTCATCAACAAAGAAAGGAAGTTTGGGGGACCTGTCAAAGATGGGTTTGTCAAGTGTCACATGCAAAAGTGAATTGTCTGATACAGTTACTTCCTTGCTCAGGTTGAAAGAAACAACGGAAACAATTACCATGAACATGATGAAAAGAAGGATGACAATGGTCAGGAATGTGCCGAGCATCGACGCAAACATGAATTTAAAGAAACCTTTCATAACAAATGGAATTTATTTTCATGCAAAATTAGTTATTATGAATGATCTATGGTTTAAATTATTTTTCAGAACTGATAAATTGCCCTGGAGTTCTGAAATCCCATTAAAACTCTGAATATCTTTGTTGTTTATTCAAATCACATGGAATATAATCAGGTTTACATTCTGCTGGGCAGCAATCGTGGCAATAGTTGGGAATACCTTGCAAAGGCCATCGAACTGGTGTCGCTTCATGCGGGGAACGTGTTTCAGCAATCATCAGTGTATGAAACCGAACCATGGGGTTTTTCTGATGAACAAAATTTCCTTAACCAGGCTATTGAGATCCGGACGGAACAGTCACCTGAAGAGTTATTAAAGACATTGAATGCAGTTGAGGAATGGCTTGGCAGAAAAAGAACAGGGAATAAGTATGAATCCCGGACCATCGACATCGATATCCTTTTCTTCAACAATGAGATCATCGAAACGGAATCACTGAAAATTCCCCATCCGCTGATGCACCAGCGAAAGTTTGTTTTGGAGCCCCTGGCTGAAATTGCCGGTTTTTTCATTCATCCCGTTCTGAAAAAAACGGTAGGAGCGTTACTGCTTGAATGTTCTGACAAAACCGCCGTTTGGAGAACAGGTAACCGGAATGGTCAATAACTTGGGATAAAATCTGAGATTATTTTTCTTTGAAGCGATTTTTTACTTTTTATCTTTACTCCCTGATCAGTCTAATTAGCAAATGCATTATAATTATATAGCCATTGAAGGGAATATAGGCGCAGGCAAGACGTCGCTTGCCACCAAAATTGCTGCCCAATTCAATGCAAAACTTATCCTGGAGCAGTTTGAAGAGAACTCCTTCCTCCCGAAATTCTATAAAGACCCTTCCAAATATGCATTTCCGCTGGAACTGTCATTCCTTGCCGAACGATATCAGCAATTGAAAGATCCCTTGTCGAAGCAGGACCTTTTTACAGATTTTACCATTGCAGATTACTTCCTGCACAAGTCGCTGATCTTTGCAAGTAAAAACCTGGAGCCGGATGAGTTCAGCTTATATGCCCGACTGTTTAATATTATAGAATCAAAGATTCCGCGGCCCGAACTGGTCGTCTATCTTTATGTGAACCTGGAAAACCTGAAGCGTAATATTCAAAAGAGAGGCCGTTCCTATGAGCAGAATATCGATTTTGCATACCTGGAGAAGATTCAGACTGGTTACCTTGACTACCTTAAGCAACAGCAGCAAATGAGGATCGTGATCGTAGATTCAAACCATCTTGATTTTGTTCATAATAGTGATGATTATGACAAGATGGTCGCAGTCGTGAATGCAGAATATGATATAGGGATTCACCGGATCGAGGTTTGAACTGGTCTGAAAGTGAAAAAAAAACCCCGGCAAACTGCCAGGGTTTTTTTATGAAGTTCAAATTTATTATTTCACGATATTTTTAAAATCCTGTGTATTCATGAAATTGTAGAATTCCCTGTCGCCCCTTGCCTGTTCTTTCAGTTTAGGATCGGTCACGGCTTTGGTGAGGTTATCATAAAGATTTTTAGCATTGTTGGTGCGGGCTCCGCAAATTGCAAGCAGGTAAAAAGTTTCCGGAGTTTGCGGTGCACACTGCAGGGTAGTTTGTGCTGCGGTGACATTTCCGCCTACCAGCTGAGCTAACCCAAGGTTGTATGTACATTTTGCATTTGCCATGCTGGTCTGGGCTTTTTGGTAGTCACCCTTCTTTATCATAAGGACGCCAAGGTTATAGTCTTCTTTTTCGCCAAGCTGCTGTGCTTTCTTGAACTGGGATTCGGCTTTCTTCAGATCGCCTGTTCTGGCTGCGACAACACCGATGTTGTGCTCAATAATGCCGTTATTTGCGGCAATTCCGGCAGCTTTCTGCAGGTAGTTGCCAGCTTTGTCATTATTGCCTTTCAGGATGTTGATATAAGCAGCATTGTTAAGTGCTTTCCAGTTGTTCGGGAAGAGTTTTGCAGCATTATCATAGATTGTCAGTTTGGCATCATTGTCATTCGTCAGTGTGCCTGCATAAAGAAGTTCTTCAACCTTTAACTGGTCAGGATTTGATATCGCAAGTTGACTCAGTTCAGCATCGGTTTTTCTTGGCTCATAAACATTGGCAGTGATCTCAGCCCTTCTTAACGGAGGAAGGAGGTCTTTTTCGAGTTCCGGGTAGATCAGGATCATATTGCGGATTTCCTGTTCTTTCTTTTTATTGTCACCGGATGAGTTGATAACATTCAGGATCTTGTCTTTATCTTTTACTGAACTGCCCTGTACTTCCTTCAGGAATCCATTCCAGTCCGGACCATGATGATCGATCACAAAATTGACATCTTTTCCTGCAGCATCAACCATTGTTTTAACAGCTTTCTTGTCCTTGTTGGCTTTTTCCTTTTCCTTGACCCATTTTTGGAACTGGTCGATCATATATGTATTCCCGGTCTTTGCACGGTTTTCGGAAAGTCCGACATTGAATGTTTCTTCCCCGTCGGGTGAAGCATAGCCATTGATGGTGATGTCTTTTATCTTCCATCCTTGTTGTAAGAAAGTAGCAAGCTGGCCAAGTTGATCCTGTGCAGCAGGTGTTTTGTTCAGGCCAAACTTAAGATCGAGGTTGAATAAATTGATCTTGAAATAAATGATGCCTGATTTTGACTGGATAACTTCTTTCTGATATCCATGATCTGCCAGTAACGGAGCCTGATCCATGATAGCTCTTGTTGCTGTATAGATGATTCCAGGTGCAAGATCCCTTGAAGGCAGCTGGATGTTCTTGGCATTCTTGATCTCGTCTTTGGTAAGAACTTTCTTGTCTTTTGCTTCATAAATTATCGGGGCAACAACAAGTTCAGATGTATTCATTTCGGGTTTGTACGGGAATACAGTGACGTAAGTGAATGTTCCGCCTTCTTTGTATTTGATCATGGTGCCGTCGCCCTGGACGTTTTCTCCATGGATATTCATTGGTTTCAGTGTATATGAACCGCCAGCATAGGTGATTTTTGGTTCAAAATACATGACTGCATTCGGGCAGAAATATTTCGGAGGAACAGATCCTTTAACGGTAACCATGACAGAGTCACCTTTTTCCTCAAGTACTTTTGGCGTTACTTCATAAGTTACAAGGCTGTAATTCTTTTCCATGTCTTTAAGGTTGCAGCCGCAATAGGCAAACTTATAGGTAAGACCAATTGAACCGGAACTGTACATGTCAGGTTTCACTGCTTTTGCACCGCCGTGTGTAAGGTCGAGGACATCACCATCCCGCATTCTCCATAAAATTTCAGGATTGATCGACCAATGCTTGTTCAGGTTGAAATCAAAACCGATACCGGCAACACCTTTGAACTCGAGGTTCCAGCCACCGATTCCGCTGTTGTTGCCGAATCCCAGATTTTCATTGCCTTTGTGGGTTTTGTAACCCAGGTATCCTGTAATCACATCGGGATTATCAAGATTATATTTAACACCTTGTGTATGGTCCATACCAACACCTGCAATAAGATATGAAGAGAAAAAGCGGTCCGGCTTATATCCCATGATCCAGTTGACAAAATTGATGGTGGCATGCAGGTCAGCTTCAATCACCCATGATTTAAAACCATCACTGACATAGTTTCCTTCAATGAATTTATTCTCAACAGAGCTTGCCATAGGGACCCATCCTATCCTGCCTCTTGCACCAATAACTCTTGTGAATTGCCTGGTGAGCATTGCGCCAGCGCCAATGGTCCATTTATCATTCCACAACAGGTTTTTGGAAAGGTCACCGTTGAACTGGTTGGCGGCACCCCATGCTGTCACTGACCAGTAACAATGTGATGGGGCTGGATTTTTCTTCCCTTTTGGTTCTTCTTTTTTGGTTTGCTCAGTCTTTTTATCCGTGGTGGCGGGAGTGGACGATTTCGTTTGATTAGACTGCGCGAAAGAAACAAAGGGTATGAGCGTCACAAGGATGACTATCAATGCCTTCGACAACAATTTATACAACTTTTCCATACTTCTGAATTTTAGTTATGTGTTATGAATTATAATTTTGTTTACTGATTTTACAAATATATTTATTAAAACACAAAAAACAACACGGAAACCCAAGTTTTTTTCACCATTTCCTTGTTATTAAGACCGTATTTAAATATACCGCTAATTATAATAATCTGATTGATAAAATATTATGCGAATATATCCTAAATTTTGCCGGTAAAATTACAAAATCTTTTATTGTTTAAGAAATTTTCTGCGTCCAGTCAATGATTTTCAAGTTTTACGCGTCATTTTCGGATTGGTTGCATTTTTCAGGAAAATAATCTGGCTTGCTGGAAAACATTCCACAACAGTATACCTGCAGCGACTGAAACGTTCAGTGAATGCTTTGTTCCGAACTGGGGGATTTCCAGGCATCCGTCAACTTTGTCAAGCAGTTGGTCGTCAATCCCAGAAACTTCATTACCAAGGATAAAAGCTACTTTTTCCTTGGATGGGAAATCGAAGGATTCCAGCGAAATACTCCTGTCGGTTTGCTCAAGGGCATACACAAGGAAATGCTGTTTCCGGAGTTCTTCCAGGGCTTCCGCTGTCGAAGGGAAATAGGACCAGTCAACGGATTCAGTAGCCCCGAGTGCTGATTTGTGGATCTCTCTGTGGGGAGGAACTGCCGTTATACCACATAAAAAAACGGCTTCACAACGGAATGCATCTGCTGTCCTGAAGATTGAGCCTACGTTATTCTGGCTTCGGATGTTATCGAGGACAACAACAACAGGTAACTTCGATGCTGCTTTGAATTCCACGACTGTCAGGCGGTTCAATTCGGATGTTTTAAGTTTTCTCATGATGGCAATGGAGAACAAAAGATTTTTACTTTTGTAAAACTGTACAGAAAGGGTGGCAAAATTAGCAAATCAAAGGTACAGTCGAACGGTTAACATCATTAATCACCAAAGAATCTTCCGTGGGGAAAGAAAAAACACCGGCAGCAGAAACTCCTTTAATGAAACAGTACAATGCCATCAAGGCTAAATATCCTGATGCATTGCTGCTGTTCAGGGTGGGTGACTTTTATGAAACCTTTGGGGATGATGCGATCAGGGCGTCAAACATTCTGGGTATCGTACTTACACGGAGGGCCAATGGTGTCGCTACGTATATTGAACTGGCCGGATTTCCTCATCATTCGCTTGATACCTACCTCCCTAAATTGGTCAGGTCGGGCCTCAGGGTGGCTATCTGCGACCAGTTGGAAGATCCGAAACTTACCAAGACCATCGTAAAACGGGGAGTCACGGAACTTGTAACTCCCGGTGTTTCTTACAACGATAAGATCCTGGAACAAAAAGAAAACAATTTTCTTGCAAGCATACATCTTGAGCCAAAAATATCCGGCTTATCATTTCTCGATATCTCCACCGGGGAATTTTACCTTGCCCAGGGAACAACAGAATATATCGACAAGCTGATCCAGAGTTTTCATCCAACAGAGGTCATTATCCAGAAAAACAAACGTCAGAAATTTTCGGAACTTTTCGGACAGAAATTCTACATCAACACATTTGACGATTGGGTATTTTCAAGTGATTTTGCAAACAGTGTCCTTTTACAGCATTTTGGAACAACATCCCTGAAAGGTTTCGGGGTGGAGGGACTGGATCAGGCTGTTATTGCGGCCGGTGCAGCGATTCACTACCTTGCGGAAACCCAGCATGATAAAGTACGTCATATCTCCAAACTGACAAGGATCGAAGAGGATCATTATGTCTGGCTTGACCGGTTCACCATCCGGAACCTGGAATTGATACAGTCTGCCAACAGCAATGGCGCTACGCTCCTAAGTATCATGGATCAGACTGTCACGCCGATGGGATCACGGCTCCTCCGAAGGTGGATCATTCTACCTCTGAAGAACCGTCAACCCATTGAGGAGCGTCTTGACATGGTGGAGTATTTCCTTGAACATGCTGAGGAAATGGAGCTGATCCGTCACCAGGTTCAATTGATAGGTGACCTTGAAAGACTGATTTCCAAAGTTTCTGTAGGAAAGGTAAATCCCCGTGAGATCATTCATCTGAAAAAAGGCCTGGATTCAATTGAAGTACTGAAACAGGCTTGTGAAAGGTCCGGAAGCCAGGGATTGCAGAAGATCGGCGAACAGTTGAACTTTTGTAACCTGGCCAGGGAGCGGATCGGAAATGAGGTTAATCCTGATCCCCCAGCATTGGCCAATAAGGGGAACATTATTAAGCAAGGTGTCAATCCTGAACTTGACGAACTCCGGCAAATGGCCTATTCAGGGAAAGATTACCTGGTAAAGATACAGCAGCGTGAAATTGAGAATACCGGCATTACTTCGCTGAAGATTGGCTATACCAATGTATTCGGGTATTATCTGGAAGTTACCAATGCACACAAAG
This sequence comes from Bacteroidales bacterium, assembly GCA_963682005.1. Taxonomy (GTDB): domain Bacteria; phylum Bacteroidota; class Bacteroidia; order Bacteroidales; family FEN-979; genus CAIYUC01. Next base: position 5,003,334 of record OY820914.1, on the reverse strand, counting down.
ATAAAGTCCCCGGAGACTGGACACGAAAACAGACACTGGTCAATGCCGAGCGGTATATCACCGAAGAGCTGAAGACATATGAGGAGAAAATCCTTGGGGCAGAGGAGAAGATCCTTGAGATTGAACTAAGGAGTTACAATGACCTGCTCCTTTTTCTTTCGGATTTCATTGGTCCTGTCCAGCTGGACGCGGCGATGGTCGCCAGGCTTGATGTACTGACCTCCTTCGCTCTCATCACGAAAAAGCACCAGTATGTCCGACCTGTTCTGAATGACTCTTACTGCCTTGATATCCGGGGAGGCCGGCATCCGGTCATCGAACAACAGATGAAACCCGGGGAGCAGTATATCGCTAATGATGTATATCTCGATGATGCCACGCAACAGATACTGATCATTACAGGACCGAATATGTCAGGGAAATCGGCTTTATTGAGGCAAACAGCATTAATTACGCTCATCGCTCAGATGGGGTGTTTTGTTCCCGCTGAATCGGCCACCCTGGGGATTACGGATAAAATATTCACACGGGTAGGCGCCTCCGATAACATTTCATCCGGAGAATCGACTTTCATGGTTGAAATGAATGAGACAGCAAGCATATTAAACAACATTTCAACCAGGAGCCTGATCCTGCTCGATGAGATTGGACGCGGTACAAGTACTTATGACGGGATCTCCATCGCATGGGCGATCGCCGAATTCATTCATGAGCATCCCATGTTCAAGGCCCGGGTGTTGTTTGCCACACATTATCACGAGTTGAATGAGATGACCGACCTGTTCCAGCGGATAAAAAATTACCACATCACGATCAAGGAAATCAATAACAGGGTCATATTCCTCCGGAAGCTCATACCAGGCGGAAGCGAGCACAGCTTCGGGATCCATGTCGCGAAAATGGCAGGGATGCCCTCCACTGTTATTGAGAATGCCGAACAAATGTTGCAGCAGCTTGAAGCTTCGCATAAGTCGGAAGAACTTGGAAGACCTTCAAAGTTTGCACGCAAACATGGGCAACGCGGACGTACAGGAAGTTCACATCCGGGAACACAAAAAGGGGTTACAGACGATCAGTTCCAGCTTAGTTTCATCCAGCTTGATGATCCCCTGCTGGAGCAGATAAAGGAAGATATCCTGAACACGGATATAAATACTTTAACGCCTGTAGAAGCCCTGATGAAACTAAATGAAATAAAAAAATTACTGGGAAAATAATTTTTTTGGAATATCCTTTTAAATTTTTATAAATTTGCAATCCCAAAATTACCACGCGAAAGTAGCTCAGCTGGTAGAGCATAACCTTGCCAAGGTTAGGGTCGCGGGTCCGAATCCCGTCTTTCGCTCAAAAGAACCCTCAAATTACCGAGGGTTTTTTATTCTGGTAAATACCGGATCACACGCAGAAAACACACACAAAAAACAAAACCATTTTTTGCCCGGGTGGTGGAACTGGTAGACACGCAGGACTTAAAATCCTGTGCCCGACGAGGGCGTGCGGGTTCGATTCCCGCCCCGGGTACGATGCCGAAATGCTAGATAAATAAGCGTTTCGGCATTTTTTTATATCCAAGAGGAAGTCAAGGAAACCGCAGGATAGAAGAAAAATTTGTTCAAGGTGCGGAATTTGGGTGCGGAAAATCTTAAATTCTTCCATTTTATACCTCTAGGCTTTTTGGTTCATTGTTCTTTTCTCTTTCATCTCTGATCTCCTTTAATTCTTGGTTACGCTGGGGTTCATCGGGGAATACCTGAAATCCATGAGCTGCTTTTGCTATCTCTCGCTTGTCTAAGTAGCTTCTTTCTATCACTTGATCATTGGTATGTCCGGTAACATCCCTCGTATGTCCTCTACCCATGAAAATCTCAAGATTCGTTATATAGGTTTTTCTTAAACATTTGAAAGTGAGCCTCCTTCCCGTTTTAAGCTGGTTATAATAATGGGAGAAGCCCCGGCTCAAAGTATCTGCCATCACCCTTTTACGACTTATTGAAATCTCGGGAGCCAAGATAAAATTGTCCGTGTTGGCGTATTGGTCCTGACCTAAATCTTTAAGGAGCTTCGCTAAGGATTCTGTGATAGGAATATAGTTGAACTTCTTTTCGTCTTCAGAAAGCCGGTTTTGAATCCGATTAACTTTGAAGTCCTCTACCTTTATATATGGTATGCCATTACTTTCCTCGATGTAGTTCCATTTTAAGTTTATGATCTCTTCCCTTCGTCTTCCTGTTTCAAGAGCAAGACGGAAACCATCGACAAGCCAGGGTCGATAGAAATTCCTTTTCTCCTTTACTCCATTTTTATATTCCTTAATGCCATTCTCGGGGTTGATGATTTCCAATAGAGCTTGATACTCTGGAAGTGTTATCGCTTGAGGCTTTGGATTCAAGTTCTTCCTTTTGACTTTTTCAAAATAATTTCGGATGGGGAAATCATATTCCTCGGCATACCAGCTTAGGAAAGAGGTGTAATAACTGAGGTACTTATTAAATGTTCTGGAAGCAAACCTTCTCTTTTCTAAAAAAAGGAAAACCTTTCCCACCATATTATTATTAATGTCTTCCATCGTAAAAGTCGGAAGATGGTAGTCATTATCTTTTAAGCACTCAATGAGACTTTTTAGGGCACGTTCTACATCCTTTATATGTTCCCTACTCCTTACCTTTATCAAATGTGCCGGTACACCTTCGTTGTTTAGCCAGCCTATATATCTGGCAAGCGCATGGATTAAGAGATACGGCTTGCTTTCATCCAGGTCTTCCTTTTCTATTTCTTTCTTTTGAATCTTTTTCCTTGGACTCTCGTAGGCTTCGCTCTTGGCTTCTTTCTCAAATTCGATTGCCTGGGCTATCGCTTCGTTTACATCTCGTGTTTCTAATTTTTTTGTTCTTCTCTGATTTTTAGTTCCTGGCACGTGGACAACAACTTTGAATACATGTTGATCTCCATGCTTGCATTGTGATATCGGGTTACCCGAACTTTTACAAATATCTGATACGCTTGTTCCGCATTCATAACAGAAAACCTTCAACCCCTTCCATCTTTTTGATTCTGGGATTATCAAGGGTTTGTATTCCATCGTGGGTATCATAGTCCCTTTATAATAGATTTGTAAATATTGACAAGAAATCTTTTTCGTATTCCCCTTGTGGCCTGTATTTCGCAGCTCTTTTCACCTTGTCTATGAGATTCCTTTTTAACATTCTCTTGTAGAATTTCTTTTCCACTGGGCTTTTGGAATGGAGGTTATTTAATTCTCTTTCAAATTCATCCCTTAATACAAATTGCTTATTACTGCCATTATCGGATAAAATCCGGACGTGGTTATTCCTGCACCATCGTCTTATCGATCTTCGGTCACGATAATGAAGTAATTTTTGTATCTCTTCAAGGTATAATCTCTCCGTGAACATAAAATATAGCTTTTAGGATTGGTTTTGGTCCAAGAGGTTTCTTGGGTAAAGGCTCGCAATCCTTTTCAGGATAGCTTGACGGCTTATTTTTTAAATAATCAGGTGAATTTTGCAAGTACCACTCCTGTATTCGCCTTTCCGCATTAAGTTCTAAGTTCATAACATTAGAATTAGGTTTCTAATTATTTTTAGAAATCCCAAGGAATGAAAGCTGAATAAGGGAGTAAAAGGATTGGGAAACCTGGAAGGTTAGCTTGACATTGTATCCCAAAGGTGTATACTACTTTTACCTCGGTAGTGACTGCAATCATTACTTGAGGGCTTGGCCTTATTTCCGCTTTTACCGGAAATAGGGCTTTTTTCAAAGAACAATTTATTTTGAGCTATATTTGCTCTTAGAAGCGCAAAGAAACAATAAGGGAAGGTAAGGATTGAGCCAGAAGCGCAGCCAAAATTGACCAAGAGTTTAGCCAAATTTGACCAAGATTCTGAAAAATAGATTAGCGTAATAAAATAAAGACTTACACTATATGGAAGGAATTTCTTTAGAATCTTTACGTGAGCAAGTTCGACAGGCTTATATGGACAGTACGAGAAAAGAATTAATAACCACCCTAAGCAAGAATAGCAAATCCTTTGACGCCCTTAGAGATGAAATTTATCTAAAAACAAAGAAATATCTCGCACAAGGTACTTTGTTGAATTTTTTCGATCCGAAAATAGTTGGTCATCATGACAGAACCATTAAAATAATCCTACAATACATCGAAGATGTCAAAAAAACAGTCAATCTTAATAAACTGATTGTTGTAAGAGATAAGCAGCCTGAGAGTATTAAAGAACAATCTTTCAATAAGATATTATTTGATCCTAAAAAATATAGTATTCTTATTCTACCATTTTATAACCCTGAAGAATATCCAGTTGAAACTCTTGCAGGTTTTGAATTGAAAAGAAGATTGCTTGAGAATGTTGATTTAGTTAAGAATGGATTAGAAATAGAATACTTAATCTACAGTACTTTTGACAACACTTCTAAAATGGCTGAGGATATTGGGAAGCAAATTCCAAACACTAATATGGTTATTTGGGGTATTGATTCTAAACCTAGAGACCTATCCCACCAAGTATATTTTCATTATCTCGACCCTAACAATGAATCAAAAGAATTTATTAAGTCACCTGGAAAAACAAAAAAATTAGAAATTTTAAGACTTGTAGAACTTTCGGAAGGAGAGGTCAAGTTAGAAATCGAAAATGTAATTTTTTGGTTTTTAGCAAATAAGTTCTATTTGGAAGGTGATGATAAAAAAGCAATCGAGAATATAAATAAAATAGCAAATGAAGTATATTTCAATGAAAATATTCATATACTAGCAGGGGACTGCTATTACAATCTAAAAGATTTCAATAAAAGTGAAGAACTATACAGAACCGGGTTAGAACTAAACCCAAATAATTTCTGGGGAAACCTTAAATATGGAAATTTAATATTGTTTCAACGAAAAGATTATGTTACTGCATTATCATATTATCAGAGGTGTATTGAGGTAAGGCCTGATTATTATAAGGGATATTTTTATGCAGCCCTTGTTCTTGAAGAACTTAAAAAGTATAGAGATGCTGAAACGTACTACTTAAAAACGATTAATCTGAACCCAAGAGATATAATACATTATTATTTTGGAAAATTATTAGAAAGAGATTTAGAAAAAAATGAAGAAGCAAAGATGCACTATGAGAAAGCCGTGGAAATGAGTCCTAACAATCCAGAGTTTCATGAGTGTTATGCGTCTTTTCTATGGACAAAGTTGAAAAATTTTAAAGAAGCAAAAATACATTATGAGAAAGCATTGGAAATCAATCCAAATAGTGCGAAATTTAATATTAATTATGCTGCCATGTTAGGTGCAGAAAACGATTTCGAAAAAGCAAAGCAACATTATGATAAAGCCCAGGAGATTGAACCAGATACATGGTATGTTTATTGGGCGTATTCGTATTTTTATGAGAAAAGATTAAAAGATAGAAAAATTGCGAAAAAGTACTATAATAAAGCTGCGAAATTAAATCCTGAACTCAGGAAGAAGAGTTTTAATGAAGAGTTCAACATAAAATAAAAATATTAATATTATCATCCTTTTTTTCTCTGGTTAGTTCGGTTCTTAAAAATTCTCATTAATCGGTTAAAAATTCTAATAATTAAGTGTTGTTTTTTTTGGAAATGAGGCAGATCATTGTAGTACTGTGTTCTCTGCAAGTCTTCGATTTTTCTTCCTGTTTCAATTTCTTCTTTAGTCCATTGATATGACCATTCAATAATCCCGTTAATGATAAAATAATGGGATCTACATGGTATTTGCCAGTTTCCAATTGAAGGATAAAGTGAAGGTTGACCATCAACCTCTTTGAATGACCAATCAGTTGGACCAAGAGGAGTTACAACTTTGTTACCACAACCACACGGACACAAATGAACTGCAACCTTATATTCTTCTGAAAGATATAAAGTTCCTTCTTCGAGTTGACCTGGGATATATTGAACTTTTATTAATTTAATTTTTTTTATCATTCTCCAAGGTGAGATAGCGTATCAATGGTAAAAAGCATTTGGTGGAAAGAATCATCTTCTACATAGAAACCACGAATTTTCTTATACTTGATTACTGCTATACAAGCATTTAAAGCATTAAGTTCAGAAATCTGAATATTATTACGATATTCCTCATCATTAATATCAGTTAGCGGGACATAGTTTTTCTTGATTAGTTCTTGGGCTGTTTCATTTGAGAAATATGTAGTACGCAAAATTCCCGAAAGAATTCCTTGCATTCTGTCAAGACCCATACCTACATCAATGAAAGAAATATTCATTTTAAAAAGAAGGTCAAAAATCTCTTTGCGTGCAGTTCCCTTATCTACACATACAAAAGCAAATGTTACCCCTTCTAAATCCGACATAGAATCAGACTGAATATATTTATTATAAAAACTGAGGCCATTTCTGAAATTTTCATACCTGGATTGATAGACGTTAGTCTTAGGTTTACCTAGTTCTGATATCTCCAGTTTTCCGGGACTACGAAAAGCATTATGTACATGGTACTTATCGCAATCAAATGCCCGAATTTCTTTAACAGGTGTTTTAACTAAAAAATCGAGGAGATATGAACCTGTTCCCCCAAGTCCGATTATGGCAATTACATCGTCTTTGAATTTTAGCGCTAAATCACCTATCTCTGCTCTAGAAGTCAATGTGTCATGACATTTAAAAACTGACTCAGTTGTTCCTAGAATTGAGCGGAAGGTAAAAGGGTTTGCCTCTTCTCCAAAGAGTTGCATAGCCGGTCCGGAAATTATTGTGACATATGTCTCAATTTTATCAAAGAAATCCTCGTACCCCGCAGCAGGTTTATTAGAAAATGATCTTTGAACAACTAGATCGGGTGATGATAATTGCAAGTTAACCTCACCTCCACCAAAATTTTTTATTGGATTTCCGTCCGCTTGGTGGGGATGAGAGCCACAAAAGAAAATTTGATGATCTTCTTGTTTGACATGCTCGTTATCAATAAAGACAACCTTAGAAACAATAGCACCTTGTTGTAGATTCTTATTATTATCTAAGTATGAGATATCACGGATAACTAAATAGTTACTATCAAAAGATATTGCATATCCTTTTTGCCGTAATCTTTCAATGTCAGGATTATGACTGGCCAGTGATTCTAACATGAAATATCATCCCATCTTTAACTTTAACACTATCCCCAGGTGACAAAATTCCCTGAGGTTTATTTCCTTGTCCTCGTTCATAAGTAATGGCGTATGTTCGCTCTGGATGATTTGCGAAATCAGGGAACGCTAAAGTTGCGACCTCTTCATAGGTTATCTCATCTTTTGGGACCACTTTTTGTTCGCCATTGACAATTATAGTCACATCCTTTTTTAGATTTTTTTCCATGGTATTTAATATTCGTTAATAAAACATTTATATTCTATCCTATCGACCCATCGCACTTTGGGGTAAGGAGAGGACTCCTAATATTCAAATGTTATACCGGTTTTTATATTATGTCAATTTGTCAGGTGGATGATAAGCCTAATGCTTATATTTGTAAGAGTTAATTTTGTAGAGTTTCTTTTGTTATCCGCATTTTTTGCAGAAGTGTTCCGTAATTTTTGCGGTAGTCCTCCGCAAAATTTGCGGAAGTTAAGGGGCTTTTGAGCGGGTTATCCACAGGGTTTAGGACAGTAGGGGTAAGGCTGAAATAGAGCCTGGATTTCCCCTGTCGATCCCTGGAATATGAAAGTCTGTGTCCCCTGTCATCATTAACTTCGATTAATTTTTTCATTACCAGTGTCTTTATTGCAGAAGTGATGCACGTTTAGAGCTTCCAGTCTTTTCTCCTAATTGACTTTTCCACCTTTTTACTTTTAAAAATTATTTGGAGTGATATACTTCTAATATTATGAAAAACAATATTTTGCCACCAAAAAGTTTTTTGGTTCGCGCATTGGTTCAGTCACTATCTATTTTAGTGGCTTTTTTTATTATAATTTATCCTATAGTCAAAGTATTTGCGGAAGAAGAAACCATAGATCAAGGCAACCAAGTTGTTAATAATGGTGAAACAAATATTCAATCAGGACCTCAAATTGAACAAAACCTAGAAACCTTGACTGAAGATTTTGAAGAAAATCCAATTTTAAATAGTAATACTACTAAAAAAGCTCGTCTTACCACTGATGTTGATAATTCTACTGGTGCCATGATTTATAAATATTCCATTAACGTGCCACCAGGAAGAAATAAAATGACTCCCGATGTAACTTTAATGTACAATAGTTCCAATTCTGTTTTGGATTCAGTTATCGGATCTGGTTGGTCAATAGATATTCCGAGTATAGAGAGAATTAATAAAACAGGAAGCCAAGAGCTTTTCTCCGAAGACTATTATTCTTCATCTCTTTCAGGAGAATTAATTGCCCTTGATTCCACAAATTACAGAGCCAAGGATGAATTGGGTGATTTTATTAAATACGAAAAATCAGGAAGTGGTTGGGTAGTTACAAGTAAAGACGGCACTCAATATATTTTTGGAGCCAATGCCCAAGCCAGGCAAGATGATCCAAATAATTCGTCTCATATTTATAAATGGATGCTGGAAGAGGTGAGAGATACTAACGATAATTATATTTCTTATACCTACTACAAAGACGCAGGTCAGATATATCCATTACAAATAGTTTATACCGGGAATGGAACTACTGATGGAATTTTTGAAGTTAATTTTACGACCGCTAGTCGAACAGGCGGTCCAATTTCCTATTCTACTGGGTTTTCGGTTAAATCAAATTATGTAATTAGTGAAATCAATACCAAAATAAATAGTGTCTGGGCAGAAAAATATGATTTTACTTATACCACAGCCGACAATGGCACCGGTTCTCTTTTGGAGACGATAATTGAATCAGGTCAGGATGGGTCAAACAATGTTACTGTTCTTCCCGCTACAGATTTTGATTATAAAACGTCAACGGCAAACTGGACTTATGACTCCACCTGGTCCTTGGCTGTTCCGTTGCAGTTTTTACTTGGTATTCCCACCAAGGATTATGGTACAAGAACGGCAGACATCAACGGAGATGGACTGCCTGATTTCATATGTGCCAATAATTTTGCTTATCCTGCTGCTGTCCCATGTTCCATCAATGCTCCCAAAATTTATTTAAATACTGGCTCTGGCTGGACGGATGTTTCTTCTACCTGGACGATGCCGGACAAAGTTGATTCATCGGGGAATAAGGAATATTTTATAAATAGTTCCTATCAAAACCAAGGTCTTGAATTAATCGATGTCAATGGAGATAATTTGACTGACCTCGTACGAGCCGGTAATGATGGATTGCATTATGTGTATTTAAACAACGGTTCTGGTTGGACTTATAATTCCACATGGTCTTCGGCTGTTCCAATGCAATTCCTGCTTACAGGTAGCAATTTCAGAGATCAGGGAGTTAGAACGGCAGACATCAACGGGGATGGACTACCTGATTTCGTTTGTGCGAATAATATTCCAACTGGTGGTGCTCCTTCTCAATGTCATATTAACGATCCCAAAATTTACTTAAACAATGGTTCTGGATGGACAGATGTTTCTTCCACTTGGACGATGCCGGACAAGATAGATTCATCTGGGAACAAAGAATATTTTGTAATCAGCAATTATCAAGTTTATGGTCTCCAGTTAATCGATGTCAATGGAGATAATTTAGCTGATCTTGTACGAGCTGGCAATGACGAATTGCATTATGTGTATTTAAACAACGGTTCTGGTTGGACTTATGATTCTACTTGGTCGGCATCTGTTCCGATGCAATTTGTGGTTGGTCCCCCAAACAGAGATTATGGCGTAAGAATGACAGATATCAATGGCGATGGATTACCTGATTTCGTGTGTGCCAATGATTTTGCTTATCCTACTGCTGTCCCATGTTCCATCAATGCTCCTAAAATTTACTTAAACAATGGTTCTGGATGGACAGATGTTTCTTCCACTTGGACGATGCCGGACAAGGTAGATTCATCTGGAAACAAAGAGTTTTTTATCCAAAGTAACTATCAAAATCATGGCCTCCAGTTAATTGATGTTAATGGAGATAATTTAGTGGACCTGGTTAGAGCAGGCAGTGATGGATTACATTACGTGTATTTGAATAATACGACAAATTCCAGAGTGAATAACTTGACTCAAATTACATATCCCGAAGGTGGTAATACTCAAATAACTTACAAAGCAACACAGTTATTCAAAGATGGATCGAGTAACCTCCTAAATCCAAATTTACCTATGTCCATAGATGTTGTTTCTCAGATCACCAATAATGATGGTTTAGGAAATTCGGAAACTAATAATTATTCTTACCAAGGAGGTAAATATTATTTTGATGATTATCTTACTCGCAAGTTTGCAGGTTTTGCTTCAACTTCTGTGACAGATGATGTTGGAAACGTAAAAAAAACATATTTTCATCAAGGAGATGGTACAAATTCTTCGCTAGGTGAATACAGCGATTCGTACGCAAAAATTGGAAAACCATATCGTGTCGAACAATATGACGGTGCTGATAATTTGTATGCTGACATAATAAATAAATGGGATTCATACAACATTGGTACAGGACATGATTTTGTAAAACTTACTCGCACCACTACACTTACCTACGATGGCACTAATAACCACAAAGACACGGCACAAGAATATACCTATGACGATACTAATGGCAATTTAACTCAAAAAATTGATTGGGGAGAAGTAACGGGAAGTAGTGATGGATCATTTGCCGACACAGGGAATGATATGTTAACGGAGTCTTTCTCTTACGCCTCTGACGGTGAAAATGTTATCGGTTTACTCTCCGATGATATTATCCAAGACCAAAACGCGACAACAATTCAGGATACAAGAACGTATTATGACGAACTTACATTTGGTACCACCGGCGCAGGGAATCCAACTGAAATTGAAAAAATGGCTTCTGTGACACGTAATGTTAATACTCAAAAATCATACTATACAACCTATGGTATTCCCATTACTTCCACTGACGAACGAGGAAAAACAACATCCTATTCTTACGATACATATCACCTTTACCCAACCACAATAACCGATCCCCTTTCAAATAGCACAGAATATACCTATGACTATTCAACTGGCAAAGTGATAGATACTACTGATCCAAATGGGTTAACGAAAGAGACAACTTACGATGGGCTTGGACGAGTGCTAACCGAAAAAATTCCTGATCTAACATCACCTTCAACTTTGGACGCTAAAACTGCTTATGTCTATACAGATACTTCAAATGCAGTCTCTGTACAAAAAGTTAACTATCTTAATTCTTCAACCACAGCTAATACTTATCAATATTTTGATGGGCTTGGACGTTTAATTCAAGAGAGAAAAGAGGCAGAAACTTCTGGCAACTTTAATGTCAAAGACACTGTTTACAATAATCTTGGTTTGGTACAAAAAGAATCTTTACCATATACAGGGAGTGGATCATCCAAGACTTCTCCAACTACAACCACAGCATTATATACGACATACGCCTATGATCCCGTGCAGCGTATTCATACATTGACCAACGCGTCAGGTGTTACCGCTTATTCTTACACTCCATGGGAAATTGACGTGAGTGACCCACGTGGAAAAGTCAAAAATTATTACTACGATGCGTATAAAAATTTGGTGAGAGTTGACGAAAGAACTGGCTCTTATACTTACTCCACGTACTACACTTGGAATCTAAATGGCAATCTAATAAATACAACTGACGCGCTTGGCAATGTCCGGAATTTTACCTATGATAATTTGGGACATCGTTTAACGGCTGAAGATCTTCATGCGCAAAATGATGCAACTTATGGAACATGGGCATATACCTATGATGATTCAGGTAATTTGACGGAAAGCATAAATCCTAACGGCGATACGGTGGACTATACCTATGATGATGTAAACAGAAAACTAACTGAAGATTCTACAGGAACAACTGGCACAGATATTATCTATACTTATGATTCATGTTCAGACGGTATAGGAAAACTATGTTCCGCGGTTATGCTAAGTGGAGTGGAAACGGATTACACATATGACGCAGATGGGAATGTCGCAAGTGAGGAAAAAACTGTCACCAAAAATATTTACACCACTTCATACACTCATGATCGCCAGAGTAATATGCTAGTAATTACTTATCCCGACAATGCTCAAGTTCTTTATGTTTACAATTCGGCTGGGTTACTGGAAAAAATAGAATATAAAGAAAGCGGAGGATCTTTCACCGATGTTATTTCGAATTTTGATTATGCGCCGACTGACCAACCAACAGAAATAAATTATGCCAATAGAGTAACGACTACGAATACATACGACCCAAATAATTTATACAGAGTAACTGACAAATCAACGACCAACCAAGTACCAACAAGTCTTCAAAAGACCACATACGAGTATGATGCTGATGGCAACATTACTGAAATCGTGGATGATTCAAGCACAAGCGGATCCAAGACAGCCGATTATACCTATGACGATCTAAATCGTCTGACTTCTGCCACTATCACCGATGTGCCATTTGGTCAGACTCCTTACACTCAAAATTTTACCTACAACGCAATTGGAAATATCACTTCAGGTCCAGTGGGAAGTTATACTTACGCAGGAAACAGTGGCACCAACTACGCTAACCCCCACGCTGCCACTTCAATTAACAGTGTCACAAACACCTACGATCACAATGGTAACAATACTGACGACGGTACCCTCACCAACACCTGGAATTACAAAAATCAACTGACTGAAACCACTAACGGAACATTTACTCGAGAGTACCTTTACGACGAACAAGGTAATAGGGTATTATCTAGTAATGGCACTCTGACAACAGAATATCCAAATCAGTATTACAACTATGGAGGATCCAAAAAGACCAAGAACATATATGCGGGTAATCAATTAGTGTCAACCATTGAAACAGCTAATTCTGTCGTTACTCCATACTATATCCACCCAGACCATCTTGGTTCAACCAATGTCGTTTCAGATTCAAATGGAGGACAAGTAGAATTACTCGATTACTACCCCTTTGGTTCACAAAGAATCTCCTCTGGGAGCCACACGAATCAGAAACAATACATCGGTCAACATTATGACCCAGACACTTCCTTAAACTATCTAAACGCCCGTTATCATCAAAGCACGGCTGGGAGGTTTATTTCAGAGGATCCGGTGTTCTGGAATCCAGATAAATTTTTAAATGATCCACAACAGTTAAATAGTTATAGTTATGCCAGAAACAATCCGATTATACTAAGTGATCCGAGTGGAAAATGGTTTGGAGAATACTTGTCTGGTACACAATCATGGAATAATTTTTCAGGAGAAGTTGGACAAGCGGCCCAATATATGGGAGGTGGTTGGCAGATGGCTATGGATCACCCATATGCCACGGGAGCAGCCATTGGAGTGGTTGGTGGAGCAACTGCAGTAGGTGGAGCTATGATTGCAGGGAGCAGTGTTGCAAGTACAGTAGCTAACACATTATTTAATTCACAAGCCGTAGTTAGAGGAACAATAAATACAACATTCAATGTTGGTAGTCAGATATTGGAAGATCAAATGCAAAATAAACAAACTTCGTTTGGTGATTATGCTAAAATTGTAGGTCTTAGTTATGCTGGTGGAGCAATGACAGGACCAGATATAAGCATAAAATTCGCTATGGGAATAGCTGGTGCAACTAATTTATCTACACAAGTAGCTACTGGGGATCATAGTGTAAATCCAGTAAAAGTTGCTGGTTCAATATTGGGTTCGGGATTTGGTTCATGGGTTGGTAGCTTTGCTGGCAGTACATTAAACCTTGGTACATACGCTGCCCAACAATATGGATTAAGCAAAATTGGCTGGACGGTAGAAGCACCAATGAGTATTATTAGTTCTGGAACTAACAAGAAGAAATAAACATTAAATATGAAAACACAAAAAACATTGCCAGATAAAATATTTAGAGTAGATAAAAAAATAGTATTCAAAAGTACATTGCCCTGGGCAATTGTAATGTCGATTTGTCTTCTTCTGCTAATGCATAATTTCAGAATAATGACTACTTTAAAGAATCAAGAATTTTGGATAGTTCTTTTAGTTCTATGGGTGGTTAAATTAATGTTAGATGTTTGGACTATTCTTTATGATCGTATTGAGTTTAAAGATAGTACTATAATTAGTTATTTCAATGGTGCAAAATCAGGAGAGATATTAGACTTTGTATCGGTTAAACAAAAGAAAACTCCATATACTAACTATCTTGGATTTGACTACAAAGAACCCAAGGGTATTTTTGTGAGGTATCTTATACCTTATGGTCACTTCAATTCTAAAGATCTACAAGCTATTATGAAAGAGATATTGAGAATAAACCCAAACATAAAAGTTGAGGATGATCTTGCCAGGCTGATACTTGAAGGTACGTATAGAACTAAAATACTAGGGCAATGATAAATAAAATATTATAAAATAAATATCATGAATAATTTTATGTTATATGTAATAAAATATTGGCAACCATTATCAGGTCTAATAATTGGGCTACTATTAGTAACTCTGTTTTGCTTTCTTTATACACGTTGGAGAAAAAAACCAGTTGAATGGATTTCAAAGCATATTTTCAGAAATCAATTTATGAGTGAAAAGTCCGCAAATGGTTTGTATAATGTTTTAATTAGTTTCATTCCTATGATAGGTGGGTTATGGATTGTTTTAGCACTTCTTTATTTAGGAGTTCTATAAGAATTTATGAAAATGATTGGATACATAGCTTATCATATACAACCTCTCTTAGGATTAGCAATAGGTTTAATAATAGTTTCGTTGTCTGCTTACTTGCATTGGAAAATTGATAAGAAAATTAAAGAGGAATCATCATTATTGATCACAAGTCGTTCTATAAAAAATCCTATGCTTAGAACTATTTCAAGTTTTGGTATCGCATTTGGAGCAATAATGATTATTGTCGCTATTAAATTTCTAAGTTCGTAAAACAATAAAAATATGAATTCAGAACGTTGGAAAGAACCTCTTTTGGGATTAGTAATAGGATTTAATGTCTTGAATAAACTTAATCTCCTTCCTCTTTGTAAGAGTTAGTTTTGTAGAGTTTCTTTTGTTATCCGCATTTTTTGCAGAAGTGTTCCGTAATTTTTGCGGAAGTCCTCCGCAAAATTTGCAGAAGTTAGAGGGCTTTTCAGGGAGTTATCCACAGTATTAAAAACAGAAGGGTGCAGACTGTAATACAGGCGGATCTTCCCTTGTCTATTCTTTGAATATAAAAGTTTGTGTCCCCTATCATCATGAACTTCGATTAATCTTTTCATTACCAGTGTTTCTATCGCCGAAGTGATAGCTCGTTCAGAGCTTCCGGTTTTTTCTCTTAGTTGGCTACCAGAAATCCAATCAGTTTCTTTTCTTCCATACATTCCACGCCTGTCAGCCCAGCCAAGAGTTTGTCGGATGACAACGAGAAGAACCTTAAGCTCTGCTAGATTAAGAGTAACCCTTCGGCCACGAGCATCTTTTTCCAACGAGATATGATTGCTATTTTTGCCCTGGCAGAAGTGTGTGCAGTTGATTGGCCGGGAAGTCGGGGATGATGGACAAGATTTTGGTGAGATAGGCGAAGGGTTCCACCTGGTGTAGCTTGCATGTAGCCAGGATGGAGTAGATCACAGCTGCTTGTTGGGCGGCTTCATGGGAACCGGCAAAGAGGTAGTTCTTGCGTCCAAGCGCCACCGGCCGGATGCTGTTTTCGATTAGGTTATTGTCGATGTGGAAGCGTCCGTCATCGATATACCGGGTCAGCCGAGGCCAGAGATTGAGCGTGTATGCAATGGCCACTCCGATAGCGCTTTTTGGGGGTACGACAATAATCTGTTCCTTAAGCCAGGCTTCCATCCGATCGAGAGTAGGTTTTGATTTTTCCTGACGCAGTATTTGGGTGACGTCGGGTCCCAGTTCTTTTTCCCGGATGTCCTGTTCAATGTCATACAAGGCCTGGAACATTTTCAATGCCTGGGCGGCTAGCGTGGGATTATTCTCCTGTGCATGCTCGAACTTGCGCCGGGCATGCGCCATACAGGCCAGAAGAGTGATGTTGTTTGTGTTTTCAAGGTGGTTGTAGGCAGTATAGCCATCGGTTTGCAGATACCCGGCGTAGTTCTTCAGCAGTTCATCGGGTCCTTCTTTCCCCCGGGTTTTCCGGTAATCGAACAGCACCAATTTGTTGCCGGGATCGTAATAGACCCAGTGAAAACCTTTGTGTGTGGCCCCGGGCTTGTCCTTGGTCTGCACTGGGATCGGGGTTTCATCGGCCATGAGATAATCAGATGCCAACATTCTTGACTTCAGTGCCTGGTATAGCGGCTCTATCAAATCACACCCTCCATTGAACCAACCGTTAATGGTCGATTCGGCGATTTCGAGCCTCTGGCGTTTGAACATCTGGACCTGGCGGTAGAACGGAAGATGATCGACAAATTTGCTCACCAGAAGATGGGCGATCATGCTGGCTCCGGCATTGCCTTTGGGTATTGGCAAGGTAGGTAACGGTGCAATGACGATGCGGGTCTCTTCATCGGTCTGCTCCACAATGTACTTGCGACGGACAATGCGACGAACATAAGCGCTGGCCGGTTCATATTCCAAAATTTCGGTAACAGTTTCACCAATCTTCTTTGCATTGGCAGGAAGGTTTTCCGGCTCGATTATTTCTTCCCGACGTTCCAGGTGAGCAGGCAGTTCCAGACGAAGTGGCTGCTTTTTCTCCTGTTGTGGTTTGTTGCGTGTATAGGTGATTTCTTCTGTGGGCGTTTCTGATGGTTGTTCTGCTGGGAGATCGAACAAGGTAGCCTGATCCGGATTGACGGCAATGAAACGCTCACTTTTGGCTCCGTAGATCAGACGTTTCAGTTCGGAAAGCTGATGTTTGAGCCAGGCATTTTCTGATTTGAGAGCCTCAAAATCTGCTTTACTGATGGTGACCATTTCTGTGCTTTCCATGATTCAAATTTATCATGAAAAACTCTTGCTAAATCACTATTTCAGCGATATTTATCAACATCATTTTGTGACAAAAAACGCCTTCTTTTTTTTGTATATTTCATTGATATACCAGTGACCATCATGGTCAGTTCCCCATAGCCGATCTGATGGGAAAGCCCTTGAAAAGATGTACTGGGAATTTCAAAGGTGCCTCGTTCAAGTCGCTTATAGAACAGCACGAACCCTCCCGGTTCCCATTTGAGCAATTTCATCCGGTTACGTGGCTTGTTGATGAAGATGAACACATCCCCGCTCATGGGATTCTGACCCAACCGTTCTGTGACCAGACCGCACAGACCGTCAAAACTCCTGCGGATATCGGTTGGTTCCCGGTACAGGTAATATCGGGCAGCGCCAAGGGAAAACATCCGACCTAAAGGCTGATCAGCATTTTTATATACCCGGCCGGCGCCTGAACGGGTAGAAGCAGTTCAACACCGTTGGGATAACGAATACTGATGCCCGGTGATGTTATCCCGGTCAGTTGTATAAACCCTGAGCCGGTTGTATCGCCATGTCGGTGCTTATGGATCCAATAACGTAAGGTCGCTAGTTTGACATTCTGTGCCCGGGAAAATTCTGCCTGGCTAAGACCACTTTGCTGCCACAGATCAACCATCGTGATCATCTGTGAACGCTTATCATGAAGAGTCATAAAAGTTTTTGGCAGCAAGTTGGTCAGGATCGATCAACTACACAAGATGCTCGTGGCCGAAGGCTTACGATTAAGATCCTTCATGTGTCTATCAAAAATGATATTGGGAACAGGCGTGGTGCGTGGTTGACTCATAAAATTCAAAAATGACTTTTAATATTTTATTACCCTATCTTCCTCTTTTTTCTCCGGCTCCACCTTTTCATAAACGAAAAAGTCGGTTTCCGGCTGGTGAAAAAGACGAAGGAATCTCGTTCCCTGATCCGTTTCTTTCATTATGCCTGCCCGATACCACTTCACTTTTTTCTCACCTTCTTTTTCATAAAACTTTCTGGTGCATATATCAAATAGTCTCATGTTATTTTTCTTAATTATTAATAATATTGACCTTTTACTGCGTAAACCTACACGCAGCGGTCTATGGAATCCCTGGTACTTCTATGTTTGTACCATTCAGAAATTCTCTTTTCAGTCCTGTTCGTTCCGTTTCGAGAGAGGTTGAAAGGCCCTTGTCTAGGGCAAGACTGATTTTGCCGGTAGATTGAATATCAATTCAAAATGACCTGGCAATTCCACAGACCACTGTGTACAAGTTGCTTAGATTAAGAAAATGTTGTTTGTTGATTGAGAAAATATCCTTGTTTTACAAGGTAAAATTGTGAGTTCCTTACAGGATATATTGTGCGACACTAAATACTTCAAGCACAAGATAAAATCTTGTGAATTAAGGCCGTTTTAACATACCCTTCCCTGTCTTTCCAACAAACATTATGCGACATGAGGTGTTTTCTATAAAGTGAAGCTGCTCACCACTTTCTGCTTTGTTGTTAACGAACGAAAAAACACTCATAAAAGCGTAGCATAGACAATTTACGGTTGCAAGTGGAAAACCACTAAGCTGGGCTAAAATAGACATTGGCATTTTTTACAAATTCATTATCGTTATACTGCTCATAAATAAAGGTCGATGTTGGGCTGACGTGCCCTAGTCCCCTCTGAATGAAGGCCAGGGGTGCGTTTTGGTCCCTTCGCATATGTGCCCATCCATGACGAAAACTGTGAGGGGTGATTTTTTCTTTTATGCCTGCGTTACTGACATTTATTTTTATAATTCTCTGTACACTTCGGGATGTTATCCTTCCTTTCCAACAATGATCTATACCTAAGCCGGGAAAAAGAGCGGAGGAATGATGTACCTTGTCCAATTCAAGGCGAATGGAAAGGTATTTTATCAGATACCTGTGTGTTTCTTCGGACCAAACAATAATACGCGGGTTTCCGTTCTTTTTAGTATAGATAGCACAAGAGCTACTGTTCTCATTTATCTGAGAGATGTTTAGATCGCAAAGTTCCGAGACACGCACACCGGTATCCCAAAGAAAACGGATTATTAAAAGGTCCCGCAATGAGCGAAAGTTATTACTTGGTATTCCTGATATTGTTTTTCTATACTCTTCCTCATTAATAGCCCGGTGTGAATTCCTGTGAGCACGAGGAATTTTTATAAACGATGGCGACATACATTTAATATTCTGATCACGGTAGAATTTGAAGAAGTTTTTGATAATGACAGTCGAATATTGCACGCAATATGAGCTAAAATGAGATTCTATCCAACTCTGATATTTCACGTAGTCCCCGATCTGATATTTTTGTATGGGCTTGTCACCGCATATTTCAATAAATCTATCCAACCAGATCTTATAATTTTCACTGGCACGTGGGGCATAAGTCCCCTTCCACTCTAAATACTTTTTTATTTTTTCTTTCATAATACATAAGACCCGCCGGAACGAACCTGCGGGTCTTGTGTAAGCACATTATTTACCGGTAAATGGTATAAAATGGCTTTTGGAAGTTTCTAAATAAAACCTCCAAAAGCAATCTTAACACGAATACTTTAAAATGCCAGTAAGAATGCTTTTAAACACAGACACCGTTGTTTCGTTCCGCTCCGGTTAAGGAGAGTCCCATTAAAGGGACAACGACTCTGTTATTAAATTGTAATGAGAAGAGTATATACCAAGTTATCCACAATGTCAATACCCCCATGTCGCACAATACTCTGATTTTATTCCACATTTCCATGTTTTTTTGTCAATCTTGATTTTTAATTATCAGTCGCTATACTCCTCGACAGAACTGGTTTTTGAAAACCGAATAGAAAAAAGTAATCATTTTAAAAAAGAAAGTATGAACAGGAATATGAAAAATGTCATTGAGGCAAGCACAAGTGAAAAAAGTCCCGGGCTTGCCGAAATTTTTGTGAGTTATAAAACAAAATCGAGCAACAAAACGAAGATTTTGAATTCCAGAGATGCATTTAATGCTCTCTATCCCCTTTTTGATATAAACACCATTGAGCTTAAGGAAGAGTTTTATTTGCTCCTTCTCAATAGGGCTAACAACATCCTGGGCTGGTTTAGACTAAGTTCAGGAGGTACAAGTGGAACCGTTGTCGATGTAAAAATCGTTTTTATGCTTGCGCTTCAGACAAATGCAAGTAATTTGATACTTTGTCATAATCATCCCTCACAGAATATTCAACCTAGTGAATCGGATATAACATTGACAAAGAGAATGAAAGAAGCTGGGAGTCTTTTGGATATAAAAGTTCTCGATCATTTAATCATCGCATCAAGCGGTGCTTATTTTACTTTTGCTGACGAAGGGTTACTTTAGCTAACAATAAAAGCCTAATGCATTTGCATTGGGCTTTTATAAAGTCACTTTGTAATTTTGAGTGGGTAACATAAAAAGGTTAAACTATTCTGATCATCAAAAGAGGAGTTCAATTCTATGGTTATTTACTTTATTATCAATGTCTTTAATGAGTTTTTTCATATAAGTCAACAAAAAAGTGACAATAATTTCGATATTAATTGAGGATAACGCCTCACACACAGGCTTTAAAGAGGTTATCTCCCAATTAACATCGACACAATACAATTACAAATACTTTGTTTTTGGTTCTTTTTAAAATTTCTTTTATAGAAGAGGTTTTTCTATTATAGTCACTAAGGGGGAAGCCATTATACAATAACAAATTTATATTTTCCCAACTTCTTTTCTTTTTCGACCTGTTGAACTCCGTATATTTGTTATTCATCAAAACACAGGATTATGGAACTTTCTCAATTTTTATCTGAAGAACTTGAAAAAATAGATGACATCTATTTTGGTTTTATAAATGAAATGGCTGATAAAAAGGCTAAATTTATTAACCCCGAAAAGGATGGTGCGAGAATATTAAGTACCTCATACCTTAGAGACATTATAGACTTAACTAAACGTTTATATGAAGGAGCAAGGGGTACATTAGCAAGAGCAGAAGAAGATGGTTTCATGGGAGACACTCTAAGTATAATCGCTGATGAACTTAGTACACGATGTAGAAAGTATCTTTCGGGTTTCCTGGGTGAGAACTAATCCCATCTCGTATATAGTCACCCATTGTTGAGCCTTCGGCACAGCTAAATTCAAGCTCGCCGGCTCAATAGCAAGATTGCGTGTGGACGGTAAACTTCGTAAACCGCCACACGCAATCTTGCGAGGGACGTTGTCCCCCGTACCCCCTAAATTCGGAATTACTACCCTACTATATTATTGTCAGCTTGTGGATTGTGATTATTTATTGAATGAAGCGTAGCGAAAAGAATGAAAAAGCCACAAGTTATTGTTGGCTGTAGTGAGCAGAAGCTAGGCCTTCGGCTCTTTTTGTTTCTCAGCCTCCTTTTGTCTGTCCTCTATCATTCTTTGTTTCGTCAAGTATAGATGGTGCATTTGTCCGAATAAGAAAACATTTGACACAATGAAAGGGATCATAATTAGACTCCAACAAGCCCACCATAAAAGCAGAAAGTTGCCACCTAAATTTAATATCTGGCTAATATTGGGATGTGTGAGGAAAAAAGAAATTCTGTTGGATCCTTCGAGAATGTTCGTAAATTTAATAATAAAGGCGAATATTAGTTCGAGCACTTGTAATAGTAGTCCGAAAGCAAATATCCCGTTCATCCTTTGAAAGATTGTGAAATCTTTATCTGTTTTGGTTCGAGTCATTGATTTTAGTAAGGAAGTATTACCAAATCCAATAATTAAAGCATAGCCACCTAAACTGAAACCCAGCAGACTTGGATATATTAAAAGTGATAAGTCTGACAATTTTATTAATATATCATGACTATTATACTGTTGATTAAAATATAGAAAACCCACAACCAAAATCGAGAGCAATAAGCTAGTAATTGAGGGGAAGCTCCATATAATATTGCTTAATCCATATGACTGGATGATTCCAATAATGCCCTTTTTATGTCTAGCTTTTACAGGGTCAGTTTCCTTCATGTGACTTATTTCTAAACCGTTCCATTATCATTGCAAAAATACTTGGATTTTTTTCATCGGGATGATCTATCTTTCTCCGAAATATCTCAGGGTGAAACTTTGTAATTATTTTTTTTCTCTTTCTCTCAGGTGTAATAATAGTAGCTGACACAGAACCATTACTTTGCGCAACGCTTAATGCGCCCTTGATAAGTTGGCTGTTATCAATTTTTATTTCATTATTTTGATCTGGCCGGATTGAGAGCTTAATATTTCCGACTTCGGCTTCCCTTAATTCATCATCAAGCCATTTATAATATTCACCATGTTTAATATCAGCATTACTATAGGATATTTCAATGTCAAGACTCCTGATAATTGGAGCCTCCATAATTTCCTTGAAAATATCAGAACTTTGCTCAATAATAACGTCTATTTGTTCATCACTACCAATTACTTTTAGTAATGATTCGTTCAAGAATTTAATTGCATTGTAGAGTCCGAATTGGGGAGATTTAACAATAGCAATTCTATGTGCAGCCGGAATGAATATATAGTCTGTTTCACGAATATTAGGAAAATGATCAGCGGGAATTACGACTGATTCCACCTCTAAATTATTAATATTTAGCCAATTGGTTTCTGAAATTTTTGTGAATCCGGCAATTTTACCATAAATAATCTTTTGTCCTGAAATTTCTGTGACAAACTTTGTCCTTAAGATTATAAATCTATCAATCGAAACTTGCACAACTGTTCTTGAATCAGCAATTTTTTCAAAAATTTCAAAATAAGCATTGGGGCCCGTTCTTGAGTTTGAATGAAGACGAATATTCAAAACGTTAAAGCTTAGATTTTGAGCTTTTGATTTAGGTTCAGAAGCTGGCTTTTTCATGGGATAATAAATTTGGGTATGAATAACTCATGTAAATATACATAATATGTAAAATAACAAGCCCAAAAATCATCATTAATCTCCTATGGATGGCTAACGCTTTTATTGCTTTTTCAATAATTTTGGCAATCTTGTTCCTCTTCGCTTCTATTTGAATTGTTGTTTCTTCTTGTAAATCTAACTCAGTTTTGATTTCGTTAACGATCCTTTGTTGGTCCTTAAATAAGATAAAAGGCCGTTGCAGAAGTCCTTTTTTTTACCTTTGTTCGAAGGAGCTTGAAAATACGCTTGAATCGTGTACAATGAATACAAATGAATTTATTACGAGCATTGATATATTGTTGAATTAGAAATTTTTATGACTAAGAGTAGCCCAAAAGTACGCCCAAAAAAAACCTTATATTATTCATCCTCTGATAACTCTGTTAAGATATTTAGAGATGATGCGATCTCGTTTCTAAGCAAATTACCAGATCAAAGTGTAGACATTATTGTCACTGATCCAGCTTATTCTGGAATGAACAATAAACTTATGCTTGGTAAAGGTAGAATAGTTGGTCAATATTCAGACAAAGGCAAGGAGAACGGAAAATGGTTTGGTGAGTTTGAAGATTCGGCTGAGAACTATAGATTGTTTTTAACACAATGTAAACGGGTCCTTAAACCCTCGACAGGACACATCTATATCATGTTTGATTCATTTTCCATGCTTAGCCTTGGTCATCTAGTAAGAGAGTACTTTGATGTAAAAAATTTAATTACTTGGGATAAGGTGAATATTGGGATGGGGCATTACTTTAGACGACGGCATGAATATATTATCTTTGCTACTAATGGTAATAACCGTCATATACGAAATAGGACCTTTCCTGACGTTTGGAGGTTCAAAAGAATACACGCGAGCAAGTATCCAACGCAAAAACCAGTTGAAGTATTCCAAGCAATGATATTTGCAAGTGGAGATAAGAATTTTACTGTTTGCGATCCATTCTTAGGTAGTGCTTCCTCAGCGATAGCAGCCCTAAAAAACAAATGCACCTTTGTTGGATGTGATATATCGGAAAAAGCACTTGAAATTTCAAAAAAACGAATAGTAGAATACAAATTAACTGGTAAGGATATTCTGCAACCTAAATCTGCATCCGTTGATGAAAATAAATTTTGGGAATAAATATGGCTAATCTAAGTAAATCAAAAACTATTTTCGGTTTTACTTCTCCAAGGACAATAAGTAAAATCATTCCAGAGATTGGATTGTTGTGTTCAAGTTTTGAAGGCAAGGTATGGTCTGGAAATCAGGAATTACAGGCTGAATTTTTTGATCAGTTATTTCACTCTTCTTTTTATGAAGGTGAGAATTACCCATCTGATCCTGCTTTTGCAGCTCGAGATAGAATTACGAGAGCCCCACAAGCGTTAGGTTTTATTGACTTGAAACCGGTAATAAATCTCACCTCTGCTGGAAAATTATTGCTAACGGAGAAACGTATAGATGAAACGTTCACTCGTCAATTGTTAAAGTTTCAGCTTCCATCTCCATATCATTTACAATCAAGAACCACTAACTTTTTTGTTAAACCTTACCTGGAATTGATTAGGTTGATACTCGATCTCGGTAGTCTTTCAAAGACTGAATTAGCTATTTTCTTTTTGCAATTGGTAAATATTTCCAAATATGACGTGATCATTAAAAAAATTATAGCTTTTAGGGAAGGTAGCAGATCGTATCCTGGAAGTAGAAAAATGTATGTACATGAGGTTTTTGAAAGAGAAATTCTAGAAATCTATGGTAATGAAATTGAGCGAGGTGATACAGCTACAAGGGAAAGTGAAGATTCGTCCTTGAAGGAATTTATCAGAACGAAGAAGTCAAATATGAAAGATTATGCTGACGCAATTATTAGATATGTGCGTGCCACTGAATTAGTTACATTTGAGAAAAAAACTTTAAGGTTGATTATTTCACCGTATAAAACTGAAGAGGTTCAATTTATCCTTTCTAATATTAATAGAGAACCTACAGAATATAAAACCTTGAGCGAATTCAAGGAATATATGTTTAATCCTTATTCTATTCCCCTCCTTTCAGATGACAAGACTATGTTAATTCACAAAATTGAAGGATTGAAGAAATTTGGACCTGGAGAATTGGATTTGGGGATTGAAGAATTAAAGAACATTTTTGATGATCTTAAGATAACCACCCAGAAGAAGAATATAGAGGAAAAAAAGATCGAATTACGCAGTCGCAAAGAATTTCAGGATATACTTGATGTATTCCAGAGTATTATTGATAAGGATGCTCCTGATCCATCTTTATTCCTTGAATGGAATACTTGGCGCTCGTTTGTAATGCTAAATTACGCTAGACGCATAGATGGTAATTTTATTATGGATTTGGATGGAATGCCTTTGAATACTGCACCGGGCAATAAACCTGATTTAGAAATTGAATTTGATGATTTTGCTATCATGGGTGAAGTTACCCTTTCCTCTGGAGAAACTCAATTTAAAATGGAAGGAGATTCTGTTCCGAGGCATTATGGAAACTTTAAACGCCTAGTAAATAGAGATACATATTGTATTTTTATTGCTCCTAATATTTCACAAGGAACGTTGGCTTTCTTTTATAATCTTAATAAAAATTATACTGACCTTTATGGTGGTGCTACTCGGATTATCCCTTTGTCCTTGGAGAAATTCATTGAGTTTGTACAGGTAGGTGTTGAAAATAACTTTTCTAATTCAAGTCTGTTAAAGACTTGGCTTGAAAACCAATGGCAATCAAATCAAACCTCACAGGGTGAATTACAGTGGCAACAACTTGTTCATCAAAACGTAACTACTTGGGCCGTGGCATAGTCTATTCTAAAGTTAGTTTTATGAGTGAAGAAATTGGAAAAAAAATGAAAAGGCTAAAAGTTGATAGTCTTAAAATGTGGCTGGAAAGCAAGCCTTATTGGGAACAGTACTTGTGGCAATTGCACATGACAAAAGAGATTCTTGATGATGAAGATATTTTGAAATGTTATAAGTATCTCTTGGAAGATTCTGGCGTGATAAAAGTTGGACCAGGTAGAGTTAAGATTGTTTTTCCTACTCTTGATTTAAATGGGGCCGATACTCAAAAGGCAAAAATTTCACTTGATAAAATTGAAAACTTAAAAGATGTAAATGCTGTCGACGAGGGTTGTTTTCTTGAGTTTGGTAAAAATTTGACAATAATTTACGGAGACAATGGAACAGGCAAATCAGGCATAGGAAGACTTCTAAGTAATGCTTGTCTTTCAAGAAAACCTAGAAAATTGTTACCAAACGCAAGAAACACTTCTGATCGGGCGAAAAAGGCGACAGCTGATTTTCATGTATCCGATGACTCAGGTTCACATATTATTAACTATATTCTAGGCCAGACCCATGAGGCTCTTAAATCTTTTTCTGTTTTCGATCACGAAAGTGCTTTGATCCACCTAAATAGTGAGAATAAAGTTGAATTTGTCCCTTCAAGGATAAAAATCTTTGATGAGGTATTCAAGAGCATAGTAAATATCGAGGCAAAACTGACTGAGGAAATAGAAGCAAGGCAGCAGGATAATCCGGTAGAAGGTCTCTATACAGGCACATCTGTTGTCACCGAATTCTTAGATTCGTTGTCTCATAAAACTACAGATAAGGAAATTGATAATGCTCTAAAATTTACACCGGTCGACAAAACAGTACTTGAAGAGAAAAAAAGGTTAGTTGCAAAAAAACTAAAGCAGGATGTACCAAAACAAAAAAAGGAATTGACTGATGAATGTAACGATCTTGATACATTTAAAAAGACTCTCATTACCAAAAGCTTATGTCTGAGCGGAATAAAAGCCAAAACGATCAATAATTTGGTAAAGGAGATTCAAGATAAAATTAAAATAGCCGATAAGTTAAGCGTTAAAAATTTTGATTTTGCTTCTTTTAAAAATATTGGCAGTCCGGAATGGAAGTCATTAATCATAGCAGCTCAAAAACTCTACGAAAAAGAAACTGCTTCTAATTCTGGGGTTAAGCCTGAACATTGTCTTCTTTGCAGGCAATCTCTTAAAGAGAAGGAAAAAACATTATTTAGTAATTACTGGGATTTTTTAAAGAGTACGGCAGAGACCGAACTGGCGAAAGCAAGGCAGGAACTTAGAGCATCAGTGGAAGACCTGCAACGAATAAATAAGACTTGGCCAGCCTTTTCAGAGACTGAAATTGCCATAAAAATTCTTAAAAAAGATATTGCGACAGATTTAGAAAAGATTATAAAAGGATTTCATGATCTAAATACTCAACTTTTGAACTGGATAGATATGGTCGGGAAGGAGCAAAAAGTTAGCTATTCTGATCCAGGGATAAACTTAAAGCCGATAGACAAACTTATTGAATTAAAAAAGAAAACTGAAGCTGGGCTAGTTGATCCTACCCCTGAAATAAAGTCTCTAAATGGGGAGATAACTTGTCTCGAACAAAAACTACAGGCGTCAAGAATACTTTCTAAAATAAAAAAACATATTGCATGGTTGCGTTGGGAAAATGCTGTAGTACCCATAAATCTAGCAACAGCAAGAGGTAATACTACCAGAAAGAAGACAGAAATTATGGGTGAACTGGTAATATCACGGTATGTCGAAATTTTTAACAAAGAGACGGAAGAACTTGATTGCAATTTTGGACTCAAAGTTGAGTCTCATGGCCGGGATGCCACTACTGTCAAAGGGCTTAAGTTGGAATTTGCGCGAGGATATGATCCAAGCGATATTTTGAGTGAAGGAGAACAGACTGTTAGTGCCTTGGCAGATTTCCTGACAGAATCAAAATTGGACAGAAATAATTCTGGAATTGTTTTTGATGATCCTGTCACATCTCTTGATCACGAAAGAAGAAGTACTATTGCAAAAAGACTCGTAAAAGAGGCAAGGGAACGCCAAGTTATCGTTCTAACCCACGATATCGTTTTTCTATTAGAATTACAAAATTATGCCAAAGCTCAATCCGTTGAGCAAATTTCGTTATCAATGAGCAAGAATGGTGACCGGATTGGCGTAACAAAAAAAGAACTCCCTTGGTTTGCTTTGAATGTAAAAAGCAGAGTTGGTTATTTAAGAAACGATTTGGTTAGAATAAAGAAGCTTGAGACTGGCGACCGTGATCTATACAGAAAAGAAGTTAAAGGGTGGTATGAATACCTTAGAGAAGCTTGGGAACGAGCTGTTGAAGAGCGTTTATTAAAAGGAGTTGTTCAAAGATTTAATAAAAGTGTGCAAACTCAAAGATTAGACAGTCTTGATATAAACCCAACCTTAATTAAAGACGTAAATGATGGAATGACTGAGTCTTCAAACTGGCTTCATGATATGGCAGCTGGGATAAACCCAGCGGTACCAAAAAATTCTAAGCTTGAGGCGGAACTTAAATTACTTGATGATTTTATTACTAAATGCAAATCTGGATAAAAGAAGTCTTTAAAAATTCTCTGTGTTAGCTAGATCTTTATTTTTGAATCCCGAAAGATTTTTCTTTTTCCTTTCCTCTTGTTTCTTTCAATTCCCCTTCCCTTACAGTGTTTTTATCAAGATCTTCAACTTGCTCAGGAATATCCAATTCCTTTTCTTCATTCCTGATATTTAGGATAAAATCAGTTGCCTTCTGTGCCTGGGCGCTGGAATGAACTATAAACCGTTTGTCATTTTTTAATCTTTCTAGCCAGGTATGGATATAAGCTGCATTGTTATCAAGTTGTTCGATAGGGATTCCTGCATAAGATTTGAGGTAAGATGCTCCCATTTCAGCGGTTAATTCTTCAACGGCGTAATCCTGTGAGTTAAAACCTTTGCTATCCGTCAGTTCCCTTCTGTTTAATCTATCGGGATGTCCACTGCTGTGGACTAGCTCATGAAAAAGTGTAGCATAATATGCTTCACTGGTTTTAAAGGTTTCTGTTCTAGGTAAATTTACGTAGTCTTCCAATCTATTGTAATATGCTCTTTGTTCAACATGTCGAATATCAGGTCGCTTAGGCATTTCTGTGATAATCTTTTCGCATGCTTCAATTGGGTCAATTTTACTTTCAATAACTTGGGGTAATTTCTCTTTGGGTATTCCGGTACACTGATCAATGTTGAAAACATTGTAATACCTTAGTAAAGGTATTCTTTCAACTTCCTTTGTTTCTTTATTTTCTTTTTCAAGCCATTTCCAAAAAACTACCAAATTGGCTTTTTCACCTTTTTTTATTGAAGCTCCTAAATCCTGCACCTGCTTAAATGTTAAAAAACTGTTTTGTGCGTAGTTTAAGGAATTTAATAGCCAGACATTGATTCCCCGGTAATTCTTTCCGGTAATCAAATTCTTGGGTATTCCGGCTTCGGTCCAGGGTTTTTGCCAAGGAATGACGCCTTTTTCAAGCAATTCAATTATTCTGTTTGTTACAATTGTGTATACATCAAGCGGAGCTTGATTTTTAATATGATGCATGTGATTAATAGAGGTTATCGGTTGCGAATAATAGTTTTTCCCCGTTTCGTTCTAAGTTCACTTAAGTCTTTCCTTCGTGTATCGCCTTGATTCAGATCTTCAAACCTTTCATCCGTAAATCCGAGACGAGCAAAGCGAAACTTCATTTTGTCCAAGACAACGCCGGTGATCTTTCCGCTTCTTTTATAAATCTCAAAGCCAGACTCTTTAAGCTTCGTGTAAAATTCTTTTTTTGATTTTGATGTTTTTATACAGGACTCAATCGCTTCTCTGACATTTTCTTTTTTAGTAGTCCTGCCGGTTCTAAGTTTTTGCTGGTATTCCTTTTCCGTTTGTCGAGACTTCCCTTTTTTATCATGAGCTACCAAGGATTTGGAAATTTCCGGAAACCGTTCGATCTGAAAATTTTGGATATCCTTTTTTAGTTTCTGGAATCCTGCCTTGGACATTCTCAGAGATTTCCCAAACCGGTATTCCACGCCTGAAGCGCAGATATGAATATGGTAATGTTCTTTATCAAAGTGAGGGACAGCTACATATATTCCCCTGCTATTTCTTTGTTTGATATACTCCCTGGCGATTTCTTCCAGTTTTTCGATGTTAATGTTATCTGAATCGTCTTTATGAAAGGAAATAATTTCGTGAGTAAGAATTACGCTGTCTTTCCTTTTGCGTTTACGGAATTTTTCATTCTCCAAGTACTGCTTTACCAGCCCATCAATCTTTCTTCCCTTTAAGTTGTGACTGATAAAAAAACTTTTGTCTTTACTGTTAAAAAGGCGATTTTCATCATTGAGCATGTATTCAAGCAGTCTCTTGAAGTCGGGCTTTTTAAAGGATTTGATTTTGATTATCATGATGGAGTAATGGAGGGTTTCGAAATACTTGATCTATGTCATATTCAAGTTTTTCAATCCTTTTTTCAATTGCTTCAAACTTTTCTTCTCTTGACCAATAGTACTTTTCTTTAGCTCCGACGAGTTTTTGTATTTCATTTAAACATTGAGAGAGGGTTTCCTCTAAATGGGCTACTTGGAATGCATTAGGGACGAGAAATCGTTGTTGCAGGTATGCCAGTACTGATGATCGAATAAAGGCCGTCACGGTCATCTTATGATGTTTTGCGGCCATCTTTACCTTGCTATACTCCCCATTCTCTGATGAAAAATTGATAATAAACTCTGGCTTGTTGGCACGTTGGTTTCTTTTATAGCTTAGATAGTATCCTTTTCTGTATGCCTTTTTTGCCGCTTTTATCTCTTCATCTGTGCCATTTTCAAGTACTCCGGAGGTCTCGAGATAATCCCATATTGCCCCTTTATGCTTCCTGGTTCTCTTCATGGTATTTCTTGGTAGATCCAAGGAGTAATAATGGAACGACATAGGCAAGCTTCTCTGTTTCAATATCCGGAGATTCGAGCTGGCTGTATTGCAGATAAGTCTTGTTTTTATAATAAGGCTTCAATCTTGCTATGATCGGTGGATGATGACCGCAAACGAGTAAAGCTTTGTTGATTTTCATAGTTCGGATTTCGTCATTGGTCATTAATGAACGGGTCACCATTCCTTTTTTCTTATCTTCATATTCATATTTCCCGAGGGTTTGCTCAAGTTCTTTGGTAGTTTCAAGAGATCCTCCGGTGAAGTACATTTTGGTAAAACAATTCGCTTTAATGCCATCCGCATCAAATTTCCCGTAATGATGTGTCAACTGATTAAAATCCTGAATCAAAAGCATAATGCCTGAACGGTGTTTCCGAACATTGGCAACTGCCAAAGGTAAAGTGGGCAGGTTTAAAGAAGCCGCTTCGTCAATCAAGAGAAAAATGTCTTTTTCCTTTTTCTCCGGAAAACGTCCTAAGAGAAAGGCAAAGAATTGCTCAAAGAACAATGAAGTCAGGACACTGTAATATTTTTGGTCGGCAATGGAATTTTGAATATACAGAGCTGTCGGCTTATTTCTGAACTCCATCAGGTCTAGATTGTCGAAGGAGGTCACTTTGGCTACATATTCATCATTGAAAATTTGAAGGGCTGCTTTGCAGGTAGCGATTACTCCGCTAACTACTTTTTCATCGTAGGAAATAAAGGATTTGTATTCTGTAAACAGAGTATCATCGGCATATTCGCTGAATAGCGTATCGACTGATTCAGGATTGGCCCCAAGGCTGTTGAGCAGTTGGCGAACATTGCAAAGATTTTGATATTCGAAGGGTTGTTTTTTTAAGATAGTGATCAGCATGGTTAGAAGCGAAACTGCCTGGATGTTCCAAAAGGGATCTTTCCCTTTACTCCCTAATGTATTATCAATTAGCAAAGAGGCTACTTTTTGAATGTCGGAAGAAGTCTGTGCTCGTATCAAAGGATTATAGCCAGATGAATTTTGAGGTTTGGCAAAATTCAGAACTTTGATTTCAAAGCCTCTTTGTTTCAAATAGCCGGCACTTTTGTTATAGAGTTCACCAGAGGGATCATGAATCACCAGGCTATCCTGCATGGTAAATAGCGAAGGGATTAGTACAATACTGGTTTTACCGGTCCCGGTTCCGCCGATTATTAAAGCATTTTGGTAACAATCTTTCTTGCTCAGGTTTCTTCTGCCGGTCAAACAGAATCCGTTATTATACCTGGAAAGTAAGATCCCTTGGGAGGCAAAAGAGGAATGGTATCCTTTTTTTTTAGTTGAAGCTTGAAAGATAAATTCACCCGCTTCAAATAGAAGGTCAAAAATACCTTTCAGAAGGTCGAAGATTAAAGTTATTATTTGGATAATTGCTTTCATATTGTTTTAATTAAAGGTTAGGTAATCAATTTTTTAAGATAGGGATTGAGGTTTTGTAGGATTACTTCTATCAATCTCAAGGTTCCCCAAAGCAGAACGATAAATATCTTGAAGGCAAGTACTAAAAACCATTTCAAGATTCTCCAAAAGATTACACGCTTTTTCATTTTTAAAAATTTTATGGGTTTGAATCTTTTAGTTAATGTTTGCGGTGATTTCAACTTTTGCTCCTTTACTTTCCAGTAGAGTTTTGTACAATCCGGCAATTAGTTGATACAGTTCATCGGCTTCGTTATTTTTTGGTTGGTAAATCAGAAAGACTTTGATTCCTGTCAGATTTTTTAAGGGAGAGAGGGCTTCAAAGTATTTTCGGATGCTGTCCGGTTCCGTTCTTAACAGGATGATTTTTTTCTTATCATAAAAAGAAAATTTGTCAGTATTCTCTTCCAAATCACTGTAGACCAATAATGATTTGTTTTGTGAAGCACTTAGACTGAGACAGTTTAATTCAGAGGCAATAGGTTTATATATCGAAGAATTGACCTTCCCTACCTTCTCTGTGTCAGCATTAGTAAGGATTTGGGAGATTTCAGTATAGAACTTCTTCACTTTCTCATCCCGATCCAACTCATTACCCAGCCATTGATTTTCAGGTAGAATCTTAGTTTCATAAATATGATTGTAGCTCACGTCAGTTATATCGACGAATTTGAAGTTTGCGCCATCCCATTTTGAATTATCGAGATCTAAAAGAGTGGAAACATCGGACAGTTTGGGTTGTGAGATTTGAGTATCCGTGATATCCCGCATAACGGTTATATCGGTAGAAGTAAAATGCTGATCGGGCGATTTCCTCATAATAATTATACCGGCAAGTATTATGAGAAGGGTTGAGCCTAAATAAATTGCTGTTTTCATGGTTGATCGTCTTTAGTGGATATCAGCGAATAATAAAAGTTGTCAATTTCAGGGATGGGAGGGTCGTCAGAAAAACAATCAGGAGGGGTGCCGTCATTACGGAAAATCAGGTTGTTGGTTTTAAACATGCCTACTGATTCGTAATACATTTTTTTGATCCTTTCGGCGGCGTAGTTTGAGTAATGTGCTATTCTGATCCGGATTTTTGTCCTCTCTAAGATTGTTGACATGATTTTCTCACGTTCTAACTTTAACTTTTCTATTTCCTTCTTCCGTTTCTTTACAACATACTGAAGTTTCAGTAGTAAAGCGTTCTCTTTTATCTCTGGCCAGGAAGGCAGGACAAAGAATGAAACCAGGGTGGAAACAATGAAGAAGAAAAGATTTATTATCACAAAATATGTGGGGCTGATATGGACATCATGGGTAGCCAGGTAGCTTGATCTAAAGATTGCTAAGGCGATAAATAAGCAGGTTACGAGAACAAGCGCCCCGGATACTATGCCTATCCTTTGAAGCTTATTTGTCGCTCCTTTATAAAGCATTGGAGTGATGTGAGCAAAGAGAAACACTGCAAAAGAAATACAGACAGACAGGATCAAGGCGAAAAGAAGACTTTCCCCTGTCACCTGAAAGGCTTTGGTATTGAACGTTATTTCACCGAGGGTAATGATAAGAGTGGCTACGAATGCCCAGGTGATGCGTGACGGGATACTATTTCTTGCAAAATCTCTTAAGTTATTCTCGTCATGCTGGTTCTTAGCCTCCTTATCATTCATCTCTAAATCTATGTTTTTTACCTTCTCTTTGAAGTAGCCGGCATCTACCTTTGCTTCTGGAAAATGCGCTTCGGGTTGGAGATAATGGAATACATCGGCCGCCAGCTTTTCATATCTGGCTTTTGGTTCGCCGATATAGTTTAAAAGATTGTCTCCTTTAAGAGCCGGGAGGTTTCGTTGAGCGAAGTTTTTCGCATTCTTTTCAACTAAGACCTTGATTTCATCATCTCTTTTCTGCAACATTTCCTCCAATACAGGATCGAAGATGTTGCCGGTCTGTAACGTAACGGTTTTTGTTTTCATAATTTGTGGTTTTAATGAATGAATAATTATCTGTGAAGTAATTTTAATTTAGTTCTGTGTTTATCATGACGTAAGATTTTAATCTCGTCTTCTCTCCTTTCATATTCATCTATAATTGATTCCATATCTTGGAAGTAAGATATTTCGACAGCGTTTTGGATGTTTTTTTCATATTGTTTTTCGATTTCGATAAAATCTGAAGTAGGGGGCAACGTTTCTTCACCGTTCCTATCGACAGAGCGGTATATTATCGACTCCTCCCCGTTTCCAATTTCAGGATAAACTTGTCCAATGAATTCCTCGGAGCCATCAGGTAGTACTCTTGATACTTTGATAATGCTCGTTGAAAGATCTGGATTGCTGAACTTTACCTGCGTTCTTTCGTCAACTGTCTTTTTCATGTCAGTTTTTTTAGAGGTCCATATCTTGGTCTGGTCCGTCTATGTCCTGTTCCCTGTCGTCATTGTCTGCTCTTATCTCTTCCAATTCCATTTCCCTGTCAGACTTTTCAGTTTCCTGGGACTCGTCCTCCTGGTCAGCTTGATTTGTGTTCTCCGGGTTTGATGTTGATTCACGTACTTCATGTGACTTGTTGTTTTCCTGCTCTCTGTCAATGACATTGCCGAGATCCTTGTATTGAACATGATTTTTTTCGTCCTGTACTTTTTCCATCTGATTCAGTTTTGTTTTTTCGCTTGCCTTTTCCTTTTCGTGATCTTTTGTTTTTCCTTTATCTCTGCCATTCTTCTTATCCCGGATTGATTTTATATCATTGACTCTGGCGGGTTTCTGATTAACTTGCGGTTTGAGGTTTACTTTTAAGTTGGCTCTTCTGATTCCAATTACCATATCAGATAGAAACTTTCCGCTTTTCTTGAATTTATTTTTCAGTTCGCTGATATCTAGGCCATCGCCGAAAATCCGGTTACCTTGAAAATCATAAGCTTCGTAATAGGTTTTTTTAATTTCAGGATTGTATTCCCTGAAAATCCGTCCGATTATTATTCTTTCGTGGTTTACTGTTTGAACCACGGTCATGAAATGCTGGCCTTTCTTGGCATAACTGTATTCAATGAAGACAGTCTTGGTGTTGTTTGTTTCCATAACTTTTCGATTTTAGGTTTAACATATTTGTGAATTTTTGGGCAATAGAATATTGGTATCCTTTTAAGGAATAATTTTTAAAAAAATTTGGGTAGACGAGGTGCGGAAATGAGGTGCGGAAATGTCGTGTTTTGCATCAAAATGCAAGAACGAAAAGGCTGATTCTATTGGTATTTCTGGAAAGTTGTCAGGACTTAAAATCCTGTGCCCGTCGAGGGCGTGCGGGTTCGATTCCCGCCCCGGGTACGATGATTCCCCGTAGGTCAATGACTTACGGGGTTTTTATTTGATTGGGGGACTGTAGAGGGGACTTTAAAAAGTGTTTTAGCGGGGTTTTTCTTTTCCGGGGGAAGGTGAAAGTGATTCTGATTGTGTTTATCGTTTGACTGAGGTCAGAATATTCATTTTCCTGAATAAAGTTCTCGCCAAGAATCATAATGCCAAAGGTCATTAAGATATTCTGCAATTGGAGCTGTCCAATGATTAGCCATTCCTATACCGGACGTTTTTGAAGTTTCTGATAAACAAACTAAAACTGATTTTGACCTTATATCAAAGAAAGTAACAACATATGTTACCGTTTCCAATTCTTTATTGATAGCTGTAAGGAACACTATTAACCCAATACCCTGTTTAGAGGTAGGAAAATCCCTTAATATTGTTCTAATTGAATCTATTGACAGTATTTTATTGTCTTTATTGTATATTTTTGACACATTCATTGTATTATTTCTGTTTATAACAATACCTGTATCAATTACAAAATTAAACTCATTACTAAACTCTTGAATTTCCTTAGTTGATAGGATAAAATCGTTACAGTCTGTAAAAAATGGCTGTGAAAATTGTGTTCTTGTGCCTTTTCCTAATTGAATTTTTACTTGACTAAAATCTAATCCGTACCAATATATTTTGTTATATAATATATTAGATTTCTTATAGTTATATAGATTTTTCTCATAATCTACTGACCATTTAACGGTTGGTTTCATTACGGAATCAATTTTATTAAATATATCCTTAGTAGTAAAATCGGATCCGGGATTTTCGTAAAGTTTAAGATTTTTAACTTTAACTTTTATGGATTTGTTTTCTTGATCAATGGACAATTTATTCTTGGAACCAAAATACAGGTATCCATTTATTTTACATGTAAAACTTTTTTTGTCGGTGGTAATTATCTTACATTTTATGCTGTCGTTATTTTCTGATATTATAAGATCTTTATCTTGATTGACCTGGGAACGTGATCCAAAGGATATTACAACAAAAAGAATAAGTAAAATTCTTGTTCTCATATTTTTCTTTATTATTAGTATTGTATTAATGGATTACTTTGTTCTTCAAACATTTCTTTGTCCCATTCTTTAAAGGGTTGAAAACCAAAAAATTTTTCTTTAAGGAAAGTAACTAATTCTAAACTATCACTGATAACTTCAAATTTAAACCGTGTATTTGGATCGAGAGCAACCGCATTTGGTTCCATCATATTTAGGGCATATGATTTCCCGGACTCTATATCAAATATTGATGTTGGACCCATTTTATAGGCATTTCTCCCCCTTCTTTGAATAACTAACTGACCTTCAGAGTACATTTTATATTTCAATCTCATATGGTTCCGAAATGTTATAACATAATGACCATTGAAATATAATGGCATCAATTGACTCTCGTCATGTTTGTCATTGAATAATATGTAGATAGTTGCAAAATTTGTTGTATCAATTTTTTTCTTGTCAATAGCCTTTTTCAATGAATCTGTTATTTCTAACTTTGTATATACATCAACAATCCCCGTTGAATATTTTACCTTAATAATATCACTCTTTAAAACCTCATATGTCGGACCCTTTGGCATTTCAAATCTCTTATACAGTATTCTGTCAACTTTTACCTCTAATACTTTAGCCGGTATAACAGATTTGTCCTTAAAGTAAATGAAATCTTGCGATTCAGCCAAAACACAAAGTAATATGAATCCTAATATGAGTAAAGATTTTTTCATGTTTTTTTCCTCAAATATAAAATATCTTTATGAATACAATATGAAAAATCTTTTTAACTTCCTTATTAATTTTCAATGCCTTCTTAGTCTAAGGGGAGTAGGGACATGCGCGCGCGTGCGCGTGCGCGCGCGAGGGAATACCGTTAAAATTTAGATGTATCAAGGGGTTTCTAGTTTTTTATGGTTAATCTTTGTAAGATTTTCTGAAATCTAATTTGATATTTACAAAATTTTAATACATTTGTAGGTATATTAAAGAAAATCAAGTAATTAACTTAAAAACACACAGCCATGAAAGAATTTATTACATTAACTTCAGATGAAGGCACTAAAATTGTCTCACGTACCTCCGTGGCATTAATGGAAGACATCGGTAATGGGAATTATAAAATAACCATGAAGGAAACTAGGGAGGACGGCAAGTCTATTTCCTTTGTTATTATTGCCGACTACTCCCTACTTCTTCAATTATTTGGCGGTTTTTAATCTTGCCTTGTTTTAATTGTTGATCCCGTTAACAATTCCTTCGCAAGGTCTAATACGTGATTCGCAGCTACAAAGGATAATCCATTTAGTTCTTTTATCAAATCCTTTGCAATTTTAGTAAAATCGTTGGCCGTTTTGTGATCATGCTCCTTTTTTTTCATTGTACTAAGATTTTGGTGAATACTCAAATATTGCGTTTTCGTCAATATAGGCACAAATCTGCTCTGTTATTTCTTTCGTTTTTAACGGGGACAAACCGCTAAAGATTTTTACACCCTTGATAAAAATCTCCTTCTCTTTGTTGGTCCATTCAAAATATCCATTGACGGAATCTAACCAGGTTTCAATACTGTTCTTTTTCATTGTGTTTTGTTTTAAGGTTTGTAACATATTTGTATGATTGCACTTAGTATTAGTTGCCCCAGGGGTCATTTGTTCACCGGAACCGTTTTTTTACCTTAGGCCGGCACCTGTTAACATTCTTTTTTTTACGGGAATTACAGGAATAATATACTCTCTCATCCATTCCCGGCCTTTCCCCTTGTCCCCGTCTGGTTTGTATAATGCACTACCCGGACCGATCTCAAGGCCCGAAGGTAACTGTACAGGAATTGACAGTTTATCTAAATGGTCAAAAACTGTAATGTCCTTTCCTTTCGCTATGTTTGGGAAAATGGTATTCCCGATTATTTCTACCCCGGTCAAAACCTGTACAGTTTCAGAATCCGAGGTTAATAACTCATTCCATTTTTCACTAATCAATTGTTTCAAATTATCAGTATAATTGCGGGTTCCGTACTTCATAACAAGTTCCCGAAACCGTTTTAATTTCTTTGGGAAATAGTTGGGATTATCCTTATTTAGTTGCTCCCAGTACAGGGGGTTTCTCCCATTAGCCAAAATAAGACGTTCTGATGGGGTGAGTTGATCCTGAGGTATTGTGTTGTCACTAAATACTAAATCGTCAAAATCAGCCTGTAACAGTTCGCCTAATTGTAATAATTTATCTTTGTTTAGTAGGTCGTTCAATGTGAAAATTCCGATTCCCTTCAATCGTTCCATTTTCGTGGCCTTATTTTCATACCGGAATATTTTATCTAAGTATGGAATCCATTTCAATTTATACGCCTGCAAACCTTTGTCATATATCTTAATGATAATTTGACTATGTTTACAACGGAGACTATCAATATCCGTCTCCCTTTCCCTGTTAAATGGTTTCCTTTTGTGGAGGATAAGGTTATTTAAAATTTCCTCTGTTGGAAATGGAGGAATGACATTCACTCCATACTCAATATTTTCAATTTTACACTGATCCGGGGAAAGGTCTAACAGGGCGCAAAGGGTTTCAATTGTCTTTTGTAAATCGGAGAATGTAAAATCATTGTAATTCTGTTGACCATTCCCGTTAATGAAATTCCAGTATTTATGCAAACTGAGGGATACAATCAGAAAGTTATCTGTATATGATTTAAATTCGATTCCGTTAACTTCTGCAATTCTCTTTTTCTCTAACACCCCTGTTTTTTTGTTTACTTTAGAAACCCATTCCAATTGGAGATTCTCCGTCAAGTTATGAACGGCGGGGTTCTTTATGTTCAATCTAACAAAATCAACCATTTTATTTCGTACATGGACGGATTCCCCCCGATTTTACTTACCTTTGCCATTCCTTTCTGACATTGCCTGTCAAAAGGTTTGAACTAATGAACCGGGTCGGGAATTCGCCCGGTTTATTTTTTCCGTGTGTTTATGAAATCCCTGATGAAGTCCCCGCGCCGGTCCGGATAAAGTTTGTAGTGATTGAAAAAGAACATTTCAAACGTGGTCTTTGCCGGTGTGAAGTGAAACAGGATAAAACTGTTCCTTTTGATTCCGTTCCTGATCTCAAAGTGGTCCCCGAAATACCAATCATTGAAATTCGTTTGAATGATCCCGGTAAAGAATGAATATTTCCCGTTAACGATACGCCCGCGAATAAGGTAATCTGATTTGATTTGCGCCTTTTTTTGGGTTTCCTCTAACTTCAATTCGCCGGGAACCTTAATAAATCCGATTTCCCCCCGGATCATTTCAAAGTAACCGGTTTCCTGGTTCAGTGAGAAAATAAGGTGTTTAGCGTCCGGGGTTGCCTGTCTTTTGGTTTGCGTTTCCATGTTTAACCCCTCCCATGTTTGTACTTGTTGGAAAGGATTGCATGAACAGAGTTATTAACCTCTGCCGTCTTATACAGGATACGTCCTCCGATCTTATAACCCTGAACTGTTCCGTCTTTGGTGTAATAATGGAGGGTAGAAAGTGAAATTTTCAAGAGTGTGCAAACCTCCGCCCGGGTCAGATATTCCCCGTTTCCTGGTTCCGGTGGTGGTCCCGCCGGTGTGAACTGTTTTAACTTTTCCTCTATGACCGTCCCGATCATGTCGCGGAGGTCTTTTAGTGGGGTGCTGTGCATAATGAATGTTTCCATATTTACTGATTTTTCAGCAAATATGAAACAATTGGAACCTCTTTGCCAATCCGGACTATTTACGGACTATTCAAAAACTTAATGAAATTAGGCTAAACTGGATAGGTCAGGGATTGTAAACTGGTCACGTTTATTGTTGACATATTGACCTTTTGGGGGGTTTATTTCTTTAATTATATTGTCAATAGTTGAATTAAGATCGAAGTGTAGGTAGCATAGTTTACCAAAACCCGCCCAATTCGTTTTTCCAGATCGCTGCGGGGGAGTTATCCACCCCTTCTCAACCAATTCTGAAAAAAGATAGCCAAACGACGCTGCCGATCCATTCCATTTCATTTTCGTAATTAGTGTTCCTGTTGCCTCTCCTTTAATTTCTTTTCTCTTTTCTGTTATCCAATCGTTGATTAAATCGGTCCTTATAGGAATTCTTGGATCATTGGGGTCCCTTTCGTCATTTATGAAGGGTACAAAATGAGGATATAGTGTTAAGGTCAATTGAATAAATTCAAGAAAGTTGATTTTATCTTCCGGAAAATATTCATAATGAACGTTTAACATTTCAATTGTGCGGGATGGTCCGATAAAGAAAAGGTCAGTGAAATATTCTTTTATAAACATTTCGTCATAAACTTCACATTTTGCCTTGTAGTTTAACCACCTCTCTACCCTTTCCTCTTTAGTGTCATTTTCTCCATAGACAAACTCAGGATCTTCACCAAGACTACAAGGTCCCGTTAGGTAATGGTTAAAATATAGTTTCATATATATGCCTGTTTTGGTTTGAACAATAATAAGTTACTCAATTCAAAGATATATCCTTTTTTAATTCCATAAAGAAAGGGGTTAGTCTTTTGGGGTCAGTTATCGCCTTAGTAATCTTTTTAAGGTCCGCAGATATTTCCTTTAGTAATGCGTTGGATGTTCTTTGATTATTATTATAAATAGTTTGTTGTTGGGATAATAGATTAATCAACCTTTTCAATTCATCTCGATCATTACTCCGAACAAAAGACTTTAGATAGTTGGCTATATCTATTTGAACCTCTATACTTTCGGATATCGTATTGTCTTTATCTTTTAAATAAAGGTTCAGGGATTTGATTGTTTTACAATATTTTACTTCATCCTCTTTTGCAATATCGGTTAACTGTAGAATCCATCCGGTCAAATTTTCTTTAGATTTCCGTAACCAGAATGCAATATCTTGTCGGGGGGTGTCATTAAATGGATATAAAGAACAATCAATGCGTTTTAATTCGGGATAACTGAATTCTTTTTGGCCGGGGTTTTTCTTTGTTTTCATGGGGTTGGTTTTAATGGTTTAAATCGGTTAATTACTGGAAAGTTTTTTACTGGTTTACTACTTTTAACGGGGATTTCGTGAAATACGGGTGTTTGCTCAATAACTCCGCGTTCTGTTCCTGTGTGACCTTAATGTATTTCATAAATGCGCGTTCCGTCCGGTGTGCTGAAATTTTCATTATGGAAAGGGTCGGGACCCCTGCCAGGAACATATTTGTACAAAAGGACCTCCGCGCGGTGTGAACGGTGACAAGTTCCCATTTTTCCGGGGTGTGGTCAAAACTTAACCGGCCTGATGTCTTTGTCATATTGATTTTTTCGTTTAGTTCGGCCTGTTCGCAAACCTCTTTGATGTAATCATTCATCTTTTGGTTACTGATCGGGCGCGGGGTCCTACCTTCATATTTTTGCAATATCTCTTTAATTGTCCAGTGGAGGGGGATAACCACCATTTCCCCGGTCTTTACCGTTTTGATCCTTAATTGTGTCCCGCCCTTAATAAAATTGTCCGGTGTGAGCTGTGACAGATCGGAGAATCGTAAACCAGTATAACAACCGATGATGAACAAATCCCGGACCCGGTCATATTTTTTATTCTTTGTAAAATCGTGTTCGTACAGTGTCGTTATTTCAGAATCAGTAAGGTAAATAGATTCCGCCGTTTCTTCAACCGTCTGAAATTTCCGGTGTTTGTGTCCCTGGTTTGTTGTATAACCTTTATCGTTTGCATAATTCATAAATACTTTGACCTTTTTGATGTGATCCCCAAAGGTATTAAGGGAGTAATTTTCAATGTTATAACAGTACTTTTGAAAGGCCTCATAAAAATCCATGTTGATATCATCAAAGTCCAATTCCTTTTTCAGGGTCCCGGAATATTTCGTTAAAGTGTTTTGGGTGGTTCCATAACTCAATTTTGTCCGGGGGGATCGGTTAACGGTCTTAATGTACTGTTCAATGGATTTGAAAAATGTCATTGTTTCCGGTTCGTCAACCGGTTTAGGCCGTAATACATTAACGATTTCCCCGCGGAGGGTTTCCGGTTTGACGGTTCCAAATTTGGCAATATGGTCCCGGGCGGTGTTCATTACTTTGATTTCTTTTGTGTCTAAACTGGTTTTCAGATTCTCCGCCTGTTGAAATTCTTTGACAATCCTGGGTCTGTGGTCATCTGAATTCCAGTACTTAGGTTTTATTTTTTCGCCTGTGGAAACTTTGATTCTGATTTTATCGTACCAAAACACAAGGTAAATCGGGGTTTCTGTATTCTTAGACTTTGGGTCCTTCAGAATAAATGTAACTGATCCGGCCATAAAAAGAGGTTTTAAGGTTTGAACAGTACAAATATAATATAAAAAAGTGTCGGGGGGACTGTAGAGGGGACTGTAAATTACTATTTTATTACTTTTTTTTCAACAATTTTGATATATTGAATATTTTACCATGTTTTGTAAACCACTATTTACAGTAAGTTTGGAAGATCAAAAAAATGTAATCGGAAAGTATAGGTTTTAGTCCCGCCCCGGGTACAACGGCAAATGCAAAGTGTAAAGAGGCTGTCCCAAAAGGGTGGCCTCTTTTTTATTTTGCGCTCAGGCCGCGCAGGCCTCATCGCCGCAACGCAACTGTGTCCGGGGCTTCCTGTTCTCTTACCCTAATCCTGGAAGCCCGGGCCCCGCCCAAGGTTGCTTTTGCGGCGACTGGTGTTTATCATTTTCTTCAGCGATAATCCACAATAAAAGGGTCTCAACATGACCATTTTTTAAGGTTGTGAGCTAAACTGAGTAATCCGGCTTCGATTTCGACTTTTTCACACCCTTTAAGCATAAATCGCTTGAAGCCTTTGTTGTATTTAATATTGCCAAAGACTGGTTCTACATCGACCGGACGTTTCTTTCGGTGCCTGATACCTTCTTCGCTATTCAGCAAGGCCCTGGCCCTTTCTTTTAGTATCCGGAGTTTATGATTTATCTCAATGGTACGATTGCCTGGCTGATTATAACACACTCCTTTCAACGGACAACCCTGACAGTTTTGAGCCTTATAACATGCATATTTTTGCTTGACACCATTCTTGTTAGTGCGGATTCTATTGCCAGCACGTTTCATAATTTGTCCCATCGGACAGTAATAGCAATCTGCTTCTTCATTATAATGAAGCCTTTCCGGAGCAAATGGATTTTTGTTTGAGCGATTGTTCTGATCCTTGTCAAAGTAGGGATCTTTGACAAAGGCCTCGATAAAATGATCTGCTAAAAACTGATAGTTGTGCTCGGAGCCATATCCTGCATCTGCCGTCACGCTATTGGGTAGTTGACCATAAAGTGTGTTGAACTGTTCCAGGTGAACGGGCAAAGTCTTAGTGTCCGTTGGGTTCTGGTGAATGCTATAGTATAGAATAAATTGATCGTGGGTAGATATCTGCCAGTTATAGCCGGGCTTCAGCTGCCCATTACGCATGTAATCCTCTTTCATGCGCATGAACGTTGCATCGGGATCCGTCTTTGAGTAGTTGTTGCGTCCTTTAAGGATTTTCTCCTGATTGTCGTACCGATCAAGGATATCCGGCCAGTTTTTGGCTGCATATTTTAATTTCTGGTGTACCTTCTTGCTAACCGGCTTATCTTTCAATGCTTCATTGATTTTAGTAATCGTGTCGGCAACCTTCTTTGAATCGATCTTTTCGAAGGTCGTAGGTGTTATATCCTTAAGTTCTTCTTGTGCGATTTGCTGGGTATAGGCCCAAAGATCTTCTAACTGCTTTTTGATTTTTTCTTTATTTGTCTGGATTGCTTTACCCCATACGAAGGTGTAACGGTTGGCGATTGATTCGATCTTAGTGCCATCGATATAAACTTCTTTCAGGGTTACCAATCCTTCAGCAGCCAGCAACTCGACGACGTTCCCAAATACCTTCTTGAGAACGCCCTTTAATCGTTCACTGCGAAACCGGTTAATGGTATTATGATCAGGAGTGTTCATCCCAGAAATCCACATAAAATGGATGTTCTCCTTTAAGGCAGCTTCCATCCTGCGGGAAGAATAGATGTTGCTCAAATAGGCAAACACTACGACTTTCAGTAACATCCGGGGATGGTAACTAGATGTCCCGCCGCCTTTGTACTTTGAAAAGAGAGGATCAATGTCGATCT
Organism: Bacteroidales bacterium; assembly: GCA_963682005.1. Classification (GTDB taxonomy): domain Bacteria; phylum Bacteroidota; class Bacteroidia; order Bacteroidales; family FEN-979; genus CAIYUC01. The sequence continues at coordinate 4,958,582 of OY820914.1, read as the reverse complement.
GGTCGATCACCTGGTTTACAATACGCACAGGATGATTAGCATCGATCAAATCCTCAAGGGAGGGTGGAATCAGCATGATCTGATGCTGCGCATATTCTTTAAATTTAATGTTGGTACGTTTTATCTGTTTCATGCTGCAAGTTAATCATATCTTGCAGGTATACAGCTCTTTATGTTAATTAATTATCACCAAGATATTAACATTCAATGTATTATAAAATAAAAGAGGCTGCCTCAAACTTTTGAGACAGCCTCTTTGCGTTTTAGATATTACACATACTGATTACACTTTCCCGAAAAATTCTTCTGTATTCATATCACCTTTTTACTTTTCATGATTATGCAATAAAACACAACCATGAAAAATCGGGGGAAAGGATCAGTTTATCCGGCAAATTAGAGAACGGGCATTCAGAATGACAATTGAGAATTGCCAGCTGCATGTGGACAAATTGAAGACTTTGAATTAACTACAAATATGAACAATGACAGCCTTCTGTCCATTCTTTACACGATTTTTCCTTGATTGGAGACTATAGTAATCCAAATATATTGTCCGAATGACAGATCTAAAGAAAAATTGATTAAATTTGAAATGCCTGTGAAGACCGTTCCCGATTTTTGAGGAACGATTCGTCATGAAAACACCATTCATTATTGCATTATGTTTCCTTGCCGGGGTATTGTCATTTCCTTCCTTTAGCCAGTTGAGTGTCACGAATGGCACCAGCCTGGGAATGACACCGCAACAACTGGTTCAGAATTGGCTGGTCGGAGCAAATGTTACCATAAGCAATGCTATATATAATGGAAACTCCTTTGCAATTCCTGACAACCAGATCGGGACTTTTTCAGCATTAGACACAGCAGGGATCCAGATATGCCTTTCGTCAGGAGTGCTTATGACTTCCGGCATGGCAAGCCTGGCCATCGGACCAAACGACGACTGCGCGACCACCTCCAACAACAACGGACCCGGGGACCCCGATCTCGATCAACTGGCTGGTGCACCCGGAAGCACCCATGACAGGGCAGTGATCGAATTTGATTTTTATCCGATGTATGATACAATAAAATTCAGGTACGTATTTGCTTCAGAGGAGTTCTATACATATTGCAATTCCAGTTATAATGACCGGTTCGGTTTTTTTCTCAGTGGTCCGGGAATATCGGGACCTTTTTCGAACAATGCAGTCAATATAGCACTGATGCCGGGTAGTTCACAATTCGTCAGCATCAATAACCTCTGCGATGATACTACAAGCAACTGGTGCAATTCACCTTTAAAATGCATCAGAACCAATTCAACCCCACCCTGCCAGAGCTGTGTGCTTTGCGATCAGCCACGCGGTAACGGGCATTTCATCCAATACAACGGGATGACTTATGTTTTTACAGCATGGTACATTGTTCAGCCTTGCCAGCTTTATCATATCAAACTTGCCATAGCTGATGCAGGGGATTACAGGCTGGACTCAGGTGTTTTTCTTGAAAAGAACAGCTTCTCATCTCCCGGTGTTCAGATTATTACCAACTATACGAATCCCTCTTTGAACCAGGGATCGATCGAAGATTGCAATGATGCAGTCGTCTCATTCATTCTTCCCAATACGACTCCAGTGAACGACACGATCCATCTCACGATTGGTGGTACAGCAATTAATGGTGTCGATTACACTTTCATCAACGATTATGTTGTTGTCCCTGCAGGTGAAGACAGCACCGGTTTGATCATTCACCCTTTCCAGGATAATATTCCGGAAGGTCTGGAAAATGTTGTTATCATCGCACAAATCCCGGTATGCCTGTTAACCCTGACCAATTATGATACAATACCCTTGATTGATTATGTCCCGCTGTCGGTTAATACCGGAAATGATACCTCCATCTGCATGGGGAATTCCATTTCTTTATATGCCAATACCTCCGGAGGAATCGTACCATTTAATTATCTATGGAACACCGGGTTTACTCAACAGTCTGTTACAGTGACACCGTCAGCGGGAACAAGCCAATACTGGGTACAGGTTTCCGATGCTTGTCTGGAAGTAAACAGAGATACGATCAATTTGTCTACAAAGCCTCTCCCTGCTATTACAAATAGCCAGGCAAACTATTCGCTGTGTTCGGGTTCTGAGATCCTGATCGCATTGCAATCATCTCCGCCAGGGGCAACTTTTTCCTGGTTTGCGACCTGCTCGTCCCCCCTGGTAAGCGGGTATTCCAATGGATCCGGTAACACCATTGAGCAAACCTTGCTCAACACAGGCATCTTACAAGATACCGTTTATTATTTTGTCAGACCTTCCCTGAACGGATGCGGAGGCCCGGGTGTGGTTATTAAAGTATGTGTGATCCCTGTGTTGGAAATGTCAGTAACACCTTCCGTACAAACCATTTGTTCGGGAGATACCGCTATTATCAGCCTCAGCTCTGGTTTTCCGGGTGCAACTTTCTCATGGACCTATTCACAGATTTCCGGGAATGTCACCGGCGCTTCAGCGGGGAGCGGTAACAGCATTGAGCATACACTTACCAATATTGGCAGTTTAAGGGATTCAGTGATCTATTATGTGACGCCTTTCGTTCCGGGTTGTAATGGCCTTCCTGTTCAAAGCAAGGTTCTAGTTGACCCGCCAATTTTTATAAGTCATGTTTCCTGCAATGATCCTGTTACACATCCAGGGGCCAGGCCGTTTAAGCTTAAGGGCGGGATCCCCCTTGGCGGGATCTACAGCGGACCAGGCGTCAATTCTGCAACAGCGGAATTCACTCCCTCTACTGCCGGAACCGGGACAAAATCCATTACATATTCATATACTGACATATTCGGGTGTACAGCCACCACCACATTCCCCATCCTAGTATTACCGGTCCCTATATTCAGTTGCGGGAATCCTATGAAAGATGTCAGGGATAACAAGACATATCCTACGGTTTCACTTGGTGGTCATTGCTGGATGGCCGCCAACCTGGATCATGGAACCATGATAAGTTGGACAGGCCATCAAAGCGATAACTGCGTCATTGAGAAATATTGTTTTCAGGACCAGCAATCAAACTGCAGTAGCGGTGGTTTGTATCAATGGGACGAGATGATGCAGTATGATGAAACCCATTCCATTCAGGGAATCTGTCCCCCTGGCTGGCATGTACCTGATGAAATCGAATGGAATGCATTGTATGCTGACTGGACCAATAATGCCTTTGCAGGTGCACCCCTGAAGTATTCAGGTTATTCGGGTTTTAATGCATTATTGACGGGAGTATGGCATCAGAATACCAAATGGGATTATGAGAGCCATGTAACGTTCCACTGGTCTTCGACATTCCATGGATCAAATAAAGCGTGGAGCCATGGGATGAATGAATATGACCCCAGTGTTTCTCTGTATCCCTCGTTGAGATCGAATGCGTTTCTCCTCAGATGCATTCAGGATTAACCAAAGCCTGGCTGAATAAAATATGAAGCACCTGTTTTCATTTCCATCCAGGGATTGATGATCGGATTTCAGCCAGAAACAGGATGGGTCCTGAGATCCATTATTCATAAAGCAGACCAAGGTTCTTCAGTACTTCAAGGTTTTTACTGTAAAACTCTTCCTTTAAAATACCTACAAGCGTGACATTCCTGAACTTTCCGTTCTGGAAATAATGATCGATCAGAACACCCTCCTGTCTTAAGCCGATATTGTCGCACATTTTAAGACTGCCGATGTTGTCCGAGACACTATCCCCATGAATTTTCCTGAGGTTCAGATTTGAGAACCCGAAATGAAGTAAAATAAGTGATATTTCGAATCCAACCCCTTTTCCCTGGATCCCCGATTTCAGTTTCAACCCCCAGGAGGCTCTCTGGTGAATGTGATCGATCTGGTTCAAGGTGGCCAATCCGATCAATTCAGCTTTTTGTTCATTCTTGAAGAATACCGAAAAAGCAAGGTTGTTTTTTCCAAGTGTTTTAATCCATTCTTTCTGATTCTCGATTGATAACGGTTTAAAGTTCATGAATTTCATCAGGCTTTTATCCCATTGCAATTCCAGCAATTCCTGTAAGTCTGATTCTTCAACCGGTTTTAATAAAAACCGTTCCGTTTCAAGTAGTCTCATGGCTGATCATATTTTTAATGAATAACTCCTGGTTCACATTTATGGTATAATTGTATAATTCATTCATTGACATTACAGGGAAATTATTGGATTTCACAAAATTGATTATATCAACAATCGTATTTCCAATTCCCTGGCCGTTGTTCCTGAACTTATCAATAAACTCTGTAGTGATATTGTTATAATTTTCTCTCGACATAGAGTCTTTGATCTGACGCATATAAGACATGGTAGGTGAATTGAAAACAAAATTCATCGGGTGAAAACTGATGATCTTTATTCCGGGGGTAAGAAAATAGTTGATGTAGTTATTGATGTTCAAATCCAATTGATTATATAAGTGTGTCCCATCTTCAAAGAATACCGGGAAATTCAGCAATCCAGATTCATGCAAAATAGGGCGTATATAAGGTTGGAAGACTGTAATCTGATGTGAAAGATATTTGTAATTATATTCGTTTTTCAGCAGGTGGGTGATGTCAGTAACATCAAAGGCCCTGTGACATCGGAATCCATAAGATTCTGGGGCAAACCTGATGCATGTTTCAGCTACCTCTTTAAAACTGTTTCCATGAGAACTGTTATTCATGAAATTGGGATGAATTCCTCTTTCGATCCGGTTGTTTTGAAATGCCTCTTCAATGACATCGGAAGGGTGTGTGACAAACAGGGTTGGTTTTATATCCAGTTTACTGATCAGATTAAAATATTCCCTCATCACATCCTCGGATGCCCAGTCAATGTCGGAGGTAAAGCAATATACGGGTATATCATCCCAAATGTGTTTCGTGTAAACTTTCTTTATCAGTTCCTCTATTTCTTTCATTACCATTTAATTTTCGTTGCCTTGTTTGATTATGATGAATTACATTTCCAGTTATCTGAAATTACCTTGGATCTCCGGATATTTTTCATAAGATCTGACACTTTCGGGATAATTTTCAAACAGCCAGGTCATAAAACTGGTCACGTTGATTTTTTCTTTCAGCATCTGTTCCCTTCGTTTTTGAAAAACTTCTGCCAGGTTTTCAGTACCCAGCAGTTCATTGATCTTTTCCATCAGGAGATCCGGCCGGCTGTTGTGAATTTTAACAGTAAGGTTAAACCGGTTTTCCAATTCTTCAAGAATGGAGACTTTGCCATCAAGGCTGTTGAATCGTATCGAGGGAACGCCAAGTATAGCTGCCTCAACGATCATGCTCTGGCCATCAGAAATAAAAAGAGAAGCAGAGGCCATGATATGATGCATATCTTTGACGTCGATTTGTAGCCTGAATTTCTCAAGTCTTTCAGATATTTTAGATTCATTTGTAAGGAATACCTTTCCGTGGCCGGACAAAATATTCAGCAATTCCTCCAGGACTGCTTCATTCAACCCTCCGAGATTAATGTCATGGCCTGCAGAGAAACTGACGAGCCTGACAAGGAAATACTTTTGTCCCGGATCAATGTACTTTCTGACGATATCCGGATCCGGTTTAAATACATCCGGATGGAGGTATGCGAGTTTCTGGTATCCATCATAGGTTATTTTCTTTTGAACATATTTTCCGACTCTGCACAAGCGGGGTGACACGATCCAGTTGCAGAAAGGGTAGGATAGAGAACAGAAGGCCCTGTTCAGTTCATAATCATCTTCATTAAAAACAATGGATGGTTTTCGTAGTATCTTTCCTATATGAGTAATGCACATATCAGTGCCAATCATGAGGTCGGGATGGTATTTTCTTGCAAACCTGAATAAACTTATGTCCTGGATCAATAGCTCAAGGACGCCTTTTGTAAGAATAGCGAAGGAGGAATGGCCGACACGTTTCCTCGTCAGCCGGTGGAACGTTACATTCTCTGCGACCATCAGCTTTTCCAGGATATCCTTGTCTTTGACCGCAAAAACAACATCGTGCCCTTTCGCTTTTAAATTATGATAGGAATTTTTAAACAAGTGATAATGGGCGGGATGATTTATTGCAAATAAATATTTCATAGTCAAAGATTCTTCAGATCCGATTGGTTGCTGTTCTGCATTTGGCGTAAAAGCATGCATATACCAGCATGAAGAGAGTAATCAGGATTCCTGTATTTCTGATGGTTCTTGGCATATACCTTGAATGGAACTGTTCCAAAAGGTTAGGGTAAATTTAACATAAAGCACAAAAATAAATAATATTAGCCATTTCGTTCAGTTTATTGATAAAATATCTTAAATGGAACGTGAAGTGATTTCAACCCGGATAGGAGGTAATATTTACTGATCGGCGAACTAATGCTGATCAAGTCCATGAAGCATGTAAACCAGGTGCATCAGTGATCTCTTGATCTCAGCGATATATTCGTTCACTGCTTTGACACTTCCGGGCAGTGCAAAGATCAGCGAGTTTCCTTTCACACCTGCAATACTCCGGCTGACCAGGGCATTGGGCTTTTCTGATCCATATTTCAACCGGATCATCTCCATGATCCCCGGAATTTCCTTGTCCAGCAATGGTTTTATGACGTCAGGTGTGATATCCTTCGGCCCGATTCCCGTCCCGCCTGTGGTGAAGATGAAATCGATATTATCAGCTGAGGCCTTTAATAAAATTTCCTTTAACAAATGGGGATCGTCAGGAATCAGTTTATACTCTGAAGTAAATTTTAGTTCAAGGTTGTTAAGGTGCTCGGTCAGTAATTCCGATACACGCGGGCCGCTTCTGTCTTCGTAATCACCCGCACTAGCCCGGTCGCTCAAGGTAATCACGAGCATCCGGAAAATCCTGGGTTCATATTCGATGATATCTCCTGCCTTCAGCATTCCCTGTCCGACAACCCTGCAAAAGATCCCTTCTTTTGGCATTACACAATTTCCGACTTCCCTGAAAATCGTGCAGGAGGTTCCATGGCATTCTTTTCCGATCTGGGTCACTTCGAGGACAACATTCCCACAGATAAACCTGTCGAGTGGATGAGTCTTATACAAAAGGAGCCCTGAGGTAGTAATGTTTTCCGCGAATTCTCCGAATGAAATGACCCGGGAATTCTGTTCAGTAAACTTATTTATGCTTTCGGTTCCAAGCATGCTCACCTGCCTGTTACCTTTGGCTGCATGGGCATCTCCTTTCACTCCTTCAGAAAAAAGCTCAATGGTTTCAACCGGTTTTTTTATCGTTCCTTTCTGAAGTGAAGTATTTACGGAAAGAACCTTAAGTTGTGTATTTTGCATCATCGTAGCTCCTAATAATTCTGGAAATAATACATAACCAGGTCATTGCTTGATTTTTTCCACAAGAACGATCTCGTCAATGACCATTTTTTTATCAACGGCCTTGCACATATCATAAATGGTGAGGAGCCCGACTGAAACGGCCGTCAGTGCTTCCATTTCAATTCCTGTTTGACCGATGCACCGGGCTTCGCTTGTCACCCTTATCCCTGTCTTGTCGGGTATTGCTTTGACTTCAATCTTTGTTATGCGGAGCGGATGACAGAGGGGGATCAGGTCGCTTGTCTTTTTCCCGCCCTGGATCCCTGCAATCTCGGCAATGGTAAGGACGTCCCCTTTTTTAACAAGGTTCTTCCTGATGAGATCAAGTGTTTCGTTATTCAACCGGATATGCCCGGTTGCTTTGGCAATCCGCAATTGTTCAGGCTTGTCGCCAACATCGACCATATTTGCTTTACCGGTACTGGTTAAATGGGATAGTTTTTTCATGATCATTTAAAAGTCAAAAGTCAAAAGTCAAAATCTAAAATCCAAAATCAAATTAACCTCCAATATTATGGAATTTATTGTTACTGTTTGATAGTCCCTTTTCCGGCTTCATCCTGATGGCCGCCAATAAAGCTTCACGGATCCCAAGTTCATGGATGCTGTACTCCTGGTCACTGAAAAGGCAGGGTTTGATCATACCGTTGGCCGTGAGTCGAAGCCGGTTGCATTGTTTGCAATTACCACCGTCGCCCCCTTCCACCAGCGAAAAACAACCTGTTTCAAGATTCATTTCGTGGATGAACCTGACCTCAAGTCCATTCTTTTTGCAGAACTCTTTCACCCCAATAGCATCGGGGTCTGAAGAAGATTCTTTTACGACACAATTGATCTTAACGGGTTTAAGTCCGGCGATTATGGCTGCATCAATACCCCTGAAAACCTGGCTGATCTCACCTCCGCGGGTAATCTTCCTGAATTTCACCGGGTCAGTTGTATCAAGGCTGATGTTGATCCTGTGAAGTCCGGCATCAGCAAGCGATGATGCGTATTTTTCAAGCAGTGTGCCATTGGTGGTAAGTCCGAGGTCTTTTATTCCCTCAACACCTGATATCATCCTGACAAGGTCAACGATCCCCTTTCTAACCAAAGGCTCACCCCCGGTGATACGTATCTTGTCAATTCCAAGAGTGACTGCTTCCCTGACCACATCGAGGATCCTTTCGTATGTAATGATCTCATCATGGCTGATCAACCGGATACCTTCTGCAGGCATGCAATAGATGCAGCGAAGGTTACAACGGTCAGTGACGGAGATCCTGAGGTAGTTGATCCTGCGGTTAAAGTTGTCGAACATGGACCCGTTCTCCTTTCTTTATCAGGGTTTCCCCGCGTTCGAGCGCAATGATCCCATCCGCTTCTACATACGCGTTAATGTGCGCTGAGCCATGATATTCGATGGGGAATAACTCGCCATCAGTAATTTTTACCGGAACAAAGGATTTCCTGGAGGCTTTCTTCCTTATGAAATCCAGCCCCATGGGAAGAAAGACGCGGTAAGGCGTGCCAGTATAACCCATCATTTTCAACAGGAAGGGTTTTATAAGGATCTCGAAAATAACGAAAGATGATACCGGGTTTCCCGGTAAACCAAAGATGAACTGGCTCCCTTTTATCCCGAATACCGTTGGTCGTCCCGGCTGGATAGCCACGCTTTTAAAGAGGATCTTAACATCTGCCTTTTCAAGGATCTCGGGAACAAGATCATAGTCACCCATTGAAACGCCACCAGTGATCAGGATCACATCACTCTTCTCAAATGAAGCGGAAAGAAAGTGCTGAAGCGACACCGGGTCATCTTGCGCAATCCCAAGGTATTCGGGAATTGCAGATGCCTTTCTTACCTGTGCGATCAATTGCCAGGCATTTGAATTCCGGATCTGTGAAGGGCCGGGTTTCTGATCCGGCTCAACAAGCTCATCCCCGGTGGAAAGGATCCCAACCCGGGGCTGTGCTGAAACGAGAGGATTAGCGGCACCGACAGCAGCCATAACAGCAATATGCTGGGGTTGTATCCTCGACCCTTTGACTAAAAGTTTCTCACCTTTCTTCATATCTTCTCCAAGATAGCAGATATTCTTTCCGGTTTCATCTTTCATGAACCTGACCATCCTGTCTGAAAGACATTCGATGTCTTCGACCATAAGTACAGTATCTGCTCCTTCAGGGATCATGGCACCTGTCATGATCTTTGCACAAGTTCCTTTTCTGATCTTCATCAGGGGCACTTTCCCTGCGGCAATAACTTCGATCACTTCGAGCGGAGCATCAATATCAGCCAACCTGCAGGCATATCCGTCAACCGCAGACTTGTCGAATGGCGGCATATACATATCCGATAAAATATCTTCTGCAAGGATACGGTTCATCGAATCGTTCAGGTCCACCCGTACCGGAGGCATTGAAATCGCTTTCCCAAGGACCATGTCGTATGCTTCTTCGAACGAAATCACGCTTTTTTCAATTATGATTTATGAATAATGAATTATGAATTTCAAAACTGAAGCCTGTCCCCGATTTCGCGGGAATGACGCTGTCTATAACCTGTAGCCTTTTCCAATGCAAATTTACAAATTATCCCGGAATGAATTTTACAGCTGTAGCCTTGAACAGGATCCATACGGGTTTTCCTTCGGCCAGTTCAAGATGTTCTGCTGATTCCCTGGTTATGAGAGCGTGAATCAGGATACCGATATCGAGGATCACTTCGATCCCTGCTCTTGAAGGAACAAGGTCCTTGATCATGCCATGGAAAACATTGGTAGCACTGGAATCAACCTTTTCTTTGGAAATAACGATATCCTCCGCGCGGAGCATTACGAAACCTGTTTTTGATTCCGTTATGGCAGTTAAACGAAAAATCACTGAATCGCGGATCCTGGCAAGAGCGTATTCTTTTTCCTTTATAATTTCTGCCCGGAAAAAATTTTTAACTCCGGTAAAGCTTGCCACAAACTCAGAAGCAGGATACCTGAAAACTTCTTCCGGGGTTCCCTTCTGAAGAATGGCCCCGTTGTGAATTACAGCAATCTTGTTGCCGAGGGATAAGGCTTCCTCATAATCATGCGTAACATGGATTATCGTTTGTCCGTTCCTGTTCAGGTTGCGGAGGAGCCCCCGTAATTCCGACCTCAGTTGTGTATCGAGGGAGGCCAGTGGTTCATCAAGCAGAAGGATCTTTGGTTCCTGGACGAGGGTGCGTGCAAGAGCGATCCGCTGCAGTTCTCCACCCGAAAGATTGCCGGGATGACGGTCAAGCAGACCGGAAATGCTCATTTGCCCCGCAATCTTCTCGATCCTTATTCTTTTTTCAGATGAAGTCAGTTGCATTCCATGGAGTGCATACCCGATGTTATTCCTGACCGTCATGTGAGGAAATACAGCATGATCCTGGAAAACAAGTCCGATCTTCCGGTGCTGGATCTTTTCGCGGGTTATCTTTTTTCCTTCAAGGTAGATATCTCCTGAATCCGGAACAATAAGACCTGCAATAGTTTCCAGCACCATTGATTTGCCTGCCCCCGAAACGCCAAGCAAAATAAAATAGTCCCCTTTTTCAACAAGGAATCCAACGGATTTCAGGGAGAAATCACCTGCTACTACGGATATGTTCTTAAGTTCAAGCATTCCGATTCAATTTCACGGCTTTCCGTTCTTTGTTGTGTTTTTTTCCGTCGCCAGGTATCTCAGCAATATAAATACGGATAGAGAGATCAGGATAAAAAGGACCGAAACTGGTCTTGCATATTTCAATCCGAATGCCCCAAACCGCTCATAGATCAGTACCGGTGTGATCATCGGATGGTAAGCTACAACGATCACGGCACCGAATTCACTCATTCCGCGGGCGAACATCAGGATAAGCCCTGATACGATGTTTCTCCATGCCAGGGGAAGGGCAATGGTGAAGAAAACTCTTGCAGGGGAAGCCCCAAGTGTTAATGCGGCTTTTTCAAGCCTGACCGGTACTCCGCTGAACCCATCCCGCGCTGCATTGATCAGGTAAGGCAGGCTCACAAAGGCCATGGCAATGGCGATGCCTGCAGGGTTCCCAACGAAATTAAGTCCCACGGAAGAACCAATCTTCCCAAGCATTGAATCCCTTGAAACGAAACCCAGGATTGCAATGCCGGCTGCTGAATGCGGGATCACAACAGGCAAATCAATGATACCGGTTATTATTTTCTTCAGGGGGATCTGCTTCCGTGCAAGCAGGTAGGAAAGGGGAACTGCAGCAATCGCAAAGAAAATGGTGGCGCTCATTGAAGTCCAAAGGGTCAGCCAAATGCTGTCACGAACTTCTTTCTCCTTCGCTGTTTCAAAAAGTGAAACAGGGGATGTGGCAAGGAACATGCCTGCAAGCGGTGCAAGGATGAACAGGAGAATAAGTGCACCGAAGAAAACAAGAATAAGCTGAAAAGGTTGGAGTTTTCTCATGAAGACGGAATTTTCCATGTGGCGACCCGATACCTACCTGGCTGGGATTATGTTCTCAAAATCAATGGCAGAAAGTGCTTTGACTGCCCTGTCGGAGAAGAAATCTCCGGCAGGAAGCAGCCGGTAACTGCCACCATCTTTCTCCTCTTTGCAAGGCACCAGCATAACTTCCGACTGATCGTTCCTGTTCATCACTTCGCTGAATGAATAAACCGCCCTGTAACCGTCAAAGCCGATCCCAATCAGGAGTCCGGTTTTCAGGTTGTGTGATTCAAAGGGGATATGCTTTGCAAGCAAATCTTTCAGGTACATTCCTGTAAACGGCTGCGTACTGTGGATCCCTCTTCCTTTTCCATAGAAGATCGTATGGATGGTTTCCAATTGTGTTTTTTTTGGCAGATCCGATATCTTTTCCAGGGTTTTGTCTCCTGACCGGATTATAAAATTATCGGAATACAACGGGGAAATGTCACGATTCACCGGAATATTTTTTGCCCACGATTTTACCGTTATCTTTACAGGATCGGAGATGTTGCGTTCCGTAATAAGGTCAGTAACGACAACCAGTTTCCTTTCATTGGGCAATGGCCAGAGATCCTTTGTCTTACTGGGAACAATACGTGCAACATCGGTCGCAATAAGAATGTTGTGGAGATTGTTCGGATAATAGATCTCCCCCCATGTCAACACCACTTTTTCTCCTTTTGCGTTTTCAATTTCAATATAAAGATCAATGATGGGGCGGAATTCTTCCGCATTTTTCTTCTTGATGATCCTCTCGCACAGGATGTCAAAAAGAGAATATCCATCATAACGGTATGCCCCGATGAAGCTGTTCGTGCCGTCACTGTTCAGAAGCGTTTCTTTTACGATCACCGTCCTCTTCACAAGGTTTTTGAAATCGATCGTTCCCGGATTTTCAATTTCACCCTCGATCATAATAGATCCGCCCGGCAAAGGAAATGAAGGGGTATTGTCATAGAAATTGTTGTTCCTGTCGGCAGAGTCGACTGAAGTAACCGGGTTTCCCGGCAAAGCAGGGGTGATGGTCATATTCCTGGTGTTATTGGCATTTGTCAATGGAGATGACAAAAGTAAAAGGATAAATGAAAATACAGTAACTCTTTTCATGGGTAAATGAATTAACGTTATTGATGAAGGTAGATGGTAAACAAAACAGATATGTTTGTTTTGACATATCGCATATCCAAATTAAAAGGGATCTTCCCCGGAATGGTCTATTTAGCCGGTTTCACAAAGGGCTGAAGCTCTTTGGGGATTTTGGTGAAGTTTTTAGTTTCCTGTGGAATGACCGATGGCTGGCCATTGTTCTCCATGATCTTCATTCCTTTATCCTTCAAAAGAAGGAATTGCAGAAATGCAATGGCAGCCGGCTTGTTTGGGGCATCCCGCAGCATCGTTATCCCGTAGATCATGGCTTCCCCTTTTACCGTTTCTTTTTTACCGGGTTCCTTCCCGTTAATTTCGGTAGTGGCGGTTGCATATTGCTTATTGAATGCCGGACTCTTCAGGTTGATCTCATCCGGGAGAATGACATAATTCAGTTGATGCTGAATAGCCACGGATCTATAGAGAAAAATGTAATCGATGCTTCCGGCTTCAAGCAATGCAATGAGATCCACTTCTTTAGGACGCATGTAATTCAGGTCCTTCCCGGAGAGCATATTGGTCAACCCAGGCTTCCTGTAATATTTCTCTGCCAGTTGCATTGTTAATACTGTCCGGTAGCCGCATGGATCAGCGTTCGGATCCGCTCTTGCAAAGGCCACATCCTTTTTCATCAGGATATCATACCAGTTATTGCCGCTGATCTCCCCAGCATAGCGGGACTTGTCGTGATAGACGATCGAAAGCTCGTTGCTTACAAAACGGATATTCCAATCGGCATATTTCGGGATCAGCATGTTATCGATCACACCATAATCGGACGAAGCCAGGATGTCGCATGGCTTTTTCAGATCAGTGATCTTGCGGGCAGATGCCACACTTCCTGCAGATTCCATAAGGACTTTTACATTCGGGTATTTTTTATTGAATTCCGTAACGACTTCTTTCATGGGAACGGAAAGGCTGCCGGCATGAAAGATGATCAGATCGCCTGATATGTTTTGGGGTTTGTTCTGGCTGTTCATGGTACAGATTGTAAAAAATGAAAATAGCAGCCACAAAGTTAATGTCAGTTTCTTGTTCATAAACCTGGAATGATAATGTAGTTTAAATGTGACAGTTTACTGTAAGTCCTTCAGAAAAGTAGCGAATCCTTCCTGAATGACGGAATCCACGGAGGCATGGAATTTATCAAAAGCCCTCACCAATCGCTTTCCTTCTTCAGTAAGTACAGTATTGCCCCCTTCACTTCCCCCGCGATGTTTTTCAAGCAGCGGGAATCCGAAGAATTTCTCGATCTTTTTAAGGTTTCCCCAGGTTCTGCGATAGGTGTAATTCAATTCATCGCAGGCGGCCTTCAGTGATCCTTTCTGTTCAATGAGTTTCAGGATCTGCCATTTCCCGTCACCAAGGATTCCGGCGTCGCGATCATCCGCCATCCATATCTTGTAGTGCAGGTGGATCCGTGATAGTTCCTGACTGAAACGTGTTTCCATAATCTGATTTTCTCACAAAAATAAAACATTTAGCGTTATGTCACCTTGGGCATATCCCACGACACGGAAAAAATCCTATTTTCGCAGGCCGGTTATCAATTTCGTTTGTCGTTATTTTTCAGGAGCTAATACTTTACTAAAATGAATGGAACAAAGAATACAAAGATCCTGATCCTTCTTTTTATTGGCGTTTTGATGGGAGCACTCGATATTTCCATTGTCGGGCCTGCCATTCCGTCGATCGAGAAGACCATCCGCATGGATCAGCGGGATCTGTCATGGATATTTTCCATTTATGTGCTGTTCAACCTTGTCGGGATCTCATTGATGGCAAGGTTGTCGGATCACTTTGGCCGCCGGTGGATTTATATGATCGCAACAGGAATATTCGGAATCGGTTCACTCTTGGTCGCATCTTCTCATGATGTCACCATCCTTCTCACTGGGAGAGCTATACAGGGCCTCGGATCAAGCGGGATCTTTCCAGTGGCTTCGGCTGTGATCGGAGATATTTTTCCGATCGAAAAACGTGGAAGGGCTCTTGGACTCATTGGGGCCGTTTTCGGGATAGCCTTTATGGCAGGACCATTCATTGCGGGGTTCATGCTTCTCTATTTCGACTGGAATGCCTTGTTCCTCATCAACCTGCCTGTAGCTCTTCTGATCATAATATTCAGCTATTTCCTTCTTCCATCCAGGAAAAGTAAAACACCCCCGGAATTTGACTGGGCCGGTATTTTTATGATGGCAATCGTACTTACCGGTTTTACCCTTGCTGTGAACAAGATCAATCCCGATCATTTTTTCGAAAGCCTTACAACCTGGCCTGTTTTGCACTTGCTGATCGTTGCGGTAGTCTTCGGGATGTTCCTGCTCAGGCTCGAACGCAGCAGGCATTTTCCTGTTTTCAATGTTGGTCTTTTTGATCTGCGACAGATCAGGCTCGTCGGTTTTATTGCCGTGGGGCTGGGATTATTCCAATCCTCCATTGTATTCCTGCCAAAGCTGGCTGTTCTTTTGTTTGAGGTGGAACCGTCAAAAGCCAGCTTTATGCTGCTTCCCGTGGTGATGGCAACAGCGATCGGCTCACCGGTCAGCGGAAGACTGGTTGATAAAATTGGTTCGAGGATCATCATTTTTATTGGACTTGTTTGTTCCACAATAGCACTTTTCTTCCTGAGCTTTGTTTTTAAAAACGCCATTTTTTTTTATATCGCTGAAGCGATGCTTGGCTTCGGGCTTGCAATGCGGGCGTCGCTGAATTACATCATGCTGAATGAAGTATCCGCTCGTGAACGGGCTTCTACCCAGGGAGTCCTGATCATCTTCGTTAGCCTGGGTCAGCTTACCGGTGCGGCATTGATCGGTACCCTTGCTTCATCCGGCGGAGGCAGCATTTCAGGATTCGGATTGGCGTTCCTGATCATGGGAATTCTGTCAGTGCTACTTGTTTTCCTGTCAATCTTTTTGAAAAACAGGAAACTGGAGATTGAAACGCATGTGAAATCCGATTGATCATTTTGTCTTTGCATATTAAAACCAGGTAAATAGTAACTTTGACATCGATATGTCACAATTAACATATCGGTTTGATTATTTTATTATATGGAAAGAATCTAAATAAATTATCTTTGCAGAATAAATCTATTTACAGATGAACAATGCAATTTTCAACATGGAAAGACCCTCGAATGAGCATGTATTTGATTATGCCCCGGGGTGCAAGGAGAGGAAAGCCCTGAACGAAGCGCTGGATGCTCTTACCAATGAAGTTACCGAAATCCCACTGATCATTGGTGGTCGGGAAGTCAGGACGAAGGAAACGGGTGAAGTGGTCATGCCGCACAATCACAAGCATATCCTGGCGAAATATTACAAGGCAGGGGAGAAGGAGGTCCAGGCGGCGATTGAATCATCGTTGAAGGCGCACAAGGAGTGGTCATCGATCTCTTGGGTGGAACGGGTTTCGATCACCATAAAAATAGCAGAGCTGATCGCGCATAAGTACAGGTTTCTCATAAATGCGGCAACCATGCTCGGCCAGGGAAAAAATGCATATCAGGCTGAGATTGATGCAGCGTGCGAGACAATTGATTTTCTTCGGTTCAACGCCTATTTTACATCTGATATCTACAAGCTGCAACCGGGATCACAACCCGGCATCATCAACCGGTTCGAGTACCGGCCGCTTGAAGGATTTGTCTTCACTGTTTCGCCTTTCAATTTCACGGCAATAGGATCTAACCTGAACATGGCGCCGGTATTGATGGGCAATACGGTTATCTGGAAACCTTCATCCACCGCATTATTGTCAAATCATTTCCTGATGAAGATCTACCGGGAAGCTGGTGTCCCGGATGGGGTGATCAATTTCCTTCCCGGACCGGGAAGCCTTATCGGGAAAGGGGTTTTGAATCACCGTGACTTTGCAGGGATCCATTTTACAGGATCAACAGAAACCTTTAACGGGATATGGAAGAATATCACGGAGAATATCCGGGTGTACAGGTCATATCCAAGAATTGTCGGGGAAACCGGGGGTAAGGATTTCATTTTTGTCCATCCTTCAGCTGATCCGCAGGAGGTGGCGGTAGCCATTGTTCGGGGTGCATTCGAATTCCAGGGCCAGAAATGCTCAGCTGCATCCAGAGCCTATATTCCGGAGTCTTTATGGAATGACATCCGGACGAGGATGGGGGAAATGATCTCGAAGATTACTGTTGGTGATGTGCGGGAGTTCAGCAATTTCATGAATGCTGTGATCGATGAGAAATCATTTGATAATATCATGGGATACATTGATTTTGCTAAGAAATCGAAGGATGCTGAAGTGGTATTTGGCGGCAATGGCGATAAATCAACAGGGTATTTTATTGAACCAACTGTTATTCTTGCAAAAGATCCGCACTTTAAAACGATGGAAGAAGAGATCTTCGGGCCGGTAATGTCAATTTATTTTTACAAAGACAAGGATTTTGAAGAGACTTTGAAAATCTGCGACCAGACTTCTCCCTATGCCCTGACAGGTTCTGTTTTCTCAAAAGATCGTGAAGCGCTGAATAAAGCATGCAGGATCCTGAGATATGCTGCAGGAAATATCTACTTTAATGACAAGCCTACAGGTGCTGTTGTGGGACAACAACCCTTCGGGGGAGCCAGGGGTTCCGGAACCAATGACAAATCGGGAAGCTATCTGAACCTGCTGCGTTGGACAAATCCGCGAACCATCAAGGAAACACTGATTCCTCCTACTGAATTCACTTATCCCTTTATGAAGGAGGACAAGTGCCACAAGTAAAAGTAGAACCCTTCCTTATTTCCGTTTGATCGATTGAAGATTATTTTCCGCCATGAATGCAGCAAATCCCTCATACCCGGATTCCCGGATTTTCATGATACAGGCTTTCCGGTCAGAACGGAAGAGAAGTGCAAAAAATTTCGAGAAGAAATTGTTGAATCGCGGGCATTCCATGATATCCGCGAATTCTTTGCAATCGGCGCAACTGCCATACGCATGTTCAATGTTGCATTTTCTCACCTGGCACCAGGATGCTTTCTCGTTGCCTTGGCAACCCGGGCATTTTTCTTTTAAATAGGATTTACAGGCTCCGCAATATAGGCCGCAATATGCGATCAGGTTTGTATCGGTAACAACAGGTTTCATATATGAACGATTTGATTAAATTTTAAGCAAAGAATTGACTGCCAATGTATATATAAAAAAGGTACAAAAGGATGGTTGTTGAAAAATTTCTGAAATGGATGTGTAAAACTAGTTCATTAAGGTTTCACCTGTGAAGTCGCATCTTTCCCGATGACTGTTGTCCAGGCTCTCACATACCATCTTTTAACCAGCCCATTTTTCACATAAGGATCGTTCCGGGCAAACTGCTCCGCAATTTCAGGTGTTTCACCGTTGAAAAACAGGATGGCCCCGTCAACCGGGTCAGCCAGGGCACCGCCGAGGATCATCTCCCCCCTGTCGTGAGATTCCCAGGCCAGCCTGAGGTGTTCGGACCGGTACTCAGCCCGCCGTTCCACATAATCGGAACCGACTTCGTAAAAAAGGAGATAGTGCATACCAGATTTCGGCTTTACCTTGTTAAATTTATTTAAGAATCCGAAGATGGAGAATTGAGAATGGAGGATAGATAAAGAGATTGTCGACTATACCTTTTCTCCATTCACAACTTAACTGGATGAGCCGTATGGCCCGCAGTCTGAATCCTGTTCCCGCTTTCGCGGGAATGACGGCATGTTGAAAGCCTGAAGCCTTTAATCCTGGTAGGGCCTGACGGTTTCAATAAGTTCCGGAAGATCCATCCCTATGTTTTTCAGGTGCTCGATCTTCGGAACACCATTCTTCGTCCAGCCGCGGCGTTCATATACAGCATCCAGAAGCTTTTCGTACTGATCTTCCCTGAATTTTCTGAGAACACCCATCTTTTCCACTGTAGATTTACCGGACGGATCGAAGCCTATTTTATCGATCAGCTGTTTGTCGTATCGTTCAGCGCGTGATTCATATTCTTCCGCTGTAACCGGGCCGCATGCACGATACGGCTGGGCATCATGCTTGCGCATACCGTATCCGCGACGCAGGTTGAAGATGCGTTGGAAATTGTACACTCTTTCCGATTGCCTGACGAGTTCTTTCTTATCAATATTCAAACCGGTCACGGAATTGAAGATCGTTACATAATTATCAACATGTTCAGGAACTTTTGCAGGTTCTTCGCTTTGAGAATTATTTTCAGGCTCCACGTCATTCCATGGCAATTTGCAGAATCCGGCAAGGCCGAACCAGGTACGGAACATCGGGAAATAATGCAAAGCTTCCGCTTTTTTCTCAAAAGTCGGGATCTGGTTGTTGACCATATCCATGAAGATCAGCCATGCTTCATCATGCTGCGGACCTTTGTTGGTCATTGCATAACCACCCTGCTGTGCCAGCGATTCCTTGGATACATATTGTGAATATTCAAGTCCTTTGTTTTCCATGCCAATGTCCTGCATGAACCCGGGATCGCCCCAGCCATTCTTTGCAAAGATCCCTTTCATTTTACGAACACCCTGTCCGGCGATAAGACCAAAGCCCTCACCGCGTGAAACCTGGTGAAGCAGGTCCATGGCAGCATCCGCATTACCGAAATTAAGTTTAAGGCCGCCGGTCCGTTCTTCATTGATAATGCCATTCTCATAACATTCCATAACAAACCCGAGGATCGTGCCCCAGCTGATCGTGCAGATTCCGTAAGTGTCGCAGTAGAAGTTTGCTTCAATGGTAAAATCCGGGTTGAAAATGCCGGCGATTGAGCCAAGGGAAGAAGTGGTTTCATATTCCGGACCATCAACGATCACTGAATCCCCGGCATAGGGGCCGGTGCGTAGTTTATAATTGTCGACCCCTTTTGCGCACGACATGTTGCAGCCGATCCAGCAACCGTCGGGAACATTCTGGGTGAAAAAGGATTTCCATACATCACCCCGGATCTTGAACGCATCGGGATGACTACCGAATTTAAAGTTATTGACCGGAAGAAGGTCATAGTCATTCATGATGAGGGTGAGATGGGCCGTGCCTTTCGACCGCATTTCGCATTGCTTGTCGTCAAGCTCGCGCATTTCCTTGTTGAACCGCCGCCCGCGTTCCTGGATCGCTTCGAGGTTCACTACGTTATTCCTGTTTCCTCCAATATTTTTTACTTTGGCGACCATGGCCTTCACTTTTTTATCTCGGAGAACAGTACCGATCCCGCCGCGTCCTGCCTGTTTCAGACGCACCAGCTTTCGCTTGGAATCATAGAACGTAAAATTCAGCATTCCGATCAGGGAATGCTCTGCGGCAGTTCCGGCCGCAACAACGGCTACATTTATTTTATCTTTCTCATTGCCTTCTTTTGCAAATGTTTCATGAAGGATTTCGCCAAGGACATGGCTGTCGGACGGAAGATCATCCGCTTCATAGATCTCGACCATTTCACGTTCCTCATCGAGGAGGATCAGAATTTCCTGATCGGATTTGCCTTGTATCTCGATAGCATCAAACCCGCAGAACTTGAGGAATGGTCCGAAGAAACCGCCCACATTCGAATCTACAACAATATCAGTTTGAGGGCTGATGGCGCAGCAAATGGCTTTTCCGGCGCCGGAATACTGTGTGATCCCGCAGCAGGGGCCGCCAGAAATGACGATCTCATTTTCGGGATCATCCCATTTTGTATCGGGTTTGGTTGCATCCCATAAGAGCCGGAGATCAAATCCTTTTCCACCGATGAATTTCTCTTTCATCACCTGGGGAACAGGTTTTTCCCGGATCACATTATCGGAAATATTTACATACAGGGTCCGGTTATTATAACCTTTGTCAATGGGTGCCCAGTTGTATTTGTAAGAAGTAATGAGCTTGTGCTTTTGCCTGAATTCTTCGAAGTTCATAATGATTGATTTTGTGATTTATTTCACAGCAAAATTACCGAAATAATTTATACCTAAAAGATGGATTTTCAAAAAGTTCGATATGTTAATTCATGCATAACGGACCGTCATACCTCATGATCGTCCTAAGTTTTCATCAGGGAATGAGAGGTACTGATAGTTGTACAAACCTTCCATCAATCGTTTGCGTTTTTCATCGGGTGAAAGACGGTCGTATGCGGCACGGGCTTCTTCCTGTTTTCTCTTCTTTTCCTCCTCGATCTTATAGATATTTTCAAGGTAATTCTCTTCAACGCATTTAGTGAGGAAATCACGGGCTACAGTGGGGAAGAGTTCAAGAAGCAATTCGTCTTTTTCATTGGATGCCAGCTTCATGTCGCCGTAATCTTCAAAAACGGTATTTTCCTGTTTCTTATAATTTTTCGTGTCATAAGGAGTCTCTTCCCTGACACCGGTCAATTGTTCACGGAAATCGGGATCAACAGGGATGGGGGTTTTACCATAGATCCCTTTCACCAGGTTCACAAATTGGATTGATTTTGTTGTAAAGAAAGGCTGATCCTTGTTCTCATCAATCACGCAATTCACGGCCTGAACTCCAACGATCTGGCTGGTCGGGGTAACAAGGGGCGGGCATCCTGATTTTATCCTCACAAGGGGTACAAGCTCAAGAACGCGGGGGAGAAGGTGATCAAGCTTGAGCTGCTTAAGCTGGGCCAGCATATTTGTGTACATTCCTCCCGGGATCTCAGCTCTTTTGACTGTTTCATCCGGTTCAGGGAGGTTGAAATACCGTTCGATTTCACGGCATGCCTCAAGCAGTTCCTCCTCTTTTTCATGGGTGGCCATGTAAATGGCTTTTGTGAATTGCCGGTTAACTTCCCTCGGTAATTTAAAATCAGAGATATCAAATTCGATCGGAAGAGAATCACCAGTATCGAATTCTTTCAATTCATCACGGATGCTTTTAAGTTCTTTATTGATCTTTGAAACGGCTTCAAGATTGACACCTGTGTCAAGACCAAGCCTGTTGGCGAAGATCTGGATGATCTCGAATGCCGGTGCTGCCGGACCTCCCGCAAAGTTCAATATGGAAGTATCGACAATATCAACACCGTTGATCATTGCCATCAGTGCAGAAGCAAGACCAAATCCAGGCGTACAGTGCGTGTGAAAATCAATAGGGACTTTCACTTCTTCCTTGAGGCTCCGGATAAGCTTCCCGGATTTGATCGGGGTTATAAGCCCGGCCATATCCTTAATACTGATCATATTGGCGCCAAGTGTTTCCATTTCCTTCGCCTTTCCGACAAAATACTCGATCGTAAATATGTTGTGAGGAAGTGACTTCAGGTGGATCCAGGAGCGGAATTTCTGCTTGGTCGAAAATTTGGGATCGACCGTATAACTTATGGCGCAATCAGCGATCCCTCCATTTTCCGTAACGAATTTGATCGTGGATTTCATATTATCCACATCATTCAGGGCGTCGAAGATCCGCATGATCCCGATACCCGATTTGATCGCATTCCGGTTGAATCCTTCTATCACATCCTCAGGATAGGGATTGTACCCGAATAGGTTACGGCCTCTGGAAAGCGCCGTCAGCAATGAAACGTCACCTACCGACTTTTTGATCTTCTCCAGTCTTGACCAGGGGTTCTCTCCAAGGTAACGCATTATGGAATCAGGAACAGCCCCTCCCCAGACTTCCATGGCATAAAAATTTGCATCCTTGTAAAAGGGGAGTACGCGGTCAACTTGGTCCTGGGTCATTCGGGTCGCAAATAAAGATTGCTGTCCGTCCCTGAGTGTCAGATCCCTGATCAGTATTTTTTTTCTGGACATATGTAGATGTAAAAATAAAAGGTAAGCCGTTTTAATCGTTCGGAATCAGAAGCAAAGTTAATGATTTTAATAGAAATGATTTTGTTACTTTTGTAAAAAGTCATCGGGTCATCAAGTCATCAAGTCAACGAATCATTGAGTTACAGGTTCTATAAAAATTTTCAATCAAGAGCTGTCAACAAATAGCCAACTGCAAATGACATTTGAAGAGATAAAAGCAGTCTTGCAAACGAAGAAAGTTGGAATTGCGGGTGCAGGGGGTCTTGGATCCAACTGTGCTGTGACCTTGGCAAGAATTGGGGTCGGTACAATTGTGATCGCTGATTTTGATGTGGTGAGCGAAAGCAATCTGAACCGTCAGTACTTTTTCTACGATCAGATCGGCCGGCCAAAAACCCTGGCTTTAAAGGAAAACATCCTGAAGATAAATCCTGAAGTAACGGTAGAAACATACCAGGTAATGCTTGACAGGGACAACATTCCAGGGATCTTCGCTGATTGTGATGTGATCGTGGAAGCATTTGACCTTGCAGACCAGAAGGAAATGCTTATTGAGACTTTGCTCACTCATTTTCCTGGTAAACCTCTGGTTGCCGGTCTTGGGATGGCCGGTTGGGGTATGAATGATAAGATCCATGTGCGCAAGATCGATAATATGTACATTTGCGGGGACGAAATTTCGGAAATCGGACCAGATCTGCCGCCTATTGCACCGAGGGTTGGGATTGTTGCGAATATGCAGGCGAATGTGGTGACTGAGATTCTGTTGGAGGATTATAGAAGATAAGAGGAAGTCAAAAGTCAAAGGTTAACAGTCAAAAGTCAAAATGGGAATGAAGATCCTTTTAAATAACAATAATGAGCATTTTGAAAGCGAGAGCATGACGATCAGTGAGCTGTTGAAAGTGAAGAATTTTACATTCAAGATGCTGATCGTGAAAATTAATGGCACGCTTGTGAAGAAATCAGATTACGAAACCGCAACCATCGCAGATGGCGACGATGTAAATGTGCTCCACCTGATCAGTGGAGGATGAGATCATACAACCTCTGCCACCACGAAGGTACTTCCCCCTACGAATACAAGATCATTCTTCCCTGAGATCCTCTGTGCTGCCTTCAGTGCATCCCTTACTGAAGGATATGAATTTCCCATTAACCCGATTCTGGCGGCCTGCTGTTTAAGGAGTTCCTGGTCAAGTCCGCGGGGGATATCAGCCTTGCAAAAATAATAGGTTGCGTCAGGAGGGAGCATTCTGAGGATCTTATCAATTTCCTTATCATTCACAGCTCCGAAAACGAAATGAAGATGTTCAAACGGGATTGTTCGTAACTGGTGAAGGACCTCTTTCAGACCTGCTTCATTGTGGCCGGTATCGCAGATCGTCAGCGGAGCGCGGGAAATTATCTGCCAGCGTCCTTGCAGGTGCGTGTTCCTTGTTACATTACGGATACCTTTCTGAATGGTTTCATCCGGAATATCAAGACCACATTTTGCAAGGGTTTTCACGGATGCGATCGTTGTCAGTATATTCTTCTTCTGGTACTCACCCGCCAAAGGAGACTTTAGTTTTCTAATGAAAGGTTCATGGTTCCTGAAAATATCCAGCGTCAGGGAATTATTAAAAACAGGGCCGGATTTTTTTCGATGGCCCGTGACCTTGATTTCCCTGCCGGAATAAACAGAATCTGCAAATAGGATGTCCGATCCTTCAGAATGGGCTTTGTCCAGGAAGACCTTCCGGATCTCTTCCTGCGTTTCACCGATCACTACGGGAATCCCGGGTTTGATGATCCCCGCTTTTTCCCAGGCGATCTTCACCAGCGAATCACCGAGGAACTGCATGTGATCGTAACTGATGTTTGTGATCACGGAAAGGAGGGGGGTTATGATGTTCGTTGAATCCAGCCGTCCTCCAAGACCGACTTCGATCACGGCGACATCAACCTTTTCCCTGAAAAAGTAGAGAAATGCGAGGGCAACAGTCATCTCAAAGAATGAAGGCTGGATCGTTTCAAAATCGGACTTGTGCTCTTCCACAAAAGAAGTCACGAATTTTTTACGGATCTTTTTGCCATTAATCCGGATTCGTTCCCTGAAATCCTTCAGGTGCGGCGAGGTGTATAATCCTACGTTGAGGCCGTGTTCCTGCAATATGGATGCGATCATGTGCGAAGTGGAGCCTTTTCCGTTGGTACCGGCAACATGGATCATTTTCAGGTGATCCTGGGGATTACCGATCAGATCACATAACGCTATTGTATTCTTGAGATCGGCTTTGTAAGCGGCACCGCCGATGCGCTGGAAAATCGGAAGCTGGGAATAAAGGAATTGAAGGGCTTCAGGATAGGTCATTTAAAGAACAGCATCAAAATCGTGATTATCAAACTTGTCTGACCTACCCAGAAAATGAACATCCATTTAATAATATCTGCTCTCATTTTCTCGAGCTTAAGTTCAAGCTGATGAACTGATTCTTTCAGATCAACCTTTGTAGCATAGATATTGGAATTGTCATCAAGCATTTCTTTTACCTCTCTTTCGACAAATTCTACGATTGCCTGGGCCTGTGATTCTCCCACTTTGTTTTTCAGGATGGAATAAGGATCAATTGTTGTTACCGTCATAATGTATTAAATTTTACATTAATCGGGTTTACCCCAAAAAGGTAATACAAAAATACAAAATATTTCAGGGGTTAAGATAAATTGAACCGCCGGTATTGTCCTTCGATGCCCCCGTATAAGATTGCAGGCAGTTTATTTCCCCTCTCCACCTGAGCACTCCGAGGAACGCAAAGATCAACGCTTCTTTGAAATTGATGGTGTCCTTATCGGGAATGACAATCCCGACAGGGGTTTGGGCGCCGAGGCGCTCAATCAGGAATGTATTGAATGCTCCTCCGCCGGTTACCAGGATCTTCTTTGAGCGGTCATTTTGAATAACACCGGAGATCTGATCAGCAATATGCTCTGTTACGGTATGAAGGATATCTTCAGGCGGGATGTTGCTTTGGTCGAGGAGTGGGAGGATTTCCTGAAGGACCCATTCCTTTCCCAGCGATTTCGGACCTTTCATTTTATAGAAAGAGAGATCATTCAGGCTTAAAAGCAATTCTTCATTCAGGTGACCTGACCGTGCAAGATTTCCGCTTTCATCAAAAGGTTTTCCAAGTTTCGATGCGTAGTTGTTCAGGATGATGTTGCATGGGCAGATGTCAAATGCAACCCGGGAATTATCCTTTTCAAATGAAATGTTCGAAAATCCCCCGAGATTCAGGCAATAATCATATCCGCCGAAAAGAAGCCTGTCACCAACCGGAACCAGCGGAGCTCCCTGTCCTCCCAGGGCCACATCGGTTGAGCGGAAGTCGCAGACGACAGGCAATCCCGTCTCAACCGCAATCGATGATCCTTTTCCGATCTGCCACGTCAGCTTTTTCTGCGGCTGATGAAAGACTGTATGACCGTGAGATGCAATAAACCCGGGACGAACGTTCATTCTATCCATGAATGACCGGGTAAGCTGACCGATCAACTGACCATATTGAATATCCGTCTCGGCAAGATCAAAAGCGCTGCCAGTTTCAATAGAGGTGAGGTGTTTCTTCCATTCCTCAGAATAAGGGACCGTCTCAGCGCACCGGATCTTAAAAGTCCATTTGTCTCCGGACAATTCAAAGATACAGTAAGCAATATCCAACCCATCCAGCGAAGTCCCTGACATCAACCCGATCACCTCATATTTTTCCATAATCCTTACCCCATTTTCATTTTTACCAGTGATATTTGAAACGTGAAAAATGGCGAAAAATACTGCCCCTGTCCATAATACTCACCACCTCACCACTTCACCACCTCACCACCTCACCACTTCACCACCTCACCACCTCACCACTTCACCACCTCACCACCTCACCACTTCACCACCTCACCACCTCATAACATCCCGACAACCTTCTCAAGCCGTATCCCCCTGGATCCCTTCACCAGGATGGTGGCATTTTCGATCCTGTGGTGGCCGAACCAGAGTGATGCAAGGTCGCTGTCCTGGAAACAAACCCAATCGTTTCTGGAACACAGGCGTGTAAAGAACGGTCCTATCAGGTAAACGCTATTGAACTTCAATTCTTCGATGAGAAGGAGTATGTTCAAGTGCTCTGCCTCGCTTTCATTTCCAAGTTCAAGCATATCTCCAAGGATCAGTGTTTTATTGTCATATGCAGAGCCGGCAAAATTTTCAAGGGCGGCTTTCATGCTGCTGGGATTGGCATTATATGCATCCAGGATGAGAAGGTTTGTTTTTGAATGGCTGACCTGTGATCGGTTGTTGGAAGGGACATATTCTTCAATCGCATCACGGATGAGGTTTTCGTTCACCCCGAAATAATCGCCGATGGCTGCAGCAGCCAACAGGTTGGGGAAATTATATCCGCCAAACAGGTGTGAAGAGACAATGATGGTTCCTTTCTTCGTCGTCAATTTCAACTCCACAAAAGGATCCTGCCTGGTGATCTCACCGAAGACTTCAGCTGAAGGATCCGTCCCATACCTGAAAAGCTTCAGCATCGATGCTTTTTCCATAAGGAGTGGATCGTCGGAATTGACGAAGGCAATCCCTTCATGGTCATAAAGGAATTCGTACATCTCTGTCTTTGCTCGTATGACACCTTCATACCCTCCAAACCCTTCCAGGTGAGCTTTCCCGATATTTGTGATCATTCCATGGTCGGGTTGGGCGATCCCGCACAGGAAACGGATCTCCCCCTGGTGATTGGCGCCCATCTCAATGATGGCAATCTCCGTATCTTTAGAAATGGAAAGGATTGTAAGCGGAACGCCGATGTGATTGTTCAGGTTTGACTGAGTGGCCAGTGTTTTGAATTTCTTTGAAAGAACGGCATTCACGAGTTCTTTCGTGGTCGTTTTGCCGTTTGTTCCTGTTATTCCGATCACAGGGATCTGTAATGTTGAACGGTGGTAAGATGCGAGTTCCTGGAGTGTTTTAAGAACATCAGCGACCAGGAGGAAGTGATCATTTTTTGCAACTGCGGGATCATCAACTACGGCGAATGCAGAGCCCTGCCGGAGGGCTTCTTCAGCATAAAGGTTGCCGTTGAAAAGGTCTCCTTTAAGGGCAAAAAATATACTTCCTCCGGTGATTTTCCGGCTGTCTGTGGTGATAACCGGATGTTTGAGATAAAGATCGTAAAGTTGTTTGATGGATATCATAACGGGAAATTGGCTTCATCGCAAAGTAAATAAAAAACCCTGTTTCATCGACGAAACAGGGTTTTGAATTCCTTTAATTATCTTTTACCTTCCCGGAATTGCGCCTCCGACACGGGTCATTGCACAACGGAAACCAACTGCATCAGATGCAGACTCTTCATCCATGAATCTACGTGTTCCAGGACTCATATAGTAGGCCGGATCTTTCCAGTTGCCACCTTTGTATACGCGGGCTTTATCGCTGATCAGCGAGGCAACGCCATACTGGTACATCAGGTTGGTTGAACTGGTATCCTTTGAAACTGTTTTCCAGAGTTCACCGTCTATATTCGAGGCATAATCCCCGTCATTGTAATTGATGTTGTCGGCCCACCTGTAGTTCGTGCGATTGGCAGCCTCAGCAGTTGTGACGTCCCTGTATTTCAGATGGCCAAGACTGTCTTTTTCAGCGACGAAACCTTCAGCATCCCTTTCCTGGACTTTGAAAACATTGCCTCTGAAAGGCCTGAGATCAGACACATCCATGCTTGACATTGGCCGGTATACATCCAATACCCATTCGCTTACGTTTCCGGCCATGTTATATAGGCCGTAATCATTGGGGAAATATGTACCGCATGCAGCAGGGATATCGGCGGCATCGTTCAGATTTCCCGCAACACCCATATAGTCGCCCCGTCCTCTGCGGAAGTTGTCCATAAAGCTGCCGTAGTATTTCGATTCGCTTGTTCTGACATAATTGCCATTCCAGGGATAATTCTTTCTTTCCACAACCCTTTCATAAAGTGTGTTCCCGATAAGGCCGAGGGCAGCAAATTCCCATTCGGCTTCGGTGGGGAGCCTGTATTTAGGCAGCAGGATACCGTCTTCCATCTGAACTTTACGTGTTCCTGTTCCTGTTGGATTCAGGTCGGGAAGCGGTTTATTGACCAGTCCTTCATACTGGCCGGCAAGGTAAGATTCGGTATTGAAATTATTTTCATCTTTTTGCGAGGGGTCCATGGAAAGGACGCCTTTCCGGATCAGCAGCATTTCATTTACCCTGTCGGTTCTCCATGCACAATAATCATTTGCCTGGACCCAGCTCACGCCCACAACAGGATAATTCCTGTATGCAGGATGCCGGAAATAATATTCCACAAGGGGTTCGTTGTATGCCAGTTTATCCCGCCAGACCAGCGTGTCCGGTAATGCTTTCCGGTATACTCCCGGGAAGTTGACTCCATAAACCCGGTTCAGCCAGTACAGGTATTCAAGGTAATCCAGGTTACGGACTTCCGTCTGATCCATATAAAAACTGGAAACCGTCACACGACGGGGTTGATTGTTCCAATCAAACAGAACATCATCCTGGGTGTTCCCCATGCTGAAGGTGCCACCTTCAATAAAGACCAGGCCGGGGCCCGTTTCCTGTGCGGCATATTCTCTGACTTCAAAGCCGCCATTTTTCGGGTTGTTGTATTCCCATCCGGTAGATCTAGACCCTTCTTTTTTACAGGACATGAGAAGCACAATAGCGGCAGCCATTGTGATAGCGGGAAAAAGTTTACTGGATCTCATCATTCATGAATTTTGTATATATAACTAAAATTTCGGGCATTTTATTGCCCTGATATGTCTTCTTTTTTCGATGCAGGGGAATTGCCATGAGGCAGAAACCTCATGAGCCCCGCCCGTATTGCTTTTCAGCTGGGATAAGGTAAAGTCGTAACTGTATCCGAAACGAAGGCTTTTGTAGTGAAATCCCAACAGTGGAATGATTGCATCAGCATTTTCAAAGTTGTACCTGAACCAGAGTCCTGCAACGAAAGGATCGATTGTAAGGTATGTACCGAGGTTGAGCTGGTGGAACTTGAATTGCTGCTGGTAAAGTATGTTCGGGGATATCGAGAACTCGCGGTCGTCGCCGTAACCACCTTCTTTAAGATCAATGACAGCACCGCCATGAACGGTAATTTTCATGTAGAGCTTTGATGTATTGTCCGTATAAAAACCGGATTTTGGCTGTGACAGGTGGTCAACAGCTACTCCACCATAGAATTTATCATCATAGGCGAGCATTACACCGGCAGAAAAATCGGGAGAGCCTATTGTAGCATTATCAGGTGGTTTCTCGCTTGTCGGAAGAATAAATCCTCCCTGGGGATCGATCATATCTTCAAAAGTAAGCTTTTCCCAGGCAAGATGACGCTGGAAGTAACCTGCTTTTAAAGCTGTACTGGCAAAAAGATGACTTGTAATGTTGAATTTGTAAGCATACATGAGGCCAAAGGAAGTCGTATTCAGGTTGCCGCCACCAGCCCTGTCGGCTGTTATAATGATCCCGAGACCGCCACGCAGAAAATCCACATATTGGTCATAAGATGCATTATACGTCACAAAGGCACCGCCTATTGAAGGCCATTGATCCCGGAAATTCCCGACAGCGCGACCGCAAACATTGGCTCCTGCAAGTGCAGGATTAAGGTATAACGGATTTGCATAAAACTGTGAAAACTCCGGGTCCTGAGAGTAGGTGCTTTGCATCAGCGTAAATAACGTAATTATGGTAACAATGAATGGTTTATTGGCCATCGTTTGTTATACAGCCTAATTTATTTAGGGTTACAATATTACTAATAAATTTTGAAATAGCGGGCACATGATAAATTTAATTGCAAATTAGTGAAAGGCAAAACCCTTACACGTTCATTCAAACCCGGCTCTGAATCCTTTTCAAGGTATTATATTAACCACCCGGGATGAAAATTATTATCCGAAGAAATAACAATAATCGATCCTGCAAAACCGTTAAATACTTTGCTTAATTCCTGAATCTGTTTTGGCAGCCGGCTTTGTAAATATTCTTTATCAGCCGGACAATTCAATCCTGATCAGGTTAATTTTGACTCATAGATACCTGTCTGAAATGCGTGAAACATACAAGACCTTCCTGTCCCGGGCAATCGCTTTTGCCCTGGTATGTGCAGGATTATTGATTTCTTCATCCCTGTACAGCCGTGATATTGACCTTCGCATAAGGTTGAAATGGCTGCCTGATCAGAAGATCAGGACTTCGGAAACGGACTCCATCCTGAGACTGGGCTTTGACGGCGCTGTTTCAGAAGAGGAATACGGACTTTTGCCTGTATATTCCACGATGTTCAGGCTAACCGCATCATCCGACTCGGTATTTGCCGGTGATTTCAGGGAGGCTGTTTATGAACCAATTCCGGATGAGATCATTCAGCAAGTGAGGGACATTGATAAAGTCGGAACAACCATTGAAATCAGAAAAAGCATCCTTGTTCAGCGAAAGATACCATATGTTTCGATCAGTTTTCTCCCCATGAGAAGGGATCCGGTTTCAGGCAGGATCGAACGACTGGTCTCGTTCAGGATGACAATACATACGATAAAGAACGAATCGCCGGTTCCACTGAAGCCCGCTTTTTCTTATGCAGCAAATTCAGTGTTGCAGACGGGTGCCTGGTATAAACTTAAGGTAACAGCCAATGGGATATATAAAATAACATACGCCGATCTTGTAAGCCTGGGCATGACACCTGCCTCTGTAAACCCCAAAAATATCCGGATTTATGGAAATGGCGGGGGAATGCTTCCTGAATCCAATGCAGCGCCGAAGACCGACGATCTTCGGGAAAATGCGATCGTTGTGTCCGGTGAGGAGGACGGGCAGTTCAATGATGGAGACTTTATTCTTTTTTATGGTGAATCGCCCGATAAATGGTCATTTAACAGGAATACCAATCAATTCAGGCATCAGAAAAATATCTATGCTGAAGAAACATATTACTTTCTTACAGCCGATCTCGGTCCCGGAAAAAGACTCGGGTATGAAGGATCTACTTCCGCACCGGCTACAGCAACCGTAAATACATTCAATGATTTTCAATTTTACGAGAAGGATGGGATAAACCTGATTAAATCAGGAAAAGCATGGTTCGACCAGGAAATATTCGATGTCACAACCTCCAGGGAGTACAATACATTCAACTTTCCCAACATCAACAGCAGTTTTCATGCTATTGTAACTGCAGATGTCGTTTCCCGCTGTACCTCGGTCAATGCCTCTTTTGATGTCTCTGCCAATGGTCAGAAACTTATGAATATTTCAGTGCCTCCCGTTACCAGTAACTACCTTGATACCTATGCCATTGAAAAGTTAGACAGCGCTGATTTCTATACAGGCAACCCGCAGATAACAGTGAAGCTTGATTATAAGAAACAAGATTACAGCGCGATCGGATACCTCAATTATTTAGAGATTAATGCCACCAGGAACCTCATTATGTCAGGGAATCAAATGGCATTCCGCTCGATTGCAAGCATGGGGAAAAATAAAGTTTCCGAATTCATCCTGTCAGGAACCAGCTCCACCCCGGGTATATGGGATGTAACAGATCCTGAAAATATTAAAGTCATCGGAACTTCCTTCAATGGATCAAATACAGTTTTCAGGCTACCCACCGATACCCTGAGGGAATTTGTTGCTTACGACGGTAGCAGTTATCTGACACCGGTATTTGTGGGGAAGCAGGAAAACCAGGATCTCCATGGCTGCGGGGCGGTTGATTATGTGATCGTAACCAACCCGTTATTCATGGACCAGGCACAAAAACTGGCGGACTTCCACAGAAGTTTAGATCACCTTACGGTTCTGGTTACCACTCCTGAAAAGATCTACAACGAATTTTCCTGCGGATCACAGGATGTTACTGCGATCCGCAATTTCATCAAAATGCTTTATGATAAAGCCAGTCCTGCCAAAGAACCTAAGTACCTGTTGTTTTTTGGCGATGCGTCTTACGATTATAAAGACAGGATGCCAAATAACACGAATTATGTTCCCTCTTTTGAATCTGCTGAATCACTGAATCCTGTTTCCACCTATGTAACCGACGATTATTTTGTTCTGCTGGATGATAATGAAGGCCAGGGTGCGTCAGGACTGCTGGATGTCGGTGTCGGCAGGTTCCCGGTGAAATCAGTACAGGAAGCGGAAGAAGCCCTGGCAAAAATTCAGCATTACTGCTCGCAAACGGATACGGTGAAAAATGACTGGCGCAATGTTGTTTGCTTTATTGCCGATGATAAAGATGATCCATCGACAAATATCCATATGGAACAGGCTGACCAGTTGGGGCATATACTGGATACGGATTATAAGGATTACAATGTGGATAAGATCTACCTCGATGCATATGAACAAATTTCAACTCCGGGTGGTGCAAGGTATCCCGACATCAATGAAGCCATTAACCGGAGAGTGGATAAAGGGGCTTTGATCATAAATTATACCGGTCATGGCGGCGAACTTGGATGGGCCCATGAACGGGTTCTTGAAATTGCCGATATCAAATCATGGAAAAATTTTGACCGTCTTGCAACATTTGTAACCGCAACCTGTGAATTTTCAAGGTTTGATGACCCGTCATGGACCTCGGCCGGTGAATGGGTTTTTCTCAATCCTTCAGGCGGAGGTATCGCCTTATTTACTACGACACGACCAACCTTTGCCGGGGATAATTTCGTCCTGTCTTCCAATTTTTATAACAATGCCTTTAAAAAGATCAATGGCGTTTTTCCCAAAATGGGCGATCTGATCATGGCCGCCAAGAACAGTACCGGATCACAGCCAAATTCAAGGAAATTCATTCTTCTTGGCGATCCTGCGCTTCAGCTTGCTTACCCTCAATATCATATCTTCACTACGGCAATCAATCAAACCCCGGTATCCTCCGTACCGGATACGCTTAAAGCGCTTTCACTCGTTACCATCTCCGGTGAAGTCCGTGATGACGATGGAAACAAAATGACATCGTTCAACGGCATCCTCTTTCCCACCGTTTTCGATAAAGCATCAGAAGTTTATACACTGGCTAATGACGGAGGTTCCGCTGCAAAGTTTTTCCTGAGGAAGAATCCACTTTATAAAGGGAAAGTCGCTGTCACCGGTGGTACATTTTCATTTTCGTTTATCGTTCCGAAGGATATTGCATATAAATATGGCTTCGGTAAAATCAGCTATTATGCGCGGGACCCCAATACCGATGCCAATGGCTATGATGAAAATATCATAGTTGGCGGATTTGATGATCGTAATCAGTCGGATCCGGAAGGACCGGTGATAGATCTCTTCATGAACGACGTGAGGTTTGTTTCAGGAGGCATTACCGACGAGAACCCGATCCTGCTGGCATTTGTTGCTGACACCACGGGGATCAATACGGTCGGCAACGGGATCGGACACGACATTACGGCAGTACTTGACGGAAATTCCAAGGATGCAAAAATCCTGAACGATTATTACGTTTCAGGACTTGATACCTATAAAAATGGATCCATTACCTACCCCTTCTACAAACTCACTAACGGGAAACATCAGCTTACCCTGAAAGTATGGGATGTCTATAACAATTCGGCCGAAGCCTCGATTGATTTTGTTGTCGCATCATCCGGGGAATTTATCCTTCAGCACCTGATGAACTTTCCAAACCCGTTCAGTGATCATACCACCTTTTCCTTTGAATATAATCAGCCAAACATATCGATGGATGTTGAGATCAGTATATTCAATCTTGGCGGAAGAAAGGTGAAAACAATTCACCAGGAGGTCAGTCTTGCAGGATACCGATGCGAATCAATCAGATGGGATGGCCGAAGTGATGACGGGTCAATTCTGTCCACGGGAATGTATGTCTATTATCTGAAAGCAAAACTTCCTGACGGATCCTCTGCAGAACAATCTTCAAAGCTCATTTACCTTCGTTGATGTAAATGATTCTATTCACCTGAAACGGAATTTTCATCCTATGAAAACCGACATTCAATGAAACCGGTCATTTTCCTTTGGCTGACACTTATCTCAATTGTAGCATTTGGCGGTGAAAATTACAGGAAACACTCAGTGCTGTCAGCGGGATATTGGTATAAGATCGGCGTTAAACAGTCAGGTATTTACAAAATTACCTATGATGACCTGGTTGCCATGGGATTCAATTTATCCCAGCTGAATGATTCCAATATCAGGCTGTTTGGCAATGGTGGAAGCATGCTTCCTGAAGTCAATGGTGCCCGGATGCATGACGACCTCAACGAAACCCCGGTTTTAGTCGTTGATGGTAATGATGGCCGGATGGACCCGGGCGATTATATTCTTTTTTTCGGAGATTCACCCGATAGCTGGACGTTCAACAATGCTACCACCCACACATTTGTTCATACTAAGAACTTGTTTTCTGATTATTCCTATTATTATATCAATGCAGACCAGGAAAAGGGGAAACGGGTACAATCATTGGCATCCCTTGATACAATACCAAACATGGTTTCAGCATTTACGGATGATTTCGCTTTTCATGAGGCCGACGAACGAAACCTGATAAGTTCAGGAAGGACCTGGTATGGTGAAGTATTCGACCATACAAAGGATACATATTCATTTGCATTTAATTTTTCCGGCCTTGATCCTTTATCGGACGTGCGGATAATTACAAATGTTGCAGCACGGTCGGTTGCAGACAGCAAATTTATTCTTACCATAAATGGCCAGATCGAAGATTCAGTGGTGGTTGATCATATTATTCAATCATCCGTTGCTGATTTTGCCAGGGGTGCTCAAAGGACGACTTTATACACCCCTGAAGAATCACGGCTGGATATTGATCTTTCATACCGTATGCCATCACAAAACGCCATGGGATGGCTTAATTTCATCGAGGTTAACTGTCGAAGGGCCCTGAGATGGATGGGCCCCCAGATGAGTTTCAGAGATGCTGCTTCTGTCGGGAAAAAAAATATAACGCAATTCATTCTCGCCAATGTACCCAATGATGTATTTATCTGGGATATAACTGACAGGGGTGATATCAGGAATATTCAGGGGCTAAATTCGAATGATACTACCAGGTTCAATATCCGTACGGATTCCCTGAAAGAATTTATCGCCTTCGACAATTCTTACCTTTTTCCGGTTGAAGTCATTGAAAGAGTACAAAACCAGGATCTTCATGCCATCGATTCCGTTACGATGGTTATTGTCACTCATCCGATGTTTAAGGAGCAGGCAAAACGGCTTGCTGACTTTCATGTTCAGCATGATGGTATATCAGTTGAGGTTGCAGATGTATTTCAGGTTTACAATGAATTTTCCTCCGGGCAGCCGGACCTCACCGCGATCCGGGATTTTGCAAAGATGATCTACGACAAAGAAACTATGGGAAGTAACGGACTCCGCTATATGTTGCTTTTCGGCGATGGATCCTATGATCCGAAGAACAGGATTCCCGGCAATAATAATATGATACCGACCTTTCAGAGCCCCGAATCGCTGAATTCATTCCAATCCTATGTTACTGACGACTATTTCGGAATACTGGAGGACGGTGAAGGTGGAAATTCAGACGGGACCATTGACATCGGGATCGGACGTTTTCCAGTGACAACCGCCGACCAGGCGAAATCACTTGTTGACAAGGTCATTCATTATGAAATGGTTGCCGATACAGCCATGAGCGGGTGGAAGAACATCATGACCTTCGTGGCAGATGACGAAAACAACAACCTGCATATGCACCAGACGGAGGAACTGGATGAAATTACCGAACAAAAATATCCGGTTTATAATGTGAATAAGATCTACCTGGATTCATACCCGCTTGTTCATACGCCGTCGGGAGACCGTTTTCCGGAAGTCAATAAGGCGATCAACAACGCGATCAACAAAGGGACCCTGATGCTGACTTATACGGGGCATGGCGGCGAGGATGGCCTGGCCCTTGAAAAGGTTGTAACAACTTCAGATATCGCGGGATGGAGAAACCCCGACAGGTTGCCGGTTGTTATCACGGCCACATGCGAATTCAGCCGTTTTGACAATCCGGAGCGGTATTCGGCCGGGGAAATGGTCATCAACCGTAGCGAGGGAGGCGCCGTTGCGCTTTTTACAACAACCCGGCAGGCTATTGCTTCTTCCAATATAAAACTGGACACCAGCATATTCAGAAATCTTATCCCTTCTGACGGTTCCCCGGTTCCATCCTTTGGTGATATGATCCGGATGGCCAAGAACAATACGCACAACCTTGCTATTCTCAGGAATTTTGTTCTCCTTGGAGATCCAGCTCAGCATGTTGCTTTTCCAACATACAGAATTGCTGCCACGGAAATAAATGGTCACAGCATGAACGGCATACTGGATACTTTACGGGGATTATCAACTGTTACTGTTCAAGGAGAAATCCAGGACCCGGCAGGAAACAAGCTTCATAATTTCAATGGTGTTGTTTCAACGAAGGTTTTTGATAAAATACGAACCTACAGAACCATCGGGAACAAACCTGAGCAGGAAGGCAGTTACCCTGAGAATTTCAACCTCAGGGATTGTGTGATCTCTGAACAGAAGAGTACAGTTACCAATGGGGAATTCCAGGTTTCATTTGTTGTTCCGAAAGATATCGCCCTGCAGGTTGGCGCTGGCAGGATCAGTTTTTATGCAGCCGATCCTCAGCAAGATGGGAACGGATTCTGTGACTCTGTTTTGATCGGAGGGTCTGTTCCCGGTATTGTTCCTGAAAATCCGGGCCCCGAGATAAAGTTGTTTATGGATCATACAGATTTTGTAAGTGGGGGAGTTACATCCCCCAATCCTGAATTACTTGCTTTCCTAAGAGATGATAATGGGATTAATGCTACAGGGCTTGGTATCGGTCATGAAATCCTGGCCGTACTCGATGAAGACCAGTCTCATTCGATTGTCCTGAATGAATATTATACGCCTGAGATGGACCGGTTCGACAGAGGCACTGTTGCTTTCCCGTTTTCAGGACTTTCAACAGGGTTACATGTTCTGAATGTCAAAGCCTGGGACTATTATAACAATTCATATTCATCGGAGATCCGGTTTTTTGTGTCCGATCCTCCGGTGATCACTGTTCAGGAGGTCGGGAATTTTCCGAATCCTTTCCATGATCAGACGACTTTCCGGTTTACCCCGGTCGCGAATACCGGTGATCTTGATGTTGTGATCCGCATCTTCGCGGCTCAGGGAAGGAGCCTTAAAACCATTGAATCTCACATTAGTGAATACGGTAACACCCCCGTAACAATAGGCTGGGACGGACGTGATGACAACGGGAGCAAAGTTTCAGCCGGATTTTACATCTACCAGGTGGTCATCCGGGATGAAAACAATGCCTTTATGCAAACGGCCGGCAAAATGGTTATATTTTAAATATTCGTATCTTTGCATTTGAACAAAAACATTTGATGAGATATTTATTATCAACTATTTTATTTTCAATTTCTTTCCTGACATTCGGGGGAAGACCACACAAGGATTCTTCAGTTCTGAGTGCAGGGAAATGGTATAAAATCGCCATCCAGGAAACCGGGATACACAAGATCACATATGACGATTTTGTGGCTATGGGGTTCGACATGGCCAGCATAGCTGATTCTACCATCAGGGTCTTCGGGAACGGGGCGGGGATGCTCCCTGAAGCAAATTCTGCTTCCAGGATCGACGACCTGCAGGAAACAGCCTGTTTCGTGAATGATGGCAATGATGGAAAACTCGATCCGGGTGATTATATCCTTTTTTATGGGGAAGCACCTGATAAATGGACCTATGACTATGCTGCGACGCATCTGTTCTCCCACACGAAAAACCTTTACTCCGATTCTTCCTACTATTTTATCAATGCCGGTCTTGTAAAAGGAAAGCGGATACAGCCTGAAGCGTCATTGGATACCATCCCCAATCATATAGTAACGAAATTTGATGATTTTCAATTTCATGAAATTGATGAACGCAACCTTATCAGATCGGGAAGAACATGGTATGGAGAAGAATTCAACAATGCAAACAATGCCTATGATTTTATTTTTTCTTTTCCTGATATCGATACATCTTCAGTAATCCGGGTCATTACAAATGTTGCCGCCCGTGCAGGTGTGGTCAGCAAGTTTTTCCTCTCTTCCGGCAATAAGACAGTTGATTCCATTTCGGTTGATTATACCGACCTTCAGAATAATCAGAATTTCGGCCAGGTGAAGCAGAAAGTCACTTTTTTCCATGGACAGGGTTCCCCGGTTCATCTGAACCTGGCGTACAGGCTGCCATCTTCCAATTCCATCGGGTGGCTCAATTTCATTGAAATCAATTGTCGCAGGAATCTTCACTGGTCTGAATCACAACTTGGTTTCCGGGATGCAGGGTCAATCGGCAAGAACAGCATTTCTCAATTCATACTTTCAGGAGCCAACCAAAATGTAAAAGTTCTCGACATATCGGATCGCTCCAACATCAGGCAAATGGAAGGGTTATTGTCGCAT
Organism: Bacteroidales bacterium; assembly: GCA_963682005.1. Taxonomy (GTDB): domain Bacteria; phylum Bacteroidota; class Bacteroidia; order Bacteroidales; family FEN-979; genus CAIYUC01. The sequence goes on along the minus strand of OY820914.1, from coordinate 4,919,312 downwards.
GACACGCTTTCCTTTATCATCAATACTGATACCCTTAAAGAATTTTTTGCCTTTGACGGAGGCTCATATTACCCGGTCATTCTGACAGAACCGGTTGCGAATCAAAACCTTCATGGTTTTGAACCAAAAAACCTGGTGATCGTTACACATCCATTGTTTCTTGACCAGGCAAACCGGCTTGCAGAATTCCACAAACAGAGCAATAACCTTAGTGTGGCAGTTGCAACCACGACCCAGGTCTATAATGAATTTGCAAGCGGAAATCATGATCTGACAGCTGTCAGGGATTTCGTGAAAATGCTGTTCGACAGGGGGGCTCCTTCAAACGCACCCAAATATCTTCTTCTTTTTGGCGACGGGTCGTACGATCCGAAAAACCGGATACCCGGCAATAATAACATGATCCCTACTTTCCAGTCAATGGAATCGATGAGCCAGATCCAGTCATATGTTACGGAAGATTACTTCGGGATCATGGAGGATAATGAAGGTCTGGCAGCCAATGGATCCATTGACGTGGGGATTGGACGCTTCCCGGTGACAACAGTCGAACAGGCAACGATCATGGTCGACAAGATCATTCACTACTCATCTGTTTCTGATACCATCCTGTCAGACTGGAGGAACAGGATGACATTCGTGGCGGATGATGAAAACAGCAACCTTCATTTACAGCAGGCTGAACAACTGGCCAAGATCGTAGGTGAGCGGTACCCGGGATACAATGTCAATAAAATATATTTTGATGCCTATCCGTTGATCTCCACTCCGGCCGGAGAGCGGTTCCCTGAAGTGAATAAAACCATAAACAAAGTCGTTGCAGACGGTTCCCTGATCATCAATTATACCGGCCATGGCGGAGAAGACGGGTGGTCGGGCGAGAAATGCCTGACGGTCGGGGATATTGAGGGCTGGACAAACGCAGATAAACTCCCGGTTTTTATCACGGCAACCTGTGAATTCAGCCGTTTTGATAATCCTGAACGTTTCTCGGCAGGAGAAATGGTCATCAATCATCCCACCGGTGGTGCCATCGCCCTCTATTCAACGACAAGGCAAGCCATGGCAACATCGAATTTCAAGCTTGATACCAGTTTCTTTTCTCATCTTATTCCTCCGGCCGGGCAACCCCTTTTAACCATGGGTGATCTGATCCGGATATCGAAAAATAATAACAACAATAACAGCAATATCAGGAATTTCGTGCTGCTTGGTGATCCCGCCCAGGAAATCGCATTTCCGAAAAACAGGGTTGTGACAACCGAAATCAATGAAACACCCTATTCCGGCGCGGCTGATACGATCCTTGGATTGTCAATCCTTAAAGTCAAAGGTCAGATTGAAGACCAGTTGGGAAACAAGCTGTCATCATACAACGGGACTCTATTTACCAGGCTGTTCGATAAGACAGCAACGTTCAGGACCCTTGGGAACAAGCCGGGATCCAATGGAAGCTATCCTCAGAACTTCCAGCTTCAGAACAGCCTGCTGACCTACAGTAAAACAACGGTGAAGGATGGCTCCTTCGAGTTTTCCTGCGTCATTCCCAAAGAGATCAACCTGAGGTTCGGGAAGGGAAAACTGAGCTATTATTGCCAGGACGGTACATCAGATGCAAACGGATATTTCAGCAATATAATCATCGGTGGAAATGATCCGTCCGTCAATACAGAGGATCCGGGACCTGAGATAAAACTTTTTATGGAGGACAGGGATTTCACATCCGGAGGGAGGACATCCTCAGATCCATATTTCCTGGCTGATATTAATGACAATGACGGGGTCAACAGTGTCGGGCTTGGTATCGGACATGAACTTCTTGCCGTCCTGGATCATAATTCCTCTTCTCCCGTTGTACTGAACGACTATTTTGAACCGGAACTTGATAATTACCGTTCGGGAAGCCTGAAGTATCAGCTCATGAACCTGTCGACGGGTTATCATACCATCAGCCTGAAAGCATGGGACCTTTATAATAATTCGTCTGAGGCGGAGATCAGCTTTTTCGTTATGGATCAGCCTCAGTTAAGTGTTCAGAAGGTCATGAATTTCCCAAATCCGTTCTCGGGATCAACAACGTTTCAGCTAAGCCCGATGCAGAATGCAGGAACACTCAAGATACAGATCCGGATTTCTTCTGTAACGGGGAATATTATTAAAACAATAGAGAAAGAGGTAACGGAATATGGATCCCAGCCTGTTTTTATTCCCTGGGACGGGAAAACCGATAGCGGAAATAAGGCGGCAAGTGGAATATACATTTATAACCTGATCGTGAAGGGAGGGAATGGTGCTTCCTCACAGACATCACAAAAGCTTATCATTTTAAACTGACAGAGAACCTGCACTTCGTTTTTTATGCAGGCAATATAACTATAAAAAGTGCGTTAGTTTTTTCTGATGCATATTGTTTGACCAAATAATCTATGAGAATGCAAAAAATGAAGATCTACTTAATGTTATTGCTGACATGCGTAATTATTACCACAAAAAGTTTTGGCCAGGAAGAAGCAAATCCCATAACCACAGCTGTCCCGTTCCTGCTTATCGCTCCGGATGCCAGAGGTGGAGGATTGGGTAATATCGGGGTTTCCACAACACCGGATGCCTATTCGATGTTCTGGAATCCGGCAAAGTATGCATTTGCAGAAAAACAATTCGGAATCGGCATCGGGTATGTTCCCTGGCTTCACGGACTCGTAAATGATATCGGTCTTTCCTCGCTCTCAGGTTACTGGAAAATCAATGACAAACAGGCGATTGCCATGTCACTGCGTTTTTTCTCGCTGGGATCTGTAGAATACACGAATGACCTTGGTCAGTCCCTTGGGAATTACAAACCCAATGAATTTGCAGTCGATGCCGCCTACTCACGGAAATTCAGTCCTGTTATCTCTGCGGCCGTGGCAGCCCGGTTCATCTATTCAAACCTTACACCGGGGTTAAATTCAACCGTGGAAACCCGGCCTGGCATTTCAGTGGCTGCCGATATCGCTCTTTATTATCATAAGGAACTTGAGATTTCCGGCCTTGCCGGATCTTCAATCAATTTCGGTGTTGATATCTCCAATATCGGGACCAAAATTTCATATAGCAGCACGACGGTGATGAAAGATTTTATTCCGACCAATCTTCGAATCGGGCCGTCATTTACAATGGATATCGATGATTACAACCGGCTTTCATTTGCGCTTGACCTGAATAAACTGCTGGTCCCGACACCTCCCATCAGGGAATATGATTCAACAGCCCAGGACTATGTGATTGTTAAAGGGATGGATAACAATGTTTCCGTACCTCAGGGGATCATACAGTCATTCTATGATGCACCTTATGGTTTTAAGGAAGAGATGCAGGAGATCAATGTGGTTGCATCTGCAGAATACTGGTATAACAAACTGTTTGCAATTCGTGCCGGCTATTTCTGGGAATCAAAGTACAAGGGAGCCCGTCAGTTCTTCACGCTGGGTGCCGGTTTAAGGTACAATGTGTTCGGTCTTGACTTTTCTTACCTGATCCCCGTTAAAAGCAACAACCCGCTCCAGAACACCATGCAGTTCACCCTGCTGTTCAACTTTGATGCACCATCAAAGGCAGACAAGGAGTCAAAAACAAAGTAAATAGCGAAGTAGTGAAGTAGCGAAAAAGCGAAAATTGTCATTGAAACTATTTCGGAACAATTGCCTTCTGCGTAATATTAGTAATTTCGCTACTTCACCATTTCGCTACTTCGCTACTTCGCTACTTCGCTACTTCGCTACTTCGCTACTATGTTAAGAATCGGCTTCGGCTTCGACACCCATAAACTGGAACCCGGACGGGAATTCTGGCTGGGGGGGATTCTCTTACCCCATTCAAAAGGAGCCACAGGACATTCAGACGCTGATGCCCTTATCCATGCCATTTGCGATGCATTGCTCGGTGCGGCAGGATTCCGTGATATAGGAAACCAATTTCCCGATACAGATCCACAATTCAAAGGGATCGACAGCAAGAATCTCCTTTCCAGAACCATCGAATTGATAAGCTCCAGATCATATGCTATCCAGAATATCGATTCAACCATCGTTTTACAGTCTCCAAAAATAAACCAGTACGTTCCAGAAATGATCCGGGTCCTCTCCGAGGTCATGGGGATCAGCGAAAGCCAGCTTTCCATCAAGGCAAAAACCAGCGAGAACCTCGGGTTCATCGGCAGGGAAGAAGGGATTTCGGCTTATGCCGTAGTGCTGTTGGCTGAAGGCTTTTAGCTGTTGGCTATTGGCTGTTGGCTGTTGGCTGTTGGCTGTTGGCTGTTGGCTGTTGGCTGTTGGCTGTTGGCGCTAAATTTGTAAATTTAGTTAAAATGAGAAATTTTCGGAACTTAGAGATTTGGAAGGATGGAATATTGCTTGTCACTGAAATATATAAAATTGCGAAAATGTTGCCGAATGATGAAAAGTTTGGTTTGAAGAGCCAACTTACAAGGGCAGCAGTTTCAATTCCCGCCAATATTGCAGAAGGTTGTAGCAGAACCAGTGAAACAGAGTACAAAAGATTTCTCGAAATAGCTTTAGGTTCTGCTTTCGAACTCGAAACACATCTTTTAGTCATTCAAAATCTGGAAATTTTATCAAAAGAATCACTCAACAAAGTCTCAACATGCCTTGATAAAGAAGAAAAACAAATCAATAGGTTAATTTCAACATTGTCTGCATCAATAAAAAGCCAATAGCTAAAAGCCAATAGCCAACAGCAAATCAAAACTCTTGGTATTTCCAATTATTCTTCTTAATTTTGCCGTCCATTAAAAAAACACATAACAGTAATTTTAAACCTTAAAAATCAAACACATGTTGCGACAGTATGAAACCGTTTTCATTATGACTCCCGTTTTGTCTGATGAACAGATGAAGGAAACGGTAGAAAGGTATTCGAAATACCTTGTGAGCAAAGGTGCCGAGATCATTTTGGAGGATAACTGGGGATTGCGAAAGCTGACTTACCCCATCCAGAAAAAATCGACCGGTTTTTATCACCTTGTTGAATTCAAAGCCGAACCCACCGTGGTTAAGGATTGGGAAATCATGTTTAAAAGGGATGAAAAGATCCTCCGTTTTCTGACGGTTGCCCTGGATAAACACGCCATTGCCTATAATACCAAGAAGCGTAATAAAGCCAAGGCGGAAAAAGTAAAAGAAGAATAACCCGATTTTAATTTAACACAGAAAGATCATGGCACAACAACAAGGTGAAATAAAGTATCTGACCCCGATTGCGGTCGATACCAAAAAGAAAAAATACTGCCGCTTCAAGAAAAGTGGTATCAAATACATCGATTACAAAGACGCTGATTTCCTTTTGAAATTCGTGAACGAACAGGGAAAGATCCTCCCCAGGAGAATCACCGGTACCTCCACAAAATACCAGCGGAAAGTAGCACAGGCAGTTAAACGGGCTAGACATTTAGCATTGATGCCCTATGTAGCAGATTTATTAAAATAGGGAGGCAACAATGGAAGTTATATTAAAACAGGATGTTCCCAATCTGGGATATACCAACGAAAAAGTTACCGTAAAACCGGGTTATGCACGGAATTTTCTGATCCCGAAAGGAATGGCGATCCTTGCAACTGAAACCAATAAGAAGATCCTCGCCGAGGACCTCAAACAAAAAGCTTTCAAGGAAGATAAAATACGGCATCAGGCTGAAGAACTTGCAAAAGCCCTTAAAAACCTGAATGTCAAGATCGGCGCGAAAGCTGCAGAATCCGGAAAGATCTTCGGATCGGTGAATGCCATCCAGATCGCACAGGCAATCAAGGACCAGTTCAACTTCGACATCGACCGCAAAAGGATCATCGTTGACCAGGAACACATCAAAGAACTGGGTAACTACAAAGCGAAGATCAACCTGCACAAGGATATCAATGTTGAGATCAATTTTGAGGTCTTTGCTGAATAATGAACCTGGCCGTTGTAAGGAATTAAGGCGTTTTGCTTTTTCTTACGACAGGACATATTGAATGATTTGTAAATTTGTCCCGGGATACACTCCCGGGATTTTTTTATGCTTTCAAAAAATCAGGTAAAATTTATCCGCTCGCTTGCCCTTAAGAAATTCAGGGAGGAAAACCGGCAATTCATTGCTGAGGGTACAAAACTTGTGCTTGAACTGACCGGCAGCCATTACTATGTCAATCGTATTTATGCAGTAGAATCATGGATCAGGAAACATGGCCAGGTTGTCAGCAGTAAACATATTGAGTTGACAGAGGTGGATGAGTCATCCATGGAGGTTATCACAACCCTCTCCTCGCCAGGTCCTGTCCTTGCAGTTGTCGATATCCCCGACAACACTCCGGTACTTCCGAAAGCGGATGACCTTGTACTTCTCCTTGATGATATCAGGGATCCCGGTAACCTGGGGACGATCATCCGGATCGCTGATTGGTTTGGGATTACACAGGTAGGTTGTTCTGAAACCTCTGTCGACCTTTATAATCCTAAAGTGGTGCAATCCACCATGGGATCGATCGCCAGGGTTCATGTGTTTTATACATCCCTTACCGACTATCTGAGAAGCTCCGTAAAGGAAAAAAACATTTACGGAACTTTCCTGGACGGAGAAAATATTTATACGGAAAAACTTGAACAAAACGGGGTAATTATAATTGGGAGCGAATCACATGGCATCTCCGGGGATGTGGCCCGCCTGATCACCCACCGTTTGTTTATTCCCGGTTTCGGAAATACAGCTGTCGAGTCGTTGAACGCCGCTGTCGCCACCGGGATTGTATGTTCAGAATTTAAACGAAGGACGCTGGTTTGATCACCTCTGTGTCCTTCGTGCCTTCTCCGTGCCCTCTGTGTTAAAAATATATAGCGAATGCATTCACAAAAGAAATATAGAATACTGGGGCTTCAAAATTAAAAATCTGACATTTAAAGATGAAACAAATCAAAAAGATCAAAGCCTGTTTCCCTGGAATTATCAGCCTCATCCTATTGTTTTCCATTGCAGCAAAAGGAGTGCAACCTGCGGAAAAACTACCGAACGAGGATGTCATATACAAGGATTTTATCAGGACGGTGCTTTTGTACAAGGATGGATTTGAAATGTCATCCCCGGTCATTTCGTTGAATTCAGGTGACAAATTGAAGCTGTCTTTTGACGACCTTGATTCTGACCTCAAACGATACAAGTACACGATCATCCATTGTGAAGCCGACTGGAAAACATCAGGGGAGCTGATGATCAATGACTTTATCGATGGATACAGGGAGGATGATATCAGGGATTTCAGTTACTCCTACAATACAACCACACATTACACCCATTTTTCCCTTCTTTTTCCGAATGAAAACATGCGACCCCGGGTGTCGGGGAATTACCTCCTTGTCGTTTTTATAAATGACCCCGAGAATGTGGCATTTACTCGAAGGTTTATGGTCGCTGAAACAACTCCTGTCGGGATTACGGCGGAGGTACACCAGGCATCACCCATGGCGGAGCGTTTGTCCATGCAGGAAATTGATTTCTCTGTTCACCTCAATGGGATGCATGTTTCCGATCCTTTCAGGGAGATCAGGGTGGTTATTACACAGAATGACCGGTGGGATAATGCCATCCGGAACCTGAAACCAAAATTCCTGACAGGGAATGACCTGGATTACAATTATGACGGTGAAAATGATTTTAACGGGGTCAATGAATTCAGGTCGTTCGATACGAAAAGCCTCATTTATCAAACAGAAAGGATACGCAGGATGGAGTATGATTCCGCCGGTAATGAAGTGTACCTGCTGGATGATCTGAAGCGGCCCACGAAAAATTATGCCTCGGAAACGGACATCAACGGGAGAAGGCTTGTCAAGAATGAGGAACATGCCGAGAACAGCGACATAGAAGCGGATTACACTTGGGTGCATTTTTTCCTTTTGTCGAACCCGGCCTTTGCCTCAGGGAAAGTATATATCCTGGGGGCTTTGACGGATTGGCGACTGGATGAGAAAAGCGAAATGCGGTACAACACTTCCAGGAAAGGGTATGAGATCAACCTGTTCCTTAAACAGGGTTACTATAACTATATTTACGTGGTAAAAGATTTACGGAGCGGAAAAGCAGATGAAAGGCCGATCGAGGGAAGCCATTGGGAAACCGAGAATGAATACACGATCTGGGTGTATTACCATGAGACCGGTTCGCTTTATGATCGTCTAGTTGCTATGCAGAATGTCAACTCGGTAAAAAAGCCTTAGAAGGGATAACCGATCCCGAAGTTCCATATGATGTCGGATATTTGCAATTTCCCAACGTACCATCTGTCATTCTTTGGGTAATACGGAACACGGACAGGTATTGCAGGATCGAGCCTGAAAATGAAATAATCGAAATCAAACCGAAGCCCGATCCCCGCATCGATAGCCACTTCGTTGATCACGGATCCCCAGGTAAATTTCCCACCCGGAAAATCCGCAGCTTCCTGCCTCAGCCAGATGTTTCCTGCATCCACGAAAAATGCTGTTTTGAACCATTTATATACAGGAAATCTGTATTCAAAGTTTGCCTGAAGCTGAATATCACCTGACTGGTCATAAGAGGTCACTGTGTCATTATGATACGAACCTGGTCCCAGTGTACCCAATTTCCAACCCCTGAGGTCATTTGCACCTCCTGCAAAAAATGCCTTCTCAAAAGGCAGGACGTTTGCATTGCCATATGGAATGCCGATCCCGCCATAGAAGCGAAGGACAAGCGATTGTGTGCGTGATAAAAGATGATAAAACCGGATGTCGAGATCAGGCCTGATATATTGAGCGTAAGCAATATTGAAAAGGGTATAGTTTCCATTTGAATTCTTGGGTCCGTTGAATATGGCATCAAGTACATATAGTAAATTCCCACCCGTTTCAAAATTGGAACGAAGGTAGATGAAGTCCTGTATTTTATTGACCACCTGGTTATTGAATGTCAGGCTGTATTTCAATCCTGCAACAATGTGGTTACTGTATTGATTCTTATAACGTTTATCCGTCATGTTATCCAGGCTGGCAGAGAAAGATGAATCCAGGATTGCCTTGACAAAAAGGATCTCTGCCGGGTTCAGCACATGCCGGATCTGCTCATTCTGGTTCCAAGTATATCCGAAGGTAATGTTCGAGATGTGCCTGTTATAGTCCGGCTGTTGCTGAAAATCATACCCGATGTTGATCGTGGTTCGGGGTTTGAACGTTTTCGGTAGTTTTTCCTGTTTTATGGGGATAAGGAATTGCGGGAAGGTCAGGCTGGCATTTACCCCGAACTCAATCGTATTGAAAAAAACGGAGTTTGACGACGAGTTAATCGATCCCTGTGCCTGGGCGGAGGCATTAAAGCCCAGCTTCAGGAACTGTGCTCCATTAAAAATATTCTTATTTCCATAGGTAATGTTTCCTTGTAATCCGGGGGCTCCGGCAGAGTTCGTAATGTCGGGGCTTACTGAAAATGAATTGACGGATGACTGGGCCAGTTGAATCTTACAATCAAGCAGATTCTGATTTTCCTTGCCGGTCTCGGTCGATTCCTGGAATTGAATATTGATGTACTTGAACACATTGAGGCTTGACAGCTGTGAATATGTCTGACTGACATCCGAAAGGTTATAGTTTACGCCATTCTTGACAAATATGGACTGGGCAATGGTTCCGGGTCGGATTTTCATCTTCTCGGCATGGAGGAATGAATAGGTGCTGAGGGTGGTGTCGTGCCGGTATCCTTTATATGTTTTGACCAGTGTATCATAATGAATAGAATCAGCTTGCAGGAGGCTGAATTGGGGGTAAATGAAGATTTTGTTGATAAAATATCTTTTATGATGAGTCTCAACAAGGGTGCCGAAATTCAAGAGTGAAGGCATCACAGGGTTCGTTATTTCAATGGTAAGATCGACCTTCCTTTTGTTTAATGCACTGTCGATCCTGAATGTAATATATGTATTTGAGAATTTGAAGAACCCGTGATCCATCAGCTTGTTGGTGATCCGTGATCGTTCATTGTCGAGAAGGTATGAGTCATAGTTCTGCCCTTTCTTAATGAGGCATTTGGCAGTGTCCATGTATACGTATCCCGCCAGGACTGAATCCGAAATAAGATAAGTTATACAATTAAAAGTATAGGGGACTGAGGCTACAATATAATAGACTATTTCAGCTTTTCTCTTTTTGTAAATGACGGAATCATATAACTTTGACCCGAAATACCCTTTATTGTTGAGATACAGCCTCATTTGTTTAAGGGAGATGCTTATCATGCTGGTGTCGAGGAGGACGGGGGCGGTGCCGACTTTCGTTCGCAGCCATTTTTTAAACTTGGAATCCTTTCCGCTGCTGCCCCAGTTATAGAAGGCGATATTTGCTCTGAACATCCCGAATAACCTGGTGTTTGGTGTTTGCTGCAGGTACCCCGAGAGTGCATCGGATTCTATCTTAGGCGTATTGATCTTGAATTTGTTCTTTATCAGGAGATATTCATTGGGCGGAAGTTTTTTTGTAACATTGCACCCCATGATGAAGATCATCAGCGACAGAAAAAAGAATACTGAAGGGATGTGTTTCGGATTCAAATCGGTATCTTCAAATAGTCCGGCCAAAGGTAATGATAATATAGAAAAACATTGTAGTGGGGTAGACCTCAGCTGAAAATATTGTATCGATCCAGCCGTTATTATGGCAACCAACTTTATCTGACCAGGGGTTCATTCACCAATCACGCCAGATATAAATTAAAAGAAATGAGAACCGCTACTCTGGTATTTGCTGCAATTTTACTTTTATCTTCCTGCTCAAAAAAAGTGTATGATTCAATGGACTGGCAGAAGAACAAGGTAACTGCAGACGGGAAGATCACTGAATGGTCAAATCCCTTGCGTTTCTACGATGAAAAAAGCAGGATCAATTACACCATTGCCAATGACCGCCGGAATTTATACCTTGTGATGAAAGTGACGGATGAATCCATGCAGATGAAGATCCTCCGGTCAGGAATGGAATTCAGGATTGATACATCAGGAAAAAAAACCTTTCCGATCGCATTTGGTTTCCCGATTCCCGGTCAGATCATGATGACACGTCAACGTGGAGGTGCATCTTTGCCCGAACGGATTCCCGGTGGAACGCCTGGCCGGTCAACAATGAACCAGAAATTACTCAACCAGGCGAAAACGGCCCGGTTGTCGGGTTTCAAATCTGCCATCAATGGGAAGATGGATTTTGGCGGCAATACATATGGGATATCCGCCTCAATAATTATTGACAGCCTGGGAATATTGTATTACGAAGCGATCCTCCCTTTCAGCACGTTTTTTAAAAATGAATTAGCGATTGCTGATACAGGACGATCCTTCAGTTATGAAATCCTGGTAAACCCGCTTTCTGAACCTCCGGCAAAGGAGAGGGGCCCTAAGGAAAACGAAAGTATGGAGGGAGGACGGCCTGGAGGTGGCGGCGTCGGTGGTGGCTTTGAAGGTGGAGGAACAGGAGGGGAAAATCCCGGAGGTGCCGGGAACGGCAGGGGAGGAGGCAATATGACAGGCGGCGGATTCGACCACCGACCTGCTCCTGCAGCGGAAAACAGCGACCTGTATGTAAAAAGCCGGATAACCAAAAAAATGAAATTCTCCATCAGATGAGTCCCCGCCGGGGGAGCAAGGTTCTATCCGGACAAACAAAAAAAAAGCCTTACAAAATGTAAGGCTCCGGCAAAAAATGTCTTAAATAAAATATAAACTACACGAGTTTTACATTTACAGCATTTAATCCTTTTTTCCCTTCCTGAAGATCAAACGTAACTTCATCATTTTCCCTGATTTCGTCAGTCAAACCTGATACGTGTACAAAGTACTCCTTGTTTGATGCTTCGTCCTTAATAAATCCAAATCCTTTTGAATCATTAAAAAATTTTACTGTTCCTTTATTCATTATTTTAAAATTAAGTTACCGCAAAGATACGGTTTATTGTAATACAAAAAATATTTATTTTCAAATACTTAAGTTTTCATGCAGTTAACAGGGATTACTATGGTACTTTCCGTCTGGAAAACCACCTGTTGCTATGCCTGGGAATGGTTTTGATCATTTAGTTGTTGAATATCCTGTATTTCTGAATAGGTTACCTCGACAACCCGAATACTTTTCTGAAATGATAGCCGTAAATGGAATAAGTAATTGCATCAACGACCAGACCCGGGCGCATGAATAATGTCCATATCAATAATTTCCAATAACCCCTCCTTCCTTTGTTCAGCATCCCGATAATGATAACGGATTTTAGAAAGCCGCTCAATGCCACGAAACTGAATTGCCCTGATTTTTGTTTGACAGGTCTGTAATTTAAAAGTAATTCCCGGATTCGTTTATAATAGGGTTTTGTGGTATAAATGTCGTTAAGGATCTTTTTATACCCGGTCATTAATTCATGGGAATTCATCCTGGGAACAAAATTCATGGAATAATCAGTGTTGTTCCCGGTTGCCTCAGTCGTAAGCCTGTTTTCTGCCTCAAGCCTTTTATACAACCTGGTATTTTTTGGTGCATTCAGCAACCCGACCATGGCAGAAACAATCCCGCTTTTCTGGATAAAATCGATCTGCTGTTGAAAAACGGTTGGCGTATCACTGTCGAAACCAACAATAAAACCGCCCGATACCTGGATTCCCGCATGTTGAATCTTCTTTACACTCTTGAGCAGATCCCTGTTTTTATTCTGGCTTTTATTGCATTCATTGAGCGAATTTTCATCGGTGGTTTCAATTCCAATAAACGTCGAAGAAAATCCTGTTTCAACCATCAGCGACATCAGTTCCGGATCATCTGCAAGATTGATCGTGGTTTCAGAGTTAAAGACAAACGGGAATTTGTGCAATTGCATCCAGGTTTTCAAGGCCGGAAGCAGGTGTTTCTTTATCTTGTTTTTGTTGCCGATAAAATTATCGTCAACGATTACAACAGGTCCCCTCCAGTTAAGCTCATAAAGCCTGTCAAGTTCATGCAGGATCTGGCTCGTGTTTTTCATCCTGACCTTGTGACCCAGAAGTGCTGTAATTTCGCAAAAATCGCAGGAAAACGGGCATCCTCGTGAAACCTGGATATTCATGGAAGCATAGTCCTTCCTCGACAGGAGATGGTAATCCGGCACCGGGGTCAGGGTTACATCCGCATATTCATCGGTTTTGTAGATCCTTTGCGGGACCTTTCCTTCCTCCAGGTCCTTCAGAAAAGGTGGTAATGTGATCTCTGCCTCGTTCAGTATGAAGTGGTCAATATCCGGATAGTTGTTGAACTCCTGGGTAAACAGAGGTCCCCCTGCAACGATCCTGGTGTTGTTTTTCAAACACTCTTCAATGATGTGTGTTACCGATTCCTTCTGAATGTACATGGCACTGATAAAAACATAATCGGCCCATTGGATATCGCTTGTCCGAAGTTCTGAAACATTCATGTCAACCAGTCTTTTCTGCCACGAACCGGGCAGCATCGCAGATACAGTGATCAAACCGAGGGGTGGAAGTGCCGCTTTCTTGGAAATAAACCGCAAAGCATGCCTGAAACTCCAGAAGGAATCAGGGTAATGGGGAAATAGCAATAAAACATTCATTGGTTGATAGCTTCGTGAGGTTTTCGTTAGAGGAAATTTTCGTGGATTGGAGATTTCGGATTAGTATTTCCTGGAATATTGCCATAATACAACTCCGCCAATCCCCATTACAGCAATACCGATCAGTGGAGTCCAGAACAGGTGGTGCGGTTTATCCCTGGTGATCTCTATGCTTCCAATATCTACAACCTTTTCTTTCGTGAAAAAAGTAAATGCTGAAAATACCATCAGGCCAAATCCGATCAATAAGATTAATAATCCGGTCTTTTTCATTTCAATTATCTAAAGGTAAATAACGGCCAAAATTTACGCCCGATTGAGATTTTGACTGTTACACAATTGTTCATAATTATTACATGATTTTCATTTTACTGCCATTTGTCGGCCAAAACCGGGGATCAGGCACATGTTCCCCACCTGCCCTTCAGCCCGAATTCTACTGATACAGCAGCTTGTATAGTTCCTTCAGATCCGGTGATAGAATGATCTCTGTTCTGCGATTGGCAGCGCGTCCTGCATCCGTATCATTTGGCTTAACAGGGTGAAATTGACCCCGGCCGCATGCTGTGATCCGTGTAGGATCAAAAGCATACTCATCAGATAAGATCCGCACAATTGAAGTTGCTCTTGATGTGCTCAGATCCCAATTGTCTTTAAATTGCCTGGTCTTGATGGGCACGTTGTCCGTATGGCCTTCTATCATCACCGTGATGTCTTTTGTTCCATTCAGGACATTGGCCAGCGTTTTCAGCGCTTCCTTTCCCTTGGGATCGACCACATCACTGCCTGATTTGAACAATAGCTTTTCTTCAAGGGATACATAAACATTTCCGTCTTTGATGTAAACGGTTAATTCGTCCGTTTTATAATTCATTAAGGCCTTGGCAATTGAATTCTGGAGATTTGTCATTACGTTTCTCTGTGCCTGGATCATATCCTGAAGGTTCTTTAAACGTTTTGCCTGGTCGGCAATCGTCATCTTTGACTCGGTTGTCAGGACTTTCAGATCATTTTGAACCGATGCATTGTCATTTTGCAGGGCTGATTTTTCATCCTTCAGATTTTTGACCTGAAGGTTACAATCATTCAACTGGCGAAGTGAACTGGCATTGTCTTTCTGAAGCTGGTCAACCCGGGCTTCGGAAGCTGCAAATTTCTTGCTTGATACGCAAGACGTAAAAAGCATGCTGACCATAAGGAACAAGCATGCAATGAGCCGGAATGCTGTTTTCATCTTTTGTTTTTAAAGTAAATATTTATAATACAAAGTTGAGGTTCATTGCCAATATCCGTGTTACATAAAACTTGAATAATCTTACATCATTCACATATTCCGCATGTGTTAATGTTGTAACTCTTTTATCTATTTGTGTAACAGTTACTGACAGGAAAGGGCTCAACTTTGCAGTCTGTAAAATGATCTAAAGAATGATGCGATGAAAACAATTCGATTGATCCTGGCCGGAATGATGTTGTTAGCAGGAGGTGCAATGCAAGCTCAGGTTTCTGTGAACGTAAATATCGGCGTTCCTCCACCGTGGGGACCGGTAGGGTTTACGGATGTCCGTTACTATTACCTGCCCGATGTTGAAGCCTATTATGATGTCCACTCATCCGTATTCATTTATTACACAGGTGGCGTCTGGGTACACCGGGCATATCTGCCGGGGATGTACAGGAATTACGATCTGTATGGCGGGTATAAAGTTGTGATGAGGGATTATCACGGTACCACTCCGTATAAAAATTTTAAGGAGTATAAAAAGAAATATGCGAAAGGTTATCATGGCGGAGCCCAGAAAACGATCGGGGAAAGACCGGGCAAAGGCAACGGCGTAAAGAATACACACGATGGTAATCACGAAAATAAAGATAAAGGACATGGCAATGACTATAAATCAGGACACAGCAACGATAAGGGCAATTATCATGGGAACGAAAAAGGCACAAAGTCAGACCAGGGTCACGACGGTGGAAAAGGGAAGAAGAAATAAATTATGATACGAATGAAAAATTGGTTTGCAGGGAGTTACCTGGGCAAATTTAAAAGCAAATGGTTCCGAATGAGAACCTTGGCGTGTTTAATGGCAAGCCTGATGATAAGTGTCAGTGCATTATGTGGGTCTGCAGACACAATTGCAAAAATAAGTGACACAGGGGCAAAGCCATTGAAACCCGTGAAAATGAAAGTTTACAATATCAATTATTTTGTTGAAGGGTCGATCATATTGGTTGGCATGGTTGGTGACTTGTTTGCGATTCCACGTTTAAAGAGCAAGGCATCCCTGTCTGATGAGGAACTTATTTTTGCGAATACGGATCAGCAAAAAAATCTGTATAACACATTAGACCGGTGGTCTTTGCACCAGCCAACATCTGATCGGGCCATGTGGAAGAAGGTTTCCGATTACGGGGAGATTGGCATATTCCTTCTGCCCAGTTTACTGATGATTGATAAAAATATAAGGAAGGACTGGCTTCACCTTTTGTTTATGTATGTTGAAGGACATACGGTGACATTCACATTCTACAATTACAGTCCTCTTGGACCGTACTTTCAGAACCGTTACAGGCCAGCTGTTTATTATCCGGCCCTCGGGGCCGATGCCCAAAAAAATAGCAACAACCGTAACTCTTTTTACAGCGGGCATGTGGCATCCTGCGCCTACAGTACGTTTTTCATGGTCAAGGTATTTTGTGACTATCATCCGAATATCGGGGCGGCGAAATACCTTTTATACCTTGCAGCGTCGGTTCCCCCTTTGGTGATAGGATATGCCCGAATACGTTCATTGGATCATTTTCCATCCGACATCGCCGTAGGGTTCGGGCTTGGCGCTGTTATCGGCATCGTGGTCCCTGCATTACATAAGATTCCTTGCAGCAAGCATCTTGCACTTGGCCTGTCGACAACTCCGGATGCTGTAGGGGTGAGTGTTACATGGAAATTATCGAACAAGCATCAGTTCATTCCGCAAATAGTAAACAATTGACGAGCCATTCCTGGTTATGAGGTTGAGTGGCGATCCATTTTATAGTTCTCAACATTGCCTGAGGCATTTTCCTGCCAAATTTCACTTGTTCTTTCTGCCTGGCAGGGAGAGTTTCCGATAAATTGAATTATGAAAATTGCAAACACCCCGTTAAAAAAAACAATCCTGATTGTTTTTGGAGCAATCCTCAGTGCAGCTGTGGTGATCATTTTATTGATCTCACCCATTGCAAAGTACCTTTTGGAGAAGTATGCGGAGAAGTACACCGGGAGGCAGGTCAAAATGAGTTGGATTTATATCAACCCTTTCACGGGATATGTGCACATAAGCAATCTCAAAATTTATGAATCCAAAAGCCTTCCCGGATACCGGACTGGTGACAGTATTTTCTTTACAGCCAGGGGAGTCAGCGTAAACTTTGCACTGCTCAAACTCCTGTCGAAAACGGTTGAGATCACAGAAGCCACATTGGATCAGCCACACGGAATAATAATTCAAAATAAAAAAGTACTGAACTTTACGGATCTGATAAAGCTATTTACACCCAAAAAACCAAGTACGACCCCATCATCCGTGCATTTCTCAATCCTGAAGATCAGCCTGAAAAACGGAGTGTTCCGGTACCGCGAAGATGTTACTCCCATAGACTATTTCATCAAAGAGGTAAATATTGAAAGTGCCGGCAAACGTTGGAATGCCGACACCATGGGTGTGCATTTTTCATTCACATCCGGAACAGGAACCGGTAGGGCAAAAGGCAACTTTACCATCAATTATGAAACCCTGGATTATCACTATTCAGTAGTCGTTCAAAAATTCGATCTGTCGATTATTGAACAATACCTGCGCGAAATCACAAACCATGGAAGTTTTTCCGCCAACATTGACGCTGACATGAAAGCAAAGGGCAACTTTAAGGATGAGGAAAATATAACGATGTCAGGACAACTGGCAGTCAATGATTTTCATTTTGGAAAGAATCCGAAAGAGGATCTCTCCTCATTTAAAAAATTGTCACTGGCAATCATTGAAATCAGCCCGAAAAATCATCAATACCTGTTCGATTCTGTTTCGCTCGTTAAGCCTTATTTTATATATGAGATTTATGACTATCTGGATAACCTGCAAAGGATGTTCGGAAAAAATGGTGCGAACATTTCATCGGCGGCTGCAGATCCTGCCAAATTTAACCTGGTGATTGAAATTGCACGTTACGTTAAAGTGCTCGCAAGGAATTTTTTCCAGAGCGAATACAAAATAGACCGGCTTGCAATCTACGATGGTAATCTCCAATTCAACGACTATTCCGTTAAAGAGAAGTTTTCTGCCAGTGCATATCCGTTGTATATTGTCGCAGATTCTGTGGACAAGAATCACAAATGGGTCAATGTGGCATTTAAATCCGGTATCAAACCATATGGTGATCTGAATGTGACTTTACGCATTAACCCAACGGACAGTACGGATTTTGATCTGCAATATGACCTTAAAAGAGTGCCCGCTTCCGTTTTCAATCCCTACCTGATAACTTACACCTCTTTTCCGCTGGACAGGGGAACAATAGAGATCAAAGGTTCATGGAACGTAAGGAATGGAATAATACAAAGCAAAAACCACCTTGTGGTAATTGACCCGCGGATCGGCATTCGTTCAGCAAATAAAAATACAAAATGGCTACCCATGCGGTTGATGATGTCACTTGTCCGGGAACGGGGGAATGTGATTGACTACGAGATACCGATAACCGGAAACCTGAAGGATCCAAAATTTCATTTGCATGATGTCTTAGTCGATATTGTTGAGAATATTTTTGTAAAACCCGCGACGGGGCCTTACAGAATGGAGGTAAAGGATCTCGAAGCTGAAATTGAGCAATCCCTTACGCTGAAGTGGAACATGCGTCAGAATTCCCTGTTGCCCCAGCAGGAAAAGTTTATAGATGAAATGGTTGATTTCCTGAAAGATAATCCGGATGCCTCAATTTCCGTATATCCGATGGTTTATGCAGAAAAGGAAAAAGAATATATCGGTTTTTTTGAAGCCAAGAAGAAATATTTTTTACGGAACCGGGAGAAGAAATCATTGCAATTCAGTGAAGCAGATTCCATTGATGTTGATAACAAGTCAGTGAAAGATTCGTTGTTTGTCCGTTATCTGAACAAGTATCTTGATGATAGTTTGTTGTTTACCATCCAGGAGAAATGCAACCGGTATATTGGAATCATTACTATTAGCAATACATTCAGATTGTTAAATAAGGAAAGGGAAACTGCTTTTTTGCACTCGTTCACACAGAAAGGTGTTGAAAACCGGGTAAAATTTCATTCCCCGGAAAACACCATCCCCTATAACGGTTTTTCCTTTTATAAAATAGTCTACAAGGGTGATTTTCCTAAATCCTTGCTGAAAGCCTACCGGAAGATGAATGAATTGAATAATGAAAAACCGAGAAAAAAATTCAGGAAGGAACGGAAGGAAAGCATAAGCATTTCCAAATAGAGGATTATCATTGCTTTCAATTCGATGAATCATGTAAGATTAACACCAAGTTGTGTAACATCGATCGGATGGATGATACGGAACTTTGCATCGTGATAATTTCATCACATATTAAATTGAAACAATGAAAACCAGGATCAAATTTGTCGCACTTCTTTTTCTCATTTCTGTCGGCGGGTGGATAACGCCGCAACATGCCCCTGCGCAGGGGGCATCTGTAAGTTTTCAGGTTTTTTATGATGATTTAAGCCCATACGGGACCTGGGTTGACAATCCTGAATATGGATATGTCTGGATACCGGATGTCTCCCCCGGCTTTACTCCCTATGCCACGAATGGTTATTGGATATTGACTGATCAGGGCTGGACATGGGTTTCCAATTATTCATGGGGATGGGCGCCTTTTCATTATGGGCGGTGGTATACCGATCCCGTTTACGGACCGATCTGGGTTCCTGATAATGAATGGGGTCCAGGATGGGTTACCTGGAGGCGGTCAGAAGGATATTATGGCTGGGCGCCGATCGGACCAGGGGTGAATGTCAGTGTCGCATATGGATCTGGCTACAATGAATCCCACAATAGTTACACCTTTGTAAGAAGCGGGTACCTGGGCCGGACGAACATCAATAACTATTATGTTGACAGATCAACAAATGTAACGATCATCAATAATTCCACAGTTATTAATAATACGCATGTTGACAGGTCAAGGAATGTGACATACAATGCAGGACCTGCCAGGAATGAAGTGGAAAAACGTGCAGGCCGGACGATTACCCCGGTTACAATAAGAGAATCAAGCCAACCGGGTCAGAAAGTCACCAAGGACCAGGTTCAGTTATACCGGCCTCAGGTACAGAGGGTAGTTTCATCAGGCCCAAAACCTGCTCCGTCAAGGGTTGAAAATATGAATAATGTGAAGCCGGCCCAACAAAGGAAGGTAGAAACCCCGTCTCAGAGACCGGCCCAGCCCAGCAGGCAGCAGCCAAATCAACCAGAACAAAAAGGTCAGCCGGCGAAGCAACAACCATCACAGCAGCAGGGAAAAGATCAGCCTTCAAGGCAGCAACCGGCGAAGCAACAACCATCACCGCAGCAGGGAAAAGATCAGCCTTCAAGGCAGCAGCCGCCAAAGCAACAACCGTCACCGCAACAGGGAAAAGATCAGCCTTCAAAGCAGCAGCCGCCAAAGCAACAACCGTCACCGCAACAGGGAAAAGATCAGCCTTCAAAGCAGCAGCCGCCAAGGCAGCAACCAGCACCGTCACAGCACAATAATCCTCCTTCGAAGCAACAACCGTCACCGCAGCAGGGGAAAGATCAGCCCTCAAAGCAACAGCCGCCAAAGCAGCAGCCAGCCCCGCAACAACACAACAGTCCGTCGGAAAAGCAGCAGCCCCCGTCCCAGCCGCCAAAGCAGCAGTCGCCGAAACAGCACAATAACCCGCCTTCAAAGCAGCCAGCGCAGCCGCAACACGATGCCAAACCGGATAAGCAGCCTCAGCAAAATAATCCGCCTAAAAGCACCGGCAAGGATAAGGAATCTCAACAGGGTGAACCCCCTAAGAATATGGGGCAATGAAATCATCCTGAAGTAATCCCGAAACATTGATAACAGGTAATTCTATATCAATCGTAAAAAATGAAATAATGAACGTAAAAAGAATTTTTGGCGCAATACTCACAATTCTTGGAATAGGAGGCCTGATTTATGCTGCAATCGCATTTGTCGCCGCATCAGGCGGTGACCGCAATATTAAAGCGATCTTAATTTACAGCATTCTGGGGTTGATTTTCTTCATTGCAGGTATTGGCCTTATCCGCACGACGAAGGATGAATCATAATACGTGATTGATCTGCTGTTATGAAAAAGGTTTCCCGGCTGCAGAAAGGAGAGAAATAAAGGCCGGCACGATCTGGTAAATATCAGAATGATGTAACTTATTCATACAGTTTTGTAAGGTATGCCGGGAAAGTAAGGAGTAACTTTGTAATTCACTTTTAAAACGCATTATATGCCACTATTCACCATTTTAATAGTCCTGATCATTGCCGGTGTTGTTCTATGGCTGGTCAATACATACATTCCTATGGACCACAAGATCAAAACCATTCTGAACGTTGTGGTCGTGATCATTGTCTGTGTCTGGCTTCTCAAGGTATTTGGTCTTTTCAGCTACATGATGAACATCCATGTATAATAAATCATCCTGAGTTAATCAAACATTGTCAATCCGAACAAAGGCCACCGGAGTTTTCTTAATTCTCTTGCTATTTGCAGGTCCTGTGGCAATAACCCAGACAAATCCTGACACTGGTTTAATGCAACCGCAGAATGTTGACAGTACGCATGTGGAGGATTACACCGGTTTGTTTACGGCCCGGATATTTCTTCTCTTTGAGAATGCTTCCCTGCTCATCAGGGCCTCTGATTATGAAGTTTCAAAGATCGTTTACCGGCCAAATGTCAATGTCAGAATCGGGATTGCCGGTTTCTGGAAGTGGTTTGGCCTTGGATTGTCAATAGATAATCCATTCTATAAAACTGACCGGACAGCATATGGAAAAACCTCGACGCTGGATTTCCGGATCAATGCATATGGACGGGCCCTTGCAGGTGAAATATTCCTGCAACGGTACAAAGGGTACTACCTGAGTTTTCCGGAAAAGCCGGAAGGAACACATTATATAATCCCTGACATGCAAACATTCTCGTTTGGTATTTCCGGTTATTGGGTATACAATTCAAAGCGGTTCTCAATCCGTGCTGCTTTCATCCAGAATGAACGCCAGAAAAAGAGTGCCGGCAGTTTCATGATCAGACCTTCATTTTTGTATTACCAGATTTCTTCAAGTAATGGGCTTATTCCGGCTGAAATGGCTTATGATTATCATATCCCCGTTTCCAATTCGATCAAAAGAGGGGAAATATATTCGGTCGGATTGTCACCGGGGTATGCTTATACCTTGGTATTCCTAAAGAATTTTTATCTTACGGCAGTTGTTTTTCCGGGCGTTGCCGCCCAGTTTTCATCGTTTGGGAATGACATGACAGGAACATCTGAATCTGAATTTGTTTTCCAGCTCAGCGGCCGTTTCGCCCTGGGGTATAATTCAAGCAAATGGTTTCTCGGTGGATCCGTTCAAACAGGATTCAACGAGGTTCCAAGCCAACTCAGCAATGCGAGGTTCTATTATGATGTGGCGCAATTTCGCATCTGGGGAGGAACCCGGTTCGATATCTTTAAAAAGAAAAAAGCCAGGGCTGCCAATTAAGGGGAAGTATGGGCCGAAATGAAATCTAAGATTCAACATTCACTCAACGACAAGAATTATGTATGGCTTTCTAACCATCATTTCTTACTTTTGAATCAACATATTATAATCAGGATCATGGCTGCAATGCCGATTATTTTAAAAATAAGGATACTCTGTCTGACCGGTCTAATGCTGATACTTCAGTGCAACCTGGCCGCCCAGGAAAAAAAGGATACACTTACCCCTCAGAAAATTGACAGCCTGACACCTCAGCAGGTAGATACCCTTATTAAAAAAATGGATACCGTGATCATCACGAAGGAACCACAGAATATTACACCTGCAAGTTCTTTCGGACGTGCTTATGCAAGTTCTTACTGGAAAGACACAAAGTCGCTTTTTGCCAATCCGTTTCACTGGAATACAGTTAAGTTCATAAGCGTAGCTGCAGCAGTTTCCGGAACAATAGTATTGATCGCATGGGGAGATAAGCCAATTGAGCAGTTTTATTACACGCACAGCTCCAAATTTATAAGCAATACTTCCTATTACTTTTTCAGTCCGTTGGGAAGCGGTCTTTATGGTATTCCCACATTGGCCATTTTTTATGCCAGTGGTGTGATATGGAAAAATAAAAAAGCAAAAGAGACAGGTTTAAAAGGCCTGGAAGCCTATGTGCTCACTGCTGTTTTTACCCAGGTCATTAAACAGGTAACACACCGGCATCGTCCATATCAGGATACCCCCCCAGATCCGCATCAATGGGACGGGCCATTCAGTTGGGATGGTGACTACGGTCCTTTCGGGTATAATTCTTTTCCTTCCGGCCATTCTTCGACAGTTTTTGCAATTGCAACGGTCATTGGCCTGGAATACTGGAATACAAAATGGGTTCCTCTTGTAAGCTTTAGTCTGGCCGGGGCTACCGCTTTTTACCGGCTGGCGGTTAATGACCATTGGGCTTCCGATGTGCTTTTCGGTTCAGCCCTGGGATTGGCCATTGGCAGTATGGTGTATTTTAATGCCAACAAGACTTTACAGGTGATCCCGGTGAGCGAGACAGGGATGGGTGCCACCCTGATCTATCATTTCTAATTATAATACCCTCTCCGTTGTGAATCCTGCAGAAAGAGCAGGAGGAAGATCTTTTCTTCCGTCTGTATGGAATGCACCGGATGGGAGCCATGTAAATAGAGATCATTGTAATATAACTGGGTCTCGCACCCTATGCTGAAGTTTTTAAAAATACGAACCGTGAACCTGGGTTTGATGATCTGGATATAATTGATCCCACCGGCACCAACATAGGAACTCATCATATAGAAATAATACCTAAGTGTAGCTGTAGCGTATTTGCCGAGATTTACCGTTGTCTCAAACTTTGTCTCCAGCCCGCCGACGAAATTATAATCCCTGACCTGTGTGGTATCGATCACAAACTTGGTGCTGTTCCCCCCGAAGGGAACCAGGGCCAGGTGTAGGCTTGTGTATACATTGCTTGTCTTGCTTAATGCCAGCTTTGAGATTATTCCTCCTCCAAACCCAATGGTGCCTAGCTCAAATTTCTTATTATCCCAGTAATCATAATACTGGTATCCGCCGATGAGAAGGGCAAGCTTCCCCAATTGCTTGTTCCTGCCGAACAAAATCCCGTACCCGAGAATATTATCAAGATATTTCCTTCCCACGCCGAAATTCAGATCCACCCGGAGCTTGAAAAAATCAAATGGTTTTCTTTTCCTCAATTCAAATGGATTCCCGTAATCAAACTGAAAATTGAACATCTCACTGTAAGTTCCTTTTCCAAAAATGCTGTAGGGAACATCATCTATCTTTCGCACTCCTCCGTAAAGGGAAATATTTATAGGTTCTTTCTCATACACTTCCTTGTTGGTTATCCGGAATGATTTGCCCTGGATAAGCCGGTTAAACCCTCTCATCGGATCTATCAAAGCCGCTGCTATTTCACGGAATACCCGTTCACCGCCCCGTGTCCGGTCATCAAGAACATTTGAGCTCAGGCGGTAGAGTATTTCTCCGAAAAATGTACCGTTAACAGGCGTGTAAATAATGTCATTGTAAGAAGGCCGGGTATTTTCCCCGAAATATTCCCACAACAGGCTGCCTCCGACCGCCAGTCCAAAGGATTGATAAAAGTTATAGCCATTTGACCGGCCGGCATTGTACGATAGGGTTCCTGAATAGGGATGGCCTATAAAATTAACCCCGAACCTGTCATTATCCCATTCCCAGCCCTGGGTCAGGTTTACATTCCACGACTTGAACCCGGTCCGTGCATAATCTGCATTCAACACATACCGGTCGAGCGCCCAGGTCAGCGTAACAGCGCCAAGGACTTCTGTCGCGGGTATCCAAAAGGGGTATCGTTTGTTATAGGCTGTATCATCATCCAGCAGGTCGCCGTACTTGTTTTGCTTCGTGGTATCGACCAGAACGCTTTTCCTGGGCTCGTTGCCTGCTGAATCTGAAAGTTTCTTAACTTTTACGCTGTCGATCTTCTTGATCTGGATTTCCCGCGTTCCTTTCCCGGGTACGATCGTATCATTCGGCGCCACCTTTTTGGGATTTTGTGGTGCTACATCCTGTCCCTTCAAAAACAGGGAAAATGAAAGCAGAACTAATACAATAAATACTGCTTTATATTTACTTTTTCTTTTTGTCAATTGCTTTTTGTTCTTTTACCTTGATTTTTTCAATGCTATCCTTCGTTTTTTGAGCTGCCTTTGCTTTTTTGTTGAAATATCCTTTTAGCAGGAAATTGTGACTGGCAGCTTTCATGTTTTCATCCAGCCCTTTGCTGCTTTTTTTAATATTCACCATCGTCTGGCTGAAGTTTTCAGCAATGCTGGTATCCTTTATCAGCCGGCCGATCGTACCTTTTCCACCGTTTACACTGATCATGATCTCGGCAAGCTGATCGGTAATGATCTCTGCATTATATGCTGTTCCATAAAGGCTGGCCATGATGGCATCCGTTTCAACCGGTTCCTTCGACGGGATATGCTGCCCGTCTTTTGCCAGAGGAGCATCATTACTACCCTGGGTGATGACCAATAACCGGTCGCCGATGATCCCGGCGGAACCGATGCCGGCTTCACAATCCGTTTTGATAAATTGCTGAACACTTTTCCTGACAAGCATATCAACGCGTACGGTGGAATCATTGATGATCATAATGTTATCAACCGTTCCGACATTGATCCCGGAGAACCGGACATTATTGCCGACCTGCAGTCCACTGACATTATAAAAGGTGGTGGTTAGCTTGAAAACAGGATTAAAAAGATTTTTCTGCTTGCCGATGATGAAAATGCCGATAATAAAAAGTGCCATTCCCCCTGCAATAAAAAGCCCCAGGCGTATTTTGAATTTTTGTGTGTGCGTTTCCATTTGATGTTGAATTAATTCCGGCCCTTCATAATGGTTATTTGAAGAATGATTTGATCAACGGGTCGGTTGATTTTTCAAATTCATCCAGGTCCCCTTCCTTGTAAACTTCCCCTTCATGCAGCATAATAACCCTGTTTGCCGTAGCCCTGGCACATTCAATATCATGGGTGATGATGATGGAGGATGTTTTGTACTTTTTCCTGACATCATTGATAAGTGAGCTTATTTCGTCTGAGGTTACAGGGTCCAGCCCGGTTGTGGGCTCGTCGTACAGCATGATTCTGGGGTCCACCACAATGGTCCGCGCCAGGCTGATCCGTTTGCGCATTCCTCCTGAAAGCTGCGATGGCATTTTGTCGAGGGTATCCGGTAACCCCACATTTTCGAGGACTTCAAGAATTTTTTCATCCATTTCTTTTAGTGACAGATCCTTTTTTATTCTCTTCAGGGGGAATTCCAGGTTCTGCCTGACTGTCATGGAATCATAGAGGGCTCCACTCTGGAACAGGAATCCGACCTTTTTTCTCAATTCTCCCAATGCAGTGGTGTTTAGTGAATTTACATCTTCACCAAGCACAGTAATGGATCCATCTTCAGGATCCAGAAGCCGGACAATGCATTTTATCAGAACTGACTTTCCCGATCCGGATTTCCCCAATACCACCAGGTTTTCCCCGGTGAAGAGTTTCAACGAAACATTTTTCAATACTTCCTGGTTCACGAATCCTTTCCTGAGGTTAACAATGTCAATGATCTCCCCGGACTTATCCGATTCTGACAATATTGCCGGTGATTGCTGACGGTCATTCATAATTTATAATTCATAATTCATAATTAATAATTCGTTTATAGCATATCCGTTATCTGCACGGCGATCAGGTCCACAATGATAACAAGCAGGGAAGAGAGCACCACAGCTGAATTTGCTGCAATACCCACACTCTCGGTACCGCGTCCGGCTGTATATCCTTTATAACATCCCACAAAACCGATCACAGCGCCGAAAAAGAATGTTTTCACGACTGCGGGGAAAAAATCCATGAAGTGGACGTGACTGAAGGCCTGCGCGAAAAACAAGACAAATGATACATCTCCTTTGATGTTGGCACCCACCCAACTTCCCAATATGCCAAGTGCATCGGCATAAATTACCAGCAACGGGATCATCAGGGTGGCGCCGAGTACTCTTGTCACAACCAGGTACCTGATCGGATTGGTAGAAGATACCTCCATGGAATCAATCTGCTCCGACACTTTCATTGAGCCCAGTTCTGCACCCATGCCTGAGCCGATCTTCCCTGCGCAGATCAATGCAGTTATTACAGGCCCCATTTCCCGGATAAGTGAGATGGCCACCATTCCGGGGAGCAATGAAACCGCACCGAAATTCACGAGCGCCGGCCGTGACTGGATTGTGAGCACGAGCCCCATTATAATGCCGGTGACTGAAATCAGCGGCAATGATTTATAGCCGATCTGAAAACACTGCCGCATAAATTCACGGAATTCGAATTCCCGTGAAAAAGTCTCCCGGATGGTGCACGATATAAACAGGAAAATGCTTGCTACCTCAACAAAAAAACCGGCTGCGATTTCCTTTTTTTCAACCGTTTTCTCAGTGAGCCTGATGGCATGCTTCGATGCATCCCGGATGTACGGGATCGCTTTTATGAGAGGAATTCCTTTTTTCATGAGAGAACGGTTGATTTTCTTCCATATTAATTTTCACCACCCAGGCTGGATGAAGGGAGAAAATAATGAAAATGTCAATGAAAGTATACGCTAAATCGCCAGATTGATCGCATGCTTAGTTTCTTTGGTTACATCCAGCCTGTTTTGAAATCCTTCAGGATCTTCTTCTGTAAAGTCCTGGATATTTGCTGAATCATCCTCGTGGTGAACCAATAATTTTTGTTCACGGCGGCTTTCATTAATGTCACTGTTTCCGTTAATCTCCAATGGGCTCATTTTTCTGAATCTTTTATAATAAGAAATTATAGAATACAAAGGTGAGGCAAATACTGGGGGAGGGCATTACACAATATCGGGAAAGATTTACATCATTTATACATTTCACCAGACCCTGTGTGTCATTCAATCTGTCTCAGTTAACAGCTATTCATTGGAGATGATCGTCTGATAAGCAATACCTGTTCCTTCAAGAGAACATTCTAATCTTTCAGACACCTGACGGTATAACCACTGGTTTTTGCATTGCTTCCTCTCGACACGGACGCATAATTATAATATAAATTCCTGTAATAGGCTGTTGTAGCGGCCACCTCGGTAGAAGATGACATGTAGTTATTGTTGTTTATGGCGGTAAATGTCCCGTTACCGGTTCGATAACCGGCGGGAACCGCAGTAAAGCTGCTTGCATTTGTCGCCCCGGAATTGGGGGTGGCCCAATGTGAGATTCCCGTTTCTTTGAGTTTTCCTCCGGCATCGGTGCCACTCCATGTCGTTATCGAACAATTCACCGTAGGATCGAGAAACGTTGTCACTACACACCACTCCGCATCAGAGGGCAGGTGCCAGCCAACCGGACAAATGCCCTGACGTCCGCTCGGGTTTGCATTGCTTGATAATGTATAATCCATCATTTCATCCCATTGATACAACCCTCCGTAAACGTCACAGTTTGACACCAGGTCGTTGTAACAGTACTTTTCAATTACGGTATTATTTGTCTGGGCCAGGACAGCGTTTATCCTGGTTCCGATATTCAGATTCTCCTTAAACCAGCACTGTGTACCGATCTGAACAGTAGGATAGCCTTTCCCGTCGTAAATCAGAGTCTGTCCGCAAACAAATGCCGTCAGGGTGAGAAAATTGACTTCATTTCCGTAACCCGTTCCCGCTGCACTGGTTGCATAGGCCCTTACATAATAGGAGGTGTTTGACGTCAATCCGGTCAGATTGCTTGTAAACCCTCCTAAACCACCGCCATTGGCGCTTTTATTGTTGGTCGTCGTCGGGTTGGGTGATGTATTCCAGCAGACACCTCTTGAAGTTACATCTGCCCCACCATCATCAGCAATGGTACCTCCGCTTGTGGCCGTGGTGACTGTGATATTTGTTACCGGGGTTGTGCTGACTTCAGGAAGCTGATCCGGCAATTGTCCCCATGTGGGAATACCATCGGCAAATGTGAGGATCTGCCCGTTCTCACCTGCGGGAACCTTCGTCCACTTTGTCCCCGTCCAGTAAAGCATGTCTCCCTGGTCCTGACCGGTCGGAACACCATTATTTGAGTACAGGCAATAAGGCACACTCAGGAGTTGGCTGGTACCCATAAACATATAGTTATTCCCACCTGTACTGTCCAGTTCAGTTTTAAGAAAATAGGGATGGTCGCCCCAGTCTATTGATGAAAAAATCCCGGTTACTACTGTTCCCCTTCCTATCGCCAGGTTGACCAGTCCAAACTGGTTGGTCGCAGCAATATGCGTTTCTTTGTAAACTACGGTGCCGGCCGCTGCATCCTGCAGGATCGAGAATCGCAACGATACTGATCTGTTCACGATTGCTTTTCCATTGGTATTCCTGACAATTGCCTGGTAGTTAATACCATTTGGGGATTGTGACCAAAGGGCCGGGATAAATAGTCCCAAAAGGAAAATTAAAGTAATCAGGTTTTTCATAATCGGGATGTTAAAAATTGAGAGGAAAACCAGGGAATCTGGATTTCTAAAGGTTTTATTTACTGTTTTAAGGGGAATCAGCAATCATTCTTCCTTGCCAACAAAGGTAAGTCTCTCACGAAATGAAATGATTACACAACTATAGGATTATGTTACATCATTCTAACATTCCTGCCTGAATATTCGTTGCATAAAGTTGATCTGTGAAAGATATAACATAATCCTATAGTTGTATAACACTTTTCGGAATTATTGACATCACCTTTGTACTGTGAAAAATCATTCACAAAGTAAATCAAACAAAAATGAAAACAAAACTACTCAATGCATTAAGGGTTGGTATCCTGCTCTCAATTCCAATTCTGAATTTTGCACAGGCACCTCCTTTGGGAACTGCCTCTGATTTTGTACTTTTTTCTTCCATCGGGGCTGTGGGGAATACGGGTATTTCGCAAATTACAGGAAATGTAGGCACGAACAGCGGTGCCATCACCGGCTTCGGAAATGTGAACGGTGTTATGCATACGAGTGATGGTGCAAGTGCTCAATGCGCAGCAGATTTGCTGATAGCGTACAATCAGCTGAACAGTACTGTTCCAACCTTCTTTCCGGCCCCGTTGCTTGGAAACGGACAGATCCTGAATGCAGGCGTATATTCCATATCCGGTGCAGCAACATTGAACCTGGATCTATCATTAAATGCACAGGGAGATGCCAATGCGGTATTTATTTTTCAGATTCAAGGACCATTTTCAACAAACGCTTCGTCAAAAGTTCATCTGCTGAATGGAGCTTTGGCATGTAATGTTTTCTGGAAAGTGGAAGGCCTTGTAGATATGGCTGCGGGAACAACAATGAGGGGCACTGTAATTGCTAACAATGCGGCAATTAACTTGAACACAGGTGATACACTTGAAGGAAGGGCTCTGTCAACAACCGGGGCTGTTAATGTTCAGGGCGTACTGGCCTACACACCCATCGGTTGCGGAAGCCCCGTTCTTACAGGTCCGGCGGCTCCGGCACTTGGAACCACTGAATGTTACGCGATCTTTTCTTCTGACGGGCCAGTCTCAAACGCTGGTATTACATACGTCACGGGTGATGTCGGAACAAATGTTGGTTTAACTACCGGTTTCAATCCGTTGTTTGTTACAGGTATGATTCATCCCATTCCGGATGTGTCTACCGCACAGTGTGCAGCTGATCTGGGTATTGTTTATACATATCTGAACACACTGCCTTTTGATATAGAACTGCTATATCCTGCACAGTTTGGGAACAGCCTTGTACTTACTCCACACACATACCTACTGAACGCGGCTACATCACTCACCGATACGCTTTACCTCAATGCAGGAGGTTATCCGGATGCAGTATTTGTCATACAGATAAACGGTGCTCTCACAACAAGCACCTATGCAAAAGTTGTTTTAATTAACGGAACGCAGGCAAAAAATGTGTACTGGAAGATTGATGGTGCAGTAAGCATTAATGACTATTCAATTTTCAACGGAACAATTGTTTGCAATAATGGAGCGGTCCTTTTGGCTACAGGAGTTACACTTAATGGCAGGGCGTTTTCAACGACAGGTGCATTAGGAACCACTGCAATAACCGCAACTATGCCTCCCGGGTGCAACACTCCTTCACTGGTACCGACCATTACCGGGCTTAACTCAGTATGCCAGGGTTCAACAGGTATCGTTTACACCACCGAGGCTGAAATGACTGGTTATATCTGGAGCATTTCTTCAGGAGGGACCATCACTTCAGGTACCGGCACAAACACAATTCTGGTTACCTGGAGCGTCCCGGGTATTCAGTCCGTTGGAGTTACATATGACAATGCAGCCCCTGTTGTATATCCTGTTACCGTTAATTCATTGCCAGTGCCAACAATTATGGGTCCGGCAACCGTAGGTGTGAATTCTGTCGGAAATATATATACCACGGAACCCGGTATGACAGGCTATACCTGGACTGTATCGGCCGGCGGTACCATTACGGCCGGTGATTTAACAAATGCCATTACCGTAAGCTGGACCATAGCCGGAGTTGAAACAGTTACCGTCAATTATTTCAACTTAAACAACTGTACGGCAGTTACACCTGCTGTTTACAATGTTACAGTCGCACCGCCATTGGTGCCAACCATTACCGGACTCAATTCAATTTGCCAGGGGGCAACAGGTGTTGGTTACACCACCGAGGCAGGTATGACCGGTTATATCTGGACCATATCTCCAGGTGGTACAATCACTTCAGGAGCTGCTACAAACAGCATTCTGGTTACCTGGAATGCCGCGGGTGCCCGGTGGGTAGGAATTACCTATGCCAATGCAACAACGACCGTCTATGTGGTTACCGTAAATCCATTGCCAATGCCATTATTGAATGGCCCTTCCTCGGTGTGTCTTAACTCAGAGAACACATATACTACGGATGCGAACATGTTAAACTATGTCTGGACAGTGACAGGGTCAGGGGGTAGCATTATAAGCGGGCAAAGCACAAACTCGATCAATGTGGTATGGAATAATTCGGGTGTAAGCCTGAGATCAATTAAAGTAACCTACACGGCCCCGATCGGTTGCGGACCTGTTATCCCGACCGTAAAGATCATCAGGGTTATACAATTGCCCGCCATTTACATAACCGGAAATGCAGTTACCTATGTGGGCAGTACAACGTACAGCACACTTTCAGGCCAATTCAACTACACCTGGGAGGTTTCATCGGGTGGTTTGATCACCAGCGGACAGGGAACCAACATTATTCATGTTACCTGGGATACGCCAGGTCTCCAAATGGTCAGCCTGGATTATACAAACAGTTTTGGATGCACCGCTGCAACACCAATGATCAAAAATATCAATGTGCTTCCGGTGAAATCAGGCGCTGTAACTGAAAGCGACGTTACTGAACAACCGATAGCTGATCTGAAGTTTGAGGTTTATCCTGTTCCAAATAACGGACAGTTCACGGTAGCCATTACTTCACCTATCCAGGAGACATATACAATAATGGTGTACAACTACATCGGTATTAAAATGTTGGAAAAGAATAATATACTTGTGAATGACCAAACAGTACAGAAGCTCGATATCAGGCCTGCTCCGACCGGACTTTATACAGTTGTATTTATTAATGGGAATAAACAGGTTGTCAGAAAGATCATAGTTGGACAACAATAAATACCTCTGTTTCATGAAAGACCGGGAATTAACTTCCCGGTTTTTTTTTGCTTCCTGTTTAGATGCTTACAACAAATTCCATGATTCACGCATATGAAAAAGTAATTCATCTCATATCCAAATCTCAAATGCCATTTGTTAAAAATTTCAAACCTGATTTACAGCACAATTTTTATTTTCTCAGGTTTTTTAAGTTCTTTTCCTTTTGTTCCAAAGCATTATTTTTTTCCTGATTTACATTGATTAAGTAGGTCTGCAGAAATTCCTGCAACAATTGAAATTTACCGGGATGGCAGATGACAATAAAACCATCTTACATAAAAAAATGATAAATGTCATCTTTGAAATGCTTTATTTTTCCAATTGATAATGTGTGTTTTATGTAACATATAACTAAAATTCTGTAACAGTTTTTTTAATAATGATTTCGACCTTTATTTAATAGATAAGAAACCTAAAACAAAAACACAACAAAATGAAAAAACATCTCCGCTTTGCATCCACAATCGGTTTTCTGTTTGTTATGCTAAATGTGAATTTTGGGCAAGCTCCTGACCTGGGTGCTGCTTCCGGTTTTGCACTATTTACTTCGGCCGGAGAATTTACAAATAACGGACTATCATCAATAACCGGTGATATTGGCACCTATGCAGGTGCTTTGACTGGATTTCCTCCGGGTACAATAACAGGACAAATCTATACTGTGGGAGATCCTGTTTTAGCACAGGCCTCAACAGATTTGAGCCTTGCCTATGGCTATTTGAGCACGCTGGGCGGGGTTGTTTTGGGGACTTCATTGGGAGGTCAGATACTAACTCCTGGAGTTTACTTCGCAGGAGCGGCTGCAAACTTAACAGGTGATCTGACCCTCGATGCAGGCGGAGATCCTGATGCCTTATTTATAATCCGGATAGATGGGGCTTTATCAACAAGTACATTTTCAAATGTGCTTCTGACTAATTCAGCCTGTATTTGCAATGTCTACTGGCAGATAACGGGAGCATTCGAGTTGGGGGATTATTCTGTTTTCAGGGGTACAGTTGTGTCAGGAGGTGCAATTTCATTATTAGAAGGGTCAACCCTTCTTGGCAGAGGACTTACAACGGCAGGGGCTGTTATTCTGCATAATAATATGGTGGAGATACAACTTTCACCTTTGCCGTCAATCATTTCGGCTGGCGGGGCGACGACCTTTTGTGAAGGGGAAAGTGTTATCCTTTCAGGAAATTCAGGTGGAACCTGGAGTACAGGAGCTACAACACCATCCATTACCGTTTTCACAGGTGGCGATTATTCTGTTACAAACACAAATTCCTGTGGAAGTGTGACCTCAAATCATATTATTGTAACGGTCAATCCGATGCCGGTTGCATCAATTATAACGGCAGGAGGAGCGACGACATTTTGTGAAGGGGAAAGTGTGATCCTTTCAGGAAATACTGGTGGAACCTGGAGTACAGGAGCAACAACACCATCAATTACCGTTTTCACAGGAGGCGATTATTCTGTTACAAACACAAATTCCTGCGGAAGTGTGACATCAAATCACATTATCGTGACCGTCGATCCGCTCCCGGTTGCATCAATCATTACGGCAGGAGGAGCGACGACATTTTGTGAAGGGGAAAGTGTTATCCTTTCAGGAAACAGTGGCGGGACCTGGAGTACAGGAGCTACAACACCATCAATTACCGTTTTCACAGGAGGCGATTATTCTGTTACAAACACAAATTCCTGTGGAAGTGTGACATCGAATCACATAATAGTAACCGTGAACGCGCTACCGGTTGCATCAATTATAACGGCAGGCGGGGCGACGACCTTTTGTGAAGGGGAAAGTGTTATCCTTTCAGGAAATACAGGTGGAACCTGGAGCACAGGAGCAACAACACCATCCATTACCGTTTTAACAGGAGGCGATTATTCCGTCACAAATACAAATTCCTGCGGAAGTGTGACATCGAATCACATAATAGTAACCGTGAACGCGCTGCCGGTTGCATCGATCATATCGGCAGGCGGGGCGACGACCTTTTGTGAAGGGGAAAGTGTGATCCTTTCAGGAAATTCAGGTGGAACCTGGAGCACAGGAGCTTCAACACCATCAATTACCGTGTTAACAGGAGGCGATTATTCTGTCACAAATACAAATTCCTGCGGAAGTGTGACATCGAATCACATGATAGTAACCGTGAACGCGCTACCGGTTGCATCGATCATTTCGGCAGGCGGGGCGACGACCTTTTGTGAAGGGGAAAGTGTTATCCTTTCAGGAAACATAGGCGGGACCTGGAGTACAGGAGCTACAACACCATCAATTACCGTTTTCACAGATGGCGATTATTCTGTAACAAACACCAATTCCTGTGGAAGTGTGACATCGAATCACATGATAGTAACCGTGAACGCGCTACCGGTTGCATCGATCATTTCGGCAGGCGGGGCGACGACCTTTTGTGAAGGGGAAAGTGTTATCCTTTCAGGAAACATAGGCGGGACCTGGAGTACAGGAGCTACAACACCATCAATTACCGTTTTCACAGATGGCGATTATTCTGTAACAAACACCAATTCCTGTGGAAGTGTGACATCGAATCACATGATAGTAACCGTGAACGCGCTACCGGTTGCATCGATCATTTCGGCAGGCGGGGCGACGACCTTTTGTGAAGGGGAAAGTGTTATCCTTTCAGGAAACATAGGCGGGACCTGGAGTACAGGAGCTACAACACCATCAATTACCGTTTTCACAGACGGCGATTATTCTGTAACAAACACCAATTCCTGTGGAAGTGTGACATCGAATCACATGATAGTAACCGTGAACGCGCTACCGGTTGCATCGATCATTTCGGCAGGCGGGGCGACGACCTTTTGTGAAGGGGAAAGTGTTATCCTTTCAGGAAATACAGGTGGGGCCTGGAGTACAGGAGCTACAACACCATCAATTACCGTTTTCACAGACGGCGATTATTCTGTAACAAATACCAATTCCTGCGGAAGTGTAACATCGAATCACATAATCGTAACGGTCAATACGCTGCCGGTTGCATCAATTATAACGGCAGGCGGGGCGACTACATTTTGTGAAGGGGAAAGTGTGATCCTTTCAGGAAATACTGGTGGGACCTGGAGTACAGGAGCAACAACACCATCAATTACCGTTTTCACAAGCGGTGATTATTCTGTAACAAACACAAATTCCTGTGGAAGTGCGACCTCAAATCATATTATTGTAACGGTCAATCCGATGCCGGTTGCATCGATCATATCGGGAGGCGGGGCGACTACATTTTGTGAAGGGGAAAGTGTGATCCTTTCAGGAAATTCAGGCGGGACCTGGAGTACAGGAGCTTCAACACCATCAATTACCGTTTTCACAAGTGGCGACTATTTTGTAACAAACACCAATTCCTGCGGAAGTGTGACCTCAAATCACATTATTGTAACGGTAAATCCGCTGCCGGTTGCATCGATCATTTCGGCAGATGGGGTGACGACCTTTTGTGAAGAGGAAAGTGTTATCCTTTCAGGAAATACAGGCGGGACCTGGAGCACAGGAGCAACAACACCGTCCATTACGGTTTCCACGGGAGGCGATTATTCTGTAACAAATACAAATTCCTGCGGAAGTGTGACATCAAACCACATAATAGTAACCGTGAACGTGCTGCCGGTTGCATCGATCATATCGGCAGGCGGGGCGACTACATTTTGTGAAGGGGAAAGTGTTATCCTTTCAGGAAACAGTGGTGGGACCTGGAGTACAGGAGCTTCAACACCATCAATTACCGTTTTCACAGGAGGCGATTATTCTGTCACAAACACAAATTCCTGCGGAAGTGTGACCTCAAATCACATAATCGTGACCGTAAACCCTGTTCCAGCGATTGATGCCGGTCCTGACCAGGTGTATTGTGACCAGTACACTGCAATGCTGGCAGGGAACTGGCCACCACAGGGAAGTTCAGGTAACTGGTCATTTGTATCGGGCCCTGGTCCCGTGTCTGTCGGTCCATCAAATTCACCTTTTGCGATCGTTTCCGGGATGATAGGAAGCACTATACCTTATATATTCAGGTATACCATAACAACATATTTCAATGGCATTTACTGCTCAGCCTCTGATGAAACAACCATCATCAATTATCATTCCCCCTCACCGGCTTATGCCGGCCAGGATCAACAACTTTGTCTCACTTCAGACCCGACAATTTCAGCAACTTTGCAGGGGAATATTCCGCTTTACGGATCTGGGATGTGGTCTCAATATGATGGCCCATCGACTGCTGGTATTATCAATCCTGGCAGTCCGACAACCTTTGTCAATAACCTGGTTGCAGGTTCATATACATTCTTCAGGAGTATTGGAAATGGTGTTTGCGATTCAACGGTTGATGAGGTCGTGATCAATATCAATTCCCCGGCTTTCGCCAATGCCGGTCATGATACCACGATTTGCGAAGAAACGCCTTATTATCTTTCAACATCATCGGCATCCAATTATACTTCGCTGTATTGGGCAACAACAGGTAGCGGCTATTTTAATAATCCTGCTTTGCTTCATCCTGTTTACTATCCCGGATTGTCAGATATTTCTCTTGGTCATGTTACCCTATATCTGACAGCATTAAGCAATGGATTGTGTGTTAGTGCTGTAGATTATGTGACATTAAATATTGTGCCAGGACCAAAAGCCAATGCAGGGCCGGATGCAATCATCTGTGAAAATTCCACCTACTGTCTGTGCCTTGCCTCAGCACACAATTATAAAACGCTATACTGGACAACAACTGGCACCGGTTATTTCACCGATCCGAATATCCTTCACCCATCCTATATCCCGGGTGAGGGCGATATCGGAACCAGTTGCGGATCTTGTACATATCTTGTACTGCATCTGACCGGTGATCCTCCCTGTTCCGAAGTCACAGACACAATGAAACTCTGCATAAGCCATATTCCGGAGGTATATGCAGGAGCAGACACAACAGTCTGCAGGAATCTTCCATTCACACTTACTAATGCATCAGCTCAGGATGCCACGAGCGTCACCTGGTCATCTTCCGGTGACGGGACGTGGGATAATAGTCATTATTTGCATGCAACTTACACTGCGGGCATAACTGATCTCCTGTTGGGCCATGTTACCCTATTCATCCATGCGTCAGGATGCTCCCCATGCCCAAATGCAGATGATTCGATGGTATTGACATTCATTTCAGAGTACAGCGCGGGGTCGGCATCCGCTGATCAGGCCATCTGTTACAATACAATTCCCCTTCCGGTTTCAGCAACGATGCCCGCAGGAGGAAGCGGAGATAATCATTATCAATGGCAGTACACAACCGATCGCAGTAATTGGTATGAACTTTCAGGTGCGACAGATCTTATCCATTCTCCCGGCGCTCTGACCACCACTTCATGGTACAGGTTGCAGCAAACCGATGAAACGTGTATCTTGACAGTGCTCACGAATGAGGTTGAGATTTTTGTATTTGATCATTTGAATCCGGGAGCTGTTCATTCCAACCAGGCCATCTGTTACAGCACTGTTCCGGATCCTGTATATGCTGATCCACCGACAGGCGGGCAGGGTATCTACAATTATCTATGGCAGTATTCCTATGAAGGTGTGAACTGGTTTGACTTACCCGGTGAAACTACACTGACATATGCTCCGGGTTCTCTTATTCAGACAACCAGGTACAGGTTGCAGCAGAATGATATCAAATGTGGTACGATTTATACGGAACTTGTGACGATCATTGTAAATCCCTTGCTGACAGGGGATGTGTCTCATTCTGATATTGCATGCTTTGGTACCAGTGAAGGTACGATCACTATCAGCAATACTTCAGGTGGTGGTGATGGATATGAATTCATGATCACAGGTTATCCATGGCAGGCAGGCAATATATTTACCAGCCTTGCACCCGGTAGTTATGATATCTTTATCAGAGATGCTTCACAGATCACCTGCATTATTGATCTTGGCCATGTGATTATTGATGAAGCGTTACAGCTCGTCCCGTCCATCGATGGAGATCAGGATGTTTGCGAATTATCCGGTGCCATATATTCAACGGAACCAGGAATGACTGAATACTTCTGGACTGTTACCGGGGCTGTTTCATTCACCGGACAAGGAACCAGCAGTATCTATGTTGACTGGGGCTATTCAGGTATCGGAACTGTCGCTGTTCATTACCGGTGTTCAGGAGAAACAACCATTGCTGTCATTATTAACCAGTTGCCGGTTATTCATCTTGCCGGCCCGACACCCGTTTGCCTGAACTATGACGGAAATGTCT
Organism: Bacteroidales bacterium; assembly: GCA_963682005.1. Taxonomy (GTDB): domain Bacteria; phylum Bacteroidota; class Bacteroidia; order Bacteroidales; family FEN-979; genus CAIYUC01. The sequence continues at coordinate 4,880,383 of OY820914.1, read as the reverse complement.
ATACCACGGATCCTGGGATGGCTAATTATGTCTGGTCAGTGACACAAGGCATCATCACTGCGGGTGGCGGCCTTCTTGATAATACGGTAACCGTGAAATGGACCATTGCCGGTGTTGGAAATGTGAGTGTCAATTATGCCGATGCCAGCACTTGTGCTGCACTTGTACCGGTCGATGTTCCTGTTTTCGTGCTGCCGAGCCCGTCATTCCACATAGAAGGCCCCGCAAATGTATGCGAATATGAGCAAAACGCTGTATACTTTGCAGTGTTTGATACACCATCACCGATACCCGGACATGTTTATGCATATCAATGGATCGTCACTGACAATGGAGTCGGACTTGTGTCTTTCACAGGCCAGAATTCTCCAACGATCAATGTTGACTGGGGTGATGGCAGTGCCGGCCAGGTTGCTGTTACAGTGACTGACATAACCGCCGGAGAACCCTTGCAGTGCGCAGCTTGCGTTATTTTCCCTGTTGGCATCAATCCATTACCAAATCCTGAAATTTCCGGCTGTCCGGAGGTAGTGGCTGACGATACCTGCTGTTATGAGGTTGCTTACCTGCCCGGACATCTCTGGAACTGGACAATTGATGGGGGGGAAATCCTTGACTGCGGTTGCGGATACAGAACATGCATCCATTGGCTGACCCCGGGTTCACATATCATTACAGTTTGTGAAACAGACCTGGCGACAGGATGTTCGAAATGTACTGAATTCACTGTCATCGTGCATGCCGGACATTCCATGCTGAGCGGAACCGTTAATTATAAAAACCAATACGAAACACCGTTAAACGGGGTTGACCTGCAACTTGTCAATTCGGCAGGTACAATAGTCGCTACAACGACATCCGGGCCGGGAATCGATGCCGATGGTTATTATGCATTTACCAATATCGCCACAGGTACTTATACGATCAATTCAAGTTATTCATTAGCCTGGGGTGGCGTAAATGCAACAGATGCCCTCATCGATCAACTGGTTTTTCTTGGATTGTACACATTCGATCATTTTGATTCAATTGCCGGCAATGTCAATGCTGACAATTATATCAATCCGACGGATGCATTGTGGATCAAGATGAGAGCCATTGGAATGATTAACTATTTTCCGGCAGGCTCATGGAAGTTTACCGATGGACCGGTTGTTGTACCGCCGGGAGGTGCTACATATCAGATTTTTGGCCTTAGTATTGGTGATGTTAACCATTCTAACATCCCGGCAGGTCTTAAGGAAGCGAATAGTATTGCTATTGTTGAAGATGGAACAATCAGCGTTAATCCCAACGAATCTTTCCTCTATTCTCTCAGAGCCGGACGGGATATAAATATGGGAGCAATGACTCTCTTTCTTAAGTTCAACCAGGATTTCCTGGATGTTGAGGAGGTTGTCAGTGCCCCGGAAGGAATCCAATATACAATGACGGATGGAAAACTGAACCTGGCGTGGTCTGACCCCAATGCCATGAAACTATCGTTCCATGATGCCCTCATTACACTCCGGTTGAAGGTCAAATCAGGCATCGATTATCCGGTTCAACTATTCTCCATCAACGAGGGCAGCGAATTTGCCGGTCCGGATGCACGCATCATTGAAACCCCAAACCTTTTGTTGAGCTCGGTTAGAACTGCCAACAGTTCGTTGAAGTTCTCATTGTCCAACTATCCCAATCCATTCAAGAATAACACGACAATCATTTACACGTTACCCGAGCGAGGACATGTAAAACTGATGCTTGCCAATTTATTTGGGGAGTCGGTCCGTACTCTTGTGGATGAAGAACAGAAAGCTGGTTATTATCAAGTGGCAATCGATCCATCCAATATCTTTCTCACTACGGGCACGTACCTGTACAGAATCATTGTCGATGGTGTAACTACCTCCTACATTAAGACCAATAAGATCGTATTTACAAGGTAACCTTTCGTGCGAATATGAATTTTATGGGGAAGAGGTCGTCCAAACAGGACGACCTCTTCATTTTTCAACAGGCATGGTGGGGAAAAATGGACGAAAATCAGAGAATAAATATCCTTATGGAAGAAAGGGTAAAAGCCTATTCTGATATCTTACCCGGCTTGTGTAAAGTATTCTTTAACAAACGAATGCTGCTGGTGTTCCGTCATTTTATCCGTTTGCCTGATATTGATCTTGATTTTTTCGAACAAATGCTGTTCCCGTAAAATGTTCAGGAGTTCTGACTTCGCCTCAGTAGGTCCGAAAAGGATCACTTCTTCGTAATTCCGGATAACGTCACCCAACTTATGGTAATATTCTGATTGCTTGTGCTGCTCTTTTGTATGCATGAAGTTTTCGCCCTTGACCAGACTGATCTCTTTCTCCTCATGGGTAAATTCTGATTCAATGACGGTTGAGGTCATGGGATCAGCTTTAAATTCAGTTAAATGAGCACTTGAATGATCCATCCATATGCCAAGTCTTTTTGTCGTTGTCATTTTAATCCGGTTAAATCTGTGACGGAACTGTCACAATGCAAAGGTGCGCATCATTGGCAGGAAATGCGTTACACAACTATTAAAAATAGTTACATGTTTCGCACATTGAAGTCGTTCGGGCAGCTAAAATTTAACTTTCCTGTAAAATATTCTTTTGGTGATCTCAGCGGTGATTATATAGAGCACCACGATCAGCAATAGCAGCAGATAGGTTGTAAAACTGAGGGGGTTGAAACCAAAAACATCCCCAAGGGGTGTGAAGGGCAGGATCATCGTTAATACAGCGATTGAAAGCGTTGCGATCAGCAGGTATTTTCCCGGCCTGCTCCTGAAAAACGGCTTTCGGCTCCGGATGACCAGGACGATCATTGACGCCGAGATGACCGATTCAAGGAACCATCCGGTCCTGAACTGACCTTCATTGGCCCTGAGCACGATCAACAGCAGGCCAAATGTCATGTAATCGAACAGGGAGCTTACAAGGCCAAAGGTGATCATGAACTTGCGGATGGCTTTTATATCCCAGCGCCGCGGGTAATCAATCATTTCGTCATCGACCCTGTCAGTGGCGATGGTCATTTCAGGGAAGTCGGTCATCAGGTTTGTAAGAAGGATCTGCTTGGGGAGCAACGGAAGAAACGGGATGAACAGGGAAATCCCCGCCATGCTGAACATATTCCCGAAATTGGCGCTTGTAGCCATAAATACATACTTCAGCGTGTTGGCGAAAGTAGTCCGTCCTTCTTTCACTCCTTCGACGAGAACGCTAAGGTCTTTTTCCAGCAGTACGATATCGGCAGCATCCTTTGCCACATCTGCAGCCGTATCTACGGAGATCCCTACATCGGCGGCATGCAGAGCGGACGCATCATTTATGCCATCACCCATGTATCCCACAACATTGCCGGCTTTCCGCATCGCGATGATGATCCGTTCTTTCTGATTGGGTTCAATTTCGGCAAACACATCCACTGTCCCCACCTGCCGTAGCAGCGCGCCATCACTCATCAGTCTGAGCTGTGGCCCGGTAATGATCCTTGTGTTGGTCAATCCCATCTTTTTACTGAGGCTGGCTGCCACAAGATGGTTGTCACCGGTGATGACCTTGAGGGATACCCCCAGTTTCTTCAGGCGGTTGATCGTATCAAGGATATTCGATTTCGGCGGGTCAAAAAGGGTCAGGAACCCCAGGAATGTCATTCCCGTCTCATCATCTTTGTTTATCGGCGATCCCGATGGTAAAACCTTATAGGCAATTCCAAGTGTGCGGAATCCCTGGTTGCTGAATTCCTCAAAATGAGCCTGGATCTTGTCCTTCATGGAAATCACGGGGACGACCGTTCCCTCATGGGATTCTGCCGAAGAGCAAACGTCGAGTATATTGTCAAGGGCACCCTTGGTGATCAGAATATTTGAACCGCCTTGTTGTACGCCAATACTCAGTCTTTTCCTCAGGAAATCGTACGGAATCTCGTCATGTTTGGCAAACCCGGAAAGATCAACCTTTTTAAAGCTAAGGATGGCTGCATCGATCGGATTGGTAAAGCCGGTTTCGTAGGATGCATTTAAATAGGCATAAAGGAAGACCTTATCACTTGCAATGCCATTTACGTCGAGTGCCGATTCAACCTTTACATTCCCTTCGGTCAGCGTCCCGGTCTTATCGGAGCAGATGACATTCATGCTTCCGAAGTTTTCGATGGAAGCGAGCCGTTTTACGATCACTTTCTTTTCGGCCATCTTTTTGGCACCATGTGCCAGGTTGATGCTGATGATCGCCGGCAGTAACTGGGGCGTCAAACCGACTGCCAGCGCCAGTGAAAAGAGGAATGCATCGAGAACCGGCCTGTGCAGGTAAACGTTGATGGCAAAAATAAGAACCACCAGTATCAGGGTGACTTCCCCGAGAAAATATCCAAACCTGCGGATGCCATGTTCAAAATCGGTTTCCGGCGCTTTCAGCTTCAGCCTTTCCGATACTTTCCCGAACTCGGTTTCCTTCCCCGTAAGGATCACCAGGGCTTTGGCCGTTCCGCTCACAATGTGGGTTCCCATCCACACGGCATTTGTCCGCTGTGCAAGTGCCGAATCAGCAGGCAGAACTGTAACATTTTTCTCAACCGGGAAGGTTTCGCCTGTAAGCATGGCTTCATCAACAAAAACATCGTTGGATTCAAGGAGCAGGCAGTCACCCGGGACGATATCACCGGCATTCAGAATGACAACATCACCCGGAACAATTACCTCCACAGGGATTTCCTCTTCCTTACCATCACGCAGTACTGCCGCTTTGATCTGGACGATGGCCAGCAGTTTCTCCACAGCGTTTGATGCACTGTGTTCCTGCCAGAAGCCTAGGAGTCCGCTGACCAGAACAATCGAAAAAATAATGGAAGCGTCAATAAAATTATGAAGGAAAAGCGACAAACCCGTTGCAAGTAAAAGGATGATAATGATCGGGCTTTTAAACTGCCCGATCAGGATGGTAAATGCATCAGACCGCTTCTGTGGTTTCAGGCGGTTTGAACCAAAGGCGGCCAGTCTTTTCCTTGCTTCAGATGTTGAAAGGCCGGAGGTTGTTGCACCCAACCTGCTCAGTATTTCTGCGGCAGGGACACTCCAGAATAATTGGGAATCCATAACGATCTCTGTTATTCATTAACCGATTACAAACAATGCCCGTTTTGCAAAGGAAAGATCACATCAGACAAAAAGCGGGACTGTTGAAATCAACAGCCCCGCTTGCTCAATCAAACCAATCATTCAACCATTATTTTTCATCAATTGGAATAAGATGTTTTTAATTCCACCCTCCGGTTTTTCGCACGACCGGCATCCGTATTGTTATCGGCAATTGGCCGGGTTTCACCATAACCAATCGCTGTCAGTCTTGATTCCATTATGCCTTTGCTCATTAGATAGGCTTTCACTGATTCGGTCCTCTTTTGTGACAGGGTGAGATTGTAATCATCCTTGCCCCTGCTGTCAGCGTGTCCTTCGATAACCAAGTTGGCATTTTCATATTTCTTAAGGATTACAACCAATTCATCCAATTGTGCCAGGGAGGCTACTTTAAGTTTATCACTATCGAATTCGAAGAATATCTTGCTTGCTATATTCGTAATTTTTATGGAGTCTTCTTTGGCAATTTCAGGACATCCTTTATTTGCGATCGTTCCTTTGATAGCCGGACACCGGTCATCGATATCGGCCACGCCATCGCCATCCGTATCAGGACAACCCTTCAGACTTGCAGGGCCTGCAATGTCCGGACAACGGTCCTCTTCATTAACGATTCCATCCTTGTCATTATCCATCGGGCATCCGGTTGCATCCACCTTGTATCCTGCCTTTGTATCCGGGCACTTATCATCAATGTCTGCGACGCCGTCGCCATCTTTATCAGGACAACCTTTCAGACTGGCCGGGCCGGCAACATCCGGACAACGGTCATCCTTATCGGCGATGCCGTCACCATCTTTGTCAGGGCAGCCGTCCAATTCCTTAACGCCTGCAATATCCGGGCATTTGTCGAGGTAATCAGGTACACCATCCTTATCGACATCAAGCGGGCATCCGGCTTTATCAACGACAACATTGGGAGGCGTGTTTGGGCATTTGTCATTACGGTCGGAAACTCCGTCCTTATCAGCATCTTTTTTCTTTCCAAAATTAAAGGTGATACCGACTGTATGCATCAGAAAAAAGTCATTTTCATTTGCTACTACCCCATCCCGTTTATCCGATGTTGAATAAATAAAGGTTTCCTGTAAATTGAGATTAATGGATTTTCCAAACCTGAAATTTATACCACCACCAAAAGAAGGGGCAGCCCAATCTACTTTAGAAGGGCTAATTTCCAGGTCTTTATCAAATATCAGGATGCCGCCGCCAACAAATACAAATGGATTTACTGCGTTCCTGGATGATAATATATTTAACTTGAAATTAATCAAAGCGGAAGAAAATCCGGTGTTAAAGTATTCGCTGTTTCTGTTATAACCGAACGTTCCCTTGGTAATGAGAAGGTTAATATCGAAATGATTGACGATATATCTTGAAACAGATAAGCCGCCGAAACCATACCATGCCTGATCGAATTTGTAGAAGTCACTTCCCAGGTCACCAGCATACTGGGTGATTCCCCCATGTAATCCGATGTTCCATTTTTTGTCTTCAGTTTGCGCATTGGAAATCAGTGCAAAGGCAAGACAGATACTTAATAGTACTAGTTTTTTCATAGTTATTATCTTTTAAATTCATTCCAGGCAAAGGTCCGTCAATCCCAAGGGATAATAGTTACATCATTTAGTTAAAAAGTTACAACATTTACATATGATTCCGGACGGAACAACTGAAGGAGGTTCATGGAAAGACAGTGCCGTTTACCGTTTTATTATTCTGATGGAATTGGTTTTCCTTCCGTCATAAAGGCTTAGGAAATATATTCCATCCGGATAGGTCGTCAGATCCAGTTCATAGCAGGAACCGGGCAGAGGATTGGGCAGAGAAAATATCTTGCCGCCCAGGAAATTATAAACTGTAAGGTATGTTTCCCCGGTTGCACTGCCCTGAATGCCAGTTTCCCGGTACTGAACAGCCACCTTGCCGCTGGTTGGATTGGGAAATACACTCATCAGCTCATTCCCTGATTCTTTTTCATTGATCCCCGTGCCTGAAGTGACGAATATCCTTCCTTTCATGCCCAGTGAGGCATGAAAGGTGCACACATAATAATGCACACCGGCCGAAAGACCGGTAAGTTCTCCTCCGCCAACAGGTAACGAGAAGCCTGGAAGTGGTGTTGTTCCATTTGCATTCCAGGTAGCCTGGCTCACTTCAAGGACATCATGCATGCTTGATATCTGGAAAACGATGGTGTCGCTGATCCGGATGTTAATACTGTCAGGAGTAAATGTAAATCCTGAATTTGTAACAGTAATCTTGTTCGATAGAACAAATCCTGAATAAAGACAAAAAGCTACAATGAATAAATAATTTTTCATGGGGTTGACGATTTTTATGGTTGGAATAATGAACAGCGGTAATCATATGTGATGAAGCTCTTTTCCGATCACACTTCCGGCCAGGTCTTCTTACACACCAGGTTAACTGTAGAATTTAGTTTCTTCCTCTTCATCGTAATATCCTTCCTGGTAATTACAGGTTTCAGGCAAGGTCAGATCTTTGCCTGCAAAATACAATGCATATTCCTGAAGATCGTTTTTCCCCTCCCTGTAATCCTTTGGTTCTGAGAGGTTCCACTTAATTTCTTTTGTTTTCATTGTAAGCTGATTTTTGAAAGGTTCATTATATCGGACAATGAAGCAGAAGTGTGAATTACAATCGGAGAAAGCAATTGTTTGATCCACACTTCTGCCATAGATTTGTTATCCATTAATATGGACCTTCACCGGCATTTGATTCACTTGTTTTCTTACTTCTTTGTTACATGGATTGATTCAGCCCAATCGCAGATTGTTTTGATTTCTTCCTTGGATGGAACATCGGTGGGATTTTTTTCCCTGAATTTCTTGGGAGGCATTTTGTCTTTGGTCACCATTTCACACATTGCTTTTGCTTTGGCAGCCTGTTTTTCAGGTGTAAATTTATCCCAATTCCCCAAATTCAGATGAGAAAGGGCCATTCCGTTTCCTGGCTCCGTATGGCATTTCACACAGGATTTTTCCGCAATTTTCATCACGTTCTCAGGGATTGGCTTTCCTCCACCGCTTTTCTGAGCAGAAAAGACAGTGCCCGGATTAAAGATCATGGCACAAAAGAAAAACGTCATCGCAAAAATTGCGGAAATACTAAAAAGCTTTTTCATAAACTTGAATTTAAATTTGTTAATGATTAATTTATTAATTAACTGGTGTTTACTGTTAAGGTCCCCGGTTTATTCTATTCAGCCAGAGATCGAATCATCAATATTGAAAGACTTATGAGTCCTCTCCGAAAAGCTTTTTTCACCGCAAACCTGCCGGCCGGCAGGCAGGGTCGCAAAGACGCTAAAACAATCTCGCTGATATTAAAATATTTGCGTCCTGGTGTCTTAACGGTAATGTTTTATAATGACTTTTCGGAGTAGGCTCACTTATATATATTAAAACGTTTGGAGTTGAATATTCTTTAACTATGATTTGAGTTTATGGCAAAATTACCCCGGTAAAGAGGCGAAATCAAGCGTGTATCTACTTAATCTGCATAAGTATTTTGTGACGGTTGAACCGGTACGAGGGTGGTTCTACTTTCCCGCCATTTGCATATATAACAATGCTACAGCTGCAACAGTCATCAGAACCAATGCTGCAAATCCCAGAATGTTCGACCTGGTGCTGTTCGTATGTTCACCCATTATTTTCTTGTTGTTTGAAATATGAAGAATGATGGCGATCAGAACGGGGGCTGTCATACCATACAGTATGGCCGAATAAATCAGTGCCTTGATCGGGGATAGCCCGATGTAGTTCAACAATAATCCGAGGATCAGTGAAATGCCAATGATGATATAAAAGGCTTTTGCTTTATTAAATTTTTTATCAAGGCCTTCTTTCCAGCCGAATGTTTCAGTTATGATGTATGACAGAGAACCGCTCAAAACAGGGATGGCTAAAAGTCCGGTGCCGATGATCCCAACGGCAAACAGGAGGTATGCAAAATTTCCCGCCAGGGGTCTTAATGCCTGTGCTGCCTGTTCAACGGTGTCGATTTTATGAATACCACCATTAAACAGAACGGTACCTGTGGTCAGAATGATAAAGAACATGACAAGGTTGGAAAACAACATTCCGAAATCGACATCCAGTTTCATGTCGCTGATCACTCGTTTATTTACAACCAGCTTTTTTTTATTGTTTTTCTGGTCTTCTACTTCCATGGTTGCCTGCCAGAAGAATAGATAAGGTGAAATGGTAGTACCAAGAATGGCAACAAGAATGCTGATAAACTCTTTGTCAAACTTTATGGCAGGTATAACCGTTGATTTTAGTACCAGCATCCAGTCTTGCCTGAACAGAAAAGGAATTACCAGGTAAACAAGAAGAACAATACACAGGTATTTGAGTACTGCGGCAATTTTCAGGTAAGGGAGATAGATGATCAAAGCTAACAGCAAGATGGTGAAAGCGATGCTGAAATACGTGGCCCGTATCGAAGGGAACAGCAGATTCCCGACGGCTCCCATTCCGGCAATGTCAGCTCCGATATTCATTACAATGGCCGGAAAGCTGAATAACAGCATTACGTATAAAACCGGTTTGGAATAATGCTTCTTAAGTGTTCCCGTTAAACCATGGGAAGTAACCAACCCTATCCGTGCGCACATTTCCTGGATGGATGCCATGAGCGGAAATGTAATCAGTGCCGTCCAAAGCGTTGACATTCCAAAAGCGGCACCGGCCTGCGAGTAAGTCGCAATACCTGACGGGTCATCATCACTTGCACCCGTTATGAGCCCGGGTCCAAGGATTTTCCAAAAGCGTAAGATTTTCGAAGGGAGCTTTTTACCTGTGGTTTTTTTTCGCACCACTGCAGATTCCGGTTCGTCAGGATTCCGCGATTCTGATGTTTCTTTAAACATATCAATTAACAGGGCAGACGGTCTGTGTTGCAAGGTAATTCTCCAGGCCCATCTGATCAATCTGTGAACGCTGAGCTTCCGCCCAGTCGGCATGGCCTTCTTCCATTTTAAGGATCATGGCCAGCAGGTCAACGGTGGCCTGGTCATCAGCTTCGCGAGCCAGTTTGATGGCGTCATTATAAGCGTGAACAGCATCAAGTTCGTCGTCGCTGTCGTTCCCGATCATTTCCGGAACAGTCTTGCCGATCTTTATCGTATTGAGTTTTGATACAGTTGGAGTCCCATCATAAAAAATGATCCGCTCGATAAGCCATTCGGCATGATGCATCTCATCCATGGCCTGTTTCCTGATCGCCGTATGAAGCTTAATGTATCCCCAGTTATCACACATTTCCGAATGCACCATGTACTGGTTTATCGCTGTGAGTTCATCTGCCAGAAGCGAATTCAGAACTGCGACTAATTTTTTGTTTCCTTTCATTCTTTTCCTTTCATTTTAGTGCAGAGATCCTTTATAATTCATTCCTTGTACCGGGGCTGTTAATCGTGTTTTTTCGTTGGAATGATAAACAGCGGGATGGAAGAGTGGTGAAGCACTTTCTCTGTAACACTTCCTACCAGTATTTCTTCAAGCCATCTCCGGCTGTGCGAACCCAGGACTATAATATCAGCATGCACACTTTTTGCAGTCTTTATGATGTTCTCCGCAAAATCACCTTCCTTTACCATGGTTTGAATGGTTTTATCAGCAAGATGATTTTTTACCTTGTCAAGAAAGTACCGCGAGGCTTTTTCCAGGCCAATCGGATCATTCAGCTGCAACGGACCGGCTTCCATATAGCCGGAAAATCCCAGGATCGGTGAATATTCAGTTGAGGAATAATAGACCGGATCTGTTATTACGTGCAACAGGATCACCTCGGCATTCATCGCTTTAGCCAAGGAAAAGCCGGTTTCAGCCACCTTTTGGGCGGTAGGATCATAATCAAGTGCAATCAATATTTTTTTCATCGTTCAGAGTTTTATCCTCGTTGTTTTATTTTATTTTCTTTTATTTTACGTGATCCTGATGAGAGCTGCTCTGTGTAAAAGCTATTTTCCGCGGCTTCATCGTAATATGTTTCCTGGTAATCAACCGGCGCGGAAATACAAATGTTGTTTATGGAAGATCCACCCGATAACTTCCGGAGATGAATTCTTTCACTCTGCCCTGCAGGACTGTTAGGCAGGTTCAAATTACTGACACTGTTTTTCATAAAATAAATGTATATGATTAAAAACCAGAATATGGGTTATTCCTTGTTCAAATGACCAAACGGTTTACGATGTACGCAACGAGAAAGAAGATCAAGGTAATTGAAACGACCACTACAACAAGCGGAATTGCTATCTTTCCAAACCTTTCCATAGAGAAAATGATTTCAATTTTACAATTGAGTAAAGATCGATATGCACCCGGGAATTCCCGTTACACAATTTTTTAAATTACTTACATAATTCACATTTGTTCCGCCATGGCCGTATGGCTTTAAAACGTTCTCCAGGTTTATATCATCAGGAGAAGCAACCCTGACTCCTGTTTTTTTTGTAATGTTTTATCATAATCATGTAACGTGCCGGAAAGCAGGATTGCCAATATTTGGAAAATAAATCACATTTCATTCGTAAGTGTCAGGTTCATTCGGAACAAACCGAAAATAAAGGGGTTAATCAGTTATTCCTATGGAGTTCCGCACATTTTCAACTGACAATATAGCGGTACTCACGATGTGATCCAACCTTATTAAATATCCCTGGCGGCAACAGGAAAACAATGCGGCGGCAAGCATATGGCATCACTGGAAGAAATGAGAAAAGCGGTTGAAGGAGGAATTACAAGGATCCTGACCCTGGAGAGGGTAAAAGGGTTGACGGGGAAAAGAATTGCCACGATTTATTTCGACTTTCGTCTAAATCATCTGCCCCAGGTGGATGAATTTGTGATCGGGGAGATAAAAAGCGAATATGACCTGCATGATGATAAGCCGAAGGTTCTTAAAGAATTCAAAGACAAACCCCATCTGATCAAGAAAATGAAATCGACTTATGAAATCCTAACGCAGGATAACCGGAGGACTTTCTTAAAGGCCACTGCAACAAACAGCGGGATCTTTACGGGCCCTGATGATGACTATGAAGTTTGGTTTAAAGAAATGTGATTTTTCACAGGCTGTTCCCGACTAAATCCGAAGTCTGGCAATCAGTGAGAATCAGTTACCATCTGCTTAAAACATGATGTGAGGGTTGTTCCCGGGGTAACCGCAAAGGAGTGGTGAAAGGCACCCTATCGTTTTTTTACTTCTTCTTAAAGTTTGAAATATCGACCACTGAGAGAAGACACTTCCTGTCATCCCCGGTAACGATGCCTTCCATATAAACCTCGCATAAGATTTTATTGTCATACCCCAGTGTCACTTCACACGATTCTTTTGCATTGCTGGAAAAGAGTGTGTCGAAAAATGTGTTGAAGGCCGGAAGGGACTTCTCGGTTACAAATAATTTGAAGTTGGTATTTTCCAGGCTGAACCGCTTATCACCAAGCATTTCAGCCCCGGTAAAGTTCAGGTCGCGGATACTGCAGTCATTGTCAAGCGTAAAATAACCCATCGGAGAAAAATCGTATAGCATTGTGTATTTTTTCAAGGCTTGTTCCGCAGTTCCATTTGCCTGGAGCAACATTTCATTCATCATTTCCAGTTCGATCTGATGAACCTGAAGTTCATGAAGAAGTTTTTTTGAGTCGGCTTCGAAACCCGGATTATCCTCCTTGTTTACTTTTTTAAGTTCTTCTTCTGCAAATTTCCTCAGCATTTTTCCATCTGAAAGGTTCTGTTCTTCTCTTCTCATAGGTTAATTGTTTTGGGATCAGGTTCGATTATTCAGGATAGTTTTTTCATAACTGAAAAGGAAGGATCACTTCCTGATAATTTTTATGCAAACTTACAAAGGATATTGATCACCGCTATCGGTTCCTGGTGATTTGTTTTTTCTCCAGGTTTTCACGCTTGCCATACTTCCCAGATTACCCGGCCAGTAGCCCATTTGATCTGTCACAATGAATTGTTCTTCTGATAACATGCGTTTTATCATTCTATTCATCCGTAAGTCCCGGTATCGGAACCGGGAATATGAAGTCTACCAGCACGTTATGGTGTGCCTTTGACACATGCTCTTTAAAAGATCCCATACTTTTATGCATTACGGAAATATAGGTTTTACCCAGCTTAAGCAGGATGTTTTCAAGGATCAGCAATTCCTGCCTGATCGCGGCTTCCCTGCGGTCCCTTTCCTTTGGAAGATCGTTATCGAGCTGCTTTATATTATTCTCAAAGGCATTGTCGGCCTCCTTGTAAAAGTTTACAAGGAGTGGAGGGCATGAAAAGGTTTTTATATGGGCGAATTTGATGGCAGATGATTTTGCGGTATCATCCATCCCGAGATCGCCATTGGCTGCAAGAAGGGATATGTAAACAGGAAACTTTAGGAATGCTTCGGTTTCCGGGGCGGTCAGGGAATCAAATGGGTTCATTTTTATTTGTTTGCAAGATATACACTTCATTGCGGATCTAGGTCCATGGTCACTATGCTATTGGTAACGCAATGCAAAGGTCAGCGTATTCAGGCTATTCAGTATTACAAGAAATCATTTTAAAGTTACAAGATTCCTACAGGGGTATCTGTCTCCTCCTCCTGATCATTTTGTGCAGTTCAAACCAAACGATGGATGTTAACCCTGCCAGGGTGCAGATAAGGATGCTTACCAGGGAGATCCTGTGGAACTGGAACAGGTCGAGAAAGAAAGGAACAGTCAGACTCATAGTGAGGAATATGACCGCTCCGGAGGTAACCCATATGACTGCCCTGTTCGGTGTGGCCAGGATCTTAAATATATTATCGGTCCAGGAACGGTTTGTAAGGATAATGGCGATGTTGGAAATGATCAGGGTGGTGAAGGCCATTGCCCTTATTGAGCCTTCATCATAACCAGAATACAAGCCAAAGAAGTAAACCGCAAGGGTGATGATCAGGATGCCTGCACCCTGCAAACAACTGAGGAGTATTTTTTTGGCCCCGAAGAATGGCTCATCGGATTTCTTTGGAGGGCGGTTCATTATCTTGAACTCTTCTTTTTCCGCTTCGAAAATGATGGAGCATGCCGGATCGATGATCAGTTCAAGGAATACGATGTGAACCGGCCATAAGATCAGTGGTAAATTTGCCATCAATATTGGAATCAGGGACAATCCGGCGATCGGTACATGAATGGCGAATGTATAACCAAAAGCTTTCTGCAGGTTGTCGAATATGCGTCTGCCCATTTTAATAGCCCCTACGATTGATGAGAAGTTATCGTCCATCAGGACCAGGGAGGAGGCTTCCCTTGCCACATCCGTTCCCTTTTCTCCCATTGCTATCCCGATATTGGCTGATTTGATGGCTGGAGCATCATTTATTCCATCGCCTGTCATGGCAACGATCTCCTTGTTTTTCTTTAATGCATTTACAATTTTTAATTTTTGTTCCGGAACGATCCTGGCAAAAACATTGACATCCTTGATCCTGTTGCATAATTCATCCTCTGTCATGGCCTCCAGTTCCTGGCCCGTGATGCAGCTTTCCGGATTCTCAAGACCAATTTCCCCGGCAATATGAATGGCGGTAACAGGGTAGTCCCCAGTAATCATGATCACCCGGATCCCTGCTGTATAACATTCGTTTACGGCCTCTTTCACATTGCTTCGGATAGGATCTGATAATCCGATCAAACCGATAAACCGGAATGAAATATCGTGCTGAATTGCCGGCAGGCCCGATCCATTGATCTTTGAGTTTGCAACTCCTATAACCCTCAATCCTGCCGCAGCCAGTTCTTCGACGGCAAGCGACAACCGGGTTTTTTCTTTTTCATCCAGGTGACAAAGTTCCATAATGGCTTCAGGAGCTCCTTTTGTTGCAATGATCTTTTCCTGTTTGTTTTTGGAGGAAAAAACACGGGACATGGCAAGCATCTCCCTCGAAAGCGGGTATTCCCTGATCATTTCCCAGTCCCTGTGAAGATGTTCAGTGCCTTTAAGGTACCGGTCTCCCAGGCTGAGTATCGCTTTTTCCATGGGATCAAACGGATTGGTCTGGCTGGATAAGATCCCATATTCAATGATCTCATGAAATCCGGCATCAAACTGTGCTTCATTTTCGATGGTCAGAAAACCTTCTCCATTGTAAAGCCGTGAAACCGTCATTTTATTGTAGGTAAGCGTACCGGTCTTGTCGGTACACAAAACGGTCGCGGAGCCGAGGGTTTCAATAGCAGAAGGCTTTCGTGTCAGTACTTTTCTTTTTGACATCCTCCAGGCTCCAAGGGCCATGAACACGGTAAGGATTACGGGGAATTCTTCAGGCAATATGGCCATGGCCAGTGTTATTCCGGCAAGGATCCCGTGGATCAGGCTTCCCCGGAGAAGGGTGTAAACAAGAATAATGAGGAGACACAGGATCACGGCGATGATGGTTATTTTTTTAACCAGCGATCCCATTTCCTTTTTCAGCCTTGTTGGCTCTTCCTTGACCCCCTCCAGCGCTTTGCCAATCTTCCCGATTTCAGTGCTGGTCCCGGTCCCGGTCACTTTTGCGATCCCGTTTCCCTGTACGATCATGGACCCGGAATATACAAAAGGCAAATCATCGCCTCCCGGAAGCGTTCTTTTTTCGGCGCCGTCCCAATCTGTTTTCCTGACAGGCACAGGTTCCCCTGTAAGCAGTGATTCATCGGCCAGTAAACTGACCGATGACAAAACAGTTGCATCTGCCGGTACCCGGTCTCCTTCCTGTAAAACAATCAGGTCTTCCGTCACTACCTCGAAGCCGGCAATCCTCGTTTCCCTGCCATCCCTGATTACAAGAGCCCTCGGACTTGCCATGTTTTTCAGGGCATCCAGGGCCTTCTCAGTCTTCTTTTCCTGGAAAAATTCGATGCCCATGATCACCAGTACAAACCCAAGAAGCATGATCCCTCCCTTCATGTCACCCATCACCATATATAAAGTGCCACAGGCAACCAAAAGGATGAACATGGGTTCTTTGACGACACCAAGAGCGATGGAGAATAAATTTTTGGGCTTTGAGGATGGAAGCCTGTTAAAGCCTTCTCTCAGCAATTTTTCTTTTGCCTGGCCGGAAGTCAGGCCGTTATGTATTCCTGAAGTAATATCAGTTTTCAAATGAGACCTATGTTAGCAATTCAAACTCAGGAATTCTCCAATTCCTTTTTATACTTTTCCATGGTCATTCTTGCCATCAGGTAACTCACCGAGGATTCTGCCCCCTGGTTCAGGTTCACATGTGTTTCCTCCAGGCCGTCGTAGCAACCGCCGGTACAGGGATTATAGATGATCTGGTGCAGCCTGTTGCTCCCCAGGAACCAATTAAATGCGATTTTCATCTTCGTGAAGTAATCTTCATCTTTGAATTCATCATAGAATTTGCTCAATGTCATAACGGTATATGCAACATCAATGGGTTGTTCACCATAATGACCTGCCTTTTGACCCTTTTGGAGCCATTGTTTATTGGAAATTACTTCTATCCCGTTTTCATTAAATGTATGTGAAAGAAGAAATCTGAACGACGACCTGGCGATGTCTTCATAAGCTGCTTCTCCTGTCAGCAGCCAGGCATACAGCATGGCTTCAGGCAGGATGCTGTTGGCATAGGTAAGATATCCCTCGAACCATTCCCACGTTTCGTTTGATTCATGCCTGTACATCTGTACCAGGCGATTAGCGAAGGTTTTGACAAGAACAAGGTTGTCATGAGATTTTATTGTACTGTGGTGGTAATATAACCCTTTAATGGCAAAAGCCATAGCCCTGGTTGAGGTAACACCGGGGAGAGGGTGCAACGATTTTTCAAGGATTGAATCAGCTTTTAAAATGAGTTCCCTCGGCAAAATGTCAGCCAGGGATACCGTGAAACCCAATGCCCATACAGCTCTGCCATTGGCGTCGTCGAGGTTGGCTTTTTCATTCTCCGCCGTAAAGTTATTGTCCTTCCCGATATAGTTTAGAAAGTTACCAGCGGGTTGCTGGCATCTTTTGATGAAACTGAGGTATTTTTTTATGTAATAGAGGCTCTTTGCATCGCCTGTCTCCTTGTAGTACATGGACATGGCTACCAAGGCCCGTGCATTATCATCGAGTGTATAGCCGGAAGACAGGTCCGGTAGATTGATCTTCGAAAACTGGATCATGCCCGTATTGGTCGTGAGTTTGTGCAGGTGATTCAGGTTGATGACCGGGAGATCGTATTGCAATGAGATCTTATTTCCGCTAATTTTTTCAAACAGCATGGCATGACCGACGGCGGAATTTTCCCAGGCTGTTGAAACGATATTCTGAAGGGTATTTGAACTGATGCTTTTTCTCAGTGACTCATCATCCAGTAGTCGCAGGACAGCGTCCGCCAATTGTTCTGAGCTCCGGAAATCAATGATGATTCCCGTATCCTGTTTCAGAACTTCACGTGCGTGCGGGATCGGGGTCGAAATGATAGGGCAGGCGCAACTCATGGCATATGCAAATGTGCCACTCACCGCCTGGTTCGGATCACTCGTGGTAAACAGGTAGATATCGGTCAGCTGAAGGTAATCCAGAAGCTCCGGCAATGCCAGGTATTTGTTTATAAAGACGACATGATCCCGGAGTGAATTGTCAATTACTTTTTGCTCAAGCATCTCCCTGTATTTTTCTCCTTCCGAGTTCACCACTTCAGGATGTGTTTTTCCGATGATCAGGAACACAACTTCCGGATGTTGTTTAACGATGGATGGCAAGGCATCCAATGTTGTTTCAATGCTCTTACCTGAACTTAAAAGTCCAAATGTTGAAAGGACTTTCCTTGATTTCAACCCGTATTTCGTCTTAAGGAATTTATCGCTCAGGTGGGGAACAAGGTGGGTTCCATGGGCGATGACTGATATTTTCTCCTCCGCCACGCCATAATCGGTGGTTAAGATCCCCGCAGAATTATGGGTCATCACAATAATGGAAGTACAGACAGCGGCAATGCACCTGATCTTCGATTTCAACTTCTCATCGGGATGTGGCAGCACCGTATGAAACACAATGGCAACGGGCTTCGACAGCTCATAAAGGAATTTAAGGAACGCCTGTTCCTGCAATTTGTAAAAACCGAACTCATGCTGGATCAGCACAAGTTCAATGCGATCGTCGCTGTTGATTTTATCCGCCAGTTTATCAAAACCTTCCTCAGAAGAAGTGTCAAGAATATACTTCACTTCATCGGGATAAGAATAATTTACGATCCCTGCTTCCAGCGCACAAACTTTTATGGAAAACGAATTGCTGAACTTATTATTCAAGGCCTTGATCAGATCCTGGGAATATGTTGCGATGCCGCATTCCCTGGGTGGATATGAGGTGATAAACAAAATCTCTGCAAGATTGCCTTTGATGATCTGTTCCGGTTCCCGGGCAATACCCGGTGTGGTGAACCTGTTATAAAAAGTGTTCTTCATCTCCGGAAAGGAATGCTGGAACATATACCCGGATTCAGTTTCCTGTGCGCTAACTCTATTTTTCATCTCTTTTTGTATTATTTAATAATTCCTCGATCAACGCTGACAAACACAATGATGCGCAGGCGATCCGCTCATCAGCTGCTCCGTAATAGATATAAAGAGTGTCCCCGAACAAGGCTGTGCCGGTAGGAAATACCACATTGTTAACGTCGCCGTTGATTTCCCAGTCCAGTTCAGGTGAAAACAGGGCATATGGCAAACGTGAGATTACCCTGGAAGGGTCGTCCAGATCAAGCAAGGCGGCCGCACAGGCAGAATATACAATCCCTCTTTCCGTTTCTTCAGCTCCATGGTAGATCAGCAGCCATCCGTGCTCGGTTTCAATCGGAGGACAACCACTGCCAATATAGCTTGATTCGTGAGGATATAAGGGGTCGAGGACAATACGATCCTGGAGGTTGAGAAAATAGTCTTTCCAGAATTCGGGGGTGAGGTCCTTGATGTCGTTAATATAAACTATTTGTATCCCGGGCCGGATCCGGTGGAGAAACACCAGCTTCCCTTTGATTTTCCGTGGAAAGAACACCACATTTTTATCCCATAAAAGGATTTTTTTTTCGGGGTCGGCTTCCCGGTAATAGAATTTGTGATTGCGATAATAATTCTCATTTACCTTGCCTGCTGTTTCAGCGAGATAAACAAACTCTGCATACGTGATGGGAGGAACAATAATGCCTCGTTTTTCAAAATGAACCAAGTCCTTCGAAATGGCCAGGGCCCCGAGCGCATTGGTTCCATCATAAGCAGTGTAAGTCATGTAATAAAGGTCATCGATCTTTACGATACGCGGATCCTCCACACCATGTGTTTCATAGTCAAATTCAGGAACCATGAAAGGCTTATCCCAACGCTCGGCAATGGTCAGCGGGCCGTCGAGCCTGCAATATCCGATGCTCGAGAAATTCCCGTTCCGCACGGCCCGGTAAAACATATGTACACTGTCACCTTCGCGTATTACTGCCGGATTTAATACACCTTCGTTTTCAAATTCCAGGTCTGTTTTGCCCAACAGGACACCTTCCTTTTTTACCGCGATCATTTAGATTTCATTTTTAGCTTTTTAATTATCGGTTTAAGTGTCAGTAACGGAGGCATGGTATCACCCAACAGGAATCCCCATGGTTTTAAGGGTTCGATATGATCAAATATAAGTTTGATAATCGCAAGCAGCGGTATGGAGAGAAACATCCCCGGAATACCCCATAATGCATTCCCTGCAATGACAACGATGATGGAAAAAAGGGCATTGATCTTTACTTTGGAGGCAACGATCTTTGGGACGATAAAATTATTATCGATCAGTTGGATGAAATAATAGCCCGCAAGGACATAAACCGCATACCAGGCTGTCGATTTTGTAGCAATGGCGATCATCATCGGCAATGCCACCGCAACGATCCCGCCGATGTATGGAATGACATTCAGCATGGCGCCGATAATGCCAAGCAGGATTGCATAATCAATCCCCAGCACCAGGAGAACAATGGAATCCATTATGGCTACCATGACAAATTCGATGACCAGCCCGATCAGGTAACGCTGAATGACAGTCTTGGTCTGCGTAATGATCTTGTTTACCGGACTGTCCTTGCCGGTAGCAAATAGTTTACGAAGAAAATCGAGCAACAGGGGCTGGTAAAATAAAATCATGAAAACGTAAACCGGGATCAGGAATATGATCACCAGCCCGCTGCCGATGGCAATGATGGTTTGCCCGATTGCTGCACTGCTGGTATTGATGATCTCCCCTTTTGTTTTCGCTATCCATTCATGGATCTTTTCGGGGTTTATATCGAAATACCCTGAAGCCCAGGTAATCGACTGGTTGAGTATGATCGTAAATTTATCAACAAGAACGGGCCAGGATTCACTGAAACGACTGGCCTGGGAGAATAACAACGCGCCAAACGAGGCAATGATAAGAAAGGTGAGGATCAAGGTTATGACTATCGCGATCACCCGGTTGATTTTCCTCCGAACAAAAAAATTCACAACAGGATGAAGTACAATAGCAATGATTGTTGCAAATACGACAGGAACAATTATGCTTTGCGCAACGTAGCAAATCGTAAAGAAGGCAATCAAGCCGATCAGGAGGATTGTTACCTTGGCGTAAACCGGTAATTTTATATCTGAGACTGTCACGGCTTCCTGACATTCCTTTCTTTTTTACCGAAAAGTTTCTGATAAACTAACCGGCGTGTTTTTGTAATGTACCCGGGGTTCCTTGAAATGATACTTGCAACACCAAACTGTAAAACAGACGCGGCAATCTTTCTGAACCAGTTTACAGACTTGCCGATTGCAAGTTTTTTTGCAATAAACCCCGCCGCCATACCCAGAATTGTGCTCAATACTTTATCCGACATGCAAACCAGGAATTCCTGGTCATTTGCAGGGTTCTTAAGCGGGTCAATGGCAGTTACATCCTCAACGGTAACGTTGAACTGCTCTTTCATTACTGGTTTTGAACTGACTTTCATAATGATTATTTAGGAAACCTGCACATGACAGTTTTATATCCTTCTGTCGCATGCAGGTTGCCGGTTTGACCGGATACATGATTTTTGTTACATTTTAACCTGTCGGAGATTTTCCGTGTCTTTTAACTTCTTCCGGAGTGGCCTTGCCATTTCCCCTGAAATGGGAAACCTCTTCTTTCACCTCTTCAATTTTTTCCGTGATACTTTCAACGATCCCGTCGAATTTTTCATTGACTGAATGTGCAAAACCCTCACCTTTTTTAGTTATTTTTTTCCGGGTATCAGAACCTTTTCCGGGGGCTAATAAAACGCCCAGCAATGCTCCGGCTGATATGCCGGCCAATATTCCCAATAATACTTTTCCTGACTTCATTCTTTGTGTTATTAATGATCGTAAATAATTCCCTGCTTTTAGCAACAGGGGTATTGTAACTGTCAACAGTTTTCCAGTGGCTGCCTGGATCATCCTGTGAAAGGGTAAAGTCATTGCTGATCAGTTCCGAAAAGCAATGAGCCGGCTTCGCCAGGGATCTCAAAGAACTTTTCTCCCCTGGATCACTCTTATTAATATTGCGATGATTGCAATAACAAGAAGAATGTGAATGATGCCGCCTGCACCATAAGCGAAGAACCCGATAGCCCATCCTATGAGCAGGATGATTGCTATGACATAAAGAAGATTTAACATGATTTTAAGATTTTATAATTGTTTATATTAAATTAATTCTGAACTATTCCGGATGGGGGCTCTTTTATTCGTACGCGGGCCATCCAAATCCGGTTTTATTTTACCTGCCTGACCAAAAATCGTGGAACGCTTTTCCCTGGGCTTCCATATCGTGTTTGAACCTGGCCCTGAAGGTGTCCCATTCTCCCATTCTGTCATCATTGAAATCTTCCAGGCGCCTTTTCATTTCCCTGTTCTGCTGTTCCATTTCTGCCAGTCTTTTTTCATACCTGGCCCTGTTTTCCTTATTCTCTGTTTTGATCTTCACCTTGAATTCGGCAATACTCTTATCATAGGCGGTGATCTGTTCCTCCGATTCCTTTTTGAATTGACGGATGGAATCTTTTATAGCCTGGTTTAACTCCTGGTTAGCCACTGTTACATTGTCTTCTGCAGTCTTGACCTTATCCTGGGCGCTTTCAACTTTTTCGGCGGACGACTGGCATCCTGTGATCATTGCCCCTGCAATAACCATTGTTACAGCAAGGGTAAAAATTGTTTTTTTCATCTTAATTGTTTTTATGTTCATTATTTTTAATGCAATAAGGTGCTGAATCCGCTTGAACAAACGGGTCATGGAGCCATGGTTTTTAGGATCAGGGGAGGTTCAAGTTCCATTGTCAGATCTTTCTGGCCCTGGTTGATCAGTTCCACTTCACATGATAGGGAAACATCTTCACTCACCATAAATCCGCCTGTTTCAAGGGCTGTGTTCCAGTTCAGGCCCCAGTCGCTTCTGTTTATTTTCCCGGTAACCGAAAATCCGGCCCTTTCTTTTCCCCAGGGATCATTGACTCGTCCACCGAACTGAACATTCAGCATGATCGCTTTTGTAACGCCTTTAATGGTCAATTCCCCCCATAATTCATGATTTCCCTGGGCATCGGGTTTACCAATGCTTTCGGATACGAATGTTAATTGCTTGTACTTGAACACATCGAAGAAGTCAGCACTTTTCAGATGCTCATCGCGTGCTGCATCGCCCGTAGTTATTGAAGAAGGATCTATCCATAAATCAACTTCAGCCGTATGAAAGTCTTTTTCTGTTGTATAGATGCTGGCATCAAACTTCATGAATGCACCTTTTACATGAGCGATCATTAAATGCCTAATTTTAAAGGAAATTTCACTATGAGCTTTGTCGACTGACCATTTTGTTCTTGTTGAGACTTCCGCCGTTTCCATCTTGCTTTTTTTAAAATTTTTAATGTGTTCACTTATCTGATTTGATTTCACCGGGATCGTAACCTACCGGATCTTCCAGTAATAATGCTTCCCGTGTACCTTTACCGCATGTCCGGACTAATCATACCCGCTTTTTATTACCGTGGAGATCATTTTGAAACGTTCATTTGCTTTTACACTATTTGAAGTATGGGCCGGTATGATGATTGATTCGCCTGTGTTCAATAAATTTGATCTGCCATCGATCATGATTTCTGCCTTGCCGTCAATGATCTGGATAAACGTATCGAATGGGATTATTTTTTCAGTAAGTCCTTCCCCCATATCGCATGACACTGCGCTGATGATGCCGGTCATTTTTTTGATGATTGTCTTAATAACCACTGAATTCGGAATATATTCAATGATCTCAACAACAATTAGCGCTTTCGCTTTTTCAACTTCGTTATTTTCCATTTTTTCAAAAAATCTGCATAGGACGCAACTGGTGTGAATATCAATGGCCTTCTTATGACCACTTGATACAGCATTTAACAGGGGGATGCAAATTATGCAACAAAGGTCCGACCCTTTGCCAGGGGAACCGTTACACAACTAAAGCAAAAAGTTACATCATTCAGAGATTCTCAAGCATTTCGCGTCTTTTGTGCCTGAGGTTTTTGAAATGGGAAGGGGTAAGTCCTGTCATTTTCTTAAACTGGTTCGACAGGTGTGCGACGCTGCTGTAATGGAGCCGGTATGCAATTTCAGTCAGAGTGAGTTCATCATAAACCAGGAGTTCTTTTACCTTTTCAATCTTATGGGCCAGGAAAAAGTTTTCAATGGTAGTTCCCTTGACTTCGGAAAAAAGATTGGCAAGGTATGAGTAATTATGATTGAGTTGCTCACTCAGGTAATCGGAAAGATTAATCTTTATCTGATCATCATTGTAATGTACCTGTTCAATAATGATCGTTTTTATTTTCTCAACAAGGATGCTTTTTTTATCATCCATCAGTTCCAGCCCGGTTTTCCGGAGACCGATATCGAGCGTTGCCATTTGCTCTTCTGAAATGGTTTCCTTTACGTCAGCTTCCCCTAGATCAACAGTGGTGTAATGCAATCCGAGTTTTTCAAGCTCTGATTTCACAACCATCTTGCACCGTATGCAAACCATGTTTTTAATATAGATCTTCATCGTTGAGCTGAGGTCAGATTACCTTACGGAAGTTGTTTCTGATCTGACAATACTAAAAGGAAACCAGGATGGACAGGAACAATTTCTTTTAATACTGATTATTCAGAATGATTCCAGCAAAGGTACACAATTATTTTAAAAAAGGGATGAATGAATATCTTCTTTGGATTTCAAAGGGGGGGCAGGATCAAACCTGGATTTGTTGATTTTGGGGGAAATAAAAAAGGTTCTGGACGTCTGATGTCCAAAACCCCTTGTTCACCGGTGGGAACTACTGGATTCGAACCAGTGACCCTCTGCTTGTAAGGCAGATGCTCTGAACCAA
The DNA here is from genome assembly GCA_963682005.1 of Bacteroidales bacterium. Taxonomy (GTDB): domain Bacteria; phylum Bacteroidota; class Bacteroidia; order Bacteroidales; family FEN-979; genus CAIYUC01. The sequence goes on along the minus strand of OY820914.1, from coordinate 4,855,805 downwards.
CTGAGCTAAGCTCCCTCAACGAGGGTGCAAAGGTAAAAAAAATTTAATTTGTTCAAAGAAAATTATCTCGGAATTACCCGAACGATTTTTTCTGTTGTTAAAATCAGCCTTTTTTGAAAACACGTTATTCATGATGTGCTGAACTTTTTATTTCGGAAGATTGTGCGTTGCATTCAGGGTGAACGAATAAACCAGGTTGTTGTTGAAGTTGCCTGACCGTTCATCTGGTTCAGCATAGAATGCAAAGGCTGAGATACCCCTGGCAGGCTGCAGTCTTGCAGTCCTTGTGCCGGTTACAGGACCCGATTCTGTAAAGTAGTAGACACTTGCACCCGGAACGAAGATTTGCGGAGATCCCACTGACCGGTTCATTTCATCGGTAACAACGACCAGCATATGGCAATTCGGAGAAGCCAGCTGAGGAGTTATGATAACCTGTACCTGGTATTTTATGACCCCCGTTTCATTTGACGGATTCGGGAGGAAGGCAGAAGACGGTTTTGCGGAAAAGACCACGGTTGTCGTGAATAGGATCATTGACAATGACGCAAAGATGAGAGAACTTATCTTTTTCATAATGTTTGTTTTTAACGTTCGTTGTTTTGTTATTTAGAATAATTCCAAACAAAATTAATGGCTCTTTTTCCGGAAAGATGGAATTTAACTTTTCTTAACAGGATAATGGGAGGGAGGTCGGAGGTCGGAGGTCGGAGGTCAGAGGTCGGAGGTCAGAGGTCAGAGGTCAGAGGTCGGAGGTCGGAGGTCAGAGGTCAGAGGTCGGAGGTCGGAGGATAGAAAATAGAGAATAGATACAGTTTATGCCACGAAGTGGCAAAAGCTAAATGAACGTATGTATCAGCGCACGGAGATACCCTGGTCAAATCACAGCTACGAAGTGGCAAAAGCTAAATGAACGTATGTATCAGCGCACGGAGATACCCTGGTCAAATCACAGCTACGAAGTGGCAAAAGCTAAATGAACGTATGTATCAGCGCACGGAGATACCCTGGTCAAATCACAGCTACGAAATAGGTGAACCGAATAGAAGAAGATCAGGCTGCAGCCCAACAGAGGACTACAGACTATGAACTGCCGACTACGAACTGCCGACTGCCGACTGCGAATTGCCGACTGCAAAATCGAATTTATCTTGGCAGTGCTCCGAAGAACTTCTTGAGGTTCCGGTGGAATTTATGGAAACCCTTGACAGGATCTGCATGCATCAGGATACATTGCTTGTAGATAAGATTCAGGTTGTGGGAGGCTGCAAATTCAATTGCTTCGGGGGTTTCCGACATCTGCTGGATCCAGATCCCTGTCATTCCTTTCTCGGAGGCCTCTTTCACCAGGGATAAGGTCTGGCTTTTCGGGGTCACGATCAACAGGTTTTTAACACCTTGGGGGAGTGCTGAAACATTGCTGTACCATGTTTCCCTGGTTTGTTCATTTGGATTGGGGTTTACGGGATAAAGGGTAAACCCTTTTTCTTTCAGTTCCTGGAAAACCCTGGATCCGAATTTTTTCGGATCGCGGGAAACACCTGCTATGGCAATTTCCCTTGGCTCAAGGAACAATTCGATTGATTTGCGGGTGGTTTTCATCATGGGGATTCGTGTTTTGAATTGGTGAGGTTAAATTGCTCGGGATGCCTTCCCGTTTTATCACGGTAGAAGTCATAAATGAACTCCATATCTTTTTCAAAATCACCTGTGGGAACCAGGATCGGGCCTACACCACCGGTTTTGTTTTTGTAATCGATAAATGCAAGGGCTATCGGAACCTGTGCTCCCATTGCGATCAGGTAAAAACCTTTTTTCCATTGCCTTACAAGGCTTCTGGTTCCTTCGGGAGTGATAACAACTACAAGCGTTTCATGCTCACTGAAAACCCGGATCACCTGTTCAACCATATTGTTGTTCTTTTTCCCGCGGTCCACAGGGATGGCTCCCAGCCATCTGAGTAAAATTCCAAGCGGGAACCTGAATGATTCTTTCTTAATTAGGATCCGTATCTGTGTCCTGGATGACCAGTAAGTCAGTTTGCCAATCACAAAATCCCAATAACTGGTATGGGGTGCTACGATCATTACTGCCTTTTTTATCCCGGGAGGCAATGACCCGCTGGTATGCCAGCCAAAAATCCGCAAGATGAGTTTGGAGATTGTGACCATCATTGATTAATCATTTTTACAAAATTCCATGATACATAATTATCCACGCTCCGGCAGACATCTCCTGCAAACAGGGAACCTGTTTCAGCCAGTTGGACCAGTGTCATTTCCTGCATGGTGTACAATTCATCCCTTCCCAGTTTCTCCGTCATCAGGGTATAGATCAAACCAGCATTGAAGGCATCTCCTGCACCGATCGTACTTACCGGTTTCAAGGATGGGACCGGCAGGGTCAAAAAAGTATCATTACGGTGCAAATGGATATCCTCTTTATTTTTGGTATAGATAAGGAACGAACATCCGGCATCCTTAACGACTTCAAAGGCACGGATGGAATTTCCGACTCCAAAAATATGAAGAAAATCTTCATCGGAGCCTCTTACGATGTCAGCCAGGGAGATGTTTTCGATGATCCAGGGCCGGGTACTATCCAGTTCTGTCAGGTGCTGCGGACGGAAATTGGGGTCGTAGATAAGCAGTGCCCCGGTGGATCGTGCCGACTTCAGAAACCTGATGACCGTTTCCCGGATTTCAGGTGTGATCGAAAAAAACGAGCCGAAAAGAATGATATCATCCGGCGAGACCGGGGGAAGTTCAAGGGTCAGGCGTTCCTTCGGGAATGAACGGTAAAAGGAATAGGATGCATCCCCCTTTGAATCCAGGAATGCAAGAGCGATGGCAGTGTTCCCGTGTTCATACTTTTGGACAAAACGAGTGTCAACGCCATTTTTGGTAAGGAAATCAGTCACGGTTTTTTCAGGCATATCGGATCCGGCCTCACTGATCAAGGACACCGGGATGCCGCATCTTCCCAATGAAACAGCAGAATTGAGCATGGAGCCGCCGGGTTTGGCCGCCAGGGGTATTCCATCCCTGAAAATAATATCCAGAACTGTTTCTCCGATGGTAAAAACTTTCCTCTCCTTGTGCATTAAGATTATCTGGTTGGGTTATGGCTTCGGGCTTCGGGCTTAAAACATCTATCCTCTATCCTCCATTCTCTATCCTCCGACATCCGGCCTCCGACCTCCCGTCATCAATCAAGATCAAGATCCAGCATTTCTCTCAGGTCATTCAAAGCCGGATTCTTTACCGACATATGCTCAAATTTTTCCCTGTCAGTGTAGGGTTTTGAGCCTTTCGGGTTTTCGATTATGATAGTTTGAAGATTGACGCTAAAATTATCAAGCTTTTTCATCAGGAATTGCAGGAGCTCATTTCTCTGGTAATTGAGTTTTTCTTCAAGAAGTTTATTCTCAACGGCGAATTCGATCAGGAAATCCTCTTTAAGGAATGGCCTGTGCTTTTTGAAGGTGTTGGCAAGGTCAGGGTGTTCCCTTCGGATCATTTCACTGTATTCATCCCAGGCTTCTTCCAGCATCTGCTGGGAGAATTGAGCTGATGGCTTATATATTACGTCTCCTTCCTTAACAACAGGAGCAGGGTTTTCGACCTTTGTGGCTTCCGGTTTGAGATTACTTTTTATCGAAAAGGTGCCGGGTAGGGGTTTGGTGTCCTTCTGTGAGGGCGTCTCTGCTTTTTTCGGAGGTGCGGGCGGAGCAGGTTCTTCAGGCTTTTTCGAAGCGGGGACAGGTGGTTTCATGACCGGATTTCTGATCTCACGTTCTGCCGGCTGTGTTCGTGTGGGTGCATTGCTAAGATTTGCCATCTGCATCAGGGCAATTTCAAGGTGCAGCCGCTTGTTGTTACTCACTTTATAACTCAGGTCGCAACGGTTGTTGATATCCAGGATGGTAAGAAGGCAGTCCACAGGACAAACAGAGGACTGTTCAAGGTAGTGACTCCGGATAGCAGGTGCTGTCTCCAGAAGTTTAATGGTGACAGGATCCTTGCATACCAATAGATTCCTGAGGTGCTGACCAAATCCTACCAGGAAATGCTGTCCGTCGAATCCTTTCTCAAGAATTTCATTGATGGTAAGAAGCGTTCCCGGGATATCCCCCCTGAGGATCTGGTCGGTGATCCTGAAGAAATATTCATAATCAAGAACATTCAGGTTCTCAAGAACAGTCTCATAGGTCAGTTTATCACCGGCGAAGCTCACAAGCTGGTCGAAGATCGACAAAGCGTCGCGCATCGCTCCATCAGCTTTCTGGGCAATGATATGAAGCGCATTGTCCTCTGCATCGATGGATTCTTTCGCTGCCACGAATTTCAGGTGGTTTACGATGTCATCCACCGTGATCCTTTTAAAATCAAATATCTGGCACCGTGAGAGGATCGTGGGAATGATCTTGTGCTTTTCGGTGGTGGCAAGGATGAATTTTGCATAGGCCGGAGGTTCTTCCAGTGTTTTCAGGAAAGCATTGAAAGCGGAAGCCGAAAGCATATGGACTTCATCGATGATATATACCTTGTATTTGCCCATCTGCGGCGGGATCCTTACCTTATCCACAAGGTTCCTGATCTCATCCACCGAATTGTTTGAAGCTCCGTCGAGCTCATAAATATTGAATGATGCATTTTCATTGAATGAAACGCATGAAGGGCATTTGTCACAAGCTTCCGCGGTTGCAGAGAGGTTTTCGCAATTGATCGTTTTGGCGAGGATCCTGGCACAGGTCGTCTTGCCGATGCCCCTGGGTCCGCAAAAAAGAAAAGCCTGTGCCAGCTGATTGTTCCGGATGGCATTTTTCAGCGTGTTGGTGATGGAATTCTGACCCACCACCGTGTCGAACGTTTGCGGTCTGTACTTGCGTGCCGATACGATAAAGTTCTCCATATTGGACAGAAGGATAGCGTTGAATTATTGTGTTCAAAGGTACTAAACTTTTTAATGTTGATGCCGATGCCCAATGTCATGAAAATTTCCGTAATTTGCATCCTGTTATCGGATCTGAAACTATGCTGCTGATCTATATCCCAACCATAACCAACAGGGCAGATTATATATTCAATTTAATATTCGGTGAGCTTCTTGGGGCAGAATTTACCCTGACTGATTCGCCGGAAGATTTCCTATCTTTTACAGGGCCGAAGATCAACTATTCAACAGATCATGTGGATGAAGGAATTTTCTTCAAATCCACAGGCATCCTGTTCGAGAATATTGTGATCACGCAGAACATCGAAACCATGGAGTTTGAAGGATCGAATGTGCTTTTCTTTCATGATGATAAGAAATCTGCACTTCCTTTCGATCCTTTTGCGGCGGCATTTTACCTGGTTACCCGTTATGAAGAATACCTCCCTTTCAAACCCGATAAATACGGGCGCTTCAGGATCCACGACAGCATTGCTTATTATGCCAAATTCCTTCATCAGCCGGTGATCAATATCTGGGCTCTCCGGATCAGGGACATCATTCTTCAGCATTATCCTGCACAGAAATTTAACCTTCCTCAATACCGGCACATACCTACGATCGATATTGATCATGCCTATGCCTTTAAATACAGGAAGATATGGCGAACTTTCGGAAGTTACTGGCGGTCTGTCGTAAAACAGAACTGGCCGGATATTGTCTTGCGTACAGAGGTTCTTCTCGGGAGGAAGAGGGATCCGTATGACAATTATTCGTATCTCGATAAACTGCATGCGTCGGAGAGCTTAAAAGTTTTATATTTTATGCTATTTGCAGATTACGGCCGGGATGACAACAATGTGACCATCACAAACAGCCGGTTTCACGATTTGGTCAGAACCCTCGATAAAACCGGTACAATCGGAATCCATCCTTCGCTTTCATCAAATAAGCACTTTTCAAAACTGAATACCGAGATCATACGGCTGTCGAAGGTCCTTCACAGAAGCATCCACCTAAGCCGGCAGCATTTCCTGAAGATAAATCTTCCGAAGACATACAGGAACCTGATTGAACTTGGCATCACCGATGATTATTCCATGGGTTATGCAGCATCCGTCGGTTTCAGGGCCAGCATTGCAAGCCCGTTCAATTTTTTCGACCTGCTTACAAATTTCGAAACTCCATTACGCATCCATCCGGTTTCCATCATGGACGTCACGCTGCATGATTATTACCACCTTGATCGTGAAAGGGCCATTGAAAAGATACGGAAAACGATCGGCATTGTGAAATCTGTCAATGGTGAATTTGTCAGTTTATGGCATAATGAAAGTCTTTCCGACACCGGCAGGTGGCAGGGCTGGAGAGCGGTTTATGAAGAGATGCTTGTTGCTGCCCGTTAAGAGGGGGATCTAAGATCAATAAATTATGGTCAGGTACATTCCGCATCATGAGATCGATAAACAGAAGTGGGATAAATGCATCAGCGATTCGGTCAACAGGATCGTTTATGGATTTTCCTGGTATCTCGACATTATTTGTCCGGGATGGGATGGACTGGTTGAAGGGGACTATGACAGTGTATTTCCCCTGACCTATAACCGGAAGTATTTGATCAAATACCTTTACCAGCCTTATTTTGCACAGCAGCTTGGCCTTTTTTCACGAAACCTCCTTTCGGGGAAGCTGGTTCAGGATTTCCTGGATGCAATCCCGCAGAAATTCCGTTTTGTCGAAATTCATCTTAATTCGATGAACAAGGTGGATGTGAACCGGATACAAACTGTTAAACGGCTGAATCATGAGCTGGACCTGATCCATTCTTACCCTGATCTCGTTTTGAATTATGACCAGAATACCCGGAGGAATATCAGGAAAGCACAAAACGAGGACCTCGTGACCGGGAATAAAGTAGATCCCGATGAACTGATATCGCTATTCAGGGAAAACTACGGAAAGCAGGAAGAACGGGTGAAATTTCACCATTACCAGGTTTTGAGGAATATGATGGAGTATTGCCTGAAGAACACGTTCAGTTTCATAACGGGAATTTACCTGCCCGATGGTTCCCTGTGTGCCGGGGCATTTTTTCTTAAAGACAATTCCCGCCTGATCTACCAGCTCGCAGCGTCAAACCTAAAAGCCCGCGAAAAAGGAGCGATGTTCCTGATGGTGGATCATATAATCCGTGACCATTCCGGCTTACCCATGATCCTTGATTTCGAAGGTTCGAATGATAAAAATGTTGCCAGGTTCTATAAAGGATTTGGCGCTACTGAAATTTCGTATTACAAGGTCCTGATCAACCGGTTGCCGCAACCCTGGCGATTCTTTTACACGTTCCGGAAAGGGGAGGACCCCAGTCAATAAAGCCGTTTGTCACTTCGTACCCACCCCTCAAATCCCCTCCCTGCCAGTAAGGAGGGGAAGACCGAAGGTCGGGGTGGGTACAATTTGCCGAACGTCTTGACTGGCTTAGGAATCGAACCGTAAGTGGGTCGCCGAAAACCCAGGCTGCCTTTTTCCCTGCCCGCCGGTTTACCTGCCGAAGGCATGGCAGGTAGGTTTTCGTTCTTTTCTGGAGTTTATCCCGCCGAAGGCGGGAGGCAAGCAAAAGAAAAGGACAAAAGGAAGAAAAATTTCAATTGTTGTTTGATCGATGAGTGTAAAAATATGTATAAAGAGTAGCTGCTGGTATGGTAGGGATTATAGGGGAGGGTATGTCTCCATGAATTGATCATGGATCCGATATTATCCTGGTATGGAAGGAAAACAGATTAAAATTTAGGTATCACCTTGTAAAGTTCATAAAATTCATGTAGGTTTGTATCCAACCAAACCGGAAGCAAAGATGGTAGTAAATATCTTAAATAATGTGGATTCTGTCATGAATCAGTTCATGGCTGAGATCAGGGATGTTGAGATCCAGAAAGACAGTATGCGTTTCAGGTATAACATGGAACGGATCGGGGAGATCTTTGCTTATGAGATCAGCAAGAAGCTGCTATATGAAACAAAGGAGGTGACGACTACCCTTGGCATTGCAAATGTTCCGGTTATTAAAAACCAGCCGATCCTGGCAACAATCCTGCGGGCAGGGCTCCCGTTTCACCAGGGATTCCTCAACTATTTCGACAAGTCGGAAAATGCTTTCATTTCCGCTTACAGGATGTCGCATAAAGACAGGCCGCTGACAGCAAAGATCAGTTATACGTCACTTCCCGACATGGAAGGAAGGGTCGTCATCCTTTGTGACCCGATGCTGGCCACGGGAACCTCAATGCTGACGGCTTACAAAGAAATGCTTACCAAGGGAAAACCTTCCCATACCCATATTGCAGCTGTGCTTGCGAGCGTTGAAGGACTTGAATACCTCAAGAGCCATCTCCCGGCCGAGGAGGTGACCATCTGGCTCGGGGCCGTTGATGATGAACTGACGGCCCAGGCATATATTGTTCCGGGTCTCGGTGATGCCGGAGATCTTGCTTTCGGAACCAAAGACTGAAAAACACACCGGGTATCATGAAAAACGCACTGGTCATTGAGAATGTCAGGATCTCCATGGATTCGATCCGCTCGCATCTGCTCCGGACAATTCTGACCATTATGATCATCGCATTCGGAATCATGGCCCTTGTTGGAATCCTTACAGCCACTGACTCCATCAAATATTACCTTATCCAGAATTTTACGATGATGGGCTCAAACACTTTCACGATCCGCAACAGGACTCTTCAAATCCATATTGGCGGCGAGGGCAATAAGCAGAAGGTCTACGAGCCGATCACCTATCAGCAGGCGCTGGCATTCAAGGAGAAATACACCTTCCCTGCCCATACCGCCCTGTTCACTTTTGCTTCCAACATTGCTACCTTGAAATATGAATCTTACAAGACCAATCCGAATGTGCGGGTGATGGGCACCGATGAGAATTATATTTTAACATCCGGGGATGAGATCGAAAAAGGGAGGGTATTTACCCAGAATGAGGTTTATTCGGGAGCTAGTTCCTGCATCATTGGTTCAGAGCTGGTCAAAGACTTATTCAAGAAGAAAGAAGATCCGATCGGGAAGCTGATTTCGATCGGAGCCGGGAAGTACGTGATCGTCGGGACCCTGAAAGAGAAAGGTTCCAGCATGGGATTCAGCGGCGACAGGAGTTGCTACATCACCCTGAACAATTGCAGGATGTATTTTTCAAGGCCGAACATGTCGTTTTCGATAAACATCATGGCAAGAAGCCCGGAAATGATGGATGCGGCCATCGGTGAAGCGACGGGCTTGTTCAGGACGATCAGGGAAGATGCTGTAGGTTCTGATAACACATTCGAGATCACCAAAAGCGATAATGTGGCGAAAATGCTCATTGAGAACATCAAATACGTCACCGTTGCCGCTACCTTTATCGGCCTGATAACCTTGATCGGGGCAGCCATCGGGCTGATGAACATCATGCTTGTTTCTGTAACGGAAAGGACACGTGAAATTGGCATCCGGAAAGCGATGGGCGCTACAAAACGGGTAATCCGCAACCAGTTCCTCGTCGAAGCGGTCGTCATCGGACAGATCGGTGGCGCACTGGGGATCATTCTCGGAATCCTGATCGGGAATTTCCTTTCGCTGATGTTTGGCACGGCTTTTATCGTTCCCTGGATATGGATATTAACAGGGGTGATCCTTTGTTTCATTGTGGCCCTTGTTTCGGGGATCTTTCCCGCGCAGAAAGCCGCTAACCTCGATCCGATCGAATCTTTACGTTACGAATAACTCCTGCAATGAACCGGGATTCCGTAAACTCATTGCTCCTGAAGGAGTTTCCTTATGAACCCACCCCGGGTCAGCATAAGCTCATCTCACGCCTCTCATCCTTTCTTACCGATTCATGGGGAACGAACCAATCCCTGTTCCTGCTGAAAGGATATGCGGGTACAGGAAAAACTACCATCGTTACAGCATTGGTCGGCGTTCTGCCTCATCTTGGAAAAAAGCAGGTCCTGCTTGCACCAACAGGAAGAGCTGCAAAAGTGCTTGCCAGCTATACCCTGCGACCGGCCAATACCATTCACCGGAAGATCTTTTTCGCACGGACAACAAAAGAAGGTGTCATCGCCCTGAAATTGCAGAAGAACCTGCACAAGAACACGCTGTTTATCGTGGATGAAGCATCCATGATCCAGAATTCCAACCTCAGGGATCTTAATATGTTCTCGGCGAGGAATATCCTCGAAGATCTCTTCACCTATGTGTTCAGCGGGGAGAACAACAAGCTGCTTTTTATCGGAGATACGGCCCAGTTGCCGCCTGTCGGATTGGATTACAGCCCGGCGCTTGATCCGGATTTCCTTCAGAAATCCTATAACCTGGAGATTGAATCGTTTGAGCTTACCGAAGTTGTTCGCCAGTCGCAGAAATCCGGCATTCTGATAAATGCCACAACGATCCGGAATGAGATCAGCAGGCAGTCATTCAACCTGCCTGTTTTCTCAGTAAAGCCGTTCAATGATATTGAACGGATCCATGGCAATGAGCTTGAAGAAGCATTGACCACGGCCTATTCATCACTGGGGAAAGACAATTACGTTGTCATCTGCAGGTCGAACAAACGGGCAAACATCTACAACCAGGAGATCAGAAAAAGAATCCTGTTCTTCGACGGGGAGATCAATACCGGTGATTACATGATGGTTGTCAAGAATAATTATTACTGGCTCCCGGAAGAATCTTCAGCCGGTTTCATTGCCAACGGGGATATTGTCGAGATCATGCGGATCAGGTCGATCCGCGATCTTTACGGGTTCCGGTTCGCGGATGTGACCATCCGGTTCCTGGATTATCCCGAGGAAAAGGAACTCGATGTAAAGATACTCCTCGATACCATTATGTCGGAATCTCCCGCACTCTCATCTGCTGATAACAACAGGCTTTTTCAGACGGTCATGGAGGATTATGCGGATATTCCTTCACGCAGGGGACGGATCGAAAACGTGAAAACGAACCCGTATTTCAATGCCCTCCAGGTGAAATTCGCTTATGCTCTGACCTGTCACAAGACCCAGGGCGGACAATGGGAAACGATCTTTGTCGACCAGGGCTACCTGAATGACAAGATGCTCAATCTTGAATATATGCGGTGGCTCTACACGGCTGTTACCCGTGCAACGAAAAAGGTGTACCTGGTGAATTTTGAGGACAAGTTCTTTTGTGAGGAGTAGGGCTGTAGGCAATAGGCACTAGAAACTTTGGCTAAAGGTTGAGTCATCCCCGTGAAAGCGGGGATAGGCAATAGGCAATAGGCAGGCAGGCGGGAACGGGCTTAAAATGTATGATTGTGTTTCTTCAGAAATGAAATAATGCAGCGAAAATAATTAATAATTACTTCATTATCTCATTGTTTCATTACTTCATTCTTTTGGGTACTTTCGCAGATTAAATTGAATCCAATGGAAAAATCAAAGAATATTGCCCTTGTGGCGCATGACAACCGGAAAAAGGACCTGGTGGAATGGGTCGAATTCAACTATAAAACCTTGCTCGGTCACCAGCTGATATGTACCGGTACGACAGGAAGACTGATCAATGAAACGTTCCAAAGGAAGTTCGAGCGAGAGGAGAAGATGAACAAGGCGATCATCCTCCTGAAATCCGGGCCTTTGGGAGGAGACCAGCAGCTGGGAGCAATGATCGCGGATGAAAAGATCGACCTGCTGATCTTTTTCTGGGATCCGATGCAGATGCAGCCTCATGATGTCGATGTAAAGGCGCTTCTCAGGATCACGGTGGTGTACAATATTCCGACGGCATGTAACCGTTCTACCGCCGATTTCCTGATCTCTTCACATCTGCTGAAAGAGGTCTATGAACCGGCATTGGTCGATTACTCTGGTTACATTGACAGGATGTTGACGTAACAACAAATGCTATGATCTTTTCTTTTTCTTCTTATCGGATAGTTTGAACTCTTTTTTAGCACGCTTTTTAAACCCGTCGTTTTCTTTCATGAAGCCTTTGAACGCATGTTCTTTCTTATCTTTTCGTTCGGAAAAATCCTGATCTTTTACATAATCAACCGTCACCGCATCGTTTCTGAACTCTGCATCTTTCATGATGTTTACAAGCATTCCGGCGCTCTGGCTGGTGACTTCGAAGATCGTTGATTTCTTCATCAGGTCGATCCTCCCGATCTTGATCATTTTCCCGGGTGTATTCTCATTGATCAGTTCGATCAAATCGCCGGGATACATGCCATCGTTCTTGCCTTTATTGATGTACATCCGGGTGTAGCCGGGTTCTGCCTCGTGGCTGCTGCCTTCGCGTTCATTCCGGCGGGGAAATCCGGCTTTGGCAGGACGTCCTGATGCACTGTCACGACGCGAATAGCCGCCATCGTCCCCGTATCTTTTAGGCGCATCACGGCGTGAATCGCCATCCGGTACATTCCTGGGCCTTTTGGTATCACGGTGTGAAAATCCTGCATTGCCCCGTTGATTTTCTGAATCCCGCATTCGTTTGTGTTTTCGCGGGTCGTTATCGGCAAATGATTCGCCATGTCTTTCTTCGGGAACATTCAGTTCGGGTGCATTCCGGTAGTATTCAAGGAACCGGTTAAATTCAAGGGCGACAAAACGCTTGATGATGTCTTCCTTGTCGAGCCACTCCAGCTTGCGGTAGATCTGCGGAAGGTAGGTGTCGATGTCTTTATCCTCAATGTCCACCTTTTCCATTTTATCGATCAGGTTGAACAGTTGTTTTTCACAGATCTGGCGGCCTGAAGGAACTTTTGTAGAGATGAATGACTTCCCGATCTTCTTCTCGATCTGCCTGATCTTGAATTTCTCCTTAAGGTTCAGCAGGATGATGGAAGTGCCGGCCTTTCCTGCACGACCGGTACGGCCGCTGCGATGGGTGTAAGAGTCTAATTCATCAGGCAGGTTATAGTTAATGATATGCGTAAGATCTTCCACGTCAAGACCTCGCGCTGCGACGTCGGTAGCGACAAGCAGTTTTATATGGCGGATCCTGAACTTGTTCATGACGGTATCGCGCTGTACCTGCGACAGGTCGCCATGAAGTGATTCTGCATTGTACCCGTCGTGGATAAGCTTGTCGGCAACTTCCTGGGTTTCGATCCTGGTGCGACAGAAAACGATGCCGTAAATGGAGGGGTAGAAGTCCACGATGCGCTTCAGGGCAAGGTATTTATCCTTAGCATGAACCGTAAAATAGAGATGCTTGATATTTTCAGCCCCGGAATTCCTCGTACCGATGGTCACCTCTACGGGATTATTCATATATTTTCTCGCGATGGTAGCCACTTCTGAGGGCATGGTGGCAGAGAAAAGAAGTGTGTTCCTTTCAGCCGGCACTTCTGCGAGGATATCATTCAGGCTTTCAGAAAATCCCATGTTCAGCATTTCGTCGGCCTCATCAAGGATGACCGTGGTGATCTGCCCGAGTTTTGCCGCTTTCCGGTGGATCAGGTCAAGCAGTCGACCCGGGGTGGCAACGATCACCTGGACTCCCTTTTTAAGGGCCGTGATCTGAACATCAATGCTGCTTCCACCGTAAACCGGCAGTATTTTCAATGCGTCGTGGTATTTGGCAAAATCCTTCAGATCACCGGCTATCTGAACACAAAGTTCGCGTGTCGGACAAAGGATCAATGCCTGCGGCTGCCTGATTTCAGCATCGATCTGCTGGATCAATGGTAATCCATAGGCGGCGGTTTTACCCGTTCCCGTCTGGGCAAGGACAACAATATCTGTTTTTTCTGTTAAAAGGAGGGGGATGACTTTCTCCTGGACCGGCATGGGTGATTCAAAACCAAGTTCTTCTATTGCCCGGATATATTGAGGGGCAACTCCCAATTCTTCAAATGTGATCATGTATTTAATTAAGGTTATGTGCTATGGATTTTCTCGTACCAGAGGTTACTTTACAAAGGTGGGATAACATTTATCGATTGACCGCAAACACGGATGAATTTCGTGCAAAGGTAATCCCTTTATTTGAGAACGTCCTCATTTTTAGGAATAATCATGAAAAGAGATACTGAAATGCTGAGATGCTGAGATACTGAGATACTAAGTCACCAGCTCATCAACTCACCAGCTCACCAGCTCACCAGCTCACCAGCTCACCAGCTCACCAGCTCACCAGCTCACCAGCTCACCAGCTCACCAGCTCACCAGCTCACCAGCTCACCAGCTCACCAGCTCACCAGCTCACCAGCTCACCAGCTCACCAGCTCACCAGCTCACCAGCTCACCAGCTCACCAGCTCACCAGCTCACCAGCTCACCAGCTCACCAGCTCACCAGCTCACCAGCTCACCAGCTCACCAGCTCACCAGCTCACCAGCTCACCAACTCACCAACTCACCAGCTCACCAGCTCACCAGCTCACCAACTCATCCTCCTTGATATGCCTTTTCAAGCGTTGCGATATCAAGTTTGACCATCTGAAGCATTGCATTCATGACCCTTCCCGCTTTCTCTTTGTCGGGGTCGTCCATAAATATATCCAGAACTTTTGGGATGATCTGCCAGGAAACCCCGAATTTATCTTTCAGCCAGCCGCATTGCTGCAATTGACCTCCTTCTGAAAGCTTATCCCAATAGTAATCAACTTCCTGTTGTGTGTCACAATTAATGTAAAATGAGAAGGCCTCAGTGAATTGTGTGAATGGCGCTCCCCCGCTCAAAACCATATACTGCTGTCCTTCAATCTCCATCATTCCTGTCATTACATTGCCATCAGGGCCCGGGCCTGCATTTTCCCACCGTTTGATATACAGGATCCTTGAATTTTTAAACACAGAAGTATAGAATTTCATGGCTTCTTCTGCATCTTCACCAAACCAAAGGAACGGGGTGATCTTGTTTTTGATCTTGCTTTCTGTTTTCATGATGCGTTTGTTATTAATATCAATGCAAAGATAGCTGATGACGATACGAATTTTTGAACTTTTTTCCCACCCTCCATTACGCAGTCATTCTGGCAGCTTTTTTATCCTGTCATTGGTCCCGGTCTCCTCCCGAGGTGAACATATTCTGAGCTCGTCCGGAAAATAATCACACAGGCTTTTATAAACTGACATAGTGACCGATAAAATTGAAAAAATACTTTTCACTTTTCACTCTTCACTTTTCACTTTTATCTGTTCACTGAAAACATTTTCATGTGCGAATAAAGACTACCTTTGCAAATTCTTTTTAAAAACGAATTTAGTCGAATTAAATGCAGAATATCAGGAATATAGCTATTATTGCCCACGTCGATCATGGCAAGACGACCCTTGTTGACCGGATCTTATACCAGGTCAATTTGTTCAGGAAGAACCAGCAAATGGGTGAATTGATCCTTGATTCCAACGACCTGGAACGTGAGCGGGGCATCACGATTTTATCGAAGAATGTATCCGTCGTATATAAAGGTGTAAAGATCAATATCATTGACACACCCGGCCATGCTGATTTCGGAGGTGAGGTGGAACGCGTGCTGAACATGGCAGATGGTGTGCTTCTGCTTGTCGACGCTTTTGAAGGCCCGATGCCGCAAACAAGGTTCGTATTGCAGAAAGCCCTTGAACTGGGGAAAAAGCCCATTGTTGTGATCAACAAGGTGGATAAGCCGAACTGCTCCCCGGATGAAGTGCAGGAAGCCGTATTCGACCTGATGTTCAGCCTTGATGCTACCGAAGACCAGTTGAATTTCCCGACCGTATACGGTTCGTCAAAGCAGGGATGGATGTCGGAGGATTGGAACAAGCCGACAAAAGATATCAGCTACCTTCTCGATATTATCGTTTCCCACATCCCCCCTCCCGAAGAAAAAACGGGAACCTTGCAGTTGCAGATCTCTTCACTTGATTTTTCATCCTATGTTGGCCGCATTGCAGTTGGTCGCATCACCCGTGGTTCGATCAAGGCAGGGAACCAGGTTTCCCTGGTGAAGAATGACGGCACCATCGCAAAATCGATCATCAAGGAACTTTATCTGTTTGAAGGACTGGGAAAGGAAAAAGTAAAGCGGGAGATCTTTGCAGGTGAGATCTGTGCCGTTTTAGGTCCCGAAAATTTTGATATCGGGGATACCATTGCCGACAGCGAAAATCCTGAAGGCATGACCCGGATCAATGTCGATGAACCGACCATGAGCATGGTCTTCACCATAAACAACTCACCGTTTGCGGGACGCGACGGTACATACGTTACTTCCAGGCATATCCGCGAAAGACTCTTTCACGAAACAGAGAAGAACCTTGCATTGCGTGTTGAAGAAACTGAATCTCCGGATAAATTCATGGTTTTTGGAAGGGGGATCCTTCACCTTGCCATTCTTGTCGAAACGATGCGGCGCGAAGGATATGAATTCCAGCTCGGTCAGCCAAAGGTCCTGATCAAGGAGATAGACGGGAAACGTCATGAACCGGTGGAACATCTCCGTATCCAGGTCCCGGAAGCATTTTCAGGGAAGGTCATCGAGATCGTCAGCAAGCGCAAAGGAGAGATCGCAAACATCGAAACAAAAAGAGACAGGATCATCCTGGAGTTCTTTATCCCGGCCCGCGGATTGATCGGCCTGAGAAATCCCATCCTTACTGCTACTGAAGGGGAAGCCGTGATCGGGCATCGTTTCAAGGATTATGAACCCTGGAAAGGAGAGATGATGGGCCGGAACAATGGATCATTGATCGCCATGGAAACCGGCCAGGCAATAGCGTATTCCATTGATAAGCTACAGGACCGCGGGAAATTCTTTGTTGAACCGAACGATGAAATTTATGCGGGACAAGTGATCGGGGAGAATACACGCGGCAGCGATATTCTGATCAACCTGACGAAAACCAAGAAACTCTCGAATGTGAGGGCTTCAGGATCCGACGATAAGGCCGTAATTTACCCGGCCATCAAATTCTCCCTTGAGGAGGCTATGGAATATATCCAGGGTGATGAATATGTAGAAGTAACACCGAAATTCATCCGGCTCCGGAAAATCATCCTCGATGAGATAGAGCGGAAGCGCAACAGCAAGAAGCCCGGGCAGGATCAGGTTGAATAATACCGCACCATCGGCCGGCTCTTCGATTTATGATCCACGATCCTGAAACCGGCGCGCTCAAAGGATTTATAGAGGCCAATCCAGGCAAATGCATCGGGAAGTACCGGCTGGGTCGGAATCGTTGGATATGCTTCAATGACGCCGATCTTGTTTTTCCTGGCATATTCTATAACCCCCTTCAGCAACGCAACAGACACCCCCTTTCTCCGGAATTTCTTATGGATAAAGAAACATGGGATCGACCAGACAGGAAGATCATCAATCCTCTTGTGCACCCTTGACTTTTCAAGCTTGATGAAATCTTCCCTGGGAGCAAGCGCACACCATGCGATGGCCTGACCTTCATATAATGCGATCAGTCCGACCGGCTTCTTCGACATGATCAGGCTCTTAATCTTTTCCTTATTGCCGTTATTCTTCTTTCCTTCTTTGAATTCAGCCATCGGCAGCCGGTAAAACATGCACCAGCAGTTGGCACAGGCCCCCCGTTCACCAAAAAGCGTTTCAAACTTTTCCCAATTCTTGCCGGTGACCGGCTCGAAGGTCAGGGCGTCCAAGATACTTTCGTTGTGCTTCATAATATTTACTTGCTAAAGGTTTCGTCATCCCCGCGAAAGCGGGGACAGGCTACAGGCTACAGGCTACAGGCTACAGGTCTCCATCATCTATCATCTATCATCTATCATCTATCATCTATCATCTTTTCTCCGACCTCCGACCTCCGACCTCCGACTTCCGTCTAATAAATACTAACCGATACATCATCATAAAAGACCTCATTCCTTCCTGTGTTCCATAAATAGACCGACAGCTCACCCTGCTGATTTTCAATTTCCGGGAGTTGGAAGAACAGATCGACCTGGTGCCAGGTCTTGTAAAACCGTATAAAATCCTTCAGATCATAAGAATTGTAATAAAGCGTTTTTCCTGCGGACGTGAATGCAACAACAACCAGGCATTCATTTACGGGTTGTTGCCTGAGGAAATATCCCCGGAAGAAAAGCAGCCTGCCGGCGCCGGTCAATATTCGCGGATCCTTTATCCTGAGTGTAATTCCATATTCATTTTTGGCCGTCAGCAGCCCGGAATTTTTTCCATTGTGCGCGTATTCCGCTGTCGGATTAATGTTTTGCCAGGTATTGACGGATCCTGGCTCACAGGTTAATTCCTGTTTGAGTATTGGCTGCTTCCCTGTCAGTTCTAGGAAATCATACAAAGAGCGGTTGGCTGTACCAATTGCCTTCTTGTATACGGTAATTTTTCCGTTTCCGGCGACCTTGTCAATTTTATTGATGATACCGGGATCATTAGGATAGATGTCGGACAGAAAGTATGCGTTCTGGATCACGATATAATCATAATTCCATTTCAAGGCTGATTCGATGTTCTTCCGGGATGTTGTCAACACGGCATATCCGGTTCTGTCCATCCCGATGAAAGGGATGTTGGGAGCATAGGCATCAAGGACCAGCATCCTGGCGGATGGAGATATGCTGATTGAATCCAGGAATTTCTTGGAATCACGAAAGTGATCCAGGGTCATTTCTGTCCTGTCCCAGAAACCTGTCACACGCCTGCTCTCCTGCGATTTCGCACCATTCATGATAAACAAAACAGAAATAAGGGCTAATACGCCCGAAAAAGCGAAACCGAAAACCTTGTTCATCCTCGGCAGGTGTTTCAGAATAAGGATCAATACAAGGATGTACGGGATATAAAAGGTGTCAAGAAAATAGTAATCATGCGCAGTGAACTGCCGGATCATCAGCAAGCTATACAAACCGGCCCCCGCCAGTATCCAAAGGAGGATGAAAACCACCTGTTTTTCTGATGTTTCGGTCTTAAGCCTGAAAACCACCCATGAAATAGCTGCAAGTATTAAAAGGATACCAAAAACGACATAGTGAATTAAGGTGAAATACTGAAAGAACCAGTTTTTATAAATTTCTTTTATGATTTGGATGAACTCCCTGAAAGTTTTAGCGGGTAGTATATAATTGAGAAATATCGATCCGTATTTGTTTCTCAGATAAAGGTTGTACAAAAAATAGCCGGCAATGACCAGGATGGCGATGAGTATTCCCAGCAACTTTCCCTTGTCATACTTCTTTATGCGAAAGGACTGAAAAACATGGTGGATGATTATGGCTATAAGCAGGATGGAGAAAGGCAGCCTGCTCAGTGATGCAAGGGTCAGGAAAAGAAGGCTGAGAAAGTATGATTTTTGTGATTCCGTCTTCAGGTATTGTAAATAAAGATATAGCCCGATAAATCCGTTTGCAATGGATGGTACACCTGGTAAAAACCCCGCCTGGTAATATAGAAAAACGGGGGAGGTAGCCGCAAAGATCACGACGAAGGTTGATCTTACCCTGTCATGGAGCAGAAGTTCGCTTATCCTGAACAGGAAGAACAATCCGATGAGACTGTAAATGAGCGTATATAGCCGGAAACACCAGGGAGACAGCGTTCCGGACAGGTTCATGAGGATCCCGGCAACGTATTCGTGAACAGGGAAATCGACGGCTGTGATCACGGTTTTATCAGCCAGTTTTGACCGTGCCGGGAACTGATGGTTCATGACAAACGTTTGGGGATGAAAGAAATCAAAACCATTCCTGGTAAACCCAATGGCCAGCGCATACCTGTCCGACTGAGCCCAGGCATGGATATGTGACGGGAATTCGTTAAGATATTTCCATTGCAACCCAAACCCCAGGGCTGCGATGATGACAACGATAAAATATTTGGAAAAGAGCTTGTTCATCGGAATATTTCGGTCCCTTCCCTTGAAGCCCTCAACCAATAGCGGGAAGAGGGAGCAGGGCACGTGCCATTTTATTTTTGTTCTGCAACTTCCCTGATCCAGTTTGCCATGTCATTGATGACCTCCACGGAAAACGGTGCTTTTGAAAGGTATTCACCGGGATTTGCTTTTCCTTCTCCTTCCCTGAAAATGTGATTGCACTTCGGATAAAGCCTGAAGGTTACATTTGCCCGACCTGAAAGCGCTTTTTTCCAGAGATCGTAATCCGCCAGGGTAGTCTGGTAATCACGTTCACCCTGCAGAACAAGGGTGGGAATTTTAAGTCCGGAAGCGACTTTCGCAGGATTGTATGCCCGGAGTTCAAGCCAGTAGGAAGCAGGAAGCTTTAGAGGCAATTCCGAAGAAGGCGTTTTATCGGACAATTCCCGTGATTTGACATTTGCAACCTGTTTTTGCAGTCTGTCAAGCTGTTTTTGTTCTTCAGGAGAGATCTTACCTGTCATGGAATACAAATATTTATATTGTTCAAGGATAATATCTTCAAGCGGGCGGCAGGTCGCTGCAAGCAGGATCATTCCCGTGAAATCCCTGCACTGGGTTACGATCTTCGGGGCCAGGGTGCCTCCAAAGCTGTGACCCAGGATAAAGATCCTGCCCGTATCCGTTTCAGGCATTGTTCTGAGCATTTTCACCGCAGACAGGACATCATCAATGACTTCGTCCTGGATACCGACTTTATTCTTAAATGCTGTAGTTGGATAGATTTTGGTGCGCTTATCATACCGGAGGACTGCGATTCCCTTTTGTCCCAGCCCCCATGCGATGTCCCTGAACGGCTTATTCGGACCGATCGTTTCATCCCGGTCATTCGGGCCCGAACCATGGACCAGGACGACTACCGGGAAGGGGCCTTTTCCCGATGGAAGTGTCAGTG
Organism: Bacteroidales bacterium; assembly: GCA_963682005.1. GTDB lineage: Bacteria > Bacteroidota > Bacteroidia > Bacteroidales > FEN-979 > CAIYUC01. The sequence goes on along the minus strand of OY820914.1, from coordinate 4,835,107 downwards.
TTCCCGGGAGCCTGAAGCCATGACTTTCAATAATGACTTCTTCCTCAGTTAGTCCTTCAGGGAGCGAATCTGGTTTTTGGTTGCCCTCACCAGGCATTTCACCTGGTTTGAAATAGAGACCGCTGATCTGGTTCTGGCTGTTGATGGCTAATTGAAGATTGATGAGGGCTGACTCGAACTGGCAGGTGAGCGTAACAATAAGGAATTGCTGGTAGTTCATGTCCGAAATCGCCTTCTTCTCAACAAAAGGACCAAACTGGGTAACAAGAGATTCCCATGAGGATTTGAGCTTGTCAGCCGGAATTGCTTTTTTCATGGTTTCATCAAACGACAGGACAGCGCTGTCATATTTGTTCCGGGCCAGCTGTTCCAGGAATCGTATTGCAAGACTGTCTGGTATTCCTGCCGCCACAACCGATCCGGCGGGGATCAGGCAGATAAGCAGTACAGATAAATAAATGAATCGTTTCATCAGGTCAGGATTGGATTGACACCTTTCGTCAAAAATAGAAAGAAATCCCCGAATGGTTGAGAGTGGCGGCAGAAAAATGCTAATTTTGCACGTCAATATTGAATATAAATGTACACACTCTTCCGGAAAGAGATCAATGGCTTTTTAAATTCCCTGATAGGCTATATTGTCATCATTGTTTTTCTGCTGGTGGTTGGCCTGTTTTTATGGGTGATACCGCTTGATTCCAATATCCTGGATTTCGGTTATGCAAACCTGGACGGGCTATTTATCATCGCACCGTTTGTGTTTCTTTTCCTGATCCCCGCGATCACCATGCGATCGTTTGCCGACGAGAAAAAGAGCGGTACCATTGAATTACTGATGACACAACCGCTGACAGATCTGGAGGTGATCCTTGCAAAATACTTTGCCGGCCTGGTCCTGGTATTGTTCTCACTGCTTCCTACTCTTGTCTATTATTTCTCGGTGTACCGGCTTGGATTACCGGCCGGGAATCTTGATTCAGGCAGCATCTGGGGTTCCTATATCGGGCTGTTATTCCTCGGTGCAGCGTTTGTTGCGATCGGTGTATTTTCTTCATCATTGACCGATAACCAGATCGTATCATTCATTCTTGCCGTGTTCATCAGCGCATTTTGCTATATGGGTTTCGATATGATCTACAATTTTATCGGTTCAGGAAGTGCTGGCCTTGTCATTCAGGCACTGGGGATCAGTTCACATTACTCTTCAATCAGCCGGGGTGTGATTGATACCCGCGACCTTGTTTATTTTGTGAGTCTATCAGGATTATTTATTTTCCTGACAAAAATTTCATTGGAAAGCAGGAAATGGTAGTTCATACAATTACGAATTACGAATTGAATTCATAACAAACAGCCAAAAGCCAAAAGCCAACAGCCAACAGCCAACATGCCGGATAAACGGAAAAATATAAAACGCTCAAACCTTACTCAGTTAATTCTTGGGGTTGTCATTCTTATCCTTGCCAATTTCATTTCCTCCTTCCTTTTTACACGCCTGGACCTGACTGCGGAAAAGAGATATTCACTTTCACCCGCCACGAAGAAGATCTTAAAAAACCTTCATGATGTGGTGTTCTTTAAAGTTTACCTGGAAGGGGACCTGCCACCCGGCTTCAAGCGTCTCTCCAATGAGACAAAGGAAATGCTGGATGAATTCAGGGCTTATTCGGATGATATCCAGTATGATTTTGTGAACCCTTCGGATAATGCCGATCCAAAAGAGAGGAATAAGGCATACAGCCTTCTTGCCGAGCGTGGACTACAGCCCACCAACCTCAGGATGAATAAAAAAGGGGAAGCTTCACAGCTGATTATCTTTCCGGGGGCGATCGTTTCTTACCGGGGAAAGGAAATTCCTGTTCAGTTACTGATGGCGCAGATCGGGCAGCAGCCGGATAAAGTGCTCAACAACTCGATCCAGTCACTTGAATACAACCTGGCCAGTGCGATCCAGCAGCTGACGGTACCAATCAAACCAAGGATTGCATTCATCGAAGGCCAGGGCGAGCTATCCAAACTTGAAACAGTCGACCTCCACAATTCACTGGCTGACTTTTATAACGTCGACAGGGTAGTCCTCAACCATAAGATCAACAGCCTTACGGTCAGGCTGAAAGTTGACTCCATCCATGAAAAGCTGGTGAACAAGTACAGGGCGATCATTATTGCAAAGCCTGAAAAACCATTCGATGAGAAGGATAAATTCCTGATCGATCAGTTCATCATGCGCGGAGGGAAGGTGTTGTGGCTGATCGATCCCGTGTTTGCCAGTATGGATAGCCTCCAGAAATATGTTGCCACGATGGGGATTTCCCAGGATGTCAACCTTGAAGACATGCTTTTTAAATATGGTGTCAGGCTGAACAACAACCTGGTGCTCGACCTGAACGCATTGCCGATACCGGTGAAGACCGGCCAGGTGGGCAGTCAGCCCCAGTTCGATTTCCTTCCCTGGTATTTTTTCCCGATCCTGACTCCTGTCAGTAATCATCCGATCGTGAAAGGATTGAATGCTATTAAAACTGAATTCGTCAGTTCTCTTGATACCGTTGAAGCTGAAGGTGTGAAAAAGACCATCCTGCTCACCACTTCTTCTTATTCCCGAACTGTAAATGCACCGGTGTACATCACCCTTGACATTCTGAAAAAGCAGCCGGATGAGCGCCAATTTTCGCAAGGTCCGCAGACGGTGGCCATTTTGCTTGAAGGGAAATTCATTTCAGCATTCCAGTTCAGGCTTCCGCCTGAAATTGAAAAGAACAAGGATCTTGAGTATCTTGAAAAATCGGCAAAGCCTACAAAAATGATCGTTGTTACCGATGGGGATATTGCAAAAAACCAATTTGATTACAAGCAAGGCTATCCCTTACCCCTGGGATTTGACCAGTACACGAGGGAAACATTCGGGAATAAAGACTTTCTCCTCAATGCAGTTAATTACCTGTGTGATGATTCGGGATTGATCTCCGTTCGTTCGAGAGAACTCCGCCTTCGCATGCTTGATCTTACACTGATCAATAAACAACGGCTTTTCTGGCAGGTGTTGAACCTCCTGCTCCCGATTTTACTGATCCTCTTTTTCGGGATTTTCAAATACCAGGTCCGAAAGAAAAAAAATTCGTCCCGTACTGCAGTGGATGCAGGTTAATCTGACAGAATGAAAAGGAATAAAACCTATATCATCGTTGCTGCCGTCCTTGCGATGTTGGCCATCATCCTGGTAGTTGCCCGTTCGAAATCAACATTTCGGAAAAGCAGCAATGATTTTGCAGTGGAGGATACTTCCACAGTTAGACGGATATTCATGGCCGATAAAAATAATAATCTGCTAACGCTTTCACGGACAGTTCAGGGGAATTGGATCGTGAATGAAAAATATCCGGCCCAGAAATTCAATATCGAGATGCTTTTGTCCACCATTCACGATCTGCAGGTGAAAGAGCCGGTCCCAATATCGGCCAGGAACAACATCATCAGGCAAATGGCCGCCAATTCTGTTAAAGTTGAGATCTACCAGGAAAAATTCAGAATCAATCTTTTCAATAAGATCCGGCTGTTTCCGCATGAAAAGCTGACAAAGGTCTATTATGTCGGCGGTGCAACACAAAGTAACCGCGGGACATATATGCTGATGGAAAAATCCCGGGAACCATTTATTACGTTTCTTCCGGGCCTGAGGGGATTTGTTACACCACGTTATATGCCAATCGAGAAATACTGGCGTGATTATTCCGTATTTAAAAAGAATTTCAGGGAGATCCGGTCTGTCAGGATGGAATTCCCGACCATGCCGGCTGAGTCCTTTATCCTGAATAATAAGCCAGGCGGGAGATTGCAGTTGCTTTCTCTTGACGGCAATCATGAGATCAGCAATTTCGACACACTAAGAATGATGAATTTCCTGGCATCCTTTTCAAAAATTGACTTTGAAGCGATCCTGAATGACCTGGATAAACACAAGAAAGATTCGGTTCTGTCGTCGGCTCCATTTGCCATTATCAGCCTTACGGACACAACAATGAACACATCTACCGTGAAAATATTCCACAGGAGTGCATATCCGGGTGAGGTGGACATCAACGGAAAACCTTTGCCATATGATCTTGACCGCGCTTTTGCCCAGGTCAATAACGGGCAGGATTTTGTCGTGATCCAGTTCCTGGTGTTTGATAAAATACTGAGACCTCAATCATATTTTATTGGAGGTGGATTGAAACATAACTAACGATGTACATTCATTGCGCTGTCCTCGGAATAGGATTCCCGAACACATGCTGCACAATCATTCTTACTAAGGAAAAGCCTGATGCTAAAAAGGTTTAAATCATCAGAATACCTTCGAAATGTATTAACCCTATTTACCGGTTCAGTCCTTGAACACTCCATTCCGTTACTTGTATTGCCGCTGCTGACACGATTGTACACACCGGAGGATTTCGGGGTTCTTGCCTTATTCGTGTCGATCGTTTCAATTATTTCTGTTGTAGCTACTGGACGGTATGAAATGGCGATCATGCTTCCCGAAAAAGACGAGGATGCACTTCATCTTTTCGGTGTCGGATTTGTAATCTGCCTGATCCTTTCCGCATTTTCTTTTATACCGGGGTTGTTTATGAAAGAATCGATTGCAGGATTACTGAATAATACAGGGATTGCAGGATGGTTGTTCATTATACCCCTTGCTGTCTTTGCTGCTGGGATTTTTCAAATGCTTATCATATGGAACAGCAGGATGAAAAAGTTCAGGCACATCGCTATTGCACGTGTTGGGCAGTCCTTTACTGCCGGCGCAGTGAATGTTGGAGGAGGAGTGGCAAAATCAGGTGCGTTAGGACTTATTGGTGGTAACCTGGCCGGGCAATTATTTGCAGATACGATCCTTGGCATTAATTTTTTCAGAAAGAACCATCATGGACTCAGGCAAATTTCCCGGAAAGGCATGTACCAGCAAGCCAGGAAATATAAGGACTTTTTACGGATCAATACATTGCATGCCCTGGCCGACATTGTGAATTTCAGCCTGATTAATTTTATTATCTCTTCCTTTTTCGGAGGGGCGATCCTTGGATATTATGCATTCACTTTTAAAAATATAAGAGGCCCGCTCAGGCTGATTTCCTCCTCATTTAACCAGGTGTTTTTTCAGCGGGCAAGTCTCATGCACAATGAAAAACAGGAAATTTTCAGCGTTCTGAAAAAAAGCATGATGCTCACGGCATTACTTGGATTTCCTGTTTTTATCATTCTGATTCTCATGGGACCGTGGCTGTTCAGACTACTTTTTGGACCGGGTTGGGAAACGGCCGGACATTATGCTCAGATCCTTTCACCCATGTTATGGCTCAATTTTATTACGTCTCCATTTTCCCAGCTCCCGATCATACTCAACAGGCAGAAGGCTTTCTTCCTTTTTAGTTTATCAGGATTTATTTTATCCCTCACATCCTTTTTAATAATTTTGCATTTTACATCTGATTTTGAAAGTTGCCTGATAGGATATACAGTCGTATATTCATTATTTTTGCTGTTTACGATAATATGGTTTCTGAAAATTTCCAGAAACTCTGATAAATCAGGTTATTAATCTTGAAATATTATTCTCGGGGTTATGAGGGTTTTGTCTATAATGCCAGGTCCTGATACAGGTTCCAACATGATCTTTACCCGGCGACAAATCGCTGCCTTACAGAGAATAGGGATAGAGTTTCAGACATATTATATTGAATCAAGAACCAGTATCCCGGCTATGTACAGGGCAGTCAGAGAAGTCCGAAAAATCATTCGTTCTTTCTCCCCTGACATTGTTCATTCGAATTACGGGACCATGACATCCTTTCTCTCAATGGTATCTCTTGCATTTATTAAAATACCGTTGATCATCACATTTCATGGAAGTGATATAAACAGAACTGTATCGGATGGTCTCGCGAGGGATTTCTTTGGCCGGCTATTTTCAAATTTGTCAGTTCTGAAGGCCACTTCCCTTATTTGTGTTAGTGCCGGGGTCAAGAATAATCTTTGGTGGAGGAAGAACATAGCGGAAATATTTCCATGCGGAATCAACATGTATGAGTTCAGACCGATGGGTAAAAATGAAATGAGATTACGGTTGGGCTGGAATACAGATGAAAAAGTCGTACTTTTCAATGCTAATAATCCACGGATCAAACGGCTCGACATTGCGGAAAAGACGATTGAACTTGTCAGGAAAAAATGGCCTACTGCACGGCTTCAGGTGATTCAGAATATCGATCCCGGCGAAATCCCCGTATACCTGAATGCCAGTGATTGCCTGTTGATATGCAGCGATAGTGAAGGAAGCCCGATGATTGTAAAAGAAGCCCTGGCATGCAACCTGCCTGTTGTGGGTGTTGATGTTGGTGATGTTGCAGAAGTATTAAAAGATGTTGCCTGTTCTTATCTTGCAGAGAAAAATCCTGAAGCCCTGGCAGATGCAATAAATTTTCTCTTCTTATGCAGGAATGAGCCGAATGGTAGAACCCGGCTTGCTGAAAAGAAATTCACCGAAGATGAGGTTGCTTCCTCAATTTTAAATCTTTATAACAAGGTTATTAAACAATGAAAATATCCCAGATAGGACTCGAAATTCTTCTTCTTTTATTTGCCGGCACAGGGTTATTTACATATCTCACCATCCTTATTTATAAAAGGAGCAGGGAAATTAGCTATATTCTTGGTTTTGGTGCATTATTCATCTGGACCATTGCGGGAGGCTGGCTCATTACCATTGACAGGCTGACATTGATGAGAGGAATGAAATTCGGACTTCATTATTATGGTTATTTCGAGAAATTATTCCCGGTGTATCTTGATCTGGATTATTTTTTAGCTATACTGTATTATTTTGTTTTCCTTTTTGTAATCCAGATCACAATACTTTTTTCTTTTAAGAAAAGAAAACAGGAATCGCCTGTTCAGAACCGGCCGATTTTTGTTCAGCATTGGAAATTTCAACTTCTGAGCCTTTTTGCAGTGGCCATGAGTTTTTTGACTATTTACGACACCTTCCGGGACGCTTCTGTTCATGGTAAAAGCCTTTATATTACCATCCACTCGACAGAAAATATCTTTTTTTCACTTCATCAATTGCTAAACCAGGTTGCGCTTTTATCCCTGATCATTGGTTTTCTTGTTTTTCTCAGTGGCAAAAAAGGAATTTTGTTTGTTGGGAAATCCGGGAAAGTAATTATGTTCCTTTATCTTTTTTTGATGATCCTGGTTGAAGTTTATCTTACTATCATAGGTAATAAGCATGAAATGTTTTTTGGAATTATTTTTGGGTTCCTATTCTATATCGGTAATGCCGGGAAAAATTTCTCTTTGTCCCGGCTTGGACTTTTTATTATTATCGTTGCTGTTCCAATGACTTTTACAGACCTTGTCAGAGGGAATCCGGTAAACAAATTTTTTTCTAATATTGGAGAAGTATCCATAGTTGTCCCAAATTCAGGCCATAATGAAAAGGAAGATGAGCTTACAAAAAAATATGGACTTTTCCCGGGTTTTAACGGGAAGAGGAATCCGGTGATCACGAAAGTCGGATCTATCCTCTTCAGTAATGAGCTATTTTGCAGTCATATGTCAATGTATGGTGTCCTGAAAAATAATGTTCCGATAACATATGGTACAAGTTTTATTTATTTGGCAGAATCATTGATCCCTAAACCAATTTACAATAATCGATCTCCTGATATATACCAATATTATTCGGAAAAGGTAAACGCAGCTCCGGGGCAGGGGTATACCATTAATCATGCCACCGGATGGTATCTGAATTTCGGTATTGTTGGAATCATTATTGGAGCGATGATTTTAGGACTATTATGGCGATATGCCTTGATAATCAGAGCTACTGGTTCAACTCTGAAATCTCGTTTTCTTAGAATATTCTGTTTCGTTTTTCTGATTGGGTTGACAGCCTTCATCCCGACCCTTATCAGGGCCGGACCGGAATGCTATAAATCCTTGATTTTTGAAGGGATTTTAATACCCGTTATGATAATTTTTATTGCTTCTTGCAAAAATGTACCGAAATTAAACGGGCCTATGAATAACGATGTAAAGATAAGTTCGTGAAGATTCTGATTCTTACCCAATATTTTCCCCCGGAAACCGGAGCTCCCCAAAATCGGTTATTTCAACTTGCTACAAGGCTGCAGAAGAATGGGTTCGAGGTGTCGGTATTGACTGCAATGCCAAATTACCCACAAATGAAGATCTTTAAACCATACAGAGGAAAGATCTATGTGCGTGAGGAATTTGGGGGACTTGTTGTTCATCATGCATGGATTTATACAGGGAAGAGTAAATCTATTGTGTCCAGGATTTTTAACTATTTCAGCTTTGTAATTACCTCCTTTTTCACAGGATGGATGAAGATTGGGAAAGTAAATTATCTCTTGTGTGAATCCCCACCCCTTTTTCTCGGGATAACAGCATTCCTGTTAAGTCGCCTCAAATCTTCAAAACTCATCTTTAATGTATCTGATCTCTGGCCGGAAAGTGCTGAAAAATTAGGTCTTGTCAAAAATAAGCTCTTACTCCGAATGTCTACAAAACTGGAAGAATTTCTTTACAAAAAGTCTTATCTCATTTCAGGCCAGACACAAGGAATAGTCAATAATATTTCCTCCAGGTTTCCAGGAAGGCAAGTTTTTTGGTTGAAAAATGGAATTGACATGAACTCTATACCAGAACAACTTGTTGACTCAACTGAATGGCGGAGCAAACAAGGATTTTTACCGGACGACTTCCTTCTCCTATATGCAGGAATTATTGGTCATGCACAAGGACTCGAAGTCATTCTTAAGACTGCCGATTTACTGAGAAACTCTGCACGGATTAAGTTTATTCTAATTGGTGACGGACCTGTAAAGGGACAACTCCTGGAATTAAAAGAAAACCTTTTATTAGAGCAGGTGTTTTTCTTCCCGACCATGCCGCGGAAAGATTTGTTATCCATGATCCGGACTATTGATGTGGCCATTATTCCATTAAAGAAACTTGATCTTTTCAAAGGAGCCATTCCTTCAAAAATATTTGAGAATATGGCATTAAGGAGGCCATTGCTGCTTGGTGTTGAAGGAGAGGCAAAAGACCTCTTTATAGACCAGGCAAACGCCGGGTTGGCTTTTATTCCAGAGGATGCACAGGATTTAGCAGATAAAATCAACTGGATGAACATCCACAGGGAAAGGATTGAGGAAATGGGGGAAAATGGATTTCAATTTGTCCGGGATAATTTCAACTGGGATATGATTGAAAAGGATTTCAGGGAAATTCTTTTAAAGGATGAGGATTCTGAATCTGGCATGGAAAAAATCAACTTTTGAGGACATCCCGTTAACCAGTCTTCGATGACAACAGCGGCGAGAGTTAACGTGATAAAGTGATTGTTGCAGGGGACCTTTGAAAAAGGGGGTACTCACAAATGCGGTACCTGCTTTAGCAATCGCTCCTTTTTTTTGCATAACGGAGTTACCCGGAAACAAACGTCATAGATCCAAAACGCAAATTTGTAAATCTCGTTTATCCTTTCACCGGACATTGGTTTTGTATATGTGAACGTTAAAGTTTTTATTATGAGAATTAATAATGTGCATAAATTTATCCAGGTTGCTTGGTTCAATTGTGGCTTTGTATTCAAGTTCAGGAAAGAATTCTTTTACATTGGTAACCCTTTGATCTAAGTTTTCATCCTCAACAAATAAAACATATCCAGGCAGGTCTGACTTCTTGAATTTGTCGAAAAAGTGAAGCGAATAAATTTCTTTCCGATATGGACCTTCCGATTTTACAGAGTCAGCTTTAATTGGCTCGTTATTCTGGAGTTTGCAAATACCGTATGATGTTATCCATTTTTTTGCATAAAAACAAGGAAACATCGAAGGGTTATCCTCATTGGTGTCTTCAACAATAACTGATTTGAAAGAATCATTACATTTCGATAAGTAAATCATAGTTTCAACCCGCGATCGTTTGGAGTATGATGTAGTTATTACGGCTAACAGCAAAAAATTTACTACCCAGAAAAAAGTAAAACACCCTTTGAGCAGAAGCGGTCGTTTTTGCCAATATTTAGATTTTTTAACAAAATCATCCCACCCAATAAACCCCAAAATAATTACAAAAGGTATAATGGTAAGGATAAAACGCTCCTGCCTGTTGGGGAAAATTGTGTGAAAGATAAAAAATATGGCGGTGGGTAAAAAAATCAGCAGATATCGTTTCCAGGATCTTAAGAAGCCAAAAAACACGAACATACCAACGGGAGGGATAATGACCCCCATTATTATTTCGAAATACATTAACGGGTTGTTAGTTCCATAGTCGTTTTTATTTACAAGGTTGAGATGAATATATTCTGTGAGTTCAGCAAACGGACGTTTCCAAATAAACAGATCGACCACACCCTGGAGTAAAAACGTACACAAAAGCATGCCCCCCAAAAAAAGTAGGGTTTCTCTCCATTTGAGGGCAATAAGCAGAGCCAATCCACATCCTCCAATAAATAAAGATGTTTGAAAACGAATAGAAAATGCCACTCCCATTATCAACCCGGCAAGGAAATAATGCAGCCATTGGTTTTTTGTTTCATCGGCGGTAATAAGTTGCCAAATGCCCAGCATGAGGAAGGGGATACAAACTATCTCAACAAGGTTGCGAACGCTCAGATTAGGAATAAACCAGAGAAGTGCGAGCACCAACCCGACTAACCGCGCCGTTGGTTCGTTATAGAGTTTCAATGTAATCTTGTAGCCGTATGCGACTACGACCAAAGACAGAAGCGCGTGCAACAACCTGATGATATACATTTTGAACACCGGATCCGATATGCCTATTAGCTTAAAAAAGAAAAAGATAAGATAATGAATGCCCACATAAAAGAAACTGTGGCCTTCTGGTTTTGGATTTACTTGATTTTTTGGTAACCAGTTGTTATAGTCAGTCCCGTCTACCCAACTTTGAGAAGCTTCAATAACTAAAAAATGATCATCGTGCATTCCGTACCCTTGCGCAAAAATAACAGCAATCAATCTGATAAATAAAGCAATTATTATGATACTTAATAGTGGGTTATCTTTCCAAAACTTTTTCATGTGAATAGAGGGTTTAACCTTGAAAATATTAAGTTTAGAATCAACTTTCTGGATTTTGTCAGGAGTAATTCAAATAACTGATCATTAATGGCATAGTTCAACTGTGCACGGAAATGCCAGATGGTTTTCGATCGAGACTGAATCATTCGAGTCATATTCTCATGTTCTTGTTTTATTTAATATTTCCAATGAATATAAAAGTTGTTTCCTGGATATTTTATATTTTTTTAATCAAATTTCCTGTGATAACAGCAGATTCCTGGTTTTCCAGTATCATTAAACTGTGGGATCTGTATAGAGTTCGAAAATTATTATCCGATATCTCTTTTTCTGATATCCTATCCATTCCCAATTTTTTTATACAATCAGTTGAAAGAATAATGTAATCAATATTAAAAGATCTTGTACAGTTTAAAAAACCTTGTTTATTAATAGTTTTGTTTCTGTTTTGCATATCGCTGTAAAACAACTCGCTTTGAATGGATTTGAAACGCGTAATTTCATTGAAAATAAAAGTCATCGGAGCAACAATTCTGCAATTTTCCGGTTTCGCTTTTATATATGTTTGAACTATATTCCTGTTATAGTCACTGGTCCATTTTTCCTTTGAGATCCGGATGTCGAGGGCAATATTAATCAGTAAATAAATAAAAGTTAAAACAACAATATAAGATCTTGCCTTTATATAATTCAGTTTCTTGTAAATAATGACGTCGGCATTGTTTTTATTAAAAATGATATTCAGGGATAATGTGATCAGAATGATCAGATATGGCAGATAAACAATCATATATTTAGATGTTTTATGAACTGAAAAGACAGATACTAAAATGACTAGCAGCATTGTATATCTCATCAGATTTTTATATGCCTTTAAATGCTTAAATGAAATAATCAATAAAATAATGAACAGAACCGAAAAAGAAATTTCTGGCGGTGAATGAAAGAAACGCATATGTTCGGTAAGCAGCTTTAGTAAAACTGATACTCCGAAAGTGAGGTGATGGTTGTTGTCAATCAACGGGGATTCGTTTATCTGATAAAACCAATAACTGAGATTGAACGTCGATGTAAAATCATAGAAATATATCAGAATCGTCGGAATAGTGGAAAATACAAAAACGATGCTTTGGATATATTTCCGATTCCATAAAAGCAAAACAAATCCGGCTATGGGGAATATTATCCCATTAAGATGTGTCGAGACGCAAAGACCAGCAAATAATCCGCTTAAAATTGTGAAGATAAACCCGGGATCGTTTTTATTTAATCCTTTGTTCAAAAACATATACGAAATAAAACCTAAGGTCATAAGCGGGATTTCAGGACGAAAAACAAAGGAATATTCGAATATCAGGGTATTGGAAATTAAAAGCAGTACAGCAAGAAAAAACTGGTTTTTATCAAATATTTTATTGTAAGTGAAGAAAAAGAACAGCAGTAAAAAAAGTAAAAAATATAATAGGCTGAGAATCTTTAGTGAGAAAACTGAAAAGCCCAGAACAGTTATCAGAAATGATCCCTGGAGCGTCATCAATTTATGATGACACAATAAATATACTTCCTGTTGTGTGATCCCACGCATCAATTCCGATTTCACATAACCAAGTTTGTTTTGCCAATAAGCATGCTCGCCAAGCCATGCATCATCAACCTGAGGCATTCTGCCAATGAGGCTATAAAGAAATAATAAGAAAACCAATAATAGAAGACACTTGATAATAATATTCATATTCCTTCAATCATTGTGATATTATTCTTTGGACTTTGCAAATATATATTGTATCTATCGGATCTTTGGACAGACACCAACTGGGTTTCTCTATTGTTGAGTTGTACATGCTGGCAAAGTTATTGCCTGACAAGAAGGTAAGAAAACTCGCTTCCTGCCATTTTTTCTTGAGCACGGTCAGGTGAATACTTTTATTTATCTTTTGTCGGGAAATATTTCCAGGATACACGAAATAATCGCCTTCAATAACATTGGACTGGTGTGTATTATATTGTTTCATTCCATTTTTTTTTGAATACCATTGCCACCCCCAATGACCGGCTGTCCATATATTTCTATCTTTTGGCAAATCAATAGCAGATGCCATTTGTCTATAATAATCTGAATATTTCCAATCCGAGATACCTAAAAACAACCCCAACAGGATTGCAATTGTAAGCGAAAGCCTGTTTATTGAGATGTTTGCTTTGTCGATGAGTTCATGACCAAATAGTAAAATGAATGGAATCACTAAAAGAACATGTCTTGTAGCTATATTTGGTGCAAATATTACCATAAATGCACTAATTGAACTTATATAAAGGAAAAGAAGAAAATCATCTGTTGTTATGAATATTCTTAATCCTTTTATAATCAGGTCAAAAACAAACTTGTTAAACAAGAGGATTAAAACAATAAATCCATTAATGATAAATAATGAATTAAGATATTCGGAAAATTGGCGTTCAGGTACAAGATCAAAAATGAATAATATAACAGCGATCACGAATAATGTCAATAAACCATAAATTACATTCTTTAGTATTCTAACAGGATATGACCCGGAAATGAATGAAGGTACGAAAGCTGAAATTGAACCCAAACAAGCTATGAAAGCCCATAATTGTTTAATATGTATGATTCCTGCAGACTTGGTCATAATATGTATAGATCCATATTCGATATAATTCCAAAGCGACCAGAGTATAAGCACAAACAAAGGGATGATCAGGACAAGTAGTTTTTTGTATTCCTGTCGTATTAGAATTACCAGACTTAACACCGCAAATAATGGGATAATTGAATATTTTATTAACAGTCCGACTGATAAAAATAAGGCAGCTAAAATGTAATTTATAATTTTTGAGGAATGATTCGCTTTTATCAGAAAATAGGCAGATCCCAGTATAACTGCTAAAACCGGTATATCCAACATTAAATTTTGATTAACGATAAACGCTGGGCAGAAAGCAAACAGCACGAGCAAAATATTTACATTTTTCAGGGAGAGAATTTGGGCGATTTTAAAAAAATAATATAGGCTTAAAAAAGTAAAGATCGATAGTAATAGATGGAGGGGGATCTCATTAGTGCCGAATGCACAAGAAAAAAGAGCAATCAGATAATAAAACAAGGGAGGGTTGTTCTCTTTATAAATAGGAGCGGGATCATCTCTCCAGTTAATTAACCCGGACATGGGTTTTTCGGGGTTATTTTTAATATTTTCTGATACCTCAAGATGAAAGGTGTCATCAATATGAAATGCCTTATCAATATTGATTACAGTAAGAACAGACCATAAAAAGAACAATAAAAAATATTTTTGATTTAATATCCTTAAAAACCAGGTTTGTATGATCACAATATTCTTATGTTTTGAAGTGGCCATTATTCAGGATCGGTTGAAGTATCGCTGGGATAGCCTGAGCAACACCAGTATCTGTTACCATTATTGTTGTATTTATTGAGAAATCTGTTTACGAAAGAGGTTTTTAGTATGAATATTTATGGTGGACTTTTGTATTCCCAATTGCTTTTATTATCGTTGTATAGTGGTGTGAGATGAAAGTGCAGGGAATTTCACAGGTTGATTTCCTAAGTTCAGATGAGCCAGGTAAAAAGAATGTTTCATACCCATGACCACTTTCCAGAAATTGTTGTTCATGGAGAAGTTTGTCACTGAAATTCCTGATAAAAGTAAATTCCGCATTTCAGTCAATTTTTTTTGACTTTTTTTTAATAAGAAAGATCTCATCTAGAATGAAAATTTCCAGATCTTCCATTTTTTTTCCGTTCCTGTCTTGATATTAAAAATATTCCAGGTTAAGTCTGATATTCTTTGAGTACGTTTATAATTGTTTCATGTTATGAAATAAGAATTCTTGTTCTTTATAACAGGAGATCCATATTTTTTTCAAGAAAACGCAAAACGCGTTCCGGTTGTTTTGTATCTGTTGGCAAGTTCAATACCTGACTGGCGAGGAGTGCGGCAACTGGAATATCCGGAAAAAAAAGAAGCCATTTATCAAAATTCTTTTCAACCGGATGGATTGGAGAAATAAACCAGTCACCCAATTCAATTCCTTCATTTCTTGCAGATTCGAAAATTTTTTTCCTGTCGGAAACGAGGACCGGATACTTCAGGAAACTATGATACGGATGCAGGTCTGGATGGACATGGTATTTTTCGTGTTTAGCCAGTTTTTCAGTGTATAACTGCGCATTCTCCTTTCTCAGGTTAAGTAACTCGACAAGTTTGGTAATTGCCCTGATTCCTTCATTGATCTGGGTTTTGCCCATGGCTTTGAAATAACCGGAAGGCATAAGAATATCCTCCAATTCGGAACCTGAGGAAGATCCGATGGTCAGGTGATGTTTGCTGAGGAACCTGTACAACCCTTTCAAAATGTAATAGGACGCAGGGGTTAACAGGAAGTTGTGACTGAGGATAAGGAGGTTGAGCAAAGCATCTTCATACCATTCGGGCTTGACTAAGGATTGATCAAGTTCAGTAAGTTTATCTGAAAGGTCTTTCCTGAATACAGCTGCAAACCCTCCGATGCCGGTTGAGAATGGCTTGTTCCACTGAGTGGAGAAAAATGAAGCGTCACAGAATGTACCATTTGGTTTTCCAAGGTATGATCCTCCGAATCCGTGTGTGCAATCTTCAAAGGTCAGGATCCCTCTCTCCCTGGCCCATGTGGTGGTGAGTTCAGTTTCGGATGATAGTCCAAAAGTATTCTGTAGAACAATAACACGTGTTTTTTTTGTGACTGCTGCAATGATGTCCTTATGGCAGGGATTTAGACTGTGACGTTGAATATCAACGTAAACGGGTTTGGCAGATGAATATAAGATCGCATTTGGTACAACAACGCAGGTAAAACCAGGGATAATCACTTCATCACCATTTTGTATTCCGGCAGCCTTGAGCAACGCATAGAAAGCCACCCTGCCTTTCCAGTAAAGATGAATATTCCCCGGATCAGTGGCCAATACTGAAGCAATTTTCTCTTTGAATATATCTTGCTTATTATTTGACATTTACCTTATTAGCCTTATTATTTTAACGATCATTTCAAGTTCATCCATTGATAAATTTGAGCCAGATGGAAGACAGATGCCTTTCCTGAACAACTCTTCTGAAACACCAGTCGAATAAGAGGGAAAATGACTGAACACCGGTTGAAGATGCATGGGTTTCCACAGGGGTCTGGCTTCAATGTTGTTTTTTTCCAGGACCTGCCGGATCGTTTCATGGTTAAATTTTGCTGTTGGATCATCGATGATCATGGTAGTCAGCCAGAAATTCGAATAAAACGTATCGTCGGGCTCTGTCAGGAAACGGATCCCGGGGATATCCCTGAGAAGTTCACGGTACATCGCATTGTTCTTACGGCGGGCCTGTATCCTTTTCTGCAGAACTTCCATTTGTCCGCGGCCGATCCCCGCAACGATGTTGCTCATCCTGTAATTATATCCGATCTGGCTGTGCTGGTAATGAGGGGCTTTATCGCGGGCCTGGGTGGACAGGAATTTTGCTTTTTCTACATAATCCTGGTTTTCCGAGACCAGAGCACCGCCACCGCTTGTCGTGATAATCTTGTTTCCGTTGAACGACAATATACCGATCATTCCGAATGTTCCGCAACTTTTTCCCTGGAATTTGCTTCCCAATGCTTCTGCCGCATCTTCGATCACTGGTATATCGTATGATTTCGCAATTTCAAGGATCCTGTCAAGACGGGCAGGCATCCCATAAAGGTCGACCACGATAATCGCTTTGGGTTTGTGGTTTGCTTTTATCCGCTCTCTGATCGCCTGCTCGAGCAAGACCGGGTCCATGTTCCAGGACTGAGGCTCGCTGTCGATTAGTACGGGGATTGCTCCAAGGTAAACGATGGGGTTAACAGTCGCTGAAAAGGTAAAGCTTGAAACGAGCACTTCATCTCCCGGTTTGATGCCAAGAATGATCAGGGCAAGATGAATAGCCGCAGTTCCCGAGCTCAACACTGCCACATGCCCTGCAGGAAGATAATCTGCCAGCTGTTTTTCAAAACCATCCAGGTTCGGACCCAGCGGGGCAACCCAGTTGGCATCGAAGGCTTCTTTAATATACTTCTGCTCATCCCCGCTCATATGGGGGGATGATAAATAAATCTTAGTATTCATTCGGCTTTTTGCGGATTACGGTGTAAAATATCATTTTCAGATCTTCAAGCAGAGAATACCGTTTTACATATTCAAGATTGATCCGGACCTTATCAGGATAGATTACCCGGTCGTTGTAATCAACCGGATCGGGAACACGGGCCAGGATCTCCTCTTCATCAATGTATTTAAGTGTGGCGGGGCCCGTAATTCCGGGACGCAATGAGAGTATCAGGCGTTCTTCACCTTTCAGTTTCTTTGCATATTCTGGCATATCAGGCCTTGGACCCACAAAGCTCATATCTCCCATCAAAACATTGAAAAGTTCAGGTAACTCATCCAGTTTCCATCTTCTTAATATGGCTCCTTCTTTCATGATCCTTGAATCATTTCGGGTTGATATGGTATTTCTTCCATCATTGATAACCATGGTCCGGAATTTGAAAATGGTAAATTCCTTACCGTTCATTCCCGCACGTTTTTGATGGAATATCACGGGAAACCCGCTTCGGATAATAATAATCAATGCGATCCCTACGAACAGGGGAATACATACAAGGATCGCAAGGAAGGCAAAAATCCTGTCAAAAAGATATTTTACAGTGCTGCGCAAAGTCATAAATTTTGCACTGATTTAGTCAGTTGTATAAGAGTATGATCGCATGACAACCAGACTCTCCGGTTAATAATGAATTGTTGCAAAATTAGTGGTTTCCATGAAACAAACCGCCACCTCTATTCTTTTTCCCTGATTTTCTATTATGGAAAATCATTAAAAGAATTTCCTTTATCTTTGGCCTCAGTAAACATGGGAACAACATTAAACAGGTATATTGTCCATGACCGGATCTTCTTCTGGTGTTGTATTGCCCTTGTATTTCTGATGCCCCTGTATGGAAGGCTGCTTCCCCCCGTAATATCCCTGATGGTGTTGAACTGGCTGGTCGACGGCCGGTTTATCAAAGCATTCCGGGGTTTCTTCAGGAATTCTTTTCAAAAGAGAATGATCGCTTTTTCGGTTATCTATTTTTTCTATCTGCTTGGAATGATCAATACGACTAACGTGGAATCCGGGTTGTTTGATCTTGAGGTAAAACTTTCCCTGCTCATATTTCCCCTGATATTTGCTACAACCAATGCATCCAGCCTGATCAGGGAACGTATCCGGTACATCCTGTTTGCCTTCGTTGCGGGTTGCCTTATGGGATGCATTTTTTTACTCCTGCACTCTGCGGATGCGATGGCGAGGGGAATCCAGGGTTCATTTGTATATACTGGTCTTTCATGGTATTTTCACCCCAGTTATTATTCAATGTATCTGACCTTTGCCATCGCCATCATTGCAGATTACCTGTTTGTCCAGAAGAATAGTTATCGCCGGCAGGTAACAATCGGACTGATCATTCTGATTCTTTTCTTTTTCGTGATGATTTTTCTGTTGAGCTCAAAGGCCGGTATTGGCAGCCTGATCCTTGTGACCATGTATAATATCATAATCGTCATTTTTAAGAAAAGGACCTGGAAAGTGAGCCTGTTGCTGGTTATTTCTGCCCTGATTTGGTTTTTTGGTGCATTCTGGATTTTTTCGTTTGCAGTTGACCGGTTTTCGAGGATCGGTAAGCATGATCAGCCAGCTGAAAAATCAAGCAGTACAGATGAGCGGATCATGATTTGGCAGACCTCTGTGAAAATAATCGAACAGCATTTCTTTTCAGGAACAGGAACAGGAGATGTCAAAGATGAACTTTTGAAAAGTTACAAGGAGCAGGATTTACAGGAAATTTTTCAACAGAGGTTGAATGCACACAGCCAGTATCTGCAGGTTTTTATTGCACTTGGCGTCCTGGGGTTCCTGGTTTTCATGGCAACACTGCTGATTCCTGCGGTTTATGCATTCCGTAAGGATTCATTCCTTTATTTGATGTTTTTTATAATTATCATAACGAACTTCCTTGTGGAATCAATGCTTGAAGTTCAGGCAGGCGTTGTATTTTACGCTTTTTTCAACTGTATTCTCTTCCTTTGGACAAAAGAAACCGTTCCTGCAAACAGCAGCAGGGAATTATCTTCCTGAAAGGCAAAAAAAAAGGTGCAAGATATTTGCACCTTTTTGTGATCAGAAGACTTGATTATACGAGTCCCTGGGCTATCATTGCTTCAGCAACTTTTACGAAGCCACCAATGTTGGCACCTTTTACATAGTTGATGAAACCATCGGGTTCAGTTCCGTATTTCACACAATTCTTATGAATATTGATCATAATGGTATGAAGTTTCTCATCAACTTCTTCCCTTGACCATGACATTCTCATTGAGTTCTGTGACATTTCGAGACCTGAAGTGGCAACACCACCTGCATTGGCAGCTTTACCAGGTCCATAGAGGATCTTTGCCTCGATGTAAACAGTGATGGCATCCGGTGTGGAAGGCATGTTTGCACCTTCAGAAACACAGATACAGCCATTCTTTACAAGCATCTTGGCTTCGTCACCGTTTACTTCATTCTGGGTTGCACTAGGGAGAGCAACATCGCATTTAACTTCCCATGGGCGTTTGCCTGCAATGAATTTTGCTTCCGGATATTTGTCGCAATATTCCTTGATACGACCTCTCTTTACATTCTTCAGATGCATGACGAAGGCGAGTTTTTCCTTGTCAATTCCCTTCGGATCGTAGATGTATCCTTCGGAATCTGAAAGAGTAACAACTTTTCCACCTAATTGAGTAACTTTTTCAGTTGCGTACTGTGCAACATTGCCGGAACCTGAAACGGTAACGATCTTACCATTAAAATCGAGGTTACGGGTTTTGAGCATTTCAGCAGCAAAATAAACCTGTCCATAACCGGTTGCTTCAGGACGAATAAGGCTACCGCCCCATTCAAGGCCTTTACCGGTCAGAACACCGGTGAATTCATTGCGCAGTCTCTTGTACTGACCGAACATAAAACCAATTTCACGTCCGCCAACACCGATATCGCCGGCTGGTACGTCAGTATCCGGTCCAATATGGCGCTGTAATTCCGTCATAAAACTCTGGGTGAATTTCATCACTTCATTGTCAGACTTTCCTTTGGGATCGAAATCAGATCCGCCTTTTCCACCACCCATCGGAAGTGTGGTAAGGCTGTTCTTTAATACCTGTTCGAAAGCCAGGAATTTGAGGATCCCGAGATTTACCGTCGGATGGAAACGCAGACCGCCTTTGTAAGGTCCGATTGCACTGTTCATCTCAATACGGAAACCCCTGTTAATCTGGATCTCACCTTTATCATCCATCCATGGAACCCTGAATATGATAACCCTCTCAGGTTCTGCAAGCCGTTCAAGGATCTTTGCAGTTTTGTACTTAGGATTCTCTTCAATGAAAGGAATCAGTGATTCTGCAACTTCCATTACTGCCTGGTGGAATTCCTTTTCGCCTGGATTTTTCGCAATGACTTTGGCCATGAATTCATTGACCAATTTTTCATACACATTGTTTGTCATAAAAGTTATAATTTTTTGTTAATAATAATTAGGTGTGAAATTGTTCACAATATTACAAGATTTTTTTTACCCGCTAGTAGATTGTTAAGAATTTTTCTGATATTTTCTTAATATACGCTGGGCAAAGGTAATAAAGAATTTCATAATAATTCCATCACACCAATGTTACATTTTTTTACAGTAATCTCAGGGATTTCATATTTTTGGTTATATTTTGAAAATTCATTTTCCCATGAACCTTGAAATAGCTGAATTATAATTCCCGTAAGGGAGGAGAAGAGATTATTGAATTGTTTCATGAGTTCAATATGGGCCAACTTTGTTTTAAGCGGCTCGATCCGGCATGGAAAAACCATCTGAACCCAGGTTTGTTGCATTCATACGCTGAGCTAGTAGGGAATGCCGGAAGGTTATTTAGGAATTTTGAATCAACATAAAATAAATCTTTGATTATCGAAGACCATGAAAAAGTTACTCCTTTTATTGCTGGCGGTTATTCTGGTTGTGCTGCAATCTCCCGCGCAGGTGGGTATCAATACCGACAATAGCTTACCGGATTCCTCGGCGGGGCTGGATATCAAATTTAACAACAAAGGGGTTTTGATTCCCCGCATGTCCTGTGCCCAGCGTAATGCTATTTCCAGCCCGGCAGAAGGCCTGATGGTCTATTGCACCAATTGCGGTGCCAGCGGTTCGCTTAGCATCTTTACGAATGGCCAGTGGCTGACCTTATCCCCCTGCACAACGCCTGCCCCAACTGCCGGAACCCCCGTGATATGGCCGGGCCAGGTGATCTGGCGGTGGAATGCCGTGCCCGGTGCGACCGGTTACAGGTGGAACACGGCAAACGATTACGAAACAGCCACCGACGTGGGAACTGCCTTGCAGAAATTCGAAACCGGCCTCGTGTGCAATACAACATACAACCGGTTTGTCTGGGCTTACCAGAGCTGCGGCGAATCGCCCATTACCACACTCACGGTTAATACTGGTGCCTCTTCGCCTTCAGCCCCGCTGCCTGCAACCAATGTTCCTCTGCAAAACTGGGTTGTATGGAAATGGCATACGGTGGCCGGGGCCACGGGGTACAGGTGGAACACAATAAACGATTTATCTACGGCCATCGAAAATGGAACTGATACTACCTACGTTGAAACAGATCTTCCCTGCGGAGTAAATTATATCCGCTACGTTTGGGCATACAATGGCTGTGGATTCTCTTCCCTTGTGGCCCTTTCCGGTTCCCCCTTGCCATGCATATGCGGAGAGCCCATCACGGATGTCCGTGACGGGAAACTCTATAACACGGTGTTGATCGGTTCACAATGCTGGATGGCGCAGAATATCAACATCGGGACACTGATCAGCCACACTCATAACCAGAAGGACAATGGCATTTTCGAAAAGTACTGTTACGATGGTGATGAAAGCAACTGTGATACTCATGGCGGGTTGTATCAGTGGTGGGAGGCGATGCAATACTCAGAGGAATGGGGAGCACAGGGTATTTGTCCGGCAGGTTGGCATTTACCCACCTTAGTGGAATTTGACACCCTGGCAGAATATTTAGGGGGGATTTCCATCGCCGGGGGTAAGATGAAAGAGACCGGGCTGGCTCATTGGAAATCACCGAATACGGGCGCTACCAACAGCAGCGGCTTTACTGCCTTGCCGGGCGGCAAAATGTATGACGGATACTCCGATTTTACAAAAGTTGCATACTTCTGGACCTCAGAGAAGCTGGAAATTGAAGTTGATGTATCTATCTTTTCTGTCAGTTATGACAGCGAGCACGCGAAGGATGATGTCATAGCACCACCTGACAAAGGTTATTCAGTCCGCTGCGTGAAGAATTGATTAAATGATTGTTTTACAGGGATAGCTCTGTGGGTGGTAGGAAATCCAGAAAGCATGTTGTTAAATATTTCAAATTCAGCTATAAAATAGACCATTAAGCACCGATGACCATGAAAAAGTTACTTCTTCCTCTAATGGCGGCTGTTCTGTTTGTGTTGCAATCTGCTGCCCAGGTGGGTATCAATACCGACAACAGCAGACCAGATTCCTCGGCGGCACTGGACGTGAAATTCAACAACAAAGGGGTATTGCTTCCTCGTATGACCCGTGCTCAGCGCAATGCCATTCCCGGCCCGGCAGAAGGCCTGATGGTCTATTGCACCAATTGCGGCACTATCGGTTCGCTCAGTATCTTTACAAGTGGTCAGTGGCTTACCTTTTCACCTTGTACTACACTTGCTCCAAATTCAGGAAACCATGTAAAGACACCGGGACAGGTGATCTGGAAGTGGAGTGCCGTGTCCGGTGCGGTTGGCTACAGGTGGAACACGGTGAGCGATTACGAGACGGCTACCGACATGGGAACTGCCTTGCAGAAAACTGAAACCGGCCTTGTTTGCGATACTACATACAACCGGTTTATCTGGGCTTACAGCAGTTGCGGCGAATCGTCCGTGACCACACTCACAGTGTCTGTTCCGGCATCTCCGCCTTCGAACCTTCAGTCAGCTACCAATACAGCTACACAAACCGGCATTGCCTGGAAATGGCATAAGGTCACAGGGGCTGAGGGGTACAGGTGGAACACGACCAACAATTATATTACGGCCGCCGATAATGGAACCGATACCGTCTATACCGAAACCAGCCTTACCTGCGGAACAAATTATATCCGCTACGTATGGGCGTACAATGGATGCGGACACTCTTCCGCTCTCGCGCTGGCCGGATCCACCGCATTATGCCCATGCAGCCAGCCCATCACCGATGCCCGCGACGGGAAAACCTATACCATAGTTTTGATTGGTTTACAATGCTGGATGGCGCAGAATCTCAATATCGGGACAAGGATCGATGGCGTGCAAGCCCAGACCAGCAACAGCATTATCGAAAAGTACTGCCAGGATGATGCAGAAAACAACTGCCAGACCTATGGCGGTTTGTATCAGTGGGATGAGGCGATGCAGTACATAACCACCCAGGGGGTACAGGGTATTTGTCCTGCCGGCTGGCACCTGCCCACCGAAATGGAATGGACAACCCTGGCAGACTATTTAGGGGGCGATACCATCGCTGGCGGGAAGATGAAAGAGACCGGGCTGGTCCATTGGGCATCACCGAATGCCTGGGCTACCAATAGCAGCGGCTTTACTGGTTTTCCGGGCGGCTTTCGCGACGACTATGGTCAGTTCAGCATTCTCACAAGCCACGCCGACTTCTGGTCGTCGACGGAGTCCCCAACTTTATACGCGGGGTACAGTTACCTCACTTACGATATCAGGAATTTGTTTGATGATATCATTCTCAAGTCGTACGGTTTGTCGGTTCGATGTGTCAAGGATTGAGTGTATGAATTTTTTACAGGGATGGCCATGTGGGTGGGAGGAAAATTATTAAGTATGTTGGAAACTATTTCAAATTCAACTATAAAATAGACCATAAAACACCGAAGATCATGAAAAAGTTACTTCTACTGTTGATGGCGATTGTTTTGATTGTGCTGCAGGCTAATGCACAGGTGGGTATCAATACCGACAACAGCGCACCAGATCCCTCGGCGGGTTTGGATGTGAAATCGTACAATCAAGGGGTACTGATTCCCCGTATGACCCGCGCCCAGCGCAATGCAATTACCAGCCCGGCAGAGGGACTGATGGTTTACTGCACCAATTGCGGCACCTATGGTTCACTCAGCATTTTTACGGGTGGCCGGTGGCTTACCTTTTCACCGTGTACAATCCCTGCTCCAACTACCGGGACCCATGTAACGTCGACGGGACAGGTGATCTGGCATTGGAATGCCGTACCCGGTGCTGCCGGTTACAAGTGGAACACAGTCAACGATTATGCGACAGCCATCGACAATGCCACCGATACAGTCTATACTGAAGCCGGATTAGCCTGCGGAACAAATTACCTCCGCTACGTTTGGGCTTACAACGGATGCGGATACTCGTCCGCTGTTTCCCTGGCCGGATCCACCGCATTATGCCCATGCAGCCAGCCCATAGCAGATCCCCGCGACGGGAAGAGCTATAACATTGTGTTGATTGGATCACAATGCTGGATGGCCCAGAATCTCAACATCGGGACACG
Source organism: Bacteroidales bacterium (assembly GCA_963682005.1). Lineage (GTDB taxonomy): Bacteria > Bacteroidota > Bacteroidia > Bacteroidales > FEN-979 > CAIYUC01. Next base: position 4,810,244 of record OY820914.1, on the reverse strand, counting down.
AATCAACATCTCACAAAATCCGGCCAACAACAGCGTTTTCGAAAAGTACTGTTACAATAATACTGAAAGCAACTGCGATACTTATGGCGGGTTGTACCAGTGGGATGAGGCGATGCAATACGTGACGGCCCAGGGTGTTCAGGGTATTTGTCCTGCAGGCTGGCATCTGCCCACTGATGCGGAGTGGACCACCCTGAAAAACTATTTAGGAGACCCGGGCATCGTCGGCGGTATGATGAAGGAGGCCGGGCTGACCCATTGGGCACCACCGAATACCGGGGCTACCAACAGCAGTGGCTTCACTGCCCTGCCGGGTGGCTATAGTTTTGGTACCAGTTTCAACAGTCTCACAAACAATACCTACATCTGGTCGTCGACGGAATATTCGTCGTCAGCCGCGTGGAACCTGTTACTCTCCAACAATAGCTCAGTCGCCTACCATGACAGCAACAACAAAAGCGTCGGTTTTTCAGTGCGTTGTATCATGAATTGATTAATTGATTCATGATTTCCCCTGGAATTTTCATTTTTGAAACAAACAATTTAGTAATTTTACCACCCATCCTAACAGGTTGATACTTGTATTTGAAACCATTAACACATGCAGATATCTGATAAGAACCAAAAGGCGACGGATCCCGCTGGACCGTCAGTTGATTTGGATAAGCTTGCGTATGAGAACCGCGAACGTTTGAAAGAGCTTGCGGCGATCAACAGCACTACAAGTATAATCAAGCAAAGCAAACCTGTATCAGACACTCTTTTCGAGATTTGCCAGGTATTACCTGCTGCATGGCAATATCCTGATTCAACGGTTGCCCGGATCCGGTTTCAGAATATGGTCTTCACTTCGCCAAATTTCACTGAAACAGAATGGAAACAGGAGCAACCCCTTGAAACGATCGATAATGAACATGGCCTGATTGAAATATATTACCTCAAGGAATTTCCGGTGATCGACGAAGGGCCTTTTATGAAAGAGGAAAGGAACCTGATCCTGAACCTTGCAAGCCTGATCGAAGGATACCTGAACGGTGTTAAAGGAAAGGAAGGCCGGTTTGTCACCAGGGAGCGGCTGAAAGAGCTTGCCGCCATCAACCAGACCACGAGCATCCTGCGGACCGGAAGGCCCATAGAAGAAGCCCTTCACCAGATCTGCCTCATTCTTCCCAGGGCCTGGCAGTTTCCTGAATTCACTGTATGCCGCATCAAATACGGGAAGCTTGAATTTTCAACACCCGGCTTCAAAGAAACCCAATGGTGCCAGAAACAACTTTTTGAAACGATCGATAACCAGGAAGGATCGATCGAGATCTATTATACAAAGGCATTTCAGCAGGCGAATGAAGGTCCGTTCCTTGAAGAGGAACGGCACCTGATCATCAACCTTGCCAATCTCATCTCCGGGTACCTCAACAGTATCAAGGGGAAGGCGATCCTTAAAAAATCCATTGAGAAGGAAGGCTCTTCTTCAAAGACCGATGGTACTGAGTCAGTCAAATACAGCCGCCAGCTTTTACAGACCTTCCTTAACCGGAATAACTTCAACAGGGATATCTACCATGACCTGATGCCATTCAAGGTCAAGGAGATCCTGCTGGTTGCAAACCTTTACGATGCATACAGCATTGAAAAGGAAGGACGTTTCTCCGAGCACGTACTGGGTGAATTTTACCAGCTCAGTCTTAGCACAATGCCACGAATCACCGGGGTTTCCACGACCGAGGAAGTATTCGAGCAGATCAACTCGAAGCATTATGACCTGGTGATCATTATGATGGGAGTTGACAAGCAGTTCCCGATCGAGCTCAGCAAAAAGATCAAGGAACAGTATCAGTATATTCCTGTATTCCTGCTTCTCAACAGCAATACCGATATCGCATTGTTCGACAATGAGCCCGATAAAATGACATGGATCGACCGGGTATTCGTATGGAACGGGGATTCAAAGATATTCTTCGCCATGATCAACTACCTGGAAGATAAGATCAATGTCGAAAACGATACATCCATCGGTATGGTAAGGGTGATCCTGCTTGTTGAGGATTCTCCTAAATATTATTCGCTTTACCTCCCGATGCTCTATAATATTGTCCTTGAGCAAACCAAGCATATCATTGAGGATGTTACAACCGACGAGCTATACAGGATCCTCAGGCTGAAGGCACGACCGAAGATCCTTCTCGCCTCTACCTATGAGGAGGCCCTCTATGTCTTCAACAAGTATAAGGATTATATGCTCTGCCTCATCACGGATGTGACCTTTGAAAAGGACGGGGCGAAAAATGAAACGGCCGGTTTCAGCCTGATCACTCAGACACGCAAAGAGATCCGGGAACTTCCCATCGTTGTTCAGTCTTCACACGATGATAATGCCAACAGGGCCTATGAGCTTATGGCTTCGTTCATCAACAAGAATTCTGAGACACTCATGGTTGAATTCAAAAGCTTTATCACCCACTATCTTGGTTTCGGGAATTTTATTTACCGTGATAAGGAAGGGGGACAGATCGCCGTTGCAAAATCCCTGAAGGAATTTGAAGACCTGCTGAAAACCATCCCTGAAGAATCACTGCTGTACCATGCAAGGAAAGACCATTTTTCGCTCTGGCTTATGGCACGCGGGGAGATCCAGGTCGCCAAGATCCTAAACCCTACCAAGGTAACTGATTTCAAGGATCCATCAAGTCTCAGGGAATACCTTATCAATGTGATCCAGCATTTCAGGAATGAGCAGAATATCGGAAAGGTCATTCCATTTGAAGAATCAGCCATCCGGGATGAGCACAATATCCTTGCACTTACAGAAGGAGCTTTGGGTGGGAAAGGCCGCGGCCTTGCCTTTGTGAATACCCTGATCTACAATTATGATTTCTCGCAGCACCTGCCGAACATAAATATCCGTACCCCGGTTACTTCTATTATAGGTACTGATGAATTTGAATATTTCCTCGACAGGAACAAACTCCGCGAGAAGGTGGTTTTTGAAACGGATTACGACAGCATCCGGCACTGGTTCGTGGAGGGAAGGCTGACCGAAACGCTGATCCGGAAGCTGAAGCTGATCATAAAGTATGTGAACAAACCGATCGCGGTACGTTCTTCGGGTTTGTTCGAGGATTCGATCAACCAGCCTTTTGCAGGGATTTTTGAAACCTACCTGATCCCGAACGATCATCCGGATCCGAGGGTGAGGCTTGAGCAATTGATGGATGCGATCAAACTTGTTTATGCTTCCGTTTATTCACCGATCGCCAAGGGATACATTGAAGCGATCAACTATAAAATTGAGCAGGAGCGGATGGCCATTGTCCTCCAGGAGGTGGTCGGGAATCAGTACGAAGATGTATATTATCCGCATATCAGCGGGGTGGCCCAATCGTTCAATTATTACCCGTTTGCCCATATGAAACCGGAGGAAGGGTTTGCGGTTGCAGCCCTGGGTCTTGGGCGATACGTGGTTGAAGGGGAACGGGCATACAGGTTTGCACCATTATATCCAATGCTGGAGATCGACTCTGCCAAGGATCAGTTTAAGGGGTCACAGGTCTATTTTTATGCAGTCGACCTTAAGAAAAAGGATGTCAACCTCATTGAAGGAGAAGATGCAGGATTGCGCAAGCTTGATGTTGACGATGCCGAGCGGCACGGAACATTGAAGCATCTTGCATCGGTTTTTTCTGCTGACAATAACCGGATCATTCCCGGGTTGAACCAGCCGGGACCCAGGGTGGTAAACTTTGCGGATATCCTTAAGTATAACTACATTCCGCTCGCAAAGACCATCGAGGTAGTGCTCGATATTGTAAAAGAAGCACTCGGCTCACCGGTCGAAATTGAATTTGCCGTTGACCTCAATAAAGACGCGGATTACAAAGCCTCCTTCTACCTGCTCCAGATAAAGCCATTGATCGGTAATGTGGCAGATTATGATGTTGATGTCAATAAGATCAACCAGGATCAGATCCTGCTTTATTCGGAAAAGGAGATGGGGAACGGGTGCATCGATACGATCACTGAAGTGGTATTTGTCGATCCGGACGAATTTGACAAGTCGAAAACGCTGGAAATGGCGGAAGAGATGGAGAAGATCAACCGGCAGATGATCAATGAAAATAAAAAATATGTACTGATCGGGCCCGGACGCTGGGGTACACGCGACAAATTCATCGGGATCCCCGTCACATGGCCGCAGATATCAAATGCAAAAGTCATCGTGGAGACCAGTCTTGAAGGATTCCCCCTTGATGCATCCTCCGGTTCGCATTTCTTTCACAATGTGACTTCGATGAATGTTGGATATTTTTGTGTGCAGCCTGAACTATCCCAGGGCTTTATTCGTTTTGATGTTCTAAAGCAACAAAAAAATTTAACTAAAACAACCTTTTTTAACATTGCCAGTTTTGAAAAACCCATGATCATCCGTATGGACGGTAAGAAGCGGATATCAGTCATTTCCTGGCAAAATGGAGAATTTTAATTTAAACTCAACTATTTATGCGTATTTCAAGATTCAATTCAAAAACCAGTGACTGGATCAGCGATGAAATCGACCTGACCCTTCTTGACCCGGTCATCCAGAAGTATAAAGGCAAGAAGGGCAATGTCATTCCCTTGTTACAGGGGGCACAGGATCTTTACGGATACCTGCCCCGCGCTGCATTCGAAAAAATATCGAAGGAAACCGGGCTTGAACTCAGTGAGATGTTCGGTGTTGCCACATTTTATGCACAGTTCAGGCTGAAGCCTGTCGGAAAGCACATCATCAAAGTTTGTCACGGCACCGCCTGCCATGTCCAGAATGCAAAAGAGATCAGCGAATCGCTGGAAGAAGCCCTGAAGATCAAAGACGGCGAGACTACAGAGGACCGTTTCTTCACCCTTGAATCGGTTGCCTGCCTCGGTTGCTGTTCGCTGGCACCGGTTATGATGATCGGGGATCAGACCTATGGTAAGCTGACCGGGAATGAATCGGTGAAGATCGTGAAGAATATCAGGCTGGCGGAGAGTAATTAAGATGGAGGTCAGAAGTCAGAAGTCAGAAGTCAGAAGTCAGAAGTCAGAGGATAGAGAATAGAGAATAGAGGATGGAAGCCTGAAGCCTGAAGCAGTTATCAAATTGTAAAAACAAACACCTATAGAATAACATGAACAAAACTACAGTTACAGTCGGTCTGGGAAGTTGCGGGATTGCTGCGGGTGCCGGAAAGACCTTTGAGAAGATCCGGGCACTGAAAGAGAGTGACAAGCTCAATTTTGAACTTAAGAAGACCAGCTGCATTGGAATGTGTTACCGTGAACCATTGGTTGAGATCATGGATGAAACAGGCACCTATTTATATGGTGATGTTTCAGAGGACAAGGCCGTTGAGATCATTGAAAAGCACATACACCAGCAGGATCCGATCCGTGAATATATCGTGCAGACCGATCTTTTCGATGCACCTGAAAATGATTTCATGCAGGCACAGGTCAAGATCGTGCTTCGGAATTGCGGGTACATGGATCCGGAATCCATCGATGAGTATGAAGCACGTGAAGGCTATCAGGCCCTCCAAAAGATCGCAAAGGAAAAGATTTCCAGGGCAGATATTATCCAGACGATCCTCGATTCCGGCCTGCGTGGCAGGGGAGGGGGCGGTTTCCCCACAGGGATGAAATGGAAGTTTGCCAACGGGAGTAAATCTGATGAGAAATACATTATCTGCAATGCGGATGAGGGCGACCCAGGCGCCTTCATGGACCGTTCGGTCCTGGAAGGCGATCCCCACTCCGTTCTGGAAGGGATGATCATTGCCGCATATGCGGTTGAAGCAAGCGGTGGTGTGATCTACTGCCGGGCTGAATATCCCCTGGCCATCAAGCGGCTGAATATCGCCCTGAAACAAGCCAGGGAACGGGGTTATCTTGGGAAGAACATCAGCGGGATCGAAGGATTCAATTTTGATATCTATATAAAAGAAGGTGCCGGGGCATTCGTGTGCGGTGAAGAAACTGCCCTCATCGCTTCCGTTGAAGGACAACGCGGGATGCCGCGGAAACGTCCGCCATTTCCTGCACAGTCAGGGCTATGGAAGAAACCGACAAATATTAACAATGTCGAAACCTTTGCCAATGTTCCCTGGATCGTGATCAATGGTGCAAAAGCCTATGCAGCATATGGAACCGAGAAAAGCAAGGGAACAAAAGTCTTTGCCCTGGCCGGGAAGATCAGGAGGTCAGGACTGGTGGAAGTTCCGATGGGGATGACGATCAAAGAGGTCATTTTCAAGCTTGGCGGCGGGATAAAGGACGGGAAGAAATTCAAGGCGGTCCAGCTTGGGGGCCCTTCCGGCGGATGCATCCCGGAATACCTGTCAGACACGATCGTTGACTACGATTCGGTCAATGCTACCGGGGCCATTATGGGTTCCGGCGGTATGGTCGTCATGGATGAAACCACCTGCATGGTAGATGTTGCAAAGTTCTTCCTTGATTTCACGAGAAAAGAATCATGCGGCAAATGCACGTTCTGCCGTATGGGGACGAAGCGCATGCTGGAGATCCTTGACCGCATCACCAATGGAGAAGGAAGAGAAGGAGATATAGAAAAACTGGAAGAACTGGCTTTCGAGATCAAAGATAATTCACTGTGCGGTCTCGGCCAGACGGCTCCGAATCCTGTTCTTACTACAATCAAGTATTTCCGTGATGAGTATGAAGCACATATCTTCCATAAGAAATGCCCGGCTAAAGTATGCCGGCCGTTGCTAACCTACACGGTTGACCAGGAAAAGTGCACAGGCTGCCTTGTCTGCCTGAAGAACTGCCCTTCGAATGCGATCACCGGTGAACGGAAGAAGCCACATCTCATTAACCAGGAATTATGCACCAAGTGCGGGGTTTGCTATTCGAAATGCAAATTCAGCTCGATCGTACTCTCCTGATGAATAAAACCATTGTAAACACTCAATAAATCAATAAGAAATGACTGACAATCAATATAATGTTGTTTTAAACGGAACTATTGTAAAAGGAATGCCGGGAGAAACGATCCTGGAACTTGCAAGACGGAACGGGATATCGATCCCTACGCTCTGCCATGATGACCGCCTCGAACCATTCACTTCCTGCTACCTCTGCGTAGTCGAAGTTAAAGGAATGCGTGGCCACCAGCCATCCTGCTCCACGAAGATCAGCGAAGGCATGGAAGTTATTACCGATAATGCAGGAATCCGCAAATCAAGGAAGATGGCGCTTGAGCTGCTGCTAAGCAATCATTACGCCGATTGCATCGGTCCGTGCAAGCAGACCTGTCCTGCTGGCGTCGATGTCCAGGGATATATTTCACTGATCGATAAAGGGCTTTACAACGAAGCTGTGGCCCTGATCAAGGAAACAAACCCATTGCCCGCCATCTGCGGAAGGGTTTGCGTGCGTCCATGCGAAGCAGAGTGCAGAAGGAACCTGATGGACGAGGGTGCTCCGGTCGGAATAGACTACCTTAAAAGGTTTGCAGCAGATTATGACCTTGACTCTCCCACAAAGTATGTACCTGTCGTGGAACCGACAACAGGTAAAAAAGTAGCTGTGATCGGAGCTGGTCCGGGCGGACTTTCTGCCGGCTATTTCCTCCAGACCAAAGGTCACCAGGTTGATATCTTTGAAGCAGCCCCAAAATCCGGAGGCTGGCTTCGTTACGGGATTCCGGAATACCGTCTTCCCAACGACATTCTCGATAAGGAAGTGAAAAACATTACCGACCTCGGCGTCAATATTTTTTATAACAAGAAGCTGGGTGATAATCTCAGCTATCAAGAGCTGAAAGATAAGTACAATTCGGTGATCCTGACGATCGGTTCGCAAAAGGGGACTGGTGTTGGTTGTGAAGGCGACGATGCAGGCAATGTGTTTTCAGGGATCGATTTCCTGAAAAATATGGAAGTGACGGGTCAACGATACAATTTTGCAGGGAAGACGATCGCAGTGATCGGTGGCGGAAATACCGCCATGGACTGCTGCCGAACTTCCATCCGTTGCGGTGCTGAAAAAGTTTACGTCATTTACCGAAGGACCGAAAAGGAGATGCCTGCAAATCCCATTGAGATCCATGAATCAAAGCTGGAAGGCGTGGAGTACATGTTCCTGACACTTCCGAAGGTCATTAATAAGAAAGAAAACGGGGATATAAAATCGATCACCTGCCTTAAAATGGAATTGGGCGAGCCTGACGCTTCAGGCAGAAGGAGACCCATTCCTGTTGAAGGAAGCGATTTCGATGTACCTGTGGATTATGTCCTGGCCGCGATTGGTCAGAAGACAGATGTGAATTTTATCGATGATATCAACAAGAACACGACTGAGGGTGAGCTGAAGATCAACCGCTGGGGTGATATTGATGCAGGAAAGACCACACTCCAGACAGGCATACCTTCCATGTTTGCCGCAGGTGATGGTGTTACCGGACCCGCTACGATCATCGAGGCGATCGCACAGGCGAAAACTGCTTCCACGAGCGCCCACCAGTTCATGATGGGACTTCCCCTTAAACCTGCCGAAAAGCCTTTCACCAGCAAGAAAGAAAATTTCAAGAAACAGGTGCAGGCCGATTACCTGGATTGGTTCGACCACCAGGTACGGGAGGAAATGCCGGTACTTGGGGCAGATCAGCGAAATAATTTCAAGGAAGTCGAACTTGGTTACAACGGGGAGGAGGTTGCAAAACATGAGGCAAACCGTTGCCTGGAGTGCGGTTGTGTTGCTTTCTTTGATTGTGATCTTCAGAAATATGCTACAGAATACATGGCACAGCAGAAATCCTTTGAAGGCGAATACAAGGAATACAAGGTCGATTTCAGGCATCCCTACATCGAGATCGACAACAACAAGTGCATTCTCTGTTCACGATGCGTACGGATATGCCATGAAGTGGTCGGGGCCAACGCACTCGGGCTTGTGAACCGCGGTTTTGATACCGTTGTCGCACCGAGCCTCGGCGATTCACTTAGCGATACTTCCTGCGAATCCTGCGGAATGTGCATTTCAACCTGCCCGACAGGGGCCATCTCGGAAAATGTAATCTTCAAACCCGGGCCTGTCAAAACACTAACGGCTGATACAATCTGTAACTATTGTTCTATAGGTTGTGCCATCACCCTTCATCACAAGAATAATTTTATTTTTGGTGTGACAGGGAAACAGGGAATCGTGAACCAGGACGGGAATCTATGCAAATACCCGAAGTTCGGCTATCGTTATATAAATGATGGCAGACGAATCAAGACCCCGCTGCTTAAGGTGAACGGAGAGTTCAGGGAGATCACGTTCGAAGAAGCTTTCAGCATCATCAAGGACAAGATCACCGGCGTCAATGCTGATGCCAATGCCTTCTTTTCCGGTGCACGTCTCACCAATGAGGAGATCTACCTTGTGAACAAGCTCGCCAGGGGTGGAGCAAAAACCAATAATATCAGCAGCTTCCACTACCTCGGGCGAGGCGCAGGTTACATTTCGGATTCGAAGTTCAATGTTCCTTTTGAAAATCTGAAGGACGCCAGCAGGATCATTGTTTTTGGCACCAGGATCCAGGATGATCATGCCGTAGCAGGATTCTTTGTCAATAATGCCAGGGCCATGAAAAAGACACCGGTCACCTATATTTCAACCCTGGAAACAACTTTCATTGAACATAAGGTGGATGAGATCATCGGGATCAAATCCTATTACCATTTCATCAAGGCACTGAACCATTATATCCTTTCATCGGGATGGGAAAATGCTCTTTTCCTTCGTGACAGGGTCGAGGGATTTGAGGCCTATAAGGCAAACCTGTTGAAGGAATCGTTTGAAAGCCTGTTGGAAAAAGCCGGGGTTAGCAAGGATGCGGTCATTGAATTTGCGAAAAAGTATAATGAAGAATTGAACGCAGTTATCATTTACTCCGAAAAGGAGATCTCCTCCGCAACAAGCCTTGAGCTCTTCAACCTGGCCATGATCACCGGGAAGCTGAGCAAGACAGCGAACGGTCTCATTTCACTGAAGGAGAAAAATAATTCCCATGGACTTTTCGATATGGGGGCTTATCCATCCCTCGGCACAGGAGGAATTCCTGTCGATGACCCGTCGCTGATCCAGCGTCTGAAGGATAAATGGAAGGTGGCCGATCTGCCGGGGAACGTCAGTCCATCCATTGGTAATGACTTACAGGACGGGAAGATCAGTAATCTTTTCATCTTTGGGGAAGACCCGGTCGGTTGTGCTGAAGACAAGGAGGCTGTGAAGATGATGCTGGAAAAAGCAAAGTTCATCATGGTCCAGGATTATTTCATGACACTGACGGCTGCCAATGCCGATCTCATTCTCCCGGCTTCATTCCCGGCAGAAACCGGAGGCAGCTACACAAATACCCAGAAGGTGATCCAGGAATTTGAGGCTTCGGTTCCATGCCGGATCGGCATGAACAACATCGAGCAGATGGCCGGTCTTCTGAAGAAATTCGGATTCGACGGGCTTGCTTTCCCCAAATATGTCCTTATGGAAATTATCACACTGCTGCCCAAAGCTGAGATCAATAACCATACTGAAGAACGAACCACCATGATGAAACTTGTTTCGACTCCGGGTGACGATTTCCAGCGAATCTTTAGTTGCGGTTGTGATGCAGTTGTAAAATATTTTGATGAAGAATTCGCCCAGGCGATCCGTAACTGATGAGGTAATAAAGTAGTAATTATAATCTAAAATAAAAAATATGAAACCATTCGATACAGTCAATGACATTCTTGACTTCGCCATCAATGCCGAGCAGGAAGCAGTGGATTTTTACAAAGATCTGTCGGCCAAATCAGGTAACGAGCAGATGAAGAAAGTATTCACCGAGTTCGCACAGGAAGAAATGAAGCATAAATCAAGACTGATGAGCGTCAAGGAAAACGGTACGTATGCAATGGCGGAAGGCAGGGTGCGCGACCTGAAGATCTCCGATTACCTGGTCGATGTTCAGCCTTCACCCACCATGACCTATTCCGATGCCCTGATCCTGGCGATGAAAAAGGAAAAAAATGCATTCAGGCTTTATATGCTTCTTTCCGAGGAATCGACCGATAAAACCATGAAAGACCTTTTCCTGTCGCTGGCACAGGAAGAATCAAGGCATAAGCTTCGGTTCGAGATCGAATATGATGAATTTATACTGAGAGAAAATTGATACAGGGAAAAAAATACCTTGATCCGAAAGAGTATTACTTCATCGATACTTCTTTCAATCTCCTGATGAAAAAGAGGATCTACCAGGTCCTGCTTATATCAAGCACCTATGATGCTTTTATGCTGGAGGAGGATGGCAGGATTGACGAGACCATCTTCATGGAATATGTCGCACTTAGCCTGCGTTATCCTCCGCAATTCATTAAAGTCACTTCTGAAGAGGAAGCCTTCGAGGTGCTTGAAGATAAAAGCATAGAACTTGTGATTTCCATGCTCAGCCTGGAGAAAGCAACCACATTCGACCTGGCAGTACGGATCAAAACGAAGTATCCAAAAATCCCGATCGTTGTTCTTACACCTTTTTCAAGGGAAGTCAACCTGAGGCTGACGGATGAGAACCTTACCGCAATTGATTTTGTATTCAGCTGGCTTGGAAATCCCGACATCCTTCTCGCCATTATCAAGCTTATCGAGGACAAGATGAACATGGAGCAGGATGCCAAACAGGGTGTCCAGGCCATTCTGCTGGTTGAAGACTCCATCCGGTTCTATTCAAGCTATCTCCCGAACATCTACAAGATCATGTTCAAGCAGTCGAAAGGATTTATGACGGAGGGGTTGAACGAACATCAGAAAATGGTGAGGATGCGCGGAAGGCCGAAGATCCTCCTTGCAACAAGTTACGAAGAGGCGGTAAGCAAATTTGAGAAATATAAGAACAGCCTGCTTGGTGTAATTTCAGACATCAGTTATAAAAAGGGCGGGGTTAATGATAAGACGGCAGGGATACAGCTTGTTAAGCTGGTAAGACAATCGGATGAATTCATGCCCATTTTGCTTCAGTCCTCTGAGATTGAAAATGAAAAAGTTGCCGATGAACTGAAGATCGGGTTTATCAATAAGTTGTCGAAAACCCTTTCCATCGAGCTCCGGAATTATATCAATGAGCATTTCTTTTTCGGTGACCTGGTTTTTATCGAACCTTCCACGGGAAAAGAGATCAGCCGGGTTGTTGACCTGAAATCATTGCAGGACAGGATCTTTGAGATACCGGATGATTCATTGCTGTATCACATGCAGCGGAATCATTTTTCGAAATGGCTGAATGCCCGTGCCTTATTCCCGATCGCCGAAATGTTCAAGGAGATCTCGGTCACCCAGTTTGACGATATGGATGAGGCGAAGCGGTATATCTTTGATTCGATCACTGCATTCCGGATCAATAAAGCACGAGGTGTGATCGCTGAGTTTGACCGCGACAAGTACGACCAGTACCTCTCTTTTGCAAGGATCGGAGAAGGTTCCATCGGTGGAAAAGCCAGGGGACTGGCGTTCCTCGATTCCCTTATCAAAAGGAACCGGCTGACTTACCGGTTTGATGATGTCCTCATCACGATCCCAAGAACGGTTGTTCTCGGTACGGATATCTTTGATGAGTTCATGGAGGAAAACAACCTTTATGCAATCGGTCTGTCTGACCGTTCCGACAAGGATATTCTTTCCCATTTCATCAAAGCAAGGCTTCCTTTCAGGATCCATGAAGATCTGTATACCTTCATATCATGCGTGAATAATCCCATTGCCGTACGCTCTTCGAGCCTTCTCGAGGATTCCCATTACCAGCCCTTTGCCGGGATATATTCCACATACATGATCCCGAACATCAAGTTCAACGACAGGATTATGATCGAAAAACTCAGTGAAGCGATTAAAAGTGTTTATGCTTCGGTGTTTTTCAAGGACAGCAAATCATACATGGCTGCAACACTAAATGTCATCGATGAAGAGAAAATGGGTGTTGTACTGCAGGAAGTGACGGGAAGGCAATATTCTGACCGATTCTATCCCGCTATTTCCGGGGTAGCACGTTCCATCAATTTCTACCCGATCGCCCCTGAAAAGCCTGAAGACGGCATTGTCAACATAGCGTTCGGGCTGGGTAAATATATTGTGGATGGTGGAAATGGCCTGCGTTTTTCCCCGAAGTACCCGAAAAAGATCCTTCAGGTTTCCACTCCTGACCTTGCATTGAGTGAAACACAGAAATACTTCTATGCCCTCGACCTGAAAGCTGAGAGTTTCACCCCGAACACAGATGATACGGTCAACCTTTTAAAGCTGAGGATCAAAGATGCGGAAAATGACAATGTGCTGAAACTGGTTGCTTCAACATTTGATTACGACAGCCACCAGGTCATGGAGGGCACCCTGTCTTCAGGAAAAAAACTGATCACCTTCTCCCAGGTGCTGAACCATAATACCTTTCCGTTATCGGAAATCCTGCAGCTCGTTTTGGAGATCGGGCAGCGGGAAATGGGAAAGCCCGTTGAGATTGAATTTGCCGTGAACCTTGACCTGCCGAAAGGCGAGCAAAAAGTGTTTTCCCTTTTGCAGATCAGACCGATCGTTGGTAAGAATGAAACGGTCAACCTGAAACTGGAAGACATCCGGAATGAAGATACGATCCTGATTTCAACCTCAGCCCTTGGTAATGGCATTATCAAAGGAATTTCGGACTTCGTCTATGTGAAGCCTGATTCCTTCAATGCAGCCAAAAGTCCTGATATTGCAAAGCACCTGGAAGTTCTTAATGACAAGTTCAGGGCTGAAAACCGGTTTTATGTTCTTGTCGGCCCGGGCCGCTGGGGTTCCAGTGACCCCTGGCTCGGGATACCGGTCAGGTGGCCACAGATCTCTGCTTCCCGGGTCATTGTTGAATCCGGACTTGCCCATTACCGAATTGATCCCAGCCAGGGTACTCATTTCTTCCAGAATCTGACCTCCTTCCGTGTCGGGTATTTCACAATCAATCCGTACATCAGGCAAGGGTATTACGATGTAGATTTCCTGAACACATTCCCGGCACTTTACGAGGATGAGTATATCCGCCATATCCGGTTCGACAAATCATTCAGGATCGAGATAGACGGAAAACGGAACATCGGGGTGGTTTATAAGCCTTCCTGACAGAATAAAAACCGGATAAGAATTTGCCATGCACCACATCTTTGAAGGAAATTAGCAAAAGAATCCCAGGAGGTACGCGAAGACAGCAGTAATCAGGTTTTTCCTTTTTATCAGTCATAACATTGTTGAATCAGATATTAATCACAATTGCCATGAAATTAAATATGATCATCCTGTCAGCAACGCTGGCTTTATTACTTTTTCAGGGGTTGAAAGGATCTTGCCAAAAACCGGAAATCAATCTTGTAGAAGCCACGGGATATTTTTCGGAAGTGAAGGATCTCACCGATAAGGACAATGGCGTTTTGTGGGGAAAGTCGCTGTGGTGCCCGTTAATGCTAATCGACCGCAATACACGACAGGTAATCGCGAATGAGCCTGATAGGATGGGATTGCTGAAGCAGAACAACGATGTTTATACCGGAATATTTCCAGCAGAAAAGATCATTGCAAATTCAACCACTGATCTCGGAGGTGTTACCTGGGCCATGGTCGGTCTCCCATTGGATGCCGATCCTTACCAGCGGAATTCCCTGCTTATCCATGAAATGTTTCATCTGCTCCAGCCCACACTTGGTCTGGATGTGAGGGGTGGCTATTCCAATGGCCATATGGAACAGATGAATGCACGGATATTCCTGAAACTTGAGTGGCTTGCACTGGAGAAGGCCGTCGCTTCAGCCGGAAAGGAAAGGGAAAGAGCCATAAAGGATGCTTTGACCTTCAGGGAGTACAGGCGATCGCTGTTTCCCGGCGCTGATACCAATGAAAATAAATTCGAAAAGCATGAAGGACTTGCGGAATATACAGGAAATAAGCTGACGGCAACCTCAAAACAGGAACTGACGCAACACCTCATCAGTGAGGAGAAATCGTATACCAAAAGTGAAGGATTTGTTCGGACTTTCGGCTATGTTTCCGGCTTTTTCTATGCATTTCTTCTCGATGAATCCGGAAAGGAATGGAAAGAGGAGATACGGTCAGTCGATGACCTCGGACATCTGACCGCTAAAGCTTATTCCATAAAACTTCCCGTTGACCCCGCTGCAACTGCAGTTACTGAAGGCAAGAAATACAATTTGGATGAAATAAGCGAGATGGAACTCGCCAGGAAAAATGATAATGACAAGTTAAATCAATTGCTTGTTGAAAGATTTACGAACAAGCCGATTGTCGTTTTCGACCTTGAAGAAATGCATATGGGGTTTAACCCGGCTGGTTTGAAAGTTCTTGAGGGATACGGTACGGTTTATTTCACAATAACCATCAGCGACAACTGGGGTGTCCTGAATGTAACAAAAGGAGGCTGCCTGGTTACGGATAAAAATGAAAAGGCGATTATTTCTGCAGACGGGATCCAGCCTGAAGGAACCAGCATTGAAGGCAGAGGCTGGACGCTGAAGCTTAAAGACGGCTGGATGATCGAGAAGGATGGGGAGAACTGGATCGTTAGAAGGAGGTAATATGAAAAGAACTCTGTTACTTTACACGTTCGTAGCTGCCCTTGGAGGGCTGGTATTCGGATTTGATACTGCGGTGATCAATGGGGCGATGCCTTTTTTTACCAAACATTTCAACCTTGACACAACAGGGCAGGGCTGGGCCGTTAGCTCGGCACTGATCGGCTGCATAATCGGGGCATTATTCATAGGCAGGCCAGCTGATGCTTTCGGCCGGCGATATATGCTTCGTGTCCTCGCCAGCCTGTTCATCCTGTCTTCAATAGGAACTGGTCTCGCAGTAAGTCTCAATTTATTTGTCCTGTTCCGGTTCATCGCCGGACTGGCCATTGGCGGCGCTTCCGTAATATCGCCCATGTACATCTCCGAGATCTCTCCTCCAAAACAACGTGGCAGGCTTACAGCAACATTCCAACTTGCGATCGTGGTAGGGATACTCGTCGCCTTTTTCTCGGATTACCTGCTGATCGATACAGGCCCGGATAACTGGCGCTGGATGTTCATTGCAGGCATACTACCGGGCGTTGCGCTTTTCCTCCTGTTATACATGGTAAGCGAAAGCCCCCGCTGGCTCGTAAAGGCCGGGCGGATAAAAGAAGCTCTTGCTGTGATCACATCTGTGAATCATGAAGCAGACCCGGATCAGACACTGGTCGAGATCCGGGAATCCATCAATACCGAAATCCTGGGAAAAAACGTCTACCTCTTCAAAAAGCCTTACCGAAAACTTGTGCTGATCGGGATTGCTGTTGGAATGTTTAACCAGTTCACCGGCATCAACTCCATCATGTATTATGCTACTGACATCTTCCGGTCAGCAGGTTTCTCCACAGCTTCGGCCATTGGTCAGACGGTCATCATCGGGTTGACAAACCTCGTCTTTACCATGATCGCCATGACGATCATCGACAAAGTCGGCCGGAAAACGCTTCTCCTTATCGGGTCTCTTGGAATGACTATATTCCTCGGACTGTTTTCATATCTTTTCAGATCAGGTCATACCGGGAGTTTCTGGGTCCTTGGATTGCTGATCGGGTTTATCGCATTCTTTGCTGCTTCGCAGGGAGCAGTGATATGGGTGCTTCTGTCCGAAATGTTCCCAAACAACATCAGGGCCCGGGGGGCGTCCATCGGTTCATTCTCTCACTGGTTCTTCAATGCCCTGCTTTCCTTCCTTTTTCCGGTCATCGCCGGTACATTTGGAGTAAGCACGATCTTTAATTTCTACGCACTTGCCACCTTGGGCAGTTTCTTCTTTTTCAGTAAATACCTTTCGGAAACAAAGGGACGGTCGCTGGAAGCGCTGGAGAAGGAAATGGTTCGGAGTGAAAAGTGAAGAATGAAGAATGAAGAATGAAGAGTGAATCTTTGTTTAAAGAATTTTCCAGGAGTATTTGGGCGTAACTTTGTAATTAATAAAAATAATCCGGAGGCTATTATACAAGACGGGTATAGCTGAAGGGAATAACTCAATGGGTCTGTTTGATAAACTTTTTAGTGAACCGGAAAAACCGGTCAGGTACTCAGCATTTTTAAATCCATGGTATTTTGAGGAGGCGGTGCCGGTTTTGTTCAAGGACAGGCAACCTCTTGATTGGGAAAAGGACGAAACCGGTGTTACCATCCTTTACGGAGATGTACCATATGGTTTGCTCAAGAAATATTCATACCTTCAGCCAAACAAGACAGGTACAAGGTTCCTTGGGTGGTACCGGCATGCGGTCAGGGATGTCGGTCTTGCCTCCATTACGGTATTTCTTTATGATACCAGGGATTTCTGCGAAATTGAACTGCTTGAAAATTCGATCCGGAAACTGACCTGGGATAAAACATCTTTCTGCATGTTCAACTGCGAGCCCCTGGAAAAATTTACCATTCAGCTCGATTCACGAATGGAAAGCAGTCATTTGGTATTTCCTGAAAGATTCCGGGAATTTGAGGAGGTCATCATGGTCCTTGATATTCCGGGTCTTTATGCGAATGAATCCGGCCCCTGGAACAGAACAGCCATCGTCATCCTGAAACCCCTGCAAGAGCGATTATATATTTATCCGCAGGATTGGTTCAATCAGAATGACAGTATCGATTTCGGATACGAATGGATTGCCATGGCAGCCCGGGATCCGAAAACGGGGTTGATAAAAGGTGAAGGGATCAAGGTCGATCCATTTACACTGGATGAGACGAACAGGCAGAGGCTGAAATATTGAGATGCTGAGATGCTTAGTTGTTGAGTTGTTGATTTGTTGAATGGAATTTAGAAAGGTTTTGACTTTTAACCTTTGACCTTTGACTTTTGACTTTTGACTTTTTATCATGGATTCTTTGCATAAAAAATCATATTCGGGATTGATCCAGTTAAGCGTAATCCTTGGAGCAATCATCTTCCTGCCGGCATGGACCCTGAACTACTGGCAGGGATGGTTTTACCTTGTTGCTTTTTCACTTCCATGTGTTTTAATAACAGTTTATTTCCTGAAACACGACAGGGGGCTGATCGAACGGCGCCTGAAATCCGGGCCTGCCGCTGAGAAGGAAAAGAGCCAGAAGATCATCCAGTCGATGGCCAGCATTGTTGTCGTGGCAATAGTCGTTTTTTCCGTTCTTGACTGGCGGTTCAGGTGGAGTGTAGTTCCACCCTTACTTTCTTTTGTGTCAAATGTTATCGTGATCGATGGGTTTTACATTGTTTATCTCGTGTTTCGCGAGAACAGCTTTACTTCCGCCACCATTGCCGTTGCAGAAGAGCAGAAGCTCATCACAACCGGTCCTTATTCCGTTATGCGTCACCCGATGTATTCAGGAGCCATCCTGATGTTCATCTTCACCCCGCTGGCACTTGGCTCTTTCTGGGGGCTGATTCCCGGGTTCATGCTGATCCTCATTTTATTCTTCAGAACACTTCACGAAGAAAAGTTCCTTGCAAAGAACCTCCCGGGGTATGATGAATATTGCAGGAAGGTCCGATACCGGTTCATTCCGTTTATCTGGTGACATATGGTAATGCAGGAATGCAAAATGCAAAATGCAGGAATTGATTTCTGATGTCATTTGCCCGAAAAGTGGTAAAATCAAAGTACAAAGGAATTATTATGCATTCCTGCATTATGCATTCCTGCATTTATCTTGTATGCTTTCCTAACTATCTGAGTTCTATTTTCCGGGTGATAGTGCGGTTACCTGTTCTCAGGGTAAGAAAATAAAGTCCATCCGGTAACCGGGAAACATCGATGAGCTGCGGTGAGTGATCAAGGACTCCCGTCAGCATTGCCTTTCCGGAACCCGAATACATGATGTAAGTAATGTTCTTGTTCGATTGAAGAAAAGAACAAGAAATGCTTACCACGCATTTTCCCGGGTTTGGAGAAATGGCAAATGAGTCGTCTTCTTCATTTTCAGGCAGCGAAACGATAAGAAGTTCCTGAAAGGTGCTGTCAACCTGGCAATGCCTTGCAGAATAGAGTTTCACTGCAAAAGTGCCGCTGGAGGCGAATTGATGGACCGGGTTGGTATCTGACGAGTGATCACCATCTCCGAAATCCCAGTAATAGCTTGCTGCATTCAACGACTGGTTGGTAAACAGGAAGGTCATATTTCCGGCCGGATCGGCATGGAAAGCAGCATAAACATGGCTTGTGTCGATTTGCCAGGTGTCAAGGCTGTCGTATACAATCGAATGTGCATTTTCCTGGAGGACTGCAGCGTCAGCAGATGATATCCCCGAAGGAAATGCGGCGCCAACCGGGCTTTTGTGAAAGATGGCTTCATAAAATGTACAGGCGGCAAGGTAGCTTCCATGGATGCTTGGATGGCTTTCATCAAGATTGTACAGTTCGATCGCCGGGTTATTGGTCCTCGTCAGTTTCCACGAAATTCCCACAGGAGAGACTTCGGCGTTGAGCATTTGTCCCATCTCCAGGTAACTCTGCCTCAATCTCGCCTGCATTCCTTCATACGTGCATACCGGGGGATAATAGGGGCAATTCTCCATGTCCCCGTTTTTCCGGCCCCAGGTCATGTAAAACAGTGTAGTTGTGCAGCTGTCATTGGCTTTGATAAATCCGTTGAGCGAATCCGCATATGGAAAAACATTCACCGCCACAGAATCAGGCCAAAGTGCAGGAAGCTGGCTTTGCTCCTGGAGCACCACCACATCCCACTGGTCGGAGTTTATCTTTGCCCTTGTATTCGGATCCAGGGAATGCATTTGGAATGTATAACCTCCGGGAGCGTAAATGTCGTGGTACATTGAATCGCCCAATGATGAAGCAATTCCTGTGACCAGCGCGGGAAGATCATTCACATACGTGTAGCTGTTCCCGATGAAAAGAACTTTCTTAATCGACTGTGCATCCATGTTAAAAATGAAGGACATCAGGCTCATGCAAAGAAGTATACGGTTCCGCATGTTCGGCTTTTTCGCAAAGATAGGAATTCCGGAAGAAGGTAATAATGATGCCGGAAACTGGATGCTGGATGCTGGATGCTGGATGAATTATAAAATCAGCGAAAATCCGCTAAATCCGCGTCATCAGCGTGCCAATCATCCCTGCACAATTTCCCCTACCTTTGCAAAAATCTGCAACCATGTCAACTCTTTTCACCCCGTTCAGGATCCGTGACATCGAATTCAGGAACCGGATCGTTGTTTCCCCCATGTGCCAGTATTCAAGTAAAGATGGCTTTGCAAACGACTGGCATCTTGTTCACCTTGGCAGCCGCGCTGTGGGAGGCGCTGCGCTCGTGATCACGGAGGCTACGGCTGTAACCCCCGAAGGGAGGATATCTCCCTCAGATCTCGGGATATGGAAAGACGAGCACATCGAAGAACTGAAAAGGATCACGGGCTTTATTTTGTCGCATAACTGTGTTCCCGGTATCCAGCTTGCCCATGCAGGGCGAAAAGCCAGTCATTCAGAACCCTGGAATGGCGATCAGCTTGTGCTTCCTTCGGAAGGCGGATGGAAAACGGTTGCTCCAAGCGCAGTTGCATTCGGACCAGGTTATGATACCCCGGAGGAATTGACCCTGGACGGGATCAGCCGGGTTGTTGAAGCATTCAGGAGTGCGGCGGTACGTACTTTAAAAGCAGGATTCAGGGTGATCGAGATCCATGGAGCCCATGGCTACCTCATCAATGAATTCCTGTCGCCGTTAAGCAACAAAAGAACGGATAAATATGGCGGTTCCTTTGAAAACAGGATCCGGGTGCTGGTGGAGATTACTCAATCCATCAGGGAAGTCTGGCCTTCCGGGTACCCGGTCTTTACCAGGATATCATCAACAGATTGGACAGAAGGAGGATGGACTATTGATGATTCGGTAAAACTGGCATTGACCCTCAAAGATATTGGAGTGGACCTGATTGACTGCTCTTCCGGGGGCATAATTCCCGGGGTTAAAATCCCGGCCGGACCCGGCTACCAGGTACCTTTTGCCGACAGGATCAGGCGGGAAGCAGGGATCAGTACAGGTGCCGTAGGCCTGATAACTACTCCGGAGCAGGCGGAGGGCATTGTCACTTGCGGCCAGGCCGATCTCGTGATCATGGCCCGTGAGATGCTGAGAGACCCGTACTTCCCGCTACACGCCGCACGCCAGCTAAATCATGATGTGACATGGCCGAACCAATACCTCCGGGCGAAAAGATAAGTGAAGAGTGAAGAGTGAAGAGTGAAAAGTGAAAAGTGAAAAGTGAAAAGTGAAAAGTAAGTGAATAATGATGTGACTATTTTGGCCGGGGCCTGAATAGGTTTAAAATAGGGTTACAATAGGGTTAGGATGGATCAAAAAAAGATGCTATCATTGGCGGAGAATTTTAACCGGTAATTAATTTCACTTACTTTCGCAATGCAAAAACTCAATCGTTGAAAACTCCCTTCTTATTCATCCTCATTATCGTCCTGATTTGGCCAGGAGTTGTTTTCTCCCAGGATTATTATTCCATAAGGGGGAAGGTAGTTGACAATAAAACCAATACTCCGCTTGCCTTTGCGCAGGTTTCCCTGAAAAACACACTTGCAGGGATTGCAACGAATGCCGACGGTCAATTCGAACTGAATGTGGCAACCAGCCATATCAATGACTCCATCCTGGTCTATTACATGGGATACAAGACATTCACGGGGAAAATCTCGGAAATGCTGAGCAACGAAAATACAATAAAGCTGGAGACGTCGGTTGTATCGCTGAAAGAGGTTGAAGTCGTAGGATTGACGGCTGCGGAGGTGATACGAAGAGCAGTGGCGAATATTCCGGCAAACTACGGTGCAGAACCGCTGATCCTGACAGCTTTTATCCGGGTGCAGAAAATGGTCAACAATAAGCTTGCAGAATATGCAGAGGCTGTTGTGGATGATCTGAAGGACGGGTATTACCTTTACAAGCCATCCATGATCGATGACAAACACAGGAAATCAAACCTCCCTGCATTCAGGAAAGGTCGCGTGAGGTCAGACACCGCACTGGTCAATTCCCTGGATGAAGTCGGGAAAAATGCGTATTGCCTGAGCTGCTATTTCACCCGCGATATCGTGGAGTTCTACCCGAAAACATTCCTGGATGAGAAGGAGTTCCATTTTTATAATTACCAGGTGAAGGAAATGGTCACCCCGGAGGAGGGAAAGATCTACCACATAACCTTTGATCAGAAAGATAAGCTGAACGAATCCCTGTGGCGTGGCGAACTCTTCATTGCTGCTGAAGATTTTGCGATCGTCAAGGTGATCCTTAAACCCAGCCTGAAAGGGTATGACAAGTACAACAACAAGACCAAATACCAGAAAACCTATACCATTCGCGGCACTCCGGGGTGGATACAGGAGATGCCGCTGGGGCAAACCATTGTCACCTATGCGAACACAAAAGGCAAATGGCACCTGAACACGATCCGGAACGACTATTGGATGACCTACACCCAGCCATATTCCGGGAAAATGCTCAAATACGGTTACAAAGATGATGTCGTTGTTACCGATATTTCAACAGAACCTGAAAAGATCAGGACATTCACAGGCGACCGGTCCAAAGGTATTAACGAGCGCTGGGACCAGGTTGCGGGTCATCTTGACGAAACCTTCTGGGCACGATACAACTACCTCCCGATCGAGGAATCTCTTAAAAGTTCCATCGATTTGCTTGGAGGAAAATAACAGGCAATTACGAATTACGCCTGCCTGCCGCAGGCAGGGATTACGAATTACGAATTACGATTTCCACCTCGCTATTTCCGTCATTCCCGCGAAAGCGGGAACAACACACCACCTCACCACCTCACCAGCTCACCACCTAAATATCCAGGTTGTACTGTATCGAAAGTTCCATCGACCCCAATTCCAGGGCCACAAGGTTACCGAAACCTTCCTTTCCCTCGATGAAAGGACCATTGTCAAGATCGATGAATTTATAATAGGAGTTTTTCAGTGAAAGCGTGATCAGTTCAAGGTTTACCGGCACATGTCCATGAATGATCCGGCGGTTGCCAATCTTCTCCTGTTTGATCTGGTAATCCCTTACCCAGAGCATCGCATGCTTGTCTTCGAAGGGATCTTCATTTTTAAAATTCAGTCCTGCATGGACCAGGATAAAATTGTCGAGGATCACATAATCTTTCAGATCCCGCATCCAGTCAGCATATTTTTTCGGTATTTCCTTAAGATTCCTGGTCCTGAAGCTTTTCAACGTCGCCTTTCCTCCGAATGTAAACCATCCCATCCGTTTCTTGTTCAGAAAATGATGCATCAGGATATTTTTGGCCTTCATCTCCGCGTCATAAAGTTCCAGGAAAACTTCCTCATGATTGCCTTTCAGGGCGGTGATGTTTAATTTTTTTTCCTGAAGTGACATGATGTAATCGATCACCTCCCGGGAACTGGGGCCACGGTCGATATAATCACCCAGGAAATAAATCTCATCCTCCGATGATGGCCTGATAATCTCTTCAATGAGGGCTTTCAGTGTTTTTATGCAACCATGAACATCGGGGATGACCCATTGCTTTGTCATAGGATGGTTTTACTTTTTCTTCCCCTGGTTCGCGACTTCTTCCATGAGTTTCCGGATCACTTCCGGATCGCCCAGGAAATAATCCCTTTGCAGGTTGAGGTTATCGTCGAATTCAAAAACATACGGTATCCCGGTGGGCAGATTCAATCCGACAATATCCTGGTCGGAAATATTCTTCAGGTATTTTACGATGCCCCGAAGGCTGTTTCCATGGGCAGCCACGAGGACCTCTTTATGCTCTCTGAGTTTGGATGACATTTCCGTTTGCCAGTAAGGAACTATACGCCCGACTGTTTCCTTCAGCGATTCGGTTGCAGGGATCTCCGAAGTTATCAGTCCTTTATAACGATGATCGAACCGTGGATGCCTTGGATCGTTGTCTTCAAGTGGAGGCGGGGGTACATCATAGCTTCTTCTCCAGATCAGAACCTGCTGATCCCCATATTTTTCAGCCATTTCTGATTTATTCAACCCCTGGAGGGTCCCGTAATGCTTCTCATTCAGACGCCAGGTTTTATACACAGGGATCCACAACAGGTCCATCTGTTCCAGGGTGAGCCACAATGTCCGGATAGCCCGTGTGAGGTAAGAAGTATATGCAATTTTAAAGTTGAATCCTTCATTCTTCAGTGTTTTTCCGGCTTCAGAAGCTTCCCTGATCCCCCTTTCCGATAGGTCTACATCGGTCCATCCCGTAAAACGATTTTCCTTGTTCCAGGTGCTCTCTCCATGCCGCAGCAATACCAGTCTGTTCATATTTCCGTGATTTGTTATGACTTCAAAAGTACTAATTTTTTAATACCTTTGCCATTCAACAATTTTAAATATGAAAAATTTCAGAAAGATCAATACGATCCTGGGGTGGGTATTAGCTGCAGTGGCTTCTGCAGTCTATATCATGACTTCCGAGCCAACCATGAGCTTTTGGGACTGCGGTGAATACATTGCCACAGCATTTAAGCTGGAAGTCGGGCATCCGCCGGGAGCGCCCCTGTTCCAGATCATCGGACGGTTCTTTTCTCTGTTTGCATTTGGTGATCTGACCCATGTGGCGAGAATGGTGAACACCATGTCGGCCCTCAGCAGCGGTCTAACCATCATGTTCCTGTTCTGGACGATTACGATCATTGCCCGCAAGATCGCGCTGAAGCGCGGTGGAGAACCTTCACCCGCTCAGACCTTGATGATCCTGGGTTCAGGATTGGTCGGAGCACTCGCATATACATTTACGGATTCTTTCTGGTTCTCAGCCGTTGAAGGCGAAGTCTATGCCATGTCTTCATTTTTTACAGCCGTGGTTTTCTGGGCCATTTTCAAATGGGAAGAACATGCAGATGAAAAGCACTCTTACCGGTGGCTTATCCTGATCGCATACCTTGTCGGGCTGTCTGTCGGAGTCCATCTTCTCAACCTGCTTGCTATTCCTGCTATTACATTCGTTTATTATTTTAAAAAGCATCCGAAAACAGATCTGAAAAAGATCCTGCTGGTCATGGTTGTCTCCATCGCCATCCTTTCGGTAGTGATGTATCTGATCATTCCCTGGGTAGTCAAACTTGCCGGGCTCTCGGAGCTTTTCTTTGTCAATACGGTCGGAATGCCATTCAATTCAGGCACCATCATCTATTTTGTCCTGCTGATCGGCCTGGTCATTTGGGGCCTAATCTATACCAGGAGGAACGGGAAGACGGTAATGAATACCATTTTACTGGGGTTTACCTTTATCGTTATCGGTTATACTTCCTTCCTGATGCTGGTCATCCGAAGCAATGCCAACCCGCCGCTGGATGAAAACAACCCTGAAAATGCAATGTATCTCCTTGCCTACCTCA
This sequence comes from Bacteroidales bacterium, assembly GCA_963682005.1. Taxonomy (GTDB): domain Bacteria; phylum Bacteroidota; class Bacteroidia; order Bacteroidales; family FEN-979; genus CAIYUC01. Next base: position 4,784,797 of record OY820914.1, on the reverse strand, counting down.
ACAGGGAGCAATATGGCGATTGGCCCCTGTTTTCAGGACAATATTACAATGCCCCCGTCATCGACCGTAAAGACGGCAATCCCGTTTATACCAAAGATGAAAAAGCTGGAAAGTATGTTGTCACGGATAAACGGGAAAAAGTATTTGGTGTTTATGACCCCCGGTTTACAACCATTTTTCCCAGGATGTGGGAGGATAAAGAGCCGAAGCATGCCGCAGATTATAAAAAATGGGCCCATGTGAAAGGCACTCCTGTGACGGTGGAAGGAGGGGAGCAGCCCGAAACCCGTAACGTGCCGACCTTCAGTGAGAATCTTGCCTTTTTCTGGAATTACCAGATCGTTCACATGTATTACCGGTATTTCATGTGGAATTTTGCAGGGAGGCAGAATGATATCCAGGGGAATGGATGTAAGCTCGATGGCAACTGGAAAAGCGGGATCTCATTTATCGATAAGATGAGGCTCGGGAGCCAGAATATTCCTGAAGCCAGGAAAAGCAAGGCAGACAACAGCTTCTATTTTCTTCCGCTGATCCTTGGTATTATAGGCCTGGTCTATAACTACCGAAAGGACAAGAACAGCACGTGGATCGTCTTTCTCCTGTTCTTCATGACGGGTCTGGCCATTGTCGTCTACCTGAACCAGTATTCGCCGCAACCGAGGGAAAGGGATTATGCTTATGCAGGCTCCTTCTATGCATTCGCGATCTGGATCGGCCTGGGGGTTATGGGCTTGTCCGATTGGCTGGGTAAATACCTGAAAGGAATTGCCGGCCCGATCGCTGTCACGCTTGTTTGCCTCATTCTCGTACCGGGTATCATGGCCCAGCAGGGGTGGGACGATCATGACCGTTCAGGCAGGTATACCGCGCTTGCCGTAGCAAAAGATTACCTGAATTCCTGTGCTCCCAATGCCATCCTTTTTACAAATGGGGATAACGATACCTTCCCTCTCTGGTATGCACAGGAAGTGGAAGGTTTCCGCACGGATATCAGGGTTGTCAATCTCTCCCTCCTGAATACCGACTGGTATATTGACCAGTTAACAAGAAAAGCGTACGACTCTGACCCGGTGCCGTTTTCCCTCACCAGGGATAAATACCGCCAGGGAAATCATGATGTGACCTATATCATTGAGAACGAGAGTTTGAAAAATACATATGTGAACCTGAAGGATCTTTTTCATATTTTGAATACCGATGAAAGCAAATTGAAGTTCAATACTCCGCAAGCCGGTGATATCGATTACTTCCCGACGAAAAAATTCATGGTCACCGTAGATCCTAAATCGATCAGGGAAAACAAACTGATCCCGATGCGGTATATGACCCGTTTTGATACCATCCGTTGGACAATACCACGCCAGGCCATTGAGAAAAACGACCTGATGATCCTTGATCTGCTTGCCACGAACGACTGGAAAAGGCCGGTTTATTTTGCCATGACAATGGGAAATGATTCATACATCGGCCTTGACAAGTATTTTCACCTGGAAGGTGTTGCATACCGGGTTCTTCCTGTTACAGCACAACCGAAAGAAGGGGAGACCGGTGATATTAATACCGAAACCATGTACGACAACCTCATGAATAAATTTACTTTCGGGAATATGGGTAACCCGAAAGTCTATATGGATGAGAACAATATGCGAATGTCCATGAACTTCCGGAATGCGTTCGGCCGTCTTGCCGATGCCCTGATCCTGGAAGGAAAAAAGGATTCAGCACGAAAAGTGCTCGATCGCTGTATGGAGGTTATGCCTCCCAATGTGATCCTTCCTGATTACTTTATTGTTCCCATCGCAGATGGTTATTTCAGGATCGGGGATGTTGCAAAGGGGAAACAGATCTCAGAAAAGCTTTACAGTCTCATGAACGAGGATCTTTACTATATCTTTTCACTTCCGGATAAAGATCTTAAAGCCTGTGACGTGAATATCCAGGAAGACATGATGACCATTCAGCGTCTGACCATTGCACTGAAAGAAAATCACCAGGATGATCTGGCCTCAACGGTGGAAAAGTGCCTCGACCGGTATTATCAGAAATACATGGATAAGGTTTATCAGCCGCAACAGCGATGACAGCCGTTACTTCTCCGGCAATTTTCAGGTTCTTCAGCAAACATTACCTGTTATGCGAAATCCCGGTGAAGGAAAAGACCCTGTTCCTGACCTTTGACGATGGCCCGGTTCCTGAGATCACGGGGCAGGTCCTTGGCATTCTGAAAGAAAGGGATGCCAGGGCGACTTTCTTCGTCACAGGGGATAATGTGAGGAAACATCCCGAACTGTTTGATATGATCGTTTCCGACGGTCATTCCATCGGAAATCACACATTCAGCCACCTGAACGGATGGAAAACTGCAACGGGGGCTTATGTTGAAAATGTAACACGATGCAGTGAATATTTCACGACAAACCTGTTCCGTCCGCCTTATGGCAGGTTCCTCCTTTCACAGTATTTTCTTTTACGGAAATCATATAAATTCATCATGTGGTCGGTGCTGACCCAGGATTACAGTGCTTCAGTAACTCCTGATCAATGCCTTCAGAACGCCATTCAATATTCCAGACCCGGTTCCATCGTAGTATTTCACGACAATCCAAAGGCCGCCACTAACGTGCTTTTCGCCCTTCCCCGGTTCATCGATCACTTCCATGACTTAGGGTACTCGTTCGGGCGGATTGAAGTTGAAAGATGATTCAGGCTTCAGGCTACAGACCAATGAATTCATAATTCTACAATCTGAATTCTGAATTATAACAGTCCTTCATCAGCAAAGCTATAGTATTTGTCGTCCCCGATAATAATATGATCCAGGACGGCCACATCCAGCATTGTTCCCGCATCCTTTATCTTCCGTGTGATTTTCTGGTCGGCTTCGCTCGGCTGGATATTCCCCGATGGATGGTTATGTCCGAGGATGATGGATGATGCGTGATGATCAAGCGCGATCTTGAAAATCTTTTTCGGATCCACCACGGTCCCTGAAATGCCTCCTTCGCTGATCAAACATTTCCGGATGACTTTGTTAGCCTTGTTCAGCATGATGATCCAGAACTCTTCATAAGGTTCATCACCCATGGTATTCCGGAATATCTCGAAAGCATCCCTGCTGTGGGTGATCTTTTCCTTCATAATGACCTCTGATTCGTTCCTTCGCTTACCTAACTCAAGGGCAGCAATGATGATAATGGCCTTCGCCTTCCCGATCCCCTTGAATTTCTCAAGTTCCGGGATGCCAAGCCGCGTCAGTTCATTCAGGTTATCATGAACGGCGGAAAGGATCTTTTTTGCAAGATCAACGGCTGATTCGCCATGGTTTCCTGTCCCAAGCAGGATCGCCAGCAATTCGGCATCACTAAGCGAGTTTTTTCCTTTGATCAGGAGTTTCTCCCTGGGCCTGTCCTCCTCCGCCCAGTTTCTGATTGTTTGTCTGTTTTCGTATGGTTCCATATTTTTATCATTAATCCGGCGAAATCAAAAAGGTAATACATCCGGAATGTACTATTTTTGATAATTATTGAATATTTCTCTTTTTTAACCTGGAAAAAGCAAGGAAAGCACATGAAAAGCTCATTTCTTAATCTGATCGAACTGGAAACAGTGAGATCAACCAATGATACCGCATTGGAATTACTGAAGGAAAAAGAGTTGACGGAAGGAACCGTGATCTGGGCTCATGAGCAAACGGCCGGTAAAGGGCAGGGTGTGAACCATTGGGAAAGCGAGCCCGGTCGGAATTTAACATTTACCCTGGTCCTTCATCCCCGGTTTATGAAGCCGGAGGAACAATTTCTTCTGAACAAGTGCATTGCCCTGGGGGTTTATGACTTTGTCAAAACCAGGATCGGGCAGGGAAAGGCATTCGTGAAATGGCCGAATGATATTTATGCAGGAGAGCTGAAAATCGGCGGAATCCTTATAAACAACACCATTTCCGGATCCACGTTTGAAACTACCGTTGCCGGGATCGGACTGAATGTGAACCAGCAGGTTTTTAATCCTTCTCTTCCAAACCCGGTTTCCCTCAAATTGATAACCGGTAAGGAATCTGATCTGTGGTCTTCGCTTCAGGAATTGACAGGATATCTTGAGAAGCGGTATCAGTCGCTCAGGGATGGGAAGTCGGCAGCGATCAATGCTGATTACCTCGCTGCTCTCCTCGGATTCAATGACTGGCGGAGTTTTAGAATAAACGGAGGAATGGTCGATGGCAAGATAACAGGGGTCACGGAATTCGGGCGGCTGGTACTTGAAACCCGGGATTCACGGATACTGCAGCTCGATCACCATGAGGTTGAGTTTGCAGTGAATTGTTGAGGTGGAGGATAGAGGATAGAGGATAGAGGATAGAAAATGGAAATTACGGATTACGAATATTAGCCTGAAGCCTGAAGCCTGAAGCCTGAAGCCTGAAGCCTAGTTGTACCGTTTACCCAAACAGAAACTCACGTAAAGTGTCAGGAAGAAATTTTGCTTCGGGTTGTAAGCCATGATCGGGATGCCCATCGGTGAGATGTCAAGCGTTGCACCTGCCTCAAGTGCGTAGATTCGCTTGTTCAGGGCACCGAACTCAAAATCAAGCCCGCCTTTCAGGTATATACCCGGATAAAATCGTGTATGCTGGATCCCGGTAAGAAATGGTGCCCGGCCATAAATATTGTCGGTAAAGTGCTCATCAGGGTTGTATTTCTGTACAAGCCTTGTATTGCCGGAAACAATGTAAAGATAAACAGGTTTTGCCAGTCCGACAGTTAAGCCGCCGAAAAACAAGTAACTCAGCTGAACACCGCCCCAGTAAGGTTTCGTATTCAGTATGTGCTGAAGTCCAACGCCACCATGCACAAAATACAGGTTGTTCAGTTTTCCGTAAACATAACTTTTGGAATCAGAATAGATCGTATTGACAATTTTAAATTCCTTGGCAGATTTGTAGGTTGAAAATTCCACCTCCCACATATACTGGGTCAGGAATGAATGGTTCTTGCCTTTCTTGAATTTGAGCCCCCATCCGTTGGTATTGATCTGGATCCCGGTACTCCAGAGCCGTTCAAAAAGGACATTGTCATTGGTGGTATCAGGCTCCGTCTCATTCTGACCATAACATACCGGAGAGATGATCGCCAGTATAAATAAAATCAATACCGGATACATTTTTTGCATGACACCCGTAATTCTGAAAGGAAAAACAAAAGTACGAAAGAAATAAAATAAAAGGGAAGCAATCCCTCCCTTTATTTATCAGAAAAGAAAATGATGCTAATTATTTATCAGTGACGCTCAATTTGATATCTTTGTCTTTCTCCGTATGCAGCACACCTTTCACTGGTTTTGCAGGAGAGAAGAAGGATTCCGAATAAAATGACAACAGTCAGTGCCAAAAGGAGTTTTTTCATATCGGATGTTGCGTGTTAGGATTTCTGATTAATTGATGCAAATTTACGTGGAATTACTCACATAGAACTCGTTATTAAAAAAAATATTGTCCAAAAGTTATAAACATCACTTTCATAGACAGTATGGAACAAATAAATCCCACCATTGAAGAGAGCTGGAAACAACAACTCAGCGAAGAGTTTGCCAGGCCATATTTCGCTGAACTTAAGCAATTCCTTGTTGAGGAAAAGAAGAAATTCAGGATTTATCCGCCGGGACCACTGATTTTTAACGCCTTCAATTACACTCCATTCGAAGAGGTCAGGGTGGTTTTTATCGGACAGGACCCTTATCATGGACCCGGACAGGCTCACGGATTGTGTTTTTCCGTTCCGGAAGGGATAAAACCTCCTCCATCACTGGTAAATATTTTCAAGGAACTGGAAGCAGACCTGGGGATCCCCCCACCGGGGCATGGCAACCTTACAAAATGGGCCAGGCAGGGAGTGCTGCTACTGAATGCAACCCTGACTGTAAGGGCGAACCAGGCAGGTTCACACCAGAACAAAGGTTGGGAAACCTTTACGGATTCAGTGATCAGCAGGTTGTCGGACAGGAGAGAAGGGCTTGTATTCATACTCTGGGGAAATTACGCCATTGCAAAAAGTATACTGATTGATCAGTCAAAACACCGTATTTTAACCGCGGCTCACCCGTCTCCTCTCTCCGCTTTGAAAGGTTTTTTTGGATGCAGGCACTTTTCCAAGGTCAATGAGATCCTCGAATCCTCAGGAAAACCGCCAATTGACTGGCAATTATAAAATTTTATGCTGTTCATAACGTTGTTAATAATAAAATCATTCCGGTATGAAGATCATTACGATTAAATTTTACATGATCCTGCTTTTCATTGCCACAGTAATATTTGGCTGTCAGAAGCAAAAAGAGATCCCTGTCATCCCGTATGAAGAAGGAAATGTTTCTGTCGCCCTTTTCCACCACGTGTTGGGGAAAACGCTTATTCCTGACAGCTTGATCTATCGAAATTCATTGGGAGAGTATTACATGATCAACGATCTCCAATACTTTATTTCAAAGTTGCAGCTGCATGACGAAAAGGGAAAATGGATCGTCATTTCATCCGACAAAGGGATTCACTACACAGACATTAAACTCAAGACCACACTTGAGTGGAAGATCACCGATGGTTTGCCTGCCGGATCGTATGACTCGCTGGCGTTCATTTTCGGGCTTGATACGGACGAAAACATTTCATTCCGGTTTCCGGATCCTCCTGAACGGGATATGTTCTGGCCTGAAATGCTTGGCGGGGGATATCATTACATGAAAATGAACATGAAGTGGAAAAATGATACGATGCCTGAACAGCTTCCTTTTATGTTCCACCTCGGTATCGGACAGATGTACCAGGGGAGTTCCACTGATCCTGATTCAATCATCGGTTTTATACCGAATTATTTTAAAGTCACATTGCCGGTTTTATTGAAGATCGGACCTGGCGCAACTGGTAAGATCGGCATCATCATGAACATCGAAAAATGGTTTGATGGAGAGAACGCGTTCGACTTTGCCAGGTATCCAATGGGCATCATGCAGAACCAGGAAGGAATGTACAATGCCTGCATGAATGGGAGGAAGGCCTTTGGAATAGTTAAAAATTGAGAATGAAAAATGAGAATAAAAAATGAGATAAAGATTTTATATCTTCATCATTCCTGATTCAAACTCATAATTCATAATTCATTGAAATTAATGAGGATCTTTTTGCCGGCAATCATCTTTTTTGCGCTCGTCCTGGGTTCATGCAAAAAGCATGAGGAGCAGGCAACGCCATTTGCTGCCACACCATACAATCTTTCTATCCCGTGGAGATTTCCGGCCACGCTGAACATCCCGTCAGATAATCCGATGACAAACGAAGGTGTTGAGTTGGGCAGGTACCTCTTTTATGACGGACGTTTATCGGGAAGGACAGATCCGGATTCGTTGATGAGCTGCTCCACCTGCCATATTCAGGCTCATTCATTTGAATGCGGGATCGGTCACCCGAAGTTCACAGGTGGACATCCTTTTGGTGTAACAGGTATTCCTACACCGCATTCCATGCTGCCGTTGATCAACCTTGTATGGACATTTAACGGTTACCTTTGGAATGGTGCAGTATTTAACGGGAATCCTGACCCTTATTCGCGAACCATCGAAGACATTGTTTGGATGGCGATCCTTGCACCGCACGAGATGAACAGTGATACAACCCGTGTTAAAAGAGTGTTCCAGGCTATTCCGGGTTATCCCGAACTGTTCGGGAAAGCCTTCGGCAGCAATATAGTCACAATGAAAAATATTTCCCGTGCTGTTGCCCAATTCGTACGCACGCTGGTTTCTTCCGATTCAAAATTCGACCGGTTCATGAAGGGTGAAATCCAGCTGAATCCATCCGAACTGAGCGGATATGTATTGTTCATGACCGAGCAGGGTGCCGATTGCTTTCATTGTCATGGGGGCGAAGGGAACCCGCTTTTCACAACAGGACTTTACTACAACAATGGAAAAGATTCAGTATTCACAGATATCCTTGACAGGTTTCACGTAACCGGAACCAATTCAGATATTGGGTCCTATAAAGCTCCAACCTTGCGAAACCTTGTTTTTACTGCGCCTTACATGCATGACGGAAGGTTTAAAACCCTGGATGAAGTTATTGATTTTTACAATGCAAAGCTGGTCTGGTCTCCATCCATCAGCCCGCTTATGCATCACATCAGTACTGGTGGAGTTCAGTTGACACCACAAAAGAAAGCCGATCTGAAAGCATTCATTCTGACACTTACAGACAGTTTATTCATATCGAACCCTGCTTTTGCGAAACCTGATAAATTACCCGGGGAATGAAGTCGGATTTCGAAAGTCGGATGTCGGATGTCGGATGTCGGAGAATAGAGGATAGAGGATAGAGGATAGAGAATGGAGAATGGAGGATGGATGATAGGAGCTTTAAGCCAGAAGCCTGAAGCCTGAGGCCTGCAGCCTGCAGCCTGCAGCCTGCAGCCTGCAGCCTGAAACAAATTAATTTTAATAGCAATGATCAGATTTCCGAATGCAAAAATCAACCTGGGTTTAAGAGTGATCGGTAAACGGCCCGATGGATACCATGACATCGAGACCGTCTTCTATCCGGTCGGTCTGGCTGATATTCTTGAAATTGTTCCTGCACAGGATGGTATATTTGAGCTTAAGCATACAGGACTTGTAATACCGGGTGAAGAGGCAGACAACCTTTGCGCCAGGGCCTACAAGGACCTTCAGGCCGTCTTTGAACTGCCACCGGTAAAGATACACCTTCATAAAATTATTCCCATGGGCTCCGGACTGGGAGGTGGTTCTTCCGATGGCGCTGCAACGATCAGGATCCTGAATGACCTGTTCCGCCTTGGCCTGTCAGAGGAAGATATGATGACCTATGCCCGCCGCCTCGGCAGTGACTGTGCCTTTTTCGTCCGGAATAAACCTGTTTATGCAGTTGAAAAAGGAGACCGGTTTAAGACACAGACTGTGGATCTATCTGTGTTTACCCTTGTAATCGTTGTTCCTCCCATCCACGTGAACACTGCAAAAGCATATGCCATGTTGGATTCGCAGGGGTATGTCAATTCCCCGATGGCAGATTTGAGAGAAATTATTTCCGGGCCGGCCGGCGATTGGAGATCCACACTTGTGAATGATTTTGAAATACCAGTCTTCCGGGCTCATCCAGAGTTACAAGAAATAAAAAACAGGTTATATGATTCAGGTGCGGTTTATGTTTCGATGAGTGGAAGCGGTTCTGCCGTGTATGGCTTATTCAGAAAACGTGAATGTCCTGAGGTCAGGTTCGATGATTGTTTTCAATGGCTTTCGGAATGATAAATATTCTTCTTTCAACACCGATTTTGCTGACACCCGAAGTACGCAGCACGAGGCTCGAAGCTAGAAGCACATAACCTTCGGCTAATTCACCTGCTTCGAGATCTCCTCGTAAATGGAGGTAATTTCATCCTTGAATTCCAACGGGGCTTCCACATAACCCCATCCGTTCTCCAGTTCCCATATACCACCCATGGCGGAATCTCCGGATGATACGATCCCGAAGGGGATATTCTTATCCTTCAGGACCTCACTGAGGAGGGTTGCCTCATACTCATTGTTAAGGTCCAGGATTTTCTCAAAAGTTTCCATAAGGAAGCAGTTTAATTGTACAATAAAGATACGACAGATTTTGGGTCTTAATTAATCTTTCGCGATAATTTTCTGGGGAAAATGCTCGGGTGATGAAGTGATCAGGTCATAGGGTGATGAAACGACCAGGGCAGATTCTTTCTCTATTCTCCATCCTCAACCTTTGCACAATAATCCAATGAAAGCCCACGTGAAAGCGTAATCAGCATATTTACTATTTCGCTATTTCGCTATCTCACCATCTCGCTATCTCGCTATCTCACCATCTATTTCGGTGCCATCCTCACCAGGACCAATGCGACAATTCCAAAGAGCAGATTTGGCGTCCAGACCGCCAGCAGGGCAGGGAAATTTCCGAAGGTGGCCATTACGGTAAAGACCTGCATGAACAGGATATAGAGAAAAGTAAGTGCAAGACCAAGCCCAAGGTTGAAGCCGATCCCGCCACGAACTTTCCTGCTGGAAACGGAAACTCCGATCAGTGTAAGCACAAGGGTTGCAAACGGGAATGCCAGCCGTTCATATTTCTTCACCTTGAATTTGATCACATCCGGGTCACCGCGCAACTCTTTTTGCTTGATATGCTGCTGAAGAACAAAGTAGTTCATAACCGAAACTTCCTCGATATCTTCCAGGAAGTCGGTTGGGGTAAGTGGAAGTACAGTGTCTTTTTTTATCCCTTTCTCAATACTTTCATGCTGGCCGTTGATCCTGTGGATAAAATATCTGTTCAGCGTCCAGCCCGAATGGATGCTGTCCCAGGTGATCTTGTCGGCCGAAAGTTTGTATTCCAGCTCTCTTCCTTTGAAACGTTCAAGCGAAAATTTCCATCCCGACTTCGTCTCAATGTTGAAGTTTTCCATGTAAATGAAAGTTCCGGGACTGATTTGTTTGTGAATGTTCATATCGGTGAACCGCCTCGGATCCTTGATGTACAACCGCTCAAATGCAAGCTTTCCCCTGTTCGTATATGGAATGATGAAATTTCCCAGGAACAGCGACATCATCCCGAGGATCGCAGCGGAAAGGAGATAAGGATACATCATCCTCCAAAAGCTGATCCCGGAGCTCAGGATTGCCACGATCTCTGTGTTTGCCGCCATCCTCGCCGTGAAGAAGATCACTGCAATAAACACGAACAGGTAACTGAACAGGTTTACAAAGTGAGGGATAAAATTCAGGTAATAATCGAAGATGATTGCTTTCAGTGGGGTGTCATGTTTGAGGAATTCATCGATATGCTCGGAGATATCGAAGATAATGACAATAAAAATCAACAGGATGAGCGAAAAAAAGAACGTCCCCAGGAATTTCTTTATGATGTATTTATCGATGATCTTCATTTAAACTTTTTTCAGGCTACAGGCATTCGCCTTGCCGTCATTCCCGCGTAAGCGGGAACAGGCTACAGGCTACAACTGCAATTTAATAGCTTCTGTCATCCATTCACCGGCTTCTTTTTTACCTTCTTGACATCAGTTTTTTTACCATGACATCTTTCCATACCGAAAAAGTACCTTCGCAAATTTTTAGTCTCGACTCTTTCATCAGCCACATATAAAATCCAAGATTGTGAATGGTGGCAATCATTCCGGCAAGCATTTCCTTTGAAACAAAAAGGTGTCTCAGGTATGCCTTGGAATACTCCTGGTCGGCAAATACATCTCCATCTTCTTCTAAAGGTGAAAAATCATCCTTCCACTTCTCATTCCTGATGTTGATTATGCCTTCCCGTGTGAACAGCATCCCGTTCCTTCCGTTCCTTGTCGGTATTACGCAATCGAACATATCGATACCCAGTGCAATGCTCTCCAGGATGTTTGCCGGGGTTCCGACACCCATTAAGTAACGTGGTTTATCTGCCGGGAGTATTCTGCAAACGAGATCGGTCATTTCATACATCATTTCCGCGGGTTCACCTACGGATAATCCACCGATTGCATTTCCGTCCCCCTTCTTATTCGAAATATATTCAGCCGATCTGCTTCTCAAATCTTTGAAAACACTGCCCTGGACTATTGGGAACAAGGCCTGTGTGTACCCGTGCGGACAACTTGTCCGGCCGAATTGCTCCAGGCACCTGTCAAGCCACCGGTGGGTGATATCCATGGAATTCCTTGCGTACTCATATTCGCAGGGCCATGGCGTGCATTCATCAAATGCCATGATAATGTCGGCTCCAAGCGAACGCTGTATGTCAATTGCTCTTTCCGGCGTGAAGTAATGCTTCGATCCGTCAATATGAGAATGAAATACCACCCCGTCTTCGGTAAATTTCCGGATGTCAGTCATTGAATAGATCTGGTATCCGCCACTGTCGGTCAAAATGGGCTTTTCCCAGCCGTTGAACTTATGGATCCCGCCTGCTTTTTCAACAATGTCAGTACCGGGCCGCAGGAACAGGTGATAGGTGTTGCTGAGCATGATCTGTGCCCTTACATCCTCCCTCAGTTCTTTCATGTGCAAACCTTTTACAGCACCTGCTGTTCCGACAGGCATAAAAAATGGAGTTTCGATGGCTCCATGATCTGTTATTAGGGTTCCCGATCGTGCAGATGATGTTGGATCAAGGGCTTTTATCTCAAACTTCATAGGGGTTCAGGAGGATTTCAACAACCTTAACATCTAAGGATAAAGATGATACCAAGTTTTCGACAAAGGTAGTTTTAATTCCATTAAAATAATATATTTGCCCCGTCATTCCTTTTAAATGATAATAAATGCCTGATGTTCCTTTTGAACAACACGTTTGCTGCCAGATCATTTTTATAGTCTTCCTCGTTGTCTTCATTATTCAAAGCCTGTTTTACTGGATTATCTTTGTAAGGCTGGCATTCCATAAGGAAAAAACAGAGAAGAAAAGTGAAAAAGGTGTATCGGTGGTTATATGTGCCCGGAATGAATATCATCACCTGAAAGAGAATCTTCCTTCCGTCCTTGAGCAGGACTATAAGGATTTCGAAGTTGTGGTGGTGAATCATGTTTCCGAAGATGACACTTCCTTTCTCCTGGCAAGGATGGCGGAGATATATCCGCACCTGAAGATCGTTGAGATCAGGGAGAACCTAAACTTTTTTACGGGCAAGAAATTTCCATTGTCAATCGGAATAAAATCAGCCAGGAATAACCTGATACTGCTCACCGACGCCGATTGTAAACCTGCAGGGAAAGATTGGATAGAGCAAATGGCAAATGCTTTGGCAGGTGAAAAAAAGATCGTTCTGGGTTATGGTGCATATGAAAAGGGAAATGGTTTTCTCAACAAGCTGATCCGGTTTGAAACCGCCCATATTGCCATCCAGTACCTTTCCTGCGCGCTTGCAGGAATCCCATACATGGGTGTGGGCAGGAACATGGCCTACAGCAAATCCCTGTTCATCGAAAACAAAGGATTTATATCACATTACCGGATCGATTCGGGTGATGATGACCTGTTCATCAACAGGGTAGCAGGCAGAAAGAATACCAGAATCCGGATCACCCCAGAAAGCTTTACGTATTCGATGCCTAAATTGCGGTGGCGCGACTGGATCCTTCAAAAAAAGAGACACCTTTCCACCGCCCGCTACTATAAATGGTTTCATAAGCTGTTATTGGGAGCATATTCATTATCCCAGTTCCTGTTTTTCCTCACATTTGTGTTGCTGGTGGTCTTTGGGATCAACCTTCCGGTTGTACTCGGTATAATGGGACTGAAACTGATCAGCCAGCTGCTGATTTTCCAGAGATGCATGTCTAAGCTCAACGAAAAGAAACTCTGGATCGCAGCACCCTTGTTTGAACTCTTCTTTCTATTCCTGAATGCATCAGTAGCTGTATCGAACCTGATATCCAAGCCGAAAAGATGGAAGTGACCTCACACCTTACACCGAAGGCTCAGCGGGATTATGAGCTGGTACAACTGGCGATCCGATCGGCAGACAGGAATGCATATGCTGAACTTCTGAATAATTACAGGGATACACTGTACTTCATGATGCTCAAGATGACCAATAACCCGACGGATGCAGAAGATCTTACCATTGAAGCATTTGGTAAAGCATTTAAAAACCTTGATCAGTATTCGTCGGATTATGCATTCAGCACCTGGCTGTTCAAGATTGCTACGAACAATTGCATCGATTACCTGAGAAAGAGTCGGAGGATGACCTATGCAAGTATAACAGATGCGGATGGGAATGAAACAGGGAATGATCCGCAGAATATCCCTTCTACAATGCTGGATCCTGAAGAAAAGATCATTGAGAAGCAAAAAATATTCCTGATGCGGAAGGTAGTTGAAAAACTCAAGCCGCATTATAGAAAGCTGATTGAAATGCGTTATTTCAAGGAGCTATCCTATGAAGAGATAGCAACAGAAATGGATCTCCCCCTGGGAACAGTAAAAGCCCAGCTTTTTCGCGCCCGCGAATTCCTGTACCAGATCCTGAAAAATTCACAGGAAAAAATCTGATCTCCCTCCTTTTCATGAACTTTCATGACTCTTTTGTGGGCCTTCATGAAATTTGCCCTTGGTAACACAGAATATATTCCATTATTTTTGCAGAAGAAAAATCATCCAAAATATTTCCGGTATGAACGATTTTCAACAAAAGATAATACAGGGTATTCCCGATGTTCTTCCCGAACCTCAGCCGTGGGACCCAAATGCAAATCATGCACCAGTCAGGAAAGATATCCTGAGCCAGGAAGAGAAAAAACTTGCTCTCCGGAATGCACTTCGGTATTTTGATCCTAAATTCCATCCGGTACTGGCACCTGAATTTGCGGAAGAACTGAAGCGGTATGGTCGCATTTACATGTATCGTTTCCGGCCGGATTATAAAATGGTTGCAAGGAACATCCATGAATATCCGCACAAGACCATCCAGGCTGCGGCAATCATGCTGATGATCCAGAACAACCTTGACCCGGCCGTTGCTCAACATCCTCAGGAACTGATCACTTATGGAGGGAATGGGGCAGTATTCCAGAACTGGGCCCAGTACCTGCTGACCATGAAATACCTTTCTGAAATGACGGAGGAACAGACATTGGTGATGTATTCCGGCCACCCGATGGGGTTGTTTCCCTCTCATAAAGACGCTCCAAGAGTTGTTGTGACGAATGGAATGGTCATTCCCAATTACTCCAAGCCTGATGACTGGGAGCGGTTCAATGCACTGGGTGTTTCGCAATACGGTCAAATGACGGCCGGATCCTACATGTACATCGGCCCCCAGGGCATTGTTCACGGAACGACTATCACTGTCCTGAATGCAGCACGGAGACACTCAGGCGGCGATATCAGGGGGAAAGTATTTGTAACTTCCGGATTGGGTGGCATGTCGGGAGCACAGGGGAAAGCATCGGTAATAGCAGGCGCCATCGGGGTGATCGCAGAGATCAACCCGCAAGCTGTTCAGAAGCGGTTTGAACAAGGATGGGTCGATGAAGTGTATACCAGCCTAGACATGCTGATTGACCGGATCCTCGATGCGAAGGCTAAGAAAGAAGCAGTTGCCCTGGCATACCAGGGGAATATTGTCGATATGTGGGAAAAACTTGCTGAACGGAATGTTCCTGTTGAACTTGGCTCCGATCAGACATCGTTGCATAATCCCTGGTCAGGAGGATATTACCCTGCAGGTTTCACACTTGAAGAATCCAATGAAATGATGGTGAAAGACCCCGTCCGGTTCAGGCAGGAAGTTCAGAAATCACTTGTTCGCCAGGTCATGGCTATTGGGAAAATGACGGGTAATGGTATGTATTTCTGGGATTACGGAAATGCATTCCTGCTTGAAGCCGGCCGTGCCGGAGCCGATGTCATGGCTCCTGACGGGAATTTTAAATATCCTTCTTATGTGCAGGACATTATGGGGCCGCTTTATTTTGATTACGGTTTTGGACCTTTCCGCTGGGTATGCACCTCGAATGATCCATCGGATCTGGAACTCACGGATCAGATTGCATGTCAGGTTCTGGAGCGGCTTTCCGCAGGTTCACCTCCGGAGATCAGCGTTCAGATGAAGGATAACATCCACTGGATCAGGGAAGCTTCTAAGAACAAGCTTGTAGTGGGTTCGCAGGCAAGGATCCTCTATGCCGATTGTGACGGAAGAACCCAGATCGCAGCCGGTTTCAACGCCGCCATAAAAGCAGGAATTCTGAAGGCGCCCATTGTGCTTGGCCGCGACCATCATGATGTTTCAGGTACTGATTCGCCTTACCGCGAGACATCAAACATATATGATGGATCCAAATTCACCGCTGACATGGCCATTCACAATGTGATCGGCGATGGATTCCGCGGGGCCACCTGGGTCTCGATCCACAACGGGGGAGGAGTAGGATGGGGTGAGGTCATCAATGGCGGTTTCGGTATGCTGCTCGACGGCACAGAGGATGCCGACCGCAGATTGAGGTCAATGCTTCACTGGGATGTTAACAACGGGATTGCCCGCCGTGCATGGGCCCGCAATGAAGAAGCCATCTTTGCCATAAGCAGGGCCATGAAATCTGAACCAAAATTAAATGTGCTGCTTCCCAACCGGGTGGATGAGAAGATCATCTCGGATGCATTCTAGAAATTCTTATTGACCAGCTCCTTCACCTCGAGAACTGTTGTGCCATCTTCTGCCAGGACTTGTGTGCGGATAATCCCTATCCTGTTGACCAGCCAGATCACTGTGATGCGTTTTTCTGCAGCAGGATTCGCAGAAATCACTTCCTGCCTGAATTTAACAGCCCGGAAGATGCCGCAGGAAAGATCAACTTCCTGGTTGATGGCCATCAAAGTCATACTCAACGTGTCATTCCCGTTAATGCATGTATACGGCTTTGCCAGCGGAGCATCAAGCCTGAACAAACCATTGAACGTTTGTCCGGATCCATCACTGTCCACATTAAACCTCCCGGGGGAGACAGACCATGTGAAAGTATTATTCTGGACCTGGTTCCCTGTTTGAACTGAGGTGTTTCCCTGGAATACCCCTTGCGAAACCTCTGTCGTTATCTCAAGGATGCTGGTGACGGTATCACCGCTGGAAAGGTAATTCCTGTATTCCCATTTGTTGCCGGCTTTTGCAAAACTGTAGCAGGCAGATTCGTCAATTCCTTCGGATACCCTGATCATGTTCCCTTCCCATTTTACGAATTCATCTCCGGGCTCACCACATTCATTTCCGGCAAGGTTCAGTTCCATCTCATTGTGTGCACTGAGCTTCGCAAATCCTGCCAGGTTCCAGTTCAGGCAATAGGGATCAATGGTGTCATTAGCGGTAAGTTTGAAATAGTAGATCCCGTTATTGAACAGAGTTTGCATACCCATATTGATATTATCCATCGACAGAATGGCCGATAGCGTCTGGCCTTTATCAGTTGAATAGATCATGAGGGTTCCGTTCTGCTGTCGGCGCTCATTATCCTTGAAAGTTGTTATGACCCCTCTCCATGTTCCGCTGAAATCAGCATAGGTCGCATCCTCACTTTTGAATGTCTCGGTTTTCTTGCAACCTGTAAATAAGAATAGGATTCCAAGGAACACAAGGCCAAATTTATTTATACACTTTTTCATCGTATTGTATTTTAACAAAGGTATGTTGCTCTTTCCCATAATAATTACAAAACTTGCATAATTAATTACATCATTAACTGTAGTTTGACAATGATTGCATTTTTAATAAATTCAGCCGACGCGAAAAACCAGCTTCATTTGGATATACATTAATCGGTCGAACATGGAAAAGGTAATACACTTTCGCTAACTTTTTTTTGATTTTTCTTTTTATACTGAATTGCCTCCATAAAGTTACAAATTGTGAAAATAATTGTCAATAAGGGTATTACAGAAATTATTGTTCCTGTTTTCCGGAATAGTCGTCAATGAAAAAAAATTGTACTAATCTGCTTTTCAGTAATCCACCGATTGACTTGACCGGGAATCAGGCACACCGGAATTTTCCTGAAAAGTATGAACAGGACTCATCTGGATGCCGGGGATGATAAAATTTTTCATTGCCCTCAACATGAAAACAATTTTGTTTTTCCGTATTTTACCCTTATATTTACTCGGTCTCTGATCCGGTTATATGGTAGGTCACGATAAACCGCATCAATAAACTTTCCCAAATGAAGCACCTTAACTTTTTAACCATGCTGCTTGCACTCCTTATGATGGGTGGTTGTGAGCAAAGAATTAACGTCAAATATCCCGAGACGGTAAAAGTTGCAAATGCCGACACTTATTTTGGTGTCCGGATATCCGATCCTTACAGGTGGCTTGAAAATGATACATCAAAGGAAACAGCCGCCTGGGTCAGGAACCAGAACCTGGTAACGTATAAATATCTATCGCAGATCAGTATCAGGGAGAAAATCCGTGAGAAGCTGACAAAAATATGGAACTTTCCCAAATACAGGGTTCCCTTCAAACAGGGTCCATATTATTTCTTTTTCAAAAATGACGGACTTCAAAACCAATATGTGCTCTATTTCAGGACAGGGATGGATAAGGATCCAAAAGTTTTGCTTGATCCGAATTCACTTTCCACTGATGGTACAGTAGCCCTCAGTTCCTTCAGGGTATCAACGGATGGACGATATCTTGCTTATAATATCACGAAAAGCGGTTCCGAAAAAAATGATGTTTATGTGATGGAAGTTCTTTCGCAGAAAAACCTTCCAGATCACCTTCATGGAATTAAAATTTCAGGACTGGCCTGGCGTGGCGACGGATTTTACTACAGCTGTTACCCGGAACTCTTTCCGGGGAGAGAATCAACCGGCAAGAATGAAAACGAAAAGATATGGTATCATAAACTTGGTGCAGATCAGAAAGATGACCGGCTTGTATATGAAAATACACGGTTCCCTCAGCATAACTGCCGTGCATGGCTCACAAATGATGAGAGGTTCCTGTTCATTTATGAATCGGAATCAGCCACGGGGAATGCATTGCTATACCAGGATCTTTCGAAAAACCGGGAAGGATTGTTTCTTCCTTTGTTTGAAGGGTTTGATTTTGAATACAATGTAATTGACAACATTGGCGACAAACTTCTTGTAATGACCAACAGGTTTACCCCCAGGAAAAAGCTTGTGATGGTCGATCCGGCAAACCCAAAATCAGAAAACTGGAAGGTGATCATACCTGAACGGGATGATGTACTCGGCTCGGTTATCCTAACGGGTGAAAAGATCGTTTCGATCTATGAACAAATGGCCGTCAGCAGGGCACTGATCTACGACCTGGACGGCAAATTCATCGAAGAGATTTCACTGCCGGGCCTGGGAACCATTACCGGTTTCAATGGTAGAAAGGGAGACAATATTGCCTTCTTCGGATATACAACCTTCCGTTATCCAACCGAGGTCTTTAAATACGATGTGTCAACAAACCAGGCAACTGCTTATTCAAGACCAGAGATCGATTTTGATCCCGATCAGTTTGAGGCGAAACAGGTCTCGTATATGAGCCGTGACAGGACAACCATAACGATGTTCCTTGTGTATAAAAAAGGTCTTCAGCTCGACGGACAGAATCCGACAATGCTTTATGGTTATGGAGGATTTAATTACAGTGTAAGACCTTCATTCAACATCAGCCGCACAATTTTCCTTGATAATGGAGGGATTTTTGCCGTTCCAAACCTTCGTGGAGGAGGAGAATATGGAGAGGAATGGCACCGGGCAGGCATGAAAGAGAAGAAACAGAATACGATCGATGATATGATTGCAGCTGCTGAATACCTGATCAGTGAGAATTATACCAACCCCGACAAGCTGGCTATTATGGGCAACCTGAATGGAGGTATGCTGGTTGGTGCATGCATCACGCAGCGGCCCGACCTCTTCAAGGTGGCAATTCCTCAATCAGGTGTGATGGATATGCTCAGGTATCATAATTTCACGATTGGCTGGACCTGGAAAAATGATTACGGAACCAGTGAAACCTTCGACGGTTTCAATTACCTGGTCAAATATTCCCCCTTGCAGAATATTAAAAAAGGAACGAGTTACCCGGCAACACTGGCATTTACCGCTGAACATGATGACCGTGTAGTTCCATCACATACCTATAAGTTCATTTCTGCATTGCAGGAAGCAACTAAAGGACCTAACCCGATACTGGCACGCATCGATACTACCGGTGTTCTCCGCGGTGGTACGCCTACATCAAAGCAAATCCTGGAAAATACTGATCTTTGGTCGTTCGTATTTTATAACCTGGGAATGAAGTTGAAGTAGCAGTCGGCAGTTGGCAGTCGGCAATCATAAGCCTATTGCCTGAAGCCTGCCTTAACGGTTTTACCAGTTAATTAATCCACCACGGACTTCTGGCTGGTAGAAGACGATACAATGACCTCAATTGCTTCACTTGCATCAGAGATCCCTTCTTCGTAAACGTTTTGAAAAATGGAGAGCCGCAGGTATCCCTATTCGCCCATTTTAAAACGCCAGATTTGAAAATCACCCTTTTTCGAACCTCTGTCAGAACTGAAATAAATATAGTTATCGGTTGACCAGTATGGGGAAAAATCACTTGAGATATTGGTTGTATGTTGCTTTAGATTTTCACCATCAATATCAATCGTATAGATATCTGCATCCTTTTTATTATTCTTTGTGAGGTGGAAAATGAGGTTTTTGCTGTCAGGGCTCCAGTTCGGATGGGAAGCATAGCCAGCTTGATTATTCGTTAATTGCTTAGGGGAGTCACCATAGATTGACATGACCCAGATGGTTCCTGTTTCCTGTGTTTTTGTCTTGTTCAGATCATACTTGACAAAAGCAATCTTTTTCATATCCGGAGAGATGACCGGGAAACTACCCTCCCCAAGCATCTTTAATTCACCCGTGGACAGGTTTTTAACCCATATCTGGTTTTTTGTCACGCCTATACCAGTATATGTGGCTGCAGTGGTTGCAGATTTTTTTACTTTAATGAACAACTTCGGCGGTGCACCTTTTTCAAAAATGATCAGTTTGCCATCCGGGGACCAGGTAGGGTTGTACTCATTCTCATCAGTATATGTGACCTGCGTAATTGCTTTTCCCTTGAATGCATCAATATAATAGATGTCAAAATTGGTTTTGTCAAAATACTGAAAAACTATTTTTTCATTTTCAGGACAATAGTTGGGTGAGAGATTGAAATTATCACCATCTGTTTTTTTGATCACACCTTTAGCCAGAACATTATCTTTTAAATAAATGTTATAGGAACCATCATCCCCAAGTGAAGAGAAAACAAGATTTGCATTGTCATCCCCGCCATTTGGATTTATGCATGGTTTGTTTCCATCTGTTATTTTTGAAAGTGCTTCAAAACTTTCTCCTGCTGATGTCATCATAAAAGAAGTAGGCATGCAACTGGTGATGCCAATACCCACTATCAATCCAAACAGGATTGCCTTGTAAAGTCTAATTTTCATTTTGATCGGATTTAGTCATTGATAAAAACCAGGTTCCTTTAACACTGTGGTCATTAGGATAAAATCTGTTTGGTAAATGTAACAAATTATTTAAATGTGAAAAAAAAATTCACATCAAATATTTCGGGCAACGAAATGATAAACAGAAAAGCATATTCCTGTTTTTTTTTACGGACAGGATAATAAACTTTCAGCATGACTCCATTTGTGAGAAAGTGAAAGGTTGAGATCGCGCAGTGAAATCAAAATAATCAGTTATCATCCTTTTGATGAGTATGGATGTAATTGATACAAAACCAGTATGTTTTCTGTTTTTCGTGAAATATCTGATAAAAGTTATTAACAATTGTATTACCTTTCGCTGTCCCGACCGATTAATGCTTGATTTTACCGGTATGAACTATACTGACCAAAGACTCCTGGAAGGACTAAGGGAAAAGAAAAGTGCATGCATTAAGTTCATGTACAGGGAATATTTCCCTCTTGTTAAATCGATTGTGACCAAGAATTCCGGAACATACCAGGATGCGGAGGACGTTTTTCAGGATGGATTGATCGTGCTTTTTTTGAAGACGGGATCAGGGATGGGTAACCTGAACTGCAGCCTGAAAACATTTTTCTATTCGGTATGTCAGAATATCTGGATGCAGCGTCTCGACAGGAAATGGAGGCTTTTGTACCAGGAGGAAATGGTGGAGGATCCGGCCGTCAATTACAACGACGACGATGACCTGGTTGATGAAGCAAACCTTGAGAAAACCCGGTTATACCAGGTTCATTTCCTTACACTCCCGCCAGAATGTCAGCAACTGCTCAGGCTTTTCCTGGATAAAACACCATTGAAAGTCATTGCCGGGATTATGGGATTTAAAAATATGAAATATGCAAAAACAAGGAAATACCTGTGCAAGAAAATGCTGAGAAAGCGAATACTTTCTGATCCCAGGAGCAAACATTTTTTATCATATGATTGAAAAAGAAAAGATACCTGAGCTGATCGACAGGTACACAAACCACGACCTTACAGGGGAGGAACTGAAGGAATTCCTCGAGCTCCTTAAAAATGATGTGGCTTTGCGGGCTGAGGTGAACCTTGACAGGGATCTGGAGGAGATACTCAGGCAACAGGATCTTCTCGATCTCCGGAGGAAGATCATTGAAGCATCGAATGACTCTGCTTCCAAAGGAGGAGCCATGAGAATTCTGTTAATGGCAGCAGGGTTCCTGCTGGTTGCGGCGATAACCGTGATTCTTTACCTTGTGGCAGGAACGAGGGACCATAAAAGCAGTGAACAGCAGGCAGCGGGTCGAAACAGTACGTTGAACAGGATCAAGGGAACAGATACAACCCATCTGTTGACTGAGAAAATGAGAAATTCGATTCCACGATCTGATACAGTGGCGTCGCAGTCAAACACGGAACGAAGAAAGAAAGATCTGCTTGCAGATAACTTTAAACCCTTTCCCGCTTTTGAAAGCCTGGTGGGAACACATGTAAGGTCTGGCTCTTTCCTACTCATGTCCCCTGCCGATTCCGCTCATATCATTGATCAGCCTTTTATCACCTTTACATGGAGGTCAGGAACGAACACTGACCTGGTATTGAAGATAATGAACAACCATGGTACAACTGTCTTTGAATCAGGTCCCTTTACAGCAAGCAAACTGGAGGTCCCGACGATTGCTCTGAATGAAGGGTTATTTTATTTCAAATTCATGCATGCAAACCAGATCATCCATTTCGGTAAATTTTTCCTTAACCGGAAGAATTGACAGAAAAGCGTATGTTTGATAAATAATTGATGGTTCCTTATTCTCCATGAAAAATGCATGCACTATACTTCTCCTTTCCTGTTTGCTTTTCAAAGGAATGCTATATTCGCAGGATCATGCATCAGCCGATCCTGAAAGTCTTGCCACGCTGGCGGAACACTATTTTTCCTGCAGGCAATATGACAGTGCTGCTTTCTTTTATTATGAGTTTCTGGATTACCTGGGGAATACACATCTTGATGATTCTGTCGACAGGGTTAACCCGGATTCCCGGCTGCGAATACAATTAAAGCTAGGGGTCTGCCTCTTGTCCCTGGGCAGGTATGACAGTTGCCTGGCCGTTTTGGAACGAGGGATTTTATCGATCCAGCAAACCGGGAACCTGAAGGATCCTTTAATTGCTGATTTTTATTTTCAGGCAGCCAATTGTAATTTGCTGAAAGGTGATCAGCAAAAGGCGATCATGTATTATTCCAGAACTCTTGAAAGCAGGAAGGACAGCGATCCCTGGACGGCAATGGTCCTCATGAACATGGGTGACATATGTTTTGCCCGTGAGGACTTTGAACTGGCGGTCATATATTTCAGGAAAGCCTTGATTATCCTGAGCGAGGATCAGGGTCCAAACCGGGAATTGATTTACAGGCTATTGATCAACACGGGGTCTGCCTATCTTGAGCAGAACGATGCAGAAAAGGCTCTCTTCTATTATACGAAAGCCGAATCGATGCAGACCCCTGCCATGAGTTTGGATCCCGTTACAGCTGCAAGGTTCTTTCTCAACATGGGAAGCATCTGGTTCAGGAAATGCGAGTACAGGAAAGCATTGTCAATGTATAACAAAGCCGGAATTGCATATTATAATTCTGAGAATGTCTCGTCATCCGAACAAATTCTGCTTGCCATGAATACCGCTTCCACCTATTCAATGATTGGCAGTGAAGATTCCTGTTCCCTTGCTCTTATCCATGCACTTACCTCCTTTTCACACGATCCTGTCCTGAACCCGGCAGAAATATCGCGGCTCTACTGCATGCTCGCCAGAAGTTTCAGTAAGCAGATGTATTGGATGCAGTCATTCAATTGCTATGATTATGCCCTCTCACTTGTAGTGAATGATAAGAGCAATGAAGTACATTCAGGACCTGATGCTCTTGCAAGGATAATAGACCGCTTCAGGATCTTGTCGGGGAAGGCATCTGTACTTTACGAATATGGCTGCCGGAACCCTTCTGAAAGAAATTGCCTGGAAGAAGCATTTGCAGGTTTTTCAGCATCTGTTGAGATGCTGGATAGCATCTCCCCGGGTTTTTTCAGTGATAATTCCCTGATGCTTTTTAATACTCCCGTCAAAGACATGGTTGTTAATGCTGTGAATGCCGGTTTGGATTGCTGTCCATACCCGGGGGGCAAAAATGCGGGTTACTTGTTCGAATTGTCGGAAAAAGCCAGGGGTAAGGTATTGCAAAGGAAAATGTCGGTAAATTCGTCCATGCGCAAATCAGCCATCCCATCTGATATTCCTGGAAAATTGGATAAATTGAGGGATGAACAGACTCAATTGCTGGTAAAACATTTTTCGGATGGGTCTCTTTTTACCGAAGCAGAAAAGAGGACCACAGCCCATGATTTTGCCCGGATCACGGATATCACGTTAGGGATCGATTCACTGAACAGAAGAATGGAAGCTGAGTTCCCCGGCTTCAAAAAAATGCGAAACCGATGTTCCGGCTGGCCCCCTGACACTATCAGCAAGTACCTTGATAAGGATGAAATGATGGTCGAATACCTGATGGGTGATTCTACCCTTGTAATTTTCCTGGTTTCACGGGATAGTACCTTCATTGAAAAAGTGAGAACGGGCCGGAATTTCTATCATGAAATCGGCAAATTTGTGTGTTTTTTAAATGAAGCGGATATTGAAGGCACTTATTCCAAGGGCCATTTGCTTTATACTACCTTGATTTCACCCATTCTCAGGCATCTTAAAGGGAAAAGAAAGCTGATCATTGTCCCCGATGATATTATGATGCTGATCCCTTTTGAATCCCTCATAACCAATGAACATTGGAGGACAAGTTCAGGGGAGAGACATTTTCTTATTGAAGATTTTGAGATCAGTTACCATTTCTCTGCGTCAATCTGGATGGAAAATCAGCGGCGAATGGATTCAGTCTCTTTCAGCGATGAAATCAGCAAAGGATTTACCGGATATGCACCTGATTTTTCGAGTAATTTCAATGACCTTCCCGGTGCTTCTGAAGAGATATCCTTGATAACAGAGCTTTTTAGCGGACATGGATTTCCGGTCAGACCGGTTTTAGGCTCTGCTGCAACGAAACAGGATTTCCTTGAGCATGCATCTGCGTTCTCCTTGATACACCTTGCAACACACAGTAGCATTGATCCGGATTTTCCGGTGCGTTCCGGACTTATCTTTGCCGGGAAGAAGGATTCTCTCAGCCAATTCGAAAGTTGGAATGGGATCCTGAGCCAGGAAGAAATCGTCAATCTTAAGCTAGACAGCACTTTCCTGGTCGTTTTAAGCGCATGTGCTACCGGTACTGGAAAAGTGATCCGTTCGGAAGGGGTCATGTCACTGGCACGGTGTTTTGTGTCTGCAGGTGCTGAAAATGTGATTTATTCCCTCTGGAATATTACAGACAGGAATACGCGGGATTTTATGAGGGGGTTTTATTCTTCAGTTCTTGAAGGGAACAGCTATTCAGCGGCTTTGCGGAAGCAAAAGCTCCGCATGATCTCAAACCCTGCAACAGCGATCCCCTCGATCTGGGCGCCTTATGTGCTTGTTGGGAACCAGTAAGGATTTAGCCCTTCACAGCCAGTGTTTCAATCTCAACCAACGCACCGAGAGGCAGTCCGGAAGCAGCAAATGCAGCCCTTGCAGGAGGATCGGCGGTATAATATTTTCCATAGATCACATTCATCAATGGATAATCTTTCATATCACTGAGAAGGCAGGTGGATTTGATAACATCCCGGTAAGAATATCCTGCTTCTTCAAGGATCGCCCCGATGTTTTTCATCACTTGTTCCGTCTGATCCTCAATATTGCCGTCAATGAGTTTGCCTGTTGCAGGATCGATAGCGATCTGTCCGGATATGAAAAGCATGCCGTTCACCTCAACAGCCTGGCTGTATGTGGCAATGGCTTTTGGAGCATGGTCAGTTCTAATGATTCGTTTCATATTTAAATTATGAATTATGGGTTTGAATTATGTATTATGATTTTCTTTACTGAAAATGCAGGTATGCAGAATGCAGGAATATTTTCCACTGTTTTCATCACCTCATTACTACATCACTTCATCACTTCATCACCATTTCACTTAGTTTCCAAAATCCCTGAAGTCCTTCTTTTTATCAAGCTTCAGATCCTGGAGGATCGAGGCTTTGACATTGATTGAAAAGCTCCACTGCTGCTGAGCACCTTTTGGAGTCCAGTTGAAGTGCATCTCCCAGCAATGAAGATCACGGTCGATACGGATGTTGGTATACGATATTTCACCATGAACAAAGTCCCAGCCTGTTGAAAGGTTCACTTTCCATTTTGGTGTGATGTTCATCTGCCCGTTAAAATAAAATGTCTGAACAAGTGATTCCTGTCTTGACAATGCATTCGCCCTTGATTTTGTAAAACTGAAATTATACGAAATGCTGAAGCTCCAGGGGATATTGAAATCAATATAATCTTCGTAATGATCCATAATATCTTTTAATTCCTGGGAATCTCCTTTATCAGGTACTTTTTTTTTCGCCCCTTTTTTCGACGCAAGGCTGTAATTCAAGGCTACATCCCACCGGGTATTATCGAGCCGTAGAAACCGGTGATGAGCCTCCCATTCGGTTTTGTTTGTCCTCCGTCCGAGCGCATCGAGGGCGTACATATCCCAGCTGCTCCCGTATGTGATCTTTAGTGACTTGAACAAAGTTGTATAGGCTGAAAGCGAGATGGGGGCCCATTTGACGGAATCTTTGGCAATGTCATAATTTGTAGAAATCGT
This sequence comes from Bacteroidales bacterium, assembly GCA_963682005.1. Taxonomy (GTDB): domain Bacteria; phylum Bacteroidota; class Bacteroidia; order Bacteroidales; family FEN-979; genus CAIYUC01. The sequence continues at coordinate 4,757,964 of OY820914.1, read as the reverse complement.
GAAATTCTCGATCAGCATGATCTTTTTTGTCCCGGTAACGGTATCTTTCCTGTTCCTGACCTTCATTTCGAGGTTATTGACAAGGCTGAAATTCAGCAGGCCTGACTTTTGTCCCGGCGGGCCGCCATAAATCCCATTTCTGAAAATCGAGTATTTCTGTTGGTTGATTGTATTTGTATCATTGTCAATGTACCGGTAATAACCAAAAACCGGTGCCCCATAATCCGGTGTATATGAAAACCCGACAGAAGGGGTCAGCATGTGACGGATTGCCACAATGGGCCCATTTTTGAACTGGTACATCCCGAATATCGTTGTCCTCATCGTGGAATTGAAATTTGCATCGAATGCATTGGCGAATCCGTAAATGGTGTCAGTGACCAGGCTGTCATTGCCGGTCTTGGGTGACTTAATGAAACTTTCACGGACGGTTTGTGAATACATCCTGTCATTGATGTTGATGCCATTCGTCCAGATGATCTTTTTCAGCACCTGGAACGAAGCGGAGATCGGGATGGTATGACGTATTCCGTTCCTCATCTGATTCTGCCATCCGGGCTTGAACAACATGGTATCGGATGTGGTATAGCTGTTCTGGAGATCGAGGTTATATTTGACACCGATGTTCTCATACCATTTCATGTTCCCGATCCGTGATTTGCGCCGGAACGGGAAGAATTGATTCAGAGAAAAAGCTACCTGCGGCAGGTTGATGTTAATGGTTTTGTCAAGCGTATTCTGGCTGTGGCTGAAGTTCAGGTTCAGAGTCCCGATATTCCCGAAGGTTGTCGCATAATTAACGCTCGAGTTGAACTGATTGGAGAGGTAAGTTGTCGCATTATCGACCAGGTTGTTCGTATTGTAAGAATTGCTCATGATGTTAACGCTGGCCGAAAAGCTGCTGTGCGGGCGGGCTTTTGGATCCTGCGCATGCGACCATTGGAAAAGGAAGTCTTTTTTCTTCGTGAAATCCGGGGCGTCGACAGTTCCGGTAAGGTTTACGGAATAAGCAAAATTCACTGACCCCCGGTAATGGTAACGGTTGGCATAGTTGAAGGTCGGTTTTACGGCCCAGCTTCCCCGGGTATATATATCCCCTTTAAGGTAAAGGTCCATGTAATCGCTGATCCCCCAGTAATAACCTCCATTGATAAAGAAGAACCCACGGTTTGCAGATTCTCCATATGTAGGAATAAGGATTCCGGAACGCCGTCCTGAACGATTCGGGAAATAACCAAAGGGGATGGCGAGAGGAGTAGGTACACCTGCAATCTCCATATAGGCAGGACCGGTGATAACACGTTTGCCTGGGATTACCTTGCCTTTGGCGAACCTGAATTCAAAATGCGGATCTTCCCGCCGTTCACAGGTAGTGTACGAACCGTCTTTGATATAGGTAATGTTATTTTCCATTTTCTTGACAACGGTTCCATGAAGGTATCCTTCATCCTGCTTTGTAAATACAGTTTTAATATAGCCCTTCTTTGTATTGTAGTTATAGCTCATCGACTTTGACTGAAAGGTCTGATCGCCTTCCTTGAACTCAGGTTCGCCGGTATCCTTCCCAGTAGTATCAGGTACTCCTTTGGCATGAAACATGTGTTTGGCGAAATTGATCTCTACAAAATCTGCTTTAAGATTGATATCCTCGTAGGAAATGACTGCTTTGTTGTATAGAAAGACTTTCTGTTCTTTTATCTCAAACCGGAGTGAATCCAAACTGCTGTATGATACTTTTGCTTTCAGCGCTGCTTTTTTTTCTGAAGCAGCCTTGGCTTTAATTCCCGTAGTGTCTTTGGCGATCGTGTCTCCGGAAGTTGTGTCCCCGGTAATAGAGTCAACATAGATAATCTTGTCCTCCCTTGTTTGCTTTACCGTATCCTGACCCTGGATGAAATGTGGCAACAACATAACAAGGAGAAACGAGTAACAGAAACGTAAACAGTAACTTGTTAATAATTTCGTTAACAATTTCTTGGTGTAACTCTGAAGTTAATGTCCTATCTTTGTTCTGAAATCGAATGGAACCTTTTGATCCAAGGCCCAAAAGCCAGCATTTTCGGGTTTCAAAACTAAGGAAAATAATTGATTCTAAGAGGATTTTAATATTCTTTAACATTATCAGTGAGTTAGGATGCTTCGCATTACTTCTGCCCTGTTGCTCTTTCTTTTTTCGATCCTTTCCTCTGCTGAGGTCTGTGCCCAGCAAAAAAACTCCTTTCAGACTGTTGTAATTGATGCCGGTCATGGCGGTAAAGACCCCGGGACGATTGGCGCCCGGACGCAGGAAAAATATGTTAACCTTGGCATTGCGCTGAAGCTGGGGGAAATGATACGGAAAACCTATCCGGATGTCAGGGTGATATTTACCCGGCAGCGGGACGAATTCATCGAACTGCATCAACGTGCAGATATCGCGAATAAGAATGATGCTGATCTTTTCATCTCGATCCATTGCAACGCTAACAATAAACATTCACTCCATGGTGCTGAGACCTATGTTATGGGGCTTCACCGCTCACAGGCCAATCTCGATATTGCCAAGAAAGAGAATGCTTCGATCCTGATGGAGTCGAACTATTCAACAACGTATAATGGTTTTGATCCGAATTCAGATGAATCCTATATCACGTTCACCATGTTCCAGAATGCCAACCTTGACCAGAGTACAGAGTTTGCCGCAGAAGTTCAGGACGAACTGAAAGACAGGGTAGGGCTGAATGACCGGGGTGTCAGGCAGGCCGGATTCCTGGTTTTGTATAAAACCACGATGCCAAGTGTGCTTGTTGAAGCTGGTTTTCTGAGCAATCCTGAGGAAGAAAAATTCCTGATCTCCGACAAAGGCCAGGAATTCATTTCGTCTGCAATTTTCAGGGCTTTCAGGGATTTTAAAGAAAAGAATCATGCGGAAGTGGGAAAGGTGGTGGCGAATAATCAGAAGTCGGATAGTCAGAAGTCGGATAGTCAGAGGCCGGATAGTCAGAAGTCAGAAGTCAGAAGGGGTGACGGTCAAAAGGGGGAAGTCAGAGCGACAGAAGGTAAGAAGGCGGATGGTCAGAAATCTGTAACGAAAAGCCCGGCAGGGAGTGCAGCAGATAAGAAGAAACAGGGTCCTTCACAAGACCAGGTTTCATTCAGGATTCAGGTTGCCCTTTCCAAAAGTGATATGAAGTTGAGTAATCCGAAATTCAAGGGACTTTCAGATGTAAAAATGTATCGTCACCAGGGTCTGTATAAATATACATCAGGGAATGAAGCCAGTCTTGACGATGCCTTAACGTTGCTTGATGTCATAAAGAAGAAAGGATTTTCCGACGCTTTTGTTGTCGCTTTCAGGGGAAGTGAAAGGATCACCATCGCTGAGGCAAGGAGCATTCTGGATGGGAAAAATCAGGTAAAATCGCAGTAAATTTGATCCCTGACCTTAAAAATTGTTTAAGTTTGTAGCCTTTTAAAACGGAACTCTTGAATATAACATTAAGCAAAGAAGTAAAAGTAGCCTTTGTGTTCGTTGTTGCCCTTGCAGTGCTGATCTGGGGGATCATGTATTTAAAAGGGCTGGAATTCTTTACCCACAAGCAGGTGGTTTATGCTGTATATACCAGGGTGAACGGGTTGGTAAAATCAAATCCTGTTTCAGTGAACGGGCTAAAGATCGGGCAGGTAAAGAACCTCTATTTCTCTACCAAAAATAAAGGCAGGATCATTGTTGAGCTCTATATTGCAAATGACTATCCCATTCCGGATAATTCGACAGCACAGATCACCAGTTCCGACCTCATGGGTTCAAAGGAGGTGGAAATCATCCTGGGTGATTCCAAGGTTTATATAAAAGCTGGTGATACACTGAATGCAAAAACCGGCACAACACTTGGAGAAGAGGTCAACCAGCAATTGATACCGTTGAAGAAAAAGGCGGAAAACCTGATCAGTTCCATTGATACACTCGTTGGGTCCGTTCAGGATATATTAAATGAAAAAACCAAGGATAACCTTGTAAGATCGATAGCCCACATTGAGAGTGTCCTGAAGAACCTGTCAGACGTGACCTACAACATAGATACGCTGGTGGATAATGAAAGAAATCATCTGTCGATGATCATCAGCAATATATCATCGATCAGCACCAACCTGAGGCAGAACAATGACAAGATCTCAAATATTCTATCAAATTTCTCCTCCCTGAGCGATTCATTGGCCAGGGCAAACATCCCAACCACTTTCAGCCAGGTGAACAAAGCCATTGCCGACCTTACGCTGATCCTCGACAAAGTGAACAAGGGACAGGGTTCTGTTGGAATGCTGATCAACAATGATAAGCTTTACCTGGAGGTTGAAAAGGCCGCACGTGACCTAAACCTTCTGCTGGAGGATGTAAAAGCTAACCCCAAGAGGTATGTGCATGTTTCTGTATTCTGAAGCAGGAATTCACTTACCAGGTAAAAATATCTTCCTTATTCAACGGCCTTCTGTCTTCAAGCCATTTAAAATTCCTTAATTTCAAATCGTTGGGAGATATTTCCTTTTCCGGATAAAGCGTGGCCGTTGGTTGTGTAATGTAGGTAATGCTCTTCAGCTGGTTTTTATCCAGAAAAATGAGCATATCGCTGGAAACTACCTTATTTATCCCGATTAGGCTGCGATCCTCTTCACGGGCGTAATACAGGGACTCGGAATTGCCAAGAACTTTCACCTTATAGATCTCATTGAGGTCGTTGAAATAGGCGATCATATCCCGGCCCTTCACCTGGTTGTATTTGTTGGTATCATCTTTGGAAATGATAAAGGCCGTATTATACATGATCATGGTATCAACCCGGGCATTGCGGATGACCATGTGAATGGAGTCGCCGGTCAGCTGGTTCTGTTCAGACCAGAGAACAGGAGCGATGTACATGATCATGGTAGAGTCTTTGCCATGATAAACAAGGGAGTCGCACATGCCTTGCAGGTCTTTCCTGAATAGCTTGACTTTATGAAAGCAAAAAACGTCCCTGATGGATTGCCCTGTATCCAGTGTGGCACGCAGGGTATCTGCATGAATAAACAGTGAATCCTTTTTTTCGACCATCACCCCGACTGCACTGTCGGTCATAAAGGCGAATCCCTGCCGGCGCCTGATCTCGCCATAATTTCCATACATGATGATCTTTTTGACCGTATCAACAAGCATTGCACGTTTGAACACCTGGCCAAAACCATCATTACGCTCATAGTAAATGCTGTCGCCGGTCAGATACTGGGTGTTATGATAGATCCTGGAATTCTTTCTGAACCGTGCCTTATCATTCTTTGTATCATACCATCCGTTCTCACAATAGATGGAATCAGTTTTTCCTTTGATGTTTGAAGGTCCGAAGAAATAGGCGATTTCTGAAACCGTATTGTAAAGCAGCGTATCAGAGTGGATCCTGTAATCCGGATTTATCAGGAGCACTTTGTGCCGGAAAAAGAATTCCTTACGGTCGGTAAAATAGTAGCCGATCTTGCTGACGAGTATGTTCTTCCCGTTTACAATCTTCCCCCAGTCGTTATACCATGCAATCCGTGTTTGCCTGTTGTAGATCAGCGTATCCGTCGTCAGGATGGTTTCGCGATCCACCAGCCGGGCATTGCTCTTCATTCTTCCAATCCGGGTGTTCCCATTGTATCGTAAAGTGTCACCATAGATATTCAGCGTGTCGCTGACCCGGATATGTACATTGCCAAAAGCGATTACATGATTCTGTGCCTCATTAAGCCATGCACTGTCGCAATAAAGATATGTGCTGTCATGGTGCATCACCACGTTGCCCATGATCCGCTGGATGTCAGGAGCGATATTTTTGTTGAACTCCCATTTGTCGGCATTCTGAACTATTATCTTCGTGGTTTCCTGTGAAAAACTCAGAAAAGGAGACAGGACTGCAAGGAGCAGCATGATCCGGAAAAATAATCGAACAGCCAGAAATTGTTGGGTGTGAATCATCCGGCAAAAGTAGGAAATTATCCGGTTTTCTGCACTCCGGCACCAGACATGATCTCACCCAACCCCGTTCACAGTTATGAACAATTAATTAACCGGCCTTACTTTTATCTCGGGGAAATGTCTAATTTTGAAATGTCTTAAAAATCTATTATCTTCAGTAATGAAACAACCATTTGATCCCCGCCAGAATTATAGTGAGACCCGCGAAGCCATAGGATACATACCACGATCGTCAGCCACTCAGAAAGATTACGACAGGATCGGATTCATGTCCGGACTGGAAGTTCACCAGCAACTGAATACAAAACTTAAACTGTTCTGCCGTTGTCCGGCAGGATTGTACCAGAAACCCGGCGACTTTGATGCAGAACTGATCAGGCATATGAGGCCCACACTCAGCGAACTTGGTGAATATGACGGTACAGCCCTGATGGAGTTCAGGACAAGGAAGCTGATTGTTTATCACATTAAAAATGAAACTGCCTGCACCTATGATGTTGATGATACTCCGCCATTCCATCTGAACCTCGAAGCGCTTGATATCTCGATCGGAGTGTCATTGCTTTCGAAGCAGAAGATCGTCGGGGAGGTTCATATAACACGGAAGCAATACCTTGACGGAAGTATCCCGACAGGTTTCCAGCGAACAGCGATCATCGGGGTTGAAGGCGAGATCCAGCTCAGGAATAAGAAGATCCGGCTGATCCAGATGAGCCTTGAAGAAGACTCCTGCCGGGAAGTGTCGGATATCGGCCATGTTCGGGTTTACCGTACTGATCGTCTTGGAATGCCCCTGATCGAAACTGTTACATATCCCGATTGTCTGAATCCGGATGAAGTAAAAGAAGCGGCTGATTATATCCGTTTTCTCAACCGGAGTACAGGAAAGGTAAGAACCGGGATCGGGTCAACAAGGGCGGACACGAACGTCAGCTGCAAGGGGGGTACCCGTGTTGAAATAAAAGGTGTGGCTCATACATCCTGGATGCCGGAGCTTACCCATGTTGAAGCTTTCCGTCAATGGGCACTTCTTCACATAAAGGAGGTGTTGAATTCAGGTGATATTGACATTCAGAACTGGAAGATCGGATCCATCGATATTGACCCGAGGAAATTCAAACTTATGGGTTCAGTGATCCCGAAAAAGAAAGCCGCAAATCTGAAGGCCAGGGCTGTGAATCTTCCCGGATTCAAAGGGATTCTCTCACATTTTACGCAACCATGGAAAATGTTTGCGGATGAATTTTCGGAAAGGTTGAAAGTGATCGCATGCATTGAATTTCCGAATATGGTCCATTCTGAAATGTTTGAAGATACTGTCGGGGAAAAGAACTGGACGAAAATACGAACACTCCTTGGCGCAAAAGACGAAGATGCACAGATCCTTTTCTGGGGTCCCGAAGAAGATATGAAAACGGCCCAGGAGACCATTGATGAACGATGCAGGATGGCTTTCACGGGTGTTCCCAATGAAACCCGCAAGTCCTTTGAGAACGGAACCACCATATTTGAACGGGTGTTGCCCGGAGCCGACCGGATGTACCCTGATACCGATTCAGCACCCATTCCGCTGGAGGACTCAAAAATCAATGAGATTGCAACGACATTGCCGGTTCTTGTCAGTGAACGGATTGCGCAGCTTATCGGCTGGAAGGTCCCCGAAGACACATTTTCATACCTCCTGAAAAATAACCTTGTACCCCTGCTCGAAAGGATCGATGCCGAACTGGGCATTCCGGCGAGGTTTCCTGCCGTGCTCCTCGGGCATACCCTGAAGAACATCCAGGGACATTATCCTCCCTTGCCTGATTTCTCGGTCGACCAGGTTTTTGACCTGCTGAAATTCCTCAAAGAAAAGAACCTGGACCTTGCCATTTCCAAGAGAATGCTAAGTCATCTTTATGAACATCCAAAGTTGGATTTTGAGTCTATCCTCATCACCATTGGATTTAAAGAGATCCCGGAAAATGAGATCAAAGGGAAAGTTCCATTCCTTGTGAACAAGTTTAAGGAGACCCGCATCTCCAAAGATGATGATGCCGGAAAGCGTTGGGTTATGGGAAACCTCTACAAACTGGCATTAGGCAATATTTCATTGAGGGAACTGGCCGGGGAAGTTAAATTTTAAGCTTGGAGAATAAAGTCTGGATAACAGAGAATGAAAAATTAAGAGTTAAAAATTCGGGATCTGATGTCAATGGAAGTATTATCAACCTTCTTTACCAACAGCCTTCTCAAATTCAGACCTTCCAGCCTTCAACCTTCTTCACAACAATTCAATAAGTTTATAGATCAACAATTTTTCTTCAGATTCTGCAACAATTAATAAACAAATAATGAACGACGACATTTTCCAGGGATACAAAGGAAGGGCACTTGAGGTACTTCAGCGTTTCAATGCGCGTGTTTGGGCAAAAGTGAAGGTTGATTCAACGAGGGGTGATTTTGAAGGGACGATCCTGCCAAGGGCTGAAAATACAGATGATAAGCACATCGTGCTGAAGATCTTTACGGGCTATAATATCGGCATTGATATCGATACCATCCAGAACATGACAGAACTGGGGTACAAGAAAGCCGTGTACAAGATCCCGGAAAAAGATTTTCCCTATTCGAAGGACAAACCAAATGTGAAACTGCTTGGAACCGGCGGCACGATCGCTTCGCGACTTGATTACAGGACAGGTGCCGTTATTCCTGCATTCTCCCCGGGTGAACTTTACGGCGCTGTTCCGGAACTGGCGGATATCTGCAACCTGACCACCGAAAAGTTGTTTGCGGTCTTCAGTGAGAATATGGGTCCGGATCAATATAAAAAACTTGCTGTTGCAATCGGGAAGGAAATTGAAAAAGGCACCGACGGCATCATTATCGGGCATGGAACGGATACCATGCATTATACATCTGCCGCACTTACCTTTATGGTGCAGAATCCCCCGGTTCCGATCATCCTGGTCGGATCGCAGCGTTCTTCCGACAGGCCGAGCTCCGATGCCGCATTAAACCTGATGCATGCTGCAACAGCCGCTGGTCATGGTGATATTGCAGAAGTCATGGTCTCTATGTTTGGGCCTACTTCAGATGAATATGGATTTCTCCATCGCGGCACCCGCGTCCGCAAGATGCATTCATCCTACCGGAGCACCTTCCGGACGATCGGTGATACGCCGATTGCGACGGTATCACGGGATGGGGTGGTTCCGATCAAGACCGACTACAACAGGAGAAGAAAAGATAAAAATGTAAAAATACTTCCCTATTTTGAGGAAAGAGTGGCCATGATCTACTATTATACGAATATGCATCCGGATATGATCGATTCGCTGGTTGAGAACGGATACAAGGGGATCATCATTATCGGTACCGGGTTAGGTCATGTGAACAAACCGCTTTACCCGGCCATTGAAAGAGCCGTTAAGAGAAATGTTGCTATTTATATGACGGTTCAGACCTTATGGGGATATGTCCACATGTTCGTGTATGATACAGGACGTGACCTGATGGCAAAAGGGGTGGTCCCTGCTGAGAACATGCTTCCCGAGACAGCCTATATCAAACTTGGATGGGCACTTGGACAAACCAGTGACCTTGAAAAAGTGAGAGACCTGATGCTGACCCCAATCAACAGTGAAATAACGCCCCGGGAACCCTACAACGGTTACCTTATCTACCAGGGCGGAGTAAAGGAGGTGGAAGAGTTTATCCGTAAAGTTCATAAATAATCATAATTGAATAAGCAAGAATTGAAACTTGTCTGTAAATCAATAAAATTAGGTTAATAATAAAATCATTATGGGAAAGAGAATATACTTTTTGACATCAGGTTTTCTGTTGGCGTTTGTGCTATTAGTTGCAATAAATACAAGGGCACAGAAGAGTTATAAATATGACACGGTAGCGGGTGATCCATTAAAAGTGAGGATATACACCCTGGAAAATGGCTTAAAGGTTTATACCACGATTTACAAGGATGCGCCGAGGATACAGACCGCCATTGCCGTCAGGACAGGGAGTAAAAATGATCCGCCCGACAATACCGGTATGTCTCATTACCTGGAGCATATGATGTTCAAGGGGTCGGATGAATTCGGAACAAAGGATTTCATCCAGGAAAAGCCGCTTCTCGACCAGATCGAGTACAGGTTCGAGGTTTATAAAAAGACGATCGATACGGTTCAGCGCAAAAAGATCTATCACGAGATCGACAGTATTTCGCAGATTGCCTCCCAGTATGCCATCGCCAATGAATATGATAAGCTGCTGTCGGTGATCGGAGCTAAAGGGACAAATGCATTTACTTCGTTCGAAGAAACTGTTTACATTAATGACGTTCCCTCCAACAAGATCAAACCCTGGCTGGAAATAGAATTTGAACGGTTCAAGGACCCCATCTTCCGCCTTTTTCATACGGAGCTGGAAACGGTGTATGAAGAAAAGAACATGAGCCTTGACCGGGATGATGATAAGGCATTTGAAGCATTATTCTCAGGCCTCTTCCAGAAAAATACATATGGAACGCAGACTACCATCGGTACGGTAGAACATTTAAAAAATCCATCGATCAAATCATTGAGGGATTATTACAATTCGCGCTATGTACCGAACAACATGGCCATTATTCTTTCCGGTGATTTCAATCCGGATGAGGTGATCAAGATAGTGGACGCCACATTTGGCAATCTTCAGCGCAAAGATATTGCTGCTTATTTACCTGCAAAGGAAGACCCGATCATTCAGCCAATCATCAAGGAAGTTGTGGGTCCGGATGCGGAATCAGTGGATATCGGATTCCGTTTAGGTGGGTCAGGAACCCGGGAAGCTGACCTGTTGAAGGTTTTTAATATGATCCTTAGCAACAGTACGGCAGGACTGATCGACCTGAACCTCAACCAGGCCCAGAAAGTCCTCGAAGCCGGTTGTTATGCCTACGATCTGAGGGATTATTCGGTGAATGTATTCAGCGGGAAACCAAAGGAAGGTCAGACACTGGAAGAGGTAAAGGATCTGATCCTGGGGCAGATTGACCTGGTGAAAAAAGGAGATTTCCCCGATTGGCTGATCCCGGCGATCATCAATGATATGAAACTTGACCGGATAAAATCATCGGAGTCAAACCGCGGGAGAACATTCACCCTTGTCGATGGTTTTATCAAGGAAATACCAAGGAGTGAAGAGGTAACTGAGATCGACAGGTTATCCAGGATCACCAAGCAGGACATCATCGATTTTGCCAGGAAGTATTACACGAATGACTATGTAATCGTTTATAAGCGGACCGGCACCGACCAGAATGTTAAAAAGGTGGTAAAACCCGCAATCACCCCGGTTACCATGAACCGCAATGATGAATCAGCTTTTCTGAAGAGGATCGTTTCTGAACCAACGGATGTTATCCAGCCGGTATTCCTCGATTATTCAAAGGATATCAGGAAACTATCCATTAAAGATAATATTGAGGTTCTTTACAATAAGAATAAAGAGACCCAGACATTTTCCCTTTACTATTATTTCACGATGGGCACCAATCACAACAAGGCCATCGGAACAGCACTCGATTACCTGAGTTATCTTGGCACCTCAAAATATTCACCAAAGGAGATCCAGGAAGAATTTTACAAGATCGGCTGCACCTTCAACGTGTCAAGTTCTGAAACGGAAGTGTGGGTATCCCTCACGGGCCTGAGTGAGAACATGAAGAAAGGACTGCAACTTTTTGAACACCTGTTGTCGGATGCAAAACCCAATCTCCCTGCATTAGACAATCTTGTCAAGGATATTCAGAAAAGACGTACGGATGACAAACTGAACAAAGGGACGATCTTATGGAGCGCCATGTATAATTATGGTGTATACGGCAAGGACTCACCTTACACAAACATTCTTTCGGAAAAAGACCTGAAAGCACTGAAAGCTGAAGACCTTATCAGTATCATCAAAGGATTGAATTCTTACAATCACAGGATCCTCTACTATGGACCTTTGGAGCCTGAAGCCCTTACAGCCATGCTGAACAAAGAACACACAGTACCTGCATCACTGAAGCCCGTTCCTCAACCTGTGAAGTTTGAACAGATGGCGAATACTACGACAAAGGTATACACTGTCGGTTACGACATGAAACAGGTTGAGATCGTGATGTTGTCAAGATCGGTTAAATACAATAAGGACCTTGTTCCATCCATGCGCTTGTTCAATGAATACTTCGGTGGTAGCATGAACTCCATCGTGTTCCAGGAGATCCGTGAATCGAAGGGCCTTGCTTACAGTGCTTATGCAGGATACCGTCAACCTGTGCTTCCGGAGCTTCATTGCTACCTTTTCTCATATATCGGAACACAGATGGATAAGCTTCCCGAAGCCATGAAAGCCATGATGGGGATCTTTAATGAAATGCCTGAAAGTGAAAAAGCGCTCAATGCCTCTAAGGAAGCCATCATCAATAAGATCAGAACCGAGCGGATCACCAAGGCACAGATCCTTTTCAACTATCTTAATGCTCAGAAATTGGGGCTGTCCTACGATATCAGAAAGGATGTTTATGAAAAAGTGCCTGGTATGAACTTTGCCGATCTTAAGGCTTTCCAGGAAAAATATATAAAGGACAGGAACTTCAACATCATGGTCCTTGGACGTCAAAGCGACATCGATATGAAAACGCTTGAGAAATACGGACAGGTGAAACCGCTGACTCTTGAAGATGTTTTTGGATACTAATGAATGCTGAGTTGCTTAGTTGTTTAGGCGTTTAGTTGGAAAATCATTATCCAAACAACTAAGCATCTAAGCAACTAAGCAACTAAGCAACTCAGTACCTGACCGCATAAAGAAACTCAAAACTTGTGGTTTGCGCCCCCGGGAAATAGATGCCCCTTACACCTAATTCAAATGGGATGGTAAACCGGAGAAGATGGAGATCAACAGTGAGTTCCGCCCCTGTTGATTTATAGGAATCCCGGTATCCGTCGCCCCAGCCTTCGGCCATATCGTAAAACAAGTTTAGCTTGAACCGTTTGAGGTATAATAGTGAACCTATGCTGAGATCAGGATAGAACAAGGGCAGTTTATAATTGAATTCAAGGCTGATGAGGTCGGTATTCTCAGCACCTGAATATCCTCTCGGGTAATTTACGAAATCACTGAATCGATAGTTTGAGTAGGGATTTGGGGTATTCTTTTGGATCCCTCCATAAAACCACAGGCTGTGATGATTGAAGATACCGGGAAAAAAAAGATAGGTTTCACCCGATACGATCGAACCCAGTGTATTCCCGGCAAAGGGTGAATTCCTGAAATTGAAATACAACTGCTGGCTCCATTTCGGGTACATGTCCTTTGGAACTGATTTGAGTGTATTTGAGAATGAGAGTTTGTAGTTCATGGCAGGGATAAGCCCTTCCGTGAAGAAATCGGGAGTTTTAGAATAGTGGATCACATCGATCATCGAGATTCCAACAGAGGGCGTCAAATACCTGTAGTATTTTCCCCGTGTAAAGTTCCATGGAATGCTCACTGTACCTGAAAAATTCAGTTCTTCCCATCCGAAGGGTACTACCTCGTTAATCGTCGAATTATAGTAATATGCTGACCTGCCTCCGTAACTGAACGTGAGGTCGAAAACTGGATACAATCCCTGATAGCTGAAGTTCGCAAATGCCTTGCCGGTACCTTCGTTGACATTGTAGTCGTATCCGGCACTTGCAACTGCCGTTCCCAGGACATTCTGGGATAGAACTGAAACGCCCGGGTCAACCATCAGGTTATTCACATCAATGCTTGCTGGTGCCCAGCTATGGAAATTGAAAAGATGAAGCCATTTTGAATATTTCCGGGAGGGGAATTGCCTGCCTTTTATCGAATCCTCTATAAGATCATAATTATCCGACTCATAGATTTTATATAGGTTCCGGAGCCTGACACTGTCCTGGATGTTGGTTTTCTCCTGTGATACGAGACTGGCATATAACTTTATAGAGCGGTCGCCGACTTGTTCGAGCGGTGTCCATTTTACCGTGTCAATTCCTGTTTCAGCGATCATCAGCCCGTCGGAACAATAATCGGAATAGAGCATTTTCGTATGATCATCGTTGAAATAAGGTGCTCCGGATCCAAATTTTGCACTCGTTACCTGCCAGATTTTCCTCGTGGATGTATCAATTGCATAGATGTTTTCAATTCCGGAATAATCCCCTGAAAACATGATAAGGTTCCCCGATAAGAAGGTTGGCCCTGATATCTCATGATAGGACGGAGGAATATACTCAGTATATTTCCCCGAAAGGATATCGATTACGCCCATCGCTTTTCCTTTGACAGTAAGCAATACCACCGCCAATCTGGTGTTTGAATCGTCCCAGCCGGGAATAATGGCCAGTGCCTTGTTCCCGAAATCAAATTCCTTCATCACGTTACCCGAATTCACATCCAGGATGACAATGGACGATCTGTTGGTCAGGGATAACCTTACGGCACAGACCATTTTCCCGTCAGGGGATAAGGATGCGGCGAAATACCTTGACCTGCCTGTCAGAAACCGGGCCTTATGGCTGTTCATATCATAAATCCTGATCCTTGTGAAATCACGGTTTTCCCAGCGGATATCAGGGACAGATTCTGTCCATAGGAGAAGACCTTCGGAATATGAAAGTGAATGAAACTCAAAATATCCTGGGGTGAACACCTTTTTCTCTTGTTTGTTTTTTGCATCGATCCTTACAATTCGATCAATATCATTCATGCTTTCTTTAAAGGCGATGATGACTGAATCATTGAGATAGAGTGGAAATGCATATACGGAGAAGTTTTTTTTATCAGGACGGGACAAGAGTTTCATTCCTGTGTATTGAATTCCTGATGCCTGATCCGACCATTCCTTATCCAGGTCTGAAAGAACCTGTTTATAAAGTTTAACTTTTGAAAGTCCGGTCGTTCTTTTAATACCTGAAGTAAAAGGTATGATGATGAAGGGGAGCTTTGCAACGCGGTCGAGGGTATAGTCCCAAACTTGCGGTCCATATTTCTTACGGGTGCCTGCAACAAGGAAATAGCCCAATGAATACTGGTCGGGGATAAATGTACGGTAGGAGCCAAGCACTGCTTTATCATACCGGTAGGTTCCTTTTTCAAGGACCTGGGCACGCAAAGTGCTCTCAAAAGATGGAAGGCGTCCCCTTCCTGACCTGGAAAGGGCGGTTTCGGTACAAACGGCATCACCCTCAAGGAACCAGAGCGGGAGGTAAAGCCCGAGGACTGCACCTGGTGCCTGCTCTCCGAACAGATAAGACAGGACCCTGGTAAAACCTTTGTTCATTTTTGCTGTCTGTACGGCATGACGGTATTCATGGGTTGCCAGTTGTTCAAGCCATTCTTCAGCGTAGCTGTCCTGCGGGGGGCAGGGGTAAAGCTCAATTCGTTTCGGGGCCCAAACAGTTACCCCGTTTGATGTTGCGGATTGCTGATGGATGATCACCGGGATCCTGGGCATTTTTGCATGCAGGGTCTGTGTATCTGCACGAGCAATAATTTCAAGAATATTTGCCAGGTATTGCGATTTCGTTTCAAAATCTGATGGATAGATGAGTTGAAACTTTTCAGTTTTAATCTGTCTCCATCTGATTGATCCCGGATCTGCACCGGTAGAATAATATTGAGCTACCGCCGGTACGGAGATGATCAAAAGAAGGCAGAACAATGAGGTTATTTTTTTCACTCGATCGGCAACGGTTACAGATAAAGCAAAGTTAGAAGACAATCCTTAAAGATCAAAAAAAAAGCCACCCGGATAGGTGGCTTTTTTCATTTGGGTTTAAACTGGTTATCTGGTGATCATGATCTTCTTTACGAAGTGATTACCTGCATTATTCAGAAGTATGGAATAAACACCGCTTGCAACATTCCTCAGGTCAATGTTTTTCCTGAGTATGTTGGTCACCTCGATGTTGTTTGCCTCATAAACAGTTACTCCCAGGTTATTGATAACTGAGATGTCAAGTGTCTGAGGACGTTCTGAGGAGATCATAAGGGTGAATTGTCCTGTGCTTGGGTTTGGATATACTGAAACAGCGCAGTTTGCAGCAATCTCGTTGATGCCGGTGATCAGGACATAAACGTGATTTGAAGTATCGGAACTGCAACCATTGACAGTAACAACCGACCAGTACCATCCGGAAACAGTTGCAACGTATGTTTGGCCGGTGGCACCGGTAATGAGTGTGCCATCATGATACCACTGGTTTCCAGTAGCAATGCTACTTGATAAGAGCGTATCCGTGGCAGTTACGACAGGAGCTGCCGGTGTTGGTGTCACAGTTACAGCTTTCGTTGATGTGGGTCCGTTGCCGCATGTGTTTGTACCGTGTACGGTTACATCACCTGAAACTGCTGCTGCACTGAAATTAACAGTAATGCTGTTGGTATTGCCTCCTGACA
The DNA here is from genome assembly GCA_963682005.1 of Bacteroidales bacterium. GTDB lineage: Bacteria > Bacteroidota > Bacteroidia > Bacteroidales > FEN-979 > CAIYUC01. Next base: position 4,741,571 of record OY820914.1, on the reverse strand, counting down.
CAACAGTTGCGCCGGTAGGAACGGTCCATGAATAACCTGTAGCACCTGCGACAGTTCCAACTGAATAGGAAACGCCGGTTGCCGGTGCACAAACGGATGCGGGACCTGTAATAGTTCCCGGATCAGCCGGTAATGCATTTACAGTAACTGGGAAATCCGGTGAAGGAAGTCCGTTACCGCAGAGGCTGTTTCCGTAAACACTTACATTTCCGGAAACTGCATCGCCAGCAAAGTTCACAGTGATGGCATTCGTTCCACTTCCTGTGGCAATTGTTGCACCTGCTGGTAATGTCCATACATAAGTAGTTACATTACTGATCGGGGTTACAGAATATGCAACACCTGTGGCACCGCCGCAAACAACGGATGATCCTGTAACTGTTCCGGCACTACCCGGTACCCCGTTAACTGTAACTGGGAATACTGTAGGCTGAGCAGCTGTGCAGCCACCTGCATTTGTATAGGTAACACTGATTGACTGGGAGCCGGCTGTACCCCAGGTCACAATAACAGAACTGGTTCCTTGTCCGCTCGTGATTGAGCCACCTGCTGAAATTGACCAGGCATAATTGGTCATACCGGTTTGTGTTGTGTAGGTGTAGTATCCTGAATTAACGCAAAGGCTATTGAGACCAGTGATCGTTGGTACAGGAAGTGTACTGACAGTAACATTATAACATGCGGGTGCTGCGGCAGTACATAAGCTTGCGTTGGTATAGTTGACGCATACAGTCTGTGCTCCGACAGTGGACCAGGTTACTGTAACGCTGTTTGTTCCCTGGCCGGCAGTAATCGTTCCACCTGTAACGGTCCAGGTATAGTTGGTCATTCCAGTCTGGGTTGTATAAACAAGACCTGTTGTACCAAGGCATGCTGTATTCGGACCTGTGATGGTCGGAACCGGCAGTGCATTCACGGTTACAGCATAACAGACTGGTGCAGTAGCTGAACATAAGCTGGCATTGGTGTAGTTGACACAGATTGACTGTGCACCTGCTGTATTCCAGGTCACCGTGACGCTGTTGGTGGTCGCACCGGAAACGATGGTGCCTCCCGTAATTGTCCAGGTATATCCAGTCATGCCGGTCTGTGTGGTGTAAACATTTCCTGTTGAGCCAACACAAGCTGATGCCGGGCCAGTGATCGTCGGTGTCGGTCTCGGGTTGACAGTCACGTTAGTGCAAACTGGTGCGGCAGCGCTACATCCGTTTGCATTATTATAGTTGACGCAAACAGTCTGAGCACCTGCTGTATTCCAGGTTACGGTAACCGTGTTGCTTGTTGCGGTACCGCCTGCAGTAACTGTTCCGCCTGCAGAAACCGTCCAAACGTAACTTGTCATACCAGACTGGGTTGTGTAAACATTCCCTGTTGTGCCAGTACAAACAGATGTCGGGCCTGTTGTAAATGTCGGTGTCGGCAGTGCATTGACGGTCACGTTGAAAACAGTTGCAGTTATAGCGCGGCAACCGTTTGCATTCGAATAATTCACCATGACCAGCTGGGGACCCACGGTATTCCAGGTAACAGTCATAGTATTGTTTGAGGTACCACCACCGGCTGTCACCACCCCACCGGATGATACAGACCATACATAATTGGTCATCCCTGCAGCTGTTGTATAAACGTTACCAGTGGAATTGAGACATGCAGATGCAGGTCCGGTAATTACAGGAACCGGTGATGTGTACACACCGACTGCAAGATTGGATGGTGTACCATTTCCGGAGACGTTGGTTCCGAAAACTGATACTGTGCCTGCAACTGGTGTATTGATAATATGTACAGTGATCGTATTGGTGTACGGCAGGGTTGAAGTGATGGTTCCGATTCCGGTTACGTTCCAGCTATATCCTGTTGCAAGGGAGATCGGGGCAACGGAGAAGGTGACATCTGAATTCGGACAAACGGTTGTTGGTCCGGTGATCGCTCCTGCGGGACCTGGCAATGCGCTGACAACAACCGGGAAACAGGTTGGTGCTGTAGCTGTGCAACCTCCACCATTGGTATAATTAACACAGACCGTTTGGTTTCCTGCAGTGGTCCAGGTTACAGTTACAGTATTGTTTGAAGTTCCTCCGCCTGAGGTAATTGTACCTCCGCCAGAAACTGTCCAAAGATAGTTTGTCATCCCAGCTTCGGTCGTATAAACATTTCCGGTTGATCCTGTTCCGCAGGGTGTCGGACCTGTTACTATGGGAACCGGCAGAGCTGTTACTGTAACATTATACTGTACAGAGGTTCCTGAGCAGGAACTTGCGTTGCTATATGTTACTGTTACCCACTGGGCTCCTGCTGTTGACCAGGTAATGGTTGCAGAGTTTGTTCCCTGTCCTGCTGTGACTGAGCCACCTGCTGAGGTCGTCCAGTTGTAGGCTGACATTCCTGCCTGGGTGGTATAGACGTTTCCTGTACTTGGAATACCGCAAATGTTTATAGGTCCTGTTGTGATCGTTGGCACCGGAGAAGCGTTTACGGTTACAGGCAAGGTTGAAGTTGCACCACCAGCGGCACATGCGTTGGTTCCGTTCACTGTGATATTTCCTGATGCAGCATTCGTTGCAAAATTAACGGTTATTGAAGCGGTACCGCCACCGGTGGCGATATTGGCATTTAATGGCAATACCCAATTGTAACCGGTTGCATTCGCAATCGGAGCAACGGAATAAGCAACACCCTGTGCTCCCTGGCAAACTGAAGCGGGACCTGTAATGGCACCTGCAGCAGCCGGAGCGAGGCTTGTTACGGTTGCATCAAAATAATAGGTGGCTGTTGGAGTATCAGGCAATGGATTGCCATTCAGATCGGCATATTCGCAATCCTGACCACCGTTTGCCGTGTTGTTAAAGGCAAGCGTCGGAGCACCGCTGATATAGTTGAAGTTTACATCCAGCAATTTTGAACCATAAGTAAGGGAAAGAGGAGTAACACTTGTCCAGACGATGACAATTTTCCGGATGGTACCGACACCGGTGGTTACATCATTCATCAGGATACCTGTAAGTAAAGGATTCGAGTTGGCAAAGCTGGAAAATGACATCAGGGCTGCATCATAATCAAGACGAAGTGATACCGATGTGATATCCGTGAAAGCATTCACTGTGATCGGGATGGTTATGGCAGTACCCGGGCAGGCACTTACTGAACCGGCTGTTGTGATCGGGGCATTCTGAGGACCACTTGTCACGGTAACCTGGTTCTGTACGCTGTTTGCGCTTGCGCAGGTTCCTGATTGAACAACAGCCCTGTAATTATAAGTTCCGGCTGTACCTAGATTTTCGCCTGGGTAAACTGTCAAACCTGCAGTTCCGGGGATATCTGTATAACCTCCTGCATTGAATTGTTTCTGCCAGTTGAGGATCGTTCCGGTGTGGCCCGAAAGAGTCATTGCCCCGGTCGGAGCTCCGACCCCAATTGAGATGATGGCAGGTGTTACCGTTCCTCCGACAGAAGCCGGGTTTGCAGTGACAGTTGCAGGACCAAAAAGATTGCTGATGTATTCAGCGGCACGCCATGCGAAAACAGTGTAGGTGCCTGCGGTCTGAGTGCCGAAATCAAGGGCAGCTCCGGTTCCTGGTTTAATTGGATCAGTAGCAACGCCGTCTTTCTTAAGCATGTATTTTACACCGGTTTCTGAACCGCTTAATATGACATTTACACTTCCACCCGGGCAGTAACTGCCTCCTGTAAGTGTGTAAGTTGTATTGATTGCAAGGTTCAGGGTGGGATTTGTCAAATACGTTGCATTCATTGTTAACGGACTGCATAATACTGCAGTGTTGGCGGCCGACATATAGAACACAGCTGATCCTGTGGGTGCAGCTGCGGTAGGTGCAAGATTTGCCAGTACCTGTCCGAAGCTTACCGGTGTTCCGCCTACCGTTCCATTGCTGCTGTTGAAAATGCTTATACGGCAGATCCTTGTGCCTATCCCGGCTGCAGAAATCTGTGAACCCGATGCCTGGTCGGGTGGATTGGCCTGTGCCAGAACCCTGAAAAAAGTAGCGGTGGGACTGGTTGGCTGGGCCATGGCTGTAGGGATCTGGGATGCATTTGTCAGGTCAGAATATCCAGAAACCAAGCTGCAGAATATTGTACCTCCATTCCGCATGGCATTATTAAAGGTTATTTTGTACTGTCCTGATGCATAGGAAAAAGGTCCGCTTGCCCATGTCGATTTCACGTACACATCAACAAGGATGTGACTGGCATCTACCAACGTATCATTTCGCAAGGAGACTTCGCAGGATTGCGATCTGGCCGCCGTAAACGACACCAGGAACAACAGCATGAGAAATAGTTTCATGCCCATCAAAGTAAATCTGTTTGTTTTCATTTTCATTTCAGTTTTTGGGGATTACTATTTTTTTTATTTCTGTTTTGGGAATTTCTGAACATAATGAAACCTTTCCGCATTCCATATATCGCGATGCATGCAGATGAACACCGGATAAGGATCAGGAATCGGGAAGGTCTGTAAATGGTTGTATTTGCTTTGGAAGATCGTAAATATTTTTCCTTCTTATTGTTTAATTGTTAATAATAAGTTAGTTGCAATAATAAAAGACATAAAGATAAACGGAATATATATGTTGATTGTGTTTCCCTTCAAGAAAAATTGATCTGAAAAAGCTCATCAATTTGTTAAGGTTAAGCTTGGTTTACCGCATCTTGCAACAAATATAAGGAGAAATTTCAAAAAACAAAATAATTTGTTGAGAATTGGAATAATATTGTGGAAAAGCAATTCAGTGAACAGTGAACAGTGAATAGTGAACAGTGAAGAACTTCTTTTCGTAATTCGTAATTCGTAATTATTCAGAAGTACTTACCAGGTACCAGGTACTCATTAACATATTCCGAAATTCCTTCTTCAAGTGTGGAGAAGGGTTGCGAATACCCGGCATTTCTCAACTTTTCCATATTCGCTTCTGTGAAGTATTGATATTTATCGCGAATATCTTCAGGGGTGTCGATGAATTCGATGACCGGAGGAAGGTTAAGTGAAGCATAAACTGCAGTTACCAGGTCAAGAAAGGTCCTTGCTTTTCCGGTCCCCAGGTTGTAAATCCCCGGATTTTTATGCGACCACATCAGGAAAAACAGCACCCGGGTTACGTCCTTTACATAAATAAAGTCGCGTAATTGGCCACCATCCGTATATTCCGGCTTATGAGACCGGAACAGTTTCACGACCCCTTTTTCTGTGACCTGTTTAAATGAATGGAAAATCACCGATGCCATACGCCCTTTATGGTACTCATTCGGCCCGTAAACATTGAAAAATTTCAGGCCATACCAATACGGAGGAGTCTCTTTCTGACGAAGGACCCACTTGTCGAACTCGTTTTTCGAAACTCCGTATGGATTGAGCGGCTGAAGTGAGGGAATGATGCTGTGATCGTCATTATACCCATATGCGCCATCGCCATAAGTCGCAGCCGATGAGGCGTAAATCAGGGGAATTTCGTATTTGATGCAAGCCTTCCACACATTCTTGCTGTAATTCAGGTTGAGTTCATCCAATACAGCCATATTGAATTCCGTCGTGTCGGTTCTAGCACCGATATGAAAGATCATTTCAACCTCCTTATGGTTCGATTCGAGCCAGAGGAAGAAATCTTCACGGTCAACCTTGTACAGGTAGCGTTTTCCCGTATAATTGTTTTTCTTTTCACGATGCGAGAAATCATCTACAAGGATGATATCCCCGATGCCATTCCTGTTCAATTCAGAAATCATGCAGCTTCCGATAAATCCTGCTGCTCCTGTAACAACGATCATGATGCGTCTCTTTTATTGTAAAAGTAAGAATTATTCCCAGAAACCTGCCAGTTCACCGAATCCTTCACGTTCCTTCAGGATCTCAAATTTTTCACCATCATTATAATACCCGAGGATCCTTGGTGTTTGACGACTGTTATACCTTGACCACATACTAAATGTATAACCCCCGTATCGTGAACGATTATCGTATCACCTTCTTCCAAAACCGGCAATGGTATATGTTTGGCGAGGATATCACCGGAAAAGCACAACGGACCTGCAAGATTATATGGCATGTTGTCTGTTCCGGACTTCAGGGTCCCGGTTTTATCGAGCGCGCTGTATTCGTGCTGCCAATCCTTCGGACTCAGGCATTCGCGAAGGAACAGATCGGCTCCGACATGGATCATGGCTGTTTTTATTCCCGGGTCACTTTTCACATACTCTATACGGCTTGCCACCCATCCGGAATTAACGTGGACCCAGCGGCCGAATTCAGTGATCAGGCGCCAGGTTGCAGGCTGCAGGCTTTGGACTTCGGGCTTCGGGCTTCGGGCTTTAGGCTCGCGGCCCGTAGCTTGAAGCTTTAAGTCCGAACCGATCAAACCAGGAAATCTAGAACTGATCTGTTGAGCATAATCCTCCATGGCGATGGGTTTTTCGCTCCCCGAATAGGATACTGGAAATCCTCCGCCCAGATCGAAAATGTTTATCTGCCTGGAACCAAGTATTTCATTGACTTCTTCTGCAAATTCATAGACGACTCCTATTCCGTTCAGCAGCATTTCCATCGGGCATCCCTGGGATCCTACATGGAGGTGGACACCTGTAAGCCAGCTGTAGTCCCTGAAAGCCTTTACCAGTTCATTTTTGCCTGTTTTCAGGGCGACGCCAAACTTTGAATATTCTCCTGCCACGCTTGATTCAACTATCTTTCCCAAACCGACCTGCGGATTGATCCTGATACCGACAGTACTTTCACTGTGAAGCTTTACTTTCAGGTTTGCAATCCTTGAAAGTTCTGCAATTGAATCGGCATTAATGTGTACACCCTCTGCCAGGGCATACTCAAGTTCGGGAATTGTCTTTACAGGCGAGTCATATATGATCTTTTCGCGTGTATAGCCTGCTTTTCGGGCAAGGATCAGTTCCCCGAGGGAGGCTACTTCTACACCTGTATCAAGTTTCTTCAGAAATTCAAGGATCCTGGCCAGTGGATTGGCTTTCATGGCAATCCCATGAATCGTGGCCGGCGGGAAAAGCTTTTTGAGGTCACCGACCCGGTTTTCCAGATAGGTAAGATCATAAAAAATGACGGCGGTATCTTCCTCCCTGATCAGCCCTTTCGAAACCGCCGACTGGTAGGCTTTTGCAATTTGCACAGGCGTATGGTTTGATTCCATTATCTGGACTCGGATTAAACAGGTTATATTGCAAATTCAAAGATCATTTTTTCAGGGTCAATCCCGGATATTCAGTTTTTCGGCAAACTCAAAAAGTTTCATAACGGCTTTTCTTCCACCCAGTCCAAGGTCGACTGTAAAATCATTAACATAAAGCTGGATGTGCTTTTTCATCACTTCTTCGTCCATCTCCTGTGCATTTTGTTTTACAAATGCCATCGGAGTTTCAGGGTTTTCCAGGGCAAACAGAACACTTCTGCGCATGACCCGGTTAAGCTTGTTGATGGTATCATAACCCAGGCTCTTTTTTACAACAATTCCACCGAGTGGTACCGGGCATTGTGTAAGTTGTTCCCAGTGTTCACCAAGATCCATGATCCTGAACAGGCCTTTCTTTTCATAGGTGAAGCGGTTTTCATGAATGATTACACCCGCGTCATACGTGCCATCCAGGATTAACCTTTCAATATCGCTGAAAATTTCGACCCTTTTTGTTCCTGCATTCGGAAAAGCTATTTTTAGAAGGAGATGGGCGGTGGTAAATTCCCCGGGGATCGCTATTGAAAGTTGGCCGACTTCTTCCGGATGATATTTCCTGCGGCTGATAAGGATCGGTCCATTCCTGAAACCAAGTGCCCCGCCGGAATTCAGCATCACATAATTTCTCAGCAGGTAAAGATATGCATGGTAACTTACTTTACATACATCGACTGTTCCGCCCATTGCTTTGTGGTTCAGGGCTTCCACATCCGCCAGCTCCACATTGAACTCAAGGCCTTCCGTGTCGATCCGGTTGTGGACCATAGCCTCGAAAATGAATGTATCGTTCGGGCATGGACTGAAGGCTAAGGAAAGGTTGGACATTGTTCAATTAAAAGTTAAGAATTAAGAATTAAGAGTGAAGAGTTAACCTAAACATAATTACCGGTTATCCGGGCTTTGACTGTTAATTCTTCATTTTTAATTTTTCATTTTGATTTATCAGGATATCAGCTCTTTGATAATCTCTGCCAGTGTGTTGTTGAGGTTTTTAAGGGCAAGTTCAAGGTCCCACTTTGATTTATCACGGGTTTCAACCCTGTTTGAAATGGCCCTGATCTCGGAAAAAGGTATTTGCTGATGCAGGAGGGCATAGAAAAAAGCGGCCCCTTCCATCGATTCGATCTCCGCTTTAAAATGTGAGCGGAATTTCTCGATGCTGATGATATTGCCGTGCACTGTATTTGCAGTTGCTCCCCGGACCTTCCTTAATTTCCGCAATGCTGTATTGTTGATCCGGTTTGTGTTGACAAGCTTTCCCTGGCTGTAAGGGTGTACATCAGGGTCAACCAGCCCAAGGTCAAAGACTGTTAAAAAATTATCACCATCTTCGGCACCCATTTCCGAAATGCATTCTTCGTAAATTTCAACAACTTCACCGATTTTCAGATCCTCCGAATAAGATCCACCGATACCGGCATTGAAGGCCAGGTCATAATTTACCTGGGTCAGCTGTTTTCCCAGCTGATATGCGGTTTGTACCATACCGATACCAGGGATCAGAACATCGATCGCCGTGTTTTTCCATTGATAATGCAGCAAATGTTCACTGGTTGCACCTCTTGGGTTCAACTTGCTTAATAATGGCCGGATTTCAAATTTGGTTGCTGCAACCAGCAGGATCTTCGTCATGCAGGTTTTTTATTATAGGATGTTCCGTATTCCAATCCATGGGAATTCGGTCCATTTTCATTTCGTCTCAGCATGAATGCAAAGAAAAGTCCGAAGAATCCAAGGCTGCTGAATATCCACATGCCCAGGTGATAACCGCCGGGATTGGCTGCACTTGCATTTGAATAATCATTGGCCCACCCAACCATGAGGTTAAAGCCGGCCAGTCCGATGTTCTGGATCATGGTCATCAACCCGTAGGCTGTTCCCAACTTGGAATGGTCAACAATAAGGGCGACAGAAGGCCACATAATGGCTGGGATCAATGAGAATGCAATACCCATGATGACCATGGGGATCGCAATGTTCGGGAAATAGGTGAAGAGCGTCCCGATCATATTCCCGAAGTAAACGATCCCACCCAGGAATCCTGTATTCTCTCCGGATGAGGTAAAGAGGTCGATCACCGACTGTGGCAAAACAACAGCGTGCACGACATAGCCCATGATAAGGTATACCGGGATGATAAGCAAGGATCCGAACATCATGAGCAATGATCGTTTCCCGATCTTATCCGACAGGAGTCCGAAAAGAGGGGTGAGGATCATCGCCGAAAGTGTAAGCAGGCTGGAAAGGAATCCACCCATTCCACGGGCGACATCATCCGACAGCCCAGTGAGATGCACATCCTTGAAAAATTTCACGGCAAATGTCTGGAAAGGGAACATCGCTGAATAAAAGGTTATGCAAAGAAGGGTGATGAACCAGAAGGATTTTCCGAATTTGAAAAGGTCTTTCAGAACGACCTTATCCTGGTTACCTTCTTTCTGTAAATTGTAAGACTTTTCCGAAAATATATCAATAAGGTAATAGATGACCAGGGTGGCAACGGCAATAACCCCGGCTCCGACGGCGATCCACAAAGGGTTCTGCCAGTAAACAAACATTGATTTTCCCCATGTCGGGGAATTGAGGGCAAGGAACGACCCGAGCCGTGCGATCGTCAGGTTCAGACCGAATGCGAACGAAAGCTCTTTCCCTTTAAACCACCGGGCAAGTATTGTTGTGATTGCAACGATCATTGACTCAGCTCCAAGTCCGAAAATCAGCCGGCCGGTGGCCATAAAAACGATGTCGCCCTTGATCGTGGTGAACAAAGCTCCAATGAAAACAAGCACGGCAAAAATGAGGGCTGCCTTCTTTGTTCCGATCTTATCAATAATGATCCCTCCGATCAGCACCATGAAAATGTTGGGAATACTATAGATCCCTTGCAACAAGCCAAGATTCTTATCGGTAAAATGAAGCTGGGATTTTAAAACATCGGCCAGTGGACTGATACAGTCATAAATGTAATAATTGCCGAACATGGCAAGGCTGATAAAAACCAGCACGATCCATCGTAAAACGGCGGGAGGATCTTTCTTCAGAATCCGGGTTTGTTCCATTGGCGTAGTGTTAGTAATTTTTACTTTTTGGGTTACAGGTTTCAGGCTTCAGGCTACAGGCTTTCCCCTTTCCGTCATTCCAGCGAAAGCGGGAACAGGCTTCGGGCTTCAGGCACTAAACTTTTTCCATCCATCCTCTATTCTCAATCCTCAATCTTCCGACCTCCAGCATCAGGCACCAAAAGTACAATTATTTATGAAATGAGGGAATGCATTTTCTGCTTAATCGCCATTCATGTATCTTTGCATATCATTAACAAAAAGGATCTATGAAGACATTGAACTTTTACCAACTTGGCTTGTTCCTTCTATTGACCGGACTTTTTCAACAGGCGTTCGGACAAGGACCTTTTTCAAGGAATCTACCGGTAAATAAGGATTGCATGACAGAGAAAGGCCGGGTGGTTTATTCCATGGATTTCGAATCGATCCCTGATTTCTCATTGACGTTTTCTCCCTGGACCGTAATTGATGGCGACGGAAAGCCGACATACACATTCCAGGGAATTACGTTTCCTCATTCGGGAACACCTTTTGCATACATTGCCTTCAATCCGGCGACCACGACGCCTCCGATCACGAACCCGGGGATCAATCCGCATTCAGGTAATCGTTTTGGAGCCTGTTTCTCTGCAACCACACCCCCAAACAATGACTGGTTCATTACCCCGCGAATACATCTTGATACAAATGGCTCTTTAAGTTTATGGGTCAAGTCATACACGGCCGATTATGGTCTTGAGAAATTCCGGATCGGGATCTCTGTCACTGACAGCAATCCATCAAGCTTTACCTTCATTTCCGGGGTTACACCCCTGCTTGCTGATACATTCTGGACGAAAAAAACATTCAGCCTTTCAGCATACAACAACCAGCAGGTATACATTGGTATACAGTGCGTATCAACCGATTCATTTATTTTTATGATCGATGACCTCGCAGTTTACACCGACTCCAACATTCCCTTACTGGCAGATTTCATTGCGAGCCAGACTAATATCAAGGTTGGTGACGCAATCAGTTTTACGGATAATTCCGAGGGGACTCCAACACAATGGAACTGGACCTTCCAGGGTGGGACTCCTGCCACATCGAATGTTCAGAACCCTTCCGGGATCATTTATCAAGCGCCGGGTGTTTATGATGTAACTCTGACAGTAAGCAATAATACAGGCAACAATTCCAGGACAAAAACGGGATATATATCCGTCACGACAGGATTTCCGTCAACTGCTTTCCTGGATTTTGAAAGCCAGTCTGATTTTTCCCTCGATTTCAGCCCGTGGATGATTGCAGATGTTAACGGTGGTCCGACTTATACGATCACGGGGCATATTTTTCCGAATACCGGAGATCCTTTTGCCTACATATCATTTAATCCGGCTTCCGTTGTTCCGCCAATGACTGATGCAGGAATACAGCCACATGGAGGATCACGGTTCGGAGCTTGTATTTCTTCATCACCACCGTATAACCCGAACGACAAATGGCTGATATCTCCTAAACTTACGCTGGTCTCCAATTCCAGGATCGGTTTCTGGTGTAAGACGTATAATACAATGTATGGATTTGAACGCTTTAATATCGGTGTTTCCACAACCACAAACAACCCTGCAGACTTTACGATAATTTCCGGACCGGTTTCGCAGCAGGCACCTATTGACTGGGGATATCGTCAATACAGCCTGAATAATTATGCCGGACAGGATGTTTATGTTGCAATACAATGCGTTTCCGACACTGCCTTTATCTTTATGGTGGATGATATCCAGATCAGCACCAACACAGGGACGGAGGATTCGCATGCACCTGATCTGTTGACAGTTTATCCGAATCCCGCCAGAGATAAAATTTTTATTACTTTTGGAGATCATGCCGAAGGAATTTACTCTTTCATCCTTTACAATGGCCTTGGTGAAGCGGTTGCCCGGGATCAACATGCCGGTATGGCCAATACAGGATTTGTCATGGATGTTTCCGGGGTACCGGGAGGAGTTTTCTATCTGTCAGCATCAGGTAATCATGAATCAGGCATAAGAAAAATAGTAATACAGAAATAGGTTTTCAACGATCTAAATTCAGCCTCTTGACAATCAGACCAGTTTATTTCCTTTATACGGCCATTGCGATATTCTGCCTCCTGTCCAAGCCTGGATATGAGCAGGGATCAGTACAAGCTATGCTCCCAAGTTCACGCTATTCTATTTCTCAGGATGAGATCTCCGTAGTTGAACTGCCCCCTCCTTTGATGGGAAAGATCCATGAAGAGGACGAGAAACAACCGTTGCCCTATCGTTTTGCAGTCAACCTTAAGACAGACATCAGCCCAGGTACAGCAGGTACATGGACCGATCTGCCGGATGGCGCCAGATTATGGAGGGTTACCGTGTTTGTGCCCGGTGCGCTTGGCCTTTCAGCCTATTTTAACCGGTATCATCTTTCGGGTGGAAGTGAACTTTTTTTGTATAGTGAAGGGAAGACGGAAGTATTAGGCGCTTTTACCAGCCAGGAAAATTCAAAATCGGGGTATTTTGCAACAGAACTTGTTTCCGGAGAAAAAATGACACTCGAATATTACCAGCCTCCGGAAATTACAGCTTATCCTGATCTGCATCTTTTCGAAATTGCCTATGCGTACCGTGGAGTTCCCGGAGAACCATCGTCCGTCGATGGGAAAGACAGGTCAGGTGCCTGTGAAGTGAACATCAACTGTCCTGAGGGGGAGACCTGGCAGAAACAAAAGAAAGGCGTTGCGAGGATCAAGGTGAAAAAAGCAGGAAGTTCATTCTGGTGCTCCGGTTCCCTTGTAAACAATACACTTCAGGATAAGAAGCCTTATATCCTCACGGCACACCATTGCGGAGACTATGCAACGCCTGACGACATTCAGCAATGGATATTTACATTCTGGTATGAAACAACATCGTGTAAAAACGGGACATATGCAAAATCAAGGGATTATGTCGGAGGTACATTGAAAGCGAAATCGGGTACACCAACCGATCTGGGTTCCGACTTTTTCCTGGTCCTGATGAATAACCTGATCCCGGATTCATTGGATGTGGTTTATAACGGGTGGAACAGGAAAGATACAACGAGTCCGCAGGGTGTCGGAATTCATCATCCATATGGCGATGTGAAAAAGATTTCAACGTATACATCATCACTGGTTCAATCTGATCTGAACGGAGATCCGGGAGAAACGCACTGGAAAGTTTACTGGACCGAAACACAGAACGGTCATGGTGTAACGGAAGGTGGTTCCTCAGGTTCACCGTTATTCGATTTCCGGGGCAGGATCACGGGAACACTGACTGGCGGCGCTTCAAACTGTGATTCGATCCACTTGTTTGCACCGGACTATTATGGAAAATTTTCTTACCATTGGGACAGGAATGGAACGGATTCGGCAACATGCCTCAAATACTGGCTGGACCCTGCGGGAATGGAGCCATTTTACCTTGACGGATTGATCTCCAAACCTGGACCACAACCGTATGTTAAACCTACTCTGAAAATCGGGCCGGTACCTTTTACGCATGAAGAAGTTCTCCGGTTCTATCTTACAGGAACATGGCCTGATGAGGTCACGATATCATTTGAAGATGTGACGGGCAGAGAAGTTTTAAAAACAACAGTTGCAAACACCAATAATGAAATTTTCTTTTCCGGAGCACAGAACCTTCCTGTCGGACTTTATGTGATCAAAGTATCGATCCCCGGCCAGATGTTCAAGAAAAAAGTGATCAAGTACTGATCCTGAATTACACGATGGGTTTCTATTTTCGGACTTTCAATAATCCTTACCTTTGCCGTGGAAAAACTTTTTAGCCTGTAACTATTGAAACCGCTTCATATCAACGCGATCATATCCGGACTGAAGATATCAGATCCGCTTCTTGAAATCGCACACAAGGTGTTTCGCTCTGAGAGGGTGACTCCTGAGGAAGGACTGATCCTGTTCGAAAAAGCTGAAGTGGGCTTTCTTGGCATGCTTGCTGAGTTTGTACGTCGTCAGAAGTGCAGGAATGAAGTGTATTTTATCCGGAATTTCCATATCGAGCCAACCAACATCTGCATCAATAAGTGCAAATTTTGTTCTTATTCACATCATTTTACGAAATCAAGCTGGGAGTTGGGCTTAGATGAAATGCTGGCGCTTGTTGGTTCCCAGGATGGATCGGTAAGGGAAGTTCACATTACCGGTGCCGTACATCCGGATAAGGATATCTTCTACTTTGGCGAATTGCTGCAGAAGATCAAGAAAATCCGCCCGGAAATACATATTAAAGCCTTGTCGGCCGTTGAGATCGATCATCTTGTAAAAAAATCACGGATGGATAATCTGCAGGGGTTAAAGTATCTGAAATCCTGCGGATTGGACTCAATTCCAGGTGGAGGAGCTGAAATCTTCGACAAGACCATCCGGAGAAAGATCTGTGGTTCAAAAGCCTCGGCCAGCGAATGGCTTGCCATACATGAAACGGCACACCAGCTTGAAATTCCTTCCAACGCCACCATGCTTTATGGTCATATCGAAGGGTACAATCATCGCATACATCATCTGTTGATGCTGAGGGAACTCCAGGACAGGACACATGGCTTTAATGCCTTTATTCCTTTGAAATTCAGGAACAGGAACAATGAACTTACGGCGATCCGTGAGGCAACGATCGTTGAAGACATGCGAAACTATGCTGTTTCACGGATCTTCCTTGACAATTTCCCTCATATCAAAGGTTACTGGCCCATGTCGGGTAAGCAGACAGCCCGCCTGGCACTCTCATTCGGTGTGGATGACCTCGATGGCACCATCAATGATTCAACGCGCATCTATTCGCTTGCAGGTTCTGACGAACAGTCCCCCTCAATGACTGTTTCGGAAATGACGCATTTGATCCTGGATGCAGGCAGGATCCCGGTAGAAAGGGATTCCTTCTATCGACCTGTGAATTGACGGAGCATGATTTGATTTATCCTACGGTGGTATCTTCGCTGTTTTGCCGCGCGAGTATCAGATCATGAACACTTCGCGTCAGCACATTCAGTTCAATATCTTTGAATTCATCATACGGAATAGGGTCGAGCACGATTGCCCTGATCCGCGTATTTCTGTGAATGATAAATCCACCCTTTTGTATTGCATAGAACGTTCCCTGGATGACAATCGGGAGAATGGGGGACCGGGTTTCTTTGGCAAGCCTGAAAGCTCCTGATTTGAAGGTTTGAAGCTGACCGGTCCTTGTTCGTGTTCCTTCAGGGAAGATCATAACGGAATTGCCTTCCCGCACCGACTTTTCAGCTTTGTCCATCATCATCAGTTTGCTCCGCCCCTGGGACCTTTCAATCGCAATATAACGATTCAGTGCCATATTCCAGCCGATAAAGGGGATGGAGAACAATCCTTTCTTTGCAACCCATTTGAAATGAACGAACAATTTGTACAGAACAAGGATATCTGCACCCGACTGATGATTGGAAATCATGACATAGGTTGCTTTCCTGTCAATTTTTTCCCTGCCTGTAATCCTTATCTTCCAGTAAGGGTTTAGGAAGAGGATGATGGCAGACCAGAGGCAGGTATATTTATGAAGGATTTTCAGATTTTTATCGAACCAGAAAGTACAGGCAAATACTAAAACCGAAACAATGAATAAAATTGAAGATAATCCAAACAACGATACCCAGAAATAAACCGAAACAATAACTGCTTCAGCCGATCTCGTCCGCGAGTATTTTTGTTTGATTTCGTTCGTCATTACCCCCTGGTTTTGGTATAAATCCTCAATCTTCTTTTCTCCATCCTCTGTTCTCAACCCTCTGTCGTCTGACCTCCGTCCTCTGACTTCTGACCACAGTAAGTGCGCCACTTCATGACCACTGCATTCATGTCCTCCGGAAGTTCCGAATCATAAAGCTGGTATTCACCAGTGACGGGGTGTTTGAATCCCAGGAGCTTTGCATGCAATGCCTGTCGTGGCATAAGTCTGAAGCAATTCTGGACGAACTGCTTGTATTTGGAAAAGGTAGTTCCTTTTAAGATTACATCACCACCGTATTTTTCATCATTGAACAGCGGATGGCCGATGTGATTGAAATGAGCCCGTATCTGATGGGTGCGGCCTGTTTCCAGTGTGCATTCAACCAGCGTAACATAACCGAATCGTTCCAGCACTTTATAATGAGTAACAGAATGGCGTCCTTTTTCCTCTTCCTCATAGATCCTCATGACCAGTCTGTCCCTTATATCTCTCCCGATAAAACCTGAGATCGTACCTGTATCGTCTTTCAGGTTTCCCCATACCAGGGCCACATATTTCCTGTCAATCGTATGATCAAAGAACTGTTTCGCGAGCTTTGTCTGGGCATATTCACTTTTGGCAACGAGGAGGATGCCCGAGGTGTCTTTATCGATCCTGTGAACAAGATAGGGCTTGATCTCCTTGTCTGTGTTGTTAACCTCATTCCGGAAATGATAGACCAGTGCATTGAGCAGCGTGCCCGTATAGTTCCCGTGCCCCGGATGGACAACCATGCCAGGCTCCTTGTTGACCACCAGGATATCATCATCTTCAAATACGATCCGGATAGGGATGTTTTCGGGATAAACTTCTGTATCCCGTGGCGGATATGCAAGAACAATGCTGATCACATCGTCGGGTTTGACTTTGTAATTCGGCTTGATAATTTTGTCATTCACCAGGATATTCCCGGCATGAGCGGCATTCTGGATCCTGTTGCGTGAAGCATTTCCGATTTTCATCATCAGGTACTTGTCAATCCTGAGCAGACCTTGTTTTTTATCAACGGTGAACCGGAAGTGCTCGTACAACTCATTCGATTCTTCCGGGAAGTTGATGTCAGACATGGATGATGAAAAAATTATTTTGTGATGATCAGTTTCCCGTTAAATGACTTTCCATCGGTCATACCGGAGACTTCCACGAGATATATACCTGCAGGAATATCGGCCAGGTGGATGGTGCGGGAATACATTCCTGAATAAACAACCTGTCCGTAAACATTGACTAATTTAATCCTCAACTGGTTGGAACCGCTGTATTCCCGTGTTGAAGGGATTTCAACAGTAATGGATCCCGTGGTTGCCGGGTTCGGGTAGATCAAAAGCCGGCCTGGTATGGCTGGCAACCGGGGAATCCCTACCGGTATTGGTTTTCCTAAGACGGGGCGCATCAGCAGAGATCCGGTCTGGGAAGAAGTCAGCCATTGACCGATCACATTATACATGATGTTCTGATGTGCATCATCGTATTTGTCAAACCCGATATTCAGGTTGTCATCGGTTGTCTGGATCACGCCCACATAGAATGTACTTGTGATCCTCAACGGCCGGGTCAGATGATAGGTGACAAATTTATTGATGGTATCAGGATAACGTACATATTCAATATTTGAATAGATCGTATCCCCGGGTTTCCCGTTGTGGTCGTTCCACACAACAAGGTAAAAGAACTGCTGGTTGGCTTCGCTGAGGGTCGGATTGAAGAATATCCTCACTGCACGCAATGTATCAGGTGATTTGAATAAGAGGAAGCGGTAGGCGAGCATGGCAAACGCACCTTTTAACCCATACCCCGCTTCCGGGGTTCCATCATCATAGGAATAATAGTTGTAAAAGTTCTGATAGCTCGAAATTGTATCACCCAGCACTGATCCCGGGGTGTTGTCACGAATGATGTGCCGGATCAGGTAACTGGCACTGTCGGCTGCTGTGATCGGGAAAAGAAACGGAATTGGCGGACGTATTGTGTATGGGAAATCATACTGGTAATAGGATGTCAGGTTAAATGTACTGGAGTATGATTTTGTGAAACTTCCTTCCACTTCATTCACCGTGTAACTGTATGTCGAATTATGAGCCACCGTATCCCTGTTGCTGATAAGCATCTGCACTGAATCGGCCATTTCGCCGGCAGGATTGTTGGCATACTGGTCATTCGGCAGGGCCGTCATGTTAGCGAGAAATGAAGGTGCTCTTTCCACAAACCGGATTGATTTCCTGATCGTATCGTACCAGGTTCGCCCGGCATTAAGATAGATGTCATCGATATTCCACTGGTCGGTATTGCTTTGCCAGCTTGGCTGAGATGAAGTCGCAAGGCTGACATAATTGTAAAACCTGAACCTGAATGTGTTTTTGTAAAAAAGGGCACTGTCAAGGATGGGGATCATGACACGCTTGAAGTATTTGTTGTTCTGAAGATAAAAAGTATCAAGCGACATCCCGGGCGCAGACCAGATATGTTTCCAGTGATCGGGAATAAACAGGGTGTCGGTTGCGGTGATGGTGTCATGAGCGGGACGAACGAGAAATTCCAGGACAAGTGAGTCGACGGAAAGCGGTGCCAGGCCCCTTCCCTGCGGCTGGTAATAGAAACTGAGGTAAATTGAGTCAGCAACGGTCACAGGCTTGGGTACAGGTGAAAAAAGTGAATCAAGCCGGATATAGCGTGATGTAAGGTGATCTGCTATGAACGTAGAAGGTCCTGCAATAGCATTGGAATACATCGACCCGGAATCACTGATGGCATCCATTGTCAGAACACCACGGTCAACAGGATAAACAGGATAATCATCATTCACATACCCGAAACGGTCAGCCCACCGGGCAGGGGAGGGGTAAATCCCGGGTGAAGTAAAATCATCGTAGAAAGGAATGCCGATCGCCGAAGTGTCCTGCAAAAACGACTTCATCCCGAGTGTGCCAGATTCCAGGAACTTCGCCCTGATCACCGGGTTGATCTGCAGGCCGGTTATGATCTCCTGTCCTGTTGCAGCAATTCCGCTAAAGATGAAAATCAAGATGATGTATAAATAACGCATTTTTAATTACGAATTACGAATTACGAATTACGAATTACGAATTACGAAAACGAACCCCATCTATTCTCTATTCTCTGACCTCAGTTCTCAGTCCTCAGTCTACAGTCTACAGTCTACAGTCTATATTCCTCCGGACGAATCCACACTCGCCGAATCGACCTTCGGACCGTAGATTGAATCCATTCCCTTTGACCCCATGCCTACCACCAGGTTGATGACAGATCCTTTGTCGATCTTTGTGCCGGGCTGGATCACCTTCCCCTCAAAAAACTGCTGCTGAACAGCATCTTCGTCAAAGGTCTTGATGTATTCAAGTTTTCCGACCCTCAGTCCGGAACTTTCGAGTTCGGAAACAGCCTGCCTCAATGTAAGGAATTTCAGATCCGGCATGCTTGTCTTCTCAGGGATCGACGAAACAATGGTCAGGTAGATCTTCCTTCCTTTCTTGACTTTTGATCCTGAATATGGATCCTGGTGCAATACAGTTCCCCTCGTTTTATTGATATCAAACACGGAATCCATCAGGATGAAAGAATAATCACCATATTCCGGGTTGGATGTCAGCTGTTCAAAAGTTTTTCCCCTGAAATCAGGAACAACAAGGTAATCGCCATGACTGGTGTAAATCCGCAACATTAATAAAGCAATCCAGGTAAGGATGGCCGCAATTACAACCGCCGCAGCGAGGTGCTTTAAAAATCTCTTGCTTCCAAGGAACCTGAAAAAATCCATGGATCGGTTTTAAAGTAAACCTGAAAACCTCAGGTTTATTGTATTAACCGGCAAACTTAAGCAAAAATTGAATCCGGCACAATCGCGTTCTTTTTTTAGTGTATTTTTGCGTGCATAAAACCAGTTTTATGCTGAACATTGCCATTGTTGCCGGAGGAGATTCCGGTGAGTATGAAATTTCCATTAAGAGCGGACAACAGGTAAGTCTCCAACTGGATAAGGAGAAGTTTTCGCCCTACCTGATCGAGGTATGCGGTGACCAATGGATTCATTTGTCAGAGAAAGGAAAGATTGCAGTGGATAAGAATGACTTCACCCTGTTTCTGGACGGAGAAATCATCAGGTTTGATGCTGTGTTCAATGCAATTCATGGCACACCGGGGGAAAACGGAAAATTGCAGGGCTATTTTGACATGCTTGGCATCCCTTATACTTCCTGCAATGTTGCCACCTCTGCCTTGACATTTAATAAAAGCTTCTGCAAGAATGTTGTGTCCGCTTATAATGTACCGACGGCAAAATCGGTTCACCTCTTTGCTCCACAACTCTTTCCGTCACAGATCATAACCACGGAACTTTCATTCCCTCTCTTTGTGAAGCCGAATAACGGCGGGTCATCAGTTGGAATGTCAAAGGTTAACCGGAAGGAGGATCTTGATGAAGCGCTCAGAAAGGCTTTCCACGAAGATGATGAAGTGATTGTGGAAGAATTTATCCCTGGACGTGAAATCACCTGTGGCGTACTGAAATCCCGGGGACAGATCATATCATTGCCGGTAACAGAGATCATCAGCAAAAAGGAGTACTTTGATTACGAGGCAAAGTATAAGGAAGGCCTGTCGGATGAGGTTGTTCCTGCAGATTTGCCTTCGGAAAAAGCTGCGGAATGCCAAAAGATCTCAGAATTCCTTTTCGAGCGGCTGAACTGCACAGGGATCGTGCGATTCGATTATATTCTCAGCGAAAACACTTACTACTTCCTGGAGGTGAATACAGTTCCGGGACTTACTGCTCAAAGCATTGTCCCCAAAATGGCCAAAGCCCATGGATGGACGCTTACGGAATTGTTCACAAGGTTGATTGAGGAAGCGTTGGGAAAGCAATGAGCAATGAGCAATGAAGAATGAACTATATTTTCACCCCGAAGGGGTTAAATTTATCTAGATGGAATTGGTATTTGCAACGAATAATGCACACAAATTAAGGGAAGTTAGAGAAATTATCGGCGGCGGCATTCTCATCAGGAGCCTGAAGGAGATCGGATTTGATGTCGAAATCCCTGAAACCCAGGAAACGATTGAAGGCAATGCCCGGCAGAAAGCCCGGTTTGTTTTTGATCAGACCGGGCTGGATTGCTTTGCGGATGATACCGGACTGGAGATTGATGTGCTTGACGGCAGACCGGGGGTCTATTCAGCACGTTATGCCGGGGAACAATGCAGTTTTGAAGACAACATCGTGAAAGTCCTGGAGGAAATGGGATCCACTTCAAACAGGAGCGCCCGTTTCCGTTGTGTGGTCTGCCTTATCGTCAAAGGGGAGGAGCACCTCTTCGAAGGGAAAGTGGAAGGGACAATTATTGAAGAAAAAAGAGGGCACGAAGGGTTTGGCTATGACCCGGTCTTCCTGCCAGATGGATACAAACAAACCTTTTCAGAAATGCCGGCCTACCTGAAGAACGGCATCAGTCACCGGGGGAAGGCAATCACCCGCATGAACCGGTTTCTTGAATCCCTGTAATCATTCTCCATTCCTCCTTTTTGCATAAAAAAACCGCCACCGTAAATTCGGAGGCGGTTTTAGAAGCATAAAGTTTCAATTAATGTGTATTCGGGAAAACCAATCCCGGGTATTCATTAATATCCACTTGCGGGATATTACACCCGTATTTGCTGTTTATGGCCTGGATAAAGTAATTCGCAGTAACAGCATTCGCCCTAGGACAGAGATGAATGCCATCAGTGGAGAACATACCGCCGGTCACGAAATTCAAATTGAAGGTATTGCCGTCATAAGTAATGCCGGAAGCAAAATCTTTCAGTGTTTCATTCATGTCAACCAGGGCAAGGTTCTTTTCATTCGCAACATTCTTTATGATCGTATTGAATGCATTAACACTGGCCTGCAGATTGTCAATTTCACTTTTCTGCAGAACATATTTCCCTGGGATAGGATAGGGAACAGGAAGCGGGTGAACTGTGGTATCAACAACTCCCATGAGATTGCATTTTAGTTTACTGGTTGGTAATGTGAGCAGGAAAAGATCTTCCGGGCCCATCTGAACCAGGTCGCCGGCTGAATTTGTGATCACGAAAGGATTATACCCGGCTTTCCATACGATATTCGAGTGTCCGGAAGCAAAATAAACATAATTTGTCAGAGCCGCCTGCGCCGAATCCATATAAACTCCGTTGTATGGAAGCTGTGACGAAATGGTGGTAAAATATGGGATCGAAGTTACATCAGGGATGGTGGCTACCACGCCTTTGGGAGATTTTCCCGAATTCAGAAGTGAATCAACGGCAGCACGATATGCCATTTCGAATATATTTGAAGGTGTTATTTCCGTATCTGTACCATCCAGGGCCGAAAGCAGGACATCATTGTTGCCGATCCAGAGGCTGAAAAAAGTAGGTTGCTGAACCAGCGCATCATGAATAATAGGCGTCATCGGGCTGGTGGCAAAGCGCGCAAAATATGGATTCCCCTGTGATGAGCCATAGCCTGGAGTAAACAGGTCAACAACTCTGGCACCGGGTACGCCCATATTATTGTATGGACCCGGATCTACGGGCCTGGTGCCGAGAATCCCGGCAAGTGTTGCCTGGTTTGCTGCAGGATTAAGCAGGTAGGGCTTTACAGTTTCCGAACCAGGAATTGGATTTCCGCTACAGTCAAATGATGGAAGCCACTGTAATGTAAATTTGGTCGTAAAATACGGACCTTGCTGGGTCATGGTAAATCCAACGCCATCGGTTGTTCCGATCAATGGCTGCGTGAAACCGGTAAGTCCGACGGTCTTAAGCTGATTGGCAAGAATATTGGCGTAAGATGCATCCTGGCCGATCTTAATCCCATTGTAGAGCGCACCATCAGCATAACCTGCGGTCAGTGAATTACCGACAGCAACATATTTGGAAAAATCTACACCATTTGATGTTGGGGAGAATTCATCAATTTTTCGCTCACAGGCAGTCAGAAATGCAAGTGACAATATGATAAAAAATATTTTTTTCATGATATACGTGTTTTAGGGATTAGAAATTATATGTTAAACCGATACCAGGCATGTAGAATGCTGTACTGTAGGTTCCGGCAAAATTATGATCGCCGGGATTCACGTTGGGTGAAGCAATTCCATCACGTTTTTGTCCCATCAGGTATTCAAAGGACGCATCAATGCTTAAGCCTTTCAGCGGGTATATGGAAACTCCGCAGGTAAGGCCGGTCTCGTTCGTGCTCGGTAACATCGGGTCAAGATAGTCGGAAGGCACGGGGGTAGGATCATAATAACCACCGGCCCTGACGGTGAACATGTTGTTGATCTTCCATTGGGCCCCGATCCTGGTGATCAGTTTGTTTTTGTAAAACTTTCCTGAACCGGATGATGCAGCTACAGCATCCGTCGTTGTCTGGAAATGGAAAACAAGGGAGTCATATACATCCCAGAAAACATAATTCAGCCCGAGACCGACCATGATCTTGTCATTGATCTCGTATGAAATTCCGAAATCGAGGTTTGCCGGCATCGGTAAAGTCACATCAACTTTGTTGTCCGGGAAATTGGCTGCCAACGATGAAGGAACCGTGAATTTGGCATCGGCATCTTCAACTTTCATGTCGATCTTTGACCGGTAATCAACACCAATGCTGAGTCCTTTCATCGGATGTACCATTACACCCGCATTGAATCCGAAGTTGGTCGTACCACCTTTAATATTTACTTTCCCATCACCACCGTCAGCGGAATTCAGCGGAACGGCTTTATTGAGGTTGACATTTCCGGTTGAAATGACAAATCCGGCGCCGATGCCTATGATATCCTTGAATTTGTAAGCAACTGTCGGCTGAATGGTTATTGCGCTGAAGGAAATATTCTGGATCAGGTAGCGCCCTTTCCAGTCATCGGGCCATGACATGCTGAGCCCATAGGGTGTATTCACAGCGATCCCGACACTGAGATCCTTGGTGGGTTTGAAAGCACCATAAAGATAAAAAGGGTAATTCAGTTCATGGTTGATATGTTCCTGGTAAGCTTCATTGTTTGCCTGGTACGTTGTTCTTGCCATCAGAAACGTCACACCACCGGAGAAACTGAATTTCTCATTGATGAACGGAGAACCCCCGGGGTTGTAAAACATGGTGCTGGCATCATAACTAAGCGATGTACCGATAAGGCCCATCCCAATGTTGCGGGTGCTATGCAACCCGACCTGGTAACCCCCGGCATACGATGTCATTGCTGCTATACAAACGAATAACAGCAGAAATGTAACTTTCCTCATAATTGTTTTTTTTTGGTTAATAGCGGCGCAAGTTAGAAAATCTTTTTTAAAAGGCAAATAAAAAAAATGAATAATTTCTTCGAAAATATTTCATAATGAATTAATAAACAATAAAGTATGCTTGTTAATAATTAACAATAGGAGACCCGTTGCGTGTACGAATGTAGGTGCAATCGTTTCCATCCCGGCCGGAATCCGAATATCTCTATCTTTGCAATCACAAGGTAGCGAAGTGTCGAAGTAGCGAAGTAGTGAAATAGCGAAATGGAGTTGACGCTTTCACTGGAATGACGGTAGCGAAAATGTGAAACCCTCGTAATTTGTGACTTTGTCACCCTGTGACCTTGTTACCTGATCACTAAATACCACACAAATGAATCTGAAAGTAGGCGATAAAGTTAAATTCCTTGACAGGAAAGGCGGTGGGTTTATAACGAAGATCATCGATAGCCGGATGGTCAGTGTGGCTGTTGAAGGTGGTTTCGAAATACCCACGATGATCAGTGAACTTATCAGGATAGATGATAACGAACCCGGTGCCCGTTTCTTCAATGAAAACTATAATGTTGGAATTTCCATGGAAAATAAAGTTAAGGAAGAAGAAGACAAGGTGGAGGTGGAATCATCGGATGACCGGATGAAGGAATTGCCCCATGGTGTTGTGAAAAACAGGAAAAGCGAGGATATTTTTCTTGCATTCGTTCCTCACGATCAGAAATGGCTTATCACCGGACTGCTTGATGTTTTCCTCATTAACAATACTTCATTTGATCTGCTCTACAATTTTATTCGCAGAGTTGAGAAAGATGTTTATTCCGGTGTGGATTACGGATCTGTTTTCCCCGGTTCAATGTTGCTGCTTACGACCATTGAGCGTGAGGAAATCGGGCAATGGACTGAAGGATTCATCCAGTTTCTTTTTCATAAAAATAGTTCCGGCGAACTGATGCCACCATTCAATGCGGAGATCTCCGTAAAAGGGGCGACGTTCTTTACCGAGGGAAGCTACCGGGAATCGGCCTATATCGAAGGAAAAGGCATTGTTGTGAAAGTAGTTTCCATAGCGGGTTTTCCCGTGAAAAGCAAAACGGAACCGAAAATTCCGGATTCTGCAGATCCCGACAGGGTGCCAGGCAAGAAAGCTGACCTGATATTCATGCACCAGACTGATCAGCGTGAAGCGGAAGTTGATCTTCATATCCATGAGTTGATCGAGGATTATTCAAATCTTGATAATGCCGAGATCCTGGAATTCCAGAAAGGATATTTCATCCGTTGTCTTGAAAGCGCCATCGTCAATCATTTCAGGAAGATTGTGGTCATCCACGGCGTAGGTAATGGAATTCTCCGGGAAAAGATCCTCGATCTGCTTAAAGAATATGGGGGCATCGAAGTGTTCGACGCCCCCATGCAGAAATATGGTGTCGGTGCGGTTGAGATCCGCATTCCGCATAACTTTTAATATACGTTACCTGATGGTGATCTTTCTTGTCATAACATCAGAACCAGTCTGAATTTGCAGAACATAAACCCCTGGTGCCAGGCTGGATGCATCAAGCATAACGTCATGTTTCCCGGCACTGAGCATTCCCTTGTTTTCTGACCTGACGACCTGTCCGGCAGGGTTTGTTACCATGAACTTCACGTTTGTTTGTGATCCGAGGTAGAACGATACCGTTGTATTCCCGGTGAAAGGATTCGGGTAAACACTGATCCCGGTGGTCATATCATGGCTTTCAATGCCCACACCCACAAGCTTGAAATCAGCAAAATCAGAAGAGCCAAACTCACCACCCTGTGCAATGATCAGGTTTGCATCGGCCGAATCGGCCAGGAAATACTGCCCGCTTCCGTTAACACAGCAAATACCGTTTCCGCCTGCATCATACATTGTAAACCTGTAGCAATCAGGATTTGTAACACGAACAGTATCACGGTACAGGTGATTTACAATCGTATAGGGTCCACCGCTTTTTATGACCGCACCGGAAGATGACCTTACATCCCAGGTGGTTTCGGTCGGCATGTTGTCGGTAAGAATAAGCAGGTACAAGGCTTTTGATGCAGAGGCTGCAGAGGTGATTGTGAATATGGAGGTGTCGTTTTTCGGATATTGATCATTAACGCTGTTCGGGCTGACCGAATAAACTTTCAGGGTATTTACGGGTAACGGTGTGAACGTGATCTCCGGAAGTGTCACCGTTGCTTTCTGCAGGGTGGTAATGGTCCCGTTCCATGTAAAGTCACCAACCGGGCCATCATTTACCTGGTATTTAATGTGGAATGTGGAAACATCATTGTTGCCATTGTTCCTGACCTTGACAACAGGGGTTATTGTTCCGTTGCAGATGGCAGTAGGCACATCCGAGATGTTGAGCACCTGGAGGTCATTGTCGTAGGGCATAACCAAAGCATCGGTGGAACTGTTGGCAGCCTGATGTACTTCTTTGGTCGTCTTGTTCTGAATGAAGCCAACAGCAGCAAGCTGGCTCATGTCATAAACATTGGCAAGTTTCCATGCGGTTTCGATGATCATATAATCCCCGTTGGACATGGAAGATGGAAGAAGGGTTCCTGCATTGGTCGGAAGCATTTTCTTCATGACCATGTAGAAATCCTTTTCGCCGTTATAGCCGGGTGCTGAATTAAAATGAATGTGCTTTTCAATCACGACATTATGTGCAGCCATCAATCCTGTGACATTCATTGTTGCCTTGGCAACCATGGTCAGAAAAATGGTGTCGTTAGCGGCATTGAGCTCCTGTTTGAGGTTCATTTCAAAAGGGGAAGGGACCGCCTGCCGGTTCTGAATGGTAGACCATTGCAAAGAGCCGCCATTTCCGGAGAAAACATTTCCGTCAACAACGGCGTGGGGAACAGCATTTACCCCGTACAGGCCTGTCCTTGCTCCATTATCAACAGTGTTCTGAAGGTACATGGGGTCATTATTGGGGGAAGGCCACCAGACATGGTAAAAAATTTCCGTAAAAACATCAGGATGGGCAGTAAGCCAGGTATGAAATGTCGGATTGGCACTGGCGCAAGGCCCGCAATTGCTTTGAGTGAATTCCTCATGCAGGACCAATCTCGTGCTCTGGCTGTATAGAAGCGTTACACAAAGGAAAAGCCCAACAAAAAGTGTAATTTTTTTCATGGTGTCAGAATTTAAAATTAAAAATGAAATGGATGGTTCAAAAGTACAAAAAAATCTATGGATAAGATATTTATCGTGAAATTTTAAACAAGTGAAAGCAATTTGATTTAGAATTTTTACCTTTGCATATTGTTCAATCCAATCTTAACATAAAATCATTTCATATGAAGAAAATTTTACTTTTAGCTTACCTTCTGGGCATCGTTTCATTTTATGGATTCTCGCAAATGCACCTGACATTGTCGGACAGTACAGGAGCGGTTCCAAATGATACCACAATCACAGTGTCCGCGTTGCCGTCTGCACTTTCTCTTGATACTTATGTTTTCGTTACAAACAACTCCCCGGATTCATTGCCGGTGAAAGTGAAGAAAGTTGAAATCTCAAAAATTCACGGTACGGATAATTATTTCTGCTGGTATTTATGCTTTGGCAGCGGCGTGTACGAATCTCCGACCCCGATCTATATACATAGCATGGAAACCAATCATTTTGATTTTTCAGGGCATTATTCACCCTATGATTCTGTTGGTGTTACTCACATTCGCTACGTGTTCTTTGTTGCGAACAATCCCACCGACAGCGTTTGTTATAACGTGAAATTCGATACCAGGGTACAGGGTGTTGCAAATGTGTCAGACAACAAGGATTATTCCCTGTCAGTCTTCCCGAATCCATCAAATTCAATTACAAATGTAGATTACGTTTATCCAAACGGAAGTTCCGCAACACTCGTGATCCGCAATCTGCTGGGAGTAGTGGTTAACCAGGCCAGCCTTCCCCAGGCTTCGGGTAGGATGAGCATGTCAACTGCCGGTCTGTCCAACGGTATCTATTTCATTTCCATTGTTGAAAATGGCCAACCGGTGGTTACTAAAAAACTGACGGTCCAGCATTGATCCGGTAATCAGAAATAACAGGCGGTAGCCTTACATAGTAAATTCACCGCTAAGACATGAAGACACAAAAGTTATAAAAGGCTTTTGCGTCTTCGTGTCTTAGCGGTTGTTTTTTCTAGATTTTGAAGGAATTCCCGTCCAGTGACCAACAACATCTTTTACCAGGATAAGAAAGGATGTTCAGACAAGGCTGAATTGCTGTACCGGTGATCTTCCGTTACCTCTTCGCCAAGCCAGTGTGGATATTCAACTTCGTCTGTTATCCTGTCAAGTTCGATCTCTGCGATCACCAGGCCGTCGTTTTGGCCGAAGAACTCATCCACTTCCCATGTTTTACCAGCGAAATCAATCCTGTACCTGGTTTTCTCAATTTTCGCGGAAGTAAATGAATCGAGGATCTCGACAGCTTCATTGTGCGGTATGGAATATTCAAATTCCTGCCTTGACCCTTGTTGAGCGGCACCCTTGATGGTAATCCATGCTTCCGTATCAGTTATCCTTACCCGGATCGTCATTTCCGGTTTAGTAACAAGATAACCCTGGCGTATATCAATGCCGGCAGGCTTTGCAAGAGCATACCAGAGGTCTTTCCTGACCAGGAACTTGCGTTCAGTTTCAACTGGCATAGCTTTCTCCCCAATGAATATTAATATTCAAAGTTAGCGAAGTAGATCGGAAAATCCGGAATTATGAGTGAAAAATTTAGATTGACAGAAAGAAATCCGGGTTAGAGTCCGAATTCCTTTTTCAGTTTGTCAACGTAGTCGGTTTTTTCCCAGGCAAAGAACTCTACCTTTTTCAGGTAAACTGTTTTGCCGTTGCCGCTTGATTTTCCCGTTTTGGCCCCTTTTACAGGATAATACACCTCTACATCCTCCAGGAACGGATCCCTGCCGAAATGCCCGTAGGATGCTGTCTTCAGGAAGATCGGGTTTTTCAGTCCAAACCGTTGAATGATCGCATAGGGACGAAGGTCAAACACCTTTTGTATTTTTTTTGCAATTTCACTGTCGGTAAGGAGGTTTCCCTTGGCGTTCTTCACTTTGGAAGTGCCATATGTATTTACATAAACCCCCACAGGCTGGGCAATACCAATGGCATAGGCCACCTGGATCAGCACCTGGTCGGCAATGCCTGCTGCAACCATGTTTTTTGCTATATGGCGTGCAGCATAGGCTGCCGAACGGTCAACTTTCGACGAATCCTTTCCGGAAAAAGCGCCGCCACCATGAGCACCATGACCACCATAGGTATCAACAATGATTTTCCTGCCTGTCAGGCCGGTATCACCGTGAGGCCCCCCGATGACAAACTTCCCTGTCGGATTGACGAACAATTTGAAGTCACCCTGGAAAAGCTTTTTCACCCTTGCCGGGAGGGTCTTTAGCACCCTTGGAATGAGGTATTTCTCAATATCTTCACGGATTTTATTCTGCATGGCCTTGTCGGCAGCAGCAACAGATTTTACGGAACCATCCTTGGGTTTGACAAAATCATCGTGCTGTGTACTCACAACGATTGCATCGATCCTCATGGGCTTTCCATTGTCGTCGTATTCGATGGTGACCTGTGATTTGCTGTCGGGACGCAGGTATTTCATCACTTTCTCTTCACGCCGGATGTCAGCAAGCTCCTGTAAAAGAATATGTGCCAGTTCGCTTGATAAAGGCATGAAGTTGTCCATTTCTTTGCATGCATAACCAAACATCATACCCTGGTCTCCTGCACCCTGATCCTCGGGCTTTTCCCTCACAACACCCTGGTTGATGTCTTTTGATTGTTCATGAATGGTTGAGATCACACCGCAGGATTCACTGTCGAACCGGTATTCCGCTTTTGTATAGCCAATTTTCCGGATCACTTTCCGGGCCGTTTCCTGAACATCAACATACCCTTCAGTTTTTACTTCACCACCGCATACAACCAAACCAGTTGTAACAAATGTTTCACATGCGACTTTTGAATCCGGATCCCACTTAAGAAATTCATCAAGCAAAGCATCTGATATCTGGTCGGCAACTTTATCGGGATGTCCTTCAGAAACGGACTCCGATGTAAATAAATATCCCATGATAAATAGTTTTATAAGTTAATAACAAACAGAAAGAAATGAGCGGGATTTGAAGATTGATGTCAGGAAAGATTGTTTTAGCATTTTTTCCAGTGGTTGCAATCAATCAAATTTCTCCACAAATGAGCTGCAAAGGTAATATTTTTTTGGAAAACAATGAACCGGATCAGTTTTTTGTCAATTCCTGGAAAACCTCCTCGAGTTTCTGCTCTTCCTTATGCAATGAAAGGACTGTGAGATCATTGTCCACAGCATATTTGAATATGTCAGGCCTGATATCCGATGCCGCATCCGAGACGATCTCCCAGCGCGTTGATTTCCCGGCCGGATCAGGCGATGACAAGGGGCGTGCATCCAGCGCTCCTTTGATCATTAGAAGATGTTCCTGTTGAACCGCTGATCCGAATTCGACATGAATTATGATGCGTGAAGATGCAATATGCTGAAGGTTGGAGGTCGAATCATCGGCAACGATCTTTCCCTTGTGGATAATGATGGCCCTGCTGCAGATCGCTTCAACCTCCTGCATAATGTGCGTGGAAAGCATGACCGTCTTTTCCTTCCCTATTTCCTTGATCAGGGAGCGGATCTCCAGCAACTGGTTCGGGTCAAGCCCTGAGGTCGGTTCATCGAGGATCAATACTTGGGGGTCATGAAGCAAGGCCTGTGCAAGTCCTACCCGCTGCCTGTATCCTTTTGAAAGGGCTCCGATCTTTTTATGCTGTTCGCTCCCAAGACCTGTAAGGTTGATGATTTCGGCTATCCGCTTTTGGCTTTTGGCTTTTGGCTTTTGGCTTTTGGCTCCTATTGATTTATTTTTAGCCAAAGGCCAATGGCCAACAGCCATTGGCTGACGAATACCATCAATAAACATCAGTAATTCCTTCACATACAGATCAAGATAGAGGGGGTTATTCTCCGGGAGGTAGCCAACTTTTCTGCGCACTTCAATGGACTGGTCCAGAACGTCAAAGCCACATACATTGGCATTTCCGGATGTCGGAGGGATAAAGCAGGTAAGGATCTTCATGATCGTGCTCTTGCCGGCTCCGTTCGGACCAAGCAATCCTACCACCTCACCCGGTTCAACTTTGAATGACACCGAGTCAAGGGCTTTTTGCATGCCGTAAACCTTGCTTATTTCATTGACAATAATGGACATTTTTCGCTGATTTGTGCAGATTTAACGCACGTTAACGCAGAAAATTTTTTCGCCTGCGAATAATCCTGTCGAATCTGATTGTATTTATTCGCTGCAAAAGTACTAAAAATGAAAAACCCGGAACAGAAAAGGGAAAACCAAGCAATGAAATTATCCATGGAGTTGACCAGAAATTTTGTTATTACCTTTATGCCGAGAAAAACATGAGGTTAAGCGTGAAAAACAAGATTTCCTCCAGGTCCCGGTTTACTCCCCAAACTGCCATTATCTCTGTAATATTTATCATTATAGCTGTTATTGCGGGTATTTTCATTGTGGAAGAAGGCAAAGGGATTGATCACAGGGTAAGCCTGGAACTGGAAGCCATAGCCAACCTGAAGGTGGATCAGATCACTGATTGGAGAAGAAGGCACATTATTGACGGGGAGATCCTTCAGCATGATATCCCGCTCATTTCACGGATCAGGAAGTTCATCAGGAAAGATTCAAACGTAGACAAAGGAGAGGATATCCTTTCATGGATGAGAGTGATCACGGATCAAAAGGATTATTCACGTTGCAGGTTATATAATGTAAATCAACAGCTTGTTTTATCCTATGTTCGGGATGATCTGTATGATGATCTTGAACTTGCAAAATCAGCGGGCCAAACGCATATTACCCTCACCGATCTGCATATGCACGAACCACATGGAATTCCGCATATGGAGATGGTTGTACCACTTAAGAGCATCAATGATCCCGGCTCCCCGATATTCGGTTATATTGTTTTTCAGATCGACCCGAGACTATTCCTTTATCCACAGATCCAGAGATGGCCGGCTCAAAGCACATCCTCAGAATGCCTCCTGTTCCAATTTGAAGGCCGTGATGTTGTTTTCCTGAATGAACTCCGGCACCGGAAAAGTTCAGCCCTGATCTTCCGGAAGTCTGTCGACCAATATCCGAAAATGGCTGCCTCGATGGCATATTCAGGGAAAACCGGCATTGTCAGTGCTATTGATTACAGAGGGGCAGAAGTCCTCGCCTATATCAGTAAAATACCGGAATCACCATGGTACCTGGTTTCGAAAATCGATAAGCATGAATATGCATCCGTTCACCGCGCTCTCTGGCGGAATTATTTCTTTGCAGGAATCCTGCTCCTGATCCTTGCCTACTTTACAATTTCGCATTTTTCCCGGCAGCAGCAGTTGAAGTTCATGAGCCGGCAGCTTGCCCTGGAAAAAGAGAAAAATATCCTTGCACTGCAGTATGAGCAACTGGCACGGCATGCAAACGATGCGATCCTTATCTGTGATCCTGAACTCAGGATCATAGATGCAAATGTTAAGGCTTCCGGTATGTTCGGATATACCGGAAATGAGATTACTCAATTCAGGATCACGGATCTTGAGATCAGTGATCCTTCGGCAGAAAAGAGCATTGCTGATCAGATAAGCTTCTTTTCATCCGGCGTTGTATTTGAATCTGGATTAATGAAGAAAGACGGTACCTGCATTCAGGTTGAAGTCAGTGCTCATTCCATCAACTATGAAGGACTAAAACAGGTGATCTTTATCATACGTGATATCACAGACAGGAAGCGGGCGGAAAATGCATTGCTGGAGAGTGAAAACCGGTATCATTCACTTTTTAACAGCATGCAGGAGGGATTTGCCTATTGCAAAATGATCTTTGAGGACGATCAGCCACTCGATTTTATCTTCCTTGAAGTAAATAAGATCTTTGAACATCTCATTGGTATCAGGGATGTAACCGGCAAAAAAGTCACGGAGGTCATAGAAGGGATCAGGGTCCTGGATGATCAGCTGTTCAGAATTTGTGGCAGGGTGGCTCTTTCAGGTGTGCCGGAAAAAACCGAAATCTATGTTCACTCCCTTGCAATATGGTTCTCCATTTCGGTTTATAGTCCCGGACAGGGCTATTTTATTTCAGTCTTTGACGTCATTACTGAACGTAAAATCGCCGAGGAAATGGTCCGGCAAAGTGAAAAACTGCTTCGCCAGTCACAACGCGTTGCATCTGTAGGACATTATGAACTGGATGTGTCAACGCAGTCATGGACCAGTTCTTCTGCTCTTGATGAGATTTTCGGTATCCCTGAGACCTTCACCAAAACAATATCCAGCTGGCTTTCTTTTATCCATCCTGAAGACCGCGACAGGATGCAGTCCTATTTTTTTGATTATGTTGCCGGTAAGAAGATGCCCTTTGACATGGAGTACAGGATCATCCGGCTGAATGATGAGGTTCCCCGCTGGGTGCATGGGCTGGGAGAGCTGAACATTGATGAGGACGGGAAAGTGATTAAGATGTTCGGTACCATCCAGGATATTACATCCTACAAGAATATCGAAGAAACATTGAAGCACCAGAATGAGGAGATGTCTCAGTTTATTTATACTGTATCTCATGATCTGAAAAGCCCGCTTGTGACCATCAAAACCTTTCTCGGATACCTGGAAGAGGATTTTGTGAAGGATGATGAGGAGCGCATGAACAGGGACATGGAGTATGTCAAGAATGCAGCAGAAAAGATGGACAGGAGGCTGGATGAGATCCTGGCCCTTTCCCGGATCGGCAGAAGGACATATTCCTTTGAGGAGGTGTCCTTTCTCACCATCGTGAGTGATGCTTTGAAGCTTGTCGCCGGACGAATTTCTGGATCAGGAATGGAAGTGAGGCTTCCTGAAGAGAATTTTATTTTGTGCTGTGATCATCAGCGGCTTGTCGATGTTTTTCAAAATCTTTTTGACAATGCGGTTAAATTCAGAAATACAAAGGAAAAGCCGGTTCTGGAAATTAATATCCGCAAAACGGAAAAAGAATTTGTGATTTCGGTAAAAGACAATGGTATCGGGATCGAACCAGCTTACCAGAAAAGAATTTTTCACATTTTCGAGAAGCTCGATCCCAATAGTGAGGGTACGGGCGTTGGCCTTGCCATTGTTCAGCGGATTATTGAGATCCATAAGGGGAGAGTCTGGATAGAATCAGATGGAAAAGATCAAGGTACTATTGTTTTCCTTACCCTGCCGGTCCGCCGAATAAAAACCTGAAATGAAAAAAGCAAAATCGAAAAATTAGACTTATTTTTATAGTTTTTTGGGAAGATCCAATTCCACATCGAATGATTCAGGGAGAACCGATCACAATATTGCTCATTGAAGATGACCCTGCACATGCAGAGATCGTCAGGAGGAACCTGGAAACCAGCCGGGTTGCCAATAACCTGATCCATATCCACGACGGGCAGGCGGCTCTCGATTATTTTTTTGATCCGGCTTCCGAAAAAGGTGTTATTGAGACCGGATGGCCCCACCTGATCCTGCTTGATCTTCGCCTGCCTAAGGTAGATGGGATGGATGTGCTCCAGCAACTGCGAATGAAAGAAGAAACCAGCCATATTCCAGTTGTGATTCTTACAACCTCCACCATGGAGATCGATATCGCAAGAGCCTATAAATATCATGCAAACAGTTATCTCGTAAAACCGGTTGATTTTTCCAAATACACGGAGCTGATGGAGTCATTTGGTTATTACTGGCTGATCTGGAATCAATTTCCGAAAAGAGGATGAATGTATGGCAGAAAAGGTAATTTCCATACTATTGATAGAAGATGAGCAGGCGCATGCTGAAGCATTGATGCGTTGCTTTTCAATGCTGCCGGAGTACAGGCTGACAACGGTCTCAACGATCAGGGAATACCATGAAAAAATTGTTGCCCAGGTTCCTGATATTGTGATCGCAGATATGAACCTGGCTGATGGAAAAGCAATGGAGATCCTTGTCAGTCCCCCTGAATCCATTCCATATCCCATTATGGTTCTGACCAGCTACGGGGATGAAAAGGTGGCGGTTGACTCAATCAAATCAGGAGCCCTCGAGTACCTTGCAAAATCGCCTGAAACATTCAGGAATATGCGTTTCATTGTTGATCGTGTGCTAAGGGAATGGAACTATATCATTGACCGGAAAAAAGCACAGGAAGCCTTACACGAAAAAGATTCGCAATACCGAAGGATCGTTGAGACGGCAAACGAAGGGATTTTTATTATCGATAAGGAACAGCGGTTCATATATGTTAACCAGCAGATCCTTGACCTTATTAAATGTTCGCCGGATGAAATACTGGATCATCCCGCATCGGCCATCATTGCTCCGGAAGAACTTTCAGATCATGAATCACAGATTGACAATCGCAGGAAAGGAATCCATGGGCGCTACGAACGCAAGCTTCAACGAAAGGATGGAACTCCTCTTTGGGCACTGGTTTCCGCATCACCCATCATGGATGCAGATGGCGGGTTTTCTGGGTCCTTTGGAATGGTAACCGACATTACTGACCGTAAACTGGCAGAAGACCGGCTCAGGCAAACTGTGTCGCTCCTGCAGGCAACGCTTGAATCTACAGCTGACGGAATCCTGGTTGTTGACAAATCGGGAAAAATATCGGGATTTAACCGCCAGTTTGAAAAAATGTGGAAAATTCCTGGGTCAGTATTGAACCGGCAGGACGATCATGAAGCTTTGGAGTATGTTTATTCACAGCTTAAAGAACCGGCACAGTTTGTAAGAAAAGTGGAAGAATTATATTCAAAACCTGAGGAGATCAGCTTCGATATGCTGGACTTTATCGATGGCCGGATATTTGAACGGTTCTCGCAGCCCCAGTTACTTGACGGAAAGCCTGTCGGAAGGGTTTGGAGTTTCCGGGATGTAACCGCACGGAAAAGGTATGAGGAGGAGCTTCAGAAATCAAGAGAGGAATTGAGAAAACTCACGGATCATATCATTATGGTAAGGGAAGAGGAGAAAAAGGCCATTGCGCGGGATATTCACGATGATATTGGCCAGAAGCTTGCCGTGCTTAAATGGGATTTTTCCTGGCTTGCATCAAAATTGAGACCTACAAAAACCACGGAAAAGAAACTTCAGGAGATGAATGAAATGGTGAAGGAGACGATCGAGTCCATTCATCGTATCATGAAAGAATTGCATCCTCCCGAACTGGATGAGCTTGGATTCCTTGATTCCATCGAATGGCAGACCAGGGAGATCCTGACGCGGACAGGATTGAACATCCAGACCGATATTGACTGTGAACCCTTTCAACTCCCTGCGAATATTGAACTTTCCATCTTCAGGGTGATCCAGGAAGCCCTGACGAATATAATCAGACATTCCGGAGCTACCATGGTGAATCTTAGCATTAAAACCGTAAACAATAAATTATGGATATGCATCCGTGACAACGGGACAGGCATCACAAGGAAAGCATTGGAAAATGCGGAATCCTACGGTTTGGCCGGCATGAAAGAACGGATCTCATCCTGTAACGGCATCATTTTTATAAAAGGAAACCCGAAAAAAGGCACCCTGATCGATATTACGATCCCTTTACCCATGCATAAACAACATTTATCTGCTTCCTGACCTGAATGCCCGGGTCTTATTAAAATGCAAAATGGAGATCATGTTTTTACCATTTTGCTATTTTAGATTTTTCATCTTGTTCAGTTTATAGGAAATAAAACAGTCTTTCAGGTAAAATGGGTTCTGTTTAAAAAGTTCTTGGGATAATTTGGTTAATCAAAAATTAGTTTCTAACTTTGCACCCCTTTTTGTAAGGAAAGGATATTATTGATAAAGAAATCATTCGTAATTCATGAACACACTAAGTTATAAGACGGTTAGCGCCAACAAGGAAACGGTAAACAAGGAATGGGTGCTGATAGATGCAGAAGGCCAGATCCTTGGTCGGCTTGCAACAAGAACAGCCATGTTCCTGCGCGGGAAGATGAAAACCAATTTTACACCCCACGTCGATTGTGGTGACAATGTGATCATCATCAATGCCGAGAAGATATTGCTGACAGGCAACAAACTCACGGATAAGGAATACCTGAGTCATAGCGGTTATCCGGGCGGACAGAAAAGCGTTACACCAAAACAGTTACTGGCAAAAAAACCCACAGCGGTCATCGAAAAAGCAGTAAAGGGTATGCTTCCCAAAAACAGGCTGGGACGGGAATTGTTCCGGAATCTGTATGTATATGCAGGAACTGAGCATCCTCACCAGGCACAACAACCCAAAGCAATCAACCTAAATTCAATAAAGTAATATGGAAGTAATAAACGCCCTTGGCCGGAGAAAAACCGCCATCGCACGGATTTATGTTAAGGAGGGACAGGGAACCATTACTGTCAATGACCGCGATTTTACAGTCTATTTTCCTACCAAGATCCTGCAATTCCAGGTATTAGAACCTTTTGAAATAACAAATAACCTCGGGAAATACGATGTTAAGGTCAACCTCGACGGCGGCGGGATTACCGGCCAGGCAGAAGCGCTGAGCCTTGCCATTTCACGTGCCCTCTGCAAGATCAATGAGGAATTTCGTCCCGCATTGAAAGCCAAAGGACTCATGAGAAGAGACCCGAGAATGGTTGAAAGGAAAAAATTCGGACAGAAGAAAGCCCGTAAAAGATTTCAATTTAGTAAACGTTAATCTTATACAGATAATAATTAATTATGTCAAGAACCAATTTTGATGCATTACTTGATGCCGGTGTTCATTTCGGACATTTAAGAAGGAAGTGGAATCCCAATATGGCTCCCTATATTTTTATGGAACGGAACGGGATCCATATCATTGATCTTTATAAGACAATGGCGAAAGTTGATGAAGCTGCATCAGCACTGAAACAAATTGCAAAATCCGGGAAACGGATCCTTTTTGTTGCAACAAAAAAACAGGCAAAGGAAATTGTCGCCGAACAGGTTAAGAAAGTGAATATGCCTTTCGTTACAGAACGCTGGCCCGGCGGTATGCTCACCAACTTTGCAACAATCCGGAAAGCAGTAAGAAAGATGGCTTCCATCGATAAACTGATGAGCAGCCCTTCATATACCAACCTTTCGAAAAAAGAAAAACTTACGCTCACCCGTGAAAGAGCCAAGCTTGAAAAGAACCTGGGAAGTATCGCCGATCTTAACAGGTTGCCGGCCGCAATTTTCATCGTTGACATTCTGAAAGAACACATCGCAGTTGCAGAAGCCAAGAAACTCAATATCCCGACATTCGCAATTGTCGATACAAATTCAGACCCCCGCCAGGTCGATTTTCCGATCCCGGCAAACGACGATGCCTCAAAATCGATTCAGCTGATCGTTGAAACCATGGTGAAAGCGATCGAAGAAGGATTGATCGAACGCAAACTCGATCGCGATAAAAAAGCTGTTGAAGACGAACGCGGAGAACCAAGGGATGAAGAATCCGATGCACATGGCGAAGGCGATCTCGACGAGCTTGATGAAGAAGATGTTGAAGGGATCAAGATCGTAAAAAAGGATTTTGTCGACAGCAAAGTAGGTAAACTGAAAACCCTTGCCGAAGAAGAAGCTGAGAAAGCAAAAGCCCCCAGGAAACGTATCAGCAAACCCGCCGGACGTTCAAAGAAATAAGTCTGGACCCGGATTTCCGAATTCAGGATAAATTTATTATTTAGTTTTAGAAATTAGAAATTAGAAATTTCCATGATCAATATAACAGCAGCAGATGTAAACAAGCTTCGCCAGATGACAGGTGCCGGTATGATGGATTGTAAAAAGGCATTACAGGAATCTGAAGGAGATTTTGAAAAAGCAATTGATAATCTTCGGAAAAAAGGTCAGAAAGTCGCCGCAAAAAGAGCCGACCGTGACGCCAATGAAGGGATCGTACTGGCAAAGACAACAGACGATGGCACATTTGGTGCAGTCGTTATGGTGAACTGTGAAACCGACTTCGTCGGGAAAACGGAAGAATTCAAACAGTTTGCCAAAGATATCCTTGACCTTGGAATCAAAAATAAACCGGCTTCAGTAGCAGAACTGGTAACCTTCAAGCTGAACGCAATGACCATTGATGAGAAATTGAATGAAATGCTTGGCAAAACAGGGGAAAAGATACAGATCGCTCATTTTGAAACCATCGAAGCCCCCGTCGTTCTTGCATACAATCATCATGGCAACAGGCTTTCAACGCTCGTAGGGCTGAATAAAAGCGATGCGAAGAATGTAAAGGAGATCGGACATGAGCTGGCCATGCAGGTTGCAGCTATGAGCCCGGTCGCCATTGATAAGGACGATGTTAGCCAGGAAGTGATCGACAGGGAAATCGAAGTCGGTAAAGAACAGGCACGCCAGGAAGGAAAACCGGAAGAAATGCTCGAAAAGATCGCAACCGGAAAACTGACAAAATTCTTCAAGGACAGCACACTGCTGAACCAGGATTTTGTAAGGGATACAAAGAAAACCGTACGGCAATATCTCCTGGAAAATGACAAAGATCTTAAGGTGACTGCTTTCAAACGATTCATGCTGGGAGCATAACAAGATATTTTGATTGGAAAAGGGATTACCTGGAAACAGGGTAATCCTTTTTTTTTGCCTGCATTATTTGTAATAAGAATTCTAGTAAAAAATTTCTAATTGATCTAATTTCTAAACGCTAATGAAAACCCAAATCCCAATTATCAGGAGATTTTAGTTCAATTAGGTCAATTAGATCAATTAGATCAATTAGAATAATTTCTCCACATGGCCCCACGGAAAGAAACCATTCGCCAAATGTTCAATGAAATATCTCCAAGGTATGATTTTCTGAATCATTTCCTTTCTTTCGGGATCGATCATTGGTGGAGAAGGAATCTGATCCGGCTGCTGGGGAAGAAACATCCCTTACGAATCCTGGATGTCGCTACCGGCACAGGAGACCTTGCTGTTGCACTTTCCGGGTTGAATCCTGAAAAAATTACAGGGATCGACATCGCTGAGAAGATGATCGGCATCGCCACGGAGAAGATCAGGCAGAAAGGTTTGGACAACATGATCAGTTTTGCTGTCGGGGATGCTGAAAAGATACCCTTCTCCGATAATTCTTTCGATGCAGTTACCGTAGCCTTTGGCGTGAGAAATTATGAGGATCTTGAAAAGGGTCTGTCTGAGATGAGACGCGTTATGCGAAAGGGTGGGAGTATGTTCATTCTTGAATTTTCACAACCGGCTTCCTCCTTCGTGAAGGGGTTATACCGGTTTTATTCAAAGAGCATTATCCCGGTGACCGGAAAGCTGGTGTCAGGAAGCAATTCCGCCTACACATACCTTCCTGAATCGGTTGCAACTTTTCCGTCAGGAGGTGATTTCCTTGAGATCATGCATAAAGCAGGATTAAAAGACCTGGAAAAATACCCGATGACATTTGGTATTGCCACAATCTACACAGGAACAAAATAGGTTGCCAGCTCAATCGCATTCTTACTGCTTAAAATAAAATGACAATCCGGACGTTTATTGAATAACATCAACTTTACCTGCGTATTGAGATATACCTGCTTAGTTATTGTATTTATTTCTGTTTTTTCCTGTTCATTTTTGAAGACAGGCTATGGCCAGAACAGGTGGATCCTGAATAATGCCCGCTATGACGAGGATCTCTTTCATTTTGGCTTTGTGCTCGGTGTCAACCAGAGCATGGTTACACTGAGACCCGTTTCGGAACTGGGCAGCCTTGCTTTCGATTCCACATACCTTCCGGATCTCCTTCCCATGCCTGATTCAGCTAAGATCCTCACAATTGAATCATCTGCAACCCCCGGATTTGTGATCAGTATTGTCAGCGATATGCGGCTTACAAATAATCTCAACCTGCGGTTCATTCCATCACTATCGTTTGGCGACAGGGATCTCTACTATAAAATCGTGACCTTTTCCAACGGAGACAGCACCATCGTTAATAAGTCAAAAAAGGTTCCCTCAACATATGTGAGCTTCCCGCTTGAAATAAAGTTCAGAGCGAACAGGTACAATAATTTTCGTCCGTATATCATGGGCGGAGCTCAATATACACTTGACCTTGCCTCGCAGGCGAAGAAGCGGGAACAGCGTTCAGGTGCGGAGAAGATCGTAAAATTCAATGCAAGCGATTTCTACGTTGAAGCCGGTGTCGGATTTGACTTCTATAATGAATGGTTCAAGTTCTGCCTGGAGCTGAAAATGATGTATGGATTGACCGATGTGCTGAAAAGGGAGCACAACATCTATACGGATGGGATAAGCTCACTGAAGTCTAAAATATTCCAGGTTTCATTCACGTTCGAATAAGCAATCAGTTCCTGTCTTTTCTTAACTTTGTCCCATCCAAGACAGAATTCATGAAGAATATTGCTGTTTTCCCAGGTTCATTCGACCCGATCACCCGGGGTCATGAATCGATCATCCACCGGGCGATCCCGTTGTTCGACAAGATCATCATTGCACTCGGCGAGAATTCGGAAAAGAAAAGCTACTTTGCATTGGATCAGCGACTCCTGTGGCTGAGGGAAATTTTCATGAATGAGCCGACGGTGGAGATCCAAACCTATTCGGGTCTCACAGTGGATTTTTGCAGGACGGTAAATGCCAATTTCATCCTGAGGGGATTGAGGACCTCGGCTGATTTCGAGTTTGAGCGTACCATCGGGCAAATGAACAAAGCCATGGATCCGTCAGTTGAAACAGTGTTTTTCCTGGCATCCCCTGAATATGCCTCACTGAGTTCATCCGTTGTAAGGGAGATCATCAAGAATAAGGGGGATGTCAGTAAGTTCATCCCGGAGAAAATGAAACTTTAGAAAAGTACGAATTACGGATTACGAATGCAATTACGAATTACGAAAATGAAAGATAATTCCTGCAAAATATTTTTTTCAATCTTCATACTGTTGCTCTCTTTTTCAGGATTTTCGCAGGTCACAACCATCACAGGTTCGGCGGCTGGAGCGGAAGGAAAGATCATCCGGCTGGTCGCTCCCATGGACCTGATCACTTTTGTTGAGAAAGAACTTACCCGGGATACGGTTGATGCGACAGGACAGTTTACCTTTTCAGCACCCATGAAAACCCCTGTTCTCGCCAGCCTTAATATCGATTTTCACCGGGTGGAACTTTATCTGGAACCCGGTAAATCCTATTTCATCAAATGTGCCCCGATGAATTACAAGGAGATCACAGACATGAATCCGCTGATCCATTCACAAAGCATACAGGTGGAATTCATTAACTCTGACAACGATGATCTGAATTTTCTTACGGCCCAGTTTAATGTCATGTACAATAAATTTATCCTTGACAACTTCAATGCATTGTACCGCGACCGCCAGAAAGCAAAGCTCGATTCATTCAGGGTTGAGATCGTCACGTCATTCCTTGAAACCAGGAATTTTTACTTTGCAACCTACATCAGGTACAAACTCGCTTCACTTGAACAGCTTGCCCAGGTCTTTTCCGGA
The DNA here is from genome assembly GCA_963682005.1 of Bacteroidales bacterium. GTDB lineage: Bacteria > Bacteroidota > Bacteroidia > Bacteroidales > FEN-979 > CAIYUC01. The sequence continues at coordinate 4,698,619 of OY820914.1, read as the reverse complement.
CCACAGATCGCCAAAAAGTATTTCATGGATTCACCGATCCTCTACGAAAACACAGAGTACATGGATTTCTTCAACCAGTTCTTCTCAAAATACCTTACCGTAACCTCGAAAGCGATCAAGTTCACGGATTATCCGAAGATCATCACTACCATCAACAGTTATCCGGCTATGATGCGGATCCTGGAACAGGACACCATTCTGCGGAAACCCCAGCTGAGGGAGCTTGTCCTGCTCAAAGGGCTCATGGAAATGTTCAACATGCCGGGATACAACCAGGAAAGCATACTCTCCTTGCTGGAAACGATATCGAAAGAAAGCAAGTTTCCTGACAACAGGGTTGTTGCTGAGGATATGAACACGTTCCTGACCAGATTGAGGAAAGGAACACCCGCACCCCCGTTTACCCTTTACGATCGTGACAAAAAGGCAGTTTCCCTGAAAGATTTCAAGGGAAAACCAGTCCTAATAAGTTTTTGGACTACTTATTGTCAGAACTGCCTGACGGAAATGGACCTGCTTAAACCAGTTTATGATAAATACAAGGATAAGATCTCATTTATCAGCATCTCTGCTGATCACCAGTACCAGAAAATGCTCTATTTTATCATGATGAAAAAGGAATATTCCTGGACATTCCTGCATATTGGCGATCAGCTTCAGCTGCTGAAAGATTATGATGTACAGTCTTACCCCCTTTATGTTCTGGTCGATTCCAGGGGAAATATTTTTAAATACCCGGCCAGTCTTCCCGGCAATGGCCTGGAATCCTTACTGGAAATGGTTATTTCCCCCTGAGAATTCAGGTGGAGATACTGCCTGTAATTTGTTAATTTTGTTATTAAAAGAAGAACGAGCTTCGAAAGATATAAAGATATGATTGGCATTTTAAAACAATTCCTGGGCAATAAATCCCAGAGAGACATCAAAACCATAAATCCCGTTCTCGCGAAAGCGCTTGAACATTACGAGGTGATCAAAAAGCTCAGTAACGATGAGCTGAGAGCAAAAACGGTAGAGTTCAGACAACGGATCAGGGATTTTATTTCAGCTAAAGAACAGGAGATAGAAGATCTGAAGATCAGGTTGAATTCAGACGAGGTGGATATTGAAGAAAAGGAGCACCTATATACTGATCTTGACCGCCTGGAAAAGGAATCGTATGAAATGACCCAGCAGATCCTGGATGAGATCCTCCCCGAGGCGTTTTCAGTGATGAAAGACACGGCCCGCAGGTTTTTTGAAAGTGAGTATGTGGAAGTCACGGCGACACAGATGGACAGAGATCTTGCTGCCCGCAAGGACAACGTTGAGATCATTGGCGACAAAGCCAGGTATTCTTCCAGCTGGATGGCAGGAGGCAATATGATCCGGTGGGATATGGTTCATTATGATGTTCAGCTCATCGGAGGGATTGTACTTCACCAGGGAAAGATCGCGGAAATGGCTACCGGTGAAGGAAAAACGCTGGTCGCTACCTTGCCCGTCTACCTGAATGCATTACCCGGGAAAGGAGTTCATATTGTGACGGTGAACGATTACCTTGCCAAACGTGACTCCGAATGGATGGGGATGCTGTTTGAGTTCCAGGGATTGAAAGTTGACTGCATCGACAAGCATGAACCGAACACTGAAGCCCGCCGGAACGCATACCTGGCCGACATTACCTATGGGACCAATAACGAATTCGGCTTCGATTACCTCCGCGATAATATGACAGGCAACCCGGAAGAAATGGTTCAACGTCCACATAACTACGCCATCGTGGATGAGGTTGACTCTGTTCTTATCGACGATGCACGTACTCCGCTCATTATTTCCGGACCAACGCCAAAAGGGGATAACCAGGCATTCGAAGAGCTTAAGCCGAATGTGGTGAAGATTTACAATGCCCAGCGGACACTTGTGACGAAACTGCTGGCTGAAGCCAAAGCGCTCAGTGAGGATCCGAATAACCCTGACAACATGAAGAAGGCGGGGGAGCAGACGTTCAGGAGCTTTCGCGGACTTCCGAAGAGCAAACCCCTGATCAAGTTCCTAAGCGAACCGGGGATCAGGGCCCTGATGCAGAAAACGGAGAATTTCTACCTCCAGGAGCAAGCCAAGAATATGCATGTGATCGATGATGAGCTCTACTTTGTGATCGATGAAAAAAACAATACCATAGAACTTACAGATAAAGGGATCGATCTTCTGGCCGAGGCTTATTCGGATCCCAGTCTGTTCATCCTTCCCGATATTGGCCATGAACTGGCAGATCTTGAGCAAACAAATCTTCCCGAAGAAGACAAGCTGGAAAAGAAGAACCAGCTGATGATCGATTACTCGGTCAAGTCTGAGCGCGTTCATACGGTGAACCAATTGCTGAAAGCCTATGCCCTTTTTGAAAAGGATGTGGAGTATGTTGTTCTCGATAACAAAGTAAAGATCGTTGATGAACAAACCGGCCGTATCCTTGAAGGTCGGAGATATTCAGACGGGCTTCACCAGGCCATCGAAGCCAAGGAAAGTGTGAAGGTTGAGGCTGCAACACAGACCTATGCCACCATCACCCTGCAGAATTACTTCAGGATGTACAAGAAACTTGCTGGTATGACCGGTACTGCAGAAACGGAAGCAGGAGAATTCTGGAACATCTATAAACTGGATGTGATCGTCATTCCGACCAACCGGCCCGTTGTGCGTGATGACAGGCAGGATCTCGTTTATAAAACAAAGCGGGAAAAGTTCAACGCCGTTATTGAAGAAATTGAAAAGCTTGTTGCCCTGGGAAGACCCATTCTTGTTGGAACGACTTCTGTCGAAACTTCAGAGTTGCTAAGCAGGATGCTGAAACGAAAGAATATCAAGCACAATGTCCTGAATGCAAAGCTTCATCAGAAGGAAGCTGATATTGTGGCTGAAGCCGGTATCGCCGGCACCGTCACAATTGCAACGAACATGGCAGGTCGTGGTACGGACATCAAACTGGGTAAGGGAGTCAAGGAAGCCGGAGGACTCGCGATCTTTGGTACGGAAAGACATGATTCACGTCGTGTCGACCGCCAGTTGAGAGGCCGTTCCGGAAGGCAGGGTGACCCCGGCAGTTCGCAATTCTTTGTATCACTGGAGGATGATCTGATGCGGATGTTCGGTTCCGAGCGGATCGCCAAGATCATGGACCGGCTCGGGATCGAGGAAGGAGAGGTGATCCAGCACTCCATGATCACAAAATCCATCGAAAGAGCTCAGAAAAAGGTTGAAGAAAATAATTTCGGCATACGTAAAAGGTTGCTGGAATATGATGATGTCATGAACATCCAGCGTGAAGCGATCTATAAAAAACGCCGTCATGCCCTTTTCGGAGAACGTCTTGCAGTCGATATCTCAAACATGATCTATGATGTTTGCGAAACGGTCGTACTGGATCACCAGGACAGGCGTGATTATGCCGGGTTCAAACTGGAAATGCTGAAGGAATTTGCCTGCGATTCACCGTTCGATGAAAAGACATTCTATACCCTGAACAGCAGTGATGCAGCCGATCAGCTTTATGATTTTGTTTATAAACGTTACAAGGCCAAGGGTGAATCCATTGCAGGCAAGACTTTTCCGGTTATCAAGCATGTCTTTGAAAATGAAACAAAGTTTGAGAATATCGCAGTTCCGGTCACCGATGGGATAAAAACCATGCAGGTGGTCGCGAACCTGAAGAAATCATATGAAGATGGCGGAAAAGAAGTTGTGCTGGCCATTGAAAAAGGGATCGTACTCGGGCTGATCGATAATGCATGGAAAGAGCACCTGAGGGAGATGGACGACCTGAAGCAGTCCGTTCAGAATGCGGCCTATGAGCAGAAAGATCCTTTGCTGATTTACAAGTTCGAATCTTTTGAACTGTTTAAAGGGATGGTTCAGCGGACGAATAAGGAGATCACCTCCTTCCTGATCCGCTCGGATGTGCCCATCGATGCTCCCCAGAATGTAAAGGAAGCACACCTGCCACGGCGTACGGACAGGGGAAAGTACAAGGAAGAACGTTCAGACCTCCTGTCGCAGGCGAATTCCAATACCCAGGCACCACAGAAGCCGCAACCTGTGCATGTTGAAAAGAAAGTAGGCCGTAATGACCTGTGTCCATGCGGTAGCGGGAAGAAGTACAAAAATTGTCATGGAGTCGGAGCACCGGCATGACAGAAAGCGAAATAGCGAAATAGCGAAATAGTGAATATTGACGTATTGACTGCCGACTGCCGACTGCCGACTGAGAACTGTAAACCCGTACCTGATTTTGAAAAATAATTACAACATGAAATACAACCGGATATTACTCAAATTAAGCGGTGAATCATTGATGGGCAATCAGCAATATGGCATTGACCCGGAAAGGTTGTCCGATTATGCAGCTGATGTAAAATCGATCGTTGATGAAAAAGTCCAGGTGGCTATAGTGATCGGCGGTGGTAATATTTTCAGGGGATTACAGGGGACAAATTCGGGAATGGACCGGGTACAGGGCGATTACATGGGAATGCTGGCCACCGTCATTAATAGTCTTGCCTTACAATCAGCACTGGAAAAGACAGGGATACGCGCAAAAGTATTGGGTGGCATTGCTATTGATCCTTTGTGTGAATCAATGAGCAGGCGCAAAGCCATCGATTACCTTGACCAGGGATATGTGGTGATCATCAGCGGTGGTACGGGAAATCCCTTCTTTACCACGGATTCAGCTTCTGCATTAAGGGCTGTTGAAATTGGTGCAGATGCGCTTTTAAAAGGAACCCGTGTGGATGGTGTATATACAGCGGATCCTGAAAAGGATAAGACCGCAACGAAATTTGATTCACTTTCCTTCGACCAAGCTTATGAGAAAAACCTGAAGATCATGGATCTTACGGCATTCACACTTTGCAGGGAAAATAAACTCCCGATCGTTGTTTTCGACATGAATGTATCTGGCAACCTTCTCAAGGTTATTCGCGGGGAGAAGGTTGGGACGCTGGTTCGATAGCTGCGAGCTTCGGGCTGCGAGTTGCGTGCGGTCGGTTGTCATGGAGAACTGAAGACTGAGAATAGAAGATAGATGACAGATAATAGAGGATGGAAAATAGAAATTTGAAACCCGGCGCCCGAGGCCCGGAGCCTGTAATAATTCCGAATATTGTTTTATTTTTGTAACAACATTGAAAACCTGAAATACCATGCATGAAGAAGTCGAATTCTGTTTAGCTGAAGCAAAGGAAGGGATGGAGAATGCCCTGGTGCACCTTGAACATGAGTTTCAGAAAATCCGGGCAGGGAAGGCAAGCCCGCAGATGCTGGAAGGAGTGAAAATCGACTACTACGGGACGTTGACTCCCATTGATCAGACAGCCAACATCAATACCCCGGATCCGCGACAGATCATTGTCCAGCCGTGGGATAAGAGTGTGATGGGCCTGATCGAGAAAGCCATCATGGCAGCAAATCTTGGATTTAACCCGAAAAATGAAGGTGAAATCCTTCGGATCATTGTACCCGCCCTGACGGAAGAAAGACGTAAAGACCTTGTAAAAAGGGCCAAAGCAGAAGCCGAAAATGCAAGGATCAGCATCCGGAACATCCGTCGTATTGCAATGGATACTTCAAAGAAACTTGAAAAGGATGGCGTCCCTGAAGATGAAACGGAAAAGCTGGAAGCACTGATCCAGAAACTGACCGACGAATTCATCATCAAAGTTGATAAGGTATTCGAAGTTAAGGAGAAGGATATTATGACGGTCTAGTTGATTGTTTGTCTGAAGTCGGGAGTCAGAGGTCAGAGGTCGGAGGTCAGAGGTCAGAGGAAGGAAAACAGAGAATAGAGAATAGAGAATAGAGAAAATAGCTTTCTGCCTGAAGCTTGAAGCCTGGAGCTTGCAGCCTGCAGCCTGCAGCCTGATCAATTATGAGCAACTGACTGAAATACCTGGAATGAAATCTCGCTGATAAGCTCCGTCTGATCTACCACATTATTTCCCTCCGTCATGATCGTAAGCAGATAAGGTTCATCGTTAAGATAAACTATTGCAGATTCAGAGAAATCATTGCTGTTCCTTGTGGTCCGCTCACCAAATTTCCTGGCAATGGTTAGATTTGAAGGTAGTTTTCTTGAAATCCCTTCATTGAATTTTGATTTTGACAGGAGTTCCAGGGCATATTCACTCAGCCGTTCTCCAAGATAGGATGTATTGTAAAGGACACGGAAAAATTTGGCAAATTCCCGTGGGCTGATAGAATAATCGAAGTTGTCAAGGTTGCACGCCGGCAGTTCCAGATCTGAAAAAATTTTCTGGAATTCTTTCGGTTCAAGGTTATCACCCAGTATCGATGTTGCATTATTATCGGATTCAGCGATCATGTAATACAACAGTTCCGATATCTTGTATTTTTTATTTGGATGGATCGAATCGCCCTGGAAAGATTGGGCTATTTTTCCGTTAGCCTTATTTGTATAAAGAAGCTCCCTGTTCAGGTATCCCGGATGTTGTTCTTCTTTCTTCAGGTAATAGATCATAATTGGAACTTTCATCAGAGATCCGGGGTAATAATTCTTGTCACAGTCAATACTCATCCAGCTGGCGTCATTCATATTCCTGAAGTAAACCGAAACGGACCCGATTCTCCCGGTATGCTTCCGGTTTTGTATGATCTGCGCGAGCTGCTCTTTCAATGAAAAGTATTTCTGGGATTCAGTTGAAACATCCGCAAGATACAGCCTATGCGTCAATTCCTTGTCCATTTCCCTGACAAGGTTCAGGGATGATGGGCAATCTGCCTGCAGCTCCGCATTTGCTTTTGCTTCTTTAGCCAGTCTCTTTTCAAAAAAATAGACATGCAAACTTGCTGCAACAATGACGATTATCGTCGAGAGTGTAACGGGAATCAGGATTTTTAGTCTTGAATTGCCTTTTGAAGAGGACGTTTTCATAGTACGGGGAGATAACCCAAGGTCAAAAAGTTAGGTGGCACAAAGGTACTAATATTTGCAGAGCGGAGATTATTTATTGTCTCTTTTCTTTACAAAGAAACCCTCAACCCGATTTCATGATGTCTGATTACTATGCTGGTGGCTTGAAATAGAATTCTTGCAGCTTAAGACCCTTAATATTGTAGCGAAAAAACTGACATCTAGGAGTGAGAGCCAGGGTAAATATGACCATAACAATATTAAATGAAGCATCCTGAAATTTTTTTTTCAGGAATATTTTTATGCGATAAATTGACAGAACTCGAAGAACGGGAAGTGAAAGGTATTGCCTGCTCCGGATTACAGTTGAAACCGGGATCGGTTCTTTTACTTGAATTCAAGAAAAATTTTCCTAAGGGTTTCTTTGTTTTTATGAGTCCAGGAGAAACCTTCCTGTTCAAGTTCCTCTAACCCTGCCATGCCCTTTTTTATTTTTGGTTCAGAAAGTTTTGCCCTTTCGAGGTATCTTTTTGAAGAGGGTTTGTCATTCATGTAGTAGCAGGCAATACATGATCCAAGCATTGCATCAAATGATTTTTCATTGATTTGCAAACATTTTTTGAAACTTATCAGGGCTTTCTGATTATTCCCGGTCCCAAGGTACGAGTATCCGATATTATCATAAAACCTATAATTCGCTGTGTCTAGTTCCAATCCTTTTTTCATTATATAGATCGCAGAATCGAACCTCGCCATCCGTGAATATACACTTCCAAGACCAAGGTAGTACCTGGGGTTTTTGGAATCCAGCTCAATTGCTTTTGCCAGGTCTCTTTGTGCATTCCTGTATTGACCTTTTTTCCTGTAAAGCCTTCCCCGGTAATAGAATCCTTCCGGATTCCGGGGTGCTAATTCGATTGCCCTCGTATAATCTGAGATCGCAAAGTCATTTCTGCTCAGTTTTTCATTTATATATCCACGGGAAAAGTAGTCATTTGGATTTACCGAGTTTGGCGGTACAAGCTTGTCAGCATCTCCAATGGCTTTCGCCTCTTGTTTTAACGAAACATAAACAAGCGCACGTTTGTAATAAGCCGTTGTATCATCATCGTGGAGCATGATAGCGATATCAAGATCTTCCAATGCTTTGTTAAAATCCTTTAGCTTATAATAGCTCCAGCCGCGCTGACGGTACGAATCAGAAAACCTTTTATTAAGATCAATCGATTTTGAATAATTTATGATGGCACTGTCATATTCTTGCAGCATTTCATAAAAATTACCGCAAAGAAAATAATTAAAAGCATCTTTCGGCCCGATCAGCTTTGCTTTGGTGAGAAATTCTGAAACCTTGGATGGAGTTTTCAAAATACCATAAATACCTGCAAGTGAAAAATAGGCTGACATTTTCCTGGGATTAAGTAAAATGGCTCTTTGTAAATCCGAAATTGCACTGTCGAACAGAGACAACATCATATAAGAATTACCACGTTTTACGAGGGCATTAACATTTCCTGAATCCTTTTCAATAGAAATTGTCTGGTTGGTTATGATTTCACGATATTCCTCCCTGGATAGTTTCTGATTAATGAATCCATAGTCTGAAAATCCGGTCGAATAATCCTGGGAATACACCAGGGTTGGTATCCAGAAGATGAGCATCCAGAAGATGAATAGTTTTATTGCAGTCATGGTTTTTTTGAGGTCTTAGGTCTGAAGATGAGATCACAGAGGACTGAAAATGGTATATTTACATGTCTCATAATTCCTGATTAAAACTCAACATTCATAATTAAAAGAGAAGCCGGTTGCCCGAAGCGCGGAACATTAGTATACCACGATTTCATCCGCAAAAAGCCAGCAGGGTTCTCCATTTCCTTCATGCCACGAAGGACAGGTCCCGACATTTTTGGCATGTACCCGGATATATCGTGCAGGTGTGTCGGGATAAGTTTGCGAGAATAATTTGATAACAGGTCCTTTTTCCTTCTGGGAAACATCATTCCGTTGTTCATTGACCGAATGGTATTGTTTCCCGTTGGAGGATAATGAAAAGGTAACAGAATCAGGAAAGAATATCCATTTGTCAGGATCGTGAAGAAATGTAACGAAGACGGTTTTTATCGGGGTTGGGGTCTTCAGATCGATCACAACATCCATGTCATTACCAAGGAACCCAAGCCAGTCCTGCCGGTGATCGGTCGTACCCCGGATCCCGTCAACCAGGGTGACATCGCCGTTTGCAGCATACCTGTAAGAGTAAGGCTGCAGGTAGCTAACCTTTTTCCCGGAAGCTTTATGGATGAGGATATTCCGTTCGGTAAGTTTTCCACGAAGCTTGCCATCTACAAAGATCCCTGCTTTCAGGTACGAGTTCTTCAGGATATCGACAGGCTTCTCATAAACCCGAGAATCTCCTGTGGGATCATTCCCGTCGAGTGTGTATCTTATCTGGCAGCCTGGCTGCTCGGAGGTCAACCGGGCTTTCATTGTTCCGGTTGCTTTATCAAGGTATGTTTTTACATCCACACGAAAAGAACCCTTTGAATAATTTACATTCAGGTAGCCAAGCCGTGCAAACTGAACATCCAGCCGCTCCCTGAAATCATCCCAGTTCCTTGCTTTTTTCGGTGACCAGACAACCTCTGAAAGGGCAATCATCCTAGGCACGGCCATGTATTCGGCATGTTCAGGTGTGGAGATGTACTCCGTCCAGAGGTTCCCCTGTGCACCCAGGATGAATCTGGCCTGGGTTGGATTTAATTCATGCGGGGTAGGTTCAAAGGAATAGACTTTTTTCAATGTTGTCATTCCGCCGATCGCTTTGGGCTCAAATGAGGGATCAGACTGGTAAAAGTCGAAATAACAATAGGGGGAAGGTGTCATGATCACATTGTGCCCTTGTCTTGCAGCTGAAATACCACCTTCAATGCCACGCCATGACATCACTGTTGCTTCAGGTGCAAGTCCCCCTTCAAGGATCTCGTCCCATCCGATCAGTTTTTTGTTCTTCGAAATGAGGAATTTCTCTATCCGCTTGATAAAATAGCTTTGAAGCTCTTTTTCGTTCTTCAAACCTTCGGATTTCATCCTGGACTGGCATTTCGGACAGGTTTTCCAGCGGGACTTTTCCGCTTCATCGCCCCCGATATGAATGTATCGGGACGGGAACAACGGGATGATCTCGGCGAGCACTCCCTCAAGAAAAGCAAATGTTGAATCATTCCCGGCACAGAAGATATCCACATTAGGCCAATAACTTCCGGGAGCCACATAAAAGGGGCCGCCGGTGCAGGAAAGTTCAGGGTAGGCTGCCAGTGCCGCAAGGCAATGAGCCGGCATTTCGATCTCAGGGATGATGGTGACGTATTTGCTGTTTGCATAGGCAACGATCTCGCGGATATCATCCTGGGTATAGAAACCTCCGTATGTAGCTTTCTCTCCGGGACCTGGTACAGGCCGTTCCATCCATGGCAGGTTTTCCCTGTCAACGCGCCATGCTCCGATTTCCGTAAGCTTCGGGTATTTTTTGATCTCAATCCGCCAGCCATGGTCATCTGTCAGGTGCCAGTGAAAGGTATTCATCTTATACATGGAGATCAGGTCGATGTACTTTTTAATGAACTCTTTTGGGAAAAAATGCCGGGAAACATCGAGATGCATTCCGCGGTAAGGATAACGAGGCTTATCTTTGATCTCACAGCACGGTATCTTCCAGTTATTGAAAGTGCTTCGTGTTACAGGGTCGCAGACTTCTGAAGGAAGCATCTGCAGGAAGGTCTGGATACCGTAAAACAACCCGGGCCCGCCTCCGCTGGTGATGGTAACTTTGTTTTTCGTCACTTTTATCTTATATCCTTCCCTCGCCAGCGGATCGGTTTTCGGCGTGATCGATAGTTCAACAAAGGAGGTGATCGCTTTTGATTCCTTTATCTCTTCGTTCATGATGACCGGTCCCCTCGCGAACCGTATGATCCTCGAAAGAGATATGGCATTCTTCACCAAATCAGTATCGACACCGGTGATCAGCAGGATCGTGCCTTCGCCCAGGGTAAAGTTCCCCGGAAGAATCCTGACGGATTCAGGTTTGGGGATGATGTTGAGTGCAGGTTTGGTTGGCTCTTTTGTCGCTCCGGATGTGGATAGTGTATAGAGGATAGAAAATAGAAGGATGATAATTTTATTCCGCATAACAAATATTTTTTCCAAAATTAATCAATAGAACATCATCAATGTTGGCCTTCATCAATATTAACTTATAAAAGCAATTTCGCGAAGCTCACGAAGATCATCACGAAGTTACACGAAGGAAATGAAAACCGGTCATTCACTTTGTGCCAATTGTGTCTTGCTTGTGCTCTCTTTAGTTAATGCCGTTACTCAGGAGCAGGCCGGATCACTGGAGGATCAATTCATCGGCAATCTTCTTCATCTCTGGAAATTGCTCCTCCATAGTCGAAAGCAGCCTGAACTGGGCTTTTGCCCGTTGAAGATTGTGGCCCGGGTAATGGATCCTGTAATAAATATCTCCGTCAAGGTAGTCAGTCAGGAAGCGGAGCCCGATGATGTAAGTCATATACATGGCCGGGAAGGCCAGGTGTTCCTTTTCTGTGCCGGTGAGAACAGGACCAGCGGTTTCAAGGTATCCCGCAGCATATTGTTCAAAAAGGCTGAGGTTGATGCCAACTTTCTCAAGGCTTTCATCATCCTCATCACCCTTGTTGGCACCTGTCCTGATCGCGTCACCAAAATCGAAGAGGGCGATTCCTGGCATCACGGTATCCAGGTCAACCAGGCAAATGGCCTGATTTTTATCGTTGAACAGGATATTATTGATTTTGGTGTCATTGTGTACAATCCTTAGCGGAATGCTGTCCGAATTGCACAGATCGAAGAAACCAGACATTTCAGAAGACCGTTTTTCAACGAACGAAATTTCAACGGAGGCGCTACTGACTCGCCCCGCAGGATCCTTTTCCACAGTATTTCTAAATGAGTTCAGTCGTTTCTTCACGTCGTGAAAACGGGGAATGGTCTCAACCAGTTTGTTGACGGGGATATCATTGGTAAGACAGAGGAATTTCCCGAGCATCCGGCCTGCTTCACGGGCAAGGCCGGGGTTTGTGATCCGGTCGTAACAATGGCTGTTACTGATATGGTTATAGAGCCGCCAGAAGCTGCCATTGATATCGGTGTGGTAAGAAGAGCCTTCCCGGGCAGGAATAACTCTGAGGAATTGTTGGGACCCTGTCAGAGTCCCGGACCCTGACAGAGTCCCATGCCCTGTCTCTGTTTTCTGTGCAATATGCCTCGTTACAATAAGAATATTATTCATCAGCCCCGGAATATCCCTGAAGATGGAATCATTTATCCGTTGCAGGACAAAGCTGGCTGCAGGATTTTCCGTTGTGATCAGGTATGAATCATTGATATGACCTGTCCCGATTACACTCGCCGTACTGAAGGTATGACCCGTGTCAAAACAGGAAAAAATACGAGAAATATCAGAAGGGACCGGGTTCTTCATGCTCAACATTATTCCGAAGGATAGGAAAACCGTTGCCTGACCAGTTTTCCTGCATCCTCTTTGGCTGAATTATAAGGTCTGAACCTTACCAAGAAGTTATAGGATCTTGATGGCAGGCAATATTCCTTATGCGTCCTTGCCCCCCAGCTGTCGTCTCCTCCAACACCCATCTGCTTGTAATCGACATTAAGATCGATGAAATTCTCCTTATCGAGGTCACCTGCATGCTTTCCTGCCTGCCTGTAGCCTATCATATCATTGATAGTGTAGGGTAGGGCACTGAAACAGATCAGCGAGTCGCCCTGGATCAGCAACCCTTTGCCATCGGCAGATGTCAGCGTCAGCCAACGGACATCCGTCCTGTTTCCATACTCCTGCGGCCTGACATAGGGCAGGTTTTCCTCCTTTACCGAACCCTGGTACAAGCCTACAAATGCGGCCGTGTTGCGATCCCAGTAATTTTCCCAGGGACCCCGGCCGAACCAGTTGATCCTGTCAAAGGCAGGCTGCACCTGCATATTCAGGCCGAACCTTGGCAGATCCGGTAAACCTTCTTTGCCGATCATTAACTGGACATTCATCAGGATATCACCGCTGCCGAGGATCCTGTATATCACGCTTTCCTTGGCGTTTCCGCCGCCCCATTCATAGATCACCCTGATCCGGATCTCTTTTTCACCGACCTGGTTAACTTTAAAATAGGTTGCTGAACGCTGTTCGCTCATGTCAAACCATACCTTCGACCGCTTGTAAAGCCCATTGCCGATATCATTGTCCGTCAATGCCCTTCTGAAATTCGGAACCGGACCATAAGCGACGTACTCTGTGCCTTCTCTTTTATAGGAAGAAAAAGTCCCCATCCCTTTTGTAAAAACAATGGTGAAGTCTTTTCCCGTGATCTGAATATCTTCCGGCGTCTCAGCCATCGTCAGGGATGCCATATCTGATGTGGTAACAAGGTTCGGTTCCGGCTTTTCTCCGAGGGTGAACTGGGCGGAAGCCAGGACATGCCCTTTCTCCAGCAACCCCTGCGTCCCGGTAGTCTTCAGATAAAGGTTCAGAAAACTGGCGTTCCCGGGGATCAGTTCCGGTATGGAAGCCGGGATTTTAATGGTCCTTTTATCTTTTGGATCAAGTTTAAAAGGAGGAATGACGCCTGAAGAAACCTGAATGCCATTTATCGTGATCTCCCATAATAGTTCAGTCCCTGAGAGATCAAAGAAATCATAGTTGTTGATAATTTCCAGGGTAAGCCCGGAAAGATCAACAGGACTGAATTTAACATACTGGTAAACCTTTTTTACCTCATAATAGCCCGGATGGGGTTTCCTGTCGGGAGAAACAATGCCGTTGCAGCAGAAATTCCCATCGCTTGGGGTGTCCTCAAAACCATAATCACCTCCAAAAGCATAAATATCTTTTCCCTTGTCGTTCTTCTTAAGCAATCCCTGGTCGACCCAGTCCCAGATGCAGCCGCCCTGGAGCTGCGGATACTTTTCAATGGTGTTCCAGTAATCCTGCAGATTTCCCGTGCTGTTTCCCATGGAATGTGCATATTCGCACATGATGAGTGGTCGGTACTGTTTTGTAAAGCCATAATAGTTGAGGTCTTCAATGCCCCAGTACATCGGGCAGAATATGTCGGTATTGGCAGCCATTTCAGCCCGTTCGTACTGAACCGGCCTTGTATGATCCCTGTTCTTTATCCAGTTATAGGTATCGACGAAATTGCAGCCGTTGCCTGCCTCATTTCCGAGCGACCAGACCACTACGCAAGGATGGTTCTTGTCGCGTTCAACCATACGGATGGTGCGGTCCAAATGTGCTTTTCTCCAATCCGGATTGTTTCCGAGCGTTTTATCCGGATCATAGCCCATGCCATGCGATTCGATATTGGCTTCATCGATCACATAAAGGCCGTATTCATCGCACAGATCGTACCAGTACGGATCATCCGGGTAATGGCAGGTCCTAACCGTGTTGATGTTGGCCTCCTTCATCAGCCTGATATCTTTCAGCATCAGCTCTTTTGATATGACATGCCCTTTCACCGGGTCATGCTCGTGGCGGTTAACCCCTTTAAGCCTTACGGGAACACCGTTCACAAGGAATTGTCCGTTCCTGACCTCCGTACTTCTGAACCCAACCCGGGTGCTAGTTGATTCAATGACTTTTCCGGAACTATTCTTCAATGTAATGACGAGGTAATAGAGGTCCGGGATCTCAGCACTCCATTTTTTCGGGTTCGGGATATACTTTTCGAAACTGATCGTGTCTTCCAGGTTCATCCGCGCCTTGAAACTAATTGATTCGGAATAGACCGGTTTTCCTTCAGTTTTTGAATCAAAAAGGGAGACTGAAACGGTATGAAGATCGTTTTCAGTTTGCCCGAGGTTTCTTAAAAGAGCTGTCACCCTTAAGATCCCGTGCTGATAACCCGAGAAAAGATCCCCGCTGACAAAAAAATCGCGGATCATGACTTTGGGTGTGGAATAGAGGTACACATCGCGGTTGATCCCGCTCATGCGCCACATATCCTGGCATTCAAGGTAAGTACCGTCGGACCAGCGGAAAACTTCCACCCCAAGCGTGTTGGCTCCTTTCCTGAGGTATGGGGTGATGTTGAATTCAACCGGGGTTTTGGCATCTTTTCCCATCCCGATCCGCTGACCATTGAGGTAAACATACATGAATGATTTGACGGCACCAAAATGAAGAAAGACCTGATTCCCCTGCCATCCTTGCGGAACAGTAAAGGAAGTCCGGTAAGAACCCACAGGATTGTAATCATGAGGAACATATGGCGGATCAGGCTTCATCAGGTTGTCGAACTCATATTTCCAGTTCACATAAATCGGGTAGCCATAACCCTGTACTTCCATGGTTGATGGGACCTGGATCTCTTTCCATATGCTTACATCGTAATCATCTTTGTAAAAATCCGCCGGCCGGATTTCAGGGTCGGGAGACCAGTTGAATTTCCACAAGCCATTCAGCGTTTTATAAAAAGGGGAGGTGTCCCAGACATTTTTTAATGCCGATCCTTCATCTGCGAACGGGCAATAAGTGACATGCGGTGGCTCGTTGTTGATGCCGGTCAGGCCGGGGTTTTCCCAATCATTGGCTTGTTGCGCGGGAGTGAGGATAGGAGTAAGAAAAAGCAGCGAAATAGCGAAATAGCGAAGTAGCGAAATAGCGAAATTGCGAAATAGCGAAGTAGCGAAATAGCGAAATTGAGGGAGGTTCGGTATTATTAAACTAAATATTTTGATCATATATTTTTATTAAAGTCATAATTCATAATTCAAACTCCTAATTCATAATTAAATAAAAGTTCTTTTGCCCGTTTGATCCTTTCCCAATCCGTAACATCGTGCTCATATTCAGAGGAGCCGGGTTTACCCATATAAACGGAAGGTTGTTTACAGATCATCCCGCTTGATTTCTTCCTGTCAAGATGGATATGGACCTCCTTTGCGCCTGTGTTGCGGATCACCTCGATGATGTTATGCTCTTTTACACCGCTGCCGGGCATGATGATGATCCGGTTTTGAGCCCGGTTTATCAGTTCCCTGATCAACGTGGCACCTTCGGAAGCGGTTTTCTGCTGGCCCGAGGTCAGTATACGGTCTATCCCAAGGCTGATCAGGTCTTCCATGGCATTGAACGGATCAGAAGTCATGTCAAAGGCGCGATGGCAAGTGATTCCCATAGGCCGGGCGATTTGAACCAACTGTCCCATCCGTTCCACATCGATCATCCCATCCGGTTTCAGGATCCCGAAAACCACACCATCAGCACCAAGTTCCCTTGCAGCATGAATATCCTCTTTCATGATCGCGAATTCAGCATCTGAGTAAAGAAAATCTCCACCCCGCGGACGGATCATTACGAAAAGGGAAATGGTAAGGTGGTTCCTGGCAAATCCGATCATACCTGCACTGGGCGTGGTGCCTCCTTCATGCATATTCTCACAGAGTTCTACACGACCGGCTCCGCCTTTCTGTGCTTCAATTGCTGATATTGCTGAATTGACACAAACCTCGATTAACATAATTACGAATTACGGATTACGAATTACGATTCATCCTTTGACATTGCTTCACCCAGGATATTCAAGCCTTCAAACCTTCATACCTTCAAACCTTATGACCCTGTAACCTGATCACTTAACGACCACCTCAACCTCTCCCAATAAGATCGTCTTCTCAAAAATTCCTTTCTCAAACGGAAGCGGGAGTATGGGATGTGGGACTAAATTTCCCTTTATTTTTACCTGGAGGTCTTTGCCATTCTCCACCTGCCTGCAAACCAGGTAAACCATGGCTTTCCCTTTCCAGGATGCCGCTTTTCCTCCATTCGTGATTTTCGCCGTGAGTTCTTTGGAGGAATGGCTGAGTATTGTCTTTTCCCAGGCCCAGAGTCCTTTTTCCTTTTCTACGGAAGCGTTGACCTCCTTTCCTTCAAGAAAAAAGTTGAAATCGGGGAATTCCGTTTCTTCGTAACCCTTGTCAGGCTGAAGAAGAACAGCGAATGTTGCATCTTTTAATGATGGATCAAAGGAGAACCTCGTTTTAAGAATTGCTTCCTTCCCATTGGTTTTAATGACCGGCTTTTCAACGGATTTTATCAGTACCTGTGTTCCCCGGTCGTTAACGGATCCCATCAGGCTTACAATTGCATCAGGGCTGTCATCTTTAAGGACTTCGGGGTTAAGGATCTTGATCTCATCCTGTGATCCGTACATTGTAAAATCAAACGAATTACCGGTGCTGTTGGTGACATTGAATTTTGCCCCGGCCAGCAGTGGCACTTTTGCTTCTCTGAGCGGATAAACCTCGTAAATGGCTGTTTCAAATCCTTCAAGAGAGATCTCCATGTTTTCAAGCGGGTGATAAAGGATAGGTGATACGAAATGGTAGGGATAGATCTTTTCAAGGACCAGTGTATCGTTTGCAGTGTCGAAACCGTTTTCCTCCGAAAGAGCAACAGACAAAGCACCCTGGGTTATAGTTGGGTTCCTCAGTGCAATGATGGCATGCTTCCCTGTTGAATGAATGTATCCGTATGGCTCCCTGTTCATCGGATTTCCTCCGGTCATGCAGGTTCTTGATAACAGACCATAGCGGTCTTTCGCCCAGTTTATGGCAGATCCGATGGCATTCCATTCCCCTTCATTCAGCAGGTCAGGCGAGATGTACAGTTCATACATCGAAATCCCCCGTGCAAGGTAGAATACCACATCATTGGTGAACTTGTCGAGCGGATCATCTTCCCCGCCAAGACGCTCCAGCTTTCCTTTGATGATCCCGTGCGTCATCAGGTTGGATATCGGGAACCACCGGTCGTTGCTGACGAAATTATCATAAAGCACAAAATCTTTGTAGGTGATCGCTGCATCGCGTTGTGTTATGGAAGGCACATTTGCATACCCGTAATCCTCACCCTGCATCCAGATCTGGTTGGCGTATTTCACCCACCAGGGGCTGAGCCATGTACCCGATGTAATATTGAGGTAAACATCCGGGTTAACGGTACGTACGGCTTTGCATTTGTCAATTACGGATTCCAGTACTGCTCTTCGTGAATAGATACCCGTGGAATGCCCATGGTCAGGCTCACTGCAGGAAAACTGGATCCCGTCCCATTTGAAATAGGCCATCCCGTCATTCCTTACCATATCTGTCACCCGCTTCTCAAACAGCTGTGAATAATTCTTCCCTGCCAGGCAAAGCATCGCGTTATCACGCGTCTCGCCGACAACTTCGTATCCGTGCTGTTTCATCCAGCTGACCCTTTTCATCCTGAAAGAGTAGCCTCCGGTGGGGCCGAACCAGATGCCAAGGTTTGTTCCCATCTTTTTCAGTGTGTCTGCAATGGGCTTTAATCCATTCGGGAACGTTTCCTTACGCAAAACCCAGTCGCTGTCATAATAATCCCATCCGTCATCCAACACAAATGCATCCAGTTGGATCTTATGTTTTTCGATCATGTTCTTCCTGAAAAGACGGATGATCTCAAAGCTGTTCTTTTCATTCATCACGTGATCGGGTTGAACGCCAGGATATTCAGGCGAGCGAAGGTCATACCAGCTATTGTACAAGGTATAGGGTTTGGCGGGCGCTACCCGGATATCATCAAGGTAGCTGAAAAACCAGTTTCTGGCCGCAGATGCAGGAATAACCGAGACTACGACCCATTCGCTTTCGACAGGAACCCTGCCTACCTTCATTCCAAAGTCCTGCGAACATTGTGCATAAAATGCACCGGAAGGGGCGACTTCTATCGTGTTTACCCCCGCAGGATATTCGATTCCGTAAAATGAACTTCCCGAAGGCTGGAACTGGATGGCAACAGGCTGGCCGAATAACCCGGCATGCGCCACGACTGGATTGAGCGTTGTGGTTTTTCCTTCAACCGAATTGGATGTGGCCATGCAGATAGACCTTCTGGCAATGATCCGGTTAAGAAAATGATGTCCGAAAATTGTATCCTTTACGGCGATCTTCCTTTTATAGTAAAATGCATCCGGGTTGAGATGATAGGTGAGGGTGACCAGAAGCGGTGTCCCGGAGATACGCCCGCTAAGGCTGATCTCTCCCCCGCCACCTGGAAAGTTTCTTACTTCGCTGGTTGTAATGACAAGGTCGTTATTACTGAAGGTAACCGGGTTGTCGGCATTCTCGATTTTATTGGGAGCCTGCCAGTCCGTCCAGGTGAAGTCAAGACCGAAATCGGCATCGGAGGATATGCTGAAAACGGGACAATTGTATTTCCTGAACCAGGCAGGATTCCCCTGGATCGTATCACCGGAAAGTCGGTTCTCCTTCATCACCACTGTAAGGGTTACTTTCTCATTCTTCAGCCGGAATTGGCCCGGTTCAGCCTCGGAAAGCCCGCCAGTAGCAGGTTCAGGAGTTGATCCATGAACATTCATCGATCCGAATGCAACTATGACAAGGATCAATAAAAAGTGCAAACGTAAAATTCCTTTTCGCATAAACAGACAGGTTCAATAAAATCAGAAATAATAAGTGAATCCCATTCCTTCCGGACAATTCGTACAGATTTCTGTACCCTTTCTTTCCACCATGATTTCACGGCGAAAGGCCCGGGCTGCCGCACCCTTCCATATCTCCATGAAAGGTGTTTCATTAAGGTTGCCAAGGGGATGTTCTGCATCCTTGTCATAGCAGCAGGGAACAACTGTGCCATCCCATGTGATCACACAGGAACTCCACATCCGGAAGCAATGATCGGGCATTTTGTTCTTTATGCCGTACTGGGGGATCTTTGCCCTTCCTTTTACTGTCTTATGATAGCGGGAATATTTGGGAAGATCAGTGATCCGCGGATTGCTGAGTGAAAGATCATAATGCTGGGCGGTTTTCACAGTGACTTTATCAACGCCAAGTTCTTCCTTAAGTTTAAGGAAATCTTCAACCTGGTGCTGGTTTGTTTTCAGGACAATGAATTGAAGTTCTATGAGCGGGTGCTTTACCCAGTCCCTGTCTTTCAGCCTCACGATCTCACCGATCCCGTCCATGACCTTTTTAAATGATCCGCCGACACGGTATGCAGCATAACTCTCCTCATCAGTTCCGTCAAGGGAAATAATGAGTTTGTCAAGACCTGAAGAAATGGTTTGCAGTGCAGATTCAGTGGTAAGAAAATGACCATTTGTTGAAGTAGCAACATAAATCTGCTTTTCCTTTGCATACCTTATCATGTCGTGGAATTGCGGATTCATGTAAGGTTCTCCCTGGAAATAGAAGGTCAGGTAATGCAGTTCCGGGGACAACTGATCAATGATCATTTTAAACTGCTCCAGGTTCATCGATCCGGAGGGCCTTTTGAGAGTTCTCATCCCGGTGGGGCATTCAGGACAACGTAAGTTGCAATGATTCGTTGGTTCTATGGAAACGCTGACTGGCTTACCCCAGTGCTTAACCTCAAGGATGAACCTGGAAAATAAATAACCGGCCACTACCTTTATAAGGTTGACGATTCTCTTGAAACGCAATGCTCCGGAAGGTGCCTTGACCGTTGATGAATTATTCCCCGGCAATTTCATCTGTTCCGGCAGGTTTTTCAATGGGTTGAACAGTTGCCTGGGTCATCGCATCCTGGCGCTCCTTTTTCTTTTTTTTCTTCCGTTTGAAGATGTTCCTTCCGGCTTCAACGACTTTCGTGATGATGGTTGAGGAGGCCGCAATATCCTGTGAAACAGTCTGGAACAAATTCCTGAGTGTGAACGCATCGACAATGTGGCGGTAATTGATTTTTATCTCATCCTCTTTTCTGACGATCTCCAGTTCAAGCTTTGCTTTTTCCAGTTTCAGATCGTCGAGCGACTGGATTTTTCCCACCTTATAGGTCCTTTTCGTCTTACTTTTCATCTTCGTCCTCCATCAGAATTTTTGATATCTGGGTTACCAGCGGGTTAATGAATAATTTGTTCCGCATGAAATATGCAAGAATTGCGATCAGAATATAAACTCCTGCTACAATAAGTGCCCCGACAAAGGCTGCCCCGATATAATGGCCAAACCAAAGTATGAATGCCAGGGAAAAGAAGGTGAGAATAAAAAGGAAAAGGATGAAAAAAATGATGGAGACGATGAAGAATGACCCAAGGAACGACATTTTCTCCGTTATCGTCAGTTTTAATAAGTCTGTCCTGAGCCTGATGTACTCCCGGACATTTTCGTTTAGGTCCGAAATATTTTCAGAAAATTTTCCTGATTCCATGTCTGTTTTGATATTAGGATTTAAAAATACGGTAATTTAACTATGAAATAATGAACCTTCCATTCGGGTCATCTCAGGTCCTGTCATCGCCGGCCGGGGTTTCCTCCACCTTGTCCCCGGTCCCACTGAAAATAGACTTGATCGTTTCGAATTTATCTGACAGGCTGCCCCCCATTTCATCGGTAAGTGTCCTGATCGATTTTTTGATCTTTTTCCGGGTTTTAGATCCTTTGCACGGCGCGAACATTACCCCCACCGCAACCCCGACTGCCAGTCCGAAAATCCCGGCGGCAATCAATTTTGTTCCAGACTTAGCCATAATTCGTCATTTTTAAAATTAATACTTTTCCTTCATACCGTCACCAAGTCACCAGGTCACCAGGTCACCAGGTCACAAGGTCATAAGGTCATCAAGTCATCAAGTCACCAAGTCGCAGTCATACTATCTCACTATCTCATTATCTCATTATCTCATTATCTCATTATCTCATTACCTCATTACAATCTGTCCGTCATCTTCTGCACCAGCCTGAACTGGCTCAGGAACTCCTTTGCAATGATCCTCAACAAAGTGTAAACCGGCACGGCGATGATCATCCCGATGATGCCGCCAATGCTTGCAGCGGCAATGATCACGATGAAGATCTCCACGGGGTGCGCTTTAACGCTTTTCCCGTAAATGAATGGGATATAGAGGATATTATCCAGCAATATAACGGTTGAAAATACGATCAGGATCTTGATGACAAGCGGCCAGAACGCAACATAATCACCCGCTGCGATCACACTTGTTGCACCAAGCAGCACACCTGTTACAGTCGCAATAATGGGCCCGATGTAAGGTATGATGTTTACAATGCCCCCGAAAATGCCTATTACTACTGCTCCTTTCACCCCTACAATGGTGAGTCCAATGATATAGGAAATGATCATCATGATCACATCCGCCACAAGTCCCATGAAATACCGTGTCAGCAACAGCTTGCTTTTGGCCGTGACATTACGGGTCTGGTCATTGTATTTTTCAGGAACGATGGCCAGTAAAATATTCATGAAAAGATTCTCATCATAAAGGAAAAAATAGGCCAGGAACAAAACAGAAAAAACATCAAAAAAGAAGGTTCCTGTTATTGCCAGTATATTTCCCAGCATATTCGAAAAGGTCACAACACTTAGGAAGGATTTAATTTCCCGTGAAAGAAAGGTTCCCAGTGTTGTATTTTCCGGCAGAACACCAAACTTCATCAATTGCTCCTGCAGCTCGTTGATCGAATCCTTGTAATGATCAAGGAGGGACGCCATGTCGAGGTTTGAAATCAGCGTGGCTTCCTTGACAGCCAGTGGAATAAAGAAACTGATGAACCCGGCGACGATGCTGACAATGATCAGCAAAGCTGTAAAGGCTGTGAATGCCCTGGGGAGTTTCAGATTCCGGAACCTGGCCTTTTCCATCAGGTTGACCAGGGGTTGGCCGAGGATTGAAATGACCACAGCGATCAGGATGAATACAACAATATTCGAGAAATACCATGCCAGGAACCCGATCACAAGGATTGTAACGATAATAAAGAAAAGCCTGTGTTTATTGTAAAATGTGGTCATGCATGGTTTGTTGGCAAACACTTAAATTACCTGACCCCATTCCCCACCCGAATCGGATAAGGGGCTGAGAGGTGAGGTAGTTTGATTCTTTTCCTTTTACAAATATACTAAATATTCAGGGCAGGTAAGTTCAACACCAGGATCAGAAGGGAAATATCACAGATAATTTGGCCGCAAAATTGTCACCGGCATAGGTATAGGTATAGGGGCCCCAGCGGTAAAAGCAGCCGAGTCCTACCGAATAGATCTTCAGATTCACGAGATTATTTATCAGCAACCCCGATTCATAATACCCGAGGTTCATCTCCCTTGGCTGAATCGAAATATCCCGGTATTGTTCGGGGTGGTCCAGCCATCCGAAGCCGATATTCTGCGACAAGGCAAATTCAGGATGGAACCATTTCTTTCCTTTGTAAAGCAGCTTTTCAAAATCATGGTAGATGAAGATGGAGGCATATTTGCTCGACAGGAATTCATTCATCCTCATGGTTGCAAAACTGTTGGGCGCAAAGAACGTGAATATCCTGTAGCTTGCCGGACCATAATAGAGGTTACTGGCTGGGATTGGCTGATCAACATACCCGGCATTCACCTGGAAAGTGAGCTTCCCAAGGTATTTGATCATGAACGTCTTCCGGATCTTCAGGTCGATCTTGTTGTATTCGTACTCTCCGTTGATGAATCCTTTCATGCCCCTGGAATACTGTACCCAGACAACGGGGAAATCGGTACCCAGCGAGATCTTGTTGTCGACGGTCTGTATGAACTTCTCATTGTAAGCCCATTTGAATCCTGCTGTGAGTTCGGTGAACCGAAAGAAGTTCGTCGTTGATGTGTCGGGTTCGAAAATTGTCAGGTCATTGGTGGTCGACTTTTTATCAGAACGCGACAATCCGAAATTCAGCAGGAGGTATTTCCGCAGCCTGAATGTCAAGGAAGCATTGGCATTTTCGGTGCGATCAAGTTTCCTGATCATCAGCTCGCGCCAGTTCCCGGAAAGAATCGATTCTTTACCGTCAAAGAACTTTGTTCCTCCTGATTCCGTAAGATCATACGAGTACCCTCCCTGGAAGGAGACATCGTTCCGCCGGTTGAGCAGGAAGCTCACATCACCGCCATATTTGGATGTTGAAACGGCAAATGCATACTGGTAAAATCCCCCGATCCTGAACCATGAAAGAAGCCGGTCATTCGTATGTAATCCTGCTCCAAGGACAAACCCTTCATACGTATTGTAATTGACGATCCGGTTAAGATCGATGTCAAATATCTTCCAGGGGATCTTTCCTGTCAGGAGTGTTTGAAAGGTTTTGGCCATTTTGTCGAAATTATTGGCCTTTCCAATGCTGTCGAGCACCTCATACGTTTTCCGGTCCTTGGACGATAATGTATCGACCCGGTACTGGTTCCAGAATTCATCTTTCCTTGCCGTAGCATCCTTATCCACTTCAATATCGAGATGGTTGAACTCCCGGCGAACAAGGTCGGGATTGAGCACAATATCGCGGATGTAGCTCCGGCCGCTCCCGACAGCCCTGTATTTCCCGATCCTGAGGTTATTGAACTGGACATCCGTATTCAACTGAACCGGGAACCAATAGCTGCTGTCGATCAGTTTGTACATCTGCTGGATCCGGATGGTGAATCCGCCGGGATTCTCAAAAGGTTCAGCAATGACATTCTGGATCCCCCATTTGTTGCTGTTGATCGAGATTACACCCTTCATTCCATCGAAGTTGGTTCCTTTCCGTGGCCGGAATTGGATGATGAAAATCGTATCTTTCCCGGAATAGGTCGTATCCTCCAGTTTGAAGAAGTATTTGTTCAGGCTGCCCCCGCTGATCGGATTCACATAGGTCTTCTGGAATATGGTGATGAACGGTTTATAGAAGGAAAATGACTGGATCTGGGTTGTGAGGAATACAAAGATCGGATCTTTAAATCCTGACATTTTTGTTGCAATCACCTGGTTGTAATTCCTGTCGGGCGCAAGGAACTTCCTTTTGGTCACATTTTCCATCAGGAAAAGATATTGTTCATTGATCAGTTTCTGGATGAAAAAGTCCGTCGAGTCTTTTTTCGTCGTATCCTGCATCGTCGAATCCGATTTTGAAGCACCCGATGAGAACGTGACTTCCACGGCAGGTTCTCCTTTCTGACCCAGGCTGTCTTTTATGAACTCCTTATCCAGCAATGTATCTGCGTCGATGGTAAAAATTGTCTTATCATAGGAAGTGTATGAGAACGAATTGAGCTTTTCCGGGTCATTGACATCCCTGTTGTCGATTGCATTTTGAATGATCCTGTGGGCGGGATTTCTTCCCGGCAGGATCTCTACCTCTTTAAGCTCCACTTCTGTGGGGGTCATCGGGATAACCAGGTTCAGGGTCTTTGAAACGATCTTGTATTCCAGCGGCTGATACCCGACGTATGATAAATTGAGGGTCCTTATCTTTTGGATGGATTCAAGCCGGAATTTCCCGTCGATATCAGTCGTTCCACCCGCCCTGTTGTTCCCGTTGATGATGATGTTTACAAAAGCAAGGGGCTCCCTGGTCTTGTAATCAATCACCCGGCCGCTGATGGAGAAAGATTCCTGTCCATAGGAATGGAGCACAGGTAAAAGGAAAATGAACAATGCAAACCGTCGTATGAAAAATACCATCGGATCCGGAAAGTTATTATTTTTTTATGGAGAAGATCAATTACAGGCTTCAAAGATAATAATCATTTTTATCTCCTATTCACACACTGAAAATATTTGTAACTTCCCGATTCACAAATCAGGATGCCATTGAAAAAGAAATCATCTGTGTTTCCGCTTGTTGCGAAGACAGTTTCCGGATTGGAAGAAATACTTGCCGGGGAACTGGTATCACTTGGTGCCGGAAACGTGAAAGTTCTGAAACGGGCTGTCAGCTTTGAAGGGGATACGGAGGTCATGTACCTCGCCAATTATTGCTGCCGGACGGCACTCAGGATACTGAAGCCCCTGGAGGTTTTTGAGTTGCGGGAACAGGAGGATCTGTATAAGAATATAAGCCGGATCCCATGGGAGGAATACCTTGAACAGGCAAGTACCTTTGCCGTGGATTCAATGATCCATGATTCGGTCTTTACCAATTCCCAGTTTGTATCGCTGAAAACCAAGGATGCCATTGTTGACCGGCTCCGGAAGTTATGGGGAGCGAGGCCTTCCATTGATCTCGATCACCCGGACCTCAGGATTAATATTCATATCAACAAGGAAACCTGTTCCGTTTCACTGGATAGTTCCGGATCCTCCCTTCATAAACGGGGATACAGGAAAGCAACAGGCATGGCTCCCCTGAATGAAGTCCTGGCGGCCGGCATGATCCTGCTGAGTGGGTGGGATCATAAATCACCCTTCATCGACCCGATGTGCGGTTCAGGGACCATCCTCATCGAAGCCGCAATGCTGGCACGAAACATTCCTGCCGGGTATTTCAGAGATGAATTTGGCTTTACGAAATGGAAAGATGCCGACCTCGGACTTTGGAATTCATTGAAGGAAAAGGAAAACGCGAAAATAACCGGTGAAATGGCCGAGATCAAAGGATCTGACATTGCGCCGAGAGTGATCCGTGCTGCAGAGGAAAACATAAGGCATGTAAAACTGCAGGATATGATCAGGCTGGAAGTTTGCTCTTTTGAAACCTCGGTACCTCTCAGCGAAAAGGGGATCATCATCACCAACCCGCCGTATGATGAGCGGATGCAGCTTGATAACATCATTGATTTTTATAAAATGATCGGGGACGTCCTGAAGAAAAAGTATACCGGTTATGATGCATGGGTCATCTCCTCCGACCTGAGGGCGCTGAAGTTTATCGGGTTGCACCCATCGAAGAAGATCACGCTTTTCAACGGGCCGCTGGAGTGCAGGATGGTGAGGTTTTCCCTGTATTAAGTGAAAAGTGAAGAGTGAAAAGTGAAAAGTCACATAACTATTCGCTTTACACTCTACATTTTACACTATACGTTTTACACTCTACACTTTTCACTCTACATTTTTCACTCTACGTTTTTCACTCTTCACTTTTTACTATTTTTACCTCCGGATTTAACTACAATACTATGCCAAAATTAAACAAGATCGGGGTGCTGACCTCGGGCGGGGATTCTCCCGGAATGAATGCAGCGATCAGGGCGGTGGTTCGGACAGCGATCTATGAAAACCTTGAAGTATTCGGGATCTGTCGGGGATACCAGGGGATGATCGAAGGACAGTTCGAGCGGATGTACAGTCATTCGGTATCGAATATCATCCAGCGCGGAGGAACGATCCTGAAGACTGCACGGAGCAAGGACTTCATGTCGTATGAAGGGAGGCTTAAGGCGTATGAGAACCTGAAAAAGTTCAACATCGATGCACTGGTGGCCATCGGCGGGAACGGCACCTTTACGGGGGCCGACATATTTATAAAGGAATTCAATATTCCTGTGGTCGGATTGCCGGGAACCATCGATAACGACCTCTACGGGACGGATTATACAATTGGTTTTGATACGGCTGTCAATACGGTCATTGATGCGGCTGACAAGATCCGCGACACGGCCACCTCGCATGACCGGCTGTTCTTCCTGGAGGTGATGGGACGAGATGCGGGATTCATCGCGCAGCGTGCCGGTATTGCCTGCGGGGCCGAGTTCATCCTGGTGCCGGAGACGAAAACGTACATTGATAACCTGTCGAGGCTTCTGAACCATGATCTGCGAAAGAATAAAACCTCCGGCATCGTGATCGTGGCCGAAGGTGATGATGAAGGTGGCGCCGAGGAGATCGCCCGGAAAGTCAGGGAAAGGATTCCCGGCCTGGATACACGCGTCACAGTTCTCGGACATATCCAGCGGGGAGGTTCCCCGACAGTCATCGACCGTGTTCTGGCAAGTATGCTGGGTTATAAAGCTGTGGAAGCATTGCTTGCCGGAGAAAAGGGGATTATGATTGGCCTGGTCGATAAATCTGTTGTCTATACCCCCTTTGATAAAGCGATCAAGAACGTCAAAGACCTGAACCTGGAGATGATTGAGGTGTCGCGGATTCTGGCATTATAGGCACCAGGCACCAGGCACCAGGCACCAGGCACCAGGCACCAGGCACCAGGCAATAGGCAATAGGAAACATGAAGGCATTAGACTGCCGGTAAGTATATAGAATCTAAAACCTAAAATCTAAAATATCTATTATCCATCTTCTATCATCTATCATCGGTCATCCGACCTCCGACCTCCGACCTCCGATTCCATCCCCGAAAAGTATCGTCAACTTTGTAAAAGATATAGTCAACTTTTGAAAAGATATCGTCAACTATTTGGGAAGATATCGTCAACTATTTGGGAAGATATCGTCAACTATTTGGGAAGATATCGTCAACTATTTGGGAAGATATCGTCAACCAGTTAAAAAGTACCGGGAACGCATGAAAAACTTACTTTTTCTGTGAAGATTTACCCTGACAGTTTTTTGTAATTCGTTATATCCGGTGTTCAATCCCCTTCAATTATTAAGACCGGGCCGTCTTTCCTGCGAAAGCAGGAATCTGCAACGCCAACGGATCCTGGCTGATAGAAATTAATTTTTAATTTTTAATTTTTCATTTTATTCACCACCTCACCAGCCAAAAATATTACCCCCACATATATTACTTGTATTAATTTGTATTATTTTTACTTAGGAAAAAATTATGGGAGTAATGCTAATTGCAATACGTTTGATGTTCTACTTTCCATAATAATGCAAAATCGTATTATTGAGATTGTAATCGCACCTGTTTAATAATCGTTAAGCCATTAATGATTTAAAACTCCAAAATGAAAGCCTCAAAATTCTTATTCACACTGCTTGGCATTATTGCTTTCGTATCCTCATGTAAAAAGGATTCCAATGACAATTCAAGTAACTCGGATAATATCATTTTTAGCTCAAAATTTAATACGCAAAATGAACTTAGTGCCTGGTCTCAATCTTCCGGTGGACAGGCAATAATCGATTCTTCAGCTGTAAAATTCATAAATATTACGAATTGCTTTCATTTTGAGACTGTGAATTTAATTCCTGTAGAATCAGGAAAATCCTATGAATTGCATTTAAGAGGAAAAGTAAACGAATCAATCTATGGAGATCCCATGCTTTGTGCTGGTGATTTCATTGTTTGGGTAGTCCAGGGAAATGAAAATGTAATCTCTCAATCCTTTGGTAATTATCCTTCCTGGACACAAAAAGCATTTTCATTTGAATCTAAATCTTCTGCTTCTGTGAAAATTGCATTTTTAATTGGAACAACACGGGGAGCCTGGATTGATGATTTGGAATTAATTGAAAACTAGAGATTATTGGCGGCGAAACGTGGGAGCAAGGCATTAAAAATAAAACCATTTTTAAAAAGGAGGCAAAATGAAAAACCTGTATTTCGTTTTGATTGGAGTTTTCATGCTGAATGTCTGTTATTCGCAAGGTTGGCAGTGGTTAAATCCAGAACCAAATGCGAATGACCTGTCTTACGTTTGTTTTGTAAATGAAAACACAGGCTATTTAACAGGATCAGCCGGGTCAATCATGAAAACGACAGACGGAGGTAGTACCTGGATCAGCCAGAATACCGGTACAAAAGCCAACCTGTCATCAGCATGCTTTTTAGATCAGAATACAGGCTATGTTGTAGGTACAGATGTATGGAATTCAAATTCCGGAGTTATCCTCAAAACTGAAAACGGAGGTACAACCTGGAGTTCCCAGGTTTATGGCATGAATCATTTCCTGAATTCCGTTTTCTTTACAGATCCGCAAACAGGATATATTGCCGGTGATAATGGATTACTCATTAAAACCAGTGATGGCGGAGTCACATGGCAGAGCCAATCTTCAGGGACGAATTATACACTAACTTCCGTTTTCTTCAAAGACAGCAGCATCGGGTGGGTTGTAGGCTATAATGTCTCAAATAATAATGGAATCATTCTGAAAACGGTCAATGGCGGTGCTAACTGGATTATTCAATCTCTCGATGCCTTCCCTGGTCTATTGTCTGTTTATTTCCCTGTGGCAGATACGGGGTATGCGGTTGGATATTATATCATTTTGAAATCAACAGACGGGGGTGCAACCTGGAATACACAGTCATCCGGAACCTCTTCTTCATGGTTTTGTTCAGTTCAGTTTCTCAATGCCGATACAGGTTTTGCCGCTGGTAATTATGGAAAGGTCTATTCCACGACTGACGGCGGAAATAACTGGATCTATACTCCTTCTGGTACATCCGCATCATTTCAAAGTCTTTCATTCATTAATGCTTCAATAGGATTTATTGCTGGCGGGTCTGGACTGGTCATGAAAACAACTGACGGGGGAACTACCTGGAACAGTCTGACATCCGGTTACGGAGGGTATATCAGTTCGATCCGGTTTACCAATGATTCCACCGGCTATGCTGCAGGCGGGTCTATCCTGAAAACAACGGACGCAGGCGAATCGTGGAATATCATTGAAACAGGGTCAACGTACGGATTACGCTCTCTTGACTTTGTGACCTCTTCAACAGGATATGTTTTGGGAAATGAATCAACAGTATCCTTTCAGGATACCTGTATCATTCTAAGAACAATCGATGAAGGCCTCAACTGGCAAAAACTTTATACCCGGCCCAGGGCACAACTTTACGCTCTTCATTTTACTGAACCCAATACCGGTTATGCTGTTGGATTTGATGAAGATAATTTCTGGGGCCTGGTACTTAAGACAACCGATGGAGGACTGACCTGGACCGAAAATTATACGTTATGGTCTTATGGGTTTAATTCCGTCTTTTTCACGGATGTGAATACAGGATACATTGCAGGGTCTCAGGTTATCATAAAAACAAATGACGGAGGAACGACCTGGACACCGGTCTATGTCCCAAATAATCTCTTCGGACTGTATTGTGTTGATCAGAACACGTGCTTCGCAGTCGGCCAGGGGCTTAATTCCGAAGGGGTGATCCTGAAAACCACTGATGGTTGGGCTACATGGACCAGTCAATCATCAGGAACGCCATATACCATTTACGATATTACTTTCCCTGAACCGAATATTGGTTACGCAGTTGGACAATTTGGGGCAATTATTAAAACCGTGGATGGTGGCGAAAGCTGGGAAATCCTATCCTCTTATACCTGGATGGATCTGTCGTCTGTATTCTTTACCGGTGTTAATACTGGGTATGTTGCCGGTGAGTATGGCACAATCCTGAAAACCACAGATGGAGGTGGCCCTGTCGGATTACCCGAAAGCTCCCTTGCTTCCAACCTTCTAAGATGTTATCCAAACCCCGTAACTGGTAAATTTACCTTTGAAGTATCAGCAATAGAAGGAAATCCCAGGCTTTCAGTATTCAATCTTAATGGTCAGGAATTAATAGATCGACAGATTACGGATCACAGAACACAAATTGATATCAGCGATCTGCCAACTGGCATTTATTTTTTAAGATTCAAAAATGAAAATACCGTTGAAGTAGGTAAAATTATAAAAAAATGATACTCTGCCCCAATGAGCGCTCAATGCCAATGCTGAAAGGGATTCAGGTTCTTAGATAGTTTAGAAACGGCACTGGCGTTGCGCGCAGGGCGTGTGTGCCTTGAATCAATTCCTATGAAAACGGAATTGAATGTTGTATAAAAGATGGAAGGCTCTTTGAAAATTGTGTAAGTGAGCGGAGGTCAAGCGAAGCGACTGGCCGGCATTACCAACAGAAAATGAGAAATGGACTTCTGTAAACGACTGTCAGGAGTAGTTTACAAACCACCTTATGCTGCATTGAGCGGAAACTCTCAGTGTGGTGAACGATAAGGAAAAGCGAGAGCCAAGACTCTTGCAGGTGGGTGTTGTCGAGCTGAATAGATTAAACCAGTGGCTGAAGCCTCGTAACCGGCAAGAAACGATGTCAAAACCGGGTAGTACGTTGATATTCGGGACAAAGTGTAACAGGTGCCCTGATTTCGGGTTACACGGCATCCGGGGTAAAGCTGGCAGGAAGGCAATACAGGCTTTTATACGGAACAAGGGAAGTTGTTATCGCTCTGTTAACTGAAGAAGGAGGCAGACGTGCATGGATAGCACGAGGTAACAGCGGCGGACTAAGTCATAGTAGTGATAAAGCCTCTGTAATGGAGGTGGAGCGAAGGGCTTAGCCTGTTCAGTTTCAAAAATAAACGACAACCAGCAATGGGATGATTGATTATTACGAAACAAAATCACAGCCGATCACCAGAGTAATGGTTTTACAGGCATATAGGAAAGTCAGAGCCAACAAAGGAGGCCCGGGCATAGATGGCATGAATTGGGATGAACTGGATAACAACCTGACCCCAAATCTTGACAAACTATGGAACAGGCTGACATCGGGAAGCTACTTTCCTAACCCTGTAAAAGAAACTGAAATCGACAAGAAAGACGGAGGGGTACGAAAACTTGGTATTCCTACCATTCTGGATCGTATTGCACAACAAGTTGTAAAAACGCATTTGGAGCGAATCGTAGAACCATTGTTCAGCGATAACTCCTACGGTTACAGACCGGGGAGAAATTGCCATCAGGCAGTGGAAAAAGCGCAACGTAACACGTTTGGACATGATTGGGCAATCGACCTGGACATCAAAAGTTTCTTTGACAAAATTGATCATGATCTTTTGATGAAGGCAGTCAGGAACTATTGCAAGGACCAATGGGTGCTGTTGTACGTCGAACGTTGGCTAAAAGCAGGAACCATGCAAACTGATGGGAATTGCGTTGACAGGGTAACCGGCACACCGCAAGGTGGCGTAATCAGCCCTTTACTGGCAAATATCTTCCTGCACGTTGTATTTGACAAATGGATGGGGAAATATCATCCTGAAAAACCATTCGTCAGGTATGCTGACGACATCGTGATTCATTGCAAAACGGAGAAACAGACGCGGTATATATTAGCCTTAATACAGAAACGTCTTTCTGATTGCAAACTGAGTGTCAATCCTCAAAAGACCAGAATAGTTAACCTGGCCGGTATTACCCGGAACACATATCCCCGAAGTCTTGATTTTCTTGGATTCTCATTGCATCCCTGGTGGTGTAAAACCGGTAAAGGTTACCGGGTAATGATCACCACATTTATAAGTAAAAAGGCCGTCACCAGTGCATTGGATAAATTCAGAAAGCTAAATATCCACAAATGGAGAAAACCGATTGAGGCTTTAGCGGAGAAACTGAATCCAATAATACGGGGGATCATGAACTACTTCTGCAAGTTCCATTCGGGACATACACGTTATCTATGGTCTCAA
Organism: Bacteroidales bacterium; assembly: GCA_963682005.1. GTDB lineage: Bacteria > Bacteroidota > Bacteroidia > Bacteroidales > FEN-979 > CAIYUC01. The sequence goes on along the minus strand of OY820914.1, from coordinate 4,665,509 downwards.
TTAAATAAGCGCCTGCTTAAATGGGTTAAATGGGAAAAAGGGTTGGATAATAAAGCAGCCCTTAGGTGGCTTCGGAATAAGTACCGGGAATGTCCCCGTCTTTTTCCCCACTGGGAATTGGTATATCCATAAAGTTCTTATATTTATGTGATCGAACAGGAAGAGCCGTATGAAGGGAGACTTTCACGTACGGTTCCGTGGGAACGCAGGGGTGAAACTCCCTTGCGTGACCCGACTATGTGCCATTACAAAACCCTCAAAGAATATGAAGAATATTAAATTAACTTTAGTTGTAACACTTTTTTTAATAACAAACACACTGTCTGCTCAAAAGCAAAATTGGATCCCGTTTAAATGGGTTGGTGACAGCGTTGCTGGTAAATATTTTGACAAATTAGCAATGACAGTTCCAGTAAGTATTGAGAATCTTCCCTACAAGTTTGAAATGCAATTAGACCTAGGAGCAGTTACTACCAATGTCTATGGGAATACTATGAGGCCTTATCTTGACAAACACCAATTTTTACAGGCTAAACTTGACACAACCCTTGTTTTTTGGATACAAAGTCAAAAGAACTATATGTTTAAAAACGTTGACCTGAAACTTGGCAATGTGGTATTCCAAAAAATTCAAGTTGGCCTATTTAAGAATTATGGAGACAGTTTGACTTCCGATTCTATTAAAACACCCACTGTAAAACATATTGGCACAATTGCACCCGACTTGTTTAAGAACAAAATTCTAATTATTGACTATCCCCATAAAAAGTTATGTATTGTTGACAAACTTCCATCAAAATACCTAAAATCATCTTTCGTTGGTTATAAAGAAAGGTATGGAAGAATCTTTGTCCCTTTTCTGATTAATGGACAACAGCAAGACTTACTATTTGATACAGGCTCCAGTATTTTTGAATTACTTACAACTGAGCAAAATGCAAATGCTATTGGCGAGCTAATTAATTCTGACTCCTTAAAAATATCAAGCTGGGGTGACTACTATATGGTTTACGGCAAAAAAGTGAAATCAGACATTAAATTAGGAAATAAAGAACTTAACATAGCTACTGTCTATTATGATAAGATTAAGAAATTTGATCAGTTTTATAATGATGAAAAAATTTGGGGAATTACAGGCAATGCTTATTTCCTCAATAATACCATTATAATTGATTATAAGAATAAAAAATTTGGAATTAAATAAACGGCACCTAATAAATAAGGCTTCGTGTGGTACGCACTTAAGCATCCAGCATGAAGACCGTGTTGCACGGAATCCCGTTCCGCACCGGCTAAGCGGACTGCCGGCTATGCACTTTATATCAAATTGAATTACCCGGGGAAATTCCTGGTGCTATGTGTAATGAATGCGGGTTAGAGATGTGAACGCAGGGGTGAATTTTCAACCCAGCCCCGAACGGGGCGGAATATATTAACGATGGGTGCAGCCCATCGATGAGGGACAAAAATCTGGTTAACAGCCCTGAAGGGGCGTAATCAGAACTTTTCTTAAAAAAGTATAAGGTTGAATACGATGAACGATTCATTTGGGATTAGGGATTTCACCCTTTCAGGGCTTGATGGTATTTCGTTAACAGTACACACAGGGCTGAAACTCCCTTGCATGATCCAACAAGCAGCAAGAAGGAAGAAATGATCAAAACAACACTAAGATTTCACTGTGAAAGTAGCCTCTGTAAAAGAACTCAAACTGGAATTAAAAAGTCGCTCACAAGGTGAACTGGTGGAACTTTGTTTGTATTTATCAAAGTTCAAAAAAGAAAACAAAGAATTATTGACATACCTCCTATATGAAGCATCCAATGAACCAGCTTATGTAAAAAGCGTACAAAGTGAAATTGAGCAACTATTTGAGCAGGTAAACAAACGGAATTATTATTTTATCAAAAAGAGTGTACGTAAAATATTGCGTTCTGTTAAGAAGTATATCCGTTATTCAAAGAAAAAGGAAACAGAGGTAGAATTATTGCTTTGTTTTTGTTCCGAACTTAAAAAATTGATCCTATCCATGAAAGAAAATATAGTGCTTAATAATATCTACAAACATCAGATAGAAGTGATCAAAAAAGCCATAAAATCTTTACATCCGGATTTGCAGTTTGATTATGAAACAGAGTTAAATAAAATATTATAATTTTATGAAAGAATGAATGAATGCCGGCCGCGTTGAACGGAAATTCATGCTAAAACCTAATTTTAATCCTATGAGAAAAACGATTTTACTCTTTACATTAATAACTTATTTTTCCATTCAAAACATTGCACAAACAGTGACCGACATTGAAGGAAACGTTTATCAGACGGTAACAATCGGCGCACAGAAATGGATGGCTGAAAACCTTAAAACTACCAGGCTTAATGATGGCACTTTAATACCATATAAAGACCCCGGGGCAGGTACAAATTCTGTTTATTGTGTATATAATGACGATTTTGCCAATAAGAACACGTATGGGCTGTTGTATGATTGGTATGCGGGAAAAACCGGCAAACTATGCCCCTCAGGATGGCATGTGCCAGCTGATTCGGAATGGAACATCCTGATGACTTTCCTGGGAGGAGACAGTATCGCAGGCGGAAAACTTAAGGAAGCGGGAACATCCCACTGGTACAGCCCCAATGCAGGAGCGACCAATGAATCCGGGTTTACCGCATTGCCTGGCGGCGACTGGGACAGTTATGCGGCTTATTTTGGAATGGGAAATAATGGAGCATGGTGGAGTACAGACGAGGTCAGTGCAGACCATGCCTGGAGTCGTTTTCTTCGCACCTGGGATAGCGCAGTAACAAGATACAGCTTCTTTAAGAAAGCCGGCTTTTCAGTACGTTGCCTGAAAAATAGTAACACCGGGCTCAACCGGCTAAATAATTTGAATGAAATAAAAATTTACCCGAATCCGGTGAACGGTAACCTTAATATTGATCTCCCCAATCATGGCATGGATGCCATTCTGAGACTTTATGAACTAACCGGCAATATCGTTCTCCAGGTTCGGATTGAAAATTCAGAAAACTCAGTTGACGTTTCTTCAATAAGTAAAGGGATATACCTTGTTGAGATTTCTGATTCCAAAACAATAATAAAGAAGAAGCTGATTAAGAATTAATATTCGCCAGGTGGTGCATGTCTGCCTGACCGGCAGGCAGGCGGGGACGTAATCCATAATCCGACGTGACCCGTAGGGGAAAGTCGTGACTTTCCCCGTATCTTCATATAAAATAATTTTTCCGCATATGTTAAGAAGAAAGGGAAGTTTATATGGTATAAAGAAGATGGTACTATTTCTGAGGAGACTGAAGATAATTAAAACTACGCAAAGCGAACCGGTATTGAATTTCGGGCGGTATCCGGCGGTTGGTATTTCCCAAACCTACAATCGATAAAAAACAGCAACGATAAAACAAGTAACTACCGCATTTATTATCTTGCGCAACGTATTGCCAATTATTTTATTGACCCTAAATCATGAAGCAATGAAAAAGCTAACCATAATCCTCATGTTAATATTTTCTAGTGGGGGTTACGCACAAATTACCTTGGATTACCAGACATTCAATGCTGACTGGAGTTATTTCAAATTGAATGACTTTAAAACGGTATACTGGTTTCCCAATATAACAGAAATTAATTCTCAGCATCAATTTTCATTATACAATATCGATGGAACCTTGTATAAAACAATCCAATTGCCAGCTGATCCTGATACAACTGCTTATGTGGAAAGCATTGGGAATGTTTCTGAATCATTATTTGATAATGACCCAACAAATATTGAATACATAATGTCATATAGAGTTGATAGTCTTGTTTCATGGCTTCCATCTTATAGAACAAAGGTAGTCAGAGAAGACAATACAATTTTATTGGATGAGATGTTTGCCCGCTTTGCAAATGTATTTCCAACTGAGGAAGGTGCAAAACTATGGCTTAGTTATGTTTATGCAGTAAATCCATATACCCATTATCAGATAAAAGTTTTCAACATTCCAGGTGTAATTCCAACTGCTGTATCTGAGAATGAAAATATCCTGGGGAATGAACCAACGTTATACCCAAATCCAAATGCAGGATCCTTTGTGATCGATCTTCATTCTAAGCAGGGAAATATAAGTACTATCAATTTATTTTCACAAGATGGAAAATTGATCAATTCGTTTATATCAAATGAAAATCCAATCAAAATAAGTAATCCTGGTTTATCTGATGGAATGTATTTTTTAAATGCACGCTCTCAAAATTCGTTCTCCAAATGTAAGATGATTATCAAAAAATAAATGCCACTGACTAAGCGGTAGCTCACGGGGCGAACTGGTTCTGAAGGCTGGCATTCACCAAACCGGCAAATGGCCTGCATAAAACTTAGATATTGCAAGTAAATCCCATACTTCCTTCTTTATATGTGATACTGTAGCGTCATTCCCGCGTAAACGGTAATAGGCAAATAGGCAATAGGCAGTAGGCAGTAGGTTTTTGACGGTCAGAGGTCAGAGGTCAGAATCCTGAAGCACAGAACCCGAGGCCCGAAGTCCGGCGCCCGAGGTGCGAAGCCTCTCACCCCGGAGGGGTGAAATCTTTGTAGTAAAGGTGGAACACGTCAAGATTACCCCCTCCCGGGAGGGAACGAATAATGAGCAATGAGTAATGAGTAATGAGTAATGAGTAATGAGCAATGAAAGGTCACAGGGTCACAAGGTTAAGGGTCACATAGCAACAACGTCCTCCGTGAGAAAGCGGTGACCTAATCCGCAATTCGTAATCCTTCTGGGAATTTTGAGTTCGGCAGCCTGAATCCAATGATAACTATCCAAACAGTTGGGAAGGCCACAAAGTAACTCTGGCCTGCCTTCAGAAAAGTTTCGGAGTTGGCCCCGTCCTTTTTCCAGCCGGGGGTTGGTATATTCATATATTTCCAATATTTTTGTGATCGAACAGGAAAAGCCTTATCAAGGAAGGTTGTTACGATTGGCTCTTCGAAAAGTATGTTGGAACTCCCTTGTGTGACGAACTGGTATAATAATTATGAATAGCACAATCGGCATTAAAACAAAATACAGGAAGGATAATCTTTAACTGCTCCTTAAAGTGCAGTTAAATTAGAAAATACGAAGCCCCATAATTTAAACTAAGTTGAATACAACTAAACGCCAATTACCTTTTTGGTTAATTGTTTTTTCTGCATTTTTCATCTTGATTATACGTGATTTATTCCGCGATGGAATGTTTATGGATGGTATGCTTTATGCTGCCGTGGCGCATAATCTTGCAAATGGATTAGGTACTTTTTGGCATCCACATTTCAGCCAGACAGTTATGCCTGTATTTCATGAACATCCTCCTTTGTTTTTCGGAATAGAATCCATTTTTTTTAAAATATTCGGCAGCAGCATGTATGTTGAACGAACCTATGAATTACTGATTGCATTCATCACTGTTTTCCTTATATACAAGATATGGAATTGTTTTTTTAATGACAAGCCTGAAAAGGATGTTTTTTGGCTTGTCATTTTATTTTGGATTAGCATCCCGGTTTGCTGCTGGGCCTTTGCAAACAATGTAGAAGAGCCAACCATGGGCATGTTTGATCTTGCTTCAATACTTTTTATTTCCAAATTATTTGTTCAAAAAAGCAATACCTGGTTTAACCTCTTCATGGCGGGATTAATGATTTTTGCAGCAAGCTTATGCAAAGGTTTTCAAGGATTGTTTCCATTGACCGCTATTTTCTTTTATTGGGCTGCATTCAGAAATATATCCTTCGGGCGTATGTTTGCTCAAAGTGCATTAATTCTGGCAATCGTAGTAATATTATACGGAATACTACTATTAAACGAAACTGTCAGATCAAGTTATTTATTTTATTTTAACCGTCGTATTACTGCGGCATTTACTGATTCCAATTTTGCTGGCAATGATAGATTTGGGATCCTTGATCGCTTATTCTCCGAACTAATACCTGCATTTATTCTTATGTTGGGCGGAGCGATTTTCTTTAGGATAAAAAAAATGGATTTTACCCTGGATAAAAACAATTTGCGGATTTCCATGTGGTTTTTCCTTATAGCATTATCGGGAACCTTACCCTTAATGTTGACGTTGGAACAATCAGGTTTTTATTTTGTCCCGGCATTGCCTTACTATGCAATGGGTTTTGCAGTACTTTTCGCTCCATTTCTTTCAAAGCTGACAGGACAAATCAATGTGAATTCAAACAAATTTAAAATATTCAGATATTCTACCTGGTTGTTATTTGTCGCCTCTGTTGTTTTTTCATTAGCGACAATTATCTACAGCCCGCCCAAGCGCGACAAAGAAATGCTTCATGACATATATACCATCGGTCCGGTTATCACACAGAGAAACATAATTGGTATACCTGCTGAAATGGGAAATGAGTGGTCGCTGCTTATGTACTATAGCCGTTATTTCTTCATTAGCCTTGATGCTTCATCAACACAGCATAAATACTTTTTAATTGAAAAAGAGCTCAGCCGCAAACTCGTGCCGGAAGGGTATAAATTGATGAACTTACCTACTCAAAAATATGATCTTTATATCAGGAGCCAATAATATGTATACAAATACTTAAGGTTTACAATATAATTGGTTTACTGTAAATACAGGGAAACCTGCATCAACTAAATGGCATGTCGCAATACAGGCAAAGTGCCAGTTTTTCAGTTCGATGAATAAAGAATTAAGGGTGCATAGGCACACATAAAAACAGCTGCCAGTAATCATAAAAGAAAACAGGAATGCAGAAGATAATTTTGACAATTTGTATTTTAATCCTTTCAATTCCGGTTGCTTTCTCGCAGGAAAAGACATTGAAAGAAAAAGCGTTGGATGAGTTTAAAGATGAGCATTACAGCGAAGCGATTGAGCTGCTTGAACAGGCGTTGAAAGAATCGCCGGATGACGCCGAGATCTATTATTATCTCGGATGGTTCAACCATTACAGGGCATATGACAGCCGGCCGCTTCGGGGTTATGACTATTCCTATTCCGGACAGATATTCAGGTATCTCGACAAAGCGCTTGAATTAAACCCGGATTATGGTGATGCAAAATATTTTTATGGTGCCGAATGCAGCGGAAACGCATTTATTGCCATGCAAAACTACGATGCCCGTAAATTGAAATACTTTTATGCACTGGCAAATAAAAAAGGGGCGTATCCGGATTGGCTGAAAGAGTTTGGGAAAAATGTTCTTATGAATTGTGATCAAAACGCCATCCTTTTCACGGGGGGAAATGCCGATTTCGATATTTGTTCCTACCTGCAATTGTGTGAAAAATTCAGGACTGACATATCTGTCATTCCCCTTGGAAATATCGACCGGCCGTGGTATGTTCAGTTCCTGAAGAAAGGAATGAAAAACGCGGTACGGAATGTTGAAATCAACCTTACGAATCAACAGGTAATGGACATTCACCCTTTTAAATGGGATACAACCGATGTTTACATCAGCATTTCCCACAGCGATAAGAGAAGATTCAATTTACAGGATGATCATAAAATGCAATGGAGAGTCGATCCTGATCTGGCATCGGAAAATATGCAGACGAAAATTAATGGGGAAAAGGCGAAAAAGAGGACATATCTCAGCCCGCAAAGAGCCATACTTTTACAAATCATTGAAGACAACTTTGCAGGACGTCCTATATACTTTTCAAACTTTGCATCCCCGGCGCTTTATGGTGGGTTAAACGATTATTTTCAAAATTGCGGATTGGTATCAAAACTAACACCCATTAAAACAACAGATAGCGGTTACTCTTTTGATGAAGCTAAAATTGAGGAATTCATCAGCACCGGAAATGTGAACGATTATAAAACCATTAAAGAGAATGATATTCCCCGGATCTCCGGTATTGTGCTGTCAGGATATTCCATGGCTGTTTTAAACCTGGCAGATATTTACCGGAAATCCGGTTCAAAGGAAAAAATTGAATGGTTGATTGCATTCTATGAGGAAAAGCTGAAAATTGATTTCAATCCTGAATACGAACAGATGGTCTTACAGGAATTAAAGCAATAACAGGCAAGGCGACGCGCGCCAGCAGGATTGCAGGCAATCATGCAGAACCACAGAAAAAATTCCCTGCCGGTTTTGTGCAAAAGCATTTAGTCAGGCTTAACTTTGTCCGGTTAAAATGAGATCATATGTCAGGCAACAGTGTAAAATTGCACAGGGTTGTTAAAGCAACACCCGAAAAAGTATATCGTGCCTTCACCGAAGCCAATGCTCTTGCATCCTGGATCCCGCCTTACGGATTTTTAGGAATTGTTCATGAAATGGATGCACGCGTTGGAGGCAGCTATAAAATGTCGTTCATCAATTTTTCCACCGGCAATACCCAATCTTTCGGGGGGAAGTTCCTGGAGATCAAACCGGGTGAATTCTTAAAATACAGCGATAAATTTGACGACCCCAATTTACCCGGAGAAATGATCACTTCAGTTTGGCTTAAAAAGGTTTCCGTGGGCACTGATCTTACCGTCGTTCAGGAAGGCATTCCTCCTGCCATACCCGTAGAAATGTGCTATCTGGGGTGGCAGGAATCGCTGGGAAAACTGATAAAATTAGTGGAACCGGAAATTCCGGATGCTTAAGTCCTGATGTGACTGGCAGGCAGTGTTTGGCTATTTCAGCCTGCACCATCCTCCAGCCCGCATGCAGTTACTTCGATGATTTTAGAAACCCCCTAAAGAAAACATATGCAAATTCCCTTTCAAACCATTGACTGGTCAGCAATTTTCCGGGTTGAACATCCTGGGGAGACCGGGATGGCAACATGGCAGACCGTTCAGTTCCCCGGGTTAAGGATCCGGATCGTTGAATATTCAAAAGGATACCTGGCCGACCATTGGTGCAGGAAAGGACATATCGTTCATTGCCTGGAAGGCGAATTTGTAAGCGAAATGGAGAACGGAGACCGGTTCACATTACAAAAAGGCCAGACATACGTCGTGTCCGACAATTTAAGCTCGCATCGTTCAACCACCGAAAACGGGGTGAAGGTGCTGATCATAGATGGGGATTTTTTGATTGAGGATGAACTGAAAAACAATTGACATGTCAAAATAAAACAACATCACAATGGGAAATGGAAAGGAGTTGTCAACGGAGCAACAGGAAGAGTTGATCGGAGTGTTAAAAGCCCGTTTTGAGCAAAACATGGACCGCCATAAAGGTCTTGAATGGGATAAACTGCATGCAAAGCTGGAAGCTGATCCTGGAAAACTGTGGTCACTGAATGAATTGGAAAGAACAGGCGGTGAGCCGGATGTTGTTGGTACCGACATCGATACAGGCGAAACCATTTTTTATGATTGTTCAGATGAAAGTCCTAAAGGCCGTAGAAGTGTTTGTTACGACCGTGAAGCACTTGATTCAAGAAAAGAGCATAAACCCTGGAATAACGCGATTGAAATGGCTGCTGACATGGGCATTGAAATTTTATCCGAAGAACAATACTACAAATTGCAGAAACTTGGTAAATTCGATACGAAAACATCGAGCTGGGTGAAGACACCTGCTGAGATCAGAAAACTGGGAGGGGCACTATATTGTGATCGTCGCTACGACCATGTCTTCGTGTATCACAACGGTGCAGAATCATACTATGCCGCCAGGGGGTTCCGCGGTTCACTAAGGATATGAAGGTCCCACAATCATATCTTTATTTTTTCAGGTTTTTAGAATTGTTTATTTCCCGGGATCGAAGATTATCGGCTGGTAACGACGGCGATTTGTATTAATTTTGTATATAGCACAAAATACCAGGAAGTAACAACTGATCATTATGGAAAAAGATGGAGAAAACCTGAGTAAAGACCCGGTATCCGGGGCAGCTTACAAGCACAATGTTGGCAGTGGAGGAACGAAAAACCGCGATTGGTGGCCAAATCAGTTAAAGTTGAACATATTGCGTCAACACTCCTCCTTATCTAACCCAATGGGTGAAGATTTTCATTATGCCGAAGAATTCAGGAGCCTGGATCTGGAGGCATTAAAAAAAGACCTTAACAGGCTGATGACCGATTCCCAGGATTGGTGGCCGGCAGATTTCGGACATTACGGACCCTTGTTCATCCGTATGGCATGGCACAGTGCGGGTACATACCGCATTGGTGACGGCCGGGGAGGTGCCGGTAGCGGTCAGCAACGTTTTGCACCGCTCAACAGTTGGCCCGATAATGTCAACCTCGACAAGGCACGCAGGCTCCTTTGGCCGATAAAGCAAAAGTATGGCCGGAAAATATCCTGGGCCGATCTTATGATCCTTGCCGGTAATGTAGCCCTGGAATCAATGGGGTTCAAAACTTTTGGATTTGCAGGTGGTCGTGAAGATGTTTGGGAACCGGAAGAGGACGTATACTGGGGGGCTGAAATAAAGTGGCTGGGAGGTGACGACCGTTACTCCGGTGAACGTAACCTTGATAATCCGCTTGCGGCCGTACAAATGGGGCTTATTTACGTAAACCCTGAAGGACCGGGCGGAAACCCGGATCCTATTGCTGCGGCTAAAGATATTCGCGAAACGTTTGCCCGCATGGCCATGAATGATGAAGAGACCGTGGCACTGATTGCAGGTGGCCACACCTTTGGCAAGACGCATGGGGCAGGAGATGCAGCACACGTCGGACCTGAACCCGAAGCGGCCGGCATTGAAGAGCAGGGGCTGGGCTGGAAGAGCACTTTTGGCTCAGGCAAAGGAGGCGATACAATTTCCAGCGGTCTGGAGGTAACATGGTCACAAACCCCAGCCAGGTGGAGTAATTTCTTCTTCGAAAACCTTTTTAAATATGAATGGGAATTAACAAAAAGCCCTGCGGGTGCGCATCAGTGGACGGCAAAAAATGCCGGGGAAATCATTCCTGATGCCCATGATGCCTCTAAAAAACATCCGCCAACCATGCTTACCACCGATCTTTCGTTGCGTTTCGATCCCGTATATGAAAAAATTTCTAGGCGGTTCTATGAAAATCCTGGTGAATTTGAGAATGCCTTTGCCCGTGCATGGTTTAAGCTTACTCACCGGGATATGGGGCCAAGGGCACGCTATTTAGGCCCTGAAGTACCTTCTGAAGATTTGATCTGGCAGGATCCGATCCCTGCCATGGATCATGTATTAATTGATGAGGAAGATATTGCAGCACTGAAAGCGAAAATATTAAATTCCGGACTTTCGGCATCTCAGATGGTATCTGTCGCCTGGGCTTCAGCTTCTACGTTCCGTGGGTCCGACAAGCGTGGCGGATCCAACGGTGCCCGTGTCCGTCTTGTTCCGCAAAAAGACTGGGCCGTTAACCATCCTGCTCAGCTTGCAAATGTGCTGAAAACCCTTGAAAGCATTCAGGAAGAATTCAATCGTACACAAACAGGTGGTAAAAAGGTTTCTCTTGCCGACCTGATTGTACTGTCAGGTTGTGCAAGTGTTGAGGAAGCAGCGAAAGCCGCTGGTCATGTTGTGAGAGTTCCTTTCATTCCGGGTCGTATGGATGCATCGCAAGTGCAAACCGATGTGGATTCTTTTGCTTTACTTGAGCCAGTAGCTGATGGTTTCCGGAATTATTTGAAAATGAAATACACCATATCAACGGAAGAGTTGTTGGTTGATAAAGCACAATTGCTCACCCTGACTTCTCATGAAATGACTGTTCTTGTCGGAGGTATGCGTGTATTGAACACCAACTTTGATAACTCCGCACACGGCGTATTTACGAAGCGTCCCGGAGTACTTACCAACGATTTCTTTGTCAATCTGCTTGACATGAGTACAATCTGGACCCCCACCTCAGAGTCCAAGGAAATATTTGAAGGGCGTGATCGTACCACTGGCGAACTCAGATGGACAGGGACCCGTGCAGATCTTATCTTTGGTTCAAACTCGGAGCTTAGAGCACTTGCAGAAGTTTACGCCAGCTCAGACGCCCGGGAAAAATTTATCCATGACTTTGTGGCTGCATGGAACAAAGTCATGAACCTTGGTCGCTATGATCTGGTGATCTGATAAACTGTTTAGCTGTTTAGCTGTTTAGTTGCTTAGTTGTTTAGCTGTTTAACCGTTACTTTGTTACTTTGTGACCTTGCGGCGTTGTGATCTTGTGAGTCCGGGAATGGAACCACCAACAAGGCGCTCAACGGCATGTCACCGGAAATTAAGATCTTTGTGCGATGTTGCAGTTAGTTCTTGAATAAAAATAGTTTAATCAGTATAATGGATTCAATTGTAATCCCCGTCTATATGCCCCGATCATTAAAATTAAAAATATGAAAAAGATAGCAGGATTTGTGTTAGTGCTTTTGATGTTCCAGTTTTCTGCATATTCACAACAAAAAGCGGATGGCGCCATTAAAACAGCTTTATTGATCATCGACATCCAGGATTTCTATTTTCCCGGGGATGGACCGGGATTGGTCAATGCCGTCCAGGCAAGCCTGAACGCCAAAGAAGTTCTCGGGATCTTCAGGGAAAAGAATCTATTGGTAGTGCATGTCCGCCATAAAACAGGGAAGGGATTTGCGATACATAAGAATGTTGAACCGCTCTCAAATGAAAAGGTAATCACGAAAGAAGAGGTGAATTGTTTTCAGAATACGGATTTGCTGGAATATCTGAAAAGCAACAATATAAACCGTTTGGTCATCATTGGCATGCAGACCCAGATGTGCCTGGAAGCAGCGGTCCGGGCGGGGCATGACTTTGACTTTGAATGTGTCGTCATTGCTGATGCCTGCGCTACCCGGGATGTAAAGTATATCGACTACGTCGTAAAAGCCGCGGATGTACAGGCGAGTGTCCTTGCCACCATAACTGAGGGCGGATACGGTAAAGTGACCGATCTGAAAACTTTCAAAGAAAATGCAGACAAGTATTTGCAGCAAAAGTTAAATTAACCTGATTGAATACAATCACGCCAGTAGTTTTATCGTGATGTATTGAAAAGGGACCGACTTAAAAGCAATCATTTTTTTAGCCCGAAATAAACCACCAAGGCGTCCGAAGGACGTCACCAAGGGGCGCAAAGGAATATCCCCGGGGACCATGCTGTAGAGGTATGGATGGAAGCCAGGATATGTCATGGGTATTGGTATATTCATAATGTTCTTATATTTATATGATCGAACCTTCGGCCTGGAATACATGCAAAATTCAGAAAAAGTAACGCGTGACGCGTGACGTGAAAAAGACGGTATAACGACTGCCGACCGGCATTTTGGTGACATAATTTGAAGCCATGAAAAAGTTTATTTTGTTTTTCGCAATTACATCGTTCAGCATTTCACATTTCCCCTTCAACTGTTCTGCCCAATATACCAAATTGCTTGATTTTGCTGGCGCTGCCAACGGAAGGTGGCCCGGGTGTTCGCTTGTGTATGAGAACAACTTTCTGTACGGAATGACAGCATATGGCGGGACAAATGATCAGGGAACGGTATTTAAACTAAATCCGGATGGAAGTGAGTATGTCAAATTGATGGATTTTAACGGTTTCATAAGCGGAAGCACTCCATGCGGTTCCCTGATCTCCGATGGGATCTATTTATATGGAATGGCGGAACAGGGAGGAACATTTAACCTGGGAACTATCTTTAAGGTAAAATCCGATGGCAGTGGTTTTTCAAAACTACTTGACTTTTCCGGACTCAACGGAAGTTTACCATATGGTTCCCTAATTTCAGTTGGAAGTTATCTTTATGGAATGACAAGTGGTGGGGGAACATATAATGAAGGAGCGGTTTTTAAGATCAAGCCTGATGGCAGCGACTATACAAAACTATTGGACTTCACGCACATAAACGGAAGTAATCCTTCCGGTTCGCTCATTTATGATGGAAACTTCCTTTATGGAATGACAATAATTGGCGGTATTAATGATATGGGGGTTGTCTTTAAAATTAAACCTGATGGAACCGGGTATTCAAAAATGTTGGACTTTACGGGCGTCTTAAACGGTGCCAGGCCTTATGGCTCACTTATTTCAGATGGCACATTTATGTATGGGATGACATATGCGGGGGGCTTATATGATATGGGAACGATTTTCAGAATAAAACCCGATGGCAGCGGCTATGAAAAACTATTGGACTTTGAAGGGATATCAAACGGAAGTAAACCTTATGATTCCTTCTTTTTTGATGGCAATTTTCTTTATGGGATGACGATGAAGGGAGGGATCAGTGATTACGGAGTGATCTTTAAGATAAGAACAGATGGGAACGATTATATGAAATTATTGGACTTTACCGGTTTTACGAACGGAAGCGGGCCCAGGGGTACACTTATTTCTGATGGGATTTTTTTATACGGAACGGCATGTACGGGAGGCATAAATGATTTTGGAGTTGTGTTTTCACTCGGCGACATTTTAAGTATAGAGGGACCAAACAATAATAATGTTTGTATCTATCCTAATCCTGCAGGCAATTTTGTAACGATAGCCAAAACAGATCGATTTAAAGATGGTACAGTATCAATTTACAGTATAAATGGGTATTTGCTTATGCAGCAATCAACCCGGGAATTAAAAACAGTACTAGATATTTCTATGCTTGCAAAAGGAGTATATGCGTTAAAGCTTTGTGATTTTGAAAATGCGGTAGTGAAAAGGATTGTAAAAAATTGATGCGTAAGGTCGAAAGCAAACGGAAAGCCGGCATTACAGGCAACTTTTGTGTTGAGAAAGTCCCGCTAACGGCGGCGGGTAAGGATAACAGAAACCCGAAAATTTGAAACGATATTTCGTAATAAAAAACAGTACACCATGAAAACCTTAATCATTTACGCCCATCCGAATCCAATGTCGTTTACAAAAGCCATTCTTGACAATTTTGTCAGGGGTCTGAAAGAAGCAGGCCATCAATATGAGGTTGTTGATTTGTACAAAATCAAGTTCAATCCCATATTTCAGGATATGGATTCTGCATTTTTTGTGGATGAAGACATGCCTAAAGACCTGTTTCAGCAGATGGACATGCGGGCGATGATCGTCGGGCTTGCCGGAGGTCCGGTAAAGAGACTGTTGGCAAAACTGTATATAAAGAACAAGACCGATGAGGAACTGATAAAGCTTATTAATTCTCAAAAGCCGAAAGATGTGCTGTTGCAGCAAAAGAAAGTAGCAGAAGCGGATGTACTGGTTTTTATAACCCAGGTTTTCTGGATGCACTTTCCAGCTTTGGTCAAAGGATGGATGGAAAGGGTTTTAACCTATGGATTCGCATACAAATTAAACGAAAACGGCTGGAAAGGCGATCCTGACGGGCGCATCCCATTGCTGAAGATTAAGAAAGCAATTATCATCCAGCCTACATTTTTTAACGAAAAAGTTTACAGGGAAAAAGGATTTAAAGCTTCCATGGAAAAAACAATAGATGACTGGAGCCTAAAATATCCGGGCATTGAAAATGTTGACCATATTTATTTCCACTCCATTTTAGCTGTAAGTCCTGAAACAAGGAAGAAATATCTCGAGATCGCTTATTTAAAAGGGAAGGAATTAAAATGTTGATAGAAAGGGTTGCTGACATCAGGACGGCAGTGGTCAAAGGGAGTACAATTCGTTACACATAACGCGAATAAAAGAATCCCAATAATTGAAACTCAGTTCATTATTCATAGAATGGATTGAAGTAACGCAAAACCTGATCAACCATGAAACTATTCATTATCATTCTATCTGTGAGTATTGTCACCCACATTGTCAGAACGGGTTATGAATTCTTAAAGATCAATGACAAGATCAACCCGGAAGGTAAATTTGTATTTCCGGTAATATTCCTCAATATGATTATTCTTTGGGTTTCATGGTTCATGCTGGGATTTGTTGATCCTTTCAAGTTACAATTGCCGGATGTTATTAAATACCTTGGAATATTAACGTTTTTATTGGGAATGGTCCTCTTTTTCTGGTCTCTTTTGATGATCAAAAAGTTTGAAAATTATCACGGTGATTTGGTAACAAATGGGATCTATAAATATTTCAGGCATCCGATGTACCTTGCGTTCATCCTCTGGATGGTGGGAAGTTCTTTATACCATCAATCCACCACCTCGATGATCATGACAATAATTTATTCAATTAATATCTATATCTGGAAAAGGCTTGAAGAAATTCAACTAATAAAGACCTTCCCGGATTATCAGAAGTATATGGAAAAAACCTGGTTCTAATATGAAAAAACTTACTCTTTTCCTGTTGCTGCTTGGATTAGCACGAACCGGCACAGCCCAGTTCGTCAGTATGCCATTGAATTATCCATATGACACTTCCGCCTATTTCTCCTGGTGGACTTCCATTGTTGATGATCATTCGGTTTGGGTGGGGACAGTCCATCAGCGCAATCACGGGTATGTAGCGTATTCGAAAGCTGTAAAAACGACCGATGGAGGTAATACCTGGCAATTCAGGCAGATCCCTGTTCCAGGAACACCATGGATCCAGCATCTGGCAGCATGGGATACCAGCATCTGCTACTATCTGTTCACTGACGGAGCGGTTTACGGAGGGCAGGTTTGGAAAACGACTGATGGGGGAACTACCTGGTCAAAGAAGACGACCAGTCAATTCTCCGGAGGATGGGCCAATTTCATTCATCTGTTCAGTGCAGATACCTGCCTGGTGATGGGTGATCCCCCCGATGGCTATTTTGAGATCCAGCTGACCTTTGATGGCGGGAACACCTGGACGCGGGTTCCGGCCACCAATATTCCGCCCGCACTGACCGGCGAGACAGGCACATCGGGAAATTACACCGCTGCAGGCAATTCCATCTGGTTCCCCACATCCAAAGGAAGGTGTTTCCGGTCTTCTGACAGGGGGCTTCACTGGGCTGTATCGGAGGTCGTTCCTGAATATATCAACCTGTGCTTTACGGATGAAATGAACGGTGTTGCTTACCTGGCCGGTGTGGAAAACAGCATGTACCAGACGAATGACGGCGGTGCCTCCTGGACTCATATCAACCTGGATACGCGATTCACATTCGGAAGCATGAGCAGGGTGCCGGGAATCCCGTTCGGATATATTGCTACCTCTCCTGATACTGCAAGTACTGATATCTTTTTTACCCCCGATTCGTTCACCACGATCCTGGAGATCGATTCGGATATTCATAATGCATCTTTTATAAATTTTAAAAGTGCTGCCACAGGGTGGCTGGGAGGAAGCTACTATCCCCTTAATAACATCCACAAATTCACGGGGGTCCTTACAGACATTAAGGAAAAAAGCCAAATTGACAAACCCATCTCAATCTCACCGAACCCTTCTGATGGGAAACTCTTTATCCGGTTATTTTCGGATAAGCTGAACAAGGTTGAAATTGAAGTCTTTACATTGGAAGGTCACCTTGTCTTTTCCGGGTCGTATGCAAATCCGGGCACTGTCATCTCCCTGGATTTGCAGGATCTGCCCAAATCATTTTACTTTGTCAAAGTAAAAACGGATCAATCCTCCGTTGTACAAAAACTGATAATAGAATAGGAAAAAATGTCGTCTGTTTTTATTCTGAAAATCCGGAAATATTTACCTTCATTTTTTGTAAACACTTCCGGGCTTGTTTTTTTTCCGGGAAATTTTGCAAACCTATTGAATGATCGGAGAATGTGAGTTCATAGGAATTCACAAAATTGTTATAGATAATGAAAACTTTCAATAAAATAGTTTCAAATCGAAAATTAATCCCGGAAAAGAATTATCTCCTGATTGCATCTCTCTGGTTGCTTGCAATTACTTTGGTTAATCCGCTGGGTGAATTTCCACTAAATGATGATTGGGCATACAGTAAGGATGTCCTGAACTTTTTAACGAATGGCCGGCTTGATTTAATTGATTGGTCCGCAATGACATTGGTCGCGCAAATCATTATTGGTACAGCCTGGTGTAAAATATTTACATTTTCCTTTACACTATTACGATTATTAACAACTGTTATCGGTCTGATCGGTATCCTCACAACATATAAAATTTTGAAAGATCTGAAATTCTCAAACAGGATCGCATTATTTGTATGCCTGATCATGGCAGGAAATCCTTTGTATTTTAATTTGTCGAATACTTTTATGACGGATGTTTATTTTTATACTTTTTCAATATTATCCATCTTGTTTTATAACCGCAATTTTCGTTCAAATAACGTGTCGGATATTGCTATTGCCACCATCTTTATATTAATCGCAACATTAATACGTCAAATAGGGATAATTATTCCGATTTCTGTTGTCTTCGCCAGCTACTATCACAGGGAAAATCACCATAATAAGTTGTTTTATATACTGGTTTGGCTCTCTCTTTTTATGACATTATTGATTTTATCCTGCTATAACTATTGGCATTCAATATCTGTTGCAGGCCAGACAAGTTATTTTTATGTCGGTACTATTATTTCAAACATCGGAACAGACACTTTCTGGCATATATATATGAGAACAGGATCAAGTGGAATGACGTTAGGGTTGTTCCTGTTTCCATTACTGATATTATTGCTTCCAAATTACATGAAGGAATTTTGGAAAAAGGAAAATATTTTAAGTATTGCTTTTACCATTGCATTAATTCTTCCCTTAACACGTGCATGGGCCAATATCCCTTTAGGAAATGTTTTTAATAATTTCAGCCTGGGTCCGAAATTGTTAAAGGATGTATATGTTTTGCATATTAACAATGATGTCGAATTGGGCAATATTTCATTGAATGTACTGAGGACATTCAGCTTTGCGGGGGGGGTGTTGTTATTTTATTATTTATTCAGGAATTTATTTGCGTTTATAAATGGTTGGATTGATGATAAACAGGATTTTCAAATTGAGAGATTTAAGCTGATTTCTTTTATGATGATCCTACTATTCTTTGGGACATTTGTAATTCCGGACTTTTTCTTTGACCGGTATTTGATTCAATTATTCTTTCCGGTATGCATAGTAATCCTGCCGCCTGCATTTGAATTTAATCTGAAAAACAGGATTTCACCTGTGGTTATTTCATTGGCAATCTTTTTTGGAGTGATCAGCGTATGCCTGACACATGATTACCTGTCATGGAACAGGGCACGGTGGCAGGGAATAAGTTATCTGATGAAAGACCTGAAGAAATCCCCTCATGCTATTGATGGAGGTTTTGAATTTAACGGGTGGTATCAAACAGGTCTTGTGCAGGATGATAAGAACAAAAGCTGGTGGTTTGTTGATAAAGATGACTATATTTTAACCTTTGGTCCGATCCCCGGATACAAGACCGTTAAAATGTTTTCCTATGTTCAGTACATCCCGTATAGAAAGTCCTATATTTATATTCTAAACAGAATCCCGATAAAGGTTTGAGAATAGTATAAAGTTGATCATGACCACCAATGACCTGATGATAATAAAAAATTCAGCAGCATGAAAAATATCAACACCCGGATCCTTGACGGAAGCAAATTTGTGGAGGATTGCTATGTTGCGCAGACAAAAGCATTTGCGCCCGGAGAATATTTATTTATCAAGGAAATGACCGGCAGGAATGACATCCGGCGCGTCCTTGATGTGGGAACGGGAGATGGTACTTTTATCCATGGACTGGCTAAGCAATTACCGGATGTATCCTTCGATGCGATTGATGCGGACAGTAAACTGATCGCAAGGGCCTCTGAAAAGCATGGCAGGGATAACATTATCTTCCGGAATATCCTTTTCGACGGTCATTTCCCTATGGAGAAAT
Organism: Bacteroidales bacterium; assembly: GCA_963682005.1. Lineage (GTDB taxonomy): Bacteria > Bacteroidota > Bacteroidia > Bacteroidales > FEN-979 > CAIYUC01. The sequence goes on along the minus strand of OY820914.1, from coordinate 4,645,779 downwards.
ATGACTTGGTCCATACCCGGTTTGCCGTTGAACATATGCCGGATGTTAAAGGGTTTCTTGCAGAAGCGTATAAAAGGTTGAAGGAGCAGGGCATTTTGCTGATCACCGAATACTACATCGACGACCTGAACAGTGAGAATGAGACATGGAAGCTATTCAGGCAAAAGGAATTTGAGTTTTACGTGCGGTATGGTTCGCACCCGAGGATTTCCACGGGACTGCCACTCCTTCTTACAGGCTCAGGCTATAAAGAGATCAGGTCCCTCTTTCGTCATATCACCCCCTCGATCATCGGCCTTGAGGCTTTTTACAACCTGGTAAAGACTTATGCCATCCTGTATCACAACCTGGAGGATCAAATATTTACCGAAGAAATAACGAACAGGATCATCGGATATTCAGACATTGCAATGAAAAACCACGAGGTGGAGGATGGCCTTTTCGTCACGCATACTACGGGGAGGAAAGGATAATGAGCTTTGACTTGTTGATTTATTGATTTATTGATTTATTGATTTGTTGACTTATTGACTTGTTGATTTGCTGAATTAATAATCTGGTAGGTTCAAATGTTAAAAATAAACCTATGAAAAAAATATTCCTCTTAGCATGGTTTGCTTCTGTTTCTGCAATTTCTTTTTCGCAATGGACCTGGCAGAACCCTCTGCCGCAAGGGAATACACTGATGTCCATTTCCTTTGCAGACCAAAATACAGGATATGTGGCAGGTTACTGGGGGACTGTTATTAAGACAACCAACGGCGGTACTACCTGGTCTATCCTTTCAACAGGAACAACAGAAGACCTGATGTCAGTCGCAGCACCCGATATTGGAACGGTGGTGGCAGCAGGAGAGGAGGGCACGATATTTTCATCTCATGATGGAGGGACCACATGGTCTTCTTACCCGACAGGTGTGATCGGTGGATTGTTCTCTGTATTTTTTTCCAATCCGGATACTGGATTTATCACCGGTGCGGATGGGTTCGGTTTTAAAACCCATGATGGGGGTTATTCATGGTCAGCCATGCCAACTGGTACCAGTTATTCACTCAATTCTGTATTTTTTATCACTTCAGATACAGGTATTGCTGTTGGAGGGAGGTTGTTCTTTCCGTCGATCTCCATTATCAGGAAAACCACGGATGGAGGAGATACCTGGACAAATATAACTCCTGGAACCTCTAAAATGCTGAATTCAGTTTATTTTTCCAGCCAAAGCGTGGGGTATGCCGTTGGCGTGGGCGGAACCATTCTGAAGACCTTAGATGGCGGTACCACCTGGTTTGGCTTACCAAGTGGAACAGGTTTGGAGTTGTTTTCCGTTTATTTTCCTGATCCTGATACTGGCTATGCGGTAGGAGAATTTGGTATCATTTTGAAAACAAACGATGGAGGTGCTTCCTGGGAGACAGCTACAAGTGGAACCTCCAACCATCTTTTCTCGGTTTGCTTTAATCCAGATGGTCATGGGTATATCGCAGGATTTGAGGGAACAATGCTGGTTGACGGGAACGGAGGCTCGACCTGGGATCCATTCAGGAACGGTCCTTCAGAATACTTATATTCAGTTACATTCACAAGTACGAACACAGGATACGTCGTTGGTGATTCAGGGATCATTATTAAGACCATTGACGGAGGTCAGAACTGGTCTTCATTGTCCTCCGGGACCTTGATGCAATTGAAAGCCGTTTGCTTTACCGGGCCCAATACAGGATTTGTTTCTGGTGAAGAAGGCACCTTATTAAGGACAAACGATGCCGGTATTACCTGGACCCCGGTAGAAAGCGGGACCACCAATGGGCTGGATGCGATCTTCTTTGCTGGTGCTGATGTCGGTTATGCCACCGGAGAGGCCGGGATAATATTAAAGACCACCGATGGAGGAATCAACTGGTCCCTCATGCCGGGAGGTATTCCCAGCCAGCTGTTATCCCTTTATTTTACGGATGAGAATAAAGGGTATGCCGTAGGTGGTATGAATGGTTCTGTTTTTAAAACAGTGAACGGAGGGTTGAACTGGACTGATGTATCGCCCCCTGCAGTGGGATGGCTCGAATCGGTTTGGTTTGCTGACGACAACACCGGTTTTGCCGTGGGAGGTAATGACATAGTCAAAACTACGGACGGAGGCTTAACATGGGATGTATCTTCTTTCGGATCAAATGATATGTTCCATTCTGTCTTTTTTACTGATACACTGACCGGTTTCGTTGTGGGTGACCTGGGGGTGATCCGGAGGACAACAGATGGGGGTAACACCTGGATCCCTTTATCCAGTGGTACGGATCACCAATTATTTTCAGTTCATTTCCCGGATGCGGTCAATGGTTTTATCGTGGGGCAAGGAGGGACTATTTTGAATACCAATAACGGGGGTGGTGTGTTTGTTGACGAAATGAAATCTAAGGCATCAATGTTCAGGATCTATCCCAATCCTTCAAAGGATAAGATCACCGTATATGCGAACCCGATGGCGAAAGGGTTTATCAAAGTCACAATAAATGATTTATTAGGGGATGAAGTCTTGCAACATACAATCGTGAATCAGAATGTTGGCGATATCAGTGTAATCAATCTGGAAAAAGGGGTTTACATTGTGAAGATTCAAACGGGATCGCGGAATGAATGTAAGCGATTGGTGATCCGCTGATTTTTAAAGATTTCGGAAACCGGAATTGCATGAGACCCGGACCAATAACTGGTTAAAGCCAACCCGGGAAGGTTAGAGTCGATCTTCGGGGTTTTAGGTTGCATGATTCGCTGGCATAATGTACCACCTGATAATTCTGGATCTTTTCAACGTCGAATCTTACGGCTGTAGGTCCCTCATTTTTCCCGGGAAAAAGGTCCTGAAGTGTAAAAAGTTCATACTTTTGTTATTGAAATTATCAAGATGGAAGCCCTGGACCGAAATATTATTTTCACTCGTATTCTAAGGAATGAAGAACAATTGAAACAGCTTGATGTTGTTAACGTTGGACTTTTTGGTTCCTTTCTGACTGGTCAGCAAAATGAACAGAGTGATATTGATATTCTTGTTGAATTCAAAAATGGAAAGAGCAGTTATGATAATTTCATTAATTTGTGTTTCCTGCTGGATACTCTTTTTCTTGACAGGAAAGTTGAGGTAGTCACAAAAAATTCTTTGAGTCCCTATATCGGACCCAAAATTCTTCAGGAAGTAGAATATGTCCATTTCTCCGTATGATTATCTGAATCACATTCTTGACGAATGTTCTTTTATTCTGCAAGCCACCCCAAGTTCGGTTTCGTTTGAACAATTCTTTAATGACGAGGAAAAGAAGAGGGCAATCGTCAGGAGCCTGGAGATAATTGGTGAGGCCACAAAAAATATTCCTGTCGATTTTAAATTGAAATGGGCAACGGTTGAATGGAAGCAAATGTCAGGGATGAGAGATCGATTAATTCATGACTATTTCGGGGTTGATTATTATATTGTCTGGGATGTGGTAAGAAATAAGATCCCTTATCTGAAAGAATCAATTGAATTGATTATTTCAGATTCCTTTGATAATCATTAAGAGGCTTCTGTGACCGTAAAATCCCTCCTTTGTGAATCAGTAGTGAAAAATTCATCGCACAGAGAACACAGTGGACCCTGTGTTCATTGGCACTGTCGATGATTTTATTTTTTTGTCAGGTTCCTTCGGGATGAATGATTTCAAAATGAATCCAGGCGAATCACAGGCCCTGAAGCCCGAAGCCCGAAGCTCACGGCCTAATTCTTCGTAAACACATACTGCAGGAGGTTCGACCCCATCTGGAGGGCTTTCAGCCGGGTAGGTTCGCTGTCGTGATGCACGGCCTGGTCTTCCCAGCCATCGCCTAAGTCGCACTGGTAGGTGTAGTAAAGGATCAGCCGGCCTTCATGGATCAATCCAAACCCTTGTGCAGGTAAACCGTCGTGCTCGTGGATCTTTGGCAGTCCGCGGGGAAAATCGAACTTTTGATGGTAAATAGGAAAGGAAACCGGCAATTCAATGAGCTCAAGTTCCGGAAAGAGTTTTTTCAGTTGCGGACGGATGAATTTATCCATGCCGTAGTTGTCGTCGATGTGCAGGAAGCCCCCGCCCAGCAGGTAATCCCTGAGGTTCTTCTGCTCCTGGGTGGAGAAGATGACATTCCCGTGACCGGTCATATGGATGAACGGGTAGTTGAAGATCTCGGGACTTCCTACATCAACAGTCGCTACATCCTCGCTGATGTTCGTACCGAGGTTCTGGTTGGCGAACTTCACCAGGTTCGGCAGTGAAGTGGGGTTGGCATACCAGTCGCCGCCACCGTTGTACTTCAGCAACGCGATCTGGTATGATGGCGTTGTGTAAGAGGTTGTGATCAGCAGAATACTGATATATAAGAGGGTTCTTTTCATTTGATTCAGGTTTTGCAGAGCAATTACGAATTACGGATTACGAATTACGATGAAGGTCATTTCGTTAAGGATACTAACACCAATAATCATAATTCCTGATTCAAACTCATAATTCATAATTCAGCCTGCTCATTTATTGTGTTCAGTATTGTACACACTACAACACCGGCAGTTTCCGTTCTTAAACGGCTTTTTCCCAGAGTTATTGGAATGAATCCTGCATTTTTTGCCTCCATGATCTCCTCTTTTGAGAAATCACCTTCCGGGCCGATGAGTATGAGGGCATCAGAACCCGGTTTATAAACGTCTTTCAGGTGGCTGATGCCTTCATCTTCGCAATAGGCGATGAACTTACCGCCATTGTAAGTGTTGCCAGTCAGCTTTGCGAAGGAGACCGGTTCATTGAGCTTTGGCAGGTAGGCTTTCAGGGATTGCTTCATGGCCGCGATCATCACTTTTTCGAGCCGTTCGATCTTGATATGTCCCCGCTCCGAATGCTGGCAAAACAGCGGGGTGATCTCATCAATGCCGATCTCTGTTGCCTTTTCCAGGAACCATTCGATCCTTCCGAGGTTTTTCGTGGGTGCGATCGAGATGTGGAGATGGAAGTTCCGCTTCAGGTATTCGTGCTGAACATTATTTACACCGACAATACAATGCTTTGGATTTTCGGCAATGATGGATGTTTCAAAAAGATTCCCTTTTCCATCGGCAAGGTGAATGATGTCGCCTTGCTTCAGCCTGAGCACTCGGATGCAGTGCTTCGATTCCTCCTCGTTGAGCTGGTATTTATCTCCGGTTATTTCCGGGGTGTAGAATAGGTGCATAATGTAGTTTAGTGTACCCACCCCTCTTATCCCCTCCCTACCAGTAGGGAGGGGAAGACCGAAGGTCGGGGAGGGTATATTGCTTTTACTTATTTACTTAACTAATATCTTCTTACTCAAAACGCCTTTCTCCCCGGTAACTTCCAGGAACCAGACCCCTTTCGGATATTTCCCGAGATCAAGATCAATAGCATTAATTCCGGCAGGAATGTTTCCTGACATGACTTCTTTGCCGAGAACCGAGTATACCCTATATTTCCTGCAGGCAGTCTCAAATGACAGATGAATTCTTCCATTCGTCGGGTTCGGATAAACCATTACTAATCCAGCATCAGCGACAGGGGCGAGGCCAACATTTGTCGAGAAGGTGATGGTCCGGTCATCCGTTCCGGTACAATTGCCGGCATCAGTCACAGAAACAGACCACGTTTCCGAGCCAACACCCACCCCTGATGAATCCACAAGGATCGTCTGTGTTGTCTCTCCCGTTGACCAATGGTAGGTACACCCAGGATTCCCGGCATCAAGAAGCACGGAAGAATAAGCCCAGACAGTTGTATCATTCCCGAGGTTCACATCCGGACCTCTCACATGAACATACCCGATCCGGGTGGTGGTGCTTGTTCCGTTCGTGTTGGTGACAGTCAGTGAAACATTGTAAATGCCCGTATGATTGTATGTTATTCCGGAAGGGTTTTGCTGGATGGAAGAAGAAGGAGTTCCTCCCGGAAAGCTCCAGTTCCAGGAAACCGGGGTTCCGGTCGACTGGTCAGTGAAGCTTGTTCCAGTTCCTTCGCAGAAATCATTTACTGAGATACCGAATTCAGCCCTGAGCGGCTTTGTAAGCATTTCAATGGCGTCAAGATCAAAACCGATCCCAATGCCGGATGAAACTCCATCGCCGTCATCGGTGATCTTCAGGTACCTCGCTCTGGCCAGGTTTCCTGTCGTTAGATCGAAATCAGATGTGCCTGACCCTGCGCCGATCTGTTTCCAGGGCCCGTCAATGGTCTCTCCTGCAAAACAGGAGTATCCCTTATCTTCGGATGACGCTTCGTAGACCCGGATGTCGGGCCCTGAACCGTTGAAGATGGTATCGCCCATATCGATGATGATCCAGCCATTCTTGCCCATGGCATACGGGATCCCGTCGGGAGCACCCAACACACCCGGGGTGTAGCCGACATCAGCAAAGTTATTCCCGGGGATCTGGCAGGCAATCACCCGCCAGGCATACCAATGATCATCGGGAACCAGCTGAAAGTCTCTTGTAAGGGAGCCATTTGAAGGAATGACATTATCCTGGACCGTTTTGGTTTTATACCCGGCGGCCGTTACTTTCAGCGAATAGTATCCTGCGGCGAGGTATTTATGGTAATCCCCAACGGCAGGATCGCTGCTGACCGGATAAAGATCACTGACCCAAACGGTAGCCCTGACGGGTGTTTGGGCAAACGTATCCCGGATCATTCCCTGGATCCCGTATCCCGCCTGCCTGATCATCTCCGTCATTGCGGGATGGTTTAAATTGTAATAAAGGCTGACCTGGTTTGCAGGAGGTTGCTTATCGTAGGAGATTTCGATGGACCAGCCTATATTTCCGAGGCCTCCGTACTGGAAATCCTTGGTGCTTCCGTTGATTGCATACATGATGTTGTATCCCTGGCCATACTGGAGGAATGAATAGCCGGAAGAGGAAGAATAAACACCTGCGAGGTGATTCAATCCGACAATATCCGGTGGAGAATCTGTACGGTAACTCCAGGGGTAAGCGATGACTTCCGTACCACTGTGGTAATTGGTATAAACGACGAACTGGTTATCGAGGATGCAGTTCCTGAGGGCTTTCGATTCGGGTTGTGAGCATGCACCTGTGCTGAAGCCTTCGCCATTCCACATGTAGCAAAAATCGCGGTTGCAGTCTACGCCGTTATCATTGTAGCGGGTCATGTAAACACGGCCATCCGGATTTACCATATAATAGATCCAGATTTCGCGGGTATCGATGAGATCGGTGTAAACCGGGTTCGAGCCATACCCCTTGCAGAGGTCCCGTGCAAATAGGATCATATTCTCTGACCCGCCAACTTCATCACCATGGATGCCGCCGTCGAACATGATCTCCGGTTCCGGCTCGTCGATGTCAACATTCTTGCTGATCTTAAGGGCAGCAAGCTGACGGAGGTCAACGGAGGAGCCGAATACAACCTTCCTGCAGATGGAAGGAAAGGCCGTGACAAGGCTGTCGGCCAGGGTAACGATCTGGTCATAGGTATGATATCCGGGCGGGACGAGCTTGCTCCAGAAATTCCGGTAATGCTCATTCAGGTCAGGAATAAGAACTTCGCACACGAGGCCCGAAGCCCGAAGCACATCAAGCTCTTTTGGAACGATGAAAGCGTAAACCGTCGAACCGTCAGGGGAAGCCGTTTCCGTATCAAGGTTGAGTGACCTGAGGGTGCGGGCATCTTCCATTGAGTTCAGAAACACCTTTACCTCCATTTCACCTGTTCTCCAACCATGCTGGGCGGAAAGGGAAGATTGCAAAAGGATTAAAAAAAGAAAGGAGAGAAAAGGTTTCAATTAAAATATTTTAAAACCTTTGTGACCTCTGTGCCTTCTCTGCGATCTCTGTGGTAAAAAAATTAACACGGAGGACTCAAAGAAGTCACAGAGAGCACGGAGTTGGTTAATTAATTATGATCTTCTCCACCACATTCGTTTTGTCGGAAACAAACCTGATATAATAGATACCTCTTGCATATCCCGACAGATCGATTCGGCGGTCAATGCTGCTGTTGGCCGTTTTTACCATCTCAGCATGGATCGTTTGTCCCTGCACATTGAAAACAGTCAGGTTTCCGTTTGAATTTCCTTTCGGGATAATGACATTGAAGATACCACCAGAAGGATTCGGATAGACGCTGACACCTGAATTTCCTGACGACTGATCATTCACGCCTACCGTTCCGGTGATATCGATATTGTCGATGAACAGGTTATTCCCTTTGCGGTTATATGTTTCAAACAGGATCTTGATATTCTTCTGACCGGCCCAGGGGTTAAGATCGATTTCATAGCAGGGTGTTCCATAGGATGATCCGCACCAGTCTTCGGCGGATTGCGGGAAGAATTCAGTATCCATCGGTGAATGGGTAACGAAAACATTTGGTGTTTGATCCGGGCCTGCGCTCAGAACCCTGGTCCATGTCAGGCCGCAATCACCCGACACCTTTACGATCAGTGAATCACGGATGATTGATTGCTGGGCATAAGCGTGCTTGAATGTCATCGAGACTGTACCGAATATTGAAAAATCAAGGGCGGGACTGATGAGTTGGTCGCGACGATTGTATTTCAGATCATCGTAGAGGTTCATCCAGGCCGCTTTGTTGCCAGGCGTTGTTCCTGCGACTGTTACCGTATCCCAGGTAATATTTCCATCCTGGAAGCCGATCGTCCAGTGCTTGGAATCAAGCCCTGCTTCAAAATCTTCCTGGAAGGGAAGGGAATACCCGCTATAAATGATATAGGCCTGTTTGGTCAGGAATCCCGAGCCACAGGCATTGGTGGCAGTCAGGGTGACGGTGTATGCTCCGCCCTGATCAAACTGAACCACCGGGTTTTCGCTTGAGTATGACGTATTTTCAAGGAAAGTTACCGTGTTCGGCACAAAGACCCAGTCCCAGGTAGCCGGGCAATTGATGGTGGAATCGGTGAAATGGGCGATCTCTCCTTCGCAAAGCACATATTTATCGGAACTGAAGTTTACGACTGGCACCAGCGTGTTGCTTACAGTGATATAATTTGTCTTCGTAAGGGAATCGGCCCCGTACTGGTTGAGGATCTTCATTTTTACCGGGTAAACGCCGGCTGCATTGTAAACAATATCTTGGGGATTCTTCAGGGTTGATGTTGCCGGTGTGCCACCGGTGAAGGTCCATATCCAGGAAGTCGGAACACCGTTGGAGAGATCTGTGAAATTCACACCGCAGCCTATCGGAACGGTGGTCCTGTCAGCAGTGAAATTTGCATCAGGTGTCGAATGGTACATATCAGATCCCCATAATCCTCTCCCGTAGGTAGAAGCACGGATCACTTCATTTGCGACTGTGTCCGGGTTGTAATAGATCTCGAGTTCAGTGATCCTTCCATTGACAGGAAGCCCCTGGCTGAAAGGAATCCAGTTTGCAAGCGACTGATCCTTGTAATACACGCCTGCATCCGTCCCCACGTAGAGACCTTCCATTGCATTCCTGTAAAAGGCGATCGTATTGGTCGAGACAAAAGGAAGGTTCCCGGAAATATTCGTCCATGTCTGTCCCTTGTTCGTTGACTTATAAACCGCGTGGTTGAAAGTCATGTAAACGGTATTGGGATCGGTGTGATGGGCCGCAAGGTCAGAAGGGGTATAACCGGATCCGGGAAGATTGGATGTGATGTCGATCCAGACAGGGTTGTCGGAATTGCAGTTGTCTGTCCGGAACAGTTTATTGTCGTACCTGGCGGCATAAAGAATATCAGGGTTGGCGGGCGATTGCTCAAGGACCGCCATGTTCGATGAATTGCTGCCTCCCAGGTTATCAGAGATCTTTTTCCAGGTTATTCCGACGCCGCGGATATTATTGCAACGCCATACGTTGACATATCCGGCGAACATGGTTTTTGCATCTGTTACATGAAGGGCGAATGGTGTTACCCAGGCTCCGTCTTCATCAATCCCTCCGATACCGTTGCCGCCTACCTGGTAATCGCCGCTGTTGTTGTGTTTCCTGTAGATGGCTCCATAATAAATGGTATAATAGGAGTAGGCCTGGTTTTCCCAGTCATAGGCGCATTCCATGCCGTCGCCGCCACCGGATGCAGCCCATCCTGAACTCAGGAAAGAATAGGTTCCGTTATCCTGGAATCCGTTAATGACCTGGTCCCTGACTTTCTGGCTCTGTCCCAGCTTGTAGATCTGTCCGATAGTGATGCCTTCCGTATGGTCCGTCCAGGTCACTCCGTTATCATTGGTTGAATAAACGCCACCGTCGTTGCAAGCCCAGAGAATGCCATTCGGGGCATATCCGAGGAAATGACAGTCGGCGTGAACTGCAGGAACACTGCAGCCGCCGTACCAATGTGAATTGATCTCCCATGTGGTTCCTCCGTTAGAAGAGCGCCATACATCCACTCCTCCGACATAAATATACTCTGCGTTGGAAGGATCTGCAGCAAGGGCAAGGTCGTACCATCCCTGGCCGCCACTGCCGCTGCCGTCGCATGACCAGTCCAGGATATTGGGTGATGTGGAGCGTGCTGTAAACGTCAGTCCCTGGTCAGTTGAGCGGTAAAGTCCTTTAAATCCGCTGTCATTCCCGGAAAGAAGGAAATAAACATAATTCGCGTTAGCTGCTGTAACAGCAATGGTGCCTCGCTGTCCGCCCGGCAATCCTGATGTAACCTGGGTGAATGTCGTCCCCCCGTTGGTCGACCGGAAGAAATTCCCGCTGGCTGCAGCATAGACGATAGCAGGATCATTGGGTTTGAATACGATGTTCTTGAAATCACCGGCAATGATAAGTGTCCAGTTTGCACCGGCGTTCGTGGATTTGAAAACCCCGCCGTTTGTGGCGGCCAGGAGGACCTGGTTATTGGTGGGGTGCTGTATGAGCCTTCCCACCGTTTTATTTCCCATCCCGGTATTCCATGGAATCCAGGAAACACCTCCGTTGGTGCTTTTGAAAACACCCATGCCCGGGGCATCTCCGGCATCCCGGTCACCGGTGCCGATAAAAATGGTATTTGGATTTGCATAGTCGATCACGATCGCCGAAACCCCCAGCGTGGGGAGGCTGTCGGTATGACTGATCCAGGTTGCACCTCCATCATTCGATTGCCAAAGCCCGCCCGAAGGTGACCCGATAAATATCTTGTTCGGATCGGTGGGATGGGATGCTATGGTATTGATCCTTCCAAGTCCTTCATAGCCGGCAGGTCCGGGTGAAGGAATGGTGGAAGGACCCAGCGTGATCCAGTTACCGTTCGCCGAACGGACATTTTTCAAATATTCCTTGTAAGCCCTGTATGTTTCATCGGCAGGAGGGCGTGTTCCGTCGGCATTGATCCTCCAGCGCATCATATATTCCCATCGTTTGAAGGGTTTCCATCCGCTGCCTTTCGTGACTTTCCGCCCGTGCCAGTATGTATTGAAGGCATGCTGGACATCATAAAAGTTCACTGAGGGATCCTGCATCATTTCGATCCAGTAGGGGTAATTCGCCGTATCACCTGAAACGGCTTGCTGTGGTTGAATGGTCTGAGACCGGCCATTTAAAATAAATGCGCCAAAAAGGAGTGCAATCAGGAATATTTTTTTCATCAGGATAAATTAAATCAGGGTGTAAAGTTAACGTATTTGGCTGTACGCAATTTGAATCGTGATCAATAAAAGTACGGCAAGCATGAAAAAGTTCAGGGAAACGAACAGGAGACGGAACCTTTCATATTTTCTGAAGAAAAGTTGTTGGAAGACCATCACCAGCAGCGAGACATTCATGATCAGGATGATACATGGTATGAGTAAAGGCCGGGGGTCTGATGCCATGACAAGCAGTATTGACGAAAAGGATGCTGCGATCAGCCATGCCATGATGATCCGTTTCATCTGGAGCGGGTTGAAATGATCCGGAAGCACGGGAAACCCGGCCTTGTGATACTCATCTCCGTATTTCAGCATCATGATCCAGAAATGCGGTATCTGCCACATGAAAATAAAGAATGCGATCAGCCAGGGAAGCTCGGCATTAATTGAATTTCCGGCCACGGACCATCCCATCAGAACAGGAATGGCGCCTGTCAAAGCCCCCGGAACCACGGCAAAAGCAGACCTGGTCTTCATCCATGTGTAAAAGCCGTTATACCAGATGATATTGAACATCCCAAGCAACAGACATATCCATTTACCTGTGACTGCCATAATGATGAAGCCAGAAATGATCATGAACGCTGCAAAGACAAGTGCGGTAACTTTTTCAACCCGGCCCGACGCTACCGGGCGGTTACGAGTCCTATCCATTATTGCATCATGGTGGCTCTCCTGGCACTGGTTCAGGGCGGATGCCCCTGCGGCGATTAAAAAAATGGCAGTCAATGGAATTAATAATCCAGGGGAGAATGATGCAGGATGGTTGATGGCAGAAATGACCGCCGAAAAGGTTACGGCCAGCGAAACCCTGAACCGTGTTAATTGCAGGATATCTCTGACGCTGATCATCATGGAATTATCCGAAATCAGGTTATTTCAGCGTTTTGATGTACTCGATGACCTGGGTCATTTCGGGGTCGCTGATCAAACCTTTGTAGGATTTCATGACACCCTTCGGATATCCTGCAACGATATCCTGGTCAGGCAAAAATACAGACGAGCGCAGGTATTCATCATTGACAAAGATCTCATGCTCGTTTCCATCCGTAAGGACCTTTTCACTTTTGCCATAAAGACCCTTGAATGTCACGCTGACCATCTTTGAACCATCCAGCGAATGACACCCGATACAGCCGTTTTTCTTCAGGATCTGCAGACCAATGGGTTCGCCGGCGGTTGATGGAACACTGGCCAGCCATTTTTCAAAATCGGATTCGGATACTACTTTGACCTGTGTCCCCATGTATGCATGGCGCAATCCGCAGTAAGCTGTGCAGAATACTTCATACTCGCCAAGACGTTCCGCGGTGAACCACATATAGTTATTTTTCCCCGGAACCACATCCTGCTTAACACGGAAAGCAGGGATTGAGAAACCGTGAATGACATCTGCTGAATAAAGGTTGAGTTTTACAGGTTTATTCAATGGCACGACCAGTATGTTCGATTCTTTATTTCCGGGATATTCAAAGCTCCACTGCCACATCCTGCCTGTCACCTTCACCTGGTACGCATTCTTCGGTACCCACAACATTGGTTCATATGCAGCGAAGCTGTAGAAGAACATAAATATGACAAGGATGGTGGGTATCGTTATCCATGTAATTTCCAGGGCAAGATAGTCCTTTATCTGTGTGGCTTTCGGGTGCCGCTTGCGGTTGTACTTAATAATAAAATAGATCATTGCCGCCGTGATAAGGATCAGGAAGAACACGCTTATCCCGATGATTGTTTTAAAAACCCAATCGACCCCTTCTACAAAATTTGATGCATTCGACCCCATCTTAATAAAATTACGATTTATGATTTATTTCACTGTTCACTACCGTGCCATATAATCGGCAAACGTAAGAACGATTACTGACGCATAGATCCCCAATACCATGATCACAAGGATCTTGAATAGTCTGCCTTCGAATTTTAGGTGCATGAAGTAAGTGATGACGATGCCGGCTTTGACAGAGGCGATCAAAAGGGCGATCAATACTGTCATAGCCGTTAGATCCAGTCCTGGTGCAGCGATCGTCAGGGCTGTCAGAACCAGCAATCCGATCAGCACTTTCACATACGCGTCGTACTCTGTTATATGTTTTTTCTCTGCCAGCATGTTTTTATTTGTTGATTTGTTGATTTAATGAATTATTGATTTGGTTTTTTTCGATTATTAATGTCTCACGTATAATTCTTCGTTTTCGCTATTTCGCTATTTCGCTATTTCTTTACTTCGCTACTTCGCTACTTCGCTACTTCGCTACTTCGCTACTTCGTTATGTAACCAAATACAGCAGGGGGAACAGGAATATCCAGATCAGGTCAACCAGGTGCCAGTATAAACCCCCGTTTTCAAGAAGGACATAGCTTTCATGATTGATGAGTCCCATGCGAACCTTGATCAGTGCAATGATCAGTATTCCCGCACCGATCACAAGGTGGAGCAGGTGGAGCCCGGTCATAAAGAAATAAAGGCTGAAAAACAGGATATACCCGCGATTCAGCGTTATCATCAGGTCAGATCCGGGGTAAAGGCCGATCCCGATCTTATGGCCCCATTCAAAGTATTTATTGACCAGGAAAACAAGGGCACAAACGAGTGTAATGAGAAGGAGAATCGTTGCCATTCGCTTATCCTGTTTCTGCACAGCTGTGATCGACATTGCCACGCTCATACTGCTGAGCAGGAGGATCACCGTATTTATGGCCCCGATGAAGGTATTTAAATGGAGTGATGCCTGGTGAAAATCCGCGGCATATTGGTGCCTCATCACTGCATATACGAGGAAAAGCCCACCGAAGAGAAGGATCTCCGTAAAAATAAAGACCCACATTCCCAGCCGTGCTCCCAGGTCATCCCGCTGTAATTGAATTCCGTTCATAATTCTGGATTAAAAAGTCAAAAGAAACATAGTTACAAGGTCACAAGGTCATCTAGTCATCTAGTCATCAAGTCATCAAGTCATCAAGTCACATTTTCGCTATTTCGCTACGTCGCTATCTCATTATCTCATTATCTCATTATCTCATTATCTCACTATCTCACTATCTCACTATCTAATCATAATCATACGGCCCATGGGCCGGAACCGGCGGAGTCTCAAAGTTCTCCAAAGGCGGGGGGGAAGGAAGCGTCCATTCCAGTGTTTTACCCCCCCAGGGATTATCCGGAGCCTTCTCGCCTTTCTTGCTGAAAAGATTGATTATCATTATAATAAATCCAGAGGCAAGAAGAAATCCACCTACTGTGGACATTTGTTGTGCCCAGGTGAACTGCGGAAGATAATCAAAATATCTCCTTGGCATTCCTTCTATACCGATGATGAATTGTGGAAAATACAGCAGGTTAAACCCCACAAATAGGAATACCCAGGATACGACTGCCCGGGTATTGTTGTACATACGTCCGAACATTTTCGGGTACCAGTAATGGAGTCCCGCAATAAAGGCAAATCCCACGCCTCCGAATATAATATAATGGAAGTGGGCGACAATGAACGATGTATCATGCACCTGCACGTCTGTTGCCAGGGATCCCTGGATCAGCCCGGTGAGTCCCCCGATCGTAAACAGGAAAATGAAAGCTATGGCAAAGAGAAGGGGTGGTTTCAGGTCGATCGATCCCTTGTACATCGTGGTAAGCCAGTTGAATACTTTGATTGCGCTTGGTACCGCCACCAGGAATGTCAGCAGCGAGAATGACCAGATGGCCGTCCTGCTCATACCGGAGGTGAACATATGGTGACCCCAGACGAAATACCCGACACCTGCAATGGCGAGGCTCGACATGGCAATCGCTTTATACCCGAATACCCGTCTCTGGCACAGCGTTGGAATGATCTCGGTGATCACGCCCATGGCCGGGAGGATCATGATGTAAACAGCCGGGTGAGAATAGATCCAGAAGAGATGCTGGTACAGCACAGGGTCACCACCCAGCGCGGGATCGAAGAACCCGATATGAAGCGTCCGCTCGGCGATGATCATCAGCAGGGTGATGCCGATGATCGGGGTTGCCAGGATCTGGATCCATGCCGTTGCATATACTGCCCAGGGGAATAGCGGCATCTTAAAAAAACTCATGCCCGGGGCACGCAGACGATGGATCGTTACAATAAAGTTCAGTCCCGTCAGGATGGATGAGAACCCGAGGATAAAGGCTCCCGATACAGCCGCAATGACATTCGTATGGGTTTGTGTGCTGTATGGGGCGTAGAATGTCCACCCCGTATCGGGCGGACCGTTCCCGGTAAATTGCGAGATCACAACGACCGCGGCACCTGTGATATAAAGGTACCAGGCAAAAAGGTTTAATCGCGGGAATGATACATCGTTTGCACCGATCATGACCGGCATGACCCAGTTGCCGAATACTACGGTCAACCCGGGGATAACGATCAGGAAGATCATGATCAGCCCGTGAAGGGTAAAAATGGCATTGTATGTCTGCGGTCCGTAAAGTTGCTGTCCCGGGTAGAAGAGTTCTGATCTCATCAGTAACCCAAGGAGCCCCCCAACGATAAAAAACACCATGATGGAATACAGGTAAAGAACCCCGATCCGCTTGTGATCAACGGTGGTCAGCCAGGCCATGATCCCTCTTCTCTTGCCTGTATCGACAAGGTAACTTGGCTCGGCATGATGATTATGATTTTCTGTCATATGCTTATTTTTCCTTTTTCTGGTTCAACAAAATAATTAGTCCTTCCCTGTTTTTGCTTTCTTTCTTCCGGTCCGGATCAGCAGCCCAACAAAGAGAACAAGGGCAAAGAACAGGATGATTGTTGCGCTTACTTTTGTCACAGCAAGGGTGTATTTCCTTCCTTCCGGATCATAGGTGAAGCAATATTCAAGAACACGGTTGATCGTGGGCCGGGAAATTCCTTTCTGTGCTTCGATAAGTGCGAGTTTTACGTCGAAGGGTAAAAAAGAAACCCCGTAAAGATACCGGGTGATCTTGCCCTTGCCGCTCACTATCGTCAGAAGTCCGGGATGAATAAAATCATTCCCGGTTTTCTTGTACCTGAACCCGATGGCATTGACCAGCTTTGATATATTTGTGCTGTCACCTGTGAGGTACATCCAGTCTTTTGAATGTGCCTTGCTGTGTCTTTTCAGAAATGCCTTCTTTTTTTCCTGTGCTTTTTCAGGTGTGTCATAATAGTTAAAGCTGACCGTGATAACCTGGTAATCCTTTCCAAGATCCATACCCATCCGTTCGATTACTTCAGATACGCCATCCAGCAAAGGACTGCATAATCCCGGACAATCAAAATAGACCAATGTCAGGATTGTTGGTTTTGTAATCAGGTTGCCGAGCCTCACATTATTCCCCGATTCATTCTGGAATATGAGGTCAAGCGGGATTACTGTTCCGAGGTGTTCATCGACACCAACTTCTGTTGTGTCGGAAAATGTCTGTCCTTTTCCCGGCAGGCAAAAAAGCATCAATATGCTGATGCCAAAAAATAAAATCTTCTTCATCACACAATTCTCCCTTCTGTTTAAAATCTAAAATCCAATTTCTTTCATGCTTTTCTAATTCTTCCGATCGCGAACAGGATGTAGAAAATGATTCCCCAAACACTGACCAGGGAAACGGAAAAAACAAGAGTCAGCCAGATAGGTGCCTTGTCCCGCGTGTTCCACATGGCCCGCTGTGCATTCAATGCGACCGGGTGAATGGGAACTCCTGCAGTTGCCTTGAGTGTTGTTTCCGCATCACCCAGTAACCCCGAACCGTCATTCACTTTTGCAATAAGGGTTATCATTCCTGCAGCATCCCCTGGTATCCCGGCCGGAACGGCAAACCGGACCCTGCCTGAATTGTCTGTCAATTTCGGTTCGGAAAGCGTCATATTCCCGAAATACCGTACCAAAAGAAGCTGGATTCCTGCACTCTCCAGTGGTTTCAGCTGATTTTCTTTCGTTACTTCACTGCACAGAACAGTGACTCTTCTCTTCGTGCTGTCGTATGACATTTCAAGCTTTACCTCTTTTGTAGCAACAGCACCTCCCTGTCCTGGAACGGGTTGAACATAGCTCTTGTTAAAACTCCTGACATAAGCGACCACCGACCAGCGGTCCGGTTCAGTAAGTATGCTCTTGAATGAAGGCATCGGGGTTTTTCCTTCGGTGATCTTGAAAAAGATCTCCCCGTCCTTTTGTTTCTGGAATTTTGCACCTGCAGGGTCACCGGGTTCGGGAACCAGCTTCGCAAAATTATTCTGTCCCGGATCGCCGTGACATGCCTTGCAATTCCTCTGATAAAGCGTTTCTCCCTGTTTGACGATATCAGGGGTGAACTTAAAGGGGCTGACCTTTCCCTTTATAGTTTCCGGAACAACCCAGGTCCCCCCTGGGGCCTGTGAAAAAACACGGAGATTCAATCCCGAAAATAATAAAAGAAAAATAAGCAGAAGATTTTTGGTTCTCATATCTTTCAAAGTCAAAAGTCAAAAGTCAAAAGTCATTAATTTCGCTATTTCGCTATTTCGCTATTTCGCTATTTCGCTATTTATTATTCCTTCTTCCTTTGCCGTCTCATGTATCGGTACCACCGGGAAAAATTTCGAAAGAAGTGTAATGATGATCAACACGAGAAAGATGGAGAAAAGGGTAATTGCAGTTTCAGTCAACGTTGGCGTATAATATTTGAAGTTATACGGGACGTACTGAATCGGCAGGTATGGATGCTCCTGCGCCGGAACAACGATAATGTACCTTTTGAACCAGGCTCCCAGGATCACTGCGATTGAGATGATCATCAGCGGAAGAGGTTTCCTCATTTTATTGAACAGGATCAGGATGATGGGCAGGATCAGGCCGCCGATCTGCACCGCCCAGAACATAAAGGCGAACCTGCCGCTGAATTCATCGTGAAGAACAGCGGCTTCAGCAGTTTTCATCTTGTACCCGGGGACAAGGAATTCATTGACATTAATGTACAGATATACCAGCATGACAAGAACAAGCAGTTTTCCCATATTATTGAAGTGTTTCTCAGTAATATAGTGATGGAGCCTGTAACTCTTCCTGAATATATACATAGCTATGATCACGGCAGCAGCTCCGGAAACGAATGCGCCCGTGACGAAATACGGACCGAACAGGGTGCTGTCCCAGCCAGGGCGTGAGGTCATGGCGAAAAGCCATGAAGTTACTGTATGGATTGATAGTGCCATCGGGATTATGAGAATGAGGAGAATCCTGAAACAAGTGTGGATGATCTTATTCTGCTCAGGTTTGTCGGTCCAGTTCATCGAAAGAATGCGGTAAATCCCACGCAGCCAGGAAGGGATACGTTCAGGATTCCTGCTTATGATCGCAATGTCGGGGATTAATGGCAGCAGCAAAAGGAGGGCGCTGAGGACAAAGTAGGTGGTGACCACGGTTACATCCCAGAAGATAGGTGATTGAAAGCGGCCATAAAGGAATACATAGGCGAGCCTGTCAGGACGACCCATGTCCATGATGATCACAAGGCCGGCAACAGCCGCAAAGCCCACCGCAATGATCTCCGCGATCCGGGCTATTGGCGTGATCCATTTTATGCCGATCAGGCCAAGTACAGCACTGATAAGCATCCCGATCAGGCTCGTGGCGACAAAGAAAACGAAGTTTGAGATATACATCCCCCAGGTGACATAATCCCTGATACCGGCCACACCCAATCCGTATTTGAGCTGCTGAACATAGGCGTAGAAGCACACGATCAACCCTGCTGTAAGAAACCCCATCCAGATCAGGAATCCTTTGTTGATCCTGATATGGGAAGTCAGATCTGTTGTTAATTGTTCAAATGTTTTTTTGTTCTCTTCCATACTTCTCAGGATTTCTTAGGCTCAGCATCTTTTGATGGTTCGAATGGGGTGGTCCGGTTCTTCGGAGGAAGGTAATAGACCCGTGGTTTGGTGCCCAGTTCCTCAAGTAACTGGTAAGCGGCATTTTCGGTGAGCAGGGTGCTCAGTTTAACGGTTTCCTTCGTAGTTCCATTGGTCACAGCATCTTCATATTCATCACCAAAATAATAGACCCCATTCGGGCAAGCGGAAACGCAATAGGGAAGCTTCCCTTCCCGGAGGTGGTCGGAACTCATGAGGCATTTGGTGATGGTACCGATCTTCTGTGGTATATTGAGCTCAATATTGTAGGGTTTGTTTTTGTCTTCATCGGCAAACTTTGGCTTGATCCAGTTCAGCATCCGGGCGGAATAAGGACAGGCCGAAATGCAGAACCGGCATCCGATGCATCGCTCATTATCGATCAGGACAGGTCCGTCGGGCCGTTTAAAAGTGGCATCAACCGGACAAACGGCAACACATGGCGGATTATCGCAATGCTGACAGGGCTTGGGCATGTGGTATGCCGGTGTATGCTCATTTTCTTTGATCTCAAGTGTATTCAGGTGGAACTGTTCAGGACGGAGATGATGTGCTGATTGGCAGGCGGATATGCACTGACGTGCATTCTTGCATTTCGAAAGGTCGATCACCCATATCCAGCGGTGGCCGGGAAGGCCTTCCCGGCCACGTGCCTGAAGAAGCGTTTCCGGTGATTTTTCCTTTGACTTGATCTCCAGTGAGTCAACTTCTACCAGCCTGTTATCCTGTGTAAGCAGTACTTCTTTCTTGCCTTTATATTTCCCTTTCTGGAAAAGATGAGCTGATTCAAGCGCACCTGCTCCGGCCACAACAGCGGCTCCTGCCAGGCCGAGGTTTTTAAAGAATTTCCGTCGCGAGGATCTTTTTCCCTTTTCGGGATCCTGCTCCTGATGCGGATCTTGGAGATTTTCTTGCATGTAATTGATTTAAATTAATTTTAAGGCAAACCTACATTTATTTTGTTAATTTTCCAAGCTTGATATGGAAAATTCTAAATAATTTCATGTGTAATGAAACCCCTGTCATGACCTTAGTTCCTGAAACTTGATTTTCTTATACCAGACAAGGCGTTCCTGTAAACAGCTGCACTTTGATAATCGCCTTTCTTTTCATAGGAGGAGATTACATATGAATAGGGCTGTTCATAATCCGGCTGTAACCGGATGCATAGCTTGAAATAAACTATAGCACTGTCAGGCATCGAAAGGATGCTGTATGTAACTCCGATATTTATCAGGATCTCCGTGTCATCAGGTTTTACCGCTTGCGCACGTTTCAGGCAATCGAGGGCCTCAGGATACTGTCCTGTCATACCATACGATCTGCAGAGCAGCATATGGATCCTGATATTGCCGGGATCGGAATCCCTGCACTTCTTAAAATACCCGATGGCTTCGTTGAAGTCCTTATTGCGGAAACAGGTGTTGGCAAGCAAAAGGGTTGCATCATTGTTTCCGGGCATATATTTCAGGAATTTTTTCAGGTTGAATTTCGCTTTTTCAAACTGGCTTATTTTAAGGTAATTCTGTCCCAGTCCACTATACCCCCAGAAGAAGTTACTATCTACAGCAACCGCCTTGTTCAGGAAGAATATCGCGGAATCAACGAAGTTCATCTGCGTGTAAACGAGTCCGAGAACATAAATGGCATCCAGGTACTCCGGATAAATCTTCACAGCCCCATTCAGTGCATTGGCCGACCTCCTTAACAGCAAAGCCTTCCTGGTGCTGTCAGACTCCAGTTTTGACATCTTATGGAATTCATTCCCCAGGTTGTAATTGACCCGTGCACTTCGGGCAGCATGAGGCTGGTCAGCAGTGAACAAGGTGAGATTATTCTTCCAGTCTTTGTTCCTGCTGATGGTGAGCCCGGAATAGAGGATCAGGATGCCGGTTAACAGTATCGTATACGTTTTGTTTTTCTTAAGAATTAGTGACAATCTCATCGGACCGTCTTTTTTACTGATCAGCCTGTAAAGGAGAACACCTGTTATTGCTGCAAATCCCAGGGAAGGAGTATACAGGAACCGCTCGGCAAAGGTTGATCCGATGTAGATAAAGATGTTGGCCACGATCAGAATAGTCAGGAAATAGAAGAGGATCCAGAATGTTATGAATGAATTTTTCCGGTAGTTAACAAGTGTAATAATTAGGAGCAATGTGATGAGCAGCACTGAAACGATGGCATTGATGCTGAATATGGATACCACAGGGATCTGTGCATATGAGTAATCATAGGACAAAGGAAAAGGAATGATCAGTTTCCACAGGTATAGCGATTGCAGCCACAGCCCGGTTCCTATCCGTGAGAGCATGTTATCGGTGGAAAGCAGAGCGTTGTTGATCAGTGAAAATGCTTCCCGGCTCATGGGTTCACTGAGTACATAAATTACATAGCTCCGCCAGGCAATCATGACAGCAAATCCGCACAGAAGAGATAAGCATATATATAACAGGGGTTTTCCCTTAATTTTCAAAATAAGGTAGAGGGCAAGCGGGATGATCAAAATAAAAGGCAGCGAGCTTTCCTTTGAAAAAAAAGCCAGTATATAGCAAAAGACCCCTGCAGCCAGATGGATGCTTTTCCCACTACGAGCATACCTTATGTAAGAAATGAGAGCCAGGATAGAAAACAGGAATGCCAGGATCTCATCACGTCCTTTGATGTTGGCAACAGCATCGGTATGTACCGGTTGTGCAAGGAACAGGAGGGTAATTGACAATGGAAGCAGATCGGAGCGGGCAGGGATCAGTTTTCTTAACAGGATGAACAGAAAGAACCCGGTCGTAGCATATAATAACAGGTTGATGAAATGTCTGAAATGAGGATCAAGGCCGATGAAAGGGAATTCGAGTGCATAGGTGATCATGGGAACAGGCCGGTAAACTCCGTTGTTCTGCCCGTCGTAACCGGCAAAGTTGGTTCCTGTAAGCAAGTCGGGGATCCCGCTGAGCCCTTCTTTCACGAACTTGTTCTTTAGTACTACAGCATAATCATCCAGGGCAAAATCATTGGGAATTGTGTTGGCATAAAGGAGGATCGCAAAGATGACAGGGATAAGGCCAGTAAGAAAGACGGAAGAAACCTTGTGGCTTTCCGTGTTTACGTTGCTGTCTTTGAGGGCATGAGGTGATGTCCTGGGCTGCTTCATGTAAAAAAGCTAACTCATCCTTAACTAATCTTAATGATCTTTAAATGATAAAGATACCTTATTTGTTCGAAATAAAAATATTTTTATAGAATATTTACTTAAGGATAACCGGTAACCTGGTCTCATTTAGCATCAACAGGGCACAAAGATGCAAAAGAAGACAAGAGATTTGGTGTTCTTCGCGTCTTGCGCCCTGAAGGCAAATGGAATGATTGTCGCTCCTCAAAAGTACCTGGTCTCTATTGAATAACCAGTTTCTGAACCATGAAAGCTGATCCGGACTGAACCCTTACAAAATAGATCCCTGCGGGATAACCGGAAAGATCGATATCCAGGGAGACCGGGTTGCTTAATGACTTCGTGTAAACAGTCTTGCCTTCCGCATTACTGATCACTATATCCTTCAGTTCTGTCACCTGCCCGGAAAAGATGAGGCTGAACTTACCCTTTGAGGGATTTGGTGAGATTATTATGTGATGCAGATCATCCTGTAACTGTTGAATGCCACTGCATGGATCAAAGGTGATGTGTTTTGCGGATGAGGTGCTGTTTGCACACGGGGAGAGCGGTGATGCAGTCAGTGTGAGATCCACAGATCCTGTGGATTTGTCGCCTGGTCCTGGGAAATAGTTGGTTGAAAGGGAGGAGGCATTGCTGAATGTTCCGTCACCAGAGGTTGTCCATAGGACAATTGAATAGTAGGAGGCAGTTCCGGCCAGAGGGAATTGTGAAATTGTGATACAGTAAGTGGTGTCATTACCGGCAAAGGACATTGGCGTTTGAGTCACCGTAACCTCAACAGTATCGAGGGCCGTGAGTGTGCCGTCGTTTACGGAAGAAACATACTGGGTGGTTTGCGTGGGTTGAACCACGGGGTTCTGGCTCGTGGAGGTAAACCCGGCAGGGATTGAGGTCCATGAATAAGAATATGAACCTGATCCACCAATAGGAACTGCATTAAGTTGTGAAGTCTGGCCGGAACAGATTGCAGAAGGATTGGCAGTAGCCTGAACCATAAAAGGGGCATTTTCACTTACTACCATGGTGGAGAGTTTTGTTGTCGGTTCATTGACGGTAAACGCACCATAAAATGTAACCGGGCCGGTACCTGCAACCGGGGCTGTCCAGGTAAAGTTCCATGTAGCCGGGTTCGAATTGTTCCCGCTGCTCTGGGTAACATATTTGCCGCCACCGACCAGCTTATTGCCGCTTCCTGCTGTCAGGGTGCCAAGCAAAGTGCCACCAGTGTTTTGCGGGGAAACCTCAAATCCTTTTCTGCCTGAGCCCGTCACAGTCACTGTAATAGTGTATGCCGTGCCGGCAACATATCCGCTCGATGGAATGTTCGAGGTGATCCAGTCGTTAACGGTGGGTGCAGAACCTCCGTGACAGGATATGCAGTTCTGGCCATCAGCGGGAGACCCTGTATAACCTGCCGGAGCTCCTCCCGGATAAGCAACAACATTTGAAAAAGGTGCGACCGAGAAAAGAATGATTGCAAGAATGGATAAAATGGGTAATAAAGCTTTTTTCATAGACGGTTGATTTAAATTTGGTTGGAGTTATTTTATCGGATCAGTTATTTGTTCAAAGTTTACGGTTGTCAGCCAATATTACTTTGTTAAAAGCATGAGCGGTTCGTTCGTTTTGTCAGGAAAAATGTAGTTCGTTTGCGGCACAAAAGTATTAATTTTATTTCAATAGTTATATAATTACATATGAAAAGAGAAGAATTTTAAGGGAAGGGACAAAGACTATATGAAGGCTGTCATGAATAGAAAAGAAATCGCCAGGAACCTAAAAGACCCCGAGGTCTGGCAGGTTCCTGGCGACGAGTGTTTATTTCCCGTTGGGAACAGAAACTAATTGATGATCAGTTTCCCTGTTTGGATCCAGGCATCTGAACGCACTTCAATAAAATAAATACCTTTCGCGAGCCCTGAAAGGTCAATTCTTTTTACATTTCCGTTTTCACTTCTGATGGTACCTGTTGCCACTGCTTTACCATTGAGGTTCACAATGTAGAATTCGTATTCGGAACGACCGGATCCTGATATTCCGAGATAACAAAATCCGGAAGCGGGATTCGGAGTGAGGGTGATCCGGGCTGCGTTGTAATTCTGATCACCTATCCCGGTGCACGGGTCAAATGTAATATGCATTGTCGACGGAATGCTCGTTGTGCATGGAGATATTGGTGTTGCGGTAAGTGTAAGGTTAACGAACCTGTTTGTGGTATCTCCTGTTCCCGGAAAATAGATCGGGTTCAGGATGTTTGAACTGCTGAATGTTCCATCGCCGGAAGTTGTCCATAACACCGAATTATAATTGGTTGCCGTCCCTGCCAGGAGGATCTGGGTCACCGTGGTACAATAGGTGGCATCATTTCCCGCGAATGCAGTTGGTGGCTGTGTTACATTTACAGAGGTAGAAGCATTTGCATTCTGCGTACCGTCTGATACAGTGACCGTATATTCGGTTGACATCACAGGTTGTACAACCGGATTCTGAAGCGTCGATGTAAATCCGGCAGGATTGGATATCCAGGAATAAGTGTACGTTCCGGAACCACCTGCAGGCACAGCATTCAGCTGGGATGTAGATCCGGAGCATATTGCTCCCGGTGTTGATGTTGCCTGAACCGTAAGAGGCGCAGCGCTTTCATTAACAACAAGTGTAGAAAGTTGGGTGACCGGCTCACTCACACAAAAAGCTCCATAAAACGTCACAGTTCCTGTTCCGGAAGCCGGGGCGGTCCATTGGAATGACCATACAGCAGGATTTGCCATTGAGCCGCTGCTATGGGTTACATACTTCGTCCCGCCTGTAAGGTGATTACCTGTTCCGGCTATTAATGTCCCAAGTTGAGTTCCCGTAGCATTCTGAGGGGAAACTTCAAATCCTTTCCTTAGGTTTGTTGCCCCGGGTACCGTAACAGTAAGGTTATATGTCGTGCCTGCCGTGTATCCGGATGTAGGAATATCGGATGTAATATAGCCTGTCACTGTTGTGGCTGTTCCGCCATGGCAGGAAGTACAACTCTGACCGTCTCCCGGTGAGCCGGTGTTTCCGGCGGGTGCACCGCTGGGATAATCAGCGTCATCTCCGCTGAAAGCTGTTATCGCAGCAGCAATGCCCAGCAATAAGGAACTTATAAGTAAAATTCTCCATTTCATAATCTTTCTCCTTTCAAATTTGTTAATTTAACCTGTGAATTTCCAAGCAAACTACTGAACCTGTTCCGTGAACCATCCTAAAAGGAGTGCAGGAACTGATTTCCGGAACAAAATTACCTATGGTCACAATTGTGGACAACAGTGGAACTACCATAATGGCCCGGGTATTTCTACGGTCGGGAAAGGAGTAGGAAAACAGATCAATCCTGTTACTTCTGTGTGCAAGGATCTTTCCCGGTTGCCTATGAATTTGCTTAACTTTGCTAAAGTTCAAACATGACATGGAAGGATGTGACTGATGACAGTGAAAGATTCAAAACGACAAAAGGCAGCTATCATAGGAGCAGGCATCTCGGGATTATCCATGGGTTGTTACCTTCAGATGAATGGTTTTGATACCGAAATTTTCGAACAAAGTTCAAGAGGAGGAGGGCTGTGCACCACCTGGAAAAAAGGTGAATATACATTTGATGGCTGTCTTCACTGGTTGTTGGGCTCAAATCAAGGGAATCCGTTTTATAAACTTTGGTCTGAACTCATCGATCTTGAAACGGTTACTTTTGTTAATCACGATGTAAGAGTATATGTTGAAGTAAAAAACAGTAAGGACCGGCATGGGAATTCTGTTTTTTCACTTTATACGGATCTTGCCCGCCTTGAACAATATATGATCGATCTTTCACCTGCCGACAAGGGGGTGATCACCGGCCTGATCAGGTCCATGAGGAAAATCCAGGGATTCGAAATTCCTCCTGTAATTCAAACCATCCCCACGCAGTTTACATTGAAGCAAAAGATCGGCATGATAAAGCATCTGCCGTTGCTTTGGTTCATGCTCAGGAACAAGGGCCTGACGAATTACCAGTTTGCAGCAAGGCTTTCCAGTCCCTTCTTAAAGGAAGCATTCGAACTCCTTTATGACGGGCAGGAAATTCCGATGCTCATTTTAACCATTCCCCTGGCTTTTGCTGATAAAGGGAGTACGGGCTACCCGGTGGGCGGATCCTATCTTTTTGCCCGTAAGATCGAGGAAAAATACATTTCTCTCGGAGGGAAGATCCATTACAATTCAGAAGTTGCAGAGATCATTACGGAAGAGAATGCAGCAAAGGGTGTGATTCTCAGCAACGGCGCATCGTTCAGGTCGGACCTGACGATCTCCTGTGCAGATTGGTATTTTACAGCTTTCAAGGCCCTGGCCGGCAAATATATGAATAAAAAGATGCTGGACCTTAAGGAAGGCAGAAGCCTTAAAGTCTATTATTCCGTGGTTTCCATCCATCTTGGCATCTCACGCACATTTGAAGATCAACCGCATTTTTCCAGGTTCCCGCTGAAAGAGGATATGATTTTACCTGATGGAACACGATGCTCGCGGTTTGAATTGCATCTTTATAATTATGACAGGACCCTTGCTCCCGAAGGGAAGACCAGCGTTTCAGTAAGTTTTTACACAATGAATGGCAATTGGTGGATCGATCTTTCCTGTTCTGACCATACTGCTTATGAAAAGGTGAAGGCGGAATTAGCTAAGGTTGTAATCCGGATACTTGAAGAACGGATCGGAAACATTGCAAACAGTGTCGAGGAGGTAAGCGTAGCAACACCTGCGACATTTTTCAGGTATACGAATAACTGGCATGGAAGCACCCAGGGATGGCTCCCTGGCAAGAATTTCATGGCATCGTCACCCATAAAATACACTTTCCCCGGGCTTGAAAATTTTTTCTATGCCAGCCATTGGTCACTTCCGGGGGGTGGACTCCCTGTTGCGATCAAAACAGCACGCGATGTTGCACAGGTGATCTGCCGGAAATACCATAAAAAATTTACAGGCCAGGCAAATGAATAATATTTTACCCGGGATTGAACAAGGCCAGCAAGCTTAATAAAATTACAGTACGGATTCCAGCGACCTTCCGGAACTGAATATTAGTAAAACACCAGTTTTCGGGCTTCTGATTTTTTCCGGACTGCACCTTCACAAGATATATTCCCCTTGGGAACGTTACCAGATTCATGCTTTTTGACATTTCCTACCCTTGAGTCCGGACGCTGTCTGAGAAGACAGTTCTTCCTTCATTGTCAACTACAACAATCGCCGCTTCATTGTTCCTGATCCCTGAAATGCTGATGTTTAAATCTTAGTCTGTGTGGGGGAAACAATCGGGTTCTGGGCAGTCGAAGTGAACCCCGGAGGTGAAGATACCCAGGAATATTTTCATTGATTACTTTTTAATGATTAACTAAAAATGGAATAGGGGTGTATATTATTTGGTATACTGATCAAAGACATTCGTAAGGCTTCGCTGGCAAACCCTGCAAAACTGTATATGACGCGTGTACATGATACAATCGAGTTGCGGCCGGTACAGACCTTTGGGTGTATATCCCGCTCCTTCAAAAGCACCTACTTTATCTTTGAATTGTTCTTTTGAAAAGAAATCATCCTCTTTCTTTAATTGCCGTGAAAACAAGTCTTCCATAATGGTTTCAGGTACTTTTGCTGCCCTGAGGCTGTCCCTTTCTTTCTGGATCTTATACCCGAATGCGTCGAATGCAGCTTTATTCCAGGGTGTGGGCAGAGGAGTGCCGGCTTCAACAAGGTCTTTCCATTTCAGGTTTCCGGAGTTGAGAAGTGCCGTAATGTTGGGTTCCCATGGTTCAATTGTTACCGGAGGTACTTCATAGGAAACGGCGGATGTATAATATTCGTCAGCCAGTCCGGCCATATGATGCCCGAGTTCATGGATCATGATGTAATCGGCAAATTTATTATCAGCTGAAACTGTAGTGTATAGATTGTAGATACCGCCGCCACCATACGTACGTTCATTCACCAGTATGACCATGAACTCATAGGGCACGACGGATGCGATATCACGGATGGTCCGGTTGTCGTAAGTCAATGCATAACGTTCTGAGTCAAAACTTCCATAATGGACTGATAAAGGGGTCCGTTTGAAAACTCCGGGATGGGGCTTGTTTACTCCGGATACCTGTGATGGGGTTTCAATGGCCCGGATGTTTATGTCTTTCTTCCTGGTTCTGAACGGTTCCGCTGCAAGAAGAACATCCGTAAGACGTTTTACATCTTTTCGGAATTTTTCCATCTCGGCAGAAGTATATCCATCGCCAAGTACGATAATATCAACTTTTGCATCAGCAGGTCCGTTATCCAGGATCACATCAATTTTTTCCTTGTGGACAATATCAGCAGGGTTCACCTGGCGTGATGCCGGATCGATGTCGGCGCTCCAGATGGTCTGGAACTGGTTCTTGTCATCACGTTTCATGAGTACGACACTGATGATCCCTTTAGGCCATGGAAAGCGCAATGATTCATGAAAAGTCCCCCATTCCTTTTCTGCTTCCGGTGTGGTTTGCCATTCGCCGAAAATGCTTGCAAATCCACGTGAATAAAGGGTCTCGCTGGTCGTTTTATCAACGACTTGGAAAAAATACAATCCGAATTGTAATCTGTCCCTGAGAACATTTTTACTGCCAGCCCAAGGTCCGTCAGATACAACCTGGTCAACAGCGAAATGTTCTTCTTTTGCATTCCCGCTGTGATAGTAATCAAGCCTCATGGTCTTATCGATCATAAACTGATCAAACGCTACATCCGCATCAGGCAATGAAATGGGAGTGGCATGGTCAGGATTCAGAACCGGGCGTTGACGGTTCTGGCCCGATGAAACCAGGGGGATAAGGAGAATATATCCCAGGTATGCGATCAACATTATTTTTTTCATATGAGGAAATTGAAATTGGCTGCAAAAATAGGAAAGAGTCGGAAACGATCAGCTGCCGGCGGAATAATATTCTTTCAGGTGCATGCCAGTCAGTGAATCTTTACAGTTGATAATTTCCTGTATTCGTCCTGCTGCCACGACCAGACCGCCATTGTCTCCACCTCCGGGACCCAGGTCAATGATCCAGTCGGCCTGGAGGATGATCCCGGGATCATGCTCAATGATCACAAGGGTGTTTCCCTGGTCGGCCATCTGATGGAATAACCTGGCAAGAAATGTTATATCGCTGAAATGCAGCCCGGTTGAAGGTTCCTCAAACAAGTAGAGGCAACTTCCTTTCCCCGGTCTGAATAATTCGGTGACCAGATGAAGACGCTGTGATTCCCCTCCTGAAAGGGTTTTCAGGGGCTGTCCTAAACGGAGGTAACCTAATCCGACCTGGCTGATCAGCTGAAACTGGCTGCAGAGGTTTTTCTCATCCCGGAAGAAGGATGCTGCCTCTTCGAATGACATATCCAGTATCCCTGAAATGGTCTGTCCTTTGAGGGTACACGAAAGGACTTCTTCTTTATATCGGGTGCCCTGACACGCTTCGCAAATCGTTTCCACCTCCGACATAAAGTCCATGCTGACGCTGATCCGCCCGGTACCTTCACAAACCTCGCAGCGACCATCCTTACTGTTGAAAGAAAAATGGTTCCTGGAAAGGTTCAGCCGCCTTGCTTCTTCAGTTTTTGCGAACAAGTCCCGGATCCTGTCAAAGATTCCTGTATAGGTGACCGGAGTTCCCGACTGGCTGGTGAACGGTGATTTCTGGATAACAGGGATTACCCGTTGGAATCTTTCAAATCCGGCAATGTGCCTGCATCCGGCAGGGATTCCCCTTTCATAGGATTCATAAAGAACATCAAATACCAGGCTTGATTTGCCGCTCCCGGAAACTCCTGTAATTACAATTATCCCTGATGACGGGATGGAGAAATTGACACCTTTCAGATTATTGACGTCCGCTTCTTTGATCTCGATCCCTTTTTGCAGGACCCTGTTTCGAGAAGCCTGCAACGGGGCTTTTCCCGACAAGTAGTTTCCTGTAACAGAATCCGGATTCCTGGTGATCTCTTCCGGTGTACCGGTTGCAAGGACCATTCCTCCATTCACCCCGGCGCCGGGTCCGAGATCGATGATATGATCGGCGTGCCTGATCACATCCCGGTCATGTTCTACGATGACAACTGTATTTCCTGAGGATTGGAGAAGGCGGATAACGTCCATGAGTTTCCTGGTATCGGCGGGATGCAGGCCGACTGTTGGTTCGTCGAGCACATAGGTCATACCGGTCAGTCCGGAGCCGATCTGGCTTGCCAACCTGATGCGCTGCAATTCACCACCCGACAGTGTCGCTACCGGCCGATCGATTGAAATATATGGAAGTCCGAGCTTTTCAATCACTTTCAAACGGTTCAGAATTTCCGTGATAACCGGTTCTGCGATCTGCCTGTCCGTTTCTGTCAGTATAGAACTTAATGTCCAAAGGAACCCAAGCGTGGCTGAGATTGAAAGAGCTGAAAGGTCTGAGATGTCCTTTCCGGCGATCGTATATGAAAGCGCGTTGTTATTGAGCCGTTTGCCATGACAGGCATAGCATTTCACCTGTTTCATGATCGCCATCATGCTTTCACCCCTGTGATCCGCATGTTTCCTGATATATTCCTCCCGAACAAGGTTGGCCACCCCCTGCCATTTTCCACGGAAAAAATGCTCCCCTGTACGATTGTCCCGCTTGTATTCCCAGGTAATTTCATGGATCTCATCTCCTGTGCCCTCCAGTGCGATCTTCCGGGTATCCTCATCCAGGCTGTTCCATGGCCCGCTAAAATCGATCCCGTATTTCATCCCCACCGTTTTCAGGGTAGCTATATACTGTCCATGCGGATCTCCGTAAAATTTTCCGGTCTTTGTTCCATCCATGGCTCCGTTCAGGATTGATTTTTCAGGATCTGTGATCAATTGATGCGGATCACAGATGGTGATCAGCCCAAGTCCGTCACATTCACTGCAGGCACCATGCTGATGATTGAAAGAAAATAGGGAAGAAAGGACGGCTCCCGTTGATCTG
This sequence comes from Bacteroidales bacterium, assembly GCA_963682005.1. Taxonomy (GTDB): domain Bacteria; phylum Bacteroidota; class Bacteroidia; order Bacteroidales; family FEN-979; genus CAIYUC01. The sequence goes on along the minus strand of OY820914.1, from coordinate 4,614,072 downwards.
GGTGAAACTCCGATCCTTGAATAAAGCAAACGGAAAAGGTCATAAACGCCTGTCAGTGTTCCTGCGGTTGACCTTGCATTGCTCCCGGTTGCACGCTGATCAACCGCCAGGGTGGGAGTAAGGCCTGAAACCTCGTCAAAGTCGGGCTTTTCCTTTACACCCAGTTGCATTCTAATATAAGTAGAGAAACTTTCAAGGAACCGATTATGTGCTTCAGCGAAAAGGGTGTCGAACGCCATGGATGATTTTCCGCTTCCGGAAACACCCGTAAGTACTGTGATCTTGTTCTTGGGAATATCGATATCTATGCCCCGGAGGTTGTTGGTGGTGACTCCTTTGAAGGAGATGCTGGATACTGGATGCTGGATGCTGGATGCTGGATGCTGGATGCTGGATGCTGGATACTGGATGCTGGATGCTGGATGCTGGATGCTGGATACCGACTGCCGGCTGCCGACTGCTGACTGCTGACTTTCCATATACTCCTTTAAGGCCTGTCCCGTAAATGAGTCCTTTGCGTTCATGATATCTTCGGGAGTTCCGGATGCAACGAGGAATCCTCCCTGATCACCTCCTTCCGGACCAAGATCGATCACATGGTCTGCAGAAGCAATGAGGCCCTGGTGATGCTCAATGACGATTACCGTGTTTCTTTTATCGACGAGGGAATTCAGGGCCAGGAGCAGCCTGCTCACATCTGCCTGGTGCAGACCCGTTGTGGGCTCATCCAGGATGTAGATCGTGTGCAGAGACATGGGTTTTGTTAATTCTGTCGCCAGCTTCACACGCTGGGCTTCCCCGCCGCTCAGGGTGGATGACCTTTGTCCAAGCGTCAGGTATCCCAGTCCCAGTGCGTCAAGTGTTTCCAGGAATTGCCTGATCCTTGGCTGGTCACGGAAAAAACGTATCGCCTCTTCCACTGTCATTTCAAGAATGGCGGAAATGTTTTTTTCCTGGAATTTTATTTCGAGGGTTTCGTCATCGAAACGTTTCCCTTCGCATTTTTCGCATAAGATCTCAACATTTCCCATGAAATGCATCCCGATCTCCACATAACCAGCCCCCTGGCATGACTCACAACGGCCACCGGCTGTATTGAAGGAGAAACGACCTTTGTCATAACCTCTTTGTTTTGATTCGGGCTGATTGGCGAATAGGTCGCGGATATTGTCGAAAAGTCCGGTATAGGTTGCAGGATTGCTTCGGGGCGTGCGGCCGATCGGTGACTGGTCGATCATAATGATCTTTGAAATGCTTTCCCAGTTTGTAATTGAATGATGCGACCCGGGTGATTCACTGGCACCCTGAAGCTTTCTTCTCAGGAACTTCCCGAGGATCTCATTGGTAAGGGTCGATTTTCCTGCACCTGAGACTCCGGTGACTACATTGAACGCTTCCAGTTTAAACGTTGCATCAATACTCTTCAGGTTATTTGCGGTTGCACCATGGATCTCAAGGATCCCTGATCCATTTCGTCTTTTCTCTGGTATACTGATCTTTTCAATGCCGCGGAGGAAGGACAGCGTTCTGCTGGCCCCGGCATCCCCGGCAAAGGGGATACGGCTACTGAGAATTAATTGTCCCCCTTCTGTCCCTGCACCCGGGCCTATATCAATGAGCCAGTCGGCAGCCCGGATAAATTCTTCATCGTGTTCAACAACAATCACACTGTTTCCGTCGTCACGAAGCTGGCAGATTATTTTCAGCAGCTTTTTCGTATCTCTCGGGTGAAGCCCGATGGAGGGTTCGTCAAAAATGTAGAGAATCCCCATCAGTCCGTTTCCTGTCTGGGCTGCCAGGCGGAGGCGCTGGAACTCTCCATTGCTAAACGTTCCGGATTCCCGGCCGGGTGTTAAATACCCGAGGCCGAGTATTGTCAATGGTTCCAGCCTTTTAATGATCGCTTCGATAATGGGTTTGCCAACCGGTTCGACGTTGGGTTGAAAAGAGATTCCCTGAAGTACTTCTGCTAGCCTGTCGATCTGGATTGCGGAAAGTTGTGCAATTGTATATCCCCCGACAAGTATAGAGAGCGCATGATCATTCAGCCTTGTTCCATTGCATACCTCGCATTTCCTGGTTCTTACAAACCGTAAGATGTTTTTATTCCTCTCCCGCTTGAGAATTGTCTCCATGACAGGGATAATTCCTTTATAATAACCGGTTTCCCTTGGTTTGGCAGTGATGCCGCTCCACTTCATCCGTGATTCAAGTGTATGCTTTCCATAAGGTATCTCGATCTTTTCGCTTCCATAAAGGATGACTTTTTTCTGATCCGGAGTCAGGTTTTTCCAGGCGATGTCAATATTGAAGCCTTCCGCCCTGCAAACCTGGTCAAGTACATCTAGGGTAACCTGCGAATAAATGATGTACCCGTTCGGGGCGGTAATGACAAGCGCCCCCTCCCGAAGTGAACGGTTCTCATCGGCGATGAAAAGTTCAGGATCCAGACTATCAACGATCCCAAGCCCTTTGCAAACAGGACAGGCCCCTTTCACCGAGTTGAAGGAGAAGAGACTGCGGTCGATCTTTATTCCGTCCATCAGCCTGTAAGGTGTTCCCAGCCTGGCAAATAAAAGCCTTAGGTAGTCATGGATCCCGGTGATGGTTCCCACTGTTGACCTGGGATTGCTGTGCACGGTTCGCTGGTCAACAGCAATGGCAGGAGAGAGTCCGCTGATCTTTTCAACTGCCGGTTGCCGCATCTTCCCCAGGAATTGCCTGGCATGAGATGAAAGCGATGAAAAGAAGCGGTTTTCGGCAGCACGATAGATCACATCGAAAACAAGTGAAGATTTTCCTGATCCTGATACACCTGAAACAACTACAAGCTCGTTTTTTGGAATTTCAAGAGATATCGACTTCAGGTTATTTTCCGAAGCATTGTGAATTTTGATCCGGTCATCTGGTAACATCTGATGAATTTCAGGCAAAAATAATCTTTTAATTCTGTCTTATCTAACGCTCAAGGATATAATTGATTTTAACAGACAAGGGAATTATGCGATAGGAAATGGGTTGTATTGTGCTTCCCGGAGTAAAAAAATAATATTAATCCAGTCTAAATAGCAGTATCTTTGTGTGGTCAATTCAATTCATAATCAATTTAAAATAAAATATATGGCAACAATAATCTTAAACCATAAAGTAACGGATTATAATCAATGGAAACCGTATTATGATGCCGACATTAAAAGACGGGAATCCGCAGGTCTGAAGGAAATAAAGGTGGGTCGGAAGGCTGGCGATCCGAATACTGTTTACATGATCTGGGAAGTGAAGGACATTGAAGGTGTCAATAGCATGGTCGGTGATCCGGAATTGCAGGAGGTTATGAAGAAGGCAGGAGTTATCAGCCCGCCTGAAATAGTCATTATTGAATGAACCGGGTGCAGTCCCGGTTTTGATTCTGATTTTCTCGTGGAGATATCCCCATGCCTGTTCTTATACTTCCCGTGATGAAGGAGAACGAAGGCGTGGGGCCTTTTCTAAGTTTATATTGAATTTGTGATTAGATCACTGAATGTTAAACAATTAATTAAATGCGTCATGAAGAGAAGATTATTATGGAAAGTTGTTGGAATTGCGGCGCTCATCGTGATCGTGGCAATTGCGGGTATGTTGGTTTACGTTGTCAAATTTCTGCCGAACATCCCGGTAAAGGATTTGAAAGTTGAACAAACACCCTCACGAATAGAAAGAGGGAAATACCTTGCTTATCATGTAACGCTTTGCATGGATTGTCATTCGGTAAGGGAATGGGATAAATTTTCCGGACCGTTAAAGAGGGGGACAGACGGCAGGGGAGGAGAAACATTTGACCAGAGCCTTGGATTCCCAGGGGTTTTTTATTCGGCGAACATAACGCCCCATAACTTATCTTCATTTACTGATGGTGAGTTGTATCGGGTCATAACCAGTGGTGTGGCGAAGGATGGCCGTCCCTTGTTTCCTGTTATGCCATTCCCCAACTATAAGTATCTGAGTACTGAAGATGTATATTCGATCATTGCCTTTATCCGCACACTGCAACCGATCGCCTTCAGTCCCCCGGCATCCAAACCCGATTTCCCGATGAATATTATTATGCATACAATGCCTGAAAAGGCTGATCCGAAACCACTTCCTACGAAGTCAGATACCGTTGCTTACGGGAAGTACCTCGTCACGGCAAGCGGATGTTTTGATTGCCACACCCGGTTTGAAAAGGGAAAATATGCCATGGACAAGGCGTTTGCCGGTGGACGCGAATTTAATGTACCCTGGGGAATCCTTCGTTCACCCAACATAACCCCGGATATCGAAACCGGGATCGGGAAATATACCCGGGAGGTTTTTGTCAACAGGTTCAAAGCCTATGATATTGCGACATATTCTCCTCCAATAGTAAACAAAACAGATTTTAACACCATCATGCCCTGGACGATGTATGGAGGGATGGAAAAAAGCGATCTGGAGTCGATTTATGCCTACCTGAAAACCATAACGCCAGTCAGGAACCAGGTGGTGAAGTTTACTCCCTTGAAGTAAGGAGAATAAGCAGACCAGCACAATCTTTCCATTTTGCCATGCGGCAAGGGGAAAGATCTTTCAATTATGCAAGAGACGACATTCAATTCCGTTCAGATTCCGTTTGGAAAGTCACACTATTTATCGATTGAAAGGATATTTCTGCCGGAGAAATGAAAAACCCGGAACGCAGGGTAAGGATCCTGACGCTCCGGGTTCTTCGGAATCCGATAAATTTCCTAATTCCGGATCATCTTAATTACTCTTACAAATTTTGTTTTCCCGGTTTGAAGCGTAATGGATGCACTGTAGAAACCTGAGCTGAGGTTGTTGTCTCCAAATTTCAACGAATATGCTCCGGCTGCCTGATTTTCGCTTACAATGGTATTGATCTTTTTACCAAGTATATTGAAAATTTCAACCGTTACAAACCCGTCAAACGGAAGCGAATAACTTATCGTTGTATAATCAGCAAATGGATTTGGATGATTTTTCAGGGCCAGATCGCCGATACCGGATTGCTCGTTGAATCCGACTGCGGCTGCCTCAAGGATATCCATGCTTAATATAGCATCGGGGATCACGTTGCAGTAATTGTTGGCCATCTCATTGAGCGGATCGGCTGCCAGTGAGAACCGGATCACGGCTCCGTTGCTGAATTCATGGGTGGTTTTCATCCGGATGACCAGCAATTCGCTTCCAGCGGCCAGATTCAGGGGCGTTTTTGAGTTCCAGCCGATCCTGAGCTCGTTTCCTTTCACCACCCAGTCGGGCTGATCGGTAACACCCGGCATCTCAACCCCTGTCACTACAGCCAGTTCGTCCGGGAATTCCATAATGAGGGAAACAGCACCAACCATATATGGATTGACAACGGTGACGGGCAGTTCAATTTCGCTTTCTTTACCGGCGGTGACCGTTCCGTCCGACACCAGCGAAAGAGTCTGGCTGGCTTCCTTGGCACCTCCGGGAATGAAACTGCCGTTGAAATCACCTGTCCCCATTGCAAAAAGGTTGAACACAACATCGGCGTCCGGTACATTCAGGGCGATTTCAGTCGGCCATTCCGTTGGTCCGTCATAGGGACTGTAATTCGAATGGATGATGTTGCCCGAGACATTCCAGTATGTCCAGGGTGTTCCGGTAGCGATAGTGCGCTCAAAGGGAGTATTGTAAACGAAATACTGCTGGATATTGTAGGAAGAGGTAGCCTGCAGGTAGAAATAGTACTGTACATCACCTGCCAGGAATTTCACCGGTTCGATATCCGTGGGGTGCGATGACCACCAGTTCACCAGTGCGGCATCGGTGGCGTTGATACCTCCTGCCGGCTTGTTGTTCCTGTGAACAAGTATGGTGTAATCCCCGTCATCGACATGGGTGAACTCGAAATGACCCGTTCCGGCATCGGTAGTGTAGTCTTTGATCTTAACAACACCATCCATAAGCCATAGCTCTACATTGTTCATCACAATATTTGTTCCTCCGTTTTTGAAATATTTCAGTGTTCCTGAGATCGTATGACCCTGATTGACTATAATGGTTGTGGTGTTCCCCAGAATACTGCCGCACAAATAATCGCCATTATCGGTTGCAATAATGCGGTAATCGGTGGAAGCAGTCAGCGCGGGAGGGGCATAGGTTGTTCCGCCGGTTCCGACGTTGATCCATCCGCTGCCGTCATTCATCTGCCACTGGTAAGTAAATGTACCGGACCCGCCGGTAGCATCAGTTAATACATTCAGCGCTGCAGGAGAAGTGTTGTAGAAGATATTCTGTGAATTTCCGATCACAGGGGCAGTAAGTTCACCCAGTACGGTCACGGTTGCGTCCGTTGAATACTCCGATGAACAGACCCCGCTTTTGACCAGTGCCCGGTACTTCGTTGTGTTGACCAGGTCAGTGGTTGTGTAGGTGTTCGAGGTATTGATCATATCTTCAGGCGTCAACCAGTTGTCTGTTGATTTCTGCCATTTGAGGATCGTCCCGTTGTACCCTGACAGGGACAGCTCCGTGCTGTTCGTTCCGTAGCAAACCGTGGCAGCGCCGGCGATGGAACCTCCCTCTGAAACCGGATCAACGGTTATTGTAGCATCCGAAGAATATACCAGTGGGCAGATCCCGTTTTGCACAACAGCCCTGAACTTTGTGGTTGTGGTGAGATCTGTGGCCGTATATGTGTCGGTTGTATTGGCGATATCCACAGGTGTGATCCAGTTATCGGTTGATTTCTGCCATTTGACAATGTTACCGGTATGCCCTGACAAGGTCAGTTCTGTGCTGTTTGTCCCGCTGCAAACTGTGGCAGATCCTGAAACCGAACCGCCGACAGAAACCGGGACAATCGTCATCTGTACAGAATTTGATGCAATGGCTCCCGACCAGTCAGCCTTACAACTGACCCTTACGACGCGACGGTACCAGGTAGTCTGACTGGTCGTACCCGGGTCATAATCGGCCGAATTGCTGTTTTCGATATCGCTGAACCCGGTTGAACCGTTGGTGACCGAGATCTGCCATTTGTATTCCGGCGTTCCGATATAGCCTCCCGGTGAGCTTCCTGTGATCAGTGCAGGATCAAAACTGTCGCACCCCGATTGATCCTGCGTGATGGTTCCGGCATTTGCCGGATTGGTGCAGGACAGGGTTGATTGACTTTTTGGATTGCCTGTAGCTGTGTTGGTCAGGTACAATTCTCCTCCGGCAGTTCCCTGGTATTCAAAAACCTGAACAGTATATTCTGTTCCCATCGAAAGCCCTGTCAACGTTACTGTATTCCCTGCCTCATTGAATACGCAATAATAGCCTGAAACGCCCAGTTCTGTTCCATGGATCCCCCAATCAGAACTTGGAGTATAGGTGACAAGATCTGTCGGATTTGTAATGGTTCCGGTGCCTTGTTTTACGAATGCTGCCCGCTTGGTTCCGTTACCATTGGTCCAGGTCATTGTGATCTGGTTTTCCTGGATATTGCTGAACAGAATATTCGAAGCCTGGGTTGAAGGAGCTGAATAAACCGTTAAGGTGAATGAGGATGATGCACTCAATCCCCCTCCGTCAATAACGGTCACCGTGATATCTGCTGTACCGGATTGTCCTGTTGCTGGGGTTACGGTAACAAACCTGTTCGTTCCGCTTCCGGTAAAGACAATATTCGCTTCCGGAACGAGTGTCGTGTTGTCCGAACTGCCGGTCAGGCTCAAACTGCCTGCGGGTGTTTCATTGTCGCCAATGGTAAATGGAAGAGCGGATGTCGGATTGTTTATTATCACTGTCTGGTCTGATATTTCGGTTATGGTCGGAGGCGTATTGGTTATCGTATTACAGATACTTGTATATACCGAAGTGATCTGTGCATCGGTTGAGGTGGTATTGATGATTGAAATGTATTTAACCCTTCCGTCACGCGCTTCGCAGGGAACTGGATTATCATCCCTGAAAAAGATGAGAGGAGTCGTATTCGTCGCAAGTTTATATGTGTTGGATGCATCATTATAGGAAGAAAGGAATACCCCGTTTATATATACTTTGATCATGTTTGTCGATCCGTCCCGGACCATACTGAGCAAATAGTAATTTCCATCCACGAACAACCCCGCTCCGCCAATGTTTCCGTTCGGGAAAAAGTTCAGTTGATTCCCCAGGCAATAGATACCGGCATCAGATGTACTGTTGCTGAAATCGATGATTCTTGCATACCCCCCTCCATACGTGCTGAATTTCCAATAAACATTGATGGTATAAGTGCTGGTGACCAGGTTTGGATTCGGATAATTGAGTCCTGCATATCTGTTGAATGCGAATACGGTTGTTGCCGATGCACAAAGATTGTCTGTTATGTAAGAACCCCCGGCCGGAGTTGGGGAGCATGAAGCTGATAAATTTTGAGTTAGCGTCGGGCCGTTTCCGTTCACTTCCCCCAATGTATTCATGAAGAAATACATGTGCGGAGTCGGAGTCACTGTGATGGTTGCACTTGCAAAAACGTTTGTACAACCTGTCGGTGCCGTTATTGTAACAGTATAGGTGACCGAACCTATTACATCCGTAGGAGGAATATAGATTGCCGAGGTACTTACCACGGTGCTTCCGTTACTCCAGGAATAAGAGATTGCCCCCGGGATGGTCGCATCAAGCGGGGTTGCAATTACATTTTGGTAATACGTTGCATTGACAAGTACAGGAGGGGAAAGCGGTGTGTTGACGGTGATGGTCGCATCGGATGAATATTGCGAAGCACATACGCCGCTCTGGACCAATGCCCTGTACTTCGTTGTTGTGATAAGGTTTGTGGCTGTATATATGTTGGAAGTATTTGAGATATCCACCGGTGTCACCCAGTTGTCGGTTGATTTTTGCCATTTCAGGATCGTGCCTGTATACCCGGAGAGGGTCAGTAATGTGCTGTTGGGTCCGCTGCAAACACTGGCCGGGCCGGAGATCGACCCGCCTTCGGTGACAGGGCTAACCGTTACGGTTGCATCTGAAGAATAAGCCGAAGAACAAACCCCGCTCTGAACTACGGCCCTGTACTTTGTTGTAGCCGTGAGGTTTGTTGCGGTGTAGTTATTGTTTGTATTGGCGATATCCTCCGGTGTGACCCAGTTGTCGGTCGATTTCTGCCATTTCAGAATGGTTCCTGTGTAAGTGGAAAGAGTCAGCAGTGTGCTATTGGTCCCGGAACAGACGGATGAAGCCCCGCCGACGGATCCGCCTACCGAAACAGGATCAACTGTTACCGTTGCGTCTGAAGAATAAACAGAGGCACAGACCCCGCTTTGAACTACGGCCCTGTATTTTGTTGTTGCAGTAAGGTTGGTTGCGCTGTAATTATTGAATGTATTGTTAATATCCTGCGGTGTGACCCAGTTATCCGTTGATTTTTGCCATTTGACAATGCTTCCTGTGTACCCGGAAAGGGTCAGATGGGTGCTGTTTGTTCCTGAGCACACCGTGGCCGACCCGGCAATGGATCCGCCGACAGAAACCGGATTAACTGTAATTGTTGCAGATGCACATCCCGGACTGAAGAGTGAATTATTGTAATTGCGGGCATAGTAATTTGTGTTTGAGGAGGGAGAAACTGTGATGGAGTTACCTGTGGTCAAATAAGTGACTCCGCAGTTTTCGGTATACCAGTATACTGTACCAACCACACCGTTGGCGGTCAGTTTTGTAGAGGACCCGGTACAGATAGGATTTACTGTAACAGAAATGGAGGTGGGATCAGAAGGTGGTGAAAGCGTACCCTGGGTAATTGTATTGCTGCTCACGCTTACACCATTGGCATTGGCCGCCCTGACACGGTAATAGTAGGTGTTCCCTGAAGACAACCCGTTTATGCCATACGTAGTAACATTTCCGACATTCAGATTGTTATAGCTGGACAGGTTTGGCGAGAAGGAAGAACTGCTGGACACATCAAGGTAGTAGCCTGTGGGAGTCGGACCGGCGGAGGCGTGCCAGTTAGCCTGGAAACTATTGATCGTGATGGAAGTGGCTGCATCCGCAACAGGGGCAAACGGTGCATTGGCAGCGGTAACTCCGCAAACGCCAAAAATACCGGCACGTCCGCCACTTCCGCTAATTCTGGAAAAAGCTATACTGTTCAGCAATTTTACCTGATCCGAAGTGTTCAGGGAAATCATGCAGTCATACAAATTCGGGGCGGATCCGTTATTGTCACAAACGTTGGTTGACCTCATGACACGGTCAAATCCATATGCTGCAACAGAAGGTACCGGGTTGCATGAGGTACCCGGTACGTACCAGTCGGGAACACAGAAGGTATAACTCTGGGTGGTACCATCGCTGAAACGTAATATTACCGAGAAACTTGAATAACTTTGCCCTGAGGTGGCAAGAATTGAAATATTTTTAAAGGTGCCCGGGGTTGTCAGTGTAAGGGTTCCTGAGGTGTTGGCGGAAGTAAGCAGAAGGATATTGTCCCCATTATATGGTCTGAGAGTGTATACAGGCCCGCTCGGACTGGTAATTGACCGGCTTACAGGTAAACCATAGGATCCTCCCGGAAAACCAGCCTGATAAAAAACAGTTCCGTACGTATCGAATGTTGTTGTGGTTGATGAAGCCGCAGGAGAGGATTCAGCGACTACATCCTCGTTGAAACCTGAACTGTTCAGATCTACCACGGAGTAAGTCTGGGACTGTAATCCGGTACAAGCCAAAAACAATAGGAAGATCACACATAAAATCTTCCTGCAATTGATTTTACTCATTTTGTAAAGATTTTTTTTCATGATTTTGGTTATTGGTTGGTGATAAAATTTAGATAGATTCCTTTTTTTTTTCAGTAGATTAGGTCTTTTATCGATCCAGATTCGTTGCCGAACTAAATGTTGTTTTTAATAAAGGAAGGCTAATAATACAAAATATATGTCAGGTTGAGAAATGTCAAATAGTATGGTGATCTAATGAAAAAAAGAAAATATGAACGTTAGTGTTTCATTATCAATCCTATAGTTCATCACCAAAGCAATTCCTTTTGAATAATGAATAACCGGCATTAAAAATATTAAAAAATTGTTTTACATCCTTAAAAAATGAATCGGTATAAATTACATGTCAAGGGTTTCGATCAGCAACCTGAGCCTGATGGTATAAGGTAAGAAGGGAAGAAGGTTAGAAGGGTCCGCTGAATGCTGGAAGCCCTTAGCCCGGAGCCTGAAGCCTGAAGCCTGATTGCCGACTTTTCTGTACTTTTGCAGGCAGCAAAAGAGAATATGGCAAAACCATCAACAGGAAAATCATCGGCAGCAAATTACTCACAATGTTACCATTGCGGAGAAGATTGCGGTTCGAATCCTGTCCTGTTTGATGAAAGGTCTTTTTGTTGCACGGGGTGCAAGACTGTGTACGAGATTCTCAGTAACAGCAATGCCTGTGATTTTTACACACTGGAAGACCACCCGGGTAAAAGAGCCATTACAAATGAGATCGGTGAAAAATATGCATGGCTCGATAATCCCGACATAGCCCGTGATCTGCTCGAGTTTTCCGAAAACGGGATCAGCAAGGTGAAGCTGTTCATTCCTGTCATCCATTGCAGTTCCTGCATATGGCTGCTGGAGAACATTCACAGGTTCAACAACGGGATCAGCCATTCTGCGGTTAATTTCCTAAAGAAGGAAGTAACTATTACATTCAGGGACAAGGAAATCAGTTTCCGGCAATTGGTGGAATTGCTGGTTTCAGTCAATTATATTCCCCATCTTGGCCTCGACAGCCTTAAGGAAGAGCAGAAGAATAAAGTCGATCGTGGTATTTACTACAGGCTTGGCGTGGCAGGTTTCTGCTTCGGAAACATCATGCTGTTCAGTTTTCCGGCTTACCTGAGCGTTGATGATAATGTGGAGCAGATCCTGCGTCAGAATTTCGGATTGCTGAACATTCTGCTTGGGATACCGGTTGCCTTTTATTCAGGTTCCGGATATTTTATCTCTGCCATAAAAGGACTTAGAAAGCGGTTTGTCAGCATTGATGTACCGATAGCACTCGGGATCACTGTTTTGTTCACAAGAAGCACATATGAAATTCTTACCGGCACAGGCCCGGGATTTATGGATTCACTGGCCGGGCTGGTCTTCTTTCTACTGATCGGGAAATGGTACCAGGGGAAAACCTATGAAGCACTCTCCTTTGAAAGGGATTACCGCTCCTATTTTCCTGTCGCAGTAACAGTCCTTTCTGACCAGGGGAACGAAAAGGTCATTGCTTTGAAGGAGTTGAAGACAGGAATGCGTATTCTTATCCGGAACCAGGAACTGATTCCGGCAGATGCCCTTCTCGTTAAAGGAATCGCATCCATTGATTACAGCTTCGTCACAGGAGAATCCACCCCGGTCAATAAAAGTCCGGGAGAACGGGTTTTTGCCGGAGGCAGGCAGGTGGGGGCGTCCATTGAACTGATCGTCGAGAAAGAAGTGACGCAAAGCCGGCTGACCGAACTCTGGAATCATGACCCCGGTGGGCGGGGGAAGGAAACTAAATGGAACCGGATGATCGACATCATTGGAAGGAACTTCACCGTTGCACTTTTGCTGGTGGCCTTTGTGACCGGATTTGTATGGTGGTTCATCGATCCATCAAAGATCGTATTCGTAGTATGTTCGATCCTGATCGTCGCTTGTCCATGTGCACTGGCATTGTCGCTCCCATTTTCTTTTGGTGGTGCCATGCGTGCGCTCGGGCGCAACGGGTTTTACATGAAAAGCACAGCTGTGGTCGAATTGCTGGCGAGAGTGGATACAATCGTCTTTGATAAAACGGGAACGCTGACACGAAATGATGATTTCGATGCGGACTTGTCATCCCTCAACGTTTCATCATCTGAAATCGGGATGATCAGGTCGGTGGCCCGTAATTCAACTCATCCGGTCAGTGTTGCACTCTACCGTGTCCTTCCTGAAGCCGAAATACAGGAACTTGATGGTTTTTTTGAATTTCCGGCCAAAGGGATTGAAGGAATCATCGGTTCTTTCCGCATTAAAGTGGGCAATGAGGAATTTGTTTTGGGCGGGAGTGAAGGTTTATCAAAGGGAAACCGGGTATTCATATCTGTCAATGAACAGCCGAAAGGATACATTCTGCTCCGAAACAGGTACCGGGATGGCATGGAAGAGGTGTTCAAAGCCCTGGAGAACCGTTTCGGACTTCACCTTCTGTCAGGGGACCAGGATTCTGAACGGACAAGCCTTTCGAAATTTTTTCCATCCCCCGGTAACATGCATTTCAACCAGTCACCCACTGATAAACTGAATTATATCCGGTCGTTGAAGGCTGAAGGTAAGAAGGTTTTGATGGTCGGTGATGGATTGAATGATGCCGGAGCTCTTCGTGAAAGCGATTGCGGGGTCTCAATCGCCGATGATGTTTATCTTTTTTCACCCTCCTGTGATGCGATCCTCGAATCCGGACAATTCAGATCATTGAGCAGATATCTCCGCTTCTCCCGCGACAGTATCCGTATTGTAAAAATGAGCATGGGCTTTTCATTGATTTACAACCTGGCCGGGTTGAGTTTTGCCGTCACAGGGCACCTGACACCAATCGTTTCAGCTATCCTGATGCCTGTGAGTTCCGTCACAGTCGTCGGATTCATAACGCTTTCCATCTATTTTGCCTGGCTAAGGGCCAGGTCATCAGTCGCAAAATAATTTAAACCAAATCTAAATTATTAGCATATGCACCATTCTTGCATTTTTTATTTGGAATTGTGATTCCTAAATTCCTAAATTTGTTTCCCATTCCTTCTTAGCTTTATGAGTGTCATCCTTGTCCTGGTTTCTTTCAGCATCCTCGTGGCTTTGGTATTTCTTTTCATCTTTTTCTGGAGTGTCAGGGACGGGCAGTACGATGATCCATACAGCTCGTCTGTCCGCATTCTTTTCGAGGATGAAAAACCACCTGAAGCATCGGAAGATTCAGTTCAGCAGGCATCAGACAATTCGGAACAACCACCAAACCAATGATAATTATGGAAAATCAGAAATTTTACTATGACAACAAAATTGTGAAGTACTTCGCCTATGCGACCCTGTTCTGGGGCGTTATAGGAATGGTAGTGGGACTTTTAGTTGCCCTCCAGTTCATCTGGCCACAATTATCCTTCGGGATTCCTTACCTGACATTTGGACGGATCCGTCCCATCCATACCAATGCAGTCATTTTTGCATTTGTTGGCAACGGGATATTCACAGGGATCTATTATTCCCTTCAGAGGTTATGCAAAGCAAGAATGTTCAGCGATCTGTTGAGCAAGATCCATTTCTGGGGATGGCAGCTGATCATTGTTGCCGCGGCCCTGACATTCGCATTCGGCTTTACCATAGGGAAGGAATATGCAGAGCTTGAATGGCCGATCGATATTGCGGTAGCAGTGATCTGGATCATTTTCGGTTGGAACATGGTCGGAACGATCATCAGGCGGCGTACCCGGCATATCTATGTTGCCATCTGGTTCTACCTTGCCACCTTTGTTACCGTTGCCGTCCTTCATATTGCCAACAGCATTGAAATACCGGTATCTTTCCTGAAAAGTTATCCTGTTTATGCAGGTGTCCAGGATGCGCTGGTTCAATGGTGGTATGGTCATAATGCTGTTGCATTTTTCCTGACAACACCATTCCTCGGACTGATGTATTACTTCCTTCCGAAAGCAGCCAACCGCCCGATCTATTCCTACAGGTTATCAATTGTGCATTTCTGGGCATTGATATTTCTTTATATCTGGGCTGGTCCCCATCACCTTATTTATAGTGCGCTTCCGAACTGGGCACAATCGCTCGGCGTCGTTTTTTCCGTAATGCTGATTGCACCCTCCTGGGGTGGAATGGTAAACGGCCTTCTTACGCTTCGTGGCGCATGGGACCGTGTACGTGAAGATCCTGTTCTGAAGTTCATGGTGGTCGCGGTAACCGCCTACGGTATGTCAACCTTTGAAGGACCCATGATGTCGACCAAGACTGTAAATGCTATCTCACATTTCACTGACTGGACGGTTGGCCATGTCCACATCGGCGCACTCGGCTGGAACGGCTTTTTAACTTTTGCCGTCCTGTACTGGCTGATGCCACGGATTTTCCAGACCAGGCTCTACTCCACAAAGCTGGCTAACATGCATTTCTGGATCGGGACCCTGGGGATCATCTTTTATGCTGTTCCATTATACTGGGGAGCCATCACACAGTTTTCGATGTGGAAAGAATTTACCCAGGATGGATTCCTGAAATATCCGAACTTCCTTGAGACCGTGACCCAGTTGAAACCCATGTATTTCGCAAGAATGCTGGGCGGGGTGTTATATATTTCCGGTGTGGTGCTTGGTGTTTATAATCTGGTCATGACTGTGAAAGCCGGAAAATTCCTGCCGGAAGAAGCTGCCTCCGCACCTGCACTTGAACCGGTGGCCGGCAAACGTGCTGCAGGAGAAAGCGGACACCGCTGGCTGGAACGCAAGCCAATCCAGTTTGCCGTCTTTGCACTCATCGTTATCCTTATCGGCGGCATCATCGAGATTGTACCGCTGTACCTTGTAAAAACGAATATCCCTTCCATTGCAAGCGTGAAACCTTACACCCCGCTCGAACTCCAGGGACGTGACATTTATGTTCGCGAAGGTTGCTATACCTGCCATTCACAGATGGTACGTCCGTTCCGTTCAGAAACTGAACGTTACGGCGAGTATGCCAAAGCAGGTGAATATGTATATGATCACCCGTTCCAGTGGGGATCAAAGCGCAATGGTCCGGATCTGTCCCGCGAAGGGGTGGTCAACGGCAAGCAGTATAAACCCAATTCATGGCATTATAATCATATGCTGAATCCGCAAAAGCTGAATGAACAATCGATCATGCCGGTATATAAATGGCTCATCACCGATGATCTCGATATTAGTTCAACACCGGCAAAGATCAGGGTCATGCAAATGCTCGGAGTGCCTTATCCTCAAGGGTTTGATAAGACCGCCAATGATGCCCTGATGATCCAGGCAAAAGCGATCTCCGATGACCTTAAATCCCAGGGGATCATTTGTGAACCGACCAAGGAGATCATCGCCATGATCGCATACCTGCAGCGCCTCGGAGTGGATGTTCATTCTGCCGGAGCACAAACAGCCTTAGAACCGTTAAAATAAATAAAGCTATGCTGCGCGATATATTTCAATCGGTGAGGGGAGTGGATCATTACGGACTGATCTCTACATTCATTTTTATTGTTTTCTTCGGACTGGTAGTTTTTTATACCTTTTCTCTGAAGAAGAAAGATGTGGAAGAGTGCCGTCAAATGCCTCTTGAAGATTCTGGTAAAGGTACTGATGAAGTTTAAGAATAATTAAAAGATATTTCTATGGACATAAATGAAAATAAATCCGTTGAGAAGGATGAACTAACCGGGGATAAAATCCTTGCCGGTCACGAGTCCGACAGTATCAGAGAACTCGACAATAGTTTACCCCGATGGTGGCTATGGCTCTTTATTATAACCGTTGTATGGGGAATTGCATACCTTTTTGTTTATGATGTATTGAAGGTCGCTCCACATCAGCAGGACGAATATAAAAATGAAATGGCTGCTGCCATGCCGGGAACACCTGCAGGCGGCCCGGCAGATGCAGATACGTCACTCATGCCGTTGACGGATGCAACGAATATGGATGCAGGCAAAGCGATCTGGACAAAAAGCTGTGTGGTATGTCACCTGGCATCAGGGCAGGGGCTCGTAGGACCGAATCTGACTGATACCTTCTCTATACACGGATGTGATTACAGGAGTATGGTAAAGGTGATAACAGAAGGTGTTCCCGCAAAAGGAATGATTGCCTGGAAAACACAATTGTCGCGTAATCAGATCCTGCAGGTGACAAGCTATGTTGAAACATTAAAAGGGACGAATCCCCCTAATCCTAAAGCACCCCAGGGAGATCCCTGCAAATGATGAATTCCGGAGAACAGAACAATGAAGACTTTCGTGATCATCTGTACACGATCGACGAAAGTGGAAAACGCCTGTGGGTCTTTGCAAAGAAGCCAAAGGGCAACCTGACCACCGCAAGGAATATAACGGGGATCATCCTGGTGATATTCTTTTTTGCCGCTCCTTTTATCAAAATCAACGGCCAGCAATTGCTGCTGTTCGACTTTATACACAGGACTTTCGTGATCTTTGGCGTGCAGTTCTGGCCGCAGGATTTTCACCTCTTTTTCATCGGGATGATCTCCCTGATCGTTTTTATCCTGCTCTTTACAGTCACTTACGGCCGTTTATGGTGTGGATGGGCATGCCCCCAAACGATTTTCATGGAACTGATCTTCCGCAGGATCGAATACTGGATCGATGGAGATACAGCCAGCCAGAAAACACTTGAAGCACGACCCTGGGATGCAGGAAAAATCCTGAAACGCGCCATGAAGAATGGGATCTTCTACGGGATTTCCTTTATCATAGGGAATTATTTCCTGATGTACCTGATCGGATCTGATCCATGGATTAACCTTGTAACCGATCCCCCGGGACAACATCTTGCCGGATTGATCATCATGCTGGTCTTTTCATTCATATTTTACTTTATATTTTCCTGGTTCAGGGAGCAGGTCTGTACGATCGTATGTCCATATGGCCGTTTACAGGGCGTGATGCTAGACCGGAGCACTGTCGTGATCTCCTACGATTACAAGCGTGGAGAAGCACGTGGATCGGTAAGGAAAAACGAAGACAGAAAGGGAGCAGGGAAAGGCGATTGCATTGATTGTCATCAGTGTGTTCTTGTGTGTCCGACGGGAATTGACATCCGGAACGGAACGCAACTGGAATGCATCAATTGTGCGTGTTGCATCGATTCATGCAATGATATCATGAAAAGGAACGGGTTCAGACCGGGGTTGATCCGGTATGCATCAGAAAAAATGATCACAGACCAAAGGCCCTGGCGATTTACACTCCGCTCCGGGGCTTATACTGCGGTTCTGCTCCTTCTCCTGGTGGCTTTTTCCTATTTCCTGGCGACGAGAAATCCTGTTGAAGCTACTGTTCTCCGTTCACCCGGCATGCTGTTCCAGGATCAGCCCGATGGGCGTATCAGCAATTTGTATAATATCAAGATTGTAAACAAAACCAACAATGATCTCCCCGTGAACCTGAAATTATTGTCCCACAGGGGAGAAATTAAGATCATCGGGAGTGACCCGGTGGTGAAAAAGCAAACGGTAGGTGAGGCTGTCTTTTTTATCATCCTGGATAAGTCAGTAATTACAGGGAGTAAAATGGAAATGGATATCGGGATTATTTCCGGAGGCCGGCAGCTTGACCAGACCAGGGCGACATTTGTCGGGCCTGAAAAATGAACGGGAGTTTGATGAAAATGAAATTCAATTGGGGAACCGGGATATTCCTGGTAATTGTGCTTTTCCTGGGCCTTTGTTCCTGGTTCTTTATCTGGTCACAGAATATCCCTCTAAGTTTTGTTGAGTCGGATTATTACCAGAAAGAGCTTAGGTATGAGGATAAGATAAATGAAATGAGGCATGTTGCTAGTCTCAGAGATCCTTTATGGGTTAAAGTCGAAGGAGATTTTCTGAACATTCATTTTCCGGCGGATCTTGCCGGGAAGGGCCTTTCGGGGATCATCCAGGCATACCGGCCATCGGATGAAAAGCTCGACATAAAGGTTCCGGTTGCTCCTGATTCCCTGATGTCACAGCGAATTCCGATTAACCTGTTCACAAAGGGGAGATATACAATTAAATTATCCTGGACAACAGCCGGCCAGGGGTTCTTCACAACAAAAGAAATTTACATTCCCTGATTATGGAGTATCTGCAGGCCATTACAATAGGACTTTTAGGCAGTTTTCACTGCATCGGCATGTGTGGTCCGCTGGCCCTGGCACTTCCATTGAGTGATCGTTCCACCGGTTCACGGGTGATCAGCGCTCTTTTGTATAATTCCGGCCGCATCATGACGTATGCCGCTCTCGGACTCATTTTTGGATTGCTGGGCAAAGGAATCAATGTTTGGGGTTTTCAGCGCTGGGTATCGATCCTCCTGGGCCTGATCATGATCCTGGCAGTTTTTTCACCGCTTCTTTTCAGGTCATTGCATATAGAAAGTCATATCGATTCACTGCTTGCAGGGTTCAAAAGGGTATTTGCCAGGTTTTTCAGTACAAGGTCATTGATCTCAATCCTTTTCATTGGTCTGCTGAATGGTTTACTGCCATGCGGCCTGGTTTACCTGGCCCTCGCGGGAGCCCTTGTCAGCAATACACCGTTTGAAGGAGGTTTGTACATGCTGATGTTCGGATTAGGTACGATCCCGGCACTGCTTGCAGTCCTTATGATCGGAAATGTTTTCGGCATTGCTTTCAGGAACAGGGTGAAAAGGATCATACCGGTCATGGTCGTCGTGATCGGACTTCTGTTCATACTCCGGGGACTGAATCTTGGCATTCCCTATCTGAGCCCGGAAATGAAGCCCCGGCAGGAAGTCCCGGCATGTTGTCATTAAATTTTTAATAAAACATGGAAACGAATTATTTTTGCAATTCAATCAGTATTAATTAAAACTAAATCCAACAATTATGAAACGTATTACTATTCTTCTGATTTCCATTATTGCATTGTCGGTGGCGATGGTATCCTGCGGTGGCGGTGGCCAGTCCGCTGACCAGGCCTCTGCAACCGTTGGCGAAACCGCCGGTATTCCCGCGGATATCCAGGCCATGATGCCGAAGGGTGAACAGATCTATAAGGCCAAATGTGTGGTATGTCACCAGCCGACAGGGGTAGGAGTGGAGAGTGTCTTCCCGCCGCTGGCAGGTTCAGATTACCTTTTGGCTGACAAAGTCAGGGCGGTTGCCCAGACGCTGAACGGTTCGAAGATCGAGATGACTGTAAACGGAAAGAAGTACACGCAGGAAATGCTTCCCCAGGTTGAAACGAAAGAGGATGCTGTTGCTGTCATCAATTATATTCTGAATAATTTCGGAAACAAAGGTGGTTACGTCACTCTTGATCAGGTGAAGGACATTGAGATCAAACCGAGACCTGCAACACCAGTGAAATAATTTACGATCCCAAATTTACGATTTACGTTTGAAATGCAGATTTCAGAATAACGAATTGTGACAAACGACCGATTCGTAAATGTCATTTGTTAATTCAATCGTAAATCGTAAATCAAACTTTGGAAATTGTTCTACCAGCTTCCGCCTGCGCCGCCACCGCCGAAGCTTCCTCCTCCGAAGCCTCCGAAACCGCCTCCGCCACCGAAACTTCCTCCGCCTGACCTGAAGTCACCGAACGAACCTCCCGATCCTCTTCCCATGGAGCCAAGCATGAACATTGTAGTCCAGAACGGCAGGCTTTTGCCCATGGAGTTCATTCCTCCTCGTTTCTTATTGATCAGGAGAAAGACGACAATGAAGATGATGATGGGCACAAGCAGGCCATAAGGACTTGCCTTCTTTTTCTTATTATACTGTGATGCGGTGAATTCGCCTTTTGTGATCGAAATGATCACGGTAACGGCTTTGTCAATTCCCTGGTAATAATTCCCGGTTTTGAATGCAGGTACCATTTCATTCTCAATAATACGCTTGCAGGTAATGTCAGGCAGTACGCCTTCAAGGCCATACCCGGTCTGGATGGAAGCTTCACCTTTTTCTGTAGCGTATTTTGGTTTTACAAGGATCACGATGCCGTTATTCTTACCTTTTTGCCCGACCCCCCATTTGGCTCCAAGCCTTTGAGCGAAATCGTTTTTATCATAGCCGTTCAATGATTTCACCGTGACAACAGCGATCTGGGTCGAAGTCGAATCATTAAAACCAACCAGCTTGTTTTCGAGGCTGTTCACTTCATCAGCAGATAGTATACCTGCAAAATCATTCACGATCCTTGGCGGAACCGGCCTGTCCGGAATATCCTGACCCATGGAAAGCCTGCCCGAAAGGAGAAAGCTGATGATTACTATGAAATAGCTAAGGCGGGTCTTCATGATTTTATTTTGTTTTTGATTGCTTCGGGCTTCGGGCTTCGGGCTTCGCTGACCTCTGACCTCCGATCTCCGACTACTGCTTCCCAAACGATATATCATCTGACAACTCATTCATATCATCCTTCTTTCGTGGAAAATATTTCCTGAGTTGTTCTCCTGACGAAACGATCGCATGGCAGAGACCTTTGGTAAAATCCCCTTGCCGGAAATGGTCCTGCATTTTTTCTTTGATGCTGTCCCAGAAATTTTCCGGAACCACCTTATTGATCCCTTTGTCGCCGATGATGGCGAATTTTCTTTGCTGAACTGCGAGGTAGATCAGAACACCATTCCGCAGTTCTGTCTTATTCATTTTTAGTTTAAGAAAGAGAAAGGAAGCCCTGTCGAGGACATCTCCTTCGCATTTATTTTCAATATGAATGCGTATTTCACCCGATGTTTCCATCTCGGCATCCATAACGGCCTGCCTGATCGCATCCTGTTGCTGCCGTGTAAAGAAATCTTGAGCTGAAATACTCATGGAAAAAGATGTTATCGTTTATTTTGTCGTGTTGAAGTCTACTTTCGGTGCGGTTTCAGCACCGGCCTGTGCCTGGAAATAGGCTTTTTTCTGAAATCCGTAAAGTCCTGCAAATATGTTTGAAGGGAATTTCCGGAGGTAAGCGTTGTAGCTTTGGGCCATTTCATTGAATGACCTTCGTTCAACGGTAATGCGGTTCTCGGTTCCTTCAAGCTGGGCCTGAAGCTCTGAAAAATTCTGTGTTGCTTTCAGTTCCGGGTATTTTTCGACCACCACCATCAAACGGCCAAGAGCAGAACTTAAGCCATCCTGTGCCTGCTGGAACCGCTGCAGTGATGCTTCATCCAGGTTCTTTGGATTGATATTCACTGAAGTTGCTTTTGCACGGGCTTCAATGACAGCTGTAAGTGTGCTTTGTTCAAAATTGGCGACACCTTTCACGGTGGAAACAAGATTCGGAATAAGGTCGGCACGCCGCTGATACACATTCTCAACATTGGCCCATTGCTGGTTGACCATTTCTTCTTTGTTAACCAAGGTATTATAAATGCTCGATCCCCAGGAGATCAGCAAAAAAACAACGACAATAGCAGCAATTGCTATGATCCAGCCTTTAGAAATTTTCATTTTTAGTGTGTTTTGAATTTTAATTTGTAAAGATAATTAAAGTTTATAATTGTTACCGGTTGGTCTTGTGTTGAACTTTTGAAGGTAAAAACCTTTTTCCAGGAAATCAACTAAACAACTAAGCGACAAAGCAACTACGCATTCCTAAACATTTTCAATCGTTCTTTTGATAAAATCATTCAGCTCTTTGCCCTTCAGCAGGTTCTGAGCCAGCTTCGCCAGGTCGATCAACTGTTTCAGGGTGGATTCCTGCTTTGAGGATTCGGTCTCCAGCAGGATTCTTCCGATCACAGGGTTATTGGTATTCACCACCAGGTTATACTGTTCCGGCATTTCCCCAAGATATGACAGGCCGCCGCCGCCAAGCATGTTCATGTCTTTCATCCTGCGCATGAACTCAGGCTGGGTGATCATCAGGGGAAGGTCCTTCTCACTCTGGCTTTCAAAGATTATGGTGAATTTTTTGCTGTCCACTTGTTTCTCAATGATTTCCTGCAAAACCTTTTTCTGGTCTTCATCAAGTTTGGAAGGCATCTCATCATCTTTCCTGATCAGCTTTTCAGCCGTATCAGCATCAACTCTCGTAAAGCGGCATTTTTCAAATTTCTGCTCCAGCGTGTTGATAAAATGAGTATCAACAATGCCGTCCAGCAGCAATACATCATACCCGCGCTCTTTGACTGATTCAATATAGCTGAACTGGTCATGTAAATTTGTTGCATAAAGGTAGATCAGGTTGCCATCCTTGTCTTTCTGACCATCTTTGATGTGTTTTTCATATTCATCAAAGGTGAAGTATTTACCGTCGGTATTCTTTAGCAGGCAGAATTTCTTTGCCCGGTCGTAAAAATTAGTTTCCGAAATGATGCCATATTCTATGAAAACTTTTACATCATCCCATTTAGATTCAAGATCTGCGCGGTTATCCTTGAATATTTCTTCCAGTTTATCAGCAACTTTCTTTGTAATGTGATTCGATATTTTCTTGACATTCGGATCGCTTTGAAGGTAGCTCCTGGAAACATTCAGCGGAATATCAGGCGAATCGAGTACCCCATGCAGCAAGGTCAGGAAATCGGGAACAATCCCTTCAACCGAATCGGTCACGAATACCTGGTTTGAATAAAGCTGTATCTTATCTTTCTGGACTTCAAATGCCTTTTTAACTTTCGGGAAATACAGGATCCCTGTAAGATTAAAGGGATAATCGACATTCAGATGAATATGGAACAACGGTTCTTCAAAAGAATATGGATAGAGTTCCCTGTAAAAACTATTGTAATCCTCATCTTTCAGATCAGCAGGCTTGCTTTTCCATAGCGGATTCGTATTATTGATGATGCGTGGTTTCTCAACCTCAATGCTCTTGTCCTTTCCTTCCTCATCTTTTTCACCTTCAACTTTTTCATATTTCTTTTCCGTGCCAAACCGGATGGGTACAGGAAGGAACTTGCAGTATTTTTTCAATAATTCAAGAATACGGTATTCCTCAAGGAATTCTTTCGACTCATCGGAGATATGTACGATGATCTCGGTACCGCGGTCTTTCTTGTCGCCTTCCTCCATCTCATATTCTGGACTACCGTCACATTCCCAGTGAACAGCTTTGGTTTCTCCACCTTTTTTATATGTCTTGGAAAGTATCTCAACCTTATCTGACACCATGAATGACGAATAAAATCCCAATCCGAAATGGCCGATCAGTGCATTCATTTCAGCTTCGGATTTTGTTTTGAATTTCTTAATGAACTCCTCTGCGCTCGAGAAAGCGATCTGGTTGATGTACTTGTCAACTTCCTCTGATGTCATGCCAATGCCTTTATCCTTAATTGTCAGGGTCTTCTTTTTTTTGTCGAGGGAGACCTCGATCGTCAGGTCACTGATATCCCCACTGTATTTTCCAAGATTGGCAAGTGTTTTCAGCTTCTGGGTTGCATCCACTGCATTTGAGATCAATTCACGTAAAAAGATCTCATGATCCGAATAAAGGAATTTCTTGATAATAGGGAAAATGTTTTCCGTCTGGACATTGATTTTACCTTTTTGCATAGTTGTAGAGGGATTGGTTATTAATTCGCCTCCGATTGTCAAAAGAAATGCCAATTGGTTCCGTCTGACAAAATGACCTGAAAATTTTCTTTTCGATTTCCCTCTTCGTTCGAATAAAATATCTAATTTTACCAAGGATTCCGCTCGTTAAATCTGCAAATACTTAAATATATTATATATGAATACGATTGATTGGAAAGGTCTTCCTTTCGGTTATTTTAAAACAGATTATAACCTTCGCTGCTATTATAAAGATGGCAAATGGGGAGAGATTGAGGTCTCCGATTCAGAATTCATCGCACTTCATATGGCCGCCACCTGTCTCCATTACGGACAGGAAGCCTTTGAAGGGATGAAAGCTTTTATGGGCGTTGACGGCAAGATCAGGATCTTCCGGCTGGATGAAAATGCAAAACGGATGAACAGGTCGGCAGAAGGCATCCTCATGCAGGAAATTCCTTTTCCCATTTTCCGGGATGCTGTGACGAAAGTTGTCGAGCTTAACAAGAAGTATGTGCCCCCTTACGGGATGGGTGCTTCATTCTACATCCGTCCCTTGCTGATAGGGTCTGGCGCGCAGGTGGGCGTTAAACCCGCCACTGAATACCTTTTCATCGTTTTCGGAGGCCCGGTTGGTCCCTATTTCAAAGAAGGATTCAACCCCGTGAAAATGCAGATCGTTAGGGATTTTGACCGTGCTGCCCCGCTGGGAACCGGTCATATCAAGGTGGGCGGAAATTATGCTGCCAGCCTCAGAGCAGGCGACCGGGCACATAAGGAAGGATTTGCATCCTCCATATTCCTGGATGCCTGTGAAAAGAAATACATTGACGAGGCAGGGCCTGCCAATTTCTTCGGAATAAAAAACAATACCTATGTAACGCCGGAATCATCATCCATCCTGCCATCCATCACTAACATGTCGTTGAGGGTCATTGCCCAGGAAATGGGCATGAAAGTCGAACAGCGCCATATCCCGGTTGAAGAACTGGCAGAATTTGATGAGGTCGGCGCTTGTGGCACAGCTGCAGTCATCTCTCCGATCTGCGAGATCCATGACCGCACCTCAGGCAAGATCTATAATTACTGCAAGAACGGGAAAGCTGGAAATATTTCCCAGAAACTATATGAAAAATTGAGAGCCATCCAGGAAGGTCTTGAACCTGACAAATATGGATGGATTACTCTCCTGTAATTACTTTTCCTTTACCTGTTACATTAACCGGCCCCGGAGGTTTAACCCGCCTTCGGGGCTTTTTTTTGATGAGAGGTCAATGGTGAGAGGTGAGAGGTGAGAGGTGAATCGTGATGAAGTGATGAGGTGTACTCGCTTTCGCGGGGATTACGGTGATGAGGTGATGGATTGGCACTAACATATTCCTGCATTTTGCATTTCTGCATTT
The DNA here is from genome assembly GCA_963682005.1 of Bacteroidales bacterium. Taxonomy (GTDB): domain Bacteria; phylum Bacteroidota; class Bacteroidia; order Bacteroidales; family FEN-979; genus CAIYUC01. The sequence goes on along the minus strand of OY820914.1, from coordinate 4,588,449 downwards.
TGCATTCATAAGGGTAAAACCTTCATTCGGTGTATAAAGATAAACGACCGCCATATGAAGAACCTGCTGCCAATCGATGTAGTCCTGCCTGCTGTCCTTATTATTATTTTCATGGGTTCTCACTTCTCCCTCGACGCCCAGAATATGAAGGTAACGAATGAGAAAATTATCTTCTCTAGGAATAAATCCTATAAACCACGGCTTGAAATCGCAAAGAAGAACAGGTATATCGCATACCGGCCGGAAGGTGATTCAATCATGCACGGTTCAAAGATCACAGCGATAACCGGGGATACGATCTTCATCGATGATACCTGTTACCGGGTCTGCGACATATCTTACATCAACTTTGATTTTTATCCATGGCAAACGTATCCATCCCTGAACAATTTGTTGATGGAGGATTCAATTGCACGTAAAGATTCGGATTCCGGCCCATCAGGATGGACGGTTTATTACCCGCCGGCTGACATCTCTTCAAATCATTTTGCGTTAAGTTTCTATCTCCGCGATCTGAAACACGAAATTGCCCGTGAAAAGCGGGATAAAACAAATCCCCTTATCTGTTCGAATTTCCTCAAACTGAATGTTGCAAAGTTGTTTCACCTTGAATTTGCCATTGCTTACGAGCTAAAGATCGATTCGGCTGTTTCCTGGGAAACGGAAATCGGTTACCAGGTGGGGATCCAGGATGCACCGCCTTTTATCATCATGGATTATCCATTGTTTAATTATGAAGGTTGGTCCCTGCTAACGTATCCGAAGTTTTTTTCACCCGGCGGTGGCTTTTACCTCGGTCCCGCCTTTCTTTATAAATACCTCAGTTTTCATGATGTATCGACAAGTTTTCCCAAGGTCGACGGGGCTGAATTTCTTCAGGACCAGTACCGTCATGACCTTGGGATCAGTCTCCGGTTGGGAAGCATGAAGCGGTATGGTCACTTCATTACAGATGTGTATTTTGGTTTTGGATTCAGGTACTCATGGATCAACCAGGTACTTTATGGAAAGTATAACAGCAATAACGAATTTTCCTGGCAAAACCAGGCTCATTCTTCAACGCTGATTCATTCAACGTATTCATCATTTATCCTGAACTTCGGATTGAAGATCGGGGCAGGATGGTGAAAAGTGAAGAATGAAGAATGAAGAATGAAGAATGAAGAATGAAGATGTGTAGTGTATGAATACCTGAATAATAAATTTTTAATTCTTCATTTTTCATTTAAGCAGGTCCGCCATTTCTTTCTGCATCCGGTGTGCTTCCTGCCGTGCTTTATCGGCAAAGTCGGGTCCGTTGGAGGCGAAGATGATGTTGCGGGATGAGTTGACAAGAAGTCCGCAGTCTTTTGTGATCCCGTATTTCGCCACTTCCTGCAAACTTCCGCCCTGGGCACCTACCCCGGGGACGAGCAGGAAATGATCAGGAACGATTTTACGTACATCTGTCAGCATTTCCGCTTTGGTGGCGCCAACTACATACATCATATTTTCCGGTGTTCCCCAGGACTGCGATTTTGTCAGCACCTCCTCAAAAAGTCTTTTCCCGTTTGGATTTTCCCGGATGAACTGAAAATCAGCAGCCCCTTTATTGGATGTAAGTGCCAGCAGGATCACCCATTTGCCGGGGAATTCGAGAAAGGGCTTTACCGAATCCTCACCCATGTAAGGCGCTACCGTTACGGCATCAAAATCAAACCCAGATTGCAACGGGTTGAAAAATGTCTTTGCATACTGTGTTGAAGTATTCCCGATGTCTCCACGTTTTGCATCCGCAATGGTCAGGGCGTTGAATTTTTTCAGGTACCCGATCGTCTTGGTCAGGCTCTTCCAGCCGCTCACCCCGTTGCACTCGTAAAAGGCAAGGTTTGGCTTAAAAGCAACGGCGAATTCATGTGTGGCATCGATGATCTGACGGTTGAACTCAAACACCGGATCATCGCAAACCAGGAGATGCTGAGGGATCTTGGAAATGTCGCTGTCAAGTCCAACGCAGAGAAAGGACTTTTTGCTATGAATGGTCGAAATTAATTCAGTACGATTCATGAAAATTACGAATTACGGATCACGGATTACGAATAAATTGATGATTGACATTTTATGATTAAAACTATGAATTGAGGACTTGAAATCATAATTCATAATTCAACCTCATAATTCATAATTAATTAGCTTACGGCTTCCTTCAATCTTTCCGCATTTTCTGCCAGTTGAAGTGCATCAATGAATTCCTGGATATCACCATCCATGAACACGGGGAGGTTATGCATGCTGAGGTTGATGCGGTGATCGGTCACCCGGCTTTGGGCATAATTATAAGTGCGGATCTTGGCCGATCGATCGCCGGTGGAAACCATGGTCTTCCTTTTTTTGGATATCTCATCCATGTACTTTTGGTATTCCATCTCATAAAGCCTGGAACGAAGTACTTTCATGGCCTTTTCGAAATTCTTGATCTGTGATTTTTCATCCTGGCAGGTGACCACGATCCCGGAAGGGACATGTGTCAGCCGGATGGCAGAATAGGTCGTGTTAACCGATTGTCCGCCTGGGCCTGATGAACAATAGGTGTCCTTCCTTACATCTGCCGGTTTGATCTCGACATCGAATTCGTCGGCTTCGGGAAGGACTGCCACAGTTGCGGCCGAGGTGTGGACCCGGCCCTGTGTTTCAGTTTGCGGAACGCGTTGCACGCGGTGAACGCCTGATTCATATTTCAACTGTCCGTAGACATTGTCACCGGTCACATTGAAGATGACTTCCTTGAATCCTCCTGCTGTACCCGCAGTAAAATCGACCAATTCGATCTTCCATCTTCTTGCTTCACAGTATTTCGTGTACATCCTGTAGAGGTCTCCCGCGAAGATGCTCGCTTCATCACCTCCTGTTCCGGCCCTGATCTCAACAATCGCATTCTTGTTATCCTCCGGGTCGGCAGGAACAAGCATCATCCTGATCTCCTCTTCCAATTTATCCTTATCGTCAATCAGTGTGGTGAGTTCCTCTTTGGCAAGTGTCCTGAATTCTTCATCCTTTTCATTGTGGATGATGTCCTTTGCGTGATCGATATTGGATAAGATGTTCTTATACTTCTCATATGCCTCGATCACCGGTTGTAATTCTTTATAATCCTTGCTCAGCTTGATGAAACGCTTCATGTCTTCCATTGCGGAAGGATCATTCATCTGGTTGGTGACCTCATCAAACCGGATCTTTATGGCTTCTAATTTATCAAGCATTTCTCTCTGATTTCAGACTGCAAAGTTAAGAAAAGATTGGGAATGGTGAAAGATCAGGGGCATTAGGCAATAGGTAACAGGCATTAGGCAACAGACAATAGGCAATGGCCCGCGGCCCGTGGCTCGCAGCCTGTGTCCTGTGGCCAGAAGCAGTCCGCTAATACTCAAAGCGGCCAACCTCGCTGACAATCGTCAGCTTCTTCTGATTGGATGACTCTATACGCCCGATGATCCTGGCTTCGATGTTGAATTGATTGGAAATTTCAATGATCTTTCCTGCTATTGCCTCAGGGATATAGAACTCAAGGCGGTGCCCCATGTTGAATACCTGGTACATCTCATTCCATGGAGTGCAGGTCTGCTCATGGATCATCCGGAATACTGGCTGGACCGGGAATACATTATCCTTGATCACATGAATGTTGTCAATGAAATGGAGGATCTTGGTCTGTCCGCCACCGCTGCAATGGATCATCCCATGAATATCACTCCTGTATTCCTCAAAGATCTTCCTGACTACCGGTGCATAAGTCCGCGTAGGAGAGAGGAGCATTTTTCCCACATCCATTCCATCGATCTCAGAAGGGTCAGTCAGTTTCAGATTCCCTGAATATAAAAGTGGCTCAGGAATCAATGGATCATAGCTTTCAGGAAAACGGGAGGCATAGGTTTTAGCCAGGACTTCATGACGCGCGGATGTGAGTCCATTACTTCCAATTCCGCTGTTGTATTCCTTTTCATATGAAGCTTGTCCGAATGATGCGAGTCCCACGATCACATCCCCCGGACGGATATTCGCATTGTCAATGACATCTTTTCTTTTCATCCGGCAGAATGCGGTGGAGTCAACAATGATCGTCCTAACAAGATCACCGACATCTGCTGTTTCCCCGCCGGTCGACCAGATGCCGATCCCCCATTTCCTAAGATCAGCGAGGAATTCTTCAGTGCCATTGATGATCTCAGAGATAATGGTACCGGGGATGTTGAATTTATTCCTCCCGATCGTGGAAGAAATGAGAAAATTATCCGTCGCGCCGGCACAAAGCAGGTCGTCGGTATTCATTACGATGGCATCCTGCGCGATACCTTTCCAAACAGAAAGATTACCGGTTTCTTTCCAGTAAATATATGCCAGGGATGATTTCGTTCCGGCTCCGTCGGCGTGCATGATGCTGCAATAATCCTCATCACCACCTGTAAAATCAGGGATGATCCTGCAAAAAGCTTTCGGGAATAACCCTTTATCGACGCCTTTCAAGGCATTGTGGACATCTTCTTTTGAGGATGAAACGCCGCGTTGGTTGTATGATGAAGGGTTTGTCATTTGTTTATCATTTCGGGCCTCGGGCTTCAGGCATAAAATTAATTATGGATTACCTGGCCGGCACGCAAGTGAGTGTGAATTATGAATTATGATAGCCTCTTATTAGTTTAGAAAATCAACAAATCAACAAATCAACAAGTCATCAAGTCAACAAGTCAACAAGTCAACAATTAATTACTCGCTGAAAACAAATTCCGAATCAACTTCATCTATTGTAAAAGAACCGAATTTTTTCAACGTGTTGTCGCCGAACTGGATAAAGGTTTTGATCTTGTTATTTACGGTGACGTCGATACTTTTGACCGTGTTTTTCCCGATCCTCAGATCTTTTATGGTGAAAACAGATTTATTGGAGATGGATCCTTCACCGATCGCTTTGGTGACATCGCCCTTGAAATCATTCTTATCGATGACCCCGTCCTTCAGCAATTTCATTGCAAAGCCAGGGTTGATAAAGACTTCTTTCTCCGTTTTATCGTAAGCAAATGTGGTTGTGATCCCGTTCAGGTAACAGGTGGCTTCAAGGAAACCATCTTTATTTGTTGTATACGGAACTGAATTTTCTTCCGGATTCTCGACCACTTCAATTTTGCTGATCTGCTTACCAGGTTTGGATTTCGGGATATAGTCATTCCGCAGAATACTAAATTCCGTTCGCCGGTTCAGTGAATGAGCTGCTTCCTTGGCCTGTGTATTTGGCAGGGTGTTTATGAGTGAATCGGTTAAAACTGTTCCTGATTTGAACAGGAATCCATCCTTTGTAATGTCCTTTGTAAGTGTTCGCGGAACCCTTTTACCGTAACCTTTTGCAACGAGCCTGTCGGCATCGATACCGCGGGAGATAAGGTAATCGACAACTGATTGAGCACGACGCTGCGAAAGCACATCATTGCGCTCATCCGTTCCCCTGGAGTCGGTATGGGCTGCCAGTTCAATAACGATCGTTTCATTGGCGTCCAGCGTCTGGATAAGGCCCTGCAGTGAATCCTGGAATTGCGGCTTCAGATCATATTTATCGAGATCGTATAAAATATCTGGTAATACAACGGGCTTTTTCGGGATTGGCTGAAGCACAAAGTTTCGGGTCAGATCTTTGCTACGCTCTAACCCGACCGTGGTTTCTTTGCCTTTCTCATTGAAATAATCCTTTTTTGTTACCAATATCTCAAACGTTGTATTTGGAGATATCTGGTTCTTGTTAAAAGAATAGTGGCCCTTTTCGTCAGAGGTATACTTCATGGATTTGCCATTGGTACCTACGATCTGGACCAGGGCCCCGGGAACGGGCTGTAATGTACGGTCGTCTGTAATATTTCCTTCCAGTGTGAAGAGGAGAGGAGGAACAACAAATGAGTAAATGTCATCTTTTCCTTTACCACCCGTGCGGTTTGACGAAAAATATCCCTCTTCAGGTTCCTCAGGATTGAAAACAATAGCAAAATCGTCTGCGGAGGTATTGATCGGGAATTTCATATTCTCCGGTTTCGACCATTTGCCGTCTGCGCCACGAACTGACCGGAATATATCAAGGCCTCCCATTCCCGGGTGGCCGCTGGAGGCAAAATAAAGGACGCTGTCATCACGGATAAAAGGAAAAAGTTCATCCCCCGGTGTATTGATGTCGGGACCAAGGTTTTCGGGTTTTCCCGTAGCAGCACCTTTCGATTTTCCTTTTCTGGATACCATCCAGATATCTTTTCCCCCCTTGCCTCCCGGGAGATCTCCTGAGAAATAGATCGTGCTTTCATCCGTCGATACACTTGGATGACCTATAGCCCTTGAGCTATCAGCACCGAAATCCAGTTTTTCCGGTTCCGCCCAGGTATTGGTTCCCATTCGGCCGACTTTATAAATGGCGCACCCGAGTTTCTTCTTTGGCTCATTCCAGCAACGTGTAAAATAAAGCGTTGTATACCTGCTGTTGAACTGCGCTGCACCTTCGTTGACTTTGGTATTTATGATCTCATTCTGATCAAGAAGAACAGGATTATTCCATTCTCCTTTCCTGTCCTTCTTTGCCAGGAACAGGTCAGAAAATTCAAGCCCCGTCCAGTTATCAACATCTTTTCCTGTAGCAGCAGGGCGGTCGGAGGTAAAGATGATATGCATGTGTGTTTTATCCGAGTAAGCCGGGGCATAATCATCATCTTTCGAGTTGATCTTCTTTTCCCATTTTACCTGGTATTTGGATGGATTGGCCATCCATTCCTTAGCCATTTTGCTGGTCTCGATCCCTTTTTCGGCCAGGTCATCCTTTGGTACACGCTCACGATAGGCTTGGTACTGCTTGATTGCTTCATCATAATTCCCGTTGCATTTTAATGCATCTGCGTAATAGAGGATCACTTTAGGATCCTGTTTTGCATATTTCCCGGTTGCAAGTCTTTTGTATGCGATCTCAGATTTCTTCGTATTGTTCATGAGCCGGTAGCATTCAGCCATTCTGAAAGCGATCCGGTCTTTTTCTCCTTTATTGCTTTTTACTTTGGAATAGGCCTTCTGGTAACGGGTTAGTGCCAGGTTGTACATCTGGTCGGCAAAAGCATCGTCGGCTGATTTGGAATATTTACTCTGGGCAAGAACTGCGGAGGAAAGAAATATAAAGAAGAGTAAAAGGATCCCTGGAGATTTATTCATAATGACTGGTATTGGTACTTTTCAAAAAACTTGAAAGCATTAGGAATATTGTTTTTACAAAAATAAAAAAAGTCCCGACACAAATCGGGACTTTTCTTTATGTGAAAGGATTACTTTATTTCGCCTTCCCAGCGGCAAGCTCCTTCTTTTCTTTTCTCCTTTTTCCCCACATGATCAGGTCATAGGCAATTGGCGTTGCGTTGAACACGGATGAATAGGTTCCGGAAACAACTCCGATGATCAAAGCAAACATAAAGCCTCTCAGTACTTCACCACCAAAAACGAAAATTACGATCAGGGTGACGAGGGTGACACCGGAAGTATTGATGGTTCGACCCAATGTGCTGTTGATAGCGGCATTGATGTTGTTCGACAGATCCCTCTTCGGATAAAGCTTGTTGTACTCACGGATCCTGTCAAAGATGATAACCGTGTCCATGATCGAATAACCGATAATGGTCAGCAAGGCAGCAATGAATGACTGGTCGACCTCAAGGCTGAACGGGAGGATCCCCCAGAACAACGTAAATGCGGTGATGATGATGAGGGTATCATGGAACAGGGAGATAACCCCGCCTAACCCGTATTGCCAGTTCTTGAACCGGATTGCGATGTAAATGAAAATGATGATAAGGGAGAATAGTACGGCAAGGAACGCCTGCTGGATCAACCTGTACGAAATTGTCGGGTCGACACGCTGTGAACTCAATTCCCCGATGATCTTCTTCGGATCACTGGATTTGTATGCCTTGTAATCAATGGATGTCTTGTAAAATCCTTTTACTCCCTCAAAAACCTTGGCATCAACCATCGAATCGGCTTTCTGGGTTCTTTCGTTGATCAAATATTTGGTGGTGATCTTAACTTGATTTTTCGGACCGAACGTTTTTACTTCAGGGGATTCTCCCATCTGCTTGCGAAGTCCTTCACGAATATCATTGGTAGAAACATTCTGGTCAAAACGTACTACGAAACTTCTTCCTCCTGTAAAATCAAGACCCGGATCAAGGCCCCTGTAAAAGATACTGATAGCGCCAGGAATCATGATACAGATTGAGAGGATGTACATCTTCTTTCTCAGTCCGATAAAATCAATTTTCGTGTTCTGGAAAGCATTAATCGTGTATTTGTTCCCGACGGTAATGTTCATATTCCTGTCAAGCATCCATTCGAAGCAAAGACGTGCGATGAAGATTGATGAGAAAAGTGACAGGAGCAAACCAAGGACGAGGGTAGTTGCAAAACCCTGTACCGGGCCAGAACCGAAAATATACAGAACTATACCGGTAAGAATCGTGGTAACGTGGCCGTCGATGATCGCTGACAATGCGTGGTGGAAACCATCCTTGACCACAAGCCGCAAGCCTTTGCCGGCCCGGATCTCCTCTCGCATTCGCTCATAGATAATAACGTTCGAGTCGACCGCCATAGCGAGTGTAAGTACAACACCGGCGATACCGGGAAGTGTCAGTACAGCACCGATGGAAGCCAGAACACCGAAAAGGAAAAATACGTTTGCAAACAGGGCAATGTCAGCGACGTGACCAGCTCCGTTATAATACAACGACATATACAAAAGAACACCGATGAAAGCAATGATGAATGATATCAAACCTGCATTGATGGATTCCTGTCCGAGTGACGGACCTACAATTTCTTCAGCTACGATCCTTGCCGGAGCCGGGAGTTTCCCTGCCTTCAGGATGTTTGCAAGGTCCTGTGCTTCCTCAACGGTCATATTCCCTCCGGTGATGGATGACATACCATTCGGGATCTCTCCGTTTACATTCGGATATGAATAAACATAACTGTCGAGAACGATGGCGACCTGTTTTCCGATATTGTCACCGGTCAGCCTTTTCCAGATCCGGGCACCTTCGGAGTTCATCGACATCGAAACTTCAACACGGCCGTTCTGGTCATAGTCCTGACGGGCGTTGGTGATCACGTCACCGCCAAGTGCAGGAGAACCATCACGGGATGTTACTTTCAACGCAACGAGTTCGAGAACATCGGGGGTTTCCGTCCTGGGTTTCACCGACCAGGCAAGTTTAAGGTCGCGGGGGAACATATTCCTTACCAAACGGATCATGTGATCGACCTTGGCTGTATCTTTAATGAATGCACGGCCAACCATGGCGGTCTGACCCGGTACATACTGTCCTTCCTTGTTCTGATAAATAGCAGGATTCAGGTAAGCAAACAGCGGATTCTTCTGTGCATATTCCTGGAATGACTGTTCCTTCTTTGCCATGGCCGATTTGGCACTGGTATCTTTCCCAAGCTGGTTCAGGAGGGCATTCTTGGAAGTATCTTTCTTTGCCGGTTCAGCTTCTTTCTTTGCCGTTTCTTCCTTGGCAACTTCCTTCTTGGTTTTAGAATCTTTCGCAATTTCTTTCTTTTCGCTCACCGTTTGTTTTGCAGCGAGTGCCTTTGCAAGGCTTGCCGTATCAGAAGAGAGAAGGCTGTCCTTTTTCAGGGAATCGACCTCTGTGCTTAATATCGAAACCAGGCGTTTGTTTGCTTCGGCAAAATAGTTGTAGAGGTCTGGATACTGGTATGTTTCCCAGAATTCGAGCTGGGCTGTTCCCTGCAGAAGTTTTCTTACACGTTCCGGTTCTTTGATACCCGGAAGCTCGATAAGGATCCTTCCGGCAGTTTGTAACCGCTGGATATTCGGCTGGGTGACACCAAAACGGTCGATACGCGTCCGGAGGATGTTGAAGGTACGGTCGATGGCAGCATTGGCCTCTTCCCGGATGACCTTGATCACATCAGCATTCGTTGAATTGTAGTTGATCTTGTCTTTCAGCTCGACGGTATTGAAGATGGATGCCAGTTTTGCATTCGGATCAGTTTCTTTGAAGGATTGGTCAAACAGGTCGACGAAATCAGCGGTACTGGTCTTTTCTTTTTCAACAGCTTTCTGCAAAGCCTTGTTGAATGTCACATCCTGGCTGTAACCGGAAAGGGCACGGATGATATCGGGAACGGAAACTTCCATTGTTACGTTCATCCCGCCTTTTAAGTCAAGGCCGAGGTTGATCTCGCGCTCCCTGACATCCTTCATGGTGTATTTCTTGATCAGAATATTATAAACGACATTGTTCGACATCGAATCATTGAAATATTCGAGCCGCGACTTTGAAAGGGAATCATAGATGAATTCTTCCCTTAATGCGTTTCCTTTCGCCATTTTGCGTGCCATTTCAGTCACCTGGGGGCCTGTCGAGTATTTATCAGCTTTATTGGACATGATATAGCTGATGAACGAGAACGAGAGTTGGAATAAGCACACCAGAGCGAACGTGATCGCAAAGAATTTAACAACACCTTTATTCTGCATGAGACAACGATTTTAACTTATCCTAAATATTTATATGTCTTTTTTTTGAGCGTGCAAAAATAGAACTTTCTTTGGAATAAACCAAGAGGGAAAAGGGAGATTATATATTTTTTTGATTTATTGGATGTTAAACCACTTAGTCACAGGGTCACAGAGTAACAAGGTCAAAGAGTGACAGAGTAACAGAGTAACAGAGTAACAGGGTAACAGAGTAACAGGGTCACAGGGTAACAAAGGTAAATTGAATCAAGATATAGTTATTTCCTGATGAATTTGATTAAACCTGCAAGTTGTGCATTTATTTTGAATATTTTGCCCTGGATAAAGCTAAACCGTTCTGCATCTATATAATTTAATCGTTTGGAGATATAAATCAAGGTTTCAACTTCTGCCAGACTACCCTGTGAGATTCGAAGGAATCTGCCAAATTCTGAAGGATAATTTCTTGCAGCCCCTTCACTTATGTTAGATGGAATGGAAATAACGGCGCGCCGAATTTGATTCCTCAGACCATAAATTTCTTCTTTTGGAAACGATTTAGTCTCCTGGTAAAGTATAACAACCAATTCAATTCCGTCCTTCCAGGCATCAAGATCTTTGTGTGTTTTCATGAGTTTTAAGCATTAATCAGGCAGAATCCAAAAGGTAATACAATAAAAGGGAGAAAAATTGAAATTTTTTCATATTCAGTCTGTTACTCTGTTACTTTGTTACTCTGTTACATTTAAGCATATTTAAACTAATAATGTCGAATATACTGTTAACAACTTCACAAAAGAATTGAAAAATTATTTTTTCTAACCGGTCAAGAAGTTTTAGTTTTGCACGTGATTTTAAAAGATCATATTTATGGAATTTCTCTACATCGTGATTGGCCTGACCCTTGTTTTTGACTTTATTAACGGCTTTCATGATTCGGCAAACTCGATCGCGACTGTTGTTTCAACAAAGGTGCTTTCTCCTCTCTCGGCTGTTCTTATGGCTGCCTTCTTCAATTTTATTGCATTTCTTGTATTTCAGCTGAAGGTTGCAACAACTATTGGGAAAGGAATCGTCAATCCGGATGTGATCAACCTGAATGTCATTGCAGCTGCTCTTGTGGCAGCGATTACCTGGAATCTTTTAACATGGTGGTGGGGCCTTCCTTCCAGCTCTTCCCACACACTTGTCGGAGGGTTGGTGGGTGCGGCCATAGCCAAGGCAGGTGTCGGTTCCGTGGTCATTGGCGGTGTGCTCAAAATCGTTGCCTTTATTGTGATCGCTCCTTTACTCGGGATGATCCTTTCATATTTCATCTGTGCCTTCGTGATTTTTCTTTGCCGGAAAGCGCCTCCATCAAAAGTCGACAAATATTTCAGAAGATTACAACTGGTGTCTGCATCGGCATTCAGCCTGGGTCATGGAGGAAATGACGCGCAAAAATCAATGGGTATTATCTGGGTCGCCCTGATCGTTACACATCATGTTACCAAACAAGATCCTATTGCAAGCTGGATCGTATTTGCATGTTATGGATCGATCGCACTCGGAACATTATTCGGAGGTTGGAGGATCGTAAAGACAATGGGACAAAAGATCACGAAACTTAAACCATATGAAGGTTTTTGCGCTGAATCTGCAGGAGCGCTGACTCTTGTGGCAGCAACGGAATGGGGGATCCCCGTTAGTACCACTCATACAATCACCGGAGCCATCATGGGTGTAGGTGCCCGTAAAGGAGTATCGGCCGTAAAATGGGGCGTAACAACCAAGATCTTCTGGGCATGGATCCTCACGATCCCGGTATCCGCATTGATCGGAGCCATCTTCTATTTCGTCTTCAGACTATTTGTTTAATTTTTTAGTTTTTTGATCTTCGGGCAAATAGGTAAAATTGTTATTTAAAAATCCGCTTTATGAATCTCGATTATTTTTTAAAATTTTTCGTACCGAAAGATGATTCTTTCTTTCCTCTTTTCCAGGAAGATGCCAGGATACTGATCAAGTCATCCGAATTATTGAAAAAACTGATGACCCTTGAAAGTTTTGATGAACGGGAAGCGGTTGTTAAACAGATCAAAGCCTGTGAGTTGGAAGGAGATGAAGTAACCCATAAGATTTACAAGCAACTGAACAAATCTTTTATCACGCCATTTGACCGGGAAGACATACACCAACTGGCCTCGAATGTTGATGATGTAGTTGATACGATTAATGGTGTAAGCCAGCGTATCCGCCTTTACCGGCCCAAAATCCTGATCCCGGTATTCCAGGAACTCGCCGACATCATTTACCAGGCTGGAAAGGAGATCGAATTGTCACTCAACGGGCTCCATAATGCAGGCAGAAACAAGGAGAAGATCCTCCAGTCATGCATAAACCTGAATACCCTCGAAAACAAGGCGGATGACCTTTATCATATTGCATTATCATCTATTTTTGAGGACGAGCAGGATACACGTGAGCTCATCAAACAGAAAGAGATCCTCGAAACACTTGAAAAATCTGTCGATAAGGCAGAGGATGTTTCGGATGTTATCAAGACCATCCTGATCAAAATGGCTTAACCCATAATCTAGGGTAAGATTAATACGTTTTTCAGGTACAGGATGCCCGGATTCAGCAAATCTGCGTAAATTAGCCTGCCGGCAGGCAATTTATGCATCCACTCATGATCAGGCCCGACACCAGCGAACTCCTTCTGAGGATCTACCAGAAACGAACTGCCAGTTTTCTTGCATATCTTTATAAGGCAGGAATGACGGCCAATGTGGCCAATATCCATAAAACCCGGGTTTCTGTTAAGAAGATTTATGCAATCTTCCACCTCCTGGAAATGATAGGTCACGGTTCATTCGACCGGAAAAAACAAGCGATTCTGTTCAGGGACCTTTTCAGGTATGCCGGAAGGATAAGGGAACTGCAGCTGCATCTCATCCTTTTGTCGGGTCATCACGACCCGGATACTGCGATAACCGGGTTCAGGAAATATCTGAAAGATGAACAAAAAAAAGTGTCTGTGAAATTTACTGAAAGCCTCAGGGAATTTGATGAGAAAAAGCTGAAGGAGATAGAAAGAGAGATCAGGAAGGCCGGGCAGCAGGTTAAGGATAAAACGCTTAAGACCATTGCCAATGAATTCCTTTCAAAAAAAATGGCCAGGATCAGGTCACTCCAGGCGAAAGGTGACCTTGAAGTTAATATTCACAAAATCAGGCAGCATCTGAAAACCATGGTCGTTATTGCTAACGTTTCAAGATCACTCAGACCGGCCGGAAAATCTGAAAAGCTTCTTCCTTCAGTCGTCCGGGCAGAAAAAATGATCGGAGAATGGCACGACAATTTTGTATTTCTGGAATCGCTGGATAAGTTTTACGGGAATAGAAAGAACCGGGTGCCCTCATTGCAGATACAGGAGATCCGGGATAACCTGCAATTGAGGAATAACGTGCTGCTCGGAGAGATCACATTGGCTGTTGAGGAAGTCATCAAGTGAATGGATTGATGGTAAAAGATCAATCCGCCACTGCATGAAAAAAGTGAGACAACGACCAGCCGGTCATCGTCTCACCCGCCCACTAATTCACCACTAACCAAAATGGTGTTTGTCTATAGCTTTGGGCCTTTGGTCATTGGCCATTGGCCGTTAGCTGTTGGCTTTTGGTATTCGTCATCCCCGCGCAAGCAGGAACGCCATTTTGCCACGCGTCATCCCAGCGGAAGCGGGGATCTGTTAGCATTCGTCCTTAACTACTTTGTACAGTTTTTTTCCACCATACATTGCTCCAAGGGCAAGCAGAATGCTAAGCCCTCCGTCGATCGGACCACCAATAGGACCAGCTGGCTGGTCATTGAAAGAACCATGTCCTTCTCCCGGCATTGGTGGGGGAGGCGGAAAATCGGCCCTGACAGTGCTTCCGATAAACAAGAACATCAGTAGTGCAAGGGGTGCTATGAATTTTTTCATTTTCTTCATAATTCTTAATTTTTGGTAAAAGGTTTCCTTTTCTCACACTGGTTCCCCCTCTCCGGGAGGAGAGGGGTCAGGGGGTGAGGTAAATTTCTTAATTCAAAAATAATTTCTTCGAATACGGCTTCTGGTCTGTAATCACCTTAACCATATAGTATCCCGTTTGTGCCCATGGCATATCGATCTTCAGCGTTTTGCCGTCAATATGGGTCCTGGAAACAAGTTCTTTTCCAAGAAGGTCATATACGATAACACTCTGGATCGTTTTGCCACTGTTGTTCACTACGTAGATGCTCTTATCCCATGAGTAAGCGGAGATCATGCCTTCGTTCATATCCTGGACGCCGAATACACCACCAAAATGGAGGAGGAAACGGTTTTCCTGGTCTGCTGTTGCTGATGTGAACGAATAAACCGGGTTGACTCTCAGATCCTGGGTAGTTCCTGCTACCAGGTCTTCCAGTGTTACGGTCACGCCCTGTGCAAAGGTCTCGATGCCGCTGGCTGTCATTGTGTAGTTGGCTGCTTCACCTTTTACAAAGCTTACAGGGATCGTGTTACCCTGCGGTATGGCTGGCATGATGTTCGTTGACAGGTTACCATTGGCAACGCTGTACATAACCGGAGCCTGGGCTATCCCTGTGAAGAAATGGCTGTCATAGTTCAGGTCATAATTGCTGGTTGAATTCTGATCGAATCCTACAACGGCCTCAATATAGGTATTGTTGGTCGTTGAACTGGCTGTCAGTTTCAAACGGTTGTTTGATACATCACCGTTCTTATACCATGGGGTAAAGTCATGGACCCTGGCTGCTGCCGGGAAAGTCAGGCTGTTAACCGGACCGTCTACATAGATAAATACACCGTTTGCTTCAGGTATCACTGAATTGGCAGCTATGTCCGTATAGGTTCCGCCCGGGTTCAATGCCTTGGCGATAGCCTGTACATTGCTCAGGGCCCAGTTGCCATCATTCCATTTTACGGCTGATGAATACGGGTTGCCTAAAAGATGCCAGCCATGATATACGGTGGCCGGGGTGTAAGTAATGTCGGTCATGGTGTAGTTGCCTGTATTGGGTGATCCGCTGAACAGTTTCGTGGAGGTGGCCTGGTAAGCTACCAGGAAGCCTTCGGCTAAGCCCATGGCCGGCCAGTTGTAGTTCTTGTAATTCCTCCAGTAATCGGTCGGTTCTTCCCATTTGTACATATCATCATTGGCTCCCGGTGCAAAATTCGGAGCTATTGCCTGATTTGAGATCGGTGATGACAATAAATGCCAGCCGCTGGTTGGGGTGGTATAACCCGGGATGAAACGCTCGATCGTTGTGGAACCTGCTCCTACTACTGCACCGGCGATCAGTGATCCTGTTCCGGCTGCATCGCTCTGAAGGGTAAGTCCGCTGATGGCATCTACTGTGACGGTGCCTGTTACTGTCAATCCTGCGCCTGAACCTACGGTTACTGTAGCTCCAACAAGAATATGAATGTTACCTGTGATGACGATTGCCTTTGCATTGGTGATCACCGGGAAATTCGGGCATCCTGATGGGATGATTACGGATGCTGCCGGTCCTGGTACCAAAGTCGGTGACCAGTTGCCGCCATCATTCCAGTTGGTATTGACAAGACCTGTCCATACATAATCGGCTACGGTTACGCCTACAACAGTACTATAGTCTTCCGGGCAGCTGCCGCTTTGTACGACGGCCCTGTACTGATAGTTCCCGATAACGCCTTCGCTCTGGTGCAGCGGATTCATTCCTGCTGTACCTGCGATATCATTCCAGCCGCCGCCATTGAAGTTGTTCTGCCATTTGGTGATAACACCTGTCTCACCGGCAAGGAATACATCAAAGAAAGAAGCTACACCAACATAGCTAACGCCTGTTGAGGCTGTTCCTCCTACTGATGCCGGTGCCATGCTTACTGCAACCGGTCCCCAGTTATAGGTCAGGTATTCAGCTGTACGCCATGCATACACCGTGTAATTGCCTGCTACGATGCCTGTATTCCATACAATGGCTGCACCTGTGCCGGCTACCCAGTTTCCTACAGGGTTGCCTTCGAGTTTCAACAGGTATTTCACACCCGTCTGTGAATTGCTCAACGTTACATTAGGTGTTGATCCGCCGCAGAATGTGCCGCCGGTCAATACGTAAGTCGTGTTGATCGGAGCGTTCAGTGTCGGGTTCACCAGGTTTGTATTGTTCATGGTCATCGTGCACAATACGGCAAGATTCGATGCATTCATGTAGAATACGGCTGTTCCGGTCGGTGCTGCCACCGTTACCGTAAGATTAGCCAGTGCCTGTGCATAAGCTACGGCGCTACCGCCGACTGTCCCGTTGCTGCTGTTATACAGGCTTACGCGGCAGATCCTTGTTCCTAATCCCGTTGATGAGATCATGCTGCAGGATGCCTGGTTAGGTGGGTTGGCCTGGGCTGTAACTACAAATCGACTGTTTGTCGCCGTCGGTTGCGTAATTACTGAGGGGATCTGGCCCACATTCGTCAGATCTGAAAAGCCCGGAACCACTGAACAATATAACGATCCGCCATTCTTTATTGCTGCGTTGAACGTTACTTTGTACTGGCCGGATGAATAGTAAAAATCTCCGCTTGCCCACGTTGACTTAACATAAATGTCAACATAATAGTGGCTCGCATCAATCAATGTGTCATTCCTCAATGTCACTTCGCAGGATTGTGACCTGGCTGCCATCGAGGCAATCACGAAAAACAACAGAAATAATGCTGCTTTCATGCTAATTAAATAGAGTTTGCTTTTTTTCATGTTAGTTTTTGTTAATTTGTTTAAAAGACCCTGTCAGGGTCCGGGACTCTGACAGGGTCCTGATTTTTACTTAATTATTTTTTTCCCGGATTCGGAGGTGTGATCATTCCGACTGACATCTGCATGTTATTGAAGACGATTGCCATATCAAAGATGTCAACAAAACCATCACCGGTCATGTCTTCAGCCATGTAGCCGAATGAACCGTTCTGTGCCTGGTTGAAAACACTGTTATTGTCGAAGATATCGATATAGCCGTCCTGGACTTCAGTTATACTGGTGACATCTCCGCTGAAAATTCCATAACCAGCACTTTCTCCAAGGCTCTTCTGGTTGTTCGCAAAAGCCTGTGAGGCGGAAGTTGTGAAGTTATAGCTGATGGTGGCTCCTGCAAAGGAAACAGGCGCTGCACTCCAGGTTTCTACACCCGAACGCTGCTTAATAACAATATAATAGTTGCCCGAATAAGTTAAAGGCAATGTAATTGTCATTGTCCCGTCCTGGTTAAAGGTCACGCCACTGGCTTTGTAAACAAATTCCCATGGTGTGGTCGGATTGGCAAGCAATATCGTAAGTGTATCAACCGTATTCCCGGGGAATTTATCAAAAGTAATGGCACCATCAATGCATTCCTGAGCTTTATTCATGTTGCCTGTTCCTGGTGAAAAGAATCCTTCAAAATATGCTTTCAGATTAAGTGTCCTGAAGGCCAGATCCGGGGTGGTAAATTTCTGATTGGACCCGTATACAATAACCGATCCGCTGGTTCCGATGGCCCTGTAATTATAAAGAGTATTCGGCGTCAACCCTGTTACGACAGTTGAAAAATCCTGTGGGTTATTCCCTGATACGGTTGTTGAAGAAACAGATGTCCCGTAACTTGTGGTCTGTCCATATTCGAATCCTGTAATCACGGTATTCCCGAAGGGTTCAGCATTACCGTTCATTGTGGCGCCGTCCGCACCAACAGCAGATGCCGCCAGTGTGGAAATGACATGATTTCCAGTGAACTGGTAGGCTCCCATGTCTGAAGGGTTAGTGCGCAATGTCCCAACAATATCTTTTGGAACATTCGGAAGATATGCCCCCAGTTTACCAAGGGCGGCATTTGTCGGAACCAGGTTGGTTGTCGAAACAAATACAGGATCAATAGTCTGTGACTGAGCTTCCTGTCCAGTAAATGCCTGCCAGAGTATCAGGGTAGGATATTCTGCAACAATACCAAGACCGTTCGCGTACTGCTGAGCGATGCTCCCATTGTATCCATCGATAAAGTAGTCATTATTATTGATTGTCGTGAAAGACGTAGGATCGCCTGTGCTGATCATGATCCCGTATGCCTTCCCGTAAACCAGAGGACCGGCGTTCGGAGTCATGGAATTCTTCAGGATGTTGTTGCGGATCTCGAAATTCTTTCCGGTTGCCTGGTAGTAAAGTCCAATGCAGGCTGAAGATGCATCATAATAGGTTGAAAGCAATGCCCCGCTAAGGTATATCGTATTGTGCAGGATCTTGAAATTGCCTCCGTTACGGATAAAGATGCCATAAACGATATTCTGCCCGACACCCGGGTTTATTCCATACGATTTGATATTATAGATCAGGTTGTTTGAGATCTCCGTAACCGTGGATGCATCACCGGTTGCACACCAGATACCCGATGCTCCCCATCCTGAATCAATATTGAAGAACATATCATGAATAATGTTATTGCGGATCTTAGTATTTAAAGCCCCGCTACCCAGGTTTATGCCAGTCTGACCAGTGACGGCGGCGCCATTTGCCGGACCAATGATCTCATTGTTGGCGATAAGTGTATTATCCGAATAAGTAACATAGATGCCCATATTCGTTATAGCTTCTCCTGCAGCCATCGAGCCGATCATATTGTTCATGATAACCGCATTATGGTTCATATTTGTGGGTATAGCCACCAGAAAGATCCCGTACTTGGCTTTGATGATCGTATTGTTTGTGATAACAAGATCGTTGAAACCGCCTCCTACGCTGCCGCTGGCGTTGTTTATGAGGATGCCGTATCCTGTAAGAGCAGGATCTGGCAAAAGCGAAGCATAGATCAGTGTATTTTTAATGGTGATATTGCAGGCTGCATCATTGCCTTCGTTGTTCGCAACTGAAATGCCGGCGGTATTATTCACTGTTCCGGTATTTTCAATCTTCAGGCTTTTATCTGTTCCTCCCATAGGTTTGGAGCCATCAATGGTGACATAATCACACCCATTCAAAACGATGAGTGCACCGCCGCCGTATGTACCACTCAATGTAACCTGTGCAACCTGGTTGCTGTCCGGCTTGATGGTCAATACGTTGGTAGAGCTGCTTCCCGGATTTGTGTTGATCGTGATCGGGAAAAGCTCTGAAGGGTATGTTGCATCGTCAAGGAATAACGTAAGAGGACCGTTGATCCATTTTGTGTTGATGTCCGTTATGGCTGCTGAAAGCGTAGTATAGGTCTTGCCGATTCCTACATGGATATTCCCGGATATGTTGGATAATATCGTGTATGAGCAAAGGGTAGAGGGAGGAAGTGCACAGGACGGAGGATTTGGAGCCAATCCTGAAGCGCCACCACTGGGATAACATGACATGTTGACTGCCGGAGCAATATCTTGGGCAACGATATAATAGGAGATGATATCTCCGAATGATGCGCCATTCCCGAAAGTAAATGTATAATTGGATCCGCTGACCCATGTTCCCTGTGCGGGGTTGAATGAACCGCTGTTGATTTTCCAGTAAAGCATCGGTAGCCCTGTCCCCGATGTGGGAACACCTGTGTTATCCTGTATTGATACGGTAAGAGTCCTTGCATCTGTGTGGTTGATATTGCCAAGCTGAGTAAACAGGATGGCGGGACCGATCAGGTCGTTTGAAATTCCCCCGAATTCATCAGCGCCCATGTCAGGTGCGTTCGGAGTGGTTGCACCAACCGGGTATCCGGCATTCGGAAACCGTGGGTCATTATCAAAATCTACCGGTATGGAAACAGGGCTTGACATGATAGAACCACCGGCTTCGCATTGGGTTGCAATAGTCGTCTGGAGATGGAGGTCCATGCTGCCAGGGATTGTATTCACAAACGGTGACAACTCGGTTACTGACATCGTTTCTCTCGGGTACATCCTTGCTTTGAAAGCGGTTAATGTCTGAATATCCGTGTATACAAGTGAGGAGTTGTTGTACCATTGGTAGATCAGATGCGATGCATCCGGTGTGCCGGCATAATAATTATTGTTGTTCGATAGAAGTGAATAATTGGTTACCTCTGTGGAACCGATAATCCTTAGCCCTACAGCCTTTCCTAAACCTTTTGGCGTGCTGTTATTGACGAGAATATTGTTACGCAGGTCAACAACTGATGAATAGTGTATATAAGCCGCAGAGGATCCGAAGTTCGTCCCGCTGGAGGTGCCGGAAAGGAAAATTGTGTTGTTGAAAAATCCGCAAAATGTGTTGTTGGTTACATTGAACCCGTTAATAGTATTGTATGGAGCGGAAGTTGTTGAACCGGCAGGAGTTCTCAGGTCGGCGATAAAATTGTTGTAATAATAGGTCGGTCCACCCGATGTGGCATTATAAATCCCGCTCAGGTTGCTGCCGGCAGTCAGACCTTCAATGTTCATGACCTTGTTCCTGTAATACAGACCAATGCCGCTTGGAGTAGTTGCGTTGTAGGCATAGATGCCATACACTGACCCTTCAGCCTTTGTGATATTCATGACTATATTATCATAAACATTCCTTGTCCCGATATCGAAGGAAGTCTGGAGGAGGTATGTACCGCTATTACCGGCAATGACATTATTCGTCACGGTATTGTTGTACATGTTCAGGTTGGTTCCCTTTCCGGCTGATGCAATGCAATAGGTTGCGCCACCACCGGGTGCAGACTGGATACGTGTATTTCCGGTGACAATGTTGTTGTAGAAATCAAGCGGACCGTTGTTTGTACCGGTCTTGTTGGCATAAATGTAATTGATACGTCCTGTGGCTGCAGCCGTTCCTGAACCGAAAGTGTTGTTACTCACGGTATTGTTATACAATGTTGTTGTTACACCCATGTTCGACAGGTAAAGCATGGAGGCAGTTCCAGTTGTTAATGTTGTGTAAGTACATCCGGTTACAGTATTATCATGGATGGTTGCAGTATTATTCGTCCCACTGCCACCCATGTCGCAATAGATCGCATTGAAATTAGAGCTTCCTCCCGTTGCCGAATATTGCATGCTTACATAATTGTTATAAAGCTCATAACTGCCATTATTGGCCGTCGTCATATATATGCCGTAGGGAACCCCTGTACCGGACATACTGCTGGTGATGTTATTATTGGCAACTTTAAGGTTGTTCTGGTAGGTGGTATAAATTCCATACCCTGCGGTTGTGGCCTGTCCTGCAACATTCGTAATGATATTTGTACCGTCTTTCCCGATCTCGTTGTTCTGGTCAAAATAAAGATATGGTGCAGTCACATCGTTGAATCCGTGCACCCTGATTGCTGAATAACAATTGATCGTGTTGCTGTAGATCTTCAGGTTGGAATTTGCACCATCAGCTTTATTGACAGTCAGTGCTGTGGTTGAAGCCGGAGTATGATTATTTGAATAGATCCCGACTGTTGATGTATAATTCTTTGTCAGGTTTATCGTGCAGTTCTTAATGGTAACATTCTGAGAGCCATCAGTACCGTTGGCGTCAGTGTATTTAAGAATCGCATACCCCCATTCCATCTGCAATGTCGGGGTGGTGTTCAACACATTCTCCAACAGGTTTATACCATCAAAGGTCACATAATCGCAACCGGCAATGGTGATGATCGCATCCAGGGTTGTGGAAACTCCAGGTGCGGCAGTAATGATTGGATTTGCACCATTCCCGTATCTCTGGAAGAGGATCGTACTTGATGATGAGCCTGTTAAGGTTGTGATCGACCCATCTGAAGGGGTAGTAAATGTTTCAGTATAACCGGCTGCAATGTTAAAAGTAACGCCGCCGGATCCCACACCATTCAGGTTCAGGTCGGCAATAGCTGCTGCAATGGTTGCATAATCCCCGGGAATTGATTTTGGCCCGGTCAGCGGGGTTGCAAAAAGCGTCCCGGCCAGCCAGATAAACATTAAAATGATTGATACAGATTTTTTCATGGTTTCTGTTTTTTGGTTTGTAAAATACTTGTTGGTTATTTATATATTGGGTTCCGATTTCTTCCTTCTCTTTTTAACCGGCTGATCCTTAACCGGATCGGGAGTTGCATTCTCCTCACCCTGGTTGATGGATTCAATCAGTTTTTTAAGTGCGTCAGTTTCCTCTTTCCGCCTGGTAATCAGCTCGTCGAGTAATTCTTCAAGTTTCTTTTCTTCCTCTTTCATCAAATTAAAATTCAGCCGGTGTAATTTTTCGACAAAGGAAAAGCGGAAAAATGAAATGTCAAGTAAAACACCGTTAGCATATCATTACGGGGAGGTTACAAAACATTACAGAGGTAAAATAGAGGTGAGGGATCCCGTTTAAGGATCAGGAAATCAATTGATAAGAAAATATGGGCTAAAAGGAGGAAATGTAAGTGGTCAGGCTGTCGTCCTTCGATAAATTCAGTTTTTGTTTGAGTCTTGAACGTGCGACAACGAGGCTGTTGACCGACTGATAGGTAATGGCTGCAACCTCTTTTGTATTCATGTTCAACCGGATGAAAGCACACAGCCTGAGATCATTGGTGGTCAGATCAGGGTGCTTTGCAGTAAGTTTCTGATAAAAATCTTTATGGACGTCCTGGAAACGGATCTCAAACTCTTTCCATTTCTCCATCGAAGAACCTGCTTCCAGTTCCTGGATCACTTCACGGATCAGGGGTTCCAACTCCGGGTGCTGTACCAGGTCGACCTTCCGGAGTTTTTCGGAGATGGTGATGATGAACTCATTCTTCTTCAGAAGGTACATGATGTTGGTTGTCAGTTCTTTGTTTTTGAAATCCAGTTCATTGTGAAGGTTCTGGCTTTCAAGTTTTACATTCTTCATCTTGTTTTTCTGAAGCCGGAACAACAAAAACATCACCACGGCAATCATCAGTGAGGTTATAAAGAGGGAGATATAAAGGATCTGAAGTCGTTTTTGCCTGAGATCCTTAACTTTCTGCTCAAGGACCTGCTCTTTCATTTTTTTATCCGACTGGTATTTCATCTGAAGGCGGATCAGCTTCTGCAATCCTGGCACATTATTTACACTGTCAGTAAACTGCTTGTACAACTGGTAGTTAAAATATGCACTCTTGTAGTCGTTCGATTTCTGGTATGCCTTGCTCAGGTATAAAGCCGTGATCGACATGGCTGAATAAGAATGGGTTTGCTCTGCAAGGTTGTAACCCTTTTTCAGGTATTCAATGGCTTTGTCGTTCTGGTTGAGGTTGTAAAGTGCCTTGCCGATATTTCCGTAAACCTGGCTGTAGAATATAGACGGGGGTGCCGATTCATTCAACTCGTGCATTTTATAGATTTCCAGTGATTCCTCGTAAATGTCTAGGGCCTTCCGGTAATTGCCCGCCCGCTCTTCGAGATCCCCCATGTTCTGATACGTATTTGCAACCTGGGAATAAGCATGGATCTTGCGGGAGATATTCAGCGAATTTTCGAAATAGGAACGTGCGATATCGAGTTTGGTAAAGAAGGTATAGATGATGCCGATGTTCTGGAGGCTGATCGCAAAATTAAGGGAATCATGGTTTTCTTCGAAGATCTTCGACGCTTTTGAATAATATTCAAGGGCGTCCTGCTTTTCGTTGGTCTGGTAATAAACGATCCCGATATTGTTGTAAAGGTTCCCCAGGCTTGATCTGTCGTTGTGCTCTTCCGAGATCTGAACTCCCTGGAGGTACCTGTCGAGGGCTTCAGGCACATTTTCCATGACCAGGTTTATGTTCCCGAGCACTACCAGGACTTTAACCAGTTCCCGGTAGTTTTGCTTTTCCTGGTACAGCTGGGCCGCCTGGTTATAATATGCAAGAGCCATCACCAGGCTATCCTTCATGACGGCAATATCCCCAAGATTACCATAAACTTCTGCATAAGAGGCCTTTTCTTTCTCCGCTTCCGCCATGGAAAAGCTCTTAAGAGCGTAGAAGTAGGCCGAATCCAGGTTGCTCTTCCGGAAAGCTTTTGAAAGCATGAGGTAAGCATTGATCTTTTCAGGGATGGTGTTGGATTTAAGGGTAAGGTTTCTAAGGCTGTCGAGGTTTATGGAATAACCGGAATGATAGCAGGTAATAAAAGCCAGGATGAGAATTAGCCTGGGAAATGCATAGCCTGATCTGAACTGACCTCTGGTGTAATTAAAAATCATTCGCAATAGACTGTGAAAAGCCGGCTTTCCGGCGAACTTTTACATGATTTCCAGTTGCAAGGTACGAAAAATTTGTAATTTCATACCACCCTATCCTTTTACCATATTACCTGATCTCTGCAGGGCATTGATCCCTGCGGGATCTGTTAAAAAAGTCCACAATGGTAAAATCCAAAATGATCTTGATTTTAGATTAAGCCCGGATCATAGTGAACCTTAAATGTTTCACAAATAGCGAATGGTTGTTTCGGTTCTGTGTGCGCACACGAAAATTTCTTAGTGCGCACACAGAAAATCGTGAATATGCACACCTGAACTCTGAGTGCGCACTCAGATCAAGGTTGTTTACAACTCCGATTAGCAAATCACTTAATCAATTTAACCGGATTCAAGGTCAATGATCCGGATTTAAAGCCCGTTCCGGATGCCGGTATAAGTATCGGGCCTGCAGAATACACTGGCCGGCCTTGTCAGATGGGTATATGCAAAAGGATTTCCGGGGATGGAAGGTTAGGTCGGAAGGTGCGTATCTCATCAGCTCTTCATCTCATCAACTAAAGAAGCCGCCCTTTTGAGGCGGCCTCTTGATCACATGTAATACGAGCTTATTATTTTCTGATCCTCATCTTGTAAAAGGAACGGTAAACAAAATATAGGGCGACAAGGAAAAAGGCAATACCGACATAATGAGCAACAGCCCTGAAATGTACTGAAAGAGCAATTTCCATGGCGAGAAGACCGAATAAGGTGGTGAACTTGATGATCGGGTTCAGTGCAACTGAAGACGTGTCTTTAAAAGGATCTCCGACTGTATCCCCGACTACGGATGCAGCATGAAGTTCAGTGCCTTTTTCTTTCATATCAACTTCTATTACCTTTTTCGCATTATCCCATGCTCCGCCTGCATTAGCCATAAATATCGCCTGGTACAGTCCGAAAAAGGCTATAGAAATCAGGTAACTTACGAAAAGGGAGACGGGCAGTGCAAAATTCAGCTTTTCTTCAGCGCTCATCGAATCAACCAGTCCTGTCGGTGAAGACAGAAAAGCAAATGCCAGTGCAAAGGAGAAAATGGCAATAAAAATATTAAGCATTCCTTTCTGGGCATAAACAGTACAAATCTGAACTACCTCCTTTGATTTGGCCGTATCAGCTTTTTTCGGGGCGTTCGGATCAAGGTTGATGTTCTTCTTGATGTATGCGACAGCCCTGCTGGCACCTGTTGTAACTGCCTGGATGGATGCACCGCTGAACCAGTATATGACGGCACCACCTAATAGGAATCCAAGAATGGTATATGGGTTTAACAGGGTAAGGACCTTTTCAGGCTCGATACCGAGCGTATTCCTGATAAGAAGGATCAGCGAAAAGATCATTGTCGTTGCTCCGACAACTGCAGTGCCGATCAATACAGGCTTAGCCGTGGCTTTGAATGTGTTTCCCGCACCGTCATTGGCTTCGAGGTAATGCTTTGATTTTTCAAAATCAGGTTTGAAACCAAAATCCTTTTCAATTTCGGCACTGATACCGGGGATCTCTTCGATCAGCGACAATTCATAAATGGATTGTGCATTGTCAGTCACAGGTCCGTAACTGTCAACGGCGATTGTCACAGGTCCCATGCCGAGCATTCCAAAGGCTACCAGGCCAAAAGCAAAGATCGAAGGATAGATCATGAACTGATTCAATCCGAATGTACTGGCAAAATATGCAATGAACATCAGGAGGAAAAAAACCATTCCCTGCCAGAAAGCACTGAAATTACCGGCAACAAGTCCTGATAAAATGTTGAGTGATGCGCCGCCCTCCTGCGATGCTACAACTACTTCCTTGACATGCGTAGATTTCGGACTGGTAAATATCTTGGTAAATTCGGGTATCAATGCTGCACCCAGCGTGCCTGCACTGATGATCACGGATAACGTAATCCATAAATTGTTCGGAAGATCACTGATCGTCAGGTAACTGATAACGAAGGTGACAACGATGGATAATAAAGAGGTAATCCATACGAGGGAGGTCAGGGGCCTCTCAAAATCAAGATCATCAACATTCGAGTATTTTGCTTTACTGATCAGCCCGTTGATCCAGAAAGAAACGATGGAAGTAATGATCATGAAAATCCTCATTACAAAAATCCATGTAAGTAACTGAACCTGCAGAGATGCATCTGTAACAGCAAGTAAAATAAATGAAATCAGGGCAACACCGGTCACACCGTAAGTTTCAAAACCGTCAGCTGTCGGACCAACACTGTCACCGGCGTTATCACCAACACAGTCTGCAATGGTCCCGGGATTTCTCGGATCGTCCTCACCAATTTTAAAAATCACTTTCATGAGGTCAGACCCTATATCAGCGATTTTGGTGAAAATACCACCGGCAATTCTTAAGGCAGAAGCGCCAAGCGATTCGCCAATCGCAAATCCGATAAAGCTGGCTCCTGCATATTCCCCGGGAACGAACATTAATATGATCAGCATCATGATCAGTTCGAGTGAAATCAGAACGACTCCGATGCTCATCCCTGCATTCAAAGGGATATTCAGAAGTTTAATCGGCTTTCTCTCCAACGAAGCAAAGGCCATCCTGGCATTGGCCAATGTGTTCATCCTGATGCCAAACCAGGCGACACTATAGGACCCCAGGATGCCAATTACAGTCCATCCCAGGATCATCAATACCCCGCCGATCCCAAATGCAGCATCCGAAAGCCATCCGAAATAAACGGCTACCGCAGACCCGATGAATGTGAACAGGATCAGTAAGAACTTGCCTTGTTGAATGAGATAGGTTTTCGCTGTTTCGAAAATTACTTGTGCAACATCCAGCATAGATTTATGCGCACCAATTTTTTTTACTTTCAGAAATTGAAATAATCCAAACATAAATCCTGCAATTGTGATCAGGAAACCCCAATAAAGCAGCGATTGATTTTTTATTCCTGGAGGAACAACAAGATTTGCCTCACTGGCAAACATCAGCACTGGTAACATTAATACAGCCAGTAATGAAATGGTTTTTTTCATATTTACATATTTAAGTTGATTAGATTGATTGCAAAAATAGCAAGTTTTTTCAAACATAATCAGATTTTTTTAGACAAGCAGGTCTTAGTTTAAGAAAATTCACGTAGGTTTGTAATTGGGAAACATGAATGAAGGAATGGAAAAGATCAGGCTTGATATTATAGGAATGTCCTACAGCCAGTCGCAGAGCGGAGCTTATGCATTGATCCTTGGTGAGCGGGACGGGAAACGGAGGTTGCCGATCATCATTGGCGGATTTGAAGCACAGGCAATTGCCATAGAACTTGAAAAGATCCGAACACCGAGACCACTCACCCATGATTTGTTCAAATCTTTCGCAGAAGCCTTTAATATTCGTCTTACCGAAGTCATCATCAATAAATTTAGTGAAGGCGTTTTCTACGCTGTACTTATCTGTAATGACGGGGAAAGAGAAATTGAGATAGATTCCCGCACCTCTGATGCAATCGCACTATCCCTCCGGTTCAATTGTCCTGTATTCACCTATGAGAGCATTATGGTCTCTGCCGGTATTATCATGGAAGAAGAAACAGAATCCTCAAAATCTTCAAGGGAGGAAAATGAACTGGTACAAAGAACAGAAGATATTGAATATTCAGAGTATTCAACGGCTGAATTGAAAGAAATGCTCCAATCTGCCGTCGAAAATGAAGAGTATGAAAAAGCCTCCCGGATACGTGATGAATTAAAAAAACGGAAATAAATTTTCTTTCACTCATTTGTTTCAACTGTTAACATAACTTTTATGGGGATTAAACAACGCCTTATCCTGCTGAACTTTTTGCAATTTTTTGTCTGGGGTTCCTGGCTTATTTCGCTTGGGGCCTATATGAGCATTACCTTGAAATTATCCGGTGGATTGGTAGGGAGTATTTACGCTACCATGGGATTAGCCTCACTCTTCATGCCTGCATTATTAGGGATTGTAGCCGACAGATGGGTAAACGCCGAAAGGGTATTGGGGATGTGCCACATTGCCGGTTCAATTTTATTATTCTGGGCATCCACAGTTACAGATCCTGATCTGTTGTACTGGATTATGTTGTTGAATGCAATGGCGTACATGCCGACAATTGCCCTGAATAATACCGTGTCGTATAATGTCCTCGAACAGAAAGGGTTTATCGTCGTCAAAGCGTTTCCACCTATACGTGTATGGGGAACCATTGGATTTATTTGTGCCATGTGGTTGATAGATCTCAGTGGATGGACTTTGAGCTCGTTCCAGCTTGTCTTCAGTTCAATTGTTTCGTTTTCCTTAGGCTTGTATGCCTTCACGATCCCTCCCTGCCGTCCTGTAAAGTCAAACATTAAACAGAACTGGATCTCCACACTTGGCCTTGAAGCTTTTGTTTTGTTCAAAAGGAAAAGGATGGCGATTTTTTTCATATTTGCTATGTTCCTGGGAGCTGCATTACAAATAACCAATACATTCGGGAGTTCTTTTCTTTCCGATTTCAAAAGCACATATTCAGGCTATTTTGCTGTCGAACATCCGATTTTGCTGATGTCAGTCTCACAGATTTCCGAAACATTGTTCATTCTTACCATCCCATTTTTCCTGCTCAGATTCGGCATAAAGAAGGTGATGCTGATGAGCATCTTTGCCTGGGTCTTTCGTTTCGGATTGTTTGCCGTTGGAAACCCCGGAAATGGTCTCATATTACTTATTTTATCGATGATTATTTATGGAATGGCTTTTGATTTCTTTAATATATCCGGTTCCTTGTTTGTTGAAAAGGAAGCTGAAGTAAAAATCAGGGCAAGTGCCCAGGGCTTATTTATGCTGATGACCAATGGTTTTGGAGCATTCCTTGGAGGAGTTCTGAGTGGCTGGGTAGTCGATATTTTTACAATTGACGGAATAAAAAACTGGCCGAGCATCTGGCTCACATTCTCTGCCTATACGCTTGTGCTTGGAATAATTTTCCCGATCGTTTTTCAATATAAGCACGACCCCCAGGCATTAAAAGAATCTCATCACTAATGTATTTATAGTCACTGGTTTAGTCTTTGTCGGTAAATTGTTTCAATAACACATCAACGCATCACTTATTATGCATCAATACCTGGATCTTCTCGATCATGTGATGAAAACCGGCTTCAGGAAGGCCGACAGAACAGGTACAGGTACCATCAGTGTCTTTGGCTACCAGATGAGATTCGACCTCCGGGAGGGATTTCCGCTACTCACTACGAAAAAGATGCACCTGAAATCGATCATCCATGAATTACTATGGTTCCTGAAAGGCAGCACAAATATAAAGTACCTGCATGATAACGGTGTTACGATCTGGGACGAATGGGTCCGTCCTGATGGTGAATTAGGGCCGGTTTATGGATATCAGTGGCGTTCATGGCCATCAAATCATGGGACTTTTATCGATCAGATCGCCGGTGCTGTCAAATCGATCAGGGAGAATCCCGATTCACGTCGTCATATTGTAAGCGCATGGAATGTTGGTCAACTCAGTGAAATGGCGTTGCCTCCGTGTCATTTGCTTTTTCAGTTTTATGTCGCGGGAGATAAGCTTTCATGCCAGATGTACCAGCGAAGCTGCGACATATTCCTTGGCGTGCCGTTCAATATTGCTTCATATGCATTGCTTACGATGATGATGGCACAAGTTACCGGTTACCAGCCTGGCGAATTTGTACATACCCTCGGAGATGCCCATATTTACCTGAATCACATTGACCAGGTCAACCTTCAGCTTTCGAGAACTCCTTACCCTTTGCCTGAAATGATCATAAATCCTGAAATAAAATCGATCGATGATTTTACATTCAGTGATTTTCAGCTCCGGGGTTACCAGGCGCATCCGCATATTAAAGGTGAAATTTCAGTTTAATAGTTCGAGATCAGATGATATCAATCATTGTTGCAATTGCTCAGAATGGCGCGATAGGTAAGCATAATGACCTTCTCTGGCATATTCCTGAAGACCTTAAAAGGTTCAGGAGACTGACAGTCGGGCATACCATAATAATGGGGAAGCGCACCTATTTATCCCTTCCGGTAAGACCGCTGTCAAAAAGAAGGAGTATCGTTATTACCGATGATCCACTCGATCATTTTGAAGGATGTTTGACGGTCAATTCTGTTGAAGCGGCACTGGCATCTTGTGATCCTGAAGAAGAAATCTTCATCATCGGAGGCGCATCGGTTTACACGCAATTTCTGCCGCTCAGTAACCGGCTATACCTTACCATCGTTCACAAGGATTTTGAGGGGGATGTGTTTTTCCCTGAGATCGATTATGAAGAATGGAACCTTGGTTTAAAGGAGGAAGGGGTCCCGGATGGGAAGAATGACTTTTCGTCCACCTTCTGTGTCTATGATCGGAAAGTCAGCCTTCCAAATGCACAACGGAAGAATGAAAGCTGAAGAAAGGATGAAAACCGGTCATTACCTGATCGCTCTCACGGTGATCACGACCTTCTGTTTCGGATGTCAGAAGAACTCTTCAGTTGATCTCAAGCCAATCCTGAATGTTGCCAATGACATTGTTATTATTGAAGGAATTAATCAGTATGTCTATAAAATGGTGTTAAAAGCATCGGCTGATTCGGCGCTGTTACAGGAACACATTGATACGATTGACATGGCTGTGGTTCGCTACAATGAAACAGATCGACAATTCACGTTCGATTATTCTTATAACCACTGCAATGACAGCGTTGTCAGAGCAGGAACATTCACGGCGGAATTCACCAGTGGATTCCTGGTGCCTGGTTCAGTGACTATCATTTCTTTCAATAACTATTCAGAGGATGGTATGGCCATATTCGGAACGGATAGTATTGTCAACATTTCAGACAGCAATGGAAATAAGCTGGTGTTTCAGGGTTTCTTCAGGGATGGTGTGGTTTGGAAAGAACTCCAGCAAAATAACAGCATACAGTGGTCGGCTGCCTGCACGTTCGAAACCAACCGGAGTGATCTGAACTATCCCGGCCAGGTGATCATATACCAGAAAGGAACAACTGCGGGGACATCATCAAATGGATATTCATTCAGTGGAACACTGGATACCCTCGTCAGTACGTTGAATTGTCCCTGGATTTATTCCGGACTGGTCCATTTTTCTTTCAATAATCCGGAACTTCAGTATGGTTCTATAGATTTTATCATTGCCGATAATTGTAAAAATCACGTCAACTATAATTTTGCGGGAACAATATATTCAAGATTGATCAGTTTCCAGGCACAGAGAAATTGACGTACACACCTGTCAGGTTTTTCTCTTCTCTTTTTTAGCAGCTGGAAACAGAACATTATTCAGGATGAGCCGGTACCCGGGAGAATTTGGATGAAGACTCAGGTCAGTAGGAGGGTCACCAACCAGATGCTGATAATCTTCCGGATCATGACCCCCGTAAAATGTCCATGTTCCTTTCCCATACTCACCATGTACATACCGGGCTTCATTGTATGCTTTATTCTCACCCATGATCAGGGTGGTTGACTTTACATATTTCTCATTGAAGGCAGTCGTCTGACCCATAAATCCTTTGATAACTTTCTCGTGATCCTGGCATAGCATGCTGGGTATAGGATCCCATTTGGCGGAGAAATCAAACAGCGTAAAGAAATCATTGGTCTGATTCAGGGATCTTGGCCTTGTTTCTGTTACATCGATGTTGGATTTTTTGTATTCATAAGGGTTCATGCTGATGGTGAAATTCTCGAATGCGAAACAATTATTGAAATTCAGTTTTGACTGGGCCCCTGGATCCGGAGGATCACCATCGAACATCACATCGCAAATATCAATTCCGTCGGCGGCAAGCGAAATATCATAACTGTCAGGAGCGGAGCACATAGCAAACATGTAACCACCGCCGGCTACGAATTCCCTGATTTTTTTTGCAACGCCAAGTTTTAACTGTGAAACCTTTGAAAAGCCAAGCTTTGCGGCAATCTCCTCATTGATCCTTACATCATCCTGGTACCAGGCATAATTTTTATATGCAGCCCAGAACCTACCGTACTGGCCCGTAAAATCCTCGTGATGAAGGTGCAGCCAATCGTACATGGGCAATACCCCTGCGATGATCTCTTCATCATAAATTACATCATAAGGGATTTCAGCATAAGTGAGCACCAGGGTGACGGCATCATCCCACGGCAGCTTGTTTTTAGGTGAATAGACGGCTATTTTCGGAGGTTTATGCAATTTGATCGTCTCCATATTGATCTGAGGATCAGCGATCTCGGAATAAATAGCAGTGGCCTGTGCATCTGCTATAACCTCGAATGTTACCCCCCTTATGGCACACTCGGATTCGAGCGCTTTCGCATACTGGAAAAGGAAACTTCCACCGCGGTAGTTCAGAAGCCAATCCACCTCAATGTCTTTCCTGAGGGTCCAGTAAGCTATTCCGTATGCTTTCAGGTGATTTTTCTGACTGTCATCCATGGGAATAAGGATGTATGCACCCCGGGTTGTTCCCATGAAGACAAGCAGGAAAAAAATGAAACTTAATCCGAAATGCTTAGAATGCGTGCTCATGACGTTCATCATCATCCATCTTTGACATGACCGTTTTGGTCCTCATCGGATTTTCAAACGATGGACTTGGTGAAAAAGTATCCGGAGTTGCGAAATTTACATCCGCATCGGTGAACTTTGCAAACCGGGCAAGGAATTTCAGGCGGACATCTTTGGTGGCCCCATTCCTGTTCTTTGCGATGCTGATCTCAGCCACACCTTCGGTGGAGGAACCGTACGTTTCGTCGTCAACTTTATAGTATTCCGGCCGGTAAATGAATATGACCATATCAGCATCCTGCTCGATGGACCCGGATTCTCTAAGGTCGGAGAGGATTGGTTTTTTCACGATACGTTTTTCTACCTCACGGCTGAGCTGGGATATTGCGATAATTGGTATGTCAAGCTCCTTGGCAAGGCTCTTCAACGACCTTGAAATATTGCTGATCTCCTGTTCCCGGTTTCCTTTATGTTCTGATGTTCCCTGCATGAGCTGGAGATAATCGAGAATGATGAGCTCAATATTATGTTGTGCTTTTAAACGCCGACTTTTTGCGCGCAGTTCAAATACGGTCAAGGCAGGCGTGTCATCGATGTACAACGGGGCATCGATCAGCCCGGAGATCCTTGAATTCAACTGTTCCCATTCATAATCTGCAAGGGTGCCGCGTTTCAGTTTCTCGGCAGAGATTTCCGTTTCACTTGAGATCAGGCGCATTACAAGCTGTACAGCCGACATTTCGAGTGAGAATACGGCTACAGGCTTTTTAAAATCTACGGCAACATTTCGTGCCATGGTAAGGGCAAAAGCGGTTTTTCCCATCCCTGGCCTGGAAGCAAGGATAATGAGGTCGGATTTCTGCCAGCCTGCTGTAACGCGGTCGATCTCAGTAAAACCAGATCCCACTCCACGAAGGTGGCCTTCATGTTGCATTCCGGCGGTAATTTCAGCTACGGCTTCCTTTACAAGGGATTGCATCGAACGAACATTTCTCCTCAGGCTTGTCTCACTGACGGCGAAAAGATTGCCTTCTGCTTTGTCAAGCAGATCAAATACATCCGTCGTATCCTCATAGGCATCTTTTATTACTTCTGAAGAGATCCTGATCAGTTCACGCTGGATATACTTTTGTAGAATGATGCGGGTATGAAATTCAATGTTGGCAGATGAAGCGACCCTGTTCGTCAGCATTGCGATGAAATAGGGGCCGCCAACAAGTTCCAGCTCACCGGATTGACGCAATTCTTCCGTCACGGTAAGAATATCGACGGGTTTTACCTGCCCGAATAACCTGTGGATCGCACCGAAAATCAACTGATGTTCCGTCTTGTAAAAAACTTCCGGCTGAAGAAGCTCAATGACTGCAGCAAGCTTGTCCTTTTCCAGCATCATTGCACCAAGAACAGCTTCCTCGAGGTCAAGAGCCTGAGGAGGTATCTTGCCATGTTCCTGGAAAAGGTCACTGATCCCCGGTTTTCTCGCTCTTTTCTTGAAATTCTTCTGGGAATCAGTAAAATCACCCCTTCTGGGAGACGACTGATCATTTATGTTTTGGGTTGATTCTTCCATCGGTCAAAAGTAGGATTAATTCAGGTGGAACAGGAGAATTTCGCCAGATTTATTTATCAACATTACATGGAGAAAAGGAAGGAGATGTGCACCCATTTATGCCACCATCCGTTGTGAAATTCCGGGCTGAGGAGAAACTGCTCAAGACTGATCCCTATACCGCAATATGTGAAGGTCAGTCCTGCGGATCCTTCAAAAACGACCCGCTGGATATCTCCTGAAGGAATGGTGATCGGACTGGTTTGATTGAAAAGTCCTCCCTGGAGGGTTGCATCATAGCCGACCAACCTTATAGTTGGTTTTGCATAAAAAAGGAACTGGGTCAGATGCAATTTGCGTTGGGTGAGTGTCGATCGTTTTGAGATCCCGAGATTTGCAAAGTAGGGATTTACCAGGCCTGCCCTGAATGTAAATCCACCGCTGACATTGGTGTAGAGCGTTCCGAGGCATCCTGATCCCGAGACATTAAGTTCAATATTCCTGCGGTTGATGAGGCCCTTTTCAAGAACGACATCGTAATTAAGAATGACATCATTCCGGATCTGGTACTCCCAACCAAGCGGCTCTGAATTCGTAGGCACGCTGTTGTGAAAGGATTTCTGCACAAAATCCCCGAATGAGGATGGACCTATAATTCCAAGATCAAATTCACTCGTCTGGCGGAAATTGTTTTTTTGATCATTGGATATCTTGAAAGTGCCCAGGTACAGGTACGCTGCATAAGGTCGGTCGCCTTCCAGGATGCCTCCTGCTTTAGTGGTTGAGGGTGTGTACATGTTCTGGACAAGGGAAATGCCATAATAGTTTATTCCGCTCCTCCAGTACGGAACCATCAGGTAGCTTAACGGGAAAGCCTGGATGACAGGGCTGATGAAATCGAACCGGATGCCGTTGGTGTAGAACCTGTCGGTATTGTTCATGATGTCGTTGTCGAAATTAATGCACAAAAGCCTCTCCTTGCTTAATGTGATCATCGACTGGAAGGTTCCGTTTTCAACAGGAGAGAACAGATACTCTTTACTTTTCGGTTCGTTCAGGTCGAGCTCAATATCTTCTGCGCGTAAGCGCTGTAAGCGTTGCAGAAAGAGGGAGTCTGCGGTGCGCTGTTTGACCGGCATGGACAGGGAAGATCTCCTGGTAAGTTGCCGCCTGTGCTTCTTTGCATTTTGAACGGATGTGGTTTCCTGCGGTGTGAATGGTTTTATGTCTTTTAAAGACTCAGACTTTTTTTGTGGTGGAGAGAAAAGGTTATTTGCCTTGTTCAATTGTTTTTCCCGGGTCTTTTTCGAATGATCTTCAGAACAATGGGAAAAAAGGAGTGTAAAAATGAGTAAGAGTACCCGGTTTTTCATCTTGATGCAAAAGTAAGGAAATCATGGTTGTCATGGAGGGAAATGCCAGGAAACAAATCCATGGAAATATTGATGCTCAGATAAGCAGATTTGTTATAATTTTACTGCTTTGAAGGATCAATGAAGTACTTTTGCATTACCATCCTGGTTTCTGTTTGTTCTCTTGTGTCGATTGCCCAAAAGACGCTGCTGATAGAGAAAATCGGAACATCCTCAAAATACTTTTATCACCTGAATGACAAGATCAAGATAAGAGCTGCAAATCCTGATACACTGATGAAAGGAATCCTTTGGGGAATTGAAGACAGTTCATTGTCCGTCGCCACGATGCGGCCTTACACAATACCATTCAGGAATATCACCCTGGTTTATAAACAATTTGCTTTTCCCCGGAAGCTTGGTAAAATGCTTGCCATATCAGGTGCCGTCTTTTTCGGGGTTATTTCGTTCAATCACCTGATCAATAATGAGCCGGTGTTTTCCCGGGATGTCTTTATTGTATCAGGGATCTGCTTCGGGGGAAGCATCATTTCGTTTTCCCTGTCGGAACGCCGATGCAGGATTGGCGACCGTTGGAAATTGAAAGTATTGGATTTTCCTGTAAAAACAGATTAGACTACGGTAAGGATCATCTCTTTGATGATCTTTGTCATCTCAGGCTCCACGTTGCTGGCAGCATGAATAACATCCTTATGTGTTATTTCAACGATCTTGCCGGGGACACCCAGGTCAGAGATGACTGAAAAAGCAAAACATCTCAGCCCCATATGCCTGGCACTGATCACCTCCGGAACGGTGGACATCCCTACTGCATCAGCGCCAATGGTCCGGATATAACGATATTCGGCCGGGGTTTCAAAAGTAGGTCCGGAGACAGCAGCATAAACACCTCGCCTGAGCTTGATCCCGTGCTTTTCTGCGATCCGGAATGAAGTAGCGATAAGTTCCTTATCATAGGCATGGCTCATATCAGGAAATCTTGTCCCGACCTCATCGTGATTAGGACCGATAAGAGGGTTGTCCTTCATAAGGTTTATATGATCGTCAATGATCATCAGGTCACCAACTTCAAAGTCAGGATTGACCCCTCCGCTCGCATTTGAAAGTATAAGCAGATCGATGCCCAGGAATTTCATCACCCGAATGGGGAATGTAACTTCCTGCATGGTGTAGCCTTCGTAATAATGGAATCGTCCCTGCATGGCAACGATGTTCTTTCCGCTCATCGTGCCAAAGATCAGTTGTCCGTGATGTCCTTCAACGGTTGAAACCGGAAAATTCGGGATCGATTTATACGGGATGGTCTGAACAACATTTATTTCATTTACCAGTCCCCCCAGACCGGTGCCAAGGATAATGCCGATCTGTGGTTTTACAGATATTTTAGATTCAAGGTAATCAATGGTTTCTTTTATTTTTTCTAACATAATCAGTGATTTCTGTGTCAAAAGCTAATTTGTCTTTATCATGAAATTCAATTTCAACAGGAAGGTAAAATAACGGCAGATTTTTCAAAAAATTACTTAGCTCGGCAGTTTTAAGGCGCATCAGGTCTTTTTCCGTAGTTATGATCACCTTTTTCTGTGTCGGAAGATCAGTATAAGCCTTTCTGATCCGCTCCATATCCTCTGTGGTATAGGCATGATGATCGGGAAAATGAAGAGTTTTGATTTCTGATGTAAACCGTTCCAGGTGCTCAACCAGCGGATA
Organism: Bacteroidales bacterium; assembly: GCA_963682005.1. Classification (GTDB taxonomy): domain Bacteria; phylum Bacteroidota; class Bacteroidia; order Bacteroidales; family FEN-979; genus CAIYUC01. The sequence continues at coordinate 4,550,627 of OY820914.1, read as the reverse complement.
GTTATTTGCAATACCGGTAAACAGGAGAATAAATGAGAGTTTGGAAGGGAATACAAGGGATGAATCGTCAAATACAGGGATCGGTTCGGGGTATGTTAAATAGGAAAAAAATACCTTCTGAAAAGGTTTCGGATGAAGATCTTCCAGTATCCTTCTCCGGGTTATCGGAGAAAAGATCTTCGGCGTTTTGGTAATGATGATGATGTCGGCCCTGTTAGCCCCGATGGTGAATTCGCGAAGTGTACCAGAGGGAACCATGTGGTCGTTGATATAAAGATGCCGGTAATCTGTCAGAAGTATTGACAGGCCTGGCTTTACATATCGGTGTTGATAGGCATCGTCAAGCAGGATGACGTCGATGCCCGGGAATTTTTCCATCAGGTAATGAATACCTCTTACTCTTTTTTCATCCACCGCTACTTTTACCTGTTCGAATTTTCGGAGGTATTGAAGCGGTTCATCCCCGATATCATTAACGTTTGACTCTTTATTTGCCAGGATGAACCCTTTGCTTTCTCGCTTATAACCACGGCTCAGCGTTGCCACAAAATAATTGCCGTATAACAAACGGATAAGGTATTCAATGTGAGGGGTCTTTCCGGTGCCGCCCATCGACAGGTTCCCAACTGAGATCACAGGAATACTGAACTTTTCAGAAGGAATGACGCCGAGATCGAAAAGCATGTTCCGAACCAGCATAACCATTCCGTAAAGTAAAGAAAACGGCAGTAACAGGAACTGGATAAACCTCATCGATAATAGAAAAAGCTAATATATAAAAAATAACCCAGCCGGCAATCCGCCATTTGAAAAATATACCCTAACAGTCTGGTAAATGAAAATGCTACTGGGATATTTCTTTGCAGAGGTATTCAAGATTTTTCAGGAGTTCATTGCTGCCGGTCTCATGGTTCACAGTCCGGTATATATAGTCGGTGGCTCCTTCCTCGAGTAAATGTCTTGCAAGTGATTCGTCATGATCTGATGAAAGAAAGAGCACATGGATAATCTCGGAAAACCGCTTGATGGCCTGGAGAAACTCCAGACCGTTCATAGTAGGAAAGGAAACATCCGTGATGATAAAATCAGGAATGTTGTTCTTCTGAAGCATGATAAGGCATTCCTCCGGAGTTGGGAAAACCCTGACGTTTGTGAACTTCTTACCTGTAAGTTTGTATTTGAGCAGATTGGCAGCCTGCATATTATGATCTACAATAAAAACCAGGATGTTTCGCATGTCAGGGATTTAAGAACAGAATTTTCAACGTATCAAATTTTATCATTTTTAGAAGATGAAAAATGCGCAGGAGAAAAAACTAATAAACAACATTTCAACAACCTTTTTTGGGTTCGGGGATTAAATTCATTTCATAACTTTGACACCGGCTGAATTGATATAAACGAACCTATGAAAGTAAGTGAATTGTGCAGTTTTATAGAGCATCTTGCACCGCTCTCATTGCAGGAAAATTATGATAACAGCGGACTCATCGTCGGTGACATGGATTCAGAATTGACCGGGATTCTCATCACGGTGGATGTAACACCTGAGATCCTTTCGGAAGCAAAAGCAAGGAAATGCAATCTTGTGTATTCACATCACCCGGTGATCTTTAAAGGCATGAAGAGACTTACCGGTGAACATGTTACTGAACGAATCGTTATGGATGCCATAAAATCCGGCATCGCGCTATATTCTTCACATACAAACCTGGATAATATCCTTGAAGGGTTTAACAAATCCCTCATCCTGAAATTCGGGGTTGAAAATCCAAAGGTGCTTGACCCTGTTCAGAACAGGCTTTGCAAACTGGTCACTTTTTGCCCTGAAGCACATGCAGATAAGATCCGCGATGCATTATTTGCTGCCGGTGCAGGGCATATTGGTAATTATGACTCCTGCAGTTACAATCTTCAGGGATCCGGTTCATTCCGGGCCCTGGAAGATGCAACTCCGTTCGTTGGAGAAAAGAATGTGATCCATTTTGAAAACGAGGTCAGGATTGAAACCATTTTCCCGAATTTCATGGAGAAGAGGATCATTTCTGCATTAATAATGGCTCACCCTTATGAAGAAGTAGCGTATGATATTTATCCGCTGAAAAACACCTGGACCGGTGCAGGCGCCGGTATGGTAGGTGATCTCGGATCTCCGATGGAAGCTCCGGCGTTTTTACAGAAGGTAAAGGGCATTTGCCAGATTCCGTACCTGAGGCATTCAAAGTTGCCAGGCAAGATGATCCGCAGGGTTGCAGTGTGCGGGGGGGCTGGCGGATTTCTTCTCTCAACCGCAAGGAAAGCAGGTGCTGATATTTTCCTGACAGGGGATCTGCGTTACCACGATTTTTTTGATGCTCAGGATGAAATTATCATTGCAGACATTGGTCATTATGAAAGTGAACAGTTTGCAAAAGAATGGATATTTTCAAAAATTAATGAAAAATTTCCTAACTTTGCAGTCCTTATTTCGGAGGTGAATTCAAATCCGGTAAATTATTTATAAACCAGTCATTATGGCTAAAACAACAAAACAACCCATTGCCACGTCAAAACCGACCAAATTGGTGAAAGCGGTCAAACCTGTGGAAGAAAAATCAAAGAAAGCCACTGCTGAACCAGAATCTCCTGAGCCGGTAATTGCCGCACAGGCTGAAGGGGTCGTGAAGTCTGTTTCAAAATCAAAAGCTGATGCTGCAGATGATAAGTCAGACATAAGCATTGAGAAAAAGCTAATTGCCTTGTATAACTTGCAACAGATCGATTCGCAGGTTGATAAAATCAGGATCATCCGGGGCGAACTTCCGCTCGAGGTGCAGGACCTGGAAGATGAAATTGCAGGGTTGGAAACGCGCATCGATAACTATGTACAGGAAACCCTGGCATTGGAAAAATCAGTTACCGAAAAGAAAAACAGCATCCGGGATAGCCAGGCTCTGATCAAGAAATATGAAGATCAGCAGATGAATGTCCGGAATAACCGTGAATACGATTCCCTGACAAAGGAGATAGAATTCCAGAATCTCGAGATTCAGCTTGCTGAAAAAAGGATCAGGGAGTTTCAGCAGGGGATAGAAGCAAAAAAAATCGAGGTTGAGCATTATCAAAAAGTGCTGCATGACAGGACAAATGACCTTGAGATCAAGAAAAATGAACTGGAAGATATCGTGACAGAAACGGAAAAGGAAGAAAACCAGTTGATAAAAGACTCTGAAGAGAACAGGCAGTACATCGAAGAACGATTGATCACAGCCTATTCCAGAATACGGAAAAATGCCAGGAACGGACTTGCTGTTGTTCAGATTGAACGGGATGCATGCGGAGGCTGCTTCAATAAAATTCCGCCACAGCACCAGCTTGATATCCGGATGCATAAAAAAATCATTGTTTGCGAATATTGTGGAAGGATACTTGTTGATGATGCAATTGTCAACACAACCCGTTGATGTTCCTCGTTTTTACTGATACTTTCGTAAAGGCACTCAAACAAAAAAAACCTTTTTTGCTGGGTGCTTTTCTATTTATTCCATTTCTGATCCATGCCCAGTTCATCTTTGATGATAACTGCAATAATGCATACAAGGCGATATTGTCGATGCGTTTCAAAGATGCTTCTGATTGCCTGGATCTTGAAAAGAAATTACAACCGGACAACAGGATAACAGCCTATTTAGAAAATTATATTGACTTCATGACCTTGTTCATCGATGAAGACCGGGCCAAATTTGAAAAGCTTAGAGGGAATGAAGCTGTACGGGTCAAATTCCTTGAAAAGGCTGATAAAAGCTCACCTTATTACAAGTTCTGTCTGGCCCTGGTAAAACTTCAGTGGGGATTTATCCATTTGAAATTCGGCGAGTATATCACAGCAGTTAACGAAATACGAAAGGCTTCCCAGCTATTGGAAGCCAATAAAACCGATTACCCCAATTTTGTATTAAACTATTCCGGTCTTGGGATAATCCATACGATTACCGGCTTGATCCCCGAGCAATATAAATGGCTTGCAAACCTTATGGGTCTTGAAGGATCGGTTGAACAAGGCGTTAATGACCTCGAATCGATCATTTCCTACCAGGGAAATGATGAGGTTGTGAGGATGTTCAAACCGGAGATCCTTTTCTATCTTGCATTTATCCAGGTCAACCTTAAAAAGGACAAGACCGAAGCACTGAATATCCTCAGGCAGTCAGACTTTACCATGGATAAAAATGAAAATGACCGGAATCCTCTTTCTGTCTATTACAGGTCTAGCATCCTGATGAAAACAGGCTTTAATGATGAAGCCATTAAAATACTTTCAGGATTTTCAAACCCACCTGATCGGCATCCGATATTATTTCTTGACTATTTAACAGGAGTTTCCGAACTGAACTGCCTTGATCCAAAGGCTGACATCCATTTTCTGGAGTTCCTGAATAAATTTCATGGAATGAACTACCTGAAGGCAGCCTGCCAGAAACTGGCATGGTCGGCACTCATCCATGGCGATATGAAACGATATGAAGTATATATCGGGATGGTCCTTAAGGTCGGTTACACGTACGTTGATGAAGATAAGCAGGCATTGAAGGAGGCGCAAAAAAAGGAAATCCCGAATGTTACCCTCTTAAGGGCGCGATTGCTTTTTGATGGAGGATATTACAGCCGGGCACTGCATGAACTCCTCGACAGGAGCCTGTCCACGACGTTGTTTTCGAAAAAGGATCTTCTTGAATACATCTACCGCCTGGGCCGGATCTATCATGAAATGGGGAACATTGCCAAGGCAATACAGAATTACGAAACAGCGATCTCACTCGGTGCAGAGCTTCCGTACTATTTTGCCGCCAATGCCGCACTTCAGCTTGGGATTATCTATGAAGGGGCGGGGAAGTATGCCGAAGCAGGTAAGTATTACCGGTTATCATTGTCGATGCCTGTTGAGGAATACAAAAACAGCCTTAGTCAGAAAGCTAAGGCTGGTCTTGCAAGAATTAAAAAAGGCAAACCTTAAAAACGTACCCCGAAAGTTGTCGAGATGGCATGCGAATACTGAATGTTGTGGGATGGATTCACCAGGGCCGGATCATAGAGATAATAATCCTCCGACATTTTTGCCCAGGTATAGCCTGCGTCAAAAAAGAAATATTTACCGCGGTAACCAATTCCCCCGGAAGCAGTGTATCGTTCCCCCTGGGTTCCGCCTCCCTTGTAAGGACTTCCATAATACCCGAATCCGCCCCTGATCCTGAAATTCTGAATCCTCCATTCAGTCCCGAACCTGAGGTTCAAAGGAATGGTATATTTATTCCGGATCTCGTCATTCACGTCCTGGAACGATTCATCACTTGAATAGAACCTGGCCTGGTTATAATCCACGAATTCGTACTCTGCACTGAAAACACCTGCATTCCCGATAAGAAATGCCATGCTTCCGATGGCACGGAAAGGAGTGGCCATCTGGTAATGGAAATCTCCGATGGGTGAATATTGAACGGAGTTCCATTGAGTCGAATCTGTAAAGGAGGAAGCAATATCACTGTTCCAGGTGTCTTTCATATTGCCATAATAGGTCGGTGTATGAACTGCTACTCCCACGCGGAACCAGGGAATAGGACGGTAGATAACTCCAACTTTTAAATTTATACCTGTTCCCGTGGTTTCAAGATACTGGTTGTACAACAACGATTGAAACGGATAAACGGATGGATCAGTCCTTATTTCACTATATGTTGACCGTTCATAGTAACGGATCCATGGAATTCCGAATGTGGCGCCAAAATAGAGTTTATCTTCGAAACTTGCTCCGAATGACATATCAAACTCATTGATCGATCCGTAAGTTGTCACCTCATTTTGCTGATAAACGCCTCCGTTCATTGCATCGCATGTATATTTTCCCAGTGAATCATTATAATAGATCAGGTTTGCATTGTATGCCGGAGCAATGTCGAAGGGATAATCGTAGTTAATATCATCGGATGACATCCAGGGCTGGTTATTGAGGACATTTGTGTAGCCTGTCATCAGCGAACTTGTATTATTCGGACCGGAAATGAAAGTCCTGGTATTAAAGTCGTTCTGCCTGTTGATCCCGAATCCGAAATTGAAATTCTGAAAGCCTCCTTTTTTCTGGGCATTGGGAGGTTTGATGCTGAAAACGAAACCTACGTTTCCCAACGCAAAATTACCGATGTCATCTGTTGATTTGACCCCATTGTAATCGGAAACTGAATGTCCGATCCAAACTTCCGGTGTGATTGTAAATTCGGTTGATTTGTACAATCCTATTCCTGCGGGATTGATGGCCAGTGCGGAAAAGTCAGCACCAACAGCTCCAAAGGCACCACCCATTCCCTGAAACCTCGAGGTTCCCTGGTAAAAGATCCTGGAATATCTTAGTGCATCAACCGAATTTTGAGAAAATGAAACATCTGTCAACCCCGTAATTAGTACAACTGCAACAACAAGTTTATTAATGGTCTTCATATTCTTTCAGGTTAAAATTCAGATTATCTTCTCCTACCGCCTCCTCCAGATCCACCGGAATTACCTCCGCCACCGCCGCTGCTGCCACCACTTGAACGTGAAGGCGCGGAATAATTATTGCCTCCGCTTGATTGAGAAGGCGCGGAATAGCTGTTATTGCCTCCTGACCGGGAAGGTGCTGAGTAATTATAAGATCCGGAAGGATTTGAGTTTGAAGGTGTGTAGCTTCTTGAAGGAGCGGATTGGTAGCTCCTGTTATTGGATGGTGTGGAATTTGATTGAGTGCTCCGGCTGTAATTTGATTGGGATCCACGCCTGTCGCCGTTTGAATAGCTTGAAGACCTTGATCCTGAATTATCCTGCCCCCCCTGGGTTCTAGGGCTGATATATTCCTGGCTTGATTTCGGCTGTCTGTAAGCAGGTGATGCATATGTCTGCGTTTTCGATGAGCGTGCGGGAGCAGAATACCCCGGCTTTGCATAGCGTGGAGCGGCATTTCGCTGTGCCTGGTTATTGTTGGCAGTATTTCCTGCTTTACCGCGCTGGTATGAGGCCGGACTCTGACCTGAAGACCTGGAATAATTGTAACGCTGCTGATCTGCAGGTACCTGCCTTGATGTCTGTGTGGTAGCTCCGGCATTACTTCTCTGTGACGGTGCAGTATATTTTGGGTCCGGCGAATTTCGTTGTATTTCTGATCTGGAAGACGGGGATTCCTTTGGAGGGGTCGGTATCGAAGTGGATCTTGTACTGGCACCGGCAGGAACCGTTGTTAAATTCTTTGTTGCAGCTGATGTTGCCGGGGAAGTGGTTTCCCTGGCATTCCCGCTGCTATAGCCGTCAGTGGTCCATAATGCCGATCGTTGTCCATAATATCCGCTGTATGGATATCCCCCGTAAGGATAACCGTAATAACCATCGTAATAGCCGTCGGCGTATCCGTTCCAATAACCTCCATATCCGTAATAATAAGGATAGCCCCAATATGGATAATACCCATAGTAAGGATAATACCCGTAATAAGGATAATCCCAGCCACCCCAATAGTAAGGATAACCATACCCGCAGGAGCCCCACCCCCAGCTCATGCCGAACGAAATGGAAGGGCTGTAATCACTGAATCCGTATCCTCCGCCAACATACACATTGACATCCGGAGAACTTTTTACAGTGGTGTCATAATTCTTGGGATTGGTATAAGCATCGCTATAATAACCAAGATCTCCAACGGGTTCATTGAACCGTTTAATCCTTGCAGAATACGAATAATCATTATCATCCGCATTGTAATTGGCTGATGCCGGTGGTACTGCTGAATTGTCATCAGAGGGAGCAACGGTCTTTGGTGCAGACAGGTCCATTTTTGAAGCGGTTTCCTGCTGTGCCGGCTGGTTGGTTACCGGCTTTGAATAGTAAACATCATCTTTGTTCAGGGAAGATGTTTTCTGCTGGGTTTTACATCCTGCAGCGAGCAGGCTTAAAATCCCGAATATTGCTACAATTTTTTTCATTGTTATTCCTCCTTTGGAGCGGTTTGGGTATGTTTATTGTCTGAGAGTTCTGGAATATTATTACTTTTGCGATCTTATCAGATTACACTGAAAGTTAGCAAATATTATACCATAAAGTAAAAATGGCAAAAGATTTTCCAACAAGAGAAGAGAATTATTCTCAATGGTACAACGACCTGGTAATTAGAGCTGACCTGGCTGAAAATTCTGCGGTACGCGGGTGCATGGTTATTAAACCGTATGGTTATGCAATCTGGGAAAAAATCCAGGCAGCACTCGATAAAAAGTTCAAGGACACAGGTCACTCGAACGCTTACTTCCCCCTGTTCATACCCAAATCGTTCTTTAGCCGTGAAGCCAGCCATGTTGAGGGTTTTGCAAAAGAATGTGCCGTCGTTACCCATTACCGGCTAAAACAATCGCCTGATGGCAAAGGCGTCGTTGTGGATGAGGATGCAAAACTTGAGGAAGAACTGATTGTCAGACCGACATCTGAAACGATTATCTGGGACACTTATAAAAACTGGATTAAATCTTACAGGGATCTCCCGATACTGATTAATCAATGGGCTAATGTAGTGCGCTGGGAGATGAGGACACGGTTGTTTCTCCGTACCGCGGAATTTCTCTGGCAGGAAGGTCATACCGCCCATGCAACAAAGGAGGAAGCCATAAAAGAAGCGGAAACAATGCTTAATGTGTACGCTGATTTTGCGGAAAACTGGATGGCCTTGCCCGTTCTTAAAGGGACAAAAAGCCCTGCAGAACGGTTTGCCGGAGCGATCGATACTTATGCCATTGAATCTCTTATGCAGGATGGGAAGGCATTGCAGACTGGTACATCACATTTCCTGGGACAGAATTTTGCGAAGGCATTCGATGTGAAATTCCTTAATCGGGAGAATCAGTTGGATTATGTCTGGGCGACTTCCTGGGGCGTTTCCACTCGATTGATGGGCGCGTTGATCATGGCGCATTCAGATGATAACGGCCTGATCCTGCCTCCAAAGCTTGCACCCATCCAGGTTGCGATCGTACCGGTGTTCAAAAATGAAGAACAGCTGGCAATGATCACAGAAAAGGTTATCCCTGTCGTTGAAGCCCTTCGGAAACTTGGTGTCACCTGCAAATACGATGACCGTGATACGCACAAACCGGGGTGGAAATTCTCAGAATATGAGTTTAAAGGAGTGCCTGTCAGAATGACGATCGGACCGCGCGATATTGAGCAGGGTACGGTTGAAATCTCCAGAAGAGACACATTGGAAAAAGAGACATTCCAGATCACAGACATTGAAACAAAGATTGTTCACCTGCTGGATAAAATACAGCAGGATCTTTACAACAGGGCTCTGTCATTCAGGGAGAATAACTCATTTTATGTAAATACATGGGATGAGTTCAAGAAAACCCTTGAAGAGAAGGGTGGTTTTCTTTATGCACATTGGGACGGTACTCCGGAAACCGAAGAAAAGATCAAGGACGAAACAAAGGCGACCATCAGGGTAATACCATTGAACAATCCCAGGGAAGAGGGGAAATGTATCTATTCTGGTAAACCTTCCACTCAGCGGGTGGTTTTTGCAAAAGCCTATTAATATTGTATCAGCTTTCCTTGCCCGGTGATATTTGTACTGACTGAATCAGGATTCCCGGTATAATAGATATTTCCGATTGACGTAATGGTTGCAACCAGGTAATCATTTACATTGATGTAGCAGTCATTCGATCCTTTATTGGTAATGAAGGTAAAATTTGTTTTCAGATCACTTAACTGGAATAAGCCAAATTCACCCGAATAAACGGAGCTGATCTTACAGATACCGTGTAACTTTACATCTGCTGTTCCCATGCGCAGGATGAAAATGCCCTCGTCTATATTAAGGTTAAGATCGATTGAACCAGCTCCTTCCAGGATGTCCAAAATAATCTTTTTTGATGTAATTGTATTATCTGATGAAATGTTGCCAGATGAGGAGTAAATAATTTTTGAAAGATTTTTTGCTGAAATATAGACATTGACCGGTGTATTATAGCTTCTAAGCCATTTACATGCAAGGGTATTATCTAATATCAGTGTGTTTCCAGTCACTTCCGTTGTTATTCCATTGATTATGTTTGCTCCTGATTCGACAACCACTTTATTGATGCTGTCCTGACTGAGAATCAGGTTTACATAGTTTCTGACGTCAATACTGTCAAAATCTTCAACGCGCCTTTCTTCTCTGATTACCTCGCCGGAATTTGACAGGCAATCTGTGGACTTCCCACACCCTGAGATAAGGATGATCGTTAATGCGATTCCAATGGAAAAACTTACAGTAGAAAATTTTATAAACCTCATATGTTGGGTTTTCACGCCAAAGATGATAAATGACATTAATCCGTCTCCATTGATCTTACAGGTGGCGTAAACCTGGTTTTTACAGGTTTTTTTCCATAAAGGTACAAAAACCTGTAACCTAAGCCCCAGCCTATATAATCAGCCCTGCCGAAATGCACTTTCAGCATTACATTTGCAAAAAAGCTCTTCGAGAAATTATATTGGAGCGAAAATTTTTCATATAATGGGCCATTATTGGTGACCTTCCCTCCCAAATAATAACCAAGATTAACGATGAAATTTAATTTACCCATATTCAGGTTATAAGCTGCATTGATGCCGGGTCTCATGATCTGAAACATCGAACTATAGGATTCACCTGCTTTATCAAGAATGGCAACATGGGATCCATCATAGGACAGATCAAAGCCAAATCCGACCTGGCTTTTCCTGCTGATTGGGAACAAAGTGTTTTCATAGAAGTGATAAACAAGAAAATTCCTTCCCAATATTGCCGACAAGTTCTTGTATCCGATGGCTGCACCAAAATCGAATTCAATGGAATGCCTGATTATTGCAGAAAATGGTTCCACCGGGGGGTAAAAATGATCACCAATGTCCTTGTTCTTCCTGGCCAAACGGTAAACGATTCCTGCATTTATCATCGGAATATTCAATCCATAATTGGGCAATTTTAGCGAACCATTTGAAAAATGCTGCAGGGCAATTCCACCCGTAAGGATGATCATGTTGCTTAATCTGTATCGGGCCTCCAGCATCACATTCAGTGCAGCATTAAAATGAGATCCAATGGCCAGGTTCTTATAATTCTCAAGCCTGTCAAACTTTTTTGTCAGGTATCCGATTCCAAGGGCGAACCTGAAATTGCACATTAGCTTGTCATTCTTAAAGAGGGGGAAATTGATGTACGGAAAAAGTGCTAAGGCTGATCCCAGGTAAGGGGATTTCCCCAGGGAGGAATACCACATCCCAATGCCGATAATCGGGTAATTAAACGCAATCTCCCATTTGTGCCTGCCGTAGGTTTGCTGCAATATGCTTACTTCGAAGGCCATTACATGACTATTAAAAATTTCCAGCTCCAGGTGATGGGCATAAATAAACCCATAGTAAACCTTCCCTTCAATCATTAAATTGGAAGTGAATAACTTATGCTGATACTGGGCATTAGAAACACGGGGAAAAGAGAAGGACAATATCAGGAAGCTAAGGACTAGGAAAAATTCCAGGGAATTATTGCGAATATTTCTTTTCAATAGTACCTGTGTTTGTTTTTACCACTCACAAAGGTATGAGGAATTTCTGATTGGCCGGGGAGATCCGGTTTGTTTATTTGAAAGGGCACGATTGATAAATTCTTAATTTTGCACAAAAACCGATTGATGGAAAAGAAAGTTGAAGCGTTTGGCAGATTACTGGAGATCATGGATGAACTGCGGGAAAAATGTCCCTGGGATCAAAAGCAGACGTTGGAAAGCATCCGTCACCTTACAATTGAAGAGACCCACGAGCTTTCGGATGCGATCCTTGGCAAGGATATGGATGGAATAAAAAAGGAATTAGGGGATCTGATGTTGCATCTTGTCTTCTATTCAAAAATCGCATCTGAGTCTGGCTCTTTTGATATTCTTGATGTATTAAATACAATTACAGAAAAATTGATTCATCGCCATCCACACATATTTGGTGATGTTAAAGTCACCGATGCAAAAAATGTTAAGGACAACTGGGAAAAGATTAAGCTGACGGAAGCAGGAAATAAATCGGTGCTCTCGGGAGTGCCAAATTCCCTGTCATCTCTTGTGAAAGCATACCGGATACAGGAGAAGGCAAGCGGTGTTGGTTTTGATTGGGAAAGTACAGAAGATGTGTGGGCAAAGGTTTTGGAAGAAATGAATGAACTTAAGGACGTTCTCGTAAATGGGAATGATCCTGAAAAAAAGGAAGAGGAAGTCGGGGACTTGTTTTTTGCCTTAATCAATTATGCCCGCTTTATTAATGTCAATCCAGATGACGCCCTTGAGAGAACAAACCTGAAATTCATCAAACGGTTTCAGTACATTGAGGAACAGGCCAAGAAGTCAAACAAGGCCCTCAATGAGATGACACTAGAAGAGATGGAGCGGTTCTGGGTTGAAGCAAAAAATCTCGGCAGGAATTCGGTCCTGTAAAACCAGTAAAATGAATCTGGATACTGAATTGTATTCTCAAACTGCATAAGGTATGAAAAGGATCATTTACTATATTCTCTTCGCTTACGTAATTATCGCAATCTTTACAATCATATTCTTTAATGGCACCGGGGATGCAGGTGACAGCATATTACACTATCTGTTTGCCAAGTATGCACCGGTTCATCCGGAACTTTTCTTCGATCAATGGGCAAAGCCCGTCTTCGTTTTATTAGCTTTTCCCTTTGCTCACTTTGGTTTTAATGGCATTAAGGTTTTTAATGCTCTGCTTGTGTTACTGACAATCTTCTTTACCTATAAATCAGCTGAGGCTTTAAATATAAGGAATGCAGTTCTGTGTGCGGTTTTCCTGGTATTTACCCCGCTCTATTATATTCTCACATTTTCCGGATTAACGGAACCTTTATTTGCCTTTACTGTAGCATTTATTCTGTTTTTATCGGTGGAGCACAAATATATAGCAGCAGGCATTATATTATCTTTCCTGCCTTTCATCAGGTCAGAAGGATATATCATCATGGGTGTGTTTTTATTTTACCTTATTATTAAGAAGCAGTGGCGCGTTATTCCATATTTGCTGGTTGGCTCCGCAGCCTATACAATCTCAGGTGTTTTCTTTCATCATGATATTTTTTGGGTCTTTAAAAGGATTCCATATGCCAATATGAGCAGTCCCTATGGAAGTGGGAAAATATTTCATTTTGCCGATCAACTATACTATATCATCGGGTTGCCGATTTATGTTCTCTTTGTGACAGGATTTGTAAGTTTGATCGCAAAGGTTTCGAAATTCAGGAAATCCCCGGAAGAGATAATTCTTGTATTCGTTGGATTTTTGGCTTTTTTCGTTGCTCATAGCCTTTTCTGGTATTTGGGAATATTTAATTCAATGGGGCTCAAGCGTGTTTTTATTGGAGTAATTCCTCTTATTGCCATAATTGCGCTAATGGGATTCAATTTTGCTACAGAGAATCGGTTCATGGAAGCCAGGAAAAAATTGAAGTTGATGATCCAGACATTATTCGTTCTTTATGTGATGATATTTCCGTTCACATCCAATCCGGCAGCAATACAATGGAAACGAGATATGACCCTCAGCAGGGATCAGCTGATGGCGATCGAAGCTGCTCAGTTTGTCAAAGAACGGAACAGGGGAAATGGCCGGCTTTTTTGCTGCCATCCTTATTTGTCCGAAGTTTTACACATCGACTGGTTTGATCAGAACAAAAGAATGTCCCTTTCAGTGCAAGACCTGGACCATGTAATGCCGTCAGATCTTATTATCTGGGAGAACTGGTTTTCCGTTGTTGAATCAAATATCAGGAAATCAGATATTGAACAACACCCTGGTTTCGTTAATCTCTTAGATATCAAAGCGGATGATCACGGCAGAGAAATAGAGTATTCGGTCTATCAAAAGATTGACTAAAATATGACCTACATTCACTTGTTTTTCGAAAGGCTGAAAAAACTTAAACCAGGCACGATAATCATTGTCATTACCGGGGTCATGGTTTTTTTATACATTGCAGAAAAATCCTCAGTGGCTTCTTTCACACACGATGAAAGCTTTTCATACAACCATTACGTGTCACAAAGTTTTCTGGATATTCTGTCAAACAAGGGTGCATACACAAATAACCACATTTTAAACACCCTGGGGGTAAAATATTCTGAAATGCTTTTCGGTAGCTCAGAATTTGCTTTGAGACTCCCGAATTTATTGCTATTCCTGGTCTTCCTGATTTATACAGTGTTATTGCTGAAAAGATTGAATCCTGTCATTTCATGTTGCATATTCATTGTATTGGCAACAAACAGTGTACTCATGGATTTTTTTGGTTTAGCACGCGGATACGGAATGTCTATTGGATTTATGACCATGAGCCTTTATCACCTTATTACATCTTTTGAACATAAAAGGGATAAGAACCTGGTGCTTTTCAACCTGGCCGGTCTGCTGGCCATTTTAAGCAGCTTTACCATGCTGACCTATTATGTTGCAGCATTATTGGTTTACAATATTATAAGATTTGCTGAAACTCATTTCAACAGGAATGTGAAATTTAATTTTATAACGGCGAACAGGACCAATCTTTTATGTTTGATACCAATCATCCTCATCCTGTACGAACCAATCAGGAGAGCGATTAAGTTCAATACATTGAATTTTGGGGGGAAACAGGGATTTATCAGCGACTCGGTCACCTCTATAGTTTATAATATCTTGCCCGGGATGCAGCTAAACGCATTACAGTTGTTCTGCATGAAGATGATCATTATCCTGGTTTTATGGGGTTCCTTTGCCCTGATCCTCCTCAATACTTTAAAATCGCTGAAGAATTTTCTCGACCAGAACCGATCATGGATCATTGTAAACATGATATTTCTGATCATCGGAGCAGAAACAATCCTGCAATTTGACTTATTGAAAACAGATTATCTGATCGGACGGTTCGCCTTATTTCTTCTACCGCTGTTCGTTTTAAATCTGGGCTATTTATTGGATTTTCTGAGTCATGGCAAGGGACGGTGCTTTTTCATTTCAATTCTGGTAGTAGCTGCGATATTATCAGGTCTGCATTTTTACCGTAACAGGAATTTTACAGATTGCTCTGAATGGGGTTATGACAGTGAAACAAAAAATGCAGTTCTGGCGCTTATCGCTGACCAGAAGAAGGATCCGATCCAGGGTCATAAGGTCAAAGTGGGGATCAATTGGCTGTTCGAGCCAACCATGAATTTTTACAAAAGCACAAAAAAACTTTCCTGGTTGACTCCTCTTGACCGCATTGGATTAACTGGAGGTGATGACTATGCTTACATTTTTCTGGCTGATACAAATACCGTAACCAGAAAGAACTATCGCATCGTATTTAAGTCAGACAGAATAAAAACGCAACTGATAAGGTTCAGGTAACGGATCGCATCTGAATTTCCGACCTTGTAAAAGCGCTGAATGCCCTGATTTAACTGTAGAGTGCACTATTACCCCCAAAAACATAAAAGGACGAAAAGTGCATCTTTTCATCCTTTTATCCTTTCAAATGGATCAATAACGGTTACCCGAAAAACAAAGTTTGCCGGATGAAAATTTCCCAGGCTTGAGTATTACCTTGTGTAAAAGATCTCTTAATCAGTGCTTGTCTAAATAGGCAGCTATGCTTGCTGCTGTTTCTTTGATGCCAATGGAACCTTTGTGCCAGTCAGCCGGGCAGACTTCCCCGTTTTCCTCAAAGAACTGGAGGGCATCCACAATCCGTAGCGCTTCATCAATGCTTCTGCCGAGCGGCATGTCGTTCACAACCTGGTGGCGCACTATACCCTGTTTATCGATCAGGAACAAACCACGATAGGCAGCGGGTTCCCCGTCAAATTCAATAGTACCATCATCATTGTAAATGTACTCGCCTGCAAGGACATCGAAATTCATTGAAATGGTCTTTGAAAGGTCAGCCACCAAAGGATACGTAACACCCTTGATCCCGCCATTCTTGCGTTCGCTCTGCAGCCATGCCCAGTGTGAGAATTTGGAATCGGTAGAGCATCCGACTATGACCACATTCCGGGATTCAAATTCCTTCAGCTTATCCTGAAATGCAATTATCTCCGTTGGACAGACGAAGGTAAAATCCTTTGGATAGAAGAAAAATACCACATGTTTTTTTCCGATATATTGCTCAAGTGAAAATTTTTCAACGAAATCACCGCCGTTTACAACGGCATCAGCTTCAAATAAAGGAGCTTTTTTTCCAACCAGTACTGCCATATGTATAATTTTTTAGTTAATATTCGTTGCAAAGGTATGAATATTATTTAGAAAGGTTATTAATAAAAAAGAAACTTACTTCAGGAAATCAAAATTGAATTTCAACGTCTCATTGTATTGAAAATCGAAAAGGGTCTGTTTACGGATCTGGAAATAGGTAACCCAGTATGTCTTCAATGCATCATAAAAGGAAACCTTCGCATTGTCCATAGCTATTTGTGCAATATTAAGATCATTGATGGCAACATTTTTTCCGATGAGATACCGGCCTTTTGTCACGGCATAGGTTTTTTCCGCAACAGTATCAGCCTTTGCAGCGATGAAAAGCTGTTTCTTCTGGATATTGAATTGTGCCACGAATAGGTATATGGATCGTTGGAAATCGATCCTGTCCTGCTCCACCTGGTACCTGACCACTTCACGCTTCGATTCTGCTTTTTTTATGAAACTTCGCGCATAACCCCAGTCCATAATCGGAATATTCAGGGATAACCGCAATATTTCATTATCCTTTGGATTATGGTATACATCGTAAAGGCTGTTTGCCTCCTGGGTCAGACCATATTCTGCATGAATATTTGCATCAAATCGCCCGTCCATTTTTGTTTGATTGACTTCACGGTCTGCCTCCAGAAGCTGTGTTGAAAAATCAAGGACTTTCGAGGAGTTGATGTTAGCCAACTCAACGGCTTTTAAGGGGTCAACCCTGAAAAACTCTGTGATGACAGGGGGAATCAGACGGATTGGTATGGTGTCGTCCTTCAGCCGGAGGTAAGATTTCAATCTGAACAATGCATTGTCAAGGGATATCTTTGCATTTTCGACTTCCGCCTGAGCGTTCAGAGTATTCAGTTCCATTGTATAGAGTTCATTTTCTGCGATCTTGCCCATTTTATAACGGCCTTGCCCGATTTGGTAGAGGGTATCATTATTTTCAAGGTTGATCCCGGCAATTTTACTCCTGATCTGAGCCTGAAGGAGGTCGAAGAAATAGTTAGCCGTGTTGATTGAAATCTGTTCGACATCCTCAAGGTATTTTCGCTTGGCTTTATCATACTGCATGGGCTTTATCTTCCGGTCCCATTTGTAGGAGTTATATTTGAACAATGGTTGGTCAAACACTATATTAATGGGTGTGCTGTTATAGTTCAGTGAAGGAGGGGAGTGCAGGTAATCATCCAGCCGGATCAGGTTCGACATAAGGGAAATACTTCCACCTGAAAATCCGATGGCCTGGTTCAGGGACAAAGTCCCGTCAAAACGGTTTGTCTCCTGGGGAACGAAGTACTGGCTTGTATCATTCGCGTTATAGATCAGTGTGTAGTTCCGGCTTATATTCGGAACTGTGGTGTTCAGGTTCAGTTGAGGAAGGTACTGGCTCCTGAAGGCACGGTAATCCCAGAAACTCTCCTTGAACTGCTGTTTTGCAATCATGGCATCCGGGGATTGCTTTTGTGCGATCTGGATGGCTTCCTGGAGAGTGAGTGTGGAGATGACAGACTGGGAATACAAAAAAGTATCAAAAGAAAGGATGAGTGTGATTAGAATGAGGAAGCGGAGTGTAAACCAATTCATAGATAAAGGTTTTATGGATTATTCATACCTCAGGGAAGCAACCGGATCCTGCATTGCAGCCCTTTTTGCAGGCATATAGCCAAAAAGGATACCAACCGTAGCTGAAACGCCAAACGAAATTACGATGGAGATCGGTGAAACGATAGTCAGGATACCGGTAAGCTGGGTGATCAGTTTCGAAATGATGACCCCGAGGATGATGCCGATCAGTCCGCCTGTGATGCTCAGGATCGTAGCTTCTGAAAGGAACTGGAAGATGATATCTTTTTTCCTTGCCCCGATGGCTTGCCTGATCCCGATCTCTTTTATTCGCTCCATCACCGATGCCAGCATGATGTTCATGATGCCGATCCCGCCTACGATCAGGGAGATGCTGGCAATTGCTCCAAGAACAATGTTAAAGATGTCTTTTGTCCGTTGTTCCTGCTTGAGCAGCAACTCCGGTACCTTGATCTCAAAGTCCTCAACACCTGCATGCCTGCGTTGCATCATCCGTTTGAGAATTTCCGTTGCCGGTCCAATCTGCTCGCTTTCCCTGACCTGCACCACAATTTTATCAACCTGGTTCTTTGATTTTGCAGCATCAGACTCGCTGCTGTATGATACCACCATATCGCCCATGTCAACAGTACCCCTGGAATCATTGTTGGTAGAAACAAATGACCTGTCTTTGAAACGCCGAAGCAATGTCTGTATCGGTGCATAAATGGTATTGTTGTAATCGGATATACCAAGATCGACTGTTGACTGGCTTACCTCGCGGGAGCGAAGGACACCGATCACATTAAGCCAGATAAATCCGCATTTGATCTCTTTTCCGATCGCATTTTCCTTTGGAAAGAACCTTGATTTTACGGCCGGTCCGATAATGCAAACTGCTTTACCTTCCCGCAACTGTTCTTCATTGAACATGTTTCCCTGGGAAACTTCGAGGTTAAAAACGCTGAAGAATGCAGGTGTGACACCGGTCAGCTTGGTCGTCGACCTTTTTCCATCTTTGATAACGTCGGTTTCGTAAATGACCTCCGGGCTGACTTTTTCGACAGAAGGAAGAAACTCTTTTATACTTTCCGCATCTTTCATGGTAAGTCCAGGAGAATATTTCCCTTCCGTTTTCTGTTTCTGGTCGCCAGACTGTGAGGAAGAATTATCCTTGTTTTCCTGTCCTTTTGATTTTTCTGCCTTGGGGGTAATGATGATGTTGTTGACTCCTACGAGCTTCATCTGATCGAGGATCTCCTTCTTCGCGCCATTTCCAATAGCCATCATTGCGATTACTGCTGCAACTCCGAAAATGATGCCCAGTGCTGTGAGCATCGACCTGAATTTATTCAGGAAGACCGCTTCCAGCGCAATATTCAGAATATATTTATAGCGTTCGAACAAAGGGGCTGGGTTATTTCTTAATCATCGACTTAAGCTGGCCGGGGATTTCATCCGGTACTCCTTTAACATCAGCCTGTTTAACAGGCTTTTCTTCAGGTTTTGTTTTGTATTTGGCCAGGATTTCTTTGGATAATGGAACCAATTTTAATTTTTCCTCATCTTCAGGAGGAACAAGGGAAACTTCATCATCAGGCTTAAGCCCTTCTTTGACGATGATCTCGTTTTCATTGCTCTGTCCAACAATCACCTGCAGTTTTTCAAGTGATCCGCCTTTCTTTTTATATACATAACTGATGCTGTCATTGCTAAAAATCGATTCGATGGGGACAAAGCAAACATTTTTAATTTCAGCCGTTATGATGGTGTTCTTGGTTGTCATGGCTGGACGTAGTATTGAGTCGAACTCTTTCACAATGATCTTCACCTCGAACACTTTTGCATTTGAGTTCTGCTGTTGTTCGCCAATGTTAGCAACTTCTGTTACTTTCCCTGTAAATTTCTTTTCCGGAAAAGCATCGATACCAATGTTAACGGATTGTCCCACCTTGACCTTGCTTATATCAATCTCGTTTACGTATGTTTTTGAAATCATGGAAGACAGATCGGGGAGTTCAGCCACCACGTTTTCCCAGATGTTCAACGTGCCGCCAATCCCCAGTTTTGAACCGTCCCAATTGCGTTTGTATATGAGCATTCCCCGTTTCGGAGCGGTAATGGTGAATTGTTTTAGTACATTCTGAAGATCATTCAGCTTTCGCTTTGCCTGGGAATAGGAGGCGTTGACTTCCTGCATATTCGCCAATGCTTTTTCGTAGTTAAGTTTATAGTTTTTTTCAGTCTGTTCAAGTGTTCGTTGTGTTTTTTCAAGGTCAATCTCAACCTGGCGTATTGTTGCCGGTGGTTCATATTTCGACTGTTCAAGCATCAGGTGTTTCTCTTCCAGGGAATATTTCAGGTTGACCAGATCATCCCTGATCTGCCGTAACTGGAGGGAAGTATCAAGTTTTGTTTTGGTAAGCTGGGTTTCAAACTTTTCAAGATTGGTTTCCTCATCTTTGATCTTATTGGAGATCTCAGTCCTGTCAAGGGTTGCAACATATTGCCCGGAATCCACAACCGTTCCGTCAGGGATAATATCCTGTATTTTGACCTGCCAGATCTGAACTTGTCTCAATGAAGCTGGTCCGTATATCTTTTCAGAACTTTTAGCGATAAGTTCACCTGTTGTGGTGACTTCAATCGGGAAAGTGCCTTTTTTCACCCTGACCAGAACCTGCTTCTGTTTGCCTGATTTTGTCAGGAAAAGCGCAATAATGACCAGGATCACGATCCCGGAAATTATGTAGATGTATTTTTTCTGATTCATTACGCAGGCTTATAGAATGGTTATATGTTAGACATCGATGTTTGCATATTTTGCATTTTTCTCAATAAATTCACGACGTGGCGGAACATCATCCCCCATAAGCATGGAAAAGATCCGGTCGGCTTCAGTTCCGTTTTCTATGGTAACCTGCCGAAGGGTCCTTGATGCGGGATTCATGGTTGTACTCCAGAGTTGTTCGGCATTCATTTCCCCGAGACCTTTGTACCGCTGGATATGGATCCCTGATTCTTTGCCGTTTGCAGCGAATTCCTGGACGATTTGCTGGCGTTGTTCTTCGGTCCAGCAATATCGTTCTGTACTTCCTTTTTTGATCAGGTAGAGTGGTGGTGTTGCAATGTAAACATGTCCGTTTTCAATCAGTTCTTTCATACATCTGAAGAAAAAGGTTAGGATCAATGTTGAGATATGGCTTCCGTCTACGTCAGCATCAGTCATGATAATGATCTTGTAATAACGCAGTTTGTCGAGGTTTAGTGCTTTACTGTCATCTTCTGTTCCGATGGTGACGCCAAGTGCGGTATAAATATTCTTTATTTCTTCGCTGTCGAAGATCTTGTACTGCATTGCTTTTTCCACATTCAGGATCTTTCCACGAAGAGGGAGGATCGCTTGCGTATGCCTGTCGCGGCCTTGTTTTGCCGTCCCGCCTGCAGAATCACCTTCTACCAGGTAGATCTCGCAAAGTGAAGCATCTTTTTCGGAGCAATCGGCCAGTTTCCCAGGCAAACCAGATCCGCCCATGACACCCTTCCGTTGAACGAGTTCCCTGGCTTTACGCGCTGCATGGCGTGCGGTGGCAGCAAGAATGACTTTGTTTACAATGGTTTTTGCTTCCTTCGGATGTTCTTCAAGGTAATAATTCAGTAATTCGCTTACCAGTTGGTCAACAACTCCCATTACCTCGTTGTTCCCCAGTTTAGTTTTGGTCTGTCCTTCGAATTGGGGTTCCTGGACTTTTACGGAAATGATCGCCGTGAGCCCTTCCCTGAAGTCGTCGCCATTGATGTCGAATTTGAGTTTGGAAAGCATGCCGGTCTTGTCAGCATAGCTTTTCAGTGTCCTGGTCAGTGCCCTTCTGAATCCGGCCAGGTGGGTTCCTCCTTCATGGGTGTTGATGTTATTCACATATGAATGGATGTTTTCAGAGAAGGATGTATTATACTGCATTGCGATTTCGATCGGTATGTTGTTTTTTTCACCTTCGATCGAAATGGGCTCCGGCATTAACTTTTCACGGTTGGCGTCAAGGTAATCGATGAAATCTTTTAACCCGGTGCTGGAGAAATAGACGTCAGAAATGAAATTCCCGTTTTCGTCCTTTTCCCTTTCGTCAGTGATATTCAGTGTAATTCCCTTATTCAGGAAAGCAAGCTCACGAAGACGGGAGGTGAGGATTTCGTAATCATATTTTTCTGTGATAAATATTGTATTGTCAGGTTTGAACGTGACTGTTGTTCCTGTTTTATCAGTTTCTCCGATTTGCTTAATAGGAGTGAGCGGTTTTCCAAATGCATATTCCTGTTCATAAACAATACCGCCCCTTTTAACGGTAACTTTAAGGTGTGCCGAAAGTGCATTTACGACAGATACTCCTACTCCATGCAATCCGCCTGAAACTTTGTAAGAGTCTTTATCAAATTTCCCTCCGGCGTGAAGAACGGTCATAACCACTTCGAGTGCCGATTTCTGTTCTTTTTCGTGGAAATCAGTAGGTATTCCACGTCCGTTATCCGTTACTGTTATGGAATTATCTTCGTGAATAAAAACATCAATCGTGTTGCAATATCCGGCTAATGCTTCATCAATGGAATTATCGACAACTTCATAAACCAGGTGGTGGAGCCCCCGGATGTTTACATCGCCAATGTACATGGCAGGCCGTTTTCTAACGGCCTCCAGACCCTCTAAAACAGTGATATTCTCCGCTGTATAATTCTGACTTGCTATTTCTTTTTCTATATCATTCATAATCAAGTAGATAAAAATTACTAATTTTATTCAAATTTACGAAAAAATATTGAATCGTTTTTTAATAAAATATCAGGAAAATCAACTATTTTATTAACAATTGACGGTTAAAAACGGGATCGTCTTTTTAAAGGTTCCAAATTATGATGATTGTTATGAATGAATTATGTTTATTTAGGGCTTATTTCATTTCGTTAACCGAGGTCGGAGGTCGGAGGCCGGAGGTCTGATTACGAATTTTAATCATTAACCTGTAGCCTGTAGCCTGCAGCTTGAAGCTGAAAAATAACAACAGTTCCGTAAGCGGGATTCTGTTTTAGTCTATCATTTATCTGAGCCGGAAGTCACCTGCCGGCTTCATCGACCTACCCCTCCCGGTATTCCGTTTCCGGAATTCAGGCGAGCAGCCTTTTTCATCCTTTCCTGAGAAAGGAATGGCCCGGGATATACATGGTCTTTCAACCCATAAGGTTTACCCCTCCGTTCAGTCGCCTGAACGGATCGTGAGCTCTTACCTCGCGTTTTCACCCTTACCCCGGTATTCGGGGGCGGTAATTTTCTGTGGCCCTGTCTGTCTCCCGGGCCTTTATATCCCGGAAGCCTTCCTGTTAGGAAGTATGGTGCTCTGAGTTGTCCCGACTTTCCTTCCCGGTCAAATGACCGGAACGATAGACCGAACTGTTGTTACAGCAAAGGTACGACATTTTCAACCGATAATCTGAGTACCTTTGCAGCCCTCATTTATCTAGAGTTATGAAAGATCTGAGCATAGGGAAAGAGAGCAGGCTGATCACGCGGTTTGCGATACCTATCCTTCTCGGAAATGTATTTCAGCAGCTATACAATGTTGTCGACAGCGTAATTGTAGGGAAATTCATTGGAAAGGAAGCACTGGCAGCGGTTGGAACATCTTCCCCGATCATCTTTCTCCTGGTGGCATTTGTCATGGGTATAACAATGGGATTCACGATTGTCATTTCTCAGTATTTCGGCGCAAAGGATCTGCGAAGTGTGAAGAAAGCGATAAATACATTGTACATCTTCATGTTTTACACCTCGATCGCCATGACATTTGCAGGGATCATGCTTTCGGAACTCCTCTTCCGGATGATCGACCTTCCTGAAGCGATCATCCCTCAGGCCAAGATATTCCTGAACATTTTTTTCGCCGGTCTGATCTTCCTTTTCGGATACAATGGAACCAGTGCCATCCTGCGCGGTCTGGGCGATTCCAAAACGCCACTATATTTTCTGATCGGGTCGGTGGGCCTGAATATCATTCTCGACCTGATCTTCGTCCCGGTCTTCCATTGGGGTGTTGCCGGGGTGGCAACAGCAACGGTGATTTCGGAAGGGGGAGCCTTCCTGGTGCAGATCTGGTACCTGAACCGGACACATAAAATTGTGAGGTTCTCACTGAAGGAATTGAAGTTCGACCGGGAGATCTTTTTAAAAAGCATCCGGATTGGATTGCCAACAGGATTCCAGCAAACTTTTCTTGCCATCGGCATGGTAGCCCTCTACTGGATCGTGAACCAGTTTGGCATTGATGCCAATGCGGCATACAGTGCGGCAGGCCGGATCGATACCTTTGCCATGATGCCGGCCATGAGCTTTGCTATTGCGCTATCAACATTTGTCGGACAAAACCTTGGAGCAAACAAGCCCCACCGGGTAAAAACCGGGTTCCATGCCACCCTGGTCATTACAAGCATCATTTCAGTCACTCTTTCTGCACTGGTAGTGCTTTTTGGCGGGTTCCTGATGCAGCTGTTCACCAATGATCCCAGGGTCATAGAAATTGGTCATGATTACCTCAAGATCGTAGGATCATTCTATATTTTCTTTTCCATGATGTTTGTTACAGGAAGTGTAATGCGCGGGGCCGGTGATACCCTGATCCCAATGTTCATCACCTTGTTTTCTCTCTGGTTGATCAGGATCCCGCTGGCTTATTATTTATCAAAAACCGGGATGATGGGTGTAAACGGGATCTGGTGGGCCATCCCGACCGGGTGGATGATGGGGTTGCTGCTTTCGTATATCTATTACAGGTTCGGGCGATGGAAAACCAAAGTGGTGGTGAAGTCAATTCCAGAAGATGCTCCTGAGATCAAAGAAATTTAACTTTTATATTTGTCCAGGAGGGTGGCTAGTTTCCCGGTAAGTTCTTTCCTTGAGTACATGTCAATGTTCCGGTTCGCAGGTTGAAGTTCTCCCTTTTTATAACTGTTATAATATTGAAGGATGTGAACTTTCATGCTCTCTTCGTCGCTGAAGCCTGAGATGAGGCCCGCCCCTGTTTCAGCCAGGATTCCGGCAGCGTCTCCGTCCACTGGCCCGATACAAAGGATCGGGCGGCGCGCTGCAAGGTATTCAAAGAACTTGCCTGTCAGTATCATCTTAGAATTCGGGGTATCATTGATAATGAGGAGCAGAACCCGTGAGCATTGCTGGATCTTCACAACCTCAGGGTGGGGAAGGTAATTTACAAGTTCAACATAAGGAGTAAGTCCGTATTCTTCAATCGATTCGAGGACCTTGAAATCTACCTTTCCGATAAGCCTGATCACAAGATCATCCCCGAATTGCGGGTTGTCATTGAGAATCGATCTGACCGCTTTCCAGAAAACAAACGGATTCCTGGTACTGACCATGGTCCCGATGTGTGCGATTGAAAACTTCTCATCCCGTACAATCTCTCCCGGCTCAGTTACATCTTCCGGATCATATCCATTGGTGATGACTTCATAATCCCGATGATGGATCCTGTTGAAATCTTCAGCCATGGACCGGCTTATCGTGATCACAGCAGTAGCTTCCTTCAAAACCATTTTTTCGAGTCTTCTGTGTTTGATATCCGCACGTCTTGTGAGTTTCAGGTCACGATAAAAATCAATGTTGGTCCATGGGTCACGGAAATCAGCAATCCATGGAATGTTCAACTTTCTGCTGACATTCATGCCAATCAGGTGCATGCTATGAGGAGGTCCTGTCGAAATGATGATGTCGACTGGATCATCCTGAAGCTGTTTAACAAGAAATCTGACGGAAGGATTGATCCAGAACCTTCTTGCATCAGGGATGAACAGGTTTCCCCTGATCCAGACTGAAATATTTTCAAGAACGGAATTCTTTTTTTTCTCAGTAAGGAAACCGGCGCTGATCTTTTCATCCTTATTTCTTCCGATGAACCGTTTATAGGCTGAGTATGGCTCAAGGATCGGGGTTCTGAGAATAGTAATACCGGGCGGAACATC
The DNA here is from genome assembly GCA_963682005.1 of Bacteroidales bacterium. GTDB lineage: Bacteria > Bacteroidota > Bacteroidia > Bacteroidales > FEN-979 > CAIYUC01. Next base: position 4,524,767 of record OY820914.1, on the reverse strand, counting down.
GGACAGAAGGGTTTGATCGGTCTCGGGATATTCGGGATTCCGGGGTGTATAAACAACCGGCTCCCATCCGAATAAACGAAGGTATTTAACAAACTTGAGCCATCGCTGTACCCCGGCACCCCCGCTGGGAGGCCAGTAATAGGTGATGATCAATGCTTTTTTCATTCCTTTGCGGTCATCGCCTTCCGGATCTCCATGAACCCGAAAAGGAAGAATGCAACGATAAGGATGATGGAACTGGCCAGGGAGATCTTCTCTCCGATGAAATAAACTTTCGGTTCGAATTTGAAGATCACTTTATGGGAACCTTCGGGGAGCACCATGGCCCGGAGCACATAGTTAACGCGGAACACAGGAGTCACCTTGCCGTCAACATAAGCATCCCAGCCTTTCGGATAATAGATCTCAGAGAAAACAGCAAGCCCGTTCTTTTTTGTATTGTAGCTGTAGGCAAGGTAATTGGGGCGATATTCATCCAGCTTTATCTGGTCCGCGGAGTCTTTTCCCGGGGTGTAGGATTTGAGGTCTCCGCTGAATCTCTTATCTACAATAGCCACTGTTTTCGGATCAAAGTTCTCCAGGGCCCTGATTTCTTCATCCGGATTGTTCACCATTTTAAATTCACTGACAAACCATGCATTTCCAAGAGCATAGTGATTTGGGAAAGGAACCGGGTTGCGGTTATTATCCGGCACGATGATATACTTCGTGTTCAACATGTTCAGAACAGGGGTATTCATCGTGTTCATTGTGGTTGAGAATTCCTTGATATCCTTGTGAATCCCTCCTTCGATCAGTTCCTGGTATCGGCGCAGTTTTGCCCCATGATATCCACCAATCGATTTGTGGAAATATGAAGTGGTGGCATCGTTGAACGTATTGCTGGTCAGGTTCAGGACCCTGAAATCAGGATCGGTTTTATCCTGCATGATCTGTTCATCAGCCTGGGTAGGTTCAAACGGATTCGATACTTTGGTTTGTGATTTAAAGCTGTCATTGCCAAGGTACCTCTTGTTGAATGAAAACATATCGATGAGGATCAGGGTAATCAATATAATGTAGACATATTGTATTTTCAGTTTACTGTAAAGTGCTGCCCAAAGGGTTAATGCTGCAAGTGTAATAAATGCGAAGGAGCGGAATGTATCGGCCTGGAGCATGCTTTTCCTGTCTTCAAGGATGCCGGGCATCACCCAGTCGGGCAGACCAAGCGAAGCATCGTTCTTACCTACAAAATCCAGGAACATTCCCGGGATCAGGGCGAAAATCAGGCACAAACCGGCGGAAATATAGAATGCGATCTGCAATGATCTGAATAACTTTTTCCGGTCAACATCCGGTTTGAACAATTCTCTGAGTGCGAGGATCCCCAGGATCGGCATGGTCAGTTCTGCAATTACCAGTGTCATGGAGACTGCACGGAATTTATTGTAACCCGGAACATAGGTGAGAAAGAAGTCGGTAACAGGCATGAAATTTCGTCCCCAGGCCAGGACGATGGACAGGACTGTTGCAGCCAGTAGCCACCATTTCAGTGGTCCTTTCACGATGATGAGTCCGAGGATAAACAGGAAGAAAAGGATCGCCCCGATATAAACAGGTCCGGAGGTGAAGGGCTGTTTCCCCCAGTACATGAATGGAACAGTCTGTGACGTCAGCTGGCTGATATTCTCTTCCGGCACATTATTCGATTTGAGGAGTTTCACAGTGGCAGATTTCTCGCTGAGCTTCTCATTGGATGACCCTCCATAGAAATTCGGGATTAAAAAGGTCATGGTTTCCCCGATGCCATAACTCCAGTCTGTGGCATATTTCTTATCTAGACCGGAGGTCCGGTTCTCTTTCTCGGTGGATAGTTCAGATTTCCCCCTGATGGTGTATTTCCCATATTCATAGGTGGCCCATAAGCTGGTAATGTTGCTCAGAACTGCAAAAGTGAGGGCGATAACAAGAACTCCGACTGAGGTAAAATAGGGTATTATGGATTTGTTTCTTATGGAATCATAGAGTTGAAAAAGTCCCAGGATCAATGCCGTCATCCCAAGATAATAGGTAATCTGAGGGTGATTCATTTTTAGTTCCAGGGAAAAGAAGAGGGCTGTGAGGATACCTCCGAGAATGTATTTTTTACGGAACACCAGGATTATTCCCGCCAGCACCGGTGCCATATAACCGATTGCGTGGGCTTTCGAATTGTGGCCGGCTTCGATGATGACGAAAAAGTAGGAGGAGAACCCGAAGCCAAGCGCCCCTGCTATGGAAAGCCAGGGATTAACACCCAGAACCAGCAAGAGGATGTAGAATCCAATGAAATAGAGAAAGACAAGGCTTGCAGGATGTGGTAATCCGAGGGTGAATACCTTATCAAAATATCCCACCAGGTTGGCCGGGTAATTTGTCGATACCTGGTAGGCAGGCATCCCGCCGAACATAGAGTTTGTCCATAGAGGCTCCTCATGATATTTTGCACGGTAATCCATTATTTCTTTGGACACACCCTGGTAATGGACGATATCCATCTGAAGGATCCTTTTCCCTTCGAGCAGGGGGCTGAAATATACAAGGGTAACAACCAGGAAGAGGAAGATGGCAGTTACATGTGGAATTGCTGCTTTGAAAGAAAAGTTCTTCATAAATAATGATTTCAGATTAACCTCAATTTATAAAATAAAAAAAGAAGATAAACGAATATTTACCTTCTTTTTATATCCTAAAATTATAAATAATTTTAAAACAGGGGTAGAAAATTATTTCATACCTAAATTTTCATCTGATACGGTCAGCTTTTTTCTGCCTTTAGCTCTTCTTGAAGCAAGGACCTTACGCCCGTTGGCAGATGCCATTCTTTCACGAAACCCGTGCTTGTTCTTTCTTTTCCTGTTGGATGGCTGAAAAGTTCTCTTTGTCATCGTTATTCAATTTGGGAGTGCAAAAATACAACTATTTTCGAAAAGACCAAAAAAACCTGATCATCTTTTTAAAATTTATACATTTGCCGCAGTAAGAATAAATCCTGGGCACATGAGCTTTAAAATGAACCTTATCAGAAAGACAAAGTGGAACCTTATCCGGTTCAGGATCCATCATCTTGTTGAGCCTTTCAGCGGGATACTCCTCAATCTTGCTTATCTTTCAAAGGTTTCGAAATGGGTTTCCAAAAACAGGGACATTCGTTTTAACGATTTCTATTCGCCCAGGTGGGATTATGCAAAGCGTTATAAGCTTTATGAATTTGTGATCGGGGAGAAAAGACTCGATGAGCCGATATCCTACCTTGAGTTCGGGGTGTTTGGCGGGGAGTCCTTCAACTGGTGGCTGAAGCATAACACAAACCCGGATTCCAGGTTCACCGGGTTTGATACATTCGAAGGATTACCGGAGGATTGGGGCGGGTTTACAAAAGGTGCCATGTCCAATAAATCCGCGGTTCCTGAAACTAATGACCCCAGGGCTTTTTTTCAGAAAGGGCTTTTCCAGGATACATTGCCGGAATTCCTGAAGAATTTTCGAAATGACAGACGCGTTGTCCTCATGATGGATGCCGATCTTTATACATCGACCCTTTATGTACTGACTTCCCTTGCTCCATTCCTAAAAAAAGGTGACATTATTTTCTTTGACCAGTTCAACGTGCCGACGCACGAATTCCTTGCTTTTACGAATTTCACTGAGAGTTATTACCGGAAAGTCAAACTGATCGGAGCAGCCAATAACTATTATTTCTGCGCTTTTGAAGTCGAGTAATAGAGTCCGGGGTAAATGCCAAATTCACACCTAAGTAAAAAAGGCGCTAAAAACAGTATCAGTGTTTTTAGCGCCTTTGCTTTTTCAGGGCTTCGAAAAACGATTTATCCGGGTTTTGTCTTAACCCTTATTTTGCAGGAACATATTTTAGGGTCTCCACCAGGAAATCCCAGAATTTCTGAACAGTTGCAACATTCACTTTTTCATCCGGTGAATGGGGGTAGCGGATGGTCGGACCGAATGAGATCATGTCCCAGTTCGGATAAACACCACCGAGGAGACCGCATTCGAGTCCTGCATGGATTGCTTTTATTTCAGGCACATTCCCGTATTTCTTTTCATAGATTTCCTGCATGGCCTTCAGGATAGGGGAGGCCGGGTTCGGTTTCCATCCGGGGTATTGACCATCAAAAATAATTGTTGCACCTGCCAGTTCAAACACACTTTTCATCATCTGTTCGAGATCCTGCTTTGCGGAATCAACGGAACTCCGGAGCAGACAGCGGATGATGATCTCCTTATTATCTGATTTGACAATGGCGAGATTTGTGGATGTCTCAACCAGTCCCGGCATCTCATTGCTCATCCGGATCACACCGTTCGGGCACCCATAAATGGCATTGAAAAGGTTCTTCGATGTTTTGGGATCGATCAGGAATTTTGGCAGATCAACGGGGGTTGCGTCACACTTCATATCGGGTTCAACCGCAGAGAGCTCCTTTTTCACGATCAGAGCAAAATCGGCAAGGCCCTTCAGGAATTCATTTTTCTTTTCGGTCGGAACAGTAACCACCGCAAAGGATTCACGCGGGATTGCATTGCGCAGACTTCCTCCGTCGATAGATGCCAGCTGTAAACCATGCTTGCTGAATGAATGCCACAGAAAACGGTTCAGGACTTTATTGGAGTTTCCTCTTCCGAGGTGGATGTCAACACCACTGTGGCCACCTTTAAGGCCCGTAACGCTGATCTTAAAGGCTGTTACACCGGCAGGAACCGGAACCTCTTCATATTTGAATGTTACGTTTGCATTTGTGCCGCCGGCACATCCGATATAGAGTTCTCCTTCATCTTCTGAATCAAGGTTCATCAGGATATCCCCTTTGAGAAGGCCGCCTTTCAGGCCAAAAGCGCCTGTCATGCCGGTTTCTTCGTCAATGGTGAAAAGTGCTTCAACCGGGCCATGCTGGAGGTCTTTCGATTCCAGGACGGCCATGGCAGCGGCTACTCCCATTCCATTATCTGCACCAAGGGTTGTCCCTTTGGCTTTTACCCATTCGCCGTCAACATAGGCGTCGATCGGGTCCTTCTCAAAATCATGCACCTTATCGCTGTTCTTTTGCGGAACCATATCAAGATGTCCCTGGAGTACGATCCCCTTCCTGTTTTCCATGCCTGGTGTGGCTGGTTTGCGGATGATCACATTTCCGACTTCATCCACGATCGTTTCAAGGCCAAGGTCATGGCCGAATTTTACGACAAACTCCCGGCATAATGCTTCATATTTTGAAGGACGCGGGATCTGGGTCAGACTATAGAAATTTTTCCATAATGCTTTTGGTTCAAGATTCAGGATATCTTTACTCATGGCTGTCTCCTTTTATTTATTGATTAATTGATTTGTTGATTAATTGATTTATTGAATCAGGCTTTTGTCGGTTTGATGTAATTTGATTCTTAATCTTATTCTTTCACGATTCATTAATTTTCTCACTTTGTTACACTGTGACCTTTTGACCTTCTGACCTTCTGACCTTCTGACCTTCTGACCTTCTGACCTTCTGACCTTCTGACCTTCTGACCTTCTGACCTTCTGACCTTCTGACCTTCTGACCTTCTGACCTTCTGACCTTCTGACCTTCTGACCTTCTGACTACATAACGCCCACAAAGTTAAAATGTTTTAACAGATATTACAAATTCTTTCATGTATCCATGATCTCGCGGAACGTAATATATCGCTGCTGGTAAAGGAGTGAAAGGAATTGTGTAATGCGTTTCTCCGTTTCCTCCGGTGGTTGCATTTTATCCGGATGGAGATCATTCATGTTTTCACATATCCGGTGGACACTTATAACACCGTCAATCATAAGCCAGATGGCTGAACCAGGGCCATCGAGTTTTATTGCAATCTCCCTGGCTTTCCGGGCAGGCTGGAACAGGGCACTGCTGAATTTATTCTTAAACCTCGGTAACAGGATATTCACCTTTCCATCTTCCCTGATCTCATGCTCCATGATCCTGACCGGTGTAAGGTCAAGGTAGTTGGCTTTCTTTAAGATCTTTCTGCGTTGAAAGAAGTTCATGGTCTTTGGATAAAAAGAAGGGCAAGACGTTGTCTTGCCCTTGCTAAACGTTATTGGCTTGCTGGTTACATCCCTGATGCCGGTGGTGCAGGATCATCAGGTTTACCGGCATTCTTTAGCGGTATCTGGATCAGCACATAAGCGATGATTGCAAGGATGATAAAGCTTATGTAGAATGTCGGAGTCTGGAAGAACACGAAATAATCGTACAGGAAGATGTTCATAACGGCCAGGATCGCAATGACAAGACCCATCAATGCTTCTCCGGCGATCAGACCAGATGCAAGCAGGACCCCTGTATTCTCAACCCTTATTTTCTGTGCAGGATTATGCTGTCTCTTTTCTGTATAGATATCAACAACCCCACGGATCAGTCCACCAACAAAAATGGCAAAAGTCGTTTCAATGGGAAGGTACATACCGACGCTGACAAGCATCGGGCTCCTGACCTGCATAAGGATAAAAGCGACACCCATGAGCATACCGGCGATGATGAGCGGCCATGACATTTGTCCCTGGACGATGCCTCGTGACAAAATGGCCATCAGACTGGCTTGTGGAGCAGAAAGATTCTTGCTGCCGAAACCGCCCTGGTAACCCATTCCCTGGGACGCCAGGTTTTTCCCGTTGGCGATATCACCATCATTGAGGTAAGCGAGAACAACGAACATGACAGCACCGGCGAGGATAACGCCGAGGATATCACCCACCTGCATTCTCCACGGAGTACCACCCAGGATGTGTCCTGCTTTCAGGTCCTGAAGCATTTCGCCAGCCACCGCAGCGGAAACGCAAACGATGGCTGCGACACCCAGGACAGTTGCAACCCCGGCATTTCCCTGGACACCCAGGGCAACAAGGATCAATGCTGTAACTACCAGGGCAGTCAATGTTAGACCGCTGATGGGGTTATTGCTGGAACCCATGATCCCGACAAGGTAACCGGATACGGAGGCAAAGAAGAATGCAAGGATGATCATGACCGTTGATGCAACGACTGCGATCAGGATATTTGTTTCGAAAATAAAATAGGTAATGCAGAACGTCAAGAGAGCGACAGCACCGATACCAACCATGATCCATGCAAAACTGATGTCTTTTTCATTTCGCGGAACCTGTTGATCAATTCCGGAAGCAGCTTTTTTAACATCGCCCACAGATCGTGCTATACCAGCCGTAAGACTTTTTCTCATCTTGAAGAGTGTAAAAGCGGCACTGACAAGCATCCCTCCGATGGCGATCGGGCGGATGATATATTTCCAGATCTGACCGATCTGGTAAACAGGGTCGGAAACTTTTGCCATTGCGGCATCTGTCGTGAGCGTTGCATCGTGACTCATCAGGAAGTTGGCCCATTCCGTAAGGTCAACACTTGGAAGAAGGAAATACATGATCATCGGTGCAAGCAATCCCCACGCAAGGATTCCACCGCTGAAGTTCAGGGCTCCGAGCTTCGGGCCTATGATATATCCGACACCCATGTAGGCCGGGCTTACTCCCGGTGAGCTGAGGAGCATACCGCCCTGGCCTTTGAAAATGGTACCGGTGATGGTCATTTTTCCGAAATAGACAAATTTTTCCCACAGGTATTCAAAAAGCCTGAGTTCACCAAGAAGTTTAATCAGTCCGCCGAGAGCCATTGACCAGAAAAGGAACTTAGAACCACCCGCACCGGATTGACCCGCTTTATGGATCTCAGAAGCAGCCACAGATTCAGGGAAAGGCAGTTCAGCATCTTCAACCATAACACGGCGAAGCAAAGCAACGAACATAATACCGAGAATACCACCGGCAATGAGGATCAGGGAAGAAGTGATGTAATGACCGGTAGTATAAAATTCCGGCCATATCCCCGAAACAAAAAATGCAGGTAAAGTAAAGATGGCTCCTGCAGCGACAGATTCACCGATGGACCCGACGGTACGAGCAAAATTTTCCTCCAGGATGGATCCCTTCACCATCTTGAGAATTGCCATCCCTAAAACTGCTGCGGGATATGTCGCAGCAATGGTCATACCTGCCTTGAGCCCGAGATATGCATTTGCCGCTCCGAGAATAACCGCGAAGAACAAACCAATGATCAGGGCCCGGACAGTAAATTCCTTCATATTTGTCTCGGAAGAGACAAAGGGAACATACTTCTTGTGTTCGGCCATAAATTCCTCCTTTTTGAGTTTATTGAATGTTAAAAATTTTCAGCTAATTAATGAAATTTCCTCCAATCTGACAAAAGAAGTTTTCAACGTTCATCGAAAACTTCTTCGATGATGTAATGAATGTCAGGTAGGATATCATTTATATATATGAACAAGTTTTTTTGTTTCAAAAAAGGGATCGCTGAACTGACTGCTGAGATCATAGATGGTGAACCGGCTGTTAATGGAATTTAATTCTTCCTGGTAATCACCCCCTTTCAGGTATAGTATCCCGTTCTGCAAGTCGTTCCTGCATTCAGGCGAAATCTTTTTCATCAGAATACTGACAAATAAAGGGAGGGCCGTAACAGCACGTCCTGTCACAAAGTCAAATTTTTCTTTCACATTCTCATACCGATCCCATACAGAGTTCACGTTTTCAAGGCCAAGCTCTGAAACAATTCCGTCAACGACCTTGATTTTTTTTGCAATTGAATCGACCAGGGTGAAATTTGTTCCGGGAAAAAGGATGGCGAGAGGGATTCCCGGAAATCCACCGCCGGTCCCTGCATCCAGGATCCTCGTCCCCGGAGTGAAGGAAATATATTTTGCAATTCCAAGTGAGAAAAGTATGTGATGGAGGTAGAGATGATCAATATCTTTCCGGGAAATTACATTGATCTTCCCGTTCCAGGAACGGTAAAGTTCATCCAGCTTTGTAAGCCGGAGATCCTGCAAAGGGGTCAGGTCAGGGAAGTATTGCCTTATTGTGTCCATGTAAATAAAAAACCGTCTGTTATAGCCCGGGACGGGTCAGACGGTTTCTTTACGAAACAGGGGTGAACATTCGTTAACTTTCTTTTGGCTCTTCATGCCCTTCCGGGGATTCAGCAGCTTTCTTTTTTGTTTTCGGAGCTTTAGGCTTTACTTCATCTGTTTCAGATGATTCCTCCTTTTCTACTGTTTTTTTCGGGGATGCTTTTTTAACCGGTTTTTTTGCAGGTATTTCCTCGACAACCTCAACCGGAATAGTCACAGGCTCCTGAACTTCAATGGGTAATACCAATGGTTCTTCAACCTTTTTCTTTGGTTTTGGCTCTGGTTTGGCTTTGACCACAACTTTTTTTACTTTTCTGTGTGGTCTTCTGATCCCGTGTGAACCGATAACTATTTTACCGCGCTTGGTTTTTTTATCACCTTTTCCCATAGATAAAATGTATAAAGTTGATTGATTGTCCCGCAAATGTAATAATTTTGACCATATATCCCTAATAGATTACCTGCTAATTTTTTTCAGAAATTCTTTTTCGATCAGGTCCGCGCGTTTTATAACTGTTTTGGTCCATCTGAGCAGGACATCCATTTTCTCTTCATCAGTCAAATGCCAGTTGATGGGCGATAATCTTAGCCGTTCCACCATTGTCCTGAGGATCAGGGCTGCTGAGACTGAAATGTTGAAACTTTCCGTGAAACCGTACATGGGGATCCTGACAAAACCGTCTGCCATACCCATAGCTGTATCTGACAAACCTGCAAGTTCCGTCCCGAAGACCAGTGCAATTTTGGAATCAAGGGGAAGTGATTCCGGGGTATAGTCATTCTTGTGCGGTGTTGTTGCATATATTTTGTACCCGTTCGACTTGAGCAACTCTATACAGAGCGCAGTGTTGTCATCTGATTTATTGTACCTGTAGAGGTCGATCCATTTGGATGATCCAAGGGCAATATCCGGATTTACCTCGTATTTATTCATGTTTTCAATGATATGAATGTCCTGGATCCCAAAACAGTCACAGGTCCTGAGAACCGCACTGGCATTGTGAGACTGATAAATATCTTCAAGGATGATCGTCACATGCCTGGTTCTTTCTTCAATGATCTGCCTGAATTTTGATTGTTTGTTTGCAGAAATGAACCCGGTAAGGTGGTTCAATAATTTTTCTTTATCGGAATAGCTCAATATCATTGATAAATGGTAATTCTTACAGATTGGAAATGAGCGACAAATGTAAAAAAAATGAATGCATAACGCTTTGTATCAAGAAAAATAATATTTTTGCAAACCCAAAAGCAAGATACTATGGCAAAAAAGACAGATAAAACGGAAGACAGGATTGTCGCTGTTGAAGAAGCATTCAGTAAAACCGAACAATTCATCGAGAGGAATCAGAAGATCATCCTGATCGTTATTGGTGTGATCGTGGTTGTTGTCCTCGGATTTTTTGGTTTCAAACGTTTTTATCTCGGACCGAAGGAAAAGGAAGCCCAGGCTCAAATGTTCATGGCCGAAAAGTATTTTGAAAGTGACTCCCTGAACAAGGCTTTGAACGGTGACGGCAATTATCCAGGTTTTCTTGATATCATCGATCAGTACGGAATTACCCAGTCGGGTGATCTTGCACATTATTATGCCGGGATCTGTTATCTGAAAAAAGGTGAATTTGATAAAGCCATTGAACACCTGAAGAAATTCAAAAGCAAGGATGAAATGGTAAGTACCATGGCAAAAGGTGCTATCGGCGATGCATACATGGAGTTAAAGGATACCCAGAAAGCGCTCGAGTATTATCTGAAAGCAGCCGAAGACAAGAAAAATGATTTCACCACTCCGTTATTCCTGATGAAAGCTGGATTGACTTACGAGGAATTGGGGAAATATGATGAGGCATTGAAACTTTACCAGAGAATAAAATCAGATTATATAAGATCAAACGAAGGAAGGGAGATCGAAAAGTATATAGGAAGAGCACAAGGTTTGGCTAAAAAGTAATTACGAATTACGAATTACGACTCTTCTTTACAGAACATATTTCATAACTTTAATGCCTGATTTTTCAGGCATTTTTTTTTGAGACTCAATCTTCTGGAATGAAATGAAAGGAAAATCGTTAGTCGGAAGTTCATGCTTTACGCGATCTCCTTTCTACAGTAGCTCAATTGTGACAGGTATTACGTTTTACCGAAAATATGGAGCATCGGCTTAAGATCGTTTTTTACGGGACTCCCGGGATCGCAGTTTCTTCCCTGGATGGACTGGTGCAGGCAGGCTATCATGTGGCTGCTGTGGTAACAGCCCCCGACAAGCCTTCGGGGAGAGGCCTTCAGTTAAAAGGTTCTCCTGTTAAAGAGTATGCTCTGAAGCACAACATACCTGTTCTGCAACCTGTAAAACTGAAGGATGAGCAATTTTTAAATGCAGTAAGGTCCATGGAGCCAGATCTCCAGGTTATCGTTGCTTTCAGGTTGCTGCCAAAAGAGGTCTGGTCATTGCCGCCCCTGGGCACCTTCAACATGCATGCCTCCCTCTTGCCTCAGTACCGTGGAGCCGCCCCGATCAACTGGGCGATCATTAACGGAGAAATTGAAACCGGTGTTACGACATTTTTCCTGGATGACAATATTGATACAGGTCACATTATTTTCAGCGAAAAGACATTCATCAGTCCCCGGGATACAGCAGGCGATCTTCATGACCGGCTAATGGAGATGGGTGCCAGGCTTGTTGTAAAAACAGCAGATGTCATCGAAAATGCTACTGTGAGAAGGATTAGCCAGGAGCAACTCACAGGTTCCCCGGAATCCCTGAAACATGCTCCGAAAATCCATAAGGAAGATTGCAGGATTGACTGGGCAGATGAGGTTCAAAAAATCCACAACCGGATCAGGGGATTAAGTCCGTACCCGGGTGCTTTTACAGAACTCCTTGTCCCTTCCGGGAATATGCAATATTTAAAAGTATATAATGCCTTTCCTGAAATTGCGGTCCCGTCGGTAACCCCCGGTCAATACATCACGGATGGCAAGAGTTTCCTGAAGGTTGCAGGCTTGAATGGATATGTTTTCCTGACTGAAATCCAGATTCCCGGAAAAAAAATGTTGGGAATAGGTGATTTTTTAAGGGGGTTTGGGAAAGTTTTCGTCTAAAAACCTACGTAAACAGCCCTTTCAGGTTTTGAGTTATTAACAAAAAACCCGATTTATTAACATTTTCAATAGTTTTCAGCAGAAAACTCTTGACTTTTTTTGTGGATGACTTATATTTGCAGGGTTTTTAATTAAGTATTAACTTAAAAATTAAGCAAAATGAACAAAGCACAGTTAATTGATGCTATTGCATCAGATGCAAAACTCACCAAGGCTGATGCCAAGAAAGCTTTAGAAGCTGTAATCATCAATACTTCCAAAGCCCTTGCAAAAGGCGAAAGAGTTGCTTTAGTTGATTTCGGTTCATTCTCAGTTTCCAAGAGAGCTGCAAGAAAAGGAAGAAATCCTCAGAATGGTAAAGAAATCAAGATCCCTGCAAAAAAAGTTGTAAAGTTCAAGGCAGGTGCTGCATTAGCCAAGAAAGTCAAGTAAGACAACTTAATCCACTACAAAAAATCCCGTCAAAAGCGGGATTTTTTTATGTCTTCAGGAGAAACCTGTTTGGCCGCAATGCATCCTCGCCGGAATACGCAACGCCAATCCTGGGTGTTATTTGGATTTTTTCCTGGTCAACAAGGAATCCCCTCTCTTCGATCCAGATCCCGTTCCGGTTTCTTCTGAAAGGTTTAAATGTCAGGTCAGACCCCGTGTTTGAATAATGTATTCCCAGGGCTTTTGTCACCTTGCCCGGACCAATTCCGAAATTCTTCCCGAGGCTGCTTTTCCCTGTTCTTTCGAGCATAATCTCTGTTCCATCAACGGGAATGATCCCGCGGATGAGGATGGCATGAGGAATTCCCTCAATATTGGTTACTACATTGAAAAGTGAGTGCATTCCATAGCAGAGGTAAACATAAGCAGTACCTCCGATCCTGTACATTATTTCGGTCCGGCGGGTCTTCCTGTTACCAAAGGCATGGGAAGCCCGGTCAGAAACGCCTTCATATGCTTCCGTTTCAATGATCAGCCCGGATGTGAGCTCCCTGTCAAACTGTGTTACAAGATACTTACCCAGGAGTTCCTTTGAAATAAGAATAACATCGGAACGGAGGTAAAATTCGCGGGGAAGAACCGGCATGATAATTACGAATTACGAATTACAAATTACGAATTATGCCTTCATGTCAGGGTTTATGGCAGTCGAAGCAAACAAAAGGAACAGACATCGTAAGAATCCCATCTTTTTGGGCAGTTTCATTCAACTTTTTTTCCAGGATGGTAAAAACTTTCTTTTGCGATTTCCCCGGAATGATTTTCTTCCATGAGGGGAGAAAGGCGGTACGGATGAAATAGTGATTGAGGAAAGCCGACCCGTCAAGATACCTCATTTTGAACCCGTCAACATTGATCGTTTGAATTGTAAATCCTGTCTTAAGGATCAATTGTTTCAGGTATTCCACCGTTTTCCTTTTCTGGACGATATGATCTTTCATTGCACCAATTTCTTTGTCCATCCCTAATTCTGACAGAACCTGTTCAAAGATCTCATAAAATTCAATCATGGTGCCAGGCAGGTTTACAGTAAATACCAGTTGTGCACCATTCCCTGAAACCCGGAAACATTCCAGCAGGGATTTCTCCTGGTCGGCCACATTATTCAGCCCGTTATTGGCGACAACAAGGTCGAAGATCCCGTCATCAAAGGGAAGTTCTTCAGCTAATCCCTGTACGATCCGGGCATTGGTGATCTTTTTCAGCCGGATCTTCCGGTTGATCATGGAAAAGGAATCATCCGAGGGATCGATGCCGATGATGTTGCACGACAGCCCGGCCCTTTCAGCGATCTCCAGCATCGGGAACCCGCTTCCGCTGCCTATGTCGAGGATGTTCATCCCATGGTTCAGCCGGATGGTGTCAAGAAGCGTCAATCCGAAAGGTGCCGACCAGACGGGCAATTCATCATAAATCAGGAACTGGTTTAGTTTGCTCATAGTTTAGCTGTTCATTTCCAAAAGTATCTCCCTTCGTCATCAAGGATGATCTTCCCGCTGTCGGCCAGCCACTGAACCACCCTGATGATCTTGTCTTCGGGCATATCCCTTGGGATTTCAAGGATCCTGGCCAGGCTGAGCGGTGAGGTTTTTAAAAAAGGTTTTACCTGGCTCAAAATAGTTTCGAATTCCAGGTCATTAAGTTCGATCTTATTCCGTTCAATGCATACATCACATTTACCGCAACGTTTGGAATCAAATTCTCCGAAATAGGCGAGGAGGGATTGACTGCGGCATTTATGGCTGCTTTCGGCATAACTGATCACAGACTCAAGCCTCCGTTCAGCATCTTTTAACCTGTATTGGTAATTTTCAGGCGATAAGGTCAGGTGCCTGGAATCAACCAGGGGGGATGCAAATGTGATCTTCGGAAGGTCCGTTTGCCGCGTATAATCTATGATCCCTGTTTTCTGGAGTCGGACAAGAAGTTCAACAACCTCCCGGGGTGACAATCCCGACCTCCTGGATATCTCATTTTCACTGATAGGTACAAATCCGCTGAAAAGACCGCTATATGAGCGGAGAAGAACCTTGATAAAAGCGTCCATGCTCTCATTCTCAACCTGGTAGCGATACAGTGATTCTTTATCGGTGCTGAACCAGATCAGGGAAGGTTGATGGATTGCCTCACTCATCACAATATATCCTTCTTTTTCAAGGAATTTCAGGGAATTAAAGACAACCTGCGCAGAGAATTTATAGTGTTCAGAAAATTTAACGAGATCGAATTCAATGCTTTGATCAAGACCTGTTTGGACAGGCATTCCGTAATAATTACCCAAGGCATGGTATGTAGCCTTGATCTGGTCCATGGTCGGATAGTTTACGGTAAGGTTGTGCCTTGCATCGAGAATGTCCGAGTTTTCGTAAAGAAGGACGGCAAACGAACGTTTATCATCCCGGCCGGCGCGACCGGCTTCCTGGTAATAGGCCTCCAGGCTTTCCGGAAGGTCGATGTGAATGACGAAGCGAACATTGGGCTTGTCAATTCCCATCCCGAAGGCATTGGTGGCCACCATAATGGATTTCTTCTCGCCGATCCAGTCATTTTGTCTTTTTGTGCGTTCATTCGGATCAAGTCCTGCATGGTAATAGACGGCGCTGAAGCCTTTTTTGGTGAGTGATTCAGCAATTGTCTTTGTCTGCTTGCGGTTCCTGACATATATGATCCCGCAACCTTTTATTGTCCGGATGATCTTTTCGATCCTCCGGTTTTTATCCTCTTCCCTGAAAACATAATAAGTCAGGTTCTTTCGTTCAAAACTTTTTTTGAATACATTTTGCTGACTGAATAATAACTTTTCCTGGATATCCCCGATCACTTCAGACGTTGCAGTTGCCGTAAGGGCCAACACCGGAACCCCCGGTAAGAACGGACGGATCTCTGCGATCTTCAGGTAAGGCGGACGGAAATCATAACCCCACTGGCTGATGCAATGCGCTTCATCCACGGCAAGCAGGTTGATCTTAATGCGCCTGACAGCATCCTTCATTTTCTCCGTTGCAAGTCTTTCCGGGGAAATATACAAGAGTTTATACTCTCCGAGTCTTGCATTGTTCAGGATGATATCGATCTCATGGGGATGCATCCCCGAATAGATTGCCGCAGCAGGGATATTTCTTTTTTTCAAATGATCTACCTGGTCTTTCATCAGGGCGATAAGCGGGGATATGACAAGGCACAACCCTTCCATGGCCATGGCCGGGACCTGGAATGTAATCGATTTTCCGCCTCCGGTCGGCAGTAGCGCAAGCGTATCCCTGCCATCGAGCACTGATTGAATGATCTCTTCCTGCAGTGGACGGAATGAAGGATAGCCCCAGTATTTCAGCAGGATTTGCTGGTTTGTCAATATATCTGGATTACGGAATCACTTTCCTGACTGAGTCTATGACAGTGCCATCTACCCACTTGATCACGGCCACGATCTCATCGCTGAATTTAGGTTTTTCAGGCTTGCCGCAGATCTTCTCCGCTTCAGCCTTCAGTTCCCCGATTGTTTTGATGGGCAGGGATGAGTTTTTAAGTTTCTCAATAAGATCTGTCCTGAGGGGATTTATTGCGATCCCTCTTTCAGTAACGATCACATCGATCAGTTCGCCCGGGCCACAGATTGTTGTCACCTCGTCGAGGATCACCGGGATCCGGTCGCGAAAGAGCGGGATGGGCAGGATCGTGCATTTCGAGAACAGGCAATTCTGCCACCCTCCGATACCGTGCAACAGGTATCCGTCGGAATGTGTGACAACATTGGCATTGAAATTTATATCAACCTCGGTTGCTCCAAGGATCACGACATCCAGCAATGAAGCAAAGTTCCCTTTGCCATGATAATTATAGCTTGTGAATGGCGTCGTATTGACATGACGGGGGTTGTCGCGCATCGATCTCACCCCTTCGAGATCAAAAGTCTGACCGTCGAGGATAAATTCCGTAAGGCCTTCTTCAAGCATCTGAACGAGGTACTTGTTGCTGCCTCCGCGGGCAAAACGTGCTTTCCACCCACGCTGGCGCAGGATCTCGGAGAAATAGATGCCTATGGACAAAGCTGTTCCCCCGGCACCTGCCTGGAACGAAAAGCCGTCGCGGATAATCCCGACTTCATCACAGAACTGTGCGGTCCATTCAGCAAGCAAAAGCCTGTCGGGACTTTTGGTCACTTCAGTTGTACCGCTGACGATCCTTTCCGGGATGCCGATCTGATCAAGCACAACCACGAAATCAACATAATTTCCATTGATCTGCCATGGGAGGCAAGGGAAGGGAATCAGGTTGTCCGTGACAATGATAACCCGGTCGGCATACTGAGAGTCAGCTAATGCAAAACCAAGTGCACCGCATGCAGCGGGACCATTCACGCCATTCGCATTGCCGAAAGGATCAGCAGTAGGTGCAGCGATGACTGCAATGTCAACATGAACCTCTCCGTCCTGGATGGCCTGGTAGCGGCCGCCATGGGAGCGAAGAACACCAAGGCCTTTCATTTTTCCCTGTGATGTAAATTTTCCCAGGGGGCCGTTCATACTTCCTTCAATGTGATGGATCGTGCCATCCTCAAGATATCTGATCAGGGGTTCATGACAGGGGAAAGATGCAGAAGGCAGCCACATCAGGTCTTTTGCACCCAGTTCATGTGCTGCATCAAATATCTGGTTGGCAACAAGGTCACCGTTCCTGAAATGATGATGCGTGGAAATGGTCATCCCATCCCTGAGGCCACATTTAGCCAACGCTTCCTTCAGACCTGAAACTACTTTATTCCCGTCAGAAGGATAATCTGCTGAAGAAGGGATCAGCGGTGCTGCCTTCCGGCCGGCAGGTTTGTATTTGCCAACACCCATGTATGGAATGGCAGGTTCCCCGTTTATGACCGTCGGAACGATGCGTCCGATCGCATTGGTAACCAGTTTGTCATATTTACTCATAGGTTTCCCTCCAGTTTTCTGATAATTTTCCCAATTTTATTGCCAGGTTTATGGTGTTCAGTGCTCTTTTAACGACCGGAGGATCGATCATTTTTGTGCCAAGTGAAACTACGCCAAGTCCCTGTTCCGTTGCTTTGTGGAAGGCAGATACGATCTTTTTCGCCCGTTCGGTCTCATCGTGTGATGGGGCGAAATTATCATGGATCACCCTTATCTGTCTTGGGTGAATGCAGCCCATCCCGTCGAATCCGAGCGATTTGGAGCGAAGAACATTCTGTTTCAGGCCTTCTGTATCACCGACATCGGAGAACACTGAATCGATCGGCTGGATGCCGGCAGCCCTGGCGGCGTTAACCACCATGCTCCTGGCAAAGAACGATTCATTGCCTTCTGCAGTTCTTTT
The DNA here is from genome assembly GCA_963682005.1 of Bacteroidales bacterium. Lineage (GTDB taxonomy): Bacteria > Bacteroidota > Bacteroidia > Bacteroidales > FEN-979 > CAIYUC01. Next base: position 4,506,839 of record OY820914.1, on the reverse strand, counting down.
TGTACCCAGGTCGGCCGTGTAGTCTTCCAGTCCGATTGCCATGGCAACAATATTCTCAGCCGCACTGGCTACCTGGTAAGCATTTATCACACCAAGGGCACTTTCAATGATGGGCATCAGCCACACCTCCTTCTTTATCTTCCGTTTCTTCCTGATCTCGTCAATACGATGGTTAACCTGGTGAATCTGGTCAGCAGTCTCGCATTTTGGCAGCAGAACAAGGTTGACATTGTACGGGATGATAAAATCCAGATCTGCGATCCCCCGTTCTCCCTGGTTTATCCTGACCATACGTTCTGCACCATAGAAATCAATACCAAGAAGAGCATTCCTGACCAGGTATCTTGCTTCGTCCTTCTTTTCCGGGGCAACAGCATCTTCAAGGTCAAGGATGATGCCATCAGGCTTGTGAATGCCGGCGTTGATCATCAGGCTCGGGGTATTTCCCGGAAGATATAGCCTTGAGAACCTGTTCCTTTCCTTTGTGGTAGAATATTCATTCTCCTTAATTATGGGCACAAGAAAATCCTTTTCCGAGGGACTGAGCTTCCTGATGGCGGCTTCGATGCGTGCTGCCATGACAAGAGGCAATGCACCTGAATCTTCGATCCTGAGCGATGCATTCCTGATGGTGAAAAAATCAAGGATCTCTTTCGCCAGGTTTCTGATTGCATTTCCATACATCACGGCTACTTTACTCTCGACCAGTATCTCAAGCCCACCGGAATCCTTAAGTTCCAGGGTGATGAAACAATCAGAACGTACCGTTTTCCCTTTGTTGCCGGTTGTAATTAGTTCTCCCATCGTCAATCTGTTTTAATGGGTCAAATTTATAAAAATCCCGGGAACTTGGTGAAAACAGAATGAAATCGTTTTCGTCAGAACGCATTTTTTCGTGAAGGTGCCTGTGAAGGATATTTATTGAACCAGGCACAAAAAATATATATCTTGATAAAGAAAGTTGAATAAAATACCTTTGCACCATGAAAAAGTCAAAAGGATTACAGGGAAATATCCAGACCGTGGTGCTTGTCCGCATCCTCGTAGTGATCCTGCTCATGTTCCTTTCCAGGATCATGTTTTTCCTGTTTAACTTTAAGTACTTTTCCGGCGCAGGGTTTAACGAATTGATGAAAATCTTTGTTTATGGTCTCAGGTTTGATATTTCTGCCGCTATTATTATTAATGCTCCTTATATCCTGTTGAATTCAATTCCATTCCGGTTCCGGATGAATAAGATCTACCAGGGTGTGTTGAATACATTCTTCTTCTTTATCAATATTGTTGCCCTTGCCAGTAACTTTGTCGACCTGATTTATTTCCGGTTTACCCTGAAAAGAACAACCGCAGACATCTTTGCCTATCTTGGGGTAGGAGGGGATTTCAACAAACTGATCCCTCAGTTCCTGAAGGATTTCTGGTATGTGCTCCTGGTTTGGATCATCTTTTGCATCTTGCTTGTATGGGGCTCCATCCGTGTAAAACTCCAGGCTTCAGGCAGCAAGAAAGGAAAGGGAGGGAATGCGAAATACTATTTTTTTCAGACCTTCCTGTTCATTGTCATCATGTTCATATGCGTGATCGGCATCCGAGGGGGATTCCAGCTCCGGCCGATCAGTTTGATCACTGCAGGGAATTACACATCCGCTAAAAATGTGACATTGCTCCTGAATACTCCTTTTTCGATTGCCAAGACATTTGGCAACCGGTCCGTTAAAACAATCACTTTTTTCAGGAAGGAAAGTGACCTTGAAAAAGTATATACACCGGTCCATAAAGGAAATCCGGGATCGTTTAAAAACTATAACGTGATGATCATCATCATGGAAAGCTTTTCCAGGGAACATTTTGGAGTGTTTAACGAATCCGGAGGAAAGGAAGGCAACCAGAGCTTTACTCCATTCCTTGATTCACTGGCCGGAAAAAGTATTGTTTACAGGGCCTTTGCAAATGGTAAAACCTCCATCCAGGGCATACCTGCGATTCTGTCCGGAATTCCGTCCATGATGGATGAATCTTTCATTCAATCCAATTACGCTGCTGATAAATATGCAAGCCTGGCAGGCATATTAAAATCGAGGGGATACTCAAGTGCCTTTTTTCATGGAGGAACGAATGGTACCATGGGTTTTGACTCGTACACGAAATTAACAGGCTTCGATCATTACTATGGCCGGAGCGAATATAATAATGACAAAGATTACGATGGCAAATGGGGGATCAGGGATGAAGAGTTTTTCCAGTTTACAGCAAGTAAGGTAAATACCCTGAAGCCACCTTTCGTGGCTGCTCTCTTTTCACTTTCTTCCCATCATCCTTATTTTGTTCCTGAAAAATATAAGGGCATGTTCCGGAAAGGGAATCTGCCTATCCAGGAAAGCATCATGTATTCGGATTATTCGCTGAAGCAATTTTTCAGGACAGTGAAGAAGATGTCCTGGTTTGAAAACACCCTGTTCGTTATTACAGCAGATCATACATCCGAAGGGTATAAACCCTATTACCAGACATCAACAGGTCAATATGCCATCCCGATCGTTTTTTATAAGCCGGATTCTGATCTCAAAGGGTTTGAAAAAGATATCGCCCAGCAAACAGACATCCTTCCTACTGTCCTCGGGTATCTTGGCTATGACAAAGATTTTCTTGCTTTTGGGGTCGATCTTTTCAATCCTCAATCAATTCATTTTTCGGTACATTATATTTCAGGTGTATATGGGCTCATCAAAGACGGATACCTCCTCGAATTCGACGGCACTAATTCGACCGGGCTGTATGATCTGAAGAATGACAGCCTGCAAACCAAAAACCTTATAAAAACCGGATTGCCTGCTAAAGCAGGACTTGAGCGATTCATCAAAGCATACATCCAGCAATACAATAACCGTTTGATTGAAAACCGGCTATCCGTTGACTGACATGAATGATCCCGGATTAAAGGCGAAAAGGATATTGTTCATCGTCAACCCGATCTCGGGAGGGCGAAAGAAGAATCTTATCATCCAAGCCATTGAAAAGAGGCTTGGGAATTCAGGCATCGAATACAGGATCGCAGAAACAGAAAGGCCGGGGCATGCATCAGACCTGAGCAGGGAGGCCATTGCTGGGAATACCGATGTTATTGTAGCCGTTGGTGGCGACGGAACGATCAATGAAACGGCTTCAGCCATGATCAATACCGACACATCTCTTGGCATCATTCCTACAGGATCAGGAAACGGGCTGGCAAGGCATTTGAAAATCCCGTTTAACCTTCAGAAGGCCCTCGATACCATTCTTGCCGGTAAGGTGATCACCATAGATACAGGCACTCTTGATGACCAGGTTTTCCTGAATATTGCAGGGGTGGGTTATGACGCATTTATAGCCAGGAAGTTTGCCGATGCAGGGAAAAGGGGATTTCTTACCTATCTCAAAGTGATTACAAGGGAATACCGGAATTATAAACCAAGGAAATATGAACTCGTGATCGACGGGAGAACCATCAAACGGAGAGCATTGATGGTAAGTTTTGCAAACTCCAGTCAATACGGGAACAATGCGTCAATCGATCCGACAGCAATTATTGATGACGGTTTTATTGACGTTTGCATTGTCAGGAAGATTCCGCTCTATAAACTTCCCTTTATCATCCCGTTATTGTTTATGAAACGGTTTGATAAAACTGTGTTTGTCGAAATATTAAAAGCCAAAGAGGTCCGCGTTACCCGGAAGAGAGGAAAATCAATCCATGTGGACGGAGATCCATTCACTCATGGAAAGCAGTTTGACATCAAGGTATTTCCTTTATCATTAAAGATCATAGTACCATAAAATCTAGCATTGATGAAAGCCTATTATGCCCTGACTTATAGCGAGAAACTTAAGGATACCCTGCTTCAATGGGGATTTAATGATACAATTGCAAATTATATTGTCGATTTTTCGGTTTTCATTATCATCCTTTTCAGTTCTGTTATTGTTTATTACATCCTGAAATTTGTCCTGAACCGTTTCCTGAAAAGACTGGTGGAACGGTCAAGCAGCAAATGGGATGACTATTTATACGAAGAACGTGTTTTCACAAGACTGGCCCTTCTGATCCCGGCCCTGATCCTGCAGGTGGCCCTCACGGCAACACTCACAAATCATCCACAGGCCGTTCATTATATTGATCTGATCCTGAAACTATATATGATCGCTGTTTTTCTGCTCGTGATCATTTCCTTCCTGAATGCTGTCTACAAAATCTATGGAGAGTTTGAAGTCGCTGACTCCAAGCCCATTAAGGGTTATATCCAGATTGCCAAGATCATCGTATATGTGATCGGCGGGATTGTCCTGATCTCAGCAATGATCGGCCAGTCACCGGTTTCCATCCTGGCGGGGTTGGGCGCTATTTCTGCTGTCCTTCTCCTGATATTTAAAGACAGTATCCTCGGTTTTGTAGCAGGAGTGCAGCTTTCGGGCAATAATATGCTGAAAATCGGGGACTGGATATCCCTTTCAAAACACAATGCCGATGGAATTGTGATCGATATTTCGCTCGTTACGGTTAAGATCAGGAACTGGGATAATTCAGTGACACTAGTCCCAACTTATACGCTTGTGACTGAATCGTTCATGAACTGGCGAAGCATGATGGATGCCGGCGGAAGAAGGATGAGGAGGTTTTTTCTCATCGATGTCCGTTCAATCCATCCAGTCGATGACGAAATGCTGAACAAAATAAACGAACTGGGTGTCCTGCAGGAAATAGAGGTTCCTGGCGGCGGGCAGCAAACCAACCTCGGGTTGTTCAGACAATACATTGGAGCTTACGTGAAGAATATTCAGGGCATCAACCCTGATGCCGGAGTGCTCATTCGACTTTTACAGGCAGCCGAAACGGGCCTTCCTGTGGAGATTACACTTTTTACGCTCTTCCAGGATCTCTCCGATCATGAGGGCCTGCAATCAAGGTTGTTTGAACACATATATTCTGTGCTTCCTTTGTTCGGATTACAAGCATATCAAAGGCCCGGTACATCAGAATTTAATAATTGAACCGGTTTCTTAAAAAAATCTGTAAAATGAAAAGGTTGTATCTGCAAGTCATTGATGACGACTTTGTATCAGAGGTCCTTACCGGAGAGATTATCTATGATGCCAATCCAAATCCTTTTTTCTATACCCTGAAAGCCGCGAAGATCATTGATGTACTCGACCGGGTGGAACTGGATTTCGGACCGCAGACTCCATCGATAATCAAAGCGAGGAAACTCCTTCCATTTAACAATATCACAGGAATGATTTTTAAGGATGCCGGTGGAAATACAAAATATGAAGTTCATATCGAATATTCATATTCTTCCGATAAGTATCCGATCAGCGATACAGTGAATGCGTTTTCTTCCGAAGAGTCGTCGACCTACTCTGTCAATTACTCTTATAAATAGGAACGTTCGGTTTCCTGCCGGTATTTGTTCCTGAAAGTCGTAACTTTCAGCATAACTTTCGCGGCAATGGCAGATGCTGATTCTTGCAAACATCCCGGAAATTCCTAATTTTGCCAAAAATTAAAAGAAACAGAAAGGAGACTTTATGGCATTCAATTTAAGAAACAGGAACTTTTTGAAGTTACTGGACTTTACCCCTGAAGAAATCAAATTTTTACTGAACCTGGCGATTGACCTGAAAAAGGCCAAATATGCAGGTATCGAGCAACCCAGGTTGCAAGGCAAGAATATTGCGCTGATCTTTGAGAAAGCATCTACCCGTACACGTTGTGCATTTGAAGTGGCCGCTTTCGACCAGGGTGCAAGGGTCACTTACCTTGGCCCCGAAGGATCACATATCGGCAAGAAAGAAACGATGAAAGACACGGCCCGGGTGCTGGGCAGGATGTATGACGGCATCGAATACAGAGGATTCGGCCAGGAGATCGTTGAAGAGCTTGGGAAATATGCCGGCGTCCCGGTGTGGAACGGACTTACCAATGAATTTCACCCAACCCAGATCCTGGCAGATTTTATGACCATGATCGAGCATTCAGATAAGCCTTTGCACCAGATATCTTTCTGTTATTGCGGCGATGCACGGTTCAATATGGGCAATTCCCTCATGGTTGGAGCAGCAAAAATGGGAATGGATTTCCGTGCCGCAGCACCGAAAAAATATTGGCCGGCCAAGGAATTGGTTGATGAGTGTAAACGAATTGCCAAAGAAACCGGCGCTAAGATCACCCTCACGGAGAAAGCGGCTGATGCAGTTAAAGGGGTTGATTTTATCTATACCGACGTGTGGGTCTCCATGGGAGAAGACCCGGCTCTGTGGGAACAACGGATCAAAGAAATGTTACCTTACCAGGTCAACAGTGCGCTGATGAAGAAAACCGGCAATCCTGCCGTGAAATTCCTGCATTGTTTGCCAGCCTTCCATAACAAGGATACTTCTGTCGGGAAAGACATTTTCAAGAAGTATAAGCTTGATGGGATGGAAGTGACCGAAGATGTTTTTGAATCCCCGGCATCATTGGTATTCGATGAAGCAGAGAACAGGCTTCATACCATTAAAGCTGTGATGGTGGCCACCCTTGGCGATTAATTCGTTTCGATGATATTCCCTCCTTCACACTTCAGCGTGCGGGAGGGGTATCTTTCAAAAAGCGTGTAGTTGTGGGTTGCTATAAGGACAGCACTTCCTGTCTTTGAAATGTCATGAAGCAACCCGATGATCTCATGGGATGTTTCAGGGTCGAGATTCCCCGTCGGTTCATCGGCCAGGATGATCTCCGGGTCATTGATCAGTGCTCTCGCTATTCCAACCCTTTGCTGCTCACCTCCTGAAAGCTGGTGTGGCATTTTAAGTCCCTTGGTTTCCAGCCCGACCTTGGCGAGTACTTCTTGCAGCCGTTTGTTCATAAGCTTCCGGTCTTTCCATCCTGTTGCCCTCATCACAAATAGCAGGTTCTGATTCACAGGCCTGTCCATAAGCAGCTGAAAATCCTGGAAGACGATCCCGAGTTTTCGCCGGAGAAAAGGTATATCGCGGGTGTGTAATTTCTTCAGTTCATAACCTGCCACACGGGCATTGCCTGTTTTTACAGGGATGTCGCCATAGATCACCTGGAGCAGACTGCTTTTCCCGCTGCCGGTTTTCCCGATAAGGTAGATGAATTCTCCTTCCCTGATTACAAGGGAAACATTGGCCAGGATGAGGTTTTCATTCTGATAGATTGACACTTTATCGAATTCGATGATCGGCGGGTTGGACATGATCACTTTTTTCTGTTAATGCGACAAAAATAAATATTCCTGAGGATTTTTCTGTTACAATTCCAGCTTTTCTATTTTGCCGTAGGAAAGATCAATTGCAGCTTCCTTGAGTGCATCCATTTTATCCAGCAGGTTGCATCGGGCCAGTGCACGCCTGGGATTATTTATTTTATAATAAGCGATCAGGGTAAAATCCTCGTCCCTGATCTGGATGTAATCCGGGATCTTCTTCGTTCCCTTGATCTTTAAAATATAGATTGTCATTGGCGATCAGATTCAGGCCGTTCTCTTCCTCAATGCCTATTGCCTCTGCCGGAGTATTTCGTAAAGGATGACCCCTGTAGCCACTGATACATTCAGGGAGCCGATCTCTCCATGAAGCGGGATCCTGATCCGCTGGTCCGCCATTTTCAGCAGATCTTCGGAGATGCCATCTTCTTCTGAGCCCATGATCAGGCAGGCAGGTTCCTTATATTCGGCCAGCGTATAATCAATGCTTGCTTTTTCAGTTCCGGCGATGATCTTCAGTCCGCTTTCCTTCATAAAGGTCAACGATTCCCTCAGGTTTGAAACACGGCATACAGGAAGCTTGTACAGGGCACCGGCTGAGGTTTTGATCGCATCAGAGTTGATCTGGGCTGATCCTTTGACCGGAATGACGATGGCATCCACGCCGGCACATTCTGCGGTCCGGGCAATGGCGCCCATGTTGCGGACATCGGTAATACGGTCGAGTACAAGGATCAGCGGCATCCGTCCCTGTTCATAAACCATCGGAATGACTTGCTCCAGTTTCTGGTAGGTAATATCGGTGATGAACGCAATTACCCCTTGGTGGTTCTGCCTTGACAACCGGTTCAGCTTATCCACAGGAACAAACTGAACGGGGATTTCAAATTCCCTGGCCATCGAATGGAGCTGGTGAAATCCTTCTCCCTTCAGCCCTGTCTGGATCAGAATCCTGTCGATTTCCTTTCCTGCCTTCAGCGCCTCGATCACAGGCCTGATCCCGTAAATGTATTTTTCACCTTTCATTCTGATACTTTATTCAAAGTTCAATATTCATTGTTCACTGTTCACTGTCTTCTTCTGCATTACTGTTCAAAAGCCGTTTCGGCAATTCTTTTGTACTCTTTGCCCCGAGTTCCCTGAGCTTTTCCACCTTTCCGACCAGGTTCCCGCTTCCTGATGTTAATTTCTTATGTGCTTCATCGTAAGTTTTTCTTACGGTATCGATCTGGCTTCCGATCTTCTCAAGGTCATTCAGGAAGGAAACGAATTTATCATAAAGCAGGCCACCCTGGCGGGCAATTTCGATGGCATTCTGCGTTTGTTTCTCATGCTTCCAGATGGAGGCGATCGTACGAAGTGTGGCCAGCAGGGTAGTGGGACTAACGATCACAACATTCCGGTCCCAGGCAAAATTGAATAATTCGATGTCAGCCTGGAGGGCTGCGCTGAATGAAGATTCTATCGGGAGGAACAGCAGGACATAATCAGGCGTGTCGAGGACTTCCAGGTTCTGGTAGTTTTTTTCACCGAGAAGCCTGACATGATTTCTCACGGAAACAAGGTGCAACTTAAGGAATTTTTCTTTTTCATCCGGGGTGGATGCATTGACGTAATCAGTGTATGCGTTAAGTGAAACCTTGGAATCGATGATGATGTGCTTGTTGTCGGGAAGTTTGACGATCACGTCCGGCCGGTAGATTTCACCATGTTCGTTTTTAGTGGCGAATTCCCGGATGTATTCGCGGTCTTTCACAAGCCCGGAACTCTCGAGTACGCGTTCGAGCACGAGTTCTCCCCAATTCCCCTGTTTCTTTGAGTCAGACCTCAGGGCTTCTGTCAGGTTGCTGGCTTCCTTGCTGATCTGCTGGTTAAGGGTAGCCAGGTTCCGGATCTCCTTTTCCAGGGAGAAGCGCTGCTTGGTTTCTTCCGTATGAGAATCTTCGACTTTCTTCTGAAATTCGGAGATCTTTTCACGAAGCGGTTTCAGGATCTCATCAAGGTTGGTTTTATTGTGTTCTGTGAATTTCTTTGTTTTTTCCTCAAGGATCTCATTGGCAAGATTCCGGAATTCTTCCCTGAACCTGGCCTGCAATTTCTCGACCTCTGATTTCTGCTCTTCAAGCTTTTCCAGCAGTGCTTTGTATTCAGCGTCTCTTCTCGACAATGAATTATTCAGATCAAGAATCGATTTGTCCTTTTCGCTGATCTGTTGTTTCTGGACGAGGATCGTTTCACTGAGTATCTTCTCCTTTTCATCTGAAACAAGCTTCATCCCGTTCAGCGACTCAATCCGTTTATTCAATGCATCAATCTCTGCCTTATCATCATTTTGGCCGGGTTTTCCAACCCGGAAGAAGATCAGGACAAGCCCGAGAATGACCAGCACACCGATAACAATAATTATGATCTGCATAATTGAAAATACATTTTATATCCTTCGCCTGATGCAAAGTTATTTTATTAAATCCATAATGACTAATTATGGTCATATCTTTTTGGGAATTGAATAGCCGGTAAATAGTACTTTTGGGGTCTGAACCAATACGAGCATCCGAACCATGAAATCCATCGGTGTATTGTCTGACACGCATTCATCACTTCATCCGAGGGCGTACGAATTTTTTGAGAAATGCGATGAACTCTGGCATGCCGGTGATGTGGGAAATCTCAAAACGGCTGAAGACCTGGCCCGGTTCAAACCCTTGAGAGCTGTCTATGGGAATATCGATGGGAATGATATACGGTCTGTTTACCCGGAAACGCTTCTATTCTTTTGTGAAGAGGTAAAAGTGCTGATCACTCACATCGGGGGATATCCGGGGCATTTTGACCCAAGGGTCCTTCGTCTCATCCGGCAGGAAAAACCCCAGCTTTTCATTTCAGGTCATTCCCACATATTGAAAGTCATCTATGATAAGAAAAACCAGCTCCTTCACATTAACCCCGGAGCCGCCGGGAACTCCGGGTTTCACCATTCCATCACCATGGTTCGCTTTATGATTGATGGAAAAAACATCAGGGATCTTGATGTGCTTGACATTCCGAGAAGGTAAATGAAAAATTTGAAATGAATAATGAAAAATTCATTGTTCATTAAGACTTTTCTCCTAAGTACTTTGTTATATTATCTATAACTTTTTCTTGACATTTCTCCTTTTTTTCTTATCTTTAGTCGCTGCTAGAGCAAAATTGTCGTGTAATTAAAAAGGGTTGATCAGGACCGGCTTTACATGGAGCAAACAAAATTTTATTATCCGGATTGTAATACCAATTTGATGAGTATGAAAAAGATAGTCTGCTTAGTGTTGATCATGTTATTCAGCGGTGGGTTCGTTCTACCGGCCATCGCCCTTGATCACATCATTCAAACCGGGAACCATTCGGACTTCCAGACAGAGAGGCCAAACCATAAGAGGTTGGTTAATCCCGCAGGGCCTGCTCCCCTTTTGCCCTTGAACGAATCAGAACCAGCTGTTTCAAAAGCCACAATCTGGCAATGGGACACCATTATGATGTACGATTCGGCAGGTTTATACGGACGTTGCGTTGCAGTAAATGATATTAACGGCAATCCGGTATCACAGATCCAGCAGCACTGGATAAACAACACATGGATGAATTATTTCGCACAGTACTATACTTACAATAACGAAGGAAAATGCATGAATTCATTATCAAAAGTCGGGATGAACAACACCTGGGTGAATTATTATCTCATAACCTGCACTTATGATGTACACGGAAACCTGATCTATGTTCTCGGAGAAGAATGGCAGACCAATGCCTGGGTAACTTCTTATGATGGTACGACAATTTACAATTCCCAGGGTAATGAGGTTTGCGGTACAATGCGGGACTGGCAGAATAACACCTGGGTCAATAATAAGCGTGATACCATTATCTATGATGCCCTGGGGAGGGTACATTATTATATAGATCAGGATTGGCAATCCAATCATTGGGTTGATGTAACCAGGGAAACATATTCCTACGATGTATACGGGAACCTGGAATCCGAATTATGGGAACACCGGGAGAGCGGCACCTGGACGAATTACATGTTTGTGAACTATACTGTTGATTCAAATGGAGACCGGCTTGCTGAATTATGGCAAAAATGGGGAAACACTGGCTGGGTTAATGATACCCGGAGCACTTACACGTATGATGCCCATGGAAATTCGATTACCGGGAAAGTTGAAATATGGGAAAATAATACTTGGCAACCGGCAGAACTGGGTCTCTCAATTTTTTCGGATAAAACTCCCGAATATTATTACCTTATCAACCTCTATCGGTATGAAGCCACTTTCAAATCCTATATTACAGGCATTCCATCGGTTCAGGGTGAAAAAGATCCGTTTGCCGTTTTCCCAAACCCTTCCTCCGGTAGCGTTATTGTTGAAACGGAAATGCAGAAGGAATCAACGATATCAGTTCTTGATCTGAGCGGCAGGGAATTAATCCGCTTAAAAACCCATGAAGCAAGAGTTGAGATGGATATCAGCCAACTGCCAGCTGGGATCTATTTTTTCACGTTTGTCAATGATACCGGGACAAAGGTGAGAAAATTGATCAGGGAATGAAATGAAGATAAGGAGGTCTTTCTGCTGATATCACGTGATATCTCCCTGCATGGAATTCTGAATTCAAAATTATTCATTTTTAATTTATCTGAGCCGGTCGGCTGATTTCACCAACGCTTCATCCTTCCTTATCGAACGGCTTGCAAGCACCAGTAATACCAATGAAATCAGGGGAAAAGCAATGCCGAACTGATAGGTGGGCAGGACCTTTGATAACTTCTCAAAATGGCCGGCATAAACCAGGAAAACCAGGATGATAAGGATTGCATGGAGAAGAAAGGTGATATTAACGAGCAGGACCTGCATTTTTCGCTTCTGGTAAAGCAGGATGGAAATTACGGTAAGGATCGCGGAAGCAATGACAATGACCAGCATCGGGAACGTAAACCAGAAGTTTACGAAAATCGACTGGTTGGTCATGGCGAGGTATTTGACTCCGATCACTGACATAATATACGTTCCCTGGTCGGGGCTGATAAATTTTGCAAAGGGAAACGTGAACATAAGCACGCAGGAAACGAGAACGGCTGTAAGGTAAACGGTCTGAATTCGCTGGATCATATCTTTTTTTCAGCGAAATTAACAAAGATTTGGATCATGGTCAGAAGGGCAACGAAAATTTTTATTGACATTCAAATTTTAATTCTTATCTTTGCACCCACTTAGAATTCCCTGAGAAGTTTCTTTTTGCCTTTTTCGGTCAATTTAACCAGCTTAAATTATTTCCAAACTCTTTGTCCCTTAAATTATTTATTAATAAAATTTTAACCAACTATTCATTTCTGGTAGTTATAAAAATAAAGTAGATGTACGATATTATTGCGCTTGACAGTATGGAGCTGTCAGAAATAAAAGATGTTGCAAAGCAACTGAACATTCCTAAAGTTGACAGGCTTACCAAGCAGGAGATCATATATAAAATTCTTGATCATCAGGCATTGAACCCGACACAGGAGCTTCTTGAGCAGGAGAAAAAGATCGGCAAGAAGGCATTCCGCCCGCGCAGGCAACGCACCCAGATCAAGCCTAAGTTCCCAACCAGTGCCCCATTAGAACCCCTGACCAAAGCTGTATTTCCGGGTGATCAGAAACAGGAGCGGATTGAAGATCCGGATATGACAATGAATGATCCGGAATCCTTCGATTTTGAAGAGGTTGTTGAAAAGCCATTTGTTGAACCCGATTATTCAAAACCGGCAGAACCATTAATAAGAGAAGAAGAGATCAATGGCAATCCTGAAATGGAAATCCAGCAACCTGCTGAAAATGGCGACCAGCCTGTCCAGGAGGAAAGAAAACCCCGCGATCACCAGCGCCGGTTCCCGGATAAACATAAGGATGAATATACCTTTGAATTTGACGGGATCATAACAAGTGAAGGTGTTCTTGAGATCATGACCGATGGTTATGGATTCCTGCGTTCCTCGGATTATAATTACCTGAATTCACCGGATGATGTTTATGTTTCTCAATCGCAAATAAAGCTATTTGGATTAAAAACCGGTGATACCGTGCGTGGAACGATCAGGCCCCCGAAGGAAGGTGAAAAGTATTTCCCGCTGATCAAGGTGGAACTGATCAATGGCCGTCCTGCTGAAGAAGTACGCGACAGGATCCCCTTTGACTACCTTACACCACTTTTCCCGATGAAGAAATTCAAGCTCACCGGTCATCCGGGAGGCAGCATTTCAACCAGGATCATTGACATATTTGCACCGATCGGTTTCGGACAGCGCGGACTAATCGTTGCCCAGCCGAAAACCGGGAAAACGGTTCTTCTGAAAGATATTGCCAATGCCATTGCATATAACCACCCGGAAGTATATATGATCGTCCTTCTGATCGATGAGCGTCCGGAGGAAGTTACCGATATGCAGCGGAGTGTCAGGGCTGAGGTGATCTCATCAACCTTTGATGAACCCGCCGAACGCCATGCACGTATTGCAAACATTGTCCTTGAAAAAGCGAAAAGGCTTACCGAATGCGGGCATGATGTTGTTATTCTCCTCGACTCGATTACCCGTCTGGCAAGGGCTTACAATACAGTTGCCCCAGCTTCGGGAAAAGTTCTTTCCGGAGGGGTTGAGGCAAACGCACTTCAGAAACCGAAACGGTTCTTTGGAGCTGCACGTCAGATCGAGAACGGCGGATCGCTGACGATCATTGCGACGGCCCTGATCGATACCGGGTCAAAAATGGACGAAGTGATCTTTGAAGAGTTCAAGGGAACTGGTAATATGGAGCTCCAGCTTGACCGGAAACTTTCAAACAAGAGGATCTATCCTGCCATTGATATCGTTTCATCCAGCACTAGAAGGGAAGACCTCCTGCTAGACAAGGAAATCCTTCAAAGGATCTGGATATTACGCAACCACCTTGCCGATATGAACCCGCTTGAAGCCATGGAATTCCTGAAGGAGAAGATGAAATTCACCGACACGAATGAGGAGTTCCTTATTTCGATGAACGGGTAAAGATTAGATGCCGGATGCATGATGCTAATAGGCAATAGGCAACAGGCAATAGGCAATTGCTTGAAGCCAGTTACCAAAAGCCCAAGTCCTAATTCGTAATCCCGTAATTCGTAATTCGTAATTGATCCGGCATCTGAGAGCTTTCCTGAAAAGGTCAACCCCCGGTAATCAACCTGGCTAATCCAGCCAGATCCATCCCGTCGAAATCACCGCTGCTCATCATGAGAAGGTTTTTATTCCTCCAGTTTTCGGAGACAAGCCTTTGAAATAGTTTCCCCGAATCCGTAAAAATTTCCAGGTTAATATTCCCGAATCCTGAACGAACATCCGCTTCAGGGATCGGGGGGAGTTTTTTAAGTGCTGCTGCATGCGGGTTGTAATAAACGATCGGGAAATCGGCTTTGTCCATGGTTCCCTTGTAATGCGACATAAATTCATGGCTCAGGCTGCTGAATGTGTGCAATTCCATGCAGGCCACGAGTTGTTTACCGGTAAATTGATCCTTCACCGCTTTAATCGTCGCTTCAAGTTTGGAAGGAGAGTGTGCAAAATCCTTATAAACTGAGGTGGACTCATTTTTTGCCAGAAGCTCCAACCGTTTTGATGCTCCTGAAAAACTCCCGATCGCATCCAGGAAATGTTCGTCATCAACACCAAGCTGGTTGCAAACCAGTCGTGCCCCGTTCAGATTAAGCAGGTTATGGTCGCCAAACACCAGCAGCGGGTAATCCTTGCCATTATAGTGGATCGTAGTGATCCCGTTTTTTACTGAATGATCGGGGAATGAATAAGGAAGGATCCGGATATCTTGCCTTGACCAAGGACAGATTCTCTGCAGCACTTCATCTTTTTCACAATAGATCAGTGTTCCGCCGGGTGACACCTGGTCGATGAAAATGGTAAATTGTTCTACATAATTGTCAAACGTCCTGAACACGTTGATGTGGTCCCAGGCAACACCGCTCAATAGTGCTATATCCGGTTTGTAAAGGTGGAATTTTGGCCGCCGGTCGATCGGGGAGGTCAGGTACTCATCGCCTTCAAAGATCATATATGGCGCGGTTTCCGTAAGCCTTACCATAACTTCAAATCCCTCAAGTTGCGCGCCAACCATGTAATCAGCATCAATCTTGTTTTTATTCAACACATGCAGGATCATGGCTGTGATGCTCGTTTTTCCATGGCTGCCGCCGATGACGACCCGTGTTTTTTCCTTCGATTGCTCATAAAGGTATTCGGGATAGGAATAAATTTTTATTCCTGACTCCCTTGCCCTGATCAGTTCAGGGTTATCAAGCCGGGCGTGCATTCCAAGGATCACAGCATCCAGACCGGTGTTGATGTTGCTTTCGTCCCAGCCTTCCTTTGAAGGCAGAAGACCATATTTTGCCAGCCGGCTTTTGGAAGGTTCAAAGATCTCATCATCCGAACCTGTAACCGTATAACCTTTTTTATGAAGGGCAATAGCAAGGTTGTGCATGGCACTGCCACCAATCGCAATAAAATGAACATTCATGTACTTCGTTTTTTCAAAATTACAATATTATAAGCGCCCGGCATGCCTGTTATTAGTAATTTTACATCGGAATTAATTTTCTTTCATAATGGAATGCTGAAATACTATTTGAACATTGTACTTCCATTGTGCACTCTGTGGTTACAGTATCAACCACCTGCATACATTATTCTTGTTCATGGATGAAAATATTATAGCTTATGGTGACCAGATTAAAAACCTGGGACCGGAAGAGATCATCAGGTTTTTCCTGCTCAAATTCCCCGGGGAATGCATATTCTCCACTAACCTGGGACCTGAAGACCAGTTGCTCACCTGGATGATTTCAAAAACAGGGTTGCCTGTAAAGGTCTTTACCCTTGATACTGGAAGGCTATTCCAGGAAACATATGACCTTCTGGATATAACCCGGAAGAAATACGGCCTTGATATCGAGGTTTATTTTCCTGTCGCAGACCAGGTTGAGAAAATAGTTCATGAAAGGGGTATTAACCTTTTCTATGAAAGCATTGAAAACCGGAAACTGTGCTGTTCCATCCGCAAGGTTGAACCCCTGAAAAGAGCGCTGGCCGGGATGAAGATCTGGATCAGCGGATTGAGGAAAGATCAGTCTGTCACCCGTAAGGACCTGGAGAAAACGGAATGGGATGAAGTAAACCGGATCATAAAAGTTTATCCCCTTCTGGACTGGACTTCGGAAGCTGTATGGGAACTGATCAGGACAAGTAACATCCCCGTTAATCCTTTACATGACAAAGGATTTGCAAGCATCGGCTGTCTCCCCTGTACCCGGGCCATACATCCCGGAGAAGATGAAAGGGCAGGGCGTTGGTGGTGGGAACTTCCTGAGAACAAGGAATGCGGGTTGCATGCTAAAGGTTAGACTGTAAACCTTTCTTCAGGAATTCGATGGTCCCCCGGACTCCTTCTACATAGGAAGTCGGTTCAAAGTTAAAATAGCTGTTGAATTTTGTGGAATCAAAAATGTAGTCAAATTCGTTCTGATAAAGCATTTCATAGGATTCAGCCACTGTTTTATTGAACAATCCGGCCATTTTGATCATCCATTTTTTCAGGAGGAAAAAATCAGCTTTCATCCCCGTTTCCCTTGCAACCACTTCAATAAATGTTTTTCCGTTGACCGGGGGAAAATATGACGGCAGATGCCATGTCTGGCCGAAGCATTCAATCCTGCCGGCCAGAAGGACAAGCGCCCTGGCACAATCCGGCGTATAGCTCAGCGTGTGGAGTTTGGATGCGTCCACCATCCACTGCGGTTTATGCCCGTTCAGAAGTTTGTCGAAGACCATGATATAAGGAACACTGTTTTTTGTTGCATAAGGGCCATAAAGATCCGCTGCCCTGGCAATGATTACATCCAGGTTTTTTGCTTTATATTCCTTCTCCAGGAGATGAGCCAATTGGACCCTGATCTCCCCTTTTTTGCTGCATGGATTATAAGGTGTGTCCTCGGTCATTTTGCCGGTCACCTTTCCATACATATAAACATTGTCGAAGAAGATAAGTTTGGCATTGGCTTTTTTACAGGCCTCCAGCGTATTCTTTATAATCTTTGGCCACAGTTCGGCCCACACTTTAATATCGTAAGGAAGTCCAGCGCATAAATAAACGATATCGGAGCCTTTAACCGCGGTTGCTACTTCTTCAAATGATGAGATGTCTGCCTTCACTGTTTCGGTTCCGGGTATGGAAAAATTGCTTCTGGAAACAAGGCGGACAGTCTGCCCCGATTTCAATAATTCAAATGCAAGCGGATTTCCGATTGACCCCCCTGCTCCCAGGATCGTATGTCTCATGTTTTCTGCAAATTCGGTTAAACAAATATGATTATTGTTTTATCATACCCTCTCCCAATGTTCAATATCTCCTGCTCTGACGCTGAACATGGGGTGCGGGTCAATGATCCTGGTATCCTTTAATTCTTCAAATAACTTCTTATCCCGTATTTTCAATTTATCCAGGAGGTGGTGAAACTCATAAAGAAGCTGTCCCTGGTTAACTGGAAGGTCAATTAAACCAATGGTACTGCTCAATTTTCTGACATCAAAGGAGAATTTTCTTCTGACAGATTCATCGTACACGAAACCCAGATAAAAGTTTATCGCTTCAACCGGATCATTATATTCCCTGAAACGGATGATCTGGGGATGATTCCGGTAGCCGACGGTTCTTCCTTCCAGGACATTTTTTGCCAGAAGTGCTTCACGCCATAAGGCGATCAGGCCCT
This sequence comes from Bacteroidales bacterium, assembly GCA_963682005.1. Taxonomy (GTDB): domain Bacteria; phylum Bacteroidota; class Bacteroidia; order Bacteroidales; family FEN-979; genus CAIYUC01. The sequence continues at coordinate 4,488,768 of OY820914.1, read as the reverse complement.
TTGTATCAAGATATTTCGGGTGTATAGACCAAATCCTCATAGTAGTTCAGGTTTATGGAGTGAAAGGGTAGTTTTGCTTTAGTATTAATCCGAAGTTGATTTGTTAAATGTAAGCAAATTTTCTTAAAAATGGCCTTGCCTTATTTTGTAGATCAATATCCCATTATGTTCGCCTGCTTGTATACCATCAAAATTTTTAACCAGATCCTCTTTGCCTGTGAATAAAATATAATCTGCCCCCTCGCCGATATAATTTCTGAGCGCTGCTTTGCTGATATCCGAAGTGTCTTTCAAACTCCACCCCGGACGGTTAATAAAGTATAATCCTCCATTTGGGGTCTGGTCCGCAACAATAATGAATTTAGCATCACCCGGGATGCCTGATGCATCGAGGAACGGTCTAGTCGTTGAAAGCTTATTCCCAATGGAGGCAAACCGGTCATTCGTATCCTGGTAGCGTTGAATTAATTTGGATCTGGCATAGGATAAGCTGAGAATGCAAAGGGTTAGAAGTAAAAGTTTGACGAAAATCGCATTGATCAGTCCCGGAAATTTTTTTCGTATGGCGATGAAAGAATTTATGGTAACAAAGATGATCACAGGGATCAACGCAATGAAATAGTAATCATGATCCTTAAACTGGGCGTAGAAAAGCAGGAAGTAGCAAATCCCGCCTGGCACCAAGAGCAGTGATGTAAACAGGATAATTCTGTCAGATTTCTTAATGAAGACAAGGCCGGCTAAAATTATAACAAGCAAGACATGGATGGTGCTTTGATAATAATACCTGGAATACCAGTAATGGCTTATATAATCCCACACAACTGCTATCTGATCCCTGCTCATGCTCCAGATGGGGTTTGATCTTAGTAGAAAATAAGTGTCATGATTGACCTTGTTGTAATGGATAGCATATAAATTCCAACCAAGGACAAAAGCGAACGATGAAACAACAAGGATAAATGGAAGCAAATTTCTTTTCAAGCTGTTTATCATCCCGGTTTTCCCGGATAATTCAAAAGCGACAAGAACAAGAATTGCAGCAACAGGATTAATGAAGAACGTCACCTTGATCAACGATGCCAGCGTAAAAAGAAGGAAGCAAATGAATATTGGGTATTTCTTGCTCTTTTTTTTCAGATAGGAATGAAAGAAATACCATCCGGTTAGCGTAAATCCCAAAGCGCTGGCATCAGGCAGGTAATTATTTGTGTAGTAAAGCAGTACGGTTGATGAGAGAAATAAAAAGGAAAAACCAATGGCATAGGTAACGTCATGAAGCAGCAGGTACAATAGTTTGAAGAGGTAAAAGAACCCGGTTGAGACTATAAAGATTGTGATCAGACGCAGGATAAATTCATGTTCATTAAATACGAGATACAGAATTGCCGTCAGGTAATAGAGTATCGGAAATTCACAAGCTGCTCTTCCATCGTGGCTTTGAAGGTTAAATACCTGGGGATGGAAGAAATGAAAACCATTTTTATAATAGTTCGCTACAAAAGAAAGGCTGTCTGTTTGCCGGATAAAATGAATCCCTTGCGGACGTAAAAACAGGATCGTTTGATAATCAAGAAAAAAATATATGAGGATCAGAAGTCCTAAAAATATGAAACTTCGATTATTCTCAACAATTTTCTTTACTTGTTTCATCATTATACGTTAATGATTTACCCTTTTATAAATGACCTTGACTTATTTTATAGATCAATATTCCGTTTTGTTCGCCAGCTTTTATACCATTAAGATTTTTTATTAGATGATCTTTGCTTGTGAATAAAAGATAATCTGCATCCTGGTTGATATAATTTGTAAGAACTTCCTTACTCACATCCGATGTGTCTTTCAGATTCCATCCCGGCCGATCAATAAAATACAATCCACCGTTCGGCGTCTGGTCAGTGATAATAACGATTTTTGCGTTTCGTGAAATCCCCAATGAATCCATATATTCTTTTGTACCGGAAAGTTTTCTTCCGATCATGGCAAATTGATCATCTGAATTCTGGTACCGGTGAAGCAATTGTTTCCTTTCATAGTGTATGCTTAGAATAAACAGGAGGATTATGATGAGCCGTGCAGCAGCAGTCCTGATTAACCCGGGAAACAAGTTTTTTAATGTGACGAATGAGTTTACTAATATGAAAATTATAGCGGGAACAAGAGCAATAAAGTAATAATCATGATCTTTAAACTGTGCGAAAAATAACAGGAAGTAACAAATGCTTCCTATGGTTAAAATTACCGTTGGTATAAAAATAGTTTTATCAAACCTCTTGAAGAAGAAGAAGCTGACCATCACGATCAATATAAACACCTGGAATATTCTTCTGTAGTAAAAATAGGGCGACCAGTAAACAGTGATGTGCTGCCAGACTAATGCTATCTCATTCTTCTTCAATCCCCAAAGAGGCATGGATCTGATTAAAAAATAATTATCGTGATTGATTTTGTTGTAATAATCTACATAAATGTTCCAGGCAAGAACAATCAATAACGATAAAAAAAACATTAGCATCGGTCTGACATTGTTTCTTATCAAGGCATTCAATCTTTTTTTATCAAAAAGATCATAGAACAGGAGCGATAGTATTGCTGTGATCGGGTTTATAAAGAAGGTTACTTTGAGTAATGAAGCCAGGCAAAAAAGAAAAAAGCACAGGTATAATGCATGGCTTTTGTTTCGCTGTCTGACATAGGAAAAAAAGAAATACCAGCCGGTCAGTGTCAATCCCAATGCACTGGCATCAGGCAGGAAATTATTCGTATAATAAAGAACGACCGGGGATAAGATCAGTAAACAGCAGAGCCCGGTTGCAGAAATAAAATCGTTTAGAAATGAATATAATAGCTTGAAAAGATAGAAGAAGCCTGTAGATGCAATAAGGATTGTGATCAGACGCAGTATAAATTCATGTTCATTGAAAACGAGATAAAGGATTGCTGTCAGGTAATATAATATCGGGAATTCACAGGCAGCTCTGCCATCGTGGCTTTGAAGGCTAAATACTTGAGGATTAAAAAAATGAAAGCCGTTCTTGTAATAGTTCGCTACAAAAGAAAGACTGTCTGTTTGGCGGATAAAATGTAACCCCTGGGGACGTAAAAACAGGATCGTTTCAAAATCCAGGAACAAATAGATGGCAATTAAAAGTGCCAGGAAAATGTAACTACGGAATTTTTCAATAGTCCTGAGAAATTCGTTCATCATTATTTTATTGAAAATTTCATATGAAGATCTGACAACCAGCATCCGGCATCAGTTTGCCCTCCATCACCTGATCATTGATCGCACTGAATCACTTACCATCTTTATTCTTTTGAAACCCGGACAAATATCGCAAATTCTATCAGTCTGTTCTTATCCGGTTTTTTAAATTCTCTCAGCAACTCCAGATCTTTATTATTTTTTAACTGGTCAAGAGTAATGTTGCTTTGAACGACTGAAAACCAGTCGTCCCAAACAATGATCGAGCCCATCGGGAGTTTTTCAGCTAACAGGTTTTTCAGATCCCGGTGTTGTTTGTTATTAAAAGGATCGATATTCAGTGACAGGCTTAAATAAGCATGCGAATAGTAAAGCGGATGATCGCCTGGTGTTGACATATTTGCTTGAATAAATGGAACAACTTCCTGGTCAATAAGTTCATTTTCAGGCAATGTCCATAGGCTTTTGGAAAATACAACACCTTCAGCGCGGGGAGTGAAAGGATAAATCACTATGACAGCTAGACAGACAATGATGACATACGGAATGACAACGGGTTTTAGCCTGCTGGCAATAAATTCAAATCCAATCAACGCGATCAGCGCTATTTCAGGTACCAATGAAATTAAAACCCTCGGCAACCCCATGGAATTGAAAACACCCAGCCACCAGAAAATTCCATGAGCAGCAAAGAGGGATAAAAAAGTTCCATAAACCAATACCCTGTCCGGGTCCATTTTCCACTGAACCCCGGATCTGAAAAAGCGATAGATCAATGCAAAAAATCCAAGAAGGAGTAGGATGTACATCGGCTTTTCGATTACATAATTTAACCGGTGTACAAAATCAAACAGTTGTCCGTGTCCATAGGGGCTGCCCATATTCCCGTAAGGTATTTTTGTAAAGACCCAGAAAAAATCTTTGTAATAAAAAAATCCGAGGATACTGTAAATGATATGTCCTGTCATTAACATGGGTATCTCCCGGTACTTTTTGATCACGGCGAAGAACAACCCGAGAATCCCGATGAAGATTAACCCTTCGGACCGGATGAAGGGCGTAAAAGAAGCAATAATGGCAGCCGGAATGTACTGCTTTTTTGTAATGCAAAAAATTGGGATGATCAGGAAAAGCCCAAACATGTATTCGGTCAGCCCGGAAAAGATCAGTTTGAAATAAAGCGGACAAAATAATATGAATACAAACACCATCCATGAATGCTGTAATCCCAGGTTTCGCGAAGTCCGGCTTGTGAAAAAGAGGGTCAGTGAAACGGCCAGGCAATTAAATATGATCATTCCCTTGAATCCGAATTGAGAAAACGGGGAGGAAAGAAGGACAAACAACGGTTTTGCCCAATGATCCAAAAATAATTCCGGGTGTTGAAATGAATACCTGGAAAAGAAAAAGTGAACAATGCTGTCCCCGGAATCGCCCGTTGTATTTACTGATAGGCCAATTGAACACAAAAGAAAAAATAGTAATATTGAAAGGGAAATATCAATGTTTAATTTCAGGGTCTTCATGATCTTACGAACAAATATGCATGATTCGGGTCAGGAGTCGTATTCAGGTTATTTTGGCTTTGATGATGGTTTGATATTATTCGATTTCATAATGAACAGTGACCGGATATCCATAAATGTATGCCAGTACTTCTCTTTATTCATTTCCGACCAATGAATGAAAAAATACCTGTACTGAAGTGTCTGCACCTGGTTTAGCAGGATTGTAAACGCAATAAGTCCAACAAGAATTGATTTTGCAATGCGTTTCCTTAACCAGGTAGTCAATACTGCCAGAAGGATACCGAAGTAAGGAAGATATTCTACCATGACTCTCGAGGAAAAGCTACCCCCATAATACCACATCCACCAGGCTGACAGCATATAAACGGTTAAGATCAGAAAGATCATCAGGCTGAAAAATTCAAATTTGTTCTTTGCCATAGGAATAAAACCGAATAAACCTATGAAGCAGAGGGGTGTGTAGACGAATAATCCCTTTTTATAACTGAACAGGAAATTATAAATATGAGGTTCCAGGAAATTAAAACTTTCATTTCCGTAAGAATATACCAGAAATGTCCCGGTCTGGAGTTTGTAAACGAATAATTGAATAAAAGGGATCGTAACAAGGAGCGTAACAGAAAAAATCAATGTATACGGAGATCTTAAATATTTTTTTATTCCGGAAAGGAACGCCGTATAATCACCGCTCAGGAATGGAATTGAAAGAACGACCAAACCATTGACAGGACGGGTAAGAACAATGAACCCCAATGCAGCGGACGCATAAATAATATTTTCGGAACGATATTCCCGGAAGTATTTCTTTACATGAAAAATGAAGAAAGAGACCAGGGCAAAGGAATACACATGGCTCATCGACATTTCGCCGATCGTATAATAGAACAGGTTGGTACCAAGGATGATCGCAAGGATGATGAAAATTATGCTTCTGTCTCCAATCCCATATAGCGACAGTGTTTTTTTAAGAAAGTGTAATCCGAAACATGCATAAAAAACCGCTGCGATCGTTAAAAAGATAATGTAAAGCTGCGAATAGCCGTCAGCGGGAAATCCCAGGGCCAGGCTTAACACGTGAGCCATCAGAAAAAACGGAGAGATCAGGATGGCTTCACCAATGAAATACTTGTCAATGACAGACCCGTGACAGGTAGACCTGTAATCATAATACAAGGTTTTATCATAGGGATGATCCACTTCAGCCGCGTGAAAAAATCCGAAATTCAGATCATGATAGATAAACACAGCCGGCAAATAGGCATAATATCCTTTTCCATCCGCCTTGATAACATGTTCCCACTGGCCGGTACTCCAGTTGATCCTGGCTGTATAAAGCAGGAGGAGGATGAAGATGGCTGGGATCAGAAAGGCTGGACGCATCATTGATCCAAAAATACAAAATAATTTGCGAATCTTACCGCGGGATCCTTTCCTTCCCCTGCACAGGGATGTGTGAAGACTGAAGGACAAGGCAGGAAAGTCCTATGCAAACCGTATCGCCTTCACCGGGCTGACTTTGCTTATCACGAAGGAAGGAATGATGAGCATGGCCAGGCATACGAAAAGGGTGGCAACATTCAGCAGGGTGATATTCATGGCGTCAAGATTGACGGGAACGACCGATACGAAATAGGATTCCTGGGGAAGTTTGATGAAACCGTATTTCTGCTGAAGGATACTTAATCCGAATCCGATGACATTGCCCCATACCATTCCAATTCCAATGATGTAAACTGCATTGTAGAGAAATATCCTCCTGATCCCGGCATTGCGCATTCCGAGTGCTTTGAGCACACCGATCATGTTTGTCCGCTCCAGGATGAGGATCAGTAACGTGGAGATCATCGTGATCCCTGCGACAGCAACCATCAGGATCAGGATTATTATTACATTCATATCCTGAAGGTTGAGCCAGTCAAAGATCTGGGGATACAATTGTTTTATGGTTTTTGCATCAAGCGAAAACCCGATCCGCTGGTACACATATTTCCCAAGCCGGTCAAGGTCTTTGAAATTGTCGATCATCACTTCAAAGCCTGCAACCTGTCCGGGACCCCAGTTGTTGAGCTTCTGGATATGATGAATATCGCAGATCAGGTACAGCTTGTCGAATTCTTCAAGACCCGTTTCATAGATCCCGGAAATGATAAACTTCCTGCCCAGTGTTGAATTGCCGGAAATGAAATAGACCCTGAGGGTGTCGTGAAGCTTCAATTCAAGGAGAGAGCAAAGCTTTCGCGAGATCAGTACATCGTTAGTGCTTATGGAATCATTGACATGGAATGGCTTTCCTTCAACAATTTTATTCTGAAAAAATGACCAGTCAAAGTCACTTCCGATCCCCTTCAGGACAATTCCCTGGATCTGATCCTTCGTCTTGATAATGCCAGCTTTTGTCGCATATACCTGGATATGCCGGATACCGGGATATCGTTCAAGACCGGGATAAAAATCCTGCCTGACAGAGATCGGTTTCGGTTCATAGGAGGAATTTTCATCGAAATGGCTGATCTGGATGTGTGAGCCGAAACCAATCACCTTTTCCCTGATCTGTTGCTGAAAACCCGTAAGGATCGCAATGGAAATGAACATCACGGTCAGTCCAAGGGCAATACTCAGGATGGAAACCCTGACGATCGGACGGGAGAAGTTTGCTTTACTCCCTGAGAGTATTCGCCTTGCAATAAAAAATTCGCTGGCCAATGGAGATTTTCTTTACTTTGCACAAATGTATGAAAATTTGCTTTGCGCGGCCGGAAGGCATAACCAACACGCTATGAAAACACAATCAATCATTCTGCAACTAACCCTCTTTCTTACCTTGATACCGGCATGCATGCTTGGCCAGGTTAAATGCGGGGATGAAATGACCGGCGAGTATCTTCCTCTACTCAGGAACAAAAATATTGCGGTGGTTGCCAATCCGTCGTCAATGGTTGGAAAAGTGCACCTGGTTGACACGCTTCTCAGTCTCGGCGTAAAGGTGTCCCTGATATTTTGTCCTGAACATGGGTTCCGGCATTTCTCCGAAGCAGGTGAGACTGTTCCCAATACGGTGGATTCAGCCACGAAGATCCCGGTGATTTCGTTGTACGGAAAGAAAAAGAAACCCGCAAAGACCGACCTGGAGGATATCGATCTTGTGCTTTTCGACCTCCAGGACGTGGGGGTGAGGTTTTACACCTATATTTCGACACTTACCTATGTCATGGAAGCCTGCTCCGAGAGCAATATCCCGATGATCCTGCTCGACAGGCCCAATCCGAATGGATTTTATATCGACGGCCCGGTTATGGAGGAAGCATTTGTATCCTTCGTCGGGTTGCATCCTGTTCCGATCGTTTATGGGATGACCATTGGCGAGTATGCTCAAATGGTTAACGGGGAGGGATGGCTGAAAAACCATGTCATCTGTGAGCTGCAGGTGATCCATCTAAGGGAGTACGCCCATTCGGCGCGCTGCATGCTGTCGCTCAGTCCATCGCCGAATCTTCGGAATATGAATGCGGTTTACCTGTATCCATCACTCTGCCTGTTTGAAGGAACGAAAATGAGTGTCGGACGGGGAACTGACCTCCCGTTTGAAATATTCGGCAGTCCCGAAATGAAAGGCTTCTCGTTTTCATTTGTTCCGGAAAGCAGGATAAAAGGGGTCAACCCGCTATATAAAGGCCAACTTTGCCGGGGACTCGATCTCCGTACCTTTTATTCAACACATCCGAAATTAATGGGGAGGCTCAATCTTTCCTGGCTGCTTATGGGATTCATCGACATGAGAAGTCAGCCGGATTTTTTCAATGATTATTTCGAAAAACTTGCGGGGACGGCATCACTTCGCGCCCAGATCATCGGGAACAAGCCTGAATCAGAGATCCGTCAATCATGGCAGGAAGGCCTTGATCGGTTTAAGGAGATCAGGAAGAAGTATTTGATCTATCCGGAATAAAGAGATATGAATTAAGAATGAAAAATGAAAAATTAATCAGATAAGCCATTTTTTCATTCTTCATTCTTAATTCTTCATTCTTCATTGTTTTCTTCCGGGATAGACCTTAAGCGCTTCCTCAAGGCATTTCATGGCACCTTTCAGATCGTTCAGGTTCAGGACATAGGAGATGCGTACTTCGTCAAGGCCGCGGCCGGGGGTTGAATAGAAGCCGGTGGCGGGGGCGAGCATCACGGTTTGTCCCTCAAAGCTGAAATCGGTCAGAAGCCATTGGCAGAAACGATCGGAATTGTCGATGGGCAACCGGGCAACGGCATAAAAGGCTCCGCCGGGTTGAGGACAGAAACATCCTTCCATTATATTGATCGACTCGACAACGATATTCCTTCTCTTATGGTATTCGGCGAGAACCTCGCTGAAGTATGATTCGGGGGTATTGATGGCTTCTTCACTGGCGATCTGGCCGAAGGTAGGCGGGCTGAGCCGTGCCTGGGCGAATTTCAGGGCTGTACAAACGACATCCATGTTCTTTGAGATCAGCACACCGATCCTGGCACCGCACAGGCTGTATCTTTTGGATACGGAATCGAGAAGCACAACATGATCATCGATCCCTTCCAGGTTCATGACCGAATAATGTTTCCTTCCGTCGTAGGTGAATTCGCGGTAAACCTCGTCTGCAAAGAGAAAGAGATCATGTTTCAGGACGATCTCTTTCAGGAGTTCAAGCTCTTCTTTGGAATACAGGTAACCGGTCGGATTGTTCGGGTTGCAGATCATGATCGCCTTGGTCTTCGGGGTAATGGCTTCTTCGAAAACCTTCATTGGCGGCAGTGCAAATCCATCTTCGATAAATGAATCGATGGGTTTCACCACGACGCCGGAAGTGAGTGAGAACCCGTTATAGTTGGCATAAAAAGGTTCCGGGATGATCACCTCATCGCCGGCGTCGAGACAACTGTTCATCGCGAACAGGATGGCTTCTGATCCGCCTGTGGTGACGATCATATTCTCGGCGGAGACTTCAATTCCGCATTTTTTGTAATACTCGACAAGTTTCTTCCGGTAGGATAAGATACCGGCTGAATGGCTGTATTCAACAACCTTTATGTCTGTGTTCCGGATCTTGTCGATCACGTTTTTCGGGGTTTCAATATCGGGTTGGCCAATATTCAGGTGGTAAACCTTTGTTCCTCTTTTTTTGGCTTCTTCTGAAAACGGAACCAGCTTCCTTATTGGGGAAGCTGGCATCGTTTTGCCTTTCAGCGAAATCTGTGGCATAATATCTTGTTATTTATTTATCGGGGTTGCAGGTGTAGCGCTCTTGTCATTCGTTTTCTCAGGAACATTCTCAGCAGGTTTTGCGATCACATTACCTTTGATTGAAAGAACAACACGGCCGTTCTTGGCGTTGGAATTAACCGTAACGGTTTTGTTGATCGGGCCGATGTTGTGTGTTGCATAGGTTACCTTGATCACATCGCTTTTCCCCGGAAGAATGGGTTCCTGGGGCCATGTCGGAACTGTGCATCCACAGGAGGATTGAGGTTTTGACAGGATCAGGGGTTCTTTCCCGTTGTTGGTAAATTTAAATTCACAAGTTCCGTCGGCACCCTGAACCAATGTACCATAATCATGAACCGTTTTTTCAAAGACGATCTCCGGTGCATTTGGATTATCCGGTGCTGCCGGCTGCTGGGGCTGTGCATTCTGTGCCGGTTGGGCAGATTGTATCGGCTGTTGAGCCGGTTGCGGTTTTTCCTGGGCTTGTAAGCTTAAGCCGATAAACATCACTACAACCAGTGATAAGATCAATTTTTGCATATGCTTTTTGAATTAAGGTTAGTATTCCGTTTCAAGGTCACAAAATTAATAAATATTTCCGGTGTTGAAAAAAAGATGATAATATTGTAACGCCGGCAAAGAAAAATATACATTCTGTTTTAATTTTGTATTTGCAAACATAATCGTAACCCACCCTTTATGGTATACATATTCAGATATTTAATTTTACTGTTCATTTCTTCAACCCTGTGGTTATCCTGTTCGAAAAAAGTAACCCCTGCCGCTGCAGTTACACCTGAAAAACAAAAGCAGGCGGTCGTAGCATCGGCTCCGTGTATCATTTACCGGACAAAAGAGAATTTTTATAAGAACGTTCCGGTGAACCTTACTGAAGACAAATCTGCCATCAGCTCTTATCCCGATATTAAGGATGTCTATTATAAGGGAGAACTGGCTTATCCGACAGAGCTGAAGGATGGTTTTTACCTTGATAACAGGGGGATCGGACCAGGTGTGGCATTTACCGAATTTTCCTATGAAGCTTATTCCAGGCTGGAAAAAACACCCACATCTGAAGAACTGTTCGGCAGGATAATTAATGCAGATCCCCTGACCGATATGTACCAGTGCGGCAGCCGGTCGCAGTATGCCGACCCGGTGAAAGAACTGAATGAAATCATTGCTTCAGGCAAGTTGGATCACTGCAAAAAACTTAAATAACCTGTCCGCGCTTTATCCGGGAATTTCGGAAAATTTTCGCCGCTTTCATATTGTCATATATTAAATATTGAATATTTTACTATTTTTGCCGTTTAATTCAAAGCAGAGAAATTGACAGAACCAGTAGAGAAGATAAGGGAGTTGGATGGGAAGCAGCTTTATTACAGTTTCCTTGCCGGTGCTCAAAGGATCTTTGACAATCAGAAACTGCTCAACAAGATCAATGTTTTTCCTGTTGCGGATGCTGATACCGGGACCAATCTGGCATCAACCATGCGTTCGATCATGGATGCGATCATTCCTACCGACAATCCAAAAATGACGGCTGTAGCACTTGCCGATGCTGCCATCACCGGGGCAAGGGGCAATTCAGGGATCATCTTTGCCCAGTTCCTTTATGGATTCAGCAATGAGATCAAAACGGACCAAAGCCTGGATACGCGGTCATTTGCCGTGAGTGTAAAAAATGCCGTGGCCTATGCTTATGATGCGATCTCAAACCCGGTGGAAGGGACGATTCTTACCGTTATCCGGGAATGGGCGGATTATCTTTATGATTTCAAGGATATCATCGATGACTTCATCCGGCTGTTGATCGAGGCTTATGAAAAAGCGCTGGAGTCGCTGGCACAGACCACCAAAAAACTCGAGGTGCTGAGCCGCTCCCATGTGGTGGATGCAGGTGCCAAGGGGTTTGTCGTATGGCTTGAAGGGATCCTGGATTTTCTCACCAACGGCGATACAGCAAAAAACATTACCTTCCATACCCAGGCTGAACTGGAAGATATCAATACCGATGCTGTTTCCCATGATGAGGTGACCTTCAGGTATTGCACCGAAGCACTGATCAGCGGACAAGATCTTGAAAAGGAAAAGATCCTCGGGATGATCAACCATTGCGGTGATTCGCATGTGATCGCAGGTTCGCCGCAGAAAATGAGGGTCCATGTGCATACCGATTTCCCGGCTGAATTATTCTCCATTCTTCAGAAATTCGGTTCCATCACGTTCCAGAAGGTCGACGACATGATCCTTCAGAAAGAGATCCGCTATAACCGGAAGGCGGAGATTGCACTCCTGACAGATTCCACCTGCGATCTGCCGAAGGAGATCCTTGACCGTTACCAGATCCATGTTGTTCCGCTGACGATCCATTTCGGCGATACCTTTTTCCTCGACCGGATCACCATGCAGCCACAGCAGTTCTATACCATGCTTGAAAAAAGCGAGCATTCGCCGACATCCGCGCAACCAGCCTTCAAGGACTTCCAGAATAAATATGAATATCTGGGAACACAATATGAATCCGTGATCGGGGTGAATATCAGCCAGGGTCTGAGCGGAACAAGCTATAACAGCGAGAAGGCGGCAAAAGAGGTTTCGGAACGAACAGGCAAGCCGATGAAAGCCTTCAACTCAAAAACAACGACGGCTTCGCTTGGGCTTATCCTGATGAGGACAGCAGATGCGATTGAAAAAGGCCGGAAATATGAAGATGTCATTTCCTGTGTGGATGAATGGATTGAAAAATCAGTGATCCGGGTGAGTGTCACAACCCTGAAATATATCGTAAAGTCGGGGAGGGTCAGTCCGCTGAAAAGCTTCATCGGCCGGATGCTTGACCTGAAACCGGTGATTGCTCTTGACAAGGAAGGAAAAACCTTTATGATCAGCAAGTCTATGTCGTCTAAAGGGTCCATGAAAAAAGCAGTGAAAAGCATTGAGAGACTGGCCCGTGGAAGGAAAGTCTGGAATTATGCGATCACCCACTGCAACAACCTTCCTGCGGTTGAATGGTATTCTGCCGAACTTGAGCGGATCCTTGGCAAGAAACCTGTTTTTGTCGAACATGCATCCCCTGTCCTCGTCGCCAATGCCGGTCCCGGCGTGACGTGTATTTCCATTATGTTTGAATAGGACTAAATGGTAAAAGTGAAAAACGTAAAGTGAAAAACGTAAAGTGAAAAACGTAAAGTGAAAAACGTAAAGTGAAAAACGTAAAGTGAAAAACGTAAAGTGAAAAACGTAAAGTGAAAAACGTAAAGTGAAAAACGTAAAGTGAAAAACGTAAAGTGAAAAACGTAAAGTGAAAAGTAATCATATACTCTTCACTCTTCACTTTTCACTCTTCACTTTTCACTCTTCACTTTTCACTCTATAACGGACGAACTTTGAACGGGTTCACAATGGGATCACCATATGACCAGGACGGGTGAAGAATGCAATGAAAAAATGATGACAATTTGACCGGTAAGCATGGATGCAGAATGCAGGAATGCATAATGCAAAATGCAGGAATGCAAAATAGGGGAGAAACTCTGTGATCTTTGTGGTAAAAAACAAAAAGGAATAAGGATTAACGAAGTTTGAAGTTCAGGTAATTTGCAATTTTCTCATTGCATCACTACCTTTGTAACAAAACCTAACCTTATGCCGACTCTTTCAATGTTCTTCGGGATTATAATCCGAATGTATTTTGCGCCAAAAGAACATAATCCACCTCATATACATGTATTTTATCAGGATTTGAAGGCGGTAATTGATATTAATACCTGTGAAATTATTGAAGGTCAACTTCCTCCGAGACATTTACGATTGGTTACGGCATGGATTGAAATCCACACGGAGGAATTGCTTGCTAATTGGAAATTATGTCAGAATGGGGAAAAACCATTCGCAATTGAACCTTTAAAATAGACATTATGTACTTATCAATAAAAGAGGTTAAGCCCACCACCAATTATCTCCTGCATTTAACATTTGAAAATGGGGAGATTCGTCAATTTGATATGAAACCATATCTTAATTTTGGAATTTTTCAGGAATTAAAAGACGTAGCTTTATTCAATACTGTCCATGTAAGTTTCGATACGATTGAATGGGATAATGAAGCGGACTTAGACCCGGAATTTTTGTATGAGGAAAGCCAATTAATAGAGTTAAAAGTGAAAAACTAAAGTGAAACCGGAAACGGATCTTTTCCTTTGGATATCTAACACCTAAATTTGACCGCCTTGAAAAAATTCTATCTTTTTATTGTACTTGTTTGCCTCATTCAGTTCGGACAAGCACAGTTTGTGGCCATGCCATTGAACTACACGAATGATAATACCTTCCATACCCCGGATGTTGTTTCCATCGTTGACGAAAACACGGTTTGGGTTGCAACGCGAAGAGATAACCCGACAACCTTCCTCGCGATGCCCTATTCTGTTGCCATTAAAACGTCGGACGGCGGGAACTCATGGCAAGAGTTGCCTCTCCCGGTTACGGGCAGTCCTTTCATGATGGATGTTGAAGCGGGGGATGAAAACAACTGCTACTACATGGTTGCCGACCTGAATACCGGCGGTGGTTCTGTATGGAAAACAACCGATGGAGGAATCAATTGGGCGAACAAAACGACAACAGAATTTGCAGGCAGTTTTGGCGACTTCATTCATCTTTTCGGACAGGATACGCTGATTGCGTTGGGAGACCCGGCCGGCGGATATTATGACATTCAGATTTCAACGAATGGAGGAAATACATGGACGAGGGTGCCCCAGGCGAATATCCCGTCGATTATTACAGGTGAAGCTGCTTTGGGGGGCAAGTCATTTGCCTGCATTGGAAATACCATTTGGTTCGGCAGTTCATTGGGCCGATGCTTCAAGTCTGTTGACAAAGGTCTTCACTGGACTGTATCAAACGTCCAGGCGGGTACGTTCGGGCTTTGGACTGTTTGTTTCACTGATCTGCAAAACGGCGTGTTTTATGAAAAAGGCAGATTACAAACCAGCTATTATAAAACTATCGACGGCGGCGAAACCTGGACCCTCTTTAATCCGCTGCCAGCCTTATGGGCACCTGGCATCAGTCGCATTGAGGGAATGGCGGGAGCCTATATACTGTCCGCTGCTGATACTGCAGACTTCAACCACAGTTATATATACTTCACATCAGATAACTTTGAATCCCTGTCACCCATTGATACGGTTACCCGATCCATGAATTATATATATTTTAAAGATGCAGCTACAGGATGGTTGAGCGGCAGGTACCATAATGATAGCAATATATACAAATATACCGGTGTGTTAACTGCGATACATGAAAAGCTCAATACCCCGGAACAGCTATCCGTCATACCCAACCCGAGCAGCGCGGATGCCGTGGTTTCCTTCCCATCCGCCTTCCTTAGCCAAAGGAAAACACTAAGGATTTATGATCTTACAGGAAGACTGACAGAAGAACGTGTTTGTGAACCGGATGTTCAGTCGATACGGCTTAATGCATCCAACTATTCAAACGGGGTCTACATGATTTCGGTGGTTTCCGGGAACGGGGTTGTCAGCAATTGCCGATGGGTTGTGGCCCATTAGCCTGATTTGGCTTTAGACAAGAGTTCAGGAATGCAGGAATGCATAATGCAAAATGCAGGAATGCAAAATAGGGGCAAAACTCCATGATCTTTGTGGATCCTTTGTGAACTCTGTGGTAAAAAAAGGAACACGGATGACACTGATCGCCTTTGGCGAACACGGATTTAAACGGAATTGATTATCCGGTGTTATCAATCTTCATCGTTTTCCTTCGTGTAACTTCTTTAAACCTTCGTGGATCTTCGTGAAATAAAAAAAAATTCTTGCACGAAGAAACACGAAGAAGACACGAAGGGCCACGAAGAAAAAGCGTTTAATCTTTCATGTTAATTCCTACCTTTGAATTTCCAACCTTTGTTGAATGAAACTTGGCTTACAAGTTTGCTTGGTTTTCTTCCATATAGTCCTATGCTCCTTAGCGAACAATGATCCTGGTATTATAAAGCCATCATCATCTGCTTTCATAGAAAACAAAGGACAGATCATTGACCAGAACAATAAGCCCAACGCAGCAGTTCTATATTTGCTGAATACACCGGGGATGAATGTGCAGCTACGGCGGGGCGGGTTTTCGTACGATTTATACAGCATTACTGATGCGGGTTGCGGGATGCGAGATACGCGATGCGAGATACGCGATGCGCGAACAAGTTACCCCGGATCATTCCCTGATATCCATAAAGTCACAGATCCCGAATCCCGAATCCCGGATCCCGCATCCCGTATCGCGTTCCATCGCATCGACTTCGACCTCCTCGCCTCCAACCCCGCCTGCGAAATCATCACCTCTGATCCTTCCTCCGACTACCTGAATTATTACACCGCCGGAACGCCGGTTGAAGGGGTTACCAATGTTCATTCCTTTAAAACGGTTACGTATAAAAACATCTATCCAGGGATTGATCTTGAGTTCGTTACCGGCGATGAAAATCAGTTCAAATATACTTTCATCATCAGGCCGGGAGGCAGCCTCTCTTCCATCCGGTTCAAAGTTTCCGGTCCGGACAACATTATTGAGAAAGGAAACGACCTTCTTATCAGTACAAATGCCGGAGATCTCGAAGAAAGGATCCCCCTGTGCTATTATACAATTTCTGATAATGAATTGAAAACACCTGTCACCTGCCGGTTCAAAAAAGAATTCAACAACCTTTATACTTTTTCATCCGCTGATGTGATCCCTGAAAATGCAATCCTCTGCATCGATCCGATTCCGACCAGGCGGTGGGGCACCTATTTTGGAGGTCTGCAGTCTGAAACAAGCGGAATAAACAATTGCCAAATCGATGATTCAGGTAATATATTCTTTAGCGGAGTCACATGGTCATCAACAAATATAGCAACAGCGGGTGCATATCAAACAGTATTAACAGGTACTGAAGATGTTTTTCTGACTAAGTTTTCTGCAACAGGCCAGCAACTTTGGGGCACATACTACGGAGGGGATCAGGGCGCGGATGGAGGAGGATTAGGACTTGATGTGGACGATAATCTTTATTTGTGCGGGTATACTTCCTCGACAACGAACATGGCCACACCCGGCGCTTTTCAAACCATTCTTCGTGGAGAGTCGGATGCATTCCTGGCCAAATTCACCCCAGCAGGATTTCGGATCTGGGGCACCTATTATGGTGGCAATGAAGGTAGCTTCCCCGGTTGGGATCAGTTTAGTCATTGTTCAATCGATTCAGCCGGAAGTATATATTGCTTTGGCCAGACTTCCTCACCTGACTATATTTCAACCCCGGGAGCAGCACAGACAGTCTTCGGCGGAATGCATGATGACATGCTGGTCAAATTTACAAGTGACGGCCAAAGAGTGTGGGGCACCTACTACGGCGGATCAGAAAACGAAGTGAGTGCCAAGGGGACTATCGGTAAAAACGGAATGATTTATATGTCTGGCGCTACATTTTCAACAAATAACATAAGCACACCCGGATCTTATCAGCCTGCTATATCAGGGTTTTGGGATGCTTTTATGGCCTGTTTCTTACCAGACGGTTCCCGGCAATGGGGCACTTATTTTGGTGGAACGGCCGATGATATTTCATACGGATGCGCGGCAGATACCGGAACCTGCATCTATTTATACGGGATGACCAGTTCAACCTCCGGTATTGCCACTCCGGGTGTTTTTCAGTCAAACGTGATTGGAGGCAACAGTGGTTACGTTGAAAAATTCAGTTCGGATGGACAAAGACTCTGGGGTACTTATTATGGGGCAAGCCTGGAATTAAACGGACTTGCGGTGGATGATAGTGGATATGTTTTCATTGCATCACACTGTTTTGGCCAGGATCCATCTAATTTTTCAACCGGGGCCTATCAGACAATTTTCAGGGATGGGAATTCCGATGCTAACCTGGCAAAATTAACCGGAGACGGCCAGCGGGTTTGGGGAACCTATTACGGAGGAACAGATTTCGATTACGGATATTCAGTTGCGGTTGATCATTATGACAATATTTATTTTACAGGATATACCTCCTCGGAAAACAATTCAGATAATAATACTTCATTATGCTCGAGAAATGCGCTGGCAAATTATATCGCTACATCCGGTTCACATCAACCAAATTTATCAGGGTGGTCTGATATATTTCTCGTTAAATTCGCTGATTGCTGGTCGCCGGATACGGCCCTTACCATTTATGGTCCGGAAACATTATGCCAGAATACAACCGGTATTGTTTTCTCCATTGATCCGATACCTGCTGCAACCGATTATCAGTGGTGCGTCACGAACAACCTCACGATCACATCGGGTCAGCATACCACTTCCATCACCGTGAATGTCGGATCTGCCTTTGGAACCGATACGATCTCCGTTTTCGGGATGAACAGTTGTGATAACGGGTTCCCGAAAAGGATCACACGCCGGGTATATGCCCATCCAGTACCGGTGATTACGGGGAATACCAGCCCGATGACGGGTTCAGTCTATACTTACTCCACGGCAACAGGTATGACCAACTACCAATGGACATTTTCTCCGGGCGGGACGTTGATCTCAGGTGGGGGAAATGCCGATCCGTCCATCGATATCCAGTGGAACAGTGCAGGTCCACAATGGGTGCGGGTCAATTATGTCGATGATAACGGTTGCGCTTCGTTAGTACCAACCCAGTTGGATATCAATGTCACCACCACCGTCACCATTGACTTTGCGGCACCCGATACGGTTTGTACCGGCGCCCAGATCAACGTCACAAACCTCACGCAGGGCGGAACGACTTTCTACTGGAATTTCTGCTCGGGGAATGTGAATGCCGATCCTACGGGGGTTAACATCGGGAATCCAGGGGGATTGTTGGATTCACCATCACTGATCGCACTTGCACGGCAGGGAAATGATTGCTTCTCATTCCTTACAAATTCCGGGTTGAACAATCACGGGGTGATCCGGAATTATCACGGGAACAGCTTTAAGAATAACCCGGTGACAAGCGAATGGCTGGGAAGTTTCGGGATGCTCGATCCGCGCGGGATCCAGGTGAAGGAGGAAAGCGGTCAATGGTATGCCTTTGTGGTCAATCAAGTCTCAATCAAACGGCTGAATTTCGGGAATTCGCTGATGAACACGCCAACGGTTACGGATATAGGACCATTTTCCATCGTCCAGGGCCAATATGACCTGGTCATGGCCAAAGACGGTGCAAACTGGATCGGACTGGTCAGCTGCGTGAGTGTGAATAAAATTGTCCTGCTGAATTTTGGTCCAAACCTGACGAACATTCCGGCGGAAACCGACCTCGGGGATTGCGGAGGCACGATTACGGAGCCATCCTCCATTCGCCTGGTTCAGGAGAACGGACAGTGGTACGCCCTGGTCATGGCAGGCGGCAACACGATGGCCCGGCTCGATTTCGGCAATTCATTGCTGAACACACCCGCCGCAACGAACCTTGGAAACCCTGGCGGCATAATCTCAGGGATCGGTTTAGCCCTCATCCACGATTGCGGTTCCACCTCCGGGTACTGGGTAAATCACACCCCGGTGAGCCAGCTTGGCAAACTGATATTCCCGTCAGGCATTACCGGTTCAGCCACAGGAACCATCCTGGGAAATACCGGGGATCTTGACGGACCGACTGCATTTTCGGAGATCATCCGGGAAGGTGACACCCTGTACACCTATGTAGTGAATTTTACCAACGCGACGCTGACCCGCCTGACCTTCCTTCCCTGTACCAGTGCTTCGGTCCCTTCGTCGACCTTGTTCAGCCCGCCACCTTTTTCTTACAACGAGTCCGGGACCTACAACATTCACCTGGTGGTGGATGAAGGAATGCCGTCGATGGGAAGCATGTGCAAACCGGTTGTGGTGATGGATCCGCAGGTGGTCAGCCTCGGGAATGATCTTTCCATCTGCCCCGGCGGAAGTACAACCCTGGATGCCGGTCCCGGATTTACCGGTTACCTCTGGTCCACCGGCGCCACCACCCGCACGATCTCCGTTTTTTCTTCCGGCACGTATTGGATCACCGCCTTCCGTTGGGGCTGCTCCACCAGCGACACGGTGATCGTTTCGTTGTTCCCGACTCCGCAAGTCAATCTGGGTCCCGATACCACCGTCTGCCAGGGTCAGACCCACACTTTTGATGCAGGTCCGTACGCCGGTTGCACCTACCAGTGGGACAACCTGACCACCGGCCAGCTGAACATCGGATCGGGACAAACTTACACCACCGGCCAGGCCGGTCAATACATGGCCACACTCCGCGATGATCACGGATGCATGAGCCACGACATGGTCAATCTTTCTATCGTTCCCGCGGATACCGTTAGGGTTACCGTTTCCGCTTCTGCGAATCCGGTTTGTGAAGGTACGGAGGTTGTTTATACAGCAGCAGCCATGCATGGCGGCTCCGCACCACATTATCAATGGATAGTTAACGGAAATCCCTTCGGTCCCGATCTATCCTCCATCATCTATTCTCCATCCTCGGGCGATTCAATCCGATGCATCCTGACCTCCAGCGAAACCTGCGTCATTAATAATCCGGCATCCAGCATCCAGCATCAAATGGTTGTAACCCCCCGACTCCCGGTCAGCATTACCATCTCCCCCTCCGCCAACCCCGTCTGCCAGGGCACATCCGTCACCTTCACCGCGACCCCCGTCAACGGCGGATCCACCCCGCATTATCAATGGATTGTTAACGGAAACCCATTCGGCCCAGATCTATCCTCTATCATCTATTCTCCATCAAACGGTGATTCGATCAGATGCATCCTGACCTCCAGCGAAACCTGCGTCACCAACAATCCGGCATCCAGCATCCAGCATCAGATGGTTGTCCTGACAACACCGTCTGTCACGTTCACCCCCTGCTTCGATACCATCACCACGACCAACGCCAAACCCTTCAAACTCAAAGGCGGCATCCCCCTTGGCGGCACCTATTCCGGAACGGGCATAACTAATGGAATTTTCTATCCCGCCATTGCCGGTGTCGGTACACACCAGATCAATTATTCCTATACCAATGCTGCATTATGCAATTCAACCAATCATTGTTCATTGTTAATTCTTAATTCTTCATTCTTCATTTGTGGAAACGATTTAACCGACATCAGGGATAACAAGATTTATCCGACCGTTGTAATTGGAAGTCAATGCTGGTTCACAACTGATCTGAATTACGGGAATGTGATTTCTCCCGGTCAACATCAACGAGACAATTGCATTCCCGAACGATATAAAAATCCCGCATCCGGCATCCCGCATCCCGCATCCTTCTACCAGTGGGACGAACTCATGCGCTACGACGACACCCCCGGCCAGCAGGGCCTCTGCCCCCCGGGCTGGCATGTGCCATCTGAATCCGACTGGAATATCCTATTTGCAAGCTTCACCAGCAACGCCTTTGCAGGTGCCCCGCTGAAGTATGACGGGTATTCGGGGTTCAATGCAGAACTGGGCGGCGCAGGACTGTTCAACAGGAACTGGTATTTTGACGGCTTCGCGACCTTATTCTGGTCTTCGACGGCTCACGGGCCGGACAAAGCGTGGGCGCATGGACTTAACGATTTTGATCCGAGTGTGGCGGCCTATCCTTCTTTCAGATCGAATGGGTTTGCGGTGCGGTGCATGAAAGACTAATTCATAATGCAGGAATTCAGGAATGCATAATGCAGAATATGGGGAATTCTCTGTGATCTTTGTGCCTTCTTTGTGACCTCTGTGGTAAAAAAAGGAACACGGATAACACGGATCGTTACTGACAAAAACGGATTTTTGATCAACGAAGTTCGAAATTCAATTCTGACTTCAAAGCTCGGTGATCCCTGCCGGCAGGCGGGGATGTTCGATTGCTCAAAGAGGAATTGGTTTGCGGTGCGATGCCTGAAAGATTAATTTACAAGCTTGCAACTTACAAAACTGTAAGTTACCTTTTTGTAAAAAATCATCCCTGGTGTCAAAAACTTCAGAGATCCTGACTTCAAAAGAAAAAAAGCTCAGGTTTTGCTTTATCGATCTTTTCAATATACGAACGGAAGAAGAGTTCTATGAAGCCCTGGCCACTACAGTCATCAAATCCTCTTCAAACAAATGGGAACAATGGGTGGAAAATGCAAAGAAGTATTTTCAACGTCTGACACCACGTTTTAACATTGGATCCGACCCCACAACGGATTTTTCCCTGAGCCTTGACTGGGCCGAAGTAAGAAAGAACCCGGACGAGATATTGGATCTTCCGGAACAGATAAGCCGGGATAAAAAATTGCGGATTGTCATTTGCATCGACGAGTTTCAGAACATTTCCTTCTTCAGGGATCCGCTTCAGTTTCAGAAGAAGATAAGGTCCCATTGGCAACGCCACCAGGAGACTGCCTATGTTATTTACGGCAGTAAGAGGCATATGATGACTGAAATTTTCAACCATCCTTCGATGCCATTATATAAATTCGGGGATACCATTATGCTTGAAAAAATTCAGTCATCCTATTGGGTTTCTCATATTCAAAACGAATTCATGCGGACAGGAAAGACCATTTCTGAAGACCTGGCAGGGCGTGTATCATTATTGATGGAAGATCATCCATATTTTGTTCAGCAACTGGCTTATGAAGTCTGGAATTTAACGGACCATCATTGCAATGAAGAAGTTGTCGAACAGGCGCTGACTGATCTCCTGACAAAAAACACCATCCTCTATCTAAGGGATCTCGACAATCTGACTAACATGCAGATCAATTTCCTGAAGGCGTTGTGCAAGGATGTCAGGCAATTCAGCGCTTCCACAGTGCTGGCAGAATACCGGCTGGGCACTTCCGGCAATGTCAACCGGATTAAAACCGCGCTTGTAAGCAAGGAGATCATCGATATTTTTCCCGGGAAGATTGATTTCCTTGATCCGCTATACAAAATATGGTTCAAACGAATCTATTTGAAGGAAATACAACAACGAATAAAAAAATAACCCATACCTTAGTGTTTCTTTGCTGATAGTAATGATTACCAGGTACAATATTTTTTTCTTTTTCTTCTTATTTACAGCATTCAGACTGTCATTGCCCGCGAACAACCCTTCTATTCCCCCATCTTCATCCCCCGCATTCATCGAAAACAAAGGCCAGATCATTGATCAATGTTCGATTGCTCAAAGAGGACATGGTTCACGGGCTTTACAATTTTGATCCTTGCGTGGCGGCGTATCCGGCGTACAGGGGGAATGGGTTTGCGGTGAGGTGCGTGAAAGATTAGGTGGTGAGTTGTCCCCGCTTTCGCGGGGATGACGATATGAGTTGATTAGCTTGATAATTTGTTACTCTGTTACTCTGTTACTTTGTCACCTTGTGACCTTTTGATTCTGTGGTGGAAAATAAAATAGTTCCTGTACATTTGTTCAAGATTATGCTCCTCCCATGAGAGCCTTTCTATGTTCATTATTTTTTACAGCGATCTTCCTGCTTTCAGGTTCTGTATCTATATATGGCGAAGGGATCAAGCAACTCAAACCGGATTCAGCGTACACGTTTTCCCTTAATATTAATTCGAATCTCGGATTCGGATACCCGTGTTTCATGTCTGAAGTCTGCCCGAACTATCAGAAATTATTCGTGCGGATAAACAGTCCGTCAGAAAAGATTTTTCTTGGTTTCAGAACCATTGACTCGATCAGGATAAAATATAACGGCACCGTTCCAATTCATACAATCAGGATTAATTCTCAAACCTCCCCCGGGTACGTCAAATACTTTAAACAGGCTTATGCCGGTCCGTCAGTACTCAGTTCCCAGGGGTACAATGCTGCAAGTTATGCTCCTGGTTATACGGGCGATTTCAGTCTTGATTTTAATGCCTTTCATTATGTTGATTGTTTTGACGTTACGGTGATTGATACGACTATTTTTCCATGGAAAGCAATTGACGGACGGATCTGGTCCCAGGACTGGGATCTGTACACAGGTGACTGCGATCTTCAGTATTCCGCTTTTATTGCCACCCAATATATTTATACTGATGATTCCATCGTAACTTCCATATTTTACAACTACATGAAAGGATGGAATTTTGATGTGACCAGCACTTCCAATGGTTGTTATTCGCCACCTTCGCTATGGGACACAAGTTGTTTATCGCGAAATGGCAATTATCATTATGCCCAGTACAAAATATTTGTAAATAATCCTGATTCTGTTGCATTTCCTACCGGTAAACTGGGTGTTATTGATACAGGCAGCATCACATTAACACCCTTATGCAATGGTTCTGTAAATATTGGTTTCTTTGTGAGTAAAGGGGGGAATATCAAGATAAATGTTGAAATCAATCCCCTTCCCGGTCATCAGAATGAAGATGTTGAGATCATGGATTCCATCGGACCCGGGTATAATATCATTACCTGGAATGGGTTGAGCGGTCTTGGAAGTCCTGTACCGGACGGCACTGCCATTGCAATTTCGATGACTTACATCAATGGTTTGACGAACCTGGCGTTATACGATGTGGAAAAACATCTTTTTGGATTTGTGATCCAGCTTGTAAGACCCTTTGCCGGCCCGATTGCGACTTTCTGGAATGATACGTTGCTTCGTGATGATGGCGGAGGATATCAGTTAACCGGCTGTTACGCAAGTCCGCCGAACGCAGGTTGCCATACCTGGGATGGAGATGCGGGCTGGGGGCTGGGTTCACAAAATACCGTCAATACCTGGTGGTATGCCGCGAGCGGAACCACAGGCCTGTATCCTGTCACCATTACCAGGGGTGTCGGAGCCCCTGATGATGTATCAGGACCCCCAACCATTTGCCAGAGCACATTGGGGACTTATACCGTAGTCCCCGACAGTTTGCAAAGTGCAGCACCAAATGGTTATGAGTGGGTACTCACGGACGTTGCAACCGGAACAGTGGATTTCGATTCCATAAACCAGGAATCAACGATTCACATACCATTTTCTTTATTTTCTCCGGGACAGAAGCGGCTTAAAGTACGTGGCTCAAATCCATTATGCGGAAACGGATCATTCGGGCCCGGGATATACGGAGAAGGGAAACTGATCACTGTTTTGGCGTCACCCATGATCACAAATTTAACCGACACCTTTTCTGTCTGTTCAGGATCAGCCACCTACATCCAGCTCCAATCCACCAATCCTTTAGCCGCATATTCTTATACTGCATTTTCGACTTCCCCCAATATTTCCGGTTATACTAACGGCATTATGAATCCAATTGCACAAACGCTGGTAAACTCCGGAAATGAAATTGACTCGGTGATTTACAGGATCGTTCCCTCCTTCAACCTGTGCATTGGAGATACTTTTGTGACTTATGTGAAGGTATTTCCTGAACCACATATTACCAACAACCCGCTGGTAAAAATGATTTGTTCGGGAGATTCCACAAAAATAGATCTGACGGCTGATGAACCAGGCACTATTTTCCATTGGACATGCACCGTTACGCTGGGTAACATTACCGGTCAGCGTCCCGATTCTGGAACTGTCATCAACCAGGTCCTGGTCAATGTTCTGTCAATCCCCGGCGTTGTTACCTATCACATTATTCCGAAAGCGGGGCTCTGTTCCGGGTCTTCTGTCGATTTTTCCGTAACAGTAAATCACAGGGATCAGGTAGCGGTCACCGTTACCGCTTCCGCCAACCCCGTTTGCCAGGGCACATCCGTCACATTCACCGCAACCCCCGTCAATGGCGGATCAACCCCGCATTTTCAATGGATCGTTAACGGAAACCCGTTCGGCCCCGATCTATCCTCCATCATCTATTCTCCATTCTCTGGAGACTCGATCAGATGCATCCTGACCTCGAGCGAAACCTGCACCACCAATAATCCAGCATCCAGCATCCAGCATCAGATGGTTGTAACCCCACGACTTCCGGTCAGCATCACCATCTCTCCCTCTGCCAACCCTGTCTGCGAGGGAACATTGGTAACATTCACCGCAGCCGCCATGCATGGCGGCTCTACGCCCATATATCAATGGATGGTCAATGGAAACCCATTCGGTTCCAATCAATCCTCCATCATCTATTCTCCATCAAACGGTGATTCGGTTAGATGCATTCTAACATCGAGCGAACTTTGCGTCACCAACAATCCAGCATCCAGCATCCAGCATCAGATGGTTGTCCTGACAACACCCTCCGTCACCTTCACCCCCTGCTTCGATACCATCACCACGACCAACGCTAAACCCTTCAGTCTGAAAGGAGGAATCCCCCTTGGCGGGTCCTATTCCGGTCCAGGGATTTCAGCAAACATCTTTTATCCCACCATTGCCGGTGTCGGCATTCATCAGATCAATTATTCCTATACCAATGCCGCATTATGCAATTCAACCAATTATTGTTCATTGTTAATTCTTAATTCTTCATTCTTCATTTGTGGAAACGATTTAATCGACATCAGGGATCTAAAATCTTATCCAACAGTTGCAATAGGCAGCCAGTGCTGGTTCGCTTCAGATCTGAATTATGGCACGGAAATACTATCCACCATGCATCAACGCGACAATTGCATTCCCGAACGATATAAAAATCCCGCATCCGGCATCCCGCATCCAGCATCCTTCTACCAATGGGACGAACTCATGCAGTACGCCGAAACAGAAGGCCAGCAGGGCCTCTGCCCGCCGGGATGGCACGTGCCATCAGAAAGTGACTGGGATATTCTATTTGCCAACTTTGGTAACAATGCCTTTGCGGGTTCTCCGCTGAAATATGACGGGTACTCCGGATTCAATGCAGAATTGGGTGGAGCAGGTTTGTTTAACAAGAACTGGTACTTTGATGGCTTCGCGACATTGTTCTGGTCTTCGACGGCTCATGGTACTGATAAAGCCTGGGCGCACGGACTGAATGACTATGACCCAAGTGTTGCTGCCTATCCGGCGTTCCGGGTGAATGGGTTTGCGGTAAGGTGCGTGAAAGATTAGGTGGTGAGGTGGTGAACTGGTGAGGTGGTGAGTTGATGTTATATTTATTTTGTGACCCTGTGACCCTGTGACCTCTGGGGTGAAAAAATCAAAAGGATGACACGGATCGCCTTCACCATGCAGGATCAAATATATTTTGCATTATGCATTCTGAATTCTGAATTCCTTTATTACCGCCCTATCCCGTTTAAATCTAATTGCTTAACCCCTGGTTGAACCAAAATATTTTCAATCACGAGGGATAATTTTTACTTTTTCTTCGTAATTTAGCTTCATTATAAATAGGTAGATTACGATCCTATAATACAGGTTCTTTGTTTAATTAAAATCAATCGCATTATGGAGAGACAGCGACCATCTTTTTATGAGGAACTGAGGGGGAACGGCGTATCACGCAGGGATTTCCTGAAGTTTTGCACGGCCATGGCGGCCTTTCTCGGGTTGGAAGCCAGTGGTGTAGGACAGATTGTAAAAGCATTTCAAACAAAGCCGCGGCTTCCGGTCATCTGGTTTCATTTCCAGGAATGCACCTGCTGCAGCGAATCCTTTATCAGGTCGTCGCATCCAACAACAGCCGACCTCGTTCTGAACAAAATTTCACTTGATTATTCGGAAACCCTCATGGCGGCTTCAGGGTTTCCCGCTGAAGAAGCCTACAAGGAGGTCATGGCCAAATATCCCGGGGAATATATTATTCTCGCCGAGGGATCCATTCCTATGAAGAACGAGGCCTACTGCTGTATCGGGGGACGGAGTGCCCTCCAGATCATGAAGGAGGCAGCGAAAAACTGCAAGGCGATCGTTGCCTGGGGAAATTGTGCGTCCGCCGGGTGTATCCAGGGGGCCCATCCCAATCCAACCGGCACGTTACCTATTCACAAGGTCATTACAGATAAACCCGTGGTCAATGTACAGGGCTGTCCTCCGATTCCCGATGTCATGGCCGGTGTGATCGCTCACCTGATCGCCTTCGACCGGCTCCCGGAACTTGATTCACTGCTTCGTCCGAAAGCATTCTATTCACGGCGTGTTCATGATACCTGCTACCGGCGGCCGAACTTTGATGCAGGGATGTTTGTAGAAGCATTCGATGATGACGGTGCACGACATGGATATTGTCTATACAAAATGGGGTGCAGGGGACCTGTCACCTATAATTCCTGCGGCGTTATGCGATGGAACGGGGGGATCAGTTTTCCGATCCAGTCGGGACATGGCTGCATCAGTTGCTCGGAAGCCGGTTTCTGGGATAAAACGCCGTTCTACCATCATGTGGTCGATATCGGGGGATTCGGCATCGAATCAACGGCAGACAAGATCGGACTCGGACTTGGCGTTGCCGTAGTGGCAGGAATTGCAGGTCATGCAATTACAACCAACATCCGCAAGCATAAGGAAATCGTGAATGAGCCAGAATCAGAGTTAAACAATGAAACGAAGAAAGGAGAATGAAGATGGCACAACGTATCGTAATAGACCCTATTACCCGTATTGAAGGACATCTGCGGGTTGAGATCGAAGTGAAAGACGGAAAGGTTACGGATGCCTATAGTTCAGGTACGATGGTTCGCGGGATAGAAACTATACTGAAAGGACATGATCCGCGTGATGCCTGGGCTTTTGTAGGCCGGGTGTGTGGTGTATGCACTTCGGTTCATTCCCTCGCTTCCGTCAGGACTGTTGAAAATGCCTTAGACATTAAGATACCGCCCGATGCAGAGCTTATCCGGAACCTGATGCTTTCCGCCCAATATATCCAGGATCATGTGGTTCATTTCTATATCCTTCATGCCCTTGACTGGGTGGATGTTGTTTCAGCACTGAAGGCGAACCCGGCGGAAACGGCCAGGATCGCCCAGAGCATATCTTCCTGGCCAAAAAGCTCAGTTGGCTATTTTACGGATATCCAGAACAAGTTCTCAAATTTTGTGAAAAGCGGGCAGCTGGGCATCTTTGCCAACGGGTACTGGGGGCACAAGGCCTATAAGCTCCCTCCTGAGGTGAACCTCCTTGCTGTTGCCCACTACCTGGAAGCTCTTGACTGGCAGAAAGAACTTGTAAAGGTCCATACGATTTTCGGAGGGAAAAACCCACATCCGAACTTCCTGGTGGGTGGCGTTCCATGCTCAATAAACATTGACGAGGCAACAACCCTCAACGCCGAACGGCTTGCCCTCGTGGGAAAACTGTTTGAAGATGCAAAGGTCTTTGTTGACCAGGTTTACATTCCAGACCTCCTTGCGATCGCCGGGTTCTATAAAAGCGACTGGGGCGCCATCGGTGGCGGACTTCAGAATTACCTTTCCTTTGGTGAATTCCCGACCAACGGGATCAACAACCCGGAAGGCTTTAAAATCCCGAGAGGAGTGATCCTGAACCGGGATATCAGCAAGATCCATGAGGTGAAAGGAGATGACCCGGACCAGATCAGGGAATTCGTAAATAATTCATGGTACCAGTATTCCAAAGGGGATGCCACAAGTCTGCATCCCTGGGAAGGTGAGACCAACCTGCATTACACAGGTCCGAAACCACCTTATGATTATCTTGATGTAAGTCAGAAATACAGCTGGGTCAAGACCCCGCGCTGGAAGGGCCATCCGATGGAAGTCGGACCACTTTCGCGAACCCTTATGGGCTATGCCGCCGGCCGTCCTGAATATAAAGAGGTTGTTGACGGAGCCCTGAAAGCGCTGGATGTTCCGGTGACTGCATTGTTCTCCACCCTTGGAAGAACGGCAGCGCGGGGACTTGAGACTAAACTGACCTGCGACTGGGCCCTGGAATTCTATCAAAAGCTGCTGACGAATATTAAAAACGGTGAAATCCGTACTCAGAACAACGAAAAGTGGGATCCTGACACCTGGCCGAAACATGCGAAAGGTGTTGGCATGGAAGAGGCTCCGCGCGGCGCCTTGTCGCATTTCATCGTAATTGAAGACAAGAAGATCGCGAATTACCAGCTGGTCGTGCCCACAACATGGAATTCCTCACCCCGTGACCCGGGAGGGTTGAAGTCATCTTACGAGGAAGCGCTGATCGGAACCCCGATCGCCGATCCTAAAAACCCTTTGGAGGTGCTCCGGACGATCCACTCGTTCGATCCGTGCCTGGCATGTGCTGTCCATCTTTATGACGAAACAGGGAGCGTTATTCATGAACTTTTAACCTATTAGCCATGAGAACGAGACATTTCCAATCACAGGAAGTATATGTATGGGAATTGCCCGTCCGCATCTATCATTGGGTAAATGCCATATGCATAACGATCCTGGTGGTTACCGGTTACCTGATCGGTGATCCTCCGGCGTTTATGACGGTGAAGGAAGCTTCCTTCAATTACTGGTTCGGTGCAGTTCGGTTTATTCATTTTACGACTGCTTTTGTCTTTTTCTTCAATTTCCTTTTTCGCATCTATTGGGGTTTTACCGGAAATGAGTTTTCACGCTGGTACAATTATTTTCCTTTAAAGAAATGTCAGTGGAAGGAAATAGCTGATGTGCTGAAAGCCGATATCTTCCTTGTAAAGAAGAAGGAGTTCGATTCCATTGGTCATAATTCCCTGGCAAGCCTGATCTATTTCATTACATTTCTCCTGTTCCTGTTTCAATGCCTGACCGGGTTTGGTATGTATGCGGCCATGAGCACATTCTTTTTTCCGAAAATGTTTGCATGGATCGTGCCTGTTTTTGGAGGTGATGCCACCACACGCCTCCTGCATCATTTAAATATGTGGGCGTTTATTATCTTCGCCGTGATCCATGTTTACCTGGTTTTTTACCACGATTATACCGAGCGAAGAGGAATTACCTCATCCATGGTTAACGGATGGAAATACATCAGCGACGACCTGGCTGAAAAGCATGACAAAGAATTGAAAGAATGCCCGAAAGGATTTTAAAAGACCCTCCCGAAGCCCGAAATGATACACTGATCCTTGGGATCGGGAATTTACTGTTAAGGGATGAGGGGATCGGGATTCACATTATCCGGAAACTGGAAAGGGAAAATTTTCAGGGGGTTGATTTGCTTGATGGCGGTACCGGCGGGCTGAACCTCCTGGAACATATTCAATCCCACAGGAAAGTGATCGTTGTCGATGCCTCGCTGGATCATCATCCTGCAGGTACCGTGCGGGTGTTACACCCTGAATTCGCAAAGGATTTTCCCAGGCAGCTGAGCGCACACGAGATCGGTCTGAATGACCTGATCGAAGCAGCACAGATGATTGGAAATATGCCCGAACTTCACCTGGTGGCGATTTCTGTTAAGAATTTCCAGGAACTGGGGATGGAACTTTCTCCTGAAGCACGTGCAGCCATCCCGGAAGCGGTTGTGAGGATCCGGGAGCTCGCAGAGGATCATTAGCGTCAATAATAAGTATTGATCATCATCTGCCTTTTTTACTATTTTAGCAAAAAATTCCTGACTATGATCAATGAGCAATTACTCAATCCGAAAAGCATTGTTGTTATTGGCGGTTCGAACGACATTCACAAGCCGGGCGGCGCCGTCCTGCGGAATCTTTTAGAAGGAAATTTCAAGGGTCAGCTTTATGTGACCAACCCCAAAGAGACGGAAGTCCAGGGGATCAAATGCTTTCCGGAGCCGGGATTATTGCCGGAAGTTGATCTCGCGATCATCGCTATTGCAGCGAAATTTATCCCGGCGACGGTTGAAATTCTCACGAAACAGAAGAATACCAGGGCATTTATCATTCTTTCCGCCGGGTTCAGCGAGGAGAACCATGAAGGAAAGCTCCTTGAACAGGAAGTGGTAAGGATCATCAGTTCGGTGAACGGATCATTGATCGGCCCGAACTGCATCGGGGTTCTGACACCTGCCTACCAGGGGATATTCACCAAACCGATCCCGAAACTCGATCCGCTGGGTTGCGATTTCATCTCCGGATCGGGTGCTACGGCCTGTTTTATCATGGAAGCCGGAATCCCGAAAGGGTTGACGTTTGCGAGCCTGTTTTCTGTCGGGAACAGCGCCCAGCTTGGCGTTGAGGAGGTGCTTCAGCACCTGGATGAAACGTTTGACCCCGAAAAAAGTTCAAAGGTCAAGATCCTGTATATAGAAAATGTGTCGAAACCTGCGATGCTCCTGAAGCACGCCTCTTCCCTGATCCGGAAAGGTTGCAGGATCGCCGCGATCAAAGCGGGTTCTTCCGAAGCGGGCAGCAGGGCTGCATCCTCCCATACGGGCGCACTTGCTAGTCCGGATGTGGCAGTGGATGCACTGTTCAGGAAAGCAGGGATTGTCAGGTGTTATGGCAGGGAAGACCTCATCAGCGTTGCTTCGGTTTTCATGCACAAGGAGCTGACAGGAAAAAATATGGCGATCATTTCACATGCCGGCGGACCGGCGGTTATGCTGACCGACGCCCTTTCCAACGGAGGTCTGAATGTTCCCAGGATTGAAAGTCCCGCTGCGAAAGAATTGCTGGAGCAGCTTTTTTCCGGTTCCTCCGTGGCCAACCCGATCGATTTTCTGGCAACAGGGACTGCAGAGCAGTTAGGTATTATCATTGATTACTGCGATAAGAAATTCAATGAGGTCGACGGGATGGCGGTGATCTTCGGGACACCTGGCCTGCAGGATGTTTTTGGACCCTATTCTGTTCTGAATGAAAAGATGAAATCCTCCGGGAAGCCGATATTTCCTATTCTTCCATCGATCCTTACAGCGAAGGAAGAGGTTACTGACTTCATTTCCAAAGGACGCGTCTTTTTTTCCGACGAGGTGGTTTTTGGTAATGCATTATGTCGCGTTGCCGGCACCAAAGTTCCCTTCGTTTTGCAACCGGAACTCCCCGTTGTCGATCATGAAAAAATCAGGTCTGTCATTGCAAATGCAAAACCAGGCTACATTTCTCCCGGTGAGATCAACCAATTGCTTGACGCCTGCGGAATACCAAGAGCGAAGGAAGCAGTTGCCGGCACGGAGATACAGGCCATGCATATCTGTCGTGACCTGGGATTCCCGCTTGTTATGAAAGTGGTGGGCCCCATTCATAAATCCGACGTTGGTGGTGTCGTTCTCAATGTAAAGGATGAAGGAACAGTCACCCGGGAGTTCACCAGGATGATGAAGATCAAGGATACGGTCGGCATCCTGTTCCAAAAAATGCACGCAGGTACTGAGCTTTTCGTGGGGGCGAAGCATGAGGATAAATTCGGTCACATGATCCTTTTCGGATTAGGGGGGATCTTTATCGAAGTGCTGAAGGATGTCTCGGCAGGACTTGCTCCTGTTGGGAAAGAGGAAGCAATTTCCATGATCAGGTCGCTCAAGGGCTATAAGATCATCAAAGGCGTCCGGGGTCAGAAAGGAGTGAATGAGGAAAAACTGGCTGACATCATTTTGCGTTTATCCGCCCTGTTGAATGCTGCTCCGGAGATCACGGAACTTGACCTGAATCCGTTGCTGGGAAATGGCGATGAGATCATTGCTGTGGATGCAAGGATCAATTTGAAATTATAACGCCAGTCCGATCTGCTGAAGGAAAAGACTGAACAGCGAAGGTTTCAGCGCAATCGTATATACAAGGCCAAAGATGGCTCCCCAGAGATGTGCATCATGACCGATGTTGTCTCTCCCGCGTTTGCTCATGTATCCTTCATATAAGAGATAAAGCACGCCGAACACCGGTGCAGGGATCGGTACCGGGATAAAAAAGAGGAAGATCTTCCCGGCAGGGTACAGGATGATGCTGGAAAAAACCACCGCTGAAACGGCTCCCGAAGCTCCCACCGCATTGTAAAACACATCGTTCTTGTGCTTCCCGAATGAAGGAATGACTGAAAGGATCAGTCCTCCTGTATAAAGAAGAAGATAGTAAAGAATGTGTTTTTCTGGAAAAAACCTGCCGAACATCACCTCCACGATCCCTCCGAACGAATAAAGGACCATCATGTTGATGAAGAGATGGATCCATCCGGCATGCAAAAATCCGTAAGTGAAGAACCTGTACCAGTGATTGCTGTGTTTTACATCGTAAGGATTGAACTTCAACCGTTCGAAGATATCGGCATTGTTCATTCCAAGGATGGAGATCAAAACCGTAACTGCAATTATGAGGATCGTAATGGTCATTTGCTGTTGGCTATTGGCTATTGGCTATTGGCCGTTGGTCGTTCAATATTCAGAATTCTTTTTCAATATTCGATATTCAGATCACTGAGCAGTTTCAGGGTCACAAGGTCACAAAGTAACAAAGTAACAAAGTAACAAAGTAACAAAGTAACAAAGTAACAAAGTCAATTCACTTTTCACTTTTCACTTTTCACTTTTATCTGGTTTCTTCCGTCTTCTGATCCTTTGTATAATCATGTGAAGATCCGAGCATGCTGTGGGGTATCAGGAAGATGACCAGAAGAACGACTGCTGCAATTATGCTCCATACCTTTTTCTCCCGGTTCTTCAGTTGCACGCCAAGGGCGATGACCCAGAAAATAAAGGCGATGAGGGATTTGTTGTCGGTCAGGTCGATACCAAACGGGAAACCGGACCAGTAAACGCCGAACGAATATTTCTGCACGATCGGGCCAAGGACCAGTCCGCCGATAAACAGGGATATGATCGTCATCCATGTGTACAGGTAAGTGTACTTCCCCTTGAAAATGACCTCCATGCCGGTCCGGGTAGAGAAAAGCATGGCAAGGAAGATCGTGATGATATGAAGGATCAGCACTCCCATCGGAACAGCCCCTTTGTACCTGATAATGGCAGGCTTTTCATTCAGCAGGTATCTCTTTTCTCCGCTTGTCAGGGTCACATCATAAACGACTTTGCCGGCTGTGGGCTGGTGGGGAATGCTCCCGGTCAACTCATCGCCCTGCCTGACCATCGGGGTGATCACAGTGTCAGTAAGTCCTAACCTGACGAACTTTATCTCTCCCCTGACCGAAGTATCCGGTACCTGAATCTTAACTTTCGCATCATCTGAACCGTCATACGTCCGGATAAGCTGGTATTTCACCAGTTTCTGGTTGATCTCGATCTTTCCCTTCACCGGGTATGTCGGTCCTGTCATCCGCTGGTATACCGCAGCCGCAGCCATAAAAATAAATGCAAAGAACCAGAGGAGGAACGATTTGAGTTTCGCATTCATATATTAGATTTTTAATTAATTATGAATTAGGAGTTTGAATTATGAGTTATGATTTATTGGCTTCTCGCCATTTCGCCATTTCGCTACTTCGCTACTTCGCTACTTCGCTACTTCGCTACTTCGCTACTTCGCTACTTCGCTACTTAAACATGCAACAAAGATAACTATTTAATTATATAATTGTATTTTTTGTTCAGAATATCATACATAGCCTGGTGGATCTTCGTCCGGATGTTCATTTCCAGGAGTTTCTGGTTCCAGGCATAGGGGTTGACCCGGTTCGAAAGAAAGACATAGACCAGTTCATTGACAGGGTCTGCCCAGATGTAGGTGCCTGTAAAGCCGGAATGGCCGAAGCTTTGAGACGGAGCGCCCTGGCAGACGGGCCCGTTGGATGATGGCCCACCCAGCAGGGGTTTGTCAAAACCCAATCCGCGGCGGTTCCCATTCTCAGGGAATTGAACCTTTGTAAATTCAGCAACGGTCGAAGGGAGGAAATACCTGGTACCACCATACGTCCCATCCTGGATCAGCATTTGAAGAATGATGGCCAGGTCATTCGCATCGGAGAACAGACCGGCATGCCCCGACACTCCCCCCAGCATGGCCGCACCCTGGTCATGTACATCACCACGGAGCAATTGTTTCCTGAATTCGAGGTCGTTTTCGGTAGGAATGATCCTTGAAAGAGGAAATTGTTCCCGCGGGGAAAAACACATTGTAGAAAGTCCGAGGGGCTGATAAAAATTCTCCCTGACAAATTCCGGCAGGGATTTTCCGGATACTTTTTCGACAAGTCTCCTTAACAGGTAAAATCCAAGGTCGCTGTATAAATATTCTTTCTTCTTATTTACCGGTGAACGGATGATCTCCTTGTATATTATTGCCTGGTATTTTTTGTTGATGTACATATTCTCAGCAACACGATAAGGAAATTCATCCGACTGCACGCTCCGGTAAACGGAAGAATCGGCATACCTGTCCATCAGCGTTTTCTTGTAATAGGGGATCCATGCCTGTAAGCCAGCCTGGTGTGCCATGACGTCCCGGATCAGAATGTTCTTCTTATTTGAACGTTTGAGTTCCGGGAGATACTGGGATAATTTATCGTCAAGCTTTATCTTCCCATCCTCAACCAGTTTCATCATGGCCAGTGTAGTCGCAGCTAATTTTGTAACGGATGCAAGGTCATAAAGATCATCGTTTGTGACTGGAATACTGTCATAATATGTCGGGTGACCGAATGATTTCTGGTAGAAAACCTTTCCATGGCTGGCAAAAAGGACCTGGCATCCGGGGTAGGCGCCTGAGGTAATGCCGTTCATTGCGAGGCTGTCGATGATCTTCAATTCAGCAGAAGGTACACCGGCTTCTTCAGGAAAAACATACGCAAGCCGGCTTTTCTGTGTCTGCTTTCCCTCGCCGAATTTCATTCCCTTGCTTACAGTTACAGGAAGTTTTCCTGTAGCCGGAATGCCGCCGAAAATCGCCTGGGCAGTAAATTCTTCCGCCTCTTTCGTGTCCTGGTATGAAATAATGACGGCCTTCAGTTTTCCTGCATTTCCAAAATAATTCAGGGCATATGGATTGCCAAAGAATGAAAGGATTACCTGGCATTCCAGGCCCAGTGTATCAATCAGTTCAATTTCACGACTGGTTATGCCATATTTTTTTTCGGGGAATGAGCTGGTCTTATGAATACCTGCGATCACCAGATCATACTTTTTCAGTTCATTGATCACTGAATCCATGCAGGATGAAGGGAATTCCTTCGGAAGGTTAACGAAACGCACAGGGGCATAATTTGAAATCATTTTCTGAAAGGAGGTGATGGCAGTATCCCCGAGTGACAGGCATGCGATTTTCTTCTGACCCAGGTTGCGCAGCGGAAGCATGTTGTTATCATCTGCCTCAACAGTCACGGCCTCCCTGATCATTTCCCTGGAGAGAAGTTCCGACCCCCTTGAATTCAGATCAGCATAAAGGTTATTGGTGTTGATCCTGCCGGGATGAGCAAGGCCTGACTCATATTTCAGTTGCAGGATCCTCCTGCATTTCTGCTCGATAAGCCAGGCTGGTAACTGGTTGTTGTCAACAGCCTGCCTGATGGCCTTTACGGCAACCGGAAGATCTTGCGGAAGCAGGAGGATGTCATTGCCTGCCAGCAACGCTTTAATCTCGATCTCTCCGGGCTTGTAGAATCTCGTAACCCCTTTCATATCAAGTGCGTCAGTGATAACGAACCCTTGAAACCCGAGCCGATGCTTCAGAAGTCCGCTGATGACATTGTATGAAAGCGTTGTCGGGGTGTTCTTTGAGGAATCCAGTGCCGGCACGTACAGGTGGGCGACCATCACGCCTTCAAGCCCGTTGGAGATAAGCTCCCTGAAAGGATAAAGCTCGATACTGTCGAGCCGGGTCCCTGAATGCTGTATGATGGGGAGTGAAAAGTGAGAATCTGCATCGGTATCTCCATGACCGGGAAAATGCTTTGCTGTAGCCATGATCCCATTATCCTGAAGACCTTTCATGTACATGATCCCTTTGCGTGCCACGAGATCCCTGTCTTCGCCGAATGACCGCATGTTGATCACGGGATTGAGAGGATTGTTATTGATATCCACCACCGGAGCAAAATTGATCTGTATTCCCAGTCGCCTGCAATCGGCTGCAACCCGGGCTCCCATCCGGTAAAGCAGGGAATCGTCACGTGTGGCTCCAAGGGTCATTTGCCTTGGAAATGAAAAAGCACTGTCGAGCCTCATTCCAAGTCCGGTTTCAGCATCGATTGCAATAAGAAGCGGCGTTTTTGCGTTTTCCTGCCAGTAATTAGTCAGCTTGGCCTGCCGGGAGGGCGTTCCTTTGAAAAAGCATACGCCGCCTGCATTCCAGTTCTTTATCAGCCCGCACATGCTGTCATTGTATGTAGAATCTTTATAAGACCAGGCCCTGATGATCATAAGCTGAGCTATTTTTTCATCCAGTGACAGTGAATGCAAAACAGAATCTGCCCATGAAGTATCATTTGCTTGTCTTGAAAAGGTTTGTGCTGTTGACCTTCCGGGAACATACAGGGCAAAAAGGAATATAATCAGCAGGATTTGTCTCATTTTCAAATCTTAAAACGAAGGACCACAAAAGAAAACAAAATCAAAGTTATAGAGATGAAATCTTTTCCATATTTATCAACATAAAGGGAATCAAAGATTGAATTATAATACTTTTGAACCCGCAATAAATCTGTTTATCCAGGAGTGATCATTACAACGAAAAAATAATTTCATCTATTATAATCCCGACATGCTTGTTACTGAATTGCAAAAAATAGCCACCCAGGTCCGAAGAGATGTGATCCGTATGACGAATGGTGCCGCTTCAGGTCATCCTGGCGGTCCGCTGGGAGCTGCTGATTTCCTGGTCGCCCTCTATTTTGAGATCATGAAGCCTGATCCAAAGAAATTTACCATTGATGGCAAAGGCGAGGATCTGTTTTTTCTCTCAAATGGTCATCTTTCAGCAGGATGGTACGGCATTTTGGCCCGCTATGGCTATTTCGACATTAAAGAGCTTGGAACATTCCGGAAACTGGGTTCAAGATTGCAGGGACATCCTTCTCCCCATGAAGGATTGCCAGGTATTCGGGTAGCCTCGGGCTCCCTTGGCCAGGGGTTGTCCGTAGCGTTGGGCGCTGCTCTTGCCAAACGATTAAATAAGGATGATCATGCAGTTTATTGTCTTATGGGTGATGGTGAACTTGAAGAGGGCCAGAATTGGGAAGCCATGATGTTTGGTGCGGCCAGGAAGGTTGATAACATTATTGCCGTGGTGGATTATAACAGCCAGCAGATCGATGGACCCGTGAAAAATGTGATGGATCTCGGTAACCTGAAAGCGAAGTTTGAGTCCTTCGGATGGCTTGTTCTTGAAACCTCCGGTAATGATATCGGACAGCTTCTTGGCACCATGGGCCAGGCACGGTCGCTGCTGTTCAACAGCAAGCCTGTTTTTGTGATCATGACAACACACATGGGATTTGGCGTTGATTTCATGCTCGATAACCATGAATGGCACGGGGTTGCCCCAAATGATGAACAAACAAAAACTGCACTGGCACAACTGGAGGAAACGCTTGGAGACTATCAGGATAATTATGAATTTGGAGTTTGAATTATGAATTATGAAGCTTGATGGATTCATATTTTTTAAGCTTGTTGATCAAGAATTTGGGTTTTTCAACTATGTGTTAACAGCTAAGGGAAACGGGAATGCAGGAAATTGCCGGTTAATTTCGTTTCTCTTCGCGTCTTTGCGTCTTCGCGGTAAAAAATTATTTTGATCTATGGCTGGAGTCAGGTAGGCAAAAGAAAAAAAAGGTTCTGAATTATAAGAAATCAATTTGAATACGTTAATAAAAAAATACCTGATCCTGTTATTCCTCCTCATAATCCATGTTACTGGCTATAACCAGGGCATGAAGGAGCAGGAGAAACCAAAGCCGCTGACAAGGATCCTTTTCGTATTCGATGCCTCGCAGAGCATGTACGGCCGGTGGCAGAGCGATACCAAGTTCAACATTGCCGTCAGGCTTTTCGGAAACATCCTCGACAGCCTGAAGAATGTGAAAAACCTCGAACTTGCCCTCCGGGTTTATGGCCATCAGAAGCAATTCCCTCCGCAGGACTGCAACGATACCAGGCTTGAGGTGCCTTTTTCAAAAGATAATATTACCAGGATAAAGCATACCCTGAAAACCATCATACCCAAAGGCACAACCCCCATTGCCTTTTCATTGCAGCAGTCGGAAAACGATTTCCCTGCATGTGATAATTGCAGGAATATCATTATCCTTATTACTGACGGGCTTGAAGAATGCAATGGAGATCCTTGCCAGGTTTCACGGGAGCTTCAGAAAAAGGGAATCGTGCTGAAGCCATTCATTATCGGCATCGGAAAGGATTTCAAGGATTCCTTTGAATGTGTGGGTAAATATTTTGATGCGACCAACGAAAAGGAATTCAGGACGGCTCTGAACATCGTGATCTCACAGGCCTTGAATCCCACCACGGTACAGGTCAACCTGATCGATGAATACGGAAAGCCTACGGAAACCAATGTGAACATGACATTCTATGACAATGTTTCCGGCCTTATCAAGTACAATTTTATTCATTCCCTGAATACGAAAGGGTTACCCGACACCCTTGAGATCGATCCCTTACTGACTTATGATATCGTTGTACACACAATCCCCCCGGTCAGGAAGGACAGCATAAAGATCACTTCAGGCAAGCATAATACCATCGGGCTTGATGTCCCGCAGGGATACCTCATGTTCAAAACGTCGCTGAACGGTTCGATCAAATACCTGCCATGCATCATCAGGCAGAGAGGAAAAACCGAAACGATCAACGTTCAGCAATTCGACCAGGTGGAGAAATACCTGATCGGACGGTATGATGTGGAAGTGCTCTGCCTGCCAAGGATATACGTTAACGATATTGATATTGCCCAGAGTCATACCACAAGCGTTGAGATCCCCATGCCCGGAATTGCCGTGATCCAGAAATCAACCAACGGGTATGGAAGTCTTTACCTGGAAGAAAAGAACAAGCTCACCTGGCTTTATAACCTGCGCGATACACCGCAGCAGCAGGAAACGCTGTATTTGCAACCCGGGAAATATAAAGTCGTATTCAGATCAAAATATTCAAATAAGGCATCCTATACCATCGATAAGGAATTTTCGGTTGAGCCGGGGCAGACGGTGAATGTCAGGCTGTACCCGAATTAAAGTAGCGAAATAGCGAAATAGCGAAATAGCGAAACGGTGACTTGATGACTTGATGACTAGATGACTTTTTAAACGTAAAACACTAATAAAACACAATGACGAACTATCAAAATAGCGGGTCGAAGGATACCCGGTCGGGATTTGGTGAAGGATTGCTGGAACTGGGCAAACAGAATGAGCAGGTTGTGGCTCTTTGTGCGGATCTGACAGGATCCATGAAAATGGATGCATTTGCAAAGGCTTATCCTGAAAGGTTTTTCCAGGTGGGCATCGCGGAAGCCAACATGATCGGCATTGCCGCCGGCCTCACGATAGGAGGGAAGATCCCATTTACAGGGACCTTTGCCAACTTTTCAACAGGCAGGGTCTATGATCAGATCCGGCAGTCAGTTGCATACAGCAATAAAAATGTCAAGATCTGTGCTTCTCATGCAGGAATAACACTGGGCGAAGATGGTGCCACACACCAGATCCTGGAAGATATCGGGATGATGAAAATGCTTCCCGGCATGGTTGTGATCAACACATGCGATTTTAACCAGACGAAAGCAGCCACCATCGCTGTTTCAAAATATTCGGGTCCGGTTTACCTCCGCTTTGGCCGGCCTAAAGTTCCGAATTTCACACCGGCTGACCAGGTGTTTGAGATCGGGAAAGCCGTCATGCTGAATGAGGGGACAGATGTGAGCATCATCGCTACCGGCCACCTTGTGTGGCAGGCCCTCGAAGCGGCCAGGTCACTTGAGGAAAGGGGCATTTCGGCGGCGGTTATCAATATCCATACGATCAAACCACTGGATCGGGATGCCATCCTCCGGTCAGTGAAGAAAACAGGCTGTGTCGTTACCGCTGAAGAGCACATGAAGAACGGCGGTCTTGGCGACAGTATCGCACAAACCCTGGTAGCTGAATACCCTGTCCCGATGGAGATGGTTGCGATCAACGATTCTTTCGGAGAAAGCGGAAAGCCGGAGGAACTCATGAAGAAGTACGGACTGGATGCTGAACACATTCTCAGCGCGGTCATGTCAGTCCTTGAACGCAAAAAATAATCTTTCTGAACACATCAGATTTCGTGATGCGGACGGTGCCCGTTCGGGTTTGTATTCCGGGTAAGGAGAATGGGAATATCAGAATCAATAAAGAGCGGAACGGCCTCGACTGTTACATTGCTCGTATCCAGTCCTAATGACCTTACCTCAGAGATTCCGAAATGTTTGAATATGGAATAAAGGTCCATGATGAACTGCTCCCTCCTCGGGAAATCAAAATCGTAATTCTGGATCCTGTCGATCACGACAAACCGGAAATCACCCATGATGTTGAATCTCCTGAGTGATTCATATCTGCTCAACAGGTCGATCTCATGGTTTTTGTTCATCTCCTCGATCACCTGCCGGAAAAACAGATTAACCCTGGGCTGAACCTTGAAACCGATCTTGAAATCCACCTTGATCAGGACATCGGGTATCAGGTGAGTGACCTTGTACTCGAGAATATGTGGTTCATCCAGGATATCTACATGGAGCAGCCAGTATACATCGGCACGTTTGGGTTGCTTGTTAAGAATGGAATAAATGATCTTGGATTCTATATCTGTTGATTTGTTCGCTTTGGTCAGAAACACAAGGTTGGTTGCATATTTTGGAATGGAATGGTCGGCTGAAATTTCCCTGATCACATCAAAATAATTCTCGATCTTGATGAACTCGATGAAACTGTTCTTGATCTTTCGTCCGTTGAACCAGATATACATGACGATGAAAAGGAATCCACCCAGCAGGATCGTAAACCATCCGCCGTGAATGAATTTATTCAGGTTGGCGATCAGGAAGGTCCCTTCGATCGACCCGTAAACAACAAGAAGCACCACAAGCATATACACGGGAATCCGGTGGTAATAAAGGTAAATGCTCAGCAGGACCGTGGTCATGAGCATCGTAACGGTGATCGATAGACCATACGCTGCTTCCATGTTTGAAGATTTCTGGAAGAACATGATGACAAACACGCAGCAGAAATAAAGGATCCAGTTGATGCTTGAAATGTACATCTGGCCTTTGATGTTTGTAGGATAATTGATCTTGATCTTTGGCCAGAAATTCAGGGAAATGGCTTCGCTGATCAGGGTATATGAACCGCTGATCAATGCCTGGCTGGCAATAATGGCCGCTGCGGTCGCTATGATGATCCCTGTCATGAGGAACCAGGATGGCATCATGGCAAAGAACGGGTTGGTATCATACAGGATTTTCTCAGGGTGTTTCAATATCCAGGCACCCTGCCCGAGGTAGTTGAGAACGAGGGCCAGTTTTACATAGGTCCATGTGATCCGAATGTTTTTCAGCCCGCAATGACCCAGGTCCGAATAAAGAGCCTCTGCACCTGTAGTACAAAGGAAGACCGCCCCGAGCAGAACGAACCCGTGCGGGGATTTCGTGATGAAATAGTAAGCATATTGAGG
Source organism: Bacteroidales bacterium (assembly GCA_963682005.1). Classification (GTDB taxonomy): domain Bacteria; phylum Bacteroidota; class Bacteroidia; order Bacteroidales; family FEN-979; genus CAIYUC01. The sequence goes on along the minus strand of OY820914.1, from coordinate 4,445,430 downwards.
ATTCAGGGCATTGATGATGGCAGGGTAATCAATTATCTGGACCAATCCCAGGACGCCCAGCATAAAGAACCAGATGAACATGATCGGTCCAAATGAACGCCCTACGGCCTTTGTGCCAAGCGCCTGAATTACGAACAAAGCGGTGATGATAATAAGGACAATAGGTATGACAGGTATCCTCGGGTTGATGTTTATCAATCCTTCAACAGCAGAGACAATGGTGATGGAAGGGGTGATGACTCCGTCGGCCAGCAGCGCACAACCGCCAATGATGGCAAACATATAGGCCCACTTGGCTTTTTTACGCAGGAGTGCAAAAAGGGAGAAAATCCCGCCCTCTCCTTTGTTATCGGCCCTCAGGGTAATGATCACATATTTTACAGTGGTTTGAAGGGTGAGGGTCCAGAATACTGCGGACAGCGCCCCAAGGATGAAATTGTGACTGATTGTATCAGCCCCGGCAATTATGGCGCGCATCACATAAAGCGGCGAAGTTCCAAGATCACCAAAAACAATCCCGAGTGTGACCAGTAACCCGGCCGCACTAACTGTTGAGATCTGACTATGACTTAGTCTTCTGCTCATAACGTTTTGGTTGGCTGCTTTCCACCGGCCATTTTTTTAACAATGGTAAATAATACCGGTATGATCGATACAAAAATGATGGTTATAATGACAATACTGAAATTATTCTTTACAAAAGGAATATTCCCGAAAAAGTAACCGGCAAGACTGAATAGGGTTACCCAAATGATATTCCCTGCGATGGAAAAGGTGAAAAATCGCATGTATTTCATCATCCCGACACCTGCTACAAACGGGGCAAAGGTCCTGATGATCGGCATGAACCGTGCAATGATCAGCGTTTTGCCACCATGCTTTTCGTAAAATTTGTGGGTTTTTACCAGGTATTCTTTCTTGATCAGACGGTAATCTCTCTCATACACCTTCAACCCGAGGAATCGCCCGATGAAATAGTTCGTGTTATCCCCGATAAATGCTGCAGAGATCAGGAGGATGATCAGGAATATTATATTCAGAGGCTGTCCCTCCATGGCAGCGATCGTTCCTGCAGCAAAAAGCAGCGAGTCACCGGGAAGGAAGGGGGTGACGACAAGACCGGTCTCACAGAAAATGATTGCGAACAGGATCAGGTAGGTCCACGTCCTGTAGTCGGAAACAATTTCGAGAAGGTGTTTGTCTATGTGAAGAACAAAATCGATGACGTTCTTGATCAGATCCAGCATGGGTTAAATTGTTCAGAAAAATGTGCAAATGTAGTTAAATAATCAATCCGACGGATTCTCTTTTACCCGGTTAAAAGCCCATTTCAGCATAACCGGGGTTATCACCGTTGTAACAAGGGCCATGGTAACAAGAATAGAGAACATGGATGAATCAATAAACCCATTCTCAAGTGCAATGCTGGCAATCACCAGTTCCATGATCCCGCGGGCATTCAGCCCCATTCCCATGGCCAGGGATTTTGCGTGGCCATATCCGGCAAGCCTTCCGCCCGCGTAACCGCCAACGATCTTGCTGATAAAACTTGTGGCCAGGACAACCAGGAGCAGCCCGATCCTGCTGATGGCGGTCACATTGAAAGCTACGCCCATGGAAGCGAAAAAGATCGGTGCAAGGAATCCCATCGTTATGCCTTGTGTGTTGTGTTTTACCTGTTCGAAATCGGATCTGATGAAAAGATTCCGTGGAAAAAGAATCGCACCGAAAAATGCGCCGATAATAAAATGGAGGCCGAGAAATACGGCGATGCTTGCAAACATCAGGATGAACAGGATCACAACTGCAAACATCGATTCCCTGCCTTTCAGATAGGAAAGCAACTTATTCGTTTTGGGCCTCACACCGGCAACTTCCTTCTTTACGGTGATGAAGATCCAGTATACAACGACCAGAAGGATAATGAAAACAGCTACTTTGGCGGTCGTGATCGAAGTTGCGATAATAATATCCCGCAGTTTGCTTGAATTCACGTTGAAATCGAGCAGGATACCCAGGACCAGCAGGGCAATGACATCATTAAAGATGGCAGCAGAGATGATGCTTTGACCAACATCCGACTGAAGCTTGCCCATGTCCATCAGCATCCGGATGCTGACGGGCAGCGCGGTGATCGCAATGCAGAGGCCCAGGAATGTGCTGAATGTATTGTCGAACTGGAACCACCGACCCATTGAAAACCCTGCAATAAATGGAACGATGAATCCAAGGAGTGCGATAAAAATATTCCGCCCCCTGATCGATTTCCAGATCTCCTCCACATCGATCTCCATACCTACCATTACGATCAGCAGGAAAACCCCGAGATCGGCGATCACTTTTATCTCCGCCGTATTTTGTACGACATTGAGGATCGAAGGTCCAAGAATGATCCCGGCCAGCACTTCACCGATCATCGACGGCTGTCCCATGCGCTCAAAAATCTCTCCAAGCACTTTTGCAGAAAGTACCACGATCAGCAGCGTCACAACAAAGGGGAGGTCGTAGTGGATCAGGTGGAACATGCGAATGAATAAAGTAATTGCCGGATTAAACCTTTTACTAATTTTATTATCTAATCATCATACCCGTAAATAAGCACCATAAACTTTGCAGGATACCTCCGATGATCATATTCTGACACTGATACGTAAAAACGAATCACAAAGTTACGGATTCAGCCTGCTGGTCAAAAAATATCAGCAAAGGGTGTATTGGCTTGTCAGGAATTTGCTTATCGATCATGAGGATACAAATGACGTGGTGCAGGATGTTTTTGTCCTTGTCTGGAAAAACGCAGGGAAGTTCAATGGATCTTCGGGCCTGTATACCTGGATCTATCGTATCGCCGCAAATGAGGCATTGTCATTCATCAGGAAAAAGAAGAAAAGGAATATGTTTTTTGTGACCGAGCCCGACAGGAAGCAGATGGAATCCCTGAAAAGTGATCCATACTTCAGAGGAAATGAGATCCAGCTCAAACTGCAGAAAGCAGTACTGTCTCTGCCCCGAAAGCAGCAGATGGTATTCACCATGAAATATTTCGGGGCCCTGAAATATGAAGAAATCGCTGAAAGTACCGGCACATCCGTTGGCGCATTAAAAGCTTCGTATCACATCGCAGTGAAAAAAATTGAAAAAATGCTTACCGGCGATTAAACCCGGAACGATTTTTTAAGTCTAATGATCATGAAAAAGAAAGTAACAGGACCAATTGACGAAGATGACCTGGAGAAATCCGCTCCAAACCTTTTCAAAGCCGGGAAGGAAAAGCCTTTTGACGTTCCGAACGGTTATTTTGATCAGCTTTCCCGGGATATCCTGGATAAATGCCTGGTGTCAGGTTCACCTCAAACAAGGATTGTGTTTTTTCAGAAGAAATATATCCTTGCTGCAGCTTCTGTCATAATCCTTGTTGGATTCGGACTTCTGCTGCTTTTTGAACACCCCTGGAACAGACCTGCAAAAATGGAAGCCATGAATGAACAGTTCCGGTCAGAAATCGAGCATTACGAAAATTCAGCTCTCTTTCCAGATGATTCGCTCATCATCGGGGAAATCATCTCCGGTGATGCCCTTGTTGCAAATGATACGGTTACAGCAGCGGAGGAGGAATGGCTGGTGGATGATCCAGGCCTTTCTTCAGAAGAATTGATTGCTTATTGTGTTGATGAGAAAATCGACCTCGACAGTTTGGTCAGACTTTGAAAATATTCATAATTAAAATCAAAAGATCATGAGAACAAAAAGAATCGTAATGACTTGCTCCATCTGGGCATTGATGGTTGTGACTTCTGTTTCATTTGCTCAGCCCGGAAGAATGAAAGAAGGAAATCCCCGGGAACGAAAGGAGCGGATTGAATCTTACAAGATTGCATTCATTACATCCAGACTGCAGCTGACACCTCAGGAAGCAGAAAAGTTCTGGCCGGTTTACAATGAATTTGATGCAAAGAAAGAGTCCATCCGGAAAAGCGCCCGTGACAGGAACAAGGAATATAACACTGCAGACAAGGTAACCGATAAGCAGGCCACCGAACTCATCGAGGCCGACCTTACGGAAATGCAGGCCAATGTTGACCTTATGAAAGAATATTACGGCAAGATAAAAGCAGTCCTGCCTCCCCAGAAAATCGTCCTTCTCATCCATGCCGAACGCCAGTTCAGGCGTGATCTGATCCAAAAGCTTGGAGAGAGAAAAAAGTGATGAAGTGATGAAGTGATGAAGTGATGATGAATCCAGCATCCAGCATCTAGAATCCGGTTAGAGCAATTAGAACAATTAGAGCAATCAGGTTAATTCAAATTATCCTACTTTTGCCGGATTGAACAAGGAATGATGGATTATCCTTTGGAATTCGGATTTTTACAAACCAGCGTGATCGAGATCATCGCGGTCGCATTTGGCCTGGCATGTGTCTGGTCGATGAAAAAGGAGAGTATCCTGGCCTATCCGTTCGGCATCGTGAATGTCCTGATCTATGTGTACATCTGTTTCGAGAGCAAATTGTACGCATATGCCGGTATCAATGTCTTCTATGCCGTAATGAGCGGTTACGGATGGTATGTCTGGTCAAGGACCGGTGAGGACCAGGAGAAGATAAAAATTACCAGGCTCACTTTAAAAGGATGGGTCATTAATATACTCGCAATCATATTCTTCTTCATCGTTCTCCGGGTATTGCTTGTAAGATTTACGGATAGTGTTGTTCCGACCTGGGATGCGTTTACGACTGCTGTTTATATCATCGGGAGCTGGCTCCTGGCATGGAAAAAGATCGAGAACTGGATCGCCTGGATCATCGGCGATACCATTTCCATCGGTTTGTTCATCTTTGAAAAATTATATTTCAGTAGTTTCCAGTTCCTGGTCTTTACGGTCATCGCTGTGTTCGGCTATCTGGAATGGAAGAAGAAGTCGGAGGCCTGAGGGCGGAGGTCAGAGGTCATTTAATATACCCACCCCGACCTTCGGTCTTCCCCTCCCTACTGGTAGGGAGGGGACCAGAGGGGTGGGTACGTGGAAGCCTGAAGCCTGTTTCCGCTTTCGCGGGAATGACGTAAAAAGAAGCCCCTTTCTGAAAGGGGAGGGGTTGGGGTGGGGCAGTACGAAGCCTCAAGCAAAGAATGAAAGAATTGAAGAAAATAGCCATCACCGGTCCTGAATCAACAGGAAAATCAATGCTGGCCGAGCAACTGGCGAAGCATTTCAATACGGTTTGGGTTCCCGAATATGCAAGGGAATACATTGATAAGCTTACCAGGCCGTATGAACAGAGTGATATTGTGAAGATCGCAAAGGGGCAGACCCATCTCGAATCAGCCGTACAGAAGAATGCAAAGGGATTCCTCTTCTCCGACACCGAACTCATCGTTACCAAGATCTGGAGCGACGTTAAGTATCATGAATGTGACGAATGGATACTTGAGAACATCGAGCGTCAAACATACGATCTTTACCTTCTCTGCTACATCGACCTTCCATGGTCACCCGACCCCCAGCGCGAGCATCCTCATATGCGGGAGCACCTGTTTGACCTATATCTCCAGGAGATGGTGGAACGGTCGTTGCCGTTCAGTGTAGTTTCGGGGATCGGGGAGGAACGGCTTATGAACGCAATAAGGATTATTGAGGAGGCGTTTGGATAATAGTGAAGAGTGAAGAGTGAAGAGTGAAAAGTGAAGAGTGAAGAGTGAAGAGTGAAGAGTTATTGGACTGGAGGAACTAACAACAATCTTTGATCAATTGGAGGGGCATTTAAAAGTTCTGTTTATTCCACGGTGGTATCCGCACCGGTATGATCCCATGCCCGGATTGTTCATTGAACGGCATGCACGGGCTGTTTCGAAGTACGTTAAGGTCGCGGTTCTTTATGTGCACCAGGATGACAGGCTGACAGATCAGTTCATGGAATCAGAAGTTTCCAGGGATGATGAGCTTTACCAGATGAAGATCTACTACAGGCCTTCCCGTGCGGCTCTTCCCTGCATGCGGCGTTTCGTAAATTCCTGGCGGTATTTCAGCCTCCACTTCATTGGAATAAAGAGGATCAGGAAAGAGTTCGGGGATCCTGACATTATCCATGTAAATGTCCTGACCCGGTTGGGAATTATAGCATTGATCTGTAAGTGGTTTTTGGGAACACCTTATATTATCACCGAACATTGGTCCAGGTATATCCCACAGCGGGATGAATTCAGAGGTTTCCTGAGGAAGATGGTGACGCGGCTTGTTGTCAGGAATGCTTCAGCAGTTCTTCCGGTCACGGAAAACCTGGCAAAGGCCATGCGAAACCACGGACTGAAAAACCGCCATTACAGGGTGATCCCGAATGTGGTTGACATGGAACAGTTCAGGATCGCCGAAAACAACCCGCATCAACCGAAGCACCAGTTCATCCATGTTTCCTGCTTTGAGGATCAGCCCAAGAATATTTCAGGCATTCTCCGGGTTTTAAAGAAACTGTCATTGAAACGAACGGATTGGGAATGTCAGCTGATCGGTGAAGGACCTGACCATGAAGAATTGATCAGTTATGCCCGGGAACTTGGCATCGAAGGGACATTTGCAATTTTTACAGGGCTAAAGGTGAATCAGGAACTTGCCGGAATGATGGCCGGTGCTGATTTCCTGTTAATGTTCAGCCGGTTCGAGAACCTGCCGGTGGTGATCCTTGAATCCTATGCCTGCGGTGTACCGGTCATTTCCACCGACGTCGGCGGGATCAGCGAATATATGAATGAAGACCTGGGGATCCTTATTCACAGCGAAGATGAAGATCAGCTCCTTGAGAAGATCGGTTGGATGCTTGATCATCACAAGGATTACAGTAAGGACAGGATCAGGGAATATGCCATTAAACATGTCAGCAACGAGGTCATCGGGGCTCAGTTGTTTGAAATATATTCTAAGGCAGCAAGCTGTCAGACAGGAAGATAATTTTTTTCACCGCTAAGGCGCAAAGGCGCAAAGGACCGATTAATCAAATTTGACATTTTAGCGTCTTCGCGTCTTTGCGGTGATTTTTAACATTTAAAACAACTCCTTATTTACAAATAGCGACACTTTGCCAGGTAAAACTTTCCAGGGGAGACCGTTAAGGTTCGCAGTAATGTGCAGCAGCCATAGCTTTCAGCAGTGGCAGGCGGATGCGTTGCATGCCCTCCTTTCCCGGGATCATAAGCTGGTTCTCTTGATCAGGGATGCCCGGAAGCCCGTACGGAAGGGATTTACTGAAAAACTCAGGACCTTCAACTGGGATCAGCTGGTCTTTAAACTATGCAACCGCTACTTTTTCAGGCACCGCTCACGGCAACGGGTGGATATGTCCGGCGAAGTTTCCGGGATCCCGGAATTATCCTGCAACGTGGAAACGAAAGGCTTTTCAGAGTATTTCTCCAGGCAGGACATCGATCAGATCCGGTCTTATGACCTTGATTTTATCATCCGGTTCGGGTTCAATATCCTCCGGGGAGAGATCCTCAACGCTGCGAAGCACGGGATCTGGTCGTACCATCATGATGATGAGCAGAAATACCGTGGCGGCCCGGCAGGACTGTGGGAAATTTATTATGGTGACCCGGTAAACGGGGTCATACTCCAGCGTCTTACCGAAAAGCTGGATGCCGGCATCATCCTGAAAAAAGGCTGGTTCAAGACCGTTGATCATTCATATTCTGCCAACCTCGACCAGTTATTGCTGGAATCTGCCGCATGGATCGCACAGGCTGCAACCGCGATCTCCCTTGGATTGCCTGTTAATACTGAGCCCTCAGCCACAAGGGCCAACGTATTTAAGGTGCCAGGCAACCTCAAATGCCTGTGGTTCCTGGTTATTCTGTTCCGGAACAAGATTCGTTTCCATTACCGGGAGTTGTTCCTTTCGGAAAAATGGAACATCGCCATTATTTCCCGTCCCGTTCATGAGGTGATCTCTTTAGGTGATTTCATGGCAAGCAAACCTGTTTGGATGAAGGAAGCCCCTACCGGCAGCTATTATGCTGATCCGTTTGGATTTTCAGCCGGAGGGAAGGATTTCGCCGTGTTCGAACATTTTAGTTACGCAAAGGGGAAAGCGACCATTGCAACAGCAGAAATAAAGAATGTCGGGATTTTGCCAGGGATTTCCGATGCCATCGTGACCCCGGATCACCAGTCATATCCTTATACATTCGAAGACAAGGGCGAGATTTACTGCACGCCCGAATCGTTTACCGCAAAAAAGATCGCCCTTTACAGTCTAAACAAAGATATTCCTGAATTTGTTCTCCAGAAACTTCTCCTGGACGGCATTGAAGCAGTTGATCCGACGCTGTTCTTTTTCAACGGTTACTGGTGGCTGTTCTTCACCTTGAAAAGGCAGTCAAACACGGAACTCCATGCATGGTATTCGGAAGAGTTGTGGAGTGAATTCAGGTCACATCTGAACAACCCGGTCAAGACGGATGTCAGGTCCTCGAGGCCGGCTGGCACGCCATTCCAATACCAGGGTGCGCTTTACAGGCCCGCCCAGGATTGCTCGACGACATACGGCGCCCGGGTGGTGATCAATAAAGTGGTCCGTCTGACCCCCTCTGAGTTTGAAGAGATCCCGGTGAAGGTGATCTCCCCGTTCATGGATTCACCTTATACAAAGGGCCTGCATACGCTTTCGGGATGGGGCACATTCACACTGATCGATTCCAAGCGGTTCACGTTCAGTTTTGCATCATTCAGAAGCCAGTTCTCGAAAAAATACCGACATTTGGTCAAACGCAACAACGGCTGATGATAAAAAAGATCTTCGGAACGGTCCGGACCCGGGTGCTGATCGCGGCAATCACATTGCTGATGGTCATCCTGAATGCCCGTTACCTCGGGGCGGCCAACGTGGGAACCATCAGCCTGATCATCCTTTCCGTCACCATTGTCCAGACGATCACCAACTTTATCGGGGGAGGGGCGGTGGTTTACCTTGTTCCGAGAATGGAGCCTGTAAACCTTGTTGTTGTCTCCTACGTCTGGGCAGTATTCTCAACAATCGTTGTTGTGGTTGTCCTTGGAATTATGAAACTGATTCCCGGGGGGTATTTTGTTCATGTCATGATCCTGTCGCTCATCTTTTCATTCTCAGCCGTCAACTTTATGGTGCTGCTGGGGAAGGAACGGATCAGGGCATACAACAACATCACGCTCCTGCAGGTCCTCCTGCTGTTTGGCGTTCTCCTTTTTTTCCTGTTCATCGCAGGGCGAAGGGACGCCATGATCTATGTTTATGGTCTTTATGCATCCTACCTGTTTATATTCCTGTCAAGCCTGGTGATCATCCTGCCTTACCTTGATCTTAAAAAAGCAGGCGGACTGGCTGCGGTTATCAGGGAGATCCTCCGGTACGGCACGGCCATGCAGGTCGGCAACATCCTCCAGCTTTTCAATTACCGGCTCGGATTGTACCTTATGGAATTCTTCCTGGGGAGGGCAGCGGTTGGGATTTATTCTGTGGGAGCGCAGATCTCGGAAGGCATCTGGATCATCCCGAGAAGCATATCCCTGGTCCAGTTCTCACGGATATCGAATACAGAGGATAAGGAATATGCGGCACGGTTAACGATGAATTTCATCAAGATCGGGACGATCCTCGCCTTTTTCGCCGTGCTCATCCTCCTGGTCCTTCCCGGATCCTTTTTCTCGCTCCTCTTCGGACGTGAATTCACCGGCATCCGGATGGTGATCGCAAGCCTGGCCATGGGCATTGTTTCCCTGTCGGGTTCGATCATCCTCAGCTCCTATTTCTCGGGAATCGGCAAACCTTACCATAATGCAACCGGATCGGCCATCGGGCTCGTGTTTACAGTTGTTTTAGGCATTCTCCTGATCCCGCGGATCGGCATTGTCGGCGCCGGCCTCGCCGCCACGGCATCCTATTCCGCCGCCACCCTGTACCAGCTAATCGTTTTCATCCGTTGCTCAGGACTGAAAAGAAAGGATTACCTGCTCACCTTGTCCGATATAAAGCGCGTGATGGCGGAAATTAAGGGAAAATCGCGACCTGTTCAAGTGACAAAGTAACAGAGTAACAGAGTAACAAAGCAGACCTTCAGACCTTCCGACCTTCATACCTTCCGACCTTCAGTCCTTCCGTTAACAACTTTTTCATAATTCACTTCCTGTTGTCGTCTTCCAAACGCCGGATTCTTCTATATTTGCAGCGGTAAAAAAGGTAAGGTAATGTTTCAGCCCGATAATTTGAATTATGACGAATCGAGTATCCGTTCCCTGGATTGGAAGGAGCATATCCGGTTACGTCCGGGTATGTATATCGGAAAACTCGGTGACGGCTCTTCCCCCGACGACGGGATCTATGTTCTGATCAAGGAGATCCTCGATAACTCGATCGATGAATTCGTGATGGGTCACGGGAAAACGATCGAGGTGACCATCAAGGACACGCAGGTCTGCATCCGCGATTACGGCCGCGGTATGCCCCTGGGCAAGGTGATTGAATGTGTTTCAAAGATCAATACAGGTGCAAAATATGACTCGAAGGTCTTTAAAAAGGCGGTCGGGTTGAACGGGGTGGGAGCGAAGGCCGTGAACGGACTTGCTTCCCATTTCAAGGTGCAGTCGGTAAGGGAAGGACGGACAAAGATCGTTGAGTTTGCCCGTGGCGAGATCATCAATGATGAAAAGGAAAAGGACTGTGATCTCCGCCAGGGTACCATCGTCACGTTCATCCCCGACGAGGAGCTTTTCGGTAAGTATCATTATATTCCGGAATACGTGCAGAAAATGCTCTGGAATTATGTTTACCTCAATCATGGACTTACGATCATCTTTAACGGGGAGAGGTTCCATTCGCAGAACGGGCTACTCGACCTGCTTAATGCCAGCATCGATACCCCGGTCCTGTACCCGATCATCCACATTGAAGAAGGCGATTTCGAGTTCGCCATGACGCACTGTGAAATGTACGGAGAAGAGTATTATTCATTTGTCAACGGGCAGCATACAACTCAGGGCGGCACCCACCAGGCTGCTTTCCGGGAAGCCATTGTTAAGACTATTCGCGATTTCTACCACAAGGATTTTGATACCGGCGACATCCGCGCCTCCATGGTGGCTGCACTGGCCATCAAGGTGCAGGATCCTGTTTTCGAATCGCAGACAAAAACGAAGCTCGGTTCCCAGAACATTGAGCCGGAAGGCCAGTCGATCCGTAACTACATCATGGACATCGTCAAGAAACGCCTCGACGATTACCTTCACATGAACCCGGAAACGGCGGAAGCACTGCTTCGGAAGATCATGCAGTCGGAGAAGGAGCGCAAGGAATGGGCGAATATCAAGAAGATCGCCAAGGAGAGCGTGAAGAAAGCCAGCCTGCATAATAAAAAGCTACGCGATTGCAGGGTCCATTATAACAACCATGATGAACGCCGGTATGAATCAACGCTCTTCATCACTGAGGGGGATTCGGCCAGCGGTTCCATTACAAAGTCGCGTGATGTCAATACCCAGGCGGTCTTCAGCCTGAAAGGCAAACCACTGAATTGTTTCGGGTTGAGCAAGAAGGTCGTATATGAGAATGAAGAATTCAACCTGCTCCATTCAGCCCTCGACATCGAGGACGGACTTGAAAACCTCCGCTACAATTACATCGTCATTGCCACGGATGCCGATGTTGACGGGATGCACATCCGGCTGCTGCTGCTCACCTTTTTCCTGCAGTTCTATCCTGACTTGGTACGGAGCGGTCATGTCTTTATCCTTCAAACACCCCTTTTTCGTGTCAGGAACAAGCAGAAAACGCACTACTGTTATTCGGAAACAGAGAAACAGGATGCGATGAGCAAACTCGGGGTCAATCCCGAGATCACCCGGTTCAAAGGTCTTGGCGAGATCTCCCCGGATGAGTTCCGGCATTTCATCGGCACCTCAATCCGTCTCGATCCCGTGATCCTTTCCAAGGATTCATCGATCAATGATGTCCTCTCATTTTACATGGGCAAGAACACCCCCGAGCGCCAGCTCTTCATCATCGATAACCTGAAGGTGGAGGAAGACCTTGTTTCGACAGTGCAGGTTAATTAAAAGGAGTCGGCAGTCATACCCACCCTGACCTTCGGTCTTCCTCTCCCTACTGGTAGGGAGGGGACAAGAGGGGTGGGTACGGGAATTCTAACTTATTTCTTCTTCCCTTTCTGAAAAAAGTTTGAAAGAAAAGTAACCGTATCTTCCCTGCGCTTTACGATGTCTTTTAATTCATAGAGCATATCCTTGTTGACTTCCTGTGCCATCGGGATGATGAATTTTTTCGTTTCTTTCAGGTATTTCTTGACAAAATTCCTGTTAAAAATATCAGTGTGAAGGTCAGTGAGGTTTGATATCCGGTCGGCGCACTTGATCAGTTTTGCACTCGCGGATCCTTCTTTCAGAACGCGTTTCAGGTATTCTTCCTTGGGCTCTTCCTTGTCTTTCTCGCACCTGCGGGTCACTTCCATAACCAGTTCATAAACCGCCGGTCCGTCGGAATCGATGTTTACGATCTCTTCCTTACTGGTCAGTTGTTTAACATCTTCAAACAGGTCATGAATGATCGCTGCCTTCAGTATCACAGGGTCGATGATGAGGTAATCAAGCAGGATGGCAAATGTGCTCAGGGCATGCCTGAACTGGTTCCCGCCAACAAACCGCCGCTTGCCCCGCAAAGCCGTTGCCTTTTGGATATATGGTGCAAGGACCATCCGGGCAAGTATATTTTTTTCACTATTATCCATAAAACCGGAAGAAATATTAATATAAGGTTTGAAATGCTTTTCCAAGGTTATCCGCGATGTCCCCGGCGATCAGGGCTTCCTGTCCGGAGATCTCGGCCGCAAGGTCTCCCGCAAGTCCATGAAGGTAAACGCCGAGGATGCAGGTCTCGAGCGGTGAATACCCCTGGGCGAACAATCCTGCAAGGATCCCGGTAAGAATATCGCCGCTGCCTCCGGTCGCCATTCCCGGATTTCCTGTTGAATTAAAGAAACATCTTCCATCCGGGGTTGTAATTGCCGTGTGTGCTCCCTTCAGAATGATATAGGATGAATATTTTACCGATAATTCCCGTTGCTTTTGGTTACGCTCGAAATCATCGGATGATTTTCCTGCAAGACGCTCAAATTCCTTTGGATGAGGAGTCAGGATGCTGCCTTTGGGAATAAACGTTATCCAGGTTTTATTCTCTGAAAGAATATTCAACGCATCAGCATCGAAGATCACCGGGATGCCCGCATCCTGGATCAGCAGTTTTACCGCCGCCTGTGTCTGACGGTCGGTCCCGATGCCCGGACCCATGGCTATTGCTGAATATTTCTCAAGATCGCGAACACCGGTAAACAATGAATCGTCCTTGTCAATATCAAGCATTGCTTCAGGGACCGCAGTTTGAAGGATGTTCACCCCCCTTCCCGGGATATGGACGGAAACCAGCCCCGGACCTGCATGGAGGCATCCGCGGGCAGCCAGTATAGCCGCTCCCATCTTTCCCGGACCGCCACAAATCAGCAAGGCATGGCCAAATGTTCCTTTATGGGAGAATTTGGTACGGGGTTTCAGGATCCTTCTGCAATCATCCTGATCAATGTAAAAATTCCTGGTATCTGCATGATCGATGAACTCCTGCATGATACCGATGTCCAGGAGCTGCCATTTCCCGGCAAACTTATCATTTTCAGGAAAGAAAAAGCCAAGCTTAGGGGGTGAGAAGGTCAGCGTATAATCCGCATGAATTGCAACAGGGTTCTTCCCAATCGAAATTGTCCGGTCACAGAATAATCCTGAGGGAACATCAATGGCAACGATAAGTTGCTTGCTCTCATTAAGATGACGGATCACCTTTGCATAAAAGCCTGATGGCTCCCTGGTCAGGCCGCTGCCGAAAATGGCGTCGATGACGATGGTTTCCGGTTCAAATTCCGGCAGCGGATCATTTTCCGCAAGGAATAATGTTTTTATCTCAGGAACAGCCTGCACCCGTTCATAATTGATCCTGCAGCTTTCAGAAAATTTTTCTGCCGGACCCAGGATAAATACCTCGGCAAGGTAACCCCTGGCAGACATCATGCGGGCAATGACAAGACCGTCGCCCCCGTTATTGCCGGTGCCGCAAAATACCACGATCTTCTTATGGAACGGTATGTTCCGGATTAGCCAGTAGAAACAAGCTGTGGCAGCCCGTTCCATCAGGTCAATTTCTGCAATGGGCTCGTTTTTGATCGTGTATGCATCCGCTTCACGAATCAATTCAACAGGAAAGATCTTCATCTTCGGAATAAATCAGGTTAATCAGTCATGCCCCAGAAAGGGAATGTGGAAGTGGCAATGATCCCGATGATGAAAAGGATCCCGATGATAAAGGTAAAGATGGCGATCGAAAGTCCAATGATCGCACAAACTCTCCCTGCCTTAAGGTTGTTGTAAGAACTGTACGAGTATATCGCCGGATTTGAATTATACAGGTTCTGATCACGGGAAGCCAATACAAGCGCAATAATCCCGATCACAATGCTGATCAGCGAAATGTAGGGACAGATAAAAACTATTGACAGGATTCCTAATACAAGGACGGCCGTGGAATTTGGCAGGGATTGCTGGATCGGATTCGTGAACCCGGTTTCCGGCGGGGTAATTTTTGATGCAGGATTTTCTTCCATGGAGCTAAATTTACTTACATCAATTTAACAATGTAATCAACAACCATTATTGAAGAGGTAAATATAAACAGAAATTTTAAAATCATGGCTCCTTTGGGAACTTTTAATAACAGGTGAATGCCAAGGAAAAGAATCATGGCAATCATCGGGATCAATGCCGGGAATAATTTGAGGCTCATGACCAGGTTCCCTTTCAGCAATTCGATGAATGCTGATTGCATCCCGCACCCGGGGCAGGATATGCCCAGGGTTGCCTTCCAGGAACAGGGCAACTGATGATTCTCAAGCCAGTGAATGAATCCGGACATGGCTAAAAATAAAAATAATAGAACTTGAATTGTCCCAGGGTATTGTATTCCACAGCAGGGAAGGGGATCTTGATAAAGCTGAGTACGGTAAACAGGGCTTTCAGGGGCTTTGACCGAGTAGGTATCCGTGTCAGGTCCACATCCAGTGAAAGATAGAACTTGCGGTAGCGCTGGAAATCAGGGATCGGTTCGCTGTTTTCCGATGCGGTATTCTGATCAGCCCCTGTCATTCCTTCTGCGCCGTAACCAGCGGCAATATTGATCCATTTGGGAAAGCGGGAGGTTTTGGGGAGAAAGGACGAGATATTCCCCGAAAGCCAGTATGTTTGCCCGTTATAATCCTTCACCATCTGCTGTATGAGATTTGATCCGAGCAGATCCGGCCTGTATTGCGGGTATTCTGTCTGATGAAAAGAATACTTAAGGACAAACCGCTGCTCTTTCCACCCGAGCTGCTGGCCGATGAACATAACACAGCCCAGTGTGTTTGCAGTGAAATCCCCGACCGAAAATCCCCATTCGGATGAGAAGCCGTCGAGGATCTCGATGTTCGCCATGTAAGCAAAGCCAAGCAACCCGCCGAACCATGCCGCTTTCGTATTATCCATCCCGCACCACCGGTAAGATGAATAACCGATCCTGCTGATGTAAAAAGCAGTAGTCATGTGGCCGGCCTTATCAACCTGCATCCACTCATTATTGTCGTTGAAAAGATGAAAGGATGACTGGGGATAATCTTTGTACCATGCGAAATAAAGTCCTGCAAGCGAACCGATATAAAGCGCTCCCTGTGCCGAAAGAACCCCGATCAGCCGGCCTTTGTGAATGACAGTTGAATCGGGTGAGCGTTGTAATGTATCGGTTTCCTGGGAAAAGGAGGATGACGGATGAAACACAGCAAGAGCAAAGATGCAGCAGAGTGAGAACCATATGGTCTTTCTTTTTTGCATCACTTTACCGGATATTCTTTTTCTTCAGGGCGGACTGGTATTCTCTCGCATTCCGGTTATGCTCATCCAGCGTAGAGGCAAAATTGTGGAACCCGGAGAAATCAGCCTTCGCGCAAAAAAACATATAATTATTTTTGCTGTAGTTCAGCACCGCATCGATGGAACCTGCTGTCGGGAGGCAAACCGGTCCGGGAGGAAGCCCGGTATGCTTATAGGTATTGTATGGCGAATCAATTTCAAGGTGCTTGTTCATGACCCTCCGGATGGAAGGATCGTTCCAGGCAAACAGCAGTGTGGGATCGGCTTGCAATGGCCACCCTTTTTTAAGCCGGTTCATGTAAACCCCTGCAATTTCAGGCTTCTCCGAGTCTTTCCCTGTTTCAGATTCAACGATGGAAGCAAGAATTATAATCTGTGGAATGCTGAATTCCAACTTCCTGCTTTTCCCCACCCGTGCAGGGTTCCAGAATTTTTTCGATACCCCCGCCATGCGTCTGATGAATTGATCCGCCGAAGTATTCCAGTAAAACTGGTAGGTGTCCGGCAAAAACAGGATATAAGCTTCTCCGGGTGAAGCATCGAATGTCCTTAGGTAGGAGGGGTCATTCAGCATCCGGAGCAGCGAAACCGAGTCTGCCTCTATTTGCCGGGAAACAAGCCCCGCGAACTCTTCAATTGTCCTTGTATTCCTGATGGTAAGGTTAACCGGTTCCTGCCTCCCTGATCGTAACAGGTTAACCAGGTCGTTGCTGCTCATTTTATCGGTGATGCGGTATCGTCCTGCTTTAATGGAAGAAATATACTTCTTCCAGCGTGCGACCCGCTCAAAAGAGGTCCTGTTTTTCAGGATCCCGACTTTGCCGAGTTCCTGGTCCACATCAGCAAACCTGCTGCCTGTCCTGATGTAAAGATACCATGATTCCTTTCCTTTCAGATCGACATTGGGCTTGTATACCTGGTTATAGAAGAAGATAGCAGTAAAAATCCCGGCCATGACCAGGAGTGAAAAGATCGTCGCCAGGAACGGAACCAGATTTCTGCCTTTTTTTTCTTTCATTGAATGATGAAAAGAGCTGGATTAAAATGTTGAAAAACGATCAGGGTCTGATAAGCTGAAACATCATCTCATCGACCCAATGATTATCCTGGTAGCGCCAGTCCTTCCTGATCCCGCAAGGAATAAACCCGGCTTTTTCAAATAATGCAATGCTGATGTCATTATCCGCTGTAATGTTGCAATAGAGCTGATGAAGGTTCAATACTTCGAATACATACCTGGAAAGGATCTCCAGTGCCTCGAACGCATAACCTTTTCTCCGTTCCTCATCGATGATCAGTATTCCGACGCCGGCCCTCCTGTTCAGGGGATCAAAATTAAAAAGGTCGATACAGCCGATCCCTTTCTTATGTTCACCGGGTTGAACCATGTCGATCATGAGCCGGAGTTGCTTCTCGGTATAGATGTCGTGCTGGGAATTCAGGATATATTGTTCCAGCTGAAATTTCGAGAATGGTACAAGGGTCGTGCTTACACGCCATACAGAAGCATCATTCTCCCACTGATAAAGGGTCTCAAGATCTGATGGCTCAAGCATCCTGAGACGGATGTTCACACCGGTTAGGATATTTTTGCTCATACAATTTTTTGATCGGTCATCCTTGTACATGTTACAATTCAAGTTCACCCCTGAATACGAATTTGACGGGACCTTCCAGCCAGATATTGGTAAATGCTGAATGATCCTGTTCAAACCAAACGATCAGGTCGCCCCCTTTTGTCTTTACGTTGAAGAAACCCTGATTTTCCGGGCATTTCATGGCCCAGGCCAGGGCAGAGGCTGTCACACCTGTTCCGCAGGAAAGTGTTTCATCTTCAACTCCGCGTTCATAAGTTCTTACGAACAGGCAATCTTTCCTGATCTCGACAAAGTCAACATTTGTACCTTCATCATGGAATCGTTCGTTATACCTGATATTCCGTGCGGCTGTCATGATATCCAATCCCGCAGCATTCCTGGTAAATGTTACATAATGAGGAGATCCGGTGTTCAGATAGATATGGTCTGCATGGATCTCCTCCACCCTGACATCATTCATTTTCAATCGTACCAGCGAAGAACCGGGCTCATGGGAGAGGATCAGTGCCTGGTGCGGTCCGTCAAAGGCGAAGAAATTTGCCTCTTTGTCAATGAGACCGAGATTCTTTGCAAAAGAGGAGATGCTTCGTCCTCCATTGCCGCACATCGTGCTTTCCCGTCCATCCGAATTGTAATAATTCATCTGGAAATGATACCCCTCTTTTTCAGACAGGAGGATCAATCCGTCAGCCCCTATTCCGAAATGCCGGTCACACAGGAAAGCGACCTGTTCCTCATCCGGCTTCCATCCGTATGAACGGTTATCGATCAGGATGAAATCGTTCCCGGTGCCATGGTATTTATCGAAAGTCAGTTTCATTCAATTGATTCAATTATGCAAAGCTAAGGAAAAAAATATCAGTTGCACCCGCTCTGAAACATCCGATAATCCTGTTAAATTTGTCCGAAAAACCATACCAATGAACGGTGACCCCAGACTCTACAACATCCTAAGGGAATTGAACATTCCATTTGATTATTATGAGCATCCCCCTGCCCCGACCATTGAAGAAGCCCGGAAATACTGGAAAGACATCGAAGCCATGCACTGCAAGAACCTGTTCTTCCGGAATCATAAAGGCAACAGGCATTACCTTGTCATCCTCGAGCATTTGAACGACCTGTCGATCCATGACCTGGAAAAAAGGTTGAAACAGGGCAAGCTTACATTCGCTTCCGACCAGCGGATGGAACGGTATCTCGGAGTTACACCCGGATCAGTTACCCCGTTCGGACTGATAAATGACGCTGAAAAGCATGTACATGTTTTCCTGGATGAGAACCTGAAACGATCATCGAAGATCAGCTTCCATCCTTGCATCAATACAGCCTCACTCGTTATTTCCTATACCGATTTTCAACGATTCCTCGATTGGACGGGAAATGGCTACGAATATTTGAAGTTGTATGATGGACGGCAATAGGGTCAATTAATTACGAATTACGGATTACGGATTACGAATTACGATCCCGCATCCCGCATCCCGCATCCCGCATCCCGTATCCCGCATCCCGTATCCCGCATCCCGCTTCCCGCATCCCGTATCCCGCATCCCGTATCCATCATCCAGCATTTCATCGTGATATTTCCGCCTTCCGTCGAATACCTGTTCTTCAGGCATCCGTTTGAGAATACTTTTGCTGCATTAAAAATTTATTAACTTTAAATCCTGAAAAAATGGAAAATTCAGATGAACATGGATGTAAGAATCCCCGTATGAAAAAATTTGCATTCGGAATTGTGGTTGTAGTGGCAGGTTTACTTTTACTTGCTTTTAATTTTGATATCTTTCCTTACGACTGGAAGCATATCATCTTTTCATGGCAGATGCTGCTGATCGTCATTGGAATAGTAAGCCTTGCGGCACGGGAGGGCCGGGGACCCGGCATCATTCTTTTATTGATCGGCGGTTTCTTCCTGATACCGGAGATTTACGACTTTCATATTTCATTTATAAAGCTTTTCTGGCCGGTATTGCTGATCGTAATTGGGGTGGTCATACTGACAGGGCGTGGTCACAGACACCCGCGTCAATGGAAGCAGAGGTGGGAACACCGGGTTGGCGAATCAGCGCTTGACGACGGCTTTATCCGTGAGGAGAATATTTTCAGCGGATCAAAGCGGAAGCTGATCCACCAGGAGTTCAAAGGCGGCAGTATCAGCAACATCTTCGGAGGTACTGAGATCGATCTTTCGCAGGCAACACTGGCAGAAGGACGGAATGAACTGGTCATAGAATGCATATTCGGTGGGGTAACATTGATCGTACCCCCAGACTGGAAGGTAGTACTCCAGGTTTCGTCCGTTCTCGGAGGATTTCAGGACAAGCGTTCTTTTATCAAGGATAATCCTGATTCAACAAGGGTCCTGGTGATACGGGGATCAGCGATATTTGGCGGAGGAGAAATAAAAAGTTACTGAAAATAACGGGAAAAGATGAACCATCCGTTTCTTAAGAACCTGAAGACATTTGGATTTTATCTGGCAGCATGGACCATTATCGCAATGGTCCACTTTTTTGTTGTTTTCTTCTATTATGATCAATCCTTTGTTGAGTCAATTGCCGATGGAGTCATCTTCAATACGTTGTATTGTGCATTGGGTATCCCCATCTGGTATGCTGTGAGGTACAGCAAATCGGGAAAGAATAATATGTCAAGCCTGGTTTTCAGCCATCTTATTTCCGTCATAATCATCCTCTTCTTCTGGCTTGGCACTTCCTATACACTGCTTTACAATATTTTCCCGAATAATAGAACCTATTGCGATTTCCTTGGAACGTCAGTCGTCTGGAGAATAACGAGCGGCGTCATGTTCTACCTCATCATGATCATGATCTATTACCTGATCATTTATTACAACAATCTTCAGGAGAAGATGAAGAATGAAGCGAAGCTCAATGAAATGATCAAAGACAGCGAGCTCAATCTTCTGAAGGCCCAGATAAACCCTCATTTTCTCTTTAACAGCCTGAACTCGGTAAGTTCACTGATCATGACCAACCAGGATAAAGCCCAGGAAATGGTCATCAAGCTTTCCGATTTTCTGCGTTATTCGGTATCGAGGAATGATCAGCGGTTCTCCTCCCTTCAGGCGGAGCTTGAAAACACCCGGCGATACCTCGATATTGAAAAAGTCCGGTTCGGGGCAAAGCTGGAATACCAGTTTGAAGTTTCCGAGCTTTGTCTCCAGCACCAGATCCCGGTAATGATCCTCCAGCCGATCTATGAAAATGCCGTGAAGCACGGGGTATATGAGAGTTCAGGACAAATCATGATCAGGACCAGGTGTATCCCGGAGGATTGTTACCTGACCATTATCGTGTCAAATAATTTTGAAGAAGGTGCACCATCACGTAAAGGCGCAGGGATCGGGTTGAAGAATATCCGTGAACGGCTGAAACTGATCTACGGCAGCGATAATCTGCTTACAATCCGGAAAGAGGGCACTGTATTTGAGGCGACGCTCATCTTTCCGATTAAATAGGCAATAGGCAATAGGAAAAAGGCAATAGACTGAAGTCAAATCAGCAAATCAACAAATCAACAAATCAGCAAATGTCCATAAAGATAGTAATCATCGACGACGAACAACCGGCCAGGGACCTGGTGAGGAATTTCCTGAAATCCTATGAGAACCTTGAAATTGTTGCAGAGTGCTATGACGGTTTCAGCGGTCTTAAGGCAATCAATGAGCAAAAGCCCGACATCGTTTTCCTCGACATCCAGATGCCGAAGCTTACTGGATTTGAGATGCTTGAACTTCTGGAAAATCCCCCGGCCATCATATTCACGACCGCCTATGACCAATATGCCATCAAGGCCTTTGAGATGAATGCGACCGACTACCTCCTGAAGCCTTTTACGCGGGAACGCTTTTTCCAGGCCCTGGAGAAATCGATGCAAAAGATCAGGGAGGCAGATAAAGTCAGGGCAGAGAACCAGGGGCTGCAGGCCGTACTTGAGGAAAAACCGGAACTGTTACACCGGATTGCGGTGAAGACAGGTCAGAAGATACAGGTCATCCCTGTCGATGAGGTTCTGTATATCGGTGCAGAAGGTGATTATGTGATGATCCATACAAAGGAGAGCCGGCACCTGAAGGAGAAAACGATGAAATATATGGAGTCGCATCTCGATCCGGCCCAATTCATCCGGATCCATAGGGCAAGTATCGTGAATGTAAATTATATTGCCAGGGTTGAACTGTACGAAAAGGAAAGCTATGCCGTGATCCTTAAGAACGGTCATTCACTTAAAGCCAGTTCCAGCGGGTATAAGCTGCTGAAGCAGGAATTGAAATTGTAGGGTACCCACCCCTTTTGTCCCCTCCCTACAAGTAGGGAGGGGAAGACCGAAGGTCGGGGTGGGTATTGCAGGTTAATTCATAACCACCTGCTTTCAGGTTATCACGCTAATTAACTTTGTGGTCAAATTTATTTCAATGGAACTCCTGCAAAACAATTACCTCCGGATCGCGCTCAGCTCAATTACAGTCTATGTGTTCCTGATCCTGGCCATCCGGCTCTTCGGGAAAAAGGAGCTGGCACAGTTGTCTGTTTTCGACCTTGTGTTCATCCTGCTTATCAGCAATGCCGTTCAGAATGCGATGACAGGACCGGATGTAACCCTGTGGGGAGGTCTTGTAGCGGCCGGTTCACTCTTTTTTGTCAATTATTTGTTCAAGTATCTTCAATACCGGTTCCCGAAGTTCAGCAAAGCCGTTCAGGGCGATTCCATCATGCTGGTGTACAAGGGAAAGATCCTTGAATCGCATCTTAAAATTGCAAAAATTTCACATGAAGAACTGATGGAGGCGATCAGGGAACATGGTGTTTCTTCGGTTGCAAAGGTCGATCTCGCCGTGCTCGAGGTAGATGGCAACATCAGTGTGCTTTCTGAGAATTACCAGAAGAAAAGTTCCCGAAGAAGGAAAGCACATAAAGTGATCTCAAAACAGAATTAAATGAAAATCAAAATACTTATCTGCATCCTTGTCTTCCCGGTATTATTCATTTTTGTTGGAATTTCCAATGTCTGCGGGCAATTTTCATTCGAAACAAAATCGCTGAGAATTTCCATTTCAAGGTCCGGGGAAATAACCAGCCTTGCATTTCTTCCGTACGGTAAAGAATATCTTTCTCCGGGTCACGGATCAGTCCTCCTGAAGATAAAAGTGGCCGGCGAATGGGAAATCCCATTATCAGCAGCATTCCATGCCGCATCTGAATCGGAGAATTCAGGCATCCTTTCACTGGTTTTTCCGAAGAACAATGTCCGGATCATGATCAAAACGGAGATCAGGGCCACACATGTCGTTTTTGAACTGAT
Organism: Bacteroidales bacterium; assembly: GCA_963682005.1. GTDB lineage: Bacteria > Bacteroidota > Bacteroidia > Bacteroidales > FEN-979 > CAIYUC01. The sequence continues at coordinate 4,422,531 of OY820914.1, read as the reverse complement.
CAAGGCCGATCCTGCAGAAAAGATAGAAATGGTGCAGTGGGGGCCCTATCTCACCCTCATCAACAGGAATGTAGGAGAAATCATAGGTGTTTCAAGCGATAATGATTTTGCGCTCGGATTACAGGTTCTTAATCCTAAAACGCTTGGAGGGAATCCTTCGAGTTTTGAAGGCTTCGATCCTTCCGGGGGGAGTACAGCGAAGATGACCGTTTGGGGAAGCAACCTCCAGGCATATTCCATTGACAGGTCAAAACCAAGAACGATAAGCGTTTGGGGGAATAAATTTCCCGACATGCCTGTTCTGCCGATCCCGGGAGAAACGGTCATTGGTTCGAAGATCGCTTTATTCGGTTGCCCGGTGAACAAAGTCCTCGAAACCTTGGGAGAAATAGAAGTGAAGGAGAAACTTCCACACCCTGTGATTGACGGAGTCTGGGAAAAGATAGCGATGAAATCCTGCAGGTCATACCTGATTGCCGATTATTCGGAAGAATCCGTTGACGAACTCCTTAACTATACAGCCAGGGCGGGCCTCATGACACTTTACCACATGAATGCCTGGGAAAGCTGGGGCCATTATGAGCTGAACCCGGAATTTTTTCCGCACGGGAATGCGGGGTTCAAAACCTGCCTTGATAAAGCGAAATCAATGAATATCCGTCTTGGAGCGCATACCCTCAGCAATTTCATAAACACCAACGACCCATATGTGACGCCTGTTCCGGATAAGCGTCTTGCAAAAACAGGGAGAGCATATCTTATGCAGAATATCGATGAGAAGGCAACGTCGGTTTATGTGGCTTCTCCTGATTATTTTAACAATCAGAAGGAGGATTGGCTGCAGACATGTGTCATTGACAGTGAACTTATTACATATACGAGTATCACAACGGATTTTCCCTATGTCCTGGTCAACTGTACCCGCGGTGCATTTGGAACGAAACCTTCACCTCATGCCACTGGAAGTTATGTGGAAAAATTGCTGGATCATCCATACAAGGTATTTTTTCCCGATTTTGAAATGCAGCAGGAAATAGCTGTAAATCTTGCCAAGCGGTTCAATGAAACCGGCCTGGAACAGCTCGATTTTGACGGGCTGGAAGGGTGCCTGGCTTCCGGGCAGGGCGATTATGCAATGAACATGTTCACGAAAGCCTTTTATGACAACCTCGATCATCCTGTATTGAACGGGACAAGTCGCATGGTGCCCTATTACTGGCACATCAATACCTACTGCAACTGGGGGGAACCCTGGAGCGGCGGCTTCACTGAAAGCATGCAGGAATACAGGATCAAAAACCAGGCGCTGTTTGAAAAGAATCATATCCCCCATATGCTTGGCTGGTACCTGCTCACTGATTCCACAACCCTGGAGCAGATGGAATGGATGCTGGCGAGGGCGGCTGGGTACGATGCCGGATTTGCAATGGCAACCAGCCTGGAGTCATTGCAGAAAAATCCCCGGACCGGGGAGTTGCTGGATGCCATCCGGGAATGGGAGTTCTGCAGGCTAAACAAGCTTTTCCCTGCAAACCTGGCCGCAGCACTGAAAGATCCGAAGACAGATTTCCATCTTGAGAAATCCGGGGAAAACACCTGGAACCTTTACCCGCTGGAGAGGATGGCAGATCCTTCAACCCTCCGTACGACGTTCAAACGGGGAATGCCGGTAACCCTTACAGTTGTTAATGAGATGATGAAATAATGAGGTAATGATGTAATGAGGTAATGATGTAATTGTATTCCGCTTATGGAATAATTCCGATCATTAGAGTCGCAGCCTTTTAAAAATCCGGGAAATCCACATTTGATCTGATAATTGGAGCTTGAAAATCCATAATCTTGCAGTTGGTTGTATTTTGTCGAAATTAATTAACAATAAGTTATGTTATTTTATAACTAATTTTTATCTTTATGAAAAATTAATATGACCAGTGACATATATTCTATATGAGAATCATTATAGTCATAGCATTCATTTCAATATTCCTCATATCCTGCCATGATAGAAAGCAAGTAAATACAGATAAAAATATTGGAACAGGGATTTCAGATTCTGTGAGAATATTTGATTCTCTTGCAATGAACTATCGTGTAAAGAATGATAGTATGTCATTATTTTATGCCAGATCAGGATTATCGTTTGCGCAAAGATTGGACGATAAACGATTATGGATAAAGCCATTTAATGTTTTAGGCAAAGCATTACTGACAACCTACCAGGATTCAAGTTTTTATTATTATAACATGGCATTAAAGCTTTCCGACAGTTTAAATGAAACTACCGAAAAGCCTGAACTATTCTATAATTTAGCTAACATTTATCTGAATGTAGGCGAATATAAGACTTCACTTTCTTTGTTAAATTCTTCTATCACACTGGCGGTAAAGCATAAGAATTTTGCTATACTTTCTGATGCATTTAATTTATCCGGGATGATTGACCTTGAAGTGGGTGATAGTAATTCTGCATTAAAGAAGTTTAAAAATGCTTTAACCATAGCAAAGGACCATAATCTGTCGAAACAAACAGGCAATGCACTTGCAAACATAGCTATCTTTGAGATTGATACGACACAATCAATTGCAATCTTGAAAAGGTCAATTCAATATCTGATAAAGGGACCGGGAACAGAAGAGGAAACGGCATATGCTTTAATTAATCTTGGCATTCAGCAAATCAATCCGGATTCAGCCATATATTATTATCAATCAGCGTTGAAACAAGTGATGAATTATAATTTGCCATTGGTTCAGCTAGGAGCGTATAATAACATGTCATATAGCTTTATTGCAAAAGGAAATTTTTCGAAAGCAAGGGAATGTCTCGTTGAACGGGCAATTCCCATTGCCAGTAAGATAAACAACCTTGATTGGCTTGGAACATTGTATGATTCTTATTCCGAACTTCTAGAAAAAAGCGGTGACTATCAAAAGGCTTATGTGAATGTGAGAAAAAGCATTGAATACAGGGAGAATTTTAATCTGAAAAAAGATGCAGAAAAGGTGCGATTACTGGCGATAATTTTAGATGTAAAAAATAAGGAAATTGAGTTGAACCAGAATGAATCAGTAATCAAGGAGAGAAGCGATCAAAACCGGTTACTTAAGCTTCTCCTGATCATATTATTTCTTATCGCGCTGGGAATTACGATTCTGTTTATTAATTTCAAACAAAAAATTCAGCTCAAAATCAGACAACAACAAATTTCTTCAGCTCGCAGAATAATTGAAATTGAGGAAAAAGAGAAAAACAGGATCGGTTTTGAACTCCATGATAACATCGGTTATCTGATTCGGGTACTTGATGGATTTATTGAGTCAATAGAGATACCCGACAAGCAGGTAAAAGCCAGTATCAGCGAACAGTTAAATGAACTTGGTAATTGTATCCGTAGAATTGCTCATCGAATCAACCTTGTGAACGATAACAAATCAACCATTCAGGAAATATTTACAGAGATCATCACCGATATGAAAGACCTGACCGGCATTAAGATTAAGTATTTTGTACCCGGTCACCTGCCTGAAATTTCAAATGAAATCATTCTCCATCTATGTAGAATTCTACAGGAACTTCTTACAAATTCAAGTAAATATGCACCTACTTCGAATATTGAGATTGATTTGGGTGTTGCCACAAGGACTCTGATCCTTTTATACAGGGATGACGGACCGGGATTTGATGCTGAAGTTGAAAGGAAAAAGGGTATGGGTTTAGATAGTATCTATGAAAGGATTATTTTATTGGGAGGAGAGGCCAGATTAAACACCACACCTGGTAATGGAACAAAATGGGAAATATCAGTACCTATTATTTAATTTTTCGGTTATGATCAGAATTTTCATCATTGAAGACCACAATGTAACGGTAGCTGGCTTAAGAACTTTTTTCCGTTCGACAAGAGATCCGATTTCCATTGTTGCAGCAGCACCTGATATTGAACAGGCATTATTGACACATTCCGGTATTTTTGACGTTATCTTTCTGGATCTTTGGTTACCACAAGGGGACCCAACACAAAATTTCACTAAGGTGGCGGCACATTTTCCGGGGAAGCCAATAATCATCTATACCGGAGAAAAGTCAATCCATTGGCAGCGTAAGATGTATAAATTGGGAGCAAAAGGGTTTGTTAACAAACAAGCTGACAGAGCCGAGATACGGGATGTATTGGAAAGGGTAATAAATGGAGAAACAGTATATACTCCCATTATGCGTGAATATCATGCCAGGCGAGATATCGAAAGTTATAAAAATCCTGTATACGGGCTAACCCCGGAGCAGCAAACTGTAGCCTCACTTTTTATTGAAGGGCTTTCACCAAAAGAGATAGGGAAAAAGATCGGCCGTGACCTTTCTTCAGTAAACAGGAGGATGAGGCAAATCCGGAAAATTTTTGAGGCCAGCAATAACATAGATCTCTTAAAAATTATCTTTCTCCTCGATAAAAACCAACCACCGGATTCCAACCGGCATTCCAAAATAAAATGAATACTTATTGATTTTGTTTAGGTTATAAATTTTCCAAGGATTTTTTGCCTTAAAAAGGCATACCTAAAATTCCCATAATAATCTCTGCTGATTATTATTATTCTCTATATTTTTCGGGAACCGTTATTTGATTAACAGTTCTTCGAATTTAACTTATCAAATCATTTCAAGCCATGAAAACAATTGTATTCACCCTAATTGTCCTGATGGGTTTAACAAATGCCACATCTTTTGGTGTAAATCCCATTCCTTCCTATAATGTTCTTGTTCATCAATATGCCAATTTTCAGGAACAAGGCAAATCATTCGGATCTCAAAGATTAACACGTGGAAAGAGAAAAATGGTAATTCACTCAACATGTGGGGGAACTAAAACCGGTTGCACCTGCAATGTATGGGTATACAGTCTTGACGGTCTAACGACCCTGGGTCCATTTACACTTATTGGCGATGACCGGGTTTACGTAGATATCGATGAAAGGGAATGGGGCGTAGTGGTTGAATCTAGTGATAAAGTATGCATTGATGTTTGGATTGAAGAAAGTAAAGCATCGGAAGGTAAGATAAAGAAAGCATCATTTTTTAATCTGGAAAGCGACAAATCTCCAATTGATTGTAAGAATTATCCTTCACAACTCGCGTTTAGCCTCTTGCTTTATACCCTTTGGTATATTTAGGAAGAATAATCGTATGTTGCTTATATTCTGTTTTTACAAATGGTCTATATAACACAGTTTTTTTCATATTTAATGATGCATAGTAATTGATCTATAAACCTTTAAATTATGGCTAACATTGAAATACGAGGACAAGTCCTGAACAAATTAACCGGTTGTTGTATGTCAGATTGTGAAATCCAACTATGGATTAGTACAAATGGGCAACAGTTAAATTCGAATATGGCCGGAACAACAAATACTAACGGCAGTTTCATTATTTCAGGAGATACAGATGGTTTCCCAAAATGTACCTGTTTCTTGTTCCTAAAAATACTAAAAAATTCAACTTTGATAAAGGAGACTGAACTAATTGAGTCTACTTCGGCTCTTGACAGGGTATTGAATTTGCTAATCGAATTATTGCCTGCAGCAGGATCAGGGAACATGCATGTATTCGGAAGAGTTACAGATGCAAGTGGTACTCCTCAACCAAGTTTAAAGGTAATAGCATTTGATAAATCACTATCTACCATAACACAACTTGAATTTACACATACAGTGGATTCTGGAGAATATCAGATTTCGTTTACCTATCCTCCCTCAGGAGTTGCAAAGACCACCACAGATTTAATTATTAAAGTAGAGGATCCTAATGATTCATCAAAATTTCTGGTGGAATCTCCTCTTTTTCTATCAGCTCAAACCGAAATAGAAATAAATCTTTGTGTCGAAGACAACTATTATGGTAAAACTTCTTTTGCAAGGGCAGTAGAAAAACTTATTGGTGATGATGAAATTAATGATGCCCTTTTTAATTTGGGAAAAAGTGCAACTGAGACATTAGATTCTATTGAAAATTTAAGTTCGGGTGATATTACATATATTGCTAATAAGTGTTCATTGCAACCTGAAATCCTGTCAAGGATACTGAACTCTAAGTACATTAACCTAAAGTTGGAAATTTCCGAGAACCACAGTGTAGAAATGTTGTTTGGAGCCTTGTCTTATATAGAAGTTGATACAGTAGATGAGCTTTTCTTTTCGCGGGTTGATGCAATTGACAAGGCAATTGAACAAGCGGGAATCAATAATGATATTACTTGTTTCTCCACTGAAGATCGTTTAGCGTATGTTGCTCTTGTGAAAACCGGTCTCATTAATTATTTATCCTCAGTCGATTCACAATCAGATCTGTCTGTAATTTTTTATAATTCTGGAATTACGGATGATCGGGGCAAACAAATAATTCTAACCAGCCTTTCCAATTTTCTGGAAAAAAGTAGGCAAGATATGATCGGTCAGGACTTGATTGAGGACATAAGAGAAAATGAAGATAATGAATTCCTTAATAGTGACATGGTTGATAAATTTGAATTCTCAATGCAGGCTATTCATCTGACCGGAAATCCGTTACTCGTAAATTGTTTTTTCTTGAATGATCCACCGGTGTCATCTATAGATTCATTAATTGCATTGGACGGAACTGAACTCGCCTCAATAATTCAAGGTAAATCAATTGAACTACCAACCGATACAAACACATCTGAAGAGTACGCTGAACAAATTTTGACAAACTTAGGAAGAATATACCCAGAAAAGGTTATAAGCCGTGCATTTGCAAATGACAACAATTGGACTTCACAGGTTTTACACAGGTTTTTTGATGATTATCCTGGAATCCCTTTTCTTTCTGATACGATCGAAAATATTTGGTCCAACTATGTAGATCCTAATTATGCATCAACGGCAGAAGAATCTGCAATAATAAATAACCTTAAAATTCTTCAGAAACTTTGCAATCTTACCTATCCTGAAAAAAGGTATGAGGCAATTAAAGTTCTCTGGGATTTAGACTTTACTTCAGCTGAAAACATCGTAAAAGCCGGTGAGGATCTATTCATCGAACAATTTTCCTCATCTTTTCAGGATCATGACGCAGGGATTCAAATGGGGAAATATATATATCGTATTGCTACACTTCAATCCATCATATCCCTTAATACCTGGATGAATTTTGGCGGGAACGTTAATTCGGTAAATCCATCCGTCCTTAGTCCTTCCTATAATCATTCACCGGGGGATTTATCCGGAGTACCGTCATTATCTCAACTTTTTGGTTCTACCGGATGTTACAGGTGTCCTTCGGACAGGTCTGTTTTTAGCGCTGCAGCTTATCTTGCAGATCTCCTTCAATTTAACATAGATAACACTTCAATACATTTATCTAATGAATTTACAAAAAGACGTGGAGATGTAATGGATCTAAAATTAGACAGGCGGAATACTATCAATAGAATTCCATATATAGATATAGTAAATGAGTTGCTTGGAAGTGTCGTTGCAGAATTAGATGTTAACTCCGTGCCGAAAACTTATAATACTACTGAGGAGGAGGATTCCTTACGTGCTTTTCCGGAACATCTCGACAAGATATCGGACGCAATGGAGATTTTGCGAACCACTTCCTATCCCTGGAAACTTCCATTTGACTATTGGCTTGAAGAAGGAAGGGAATGGTATAAAAAAATGGAAGTTCCGAAGTACCATATTATGGAATCATTTCCTTACATCGCCGGAATCCCACAAGCCCCAACTATCGTAAATGCCGGAGACGCTACCACATATCTTGATCATTCTGTACAATTAAATCCCTGTGGTCATTACAATGAAACAAATATTGCAAAAGAGTATCTGAAGATATCAGAAACGGATTACAGTGAAATATTTGCAAATTTTACCGACCCTAATGACCTTGATACCATTAAAGCAAAATACAATTTCCTAGGCACTTTGGCTGATTTGATGAAGTTAGGTGAATTCATGAAGGTGTCAGGGTTAACTTATGATGAAATTTGCGAGTATTTTCAATCCTATTATGTAAATCCGGTAGAGAGTGAAACTTTACGGTTATCAGTTCATCTTGGTATAAAAGAACTTCCCCCGGATAATATTGTTGTGGAGGACTCAGATCTTGCAAATGCCTTTATGTCCTATGATAATGCTTATATCGAAGATATGGCTTTGATTGTAAGATTTCTTGACAGATTATACCGGTTTGCAAGACTAAGAAGATGCACCGGTTTATCAGTTAGAGATCTTGATCTAATCATTTTTGGGTTTAAATACTCTTCTGAAACATGGGATGAAGCATTTTTAGTACTATTTTACCGGATTATCAGACTACGTGATGAGTACGATCTTGATTTGGAAGAAGCATTGGTTTGGTATTCCGATTTCAATACGAATCAATATTATGACCCGCAAACGCAAAAGAAAATAGTTAACCTGTATGATGAACTCTTTCGTAATCAGGCATTTTCCCAAAGTGAAGATAGTAAAACTTTTGATCCAACATTGCCAGATGATTCAAAAAAATCCTTAGACTCTTTGTCAATCAACGAAATAGTCTATTCAGCATTAAATATTAATGAAGAGGGTTACCAATTTATATTAGCTAAGGAAAGATTAATGTGGACAAGTTCCGGTAGCCTGACGGTAGATACAGCAACTGTGAAAAATTTATCAAAGGTTTTCCGTGTAGTTTCGTTTTGCAGGACATTTGGACTGACATTTAATCAATTTTACCTGTTAACATATTTGGCAAACGATCTTCACCCGATAAACTGGGATAATGTTGAGCCAATTGTACCTGATACACGTAAATACCTTGATGTATGGAATGCAATAAAAGCATCACCCTTTGCATTAGAAGATCTGAGATTTCTGTTCACACGTAAATGGGATACATCCTGCGCAATCATCCCATCTCCGGATAAAATCATAGAAAGTTACAAATCTTTGGGGATTAAGCTAAATACTGAAATTGACCGGTTGATGAAATTTGCCGGACTGGATCTTGATTATCAGAGGGAAATTGTACAGAAAAACCTTGCTTTTGTGTTCCCTGAAAGCAATCCCCAAAGTATTGAAGACAGGAATACGGTATTAAGTTTTATCGAAAGAACACAGACTATTCCAACAAGTAATAATGCAGTAGTTGAAGCATTCAGCAATCCATCTGAATTCACGGGTATAGAAAAAATTAATGAAAGGTATACTCGTGCAATTAACATCTGGAATTATTCCGTGGATCCTAAAAAAACGGCTGCATTAAAAGAGCAGCTTTCAAAATTCGTTCCCAAAGAGAAACTTGATAAGGCAGTCACACTTGTTGTAGATACCTGGCCAGCTCCAAATCAAGAATATGCTGCAATCATCGAAAATTATTTTTCCATATTTACAGATGCTGAAATTGCCAAGGATCGATTAAGCAATGGGTCAGGAGGATCGAAAATATCAGTAAAAAATGAAAGATGCAATTTTGTCCTGGGAGAGATAGGATATTACTTATTAAAGCAGCTATTAATTCATGAGGTGAGTGTCATAGCGGGAGTTTCAGCGGATCATGCCAGCGGAATGTTAACACGATGGGTACATGTAAAAATAGGCAATGATCAGGTTCTTTCGGGAGATCTTTGGACAAACATTGATTTCATCCGTTTGTTTCAGGCAACCGATTTTGAACCTCAATCTGATGAGCTTGAAGCTTTAAAATACATATTAAAAGCATCTGTTTTTATAAATAAGTACAATCTTTCCATTCAGGCATGTGAATTCATAAAAAATCACAACCAGGAAGATATTCCTTCAGGATTTAATATCCTGAATATTTTCAATCTTCCTCCAACCGATGAAGTTAGCAATGAATTAAATGAAATTGCAATTGAGAATGAGGAAAATTTCCATACTCCATCTCAAATAGAAACACGTCTCCATTTCTGGTACAACTTGAATAAGGCCGTATTGCTTGAGAAATACTATGCAAAGCCATTACATTCACTATATAAAGTATGGGAAAAAACCTTTGAGGCCGATGCAACGCCAAGTTCAATATGCAATGAGTTGTCGTGCGCTACAGGTTGGAATTATTCAGATATACTTTATCTGCAAATTACAGGTGAACAATTTGAAGAACCGGAAGATTTCAAAAATGTAATCTGGATTGAAGAGTTGGCAAATAGAATCGCCCTTTCTAAAAAGTTGGGTGCATCGCCCTATTCGATTGTGAAAAGGAATAATGAACGTCTTTTGTTTGACGATGTAATTGCCATCCGGGGTATGGCACGGGGAACTCAATCACGAAAATTGTGGTTTAAATCAGCACAGGTAATAATGGATCCCTTAAGGATAAAACTGCGTGATGCCCTGGTTGAGTATCTATTATGTTATGGGTATTCTAATACAGCCACAAATCGTTGTGATTTTAATAATACTGATGAGCTCTACGATCATTTTCTGATTGATACGCAAATGAATCCCTGCGCCCTTACAAGCAGGATTGTGCAAGCCACACTGACGATTCAGTTATTTATTCAACGAATTCAATTGAATCTTGAAATTTCATATGCAGATCCTAATAATCCCACTCCACTTATGCTGACAGAAGCCCAGGCAAAAAAATGGGAATGGTATAAACACTATAGGGTATGGGAAGCCTGCCGGAAAATATTTCTTTATCCCGAGAATTGGTTGGAGCCCGATTTGCGGATAAATTGTTCCGAAACTTTCACAGAATTGATCGATTTCCTGAATCAAAATGATGTTACCAATAATGTGGCTGAAAATGCATTCCATTTCTATTTTGAAAGGATGGAAGCTCTGTCTTCCCTTGAAATTGCAGGTATTTACCGTGAGGACATAAATGATGAAAAGGAAGATGTTCAAAGATTTATTACCCACTATATCGGTCGAACAAGATCATTCCCTCATACATATTATTATCGGAGGTTTGACAATTTATCATGGACTCCATGGGAAAAGATTGATGTTGAAATAGATGCCGAACAGGTAACTCCAGTTGTTTGGAATAATATAATATATCTATTTTGGCCCATATTGACCGATACCAAGATGGACATCATTAAAGATGATATAACGCGTGATGCATTTAATGAGTATAAAGAAATAACTGAGCAAGTTACAGAAGAGGATTTCAATAAGGCAGTAGCAATACGATTAGCTTATACTAGAAGGTTGAATTCGAAATGGCAACCTAAGAAGATTTCTAAAAACTATCACAAACTGAATCATTCACTTATAGTGTTCGCAGATGCACAACAAAATAATGCAATTCGATATGCAGACCCATATGAAGGTGAGAAATCCATAGCCATAAATTTAAGTAAAGTAACGAATAATCAAATTGAACTGGCTCTAATAATTCATCATCATCATAATAAACAGGGAGCACACTCCCAGGCAAAAATTATTTTTGATAAAGAACACGAGATTACTATCAAATCTCCTGTTATAAAGTCGATATCCGATAATACAATTGTTGGGTACCATTTTTATCAATCTTATGGGTCATTGGAAAATAACCAATTACTTCTTAATGACACCCCATCATTATCTGTAATATATTCACCAGATTCGACATTGCAAACAACCCACTTGTTTAATAATCTCCCTAATGCAAGAATTTCAATGGGGAATACACTTTTTTACTATGATCTCAACTCTGGTCCATTCGAGTTCTCATGGAATAAAATGATGCCCATTTCCTTTAAGCCGGATATGGATGCCTATAAGGAACCTCCTCAACCTAATGATACTTTTACATGGTATGGAATTCCAGAGTTAATGGTCAAATTTCCTATGACTTACAGTATTCTCGCCAGGACAATCAACTCCTCTTGGGGCTCACTTAATCAAACTTCATTTTATGCAGATTTTCAACAACAAAGCAGAGATCAAACAGGTGTTTATGATGTTTCATTATCAAAGAGAGTAATCGTTAACCAATTCAATCCTTTGTTTAATAAACAATCATTTATAAGGAACAACAATTCAGTTGTTGAGAATCAATATAAAAGTGAATCCTCACTAGGCACTGAACTCTATAAATTTTATCCTTTAGACCACGTTTTTATCAGGTTACTCAGAAATCAAATAAACAAAACCAATGGCATTACCGATCTGTTTAACCCCAATAATGATCTACCCGATCTCTTCAGACAAAAAGTTTCTATTGTGATTGGTAATTTATTGTTATCGAATAATTTTGGTGCAAGTGAGAGAGCATGTTTTTATAAATACAAAGCAGAGATAGATTTTGACAAGAACTTTCCAAATGCAATTTATAACTGGGAATTATTTTTCCATGTACCACTACTTATAGCAAATAAATTGGCATCAAACCAACAGTTTTCGGATGCTCAAAAATGGTACCATTTCATTTTTGATCCTACTTTTAAAGGAGAAACGGATGATCTTGCTGAAAAACGCCCTTGGAAATTCAAACCGTTTTATGACATCCAGGGAGTTTCAGATATCCGGGAGTTGATGTACAATTTAAATTCACTTCATCCAGAAATTGTTGCATGGGAAAATAATCCTGCGGATCCGCACATGGTTGCCGAAATCAGGCTTTATTCCTACATGAAGAACGTTGTTATGAAGTATCTTGATAATCTTATTGCATGGGGAGATTACCTGTTTGCCCAAGAAACCCTTGAATCATTGAATGAGGCGACCCAATTATATATGCTTGCACATGAAATACTTGGACCACGCCCATTGCCTGTCGATCCGACATACCCGGAAGGAGCCTCCTATAATCAACTTTTACAGATTGGTTCTTTGGATGAATTTTCTAATCAACTAAGTATTATTGAAACTTATTATGGAATTCCAATGAATTCCATTCAGAATGAAGAATTAATTTCTGATGTTCGGGCATTGGAAGCCATTAAAAATCAATTTGGTGCATTTCCAACTAAAACGGGCGAGTCAAATTTCATTCCTACCTATGTATCTGGATTATATTTTGGAATACCATTCAACGAGAACTTGATGTCTTATTGGGATAAAGTTGAAAACCGGCTCTTTCTGTTACGCAACAGCATGAATTTACAAGGTATTCAAAGACAGTTGCCCCTGTTTGCTCCTCCGATTGACCCGGATCTGTTAGTCAAGGCCGCGGCTGCAGGACTTGATATCACTCAGGTTATGAATAACCAAGCCATGCCACAATCTCCCTATAGATTTAGAATTTTATTACAGAAAGCAAAAGAGCTGGCAGGTGAAGTTATTTCTCTTGGTGCATCATTACTTTCAGCACTTGAGAAAAAAGATTCCGAATCCCTCACACTGGCCAAAGCGGTACATGAAAAAACACTTCTAAAAGCAATAAATACATTAAAACACCAGGCAATCTCTGAAGCGCAAAGCACTTTAGATTCCTTACAGGAATCACTGGATAATGCTCAAATGAAAAAAGCATATTATCTTTCCAGACAGTATATAAATGAAAAGGAAAAAGAACATCTGAAAAAAATGGGAGTTGCCAATAATTATCAATTAGTTACCCAGGGAACAATTGCCCTTGGAGCAATATTGGGTGCTATCCCCCAATTTAATGTAGGCGTCCCACCAGGCACTCAATTTGGAGGTATCCATTTAGGAAATATTCAGTCTGCAGCAAGTAGTGTAATTGGAATAAAATCAACTGTTGCCCAGTACGAGGCAACTGTTGCCTCCATTTGTGGGGGATATGATCGAAGAAAAGATGATTGGGTGTTCCAGGGGCAACAATCTGAAGGAGAAATAAAATCATTGTCAAAACAATTGGCCGGTGCAAAAATAAAACTGGCAATGGCTGAAAAGGATGCCGAAAATCATAGTATGCAGGTGGACCAATCAGAGGAGTGTTATGATTATTTAAAAACCAAGTTTACCAATGATAAATTATATGATTGGCTAGTGAAAAACTTATCCTCCGTTTATTTTCAGGCGTACAGGTTGTCGGTTCAGATTGCAAGACAGGCAGAAAAAGCTTATCAGTTCGAGTTATCACCAGGCCAGGTCGAATCAATAATTTCATTCGGGCAATGGGATAGTCTACGTCAAGGGCTTGTTGCTGGTGAACGTTTGCGTAATGAGCTTAATCTGTTGGAGAAAGCATATATGGATGCGAATACCAGAGATAATGAAATTACGCGACATATTTCGCTTGCCGTACTGAATCCTTCTGCTTTAAATGATCTGAAAATAAACGGCAAATGTGAATTCGATATTCCAGAAATGCTGTATGATTTTGATTTCCCGGGACAATATTTGCGACGCATAAAATCTGTAGCCGTTACCATCCCCGCTGTTACAGGCCCATACACGAATGTTTCCTGTAAACTCAATCTTCTGACGAGCCGGTATCGTCATGATCCTACATGCACAGGAACCGCGGAAGATTATAAGATGAAGGAAGAAGATCCACGGTTTACGCTTGATCCCATCGGGATCCAATCCATTGCAATCAGTAATGGGCAAAATGACAGAGGACTTTTTGAATTCAATTTCAATGATGAACGTTACCTCCCCTTTGAAGGAGCTGGCACCATAAGCCGGTGGCAGATAGAATTACCCGATCCATACAGGCAATTTGATTACCAGACCATCAGCGATTTCATCCTGCATGTAAGTTATTCAGCCAAAGATGCCGGCGGTGAATTGAAAAATGGATGCCTTGCGAATATTGAGGATTATATTGCTGACTTTTTTAATAATCCAGACTCAATGCTGGGATTGGCTTTTGATTGGAAAGCCCAATTCGCAGATGAACTTTTCCAGATATCGGACAACAACGGCGATCATCAAACTGCATTCCAGATCACCAGGCAACATTTTCCATTCTTTATACAGGATTATCTTCGGACAAGTGATAAAAACTTGAAAATAAAAAGTTTTCGGTTTTTCACAAAAGGGGAAAATATTCCAAACCCGGAATATATTTTAACAATTGATTCTTCTCAGCCTGTTGAACTAAGCCAAACCCAGATGAACCCAAGCTCATTATCTATTTATATGGCTGGGCATGATTGTGACAAATCACTGGATGAAACACTTGCCATTTCTTTATAAGCAAATAAACTAACAAATGAGCCTTTGATAATTGATAACATCTGGATGATCATTGAATATAAAATTGAGTAATAATAGCCTTCTTGTCTGTCTTTCATATGTTAACAATTAAAAAGAATAAAATGCCAGACACATATAAAACCGAAACGAACAATAATTATTCAGTTTTAATTGCCAGAAATTTCATTGCGATCCTTTTAACGGTAATCGTAGTAAGTGCAACGGTGGCGGTGGCAATCATTGCCATAAACAAAGGTGATAAACTTGAAGGTGTTGATTTTATTGCAAAAACACTGTTGCCGCTCTGGGGAACCTGGATCGGTATGATCCTCGCATTTTATTTTTCTCGTGAAAACTTTGAAGCGGCAAGCAAATCATACCAGAACATTATCAGGAATCTTTCTCCGGATGAAAAAATGGCAAGTATAAAAGTTGTTGACGTTATGATTCCTTTTGAACGGATTGTTTTCCTCAGCTATCCGGCGGATAAGGATAAAAAGATCATGGACGACATCCTGAAAGACGGCAGATTCAAAGCATATAACCGGTATGCTGTCTTTGATGCCAATAATACTGTTTTCAAGATGATCCACCGGAGCATGTTCGACAGGTTCATTGCTGAACAAGTCTCAACAGGCAAAACCCGGGAGGATATCAATAAGCTTGTACTGGAAGATATTCTGAATACCGATATCCCGGAAATTAAAAGTACCCTGGAAAACAGCTATCAGCTCATCAACAAAAATGCTACATTGCTGGACGCCAAACGAGCTATGGAAGAAAAGAAGGAATGCCTGGATGTATTCGTTACCGAGAATGGGAAAAAGGACGAACAAGTTATCGGATTGATCACCAATAATCTGATCCTTGAAAAAATAAAGTGCTGATGTTCTTTATTCTGTTCTGTCTTTGGAATGCCTCATGGTTTCAATAAAATGCTGATTTTTTTATGGAAAATCCTTTAAAACCTAATATTCCTTATACCCATCAATTCTATCCTGAAGGACATGGAGCCGAAGCCCAGGCGGGGAAAGGCCCATCAAATCAAATGACATCAAATGCCCCTGAAGGAACGAAATCAAATAAGGGGTCTGACCCGATCTTATCACTCCCAAAGGGAGGTGGCGCGATCAAAGGCATCGGAGAAAAGTTCAAGGCTAACCCCGTGACAGGAACAGGTTCCATTTCAATCCCATTGCCGATCAGCCCGGGTCGCGGAGAATTTACCCCTCAACTTAGCCTGAATTATGATTCCGGAAGTGGCAATGGCCCTTTCGGGCTGGGATGGTCAATCGGTTTGCCTTCAATTAGCAGGAAGACTGATAAAGGACTGCCAAAATACCATGATCACCCATCAATCGATGGAAATGAATCCGATACTTTTATCCTTTCAGGGGCAGAAGACCTGGTTCCTGTCCTCGAAGAGATTAACGGGCAATGGTTCAGGGTTCAGTCAGAAGAATCAGGTTATCGCATATATCCTTACCGGCCCAGGATTGAAGGCCTGTTTGCCAAGATTGAACGATGGGAGGATATTGAAACCGGAGTCAGCCATTGGAGAGCGACAACTAAAGATAATGTGACCACTATCTATGGCTCGACAGCGGATACCAGAATCTTTGATCCGGATAATCCGACTCATGTTTATCAATGGATGATCGAGCAAACCCTGGATAATAAGGGCAATGTTATTACTTACACGTATGTTCGCGAGAACCCTGATAATATTGAACCATCAATTTTTGAAGATCCCCGTGTTACGCAAGCAAAGTGCTTCACAAATCTTTACCTGCAGAAGGTTGAGTATGGTACCCCGGTAAATCCCTCAAGTGAAGAACCTTATTTTGCGTTGGTATTCGATTATGGAGAACGATCAGACGATTCCCCTCTTTTTGAACCTCAAAATGACTGGCTTGCTCGTATTGATTCTTTCTCCACTTACCGTGCCGGGTTTGAAATAAGAACCTATCGGTTATGCAGAAAAATATTAATGTTCCACAGGATTGGGGCACTGAGTAATATGCCAGTTCTTGTGAAAATTGCTGAATTAACGTATGACGAAAGGTCCGATCTGACGCTGCTTACCGGGTTTCAAATTTCGGGATACGATGACAGTGGTAAGCTTAGTTATCCTCCGGTAGAGTTCTCTTATACAGAGGCAACAATGGGGCAAAAAGTTCAAAGGCTGGATCTGGAAGATCTGAAGAATTTCACTAATGGCGCAAATGGTGAGTCTTTCCAGTGGTTAGACCTCTATGGAGAAGGCGTAAGCGGCATATTCATCCAAAATCCCCAGGCCTGGTATTACAAGCCAAACCTGGGAGACAAACGCTATTTTGATCCGCCCCAGACCGGGCAGGACCCAGGTCCGGATGCAACGCTCGGTGCACTTACACTTATCCATGACAGGCCATCCCTGGCTACACCCGGCGACAACAGCCAGCAACTTGGCGATATCGATGGAAATGGACAAACCAACCTGAGAATACTTTCATCAGGTATCTCAGGGTATTATGAAATCGACAAAAAGGATCATTGGCAAGCATTAAGACCTTTCAAATCAATTCCCGGGATTGATATGAATGACCCAAACCTACGGATGATCGATCTCACCGGTGACGGACATGCCGATATTCTGATCACGGAACAACAATGTTTCACCGCCTATTATTCCATGGCAAAAGATGGATTTGCGCCTGCATTAAGGTTTTCAAAAGCCATGGATGAAAAAAAAGGTCCGGCGCTAGTGTTTGCAGATGGCACCCAAAGCATTTACCTTGCCGACCTCAGCGGCGACGGTCTGACAGACTTGGTAAGGATCCGGAATGGTTCGGTGGATTACTGGCCGAACCTGGGTTATGGCCGCTTCGGGCAAAAAGTAAGCATGGAAAATGCTCCCACCTTTGGAGGCAACGACCAGTTCGACCAGAACAGAATAAGATTAGCCGATGTGGATGGAACAGGAACAACTGATATAATTTACCTTGGCACCAATAACATCCGGTACTGGAGAAACCTGGCCGGGAATAGTTGGAGTGAAGCAATAGCCATCACTCATTTCCCAAACTACAACAAATTATTGAACATTTCAGTGATGGACCTTCTTGGAAACGGAACCTCATGCATCGTTGCTGCATCGTCCGCTCCGACGGCCGGTGCCTTTAAGGTACAATACCTCGAACTGACCGGAGGAAAGAAACCCTTTCTTCTCAATGAAATGAAAAACAACCTGGGAGCTATTACCCGCCTGGGATATGCGCCATCCACCAAGTTTTATTTCAGGGATAAAATGAATGGCAAGCCCTGGATTTCCAAGCTTCCTTTTCCTGTTCATGTTGTAGAGAGGGTGGAAACATATGATGGGCCAACCGATTCCCGCTATGTTACGAGGTATGCTTATCATCATGGATATTTTGACGGGGTGGAGCGGGAATTCCGGGGCTTTGGAATGGTAGAACAATGGGATACTGAACACTACGAACTTTTCCCTGAAGGAAACCTGTTCCATACAGCGTCAAATGAGGAAGATGAAGAATCGAATGTACCTCCTGTTTACTCCAAAACCTGGTTTCACACCGGTTTTTATATGGAAGGCGCTCAAATCTCGCAGCATTATTCCGAAGAATATTTTTCAGGAGATCCCGATGGATGGTTTCTTCCCGATACAATCCTGCCTTCATCTATTGCCCGCAATGAGATCCATGAAGCCTGCCGTGCGCTGAAAGGCAGTATCCTGCACCAGGAAGTCTATTTTTATCCGGGGGTGAATTGCCCGTCTGAATGGGGTGGCGAACAGGAAGGTCCGCCATATACAGTGTCTGAAAAATCGTATTCCATACGATGCCTGCAGCCAAGGTCGTCCAACCGGCATGCCGTTTTCCATGTCCGGGAAGAAGAAGCTATCAATTACAACTATGAAAGAAATCCCAATGATCCAAGGATCAGTCATTCGATGGTTTTGGAGACTGATGATTTCGGCAATGTGACAAAATCTGCCAAAATCTCTTACGCCCGAAGACCCAACTCACTTGGTATTGAGGGCCAAAGTGATCTTCTTGTACAATACGATGAATCAAAGTTTATCAATATACCCCAAGATACTTCCTTTTACAGACTCGGTGTCCCATGTGAGCAGTTGACCTGGCAGTTGCACGGACTGGAAACCGATGTGAAATTATCGATAGCCGCGCTTCTGGATGCGCTGACCGGCATTGAAAAAATCCCCAACCATGATATCCTTGATAATAAATTGCAATTACGCCTGCTTTCTTGTATCCGATTGTATTACTATAATGAGGATTGTACAGACTCACTGCCCTTTCTTTCCGTTGCATCGCACGGGTTATTGTACAATACAAAAACTATGGTTTTTTCCTCGGACTGCCTTGACCTGATTTCCGGTAAGAACGATTCGGATAATAACCTTTTGCCTTCTGCTGGCAATATGGCACTATTATTAAATGAAAGTTATTTTGAAGAAGATTCTGTTATTGATTTCAATTATGATCAGTTTTTTAAGAAATCTGACCGTAAGACATATGATCCAGATCATTTCTTTCTTCAAAACGGCCTTATCGATGCAATTAATGATTCGGTGATTCCAGCGCCGCAAACAACGATTGAATATGATTCCTTCTTCTTACTGCCCACTCAGGTGACGAATCCTTTGGATGAATCTGTCACTGCAACAAATGATTACCGGATACTTAAGCCATGGATGATTACCGATATCAATGGGAACAGGCAGGCGGTCAAATACGATGCACTCGGAATGATTATTCAAACGGCGGTAATGGGCAAAGATGGCGCAAACGAAGGGGATTCACCAGATGACCCGACAACATTTCTTTTCTATGACCTCTTTGAATGGAAAAATTACCAACGACCAGCTTATGTTCATATATCGGCAAGAACAATTCACCAGGACCCGGAGTGTCTTTGGTTGGACAGCTATACATATAGCAATGGCCTGAGTCAGGAAATTCAGACCAAAGTCCAGGCTGAAGATGGAACTATCTGGCAAATGAACGGTTCGGTAGCTGAACAGGTTATGGTTTATGATCGTTGGGTGGTGACTGGCCTAACTGTAAAAAACAATAAGGGTTTAATTGTAAAACAATACGAATCCTGGTTCAGTGGGACACACCAATATGAAAGTCTGCCAGCCCCTCCCCTGGCAGTGGTAAACACTGTCATGCATTACGATCCGCTTGGAAGGCTCATCCGTACTGACTTTCCTGACGGTTCATTCTCCAAGGTAGCATTTGATGCCTGGAAACAGGAAAATTGGGACCGGAACGATACCGTGCTTGAAAGTGAGTGGTATCTCACCATGCAATCATCATCACAGGAGAATGAACAACGTGCTGCTTCATTGGCCGGTGCCCATGCAGAAACCCCTCAGGTTATTGATTTTGATGTCTTGGGAAGACCATTTTTAATCACGGACAATAATGACCTCGATTCAAATTCGGCGAGTATATTGTTCAGGACGAGAAAAAAACTTGACATTGCAGGCCATGTTACCATGGTGACTGATGCAAAGAACCGGGAAATGACTCACAACGTGTATGACATGACCGGGTTGCTGCTCTACACTGAAAACATTGATTCAGGAAAACGCTGGATATTGTACGACTTATCGGGTAAACCATTAAAAAAATGGGATAACCTGAACAATGAATTTTCATATCTTTATGATGTCATACAACGCCCTACCAATACCATGGTCAAGGAAGACGGCAGCTCAACTGCAAAACTGACGGAACAGATTATTTATGGAACAGATGCCGTGCATAACCTGAAGGGCAAACCCCAATATATTAATAACCAGACAGGTATAACATCTAATACTAAATTCGATTTCAAGGGGAACCTGATTATCATGATCAAATCATTTTCAACGGTATATAATGCGACCATCGATTGGAATCTCCCGAGTGCAAGCCCAATTGAAACTTTCGAATCCGATTTTGAATATGATGCGATGAACCGCTTGATCCGCCATACCAAACCTGATTTGACAATCGAAGAATACTCCTTTAATAAAGCAGGTCTATTAGAAACGATCAGTGTTCAAATCAGGGGGAATTCTCAACCGTATGACTTCATAACCGGCATTAATTACAACGAAAAAGGCCAGCGTACGGATGTTTATTTCGGCAACGGATCAAAAACCAGGTACAATTACGATGAACATACCTTCCGGCTGACCCGGTTACTGACAACCCGTAACACGGGCGCTGATATCCTCCAGGATTTGAACTACACCTATGATCCCGAAGGCAACATCGTACAGGTTACAGATAATGCACAGCAGACCCTTTATTTCAGAAATACGGAAATCCTGCCGGAGGGTTTGTATGAGTATGATCCCCTGTACAGGCTGACAAGTGCCCGGGGGCGTGAACTGGCCAACTTACAGATGCCTTCGGGTGCAGATTTTGCGAACAACATGCCTGTACCGAACAACAACGATAATGCCTTGCAGAATTACCGGCAGGTGTATGAATACGATGAGCTCGGCAACATCCTGGTGATGAGCTCCGACAACTGGAGGCGCCCATATTTTTACGAGGAAGGAAACAACCGGCTACTGAAACATGATGAATATCAAACGCTGCCTGATTACACCTGGGACGCCCACGGAAATATGCTAACTATGCCCGGGTTAACCGAAATGAAGTGGGATTACGAGGGAAGGCTGATAAAGAGTGTTAAAGGCGATAACCCCACCTATTACCGCTATGATATCTCCGGCAACCGGACACGGAAGGTTACAGTAAAACCAGGAGGTATCATCGAAGAGAGGCTTTACCTGGAAGGTTATGAGGTATTTCGAAAATATATATCTACCCATATCGATTTTGAGCGGCAGACCCTTCACATCGACGATGATAAGAAAAGAATTGCTCTTGTGGAAACGAAAACAATCGAAAACGGCTCCAGCATCCAGCATCCAGCATCCAGCATCCGGTATCAGTATGACAACCATTTGGGCTCCGCCTGCCTCGAACTCGATGCATCTGCCGATATCATTTCGTATGAAGAATACCATCCGTTTGGAACAACTTCTTACCGCAGTGGCAAGTCTGAAGCTGAGGTATCTTTAAAACGATACAAATATGTTGGAAAGGAAAAAGACGAAGAAAGTGGCCTCTACTACTACGGCGCCCGATATTACGCTGCATGGATTGCGAGGTTTGTGAGTGTGGATCCGAAAAAAGAAAGTTATTTATCATTCTCTCCATATGATTATTGTGGAGATAACCCAATCAAGTATATTGATCCTACAGGAATGTCAATAACAGATTATTACAATTTGAATGGAGTAAAAACCCATATTGAAGATGGCAAAGAAGAAAGAAAAATTGTACTTACTAAAAGTAATAATGAGGAAAATATTACAGCGGCTATTAATAGAGGGGATTTCATAGATATCCCCTCAGAGGAAGCGATGATTAAGTTTAGTAAAATGTTTGCAAAAGGTGAGCAGAGTTCGAAGGAACAATACATTGTTGGAAGTAATAAAGGAATCACATCAATAATAGTAGAGGGCGAGAGTGCAATTCACATAAATCCTAAGCAAACACAAGCTGCCCGATTGGATTTGTTAAACAAAGGAGAAACGGCCACTTGGGACGCGCATTTACATACTAATGTGAAAAACGCTGAAGGCGAAATTATCCAGTTAGGAGAACCAACACCTTCTCCTGAAAAAGATTTACTTCCTCAAAATAACATTTACTCAAATACTTGTTTCGTTTTGGGGTACCATTATGCTCAAGGATTTGAAAATACAAAAATTGGGAAAGATCTTTATGATCCAAGCAGAATTAAGCAATATATAGGATTTTATAATCAAAACGGTAAAATTGGTAAGGATGAGGGATACAATTTTTATGAATTTAAAAAATTAGTGACAAAGATAAATAATGAAAAATAAGGTAAAATTTATAATTATTATAGGATTATTAACCAATTTAACTTCTTGTAAAACAGTAACTAATTTGGATTTTAGGTGGTGTGAAATGTCAAGTAATGATTTCAGTTTTACTTGCTATCCTGATCATTTACTTTTTGCTTATCATTCAAATCTAAGATATATTGCTGACTCTAATATATACACACCTAAACCATTTAAAATTAATTTACCAAAAGGAATAATCTCAGGGAACATGGCAGGAAGTAGAGAATTCATATTTACATATAAACATAAACAAATAATTTATATTAAGGTTAATTTTCTCAATAAGACGCAATTTCAAGATACGGCTTATATTCCATCCAATTTTCAATGCGATAGTATAATTGATTACATCTGTGATGATTTTGGACGAATTAAAATAGCAAAAGGAAAATTTTTCCACAAAAGAAAAAATTTCGTTTATCAACATGAAAATGCGTCAATTGTCTTGTTCAATATTTTAAATCAGAATTTTTCAAAATTTTATCAAAGCGTTAAAACATATACTTCAGGCAAATGATATTTGGATGATTATTGTCTGGATAAAATTGCTGAATGGTACAACAAATTCTATTCGTGTTTTATTATTTATTTTTAGAAGGTAAGAATTAGTATTCATTAGAAATAGCAGGACACTTTTAAAATAAAATTCATGCTAACAAAGGTGAAGGGCAATTGATGGAGGAGGAAAGCACGAGATACACTCTGAAAGGGGATAATCCAACCTATTACCGTTATGACCACTCGGGTAAAAGAACAAGGAATGTGACTGTGAAACCCGGGGGAATCATCGAGGAAAGGCTGTATTTTGATGGGTATGAAGTATTTCGGAAATACACATCCTTTCTCGTTAATTTTGAACGTCAGACCCTTCATCTAAATGATGATAATAAACGAATTGCTCTTGTGGAAACTAAAACAATCGAAAACGAATCCGGCATCGAGCATCCAGTATCCAGTATCCGTTATCAGTATGATAACCATCTTGGCTCAGCCTGCCTCGAACTCGACGCATCAGCCGATATCATTTCGTACGAAGAATACCACCCTTTCGGAACAACTTCTTACCGCAGTGGCAGAACCGAAACAGAGGTTTCCCTGAAGAGATACAAGTATGTTGGCAAAGAACGTGACGAAGAATCCGGATTGTACTATTATGGAGCCAGGTATTATGCAGCATGGATTGCGAGGTTTGTGAGTGTGGATCCATTGCAACATAAGTATCCTCACTATACACCGTATCAATATGCGGGGAATAAGCCGGTTAGTTATGTTGATTTAGATGGGGAGGAAGAGAAATATGTGTACCCTAATTCCGAAAACAAAGAAAATTCAACCGATCAATCAAATCAAGTAAAAACACCAGAAAAATTAAATCTTCAGAAAAAGGATTTATCTGTGAATGATGTGGTTACCAAACTAATTGAGATATCCAATTATTTAAGTGTCACAACCCAACAAGTAGCATTTAAAGCGAGTGAATATTTTACAGGTTTCCAAGAAAACAATTTGGCACTTGACGGACCTATTCAAGGCACTGGATTATCTAATATTCACATTGATATTAAATTAAAAGCTAATGATCTGATAAGAGTATTTCAGCCGAATATTAGTGACCCAAATGTTTGGAGTGGAACATTAAAGCAGTTTGAAGTTGTTGGAAAGTTGAAAGATAGTACAAAGGGAAAGCCTAACAATCCAACCAAATCTGAAAATATGAATCCCATATTTTCAGCAATTGATTTTACAGGAACGGCTGGTGGACATATTAATATTACCGGAATGGATCAGGTCAAATCGAATCAAAATGAATTTAACCATACATCTTTTGAAGGAACACGACTTGTTCAATATATTGCTTCAAAATTGAATGAGTCCCTTTATTCCCGTGATTTTAATTTAAGATTAAAATCCGTTAATGGCACGAATGTAAACACATCACTTCCATACGGATACAGATTGCCACTTGGCCATCAACATAAGTATCCCTTGGATCAGGATTGAAAAGCTCTATTTTTAAGATATTCAATAAAGTTACAGCAAAGAGAAGAACATTAAAGTAATTATGGGATCAATTAAAACAAAGCACTTTCTTATTTGGATTTGGTTAATTCCAGGTACTCTGTTACATTCACAAACTAATACTTTCAAGGAAATAAAACCAAATTTCATATATCAGAATTCTGATATTTCAGTTATACGAGTTCATGAAGATTTCCTGGTGTTTTGCTCCACTTTAAGTCAAGATTTTTTTCAAAATCCCAATCCAGATTCAGAAAGTATTACAGATTTATTATTGTTAAGGATTTCGAATGAGGGCCAAATAATTTGGGAATATAGATTCGGTAAGCCAGGAGAGGATTACTCACTGGATTTGGTGAAAACCAACGATGGGGGATGGATCACAATGAGTGCCTTTTACAAAGGTTACGAGCGGAAGACACTTTTTGTAAAATTTGATTCATTCGGAAAAGTTGAATGGGAAAGGGAAACTGACAAAGTTGAGGAGTGTTTCTCGATTGTTGAACTCCAAGATTCTCAAATCTATATTCTCAACAAAATTTACCCACCAGGTATTTTACCTAGGTATAGTTATCATTTAGTTCTCGAAAATTTGGATCCTTCAAATTTGATGAAAAATCAAATGATTTTAGATACAATAATTTGGAAAAATGTTTGCAAACTTTTAACAAATGGTCATGAATTGTATTTAACGAATTCAAGATGGGAAAGTGTCGAAAAATCAACGGGTATTTCTTACTTTTTTCAAAAAGATAAATTCAGAGATTTGTACAGCTTTTCTATTTCCAGATTGCAGTTAGGTAAAAAAATTCCGTGGAGCTGTTCGCTTAATACGAATTGTGATACAAGGGCTGTCACAATATTATCAGATAGTCTGATATTTTTTTCCGGGTATTATTCTAATAAAGAAATGGATTTATTGAGTTTTTCTTGCATTAGAAAGGATGGACAACAACTATTTTTAAAAATCATAGATACCCTTCATTTTAACTCAATGATACATCAATCAAGATTATTAAATAGCAATTTTAATCTTGCATTAAGTTCTGCTGGTATAATTCATTATTACCAAATTTCAAGTAATGGCGATATTGAATGTAAAAAAAGTATTAGGAATGATGCACTAGTACTATTTTATCCACGGTTTTTTGAAAATAAAAATAATTTCTTAATTTTCTGTAAAGCAAAAGATAAAATTATGAAGTATCCTGGGTACAGTCTCTATACCATTAAAGTAACCAATTAGAAATTCAATTATGTATAGCATAAGATATGGGGAAGCTTGCCCGCCGACGATTGATCATGGTCGCAGATTTTTGCATAAAAAGCATTCGTTTTCCTGAGAAACATTCGTTTGGGTGGCTTGGATGAAATACGTGAAGTATCGGAATTTCGGAATTTGGTGCTGAAACAAGCACTAAGAAAAAAGCAGATGAGGAGTATTTAAAGCATACGAAAGATCAAAAACATATGAAAGCTTCAGAATGTTCAATAATACATCTGATAATATGACAACAATAAGTTCACCCTTTCTAATGAGAGTAAAGACATGGGTAGGGAATAATAATATTCTACTTTCATGTGCTTAAGATAGTGCGATTAACAGATGAGAGAAAATTCAATTATAAACCTTGGTACTTTATCCAGCCTAAATCTCCTGTATTCCAATCTGGGATATAAATTAAAGGAGATTAATTCTTTAAAAAAGGAATTTGATCTGGTTTGGGACCTCAGGCAATTGGAAGCAAAAAGGATAAACCTGGCAGCTCTCACATCCTTTTTATCAATTTCATATGGACTTTCCAGAGATATCGGGAACCCCATTCCGATTTTATTGGATTGGAATCCGTATATCATTAAATTTTTATATACAATAGGATTTTTTGAAGCAGCCCGAGAACTCGAAATTCTTACTTGGGACGAAAGAATAATTGGCGGTCTACCCAGAACAAGTTTTAATCCGAACAATAAAATCCTTTCATTTTACAATGTTCCTGATAAAGTTGACTATAAAAATCAAGTACAACTAAATATAATAAAGGAGGAATTGAGGCAGGAATGTTATGAAACAATCCTTGCAAAGTTTAAACTTCTTTTTTCATATTCTGATATAAATTATGTGTTTGACCCTGATCTGGTATATTTCCTTTGTACCAACTGCGCTGAACTTATTGTTAATGGGCTTATACATGGCAGGACACCCGTATTTTTAGGAATGCAAAGAACATCAGTTGGTATTTCAATATGTATTGCTGATTCAGGGATTGGTTTTCTTCAGTCAATGCAGGAATCAAATCCATGGACGAGAAAAAAAGGAATTAACCGAAATGTTGATGCGCTAGTCATAGCGTCATTATTGCCTAAAAATCAAATATGCCTTCGAGATGTCATAAATAGTATACTTAAAATAAGGGGTTGGGTTATCATGTCCTCAATTGACTGTGAATTAAGATGGGAATATAATAAATGGCAACGAAGTTTGGATATTCTTGAGGATCTAGGTAACATACCAACAAATCGAATTGCCGAGGAAGTGATTGGAACTGAATTAACTACTTATGTTTCACGGGAGAACCTACGGAAGGGGTATTTTAAAATAAACAAGTTTGAATTCCCCGGATCCAGGATAACATTTGAGATTTCATTCTTATGAGCAGAGTTTTTTTCTTAGAAGGTAAGAATTTTCTTTACACAAGAGCACAACTTTTAATTTGGAGTGCTCAGGGACTTAATAATCCTTCAATTGTTCAAAAAAGCTTTGTGGATCATTTAACACATGTTTATGAAAATGAGGGTTCTGGGAAGGTTTTGATTCTAAACTTTAAAAGGATAAAAGATATTGCAGCTCATTGTTTCGACAATTTCTTTGTAGAGCATTTTCTTAAAATTAATAGACCTATATTGTTAACAGAATGTTCAGGTATTCAGACAAGTATAATGAACACTCTAAAGGATAAGAATGTTCCGTTTCTTAGCGATCCCAAATATTTGTGGGTTGGGAGTCCAAAAGAAGGAGTAAATCCTGATCTGCTAATAAAAGATATTCTTGAACAAGAAAATGAAACAATTAACAATATTGTAGGAGCTTCTTTTATCAAGTCATCTGATAAGAAAATGCTGTTAACTTCCACTCCAATTGTTTCTAATGGAGAATTTGATGCTTCCATCATCTTGCGTAATCCTGTCTCATTCGCATGGGTTACTATTAAGCTGGCGGATTTGTTCGAGGAAATTCAAGAATCGCTTCAAAAGGAGTCCTCTGAGGGAGGGAAATTCAAATATAGTAAATTAAAAATTCTAGCCGTTAGTCTTCGCGGATCTCCTTTTGCTGCAGCCGTGGCGAATTTGAGTAATTCCGAATTCGATGCTATTGATCATCTGGGGCCTGCTCATAAGTTATTTGATAATGAGTTTTTTGAGAATGTTCAGAAAGGTGTATTATATATATACCTTGGGGATTTTGTAATTGGAGGAACTGAAATCAGAATAGCACAAACCTATGCAAGAATTTTTGAATGTGATTTAACCCATGCGATTGCAATTGGCAGTCTGTTGAAGCCAGAATCATATAAAAAACACTTTAGCCTACTCCGTTTGGTTAGTTTAAAGACGGTGGAACCAACGTGCGAATTTACATTAAGCTAAATATGGCACCATATAGAATTTTGCATATAACAGATTTTCACATAAGTGATACAAGTAATTCCAGCAAAGAATTTTTACGAAGGGATTTCTATCAAAGATATATCAAAACTTTATGCGAATTAATTAGTTCGAAAATAGGGCCAATTGACTTTATTATCGCGACAGGGGATTTTATTGATCAGGGCAAGACCAGGATGTTTCCTCATGCCAAAAAGGTACTAGAATATTTTGGTGAAATCCTCAAAGTCAATTCTGGAAGGATTGGAGTTTGTATTGGGAATCACGATATTATAGTAAAGGAAGACCCTGGGAAGACACAAATTATTTATGAAAATAGGAAACCCTTCCACAATTTTGAATCAACATTTTCATTGAAATTTGGTAAGATTCATTCTGAAGAGAGGTTTTCCCTGAGTAAGATGGCCGAGAATGTTTTTTTTCTATCGATAGATTCTACGCTTGGAAGAACAACAAATAAACCTGGTAAAATTTCGGACCAAGAAATAAATAGGATGATATCCACTCTTAAAGATGCAGGACTTAATCATCCTTCGAATCTTTTAATCATCGCAACACATTACCCATTAACTGTATTTGAGAATTTTCTATTCCCGGATGTTGACGGTTGGTTCGACCACCATTTCTGGAGATCAGGTGGATTAATTTATGAAAGAATAAAAAATGATTTCAAAGAGGTGCAGATTTTATGGCTTTTTGGTGATACCCATTTACCAAGCGAAGAGATAAGGAACAGACAATTAATTGTCATGTCTGGAAGAATTGGTGAAAAACCCCGAATCACAGATGAAGAGAAAGAATATAAAGAGTTTATCGTAAACAGTAGGCATGCCAGGGTAATAGAATATAAGGATGATAACAAAACCAATATTTATACCTGTTCATTCAACGTTAAGACCTACAACGAAAATCCACAGCATGTTGATTGGAGGATTCACAACCCAGATGAATATAAGTATGAGGTAGATTCACCTGTACTGATCAAATGTCATGGAAATGAAACTTTCGAGGAGGAAATTAAAGAATATGTGATTAACAAAAATCTCTATAGGTTCAACAGATTTATTATAGGGGATCGTCCGGATGAGATCTGTCTTGGATGGGTTTCTATCAATAACCTCCTCGGAGATAATAATGGATTTCTTCAATCCATTATCTCTAATAGTAAGATCTGGCTTTCTGAGATTTTACAACCAGACGAATTAAAAAAAACAATATTAATTGGTATAGACTTTTGGGGTTCAATTATTGCCTGTCAGCTATCGGTATTACTCCAAATAAAAACATACTGCAAAGCTTCAAGAGGCTTACAAGAACATTTTACTGACAACGAGCTGTTCCATGATGGTGATAATGTCCATGATTTTTCAGGATATGATAATGTGGTTCTTATCTCGGATGTAGTTTCGTCAGGAAAGACATTGAAAAAAGTTTATGATATTATTGAACAACTATTTGATAAAAAGAAGGTTAAAATTAAAAAAACCATTGCGATCTCTATCATTTCTGATATTAGGGAACATAAAAGGATCAGGCTAAATTTTTTGACATACTTTGGTACATTCTGTAGCAACATACGAATACCAATAGTTACCAAGGACTTTTTACCGGATGAAGCTCTGCTCCCGGCAAAAAAATATTTTAATTAAGGGTCATATAGTACTGAAAGGCACGGATGGAACGTATTTTATACCTAAAGGGATTTCACTTTGGGAATTTGGGTTGAAGCAAATATTTTTTGATATATCTATCCGAATCCAAAGTATTGAATTTTGAAAATTGGCAATTAAAGCGCAAGAAAGAATTTCAAAATAAATTAATTAACCTAACAGTTTGTTCTTATGAAATGGGTCGATACCAATGATATAAAATCCTGGGCTGCCCGAAGAGATTGCCAGGAAACATTGCCTGAACTTGCAAGGCGCTTGATCAGGGCAACTTCAAATGGGATTAAAAGCATACGATTCCCATCTGGTGAAAATATTCAAATGGGTGGGTGGGATGGAATTCTTGAAGTTGCTGAAGAAACAGAGTATATACCTGCAGGAACTTCACTTTGGGAATTTAGCGCAGGCTCTAATACTCAGCTAAAAGCCAATGAAAACTATGATAAACGCACGAAAAAACCAATTGGTTTTAATCCGGCAACAAGCACATTTGTTTTCGTAACCCCACGAATTTGGGAACACGGGGATGAATGGGTAAAAGAAAAAAGGAAAGAAGGAATTTGGAAGGAGGTCAGGGTAATTGATGCAAAAATTCTGGAAGAATGGCTCGAAACGGCTCCCTCTGTTTCTTCGTGGCTAGCAACCATGCATATTGGTAAGTATCCTGATAGAGAAATTCAAGCTACTGATTTCTTCTGGGATCGTTGGTCAACTGGTCCTATATTTAATTTGCCCCCTGCGATTTTATTGGGCGGGCGCAATCTTGAAATTTCTGATTTGTTCTCAAAAACAATTGATCCATCAATAATCGCTATAAAAGCTGCTTCCCGGGAAGAAGCTTTAGCCTTTGCTATTGCCGCGTTTAAAAACGATACTACGAAATCGGAAGACTTCTTTTCCCGAAGTCTGATTATTGATCGGCCTGATGCATTTAAACAATTAACTGTCATTGACAAGCCACTCATCCTTTTGCCTTTATTTGAGGATGATGGATCGTTGAATTATGCCGTAACTAAAGGACATACTATTATCGTTCCGATTGGGCCAGACTCCTCAGATAATTATAGAAGTATCATTCATTTGCCTGAAATTCGTCATGATGAATTTATAAAATCACTCTCTGATGCTGGTGTCCATCACGAACTGGCTGAGCAATACTCAAAAGAATCGGCAAGGAACGTTACCATTCTGAGAAGGCAACTCAAGTTTACCGGAAGTCTCCCGGAATGGGCAAAACCGGAAAATGTGAGAGATATTATCCCTGCCCTGATTGCTGGAAGATGGGATGAGAATTTTGAAAATGACAAAGCGATACTATCAGAACTTTCGGGTGAAAATTACGATGATTATTCTAAAAAGCTCAACAGATGGGCATTGGCATCAGATTCACCTTTTATTAAAATTGGAACATTTTGGAGGCTTGCATCTTCCTTTGATGCATGGTCAATTGCTTCAAGGTATTTCGTGCCAAAAGATTTCGAATTGCTAAAAAATTCTTTTCTTAAAATTTTAAATGAAATTGAACCAGCTTTTGAAATCGAGCCTGAAAGAAGACATATGGCCTCGATATTTGGTATACAGTCAAAAACTTCCGAATGGATCAGACAGGGACTCACACAATCTTTAACATTGATTTCAGTATTTGGTCATGGTTTCCACCTGAATTTGCCTGTCAGCTCTGACTTATGGGTTGATGGAATTATCTCAACGCTTTTAAATAATGATAATCCTTTACTGTGGAAGTCTCTTGAAAGAAAATTGCCACTAATTGCAGAAGCCTCGCCAAATCAATTTTTGACTATTGTTGAAAAATATCTTCCTATCGAGAATTCCCCGATTGTCGCTTTATTTGAAGAAGAACCAGGTTTTATGTCCCCCACTAGTTATCATGCAGGACTTCTCTGGGCCTTGGAGAGTCTTGCCTGGTTACCTGAATATTTTGTAAGAGCAACCTTGATTTTGGCTCGTCTGGCAGCAATCGATCCCGGTGGGAAATTAGCAAACCGACCATTAAGTAGTTTAGTTGAAATATTTAAACCCTGGCATTACCAGAATCTCTCAACGTTTCAAGAAAGAATGGAAGTACTCCACCTTATTTTATCCAGGGAAAAAGAGGTGGCCTGGAAATTACTGGTCAGTATGCTTCCTGAACCAATGGGCGGAGTTGCAATGCCAACATACAAAATGAGATGGAGATTATTATACCAAATATTGAATAAGCCTATAACTTATCAGGAAATATATGAAACTCATACAGCTGTCATTGGCATGCTTTTAGAAGCATATGATTTTTCGGAAACCCAATTATCCACATTGATCGATCTTACTGTAACACTTCAGCAAAAAGACAGGAATAAAGTGTTGTCATTTATTGCTGCAAGTCTTGAAAAAGTTACAATTATTGATAATTCAGCATGGCATACATTACGAAAAATATTATCTCATCATCGATCATTTCCCAACGCCCGCTGGGCACTGCAGGAATCTGAATTAAAAGAGTATCAGGATCTATTTGACAGGTTAAAGCCTAAGGATGAAATAGAAAAATTGATCTGGTTATTCGATGAACATTGGCCTGCATTTGCTGATGATGGAAGCCATGAAAAAGTAACGACGGAGGAAAAAGAAAAATTGATTGAAGAAAGAAGAAAAGAAGGGCTCGGGCTGATTTATAAACAATTTGGAATTGAAAGGATTAAAGAGTTATCTGTCAAAGTAAAAGAACCCTGGATTTTCGGAAATATCTTAGCATTGGTTATGTCGACAGAATCGGAGATAATTTCTATCCTCGGACTTTTGAATAACAATAAAGAGAATCTGTACTTTATCCAAGGGTTTATTTATAGGAAATCAATAATTTTCGGAGATGAATGGAGTTTCAAATATTTTACAAAGCTTAAGAGAAAAAAATTAAGCAACCGTGCACTTGCACAATTATTTGTACCAATACCGCAAACGAAAGTTATCTGGGATTTTATTGGTGGAACAAATGGTGAGATCGAAAAAGAATATTGGCTGTCGATGTATCCTTCTTTTTGGCATATACCCAAAGAACAAAAAATATTTGGCCTCTCGAAATTAATAAGATATGGCCGGTATTTTAGTGCAATCGATATTTCTGCTCATTTCCCGGAAGAAATGCCAACTTCAACAATCGTTGAAATATTATTAAAAGCTGCAACTGAGAAAGCCAGTGAAACCTATCGTTTACAAGGTTATGAAATAAACCGGCTATTCACAGCCCTGGATCAGCGAGGAGATGTTGATAAAGAAACCTGGATAAAACTGGAATGGGGATATTTGGCCTTTTTGTCTTCCAACGGTGATGAAAGGAATCCGAAAGTCCTTCATGAGGAACTTGCGACTAGCCCAAGTTTCTTCATCGATGTTTTAAAAGTGATTTATAGACCAGAAAAAGAGGAGGTGATTGAGGAAGAACAGAATAATTTTACCGATGAGCAACGCAGAATTGCCTCATACCGCGTACATGAGCTATTGCATTCCTGGAAAAAAATCCCCGGCACTGATGAGACGGGCAAAATTGATAAGGACTTTCTTTGGAAATGGATAAATGAAGCCAGAGAATTGGCTTCCAGATTTTCCCGCCTGGAGGTTGCTGATATGCACATTGGGGCGGTTTTAGCCCAGTATCCTGAAAACGCTGTTTCCTGGCCACCGGATGAAATCTGTGAAGTTATTGAGACCATTGGCACCAGCAGTATCAAGGAAAACTTTTTATCCGGGATATTTAACAGGCAGGGGGTAACAACGAGAGGGGTATTCGATGGTGGTACAATAGAAAAAGACAAATCAGGTTATTACAGGAAACTATCCGAAAAACACAAATCCAAATTTCCTACAGTTTATAGTTTATTACAAACTCTTGCGAAAAATTTCGATAGGGATGCAGGTATGATGGATGATCAAGCCAAACGGGATAGGCTTGAGTATTAACGCATTCTATTATTTGGTAAAATTATTAAATATTTAATCAATTAGACCTAAATTGTTTTGATCAACAATATCAGGACTTACGTTTTGAATTTATTTTAGCTTCAATTTAGAACCTTTGTAAATGTAATTGTACATATTTAAATACTGATGATTATACTTGATATTCCCCGGAAAACTCCAACAGGAGGTAAACATGTTGATATTCCCGTATATCATAGAACACACCTTGGTTTAGCACAGGATTCAAAGGTGCATTTCTGTTTAGTCCCTGGTCAGCCATTTTATCATGGATCATTTCCGAATATTATTTTGCCAGAATTGGTCATTTCGCCCTTCCCGTTTGATCAATGGGACAACCTTTGGAGAATTACTATTACCTTGAAGGATAGGGTTGGATTATTTTCGGATATGTGTAATATTCTTAGAAGCGATAGTGTCAATATTTTGGCAGCAGAATCCTGTATGACTGAGGAACAGAATATGTATATTATTGAACTGATCGTATCTGTAGTTAAGGAAGATTACATTGAATTAATTGAAAGACACATTCTTGCAGCATTTATGAGAGACATCGGATTCTTCCATAATGGGGAACCAAGATTAAGAATTCGTCGCTTATATAATTTATGGCATGTGAAGAATTCTTTTGATGCAAATATAATACAGGCGTCTTCACACCTACCTGCTAATGTTCCTTTCAGGGCTGAACATGAACGTGCACAAGTTCGTCCGATAACAGATAATCATTCAAAACCCAGAAGCCTTAGATTAAGCCTACCTACTTCATTTCGTGAGATATTAAGGAAAACAATAAGTGATGGTAACGATTTTGGATTTCAATTACGTATTTCGGATACCAAAGATAGATTTTTACGTGTATTGTATTTTAAAAGCTCGGATTCTGTTATTCATGCGAGGTTAATTCATGATGATAAGATCGGTGCCTTAGGATGTTTAACTTCCGTTCTTAAGGAGAATAACTATAGCATTCTAACTGCATTATCTATGCCTTCTGAAATACAAGACAAAGCAATTTTAGAAGTTGTTATTCGTGATCTGACGCAACAAAAAGCCACCTCAACCCAAATGAAGACGAAACTGGAAGAAATCTTGAGGCAATCCTATATAGCTAATGAGTTTAGAATTTCTGTTGCGTATCCTACAAGATATGCTGTTACCACTGGACAAAAATTAATTTTAACGGATCAAAATATTGTGCCTGAAAAAAGGGATGTTAAACCTGAAGCATTATCTCGCTTATTCGACAATGTTGAATCTTACTATTCAAGATTGTTATCTGAAGTCCAGGATAGCGGACCAATTCTTGATCCGGAAGAGAAGAATCGATTTTTTTTAGTAAAATCATTAATGGAACAACAGAATAAATTTTCAGTAGCTCCAAAGATTGTTTCCCTCTTTGTTTCATGTCAATTCGACAGTAAAGAATTGGAAAAAATCAAAGAGGTTGTTCGTAACAAACAAATTATTTTAATGACGGGTGAAAATTTAACCCAATTTGAAAGCAATGTGGATGGTATCATTGAAAAAATGAAACTGTGTACACATTTCCTCGGTGTGTGGACGAGAATGGCAGGTCATAATGTTAGCAAAGAAGTCTGGCCTTCACCATGGCTGTTATGGGAACTCGGAGTTGCGGAAGCAATCGGTCTTAAATGGAGTTTGCTTATTTCGGATGAAATCAGTCAGGATACTTGGAAAAAGATACATTCGTCAAGGCAACATGTGATTTTTAACTTCTACAACTTTGAAACAAAATTAAATGAAGTACTTGACTCTATGTTCCCCATTAAACGAGACTTGAATATGAAGAAGAAGGACCATGCAAAGAATTAATACTTGCTAAGTCAATCCCAAAAGAACCAAATCTATATTATTTTCAGCAGCATTCACCACCAAAAAATTTTACTTGGGAAACATTAGTTCGGAAATGTAACTTTTATTTCGGATTCCGGGTTAGATTCCAGCGCCTTACTTCAATCCTCCTGATTATCTTTTTAATACCACATTCTTTACCTTTCAAATACCTTAAAAAGGCATCATTAAAATGCCCAAAATTGTCCTGTTTTGGTATTCATTATTTTGTATTTTTCAAGCATTAATTGCTTTTTCATTAAACTCGCATAAAGAACCTGTAAAACAAAAAATGATATACAAAGCAGATCCAAACTATGCCCGGTTACTTCTTGCTCTTCCCGAATCAGGGATGGGGTATCAGATTATTGAAGCTACAAGGGCTGGAAATTCTTTTAAGGAACAGTTTGTGGTTTATAATTCAGAACTTATTATTGACAGAGATCGCCGGTTTCAGGCATATAAGATTCAGCTCTTTTCAGAGGGATATACTAGAATATTTAATAAAGCGGATACAATTCAGTTAAGCACTCCAATTTTGGTCGAAAGAAGCCTGTTCCTTGAGACAAGGAGTCTTAGTGATAGTAAAAGAAAAGATAAGGGGAGAAATTCGGGTGGTTCTGGTGCAGTACAAAACCAAAAGGAATATGCAGATGGTGTTACAACCTATGTCCGACTTTCTGCGTATGAATTAGATCATAGGGTTGATTTCAGTAAAAAGAGATTCTTACCAGGGACATATGCTACTACGTTAATTGACTATAATATTTGTAAGAATACAAATGACGATCCTATTGATAGGTATGCAATTCCAAACAACGAACCAATAAGCTGGGCATTCCACGTTAAACCTGTAAAAACAGATCAATTGCAAAAGGGAATTGTACAACCTGCAAATAATCATGACGGAGGAGGTGTTGAGATCTATTTCGTTGATGGTACATTCGTCAATACCTACTTTCAAAAATCATTTTATTAAGATGCAAAAGAAGCTAAAACTAAAAAAGGAGTATATTAATTACCTGGTAAGTCAGCCAGAGCAGGGCATGGGGTATCAGGTAGTTGAAGTAAGATTAATAAATGGAGATGTGCTGAAGGACAGGCTCGTTACTAATTCAACTTTCCTTTTACTTGAAGAGAATGAAAATATATTAGCTGAAAATATTGCTGAAGTAGTGATCCAGAAAGTCAAATAATTATTTATGGTTAAGATGCAATCTATAATTCAAATAAATGAACGATTCGTAATAATTAGTAAGTTAATGTTGATTTAAAGGTAACTTATAAACAGAATAAGCATATGGCAAATATCGATCTTTTAGCCCCCAAAATCTTCAAATGGGAAGGGGGATTCGCAAATGAACCGGGGGATCATGGCGCTGCAACGAATATGGGTGTCACGCTGGCAACTTGGAAACAAGTTGGGTATGACAAAGATGGAGATGGAGATATAGATTCAGATGATATTAAGATTATAACCAGGGATGATGCGAAAAATGTCCTTAAAAGGTTTTATTGGGACCGCTGGAAAGCGGACCTGATTAATAATCAATCGGTAGCTGATATCTTAGTGGATTGGGTCTGGTGCTCCGGGAAATGGGGTATTGTAATTCCTCAAGGAATACTTAATGTTACTGCAGATGGAATTGTCGGAAACCAAACGATCCAGGCTGTAAATTCTGCTGTTCAGAACGAATTTTTTAATAAAATCATTGGTGCACGTAAAAAATTTATTGATGATATCATTGCCAGGGATCCTTCACAAAAGAAATTCCGTAATGGGTGGATGAACCGGTTAAAAGACTATCTGTTTGTTGGATAATAACCAGGAATAATTGTAAGGTCATAGACCGAAAAACAACCAGGGTAACAGTGAAACTTAAACTGTATTGGATATTCAAAAAATAAGAAAATCATGAATGCATTAGTCCTTTCCGGTGGCTCCATTAAAGGAGCTTTCCAAGCCGGCGCAATAAAAGCGCTTATTGAAAAGAACCTGTATCCTGAATTTCTGTACGGGATCTCAGTAGGTTCATTGAATTCAACCTTCATTAACCATGAAGCAGGTTTGCAGGGTGTTCCATTTGATCGGTTAAACTGGAATAAGATTACAAATAACCTGATTGGTTTCTGGCAGCAGAATATCAAGCAACCCTCTGATTTGATCATTAAGCGAAAATTTATCGGCCTGGCACTTGATATCCTGCGAGGGAAGTTCAATGGAGTGACAGATACGAAGCCATTACGTGATTTAATGCGGAAATTCATATCCATAGATATGATCCGGCGAAGTTCATTGAAGCATAAAGTCGGAGCGGTAAATTTTACGAATGGTGAAATCATCTATGCCGATCCCGGCTACCCTGATTTTTTGGATTATGCCATTGCTTCATCTGCAATACCCATTGTGATGCCGGCCATGATTATTGCCAACACACCTTATTTTGATGGTGGTTTACGGGATATTGCCCCATTAAAACCAGCCATTCAGTCGGGAGCCGATAAAATCATTGCCATCCTTTGTCAACCGGAGAAATTGGGTACGAGCAATTTTAGTTACCAGAACCCCATCCAACTGTTGGAACGCATGACCGATATCATGTGCAATGAAATTGAAAATAATGACATTGATACGTTTGAAACTGTTAACACACTAGTGCCGGCCGATGGTAGTCCAGCCACAAGTGGTCCATATATAGGAAAAAGAAAACTGGAACTGATCGTAGTCCGGCCAAAGGCTGAAATTGCACTGGATATTTCATCCTTCACATCAAAAGATATTTATGGTATGATTGATCTTGGGTATCAAACGGCAAAGGAACAGTTAAACAAATAACCTTAGGTTAAAGGCAAGAGAATTATACAAAGTGATTCAGGATTTCATCAAACCGAAATAAGCATGGAAAAATCAGGAAAATATATGTTCATCGCCGTCATCGTATTAATTATCATTGGATTTGTTGTCTTTATCCTCTTAACGGACAGCCGGTTAAAGCTTATCCATGATAAGTTGAATGATGCAAGCCAGAATATTGAGAAATCGATAAAATCAATTGATAATACAAAACTTCAGATCGATTCAATAGAGAGAAATGTAAATAAATTTAAAAGTTATGTGCTCAGGATCGATTCCGGTGTACAGCAAATTGACAAGGACAGAAAAGCAAATAATACAAGATTCACACATCAGTTTGACTCACTTAACTCGAAACTTCGAACAATAAATTCGAAGATAAACGTCATTGATATAAATCTGAATGAAATTTCCGAATCGTACTTATAGTGAAACAATGAAAAACATACTTATTATCAGTTACCTGGCAATCTTTGGAAATTTCAACTATTGCCTGGGACAAGAGCAGGAACCACATGAATTTACAGATTCCACACGGCTTCATATTTATAAAGCCCTGCGTAATCAGGAAATAATATTCCGCTGCGATACGACATACATCATGAATAAATATACATACGGCAATTTTAAAAATATCAGGAATGGATATATCCTGCAAAAGGATGC
The DNA here is from genome assembly GCA_963682005.1 of Bacteroidales bacterium. Taxonomy (GTDB): domain Bacteria; phylum Bacteroidota; class Bacteroidia; order Bacteroidales; family FEN-979; genus CAIYUC01. The sequence continues at coordinate 4,382,795 of OY820914.1, read as the reverse complement.
GGCCCGAACTTATGACACCATCATGAGTCTTCAGAAACGGAGGATTACTGAACAGAATACAGAGTACCAGCGGTTACGAACCAGTTACGATTCCTTATCTCTTTATTCAGTTAATTTTATAGCTGATACAAAGAACAGATTAAAATCAGTGAATGATACGATTACCGACATCAGTAAGAACCTTACACTGGCCAAGGCTTCCATTGACCAGGCCAACCAAATGCTTTCCAAAGAGATATCCAGGACCAAATGGACTAAATTTCTTTACGGCACAGGCGGATTGGTTGTCGGAGTGGGGTTGTCAGCATTTATTATCGGGATTGCGGGTCATTAAGCACTGTGATTTTAGTTGTATCAAATGAAATGCATATGACGACAGGAAATCTTTCTTTAATTCTCGGTATGTCAGTGGTTGGTATGGCAGTTGCCGGCTGGGTCTTCATTTTGTTTCTCATGAAAAAAAAGATACTGGAAGATTCAAGAATTGATAAGCTGATTTCCCTTGGGCAATGGGTGATTGCATCCGTCGCTATAGTGATTACCGGGTACATAGTCAGTGATAGTTTCAAAGAACGGGAGCAGCAGATCAAGGAACTAGAGTTCTATGATAAATATGTTACAACAGTGATTCAGGCTGAAGGAGTCGAGCAAAGATGGCGGCTATGCCAGTACTTTGCCGCAGTCTCCCCGAAAGGAGAATTCAAAGCTGCCTGGAAAGCCTACGGGGCAGAAATACAAAAGGATTATGACGCATATTTACTCACGAAAAAGCAAATCGACTCCATTGAAAACAAAGGCTTTCTCGCCAATCCGAACGAAATCAGCAAACTTAAATCCTTAAGACAAAAATTGGATCAACAAGAGCAAAGCCTTGTACCGAAGAAGGGAAATACCCGTTCGGCTAATCCGACGGTATTTATCCAGATTCTTAATGAAATGCAAAGAGATAATGCCCAAGACCTTGTAAATAAAATCACAGGTTTAGGATATCAGGTACCCGGGATAGAATTGATCAGGGAACCTGTCAATTTAAAAAAGAACGAAATTCGTTTCTTCCGGCCGGCAGATGAAATTTATGCATTGAATGTTCAAGAATTATTGAAAGAAATGAACATAGAATCAATCCTTAAAATCATTCCTGCATACGCCAGTAAAGCAAAAGAAGGTACGATTGAGGTGTGGTTGAAATAGTATCGGAAAATATTTTAAATCATATGACGAAATTTCTTTTCTGGCTTTACATTTTCATCAGTTGTGAGTGTACTGCTCAGGTTAATCCTTCTGTTCAATTTACTTTCGTTCCGGAATGGGGGACTATGGGCTTATTACATGGGAAAGTCTATAATACAACAATAAACGATCATGGTGTGGCTGTTTATATTTTTGTTGAGGAAGCGAATGGAGGTTGGTGGACAAAACCTACTGCTTCAAATCCTGTTACTCCAATTCAACCGGATTCAAGTTTTATCACCAGTTTTATTACCGGGGGATTAGATCAATTTGCAACCAGGATCATCGCATTTCTAGTACCCTTGTCTTTTTCACCTCCTGTTTTATTAGGAGCCGCACTTCCCGGGTCATTGCTTTCATATCCCTATGCAGTTTCATGCAGACCTCATGGTAACCGGACAATTGTATGGTCGGGATTTGACTGGATCGTGAAAAAATCTGTTGGCACTACCCTATTACCTATTGGACCGGGCCCAAACATTTTCAATGATAATGATACTATGGTATGGGTTGACAACCAACAACGTTTACATCTCCGGATTGCAAAAATTGGAAATACCTGGCATTGCTCGGAATTGATCTGTAAATCGTCACGTGGGTATAACCGGTATGATTTTGACATCAGCAGCAGAGTAGATCAATTGGATCCCAATATTGTGGCCGGTATTTTTACATGGGACGATTGTTCTCCCTATGCACAACCGCTAAATAATTTCTTCAGGGAAATTGACATTGAGTTCTCAAAATGGAAGACGCTGATTCCGAATTCTCAATATGTTGTCCAACCCTGGGATATTTCCGGGAATCGCAATCGTTTCAATATGAATTTAATGGGAATTGACCATTCTTTACATTCATTTGACTGGACCTCAGACTCAATTCTATTTATAAGTGTCTGGGGTGATTCTTCCTATTCATGGAAATATACAAATCAAACTTATATTCCCTTACCCGGCAATGAAAATTTAAGAATCAATTTTTGGTTGTACCAGGCAACTCCACCCTCAGATACGATGAATGCCGAATTTATTGTAAATTCATTTATTACGAATAAAGGCTATGATATAAGCGGCAATTTTAAATATAATAACCCGGAAAATACTAGTTTAGACAATATAGAGGTTTTTTTATTGTATGATTCAATACCGGTAGATTCAATGATTACGGATATAAATGGTTTTTATATGTTCCATCAAGTATTCAACGGGAGTTACCGGGTTGCGGCATCTTCGGTAAAACCCTGGGAAGGAGTAAACGGAACAGATGCCCAGAAAATTCAAAGACACTTTGCTGGCCTTGAATTATTTACCATTCCAGTTCGATTACCAGCAGCCGATGTGAATAACAGCGGAAGCATCAATGGCACAGATGCACTAAAAGTTAAACGACGGTTTGTCGGACTTGATCAATCCTTTGAACGAGGGGACTGGACTTTTGCAAAACCAACCGGTGGAGATCTTGTAATTGTAAATGGACTCAATCTGACCCAGGATTTCCATGGCCTTTGTGTGGGTGATGTCAACGGATCCAATATCCCGTCTCCCGGAAAAATTGTAAAGGTCGGGGTTGATCTGACAACGGATGGTGTAATCAAAGTTATTCCCGGTGAGGATTTCGAACTTCCTGTTAGGGTAAAGAATGCGATGAAGGTCAACGCGATTTCGCTGGTCATCCCTTACCCTGGTGACCTGGTTGAAATCCGGGGAATCCTGATGAGTCAGGGTTCTCCCGTTTTTAACGTAGCAGATAATCAAATCAGGATCGCATGGTCGGAACTTCAAACACTGAATCTTCAGTCAGGTGAAACCTTGCTTACCTTAAAGCTTAGAGCAAATGATACTTTTACCGGCAATCGGGTCATTGAGCTAAATCCGTCAATGGAATCAGAACTGGCGGATGATACGGGTGAACCGATTCCATTGGCAGAACTTACAAGTCTTTCCATCAAACCATTGAAACCAAACAGTATTACCATGCCCAATGGCCAGGTCAACTCCATCAAAGTTTACCCAAACCCTGCACAGGATAATCTGATCGTTGAGATAAATCTGAGATCATCCGCCGATTGCGGATTAAAGATTTCCGATGTGTCAGGAAAAGTGATTACAATACTTACAGAACGGAGATTTGAAAAGGGAATTGGAAAATTTCTTGTCAACACTTCCGATATTGCAAATGGAATTTATAATTTAAAAATTTTTATTTATGGTGAGCAGGGGGTGAATGAACTATTGCAGAAAGTTATCATTAATCGGTGAAATTGACATTTCATAACACATCATTCCATGGTGATTTTTAAAACATTTTTAATAATGATTATTTGGACATTAAATGTAAATCTTGTTTTTAGTCAATGTAATCATAGTCCAATTCAAAGAACAATCTCAGGTATTTATGAAGTTCCTGTTACAATATCTGGCAAAATAACATTTGACTTTATTTTTGATATTGGATGTTCAAAAAAAGGAGGCTAAAATGAAATCAACGTTCTTCATTGTTATTTTTATTCTGGTTGGGGTCATCACTTTGAATGCCCAAACCATAGTATCTCTCGATAGCGCATCTGCCCATCTGAAAGAGCAGTTCAATCAATATCACCAGGTCTCTTATGACTATAAAGATGACAATTGCGGAGGGAACATATTCATACCTTCAATTTATGAGGGAGAAATTGCCAACACCAATGTGAACGAAGTATTTCCAGATACGACTTTTGGACGGAGCTGTACACGGATTTTCCTGAAACCATTTGCCAGTTTCTCGGCAGTGAAATATGTCTACCCGGAGAATAACATTGGAACACATCAGGGCTACGATATGTCAGGTGCAACAAGCCTTTCCTTTAAAGCACGGGGGAATGGGAAGGTCGAGTTTTTACTGGGAGGCGTAAACCGTCGTCCATTTTATTCCGATACACTCCCTGTTCAGGATGGCGTTGACATCCGGAGTAGCGGTTTTGTTACCCTGTCCAACAATTGGCAGGACTATTCAATTGATTTGACCAATAACAGATTCTGGGTATATGTTGACTCGACTGCAGGAATGAACAATAAATATTGCCAGCCTGTATATATGGACACATTTACTAATTTTCATTTTCGCTATGGAGGAGACGATGGCCAGGGGAATACGTGCATGACGCTTTATTGGTTTGGCGGCAACACTACATGGGCCGGGGTGTTTCTTTTTCCTCCGGAGGGCGATTGGACCGGGACTCTGGGATATAATTTATCCGGGATCACCAAAATAAGGTTCAAAGCAAAGATTTCAATCCCGGGGAATGTGAAGTTTCTTTTTGGAAAGAACGGAGACTCAGGGGGGCAATTGACAAACATTATTTCCCTGAACACCGGATGGCAATGGTATGAATGGAATCTGCCATCGGGGAATTACAGCAATATCGTCGGTGGGTTCGGGCTCTATTTTGGAGGGGATATCGGAACTCCGAATTACTCAACAACCTGTATTGACTCGGTTTACTATGAAGGAGTTGAACTGGCACACGATTTCTCAAATGTAATTGGTGGTTTTAACGTTTCAGCAACAAAGAACCTCAATCCGGATAGCGCGGTTGTATATGTTGATGAAATGAAATACAATAAAGACAGAACATCGCACTTTCGCTTTTGCCAGAGTTATGTTTGCGGCAGTGATCCGATCGACATGACGATGAAGAATCGTGCCGATGTTTATGACAATGCATTAAAACTCATTGTCGATCTGATGCTTTTTAACCAGGAAGGTACTATCGGGTATCTGAATGATGCAAAGTTGGTGGGCGATGCTTTTATTTATGCGATGAATCATGACCGCCATTTTACGGATGGTCGGTTAAGGAACTCCTACATGTGCGGAGATCTGATACACTGGAATAATACAGCCCGGATACCTGGTTGGTGGGACTATTCAGTAAATACCTGGTTTGAAGATCCCGGCTGTGTATCAACATCCACGGGGAATATGGCATGGGCAGGTATCGCGTTGACTTCGCTTTATCAGGCAACCCTTGACAACCAGTATCTCAATGCTGCTGAAGCTATTGCAGACTGGTGTATTGACAACACGAATTCTGCTTTCGGCTTTACCGGAGGATTTGAAGGATTTGATGATGCCCAGACAAAAGTAACATGGAAAAGTACCGAGCATAATATCGATCTTTATGCACTTTTCACCCGGCTTTTTACGATTACCGGTTTAGCAAAGTACGATCTTGCTGCACAAAATGCAGCTACTTTTGTTCAAACCATGTGGGTTCCTGCGGAAAATCATTTCTGGACAGGAACAGATTCAACAGGGATTAACCCGAATACTTCAAATATCCCGCTTGATATTCATGCATGGTATATCATGGCATTCCAGGATAGTACGACCAATTATAGCAACGGGATGAACTGGGCATATCAGAACTGTTTTCTTTCAAACTACCAGAGTATAAACTACCCCATACCCTTAATCGGTTTTGATTTCAACCCTGATAAGGACGGGATCTGGTTGGAAGGGTCTGCCCAGGCTGCGCTGGCTAATAGTATGAAAGGGAATGTCAACCTTTATGATTCCCTTTTGATGAGCATTGAATATGTTCAGAGTCATCATAATCATCCCCATTTCTATAGTTTCAACCACAAAGGGATTGTATCTGCTGATCATGATAATACTTCGACAGGGTTTGAATGGAGCTATCATAACAGATTGCATATAGGGGCTACATGTTGGTACATTCTTGCGAAACTGAAGAAAAATCCATATTATTATTCAGGTATTGTCTCTGTAAAGAATTTGACGACTCATGATAATTGGCTTATCATCTATCCAAATCCGACAAATAATAAACTGACGATTGAGGTAAGAAAACCGGTAAACAGCATCGGGATAGTGATCAGTGATATAAGGGGAAACATCGTGAGAGAAACCAATGGAACGAATTACAGAGAACACATAGATGTCAGTAATTTGTCAAGAGGAATCTATTTTATCAGGGTATTTTATGATAAAATAGTTGAAGTAAAAAAACTGGTAATCGATTAATAAAGGGTCTTTGCAGGAATGCCTGCTCGTGACCAGGAAAGGTAATATAAAGAACCCCGGCATGAAAGGCAGGGGTTCTTAAACTCAGGAAATAATTGAATATCCTCAACCCCTGCATCCCTTCTCTTTGAAAAGAGAAGGGGATGGGGGGATGAGTTTCTGAGTTAACTCTCTTCTGCTTGCAGTGAAGAGTTTTATTCTCAATTTCACAACACTTTAAAAAAAGTTCATTCATAAATTAGATTTAAAAACTTAAAAAATGGCACTGGAAAAAGAATACCAATGGTTACTGGGTGAGCCGGGACCATTGATGATAAAAAATGCACTCAGCCTTTATGATACAATGGAAGCTCCTGGGTCGGCCAACAATCCTGTCATCATTGGATGGGCAAAGGAAATTGGAGGAAACATCCTAACTGTGTACAAAGCAGATGAGATACCCTGGTGCGGATTGTTCATAGCAGTTGTAGTAAAACGAAGCGCCAAACAGGTTGTTAAGGATCCATTATGGGCATTGAACTGGGGCACATTCGGGAAAAGTGTTGATGTTGCCATGCTCGGGGATGTAATGGTTTTCATCAGAAAGACGGTGGAAGGTAAACGGGCTGGACATGTGGCCCTCTATGTTGGTGAAGATGATGAATGTTATCATGTACTGGGAGGTAACCAATCGGATAAAGTCTGCATCAGCAGACTTGAAAAAAACCGGCTTTATGCTGCCCGGCGGCCGAACTATAACGTCCAACCCGGCAATGTAAGGCGTATCCTGCTGGCTGAAACGGGGCAGGTTTCATCCAATGAACAATAAATTCACGATAAAATCAGAACCGGGATTTTTCGTTTATTAAAACAAATTCTATCATCCGGAAACGGATTCCAAGGTATCCTGAATTGTACCTCCCACCAGAAGAAACCCTATAATTTCACTAGCTGGGTTCCTGTTTTCTGAATTTTTGGATTCCAGCCAACACTCCACCGGTAAATACAATTATCTTGAAATCCGGTTCTTTGCCTCCTGGTTTTTTTAGGATTACCCTGAAAAGGCATATTTAAAATGCATTTAATAATCTTTTTTTGGCATATATTAATTTGTAATTTTCAATAAAAATTTCCATTATAATCAATTGGTCTTTTATGGATTAACAGAATAAATCTTATGATTAATATTATTTTCATTTTAATGATTAACCATGCACATCTGAATTGAGATAAATACCGGAATTATGATAATTAAAAAATTGACACATGAAAAATCATTTACTGAAATTGGGTTCACCTTCAAAGGGAATGTTTGATCTCTTTTTGTTTCCGTTTTTGTTGCTTGTCTGCCTTACCGCTTTCCCGTCAGGTAATTTCGCAAATCTTACGGTTCACATCGCCAAAAACGTTGAAACCATTGAAATAACAAATAATTTCAGTCCCATTATTTGCGAACCGGAATCTGTAATAGCCGTTGCGATTCCATCGACAGTGTGTGAAGGAGGCACACTGTATTTATCAGGTGAGGCGGTGGGTGCCACCTCATGGAGTTGGACGGGTCCGAATGGATTTACATCATCATTGCAAAATCCGGTCATCCCTTATATGACGAATCTGGAAGCCGGCGTTTATTATCTGGTTGCAAGCAACAGTTGCGGATCGGCAGCCCCTGTCTCTACGGCTGCTGTGCCAGTGACGAATTGTAATTCGCTTCCATGCTCTGATGTGACTATAACAGTTACTCATGTTACAGGCGTTGTTGCACCGGTTGATAAAACAGTTAGCTATGGTTTAGTTGCAGATATCCCCGGTGCCCCGCTGAAATGCTGGATCACCAGCAACCTTGGAGCTTCTCACCAGGCCACTTCATTTTATGATGCTACTGAAGCATCAGCAGGCTGGTACTGGCAGTTCAACCGGAAACAGGGATATAAGCATGATGGAAGTACTGTAACTCCTGCATGGACAATCACATCGATCAATGAGAACATGGACTGGCAGATCATTAATGATCCTTGTGCTATCGAACTTGGAAACGGATGGCGGTTACCCACCTTTTCCGAATGGAGCAGTGTAAAGACAACCGGAGGCTGGAACAGCGGGACTGATATGTGGAACTCTGCCTTAAAAATCCATGCGGCCGGCCATCTTTACATGTACGGGACATTGTACGATCGCGGATCAGGCGGAGGCTTATACAGCAGCACTCAGGCCAGTTCCACTTATGGAGATATTATTGTCTTTTCAGGCAATATTGTTTTGGGGCAGAATCCGAAGTCCTTTGGCTATTCGGTAAGATGTATCAGGGATGTCCTGGTTCCAACCACGGTAACGGCTCTTGCCACACCAAACCCGGTGTGTGCCGGATTTGACTTGAACCTGACAGGTAATGCAACAGGAGCCACCATGTGGAGTTGGTCCGGGCCCAATGGGTTCACATCAAACATGCAAAACCCCGTAATCACAAATATTTCAAGCGCAGGAGCCGGAGTCTATACATTAACTGCAAGTAATTCATATGGATCGGCCCTTCCTGTTTCGACCTATTTCGTAACTGTTGCAAACTGCTCTGAGCCATGTTCTGATGCAACAATAACAGTGACACATGTTACCGGGGATGTTGCCCCGGTTGATAAAACAGTTACCTATGGTTTAGTCGCAGATATTCCCGGTGCCCCCTTAAAATGCTGGATAACCAGCAACCTAGGAGCTACTCACCAGGCCACTTCATTATATGATGCCACCGAAGCATCAGCCGGCTGGTACTGGCAGTTCAACAGGAAACAAGGGTATAAGCATGACGGTACCAATATAACTCCGGCATGGACGATCACATCGATCAATGAAGAGATGGACTGGCAGATCATTAATGATCCTTGTGCTATTGAACTCGGAAACGGGTGGCGATTGCCCACATATTACGAATGGAGCAGTGTAAAGATAACCAGTGGATGGAACAGTGGAACTGATGCCTGGAACTCACCGTTAAAAATGCATGCGGCAGGCCATCTTTACATGTATGGAACATTATACGATCGTGGATCAGGCGGAGGTTATTACAGCAGTACGCAGGCCAGTGCCACATATGGAGATATTATTGTATTTTCAGGCAATTTGGTGTTGGGGCAGAATCCAAAGACTTTTGGCTATTCGGCAAGATGTGTAAGAGAAGTCCTGGTTCCAACCTCCGTAATTGCTCTTGCCACACCTAACCCGGTTTGTGCCGGCGATAACTTGACCCTGACCGGGAGTGCAACAGGAGCCACTTCATGGAGCTGGACGGGACCCAATGGGTTTACTTCCAACTTACAAAACCCTGTGATTGCAAATATTACATATGGAGGGACTGGGGTCTATACGTTAATTGCAAGCAATGCATACGGATCAGCTCTTCCTGTTTCAACCTATTATGTAACGGTTGCTGATTGCTGCTCACCATGCGGAGGAGATATAACGATATCACATTATGTGACCGGAGGTGTTGCCCCGTTAGATAAAACAGTAACGTATGGAACTGTGGCTGATGTACCCGGAGCACTGTCTAAATGCTGGATCACCAGCAACCTCGGGGCCACTCACCAGGCTTCTTCATATTATGATGCGACCGAGGCATCTGCAGGCTGGTACTGGCAGTTCAACCGTAAACAGGGGTTTAAGCATGACGGAACCACTGTAACCCCTGCATGGACGATCACATCGATCAACGAGAACATGGACTGGCAGATCATTAATGATCCGTGCGCTATCGAACTTGGAAACGGATGGCGGTTACCCACCTTTTCCGAATGGACCAGCGTAAAGACAACCGGAGGCTGGAACAGCGGGACTGATATGTGGAACTCTGCCTTAAAAATCCATTCTGCCGGCCATCTTTACATGTACGGGACATTGTACGATCGCGGATCAGGCGGAGGCTTATACAGCAGCACTCAGGCCAGTTCCACTTATGGAGATATTATTGTCTTTTCAGGCAATATTGTTTTGGGGCAGAATCCGAAGTCCTTTGGCTATTCGGTAAGATGTATCAGGGAGGCCAGGGTACCGGGCAGTGTAACTGCAAATGCCTCTCCAAATCCTTTATGCGAAGGAAGTACATTGTATTTGACCGGAAATGCAACATGTGTTACAGCGTGGAGTTGGACTGGACCAAACGGATTTACTTCAAATCTGCAAAATCCAATCATTGCAAATGTAACGATGGCAAATGCCGGTGTGTATACCTTAATTGCCAGTAACAGCAACGGTTCATCTCCCCCGGCCTATACATTGCCTGTGGTTGTTAATCCTTTGCCGGCCAATGTAACAGCCGTGGCGTCTCCGAACCCGATTTGCGAAGGCCAGCCGCTAACCCTGACAGGTTCTGCAACGAATGGATCATCCTGGGCCTGGTCTGGGCCAAATGGATTTACAGCCAACCTCCAGAGTCCGGTGATTCCGCATATTACACTTTTCGGAGCCGGAAAATATATGTTGATTGTAAGTAATAATTGCGGATCAGCTCCTCCTGTGGCTACACTTCCAGTAGTGGTCAATCTTTTACCTCATTTTGTCACAGCTACGGCAACACCAAACCCGGTTTGTTTCAGAGCCACATTGCACCTAACCGCCACCGGAACAGATGTCATTTCATGGAGTTGGAGCGGACCTGCCGGTTTTACCTCCAATCTGCAAAATCCATCGATACCGGATATCGGATTTTCAAATGCCGGAATTTATACCGTAACTGCAACCAATAGTTGCGGATCGGTCTCCGTAGGTACAGAATATGTCAATGTTGTCACAATACCCGGACCGGTTGGTCACGTTTCAGGGCCATCAACTGTATCCCAGGCGACAGGGCCTATACATTATTCAATACCGCCGGTACCCTATGCTACGAACTACTTCTGGCAGTTCACCGGAAACGATGTCATTATCGTTCAGAATAATCAACCGTGGGCTGACCTTTACTTCGGACCCTGTGCCACGTCAGGGATACTTTCTGCAACGATCACCAATAGTTGCGGTGGAGCAGCATATAACCTGCTGACCATAACGGTCAATTCCTTCTCTTGCGGAAATACGATGACAAAATACCATCAACAGGGTAATGTAGCTCCGGTTGATAAATTAGTCAATTATAATACAACCCTGATAAATATGTCCGGTGTAACAAAATGCTGGATCGCTCAAAACCTGGGAGCACAATATCATGCTTCCGGACCTTGGGACACGGAGGATGAACCGGCCGGCTGGTACTGGCAATTTAACCGGCAGCAAGGATATAAGTGGGATTCCCCGACCAGTACGCTTACACCCGATCCAAATCCCTGGCCAATGAATAATAATACCGAGAATAGTAACTGGCAAGCCATCAATGACCCTTGTTCAATTGAGTTCGGATGTAACTGGAGAATACCGACAACTACTGAATGGAGCTGGGTTGGCAGCACATGGGGACCATTAGGTGCCGGCTTCGCATCTGTTTTAAAATTGCATGCAGGAGGTTGGCTTGATGAATCAGATGGAACATTGCATGACCGTGGTGTAATCGGAGGTAATTTTTGGACCCCGAGCCAACAATATTATGGGGGTCCTTGGTATTCAGGATTAAATTATTTCAGTCATAGTAACGGAGCGACAATTTATGCAACAATTAAATCGTGCGGAGTGCCAATCCGTTGCATCAGGAATGACAATGGTGGCGGTGGTGGTGGCATTGAAGAGGATATGCTTGGCATCAACATTTCGCCTTCTGTCGTTACAGGTAAAGCCTATTTCAATCATTCAGTGTTGAATCTTGAACTCCCCGGTATGAACGGTGAACAGGCAATGATCAGTTTATATGACATGCTCGGGCAACAATTGTACGTAAAGATGAAATTGATGACCGGAACCGTCCAGGTAGATTTTCCGTTCAGCCCCGGTGTTTACATTGTTAAGGTTGTTGCCGGAAATAAATATTTTACAACACGAATTGTTAGTCTTGAATAAGAGGAGTGGATAAAATGGAAAATAAGTAGTTAAAAGTCAGGTCATAAGAGACGTTAAACGAAAGCATGTGATTCCCGGTATGATAAGACTATTTTATCATGATCTGATGGGTAAGGTGCTGAATGCTAGGGACTGAAGTAAAATTCATTGATTTCAAGTATTAATTGTGATTAACAAATTTTTCAAAACGGATTAGTATCACATTCTTTAAATCATGACTTATGAAAAAGTTATTTTTTCTATTCCTTATTTTAACCTTCACGTTGGTTAACAGGGCTCAGTCACCTGAGGCATTCAATTATCAGTTTGTTGCAAGAGATGATGCTGGGAATTTGATTGTCAATCAAAGTATCAGTTTACGAATAAGCATTTTAGAGGGAACGGTTAGTGGTACAGTGGTTAATTGTGAAATACATCTGGTCACAACCAATCAATTTGGTTTGGCCACTTTGCAAATTGGTAACGGTACGGTAATTTCCGGAACTTTCAATGACATTAACTGGGGAAGCGATAGTTATTATATAAAGACTGAAATGGATCCCTTGGGAGGCCAAAATTACCAATTAATGGGTATTTCACAACTGCTTTCTGTACCCTATTCTTTATTTGCTAAGTCTTCAGGAGTAAATTATAATGCCGGGCCGGGAATTGATATTACTGATTACACAATAAGCAATACTGCTCAAAATGCAACTCATTCTGGTGATGCTGTCGGTGCTACAAATCTATCCGTAGTTAAACTTCAAGGACAGGATGTTTCAACAAATGCCCCTGCTACAAATCAGATTCTGCAATGGAATGGGAGCTCCTGGACCCCGAGTTATATTTATAGCAGTGTGTGGTCACTTTCAGGTAATTCCGGCACCAACCCCTCGACAAGTTTTTTAGGAACCACTGATAATGCTGCATTAAATTTCAGGGTGAATAACCAAAAAGCCGGGACAATCGAACCCTCAGGTTCATTATTCCTTGGCTTTCAATCAGGATATAATAATACAGTCAGTGGAAATTGTACCGGCATTGGTTCTTATTCACTTTATTCAAATACAGGATGCTGCAATACTGCATGCGGATATCTGGCATTAAATTCGAACACTTCCGGACAAAGCAACACGGCTATCGGAGTTGATGCTCTTAAAAAGAATACCTCCGGAGCTGAGAATGCTTCAAGTGGAAGTGGTGCACTGTTTAATAATACAACCGGCTATTTTAATACGGCAAATGGTTTTCAATCGCTATATTCCAATAATTCTGGATATAATAATACCGCGTTGGGTCATGGGGCATTTTACAATGGAGCTTCATATTCAAATTCAACTGCACTAGGGTACAATGCAAATATCACAGCAAGTAACCAGGTTAGAATTGGGAATAGCAATGTTACAAGCATTGGTGGATTTGCAGGTTGGACAAATATTTCTGATGCACGATGTAAAAAAGAAATAACTGAAACCGTTCCGGGTCTGACTTTCATTATGAAACTTCGACCTGTCACATATTACCTAGATCAGGAAGCGTTTGGTACATTATTAAATACTGTTTCAAGCATGGCCGACAAGGATTTTGAAGAAAATATTAATTTGCAAACGGGTTTCATTGCCCAGGAAGTGGAAAAAGCCGCGTCCGAATGTGAGTTTAATTTCAGTGGCGTTGATAAACCTAAAAACAAGAGTGATTTGTATGGGTTGCGTTATGCAGAGTTTACTGTCCCTTTAGTTAAAGCAGTTCAGGAACTTAATATAAAATGTACGTCTCAGGAGAAATTAATCGTTGAGTTGCAAATTAAACTCGAAGCACTGCAAAAGGAAATGGACGAGTTTAAAAAACAACTTGATAAAACGGCAGAAAGGTGATGCTGAACAACACATAATACCCTCTTCGCTTTCTCAATAAAATCATGTGCGAATGATGTAAAGTTCTACCAATTTCAGTTTTTATTCGATTTTGCCATGTTTGATTTGTTCACACTGCTTCCAAGTCCTAAATTAAATGACTTCCTTCTGTTCGCATTTATCCCCGAAACAAGGACACTCAGGCTTTCTCAGCCACTTAGCTTACCAAACATCAAACGCAGCTTCTGGTTCCTACAATTGGCAAAAACATATTTGCCTTGATTCATAGTCTGATTTTCATCCAAACTATAAACCCGTTCATATCGGGACGTAGCTATTTTATGATAAAAACCAATATTACCAAGATTTCAAAGACTGAATAATATTTTTGATAGTAGAAATTATTGATTCATCCTGATTAATTCATTAGAAACTTTTTCTTCAACAAAAATTTCGATTTGGGCGTGATATTTTCAATTTTTTGAAACAACCCGTCGAAAAAGGCCCTTCGTCGATCATTCACTGACATCACTAAAGTCGTTTTTCTGCTATGTCTGACAAGGTAACTCGCTATTGCAATGCATTGGAACTTCAGGGTTGCCAAAGTCGGATCATGCTTGGAATTTATCAAAGCGATCTTGTATAGACTCATCAGATTATACGCTACACATACCCAGCGAAAGGCTGCTTCGGTGGCACCAAAATCTTCACAGCAAAAACCGTCAAGGCCGTAACTCTCTTTCAGTTCTCTGATTTGAGTTTCAGCTTCGGCCCTATGGCGGTAGAGTTCCCAGATAAGGGGATCGGCCAGTTCCAGATTCGTTACGAACGCCGAATAGAGGTAGTTGGAAAACTCATCGTATTCCTCAAACAAAGACTTGCCGCCGCAGTTTTGATATTTGCTTTTGCTTTTTCGGACAACCACTACCCTGCGGGCATGATCCCAACCCGTTAACTTGCATTCAATGGAACACATGTCTATTCCGTCGGAATACGAAACCCAGCTATCCGCTTCGAAGATGTTCCGGACCAAGCCTGCATACATTTTTGCTGCAACAATATACTTCAGTTCGTTTTCCTCGAGAATGTCCAACGTTGTTTCACTAAAGAAGCCACTGTCTGCTCTGACCAATCCTATGTTCGATTTGTCCAGGGTTTTAAGCAACATCGTGATAAAATCTTTGATGTCTGTACTGCTGACGCTGTCGCCAGTGCGCATCCATGACTGTATTACCATTTTGGCTTCATCTGCAAAAGCGATTAAAGGATGATGAGAACCACGACCTGGCTTTCTTGGATTATAGCCCACTTCAACACCTTCCTGATTGCCGTAACGGGTAATGACAGTAGAATCGATATCCACTGTGTGGTATTTTACCTTGAGTTTGGTAAACCACCAACGGTTAAGTTCGATAAAAACCTCATCGTTTAACTCGACATCAAACTTTTTAAAAAATCGGCTAAACGTGCTTTCACTTGCCATTCCTTTAGACCAACCAAACATCTCGCTGACTACTTTATCGTGTCTAAGCAGTCCGGCATGGGCCAAACGGCGTGCTCCAAGGATAACACTGACCAGAAAACCTTCGATGATATCCACGGGATCATATCCCCTGTTAGAGCCTGGCTGAGGCAATGGTAACGAGGAGATCACGTCCTGAAGTCCGCTGTTCTGATAGAAGTTCTTTACGGTTGTCAGACCTCCGAATGGAGTGATCGGACGATCGGTGTACCTGATGTCAAAATCTGCATCCATCGGGTGTTAGTTGAAATGAACGGTGAAGTTAGTGAAATCAGGCATAAGAGAAAAATGTTGTACTTTTATTGAATTGATCAGGTTCATATAATTATGAAATATTTTGGAATAATTTTTGTTGAAGGAGTATTTTTATCTTTATTACCATACCTTCTTTTTGCACAAGTGAGTATTAGCAATGATGCTAGTCAGCCTGATCCTTCAGCCATACTTGACTTGAAATCTTCTATAAAGGGAGTACTTATCCCCCGATTGACACAATTACAGATTATTATTCTTCCAAATCCAGCAAATGGATTATCGGTTTATTGTACAACCGATGACAAAATCTATATCTATATTAGTTCAGAAAATCGATGGAGAGAGTTGGCTTATGGACCTGGCACAATAATACCTGCAAGCTTATGGATGTGCGGGAGTCCAATGACTGATAATAGGGATGGTAAAATTTATAATACTATACTTATCGGCACTCAATGTTGGCTCGCCCAAAACATGAATATGGGGATAAAGATAGATCCTTCGCAACAGCAACAAAACAACAGTATTATTGAGAAATACTGTTATAATGATCTTGAATCAAATTGCAATATATATGGGGGGTTGTATCAATGGGATGAAATGATGAATTATGCCGCTTCAAGTAACAATATCCCAAGTGGTGTACAAGGAGTTTGTCCAACAGGTTGGCATATACCGTCTGATGCGGAATGGTGTAGTTTGACCATGTTTATTGATAATACAGTCAACTGCAATGATTATGGAGTATCAGGTACTGACGTTGGAGGCAAATTGAAAGAAATAGGGTTCACACACTGGGCAAGTCCAAATACTGGAGCTACAAATTCAAGTGGGTTTACAGCTTTACCAGGTGGTTGCTATATCTATAACATTGGCAATTATTTCAGTTCAGTTGCCACTCTTACTAAGCTCTGGACTTCTACATTGACTTATCCCCCCAGAGCATGGGAGCGAACCATAACCACGAATGATCAAACAATTGAACGTAGTCATAATCCGGTAAGTACCGGTGAATCAATTAGATGTATTTGTGATTAGAATTATTCATTTGCACTACATTTTTTATAGTTTTTCGTACAAAGACCACCGCGTTGCTGATTCTCTTTTTTGTACATTGGTAAAATTCATTGTTTATCCTTCACAGGAAATGCTGACGTAGGATATTTTGGATTCCACAATTCCTTCCTGATTAATAATCTATTATGCAGATATTCAATTTAATATCTGATTAACCCCTGAGAAATTGCCTTAAAAAGGCTTAGTTTAATTGCCTAAAATTGTCCATTCCTGGTAACTATTAATTTGTAATTTTCAAATTTAGTATCTCTTCAAGATCGTCCTCATTTTATGAATATTGAAATGCATGTAAAAATTTCGAAAACTTGTCATTTTGGAAATTACATTAAATAGGCTAAATTCCCATGCCTTAGATTGGGAAATATTTTGAATTTAATTCTATAGATATGAGTACTACAACATCAGGTAAAACAGGCGAAATCTGTCAGACTAGTGGAGTTTACTATTGCAGCGCACACACCACAAACGAGATTCCTCTTTCAAAAGGAGAAACCTTTCCTCCATGTAGTTGGGGTGGTGGTCATGCAGCAAATTGGATACTCAGAAGGAAGGCATGAAGAGCCAATATAGGTGAGGACTTCTAAGTCCTTACCTATATTCTTAGAATATGATATTGATAAATTATATGCAGGAGAGGAGGGAAATTAATTCCTATAATTGGTAGTTCCAACAAAAAAGATCTGCAAATAACTGATACATATACAAATCAATTCTACTTAAAATGAGGGATAGTATGTAATTTTCCTAATTCAGAATATGTCAGAATGAAATTACTTTCATTTATTATTCTATTCATAACAAGCTGCCCGGTTATCGCCTTGTCTCAAATGATGGATTGCAATAAGGACCGCAATTGTGTCAAAATGGTTTTAATACAAGGCAGACCCGAAACAGGCTGGAAATTTGTTCAGGAAAAAGCAATAAATTGGGATGATAAGCCTTGCCCGGATTCTACTGATTACTATTTTTTCTTTCGGGATAATGATAGCCTCTATATTTATAAAAAAACAAAAAATTGTCAAGGACAAGTATTGAAAACCAGGTTTATATATTGTACCACATACCACGTAACCGAATATTCATATGGACAATTTGGTGTGAGAATTTTCATGTTTAAACCCAATATCGGGAGGTGCTTGAAAGAAGTTGAGCGGGGGATAAAATTAAAGGAGAAGTTTTCTGATTTTCAATTTGTGAATTCCGGTATAAAATCAATGATTTTACGTTCGTCTGGAAGTTTATCTGAAGCTGGATCAATTGAAAATGAATTCAAATAATGGAAGATAAGCGGCATAATTATTGGGATATCTTTTTTAAAGGATTTACATCAATTTTATTTACCATAACCGTTTTTGGAGGTATTTTGCAATTTACCTGGCAACAAAAGAATTTGAAGATATTGGAATTTGCAAAGATGTACACAATTGACTCGTTAAAATTTGAACAGACTATTGTTGAGAAGCGCCTGGAAGTATATTTTAGTATCGGAGAATCCATCGGGATTATACTTTCTCATGATAAAAATGATTCTGCATTCAGGAAATATATTGATGACTTTGAAAAGTTATATTATGGAGAGGGATTGTTAATTGAGGATTTGTCTGTTAACAGATCCATGAAAGACTTCAGGACTGTTATATTGGACTATGTGAATGATCGCGACATTAGCAAATTTCAGGTAAATGACATTGGGATGACCTTAATTGATTCCCTGAAACTATCACTTTTAAAAAGGAAATCAGTATACCGTTTACCATAAGTTAAGCAGTAATTATGAAACCACTGATAATATATTCTGTTTTGCTTATTGTTTGCTGGATCAATTGCAGCGGTCAACGATTGATGAAAATATATTCAAATTCCACATGCGTCTTTGATGGTTCAGTTATTGAACTTGACAATGAAGAAGTATATTGTTTTCCTGCGAGTAATGAAGCAAAGACCATAATTAATGATATTTTAGCAAAAGTTGGGTTAAAGCCAAATTTTACCATTTTGGCTGCCGATATTTATAAGGCATGTGCCACGATACCACCGGGGAGTGGCCAAAAGTATATCCTGTACAATGAAGATTTCATTAAAACGATTGATTTAACATCGAAAAGCAATTGGCCCTCAATCTTTATACTTGCACATGAAATCGGGCATCATTTAAATGGTCATACTTTCAATCCATCAGGAAATAGGCAATTGTTGGAGCTGGATGCTGATGAATTTGCAGGGTTTGTCCTGTTTAAGTTGGGCGCAACTCTGAATGAAACAAAGTTAGCCATAAATACCCTCCCTGAGGCCGGGAATTCAACTCATCCTTCAAGATCTGCGAGATTGCAAGCATCAACAGTCGGCTGGACAAAGGCAAAAGAAGAAGGCGAAAAAGCCGGTAAAGTTATCAAACAGAGAATCGAATATCTTGAAGTATCCGTTAAATCATTTAAAAAAACTGTATCTGGCTATACACTCACTCTAAAGTTCTATCCTGACAATGACCAATATGGAATCGTGTATGCTCTTAAAGCGGCAGGTTCTGATGGCATTGCAGATTATTGGAAATTCAATCCTTATGCGAAAGGAAAACTAACAGATAATTTGGGAAATGAATATTTTATCACTTCAATCAGTGGTATGGGTTATGCTCGTGAAATCAATGATTGGACTTCATTAAGAAAGAGGGAGGAAGCCACAGCTACAATAGAATTTGGGGGAAATAGCTCACATAATATCAATGTTGGTGATAAATTTGATTTTACTCTTGATGTTTGGTTAGTCTACGCCAACAGTTCAGGGAATTCGATAAAAGGCGCCTATTCCATTAACTTGCAGGGTATAAATTTAAAGAAATAATTTTTTTCCCTGGCGTATTCTCATATTGGTTTCTGGTAATTGCAGTAGACCCGTTACAGCTTTAAAATAACTCTCTATCACAAGGACAAAAAAGGGTCCCCGCTTTCGCAAAGGCCCTTTCGTATTTTAACCGAATTGAATTTGAACAGATCTCTTTCTCAATTCTTTTCCACCGGATGGTAACAGGTTTATGACCGATTTGATAACCCTGGAGGCTTAAACCAGTAAATGATCAGCAATAATACGATGCACAGTATAAACAAACCTGTGACGACCCATGGCATTTTCCGGATTAGGAGATCGACCTTATCGTTCTTGACAACCTTGATCTTCTCAACCGGAAACTCAAGTGACCGGATGATGGTGTCAGGTCGGCATTCACCACTGATCCACAGGGAGTCGGCAATCCTGAGTATGTTAACATTGAGGTTCTCCTTATGCAGTTTCAGGGTATCGGTCAAATCTCCGAGGAAAATAGCGGTATCTGCTTTTACCGGTAGTGTAATAATGGTATCAGTGACCCGGACTGTGTCATTCGACAGCAATTCAGGGTGTGATCTGACCAGTCGCTCAAGCCTTCTCTGGGGTGAGCATGAAGTGATGAGGATAACAGGGAACAAGAAAATTGTTATCATTACTATTTTTTTCATATTCTGAATATTTAAATGGGACCCCGCTTTCGAAGGGTCCCATCGGTGAATAATACATAGATCTATGGAATGGTGATCGTTCTCACCACCGGGTGACCCGGCAGATCATAGGCTGTCACCTCCAGCACAAAACCGGTTGTTTCGGATTGGGCAGTGGTAGCAGTATAAATCCAGGCCGGGCCTTCGGGTTCTTTTACGCATAAACCGTTTTCCACTTCCTCTCCGTTCGGGTCCTTCACCGTAACGTGAACTTTTGTTACCATGAAGTCGTCGAAGGCAAGGATGCGGATCTTTTCCCCGGGGGCGCCTTTATAATCGGCGGTATCGATCATTTCGATCCAGGGCGCTTTGAAGTAATCGGTCACGGCTAGCGTGTATGCCGATTTCCCCGGTCTCGCCAGCGCCTTGTAGGCATCCCTGTATTTTGGAATGGTGAGGATGTCCTTGGCGTATACGGATGCTGCCTTGAACTTATTCCTTACTTCTTCCTGTGCAGGTGATGTTTGCCTGTCCTTGATTTCCGGTCTCGATGCCAGCACCGATTCACCGTTCACACGGCGGAGGACGAACCTGTTTCCCACTTTACCGTGATACCCGCCGGTGATCATGTTTGTTGTTGATTTTCCCATAATGTTTAAAATTTGAATTGTTAATAATACGGCCCTGGCCGGGGCCTGTTGATTAGGTTTGCAAACGTTTTTTTAGCTGTTGGCTATTGGCTATTGGCTTTTGGCTATTGGTTGTCTATTACTTAATATTTTTCATTGTTCATTGTTCATTCTTCATTCTTATTACTCCTTATTGTCTCTGAGATATATCTGTATCTCATCAATCTTCCTCAGGATATCGCGGGTATTGATGTTCATGTCGTTGTGCAGGCTTTCCACTTCACGCCGGTTGTCAGCCCTGTGATTGATCATGTCCTGCTTGACATTGGCCAGTTCCACATTGATCTCCGCAATGCGTATTTCAAGATGTATCCATATTGAAATGATCCCGCCGACCAGGGAGATCAGCTTTCCGAGGGTGGCCAGCGGCATTCCGAAAAAAGATGTATTTGTGTTCATGTGCTGTTTTGTTTTTGGTTAATGCAGCAAAGATAATTTGCCAGAACAGCCTGCGGTAGTTCCAACAGGGTTCCGGAACCCCTGTTAACATATTGAAAACATGAGTGATGGTTGATCAATGTATATTGATCCTATAGGACTTCTATATCGGTTCTATATCACTTCCGGCCTGCGGCTGGCCTGTTCCCGGATGGTAGCCGGCTCGTAGGCGGCTTGTAGGTGGCTTGTAGGTGGCTTTGGGGGTAAACATACCCACCCTTCAAATCCCCAGCCTACCTGAAATTACTGTTTATTCACATCTTATATTTTACCATATACATTTTATTCGAGTAGGAAGTGAGGGATTATTTCCCTCACTGTCCTCTCACACCACCGTACGTACCGTTCGGTATACGGCGGTTCACTAACCAATTCAACATTTGGAGTAGACCTCGATAAAACCAACATATCCCCGGTCAGCAAAGTACTCATTGTTAAGGGTCGTGTGAAGGATAAAGCTCCTGCAAATACGCCACCCACCAAGTCGTGTGCAGCCCCACGCGTATGCGTTATCCTCGGATGCCCCTAGTCTCCGAAGTTCTCTGATTCTGGTTCTTGTTGATTTCCATGTTTCCCATACACAATACCTAAGTCGTCGGCGAACCCAATAGTCCATGTGTTCCAAGGGAGTACGACTCTCGGCGAGTTTGAAGTAGTGCACCCAGCCTCGGATAACGATTCGCAGGGTGGCGATTCTGTCTTCAAGTTTGATAGGCCAAGTCTTTCGTGTGATCCCCTTGATCTTCAGTTTGATCTTCTTGTAACTTGACTGGTGTATTCGCAGCCGATACATGCCCTTTCTCCAGTAGAAAGCATAACCTAAGAGTTTCACATCCTTGGGTTTGCTAATCCTGCTCTTGTCCCGGTTTACCCGGAGTTTAAGCCTCTCCTCAAGAAAGGAGCTAATGCTGCTCATCACCCGCTCACCCGCTCTTTTACTTTTGGTAAAGATGCAGAAGTCATCAGCATACCGGACAAATTTATGCCCCCGCCTTTCCAGTTCCTTGTCCAGTTCATCCAGAACTATGTTCGATAATATTGGACTCATTGGACTTCCCTGTGGCGTACCTTCTTGGGTTTGTTCGATAGTACTACCTATTTGAACTCCCGATTGAAGGAATCGCCTGATTAGCTGGAGTACTCGTTTGTCGTTGGTTCTTTTGCTGAGCAAGTACATGAGACGATCCTGATTCACGGTGTCGAAGAATTTCTCCAGATCGATTTCCACGACCCAGATGTGTCCCTCGTTCAGGTTGGTTTGAGCCTGCCTGATCGCCATAGGGGCGCTCTTGCCCGGCCTGAAGCCATAGCTGAACTTCGAGAAGCTCTCATCCCACTGTTTACTCAACTGCTGACCAATGGCTTGTTGGATCAGCCTGTCCATGACTGTAGGTATTCCCAGCAGCCGTTTCCCGCCGTTGGGTTTGGGTATTTCTACCCGTTTGACAGGCAGAGGTCTGTATGTTCCTGAAAGTATCGCTGTCTTGATATTTGCCCAGTTGTCCCATAGATAAGATTGCAGATTTTCCACAGTCTCTCCATCGACCCCTGCGCTGCCTTTGTTGCGCATTACCTGCTTGTAGGCCGCTTGCAAATTCTCTCGACTTAAGATTTCTTCCAGTAACATTTATTTCCTCCTGTTTCTTGCATTGTGTTCTCTTTCGTGCAAATCAGTCGCTCAACGCTCATGCGGTACATCACATTCCGTGTGACCCTCCCGTAAGTAGCCTAATCTTCTGCTTAATTTTCTGTTTTCATAGCGTTTGATTTAACTCAAAAGTTCACTTTGCAGTTAGTGTTCAGCCCTTCCTTAATTCCTTAAGTACTATGGCCTCTGCTGACTTCTGATCGTTCAGTTATACATCACTGTATAGGTTGCCTTGGTTAATGTTGCCTTGGCCTTCCGATCAGATCTCCCCGGGTAAGATGACTGACTTTCGTTCCATGCGCCTGCTGCATATACAACTACAGAGTCCGGACAGTATAGGACTTCGTTTTGACAAGCAAACTCATCCCTCTGTAATTGCCTCTTATGCAGTTTCTGTCCGTCAGGCCAGAACTTTGCCTCCAGCTTCTTTCAGATTCCACCTCACGGTGTACACCCTTGCCTTTGGTTAACACTCCCTACTGTCAAGCGTGTTCGGGATTTTCACCCTATAGTCACTCATAATGCCGGGCACACTTGTTCCTTTCTTTTGCTTGGATCAAAAGAAATATCCATAAAGCGGGCCATACCAATCATCAATGAATATTTTTAGATTTGCTGCAAATGCAGCAAAATGGAAAATCAAGAAGTCAGATTTGAACAGATAATCCAATGCGGTTGTGGCATTGATGTTCACAGAGACACTGTAGTAGCCACGGTTAGACGTAGCGATACAGATTTTGAAACCCGGACTTTCGATACGTTTACAGATTCTTTAATAATGCTTCGTGATTGGGCTAAGGCTGAAGGGGTAACCCATGTAGCGATGGAAAGTACCGGAATTTACTGGAAGCCTGTTTTTAATGTTCTTGAAGAGGCTTTTGAAATCATTCTCGTCAATGCCAGGCATGCCAGAAACATTCCCGGTCACAAGACGAATAAAAAGGACAGTCGATGGATCAGTAAGTTACTGCTTAGTGGGCTTTTAAAAGGAAGTTTTATCCCACCACAAGATATCAGAGAGCTACGAGATTTGGTGAGATATAAGAAAAAGAAGGTAGCCCAGATTGCATCTGATAAGAACAGGATCATCAAAATCCTTGAAGATGCTAACATCAAGCTAAGCAGTGTGGTAACTGAAGTGAGTGGAGCCAGCGCCACCAAAATCATTAACGATATTATTGATGGTCAAACCAACATTGATGAGTTGATGCAACACCTGCACAAGAGCATCAAGACAGACCGCAATATCATTCGAAAAGCACTCGATGGGAGGGTTACCAACCATCACCGATTTATGTTAAATATCGTACGGGAAAGCATTCAGGAGCAGGAAAAGATAATTACCAAACTGGATGCACAGATTGATGAAGCAGCACGTGACTATTCTGTGGAAGTCGATTTGCTTCAAAGTATCCCTGGCATTGCGAAAGACAGTGCACTTACCATCATTAGTGAGATCGGGGTTGATATGAACCGCTTTCCAAATGAACACCATATAAGCAGTTGGACTGGCTTAAGTCCGGGAAGTAATGAAAGTGCCAGTAAAAAAAAAGTACCCGAACCACCCAAGGAAACAAATACCTCCAAACTACTTTAGTTGAATGTGGATGGGGTGCCACCCGGTGTAAAGATGGGTTTTTTAAGAGGAAATACCTGAATTTAATCACCCGACGGGGAAAGAAGAAAGCCTTGGTGGCTATAGCACATCACCTAATGATTGCGGTCTATTTTGTAATAAAAAACAAAGAGGCCTATAAAGAGCCTGTTCTTCATGACAACCCCAAACGAAGGAACAGGCAGATAAAAAATCATCTGGCCAAACTCAAGGAGCTCGGATTAGAAATTGAGGTCAAACAAGAAAATCAAACAATTAAGGTCGTGTCCTTACTGGAGAGCCTTTAGTGGCAGCCCGTAAAAGAAATTGACATCCTTAAAAGGTTAAGCACCAATCGTTGTCGCAAAGTAATGACAATTCCATTACGGAAGCACGTAGATGAAAATATACTCTCTTAACCATTTTGTTGATTTTCCCAGGTTAGACTAAATATATACAGATGAAAGGAACCGAAAAAAAACTCACCGCTGTATGAAATTCACTAAAAATCATCGTCATTCGCTAAACCGCGAAAACTCCGCTCCCGGCCTTCGCTGTCGCTCCGACCGGGATCGTCAGACAGTTCGCGGTTTTTAACGCTCTTTCCTCGATTTTCTTCACGTGAATTTCATAAGGCGGGAAAACTCAGTGAACAACGAACAATGAATAAACAAATTCATTTCACTTTCACTGTTCGCTGTTTTTGCTGAAACGGATCGAAAATGTAAATTGGCCTTTAAATTTGCCTTAGGAATCGAACCGTAAGTGAGTCGTCGAAAAGCCAGGCTGTCTTTTTCCCTGCACACCGGCAGGCAGGTCGCGAAAATACTTGTTCATGATTTTTATACTTTAGCGTCTTTGAGCCTTCGCGGTGAAAAACAATTAGCATGCTTTTAAGACAGCCTTAAGGCCCAAGGCCGGGGTGGGTACGAAAATAAAAAAGGACGCCAGGAAATGCAAGCTGCATTTTAGCGTCCTATAGCATGTCGGTCTTTGCTGGCACTTAACCTTTATCAGATGATCAGGTGGCTAGTTGGAATGAAAGCGCCGGTAATAATCCTTGACCCATTGCCTCATTAACGTAAGCTCATCATCCCAGTAAGCAAGCGCTTCGGGTGTCGGCATATTGAAATGGTTCTTGAGGCTGTTCGGACTGATGTTTGGTGTGCCGGGGGTACAGAATGTGTTACTGATAAAGCGATATAATTCCGATTTGTGGGGAACATCAAAGAAATCGACATTGAAGAAGATCTTCAGGAGGACGGCAAGATGTTCAACCGTTGTGTTCAGCATGACCTTTTCCTTTGGCGGCGTTAATTTGTAAACCGGTTCACAGGGGAGGTACTCTGCCACTACCTCAAGCACACATAATCTTGTTTTTGTTCTTGAAATTGACTGATGCCAGCACTGTGAAAAGTGAATGATCTTGTCAAGGATGATTTCCAGGTCTTCTGGGTTCATTTCTGCATTATCCGTAAAACGGATCTCCGGGCTGATGAATTTCCAGACTTTTCCGTCACCGGACTTCATGGTGCCCTATTGACCGACCATGCAAACCGGTTGAACCACTTCGTCTGACAGGGAACTTACGCTGCTGATCAGCTCATTCAGGAATACAGGCCTGTCGGGCGGATTCAGCCGCTGGTTGAATCGCATTGCCGAGCGTTCCAGGTTCAGACCGTAGTCTTGCAATTCCTCCCTGAACGTGCGGCAACCCGAATGCCCGTTCACTGTTTTGATCCTCACTTCATCTGCTGTCTCATCAAAAACTTCGCATAAGACAGTGATCTTTGTCTCATTTTTCAGGTCAGTCATCATTTCGTTGATAACCTCCCGATACTTTTCGTTTTTCAACATACGATAAAAATTAAGGTTATAGACTTGCAACCGCAGGGATAGATGCCCTGCTGTCATTTCAAACCTTATCCGAGGGATTGCTTTTTTTTCGGCAACAGGATATATTAATCGGCCGGGAAGTCAAAAGGTAATACGTTTTTGGTAAAAATATTTTTGTAAGGTGGGATAATTACATATTTATCTTGTATTTGAGCAGCTTTGCAAAATTTGTTCGAGGAAGAATTCATTAGAATGGATTAGTCCGAGGTAGGAAAAATTGCAAAAAAATTCTGGTTGGAAATCCCCGGAATCTTTCCGGTCATCATATTATGTGAATCCGGTATTATCATAAATTATAATCATGGATTGATGGTGATTGTCAAGGGCAAAAACGGGCGGAACTAACTGACGATTAGCGCGATCACACTTTATATAAAAGGCAATGCCTTGTCTCTACAACATTACATTCCTGCATTTCCCTACCTTTACAAAAAAAATTCACCATGAGATTGATCTCTTCCCTCGGCATTACAGCCATAATCCTGCTTTCCATTGTATTTCGCGGAGCAGATTCATTCGCCGCCCCCGGCGATACAACCACGGTTCAGACTTTTACCTTCGGTTCACCGCTGGAAGGGAAATTCCTCTTTCCCGACAGTACACATCGCTGGAGCAGGATCCTGATGGAATATACGCTGAAGTGCAACCCGGCCCAGTTCCCGCAATGCGGCGAATGGGACTACCTGACGTATACATACTTGTTCAAACATACGGGTCAGTATGATTCAACCTTGTACTCATTTCCGAATTTTAAGATCGATGGTGCAACCCCCGATAGCCTCATGGTCATGAATTCGGTTTCCTGGAAATACAATCCCTGGTTTGAATACTTCAACCAGACAGTTCCAGTGGTTGCAGGAACCATTGGCGACAGCAGTATTGCCGGATCCAACATCATTTTTTCGGCGAATGGCCATGATTCACGGACACAGATCCTCTGGAAGGCGCAGGAACTGGCTGATGCAGGACTCCACATCGGGTATTTCACCGGGATGAGGTTCAAGGTTCTTGCCCCCGGATCACCGCTGAAAAAGTTAGTCATCCGGATGAAAAATTCATCTCTCGATTCACTGGCGCCGCAGGTATGGGAAACGGCCGGAATGACGGAAGTGATCAAACGTGATTTCCGTTTCACCGGTACCGGATGGCAAACAATACCTTTTACCTTTCCGTTCGAATGGGATGGATTCTCCAATATCGTCGCAGACATCAGCTATGAACAACAGGTGACGGATGAGGAATCGCTGATCTATGCCGGGTCTGCACTGAACAGGGTCATCAGGTCGGAACCTGCCAGCGCCTATTCCCTAAATTTCCGCGACCTGGATTATGTGGAAGTTCCCGCAGATGCATTTTCGGCAATTGATTCGGCCATTACCATCTGCTTCTGGCAATACGGAGATCCCGTGCTGCAGCCGGAAAGCAGCTGCATCCTCGAAGGGATTGACACGGCGGGACAACGGGTACTGAATATCCATCTTCCCTGGAGCGACGGGCAGATCTACTGGGATGCCGGCCGGGATTCGAACGGCTATGACCGGATCAATAAAGCCTCCGGAAATTCAAATATATACAAAGGAAAATGGAATCACTGGGCCTTTACAAAGGATCTGAAAACCGGGCGGATGGTCATCTATCATAATGGCCAGTTGTGGTACCTCGGAAGCTCGAAATTCAAGCGGATGAAAGGAGTGGACCGATTTAAAATAGGCTCAAATGGTTTGGGAACGGATAACTATTATGACGGGATGGTCGATGAATTCATGATCTGGGATAAAGCCCTTTCGGATACTGCGATCAAGGAAATCATGTACAGGAAGGTTGGTTCGGATTTCCCTGATTTCAGCCACCTGGCATTGTATTACCGTTTTAATGATGGTACTGGTTTTATTGCAGGTGATTCCTCCGCTTATCATCATCCCGGGAGGCTCGTGGGATATCCCGAATGGCAGAGTTATAACGGTGTGGACCGGTTCCAGGATTTTAGCAACATAAACGAGAGTCCGACCGTGGTGTTTGAGCAGGGAAACTATGATCCTGCAGCCGTCGACTCCGTTCTGAGAGTTGATACCATTGCCAAAACCCCCGTTATGATCGTTTTCTACGGAGATTCGATCCATCCGACTTCACCAACAGACACGATCACGAGGTATCCCGGATGGTATAATAATTATGTATACAATTCGCAGGGCGTTGCGGTCGATTCCTCACTGGTGACCCCCGACAGCATTTTATACAGGAAAGACCATCATTATTATGGTCCTCCGTTTGAAGTGACCTACCGGTATGAACTTGCAAGGTATATCACGCCTTATGGCAACAACCTGACTCTTGGAAATGGCTTTACATGGGTGTTCGACCTTACGGATTATGCACCTTTACTGAGGGATTCGGTCCACCTGTCATCCGGGAACTGGCAGGAACTCCTCGACATGAAGTTCAGGATGATCGAAGGGATCCCTCCCCGGGATGTTATTGGGATAAAGAATATCTACACAGGAACGCACGGTTATGCAAATGCTGACCAGCATAATCTCCCGCCGGTGAAAGTGATGATCGATCCGGGAGTCGCCAATGCACGGCTGAAAATGCGGATCACCGGTCATGGTTTCGGCGGTACCCTCGATTGCTCGGAATTCTGTCCGCGCACCAACAAGCTTTTTGTGAACGGGAACCTGGCCTACACGCACTATGTATGGCGGCCGGATTGTACAATGAACCCGCTGTACCCGCAAGGAGGAACCTGGCTGTACCCAAGGGCTGAATGGTGCCCCGGCGCAGAAGTCAGGACAAAAGATTTCGAGCTCTCCCAATTCATTGTCCCGGGCGACTCACTGACAGTTGACTACGACCTGCAGGAGGGTTATACATGGAACAACCAGGGAAGCTGGCCCTATTACGCCATTGAATCGCAAATGATCACTTATTCAGCGCCGAATTTCTCACTGGATGCCGCGATCGAAGAAGTCCTTGCTCCGAATAAGAATGATATTTACAAACGCTATAACCCGATGTGCGGCAATCCTGTTATCCGGATTCGCAATAATGGGTCAATTGCACTTACCACAGCAGATATCACGTATGGCCCGCTGGGCGGCCGCATGCAGGTTTACCATTGGACAGGCAATCTTGCATTTACCGACTCGGCCACCGTAATTCTACCTTCCATCGACTGGAATGACTGGACGGGAGGCGATAACCGGTTTACCTTTACCATCAGCGCCCCGAACGGCGGAGTGGACCAGTATCCCCAGAACAATACCATGATCTCTGCATTTGCCATTCCTCCCACTTTCGATAACATGATGATTGTCCATATGCTCACGAACCACCAGGGATATGCACAAAGCTGGTACCTGACTGACCAGGATGGAAATGTGCTTTATCACCGTGATACGCTGGAAACCAATACACTTTATACCGATACAGTGCAACTTCAGAAAGGTTGTTACCGGCTGACCATCAATAATAAGGAAGGGGAGGGGCTGCATTACTGGGCCAACATGCCTCCGTACGGGAACGGAACAGCCGGCTGGGCCGACATCCGGAAGATAACGGGCCAAATGATCCTGGGAATCCAGGCCGATTTCGGACTGAGCACTTCACTGAGTTTTACCGTAGGTATGACCATTGACATCCCTGATCTGAACCCGGTGGGATATGTCAATGTCTACCCCAACCCGGGTGATGGTCACTTCAACGTCGCCTGTGTCTTTGATGAAATGCAGACGGTTACCATGACCGTAGCTGATTGTTTCGGTAAGGAAGTATATGGCAGGATTTTTAACAACATTCTGAAAAGTACGTTGCCAGTAGAATTACCACAGGCTGTTCCCGGGGTATATTTGCTTAAGGTTTCATCAGCGATAGGAACAACCACCAGGAAGATCATCATCACGCGGTAATAAATGTCCATCTTTCTGTTGTGATTCTTATTCGCCGTCTAAGATCACATCTCCTTCAACGGAAAGTGTAATTGGCATATCGACAGAGAATGCTGAATTTGCCCTGATCTCCAGGTTGCCGGTCAATGTCATATTATCCACAAGTGTGACAGTGGAATTATTGGAATTGTTTATCACCAGATTCCGTATCGTATTTGGTACCATGGTCGGCAGGAACAACGTTACCTGATCAACATTTCCGTTGAATTCCCAGTCGGTTTTCGAATCAATCATTTTAGGGCCGCTCACGGCAATATTCCCGGTCACGCCAGATGAATGTCCAACTCCGAGTTTTGAATTGCTGTTCATGAAAAATGAAGCTGTACCCATAACCATCCTGTCATGACAATTCAGGAATCCGAAACTTTCAATGGACAGCATCCCATTTACAAAAAGGTTATTCATTAGTTCTACCCCCTTTGGATTTGCAATGGTTAGCCTGTTAAGATTGGCTATGTGGATCGGCACCGCGATACCCGGATAACTCCCCCCAAAAGTAAGTCCTGAATTGCCATCGGTTTGCAAATTCGAAGGGGTTCCGCTGATCGGAGGGCCGTTCAGGGTGAGCATATGGGTCATCACCATAAAATTTCCTGAAATAAGATCCAGGCTGTCGTTGACCGTGACATCGCCATTCATCCAGATTCCTGCCGCCCTGTTGATCGTCAGTTTTTTTAATGTAACAGCAGGGAGTGAAGATCCTCCGCCAATTCCTGCAAATGTCAGATTTGAAGTCAATCCTCCCGCAAGAGATCCTCCACCCATGATCATACCATTCAGGGTTAGTGTATGTGGTCCGATTGAGAAAAAACCAGCGTTGATCATCAGGTTTCCTTCGATCGTCCGGTCATTATGCAGATTTACCCCCCTGAAATTTTCTGACAGGATATGAAAAGGCCCGGATAAAGCAGGGAACTCTTCATCCGATGTTGTTTGTGCTGACAAACTGCAATACCGTAAACTGGCTGATGGACCGTACATCGTATGACCGTACCTTCGTAACTGGCCGTCAGCCAGGCTGAAAATCCCGTAAACAATGATGTTGTCCGTGAGATCCAAACCCTCCGGTCGTTCAAGGTTAAGGTTGTTGAGTATAATGCTTTTTAGTGTTCCTGCAACGCCTCCACCACCGAATATCAGATTTGAAATTGATCCCCCCACGAGACTTGACACATAGGAGATATCCCCGTTGATCCTCAGTGTGGTTGAATTAATATTCAGGTTTCCGGTGGTGAGGTAAAGGGTTCCCCTGATACTCACATCGCCTGCAAGTCCGATCCCGGATGCCCGGTTGATGGTCAGGTCATGCAATGTAATTTCCCTCAGGTTCGTCAATTCACCGGAACCTCCGAAAACAATATTGGACCATGAACCACCAGTCAGTAACGAGGTATAAGAAATTTTCCCGTTAATATTCAGTGTATTGTCATTAATGCTGAGGTTTCCTGAATTCAGAGAAAGTAACCCTTCAACAGTAACATCACCAGAGATACCGATTCCTGCCGGGCGGTTGATTGTCAGGTTGTTCAGTTGAATGGCCGGGAGATAGGTGCTGCTTCCAGCCCCGCCAAATGTGATGTTTGAAAAAGGGCCACCATTCAGGGAACCTGAAAACCGGGTCAAATCACCATTGATCACCAGAGTATTGGATTCGATCGAGAACATGCCATTGGATAATAACAGTAAATGACCGGCTGTGACTTTTCCTGCCATTTTTATTCCGTCCGGCCTGTTTATTTCGAGGTCATTCAGGATGATGGCAGGAAGGTAGGTCCATGGGCCTGTTCCGCCAAATATGATGTTGGAGCTGGATCCTCCTGCGAGAGATCCTGCGGTTTGAGCCAGGGGACCATTGATATGCAGAGTTGTTGAATTTATGGAAAACGGACCGGAGTCAAGGTAAAGAGTGCCTTCGATTGTCACATCGCCTGAAAGGCCGATCCCGGATGCCCGGTTAATCCTGAGATCATTTAAAAGAACTGAAGGAAGATTTGTCGACAACCCGCTTCCTCCGAAAATCAGATTCGATGAGGATCCCCCGGAGAGAATTCCGCTGTTGATCGTTATAGCGCCATTTAATGTCAATGTATTCGCCCCGATCGAGAATAGCCCGTTGTTAAGGGTCAGCGTGCCTTCGAGCGTCCTCCCTGTATGCAGGTTCAACCTGATCGCATTGTCCGCATACAGGTTAAACGGGCCGTTAACGGCTGGTAATTCAGCATTGGCTGTTGTCTGCTCGGATGTACCATTGTATTTTAACGTTGCCGCCCCCCCATAGATGATGATATAGCCGTTAAGATTTATGGATCCGTTCGTGATTGTGAGGATACCATAAATTGTGAGGTTACCCTGCAGCCTTAAACCGCTGCCCCTGTTCAGCGTTAAGTTATTTAATGACACGGAAGGAAGGTCCAGCGGCAGTGCACTTATCCCCCCGATATATATGTTTGAACTGGCACCGCCGGTCAGGCTGCCTGAAGTTCTGTTCAGAAGCCCGGTGAGCGTAAGTGTGTTTGACCCGATTGAAAGGGGTCCGGAATCAAGGTATAAAGTGCCACCAGCGGTGACATTACCCCCAAGTGTGAGGCCTGTTCCCCGGTTCAGCCTCAGGTCATTTAAGGTGACGGCAGGAAGGGGAGAACAACTGCCGCTGCCGCCGAAAACCAGGTTTGAAGATGTGCCGCCAAGCATAGTCCCCGAGTTTACGGTGAATGGTCCGTTTAGCGTTAGGGTGGTTGCTCCGATAGAAAACTGACCGCGATTTAGCGTTAATGTACCCGCTAATGCCCGGCTGGCATGCAAATTAAGCCCGGCTGAATTATCGCTGTAAAGATTAAAAGGACCGCCGGAGGAGGGAAATTCTGCATTGGCCGTAGTTTGAACGCTCGCCCCGTTATATTTCAGTGTCCCTGACGGTCCGTAAATGATTGAATATCCATTCAGGTTAATGGCCCCGTATGTCATCGTTAAAGTGCCATTGATTGTGATATTTCCAAGTAGCCTGATTCCGCTGCCCCGATTGAGGGTAAGGTCATTCAGTATGACTGAAGGAAGATCAAGTGCTGTCGGACTGCTGCCGCCGACCACGATGTTGGAGGACGATCCACCGGTCAGTGTTCCTGATGTTCGTGTAAGAGAACCATTCAGGATAAGCGTATGAGCGCCAATGGAGAAAGCCCCGTTGGTCAGCGATAAGCCTCCGTTGATCGTACGGTCGGCATGAAGGTTTACTCCGTTTGAATTATTAATGGTGACATTTACTGGTCCGCTTGATACCGGCCATTCACCTGCAGCAGTAGTTTGTGCCGAACCCCCCTGGTACTCCAGCGTTCCGGCAGACCCGTAAGAAATGGTGCCTGATGCAATTGAACTGTTCGCAGACCCGCTGCTTACCAGGACAAGCTTGTTGCTGATCGTTTCAGAGCCATTTGTAATTGTAAGGATAGTTGCACCGGAGGTGGAGCCTATGGTCAGAACCCCCGATAAAGTTGAGGGGAGCCCGTTGCCGGTGCTCTGTGATCCATTCCTGTAATAGAAATAATTGGCATCAGAAGCATATGACCTGGAACCCGTCAATTGAATACACCCCGAATTCCCTGAAGAAGCTATTCCCTGTGAATGGGTTGTCTTGAAACCGCATCCTGACGCCAGTGTGAAATAACCTGAACTTGAGTTGTCAATCGTATTGTCCGCCATATCAAGGGTGGAGTAATTCAATACCTCAAAATTTACTTTCTGATAATAGGTTGCGTCCCCGGTCTTGGTGTAGGTTTGAAACCCGTAATAAGAATCCAGTTTGAACGTGCAATCACCCGACCCTGAACTTGAAATAAACCCGCTTGAAATAAAAAAATTCCCTCTTACGTAAATGATGTTATTGGCGCTGCCACCTGAGGGCCAGAAACGTCCGCCAGTCTGGTTGTAATTTCCATCAATCACCAGTGTATATGGGGTGGATACGGATAATTGGATCCCATAGCTGGCACCTGTACTGACGAGGTTGAAATTTCCGTGGATCTCTCCGATCTGAGGCAAATTATAGGTGGCGGTCTGTGCATTGTCCCAGGTAAAATTTCCAAGGTTCTGGTTCAGATTCGAAGGGGGATTGCTTGTAGAGCCGCTAATTTTGCAGGTGGACGCTGAATACCACGCCGCGCTGGGGATTCCTGTGCCATTTACCGCGTGATTATACAATGAACCGTCAGAAAAATAAATATTTCCTGCCCCACCCACATCACCCTGGTTGTTAACCGTGCCATAGAAATAGGTGTTGCCTCCGGATGTCGTGGTAAGTGTGGCATCTGTATTGACATTTACAGTGCCGTTAAAAACGGCACCACCGGTGATATAGAAATCGGATCCTGTACCATTATAGATCGTCAGCGTGACATACCCATTCAGTGTGAGACCACCTGAGATATCCGTCTGATCAAGTGTGATGTCTGCCGTTATTGTGACTGTGTATCCCGACCGGACATCAATGTTGTTGTCAGAATATGTAGGGAAAGTGGTCGCAGCAACCCATGCGCCCCCTGTATAATGCTGCCAGATGCCAGGATTATTCCAGTTGCCGCTGCTGATAGTTCGGTAATCGCCTTCTGCAGCAAACAGACCTGATTGTAAAAGAAGAAGTGTTAAACCAGTAATTGAAAGGTATTTGAACGATATCATATGCCCTCCTTTTTAGATTAACTGGCTGAAAAGATATGAAAAAAATATGTAAAAGTCAAGCCCTTTGTGTAAGATTTTCAGCAATGATAAAAAAACATAAAAAAATACTTACTTTCGTTTGGAATCAAATTTTTTTGAATTATCTTTGAAAAATAAAAATTGTATTGTCATTGTAAGCAAAATTTTTGAAAAAGAAGATATTGAAGGAGCCCGTCAATTCAATGATCGGAAGTGAAAGAACGGACATATTCATAAAAACTGCAGTGCTTCAAAAAAAATCATATATTTATATGGTATGTTAATTCAACGGAAATAGCTTACATTTGCATTAGAACATTTAAACATTTCAAAAAACGCAAGATGAAAAAATTATTCAACCTTAATGATCGGACGATCTTCTGCTTTACAAGAGGTATTTTCCTGGGATTAATGATAATTACTTTTCATTTTTCCTTTGGGCAATCACTGACCCCAGTCGTCTACTCATCAGCAGGAGGATATTATACTTCTTCCAATGTTTCTCTCAGCCTTACCATCGGAGAACCTGTTATTGAAACCTATGTCACACCGAACAACATTCTTACGACCGGTTTCCAGCAACCGGAAGGATTATCCCCATTCCTCAAAACCCTCAATATTGTAGCATTTATTGAAGCCGCGTACAATGGAGCAGGAGGGATGAATAAATTCCAGGATTGCACTGATGGTGAATCTACTTTTGATAAATTCCCCGGTACCGTTGTTGACACTGTATCCGTCCTCCTTGCAAGCGATACCGAGCCATGGCCGTATGTTTATGAAGCGCATGCAGTCGATATCAATACCGACGGTTCTATCTCAATCTCCGGCATTCCGGGTTCACTGGGAAGCAATTATTATATTGTGGTAAAACATCGCCAGAGCGTCGAAACATGGAGTGGCTCGCCGGTTTCCTTTGCAAGTACCCCGGTGACCTATAATTTTACTTCAGCAGCCAGCCAGGCTTATGGTAATAACATGAGGCAGATTGATCCGGTTGAGGACCTCTACAGTCTTTGGGGAGGTGATATCTCAAGTGTTTCAGGAGAACAGGACGGATATGTTGATATCTTCGACAACGTGGCTGACTTCAATGCATCACAAAGCGGGCTTTATGGCTATGTGGTTGAAGATCTTACAACAGATGGTTTTGTTGACATTTTTGATATGGTGACAATATTCAATAATTCCCAATCCGGAATCGGAATGAATACCCCTCCGAATCCAATGAAGAAACACGGTACCTCAGGTACCCTGGAGGTGAGGTAACAGAATTCTTTCCCCGAAATCTTTACACAACCTGATTTACTTCAGTTCACATTCCCCGCCATGTGCGGGGAATTTTTTTGCCATTCCTAAGTCTTATCTGCTTATATATTTTCCTGTACCCTCGAGAAGAATTTTTCCCGAAACGGTCAGGCTCATACCGGGACTCACCGTCAATCTTGCGCCATTCTCAATGTTCAACGAAGCACAATTCATCCCCGAATTGCGGATTATCGGGAATTTTCCACCATATGCAGTAATGCGTACATTGTCAGTAGAAGCCGGGATACCGCTGGGATCCCAGTTACCGGCCACATTCCAGTCGTCACTTACACTCCCTGTCCACAGCTTGCCTTTCACAGTTGTCCCTTTCTTCAGCACAATCTCATTCCCCGGATCGAATGTAAAGGTGGAAGGCTGTTTGTTGAATGTCCAGCTGAAATCCTGGTAATTCACCTCATTCATCACCCTGATCAGCGTGTCGGAATTATCGCTGAAATGAATTTTCAGGATAACAGGCATCTTAAAGAAAGGTGCATTCGTCTGAGTCTGTGATGCAAGGAAATTCACCCTCCAGGTTCCGGCAGAGGGATTGATGAAAAAATATGAATTCTGGTAAACAGGATGATTTGGAGTGTAGATCCATTGCGAAAAGAACCAGTCATAATTCTGTCCGGTCACGGAGTTGACTTTGTCGTTGAAATCCCTGATGGTGGCCGATTTGAATTTCAGGTTTGTATCGGCACAATATGCTTGAAGCGTAGAAAAGAAATAGGTGTCTCCGATCGTATAACGAAGCAAATGTAAAACGCATGCACCCTTTGCATACGTGATCGCGTAATTGAAAAGGGTGTTTGTCGATGGAGTCGTGACGGCCCATGACGGGACTGAAATCGCCCAGCCGGGATTTCCGCTGAAGTAGGAAGAGGCGTCGCCATCAATATCAGACTTGTACGAAGTATATCCGCCATCTTTTTCATAATAGCGTGCTTCACTCCATGTGGCAAACCCTTCATTCAGCCATATATCTGCCCATGTGGCGCATGTGATCATGTCGCCGAACCACTGATGCGCAAATTCATGTGATGCGAGATTCACACTCCAGCAATTCGGACAGAAACTTGTCAATGTCTGGTTCTCCATTCCTCCCCAGGAAAACTGGCTGTTCAGTGTGGCAAACCCGTTTTTCTGAAAAGGATGTTCACAAAAACTTTGTGAATAATAAGTGGTCATCGGCTTGATCACATTCTTAACCACAGCCGGGGATTCCCCACTGTTGAAATAAAACCTCATCGGAACGCTGTCAGCCGGATTGCTTAGTTTATGCCAGTAAACAATATCGAGGTTATAGTTGACTTTCGATGTCATCACCATTAGATAAGTTGCAATATTGTGGACACTCGCCCAGTGATAGATCAGCGTGTCGTTGTTGATCAGTGAATCCATCAGTTTTCCGTTCGAACAGAACTTGACATTCAAGGGAACTTTAGCCGTCAGGTCCAGGGTTGCCTTGTCCGACGGTTTGTCCCAGCAGGGAAACCAATAACGGGCTCCCTCCGGTTCACAATCCGTGAAAAGAAATCCTGAGGAAACATACAGTGCATTGTCTGTAACATTTTTATGATGATAGCTGATCCTTACTTCCGCAATTTCACCCGGGTTGTAAGTCCGGTTCAGATTTATCGTCAAAATATTTCCTGCATGTGAAAAGGATGCCCCGGCGATCCTTACGGAGTCGATGGTCAGGGAAGAATTGACTGCATTTAACCGGATGAAATTCAGGGATGAATCGACCCTGAACCTTAATGTACAGACAGCCCCGAAATCTTTGGGATACGGACTCGAATAGCATTTGAAAAGATTCAGATTCAAACTGTAGCTTAAGGCGTCAAATGCATGACCCGGAGCATTGGATGTATTGTCAGTGAGGTCGGGAAGGAATGTCATCCGCGTTTTCTTTGCGGAGCAATATTCCGAACCTTTGAGCTTTTCAGTTACCTGGGCTACTGATGTCATAATGAATAACAAGGAAAGGGAGAGTGAAATGAGGATACATCGTTTCATATGAAAAATTTTTCTTATTCTGTAATTTTCAGGCGAATTTACTTAAAAAATCCCGGGGGATGAAACATATACGGGGCAATTTTTGTACTTTTACCATATGTTAGGGCGCAGGATCTGGTTGACGGGAATTATTTTTTTATTGAGTTTCCAGGCATTTTCCCAGGAAAAATCGCTGGAATTTTTTCTGAGTGAAGGCCTGGAAAACAGCCCGGTACTGAAGGATCTTCAGAACCAGGTCCGTTCGAATTCCCTCGACAGTATGCTGGTTTCAGCCTCTTCTCATCCACAGATCAACTTCGATGGTTACATGATGTATGCTCCGGTGGTCAATGGCTACGGATATAGTGACGTGCTTACCAACGGACAAAACCTTTCTTCGACGATCAATATCTCCCAGACTGTATTTAACAGGAAAACCATCCGGACCCAATATGCCCACATTGGAATCCTGAACAGATCGCTGTCTAATTCATTGCGGATCAGCGAAAATGAGCTGAAAAGGGAGATTGTTACCAGGTACCTTTCAGCCTGTTCCATCAACAATGAGCTGTCTTTCTGCCAGGATTTGCTGAATGCTTCACAGGACGAAGACAGGATCCTCAGAGATCTGGTGAAAAACGGTTTGTATAAACAAACAGAATACCTGTCATTTCTGATTGAGTTGCAAAACCTCATACTTCAGATAAAGGAATTACAGATCAACTATGAAAAGGAATTGTCCCAACTTAAAACCTATTGTGGCATTGGAGATACAGCAATGTACCACCTGGTATTGCCCGAGCCTCAAGGGGTACCTGCTTTTATACCTGCAAATTCTCCTCTCCTGAAAAGATTTGAGATAGACAGCCTGCGCATAGAGAATGATAAGTTGCTCATCGACCGTCATTACAAACCTGAGGTGAAGTGGTTTTCAGATGCAGGTCTGGTCAATAATATTCCCGAGAATATCTACCAGAATTTCGGACTGAGCCTGGGACTAAGCCTTTCAATGCCCGTATACGATGGAAACCAGCGGAAACTGAATTATCATAAATTACGGATCTCTGAGGCAACCAGGAGATCGTATAAGGATTTTTACAAATCGCAGATTGATCAGCAGGTCCGGCAGTTGACTGATGAATTGGAAAAGACAAAACAGGTCATCCCACAACTTGAAAAACAGATGGATCTGTCAAAGGAACTGATCAAGCTCGACCGGTTGCTGCTTAACAAGGGTGAGATCCCTGTAACGGATTATATCCTTGCAAAAAAGAATATTTTTAACATTCAAAAAGAACTGAATCAATACAGGATTAAGGAACTGCAGATCATTTATGAGATCATGTACTGGGGATTGGAGTAGGGGTCAGAGGACTGAGGTCGGAGGTCGGAGGACAGAGGTCGGAGGTCAGAGGACAGAGGTCGGAGGTCAGAAGATAGAAGATAGAAGATAGAAGATAGAAGATAGAAGATAGAAGCCCGAAGCCCGAAGCCCGAAGCCCGAAGCCCGAAGCCCGAAGCCCGAAGCCCGAAGCCCGAAGCGCGAAGCCCGAAGCCCGAAGCCCGAAGCCCGAAGCCCGAAGCCCGAAGCCCGAAGCGCGAAGCCCGAAGCGCGAAGCCCGGAGCCCGGAGCCCGGAGCCCGGAGCCTGAAGCCTGAATAACCAATTTAATGAATAAGCATGGGATCAATCTGGAAGTACGGAATTATAGTAGTGATTATGCTCTCCGGGTGCAGGGGGCGGGAGAAAATCGGGGAAAAAGAGATCATCCCACGGGTTCCGGTTACGGTGACCCGGGTCAGGATCGGGGAGATGAAAGAATATGCTGAACTGAAAGCGGTTTCCTCTTACCTGTCTAAATCATTGGTTAAATCGCCGACGAATGCATATGTTGAATCAATAAGCGTAAATCCCGGTGATCACGTAGTTAGGGGACAGAAAATGATCATCCTGAAGACAAAAGAATCACGGGCACTAAATGCTGACTCCGCGAACCAGCTCGGTTTTTCCGGGCAGATCGTTGTAAAAGCATCGGTCGACGGGATCGTCGCTTCCGTTGATCATCCTGTTGGTGATTATGTGCAGGAGGGTGATCTTCTTTGTTCCCTGTCGCTGCCAGGCAGCCTGGTGTTCATTCTTGAAGTACCATTCAATCTCAATTCACTGATGGTTCTTGGGCGTCAATGTGAAATCCTCCTGCCTGACGGGAAACCGATAAATGGCCGTATCAGATCAAAATTGCCTTCGATGTCGGGTTCATCCCAAACGCAACGGATCATCGTTGAGCCAGCAACCTCTGCCGGCATCCCTGAAAGTTTGATCGCATGGATCCGGATCCCTGAAAAGACAGTTCAGCGGGCAGTGATACTGTCAAAAAGCTGCATCCTCACGGATGAGATCATGCATGAATTCTGGGTTATGAAGATGATCGACGATTCAACGGCAATAAAAATCCCTGTAAAAAAAGGTATTTCCTCAGGCGACAGCATCCAGGTTATCGAGCCTGCGTTCACGGCGTCAGACAGGATCCTCTCTTCAGGGAATTACGGAGTTTCTGATACCATCCGGGTGATGGTTATTGGGAACTGAATTGAGAATATTGAACAAGGAATATTGAATGTTGAACAAGGTATTTGTGCGTGTGGATAATCCTTACCGGACATACCTGAAACCGATCCTGTTTGTACTGGTGGTCCTGCTGATCATCGGCGGGTTCTCATACACCAGGATGGCTACGTCTCTATTCCCGGATGTGACATTCCCGAAGATCATGGTGATCGCCGACAATGGAGAACAACCGGTGGATAAAATGATGATCACTGTGACCAAACCACTGGAGCTTGCCATAAAAAGGGTGAACGGGATCACAATGGTGCGAAGCTCCACCAGCCGCGGGAGCAGTACCATTGAAGCGTTTTTCGACTGGAAAATCAACATTGATCTTGCAAAAGTTCAGCTTGAGGCAAGGATCAATGAAATCAAAAGTGATCTTCCTCCGGGCACACACTTTGTGGTCGAAGCAATGAGCCAGAATATCTACCCGGTGATCGGCTACACACTTGAGAGTGAGAAGTCCGGGCAGATCGAACTGAAAAATACTGCCCTATATTTCATCAGACCGCGCTTTGCCCAGGTGACAGGGATTTCAAATGTGGTCGTCAGGGGAGGAAAAACAAAAGAATTCATCATCACACCCGACCCTGAAAAGATGGTCGCATTGGCGGTTACACCCGCTAATCTTATTGAATCTCTCGGAAATACCAATTTTATTGAGTCCAACGGACTTCTTTCAGATTTCAGGAGATTATACCTGAACGTGACAGACACCCGTATTAAAACTACTGATGAACTTAAGCAGTTGGTGATCCGGAATGATGGCCGGAGAGTGATCCATGTGGGTGATGTTGCCCGGATCAGCCTGGATGAGCAGCAGGAGTTCATCCGGATCAATGCGAATGGCCATGATGCAGTAGTGCTGGACCTGATCAAGCAAAAAGACGTGAACCTCGTTGATTTTGCTGTACAGGTCATCGACCGGGCCGAAGAAATCAGGAAGGAATTGCCGAAAGGCATGGTACTGAAACCCTACTATGACCAGGCCGTTTTTGTCACCAATTCAATTGACAGTGTGATGAGGGCGATCTATGAAGGACTTTTCCTTGCCATCCTGGTTGTGATCGTTTTCCTCAGGTCATTCAGGGCCAGCATGAACATCATCCTCATTATCCCGGTTACACTTGCATTGACCATCATCGTGCTTCACCTCGCAGGGATCACTCTCAACATTATGTCCCTCGGCGCCATTGCGGCGTCCATTGGGCTGATCATCGATGATGCGATCGTGATCATTGAGCAGATCCACAGGACCCATGAGGAACATCCTGAAAAGGATAAATACACTGTAGCAGGTGAGACAGTGAAACACCTGTTTCCGGCGATGCTTGGTTCTTCTTTGAGCACCATTGTGATCTTCCTTCCATTCATCATGATGAGCGGTGTTGCGGGCAGCTTTTTCAGGGAACTGACACTGACCATGGAAATCACTCTCGTCTGCAGTTTTCTCGTTACCTGGATCGGAATCCCGGCACTGCACCTGTTGTTCGGCTACAGATCCCGGGAAATGAAGACCGGCGGTCATACAGGCGGGGCAACCCGGGAAGAAAGCAGCCTGGGATGGCTGATGTGGTTCTTTAACAAGCCCGTTTATGCATTTGTGTTCATCCTTGTACTTGTCATTTCATCGGTCATCCTGACCGGGAAACTGAAAACAGGATTTCTTCCGGTATTGGATGAAGGATCAATCGTTCTTGATTACCTGTCCCCCCCGGGGACTTCGCTTGATGCGTCAGACGCTTTACTGAAGCGGGTCGATACGATTGTCCTTCATCATCCTGATGTAGCCACTTACATGCGGAGAACAGGAACGAACATGATGTCGAGCATCAGTATGGCAACCGGGGTAATCCCTCCGAATGAAGGAGATTACCTTATACAGCTGAAACCCGGAACAAAGAAGAAAACAGAAGAGGTTATTTCCGACCTCAGGCAGCGGGTAACTTCCCGTGAACCTGCTCTGGATATTGAGTTCGGACAGCGGATCGCCGATCTCCTGGGAGACCTGATCGGCAGACCGGAACCCATTGAGATCAGGATCTTCGGAGATGATCAGCAGAAATTGCAGGCACTTGCTTTGCAGACGGAGCGTGTCCTTCAGAAAGTCAATGGAGTTGCAGACATTCTTTCGGGAATCATTGTTGATGGACCTACTGTAAGCATCACTCCTGACCCGGAAAAGCTTGCGATGTTCAACATCACCCCGCTGGATTTCCAAACACAGCTTAAGGCATACGGTGAAGGCATACCGGTCGGCCAGGTCCAGTCGGGAGAACAGATGCTTAACATCCGGATCCGATTCACGGATTTCAGGGAAAACAGTGTCGAAAGGATCAGGAACCAGGTCATATTTGCGCCGGACGGATCTTTCCGGCCACTCAGTTATTTTGCTTCTGTTGAATTGTCAAAAGGAGATCCTGAGATCACCCGGGAAGATCTTAAATCCAATATTGTGGTGACAGCCAGGCTTGAAAACCGGGATATAGGCAGTGCCATCCAGGAAATTCAAGAAACAATCGGCCGGAACCTGGTACTTCCGCCGGGCTACTATATAATATATGGCGGGACATATGCTCAACAACAATCCTCTTTCAGGGAACTCCTTTTAATCCTGATAACCGCGATCTTCCTTGTGTTTGCAGTACTTCTGTTTACTTTCAGGAATTTGAAGATCGCACTGCTTGTCATTTTCGTATCCATTCTTGGGATCGGAGGTTGTATATGGGCCCTGTTCCTGACAGATATCCAGTTGAATGTCGGAAGCTACACCGGTATCATCATGATCGTCGGGATCATTGCTGAAAACGCCATCTTTACTGTCAATCAGTTTTTTACCTCATTAAAAGCCACTAATGATGTGGACAAGTCGATCCGCTATGCCATTTCATTACGTATCAGGCCAAAGCTTATGACCGCTATCGGAGCGATCCTTGCACTGTCTCCCCTGGCACTTGGCATCGGCATTGGCGCACAGATGCAGCAACCCCTTGCCATCGCCGTGATTGGGGGTTTTATTGTTGCCATGCCCCTCTTACTGTTTGTTTTTCCGAGCCTCCTGCGGATAGTTTATCAACAGAAATCCTAAAAATTTTCACCTTTTCCTTTTTTTAATCAAAATGTTTTTTACCTTTGCACCCTCGAAAAATGCAAACAGGTGTTTTTTGAGGGATTACGCAGAAAATAAGCAAGGAAACCTGACAGATTAAGACAATTATAGGTTTCAACCAGATCCCCAAAGATCCGGTAATCCGCAAAGCGGTTTGTCTTGGAAGTTAATGCTTCCTTTCTTCTTCTCTCGCGAATAAATCCATAAGTTTTTAAATATTAGTGCATTAATAATATTTCTTGAAATATTTAAAGTATAAAAGAAATTTATACCTTTGCACTCCCCAATTTTGGGGCTTTTTAGTAAAGAAAATATCATAAACAGATTGATATGCCTACAATTCAACAGTTGGTCCGTAAAGGAAGAAACAAATTAACTGATAAAAGCAAATCTCCTGCTCTGGATTCATGCCCCCAGCGCAGAGGCGTATGTGTCAGGGTTTACACAACCACC
The DNA here is from genome assembly GCA_963682005.1 of Bacteroidales bacterium. Classification (GTDB taxonomy): domain Bacteria; phylum Bacteroidota; class Bacteroidia; order Bacteroidales; family FEN-979; genus CAIYUC01. The sequence goes on along the minus strand of OY820914.1, from coordinate 4,338,053 downwards.
CCGAAAAAACCTAATTCAGCTATGCGTAAGGTTGCGAGGGTGCGTCTGACCAATGGAAAAGAAGTAAATGCATACATTCCCGGGGAAGGCCATAACCTTCAGGAACACTCGATCGTAATGATCCGTGGCGGCAGGGTAAAAGATCTTCCCGGCGTGAGATATCATATAATAAGAGGTGCCCTGGATACATCAGGTGTCGAAGGCAGAAAGCAGAGAAGGTCCAAATACGGGGCCAAGAGGCCGAAAGAGAAAAAGTAAGAAAGCAGTAGATGACAGGTCACGACCTGTCAGTACGAGTTAATAAAAGAATTTTCGATTCAAGATCAATATGAGAAAAGCAAAACCAAAAAAAAGAGCGATCCTTCCCGACCCAAAGTTCAGTGATACACTGGTCACCAAGTTTGTGAACAATATCATGGAAATGGGAAAGAAGAACATTTCTTATGACATCTTCTATGAGGCAATTGAAATTGTTTCAGAGAAAACAAAGGAAAATGGTCTTGACGTCTGGAAAAAGGCATTGGCAAATGTCACTCCTTCCGTAGAGGTAAGGAGCCGTAGAATTGGTGGTGCTACCTTCCAGATCCCTTCAGAGATCAGGCCGGGAAGAAAGATGTCCATCGGCATGAAATCCCTGGTCAACTACTCGCGCAAACGTCACGAGAAGACCATGGGCCAGAAGCTTGCAGCGGAGATCATGGCAGCCTATAAAGAAGAAGGTGCCGCATTTAAAAGAAAAGAAGATACACACAGAATGGCAGAAGCCAATAAAGCATTTTCACACTTTAGATTCTAAGACCCCTTACGGGGTTCCCGCTTGCGCGGGAATGACGATCTGAAATTAATTGAAAAGGTACTGTATAATAAAATGTCAGAGAACTTAGTAAATATTCGCAATATAGGGATCATGGCCCACATCGACGCAGGTAAGACTACGACGACTGAGCGGATATTGTACTATACTGGCAGCAATTATAAGATCGGCGAAGTTCATGATGGCACTGCCACGATGGACTGGATGGTGCAGGAACAGGAACGTGGAATAACGATCACTTCCGCAGCAACCACCGTTTACTGGAATTACAATAATCAGAAATACAGGATCAACATCATCGATACCCCGGGCCATGTTGACTTCACTGTTGAAGTTGAACGGTCTTTACGTGTACTGGATGGTGCCATTGCAATATTCTGTGCTGTCGGCGGTGTCGAACCACAGTCTGAAACCGTTTGGAAACAGGCTAATAAATACCATGTTCCCCGTATCAGTTTTGTCAATAAGATGGACCGTACCGGGGCTGATTTTTTTAGTGTGATCAACCAGATCACTGAAAAACTGCATGGAAAACCTATTCCGGTGCAGCTTCCCATCGGTGCCGAAGAAGAATTCACCGGCATTGTTGATCTTGTGAAGAATAAAGCATTCAGTTGGGACGAGAACTCACTTGGAAAAGAATACTTCGAGATCCCCATCCCTGAGGATATGAAGGATCTTGTGCATGAATACAGGACAAAACTTATTGAAGGTACTGCTGAAGAAAGCGAGCAACTGATGGAGAAATTCATCCTTGATGCAAATTCGATTTCTGAAGAAGATATAATTTCCGCCATCCGGAAAGCCACCCTGGAAAACCGGATAACACCTGTTCTATGCGGTGCGGCATTTAAAAATAAGGGAGTCCAGTTGCTGATCGATGCAATTGTTACTTACCTTCCTTCTCCAAATGATAAACCTGCTGTTAAAGGAGTGAATCCTTTTACTGAAAAAGAAGAATTCAGGAAACCCGATCCGGAAGAACCATTTGCAGCCCTGGCATTTAAGATTGCAACCGATCCTTTTGTAGGACGCATTGCTTTCTTCCGCGTTTATTCAGGAAGGCTTGAGGCAGGCCAGACCGTATTGAACGGAAATACCGAATCAAAGGAACGGATCAACCGGATCATGCTCATGCATGCCAATAAGCAGAATCCCCTCAAGCAGATCGAAGCCGGGGAGATTGGTGCTGCAGTTGGTTTTAAGAATATACATACAGGCGATACCCTTTGCGATCTGAAACACCCTATCGTACTGGAATCAATGACATTCCCGGAACCGGTCATCAACATGGCCATCGAACCGAAAACCCAGGATGATATTGATAAGCTTACCATTGCCCTGGCAAAACTTGTTGAAGAAGATCCGACCTTTAATGTGCGGACTGATGATGAAACCGGTCAGGTGCTGATCAGTGGAATGGGCGAGCTCCATCTCGATATCATTGCCGACCGTCTTCGCAGGGAATTCAATATTGAAGTGAACCGTGGTGCACCGCAGGTTGCATACAAAGAAGCAATCCTGAACACGGTCATGCATCATGAAGTATATAAAAAACAAACAGGCGGGAAAGGAAAGTTTGCCGATCTCGTTATTGAAGTCGGTCCTGCTGACAAAGGCATCAAAGGGTTACAGTTCATCAATGAGATCCGCGGCGGAAATATCCCGAAGGAATTCATTCCTTCCATTGAAAAGGGTTTGAAATCCGGTCTTTCGAATGGTCCGTTGATCGGTTTCCCGATGGAAAGTATAAAAGTACGGCTGATCGATGGATCTTTTCACAGCGTTGATTCCGATGCTCTTGCATTCCAGATCGCTGCCAGCATTGCGTTCCGCGAGGCATCACGAAAAGCCAAAGCCGTGTTACTGGAACCAGTCATGAAATTTGAGATCGTTACTCCAAGTGAATATATCGGCGACGTTGCAAGCGATATCAATAAAAGGCGCGGCCATGTGGAGGAAGTTCAGTCAAGAGCAGGCGATCAGCTGATCCTTGGACGGGTCCCTCTGGCAGAAATGTTCGGTTATGTTACAACCCTTCGGAGCATCACTTCCGGCAGGGCAACATGCATGCTAGAGTTTCTGCATTATGCACCCACACCGCAGGATAAAATGGATGAAGTTTTATATAAAATCAGGGGATACGTTCCCGTTTTACAATAATGAGTGAACCTGGATGCTTCAAAAAGCGTCTGTAATTGAAAAACAACAAAATACAATAACGTGAGCCAGAGAATTAGAATAAAACTGAAGTCGTACGATTACAACCTGGTTGATAAATCAGCTGAGAAGATCGTAAAGACTGTCAAGGCAACCGGTGCTGTTGTAAGTGGCCCAATTCCGCTGCCGACTGATAAGAAGATCTTTACAGTTCTGCGGTCGACGTTCGTTAACAAGAAGTCAAGGGAGCAGTTTCAGCTTTGTTCATACAAGCGATTGCTGGATATTTACAGCACGACATCAAAGACCATAGATGCATTGATGAAACTTGAACTTCCGAGTGGTGTCGAAGTTGAAATAAAAGTATAATCCTCTCTTCAGTTTGAATAGAAAAAATATAACAAATGTCTGGATTAATAGGTAAAAAAATTGGGATGACCAGTATTTATGACGGTAACGGGAAAAATATCCCTTGTACAGTCATTGAAGCAGGTCCTTGCGTTGTAACCCAAATCAGGTCGAAAGAAAAAGAAGGCTATGATGCTATTCAGATTGCTTTTGAAGACAAGAAAGAAAAGCATACGACAAAAGCGTTGAAAGGCCATTTCGATAAAGCCGGGATAACGCCGAAAAAAGTAGTAGCCGAGTTCACGCGTTTCGAACCGGGTCACCAGAAGCAGTTTGGAGATATTCTTCGCGTAGATATTTTTGTGGAAGGTGAATTCATTGATGTGGTTGGTGTTTCCAAGGGAAAAGGGTTCCAGGGTGTTGTAAAAAGACATCATTTCCGTGGAGTAGGCGAAGCCACACATGGACAACATAACCGTTTGAGAGCTCCCGGATCTGTTGGTGCTTCTTCCTGGCCGTCAAGGGTATTTCCCGGGCTGCGTATGGCCGGCCGGATGGGCGGAAAAAGGGTGAAAGTGATCAACCTTCAGATTTTAAAGATCATATTGGAAAAGAACCTTGTACTTGTTAAGGGCGCTGTACCCGGTTGCAACGGTTCATATGTAGTAATTGAAAGATACCTGTAATCATTCAAAGAGCGATGGAATTAGAAGTATATAACATAAAAGGTGCAAAGACTGATCGTAAGGTCATCCTGGATGATGCCATTTATGGCATCGAGCCAAATGACCATGCCATTTACCTTGATGTAAAGCAGTTTATGGCAAACAAGCGCCAGGGAACCCACAGTTCCAAAGAGAAGTCAACCGTAAGTGGAAGCACCAGGAAGCTGAAAAAGCAAAAAGGTACCGGCGGTGCCCGTTCAGGAAGCATAAAGAGCCCGTTGTTCCGGGGTGGTGCACGTGTATTCGGTCCACATCCGCGTGATTATGATTTCAAACTGAACAAGAAACTGAAAAAGCTTGCCAGGATTTCTGCTCTCAGCTATAAGGCAAAAGAAAGCAACATCATGGTAGTTGAAGACTTCACGTTTGATGCACCGAAGACAAAGAACTTTACGGAAATTCTTAAGAGTTTTGAATTCCAGGGTTTGAAAACACTTCTTGTTGTTCCTGATACGGATGCAAATGTTCTCCTTTCTCTCAGGAACCTTCAAAAAGTTAAAATCATCCGGGCTTCAGACCTTAATACCTATGCTATCCTTGAAGCAAAGAAACTCCTGGTGATGGAAAGTTCAATCAAGGAAATAGAAAAAGTACATCAGAATTAATTATCTAACGATCTTAAATAACCGCTAGCAATGAGTGTTATTTTAAAACCGATCATAACCGAAAAGATGACGCAGATGGGCGAGAAGCTCAACCGCTATGGCTTTATGGTTGATAAAGGTGCCAACAAGCTCCAGATCAAAAAGGCGATCAAGGACGTATATGGAGTTGAGGTTTCGGAAGTAAATACCATGAATTTTCAAGGTAAGAAGAAAACGAAATATTCCAAAAGTGGATTTATAGCCGGCAGGTCAAGTGCATACAAAAAGGCTATCATTACTTTAGCAAAAGGTGAAACAATTGATTTTTATAGCAATATTTAAGTAAATGGCGCTCAAGAAATACAAACCGACAACACCCGGTCAACGATTTAAAATAATCAGCACGTTTGAGGAAATCACTTCAGACAGGCCTGAGAAAAGCCTGTTGAGTCCCAACAGGAAGTCCGGTGGAAGAAACAACGAAGGTAAAATGACCATGCGCTACATGGGTGGCGGTCATAAACAGATGTACCGACTGATCGATTTCAAAAGGGATAAGGATGAGATTCCTGCTGTTGTCAAAACGATCGAATACGATCCCAACAGAACAGCACGGATTGCCCTGGTCACTTATAAAGACGGTGAAAAGAGGTACATCATTGCTCCCCATGGGTTAAAGGTAGGACAAACGATCCTTTCTGGCAAAGGCATTCCTCCCGAAATCGGAAACACTCTTTTTATGAGTGAGATCCCTTTCGGCACGATCATTCACAATGTAGAGCTCAGGCCCGGTCAGGGTGCTAAGCTTGTCAGAAGTGCTGGTTCTTATGCTCAGCTGATGTCAAGGGATGGCCGGTTTGCCATCATCAAGATGCCATCGGGTGAAACCCGTATGATCCTGCAGGCTTGTAAAGCAACGATCGGAATGGTCTCCAACCTGGATCACAACCTGGAATCATCCGGTAAAGCCGGACGTAACAGGTGGCTTGGCAGAAGACCACGCGTCCGCGGTGTTGCCATGAACCCGGTTGATCATCCGATGGGTGGTGGTGAAGGAAAAGCATCAGGAGGTCATCCGAGATCACGCAAAGGTATGCCGGCAAAGGGATATAAAACCCGTGCCCGTAAGAAGAATTCGAATAAGTATATCGTTGAGAAAAGAAAGAAATAATCGTAATAATTAAAGGATATGAGCCGATCGCTGAAAAAAGGTCCGTATATCAATGTTAAACTGGAGAAGAAGGTCCTCGATGCCACTGAATCCAAAAAGAAGGCCGTCATCAAGACATGGTCGAGGGGTTCGATGATCTCTCCCGATTTCGTCGGACAGACCATCGCCGTTTATAATGGTAACAAATTCATCCCTGTGTATGTCACCGAGAATATGGTTGGCCATAAACTGGGCGAATTTGCCCCTACCCGAATTTTCAGGGGCCATGCTGGTAATAAAGATAAAGGTAAAAAATAAATAATCTATAGGTATTATGGGAGTAAAAAGTCGCACCAGGGCTGAAAAGCGCAAAGAGGAAAAGAAAACCCTCTATTTCGCAAAGCTGAACAACTGCCCGACCTCTCCGCGGAAGACGAGACTGATTGCAGATATGATCAGGGGGAAAAAAGTAGAACTCGCTTTACATCAGTTGAAGAACAGTTCTGCACAGGCGTCGGAAAAATTACGGAAGTTGTTGCTGTCTGCCATTGCAAACTGGCAGGCCAAGAATGAAGGTGTCAGGATTGAAGACAGCGATCTGTTCGTAAAGGAGATCCACGTTGATGGCGGACGGATGCTGAAAAGAATCAGAACTGCTCCGCAAGGCCGTGCACACCGGATCAGGAAACGTTCGAACCATGTAACCCTGATCATCGATAGCAGGAATAAAGCTATGGTTGAAGAAGCTACCACAGAGGTAACAAAAGAAACAAAAGAATAAATTCCAGAATAAAAAATCAGATATTAATGGGACAAAAGACAAATCCAATTGCTAACAGGTTAGGTATCATCCGCGGATGGGATTCCAACTGGTACGGTGGCAAGAACTTTGAAAACAAGCTTATTGAAGATGACCAGATCCGTAAATACCTTCATGCCCGTTTGTCCAAGGCAGGTATCTCCAAGATTGTTATCGAACGGACGCTGAAGCTTGTTACGGTTACCATTCATACGGCCCGGCCGGGTATTATCATCGGAAAAGGCGGACAGGAAGTGGACAAGCTGAAGGAAGAATTGAAGAAGATCACAAAAAAAGAGATCCAGATCAATATTTCCGAAATAAAAAGACCTGAACTTGATGCGGTGATTGTTGCAGGTACCATTGCAAGCCAGATCGAAGGCAGGATTTCCTACAGGCGTGCTATCAAGACTTCCATCGCATCAGCGATGAGGATCGGTGCGGAAGGTATCAAATGCCAGATTTCCGGTCGTTTGGGCGGAGCTGAAATGGCACGCCGCGAGCAATATAAAGAAGGCCGTATTCCATTGCATACGTTTCGCGCCGACATTGATTATGCCACACATGAGGCTCACACAACCTACGGCAGGATCGGTATAAAAGTATGGATCTGCAAAGGCGAAATTTACGGAAGACCTGATTTGATGCCCGCAGCAGCAGGAATGAAACTGAAACCATCAGGTAGCGGAGGCGGACCAATGCATCCCAAAGGCGACAGGGACAGGGATCGCGGCCGTGGCAAACCCAGAGGAAGGAAATAAGCATAGAATTAAGAAAACTCTTTAACAGCATAAAGAATGTTACAACCTAAGAAAACCAAGTACAGGAAGCAACAGAAGGGCAAGATGAAAGGAAATGCCCAGCGGGGCCACGAGTTAGCATTCGGCTCATTTGGGATTAAAACCCTGGAAGAAGCCTGGATCACAGGCAGGCAGATTGAATCAGCCCGTCAGGCTATCACACGTCATATGAAGCGTGAAGGCCAGCTATGGATCCGCATCTTCCCCGACAAGCCTGTTACGAAAAAACCTGCTGAAGTCAGGATGGGTAAAGGAAAAGGTGCACCAGAATACTTTGTGGCCCGTGTAACTCCAGGACGGATCATGTTTGAAATTGAAGGTGTCACTCTGGAAATTGCAAAGGAAGCATTACGCCTTGGTGCCCAGAAACTGCCGGTTATGACAAAAACAATTGTCCGGAGAGATTTTGAGGAAGCCAGCGTATAATAATCAGGAAAAACAAAATAGTAAATCTCCTTACTGAAAAATGGAACAGAAAGTCATCAGAGAATTAACGACCAGTGAAATCCTCGAACGTTTGGATGAGGAAAAAAAACAGCTTATCAAGCTAAAGCTCAACCATGCCGTTTCACCACTGGAAAACCCGAATAAGATCAAGACGTACAGGAAAACCATTGCACGCCTTCAGACAGAATTGAGAACTCGGGTTCTCAAAGGGGAAAATAAAACAAAGGGGATCATAAAATAGTAAAAAAATGGAAACCAGAAAACTCAGAAAGGAAAAAATCGGCATTGTGGTCAGCAACAAGATGGAAAAGTCCGTCACTGTTGAAGTTGAGAGAAGAGTGAAGCACCCGAAATACGGGAAATTCGTAAAGAAGTCCTCACGCTTTTTGACCCATGACGAAAAAAACGAATGCAGCGAAGGGGATAAAGTAAGAATTGCAGAAACAAAACCCCTCAGCAAAAATAAATGTTGGAGACTTGTCGAAATTATAGAAAAGGTTAAATAGCCATGGTACAACAAGAATCAAGACTTACAGTTGCCGATAACAGCGGGGCAAAAGAGGTGCTCTGCATCAAAGTTCTCGGCGGAACCAGGAAAAGATACGCAACGATCGGCGACAAGATCATCGTTACGGTGAAAAATGCTATCCCTTCAGGCAATATCAAGAAAGGAACTGTCTCAAAAGCAGTGGTTGTCAGAACGAAAAAGGAAATACGCCGCAACGACGGTTCATACATCCGCTTCGATGACAATGCAGTCGTCCTTCTGAACAGCGCAGGTGAAATGATCGGAACCCGTATCTTCGGACCGGTTGCAAGGGAATTAAGAGAAAAACAATTCATGAAAATTATTTCTTTGGCACCTGAAGTGCTTTAAGTAAATACTCAATCTATTATGCAAAAGAAACTACATATACGGAAAGGCGACATGGTCATGGTCATTGCCGGCGACTCAAAAGGTCAGCAGGGAAAAGTGCTGGATATGTTCATCGACAAGCAACTGGCCATTGTTGAAGGGGTAAACATGGTTTCCAAACATACGAAGCCGAATGCAAAAAGCCCCCAGGGTGGCATCATTAAAAAAGAAGCTGCTGTTCATATTTCCAATCTGATGGTCATCGATTCATCAGGTAAACCAGCCAGAACAGGAAGAAAAATGGATGCCAAGAAAGATAAATCGGTTCGTTATTCTAAAAAATCAGGGGAGGTGATAAAATAATGACTTACAAACCTAGATTAAGAGAAAAATACCTTACGGAAATTGTTCCTGCCTTAATGACGCAGTTCCAATTCAAGAGTACAATGCAGGTTCCCCGGATCATGAAAGTATGCCTGAACCAGGGTTTGGGAGTTGCAATTACCGACCGTAAACATATTGACAGCGGCGTTAATGAAATGACTATGGTCTCCGGACAGAAAGCTGTTGCAACCAAGTCAAAGAAAGATATCTCCAACTTTAAGCTGAGAAAAGGAATGGCCATCGGTGTCAGGGTTACCCTTCGCGGCGACAAGATGTATGAATTTCTTGACAGGCTTATTTCTGTTGCAATTCCACGTATCCGTGACTTCAGGGGGATCAATGATAAAGGATTTGATGGAAAAGGGAATTATACCCTTGGAATTCCCGAGCAGATCATTTTCCCGGAAATCGATATCGACAAGGTGGCAAGGATCAACGGGATGGATATCACTTTTGTGACCTCTGCCCGCAACGACAGGGAAGCCTATGCTTTACTGAAAGAATTTGGAATACCTTTTAAAACAAAATAAACTATGGCAAAAGAATCTATCAAGGCCAGGGAACGGAAAAGAGAGAAAATGGTCGCGCAATATGCAGAGCGCAGAAAAGCACTCAAAGAAGCGGGCGACTATATTGGTCTTCAGAAACTTCCCAAGAATGCATCACCCGTAAGACTGCATAACCGTTGCAAACTTACAGGACGGCCAAAAGGGTACATGAGAACCTTTGGAATTTCCCGTATCAATTTCAGGGAAATGGCTGTGAAAGGGCTAATCCCTGGTGTAAGAAAGGCCAGCTGGTAAAAATTGTTAACAGCATTCGAAGAGTGCTCACTAACAGAAAAATATAACAAAAAGAAATAAAGGAAAATGGTTACGGATCCAATTGCAGATTATTTGACGAGAATCAGGAATGCCGTCATGGCTAACCACCGGATTGTAGAGATTCCCGCTTCAACAATGAAGAAAGAAATAACAAAAATTCTCTTTGAGAAAGGATATATCCTGAACTATAAGTTCGAGGAAGAGAAAAAACCGGGGCTCATTAAGATCGCCCTGAAGTATCATCCGGTCACAAAAATATCCGCCATCAACTCCCTGGAGAGGATAAGCAAACCTGGCTTGAGGAAATACGCTGATGCAGGTAAACTTCCCAGGGTTCTTAACGGGCTTGGGATTGCTGTCATTTCTACATCACAGGGCGTTATGACCGATAAGGAAGCCCGGACCAAGAAAATTGGCGGAGAGATTTTATGTTACATCAGTTAAAAGGAGAAAAGTAATATGTCAAGAATAGGTAAATTACCGATTCCGATACCGGATGGAGTGAAGATCAATGTTTCCGAATCAAACCTGGTCACCGTAAAAGGTAAACTGGGGGAACTGAAACAACAGGTAGACCCGAAGATCAATGTAAAAGTTGAAGGAACGAACCTTGTCGTAAGCCGTAATACAAATGAGAAAGACGACAGGTCAAAGCACGGATTATACCGGTCACTTCTTTCAAATATGGTGAAAGGTGTTAATGAAGGGTATACCATTGTGCAGGAACTGGTTGGTGTTGGGTATAAAGCTGCAACAAAAGATGGCCTTCTTGAGCTTGCTCTCGGGTATTCGCACAATATTGTATTTGAACTGCCGAAGGAAGTAACATTTGAAACCACAGCAGAAAGAGGGAAGAACAATACGATCATTCTCAAATCGATTGATAAGCAGCTCGTTGGACAAATTGCAGCAAAGATCAGGTCGTTAAGAAAACCTGAACCATATAAGGGCAAAGGAATCCGGTTTATGGGTGAAGAGATCAAGAAGAAGGCCGGTAAATCTGCAGCAAGTCAGTAAAAAGGTAACCCGGGATAGCCGGAATCTGAAAAGATGTACATCTAAATACCAAATAATACAATGGCAATTAAAAGTAAGAAAGAATTCAGGAGAGTCAGGATCAAGATGAGGGTCCGCAAAATCGTTCAGGGAACTACCGAACGGCCGCGTATGACTGTCTTCAGAAGCAACAAAGAGATCTATGTCCAGCTTATTGACGATCTCAGCGGAAAGACCATGGTTGCAGCATCATCTCAGGGTGATGAATTCAAAACCCAGAAGGGAACGAAAATCGAGAAGTCTCGCCTTGTTGGCAAACTGATCGCGGAGAAAGCAACCCAGGCAGGGATCACCAATGTAGTTTTTGATCGGAATGGTTATTTGTATCATGGCAGGGTTAAATCTTTGGCTGAAGCAGCCAGGGAGGGAGGCCTGAAATTTTAATAAGATATGACAAACGTTAACGTAAAAAGAGTAAAATCAAGCGAAATTGAATTTAAGGACCGGCTGGTCAGCATCCAGAGGGTAACCAAGGTGACGAAAGGGGGGAGAACATTCAGTTTTTCTGCCATTGTGGTTGTCGGAAACGAGAACGGCGTTGTTGGTTATGGTCTTGGAAAAGCCAAAGAAGTAACAGCGGCCATCGCCAAGGGCATTGATGATGCCAAGAAGAACCTGATCAAGGTTCCGATCCTTAAAGGTACGATCCCTCACGATCAGCTTGGAAAGTATTCAGGCGCCCTTGTGTACCTGAAGCCTGCTGCACCCGGAACGGGAGTTATTGCAGGTGGTGCCATGCGTGCCGTGCTTGAAAGTGTCGGCGTGAAAGATGTGCTTGCAAAATCCAAAGGGTCATCAAACCCTCACAGTGTGGTAAAAGCAACCATCAATGCGCTTGTTAAGATGAGAGATCCTCACACGATCTCACAATTACGTGGCATCGAGCTGAGCAGAGTTTTTAACGGTTAACAATTGTTGAATCATTAATCCGGCTGAACAATGAAAAAAATTAAAATAACACAGGTCCGAAGCGGCATCGGCAGGCCTTTGAGGCAAAAAAGGACACTGGAAGCTTTAGGCATCAGGAAGATGCACCACTCTGTCGAGCACGAAGCTACGCCACAGATCCTTGGTATGGTAAATAAGGTGAAACACCTTGTTAATGTTGAAGACATTTAACACAGGAGAAATTCACCCGGTTATTCATAAAGAAAAACAGATATAAAATGGATTTAAGTAATCTCAAACCAGCTAAAGGTTCTACCAAAAAACCTAAGAGAATAGGACGAGGACAAGGTTCTGGAAGAGGCGGAACATCCACAAGAGGTCATAAAGGTGCACAATCAAGGTCCGGGTATTCGAAGAAAGTCGGATATGAAGGAGGCCAGATGTCTCTTGTCAGAAGGGTCCCGAAATACGGTTTTACGAATTTCAATCGCAAAGAATATAAAGGGATCAATCTGGATGTTTTACAGGTTATTGCTGATAAGGAAGGATTAACCGTGATCACGCCGGAAGTTCTTGCAAAAAGCGGATATGCATCCAAGAATGACCTGATCAAGATCCTTGGGAGAGGTGAATTGAAAGCAAAGCTGGAGATCACTGCACATGGATTCTCAGCATCTGCAAAGAAAGCAATTGAAGCAATAGGTGGTATTGCGAACACAATTTAAAAAGTTTTGAATGAAAAAGCTGATTCAGACTCTTCGGAATATATATAAGATCGAAGATCTTCGTAAAAGGATACTTTACACCCTCGGTATAATTCTGATTTATCGGTTTGGTGCATATGTGGTGCTTCCGGGTGTCGATCCCGCCATGCTCACAGCCCTGCAAAACCAGACCAAGAGCGGTCTTCTCGGATTGCTCAACATGTTTTCGGGAGGAGCCTTTTCGAACGCTTCGGTATTTGCCCTTGGGATCATGCCTTATATCTCGGCCTCCATCGTCGTCCAGTTGTTAGGAATGGCCATACCCTATTTCCAGAAACTGCAGAAAGAAGGAGAAAGCGGCAGGAAAAAGATCAACCAGATCACCCGCTATCTTACGGTGATCATCCTGATTTTCCAGTCCCCGGGTTATATTGCAAACCTTGTATCGCAGCTTCCTCCGGAGGCGATCACACCCTTCAACCCGAATGTTCTACACCATACCATATTCTCATTTTTCGGGATTTCTTCCATCGTCATGCTGACCGCAGGATCCATGTTCATTATGTGGCTTGGAGAAAGGATCACGGATAAAGGAATTGGAAATGGTATTTCGCTGATCATCATGGTTGGTATCATGGCACGTTTGCCATTCGCATTATTCGGCGAACTTGTTTCAAGAATGGAACAAAAAGGTGGCGGACTTGTTGTGTTTGTCGTTGAACTTGCATTCCTGGTGTTTGTGATCCTTGTGACGATCCTTCTTGTCCAGGGAACACGGAGGATCCCCGTTCAGTATGCCAAACGTATCGTGGGTAACAAACAATACGGCGGAGTCAGGCAGTATATTCCATTAAAGGTCAATGCTGCAGGGGTTATGCCCATCATCTTTGCCCAGGCTATCATGTTCCTGCCTTTGACATTGGCCGGTTTCGCGAACTCCGATACACTGACCGGTATTGCACGGGTATTTACTGATTTTAACAGTTTTGCCTACAACATTACATTCTTTATCCTGATCATCCTTTTCACATATTTCTATACGGCTATCACGGTAAACCCGAATCAGATGGCAGAAGACATGAAGAAGAATGGCGGGTTTATTCCTGGTGTTAAACCCGGAAAGAAAACTGCTGAATTTATTGACAATGTGATGTCGAGAATTACATTACCGGGATCCATATTCCTGGGATTCGTTGCAATTATGCCGGCTTTCGTAAGATTATGGGGAGTGAATACGCAATTTGCCCAATTCTATGGCGGTACCTCCCTGCTGATCCTGGTAGGTGTCGTTCTTGATACATTGCAGCAGATAGAAAGTCATCTTCTGATGAGGCATTATGACGGATTAACAAAATCAGGCAGGATAAAAGGCCGTTCTGCTTACAGCATGACCGGATAAAATCGCTGAGATATTGAATGGAAATAAAGAGTGAAGAAGATATAGAGATTCTGAGGGAAAATGCTGTTATTGTCAGTAAAACCCTTGCCGAAGTTGCAAAATATATTGAACCGGGTGTAACCACCATTGAGCTTGACAGGATTGCAGAGGAGTTTTTGACCTCAGAAGGTGCTTACCCGGGTTTTAAAGGATATAATGGATTTCCAAGTACCCTTTGTGTTTCAATAAATGAGGAGATTGTACACGGGATACCGGGAGAGAGAGTTCTTAAAAATGGTGATATAGTTTCGATTGATTGCGGTAGCATCAGGAAAGGATTTTACGGTGATTCAGCATATACCTTCGCTGTCGGGGAAATTGACCCGGTCGTGATGAACTTGCTGAAAAAGACCAAGGAATCGCTTTTTCTTGCAATAGAAATGGCTGTAGCAGGAAAACGGGTAGGAGATATCAGTGCTGCGGTACAGGATTATGTTGAATCGTTCAACTTTTCAGTTGTACGCGAACTGGTGGGACATGGGATTGGCAAACATTTGCACGAGAAACCCGACATTCCGAATTTCGGGAAAAGGGGAACTGGTCCGAAGCTGTTGGAGGGAATGACGATCTGTATAGAGCCGATGATCAACCTGGGGACCAAGAACATAGTTCAGGCCAAGGACGGCTGGACCATCAGGACGGCAGACAGGCAACCATCAGCACATTATGAACTGACTGTTGCGATCAGGAAGGAGAAAGCGGATGTGCTTTCAACCTTCAGGTACATCGAGGAAGTTTTAGGACCCAACAAAATATAAGAGTTATAATGGCTAAACAAACGTCAATTCAACAAGATGGTACTGTCGTCGAATCCCTCGGTAACGCAATGTTCCGGGTGGAACTGGAAAACGGGCATGTTATAACAGCCCACATTTCAGGGAAAATGAGGATGCATTACATCAAAATCCTCCCCGGCGACAGAGTTAAAATCGAAATGTCACCCTACGATCTTACAAAAGGACGTATAACATTCAGATATCAATAGAAAATCTCGATAAAATGAAAGTCAGAGCATCAATAAAGAAAAGATCTGCAGATTGTAAGATCGTACGCAGAAAAGGGAAACTTTATATCATCAACAAGAAGAACCCGAAATTCAAACAAAGACAAGGTTAATACAACAAATCAAATAATAAATTCATATGGCCAGAATTGCAGGTATCGATTTACCTAAACAGAAAAGGGGTGAAATAGGCCTCACATATATTTATGGTATTGGTCGCAGTACAGCCCAGAAAATACTGACGAAAGCCGGCGTTGACTGGAATAAGAAAGTCCAGGACTGGAATGACGAGGATCTGAACAAGATCCGTACGACCATCACAGAAAATATCAAGGTCGAAGGCGCTCTTCGCTCAGAAGTTCAGATGAACATAAAACGACTCATGGATATTGGTTGTTACCGTGGTGTTCGCCATCGCCAGGGACTTCCGGTCAGAGGTCAGAGCACGAAAAATAATGCAAGAACCAGGAAGGGAAGAAAAAAGACAGTTGCAAACAAAAAGAAGGCAACGAAAGGTTAATCCGGTCATTAGCCAGTATATTGTATTTGTAAATTAAGAAAGCAGAAAATTAAACATGGCAAAGTCTGAAAAAAGTTCAAAGAAAAGGGTTGTAAAGATAGATGCTATTGGAAAAGCTTACGTAAATGCATCTTTCAATAATATCATCATTACACTCACCAATAACAATGGTCAGGTCATTTCCTGGTCTTCCGCAGGGAAAATGGGTTTTAAAGGATCCAAGAAAAACACCCCGTATGCTGCACAGATGGCAGCACAGGAAGCATCGAAGGTTGCCTACGACCTGGGCCTGCGTAAGGTAAAGGTTTTTATAAAGGGACCGGGTGCCGGACGTGAATCCGCAATCCGTACCATCCATACTTCCGGGATCGAGGTGGCCGAAATTATGGATGTAACTCCATTGCCACACAATGGTTGCAGACCGCCGAAAAGAAGAAGGGTATAATTGAGCATTTATTAAAATTTAATCATATAAAGCAACATGGCTAGATACATTGGTCCAAAATCAAGAATTGCGAGAAAGTTCAGAGATCCGATCTTTGGTGCGGATAAATCTTATGAAAAGAAAAATTATCCACCGGGAATGCATGGACAGTCGAAAAGAAGGGCTAAACTTTCAGAATACGGTACGCAGTTGATGGAGAAGCAGAAAGCTAAATATACATACGGGATCCTTGAAAAGCAATTCAAAAATATCTTCCTGAAAGCATCCAGGAAAAAGGGGATTACCGGTGAGGTTCTGTTACAATTAATCGAATCCAGGCTGGATAACGTCGTTTTTCGCCTTGGGATCTCCCCAAGCAGAAGTGGTGCCCGTCAACTTGTCGGCCACAGACATATAATTGTGAATGGCAGAGTTTGTAACATCCCTTCATTTGAACTGAAACCAGGCGATATCATTAGTGTCAGGGAACGATCAAAGTCTCTTGAAATGATAACCGATTCACTTTCCGGACGTTCAAACCAATTTTCCTGGCTCGAATGGGATGGCAATCTTATGACAGGAAAATTTATGAATTATCCCGAAAGATCTGAAATTCCCGAAAATATTAAAGAACAACTGATCGTCGAGTTGTATTCCAAATAAAGCAACAACCTGTTAAAGCCGGAGTCTTCCGGGTTTGCTCAAAATAAACGTTTAATAAATTTAAAAAATATAACATGGCGATATTACCTTTCCAGAAACCAGATAAGGTGATCATGGTCGAAGCAGATGACTACAAAGGTGTCTTTGAATTTCGTCCGCTGGAACCGGGTTTTGGGATCACAATCGGTAATGCTTTACGAAGGATATTGCTTTCCTCACTGGAAGGTTATGCAATTACTTCAGTTAAAATAGAAGGTGTCGACCAGGAATTCTCAACCATCAAAGGGGTGATTGAGGATGTCACGGAAATACTCCTGAACCTGAAACAGATCAGGTTCAAACGTCAGATAGAAACCGAATCTTCAGAAAAAGTTACGGTTATTATCGCCCAGCAGAATTCATTCAAAGCCGGCGATATCAATAAATTTCTGTCGGTATTCCAGGTTCTGAACCCGGATATTGTTATCTGCCATATGGAACCAAATGTAAAGGTTACCATGGAGATATCAATCGATAAAGGACGTGGCTATGTCCCCGCCGAGGAAAATAAAACCCTTGGTTCAATCATTGGCAGAATACCTATAGATTCTATTCATACGCCGATCCGGAATGTTACCTATCATGTTGAAAATTACAGGGTGGAACAGAAAACGGACTATGAAAAACTGGTTATCGATGTTGAGACAGATGGTTCAATCCATCCAAAAACAGCACTGAAGGAAGCTGCAAAGATCCTTATCCACCATTTTATGCTCTTTTCAGATGAAAAGATCACACTGGATACAGCTGAAAAAGCTGTTACAGAGGAATTCGATGAAACTTCGCTCCATATCCGCCAGCTATTGAAGACAAAACTGGTCGATCTTGACCTGTCAGTAAGAGCCCTCAACTGCCTGAAAGCAGCTGATGTTGAAACCCTTGGGGATCTTGTTGCGTTTAACAAGAATGACCTTCTTAAATTCAGAAATTTCGGTAAGAAATCACTGACCGAACTCGAAGAACTTGTGAAAACAAAGGGCCTGGAATTTGGCATGAATACTTCAAAATATAAATTAGATAAGGAATAATTGAAATGAGACACGGAAAGAAAATCAACCACTTAGGGAGGACCAGTTCACACAGGAAAGCACTTCTGTCAAACATGGCTTCATCGTTGATACTCCATAAAAGGATCAGTACGACACTTGCAAAAGCAAAAGCGCTGCGTACATATATTGAACCACTTCTGACACATTCGAAAGAAGACTCAACCCATTCAAGAAGGGTTGTATTCAGTCACCTGCAGAATAAAGAAGCAGTTACGGAATTGTTCCGGGAGATTTCGAAGAAAATTGCTGACCGTCCCGGAGGTTATACCCGTATCCTGAAAACAGGGACCAGGCTTGGTGATAATGCTGATATGTGTTTCATCGAACTGGTGGATTATAATGAAATCATGCTCGGTGGAAAAGAAGAGGTCAAGACCAAGACGACCCGCCGTCGCAGAAGTCCGGCCAAGAAAACATCCGACAAGGCAACAGGCGAGATTGAAACTGCAGGTGCAACATCTGAAGCAAAAGCAAAGAAAGTAAAGAAAACCGAAAAGCCTGTTGTTGAAGATCAGGTTAAAGAAGAAAAGCCGGAAGAACAAACGGATCAGGAAACTCCTGCAGCCGAAGAAGAGAAATAAAGAACATTCATTGATGTAATAAAGGATAAAAGGCATTATGACTTTTATCCTTTTTTTTTAGGAAAGTAATCATTTTAAAAACTGAAAATATGAGCACAATCATTTCGGTACATGCACGTCAGATTCTCGATTCACGCGGGAATCCGACAATTGAAGTCGATGTTGTTACAGATGGTGGGATCCTGGGCAGGGCAGCAGTGCCATCCGGCGCATCCACCGGAGTTCATGAGGCCGTGGAGCTTCGTGATGGAGACAAGAAGTTTTACCTGGGTAAAGGAGTCCTGAACGCAGTTCAGAATGTAAATAAGGTCATTGCTGAGGAAATTGCTGGGATGTACGTTACTGACCAGGTAGAGATCGACCAGAAACTTATCGATCTCGACGGAACGGATAATAAAGGGAAATTAGGCGCAAATGCAATCCTCGGTGTATCTCTTGCAGTCGCCAATGCAGCGGCACAGTCCACAAACCAGCAATTGTATCGTTATCTCGGCGGTGTTTCTGCCAATACCCTGCCAATACCCATGATGAACATTCTTAACGGAGGTTCACATGCCGACAATTCAATCGATTTCCAGGAGTTCATGATCATGCCGGTAGGAGCAGATTCTTTCACTGAGGCGATCAGAATGGGGGCCGAAGTATTTCATCACCTGAAAAATGTTCTGAAGAAGGGCAAATACTCCACCAATGTTGGTGACGAAGGCGGTTTTGCTCCAAACCTGAAGTCAAATGAAGAAGCCCTGAAAGTTATCCTTAAGGCGATTGAAACGGCTGGTTATAAACCAGGGAAGGACATTTACATTGCCCTTGACCCGGCTTCTTCCGAATACTTTATCCCTGAGGAAAATGTTTACCATCTTCATAAATCTACAGGCGACAAGCTTTCCCCAAAAGAAATGGTGGATTTCTGGAAAGATTGGGTGAAACGCTACCCGATCATTTCCATCGAGGATGGCATGGCAGAGGATGACTGGGATGGATGGAAACTGATGACCAAGGAACTGGGGAGCAAGATCCAGCTCGTCGGCGATGATCTTTTCGTTACCAATGTTGACAGATTGCAGAAAGGAATAAACAAAGGCGTGGCCAATTCAATACTGATCAAAGTGAACCAGATCGGGACACTGACAGAAACGATCAGTGCCGTAAACCTGGCTTATCGTAACTCTTATACCGCAGTGATCAGCCACAGATCAGGAGAAACGGAAGATACAACCATTGCCGATCTTGCAGTCGCACTGAACACAGGCCTGATCAAGACGGGATCTGCATGCAGGTCGGAACGTATCGCAAAATACAACCAGTTGATGAGAATTGAAGAACAACTTGGTACAGCCGCTAAATACCCTGGGAAAGATTTTAAGTACGCCAGGTAACAGGAGTAAAAGCTACTGTTTGATTAGCTTTCTGTAGAATGTCTGGCCGTTTTGCCGGATTTCAAGAAGATATAGCCCCGGGTCAAGGAATCCAAGATCCAGGGCTGTTTTTTTTTCGCGAATTTCATATGACCGGATCATTTTTCCCTGGATATTTAATAAATTAACATTGGTGGTTGACCTGTAATACGAAAGGATGGATATGCTTACAATTTGCCTGAATGGATTGGGTTGAACTGAAATTGACCCATACTCTATGGTCGGAACAGATTCCACTGAAGTATCGGCAACCTGGTAAATAATTCCGCTCGTCCGCGCTGCAGCATAGAGTTCCCCATGAACATCCTCGCCGAAGGTGCTTAAATTGTCGGATCCGAATCTGCCAAGGTAGGAGATTGTCCATGATCCGGAGACCTGTCGGATTGACCATAAATCATTTGTGCAATAATCCGCGAAGTAGTATCGGCCCGACATCGGTGGATATTTGCTTCCCCTGTAAACATATCCACCTGTTACCGAGTTGCACGGATCTGAACTTTCATGCCGGTAGGTGAATAAAGGGAATGTATAATGATCAGGAGTGCCGCAACCCACTTGATTGTAAACTGTATCACCCTCATAACAGCGCCAGCCGTAATTTTCACCTCCCGCACTTGCAGCAGGCTGATAATCGATCTCTTCGAACATGTTCTGGCCGACATCTCCGATCCAGAGATCACCGGTGGCCCTGTCAAAGCTGAACCTCCATGGATTTCTCATACCAAGCGCCCAGATTTCCTGCCGTACTCCTGTGTGATCATAAAAGGGGTTTGTAACTGGTATTGCATAGGGATCGCCGTTGTCGACATCAATACGGAGCATCTTTCCCAGGAGCTGCAGTGAATCCTGCGCCCGGTTCTCCGGATCGCCTACCGAACCGCCATCTCCCATCCCAATGTAAAGGAAGCCATCCGTACCGAATTGCAGATCGCCACCATTATGATTCGTGTATGGCTGGTATATAGTCATCAGTTTCTTTTCACTCGCCGCAACGGCACTGTCTGCATTCTGAAGGCTAACGCTGAACCTTGAAATATGTGTACTGTCGCCTGTCCCGGTGTAATTTACATAAAAATAGCCGTTTGATTGAAATTCCGGGTGAAAGGCCAGTCCAAGAAGACCCTGTTCCGTCAGGGCTGAATTGACACGGTCTGATATATCGAGGAAAGGCAAAGGTTTTATGTTCCCAAGTGAATCAGCAATTCGTATCAATCCCGCCTGTTCAGTCACAAAAAGCCGGTTGTCACCCGCATTTGCGATACAGGTCGGCTGTGTGAACCCGGCGGAAAAATGGTTAAGGAATAATCCCGTTTGCGGTCTTCCGGAACAAAGTATCAGTAAGAAGTCCGCCAGCCAAAATACCCTCAAAAAGACTCTCATATGATAATTATTTAAAATACACAATCAGATCATTCTGATCCGATTTTTGCCAGGAGCCGGACCAGAAGATCCGTTACATGTACAACATTTTCCTCGAATACCTTTAAAACCTCTTCCCATGTGACGGGGCTTTCATCATGTTTCCAGGAGTCATAATCAGTGGATAAGGCGATTGCAGCATAAGGGATACCCGCCTCATTGGCCAGAGTGGCTTCCGGGGCCGTGCTCATATTGATGACATCTGCGCCGAGGATCCTGAACATTTTCGATTCAGCCCTGGTGGAAAACCGTGGTCCTTCAATGGTGACAACCGTACCAGAAGGATGATACGGCAGGTTGAGATCCGAAGCAGTTTCGTTGATCAGTTTCCGCAGATCGGCTGAAAAAGGATCTCCCATCGGAGTATGTTTCATCTGGCCAGGTTCAAATACATCGAAAAATGTTCGCGCACGATGGATGGTAAAGTCGATAAACTGATCGAGGATCACTATGTGTCCGCGCCCGATCTCATCTTTGAGGCTGCCGCATGCTGTGGTTGCGATGATGCATTCACAGCCAATCTGGCGCATGGCATCGATATTGGCCCTGTTGTTTACGTGGGTGGGAGTGATCCTGTGCTGTCTTCCATGCCGTGAGAGGATATAAACCTCGCAATTTCCGATCCTGCCTTTATAGAATGAAGAACTGGTATCTCCGTAAGGAGTTGAAACAATGATTTCTTCGGCATTGCTGAAAATATTAAGCTTTTCGAGTCCCGACCCCCCGATGAGTCCGATCTTTTTCATATTCATATTTTTAAGC
The DNA here is from genome assembly GCA_963682005.1 of Bacteroidales bacterium. Classification (GTDB taxonomy): domain Bacteria; phylum Bacteroidota; class Bacteroidia; order Bacteroidales; family FEN-979; genus CAIYUC01. Next base: position 4,316,198 of record OY820914.1, on the reverse strand, counting down.
GAAGATAATCAGAATTTTATTTTTCACGGTTAAAAGAGTAATTTTGCACGGATTTAACCATATAGATATAAGAATGCAATACATTGGTGAACATATTCTCCCCGGGCTGATCGGAAAAGGATTTGTGTGGACCGCATTTGCGGCTTCCATCCTGGCAACGATCCTGTACTTTCTTAATTACAGAAACGTAAAGAGTCCGTGGGGCCTGCTTCAAAAAGCAGCAAAGGGTTTTTTCCTTCTTCATGCTTTCTCGCTCGTAGCCGTTGGTTTTATCCTGTATTACCTGATCTTCCGGCATTATTTCGAGTACTCTTATGTGTGGGAATATTCATCCAAATCACTTCCGGTCAAATACATCATTTCGTGTTTCTGGGCAGGACAGGAGGGAAGCTTTCTTACCTGGGCCATCTTCCAGGCTCTGATAGGGGTTATCCTTGTTTTTATCGCAAGAAAATGGGAGACCCAGGTGATGATGATCGTATCGCTGTCACAGGTCTTCGTTACCTCCATGATGCTCGGGATCCATCTGGGCGCTGCTAAAATTGGCGGAAGTCCGTTTACCCTTTTGCGCGATACATTGCCCAGCCTGGAAGGAACGATATTTACCCAGCCAGATTACCTGCAATCCCTTGTCGATGGCAACGGACTGAATCCATTGCTCGAGAATATCTGGATGACGATCCATCCACCGATCCTTTTCCTGGGATATGCGCTCGCATTGGTTCCATTTGCATATGCAATTGCGGCTTTACTGAAAAAGGATTACCTTTCATGGATCCGCCTGGCACTTCCGTGGACCATAATTTCAGCAACAGTGCTCGGAGCCGGAATTCTGCTTGGTGGTGCCTGGGCTTATGTTTCACTTACTTTTGGCGGATTCTGGTCATGGGATCCGGTGGAAAATTCATCCCTTGTTCCATGGATGACACTGGTCGCCAGCATACACTTCCTGCTCATCGCAAAAAAACAGAATTATGCCCTTCTCACTTCCTTTATTTTTATTTGCCTTTCATATGTGCTTGTTCTCTATGCAAGTTTCCTGACCCGCAGCGGGGTCCTGGCAAACACTTCAGCGCATTCTTTCGGTGATAACGGGATGACAACACAATTACTGATGTTCCTTATCGTATTCCTGATCCTCATGACGGTATTGATCATTGTCCATGGAAAAAGGATCTATAAAAAGAAAGGTGATAAGATCTTATCCCGGGAATTCTGGATGTTTATCGGGGCAATTATAATTGTTCTGTCTGCTTTCCAGATTGTTTTCACAACGTCAATCCCAGTTTTTAACAGTCTTTTCCATACAGATATTGCACCTCCGGCCGACAGGGTAGGATTTTTCAACAAGTGGCAGACCCCATATTCATTGCTTATCATCGGATTTATCGGATTCTCGCAATTCCTCAATTACCAGGAAAATGAAGCCAGGGGATTTCTCCGGAAAATGATGATCCCATTCCTTCTCTCAATAGCCCTTGTTATTCCATTCCTGGTTTCCGGGGTTGTAAGGAACTTTAACTTGGCGTTCCTTCTTCTGTTCATTTTTTTCGGACTTACCTCATCCCTGTATAACCTGGTTTTTAACATTGCAAAACCAAGGAATATCGCTGCAATCATTTCTCATCTCGGATTCGGAACATTTCTTTTGGGAACGTTGCTGACTTTTTCCAATTCCACGATCATTTCATCCAATACATCCACGTTCGATCTTGGCGACACAAAGACGAATGAAGAGAATCTGCTGCTTCAGCGGAACGATACCCTTTACATGAAGGGGTTTTATATCGTTTATTCGGATAAGAAGTCACAGGGGAACACAACAATCTACAAGCTTGATTTCCTTAAAAGGAATGTAGATGGCTTTAAACAGCAATTCACCTTGTTTCCATCAGTCAACAGCCATCCACGGATGGGAGATGTATACAATCCTGATACGAAACACTTCCTGATGCGGGATTATTACCTTTATATATCATTTGTCGGGAAGGACCAGGATTATATCGTCATAAAGGCAATAATGAATCCCTATATTAATATTCTCTGGGCAGGAGCGATCATTATGACGATCGGCTTCTCCTATGCGTTTGTCCGGAGGATCAGGCGGCGGATGGCTAATAATATTTGATGTTCTTAATATGCTCGTACTTGTCGTAGTACGTCCACTTTCCTGTTTTTCTGCCGGAATGCATATATCCGTAAAATTCCCTGTTACCGTTTGGCCAGTATTTGACAACAGCACCGGTGTATGGAATTCCGTCGAGGTATTTGACCGGGGCACCATGCAGACGTTGCCACAGAACTGCTTCTTCTTTCTTTTCCATCTTTTTTGCAGGTTCCGTCTCTGCGGTTTTTTCTGTTTTTGATTTTTGTTCAGCGGGCGTAATTTTCGCTGGCTTCACAGGTTCAGTTTGTTGTGTCTGCTGAGTTGCCGTCTGGCTGGTGACAAGGGGGTCCTTTGCGGGATCCTGGACTGATGCTGAATCAGGTTTTGCTTCATTTTTAAGATTTTTCCCGAACTTATACACTTCCACAAAATCAGATTGTCCGTTTTCTTTCCATGAAGTCCAGTTTCCTTCTTTCAAACCTTCGCTGTAATTGCCTTCCTGCTTCTTTTGTCCGTTTGGATGGTAATAAACCCATCGTCCGGTCCTGAGCCCATTTTCAATGATACCTTCAAACTCAATCTTCCCATTGACAAAGGAAACAACTTCCCCGCTGAATGGCTTGTCACTATTGACAAGATAGAATAATCCATTCCTGTCCTGCAACTGACCGAAATTCACCTTCTCCGTTGAGCAGGCAATGATCAGTACGGTAAGACTTGCAAATAAAATCAATTTTTTCATGGTATTATGTTTTGGATTAAAAGTCACAGGGTCACAAAGTCACAGGGTCCTTAGATTAAAAATCAGCCAACTTTGCAAATCAACAACTCAACAACTAAGTAATTGCCTAGTCACTTGCCTTATTCCCAAGCAGCGGAACGAACTTGAAGGCCCCATATTCCGTTTTTACACATTCTGTTTCGGAGATCCTCCGGATGGTCGTCATGACCTGGGTATCGGTTGCCCCAACAGGGATCACAAGCAATCCGCCTGGTTTCAGCTGATCAATAAGCGGCTGGGGAATGTAAGGGGCCCCGGCTGTTACAAGGATCTTATCAAAAGGGGCATAAGCAGGCAACCCTTTATACCCATCTCCATAAAACAACTTAATCGTGTAGCCCATGGATGGGATGAATTTGACAGCCTTGTCAAAAAGGCTTCGTTGCCGCTCGATGGTAAAGACCTTCGCACCGAGTTCCGCAAGGATGCAAGCCTGGTACCCTGAACCGGTGCCGATCTCAAGTACTTTATCACCCTTTTTTATCCCCAGCAATTCCGTCTGGAATGCCACGGTAAAAGGTTGTGAAATGGTTTGCCCTGCACCAATCGGGAAAGGATTATCCTCATATGCATACTTCAGGAATGAAGATTCAAAGAAAAGGTGCCTGGGGACCTTGCCAATAGCCTCGAGAACATTGACATCTTTTATCCCCTTTGACCGTATTGTATCTACCAGGATTTTTCTCAATCCTTTATGCTTGAATGAATCAATCATTAATGCAGGATTATTCAGTATTTATAAACGATAAATATTTCACGAAAATAGTAATTCATTCGCTTCAAAAGCGCTACTTTTGCAAAAATAATGGGGATGACTGAAGAAGTTTTTCTCATTAATTATCAAGTATCCAAACGAAAAATATTACCATATGCTGAAAATAGGTGTACTCGGTGCCGGTCACCTTGGTAAGATCCATATTAAGTGCCTGAAGGAGATCCCGGATTTTGAAGTGGTTGGTTTTTATGATCCGAATGATCAGATTGCTGAGACGGTTGAACAGGAATACAGCCTGAAACGATGGAATTCGCTCGACGAACTGATCGATGCGGTTGAAGTGGTTGATATCGTGACTCCCACCATTTCCCATTTCGAGTGTGCATCAAAGGCATTGAAGAAATTCAGGCATGTGTTCATCGAAAAACCCATTGTTACAACCCTTGAAGAAGCTCAGGAACTCATTAAAATAGCAGTGGAAGCAAATGTCAAGGTGCAGGTGGGTCATGTGGAACGGTTCAACCCGGCCTTCCTCGTTGTTGAGCCTTACCTCACAAAACCTATGTTCATTGAATCTCACCGCCTGGCCCAGTTTAATCCGAGAGGGACCGATGTACCTGTCATTCTTGACCTGATGATCCATGACATAGACATTGTACTTAGTGTTGTGAAGAGCAACATCCGGAAGATCAGCGCCAGTGGCGTTGCTGTTGTAAGCGATTCACCGGATATAGCGAATGCCAGGATTGAGTTCGATAACGGGTGCGTAGCAAACCTTACTGCAAGCAGGATTTCACTGAAGCAAATGAGGAAATCCAGGTTCTTCCAGAAGGATGCCTATATTTCCGTCGATTTTCTGAAAAAAGAAGCGGAAGTTGTAAGGATAAAGGATGCCAGTGATGAAACGCCAAATCCGCTGGGATTCAAGATCGACCTTGGTCCGGGTAAAGGGCAGAAGGTGATTGCATTCGATAAACCTGAGATCAAACCGACAAATGCGATCAAAAGTGAGCTGGAAAGCTTTTATTCAGCGATCATCAACAATACACTGCCATCCGTTACGATAAATGACGGATATAGCGCATTGGACGTGGCTTATAAAGTCATCGACAAGATCAGCCAGTCAGCTGCAAATCTCTGATACGATTTTTTACCACTCAAATAATATTGTTCATTTCTTTTCTATTTTCCCTGGACAATATAAAAAAAAATAGACCGTTAAAATTATTTGGGAATATTCTCAGCACGTTGATATGATTTATCAGAGATATTTACACTTTCTTATTCTGTTATTGCTGTTTTCCCTGCTTCTTTCTCTCACCACCTGTGAAAAATTTTCGGGTGATCAGACGATTCCTGCATACCTGAAGATAAATACGATTGCCCTTACTACGGATAAGCCATCTATTGTAGGCAGTGTTTCGCAAAACATCACCGATGCATGGGTCTATGTGGATGATGAATTGATAGGTGCCTTTCAGTTGCCAGCAAAATTCCCGGTTCTTGAGCAGGGGAATCATTTCGTTCAGATCTTTGCCGGTATCAAAAAAAACGGTATTGCCACCACCCGTACAAGTTATCCTTTTTATGCTCCGATTAAATTGGATTTAACCTTCACACCCGATTCTGTTATTACCATTGATAAAGCCCCTACAACGTACGAATCCTCCACAATGTTTTTACTGATAGAAGACTTTGAAGGTCCGGGCATGGCATTGGATACAACACCCAGAAGCCTCGTTGGTGTAGCGAAAACTGACCCGGGATCCGCGAAAACATTCGAAGGCAATCATTCTGCAATTATAGAACTTACCAAGGATAAAAATCACCTTGAATGGGTGTCACACAGCAGTTACACCATTCCTTCCGCCCCGGTTTATCTTGAAATGAATTTTAATACGAATAATAATCTTACAGTCGGTGTGGTCGTTTATATGTACCAGTCATTGGTTCAGCAATCGGTATTCACCGCTCTGCCAACAAACGGGCAATGGAAAAAAATTTACATCGACCTTACCACTTCCCTGAACAATTATTCCGGGGCAACTGCATTCAAGGTTTATTATATCGCAGATCTTGACAGTGACAGTGATTCAGGTGAGATCCTCCTGGATAATATTAAAGTGGTAACAAAGTAAAGGTAAGAAGCGAAAGGAACGACGGATATGAACAGGAGGCTTCAGGTGATCAAATACATTACGGCAGATTATTTTGCTGCCCTGATTACCTGGATGTTGTTTTTTGTTTACCGCAAATATACCGTTGATCACTCCATTTTTCAATCACTCAACCTGATATTCCTGGATAAAAACCTCTATGCAGGACTGATCATGGTCCCGCTTTTCTGGCTCCTGCTTTATGTTCTTATCGGGACTTACCGGAAAATATACAGGAAGGCAAGGCTGAAAGAATTCGGACAAACGGTTCTGATCACCTTTATTGGTGTTACGATCATATTCTTTGCTCTCATTCTTGATGACATTATCCTTTCGAATAAGACCTATATTGAATTCTTTTTCGTACTGTTGATCTCACACCTGTTCTTTACAGGATCATTCAGGTTTTACCTGACCTCAAAGACCGCTTACAGGATACATAACAAGATCATTGGCTTCAATACAATAATTATCGGAAGCAACGGAAATGCAGTCTCCATATATAAAGAGATCGAGAACCAGGAAAAGTCCTCAGGGAACAAGTTTATCGGTTTTATCAATGCTGAAGGATATGATTCCTATAAATTAGCGGAATACATACCGCATCTGGGGGGGCTGAACGATCTGAACAGCCTGGTCAAGGAAAAGGGTATCGAGGAGGTGATCATTGCCATCGAGCATTCTGAAAATCACACTATTGAAAATATTATAACACAACTTGAGGAAACCGATGTTGTGATCAAGATCATACCGGTTATGCAGGATATCCTTGTGGGATCAGTGAAAACAACCTCCATCTTCCATGCGCCCCTCATTCAGATCTACCCGGATCTGATGCCTGACTGGCAGATGTCAATAAAAAGGATCCTTGATATCATTGTATCCATAATATGCCTGATCATCCTTCTCCCGGTGATGGTCATTACTGCCATTGGGGTAAAGCTGACCTCCCCCGGGCCAATTCTGTTTTCCCAGGAGCGGATCGGGCTCAAGGGCCGGCCTTTCAAAATGCATAAATTCCGGACCATGTACAGGGATGCCGAGCAAAATGGGCCGATGCTTTCATCCAAGGATGATGCGAGAATTACAAAATTCGGGAAATTTCTCCGTAAGGTAAGATTGGATGAAATCCCCCAGTTCTATACCGTTCTTAAAGGGGATATGAGTCTTGTTGGTCCGCGCCCTGAGCGGAAATTCTATATTGACCAGATTGTAGCGCGCGCACCGCATTACAGGTTGCTTCATAAAGTAAAGCCAGGCATTACATCCTGGGGACAGGTTAAGTATGGTTATGCTGAGAATGTTGACCAGATGATAGAGCGCCTGAAATTCGATCTGCTGTATATTGAAAATATGTCGCTGGCGATGGACTTTAAAATAATGATCTATACGATCCTGATCATTTTACAGGGTCGGGGCAAATAGTTTTTCAGAAAGCGCATCCATCACTTCTCCTGCTTTTCCTTTCAGGAACACATCCGTTATATTATTGGTATAGTTGGATTCACTCGGATTGACCTCTATGATGTTTGCACCATTGCTTTTCGCCAGGAATGGGATCTGGTTGGCCGGCATTACTTCCCCGGTCGTTCCGATGATCAGGAATACGGTGGAGATTGAAGCAGCCTCGTAAGCAGCGGTAAGCGGGACTTCTGGTATTGCTTCTCCGAAAAAAGTAAAATCGGGTTTCAGGATGCCTCCGCATTGCCTGCATGTGGGGGGGAGGTGATCAAGGCTGATATTTGCTGCATTGTACCTGGCATGGCAGTGGAGACATACCATTTTCCGGGAGTTCCCGTGGAAATCGAAAACGTTGCAGCTTCCTGCTTCCTGGTGAAGGTTGTCGATATTCTGGGTGATCACCCGTTTCAGCAATCCTTTAGCTTCCATTTCAGCAAGCACCAGATGAGCCCTGTTTGGCCTTGCTTTTCCGAAGAAATCATAGAAAATCTCTTTAATGATCTTCCAGGCCCTTTTCGGATCCTGGTGGAAATGATCGATATCGAGCAGGGCGGGGTCATATTTTGTCCACAGGCCGCCAGTTCCACGGAAAGGAGGGATGCCGCTCTCGACGGAAATCCCTGCCCCGGTATAAGCTGTCGTGAAAGTTGAATTCTTCAGTATTGACGCAGCCCTGACAATATTTTCTTCAAGGGAATAAGCCTTTGTCATATTATTTAAGCCACTTGTCAAGCCAGCTAAAAAATGTCCGCTGCCAGAGGATCCCATTCTGTGGTTTCAGCACCCAATGGTTCTCATCCGGGAAATAAAGGAATTCCGCCGGCACACCCTTCAATACAGCTGCATTGAAGGCCTCCATTCCCTGTGTAACGGGGATCCGGTAATCCAGTTCACTATGGACAACCAGGATTGGTGTATCCCAGTTCTGGACAAACCGTGATGGTGAATTTTCATACGATCTCTGGGCAATTTTATTGTTTTTATCCCAGAATGGCCCACCCAGGTCCCAGTTCACAAACCACATTTCTTCCGTTGACAGGTATTGGCTTTCAAGGTCGAACATCCCGTCGTGGGCGATAAATGCCTTGAATCGCTTGTTGTGATGCCCGGCGATCCAATAAACGGAAAATCCCCCGTAGCTTGCGCCCACGCATCCCAGCTTGTCTTTGTTCACAAAGGGTTCTTTGGAAACAGCATCGATCGCACTGAAATAGTCTTTCATGTTCTGCCCGCCGTAATCCCCGCTGATCTCTTCATTCCATTCCTTTCCGAATCCTGGCAATCCGCGTCTGTTCGGCGCAACAATGATATAGCCGTTTGCCGCCATTATCTGGAAGTTCCAGCGGAATGACCAGAACTGGCTCACCGTACTTTGAGGCCCGCCCTCACAATAAAGGAGTGTAGGGTATTTTTTGTTCTTATCGAAATGTGGCGGGTAAATGACCCATGTATGCATGTCTTTGTTGTCAGTGGTCTTGATCCATCGTTGCTCAATAGGGGCAATGGCCAGCTGATCAAGAAGTTCCTTGTTGGTAAATGTGATCTGTGTGTCCTTTCCGGTCGTTGCGTCAACAGCATAGATCTCTACTGGCATTGACATCGACATCCGTGTTGCAATCAGCATGTTCCCAGCCGGAATGACCCCCGTATAGTTATGGATCCCTTCTGTCAGCTTTGTGATCTTCCCATCCGGAAAGTCAAGCCTGTATATCTCATCGGTGGCATGCCAGTCACTGGTAAAATAAATTGTTTTCCCGTCCAGGCTCCATGCATGGTTTTCTACATTCTGATCAAAGGATTTCGTGTATTCCGTCTTCACCTGAGTTTCCAGGTCAATCACGAAGAGCCTGTTCTTATCCGACTCGTACCCGTCATGTTCCATGCTTTCCCATGCTATTTTCTTTCCATCCGGAGAAAAGGCGGGGGCAATATCATACCCCATCATTCCTAAAGAGATGTTGGTTGTTTGTTTTGAGCCGATATCATAAAGGTAAATATCCGAATTGGTGGAAACAGCGTATTCCTTTCCTTTCTTTTTCCGGCAGGTGTATGCAATGACCTTAGAGTCGGGATTCCAGGAGATCTGTTCCATTCCGCCGAAAGGCTTCAAAGGAGATTCATAGGGTTCTCCCTGCATAATGTCGATATCATTGGACAATTTACTTCCATCATAATTTGCGATAAAGATATGGCTGTACGAATCGACCCATGAATCCCAGTGACGATACATAAGGTCAGTAATGATCCTTCCTGAGGAAAGAGGAAGATCAGGATAAATATCCTTCACGGTTTTATCAACAACGACTTCTGCCGTGTAAAGGATCATTTTCTGATCCGGCGAGTAGGAAAAGCCAGATATCCCGTCTTTTACTTCACTGATCTTCTTCCTGTCCGATCCGTCTGGATTCATTTCCCAGATCTGCATTGAGCCGCTTTCACTGCACATGAACGCGATCTTTTTGCCATCAGGCTTCCAAATTGCATTGTATTCACTGAAAGGTGTTTTCGTGACCTGTTTCAGGTTCTTGCCATCGACCCCGATGGTATAAAGCTCACGGTTGCCTTTATTCAAGGCAATATCGTAATAGGTTATCCCGAACAAAACTGTAGATTTATCAGGAGAAACCTGGGGCTCACTTACTCTTCCGAATGACCAGAGGACTTCCGGTGTAAGCAGGTCGCTGGTCAGTTTCATCTCCTTTTTTTCAATCAGGGGCGTTTCCTTTTTCGCTTCCTTATTTTCTTTCGGGGCACAGGAATGGAAGCCTGCAATCCCTGCTGCCAGCATAAACAAAATGAGTCTTTTCATGATGCACAAATTAAATATTATTTATTGGTATTATATGGTAAAGTCAAATCTTTATATTCCATAACTCGTAGCCTGCAGCCTGAAACCTGTAGCCTGCAACCTATCACCTCTTGATCAAACTCTTCATCGGATTCTTAAGCCCTTTCGCTTCTTTCAGATGTGCTTTCACACTGCCTACGACTATTTTTGCTTCGATGTATATTGGTATCCGGTTATCATCATCTGTCACCCAGATCTTAACATCCTCATCCCCGCGGAAAATTGTTCCCTGCACCATTTTTGCTGTAAATTTAATGCATTTGTACCATTTTCCATCATTGTTCTGGATGACCTCCCTGCCCAGCGACTGTATGTATATTGTATAAACGCTATCATCGATTACGACCGGTACAGGAAGGTGTACTCCTGTTTTCAGGTTTGCCAGGTCCAGGGTCCGGGTATAGTAAACGGCGGAAAGCATATCGAACATGCAGTCGGAAATCTTTATAGTGTCTTTCCGAACAGGGTTATTGTTCGATTTTGTATTCGAAATAATAAGTTTGTGTTTCCGGTCAAAGTTCAGGGTATTCACCAGTGTATAGTTTCCTTCGTAGATATACCTTTTGAAATCAAATGAATGGAATGTTTTCGGGTCGATCCATGAATCATAATAATCTCTGACCTTAAAGAAAAAATCATAGGTGGAGTAGGTTTTTCCTGTACTCTTGAGATGCCATGTGTCATTTCCAAGATAATTCTCCCTTTTTACGGAAAAGGTGACAAGTCCTGCTTCCATCCAAATCGGCCCCCAGTTATAGGAAACCTCATAGGAGATCATTTCACCATCCTGAAAAACATTATTGACGGGAATGCATTGTGCACCCAGGGATAATGATAAAAGCAAGATCGATGCTGATAATAATAACAATTTTAAGAAACCTTTGATCACGATGATTATTGTTGATTGCTTTTCAGTCGTTTTTTCCAGAGAAAGTAGACGGGAATACCCATGATAACGATAAACAGACCCGGCCAGGTATAATAGGGCTTATAAATCAGGAGGATGACCATGATCAGGATGGCAACCAGGATATAGATCACAGGAATAACGGGATAACCGAATGCTTTATAGGGCCTCTCAGCATCAGGACACGACTTGCGAAGCAGAAAGATCCCGAAAATCGTCAATACGTAAAAGATCAGAACAGCAAAAACAACATAGTCCAGAAGTTGTCCGTAAGTACCCGAAAGACATAGAAGGGATGCCCATATGCATTGGTAGATGAGACCCCTGGCAGGAACGGACTTGCTATTCAGTTCCCCGGCTTTTTTAATGAACAGTCCATCTTTTGACATGGCATAATAAACCCTTGCGCCTGCAAGAATCAGCCCGTTATTGCAGCCGAATGTCGAGATCACAATGAAAATTGCCATGATGATGACGGCTGAATTGCCGAAAAGACCTGACATGACCGCAGTCCCAAGACGGTCATTCAAAGCGAACTGCATACCCCTTGCTGTTTCAGACACCCCAGCCGGATCACCACGTAGGGGCAGGACGGTGATATATACGATATTTGCCAGAAGGTACATGATCGTTACGATAAGTGTTCCGAAAAACAAGCTGAGGGGAATATTCTTCTTCGGATTAATGACCTCACCAGCTGTAAAGGTGATGTTGTTCCATGCATCCGAAGAGAAAAGTGATCCCACCATGGCCATCCCGATCGCGGCGATGATAGCAAACCCCGATAGCGGAACAACCAGTCCGTCCTTTGTTTGCATGGGTTCCCAGAAGATCTTTGTATTAAGATGAATCGCATTCGAATTGGCTGCAAATGCAAGCCCGATGATTATAAAGGCCAGAAGTAAGATTGCTTTCCCGGAAGTAAAGGCGTTCTGAACGCTTTTCCCTTCCCTGATCCCTTTCGTATTCAGCCATGTAAGAAAAACGATGGAAAGGATTGCTACGATCTGAACCGGTCCGAATTTGACAAAACCAAGATCGAATGCATTCATGGTAAAAAAGCCAAGATCCAGGGGGCCGAAATGAACGAATTTCAGGCTGAACCAAACAACAGATTCAGAAACCCATGGAACCAGCACACCGAAAAACTTGGCGAAAGCCATTCCGACAGCCGCGATAGTTCCTGTTTGGATGACCATGAACAAAGTCCAGCCATAAAGGAATCCTGTGAGCGGATTGTATGCTTCCTTGAGGTAAACGTATTGACCTCCCGCTTTGGGGAACATGGCTGCTAATTCACCATAGCTGAGGGCAGCGAAAAGCGTAAGGAATCCGGTTATGATCCAAACCACCATTAACAAACCGGGAGATCCGACGACCCTTGCAATGTCGGCACTCACTATAAAGATCCCCGATCCGATCATCGACCCGGCAACAATGGCCGTGGAGTCGAAAAGATTCAGACTCTTCTTAAACGTGTGCTCAGTTGTCATGGTTTTCGAATTTGTATATTTTCTTGAGTCGGCTACAGGCTACAGGCTACAGGTTATAGGCTTCGGGCCTCGGGCCTCGGGCCTCGGGCCTCGGGCCTCGGGCTTAACACCTCTAACATCAATCTCCAGTATCCAGCATCCAGCATCCAGCATCCAGCATCCAGCATCCTTCAATTGCCATTGCAAGTTAAAATTTTTTTCAATTCCACCTGATCATGATAGCATGAATGAAAATCATATATTACCTTTGAAAAAAAACAGCTATGGAATTGAGAATGACATCAACAACATTTGAGATCCCCGGATCAGCCATTATAAAGAACCTTGGAGTGGTCAGGGGGGTTACTGTCAGGTCGCGATCGATCTTTGGCAATATCGGGGCGGCTTTCCAGACTATTGCCGGGGGTAATATAACCATTTATTCCAGCCTTTGTGAGAAAACCCGGAAGGAAGCTTTTGATATCATGATTGCCCATGCCGAACAACTCGGTGGAAATGCAGTAGTAGGGGTCAGGTATGAATCTACCGAAGTAATGAGCGGGGTCACTGAGGTTATTTGCTACGGAACATCTGTAATTGTAGGATAGGAACGATCCAGGTATGTTCCGTCAGAAGGAGGGACTAATTTCAAGTAATAGAGTGATCCTGGTACTCCTGACAGATTTCGAATAATCTGTTTATCGCTTCATGGTCCTGCGAAAAATGGCAGAAAGCTTCACTCTTTCCTGCAAAATATTTACAGGTGATATTCTTTAATGCCGGATCCGTTGCAAGCCAGACCGGGGTGGCAGCGCCCTGGTCCGGTGATTCGCTTCCCCCAAAGCCAAGGCTGTTGCTGAGTTTTGAATTCACATCACCCGGATGACATGAATTTACATGTATGTGAACCTTTCTCAGCCTTTCTGCGAAAGCTACAGTAAGCATCCGGTCAGCCTGTTTAGACTGGCGATAAGCCTGATCATTATCATATTTTCGTTCCCGGAATTCCAGGTCATCCAGGTCGAGGCTGCCTGCCCAGTAACTGGCAACATTGACGATCCTTGCATCATCAAGCCCCTCCATGAAAGGAGAGAAATGCATGATCATACGGAAATATCCCAGGACATTGGTCGCAAACTGCATTTCAATGCCCTCCGGTGTTTGGGTTCTTTGCTTTGGAGCTGTGCAGCCATTATTTATGAGAACATGCAATGGTCCCGACCATCTGTTTCTAAATTCCCGGATACTTTTGTCACTTGACAGATCAACTTTTTCAAACCGGATATGCGTGTTGCCTGATTCGTTTCTGATTTCATCTGCTGCTTTCATTAATTGCTGAACATCCCTTCCAGCAAGCACAACAGAATATCCCTTTACAGCGATGTTAGCAGCTATTGCTTTCCCAATCGCACCATAAGCGCCTGTAACGATAACGGTTTTGCTTATAAAATTCATGATCCTGCTTTCAGGGTGGATAATACTGTGAATTCAATTGTTTCAGCTATTCTGAAGTAAGCCAGCCAAGTGCCTCTTCGCGGTTGTCAAAGATTCTTACATGGTACCCCCTGTTCATACTTGCAGTTTCATAGAACTTGACATATTCCACAGGTCCGGGAATTCCGGGCAGGAGAATGGCTTCCTTCAGATCGTGCGGAAGATTAAGCTTTTCATATAGAACAATGAGTTCATAAAGGTCAATGATCGAGTGGCCGCCAATGAGTTTAGTGCAATCCGCCAGGAATAACCTTGTGTTTTCCTTTTTCGCCAACTCCATGGTGGTTAATAAAGCTTCAATGAGCTCATCGTTGGAGATGTTTTCAGAATAGTCAATCTCCACGATGTTGTATTCCTTGTTGAACGTTGAATGAACAGACATGGCAGAATTCTTTTATAATTCACAGATCATTAAAGATATGTTTTTATCTATATGCATAGATTTTTAATCATGATAAAATTACGGAAATAATTAATATTTCAAATATTTGCATTAATTTTTGATCTTGATAGAGATCAGTTTTCTTATATCCTCCAGATTTTTCTTGTCCCTGATGTCGATCCGGATGCCACGTCCTTCTGCATAGACTTTCGCAGCCTGAAGTGCTTCTATTATAAAAGGGTCAATATCACTGGCCATGATCTTGTCCATGGCTTTTTGTCCGAAAACAAAAGCAACTTTGAAATATTTATCTCTTGGTAATAAATAAATGAGTACTCTTTTTTTGTCTTTGATCCTGAAACTCCATCCGTATTTCTCTCCGGGATAATTCCATTCTTCGATTGCCTCCTTATATTCATTACAGGAAGATTCCCTGATGAGTTGCCACAGGAAAAATGCTTCACCAAGGGCTTCCTTCAGATCTGGTTCCGAAGGTTTCCGGTTTTTATCTGTAAAAATGCTCCTGTCCATATTTTTTATGTAAAGATAAGAATTCCGGTATTCAGTAGTTCTCCAGGAAACCAATTGGTTATCAATGATGTCATTCCTATTGTGAATTGCATTTTATGAAGGCTTACCGTATTATTACCTGTTCGGAATAGTATAAACCACCAGAAAAATATGGTAGTTATTCTCTTGAAACCCCTTGCCCGGTTGTCATAATTTTACATCCTGAAAAGCCAATGAATTTTGGTGCAGTTCTTGAAAACTAAGGTTGATTAAGAAGAAAAGCTGATGAAAACAAAATTACCAATATTTCTGATTGCATTCGTAACAATGATGATCCTGTATGGGTTCAGCGGTAAAGAGGGAACCAAATACCCGAGCGGGGCTCCGGCTGGTTATACCGGATCACCCGGTGATGGCCAAAACTGCACCGCATCAGGGTGTCATTCAGGATCTGCAACATCTATTACAGGATGGATAACTACAAATGTTCCCGCTTCAGGATATGTTTCGGGATCTACATATAATATTACGGTGACGGTGCCAGGAGATATGTCTATGATGAAAGGATTTGAAGTGTCGCCACAGAAAACCGATGGTACATTGTTGGGAATTCTTGCTGCGGGGACAGGCAGTAAGTTAGTGGGAAGCGGTAAGTATGTGACACATAATGCAGCTATGGCTGCAAATCCGGCAGTCTGGACGTTCTCCTGGACAGCACCGCCCGCAGGCTCGGGAACGGTTACCTTTTATGGGGCATTTGCAGTCTCATTCGGCAGTACCTATGTTTCCTCAACAGTGGTAACCGAAGCACCTACAGGTGTGGAACCTGTAAATCCTGAAAGGGAATTGGTCATTTATCCTGTACCTGTGCGTGACCGGGTGACCCTTTCATACACACTGGTTGATCAGGGTCATGTTGAAGTTTCCCTGTATGATGTATGCGGGAACATGGTTTCACGGATGTTCGATGGTTATAAAAATCCAGGCGATTTTACAATGACTTTTCCAATTGATAATTCCATCAGACCTGGTATTTATTTCCTGAATTTAACCGCAGGGGACAAAGATAGAAAGATACAAAAGCTGGTAATTCAGTAATTTTGGTTTGGTTGAGTGAAGCAAATCTGCCTGCCGGAAAAATTCGGCGGGCAGTTTTTGTTTATTGTGGCCTATAAAGGCCCAATGGTTCCTGACCCGGAAATGTGGGAAACGACCACCGGATTGCCACCGTACAGGATGCTTCCGCTACCTGATATCGTGCCATCGAGATATTTATTGCCGAGGACTTTTATATTCCCCGAACCGCTGATCGTGGCATAGACTGAATCGCAGGGAACTAATGAGAAGTCTACATTACCACTTCCGCTGACATTCAGGTGCTCAAAATTGACCGAGCCACCCGATGCTTGCATATTCCCCGAACCACTTATATCCGCATTAAGGTTCTCAGCAAATATTGCTCCTGCGATTATATCTCCGTATCCACTGATCGTGAAACCTACCTGGTTTGAAATTATTTCTGACTGACAGTGTATTATGGCTGATCCACTCATGTTGAAATAGTTGACCAAAGGCGCTGAAACATTGATCCTGATCGGATCATGCGCCCCGAATGAATAATGATCCTTGACTTTTATGATCAGCTTATTATTGTCTGCATATGTCTCAATGATATCGATGATGTTCTGTTGTGCCAGTATCTGAAGTTTGTAAACAGAATCAACCGTGAAATAAATATCACCCTCGATACCTGCATTGATGCCTGTATATCCTGAGACCGTTCTGTCTGCAGAAACTACATCTCCTTTTCCCTTTATTTTTTTGCATGATGGGAATGATAGAAGAAGACACAAAATCATCGTAGTGAATCCTATCCTTTTCATGGGTTGAATTATTTTAAGGGTTTAACAATCATCCGGAAAATGATTTAATCACTACAAGGGACAGAAAATGGTGATGGCATTTAGGTAGAAAGCCCTGCAGATCATCGATGCGCAGGGCTTTTTGTAGCGGGATCGAGAATTGAACTCGAGACCTCCGGGTTATGAATCCGACGCTCTAACCAACTGAGCTACCCCGCCAGAATTTTGAGCGGCAAAGATAGAAAATTCTATTAAATCTTTTACGAAAATTTCAAATTGGAATTTCATTGAAACGGATACTGGATGCTGGATGCTGGAACTCGTGGGTCAGGTGCCGGAGGATGGAGGATTCCCGCTTTCATGGGAATGAACCCGAGGCCTGAAACCAAAGCCTATAGCCAGAAGCCTGAAGCCAGAAGCTTGAAGCCAGAAGCCAGAAGCCTGCAGCCTGCAGCTCGTGGCGCGCAGCAATCAGCCTATCCAAATAGTTTTTATATTAACGAATTCCTTGATCCCGTATTCTGACAACTCCCGCCCGTATCCGGATTTCTTTATTCCGCCAAACGGAAGCCGGGGATCGGATTTCGTGATCCCATTTACAAACATGGCTCCGGTTGCCACTTTACGGGCGATATCACTGCCTTTTTCCAGGTCGGAGGTCCAGACACAGCCTCCCAGGCCGAATTCCGAATCATTTGCCACCTTGATGGCTTCTTCAATACTTTTTACTTTGATGACCGCCATCACGGGTCCAAATGTTTCCTGGTTGTAAACAGCCATTCCTGTCCTGACATCGGAAAGTATCGTCGGAAGGTAATAATTCCCGGGCCTGTCTGCTCTTTTTCCTCCAAGGATCAACGTGGCACCGAGCTCAAGTGATTGTTCAACCTGCCTGTGAATGTCATCTACAAGATCTTTTCTTGCAAGGGGTCCGATATCCGTGGTGGAATTAAGAGGATCCCCGATGTTAAGTTTCTCCATGGCTGATTTTACAAGCCTGACAAAATCATCAGCAATGTTTTCCATGACAATGAACCGTTTTGCCGCAATACAGCTCTGACCCTGGTTGACGAGCCTGGCGGAAACAGCAGCTTTAACAGCTTTTTCCAGGTTTGCATCATCAAGGATGATGAAAGCATCGGACCCGCCAAGCTCTAGGACTGTCTTTTTAATGAGTTTTCCGGCTGAAGAAGCCACCTGGCTGCCTGCAAACTCGCTTCCGGTCAGGGTTACAGCCACAATATGCGGATGATGAATGACGGGCTCCACCATTCCTGAAGGGATCATCAGCGTGCGGAAAAGATTTTCGGGGAAGCCGGCTTCCTGAAATATTTCTTCGATGGCCTGTGCACATCCCGGCACATTTGAAGCATGCTTTAATACAGCTGCATTTCCCGCCATCAATGCGGTGGTTGCAAACCTGAAAACCTGCCAGAAGGGAAAGTTCCAAGGCATTACCGCGAGCACAACGCCTAGCGGCTGGAACACGACAATGCTCCGGGAAGCATCCGATGGAATCAATTGGTCCTTTAAAAGCCCGGGAGCATGAAGGGCATAAAAATCACAGGCATTGGCGCATTTTTCAACCTCTGCAACTGATTCGCGCATGATCTTACCCATCTCGGTTGTCATAAGTGTCGCATACTTCTCCTTTTTATCACTAAGGATGCGGCCTGCATTCCTGAAAAGCCGGCTTCGATGCTCGAAGGATGTTTCCTTCCATAACTCCCATTCCGCATGCACTTTTTCAATGATCTCATTGACTTGCGCTGCCGAATGTTCCCTGTAATCAGCAACCAGTTCTCCCGTGGATGGATTGATTGATTTCATGTTTGCCTTGTTTTAATTCAAAAAGTTCTTTTACTGCAAAGGCGCAAAGACGCAAATTCGCATTTCTGCCGTCCTAATGATTGCGTCTTATCGTTAAAGTGGTTGTTTGAATGTGATTTTTTGAACATCCCCATAATTCATAATTCAAACTCCTCATTCATAATTTATCTTTCAAATATTGACCGGTATAGGAATCTTCCATCTTCGCCAGCCCCTCCGGTGTTCCTTCAAAAACGATCCGGCCTCCTTCATCACCTCCTTCTTTTCCAAGGTCGATCACCCAGTCTGCGCTTTTGATCACCTCGAGATTGTGCTCGATCACAAGGATCGTATGACCATGACGTATCAATGATTCCAGGGACAGCAGGAGCTTATGGATGTCGTGGAAATGGAGACCGGTTGTTGGTTCGTCAAAGATGAACAATGTTGGCTTTTCGTTTGTTCCCTTCGACAGGAAAAACGCCAGCTTGATGCGCTGTGCTTCGCCGCCGCTGAGGGTACTTGATGACTGCCCCAGTTTCAGGTAACCCAATCCCACATCCTGTAAGGGTTTCAGTTTAGCGGAAATCTTTTTTTCGAGCAGGGATGGTTTCTTTTCATCGGCAAAAAATTCAATGGCTTCATCAACGGTCATTTCCAGGATATCAACAATCGTCTTATGACGGTATTTTATGTCGAGCACCTCTTCCTTATACCTCTTCCCCTTGCAGCTTTCACAGGTCAGAAAAATATCTGCCATGAACTGCATTTCGATCTTCACCACACCTTCACCTTCACATTCTTCGCACCTTCCGCCTTCTACATTGAATGAAAAATACCCTGGCTTATATCCCCTGACACGGGATAATTGCTGATCACTGTAGAGATTCCTAATCTCATCAAATGCTTTAATATAGGTTGCAGGATTTGACCTGGAAGACCGGCCGATCGGGTTCTGATCGACAAATTCAACCGACCCCAGCAGATTATAATCTCCGTTGAGCTTATCATATTTCCCGGTCCGTTCGCCATAACCCTCATGAAGCTTTTTCAGGGAAGGATACAGTATTTTCCTTACAAGGGAGGTCTTTCCTGATCCGGAAACCCCGGAGATCACCGTAAAGACGTTCAGCGGGATCTTTACATTCAGGTTCTTGAGATTATTTTCCCGTGCGCCCCTGATCTCAATGAATTCTTTCCATTTTTTTCTTTTCTCAGGAATATCAATGGATAGCTGTTTGGTCAGGTATTTCCCTGTAATACTTTTCCTGTCTTTTATTATTTCTTCATAGGTTCCCTGGAAGACCACTTCTCCTCCATGTTGCCCGGCCATGGGTCCGATATCGATAATCTCATCGGCCGCTTTGATGATGTCTTCATCATGCTCAACAACGATCACCGTATTCCCAAGGTTCTTCAGTCTTTGCAAAACGGAGATCAGTCGCTGGGTATCCCTGGGATGCAGACCGATGCTCGGTTCATCCAGGATATACATTGATCCGACGAGGTTGCTTCCGAGGGAAGTCGATAGATTTATACGCTGTGATTCTCCGCCAGAAAGCGAAGAGGAGAGCCTGTTCAGGGTAAGATATCCTAATCCGACATCATTCATCACCTGCAGCCTGTTGCAGATCTCAGTCATGAGTCTTTTTGACACCGTTGTTTCGAAATCCGAAAGTTCAATTCCGGTGAAAAAGCTCAGCAATTCCTTCACAGGCATCATCACCAGCTGGTTGATTGATTTCCCGTTTATCTTCACATAACCCGCATCCTTCCGCAATCGTGACCCTTTGCATTCCGGGCACGTTGTTTTGCCACGGTATCGGGACATCATCACCCTATACTGGACTTTGTAATTCTGGCTTTCAATAAACCTGAAGAACTCGTTCAACCCGTGAAAATGCTTATTCCCTTCCCATAACAGGGCTTTCTGATCTTCCGTCAATTCATAAAAAGGCTTATGAACAGGGAAGTCAAATTTGTAAGCATTCAATACCAGCTCATGTTTCCATTCACTCATTTTTTCGCCGCGCCAGCATGCAACGGCATCATCATAAATGGAGAGGTTCTTGTTCGGGATTACGAGGTCCTCATCGATACCGATCACTGTACCGAATCCCTCGCAGGTTTTACAGGCACCATAAGGGTTATTGAACGCAAAAAGATTTACTGACGGTTCTTCAAAAACCATTCCGTCAGCTTCGTATTTATTCGAGAAGGATTTTCGTTTCTGGCGTTCTGCAGAGGTTTCTACTATGCAATACCCGTGGCTTTCGTAATAGGCGGTCTGCACTGAATCTGCAATCCGGCTGCCAAGGTCAGGATCTTCAGGGTCGATGACCAGGCGGTCGATCAGGATGTAGATCTCCCTGTCGCGACATTTTATTTCCGGATCGATCCCGTCTATCCTTATAATCTCATCATTTACCATGATCCGCGTAAAGCCTTTCTGCATCAGCGACTGGCATTTTGCATTGAGGTCACCTTTCAGATCGGAAAGCGGGATGGGGGAGAAGATGCTTACCGGTTGTCCTGCGGGAAGAGATGTTATGAAATCGACGACATCCGTCACACTGTCGCGTTTCACAAGATTTCCGGAAACGGGAGAATACGTCGTTCCGATCCGGGCATACAGAAGTTTCAGGTATTCGTAAACTTCTGTCGAGGTTCCAACTGTCGACCTTGGGTTCGAGATGTTTACTTTTTGCTCGATTGCAATGGCAGGTGAGATTCCCTTGATATAATCAACATCGGGTTTCGACATTCGCCCAAGGAACTGACGGGCGTATGAACTGAGGCTTTCGACGTATCGCCGCTGCCCGTCGGCATAAAGTGTATCAAAAGCAAGTGATGATTTCCCGGAGCCGGACAAGCCGGTTATGACGATAAATTTGTTCCGGGGAATGGCAAGACTGATATTTTTAAGATTATTAACACGGGCTCCCTTGATTATTATAAATTCTTTAGGATCCAGCAGATCAACATTTTTCCCCATTTTAATACCCTATCTTTCAAAAAACTCTTCAAAATTATGAAGAAAATTTGCTTATATTGATTTTTTGTTTATTTTTGCGTTAGATAATTACAATAAGATATCAATATTGTTTAACCCGCGAATCATTTTGTGATTCGCCCAAAACCAAAGGAGACCGGCTATCGATTAGACTTCTACACTTTTCAGTTACATAAAAGCGGAGGTCCAATGAACATCCAGCCAATCACCGATCAGGAATTGATCGGGAGATATATAGCCGGCAGTCAATCAAGTCTTGAGATACTGATTCACCGTCACAAGAACCGTGTGTTCGCTTACATCTTTATGATCGTTAAAGATAAAGAACTGGCGGAAGATCTTTTCCAGGACACATTTATCAAAGTCATCAATACGATCCGGTCAGGATCCTACAAGGAAGAAGGAAAATTCATCCAGTGGGTGATGAGGATCGCTCATAACCTGATCATCGATTATTTCCGGAAAGCAAAACGGATCCCGATCGTTGAGAACGGGGATGACTACGATATTTTCGACAGGGTCAGGATCCCGGTCGAGTCAGTCGAACAAAAACTGATCACGGATCAGATCCACGAAGATGTGAAAAAGCTGATCGAATACCTTCCGAAAGAGCAGAAGGAAGTTCTCGTGATGCGTCATTACGGAGATATGAGTTTCAAGGATATTGCAGAACAGACCAATGTCAGCATCAATACAGCACTGGGACGTATGCGGTATGCCCTGATCAACCTTCGTAAACTGGTCAACGAAAAAGATATCATCCTTACCGTCTGATCCTTTTCTTTTCTTACTCCTGCAGGATGCAAGAGAATAATCTGTTATGTCAATAACTATTTTTTTTCATCCTGAAAATAAGTAGGGGTTCTCTTCGTTTTTAATGTATTAATTTTAAACAATTGGTACATTGCCTATGAAGAGAACCCTTACCTTTTATTCATTTCATTCACGTTCCGGGAGTAGAAAAATGAGTCGCGATTTGTCACCAAGCGAATGTATCATCAGGAATATCCTGAATTACTCGCAAGCACTGCAGGTGCTGAAAACTGAAAAGTTTGGAATAGTGAACCTGATAATGAACTAATAAAAAAACCCGCAGGATGCGGGTTTTTTTATTGGTATTAATTTCTTTTGTTCCTGCGTTAAACTCTTTCTTCGCGGATACGGGCTTTCTTGCCACGAAGTTCCCTGAGATAATAAATCCTTGCTCTCCTGACAACACCTCTTTTATTTACATCGATCTTGTCAATGAACGGAGAAGAAGCAGGAAAAATCCTTTCAACACCGATGTTCCCGGAGATCTTCCTGACAGTAAAGGTTTCGTTGACACCTTTGCCGGATCTCTGAAGAACCACACCCTGGAAGTTCTGGATCCTTTCCTTGTTTCCTTCCTTGATCTTATAATGAACGGTGATGGTATCACCAGCCTTGAATGCAGGGAATTCCCTTTTCTCAATAAATGTATCTTCTATGAATTTTATAGTCTCAGCACGGTTCATGACTTTCAATAAATTACAGGGTTAAACTAAAAAGAGTGCAAATATATCAATTTATTTGATACACAAATGCAGTTTGTGCAATTTTTTCCCTGAAATGATCGGCCTAAGTGTCCAGAAGGCCCGGACGGCGTTGTTTTGTACGTTCAACAGATTTGTCAATCCGCCATTTCCGGATTTCCTTATCATTCCCGGAAAGCAATATGTCCGGCACCTTAAATCCATGGAAATCGGCAGGGCGCGTATAAACGGGAGGAGAAAGAAGGTTGTCCTGGTATGAATCAGACAAGGCAGAGGTTTCATCGCTGATCGAGCCCGGGATGATCCTTACGATAGCATCGGTAAGCACAGCAGCTGCCAGTTCACCACCGGAGAGCACATAATCGCCGATCGAGATCTCCATCGTGACCAGGTTTTCGCGGATGCGTTCGTCAATCCCTTTGTAATGGCCGCAGAGCAGGATGATGTTGCTCAGCGTTGACAGCCGGTTGGCAACAGGTTGTGTGAGGAGGATCCCGTCAGGGCTCATGTAAATGACCTCATCGTAATCTGTCATGGATTTCAGATGCCCGATACAGTTGGCGATGGGTTCGATCATCATAACCATTCCGGCACCTCCGCCATAGGGGTAGTCATCCACATTTTTATGCTTGTTGGTCGCATAATCCCTTATGTTGTGAAGGTTGATCTCCACGATTCCCTTTTCCTTAGCTCTTTTGATGATCGAATGGTGAAAAGGGCCATCAAACATTTCCGGAAATATGGTAAGAATATCGATCTTCATTGTCAGATCTCTATGGTAAGCCCGTCATAGGCCAGTTTGATAAAATCGGGCAGCCGGCTGTTCACTTCATCGTGAAGGCCGACAAAATGACTGAGATGCGTCAGGAATCCTGCTTCCGGAGCAAGGTCAACAAGAAGTTCAACGGCTTCTCCCACTGAAAAATGGGACACATGCTTTGAATTCCGCAGCGCATTGAGCACGATCACACGGGAACCCCGGATCTTTTCCCTCTCTTCATGCGAAATATAGCTTGCATCGGTTATGTAGGTAAAATCGCCTATCCTGAAACCGGTCACCGGTAATTGCTCATGAAGGACCTGTATCGGGATGAACTCAATATCATTGATCCGGAAAGGTTTGTCATCAATATTGTGGATGGTAAGCTGAGGTGCACCGAAATACCTCGAGCCGGAGAAAATATAAGGAAATTCAGTCTTGATCGCTTCCATGACGGCCGGTGTTCCATAGATGTCGATCTTCTTGTTAAGGACATAATTGAAAGCCCTGATATCATCGAGTCCTGCAATATGGTCCCTGTGCTCATGGGTGAATATCACGGCGTCCAGGTTGGTTACCTTCTCACGCAGCATCTGTAACCGGAAATCCGGTCCGCAATCGATCACGAATGTCAGACCATTCACTTCGATCATGACAGAGGTACGCAGCCGTTTGTCATGCGGGTCGGGCGATATGCAAACAGGGCAATCGCAGGTGATCACAGGAACCCCGATGGAGGTCCCGGTACCCAGGAATGTTGCTTTAATCTTGCCGATTTTGGTCAGTTTCATCTTTTGCGAACATGCAGTGAATTGCGGTATTAAAATATCAGGTCATCAATAAAAGATTTGTCGATCAGTAGCTGCTTCCGGAGCTCTTCCGGAGAATTCAGGGCTTTTTCCTCCCTGATCCGTTTATGGAACAGTACAATGGCGGTTCGTCCGGCGAGTTCTTCAGGTACATCAAACAGATAAAATTCCACCAGGGCATCAGTGGAAACATCGCCTTTTTTCTTAATGAAGCACATTCCGCGATAAACACGTTCTTCATCCATCACGCTAACGGCATATACACCGTTAGGCGGGATCAGCTTGCTTTCTTCCTCTATTTTTATCGAGAAACTGGGGAACCCGATCTCTTTCAGCAGGGGGTTGCTTTCCTGGAGCTCGCCCATGATGATGTAGTGATGGTCAAGATAAGCATTGGCCTTTTGAATATTACCTTCCAGCAAAGCTTTCCGGATCTTTGTCGAACTTACGGATTCATTCTGGATATCCTGCTCCGGGATCTCTTCAACGGCAAACCCGTATTCCTGGCCGAGTTTCCTCAATTCTTCATAATCTCCTTCCCGGTTATGGCCGAAATGATGGTTGAATCCGATGACAATGGTTTTCGCATGCAGCTTGTTCAGCAGGATGTTCTTCACAAAATCCACTGAAGTGATCTGCGAAAAATCTACTGTGAATTTGACAAGGATCAGGTTGTCCAACCCGGCTTTCCGGAGCAGTTCGATCTTTTCCCGCTGTGAATTGATCAGGAAAAGGTCCTTCCCCACGGTTTCAGGGTACAATACTTTTCGGGGATGTGGATGAAAGGTGATCAGCACCGTTTCGCCATCTGTTTCAAGGGCAAGTTTTTTAAGGCGTTGCAGAATTACCTTGTGGCCCATGTGGACCCCGTCGAAAGAACCGGTTGTGACAACCGCATTTTTTATTGATCCAACATTTTCGAAATCAGAAAAGATCTTCACCCGTATTCATTCTATTTAAGTCGTTCATCGTTCTTTTTTGCAAAAAATGCCACTTTTTCAAGTGACGTGATCATGTCATACTCTTCAAGATAAACATATGGTGAAACATTCAGCGGTTTAGGTGAAAAGTTCAGGATCCCTTTGATCCCTGCAAGTACAAGCGTTTCGGCAATGACCGGAGCCTGTTCTGAAGGAACGGTGATGATCCCGATGGATATGCTTTCTTTCCGGATGATCTCACTGATCCGGTCGGCGTGATAGCACGGTACACCATCGTAGATGCGGTCAATTTTATCGCGGT
The DNA here is from genome assembly GCA_963682005.1 of Bacteroidales bacterium. GTDB lineage: Bacteria > Bacteroidota > Bacteroidia > Bacteroidales > FEN-979 > CAIYUC01. The sequence goes on along the minus strand of OY820914.1, from coordinate 4,290,356 downwards.
TATTATCAAAAGCGGCCACGATGGTCAGTTTGCTTCGCTTTCCCTTGAAATAGCTTATGATCGCCTTACCAAGGTTTCCCAGGCCTATGATCGCCACTTTCTGACCTTTATCGGTATCAATGATCTTACCGATCATTTCGATAAGTTCCTTTATATCGTACCCTTTCCTGAGATTCCCGGAATAGCCGATCAGCATCAGGTCGCGCCGGACCTGAACAGGTGTGATATGAAGCATTTGTGCGATCTCATGTGAGAATACATGGGTTTTTTCTTTTGTGAGAATAAGCAAAAGAGCCCTTCTGTATTGACTTAACCGTTCAACGGTTTTATGAGGGAGATGTTTCAGGTACATATTTTTTCTTTAGGTAATGTGACAATAAAAGTGCTGCCCAGGTCTGGTTTGCTGTTAACCTCGATCCGGCCGCCATAATTTTCTGTTAGCTTTCTTACAATGGATAAGCCAAGCCCGCTACCTGTTATATGTTTGGTCTTCTCGTTTTTTATCCGGACAAAATCCTGGAAAAGCCTGTCCATCTCGGGTTGTGTCATCCCGATCCCGGAATCACTGACCCTGATGGTGATGTCATCATCATTTTCCACGATGGTGCAGTCCACCGATCCTCCTTCTTTGTTGTATTTGATGGCATTCGAAATGAGGTTATTGAAAATGATCTCAATCTCATCAGCATCGGCATTGAAGAGAAGGTTCCCGGGTGCATCCAGATTTACGGTAACATCCCGCTGAATGGAATATGGACGCATTGTGTCAATGGCTGTAGTAGCCACTTTTGAAAGGTCGACGGGGGAAATGTCCTGTTTCATTTTTCCGGATTCGACCTTGGTGAAATCAAGGAGGTCGAGGATCAATGTCCGCATTCCTTTGATCCTGTCAAGAGAGCGGTCGATGATCGTGTCGTAATCCGTGATGTTTTCACCGAGTTCCTTTTCCCTGATCATTTTAAGGTAACCTTCAACCGCATTCAGGGGGGCTTTTAATTCGTGTGACAAAACGGAAAGAAACTGGAACCTGATCTGCTTGCCGCTATCCTGAAGGGTTTTTGTCATTTTTTTGAGGAAAACCCTTTTCGTAATGTTCTCAATGGAGGACTTCAGTTCCTGCGGTGTGAAAGGCTTGGGAATAAAATCATAGGCTCCGTCGCTGGTTGCCCTTACGGCTAATTCCAGGGAAGCATACGAAGTGATCATGACCACGATGATGTTGTATTGCTTCTTTTTGATATAGTCGAGTACCTCTATGCCCTGGATACCCGGTAATTTATTGTCAAGAAGCACGATATCCGGTTGCCTGGATTCAATGAGCTCAATACCGGCTTCTCCGGTCGGAGCTTCATAAACCTCAAATTCATAGGCTTCTTCCATAAATGGATAGTCTACACGGAAATTCCTCAGGATACGGCTGACACCGCTCCGGATTCCGGGTTCATCATCAACAACAAGGATCTTTAGTGTGGGCATATTCGTTTTCGCAAGTCAAAAATACAGGTAAAATCTGCCTTAATCAAATTTTATTATCCTTTTCTGATAATAATCTGATAATTTCATTCTTTAACAAATCGGATCTGATACCTTTTTCAAGAAAGGAATCGGCCCTGATCCATTTCCTGTTATTCTCATCGTTCAGATCAAAGTGGATCCCCGTCTCTGTGGCTACGGCAGTTGCAATGATCACGGGAACATCCGGGTATTTCTTCTTTAGCTTATAACTGAGAATAAACCCGCTGTCCTCATTTTCCATCATCAGGTCAATGATTGCAAGGTCAGGCTTCAATTTCTCAATGATCAGCTCAGCCTCTTTCTGGCTTTCTGCCGTGATCGTTGAATAACCGAACGATTCCAGCCTCATCTTCGTCTGGAATAAGTAATCCATATCATCATCCACAACCAGGATGCTATACTTCGAAGGTTTCATTTTAGTCTGAATTTATGCATTTATTCCTTTTTGTTTCAGGCGTTAGGCAAGAGGCAACAGGGAAATTATATTCACTCTTCACTCTTCACTCTTCACTCTTCACTCTTCACTCTTCACTTTTTACTGTTCACCGTTCACTGAACCCTCATTTCCCTCGGGATCGTGATCTTGAATGTTGTTCCTGTCGGTCCTTTTTTCGGATCGGCATTGGAGGTTACCTGGATTTTTCCTTTATGCATTTTAACGATTCCGTAGATCAGAGGGAGTCCAAGCCCTGTTCCTTTCCCAATCTCCTTGGTGGTAAAGAACGGGGTAAAGATTTTATCCATATTTTCCTTGGGAATGCCGGTGCCGGTATCGGAAATTTTAAATGTGACCTCCTCCGGATCTCCTTCAAGCCTGATCCTGAGTTCTCCTCCTGAAGGCATTGCCTCCACGGCATTCTTTTCCAGGTTTGTCATGACCTGCATCATCTGGTCAATGTCAAGACGAGCGATCGGATCCTCGATCACGGAAGTAAAGGTTATTTTGATATTATCCGGCTTAATGACAGAGTTTATGCTGTGTTCTGTAAATTTGACAACATCGGTCTCTGTCAGGTTGACCTGGTTTTTACGTGCAAAATTCAGCAATCCGCTGACGATCTTCTTACACCGGGCTGCCTGATCCACGATGATCTGGAGATCTTCCCTGACCGGGCTGTCCTCAGAGGCTTCATCGATCAGGATGTTGCTGTACATCGTGATGACCCCTAACGGATTGTTCAGTTCATGAGCGATACCGGCAGAAAGCTGCCCCATGTGGGCGAGTTTTTCCGACTGGCGCAGTGCGGCTTTGGCCGACGCCAGTTTTTCATTAGAGATGTTAAGGTTTTCTATGGAATCATGAAGTTTTTCAATCGCATATGGAAGGCACATTTCCGTTTCGGCAAGACCTTTCACGATGGCGATGGCATGCTCTACACAGGTATCGTACCCGCATGCCCCGCAATTAAGGTGATCGCCTGCCGTATACTTCCCCATCGATTGAAGGACTTCAAGGATCTGGTCATCGGAAGGGATTTCAAACCGCCTGTCTTCCGGATAAAAATTCTGTGTAAGCCCTATCGTGCTGAACTCAGCATAATCTTTATTCCATTGTTCCTGGTCAAGATGATCCAGTTTCTTCTTCACATATGCTCCGACAGCAGCCGATCTTGAATATTTCTTACCCCCGGGACTCATCCCCGGGCCCATGATGCACCCTTCACAACAGAGGAGTTCGAGGTGCTTGTCGCGGATATACCCTTCTTCGAACTCCCTGACTGCTTCTTTGAAGTTCACCCGTCCATCTGCCACCACGACTTTCTCCTCGGGGATCGATTCGCTGGAATTTGTCGTAAGGAACAGTCCTCGGGTAATTGGGAAAATGGCGCCTTTACCGCTGAATGGAGGATCGAAGTCCGAAGGCTTGGTTGATTCAGGTGTGATGTTTTTCAACTGAAACATTTCCCTGATCTCCCTGAAGGTAATGACCTCGTCGAGCTCATCAGATTCGGCTTTTTTGGCAAAGCACGGCCCGATGAACACCACTTTCAGATCTTTTCCGTATTTTTTATGCATGATCCTCGTCATGGCTACCATGGGTGATGCGATGGGAGCCAGTAAAGGAACCAGGTCGGGATGGTAATGCCGGATGAAATAGGTGATGGCCGGGCAATCAGAGGAAATGTCACCAACATATGTGTCGGATTTTATCCTTTTCTCATATTCCCCGGCAACGACATCTGCCCCGAACGAAACTTCGGTAACATAATGGAATCCCAGGTCTCTGATCATGCCGACAAGGATCCTGTGATCAGCCATTTCAGTGAATTCAGCCGGGAAACTCGGTGCGATACATGCGGCCACTTTATCACCTGATCCGAGGAGGGTGAAGACCTCATTAACAGAGCGCAGATATGCTTTGGCACCCTGGCTGCAAACCTTTACACAATTCCCGCAACCGATGCACCGGTCGTTGATGACCATGGCCTGTCCGTTGATAATCTGAATGGCTTTGACCGGGCATTCGCGGAGACAGGTATAACAAACCCTGCACCGGTCTTTGAGCGTAAATACAAGCTGACGTCTGAATGATAAACTCATGGTACCCGGTATCAGTTTGAGAGATCTGTATGCAGAAATTGGTTGCTTTTTTCACTTCCAGGTTTGCCGAGCCATTGGTCATAGAGTTCATTCACCAATGGATTCTTATGAGCAACCCTGATAAATTCAGCTTCATCCGTATCATAAAGCATCTTGATGCGGGACCGTATCGATTTTTCAGATGCATCAAAAGGTTGTCCTCCGCCATTGATACATCCGTTGGGGCAAACCATCACTTCCACCAGGTGAAGGTCAGAACGACCCGACTGGATCTCATCCAGCAGGCTTTTTACATTTGAAAGTCCGCTTACAGAGGCGAACCCATAGACGGATTTTCCGATCTTGAGCTTGTATTCTTTTCTTCCCTTCATCCCCCGAAGCTCAAGGATCTTGTAGTTGGTCATTTCCTGCCCGGATACCTGGTAGTAAAATGACCGGATGATCCCTTCCAGCGCACCGCCGGCTGTTCCGAACAATACACCGGCCGAACTCCTGATGGTTGAGGATGAATAGGAGGGTTCCGGTTCAAGCACTGAAAAATCGATCCCGAAAAACCGGATGATCCGTATCAGCTCACGGGTTGTAATTACAGCATCAACGTCTTTGATATTCTGCTGGAGGGTGATCTCATACTTTTTTGAGGTGCAGGGCATCACGGATACAGAAAACACCTTTTCTGCCGGTATGCCTGATTTTGCCAGCAAATAATTTTTTATAACATTTCCGGTGATGAGATGAGGCGATTTTACGGTCGCCAGCCTGTCTTGCAATTCGGGCTTCAAATCCTTTACATACTTAACCCAGGACGGACAACAGCTGGTAAACAATGGCAGCGTATTTTTACTGATGATCCGATGGTTCAGTTCTTCAGCGATTTCCTGGATCATGAGATCGGCGCCGAGCGAAGTGTCATAGGCCTGCTTAAAACCGATGTTCATCATCGCTTTGCGAAGGAGGTTCACCACATCTTTGCCTGATTTAATGCCGGTCTCTTCTGCAACAGAGACTGCAACGGTAGGGGAGAACTGGATAACAGGATATAGTTCCGGGTTGCTCAGTGCTTCGATAACCTTACTGTAGGTTGGTTTTTCGTACAATGCGCCGGTCGGGCAAACCATGATGCACTGGCCGCATTTGACGCATGCTTTAAGGTTCAACCCTTTGTTCAGGGATGTGCCGATCGAGCTTGAACTCCCCCTGCCGACTACTTCGATGGCAGAAACTCCGATGGTTTCATTGCAAACCCTGATGCATCGCTCGCAAAGCACACATTTGTTCGGGTCACGGTCGATAGAAGGACAGTTCCTGTCAACCTGCAGGTTTTTATTCCGGGTCTTGTATTTTCTTTCCCGGATGTTCAATTCGTTCGCCAAAATCTGAAGTTCACATTTCCCGCTCCTCCCGCAATAAAGACAATCTTCCGGGTGATTTGCGAGGATGAGTTCGAGAATCGTTCTTCTTGCTTTGATAACACGTGGAGAGTGTGTCTGGATCTTCATCCATTCCTCTGCCTGGTGGGAGCATGCAGGCACAAGATCCGTCATCCCATCCACCTCGACGCTGCAGAACCTGCATGATCCGGTTGGGATGAATCCATTCAGGTGACAAAGTGTGGGGACATTAATACCATTCCTGTTCAACAGGTTTAGGATTGTTTCCCCTCTTCTGGCGATAACCTTCTGACCATTTATCTCAACATTGAACTGCATGGATCACCTATTTTATATATATTGCATTAAACTTGCAGACCTCGAAACAGATTCCACAACCGTTGCATTTATTTTCTACGATAAAATGGGGCAGTTTCTGGGTCCCCACGATTGCATTCTCAGGACATTTTTTCTGGCAGATATTGCATCCGGTACAGGCATCGACATCGATGAAGAACGATCTGAGATTACGGCAAACGGAAGCGGAACAGGAACGATCGAAAATGTGTTCCTCAAATTCCTCCCGGAACCATTTCAGCGAGCTGATTACAGGATTGGGAGCGTTTTTCCCGAGTCCGCACAGGGAGGTGGAATGCATGACTTCGGCCAGTGTTTCCATCTGGACCACCCCTTTGAACCGTTCAAGGGTTTCGTGTGAGCTCTCTTCCTTTGGCCGTTTGGTGATTCCGTTAAGTATTTCAAGCATTCTCAGGGTTCCTTCACGGCATGGTATGCATTTTCCGCAGCTCTCCTTCTGAAGGAATTCCATGAAATACCTTGTAAGACTAACCATACATACTGTTTCATCGAGCACCGTCAATCCTCCAAGGCCAATAATGATCCCCATATCTTTCAGCGATTCGTATCCGATCTCGAAACCGATTTGTGATTCGGGGAGGCAGACACCGTAAGGACCGCCGATCTGAACTGCCTTGAACTTTTTTCCCCCGGGAATTCCGCCACCGATCATGAAAATGATGTCGGACAGTTTGGTTCCCATGGGAACTTCGATATAGCCTGAATGGGTTATCTTTCCTGTGAGTGAAAACAATTTGGTTCCCTTGCTTGATTTTGTTCCGAAGCTCTTGAACCAGCCGGGACCGTGTTCAATGATAGCAGGGACATTGGCGAGGGTTTCAACATTATTTACAATGGTTGGCTTACCGAACAAACCGGTTTCGGCAGGATAAGGCGGTTTGGTAACGGGTAACCCTCTCTTACCTTCAATCCCGGCGATCAGGGCGGTTTCTTCCCCGCAAACGAAGGCACCGGCACCCTGGCGGATCAGTATGGACAGGTTGAAGCCACTTCCAAAGATATTGTTGCCGATGATGCCGTATTCTTTAGCCTGTTTTATCGCTTCTTCCAGTAAAAATACTGCTTTTGGAAAATCAGAGCGAATGTAGATGAAAGCATTATTTGCACCGATCGCATAGGATGTAATGGCGATCCCTTCGATCAGCCTGTGGGGAGAACCTTCAATGACAGCCCTGTCCATGAAGGCACCAGGGTCGCTCTCATTTGCATTGCAGATCAGATATTTTTCGTCGCTTGCGGTAGCGAGAGTCACTTTCCATTTTTTTCCGGCAAGGTAGCCTCCACCGCCTCTTCCACGTAATTCACTTTGTTCGATAATTGAACAAACATTTTCGGCGGTATAGTTCAGCACGCATTTATAAAGTGCCTTATAACCTCCGTCTGCGAGGTAATCATTGATGGATAGAGGAGAAACCATCCCCGAATTTTTTGATACGATCTTCACCTGGGGGGCGAAAAAAGGATGCTGATCCACATATGGCACAAGGGGCCATGCTTCCTGGGGAGGATACCGGTATTGCCCGATGGCGCGGGAAGCATCGACTGTACGGTTGAATACCGAGTCGAGCAGGGTGTCGCAATCTGCCCCTGTGACTTTGCGAAAGGAGATCCTCGATTTTCCCGGAAGATGAACATCCATTACGGGTTCATCAGAACAAAGGCCCACGCATCCAACCTCAATGATTTCAGCATCAATGCCGCGATCCTGAATGTATTCATGAATTGCCTTCAGTGTCTGGTCTGCTCCTGCAGCGATCCCGCATGTCCCGGTTCCCAGGTAGATCACCGGCTTTACTACTCTTTCCCTCTTTAAAACTGCAAGTTTTTCAATGTCATCCTTATTCAGGGAACTGCTGAAGTTTTTCAGGACTTTTTCAAACAGAAAATCCTTCGGGTCGGTAATGGCTTCTATCTGCATCACAGGCTTTTTGTTTTCACACTGCGGTTTTCTTTCGTTTCCTTGAGCTGGCCGACAATCTTTGAGAGGAATTCCCTGGAAACATGAGTATGGAATACTCCGTTCACTGATATCACAGGGCCCTGTGCGCAAGCTCCCAGGCAACTAACGGCTTCAAGACTGAATCTTTTATCACGGCTGATACTGCCTGCTTTCAACTGAAGTAGTTCTTCAATCCGGGAAAGCAATCCTGATGATTCATTCAGGTGACATGAGGTACCGTTGCAAACCTGGAAATGATACTTTCCCTTGGCAGGCAACCTGAACTGGTCATAAAATGTAAGAATTCCATAGGTTTTGTTCAGGGGAATGCCAAGATATGAACTCACTGATTGAAGCCGTTCCTCTGACAGCCCGTCCGTTTGTTTCGTCAGATCCTGCAGGATCGGGATCAGGCTTTCCTTTTTATAGGATGGATATTTTTCAAGGATTTGTTTTACGATTTCTTCCATGTTTCGGCCGTATTCATGACAAAAATACGGAAAATATCTTAATTGTGATACATTTATTTGTGAAAAAATTAGCACTGTTAATAAATGAACAGCTGCGAAATTGTAACTTTGCATAAAATTTATTCTTGGAATTTCCCCCGATTAATTAATTTTGACACATATCAAGTATCAAGTATCAAGAATCCAGCATCCGAATCAAAATGGCTGAACCCCTGTTTCAAATAATTCACAGCAAATGCATCAAATGCTATGCCTGTGTGCGGATCTGCCCGGTCAAGGCCATACGAGTTGATTCAGGAACGGAATTTCCGTCGATCATCCCGGAACGGTGCATCGGCTGCGGAAGTTGCTACAGGGTTTGTTCACCGGCAGCGATCACCTACCGTTCCTCGGTCGAAGAAGTGAAAACACTCCTGGCCTCGGGAGAGAAAGTGGCCGCCATATGTGATCCATCCATTTCCGGCGAATTTTCGGATATCACCGATTACAGGAAGTTTGTCGAGATGATCAAATCATTGGGATTTTCTTATGTCAACGAGGTTTCATTCGGGGTTGACCTTGTTGCCCGGAAATATAAAGAACTCTTCGGTGATTTTCATGGTAAATATTACATCAGTTCGAATTGTCCTGCCGTGGTGGCCTTCATCGAAAAATTCAATCCCGGCCTGATCACCAATCTTGCACCGCTTGTTTCACCCATGATCGCAACGGCGAAAGCAATACACATGAAATATGGGACGACAACGAAGATTGTATTTATAGGCCCCTGCATTGCAGCAAAAGAGGAAGCCCTGCGTTATGAAGGTGAGGCTAAAGTTGATGCAGTGCTAACGTTCGTTGAACTGCGACAGCTGTTTACCGAATTCGGGATCCGTGAAACCCAGCTTGAATTCTCTGAATTTGATGCCCCCCTTGGGTACAAAGGCTCCCTTTACCCGTTGAGTAACGGTTTTCTTCAGGCTGCCGGGATCAGTGAAGACCTTCTGACCGGAACGGTGATCACCACGGAAGGCCGGAACAATATGCTGGATGCAGTAAAAGAGTTTGATTCACGGATCGGAATGATCAAGCGCCATTTCAATATCTTTTATAACGAGGGTTGTTTGATGGGCCCGGGAATGTCACCCGGCGGGGAGAAATTCCTGAGAAGAACCCTTGTCACGGATTACGATAACAAACGACTCAACAGTTTTAACAAACCGGTCTGGGAAAAGGAAATGAAATTCTTTGCCGGGCTTGACCTGGGCAGAGAATTCATTCCGGATGATCAGCGGTTGCCGGTACCTTCTGAGGACGCCGTAAAAGAAATACTGGTCATCATCGGCCGCGACAGCGACATGGATAACCAGGTTGGATGCGAGTCTTGCGGTTACAGTTCCTGCAGGGATTTTGCTGTTGCCATTTCCCAGGGACTTGCTACCTCCGATATGTGCCATATTTACAGTACAAAGAACAGGCAGGACTACATAAAATCGCTCCGCACCGTCAATGAAAAACTTGCCCGGACCCAGGCCGCACTAAAGGAATCGGAAGAAAAGGCAAAGCAGGACAGGGAACTCGAGCATGAAGCTTCGGAAACAGTTTCCGCAATGCTGCAAAAACTTGTATCAGGCGTAGTCATTGTTGATGAAAACCTGAAGATCATCCATTCAAACAAAGCATTTATCCGGATACTGGGCGAGGATGCTGCAATGATCGACGAAGTCATTCCCGGGCTGACTGGTGCTGATCTGAAGAATGTTCTGCCCGTGCAATTCTATAAGATGTTTTCTTATGTCCTCACATCTGAAGAGGATATTGAGAATAGAGATGTGCAGTATGGAGAAAACGTCCTGAGCGTTTCGATCTTTACCATCAGCAAAAACAAATATGTCGGGGGCATCCTTCGTGATATGTACACACCGGAGGTGAGGAAGGAACAGATCATACGGAGGTTGTCGGAAGTGATCGATGAAAATTTCGATATGGTTCAGAAGATCGCCTTCCTGCTTGGGGAAGGATCTGCAAAGACGGAGCGTATGCTGAAGACCGTGATCGAATCCCACCAGACCCCTCCAAAGAAAAATCCATAACGTGGAAACCGGCTTTTACATTGAAGTGAATTGTCAGCAAAAGAACCATTCGGATGAAAGGGTCTGCGGAGATGTATTCATGAGCCGGCGGATCAAGGAAGAAGGCAGGCTGATCGTTGTGCTGACCGACGGGATCGGGCATGGGATCAAGGCTAACCTGCTTGCCACACTCACAGCTACACTGGCGGTCAATTTCACCCAGGAGCACAAGAGCATCGAAAAGATTGCCCAGATCATCATGGCAACGCTGCCCGTGGACAGTGTGAAAGGAACGAATTTCTGCACTTTCACCATAATTGAAATGGATGCTGAAGGGGATGTTAAGATCCTCGAATATGAAAATCCCAAAACCCTTATCCTGAGGGGAACGAGGTTGTTCGAGCCCAAATGGAACGGCATCGTCCTGGATTCCCAGAAACATGAGGAAAAGGAGGTTCTCTCCTGCACGTTTCATCCTGAAAAAGAAGACCGCATCATCTTTTGCACCGACGGGATCATCCAGTCGGGACTTGGGAGCGACAAATATCCGCTAGGCTGGGGAGAGGAAAACTTCATGCGGTACGTTTGCGACCTGGTGAAGGAAGAGCATGATATTTCGGCGGCGAAATTGTCGGGGAAGCTTTTGAACAGGGCCAACCTGAATGATGAACTGTTTCCGAAGGATGATATGAGCTGCGGTGTGATCTACTTCCGGGAACCGAGGAAATTGCTTATCTGCACGGGACCTCCACAGGAAGAGTCAGATGATGCTGAATTTGCCGGTCTTTTTGATTCCTTTGACGGGAAGAAGATCATTTGCGGTGCAACCACTGCCGACCTGATAGCTCGCGAGCTGAACAGGACGATCACCGATTCAGCGGTGATCCGCGACCAGGGTTTGCCTCCGATGGCGGAGATGGAAGGTGCCGAATTCATTACGGAAGGCATACTCACCCTCAGCAAGGTCAATGAAATATTGAAGCGCTTTTCACGGACTTCAGAGACAGGGAACAGCCCGGCTGATGAAATTGTGAAACTGATCCTTGATTGTGATGAGATCCATTTTCTTGTGGGGACCAAGATCAATGTCGCGCACCAGGATCCGGGCCTCCCGGTGGAACTTGAGCTGAGAAGAACCGTGATCCACCGGATCGCAAGGGTTCTGGAGGAAAAATACCTCAAGGAAGTGGCGATGAAATATTATTAGGAATGTTCGCCATTTAGGACTGATTTTGTAATATTACAGGATCATTTTGTTCCAATCCTGAATTCAACACCTCTTCTGACATGAAATATGCCCGGCTTTCCCTCATTTTCCTCATCCCGTTATCCTGCTTCGGACAAAAAGAATTTGACTACCCCAAAGCAGGTAAGGTGGATTCAACGAATACCTATTTCGGTACGGTTATAAGCGATCCTTACAGGTGGCTTGAGGACCTCAATTCTGAAAAGACTACGGAATGGGTCACCCGGGAGGAAAAGATTACCTCCGATTATGAGAAAAGCAAGGCATCCCTGCTGAACGGGATCAATGAAAAACTCCGGCTCTATTCCAGTGCCGACTTTAAATCACTGATCAGGCTGGGGAAATACTATTTCCAGTTCACAACATATGATGCGGAACGTCCCGCCGTTCTGTCTTTCCAGAAAACCATCGGTGGAGACGGCACTGTGATCGTTGATCCGGCGGATTATTCCAACGGGAAGAACGAGGTTTTTTCCATCAGGGACTTTTCACTTTCCTCCGACAGCAGATTCCTTGCGTTTTCCCTGGCAAAATACGGATCGGATCTGTGCGATCTTCACCTGGTCGATCTGGAAAAGCAGGAACCATTGCCGGATGTGATCCATAATGTGAAATTCGCAGGGATGTCATGGAAGGATCACGGTTTTTTCTATATCCGGCGCGATTCGGTCGATCCTGAGAAAAGCTATACGGCCATCGATAAGAACCTCAAACTTTGCTTCCACGAGATCGGCCAGGATCCTTCGAAAGACAGGGTGGTTTTTACACCGCCCGGGAAAGTCAGGAACAAATGGTTCCACTACATGGTCACGCATGATGAAAAATACCTGGTCGTCGACAATTACATGGCAAAGGATACAGGAACACTCCGTAAGGCGGTTTTCTATGCGACACTGGATAAAATCTCATCCCTTGACTTTCACCCCATGATCGTAGTTCCGGGATATGACAGTTGTGAGTTTGATGTGATCGACAATATAGGGGATAAGTTCCTGGTCAAGACTGATCTGAACGCACCGACGAAGAGGTTGCTGTTGTATGATCCGGCAGCCGGGATCAACCAGTTCAACGTGGTGGTACGGCCCTTTAAGAACATCCTTCAGAAAGCCAGCATCTCCAAAGACAGGATCATCCTGCTCTATTACCTCGACGGCCAATACCTGGCCCAGGTCTGTAACCTGGAAGGAAAAGTACTCAAGCAGATAAAATTTCCGGTGGGATGCTCTGTGAAGGGCTTTGATGCCACCTCATCTGATGAGGAAACGTTCTATTTCGTCAGTTCGTTCTACCATCCTTCCCTGGCCCACCGTCTCGATCTTAAGACACTCAAAACGGAACTCATCAGCAATACTTATGTTGCATTCGACCAGGAGAAATTTGAAACGGTTTATGTGAAGTACAAGTCGTTCGACAGCACGGAGGTCCCGATGTTCCTGACATTCCGCAAGGGATTAAAGCTGAAGGACAGGAATCCCACGTTGCTATACGCATACGGTGGGTTCGGGGTAAGCCTGACCCCCTTTTTCAACCCGGGGACCCTCGTCTGGATAGAGAATGGCGGGATCTTTGCCGTTCCAGGGATCCGTGGCGGGGGAGAGCAGGGATCGGCATGGCATCATGAAGGAAGACGGCTGAAGAGGATGAATGCATTCAATGACTTTCTCGCAGCCGCGAATTACCTGATCGACAGCAATTATACAACGTCCAAAAAATTGGCCATTGAAGGAGGGTCCAATGGTGGATTGCTGGTTGCTGTAGCCATGACGAAGAACCCGGAATTGTTCAAGGCAGTGGTGGCCAAAATGGGTGTTTATGACATGCTCCGGTATAATAAATTCACGGTATCTTCCGCCTGGGCTTCAGAATACGGGACCAGCTCAATTAAAAACGATTTTCCGAACCTGATCAATTATTCACCGCTCCATAACCTGAAGCCGGGTGTAAAATACCCGGCAACACTTGCCATCACAGCCGACCATGACGACAGGGTGCCACCCCTTCATACATACAAGTTCATGGCAACCCTCCAGGAGTTTGGAGATCCTGCCAATCCCTACCTTTTGAAAGTGGTTCACGGTGGCGGTCATTACGGTTCAACGAATCTTAAGCAAAAGCTGGAAACCGAAGCATTGAAATATCTGTTCCTTTTCAGGAACCTGAATGTTGATCCAGCCTCTGTTTATTGAAAGTCAGGACATAATCTGAACAATCCACAAAAATGAAGGAATTCTGATGGTAAATAAAATTCTCCTTTTATCAATTATTCGTTGAATTTGAGGTACCTTTGTAAGAACTTAAAAAGATTTAGTAAAAATAAGATGCGTTCACTTAAAATTGAAAGTGAAACATCGGACACCTCCTCCTGGATTAAAGTCGTAACTAAGTACAACTCTCCCAACACACTAAAAAGCTGGTGGCAATTTTCCAGCAATCTGCTTCTTTATTCATTAGCCTGGTTTTTGATGTATGAAAGTCTTTCCATATCCTACTGGATCACCTTAGGACTTTCAATTCCTGCCGCAGGAATGCTTGTGCGGCTTTTTATCATTTACCATGACTGCGTGCATGGTTCATTTTTCAAATCGTCGAAACTCAGGGGTACGCTCGGTATTCTTATTGGTGTTCTCACCTTCACTCCGTATTTCAGCTGGTCGCACAACCACCTGATCCATCATGAAACCGCTGGGAACCTTGATAGGAGGGGCATTGGAGATGTCTGGACAATGACAGTCAACGAATACAAAAGCAGTACTTTGTGGGAAAGGATCCAGTACAGGTTTTACAGGAACCCCCTCACCATGTTCGGTATTGGTGCTTTCTTTGTTTTCATCATCGGCAACCGGTTCACGAAAAAGGAAATGGATGGCAAAGGCCGCCTTGGTGTTTATCTGACCAATGCAGGTCTTCTTTTGTTTACCATCTCCATGAGCATGCTGATGGGTTTCAGTACATTCCTCATGATCCAGATACCGGTAATCTACCTGGCGGGGATCATGGGATTCTGGTTGTTCTATGTTCAGCACCAGTTCGATCCTTCATACTGGACACACACTGAAACATGGGATTATCAGCGGGTGGCCTTTGAAGGTAGTTCGTATTATAAACTTCCACGGATTCTTCAATATTTCTCCGGGAATATCGGGTTCCATCATGTTCACCACCTGAGCCCTCTGATACCGAATTACAACCTGTCGAAGTGCCATCGTGAAAACCCCATTTTTCAGAAAGTCAAACCCCTCACTTTAAGGAGAAGTTTCGTAGCGCTCACATACCGGCTATGGAATGAAAGCACCCGGGAAATGGTGAGTTTCCGTAGAATCAGGATGGCATGATGACCGGTGTTTGGAGGTCAGAGGTCAGAGGTCGGAGGTCGGAGGATAGAAGATAGAGGATTGAGGATAGAAACTCGAAAATCCCAGACTACCCCGCACAGCCAAAGCTCGCAGCTCGCAGCCCGCAGCCCGAAGCTGACTCCTCATTCCGGCAATGGAATATTGATTTCCACAAGAGTTTTGCCTTCGATCCTTAAAAAGTCAATGGTCCCGTTCAGGAGGTTGACACGGTTCATGATATTCTGCAACCCGATCCCTGTATTCCTGCCATGGATGTTGTTCACATTGTAGCCGATTCCATCATCGGAATAGGTTATCAAAAGGTCTTGGTTTGTCGCCTCCATTCTGATGTAAACATTTTGGGCACCCGAATGTTTGATCGTATTGTTGAACAGTTCGGTGATGATGCGGTAGAGGTGCATTTCCGTTTCCATTTCAAAACGGCAGTCATCAAGATTACTCGAGAAACTGCAGGAGATCTGGCAGGATTTTTCCATCTTGTTGATAAAGGAATGGATCGCTGTTTCCACTCCATAGGTTTCGATCAGGCTCGGCATGATGTTATTTGCCAGGGTCCGCATTTTTTCGATGCTGTCCGATAACAGTTCGTCGCAGATATTCAAGAGTTCAGTTCTGCCAGAGTTGTTTTGTTCATTGACCAGCATACTCAACTGTATCCGGATAGCGGAGAGGGTCGGACCGAGGTCATCATGAAGGTCTCTGGCAAAGAGCCGCCTGTCACGTTCTTCCGTTTCCAGGATCTTGCTCATGACCATTTTTTCCATATTTCTCTGTTCCGTAATATCTACACCCATTTCAAGGATCAGCGGGGAACCATCGATGTCCTGGAAAGCAAAATCCGAAACCTGGTAAGTTTTCCCGTTGATTCCGGTACCTTCCCACTTGTATGGTTTTTCAGGACCGGGAAGCTTTGATTTGCCGCAGATGTCGCACTTTTCGCTTCTTCCGAACAGAATTTCATAACAATGCTTATTTTCAGGTTCCCCGAAGGTTTCTCGGAAGATCTTATTCGCAAAGGAAATGTTGTTTTCAGGGGTGATCAGGGCGACATAAGCGGGTATCATATTAAGAACATCCTGGAACCGTTGCCGTTCTTCACTAAGATCCTTCAATGTTTTTTGAAGAAGGGAGGTGCGCTCTGAAACCTTTGCTTCAAGATTTTCTCTGGCCTGCTGAAGTGCTAGGTTCAGTCGGATTGTTTTAACTCCGTAGGCCAGGTCGTCTGCAAGTTTGGTAAGCAATTGCTGTTCCTCTTTTGAGAATGGATCTGCCTCGCGGGAATAGATGTTGATAACGCCGAATACCTCGCCATCCATATTCAACGGCAGTACAATGGATGAAGAGTATCCATTTTTAATCGCATCCTTTCTCCATGGTAAGAAAGCAGGGTCAGTTGCCATATTCCGGCACAGTGACGGTTGTTTTGTCCTGATTGCCATGCCTGTTGGTCCTTGCCCCCTTTTTGTATCCGACCACGTAATATTCAGAGATTCGAGGTAATGATCTTCAAAACCCGCATGAGCAACAGGTCTGACGCTTTTTTTACGATCATTTTCCTTATAGCCGATCCAAACCATTTTATGACCGCAATCTTCAACGATGATGCTGCAAACATCCTGCAGGAACTTCTGTTCGTCTGTTGCCTGTGCCATCATCAGGCTGCTT
The DNA here is from genome assembly GCA_963682005.1 of Bacteroidales bacterium. GTDB lineage: Bacteria > Bacteroidota > Bacteroidia > Bacteroidales > FEN-979 > CAIYUC01. Next base: position 4,273,828 of record OY820914.1, on the reverse strand, counting down.
TTTTGCATCGCCCTTAAGGTACGGATCAACTGGTGAAGATTTTGCTCGTATTTTTTCCGTTGCGTTATATCTGTCAGGAAAGTATAATAATATTCAGGTTTCCCATGTTGATCAGCCACGAAATTTACAAGCAGTTCAATCGGAACGCGGCTACCATCCTTTCGGAAATATTCTTTTTCATAACGGACGGTCTTTTTGGTTTCGATCAGTTTGCCGAGGATTTCGCGCTCCATTTCAGAATATTCGGGTGGCGTCAGGTTTTGATCCCAGGAAAGTGTTTTCAATTCACCGGCTGTGTATCCTGTAAGAGACTCAAATTCTTTGTTATGGTACCCAAGGCTTCCGTCGGGCATACCAATAGCGAATGGTTGAGAGGACATTTCCAGGATCGTAGCTAACTTCTTCTTTTCCTTTTCACTTTCCATGCGTTCTTCTTCAACCCGTTTGCGTTTGAAAACTTCTACGACCACCGGGGCCAGCGTTTCAAGCGTTTCCTGTTCCGAAAGAGAGTATCCTCCCGGCCGGTTGCCCAGTGCAATGATGCCAGTGACCCTGCCATCATCCCGCAGGGGTACTCCAAGGAATGCCTCCAGCGGAGGATGTCCGTCGGGAAGCCCGATATGGTCCTGGTGATTTGTGGGGTCATTTGTGAAAAAGGATTCTCCATGAGAAATGACCTTTCCGTAGATACCGTGTATTTTGAAACTACCGATTTTTGCGCTGTGTCCAGATTCATTCAATATATTGCATGCGTCCCACCCCGGGTTGCTGATGGCAATATCCTCAAGGCCAGATTCATTGATGTCGCCAATGAAGCCGAATTTACTTTGCGTAAGTTCCTGGGCAATTTCCAGGCATACCGATCCAAGTTCTTCTACTGTTGACGATAGTAATGCTGCTGAAAATATCCTGTTGATACCATCCAGGATCGCATTTTTTCTTTGAACAGCTTCTTCCGCTTTTTTGCGGTCGGTGATGTCAATGTTGACACCAAGCACACGAATGGTCTTGCCTGCTTCACCGTAAATTGCGCCTCCCTTTGTCGATATCCAACGGTATTCGCCTGAAGAATGGCGGCCGCGAAACTCCAGGTCAAATGGTTGATGTTTGGCTATTGCTTCATCTCGCTGCATTTCGATCAGGACGATGTCATCCGGATGCACCAGATCGCGCCAATCCTGATATGTCTTGATGGTTCCGGGAGGCAGACCGTAAAGATTGTTGAGCTCCGATGTGAAATTCAGCGATCCGGACTCGACCTTCCAGTCCCAGATTCCTACGGCTGCACTCTCCTGGGCCAACCGTAACCGCTCCTCACTTTCACGCAACGCCTCTTCTGCCTTCTTGCGGTTGGTGATGTCATGGTATGTACAGATAATTTTATCAACATCACCGTTTTCTTTAAAGAAGGGCTCTGCACTGATCAGCATCCACGTTACTTTTTTTCCGGATGGGAGTTTGACACCCACCAGTTGCTGGTTAATACGCTTCCCGGTTAACGCTGCTTTCCTTATGGGGTGTTCATCAACGTTCAACAAAGATCCGCCCTCGCTATATACCTCCCATAACGCCCAGTTCTGGTCATTTACATTGTTTATGGTGGAACTTTCAGATAGTCCGAACAATTTTAAAAACAAAGGATTGAATACCGAAAACCTGCCTGTGTCATCAATCAGGGCCACCCCTGAATTCACATTGTCCAAAACAGACTTAAGCAGTTTGTCATTACTTATCAAAGCTGCCTCGGCAATTTGTCTGACTTCAATTTCTTTCCGAAGTGTTTCGTTTGTCCGCTCCACCATTTGGCGCGACTCCACAGCATCTCGTATCAGATTAAGCGCAGCGGAACGGGATTCACGTATGTCGATGTTCGAAACTTCCGGGTAGGTTCCTTCATGTTTCCGCTGCATGCTTTCGGTCACATCCTCAACCTGGTGCAGGATATATGCGACTTCACCATCCTGGCCTGACACCGGCGTATTTACGGATTTCCAAAATCGTATCGTAAAACCGCCTCCTTCGGATTGCGGCAGGGGGACCTCACATTTCCTTACCGGCATGATATCAGGGGTGCGATTTTTAACCACCCGTGTAAAGGATTCCCTGCAGAGGTCTTCATACTTGTTCCCATGCTCGCCCTGGTTGTTGTGAAATGCATCGAATACGCCTTTCCCAATGACCTCCTCCCGGGTGGCCGATGAATGCCAGAGGAAGGAATCTGATACGGCTATGATGGTAAAACGGGGGATGTCAGGGGAAAGCAATAATATACACCCAGGAAGGGAATCAAATATGTGCTGAAAATCAACTTTTCTCTTCTTCATGACTCCACTTCCTCCGATTCAACTATATACCGGGAGGGTAACCCTGACTTTCTGCAAAGATCATTGATCTCTTTCTTCAATTCAATCATGCGCAACTCACGTCCGATCATAGCTTTGTTGAAAAGTTCCAGATCCTCATAAGCGACACGGAGTTCCTCTTCGGCTTTTTTTCGATCGGTGATATCGTGCCCAACAACTGTTGCACCGGTTGGCATCCCGTTGTCGTCAAATTTGAAATTCGTATTCAGAAGTGCATAAATTATATGACCATCCTTCGCTCTGACTTTATATTCAATATTCTCATCCGGTGTTATTCCTTTCAAAACCAGGTCGATCCGGGATTGGTAGGAAAGCCTGCTTTCATGTTCCAGGATAGCTAACGGATCCATCGTCAGCAACTCCTCCCTGGAATATCCTGACAATACAGTCATTGCATCATTGACTGTAACAATTTTTTTGGTCCTGAAATCAATTTCATAGATTCCTGCACGGGCATATTTTACCAGTTCCCTGTATTTCTTCTCTGATTCGGCCAGTGCAGCCTCTGCAATGACACGCTGTCCGATATCTTCTTCCAGGCTGCGGTTGGCAATTTCAAGTTCAATGGTACGTTTCCTGACCAAATCTGCAAGATGTTCCTGGTAATTCTTAAGTTCTGTTATGTTGGAAATGAGGATAAAAAAATCGCCGAGGTTCCCGGGTGGGAGGGGGTTGATGGTGAACAGACAAAATTGATGGCTTCCGTCCGGAGTTAGGATACTGATTTCACCTGTGCTTCTCTTATACCCCCCCTCATGAGTAAGTTCCTGATATTTTTCATGATCGTTTTCATTTATGAACATCGATAAGCGATGGCCGATGATCTGATCGGCTGACAAGCCGGCCATGGAAGCGAATCTCCGGTTGCAGTACAGGATAATCCCATCCGTGCCCAGGGTGACGGCTCCTTCCTCCATCTCTTCGATGATGATCCTGTATGGTGTTTCAGCAGATGTCAGCGAAAAGATTTTCTCTCCATCTTTACCTGAAACAACGATTGCATCTACCTCTCCGCTCCGGATTGCTTCAAGTGTATCTTCGGCTTCCGCCAGGCGGATTTTCAGGTCTTCATTCTCCTTCTGTAATTCTATCTCTGGGTCGGTCATTGGCTTTGTTATTGCCGGTTTCTGATTATTTGGATTTTTTATCGGATTCAATATTATAGTCATGTTTCCTGAGATCCAATCCTACCAATACTTTATCAAGGTTCGACATATCACCGATGATCCGTCGTAACGGCAGAGGAAGATGTTTGACCAGGGTAGGCGCGGCTATGATCTGTTCTCCTGCTGCCAGGCTGGGTTGCTGGTAAAGGTCGATCACTTCAAGTTTATACCTTCCTTTAAGGTGTTCCTCACAAACCTTTTTGATGTTTTCAATGGCCCTTACCGATTGGGGAGTTGTTCCGGTTACATACAATTTCAAAATGTAAATGGATGCGTTGCTCTTATCCAAGGCAATTTCAAAGGATATGGCCTTATCTTTTGCAGATTTTTTTACCATACGATTTAGATTAACAGTCTGAAAGTTACAATTCCAAATTCCTGACAAAACGGGTACAATCATGTACCCACGTTCTCTTTGACAATATCAAGTCCGACGAGGACGCGTTCAGTATTTGAAAGATCTCCAATTATTTTTCTTACGGGGACAGGGAGTTTCCTCACCAGGGTGGGGATTGCAAGGATCTGGTCATCCCGGCTCAATTCCGGGTGCGCCATCAGATCGATCACTTCGATCTTGTACCTGCCTTGTAATTCATTCTGGCAGATATTTTTCAAATTTTCAAAAGCCTTCAGGCATTTTGGAGTCTGTCCGGCAACATAAAGTTTAAGTACCCATTCAGGATCTGTTTCATTTGAATGACCCGTTTTTTTGGACTTGTTTGCCATGATCGTTTGAGTTATTTTTGAGTCAGGCTTTTCTGTTCTTCGCCATGTTCTCAGTTTCTTGTTTTCTTATCCTCTCTCGCTCAATTTCAATGTTGATATTTTTTAATAGTTTGGTTTCTTCTGCGTCAAATTTCGCCCGCATGGCTTCAATCCGGCTTTCCATGACTTTTTTGCGGCGTTCAAGTTCCATCTTCTTCCGCTCAACTTCCTGGGATCTGCTCACCGATTCAGCGCGTTCCTTTGCTTCCTGGGCAACCCTGGCTGATCCGGTGAGAACACCTTCCATTCCGATGTAGACTTCACGCAACTTAACACCTTTTTTTGTAAGTATGAATTCGCGTATCTGGTTGGAATGGGCCATCCCACGAGATTTCAGAATATAAATTCCACGGTTTCGCTCCCCGTCGAGTTCGATATCCCTCAATAGCATCCAGGTATCAATTAAAGAGGAAATAAAAATGCTGGTATGCTCCAGGTCGTTTCCACTTGTGGTGAGTGTTGTAAAGAATCCTGTGATCCCGCTGATTTTGAGAAAATCGATCAGCCGCATTGCCATGGCCTTGGCCTCAATTTCATTGTTATCGGAAACAAAACTGTTGATGGGATCAATGATAACAACCTCCGGGCTGAAGTCCTTGATAATTTTGATCATCCTTGCCAGGTGCATTTCCATGCCATAGAATGTGGGGCGCATGGCATGGAATTTCAGAAACCCCTTCTTCTCCCACTTTTCAAGATCGATGCCAATGGAAAGCATGTTACGGATGATCTGTTTGGAGGATTCCTCAAAGGCGAAAAGTAAAACCTTGCTTCCATTTTTACAGGTATTCTCTGCAAGATGGGCTGCAAGACTGCTCTTGCCGGTACCTGCAGACCCTGAAACAAGCACACTGCTGCCTTTGTAGTAACCTTTTCCTTCCAGCATGTTATCCAACTCCTGAATTCCGGTGGAGATCCTTTCAGAAGTCACTGTGTGATTGAGCCCAAGTGAGGTGATCGGCAGGACGGAAAACCCGGATTCATCGATCAGGAAAGGGTATTCATTTGTGCCGTGGGCAGACCCCCGGTATTTTACAACCCTTAACCGGCGGGTTGACATTTGATTGATGACCCGATGGTCAAGAAGGATGACGCAATCGGAAACGTATTCCTCAAGTCCTTCCCGTGTCATGTATTCTGACCCGCGTTCACCGGTAATGATAGTGGTTACACCTTTTTCCTTAAGCCAGCGGAAGAGCCTCCGGATCTCAGCTCTGAGTATGGCATGATTGGGCAAACCGGAGAAAAGTGATTCAATGGTGTCAAGAACGACCCTTTTGGCGCCGATGCTGTCAATTGCATAATTGAGCCTGACAAACAGGCCCTCAAGGTCGTACTCTCCAGTTTCCTCAATCTCGCTGCGCTCAATATAAACATGATCAACGATGAGTTTTTTCTTTTTGATCAGTCCTGGCAGATCGTAACCGAGGGAATTAACATTTACCGACAACTCTTTTGCATTTTCTTCAAATGCCATAAAGACGCCCGGTTCATTAAATTCTGTCGCACCCCTGACAAGGAATTCCATGGCAAACAATGTTTTTCCGCACCCCGCAGCTCCGCATACAAGCGTAGGCCGGCCGGCTGGTAGTCCGCCATTGGTTATTTCGTCGAATCCATTTATACCGGTCGGGGCTTTTCTTAATGCATAATTCCCGGTATCCCGTTTCTCATTACTTTTCATGAGACAGCATATTTGTTAACAAAAAAAGCAAATCAGTATTGAATGATAAAAGTACAAAAAAAGTAATTCTTTTAAAGAAGTGAATGGAACAAAAAAATGTGAATCATTGATCAGGAGGTAAATGGATTGGGTCCGGGGTATGACTTCAGGACGTCCCAAAACAAAAAGATCACCCGTGCAATCAATGATTACACGGGTGTCTCAAGCAAGTATTAACCAAAAAGCGCAATTAAACATTGTATTCCCCGATAATGTCTTTGACACCATCGGGAGATACACGACCATATACTTTTTCGCCCACCATGACTACAGGTGCGAGGCCACAGGCACCGACACAACGAAGACAGCTCAGGGAGAACTTCCCGTCGGGGGTAGTTTCCCCGACCTGGATATTCAGGTTTCGTTTGAATTCTTCGAGGACTTTCTCGGAACCCCTTACATAACAGGCTGTGCCCAGGCAAATGGAAATGGGATACTTTCCTTTCGGGGTCATCGTGAAGAAGGAATAAAATGTAACGACACCGTAAACATGGGCTACCGAGATGTTCAATTCCTTGGCAATCACTTCCTGGACTTCTGCGGGAAGGTACCCGAACAAGCCCTGTGCTTTATGCAGAACATTGATCAGCTCACCTTTTTCATTGTTAAATGACTTGCAAACATCTTTCAGTTCCTGCAATTTCTTTTCCTGTAATTTGATCTTAGCCATTTTATTCTATGATTTCTTTATTTTACAAATTGATGGATATTGTCACAAGGTCATCTAGTCATCAAGTCATCAAGTCATCAAGTCAAATTTTTGATATTTCGCTACTTCGCTACTTCGCTACTTCGCTACTTCGCTACTTCGCTACTTCGCTACTTCGCTACTTCGCTACTTCGCTACTATAGTATCTACTCTTCAACAAACACACTCGCACTCTTGTCAAAGTACTTCGTATGCAGCAGGTGATGTGATTTTTCTCCAAGGGGTTTGCCGAGGAAATTTGCATAAAGTTCCTGGATGAAAGGGTTTTCATGGGATTTCCGGATGGGTTTGCCTTTGTCTTCGGCATAGATGGCTGCAGCACGTTTTTTCAGGATGGCGGAGTCACCATGATGGTAAGGTTGGCCTCCTCCTCCGATGCATCCGCCCGGGCAGGCCATGATCTCGATGGCATGGAACTGGCTTTTCCCGTCTTTGATGTCTTCCAGCAGTTTTCTGGCATTTCCCAGTCCATGTGCAATCCCGATGTTGATGGGTAGACCGTCGAAATCGATCGTGGCATGACGGATGTTTTCAAATCCGCGCAATTCATCAAAATCAACCTTCTTAAGTTTGTTTCCCGTGTAAAGTTCATAAGCGGTCCTGCATGCAGCCTCAATAACTCCGCCTGTTGTCCCGAAAATGACACTGGCTCCCGTCGAGGCTCCAAGGGGATTATCAAACTCTTCTTCCGGCAGCGCATTGAAATCAATGTTTGCCTGTTTGATGAATGCTGCCAGTTCCCTGGTCGATAATGAAAAATTTACATCCGGGTCGCCATTTACCTTGAATTCATCTCGCTGGCATTCATATTTCTTTGCAAGACAGGGCATGATGGAAACCACGATCATATTTTTACGGTCGATCCCGAGTTTTTTTGCAAAGTACTCTTTTGCAATGGGGCCGAACATTTGCTGCGGTGATTTTGCAGTCGAGGGAATATCTCTTAGTTCAGGAAAATTATGTTCAAAGAAGTTGACCCATCCAGGACAGCAGGAGGTGAGAATCGGCAGCTTAACCGATTTATCACCTTTAAGATGACGGGAAAGACGATCGAGTAATTCTGTGCCTTCTTCCATGATCGTCAGATCGGCAGCAAAATCGGTATCAAATACATAGTCAAAACCTAGTCTCCTGAGTGCTGCGACCATCTTTCCCGTGACCAGGGTCCCCGGGGCGAGGCCAAATTCCTCACCCAAAGCGGCCCTTACTGCAGGAGCAGTTTGCACAACCACAGTTTTTGCAGGATCAGCTAATGCATTGATCACATTCCGTGTATGGTCAACTTCGGTCAATGCGCCGGTGGGACAAACCGATACACACTGGCCGCAATATGTACAGGGCGATTTCTCGAGGTTCATTTCGAACGCCGGGGCCACCACTGACATAAAACCCCTGTTTACTGCAGAAAGAGCACCAACGGTCTGTACATCATTGCACATCATTTCACAGCGACGGCACATGATGCATTTGTCAACATCACGTATGATCGCAGGGGAGGTGTCTTTTCTGTATTTTGATTGCTCACCCTGGTATGGGATCTCGCGCACACCAAGTTGCTGGGCCATCGTCTGGAGTTCACAACTTCCCGATTTGGCACAGGTAAGGCATTCAGCGGGATGGTCAGAAAGGATCAGTTCAACCACGGTCCTTCTGGCATTAATGACCCTTATTGAATGGGTGTTGACTTCCATGCCGGAGGCCACAAGGGTGGCGCAGGCAGGTGCAAGGTTTCTGCGGCCTTTCACCTCAACCACGCAAACGCGACATCCTCCCGGACGATTCTCGATGTTCATATCCTTCAACTGAAAATAGCACAGCGTGGGAATATCGATACCGACAGTTTTGGCGGCTTTTAATATGGTCGAATCTTTATCGGCTTCAACGGCTTTTCCGTCTATCGTTAATTTTACTTTTTCCATGGGTTCCGTCCTCATTAATTGATGAATATAGCACTGAACTTGCACTTCTCCATACATGCCCCGCATTTGATGCATTTTTCAGGATCGATGTAATGTGCCTGCTTACGTTCGCCGGTAATTGCATTGACCGGGCAATTGCGTGCGCAAAGCGTACAGCCGATGCATTTTTCTTCATCGATGATGTAGGTCATCAGGGATTTACAAACTCCTGACCGGCATTTCTTTGATGTGACATGTTCAATGTATTCCTCATAAAAATTGTCCAGCGTTGAAAGAACAGGATTTGGGGAACTTTGTCCTAATCCGCAGAGAGAGGTGTCGATGATCACTTTCCCGAGATTCCTGAGCTTATCGAGGTCTTCCATCGTTCCATTGCCCTGTGTGATCTTTTCAAGGATCTCATGAAGCCGCTTGTTTCCGATCCTGCAGGGAGTACATTTCCCGCATGATTCCTCGACGGTAAATTCCAGGTAGAACTTTGCAATAGCCACCATACAATCATCTTCATCCATGACGATCATGCCACCTGAACCCATCATGGAGCCCGCGGCAATGAGGTTATCGTAATCGATCGGGATATCAAGATGCTTAGAGGTCAGGCATCCTCCCGAAGGTCCGCCGGTTTGTGCGGCCTTGAATTCCTTGTCATCTTTTATTCCGCCACCGATTTCGTAGATAACTTCTCTCAATGTCGTCCCCATCGGCACTTCAATAAGCCCTACATTATTGATCTTTCCTGCAAGTGCAAAGACTTTAGTTCCTTTTGACTTCTCAGAGCCGATGCCGGCAAACCAGTCAGCGCCTTTATTAATGATGACAGGAATATTGGCATAGGTTTCAACATTGTTGACATTGGTAGGCTTGCCAAGATACCCTGATTCGGAAGGGAAAGGAGGCTTTACCGTTGGTTCTCCCCGAAGTCCCTCCATCGAATGGATAAGCGCAGTTTCTTCACCACATACAAACGCACCGGCACCATACCTGATTTCGATATCAAAGGAAAAATCTGATCCCAGGATGTTGGTTCCGAGAAAGCCAAATGCTTTTGCCTGTTTCATGGCAAGCTTCAGCCTTTCGATGGCCAGGGGGTACTCTGCGCGGATATAAACGAGGCCTTTGCTGGCACCGGTACAATAACCGTTGATCGCCATAGCTTCCACCACGGAGTGTGGGTCACCTTCAAGTACCGACCGGTCCATGAAAGCCCCGGGGTCACCCTCATCGGCATTGCATACTACGTATTTTTGATCGGCAGCTACTTTGCGGGTCAGTTCCCATTTCAAACCTGTGGAAAAGCCTCCGCCTCCGCGTCCGCGCAAACCAGATTTTTTAATGATCTCAATCGTGGCTTCGGGTGAGAGTTCCATCAGGACCTTTCCCAGCGCCTGGTAACCATCCCGTGCAAGATAATCTTCAATTTTCTCAGGATCGATGACCCCGCAATTCCTTAATGCGATCCGCAATTGTTTCTGTTTCATTCTGATTTCCTCCTTGTCAGATGCTATCAATGGTTTCGTAATTGACAGGGATCACACCTTCTGTAAGTTCACCTTTGCGGATGAACTTTTCAATGATCTCATCTGCTCGTTTTGTTGTGACATACCCGAAGACAACAGGATCTTTACCGGGTATGGTAACTTCAACAGTGGGTTCTGCATAGCAGTAGCACATGCAGCCGGTCTGAAGCACCAGAGCAGGTATGTTCCGCTTGGCCAGTTCATCCTTGAAATAATCATGTACCGGTCGTGCTCCTGAAGCCAGACCGCAGGTAGCCATTGCTACCTTAACCTGGATCACACTCTCCGGGCTATCCTTTTTGGAAAGTGATTCCGCTTTCGCTTTTAACGTGTCGCGGAGTTTCTTTAATTCATCATATGACGTTATCCTGGTCATGTTGGTTGGTTTTTCAATGTTTATGGAATTATCATTTGTTTCGATCGATCTTGTCAGGCAATCTTCATAATTCCGATGCAAAAATACGGAGGTTAAAAATCAAATCCAAGGAAATATTGTGAAATATTTCACATTGTTAATAAAATAACATAAATGGTCAATTTCTTATCTGGAAACCTATATATGAAAAGACAGAATCAGCAAAGAATGAGGAAATAGAACGAAAAATATGAAGGGAAAGGGGAAGAACATTCTTAATTATTCATTCTTCATTTTTAATTTTAAACCGGTACCCGTTTCCATGGATATTTACAATTTCAATCCGCGGGTCTGGTTTGAGGTATTTCCGGAGCCGGGCAATAAACACGTCCATGCTACGCGTTGTAAAATAGTTATCGGTACCCCATATCTGCAACAGGGCGTCTTTCCTGGAAAGTATTCCGTCACGGGACGTGCACATCATTTTAAGAAGGGCAGCCTCTTTGGGGGAAAGGGTCTGGATCAGCCCATTCATGTTCAGTGTCCTGAGGCGATTGTTAAACATAAATGCACCTACCTGGTATTCGAAAATTTCGACGGCAGTTTCATTTTTCTCCGAATGTCTCTTCAGTATCGCATTTATTTTACAGAGAAGAACTTCTGAATCAAATGGCTTGGTAAGGTAATCGTCGGCCCCGATCTTGAATCCTTCAAGTATGTCCTGCTTCAGCGTTTTTGCCGTCAGGAAAATAAGCGGCAATCCGTCATTGATCTTCCTGATCTCTCTTGCAAGCGTAAATCCATCCATTTCCGGCATCATGATATCGAGGATGCACAAATCGAAAGGGTACGTCGTAAAAGCTGATAATCCTTGCTTGCCATCCGTTTTCAGGATGACCTCAAAATCGGCCAGTTCAAGGTATGATTTCAGGATCGAACCAAAATTCGGATCGTCCTCAACCAGCAATATCCGTGTCTTTTTTGTCATTTCGCATGTTATTGGTCACAGGGTCACAGGGTCACAAGGTCACAAGGTCACAAGGTCACAAGGTCACAAGGTCACAAGGTCACAAGGTCACAAGGTCACAAGGTCACAAGGTCACAAGGTCACAAATTTAGTTACAATTTAAATGCATTACGACCGAACACCACCGCTCATTATCTCATTATCTCATTATCTCATTATCTCATTATCTCATTATCTCATTATCTCACTATCTGCCAACGGCAACCTCACCTCAAACCTGCTCCCGCGCCCCTGTTCACTGAAAACATTGATCTCCCCCTTGTGTGAAAGAACAATGGCTTTGGCATAGCTCAAACCCAGGCCGAATCCTTTTACATTATGGATATTCCCTGTATTTACCCGGAAGAACTTCTCAAAGATACGTCCCCTGGTATCTGCATCCATCCCGATGCCCTTGTCGGAAACATCGATCAGGATTGATGATCCGCTGTTCCTCGTGCTGATTATGATATCCGGTTTTTCGGGCGAATATTTATTCGCATTGTCCAGCAGGTTCACAAAGACGTTCGAAAGATGAACTTCATCAGCATTTACCTGCGTATGCTCAGCCTGAAGATTGACTGTTAACGTACCACCCCGGCTCTCCACCTGTAACCTGATGTTGCTGGTGACTTTCGACAGGATTGCATGAATGTCGGTTATTTTTGGTTTCAGCATGAAATCACGGCTATCAAGAAGGGCCATTTGCAGTACTTGCTCCACACGGGAATTCATCCTCATATTTTCTTCCCTGATGATACGGGTGTAATCCATGATCCTGTCGGGCATGGCAATTACCTTCGGGTTATTGATGGAATCAACTGCGATGGAAATCGTGGCGATGGGAGTTTTAAACTCATGCGTCATATTGTTAATGAAATCTGTTTTGATATCGGAGATCCTTTTCTGGCGTAACATGATAAAAATGCTGAGGATTGAAGAGATTGCGATGATGATGGTAAAAAAGACCGAACTCATCATGAGCAGGGAAACGGATTTCAGGATTTGTGTTTTTTCTGCAGGAAAATGTACCAGCAGCAATTCTGGCTTCTGAAAGATGTCATTGGGGAATAATGAGATCCTGTGTGTTGTCTCCAGGTTCTTTTTTGTAAACCCGGCGGATTGAAAAGGAATAGGATTGGTGTCGTTTGAAGGAGATAGCACTGCATATTCAAATGGTATCTCGACACCTTTGTCGGTCAATGCTTTTTTAAGAGATTTTTCAAGAGCGTTACGATCGATCCTCTTCTCGATCGGTTGTGGTTTTGTTTCAATTTCCGTTGCGATCTTCCTGATCACATCCTTGATCTTTTTCGCTTTCAGGGTGAGGTCATGCATCTGCTGGTGAAAAACAACCTTTGGCGGGACTTCCCTGGACATCTCACCATTAAATAATTTCCTCTTTTTATCCGTTCTATGAGGAGATTGGTTTTTTTCCGGCAACGGGTTGAGGGGTGTTGACGGATACATGTATTTCAGCAAATCTTCATTGTATGTGTAGTTGTTAAAAATGGCAGGATCGGGGAATACAATTCCTTCCCGCAGAAAAAGTGAATCCAGTTTGATATCAAGGTCTTCCTTCCATTCCATTGAAAAACCGGAATTGTTAGGATAATCAATTGAATAACCAGAACCGGGAACAAGGATAACAGAATCAAAATGCCCATTATCAGATTGAATATGGTACTCAAAACGCACCATGTTATTGTTATCAGCCTTGGGCGGAGGTGGTGGGGGAGGAGGTATGTTCATGAGTTCATCGGCTGAAAGCAATGAATCAAGTTTATTATTGAGGGCGATGATGGTGTCGCTTGAAAAGGCCTGCACGAGCGAATGCATTGAATCACCTTCCATGTTGTTACGGATATAGGTAATGTCTTCCCGTGTTTCAAGCTTGCCAACGGCTATCCCCATCGCATCATTTACACTTCGGTCAAACTGCGCTGCCTTGACCTTGAGGGCATTCCTGATCCAGAAGTACTGAACACCGATGATCCCTGCAAGCGACAGACAAATCAACCCGATAATGATATACAGGATATTCTTCTTCACATGTCAAAATTATAAAAATCCATGCTGGCCCGGGAAAGATTAACCTTTCATTAACCAATTTTAACTGTTCATTAACCTTGCATCATCTCAACACGTTATAGATTTGCTGAAAAATAACGGAGGTCCTATGAAAACATTATTCTGGTTAAAAGACAGCACCCTGATCCTGATCCTGGCGGCTGTAATGACATTCATGCTGACAGTTCCTGCACATTCGCAGGATACAATAAAGAAAAATTCAAAGACTGTATTGTCATTGAAGATCGTAAAGGATGAAAACGGGAAAAAGACAGTCATTGATACCACATTTACCTCTGACAGGCCGCTTAGTTCTAAAGAAATGAAGGCGCTGATGTCGGACCTCGACGAAAATCTCAATGAACCGGGTGATGATGGTGAAGATCTTGGGGTTTTCTTTGATGGTATTGATCTGCCTGATTCCGGAATGATGGATTCGATAAGGAAAATGACGGATAAATATATCGTTTTCGGAAAGGATTTCATGAGCCGTCATAAAGGGCATGGTCATCAGGGTTACAAGAATTTTGATTTCGATTTTGACATTCCTGAACTCCCGATACCACCTGAACCGCCAATACCGTTAGATGAACATTCATTCAATATCCCCCGTTGTTTTGAATACAATGATTTTATGGACAATGATCAGTTTTTCGGGTTTCATCGCGGTGACAGGGGAGGAAATGGAAGTGTGATGGATTTACTGGGCGATATTCCCCTCGACAAGGTGAAGAATTTCAAGATCCAGGATAAAAAGAACACCCGGAAGATCACCATTGAAGTGGAGAGGGAATCTTACGCACCGATGACCAGAACTGAAAAGAAAGTGATCATTATCCGTTCCGACAACAATTCACCGCATCCGGATCACGATAAAAAGGTTCAGAAGAAAGTGATAATTAAATCAGGAAAGGAGGGTACTGAGAAGTTATAATATAATATTGGTTTGGATTTTACTTTTCTGCTCGCTGCCGGTTCGTTGATCCGGCAGTTTTTTTTACCCACCCCCGGCCCCTCCCTGCAAATTGTATTCCCCGGTTCAATTGCCGTATCCACCCCCGGCCATTTTGTGCCGCGTACCCACCCCCGGCCCCTCCCTACAATTATATTCTCCGGTTCAATTGCCGTACCCACCCCCTGCCCCCTCCCTACAATTATATTCTTCGGTTCAATTGCCGTACCCACCCCCTGCCCCCTCCCTACGAGTAGGGAGGGGGTGAAATAATTAATGGTAAAATGATATTACCTTTTTCCTTTTTCCCGATTAAGGAGAAATTGCAAGTATGAAATATTTGGAAATAAGGAATCTTGCCAGGAAGATGAGGAACAATCCGACTAAAAGCGAATTTTTTCTTTGGCAACGATTAAAGGATCGTCAACTTGAAGGGTTTAAATTTATACGCCAGCATCCTCTTTTATATGACAGGGTTTACAATGATTACAAATTTTTTATCCCGGATTTTTATTGTCCGGCGGCTAATCTTATCATCGAACTGGATGGCAGGATTCATGATCAAACCGAAGAATATGACAAATGGAGGGATGAAATCATCACCCATTTGAATATAACCGTTTTGCGGTTCCATAACCAGGACTTGCTGAATATTGAAAAAGTATTGGACACCATACGAATTCATTTGCCTATTCTAAAAGGAGGCTGTCCCAAAAGGGTGGCCTCTTTTTTATTTTGCGCTCAGGCCGCGCAGGCCTCATCGCCGCAACGCAACTGTGTCCGGGGCTTCCTGTTCTCTTACCCTAATCCTGGAAGCCCGGGCCCCGCCCAAGGTTGCTTTTGCGGCGACTGGTGTTTATCATTTTCTTCAGCGATAATCCACAATAAAAGGGTCTCAACATGACCATTTTTTAAGGTTGTGAGCTAAACTGAGTAATCCGGCTTCGATTTCGACTTTTTCACACCCTTTAAGCATAAATCGCTTGAAGCCTTTGTTGTATTTAATATTGCCAAAGACTGGTTCTACATCGACCGGACGTTTCTTTCGGTGCCTGATACCTTCTTCGCTATTCAGCAAGGCCCTGGCCCTTTCTTTTAGTATCCGGAGTTTATGATTTATCTCAATGGTACGATTGCCTGGCTGATTATAACACACTCCTTTCAACGGACAACCCTGACAGTTTTGAGCCTTATAACATGCATATTTTTGCTTGACACCATTCTTGTTAGTGCGGATTCTATTGCCAGCACGTTTCATAATTTGTCCCATCGGACAGTAATAGCAATCTGCTTCTTCATTATAATGAAGCCTTTCCGGAGCAAATGGATTTTTGTTTGAGCGATTGTTCTGATCCTTGTCAAAGTAGGGATCTTTGACAAAGGCCTCGATAAAATGATCTGCTAAAAACTGATAGTTGTGCTCGGAGCCATATCCTGCATCTGCCGTCACGCTATTGGGTAGTTGACCATAAAGTGTGTTGAACTGTTCCAGGTGAACGGGCAAAGTCTTAGTGTCCGTTGGGTTCTGGTGAATGCTATAGTATAGAATAAATTGATCGTGGGTAGATATCTGCCAGTTATAGCCGGGCTTCAGCTGCCCATTACGCATGTAATCCTCTTTCATGCGCATGAACGTTGCATCGGGATCCGTCTTTGAGTAGTTGTTGCGTCCTTTAAGGATTTTCTCCTGATTGTCGTACCGATCAAGGATATCCGGCCAGTTTTTGGCTGCATATTTTAATTTCTGGTGTACCTTCTTGCTAACCGGCTTATCTTTCAATGCTTCATTGATTTTAGTAATCGTGTCGGCAACCTTCTTTGAATCGATCTTTTCGAAGGTCGTAGGTGTTATATCCTTAAGTTCTTCTTGTGCGATTTGCTGGGTATAGGCCCAAAGATCTTCTAACTGCTTTTTGATTTTTTCTTTATTTGTCTGGATTGCTTTACCCCATACGAAGGTGTAACGGTTGGCGATTGATTCGATCTTAGTGCCATCGATATAAACTTCTTTCAGGGTTACCAATCCTTCAGCAGCCAGCAACTCGACGACGTTCCCAAATACCTTCTTGAGAACGCCCTTTAATCGTTCACTGCGAAACCGGTTAATGGTATTATGATCAGGAGTGTTCATCCCAGAAATCCACATAAAATGGATGTTCTCCTTTAAGGCAGCTTCCATCCTGCGGGAAGAATAGATGTTGCTCAAATAGGCAAACACTACGACTTTCAGTAACATCCGGGGATGGTAACTAGATGTCCCGCCGCCTTTGTACTTTGAAAAGAGAGGATCAATGTCGATCTGGTCGATCACCTGGTTTACAATACGCACAGGATGATTAGCATCGATCAAATCCTCAAGGGAGGGTGGAATCAGCATGATCTGATGCTGCGCATATTCTTTAAATTTAATGTTGGTACGTTTTATCTGTTTCATGCTGCAAGTTAATCATATCTTGCAGGTATACAGCTCTTTATGTTAATTAATTATCACCAAGATATTAACATTCAATGTATTATAAAATAAAAGAGGCTGCCTCAAACTTTTGAGACAGCCTCTTGGGGTGGGTACGATATGCGGGGTAGGTTGGGGTGGGTATGGCAATTTAGAAGGGTTTGGGTGGTACGACTTGTTGGAGGGGTTGGGGTGGGTACGATATGCGGGGTAGGTTGGGGTGGGTATGGCAATTTAGAAGGGTTTGGGTGGTACGACTTGTTGGAGGGGTTGGGGGTGGGTACGATATGCGGGATAGGTTGGGGTGGGTACAAAGAAATGCAGCAGAGTTGGGGGGTGCAATAGTATCTGGGATGGTTCGGGTGGCCCGGGCACAAAAAAAGCTGCCTCAATTCTGAGACAGCTTTTCCGGTTTGATGAGTGATGAATATTAATACCTCTTTCTCGGGGTGTAATGCGTATGAAGAAGTTCATGCGATTTATGGCCCAGCGGTTCATGGAGGAAATCTTTGTAAATCTCTGCGATCTCCGGGTTTTCATGGGATTTCCTGATGGTCATGCCCATGTCTTCTGCATAAATGGCTTCTTTCCTCTTGGTCCGGATATCCCTGTTTGTCGGGATCGGCTGTCCGCCACCGCCAAGGCATCCGCCCGGACAGGCCATGATCTCGATGAAGTGGTACGATGCTGATCCGTCTTTTACGCTTTGCATAACGCGCTTTGCGTGTGCCAGTCCGTTGGCAACAACGCATTTCAGTTCGACGCCTTCCAGGAAACTCCATGCAGGCAGTACTTTCTCGAGTTTCACAGCAGCCTCTCTTACTTCGCCTTCCGTTCCGCGGACCGGGGTGATGTTGAGTTTTTCAAACGGAACTTCGCGTCCTGTAACGATTTCATAAGCAGTTCTGAGGGCCGCTTCCATAACGCCTCCGGTTGAACCGAAGATGACTGCTGCACCTGTTGAAGAACCCATGATGCTGTCGAAATGCTCTTCGGGAAGTGATTCAAAGTCAAGACCAGCCTGGCGGATCATGATGCCGAGCTCACGTGTGGTGAGGACGAAATCAACATCTTTGTAGCCGCTGGATCTCATTTCGGGACGGTCGGCTTCAAATTTCTTTGCGGTACAAGGCATGATCGAAACCGATACAATGTTCTTCGGATCGAGTTCTCTTTTCTGGGCATAATAGGTTTTGCTCAGTGCGCCAAACATCTGTTGCGGTGATTTGCAGGATGAAAGGTTTGGAAGGTATTCCGGGAATGTATGTTCGATGAACTTGATCCATCCCGGTGAGCAGGATGTGGCCATCGGAAGAGCTACCGTCTTGTCTTTATCAACCAGGACGCGCTTCAGACGCGAAAGAAGTTCGTGTCCTTCTTCGATGATGGTAAGGTCGGCGGTAAAGTCGGTATCCAGCACGGAGCTGAAGCCAAGTCTTTTCAGAGCGGCAACCATTTTTCCTGTAACGATCCTGCCGGGGGGCAATCCGAGTGCTTCACCCAGGGCGATCCTGACGGCAGGAGCCGTTTGAACAACCACATGCTTGCTTGGGTTATAAATTGCGTCCCAGACCTGGTCGATGTAATTCCGTTCAATGAGAGCTCCGGTCGGGCAGCGGTTTACGCACTGTCCGCAATTTGTACAAACTACCTCAAACAATGGATTCTCAAAAAAGGTCGAGATCTTCATTTTATCGCCTTTGTAAGCGACGTCCAAAGCGCTTACGCTCTGCAGTTCTTCGCATGTTCTTACACAGCGCTGGCAGCGGATGCATTTGCTGTCGTCCTTAATGATCGCTGAATTGAACATATCGATCGTATAGTTGTGATCGGGAACGAGGTCGATGTAGAGATGATCGCCAGTGAGCATTTCCGAAGCCAGGTACTGAAGTTCGCAACCGCCGTTCTTATAGCATTTTGTGCAGTCTGCATTATGTTCTGAAAGCAGTAATTCAACGATATGCTTTCTTGCAAGACGGACTTTCCCTGTATTCGTATGCACCTCCATGCCTTCGGATGCAGGCATGGCGCAGGAAGCAACCAGCATTTTCGAACCGGTGACCTCAACAACGCAAACACGGCAGTTACCTGCAACACACAGGTCTTCATGGTAGCAAAGGGTGGGGATATGGATGTTTGTTTTTCTTGCCGCTTCGAGGATCGTAGTACCCTCGGGAACGGTAACATCAATACCATCTATCTGTAATTTAATCTTTTTAGCCATAATCTGATTCTTATATAAATTAGTAAATCATTTCTTCTTTAAAGTTGTTTACAATGGATGAGAATGAGTTGGCAACAGATTGGCCAAGGCCGCATTTTGCCGTGATTTTCATTGTCTCGCTGAGCTTCATGAGCTGATCAAGATAAACCACAGGTTTGTCACCTCTTTTTACAGCTTCGATGCCTTTCTTAAGCTGCTGACATCCGACCCTGCAGGGCGTACACTGACCGCATGATTCTTCTTCGAAAAACGCAAGGTAGTTATGAAGTACGTTGTACATTGAACGGGAGCTGTTGAAGATCATCATTGAACCTCCGGTTGGTACGCCTTCAAATCCGATAATGGTATCCTTGAACTTCTTCATGGGTACACAGAAACCAGATGCGCCTCCGACCTGAACGGCCTTTGTATCTCCATCACCGAATTCTTCAACGAATTTGATCAGCGGCATACCAAGTTCGAGTTCATAGATACCGGCTTTTGGTGTATCGCCGGATACAGAGAATACTTTTGATCCCCTGGAGTCCTGGGTTCCGAGTTTCCTGTACTGGATCGGTCCAATCCTGCAGATCATGACAACATTGACGAACGTCTCAACATTATTGATCACAGTTGGTTTTGACATGAATCCTGAAACCGTAGGGTAGGGCGGTTTATTTCTTGGTTCGCCACGTTTTCCTTCCATGGATTCGAACAATGCGCTTTCTTCTCCGCAGATGTATGCTCCGCTTCCCATTTTAATTTCAATGGTGAAATCGAGCTTCAGCTTTTTTGCATATGCATGGAATTCGGCAAGTTCAACTTCGAGATCGGGTAACATGAAATGGTACTCACCGCGAAGATACATATAGCCTTTCTTTGCGCCGATGACTTTGCCGCAGATGGCCATGCCGGAGAATACTTTCCGGGGAACCTTCGAGAGGATCTCCCTGTCTTTGAATGTACCAGGTTCGCCTTCATCTGCATTACAAACAACAAATTTTTCCTTGCCTGGCTGCTCGGCCGTAAATTTCCACTTCATGGCGGTGGGAAAACCGGCACCGCCACGACCTCTCAGACCGGAGTCTAAAAGATCCTTTATAATATCTTCATTGGACCTTTTTAAGGATTCTTCCAATACTTTGTATTTTTCATCAGAGTATTCTCCAAATATGAGGTCTACTCTCTGGACTAATTCTGCCATATTTTGTTTCTCCTTGTTCGTTTAATTATAACCTGTTCATAAACTCAGCGATGATGTCGTGTACTTTTTCAGGTGTGAGTTCGGTGAATGGCTGATCGTTGATCAGCATGGCCGGGCCTTTGTGACACCATCCAAGACAGTTCGTTTCAAGAAGCGTGAATTTCTTATTCTGAGTGGTTTCGCCTACTTTTATCTTCAGCATGTTTTCCAGCGTTTGCATGATGATCTTCTTTCCATGCATATCGCAGGTGATGGTCTTGCAAAGACGGATCACATATTTACCCCTTGGTTGCGTGTCCAGGAAGGAATAAAATGTAGCTGTCCCGTAAACCTGAGCTGCTGAAAGATCCAGTTCTTTTGCAATATCCGTAAGATCATAGTCTGCAATGTAATTCTGTCTTTCAACTACTCCCTGTAGAATGGGCATGAGGCTAGTCCTGCTCCTGCCGTATTTTTCTACTAATTCCCTGATTAAATTACCATTTGGTGACATTGAATGAGTTTTTAGTTAAGAATAAAATATATTTATATATGTTCCTATCTGCTTGATTATAAGACACAGCAAAATTATCATTTCTTTTGTGAAAAAACTAACAATGGAATTTATATTTTTCACATACTTGTGAATTTATAGCCGGTCTAAATAAATCTTCTTGAAATAAGTTGCTTGGACTTGTGATTAAAATTTATTATTTTTACTGAATAAATGTATAACATATGAAAATTCCGGATATCAATTACGAATTGATCCTGAAATGGATACTCTGGCTTGTAGCCATCCATTCTTTCTGCTTCGGAATATCACTTATCATCCTGCCGATTCCGGTCATTGAGTTTTTTGGATTTCAGCTGGAAGAAAAGTTTTTTGCCGTACAGGGAGGTGTATTCCACATCGTTGTCAGCGTCGTGTATGTCATGGCCGCACTGGATCTGAAGAATTCAGTAAAAATGATCGCCCTGGCCTGCACAGCCAAGTTCATGGCCACCATTTTTCTCCTGTCCTATTTCTTTTTCGTACGGAATATTTTCATGGTCATCTTTTCAGGGATCGCCGATTTCCTGATGGGCCTGGCAATCCTGATGTTGTACCTCGGATATAAAAATCAATACCTATACACAAAATCCGCAGCATTATGAAAAACGAACTGCCATCGATCGTAATAACCGGTGCTTCCGGATTTGTCGGGAGGCATTTCATGGATTTCGTCAAGGATCATTTTATCGTTTACGCTATTGCCCGTCGGTCTGCCAATGAAGCGGGCATCCATTACCATCCGAACATACACTGGATCCAATGGGACATTGCCTCTTCCTCAAAGCTGGATGAGGTCATTGAATTTATCAACAAACGGGGTGGAACGGATTTTATCCTTCACCTTGCTGCTTTTTATGATTTTGATTATACCGAGAACACAGCTTACCAGCGAACCAACATCGATGGTACGAAAAATGTGATCGAACTTGCCAAACAGCTTAAGGTAAAGCGTTTTCTTTTTGCCAGTTCACTTGCAGCCTGCAATTTTCCGAAGCAGGGCGAGGTCATCAATGAACGGACAGCTCCTGATGCCGATTTCGCTTATGCAAAGACGAAGAAAGCCGGCGAGATCATGCTGAAGGAATATTCGAAATTCTTTCCTTGCTCAATCATCCGTTTTGCGGCTGTCTTCAGCGATTGGTGCGAATATCCGCCCCTCTATAAATTCCTTGATACATGGCTTTCAAAAGGGTATGACCACCGGATATTGGGAGGGAAAGGAGAATCCGCTGTTTCTTATATTCATATCAATGATCTTGCAAAGCTGATCCTGACCATTATCAGGCAGAGCCACAGGCTTCCATCCTACGACATATATGCAGCTAGTCCGGACAGCTCTACTTCACACAAGGAATTGTTTGAGATCGCTACGAGGGACTTTCTCGGCGAAGCGGTGAAGCCGATCTATATCCCGCGATTGCTGGCATACCCCGGCATCTTCATGCGGATCATGATGGGAAAACTGAAGATTACCCCGCCACCGTTTGAGCGCTACTGGATGCTGAAATATGTCGACCTGAAGCTGAATGCCGACACTTCATACACCCGGAAGATATTGAACTGGGCGCCCTCACCCCGGTATCACGTAACACGAAGACTGCTGTTCCTTCTTGCAAAGATGAAAAGCAACCCGCTCGAATGGCACTCCAAGAATGAAGCTGCATTAAAGCACATTTCATACAGGACAAACCTTATCATTCATGAATATCTAATGGTCCATAAGGAAAAGATCCTGTCAAAGATCAATGCCCGTGTGCTTTCACTCGACAAAGGCAATGTCTTTTTCAACTACCAGCAAATGGACGAGCTGCGATTCAGGTCTCTGACCAGCACGCTGTATAGTATCCTTGCTTCCGCTGTCCACAGTTCCGACCGTAGCCTGCTCATCAACTACATGGATGATATCACGCTTCCGCGATTTGCTGAGGGGTTTCCACCGAAAGAGATATGCGGACTCCTCGGGGCTTTCAGCGATATTATCACGGAAGAGCTGATGGCGCTGACTGAATTCAGGTTCAAGAAACAGGATTTGTATGATTATATCGGTCTAAACCTTCAACTGGCCCAGGATGAGGTTGAGGACAAGTTTGAGAATTATGAATTCCCGGAAAGAGTTGTGGCACCGCAGAACAGGATCAGCCTGAAGATCGACGGCCTGGATGTAAGTGTGGAAGAAGGCACATCGATCCTGGATGCCGCCAAGGAGATGAACATAACGATCCCGACACTCTGCTATCATAAAGATCTCCAGATTGCAGGGAATTGCAGGGTATGCCTTGTCGAGCTGACTGGTTCAAAATCGCTGGTTGCATCCTGTGCGACCCCGGTGGAGGAAGGGATGGATATCCTTACAAACAGCGTCAAGATCAGGAGTGCAAGAAAAACGATGATCGAACTGCTGCTTTCCGAGCACAATGCCGATTGCACCAAATGCTACAAGAACGGAAAATGCGAATTGCAGGCATTGGCTTCGGAATTCAAGATAATCAGTCCTTATTACCTGGATCTCGTACCGTATAAAGATTATTCGATCGATGATCTTTCACCTTCCATTGTTAAGGATGACAGCAAATGCATCCGATGTCAGCGGTGCGTGCGCACCTGCTCGCAGATACAGGGGGTCAGTGCGGTTGGCGTTGCTCACAAAGGCCCGGATATGAAGATCTCGACATTCTTCGGACATCCCTTGTTCGAAGTGATGTGCACAAATTGCGGACAGTGTATTGACCGTTGCCCGACTGGTGCTTTGGTGGAAAAAAATTACATAGAAGAAGTCTGGACAGCCATCTGGGATAAGAACAAGCATGTTATTGTACAAACTGCCCCGGCAGTGAGGATCGCGCTGGGAGAAGATCTTGGCATTGACCCGGGGAAGCGTGTTACAGGAAAATTGGTTTCAGCATTGCGGAGGATCGGCTTTGATTCTGTTCTTGACACAGCCTTTTCCGCTGACCTTACCGTTGTGGAGGAAGGGGCGGAATTTCTTGAGCGATTGAGAAAGAAGCTGGTGGAGAAAGATCCGAAAGTCAGGCTTCCGATGACAACCTCCTGTTCGCCGGGATGGGTGAAGTTCATTGAACAAACATTCCAGGACCAGCTTGGCCATTTATCGACATGTAAATCGCCCCAGCAAATGTTTGGCGTTCTGGCGAAAACCTATTATGCGCAGAAGCGAGGGCTGAAGCCGGAAAATATTGTAACTGTTTCCATCATGCCCTGCACCGCTAAAAAATTCGAGGCCGACAGACCAGAAATGCGTTCAAGCGGATTCAAGGATGTCGATTTTGTCCTGACCACGCGTGAGCTTGCCATCATGATCACCCAGGCCGGCATTGATTTTAATACATTACCGAATGATCATTATGATACATTAATGGGCAAGGCGACCGGGGCAGGGGTGATCTTTGGCGCTACCGGCGGGGTTACAGAGGCAACATTGCGTACCGTCTATGAGCAGGTGACCGGAAGGGAGGTCCCTTTCGACAACCTCGAGATAACCCCGGTCAGAGGGCTCGAAGGAATCAAGGAAGCGACATTCCTGATAGAAGATACCCTCCCGGAATGGAGATTCCTTGAAGGGGTCGAGCTCCGGGTGGCTGTTGCAAACGGACTTGCAAATGCCCGGAAGATCATGCAGGATGTCAAGGATAAGAAATCTCCGTACCACCTTATCGAGATCATGGCCTGCCCCGGCGGATGCATTGGCGGAGGAGGCCAACCGATCCCGACTAACCCGGAGATCCGGCAAAAACGTATCCAGGCACTGTATGCTGAGGAGAGCGGCCTGGAATTGCGAAAATCACATGAAAACCCTGAGGTGATTGAGGTTTACGAGGAATTCATTGGACTTCCCAATGGTGAGAAAGCACATGAACTTCTGCATACCCAGTACATGAAGAGGAAAGTTTATTAAAAAGTATTTTTCCATTTCCCGGGAAAAGTTCATCTTTGCGGTGGAAATTACCTTGTTTAATCCAAACATTTATGAAAAGAACGTTCGGAAGCTGGCCCTTGGTAATCGGGCTGATCGCTGTCAGCATCATCCTTTTTACCGGTTGTGCACATAAGGAAATTGTAACGGATTGTCTCCAGGGTCATACCTATGGCTTCTGGGGCGGGTTGATTCATGGTTTCATCGCCCCGTTCGAACTGATCGGAATGCTGATCTGGGATGATGTGACCATGTACGCCCAAAATAACAACGGGGCATGGTATGCCTTTGGCTTTCTCATCGGGAGCGGGGGATGGGGTCTTTTTGGCGGACATGGGATCAGGAAGAACAGGAGCAGGAGCTAGGAGTCCGCTTTACATACCCACCCCTCTAATCCCCTCCCTGGATCCCCGCGTGCGCGGGGAACTTGGGAGGGGAAGACCCCGAGTACTCAGGGTCGGGGTGGGTACGAGATGAAGCATAAAGCAGTATTAAAAATCAAATTCGAAAAATGAACATGAAAAAAGTTACACTCTTCTTTTACTGTATCTTGACTTTATCGATGGCAGGATTGACCGATACAATGGTTTTTGGACAGAATTCTCCTGCTATTAAATCAGTAATAATAGGGAAGCAGGAATGGTCAACGGAGAATTTCAACGGAACCCGATACAGGAATGGTGACCGTATCCCTGAAGCAAAAACAAATGAGGAATGGAAAAAATGTGCCGAAGAGAAAAGGGGATGCTGGTGTTTTTATGGAGATGATTCCGGGTATGAGAATGTATTCGGCCGTTTATATAATTGGTATGCGGTTACGGATCCTCGGGTCCTGGCTCCTGCGGGATGGCATATCCCGACAGAAGATGAGTGGACTGCGCTTGGCACAGTGCTGGGGGGCTATAAAAAAGCTGCGATCTATTTGAAATCAAAGGAAGGCTGGGCGGATAACGGCAATGGAAATGACTCAACCGGTTATCACGGGCTGCCGGGCGGATATAGAAAATATGATGGTTCCTTTCATAACATCGGCAGCTATGGCTACTGGTGGTCAACCACCGAATACCAGGATTGCTGCGCATGGTTCAGGATCCTTATTGCAAAGACCACCGAACTGACCAAAGCGGATTATAAAAAGGACTATGGGTTTTCGGTAAGGTTTATTAAGGATTGATGGTCACTCTACGTACCCACCCCGACCTTCGGTCTTACCCTCCATACCAGTAGGGAGGGGATAAGAGGGGTGGGTATGCAGAGTGGGATCTGCCGGAACAAGGATCGACTGGGCGTAGTTCAGTGATTTCGCGAGGATCTCCGGGTACTTTTCCTCGAGTTCCGGGCTGAGGGAACGTCCGAACTCCATATCTTCCACAATTTCAACGGCAATAATGTGAATATGCTCGGGAATGGATAGTTTAATCCGTTTCGCAAGTTCTATTGCCGTGATGAAATTCACATCATGGAGGTTTGAAAGGTGCATCGTTTCCCTGAAATCTGATGGCCTGAAATAATAGACATCACCCGGGTTGCCGTCTTTTGTCCGGATGGCATCAATGATCAGAACAGTATGGTAATCGCGGATGAGTTCCAGGACTTCGAGTCCGCCCATGGCACATGTCTCAAAAGTCAGATTGCCGGGAAGGCATTTTGTCTTCAGGTCTTTGACGACTTTTGGACCAATGCCATCGTCTTTCAGGATATCATTGCCGATTCCAAGGATCAGTATTTTTTCAGACAGCAAATCCATTGAATGATTATCAGTCTCTTTTAATTGTCCGGATGATGTTTCCATTCCGGTCTCTGAAGTTTACCATCATCCGCATCTGGCCGGGCAGTGAATGTGTTGCGCATGAAAAGCACGGATCATAAGCTCTGAATGCCATTTCGATCATGTTCAGCGATCCTTCGGTGACCGGTATTCCCTTTTTAATGATTCCCTGGGCTGCTTTTTTGATCGACATGCAGATCGCAGCATTATTATTGGTCGTGCCGACAATGAGATTGACTTTTGTGACCATCCCTTTTTCATCGGTCCAATAGTGGTGAGTTAGCGTTCCGCGCTGTGCTTCAACGATGCCGACACCTTCCCCGACGATCTTCCCGAGCGGGGAACGGAGTTCTTTCCCGGTGATATCCGGATCAGTCGCCAGTTCAAGACAATGTTCTGCCGAATAGATCAGTTCAACCAGCCGGGCCCAGTGCATCGCCAACGTAGCGTGAACAGGCTTCCCTCCAAGTGTTTTATACATCGTTTCGTACTCCTTCTGGGCAACGGGTGTGGCCATTCCATCCGCGGCATTCAGCCGTGAAAGGGGTGTGGCCTGGTAAACCCCTGAGTCCTGACCTTCCACAAATCCTTTCCAGCCTATCTTTTTCAGATATGGAAATTTGAGGTAGCTCCAGGGTTCAACTCTTTCCTCAACAAAATCGGTGTACTCATTGGGAGCGTATTTGCACAATTCCTTCCCCTCCGTATCAACCACCCTGACTTCCCCATCGTAGAAGTTCACCTTATTGTTTGCATCCACAAGTCCCATTGAATGGATCTTCAATGAATACGGTCCGTTCAGGATAAGATCGACATAGTCTTTATTTCCGAGCACAACATCCTGGAAGATCTTCATCGTGAATTTTGAGAATTCAATAAACCCTTCCGCTTTTTTCACGATGTCATCGCGCTGTTCTTCGGTAAGGCCTTTTTTAACACCACCGGGGGTGTTCATAACAACGTGCGTCTGATGTCCGCCGAGCAAAGCCTGGATCTCCTGGGCAATTCGGCGCTGCTTTATGACTTCCGTTCCAATTTCGATTCCTACCTTGTTGATGACTCCCAGGATATTTCTTTCAGCAGGACTTGCCGTCGGGCCGACGACAAAATCAGGCGCTGCAAGTGCATAGAAATGCGCTATATGGCTGTGGACAAAATGAGCCATGTAGAACAGCTCCCTTAATTTCTTTGCAGTAGGAGGGGGTTCAACCCCGAAAACCGCATCAATGGCCTTGCCTGAAGCCATGTGATGACAACCCGGGCAGACACCGCATATTTTCGTTACGATGCTTGAAAGCTCCTCGACCGGTCGTCCTTCACAAAATTTTTCAAAACCGCGCAGTTCCGGCACCTGGAAATAAACATTATCAACCTCCCCGTCATCGGTCATGAAGATCTCGATCTTGCCGTGTCCTTCCAATCGGGTGATGGGATCAATGGATATGTTCTTCATAAGATTTTCCTCCCTAAAATTGAGCCGGGTAAGCTGAATCGGTAAAAGAGTCCGGCAGGATCAACAATAGTATCAATGATTTCATCAATTTCTTCAGGCTTGTTGGCATCGATCATGGTTCCGATGGCCGACATCATTTTTGCTCCCGGATCCGGTGAACCCGGAGGTGGTCCGTAGCATCCCCTGCAGGGAGAATTTCCTTCCACGCACCGCACACCACAGCCGCTTCGGGTTGCAGGGCCCATGCAGATCACGCCCTGTTCAAGGAAACAGGTTTCCTTGTCATCCTGGATCTCCCACGGGCGGTAGAATCGTTTAATAACCTTATTATCGCTCTTTTTCCGTTTGCATTCTTCGCAGTTTGTTTTTTCCCTGACCCCGATCACGGAACCTTTGGGTGGTAATTCCGCACCGGAAGCAATGGCCGTAAAGACTTCGATCAGCCGTTCACTCTGGGGCGGGCACCCCGGAATGAAATAATCAACATCCACCACATGGTTAAGAGTATAGACATCGTTGAAGAATTCAGGAATATCAAGGGTGCCCTCTTTAACCCTGACTTCAGTCTGCGGTCTGACCTTATCCGGATTGAACGTGGATTCGCTATCTTCATAAGCTCTTTTAAAAATACCTTCCCTGGAGGTGAAATTGGCGAGCCCCGGAATTCCTCCCATGTATGCACAGGCGCCGTATGCGACAAGGATCTTAGACTTTTTCCTCAACACGCGGGCCATGTGCTTGTTTTCGCTGTTCCTTACCGCGCCGTTGAATAGCGTCAGATCGATGGATTGATCCGGCATTGCTTCTACATCCTTGTATTTAATATCCATGGCGATGGGCCAGAATACCAGGTCTGCCGCTGCAACAATATCCAGCAGCTTTTCGTGTGTATCGAGCACCGAAACACAGCAGCCGCCGCAGGCAGCTCCCCAGTAAACGGCCAGTTTCAGCTTTGGCTTTGGGTTCGTCGTTTCAGGAGGCATGGGTTATTGTTTTAAATGTTGGACTTCCAGTGAACTTTTTACTTTGCCCGGACCGATGTTCAGCAGATCCTTCGTCATGTCATTGACCAGCTCTGCAAACTGCTTTCCTTCGGAAGCACTGATCCATTCAAGACGGAGGCGGTCTTTTTCAATGCCCATCTGATCAGCATATTTCTGGATCAGTTTAAACCGCCTGAGGCATTTGTAATTCCCTTCCTGGTAATGGCAATCACCCGGATGGCAACCGCAAACGAGCACGCCGTCGGCACCCTGCTGGAATGCTTTCAGAATGAAGGTAGGTTCGATCCTGCCCGAGCACATGACGCGAATCACGCGGATATTCGGTGCGTACCGAAGCCGTGATGTTCCCGCCAGGTCAGCCCCGGTGTATGCACACCAATTGCAGAGAAATGCTACGATTGTTGGACTGTAATTCATGTTAGATCTCTTTATAAGACATTGACATTATTCCTTCTATTTCCGAAAGGATCTGGATATCCGTGAAATGCTTGCAGGTGATGGCGCCGGCAGGGCATGCAGAACCGCATGTGCCGCACCCTTTGCAAAGGACTTCGTTGACAAAGGAGGCTTTTTTATCCGTATCAAAGGAAATGGCTGTATACGGACAAACGCTGATGCAGGTCTGGCATCCGCAACAAAGTTTTTCATTTACAGATGATGTGGTGACCTCCACAGCCACCGATCCGAAAGCAATGGTGGCAAGGATCCTGGCGGCAGCAGCGCGGGCCTGGGCTACCGAATCAGGAATGTCTTTCGGTCCCTGGCAGGTGCCTACAATATAGACACCTCCTGTTGTCGTGGCCACAGGGTCAAGCTTGGGATGTTTTTCGATAAAGAACTGGTTGCCGCACAGACTTACACCGATTGCACGGACGACCTCCTTGACATTTTCATGGGCCTCCATGTTTACCATCAGAACGACCATATCCACCGGCACTTCGATTGATTCTCCGGAGAGGAGTTCATTCATCTCGATGATCATATTGCAGTCGTCATCGCGATAAGCTTCACGGATCCGTGGAAGTTTCTCCTGCTGATCATACATCAGGAAAATGATCTGCCGATGGGTAGTGAGTGCATAAAATTCCTCATGGCCTTTCCCATAGGCCCGCATATCAGCATAGATCTCGAAAATGTTTGCAGACGGAAGGGCCGCCCTGATCTGGTGAACGAATTTAAGGGCCACCATGCAGCAGGTTCGCGAGCAATATTCATGATACGCCTTATTCCTGCTCCCGACGCAATGGATGATAGCGATGTTCCGGGGCTCCTTGCCATACTTGGTCATGACCTTCCCATTGGAAAGCATCTCTTCAAATTCCATGGAAGTAACTACATCCGGGAATTTCCCGTAACCATATTCTTCTATCACTGACGGGTTGAACGGCTTGAGACCGACGGCAGCAATGATGTTGCCGAAGGTCAGCTCCCTCTCCTGATCATCTGCAGCCCTGATCACTGTTTTGAAGTTCCCGATGTAGCCGGAGACTTCCCGGATCTGGGTATTAAAGAGCACTTCGATCATCGGATGGTTCTCAACCCGCTGAATGATCGGCCGGATCATCTGCTTTGCACTGGATAAATGCGGAAAAGTCAGGTCGAAATTGGCCACATGACCGCCGAGTTTGTCGGATCTTTCAACCAGGTAGACTTGTTTCCCGGCATTGGCGATCTCCAGTGCCGCTGTCATCCCCGATATTCCGCCCCCGATGATCAGGGTGGCAGGATCCACATTGACTGAGCGCTTTTCCAGCGGCTCATGGAACTGAACACGGCGGATGGCAGCAACGACCAGGTCAATGGCCTTCTTTGTCGCTTCATTCCGGTCGGTGTGGACCCACGAATCCTGTTCGCGGATGTTGGCCATTTCGAAAAGGTAGGGATTGATCCCGGCTTTTTCGCATGCCTTCCGGAATGTCAGCTCATGGATGCGGGGCGAACATGCAGCAACAATGACCCGGTTCAGATGGTGCCCCCGGATATCCTTGATGATCAGTTCCTGCCCTGGATCAGAACACATGTATTTGTAATTCTTGGCCAGCGCCACGTGGGGAAGTTTGCTTACCTCTGCAGAAACAGCCTCCACATCGACCATCTTTGCGATGTTTGTTCCGCACCAGCAAACATAAACGCCTATTCTTGGTTCTTCCATAATTATTGTTTCTCAATGGGTGATGACGGGTTTTATTTTGCTCAGCCCACAAGGTGGGTTCCAACGTACCCACCCCGACCTTCGGTCTTCCCCTCCCTACTAGTAGGGAGGGGATAAGAGGGGAGGGTACGTTTGGGAAGTACTTCTCTATAACGAATTTTATTATCTTGGCACAGCATATTTTTTCAGTTGGGTGAAGTAAACGGCAAATGGCCGGTAAGCCAGGTGCGACCATTTCGAGAACGGAACCTCGATCAGGATCATCGGCACCAAAACAGCCATGTGTGCAATATAGCTGATGTACGTGGCCATGGCCATTCCCGAGATCCTGAAGATGTGGATCAGGATTCCGGTGACCACGGTTGAGGTCAGCATCACAAGAAAGAGCCAGTCGCTTACGTGTGAAAACTGGAATTTTATATCCTTTCTCCGGATCCGGCCGATAATGGCAACCAGCAACCCGAAAAGAAGTCCGAACGTGGCATAATATCCAAGCAATCGCTGCGGGTCATAAACGGGTAGGATCTTTTCAGTCTGGAACCATGGCAGGTAAACGACGATGACAATAAACATAATTGTATATCCTGACATGAGAAACCAATGGGACAGCCAGTAATTTTTATCATCGCATTTCGAAAATTTCGGCTGAACTGCAAAATTAAAAATTAGCCGCCAGAATTCCCTGACATGAACGAACAAAGTAACCTTCGTTTCACTATTTTTCCAGATGATCTTGTAATACATCCTGACAATGTTGGAAATAAGTAGAGAAGCAACCGTAATGGCCATCAGCCAGTCGAATGTTTCCACGATATGGATCGGGGCGAAAGAGTTTACTTTCACTCCGCCTTCTGAAGTGAGGGTTGGGTCAAACGCAAACCCGAATGCGGGAAGAACCACAAGGAATGCGATCACCACGAGGGCTGCGAAGAACAGGATGAATCCGAGCTCCCAGGTCTCGGAGGTGTAGAATTTCTTTGAGAGCCCGGTCCAGTCGTAGATCGATGTGAGGTAACGGCGGAGGGACATCATCAGTTCGCCCGGGTTGGCGTCCCTGGGGCAGGTTTTCGAGCAGTCGCCGCAATAGTAGCAGAGCCATGGCTCGACGCTTGATTCGATCTGGTCTTTCAGACCCATCTGCATGAGCCTGATCTTCTTCCTGGGGAAGAGAAAACCTTCTTCCGACAACGGGCAGATCGCTGTGCAGGTCCCGCAATGGTAACATGCATTCCAGTCGCCGATCCCATATAGCATCAATTGGTTCCTGAGTTCAGGCTGAAGACGGGTGCTCATAGGTTGTCCTCCTTAAAATTGAATGGTTGTAAGTTCCTTAATCCGGCTTTCAATAGCTGAAAGGGGAATTTTATCGGTATCCTTGCTGATGTTCCCTTTCAGGATGCTGCGGATTACCCTGGCCGCTGCAGCAGAACCCTGTGCGACAGCATCCGGGATGTCTTTCGGCCCCTGGCATGTCCCGGCCAGTGAAACCCCTCCCCGGAATGTACCAGTGGAATCGGTGCTGTAATTGGACTCATCGAACCAGCCACCTTCCGAGAGAGGGATACCGAGCATTTTGCTGAGTTTTGGTGTGTCTTCCCCCGGTTCAAGTCCGACGGAAAGGATCACCATATCAACAGAATTTTCCAGCAATTCGCCACGGAGGATATCTTCGCCGCGTATCAGCAACTTTCCTTTCTTTTCTTCCACTTTCGCTGTTTTTCCGCGGATGATCGATACTCCTTCTTCTTTTATACGTTCATAAAATTCTTCATACCCTTTTCCGAACGAACGCATATCGATAAAATATTCGAAAACCTGTGCTTCGGGGATTTTATCCAGGATCAGGTGGGAGAATTTCAGCGAATACATGCAGCATACCCTTGAGCAGTATTTGTTGTAATTCTTGTCCCTGCTTCCCACACAATGAACAATGGCAATGCTTTCAGGTTTCCCGGATTCCGTATTAAAGACCCAGTTCCCTTTCTTGTCCTGCGAACGGAAATGGATGTTCCCGCCGGTCGGGCCGGAAGCATTGAGAAGCCGCTCAAATTCAAGTGAATTCAGGACATTCGGGTATTTACCATACCCAAACTGTTCCATCCTGGCGGCATCGAATGGTTTATAACCTGTTGCAACGATGATATTGCCGACGTTGATCGTGACTTCCTTGTCCTGTTCATCGAGGTTGATGCAGTCCGGCACAGGGCATGCCTTTACACAGGCTTTGCATTTGCCGTTCTTAATGTAGATGCAGCTTCCGGCATCGATCAGGTACTTATTGGGAACCGCCTGCGGGAAAGGGATATAGATTGCTTTCCGCATGGTGGTGCCGGCATCGAACTCGCTCGGAGCCTGGGCCGGGCATTTCTCGGCGCATGTGCCGCAACCTATGCAGGTGGTTACATTCACTTTCCGGGCTTTCTGCAGGATCTTCACCGTGAAATTCCCTGATTCTCCTGTAACTTCCTTCACCTCGCAATAGGACATAAGCCGGATGTTCGGGTTCTGGTTAACTTCAACCATTTTCGGGGTGAGGATACATGCAGCGCAGTCAAGGGTAGGGAAGGTTTTGTCGAATGTGGCCATTTTTCCGCCGATGGTGCCACTTTTCTCAACAAGGTAAACAAGGCTGTTCCCGTTTGCAATTTCCAATGAAGACTGGATCCCGGCGATACCACCTCCGATCACGAGTGTAGCAGGGTTGACCTTTGATTCTCCCGGTAATGCAGCAATTTCATAAGGAATATCATGGATGGCGCATGCAAGCAACGCTTTGGCACGGTCAAGGTCGCGGTTGGTGCAGATCCCGTAATCGTTGAAGCTGACGAGGGCGACATCGGCAGGGTCTTTGCCAAGCAGGGCGAGCACCTTTGAGAAGAGCGTCTTGACCGTACCCGGCATCACGCCTGCAATGACGACCCTGGAGAGGTTGTTTACGGAGATCTTTTCGCTCACCGACTTTTCGTCCCAGTGAAAATCAGAGAAGTTCCAGATCTTCGTCACCCCGGGGAAATCGAGGGCATAGGCAGCAAGGGCCGAGAAGTCAACGCATTCCTCAATCACGCCCTGGGGGTTGTAGAAAAACACGCCGGTTTGGTCATTCGTTTTCATAATCACAGTATTTCTGGAAATGAAAATTCTATTGTGAATTAATTAACAAATTAACATTATAAAGGCAGGAAAAAAAATGACATTTGTCATGATTTGGAAAAAAGTTTGCGGGGGTATCAAACGTACCCACCCCGACCCCGAGTACTCGGGGTCTTCCCCTCCCAAGTTCTAGGCGTACCCACCCCGACCTTCGGTCTTGAGGCTGTCTCAAAAGTTTGAGGCAGCCTCTTTTATTTTATAATACATTGAATGTTAATATCTTGGTGATAATTAATTAACATAAAGAGCTGTATACCTGCAAGATATGATTAACTTGCAGCATGAAACAGATAAAACGTACCAACATTAAATTTAAAGAATATGCGCAGCATCAGATCATGCTGATTCCACCCTCCCTTGAGGATTTGATCGATGCTAATCATCCTGTGCGTATTGTAAACCAGGTGATCGACCAGATCGACATTGATCCTCTCTTTTCAAAGTACAAAGGCGGCGGGACATCTAGTTACCATCCCCGGATGTTACTGAAAGTCGTAGTGTTTGCCTATTTGAGCAACATCTATTCTTCCCGCAGGATGGAAGCTGCCTTAAAGGAGAACATCCATTTTATGTGGATTTCTGGGATGAACACTCCTGATCATAATACCATTAACCGGTTTCGCAGTGAACGATTAAAGGGCGTTCTCAAGAAGGTATTTGGGAACGTCGTCGAGTTGCTGGCTGCTGAAGGATTGGTAACCCTGAAAGAAGTTTATATCGATGGCACTAAGATCGAATCAATCGCCAACCGTTACACCTTCGTATGGGGTAAAGCAATCCAGACAAATAAAGAAAAAATCAAAAAGCAGTTAGAAGATCTTTGGGCCTATACCCAGCAAATCGCACAAGAAGAACTTAAGGATATAACACCTACGACCTTCGAAAAGATCGATTCAAAGAAGGTTGCCGACACGATTACTAAAATCAATGAAGCATTGAAAGATAAGCCGGTTAGCAAGAAGGTGCACCAGAAATTAAAATATGCAGCCAAAAACTGGCCGGATATCCTTGATCGGTACGACAATCAGGAGAAAATCCTTAAAGGACGCAACAACTACTCAAAGACGGATCCCGATGCAACGTTCATGCGCATGAAAGAGGATTACATGCGTAATGGGCAGCTGAAGCCCGGCTATAACTGGCAGATATCTACCCACGATCAATTTATTCTATACTATAGCATTCACCAGAACCCAACGGACACTAAGACTTTGCCCGTTCACCTGGAACAGTTCAACACACTTTATGGTCAACTACCCAATAGCGTGACGGCAGATGCAGGATATGGCTCCGAGCACAACTATCAGTTTTTAGCAGATCATTTTATCGAGGCCTTTGTCAAAGATCCCTACTTTGACAAGGATCAGAACAATCGCTCAAACAAAAATCCATTTGCTCCGGAAAGGCTTCATTATAATGAAGAAGCAGATTGCTATTACTGTCCGATGGGACAAATTATGAAACGTGCTGGCAATAGAATCCGCACTAACAAGAATGGTGTCAAGCAAAAATATGCATGTTATAAGGCTCAAAACTGTCAGGGTTGTCCGTTGAAAGGAGTGTGTTATAATCAGCCAGGCAATCGTACCATTGAGATAAATCATAAACTCCGGATACTAAAAGAAAGGGCCAGGGCCTTGCTGAATAGCGAAGAAGGTATCAGGCACCGAAAGAAACGTCCGGTCGATGTAGAACCAGTCTTTGGCAATATTAAATACAACAAAGGCTTCAAGCGATTTATGCTTAAAGGGTGTGAAAAAGTCGAAATCGAAGCCGGATTACTCAGTTTAGCTCACAACCTTAAAAAATGGTCATGTTGAGACCCTTTTATTGTGGATTATCGCTGAAGAAAATGATAAACACCAGTCGCCGCAAAAGCAACCTTGGGCGGGGCCCGGGCTTCCAGGATTAGGGTAAGAGAACAGGAAGCCCCGGACACAGTTGCGTTGCGGCGATGAGGCCTGCGCGGCCTGAGCGCAAAATAAAAAAGAGGCCACCCTTTTGGGACAGCCTCATAAGAGGGGAGGGTACGGTTGCGGCTCATATCCTTATACTGCGGATCATGAGGTATTCTTCGGATGTGGAGCCGTACTGGGCTTTGACGCAGGCTTTGATTCGTCTTGTGCGGTCGCGGAGGTCGGTGAGCGTTGATTGCAGTTTGTTCCTCGCATCAGCAATGAGTTGCTTTGATGTGTTGACATTCTGTATGGATTGGTCGATCCCGGCGGCTTTCAGTTCGAGTTGGGGGATGTCCAGCGAGGGGATGCCTGGTTTATAGTCGCCGAACTCCTTAACGGAACTGATCACATCGAGGAAGGTTTTTCCGATCGTACCGAAGGAGCGGGTGGAGCGGGAACGCGGGACTGCCGGCTCATTTACGCCCCCTGCCGGCTCTGTGTCACCGGTTGATTCAGGGGGTGTTTCGCCATTCTTTTTATATGGCTGGATCTTCCTGGCCAGGAGACCGATGGTTTTTGCCTGGACCGATGATTTCCCGTATTGCGACTCGACGGCAGCCCGGATCCTGGGAATGAGGTGAAGTAACGACCCGTTTGATCCCTTGATCAGTTCAACCCGGGAGTTGACGACCTCCTGGAGGCGGGCGAACATGGCCGCTTCCTCCGCGGCGGCTGTGATGATCTCCCCGAGAAGTTTTTGCATTTCCTGGGGGTTTTCGGCATTCCTGGGCGGCTGATAGTCTTTGAACCCTCCGATGTAAGATACCAGTTGACGGGCACGATCCAGCGTGTTCCCTACGGTTTGTGATGCAGATGTTTTCATAGTTGATTGTTTTTAGTTAGAAAAAATGTTGATTATGAGGTCATTTGTCATGACATTTCAATAGTATGAAGGGGAACCTGTATGTGCGACACTTTTACTGGTTTAGTTCCGGCCATTTTCCTGTTGTGTGGAAGTGTTTTACAAGTGGTCGCACTATTTTTCTTCAAGTGTGCTCTGGCATTAACCCTGAGTTCACTATTATTCTTCAAGTGTGCAATGGCATTAGCCTTGAGTTCACTATTTTTCTTCAAGTGTGCTCTGCAATTAACCCTGAGTTCACTATTTTTCTTCAAGTGTGCAAGAGCATTAGCCTTGAGTTCACTAATTTTCTTCAAGTGTGCTCTGGCATTAACCCTGAGTTCACTATTTTTCATCAAGTGTGCAATGGAATAAGCCTTGTGTATGCTATGAATATCCGTGTGTTCACATGATTTATTCGTGTGTGCAGGTGGTATACCGGTGTGTTGAGCCTTCATAGCACTGTGTGCATGTTTGCACATCTTGTGTACAAATTCTATAGCAATGTGCAGAAGGGGTAAGGGAGGAATTACAATTTCAGATGCGGATGGTTTCGTTTTCATGGAAGTGTGATCATTCGGTCGAAACAAATGTAAAACAATGGGAATGCCTTTGTCAATGGGCATTTGTACCCATTTTTTTTGCAAATTCATATAGGGGAAAGTACCCAGAAAAATGAGGGAAAATTGATCTCCGGGAGATGCCGGGAAAAGGTAAATTGAGGGCCAGATTTAAGACAGTTCTCGAATGACGGGTAAAGTCATCAGAAATCGGATGTCGGGTGCCCTTAATTTTATATAGGTACTTCTACCCAGAAAGGGCCAATTTTGATATAGGTACTTCTACCCAGAAAATTGTCAGGTCGAAATTGAAGGTCGGAAGGTCGAAAGGTCGGATGGTCGGAAGGTCGGAAGGTCGGATGGTCGGAAGGTCGGAAGTCAGAAGTCGGAGGTCTGAAGCCTGCAGCTCGAGGCTCGAGGCTCATGGCTCGTAGCCCGCCGCCCGCCACCCGCGGCTCGTGGCCCGCCACCCACCGCCCGGGACCTGATGCCGGCTCGTCATCCCCGCGAAAGCGGGGACGTAATTCGTAATTAATCCAGCATCCATCTCACACGAACAATTTCCCAATTAGCCTTGTCCTCAGGCCGGACGGGCCTCGTCGCCACACCGCAACTGTACCTGGGGCGTCCATGCTTCCAGCCTTCCCGTGCTAGCCGGGGCCCCAGCTAAGGTTGCTACTGTGGCGACTGTTATCATAAAAGGTCAATCGTCAAAGTCCACAGTTAACTGTTGGCTATTGCCTATTGCCTATTAGCTGTTGGCTGTTGGCAATTGGCTATTGGCGTTCAGAAGCCGGAGGTTTGAAGCCTGCAGCTCGAAGCCCGCCGCCCGGGACCTGGTGCCAGATCGTCATCCCCGCGAAAGCGGGGACGTAATTCGTAATTAATCCAGCATCCATCTCACACGAACAATTTCCCAATTAGCCTTGTCCTCAGGCCGGACGGGCCTCGTCGCCACACCGCAACTGTACCTGGGGCGTCCATGCTTCCAGCCTTCCCATGCTAGCCGGGGCCCCAGCTAAGGTTGCTACTGTGGCGACTGTTATCATAAAAGGTCAATCGTCAAAAAGTCCACAGTTAACTGTTGGCTATTGCCTATTGCCTATTAGCTGTTGGCTGTTGGCAATTGGCTATTGGCGTTCAGAAGCCGGAGGTCTGAAGCCTGCAGCTCGAGGCTCGTGGCTCGTAGCCCGCCGCCCGCCGCCCGCCGCCCGCCGCTCGTAGCGCGCAGCCCACAGCTCGCAGCTCGCGGCGCGAAGCCCGCCACCCCGAAGGGGTGAAATGTGAATAGCAGAAAGGGAACACCTAAAGCCCACCCCCTCCCGCGACGATGATTAATAGAATCGACGATGTATGACGGGAGGGGGCAGGGGGAGGGGGAGGGGGAGGCAATGAATAATGAGTAATGAAGAATGAATAATGAATAATGAAGGGGGAAAATTGGGTTGGGGATCCAGGGAAAGCGGGGATGTAATTAATAATCCGGAAGCGACTTGTAGGGGAAAGTCGTGACTTTCCCCGTCTCTTCGTAATTGTTGGATCGTTTGGTTGTCGGCATTTGGTCGTCCGCCGCCCATATCCCGCATCCCGCATCCCGCATCCCGCATCCCGCATCCCGCATCCCGCATCCCGCCGCCCGCACCCCGCCGCCCAGACATATTCCCATATTACAAAGAAGTGTTAATCAACATAAAAAATCCTTTAGATAATTTGGATATCTAATAAATCTTTATATTTGATAAACTATTGTGGACGGGGATTCTAATTAGAATCGCAATACTTTTGATGATTAGCCTATAATGATTTTTCCGTTCACACAGGTTAAAATATGTCAACAATGGTATGCATACTCGTTGCACTAAATCCCGTCTCCCGGAAACGGGAGGCGGGATTTAGTGCAACGAGCCGGCAGCCGAGCAATGCAGGCTGGTTTCTGAAAGCTGGTATTCACCAAACCTGCAAAGGATGAAGGTAAAGAAAAGAAACAACAAGTAATCCCGATAGTTATCGGGACCGAACTGCGGCTGCAAGCGGGGCGAAAGAGGTAAATTGTTTTATTTCAACAGCCTTATAAGAAATCCGATTAAAGATGAAAAATCTATTGCTTTTAACCTGGTTTGTCTTTCATGCATCATTTGCATTCTCTCAATGGAAGTGGCAGAATCCATTACCACAAGGAAATATGCTGCTTGATGTTACATTTATCAATCAGGATACTGGATTTGCATCCGGGTACGGAGGAACAGTAATAAAAACAAAAAATGCAGGTGAAGATTGGGAAGTGCTGCAAACCGGAACATCCAGCGCAATGCGGTCTATGTCTTTTCCTGAGGTCAGTACAGGTTATGCCGCAGGTGACGGAGGAGCAATTATCAAAACAACAAATGGAGGCCTCACATGGACTACATTGAACAGTGGTACACAATCAACTATATACGCAATTTGGTTCACTGATACTCAAACAGGGTATACTGTTGGATCATCCGGGCTGATTCTCAAAACCATTGATGGGGGAATGAACTGGATAAATCAATCATTCGGAACCTATTCGATATTATATGACGTTTGTTTTACAGCCTCAGACACTGGTTATATTGCAGGTCATGGAATCATGTTAAAAACTGTTGACGGAGGATTAACCTGGACAGAATTACATCATGGACAAATGGGATGGTTAACTTCAATATTTTTCATCAATTCTAATACCGGGTTTGTTACTGGTTATAATGGAATCATAATGAAAACCAATGATGCGGGAGTAACCTGGATAACCGAGCCTACGGGTACATATGTTGCCTTTGGGTCAATCTACTTTACAGATATAAATTATGGATGGGCAGTGACCGGAGGTGGTGGAGTTTATAAAACCACTAATGGTGGCGCCAGTTGGACTGCTTTAACCGGTTCTGCAAATAGCGCCTGTGTTTCCATCTGTTTTACCAATGCCAATAATGGTTATAGGGTAGGAAACTATGGATCAATTCTAAAAACGACTGATGGTGGAACAAACTGGTCTTCTATGGTTCATGGGATAACAGAGCATTTAACTTCAGTAACCTTTACGAATTCGGGTACCGGTTACATTGCCGGATACAATGGAACCATGTTAAAAACTACAAATGGCGGTTTGAACTGGACACCATTATCAAGCAATACAACGAACCTTTTGCGAAGTGTTGCTTTCACTGATAACAATACCGGATATGCTTGTGGAGACAGCGGAACCATATTATCAACAAAAAATGGCGGTGTAACCTGGAACCTTGAGAACAGCGGTACAATAAAGGATTTAAAACATTTGACCTTTACAGATAAGAATACCGGCTTCGCGTTAGAAGATGACACCATCCTACGCACGTTGAATGCGGGTTTATCATGGGAGCCAGTTTCAGTTGGGACACCCATGTATCTTTCAAGTATATATTTTGTAAATAAGGATACAGGATACATTGCCGGTGGAAGGGGCGTAAATACCGGCATTGTTCTCAGGACTACCAATGGAGGAACGAACTGGGAAATGAGGTTTCAACAAGCTCACTGGTCTTTCCATGACGTTTATTTTATTAGTCCGGATACGGGCTTTGTTACTGCCAGTCATACAGAGTTTATCCATCCATATGAAGAAATTATTACCGGGGATATATTGAGGACTACTGATGCAGGAATTACATGGGATACTGTATCCCTTGAAATAAATTTTGATACCTATTCATTGCTTTTTCTTGATCATAAAACAGGTTATGCCGTTGGTTTCTGGGGATCTATCTTAAAAACTACGGATGGAGGCAATTATTGGGCGGTTATACCCAGCGGTACAGTGAACAGTCTATCCTCAATCTGGTTTACAGATCCCAATACGGGTTATGTTGTTGGAAATTATGGTACCATTCTTAAGACAGGTACAGGCGGAGAACAAGGATTCCAGGAAAATTCGTTATCGCAGCCAGGTATAAATATTTATCCTAACCCGGCTACGAATAGGATCATCATCACATACGATCATAAATTGAACACCGACGCCACTTTACATATTTACGATATTACCGGAAAAGTTAAACTGCAAAAGGCATTCACAAACAAAACGGCCCTTGAATTTAATGTTGGTGACCTTGCAAAAGGCATCTATCTCGTAAAGATTCAAACCAGAACAGGAATTGACACAAAGAAGTTTGTCGTTCAATAGTGTAATACTATGCAGTCATGAAGAAATATGCGCGTGACGAGCATGTACCCTGCCATGCGGGAGGGTTTCCGAAGGTCAACATTCTCCAAGTCTGTAAACGATATTCGAAACGA
Source organism: Bacteroidales bacterium (assembly GCA_963682005.1). Taxonomy (GTDB): domain Bacteria; phylum Bacteroidota; class Bacteroidia; order Bacteroidales; family FEN-979; genus CAIYUC01. Next base: position 4,231,776 of record OY820914.1, on the reverse strand, counting down.
AGGCATAAAACAAATAAACCCCGCATGCATTAACCGGCAAACGTTAGCACTAATACAAAAGAACAAATCCATGGCATTAAATCCAGAACTCATTCGTTTTTTTCTAAGCAGAATTTCACATAGTACCTTTAGAACATTTGGTAGTGAAGTTTCTCAATTATTTCACCATTTAAGTGATATGATAAAGGATAATCCGATTTTTAATAAATATGAACATGAAAGTGCTCATTGGAAAAGCTGGTTGGGAGAAGCAGGCTACCAGCTCGGAACAACACAGTTCCCATTTCCTTCCGAATTTGAAAATGCAAAATCATTATCCTATACAGCATATAAGGTAGTTTCTGAACAAAAAGATTCAGGTTCATATTATCCAGCCGGCCTTTTAGGAATCGGCAACCATGAAGAAGCAAGGTCTCAGTTCAATCAATTATTTCTTGATTATCTTTCCCAGGCATTAGATGATATAATTCGAGCCAATCCTGAACTTGAGGTAGAGGAGCATAAGAAAGTTATTGGAGATACAGTATTTATAATTCATGGCCATGATAATAATTTGAAAACTGAAATCCAGCTTCTCCTTGTAAGAGCAGGTGTCAGAAATATTGTTCTACATGAACAACCAGATTCAGGGAGAACTTTGATTGATAAATTGATTCAAGAAGGAAAAAAATCCAATTATGCCATTGCACTATTATCTCCCGATGATACTGCTGATGGTGGAAATAAAAGAGCACGCCAAAATGTAATCCTTGAAATTGGATATTTTATGGGGTTTTTAGGGAAGGAAAGAATAAGAATTCTGATAAAAGGTGATATAGAAGTTCCTAGTGATATACATGGCATTCTTTATGAAAAATATGACACATCTGGTAATTGGAAATTGAGGATACTAAAAGAGCTTAATGCTGTAGGAATTTTTGTTGATTATTCGGAAATATTGAAAAATTTATGAAACTGTAATGGCACTAACAAAACGGCAGAAGTGCAATGCGGTCTGTTTCCGAAGGCTGGCATTCACCAAACCTGCAAATGACGTACAAAACTTAAAGATAAACCAAGCAAATTCTGCATTGCTGATGCCATCTGGGCGTATGCACCACTTTTAAAATAAGCATAAGTTACTGTTTTATGTTACGGACTTTCGGGACATTTGGACTTTCAATTATATGTTGCCTAATCTCATTTTCCCAGGATTCTGTATGTGTAATCCGGAAAGGTCAATTGTTAAAATACAGGAAAGGGTATATCATCACTGTAAAAGATGATACGATTCACGGTCTGATCTATCATGAGAGTGATACCGGAATCATGTTTATCAGTGCTGGTAAGAAAATAAAAACTACAGGTTTAGGTAAGCATTCGAGAATACCTTATATCCCCGCAAGTTATAACATAATCAAAGCATTTTACAGGAATGGAATCTTTTATAAAAGATGTAAAATACCTCCTGATGGCAGCCTGGTTTATTTAGCTCTTTTGGAAAACGGACCTTTAAAACTCTATGCTGATATTCGCAACTACGCTGATAAAGCACAAGCTGATGCAATGATAAACCAACAAATGATGGGAGGTTTATTGGGTGCTTATATTACTGAAGCAAATGAAGAAAAAGATATCGAGGCAGAATATTATGACCTTCATTCGTATTACATCCAAAAAGATCATGCTGAAAACCTGGTTTATGTACCGAAAGGAGAACAGAATTTTAAAAAAGTATTCCTGCCTTTGATACGCGACAATAATATCTTTGTCAAAGAATTATATGGGCAACCAATCAACTATTATCAAACCCGAAGCCTTGTTCAACGATATAATTCGATTACCAATAAATAATTTGTAATAAAAGTGGTGCTGACAAACTAAATCCATTGCTACATACGCCCTCGATTGCTGATGTGATTGCTGATTCTTCGCACCGGGTTTCGCAATGCAACATTGGCGCAACACATGTCTTAGCCTGAAATAGGTTGACCAAATTGAGTTAAAATGTTAACTAAATTTGGAAACTATGACAGACAAAACAAAGGTAAAGAAACCGAGCAAACAAAATCGGCATTTCAGCGATGAATTTAAGAGGCAAAAAGTTAAAGAGATTGATGAAAATCTGCTCACCATCACTGAACTAACGAAAGAATATGAGGTTTCAAGGACTGCGGTCTACAAATGGGTTTATAAATATTCGAAACGATTTGAACAGGGAGTTAGTCAGGTTGTTCAATTGGAAAGCGAGCAAGAGAAGACTAAAAAGTTAAAACTTCGTTTGGCAGAGCTAGAGCGTATTGTAGGACAAAAGCAGATGAAGATAGATTACCTGGAAAAGATGATAGAAATCGGAGGTAAAGAGCTGGGAGTCGATCTTAAAAAAAAGTTCAATACTCCACCCTTAACTGGTACAGGACCCATAGAGGGGAACACCAATATAGAATGAATAGTCTCTACAAAATAGCAGGATTAACAAAGCAGGCCTTGCATCAATATGAGACCAGACAATCTCATTTGCAACTGCAAGGGGAGACAATTTTAACATTGGCAACAGAGATCAGGAGAGAACACCCCAAAATGGGATGTCGAAAAATGCACTACTTAATGGATCCGGATTGTTGGGGACGGGACTCATTTGAAAGCTTACTGTTAAAAAATGGATACCGGGTAAAATACGAACCCAATTTTATACGGACTACCTATAGTCAGAGTCAATACTACTTTCCTGATTTAACAAAAGGGCTGGAGTTAACATACGTAAACCAATTATGGGCAACAGACATAACTTATTTTTTCGTGAAAGGAAAATTCTTCTACTTGACATTCATTTTAGATGTTTACTCCCATCGCATAATAGGTTATCAAGTAAGCTCAACACTAAAGGCTGAAGCAAATGTCAAAGCGCTTAAAATGGCTTTCAGAACAAGAAGGCAACAAGTCTTTCCTGGTTTGATTCACCACTCTGATAAAGGCAGCCAGTTCATCGACAAAGAATATCAAAGAATGATAAAGGATGCCCAAATAAAAATGAGCATGTCCAATGAAGCATGGGAAAATCCTTTTGCTGAAAGAATTAATGGAATCATAAAACAAGAATATCTGGATTGTTGGCAAATTGATACTGGTGAAGAATTAATGACAGCAACCAAACGAGCTGTAAACAATTATAATATAACTCGGCCCCATTGGTCTGTGCTTAATAAGTTGTCACCTGTAAACTTTGAAAAACTTCTGTTAACTTTGGACACCCAAAAACGACCGACGGTGAAGCTTTATACCGAAGGCAAGGCTAAGGTTGAAGGGGCATCCAGCCCCAACAACTTTAACCCAAAAACTTCCCTCTGGCTCTCTTTGCCCGACGAAGGTATTGGTACCAAGGTTGACAGTTGACACAAAACGGTCAACCTTATTCAGGCAAGGTCAACAAACAAACCATGAAGCATAAATCGTTTATCGTTTTCATGATCCTGTCGTTTCATCTGACATTGTCAGGCAAGACCTGGCGGGAATATCACATAGAACAACCGGCAAAATTTGACTCATCATTACACCTGGTTGGTTATGATATCCGGGAAGCATATAAATTTCAGGGTGATACGTTGATTTTAATAGCTACAGGAACCTCCGATCACGGAGCACATGGTTTACAGTTGATCGTTGCTGAATTGATCAACAGAAGTCTTAACCCGGTTTTTATTGGTGAAGGACAGGGCGACAGTTTTTTTATCAAACCTTATTACGCATGGACAGGATCTTCAGAGGATCCAGGATTATTGCTTTGCGAGATCGGAACAGAACATTCATGGGGCGTCCAGACGATTATTATCAGGAATAAATCGGTTAAATATATCGGATTGCTTGATGTTTCCCTGGATCATAATGAAAACGAATCATCAAATCCGATCCCCTGTTTAAAAATAAGAACAGACGGAGTGCAGATTGATTTTAACTTTACACGGGATTTGATCTATAAACCTGGAGAATCAAACAAAATTATGTCATCTGATAATATCCGGTACTCGTATAAGAACGATAAGTTTCTTGAAATAATCAAATAAAGTTACAGCTGCAGGCGGGCGTCAGTTAACATTAAAAACAGAAATCATGAAAACACATTTATTAACAACTTGCCTGGTCTTGTTAAATGTCTTTTCATTTTCTCAAGGCTATCACAAATTAATCAGGACCAACACATATTGGGATGTTTATTCAACATATAACACGGTGTGGTGTTATTCGGACGCCTCCCGGATATTTTTTACCGGTTCAGATACCCTGATCGACGGACATTTGTACAGGCTTTCCAGGCGACATCCTTTTCACATGATGGATACGATACCCCTGCCATTTTTTTGTCCTCCTTTCGACGTGCTTACGACATCGTACAGCACAGACAAATACATAAGAGAAGATACCCTGGAAAAAAAAGTGTATATCTTTTGTGATGAACCATTCTGCAATCCGCCTAAGGATGTATTGCTTTATGATTTCAGCCTGCACATCGGCGACACATTGCATTCAGATTATACCCTGGGCGCTGTACTTGTTTGCAGCCTGATCGATTCTGTTACCCTTTATAATGGTGAAATAAGAAAACAATTTTGGTTTACCGGCGGGTGGACCTATTATATTGAAAGTATCGGGGGCCGCTATGGTCTTTTAGATCCATTGGTTGCCTGCATCGAGTGTGGTGGCGGCTATTTTTGCCAAAATGAAAACGGAGTTAATTTGTGGGGGGAAACGTGCGATAATTTTTTTGTCGCAACTGGAAATCATAATGATGAACAATATTCCATTCTTCCAAATCCGGCTCATGATTTTATTGTTGTAACCTCAAATAAACAAAGTCCGGATTTCGAATTTATTTTATTAAACCTTCAGGGAAGGGAAATACTCAGGAAATCATTGCACGGTCAATCAAACAGGATTTCCATAACCGGTCTTTCCCCAGGCATTTATATTTACAGGATAAATTCGGAGAAGAGAATCAAACAAGGTAAATTGTGCGTTTTTTAACATAACCAAACGCAACGTCAAAGAAGAAACTGGAGATTGATCAGCATTCAAACTCCCGCACTCTTTCGCACGCTGCAATTGCAGGTGGGCAGCAGCGGCAACAAGGTAACCACAGAAACAGAATAAACAATGACAAAACAAAATGACCAGATAGGCAATAGGCAATAGGCAATAGGCAATAGGCAATAGGCAATAGGCAATAGGCAACAGGAAATATAGAATAGTCGAAAGCCCGCGGCACGCAACTCGCCGCGCGAAGCCCGCAGCCCGCAACCCGGCGGAGGGATGATTTATGAATTTACTAAATTAAAACAGATGCGAACAACACTACTTTTTGTTAATCTTCTCATTTTTACAGGATTTATCGTTGGTCAGACGAGTACCAGTAAATATGATGTTCTGATCCGACAGGCAGACTCTCTTTACCAGGTAAAGGATTTTAAGAAATCTGCGTTTGCATTCTCGGATGCATTTAAAGCGCCTGATTCCAAAATCGTTATAAACCACCGTTATAACGCCGCTTGTTCGTGGGCTTTGGCAAACTATCCGGACAGTGCATTTTACAATCTGGAATATATTTCGTCATTAATGAATTATACCAATTATGGTAGTGTAAAATCAGATCCTGATCTGATTTCCCTTCACAATGATAAAAGGTGGAATCCCTTGCTTGAAAAAGTCCTGGCCAATAAAAAGAAAACCTTTCCCAGCCTGGACTTAATACCGGTCAATGGATTCAAGGTTGAGGTGGTTACCTATGGCATGGCAAACAACCAAAAGGGGAAACCGGTCATTGTATTTGAAAATGGAAGGGGTACTGATTTTGATTACTGGCTTCCGATAATCCAGGAGGTTTCAAAAGGAAATGCGACGTTCGCCTATAACCGGCCCAGGATCGGAAGTTCTGAGGATGACGGTCAGGTACCGACCATTGATCATATTGCTGATGTTCTCCGGCAGGCGCTTTTGGCAAAGGGGCTGCAACCGCCATACATCCTTGTAGGACATTCGTGGGGTGCTGCATGTATCAGGTATTTTGCATCATTATATCCTGATCAGGTTGCCGGACTGATTTTTGTTGACCCTCATGATTTTGTAAAAAAGCCGGGTAGCGGGAAATTGCCCTACCAGCAGATCGGGTTAACGGATCATCAGATCGATTCCCTTTTCGTTGAATATGACAAATCGGCTGATGAATATATGGCCCAGGGACCTAAGTTTGTTGTTGAAGAAATGAAGGCACAACGGGAATTCGGCAAGACAGGCTTTGACCTCTGCAACAGGAATCCATTGCCCGACGTACCTGTTCATTTTATCATGGCCGGAGGATTTCCGATGATTTATGAACAAACCGCTTCCTTGTATGATGGAGAAAAAATGTTCAGAATAAACAATGATATAAAAATGAAAAGCTGGCTTGAACTGATCAATCCGCTCAGGTATGGAAAATTCTTCTATTGTTCGAACTCCGGGCATATAATACCGAAAGATGATCCGGATATCATCATTTCAAGTATAAAACTGGCGTTGATCGACTATGGAAAGATCATGAAGGACAAAGAAACCAGGCGGTATTAAACAGGAATCCGTGCTGGTAATTGCTGTGGTACCAGACGGTAGGCAAGCATTAGGTAACACTTCATCTTCAATCCTCAGACTCAAACCTCAGATTCTCAGACCTCAGGTCCTGAAATGAATAAGGAATTATCCGTTTTAGCCGCCTTTGCAATACGGATAATTTGCAGGGCGATTTCCTCCGGCGAAAGAATAAAGTCTATGCATCCTGTGGCTATGGCACTTTCCGGCATATCAGGCTGCACAGCTGTATCGGGTTTTTGTGCTATTGTAACACCTCCCGCTTCTTTAATGCCACAAAGCGCTTCTGCACCATCCCCGTCATAACCGGAAACGATCACCGCAATGAGTTTGCCGTTCCAGTTATGGGTTAAGGAACGCAGGAAGACCGTAATCACATCAGGCCATCCGCGGGGTTTTGAAATTGGTTTTAACCGAAATTCATCATTGAGAATATGTAAGTCCCGTTTTTCAGGGATGATAAATACATGGTTGGGCTGTATGTCCAGTTTCTGTGTAATAAGTTCAACCGGCATCTCCGTATAACGGGGGAGGATCTCATGAAGCAGGGTAGCTACCGTTCTCAAATGATTGACGATGACGATAGCAACACCCATATTTGACGGGAGATTCACCAATAGCCGCGTATAAGCATCAAGACCACCTGCAGAGCCACCTACGCAAACTATAGGAAAGTCATTTGCCACATTCTTGCTTTTCACCAGGTTCACCGCTTTCATGGATTATAAATATTGCCCGATCTATCCGGTGCAGTACAGTATAGATTTAATGCTTGTGTCCAGTTGCAGGTATGTGTTGCTTTTCTGCTTTTTTATCCAGCCACCGGATGTATATTATTTTGCAAAAAAATTATCAGTAAGAACCCAGGGTGCAAAATTGGATCCTTTATGGCCCGAATGCATTACATAATTCCCGGAAAAAATTGCATGATTCATACATTCCCCTAGAGGTAGCGCCCGGACTTCTTTAGTACCAGAATCAGTGTTTCATTCCTCCCCCTGGATTTATCAGAATTATATAATTCTTTATTAAAGTTGTGTAACACTTTTCGCGTTATACGGCAGGACCTTTGTTCTTTTGAAAAGAAGAATATATGAACGGAAGAGGAGAACATAAGAAACAGGGCGACCAGCCGGTTTCCAATGATAAGAAAAGTGCATATCCGGGATACCCTGCATATCCTGCAGAAGAAGATATATACAGCAAATATGGGGAAGAGAAGGACATAGACCCGGAGGATATTTCTAAGATTAAGGAAGTCAACGGACAGGATAAATCCGAACCAGATCAAACAATGGATTTTAATATTGACAACCCTGGCCGTGACCTGGATATCCCGGGTTCAGACCTGGATGATCAGCTCGAAGATACAGGAAGCGAAGATGAAGAGAATAACTATTACAGCATTGGCGGGGATGACCATGAAAACCTGGATGAGGATAAAGGAGAATGACCTCGTAAAACAAAAAAGAGAATGAAAAAACTTGAAAATAAGTCAGTGTTTATAACCGGTGGCTTGTCGGGGATTGGCAAGGCCTGCGCAATTGCCGCTGCAAAAGAAGGGGCAAACATAGCGATAGGGGATATAAGATCCGCTTCAACAGAATCGGTAATGGATGAGATTAAAAATGAAAATCCCCAGGCCATCTTTATTGAATGCGATGTATCTGTATTTACGCAAGTCCAGGAGGCAGTCCAACGAGTCGTTGATACCTTTGGAACGCTTGATGTGGCCCTCAATAATGCCGGTATCGGGGGTGAATCAAATAAAGTGGGCGACATGACAGAGCATGCATGGCTCAGGGTAATTGGTGTGAACCTGAATGGGGTGTTCTACTGCATGAAACATGAGCTGACTCAAATGTCAAAGCAGAAGAAAGGTGTAATTGTTAATATGTCCTCAATTTTAGGGAAAGTTGGTTTTTCCAATTCCTCCCATTATGTGGCTTCAAAGCATGGTATCATAGGACTGACTCAAACAGCAGCGGTGGAATATGCCACTGAAGGGATACGAATCAATGCGATTTGTCCCGGATTCATTGAAACACCATTGCTGACCAATGCCGGGATAACTGAAAAATCAGACGTGCAAAAATATATTATCGGACTTCATCCGGTGAAACGCCTGGGAAAATCTGAAGAGGTTGCCGCCGGGTTCATTTTCCTGGCTTCTGATGATAGCTCATTTATAACGGGAACTGAACTCGGGATCGATGGCGGGTACCTGGCGCAATAACATGACTCACGGATTTTTGCCCATTTATATATCGGATATTATGTTTTCAGTGAAAATCTGCGTTCTGGAGTCCCTGATTTATCACCATGGATTATTTCATGTTAACATGAAGATTGTGCCTGTATACTAAATAAGCTGCTACAGAAACGGTTATTGAGAAGGGGAAAGCTGACCCGACTCCCAGTGGCGCAATAGCCATGAGGAAGATGATTATCCCCAGGCATCCCAAATCCAGCCACCGTCTTCCCATGACCATGAACAAGCCGATAAGAAGTTGGCCTGTTGCAATCAACGGGATAACAATCCTGATATGTGCACTGAACCATCCTGTGATGAATTCCCGGTAGAGACCGATGGCCGTTTCTGAATACATCAGATATGCTTCCGGTGTTTTAAGGCCGGTGAACAGGTTGAAAATGCCAGCTCCGAAAAACAAGACTGCAAAGATATACCGGGCCCATACCGGCTTTTTCCAGGATACATAAAGGATCAGAAGGCTTACAACCTGTGATATGGTCCAGGGAATAAAATATTGGTGGAATGAACTCATGCCTGAGATTCTTTGGTTAAAACGTCATTAAGGTGAATTGCCGGATTATGATTCTTCAGATCCGGCATGGTTATTCCCGGTTACCACCGGTTATCCTCCTGGCAAAATTCACAATTATTCTTATAAGTCGGGACGTTATTATGAAAAATAATAAACGTCCCGGATGGACTCCTGCAATTTCAATTTCGTGTAACAGGAAACTATTATAAATGAAATTAAGGGTATTATGGATGAACCGGAATGACTGTTTTTCAAAACCAGGAATGGGAATTCATCTGGTGGTTTCCGGAAATCAACACCTGATTTCAGGGATTCACTCTGAAGGATTTTTTAATTTTGTCTCAAGACAAGTACCTTTGACTGCGCTACTGAAAAACATCCATAATCATTAAATGAAGCCAGATGCACGACGACAGTACAGACGGATCCATACAACATGGACAGAAATCCCACGATGAAAGCCTGTTCCGGCGCATGGTCGAGGAATCCCGCGACGGTATCTGCATCACAAGGAATGGCATGTTCAAATATGTAAACAACGCCTTTTGCAGTATGCTGGGTTATCCGGTGGATGAAATCCTTGCAATGAGGGGTGCGGACCTTCTTGCTCCATGGGATAAGGAACGTATGATGGGTCAGCATTTCAACAGGATGGCCGGAAAGGGAGGGAATGAAATTGACAAAACCACCCTGATCCGGAAGGACGGATCGTACATCGAGATTGAAATGTATGCCGGTCCCATAGAATTTGAAGGAGCACTTGCTTCTTTTATCTCTGCGAGAGATATCACGGAAAGAAGCCGTCTGCAGGATGACCTGCAGGAAAGTGAACAGAAGTACAGGATGCTCATTGAAAATGCGCGCGATGGGATCATAATCACGCAGGACGGGAAATTTAAATTTGTGAATAAAGCTTTATGTGATATTCTTGAATACAGTGAAAATGAATTGATCGAAACCTCTTTTTTGAGTGTTGTCGCTGAAGAAGACAGGGAGCGCCTGAAACAGTATCATGTTCAGCGGATGAGCGGCAGCAGGCATACCATGATCTACGAAGCCAGGGCGATTACGAAATCAGGTAAAACCGTTCATCTTGAGATCAACACATCATACCTGGATTACAATGGAAGGCATGCCACTTTTATTATCCTGCGTGACCTGAGCGAACGTAAGGCCATGGAGGAAATACTCATAACGAGTGAAAAAAAATACAGGAAACTTTTTGAAGCCGAATCGGATGCCATCTTTTTAGTCGACAAGGAGACCGGAAATATCATGGATGCAAACCCGGCTGCAAGCCGGATCTATGGTTATAGTCATGAGGAATTTACCAGGTTGAAAAATATTGATCTGTCGGCTGAACCTGAACTGACAAGGGAAGCAACCAAGAAAGATTCGGTTTTTATCCCGGTAAGATATCATAAAAAGAAAAATGGAACTTCGTTCGCTGTCGAGATTACAGCCGGTATGACTGAATTCGAGAACAGGAAAGTGCAGATTGTCACTATCCGCGATATTACTGAACGGATCAGGGTCCAGAAAGCGCTGGAGAACAGCGAAGACCGGTATCGTCGTGTGATACAGAGCCTGCAGGAAGGACTCTTCGTGATCCAGGATGAAAAATTCATTTTTGTGAATGAAGCAATTGTCGCGATCCTGGGGTACAACGTCACAGAAATGATCGGCAGGCCTTTTCATGAGGTCATACCCCCTGAAAACCTTGGTCATATCTCATTGATGTACGCACAGCGCCAGGATGGAGTTAAAGGATCATGGAGTTACGAATCTTCATTACTTCATAAGGATGGAGTGACAAGGATCCCGGTTATCTTATCGACCAACCTTACGGAAGTCGACGGAAAACCTGCAGTAGTAGGAACCGCCAAAGACATTACAGCCCGGATCCGTTCCGAAGAAGAATTGAAAACTGCACACAAGCGGCTGGAAGAGATCAATCATCGCCTGGAATTCATCATTGAAGAACGAACACGTGAGCTTACGGAGGCCAATACACAACTTTTCAAACTTCAGAAAGAGAATCTTCAGTCACAGTTTGATGTATTACGGCAACAGGTGAACCCTCATTTTCTCTTTAACAGCCTCAATGTGCTTACATCACTGATACGCATTGAGCCTGAACTGGCTGAGAAATTCACTGAGCACCTGGCCAAAGTTTACCGCTATGTTCTGGAGAACAAAGACAATGAACTCGTTCAACTCACAACGGAGCTGGATTTTCTTGACGCGTACATTTTCCTGTTGAATATCAGGTTTATGGGAAAACTCCGGTTCCGGATAAATATACCGGAAAACAGTAAAACCTGCATGGTGATTCCGCTTGCCATGCAATTGCTCATTGAGAATGCAATAAAACACAACGCCATGTCGAAGAAATCCCCGTTGGTGATCGATGTTTTTATTGATGAAAAAAACAACCTGAATATTGTAAACAACCTGCAGGAACGGGAAGCCCACATGGCTTCAACAGGTGTCGGGCTTAAGAACATTCAGAACCGGTACCTTCTGTTGAATAATACGATCCCGGAATTTGAAAAAACCAAAACTCATTTCATCGCCCGCATTCCGCTGGTTTGTGATGCGATGGGGTTATAAACTAATTCATATGAAGATAGTCATCATTGAGGATGAAGAGTTCGCAGCCAGAAGACTGCAGAATATGATCCATGAGGCGGATCCGGAGTGTGTGATCGTTGCCAGGCTCGAATCAGTTGCAGAATCAGTGGAATGGTTCAGGAACAACCCGATACCGGAACTTATATTCCTGGATATCCACCTTGAAGATAATCTGAGCTTTGCAATTTTTGATCATATTTCAATCAGCTGTCCCGTGGTATTTACAACAGCAACTGATGAATTATCAACCCGGGCATTCAAAATGAAGCACATCGATTATTTGCTGAAACCGATTGTCCAGTCGGAGCTGAATGAAATGCTGGAGAAATATCAGCACTTCCCGGTTTCTGCAAGGCTGACCCTGAATGCCAGCCTGTTTTCCGACATTATCAACAAAAAATTATAATAATCCATGGATGTAGTGATCATTGAAGATGAGCAACTGGCTGCCCAGCGGCTGGAAAAAATGGTCAGGATAAGTAATCCCGGCATAAACATAGTGGCGAAGCTTGAATCTGTAACGGAATCTGTCAGGTGGTTCCGGAAAAATCCGCATCCCGACCTGATTTTCCTCGATATCCACCTGGAGGACGATCTGAGCTTTGCAATATTTGATAAAGTCAAAGTCAACTCCCCGATCATTTTTACAACAGCTTTCGATGAATATGCGATACGGGCGTTTAAGCTCAAAAGCATCGACTACCTCCTCAAACCGGTTAACCAGGAAGAGTTGAACAGGGCCATCGCAAAATATCACGACATGCTTGCCCCGGCAAAACAATCAGTAGATTTTGCCGTATTGCTTGACCTGGTAAAAAGTCACAACCAGAATTGGAAGGAAAGGTTTTCCATTACAGTCGGTCAGAAGATCAGGACCTTTACAATCCCGGAGATCGCCTATTTCTATTCCATGGAAGGGATGACGTTCATGGTGCTGAAAAATAAATCGGAATATCCCATTGATGACACCCTGGAGGCGTTGACAAAAACGCTGGACCCGGTAAAATTTTTCCGGATCAATCGCAAGTACCTGGTGAAGATCGAATCAATTTCAAATGTGCATATTTTTCCGAAGAGCCACCTGAAGATTGAACTTAATCCATTGCCGGCAGAGGATGTCTTCGTGAGCATCGACAAGGTGGTGCCCTTCAAGAACTGGCTGGATCATTAGCAGCCTGCTGCGTTCTGTATTTTACCTGCCAACTTATTCAACCAAATGTTTCAGGATCCGGTCGTACCCTGAATAGGGAAGGAGCTGCATGATCTGAAAGGAGATCAGTCCTTCTTTCACAAGAGGAAGGGAGTTCAGCAACTTGTCCGCGGCTTCAATGCTTTCACATTCGAGGATAATTACCGCATTGTGATCCCCGTTGAAATATATTTCCCTGATAAAACCGGCGAGGTAAAGCTGGTAAACCTGTCGGGCTTCATTTTCAAGAATACGGGTTTCCCGGTTCCAGTCGGTATTTTTCAATTCTCTTTCAATGGCAAGGATTTTCATGGAAAATGATTTTGATATTGGCGGTAACTTTCTTTAATGCAGATTACCTGTCCGTGTTTTCAACGGACAGGTAACCAGTTTGAGAAAAAATGAAATTCGATCTTCTCAAAATTAATCCAATTTTTTTACGATTAGAATTTTCCGAATTTCAGGCCTACACTTGCTGTAAAATTATTCATCAGGTTGGTTGATGTGTTGATGAGATCGAGACCACCCACGTACCTGTAACTGATACCGGCATTAAGCCTCATGAATTTGAGGATATTCACTTCAGCCCTTACTCCGGGTTCAATAACGAAGAAGCCATCGGTATCAAGTGTCTCGTGACAGGTGTTGTAATCATGGTCTTCCAGGTCTTCATATTTCTGGTCGATTATATAGGTTGCACCACCGCCTCCGATCAGGACGGGGAATGTGACGTGCACCGTTGATTTTGGGAATAAGGTGTATTCGAGGAGAAGTCCGCCGTAACCACCTTCAAGGTAAGCGCCGGCTGTATCGGTTACATTCTGATAGTACATTCCGTTGCGGTTTGTCCATCCGCGACCGGTTAGCCCGATCGTGAAGTTATGATTGATGATCATGCCTGCACTTAAACCACCGAGCCATACATCACGGTTGTCGAATTGAGTGTATCCCGGATCGATCCCGATAAACCAGCCGATCTTTGTTTTACCGCCTTTACCGAAAATTGTATTGATGTCGTCATTCGATTTGGTTGCTTCCTGCTGGGCATTTGCAAACACAACGGTGATGACCAGAGCGAAAATTAAACTAATGCGTTTCATAATGATGATTTAAAAAATTAAAATTGAGTGAATAGATAAACATTGTGATGCAAAAGTATGCCTGCCGCTTCGCCGTAAAAACTTTTCTTCCGTGAATGACAGAAAGAGCATCCTGGATAAAGGAAATTCATTAATGAATGATGGAATCAGGTGTTGTTTTTTTTTGGAGGTCTTCAGGCTTCAGGCTCCCTTCCTGATTTCATAAACCATGCAGCCTATTTACATGATTCACATCCTGAGCGTTGGGGATGGAGGCTCGAATTTCAGCTGTTTTTGATTCTAGATTTAGGGCAAGATCTGGATCAACAGGTTATGACTAACCTGGAACAGTCATCTGACTAGCCTGAATTGACCAGGTAATTAAGAATGCATGAATGATGTAAATTATTCCAAAAAATGTATAATGCTTTCTGAAACGAATGAACCCACCTTTGTAGTGTAGAAATCCATTCACATGTTAATTTAAAACAAAGGAATGCAACAGAAGCACAGGAACCTGGAATGAGCAGAACGTTCACAACCATTCAGAAATGCAAATATGAAAAGGCAACGCAACGCAACTTATAATCAATATTTCATAAAAACAGGAATGAAAGCAATTTATTTATTTGCGTTTTCTGCAATCCTCCTGGTTAAAATTGCAAATGCACAAGAAGAAAAAAGCCCGACAGTAAAATTTTTAAATAAAAGAGGATATACATTTACCGATTCCACTACAGGAGGTTCACGCGCTGAAAGTTTGAAGAAATGGCCTGACACCTTATACTATTACACCTCTTATCGGGCAACGCTGTTAGGTTCTCCCACCATTCCTGTTTCCTTTAGTAAAACAGTACTTGTAAAAGGTAAATTTCTGGTAGTCCCTACAATAAGTATTGGAGTTGGCTACACCTGGTTTATCGGTAAATTTATTTTTAACGAGAATGATAAAATAACCATTGACCCCATATTTTTCTTCGGCTTACTTGCTGACGTGGGATTACAAAATGATTTCAGTTTAAACAAGTTCACAAGTGTTTTTGCAGGCGGATTTATTGGAATCGGAGCATTTACATTTTTTGGAGGGTATGATTTTACATCTAAATCCCCTTCCATTGGGTTAGGTGCCAGAATAGATTTATTTACAATATCTCAAAATTTCCTTAAGCCATTTGGAAAAGTACGTGAGGTAAGAAAACACAGGAAAGCAGCAATCCCTATTTCTAATGAATAGCTTGAAATGCTGCACATTTCATCAATCATTTTGGCATTCGGTAAAATCTGTTGATTATTCCCGCTGTAAAATGTGAAAAAATGTGGAAAAGTAATTTATCCCTATTAAAAATCGCGCTTAAAGGATGGTGGTCAAAAGACCCGTTTCGCGAAAGTGCAGTGATAGCATATTACTCGATTTTTTCATTACCAGGATTGTTGTTGGTCATGGTAACATTCGCCGGATATTTTTTTGGACGCGATGTAGTGAAAAAGTATATTACCGAGCAAATCACTTCCATGTTTGGTGCAGAAACAGCCATTCAGATTCAGAACATAATTGAACAAGCAAGCAGGATGCAGAATTCTGTTTGGTTAACTGTTATCGGGTTGATTGTAATTCTTGTGGGTGCAACGGGTGTATTCGCTCAATTTAAGCAATCGCTGAATATCATCTGGGAAGTCAGGGTTGATAGCACAAAGTCGGAAATTTGGAAGGAGATCAAGGTTCGGCTTTTTTCCTTCGGACTGATTGTGGCGATAACGTTTTTGCTTATTGTATCACTAATAGTATCTGCAATGTTATCGGCATTTGGTCTGTGGATATCAAATCATTTTTCTGATTCGTTTCTTATTGTCTTACAGGGGGGGAATTTTATTTTTTCCTTTATCATCATGGCTGTACTGTTTGCGCTGATGTTTAAAATTTTTCCGGATGCCGAAGTCAAATGGAAGGACGTATGGATCGGCTCATTCCTTACTACCTTTCTTTTTGAAATGGGGAAAGTTGGCCTGGAATTATACTTCTCAAAAGCAAACCCTGGTATAGGATATGGCGCCGCAGGTTCAATGATTTTAATTTTGCTGTGGTTTTCTTATTCTTCCATGTTGGTTTTGTACGGTGCAGAATTTACACACGCTTATTCCGTCAGGAATTCAGGCAATGTAATTCCTACGGAAACTGCCAATAAAGATATTCCGCTAAAAACCCATTAGATAAAGTACGGGAATGTCAGAACCTCCAAAAAATATTGGGCAGGTATATCACGCATGAATTCATCGCAAAACCAAAGCGGCGAATTACTATCGGTAAAAGATGTGTGAATTATGTAAAAATATTTCAATATTATATAACACGAAAAGTAAGGAAGATATTGACCTTTGGTATTGCGGTAATCAGTCTTGTTCCCGCATAAAAGTTGAAGTGTATGAACAATCTGCATATACCTGTTAAATCAATTGCCGAAGAAATATTTTAATCATATAAAACAAAAAATAAATGAACACGAACAGACTTTCAAAAACGCTTGCCACAGCGTTGAATGCGCAAATGACGAAAGAAGCACACGCATCACAAATATATTTATCCTACGCTTCATGGATCAGCCACCAGGGATTCGGTGGAATAGCCAATTTTCTTTTCAGGCATGCACAGGAGGAGCGCAACCACATGATGAAAATACTTGAATACATTATAAAAAGAGGTGCGGAGGTTCACATAACGGCAATTCCGGCTCCCCATGACACTCCTGCAAGTATACACAGTTGTTTTGAAAAGATCTTTGAACACGAAGTTGAAAATACAAAGGCTATTTATGCCCTTGTAAAAATGAGTCTTGATGAACAGGACTGGGCAACATGGAACCTTATGCAATGGTTTGTGAAGGAACAGACAGAAGAAGAAACACTGGCAATGACCTTACTGGACAAATTGAAAATTGCAGGCGGTGAAAAAGCGACCAGCATTGCGCTTTATTCTTTAGACAGGGATTTGGAAAAAACACCTGATGGAGCAGCATCAGCGCAGGATGTAACTGCAGAAAAACCGTAAAAGAACCAATTGGTCGAAATGAAAGTAAACAGCAACCCGGAAGATGCAATGATTACTTCCGGCAGGAATATCAGTTTTTGGACTGATTCATTGACCCCCGGCAAGCTGAATCCATTAAAGGAGAATTTGTCGACAGATGTAGTAATTGTCGGCGGAGGGATTGCGGGACTAAGTGTGGCATATTGCCTCACTCAATCAGGGAAAAAGGTTGTATTGATTGAAGATGGTGCCATCGGAAGCGGTGAAACCGGCAGAACCACAGCACACCTTATGACCGCTCTGGATAACAGTTACTATGATTTGGTGAGAGTTTTCGGTGAAGATAAAACGAAACTGATTGCTGAAAGTCATATTGCAGCAATTAACTTTGTTGAAGACACGATCAAAAAGCAAAAGATAGATTGCGGTTTTGAACGGTTGAACGGGGCATCAAAAATAGATCATGAAGGAATTACGACCATTGAAGGATTTAAAGTCAATGCAAAACACGTCGTAGTTGCGACCAATAACCCGGTCAATAACCTGTTCACCATGTTTGAGAAACAACATGGGTATCGAACATATGTGATAGGAGCATTTGTGTTGAAAAATTCACTTCCCAAAGCACTCTGGTGGGATACCGGTGATTTTGAAGATAATTCAAAAATCCCGCCTTATCATTATGTACGGATCCATCCCTGCAATGAGCAGTATGAGGACTCATTTTACTATACCAGGACCTTACCGGTGCAAAATTTTCTCGATGGCTGTGCTATTCACCTGGATTTATGACGATTGCCGGATTTGTCCTGTTGTTTGCTGATGCTGTCGACAGATAACCTGTTCTTTTAATGTAATTTCTCAAATCAAGGAAATCATGATCACAAAACAAATTGTTCTTGCCTCAAGGCCAATTGGAATGCCCGTACTGGCTAACTTCAGATTCGAAAATAGCGAGTTGCCTTCCTTGCAGGATGGACAGTTGCTTTTGAAAGGTTTGTATTATTCTGTTGATCCTTACCTGCGTGGCAGGATGAATGATGCAAAATCCTATGTTACCCCTTTTCAGGTGGGCAAGCCAATCGAAGGCAGTGTAATTGCCCGGGTGATTGAAAGCAAATCGGGCAGTTTCGCAAAGAACGAACTGGTTATGGGAATGCTGCCATGGAGCCGGGAATGCATTGTGGAGGGGAAAGGATTGCAAAAGATTGATCCGAATGATCCCCATGTGAGTTATCATTTGGGTATCTTAGGAATGACAGGCCTTACTGCTTATTTCGGTTTACTGGATATTGGCAAGCCCAAATCTGCAGAAACGGTTGTGGTGTCAGGCGCTGCCGGGGCAGTCGGCATGGTGGTCGGGCAAATCGCTAAGATAAAGGGTTGTCATGTAACAGGTATTGCCGGTTCTGATGAAAAAGTAAAATTATTGAAGGAAGAGTTTGGTTTTGACGGAGCAGTCAATTATAAGCAGACAGCAGATATAGAGACCGCTATTGCTGAATTATGTCCGGATGGCGTAGATATTTATTTCGATAATGTAGGCGGAGAAATTTCAGATGCAGTTATTGCCAATGTCAATAAGGGCGCACGGATTATTATTTGCGGGGAAATATCGTCATACAACGAAACCGGGGCAACTGTCGGCCCACGCCCGCAGTCTGTGCTTCTCAGGAAATGTGCTTTGATGCAGGGCTTTCTTGTAAGCAATTATTCCGCTCGTTTCCCTGAAGGAATTCTTCAATTATCAGAATGGCTTAAGGCAGGGAAATTGAATTATAAGGAAACCATTAGCAAAGGGTTTGAAAGCCTTCCTGAAGCTTTCATAAGCCTTTTCGAAGGCAGAAATACAGGCAAAATGCTTGTTGAAATTGAGTAATTCGTATCATAAAAAAAAACAAAAATGGAAATAAATAAGAAAGTACTGATCGTTTTGACATCACACGGAGAATTAGGCGATACAGGAGCAAAAACCGGGTTTTGGACAGAGGAATTCGCCGCACCTTATTATGTGCTGGCCGATGCAGGTATACAGGTAACACTGGCATCTCCCAAAGGTGGCCAGCCTCCGGTTGACCCAAAGAGTGAGTTGCCCGATTCACAAACTGAATCAACACGCCGTTTCCAGAAGGATGTGGCCCTGAAAGAGAAACTCGCCCATACAGCCAGGCTTACGGATGTGAAAGCAGATGATTATGATGCAGTATTTTATCCGGGAGGACACGGGCCTTTATGGGATCTGGCCAATGATAAAACCTCTGTTTTGCTGATCGAAACATTTCATAACCAGGGAAAACCGATTGTTTTTGTATGTCACGCTCCCGGAGCATTGATAAAAGTCAAATTGCCAAATGGAGAGCCGTTGGTAAAAGGAAAAGAAATTACGGGATTTTCAAATTCGGAGGAGGAAGCCGGAAACCTGACCAAAGTAGTGCCGTTTTTGTTGGAAGATACATTGAAAAAATTAGGCGGTCATTACAGCAGCGGGCCTGATTGGGGTGTTTATATAAAAAAGGATGGTTTGCTGATCACCGGGCAGAACCCGGCATCCTCCGAAGGGGCTGCTAAAACATTGCTTGAGGTATTGCAGCATGAATAGAATTAGAGATTTGTCAAATCTATAGAAACACCATTCCATACCAATGCAGGTTTCGCTGAAAACGAAGATTTTTAGTCGGAGTCTTCTACTGTATTTGATTTATAATCCTTAATGTAGCTATCCAAAATGGAATCTAAAGTCAGAGCAACTACTGAGTATAAAAAGATATCCTTAGAAGAGACGTATAAATTCTTAGAGACAACTTCAGAAGGACTTTCTGATTCAGAAGCAAAGGATCGTCTTGAGAAATTTGGTAATAACGAAATAGCAGAGAGGAAACAAAATTCTCTTCTTGAATTCATGCTGCGCTACTGGGGACCCATGCCATGGCTGCTGGAAGTTGCAATGGGACTTTCCTTTGTATTAAGTCATTATATTGAAGGTATAATAATCTTTGTGCTGCTGACGATGAATGCAATCATCGGACAAATGCATTCAAACAGCTCGCAAAATGTGATTGCGCTTTTAAAGAAAAAACTGGCAATCAAGGCAAAGGTATTGCGGAATAAGAAATGGTCAAAGGAAGATGCCAAAGGGATTGTAAACGGAGACATTATCTCCGTAAAACTTGGGGATATCGTTCCCGCAGATAGCAGGATTATAACCGGAGATCTTTCAGTTGATCAATCAGCCCTTACCGGTGAATCCTTGCCTTTGGAAATACATCCACCAGACATTATCTATTCTGGTTCCATAGTCAGGCGTGGAGAAGCGACGGGTGTTGTTATCAATACCGGTGCAAATACATATTTTGGCAAAACAGCCGAGTTGGTAAAAATCGCAAAGCCAAAATCACATCAGCAAGAAGTAATGATGGCTGTGGTAAAATATATGATGTATCTTGGTATAGCTGCATCAATATTAGTCGGAGTATCAGCTATCCTGATGCATTTTAGCATTTTGTTAATCCTGACCTTCGTAGTTATTTTTCTTTTAGGAGCGATTCCAGTAGCCCTTCCTGCCGTTCTCACCATTGTACAATCTGTCGGAGCAAGAGAACTTGCAAAGAAAGGGGCATTGGTGACCAGGCTTGATTCGGTGGAAGATGCAGCCTCCATAGATATTATTTGTTTTGATAAGACTGGTACGATAACGCAAAACAAGTTATCAGTTGTCGACAGCATTCCGTTTTTGGGGAATAAAAAAGAAGATGTACTAAGAATAGCCTCACTCACATCCCACGCAGAAGGCATGGATCTGATTGATCTTGCCATCATTGATTACGCTGCCAAATCGGGAATAATTTTTAATGATTTCAAGCAGGTATCCTATACTCCTTTCGATCCATCTGTAAAGAGAACTGAGGCAATTATTGAAACCGCCGGAAAGCAGTTCAGAGCTGTTAAAGGTGCCGCCCAGGTAATTCTGTCTCTTTGCCATATCACAGATAAAGGGACAATTGAGGAAATCAACAAAACGATTGATGGATTTTCAAAGAAAGGCTACAGAACGATCGCCATTGCCAGGTCGGAAGGAGCGGATTTGAATAATCTTAAGTTTATAGGATTGCTGCCACTCGCTGATCCACCACGGCCTGATTCAAATAGCATGATTGACCATGCAAGAAAATTGGGAATAAAGCCATTAATGCTTACCGGCGACAGTATAGAGATAGCGAAAGAAATATCGGGTCAGATTGGTATTGGTACTAATATAATCCGGATGTCGGACATTAAAGATCTAAGCGCAGATCAACAATTAAAGACTGTTCGTGAATGTGATGGGTTTGCGGAGATATACCCGGAGGACAAATATAGGATAGTGAAACTTTTACAATCAGGAGGGCATATCGTCGGAATGACCGGAGACGGAGTAAACGATGCACCTGCCCTGAAACAGGCTGAAATGGGAATAGCTGTCAGCAATTCAACCGATGTGGCAAAGGCAGCAGCAAGTGTTGTCTTAACCGAACCAGGTGTTGGTGTAATCATTGATGCAATAACAATAAGCAGGCAGACCTATCAGCGAATGCTGACATGGGTAATCAATAAGGTAGCAAAGGTCATAGAATTTGTCGTCTTACTTACCATAGGATTTTTATGGTTCCATGACATCCTGATTTCCCTTCTTGGAGTGTCATTTTTAGTATTTGCAAATGATTTTGTTACAATGTCGCTGGCAACCGATAATGTTAAGCAAACAAGCAATCCTAACAAATGGAATGTGAAGAATAATATTTTAGCATCTCTTATTCCGGCGCTTTCCTATGTTGTGGCAGATGTCGGTCTGATTTTGATTGGTAAATATTATTTTCATCTACGATGGAATGAGCTAACCACACTCGTAATGCTGAGTCTTATTTTCAACAGCCAGTTCAGGGTATTGATTGTTAGGGAAAGAAGGCACTTCTGGTCATCTATGCCCGGGAAAGGATTGCTTATATCAAGCACGGCAGCTATAATAGGCTTTGCTCTCATATCTATTTTCGGAATCCTTGTTCCTCAGCTAAACCTATCTGTAGTGCTTACTATTTTGGGATTCTCAGCGCTCTTTACGCTTGGGATAGATTTCCCTAAATCATATCTGTTCAAAAAAATCGGATTATAGGAACCCAATAATAATAACGGAAATACTGGAACACGAAGATACTATCCAATGGCAGCTAAAAGATCGCTCACTATTGTTCAAATGAACGACACTCATGCTTATTTTGATTTGCATCAGGAACTATTCTGGCAGGGCGATCGTGCAGTATACCGTCCGGCAGGAGGTTACGCACGCATTGCAGCAATCGTAAAACAGATCCGGACTGAGAGCCACGGGAGTTGCCTCTTTTGTGACTGCGGGGATACCCTGCACGGAACATTTCCTGCATTAGATACACAAGGGAAGGCGTTGATCCCGGTTTTAAATTCATTGGAGCTTGATGCCATGACAGCACACTGGGAATTTGCATACGGTCCTAAGGTTTTTAAGGAGCGGGTTGCTGAACTCAATTATCCGATGCTTGCTAACAATGTTTATGATAAAGTGACTAAAAAGCAGATATATCCGTCGGTTGCAATAAAAGAGATAAATGGGTTAAGGGTCGGGATTATTGGGATAGCCTCGAATATCGTGGACAAGACTATGCCGCCTTCCTACAGTGAAGGTATATACTTTACCCTCGGGAAGGATGAACTTCCTCCAATCATCGATGTGTTGCGCACTCAGGAAAAGACAGACCTGATCATTCTACTCTCGCATCTTGGATTTCCTCAAGACATGAGGCTCTTGTCCGAAGTTCAGGGTGTAGATATATGTCTCAGCGGTCATACGCATAACCGACTTCACAAGCCGGTTCTCAACGGGAAAACTATTGTGATTCAGTCAGGCTGCCATGGTTCTTTCCTGGGTCGCCTGGACCTTGAGGTGGATGGCGGACAAATAGTCGATTCCCGGCACAGTCTGATTGAAGTTGAAGAAGCCATACAACCCGATCCCATAACAGATGAACTGATAAGGGAGGCACTTTCACCCTATAAGAAAGATCTCTCCGAAGTTGTCGGTGAAACTGCTACAGCACTCAACCGTAGTACTGCTTTGGAAGCAACTATGGACAATTTCCTCCTTCAGGCTTTACTCGAAAGTACAGGTGCACAACTGGCATTTTCGAATGGCTGGCGCTATGGTGCGCCAATTGTTCCGGGGATGATAACCTTGAATGACCTTTATAACATGATCCCCATGGACCCACCTGTCTCAACTGTCGAGTTGAGGGGCGACGAAGTCAGGATGATGCTGGAAGAGAATCTTGAAAGGACATTTTCCTGCGATCCTTACCAGCAGATGGGAGGGTATGTTAAGCGCTGTCTTGGTCTTAATGTCTATTTCAAGATAGAAAATCCACCAGGACACCGTATTCTCAAATTATTTGCAGGTAATGAAGAGGTTCAGCCCAACCTGTATTATGCGACAGCATTCGTAACAATGCAAGGGGTTCCTCAGAAATACGGACGCAATCGGGAAAATAGGTCGGAACGAACGATAGATGTTTTACGAAAATTTCTGGCTGCTCATCGCCCTGTTCACGCAGATCTCAGGAATACTTTTGCAGCAGTGTAGAAATACTGTTTCAGAATGTATGAATGATGTAAATCTTTTCAAAGATCATGTAACACAATTCAGGACAACTTGGATGACTTTTGTTCAGGGTAAAAACCCTTCTAAATAGTTATATGATTTCTATCGAAAAAAACACACCATGAAAGGATTTAAAAGTAACATCGAAAAGGATACCCTGAAAAATGAGAATTTCAGAAAAGTATTGTACACAAGCAAGCATCTTCAGCTTGTATTGATGACCCTGAAAACAGGGGAAGAGATCGGTGAAGAAGTTCACATCGGCATTGATCAGTTCTTCCGGTTCGAAAGCGGGAAAGGGAAATGTATTATTGATGGCCATGAATATAACATAGCCGATGGAGATGTGATCATAGTTCCTGCCGGTTCCCGGCATAATGTCATAAATACTGATACCTCTGAAGCGTTGAAAATGTACACGATCTATGCTCCGCCACATCATCAGGACGGCCTTATCAACACAACAAAAAAGGATGCGGAGGAAAACGATGTTGACTTTGACGGAAAAACAACAGAATGAGAGTCTGTTTGGAGTTTATACAGTCAAACATCCCATGTATTCCCAAGTGTAGTATTATTGGCAAGCAAATCCATGAGTAATTATTTTTATAAGTTCCTTCTTCCTGCATTTTTATGGTTTTGTTTAATTGAACAGGTTTATCCTAACTCTCCGCCTGTTGATTCTTCATTCCACCCTTATAGGGTTAATTATTGGGTAACGGGGTCAATCATTGGTGTTGGAGCAATGGGAAATTATTTTGGAACAAAATATATCCTGAGCAAAGAAGAGGTCTCTCTGATCGAAATGGAAGCATTGAACAAAACCATTATTAACCGTTTCGATGCATGGGCTTTAAAGCTGGACCCTGCTGAAATAGATGCGTATGGACGTTATTCAGATTATACAATGATCACTGCTATAGTTCTGCCTGTTTTTCTCATAGCAGATAAAAAGATAAGGCATGATTGGCTTGACATCCTGTTGATGTACATGGAAGTTATGACTATCACGACAAATATTTATGAATGGAGTTTTTTTGGACCGACTTTTCAAAACAGAATTCGACCGGTTTGTTATTATGATCAACTTTCGTTTGATGAAAAGAAGTCAGGGGATAACAGAAACTCATTTTACAGCGGGCATGTCGCCACTGTCGCGGCATCCAGTTTTTTTATGACAAAAGTTTATTGCGATTATCATCCTGAATTAGGAAATAAAAAATATCTGTTATATGCTGCAGCGACAATTCCTCCATTTCTTTTAGGATATTTCAGGATTAAAGCGCTCAGGCATTTTCCTTCCGATGTAATGGTTGGCACAACAATAGGGGCATTATGCGGTATCCTGATCCCCGAAATTCATCGCTTCAGAAGTAAGAAACTTTCATTGGGGTTATATTCTTCGCCTGAAGCCACCGGTCTAAGCCTGAGATGGGAACCGGATTTCAGAAAATAAGCATTTCTAGATACAATTTCTAATAGGGTTAATTCCCCGCCGCCTGACTGCCGTCCAGGCTTGCGGCGTAGCGGAACTGTCATTTCGAGCGAAGTCGAAAAATGAGCATGCTTCGACTTCGCTCAGCATGACTGTCATATACCTCGCAGCTGTACGGCGAGGAGGTTCATTTGTTTACTGCAATGGGAAATTCCTTTGAATTTAGCCGACAAGGTTTATGAACAAATAACACAGGATGGGTAGAATGTTTGGCAATACACCTGGTATGGCACTCCGGGAAATTTTATAAAATGAGCATTAATTTCAATGCTATTAATAAGGATGAATAAAATGTCAGCCTGCTTGCCTTTTCAAAGGTAAGCGGATATAAATATTGGGGAATATTTAACTGCAACGAATAATTATGGGTTTCATTTTTTCAGGAACCTTGAATTAGCCTGATTTCAACTGAATGATCCCGGCGATCATCTATAAGAGGAATAAAATCACCTTCAACCTCAGCGCCATCTACCAGTATCCATTTTTTTCCAGCGCTGTCAGGTATTTGTTTAATAGCAATATGGTAGATTGTTTCTCTGTACCTGTAATGAATAATAAATGATTCCCAATTCGCCGGAAGGCAAGGTTCAATGAAAAGTTTATTAATTTCAAGTCTCAGTCCAAGAAGTGATTCCATGATCAATCTGTACATCAGTCCGGCAGATCCTGTGTACCAGGTCCACCCACCGCGGCCGATATGCGGAGCAACGGCATACACGTCTGCTGCAATCACATAAGGTTCAACTTTATATTTCGCGATTTCATCCGGAGTTATAGCATGGTTTACCGGGTTGATCATCGTCAGCAATTCCCAGGCATGGTGGGTGTCGCCTAATTTCGCATATGCCATCGCCGCCCAGATCGCTGCATGTGTATATTGGCCGCCATTTTCTCTCACTCCGGGTACATACCCTTTGATATATCCCGGATTCATGGATGATTTGTCAAATGGAGGATTCAACAACTGGATCAGTTTATTTTCGCGGTTAACGAGGTGTTTACTCACCGATTCCATTGCAATCCGAGAACGGTTGGCATCACCTGCACCTGATAACACGGACCAGCTTTGCGCGATGGAATCAATCTGGCATTCGGGATTCTTTGCGGATCCAAGCGGGGAACCATCATCAAACCAGGCACGCAGGTACCACTCACCATCCCATCCATTTTCTTCCAGGTTCTTCTGAAGGCCGGCAGCATCCTGCTTACAGCGATCAGCCATCGGAATGTCTCCATGCAATTGAGCGACTTTGGAAAACTGTATGAGTACTTCATAAAGGAAAAAACCAAGCCATACGCTTTCACCTTTTCCTTCTTTCCCCACCATATTCATTCCATCATTCCAGTCACCGGTACCCATAAAAGGCAAGCCATGCTCACCAAAAGACAGGCTCTTCTGAATGGTCCGAACACAATGCACATATAAACTTGCTGCAACGGATTGAACCGGAAGATCATAATTTGAGTCGTCTTCTGGTTTTAAAAGGTGACCTGACAGGAAAGTTACTGATTCATCAAGCACTCCGGTATCCCCGGTGTGAAGGACATATCGGCTTGTCACCAGGGGTAACCAAAGGTAATCATCGGAACAATGTGTACGAACCCCCCGGCCTGAAGGCGGATGCCACCAATGTTGAACATCCCCTTCTTTGAACTGGCGGCTGGCACAAAGCAGAATATGTTCCCTGACAAGTTCAGGTGCAACATGGAGCAGCGCCATCACATCCTGCAACTGGTCACGAAAACCGAAGGCGCCACCCGATTGATAGTAACCGCTCCTTGCCCAAACCCGGCAAGCTAAAGTCTGATACATCAACCAGCCATTTGCCAGCATATTAATTGACTGATCTGGTGTTTCTACCTGAATTGTCCCGAGGGTATGCTTCCAGAATTTCCAAACTTCTTCAAGGACATTGCGGGCTGTAGATGATCCCCAATACCGCCGGATCAAATTGCTCGCATCCCCGGCATTGAGACCGGCACCAAGCTGGAAAATAAGTTCGCGTTCCTGTCCATCGGCCAGTTCAACTGGAACCTGAATAGCCGCACAGGGATCCAACCCGGCGCCTACTTTTCCGGAGAGCCGGTAACGTTTCATGGCTGCCGGATTCCTGAGAGTGCCGTTACGCCCAATAAATTCAGTACGGTCACAACTAATGGAATGATTTGAATCATCGGTCTGGAAAAAGGCTACCCGGTCCGTGAAATCCATATTATAAGAATTTCTTGCAAAGAGAGCGCCTGTTCCGGAATCAATACCGGAAACAATGTGCATTGCCGATTTCGACCTTAGATCACCGAGAACCCACTCCACATAACCAGTTACAGATAGCTTTCGGGGCCGGCCTGACTCGTTTTTCAATTTCAGCACAGTGAACTTAACCGCTGCATCAAGAGCCACATAAACCCACATTTCAGAACGAATGCCTCCTTCAGTATGTTCGAATACACTGTACCCAAATCCATGACGAATTGTATAAGGATTAATCCCGCAACTTGGCAGGGGAGAAGGTGACCAGAAATTGCCACTTTCTTCATCCCGGATATAAAAGGCTTCACCGGCGGAATCACTCACGGGATCATTGGCCCACGGAGTTAGCCGGAACTCATGGGCGTTTTCGGCCCATGTGTAAGCGAGACCATTCTCAGAGATAACCGTCCCAAAATGCGGGTTTGCCAAAACATTTATCCAGGGAGCAGGTGTTTCCTGTTCATGCGATTTTATAATCACATATTCGCGTCCATCTCCTGTGAATCCACCCAATCCATTGAAGAAAACCAAATCGTTCCGGGGTATGATTGTTTCTTCAGGAAATTGGTTCCTTGACTTGCGTATTGGCTTTAATAGCGGAACCTGAACGTCTGCAAGTGTGCGGTGATTTATCTGTTCCGCCAGTGTACCCCGTTTATCTGTAATAACGACACGCGCCACCGTTTGTATCAATATTCGATCTTCGCTGGATATCTGGTCTGAAGCCCGTAAAAAAATTCCTCCCGGACGATTTACAATATTGGCTTCCACTCCGGCTGCAATTAAGCCCATAATTTGATCGTGAAGTAGTTGCCGGTATCCAGCATGGTCTTCATTCCAGATCACAAGGTCAACGGCAAGTCCCTTTAAATGCCAGTAACCATGAGCTTGTACGAGTTGCCTGACCAGGTTAATGTTAGCAAGATCTTCAATCTGAAGTAATACAATCGGTAAATCACCGGAAATGGAATACCCCCATAATCCGGATTGGTTTCGCTGATTCTTAATGAGTGTATTCGCTCCTGCCCGGAGTGAAGAATTAGCGAATAAGATAGAGCTGGCAAGGCGACCGTATAATTGTGTATCTACTTCCGTAGCATTAATCTGTCTCAGGATAACCTGGCTATAAGTCCAGGAGAGTTCAAAAACACGGTTTGCAAGACGCCGGTCCTGGTATTTGTCAACAAGGATTAAAGCCGCTTCGCGGTCCCTGGCAATCCCGGTAACCATATCAATATTTACTGATTCCTCCGGATCGAGTATCAATTGATACCGGATTGAAACGATTGGATCCAATACGGAACCCTGGCTACCTGAAAGCGCAGAGGAATTTTTCATAGCCTGAGGTGAAGCGACAGTATTTCCCCGGCCGATGAATTGTAGCCTGTCCGTTTCATAGGAAATTTCCCTGAGTTCAGCACCATGCAATGTCATCAGATGAAACATACAGGGTATTTGTTCATCAACAGAGCGGGGTCGACGGGTACAGAGTATAGCCTGGCGCTGACTGATAATTTCAGTTTGAACAAAGAGATTACTGAATGCAGGATGTAATGCATCTGCGGCTGATGGAGCGAGAGCGATTTCAGCATAACTTGTAATATCAATGGCCCTGCGTTTCCGGGAACGGTTGGTGATATGGACCCTCCGAAGTTCAATATCATCTTCCGGCGAAACCACGATCTCGGTATGTGTGTCGAAATCTTTATCGCGACGGCGAAATTCCGCACGTCCCTTAGAGAAAATAGCTTCATAATGATCTGATTGCTGAAGTGTAGGTTGATGCGCAATTGACCAGAATTCACCACTTTCCAGGTCACGGATATAACAGAAAAAACCCCAGTTGTCACAGGTAGTGTCTTCACGCCACCTCGTAATGGCAAGGTCTTTAAAGCAACTATATCCACCTCCGGCATTCGTTACCATCACATTGTATCTCCCGTTTGATAACAAATGTACTTCAGGTATAGGCGTGTCAGGAGTTTTGATTACACGCACAGGCATCTCCTGATTGCTTGAAATTTTTTGAATT
The DNA here is from genome assembly GCA_963682005.1 of Bacteroidales bacterium. Taxonomy (GTDB): domain Bacteria; phylum Bacteroidota; class Bacteroidia; order Bacteroidales; family FEN-979; genus CAIYUC01. Next base: position 4,202,033 of record OY820914.1, on the reverse strand, counting down.
TCAGAGAAGCCGGCAGTGTAGGAGTAGAATGGAGTGACTTTCGGAATTCGTTCCTGGAGTAACAATATGGTTGCCTGAAAAAAAGTGTCAGACTCGAACCGTTTCTGCATCGGTCGGTCGAGTAAATGGTAGGCCAAAGCCAGAAAACTCATTCCCTGGTGATGGGCCATGAAAGACTTTACGATTACACCCGATTGACCCCGGGGCATACGTGACAAGGTAAAGTCGATTGCTTCGTAAAGACCGAATTTCCCAACCATCTTTTCTGAGGCCAGTCGTTCCAGGTTCGAACAGGCCTCTGCAGGCGCGACCATCAAGGCAAGAAAGGAAGCATACGGGGCAACCACCTGGTCATCTGCAAGTCCTCTTTTGAGCCCCATTCCCGGCACTCCAAATGCCTTGTACTGGTAATTAAGATTGGCATCCACCATGTTATATCCCGATTCAGATATCCCCCAGGGAATGCCACGCTGTTTCCCGTAATCGATCTGTCTTTTGACAGCCGCCTTATAGGTTTGATCAAGCAATGTGTTTGCATAATTGGGCATTACCAGAAGCGGCATCAGGTATTCAAACATTGATCCGCTCCATGAAAGGAGGACAGGATCGCCACCCGAGGCAGTAAGCAACCGGCTCAGAGCAAACCAACTCTCCTGGGGTACTTTCCCCTGCGCAATTGCCACATAAGTGCAAAATCTGGCCTCCGAAGCCAAAAGATCATAAAAACTTGAGTCACGCCGACGTTCATCAACATTATAACCGATGGCCTGCAAATGACGATCCTTATCATAAAGGAAATCATATTCAATCATGGAAAGTTCCCCACATTGCAACGCCAGGTTTTCGATTTTGGATATTCGTTGGACAGCCCTGTCCCTGGATTCAATGATGGACCGCTGAAACTCCCCAAACCATCTGATTTGATCAGGTGTTCTATTGTTGACAGGCCAATCCCCGATTGAAGGCAACAACTCAACATCGGGTTTTACCAATCCACGCAACGTCGGGATCTCATTAAAATCATGAAAATCATTGATCTTTTCTGAAATTTCAGGCATTAATAACCAGGGTATAAGGAACGTCAGCTCATCAAGGGCGGTTCGGCACTGTCTTGACAAAGCAAGGGCCCATCTGGAAGAATCGCTTTCAGGGTTATTAATAAAAAAACCGGAAATTTCTGTTGCTGACTTTGTCAAACGGTCAAGACATAAATGCCAGGCTGAAAGCGATGTGGGGGGAGAAATGATCAATAAATTCAATTCATTTTGAAATTGCATAAGCTTTGGCATGGGTGGCCCTTCAGAGACTTCTAATAGAATTCGCAGCGTATCCCTGATTGCTTCAAACAGTTTTGGTTCCAGGATCCTGTGATCAGGAAGTTCGAGCAAGCCGGGTCGCAAAGTCATCAGGTGACCTGCTAGATTTCCGCTGTCAACCGAGGAGACATAATGTGGCAATAATGGACTTAACGTCTGAGTATCGTACCAGTTAAAGAAATGTCCCCGGTAGCGTTCCATGTTTTCCATGGTTTGAAATGCTTTCGTTGTGCGGTCAATCAGGTCTCCTGCTGAAATATAGCCAAAATCGTATGCAGCTAAATTGGTAAGCAATGCAAGTCCCATGTTGGTAGGCGATGTACGATGGGCAATAGCAGGGATCGGATTCTCCTGATAGTTATCCGGGGGTAACCAATGATCATCCGGTCCTACGAATGTTTCAAAGAACGACCATGTTTTACGGGAAAGATTGCGTAGAAAGAGGTTTTGATCGGCAGATAGCTGTTCATTCCTGTCAACGAGTTTCTGACTGAACCACCAGGCAATAATTGGTGAAGCAAACCAGAGAACTGGGATGGGCCATACCACTGCAATTGTCAACGGCCATGAAACTGACAGATAGACCAATGTTAAAAGAGAGATGACCGGGGAGATCCACATGGTCTGATACGTTCCATAAATGTCGTTTCGTTTTTTGTGAGTCTGACCCCCGGACAGATTCCATTCAAGAAGTCTTTTATGTGAGATCATCAAACGTGTAATGGTCCGCAAAATAGCGTCCAGACTGTAAAAGGCTTCGAATGGCAAAAAGATAAATGTAAAAGCTGCCTGGGTGAACTGCCTTCCGAAAGAGCTCATAGCGGCCTTCATTTGTTGCTTATGTAGAACATCAACCTGCTTATGAAACAGATCAATAATAAAGACGATCATGGCGGGTATAAGTATGATTCCAATCACCGTCAAAGTCCAGAACCATGCCTGTGATAAAACAGTCCATCCAAGCAGTAACAGCAGTGTCAATACAAAAGGAATAATACTGCGCCTGAGGTTATCAAAAATTTTCCATCGCGATAATCCGGAAAGTGGATTTCTTTGTTTCCTGCCGTTTGGACCGGGAACAAATGGAAGGAGCCATTGAATTATTTGCCAATCACCACGGATCCAACGATGACGGCGATTTACGTCCGCGATATAGTGGTAGGGATACTCCTCGTATAAAAGTACATCACTTAAAAGTCCTGCCCTTGCATAACAACCTTCCAGAAGATCGTGGCTCAGGATCAGGTTTTCCGGGAAACGTTCATCAAATATCTGTCCGAAAATATCAACATCGTATATTCCCTTACCAATAAAAGAACCCTCTGCGAACACATCCTGATAAACATCGGAGACAGTTCTTGTATATGGGTCAATACCAGGCTCACTTCCAAACAACCTTGCATATCGTGAAAGGTTCGTACCAGGCAAACTGACACCTACCCGGGGTTGTAAAATTCCGTAGCCTTCACAAACACGGTGCTTGTGCTTATCAATTCGTGCATGATTCAATGGGTGCGCAATTGTTCCGATGAATTGCCATGCCGAATCACGCGGTAATTGTGTATCCGTATCCAGGGTGATCACATACTTCACACTTAGTAAAACCTGGGTATTGCCGGTAATAAGCGAGAAATTGTCTGTTGAGCCGCCACGCAGGAGGGAATTCAATTCGGAAAGCTTTCCTCTCTTGCGTTCGTAACCCATCCACAGCTGATCATGAGGGTTCCAGCGGCGGGGACGATGCAATAGAAAAAATGTGTCACCACTGGAACATGGATATTTTTGATTCAATTCTTCAATTTTCACTTTGGCTAACTGTACCAGTGATTCATCTTCCGGAAGATTTTCATTATTCGAATCCAGAAAATCGGTCAACAGCGCAAAATGAAGATTTACATCCCTGTTTGCTAAAAACCTGACTTCCAGTGCTTCTACAATGTCATTTATGTTCTGTGAATCCTGGAGCATGGTCGGAATCACCACAAGTGTGCGCGCTTCCGGTGGAATTCCATGGGAAAAGTCCATTCGCGGCAGGGGTTTGGGCAGTGCCAGAATCGTTGCAGCCCAATTAACAATGGCAACAGACAAATGACTGACACAAAAGAAGAGGAGCAGTCCCATCAGGACAAGCAGCCATCCATGAACGCCGTCGAAATATACCTTTGCCAGTAACGCTGCTGCAAGGATCACCGTCAGCAGCAGAATCGAACCTGCGTAAACCGTCAAATGAAAGCCACCATTCAGTTTCCGGAGAGCCCTTAAAACAGAAAAACGTCGCTTCACCAGCCTGTCCAGTTGTGACAATCCCTTATCGATGAGATAATATCCTACATGTGCTGATCGATCTTGTTCACCATTAGAAGCCAGGCCTTGTTGCGCTAGTTCAATCGATTTAAAGGCTACCTCGACCTCAGAGAAACTACTTGTCCTGGCAATTTTTTCGATGATATGACGATAACGGTCACGCGTTTCGAAGATCATTTTACTGTAGACCTTTGCGGGATCCTGACGCAGCATTTGTTCAACGATACTCATATTTTCGACAAACTCCTGCCAGTTCATACTTCCAAGAAAACGAAGGCTGTCGATGCTGTTACTCATGGATAGCTGGTCGCCTGCCTGTTGCTGGTTTCCCAACTGCACCAGCCGCTCAATGGTAAGACCCGATTCAGAAAGTCTTTGCTCGATCCAGGTCAGAGACAAGGCCAATGCCGGACTCTGCCCCTGTAACCTGCGGACGAATTCTGAAACGAAGGATGTCGTCATAGGAGGGTTCGATCTTGCCATGTCAGCAATTACCAGGATCAGATTTTTAGGATCTTTCTCAGCAATCTCCAACATCTTGTCAGCCCAGGAATCGGCCAGGTCACGGTCAATTCTGTCATCCGCAATCCTTACGGAGACTCGACGCAGATTCTCGATCAGCGCAAGGCGTAACATAATAGGGATGGCCCATAATTCGCCAATTTTTAATACCGAAACTGTCTGATATGCAGCTATAAAACGACTGAGTCTTTCCGGATCCACCCGACCGTCGCCATGTGAGATCGTTTCAAGTGCAAGATCATATACACGTGGCAGTCCTTTTGACGGACCATTCAGAAGACACGGCAATTCCTTGCTGTAACCTTTTGGTAAATGCCTTTTACCGGTATAAATGTGTTCTTCTATCAGGTAAAAATTATCGAGCAGCCACTCCCCGGCCGGCGTGATCTCCCGATTAGCCTGCATCGCTTCGGTGATGATTTGATGGACTTCCTTAAGAACCAATTCATTTTCGGCCAATCTTTCGAGGAGGTGATGGTCAAGAACATTTTGTGATCCATAGATATGTGAGCCGGCCAGCTTTTTGCCATGCTGCTCCATCTGATTGACGCTGAATAACTCCGAACGCATCGGCAGTTCTCCTCCCGTATAGTTATTACGGAAGTCGTTTCCAAACAGATCAGTCTTTATTTTAACCAGGGACTCGGTTATTTTTGTGCGACTTACCTTCATCCTGAATTATTATATTTAGTCGGGTTGTGCGAAATTTTGCATGTTTCACTTCAACTTATTTGTTTGTTAGTTGAACAAAACCCCCGAGTACCCGGGACTCATACCCGAGATTGAACTTTTTCAGTGATATTTCGAATTGAAAACATTTTTACAAAGTTCATAAACATAAACGCAATTGAGTTACATAATTGTAAAAAATTGTTGCAGGATTCACACATTCCTTGTATAGCGTGAATACATTATTTATATAGAGTCTGACAGATGGTATAAATACAACTTTGTCGTTTTCTAAGTCCGGTTTGTTTTCTGATTATGGGTAAGTTGCATATTAAACATATTTTTTTAGCAGACACAAGCTAGCACAATTGTTTTCAGTTTGGCTTTTGCCCTATTTATGGAAGGTCCTTCTTGCATGTCCTTAAGCAGATTTACTTTTCTTTGCTGCTAAACTGGCTTTAAGCATATCCATTAAATTGTCACTTTGCTTGTGTACAACTTTCAATTTAGGAACGGATATTTTTTTACCTTTCGATTTCTCATTGATTATTTTTAAAAGTTTGGCGGAATAGTTGTCCTTGTATTTTTCAATGCTGAATTTTTCGGTTAGCTGCTCTACCAATTTATTTGCCATATCCATTTCTTTGGATTTAGTATTGGAAACGGGCGGTAATTCTAATTCAGAAGGATCTCTTATTTCCTGTGAAAAACGAATACGATTCAGTACAATTACATTTTGATAGGGCTTGAGAATTGCCAGGCTTTCCTTATTTCGTAGAACAAATGTTGTAACTCCAACTTTGCCTGATGATTCTAAAGCGTCCCGCAATAAAGCATATGCTTTCATTGCTGCTTTATCAGGTTCGAGATAATAGGGCTGCTCATAATAGAGGCTGTTGATTTCCCGTTCATCCACGAAATTTATAATCTCGATCATTTTGGTTTTAACGGCATCGGCTGCTTCGAAATCTTCATCTTCTAAAACCACATAGCCGCTATCCAGTTTATATCCCTTTACAATGTTTTCGTAAGCTACCTCTTTACCTGTGCTTTCATTAACCCTTTTGAATTTAATGTTAGAGTGGTCTTTACTGTCAAGCATATCAAGGTCCAGAGAACTTTCCTGCACGGCTGAAAATAATTTTACGGGAATGTTTATTAACCCGAAGCTGATTGATCCTGTCCAGATTGGTCGCATGTTATTGTTTGTTATATTGTCTAATCACTTTTTCTAAATTGATTCCTTTTCCAAGGACTGGTTTGAAAATATCGCCCTCGCTTCTTATTCTTTCTATGGCATTATAAATCGTAAAGTCGCTCATCTTTAAGCCTTTTTTTACTTCGTCCCAATGTAAAGGCATGGAAACAGTTGCACCGGGTTTTGGTCTTAAAGAGTAGGGCGCAGCAATGGTTGCCTGCAGACGATTTTGTAAAAAGTCAATGTACATTTTACCACTGCGTGCATTTACAATTCTTTCAATGCTGGTATATTCAGGAATTTCCCGTTGCACTAACGTGGCAATTACCCGTGCAAATTCTTTCGATTGCTCATAGGTGTATTTTGCACCCAACGGAATGTAAACATGTATACCTGTTGAACCACTCGTTTTAGGATAGCATGTTACACCCATACTTTCCAAGATATCTTTGGTCACTTTTGCTGCTTCTATAACCTGATTGAAAGAATTTTCAGCAGGGTCTAAATCAATGATGCACCAGTCGGGATAATCTTCTGTTTCCACTTTGCTATGCCAGGCATTCATTTCAATGCAACCCAATGTCGCCATGTATAACAGGCTTGCTTCGTCTTGTGCAACTAAATATTTCCGGACCCTGTTATCAGAAGGGCTTTTGTATTCGAATGTTTCCATCCATTCAGGCGCCGTTCCGGTTACGTCTTTAAAATAAAAACTTTCACCGTTGATGCCATTTGGATGCCGGTTCATCGATTGGGGTCTGTCTTTCAGATAGGGGAGGATATAAGGTGCAACCTGGTAGTAATAGTTCAGCATATCACGCTTGGTGATTTTCTCTTTTGGCCAGTAAATTTTATCCAGGTTATTGAATTTTATTTCATGGCCATTGATTGCACGAACTTGTGTTTTATCGGTGGGATTCAAAAAAGTTTTGCGGTCTTTCTTTCCGGCAGTTTTTAATATAGTCCCTGATTTAGCATTTTTCTTTGAAGTGATTTCATTGGTATCAATGGCTTTTTCGCTTGTTACATCCTCTGCATTTTTGTCAGTACGCATGGCTTCAAATGAAGGATGACGCATAATTCCATCCGAAGTCATTTCTGTAAAACTTACCTCGCATAACAGTTCAGGTTTCATCCACACTGCAATTGCATGAGGAGGATCCGGACGGAAGCGCGACGGCTTATTTATATCAGGCAACTCCGTAAAAGGCGAAGCCTTAGTGATGTAAGGTTTGAATTGTTTCAGCAATTCTTTTTGCTGTTTATCGTTAAACCCCGTTCCTACTTTACCTGTATAAATTAATTTGCCTTTTTCAAAAACTCCAAGCAGTAATGAACTGAATGATTTGGATGAATCATCATTCCTGGTATACCCTCCAATGACCATTTCCTGTCTTTTATTCGCTTTAACTTTTAACCATTCTTTGGAACGATTTCCGGGAGAATATGAACTGTCGGATTTTTTCGCCATGATGCCTTCAAGTCCCATTTTCTTTGCTGTTTCAAAAAATTCAATTCCGCTTACTTCAAAATTTTCACTTAACCTGATAATGTTATTTTTTTCCGGAATCAGTTGTTTTAAAATTTTTCTTCTTTCGGATAATGGAATTTGCATCAGGTCTTTTCCATTCAGCCAAAGAACATCAAATACATAAAAATAAATTTCTCCATCGGCTTCGCTTCTCCAGTTCTGCAATGCACCAAAATTTGATCTGCCGTTTTCATCCAGCACCACAATTTCTCCATCTACCACGGCATTTATATTCCACTCCTGAACTGCTTTGTAAACAGGATAAAATTTTTCATTGAACGATTTATCGTTGCGGGACTTTAATTCCACGTTAGATTTATTGCATAGTGCAATGGTTCTGTATCCATCCCATTTGACTTCGTATTGCCAATCTGCACTATCGAATGGTTTATCAACAAGGGTGGCGAGCATGGGAGATATTCTGACAGGAAACTTTGTACGCCTGCCTGGTTCCCTTACTCGTTTTGGTCTATCAGATCCGGAATTTGATTTTTCCACTTGCACCAGTGTTTTTCTGGAGATTACAGACTTATCTTTCAAGGTTATGTCTTCTTTTGAAACAAATTTATCTTTTACCTTAAATAATAACCAGGCATTTTCTTCTCTGCCGTCAATTTTTACCAGCGCATATTCACCTTTCAGTTTTTTGCCGTACAATTTTATGTGCAGCTTGCCTGAATGAATTCCTTTTCTTAATTCCTTGTCCTGGTTTATTTTATCCTTGCCATCAGCATCAGCAGGTTCATAGTCGCCTTCATCCCATACTATAACCGTTCCGGCACCGTAACCACTTGGTATAATACCCTCAAAATTTCTGTAATCAAAGGGATGGTCTTCCACCCTCATGGCAAGTCGTTTAACTTCCGGGTCAGTAGATGGGCCTTTGGGAACAGCCCAACTCTTAAGTACACCTTCCATTTCTAACCTGAAATCATAATGAAGACGCGTAGCATCATGTTTCTGAATTACAAAGCGCAACTTTTCGAATTCGGGTTTGCCTCCTGTAGGTTCGGGGCTTTCTTTAAGATTTCTTTTTTCTTTGTATTTCGCTAGTGCCATATTACCGGGCGCCTTAATCCATGTTTTGTTTTCGGGTGGATGACCCTTTTTTCGGTGCGAATAAGATACCTGCTATTGCATTAACGGCAGGACAACCGCGTCTAATTTTGCATTATCATACCTGGTATTAGTCCTTTGTTGACCGTGTTAATAGGCCATTATGGTGAACTTCTTTTTTTGATTCTTTTCTGTGTTTTAAAAAACGGTACAGTAAATTTTTCCCAGTTGATTTAATGTCGCCAGTGTGTTTTGAAATAATGTTTGCGAGAGCAAATTGCAGAAGTGTGCCGAATAATTTTTTTACCGGACTGTGTGATGCCCCGAATAAAACTTTTTTTGTGAGGTACCCTGTGGTGATTCCAATGGTGTTACTTATGATGTCGTGTTTTATTTCTGGTGAAGAGGTGATATCATGAAACGTACTTTTGATAAGGTTGATTGGTTTAAAACTTTCATACGTAAGATGAAATTGTGCCTTTAGTGATTCTAATTCCTGGACTTGCTTATTTTGCAATGAAACAATTGTTTCATTCAGGGTGTCTGTTTCGTTTTTCTTTTTCATCTTACTTTTGTTTTAGCAATAGTGAAATTATGGAATTGCTTACAGGATATTTAATCCATTTATTCCTGAAGATGTGAAGCAGAAATGCTACCAATGCATAAAAGCCTCCGATGATAAAGAAACCATAAAAGGAATTCTGGAGTAAATGACCAATCCATAATGCAATGCCGATGTTGATGATTATGACCGACAATGCAATCATGAATAAAACTGCAAGACGCGATACTAAGGATGATGCCACATCCGCTGATTTATCAATAACGTGGAGTTTACCTAACTCTATCATTGTTTTGCTGTAGGCCTCTGCCCGCTGAAACAGCACTTCACTGGGTGTTGCATTGTCGGTCATGACTTTATGGGTTTAAAGGTTTGTAATTGAAAGGCGACAACGTTCAGGATTTATAATTGGAAGTTGTAGCAATAACACCTGCAATTGCACCCACAGTGCTGCCAATAGCAGAACCTTTTCCTGCACCTTCAGCAGCTTTGGTTCCTATTTCAGTTTCTTTGACATCACCTGAAAAATGTTTCTTGCGCGTTTCATCTGACATAACTAAATTGATGTCGTCTTTTGTGTAACCTCTTTCGTGTAATGTGTTGTAGGTATGTTCGGTACTCTCACGGTCACGAAACATACCCATTAGCATGCCGCGATCGGTCGACTATTTTCATCCTTTTGATTTTGATTTTCTTTCATTTTGATTAGTATTTAAATGTTAACTCTTAGTTTTTGAACTGTGGCAGTGCACCGTATGTTTAATTATCTTTTTTCCTGGTGTTATCGGGAACGAGATACATGTTTTTATCTTTGTTGGTATTCATGGGAATAATATTGCCTGACATATCCATATATTGTCCTTCTTTTATTTTCATTTTTGTGCCGTCTTTTTTAATATAAGTTCCATCGCTCATGATTTTTGTTCCATTGCTCAGGGTCAGGTCATGATCCAGGTTTGTCGTTTTTCCATTTTTTAACATCACCATTTTCCCATTTTGCATCATTACTCCATCGGGTTGTGATTTGTCAACGGGATTGTTTTGCATCTTGTGATTTTGGTTTTTGTCCATGCGATTTTGATGCAAACCGTCATTGGGGTTGGTGATGTCTGCCGGATTCATTTTACGATTTGTTGAATCGGTTTGTGCGTAAGCACCTACGATCAGTGTAAATGCGGCAAGTACAAAGATTAATTTTTTCATATTGATTACTTTTTATTGTTATTTGTTATTTATAATGGTGGTGGTGATATTTTGCCCTCAGAATTATTTTACAAAGGTGATACACATAGAATCGAATGGTGTTACATAATTTTAGATAAGTGTTGCAGGATTCACTGTTTCCCTTTATCCCTTCGGCCAGAGTGTTTTTTTGGGATCATGGAGGATATAAAGACCCGGTTCGAAATTTTCGGGGGATAGGGTGACTTTGTGGGTGTCTTCTGGGTAGGACAATTTCGTAAGTTATCTTAAAACAATTTCTTAACACATTTTGAATGTGTTAATTATGTAACTATTTTCTGAAATTGTATAACAATAACAATAATCAAGGTCTTTACATTTGTTGTCTTGTAAAAATTCATTTACAAGCAGACATTCCTCTATGCACACACAAAACCAAAATCAGATGAACAAATCAACCAAATTTGAATTTCGGCTCTTACCTTATGAGTATGATGCCCTTGAACCTTACATTGATAAACTTACCGTAGAAATACATTACAGCAAGCATCACAAGACATACTTTGACAATTTCATCAATGCCGTTAAAGGTACCCCGATGGAATCGATGAACATCAGGGAGATTTTCAGGAATATCAGTAACGAGCCAGTGGCTGTTAGAAACAACAGTGGTGGCTATTTTAACCATACCTTTTCCTGGGAATGCATGAATGCGGATGGAGGAGGTGTGCCAAACGGTAAATTATCCGAAGCAATAGGTAAAACATTCACCTCCTTTGAGGAGTTTAAAAAACAATTTTCAGAAGCAGGTAAAACCAGGTTCGGCAGCGGCTGGGCATGGCTTTGCCTTGATGATAAAGGCACCCTGTTCATTTGTTCAACGCCGAACCAGGACAATCCGTTGATGGATATCGCAGAAAAAAAAGGAATTCCATTGCTTACTCTGGATGTATGGGAGCACGCCTATTATCTGAAATATCAGAACAAAAGAGCAGATTATATCGAGGCATTCTGGAATATTGTCAATTGGGAAGAAGTTGCCGGGAGATATGAAGATGCCTTAATTTCTTTGCACAAAAAGCAGGAACACGCCCATTGAAAAATGTTACTTTATAAATGGAGGACTAAAAAATGAACTGGTCTAAAGGTAAGCTGATATATTTTTGCATTTCGTTGATTTTAATAATCAATATCGATGTTACATTCGCTCAGACAGCAAAAGTTGTTTCTTCATACGGGCCGGTTAACCAGGATGTTGGCTTTGATCAAATTAAAGCTGGTAGGATCAAGGTAAAAGCTGATCGTGCAAAAGAACACAAAGATCTGCTTAATGCCCGGTACGATTTGTCAAAAAACACGTCTCCGGATGTTTTCATGTCGGGAGGGAAACCCATACCCGTGGGCCCTACAGCTAAGCTTCAAGGTATAACCTGGGCAGATCTGGATAAGTTATCTCCTGAGGAAATTAAATCGAAGGATATTTTTCCTTACAAACCTTTGCCCTTTGCTGACCATGCCGAGGGTGGTATGCTTTTCCCTCCAATGATTACTGATACGCTTCCAAGACTTGTTCGTTTCGATCTCGATTTTGATCTTCCGGAGCATATTCTACCTGATCGGGTAGCTCCCATGTATCTGACCACTCGTCCCGATTTGGGTGATGTATCGAAAGGCCGGTTAATTACCATCGATAATTACTACGAAATTTTTAATGGAATTTTAAATCCAAAACAACTTGAAGGATTGCGTTTGCTGGTCACCCAGTTTCCTCAACAACAATTTAATGCAACCGAAGACCGGCGAACCGACAGGCCAAGCCTGGGTGTTGCCTGTTTCGATTGTCATGCCAACGGACACTCCAATGGGGCAAACCACTTGGTTGGGGATATCAGACCACAGGAGTTCAGACATCGTATAGAAACTCCATCTTTGCGGGGAGTAAGCATTCAGCGGCTCTTCGGTTCGCAACGGGCACTGAGATCCGTTGAAGATTTCACCGAATTCGAACAACGGGCAGCCTACTTTGATGGCGATCATGTAATGGCAGCAAAAAAGGGGGTCAATGTTCTTGATCGGGGCACACAAGTTCATTTTATGGCCGAATTCCAGGCAATCTTAGATTTTCCGCCAGCGCCAAAACTCAATATTTACGGTGAACTGGATAAAACCAAAGCCACTCCCGCCGAATTGATGGGAGAAACTATTTTCAATGGGAAGGGACGATGTGTTTCTTGCCACCCAGCACCTTATTATACCGACAATAGCATGCACAATTTAAAAGCGGAACGTTTCTATAAACAGGAAATGGTCAATGGCATGATGATGGCGCATGACGGTAGGATTAAAACATTTCCGTTAAGAGGTATCAAAGACTCGCCACCATATTTGCACGATGGCAGATGTTTTACTCTGGAAGATATTGTTGAATACTTCAACCTCGTACAGGAATTGCATCTGACACCAAAGGAAAAGACAAATCTTGTTGCATTTTTGCGCGTATTATAATACACCCCAACGTGCTCTTTTGATATTCATAACCAATGGATATTCTCCTGATTTTGCCATTTAGTATCCTGCCCGGAAGATGTACAAGCGGGACTGGTATTGAGTTTAAATTTCGCTTAAACCTAACCAATCATTACACAATAAAAAGCAAGAACCATAACTGAGATATCCTCCGCCACATCATCAGGACGGCCTTATTAACATCACCAAAAAGGATGCGGAAGAAAACGATATTGAATTTGACGGAAGAACATCAGAATAAAACCTATCGCCGGAACAAGACCCAGGTACATTATTGAGTCTTTGATTAAAAATTTGGACAATGAACGCAACTATCTTTATATCAAAATACGAGCCGCAACTTTATGCGATATTCCGGATTGTCGTTGGATTTCTTTTTCTATGGCATGGCTCACAAAAACTATTCGCTTTCCCCCCGCCTGCACATGAAATCCACACCTACATCATGTTTATAGCAGGTCCGGTAGAGTTTTTCGGCGGCCTGTTGATCATGACCGGACTGTGGACTCCTTGGGTGGCATTTATTTGCAGCGGTGAGATGGCTTATGCTTACTGGACAGTACATGGCACACATGCATTACTCCCTTTTATGAATGGTGGTGAATTGGCAATTATTTACTGCTTCACTTTTTTGTTCATTGCAGCGAGGGGATCCGGGATATTAAGCATTGACCAATTTCTGAAAAAACGAAATCAAAAATGAAAAAAAATGTATCGGACCAGTTGGTGGAAACATTGGTTGAAGCAGGTATTCAAAGGATTTATGCGGTAACAGGCGATAGTCTCAATCATTTGAACGAGGCAGTTTACCGCAACGGGAAAATGAAATGGATCCATGTCCGGCACGAGGAGACTGCGGCATTTGCGGCAGGAGCGGAGGCACAGCTGAATGGCCTGGCCTGTTGTGCCGGTAGCAGCGGACCCGGTCATGTTCACCTGGTAAACGGTTTGTATGATGCGCACCGTTCATCTTCTCCGGTATTGGCAATTGCATCTACAATTCCTACCGGGGAATTTGGAACAGGCTATTTTCAGGAGACCAATACAATAAAACTTTTCGATGACTGCAGCTGTTACAACGAGGTGGCTGCTACCCCGGAACAATTGCCCCGGATGTTGCAGGCTGCGATTCAACATGCTGTACATAAGAAAGGAGTGGCTGTTATAGGATTGCCGGGTGACATTACCAACATTCCGGCATCAGAGGTTGAAACGACTACCAGGCTTTTCAGGAACAATTCGATTGTGATGCCATCAGAGGCTGAATTGATGCAACTTGCTGCATTGTTGAACGAAAACAATAAGGTTACCATTTTCTGCGGTCTGGGTGCAGCGGATGCACATGATGAAGTCATTCATCTGGCCGGAATGCTGAATGCTCCGGTTGCTTATTCCTATAAGGCAAAGATGGCAATCCAGTTTGAAAATCCTTATGAAGTAGGGCTCACAGGACTGCTGGGCTTTCCGTCGGCATATCATAGTATGCATGAATGTGAATTGCTGATTTTGCTGGGAACAGATTTCCCATACACGCCCTTCATGCCGGTTAAAAATAAAATCGTGCAGATTGACCTTAAACCTGAAAACCTTGGGCGCAGGGCAAAACTCGATCTGGGACTATGTGGCGATATAAAAGATACTCTGAAGGCACTCATGCCTTTGGTAGAAAGGAAAGAAGATTCAAAATTCCTCAATCAACAGCTGGAATTTTACACAGAGGTCAAAAAGAAACTACAATCTTATGTTGAGGACCCCGGAAAACCAAATGAGATCCATCCTGAATTTGTGGCCTCTGTGATCAATGAGCTGGCCGGCAATGATGCCATCTTTACCGTTGATACAGGGATGTGTTGTGTTTGGGCCGCACGGTATATTGATGGTACTGGAGGACGGAAGATGCTGGGTTCATTCAATCATGGTTCTATGGCCAATGCAATGCCTCAGTCCATCGGTGCAGCATTTGCCTGTCCCGGGAAACAAGTCATTGCATTCTGCGGTGACGGAGGACTGTCAATGATGATGGGCGATCTGATGACAATTGTGCAATATCAATTACCAGTGAAGATCATTGTTTTCAATAACCGTTCACTGGGAATGGTAAAACTGGAAATGGAAGTTGCAGGGATTCCTGACCGCGAAACAGATATGCTGAATCCGGACTTCACAAAAATAGCGGAAGCCATGGGAATGCCCGGTATTACCATTCGTGATCCTGAAGAAGTCAGACCAGGATTGGAAAAGGCGTTCCATACAGAGGGGCCCGTTTTAGTAACAATCCAGACAGACCCGAACGCTCTCGCTATGCCTCCCAAACTGGAATTCGACCAGATGAAAGGGCTGTCATTATATATGGGTAAAATGATGTTAAGCGGGCGTATGGACGAGGTATTTAAAATTATTTCGTCTAATTATAAGCATTTGGGAGAAGTATTATAATTGGTAAATGACTTAAAGACTGCAGGCTAAAGGTTGACATCATCCCAGCGAAAGAAATGAGCAGAAAGGTAAGCTCAAACAGCAATTTGCAAACTTAACGGACGATGATCTGATGTTTGCCGAAGGGAAAAAAGATGAAATGCGTAGAAAATAATTTGCCCCTTTTGAAAATCGCGTTTAAAGGATGGTGGTCAAAAGACCCTTTTCGCGAAAGTGCTGTGATCGCATGTTACTCGATTTTTTCTTTACCCGGATTGCTCGTTGTCACCGTAACATTCGCCGGATATTTTTTTGGGCGCGATGTGGTGAATAAGCATATTACAGATCAAATCACTTCAATGCTAGGGGCAGAAACAGCCATTCAGATTCAGAACATGATTGTGCAGGATCCTCCGAGAATTGTTCAAAAATGTAATAAATCCAAATAATGCGAAAGAAAAAAAAGGAACATATATTACACAGCTTGTATATTGAGCTGGTCAAACTTCAAAAGGAAATTATTTCTTCTAACCTTAGGGTGCTTATTATATTTGAGGGGAGAGATGCCGCAGGCAAAGACGGGACAATAAAAACCATAACCAGGCATCTCAGCCCGCGCGAAACAAAAGTAGTTGCATTGGGCAAACCTTCTAAAAAGCAGGAGCATGAGTGGTATTTTCAGCGCTATGCAACGCATTTGCCGGCAGCGGGTGAAATTGTGCTTTTCAACCGAAGCTATTACAATCGTGCGGGTGTCGAAAAGGTGATGGGCTTTTGCACAGGCAAAGAATACAAATCGTTTTTTACGGAAGCGGCTTTGTTTGAGAAACTGCTTGTGGAAGAATCATTCATCATTCTGAAATATTATCTGGACATCAGCAGGAAGGAACAGAAGCGAAGGCTTGAGGACCGTAAGGAAAATCCATTGAAACAATGGAAAATAAGCCCTATTGATAAGGAAGCACAGACTCACTGGAAAGATTATTCGGAAGCCCGGGATAAAATGCTGATCACAACCAGTTTCAAATATGCGCCCTGGTTTGTGGTGAATGCAGATAAGAAGAAGCTGGCACACATTTCAATTCTAACGCATCTGTTGGGAAGGCTTGAATACCATAATAAGGATAAAAAATTACTTGCCCGGGATTATGGATTGATATACCCGGTTACTCCAAAAAACATTAAAGAAAAGTTGTTCTGAAGCCCAACTGATATTTCCGGACTGAAGGCTATTGCCACCGTATGACGTTGTGATGGGTTATCCAGCTGTAGAAGCCGGCATCATTCTTAAATCTGAATTTGAAAAATTATTAGGCAAAAATTTCGTCAACATTTTGTCCGTTGAAAAGGCCGATGGTTACGCATATGGGCAAATCACCGAGGATTTTATTAAAGCACAAAGTGGTGGAATAAGCAAAATGTGCATGAGAAAATATTTTTCATCTGAAAATTTTCTCCGGATTGGAACAGCAGTTCTGACATTCATTCTGCTGTTTTGCTTCTTCAAAGCGCCAGGTTACGGGGTTTTAACGCATGAAGCGATCGTCGATGCTGCATGGGAGGGTACTGTTGTTCCTCTTTTGAAGAAAAAATTTCCTGATGCCGCCCCGGAGGACTTGATAAAAGCTCATGCTTATGCCTATGGTGGTGCAATTATGCCGGACATGGGTTACTTCCCTTTTGGAAATATTTTTTTCACTGAACTATTGCACTATGTGCGTAGCGGGGACTTCATCATGAACCTTCTGTCAGAAGCAAGAGACCTGGATGAATATGCTTTTGCGCTTGGTGCAGTAGCGCATTACATGGCCGACAGGGATGGTCATCCGGGCGCCGTTAATCTCGCCGTTAGCATGGTGTATCCAGATGTGCAGAAAGAGTTTGGAGATACAGTTTCCTATGCCGAGGATCCAATTGCACATCGCAGAATGGAATTTGGTTTTGATGTACTGCAGGTTGCAAGGGGGAGATATGCCTCTAAATCATACCATGATTTTATCGGATTTGAAGTTGCACTGCCGCTACTGGAACGTACATTTCTGCTGACTTACGGTTTACAAATGAACGATGTTTATGCCGATATTCCTTTAGCAATCAATACCTTCAGATGGTCAGTGAAAACATTTATGCCTGAGCTGACAAACGCTGCATGGATCTCAAAGAAAAAAGAAATCGAAAACACGCAGCCTGGTGTTACACGCAGGCAATTCACTTATGGTATGAAGAGGGCAAATTATCATAAAGAGTGGGGCAAGAATTATCAAAAGCCAAAAGCCGCGTCGTATATAGAAGCCTGGGTGATCAGGTTTTTTCCTAAAATAGGAGTGACGCGAATCCTGAAATTTAAACCACCCACACAAACGGCTGAAACGCTGTTTATTAAAAGCTTTAACCGGACATTGTCGGACTATGCATTGGCGCTGAAAAAATGTGAAACCAATGCATTGCACCTTGAGAATATCAATTTTGATACAGGAAAAAAAATCACGCCCTGTGAATATTCCCTTGTGGATGACACCTACAAGCAATTGCTCCTGCAAATTTCTTTGCAGCCTGTTGGACAAGTGAGTGATCAGCTCCGGAAAAATATTCTTGACTTCTACAAAACTTTTGCACCCGGAGTCAGGAACAAAACGGAGGACCAGAAATGTTTTGACGCCATCTTAATGCTGAAATCAATCGATAACTGAACTTATATATAAGAATAACCCGGACTGGTTGACAAGATTTGACTGAAAGAAAGAACGATTTTTCGTTTTATATCAACGTGCTTTTGCTTTTTTCCCGATGCCGATCCTTTGCGGAAAAAAAACCACCTGAAAAAAATCAAATTCCAACTGGTCGAGGTAAACATATTTGGAATCATTCATTTTTACCTTAAGATTCGGGAAGTATCGCAAGTTGGATCGTATATAAATAAACATCAATTTTGAGGGTCTGATCTCAAAACCAAAAGTTATACCGGGTTTTACACCTTGATATTTCTGATTTAAGGTGGTTCCGGATGCATTGGTTTCAATTACATTCAGCCATTCATAACTCACAGCCGGCCCGATATACGGATCGAAACCATAGTAATCAAATACAAATTTTATAATTTCAAAAGTGAGCGCTTTGCGTTTAACTTCCTGGGAGAAATCATAAGCCTCAATTTTACTATTCACACTTCTATATGCAACACTAGCTTGCAGATTGAGTTTGGATAAATAGTATCCTATGGCAAATTCAGGATAAAAGTTTGTTATTTTATGATTATCGATATATGGGGCTGTGTTTTTATTGTGAGGTGATGTTTTTAAATAGAAAGTGCCCGATGGACCAATCGCTATCGTTATTCCATCCAGGCGATGTTTTGGAGTCAATGAATCTGTGAGTTTTTTTGTTTTCCCGCTTTGCCAGTCTTTCTCCTGTGACACTGTAAGGTCAATCATGAATTTATAACTGAGTGAAAGCCAGAATGGCTGGGTTTTTACCTGTACATATATAGCAGGATTTATATAATAATTTTCCGTATTGTTGAAAATATATCCTGCCCCTAGCTCAAACAAATGATTTTTGTAATCAAACACAAAACCCACTGTAACAGGATACAGGTTCCGAATTTGTGAAGCGCCATTTCCCTGATTATATTGTCCGGTAATGATGGCTGAACCAATATAAGGACGTATTTTCCCGCTTTCAATCCTCCATGGAAAATATTTTGCGCCGAGTTCAATCTCTGTTTCGAACCCGCTTTTACTGATTGATGTTATCGGAAAAGCTACATAAAAATCAGCATGTCCCCAAAAATGTGTCGCACCAAGTATTAACCTTAATTCATCCTGATTCTTCAATTTAAATTTTTCAATCGTGCCCGACGAATTGATGGCGGATGATTCGGAAGCATAATTCAGGTAAAATCTATAATCAAGGCCAATGGTTGTCTGGGCGAAACGATGGCGGGTATTTCCACCTGTTACATAAGGTTGGGCAAAGATGGAATCAACAAAGAAACTAAATGTAATTAAAACGAGGTAAACTGACTTCATTAATCGGACTCATTTTTGGCTTACTGAATACATTTTCTTGTTTTCAGCTGCCATCCTGTAAAATTAGACCAAATTCCCTGAGAAAAAATCTTAATCAGGAAGAAAACAGCTTTTTCCCCCAGTCGGCAGAAATAGCATAAGTCATGCACTTCTCGAAAATCTCATAACTAAGGTCCGGCGGATAAGAATTGCTGGTCACCCTGTCAGTATTTTCTCTTTTAAAAATTCTCGTATCCGAAATATAGGGCATGTATGGTTTGATTAAATGATCAAAAAGTTCCTCAGGGGCATTTCTGGTTTCATCTGAACCAGGAGTGCCGATGACAACTTCAATCCCGGTAATGTTTAGTAATTTTTGCGTATAGGCAGCCAGCCGCTCCATATTTTCAGGTTTATTGCTGGTAATGTGATATATCGTTCCGGGAACTGGTTTTTCGAGAATTGAGAAGACCGACCTGGTAAAATAATCTACCGGAATCAGGTTTATTTTTCCTTTGTCAGGAATATAAATTTTCATCGGAAGATGAAGCTTTCCTGTCTCATCCAAAGAAACCATGCACTCAGAGGCTTTTTTCCCATCATTCTTTCTGATGTCCTCAAGATAAATATCTCTTATTGCCTGGGCCGACCTGACCGGGACATAAAGTGCATTGAATTTGAGTGATCTTCCATTCACCGAGTCACCATAAACAATGGAGGGACGAATTACTGTATACGGGATCTTATCTTCACTGCATCTTGCGATGATGATATTCTCAGCATGTGCCTTACTCTCTTCATATACATTGGTGAAATTTGCTGAATTTACCGGTTCTTCGTGACATTCTGCCGAGTCAATCCCCGCGGCAAATGCGGTGCTTATAAAATGAAACCATGTGGCTTTACTCCGCGATGCAAAATTCAGGATCTCAACGAGACTATCAACATTTGACCTCATTACCTTCTGGCGGTTCTTTTCTGCAAAACTGGTATCTGATGCACAATGAATGATGGCCAATCCCCGGCTGCATAAATGCTCATATTCCATATTTCCAAGCCCCAACCCGTCACTCATAAAATCTGTTTCATAAAATTCAAGCAGTTCCTCAAGGTGTCCGATCGAGAACCAGTCGAGAAGTTTCCTGATTCTCGCTTTAAGAGACATACTGCCCACGGGGCGCCCAAAAATGACAAGTCGGTTATGCCGGTTAAGAAGTCCTGCCATGATATGACTCCCGAGGAAGCCAGTGGCACCGGTAAGCAAGTACGTTTGATGATCAGCGGTATTTAATCCACTCATAGGTATTACGATTACGTCGAATAGAGAAAACTTTCCTTTCTGCTGAATCCCTGGTTGAATATATACCTTATCCAGGTTACTGTCCCTGTTTCGGCTGAATACCGTTCTATCATCATTCCTGCTTCCATCATTGCCTGCTGCATCTTCATCCTTTCCCCCTCGTCATTTTGTTCAAGGTAATAATCATACTCGAATACACATCGCTTCCCATCATCGAGGGGGGTAATAAATCCGAAATCATTCTTAAGCCCGTAACTATCGGCGATACGCCTGAACTCACCGTTAATCGCAGCTATCAGCTTATTGTCGACCGGCAGGTAAATGATCATCGGGATTACGTGTTTTTCGCGTCCCATCCTTGAGCTGACAACCCTGAACATATTGAGCCATACAGGATCGGTCATCTCAGGCTTTGAATAGAGTTTCTCAAAGAATGAACGAAGTTCAGGGTCAACATCTCTCACGAGACTGGAAGCGGATGGTGAAAGGGCCAGTTCAACCAGGTCGGGGAAATGCGTCAGCCCCAGGTATGAGTAGGCTTCTCCTTGAGAAAGTTCATCCATCATGTCAAACCATTTAACCGACGAAAGTGACGACAACCCCAGGTTAAGCATTTTCATCATACGGTTGTCAAAGAAATTAAATCCCATTTCTTTTATTGAACGGAGTGCACATTTATCGCCGATCACAAGAACAAGGTATTCAATCTTCAGTTTCTCTCTGAAGATATCCTTCACCACTGCAGCGAGTTTTTTGGTAGGGGAGAGGAAAACGGATAAATACTCACCGCCAAGCACACCGATGGCAATCCCTATTCTCCGCATGGCACATTCCCTGGTAAAATCAAGCGCCCCTTCAAGTGAATCAAATGGAACAAAAGCGGCTCCTTCGTCAGAAGTCACCGGGTGAAGCCGGATATGAGCCGATGAACAGATCCCGGGCAGGGTTGAATCTTCCTTTCGGTATGCAAACAGGTTAGGGGCCGATCGGTCGCTTAACCTGAATACCTCCCCGTCATGGCCCACAAATTCAGCGTCAACGTAATTGTCGGCTGCTGTTCCGTAACTCGCTGAAAATAATGAAAAAATCCCTGAACACATGATATTTGCACAAATCAGGGCAGATGGTTCAGCAACGTTCACCCTGAAACCACGCTTTACCGCTGCATTTTGAAGATCGAAGGCGGCCACCCCCGGACCAACTTTCACCACCCAGTTCTTCTCGTCAAATTCGATGGTTTTCATTCTTCCAAGATCAATTACTGCACCTTCACTCATGACAAAACCCATGACACTTGAACCGTTTCCCCGAACAGCGTAAGGGATTTTATGGATGTTCAGGACTTTTATCAAGGCAGATATTTCCGGGGTTGAACCTGGCATGATAACATAATCCGGCATCCGGGGCGCAGCGACAGGACAGGGGTCATGAGAATAGGTAAGGGCAATTGCCCGGTCATTGGTTGCCCAAATGTCACCTACAATTCCTTTGAGTTCAACAAGGATTTTGTCATCTTCAGGACCAATTACTTCACCACCGTTATCAAGGTGAAGTTTGATATGGGCCTTCAGCGCCTTCATGACGCCCGTTGGTTTCATTTCTGTTACAAAATAGCACTGGTAATCGCATATGCCGCAAAGATCGCAGGTATCGGCAATCTCAATACATTTTTCAGTAACAGGAATCCTGTTCTCAGCCAGGGCAGCATAAAGATCCATCCTCCCCTGCGGATAAAAGCTGACAAAATGTTTTTCTTCTCCTGATTTGCACAGTCCCGTGCCAATAAAATCTATCTTACACATTGCATAATGCCTGCAATTTTTGGCAATTTTTAATATATCATTCATCTCTGTGGAAATTATGATTACTGATTACGCGGCTCATTCCTATTCGGAAAAAAAACATATTTAAAAAGATTATACCCGACAAGATAAAAGTAAACATTTTTGCAATAATTCACTTCTGAATATGATCACGTTTAAGACAAAAATCTTATCGCATGTGAAACCATTGACTCTTTGGGTTTATTCACCTTTTGCTCCCATTAGAATTGAAAGATTTGCGAACTTAAAAACACACGAAAAAAAATGTGTGAATGATGTAAATCTTTTTAAAAGTTGTATAACACTTTTCTGTACGTTTTGAATGACTTTTGTTAAGGGTAAAAAAACCTGTCAATATTCATATGATTTCTATATAAAAAAAAAAAAACACCATGAAAGAATTCGAAAGTCACATAGGAACGGATACGAAAGTTAGATTAGCCAGGGAAGAATTTATTAACGTTGAATCCAACGTGTACCTCCATGTTACAGATGCAGGTGAAGGAAGGCCGGTTGTGCTGATTCACGGCTGGCCACTGAGTGATGAAATGTGGGAATACCAATACAACGATCTGATAAATAACAAATTTCGTGTGATTGGAA
Source organism: Bacteroidales bacterium (assembly GCA_963682005.1). Taxonomy (GTDB): domain Bacteria; phylum Bacteroidota; class Bacteroidia; order Bacteroidales; family FEN-979; genus CAIYUC01. The sequence goes on along the minus strand of OY820914.1, from coordinate 4,179,019 downwards.
TGACATTAAGGGGTTTTGGGAAATCGAGCAAGCCTTATGGGTTGTATGATTATGATGTGCATGCAATGGACATCAAAAAAGTTTTGGATTACCTGGATATAGAAGAAGCTGTTTTAGGTGGTTTTTCCATGGGCGGTTCCATAGTAATCCGGTATATTTCAATGTATGATGGAGCCCATGTCTCAAAGCTGGCGTTATTCGGTGCAGCAGCTCCGATCTGGACACAACGCGAAGATTTTCCTTACAATCTGCCAGAAAGTGCAGTTGATGCCCTGATTGAACTTAACTATAAGGACCGGCCGAAACTTCTGTCTGATTTTGCAAAAATATTCTCTGCCACGGAAACCTCACTGAATGAAGGGATGGGAAACTGGCTGAATGGGATTTGCATAAGTGCATCATCTTATGCCACAGCAAAATGTTTAGTCGCTTTACGTGATACTGACCTGAGAAAGGATTTAGCGAATATTACAATCCCGACGCTCATTATGCACGGCAAAAAGGACAAAATCTGTTCTTTTGATCTGGCTGAGCAGATGAAAGCCGGAATCTCCGATTCGCAGCTCATTCCTTTTGAGAATAGCGGACACAGCTTGTTTCTGGAGGAAACTGAGAAATTTAATGCGGCACTTATCAAATTTGCAGGGAAATGAGTCAGGAACAAAAACCTTTACTTGTCATTATTGGCGGAGGTTTCGGGGCTTCAGCTTTTTGTTTCCCGATTGCCTTCTGGCGGATGATCAGCTTAAATAAATAGGCGATCATGAAAGTTTCCAGGATCAGGAATAAAATACCGCCCAGGATGTACCACTTATATTCACCAGGGAAGTCATGTTCCCTGTTAAAATAGATGCTTTGTGACGGTAGGGATTTTGAATCCAAAGGAACATTATTTTTATCGGCAAGGTATAGCGGTATGACCACGATGCTCTTCCGGGGGATCTTTGCTACTGCAATGAGCATCGAATCCAGGGTAATTCCGTTGATAAAGGTGAAGTGATGAGTCGATGCAAACTCCGCTGCGCTCTTTTTTAATAATCCGGTAAAGTAAAAATCCGTATTGGAATTGCCGGTGATAACATACAACTGCCTGTAATTTGGAAAGAGTTCAAATGCATGGCGCAGCGTTTCACTGACCCTGATCTTTACATTGATAAATATGCCGTTTGGATTCGGGAAAGGAGGTGAAGTGTTCTCGATCAGAGGGTCGGAATCGAGGTTAATGGATGGCGTTTTTTCGAGTGCCTCAAGACCGAATTTTGTCAACAGGGAATAGGTATAAGGTCCAACCGTAATTAACAGGTCAGGTTCATGGTTGTGAAACTTTTCATTTTACAACTCTACGAGATGCCTGGCATGCTCTTCATCTTTCGACCTGCCGATGTCAAGGAAAGGTTCCCTTGACACACTTTTCTGAATACTCCCAAAGTCTTACATCTATTGCTACATCTTCATTCCTTTCATACTCTTTTTTCCCTTCATATCCTTCTTCTCACTTTTCATCTTGTCCATCATACCCATCATTTCTTTACTGTCCATCATGGTTTTACACATTGTGGACATCATAATGGTGTCACTCTTGCATTTTTCCATCATATCTGACATCATTTTTTGCATCATGGCGGGATTATCCTGCATCATTTTCATCATTGTTCCATGATTTTCCATCATCAGCATTATACCGTTAGGGCTATTCATCAATGTCACCATCATTTCTTTCGACATGTCGCTATTGCGGGCAATAGTATCCATAATCTCCTTCCTGGTTTCCAAATTTGAAAGAGCCTGTTTTACATCTGTTTTTGTTTGGCATGAAGCAAACAGGGCCATTAGTCCAATGACCAGTGCAATGTTTTTTAAAGTTTTCATAACTAACTATTTGTAAAGGGTTTAAGTAATTTCAGAAGTGAAATTATTCCATGATACAAAGGTGTATCACTTAGGAGGATATTCCGTTACACAATTTTTGTTAAGGGTTATATGATTCACATGATTTGTGGCGGCTTTGCGGCTTAACTGCCATTTTTTTCCTTTTGACATGGCATCATGTTGTAGGACATCATCCCCGCAAAAGCGCTGACAGGCTAAGGGCCAGGGGCTACGGGCTACGGGCAAAAAACTAATAGCAAATACAGAGTGCTGTCATCCCGCGAAAGCGGGGACGTAATTTGGAATTCGGAATTATTCCAGTTTCATTTCCCGATGAAGAAAACAGCTTGTTAAAAATTCAGATCATCAATAGAATTCCATGAATGAACCATTCCCCAGGAATTTTTAAAGTTTTCATCTCCGCCGTAAACGATATGTGAGTTTTCAGGTGAATTACCGGAATAGCCATTCCATTTTTCGAGATTCATGAAAAAATCACGGTTCCAGGTTTTGGACGATTTGATTTCGACAGGAGTAAGGCCATTTGCCTGCTCAATGATAAGATCGACCTCCATCCCCCGATGATCCCTCCAGAAATAGAGATTGGATGCCTTCCCCTGGTTGTAGCGGCGCTTCAATAACTCAGACAGGATCAGATTCTCAAAAAGAGATCCCTTTAAATAATGGTTGTTTAACTGGCTTTCCTTTTCGATTCGAAGGAGGGAACAGCATAAACCGGTATCATAAAAATAGAGTTTTGGCCGTTTGACAAGCCGTTTACTGAAATTTTCATGGTGTGGTTGAAGCAGGAATAAGACATAACTTGCTTCCAGGACAGAGATCCAGGCTTTGACTGTATTGTGACTGACACCACAATCGTTTGCCAGTGAAGTGTAGTCCAGAAGTTGTCCCACTCTTCCGGCGCAAAGGCCCAGAAACCGGACAAAAAGATTAAGGTCATGGATGTTCTGCAATGACCGGACATCACGTTCAAGGTATGTCTGGATGTAGTTTGGATAGAAATCGGGAGGATCTATCTTTTTATCGTACAGCCTCGGGAAGAAGCCATGAAAGATATTTGCTTCATAAGAAGGTAACAACTGATCAGCCTTGGAGAGTTCTGAGAAAGAGAAGGGGAGAAGGCGGAAAATGGCAGTTCTTCCTGCTAACGACTGGGAAATCCGGTCATGAAGTAAAAAACTTTGTGAGCCAGACAGGATGAACTGTCCTGTTTTTCCGCTCTGATCAACAATTCCCTGGATATAAGAGAAAAGTTCCGGGGAAAGTTGCGCCTCATCAATGATACCACCATTCGAGAATTGATGTAAAAAGTTTTTTGGATCCTGTATGGCAAACATCCTTGTATCAGGATTTTCAAGCGAAGCATAGAACAGGTCTCCGAAAAGGTTTCTTAAAAGCGTGGTTTTTCCTGATTGACGTGGGCCTGTAATGGTCAGGACAGGAAACTTTTCTGAAAGATCAAGAATTTTTTGGCTTATATCTCGCTTAATCATATGATTGATTTTTTCTTGTACAAAATTGCAAAATAAATTCGAAATTGTACAAAGCCCCGATAATATTTTTTAAAGATGATTTTCCGGATGGTAGCATCTGGCAATCTCCCGCAACCGGTTCATTTCAAATCCCTGGTTCCAGACGAGCATTTGGTGCCGCGAATAAAAGATGATTTGCTTATTACCGGACTTTTCATATCGTGTAAATTTAATCAATGAGGCTCAAATTTTTCAAACGAAGTGTATAAAAATTTGTTAGTCGAATTTATCCTTGTGGACGAAGTTCACAGGATCTCAGGAGGTTCATTTTATCCATTTTTCACATCATTTTCTGGAAATTCAGGCATGACCATTTCATAATTCGTAATCCGTAATTCGTAATTAATAGCCGATCCTCCTTCTCTCCGCGACCAATGTCTCTTCCCTGATCCAACCCTCAACCTCTTCGATTCCGGCATATTTCCCGGTCAGAACATGGTTCATCACGAATTTCCGGGAGATGTTGTCGATCTGACCGCCGGCCAGGATCCAGGTCTTGCCCAGGTGATTGACTATCCCGGCCGGCAATTCAGGGATCTTTGCTTTCCAGATCGCCATCCTCGCTTCCGGGCCGGGAATGCCGAACCGGATCTTGTAAAGGAACCTCCGCTCGAATGCCTTGTCGAAGTTGGACTCGAGGTTGGTCGTGGCGATCATGATGCCGGAGAGTTCCTCCATCTCCTGCAGGAGGATGTTCTGGATCGTGTTCTCGGTCTGATCGGTCGGTGAGACGCCTGTTTCCCTGCGCCTGCCGAAAATGGCGTCGGCCTCGTTGAAAAGGAGGATAGGTGCATGGTCCTTTCTTTCGGACATTTCCCGGTAGTCGTCGAAGACCCGTTTGACGATCTTTTCCGATTCGCCGAACCACATCGATTTGGAACTGCTGATGTCCACCATCATGATGTCGCGCCCGGAGGACCGGGCCAGCTGCATGGCGGTCTCCGTCTTGCCCGTGCCGGGAGGACCGTAGAAAAGGATCGAAAAGCCGTCCCGCATTCCTTTTTTCCTCATTCGGGTCATGGCCAGGTCAAAATTCTCCGGAAGAAGAAGCCCTGAAAGGAATGACACCTGCCGTTCCTCCTGTTCGGGATAATAAAGCTGCATCTTATTGATCTCCATCGCCAGGATCTCTCCTTTTCCGCTGTTCTTTTCCTTTTTCCGGATGTCACCGTAGAACCATTCATGGGCGGATTCCGTCAACTGGATGAACCGGTCGCTACGGAAGATGCTGTCCTTCAGCTCGACCAGGTCCTTTTTTGTCAGTCCGGATTTGCCCTGCATGATCATCCGCTTCAGGTTGAACTTTTCCAGGGCCGTTTCGCAGGCTACATCGCATGCCGTTCCCATCTCGATCATGTGTTCGCGGAATAGACTGAACCCCGCCACATAAAGAAAAAGCTGGATCTCATGCGTGTTAAGATTGCATTCCCTGAGCTTTTTCACCACCTCAATATGCGCCGCATATCCCAAAAGGATCCCGGTTTCCCGTTCGAACTCATCATAGGTGATGATGTCTTCTTTCCTCTCATCAGCCAGTCCGTTGAAGGCCTGCAACAGGGCGGCAGCGGAATTGATCCTGTTCCCCCGGCAATTGACCTCCTTACCCAGGATGAGACCATTCAGCGTCCTGCCGGGGATGTAAAAACGGTAATGACCGAAAGCATACCGGTTCCCTTGTGAATCGGCCGCTTTCCTGCGGATCAGCCCGAGGCTTTCAAGCTTCTCAATGTCATGGAGATGGCTGAAGATCTCCACCGGCAGGCACAGAAAGAACTCCGACATGTCCCTGAATGATACCGTCTCTTTGCTGAGATTGATGGAAAAGACTACCGAGAAAAATACAGCCTGCATCCGGGTGCAGTGAAGCTGTTGTGTCAGCAACCGGATCTCTTGCGAGACCTGTGTAAAAAACTTCTTCTCGAGTTTCGATCCCTCCATGGTCCTGCTCACACTCACCATGAGATCGACGATCTTTTGTTTTTCATTCCCGTGTTTTGGATTTGCATTCATAAACCGTTTGTTTAACTTTACAGGGCAAAATAAAACATCAGCTACGCACGGTATCTGCATTCATGAACAATTCGTAATCCGTAATTCGTAATTCGTAATTCGTAATTTACAAAAATGCCTGCCAACAAATTCGCCGCTTTGCGTCACCGGATCATCGACATGATGCTGGTTGACAAGAAATATGCTACAAAGGATGAGCTTTGCCGCGCCTGTGAGGAAAAACTCGACCTGAGGAAAATTGGGGAGAGGACCATCGATAAAGACATTTCGGACATGCGTTATGATAACCAGTTGGGTTATTACGCCCCCATCGACTGGGATACCCAGCGGAGAGCATATTACTATAAGGATCCGAACTATTCCATCAGCCGCATACCCCTGAACAGGGAAGAGCTTAAATCGCTTGCATTTGCCGCATCGCTCCTTGAACAGTTCAAGGAGATCGATATCCTCGATACCTTCAGCGGGGCGGTGGAAAAGATCGTCACCGGACTGAACATCCGACGAATGGAAAACGACCATCCGAAACTGGATTTTGTCGAATTTGAAAAGTCGGCCGTGGTCATTGGCAGGCAGTTCCTCCAGCCACTCGTAAAAGCAATATCGGAGAAAAAAGCAGTTGAGATCAGGTATCAGCGATTTGATAGTCCGAAACCACTGTCGCATCTGATGCATCCCTATCATCTGAAGGAATCTTCTGACCGCTGGTATTTGATCGGGTATCATGACCGGGCAAGGGATATCTGCACGCTGGCACTCGACAGGATCATCTCGGTTGAAGAGCGGGCCGATGTCAGATTTATTGATGTGTTCTTCAACGCGAAAGAATATTTTAAGTTTTCAATAGGGATCTTTGCCACCCAGGAGGAACCTGCCGACGTTAAATTGCGCTTTACTCACAGGCAGGCGAATTACATCCGGACCAGCCCAATTCACGAATCGCAGAAGGTCGTAAGCGAAACAAAGAACTTCCTGACCGTCACCATGAAGGTGCTTGTCACCTGGGATCTGATGATGAAGATCATGAGTTGGGGGCCCGATGTGAAGGTTCTTTCACCCAAATGGCTGAAAGATCATGTTTGTGAACGATATGAGCTGGCTTTGAAGAATTACCGCCCGCGTCGGATTAATTGAACAGTTGGACGTATCGCTGGTTCCCGCAGGTGCCAGCCAGGCTAGTGGTCGTCTGGTTATCTGTAAAATAAATAAGGTTGATCGTATCACCGGTTCCCGCGTGTGCCAGGCAAGGATAGTGGTCGCCAGGTTATTTATAAAATAAAAAGGGTTGATCGTATCACAGGTTCCCGCGTGTGCCATGCCAGGATAGTGGTCGTCTGGTTATCTGTAAAATAAATAAGGTTGATCGTATCACCGGTTCCCGCGTGTGCCAGGCAAGGATAGTGGTCGCTTGGTTATTTGTAAAAAATGGTTAATCGTATCACCGGTTCCCGCTTTCGCGGGAATGACGCGGCCATGTTGTAAAAAAAGGAGAGGGGATCAAAGGGCGGCGCAGCCGCCCTTTGATCCCCTCTCACTATAAAACAGTGCGAATCGTCATTCCCGCGAAAGCGGGAACCCGGCAGCACGGTTCATGATTCAGAGTTCATGCTGGTTTTTTGGATTCTGCGTGTGGAATGGTCTGAGTCGTTTGTTTGACTTTGAACTTTTGACTTTTTGACTTTTGTTATGCCCAGCGATGCAGGTTTAAATCTTTTTCTTCGGTATCCGGAGGAGATATATTTGGGTAAATCTAACTAGCCCGTAATATCTTCTCCATCTTTTTGCCCTTCGCCAATTCGTCTATCAGCTTGTCCATGTACCTTGCTTGTCTCGTAATAGGATTCTCAATTTCCTCAACCCGGTATCCACAGATCACTCCGGTGATCAGGTGAGCATTCGGGTTCAATTTTGCCTGCTGAAAAAATGTTTCATAAGTCACTTTCCCGTCAATCAGCTCCTGCAATTTTTTTTCATCATAGCCGGTCAGCCATTCTATTACCTGGTGCAGTTCCTGTATTGTCCTGCCTTTACTTTCAACTTTTTTGATGTAATACGGATAGACCCTGGCAAAAACTGTTTTTGCCATTCGCTCATTGTGTTCGGGTGTGGTTTTCATACTATTTTGTTTTTTTGATTGTCCTTTTCCAGCCTTTATAATGCTTTGTCCACTGGGAAAGCCAGAATGATTGGATATGCCGGCTATATTGACTACCTCGTGCCGATTTGTTTTGACCATACTTCTTCTATATTCTTAGGAAGGATCATTTTTCCAGGGTTCCCAGATGTTATACAAAATTAGATGGTTTAATATTTTTTTCAACAAGTTCCGTAATATTATTTTTCAGTGATTTGCGCGGTGATTCTCAAGGTATTTTACGACCCGGTGAGCATCATGAACAAAGCGGTAAAAGAAAATTCATATATTTACGGATAAATTATCGAAAAGGCATACCATGCTTTTACCCCGACACCATTAATCATAAAAAACCATTAAGAAATGAAGCTTTTTTTATCTTTTTTGTTTGCAATATTTGTTGGTGATGCAACAATGGCACAATGGATCAGCCAAAATTCGGGAACCAACCAATTTTTAAATTCAGTCACTTTTACGGATTCAAATACCGGCTATGTTGTCGGCGCAGATATGAATCAATCAGCCGGGGTTATCTTAAAAACCACAAATGGCGGATCAACATGGAACACACTGACAACGGTGCCGTACTGCTTGTATGCGGTCTGTTTTCCTTCTCCGGAAACAGGGTATGCGGTTGGGTCTGATAATGCAGGGGCGGTAAATGTAATTCTGAAAACCATTGATGGTGGGGCAAACTGGGTATCGGTCTACACAGGATCCTCCGGCTATTTGTATGGCGCTTATTTTACGGATCAATATACGGGTTATGTAGTCGGAATGCAGGGAACCATTTTAAAAACCACCGATGGAGGAACAACATGGACAACCCAGTCCTTAGGACAGTTAACCCAGTTCGAATCTGTTTATTTTACAAGTCCAGTTACAGGATATGCAGTTGGACAATCGAATGAAGGAACTCATGTGGGTTTGGTAGCAAAAACAACCGATGCCGGTTTGACCTGGACAACACAGTTCACGGGTAATTCAGCACCTCTTCATTGTGTGTATTTTCCGACTGCAAATACCGGATATGCCATAGGATCAGCAGGTGTGATATTTAAAACGACCGATGGCGGAAACACCTGGGCATATATCAACTCAGGGACAACATCCTATTTGTTTGGCGTGTATTTTACGTCCGAAAATACCGGTTATGCTGTTGGTGATGGTATTTTCAAAACAACGGACGGCGGACTGAATTGGGCATACACGAACACCGGGTACCTGCAAAAAGTGGTATTTACTGATGAAAACACGGGGTATATTGTTGGTCCGGAAGGAATAATTTTGAAAACAACAAACGGGGGAGGAGTGGGGATTAATACAATCACTTTGGGCCAGGGATCGTTAAAAACCTATCCATGCCCTGTTCAAAATGCATTTACGATCGAACAATCATCCATGAAAGGAATTTCGCAATTATCGATCTTTAATGCTGAAGGGAAGAAGGTGTTTGTAAAGACATTATCAGATATCCATTCGCAGATAGATGTCCATGATCTTTCAAAGGGTCTATATCTGATAAGGCTTCAGGATGGACAATCTGTTGAGGTTGGAAAAATAATTAAGGAATAGAACGTTTTTCAAACAGTCCGCACATGAATAGTTTTTCAGGTTATTGTTTTTCTCCAGGCCATCATCCCGTGAAGCGGGAGTAGATGCTGGATGCTGGATGCTGGATGCTGGATAATAAATATTTGACTTTTGACTTTTGATTTTTGACTTTAAATAAGTCCTTTTTGAAAATCAGCCAATAACAATCTTTCGTTTATTCATTTCATTCTTGATTAACTGCATAGTTTGCAGCAAGTAAGGCTTCTCTTTTTTCATTTCCTTATACTCTTTGTTTAGTTCGATGTCTGACATTTGTGCCAGCTCCTCCATATATCCTGCAACGTGAAAACATTCGCAATTATAACCATCATTGTTGATATAAAAGGGATTGACATTGAACAATTCTTCATCCTTAACCATTAGATATTTAAGCAGATCAAACAATTTTTCAGCAAAATTCTCTGCATCTGCTTTATAAACCTCGTAGGGGGGAAGGCGATCAATCCCAGGTTGAAGCTTCTTGCAGGGAAAATTATGTTCTGCGCAGTAAAGCTCATACAATGGAGTAACCGAATATGCAAAGGATATGACAGTAAACCGTTTACCCATAATTACAGGAAGTACATTATAATCAACCTTCCAATATTTTGTTCCGCTTTTTCTAATCGTGACATAGGGAATTCGTCTTTGACAACAGTAATCCCAATGTGGATCACTACCTTTAGGCTCATTTCGGGATTTAAGGCTATACTTTACAACTGAATTTTCCATATACTCAAGGTTTTAGAGAGGTTTATTAAGTTTAAAAATAGCCTTTTGAATTACCCCGACCTTGAGGCCGGGTATTGGAAAAGGTCATAAACACCGGGATTTAGCCCGAAACCGAAGGATGGAGCGTTAAACCAGCCACTCAGTTTTGGGCTGAAGCCCGCATGACCCCGGCATTACCCCACCCCCGCGCTAAAGCGCGGGGTAATTCATCTCCTTTTAGCAGGCTTCTGTGCCGCAAACCAGATCAAAATAATTCTGAAACTCCCTCTGATTTCAAAGATTGTTGATCAATATTCGATATTCAGGCAACAGGCAACAGGCAATAGTTCGAAATTCAAAGTTCGTTGATCAATATTCGATATTCAGGCAACAGGCAACAGGCAACAGGCAATAGTTCGAACTTCAAAACTCGTTGATCAATATTCAATTGTTCTGTTTCAGCTCCCCCCTAAACGCCCGCTGACTCAAACTCCCATACAAATTCTCCAGCTCCTGCAAGCTTTGCTGATATTGGGCTTTGAGGGATTCGGTTTTTTCGACGATTTGGGCAAAACTTATTTGCAGGCTGATTGGTGCTACCGGGATTTTTACATTTCTCAGCTTCACCATAGAGATATTTAGCATTGATCCACTTGTCCCACTGGCTTCCCTTGTTAGGACATTTTTGAATGATTCATTCTTAAAAAGATAATGAACAAAAACCTTGTTTATTTTCTTTTCATCTAGCACTAAATTCCAAAGTTTATCAGGTAAGAATAACCGTGGGTAATCATTATCAACAATACAAGTTGCTCCAACTAACTCTTTTGTATTCGCCCTGCTAAATAATAAATCACCTTTACGGGGATGTGCTATTTCTCTTCGAATGTCTTTTTTATTTACAACTTTAAATTCCTTTGCATTGAATACACCCCAAGTTACAGCGCTGACTTTTAAAACACCCATTTCATCATCTTTCAAAGATTCCTTTTGTTCACCGCCATAGCTCGAACCTGCAATAATCTCTTTTATGAACTCACCAAAACGTAATTTATTAACCCCGTGTTCATTACTCATTGGATCCCCAAACATCTCCAAAAACATGCTTTTCAAATATTCATCCAGCAGGGCAATGCTTTCTTTGCGCTGGGAGATGAGGGTTTCGGCCTGGGTTAAGAGGTTGGCAATGTGAATTTGGTCTCCTTTTCTTTCAGGTATATCTAGAATTATTTTGCTCAACCCTTCCCTTGTGATCTGAGGCTGAGCGGCACCAGTGATAATATCCTTAAAACCTCTTTTATTTAATGCGAAATACAAGAACTTTTGGTCAACATTCTGACTTATATCATCCAACACCATTGCATTTGATGTTATATAAGATTTCGGTTCAGTAATGTTTATTGTTCCACAAGTCGCACCTCGACATGTGATTGCCAAGGTTGGGAATTCATGATTGTATTCTTTATATCTGCCAATTATACCATTCGCCCCATAAACAGGAAACCCTTCTTTTGTCAATTCAGAAATAGGCAGGTTTTTCCATTGCTTAGGCTTGGAAATATCAATAAGTCTTACTTTTTTCCAATTCATTTTCCTAATTCCTCTAAATCAGCCAACCCTGTTTGAACAGTTTTTAAATCAATGTTTTTTACCACATAGGCACAATAGTGCACAATAGAATTTCATTATGATATATACTAATGTGCCCTATGTGACTATTGTGGTGAATTAAAGTTCATTTTACCCAAATCCTTCAAGCTGGTCGTTATACTTTCCTCGAGGTTCTCCAGTTTTTTTAGGATAACCTCCGGCTTCTCATAAACAACCTCCTCGTAAACCTCCTCTTTGTAAGTGCTCAGATTCAGATCGTATCCATTTTCAACGATCTCCTTTTTCGGCACCATGAAGGATTTCTGCTTCCGGTCTGTGTCCTTTTTTGCATCTCTCGCTTTGAAGCACTTCACAATGTCAGGCAGATCACTATCCCCGATCTTATTCCGCTTGTCATCCAATGAGTAGCCATCCGCCTTCATGTTATAAAACCAGACGCTGGTGGTTTCGCCGCCTTTGGTGAAAAGTAAAATCGCCGTACTCACCCCGGCATAGGGCTTAAACACACCGCTGGGAATGGCTATCACGGCTTTCAGTTCAGCCTTTTCAATGATGAGTTTCCGTGCGGCTTCAAAGGCTTTACCGGAATTCTGTATAACGCCCGAAGGAACAATCACAGCGGCCGTTCCGCCCATTTTTAGCATGTTGAAAATGCGCTCCACGAAAAGCAATTCGGTCTTGGTGGTCGGAAGTTTCAGTCCTTCGTTGATATCGCCCTTGTCGATGTTGCCGGTAAAAGGAGGATTGGCCATGATGATGTCGAACCGGCTGTCCTCGTTGTAGGATTTGCTGAGTGTGTCCTTGTAATCGATCCTGGGTTCATCGATCCCGTGCATCATCAGGTTCATCAAACCAAGCCGGACCATCGTGGTGTCAATATCATACCCTGAGAAACTCTGGTCGAGAATGCCTTTCAATTGCTGTGTGAGAACGGCGCTGATGGCGGCACGCTCAAAGCCATCTTCGTCCCGGCTCAGTTTGGCAGGGTCTTTTTTCCGGACCAGGTCGGTTAAAATGTACTGGTAGGAGCCCAGTAAAAAGCCTCCTGTTCCGCAGGCCGGGTCGGCAATGCGCTGTCCCAATTGGGGCGCCACCAGTTCGGCCATGAGCTTGATGATATGGCGCGGTGTTCTGAACTGACCGTTCTTCCCGGCCGTGGCGATTTCGCTCAGCAGCATTTCGTACACATCGCCCTGTATGTCCTGGAAAGCATGCCCGCCTTCTGTTGCGTCTTTTTCAATTTCCCTGAAAATATCTTCCACGATATGGATGGCAGATACCAGCAGACTGGCCTTGGGCATGATGAAAACGGCGTTGGCCATGTGTTTGGTGAATGGCGACGTTTCTCCGTTCAGGTCTTTCAAAAATGGGAATACCTTCATCTGAACATGCAGCAGCATTTCGTCGGCCGGCTTGTGCCTGAAAACGCTCCAGCGCAATTCCTGCTTATCGATGGTGTCGCTGCTGCCGGGTATGCTGAATTTTCCTTTAAAGCGGGAATTGTATTTTTCACCGGTAAATTCGGCATCCTTCTCGCGCTTGGTTTCAAGGTCGTCAAGCCGTTTCATGAACAGGAGGTAGGTGATCTGCTCGATCGCCGTCAGCGGGTTGGCAATGCCACCTTCCCAGAAGTTCTGCCAGAGTTTATCGATCAGTGATTTGAGTGAGGAGTTGTTTTGTAACATTATGCAGCGAGTACTTGGTGTGTCAGCGTTAAAATTTCGTCAATCTCTTTCTGGTTGAAAATACCCCGGATGCCTTCAGGATGGATCATGGTGAACGGTGACTCGATCAGGTTACGTTTGCTCACATCTCCCTTTTCCAGGACAAATTTTTTCAGCAGGTCGAGAAATTGCAGTTGCCTGCTTGTCAGACAACTGTGCCTGGCGATGAAATCGTCAAACGCCCTGGTCACCGTTTCATCAAAGGTTTCCAGTTGCTCGATTCCAAGAATGTGTTTGATGAACTGAACCAGTTCCGCTTTCCGGTGATGGTATACCTTCCGGAGCAGGTCCACCGTAATGTGGGGGTGTTCGTTGTGCAGTTCTTCGGCGAGTTGTTCAGCCTCGGATTCCGAGATGGCCATACCCTGTTTCAGTTTCTGAAGGATGGAGCTGTTCGAGACCAGCTCATTTATCTTCTTTTCCACCAGTTCGCGGTACCTGGCCACGCTCAGGGCTTCGTGTTGCGGACCAAATTCAACGAATTCTTTTTCAACCACGATGTCTTTCAGATTGAATTTTGCCGGAGCCAGCGGAATGACCGATTCGCGGAATTTCATCAGGGGAGAGAGCTTCCGGATCAGTTCATCGAACTTTTCTTCCGTGATGGTGACCCAGAATTGATTGCCCTGGGCCTGTTGAATGAGCTCTTTTTCACTGGCCACGATGTTCACGCTGAGCGGTAACTCGCCGATTACCTCGATGATGCTTTCCTTCAGTGTTTCAAACTTATCTTTTTCTTCAGCCAGGTGCGCAAGAGAGACTTCTACAATGTCTTTCTCGAATTTCATCGCCTTGAAATCAAGGCCGGAAACAGTGCGGAGCAATGGTTTTACAACAGCATCCAGGAATTCTATTTTATCGGTGGTAAGATTATTCCAGAAATTTTCATCCTCCAGTCGCTGCAGATCATACCTGGCTTCCATGATCACCACGGAGTTGGAGGGGAGGCCTTCAACCTGCTTTTTAATGTTTTGAATTTCCTTTTCAGCAATATCAGTCCTGTTTCGGGTCCGGGCTTCTCCGATCTTCTCGAGGCGAATGCCAAACAACCTTACGGGCAGTGGGATCTGGGGTTTTAATTCTTTCCCCCGGGGGTTCAGTTTGAAATATTCAAAGTTGTCCCAGCAGTCGAGAACAAGGAAATTATCCTTAACGGTGCACCAGGGTTTGATCTTTTCTGTTTCAAGCAGGCGGGTTCCGCGGCCGATCATCTGCCAGAACTTGGTATAGCTGTATACCGGTTTTGCAAAGACCAGATTCACCAACTCCCTGACATCGATCCCGGTATCAAGCATATCCACGCTGATGGCAATCCGTGGCATGTCGTTGTGAACAAACTGGTCGAGCAGTCCGCCTTTACCGTAAACCCTGGGGTCTTCACTGACCAGCACCTTGGCCAGTTCGCCTTTGTATTCAGGGTAAAGCGAATCAAAGATCTCCTCAACCCGGCGTGCATGCGCCTTGCTGATGCAAAAGAAGATCGACTTTCCCGGCAGGACGCCGTTCGCATCCTTGATGGATTCTTCCATGAATTCACGGACGATCAACGCATTTGTGCCCCGGTTGATCACTTTTTTTTCAATCTCGGTTCCTTCGTAATTGATCTCTTCGATCTCTTTCCCTTCCAGGATCAGTTTCTGCTGATCTTCCAGCGAAATGGTCCGCTTGTTTATCCCTTCGTCCTGGAACCGGGTTTTGATCTTCATAACCTGGAAATTGCAGAGGAAGGGTGGAACATGATTTACCGCTTCATCGTAAGAATAGGCAAAAGTCGGAACGCCATCTTCGCATTCGAATAATTGAAATGTGTTGTGGTCGATCACATCGGTCGGGGTGGCTGTTAATCCGAGAGTAATCGTGTTGAAATAATCAAGGATTTCCTGGTAGGTGTTGTAAATGCTCCGGTGGCTTTCATCCACCACGATGAGGTCGAAAAAATGAGGGCTCAGTGACTTTTCCTCGTTGCGGATTACATTCAGCATGGTGGGGTAGGTGGCAACATAGATTCGCCTGTCGGTGGCAATTTCCTTTTCCCCTTGTCTTGGCCAGCGGGGTTCATTGGGCAGATGCTCCTTGAAAGCATCGAGTGTCTGGTCACGCAGGGCAATGCGGTCGACAAGGAACAAAATACGCTCAGCCCAGCCGGCCCTCATCAAAGCGTCGACCAATGCGATGCAGGTCCGGGTCTTGCCGGTGCCTGTAGCCATCACCAACAGGAATTTGCGCCTGCGTTTTTCGACCGCTTCCATGACTGACCGGATGGCGCTGATCTGGTAATTCCTTCCGGCAATTTTTGTGTTGATGAGTTCTCCTGCCAGCGCTTTTCTTGCTTTGCGAATATAGGAATACCGTTCCAGGTCATCCCTGGTCGGGAACCCGTAAACCTTTTTTGGAGGGTAATTGTTCAGATCCCAGAAATAGATATCATGGCCGTTCGTATACAAACAGAATGGGAGTTCCAAACCATCGGCTGACTGAATATTAAAGCAATATTGCTTGGCTTGTTCCCTTCCGATGGCCGCATCAACAGACGTTTTCTTTGCTTCAACAACGGCAACCGGTTTCCCGTCCCTGCCCAGCAAAACATAATCGCTGAACTGATGCCCGGAATAGGGTGTTTGGGCTTCCTTCGCCAGTGCCGGATCAACAACGATATCAAACTCCTCGGTCACCTGCGACTTATCCTTGACATCCCAGCCTGCTTCTTTAAGGCGGAGGTCGATAATCTCTTGTCGCGTAAGTTTTTCGGTTTTCATGTTGAACTATAACACCAATATTACAGAAGTGCCGTCAGGAAATTCAGGGTAAAAGTACAATTTTCTTTACAGAGCAAGGATAACATATAGATAATGATTAAATAGTCGCCATCCGGTTGATTGTGATCCGGAATAATGCTGGTTGTTAGTGAATTAGAAAAGGGGGGGGTGATGAATCAAGACTGCTTTTCATCCGGTAAAACGGAAGCGCTTCCGATGTTCATCGGATACGGTTCCGTTGTTCATCGGATACGGTTCCGTTCACAAATAAAAACGCTTCCGTGGATTCCCGGAAGCGTTTTGCAATTGGTAATTGATTAAACGTACAAAACCGAAAATAACAATTGATCTATTTAAGAAGAGTGGCCTTTTTCTCTGCTTTCATGTTCCTGATCTTTTCGGCGATTTCAATGCCCGGGCGGAACAGCAGGTGATAAGAAGCGATATTCGAAGACGTAAGTTCAGGCTCGGTTGCGGCACCTGTACATTTCAAGCTTATTCGAAACGTGCCGAAATCGCCGAGATACACGATATTTCCGGACGTAAGAAAAAATGACAGAACTTCACCGAGGGCCTGAAGCGTCGCAAGCGAGTCGGCCCGGCTGACAGTTGTCATTTTTGCGATTTCACCCGAAATTGTGCGAAGATCAATCTTGTCCTTATACACAGGACTCGCATAAAACTTTGGAGGGTCACCCGGACTGAGCGGGTTTTTCCTGGAAATAGATTTGAAATTGAATGACATAATGTGTAATTTTTAGTTAATAACTGAATTTACTATTTAGTTTGCTTTCGCGAAAAGCCTCGAAAAAAGTGAAAAGTGAAAAGTGAAAAGTGAAAAGTGAACAGGATCGTATCATCTCGGTATCTCAGTACCTCAGAAACCATCTCACTAAATTACGTTTTTGAAAAGCCTTTGTCAATAAGGTAGGAACCGTATTTTTTTTGGAATTTCTAGGTAAGAGTACTTAGAAAATGTTAGGTTGCCGATGGTGCCGGGGTCAGAGATCATCCAGGGGATCTGGTGCGTGAAGTCGGTGGGGAAGACATTTCCGTCTGACTCGTTCATATGCATTGAGCAGTTTAAGTCAATGGCAGAGAGGTGAGAATTAATCCACCAGGGAAACATATTTGAGTTATGAATTCAATAAGCAATACGGCGATGGGCAGTATCAGTGGTAAAGCCAGGAAAGCGGGGACTGGTTTCAGGGGCCGTCATCCCCGCGAAAGCGGGGACAGGCTAACAGTTAATAGCCAAGAGCCAACGGCCAAGAGCCAAAAGCCAACCATCGTAATTCGTAATCCGTAATTCGTATTTAATCCAGCATCCAGCATCCAGCATCATTTTCCGATGCAGAAAGTAACTCGTGTTTAAAATCAGGCTGGTTTAAGTACGAGTTACAAATGGAGTACAAAAGGAAATCATAAATACCCTTCAATCTTTTCGACTTGCATTTTCATAAAGAGGCGAAATAACAAAATTTCCTGATGGTGTTTCGCAATAAAATCAAAGAAGTGTAGGGGCCTTAGGTGCCTCCGGATTAGCCCTGATTAGTGTTACTCCCATTCGGTTTTGAATTATCAATATCAATGCAAAGCTCATGAAAATGTGTTAATGATATAACTTTTTTCAAAGATTATATAACACCTCCGGAGTACTCTGATATTAATTTTGCAAAGTTATATGTTGTTAAAATGGATGTCTATTCTAGATGATTATTTCTGGGAGAGTTATTTACTAATTAAATAAACTATCACAAGCCATGAATACCACTATAGCGTTATATGATACTCATGAAAAAGCAATCGAAGCAGTCGAAAAACTAAAACGTGCAGGATTTCCTGTTCAGCAGTTGTCCCTTATCGGGAAGGCTGTTATCATTGATGACCTCATGCACGTTCAGCATACCAGATGGATTAAAAATGTACCCGCAATTGTTGGGGCTATTCTTGGACCTGTTCTGGGAATGCTCACCGGCGTAAAATTGTTTGCAATTCCCGGACTAGGTTTCCTTTTTGGAATTGGAGCCGTTCTGGGTGCATTGGCCGGTTTTTCCCTTGGAATTGCTTGCGGGGGTGTCTTATCTCTCATTGCTATCCTCGTGATCAAAAGCCGTTCTGTTCTAAAATACCATGAACACATTGAGGAGAAAGGTTTTCAGGTAATTGCCCATGGAAATAGCGAGGAAATTAACAAGGCTAAAAAGATCCTTGAGAGATAAAAGGATTCTATGATGCCCACATGTCAATGAAAGATTTCTCCTTTCAATAGCAATGGATAATACTACATGCATAATTCAGTATATCAAATAAACATCGTTTCGAAAAACTTCATAGAAAAGGAGAAAATTATGAACACAAAAATAATCGCAAAAAGAATTACTGCTTCATTCTATATTATGATCTTAATGTTTCTAATAGTAGCTTGTGACAGTGGGAATGGGATGATGCATGGCAACAACTCTATGGGAATGAACAATTTAAATTGGACGCAAATTCTGATTGGCTTAGGAGTCGTGTGTTTGATCGTGTTCATTATATGGGTTGTGATATCCAAGAGAAAATAGTGATGAAAAGTAACAACCATATTAGACAAATCTCAACTCCTTTTCTTGAACAAGACCGGGATGTTCTTGGACAACCTAAAGGAATAAATGTCTTGCAAAGGTTTAAGCATAAATTAAGAAATGCACCTGATCTGAATGTCACTTATGCCGGTCTTGGCAAAAGAACTATTGCTAAACTTATTGATTTAACGATTGTATTTATTCCTCTATTGATCCTGGAAACGCTTCTTTTTAAATTCAATCGCACAAATAATGATTTCAATACTTACAGATTTTTCATTGTCATAATTACATGGATCTTTTATAATAGTGTATTTGAAACTTCTGCTTATCAGGCAACCATTGGGAAAATGATAGTAGGATTGAAAGTCATTGACCTGTATGGAAAAAGAATAAGTTTATTGAGATCATTTTTCAGATGTATTACTGTAATTATTTCAATCTTGCCAATAGGGCTTGGAATATGGTATATTACCACCGACCCAAAAAAACGAGCCTGGCATGATTTGATATCAGGTACTTATGTTATAAAACAATGATGAAAGAAATTCCTTTGAAAAAATTGGAAGTGTTCAGTCAGTCAATTTGGCTCGATTTTATACTGAGCATTCTGATCTCAAGCGATGTACAGATAGCCAAAACGGTAAGCCATATAATAAATCTTACTTAAAAACGAAAGGAGTACAATTATGTTAATCAAAGCAAAAACACTAAGAGGATATAAATTGAATGGTCTCGACGGGGAAATCGGGAAGGTCAAGGAATTCTACTTCGATGATCAGCACTGGGCGGTTCGCTACCTCGTCGCTGAAACAGGAAACTGGTTTCTGGGCAAGCAAGTATTGATCTCACCTTACGCACTGATCGACGTGAATAAAGAAGAGGAACTCATCAATATTGATTTGACTAAAAAGCAAATTGAGGACAGTCCCTCCTTTGACAGTGACAAGCCTGTCTCGCGACAATTCGAGGAGTCCTACTATGGGTATTATGGATGGCCGGCATATTGGGGCGGCCCGAATATGTGGGGATCTTATCCCTACATTGTGCGTGACCGCGATAAATGGAAAGAATTCACACAGGGTGAGAAATCATGGGATCCCCATCTGCGCAGCACGAACGCTGTGAGCGGCCATAACATCCAGGCTAAAGACGGTGAGATTGGCCACGTCGAGGACTTTATCATCGATGACGAGACATGGGCAATCCGTTATATAATCATTGATACAAGCAACTGGTGGCAAGGGAAAAAAGTCTTGGTTTCACCTTTATGGATCGAGCGCGTTAGTTGGAACGAGATGAAAGTCTTCGTCAGTCTTTCCCGGGAAAGCATTAAGCAGTCACCGGAATATTCGGAGGAATCTCTGTTAAACCGGGATTATGAGACCAAGTTGCATCACCATTATAATCGCCAGGGATATTGGTTCGATGAACCGTTTGCCAAGAATGATACCCGCTGAAGAAAACAGATGAAGATTAATGAAAAGACTAATCATTTTTGATCTGGACGGCACCCTTGCCGAAAGTAAATCTGCTCTTGATTCTGAAATGTCGGCATTGTTGCACAATCTTCTTGGTGTCATCAAAGTGGCCATCATCTCCGGTGGTGGTTGGAATCAATTTGAAAAACAACTGCTCACGAATCTCCCCAATGATGAACACTTCGGGAATCTTTCACTCCTACCCACTTGTGGAACAAAATTCTACCAATACTCGGGGGATTGGAAAAAGATCTATTCAGAAGATTTAACCGCGGCTGAAAAGGAAAAAATCATCAGTTCTCTGAAGAAAACAATCATAGAAGTAGGCTTCAAGGTTGAAAAGGTCTGGGGAGAAGTAATTGAAGACCGTGGGAGTCAGATAACATTTTCAGCATTAGGTCAGCAGGCTCCCTTGTCAGAAAAGGAAAAATGGGATCCTGATTTTGCAAAACGAAAGAAAATTAAGGCAATCCTTGACACTTCCCTTTTCGGATTTTCTGTCCGATTGGGGGGGGCGACATCCATTGATATAACCAAACCTGGAATTGACAAAGCCTATGGGATTGGAAAACTCAGGGATACGCTTGGCATCAAAATCCAGGAGATGATTTTCATAGGTGATGCCTTGTTCCCTGGTGGAAACGACTATCCGGCTGAAGAGGCAGGAGTTGTTTCAATCCCCGTTCGGGGGCCCACTGAGACTAAACGGGTTACCGAAGCAATCATCGCATGTTTAGATTGCAATCAGAATACGTGACCCAATGAGAAGATGTTATGAGTGGATTTAAGTTACAGCGTCTTGGAATGATTATGGAACCGGAACAGGGTAATCCTCATGAGATCGAAGGTGTTCTGAATCCGGCTGCAATTCGCGGCATGGATGGTCAGCTTTACCTGTTTCCACGGATGGTTGCAAAAGGCAATTATTCACGTATCGGTATTGCACGGGTTCAGTTTAATGATACCGGCAATCCTTTCGGAGTAGAGCGGCTCGGCATTGCTCTGGAACCAGAAACTGACTATGAACTTCGATCTGATGGCAGCGGCGGTTGCGAGGATCCCCGTATAACCTATGTAGATCCACTTCATCACTATGTAATGACTTACACGGCAATTTCTCCCAATGGGCCGCGGATTGCCCTGGCTGTGTCAGAGGATTTGTTCCATTGGAAACGAATTGGTCTTGCCATCTTTGAGCCTTATGCCGGCATTGATTTCGTCCATGTGGACAACAAGGATGCAAGCATCTTCCCAGTCGCAATACCCAATCATGCAGGGAAAATGCAATTAGCCATCCTTCACCGGCCTCTTTTTCAGGGTACCCGGCCGGAAGAAACAGTCTACCAATCGAAGTCTCGGGTGGTGGACATCGATCGTGAAAGCATCTGGATCTCATACTGTCCTATGACTTTCGAGGGTCTTGAGCCATATCATATAAGCCTTTTTAATTCGCATCACCGGCTTGCCACTCCAGTATCTCCCTGGGAACGACTCAAAATCGGAGGAGGCACTCCCCCCATAATGACTAAGCATGGCTGGCTCATTATTTACCATGGAGTGAGTGAAATATCGGATACGAGCAATAATAAACATCATCTGTGTTACTCCGCCGGGGTCATGGTACTCTCTGAGGAACATCCGAGGAAGATACGCTATCGTTCTACTGAACCGGTATTGATGCCGGAGCTGCCTAAAGAACTCCGGGGGGTCGTCGACAACGTTGTGTTCCCTACAGGAATCGACCGTCGGGATGATATTGGCGCACCGGATCGCATCGATGTATATTATGGGATGGCCGACAAAAGGATTGGCGTGGCACGACTTGATGTTCCGGAGGCCTTACCCCCAGGACGAGTAGCCGATCCACCTAAAGCAAAAGTGTGATGTGTCAGATTAAGAGAAATAAAACTGTATTAACGGAATAAGTGATTAAAATACAAAGTATATGTTAAAAATAATGAATGATTTACCAGCCAATGTACTTGGCATTTCCGCAGAAGGAAAAATAACCGGCACAGATTATGAAACTGGTTTAATTCCTGTCATAGAGGAAAAATAGAAGACAAACAAGAAAATCCGGATGCTATATCATCTTGGCAACAACTTTAACGGATTTGATATGAACGCTATGCTGGATGATGCTAAGATGGGTATGAAAGATTTATCTGCCTGGGATAGAATTGCATTTGTTTCTGATCATGAACTAATAAACACTTTTGCAAAATTTTTTGGTCACTTGCTATCCTGTGAGCTTCGTATATTTAAAAATGCAGAATTGGAAGATGCAAAAAATTGGATTAATGAATAACAAGCATAGATGAAAGGTTATTGGAATAATGAAAACCAAAACCATAACCAAAAAGCCAAAGATTCCCGGGTCTAACCCAGATGCGAAGGACGACCTGAAATCCATACCTATGCCGGAAGTGGAGAAAAAATTGGAGTCGTCACCTGACGGTCTCAGTCAGGCCGAGGCAGAGAAACGGCTGACCCAATATGGGCCCAACGAGATTGAAGAAAAAAAAACCAATCCGTTCCTGAAATTCCTCACCTATTTTTGGGGGCCGATACCCTGGATGATCGAAGCGGCCGTGATCCTTTCGGCAGTTGCCCGGCATTGGCCCGACTTCGGCATCATCCTCGTTTTGCTTCTGGCAAACGCCATAGTTGGGTTCTGGGAAGAACGGGAGGCAGGTAATGCCATCGAGGCTCTGAAAGCCGAACTGGCGATCAAAGCAAGGGTGAAACGTGATGGAAAATGGGTTACACCAGCTGCCCGTGAATTGGTGCCTGGCGACGTCATCCGTATTCGGCTGGGTGACATTGTGCCGGCAGATGCACGCCTTCTGGAAGGCGACCCCGTAGAAGTGGATCAATCTGCCCTGACAGGAGAGTCATTGCCCATTACCCGCAAATCTGGCGAAGCAGTATTTTCCGGTTCGATCATTCGCCGGGGAGAAATAGGTGCTATGGTTTATGGAACCGGCTCAAATACATACTTTGGCAAAACGGCGCAACTGGTGCAGGAAGCGCAGACTGTCAGCCATTTTCAAAAGGCGGTGTTAAAGATTGGCAATTACCTGATCATTCTGGCCGTGGTTCTCGTAGCGGTGATTATTACCGTGGCGATCATCCGTGGCGACAAGATCCTCACAACATTGCAATTCGCCTTGGTACTTACCATAGCTGCGATTCCGGTAGCAATGCCAACGGTATTGTCTGTGACAATGGCAGTCGGAGCGCACCATCTGGCGAAGAAAAAGGCAATTGTAAGTAAGCTTGTGGCCATTGAAGAACTGGCGGGCGTGGATGTGCTGTGTGCAGACAAGACCGGCACCCTGACCCAGAACAAGTTGACGCTGGGCGATCCCTTCTGTGTTGACAACATCTCTGCGGATCAGGTGATCCTTGATGGGGCATTGGCGTCACGCGCAGAAAACAATGACACCATTGACCTGGCTGTACTAGGTGGACTCAAAGACATGGAATCTTTAAAGGATTATGAGGTGGTTCATTTCCAGCCTTTCGACCCGGTGCATAAACGGACCGAGGCAACGGTGAAAGCCAAAGACGGAAAGACATTCAAGGTGACCAAGGGCGCGCCGCAGGTGATTTTAGCATTATCGGCCAATGCCGGTCAGGTGAAACCTGAGGTAGAGAATGCCGTCAATGAATTCGCGGCACGTGGCTTTCGTTCATTGGGCGTGGCACGGGCCGAAGGTGACGGGCCATGGCAGCTTGTTGGCGTGCTGCCCCTGTTCGATCCTCCCCGTGAAGATGCCAAAACTACCATTGCAACCGCGCTGGCGATGGGAGTGAAAATCAAAATGGTCACAGGCGATGCACTGGCCATTGCCAAAGAAACTGCCCAGAAATTAAACATGGGCACAAATATACTTGATGCCGGCAGTCTGGGTGATTCGAAGAAGCAAGAGACGACAGCGATGGAAGAGTCCATAGAGGATGCAGACGGTTTTGCCCAGGTGTTTCCTGAGCATAAGTTTCACATTGTAGATGTTTTGCAGAAACGAGGACACATTGTCGGTATGACCGGGGACGGAGTAAACGATGCACCTGCTCTGAAGAAAGCAGATTGTGGTATCGCAGTCTCGGGTGCAACAGATGCAGCGCGCGCAGCAGCGGCCATTATACTTATGACTCCTGGCCTGTCGGTAATAATTGACGCAATCAAGGAAAGTCGACGTATTTTTCAGCGGATGAACAGCTATGCGATCTACCGTATCTCAGAGACCCTACGCGTATTGTTGTTCATGACCTTAGCAATTCTGATCTTCAACTTCTATCCGGTAACCGCTGTCATGATCGTCATGCTGGCATTACTCAATGATGGAGCGATCCTTTCGATCGCATATGACAACGTTCATTATAAGGATAAGCCCGAAGCCTGGAACATGCGCATGGTGTTGGGGATTTCCACGGTGTTGGGAATCATCGGAGTCGTTTCCGCTTTTGGCCTGTTTTTTCTCTGTGAGCGAGTCTTTCATATAGACCGTGCCCACATCCAGACATTGATGTATTTGAAACTATCAATAGCGGGACACCTGACGATTTTTCTCACCCGTACACGTGGTCCGTTATGGTCCATCCGCCCGGCAAAGATTTTATGGATAGCAGTTCTCGGCACACAAATCGTCGCGACGCTGATAGCGGTTTATGGGATGTTTATGACTCCTCTCGGCTGGGGTTGGGCAGGGTTCGTTTGGGGATATGCAATATTATGGTTCCTCTTGAACGACCGTGTTAAATTGCTCGCTTACCGGATTTTTGATCCTATCAAAGCCACGACACAGTCAGATTTGCAGTCGCAGATTGCCAAGCGAGCCTATGAACTGTATGAACAACGAGGTCACAAAGACGGTAATGCAATTCAGGACTGGGGAAAAGCGGAGCAAGAAATTCGGGAAGATGATTCCACAAAATGAAACGACAAGAAAAAACTATTGATGATAGAATCTTATTCATTTATTTTGAAATGAAAAGAGAAAAATTAGAAAAACTAGCTACTGAGAAAAGCAGCCCCTGTGTATAACCTGGATTAAAAATGAAACAATAAGTGAATTCTCCCTCCCCGTTTCGGGTTCGATATTTAATCCACATTAATCGGTTTCAATACCAAAAGGTAATACGTTTTAAGCAATAATCTTTGAAAAATGTGATAATTTTCACAGGCTTCAGGGTCCGTCATCCCCGCGAAAGCGGGGACAGGCTAATGGCTAACAGTTAATAGCCAAGAGCCATCGTCACGTAATTCGTAATCCGTAATTCGTATTTAATCCAGCATCCAGCATCCAGCATCATTTTCCGATGCAAAACCGCCCGAAAATATTTCCCAGGATCTCTTCGTTGGTGATCTCTCCTGTGATCTCTCCCAAGTGGAACAGGGCTTTGCGGATGTCGGTGGTGAGCAGGTCGGGGGAGATGCCGGATTGCATTCCCTGTTTAGTGGATTCGATGGAAGAGAGGGCATTCTGAAGGGCATCAAGGTGACGGGCGTTGGTGATCACGGTGTCACCGGTGGTGCCTTTTGTGAATACTGAATTCAGAAGGCTTTCGGCGATCAGGTGTATGTTCTCTTTCCTCTTCGCAGAGACAAAGATGGTTTCGAGTTCGACGAAATCCTTGAATCCCCTGGGCAATTCAACAAGCTGGTCGGTTTTGTTGCCGATCAGTATCAGCAGCTTGTTTGAGTTGTCCGTAATGTCCCTGAATTCGGAAATGGTATCCATGACTTCGCTGAATGAGGAAATCGTGGCATCGAAAACATACAGGATTATTGCTGCTTCATTGATCTTTTCCCAGGTGCGGCCGATGCCGATGCTTTCGATGGTATCACGGGCTGCGCGCAGTCCTGCCGTGTCGATAAAGCGGAAACTATAGCCGCCTATGATGATGGTGTCTTCAATAGCGTCGCGGGTGGTGCCTGGTATATCAGAGACGATCGCTTTCTCTTCATTCAGGATCGCATTCAGCAGGGTCGATTTGCCGACATTGGGCTTTCCCACGATGGCAACCGGTATCCCATGCTTGATTACATTTCCAAAGCTGAATGAGCTGATTAACAGTGATATTTCTGCCTTCAATTCAATCAAAAGGTTAACAAGGTCAGGGCGGCTTACAAACTCTACGTCCTCCTCGCTGAAGTCGAGCTCGAGCTCGATGAGTGAGGTGAAATCAACCAGTTTCTGCCTAAGCTCTTTGATCTTTTTTGAGAACCCGCCCCGCATCTGCCGGATCGCCACATCATGGGCGGTTTTTGAATTGGATGCGATCAGGTCGGCCACGGCTTCGGCCTGCGAAAGGTCGAACTTTTTGTTCAGGAAAGCCCGGAGGGTGAACTCACCGGGCTGTGCCATCCGGAGACCCCGGGATAGCAGCAATTCAAGGATCTTTTGCTGGATATAAACGGATCCGTGGCAGGAGATCTCAACCACATCTTCTCCCGTATATGAATGCGGGACGCGGAAAACACTCACCAGGACTTCATCCAGCATATCTCCGGAATCGTTCAGAGACCCAAGGTGGATCGTGTGAGTAGGCACTGACCGGAGGGTGATATTCTTTTCTACTGGTCTGAAAATACTGTCTACACAAGATACCGCCTCCCTGCCGGAAACCCTGATCACAGCAATGGCACCCATCCCCGGAGCCGTGGATAAAGCACAGATCGTATCATTGGAATTGAAATTCAGCATGGAACAAATTTATAAATATATATTCATCATTTCGTTAAATCATTTATTTTTGTCGATCCAACGTTGTTGGGTGATTGGGTGATCTGGCCTTTATAGATAAAGTTATAATTGAATGATCATAATTATCCCAATAATCTTAACCGTACCCTACCCCTGCACCCCTTCCCTACCAGTAGGGAAGGGGACGGGGGATGGGTACAATGAACAGAAACGAAAAAGCTAGCATAGGTTTATGAGTCAGATTTTCTGTAATTTGTAAAATTACTGGGACAAAAGTGATTTATCATTAAGTTGTAATCCGTAATCCGTAATTCGTAATTGATATGAGTATTTTGGTAAACAAAGATTCAAAGGTGATCGTCCAGGGGTTCACCGGTAGTGAAGGTTCATTCCATGCTGCACAGATGATCGAATATGGAACCAATGTAGTAGGAGGGGTGACACCCGGAAAAGGCGGCCAGGAACACCTCGATCGCCCGATCTTCAATACCGTGGCAGACGCGGTCAGGGAGACAAATGCCGATGTTTCCATCATCTTTGTTCCACCTCCATTTGCTGCTGATGCCATCATGGAAGCAGCCGATTCGGGAATAAAAGTGGTTGTTTGCATCACAGAAGGAATACCGGTCAGGGATATGATCTTTGTAAAGGACTACATTAAAGCCCGCGGCGTGAGGCTGATCGGGCCGAACTGCCCGGGCATCATAACCCCGCCGGACACGAAAATAGGAATCATGCCGGGTTTCATTCACCGTCCCGGCACGATTGGCGTGGTTTCCCGCAGCGGGACTCTTGCTTATGAAGCGGTAGACCAGATAACGAAGTCAGGACTGGGACAATCAACAGGCATCGGCATCGGTGGTGATCCAATCCCGGGTACAACGATCCTTGATGCTGTGAAGTTATTTACAGAAGATCCTGAAACGGAGGGAATCGTCATGATTGGTGAGATCGGTGGCAATATGGAAACGGAAGCAGGTTACTGGCTCAAGGAGCATGGAACCAAACCTGTCGTGAGTTTTATAGCAGGAGCAACAGCCCCCAAAGGCCGCACCATGGGTCATGCAGGCGCCATCATCGGCGGGAAATCAGATACGGCCGATGCCAAGAAGACGATCCTCAGGGCTTGTGGTGTCCACGTTGTAGATTCTCCGGCGGATATCGGATCTACAATGAGAGGCCTCATAATGAAGTAATGATGTAATGATATAATGAGATAATTATTGATTACTTCATTATATCATTATTTCATTTTAGACTGCCGACTGCCGACTGAACCTGGTATGCTCCGAGATCCGGAGGATTTCCTCTTAAAACTCCCTTGATATCATAATCAACTCCCATTGGAATACCTCTCAGCCTGGCTGGTGAAAGGCTGTCGAGCTGGTAATTGTATAGGACCGGATCAATAAAAAGCGGGTCAGTATTGATAAAACTGCCTGAAAAATGTGAAGGTTGAGAAATATTCTCCGTTGTTTTCAACAGGCAATGATCAAAGAAGTAATTGAATTGCGCCGGAACAGAATCCAGGGTCAGCTCATTGTCGTTGGAGCCATAGAGGATTGAATTCCCGAACCAGGCCCTGACAAGGTTATTGGGAATCATGCTGAATGACTTATTGCTGATATAGAGGGAAGGAGCGACCCGTACCGAGTTTGTCCAGTAATTGGCCAGGGTCAGGTGAAGAAATGTATAGCTGCCGCCATTGATCAGTGATAACGCGGTTCCTCCGCAGTTCCCGATGACGCAATTAACCGAGGAAAGAATGGTCGCATATCCGATTAAACAGGATGAAGCCATGTTTTGTATGATCGTGTTCTTCAGCACAAGCACAGTATCATTTCCGGATGAAAGTGAATCGACCGTAAGTCCATAACTGCCATTCTTTATTATCGCATAGTTGATCCGGTTGGCTTTGCTCCCGCGTTCCAGGTTGATCCCATCCCATTGCCCGGGCAGATCACGGTAAAAAGGATCAAGCCTGTCACCGGTGAACAGGACAGGATGTTCAAGTGTTCCTTCAACATTCAGCGTCGCATCTTTAGAAACGGACAGAGAACTTTTACTGTGAAAATATAACCTGCAACCCTTCGTAAGGGTAAGGGAACCTGACGTGTCGATGCGTAAATAGCCATAAACGACATGGGGTTTCAGACTATCGAATGTCACTGTGCCGGAGAGTGTCTTATCCTTGTAAAAATATGCATCCTGACCCCAGGCGACCAGCTTTACATCCTGGAGATTCCCGTTGGTTGTGAACAGGATTGAATCAGCAACCACAAGCGGCGTATTATGATTGTTGGGATCGATCATGACCCGGATAAAAATGAACAGGCTGTCGTGAGAAGGTATCTCAACATCCGAAAGGCTGCTGGTAGCAGATCCGTCGATATTCAGCTTATAATAAGAGTTTGAACCACCTGCAAGCCGGATCGAAGATATGCGGACTTTTGAATCATTCATGTTATAAACCAGGAGCCGTTGTGTTATTGATCCGATGGTAGTAAAAACGGTGTCAAACAACACCGTATCTGCAGAGAATGTCAGCTTCAGGGAAGGACTTGTGTCAATGGTATCTTTTTTACGGCATGAAAAGCCGATAAAAGTAAGGAAGATCAGGATCAGAAAAAAGAATCTTCTGCGGGATTTCAACATGAGGAACTGGATTTTATGCAAAAGTACCGGAAATTCTAACATAGAAATAATAAACGAAAAAACCGTCAGAAATTGTAAATTTGCACACCCAAATTATAGCTTTTTAGTCTAAATTTGAATTGTAGAAGGAAAACATCTGAAAATGAGCTATATAAACTTTGATAAAACACAGCTGGTGAACCTGGAATACTCCCTGAACCGTGAGCTTCTCCGCTCAAACAGGGCAGGTTCGTATGCCAACTCAACCATTATCAATTGCAATACCCGGAAGTATCACGGGATGCTTGTTGCACCGCAGCCTGGCATTGATAACGAGAATCATGTCCTGCTTTCTTCGCTGGACGAGACCATCATTCAGCGGGAATCAGAATTCAACCTTGGGATCCACAAATACCCGGGAGGTGTTTATAACCCGAAAGGCCATAAATATGTAAGGGATTTCGTTACCGAGCCAATCCCAAAGCTCACCTATAATGTGGGGGGAGTAGTGCTTACAAAAGAAATGATCTTCACGACAAGTGAAGACAGGATGATGATTAAATATACCCTGGTGGAAGCACATTCTCCTACTAAACTCCGCTTCAGGCCTTTCCTTGCGTTCCGGAATGTGCACAAACTCAGCAAGCAGAATATCTTTGTCGAGAAGAGGTACGAAAAGGTGCCAAATGGCATTAAGGTCAGGATGTATCATGGCTATACCGACCTTTTTCTGCAACTTTCCGTTGATAATGAGTACACCCATGTGCCTGATTGGTATTACAACATTGAGTACCAGAAGGAAATGGAACGAGGTTATGATTACCAGGAGGATCTTTTCGTACCCGGTTTTTTTGATGTCGATATTGCAAAAGGCCAAAGTATTTATTTCTCCGCCGGTACAAAGGAGATAAATCCTGAACAGATAAAACGGATATTCAATCTTGAATTGAAGAAAAGGATCCCGCGCGATAATTTCGTGAATTGCCTGATCAATTCAGCTCACCAGTTCATCGTGAAACGCGGCACCAAAACGGAGATCGTCGCAGGCTTTCCCTGGTTCGGGCGCTGGGGGAGAGACACCTTCATATCCCTGCCCGGGCTTACACTTGTAACAGGCGATTATAAAACCTGCAAGAACGTCATCGATACGATGATCGCCGACCTCAAAGGACCATTATTCCCGAATATCGGATCGGGAAGCAACTGTGCATACAATTCGGTAGATGCATCACTCTGGTTCTTCTGGGCTTTGCAACAGTATGCCATGTTCACGGGAACACAGAATTCTGTCTGGAAGGAATACGGGAAGAAGATGGTGATGATCCTTGACGGATACCGGGCAGGAACACTTTTCAACATCCGGATGCAGGAAAACGGGCTGCTTTATGCAGGGGAACCCGGGAAGGCGCTGACATGGATGGATGCCATCGTGCACGGAAAACCAGTGACCCCGCGTATCGGAATGCCGGTTGAAATAAATGCTTTGTGGTACAATGCGATCTGTTTCAGCATCGAAGTGGCAAAGAAAGCAGGAGATCAGGCATTCATTGAAGCCTGGGAACCAATAGCTGCTGCTATCCCGAAAGCGTTTGTCAGGACTTTCTGGAGCCCTTCCAAGAAATACCTGGCCGATTATGTTGATGGAGAATACAAAGATTGGTCGGAGCGGCCCAATATGGTCATTGCAACATCCTTACCTTATAGTCCGATAACGGAAGAAATGTCCAGGGATGTCCTTCAAACTGTAAAACAGGAATTGCTGACTCCGCGGGGATTAAGGACGCTTTCACCAAAAAATCCGATTTATAAAGGGATCTATTTCGGCGACCAGGCAGAGCGTGACCTTGCTTATCACCAGGGAACAGTCTGGCCCTGGCTGCTCGGGCATTTTGCAGAAGGTTACCTCAAACTTCACGGGAAGAACGGTGTGCCTTACATAAAGTCGCTGTTCCAGGGTTTTGAGCCTGTAATGACAGAACACGGGATCGGGACGATCTCTGAGATCTATGACGGCGATCCCCCCCACATGGCCCGGGGAGCCATCTCCCAGGCCTGGAGTGTCGCCGAACTGCTGAGGATGAACTGGCTGATCAATCAGTATGGGAAATGATGCTGGATGCTGGATGCTGGATAAAAAGTTCTAAGTTAATGCATTTGAATTATCAAACTCAATTCACAGGGCTCAACTCTCACACATCAAGCATCAAGCATCCAGTATCAAACATCACTGATTGAATATCTGAAAAAATTTAAAGTATGGAAGTATGCGTGTCTTAATGTTCGGTTGGGAATTTCCGCCTCATATCACCGGTGGATTGGGAACAGCCTGTTATGGGCTGACAAAAGGGTTGGTGCAGCATGGGGTCGACGTTATTTTTGTCGTTCCCCGGGCTTACGGTGATGAGGCTGACGACGGATTCAGGCTGATAAATGCAAGTGATGTTGCTGTAGATTATTCTGAGGAGCATTTCCGCGAGCACCTGCAGCGAATAAAATTCATGGAGATCAGTTCCAATCTGATTCCCTATGTTGGTCCGGAAGAGTTTGAGTCACTGATTGAAAGTGAAAAAAAAGGTATCATCTCTGAAACCAGGACCACATTTTCAAAGAAATTCCAATTCTCCGGGAAATACGGTGTGAACCTTATGGAGGAGGTTTCCAGGTATGCCCTTATTGCTGCTTCTCTCGCGATGGAGCAGGATTTTGATGTAATCCACGCACATGACTGGCTTACCTATGCAGCAGGGATAGCTGCAAAGAAAATAAGCGGTAAACCACTTGTCATGCATGTGCATGCTACTGAATTTGACCGTTCCGGTGAAAATGTCAACCAGGCTGTCTATGATATCGAGCAGAAAGGAATGGAAGCTGCAGACCTCGTGATCACGGTGAGCAACCTTACCCGCCAGATCGTGATCGACCGTTACGGGATCTCCCCGAAAAAGGTTGTCACAGTGCATAACGCTGTTGAACCTGTTGAAAGGCCAGATTTCAGTGACGTAAAGAAGCATGTGGATGAAAAGGTTGTAACCTTCCTGGGTCGTGTGACCTTCCAAAAAGGACCTGATTATTTCATCGAAGCTGCCCATAAAGTATTGCTGAAGGACCCGAATGTCAGGTTCGTCATGGCGGGTTCCGGAGACCTGCTTACCAGGATGATCCGGCGGGTCGCCAAACTTCACATTGCCACGAACTTCCATTTCACCGGTTTCCTTGCCGGGCCAGATGTCGATAAGATGTTCATCCTGAGTGATGTTTATGTGATGCCTTCGGTTTCGGAACCTTTCGGGATATCACCGCTTGAAGCCATGCGGTCGAATGTTCCGGTAGTCATATCCAAGCAATCCGGTGTCGCCGAAGTGCTTAAGCACGCTTTGAAGGTCGATTTCTGGGATATCGACGGGCTGGCAGATGCCATTTATGCCCTGTTGCATTATGACGGGATTAAGAAAATGTTCCTCAGATATGGCAAGAGCGAGGTTGATAACCTGAAATGGGATAATGCAGCCGGTAAAGTATATGAAGTTTATAAACAGGCTGTTGCACTAGAATCAGGGCGAAAAGGAAACTAAGATTAGAAATGCAGAATGTTACATGTAACATGAAACGGAAAAAATTATGAGATCAATCTGTCTGTACTTCCAGGTACACCAACCATTCAGGTTAAAAACCTACAGGTTCTTCAATATCGGTGACGACCATCATTATTACGATGATTTTCAAAACCGCAGTATCATCAGACGTGTTGCGGAAAAGTGCTATATTCCTGCAAATAAGCTGATGCTTTCACTGATCCAAGAATATGGAAGTGCATTCAAGCTGAGCTATTCCATCTCAGGAACGGCCCTTGAACAGCTTCAGCATTATGCCCCTGAAGTGATAAAGAGTTTCAGGGAACTTGCTGATACCGGTAGTGTTGAGTTCCTTGCCGAACCGTATGCACATTCTCTTGCGTCGCTGAACAATACAGATGAATTCCGTCACCAGGTGATAATTCATTCCGATACCATCGAAAAACTATTTGGACAGCGACCGAAAACGTTCAGGAATTCAGAGCTGATCTTCTCCGACAGGATCGGTGAGATGATCCATGATATGGGATATACAACCATGATGACAGAAGGCGCAAAACATATCCTCGGTTGGAAAAGCCCGAATTTCATGTATTGCAGCGCAGTCAACCCGAAACTTCGGATTTTACTGAGGAATTTCAGGCTTAGCGATGATATCTCGTTCCGGTTCTCAAACCATGCATGGTCGGAATGGCCCCTTACAACGGAAAAATTCGTCGGATGGATGAACCAGATCGATCCACTCGACCAGGTTGTCAATGTATTCATCAATTATGAAACACTTGGGGAACGTCAATGGAAAGAAACTGGGATATTTGAATTCTTCAAATCGTTGCCGAAAACTGTTTTCTCAAAGTCGAACTATACGTTTAATGTTCCATCGGAACTTGCCGAAGAATTACAACCTGTGGGCCCGATCCAGGTCCCATTCCCGATTTCATGGGCAGATGAAGAACGTGACCTGACCTCCTGGCTTGGAAATGAGTTGCAGGATGAAGCATTTGGTAAATTATATTCTGTTGAAGAAAAAGTAAAGCATTGCACCGATCCTTCAATTCAACGGGACTGGCAGTTACTTCAGACCACGGATCACTTCTATTACATGTGCACCAAATGGTTTTCCGATGGCGCCATTCATAAGTACTTCAACCCTTATCCTTCCCCATATGAAGCGTTCATCAATTATATGAACGTGCTTTCTGATTTCATTCTTCGGGTGGAAAAAGGATGGTCTTTGAAAACAGAAAAGACGGAGGCGAAAGTTGTTAAAACCAAGACGAAAAAAATAGTCTCCCCGACGGACAAAAAGAAGACTGTGGCTCCAAAGAAAAAGGTGCTGGAAAGTGAAAAATTAAAAATGAAGAGTGAAAAGGTGAATAAAAAGGAACTAAAAGGGAAGGAAACGAAACCGGAGGAAATAAAAAAGAAGAAGACCGCCAAGGCAGAAACAAAAGAAAAGCCTAAGGTATCGAAGCGATAGCCATGCTTTCGGACGGGTAAATTAAGGAATTGTTGAAATCAGAAAGAAGATTGAAGTTGGAGTAAATCAAAATTGTAAGAATTATTATGGTAAAAGAAAATGTTCAGTATAAACCTGATTATATATTTGAAACAAGTTGGGAAGTTTGCAATAAAGTTGGCGGGATTTACACGGTAATTTCAACCAAGGCCCATACGGTTGTCAACGACTATGAAGATAATTACATCCTGATCGGACCGGATGTCTGGAAAGAAACGCATCAGAACCCTGAATTCCTGGAGGATAAATTCCTCTATAAAGCCTGGAGACAGAAAGCGGAGGAAGAGGGCTTCCGGATCAAGATCGGACGATGGAATATTGTTTCAAGGCCGGTCGTGATCCTGATCGATTTTACACCGTATTTTTCAGATAAGGACAAGGTCTTTGCATGGTTATGGGAAACCTATAAGCTGGATTCAATTTCGGGCGGCTGGGATTACATTGAGCCTGCCCTTTTCGGATATGCAGCTGGGAAACTAATTGAGAGTTTCTACAATTTCAACCTTACCCATACGGATAAGATCATTGCCCAGTTCCATGAATGGATGACCGGTGCAGGTATTCTATATCTGAAAAGCAAGGTTCCACAGGTAGGTACAGTGTTTACCACCCATGCAACTGCAGTTGGACGAAGCATTGCGGGAAACGGACTTCCATTATACAGCGAATTGAAATCCTACGACGGTGACCGGATTGCCAAGCAATTCGGGCTCATGGCAAAGCAGTCGCTGGAGAAGCTTTCAGCCGTTGAAGCTGATAGTTTCACCACGGTAAGCCAGATCACAAACAATGAATGCATCCAGTTTCTTGGAAAAGAAGTGAACCTCATCACCCCGAATGGTTTTGAAGATACTTTTGTCCCGGAAAAGGATGAATATTTCCAGAAACGGTCAGAAGCCCAGAAGAAATTGTTTGAAGTAGCCGAGGGACTTATGAACCATCCCTTGAAGCGAAACAGTATACTGATCATAAACAGTGGTCGTTACGAATTTAAGAATAAAGGGATAGACCTCTTTATCGATGCACTTGGCAACCTTAACAAGGATCCCGGTCTTGAACGTGATATCATTGCATTCATCAGTATCCCGGCTTACCAGACTGGTCCGAGGCAGGACCTGCTCGCACGGATTGAGAAAAAGAATTTTACCACACCGGTAACCGGTGAGTACCTGACCCATGGCCTTCATGAGCCTGAAAATGACCCGATCCTCCGGAGGATCAGGCAGAACAACCTTTTTAATCGTCCTGAAGACAAGGTAATGGTAGTGTTCGTCCCGGCTTACCTTAATGGTTCCGACGGGATCTTCAACCTGAGCTATTACGATTTTCTTATAGGTTTCGACGGATCCGTATTCCCTTCCTATTATGAACCCTGGGGATATACTCCATTGGAAAGCCTGGCTTTTCACATACCCACCATCACCACTTCATTGGCAGGCTTTGGGTTATGGGTGAAATCACTGAATATGGCCGGCAAAGATTGCGTTACCGTTATTAACAGGGATGATACAAATGATGCAGCCGTCATCGATGAGATCGTGAAGACCATTCATGATGATTCGAAGAAATCGGAAAGGGATATCCTGAAACTCAGATCCCACGCGTGGGAAGTATCACGTTCAGCATTGTGGAAAAACCTGATCGTTCATTATTATCATGCCTATACAATTGCATTGGACAGGGTAAATACCCGGACAGATCTGTTTAAAAACAAACAACCCCAGGTTCAGGCCGTTTCATATAAAGGAGTGATCGAAACAAAGCCCGAATGGAAAAAGGTACTGGTACAGCAGAGCATTCCCGGAAACCTTGAAGATCTTCTGCGGTTGTCGAAAAACCTTTGGTGGACCTGGAACCAGGAAGGCTCGGATCTTTTCAGGATGATCAATCCTGAAAGCTGGTACCATCACCGGTTCAATCCCATTTCCCTGATCGAATCACTGACCTATAAGGACCTCCAGAAACTGAGCATCAATAAGGCATTTCTTGACAAACTGAAAGAAGTTACTGCCCAGTTTGACAGTTACATGGCAAAAACCTCGGATAAACCCAAGGAGACCGTTGCCTATTTCAGCATGGAATTCGGGTTGCATGATACGATCAAGATCTATTCAGGAGGCCTTGGCATGCTGGCAGGTGATTACCTGAAAGAAGCCAGTGATTCAAATTTCAATATCGTAGGGGTTGGACTTCTTTACAGGTATGGGTATTTTCAGCAGCGGATATCAATCACCGGTGAACAGATCGCAACCTATACTCCCCAGAAGTTTGCGCATCTGCCGATCATTCCTGTAAGGGATGAGGAGAACAACTGGCTGAAGATCACATTTGCCCTGCCTGGAAGGACCATGTATGCAAAGATTTGGAAATGTGCTGTCGGAAGGGTTCCTTTATACCTGCTTGACACCGACATTGAAGAGAATATTGAGCAGGACAGGGTGATAACACACCAGCTTTACGGAGGAGACTCAGAGAACCGGCTTCGCCAGGAAGTACTGCTCGGAATAGGAGGGATCAGGCTGCTGAACCTGCTTAACATTGATCCCGATATTTATCACAGCAATGAAGGACATTCTGCATTTATCGGGATCGAACGTCTCAGGAATCTTATTGAAGACAAGCACCTCACCTTTCCACAGGCAAAGGAAGTGGTCAGGTCATCGACCCTGTTTACCACACACACTCCTGTTCCTGCCGGTCATGATACATTCAGCGAAGATCTCCTGAGAAAGTATCTTTCGCATTACCCGGAGCGGCTTAATATCAAATGGGAGCAATTCATGAACCTGGGCCGGATGGTTGATAATGATCCACTTGAAAAGTTCTCAATGAGCGTATTGGCCGCCAAGCTTTCCCAGGAGATAAATGCGGTGAGCAAAATCCACAGGGATGTTACCCGCCAGATGTTCAGCAGGCTTTATTCTGGCTACTATCCGGATGAACTTCATATCGGTTATGTTACAAATGGCGTGCATTTCCCAACGTGGACCGCGCCGGAATGGAAGAAACTCTACTCGGAGAAATTCGGAAAAGGTTTCCTTGAAGATCAGTCCAACCAAACCTACTGGAATGCAATCCAGAATGTAGATGAAGAATCCATCTGGAAGATCCGCAGCAGGATGAAGTATCGACTGAGAGAGTACTTGCAGGACCGGCTTTACGAGGAGATGACCCGAAGGAATGAAAACCCCAAACTCATCTTCAAGATCAGGGAGTCAATTCCGAATAATGCCCTCACCATTGGATTTGCACGTCGTTTTGCCACCTATAAGCGGGCGCACCTTCTCTTCAGCAATCCCGACAGGCTTGCTAAGATCGTGAACAATGAAAAGAACCCTGTTATCTTTATTTTTGCCGGAAAAGCCCATCCAAATGATGGTGCGGGGCAGGACCTGATCAAGCAGATCTATGAAATGTCGAAGAAACCTGAATTCCTGGGGAAGATGTTCTTTGTGGAGAATTACGATATTGAACTTGCCAAATACCTGATCCAGGGTGTGGATATCTGGTTGAATACCCCTGCAAGAACCATGGAAGCATCCGGTACAAGCGGCGAAAAGGCTGTGATGAATGGTGTCGTGAATTTCAGCGTTCTCGACGGCTGGTGGGCCGAAGGTTATCAGCCGAACGCCGGATGGGCTCTGCCTGAAACCCCGACGTACACCAGTCCAACAATCCAGGATGAACTTGATGCTGAAACGATCTATACTGTGTTAGAGGAGGAGATCGTCCCGCTCTTTTATGATGTGAATTCCCGGAAGATCCCCGTTCGTTGGATTTCCTATATCAAGAACACCATTTCGGGGATTGCTCCGCATTATACCATGAAAAGGCAACTGGATGATTACATCGACAGGTTCTATACAAAACTCATCGCCAGGTCGAGGCAGATGAATGAAAAGAACTTTGAACTGGCCAGGCACCTGGCCTCCTGGAAACGAAGCGTCCTTCGCGGCTGGGAAAGCATCGAAGTCGTTTCCATGAATATTCCCGATTCAACACTGAAACCCCTGAACCTTGGCGAAACATTGAATGCTGAGATCGTTCTCGATATGAATGAGCTTTCCCCGAACGATGTGGGCGTCGAAATTCTGTTTGGGGTCAAGGAAAATGATGAGATTTCGGAACCTACCCAGATCCACGAAATGGATTTGGTAGCAACCGAAAAACACCATGTGACCTTTGCATGTGAAATACCCATCGATCTTCCGGGGGTTTACAATTATACCTTCAGGATCTTCCCGAAGAATCCGTTATTGCCGCACAGGCAGGATTTCAATCTTGTAAAATGGATTTGATGCAGAGCGACCTGCACTTCTCCTCTACTCCCGCATTCTTTCCCAAACAGTAATAATACCTGTGCAATCAGGTATTATTACCATTGATTTGAGATATCCCGTTTTTTATCTTTGTGATCAGGATTTGCCGGATTTCGAGCATAGTGATTTTGTACGTGAAGTAACAGATATATTTCTGATTTTGTATTGTTGTACCTTAAAAATCACAGCCTATGAAAAAAATGATTACTTTTTTTCCGGTCACTCTTTTGGTAGCCTTGATCTTCATGGCATCTTCACCAAAAGAAGTGGCAGCCCCTACCACCGATACGTACATATTGATAGCATGGAACGAGCTGGGAATGCATTGCTCCAATAAAATTTTTGCAAATTTGTGCATTTTACCTCCTTATAATAACCATACTGCACATGTTATCCTTCGGGGAACATCTACAACTCCTCCACAGGTCATGGGGCCCACAAGCGGAATTTCAGTTACTTATGAAATTCCCGGAAACACCTATTCAGTTGGTAAAACTGATTTTTGGACCTATGCATTCCATATTTTCGGAGTGAACCTTCCCCCGAATGTTGGTCTGACGGGCTATGGGCTTACAGGGACAATGGCCGATTCGAATAATTTCTTTCATGTGCAGGGTATTCCCATCACTCCATTCACCGATGACGATCTGGTAAACGAAAATCCTTATCAGCTTACCCTTATCAAGGCCTATAATTCAAGTTCACAGTTATTGGCTACAACACAAAGTGTGATCCCGGTCTCGAATGAAATCAACTGCGTGAGTGCGGGATGTCATACGAGCGAAATGGCAATTTTACAAGCCCATGAAGATGTTACAGGATTCAATATCAATGACCGTCCTATATATTGCGCCGGTTGCCATGCAGATCCGATATTGGGAACAACAGGAAATGGTGAAGCACCCAAATTTTCACAGGCCATCCATTCAAAACATGGTGAGTTCATTACAACTGACTGCTATAAATGCCACCCGGGGCCAAACGCCCAGTGTTTTAGGGATACAATGCATACCGCGGGTTTCTGGTGCACAAACTGCCATGGAAATGTGGCAAATGTGGGCCATTCAGTACAAATGGGCAGGATCCCATGGATGGAGGAACCATCCTGCGGCGATGTAATGTGCCATGGACCCATCTTCGCTGAGGAACCCGGAAAGTTGTTCAAATTTTCAAAAGGACATGGAAACCTTATGTGCAGCACATGTCATGGATCGCCGCATGCAATTTTCCCCACAACACTGCCAAATGATAACCTTCAGAATATTACGTTGCAAGGTTTCAGAGGAACATTAAGAAAATGTGACGTGTGTCACGGATATACCCCAAGTGCTCCGGGTCCGCACGGAATCACCGTAGGAATAAATCCACTGACCCAAACCATACCATCCCGGGATGAACTTCTTCCCAATTACCCGAATCCATTCTCATACCTCACTAATATTCCTTTCAATATAAGTACAAGCGGCCAGGTCACCCTTTCACTTTACAATATGGACGGGAAACTTGTTGAGAGTATTCT
Organism: Bacteroidales bacterium; assembly: GCA_963682005.1. GTDB lineage: Bacteria > Bacteroidota > Bacteroidia > Bacteroidales > FEN-979 > CAIYUC01. Next base: position 4,138,734 of record OY820914.1, on the reverse strand, counting down.
AGACCGTTATATGAGTCCGGGTGAATACAAGGTTGAAACTTATGCAACAAAACTTCAATCCGGGACTTACCTATGCGCGCTCGAAATGAATGGACATAAACAGTTGCGGAAGGTTATTGTCGTTAAATAGATTGTTATAAGGATAATTGTTTCCGATGGTGATCGGAAACCGAAGAGTGACCGGAGATTCTTAGATCCGGTCACTCTTGTTTTTGAAAAGTTCCTATCTTTGATGAAATTTTAAATCATGTTTAATGAAACTACTTGAAGGAAAAACTGCACTGATCACCGGAGCGAATAAAGGGATCGGAAAAGGCATTGCCATCAAATTTGCCCAACAGGGTGCAAACATCGCTTTCTCTGACCTGGCATACAATGATGATGCTTTAAGCCTTGAAAAAGAGCTCACTTCCTATGGAATAAAAGCCATAGGATATGCGTCAGACGCCAGCTCATTTTCCGACAGCGATAAACTGGTGACAGATGTGCTGAGTGATTTTGGCAGGATCGATATCCTTGTAAATAATGCAGGAATAACACGGGATATGTTGCTGCTCCGAATGTCGGAGATGGATTGGGATCTCGTGATCAACGTTAACCTGAAATCGATATTTAATCTGACAAAAGCCATCCAGAGGGATATGATAAAGCAGCGTTTTGGCGTTATCATAAATATGAGCTCAATCGTGGGAATAGAAGGGAACGGCGGACAATCGAACTATGCTGCATCAAAGGCGGGAATCATCGGATTTACCAAATCAGTGGCCCAGGAACTGGGTTCCAGGAACATTCGGTGCAATGCCATTGCCCCGGGATTTATCGATACCGAAATGACGTCCAGGTTGTCCAAAGAGGTCAGGGAGACATGGACAAACGATGTCCCCATGAAACGGCCCGGTACGCCTGAGGATGTTGCAAACGTCGCTCTCTTCCTTGCCTCTGACCTGTCATCCTACGTGAATGGGCAGGTAATCAGTGTTTGCGGCGGTTTACATACTTAGAAATCAGATCTGTCTTGAGTATAAATATTGAATACCCCTTATGGTTCTTCCTGTTTTGCCTGATACTGGGTGCCGGAGGATCATTTCTTCTATATTACCATACGAAAAAGGATGATCTTGACCCAAGGTTAACCTGGATCATGGCCATATTCAGATTCCTGAGCATTACGATAATCTCTTTTCTTCTTCTTTCCCCACTTGTAAAACGGACGGTTGAAACCGTTGAAAAGCCCGTCATTGTTATTGCCCAGGATAATTCTTCATCTGTCATTTCAGGAAAAGACTCTGTTTATATGAGAACGGATTACCCTGCTCAGATTTCATCTCTTGAGAAAGAGCTGAGAAAGAAATTCGAAGTAGCATCATACTCATTTGGGGAGAAACTGACCACATCAATCAAAACCGATTTCAGGGAAAGGGAAACGGATATCTCAGAACTGATCGATGAGATCAACTCCAGGTTCTCGAACCGGAATATCGGTGCCGTTATCATCGCATCCGACGGGATCTATAACAAAGGTGCCAATCCTTTCTATGCAGCCAATGTTCTGAAATGCCCTGTTTATACGATACCCCTGGGCGATACCATCACGAACCGGGATATCAGTATCCAGAAAGTCAACTATAACCGGACAGTCTACGTAGGCGATAAATTTCCGGTGGAGATTAACGTCCGTGCTGATAAATGTGAAGGTTCATCTTCAGATCTGACGGTCAGAAAGGGGGACCAGGTACTTTTTACGAAAAAACTATTTTTCCCGTCTGAAATGTCTCTTCAGAAGGTAAACCTTTTCCTTGATGCAAAGGAAAAGGGTATCCACCGGTATACAATTTCAGTTTCACCGGTAAGTGGCGAAGTAAGTAAGGTGAACAATATCCAGGATATTTTTATTGAAGTTTCCGAAACACGTCAGAAGATTGTTATTCTTTACCAGGCACCACATCCGGATGTTGCCGCATTACGAAGCGCTCTTGAAAGTTCATTGAAATTCGATGTGGAGCAAATGAAGGTGGACGAATTCAACCAGCCACCCGAAAAATACGATCTTGTCATCCTTTACCAACTGCCATCAGTAGCTGGCTTCCCAAACCTTGGAAAACTGCTGGCTTCAAATACTTCATTGCTTTTTTGCCTTGGTAGCCAGACGGACATCAACGGGTTCAATAACCTGAAGACCGGGCTGGAAATTACTGCTGCGAAACAGACCTGTATTGAGTCGGTTCCGCAGTGGAACGACGCCTTTGCATTGTTTACAATGGATCGGAATCTCCTGGATGTAATCAGTGAATTCCCTCCCTTGCTTACACCATATGGCAATTACCAGTTTTCCCCGGCTTCCGATGTTTTACTTTACCAAAAAATTGGGAATGTTCAATCCCGGCTTCCTTTGATACTCTTTCTGCAGACAACCGGAAAGAAGACCGGGATCATTGCCGGAGAGAACCTTTGGAAATGGCGTTTGTCCGATTATCTCCAAAAGGGCAATCATGACGTGTTCAATGAATTATTGAACAAGATTGCGCAGTTTCTTTCAGTTAAAGCGGATAAAAGTTTCTTCCGGGTCAAATGCAACAATAAATTTCTTGAGAATGAACCTGTTGAGATCGAAGCCGAACTTTATAATGAAAGCTACGAATTAATCAATGATCCGGATGTAAACCTTACGATCACTGATGACCAGGGGAAAAAGTACCCTTATACTTTCGGAAAATCAGATAAAGCCTATTTCCTGAATGCAGGTACTTTTCCTCCCGGAGCCTATGGCTATACCGCTTCCGCAAAGGTCGGAAACAACTTCTATCAGAAGAAAGGTGAATTCATTGTCACGCAACTTAATGTGGAATTACTGAACACGACTGCGGATCATAACCTCCTTTACCGGATTGCAAAAGCTCACGAAGGCGAAATGGTCTATCCTAAAGACATGCAGCATTTAGCAGAACTCATCAGTAAGAGAGAGGACATAAAGCCCATTGCCTATACCCAGAAGAGATTTGCCGACCTTGCAGGAAATTTTTGGGTCTTTCTCCTCATTCTCGCATTCATTTCGGCGGAATGGTTCATCCGGAAGAGAAGCGGAATTTATTAGCTGGCGAGCTGATGAGCTAATGAGATGGTGAGATGGTGAGATGGTGAGATGGTGAGATAGCGAGTTATGTACTTGATGACTTTGTGATTTTTTGACTTGATGACCTTGTGACCCTGTGACCTTTTGACCATTAACCCAATTTAATCCCAGGATGATGTCCTCAACCTTTTTCTATATAATATTGGCCGTTCTGATCTTCGATTATCTGCTGGAACGGTTATTGGACTACCTGAATTCCACTTATTGGAGTGATGCACTTCCTGCTGAACTTTCCGGTATTTATGACCAGGAAAAGTACAGGAAATCGATGGCCTACGAAAAGCAAAAGCAGCGTTTCAGCCTCGTCGTCAGTTCACTTACATTCTTCGCCATGATGGCTGTTCTCATTTCGGGTGCATTCGGTTGGATGGACCAGACTCTTCGGCATTATACCGGGAACCCGATAATTCTGGCCATCCTGTTCTTTGGTGTCCTGGGACTGGTTTCTGCACTGGTTTCCATCCCCTTTGATATCTATCATACATTCGTGATAGAAGAGAAATTCGGTTTCAATAAGACCACTCCCCGGACGTTTATCCTGGACAAAATCAAAGGACTGTTACTTGGGGCCCTGATTGGCGGGGGGTTGCTGGCCTTAATCATTTTCATATACCTGTCAACCGGTTCATGGTTCTGGTTTATTACCTGGGTTGTGGTCGCTGCATTCATGATCTTCATGACGATGTTCTATTCAAACCTGATCGTCCCGCTATTCAATAAACAGAGACCGCTTGAACCCGGTCAGCTCCGGGATGCGATCGAAGGGTTTGCCTCAAATGTCGGGTTCAATCTTAAAAATATATATGTGATCGACGGATCTAAAAGATCCAACAAAGCGAATGCATATTTTACCGGTCTCGGGATGAAAAAGAGGATCGTATTATACGATACGCTGATCAATGATCACACGACTGACGAACTTGTTGCGGTTCTGGCGCATGAAATAGGCCATTATAAGAAAAAGCACACCCTTCTTGGGATCATTCTTTCGCTTGTACAAACGGGTATCATGCTTTTTATTCTTTCCCTCTTTATTAAAAAGGATAGTTTACTGGCACTGTCACTTTGTAATGCATTAAGCGGTTTATCCGGTATTGAGATCAAAGCTTCCTTTCATATCGGTGTGCTTGCCTTCGGACTTTTATACAGCCCGCTTTCGATGATCCTCGGGTTGTTCATGAACATTATTTCCCGTGCGAATGAATATACGGCGGATCATTATGCCGGTGTAAAATTCAACGCGGTTGCGTTGATGGATGCCCTGAAAAAGCTTTCAGTGAACAATCTCAGCAACCTGCGGCCTCACCCGGCTTATGTTTTCTTCTACTATTCCCATCCGACGCTGCTTCAGCGGCTATCCGCACTTGAAAGGATCAGAGATCTTTCTTCTTCATCGTGATGAAAACAATTGCAATCATTATTACAGAATAGATAACAGGCACAAGGCAATCATGCAAGGTGACTTTATCCTGCAGATGAATTCCCATCATCTTCTTTAATGCAGTAATATTAGGATATTCAATGATCTTCAGTACGGAATTGACGGGTAAATAAGGGGAGATGTTATTCGGCTGGAAATACGGGATCTTGAGCAGGTAGTATACGACCGGCTCGATGATCAGTGAATATAGCGTAAATAAACCGATGGTCAGCCCGGTCGACCGGAACATGAAACCAAAGAAGAATGCAAATACCAGGAATGTCAGGACCTGGATGAAAAAACCGGGAACGAAGGCGATTTTGTCCATGACCATGGCGAAGTCAGGTTTTGCCGTATGACCTACCCCAAAAATGAAAATGACAACCGACATGATCATGGTAATGATCAATGCAAGACCCAGGATTACCTGAAGCTTTGAAAAAAGGAACTCCTCCTTGCTCATACCATTTATTATGTTCTGGCGGATGGTTTTGAAGGTGAATTCATTGGTGATCAGGATGATCACGATGATCGCAGGGAAGATCAGGAAATACCTTATACTGGCGAAAAAGAACATGTTCTGCCAGATGTCAGGGAAGAAATAAAGGGCGACATGCGGGAGTGGCAGCGGAAGCCGTTTGTTTGCCTGGTCAACCCAGTTATTGATGGTAAATTCCGACATCATGATGCCAAGGGCCAGGAACAGGAAATACAGCCCGATGAGGATCCAGAATACCTTGTAATTCAGGATTTTTTTCAGTTCGATCCGGAGAAGCTTTTTCATTTGTTATCCTGTAAGAGTTGAAGAAAATGTTTCTCGAGACTGCGTTTCCGTTCCGATAGATGGGTCAGGGTGACGCCGTTCCTGAAAAGAAAGGCATTGATTTCCCCGGGATCAACCTCACCCGAAAAATAAGCCAGGCAGTTTCCTTCAGATTTGACGAGGGACCTGAATTTTTCATGTGATGAAATTGCTTTCTCAAGAAGATCAATGTTTGCCGACCCGAGTTCAATGCAATCTGCAACGGCTAAAACCTCGCTAACATTACCCGAGTATAAAACCACACCCTTGTTTAGTACTGCAACATGCGTACAAATTTTCTGAACTTCATCGAGAAGGTGGCTTGCAATGATGATTGTTGTTCCTCCTTTGGCAATGTCGATTATAAGTTCACGGATCTGTGCGATTCCCTGGGGATCCAGGCCATTTGTAGGTTCATCGAGGATAAGAACTTCCGGGTTGCCGAGAAGAGCAGAGGCTACAGCAAGGCGCTGTTTCATTCCGAAGGAAAAAGTCCTGAAGTGAGAATCCCTTCTCTCGTAAAGACCTGTAAGTTTCAATACCCGGGAAATGTCGCTATAATCAAGATCCTTAACAAGAGCGACAACCTGGAGGTTCTTTTCTGCACTGAGATAAGGGAAAAAATTTGGACTTTCAATAACTGCACCGATCCTTTTCCGGCTTTCCTTTGAGGGATCTTCTCCAAACCACTGGTAACTCCCGTTGCTGGCTTTGATGAGATCAAGGATGATACTCAGCGTGGTTGTTTTTCCGCTCCCGTTAGGGCCAAGAAGTCCGAAAACAGAGCCTTTCATAACACCGATCGAAAGGCTGTTCAGGGCTTTGATCTTTCCGTAATTCTTTGACAGCCGGTCAATGGTCAATACTGGTACTGCATTCATTGGGCGTTTCTTGTTTCTTTTATGGTTGTTAAGACGAGAAAGACAAACCCTTGTTACATCTTACCTGTATAGTAAGAATACGGTCGGTTTTTTATTGATGTCAGGCATGCAGGTTTTTAAGTTTGCAACTGTTTTTACGACAATCGACTCCTGGTCTGTCGTCAGATCTGTTGCCACCGACACCATTGTTCCATTCCGGCAGGTTTCCGTTATAGCCTGTAGAAGCTGAATGTTCCTGTAAGGAACTTCGATGAAGACCTGCGTTTGGTCTTTACTATAAACAGCATTTTCAAGTTCTTTTAGCTTTTTTGACCGCGCTGCTTTTTCGATCGGCAGATAACCGTGAAATACGAAGTTCTGTCCGTTGAATCCTGAAGCCATCAGGGCAAGCAACAGTGAGGATGCCCCAACGAGGGGCTTTACCCTGATGTCCTTTTCATGTGCCTGCCTGACGATTTCCGAACCGGGATCGGCCACACATGGGATACCAGCTTCCGATATCAGGCCAACATCATTCCCATGAAGTAATGGTTCACAGAAAGCTGCAAGGTCAAGTTTGTCAGAATGTTCATTAAAGACTAGGAAATTCAGTTCGTCAAGGTTTCCTGTCACACCCGCACTTCTCAGGAACCTCCGGGTGGTCCGCAGTTCTTCAACAATAAAGTACTTCAACCGGAGGATCACCTGCAGATTGAATTCAGGAATGCACCGCGAAACCTGGACTTCCCCCAGTAATGAAGGCAGCAGGTACAATACCCCCCTTTTTTCCTCCTTCATTTTCAATTCTTGATTTTTAATTTTTCATTCATAGTCCAGGGAAGCATGTCAAGGTCGACATTCCCTCCTGAAATAATAATTCCTGCAGCCTTCCCTTCAACATCGATCTTATGCTCCATGATGGCCGCAAATGTTACGGCAGATGATGGCTCGATCAATATTTTCATCCGCTCCCAGAGGAACCGCATCGCTAGAATGATCGATTTCTCAGAAACAGTAACAATCTCATGAACATGGTTCATTATGACGGGAAAAGTGAGGGTGCCTAACGAGGTTCTCAGTCCGTCTGCAATGGTATCAGGGTGAACTGAGGGCACGAATTTTTTCGTAGTGAAAGAAAGATATGCGTCATTTGCCTGTTCAGGTTCTGCAGCGATTACTTTTGTACCCGGGGAAAAATAGTGTGCGGCAAGTGCACTCCCACTGAGCAATCCGCCACCACCGACAGGAGCGATGAGAATATCAAGACCCGGGATATCCTCGATCAGTTCAAGGGCAGCCGTAGCTTGTCCTGCAATGATCCGGTAATCGTTGTATGGATGTATTTCAGTGGCCCCGGTCTTCTTCATGATTTTGGCCAGCGTTGTTTCCCTGGCTTCCAGTGTGGGTTTACAAAACGTGATCTCTCCTTTGTATCCCCTGACAGCTTCAACTTTTACACTGGATGAATTTGAAGGCATAACAATAAAAGCTTTTGTCCCGCGCAGACCGGCAGCCCGGGAGAGGGCCTGGGCATGGTTGCCTGAGGAGTGGGTAGCAACACCATTGGTTAATGCGCTTCCTTCCAGCAGCATCACTGCATTCGTAGCGCCGCGGGCTTTAAATGCCCCCACTTTCTGGAAGTTTTCACATTTGAAATATAACCGGGTGTTGTAAAGGTTGTTGATGGTTGTGCTCGTAAGTACAGGAGTCCTGTTGATATACCTCCGTATCCTGTCAGCGGAGTGAAGGATCATGCCGGCATCCGGGATGATATGCAAAGGTTCTTCCAAGTTCTCGTCAATTTGGAATACAAAAATAGTCTGTTGAGGGGTTTATTTTTCTCCAATCAGTGAGATCAACATTTCACAAGCTTTGTCAAGCTGATGGTAAACCTTTTCAAACGCGGCCATTCCATCATACCATGGATCCTGAACTGGGATATTCTCACCCGGGTAAACCGCATTCATGATATAATCAACCTTTTGCCTGTCATCTTCATTCCTGGCAAAAGCCATTGCGTTTGCGAAATGCCACGAATCCATAACGTAGATTTTGTCGAACCTTTTGAAATCTTCCGTCCCGAACAACCTTGCCCTGTGACCGGAAATGTCGATGCCATATTTCCTGCCCGTTTTAATTGCCCGTTCATCAGGCGGGTCATTGACATGAAACTGTTCAAAACCAGCGGAATCGACCTCTATATGAAGGTTCATCGCCCTGGCTTTCTCGCGCAGGATACCTTCAGCAAGGGGTGACCGGCATATGTTCCCGGTACATATGAAGAGGATTCTCATGAATGGTAATGAAGGAAAAGATTTCTACAACTTGATCTTTTTATCCAGCTCTTCAACAAAGATCCTGAACTGCTTATCCGTTTCTACAAGGTTGTTCACCGTCCTGCATGCATGCAACACGGTTGCATGATCCTTATTTCCGCAATGCAACCCGATACTGGCAAGGGATGCCTTGGTGTGTTTTTTCGAAAAATACATGGAAAGCTGACGTGCCTGTACGATCTCTCGTTTCCTTGTTTTGGAATGGATCATTTCAATGGGGATATTGAAATAATCGCAAACAACCTTCTGAATGTAATCGATTGAGATCTCCCGTGCAGTATTTTTAACAAACTTGTCGATCATCTGCTTGGCAAGCTCAAGGGTAATCGTTTTTTTATTCAGTGAAGATTGAGCAAGGAGCGAGATAAGGGCGCCTTCCAATTCCCGTACGTTTGTATTGATGCTGTAAGCAAGGTACTCAACAACCTCTTTGGAAATTTCGATGCCGTCGTTGTAAAGCTTTTTATGAAGGATGGCGATCCTGGTTTCCAGGTCAGGTACCTGCAGGTCTGCTGAAAGTCCCCATTTGAAGCGCGAAAGCAACCTTGGTTCTATCCCTTTCATTTCAACAGGAGGTTTGTCTGAAGTCAGAACGATCTGGTTGCTCTTCTGGTGAAGATGGTTAAAGATGTGGAAGAAAACATCCTGGGTTTTCTCTTTTCCGGCAAGGTTATGAATATCATCAATGATCAGGACATCGATCATCTGGTAAAAATGAATAAAATCATTCTGATTGTTGTTCTTGACAGAATCGATAAACTGATTGATGAACTGATCGGTAGTTACGTAGAGAACAGTTTTATCCGGGAAATTATCTTTTACCTGCAAACCGATGGAGTGGGAGAGATGTGTTTTTCCAAGGCCGGTATTGCTATAGATCAGCAAAGGGTTAAATGCAGTCTTTCCAGGATTGTTTGCCACTGCATATCCGGCGGATCTGGCAAGCCGGTTGCAATCTCCTTCAACGAAATTCTCAAAAGAATAGCTTTCGATCAGCTGTGAATTTACTTTGATCTTCTTTAATCCGGGAATAATAAAAGGGTTCGGGATCTCTTTCGAAGACCCACGGTTCAGATCAATCGGCATGGAAACTGATGGATTCGAAGTCGCCTTTTTCTCACCAGTCGGAAGGTTGATCGAGAACGGTCCCGGATCATTCTCACTGTTGTCCATGATGATGCTGTATTCCAACCTCCCGTCATTTCCCAACTCTTTCTTTATGGTTTTTTTTAGAAGCCCGATATAATGCTCTTCAAGCCATTCATAAAAGAACTGGCTTGGAACCTGAATGGTGAGCACGTTTTCCTTTAATTTCAGCGGCTTTATAGGAATAAACCAGGTTTTGTAGCTTTGGTAATTAATGTTATCCTTGATGATTTTAAGGCAATTTTCCCAAATCTCGACAACGTTCTTTTCCATTAAAATCCTAATTCTCGTATTTGAACAATTGTTTCTTGTGTAAAGTAAATTTAATCAAGGTGTTGAACTTGGGTAGTAAGTCAAATATCTTGAAAGAAGAACCACTTGAATTAATTAACAAATATTATAAAAAAAAAGTTTATAAAAAAATATTTAATTGCTGAAAAAAGTAAAATTATTTTCTATGGTTTGCCGGAATAGCGTAATATATGCGAAATAAATAAATTTGTAAAAGGGGCCTATCAACATCCAATGTATTAAGGAATTATTGGAAGTCATACGACATTGTCTAGAACGATTATAAATAGCATTTGGTCACAACGACAATAACATAGTGAATTTTGCATATTTGGATTATCATAAGTCAGACTGAATATAAATTACGTTGCAGGATCAGGTTATCCGTATCCCTCATCCCCGAGAGTTAACCCTTCGACCCCCAGAAGCCTTGATTTTACTCTGGATTCTGCATTACGCCTCACAGAAAACCTGATTTTACAGCTGTTTCCAAATTCCTGACCCAGGATTGCAGCATTCTCTTCCTTTAATATTTTCATGACCTCATTCATCGCGGGGTAATTATAATGAATGCTGCAGAAGCATTTTACCGTGCGGGGAATGATCTTCCCGTTGTCAATGGCATCCTTTGCAGAGGTTTTGTAAGCATTGATGAGTCCGGGGATCCCAAGTTTGGTTCCGCCGAAGTATCGCACCACGACGATCAGCACATTGATCAGTTCATGGGAAAGGATCTGACCATATACAGGACGGCCGGCGCTTCCCGAAGGTTCTCCGTCATCATTCACACGGTAGACGGGGTTGTCGCATCCGATCCTGTATGCATAGCAGTGATGACGGGCATCATGATAGTCTTTCCTGTATTCAGCAAGTCTTTCCTTTACCTCATTCTCATTGTCGACAGGGCAGGCCAGGGCAATGAACTTGCTTCCTTTCTCTTTATAAAGGCCACGTGAAAGGCCTTCAAGGGTCAGGTATGTATCATCTTTCTGCATAATGGGCACTCAAGGAAATCTCCACGAAATTAAATTAATTTTTAACTTCGGAAAATGGAAAATCTCAAACGTACCTTAAAAAATGTTTTTTCTGAATATCGCAGTGTGCTCAGCGGTCAATATGAAAACCGTGAGATAGAGAGCATTTTCTACCTATTATGCGAAACTTATCTCGGATTTTCAAAAACTGACATGCACCTGAATGCTGAAATGACCATGGAAACGGATCAGTTGAAAAGGTTCGATACATCCCTCGAATCGCTGAAGCAGAACACGCCTGTACAATATATAATAGGTGTAGCTCATTTTTATGGCCTGGAATTCAAGGTGACCCCCGATGTACTGATTCCCCGCCCGGAAACGGAAGAGATGGTTGACCTGATCATCAGGACCTGGAAAGACGAGCAAAAGACCGACTTCTCAATCCTGGATATCGGCACAGGCTCCGGATGCATTGCAATCAGTCTTTCATGTAACCTGCCGCGGGCAAAAGTTTCGGGTGTTGACATTTCAAGGGCCGCATTGGATATCGCTCATGAAAATGCCATAAAATATGGCTGCAGCATTGATTTTCGAGAGGCTGACATTCTTTCCCGAAAGGATTGGGCTCGTCTTTCCAGGTTTGATATCATTGTAAGCAACCCTCCATATGTCCTGGAAAGCGAGCGTGCGCATATCCATAGAAATGTATTGGATTATGAACCTGATCAGGCTCTATTCGTCCATGATCCCGATCCGTTGCTTTTTTATAATGCAATCGGGGATTTTGCTGTCCTTCACCTGAACAGGCCGGGAACACTCTACTTTGAGATCAATGAGAAATACGGATCAGAGGTTTGTGGAATTCTTCATCAAAAAGGATTTGACTCTTCAGAAATTATCCGTGACATTCATGGAAAGGAGAGGTTTGTTAAAGCTGGAATTATTTCTGCATGAGATTCCCGGGATGAGAGGAGTCGGCAGTCGGCAGTCTATAGTCTGTAGTCTTTATACCTGCATTCCTTTGCTGTTTCATCTGATCACGGGCAGGATTCTGTGGTGTTGAAAAACTGATTTTATTCTTTTCCTGTAAGTTCCTTTAGAACTGAATCCTTTCTCATAAGAGGTCGTAGTTCTTCATAGGTGAGAAAACAATTGGAAGGGCCGTTTGAATAGGGGGCTATTTCGTAGTGATTGTAAAAAAAACCAATGCCTTCATCCGTGATGTAAAAATTCCGGGAGGGTTTGACTTCATCGACGAAAAAACCCGCTTCAGTCAATTTTTGCCCCGGCTTTACATTGTTTAACTTTTGAAATTCTCTTGTCAGCAGGGCAGTGAGAGCCGTTTCCTGGTCTGCAGCAAAGATCTCCGCCAGTGAAATGATCTTCCCGGTTTTCAGATCGACGACATTAAAATCAAACACTTCCATCCCATGCGCTCCGCCTGTAAAGGCGTAACTGATCGTGTAGAACGTGAGGAAATTCCGGTCGTTGTAAAGGATATGCATGAATTCAAGCGATTCCCAGTTCATGCTTTGGCCGCCGATATTGCTTTTATATAACTCCTGATTGGAGGAAACATAGTTGTCTGCATATGATTGTTTCATCCTGTTCAGGTTGGAATCCGGGTTCAGATGAAAATCGTTACTTCTGCAGTATTTTCCAAGAATGATCTTTCGAAGGCTGTCAGATATCAATGGGTCGCTTGATTCTGCAGGTGTCAGCAAAGCCAGTTGGATCTTACCTGAAGGAGATCCTTTCTTTGAAACCAGGGGTATTTGCGCCTTCAGCCAGGAAACATTGAATTGTACGGTGCCATCGGAATATTGTTCATGCATTTCAAAAGGGAATTTTCCTTCTTTGTTCTCCCAGGTTCCTTTGATGTTCTGTCCACCGGAGAAATGACCAACAGCCACGGGATTCCCTTGCATAAATGGTGTGTTCAGCGAAAAAGTCCCGTCTGTCTTCATCCGCCCGCAGATCACGGGGGGAGAACTGATATTGAAAATCTCGCGCGGGACCATCATTTCTTTCCCGGTGAGGTCACGAAGCTGGTAATCACCATACAAACTGTCGTTGATCTTAACAAGGTTCAGGGTCACCATGTATTTCTCAGCAATTTTCCCGGTAAAATGCCAGTAGCACTTTTTGGGGATGAACTGTTGGGAAAACACTGATCCGGAAATCAGGAGAAGGAAAAAGATGATCAGGGTAGCAGTTGATTTTTTCATACAAAATGAACCTGGTTTATTTATACATGTTACTTCTTTCACCGAAAATTGTTGTGCCGATCCTGAGCATTGTGCTTCCTTCTTTGATGGCGATCCGAAAGTCATTCGACATGCCCATTGATATCTCTTTAAAATCGTCTGAACTACTGAAGTAACTCTTTTTCAGCCGTTCAAAAATCGAGCTCAGATTCCTGAACTCCTTCCCGATAAGGGCTTCATCACACGTGTAAGTGGCCATCCCCATTACCCCGGAAACCTTTATATGATCAAAGGTTTTAATTACAGGGTTTTCGAGCAGCCGCTGTGCTTCTTCTTCATCAAGACCGAATTTTGTCTCCTCCGTAGCAATATAAATTTGCAACAAACAAGAAATGGAACGGTTACACTTTTGTGCCTCCTTGTTGACCTCTGAAAGGAGCTTCAGGCTGTCGATACTGTGAATATAGTTAATGAAAGGGGCGATCTGCCTGACTTTATTTCCCTGGAGATGACCGATAAAATGCCATTCGATGTTCTCAGGCAGGAGTGAATGTTTTGATGCTATTTCCTGGGCTTTGTTTTCACCGAAACAGGTTTGCCCGGCTTCATATGCTTCCCTGATATCCGGAATGGATTTTGTTTTTGAAACAGCGATCAGTTTGACTGTTGGCGGGATCTCCATCCTGAGTTTGCAAAGATTGTCCCGGATGCTCATAAATAGGTTCGTCTTAATTATAGCAAAGATACGAATTTGGCGTTGTTACCTGAAGGCAAATTATTTCAGATACAACAACGATTATCACTAATTTTGCCCCTTCAAATTGTTACCTTAAAATTTCCCGGAAAAACCGGGGTGACGATGAACAGATGAAAAAGGTCATTTTCTCATTCTTCCGGCAATACATTTTCTGGATCCTTTTTTTTGATTTCTGCAGGATCGTCTTTCTTCTGTACAACATGCGCCTGATCTGGATCGAGCACATAAACCCCGTTGAAATCCTGAAGATATTATGGTACTCCCTGAAACTTGATGTTTCAACGGCAAGCTATATCATGATCTTCCCGTTCCTGTTGTTGCTGATCCAGTCGGTATGGAGCCCGCGCTGGTTCAATGTCATAAACAAGCTTTACACGACGTTCATCATTCTTGCCTATTCACTCACTGCAGCCGGAGAAATGGGGATCTACCCGGAATGGAAAACGAAACTGACTTACAAGGTTCTTAAATACCTGGCCAACCCATCTGAAATATACAATTCGGCAGAAACCTGGTCATTCATTTTCCTGGTTATCCTCTTTACACTATTGTTCCTGGCCGGTCTGTTAACCTATCTGAAAGTCTTTTACCTGGATATCATTAAAGAAAAAAGGAATCTGATCTTCACATTCCTGATGTTGGTCCTGATCCCACCTGCCATGGTAATAGCGATGCGCGGGGGTATCCAGGCTATTCCGATAAACCAGAGCCAATCCTATTATTCAAAGCATAATATTCTGAACCTGGCTTCCGTCAATAACTTCTTCAATCTTTATATCAGTGTATTTGAAAATCTGCCGAATTTCCGGCATGATCCCTATATCTTTATGGATCCGAAGACAGCGGGTAAACTTGTTGAAGAGATTTACAGAACACCGAAGGACAGTACAATATATATCCTGAAGAACCCAAAACCGAATATCGTCATCATCATCCTTGAAAGCTGGTCGGCCGACCTGATCCAGGACCTCGGAGGGGAACCCGGGATCACACCGAACTTTAAGGAGCTTGAGAAAAACGGGATTCTGTTTGACAGTATTTATTCATCCGGTGCCCGTTCCGAGCAGGGAATGGCTTCCATATTCAGCGGCTTTCCGGCACATCCGGTTTCTTCCATTACTGTTCAGCCGGATAAATTCGTCAAATTGCATAGCCTGCCACAGATGCTAAAGAAAGATGGCTATAAAACATCATTCTTCTTCGGAGGGCAACTGATCTATGGAAACATCAAAAGTTATATCTTTTTCAATGCTTTTGAAAAAATCTATGAGGTTTACGATTTTCCGAAAGAACTTCCAAAAGGCAAGCTTGGCATTCATGATCAATATACCCTGGCATTTCAGCACGCCTTCCTGAACAAGGAAAAACAGCCGTTCTTTTCGGCACTGTTTACCGTAAGTACACATTCCCCCTGGGATCAGCCGTTCCCAAAACCGCTGAAATGGGGCGACAATGAACGGGAATATATTAATGCGGCTTATTATACAGACCACTGTCTTGGAGAGTATTTCGCAAGTTCCAGGAAGGAACCCTGGTTCGATAACACCCTCTTCATCATTGTTGCCGACCACAGCCATAACTCTTACCGTAACTGGCATCCTCAATCAAAGGAATATCATAAGATACCATTGCTGTTTTACGGCAATGTGATACGGAATGAATTCAGGGGGACAAAGTGCCACAAGCTGGGAAATCAGCATGATATTGCGGCGACACTGCTTAAACAACTGGGAATGAAAAGTGACGGATTCAGGTGGAGCAAGAACCTTCTGAATCCTTATTCCCCGGAATTTGCATATTATTCAACCGATGACGGTGTTGGATGGATTCGTCATGGAAGTTATTTCTCCTATGACAAAGCAACAGATTATTACCACTTCCTGATTGCAAGCCCTGCAATAAAAGACAGCCTTCTTCGCGAAGGGAAAGCATATCTCCAGTCTGTCTTTTCAGAATATATGAACGACTGATATCTCTTGAAATTCCTTTATCTGAGTAAATGAACAACCAGACCGCTTCGAAGTTTAGGCTCGAACCAGGTGGTTTTCGGAGGCATGATGTTTCCTGAATCGGCAATATCAATGAGCTGTTTCATGGAGACAGGATACAAAGCAAAGGCTGCTTTCATTTCCCCGCTGTCAACGCGCCGTTTCAATTCACACAACCCACGGATCCCGCCAACGAAATCAATCCGGTTGCTGGTCCTTAGATCTTTAATATCGAGGATCTGGTCGAGAACAAGTTGGGAAAGTATGGTCACATCGAGCACACCGATCGGATCGTTGTCGTTAAATGTGCCGGTTTTTGCTTCCAGTGAATACCATGAACCTTCAATATAAAGGCTGAAGTTATGCAACCTGGCAGGGGTGTAAACGGAAGCCCCTTTCTCCTCGATCAGAAATACTTCAGACAGCTTTTTCAGGAACTCTGCCTTTGACAGTCCATTCAGGTCCTTTACAACGCGGTTATAATCGATGATCGTCAACTGGTCATCAGGAAAATGTACAGCAAGGAAAAAATTGTATTCCTCATCGCCTTTATGACCCGGATTGTTTTTCTTTTTTTCATTTCCGACGAGAGCTGCGGCGGCAGTCCGGTGGTGGCCATCTGCAACATAGGTGTAAGGGATCTTTTTAAAAAGTTCAATGATCCGCGCTATCACTGCTTCATCGCGGATCACCCAGAAATGGTGGCCCACACCATCAGGAGCGACAAAATCATACTCCGGCTCAGCTTTTACAATGTTCCCGACAATCCCGTCAATTTCCTTCACAGCAGGGTAGGAGAAGAATACAGGTTCCATATTTGCATCGGTGATCCTGACATGCTTCATCCGGTCTTCTTCCTTATCCTTCCGGGTTAGCTCATGTTTCCGGATAATACCGTTAAGGTAATCCTCAACACCCGCACAACCTACAATCCCATACTGGGTTTTTCCATGCATCGTCTGCGCATAGATATACAGATATTCTTTCGAATCCTGGATCAGCCATCCATTTCTGATAAACAGCTCAAAATTTTCTTTGGCTTTGTCATAAACAGGTTGGGAATGAAGATCTGTATCTACGGGAAGATCGATTTCAGGCTTGATAATATGAAGCAACGAATATTGATTTCCTTTTGCTTCTTCTCTGGCCTCTGTTGAATTTAAAACATCATACGGTCTTGAAGCCAGGCTTTTTGCAATTTCTTTTGGTGGTCTTAATCCTTTAAATGGTTTTAAAATAGCCATAATTCTCCTTATTCAAATGAGTAATTGAAATGTTTTCGCTACGTTTATGAAAATTGGCAATGGGAAAAGACATGACATTAATCTGCGTCGTCGTCGTCATCAAGATGTTCCCCGGGTCTGACACTTCGCTGCAATGAACCGATCAATGCACCGATCATTTTGGTCATTTCCATCAGTTGGTTTTTCGATATGTCATAGGCCTCTTTTGAAAGGATATTACGGGCCTGGGCAACGGTAGACAGGACAACACATTCCCTCACTGAGCTTTTAGCCATTTTCAGGTAATATACGAATTGGCTTTTATTCCTTGAAGATCCTTCAGCAATATTCAATGCAATTCCGTTTGCCGATGTGATAAACCGTTCAAAAAGGAATCTCACATATGGATCATCTTTACTGTTTTTGGCAGTAGCATAAACCCATTCAATATAATCGAGCGCTTTGTGGTATATCCTAAGATCCTCAAACCTGAAGAAAGTGATGAGTTTTTCTTGTTCGTTTTCCATGGGAGTTGATGTTAAATTATACAAGCACTAAAAAATGAAAGGATAAAAGATAAAAGCAAATCTATATATTACAGATCCTCTCCTGGATTGGTCATTTATTTACTTGGTATGTTCTCTCACCATTTTTGATAAATCCAACGATCTGCTTTGCTGCTGCAATCCCTGCATTAATATTTGCTTCTTCTGTCTGGGCACCCATCTTCTTCGGGGTAAAGAAGTACCTGCCTTTATATTTTGCTTCAAATTCCGGCTTTATGACAGGTTCTACGTCCGAAAGGTAGGCAAAGTCTTTTCTTTCATCAAAGACTTTTAACAAATCTGCTTCATTAATCACCTCAGCCCTTGCAGTATTGACAAGGATCCCTGGAACAGGCATGGAGGAAAGCAATGCATGATTTATCGATCCTTTTGTTTTGCTGTTTGCAGGAATATGAAGAGAGATATAATTGCAAGTCTTGTAAAGTTCTTCCTCGGAAGCTACCCATTTAACTCCGTCGTGTTCGATCTTTTCTTTTGGGATGAATGGGTCAAATGCATATATATCCATTCCGAAGCCCTTTGCAATGCGGGCTACATTTTGTCCGACAGCGCCATAGGCATGAATGCCAAGCTTCTTGTCTTTCAGCTCGCTTCCGGATTTTCCGTTGTAAAAGTTCCTGGCGTGGAAGACCATCAACCCAAGTGCAAGTTCGGCTACAGCATTTGAATTCTGTCCAGGTGTATTCATGACGCAAACCCCTTTGTCGGTGGCAGCCTGGAGGTCGATATTGTCGTATCCCGCACCGGCTCTGACAACGATCTTAAGGTTTTTTCCTGCGTCAATAACGCTTTTATCCGTCTTGTCACTTCTCACAATAACGGCATCAACATCGGCAACAGCCTTGATAAAATCATCCTGGGCGGTATATCCCTCGAGGAGAACGAGCTCAAATCCTGCTTCTTCTACAACCTTTCTGATCCCTTTTACAGCAACAGGGGCAAAGGGCTTGTCAGTCGCAATTAGTACTTTTGTCATAGCTTTGTTTTTTTGCTTCAACTTATGCGTTTGCTTTTTCAAATTCATTCATGCAGTCTACCAGGGCCTGAACGCTTTCGATCGGAAGGGCGTTATAGGTCGAAGCCCTGAAACCGCCGACTGAGCGATGTCCTTTTATACCGACCATTCCTTTTCCCTTTGCAAATTCCATGAAAGCATCTTCCTTATCCTTGTATTGCTCTTTCATGACGAAACAGATATTCATCAGCGAACGGGAATCCTTCTCTGCTGTGCCGACGAACATCTTACTCTTGTCGATGGCATCATAAAGAAGGGCAGCTTTCTTAATGTTCATATCCTGGATTTTCTCAACGCCGCCCAGGCTTTTGATCCACTTCAGCGTTTCAAGGCAGGTGAAGATCGGCAAACAGGGAGGAGTATTGAACATGGAACCTTCCTTAATATGTGTTTCATAATTCAGCATGGTCGGGATCGGGCGACCATTTTTTCCGAGGATATCCTCGCGAATGATCACGAATGTGACACCTGCTGGACCAAGATTCTTTTGCGCACCACCGTAGATAAGCCCATATTTCGATACATCCACGGGCCTGCTCAGGATATCGGATGACATATCCGCAACAAGGGTTACAGGGCTGTCCATGTCATACCTTAATTCTGTTCCGTAGATCGTATTATTGGTAGTGATGTGGAAATAATCCGCATCTGCCGGGATCTTAAAATCCTTTGGAATATAATTGAAATTTTTATCTGAGGATGAAGCTACAACTTCCACTGTACCGAAAAATTTTCCTTCTTTGATCGCCTTCTTCGCCCATACTCCAGTTTCAAGGTATGCAGCTTTGGTCTTGAATAAATTGAACGGAACCATGCAGAACTGTAAGCTGGCACCACCCCCAAGGAAAAGGACATGATAGTTCTCCGGAATTTTTAAGAGCTCTTTGAATAATGCTACTGCTTCGTCGATAACAGCCTGGAAATCTTTGCTCCGGTGAGATATTTCAAGGATCGACATTCCGATCCCGTTCAGATCCAGAACAGCTTTGGCTGTATTTTCAATTGCGATTCTTGGGAGAATGGAAGGTCCTGCATTGAAATTATGCTTTTTCATAAATCAAGAAATTAAATGTTTAATAACCATAATAATACGAAAATCAGAAATAAAATAAAGGTATTTGACAAAGGTATAAGATTTTAAACTGAAAAATCAAGCGTTAAAAATAAAAAATATTTTGAAGTAATGCAATGGTAAAAATACCTTATATCGGGCATACAAATTAGCTGTTAATGACGCTTTTGAATGGAGACAGGATTGTTACGCGCATCAACCTCCCGGATGAAGTGCCATGAATTATTCAGAAAGACGAATCCGTCATAGATATCCGCAGATGGAACATAATATTGTCTTAATCCTTCCAATTGAGGCTCAAGGGGAACAAGCCTGTCAAATACAATCATGTCAATCTTGTCCTGGTGTATTCCCGATCTTTTCAGCAAATCCTGGATCTTTGACCCTTTTTTAACAGACAGTTCATCATACTTCATCGTCATACGGGCCTCTGAAGAATAAGTAAGAATAACCCTTCGGTACTGGCCGTTCTCATAATCAGTGAAAATTTGTGCCCCAAACCGGGGCTGCCTGTCTGGATCAAATGTAAGTACTTCTATCAACTTTGAAGTGAGGATAGGGGAGATTCCATCCCACCCAAGCAGTGTGTAAACAGGTTTTCCATCAGAACCAGTATTTAAAATTACCTTATAATAGAGAACACCATACCACCGGGATGCAGACAATACCTGGGATTCAGGAGATTCAAGTGAATCAGATGCATCGGTCAGTGACCAGACATCAAATGCATTGTGCTCGTCCTTCTTAACCTGGAGAAGACAGAAATACCTGTTGGTTCCATCCCTCAATGGCAGGTTCCAGTTGTAAAACCTCACTTTTCTGTCTGGAGAGGTTATCTTGCCCAATGTTTTCAGTGAATCAAACGGATAGTCGAACGATCCGGGGAGGTCAAGGGTGCTCCGCAGTGTTGCCAGGAAAAGGGAATTTGTTTGGGCCCTGGCAGAATCAGAGGCTGATCCGGGAAAAGATGCTGTTATCCTCTTTAGTGAATCTTCTGCCTTTTCCAGCGAAGAACCATTTCCGGCAAAGGCAGGTTGAGAATAAATGAGAAATCCGGTGAAAAGCTTTAAAATGAATAATTTTCTGATCATCCTGATTTTACGTGTAATGATGTTCCGGGTTTAGCAATCAAACGAAAAAGGCAGGCCTTTATTTTGAAACCTGTAACTTTGCAGAAACAGAATAATGATGAACCTGAGAGACAGGATCGCTTCTTTTTCCGAACTGGGCTATATCCTGGGAGAAGCGCTCAAACCGGTCGGTGAACTGAATTCACGCATTGTTAGGGAAGCCATGGACCAGGCGATGATCCTGAATCCCTGGTTTACCAGGGAGAATTGCAATTATGCAATCAGATCGATTCATGAAAACCTGACTTCAGGGAGCCTTGAGAAATGGCTGGAGCGGTATCCCATACCGGAGAATAAGAAGAGCACTCCGGGAACAATTGGTGTCATCATGGCAGGAAATATCCCTTTGGTTGGATTTCACGACATGCTTTGTGTCCTGATGTCTGGAAACAGGATCCTGGCAAAACCCTCCTCGAAAGACACTGTGCTTTTAAAGGCAATTGCGGAAACCCTCATTGTTATAAATAAGGACTGGAAAGAATATATCAGGATCACCGAAGGTACTCTGTCTTCGTTTGATGCAATCATAGCTACAGGAAGCAACAATTCATCCAGGTATTTTGAATACTATTTCGGCAGTTATCCCCATATTATAAGGAAGAACAGAAACAGTGTGGCCGTTCTTACTGGTGATGAGACAAACGAAGAACTTACAGCACTTGGAGAAGATATTTTCCTTTATTTTGGCCTGGGGTGCCGGAGCGTTTCCAAGGTCTATCTTCCGTTGGAATATGATCTTTCCACATTGTCAGGGGCTTTCGGGAACTTTTCTCATTATGGTTATCATAATAAGTACATGAATAATTATGACTATTTCAAATCCATATACATCATCAATAAAGTCAGTTTCATTGATAACCATTTCTTCTTACTCACGGAGAACCCTGCTATTACCTCTCCGATTTCCGTGGTTTATTTCGGGTATGCTGGTGAAAAGCAAAAATTGATTTCAGATCTTTACAACAGCAGGGACCAGTTGCAATGTATCGTCAGCAAGGATCCGGAGATCCCCGGGGCCATTCTTCCCGGGAAAGCGCAAAGACCGGCCTTATGGGATTACTCAGACAATATTGATACGATGGAATTCCTGTTGAATGTCAATTAAAAACGAACAAATGTATTTTTTTGCTTACATATTATTTGAATTGTAAACAAAATACTTTAATTTTGCAGGCTCAAATGAAAAATCAGGTTAGAAAATGAAAAAAGACATTCATCCGAAGGATTACAGACTGGTTGTTTTTAAAGATATGTCAAACGAATATGCTTTTCTGTCGAAATCAACCATCCATACCAAAGAAACCATTTTGTGGGAAGACGGTGTTGAATACCCTCTTGTAAAGCTGGAAATATCGCATACTTCCCATCCGTTTTTCACGGGTAAGATGAAACTGATCGATACTGCAGGAAGGGTTGATAAATTCAAAAGCAGGTATCAGAAACATATTGACAAAAATAAAAGCCTGTAAGAAGATATATTAATAGGTCACTATTTAAAAGCCTCCAAACATCTGAATTGGAGGCTTTTTTTAATATGGAAAAAATTTATATTTTTGTAAAATGATAAGCATACGATCAGACCAACAATTATTAACCCTGCCATAAATGAATTACATTCTATTTGACGAAAGCATTGTAAGAACGAATTTGTTGCCGATGACATTCACAAGGCCAGTCTGTGATGTCAGGATTGGGATATTGACGATCCGTGAAAAGTGGGAAAAGCGGCTGAAAGTTACCACCTCAACACTTACGGAAGGTTATCTCTCACGGAAATTCCCGATTCTTAAGGAAAATAATAATATCCTGATCAATGGCTCGGTTTGCCCGAACGATGAAATCATTTCCATTATAAAGAACCTTAAACCCAATCAGACGATTGTTTCAAACGATACGATCATCGCCCTCCATGTTACCGCGGAAGAGCTCGACAGCGTGGGAGATTCGATGAACGAAGGGATTGAGGAGATCAATGTCAGCGAACCCCCTCTGAAAATAAACCAGACCTGGGATATATTCGCAAAAAATGAAGAAGCGTTCCTTGATGACTATAAATTTCTCACCAAAGGAAGAAAATCGCAACCAATAAGCCCGACCAATAAGGTTATCAATGAACAGAACGTATTTATTGAGAAAGGCGCATCGGTTGAATTTTCAATTCTCAATGCTTCAACAGGCCCGATCTATATCGGCAAAGATTCTGAGATCATGGAAGGTTCCATCATCAGAGGACCATTCTCTCTTGGGGAACATGCACAGATTAAGGTAGGAGCACGAATTTATGGACCAACAACGATTGGTCCTTTCTGCAGGGTCGGGGGAGAAGTCAACAATTCGGTTTTCTTTGGATATTCGAATAAAGCGCATGATGGTTTTGTAGGACATTCTGTCATAGGGGAGTGGTGTAATCTCGGTGCAGGAACCAACACCTCAAACCTGAAAAATACATATGATGCAGTCAGGCTGTGGAGTTATGGCAAACGGACATTTGTCACCACCAATCTCCAGTTTTGCGGACTCATTATGGGAGATCATTCCAAATCAGGCATCAACACCATGTTCAACACAGGCACTGTCGTTGGTGTGAATGCCAATATTTTTGGCCCAGGATTCCAGCGGAATTTTATCCCTTCATTTATATGGGGAGGAACCGCCGGGCATGCAAACTACGATCTTAAAAAAGCTGTCGAAGTAGCTGAAATCGTATACAGCAGAAGAGGTCTCACGTTCAATGAGATTGAAAAGGAACTGCTATCTGATGTATACAACCTTACATTAAAGAACAGGTGGTTGTAAAAAAACAACCCTGATTTTGCCATTTTAACAGTTTTTCTTCCGCAGGAACAATTGGCATGTATCTTGCGATCCCCTTTTCATTTTACGGAAATTTATAATATTGTCAATTTGACTTTTGAGAAATGAAAGACCTGTTGGTGAATGACGTGCTGAAATTATCTGATATACTTGATGCAGAAACTGAGTTTATTCCGCTTCTCTCTTCTGAAGACGAAGAAGTAATGAATTCAGAACAAGTACCTGAAGTGCTGCCGGTCCTCCCGTTGCGAAACACGGTGTTGTTTCCCGGGGTGGTCATTCCTATTACAGTAGGAAGAGATAAATCGATCAAACTCATCAAGGATTATTATAAGGGTGACAGGATCATTGGTGTAGTTGCCCAAAAAGATCCGTCGATCGAGGATCCCGAAATTGATGACCTGAATAAAGTCGGAACTGTTGCTTATATTATTAAGATCCTGCAGATGCCGGATGGAAGCAATACTGCAATCCTGCAGGGCCGCAGAAGGTTTCATATCAGGGAGCACATACAATCAGAACCTTATATCAAGGCGAAAGTTGAAGGATACGATGTGACTTCCGTGATCCCGGCGGATAATAAGGAGTTTAATGCCTTGATCTCCACCTTAAAGGATATGGCGATCCAGATCATCCACAAATCTCCGAACATCCCGTCAGAAGCTGCTTTTGCAATAAAGAATATTGAAAGCCCGGATTTTCTTGTCCATTTCATTTCTTCGAACCTGAACATCGAAATTGCAGACAAGCAGCAGCTGCTTGAAATGAAGGACCTCACCGAGAGGGCAACCCTGGTCCTTACACATCTTACAAAGGAAGTACAGATGGTCGATCTGAAACAGCAGATCCAGAGCAAGGTGAAGATCGACCTTGACAAGCAGCAGAGGGATTTCCTGCTAAACCAGCAACTAAAGACCATCCAGGAGGAACTTGGTGCGAATCCCAATGTACAGGAGATTAACAGCCTGAGGGAGATGGCGAAAGATAAAAAATGGTCGAAAGAGGTAGAGGAAGTCTTTGAGAAAGAAATGAACAAACTTCAGAGAATGCATCCTGCCGCTGCTGAATATTCGATCCAGGTGAACTACCTTGAAACACTGGTCCAGTTACCCTGGAATGAATATACCGAAGATGACCTGGATTTGCTGCATGCGGCAAGGATTCTTGACGAGGATCATTATGGACTTGAAAAGGTAAAGGAACGAATTATCGAATACCTCGCTGTAATCAAACTGAAGAATGATCAGAAGTCTCCGATCCTTTGCCTGGTGGGGCCTCCGGGTGTCGGTAAAACATCACTCGGAAAATCCATTGCCAGGGCATTGGGCAGAAAATACATCAGGATGTCTCTTGGCGGGCTCAGGGATGAATCCGAATTAAGGGGCCACCGGAAAACATATATCGGAGCAATGCCCGGCAGGATCATTCAGAGCCTGAAAAAGGTCAAATCCTCCAACCCCGTTTTTGTGCTGGATGAAATAGATAAGGTCTCCGGTATGAATATCAGCGGTGACCCCCAGGCTGCCCTTCTGGAAGTGCTGGATCCGGAGCAGAATGTCGCTTTTTATGACAATTTCCTGGAAATCGAATACGACCTTTCAAGGATCATGTTTATCGCAACAGCAAACACGCTCAGCACCGTGCATCCTGCTTTGCGCGACAGGATGGAGATAATAGAACTTCCCGGTTACATCATGGAAGAAAAAGTTGAGATCGGAACACGCCACCTTGTGCCCAAACAACTTAAGGAACATGGTGTTGAGAATAAGCAACTTGTTTTTAGTAAGGAATTGCTGTCTAAGATCGTCGAAGATTATACGAGAGAATCAGGGGTCAGGACCCTTGAGAAAAACATTGCAAAAATAATCAGGAATAAGGCCCGGTCTATTGTAAACAAGGATAAATTCAAGCGAAACCTGGATGAAAAGGAGCTTGAGAAGATCCTTGGCCGACCGATCTTCCAGGCTGAGAAGTACATCTCTAACAATGTAGCAGGCGTTGTTACCGGGCTTGCCTGGACTGCCGCAGGGGGAGAGATCCTGTTTGTTGAAGTAAGCCTGAGTAAAGGAAAGGGGGAACTAACCCTGACGGGCAATCTGGGTGATGTGATGAAGGAATCGGCTACCATCGCTCTGGCATACCTGAAATCGCATGCTTACATTTTTGGAATAAGCCCTGACATTTTTGAAAAATGGAATGTGCACATCCATGTACCCGAAGGCGCAACACCGAAAGATGGACCTTCTGCAGGGATCACAATGTTCACGGCACTTGCATCAGCATTTACACAGCGGAAAGTAAAGGAGAAACTTGCAATGACAGGTGAAATTACCCTGCGTGGGAAAGTACTGCCGGTAGGAGGTATCCGTGAAAAAATCCTGGCTGCAAGAAGGGCAAACCTCACTGATATCATTCTTTCCAAAGAAAACAGGAAAGATATCGAGGAAATAAAACCTGATTATATCAAAGGATTGAAATTTCACTACATCGAAGAGATGGGCGAGATCAATCAGGCGGCTTTGCTCAGGGAAAAAGTGGATAATCCTATGTCGATCGGTTGACCGGATTGCCGGGAATAGCTATTTGGTGATGACCATTTTCTTTGAGTCCGAGAAACTACCAGCTTCCATCTTACAGTAATAGATACCGGGGGAATATTGTTCTCCGGAGAATTGCAATTCATACCGGCCTGGTGCAAGGACTTTGTCGACAGGAACAGTCAGTTGCTTCCCGAAACTGTCAATCACGGAAATCTTTACATGCGACCTCACAGGTACCGTATACCTGATCCGGGTATATTTCCTGAATGGATTTGGGTCATTCTGATACAGGATATATCCTTTCCCCGGGGAAGCATCCTTCACCCCAACCAATGTTTCTGCTTGTTTCAGAAGAATATTCCGTAACGGATCAAAAATCACATCTGTAGGTTGAAGATGAAAAACAAAGTCAAACAGTTGAGGGTTCACGTCATTGAACACTGTTATCAGGGTATCTGTTCCATTATTGAAATTAACCTGGATCTGCAGCGGCATCTGAAAAAATGAGGTATTGGTCTGCGTCTGTTCAATGGAAAGAACAACCTTCCATGTGCTGTTGCCCAGATCTTCTATCCCATAAAAATTTTGATATACGGGATGATTCGGATGATAGATCCATTCATCGAAAAACCAGGAATAATCCTGCCCGCACACTGCATTTACTTTGGAAATGAAATCCTCAGTCACCGCATTTCCGAATACAAGGTTTGTGTCAGTGGCATAATCGTGGAGAACGGCAAAAAACAATGAATCCCCGATGACATATCTTAACTGGTGTAATACACATGCCCCTTTGTCATAGATCACGGCAGTATTATACAGAAAGCCGGACGGTGGAGTATGCAAAGCCCAGTCGGGTGTATAAAGTGCAAATCCCGGGTTGTGGCTGATGTAATAGTTGCCCTGCCCGTTCAGATGATCCTTATATGCAGTGTACCCGGTTGTATATTCAAGCCAGAGTGATTCACAATAAGTGCCGAAGCTCTCATTCAGCCAGACGTCTGCCCAGGTACCGCAGGTAATAAGGTCGCCGAACCATTGGTGCGAGAATTCATGCGAAATGAGACCTTCCTGCCAGCCATTGGGCTGAAGATTGATCATCGTCTGGTTTTCCATGCCTCCCCAGGGGAAGATACTGCTCAGTGTTGCAAAACCAATTTTCTCAAATGGATATTCACCAAATTTTTCAGAATAGAAATTGGTCATCGGAGTAAGGATGGATTCAATCAACCCCGGATTCTCCGGTGATTTGTAATAAAACCTTGCCGGAATGCTGTCGCCGGGGTTTGAAAGCTTGTGCCAGTAGGTGATATTGATCAGGAAATTTACTTTCGAAGTCAGCGTCATAAGATAGGTTGACAGTGGATCGCGGCTGATCCAATGGTAACGGATCGTATCAGCTGTTACTGTGGAATCTGCCAGTCTGCCATTGGAGCCAAGCCTTACGTTAAGCGGAACTTTTGCTGTCAGATCCCAAGTTGCCTTGTCAGATGGCTTGTCCCAGCAAGGAAAACACTTCCGGGCGCCTTCCGGCGGGAAATCGAAAAATGCATACCCGCTCCCCGTATAAAATGCATTATCCGAAACATTATTATGCCTGTAGCAAATCCGGATGGATACCAATTCTCCGGGGAGGTAGGTTCTGTTCAGGTTGACAGTAAGGGTGTCGTTTGAATGACTGAACGAAACAGCTGAAAGCCTTACTGAATCAATTTGCAGGGAAGTGCTGACTGCATTCAGCCTGATTGAATTCAATGCACTGTCAACCTTGAATGTGATAACTTCTTTTGCTGCAAAACTCTTCGGATAAGGTGTTGCATAGCAAGAATAGAGGTCGATATCAAGCTTGTAATTCTGAACATCATAGGAATGCTTCATGTAATAATGGGCCGTATCGGATGGACTCATAACCCTTGATTCTGCTTTCTGTCCGCACAGATTCAGCATGATGAACAGAATTCCGCTTATCATTAAAGCATTCCTCATAAGATCAAATATGTTGTGACTACTTTGTAATGACCATTTTTTTGGTGATCACTGAATTACCAGAGATCATTTTGTAAAAATAAATGCCGGAAGAAAATCCTGAACAATCGATATCCACAAAATATTTCCCGGACGACTTGTATGCGTTCACAGGAACAGAAATGAGTTTGCCATTGACGTCTCTGATTTCAAGACGGACATTTCCGCTGTCCGTGGTTGAATACACAATTCTTGTTGTATGGGATGCAGGGTTTGGAATGTTCTGTGAAACGAACAGCTTGCCCTGACCGGCCTCGAACTCTTCAATTCCAACGGTTGTTGAAGCCTGTTTCAGAACGATTTCTGCAAATGGATCAAACTGGAAGCTGACAGGCATTTTATCGAAAGTCCATCCGAAGTACTGGTTATCTACATCGTTCATCGCCCTGAATGTAGTATCGGAAAAATCAGAGAAGGTAACCCTGAACTCAAGCATCATCGGGAAGAACGGAGCATTGGTCTGTAGCTGTTTGGTCAGGAAATTAACCCTCCACTGGCCGGCCCCGAGATCCTGGAAATTATAGGTGTTCTGGTAATACGGGTTATTTGGCTGGAAGATCCAGGCATTGAAGTACCAGTCATAATTACTACCTGTCACTTCGTTTATCTTAGCGTTAAATTCGGCTATCGTCGCTGATTTATACTTCAGGTTTGTATCGGCGGTATATGCCTGAAGGCACTGAAAAAACATTGAATCCCCAAGGATATATCTCAACTGGTGAAGAGCGCACGCACCTTTCTCATACGTGATCGAATAATCGAAGAGGACATTCGCCGGTGGTGTATTGACCGCCCAGTCGGGATTTGAGATGGCCCAGCCTGGGTTTCCAGCAAAATAGTTGTAGGCGGCCGAATTAATGGCCGATTTGTATGAAGGATATCCGCCTGAATATTCTCTCCAGAAACACTCTGACCATGTGGCAAAACCTTCATTCAGCCAAATGTCGGCCCATGTTGCACAGGTTATCATGTCGCCAAACCACTGATGTGCGAACTCATGGGCGATAAGACTTTCTTCCCAGCAATTTGGACAGATGCTGGTCAATGTCTGGTTCTCCATTCCTCCCCAGGAAAAATCACTGTTCAATGCGGCAAATCCATTCTTCTCGAATGGATGTTCACAGAAATTCTGTGAAAAATAGGTAGTCATCTGACCGATAATGCTTTGTATGTAAGATGTGTTTTCGCCCCCGTTGAAGTAAAAGCGAATAGGAATGCTGTCATTGGGATTGCTCAGCTTATGCCAGTATACAATATTGAGGTTGTAATTGACTTTTGATGACATGGTCATCAGGTAGGTGGCAATGTTGTTTGCGCTGATCCAATGATACCGGATGGTATCGCCGTTCACCGTGGAATCCGCAAGCCTGCCGTTTGAACCAAGCTTTACATCGACCGGAACTTTCGCTGTCAGATCCAGCGTAGCTTTATCTGATGGCTTATCCCAGCAGGGAAACCAGGCCCGCGCACCTTCAGGCTCGGCATCTGTAAAGACCATGCCTCCTAAAGCGTAAAATCCGTTATCATCGACATTTTTGTGATGGTAGCAAACTTTAACTTTTGTTATCTCACCCGGGAGATAGGTCCGGTTCAGCTGGATCGTTAAAATATTTCCGGTATGTGTGAATGAAATACCTGACATCCTGACAGAGTCAATCAGAAGTGAGGAATTGACAGCATTCAGCTTGATAAAACTCAGGGCCGTATCAACCTTGAAGGTGATGATATTGGTTGCTATGAAATCATGAGGATACGGGGAAGCATAGCAATGATAGATATCGAGGTCAAGTTTGTAATCGAGAACATCAAAGGTGTGCGTTGGACCGTTCGTCAGATTATCCTTCAAATCTGGCAGGATCTTCATGGAGGACTTTTTCATCGAACAATATTTTGATCCCTGAGAATCCGGGATCCCTTGTGAAAACACCATCGAACAGGCGCCAATGATAAATAATGCGGATAATAATACTTTTTTCATGGATGTTGGGATTAATTTCTGTTAAGGCAAAAGTACAACAAATATTATAATGGTCCTGATGTTTAACACTGTTTGAAATTGAATAAATTTGCCGTTTGAGGCAATCAGTGCTTATAAAGGATCAGAATTCTTCCATGCCAGGTTACTGCAGGTATTTTCTTTCCGGATTGATCATCCTGTCCATTATTTCAGGATGCAGCGATCAACATGACGACAATAAAGGGAGATCCGTTTTCCGGTACAATGAATCTGCCGGGATTACCTCCCTTGATCCTGCTTTTGCGAGAGACCAGGCAAATATCTGGGCAACGCATCAGCTCTTCAATGGACTGGTGCAACTGGATAACAGGCTGGACATTAAACCCTGTATCGCAAAGTTATGGAAGATCTCCGATGATGGACTGACCTATATTTTTCATTTACGCACGGATGTCTGTTTCCATGATGATCCTGTTTTTCCCCGGGGCAAGGGGAGGAGGGTGGTTTCATCCGATTTCGTCTATAGCTTTTCAAGGATTACTGAAAAAGGAAGTACTTCGCCAGGTGTGTGGGTTTTCAATTCTGTCGCTCATAAAGGGAACAGGTACGATTTTGAGGCGCCGGATGATACAACGTTCATTGTAAGGCTTGAAAAACCCTTCCCGCCATTCCTTGGTCTTCTGACCACCCTTTATTGTTCAGTCGTTCCCCGGGAGGCGGTAATTGTTTATGGGGGCGATTTCCGGAAAAAGCCTGTAGGGACAGGTCCTTTCCGGATCAGGTTGTGGAAGGAAGGAATTAAGCTTGTGCTGGTTAAAAACCCGGCCTATTTTGAATGGGAGGATGGTCAGCGACTGCCCTTCCTCGATGCTGTTGCCATTACATTCCTCTCCGATAAACAATCAGCCTTTCTTGAGTTTATCAAAGGAAATCTGGACTTCATGTCCGGCATAGATCCGGGATACAAAGATGAATTGCTTACTCCGGAGGGTCATTTGAACCCCAAATTCGGATCGAAGGTGAACCTGTTATCACAACCCTACCTCAATACTGAATACCTCGCATTTCAAACAGACTCTGGTTGTTCATTCCTGAAACATCAGCCTCTGAAGTATAAAAAAGTCAGACAGGCGATCAATTATGCCTTTGACCGCGGGAAAATGATTCAATTCCTGCGGAATAACATCGGGACACCCGGGATCAACGGCATCATTCCGAAAGGGATGCCTTCCTTTGATTCATCCAGGGTCTATTATGATTATGATCCCGTGAAAGCCAGAAAACTCCTGAAGGAAGCTGGTTTTCCCAATGGCGCAGGGCTACCCCCGGTTGAATTGTCAACTACATCAGAATATCTTGATCTGTGCAAATATATTCAGCACCAGGTGGCAAACATAGGCATTCAGATGAAGATTGATGTTGTACCGCCGGCAGCATTGAAAGAAATGAAGGCACAGGCCAAACTGCCATTTTTCAGGGCTTCCTGGATTGCCGATTATCCCGATGCGGAAAGCTATCTTTCACTGTTCTATTCGGAGAATTTCTGCCCCCGTGGTCCGAACTATACGCACTTTTCATCAACTTCTTTCGACAAACTCTTTGACTTGGCGATGGTCACGGTGGATGACTCGGCCAGGTTTGATTGTTACCGCCAGATGGAGAAACTGATAATGGATGAAGCTCCGGTTGTTATCCTCTATTATGACCAGGTACTCCGGTTTGCACGGAAGAATGTTTCAGGTCTTGAAAGCGATCCCATGAACATGCTTGCACTGAAACGCGTGAAAAAGAATTGAAAGTTTTATTCAGTTCTCAGTCTGAACAGATAATCTCAAATAACCTACACCTCGATAGAAAGCCCGTCATATGCAGGCCTGATAAACCCGGGCAATTCACGGATCAGTTCGTCCATTGTCCCCATCTGGTCACTGATGTGGGTCAGGTAGCCGGCTTCCGGATTTATTTCCTCCAGGATTTTTACGGACTCTTCCAGATTAAAATGTGAATAATGCTTTCTTCTTCGTAGTGAATTGATTACAAACACCCTGGATCCTCTTATTTTATTCAATTCTTCAGGTGAGATCTCAACAGCATCAGTGAGATAAGTAAAGTCGCCGATCCTGAACCCGTAAACAAATTGCTGCTGGAAATGCCTGGCTTTTATCGGGATGATATCTGTTCCGAATACATTGAAAAGTTGGTTTTCAAACTCATGCAGGATGATCTCCGGGGCTCCCGGGTATTTGTCTTTTTCGAAAGCGTAGGCATATTCATGGCGGATCGCTGCCGCCACCTTCGGTGAGGCAAAGACATCTGCCGGATGTTTCAGGAAATAATTGAATGCCCGTACATCATCAAGTCCGCCTATGTGATCCTTATGGCCATGGGTGATGAGGATTGCATCAATGGAAGTAATATGTTCACGGAGCATCTGCTGGCGGAAATCAGGCCCGCAGTCGATGATGATCCTTTTTCGCCCGGTTTCCACCATAATGGATGAACGCAACCTTTTATCCTTTTCATCAGGGGAAGTGCAAACATGACAACTGCATCCGATCACCGGAATGCCCTGTGAAGTTCCCGTTCCAAGAAATGTTATTTTCAATGTCCGTAATGTTAATCTGCAAAAGTAAATGAAATCACCGAACCATAAAGGATCATCAACGGACAAGAAAAGATAAATAAAATGAGGTACCCCTTTGATCTGAAAGCCCTACCTCTTTTTAATGAATGGGCTACCTCTTTTTGGTAAAACCCCTACCCATTTTTAACGCCAATCCCGTCTTCCATTTCCAATTTTCCCTTTATTATTGAAGGCAGAACTGCTTCAATACAATAATTACTTCATAAAGGAATGGTGGGCGTCAGCCAGAACTCCTTTATCAGCCCTTTAGGTCTGGGGAATAAATTTCTTGCCCTATCCGATGACAGGTAAAGCGGGAAAGATTATCTTTGCAAATCAGTTTAGAAACCATCATTACCCGAATTTATGTTAGGCAAGCTAAGAACGATCATCGGGAAATATTTCTACCGGAAGGAGAGTTCAAGGAGTATTCATGATCACAAGATGATCAACCTTGAAGAAGCCAGGCGGATCGGCATTCTCTATACATTAGATGATGTGCCGGCTTATGAAGTTGTTTCAGAATTCGTTACCCGGCTGCAACATGACCAGAAAGAAGTAAAAGCACTGGGCTTTGTAAGGAATAAAAACCTGATCAGCCGGTTTTTACCCAAACTTTCCTATGATTTTTTTTCAAGGCGGGATGTGAATTGGTTTTACAGGCCGATCCATTCAAAAGTGCGTGATTTCATTGAAAAGGAATTTGATATCCTGATTGATCTTTCCATGCAGGAGAGTTTTCCCCTTAAATATATTTCCGGTCTTTCGAAGGCATTCTGCCGTGTTGGGAAATTCTCCGAAGAAAATACCGAGTATTATGATCTTTTATTCGATATCAATTCTTCACTCTCACTTAATGATTATATTAAGCAAATAACCCATTATCTGACAGTCATTCATACAAATGCCACAAACAAACGCTAAATTCAGGGGAACGGGTGTAGCTGTTGTGACACCCTTCAATAAATCAGGGGATGTAGATTTCATTTCATTCGGAAAGATCATTGATTTCCTTATCTCCAACAGTGTGGATTATATTGTTGTGATGGGAACAACGGGTGAAACACCAACGCTGTCAAAAGAAGAAAAAAAGGAGGTCCTGGAATTTTCCATTGACAAGATCCACGCCCGGGTGCCTGTTCTCGTGGGTATCGGCGGCAATAACAGTGCGGAAGTCATGCATTCGATACATGGCGCCAATTTCAAGGGCGTCGATGGGATCCTTTCTGTTTCCCCGTACTATAATAAGCCGCAGCAACAGGGGATCTATGAACATTTCAAGATCATTGCAGAAGCCAGCCCCGTTCCTGTTATCCTTTATACCGTACCTTCAAGGACAGGAAGCAACATCAGTGCGGAAACCACACTCCGGCTGGCAAATGATTTTCAGAATATCATCGGGATCAAGGAAGCATCAGGAAATTTCAGCCAGATCTATCACCTGCTTCAGCACAGACCAAAGAACTTCCTTGTCATTTCCGGCGATGATGGCATCACCTTACCGCTCCTTGCAGCCGGGGTCGATGGAGTAATCTCTGTTGCGGCAAATGCTTTCCCGAAGGAAGTTTCCGATATGGTGAGGGCGGGTTTGACAGGTGATTTCAATAGAGCAAGGGCACTTCATTTCGAACTTCTGGACTTCATGGATGCCATCTTTGCCGACGGAAGCCCTGCCGGGATCAAAGCTGCCCTCGAAGCCAGGCAGTTGTGCGGGAATTTTCTCAGGCTCCCACTTGTAAGTGTGAATAAGGATGTATACAAACTGATAAGGAAACTCACAGAACAGCTCAGTAAATAATCCCGGTATCCCTGCACGGAACCTAAGCATATGATACTCGATACCTTTAAGAATTAGTTAATCTGAACAAAAAAAGAAACCAATGATCAAGTACTATTTTTCTGCTTCCCTGTTTTTCTTACTCCTTTTTGCCGGAACAGCACATGCCCAGAACAATAAAGAAACCATTCTGGATGAGCTTTTCATGAATACAGGTGAAATCTGCTTTACATTCAATGTCACTGACAAAAGTGAGGTTGATATCCTGACGAAGATCATTTCGATTGATAATTTCAGGAGCCACGAAGTCTTTGCCTATGCAAACAGGAATGAATTCTCCCGCTTTCTTGATTACGGTTATAAATACAAGGTCGTACCCCACCAGGCAAGCCTGATGACCGATGAAGAGCTGAACATGGGAAAAATCAGCAAAGACAATAAAAGCAGGACAATCTGGAACTTTTACCCAACCTATCAGCAATACCTGGATTTTATGGCAGGATTTGCTTCTTCCTACCCTGATATATGCCGGCTTGATACCATCGGCACAACTAACCAGGGACGATTGCTCCTTGCCGTTAAGATCAGCGACAGTGTGAACTATGAACGCGGAGTTCCGCAATTCATGTACACATCTTCCATCCACGGTGATGAACTGACCGGCTTTATCCTGATGATGCACCTGATCGATTCGCTTCTGACAGGGTATAACAATGTTCCCCGCATCACCGACATGATCAGGAACACCAAGATCTATATCAATCCACTGGCCAATCCGGATGGCACCTATCATGGGGGCAACAATACCGTTAACGGGGCTTGGAGATACAACTCCATGGCTGTTGATATAAACCGAAATTATCCTGATCCTGCGGATGGTCCGCATCCGGATGGGGAAAGCTGGCAGACAGAAACCCAGGCATTCATGGCCTTTGCCGGTAATCATCATATTGTTTCAAGCCTTAATTTTCACGGGGGGGCGGAAGTGTTCAACTACCCCTGGGATACCTGGTCTAAATTAAATGCCGATGATGCATGGTGGCAGTTGGTCGCCAGGGAATATGCAGATACGGTGCATGCTTTCGGACCCAGTAATTACTTCAGGGATGAGAACAACGGGATTACAAATGGTTATGCTTGGTACAGGATTACGGGAGGAAGGCAGGATTATCATACCTATTTCATGCATGGAAGAGAATCGACCCTGGAAATATCCAACACCAAAACGCCCCCTGCCAGCCAGCTGATCAATTTCTGGAACTACAACCGGCGTTCATTTCTGAACTTTATCGAACAGGCAAATTTTGGAATTAACGGGCAGGTAACCGATACCCTCACAGGTGAACCATTGTCGGCCAAAGTGCTGATCGCTTCTCATGATTTTGACAGTTCATGGGTTCATTCATACCTGCCTACGGGTTGGTACTTCAGACCGATCAATCCCGGATCATGGAGTCTTACATTCACATCCCCAGGATATTTTCCGAAGACAATTTCCAATGTCCAGGTTATCAATCGCCAGACAACCAGGTTGAATGTTAAACTCATCCCATTGAATATCGGTGGTGCTGAGAACCAGATTATCAGAAATTATCCGCTGGTATCTCCAAATCCCTCGGATGGACACATTCGACTGAATATTCCTGAAAACACAGGCTCAGACATCTCTGTGGATTTTATCAACTCAATGGGTTCAGTAGTTTTTTCCGATTCCTTTCAAAGCTTGACAAACACATTTATTCCTCTTGACCTGAGCAGGTTTCCCGGTGGTATTTATCTTGTAAGACTGAATACCGGAAAGTTTGTTTATGAAGGGAAAATGGTGATCAAATGACCGTCAGAACCTGATCCCGATCCTCAGTAATGTTCTGAACAGGAACAGCAGAGTCACGATAGCAAACAGCAGATACCAGTGTACCCGGATGCGTTTTGTTCCTTCTTCAAACAGCAGGTCGTGGACCGAAGAAGCCCTGATCACTGCAGGTAAAAGAAGTAACAGCATAGACGAATTAACCAGCACCTCAAGCCCTGATACCTTGGGTAATTTCAGGAGTATAATGATCAGGGTTCCGATGATGAAAGGCAGAAGGAATTGGGAAAGCATGAACGGATTCCTGTTTTCGTGGTTTAACTCCCCGAAATAAATGTTCCCCGAAAAAAGAAACAGCCGTGACATTGCGAAGCCTGTAAAAATGATAAATACAAAGTCAAATACCGAGAATACCATTTTCGATGTATCCGTGAAATAAAGGAACATCACAACATATCCTATCCCGCCCCCGATAAGACTCCCCATCAGCATTTCTCCGAAAAAATGGATGAAAGCATGACAGAAAACCCAGAGTATGAAGAGCCTGACGACTGTATTTTCTTCTGTCATATGTGCATATACAATAAAGGAAAGGATTGCAATGATCAATGCTGCGAAAGGCCCTGAGGAATAAACAACTTTTACAGCATCAGGAAGCCATTCTCTTGCCCTTATCAGGAAATCAACATCATAATAGTACAGGACTGTATCAATATTGAATGTTGCAGCTGCAGCAACGACGGCGAGTTGTGTCAGCAGGTAAACGAAAAGGTATGCAAACAGGAAGAGAACAGTTGAATTGACAAGAATATACACGTAGTTTTGATCGCCGAGAAAAGCCAATCCTTCTCTGAGGGTCCTTCTGAGACCAAAAAGTGAAAAACCGGTAATACTCTTTTTTCTAACAATGAAACGGACTTTGCGGTATATGTTTCTTTTTGTTTTTTCAACCGATGGTTCGGCCGTTACAGGTTTTCGCTTGAATAATTTCCCTGTGGACAGAAGGAATCTGACCTTACGGTAGGTACGGTAACTTTTATTGCCATATTTTGTATGATCGGCTGGTGCGGCGATATCAGAGGCATAATGGAAACTGCCTGCCGAATGCTTGGTGTCCCAGGACCTGCTGACGGTATTTTTCTTGAATATTCTTCCCCGCCTGATAAGAAAAAGAATTTTGCGGATGGTACCCTTCTTCCTGGATCTTGCAGTTTTTTTAATGCTATCCGGCCGCTTTCTGAAAAGTGTTCCTCTTCTTTTCAGGTAGCGTATTTTACGGTAAATACTGTAAAATGGTGAATTATATTTGAAAGAAGAGTGATCGTTTCCCATGTTAGCCCGTTGGATTGTCAGAATGCATCTGCCACATTTGGAACGGTACCGGTTGAATATTTCCCCGCTTCAAGGTTTTTCTTTACCTCGGAGAAACTATCTATCGTGTATCTCACATCTTCAAGTGTATGTACTGCAGTTGGTATAAGTCGCAGCATGATTACGCCTTTGGGAACAACGGGGTAGATGACCATCGAACAGAATATTCCGAACTGTTCACGAAGATCATGAACCAGTTGAGTTGCTTCAAAAACATCTCCCTTAAGGAATACGGGTGTTACAGGTGATTCAGTTTTCCCGATATCGAACCCTTTTTCTTTTAACCCATTTTGTAATGCATGAACAATGATCCATAGTTTCTCCCGAAGCTCCGGCCGGGTACGTATAAGTTCAAGCCTCTTGAGTGATCCGATAACCATTGGCATTGGCAGCGCTTTTGCATAGATCTGGGATCTCATTTTAAAGGCCAGTGCTTTTATGATCCTTTTTTCACTGGCTACAAAAGCGCCGATTCCGGCCATAGCTTTGGCAAATGTACCGAAATAGATATCAACATCGTCCATTACCCCCTGGGCTTCGCTGGTTCCTGCACCCGTGGGCCCCATGGTTCCGAAACCATGAGCATCATCTACCAGCAAACGGAAGTTATATTTGTTTTTATAGGAGACTATTCCTTTAAGGTTCCCCAGGTCACCGATCATTCCATAAACGCCTTCTGTGATAACCAGGATGCCTCCCCCGGTCTCCTGTACAATCTTCTCGGCCCGGTTCAGTTGTTTTTCAAAATTTTCGAGATCATTGTGAGGGTAAACAAACCGTTTGCCTATATGAAGCCTTAGTCCGTCGAGGATACATGCATGTGCATCAGAGTCATATACCACGACATCGTGGCGGTCAAGCAACGAATCAATGATTGAAACCATTCCCATATATCCATAATTGAGAAGATATGCGGCTTCCTTTTTTTCATAGGCTGCTAGTTCACGTTCAAGCTGTTCATGATAAACAGTATGTCCCGACATCATCCTGGCACCCA
The DNA here is from genome assembly GCA_963682005.1 of Bacteroidales bacterium. Taxonomy (GTDB): domain Bacteria; phylum Bacteroidota; class Bacteroidia; order Bacteroidales; family FEN-979; genus CAIYUC01. The sequence continues at coordinate 4,099,900 of OY820914.1, read as the reverse complement.
TCGGAGCACCAAGCCCCCATTGTGCAGAGGCTTCTGTATCGGCCTGTCTGACTTCAGGATGATTGGCTAATCCAAGATAGTTATTCAGGCTCCATACGATATATGGTTTGCCTCTGAAGTTCATATGATTACCAATCTCACCTTCAAGCTTTGGGAATTGGTAGTATCCGAAACCAAAATCGGCCCATTGACCCAATGGTCCCATGTTTTTGACAACTTTTTCAAAAATATCCACAGTCAGTTAAATTGAATTTGACATCACTGAATTATTGAGGGGCAAAATTACCATTTTAAGGGTAATTTCAAAGTTAAAGGTTTCATTTTCTATTAACATGGTGTATTAAAATAATAATAAGCCGCATTAACCGTTCAGATATGGTATCCGGGATGTGATGAACGACCCGGACAAAGGTCAACCAGTGCTTGTTCCCCTAAATAAATTGTTGTTTTTCAGCATTAAAAAATGTACTTTTGCAAAATGAAAAAATCCGTTCCCTTAATTCTTCTTGTAGTACTTGTGTTTATTGGTGTTTCATGCCAATTTCAACACATCTTGAAAGGGGATGATGTGGAGAAGAAATATGCAACGGCCGTCGAAATGTACACGAAAAAGGATTATGCCCGGGCATTGCAGCTTTTCGATCAGTTGGTAGGTTCCATGAGGGCAACCGATAAAGCCCAGAAAATCTATTACTTCTATGCATACTGCTATTATGGGCAAAAGGATTATACCATGGCATCCTATTATTTTAAAAGGTATGTCACCAATTTTCCGAATACAAAAGAAGCGGAAGAGTGTTCTTTTATGAGCGCATACTGTTATTTCCTCAATTCACCGGAGTATATGCTCGACCAGACAAATACGTATGATGCACTTAAGGAATTGCAGCTTTTCATCAACACCTATCCGAACAGCAGCAGGATCCCTGAATGCAATGACCTGATCGATAAACTGAGAACGAAACTGGAATACAAAGATTACAAGATAGCCAGAATGTATTACAGGATGGCCGATTACACAGCATCGATAAAGTCTTACAATAACATCCTTAAGGAGTATCCTGAAACACCTCATAAGGAGGAAATCCTCTTTCTTATCTTTAAATCATACCACAAGTTTGCAAAGCAAAGCATTGAAGAAAAGAAAAAGGACCGATACCAGAAAGCAATGAATGCTTACAAAGACTTTATTCAGGAATTCCCGGAGAGCCAGTATTTGTCAGAAGCGAAGTCATTGAAGGGGAGAGCAGAAAAAGAGATGGAACTTTTGTATCAGAAGGACCAGGCAATAAATTCGAACATCAACAAAAAATAAAAGCATGGATTACAAGAAAGTAAAGACCGATAATGTGGCGGTTACAAGGAACATTGAGGATTTTACAAAGGGAACAGGGAATATTTATGAGACTGTTGCCGTATTGTCAAAACGGGCAAACCAGATATCCCTTGAAATGAAAGAGGAATTGAATCAGAAAATTTCGGAATTTGCCACAACTACCGATAATCTGGAAGAAGTATTTGAGAACAGGGAACAGATTGAGATCGCCAAATATTATGAGCATCTGCCCAAATCGACGCTTATTTCGATCCATGAATACCTCAACGAAGAGGTCTATTTCCGTAATCCTCATAAGGAAAATCCGGAAGAGTTCTAATCTCTGATAGCACTGCGATGCTCAAAGGAAAGAAATTTGTTATTGGCATCACCGGCAGTATTGCTGCCTATAAGATTCCTTTTCTGATCAGGCTTTTTATGAAAGAAGAGGCTGAAGTGAAGGTGGTTATGACACCCGCTGCAAAGAATTTTGTTACCCCGCTTACATTATCTACACTTACCCGGAATCCGGTGCTGATCGAACCGTTTAAGGAACTGACGGGGGAATGGAACAGTCATGTTGAACTCGGGATATGGGCGGATGCAATGATATTCGCCCCGGTAACAGCAAATACCCTTGGCAAAATGGCACATGGTATTGCCGATAATTTCCTTGTAACAGCATACCTTTCTGCAAAATGCCCGGTTTTTATTGCCCCGGCCATGGACCTTGATATGTACAACCATCAGACAACAGCAAGGAATATTGACCTTCTGACTTCGTTCGGAAATATTATCATCGAGCCACAGGTCGGGGAATTAGCCAGCGGGCTTTCAGGACCAGGCAGGATGGAAGAGCCGGATTCAATTTTTCGCCTGATCTCTGATTTTTTTCAAAGGAAGAACGACATGGCCGGTAAAAAGGTCGTTATTACAGCCGGACCTACTTTTGAGAATATTGACCCGGTACGGTTTATCGGAAACCACTCTTCCGGCCTCATGGGATTTGCACTTGCCACGGAAGCGGCTTTTCGCGGAGCAGAGGTAACCCTGATCTCCGGACCCACAAACCTGACCACTGGATCTCCTTCCATAAACAGGATCGATATTGTCTCGGCCAGCGAAATGCATAAAGCCTGTCTTGAATATTTTCCAACTTCTGATCTCATGATAATGGCTGCAGCTGTAGCCGATTATACGATAAAACACCCTTTATCGAACAAAATCAAGAAATCAGAAAAGACCTATTCCCTTGAATTGGATCCAACAGTTGATATACTGAAAGAATTAGGCGCAAAAAAGAAACCGGGACAAACCCTCGTGGGGTTTGCGCTTGAAACGGAAAATGAGCTCGCAAATGCGCGTCAGAAGCTAAAACAAAAAAACCTGGATATGGTCGTTCTGAACAATCCGTATAATGAAGGTTCTGGGTTCAGGCAGCTGACAAACAAAGTGACGATCATTCACAAGTCAGGTAAGGTCATTGACGGCGTTCTCAAGGACAAAAAGGAAGTAGCCAAAGATATCATTGATGCCATCCTGTCAGAGTATATTACCAGGACCACTTCATAGTCAAAATTTTCAGATGAGAAGAATCACCATTACATTATTTTTGATCCTGTTTGTTTTTGTAACCTGGGCACAGGAACTGGAGTGCAAGGTTTCTGTTACCGCCCCCAAAATGGAAGGCTCTGATCGCCGGGTATATGAATCCATACAGAAAGCCCTTTATGAGTTCATGAACAACCGTAAATGGACAAATTACAGTTTCAAAAATGAAGAACGCCTTGATTGTACGATGCTGCTTACGATAACGGACAGGCTTGGTTCGGATGAATTCCGTGCCACACTGAATGTTGTCCTCCGTAGACCCGTCTTTAATTCAGCCTATAATTCACCGGTTCTGAATTATATTGACAAGGAAGTCCAGTTCAGGTACGTCGAATTTCAGCCAATGGATTACAATGATGGTTCATTCACGTCGAACCTGACCTCTGTATTTGCATTTTATGCATACATGGTACTTGGATTTAACTTTGACACATTCACTCCGAATGGTGGCAGGCCGTTTTTTGATCTGGCACAGAATGTCGTAACAGCAGCTCAGAACGCAGCTGAACCCGGGTGGAAAGGATATGACAGCCAGAGAAACCGCTTCTGGTTTGCAGAAAACATGACGAATCCATCCAATGGATCGCTTCACGAATTTCTGTATAAATTTCACCGGCTGGGACTTGACCAGTTGTACGATAAACCGGATCCTGGGCGAAACAGCATAACGGAAAGCATGGACCTGCTTAAAAGCATGTATGATGCAAAACCGGATCTGTACATGCTGGTCATTATACTCGATGCCAAACGGGATGAATTTGTCAACATATACTCCGACCAGAAAGTAGCCCCGATGGAGAAGACAAAAGTTGTTAACATCCTGAAAGAGATCGACCCTGCGAACAGTTCTAAGTACCAGGCAATCCTGACAAAATAATTACCTTTACAGGCAATTTCTTTTTCATTCACTTTACCCTGTTTTGTAATGCTGTTAAATCTGACAATAGAAAATTATGCATTGATCGATCAGTTAACGATCGATTTCCATGAAGGATTTTCTGTTATTACGGGTGAGACAGGGGCGGGGAAATCAATTCTTTTAGGGGCCTTATCGCTCATCGTCGGGCAACGGGCCGACAGCGCTGTTTTGCTTGATAAATCAAGGAAGTGCATTGTTGAAGCCTCGTTTGATATCAAAGAATATGATCTCACGGATTTTTTTACCCTGAATGATCTTGATTATGATGAGATCCTGATCCTCCGAAGGGAGATCAGTCAGAACGGGAAATCACGGGCCTTTGTCAATGACACTCCCGTGAACCTGGCCCTTCTGAAAGAGCTGGGGGATAAGCTTGTTAACATTCATTCACAGAACTCAATCGTAACACTGAACGATACAAATTTTCAGCTGGCGATCCTGGATAACTACGCCAATAATACGAATGATGTCCGTGCATACCGTCAGCTTTTTGCACGTTATACAAGGCTTTCCAAAGAACTCGAAGAACTGGTTCAGAAAGAGATCCAGTCACGGAATGAACGCGATTACTACCAGTTTCTTTTCAATGAGCTTCAGAATGCAGGGCTGAAAGAGGGTGAACAGGAAGAAATTGAGCATCATCTTACCATTCTGACCCACGCGGAAGAGATAAAAACAAGCCTCTTCCGGGCAATGGCGATTCTCTCAGAGAATGACACAAGCCTGTTGAAGCAGATCTCAGATCTCATCCATTTACTTTCAGGACTTTCAGCGTTTCACAGTCCGATCGGAGAACTGGGTGAACGGTTGAAGGGAAATCTGATCGACCTGAAAGACATAACTCATGAAATTGACAGGATCTATGAGGAGGTCGTATTCGATCCTGGCGAGGCTTCAAGGTTAACTGAGAGGCTCGACCTGATCTATCACATTGAGAAAAAGCACAACGTCGCCACTGTTTCAGAATTACTGGAGATAAAGGAAGATATCGACAAACGGCTTTCTGAAGTGAATTCTCTGGATGAAAAGATCAAAAAAATGCATTCAGAACATGGTGACCTCACAGCAGAGGTGGCTGCTTCAGCAAAAAAGATCTCTCAAAAAAGAATTAAGGGGATCGGGCCGATCGAAAGCAGTGTTAAATCATTACTGACCAAACTGGGAATGCCTGACGGTCAGCTCAGGATTGAACACACAATTCTTGACATGCCTGCAAGGGATGGTATTGATAAGGTTCGCTTTCTTTTCAGCGCGAATAAAGGAACCGAGCTGAATGAGATTTCAAAGATAGCCTCAGGAGGTGAGTTATCCAGGCTTATGCTCAGCATCAAATCGTTGATCTCCCAGAAAAATCTTTTGCCAACCATCATTTTTGATGAGATCGACAGCGGTGTTTCCGGAGAAATAGCCGGCAAAGTAGGAGCGATCCTTAAGAAAATGGCGAAGACGATGCAGGTGATCGTTATCACCCATTTGCCACAGATCGCAGGAAAAGGTGACACGCATTATTTTGTTTTTAAGGTCAAGGAAAAGAGCTTCTCGCGATCCTGCATCCGGATCCTTGAAAATGATGAACGGATCCATGAGATCGCTAAAATGCTCAGCAATGAAAAAGTGACGGAATCAGCTTTTAATACTGCAAAGGAGCTGTTGAGTGATTAGTATTCATAAGAAAAAACCACTATGCCATATAATTTACTAAAAGGAAAAAAAGGGATCATCTTCGGAGCATTGAATGATCTTTCAATTGCCTGGAGGGTTGCCCTTAAAGCGCATGAAGAAGGAGCAGTATTCACACTGACAAATCTTCCCGTATCCATCCGTTTCGGAGATGCTGAAACCCTTGCAAAAACAACCGGATCCACCCTTATTCCCGCGGATGCCACAAAAGTTGAAGACCTTGAACGACTCATACAGCAGTCAATGGAGGTTTTGGGTGGAAAAATTGATTTTGTCCTTCATTCGATCGGGATGTCATTGAATGTCAGGAAGGACAGGACATATGACGATGTTGACTACAAATATTTTGAGAAAACACTCGATATCTCAGCTGTTTCTTTTCATAAATTCCTTCAGACGGCAAAGAAACTTGATGCAATTAATGACTGGGGATCAATAGTTGCATTATCGTACATTGCTGCCCAGCGAACCCTGCATGCATACAATGATATGGCTGATGCAAAGGCACTTCTGGAATCCATTGCCAGGAGTTTTGGCTATATATATGGTACTGAAAAAAAGGTCAGGATAAACACCATCTCACAATCTCCGACCCGCACAACGGCAGGAAGCGGTGTTAAAGGGATCCAGGGACTGCTTGATTTCACCGAAAGGATGTCTCCCCTGGGAAATGCGACCGCAGATGAATGTGCCGATTTTTGCATCACGCTTTTCTCGGACCTTACCCGGAAGATCACCATGCAGAACATCTACCATGACGGAGGATTCTCAAGCATGGGCATGAGCCTTAAAGCCATGACCCAATACAACAAATGCCTCGAAGAGGAAGAATAAAATCTATGATTTGAATGGCTATTTTTTTTACCTTTGCACGCCAAAAAACTGTAACATTTTAAATCCTGATTGGATAGTCACATTAATACAATTGATCGATGAAAATACTTGTCTGTATCAGTAATGTACCCGATACAACTACAAAAGTCAAATTTATTGAGGACTTCAAAAAACTCGATACCGCCGGGATACAATGGGTCATCAATCCCTGGGATGAACTTTCCCTGACTCGTGCCCTTGAACTAAAGGATGATCCGTCCAATGGAATTCAGTCTGTGACTGTCGCCCATGTTGGTACGATTGCTTCTGACCCGACCATCCGGAAAGCTTTAGCCATAGGAGCGGATGATGCGATCCGGATCAACGCCGAACCGAAAGATGCCTATTATGTTGCTGCACAACTGGCAGAATCAATCAGGGGAAATGCCTTTGATATTATCTTCTGCGGAATCGAATCAAGTGATTTTAATGGATCCATGGTAGGAGGGATGCTTGCAGAATTCCTGGGATATACATCCGTTTCATCTGTTTCAGGCGTAAAAATCGAAAACGGACAACTCATGATCAGCCGTGATATCGATGGGGGTAAAGAAAATGTCACCACGCCTGTTCCGGTTGTACTGGTTGTTCAGAAAGGGATTGCAAAAGAACCGAGGATTGCTGCCATGCGGGGAATTATGACGGCCCGCACCAAGCCGATAAAAGTTGTTGAACCGGTCATGATCGATCCATTGACCGAGGTGGTCAACTTCGAACTTCCCAAGCCCAGAGCTGCCTGCAAGTTCGTTGACCCGGAAAACCCCAAACAACTGGTTGACCTGCTTCAGAACGAAGCTAAAGTTATCTGATATTAATTAATAACACATTATACCATTTGTATGTCTGTATTACTATTTGCTGAGAATTGGGACGGGAAGTTTAAAAAGATCACCTTTGAACTGGCTTCCTATGCTGCAAAATTGGCCGAAATGCTGAATACCACTGTTATTGCACTGTCAATCGGGAATGTTGAAAAAGAGGAATTGGAGAAACTTGGAAAATATGGCATCGGTAAAATCATCAGTGCCAAAGGGGAAAACCTCGGATTCCTTGATAACAGCACCTATTCAAAGATAATCACCGGCGTTGCGGGGAAAGAGAATTCGACTGTGATCGTTCTTTCCAATAACAATACAGGAAAGGCGCTTGCACCGAGACTATCGGTAGCATTAAAAGCGGGTGTTGGCTCAGGTGTCAGCAAACTGCCTGTAAGCATTGAACCTTTTGTGGTTTATAAAAGGACCTTTTCCGGAAATGCCTTTGCAAATGTCAGGATCAGTTCAGCAATTCGTATACTGACACTCTCGCAGAATTCTTTCGGCCTCCTGGAAAATCCTTCAGAGGTCTCCATCGAAGATATTCAGACACAGGTCGATGGCAATTCCGTAAAAACGAAAGTGATAGATGTTCATAAACAGACAGGAAAGATCCTTCTTACGGATGCTGACATTGTAGTGTCAGGAGGTCGCGGAATGAAATCATCCGAAAACTGGGGACCGCTGGTCGAGCTTGCCGGGCTTCTTGGTGCCGCAACAGCCTGTTCACGACCGGTTTCTGATGAAGGATGGCGATCACATGAGGAACACACAGGACAAACCGGCAAGATCATTGCGCCAAACCTCTATATTGCCATCGGGATTTCCGGTTCAACCCAGCATCTTGCAGGGGTGAGTTCTTCCAAATACATTGTTGCCATCAATACAGATAAAGATGCACCGATCTTTGAGGCGGCTCAATACGGAATCATTGGTGATGCCGCAAAGGTCCTTCCTAAGCTTGTAGAAGCGGTTAAAGAAATAAAAAGCAAATGATCATCTGTTTGCACCTGCCTCTTTCCTTGGTTTTTCTGAATTATTTACCCGGAAGAATAAAATAATATGGTGAACCAGTACATTTTCGCCCTGACACTTCTGATCACGCTGGGATTTTTTTCATATACGACTAAAAGGATTGTCAGTTATTTCAGGTTGACCAGGTCCGCATTTCCGGTCAGGGATATAGGAAAGAGGATGAATGCAATGTTCGGGATTGCCTTCGGCCAGACAAAGATCTTTCGGTTTCCAGTGATAGGATTCTTCCATGCCCTTGTATTCTGGGGCTTTTGTGTGATCCTTTTCGGAAGCATCGAAATGATCATTGAAGGATTGACCGGCTATGAGAAAGTCCTCTCTGTCCTGGGTCCTGTTTACCAGTTCTTTATTGCGTCGGGCGATATTTTCGGGTATGTCGTCGGATTTTCAATCATCATCTTCCTTTTCAGGAGGTTATTCCTTCATATCAAACGTTTTGAAGGGATTGAAATGAAAGAGATTTCTCACTGGGACGCCAAAATCGCACTGCTGCTTATCCTTTTTCTGATGGTTTCCCTGGTCAGTATGAATTCCTTTTATTATGCAATGATGACATTGAACGGGAAAGATATTGCAGGTGTCTACCCGGTCAGCAGGTATGTTGCACTCCTTTTTTTAGGAATGAAGGGCGAAAGCCTGAATATTATGTTGCAGGTGTCATGGTGGTCACACATCCTCCTTATTTTCCTTTTTGCGAACATTCTTCCTTATTCAAAGCATTTTCATGTCTTTATGTCGGTGCCGAATGTTTTTCTTACAAGGCTTGACCCGCTGGGCAAATTGCCGAATATGGATAATATAACGAGGGAAGTCAGACTGATGCTTGATCCCCAGGCTGCCTCTGCCGAACCTGCAGCTGATATGCCTGTTGAGCGTTTTGGTGTTCGCGATGTTGAAGACGTATCCTGGAAAAATTACCTTGACTCCCTTGCATGTACCGAATGCGGTCGCTGTACATCGGTTTGTCCGGCTAACCTTACAGGGAAAAGATTGTCACCGAGAAAGATCATCATGGATGTTCGTGCCCGTATGAAAGAAAAAGGTCCGGGACTTGTAAAAAACGGGAAAGAATTCACTGATAACAAATCTTTACTTCGGGATTATATCCATGAGGAAGAATTGTGGGCATGCACAACGTGCAATGCATGTGCCCAGGAATGTCCGATAAACATCAATCACCCCACGCTGATCGTTGACATGCGCAGGTACCTTGTAATGGAAGAAGCCTCAGCCCCGGGACAACTGAAGATCGCCTTCAACAACATTGAGAATAATGGTGCTCCATGGCAATACTCCGTTGAAGACAGGGTGTTATGGACACAGAACCTTAAGCTAAGGGTTAATTAATTCAGTGATGGATACAATGGAAACCAAACAGATCGATATTCCGGTAATGGCGGATTTATTCGCAAAAGGAAAAAAGCCTGAATATCTCTTTTGGGTGGGATGCGCCGGAGCGTTCGACGACAGGTACAAAAAAGTGGTGAGAGCTTTTGCAAAGATCCTTGCATACCTCGAAGTGGATTATGCGATCCTTGGAAAAGAAGAATCATGTACAGGTGATCCCGCCCGGCGCGCGGGAAATGAAATGCTTTACCAGATGCAGGCCTTGCAGAATATTAAGCTGCTCGATTCGTACGAAATCAGGAAGATCATAACCATCTGCCCTCATTGTTTCAACATCCTGAAAAATGAGTATCCTGATCTCGGAGGAAAGTATGAAGTGATAAATTACCTGCATTTTCTCCTGGGTTATATTGAATCCGGAAAGTTAAAGATCGACGCATCATCGCTGGACGATGTCAGGATCACATACCATGATCCCTGTTATCTTGGACGCGGCAACAATATTTACGCTGAACCCAGGGCAATTCTTAAAAAACTGACCGGCAACCTGGTGGAAATGGAGCGTCACAAAAGCTTTGCTCTGTGCTGTGGTGCTGGCGGGGCACAGATGTTCAAGGAAGCCGAGAAAGGAAATAAAGAAGTATTCATTGAAAGAACGGAAGAAGCCCTTCGGACTGAAGCGAGTGTTATTGCAACGGCCTGCCCTTTCTGCATGACAATGCTTACGGATGGATTGAAATATAAAAATAAAGAGGAAGAGGTGAAGAACTGCGATATTGCAGAGATTATCGCCCAATCCCTGAATTTGTAACTAAATATTCACAAACAGATAATTAAAATGGAGAACAGAAAAATTTTAAAAAGTGGTGAATTTCTGGTTGAAGAGATCGGCGCGGATGATATTTTCATCCCCGAGGAATTCGATGAGGAACAGCAAATGATTGCCCAGACCTGTAAGGATTTTCTTGAATCAGAACTCTACCCGAACATCGATCAGATTGATACACCCGATATCGGATTAATGAAATCCACCCTGAAGAAAGCAGGCGAACTTGGCTTAATGGGAATCTCCATCCCTGAAGAGTACGGTGGTTTCGGACAGTCCTTCGTAACGCAAATGCTTGCAGCCGAAACAATCGGAGCAGGGTACTCTTTCTCCGTGGCGTTTATGGCTCATACAGGTATCGGCACATTACCGATCATGTATTACGGAAATGAAGAACAGCGTCAGAAGTATGTAACCAAACTTGCTTCCGGCGAATTTATCGGTGCATACTGCCTTACAGAACCGGGTGCAGGAAGTGATGCGAATTCAGGGAAAACCAATGCGAAATTGTCCGACGATGGGAAGCACTATATCCTGAACGGACAGAAAATGTGGATCACCAATGCTGGTTTTGCCGATATCCAAACGGTTTTTGCGAAGATCGGGAATGAACGTTGCCTCAGCGCTTTCATCGTTGAACGGGATTTCCCCGGTGTCGTAATCAATCCTGATGAGAAGAAAATGGGAATTAAAGGCTCCTCAACAGCTCAGATTTTTTATAATGATGTTAAAGTTCCTGTTGAAAACCTGATTGGAGAAAGAGGTGAAGGTTTCAGAATTGCCCTGAGCATTCTTCATATGGGTCGCTTAAAGCTTGGTGCCAATGTTCTCGGTGCCTCGAAAAAGGCAATTACCGATTCTGTCAGGTATGCCAATGAACGAAAGCAATTCAACGTCCTTATCTCCACTTTTGGCGCAATCAAACATAAGCTTGCGGAACAGGTTATCCGCACGTATGCTCTGGAATCTGCCAATTACAGGGTGAGTAAAGATATCGATTACATGATCGACAAAATAAAGGCAGAAGGTCAGGATAAAGGCCGTGCCACCATTGAGGGCATCAGTCATTATGCAGTGGAAGCTGCAATCCTGAAAGTTTATGGTTCCGAGGTTCTTGATTATGTCATCGACGAAGCCGTCCAGATCCACGGAGGTATGGGTTATTCAGCTGAAATGAGTGTTGAAAGAGGGTACAGGGATTCGAGGATCAACAGGATTTTCGAAGGTACCAATGAGATCAATCGACTCCTGGTGGTTGATACCGCGATGAAAAGAGCCATGAAAGGCGACTTCAACCTTTTCGGAGAAGCTGAAAAACTTGTAGCAAACCTGGATTGCATAAAAAATGAACCGGTTGAGGGTGAAACATCTTTTGACAAACAAATGAGGTTCGTAAAGAATTTTAAAAAAGCGATCCTGGTTGTTATGAATGGCGCCACCAGCCAATTCGAGAAAAAGCTTATTCAGGAGCAGGAGGTACTTAACAATATTTCCAACATGATCATACAAACCTATGTGTGCGAATCCGCATTGCTTAGGGTTAAAAAGTTCGGGAACCTGAAGGGGGCAGAAGAAGCGGCAATATATAATGACATTGTGGATGTTCTTATCTTCGATGCTGCCGGGTTGCTTCGTAAATCTGCATTTGATGCGATCTATTCGTTTACCGGAAATCCGGACATCAAGGCTCTGGAAAGGTGCATTGACATTCTTACAACCGTTTCCGGCGTTAATGTAAAGGATGCCAGGAGAAGAATTGCAGATAAACTGATCAGTGAGAACGCATATAAGTTCTGAAAGTACTGCAAAAAAAAAACCGCCTTACTGAGGCGGTTTTTTTTGATCTTTTCTTTCCTGATCAATTCACAGGTGCAACCTTTTCTGGTTCCGCCGGAGATTTCAGGATCTGGATGATGATCTCGCTAGTCTTTTCATCAAAATCTACAGTGATAATATCGTTTATCGTAAGTTTTGTCTTGATGATCTCTTCTGCCAATGCATCTTCAACATATTTCTGAATGGCTCTCTTCAAAGGCCGTGCTCCAAATTGTGCATCCCATCCTTTCTCAACGATGAAATCCTTGGCTTTTGGTGTAACCACCATCTGGTATCCCATCAGTTTGATCCTGTCATAGAGATGCGATAGTTCAATATCGATGATCTTGTGGATATCTTCCCTTTCAAGAGAATCAAAAATAACTACATCGTCAATCCGGTTAAGGAATTCAGGTGCAAATGTCTTTTTTAATGCGTTTTCAATAACTCCACGTGTGTGGTCGGCGGAAGAAGACTGCTTTGCACTCGTTGCGAACCCTACTCCCTGGCCGAAATCCTTCAGTTGTCTCGACCCGATATTGGAGGTCATGATCACGATTGTGTTTTTGAAATCAACCCTTCTGCCGAAACTGTCTGTAAGAACACCATCATCCAGAACCTGAAGAAGCAGGTGGAATACATCCGGATGTGCTTTTTCAATTTCATCAAGCAGAACGATGGAGTAGGGGCGCCTGCGAATTTTTTCCGTAAGCTGACCACCTTCTTCATATCCGACATATCCCGGAGGAGCGCCAATAAGTCTTGAAACCGCGAATTTCTCCATGTATTCACTCATGTCGATTCGAACGAGTGCATCTTCGGTATCAAATAAATACCGGGCAAGAACTTTTGCAAGGTGGGTCTTTCCGACCCCGGTCGGGCCAAGGAAGATGAATGAACCGATCGGCTTGTTTGGATCCTTTAAACCTGCCCGGTTACGGCGGATCGATCTCACTACCTTTTTTATAGCTTCGTTCTGCCCGATCACCGAATGTTCAAGTTCCCCTTCCATGTTCATGAGACGGTCGCTTTCATTCTTCGCGATCCGTTGTACCGGGATGCCTGTCATCATGGCCACAACTTCCGCAACATTTTCTTCAGAAACCGTTTCCCGGTTGATCTGAGCTTCTTCTTCCCATTTCTTCTTTTCACGCTCGAGGGAATCCTGAAGTTTCCTTTCGGTATCCCGAAGGTCAGCGGCTTCCTCAAATTTCTGGCTGTTAATCGCCTGCATCTTTTTCTTCCGGGTTTCCTCGATCTGGTTCTCAACCGAAATGATCTCGGACGGAACATGGATGTTGGAAATGTGCACCCTTGCCCCGGATTCATCGAGGGCATCGATGGCTTTATCCGGAAGGTAACGGTCACTGATGTATCGCTCGGTCAGACTGACACAAGCTTTAATCGCTTCATCCGTATACCTGACAAGGTGATGATCTTCATATTTTTCCTTGATGTTGTTGAGAATTTCCAGTGTTTCATCTGCAGTGGTCGGATCAACAAGGACCTTTTGGAACCTGCGTTCAAGGGCGCCATCCTTTTCAATGTATTGCCTGTATTCATCGAGTGTTGTAGCACCGATACACTGGATTTCACCCCTGGCCAGCGCTGGCTTGAACATATTGGAAGCGTCAAGGGAACCTGAAGCATTACCTGCTCCTACGATGGTATGGATCTCATCAATGAAGAGAATGATATTCGGATTTTTTTCAAGTTCATTCAGAACAGCTTTCATACGCTCTTCGAATTGTCCCCTGTATTTGGTCCCTGCAACCAGGGATGCAAGATCCAGTGACACGATCTTCTTGTTGAACAAAGCCCTTGAAACTTTTCGCTGTACGATACGCAACGCCAATCCTTCCGCAATAGCCGATTTTCCGACCCCCGGCTCGCCGATCAGTATCGGATTGTTTTTCTTCCTCCTGCTCAGGATCTGTGAAATGCGTTCAAGTTCTTTCTGCCTTCCCACAATCGGATCCAGCCTTCCTTCTTCCGCAGCTTTGGTTATATCACGGCCGAAATTGTCAAGAACCGGTGTTTTGGATTTTGAATCAGATCCTTTCTTTTGCCCGGAACCAAAACTTTTTCCTCCTTCTTCCGGGTCATCATCATCGTCGTCCTTCGGCAGAATATCCTTTGGCTCAATCGGCCTGTCTTCAGCTCCCCCCGACAAATACAACTTAATCTCATCCTTAACGACTTCATAAGTCACACCGGAACTTGAAAAGGCTTTGGTAACCAGGTTGTTTTCATCCTTCAGAATTGCGAGCAACAGGTGTTCAGTCCCAATCAACTCGCTGTTGAACCATTTGGCTTCAAGGTAAGTGATTTTTAATGCACGTTCAGCTTGTTTAATGAGAGGCAGGTTTTCAGGATTTTGTGGTTTTTCCTTATTGCTTGCTACTGCTGATTCAATCTTCCTTCGTATTTCTGTAAGATCTACTCCGAGATTTCTGATCACTTTTATTGCAAGTCCTTCACCTTCTCTGATTATTCCAAGCAAAAGATGCTCCAGCCCGATATAATCATTGCCCAGTCGTATTGCTTCCTCCCTGCTGTATATCAGAACATCCTTTACCCGTTGCGAAAATTTTGCTTCCATTTTTTCTTAGTTCTATATTAATAAATGAACGAACAAGATACAAGTTTATTAAGTACTTATTCTATAAATTGGTTTTATTTTTTTATCAACGTTTGCCAAACAATATACCAATTATATTTCATGCCCTTTTGGCAGGTTTCAAAAATAATATGTGTTGTTGTAAAAAGTGTTTAAAACCCCAATAATTATTAACAGTTTCATGTTAGTAATAACAGAAGCGAAAACAACAAAAAGTGTTGGAAATATGGTAGATTTTTTCTAATTTCGTGTCATTATATGTTTCTGCAGAACTTGTTGATATTAAGATAAATAACTACCTGGATAATGGAAGAAGGAGAAAAAATAGTAAGGGTTAACATTGAAAACCAGATGAAGTCCGCCTACATTGATTACTCAATGTCGGTAATTGTGGCAAGAGCCTTGCCGGATGTCCGTGATGGTCTCAAACCAGTTCATCGCCGGGTTTTATTTGGAATGTACGAATTGGGGGTGCTTTCAAACCGCGGATATAAGAAGTCTGCGAGGATCGTTGGAGAAGTTCTGGGGAAGTACCACCCCCACGGGGATACATCAGTATACGATGCGATGGTACGTATGGCCCAGGAATGGTCTTTACGGTACCCTCTTGTTGACGGGCAGGGCAATTTTGGATCCATTGATGGTGACAATCCTGCAGCAATGCGGTATACCGAAGCAAGAATGGCAAAAATTGCCGAAGAAATGGTTGCCGATATTGATAAAGATACAGTTGATTTTCAGTTGAATTTTGATGACACGCTTAAGGAACCAACAGTAATGCCTGCCAGGATCCCGAATCTGCTGCTGAACGGTGCTTCAGGTATTGCTGTCGGAATGGCTACAAATATGGCTCCTCACAACCTTGGCGAAGTGGTTGATGGGATCATCGCATTTATCGACAATAAGGATATCACCATCGAAGAACTGATGAAATTCATCAAAGCCCCTGATTTCCCCACAGGTGGAATAATTTACGGCTATGATGGTGTTAAAGAAGCCTATACAACCGGACGGGGGAGGATTGTCATGCGGGGCGAGACAAAGATTGAAACAGAAGATAATGGAAAGGAAAGCATTATTGTTTCCACCGTTCCATACCAGGTCAATAAGGCCGAAATGATCAAAAAAACTACCGAGTTAGTCAATGATAAAAAGATTGAGGGTATAACAGAGATCAGGGATGAATCCGACAGGAACGGGATTCGCATCGTATATGAACTGAGAAGAGATGTCATCACAAATGTTGTGCTGAATAAGCTTTACCAGATGACCCCGCTTCAAACAGCCTTTAACGTCAATAATATTGCTCTTGTTAAAGGAAGGCCGCATATGCTCAACCTCAAGGACCTGATCTTTTACTTCGTTGAGCACAGGCATGAAGTAGTGATCCGGAGAACGAAATTTGATCTCAATGAAGCTGAGAAAAGGGCTCATATTCTCCTTGGACTTTTAATTGCACTTGATCATCTTGATGAAGTGATTGCCCTTATCCGTGCCTCAAGAACCCCTGAAGAAGCAAAGACAGGATTAATGACTAGTTTCGATCTGTCAGAGATCCAGTCTAAGGCAATTCTGGATATGAGATTGCAACGGCTTACCGGTCTTGAAAGAGACAAGATCCGCCAGGAATATGATGAATTGATGAAAGAGATTGAGCGCTTGAAAGCGATACTGGCAGATGAATCGCTCAGGATGAATATCATAAAGGATGAACTCCGGGAGCTTAAAGAAAAATACGGTGATGAACCGAAAACACAGATCGTTTATTCCGCAGCGGATTTCAGGATCGAGGATACGATTGCTGATGAGAACGTGGTAATCACCATTTCCCATATGGGATACATAAAAAGAACTCCCCTATCGGAATACCGTCGTCAGAACAGGGGAGGGAGGGGTACAAAAGGCTCTGATGTGAGGGATGAGGATTTCCTTGAACACTTATTTGTTGCTACAAATCATAATTACCTGCTTTTCTTTACCGAAAAGGGAAAGTGTTTCTGGATGAGGGTTTTCGAAATTCCGGAAGGCAGCAAAGCCTCCAAAGGAAGGGCGATTCAGAACCTGATCGCCATTGAGAAAGGAGATAAAGTCAAGGCTTATATAAATGTGAAGGACCTTAAGAATGAAGAATATATAAACAATAACTACATCATCCTTGCAACTCAGAACGGCACGATAAAGAAAACTTCCCTTGAGGCATATTCCAGACCACGTCAGAGTGGGATAAATGCAATCACGGTAAAGGAAGGTGATATGCTGCTTGAAGCCAGGCTGACCCAGGGTTCGGATGAGATACTCCTTGCGTTAAAGTCAGGTAGAGCAATCCGGTTCAATGAAGCAAAAGTTCGCCCGATGGGCCGAAATGCCGCTGGAGTCAGGGGAATACGGTTGGCTGGAAAAACAGATGAGGTTATTGGAATGATCTGTATTTCATCTGAAATAAAATCAGATGTCTTGGTTGTCTCAGAAAATGGTTACGGAAAACGTTCAAATATAGACGACTACCGTGTAACAAACCGGGGCGGGAAAGGAGTAAAAACTATAAATATAACCGATAAAACCGGATCTTTGATTGCAATCAAGGATGTGACTGACACAGATGACCTAATGATCATCAATAAATCCGGGATCATTATAAGGTTGGGTGTAGCCAACCTAAGAGTCATGGGAAGAGCCACACAGGGTGTCAGACTGATCAAGATTGATGAAGGGGATGCCATAGCGGCGGTGACTAAAGTGGAAGTGGAAGAAGAGCCTGTTGAAGAAGGATTTGAAAATGAAGTTGTGATCGAAGGTCAAGATAACTCTGAAGCAGATCTGGCTGGTGAAAATAACGATATCCCAACGAAAAACGAGGAAAATTAATTTACGTGTTGGAAGAAAATATCTATTAATTAACTATTTTTGCCTCGAAAACCCAAGCACACAAACAGATTAAACATTATAACATGAAAAAACTTGCTCTTTTATTGGTTCTGGCAACATCAATGTCATTTGGTTTTGCCCAGAAAAATGTCAGACAATCAGCTTCTAATTTTTTAAAGGATGGCAAATTGGATAAAGCTATGGAAGCGATCAACCAGTGCATCCTGGATGTTTCAACTGCACAGGATCCGAAAGCATGGTTCATCCGCGGGAACATTTATCTTGAGATCGCCAATTCGAAGGATGAGAACGTCAAAAAACTGGATCCGAATGCTTTACAAGTTGCACTCGATTCATATAGGAAAACGTTCGAGTATGATACCAAAAAGGAATACACGGAAGATTTGTTTGCTAAGTTGAATTATCAAAGGAACAATTATTTTAATGCTGCAGTCGAAGCATATAACAAGAAGCAATACAAGGATGCTATGACTTCATTCGAAAAAGGAGCAAATACACTCGCAGTTATGAGTCTTTCTGATACTCTTTCCTTATTCTATGCAGCAGCATGTGCGACCATGGTGCCCGATAAAGCCAAAGCGAAAGAGTACTACCTTCAACTTATAAAGGCGAACTATAAGTCTCCCACTATATATATATCTTTATCAGACATATATAGAACTGAAAAAGATTCAGCAAATGCCATTAAAATTGCCAGGATGGGTCAGAAGTTATTCCCGAACGATCTTAAATTATTCCTGGCTGAAACCAATATTTACCTGACTTTTGGAAATACAGACAAAGCATTGAGTAATCTTAAAGTGGCTGCACAAAAGGATACAACGAACCCAACCGTTTACTTTGCACTTGGAACAATATACGATAAAATCGCGAATGATACTGTCCAGACAGAAAAGCAGAAGAATGAAGCATTTGATCAGGCTGTAAAAGCATATAAATCTGCCATAAGGTTAAATCCGACTTATTTCGACCCGAATTACAATCTGGGAGCATTGTTTGTAAATAAAGCTGCTACGATCAATGATCAGGCCAATAAACTTCCATTGGACGCCGAAGTCCAATTCAAAAAATTAAAGGATGAAGCAACTTCATATCTTTCCCAGGCTGCTCCATACCTGGAAGAGGCTTCCAAGATTATGCCCACTGATCTGAATACTCTTTATTCATTGAAGCAGATCTACGTAAGGACAAATCAGCTTGAGAAAGAGAAAGAAGTCAAAGCGAAGATAGAAGCTCTGCAAAAGAAATAACAAGGAGGAAGTGTAAAATTCATAAGGAGGGTAATTAACTTATCCTCCTTATTTGTTAAAAATCATATTTAACATAATATCTATTATAAGACAAATAAAAATTTCATAAAATATTGAATATGATATGTTTGCAAAATATTTAGTGATTTATTTAGGTGAATATTCATAAACTGACTTTCAGGTTCTGATCTCCACCCGGGATTCTTCAATAAGCACTTGACGGTGTTTCCTGTATTCAATAATTGGTTTGTCGCCCATGATCAGGTGTTCATTGATCTTAACCCCGCTTTTTACAGGAAGCTGTGTTACAACAACCCTTTTATCCTGCCTGAGAATTATGATGCTTGAAATCTTTCCTACTAAATTTTTGATCTCCTTCAGGATTGGGATTCTGATAAGCCGTTGGTAGTATCTTATCAGAACTATTGTATTATCTTCATCTACAGGAATGAAAGCAGCCAAAGCCCTTATTTTATCTGATATGAAATTCTGCCATATGTTTGGAAAATGAAACTGAAGATGAAACAAATTTTCATAATCTTTAATTTCTGATGGTTTCAATGGGATCGTCTTACCGTCATCAGGAATATTGTTTACATAAAAAGTTATCAACTCATTATCCCTTACAACAACAGGACCATTGACCAAAGTTTTATTGCCACGTCCAATCGTAGATTTATGCACAAACGGTAAATGAACTACATCAAGCTGATTCTCAATCGCCCTTGAATAATGAACGCCCCAAAGATCCTGGAAGCTTGAGTATGAAAAGTCGCTCAATTCCTTGAAGAAAAAGGTTCCAATCTGCATTCATCATCATCTCCCCACCAGAGCCATATCAGACCATAGGCTTCAAAGGTTCTGAAAGATTTTACCACCATTGTAGCCGGTACCTGGCTATTCTTCCCATTGGCCGGGATTACATTCACCTTTCCTGACCCGTCATAAAGGAAACCATGAAAAGGACATTCCAGCAATCCGCCTACAATCCTCCCGCAACCAAGAGAAGCCCCTCGATGGCAGCATCTGTCCTCAATACAGCTAATGTTATTCGATTGATCCCTCCATAAAACAAGGTTCTCATTCATACGTCTTACTTTCAGTGTTTTATGCTGTTTTAAGTCCGTTGATTCAAGAATTACATACCATTGATTGTATATCATTTGCTCATGAGATCAGAGTGAAAAGGAAAGTTTTGTCATTCACAAAAATAGAGCAATTTCTTACAGAAAAAAGGAAAAAAGATAACTGAGCCCGGTCAACAGTTTCTGTTGCACTTTTTCTGTTCTTTTGGTTTTCCGTTGTTTTTGCGGAACTACTTTTTGACCGTACTTGTTGTATGGATCATACCGTTGTTGCCAGTAAGCGATCCTGGTACTCATGATCTCTGCGTATTCCATCTTTTCAAAGGATTAATTACTTAAATATACTTAATTATCTGGTCTGGAAGAAACATTAAATATCTTAATAAAAAGCGAAAATACAATAATTAAAATATTGATATCAAGTTATTTAAGTAATAAATTGACTTAATTTTTCATTGAACTAAAAGCAAAAATGCGAGCTGAAATTAATTAAGCAAATAGTTTAGCTAAAATTTGCTTAAGCAAAAATTTAAGCTTATATTTGCCACTTACTTTTCGCCCTTTTAGCCCTTCTTATGAAAAGATCCTTTTCATTCGGTGAAAATCCTGTTCTTTTCATTTTAAAGAAATTTCCAGAAATCCTTCCTGGAATTGAAAAGGTGGTTACAATTTATCACTCCCCTGATTCAGGGAATATCCTGGCAATGTCCTTGAAAAAGATTCAGGAAGAATATAAACTTGAGGAATTATCCTTGAAGGATTCATTAAGCATTATTTCCAGGTTGAGGAATGAAACCACTCCATATACCTGGATGCAAAAAGAAAATATTCCCTTCGAGATTCAGATTAAGGAGAATGTTCAGATAGGTATATTTAATGAGTTAAATAACAATATATTATTAATCAGGTATCCTAGCCGATTTGACCATCTGAACGATTTATTCTTTGTTTATTTCAATGAAAACCGGAGTAATTTCGGGGTTGTAAATACCGACAAACTACTTTCAACCGACAATAAATTTATTATCGCCCATATTGTCAGAAATGCGATCAACTCCTATTTTTCAACCTTGGAAGAAGACAGAAAACTCTTCAGTGAGCTTCAGGAAAATACAAGAACCCTTGTTTTTGAAATCAACAGTTTACGGAATGAACTTGAAGCTACACAAGCTAAATACGATAATGGTTTTGTACAATTGTGCTCAAAATATTTGCTCGATATTTCGAAAAGGTATTCGAGGAAATTCAGTTTCAGTGATAGTGCAATCGAAAAGCTGAAAAATTTTGACGGGGATTTTAATGACATGGGTGAAATCCTTGAGAAAGCTGCTCTATTTGCTGAATCGCTGACTATCGATTCGCTTTTAAGTGAGATCATCATAATGGATTTTCATCTGAATACTTCAAAACCGGTGAAAAAAGCAACACAGGAAGTCCACCCTGAAAATAATCAAGAGGTTCCTGTCAGGTATATGAAAACACTGGTTCTTCTTGATAAACTTGAGAATGCAGCACTCAATGTAAAAACCAGGAACAAGTTACTTACCAGTGCGAACCTTGGTAATGAATTTCCAACCCCTGTTACACCCCCGGCCATATCAGATGCGCTAAAAAAGCACCGCCTGAAAATCATTCACCTTTTCAAGGAATATCCAGGGCGCTGGGAGATTATCCGGAATGAATTCCGGCCAATCCAGAATATCCTCCGGGCAAAAACTGAATTAAATCAACGATCTGCCTGATTTCAGAAGAAATCGGAAATTGCTTTATTTCAATATTGCTATCTTTGCCGGCACAAGTGAAAAGAAGCATTATGAAAGTTGCAATTACCGGTGCCAATGGTCATGTGGGAATCAATTTGTGTGAGAAACTGAAACAACAAGGCCATGAGGTAAGGGCCCTCTGTCATACAAACGATACTGGATTAAAACGGGTTAACGTTGATATGATCCGGGGGGATATGCTGAACAAGGATTCCCTAAGGACCCTGGTCGACGGTTCCGACGTTGTTTTTCACCTCGCTGCCAGGATATCAATTAAAGGAGATCCGGATGGATCTGTCAGAGAGATTAATGTCGAAGGAACAAGGAATATGGTCGAAGTTGCAAATGAGGCCAAAGTGAAACGGTTTATTCACTTCAGTTCCATCCATGCATTTCTACATGGACCAGTCAATCAGTTACTTGATGAAAACCAGCCACTTGTTGGAAACGAAGCCTTATCCTATGACAGGTCAAAGGCAGATGGGGAACGAATTGTTGCAGACGCTGCCCGGAACGGACTAAATGCAGTGATCCTGAGTCCAACTGCAATAATTGGTCCAATGGATATCGAGCCTTCACTTTCTGGCAAAGCACTGATCCAATTGTATAACCGTAAAATTCCGTCACTGGTACCCGGAGGGTATAACTGGGTAGATGTGAGAGATATTGTTGATGGTGCAATTTCCGCTATTACCAAGGGAATAAACGGGGAAAAATATTTGCTTGGCGGACATTATCATACGATCAGAGAAGTCTCGGACCTAATAAGGAAGCATACGGGCGTAAAAACGATCCAAACAGTTTTACCCTTCTGGATTGCAAGAGTTGGTTTACCATTTATTACTGCATATAGCAAGATAACAGGCGTTGAACCGCTATATACTTCAGAATCGTTGTTGATACTGGAGAAAAGCAATCAAAACATCAGTATTTCGAAGGCCTGTAAAGACCTTGAATATAAACCAAGAAACCTGGATGACACCATCAGGGATACGTTTATCTGGTTCAGACAAAATGGTTTTATTGCTTAAAAGAATAAAGAATGAAGATGATGAATGAAAATGCCTTTTATTTGATTGTTTACATCTGGATTGCCATTGCAATCCTGATATTCCCATTCGTTTTAAAGTTTATTGCCCCATACGGAAGGCATACTTCCAATAAATGGGGGGGTCTTTTACCAAACAGGCTTGGATGGATTATTATGGAATCCCCAGCCCTGTTATTTTTTAGTTTTTTATTTCTTTTTGGGAAGAACAGCATCTCTACAGTTCCTTTCATTTTTTTCTCACTTTGGGTGATCCATTATCTAAACAGGACGATCATTTTCCCATTCAGGCTGAAAACAAAAGGAAAAAAAATGCCAGTTGCCATTGTTCTTATGGCCTTTGGTTTTAACCTTGTGAATGCATTTATTAATGGATACTATCTTGGCAGTCTTGCCGGAAAATATGACTTGGCGTGGCTTTATGATCCACGTTTTATCATTGGCATATTTTTATTTCTCGGAGGCATGGCAATCAATATGTATTCTGACAATATCCTGATTCATCTTAGGAAGCCCGGAGAAATTGGATATATTATTCCAGTAAAAGGAATGTTCAATTATATATCATGTCCAAACCACTTTGGTGAGATCATCGAATGGTTTGGGTTTGCCATCATGACATGGAGCCTTCCCGGGCTTTCATTTGCCATTTGGACGGTATGCAATCTTCTTCCCAGGGCTATTCACCATCATGCCTGGTACAAAACAAAGTTTGCTGATTACCCGGATAAAAGGAAAGTCATCATCCCCTTTATCCTTTGAGGCTCAAAATGAAAAAACTCTTATTCTCTTAACCATTTCCAAATTTTATTCCTAAATTTGATGAATTAATGAAGTATAAATTATTGATACCTGGTATATGAAAAAAATATTTTTTCTCGCGATTATCCCATTATTGGGGATCATGATCATTCTTTCTTCATGCAAAAAAAAATCTGATGATACCACTCCAACACCAACACCAACTCCTCCAGTTGATTCAATACCCGCGTTAACACTCACAAGTGGTAACGGGTATATTTCTCACGATACTACAGTCCCCCCGGGATCAGCTATCCTGTTTGGAATTACTGCAAAATCAAGCGGTACAAATTCTAACCTGAAACAATTGCTGATCACACGGACGTTTGATAACAAGCCGAATACAGTTTTGGATTCTGTACTCTCAACATCAACTTTTTCTTACCAGCATTCAAATTTTTCCAATTCAGGATCCGGGCCTGAAACCTGGTTGCTCAGGATTACAGATCAATTGGATAAAACGAAAGAAATAAGCCTGGTTATAACCACCGCAAAGAAGTAGTTGAACAAGAATTAAACACAATGGGAACCTCTCTTTTGAAAAGGTTCCCATCCTTAATCCCGTCAACCGTAGCTTCCGGGCAAGTCAAGGTACAGTTATTATGGTTGGGTTACTTAAAGCAGGTTTCCCTTATTCTTTCTCCCCGGTCACCTTTACGAAATTTCTTTGCAGATTTTTCGTTCCGGCTTCCCCTGGATGATGAAGTTACTTTTCTTCCCCCTCCCCTTGCGGTTCGGGATTTTCGAGTCTGGAACCTTAGGTTCTTCCCTTTGCAGGGTCAAACAGTGCGGCCCACCTTCACCATCAGACCTTTTATCTCTCGCTTGATGAATCAAATATACTATATTGAAAATGGCAAAGTCAAGATTTTAGCGATTTGGATTTGAACATTTTCCAAACAGGAGTTATGAACAATTTGTTAGTAATAGAGATATTGATAAAAGGTCTATAGATACTGATATTTTAAATGGAATGATACTTTCTGGAAGAAAAGTTATTAACTGATTGAACATTATTCAATTTCCACTGTTAATCCTCTACGTGTCAATTCATCAAAAATTGGTTTAAGATCCGTGAACGCCCCGGACTTGACCGGACATTTTCCCCTGTAATGGGCCAGATAAGCACACGTTTCGGCCTGGTAAAATTCATGTTCGCACACTTCGATAAGTGATTCTATCACAAATTGAAAAGTATTGAAATCATCGTTGTACAAAATCAGTTCCTTTCCCGAAGTCAGCTGACTTTCATTCTCGTTAGCCGGTTTTGTTTTTTGCTTTACCATGGTTGATCATATTATATTGACGGAACAATTATACAAAAAATTTCTAATCGAATTTCCAAAACCTGAATAATCCCTGTTTTCTGAATTTTGGATTTTATAAACCAGATATACGATCATGTTAAACCCTAGCGTTAAAGAATCATACTTACTTTTGCAATATTAGATAGGCGAACACAAAAATGGAGTATTTTGAACTGATAAACCGGATCACGGAGGGGCTTAAAAAGCCTTTACCGGGAAAGGAAATGCAATTAAAGATGTCATCTTTAGCGAGGATCAGGGAACTAATGGGTGAACCTGATCCCACTCATGCCATCCCAAGCGGTGTCCTTATCCTTCTCTTTCCCTTAAAGCTGCAGAACAGTACAGGAATAGTGCTGATACTTCGTCCTGAGTACGACGGAGTTCATTCTGGTCAGATTGCTCTTCCTGGTGGAAAGCGCGAAGAAGAGGATGGGGATATTGAAAATACCGCACTGAGAGAAGCAAAAGAAGAGATTGGGATTGAAACAGGAATGGTGACAATAATAGGACGGCTGACGGATCTTTATATACCACCGAGTAATTTCCTTGTATCGCCAATTGTCGGATTTATGAACAAACAACCTGATTTTACTCCTGATCCCAAGGAAGTAGATGATGTGATTATTGTTGACCTGGAAACTCTAATAGATGAAAATTCATTAAAAACCAAAGAGTTTGTTGTAGGGAACGGATTTAAAATTTCCGCACCTTGTTTTGAGATTGACGGGCATCTTATTTGGGGTGCTACGGCCATGATACTTAATGAACTCAAAGAGATCATCCTGAATTCATCTTCAAGCTGGAAATAGAGTTTTAACCGGTCGTTAAAAGTCTGTTTCCGGTATATTTTGTTCTATGTACCTGTGCTATTTACCTGTGGTGGTACTGGAGAAACAAAAATATCCGGGAATCCTTCCTGCGGGATATTTGTTTATTTGAGCAGCCGTCAACTGGTTGAACCTGTATACAAAACCGTATTGAACAAAATCCACAGCATCGGAAACAAAAATGTTCCCATTTAACGGACAAATGTCAAGACCATAGAACAGACGCCCGTTTGAAGGTACCAGGGCAGCACCAGGAATAGCGGAAGAAGAGATTGGCATTTGGAAAATCCCGCTTTTCAGAAAATATAAAGTATCCCTTCCCTTGTTAATGCATAATCTGGATGGAATATCTTTTGCATCCGGAAAATGAAATACTTTTTCAACAATCCGTGCATCCGGATTAATCCTGATAAGTGAAGGAGCTTCAAAATTATCATAGCCACCTGTACAAAGAAGCCAGATCTTCTCCCTCAGGTCGATAACGATACCAAGTGGTTCTTTGCCTGTGGAAATACTATCAATGATCTTGTCTTCCTTTGAATCGATCACATATAATTTTGCAGTCCGTTCAGAGTTTGGTTGAGAATATTTTCCGATACAGGTCACAAAAACAAAATTCTTATACCTGATCATGCCTTCTGTCCAGTTTGGAGTAGCGATCGATTTTGTAACGGTCATGGTGTTGAGATCCACTACAGAAATATCTTTAAGAAGGTTTGTAA
The DNA here is from genome assembly GCA_963682005.1 of Bacteroidales bacterium. GTDB lineage: Bacteria > Bacteroidota > Bacteroidia > Bacteroidales > FEN-979 > CAIYUC01. The sequence goes on along the minus strand of OY820914.1, from coordinate 4,073,352 downwards.
CATAGGCTTTATTGGAGTCGATAAATTCAATATTTCTTGGAGAATTGAACCCAGTGATCGATTTGACCGACTTGAAATCCGGTAAGGATACAACCTCAACGGTATTTGAATTATTAACAACAATATACCCTTTCATATTGTATACTTTCATTGCTTCAGCAACGTCGCCAAGAGGCCGGTCATTGACTCTGCCAAACAAATCCTGCTCAACGATGGTATCATCAAAATCGATAAAAGTTACAGAAGCATTCCCCTGGTTGAAGTTTCCTTCATTGATCACATACATCCCATTATGCACAGTATCAGGGATAACAGGAGGGGTAACAGGTGTATTGGGATCGACTGGTCTGATCGGATCTTTTGAGCAAGAAACAAGAATCAGGATCAGGAGGAAAAATACCAGAAATTGGAACGGGAGGCGTAAATATGTTTTATTCTGAATAATTATCACAGCAATGAATTTAACCTGAAAAATCTACTTCTGAATTGGTCTCCTAAAGTTGTACCTCAATGTCAGCTCAAAGTTTCTCCCTGGCATAGGGCGATAAGCAATTGACTGATAGTCGAGGTTGAGCAGGTTATTTATTTGAAGTTGTAAAGATAGCACATTATTTTTAATAGAAAAACTTTTTCCAAGATATAGATTAAATAATTCATAGGAAGGCATATACTCAATGTTGTCAGGCCAAAGGAAACGTTTTCCGACGAAAGTAAAATTCCCTGAAAGTGAAAATCCTTTCCAAAGGATTGACAACGTTGAGTTAGCAAGATTAATCGGAACATAGATGACCTGGTTCCCCAATGAATTGTCATTTTCGAGAACGGCTTTTTCGTATGTGGATTTGCAATAATTGTAATTATTGTCGAAAGTCATGGTAACTCCAAAAAGTGACCATGATAAGTTTAGTCCGATCTCTGCTCCTCTTGCTGCAACTTCACGTTGATTCACTGGTTTAAACCGACCATCAGAGCCGGGCATCCAGACGATCAGATCGATCATCCTGGAATAATAGCCTGACACTTCAGTTTCAAAGGAAAAGTTTCCCTTCCTGTTTGTGAATTTATATGTCATTCCCAGCTCTCCTGCATAATCAGTTTCAGGCTTCAGATCTGGATTTCCAAAGGTACTCCAGTATAGGTCGTTCAAGGAGGGATACCGGTAGTTTTTCGATATATTGCCAGAGAACGAAAGGCTGATTTTGTCAAAGGGGCGATAATCTATTCCAAACGCTGGGACAAATGGAAGGAATTTACCGTCAATGATATCCTGACGCAGAACCAGAGAAAGGTCAGTTTTTCTCAAAAAGTTATAATTAATTTCACAGAAAAGACCATTGGTACTTCTGGATTTATCTGCATCATATGAATCCGTGAAAACCCAGTCATAGTTGATATCGATCCCTGGTTTAACAGTCAGGTTCCTGATCCCGGAGTAGTTGAACCGGACTCGGTTTACAAGTGAATAGGTCTGATGTTTTGAATTCAGGCTATCGTTGATATAATGCATGAATTGATCGACAACTGCAGATCGTACGGTCAGGGAATAATTTCTCTCAAGATATTTCCATTCTACCAGACTTCTTAATGCTTCATCCGACAGGTTCTCAATATGATTCGGATTCTTGTTCGTTGTGATCGGCGGAATATTCTTGTGATCCTTACTGTACCAAAGCTTTGTTGTAAGAAAGTTCTTCCTGTTTAACTTAAAGAACAACTCTTCGGTAATTCCCCCCAGATCATAGGAACTATTTGTTTGATGTTCGGTAATTTTAACTGAATCAGCATAATTATAATAGACGAAATCATTTATTGATGATTTGTAATTGAACTTTGTAATGGATTGGATCTTATTACCACCTGCAGCAACATTTCCCGTTGTGGTGAATGTGTTAAAAGATGCAATGGACTGGGCAATCGTTAGGTTTACCCTGTCGTTCCACGTTGGATATGTAACCAAATCGATAACGCCTCCAAATGCCCCACTCGTTTTTGATATTCCTGCGGCACCGTATAGAATTTCAATTCCATCGAATTGGGAAACTGGTATTTGTGAAAGGTCAGTCATTCCCAGCATTGGAGAGTTGATGTTTACACCATTCCATTCAACATTTGTATGATTGGATGAAGTACCACGGAAAGATGGTGTTGCAAGGCTTCCCTCTCCATAGGATTTAATAAATATCGTGGAGTATCGTGTAAGAATCGTTGATAGATCAGCGCTTAACTGTGGAATTAGCAATGTGGAATCGATCCTGACTTTCTTGAATCCCTGATTTTTCACAGAGAAACTGGATTTTACTTCAACTTCATTAAGATGAAGGGTATCTTTCAGTACCTGGGCGAATACTTGTTTCACCGGAAGAACCAACAGCAGTATCCAAACAATAAAAACTTTATAAATTGTTTTTGCTATCAACCGTATCAAATAAGAAATATTCAGCTATTTCCTGATGATCTTCTTCGAAACTATATTTCCATCCCGAAAGGTTACTGAGATGAAATAAAAGCCTTCTGGAAATCCAGAAAGATCAACCGAGGCCTTCGTGCCGGCTATGTTTTCTCTGAGGACCAATAGCCCTTGCAGATTGGTGATCGAATAAGAGATCATGGGAGTATTCCCTGATACGAGATGAAGAACAGTTGTGACGGGGCTCGGATAAGTTACCAGGCTATGATTGTCAAACTTGTCGCCAGTTGATTCCTGACCGGCGTTAATCACCCCAACAGCGTCAAGGTCGAATCCACAGGACCAGAAAGGAGTCGGCCAGGGATCATTGACGATATTCCCTTGTGAATCATGCGTAGAATAAGGGCTTTGAATGCAACCAACCGCATCAATGATCCTGACATATCCTATTTGGTTAAGGTTAATACCTGAGCTATCAGAAATATCCTGAAGGTCGAAGGGAGTGCCGAAACCAGCGCGGTATTTACCCGCAAAGTTATTAATCTTTGTTGCATCAATTTCTCCAAATGTTCCAATCTGCTGCTGGGTTTGTGTAAGCGAAGACGAAGGGAACCGGACATATGTGATACCATCGGAACTTACCTCGACAAATCCCAATTCGAGAAAAGAATCACTGATACCATTTTCAAACACTGCAAAATCATTACCAGGACCATTTGCAATCGGGAGACTGAAAGTCAGGATGGCAATACCGCCGTCACCAAGGCTTACCACCGAATCATTTGCTTTCCCTACTCCATAGTACTCATCGCCGTATGTAGCCCTGTTGGAACCGTTATACAGAAAATTAGTATCAGCGATGTTAACATAGCCACGTGTTACGATGCAGTTAGTGGCCCAACTTATAAATGCAGCACTGTCTCTGAACATTGCCGTCGTACCGGTTTGTCCTGCAGGTGGTGGATACTGAGCAAAAGAACTATAACCTGAAGAAAGAAAAAACAAACCCGTCACAAGGATAATATAAACAGGCGATTTCATAATTTGAAGTATAGAAATTATTAGCGAAGGCTGGAAGCGAATTCCGGGAAATTCCCTATTTCTTTATGAATTTTAATGTTTTTACACCCGAACCGGAAGTCACCGAGACAAAATACACACCTTCCAGATATGATGAACAGTCAATGTTAACATTGTTTTCATTGTTCGGGATTGAAACACTTTTCAATAAACGTCCGGTAACATCAAATATCCGGAGGGTTCCTTCATTTTCAAGTTTTGTGAGGTTTACATGCAGAACATCCCTCACCGGATTCGGGAATACCGAAACCTGTTGTTCATTGGAATTACCCTTACTGATACCGACCGGGGTCCTGAAATCAATGGCAATGCAATCCGCACTAAGTCCTTCACTGAAGGAAGTGATTGAATCTCCTGCTGTACTTCCAACTACCCCGATACCAAAAGTTGTCCGGTTGCCAATATTCATGTATAAATAGTTGTTAACATAATCGAGAGCGCCATTCAGGATATAGATATGATTTACAGAACCAGGATCATTTATAACAATTGTATCTGCGATCGCATCCGACATGAGGTTATAGGACCCAATGCCATAATTGAGGCCAAGGTAAAGGAGTTCGCCATTGATCCCATATCCATCACCAACCACAACATTCAATACTTTATTGGTGAATGTATAATTGTATAGGCTGTATTTGGAAATACTTCCGACATTACCAGCTCCGAATGGCGTGCGGTTCACAGAATAAATAAATCCATTATAACTATAGAGGTTCCATATTCCAATGGCAGCCGCACCCAGATTGATCTCCCTTGTCACAGTCCACGTACCGGGGTCAATTACAGCAATTTTTCCCTCAGTACCCAGGTAGCCTCCATTGACTGCAACATAGATTGAATCTTTATCTGCAACCATTCCGCCGCAATCTCCTGAAATGTTTTCAACTGAACCTAAGAGGGCCAGGTTTGAAGAGTTCAGCGCTTCAAGCCGGAAACGAACTATAGGAGCCTGTTTGGTTACGATAAGCATATCATTATAGAAGCCAAGTTTCGACATGCCAGAATCCTGAATAGCAGCAAGCCTTTGGTGAGTGTCAATATCATATTTGATCAGGCTGTCCTGAGCAGCTACATAGGCAAAATGATCAACAATAAGGACATCCTGAGCTGACTGGGTATAAATTGTATCAAAGATGACTACAGCATGCGTGACCGGATCATAGGTCTGAACGGTAACATAATCGAAAAATGGCGGGACTGTTTCAAATCTGCCGCTGTTCACAACGATGACCTGATTAACAGTAGTATTCTTCTGTGCAGATGACTCCTTGCATAATCCTGTAATTATAAGAATAAAAATCAAGGTAATAAGGTTGAATTTTTTCATGATGTAATAATTTTTCACTGATTTCAATATTGATTTTGATGAGGTATAAATCTCTAATACAAAAATATAAAAAAAAAGGAAGCCATTTAATTTATTTAATAATTTTACATCCCGTTTCACAGTATCCATTAAATGGAAAATTACATGAGTCGTTTAAAGATCATCCTGTATTTCCTGGTCTTAATCCTAATTCCTGTTTACATACTCCCTTCATGCAAGAGTTCGAGAAAGTCGACCTGCAATACTGGCAGCTACCATAAGAAATACAACGCCAAGAAAAACAGAAACGGCTATAACCAGAAATATTCATTCAAGAGCAGATCCATCCGGAAGGATTATGTTATTAAGAATGGAATAGCCAATTAATTCACAACATCAGAGCCTTTTATTAATGGCAAATTCCGGATGGCCTGATAAGGAATGATCCACAAAAACTCCCGCAGGAATAAGTTACAGATAGAAATCTTCCCTGGAAGGATAATACAGGCTTGACCTGGATTTTGCTGAAGAATATGTGAAGTAGGTTACAACAGCCTCAGCACAGAGCATCTGGTCCGAGTCAAAGAGTTTTGCTTCTATGTCTGCAAGATTCCTTCTTTGTCCTTTAAGACGGGCCCTGATGGTCAATTCGCCTTTATCAGCATATACCGGTTTCAGATACCGAACATTTAACGTTGATGTTACACCCGCTACACCCAACTTTACATAGACGACCCAACTTGCAATTTCATCCAGCAGAGTTGCCTGGATTCCGCCATGAAGAACATTCATATAACCTTGAAAGCCTGGAATAGGTGTCCACCTGGAAACCAGTTCATCCCCTTCCTCAGTAAAAGACAACCTAAGGCCGGATTGGTTATCAGGTGAACAGCCAAAACAATTGTATCCTTCCAGTTTAACAAAAGGATTGCGAAGTTTACGCATATAGGAAAAGATATCGTTGACGCTTATTTAACGACACCATTTTTGTACTTTGACGTTTTGATGGCTTTCCCCGTTTCATCGTATTCGATCCAGGCACCTTCCTTCTGACCGTTCAGGTAAACACCCGATACCTTCATTTTACCGTTCCTGTAGAATTCTTTGTTATCACCGTTCATCACGTTATTCGTATATGAAATGACGGTCTGAAGAGAATCATTGTCGTAATAGGTTTTCTGAACACCGTCGAACTGACCTTTTTTATAATTGTATTCAGCAAGCAGTTTCCCTGCATTGTTATACCATTTGGCCAATCCATCCTTATTATTATCCTTGTAAGTCGCTTCTTCCTGGACCTTTCCATTATCGTAATAGATCTTAGATACCCCAGATTTTGCACCAAGTGAATAACTGATCTCTGATGTGGGAACTTCGCTGTATTGACTATAGCTGATGCACATCCCGTTCAGCAGATCGTTCCTGTAAAACTCCTGTTTCAGAAGGTGGCCTTTTTTATCAAGCGTAAGTGCAATGCCATTTTTCAGGTTATTTTCATAATATTCAAGTTTGATGATCAACCCCGACTGAAGACATGTTATCCAGTTCCCGGTTTTTTTATTGTTGATATAAACCCCTTTACTTATCTGGTCGCCTATCCGTTCCTCCCAATAGCCAATTTTCTGGCTTTTCGAGTCTGTTTTATTAATTGTGTCGGCTTTTTTTGCATCTGTAAAATTTTGTGAGAACAGAATGGCTGGCAATAATAGCGTAAGTGCTAAAATCAGAACTTTTGTCTTCATATGCATTTTATTTGTTTTAGCAAAAATATAAAATATTACTCAAGTAAATTATTTCAGTACAATTTCACCAACCAGGTCAAAATTAAGTGCCTCCACGATCTTTACCTTGTAAAAGCTTCCTGTTTTCAGTTTCGAGGTTTTCCTGATAAGGACCTCATTATCCACCTCCGGTGAATCAAACTCTGTCCGTCCTATATAAAAATCGTTCTCCTCCCTGTCAACAATTACTTTCATCATTGTCCCCGTTTTCGAAAGGTTTTTTTCCAAGGAAATACTTTCCTGGATACTCATAATTTCGGCCGCTCTTTTATTTTTTATCATTGGCCTGATATTATCCTTCAGATTGTAGGAATGTGTATCTTCTTCATGGGAGTATGTGAACACTCCAAGCCTGTCGAATTTCTGTTCTGAGACAAAATGGGCCAGTTCATCGAATTCTCGTTTGCTTTCCCCGGGATAGCCTACGATCAGGCTTGTTCTCAGGGCGATTTCAGGAATGGTTTCACGGATTTTGCTGATCAGCCTTATCGTTTCTTTTGCACTTGCGCCCCGCCTCATAGATCGCAGGATCCGGGGGCTTATATGCTGTAATGGAATGTCGATATATTTACAAATGTTCGGGTAATGCTTCATTACATCAAGGATACTGAGAGGGAATCCATCGGGATAGGTATAATGAAGCCGGATCCAATCCAGCCCCTGGATTTCAGCAAGGCCCGACAACAGTTCAGGTAAATGCTTCCGCTTGTCAAAATCAAATCCGTAATAGGTGGTGTCCTGAGAAATGATGTTGAGCTCTTTGACCCCGTTTGAAACGAGAGTCTTCGCTTCAGTAAGAATTTCCTGAAGTGGACGGGATCTGTGTTTCCCGCGTATCAGCGGAATGGCGCAAAATGAGCACTGCCGGTCGCAACCCTCCGCAATTTTAAGGTATGCAAAATGAGATGGTGTTGTTAACCTGCGCTCTCCGATAAGATTTCTTTTATACTCTCCTCCTACCCTGACGATGATCTCTTCAAGGTTATTTACTCCAAAGTACTCGTCAACTTCAGGGATCTCCTTCCTGAGTTGTTCCTTATATCGTTCCGAAAGACACCCCATCACAAAGAGATGGTTGATCTTCCCAGCTTTTTTCAGTTGAACATATTCTAAAATCGTATCGATTGACTCTTGTTTTGCATCCCTGATGAACCCGCATGTGTTTATTACCATGGTCCGTATACCAGAAATTTTTTCAGGGTTATGTACAATTCTGAAATTATTCAGGTGCATCTGGCCCATTAGAATTTCAGAATCCACAAGGTTTTTAGCACATCCCAAGGAAATTATTCCGATCTTACCGGGAGATTGGTTGGTTTTCAAGCGGATGAATATTAGGAGAAGAGGCTGTCAACAAATTCGAAGCGGTTAAAAACCTGCAAATCCTGCATTTTTTCACCGATGCCAATGTATTTAACGGGGATCCTGAACTGGTCGGAAATCCCGATAACGACACCGCCTTTTGCAGTACCGTCGAGTTTGGTGAGGGCGAGGGCATTCACTTCGGTGGCAGCGGTGAACTGTTTTGCCTGTTCAATCGCATTCTGTCCTGTAGAGGCATCAAGGACAAGGAGAATTTCGTGCGGTGCATCGGGGATCAGCTTTTGCACTACCTTCCGGATCTTTGAAAGTTCATTCATCAGGTTGATCTTATTATGCAATCGCCCTGCTGTATCGATGATAACAACTTCAATATCTCGTGATAATGCTGATTTCACTGTATCGTATGCAACGGACGCCGGGTCGGAACCCATGGCCTGCATCACGATAGGAACATCGACACGTTCAGACCATATCTTGATCTGGTCAACAGCAGCCGCCCTAAAGGTATCCGCGGCACCGATCAACACCGATTTTCCGGCTTTCTTGAACTGGTAAGCCAGTTTCCCGATCGTTGTCGTCTTCCCGACGCCGTTCACGCCAACAACCATGATTACATAAGGCTTGATGCCGGGGGGTGTGCTGAATTCAACGGCGTCCGCATTCTTATTTTCCTGAAGCAACCCGGCGATTTCTTCTTTCAGCAATGCATTCAGTTCGGAGGTTCCAAGGTATTTATCTTTTGCTACCCTTTTCTGGATGCGTTCGATGATCTTCAATGTTGTTTCTACACCTACGTCCGAAGTGACAAGAATCTCCTCAAGGTTGTCCAATACTTCATCGTCCACGGTAGTTTTTCCAACGACCACCTTGGAAATCTTTAAAAAGAGATTGCTTTTCGTCTTCTGCAAACCCTGATCAAGACTTTCCTTTTTTTCTTTGGAGAAGAATTTGAAAATGCCCATTGTTTGTTTAATAGATAACCGAAATGCTGTGATTGACCGTTTCTGACGCTTTTTTAAGTTTCAATAATAAAAAAAAGCTTTTCTCAGTACGAAAAAAGCTTTTCCTCAACTGATGACAGAATTTTCAATTTCCTGAAGTTTTAAGATAATCCTTCACTGCATCGTTGGGAACAATCGATTCTTTAAAAACATATGCTCCGGTTTTTGGGGATTTTACCATTCTGATCACTTTGGTAAAATCTTTTCCGGTACCTGTCTGGAATGTTGCAACAACTTTCTTTGCCATAACTGGGGACGTTTACTTGATTTCTTTATGAACTGTTTTTTTCTTCAGGTAAGGATTATATTTCTTTAACTCAAGACGTTCCGGGGTATTTTTTTTGTTCTTCGTTGAAATATAACGGGAAATACCTGGTACACCGCTGGTTTTCTGTTCCGTACATTCGAGTATCACCTGAATCCTCTGATCTTTACTCTTCTTAGCCATTTTATGCCTTCATTAAATTTTAGGGACTGCAAAATTATAAATTTTCATTTAAAATCCAAAATAATTTCCTACTTTTATCTTCAGCAGATCAAGATATCCGGTTTATTTTCGCAGAAACAATGAGAATGTGCTTAATTTGCATCATCCTTTTATTTAACTTTTTCACCTGAATCTCCATTGAAAGAGTGGCAGTCATATATTAACGGGTTCAAAGCATACCTTCAGCTTGAGAGATCTCTATCCCCTAATTCTGTTGATGCATATATCCATGATGTAGGTAAACTCCTGGAGTACCTTATGGGTGCTGACCTGAGCTTATATCCTCAACAAATCGAGCAGCATCATCTTCAGGATTTTCTAAAATGGATTACAGGATCAGGCATGTCTGCCCGCTCACAATCACGAATCATCTCAGGTTTAAAAGGCTTTTACAAATACATGCTTCTTGAAAATATCATCCAGAAAGATCCAACAGAACTGCTTGAGTCCCCAAAGATCGGAAGAAAATTGCCATCAACCCTTCACATTCATGAGATCAATAAGATTATCGATGCGATCGACCTGAGCAAACCTGAAGGAGAGCGCAATAAAGCGATACTGGAGACTTTGTATGGATGTGGATTACGTGTAAGTGAACTTACGGATCTAAGGATATCCAACCTTTTTTTCAGGGATGGTTTTATCAAAGTAACCGGTAAAGGTGATAAAGAACGGATTGTTCCTATTGGTCGTGTTGCACAGAAACAAATCGGCATTTACCTGAAATCCAAGCGAAACCTTTTACCAATCGTCAATGGAAACGAGGATATCCTTTTTCTGAACAGGCGTGGTAAAAAAATGACCCGGGTCATGGTTTTTACAATTATCAAGGACCTTGTAAAAAAGGCAGGAATCAGGAAGAGTGTCAGTCCTCATACATTCCGGCATTCATTTGCCACACACCTTGTGGAAGGAGGCGCAGACCTTCGCGCAGTGCAGGAGATGCTCGGGCATGAATCAATTACAACCACCGAGATCTACACCCACCTTGACAGGGAGTTTCTTCGGAGTACCATCCTGCAGTTCCACCCGAGATCTGAAGTCAGAATTAAGGGGTCTGAAATCACAAAAGATGAAAGTGAATAGAGAATGGAAGATGGAGGACAGAAGATAGAAATTTATACTTTTGATACGAATATGAACCAAAACAATTAATTAAGGAGGAAGTGATGACTTTAATACTAAATAAGAATGAGGTGGCGTCTGTTCTTGAAATGAAAGGCTGCATGGAAGCCATGGAAGTGGCATTTTCAGAACTTGCCGAAGGTACTGCTGTTCTGCCTTTGCGAACGGCCATTGCGCCGCCTGACGGCCTTTCTCTGTACATGCCTGCTTATCTGAAAAAGATGGAGGCTTTAGCGTGTAAAGTTGTGACTGTTTATAAGAACAATCCTTCCATACACAACCTTCCGACCACGATTGGCAAGGTTTTACTGCAGGATCCCGTGACAGGAGATGTGATATGCATTATGAATGGCGGTTACCTTACGGCAGTGAGGACGGGAGCGGCAAGTGGCGTTGCAACGAAATTCCTGGCGAGAAAAGACTATGGTCAGGTCGCCGGTATTTTTGGGTCAGGCGTACAGGCAAGGATGCAGCTTTGGGCTGTTGCTGAAGCCAGAGCGTTATCAAAGGCAATCGTATATGATATTTCAGCGGATGCAGTTCTTGCATTTATAAAAGAAATGAGTGTTAAATTGAACCTTGAAATCGAAAGAGCTGGTACACCTGCTGATGTCCTGAATGCTGATATCATTTGTACAGCTACCTCATCGGCTGTCCCTGTCTTTGACGGAAAGAAGGTGAAAGAAGGTACGCATATCAACGGGATTGGAAGTCACACTCCCAATGCACGCGAACTTGATACTGAGATCATCAAGCGATCAAAATTCGTTGGGGATTCGAGAGAGGCTTGTTTCAAGGAAGCCGGTGATATTATCATTCCTGTTAAAGAAGGAGCCATCCCTGAATCTCATTTTTATGCAGAACTCGGGGAGATCATAACGGGGAAAAAGGCCGGAAGGCTGAATGAAAAGGAAATCACACTCTTCAAATCCAACGGACTGGCCATCCAGGATGCTGCTGCCGCAAAAATAGTTTATGAAAAGGCGAAAGCTGCCGGGATTGGCCTGAATGTGGAGATTTAGTTGGATCGGTAAGACGAGCATGAAGGTCCCCGCTTTCGCGGGGATGACTGAGCAATGAACAATGAACAATGAACAATGAACAATGAACAATGAACAATGAACAATGAACAATGAACAATGAACAATGAACAATGAACAATGAACAATGAGCAAAGAGCAATGAAGAATATTAGTTTTACGGGGAAGGTTGTTGTGGTTACCGGAGGTTCGAGGGGGATCGGGAAGGCTGTGGCAGAGGGTTTCGCGGATGCAGGTGCGAATGTGGTTATCGTATACAGGAATGATGATGATGAAGCAGAGAGGGTAATCTGTTCGCTCAAAGGCGGGCCTCATCTTAAGGTGCGGTCTGACATTTCTGACTCAGAAAACCTCCCTCCTCTTTTTGAAGCGATACTGAATACATTCGGAAAGGTCGACATCCTGGTCAATAATGCGGGAATTTTCCTATATCACAGGATCCTTGAAGATGATTTCAGAACATGGAAGGACAAATGGGATCGGACAATTGCTGTAAACCTTACAGGAGCAGCCAATATGTGTTATTTTGCAGCCCGGCAGATGGTTAAACAAGGGGCTGGGAAGATTATCAATATTTCTTCACGTGGGGCATTCAGGGGAGAACCCGAAAGTCCAGGATATGGTGCGAGCAAGGCAGGAATGAACGCCCTTAGCCAATCACTTGCCCAGGCACTTGCACCCTATAATATTCACGTCGGAGTGATTGCTCCAGGCTGGGTTGAGACTGATATGACCCGGGATATCCTGAATGGACCGACAGGACAGGGGATCAAGGATCAGAGCCCATTGAAAAGGATTGCAAAGCCTGAAGAGATCGCACACGCTGTTCTGATGTTTGCGGCCGATGGAGCAGAATACATGACCGGTTGTATTATCGATGTCAATGGTGCATCTTATTTACGAAGCTGATATTTTCACCCGGATGCCTTGTCCACACCGATTTTTTAGTCTGTTGCTTTCCCTGGTAATGGATAAATCTCCCCATGCCTTCTGATCTTCAATCTTCAATTACAACCACGTCTGGTTTAGCCCCGAGCTGAATCATTGCTTTCTTAACTGAATCGATGAATGGAACAGGTCCGCAGATGTAAAAATGCTGGCTGAAGTCATCTATGTATTTATTAACGAAATGCTGGTCGATCCTCTTGTTTTCATAACCCTGGCGGTCTTCACGTGTAAGCGTATTCATGAACCTGTCGCCAAGCATCATCCTGAACTCTTCTTCAAGGATAATGTCTTCATGCATTTTGTTTGAACAGATCAGCCGGTTTCCGTTAATAGTGCCATCATGGTATAATTGACGGAATATGGCGATGAACGGTGTGACTCCTGCCCCACCGGCAATGAATACGCCCGGGCCTTTATAATTGATAGCCCCCCAGACATCGCGGATGATCAGTTCATCTCCGGGAACGAGCAACCCAAGTTGCTCTGTGACCTTATGATGCTCAATATAAATTTTGATGGTAAATTCCAGGTATGGATTTTCATTCAGACAAGTGAATGTAAAAGGACGTTTCCTGTCTTCCCATCCGGGTTTGTTTATGGATACGTCTGTTGCCTGTCCCGGTATGAACGAGTAACCTTCCGGTTTTTCAATGGTAAACCGTTTGACACTATGGGTAACCTGTTCGATTTTCAGGACTTTTACCTTATATTGATCCATCATACTTCTCCGTTTTTGTGTATGTCAATGCTCTGCCAGATCCTGTTTCAGGCAAAGGTACATCACAATTGATCAAATTTTCCCGTTGAATGAATTGGCGGAAAATAAAAATTGAATAATTCTAAATAATATTTTATATTTGCGCGAATTTTTAATCACAATCACAATTTTTTATGAAAGAAGGAAAAGTAAAATTTTTTAATGAATCCAAAGGATTCGGATTTATTAAGGATGCAGAATCTGGAAAAGAATATTTTGTACATGCATCAGGACTTATTGACAAGATAAGGGAAAATGATGATGTGACATTCGAATTACAGGAAGGCCGCAAAGGATTAAACGCAGTAAATGTAAAATTGGTTTAGTGTAAAGCCTTTCATCGAATTTTATTCCGGAGCTCCGCAGATTTGCGGGGCTTTTTTATTTTATTTAAACGGAGAATCCGGCTCTTTAGCCATGTGATCATAAACCATTTTGTCCATAAATTTCGGAAAGAATTTATTCAGTAAAACCGTCATTTTCCCCTGGGTTGTAAGAATGATCCTGTCTTTTCGCTTTTCCACAGCATTTGCAATCTTTTGTGCAACAATATCCGCCTGCATCAGGCTGGTTTCATCAAGGGGCGTTTCTCCCTGTGCACTTCCGTCCTTTGAAAGTGCTACCTTCCGGATGTTTGAAGCTGTAAATCCCGGGCAAGCGATCAGGACATGCAATCCCTTTTTTATGTTTTCGATCCGGATGACTTCCAGCAATCCCTGCATGGCGAATTTTGAAGCCGAATAGCCTGTTCTCCCGGGTAATCCCTTATAACCGGCCACGGATGAAACTCCAACAAGCGACCCTTTGGTTTTAAGAAGATGAGGGAGCGCATATTTTGAACAATATACCGTGCCCCAGAAATTCGTGTTCATCAGCTTATGAATGACATTCAGGTCAACATCAGCAAACAATGCGCGCATTGAGATCCCTGCATTGTTAATCAGGATGTCGATCCTGCCGAATTTATCAACAGCGTCATTGATCAGGTTCCTGCAATCCTGTTCCTGTGATACATCTGTTAACACAAGGATGTAGCGCGTTCCGTTCTTGTTGAGGATCTCCCCTACGCCTGCCAATTTTTCATTGTTCCTTGCAGCAAGCACCAGTTTTGCTCCCCTATGACCGCATTCAACAGCGAGTGCTTTACCAATACCAGAGGATGCTCCCGTAATTATGACCACTTTGTCTTTCATTTCCAGCTTATATGATAGATCTAGACCTGGTCCGGTTACCCTGGATAATAATATCAACCAGTAGAAATCCGGAACTTGTTTCAGCCAATAAAAATACTAAAAAGTCAATAAAAACTACTGATTTAATTATTGATTAGTCCATAGTATAATGAATATTCCTTATTTTCGGAAGAAATTTCAAGGCCATGACAGAACGCGAGCTTTTCTTCAGGCACCTGGGCCTGCCATCGTTCAGACCAATGGGGCTGGAAATTCAAAGGGCAGAAGGGACTTTCCTTTACGATGCCAGCGGAAAAAAATATTTCGACCTGGTCTCCGGAATATGTGTAAGCAATGTAGGGCACAGGCATCCGAAGGTGATGGAGGCTGTTAAAGCCCAGATGGAAAAGTACTCGTATCTCAATGTTTACGGTGAATTCATACAAACGCCCCAGGTAGAACTGGCCAGGAAGCTTACCAGGTTCCTTCCGGCAGGATTGTCATCAGTTTACCTTGTTAACTCAGGCAGCGAAGCTGTGGAGGGAGCATTAAAACTGGCCAAGCGATTTACCGGGAGAACTGAGATCATTTCTTATGCGAATGCGTATCACGGAAGCACTCACGGAGCATTGAGCGTATTGGGCAATGAGGAACTTAAGAATGCTTTCCGCCCGTTACTTCCCGGGGTACGGTCATGCAGGTTTAATAATTTCGATGACATCCTGCAAATCACGAACAGGACAGCATGTGTGATCATTGAGTCGATCCAGGCAGAAGCAGGGATGATCCTTGCAGAAGAAGGTTTCTTAACACAAATTCGCGAGCAGTGCGATAAAACGGGCGCCTTACTCATCCTCGATGATGTCCAGATGGGATTTGGACGGACCGGCAAATTGTTCAGCTTTGAACATTTTGGATTTGTCCCGGATATCCTTGTTCTTGCGAAGGCCATGGGCGGTGGCATGCCATTGGGGGCGTTCATTTCCTCAAAAGAGATCATGGATACCATTGCATTTAACCCGGAATTGGGTCATATCACGACATTCGGAGGTCATCCGGTGAGTTGTGCAGCCGCAATTGCAAGTCTTGATGTGTTAACTTCGGATGATCTCATTCAACAGGCAAGCACCAAAGGACAAGTTTTTCGTGATTCAATCCGGCAACATCCCAGCGTGAAGGAAATACGGTCCAAAGGACTCGCGTTGGGAGTTGAACTTACCGATCCTTCAGCTAAGGTAAAGCTTACAGAAGCCATGCTTAATAATGGTGTAATCATTGACTGGTTCCTTTTCAATCCCGGAACATTCAGAATTGCACCGCCATTGACCATTACGGAGGACGAAATAGAACAAGTGATCCGGCTGGTGATAAAAAGCCTTAACGAAATATAGCCTATGCCTGTCTTTGAACTGGTTGATGAAATTATTTTCCCGGATATCTCACTTGCAGAGGAGGATGGCCTTCTTGCAGTTGGTGGAGATCTGAGCATTCCAAGGTTGCTCGCAGCCTATTCACTTGGGATCTTCCCCTGGTACTCGGATGATCAGCCTATCCTCTGGTGGTCTCCTGATCCCAGGCTGGTCCTTTTTCCTTCAAAATTCAGGGTTTCACACAGTCTCAGGCAAAAACTTGCAAGAAATGTTTTTGAAGTGAAATTTGATTGTGATTTTAAAGGTGTTATCAATATGTGCTCGTCTGTTGAAAGACCTTTTCAGGATGGTACATGGATAACTGAGGATATGAAGAGATCTTACATCGAATTGCATGAACTGGGCTATGCCCATTCTGTGGAATGTTATCAGAACGGGGAATTAGCCGGCGGACTTTACGGTGTTTCTCTCGGACGTGCATTTTTCGGCGAATCTATGTTCCATAATGCAACCGATGCTTCAAAAGTGGCACTTTTCCATCTTGTTGAAAGGGCAAAGGGTTACCAGTTTCTCTTCATTGATTCACAGGTTGAAACGGAACACATGTTCAGTCTTGGGGCTGAATCAATCTCACGGGAAAAATATTGCGCTATGCTTGAGGAAGCGTTGAAGTTCCCGACAAAGCGGGGGAAATGGTGAGGAGGCTGAGGGCTGCGGCCTTATTCGAAAGGATGCTCCTTTTCAAAATCGGGCTGGTAATGCGATGAACTTTCATATTCCTGTATCCAGCCATTGTGCAAACCGAGTTTCCCCATCTCTTCCACTACCATCTCATATTCATGTTTTGTAACCGTTCTGCCGAGATGGGGATGACCGGCAACCCGTGGTGTCGGATAATATTGCGACATCAGTGAAATATGGAGTTTCGGAGAAAGTTCATTCCTGATAAATCGTAGTACATCCACGCTGTTTTGAAGGTGACCGGGAAGAACAAGATGGCGGATAATAATGCCGGATTCCACGGTACCATCATTATTAAGATGCAACGCTGATCCTTTCTGCCGGTACATTTCACGCAAGGCAGATCCTGCCACATCAGGGTAGTTTAGGGTATCTGAAAACTCTTCAGCCAGAACGGGGTCCATATATTTCATGTCGGGAAGAAATACATCAATGCTTCCTTCCAGGCTTTTTAGTGTTTCAACTTTGTCATATCCATTGGAATTGTAAACCCACACGGGTTTAAATCCAAGTGATTCGATGATGCTGATAATGATCTTTACCTGAGGAATAAAATGTGACGGAGAAACGAAACCAACGCGTCTGATCCCTTTGTCAAGGAATGATATGATCTGGCTTATCACATCTTCCAATGGAACCGTTGTAGCATTCCTCCCTGGTTTATTAATGCTTATCTGGTGATTCTGACAATAAATACACTGGAGGTTGCAATTCGTGAAAAAGATGTTGCAAATCCCATCCTTCCCGCTTACAGGAGGCTCCTCTCCCCGGTGAATACAGATGCTCGAAATGTTGAAAGATGCATCACTTTTGCAATAGCCCGACTTTCCCGTCAGCCGGTTTGCGTGGCAACCCCGCGGACAGAGTGCACAATCCGAAAGAACCTGAAGAGGATCCAGGAAGTTATTAAAATTCATGATCAACGCGTCGAAATTATGTATTTTTGGGCCATTGATCCGCCGTCGGAGCGGGTTCAATCCATTGCAAAAGTAACTGAAAAAATGACGGTAAACCTTAATTCGTATGCTCATATCATCTGGGACTGGAACGGAACATTGCTGAATGATGCCTGGCTTTGCGTTGATGTTATGAATGGCATGCTGAGGGATCATTCCCTGCCCGAAATCACACTTGAACGTTACAGGGAGATATTCGATTTTCCTGTAAAAGACTATTACCTGAAACTGGGCTTTGACTTTGATAAGGAATCGTTTGAAATTGTCGGCATGGATTTCATGATAAGGTATAACAACCGGCAGAATGAAACCGCACTGCATCCTGAAGCAAGAAAAATCCTTGAAATCATAAGGGATAAAGGAATTCCACAGTCGATTCTTTCCGCCAGGGAGGAAAACGAGCTAAGGCATGAGGTCGTAAAACTGGATGTCGGAAAATTCTTTTCACTTGTTTATGGTCTCGATGATCATTATGCCCATGGAAAAACCGATGTCGGCATCCGGCTCATCAGGGATCTAGCAATATCTCCGGAGAAGGTTCTTTTCATTGGCGATACTTTGCATGATGCTGATGTTGCAAAAGACCTCGGTGTTGATTGCATCCTGGTTCCGGAGGGTCATCAGGCAACTGAACGCTTAACCGGCTCAGGCACGATGGTGGTGGCTTCGTTGAAGGATTTTATTGAACTATTATGAGAAAATACCTGGTTACATTTCATATTTACAGTATCGTATTCATCCTTGGTTTCTCGCAGGGATATTCACAGGCAACCAAAGGTCAGACTTTCCGGACGCACACCATCCCCCTGTCGAACACAGGAACAAAGAATGCTATGGATGATTCAATCCCGCTTGCAGGATTTCTGACTACAATCCCTGAATCCGCATTTGATGAGGAAACAAAGGCAGCGTTTGATTTACTGGGCAAGGTCAGCGGAGTACGGCATGCTGTTATCCCTTTTGAGGAGGTGAAGAAAAAGCCAAAAATCCTGGGAAAGTTCAGTGTTATCTGGTTTCACAGACCAGATACAACTGCTTTTTCAGGGAACGAGATCAATAAGAAAGTGATCCATGCAATCAATGATTACCTTGATAACGGAGGAAACCTGCTTCTTACGATGGATGCATTCAGATACCTTGTAACACTGGGGCTTGAATCTGTTCCCCCGGAAATTCATCATAAATCATGCATTGATGAAGGATATGGCCGGAAACTGGGTTTTCATGCATTCATTGACCATCCGGTCTTCAAAGTGATGAACGGAGGAGCCTATGTGAACCGACCAAAAAGCGATCAGACGGTCAGGGTGAACGGATATTTCGGAAACAGGATGCCTCAGAACGGGAAAGTCGTTGCTGTTGATTGGGATTACATCTTCCTGAGAGAAGATGCGAAAATCGTCCTCGAATATCAGAAGGGGAAAGGAAAGATACTTGCAGTGGGCGGATATTGCAATTTCTCCATGCCGAATTTCAACAGGGAGCATCTTGAATTATTTGTAAATAATGCAATCATGTATTTGGTGAAACCTGATCTGTCATACCCTGTGCACTATTGGGAGTACAAGCCGGAGATAATTGTAGAGGATCCGGGGATGTCAAAGGAAATGGAGAATGGATCCGTGACGGATCATGAAAGCGTGAACTGGCCTGATGATGATTCGCCATTGTCGCTTGGTGAACGGTATGCTGAAGGCAATTATTTTGATGTCGCGGGGGAACGAATGCTTACCATGGGAAATGAAACCGCCGGCATTGAAGAGATATGGGCTCATCCGTTCATGGCTTTCAGGGATTATGAGGTGGGAATACGGTTCGATTATAAGGACACCGTTTACTGGCTGAAAGATGAAAGGCCCCAGGTTAAAGTCAATCCTTCCAATTTTGCCAGGATCTATAAGTTCGCCAGGGCCTATCTTACAGAGATCAACATCGTTGATCCAACTTTACCAGTGGGCGTAATTCATTATGAATACAAAGGCGTATACCCGGCTTCACTTGTCGTTAAAGTTAAAAGCAACCTCAGGCTGATGTGGCCTTATTCAGAAAAAGTGACACAGGGAATTTCCTGGTGTTACGATTCAATTTGTCGTGCAATCATGATCCGTGACGGAAGTGGCATCAGTTCCGCGATGTTCGGGGCGGACAGGAAACCGGAACAGGTTGTCTGCGGACGGATGTCTGATTTTCTGTATTCGGACAAAAAAAACGGATGGACAGGAGTTGTGACCGATGCATCCCAGTTCATGGCCATGTTCCAATACCCGCTGACAATGAATGACCGCATTGACATTGTATATTCAGCGACAAATGAGGGAATAAAAACCACCCGGGATCATTTCATCCGGACATTGAAATCTCCTGAAATGGTTTATAACAGAGCCAAAGACCATGTTGAAAAACTCCTTTCCGGAAGCCTGGAAATTACCACACCGGTAGAAAATTTCAATACAGGGTACCGCTGGGCGCTGATTGCAACAGACCGTTTCTTTGTCAACACCCCGGGGATGGGGAAATCACTGGTTGCAGGTTATTCAACCACGAAGAGAGGCTGGGATGGCGGTCATAAGATCAATGGAAGACCGGGATATGGATGGTATTTCGGAAGGGATGGCGAATGGAGCGGATTTGCATTACTCGATTATGGTGATTTCAGCAAAGTAAAAGCTGAACTTGAGTTTTTCCAGAAATTCCAGGATCTTTCAGGGAAAATCCTTCATGAAGCGAGTACATCCGGTGTTGTTCATTATGACGCATCCGATGCATCACCATTATATATTGTCCTGGCGGGCAAATATTTCCGACATACGAATGATACTGCATTTCTCAGAAAAAACTGGCCATCCGTTAAAAAGGCCATTGATTTCTGCTTCTCGACTGATACTGACAAGGATCACCTTATCGAGAATACAAACGTCGGACATGGCTGGGTGGAAGGAGGCGAACTATATGGATCGCATGCAACTTTGTACAATGCCGGGGCATGGAGCAAAGCGCTGGAAGAAGCATCCAACATGGCCAGGTTCATGAAGGACCCTGAACAGGAAAGCTACCAGCAGGAATCTGACATTGTGAACGAGATCGTCAATACCAACTTCTGGAACAGGAAAACGAATTTCTATTCGTATGGAAAAAACAAGGATGGTTCATACAGGAATGATCCTACCGTACTTCCGGCTGTGCCCATGAGCTTTAAGATCATTGACAAGGACAAGGCAAAACCTGTTCTGAACCAGTATGCCTCTAACGCATTCAGCACGAACTGGGGAGTAAGGATTTTGCGGGATGATAATCCGTGGTTCAATCCGAACGGGTATCATTATGGCAGTGTGTGGCCGTTGTTTACAGGCTGGGCATCCATGGCTGAATTTGCATACAGGAATTACCAGCAGGGTTACACGCATCTCATGAATAACCTGAATGTTTATAAAAACTGGGGAAAAGGCTTTGTTGAAGAGGTGCTTAACGGATCCGAATATAAGCCTTCAGGTGTTTGTCCTCATCAATGCTGGTCGGAGACCATGGTCCTGCAACCGGCCATTGAAGGACTCCTTGGACTGGAAATCCATGCACAGGAAAAGAAGATTATTCTGGCTCCTCATCCACCTGCCGACTGGGATTCACTGAAAGTGGAAAACATCAGGATCGAAAAGCAGAGCTTGCTTTTCAGGATGGATCGCCATCCCGACAGGTACATTTATTCTTTCATTCCAGAACGGCAGAAGGATCTGACACTTGAGTTCGTCCCCTCCTACCCTTCAGGAACGATCATCAGTAAAGTCCTTCTTGACGGGCAGGATATTCCTTATACTACCTTCAATCTGCAACAGAACATTTCTCTCCTTGTCAATCTCAGGGTTAACTACGCCTGCGTCGTCGAGGTATTTTATGAAAAGGGCATTGCAGTATTGCCGGTTGTTCCTGATCCAAAACCAGGGGATCATGCGGCTGGTTTGAGGATCATCTCGTCCTCATTTAAAGGAAACCAATACAGGATCGAACTGGAAGACAAGCCACGAACGGACGAGGAACTGACCGTTTATGTTCACGGACAAGAAATTGCAAAGATCGATGGCGGCAGGATCAGGAGCCATAATGGGGATTATGCAATCCTGACCGTTCAATTCGACCCGTCGGGGGAAAAGTATGCCAAAAAGACGATTGTAATTACATTGAAATGATCTAAGGTCAGAGACAATGAAACGATATATTATTTGTTTCCTGGTATCCATCCTTCTTAGCCAGCCACCTGGTTTCTCACAGTATTTATCAAACCTTCATGCCACGAAGGATGATCCATTGTTCACCACTTATGCCGCACCGTTATCACGGTCCTCATATAAAACAGACCAGGGTTACCAGTTCCTGTGGAACGATACGGAAACCGGGGTCCAGTTCATAAGCAGGGACGGGCTGAACATGGGGCTGGCATTCAGCCTGGGCGATGAATTCCGATACAGGTTGAGCGATTTTTACATGGAGCCGGTCATTACGACTTCCTACAGTGATATCGTTACGTTTTATTATTATCCCTTCAAGGATATACGGGTTGACTTTACATTTGATGTATGGTCATCACAGCAGACTATTGAAGATATCAGGATCACCAATGAGGGAGCTTTTCAGGCTGAAATAGGTTTTTCGCCTTACTTTTATTATCCTTCTTCAGATACGTTACAAAACATCAGTCACGGATCCACATTCGATTTCTATTCTTTCGCCTTGTCAAAGAAAAGAGATTCCTGGATGATCGGGCATTCCATCCCGGTTACGGAGAACCTGACAGGGATCATATTCGGGAATACCAGGTATGACAGTGCTCAAACATTTGTTTTAAAGAACCAGACAGGCAACTTTCTGAAAAAGAATACGATTGCTGATCTGAAACGGTCACTTTCCCTGCAAAAAAGATATGCAAAGGCAATCAAGGGTCTCATTTATTTCAGGAATTTCCGGATGCAACCCGGTGATATGGTCCATTTCCGGATTATTGCCGGGCTTGATGACTCAGCGATCCGACCGGTAGACTTGTACCGGAAATCAAAATCCCTGATGGAAACTGATTTAAGGAAGGTGATTCTGGATGATGAAAAGGCATACTCCCGAATTCCTGCCCCTCCCCTGTCCCCTCCCCAATCAGGGAGGGGAAATCTTGAGATGTTCTATTGGAGTTGTTTTTCCCTGCTCCGCCAATGCATGATGCCACCGGAAGGGAAATGCAGTTACAATTATTATATCTTTTCCCGTGAACCGAAATGGGGATGGGGATATGGCGGGCAGGTTTTTCATGAAAGTCTTGCCATGATGGCCTATGCATATATGGATCCTGAGGGGGCCATGAATTCCCAGCGTGTTTATTTTGAGCGGCAGCGGCCGGATGGCTATATCAATTACCGGACCGGTCCATATCTTGATGAAACTATCGAGAATAATGGAGCTCCGACAACTTCTGCCCCATGGTTCAATTATGAGAACCTGGAGATCTATAAAGTCACCAGGGATAAAAAGTTCCTGAAGGAAGCCTATGAATCGGGAAAAAAATTCTACCAGTACTATGTTACGACGAGGGATTCCAACAGCAATGGTCTGTGTGAATGGGGGGGCGATGCTGAACTGGAATCGGTGAGGGATGCACGGGTTTCGGTATGGGATAAAGTGGGAGGTCCTTCAAATTTTGAAGGCCCTGATCTGAATTCGATGCTGGTGAAGGAAGGGGTATCCCTTGCCGAGATTGCCGAGATATTGGGAAACACAGCGGAAGCTGCTGAATGGAGGTCGGAGGTCAGAGGTCGGAAGGAACTGATAAATAAAAAGATGTGGGATCCGGAAACCGGGTTTTATTATAATGTGAATAAGAAGAATGGATCGTTTACCTTCAGGACGAAAGATGATCTGAAGATCAAAGAGATCATCGGGTTTCTTCCCTTGTGGGCCGGTATAGCAGATTCAGCAAAGGTCCGCCAACTGGTAAAAGTGATGACCGATACCACGGAATTCTGGCGTCCGTACGGAGTTCCTTCCTTATCGGCCAAAGATGATTATTACAACCCGATCGGGTACTGGAACGGCCCGGTCTGGGTGCAATGGGATTACCTGCTTTTCAGGGGGCTCCTCGATCACGGATACAAGAAAGAAACCCGTCAGCTTGCCTTCAAAGTCCTGGATAATATGGTCTGGCATTTGAAGAATGACCATGTTTTCTGGGAACTCTACAGTGCCGACGACCGGCAGGCCGGGTGGAACAAGACATATATCTGGGCGGGTCTTGCCGCGCGATTCCTTATTGATCTTGGGGGGAAGTGAGGGTGGTGGACGGAGGACGGAGGTCGGAGGTCGGAGGTCAGAAAATGGAGAATAGAGGATAGAGAATATATTACATTTAAACATAATCGAAAAGATCATGACATATTTTACATTTACTAAACAGGTTCTTCGACATTTGCCTGTCTTTATTATCGTCCTCACTGCTTTGTTTTCGGGTTGTGGAAAGAAAGATAAAGAGGATTCAAATCTTCCACCGGTAATTGTTCCCGACACGGTTTACAAATCCAATATTTCGATTGACAGTTTAAAGAAGTATTATTTCTCAGCCTCACCCCACAGTGGAATTGATACGCTGAAGATAACACAGGATTTCATTATCCAGGGAATTGTCAATTCAACTGATGAATCCGGGAATATTTACAAAAGTCTTTTTATCCAGGATAATTCAGGTGGTATTGTCCTCGGCATGGATCAGTTTAACCTCTATACCCAGTTCAAGATAGGGCAAAAAGTGTTTATCAAGTGCAAAGGTCTCTACATGGGAACCTATGGGGGTGCTGTCGAAATCGGATATGGAGTATATAATTATATGTCTATCGGACGCATTCCACAAACAATGATCGCATCTCATATTTTCCGGGACAGCCTCCCCGGGAAACCACCCACTCCTGTAGTGATCGATCCCCGAAGTAACACCATTGGGAAGTATCTTTACATGCTGGTTGAGGTTCCGAACGTGCGCTGGCCCGATGCAGGGCAGCCTTTTATAACCGGTGGCGCAACAACCAA
Source organism: Bacteroidales bacterium (assembly GCA_963682005.1). Lineage (GTDB taxonomy): Bacteria > Bacteroidota > Bacteroidia > Bacteroidales > FEN-979 > CAIYUC01. The sequence continues at coordinate 4,048,802 of OY820914.1, read as the reverse complement.
CCGTAATGTTGGCGATTCACTGGGTTACCCCATCATGAACGGTAACTTCTATTTTGTTATCCGTACGAGCAACTATTCGAACTTCTCCTACAGCCTGCTTCCTTACGGGGTTGGTACTCTTCGGGGTATTTTAAACAATTACATGGGTCAGTTCCAAATCACTGTGCGTGACCTGAACGACCTTGTGAATTATGAACCTACGGCTCACAACTTACACTGAATACCAATTATGAATATTGTTTCCTTCTAAATCCATTTAAAATAACCGGATTGAAATAACCAAAAATGCAAAACTATAAACAGACAAGCCATAAGTTACTCTTCCCATTTTGTATGTCTGGCAGAGGCGATCCTTCATGGAAAAAAGATCTGGAGATATAATACCTGTATCCAAAGTTTTGTTGTGGTGTTCCTGTTTTATTCAAGTGAGCCGGGCTTGTGTGGCACATTTCAAATGTCAGCTACAAATGTAAAGTCATGAGGAAATTCTCCGGAGTTAGAACACCAATTACACTTTTTTTATAATCCTGAATATTCCTGGTTATAATAACTTCGATTGTTCCCTCATTGGTCGCTGAAAAATGCTGTAGTGCATCCTCAAAATCTTTAAATCCGGAATTCAACGCAAGGTAAACGACATTTCTGTCCATTAATAAAACATTAGTGATCGTAAGTAATTCAGAAAGTTTCCTGATCACTTTTTCATGAGTTGCTGTTTGACGCAAGAGATAATATACATTGCTGTATATGACCGGTGTGACAAAACCCTCAATTTTATTGCTTTCGCACAAGGAAAATATTTTTGCTGCAAAGCCTGAAAATGGTTTTCTGTCAAAGAAAAAATCCAGAATTACGTCTGTATCAATCAGTACCCGTGTTATCATTGGTATTTTTTAGTCAATCTTTTCGCTAATTCTTTTTTGTAGTCAAAATCCGTTGGCGCCTTAAAAGAGCCTTTCAACGATTTAACAAGCGGCGAGAGCTCTGATTCTGAATCCTGCTTATCTGAGGTGATTGATTTTAAATAATTCTCAATGATATCAGATAAACTCCTGCCTTTCTCCTTTGCGTATACCTTTGCTCTTTCAATGATCGTCTGTTCAATGGTTAAAGTCAGTTTGGTGTTCATTTGTTCCTGATTTATTTTGCAAATACAAAGATAAAATATTTTCAAATACGTACAAAATAAAAATATTATACACGTGCACAATTCATATTTTTGGGATAAAAACATTTTGCATATTTGTAGTTTCAGTGGAATTTGATTTTTTACACATTGCAAACCATAAAATTTCTATGAAAATACCTATTAAAAAGATCGTCATGATAATCCTTACCTTCCGCGGTCTGATCGGGATGTCAACGAATATCACTGTTTCCGGCGACGTTTCCGGACAGTGGGCGGTGGATACGGTTAGAGTGGTCGGTGATATCAGCGTTCCGGGTGAAAATACGCTGGTAATTCAGCCGGGAACACGGGTTGAATTCTACGGGCATTTTATTTTCTCGGTCAAGGGGAATGTCCAGGCGATTGGAACGGCCACGGATTCCATTCTGTTCACGGTAAGCGATACGGCAGGATTTGCCGATACCACTACGAATCATGGCGGCTGGCATGGATTCTGGTACGAGCATGTAGCTTCATCCAATGACACATCCCGGTTTGCCTACTGCATCTTCAGCTATGGGAAAGCGCTGGATACCGATACAGCAGGACTTTATGGCGGAGCTTTTCGCATATGGAACTGGGACAAGATAATCCTTTATCGCTGTACGGTGGAAAGCAATTTCGCCAACCGCTGGGGCGGCGGGATCTTTCTAAAGAACTCCGACATTTTTGTCCATTCCTGCACCTTTCGGAACAACCAATGCGGGAGGGCTTCTCTACCCTATGGATACGGAGGCGGGCTTTGTGCGGTAAGTTCCTCCCCTGCCGTGTTATATTGTACGTTTACCTCGAACTCATCCAGTGGTGTCGGCGGCGGGGCATCTTTTGAATATTCTGATCCGGATGTACGGTTTAATGTGTTTTCAGGGAATTACAGCGCCCTGGGCGGAGGTGTCGGTTTTCTGCGTTCACCATCAGGCCTTGTGGTTTCAAACAACTTTGTAGATGGCAATTCGGCTGAGTTTTTCGGAGGAGGGATCTGTTGTCTCCGGGCTCATACCATTCTCTCGAACAATACGGTGGTCAATAACAGTTCCTCGTATGGCGGAGGGTTTTATGCAAATGATTCCGCCGTCCCCATTACATACAACAGCGTTTTCTGGGGGAACCAGGGATTCGGGAACTCGGTCTATATCTGGGATGTAGCTTCTGCGCCCGGTTTTATCAACTGTGATGTTGAAGGAGGCAAGGAGGATTTTCAGGGCAGCGGCGGTCAACTGGGTTATCATGGCATTTATCTGAACAATATCGACACAGTTCCATTATTTGCTGAAACCGGAACATTTCCTTACACTCCCGGACCATCTTCTCCCCTTGCAGATGCCGGGACTCCGGATACCTCAATGCTGCAGATCCCGCCAAAGGACCTTGCTGGGAATCCAAGGATCTATAACGGCCGTATTGATATCGGATGTTATGAGCGAAATCCTTCACCGGGGATAGAATCATTTATTTCGGAACCTTGTTCATTGAAAGCTTCGCCGAATCCTTTCAGAACGGAAACATACCTTTCTTTTTCCCTCGACAGAGCAGAAACTGGTTCTGCAACGATATATGACCAGGAAGGAAGGGTTGTAAAATCGTTTGGACCGATGCAATTCACCTTCGGGTCCAATACAATTTTATGGAATGGATTTACTGACAGTGGCCTGAGATGCAGCCCCGGTATCTATTTTTGCATTATCCGCGGAGATCGTCTACAGATGATAACGAGGATTATTGCTTATTGAAAAACTTACGGCCGGCGATCCTCCTGCAGCCATAGAATTCGTGCTTATATGAAAAAAATTGCAGCATTTGTGTTCCTCGTTCTATCCTGGAGTGTTCTCTCGGCACAAAACCACAAGCCCGATGATTCTGACTGTTATGACACAATCATCGAACAGTTGAAAAGAATGGATCTGTATGGCGGTATTAAAAATATTAATATTTTTTTAAGAAGCAATCCCGGTAACGCGTCCATGTATTATAACAGAGGCGTTGCAGAATACATAATGAATGATTTTCCTTCTTCAAGAGAAGACCTGATTCATTCCAGGAAACTGGGGCTTCACGGCAGGGAAAAAATGATCAATTTCCTGACCTCTAAAAGTTACGCGGTTAATATTCTTTCGAAAAGTTATATCAATTTCTATTCGCTTGATCCTGATCATGGCTACAAACCTCATTTTGGACTTAAGGACTCTTTGCAGGGTGCGTTGAGGCCTGAGAGGACCTGTTATGATGTTTACTATTACGATCTCACGGTAAAAATACTTCCCAAATCTAAAAGCATTGAAGGGTCCAACATGATTTATTTCCGGACCACATCCGGCACGAATAAAATACAAGTCGACCTGTCGCAGGACTTCCGGATCATTGCTGCAAAAATGGATGGAAAAGAACTTAAATACACAAGGGTCTTCAATGCGGTTTTTATAGAATTTGATGAAACATTGCCCGCCAATGAGAACCGTATGGTTATGATCAGCTATTCAGGTCAGCCCAGAGAAGCGCCATCCCCACCCTGGAACGGGGGTTTTATCTGGAAGCACAAGCGATCTCACTGGTGGGTCGGAGTTGCATGTGAACACCTGGGGGCAAGTTCCTGGTGGCCGTGTAAAGACCATCTTTCGGAAAAGCCTGATTCCATGACCATCAACATCCAGGTACCCAAAGGATACCAGGCCATTTCAAATGGCAATCTCCGGTCAGTGAGGGAAACTGGCAGCCATTATACAAATTTCGAATGGTTCGTGAGCTATCCCATCAATAGCTATGGAGTCACTTTCTATATGGGAAAATTCATCAACTTCAATGAATCATTCTGTAATGCGAATGGCAGCTATCAGATTGACTATTATGTATTGCCGCATCATCTGAAGAAAGCAAAAAAATACTACAGTCAGACCAAAGATATAGTAAAAGTGTATGAAGAACTCTTCGGGGAATATCCATATAAAAAGGATGGAATGGCGATGATTGAAGCTCCTTATGCAGGAATGGAGCATCAGAGTGCAATTGCAATCGGCGATGACTACGGGCGCAGGAAACGCAGGAATTATGAGAAGAAGGATTATGATTACCTGGTCGTTCATGAAACAGCCCATGAATGGTGGGGAAATACCGTGACCATGGGCGATATGGCAGATGCCTGGCTTAGTGAAAGTTTTGCCACTTATACAGAACAGCTTTTCATGGAGAAAAGATATGGGTATGCTGAATATGTAAGCGCCTGTTCCAAAACCTGGGTGAATAACGTCAACATCTGGCCCATGGTAGGGATCAGGGATGTAAATGACAACACATTTCTCGGTGGTGACATTTATCATAAAGGTGCTGCCATGCTGAATAACCTGCGATGCATCATCAATGACGACAGTGTATTTTTCAAGATCATAAGGAAATTCTTCGATGAATATAAATTCAAGATAGCAGAAACGGAGGACTTTATCAGATTTGTCAATGTATATACCAGCCACGATTATACTGATTTCTTCACCAAGTTTCTGTATGATGCTGAACCGCCCGTTTTGCATTATGACTTTTTTCTGGATAATGATTCATTGTCCTTTTCGTACCGATGGATAAATGTCGGCCGAAACTTTACCATGCCATTCAGCATTACCATAAATGACAAAGAGAATTTTCGTCTTAACGGGACGACCGATATCCAGACATTTCAGATTGGAAATGTAAAATCTTTTTACCTTCCGAATGAGCACCATTTGAAAAAGGATCAGGTTGAAAAAAATGCTTTTACGTATTACTGGACATCCTGGAAGGGATTTGGAAATGATTTTGAACATGAATAACCTGATCACATGGATAGTGGAAATTGCCCTGGCAGAATGAACAAATCCTGTCCCGGTATTTTATCTTTGTCCTTCATCATCGGGTTTAAACTTGCAATTTTAACACCAGGCTTACACCCGGTTTGAACCTATGGTAACCCTATTATAACCCTATTCAAGACCTAGTCATTGGATGGCTAAAAAAATGACAAATCAGGAATGGGAAAAAGGTATATAATTCCTAACTTTACATAAAAAATACCGATGAGAACCAGCTTTCTACTGATTTGGATACTTTTTCTTCCGTTCTACAGTAAGCCCCAATCCGCAAAATCCGGTGCTGATTATCTACGTATCAGTGCACGGGCCAGTGATCCTCTTTATACAACATACGCAGCCGCGATGTCACGATCAAGGCTTTACGGAGACAAGGCATACAAGATGGATTATTATTCCGACTGCGGTCCTGTCAGCTATTCTTCGGATCATGCGGGAAGGATGTTTGCCATCTGGAAAGTGGACCAGGTAGTCATTCCCAGGATCGGTGAATATTCTGTAAAACCTGTTGTTCATTATTCGTTCCCGGATATGATGATCATGGAATACGAGCCTTTTCACGGGATACATGTTGAAGAGACATTCCTTGTGCAGAGTTCTGAAATTGCCCTGGTGGATATGAAGATAAAGAATGTTGATAATGTTCCTCATGACGTTGCCGTTTATCCGATCCTGGAACTGGGTAACGATTCACTCCAGGTTATGAAATTCGATAAAGATGACGATGCATATATCACAAACCGCTATGAAAGTCCCTACCGACTGATCAGCAGCCTGAAAGTGGCCTACGGCTATCCTACCCGCACCAGGGATTTCTTTACTTCAGGTATAAAATCTTATTCGCACGGAGCTTACGAAGGTGATATGGTCGATTTTTACAATGTCATTAAAACAGATTTTTATTCAACAACCAGGAAGGATTCATTGAATCTGCAAGAATCCGGATATGTCGATTTTGTTGCTTTGCATCTGAAGGCAAGCCTGGCCCCGGGAGAAACAGTCACGTTCAGGTACCTGCGGGGTGTTCAGGCGCAGGATGAAGATCCTGTTTCGCTGGCTCATAAGATGAATGAGCTGAAATCAGCTCCCCTCAGGGAATACTTTGATGAAAATACCAGTTTATTCAAATCAATTCCTAAACTCAAGTTTGAAACTGAATCCAGCAAAATGATCTATCTCGGTTCGTTCAACCTTGTCCGCGGATGCATGTATCCACCTACCGGCAAGACGAGCTACAACTTTTATGCGTTCTCCCGCAATCCATTATGGGGCTGGGGTCACGGGCACCAGGTACTGCATGAATCGCTGAGTATGTTGTCATACGCCTTCCTGGATACGAAGTCTGCCCAGGGTTCACAAAGGGTTTACATGGAGCAGCAGGGTGCGGACGGGTTTATTGCTTATCGTCACGGCCCGAGAGGAATGCAGGATTATCCGCACAAAGACAAGCCCACCACCTCTGCACCATTTTTCAGCTGGATCAACTGGGAAGTCTACAGGACCGGAGGAGATAAGCAATTTCTGGCTGATGCATATACTTCCGGGTCAAAGTATGTCGAATGGCTTATTAAAAACCGTGATACGAACCATGACGGCACTTTTGAGTGGGGTCCGAATGGCATCATCGAGAATGTGCGCGACTGGTACAATGCTGTATTCCAGGTTTCGGCTGAACGTTACCTCGATGTTGACAAGGAAGATATTTCAGATGAACTGGAATGTCTCGATCTTACATGCATGGTCATCAAGGAAGAGCGTTGCCTGAGCAAGATGGCTAAAGAACTGGGCCTTGTGAAGGAATCAAAGTACTGGCTTGATAAAGCAGACTCAACCTCAGTGCTTGTGAATAAACGAATGTGGGACGAATCCACCGGCTTCTATTATTCTGTCAATAAAAAAGATTATTCCTTCTTTTTCATGTCAAGGGATCTGAAACGCCAGGAAATCATTGGTTTTCTTACGATGTGGGCCGAAGTGGCACCCACTGACCGCGCCGAAAAGCTGATCAAAACCCTCATTGATCCTTCAAAATTCTGGCGGAAATATGGGATCCCGACATTATCAGCACAGGATCCATGGTACAGTCCTTATGTTGACTACTGCTGCAAATGGAACGGCCCGGTATGGTTGCTTTGGGATTACATGGTTTATGACGGGCTTCGGATCTATGGGTATGATAATATCGCAAAGATCCTGACCGAAAAAATGTTGACCTGTGTATCCACACAATTATCGAAGAACCATAATTTCTGGGAATCATTCAGTCCTGACAATGAAGTGTTGAATTGTCCTTCAAACTATATCTGGGATTCAATCATCGCGAAACTGCTGATTGATGAATCTCAACGAAAAGTTCCGGATTGGCTCAGGGATTGAGATACCGGGATACCGAGATCTTAAGATACTGAGATACCGGGATAGTCTGACCAATATTTTCCTTCCAATAAGTTTAGCGGATCTTCATCCCCGACAATAAACATATTCGATTTGCATGTGAAATATTTTCCATTATATTTGCCTTATCCAACGAAATGAATCCGAAACGAAAAGCCCATTTCAAAACCTTACCTTATGAAAAAGCAAGTCCTATTTTGCATGGCGTGTTTGTTTGTGCTTGGGGCATGTACAACCCATCAATACAAAGTAACGGAAAACAAAGACCAGAACGGTTTTTCCTATCAGTCGGTGACCAACGATCCTTCCGGGATGCGTTTATATACGCTGAAGAATGGCCTCAGGGTTTACCTTGCGGTGAACAAGGATGAGCCCCGTATCATGACAATGATCGCTGTCAGGGCAGGTTCAAACAATGATCCTGAAGCAACAACAGGATTGGCGCACTATTTCGAGCATCTGATGTTCAAAGGAACAAGTACATATGGTACACGGGATTGGGAAAAGGAAAAGCCCCTGCTCGATTCCATATCTTCGCTTTTCGAAGTATACAGGACCCAGAAAGACAGTATTCAAAGGTTAAATACCTATAAGAGGATCGATAAATTCTCTATTGAGGCTGCCCAGTATGCCATCCCCAGTGAATATGACAAAATGCTGGCAGAAATCGGGGCCGACGGAACCAATGCTTTCACCTCCAATGAAATGACCGTTTATACCAATGACATTCCTGCCAATGAGCTTAAACGCTGGCTGACACTTGAAAAGAACCGGTTCGGGGATGTTGCACTCAGGTTGTTCCATACCGAGTTGGAAACCGTATATGAAGAGTTTAATATGTACCAGGACCGCGACCAGTCGCGTGCATATGAGCAATACGGAAAAGCGTTGTTCCCGAAAAATCCGCTCGGACGGGATGTGATCGGGTATCCGGAACACCTGAAAAATCCTTCCCAGGTGAATATCCTGAATTTTAAAAATACCTGGTATGTTCCCAATAACATGGCCATTTGTCTGAGCGGGGACCTGGATATGGAGAAGACCATAAAGCTGATCGATGAGACCTTTGGCCAGATCCCCTCCAAACCGGTACCTGAAGTGCCCGTTGTGAAGGAAGATCCCATTACCGCTCCCGTTGAAAAGGAGATATCAGGCCCGGATGCCGAATTCATGCTGCTGGGTTACAGGACAGACGGAGAGCCAAGTCCGGACAAGAAATATGTTTACCTTTTGTCAAGGATCCTTTATAATGGCCAGGCCGGACTTTTTGACATCGATCTGATCCAGAATCAAAAGATCCTTGATGCCAATGCCTACGCCGATTTCAATACTCAATACGGTCAATTGACGATCTATGTCACACCTAAGGAAAAGCAATCATTAAAGGAAGCAAAAGAACTTGTACTGGCCGAAATCGAAAAGCTGAAAAAAGGTGATTTTCCCGACTGGATGATGGAAGCTGTCGCCAATAAATACAGGCTTAGCCTTCTTCGTCAGTTCCAGAGCAGGTATGGGGTTTATGCATTCCTTAATTCATTTATTTATAATAAGAGCTGGGAAAGTGTGCTTTCGTTCGGCGACGAACTTGAAAAAGTAAAAAAGAATGAACTGGTTGACTATGCAAACAAGATTTTCAAGTCCAATTATGTTGTTCTTTTTAAAACGAAAGGCGAAGCAAAAGGATTGATCAAGGTTCAGAAGCCTCCCTTGACTGCGGTCAAAATCAACAGGAATGAAGAAAGCAAGTATTTCACCGAATGGAAAAAAACACCATCTGATTCGATTTCCCCCGTTTTTGTTGATTTTAACGCTGCCATCAACCATAAGGCGTTAAAGGAGGGGATTGATCTGAACACAATACAAACCATCGATAATGAAATGTTCTCGGTTTACTATGTCATCGATGAAGGGAAAGATAATGACTTGAGGGTTCCGCTGGCCGTTAATTTCCTGCCGTATGTGGGAACATCCAGGCATACAGCCACCGAACTAAAGCAGGAGTTGTTCCGGTATGGGTTGCGCACATATGTATACAGTGGCAATAAGAGGTCGTATGTTTATGTTTCGGGTCTGAACAGGAACATGGAAAAAGGGATCCAGATCCTGGATGAGATCTTCAGTTCTTCGCTGGCCGATACCTCGGCTTATGCAAAATATGCAGAGCGTGTGATCAAAGAGCGGGATGACGCCAAGCTGAACCAGGACAATATTCTCTATTCCGGGCTGCAGAATTATGCAATGTATGGGATGAAATCATCTGAGAATGATGTTCTTTCAAATGAAGAGATTCGGAAGCAAAACCCTGAACAACTGATCGGAATAGTGAAAACCATGTTGAATTACCCGCATAAGATCTTTTATTGCGGCCCATCCAGTTCTTCCGATGTTGAATCCCTCCTGCGGAAAAATCATCCTGTACCTGAAAAAGCAGAGAAGATCCCGCCAAGGACAATCTATCCGCAATTAGACATGAGCAAAAACCTGGTTTTAATCGCAAACTACGATATGTCGCAGGTCAACTTCCTGATGGTATCCAAAGGCGCTCCATTTTCAAAGGACCTGATGGTGAAATCTTACCTTTTCAATCAATATTATGGCGGGTCGATGGCATCCATCGTCTTTCAGGAGGTCAGGGAAGCCCAGGGAATGGCCTATTCCGCCTATGCATGGTATGACACGCCCGGTTTCCAGGATCAATCCTTTTACCTTATGGGATTTGTCGGGACACAGGCAGATAAAATGAAAACTGCCATCTCCACCATGAATCGTATCCTGAATAACTTCACCGAGAGCGACCATTATTTAAATGTGTCGAAAAAAGCCATATTAAACAAGATCGCTTCGGAAAGGCATTACCGGGAGAACCTGTTTTTCAGGTATCTGAACAACCAGGACCTTGGGATTACAAATGATTACAGGAAAGATGTGTTTGATTTTGTCCGGAATTCAACCCTGAAAGATCTTGGAGATTTCTTTACTTCCTGGATTAAAGATAAAAAGTACACGTATTGTGTGATCGGGAACCTGAAGGACATTGATATGAAGGCTTTGAAAGAGCTCGGGGAAGTGAAGGAAGTTCCGCTCAACGAATTGTTCGGTTACTGATAATACAACCGGGAATTGCCCCGGTCCTCATTTAATTTGTACATGGAGAATCCTGGGATGGAAGAGGAATTCAAATCAACCAATTACTCCAGGTCAATCTTATCAATTTCTTTACGATCTTTGCAGGTTATTTTTCATGACCTCTGAATAAATTGATATAAAATGACAAGGATTTTTAAGGTTGCCTGGATTGCAATTATTACTTCCATGACTTTCCTGGTTTCCTGCACTCCTCCGAATAAGACTGACCTGGAAAAGATATTGTCGCCTGCCGCTTTACCGTATCTGAAGTCAAGCAAACTGATCCAGGTATCCAGCTATGATACCACAGGAAGGAACAATGACAAGATCAGCATTCCTGCCGGCAAGACTGCAACCATCCTTAATGTAAAGGGTCCTGGTGTGATTACGAGGATGTGGTTTACGATTGATTCCAATGATCCTGACTACCTGAGACAGGTGCTGATCAGGATCTATTGGGATGGAGAGGATGATCCGTCAGTTGAGGTCCCGATCGGTGATTTCTTTGGTTGCGGATTCCAGTACAAACCATATGCAACCCAGTACCTCAGCATGACCAGCGGAGGCTTTACCTGTTTTTTCCCAATGCCTTTTGAAGACGATGCAAGGATCGAGATCGAGAATCAGACAAGTGAGGAGATCCCAGGATTTTACTACCAGATCGATTATCAGAAGATAGAAGGGTACCTTTCAACAGATATCGGGTATTTTCATGCATACTGGCACCGGGATATCAGGACTGATTACGATTCAAACTATACAATCCTGAAGACCGAGGGAAAAGGTCATGTTGTTGGGGTTAACCTCAACATTCAATCCTATGATGGAGGATTGACCTATCTTAACGGGAAGGAAAGAATCTTCATCGATGGCGAAAAATTGCCTTCGATCCAGGGAACCGGGACCGAGGATTATTTTTCTGGCGGATGGTTTTTCAATAAGGGTGAATTTGCCGGTCCGTATAATGGTCTAATCCTGAAAGACGATACCCTTGGCCGGATCGCAGCTTATCGTTTTCATATTCTTGATCCGATCCCGTTTAAAAAGTCGATCCTCTTTACTATCGAGCACGGAAAAGGCAACTATGAGATCGCTGATTACAGCAGCACCGTTTATTGGTACCAGATCGAACCTCACAAAAAGATGCCGCCCATGCTGAAACCAGGCTTAAGAATTCCCCTGCGGGTCATTACTCCGAATAAGATCATGGAAGCAGAAAAACTCAGGTTTACGCTAAACGGGATCAATTCCAGGATTATGGAAATGAATGATTACGGTCCGGAATGGAGCGGATCAAAACAGCTTCTGATTGAATCAAGGAATAATGAATCCTTCTCACTCGACCTGCAGAATCTTCAGGATATCACTTATGATCTGAATATTTATTTTACGAAAGGACCCGGATACGGTAATGTGGGGATCCTATATAATGGCGCGAAGATCGGACAGATAAAAGGGTATTACCCCAAGATCATGCCCGGTGGTAGAGTCAACCTGAAGGATATTCCTATCTCCTACAACAGGATGACGCTCGAATTTATTATTGAAGGAAAGGATCCAGCCTCTCATGGCTATTCAGTCGGGCTGGATGGCATCAGGCTTGTTCCCAAACGGGATTTCATTCCAGAATGGTATATCATCGGCCCTTTTCCCGCCCCCAAAAAGCATGACAGGCCTTTTTCAGGACTTGATTCAATCTATCTGCCGGAAAAAACATTGGATTTGATGCAGGTTGGTTTTGGGGTTAACCGGAAGCCGGTTACCTGGAAGTACTTTACAACCCCTGATAATGGCTACATTTCGCTGGAGAACTTTGTAAAACCGAGCAGGCAGGTCGTATGCTATGCGGTTACTTATATATATTCAGAAGAAGCGAAAGTGGTTCCGCTTTTTATCGGTTCGGATGAAGGAATAAAAGTTATTTTCAATAAAGCACAGATCTATTACTACCAGGGAACAAGGATCGCTCAACCGGACCAGGCGGAATTGTTCCTCAGGGTCCATAAAGGCTGGAACCAGTTGCTGGTAAAGCTCGAAGAAAATTATAGCAGTTGCGGGTTCTATGCCAGGTTGATAAACAAGGACCATTCCCTTGTTATCAGTGCAAACCAGAAATTACCTAACACATTGAAAAAGTAGGAATGAAAAGAACAATTCTGTTGATTATTGGACTTGGCTTCATCTTTCGATTTGCATCATCCGGTCAGGTGGTTAAACAAGGTCCGGATGTACCATCCTCGTTCTGTATTTCAGAGACAGAGATGAAACTCTATAAAATGATCAACGAGTACAGGAACCGGTTCGACCTCCCTCCCATTCCATTGTCGCGGTCGCTGTGCTTCGTAGCTTCTTCTCATGTAAAGGATCTTTTCCTGAATCATCCTGACCAGGCTCCCTGCAATTTTCATTCATGGTCAGCCAAAGGCCATTGGAAGCCATTTTGTTACCCGCGGGATGAGAACAAGAAGAATTCTGTATGGGACAAACCAAAAGAAATTACAAGCTACAAGGGAAAAGGATATGAGATTGTTTACTGGGAAAACAATCCGGTAACCATCGACAGCATTATTCCTTTCTGGCGTTCCATTGATTATTTCAATAATTTCCTCCTGAACAGCGGTAAATGGGAAGGAAAGAACTGGAATGCACTGGGTATTGCCATATATGAGAATTATGCCACAGCCTGGTTTGGGGAAGTTCCTGATCAGATGGAGGAACCCTTTGTTTGCGGGAAAGCTCCTGAGAAGAAAGTGGCTGAGAAAAAGCCATCAAAAGAAGTTGCCAAAGGAGATCAGGCAGAGAAAGCAATTCCACTTCAACCGCCCATTGCTCCAGCGCCGGTCAAACCGAAGCCGGATAAAAAAGTGACCCAGGGAAAGACGACTCCGCCTCAGATAAAAACAGCTGACTCTACGGCCAATTCAACGATTGAGATCCACCGGGAGCGGACAAATAAATATTATATCGTCGTAAAAAGCCAGCTGCCACTTTCCGAATCGAAGAAGGCAGTTAAAAAATTCATAGCTGAAGGCTACCCCGATGCAAAGATCCTTCAGAAAGAGAAAAAGCTTCGCATTTCTATTCTTGAGTTTACGGATAAAAATGTTGCCGACAGCGCTCTCCTCGAGGTTAAAAAAACCTTTAAAGATGCATGGCTCATGAAGCAATGAGCAATGATCAATGATCAATGAGCAGTAAACAGTGAACAGGGAACAGTGACAGTGATGGTTGCTTCAGCTATGGATTTTTATTCCTAATCCTTTGAATCTTTCACAAGCCGGAAGCCCACCGTTGCATTACGGTCGAGACCGGGAGCTATCAGCAATAGCATTTCCGGATGATCGGCCGGTAATGCTCCTCCTGTAACATACCAGATGCTGGATATCGGATGATAATAACTGCCGCCACGAATGATGTTATAGTAATAGCAACCAACATCATAAACGTCATTGGTTGCCTGCCAGACATTGCCGATCATATCCTGCACACCGTAAGGACTCGCACCCGACGGATAGGCATCAACCGGTGTAGGATGATTCAGGTTGTAATTGCATTTCGTTGAATCCATCGAATTTCCCCACGGGAACTTCCTCATATCCGCACCCTGGGCGGCATATTGCCATTCAATTTCGGTTGGAAGACGCTTCTGAGCCCATGCCGCATAGGCCTTCATATCATCCCTGTTGACATAAACCACAGGACAATCTCCCTGGCCTTCAGGGATCGACCCTCCTTTCCAGTGCCTGAGAAAGTTGGTCGTATCTTTCGGGGTGTAATACATCATCTTCATAAAGATCAGGAATTGCCTGTTTGTAACCGGGTACCTGTCCATGTAGAATTTCTTCATACTGATTGTAACCGTATCCGAGTAATCCGGAAAAGTGATGAACGGATCAAGAGTCTTTGGATCCCGTTTGGTATAAAATCTGTAATCTCCGGCCGGAATTTCTACCATATCTGAAGGAAGCGTGGCTGGTGGGGTTGTTCTCCTGTAATTCGAAACCAGCTTTGGTTCAGCATTGTTAAGGAATAATACCCGCTCATCGATTAATTCAGTGCCACCAAAGAGCTGGACGACGAGCTTTTCCGTTGTTACATCAAAATAATCGGTATAAGGGATGGCATTGCCAAGTATGGAAAAGGTGTATTTTTTAGACTTATACGAAGGATTCTCCCCGGTAATCACGATCTTGTCGCCTTCAGCAGCAGAAAAGATCAGTGTGTCTCCTTTTACAGATGCGTTCAACAAAGACGGAAAAATGCCGATACAACCAACGCTGCCTTCCTTCCTCGTATTCAGCCAGGATCTGTCAAAGGGTTCGATCGTGACGGGAATGAGTTGACGGCCGCTCAGCATGACCGGCTTCAACTCCTTATGATTCCAGAGATCTACGATATGGAACCCTGTATTACCAGGAGGAAGGAATTTATTTTGATCGGGGGACTCCATCAACGGGCCATTGAACCCCTCCGGTTTCAGGCTGAAAATGGTAAAGATCACTTTATTCCCCGATTGCCACCTGTTTATATATATACTGTCAGTAAAGGAAGTGACGAGAGGAGTCCAGTCATTATCATGAAAGACTGATGTATTCTCCCGGAGTATCTTTGTCGTCCTTCCCAGGTATGCAAGTTCTTCCTTCATCCATGAAGGCCTTCCGGGTCTCATGGTGTTGATCTCGACACCGTATCCGTTGAAAAAAGATATTGCCAGTTCGCGGTGAAGCCTGTCGTCAGCCAGCTGAAGAACACGGAAGATCGCAAAGTCAGGCTTGATCAGCTTGTTCATGTTCAGTGGAGGGGGCAGAACAAGCGCATCATGGACACGGCCTGAAACAATCCCGGGCATATCCTTCGGAACAGCCATTCCTTCCGAGTACATAATGATCCCTGGTCTGACTTTATCAGCCGTTGCCTGCAATTCCCTGCTTGATTCACCTTTTGTGTCCAGGACTACCCCGTCGGCATCAGTCGCCTTCAGTAATTCTTCCATCCCTTTCAATTGTTCCTCTTTTTTTTCGGCTTCATCCCATGGGTTATATGAAATGAAGTACTTTTTCCCCAGTGAATGGGTGAAGTCGGCCTGTTTCTTCAATTCTTTCAACCCACCCGGTAGATCCTTATACATGTCCCATTGATTCCGCTGGTCAAGTCCCAGCCGCGGCCAGGTCGGCCATAAAGTAAAAATGTCGTATCCTCCCGTTAATGTGTCATATTCTCCAAGGGTATTATAGAAATTATATTTCCGTTCCAAGGCATTATAGAACTTCTTATCCCATGCAAACTGCAACAGCATGATATAATCATCCTTCATCCATTGAAGATCTTTGCGTTCGAACATCGCATTATCGAATTCTTTCAGGTCGTAAAGCCAACGGTCACGGAACATCATTTTCAACCCGTCATGCCAATCACCCTGGTGAACGTCGAACCAGGCTGAATATTCAATCCATCCGCCCGGTTTAAGGGTCGCAGCCCACCGGTCTATATCCGTTTTCTCTTTATCCCGGAGACCCCTGCGTGCAAGCGCTGTCAGCCATGTCCCGTCGGTAAGTACCAGGTCTGCATAACCGAGATGCCATGCATTGTCAGGAAGCACAACTCCCACCGGACCACTACCCGGCCTGAATAACAGCGACCGGCAAAGGTAATGCGGCCATTCCTTTGTCCCGCCTGCCGTGATATAGATTTTATCCCTGCTTTCCCCCATCGGTACAAGATTCTCGATCTTGTGATTCTTTTTGGACAGGTTCGTAAAACGTATCGTGTACTTCAGCCCCGGCTGGAATTTCTTCTCTGCGGAAATGTTTACACGGATGCTGTCAGACAGGAAAAAAGTGACCTCCCCGGATTTGTTCGAAGTCTGTAAGCCTTTTGTGGTTAGCAGAACACTGTCAACAAGGATGGAAAAGAAAGGCAGGGGTTCTTTGGATTGTATCTCCTTTTTATCATTAAGGATTATCCCGGTGATTGTAGCTCCTGTTCCGGGATCTCCCATCTTCAGGGATTGGATCTGGGCAAAGGAAGTTTGAAGGAATAATGCAGATATAAGAAATACTCCTGATATTTTATGTCTTTTCTTCATATTCTTATTATGAATTTTCATGATTTATCGTTGAAATGACTTTATGAACTCAGTGAATCCCTGTGACCTCTGTGGTTGAAAAAATTGAACACAGAGAACACAAAGCCTGCCTGCCGGCGGACAGGAAGGTACAAAGAACACGGAGATAAACATTGTAAATGTCATGCCGGGGCCCATTCATTTGCAAACAGTTCCGGCTGGTAGAACGAGCGTTCAAAATCAAGCAGCCATTTTTTCCGGGGAAGGCCACCACCGTATCCGACAAGTTTTCCGTTTGCACCAATGACCCTGTGGCAGGGAACAATGATTGATACAGGGTTTTTTCCATTAGCGCTTCCAACCGCCCGGATCGCTTCTTTATTCCCCAGTCTCTTAGAAAGTTCCTGGTATGAGATCGTTTTTCCGAAAGGAATATTGAGCAATTCATTCCAGACCTTCAATTGAAATTCAGTTCCCTGGAGATCAAGCTCAATGGAGAATGCAGTACGTTTACCATTGAAGTACTCCTTAAGCTGGGTAATGCATTCTTTCAGGATTCCTTTTGGCTTTGAATTATTTTTTTTCTCTTCAAGGAAGTACAACGAAGTTATTCCTTTTTCAGAGGCTTGAATTTCAAGACATCCGACGGGTGAATTATAATAAGCTACCATTTCAGATTTTTTGTTGTTTTGGTTAATTCTCCCCAGATCCCGGGTGGGGTGTTTCATTTCATGAGATTACTCACCATCCTTCTCTTGTGACTTTTTTCTTCCCTTGAGTGACAGGAAAAGCATGATCAACCCAAAGAGCAGCATCACAAGCCCTGAAAGCAGGTTGATATTGATCCCCAGGGAACGCTCATAAACGGCTTGATTTCCCATGGTAAACAATCCAAAGACTGTGAGCAACAATCCAAGGATGCTGAACATCAAACCGATGGGGAAACGAATATCTATACCCATATGACCTGTCCTCCTACCAGAATATGAAATTTAAAACTACCGTGATCACACCAACAAGTACGGCAAGTACAACAGGCCGCTGATACCATTCCTTACTGTCGTCCTTCGTTCTCGGTGTAAGTGAATAAACAAGACCCTTCAGTTCTTCATCCGATTTCGTGCGTTTTGTAAGGAGAGAAATGATAATGGTCATGACAAAGCAGCTCGTCCAGGAAAAGATGGCTGTCCAGAAATTCTGGGCCATTTCGCTGGGGTAGTGATAAACGACTGTTCCAAGCCATCCGCCCTTGACAAGTGATCCTGCACCTATCGGGGATGTCAGTCCGTGATGGAGTGCAGCTGCAAGGGTACCGGTGAGCAGCCCGAAAAACGCCCCGTTCCCCGTGGCGCGCTTCCAGAACATACCCAAAAGGAATGTTGCGAACAGAGGTGCATTGATGAATGCAAAGATCAGTTGAAGGAAATCCATCACATTATTGAACATTTTTGCCACATATGCCGCACCGATGCTGATGATCACCCCGAAAATGGTAGCCATCTGGCCCATCACCAGGTAATGCTTGTCTGATTTCCCCGGGTTGATGTATCCCTGGTAGATATCATATGTCCAGACAGTATTGAAGGCTGTGACATTCCCTGCCATCCCCGACATGAACGATGCAATCAGGGCTGTAAGCCCGAGGCCGAGAACCCCGGTTGGAAAATAATGACCGAGCATCATCGGGATCACTTTATCATAATCAAAGGAACCATTCTTGGCAGGAAGTACAAAACCGCTGTCGGGGTTGCTTGTAAGCGCAATAGCAATCATTCCCGGCAGGATTACAAGAAATGGGATGAACATTTTAGGAATGGCGCCGATCAGCGGGGTTCTGCGGGCAGCGGACATCGATCCTGCGGCCATAGCCCGCTGAACAACCAGGAAATTCGTGCACCAGTAACCGAATGAAAGAACAAATCCAAGTCCCATCACCATGCCGAACCATTCAACACCCATCGGGTTGTTCGATGCTTTACCCATCGGGCTCCAGGCTTCGGTCATGGCACCAGCTGAATACCCGTGTGAAACTGAAACAGCTGAAAGTTGATGCTTCAGCTCTGTCCACCCGCCGATATTCTGCAAACCGAGGAACACCAAAGGGAGAAAACCGATCACGATCAGAAAGAATTGTAAAACCTCATTGTAGATGGCTGATTTCAGTCCGCCAAGATATGTATACACCAGGACGATCGCCGCCGAAATGATCATGCTCAGGTTGAAATCCCAGCAGAGTAACGTTTCCATCAGCATGGCAAGTGCATACATTGAAATCCCGGAAGCGAAAATGGTCATGATGGCGAATGAGAAGGCATTGAATCCACGGGTTTTCTCATCAAACCTCATTTTAAGGTATTCGGGGACGGAACGCGCTTTTGATCCGTAATAAAACGGCATCATGAAGATCCCCAGGAAGATCATGGCAGGAATTGCTCCAATCCAGTAGAAATGGGCAGTGGCAATGCCGTATTTTGCTCCAGACGCCGCCATTCCGATCACCTCGAGGGCACCGAGGTTTGTTGAAATAAACGCCAGTCCTGTAATCCATGCCGGGATGGAACGTCCACCTGTCAGGAATTCTGAACTGGATTTCATGTACCTTTTTAATGCCCATCCAATCCCGAGAACAAACACAAAATAAATGACCATGATGGCGTAATCGATCCAGCTAAGTGCAAATCCTTCAATCATTGTTGTATTTATTGATTTGTTGAATTGGTTATTGGCTATTGGCCTTTAGCTATTAGCATTTTTTTATTTCTTTATAACTTTAAACATTTGCCTTTTGACCTTTGCCTTTTGACTTTTGAGCTTTGAGCTTTGAGCTTTGACCTGTTGTCTATGCAAAAGTATAATCCTTTTCTTTTCATGCAAGGGGAATTCTATTCCAATTCAGTGAAAAGAGGTAATTTTGGAAAAAATTTCGACGAATGAAAGCAGGTTCGTTTATCATATTCTTCACCATTGTCCTTACAATTTATTTCTTTATAAACCTGTACATCTTTACGAGGGCTATGCAGGCCATGCCCCAGGGAATGTCAGGCAGAATATGGATCATCATTGCATTCTGGTTTCTTGTATGTTCCTTTGTCACCGGGCGCATTCTTGACCGGACAAATGTTACCGGCTTAAGTACAATTCTCACCTGGGTAGGGTCTTTCTGGCTTGGTTTTATGTTCTATTCCCTTCTTGCAGTAATTGTGATCGACCTTTCAAGGGTGATCAATCATTTCTTTCATGTATATCCGCAGTTTTTCTTTACGGATTATTCACGCACCAAACTTGTTACCCTCCTAATCACCGTTTCTGCCGTTTCGCTTGCAATCATCGGCGGGTTCATCAATACGCTGAATCCAAGGATAAACAAGCTTGAATTCGATATCCCCAAGATTGTCAGGGGAGAAAAAGAGCTCAACATTGTGATGGCTTCTGATATCCATCTTGGGACGATCATCGGCAAGAACAGGTCGGAATACCTCGTTAGCCGGATCAATTCACTGAACCCGGACATCATCTTGCTCGCAGGCGATATTGTTGATGAAGACCTTCGTCCGGTTATACGACAGAACATCGGCGAAAAACTGAGCCAGCTCAAAGCAAAATACGGAGTGTGGGCGATCACCGGCAACCATGAATACATCGGGGGGGTAACCCCGGCTGTCAATTACCTGGCTGCTCATAATATCACTTTTCTCAGGGATTCGTTTACCCTTATCGACGACCGTTTCTACCTCGTGGGAAGGGAAGACAGGGACAAGACACGTTTTACCGGGAAACCCCGCAAATCACTGGATGAAGTGATGTCCGGAGTTGATTTGAGCTATCCGGTGATCCTCATGGACCACCAGCCTTTTAATCTGCCGGCAGCCGCATCGAAAGGAGCTGACCTCCAGTTGTCAGGCCATACCCATCACGGCCAGATCTTCCCGATCAACCTGATCACAAATGCGATCTATGAAGTCAGTCATGGAATTACAAAGATCGGGGAAACAAATTTTTACGTTTCCACCGGGTTCGGCACGTGGGGTCCGCCGGTCAGGATCGGAACAAGGCCGGAGATCGTGTGTATTAAGCTGCGGTTTAAGTAATAAAAAGTAAACCATTTAAAGAGTCTGAATGCGAAAATATCTGATACTTTTAATCCTGTTTATTGTTATCATCATGGTGCCATTGGCATGGTTCCTGGTGCCCCGTCACAATGAAGTCATCCTTCCTCTAAAACCCATCCAGAAACATCATTTTGCCTATAAGATCAACATCGACACGCTGAACATCGTTTACGGGAAAGTAAAGAATAATGAGAACATTTCGGCGATCCTGTCACCATTCATTTCCGGACCCCTGATCGACAGGATCGCACGCGAAACCAGCGACGTGTTTGATGTAAGGAAGTTTCATGCGGGAAACAAGTATGCCAGGATCACAACGAAATCCTCACCGGTAAAAACCTTGTACTTTATTTATGAGATCAACGATGTGGACCATGTGATCTATGATTTCAGGGATTCATTGAGGGTTTATCCTGATAAAAAGAAAGTTGATGTTATTACCAAAACTGCGGAAGGCTCGATCACGACCTCCCTCTGGAATGCATTTGTGAATAATAACCTTGATATAAACCTTGCCATCAAGTTATCGGATGTATATGCCTGGACAGTTGATTTTTACGGTCTTCAAAAGGGTGATCATTTCAGATTTGTATACGAGGAATTGTATGTAGATAGCACGTATATCGGTACGGAGAAGATCCTGTCGGCAAAGTTTAACAGCTCGGGCAAGGATTTTTATGCGTTTTATTTTGAGAAGGACTCGATCCGGGGTTATTTTGATGAAACCGGGAAGAGTCTTCGCAAGGCCTTTCTGAAAGCCCCGCTGCATTTCTCCAGGATCAGTTCACGGTATTCCAAGGCCCGGATGCATCCGATCCTCAGGATCGTGAGACCTCATTATGGAGTAGATTATTCGGCGCCACGGGGAACACCTATTGTTGCCTTAGGCGACGGCCGCATTGCAGAGGCTGGCTGGAAAGGCGGTTATGGCCGGTTCGTCAGCATCCGGCATAATTCCGTGTACACATCAACCTATGCGCACCTCTCCGGTTATGCCAAAGGGATCAAGCCAGGGACCTATGTTCATCAGGGTGAAGTGATCGGACAGGTTGGAATGAGCGGGCTGGCGACGGGTCCTCACCTGGATTTCAGGGTTTACAAGAACGGATCACCGGTCGACCCGCTGAAAATTGAATCACCTTCAACACGGCCTGTTGATAAGGCGTTTCGCGATATTTACGGGAAGATGGTTCTGGACATGAAGAGAAAGCTGGATTCGGTTGAAAGGAAGTGACAGGGTCATCGAGTCATCAAGTCATCAAATTGGGGTTTACTGGTTATGCCAGGTCTGAAATTTCTGCCTGGATTCGCTGGAATGCTGGGCAAAGGCTGCTTTGCTCATACCATCTGCATTTTGGTTTACATGAGGAGCAGATGTTTACAGGTTCCCCGTTCTGAACATGCCTTGCCCAATAAGGATCAGCCAGCATCGGTCGTCCGATGGCCACGAAATCCGCCAGTTCATTTTCTATAAGGTATGATGCCCGTTCAACGGTTTTTATTTCATTGACAACGACAACAGGCAGGTTAACTTCTTTCTTCACGGAAATGCCGCTGAATACGATCCAGTTATAGTCAAAATCTTTCGGGGGCCTGGGAAGATTCTGAAGGTTACCGCCGTGAGAAACTGACAGGTAGGTGATACCCAGCGTTTCCAGGTATTTTGCGATCTCAATGCCATCTTCCAGCGTTGGGGAATTTGCGCCCATCCTGTACCCAATGATAAAATCAACTCCGCAGGATTTTTTAATTCCCTCAATAATTTCGGTGGCAAGCTTCAGCCTTCCCTTCAGGTCGCCGCCATACTCATCCTCCCGAAGGTTGATGTTACTATTGGCAAATTGGTTCAGCAGATACCCATGGGCTCCATGGAGCTCCACCCCGTCGAATCCTGCGTTCATGGCCCTTACCCCTGCGGCAATGTAGGCATCCCTTAGCTCACGGACCTCGGGGAGCGATAATCCCCTGGATTTCGGATTATTCGGATCGGCTGACGGTCCAATTACACAATCATTTAACGGGACTGGTGAAACAAGCCCGGCATGGTGGATCTGGATCAGAGAAAGCGCACCATGCTTCTTAACCACGGCCGGTATGCCTTTCAATCCCTGAACATGGTCATCTGACCATATCCCGAGCTGGCTGGCAGATGCTTTTCCATCCGGCCTGACACAGGTTGCCTCGGTCACAATAAACCCGGCGCCACCTTCAGCTCTCAGTTCATAATGCCTGGTATTCCTATGAGTGACCATTCCTTTTTCATTGGAATACCCGAAACAAACGATCGGCGGAAATACGATACGGTTTTTTATTGTTCGTCCTTTTAATTTGAATTCTGAAAACAGCGTTGGCATTGGGAATAAATTTGGTAATTGTTAAATGTTTTAATTAACCCTCCCCGACCTTCGGTCTCCCCCTCCCTGGATCCCGGCGTACGCAGAGATCCAGGGAGGGGATAAGAGGGATGGTACGGTTAACTTTCTTTTGTAAACGGATGTTCATTCTTCCACATCTTCCAGACCAGGAAAACAGGAAAAAGCAGCCATGGTGCGTTTGCAAGAAGCACCATGGGAAGATTGGCTGCAGGAGTTGTTCCCGCGATCTCCTCGCTGAGGATGATGAATACATTGGTAAACAGGATCGATGAATAAATGAACGTCGGGATCCTGATCCAATCCTTTCCTTTGATAAATGCAATGATTGCCGCCAGGTAATAGGGGCCGAAAACGAGAACATCCAGCCAGATCGTGGCTTTCCACCACATCGGGCGGGCATTTTGCAGGGGATCAAATGTGTTTCCCCACCAGTGAATCATATCCACAAAGAACGGCAATGGCCAGACAGGGTATTTGAAATTGGTCACATCTTTGATCACCAGCTGCTCAAGGTCGACAATATAGGTGATGAACAACAGGTTTACAAAAAAGAAGGCCAGGTAAATATAGTCGACCGGGCGTTCGCGAAGGGGAATGGGTTTTCTCATTGCTTAGTTGCTTAGATGCTTAGATGCTTAGATGCTTAGTCGCTTAGTTGTTTAGTTGAGTTATTAATTACTATTTGCTCATTCTTCATTCTTCATTCTTCATTCTTCATTGCTCATTATTTTCATTCTTGCCGTTTCCGCCATTTGTTTTGCAATGGAAAGCCGGAAAGGAGAAATATTTGAAATGAATGTCCCCAGTTTGACGGAGAAGGTTGTGCAAACAAGGATTTTCGGATTTTCTGCAAGGCTGACCAGTTGACGCGCAACGTACCCTGCTGTTTTTGGTTTGGCAAAGATCTTCGTCAGCAGGTTTTGCTTCGGCGACATCAGCAGATCCTGCCCGATCTCCCCGATCCTGGATACAGGAAGAGAATCGGTACTGATATAACCGGGGAAATACTCGCTGACTACAATGTTTGTACCGGCCCATTCCGCCTGTAGGGTGCGTGTCAATGCCGATAGTGCAGCTTTGGAGCAGACATAAGGCGCATAAAATGGAATGCCCATCATGAACCCCGGAGAACCGACATTAATGATCTGGCCCCCGCCGTTCTTTCTCATGTGAAGGGCAGCCTCCTGGATGGCTGCAAGCGGTGCAATAAGATTGGTCCTGAATGCAGTGAGCATGTCCTCCGGGGAAACAGTATCCACCGGGGTCACGATAATGCTGGCCGCATTGTTTATCAGGATGTCAATCCTCCCGAATCGCGCAATCGTTTGACCAATGATCTGCCTTGCTTCACGCTCATCCGATAAATCAGCAGTTAGTACTAGTGGATCATGCAGCGATAACGCAACCTGGTCAAGCTTCTCCTTGCGCCGCGCTGTAATGGCCACCCTTGCCCCGGCCTGATCGAATGCAAGAGCAGTTGCAGCACCAATTCCAGCCGAGGCTCCCGTGATCAAGACTACCTTGTTTGATAATTTCACTTATTGATTTATTGGATTCTGTTTAATTTCTATTTATTCTAATTGATCTGAATTCTAAAAAATACAAAAATCTCATATCCCAACATGTTTAGGTCTATTAGGTCAATTCAGGTCAATTCAGGTCAATTCAGGTCAATTCAGGTTATTATTTATTGCCGGCCAAAGTTATAAACAATCCCCTTGCCCGGAAATGAAAGTTTCCCACACAGGATTGTTAATTGCGCCATTTTTCTTAGGTTTGCCTTTGATAAAACCAATTTTTATGAACAGGATAATTATGATGAGTATGCTTGCAGCACTTTCTCTCCCTTTTCTGTCCGGGTGTTCCTGGATGAAAAATGAACAGGGAAAGGAAATTGCAGATACGTTAAAACTCTCGATCATGAAAACGGAATTCGGAAAGGCCGATGACAAAACAGTTTACCTGTATACCCTGACCAATAAAAAAGGGATGGCCGTGAAGATCACAAATTACGGCGGAATTATTACTTCCATAATTGTTCCCGATAAAAATGGCAAACCGGGGGATGTTGTACTAGGCTATGATTCACTCAGCCAGTATATCGCGAACAGTCCGTATTTCGGAGCCATTGTAGGACGATACGCCAACCGTATTGCAAAAGGGACATTCACACTGGATGGTAAAAAATATTCCCTGGCAAAGAATAACGGGAACAACAGTCTTCACGGAGGATTGAAGGGATTCGACAAAGTGGTGTGGGATCCGACAGAAATTCTGGATTCTGCGCAGGTCGGACTTGCTTTACGATACCTGAGCAAGGATAATGAAGAAGGCTATCCCGGAAATCTTTCTGTGACGGTGACCTACACGCTCAATGATGAAAATGAACTGCAGACAGTGATTGAAGCCAAGACCGAAAAACCGACACCCATAAATATTTGCAACCATAGCTATTTTAACCTGGGCGGTGCTGAGACTGACATTCTGGGGCATTTGCTTACGCTGAATGCACAAAGTTATACAGTTGTCAATGATGAATTAATCCCGACAGGTGAATTGAAGTCGGTAGCAGGCAGCCCGATGGATTTCACAAAACCGGCAACGGTCGGTTCCCGGATCGGACAGATTCCTGGTGGATATGACCACAACTATGTTCTTGCAAAACGCGAAGGTGATCTCGGATTCGCCGCCAGGCTGGAAGATCCGAAGTCAGGAAGGGTGCTGGAGATCCTGACCACCCAGCCGGGCATCCAGTTCTATTCCGGAAATTTCCTCGACGGAACGATCAAAGGCAAGCAAGGCAAGATATACAAAAAACACTACGGAATGTGTCTCGAAACTCAGCATTTCCCGGATTCACCAAACCAAAAAGAGTTCCCCAACACAATCCTCAGACCGGGGGAAAAGTACTATGAGTTGACGGTGTATAAGTTTACAGTGAAAAGTGAAAAGTGAAAAGTGAAAAGTTGTCTTTGCATGAAGCATGAAGCATGAAGCCCGTGGCCTTTAGCCTGTTCCCGCCTGCCTGCCGGCAGACAGGCTTTTGCGGGAATGACGATAGCATTTAGCCTAGTACTTCTGCGGCACGAACGTCTGGTCCGACATTGGCGGACGTACGTACTTTTTACCTTCCAGCGGAGGAAGCACGATTTTTTCACGCGGTACCTTTTTATAGGGAATTTTTGATAAAAGATGGCTGATGCAATTCAGCCTCGCGCGTCGCTTGTCATCGGCTTCAACAACATACCATGGAGATTCCTTGGTGTCGGTATAAGCAAACATTTCATCCTTGGCTTTGGAATATTCCACCCATTTCTGGCGTGATACCACATCCATCGGGCTGATCTTCCAGCTTTTTGTCGGATCATTGATCCGGTCCTGGAATCTCTTTTCCTGTTCTTTGTCGCTGACGGAGAACCAGTATTTAATGAGTATGATGCCCGAACGCATCAGCATATTTTCGAATGCCGGGCATGATCTCAGAAACTCATAATATTCATCATCGGTACAAAAGCCCATTACGCGTTCAACGCCAGCCCTGTTGTACCAACTGCGATCAAACAGAACCATCTCCCCTGCTGCAGGCAGATGAACAGAATAGCGCTGAAAATACCACTGTGACTTCTCTTTTTCAGTTGGAACTCCTAAAGCCACAACACGGCAAATACGGGGATTCAATGGCTCTGTTATCCGTTTGATGACACCTCCTTTTCCCGCTGCATCTCGTCCTTCAAAGATCACAACAACCTTCAAACCCTGGTACTTTATCCATTCCTGGAGTTTGACCAGTTCCTCCTGAAGAAGGGCCAGTTCTTTTTCAAAGAATTTCTTGTCAAGAGGTTCTACACTCTCTGCGACATTTTTCTGCTTCTTCTCTTTTTCCTTGTCTTTGTGTGCCATAACACTTTGTTTAATTATGAATTATGAGGTTGAATTATGAATTATGAAATATAGACTTTCATTGTTCATTCTTCATTATTCATTGTTCATTGATCTTCCTGACTCCGTCAGATATTTTTGCTGTATAAAAATCTGCTATCAGCCCGGTCTTTTTGAAATAATGATCGCCAACCTGCCGGATAAAATCATCTGTCGAACCGTTTGCCACCAGGTTTATCGTGCATCCTCCAAACCCTGCCCCTGTCATACGGGCACCCAGGACGCCCGGGACCTTCAATGCTTCTTCCACAAGGGTATCCAGTTCAATGCCTGTCACCTCGTAGTTTTCCTTCAGCGATTCATGTGAGGCATTCATAAGGTATCCGAATTGTGTAAGGTCATTTTTCCAGAGGCAATTCACTGAATTAAGCACCCGTTGGTTTTCGGATACGACATGCCGCGCCCGTTTTCGTACAATGACATCGGGGATGTTATCCTGGATCTTGAAGTATTGCGGGAAACCCAGTTCACCGAGCCTTGAGACATCGATGATGCTGGAAATATAGGTCACTGCCAGCTGGCATTCGGACACCCGCTCATTGTACATGGAGTCTGACAGATCACGATGCTTATTGCTGTTCACGATGATCAGCGAATATCCTTCAGATCTGAATGGGATCATCTTGTATTCCATTGTATGGCAATTCAGGAAGAGCGCATGATCCTTCTTTCCAAGTCCGACAGCAAACTGGTCCATGATCCCGCAATTCACCCCGACATAATTATTTTCAGCCTTTTGCGAAAGCCGGGCAAGGCCGATCATGTCGAAGCCTGCATTCAGCATTTCATTCAGTGCAAAAGCAGTCACCATTTCAATGGATGCGGAAGAAGATAGACCCGCACTCTTCGGAATATCTCCCGAATAGAGAATATCCATCCCCGTCATCGGGAAACCGGCATTCATAAATTCATTCATCACCCCGAAAGGGTAATTGAACCATTTTCCTTTTTCATTTAGAAGCTGATGAGTTGATGAGCTGATGAGCTGATGAGGATAATTCAGGGAAGAGATTCTGATCGTATCACCCTCAAATTTCCTGATAAGCATATATGTTCCGTACTGGATTGCGCAAGGAAGCACGAAGCCGCCATTGTAATCGGTGTGTTCTCCGATCAGGTTGACCCTTCCTGGTGCGAAATAAAGATCCGGTTTATCGCCGGAATTGCCATAAATTTCAAAGAATTTTTCCCTGAGTGAAGCTGAATTCATCGTGAAGTCCTGGTTAGTCATTCGATTTATTCCCCGAAATTACGATATTTTTTCCTGATCCGGTTACATTTTTAGCCGCACAAAGTAGTCACATTTTTTGATACTTTTGTCACGAAAAATTTGAAAACGATGAATCGAATAGGCTTTTACAAATTAATTCTGATCCTGATCATTACCGTCATTCCGGAAGTATATCTGAACGCCCAGAACCCCCTGAAGATCGATCTTGGAGGTCCCTGGCAGATGCGACGGGATGGTACAATCAAATGGGGAAACGCAAAAGTCCCCGGCCTGGTTCACCTCGACCTGTTGAAAGCAAATGTCATAAGCGATCCGTTTTACAATGACACTGAACCTAACCTCCAGTGGATCGGGGAGACTGCCTGGGAATACAGGCGCGTATTCCTTGTGCCTGACTCACTATTCGCATTCCGCCACCTTGAACTGGTATTCGAAGGAATCGATACCTATGCTAACGTGTACCTGAACGATTCATTGATCCTTTCTGCCGATAATATGTTCAGGACCTGGAATGTTGATGTGAAGAACATCCTCCGGTACGGTGCAAATGAACTCAAAGTTAAATTCCCTTCGGTTGTGCAGGAAAACAAGGACAGGTATTCAAAACTAAAATATAAACTGCCCGGGGATGAGAAAGTGGTTTGCCGGAAAGCAGCCTATCATTTCGGCTGGGACTGGGGTCCGACATTCATCACCAGCGGGATCTGGAAACCGGTTTACCTCAAGGCATACAACTATGTGAACTTACTCGCGGTACAATACAGCCAGAAAGAGATTACGGAAACGAATGCTCACATCTCGGCGGTGTTTACGGTATATGGTGAATTGTCAGATACTGCCACCATTACGGTTTCTTCCAATAACGAGGTATTATTTTCGCAACGGAATGTCATCCGGAAAGGACCGAACTTCCTCCGCTGTGATTTTGATATCCGGAACCCTATGCTATGGTGGACAAACGGATTGGGTGAACCGTATCTCTATTCACTAAATCATGAGATCAGGTTTGCCGGTAAAACAGTTGCCAAAGGAACAACACGAATTGGTATAAGAAAAATTGAACTCATCCGGAAGTCTGACAGCCTTGGATCACCTTTCTACTTTAAGCTGAACGGAATACCCGTTTTTATGAAAGGCGCAAACTACATTCCCCAGGATAATTTCCTCACCCGGGTTAAGGACTCATCGTATGCTGCGATCATTAAAAGTGTTGCCGATGCGAATATGAACATGCTTCGCGTCTGGGGAGGAGGAATCTATGAAAATGACATTTTCTATGACCTCTGTGATGAGAAAGGTATCCTCGTTTGGCAGGATTTTATGTTCGCCAACGCGATGTATCCTGGCGATAAAGAATTCAAGCAGAACGTCCAGGCCGAAGTGGGCCAGAACCTGGTGAGGCTTCGTAACCACCCATGTATTGCATTATGGTGCGGCAATAATGAGATCGAAGAAGGTTGGAAAAACTGGGGCTGGCAAAAGCAATACAATATCTCAAAAGAAGATTCCGTAGAGATCTGGAACAATTACCTGTCACTATACTGGAACCTTTTGCCCGGGTTGGTGAACCGTTACGACTCTGGAGTTCCGTACATTTCAACATCACCGATGATCGGATGGGGCCATCCTGAAAGCCTGAAAAACGGGGATTCCCATTACTGGGGTGTTTGGTGGGGCAAGGAGCCTTTTGATACGTACAAGACAAAAGTCGGCCGCTTCATGTCGGAATATGGTTTCCAGGGATTTCCCCCATTTGAAAGCCTGCGGAAAAGCATTTATACACCATACCTTGATCTAAAATCTCCGATATTGAAATCCCATGAAAAACATCCCCAGGGACTGGAACTCATCGATGAATACCTGTTACGGGATTATAAAACACCGAAAGACTTTCAATCTTATGTTTACGTAAGCCAGGTATTGCAGGCTGAAGGGATTAAAACAGCGATGGAAGCCCATCGCCGCGCAAAACCTTATTGCATGGGTTCATTGTATTGGCAGTTGAATGATTGCTGGCCCGCCATCTCCTGGTCATCCCGTGATTATTATGGAAAGAGAAAGGCCCTGCATTATTTTGCAACAAAAGCATTTGCACCCTTCCTGATTTCACCCCAGTATGAACAAGGCAGAGTAAAAGTGACAGTCGTTTCCGATAAGTTGGAAGATAAAAAAGCTGAACTCCGGCTAAAACTGATCGATTTCAATGGTAAACAGATCTGGCAGAAATCAGTAAACATCGATATTCCTGCCAATTCCTCAACGGTATTTTTTGATTCTACGCTTTTGGCATTCGCGCCAAAACTGAAGCTTCAAAGCAGTCTCCTGTTCACATTGCTCGTTTCTGGGAATGACACACTATCGCAAAACATTCTTTATTTCGATGCCGTGAAAAATCTTCAGCTAGACAGTGCTGTCATCAAACGGACAATAAAAGAAATAGCCGGCGGCTATGAGGTTGAATTGACGACAGATAAGCTTGCCAAAAACATCTACCTTATCACCCCGCTGATCCGGGGCGAATTCTCCGACAATTTCTTTGACCTGCTTCCCGGGGAAACAAGGAAGGTTATTTATTATACGGATATTAAAAATCCGAATTTCAGCATCTTCCTCAGGATCAAAACAATTTATGACTCATGCAAAGTAAAGGAATGACAAGGATTTCACTCCTCCTTTTTTCCATTCTAATTTCCTTTTCCTCATTATCCCAGGTGTCATCCCTCAGGGTCATGACCTTTAATATCCGGTATAATAATCCGGCTGACAGTCTTTATTCCTGGGAAAACAGGAAAGAGATGGTTTTTGGGGTCATCACAAAATACCAGCCCGATGTGATCGGCATCCAGGAAGCATTGAAGGACCAGGTGTACGATCTTCAGGAAGGATTGAAAGGGTATGCCTGGTATGGCGTCGGCAGGGATGACGGCAAAGATTCGGGGGAATACTGTGCCATTTTTTATAAAAAGGAGCGCTTTGAAGTGAAGGGTAGTTCAACATTCTGGCTTTCCGAAACCCCTGAAAAACAGGGATCAAGATCATGGAACTCGGCCTGTACAAGGATCGTCTCCTGGATGAGAGTAAGAGAACGTAAATCAAACCAGGAGATTTTAATCCTGAACACACATTTTGATCATGCAAGCGAAGAGGCCAGGATTGAAAGCGCCCGGCTCCTTCTCAACCAGATTGGCAGGATGGCAGGCGTTGAAACTCCGGTCATCCTGACAGGCGATTTTAATTCGACAAAATCTGACATGGCCTATTCCATTCTTACAAACACAAGTCCCCAGTTCAGGTTAACGGATTCACGGTTAATGGGGAGTGACACCACTTCGGAAGTCTCATTTTCATTTGTCGGATTCCCCTTCCATCCCAGGAAAGGTGAACTCATTGATTTCATCTTTCTGAAGAATGACAAGGATCTGAAAATCCGCAAATATCATGTGATCACAGATAATACCAACGGGTTGTATCCTTCGGATCACCTGCCAGTCTTCGCTGAAATAGATATCCTCAAGAAAAAATAAATGAATCATCTTCGTTGTTTCCTGGTTTGTGTCAGCATGATCTGCGCTGCACATTCATTTTCCCAGTCCATCCGTCCTGCAGATCTTGTGGATCCTTTCATCGGGACGGGCGGTCATGGACACACATACCCGGGTGCAAGCATGCCATTCGGGATGGTTCAGCTAAGCCCTGATACGAGGCTTGACGGCTGGGATGGATGCTCCGGGTATTATGGCACCGATTCGGTGATCTATGGTTTCAGTCATACACACCTGAGCGGGACAGGTTGTTCGGATTACGGCGATATCCTTGTCATGCCGGTTACAGGACCTGTGGTACTGCAGAATTACGGTTATGCCTCACCATTCAGGGCTGCAACCGAAAAAGCTTTGCCGGGATACTACGAAGTTTTTCTCGACCGATGCCGGATCAAGGCAGAACTGACTGCAACACTCAGAGCAGGATTTCACAGGTACACCTTTCCGGAATCCGACAATGCTTCCATCGTTTTCGATCTGAAGCACCGGGATAAGGTGATTGGATCATCCATCAGGGTTGTCAGGGATAATGAGGTGGAGGGAATGAGGATATCCAGCGCCTGGGCTGAGAAACAAATCGTGTACTTCGTGGCCCGTTTTTCCAAACCTTTCACATCCTATACCATTTCTGACGGAAACGAACTGGTAACGATGAAAAAGGAGATTGTCGGAAACGACATTAAAGCGTATTTCTCTTTTGCTACAAAGGACGGGGAGCAAGTCCTTGTCAAGGTCGGGATCTCTGCTGTGAGTGCTGAAGGGGCAAGGAAGAACCTGGATGCAGAAATACCCGGCTGGGATTTTGAAAAAGCTTCGCGAGATGCTGCATCAGTGTGGAACCATGAGCTTGGAAAAATAATGATTGAGGGAGGAACAAAGGAGCAGAGAACGGTTTTCTATACGGCGTTGTACCATGCGTTGCTGAACCCGAACCTGTATTTGGATGTCGACGGACATTACCGGGGTCGGGATCTCCGGGTACACGAAGCCAAAGGGTTTGATTATTATACCGTTTTCTCACTCTGGGATACCTACCGGGCGACCCATCCCCTCTTTACGGTCATCGATCAGAAACGGACGAACGACATTATCAATACCTTCATCACACAATACCAGGAAGGTGGAATGCTGCCTGTATGGGAGCTTTCGGCAAATGAGACCGGCTGCATGATCGGGTACCATTCAGTCCCGGTGATTGCGGATGCCTTCCTTAAAGGAATCAAAGGATTCGATGCAGACAAGGCATTTGAAGCAATGAAACATAGCGCAAACCAGGAACATCTTGGCCTGAAATTTTATAAAACCAAAGGGTATATACCAGGAGACCAGGAAGGTGAATCTGTTTCAAAGACACTTGAATACTCCTATGACGACTGGTGCATTGCCCAGGTGGCCAAATCATTGGGAAAGGCGGATGATTACAAGTCCTTTATCAGGAGGGCCCAGTATTACAAGAATATCTTTGACCGGTCAACGGGGTTCATGCGTGCGAAGATGAATGAAACCTGGTTCTCACCATTCGATCCTTCTGAAGTCAACTTCAATTACACCGAAGCAAATGCCTGGCAGTACAGTTTCTGTGTTCCTCAGGATATTTCAGGACTGATGGGGATGATGGGAGGTAAATCGGAATTCGTGAAAAAGCTTGATGCTCTTTTCAGTGCCGACAGCAAAACCAGCGGACGCGACCAGGCAGATATTACCGGTCTTATTGGTCAGTACGCCCAGGGCAACGAGCCAAGCCATCATATGGCATATCTCTATGCTTATGCAGGCCAACCCTGGAAAACACAGGCATTGGTTCACCGGATCGTAAACACGCTTTATACGGATAAAAAAGATGGTCTGTGCGGAAATGAAGATTGCGGCCAGATGTCTTCCTGGTATGTTTTCGGCGCGATGGGATTTTACCCGGTAACACCGGGTTCCAATATTTATGTCATCGGCACTCCTCTTTTCCCAAAGGTGACGATCAACCTGGAGAACGGCAGGAAATTCACTGTTGTTGCTGAAGCCGGCGATCAGAATTATTATATCCAGTCGGCAACCATGGATGGAAGGAAATTTGAAAAATCGTTCATCACGCATGAAACGATCATGAACGGAGGGGAACTCGTCCTGAACATGGGCCCCCGTCCGAATATGGAATGGGGCACCAAACAAGGCGATTACCCGGTTTCCGCAATACAGGATGAACTGATCACACCCGTCCCTTCCATTGTAAAAGGCTCACGTACCTTTCTGGTGGCAGACACAATTGAACTGTCAACCATTCATCCTTCTTCAGAAATATATTTTACAACCGACGGCACTGAACCTTCCTTAAAAAGCCCGGTCTATACCACTCCCCTGATCATTGACAAAACCACCACGATCAGGGCGATCTGCAAAGAAAGGGACCTGCCGCAGAGTTTCGGGATTGATGCTGCTTTCTCAAAGATCCCGGCAAACCGGAAGATAACCTTGAAAACAAAGTACGCTCCCCAATACGCTGCCGGAGGCGACCTTGCCCTGGTCGATTTCATCCGTGGCGGTGCCGATTTCCGCACAGGAAGCTGGCAAGGTTATGAAGGTGTCAACCTTGAGGCCATCATTGACCTGGGGGAGGTTCAGAATATCGGAACAATCAGCGCGGGTTTTCTCCAGGACCAGGGTTCCTGGATATTTATGCCGGTGAAAGTCGAATTCTATCTTTCTTCTGATGGAAAAGAGTACACTAAAACAACTTCTGTTGATAATAACATTTCAGAGCATGAAAGTGGTTCAGCAAGAAAAGATTTCAGTGCAGAATTTAAAGGGAAGAATGCCCGGTATGTCAAAGTGATTGCCATAAACCGGGGTACCTGTCCTGACTGGCATCCCGGAGCAGGATCGAAGGCCTGGATCTTTGCAGACGAAATCTTAATTGAATGATGCGGGATGCGGGATGCTGAAATAAATTAATCGTGCAAGTTAACAAAATATGATAAAGAGATCACATTCAAATCACAAAACTCAATTCCCACACATCCAGCATCCCGCATCCAGCATCATCCAATTCACCTGAAAAATATATGAATAACGAATCATGAATCAGAGTACGAAATCGACCCTTCTCCTGCTGCTCGCCGCTGTTATCTGGGGATTTGCCTTCGTGGCCCAGAGGATCGGGATGGACTTCATGGGGCCGTTCACCTTCAATGCGCTTCGGTTCGCGATGGGCTCGATCGTCCTCTTGCCCGTCGTGCTGCTGCGTAAAAAGACAGGCTTGATCCGCCCTGATGGAAAAAACAGCATGTCGAAATTAATAACAGGGATCATCATCACAGGCCTGGTCCTGTTTTGCGGCGCATCGTTTCAGCAGGTCGGGATTCAAAGCACCACAGCTGGAAAAGCAGGGTTCATCACCGGGCTTTACGTAGTTTTTGTACCGGTTGCAGGGATCTTTTTCGGCCATCGAACAAAGCTTTTCATGTGGGTGGGCGTTGCACTTTCCGCCATCGGGCTCTATTTTCTGAGCATCAAATCAAATCTCACCATGGATCACGGGGATTTCCTGGTGTTCCTGTGCGCCATTTCCTTCACCGCTCATGTGCTGATCATTGCCTGGTTATCCCCTAAAATGGATTCTTACTTATTGGCATGTGTTCAGTTCGCTATTTGTGCATTTCTGAGCATTATCGTGGCCTTTGCAACTGAAACAATCATCTGGAGCAGGATTATGGATGCCGCTTTACCGGTTTTATACGGAGGGATTCTTTCGGTCGGTGTTGCATTCACCTTGCAGATCATCGGGCAAAAGCACGCTCATCCGACCTTTGCGACAATCATTCTCAGCTTTGAATCGGTCTTTGCTGCTATCGGAGGATGGCTGATCCTGGATGAACATCTTTCCTTCAGAGCCCTCGCTGGTTGCCTCCTGATGCTTACGGGGATGGTCACCGTTCAGCTGAAAGCTGCATGATTCCTGTCTCTGAATGGTTTTTTTTCCTAATTTTGTCTTGCATTCAAATGTATGTATTTATTTGTTGTTGAAGGAAAAATCCAGTATTCCATGAAGCATTTCTTTGTTTTGTCATCATTCCTAATTATCGCTCTTTGTCCGGAAATCTTGTTTTCACAGGGAAATGCAGGAACCATCACGATTACGCCCGCCTCCGGATCTGCCACATCCGCTTTTAGTGAATTTTTTCTTCCCAAAACCTTACGGATTGACTTCATCATGGCCGGCAACAAGAATGAATCAACTGTTTTCTTCTCAAGTATGAGGCAGGAACCACATTATGGCGGACCGAGGAAAAACCTGGTTGATCCTTACAATTATGGATCGTTCAGGATCACGGCAACGGATTCTGTTACCGGCAGGCTTATCTTTTCCAAAGGATTCTGCAACCTTTTCCAGGAATGGCAGGGAACGGTTGAAGCGAAGAAAATAAAGAAAGCTTATTCCCAGACAGCCATTCTGCCTTTCCCTTTAAAGACCATCCTTTTCAGGATAGAGAAACGGAACAACACAAACGGGCAATTCTCGTCTCTTTACGAAATGTATATCAATCCCAAAAGCTATTTCATCGCGCGTGATGAAATGACCAGTCTGCCATTTGTAAAATTCCGGGATTCGGGTGATCCGCAGGATAAAGCTGATATTGCTTTCATCGCAGAAGGGTACACGAAAGACGAAATGCCGAAATTCCTGGAAGATGCAAAGCGGCTTTCCGATTCTATTCTTGCAATAAAACCTTTTTCCGAATTTAAGGACAGGTTTAATTTTTATGCAATAGAATCACCATCTGCCGACCAGGGAATCACTGTCCCGGGAAAAGGCATTTATGCGAATACAGCGTTAAAAAGCACATTCTACACCTTTGATATGGATCGTTACCTCACAACCTCCGACGCCTGGCCTGTTTATGATGTGGCTGCCAATGTGCCCTACGATGCCATTTTCCTGGTCGTCAACAGCAAGATCTATGGAGGTGGAGGATTCTTCAACTATTATGCAGAAAGCACGGCAGATAACTTCTATGCCCCCAAGGTTGCAATCCATGAGTTTGGTCATTCTTTTGCCGGCCTTGCGGATGAATATGTTGACCTGACGATATCCTACACTGATTATTACAATCCTGCGGTTGAGCCCTGGGAGCCGAACATCACCGATAACGTAGATTTCGGATCCAAATGGAAATCGCAATTAACACCTGGTATCCCTATTCCAACTCCTGATTCACCTCAGTACGATGACGCAATCGGGATGTTCGAAGGAGCCGGTTATGTTGAAAAAGGGTTTTACAGGTCGCAACGGGATTGCCGGATGCGTTCGAATGAAGCAGCAGGGTTCTGTGCTGCGTGCCAGGATGCGATCCGCCGGATGATAAAGTTCTATAGTGAATAAAGGATTGATCTTCGACATCCGGAAGTTCTCCATCCACGATGGGCCCGGCATCCGGACTACCATCTTTTTTAAAGGGTGTCCGCTGAAGTGCCATTGGTGCCATAATCCCGAAAGCCAGGCCTGTCATCCGGAATCTTATGTTAAAACCGTTTCGCTCGGTGACAGATCTTACCATATTGAAGAAGCAACAGGCCGGTGGATGACCGTCGGAGAGGTGATGACCCAGGTAATGCAGGATCAGATCTTCTATGATGAATCGAGGGGCGGGGTCACAATTTCAGGTGGAGAACCCTTGTTCCAGCCCGGTTTTCTCCTCGGATTGTTAAAAGAGCTGAAAAACCAAGGCTTTCATGTTGCCATCGATACATCAGGCTATGCAGAAAAGGAAGTTTTCCTGAAGATAATGCCATATACTGATACATTCCTGTATGATCTCAAACTGATGGATGAACAGGAACACATTAAATATACAGGCGTTTCCAATCACAAGATCCTTGAAAACCTCAAATCCCTCATCTCGGAAAAACAACATGTGATCATCCGGATCCCTGTAATCCCCGGAATCACCGATACACGTGAAAATATTCATTTAATCAAATCCTTATTAAAAAACTCACCAGTTCACCAACTCACCAGTTCACCAGTTGAAATAAACCTCCTCCCCTTTCATTCCACTGCTGGGAACAAATATAAAAGGATGAACAGACTATATCCCATTGATTCGTCGTTGAAAGTTGATGACAACAATCTTAACGAGATGATAGCCCTGTTGGAAAATGCAGGATTTGTGGTTAACATTGGGGGCTAGATCAATGAAGAATGAAGAATGAAGAATTAATAATTAAGTTGAAGGAATAGATTATGACAAACAGGATCAATAAACTAAGAACCCAGAGTTTGAATTCTTTAAATTGCATTTCTGCGGAAAGGGCGATCCTTGTTACAGAGTTTTATCAAAGCGGCATTGATCGTGAGGTTTCAGTACCCGTTATGCGTGCGCTGACCCTGGACTATATATTCAGGAATAAGTACATCTGTATAAACGAAGGTGAGTTGATCGTCGGAGAGCGTGGTCCGGCGCCGAAAGCTGTCCCTACATACCCGGAAATATGCCTCCATTCAATGGAAGACCTTGAGATGCTCACGAACAGACCAAAGATTTCCTACACGGTAGATGAAGGAACAAAGATGGTTTATGAAGAAACCATTATCCCTTTCTGGAAGGGGAAAAGCACCCGTGAAAAGATCATGAAAGCCATGGATCCTGAATGGATGGAAGCTTACCATGCAGGTATTTTTACGGAGTTCCAGGAGCAGCGCGCCCCAGGACATACGGTTTGCGGGGATCGGATCTATCATAAAGGGATGCTGGATATTATTGCTGATATCAGGGATGCCCGGGCAAGGCTCGACTATTTCAACGACCTGAAGGCATACGCCAGGAACGAAGAGCTTAAAGGCATGCAGATCGCGGCAAAAGCCCTGATTCTTTTTGCAGAACGGCATGCAGAGAAACTCTTGGTGTTGCAGAAATCGGAAACTGATCCGATGCGGAAAAAGGAATTGGAGGAAATGGTGACGATCTGCAGGAATGTTCCGGCGCATGCGCCCAAAACCTTTCATGAGGCCCTGCAGTATTACTGGTTTGTCCATCTTGGGGTTATAACTGAAGTCAACCCTTGGGATTCCTTCAACCCGGGGAGACTTGACCAGCACCTTTACCCCTTTTACAAAAAAGGTCTTGAAGAAGGAACACTGACAAAAGAAAAAGCCTTTGAACTGCTTGAAGCATTCTGGATCAAATTCAACAACCACCCCGCTCCCCCGAAAGTCGGAATTACGGCACTTGAAAGCAACACATACACCGATTTCGCCCTGATCAACCTGGGCGGTGTTAAGGAGGATGGCTCGGATGCTGTCAATGAATTGAGTTACCTGATCCTTGATGTGATCGGGGAAATGAGGATCCTTCAGCCCTCTTCCATGGTTCAGGTAAGCAAGAAAAACCCGGATGCCTTTATACACAGGGCATTGAAAATCACAAAAACCGGGTTCGGCCAGCCATCTTTTTTCAATACGGAAGCCATCATCCAGGAGCTTATTCACCAGGGAAAATCCATAGCTGATGCAAGGAATGGTGGATGCAGCGGATGTGTTGAAGCCGGAGCCTTCGGAACGGAGAGCTATTTCCTGACCGGCTATTTTAACCTGGCAAAGATCCTTGAGATTGCCCTGAACAATGGTAAAGATCCGGTCACAGGCAAGCAGCTTGGCCCGCAGACCGGAAACCCTGAAACCTTCACCACCTTCGATGAACTGCTCGATGCATACAGGAAGCAGCTGAATTATTTCATCGATATCAAGATCAGGGGAAACAATGTCATTGAAAGCATATTTGCCAGCCATATTCCTGTCCCGTTTCTTTCATTACTGATCGCAGATTGCATTGAGAACGGCAGGGATTATAACGATGGCGGCACCAGGTATAACACAAGTTATATCCAGGGGGTTGGACTTGGCACGCTGACCGACAGCCTGACAGCCTTGAAATACCACGTTTTTGATGAAAAGACAACCGGCATAGGCGAATTCCTGAAAGCGCTTTCCAGGGATTTCAAAGGTCATGAGGATCTTCGTATTAAGCTGATCTATAAAACGCCAAAATACGGCAATGATGACGATTATGCAGATGAAAACGCACGGCAGGTCTTTGAAATGTTCTATGAAGCTGTGAACGGACGACCGACTCCCCGTGGAGGAACGTTCCGGATCAATCTCCTCCCGACCACATCACATGTCTATTTTGGCAGCGTGATCAATGCACTGCCCGATGGAAGAAAGGCGAAGGAGCCATTGTCAGAAGGCATATCACCCGTCCAGGGTGCCGATAAGAACGGTCCGACGGCCGTCATGAGGTCTGCAGCAAAGATCGATCACGTTCGTACCGGCGGAACACTGCTGAACCAGAAATTCAGTCCTGATTTCTTTCAGGATGAAGCAGGCATAGCAAAGATCATTGCGCTGATCCGCGGATATTTCAAGATGGACGGACATCATGTTCAGTTCAATGTTGTCTCAGCAGAAACGCTGAAGGACGCCCAGAAACATCCGGAGAAATACCAGGATCTTATTGTCCGTGTTGCCGGCTACAGCGATTATTTCAATGATCTGGGAGAAGATCTTCAGAATGAGATCATAAAACGCACGGAACAACAGGCATTTTAATTACGATTTACGAATTAGGAATTACGAATGAAATTATTCTGAATCCGTTTTTATCCGTAAAATCCGCGTCATCCGCGTGCCTAAAAGAAGCTCTATGGGAAAAATTTTTACTCTCTTTCTTACATTCATTTGTATGCAAGGTTACACTCAAATCAACACGATCCTTCAACCCGGGAATGCAAAATCCCTGAAGAAGTATGAAACCGGTGTTATAATTTCCGCCGAACATGCTAAGATGATGCTCATCCCCTGGTCCCCGGAGATCATCAGGGTAAGGGTCGTTCAGAAAGAATTCGCGGAGGATTTCTCCTATGCAGTCATCGGGAAACCTGCCGGAACATTCACGAAGATCGTTGAAAACAAGGATTCATGGGTGCTTTCAACCGATTCACTCGAAGTGATTGTCAATAAATCACCGCTCAGGCTGAAATT
Source organism: Bacteroidales bacterium (assembly GCA_963682005.1). Lineage (GTDB taxonomy): Bacteria > Bacteroidota > Bacteroidia > Bacteroidales > FEN-979 > CAIYUC01. Next base: position 4,007,996 of record OY820914.1, on the reverse strand, counting down.
TCTCGACAAGAAAGGAAATGTGAGGAGCGAGGATTACAATGATTTCAGCATCACCTGGCAGGGATCAGAAGGTACCTGTTATAAAAAACTCTTTGACGATGAACGGTTCATCGGGCTGGGCGAAAAGACCGGCAACCTGAACCGCCGTGGCGAGAAATACGAGAACTGGAATTCCGATATGCCGGCCTACAGCCAGTATGAAGACCCTCTTTATGTATCGGTTCCTTTCTTCATTGGCATTCATGATTCCACGGTCTACGGCATTTTTCTTGACAATTCAACACGCACACGCTTCGATTTCGGAGCATCAACCGATAACCAGTTTTCAAGTTTTACCGTCCCTGACGGGAAGATCAATTACTATTTCATCGGATCAGGCTCCGTCGCCGGGATCATAAAAGATTATACCTGGCTGACAGGAAGAATGAAGCTTCCACCCTATTGGAGTCTTGGGTATCATCAATGCCGCTGGGGCTATTACCCTGAATCGGAAGTGATCAGCCTGGCCTCGAAGTTCCGTGAAAAGAAGATCCCCTGCGATGCCATCTGGATGGATATCGATTACATGGATGAATACAAGATCTTTACCTGGAACGACGAGAAGTTCCCGAAGCCGTCTGACATGATCAGCAAACTGAAAACGATGGACTTTCACCTGGTGACCATCGTTGATCCCGGTATAAAAGTGGAACCCGGATATTCTTCTTATGATGAAGGCGTTAAGAATGACTACTTCATCAAGTACCCGAATGGAAAGCTGTATGTCGGTAATGTCTGGCCCGGCCGTTGCCACTTCCCGGATTTCACCAAGGAATCGGTAAGAAAATGGTGGGGTGCATCATTCAGGGCTTTGACAGATCCGGGTGTGGATGGTTTCTGGAATGACATGAACGAGCCAAGTGTGTGGGGACAGAATATCCCTTCCATCGTGCAATTTGATTTTGACGGACATCCGACCTCCATTAATGAAGCACACAATGTTTATGGACTGAACATGGCCCGTGGGACGTATGAAGGGACAAAAGCACTCATGAACGGGAAGCGTCCGTTTGTGCTGACACGCGCGGGATATGCAGGAATTCAGCGCTACTCGGCAGTCTGGACCGGCGACAACGAAGCCACCGATGATCACCTGATGCTGAGTGCAAGGCTGGTGAACAGCCTGGGATTATCAGGAGTTGCATTTACAGGTCCCGATCTTGGGGGATTCATGGGAACACCGACGAAAGAACTGTTCCTGCGCTGGCTTTCGCTGGGTATCTACACCCCTTTCCTGAGAAACCACTCGGTGGTTGATTCAAAAGATAAGGAGCCGTGGGCATTCGGAGAAAGTGCCGAAGCCACGGCCATCAGCCTGCTGAATCAGCGTTACCGGCTGCTTCCTTACCTCTATTCGGCTTTTTATGAAGCCTCCCGTACCGGTATGCCGGTGGCACGATCACTCGCGATCGATTATACATTCGATGAAAAGGTTTACTGGTATGGATATCAGAATGAGTACCTTTTCGGCGACAATATCCTCGTTGCCCCTGTGGTCAGCACCCAGCAGTTTGCGAAGGTTTATTTGCCAGAAGGTAATTGGTACCGTTTGAGCACTGGTGAAAAGTACATTGGGAATTCGGAAGTGATCGTTGAAGCCCCGCTGGATGATCTGCCCGTATTTGCAAAGGGTTCGGGGATCATTCCCCTGCAGTCCGTGATCCAGAATACTTCACAGAAGCCTTCTCCGGTTATAGAACTTCATATTTACAACGGAACGGAGAAGAATTCATTCCTTTATTATGAAGACGACGGGATCACTTACAAGTATGAAAATGGAGACTTTTACAGCCGGTTGATTATTTTTGATCCGTTGAAAAAGGAGATCATCCTGGATAAGCCGGAAGGTTCCCGGGTATCAAAGTTCGAATCCTTCCTGCTCATTATGCATGATTTCGGTGATCTGAAATCTGTTAATGTCAACGGAAAGAATTATGCTATCGGGAAAAGATCCGAAGGCGAACGATCGATTGAATTCCCGCTGGAGAAGGACAGGATCAATATCAGTTATTGACATTTATAGTCACACATTTCTTAATCACCCTCCAAACCGGCCTTCAGACCTGGCAGGGAAGTCGCCACGGCGCTCACAATGGCACGCGGATGACGCCGATTTACCGGATTTTCGCGGGTAAGAAAAAGAACGTAGATGGTGGGGGTTAATGATGTAATGAGTAAGGATGTAATGAGGTAATTAATAATTACTTCATTACTTCATTATCTCATTATTTCATTGACTCATTGTAACCCTTCGGCCACGAGCATCTTTTTCCAACGAGATATGATTGCTATTTTTGCCCTGGCAGAAGTGTGTGCAGTTGATTGGCCGGGAAGTCGGGGATGATGGACAAGATTTTGGTGAGATAGGCGAAGGGTTCCACCTGGTGTAGCTTGCATGTAGCCAGGATGGAGTAGATCACAGCTGCTTGTTGGGCGGCTTCATGGGAACCGGCAAAGAGGTAGTTCTTGCGTCCAAGCGCCACCGGCCGGATGCTGTTTTCGATTAGGTTATTGTCGATGTGGAAGCGTCCGTCATCGATATACCGGGTCAGCCGAGGCCAGAGATTGAGCGTGTATGCAATGGCCACTCCGATAGCGCTTTTTGGGGGTACGACAATAATCTGTTCCTTAAGCCAGGCTTCCATCCGATCGAGAGTAGGTTTTGATTTTTCCTGACGCAGTATTTGGGTGACGTCGGGTCCCAGTTCTTTTTCCCGGATGTCCTGTTCAATGTCATACAAGGCCTGGAACATTTTCAATGCCTGGGCGGCTAGCGTGGGATTATTCTCCTGTGCATGCTCGAACTTGCGCCGGGCATGCGCCATACAGGCCAGAAGAGTGATGTTGTTTGTGTTTTCAAGGTGGTTGTAGGCAGTATAGCCATCGGTTTGCAGATACCCGGCGTAGTTCTTCAGCAGTTCATCGGGTCCTTCTTTCCCCCGGGTTTTCCGGTAATCGAACAGCACCAATTTGTTGCCGGGATCGTAATAGACCCAGTGAAAACCTTTGTGTGTGGCCCCGGGCTTGTCCTTGGTCTGCACTGGGATCGGGGTTTCATCGGCCATGAGATAATCAGATGCCAACATTCTTGACTTCAGTGCCTGGTATAGCGGCTCTATCAAATCACACCCTCCATTGAACCAACCGTTAATGGTCGATTCGGCGATTTCGAGCCTCTGGCGTTTGAACATCTGGACCTGGCGGTAGAACGGAAGATGATCGACAAATTTGCTCACCAGAAGATGGGCGATCATGCTGGCTCCGGCATTGCCTTTGGGTATTGGCAAGGTAGGTAACGGTGCAATGACGATGCGGGTCTCTTCATCGGTCTGCTCCACAATGTACTTGCGACGGACAATGCGACGAACATAAGCGCTGGCCGGTTCATATTCCAAAATTTCGGTAACAGTTTCACCAATCTTCTTTGCATTGGCAGGAAGGTTTTCCGGCTCGATTATTTCTTCCCGACGTTCCAGGTGAGCAGGCAGTTCCAGACGAAGTGGCTGCTTTTTCTCCTGTTGTGGTTTGTTGCGTGTATAGGTGATTTCTTCTGTGGGCGTTTCTGATGGTTGTTCTGCTGGGAGATCGAACAAGGTAGCCTGATCCGGATTGACGGCAATGAAACGCTCACTTTTGGCTCCGTAGATCAGACGTTTCAGTTCGGAAAGCTGATGTTTGAGCCAGGCATTTTCTGATTTGAGAGCCTCAAAATCTGCTTTACTGATGGTGACCATTTCTGTGCTTTCCATGATTCAAATTTATCATGAAAAACTCTTGCTAAATCACTATTTCAGCGATATTTATCAACATCATTTTGTGACAAAAAACGCCTTCTTTTTTTTGTATATTTCATTGATATACCAGTGACCATCATGGTCAGTTCCCCATAGCCGATCTGATGGGAAAGCCCTTGAAAAGATGTACTGGGAATTTCAAAGGTGCCTCGTTCAAGTCGCTTATAGAACAGCACGAACCCTCCCGGTTCCCATTTGAGCAATTTCATCCGGTTACGTGGCTTGTTGATGAAGATGAACACATCCCCGCTCATGGGATTCTGACCCAACCGTTCTGTGACCAGACCGCACAGACCGTCAAAACTCCTGCGGATATCGGTTGGTTCCCGGTACAGGTAATATCGGGCAGCGCCAAGGGAAAACATCCGACCTAAAGGCTGATCAGCATTTTTATATACCCGGCCGGCGCCTGAACGGGTAGAAGCAGTTCAACACCGTTGGGATAACGAATACTGATGCCCGGTGATGTTATCCCGGTCAGTTGTATAAACCCTGAGCCGGTTGTATCGCCATGTCGGTGCTTATGGATCCAATAACGTAAGGTCGCTAGTTTGACATTCTGTGCCCGGGAAAATTCTGCCTGGCTAAGACCACTTTGCTGCCACAGATCAACCATCGTGATCATCTGTGAACGCTTATCATGAAGAGTCATAAAAGTTTTTGGCAGCAAGTTGGTCAGGATCGATCAACTACACAAGATGCTCGTGGCCGAAGGCTTACGACTCATTCAGTCGTGCTTCCTTCGTGTTACTTCGTGAAAGAATCTTTTTTTATTTCACGAAGATCCACGAAGTTCTAAAGAAGATCCACGAAGGAAAACGATGGATCTTTATCATTCAGCCCTTTCGCCCGGACCCTTTTGAACAATCGAACAATGATCAACCCCGCCTGCAGGCAGGTCAGCGAGAAAAAACGGTGATCCTATAATAACCTGGATTATGAATATGATCATTCAGACCAGGAATTAAGTCAAAAATTAGTATTATTGTTCTTTCATTTCTGTGACAGAATTCAGAGGCAATAATAAATATCCAAAAAACCAATCTTCCCCACCTGATTAATATGGAAAAAACCACAACCACCAGCATCACCCCCGGGAAATCCCTTCCGATCTTCCTGGCATTCCTCTGCATGGGCTTCGGCGACGTCGTAGGACCGATGGTCGGCCTTGCAAAAGAATCCTTCCAACTGTCAAACTTCCTGGCACAGCTTCTGCCCCTGATGGGCTTCATCATGTTCGGATTGCTCTCTGTTCCGTTGGGGATCTTCCAGGATAAAAAAGGAAAGAAGTACCTGCTGACGATGGGACTGATCATCGCCTTCATCGGGCTCATGATCCCGATCATCAACGGGATGTACGGTCCGGCTGTGACCTTCGGGGCAGAATCCTTTTCAAAGTTCTACGTGATCCTGGTCGCCATCCTGATGCTTGGCGCCGGTGCAACCATTCTCCAGGTCTCGGGGAACCCTATCATGCGGGATGTATCTCCCGAAGGAAAATACTCCAGCAACCTCTCCATGGGGCAGTCTGTGAAAGCCATCGGCTCTTCGCTGGGGTTCCTCCTGCCACCGCTGCTTGCCAGGACAATGGGCTTTGACTGGACGGTTCTTTTTCCGGTTTATGCAGGCCTGATCCTGGTGACGCTGATCTGGGTTTACATGACCCGGATCGTGGAAAAGAAAGATCCTTCCTCCCAGCCTGCGAAATTGTCAGCCTGCTTAAAACTTTTGGGGAACGGGTATATCGCACTGATGGTGATCTCGATCTTCCTGTATGTCGGGGCTGAAGTCTCGATGAGTTCCGGCGTTCCGATCCTGCTGAAGGAAAAGTACGGCATCACGAACTTCGGACTGCTCGTTGCCTGGATGCTCTTCTTCCTGCCGATCCTGGCCGGGCGGTTTGCAGGTGCGCTGATCCTCCGTTCCCTGCCACCGAAAAAGTTCCTGGTCATCACCGTGATCATTGCCATCATCGGGATCGTCTGCATGTTCCTCGGGATCGAGGCGCTTGCCTATGGCGGCATTATTCTCGTGGGGTTAGGATTTGCCAATATCTTCCCGCTGATCTTCTCCATTACTGTTGATAAGTATCCCGACCGTTCGAATGAACTTTCCGGTCTCATGATCTCTGCCATTGTCGGTGGTGCATTTATCCCTCCATTGATGGGGCTTGTTGCAGACAACACCTCGATCCTGGTCGGTTTCTCCGTTCCGTTGGTCTGTGTGTTGATCATCACTTTTACTGCTTTGATAAATCTAAGAAAAACATAGGGCATTGCTTCATTGGTAAGATTCTTTCACGAAGGTCCACTGAGAAGACACGAAGATCCACGAAGAATTTTTTGCCTTCGTGTCCTTCGTGAAATCCTTCGTGTAACTTCGTGTAACAATTTTCCAGGCATTGCCAATAAAAGAAACAGTTTATGAAGATCCATCAGCAAATTATGAAAAAGGTCGGATTATATTTTCTCTCTTTCCTTCTTATCGGATCAATCACCTCCTGCAACAGGGGAAAGCATTTCATCTCCGATGAAAAATATCGCCTGAAGGTTGAAAAGGCTTTCGAAAAGCAGAAAGTCCTTGCAAAAAACCGTTCAAAGGACCTTTTCAAGGTATTTGACGGGAAACTGACCCTGGAAGAGAAAGAAGCCCTGCAGTTCCTTTATGCCTACATGCCCCTCAGCGATCTTGCAGATTACAACGGGGATTTCTTCCTGAAGAATGTCAGGTCATCACTTGCTGCAAGAGATACCTTCTCCTGGGGGAAAACAATTCCGGAAGTGATCTTCAGGCATTTCGTTCTGCCGGTGAGGGTGAACAATGAGAACCTTGACAGCTCACGCTGGGTATTCTTCGGCGAACTGAAGAACAGGATCAGGAATCTCCCGATGAAGGACGCCGTGCTTGAAGTGAATCACTGGTGCCATGAAAAGGTTACGTATAAGGGATCAGATGGCAGGACATCTTCTCCGCTGGCTTCTGTGAAAACGGCATATGGCAGGTGCGGTGAGGAATCCACTTTTACCGTGGCCGCTTTACGATCGGTTGGTCTGCCTGCCCGTCAGTGCTACACGCCCCGCTGGGCCCATGTGGATGACAACCATGCCTGGGTTGAAGCCTGGGTCGACGGCCAGTGGCATTATTTAGGTGCCTGTGAACCGGAACCGGTGCTGGATATGGGTTGGTTTTCCGCCCCGGCGAAACGGGCCATGCTGGTCAATACCAATGTTTATGGCGATTATGAGGGTCCGGAGGATATCCTTTTTAAAGATGAGCGCTTTACAAGGATCAATATCCTTTCCAACTACACAACCACGAAAAGGATCTTTGCCAAAGTCACGGACGAACATGGAAAGCCTCTGGATAGCGCCGTCGTTGAGTTCCAGCTATACAATTATGCGGAATTTTACACACTCGCAAAGGTTTACACAGATAAAAACGGATTATGCTCATTCCGAACCGGATTGGGCGACTTGCTCATGTGGGCTTCCAAAGCAGGGAGTTTCGGCTATAAGCATGTTACAGTAAAAGTTACAGATACTGTAACGATCGTTTGTGCATTGAAACCCGGAAAAGATTTCACGGAATCTTTTGACCTTGTCCCACCTCCCACCGTTCCTGATAACAGGAAGATCAGTGATTCATTGCAGCAGCAGAACAGTAAGAGGTTTGCATTTGAAGACCGGATCCGGTCGAATTATGAGCAAACCTTCATCGATTCGGCAAAATCTCTGCGTCTCGCCGACAACCTCAAACTGAATCCCGATTCATTGTGGACAATCCTGCAGAAGAGCCGCGGCAACTGGCGTGAAATCATCAGCTTTATCTCATCTGTACCTGAAGAACAGAAACAATGGATATTCCCACTGCTCTATTCGCTTTCTGATAAAGACCTTCGGGATATTTCCCCCGATGTCCTGGCTGATAACATTCCATCCTCTGTCTTCAATTCTCCATCCTCATTGAATAGGAAGTTCTTTGTCGATTTCGTCATGTGTCCCCGCGTTGATAATGAATTCCTCAAGCCATGGAGAGCCTGGTTCCGCGAGCGGTTCGATTCATCATTCCGGAGCAGTGCTGAAAAGGATATTAAAACGATCACAGACTGGATCAACGCCTATATCATCATAAATGACAAAGCGGCTTACAACAATACGCCACTCACCCCCATCGGTGTTTATGAGCTGAAAGTGGCTGACAAGCATTCCAGGGATATCTTTTTCGTGGCGCTTTGCCGAAGTCTTGGAATCCCTGCAAGGCTGGAAACCGCCACAAGTGTTACACAGTATTTAAAAGATAATAAATGGGTCGATGTATACTTTGAAACGCAACAGGCGGAAGTCCTTAATAAAGGTACGCTTGTTCTTTTAAACGATCCGGCGAATAAGAAGAAACCCGAATATTACATTCACTTTACCGTAGAAAAGTATATGGATGGATTTTACCGGTCGCTCGACTATGAGATCGATCCTGTAATGCAAAGCTTCCCTGCAAAAGTCAGTCTTGCCCCGGGTCCTTACCTGCTTGTCACAGGTAACCGGGTGGAAAGCGGCACAGTGCTTGCAAATCTTCTCTTCTTTGACCTGTTGCCGGGCAAAACGAAAGAAGTGAGGATTACACTCAGGCAGGATCCCGCACCTTTGCCGGTGTATGGTAAGATCAGTCTAGCTGAATTCAGGAAAGAGATCTTTCAGGGGATCAAACCCATGAAGGATAATTCAAAAGGCTTTATCGTTGCATGGCTTGAACCGGGGAAAGAACCTACACGGCATTTCATTGCTGATCTTGTTCAGAAGAAGTCAACGTTTGAAAGCAAGGGAGGAACAATTCTTTTGCTCTTCAGAAATGATGCTGAGAAAGATGACTTTGCCCGTAAGAATGCAAATTCACTTCCGGGGAATGTCAGCTTTATAACTGTTCCATCCAGTCCTTTAAGTAAAATTGTCAGTACCACAGGCAGGATTTCAGGGAACGATCTGCCGGTGGTCGCTTATATCAATGCAAAAGGCGAGATCAACTATTTATCTGAAGGATATAAGATCGGGATCGGTGATGATCTGCTCGGTCTTATCAAATAAAAGGAATGACCCCTTCCCTACTAGTAGGGAGGGGGTGCAGGGGTAGGGTACAGTTAAATCGGAAGGTGCCTATTATGTTAAAAAAACTATAAATCATGTTTTATCCAGTCCAGCTTTTCCTTGTCTTGTTTGCTTTTACGGCAAATCTGATCGGTTCACCTCCTCCTTCGGATGAAAAGATCACCAAAGAATGCACCTATAAAGGCATGAAACTTTACGGGAAGATCAAGATTGTCGAAAACTTTCCCGATATCAAAGTGCAGATCGTTGAGAATTTCCCTGACCTGAAAGTGAAGCTGGTCGAGAACTTCCCTGATGATTGCGGAGAATGGAAGCTGGTCGAGAATTTTCCTGACCTGAAAGTGCAGATCGTGGAAAATTTCCCGGATATCAAAGTTAAATTCGTAGACAATTTTCCCGGTTTGCCCTGATCTCTTTTTTATCGTATTTTTGAATGGATTTTCGTAATAATATTATTATTTCACGAAGATCCACGAAGGTAAAAGAAGATCCACGAAGAAAATCAACACAATCTTTTAGTTAAAGAAGATTATCCACCTTCGTGTTCTCCGTGTCTCCTTCGTGGAACTTCGTGAAAGAAAAAGCACCAAGATGAACAGGATACTGATTTTGATCATAGGTTTGATGAGTTTGTCAGTCAGCCTTTCGGCCGACAACGCCCCCATTTCGACCCTCTCAAACGTTTCCGCCTGCCCCGGTTCCACCATCACCATAAATCTCACGGTGGATAATTTCACAAATATCGGTGCGGTTTCATTGCGAATGGATTACAATCCCGACCTGATGACCTTCAATGATTATCCCGCTTCATTTGTTTCTCCATCGCTCGGTGGAGCATTACTTAATATGGTTCCGGTGTCATCCGGACTCAACAAGGTGATGATCTCCTGGTCTGGCATTCCGGGCGTAACCATGCCCAATGGCAGTGTGCTGGCTACACTGAGTTTTGTCCTTACCGGCGGAAACCCTGTCCTTTCATTCAATAACAGTTCAAGTGGCGGATCAGAATGTGAATATGCCAATGGCTCGGGCGCCGTACTGAATGATTCGCCTTCCTCCACATACTATCATGATGCTATTGTGACGAACACAGCTCCTGGTCCGGCAGGGATGATCATCGGCCCGGGCACCGTCTGCCAGGGAACCAGCAATGTAACCTATACCGTAGCACCCATCCCGAATGCGGCAACCTATATCTGGACGATTCCTCCGGGTGCATCCATTGTCAGCGGAGGAAGCACAAATCAGGTAACCATCAATTTCTCTCCCACCGCTGCTTCAGGAAATATTTGTGTTTTAGGTCAGAACATCTGCGGGAACGGGGCCATATCCTGCATGGTTGTTACGATGAATCCTTTACCCGGCGCGACAGGTGCGATTTCAGGACCGACAAGTCCCTGCAGGGGTTCCAGCGGAATTGTGTATTCGATACAACCCGTGCCGAATGCAACCAGCTATACATGGAGCGTTCCTTCAGACTGGAACATCAGCCTTGGTCAGAATACCACTTCAATTACGGTGAATGTAGGTCAGGTAAACGGGAACGTATCGGTCAATGCCGGGAATAATTGCGGCAGTTCAGTCCCTTCTGTACTTGCCGTAACGGCAGCATCGGCACCAGCAGCCAGCGCAGGGAATGATCAGTCGGTTGGATACGGGGGTTCTGTTACGTTGAACGGATCGGCCACCGGCGGATCGGGTAATTACAGCTGGCACTGGGAACCTGCCGCACTGCTGGTCAATCCGAATGTTCAAAATGCAACAACCATCAACCTGACATCAACAGTCTTGTTTACACTCACTGTCACTGACCAGGCCAGTGGCTGCATCAGTAACGACCAGGTGCTTGTCACTGTTTCCGGAGGCCCTTTATCTGTGGATGCCACCGGTGATCCAAACCCGGTCTGCTCGGGCAATCCGGTTCAGCTGATGGCGCTTGTTTCGGGGGGTACCGGATCGAATACCTTTTCATGGACATCCAACCCACCGGGATTTACATCAACCCTCCCGAATCCTGTTGCCACACCTATTCTGTCCACCACTTACAGGGTCGTAGTCAATGATGGCAGCTCGACGGTTCACGATTCCGTTGAGATCATTGCAATGCCTCTTCCCGAAATACCAGGCAAGCCTGCCGGTCCGGATACAGTTGATCTTAAAACGGTCATTTCATCAATATATACCATTTCCGACCAACCATCCGCACTTTCCTACCTCTGGTCGCTCAGCCCCACATCTGCAGGTGCCATTTCCGGCACCACCACAACAGGGACGGTGAACTGGAATCCTGCTTTCCTGGGGAATGCATACATAAAAGTACAGGCCATCAATAATTGCGGTGCCTCCTCCTGGTCTGAAGAAAAACTGACGTTTGCCGATAATACAACAGGCAGCGAAAATATTTCCCATTCAGGAAACATCCAGGTCTTTCCAAATCCGGGTTCCGGAACGTTTACGATCAGTCTGAGGGACTTTCCGGAGAGGAAATTCAGTCTGATCATCCTCAACAACATCGGGGCAACCGTGCTTCAAAAGAATGATCTGACCCCTGATGACAAGGATGAATTAAAAGTTGACCTTGGGTATTGTCAGCGCGGGATTTATATCCTCGTTATCACAAGCGACCACTTTTCCTTCAGAAAGAAAATCGAGATAGTGAATTAATCGTTTTTCAATCGTTCTTTTCGTAAGCATTTCGCTTTCCTGCCGGCAGGGATGATACGAGGCGGGTCTCCGCTCTCTGCATACCCACCCCTCAATCCCCTCCCTACCAGTAGGGAGGGGAAGACCGAAGGTCGGGGTGGGTACGAACTTAAGTTCGCATTATTGCGATGAACCATTTTTAATTAGAGAATGTTCTCGTATTGAAATTATCTATATCTTTACTATACCTGAAATGCGAAGAATATTCTGACGATTTGTGTTGAATTACCTGTTTGATGCAAATCGAAACGTTGAAAATATTGTTTTCCTTGTCATTTCAGGGTTCAAACACTACCGTATGAAGAACCGGATACTTCTGTTTCTTCTTTTTTATATATCCATTGTTCAGATCGCCGGACAGGATATTCATTTTTCGCAGTTCTCAGCCTCTGCTATCCTCGAAAACCCAGCATTAACAGGATTTTTTGATGACAAGCTCAGAGCAGGGCTTATTTACAGGAACCAGGGGGCCTCCGTTTCCACTCCTTATCAGACTTATTCAGCAATGTTTGACGGCGTCATCCAGCCCGGATTTTTGCATGATAACTGGTTTGGGGCCGGATGTGCGTTGTACAATGACCGTGCGGGAAATGGGATGCTTCAAAAAACATCCGTTTTGCTGACGACTGCATTCCATAAAGGGCTTAACCGCTTCGGCACCCTCAACGGATCCATCGGCGTTTCTCTTAGTGTCGTGAACAGGAGCGTTGATTATGATAAACTCGTCTTTGGAAATCAATGGAACGGAACACAGTTCGATCCCGGACTTTCCAGCAATGAGCCTTATACTTCCAGCTCCTTTCTTTACATGGACCTGAATGTCGGGATACTCTTATCATACAAACCGGACAGGACGTCTGTTATTTTCGGAGGGGTAAGCCTCAATCACATCAATAAGCCGGGTGAGACTTTTTACGATGGCACAGATAGGTTAGGCTGGAAATGGATCGCCCACGGAAACGCCAATCTCCAACTGAATGATCAGTGGTATTTAAAATCAGGAGTCGAGTTCATCCTGATGAATGGGCTGACAGAATTAATGTTCGGGGGAAATCTGCATTATGGAAAAAGTGATCTCCGCCTGTGTTCGGGGTTATGGTACAGGTTTAACAGGGATCTTATTCCCATGATCGGCCTGGATTATCAGCGGTACAGCCTCCTTTTCAGTTACGACATAAATGTTTCCAGGCTGAATAAAGCATCGAATTTCCAGGGAGGATTTGAAGTATCCCTTCAAAAGACATTCAGCATTAAATCAAAAGGGTACCGATGCGATAATTTCAGGTTTTATTAATTGCAGATGAAGACAGGTTTGAACAGTTTAACATACAGGAATATTCTGATGCTGCCAGATAATATGAAGAGAATCAATTTCACGCGCTGGATACTTATTTTGATTTTATCGGCATGTTCAGGAGGAATGATCTATGGTCAAAGCTATTGTCCCAATTCAAACTTCTCCGCCGGGAATTTCACGAACTGGGAGGGGTTTTATGGCGATTTTTTCAATCCTTCCCTGTATACCGGTTTTATCACTACAGGATCAAACCCGCGCCATGTGATCATTAAAAGCCCGGGCACACTGGATCATCATGCCTGTGACAGTCTACGAACTGTCGCCCCCGGGGAGGCTTATAGTGCACGCTTAGGAAATGATAATGTGGGAGCTGAAGCAGAAGTACTGACCTACACCATGCTGGTAACCCCGGAAAACAATCTTTTTATATATAAATACGCAGTTGTTCTTGAAGATCCCGGTCATGACCCGGATCATCAGCCAAGTTTTACCATTGAGGTAAAAAACCAGGCAGGCCAGCTTTTTGACCCGCAATGCGGTTATTACTATGTCTATGCCCAGCCGGGGCTTCCCGGGTGGCATAGTTGCTATCCGAAAAACGGGACGGTGGTATGGAAAGATTGGACAACAGTGGGCCTTGATCTCTCCACCCTGGTCGGTGAAACAGTGACCATTTCATTCACGACACGAGATTGTGAAGAAACCGGCCATTTTGGGTATGCATACCTCTGCACAAGTTGTGCAAAGCTTCAACTGACTGTCGGGTTTTGCATGGCCAACAACCTGGTTACCGCTACAGCGCCACCGGGGTTTTCATACCTTTGGAGCACCGGCGACACCACACAGTCCATCACGGTAGTCAATCCTGTTCCGGGAACAGTGGAGAGCTGCACCCTGACTGCTGTGAACGGATGCCAGGTCACCATCGAGGCAACAATTCAGCCGACCGTCCTGTCATCTGACTTTTCCTTTGAGCCCCGGTGCGCTGAAGTTCCGGTGCCATTTTCCGACAAGAGCACAATCAACCAGAATACGATCGATGGTTGGGTCTGGGATTTCGGTGACGGAAGCCCTTTTGTGTCAAATGATCAAAACCCGCAACATGCTTACGCTACCCCGGGAACCTACGATGTTTCGCTTATTATTCGTTCATCCGACCCCTGTTTTGATACCATCGTAAAACCTATAACAATTCCGCCTTTGGTATATGTCAAATTCGGTGATGATGTTTACCTGAAGTATGGAACCACAGTGACACTGGATGCCGGAAACCCCGGCGCGACCTATTTATGGTCAACCGGCGAAACGAGCCAGGTAATAACAACCGGAGGTGAACAAACAGTATGGGTGGTGGTCAGAAATGATTATTGCACCAGTTCCGACACCATACTCCTCCATGAGTACCCGATGTGCATAGTAGATGTACCGACGGCTTTTTCACCCAATGGTGATGGCCAGAATGACCTACTGAAGGTTTACGGGAGCGGATTTAAAAGTTTTGAACTGCTTGTATTCGACAGGTCCGGCGAACTTGTCTTTCAAACCACCGATAAGGACAACGGATGGGATGGCACTTTTAAAGGCCACACCATGGGACTTGGTGTATTTAATTACATCCTCAGGGGAACCTGCTCCGATGGAGACCCGTTTTTCAAGAAGGGGAATATTACGTTGCTGAGATGAAGGATGGAAGGTCAGGAGTCAGAGGTCTGAGGTCTGACTTCCGACCTCCTACCTGCCCGCTATTACTGAACATAAATAATTGCCTTGCGTATCATCGGAATTAATTTATATCTTTACTTAGGTATAAATTATGGGAGCATTTTGTTTTAACCGGTTAATCAACACAAATTCAAATTAAAGATCGTAGTAATGAAAAACCTGATCCTTACACTATTGTTACTGGCTATTTTCGCGTCATGCAGTAAAAAAAAGGAGGATTCATCCGATACCCCAGCCACGGAAAACCAGGTATTGATGCCGTTTAAGGTTGGCAATTACTGGGAATACATCGACTCCATTTTTAATAACGGGGTATTCTCCGGACTGGATACCACACGCCTGACCATCACAAATTCAAAATCCATCACTTTTGAAGGCAAAAGTCTTGAAGTGTTTTACTGGACATGGGATGCAGCTTCCGGACAGGTTATTAGCTGGTTTGTCAGGAACGACTCCGACGGTCTGTGTTTTTATGGCGGAACAAACGGCCATGAAGATTTTATCATTGCAAAATGCCTGACATGGAAGTACCCTGTAAATACAGGTGATTCGTGGGAAACTACACACATCGCCTACAACAGTTATCCAGACAGCGTCTTCAATATCATTGACACATCACAAACGGAATGTTTATCCACGAGTACACTATTTAGAACCATGTCGGGAGAACTTAAATGCATCTTTTACAAAGATGTCCCAAACAGTGCTAAAATGACCGAAACATCTCCTGATGGAATCTTCGGATCAGCAGTTCAGGACAGAACATTAAAAGAAATTCTCGCGTATTATAAACCTGGATTGGGATTTATCGGTTACATTCAAAAGATAGACGGCGTCATTCGGATTAAGAAAACGCTTTCGACGTATAAGCTTAACTGACAGTAAGAGAAATAGACTTTTAGCGATTGCTTTTGCGATCTGAATCAAAGATAATGGTTGTTGACAGCTTAATGTATTATATATGGGACTAATTTCCGGTTTAATGGGCCATGCCTCTGAGATCTCTATTGAGAAATTGCAGGAAGAATTTTCCCCGATCCTCATTGAAGGTGAAATCCTGGAGAAGGCGTTTAAAATCATCAGGGACATGTATGTGTTCACAAACAAGCGCCTGATATTTGTAGACAAGCAGGGGTTGACCGGCTCAAAGGTTGAATACCAGTCCATCCCTTATAAAAGCATTATCCGGTTCTCCAAAGAAAGTTCGGGAATGCTTGATTTCGACGCAGAGCTGAAGATCTGGCTGAGCGGAATGCATGAGCCGATCAAGAAGGAATTCAGGAAGGATAACAACATCAATGAAGTGTACCAGTTGCTGAGCAAATATATATTGAAGTAACAAGGTTTCTAGTTGTCAGTCCGGGTGTCCTATTCTTCGTCAACTGTTCACAATAATTGGCCTAACGTTCACTTTGTTTAGGTGTGTGTGCACTTTTGTTAGCCCTGATGCCGGTTTGAAATTTGTGGAAGGTTTCTGAGCCGGGGTTGATTTTTAACCGATATTTGCTATTAATGAAGTACTGAAATATGAACTGGGAAACACTATTATCCTTTGGCGACAGCATAACCCTGGGGGCAAGAAGCTACCTCGGATACCCGGAGATCTGCGGGGATATTCTTGGAAAACACCTCGGAAAGAACTGGCATGTGATCAATCATTCCACCAATGGTTTCACAACCATGGACCTTGTGCGGTCCATCGATCCTGTTCTCAGTAATTATAAGAACTGCTTCCCGGGCATAATTACTGTTCTGATCGGAACCAACGACATCAAAAACCGCGTGAAAGCAGACGATTTCATTATCGCTTACAGGCAGCTCATCACAAAACTGAGACTCATAGCGGTCAATGATAATATCATCCTGATCAGGATCCCCCGGTTTACGCAAAAGGTGTTCTATCCCTATAATTTCTCAATGAATGACCAGATAATAACGTTTAATGCTGCCATTGAGGATCTCGGGACTGAAAACGGTCTGCGCTGCTTTGATTTTATTTTTTCGGAGGATGATTATTTCGATGGCGTTCACTTAAGCCCCAAAGGGTGTCATACGGCGGCAAACCAGTTATCCGGCCTCGTACTTAAAGATAAAGGCATTGAAAATACTGCAGGTCTGTCATAAAATGCCCTTTCCCCCGATGGACGGGGGCTCGCAACTGATGCATTATACTACCAGTGGATTGCTTTCGAATGGTGCAGATGTGAAAGTCCTTGCTGTTAATCCGACACGCAATTTCATCAACACCGAAACGCTTCCGGAAGAATACAGGAGATCGACACGGTTTGAGTCTGTAACGGTTGACACGAAGATCAGACCTGTAAATTTCCTGCTGAACCTCTTCAGAGAGGAATCCTATTTTATTGAGCGCTTCGTATCACATGACATGGTGATGAAGTTGCAGTCCGTTCTGGAAACTGAAGCATTTGATATCATCCAACTGGAACATCTCTACCTGTGCCGCTATTTACCTGTCATCAGGGCCTTCTCAGACGCCCCGGTCATCCTGAGGCCCCAGAATGTTGAATACGTGATCTGGGAGCGTTATATCAGGGGTGTGAAAAACCCGCTTAACAGGTTCTTGCTGAACATCGCCATTGCCCGGTTGAAAAAGTTCGAGCAGAATGTAAATGAACATTTAGACGGGATCATCGCCCTGACCCGCGAAGACGCAGATCTTTTTATTTCCTTTTCCGATAAAGCTCCAGTCCTGATCATTCCGATGGGGTATGATACCGACAAGCTGAACGGCTTTGATTTTGAAAAGCAATATGCAGGTCTGCCGGTTGCATATCACCTTGGATCCATGGATTGGCTCCCGAATACAGAAGCGATTAAATGGTTTCTTGAAGAAGTATTCCCCATCCTGGAAAAGATGAAGGTTCCAGGAAAGATCTCGATCGCCGGCAGGAATATGCCATCATGGGCTTACAGCTACGCTTCTGAATTCATGGAGATCTCGGGAGAGATCACGGCTCCGCTGAAATACCAGGAAGATAAGCCGGTAATGATCGTCCCTTTACTTTCAGGAAGCGGGATCAGGGCCAAGATCATTGAAGGACTTGCATTGGGGAAGACCATCATATCAACTTCTGTCGGAGCACAGGGAATTGACTATGAGAACGGGAAGAACATCCTGATCGCCGATACGCCTTCCGAATTCGCCGGATTGATCGGAAAGTGCCTGTCCGACCGGGGTTTATGCAGAAAGATCGGTCGAAATGCACGCGACCTGGGCGTAAGCCGCTATCAGTATAAATCTACAGCGGCTGAAATGATTGACTTCTATATCAAACTGACTATGGACAATGGATAAGAAACTGATTGTTTTCGGTACCCGTCCTGAATTTGTAAAACTTATTCCTGTTTTCCGGGAAATCGTAAATCAGGGAATGAAAAATGATTTTCTCTTCATTTATACAGGGCAGCATGCTGACCTGCCGAAGGATTTCTTTCCCGCTTTTGATTTTCAGCCGGATATTTCGATTCTTCCAAAGGATCATGATAATTCAATCGGCTTTTCTTTTTCATACATTTTGTCATCTCTTCAGGCCATAGTCGATGATGTGATGAAATCATGCGGAGCAGACCTGATGATCGGACAAGGAGACACAACCACCTGTGCCTGCGCAGCCATGTGCGCATTCTTCAGTGAAATTCCTTTCGCTCATATCGAGGCGGGATTGCGGACATATGATTTTGCAAGCCCCTTTCCGGAGGAATATTTCCGGAGGATCATAACCCTGGCGACGACTGTTCACTTCGCTCCCACTCCGATGGCCGGCGAGAACCTCATTGGCGAAGGCATCAGCGCCGATAAGATCATTGTTACAGGGAATACTTCAATCGATACCGTTAAATTGCTGAAGTCGATGGATCCGGAGGGATTGCGGAATCCTTACCTGCACAGATGGCCCGAAAAGGAGAAGAATATCCTGATCACCTGTCACCGGAGAGAAAATCAGAATGGCCGGTTCAGGACGCTGACTCAAACTGTCAGGCGGCTGGCGGATGATAATCCCTCCCTGAATTTCATCTGGTTGTCGCACCCGACCCTGTTCGTTCAGAAAGAGCTGAGGGAGGAAATTTTCAGTAGCAACAAAAACATCTTTATTCTGCCCCCGGTCGATGTGATTGGAATGCATTATCTTCTCGGTATCGCAGGGATGATCATCACGGATTCCGGCGGTATCCAGGAGGAAGCGCCAAGCTTTAACATCCCTGTGATCGTGACAAGGGAACTATCCGAACGAAAAGAGTCCGTCGACCTCAGGTATTCAATCATCCCGGAAGACCTGGACACAGGTCTGATCGATGCCTTCTACAGGGTAAAAGCCCAGTTGCCGGTTGAAATGATAAATCCATATGGTGATGGAAAGGCTGCTGTAAGGATCGTAAATTTTCTGAAAGAGAATTTCTCGCTCAGGAAATAGTTTTCAGAATGCTGTCCCAGAAATTTTCCGCTGACTGATCCCAGGAGAACTGTTCCAGATTTGATCTGCCCTTACTGATCATCGACTTCCGGAGATCTTCATTGTTCCTGACCCGTATCATTGCATTTACCATCGAGTCAACAGATCCCGGATCCACCAGCAGGGCGGCATTACCGGCAACTTCGGGCATGGCGGAAGAACCCGATGCAATGACCGGAACATTACAGCTCATGGCTTCAAGGATCGGCATTCCGAACCCTTCATAATGTGAAACATAAAGCAGGCAGTTTGCAGTGCCGGTAACCCTGAAAAGCTCTTCGGGCTTCAGATATCCCGTAAAAATAATATCCGGATCATTTGCCATGGCCTCAGATATTGCTGCATTTCCAAAATGTTTCCACATTTTTGCCCCGGTAATAACGAGCTTGCTTTTATCTCCTGTTGTTTCTCTGTATTGGATGAACGCTCGGATCGCATTTTCAGGATTCTTACGGGGATGAACCGGGCCGATGAACAGGAAATAGGGCTCTCCCCCGGAATATTTATTCCTGGTCTGTTCAGCCAGTTCTGCTGAAAGCGGTTGATACTCCTCCCGTGTGCTGTTATAGACCACATCCACGTGATCATCCTCCAAACCATATGTTTCTATGATCTCCTTTTTGATAAAGTTTGAAACAGTGACAATACGGCTTGCTTTTCTCACAAAACGCGGAAAAAAATGCCGGCAATACCGCCGTGCCATGGTTGGAAGGAATTCCGGATACTTCTCGTAATGCAAGTCATGAAGGACCTGTACTGTTTTCACATGCGTGCGGGTGGAAAGCCACCCGTCCATGGTGATAAAAATATCGGCTTTATACTTCCCGAGTGCCCTGGTGACCGAATATTCGAAGTACCAGTACCATAAAAAGGGGTGCCTGGCCGGTGGGAATAATACAACCGGCGTAATATTATCTGAGAAAATGAACCGGGGATCAAATTTCCTGTCGAAGAAAAAAATGAACTGATGTTCTTTATGACGTGACGTTATTCTTTTCAGGATCTCTTCTGAAAATCTGCCGATCCCTTCTATCCTGTCTGTTAATAATAGCCGCGTATTGATTGCAATGATCATGATCCGCGTATTAAACGTCAAGCGCAGGATTCAGCCCCGGCGTGAACTCAGCAGACCTTTCAATGGTACTCCAGTTGTCGCGGAACCAGGCGATGGTTTGATCTATGCCCTGTTCAAGCGGAAATGATGGCTGAAACTTCAGGATCTCCATGGATAACCGGTTACTGCCGGTTATTTTTTCCCGTGCATCCCACTTCCGCTTCTTAAGGATATACGTTCCCGATGCGTTCAATGTTTTCCTGTTGATCAGGTCAGCCAGTTCATAAATAAATGTTTCCTTTCCCGTGGCAATATTTATGGGCTTGCCGATGGCTTCAGGGTAATACCCGGCCCTCAGGATCCCGTTCACCGTATCGTCGACAAAGACAAAATCACGGGCGATATTCTCATTGCCTGTCAAAGGCAGTGGCTGCTTTTTCATCGCCCAGAAAATGAAATTCGGTATCACATTCCTGTAAAGTCCCGGTACTTCCCCCGGACCGTAGGAATTGAACAGCCTGACCACACTGACCGGCAGGTTGTAAAAGGAATGGTAATAGTTGCAATAAGCTTCTCCCGCCATTTTTGAGATGTAATAAGGAGAACCGAGGTTCAGTGAAATTTCATTCTCCCTGTATGGCAGCTTACAGTCATGCCCGTAAGCTCCGCCTTCAGAATTCGTGTATACAAACCGTTCAATGTTCCCGGCAATGATGCAATATTCGAGCAGCCTGATCATCCCCCGGTCATTGACATCCTCGCAAACAAGAGGATAATCGACGGAATTCTGGTTGGCAAAAAACGCGGCCAGGTGGAAAATGACCGTTGGTCTGTGATGAAAAGCGCGTTTCAGATCGTTGTCATCCCTGATATCCCCTTTGATGAATAAAACATTTGGCCTGTCGGGGATATTCCATTGATAAGATGAAGAGAGATTATCGAGGATGATCACTTTTTTCGCATGAAGGTCGGAAAGGGACTCCACAAGGTTCCGGCCGATGGCACCGGCACCACCTGTCACAAGAATTATTTTATCCCGGTAAAACTGTTTGTAAGGCATTTCTTATAATTAAATCTCAAATGTACTAAAACCTATGGTATTCATCCTATGATTGAATCTGAAAAGAATTGCTCCATCCTCTTCAATGTTGACAATTAATCTCCCAAACATGTCCACCATAAATATATTTGCTAATTTTACTCAGGAATGAATGGTGGCAACAAACCTGAATTTAAATGAGTCAATTCATCTTCACAACTTAAATTGAAGAATTATGAAAGAATATTACCATTACACCCTGGAAAGTTATGTCAGTTCCATAAGCAAAAACGGTATGTTCCCGAATCATCCGCTTTACACAACGACAGCGTATTTCAGCGCCACCACGGCCGGACAGGAATTGGGCGTCATGGCACACAACATCGATTGCGTTCTGAAGTTCAGTGATGACGGCTCGTTCAAACCAGCACACCCCGGTGCCGTACCCGCAACCGGAAGGTTCACCGGGGGTGGAAATCAGTACCAGCATCCCCTGCGGCTGAAACCCATTGCAAAGCGGAAGATCGGCGACCGGAACTGGACGAAAATCTGATTATCCGCCCCGGGCACAGTTGCGGTGGGCCGACGAGGCCTTCCGGCCTGAGGAAAAACAAATTACCAGGGAATCAGTTGACAGACAGCAGTCAGCAGGCCACGGGCCACGGGCTCCCGTCATCCCCGCGGAAGCGGAGACACCTCACCACCTCACCAATTCACCAGTTCACCACCTCAATGGCACGCGGATAACGCTGATTTTGCTGATCTTCGCAGATTTCGTAATTCGTAATCCCGTAATTCGTAATTAGTAAGCTCATCAGATCATCATCTGATAACAGGACCAGTGAATAATTACAGTCGCCACAGGAGCAACCTTGACTGGGGCCCCTACCCGCACGGTAAGGATAGAATACCGGACGCCCCAGGCACAGTTGCGGTGGGGCGACGAGGCCTTCCGGCCTGAGGAAAAACAAATTACCAGGGAATCAGTTGACAGACAGCAGTCAGCAGGCCACGGGCCACGGGCTCCCGTCATCCCCGCGGAAGCGGAGACACATTCCGACCGGACATGCATCATTAATAGCAACAGCTTTAATTTTTTTTCACAGAAATGTGTGTTGTAACGATTTTTATTAATTTCACTCAGGGAAAAATGATCTGTTATGAAATCAGGAATAGTCCTGTTTTTTCTGCGGAAAAGTTCCCTTGCAAAATGATAAGTATTACCTTAACGGCACTAATCATAAACCCCAGATAAAAAGCTTCTATGAAAAAACTTCTATCCGGCATCATGATCCTGATCTCCCTCTCTGTAAGCGGACAGACTTCCGTTTACCATCCCCTCCCCGACAGCAATGCCGTCTGGAACATGTATCTATACCAGATGTGCTTTATCCCCTGGGGAATTACCGAGCAACACTATTCTATTACCATGGTGGGTGATACATTGATCAATGGCCTGAACTATCATAAGCTGGCAACACCTCATGTTCAGACCATCACATCAGGTGAATGCCCCGGTGTTTCCAAAGGGTTGAAAGGGGCTTACCGGCAGGATGTGACCCTGAGGAAGGTCTTTTATATCCCGACTGGTGATTCCGTCGAACAGTTGCTCTATGACTTTAACCTGCAGGTCGGCGATACGGTTCGCGGATATACCGAGAGAATGGCTATTTTTCCTGATATTGTCGAGTCCATTGATTCTGTGCTGGTCGGTAGCAACTATCACAAAAGATGGTATATCAATCCCTGCTTCGGGATATACCTCATCGAAGGCATTGGCTCAACCTACGGAATTTTCGAAGCCTCACCGGGATGCATCTCGGATGGTCCTGAATTCAACCTCACCTGTTTTCAGCAAGACGGAATGACCCAATATCCGGATACGACAACCGATTGCCAGCTTCTCGTTGATGTTGACACTCCCCCCGGTATTACAGATCAGATCAACGTTTTTCCCAATCCCTCAAACGGTTCATTCACCGTTGACCTTGATCAGCCAGAAAATTTCAGGGAACTGCATCTGACCGGAATGGCCGGGAATAATATCCTCCGGGAACCGGTTGCCGGCCGGTCACGGATCAGGATCAACGACCTTCCTGCAGGAGTTTATCTTCTTACCCTCATCCGTAATGATAATACAACGGTGAACAGGAAAATGATCAGCATCAAATAACAGTGCGAGCTACCCCTGGTTACTCCGGGCCTCATGCCACGAGCCAGGGGCTGGATAATCCGTTATCCGTTTAATGTGGCAGTCGGAAGTCAGCAGTCGGAAGTCGGAAGTCGGCAATCAGCCGGCTTAAGGTTACGACATCCCCGCGAAAGCGGGGACAGCTCATCAACTCATCAACTGAAAATTGGAGCAGAGAATAATTACAGTCGCCACAGGAGCAACCTTGACTGGGGCCCGTGCTAGCAAGGTAAAGATAGAAAACCGGACGCCCCAGGCACAGTTGCGGTGGGGCGACGAGGCCTTCCGGCCTGAGGAAAAAACAAATTACCAGGAAAACAGTTGGCAGTCAGCAGTCGGTTTGTTATCAGTCATGAATACTTAAGGGTGGGAAATGTATACCGGATATGAATTGATTTTTTATAATTTTACTCAGGAAATAATCAGGGGAGATATGATAATGGCAGTGCGGTGGTGACTCATCTTTATAAATTCATACATTAACAAGGAGGTTTTATGAATATTCAAAAAGTAAATTGGTTCTGGCAAAGTGCCAATCTGTTTATTGCCCCGGTATTGTTGGTCATTTTGATTTATTTTAGAAATTCTATGCCCTTATATCAGTTTCTTTTATGGCTTCATTTGCCCTTTTTAATGATCCATGAATGTGAAGAATATGTTTTATCGCCATTGAGTTTTAAAGAATTTTTCAATGTAAAATCTCCTTTTGGATCCAAAACGGATCCAGACTTCCCGCTTGATGAAGGCTATGTATTTCAGGTAAATATTCTCATTGCATGGCCCGCGGTTATTATCGGCGCTTTACTTGCCAATATTGCACCCTGGATTGGTTTTTCCATGATGCTGTTTGAGTTAACGATCAACAACTTTATGCATACAATCATCTTTCAATCCGGGAAGCCTGCCTATAATCCGGGTTTGATCACAAATTCAGTTTTATTACTGCCCCTTGGCACAATAACATTCTTAACAGCCCTTCAATTCTTTAATTGGTACGATTGGATTTTTGCAATTCTTTTAGGAGGTGCAATATGTGGATTATTGCTTTTTAAAACGAGAAGCCGGCTGACCAGATTAAAACGTCAATAATTCAAAGATAAAACAAGTAATCCAGCAAGTTTTTCGATCATTCTTTTTGTACCAAGGACCATCCTGGAGGACAAAACATTAAAAAATGAATTGAAGGGGTATCCTGAATATTCTGAGAGAACCCGGTATAAGATCATTCCTTATGTCTGGTAATCCTTATTATCAAAATAATTAGGAAAATAATGCACAGTCACAATCAAACCGTCAGCAGCCAATTGGAAGACCTTGGCTATAATGTAAAACTTGAAAAATTCAGGACAGATAACAACCTGGATGAATTTGAGATCGGCCGGGTTATCGCAGAACATAAGGAACGTTATATTATTTCGGCGACCAAAGGTGAATTCGAAGCTGAAATAACGGGTAATCTTCGTTTTACTGCAAAATGTCGTGAAGATTTTCCGGCTGTTGGAGATTGGGTGGCACTATCTGCCTTTGATGCTGATTTTGCTATCATTCATAAAATACTGCCAAGATCCTCTGTTCTTAAAAGGCAGGCTGTTGGAAAACCCGGAGAGATCCAGGTCATAGCGGCAAACATTGATTATGCCTTTTTAGTCCAGGCCGCAGACAGGGATTTTAGCATCAACAGGCTTGAAAGATATCTTACCATTTGTAACTCCTCCAAGGTAATTCCCATAATCGTCCTGAGCAAGATCGATCTGATAAATGAACAACAGCTCTCTGACGTGTTATCATGTATAAAAAGCAGGATAGATAATGTCCCCATCATCGCGATCAGCAATGAGTCGCAACTTGGATACGACAGAATTATAGCGGTCATTGAAAAGGGAAAAACCTATTGCATGCTTGGTTCTTCAGGTGTTGGAAAGTCAACGCTGTTGAATAATCTTGCCGGTAAGTCAATAATGCGGACTGATACAATAAGCAGGAGTACAAGCAGGGGAAAGCATGTTACGAGCCACAGGGAATTGATTGTTCTGGCGAATGGAGGGATTTTGATTGACAATCCCGGCATGAGGGAGGTAGGCATTGCTGATTCAGAAAGCGGTTTGGAGATCACATTCGGAAGGATTGTTGATCTTTCACAATATTGCAGGTTCAAGGATTGCACCCACACGAATGAAGCAGGTTGTTTTGTTCTGGAGGCCATTGAAAAAGGGGAAATAGATAAGAGTTCCTATGTAAATTACCTGAAAATGGAAAGAGAGAAGGCACATTTTGAATCGACGATTGCAGAGCGGCGAAAGAAAGATAAGGAATTCGGGAAATTCGTCAAGAATTATAAAAAGGAGAGAAATAGAAAAAAGTACTGATCAGAAAAATCCGTTTTTTTTTGTAGAAGTTAAATATTATTATCTTTGATTGCTTTTATTATGGCATAGAGCAGTGAATGGTGAGATGCGAAAATGAGGATTCACTAAGCAGGTATGCAATAATGTCCCGTTAAAAGTTTATCGGGAAACTTAACAGGCTTCGAGTCCTCATGAACGTAAAACCGGCCTTGCTCACATTTTTGGTTTTCCTTTCCTGCCATGGGATTGCACAACCTTTTCTGGTCAGAGATGTGCTTATAAGTTCACCCAATGCAAGGATCAGCGACACAGAATTCGATCCTTATAAGAAAAGGATGTGCTGGCAATCATTGGATGACCATAAGCTCTGGGTCTGCTACCTGGATACCATGAACTGGTCGCTGGCAGTGCCGGATGGAAAGCAGTTCCTTGTCGATTCATCCCTGGTGCCGCTTGACCAGACATTCAATGCCGGAGAGTGGGGATTTGACCAGACGGGGTCGTATCTCGTTTACAATAAGCTTGTCAACCGGCATAAATACATTGCCGTAGCGAAGGAAACCGGCTACAACTGGACGCTGGACATTCTCTGGGATGCGATGATGCGACTCAACCCCCATGCGACCCGGAATCCTGCAGATTCGCTGATGGCCTTTCATTACATCTCGGCGATCAACGACAATGCCACCAAGTACAAAACCATCGACCACCCTTGCTGGGAGAATTCCATTCATGGATTCACCGATGCGCACTGGGCCAATGAAGAACAGTTGCTCACGGGGATCATGCCCAACGAGCAGGTGGGCCTTTTTAACCCTGACAGCCCCGGATATCCTGTACAGCTGACATTCGATTATGGTACACTTTATTCACGCCCCTACCTCTGGCGTTCTCCCGATGGCACCAATGCCCACCTGCTGTTTACCGTTGCAAACGGAACAGAAGTCAGGGTTTTCAAGGAAGCCCGAAAGCACAGCGATACCTACAATCCTTATATGTCGTTCATCAGCCCATCCTCAAATCCACTGCTCGACAAGATCGCCTCACCTGAGCTGATCGTTTATAACGGGGAATCCTATATCTCATTCTTAGCCGCCAAAACACCGTACGAATCGGAAACAGGCCTGGCTGAGGTCTGGATCGCAAAGGTCGATAGCCTGGACCCGTTCTTCCGGATGGTCTCCGACACACTTCCCCGGTACCGAACCGATCCGGAACCATTTCCGACAAATGAAACCCTTTACATTTATTACACGGAAGTGGTGGATTCTCTCCTTCCGGATACGGCATACAGGGTGAGGAAGTGTGAAACAGGAATAACGAACGGAACTTATACCGGTATTCACGCAACAAACAATCCTGCCTGTTCCTTAATGTCCCCATTCCCGAATCCCTTTACCAGCCGCCTGGCTGTTGAGAACGCTTTGGGAAGTGAACAGTTCACCCTGTTCAATCCATTAGGACAAATAGTCTGGAAGGGAACTGAACTTGCTGAAAATGATTTTTCATTCCTTACCCCCGGCCTTTATTTCCTGAATGCAAGGCTTAAAAACACCTCACAAACGTTCAAAATTCTGAAAGAATAGAGATCCGGTGTAATTCATAATTCATAATTCATAAATTATACAAGGTCAAAACTTAAAGTAACCCACTATTGGTTTTTGGCATTTTGAAAATTGGGGTCTTGTCATTATGAACATGGTTTTTCGCTTCAAATTACTCCCAGGAATATTTGGATTTCCGGAGCTGTAGTTCACAACCGGTAGGCGAGCAAGATACCAATGCACTGATTTACTTCCGATTACGACCCAAATAACCGGGCAGCTAAAAAGATCGTCACTTTTATCCCAAAAGATAGTTGCTTTTATACTAAAAGATACTTGCTTTTTCCCAAAAGATAGTTACTTTTTTTTGCATAATTACTGTCCAAATTCCTGTTCCATTTCAATCCAATTAAAAGCGAACGCAAGGCAGAATCATTTAACGCCGGGAATGCCTTTAAAATATTATCCGGATCCGGTTTATTTTAAAAAAAATAGAACGGAACTCTTTACACATCGAAAGTCTGAATGCAAAGGAACAAGGCCTGATCCGGGCACGAAATAAACTCCGCAATCCCTCTGATTCCATTAATTCTTAATTCTCAATTCTTCACTCCTCACCTTCTAGTCGGCAGCCTATTATTCCTGCAATTTATTAGAACGCGGATGACGCGGATTTAAATGATCTTCGCGGATTTCGTAATTACTAAGCTCATCAACTCATCAACTCATCAACTCATCAACTCATCAGCTGAAAATTGGAATAGAGAATAATTACAGTCGCCACAGGAGCAACCTTGACTGGGGCCCATGCCCGCACGGGAAAGATGGAATTCCGGACGCCCCAGGCACAGTTGCGGTGGGGCGACGAGGCCTTCCGGCCTGAGGAAAAAACAAGCTACCAGGAAAACATTTGGCAGTCGGCAGTCAGCAGTCAGCAGTCAGCAGTAAACCGTCATAAGTTACGTGACCCCAGCGGAAGTTGGACATTACCGCGAAGGCGGGAACATGATCGGTTCAACCCCATTTCCCATTCCCGGTCCCTGGGCAACATCTGAGCGCATAGCGCCCCCAGGTTAATCAGCAGGAAGTTGAATTACCATGGCCTTCAGGCCGTGGGCCGGAAACGCATATCAAAAATGGGCTTCAGCCCAAAACGTTGATTAAAACCCAGTATGATTTGTTAATTTTGGGCTAAAACCCGGTTCGTCCTCCTTTGTCATACCCACGGCCCTGGAATTATTTATCTTTCCGTATATGGAGGAGATTCAAAAAGGGCGGTAAAATTTGTTTAGCCGATCCTGACGGGGACAAATGAATTATTGTATAATAACTTTTTCGACCTGAACGGATGATTCATTAATATATCTGACAAAATAAATCCCACGGGGTAATGTACTGATATCAAGTTGTGTTTGGGGTCCGATGATTTGCCGGTTGATGATTTCCTGACCATTCATGTTGATAATCGTTAGCTTACCCTGTGCGGGCATTGTTGAAATTTCGATGGTTACCTGAGTCGATGATGGGTTGGGGTATAATTTCAACATTGTGGCTTTGCCAATATGATCATTTGTCCCGTAAGGATTCCCTCCCCCATTTGTGGTTTTTAAGATGGTTCCTCCTACACCCACCACGTACCCGTTATCAACACTGGTAAACCGGACTGAACTTAATCCATTGGATGTTCCGCTGGGTAGTTCATTCCAGGATACTCCGCCGTTGCTTGTTTTCAGGATTGATCCACCTACCGCATAACCTGTAAGCGAATCGGCAAAGAAAACCGAATACAAACCGTCAGAGTTTCCGCTATATTGTTGAGTCCATGTGCTTCCTCCATTGGTAGTTTTCAGGATAATCGATGTTGTCGAGGAATAGCCCCCTGCAACATACACGGTATTCGCATCAATAGCATAAACGGAATATAATTCAGTAGAGACCCCGCTATTCAGGGCAACCCAACTCGCTCCGCCATTGGTGGTTTTTACAATACCTCCATACCTTCCAGTTGCATAGCCAGTCAGTGCATTGGGAAAATGAACGGACCATAACCCTGACTGAGCTCCGCTCGGGATAATACTCCAATCAAGGCCTCCATTAATTGTTTTTAAGATACTTAGGCCTACGCCAACAGCATAACCTGTATTGGCATTCGTAAAACATACTGACCATAAATCGAAACTTACACCGCTTGTTTGATTAACCCAGGTCGCACCTCCATTCGTTGTTTTAATGATTATTCCATTCGCCCCCACTACATATCCGGAATTGGCATCAGTAAAATATACCGAATTTAAAGATTCACTGGTACCGCTTGACAGGGCTGACCAGGTTATTCCGCTGTTTATGGTTTTCAGGATGGTTCCTGATTCACCTGCAACATATCCCGTGTTTGTTTCGGGAAAGGATATTGATCGCAACAGATTCGTATTTCCCGTTGATAATTCAACCCATGTTGAGCCTCCATCAGAGGTTTTTAACGTGACACCAAAATCCCCGACGGCATATCCCGTATAAGCATCAATAAAGTATATGGATGATAAACGATCTGTTGTTGTATACGACTGAGATGTCCAGCTTACTCCGCCATCTGTAGTTCTGTATATATTTCCATTATCACGA
Source organism: Bacteroidales bacterium (assembly GCA_963682005.1). Taxonomy (GTDB): domain Bacteria; phylum Bacteroidota; class Bacteroidia; order Bacteroidales; family FEN-979; genus CAIYUC01. Next base: position 3,978,078 of record OY820914.1, on the reverse strand, counting down.
CCTGTCGCATATCCATAATTGGCATTGGTAAAGTAAATTGAAGCTATGGCGTCATGGGTTCCGATATTCAACGGAGTCCATGTAGATCCTCCATTGATGGTTTTCAAAACGGTTCCCCAACTGCCTGCCACATAACCTGTATTGGAATCAATAAAGAACGTGGAAAAATAGCTCTGATTTACTCCGCTTATCAGGGGAGCCCAGTTTGTGCCTCCATCAGTGGTTTTCAGGATTGTTCCATACCAACCGGCAGCATAGCCTGTCAAGGCATCGGTAAAGAAAACCGATCGTAATGGACTATTGGTTCCGCCTGATAAAGAATTCCAGGTTATCCCGCCATCCGTGGTTTTTAAAATACTTGACGCCCCAGCATCAACGCCCCCTACCGCATAACCAGTATTGGAATCAACAAAGTAAAGTGAGGTTAGGAAATCATTTGTTCCGCTAAGTTGAACAGTCCAGGTTGCCCCTGCATCATTAGTTTTTAAAATTGTTCTATCCCCGGCAGCAAACCCGGTATTTGCATCGGTAAAGAAAACTGCCATAAGCGACACCTTTGTTCCGCTTGATAATGTAGTCCAGGTCAGGCCACCGTTATTGGTTTTCATTATGGTTCCATGGCCACCGACGGCATAACCGGTATTTACATTGGTGAAGTATACTGAAAATAATGAATTTCCCTGCGGTGACGGATTTTGCCAGGTCCATTGTGCAGTTGCATAATTGACCATGATTAACCCCAAAATCATGAATAAAAGTTTTTTCATCGGTGCCTCCATCTTTTTATGGTAAATTTCCTTCTGACTACAACTTCATATTGTAAATTAGAATGATGTATAATATCCACTCACCACTCACTACTCACTACTTAAAATACCCAAACTCCACAACCAGTAACCTGTAGATATCTTCCTTCACTTTTTTCGTCAATATTGAAATTTCCCTGAAAAGGTTCTGCAGATCTTCCCTCCCATGGATCTCGGCATATTTCCTGATCTGGATCAGGCCGCTGTACGGAGTAAGGAAATCGGGGTAGTCAAAGTATTTAAAATAGGGCTCATCCTGCAGGCCGACATGCTGCAACACCTGCCCTTTGCAATAGGTTAGATTCCAGTATTTATAAAGTTCTTTGATCTTATCAACGAGCTGTCTTGCAAAATGTTGTTGCCGGACAATTGCATTGTCCGGTATAGGCTGGCCGGTAATTTCTCTATCAAGCACCGTGCTCCAGAAACTCTCCGGGTTGGCCGGACAAAGCGGATTATCAACAAACACTTCCGGCGCCCCTTCCACGGGGTTATCCTTCTCAAACTTCGTTACAACACACCGGTTCTCGGCCAAGGCAAAGGCAAAGCACAATGAATAATAATAATTCTCCAATTCTGCCCTGATCTTAGGTGCCCAGATATCATACTGGTTGGCCCATATAGGATACACACCATTCAAGGCTTTCGTTATGGAAAACCAACTGAATGTTACTTTTGCGGATTCCAGATTGTATGAACAAAATCCATATTTATCTGGTGCTCCATTAAAAATCTTTGTTTGATTTGTGTTTATGAAAACATTGTCAAGTCTAAACCAAACTCTATTTGGGATGATTGACATTCTATAGCAAGTATCTTGATTAATCCTAACTGGTGTTAAATCATCGTAAAAGCCAACAAAATTGCCTTTGGGATTGCCACATTTTCGTTTCAAAAGAAAGTGCCTTTGATTGTCTTTTAAGGGAAAACCGCTAATTAATTTATTTTTATCATTTTCTTTTTTTGCAGTGCTATAATCATATCTTGGCTGTTTAATGTAATTCCCAGTCTTTTCCAAGTCAGGTAGCAATTCTCTTATATCCCCTCTTGAATTATCTAACAGGATTTCTTTTGATTCATCTAAAACTTTTTTCAACTCCCTTCTGATTCCTTCCTCTTTTGCGTTCCAGTCAAGGTTCAATTGTGTTTTTTCTAAAGTAGTCAGGTCAAGCACCTTCACCGTATTTGTATTCCGCGCTTCATCATAATTATAAGTCCAGATCGTAAACGCCAACGGCCATTTGCCATCAAGTTTGAACCAGACATTGCTGGTGATGATGAATCCGCTGTGGTATTTGAAATGCTGGTCCCAGATACTCCGGAATCGCGCATAAGTCGGCCGGGGGATCAGCCAGGATGTGGGAGTAAAGATCATTACGACGGGGTGAAGGTCACCGTGTTCCTGCGCCTGGATCTTTGAGATATTCAGGATTTGTCCGAGAAATGCAAGGTATCTTTCTTTCCCTGCATCCGCCCCGGTCAGTTCCAGGATGGAAGGATCGATCACATAATCTGATTCCTTGCTTTCCCGCACTTTTACATTCTCATCAGTATTCTTGTAAGGAGGATTGAGCAGGAAGGCGATGGGTTTGTCGAAAGCGATATTCTTTAATTGAAGTTCCTTTTTTAACCTGTCTAAGTACTCTTCGGCCGGGCAATCGAGGAAATTCAGGCCCTTGTTCTCGCTGGTTTTGGGAATAATGGTAAAGCCGGTCTCGATGTGCCAGGGATCCACCTGCATACGGCGTTCGATGATCCGAAGCAGGTCGGGTTGCAGTTCCGAAATGATCTTGTGCCTGAGTTTACCACGCCAGCTTGAGATCAGGTTGCCGGATCCGCCTGCAGGATCGAATACGATGTATTTTTCATCCAGGTTGTCGGCGAAGCTTTCTTTCACCATCCACAAGGCGAATTTGCTCAGGTTCCCGTTGGTAAAGAAGATACCGTGCTGCTTTACATATTCGGGGTCGATCTTTGCAAGTACTTCATCAAAGCGGCTGAAATAATAATCAACCGTCAGTCCGCTTCCTTCATTGGTAAAAATATATTGCGACTCGATGAACTTTTTCAGGTCATTCAGCTTTCGGGGCGCTATTTCTATATCTTCACTTCCCTTTTTCCCTTTGAAACCGGTCACGGAGATCTTTCCGTTCGGCTTCTCAGTAACTGTGGAAGTGATATCCCAATAGGCAGCGATGGTATAAAAACAATGAACCGCATCGATTGGGTTTTCGAACATCGGCTTCATCCGCTCAATAGCATGAATGAAGTTGTGGGTATTGATCTGCATCCGGTCACTTTCGAGATTTCGCAGGATCTTGAGTATCTCAAATGATTCGGTGGTGATATTCTTTGCACCGGCAAAAATATCTCCTTTCAGGTTATTCGGATCAAGCCAGTAGAATGCTGATTCTTTTATTTCAACCTTCAGATGGTTTTGTGTTTTTTTCGCATTCTCCTTCCCGATTACATTTGGCGCTTTCTGGGCGTTCGCGGTATGATGTAGGATAACGGCCGTTTCGGGGAGCTTATCCACTTTCCAGATGGCACAGAACTTATGTGCCACCACCATGATCGTATTGTAAGCCAGCCCATATTTCTTCTGGTAATGGAGCGCCTGGTAGAATCCTTCCAGCCATTGTTCGTAACCTGTTTTGCTTTCAACAATCAGTTGACCGGCCACGTATACATCCGCGCCATGTACCGCGCTTTCAATACTGAATTTATCACCGAAAAGCTTACGGAACAGCGGATGCAATAAAGGCGTTTTTGCATCTTCATTATCATTGCTTCTGAGGTACTGCCGGAATAATTCCAGTTCGTCGGATACAGTTTTTTGAGCCATAAAGGGTAAAGCTTATTTTCAATGAACGGGATAATTTTTCCTGAACAGACAAATATAGGTAAAATGGATAAGATGATTGCATCGCCAAAAACCGGAAATATTTTAACATCAGCATTTCATACTCATTTTTGCGGAAACAGTACTCTTTCAAGTTTCAGGGTTGAAAATGTAAACTGTTCCAACACCTGCTGAATCTTCCCTAAACCCTGAAAGGGCGAAAGTTGTCAACAAAGGTTGAAGCGCTGAGGTTGTTCTCCATAACCAACCCCGAAACGTGAGTGATTCATAAATCATTATTATCTTTATCAGCGATTTCAAGTTTGCTTTATGTATAACCCCATCCCTCACCTGCCAGCAAGATTTCAAAAGATCATCGAGGCATTGAAATCGAGGAAAGCGCCGTCTCGGCTCATCTTTTTCACGATCGGGTTGCTGGCAACGATCTGGTTCCTCATCCGGGTCGTTCCAAAGCCAAGCCGCGTCAATTATCCCTGCGTGCAGGCTACGGCACCATTCATGTCGGGATTTGTCCTCTACCTTCTCAGCCTTGGTAGCTCGATTGCGGCCTTCAAAAGATCCGGCCATTACTTTTCCGGTTCCAGAAAGCTCATCGCTTTTCTTTTCCTCTTTTGTGCGGTTGTCTTTTTCCTCTTCTCTGTCATCCAGATGCCTTTCAGTTCAAAGGCAAACAGGCTGATCCCGGGTATTGGTCAGTTCACACCCAATGCCCCGGTCGGTGAGGCAAAAGGCATTTTCCCCGGCCGTGTCGTCTGGATCTGGGATCCCGCTGCCACAAATGAGAATTGCTCAAATACGTCTAACAATAACGGGATCATGGATGCCGGTGATGATGCCTGGTTCATGAGTCAGAATAACAACCAGGCAGTCATCGACAGCATGGTGGTCAAGTCGCTGCTGGGGCTGACAGGCAAGACAAGCCTTTTCCAGGCATGGGACACCATATTCAGGTTCTTCAACATCAATCATGGCCATGGGAATACGGGCTATACGGCAGGTCAGAAGGTTTTTATCAAAGTCAACGCTACCACTGCTTATGGCGGACTTGCAGAGGGACGTTTCAATGCTGACCTGGGGCGCACTGACCACCTTTCCGTGAATGATTTTGCATCTGAAACAAACCCGTTTGTGGTCCTGGCGGTGCTGAGGCAACTCGTAAACGAAGCAGCGATACCCGAAGACAAGATCTATGTGGGCGATCCTGCACGGAATATCTACAAGGAGTTTTATGACCTCTGGCACACCGAATTCCCTGGCGTGCATATCCTCGGGAATAACCTGATCCATCCGGAGATCAATATTACCGGGCTGGGAAGAACTCCGGTGGTTGTCACCCAGACGGACAAAGTGTTCTTCTCCGATCATGGAATGGTAATGCCTGATGCCGTTTCCGACAAGCTGTTCACACTCTATGAAGAGATGGATTACCTCGTCAATATTCCGGCCTTGAAAGCACATGCCACCGGCGGGATAACGCTGGCCGCAAAGAATCATTTCGGTTCATTTACACGGGAATGGGCGATGCACCTCCATAAGGGGCTGATGGACGGTGTGGATGACCCTGTCAGGGTGGGTTACGGACTTTACCGGGTCCAAACGGACATCATGATGCATAAACTCCTAGGCGGTAAAACGCTACTGATCATTGTGGATGGCCTTTATCCGGGGGAAGATGCATTGGGAGTGCCGGAGAAATGGACGTCAATCCCTTTCAACTATGATTGGTGTTCCTCATTGTTCATGTCGCTGGACCCTGTCGCCATTGAATCTGTTTGTCATGATTTCCTCAGGACAGAATACAACGGACCGACAATCCCGGAGAGCCGTCCGAACTGGTACGGTGTTGATGATTACCTTCACCAGGCTGCTGATTCATCGCTCTGGGCTGACGGTATAACCTATGATCCGGATACGGACAATGTCCTTTTTGCATCACTGGGTGTCCACGAACACTGGGATGATTCACTTCATAAACAATATACCAGGAACCTTGGAACCGGCGAAGGTATTGATCTCTATAAAGTGCATGAAGTTCAAACGGGGATCATCGGCGAAACGGTTGGTACTGACATCCGGGTATTTCCAAATCCTGCAGAAAATTACATCATGATCCAAAATGAAGCCTGCAAAGCGCTGACATACATATTATCCGACATGAGCGGGAAAGTAGTGCAATCCGGCAACATCAAAAAAAATCCATTAACAATGATCAGTCTTGCCTCTTGTAAAAGTGGCATCTATCTTTTGCAATTACAGGATACCGGCGGAAAACAGGATATAAAAATCATTAAACAATAAAAAGGATGAATACAATTTCTCATTCCCTATTTCAAAGAGACACAGTAAAAGGAGCGATCATTGATATTTTCGCATTGGTCTTCATCTACCTGGTTCCGGCCATCACTCACCTGCTGAGCCTGCCGCTCTACCTGGTCGAACCGATGCGGGTTATCCTGATCATTTCGCTGGTCCATTCAAGCAAGACAAATGCTTATTTCCTTGCTTTATCGATGCCGGTTTTTTCGTTCCTTGTTTCCGGTCACCCTGTCGTTCCAAAAATGATGCTGATTGCAGTTGAACTTACCTTGAACGTATTTCTGTTCTTCCTTCTTTCAAAAAGAATGAAACATCTTTTCCCTGCCATATTTGCCAGCATTATCCTGAGCAAGGCGGTTTATTACCTCCTGAAGTTCTTCCTTATTCAGCTCCTCATTATTGATTCGGGATTAGTGACAACCCCCTTATTGATGCAGCTTGCAACTTCAATCATTTTCAGTATTTACCTGGCTTCGTTCTATAAACCCGATTCAGGGGCAGGTAAAATGAAAACACGATAATAGCGATCAGTCAACCATGAAAAAACTAACCCTTGCGATCTTCATCACAGCACTCGTATTCAACTTAGGTTGCAAAAAAAACAAAGAAGATCAGGACCCTTCTCCTGTATCTCCAACCTCATCCCTGGTTAAAAGCATGGTATTCACGGATACGACCGGAGTCTACCATGGAATGATATCCTATAAATACGATGCCCAGGGCAGACTGGTACGGATGATTGCCGATAATCCCCCAGATCAGGATTCCATTTTACACACCTTTGAATACGCACCGGGAAGGGTTATCGAGCGGATTTTTAATCATGATAATACAAAGTATGGGATCAGTTTCTATGATCTGAATTCACAAGGGCTTGCAGTTACAGAAACGGATTGGGGGTTCAGTCAGAACGGGGATTCCTCCATGTCTCAGATAACCAACTTTAAATATAATGTGGATAAGTTTATGACTGAAAAGAAATCCTATCTCCATGGAGATACAACATCATGGTTGATGTGGACATGGCAGATCGCTGACGGGAATATTACCCTTGCAACCCTTGGAATCTCCATTTCGGGTGGAACCTCGGTTCCGGAGACCTATGAATATTACCCGAATTCGGTCAATACCATCGGGAACAGGAACATGGGGAAACTTTTTTTCGGGTTATCCAGCGTCAACCTGATCAGGAAATCGACGATGTACAGCACAATTCCGGTATACGCGAATTTTTCCTATACCTATGATTCCATGAACAGGGTCACCACTGAGATGATCAGGGGAGCCGGATTGGTGGCGGGCAATTACAACATCATATTCAGTTATTACTGACCTTTTCTCCGGAAAAGACCAATCACGGCTCGTGCACGATTACAACTATCCAATCTACCTGATTATCGAGACCTTCTTCGTCACTGCTCCCTTATCCGTCCTTACGCTGATAATATAAATCCCCTGTGGGACACCTGAGACATCGATCTTGGTGCTTTTCATGCCCGGCTGAATCACTTTCGACATCATCGTTACTCCTTCCGTACTTATCAGGCTGACCGTTGCTGTTTCTTTCGACGTCTTCCCTGCTTCAATCGTCACCATGTTTGTTGCGGGGTTCGGATAAACAGAAACAATCAGCGAGGAAATTTCATTCCTTCCTGAAACGTCATTGAAAGATTCCCCGTTTGGTAAGGTATTCGTGACATAGGCATGTTTTATCACATCGGTCATGTTCAGAAGTTTTGCCAATGAACTTACGGTATCTCTGCCGGAATTCTCTCTTGCAAATGTGAAAGCAATGTCAAGCTCCTGGACAGCCCCCGGGGTGAATGTCACCGGCCCCATCGAGCAAACACCACGCCTGTCGCCGGGAGGGTTGGCGGCCGTTTTTTCCGTCCATTCTTTTGGACCATTCGGAATCTGCCCTGCAGTTCCCCAGTCACACAGGTCAGAAAGTCCGGGGAACATAAAATTACATTCCGGCCCATAGCCACCAAAGCCGGCATGTCCATTTCCGCCGTAAAACATTCTTGTGCTGTCATTCCAGCGTCCCTGCAGGCACAGGTAATAATCCAGGGCATAGGCCGGATCCTGCATATAAGCAGGTACACCGCTGTTTGCATTATTTGTTTTAATAAATCGCTGCATTCCCGCTCTTTCATTATCCACGATCCCGTCTCCGAATCCCACGCCATTGATGGCCTCGGAACGTACGAGGAAATTGCCTGTCTGGCTCGTATCGATGCCGTAACTCATTTCCAGAAAAGTTCCGTTCAACGGAACAATGTCGCAGCTACCATGAAACGATGGTCCAGAAATACCGTCCCCGTTATAGGAAGGATTGTCATTGGAATCAGGATCAAGGAGGGGGCCGCCCAGGATCGTCACGGCCTGCGCAGGAGGATGTTCGCCATATGCTTCGGGCTGCCCGTTTCCATCCACGGGAGTGCCGTTATAGCCATAATAAAAACCCCGGTTTACATCACAGCCGATATAATCATCGGTTGAGTAACCGATATCAAGGTCGGTAAACAGTCCGAAATACGTATTTGAGTAGGTCGAGGATGACCTGTTGTAGATCTTGTAATTCAGGAATACGGTATTGAAAAATGCTGAATCCGAGGGTATGTCGAAGACATAGGCCATCCCGTGGATCTCGGCTTTCAGCTTGTTACCCTGGCTTTCCGAATGATAGTTCCGGTCGTCGTTGAAGATGAAAAATAGTGCCTGGTCACCCCTGATCAGTGGATAATCCCCATCCATCGCATTATAATGCCCGTCATTGTTCAGGTCGAAATACGGAGCCAGCTGTGTTGCCTGGCCGAGAGAAACATTCCCGTTACCGGGCCACTGGAGGATATCCGGAATGGGCACATACCCGGTTTGATTATAGTGGGTTTTGTGGTATTCAATGTCAGATTTTTTCAGGTTCCAGATCCTGCTCCATAGGGTATCCTGGTTAATGGAATAGGCGGCCGAATCCATGACCGGCCCCGGCCAGTAGTCTGCTTTTGTCCATGCAGGTGCAGTATTCGGCCCTTGCCTGTACCTTTCAGCTGCCAGGTGCAGTGTTGAATTATTATCCAGGCCGCCGATCCAAAGGGCATTTGAAAATATCGTGGCCTTTCCGGAAAATTTTGGAACCTCGAATTTTGGCGGCGAATTCATTCCCACAAAATGATTTCCGCAGGCATTGAACCTTGCATTGATGTTGTTCATGTATAAAGAATCATACGATCTGTCCCGGATCCGGAATACCAGCTGGCCGACTGCCATCGAATCCAGGGTAAAATCAATGACCCGGTAAGTTCCATGTTGTAATGCAGGTGCTCCAACATTATTGCCTGATGCGTTGGCTGTAAAAGTAAAATTGCCTCCCGAATGGGTAGCGGTAACGGATCCCAACGTACTGTTCCCTCCCTGTGCAATAATGGAATCCCCCTGTGGGATAACATCATTTGCCAACAAGTTATACGTTGCGGGTATACCCGGCATAAGGTCTATGGTATCGCCGTTCAGCTGGAATGTCTGCGCCTGCATGTTTGAAATGGCTATTAATGAAACCATCATGCAGATCAGAAATGCAATGAGTAATGTTTTCCTTTTCATGATCGTTGGTATTTGAATATTATGGGTTGTCCTGATAATGGTAAGGTTGTGGTTAAAAAGTGCATTAAATATAGGAAGAAAGATCGAAAATCCGGATATGTTTAATAATTTTATCACACAGAAAGGATGGTTTATGCTGATTATCGTATAAATCAATATAGAGACATAATAAAAGAACCGATCCATGAAAACAATCATTGCAGTATTTTGTTCAGTCCTGGTTATTACCGGGCTCACTAAAAACCTTTTTTCCCAGTCTGACCAGGAGATGAAGGAGTTTGGGATCACGGCGGGTGGTTTTACCAACTTCCCTGCCAATAAGGATTACCTCAAGAAATACATGAGCGCAATTTATGTTGCGCCATACATCAGGACAGGCAAGCATGAGTTTTCTGCCGGAATTGTTTACCCGTTAAAGACCGATGCTTTGTTCTATAATGGTACGTATCCTGAAGAGAAGCTCAATTCCTGTGTCGGGGCTATCGCCGGTTATAAGTTTTACGTATTTGATGTTTATGGGAGGGAAAACCTGGTCATTCATTATGCCTTCGAGTACCTGCGTTTTAAAGGAGACCGATATCCCCAGGTGGCTACTTTATTTAACTCATTTACAGAAAATGATATGTATATCAACAATGTGATCGGACTCGGTTATAACCTGTTCTTTGATACGGAAGGGCGATTTGGATTGTATTATACGCTGGACTATGTCATCTCTCAGGCAGGCTATCATACTTCAGGCATGTATCCGGGAATCTCCAATCCATATTGGAATACAAAGTATATCTGGAACAACCTGAGCACACATATCGGGTTGAGCTTTAAGATCACTTCGCTTAAAAAGAAGGTGGTAAAGTGATAAAGTGATGGAGTGATGGAAACATAATACCCTAATGTTCACGTAGAATCAAGACCCATGACAAATTCCGGTTTGAGCAAAATTCTCAGAAGCCATTTAATCCCTGAAGAAAGGTATATATTCGGTTTTGCCGATCTCAGGGGGCTTTTGGATGAAAAATTCAGCGAATATCCCTATGGAATTTCGATCGGATGCAAACTGGATGATGAGATCATCGACAAAATCACGGAAGCTCCGACCCTTGAATACCTCGACCATTTCACGGAGATAAACCTTAAGCTGCAGGCAGTTTGTGAAGATGTCGTAGCGGAACTAAAAGATTGCGGGATCCTTGCGATGGCAGTCAAACCGACCATCTCAACGGATCCTGAAACCTTTGACCGTCTTCTCCCCAATCTCAGGTACGAAGTTTCCCATAAAATGGTGGCAACACGTGCCGGGCTTGGATGGATAGGCAAAACGGATCTTTTTATTTCAACAAAATTTGGGGCAAGATTAAGACTTGCCAGCATCCTGATCAATCACGAAATTAAGCTCGGTGATGAACCGATTGAAAAAAGCAGGTGCGGCAAATGTATTATTTGTGTCGAAAAATGCCCGGCAGGCGCGGCAACCGGTCAGTTATGGGACATTCATACTGACCGTGATGTCTTTTTTAACGCTTACCGGTGCAGGGAACAATGCATTGAATTCGGGCGAACCCATTTAAAGATCGACAGGCGGATCTGCGGGATTTGTGTGGCAGTTTGCCGGGTTGGCAGAAATGCCGCGCCTGGCCCCCGTTCTGACGGAAAAAATAAGAAAAGATGAAGAAGATCTATTTTGCAGGCTCGATCCGGGGCGGACGGAATGACAAGGAAATTTACCGGCAGATCATCGGGTACCTTCAGACAATCGGTGAAGTGCTCACAGAACATGTAGGTAGTTCAGCGCTTACCCCTTCCGGCGAGGAGAACATGACAGACCGGGAAATCTTCGAACGTGACCTTGAGTGGCTCTCATCCTCTGAGTTTGTTGTTGCCGAAGTTTCAACGCCAAGCCTCGGCGTCGGTTTTGAGATCGCCAAAGCACTTGACCTTGGAAAGAAGATCATTTGTCTGTACCGAAATCAGGAAGGAAAGAAACTTTCAGCCATGATCTCCGGCTGCCCCGGTATCCTTGTAAAGGAATATCAATCTCTTGAAGAGGCGAAAAACATTATCAATTCATTTTTTCCCGCAATTAAACGCGGATTAAAAGACTAATTTCTAATTGACCTTAATCCTAAATCGCTGTTCACTATTCACTATTCACTATTCACTATCCTCCGCCTTTTGATTTCCTCCTCATCATCCAGGCCTTTATCTTTCCCCGGATATTGAACTTCTCTGCAAGTTCTTTCCCGACAAGAAAAAGTCCAAGGTAAAAAATATTTGTGGCGATTAAGAGGACCGTTGTTGCGATCGCCGCTTTTTTCAATCCAAGATGAAGGAAAGGGATCAGGAAGATCACACCCCAGATGATCCATGTCAGGAATATCAGACCGAAACCGAGATACCTGACCCACTTACTTTTTCCTTTTTTCCCCGTATCATTCTCCATGTCCGCAAAGGTAAAAATTAAATGCACGGGTTATTTTTCCCGGACCATTTGCCTTTTCTATCGTAATTTTTTATAAATTTACATCCTGATATTCTGATGTATACATGGATCAACCCTTATCATGGACTTACTGATTCATTCTAAACCAAATCGATATGAATGGAATAAAACCATTACTCTTCACTATTATTTTACTATTATCTTTCATCCAGATAAAGTCCCAGTCAAGATCCCAGTCCGCAGCGGTTGACACCGCAACCTATCCTTATTGGATCCAGATGATGCAGGATCCGAATGCAAAATTTAGTTCAACAAAAAGTGCGTTTGAAAAATACTGGCAGAACCGCACTCCTTCGAAAGGTGACGGGTGGAAAGTATTCAAGCGCTGGGAGTACATCAATAGTCCAAGGGTTCAGGCTGACGGGAAACTTCCCGCACCCGGTTTTGTCAGCGACCAGTATGAAAGCTATATGAAGACCCATGAGCCGAAATCGGCCAGCGGGAACTGGACGATCATCGGACCTGTCGCCCTGCCATCGAATTCAACAAGTCAGCCAAACGGGCTTGGACGCATCAACGCGGTCGGGTTTCATCCGACAGATGCAAATACATTTTATATCGGTTCGCCTTCAGGAGGTTTCTGGAAAACAAGCAACGGAGGAACAAGCTGGACTAACCTCTCCGCATCCATGCCGACGCTTGGCGTTTCGGCGGTCATTGTCCATCCTTCAAATCCCAATACGATATGGATAGGTACCGGCGACCGGGATGCAGGAGATGCCCCCGGAATGGGTATTTATAAAAGTACAGACGGCGGAGCCACCTGGAGTGTATCAAATACCGGCATGGGAAATGTAACCGTCGGAATGATGCTGATCCATCCCTCAAATCCAAGTATTTTGCTGGCTGCTACCAGCAGCGGCATCTACAAATCTTCGGATGGCGGCGCCACATGGGCCCGGAAATCATCCAATACCAGTCATTATAAAGATCTTAAATTCAAACCCGGCGACCCAACCATCGTCTATTCCACTGAAGGAGGCCGCTTCTACAGATCAGCCAATACCGGGGATTCGTGGACACAGATCACATCGGGGGTCATAACCGGAACACGCATGGTTATCGGAGTCAGTGCGAACAATGCTGCGTATGTCTATCTGTGCCAGACCAACGGATCATTTTCGGGGCTCCTGCGATCGGCTGACAGCGGGCTAACCTTTACCACGCAATGTACATCCCCAAACATGATGGATTACGCATGTGACGGAAGCGGGACCAGCACCCAGGCCTGGTACGACCTGTGTATTGCAGTTGATCCTGCGAACGTGAACAACATCTTTATTGGCGGGATCAATATCTGGAAATCAACAAACGGAGGCACAAGTTTCAGCATAAACACACATTGGGTAGGTTCCTGCAGCGTACCGGCTGTTCATGCAGATATTCACAGCCTGGACTGGAATCCTGCCGACGGCCGTCTATATACAGGATGCGACGGAGGACTTTACTATACCGCAAACGGCGGAACAACCTGGACAAACAAATCAAGCGGTCTCGCCATCGCCCAGGTATATAAGATCGGTCAGAGCGCAACCAACGAGGCTGTTGTGATCAATGGTTACCAGGATAACGGGACCGCCTCCAACAACGGTTCAGCATTTACCACGGTGATCGGCGGCGACGGAATGGAATGCATCATTGATTATACCGATGCCAATTATCGTTACGGAGCTCTTTACTATGGCGATATCCGAAGATCAACAGGAGGTTATTACAGCACGATCGCGGCGAATGGCGCTAACGGTATTACGGAGTCAGGCGGATGGGTCACTCCTTACATTCTCCATGAAACAAATCCCAATACAATGTTCATCGGGTATAAAAATGTCTGGCGATGCACCACTGTGAAAGCCACGCCTTCATGGACCGCAATTTCAACCGGTGAGACCGCCAACTGTTCAGTTCTCGAGAACTCTCCCGCCAATACGGAAATCCTTTATGTGGTAAGGAGCGGATCACTGAAACGAAGCGATAATAGCACGGCAGCAACTCCCGCATGGACAACCTGCACCCTTCCGGGCGGATCGACCCCAACTGATCTGGAAGCCCATCCGACAAATGCAAATATAGTTTATGCCACAGCTGGCTATTATGTCTTCAAATCTACCGACAAAGGAATCACCTGGACAAACATCTCCGGAACATTACCGTCCATTTATACAAACAGCCTGGTTTATGACAAGAACAGCAATGAAGGCTTGTATGTCTCCAATGAGACGGGTATTTTTTACAAGGATGCATCCCTGTCCGACTGGATTCCGTTCAATACCGGAATGCCCGTAGTCGATGTCAGGGAACTCGAGATCTATTATGGCAGCAGTTATGCCACTTCAAAGCTGAAGGCTGCAACATACGGTCGAGGTTTATGGTCGAGCGACCTTATTGAAATGGGTGTGATCAATCCCTCAAATTTTGCGGCAGCACCGGTAAGTTCCTCCGAGATAGACCTCGCCTGGACAAAAAATCCCTCCAACAATAATGTCATCCTTGCATACAATACCACAAACACCTTCGGAACACCTGTAAACGGAACATCCTATAATGTTGGTTCTTCTTTGCCCGGCGGAGGAACAATTCTTGTTAACGGATCAAGTACATCGTTCAACCACACCGGGTTGAATGTCAATTCCACCTATTATTATAAGATATGGTCTTATAACTCTTCCATCCAGTACTCAATGGGATCTTCATCCAGTGCAACAACATTCTGCAGCATTGTCAGCACATTCCCATGGTTTGAAGGGTTTGAGAACAGCGGGGCTGCTCCTGCCTGCTGGTCCCAGGTCTATGAATCCGGAACAACAAGCTGGATCTGCCAGAACGGTGGCTATACGGGCGGTTCTCATCCATCCACTGCCCATACGGGATCTTACAATGCAACGCTTTATATCGGAAATTATACCCACCCGGTCACAAAACTGGTCAGCCCGCCGATCAACCTGTCGGGGCTAACAAGCCCTGTCCTCCGCTTCTGGCATGCACAGGAGGTATGGTCTGGCGATCAGGACAACCTGTCGGTCTATTACAGGACTTCTGCCACTGGCTCATGGAATCTCCTGGCCAGTTACACTTCAAGTATTTCTTCCTGGAAATGTGAATCGCTCCTGCTGCCGAATCCGTCACCTGTGTATTACATTGCTTTTGAAGGCGCGGCCAATTATGGTTATGGAATAAGCATCGATGATATTGCAGTCACTTCAAATACCCTGACCTGGAACGGTACAGGCGACTGGACTACTTACAATAACTGGACACCTCCGTTCATTCCGGGTTCATTCGATAATGTCGTCATTAATTCAGGAAACTGTACATCATCCACTACCCTGACAACGAAATCGATCTCGATCAAGCCGGGGGCAATACTAACAACAAGCCCGTCCACCATAATCACCACGGAGGGTGATTTCATCATTTATAAATAGCATAAAAGATTTTATAGGAAGATCCAAACAACATTTTGCAACGAATTACTGAACACCATATTTGAAACACGATCAGAAATGATCTCCAAATCTAACTGATAACCCTATGAAAAAGCTTTTCCTGATTGCAGTTGCCTGCGTGATGATCTTGCAAAACATTGTATTCACGCAAAAAGCGGAAGCCGTAATTGCCTACCCTGACCCTGTACAATACCATCAACCTGACGGATCTGTAATCACCATCATCAACCAGGGAGACGAATTCGTCCATTGGGCAGCAACACCTGACGGATATACCATCCTCTCCAACAAGCAGGGGTTTTATGAGTATGCAAAGCATTCACATGACGGTCAACTGATTTTCTCAGGCGTAAGAGTTCATGCTGAAGGACTACGTACCCAGGAAGAACTTCAGTTCCTTGCCACAATCGCAAAAGGGTTAAGATTCAGTGACCCGCAGATCACGGAAATGAAAAAATTGCTTCACAGGGATTCTAATTCCGATGCAACGATGATGGGAGGCTTCCCAACCACCGGAGTGCGCACCCACCTGATGATCATGGCAAATTTCTCAAACACGTCAACCACGTATACACAAACGAACTTCAATAACCTGATGAACCAGGTGAATTATAACAGCAGCGGGAGTTTCAGGGATTTTTACCTGGAGGTATCGTATGGCTTACTCACGGTAAATACGACGGTAACCGTTTGGGTAACGCTCTCGCATCCCCATGATTATTATGGTCCTGAATCCATGTGGGGACAGTTTGCTTATGATGCGGTGGTTGCCGCCGATCAGCAGGCAGGCGTCAATTATGCCCTTTATGATAACAACGGGAACGGGATTGTAGACGGAGTTTGCCTCACCCACCAGGGCCGCGGTCAGGAAGAATCAGGAAGCACCCTTGATGTCTGGTCTCACAGCTGGGATCTTGCTTCAGCAGGCTTCACGCTTTCTCAACGTACCTTCGACGGAGTCCAGGTAACAGAATACACGACCATCCCTGAAAAATCAGGGACTTCATCGATGACAAACATCGGTGTGATGTGTCATGAATTCGGGCATAACCTGGGATCCCCTGATTTCTATGATACGGATTACAGTACCAACGGGCAATACAATGGCACCGGCAGCTGGGATGTCATGGCCAGCGGCTCATGGAACGGAAGTCCATCCGGCTCCAAGCCTCCTCATCCGAATCCCTGGATCAAAACATTCTTTACCTGGACCAATCCGACCGTGATGACCTACCAGCAGATTGCCACTGTAAGGAATATCCAGACCTATACAGATGTTTTCCGGTACAACACGACAACAGCAAATGAATATTTCCTATGTGAAAACCGGCAGCAGACGGGCTTTAACCTTTCCATTCCGGGACACGGGCTGATGATCTATCATGTTGACGGGAACTACATTTCATCTCACATGAATGCGAATGATATCAATGCCGGGAGTCACCAGGGTTTGTATCCTGTTTGTGCCAATGCGACAGGAAACCCGCCTTCTGTATACGGTTCGATAAACAGCAGCACCTGTCCTTTTCCCGGGACTTCTTCTATTACATCGTTTACCGATGCCACCACTCCGAATTCCCATTCATGGGCAGGAGCAAATACAAATTACCCGATTACGAACGTAACGGAGAATAATACAACAAAAGAAATCACCTTTTGCTTCATCGCTTGCGCCCCTCCTACTGATCCTTCAAATTTCACGGCATCTGCCGTAAACACAAGCCAGATCGACGTGTCGTGGGGGAAGAACATATACAATAACCCTGTGGTCCTTGCATACAGTCCCACCGGTGTTTTCGGGACTCCGGTCAACGGGACAAACTATCCGGCCGGAAATTCCATTCCGGGAGGCGGAACCGTGATGTATAATGGCGGAAATACGCTTTACAGCCATACATCATTAAGTCCGAATACCACTTGCTACTATAAAATATGGTCCATCCTGACCGGGGTTACATATTCTCCCGGCGTAACTGCTCAAGCGACCACATTTTGTACCGTTATCAATACTTTTCCATGGATCGAGGATTTTGAGCATACAGGATCGATGCCCTATTGCTGGACTCAATCGCATGAATCCGGAACGCTTGACTGGCAATTCCAGAATGGCGGATATACCGGCGGAGCTCATCCGTCTGCAGCCCATTCCGGTTCGTACAATGCGATCCTTTTCATCGGCGATTACACACATCCGGTAACGAGAATGATCAGCCCGACGCTGAACTTGTCGGGTATGAATACACCTGTCCTGCGGTTCTGGCATTCGCAGGAATTCTGGGCTCCCTACCAGGACCAGATGAAGGTATATTACCGGTCTTCCCCCCATGATGACTGGACCCTCCTGGCTTCATACACATCGAACGTAATCGGGTGGAAATCCGAATCGATTCTTATACCGAATCCATCTTCCACCTATTTTCTTGCTTTTGAAGGAATGGCTAACTTCAGCTTTGGCGTATGCCTCGACGATGTTGCGATCACTGAAAATACAATGACCTGGAACGGAACAGGGGATTGGACTTCCACTTCCAACTGGACGCCGCAATATCTTCCTGGTTCCTTTGACAACATCATTATTAATTCCGGAACCTGCACATTAACATCGACCGTAAATGCAAAGTCAGTTACGATCCAGCCGTCGGCGACATTTTCAACGATTCCGGGCGTAACGGTGGTAACAAATGGGGATCTGATCATTAATAAGTGATGCGGGATGCGGGATACGGGATGCGGGATGCGTGAGATTAAGGAAACAATTTGTATCATAATTCATAACTCAAACTCATAATTCATAATTCCTGAAAGATTTGATTTCTCTGGTTTTTATTTTTATGTTTGCCGAAAAAACTGAAGACTATGAAAAAGATTTTACTCATTGTTATTGCAGCACTTTTTACAACGTTATTCGTTAAAGCCCAGACGGTAGAAATCGTACCTTTCGGGGGTTATGTTTTCGCCAGCAGGATGAATGCTGATGGCGGGGATATCTATTTTCATGATAATGCCCAGTACGGAGGGATGATCAGTATCGGGGTAAGCCGGGTTATGGACGTTGATCTTATCTACAACAGGATCGATACAAAAGCTGATGTTAATGCATATTACTATTATGGAAATCCGTTTACACAGTCGATTCCTTTGAGCATTAATTATATGCAGGTTGGTTTCACCAAGAATTTCAGGGTAAATCCAACAGTATCACCCTTTGTAGGCTTTAATCTTGGCGCATGCCTGATGGACCCGAAGGAAGATTATACAGCTACATGGTTCTTTTCAATCGGAATGAACGGTGGTGCAAAAGTCTATTTCGCAAAGAATTTCGGCATCCGGTTGCAGGCCCAGATGTATCTGCCGGTCCAGGGTGCAGGCTTCTCGATGTTTGCGGGAACGGGTGGCGGCGGAGGCGGTGCAACCGTGTATTCATCCATGGTCCAGTTCGGTTTTACTGGTGGTCTGATATTCAGATTGGGTAAAGTAAATTGAAGGAGCCGGTAAAATATTTTTGAATAATTTCAGGATAACAGTCGTTTTTTATTTTAATTTTATTTTTCAGGTTAAATCCCGAATACATAATTTAAAAACAAAAAAATATGAAAAACAAGGTTATAACCGGAGCATTATTGATTTATGCTGTTTCATTACTAATCGCCTGTAGTCCAAAGAAAGCAGAAACCGTGGCTGTTGACACGGACCAGATTAAAAAGGAAATTCAGGCCAAGGAAGATGAGTTTGCTGCGACGTATAATGCCCGTGAGATGAAAAACATAGGCTATTATGCTGATGATGCAACATCCTTCTCGCAAAACAGGGCTCCATTGGTAGGCAAAGCAGCAATTGTTGAATATTTAAAAGCCAACATTGGTTCCTCTCCCAAATCCAATATACTTTCGTTTACAACCAATGAGGTTTTTGTAACAGATGAAGGAAATCAAGTCGTTGAAGTTGGCTATTATAAGGTAGCTGACTCTACCAACACGATCATTAATTCAGGAAACTATATGAGTCTTTTTGTAAAAAGAGATGGGAAATATGTCTGTCTAAGAGATATGAGTACCTCTGACAGGCCGCTGGAATAAAATTGATATCGTATAAATAAAAAAGAAGCTATACTTCACAGGGTAGCTTCTTTTTTTTGCGATCAATTTACCGTTGGCAACGGTTATTATCGTCTGCCTCCGCCGCCTCTGGAACCTCCACCACCTCTTGAACCGCCGCCTCCGCTATAACCACCTCCGCCTCTTGAACTACCTCCGCTATAACTGCTTCCTCCTCTGGAACTGCCGCCTCCCATTTGACTTCCGCTATTAGAATTACGGCCGTTATATGAATTTGATGACGGACTTGATTGACGATTTGATTGCTGGGTCGAAGGTGAAACGCCTCCTGATTGACGGTTTGTGGGTTGTGTTGAGGGTGAAGCACCTCCTGACTGACGTTTCGCAGGCTGGGTTGAGGGTGAAGCACCTCCTGATTGACGGTTTGCAGGCTGGGTTGAGGGTGAAGCACCTCCTGACTGACGGTTTGCAGGCTGGGTCGAGGGGGAAGCGCCTCCTGACTGACGGTTCGCCGGTTGTGTCGAAGGCCGATTACCTGCTGATCCATTATTCCGATTGTAATTTCCATTCGCATTATTATGATTCACAGTATTGGAAGAGCTCCTCGAATTATTGTAATTATTGTAATTGTTGGTATTATGAATTACTGTGGTATTCCCATGATAACCATACCCATATCCGCCGCCATGGTAATAATAATTATTGTGACGGTAAACACTTACAGCCATTACAGTAAATGCTGCAAAATAAGGCGGATAGAATCCATAATAATAGGGCGGAACGTAGGGCACATACGCAGGTGAATAAACATACTGCACAATAGGTGCCGATTCCACAACTACAACTGTGGTTGAAGACGGAACATTCACCGTCACCGGTTCTGAACCGGTGTACCCTGGATTTGCAGTAACAGCCGGAGTTGCAGTCGGCTTTGGCTCGACAATATAATCCTTACCGTACAATGCCTTGTCGCCGACAATCTGTATCGAAACTTTCTTATTCTTATCTTTTGTAACTAAGATAACAGCGACATCCTGCTTTTCCGTCTTACTCACATCTACCTGAAGAATAAATGTAAAATCGTCCCCATTTTTCTTTGTTACAACCTTGATGAAATCAACTTTCCCATCCAAATTAAGATCCAGGTTATTGATCCCTGTCTTTTCTTCATTTAACGATTTCTCAAAGTCTTCAATGGTCTTTGACTTTTGAAAAAGTTCCAATACTGCATAAAGGTCCAGATTGTCTCCGGGCAGACCCAATAATGTGGTATCTTTCGCTGTTTTACTTTCTGTCTGAGAAAAGACTGGAATAGTAAACATGCTCATCGCCAGTACCAAAAAGAAAAAAATTCTGCTTTTCATGATATCAAGATTATTATTACGAATGAATTCAAGATCAAAAATACAAATAAATCAGTATTAACGTATAAATATGTAATTTAACAACAGGCAGCATTGACAATTTCTACTGCCAACCTGTCATATCATTCCTGTGAATGAAACGAAAAACCTGGACGGGTGATGAATGGGTTCACCATGGGTCTACAACGGGACCAGATAGGGCGATTAAAAGCTGACAATTCTTCCGCTTCCTCAACAATACGGAGTTCTCATTTTTTCTCACTGTAACGTATTTGCATGGATCGCACTTATGTTATTTGAAAGACATATATGGTATATCGAAAACAAGATAAACTCACATTAATATGAAAAATCATGTAGTCTTGCTGGTGATGCTGCCATGGATTATGAATGTATTCTTTGCACAGCGGTATCTATATGTGAGCATGGAAACGACGACTGGCATAGAAACCAGGAAACTCGTGATCAGTCATTGAAACGACAGTCAAAAGATTCCTTGGAAGGTGCAAATTGAAAAGTTCGAAGTCTAACGTGTAAAACGAAAAGTGCAAAGTGCAAATTAGTTACACTTTGCACCTTGCACTTTACATTTGTCTTGTGACTCCGACAGGATTCAAACCTGTAACCTTCTGATCCGTAGTCAGATGCGCTATTCAGTTACGCCACGGAGCCAATTCTGCGGGCAAAGGTAAGGCAATTTTAATAATCCGCAAAACGAGGAGCGAGGAAATTTCCGGTAAATCAAATGCTGCGAGCCACTTGTTCACAAGATTCGTTAACATCCATGAATTTACTTTCCCTAAAGTTATCGTCTGCGGATATACATCACCGGAGATATACAAGTATATTTTCTCTTCAACAATCTTCCTTTATTTTCAGAAGGAAGTGATAGAGTTTTCGGCTTATCACAATAATGCGTACCAGAAATTAATGCCAGTTCTGAATTACCCCGACCTTCAGGCCGGGGGTTCAGATAGACGTGCTTAATAAGGGCTTTAGCCCGAAATCAGTTTGTCAAAGCCGTACTTTTTGATAAACTCTTCATACTCTTTCTCAAAGGAATACTTCCGATGATGTTCTTCTTGTTTTCTTATGTATTCTCTGACATTGCTAACTGCAGATTGACTTACGGATACTGCAAAGTATTCATCCTGTCATTCAAACTTTTGCGGAAAGATTCTGGCTTTATTTATCCAGAATGAAGATTTGCCTTTTAACAGCATCAGGATTTTATCGATATTCTGGCCAGAACCAAGGGAGACAAGGCAATGAACATGCTCAAGATAACCATTTAGAAAATCAATATAAATACCTTTATTAACAGCATTTTCCCTTATATGATTGAAAATCTGTTTTCTGATTTCAGACGTTAAAATGGGTTCTCTGTTTTTAGTTGTCCAGACCAGATGTACCCAGATTTTTATATATCCCATGATCTTCTTTTTTGGGCTAAAGCCCGGTGCTTTTACCTTCGTCAACCCCCGGCCTGAAGGCCGGGGTAATTCATATTGTCTTTCTTATTTGATAGATCTTCTTATCAGGCTTCCTGTTTCATTCATTTCAAATTTTGGCAGATTTTGAATCGTCATCTCATGGATCTTAATAACCAGGTCATCCGCAATTTTCCAGATTTCAAGTGATTTGTAACTCATAATTCTTTTCTCATTAATCTTCCGGGATTGTAAAAGGTAATACACTAACTTTATATTTATTTCTTAATAAAGCCCGAAGCCCGTTCCCGCTTTCGCGGGAATGACGGCACGGCGAAAGCCTGTAGCTTGTAGCCTGCAGCCTGCATATTTGCATTTCACAAAAAAAATGTACCTTTGCTGATTGGAGCGAACCGGACCGGAATGATAAGGCAGATTCCTCCGGCAATTTAACTGAACATAGAATGATACTTATTGGAAACAGAAAACTAACTGTAGGAGATTTTTTTAAGATATTATTTGAAGGCGAGAAAGTTGATATCGATATAGAAGCCCGTAGGAAAGTTTCAGAGGATTTTGAATTCCTGAAAGAATTTGCAAAAGGGAAAGTTATCTATGGGATCAATACCGGACTGGGACCTATGGCCCAGTTCAAGATCAACAATAACAAGGAGCTTGAATTACAATACAACCTGATCCGCAGTCATGCAGCCGGATGCGGCAGCCCCCTTCCGGATATTTATGCCAAAGCTACCATGCTTGCCCGGCTGAACACACTTGTGCAGGCCAAATCCGGGATCCACCCGGAAGTGGTTGAACTGCTTAAAGAGATGATCAACCGCGACATCTATCCTTACATCCCCGAACATGGCGGTGTAGGTGCAAGTGGTGATCTGGTGCAGCTTGCACACCTGGCTTTAAATCTTATCGGGGAGGGAGAAGTGACATACAACGGAGAGCTCCGGCCAACCAATGAAGTATTTGCAGAAACGGGCCTTGTCCCGATCAAAATGCATATCCGTGAAGGGCTTGGGCTGATCAACGGAACCTCGGCCATGACAGGCATCGGGATGATCAATACCATTCATGCCCGTAACCTTCTTGACTGGTCTACGCTTGCATCTTCGATGATCACAGAGATCGTTGAATCTTACGACGACCATTTCTCCGACGGGCTAAACAGGGCCAAGTCACATCATGGTCAGCGGCAGGTGGCAAGGACGATGAAATTTATCCTGAAAGACAGTCATCTGATCCGCCGGAGAGCTGATCACCTTTACAACAACGATAATACAGTGGATGTGGAAGTGTTCAAGCATAAAGTGCAAGAATATTACTCACTCCGCTGTGTTCCACAAGTTCTCGGTCCGGTGCTCGACACGATCTTCTACACCACCCATGTGCTGATGAATGAAGTGAATTCTACCAGCGACAACCCGATCATCGATGGTGAACATCACAATGTATATCACGGGGGCAATTTCCACGGGGATTATGTTGCGCTGGAAATGGATAAACTCAAGATCGCGATAACCAAGCTGTCAATGCTTGCAGAAAGGCAGCTCAATTACCTGATGAACCCGAAGCTGAATGAGAAGCTGCCCCCGTTCGTAAACCTGGGCAAACTCGGACTTAACCTCGGAATGCAGGGAGTTCAGTTCACGGCCGTTTCAACTGTGGCTGAGAATCAGACCCTTTCTTTCCCGATGTATATCCATAGTATCACAAACAATAACGATAACCAGGATATTGTCAGCATGGGGACCAACGCGGCCCTGCTGGCGAAGAAGATCATCGACAATACCTACCAGGTGCTTGCCATCGAAATGATCTCGATCCTTCAGGCTATCGACTACCTTAATATCAAGGATCGTCTTTCAACCTATTCGCTGAGCAAATACGATGATCTCAGGAAGATCGTACCCAAATTCACCGAAGATTCGATCAAATACAAGGATATCCGGAATATCGAGCTATATATTATGGAGAATAAGCCGCAATTCTCGATCGAAGAGTAAGAAACGTTCAATGCAACCACTACTATAATCAACTATTACCAGATGAAATACGCACTTGTGACAGGAGGTTCAAGGGGGATTGGCCGGGCCATCAGTATAAAGCTTGCAGAAATGGGGTATCACATCCTGATCAATTTCCGTTCAGGACAGGATGAAGCAATGAAAACGCTTGAAATGGTCCGTGAACTTGGAAGTGATGGGGAATTGCTCATGTTCGATGTTTCAAAGAAGGATGAAGTGGAAACCGCCATCAATGGCTGGATTGCACGGAATGAAGGAAAATCGATCTCCATACTCGTGAACAATGCAGGGATCCGGAAGGATGCACTGGTCATGTGGATGAAAGATGAGGAATGGTTTGATGTGATCAATACGAACCTCAACAGTTTTCTTTACACAACCCGCTTGCTGATCAAAGATATGCTGCTTGCCAGGTTCGGAAGGATCATCAATGTGGTTTCGTTATCGGGATTGAAGGGATTGCCGGGTCAGGCCAATTATTCTGCCGCTAAGGCAGGGGTGATCGGGGCCACCAAAGCAATGGCCCAGGAAGTGGCAAAAAAGAATGTCACTGTAAATGCCGTTGCACCAGGTTTTATCAGGACCGATATGACAGAAGGATTGAATGAGAAAGAACTTAAAGCCATGATACCTATGAACAGGTTCGGTGAACCGGCAGAAGTTGCCGAAGTTGTCGGATTTCTGGCATCGGAAAAAGCGTCTTATATCACCGGGACTGTCATAAGTGTTAATGGAGGGCTCTACACTTAATTACGAATTACGAATTACGAATTACGAATGGGTATATATCCAGCATCCAGCAACCAGCATCATAAACCAATGAATTACTAACCAACTGCGCACACGGGAAGATGAATCGCGTCGTTATCACAGGAATGGGTATCTATTCTGTCCTTGGAAAAAATCTTGAGGATGTTAAAAAATCATTGTACGAAGGAAGATCGGGGATAATTTTTGACCCGGTGAGGAAAGAGATGGGATTTCGCTCGGCACTTACCGGAATGGTGGAAAAACCTGTATTGAAAGGGATCCTCGACCGCCGGATGCGGATCGGGCTGCCCGTCCAGGGTGAATATGCCTATGTTTCCACTGTTGAAGCCCTGAAAACTGCCTTTATTGATGAGTCCTTTCTTGAAAACAGGGAAGTAGGGATCATTTACGGCAATGATAGTTCTGCATTACCGGTTGTTGAATCCGTTGATATCCTTCGTGCAAAAAAGGACAGCATGATGATCGGGTCGGGATATATTTTCCAGTCGATGAATTCAACTGTTTCCATGAATTTGTCTGTCATATTCAAGCTGAAGGGTGTCAATTTCACTGTCAGCGGTGCCTGTGCCAGCGGTTCACATGCCATCGGACTTGGCTACCTGTTAATCCGCCAGGGCTTGCAGGAAACGATCATCTGCGGCGGTGCGCAGGAGATCAACCCGGAAGCGACTGCCAGCTTTGATGCCCTGAATGCATTTTCCATCCGTGAATCAGAACCGACAAAAGCATCACGGCCATTCGACCGCGACCGCGACGGCCTTGTTCCCAGCGGCGGAGCTGCAACAGTGATTCTTGAAAGCTATGAATCAGCCATGAAACGCGGTGCTCATATTTATGGGGAAGTCATCGGTTATGGATTCTCTTCAAATGGGGAACATATTTCTCTTCCAAATGTTGACGGTCCTGCACGGGCCATGATCATGTCGCTGAAAGATGCCGGCATTGACCCTTCACTGATCGATTATGTGAATGCACATGCCACATCCACCCCTTCCGGCGACAGTAACGAAGCCCAGGCGATCTACCAGGTCTTCGGACAGACCAAACCTCTGGTCAGCAGCACAAAATCGATGACAGGTCATGAAATGTGGATGGGAGGCGCCAGCGAAGTGGTCTATTCCACCCTGATGATGAACAATTCATTTATCGCCCCGAACATCAACCTTGAAAATACGGATGAGATCACCGGAAAACTTAATATCGCGCGTGAAACAACTCTTTTCGATATCAGGGCTTTCCTTTCCAATTCCTTCGGTTTCGGCGGAACGAACTCATCGCTGATCATCCGGAAAGTCTGAAACCTCCTTCCACCTCCCCTTTTGCAGCACTTCATAATTCATAATGCAAATTGAAGGAATGCATAATATCATCCGATACCTGTGATCTCTGTGCCTTCCCGGTGGTCGCTGTTGTAAAAACGGGAACCTTTATCTGCACTGATTTCCAGTAAATTCGTAATCCGTAATTCGTAATCCGTAATTAGAAAGCAAGTGTTTTTCCCTGCGTATTATCTCAAAAAAAATTAGTATTTTTGCTCATTCAAACGACAGCATTTATGCAAAATGACGAAATAATCAGGAAAATCAATCAACTCCTGATCGACGAGATCGAGATCGAGGAAAATGAATTACTTCCTGCTGCCGAATTGAAAAAAGACCTCGGGATTGACAGTCTTGATTTTGTCGACCTGTTTGTGATCATTGAAAAGAATTTCGGTTTCAAAATGAAGGCCGAAGAGATGGGTGAGATCAGGACCCTGGGGGATTTTCACCAGTTTATCATTCACAAAATCTATCCAAGCTAAACCAGGATGTCCTCATGGAAAGGAAAAACCCGCGGCGGTGTCATTGGATATAAAATCTTTATCTGGATAATCCGGTATCCAGGTATCCCTTTCGCTTATTTCCTCCTTTATTTCGTAGTTGCATATTTCATGGTTTCTTCCCCGAAATCATTTAATAGTTCATATCAGTTTTACCGGAGGATGATTAAAAGGAGTCCTATTGCTTCATTTGCCAGCGTTTATCGGAATTACTTCAACTTTGGCCAGGTACTGATTGACAAGATCGCGATGCTCGCCGGGTTTCAGAATAAGTTTACATTTGATTTTGAAGGCGAGGAATACTTAAGGCAGATCGACAAGGGTGGATTCCTGATCAGCGGCCATATCGGGAACTGGGAAATCGCCGGGCAACTGCTCAACCGGCTTGAGAAACGGATCAACATCATCCTTTTTGATGCAGAGCACCAGCAGATCAAAGGATTTCTGTCAGATGTACTGGTCAAGAGAAGCGTCAATTTCATCATCATACGTGAAGATTTCTCTCATCTGAATGATATCAGGAACGCATTGGAAAAGGGGGAGATCATTGCCATGCATGGCGACAGGTTCATCGAAGGGAACAAAACAATCATGGTTGATTTCCTTGGGAAATCAGCTCCGTTCCCGGTTGGTCCTGTTAACATGGCTGCACATTTCAACGTACCGGTCTCATATGTTTTTGCTGTTAAGGACACCCGGACGCACTATCATTTTTATGCGACTCCGTTAATGACCGTCCCGTTTTCAGGGAACCTGAAAAAACGCGAATTATATCTGAGGGAAGCGGTCACCGAATATGCAAAAGCATTTGAAAGGATCGTAAAGAAATATCCGCTTCAGTGGTATAACTATTATGATTTCTGGCAGAAACCTGCATCAACTCAAAATCAAACCAAGTGAAATCAGATAGGAAATATAAACTTCTGCTTGTCTCAGCTAACAAATTTGCTGTTCCATACCCGGTTTACCCGTTAGGTATTTCCTATCTTCACTCCTATCTTTCTTCCTCGATGCCGGATCTTGAGATCAGGATCTTTGACTTTAATCTTGAATCCAACGCTTCATTCAGGGACGTGCTTACCTCATGGTCCCCTGATTTTACGGGGATCTCCTTCCGGAATATTGATGATGTGGATTCCATGTCCAGGAACATATTCATCCATGATTATAAGAAGATCATGGATACCGTCAGGAGCACTGTTCAAACAACGCTCATTATAGGTGGTTCGGCATTCTCCATTTTTCCGAAAAAACTGTTCGGGTACCTTCAGCCCGATTTCGGAATCTATGGAGAGGGCGAGGAAAGCCTGTCAAAGCTAATTACCTGCCTGATCAGAAAGGAAGACTATACGCACATTCAGGGCCTTGTTTACAGCAACGGCCAGGAGATCATCCTGAATCCCAGAAAAACATTCCTGAAACAACTTGATCTTAACTTTGAGAAAAGTCTCATCGACTTTTACTGGAATAAGAGCGGAATGATGAATGTTCAGACCAAACGGGGATGTCCGCATAAATGCATTTACTGCACCTATCCTGTGATCGAAGGAACAAAAGTGAGAACGCTTGATCCGGATAAAATCATTGATACGCTGGCTGAACTCTATTTTAAGAAAAATATCGACCATGTATTTTTCACGGACTCGGTTTTCAACATCAACAAGAAATTCAACCAGGAGCTTGCAGAGAAGATGATTTCAAGAGGCCTGCAGATCAAATGGGGCGCCTATTTTTCACCGCATGACCTGGATGAAGAGACACTCCGGCTGTTCTTCGCTGCTGGACTGACACATATTGAATTCGGCACGGAATCCCTTTCCGATTCAACGTTAAAGCATTACGGGAAGCATTTTACCATGGAAGAAGTTCTGGAAGTCTCCGATCTGTGCAACAAAGTTGGGATCTATTACTCTCATTTCCTTATCCTTGGCGGATATGGTGAGACAGAAGATTCGGTCAATGAAGGATTTGAGAACTCCAAAAAGTTTGAGAACACGGTATTTTTTCCATACATCGGGATGAGGATCTATCCCGGGACAAGACTTTTTGACCTGGCTTCGGAAGAAGGGGTTATCACTCCTGGTGATGACTTACTTGAGCCTGCCTATTACCTTGCCAAAGGAATTGATTACAAAACCCTTAAGGAACGGGCAGATGCGACTGGTCGCAGATGGGTATTCCCTGACGAGGATGTTGTTACAGCCATGAACAGGATGCGAAAACGAAACAGAAAAGGATCATTATGGCATCATTTGAAAAGGTAATCGCTGAAAGAAGTGATATGGACCGTTTTATTCCCCAACGGGATCCGATGGTTATGATTGATGAGCTTGTACGGGTCGAAGGCAAGCTGACGGTGACTTCCATGACTGTCAGAGAAAACAATATTTTCTTTGAAAAAGGCAGATTACGCGAACCCGGGCTGATCGAGAATATGGCCCAGACAGCAGCTGCCGGAGCAGGTTATGCTGCCGACCTGGAAAAAAGGGAGCCACAGCTAGGTTTTATCGGAGGGATCAAAAATCTCCGGATCCATGAACTGCCCAAATCCGGGGACAAATTGCTGACAGAAACAGTTGTCACAAACGAGGTTTTTGACGCCACCATTGTTTCCGCAAAGGTTACTTCAGAAGATCGCATCCTTGCGGAATGTGAATTAAGAATATTTTTAATCAAGAATTAGCACCGGAAACAAGTATGAAGGAACAAAACGGCTCGGGTACTTCTGATGAAGATCTCATTTACAGGAACAACAGGGAACTTTTTTATTCGTTTGATGAGAATGGGAATTACACAAAGCGTGTGGGTTACCAGTACAGCGCCAACCAGGTGATCATAAAGCAAAGCTGGGAAGTTGCCGAGGAGAGGATCAACAATGTGATACAAAAGATAAAGGAGGGCGAATTGAGTCCCCTCGCCTATTATATGGAAAAACACCTGATGGAACTGCCTACCCTGGCTGATTATTCGGGATTCATGAAATGGAGGGTAAAGCGGCACCTGAAACCAAAGGTGTTTTCGAAGCTTAAGCCCAACGTGATCCTGAATTATGCATCAATCTTTGATGTTACCCCGGAAGAACTCGTAACACCGGGATTTTTGGTAAAATAACTCTGGAAAAAGAAAGGCATAAATGATAAAAATGGACTTCGAGCACCGGCAGGCCGGGCACTGTGAAAGCGGTGTAACTTCAAACTTGTTGCACTATCATAAAATCAGCATCAGCGAACCACTGGTTTTTGGGATCGGTGCCGGTTTGTTCTTCAGTTATCTCCCGTTCCTCAAAATGCAGCATGCCCCTGTCACCTCATTCAGGGTATGGCCGGGGATGGTGTTCAGCAGGGCGACAAGGCAATTAGGCGTTAAGAGCCAGATCCATCATTTCCGTGATCCTGAGAAGGCGATGGATCTGCTTGACCAGACCCTTGGAAAAGGATTTCCCGTCGGACTGCAGGTGGGAACATTCCATCTTCCTTTCTTTCCGCCAGAATACAGGATGCATTACAACATGCATAACATGGTCGTTTACGGAAAGGAGAACGGGCATTATTACATCAGCGATACGGTGGTCGAGAAACCGGTGACGATCAGTTACCAGGACCTGATGCGCGTCAGGTTCGCAAAAGGACCATTCGCCCCGAAAGGACGCATGTACTTCCCTTATTCTTTTCCTGAAAACCCGGATATCAGGACTGCCATCATAAAAGGGATCAAAAAGACCGCTTATAATATGACAGAAGTACCGTTCCCATTGATCGGGGTGAAAGGAATCAGGTATTTGTCCAGGCAGATGAGGAACTGGCAAAAAAAATACGGAGATGAAAAAGCCTCTTATTACCTGGGACAGGTACTACGCATGGAGGAAGAGGTTGGTACAGCAGGCGCAGGATTTCGCTTTATCTATGGGGCATTCCTCGATGAAGCAGCGGGTGTTTTGCAGCAGGACTGGTTGAAAGAAATGGCCATTGAAATGGGAAAAAATGCAAACAGGTGGCGTGATTTTTCGTATCTTGGGTCAAGGAATTGCAAGAAAAGGGGAAAGCCTGAAGAATCCTATGACTTTCTTGCGGATATCCTGCTTGATTGCGCTGATAAAGAAGAGGTGATCTTTAAAAAGCTCGGGAAGATCAAATAATTATTGCAATGTATGATAATGACAGCTGGAGAATGTTGCTCTTCCTGGTATTCCGGAACCAGAAAGCTTCTGCAAACCCTAACACTTTTTTCATTACTTTCGCAAAAGATTTCAATAATATCATAAATCTAATTATATAGGAATGTCTATGGATAACAAAGATAACCCTGTTTATAAAGACCAAAACTTCGGACAGTACCGTGAATTGTTCTATTCATACGCTGAAAAGGGCGATTATGAACAAAGCGTAGGTTTTCACGGTGAAGCTGACAGAGTCGTCCTGCAACAGGCATGGGACCATTTTAAGGAACGCGCGGAAGAAGCCCGGCAAAAAGTCAAGAGCGGAACGGCCAGCCCGATCGTTTATTACATGGAAAAGAACCTGCTGGACCCATTGAACCTTTCCATTATTTCCGGGATTGGACTTTGGAGGGTGAAACGACATTTTAAACCTGGTGTCTTCAACCGGTTGAATGAGAAGACCCTCCAGAAATATGCCGAAGCTTTTAATATTACTGTTGACCAGTTAAAAATTGTAGATTAATAAAATGTATAACGAATGAATGATAAATATCTGATTAATTATACGCATCGCCAGGCAGGCCATTGCGAAAGCGGGGCCACTTCAAACCTTTTCAAATTTCATGGTCTTGAAATGTCTGAACCGATGGCATTCGGGATCGGCAACGGGTTATTTTTCAGCTATATTCCATTCCTGAAAATAATGTTCGCCCCGATGATGTCGTTCCGGAATTTCCCGAACATGGTATTCAAGCGCTCTACCACCAATCTCGGGGCGGAAGCCACGGTTGTGAAAAGCTTTAAAGATCCGAAGGAAGCCATGGAAATGCTTGACAGGAACCTCATGAACGGGATCCCGACAGGCATGCAGGTTGGTGTATTCCAGCTTACATTTTTTCCCCCCGAATACCGTCAGCATTATAATATGCATAACCTTGTCGCATTTGGCAAGGAAGGAAACATGTATCATGTCAGCGATACGGTCATGGAACATCCCCAGTTGATAAGCTACGACGATCTTTTGCGTGTCCGTTATGCTAAAGGTGCGTTTGCCCCGAAGGGAAAAATGTACTGGATCACCAAGGTCAATAAAGAAGTCGACTTTAAACCCGCCATTATAAAAGGAATTAAAAGGACGGTGTACGATATGATCGGCGTACCTTTTCCGCTGATCGGTGTAAAAGGAATCCGATGGATGGCCCGGGATATGAAAAAATGGCCGAAAAAGCACGGAAACGATAAAGCAGCATTCTATGTGGGCCAGGTCATCAGGATGGCTGAGGATTTTGGTACTGGCGGAGCCGGATTTCGCTATATCTACGGTGCATTCCTGAAAGAAGTCGGGGAAAAGTACAACAGCAGTGACCTCCTTGCGGCTTCAGATATGATGGGAAAGACAGCGAATAAATGGAGGGAATTCACCTATGTCGGAGCAAGAAATTGCAAAAACCGCTCGAAACCCGAGGAAGATTATGGTAAACTGGGCAATCTGATGCTTGAGATCGCCGATATGGAAGAGGCCGTTTACAAGAAACTAAAAACCGTTCAATTCTGATCATGGAGAATTCACCCCTTATCCGGATCAAGGATCTTTCAAAAACATACCAGGGTGCCGATGAACCCGCTTTAAGATCTATTTCGCTTGATATTTTCCCAAACGAGATTTTCGGACTTCTGGGCCCCAACGGAGCCGGAAAAACCACCACCATTTCCATCCTGTGCGGTTTATTTCCACCAGGCGAAGGGTCTGTAACCATCGATGGCCTGGATATCAGGGCAGATCTTCACTCGATCAAGAAGATTATCGGGACAGTTCCGCAGGATGTTGCGCTCTACCCTTCCCTGACTGCAATGGAGAACCTTACGTTCTTCGGGAACATGTACAATCTCCGCGGAAAGTCCCTGCGCGATAAGATCATGGAAAGGCTCAGAACCTTTGGTCTTGAGCGCTATGCCAATAAAAAGGTGGGAACTTTTTCGGGGGGAATGAAACGGAGAGTCAACCTGATCGCAGGGTTGCTCCATGACCCCAAAGTGCTTTTCCTCGATGAACCGACCGTGGGCATTGATGTCCAGTCAAGGATCGTGATCCTCAATTTTCTTCACGAGATCAACAAAGTGGGAACAACGATCATCTATACATCCCATTATATGGAAGAAGCAGAAAACCTGTGTTCACGGGTTGCGATCATCGACCGGGGAACGATCATTTCCATTGGTAATCCAAAAGAACTTGTTGCAGAACGGCCTGAGTTCAAGAATCTTGAAAACCTGTTCCTTCATTTGACGGGAAAAGAACTGAGAGATTAAATTAATTACGAATGACGAATTACGAATTGCGAATTTTAATGGAAATGATTCCTAACCAAAATTATGAACATACAATCCTGTAGCCTGTAGCCTGTAGCCTGCAGCCTGCAGCCTGTTCCCGCTTTCGCGGGAATGACGGTTAACGGAAAGCCAGAACCTGAAGTAAAAAATAAACGTTGAAAATATACTCCGGATAAATGTTCAAATATTTCTCAGCAGTAAAAAAAGAATGGTTGTTGCTGTTGCGCGACCGGGCAGGGATGATCGTTTTATTTGCCATGCCGATGTTCCTGGTCGTACTCATGTCGCTGCTCCAGGAAAACGGATGGAATTCGCTTGTTCATGAATCAAAGGTGCCGATAGTATTTGTTAATACAGACAACGACAGTCTTGGACTAAAAATCAGGAACGGCCTTCGCGACTCTAATTTCTTTACCATTTATGATAGTATTGAATCAAAACCTGCTACAGAAGAATCGGTCAGGGAAGCCGTCAAACGCGGTCAGTTTGTGATCGGTATCGTTATTCCTGCGGGTGTGACACAAACGATCCGGTCAAATGTAAGACTCATGGTTGCAAAAACTCTGGCCGGCTTCGGGTTGTTCAATGCAGGGCTGCTCAAGGATATTCCATTAAAACAAGCTGATTCCATTACCTTCTATTTTGATCCGGCCATCCGTTCCTCTTTCAAGAATGCAGTGATCAGTTCTATTCGTGAATATCATTATAAGGTTGAAACTGAAATGATCTTTAAAAGCTTTAACCAGGAGATTGCGAACCAGTTCCCAACGTTCAAACCCCCGGTTCTGGAGTATAAGGACGCCCTCGCCTTTAAAGAGGTCTATCCTAGGTACCAGGAAATCTCTGAAGCCCCGAATACGGTTCAGCACAACGTTCCGGCATGGACCATCTTTGCCATGTTTTTTATTGTCATTCCGCTTACGAGCAGCATGATCAAAGAACGCGAGGAAGGCAGCCTTTTCCGGTTGCTGGTTATGCCCGTATCCTATATGAATCTTCTGCTTGCCAAAGCGGGAGTGTACTTTATCGTGTGCATGATCCAGTCTGCACTGATGATTCTTTCCGGTATCTTCATCCTCCCGCTGTTCCATATCCCCATGCTGGATATCGGCGGCCAGCTTTTCTCGCTGACCATTGTTTCCATTGTTACCGCTCTTGCCGCTCTGGGTTACGGAATGCTCGTCGGAACTGTGGCAAGTACCCACCAGCAGGCGGCGGCCTTCGGTTCGGTGTCGATCATAATTCTGGCTGCCATGGGCGGATTGTGGGTTCCGATCTACCTGATGCCTGAGTTTATGAGGCATGTAGCTACATTAAGCCCCCTGAACTGGGCTATAAACGGCTATTATAGCATATTCCTCCGCGGTGGAAGCATTGTCAATATATTTCCGGAAATATTCAAACTCCTTTTATTCTTCCTTGTGACCGTCATCATCACAGCGATTTACAGGCAGTTTAAAAGTCCATTAAAAAAGTAATATGTTATTGACTGACACCATCGGGATCAAAGTGAGGTTCGGCGAAGTTGACTCCATGAAGATCGTCTGGCACGGGAATTACATTAAGTACTTTGAAGACGGCCGTGAAGCATTCGGTTTGAAGTATAACCTCGGATACCTTGATGTTTATAAACACAAAATAATGATCCCGATCGTTAAAGTCAATTGTGATTATAAGAGGCCCCTTGTTTATGGTGATGAAGCTGTTGTTGAAACAACATACATCAATACGGATGCCGCGAAGATCGTTTTTGAATACAGGATTTTCCGCAAATCGGACCATGAGCTTATGGCTACCGGCAGTTCAACCCAGGTTTTTCTGACACCTGAGGGTGAGCTTTTGCTTACTTCTCCTGAATTTTACATAGGCTGGAAGAAGAAATGGGGGATCATATGAAGGGACATTGAGCATGAAAAAGGTTTTTGTAGCATCCGATAACATGATCACCTCCCTGGGCTTTTCTACTGACGAGAACATGGTCAGCCTTTCGGAAAACAGATCAGGGTTGAAGGTGTCAGATAATCCTGGATTTACGCCTCTCCCATTACCGCTTTCCATTGTCAATTCAACCTTGCTCGAGGAGAATTTCGTCACACTCGTTAATGCTACCCGTCCGGATCTTATTGGTGAAGCCTATACCCGGATGGAGAAGCTTTTCATCCTTTCTATTTGTGATGCAATCGGGCAAACGGATTTTTCATTTTCCGACCCCCGAACTATCCTTATCATTTCGACAACAAAGGGGAATATCGATCTTCTTGAAGCTGAAAATAAAGATCTTTTCAGCCGCGACAGGCTTTACCTCTGGAAGTCAGGCGATGTGATCAGCAATTTTTTTAACCTCCACCATCCGCCGGTGATCATTTCCAACGCATGCATCTCAGGATCGGTCGCAATCGGTACGGCTTTCCGTTACCTTCGTTCGGGAAAATACGAGAATGCAATTGTGACCGGCGGAGATATTCTTTCGAGATTCGTCATTTCAGGATTCCAGTCGTTTCAGGCACTGAGCCCGGAACCATGCAGGCCTTTCGACATTTCCCACAATGGGTTGTCCCTCGGTGAAGGGTGCGGCACCATGATCCTTACAACCCGGGAACCTTCGTATGTCACCCATCCGCTTACCATTGAGGGTTTTGCGACAAGCAATGATGCCAATCACATCTCCGGGCCTTCACGGACCGGTGAAGAACTTTCCATTGCCATCAGGAATGCCTTAACCGAATCAGGCTTGTTGCCATCCCAGATTGATTTTATATCCGCACATGGTACGGCAACTGTTTATAATGACGAAATGGAAACAAAGGCATTGGTACGGTCAGGTTTCGGCCAGACGCCGGTCAACAGTTTCAAGGGGTATTGGGGGCACACACTTGGTGCCGCCGGAATGCTCGAATCGATTGCATCTGTGCGCTCCATGGCAAATGACTTGCTGATCGCCTCCGCAGGATTCAGTGATCCAATGGCAGAAGATCCACTGAATGTCCTAAATGAAAACAGAAAGACCCCAGTCAGAAATGTGGTCAAGACCGCTTCAGGATTCGGAGGTTGCAATGCCGCACTCGTGTTTCAAAAAATGTAATGCAGACATGACAATTCAGAATGAAAACAGGATGGCAGATTCCTGTATTACAGGCTGGTGCTCCCTTACAGAAAACCTTCTCATCATAAACGGTGATAAAAAGGTTCTTACAGAAAATTTTATTAATTTTGCAGCCCGAATAAAAGCACTCTTCAAACAGGAACAGATCAGTTATCCGAAATTTTATAAAATGGATAACCTGAGCAAACTTGGATTCCTTACTGCAGAAATGGTTTTTAGGGAGAGAAGGGTGTCAGACTTGTACCCGAATGAAAGAGTGAGCGTCATCATAAGTAATTCGAGTTCGAGTCTGGATACGGATACAGAATATTTCGAAACCATCAGGGATAAAAGTAATTATTATCCAAGCCCTTCTGTATTTGTTTATACATTACCGAACATCCTGATCGGTGAGATCTGCATCAGGAACAGGATCAAAGGTGAAAATGCGTTCTTTGTAAGCGAAAAGTTTGAACCCGGTCTGCTCTTTGATCATGCAGACTTTTTATTCAGGAATGACCGGGCGGATGCTTGTCTTTGCGGGAGGATCGAACTAATGAATGAATCTTTTGAGTCATTTCTGGTCCTGGCTGAAAAAAGAAGCCAGTTGGAGAACAGGAATGAAAACCCTGATCAATATCAGGAATTTACAATACAAACGCTGTCTCAGCTCTACTCATTAAATAAAGGAAATTAACATATGGATGAACTGATTAACAAACTAAAGAAAGAGGTAATTGAACAACTCAACCTTGAAGATATCTCTGTTGATGATATAAACCCTGATTCTCCCCTATTCGGGGAAGGTTTGGGCCTCGATTCCATCGATGCACTTGAACTGATCGTACTCCTGGAAAAGAATTACGGGATCAAGATCGAGGATCCGAAAGATGGCAAGAAGATCTTTTTCTCCATCAGGACGATGGCGGAATACATCACTGAGCACAAAAAATCTTAATGAATGCCCCGTCGGATTTTTGTTACAGGCATTGGGATCATCTCAGGGATCGGTACTAACCTCCTGGAAACAAAAACCTCTCTTTTACAATCCAGGTCGGGCATCGGAGCCATTTCGATCCGGCTGCACCAGTTAAAGGAAAATATCCCGGTTTGCGAGGTTAAATGCACGGAAACCGAGCTTTTCAGGCTTGCAGGTATTCCATTCCGGGAAGGCTTTTCGCGAAATGCCCTGCTCGGAATCATTGCGGCACAGGAGGCCTGGAAAAATGCAGGAATGAAACACATTCCGGGGATTCGGACAGGACTGGTCTCTGCAACAACGGTGGGTGGCATGGATAAATGCGAACTCTATTACCAGGATTTTCTCACGAACGACAGCAGGAATCTATACATTGACACTTATGATTGCGCGGACAGCACCCAGAAGATAGCTGATATCCTTGGCATCAGGGATTTCATGACCACGATCAGCACTGCCTGCTCCTCTTCCGCCAATTCCATTCTCATGGCTGCCCGGATGATCAGGCTGGGAATGCTTGACCGCGTTGTAGCCGGAGGTACCGAATCATTGACAAAATTCCATCTGAAAGGATTCAATTCGCTGAAGATACTGGACAAGGAACCTTGCAGACCGTTCGACGCCAACAGGAATGGAATCACACTTGGTGAAGGTGCCGGCTATCTTATCCTGGAATCCGAAGAAAGTGTGAAATCGGCAAACAAGCCCGTTCTCTGCGAACTGATCGGATGGGGTAATGCTTGCGAAGCCTATCACCAGACGGCATCCTCCCCTGACGGCATCGGTGCTTATATTGCAATGAAAAAAGCGCTTGACATGTGCGGACTGGAGCCCGGCGACATTGATTACATCAATGCCCACGGCACAGGTACCGACAATAATGATATTGCAGAGGGAAACGCGATTGAAAAACTTTTTTTACCGGCAGTTCCCCTGATCAGTTCCACGAAACCGTTTACCGGACACACCACAAGTGCTGCAGGATCTATTGAATCGATCCTGACCATCCTTTGCCTCTTGGAGGAGATGGTACTTCCTAACCTGAACTACCATGAACCCATGAAGGAACTTAGTTTCCGTCCTGTAACTGAACTGCAGACCAATGTTCATCTGACACATGTGATGACGAATTCATTCGGTTTCGGCGGGAACGATACAAGTCTCATTTTTAAAAAAGCAGAACGATAATTCATCAGCCAGGCAGATCAATTATATGAACGCATACATCAACGGCATCGGCATGATCTCTCCCCAGGAAACACTGGATCCGAAGGTTTTCCTTGAAAAGATCATGGAGTATGATGCAGATTACCTGCGTTGCGTTGAACCGAATTACAAGGAATATATCAACCCGTTGCTTGCACGAAGGCTCAGCCGGCTGATCAAAATGGGAATTACATCGGCAAAACTCTGCCTCAATGATGCAGGAATTGAGATGCCGGATGCGATCATCACAGGAACAGGGCTGGGAAGTGTTGAAGATACAGAACAGATCCTTTCGCACATCCACGATGACGCGGTTCTTTTCAACCCTACCCCTTTCATGCAGTCAACATACAACACGATCAGCTCCCAGATCGCCATCAACCTGAAATGCCACGGTTACAAC
Source organism: Bacteroidales bacterium (assembly GCA_963682005.1). Classification (GTDB taxonomy): domain Bacteria; phylum Bacteroidota; class Bacteroidia; order Bacteroidales; family FEN-979; genus CAIYUC01. Next base: position 3,938,909 of record OY820914.1, on the reverse strand, counting down.
TCGACATACACGCACCGTTCCATCTCCTTCGAAAGCGGTCTCCTGGATGCGCTGATGCAGCTGGAGGAACAAATAGCCCATAATGTCCTGGTCGGGGGGATCGATGAAATGTCGCTGAATCACCTGACGCTGATCCGCCGGCTTGGCCACTGGAAAATAAAGCCATTTAACAATCTGCACCTGCTGGATCACCCGTCGAAAGGCGCATTAGCCGGTGAAGGTGCCGGTTATTTCATCCTTTCGGATACCAGGAATGCTCAAACGTATGCCAGGGTCTCATCGCTTACTACTTTTTATAAGCCCGAAAATACGGCAGAAATTAAAGATACAATCATTGATTTTCTTTCACGGGCCCGACTTGAACCCGGTGATGTGGACATCCTCCTTGCTGGGATTAACGGGGACGATGAATTCGATCCAATCTATTCTGTCATCTCAAAGGAGCTTTTCGGGAATAAAACACTTGGTTACTTCAAACATTTATGCGGCGAATATCATACATCAACATCATTTGCCCTCTGGCTTGCAGCCAATATTCTCCGGAGGCAGAAAGTTCCTCAGTCCCTGGTCCTCAGGAACAACACTGTTAAACCTGTGAGGAACATCCTTATATACAATCACTACCGGAACATCAACCATTCCCTGATCCTGGTTTCTGCCTGACAATTTTCCTTTGAAATTTTCCTCTACCTTTGCAAAAGTCACCTGAGTCTGTATGTGACAACAAATATTAATTGATGACAAAAAGGATCTTTATTACAGGGATCGGGATGATCTCTTCCATAGGAAATGATACCAGGGAAACACTGGATTCTCTGGCAAGAGAGAAAACAGGGATTGGCCAGATCACATTGTTCGATACGATCCATCGGGGTAAATTTCCGCTTGCAGAAGTAAAAAAAAGCAACCCGGAATTATTGGCAATGACAGGAATGACCGGGAAAAGAAACCTCACCCGGACATCTCTTCTCGGTATGATCGCAGCCGCAGAAGCACTGAAGTCTGCAGGAATCAACGACACCAGGACTTACAGGACAGGCCTCGTCTCTGCTACCACGGTCGGGGGAATGGACCGCAGTGAAGGATTTTACCAGGAATTTCTCAGGGATCAGAAGAAAGGGAGGCTGATCGATATCGTGAACCATGACTGCGGTGACAGCACAACCCGCATTGCTGAATACACGGGCCTGAAGGACTTCATCACGACAATTAGTACTGCCTGTTCATCATCGGCCAATTCGATCATGTACGGTGCGCAGCTGATCAGGGCAGGCATGCTTGACCGCGTGGTTGCAGGAGGCACTGATGCAGTCACCAAATTCACCATGAACGGATTCAATACACTGATGATCCTCGACAGGAACCATTGCCGGCCGTTTGATGATACCCGTGCCGGGCTGACCCTGGGAGAAGGTGCAGCATTTGTCGTTCTTGAACCGGAAGAGATCGTTTTGAGGGAGAACAAAACCATTCTGTGCGAACTCACCGGCTATGCCAATGCTAACGATGCCTATCACCAGACCGCATCCTCGCCAGATGGTGAAGGGGCCTTCCTGGCCATGAAAGGAGCCCTTGAAATGAGCGGATTTGAGCCCGGGATGATTGATTACATCAACGTTCATGGTACGGGGACACAGAATAACGATCTTTCTGAAGGCATTGCCATCGAACGACTGTTTGGGCAACATGTGCCACCTTTCAGTTCTACCAAAGGATATACCGGTCATACGCTCGGGGCTGCCGGTGGTATTGAAGCGGTGCTTTCTGTTCTGGCCATTAAACATGGACTGATCTTCCCCAACCTGAATTTCACCACACCGATGAAGGAATTGCATATTCAGCCGGAAATAAAACTCCGGAGGGAAGTGGAAGTCAGGAATGTCCTGTCGAATTCGTTCGGATTCGGGGGAAATAATTCTACGCTCATTTTTTCAAAATATGAACAGTACCTTTGAGGTGCAAAGCCGTAAGACCAATTCAGGCTACCTTTTGCACCTCCGCGCCTCGGCGGTTAAGAAAAATATAAGAAACGAACAAAGCAAACCTGACCATTATTTTCCCGAAAGTGAATCAGAAAAACATATACATCAATGGCCTGGGTGCCATTACACCACAAAAAACCTTCGACAACCTAAAGTTCCTTGATGAACTGGTCAATGAGCCGTCGAACCAGTTGAAATGCCAGGACCCGAATTACAAGGATTACATCAGCGGTGACCTGGTGAGGAGAATGAGCAGGATCATCAAGATGGGGATTGCGTCATCAAAGATCTGTCTTACCGATGCAGCCTGCCTGATGCCGGATGCCATCATCACAGGAACAGGGCTTGGTTGCATCGAGGATACGGAAAAATTCCTCAGCGCAATGATCCAGAACAACGAGGAATTCCTCACTCCTACATCATTCATTCAGTCTACCCATAACACAGTCAGTGCACAGATCGCACTCCTGCTCAAATGTCATAATTACAATTTCACTTTTGTCAACCGGGGGATATCGTTTGAAGGCGCCCTGACCGATGCAATGATCCGGATCAGGATGGACCAGTCTTCGACAGTTCTGCTCGGAGGGATTGATGAAATGACAAAAAACTCCTTCGGCATTATGGAACGGCTTGGCCACTGGAAACGAAAGCCGACACCACAACTGAGTCTTCTTGATGATAAAACCAGGGGGTCAATTGCAGGACAAGGCTCGGTATTTTTTCTTCTTGCTGATCGTCAGGGCGAAAATACATATGCCAAAGTGATATCTGTTGAAACCTTCTTCAATCCTTCAGGTGATGATGAGATACTGTCACGGGTACAAGAATTTATCGACCGTTCAGGCATTGCATCAGGGGATATTGACCTGGTCATTCTCGGATTGAACGGGGATCCCTCAGGTGACCGGATCTATCATCGCATTAGCGGGTCCATGTTCCCCGAAACCGCAATAGCGTATTACAAACATCTTTGCGGAGATTACATGACAGCATCCGCATTTTCAATGTGGCTTGCCGCCAGGATCATGAAGTCACGGGAAATTCCTCCGGTTGTTTTATTGAACGAGCAAAAGCCCGGAAAGTTAAAAAATATTCTTTTGTATAATCACTATCAGAAATTGGATCATTCCTTAATGCTCATCAGCCAGGCTTAAATGATCAACTCACGAACAGTTACGGTTACATTTTTCTTTCTTCTGTTAATCCTGGTACTGGCCCGGGTTTCAGGCTATCCTGTTCACCCCGCCTTTTACATCATCCTGGGTTCCCTCTATTTTTTTGTTTCCGTAGCTTTCTCATTTTTAATCCGGAGTGGTTATTATATGAATGTTTTCTGCAACCTTAAAACCACGGAAAAGAAGGTCTTTCTTACGTTTGATGATGGTCCTGATCCAGTGATCACACCACAGATACTCGACATTCTCAAAGGGCACGGCAAAGCTTCATTTTTCTTAATCGGGAATAAGATAAGCGGGAACGAAGAACTTATCCGGCGGATGGATGCCGAGGGACAACTTACCGGAAATCACAGTTTCTCGCATTCCAACTGGTTTGATTTTTTTCCCGTTGAAAGAATGAAAAATGAGCTTGAAGAGACGGACCGGCGAATTTCAGAAATTATCGGGAAGAAGCCCAACCTGTTCAGACCGCCTTTTGGTGTAATCAATCCCCTGTTGAAAAAGACCCTTAAGAATATGGATTACCAGGTCATCGGATTCAGCAACCGAAGTCTGGATACGGTTACCAGGAACCCGGAGAAAACATTGTCCCGGCTGAAAAGAAATTTGAAACCTGGCGATATTATCTTGCTTCATGATTGTTTGGAATCAACGCCCGCCGTTTTATCAAAATTTCTTGTTTACCTTGAAGAAACTGGTTATTCCGTGATAGGTCTTGATGAGATACCTTTTATCAATCCTTACCTGGCAACTAATGAACCGAATTGACATGAAAAACTTTCACAGGATCCGATTTGGATTGCTTTCACTGGCACTCCTGGTCCCGGCACTCTGCATTTCGCAGGAAAAGTTCATCGAGATGAAAAAAACCGATGAGTTCAGGCATCAGCTGGGGCAGGCCACGAAGCAGGTTTCATCAGTTACCAGTAATTTCATCCAGGAAAAGAACCTGAGCGTTATCTCTGAAAAGATCATTTCCAAAGGGAATTTCCTGTTCAAAAAAGAGAAAAAACTCAGGTGGGAATACACAGATCCGTTCACCTACCTGATCATTTTCAGGGATGACAAGATCTTTATCAAGGATGAGACAAAAGCAAACCAGTTTGATGTCCATTCCAACAAACTTTTCGCTGAGATCAACAGGATCATGATCGGATCCATACAAGGAACGCTATTGTCCGATGATAAAAATTTCAAGCCGGCCTATTTTGAAAGCAGCCGGAATTTCCTGGTTAAGCTGAAGCCCGTTTTACCAGGCTTGAAGCAGTTTCTTGATGAAATCTGGATCTATTTCGACAAGCTGGATTATACAGTATCGCGACTTGAAATGCGTGAATCTTCAGGCGACTATACAAAAATTGACTTTTTGGAAAAGAAATTGAATGAACCCATTCCGGATGAGAAATTTAATTTTAAATAGCCTTTTCCTTTTCCTGCTCTGGACGAATGTAAAAGGTCAGACCACACCCATTGCCGAACCTCCTGTCAATAAAGGTTCTTCAGGATACTGGAATCCCGTTTTTCCCGATACTTTTCAGAAGGGGTTGTTCAGGATGAACCTGGATATCGGAAAGCACCGTCTAAGCGGCGTCCTGATGATAAAACACATGGGCGATACCTCGACGAGGATCATTTATGCCAATGAAATGGGGATGCGCTTTTTTGATTTTGAATTTCTGAAAGGTAATTTCATTGTCCATTACATATTCCCTTCCATGAACAAGAAAATGCTGCTGTCGTTACTCAGGAAAGATTTTGCGCTGATCCTCGGGCATGAAAAACTGATCCGGAAGATAACCTTTATCAAGAACACGGACGCTACAACCTTTGAATACAAAGTAAAATCAACCATGGGTACCTTTTATTACCTTGTGATAAATGATTCACGAATGATCAGGGAAATTAAATCATCAGGCGGGTTCATGTCGAAGACGGTCATCCACCCGGATTACAGGAACAACAGCCGGATCCCGGCAAAGATCAGCATTCTCAATCCAAAGATCAAGCTCAGCATCCTTATGACCTACCTGGTTGATTAAGCGTTCAGGGCACCTCTTTTTTTCTTAATTTTGCACCCTGACTTTTTCATTCTCTTTTTCATCAGGAACCTATTGCTAAAGGATAACTTTTATAAGATACGTTTTGCTTCACCTGTAAGGGAAACTGGGGGAATTGGATTTCCTCCTATATCGGAATATTCATTTTCGATCGGGCTGAACCGTGATCATCCTGTATTTGAAGGCCATTTCCCGGGAAACCCTGTTGTTCCAGGCGTTTGCCAGGTTGAGATCATTAAGGAGCTTGTCAGCGGTATCGTGGAAAAAGATATCACCCTGGCATCCTCGGACAACATCAAGTTCCTGAACATGATCAGCCCGAAGGCAAATCCTGATGTTAATGTGAAGCTGACCATAAAAATGAAAACTGTGGACCAATGGGACGTTTCAGCTACGATCTCCAAAGGTGACCTGGTGTTTATCAAATTCAAAGGTATTTTCCGATGAGAAAATTTGAGACCAGGTTGCAAGTCAGGGGCTATGAGCTCGATTCATACGGGCATGTCAATAACGCCGTTTACCTTCAGTATCTTGAACAGGCAAGATGGGAAGTGATGCAGAACCTCGGCATCCTTGATCATTTCAGGGAGAATGGCTGGATGCTTGTTGTGATTGAGACAACCATCCGGTATATGCGTGAGTCCTGCCTTCTGGAAGAACTGGTGGTAGAAACAAGTTATGAAAAGAAAGAACCCTTCCTGGTCTTCCATCACAAGATCAGAAATACAGCAACTGGCCTTGCAAATGCAAGGGCGACCATAAAAACCCTGCTGATCGACAGAAATAAATCACCAATGGATCTACCCGGGTTTCTTTTTCCTTCAGAATAAAACATGTCCATGACTGAACCATTAAAGAATATAAAGCTGGAGGTAAACAACTCGATCGGAACTGTTATACTCGACAATCCTCCGGAAAATTACCTCACAGGTCCCGAATTTATTTCTGTTGACGTCCTCAGGAACTGGAAGGAAAAGGAAGAATTGAAAGGGTTGATCATAACAGGAACCGGGCGCCATTTTTCAGGAGGTGCAAACCTGGACGGGCTTTTTTCTATGGCACTTGATCATGAGGAGATGTTCAGGATGATGAGCCGGGGGAAAGAACTACTCGATTATCTTGAAAATATCGACATTCCCGTTTTTGCAGTTATTAAAGGAATTTGTTTCGGCGCCGGACTTGAGATCGCCCTCGCCTGTCACATCAGGATCTGCAGCCACAATGCATTGTTTGCCTTTCCAGAGTCAAACTGGGGACTGATCCCGGGGCTGGGAGGTACGGTCAGGATCATGGAAAGAACATCCCTTTTGAATTCAATGAAGATGGTGATGGAAGGTGATATGATCGATGCAAAAGAAGCGCTGGAAATGAAGATCATTGACCACATTGTCGCAAGTGATGGTTTAATGGAATACTCCACCTCTCTGCTGAATAAAATGACCGATGGGAAATTGCATAAAGTGATACACTGTGTCATGCAGGCTTTCTCAAACGCCCGTAAAATCTCGTTCTCAGAATCGATGAAGGAAGAAACCCGGATGTTTTGCGAGCTTGCGTCAATTGAAGCGAAATCCAGGGGGGTACATTAGTCAGGGGTTACAAGGCGATAAGGGTAATGGTGTGACAGAGTAATAAAACCATTGGAATCATAATTCAAACTCATAATTCATAATTAAAGTTCATTGTATAACACGATCTCTTTCTCTATAACAAACAATATAGGAAGTCTTGTCCTTGATCAACCGCCATCGAATAAGATGACACTTGAGTTCTTTTCCGAGTTTGGCCAGATAATGGAGAAGATCCAAAAGATGAAGGATCTCAGGGGGCTTGTGATCAGCGGCCAGGGAAGGCATTTTTCAGCCGGGGCTGATTTGTCGCAACTGCTATCCCTGGTAAAAAATGAATCCCAGGTTGATTCATCGGGAAAACAGGTGGAACTTGCCGCATTCCTGGATAAAAATTATCATACCTTTCTTTCCATGGAAGCACTTGAAATACCGGTCATTTCGGCTATCCGCGGGGTTTGCCTCGGATCGGCCCTGGAACTGGCACTTTTCAGTCATTTCAGGTTTTGCGGGGAAGATTCCGTTTTTGCCCTCCCTGAAACAACCTATAACCTGATACCAGGGATCGGCGGGATCTCCAGGGCATCAAAAACCTGCGGAAAAGCCCGGGCAATGGAGATGGTATTGAGAGGAAATGCTTTTCCTGCATCAGATGCATTTGAATACGGACTGGTTGACCGAATTGTTCCAAAGAAACAAATAGTGGAATCCGCCGTTGGATTTATACAGAAGATCTCATCCGGATATATAAAGGAAAAATCAAAATTGTATCTGAAACAACTTGCGGGATAAGGTGAACACGAAAAACACAATTGATAACAGGATATTCATCAGGCTGGCGGGTACCGGAACCTACCTTCCCGGGTCGGCCATTCCGTTGGAAAACCTCTATGATTACTTAGGCGAGGTGAAGGATGCGCCATTGAAGATCAGGAACTGGGAACAGCGCATACGGCCTTTGATGAAAGAAATGCTGGATGTGGAATATTATCATTTTGCAATCGATCCTGTTACAAGGCAGTTCACCGAAGACAATGTGAGTATGTCGGTAAAGGCAGCACTGAAAGCGCTGGATGATGCACAAATGAAGCCGGATGAAGTCGAGCTTATCGTTTACGGCAGCGCCCACCAGGACCAGATGCCTACAGCTTCCGTACGGATCCAGGAGAAACTTGGGATTGAACAATGTGGGGAGTTTTCCATTCATGCCAATTGCACCTCAGCTTACAAAGCGCTTCTTCTCGCCCATGACCTGGTCAGGAACGGCCGGTATAAAAATGCACTTGTCATTTCCTCCAATATGTCTTCGTCTGAACTTGTGGCGGAATATTACAACCAGCCTTTAATAAAGAAAGAAGAACTTTTCCTTCGCTATTTTTTAAGCGACGGGGCCGCTGCGCTGGTATTGAAAGCAGAAGACAATGACAGGACCGGTCTTTTTATTGACCATGTCTATACCGAATCCATCGGGGGGAAAAAGCCCTCAGCCATGGGAAACAGGCGGCCCTCCTACTGGATGAACCCGAAAGAGGAATTTGAGAAAGGCTATCATCACCTTGCCCAGATGTTCCAGGAGGAACTTCGTGCTAATTTTCACGAACCGGACGGATCTGTATTTCTGAAAGGATTACAGCGGATGATCGCGAAATACCAGATCGATCTTTCATCGCTCCGCTTCTTCCAGGTTAACTTTCCCTCAAAGCATATCACTGAACTTGTGATGGATGAGTGCGAAACACTTGGCATCTCAAGGAATACGCTCTATACAAAAATGTCGACGATGGGCTACATCGGTCCGCCAATGGCTTTCCTGTGCTTAGATAAGATCAGGAAGGAAGAAAAACTCAACAATGGTGACCTTATACTGAGTTTTGTGACTGAAGTCAGCAAGTTCATGCAGGCAGGCTATTCGATAATTTACAATGAAGAATGAGGAATGAAGAATGAAAAATGAAAAATTAAACTTTCGTAATTCGTAATCCGTAATTCGTAATTAAAGAAGGTGATTAACAGAAAGAGATACAGCCTGTTCCTGATCAGTCCGAAACAGAAGTACATCAACTACCCGGCCCACAATGAGCTGGCGAAGATGTTCGGGAAGAAGCGGCTGATGATCCCTTTGGCGCTCCCAACCATCGCTTCCCTTACGCCTGATCATTACGATATCAAGATCTTTGACGAAGAAATTGAGGATCTTCCTGCCAATGAAATACCGGATATCATCGGGATCACAACCCTCGCTGCGACGATAACGCGGGCCTACGAGCTTTCGGATCATTACCGGTCAAAAGGTGTCAAAGTCGTCCTGGGCGGACCATACGCTTCGTTCACAACGGAAGAATCACTTAAGCACGCCGATGCAGTGGTGGTTGGAGAAGCGGAAGGATTGTGGGAAGAATGCCTTTCGGATTTTGAACAGGGAAATATGAAGCCCGTTTACAGGTCTGATATTGCTGTACCGTACAAAAGCCAGAAACCGCCCCGCTGGGACCTTGTCAGCATGAAAAAAATCTTCCAGGTTGGTATCCAGGTTTCGAGGGGATGCCCGTTCAACTGCGATTTCTGCCTTGTTTCAAAGATCTTCGGAAGAAAAATGCGCTACCGCACCATTGAAAATGTGGTGGAAGAGATAAAAGCAGCACCATCCTCCTATTTTTTCTTTGTCGATGATAACCTGACCATCAACAAGAAATACGCGAAGGAACTTATGAAGGCCATCAAGCCCCTCAATATTTCCTGGGGTTGCATGAGCAGCCTGGATGTGGCCAATGATGAGGAATTGCTGGAACTCATGGCCGATGCCGGCTGCTTCAACATCCTCATCGGTTTTGAATCGCTGAACCCCGAAAGCCTTGGTGAAAGCAATAAGCTTCATAACAAGGAAGCGACGATCTACGAACCCGCCATCCGGAAGATCCACGCAGCCGGGATCCATATCAATGCCTCATTCGTTGTTGGTTTTGATCATGATAAACTCCAGGCTTTTGACGATATCTTCGACTTCACAATGAAAATGGACCTGTCGAATGTCAACCTGCATCTGCTTGCCGCCCCGCCGGGGACAGAACTTCATAAAAGACTGAAGGACGAAGGCAGGTTGCTGCATTGTGACCCCGAATTGGGTGTCGGCCATTTCCCGACGGTTCATTACAAGAATCTTTCACAGGTTGATATCTTTGAAAAATACATGGAAACGATCGCACGTTTCTATGATTTCAAAAACATAAGGCCTAAAGCCGAACAACTTTTCAGCAGCGGGGCTTTCACACGCAAAGGAGGAGATATTTCTCTATTTCTTAAAGCGAGATTATCGTGGATCACGTTCAAAGAGTTTGTAATATCATCCGATCCCGAACGAAGAAAATTGTTCCGGTTCATCTTCGGACTGATCCGTGAAAAGAAGATCGCCATCGACAAAGGACTTGGTTTCATGCTCTCCATGCTCGGCTATCACCGTCATATTCTCGACCATAAAAAGAATATGGAGAAATACCGCGAGATCGTAAAAGAACATGATGAGGGACCGTTGAGGGATGCTGGAACCTAGATGCGGGATGCGCGATGCGGGATGCGGGATAATAAGTTTAGTTGACTTTTAACTTTTGACTTTTGACTTTTGACTTTAGATTTTAGACTTTAGATTTTGGATTTTGGATTTGATAACATGAAGAACATAGGAATAATCGGCGAAGGCAAAATGGGTACCAACCTGTTTTATTACCTTTTGGATTTTGATTTCACCCTGGTATGGATCTGCAGCCAGGAGGCTGATATTGACAAGATCCGTAAAACTTTTCTGAAAAAGATCAAACGTTCACTGGACAATAACCTGGTCAGCCAGTCGAGGTTTGAAACGCTTCAGAAAGAGGTCACAATTACAAAAGACATTGCTGAACTGGCTACTTGTGAACTAATCATCGAGACAATATTCGAAAACGCAAGTCTGAAACGCAGGCTTTTCAAGGCGATCGATCCCATCGTACCGGTCAGTACCATCCTCGCCACCAGCTCTTCATCGGTAAATCCCTGTGAACTGCTTCCTGCCTGTATCCGGAAACGGAGTTTTATCGGCCTTCATTTTTTCTATCCGGTCGCGCTGAAAAATATCGTCGAATTCATCGTTACCGATGATACCTCCTGGCAAACACAGGAGACAGTTGAGAAATTCCTTCAGGCGATAAACCGGAAATACATGATCTTAAACGAAAAGGACGGGCACATCCTGAACCGGATCTTCCTGGATTTCCAGAATGAAGCCTTCCTCATCGCAACACAGGAAAACCATTCGTTCCGGGAGATGGACCGTATTGTGAGGAAGTATTTTTTCCCGACCGGCGCATTTGAATTCATGGACAGCGTCGGTATCGATATCATGCTCGCTTCGGTTAAAAACTATGTCCGCACCTATCCGCACAAGGATTATTATCTGCCGCTGATCCATCATCTCGAAAAGATGGTCTCGGAAGGAAAAACAGGGATGAAAGCTTCAGAAGGATTTTTTTCTTATCCGCCCGAGCAGGGGACATCCGAACGGGGTCGCGTCCTTGATAATGACCCGGTCGATGAAGAGATCAGGAAACGGCTTTCCTTTACCTACATCTCCGCCGTAAAAAGGTTCGCAGCCCAATCCAAATGCAACATCCAGGACCTAAACGATGCGATCAGGGAGTATTTTGGCATTGACAATGGTCCGCTGGATATTGTTTCCTGAAAAGGCATGCCTTGGCCCCATCGTACCCACCCCGACCTTCGGTCTTCCCCTCCCTAATGGTAGGGAGGGGATTTGAGGGGTGGGTATGCTAAGCAGATCATTATAAAGTTCTTTCTTTTTCAAGCACATCAAAGTAGGAATAGACTTTTTCTTTCCTACCAGATTTTGTATTTTTGCAATCTATAATTTTTTAGGAAGACTAATCATCAGAAAAAGTATGAAAAAGAAGTACGCATTAGTTGCAGTTGTTGCGTTGATCTCAATGGCTGTGGTGTTGGTGTTGATGCCAGGGAAAGCAATCAGTCAGACAAAAAATGATCCCGCCAAAGGGATTGCTTTACCTGATAGTATAAACAAGATCGTTCAGAATTCATGCTTTACCTGTCATTCAACAGGCGGGAACGGAATGGCAGCATCCCATGTTAATTTCACGAAGTGGGAAACGTATGATGCGGCTAAGCAGGCTTCCAAGGCTGCTTCCATGTTTAAAATGGTCAACGGTGGTAAAATGCCGCCTAAGAAGTTCAAGGAAAGCCATCCGGATGCCGTATTGACACCGGCACAGGTTGTCACCATCGGCAACTGGGCAAATTCCCTGAAAAAGAAATAGAGAGCGCAAACCTTTATCTGTCCCAAAACCTATGCAGCAAAAAGTTGTAGTAACGGGAATGAATATCATCTCTTCCCTCGGACTTGATTTAACCACAAATTGGGAAGGTCTGGTCATGGGGAAAAGCGGAATTAAGCAGATCTCTCTGTTTGATGCTTCAAACAGCATTACCCGCATTGCAGGTGAAGTATCGCCGGATTTCGAGGCCTATTCGAAACAGTACATTAAGAAACGCGCCGGAAGCCAGATGACCAGGGTCACGAAAATGTGCTTTACCTGCACGCGGGATGCAATAAAATACAGCGGACTGGATTTTGAAACAGTGGATAAAACCCGTTGTGGCGTAATCCTTGGGGTTGTCAATACAGGCAACTCAACCTCAGAAAAGGATACCACCATTCAGAATACGATCTTTAAGAGCATGACCAATTCGATGTCGGCCTGGATATCACTGGAATACCAGCTGTTCGGGCCGAATTTCGTGGTCAACACCGCCTGCGCCTCTTCCGCCTATGCGATCGGACTTGGCTATGAAATGATCCGTTCAGGTATGCTGGATATTGTAATCGTTGGCGGCGCCGACTCCATCATCAATGCCGAGGAAATCGCCGGGTTCAATGCCCTTTATGCCCTTTCCGTTCAGAATGATCATCCCGAAAAAGCAAGCAGGCCCTTCTCCGCCGACCGCGACGGTTTTGTGATCGGTGAAGGAGCCGGGATCCTGATCCTGGAATCGGAAGAATCCGCAAAGAGGAGAAATGCAGAGATCCATGCTGAAATTGCCGGCTATGCCTTCAGCAGCGAGGGATACAATATCATGGCCCCGCTGAAGGACGGCGAAGGAATGGCTTTCACGATGGAGAAAGCCCTGAAAAATGCAGGAATCACGACCGATGATGTCGATTACATCAATGCGCACGGCACCTCCACAGAACTCAACGACCGTTATGAAACCCTCGCCATCAAGAGGGTATTTGGTGAAAAAGCGTACCACATCCCGGTTTCATCATCAAAATCGATGATCGGCCATACGATCGGCGCTGCAGGGGCGATCGAAAGCATCATCACCATCATGAGCATGAAAAACAGCATCCTCACGCCCACCATCAACCTGGATCATCCCGATCCCGATCTCGACCTCGATTATGTGCCGAACCAATCCAGGTCCAAAGAAATCAATGTTGCCCTGTCAAACTCCTTCGGTTTCGGCGGGCACAATGCCACGCTGGTTTTCAGGAAATATCATTAGAAGAACACATTGGGTACAATACCTCTGTGAACTCTGTGCCTTCCCTGTGTTCTCCGTGTTGAGTTTTTTTTACCACAGAGTCACGGAGCCTGGCTGGCGGCCTTTTCAATGCAGGAGTGCATAATGCAAAATGCAGGAATTCTATTCAATACTTACTTTGAAAATTACACCCGCATGAAATTAATTTTCTTCCGCGTGTAATTATATTTTCTTCCTGATGAATTCCCCGATGAAAGGGTGGGAAAATCCAACAGGGTAAATTCAAATCATTCCATCACAATCATCTTTTTAACACCGCTTAACTTACCATTGACCTCCAATGTATAATGAAAAACTCCAGGTGTAAGCCCGAAGGCATATGCTTAACATTTAGTTTTCCCAAATATTTGATTGAAAATTGTTTGCCAATGAAGTCAGTATTAGGGTTTTCAGAATCATCTATTGAGCACCTTCAGAATGATTTGTTCAGAATTTGCATACAGGAAGCATACAGGAAGGATACAGGCATATCAAATGCAAAATGCAAAATGCAAAATGCAAAATGTAAAATGAGAAGATGCGCCTTTGAGCGCCTTAGTGACGACCTTCGGGCGCCTTTGCGGTTGATTTTTTGGCTGACCCGTTTTAAATGGTAAAATGGTAAAATCCAAAATCCTGAATATTTTTAGATATTGCCATTTTGGATTTTAGATTTGAAAGCCAATTACAAGTGAAGAGTGAAAAGTGAAGAGTGAAAAGTTAAGAGTGAAAAATAAAATAGTGTATTTTTGCAGATCAGATAACCCCAAAATAAATATCAGGAATGGCTACAATTACGGAAAACACACGGCAGGAAGTCAAAGAGATCGTATATAAATTTTTTGCAGATGAATGTGAAGTTGAACTCTCATCATTGAATGATCAGTCCAATATAATCAAGGATCTTGACGGGGATTCGCTGATGTTCCTGGAACTGATCGAGATCTTCAAGAAAAAATACACCCTCGATATTGAACTGAAAACGATCGGCAAGTATGCCATCAAGCATCCTGTTCAAACCATCGGCGAACTGATCGACATGCAGATGCTCATTATTGAACACGAAAATAAATTACTGGAACTCTGAACATAAACGGTTCGGTGCTTACACAACCCATAGCCTTTATATTTCCTGCCTTCGTCAACGATTATCCGGATGATCTTCTCGGCCGTGACAAGGATTTCGGCGCGATATTCCGTAACTTTCTTACCATTGCCGCAAAGACCGTTGATCCGGCACTGACATCGTTCCACCCTGCTTCAAATGATTTTCTGGAGGAAGAACTCCGAACCCAGTATATTTCCGATATCCTCGGATGCAGTTATTCACAATTACTGAAGGAAAAGAACATCTTTCCCGCATACAGCGCCGGTTACAGCATGGGAATCTATGCTGCTGCCTTCCAGGCTGGTGCGATCTCCTTTGAAGACGGATTATTGCTTATCAGGGAAGCCTATTCGTCAATCCTGGAAATTATCGGTGAAACGAAGTTCGGGATGGCCGCCATCCTTGGATTAAGCCAGTCAGACCTTGAAGAAATGATCTCCAAAAGTTTCCCTTCCATTGAGATCACGAATCAGAACAGCGCCTATTCATTCGTACTATCAGGAAACCATAAGGAGATTTCTGAGCTGATGGAAACGGCAAAAAACGAAGGAGCGCTGAATACGGTGATGCTAAGGGTTTCGGTTCCGTACCATTCACGGTTGTTAGCCGGAACGGCCGCACGATTCGAAAAGTTCATCGCAGGAAACATTGCCATCAAAGAACCATCCGTGAGGATCATTTCGCTGGTTGACCAGGTTATGATCATTACAAAGGAAGCCCTGGCTCATGAATTCGTAAGGAATCTTTATACCCGGCTGAACTGGTATAAAACACAACTAAAGCTGCAGGAATCGGGGGTAAAAACATTTATTGAATGCGGTCCCTGTCGAAACCTTGCAAAAAATGCTAAATTCGTGGAAGGAAATTCCGACTTCTTCCCGGTTATTAACTTATTGGAACGCGGATAACGCGGATTTTGCGGATTATCGCTTATAAGCTTATCCGTGTAAATCCGCCTGATCCGCGTAATCCGTGTGCTATAGAAAAATGACAAAAAAAGAGATACTAAAATTCCTGACAGAAAACCCCTCCTTCCAGTTGGCAACGACCGACGGGAACATCCCTCATGTGCGGACACTCATGCTGCACAAGGCCGACGATACCGGCATCTATTTCATGACCGCGAAATCCAAGGACCTTTACCGGCAGTTATCATTGAATCCTTTGGTAGAGCTTTGTTTTCACAAGGATGATTTCCAGGTAAGAATATCAGGGACTGTGGAAAACCTGGATAAAGACATCGATCTGAAGAAAGAGATCCTTGAGGCAAGGCCATTTCTGAAGAGCTGGATCGAACAAACCGGGTTCAAGCTGATGGCGGTTTTCCGCCTGGTACATGGCAATGCAACGATCTGGAGTCTTGAGACCGACATGCAACCTAAGAATACCGTTCAACTGTAAATTTATCTTTACCACAGAGGTCACAGGGAAGGCACAGAGGACACAGAGTTCAGGCACAGCCAGCTTTTATTCACAATCTTCCTTCTGCAATCCACCGTTTCCTGATCCTGAGGAGCGTTCTGAACATAGGTTCCGTGAGGTTTTCCTGCTGGCGCAGGATAAATGCCTCTTTCCTCATCTCCTCCGGCGGGGTGGTCGAATTTGCCGGAAGGCAGTTTGGCCGTGTCCGGGCCGCAATTTCAATCAGGGAATCAAGCTTTTCTTTTGGCAACCGGTCGGGGAAATAATAAGCCGGCGGATTCAGGATCGACTGCGCTGCAGTGATCTTTCCTTCCTTTAAGGCGATATTGTATAAGGGTGTCTGTGGATAGATCCGGAGGCCGGCTGTCATATAAACCAGGTCATCCGGGTTGACAAATTGGTCAATGAAATCAAGTGTTTCAGCAAAAGTGACCTCATCCTCTCCCGGCCCGCCGAATAGAAAGAACCACATCGTCGGGAGGTTGAATTCCCTGATCAGGTCAGCCATGCGCCGGGTCTCTTCCAGGTTGAATCCTTTGCCCAGGTTTTTCATCACTTTCGGCGAAGCGCTGTCGGGGGTTGCATCGATCTGGGTAAATCCTGCATCGATCATCAACTGAAAAAGCTCCCTGCTGCTGTGCCCCGGGTTTATTCCCATGGTGCGCAGCCTCACCTTCAGCTTCATTTTTATGATCTCCCTGCAAATCGCTTCCGCATGTCCTTTCGGATCGTTGAACGTCGAATCCACGAATTCAAACATCACATCGCCCAGCCTTTTGGCTGCTGCCTCAATTTCACACGCGATCTCATACGGATCACGCATCCGGAAGCAGGAACCTTCAACAACAGGGTATGTGCAGTAAATGCACCCGTGGGAACACCCGCGCTTTGTCTGGATTGAATAGGCACCGCGCTGTTTGTATGGCGTAAAATCGATATGCCGGTCGATCTCGGATAATTTCATCCCGGAAAGTTCGAGGAAGGAAACACTTGTCGATATTCCCGGATTCTTCTGCCCTTTCACCAGGATCTGCGGGCTAGTTGGAGGCTGCACCCCCTGGTTGAGTGAGTAGATCAGAGCCATCATTAGTTTCTCCCCCTCTCCCGCTATCCCATAATCTACTCCCGTCATTTCCATCAGCTCCTCCGGGAACATGCTGAATCCGCTTCCGCCAATGATCAGCGGGACATTTGTGCAGTTCCTTACAGGGTTTATAAAATCAGAGATGATCCTGTCGATGTAGAACACCTTTCGGTCTGCAACAATATCATCGACATTCCGGATGCTGAACCCGATATAATCGGGATTGAATTCTTTAACAACATCAACCAAGGACCTTCCTTCATCAAACACCCCGTCATAGATCTTTACCTCATAGTCACTTTCAAGGCTCGACGCCAGTAAACACAATCCCAGCGGCGGCACCGGGTACGGCATCTTTTCAATGTTCGTATTTACCAGGAGAATTCTTTTCAAGATTCAATATTCCATGTTGCGTTTACTCCGAAAAGTGATTTTTAAAACTTTACCGCTAAGACGCCAAGACGCAAATAATTTGATACAATGAGTTCATTTTTAGCGTTCCTGCCCGCCAGCAGGCAGGTTTGCGCCTTTGTGGTAAACAGAGCTTTTCAGATTGGACTTTATTTTCTCTATTCAATGTTCAATATTCAATGTTCAATATTCATTATATAACGTCTTTCCCTTTCTTGATCAGCCAAAGTCCCCCGACCATTTCATGAAACTCATCATGCGGGATTACGGTCTTCATCACGGAATTAAAAAAATTGTATTTCCGGTAATCGTGATCCACGATCTGGTGCCTGACCTGGTTATAATAGACCGTTCCCGGCATGGGTGTTAAAATTGTATATCCTGCATATACCACGGGGTTCGCAGCGGAATAGTCAGCCAGTGCCTTAAAGTCATCCGCGGTGTAATCATTCGGTATCACATAATTTCCCCGGACCAAGATGCCATTCTTCTCAAAGATGCCGATGGCTTCCTGGTTATACCTTGCCGGTGATGACTTATTGTATTTTTTCAGTTCACTGTCCCGGAACGATTCAAACCCGCAGATCACGACTTTCAATCCGGCCTTTGCGAATTTCTCGATGAGCGCAGGTTGCTGAACCACCACATCGGCACGGATATCCATGATAAAAGTCTTTTTGATCCCTTCCTCAACGATCCGGTCGAACAGGAGGTTCATGAAATCAAAGTCAACCACTGTATTGGCATCTGCAAACCGCACAACCGGGTATTCATCGATCGATTTCAGCTCTTCGATGAGACTCTCCACATCACGCTGATAATATTTTCCTTTAAACTGTGTCCAGATCGAGCAGAATGTACATTTATAAGGACAACCCAGGGAAGTGTAAACATACGTGGAAGGAAAAGGGCTGTTCCCGACTTTGTATGTGCCGATCCACTTATCCAGGAAACGCCTGTCAATTTTCAGGAAGCCGGCATCGGAATGATCAAACGGCCTTGCAGTTCCATTTGTTTTTGTAAAGCCATTATCTGTATTAAGAAGAATCCCCGGCACCATTGCAAGATCCTTTTTGCTTTCAGCCGTAATGACAACCTCTCTGAAAATGTGGGCGCACTGGCCGGGGATTGTCACATCCACGGGTGTCTCCGCAAAATCCTTCGGGCAGAGTGTGGCATGCAATCCCCCGGCTACCGTGAGAATCCCCGGGTCATATTCTTTTACAACACGAAAAATCTCAAGCGAAAGATCAAACTCAGAGGTGATGATCGTCACTCCGACGATATCTGGTTTGTGCTTTTCCAGAAGTCCTTTCACCAGTAATTCCAGGGAAGGTCCATCCGGATGAAGATCATACTCCCCTTTCGAATCAAAGACTGTTACATCATGATCTTTTACAGCAGCAGCAATGGTGAGCAATCCCAGCGGGGGACCGATCAGTTTCTTATGGATAAATTGTTTTGCCGCCTCCGGGGCGAATTTCAGGATATTGTTTTCCGGCGAACGCGGCGGGTTTATCAGGAGGATCTTCACCCGGCAAAAATACTAATAATCTTAATTGGCGAAGCTGGATGCTGGTTGTGTGTGTTTCGGGTATTGGGATTTGTGTGTGTCCAAAAACAAATATCGTTAACTTGCCAAAATATTATACTCCAGCATCCAGCATCCAGCATCCAGCATCCAGCTTCTCTTCACTTTCCATTAGCAGAAAATTCGTACTTTTGTCTTCATTCATATCATCCTCCAACTTCTGAAATGCACGATTTTACAGGGATCAGAAAAAAATTCTCGGAACAGAAGTGTTGTGTCATCATTCCAACCTATAATAATGACAAAACGCTGGAAATGGTCATTCGGGATGTGGAAAACTATACGAACGATATCATCATTGTCAATGACGGCTCCACCGACAATACGCCCGTAATTCTCGAAAAATTCAGGCGCCTCCATATCCTCACACATCCTGAAAACATGGGAAAGGGAATGGCCCTTCGCAATGCATTCAGCTTTGCGGTAAAAAAAGGATTTCGCTATGCGATCACCATCGATTCGGATGGCCAGCATTTTCCGGCTGATCTTCCTGCATTCATCGACTGGATTGAAAAGGACCCCGATTCTCTTATCGTGGGTGCAAGGAATATGGATCAGTCCGATGTTCCGGGAACCAGCAGTTTCGGGCACAAGTTCTCCATCTTCTGGTACAAGGTTGAAACAGGATTGAAGATCCCGGATGTTCAGTCAGGTTACCGTTTATACCCGATAGCCCTGTTGAAAGACGTTAAATTTTATACCAGGAAATTCGAGTTCGAGGTGGAAGTGCTTGTCAGGGCTGCCTGGAAAGGGATCAGAATACTGGCCTTGCCTGTCAATGTCTACTATGCACCAAAAGATGAACGGGTCTCCCATTTCCGGAAATTCCGGGATTTCACAAGGATAAGCATCCTGAACACACTTCTGGTTTTTATAGCGCTTCTATGGGTAAGACCTGTCCAATTCTTAAAAGAGATCCGGAAGAAATCGATCAGGCAATTCATCCGGGATCATGTCCTCGAGAGCAAAGATTCGAATATGCGGCTTGCTTTTTCAGTGGCCATCGGATTGTTTATCGGGGTCACACCTGTCTGGGGATGGCAGATGATGATTGCATTTGGCACAGCTCATCTCTTCAAATTAAATAAATTCGTGACGATTGCTGCATCGAACATAAGCATTCCTCCTTTGTTGCCGGTGATTCTTTTTCTGAGTTATATTTTTGGCGGATTTTTACTTGGGTCCCATGGCCCGGAGGTTCAGTATAACCCCGGCTTTTCAATGCACTGGGTGAAGGAAAATCTTCTGCAATACCTTATCGGCAGTGCTTTTTTCGGTATCTGCCTTGCAACTGCAGGCGGAACGGCTTCATACATTTTACTCACAATTTTCAGGAAAAAACATAACGTCACGGCTCAGGAACAATCAGGATCCATAAAGTAAACAGATCTGCATGTCAAATTTTTTCATCCGGGTATACAGGTTTTTCAAAAGGCACAGGATTACATTCCTTGTCTTTTGCATCTCGCTTCTGGCCGGAATGATCATTCTTGCATCACGGATCACGTTTGAGGAGAATATTTCAGGGGAGAGGATCAGTAATGGTAATCATGATCACTTTGAATATGTCGTGCATCATTTTAAATTTTTTGATAAGCTTGTCGTTCGCCTCTACCAGGCTGATACCAATGCACCTGCCGACCCCCGCCGTTTGATAGATGCTGCAGCCAGTTTTACCGGTAAATTATCCTCCGCGTTTGATTCCTCGACCATTAAATCTGTGACCGGCGCCATCCCTGATACATTGATGGCTTATTATTTCAACTTTTTTTATGATCATCTTCCCATTTATTTAACCGATGAAGATTATCGGCAGATTGAAAAATCGCTCTTGCCCGATTCCATTGAGAAAACGATGCGTAACAATTACAGGATGCTTGTTTCTCCGGCGAGTTTTGCACTAAAAAATGTCCTTGTTAAGGATCCGCTTGGATTTACGATGATCCCATTGCAGAAAATGAGAACTCTTGCATCGGGTGATAATTTCGTGATCGAAGACGGATACATCATGACCAGTGACCGGAAAAACCTGCTGATATTCATCACCTCAGCAAATCCCGCAAGCGAGTCGAAACGGAACGGGAAATTGATCAAAGGTGTCGGTTCAATCCTCAGCACGATGTCCGAAGAGTCGAACGGGCAGGTCAAAGGTGAATATTTTGGAAGCATTGCCGTTGCATCAGCGAATGCGGACCGGTTAAAAAAGGATATTACCATCACGTTTTCAATTTCCATCGGGCTTATCATCCTGCTCCTTGCCTGGTATTTCAAGAGCATTAAATACCCTTTGCTGGGATTCCTGCCGGCTCTTTTCGGCGGTGCATTTGCCTTGTCAATTATGTATATCACCAAAGGAACAATATCCGCCATCGCTCTCGGGATCGGCACGGTGATCCTGGGTCTGATCGTGGATTATGCACTTTATATTATTAATCATTTCAGGAAGACGCATGATATTGAAGCCACCCTCGAAGAAATGTCGCTTACGATTTTCCTCTGTTTCCTGACATCTGCTGCAGCATTCATTTGTCTTGTCTTTCTGAAATCCGGCGTTCTGCATGACCTGGGATGGTTTGCCAGCTTAAGCGTTGCAGGGGCCGCATTCTTTGCCCTTGTGCTTCTCCCTCACTTCCTTGACAAAAGGGATTTCTCAGACAATCCCGGGAGGACAGAGATCATTAATAGTATTGTGTCTGTTCACTTTGAAAAAAAGTATGGCCTGATCACGATTATTCTTCTTCTCACTGCAGGTGGATTATTCCTGATACGGAAAACCGGATTTGAGAAAAATATGATGTCCATCAATTACATGACGGATGAATTGCGAAAGGGAGAGAGAAACCTCGACAGGCTCAACAATGCCTCGATGAAAAATGTTTACCTTGTTTCCACAGGGAAAGATTTGGCCTCCGTTTTGAAAAACCATGAAAAGAATGAGTTTTATGTCCGATCGGTCAATGACGGGAAATTCCTGGTTCAACAATCCGCCGTTGGCCTCATGCTTCCATCGGATTCTGTTCAAGCTAAACGATTGAACCGTTGGGAGCAATTCTGGACTCCTGAGCGAAAAGACAACCTCCGGAAGCGGCTGATTGAAACGGGAAAAAAATACAAATTCAGGGAATCCGCATTCAACCCGGTGATGGATCTTCTTTACAGGAAATTCAGTCCCATGAATGTTCAGGAGACTAACAGGGTTAAAATAAGATTCCTGGCCGAGTGGATCAATGAAACCCCCGAAATGACCATGATCTCCACGATTATCAAAGTCCCCGGGGAAAAAAAGGAACTGGTCAGCAGCGCATTTTCCGGTCATCCGAACCTTGTTGTGTTCGACAGGCAACTCATCTCCGATCGTCTTGTTGAAAATGTCAGGCATGATTTTGATCTCCTGGTGAGGCTTTCCATGATCTTTGTATCGTTGCTGCTCATTTTGTCCTTCGGAAGGATTGAGTTAGGCCTTATCGCAGCTCTGCCAATGTTCCTCAGCTGGGTGATCACGCTGGGTTTTATGGGAGCATTTGATATCCGTTTCAATATCATCAACATCATTATCTCCTCCTTCATTTTTGGCCTTGGGGTGGATTACAGCATCCTCATGATGCGCGGACTTCTCCATAATTCAAAATATGGCCTTTCTGAGCTCACAACCTATAAAACATCCATCTTCCTCTCCGCCATTACAACGCTAATCGGGGTTGGAGCCTTGTTTTTTGCGCGTCATCCCGCACTGAATTCAATCGCGCTGATTTCCGTTGTAGGAATAACTTCTGTTGTGGTCATTTCATTTACGATCCAACCATGGCTGATGAATCTTTTCCTTCTTGACAGGCAACGCCAGGGCATCTTTCCCATCACCGCCCGGATCGTCGTTAAAACCTTTGTCACATGGGGAAATATCGTTTTGATCTCTGTCATCATGGTTATCTTCGGTTCGCTGATCTTCATTTTGTTACCTGTCCCGAAGAAACGCAAGCAATACATTTTCCACAAGACCTTTTCAATGCTCTGTAGAGCATACATAGCATTTACTTTCCCGATAGAACGAAAGCTCCTGAATCCACTGGGTGAAGACTTTGTAAAACCGGCTATCATTATCAGCAATCACCAGTCTCTTATCGAAACTCCTGCATTCCTCAGGTTGTATCCGAAGATCATCATCCTGACCACGGCATGGGTCTATAAGTCACCTGTATTTGGTCCGATCGCAAGGATGGCAAGTTATTTCAATGCTGATGAAGGGATCGATGCAATTATGGATAAACTGAAGGACATTGTGGCGGATGGTTATTCGATCCTGATCTTTCCTGAAGGACATCGTTCGGATGACCATAATATCAGGAGGTTTCATCGTGGCGCCTTCTATCTTTCGGAAAAACTGAAGGTGGATATATTACCTATCGTGGTCTTTGGCTCAGGCGATTTCCTTCCCCGGGGGGTTTTCTGGGGAAAGCCCAATGGGTTGTACATGAAGATACAACCGAGGGTGGCCTGGGATGATACCCGTTTTGGAACCACTGTATCTGAGAAAACAAGAGGCTGGCGGCAACATTATATACATCTCTATGATGAATTCAGATCAGAGATGGGAACACCGGATTATTACAGAAGAATGATCGCTCTGAATTACATCTTTAAAGGGCCGGTTCTTGAATGGTACGTAAAGATCAAGATGAGGCTGGAAAAGAATTATCGTGTCATTGATTCACTCATGCCGCGAAAAGGTGATATTCTCGATATCGGATGTGGTTACGGTTACATCTCATACATCCTGGCTTTTACCTCCAAAGACCGTATGATCACCGCAATTGACTATGATCCGGAGAAAATTGCTGTTGCAAATAATTGTTATGCGAAGAATGACCGGATCACGTTTATTTCCTGTGATATCACCAAATATCCTGTCATTTCACAAGACGCTTTCCTGATGTCTGATATTCTGCATTACCTTCCTGAACCGGAACAGGAAAAGCTGTTGCGATCCTGTATGACCAATCTGAAGAAGAATGGGGTGA
Source organism: Bacteroidales bacterium (assembly GCA_963682005.1). Lineage (GTDB taxonomy): Bacteria > Bacteroidota > Bacteroidia > Bacteroidales > FEN-979 > CAIYUC01. The sequence continues at coordinate 3,914,902 of OY820914.1, read as the reverse complement.
TCATCATCCGTGATGCAGATCAGTCAAAGAAGGAACGCCATGCAGGTACCCGGCTGACCGAATTCTTTTCTACCAGGTCGGGATTCAACAAAACAATTGAGGATTCCGGGTCACTCTATTTCACTTCCCAGGAAATGATCAGGAGGGTTGTTGATGAATTTAACCTGAATATTGAAGTGATCGACGACAATAAACTGACGTCCAACATTCTTATAATTATCCGTCCATGATGAAATCCGATGTTATCATAATCGGTAGCGGATTGGGAGGATTGCTATGCGGTGCCATCCTGAGCAGGGAAGGAATGAGTGTTTGCATCCTTGAGAAACATCACCAACCAGGCGGGTGTCTGCAGACGTTCATTCGAAACGGTGTTGAGTTCGATACCGGTGTCCACTATATTGGCGGATTGGATGAAGGCGAGGTACTTCACAGGTATTTCAGCTATTTTGGCCTTACCGGCAAAGAATTGTTCAGGCGAATGAACCCTGACGGATTTGACGTCATCTCATTCAATGATATTGAATACCCCATTGCAATGGGATTTGACAACTTCACAGAGCAACTTCTCCCCTTCTTTCCTGACCAGGAAGGATCATTGCGATCCTATACAAATAAATTGCAGGAGATAAGCAGATCATTTCCGCTGTATAACCTTGAGATCCCTGGAAACCACTCAGAAAATCAATATAAAGATCAATCCGCCCTCAAATACTACCAGAACCTTAATTCCCCCTCCCTTTTTGGGGAGGGGGCCGGGGAGAGGGGCCACCTTTCATCCGTCCTTGCCGGCAACAATTTCCTTTACGCAGGAGAACGTGATAAAACACCCCTCTACATCGCCGCTCTGGTCAATCATTCATTTATCTCCGGTGCATGGCGTCCTGTTGATGGAAGTAACAGGATGGCCACGATATTGGTAAATCAGATCTTATCAAACGGCGGACAGCTTCTTACAAAACAAGAAGTTTCAAAGATCAGGTTCGGGAACGATACTTTCACAGCCATAACCAGAGACGGTCTGAATTTCCAGGCAGAACGCCTGATCTCGGATATCCATCCTTCGGCCACCATCAGCATGTTCGACGGGATCCCTGTAAGAAAGTCCTGGTCAGGGAGAATGATAAATTTCGGGAACACCATCTCATCCTTCTCATTATATCTTGTTTTTAAAGAGAACAGTTTTAAAAACCTTGATCACAATTTCTATTTTCATACAAGTTATGATGTCTGGTCAGCCCGGTCAGCCCGGATCTGGCCTTCCTTTTATATGCTTCATACTCCAGCATACTCAGGAATGAATGAATATGCAAAGTCAGCCATAATAATGACATACATGGACTTCAACGAGGTCAGGACATGGGATAAAACGATTGTTGGAAGCAGGGGCCGGTCCTATAATGAATGGAAGGAAAAGAAAACGGAACTACTCCTGGATCTTGTTGAACATAAATTCCCAGGTATCAGGGCATGCTTAAAAAGCATTGATGCAGCCTCTCCCCTTACCTGGCGCGATTATACAGGAACCCCTGAAGGTTCGATGTATGGCATTCAGAAGGATTTCAATCATCCGTTGGAAACAATCGTTCTTCCGAGAACAAAGATCCCGGGACTCTTTTTTACGGGGCAGAACACCAATCTTCACGGGGTACTTGGCGTTACGATCGGTGCAGTTCAGACATGCAGTGAATTGATCGGGTTAGAGTATCTTCTTAAAAAGATAAAGAATGACTGACAAAGGCAAAAGAAGACGGAGAAGGCTGCCTGGTTTGCTTGGTATTCTGGCATGTCTGATCATTCTGTTCATGGTATGGTTCCATTTTGCCATCCGTGTAAATCCGCCAGAGATAAGTGATTTGTCTTCCATTCGCCTTAAAACGGAAAACCCCGAGCCGGATTTTTATCGTTGTGAAGAAAACTGGCTGAAGAAAAATTCAAATGGCCTGTGGGAAATGTATCTTGAAGGAAAACCTTTTGAAAGAGGCGTCATTAACGGAAAATTGTGCAAGCCGCTGATCGAAAAACAGGAGATCGCTTTTCTTGCCAGGATCCGGGAACTCGTTCCTTCCGGTGTTTACCTTGGATTCCTTAAACAGTTTGTTTATTGGTTCAACAGGGACCTTGACAAGTATTTCACAGAAGAATACAGGCAGGAGATCTATGGGATCTCATTATCGGCATCGGGGAAATTTTCATCCCTTGGAACAAATTACCAGCGCATGCTGAATTACCATTCTGCCCATGATATCGGTCATATGGTGCAGAACCTCGGCCTTGTTGGCTGTACATCATTCGGGGTCTGGTCTGGGAAAACTGTCGATTCTTCCCTTCTGATCGGCCGGAATTTTGATTTCTATGTTGGCGATCAATTCGCAGAAACAAAGATCATTTGCTTTGAAAAACCGGAGGAAGGGTACCCGTTTATAATGATCACCTGGCCTGCAATGATCGGTGCTGTTTCGGGAATGAATGAAAAGGGCCTCACTGTCACGATAAACGCAGCCAGGTCTGATATTCCTTTCTCTGCCAGGACACCCATTTCGATCCTTGCCCGTGAAATATTGCAATACGCAAAAAACATCGGCGAAGCATCTGCCATTGCAGGGAAACGGGAAACATTCGTCTCCGAATCCATTCTTATCGGTTCAGCTTCTGACAACAAAGCCGTTATCATTGAGAAAACCACCAGGGGCATGGAAATTGTCGACCCGCATTCGGATCACATCGTTTGTACAAACCATTTCCAGTCCGGGAAATATTCCTCACTTCCGGCAAATATCAAGGATCTGCGGGAGAATGCATCCGGCTACCGGTTCAAAAAAGTTATTCAGGATATCTCCGGTAAAAAAGTGCTGGGAATTCCTGAAATGGCAGAGATCCTTCGGGATCAGTCGGGGCTGAATCATGAAGACCTTGGAATGGGCAATGAAAAGGCCATCAACCAGCTGATCTGTCATCATTCGGTGATCTTCCAGCCTGAAAAGCTCCTTGTCTGGGTTTCCACTGACCCATGGCAACTGGGGCCATACCTCTGTTATGACCTGAAAAAAATTATTCATACCTTTGCAGGGTTGGAACATAAGATGGAAATCACTGAACGGGAGCTTTCCATTCCCGGAGATTCATTTCTTACTTCTGCAAATTACAAGCATTTCCGGAGATTCAGGGAAATGAGGAAAATAGTATCATCTGCTGCCATGTCAAAAAGCAGCGGGCCATTGACCAGTTCTTTTATTCATGAATTCATTGATACCAATCCTGGGTATTTTGAAGTTTATTCCCTCACCGGAGAATATTACCAGTCAAGGGATATGCCTGACAGCAGCATTCGTTACTACCGGAAAGCACTGGAAAAGAATGTTCCGCGGCAGAGCGAAAAAAACAGGATCATCTCAGAACTCAGCGATTGCATCATCAAGGTAAAACGAAAACAGCATTAATGAAATTTAAACTGATATACCCGCGTTGGGAAAAACTGGAAGGACAAACCATCTTTAATCTTCCACCTCATGGACCGGTGGTAATGGCAGCTGCTCTGCCTGAAAATGTGGAAGTCGATTTTACGGACGAAAATGTAGAAGAGCTTATTGTTGACGATTCACCGGATCTCGTGGGGATTTCCATGATGCTTACCACCCAGGTGAAACGCGGTTGGGCGATTGCTGATATGTACAGGAACCTTGGGAAAAAAGTGATATTCGGAGGGATTTCTACGATGCTTCATGCTGAGGAGACGCTTCTTCATGCTGACTCCGTATTCCTTGGAGAAGTGGAAGGACGGCTCGACAAGGTTTTTAAAGATTTTCAGGCGGGAAACCTTCAGAAAATCTATAACTTCCTGAACAATCCTCCGGAAATGTCACTGATCGGCCCTGCCAGAAGGGATATCCTGAAGAAAGATCTTTATTACCACAAGGGATTCAGGATGGTCGACCTGTTCCATGCTTCCCGTGGCTGCATATACGATTGCTATCCGTGTGCTGTACGTTATCTTGGAGGACGCGGATTCCGTCCAAGACCCATCGACAGGGTCGTTGAGGAACTGTCACAGATGGATAATAACCGGCTGTTCATCGTTGACAACTCCCTGGCCCTGGATACGGAGTGGGAGAAAGAACTTTTCCGGGCGATGATCCCGCTGAAGAAGAAATGGGTCAGCCATACCATTGAAGACAAGCCTGAAGTGCTGGATCTCGCTGCTCAAGCAGGTGCATGGTATGTTTACCAGGCAGTATTCGATACGTCGGATTTTATACGGAACCGCATCAAACAATACCATGACTACGGAATCGCCGTGGAAGGAACAATACTTCTCGGGCTTGATAACCAGACAGAAGATGATATCCGCCGCCTGATCGATTTCCTGCTTGAAATCGACCTCGATCTCGCCGAATTCACGGTTCTTGCACCTTTCCCTCATACTAAGGCCTATGCAGACCTGCGGAAGCAAAACAGGATCTTTGACCATGACTGGGATCATTACAATGCCGGGAAAGTCGTGTATCATCCAAAACACATGACCGCGGAAAAGCTGGAAGAACTCTTTCATTATGCCTGGGATACCTTTTATAAAGATGAACCGCAGACCCAGAAGATGTTCAATATGTTAAGCACAGTGATGCAGCGGGAACTTGAAGATGGCACCTATGCCCCCCGTCGCCGCGACCTCGTCAACGAAAGTTTCGGAAAAAAAGTAAACAACGAAAAAGAATAAAGAAGTATTTTTGAGTTCGTCAGCTCATCAACTCATCAGTTCATCAACTAATTATGGAAATAAATCCCGAATTCACAAACTACATGAATTCCTATTTCGATTTCAAGGGTTTATGGGATAGTCCCTCGAAATGCGGTTTGCGGACGATCCACCGTAAGGATGGAAAAACCCTTGTGATCATTACCGAGATCTATCGTCAGAACCCCGGAACAGCGATAACAGATTGCATCGCCTCACTGGCAACCCAACTCCTGACCCAGATCAATGCATCACCTGAAGACCTCCTTTTTATTGAGCATTCCCCCGATCTGAGAAGCAAGCTCACCTTCTATGGAGAAACCTTTGACCTGGTTACATTTTCCTGGGATGGTAACCAATTCAGTGATCCCGACTGGACGAGGATCTCCCGTGAAGAGGTGGATGCAATGATGGAAATGTAAACCGGTTTTTTTTCTATTGTTATTCTTTGAACAATGAATTAAATCCAGTAATTTTGCCGCCTCAAAGATCAATCTGAAACTTACTCCAACATAAATCTGAAAAAATGGCAGAAATTATTATTGAACCCATTGAAAAATATGGGCTGAGCAAACAAGCGCGTCCGACAGTCCTGTTCTCAAAAGTCGGGATCGTCGGTTGTGGCACCGTAGGACAGGAATTAGCGATTACTGCTTCAAAACACGGAATTGAAATTATTTTTCTTGAACTGTCCGAAGAGCTGATCCTTCATTCACTGGATGAAATTTCAAAAGGGCTGGATAATGAGATAAACCATTGGGGGCTTACTCCCAGTGAGAAGACTGCCATCCTTTCCAGGATAAAAGGCACCGTCGATTACAAAGATTTCCACGACTGTGAACTCGTGATCGAAGCAATAAAATCAAAGCAGCGTGAGCCGAGTCTCGAGATTCGCAAAGACGTATTTAAAAAGATCGAAAAACACGTAAGCCTGAATTGCATCATTGCAACAAATTCTTCGACCCTCGTTGTCACTGAGATGTCCTCAGAACTTGAACACAATGAACGTTGCGTCAGTTTGCATATCTCAACAACAGCACCCGGTGCTAGCGTTGTAGAAATCGCCAAAGGTCTTTATACCAGCGATGATGCCTATGAGAAAGTGATGAAATTTGTGAAATTGCTTGATAAAATTGCAATTCCGGTTATCGAGTCACCAGGACTGATCAGTGTCCGGCTTTTCGTTGTATTGCTCAATGAAGCCTGCGAAACCCTGATGGAAGGTGTCAGTTCGATGGAAAACATCGACCTGACCATGCGTGCATGTTTCAACATGCCATTAGGTCCCTTTGAGTTTGCCGATAAAGTGGGTCTCGACAAGATCCTTCGCTGGATGGAAAATCTCTACGGAGAATTTGGCCTTTCAAGGTATATCGCTTCTCCCATGATCAAGAAAATGGTCCGTGCCAACAAACTTGGCAGGCTTACCGGTGCCGGATTCTATGAATATGACAAGGAAGGCAATAAGATCGTTGAAGACACCTGTTGCTAATCATCCGGTTTACAAGTTTATTAATAGTCGAAAAAAAATGTCCATATGAATATACTCGTTTTGAATTGCGGAAGCTCATCCATAAAATATCAACTGTTTAATATTGAAAAGCAACTGGTGCTTGCCAAAGGCATCGTTGAAAAGGTCGGACTTAAAGGTTCATTCCTCAGAAACGAAAACCAAAATGGTGACAAGGTGAGGCTGGAAGGTGAAGTGATCGACCACCAGATCGGGATCGAATATATCCTTGGAGTCCTGATCAGTAAGGAGCACGGCTGCATTACAAGCCTTTCAGAGATCAATGCAGTAGGACACCGCATCGCTCACGGCGGGGAGCATTTCAAGGAAAGCACCCTGATCAATGATGATACCATAAAAGATATCAAATGGTGTATCCAGCTCGCACCGCTGCACAACCCGGCCAACCTGAAAGGTGTGCTTGCCATGCAGCACCTCCTGCCGGATGTTCCGCAGGTTGGTGTGTTCGATACCGCATTTCATCAGACCATGCCCGACTATGCATATATGTATGCCATCCCCTACTCGTTATATAAGAAATACGGGATCCGTCGTTACGGTTTCCATGGCTGGAGCCACTATTATGTTGCCCGTCGTGCCTGCCAGATACTCGGCCTTGATATGAATGCCATAAAAATTGTAACCTGCCATCTTGGAAATGGAGCTTCAATGGCTGCGATCAACAATGGCAAATCCATTGATACCTCTATGGGACTAACCCCGGTTGAAGGCCTGATCATGGGTACACGTTCCGGTGACATGGATCTTGGCGTTCTTACGTTTATTATGGAAAAAGAAGAACTCAGCCTCCGGGTTGCCAATACACTTGTGAACAAGCATAGCGGAATGCTTGGTGTGACTGGCGTATCATCCGACATGCGCGAGATTGAAAAGGCAGCCGAAGCAAATAATGAAAGAGCTGCCCTGGGATTGAAAATGTTCCGTTACCGGATTAAAAAATACATCGGGGCTTATGCCTCCGCTCTGGGAGGAATCGATCTCCTCATATTCACGGGTGGGATTGGCGAAAATGATCCTGTGACCCGGGAAGAAACCTGCACGGGTTTGGAATTCATGGGAATTGAATTCGATCCGAAACTGAATGATGGCGTGCGCGGAAAAGAAGTGCTTCTCAGCAAACCATCATCACGGGTAAAGGTCATGACCATTCCAACCAATGAAGAACTGATCATCGCTGAACATACGTATAAAATAGTGACAGCTAAATAATCAGATTTCTTCTCGATCCATTAAAAGGCCTTGCCTGAAGTCCTTTATCCTGTTACCGGGTGAAAGGTGTGTCCCTCCCTGAAGGGATTAAATGTGAAGTGCCTTTTATCCCGTCAAAAAGTTAATAACTTTTGAAAATATATTCCCTGCGTGCATCGCTCGTTATGAATAAGTTATTATCTTTGCATGTCCCATTCCTGTAAAGGAATAATTTGGTTAAAATATAAACCCGAACTGAGAACATTTTTGTTCCATATTAGTATTGTTGCCAGTTTCCTGACGATGACTATCAGTGCATTTGGTCAGGTTTCGCAATATGCCAGTGCATCCGCAACAGTCGTTACTCCGATCAACCTTGTAAAAGTTGATGATCTGGATTTCGGTAATATTGCTGCAAGTACCAATGACGGCCATGTAACGCTTTTACCAAATTCAACCCCCACACGTACTGCCTCAGGTGGTGTCACGCTTCCTTCTACCATTGGTTCGGTAAAGGCAGGTTCATTCTCTGTTTCCGGTGCGCCAGGGTATTCATTCAGCATTTCACTTCCGGTTTCCTTTTCGATCATCCGTGAAAATGGCATGGAATCTATGGTCGTGGATGCATTTACATGTAATCCGTCTCCAACCGGAAACCTTAACGATGCAGGATTATGTGATCTCTATGTTGGCGCTACCGTACATGTTGCCGCTTCCCAAATCCCCGGATTATACACTTCCTCCACCCCCTTTGATGTTACCGTAAATTATCAGTAAAATTTTCAAAGTTCTCATATTCCGGCTTCAAATTTTCAGGCTTCCTTTCTTTCAGTCTTTTTTTATTAACTTTGATGTGATACCTGGTCCTGATTTGGCCCGGGCGGTAAGTTAACATTATAAGCGACTGTGTGAAATTTTACAGTCTTTATGTGTTCTTTGTTATTTCAATTATTGGTCCAAAATCTGCCCCTATGGAACATGAGAGAAAACTTACCAGTTCAGATGCCATCGACTATCTGGAGGAATCAGCTCCAACTGTGGATTACCTGGACCTTTTTAACACGACCGGCTGGAACGATGCGTATTGCTTTTCCATCAAGGAAATTGAACAATCGATCAGGAATGTCTGGTATTCTGTTTCAGCATACCACGGAAGTCAAATGGTTGGTACAGGGAGCATCATATCCGACGGAATTCATCATGCGCTGATCGTCAATATGATCGTTCATCCTGATTTTCAGAACAGGGGGATCGGAACAAAGATCCTCGATTTGCTCGTCACCAAATGCAAAAAGCACAGAATACGGGATATCCAGCTTTTTGCAGCTGAAAACAAATTCCCGTTTTACCGGAAATACGGATTCATGCCCCGCCCCGAAAATGCCCCGGGAATGGAACTTGCGATGTGATTTTGACGTATCACTTGTCAGATGGCACATTACATTTAAAAAACTATTGGCCATGGATTTTGTACATTCGCAGTCCATTTTCCAACGATTATGAATGAAGAAATAAAGTTCCGGAGTCTCCCTCCAGTATGGTTTATCAGCATTCTTAATGCCTTCCGCAGATTCTTGCTTTCCCTGAATAAAAGATTGTTTCCGGCCAATGTGGTCCTCTATGAGCATTTCCAATATTTCTGGCTGCTTCCCTGCCTGAAGGTTGCTGCAGAACTCGATATTGCCGGTATACTCAAAGATGCACCCAAAACAATAAAGGAACTCTCTGGAATTACCAACACGGATGAAGAATCGCTGTTCAGGATACTCCGGGCCCTTTCCGGGAACGGAATATTCAGGCAATTAAAAAGCGGTCAATTCATCAACTCACCGATGTCAAAAGCCCTTATCGATGGGAATGGATCATTAAGGTATATGGTGTTGCATCATCTTGGAAAAGTGAACTGGGGTGCTTTTAGTGAACTCTCTCACACTGTCAGGACAAAAGAAAATGCATTCCTTAAGATCCATCAAAAAAATATTTACGATTACCTTGCCGAAAACGAAGAAGAATCAAGTCTTTTCGATCACTCCATGACCAACCTCTCCATACTGGCGGTTGAACCAATACTTTCTGCGTATGATTTTTCATCAGTTAAAACCATTGCCGATATTGGTGGCGGAGAAGGACTACTGCTTTCTGCTGTCCTTTACAAACACAGACATGCATCAGGCATCCTTTTTGACCTCCCTGAGGCACTTATCAATGCCGGGCCTGTATTTGACAAATATAACGTCAGAAAACGCATATCAGTGACCCCGGGCAGTTTTTTTGATGTTGCTCCTGTAGGGTGTGACCTTTATCTGCTGAAGAACATCATCCACAACTGGAGTGATAAAGATTGCATCAGGATCCTGTCGAACATCCGCAATATACTCCCTCTTCATGGAAAGATCCTGGTCATCGAAATGATCGTAAAGAACGATAACCACCCTTCGTTCGGAAAACTGCTCGATATCCAGATGATGGTCACAATGCAGGACGGGAAAGAAAGAACCCGTGAAGAATTTGACTCAATCGTATCCGCTGCCGGCCTGAAGATCCGCAGGATCATTCCTACGATAGCACCATTCAGCATTATTGAAATAGCGAGATAGAGCAGTCTCCAGTCCTCTCTATTTATCCTCTGACCTCCGACCTCTGACCTCTGACCTCTGACCTCCGGCTGCACGATTTTTACTAAATTTGTCCCATGTTCAAATTCCTGGCAGCGCTAAACAAAGAGTTCCTCATCCTTCTCAGGGATATCCCGGGGCTGATCATCCTCATCCTCCTTCCTGTCGCCTTAATCGTGATCGTTACTGTTGCCCAGGAAAATGCAATGAAAGCATCCCGTGAATCAAAGACGAAAATACTTTTCATTGACAATTCCCATTCTAAAACATCAGCAGATATTGAAAAAAACCTCGACAGCTCAGGATTCTTCATGCTGATAAAGGATTACAAAGGAAATCACCTGAATGAAATATCATCAAGACAGCTTATTCTGGAGGGGGTTTACAGGTTTGGGATCGTATGTGAACCACACGACAGTGCCATCCGGTTGCTCATCGATCCGACCCTGCAGGAATCCTACAAATCATCGGTTGTCTCATCACTTACGTTCGTCATAAAGGGAGTCCAGAGCAGGTTGGCAGTAGAAGGCCTGGTACGAACAATGTCCCCTGCCGTTGGGCGGGTCATGGACGATTTGATCCGGAAATCCACGCAAAACATGGCTCCTTTAAAAGAAGAATATCCTTCCAGGGAAATATCTTCGCTTAAACCTACATTATCCCAGAACATTATACCCGGTTTTATTCTTTTTGCCATGTTCTTTATCGTGATTCCGCTTTCAGGGAGCATGATCAGTGAAAAAAACGAAGGGTCCTATTACCGCCTGAGGACGCTACCGGTGAGTGGCTCTATACTCATGTCAGCAAAAGTGGCCATTTACCTGTTTGTTTGCATCATCCAGTTCATTTCGATGGTCATGGCCGGGGTGTGGCTTCTTCCCGCCGCATTCGGACTTCCTCCATTTGATCCTGGAACACATTATTTTTCAATCCTTGCAACCACGATCGCATCCAGTCTTGCGGCCATAGGGTTCGGACTGATCGTTGGTGCAGGCTCTACCACCCATGCCCAGGCCGCCCTGTTCGGATCTGTCATGGTTGTGATCCTCGCATTCATTAGTGGAACTTTTCTTCCCATTCACCTTTTTCCAAAATTCTTCAGGATCATCAGCTTTCTTTCACCATTGCGGTGGGGCATCGATAACTATCTCGATATTTTTCTCCGCAAAGAATCCCTCCTGTCCATCCTGCCAAACGTTATTTTATTACTTTTGTTCTTTGTTTTATCAATGACCATTTCGATCTATCTTTTTGCAAAACACAGGTAGGAAAAGGTTTCTGAACGATTGACATGAAAGAAAAGGACGGTTATGTAAATTGCCCGGAGCAGCAAGTCATCCTTTATGTGGAAAAGGCTGACGGCAATTACGGACCGATGCAGACCGGTTCTTACATTTCGGGGAATTTCCTGGATGATTATGAAGTGAAACGATATCATCTTGAGGAATCTCTTCGAAAAAAAGTGACCGGAGGAGAGATCAGTCCGGTTCAATATTATATGACGCTGGAAGATCTGACAGTTGACGAACTTGCCAGGAGAGTGAACCTCAGGAAAGGGCAGGTTAGAAAACACCTTGATCCTGCAGGTTTTGGTAAGGCGAAAGTGTCAACGCTGAAAAAATATGCCGATGTATTCAATATTCCAATATCTTTCCTTTTACAGGTGGTGATGATTACACACGGTGAAAAGGTTGAATCCTATACCATTCTCGAAGAAAGAAAGCAATCGGAACTTCTCGTTCCGGAAACTACAAATAATCCATTCGTTGCGCTTGTAAAAATCGGAGAATTCAGGAAATGAGCAGTATACAATACAGGCATAAAATGGCCGCTCATTGCGAGTCGGGAAGCATAACCTCATTGTTGAACAATGCAGGACTGGAAATCACAGAACCCATGGTATTCGGCATCTCCAGCGGAATTTTCTTCGGCTATTTTCACAAGATGAAATCATTCCCGTTCCCGACATTCATTGTCAGGAACAAACCTGGTCAGATGCGTGAAAACCTTTCAAAAAGGATCGGGGTGAAATTTCACAACTTTTCCTTCAGGAACATTGAAACAGGTAAAGAAACCCTCGATCAGCTGCTTGAACGGAATATTCCTGTTGCTGCTCAGGTGGACTTCTTTTATATGGATTACATTCCATCCTGGGAACGGGTCCATATCAATGTTCATTTCATTGTAGTCGTTGGAAAAGAAAACCGGCATTATATTGTGAGCGACAGTTATTTCCCAGAACTTGTGAACCTGAAAAACGACTCAATGAGCAAAGCCAGGTTCGCCGGAGGAAGCATGTCCCCCAAGGGTTTCCTTTTCTATCCTGAAAAAATCCCCTCAACGATTGATTACGAGAAGGCCATTATCACCGGAATCCGGAAATCCTGCTTTAACATGCTCAGGATCCCCATTCCGTTCCTCGGGATCAAGGGCATGCGTCTTTTTGCAAAGAAAATAGTTGAATGGCCGTCATTGGCAAGGGATACCGAGCACCTTTCCCATGAAGTCATGAAGATCAATATCCTCCTTGAAGACCAGGGAACAGGCGGGGCTGGATTCAGGTTCATGTTCGCCTCCTTCCTGCAACAGGCATCCGCAATGGCTAACAAACCTGAATTGGCTCAGTTTTCAAAAAGGATGATGGAAATCGGCGACGGGTGGCGGGAATTCTCGCTTTACGCCGCCAAACTTGGAAAGAACAGGGACCTCGGTTCTGAGCGTTTTAAGGAATTGAGTAACCTTATCCTTGAACGTGCAACTGCTGAAGAAAAATTCTTCACTGATCTATATTCATATATAAAATCTTGATTCTCATATGACAGAAATACTCGCTGCAGATCTTAAAATGCAGATCAAAAAGCTGATCATTGACACGTTGAACATTACAGATGTTACTCCGGAAGAAGTGGACGATGAAACGCCTCTTTTCGGAGGAGGTAACGCCCTCACCCTTGATTCGGTAGATGCCCTGGAGATCATCATGGCCATTCAAAGGAACTTCAATGTGAGGATAGCAGACCAGAACACAGCCAGGTATACCCTGAGATCTGTGAATAGCATTGCTGAATTTATTGAAGCCGAACGGATGAAAGAAAATCACAATTAACAAAACTATTTATTGCTAAATTTGGAAATACGGAACACTAAAACTTTCGCTGCATGAAAAAATCCCTGCCCCTTCTCTGCCTTACCTTATTCATTTCCTCACTGACTTCTTTCAGCCAGGACTCTGCCCCGGAAGTAAAAGCCACAAGGGAAAATCAGATTGCAACCGGTTATTATTTCCGGGTTGGGCCGGTAATACCAGTCGGTAATTTCAGGTCTTTACAGGTAATTACTGAACCAACTACCAATAACAACTACTATTATGAACGGGCATTGACCGGTGGTGTCATGGAAATGGGTTACCTGATCTACCTGGGACCCTCATTTGCCAACAAATACCTGAGGGCAGGAATTGACGCGTCTTTCCTGTCGTTCTGGTTCAACCCGAACAAAACCGATTCAGTAAGGTCAGGTAATAAAATGCAATATTGGTATTATTTTGTCGGACAGAAATTCGGGCCAATTATCTCTGTGAACCCTGTCGATAAACTGATCATTGATGTGTCGTATAAAATAAATGCTGTTCTTGCTTTCAACCGTCACATTGGAAATGATAAATACTTCGACGAATGGGGAAAGAACCTTTTTCAGAATGAAATAAACCTGAATATCGAATACCGGCTGATGATGTTCTCATTTGAGTATAACTTCGGAAAGGTCACCTTTGATAACCTGGATAGTTCAAATCCGCCGCATAATGTTGATGTATCAACATTCAGAGTCCTTTTCGGGTTTAAACTCTAAAGACCTGACAGAAAATGGCATTCCATTCCGAATATTTCCCGGAAGTTGAACGAAGATCAGTAAAACAGATAACTGCTTTCCAGGAAAAAAAACTTAAAGTTCTTTTACGCTATCTTAAAGACCATTCGAGGTTTTATTCAGGATTATTTTCAAAGAATAAGATTGATATCTCATTGATAAAAAGCCTGAAAGACCTTGAACAGATACCCGTAACCACAAAGGATCACCTTCAGTCCATGAATACGGATTTCATCTGCGTACCGAAGGAAATGATCATCGATTACATCACTACTTCCGGTACCATGGGAGACCCTGTTACATTTGCCATGACAGACAGGGACCTTGAACGGCTTGCTTACAATGAGGCTATTTCCTTCTATTGTGCAGACGGTTCTCCTCATGAAATATACCAGTTGATGACAACAATCGACAGGCGGTTCATGGCCGGACTGGCATACTTTCTTGGTATCAGGAAACTTGGGGCAAGCATTGTGCGCGTGGGTAATGGCATACCCGAATTTCAGTGGGATACGATCAATCGGATTCATCCGGATGCAATCATTGCTGTTCCTTCTTTTATCCTGAAGATCATTGAATACGCCGAAATGCACGGCATCGACTATCGCAACAGCAGTATCAGAAAGGCTGTTTGCATCGGGGAACCGCTGAGGAACACCAACCTTTCCCTGAATACGCTTGGGAGGAGGATCACTGAGAAATGGCCGATCAAGCTGTATTCCACTTATGCATCCACCGAGATGGGCACTTCTTTCACTGAATGCGGCGAAGGCAAAGGGGGTCACCATCACCCGGAACTGATCATCGTTGAATTTTTGGATGAAAACGATAAGCCTGTAGCCGATGATGAACCCGGGGAAGTCACCATTACAACCCTAGGGGTGGAGGGAATGCCGTTATTGCGTTTTAAGACCGGCGATGTCTGCTTTCACTATACGGAACCCTGCAAATGTGGTCGAACAACGATGCGGCTGGGACCAGTCATCGGAAGGAAAAAGCAGATGATCAAGTATAAGGGAACAACACTGTATCCTCCTGCTTTCTATGATATCCTTGATAATATACCCTTCATCAGGAACTATGTTGTTGAAGTTTTTACAAACACGATCGGAACAGATGAGATCCTTATTCATGTTGGAAGTGATCAACCGATCGAAGAGAGGGAAAAAGACATCAAAGACCACTTTCGAGCAAAACTCAGGGTTGCCCCGCTTCTGAAATTCGAATCTGTTCAATACATCCAGAAAATCCAGTTCCCGGAAACGAGCAGGAAGATCATAAAATTCATCGACAACCGGTCCCGCTCAAAAAAATCCTGAGAATACTTTGTTATTATTTAGAATAAGTCTAAATTTGCTGACGAAATTTTATCGTGTTAGTAATCTTAAATCTTTATTGTCATGAAAAAAATATTAATGCCGGTAATCCTTGGATCACTGATCCTTTTCTCAACAGAATTGCCTGCCCAGTGCAAACTTAAGTCAGGAGATGTGAAAAAACTGAAAGGTCAGACCTCCATAAACCTCATTTATGATTATTCCAACATGGCTGTTGGTAAATTCAAGAATGAACAGGATTATGTGAAGAGCAAGGTGGAAGAGATGAACAAGAAGAAGGCCGGTACCGGAGATGAATGGGCTGGGAAATGGACCAGTGACCGGGATAAGCGGTTCCAGCCTATGTTTGAAGGCAAACTCAATGATGTACTGAAGAAGTTTGATGTTAAATCCCAGGAAAACGCAGAAAACGCAACATACACGCTTCTGGTCCATACAGTATTTACTGAGCCTGGCTTCAATGCCGTGGTTGGACCCCGGAAGAATGCAAATGTGACATTGATGATTGATCTCGTTGAAAAGGCGAATCCTTCAACGGTCCTTGCAACAATTGAAATGAAAAATGTTCAGAGTTCCAGTATGATGGGTTATGACTATGATACCGGGGGACGGATCCAGAGCGCATACGACAATGCTGGAGAAGAACTCGGCAAGTTTCTAGCAAAAAATGTGTTTAAAAAATAACCGGCTGGAATTCAGACCAGGAAAAAGGCCCTCCGGTTAACCGCAGGGCCTTTTTTTTATACCTCCATGACACATCTTCAATTAAAGGAGGTCCATTCCATTTTCCATCCTCTGACCTCTGACCTCTGACCTCTGGCCTCCGACCTCCTACTTCCTGCCAAAAACCTCAATACCTCCGACAAACGTCTTCAAAACCATCACCGATGGAATTTCAGATAATGGGATTTCCATGATGTCTTTGTCGAGAATGACAAAATCCGCTTGCTTTCCCGCTTCAATACTTCCTGATGCGGTTTCTTCAAAGCATCCTTTAGCTGCCCAGATCGTGATGGATCGCAATGCTTCCTCCCGGCTCAGTGAGTTCTCCGTCTGAAATCCTCCGTCCGGGTAACCGTTAATGTCCTTTCGTGCTGTTGCAGCATAAAAGGTGAGGATGGGATCTATCTTCTCGATCGGGAAATCCGTCCCGTTTATGATCCAGCCGTTTTGTTCCAGCAGTGATTTATATGCATATGCACTCTTCACCCGTTCAGGGCCGAGACGTTCGCCAGCCCATCGCATATCAGATGTTGCATGTGTGGTTTGTACGGATGGAATGATTGAATAATCCCTGTAATAGTGAAGATCAGCCGGGTCAACTACCTGGGAATGTTCGACACGCCATCGCAGATCGTTCTGCCCCTTCAGAAAATCCTTGTATATGTTAAGGATGATGTTGACTGCAGAATCGCCGATCGCATGGGTATTGACCTGGTAACCGTTATCCAGCGCGATTGAACAAATCTCCCTGACAGAATCCACAGGGGTTACCAGGATGCCTGTTTTGGAAGGATCATCAGCATATGATTTCTTCAGCAATGCGGTTCTCGATCCAAGGCTGCCATCAATATACAATTTTAAAGATCTGACACTCAATTCGGGTGTCAGGTATTTTCCTTTTACAACAAAATTCCGGATATTCCCAACAGTCGGTTCCAGCATTGCATAGATCCTTATCTTAAGTACTCCTGCTTTCTGAAGCGAATCGATCAGCTTTACTTTGTCATATTCAAGACCTGCATCGGAAACTCTTGTCAGTCCGGCAGCAAAACAATTGTCCTGGGCTTTCCTGAGAAGGGTTTGAATAATATCAGGAGATGGAGAGGGAATGGTTTTCCTCATTTTATCTGCAGCATTTTCACTCAGAATACCCGTCTCCCATCCATTCAATGCTTCAATTTCCTGTTTGTTTCCCCAGGCAGATGTGGTTATCCCACCGGCGCTAAGAGCGGTTCCATTTGCAAGAACAACATGCCCGTCAATCCGGGTTAGCACGACAGGTCTGTCAGGAAAGAGTTCATCCAGCTTTCTTCTGTCAGGAAACTCCTTCTTCTTCCACAGGTTCTGATCCCACCCCCTTCCGGTCAACCATTTACCTGGAAGGTCTTTTTGATGCAGCGTTAATCGTTCAAGCACTTCCCCGAAAGAGGTTGTCCCTGTAAGATCGACCTGCTGCAAACCCATGCTATAACCGTAAAAATGGCTGTGTGCATCAATAAATCCCGGGTAAATGAACTGGCCCTTCGCATCAATAATCTTTTCAGGTGAAAACAATTTCAACAGGTCGCCGGTTTTCCCGGTCCTGATAAATTTTCCGTCTTTGATCGCAACACCATCTGTAATGGTAAAATCCTTATCAACACAATATATTCGTGCATTGATGATCAACAGGTCTGTTTTTTCTTTCATCTGACTGAAACCATTTAATTCAAAGGCGAGCAGGAATATTGGAATCCATGTTTTAACCATCACAATTTCCGTTTTTATCAACAGGAACTACCAAAAATAACAACAATTTAAGAAAATCTTGTCGAAAATAAAAATCATTTACTATTTTTGTAATACTTATACCATAAATAAAAATGAAATATAGAAATCTAAATCCAAGATTTATTGTTGTACTTTCAGTCATTGTAGCCGCGGCCTTGCTCAGGTTGCTACCGCATTGGCCTAATTTTACGCCGGTTGCGGCGATGGCCTTGTTTGCGGGAACCAATTTTGACAAAAAGCAATATGCTTTTGCCATTCCGATCATCACGATGTTCATCAGTGATATGATTATTGGTTTCCACGCAAATATACCTGCGGTGTATCTGAGTTTTGCCATTACAGTACTGATCGGAATGTCGATCAAAAGACGTGTCAGCCCGGGGTCCGTATTTGTTGCGGCACTCTCCTCGTCGGTGATCTTTTTCGTGATCACCAACTTTTCGGCGTGGCTTGCAAGTCCTTTCTATCCGCATACTTTTGCAGGATTGATGACTTGTTATATCGCCGGCCTGGCATTCTTTAATGATTCGTTAAACGGGATCTCATTCTTTATGAATGACCTCCTTGGGACAACATTCTTCAGCGCCCTCTTCTTTGGGGCATTCTACCTTGCAGGAATGAGGTTTCCTGTACTTGACAAAAGCCGTCTTTAATAAAGACCGCGAAAAAAATCCTTTTTGACCGCCAGGGCGGAAAGATGTTTAAGAACTTGATATCTGTTAAGAACTTATGCGTCTTTGTGCCTTTGTGGTTTTTATATTGTCCATTCCCAACCAGCAAACCATGGGCTTCATTGAACTGAAAAACAGAATTTCTGGCCACCTGGAAATTGAAACCCTGACCCTTAATCAAAAAGCGACTCATCCCGTTCGATCAGCAGGATGGATCCCTGGGGAACGATATAGTATTTCTGGTCATTGTAAACGATCTCAGTCGCGCCTCGTTGCAGAAAAAGCGCAAGATCTCCTTCCTTAACCTGCAATGGGATATATTTTATATGATCCTCCTTGTTTTTCCAGGTATCATCAACATCATCGGCAGGCATCGGGATCGGGTAACCAGGCCCGCATTTTACAACATAACCAGTCTGTACCTCCTCCTTTTCCTGATAACCGGGCGGAAGATAAAGACCGCTTTTTGATTTGCTGCTCAACTTCTTCGGGCTGATCAAAACCCTGTCGCCAACAACGATGATCTTTTGGAGGTTCTTTTCAGTATCAGCATTCATAGGTTTCAATATGTGTGTCAAATGTACAAATTCCGTAAATAACGGGAGTACCAGCCAAATAGTAAAAGAATTATCGGTATTTTTGTGACATGTCTGATCTAATTCGGTTATTGCCAGAATCAGTTGCAAATCAAATTGCTGCAGGAGAAGTTGTGCAACGTCCGGCCTCGG
The DNA here is from genome assembly GCA_963682005.1 of Bacteroidales bacterium. Taxonomy (GTDB): domain Bacteria; phylum Bacteroidota; class Bacteroidia; order Bacteroidales; family FEN-979; genus CAIYUC01. Next base: position 3,895,740 of record OY820914.1, on the reverse strand, counting down.
CAGTCAAGGAACTGCTTGAGAATGCTGTTGATTCAGGAGCAGATTCAATTAAACTTATCATCCGCGAGGCAGGTAAAAGCCTGATCCAGGTGATCGATAACGGTTGTGGCATGTCAGAAAGGGATGCCCGGATGTGCTTTGAACGGCATGCCACTTCCAAGATCAAGACAGCAAACGACCTTTTGTCTATCCGGACACTTGGTTTCCGTGGAGAAGCGCTGGCTTCCATTGCCTCCATAGCACATGTCGAATTGAAAACTCGACGTATCGAGGATGAAATCGGGACAACGGTAAAGATCGAAGGATCCGAATTCCAATCACAACTACCGGTAGCCTGTCCTGAAGGCACCTCTATCTCCGTGAGAAACCTCTTCTTTAATGTCCCTGCACGTCGGAATTTTCTAAAATCCAATACCGTCGAGTTAAAGAATATTATTGATGAATTCTTTCGGGTAGTTCTTGTCAATCCCGGCATTGCCTTCAGTCTCTATAATAATGATAAAATACTTTACCAGGTATCACCTTCCAACCTTAAACAACGACTCGTTGCATTATTGGGGAACAATTATAACCAGCGTCTTGTACCTGCTGAAACTGAATCTGCCATTCTTAATATTTCCGGGTTTATCGGGAAACCCGAATTTGCTAAAAAAACGCGGGGTGAACAATACTTTTTCGCCAATGGCAGATTCATCAAGAGTGCTTACCTTCATCATGCCATTGTAACTGCATTCAGTGAACTGATACCCAAAGATGCTTTTCCAACCTATTTCCTCTACCTGGAACTCGATCCGAAAACCATAGATGTCAATATACATCCGACAAAAACGGAGATCAATTTCCTGGACAGCAAAAGTATTTATGCCATTATCCACTCTTCCGTCAGACAGGCGATCGGCAAGTTCAGCATGACACCCTCCCTTGATTTCGAGCAGGAACCAAGTATGGATCTTCCTCCGCTGTCAAGAGACCACGTGATCAAACCACCTTCCATTACTATAGACCCTGAATACAATCCGTTTGAGAAAAAAGTCAGGCCCCAGACTGAAATACCGCTCTCTTCAAGAGAAATATCCAACCAGGATAACTGGAAAAAACTATATGATCCGCTTCAGAAATTTCCGAAAGATGAGCAAAAACAAGCCATTCCTCCGGAACATAATATTCTTTCCTCCCTCGACGGGGAAATCACAGGTTCAGTTGCAAAGGGAATATTTCAGATCCAAAACCGTTATCTGGTTACCCACCTTTTAAACAGCGTTGTAATCATCGATCAGCAAAATGCCCATGAAAGGATCCTTTATGAAAAGTATCTCGGGATGAAGGAAGAAATGGAAGTGGTGAAGCAGAAATTGCTCATTCCCGTTACCCTTTCATTGACGTCTGCCGATTATGAACTGATCCATGATCACCTGGATGAGTTTAATGAGATCGGGTTCGAAATTACAGAGTTCGGAAAAAATTCAATTCTCGTCAATTCCTCCCCTTCCGAATGCAGAAATGAAGATATCCCGGGATTGATAGAAAAAATGGTGGAAGATATGCGGGAAGAACTGTTCAACCCGAAACATGAACCAAAAAAGAAATTAGCGATGACCCTTTCAAAAAGCCTGGCCGTAAAAAGGGGAACCAGGCTTCAAAAAGAGGAGATGACAAATCTTGTTGAAAGCCTTTTTGCATGCAAGGTACCTGAAAGCACGATAGATGGTAAACCTACATTGATAAGGGTCGGGTTCGACGAATTAACCAAAACGTTTAAATGATCTCTTGATTTTCAGCCTCTATGAATAACCAGCAATACAGTCCGGCAGGATTCCAGCTCTTACCGCCAGTCGTGAAAAACCTGTTGATCATCAATGGTCTCTTCTTTCTGGCAACGTTTTCACTCCAAAGTGCATTTGGCATCGACCTTGCGAACCTTCTTGGACTGCATTACTTCAGATCCCCGTTGTTCAGGCCATACCAATATGTGACCTATATGTTCATCCATGCCGGTTTCTCACATATACTTTATAATATGTTTGCATTATGGATGTTTGGATACCTGCTTGAGAATGTATGGGGATCAAAACGCTTCCTGACCTATTATGTTGTTACAGGGATCGGTGCCGCCATCATTCAGACCATCGTGAATTACTTTAGTTATGCATCGATTGAGGCTGCTGCTGTTGCTTACAACCAGGCACCGAATGTCAATGATTTTGTTTCATTTGTCAATCACCATTTTCCACAATACTATGATCAGATAAAGAATTTTATTGCATCATGGTCCGCTTCACCGAAAAGCCCGGGATATGCCCAGCAATCCATGGACTACATGAACCAGTTGATCCGCTTGCGTATGGATGTGCCGACAATCGGTGCATCGGGAGCCGTCTATGGGATACTGCTGGCATTTGGCATGATGTTCCCGAATATGCTGGTCTTTATCTACTTCCTTTTTCCTGTCAGGGCGAAATGGATTGTATTGCTTTATGGTGGGATTGAACTTTTTTCAGGAATTTCAAATAATCCAAGTGATAATGTTGCCCATTTTGCACACCTTGGTGGCATGCTGTTTGGGTTTTTCCTCATTTTATACTGGAGAAAGAAAGCGAATTATTCTTAAATCATGAATTATCAATATTCAAACCCACTGGAAGATCTGAAGCGAACCTTCAGAAAACAGTCCATGCTCACGACACTGATCCTGATCAATGGAGGCGTTTGGATCTTTGTCAAAATAGCAGTCGTCTTTTTTTACCTGTTCAACCAGGCAGATACAGCTGCTGCCGAATCGATCATTATTCATTTCTTCGGACTGCCTGCTAATCCTGAGACCTTACTCTCCGTGCCATGGACCATCATCACATACATGTTCTTTCATGTAGACTTCTGGCATATCCTGTTCAACATGCTATGGCTGTTCTGGTTCGGTAAGATCTTCCTGGAATTCATGAAACCGCGGCAACTCCTGGTTGCATACCTCACCGGAGGTATTGCAGGAGGAATCCTCTATATTATTGCTTTCAATATTTTCCCGGTATTCAGGAGTGTTTTGCCGTTGAGTGTTGCGTTGGGAGCTTCTGCCTCGGTCATGTCTATCGTTACGGCAACAGCATTTTACGTACCGAATTATACCATACAACTGATCTTCCTGGGACGTGTGAAGATCCTGTATATGGCGATTGTCCTTTTCATAATTGATTTTTTTGCAATCCCGACTGGAAATGCCGGTGGACACCTTGCTCATATCGGCGGCGCGATCTGGGGGGTTTTGTTTGTTCTCATGCTTAAGCGGTCTGTTCCAAATCCGTTTTCTGATTATTCCGGGGATTTTATCAGCAAGTTAAAGAAATTTTTTAATGGAAGAAGAATGCATGTATCCCACAACACTTCTTACAGCAATCGCCCCAAAACGGATGAAGAATACAATATCGAAAAGAAACTGAACCAGAAAAGGATCGATACGATACTGGAGAAAATCTCAAAGGGTGGCTATGACAGTCTGACAAAAGAGGAAAAGGAATTCCTGTTCAAATCATCCGGAAAAAATCAATGAAACCTATGGCCCGGGGACATTCAAAAAAAAGATCTTTCTTCAAATTCCTTATGCTTGGCATAAACCTGATCTTTGTTGCCTGTCTGGTCATGTCCTACCTCGCAGCCTGGATCTCCCCTGCAAAGTACTGGCTCTTCGCCTTTTTTGGAATCACCTATCCTTTCTTCCTGCTGGCAAATATTTTCTTTCTTGTTTTCTGGCTTTTGCTCTGGAAAAAATACATATTTTTCTCTCTTTTTGCAATCCTTCTCGGCTATCAGTATATCAGGGCTGCTTTACCTCTGAATTTCTCAAAGAAAACGGAAACACCTGCAAATACTATTAAAATCCTATCTTTCAATGTTCACAGTTTATACGGAAAAACAAACCGGAATTATAATCCAAAAACGCCTTCAAAAGTAATGGAACTGATTGCAGGTGAAAAGCCGGACATCCTTTGTATCCAGGAGTTTTATGTGGTCGGGCAGGATTATAGTAAGGTCATTGAATCCTTCAGCAACAGGATAGGCCTGGATCAGTATTTTCTCGGCAATTACCTCTCATACACTGAAAAGAAAAGGATCAACGCAATGGCGATCTTTTCGAAATTTCCGATCGTCCGGACCGGTACAATAAGGTTCAGGGATAAATCATTGATGGCTGTTTATACGGACCAGCTGATCAATTCAGATACGGTCAGGATCTATAACCTGCACCTGGAATCCTTTCGTTTCGGAAATGAAGATTATTCATTCTATTCACATCTTACGGAACCATCCAACGAAAAAGTGAGGTTAACGGAAGGATCCTCGAAGATCTTCGGAAAACTGAAGAAAGCCTTTATACAGCGCGCAGAACAGGTAGGCATACTTCAGTTGGAAATTAAAAAATGTCCGTACCCTTTGATGATCTGTGGCGATTTTAACGACACACCATTCTCCTATACATATAATACGCTTTCCAAAGGAATGAATGACTCGTACATCAAGGCTGGAAAAGGAATTTTCGGAAATACCTATGCCGGGAGTTTTCCTTCTTTCAGGATCGATTATATCCTTTTTGATGAGAATTTTGAAGCCTTCAATTACAGGAAAATAAACACAGACCTGTCTGATCATAATCCTATTTCCGTGTATCTGCGATATTCCAGGTAAAACAGTTAAACTTCTTTATGAACTTTAAGTTAACATCGGATTTTACCCCGACCGGGGATCAGCCTGAAGCAATCCGCCAGCTCACCGAAGGACTCGAAAGAGGAGATCCTGCCCAGGTTCTGCTTGGAGTTACAGGCTCTGGCAAAACGTTTACCATTGCCAATGTCATTCAAAAGATTGACCGGCCTACACTTGTCCTGAGTCATAATAAGACGCTGGCGGCACAGCTTTACGGGGAGTTCAAACAGTTCTTCCCTGAAAATGCAGTTGAATTCTTCGTTTCCTATTACGATTATTATCAGCCGGAAGCCTACCTTCCGGTTACCAATACATACATCGAAAAGGATCTCTCCATTAATGAAGAACTCGATAAACTCCGGTTAAGCACCTCCTCCTCCCTGCTATCGGGAAGGCGTGATATCATTGTTGTTTCTTCAGTTTCCTGCATCTATGGGATAGGAAATCCTGAAGATTTCAATGAGAACATTATCAGGGTGAAGCAGGGTGAGCTGATAAGCCGGAAAAAATTTTTGTATTCCCTTGTTAACAGCCTCTACTCACGCACTGAAGCCGAATTTACACGAGGACGGTTCAGGGTTCGTGGTGATACAGTCGATATTTTTCCAGCCTACCTGGATTTCGCTGTCAGGGTTATATTTTTCGGGGATGAGATCGAACAGATCGAATCGTTCGATCCGAGGTCAGGTTATAAAATAGAACGTATGGACCAGCTCACGTTGTTCCCTGCCAACATTTTTGTCACCTCACAGGAAAAAATGAAGGAAGCGATTTTTGAGATCCAGGATGACATGATGAAACAGGTTGCATTCTTCAATGAGATCGGAAAAACATTCGAGGCAAAGAGGCTAGAAGAAAGGGTTAGCTATGACATTGAAATGATGCGTGAGCTTGGATATTGTTCAGGCATTGAAAACTATTCCAGGTATTTTGACGGGAGGTCACAGGGTTCCCGCCCTTTTTGTCTCCTCGATTATTTTCCGGATGATTACCTGTGTGTTATTGATGAAAGCCATGTAACGATCCCCCAGGTACGTGCCATGTACGGTGGTGACAGATCACGCAAGCAAACACTTGTGGAATTCGGCTTCAGGCTCCCTTCGGCTATGGATAACCGCCCATTGAAATTCGATGAGTTTGAGGTTATGCTGAACGAGGTCATCTTTGTTAGTGCTACTCCTGCAGATTATGAACTTCAGAAAAGTGAAGGGATCGTTGTGGAGCAGGTGATCAGGCCGACCGGATTACTGGATCCTGTAATTGAAGTAAAACCAAGCCTGAACCAGATCGATGACCTTCTGGATGAGATACACCAACGGATCGGCAAGAATGAGCGGGTCCTGGTTACAACCCTTACAAAACGGATGGCCGAGGAGCTTTCAAAGTACTTTAACCGTCTTGATGTGAAATGCCGTTATATCCATTCCGAAGTGGATACCCTGGAACGTGTGGAAATCATGCGTGACCTGCGGTTAGGTGTTTTCGATGTCCTGGTTGGTGTAAACCTGCTCAGGGAGGGCCTCGACCTTCCGGAAGTATCGCTTGTGGCTATTCTTGATGCCGATAAAGAAGGATTTCTGAGGTCTGAACGTTCACTGACTCAAACGGCCGGCAGGGCTGCCCGGAACATTAACAGTAAAGTCATCATGTATGCTGATAAAATGACGGATTCAATGGCTAAAATGATCAATGAGACCAACCGTCGGAGAGAAAAGCAGATGGCTTATAATGAAGCGAATAATATCATCCCGACACAGATCAGCAAAAGCATGACGGATATCCTGGGTCAGACTGCGATAATGGACGTGAAGGGGCAGTCTCCCAGGGCGTATGTTGAGCGGGAAAATGTTGATATGGCTGCTGATCCGCTCATCCGCTATATGCCAAAAGAAAAACTCCAGAAGCTTATCGCCAAAACCCGGAAATCAATGGAGGTCGCCGTTAAAGACCTGGATTTCCTGGAGGCTGCAAGACTCAGAGATGAACTACTGGGTCTGCAAAAGCTTCTGGAGTCAGAAAAATCTTCCTGATTACTATTTTGTTGGCTTTGCTGCGTCTGTTACATCAACAAGCTCTACATCAAATACCAGGGTCGAATAAGGTGTTATATCACCCATATTACGATCTCCGTATGCAATGCTTGAAGGTATGATCAGCATGGCTTTTCCTCCTTTATTCATCATTGCAATCCCTTCGTCCCAGCCCTTTATGACCTGGCCCTGTCCCAATGTAAATTCAAATGGTTTATCCTTTGATGCGTCAAAGACTTTCCCGTTTAGCAGTTTTCCGGAATAATTCACTTTAACTTTCTTTCCAACCATGGCCCTGGGACCTGTTCCTTTTACCTTTTCAATGTAGTATAAGCCCGTGCTTGTAGGTTTTGCCGTGATCTTATTATCCTTTAAATACTTCTGAAGTCCAGCTGCTTCTGTCTTCTTGGCTCCTTCAAGTTTTTGTTCTTCGTCTTTCTTCTGCTTTGCCTGTTCCTTTTCATAATCAGCCTTGGATTGTACATCAAGGATCTCTACTTCATAAACAAGCGTTGCAAACGGGGGAACAAGACTTCCTCTGCCCTGATCTCCGAATGCAAGTTTCGATGGAACAACAACCTTTGCTTTTCCGTCTTTTTTCATCATGGCAATGGCCTCTTCAAAACCAGGTGTATCAAATCGTTTGCCGAATGAAAAACTAACTGGTTCAGGACGCTCATAAGTTGAGAATATCTGTTTTCCATCAATGGTGGAAACTTTGAACTGAAGCTTGACCTGACAACCTGAATCAATTTTCATCCCTTTACCTGCAACGGTCTCAATAAAATAAATTCCTGAAGCAGTGGGTGCAGTTGTAATATTATTAGCTTTCAGATAACCCTGCAGTGCTTCAGCCTCCTTTTTCATCAGTGATTCGGGTGAATCAACAGAAACAAGGTGTACGAAAAATGTTATATAACTGCTGCTGTCTATCATCTGCGGCCTTTTAGCCATCTTGAAAGTCTTAAGGAATAGTGAATCAGCACTGATAATGAAGGATGCGCTGTCACCAGCTGACATCATACGGATCCCTTCATAGATGTCACCCTTGAAATCTGATGGTGGTAACGGGAACTTTACCTCACTGCCGTTCATTTGCTTTTTGCTGTCAAACAAAGTTGTATCTTTCCCTTTCATTTTATAAGTATAGCGCATATTCATGGACACCCAGTCGCCTGTTCTTGGCTTCACTGTGTCTTTGCTGATCTTATAAATCTTATAATACAATCCTGAATCAGTTTTATCATATCCTGAAAACTTGGATGTACATGCAAGAGAAGTCATTGCAACCAGAAAAAAGATTGCAAAAGGATTGAAAATTAATTTTTTCATAGGTTGATTTTTAATGGATAACTTGGTTGATTATTTAAGCCGTAATAACTCGATATCATAAACAAGGGTGGCGCGTTGAGGAATTTTTTTCTGGTCTCCCAGCAATCCAAAAGCAAGGTGCGAAGGTACAATAATTTTCGCTTTGTCTCCAACCCTTAATAACAAAATTCCCTCTTCCAGTCCACTCTCAACCCCGCCGTGCCCGATCTCAAATTCTTTCAGGCCTTCTTCATCTGATGAATAGATTTTATCTCCATTGAGAAGTCTGACCGTATAACTGAAGGTTGCTACCTTTCCTTTTTTCGCTTTGTCTCCATTTCCATGTTTCAGGATCATATACCTCAACCCTGTGAGTGTTTTTTCCATTCTCAACTTATGCCTCGCCATATAATCTTCTATTTCCTGATCTTCCGATTTAACGACCTCCTGGTTATAACGGATGACAGAATCCTGCGAAATATCCTTATGGCCTGTTAACTGAGCTGTTCCTGGATCACTCGCACAGGTGCTGATCATACAGGATACGGGGAACAGAAGTATGAAAAAAAGTAAGATTGATTGAAATCCTCCTGATCGTTTCTCAATCATAAACATGGATTAAATTATCTCTGTACATAGGAAGCAACGCCCTGAATTTTTCAATTGTTTCATCCAGCGATATATAGCTGTATGCACCTGCTGCGTTGCAGTGCCCTCCACCCTGGAAATGCTGCCGGGATAATTCATTGACGGAGAAATTTCCCTTAGAACGGAAAGATATTTTTACGACGTCCTCTCTTTCCATGAAAAGAGCGGCCAAATTAATATCTTTGATCGAAAGTGCAAAATTTACAATGCCTTCTGTATCCCCAACCTGGTGATTGAACCGCTTGAGATCCTCCCCGGATAGAGAAATGTAGGCTGTATGATACTCGGGAAGGACAACAAGTTTTTGGCTTAGTGCATGCCCGAGCAGCCTGAGTCTGTCTTCCGAATATGTATCATAAATCAACCTGTGGATATGCTCTCCGTCAATTCCAATGGTGATCAGGTGTGCGGCGATAAGGTAGGTTTTGTCATAGTTGCATGAATAGCTGAAAGAGCCCGTGTCGGTAATGATGCCTGAATAGATGCAAGCTGAAATATCTTTGTCGATCAGGTTGGTATCGCCGCAATCAACAATAAAATCGTAAATAAGTTCTGCAGTTGAGGAGACATCAGTTACGGATATCATCAATTCAAAAACGGTATCAGGATCTGTGTGATGATCGATGAGGATCTTCTTCCCTTTCGCCTGTTCAAGAAAATGGGATGCTTTCTCAAACCGGCTAAAAGAGTTATAATCTACTGAAAATATCAATTCTGCTTCATTGATGATGTTTTTGCATTCATCCGGATCTTTTGTGAATATATTCAATGAATCATGAAACGGCATCCAATGAAGAAAAGTTGGATCCGGATCGGGTATCATCGCATATACATCATGCCCTTTCTTTTTCAGATAGCCGTATAAAGCAAGACAAGAACCAATAGCATCGCCGTCAGGATTGGTATGCGAAGTGATAACAACCTTCCTGGGAATTTTTAATTCATCTTCAATTAGATGATGATCATTTCTTTTCAAGCAGAAGTAGTTTAGTTGTGTGAAGCAAAATTAAGATTTAATATCATTCTGTTTTAATTTAACAGTGAAATACATAAGATGTTGATGGATGCCGTTTTCAATGAGGAATGACCGATAATGGATACAACCGAATAGTAGTAACATTTAACTGCGGAAATATATCCAACGGTTAAAAACCCAGCAACAATCATTTAGCTTCACGTATCGATGTTCAGCCCGGTAACGATAAGTTCAATTGAAAAATTAACCGAAATCCTTAAATTTGCAAAAAAAAATTATGGCAGGGAAACGTACTTTAACGATGATTAAGCCAACCGCAGTTGCAATGGGCTTCATCGGCCCCATTCTGAAACAATTCGAAGACGGGGGGTTTAAACTCGTCGCAATGAAATACTTAAGACTCACGCCGGGTCAGGCCGGTGCTTTCTATGCTGTGCATGCAGGAAAGCCCTTCTATGATTCACTCGTTGAATATATGTCTTCTGGAACGATCGTTGCTGCGATCCTGGAAAAGGAAAATGCAGTTGAGGACTTTCGGAAATTCATTGGTGCTACAGATCCGGCAAAAGCCGCTCCCGGCACTATCCGGAATCTTTATGGCAAGAACCTGACGGAAAACGCAGTCCATGGTTCAGACAGCGATGAAAATGCTGAGATTGAAGGAAGCTTCTTTTTTGCGAAGATCGACCAGTATTAATCTGTTATTCAGGCATATATTCCCTGAAAGTCTTATCCCTGTAGAAGTAAACAATCCTTTCCACCTGTCGTCCTTCCGGATCCGGGCTTTTTTTTCGTTTAATTTTACTGGTATCGGGTAGTTCCGTTCCGGTTAATACTTCAAAAGGTAACTCATTATTCGTCACCAGTGGAGGTTCTGCATTAGCCTGCTTTGTCATTGACCCGCTTCCCGTTAACAACCATTCCGGATTAATCTCCGGAAATCTTGAAATCGTTTTCTGTATAAATTCAAGACTGGGATTATTACGCCCCGAAACCAGGTGAGACATTCCCGACCGCTGGATTCCTATTTCATCGGCAAATTGTGATGGTGATAATTTCAGCCATGATATAATCGCCATTATCCGTTCAATCATTATTATCACTTTTACTTGTTACAAAGTTAACTTATTTTCCTCCGGTAAGTCGAATTTACGAATAAGCGGACGAAATTTTCATTTACATGAAGCTATGGTTCCATTAAATTGATTATATTATTGATTAAAAATAGTTTAAATAGTCATTACTGAAGATTTATCAGATGGTTTACAATTGTAATTACAAATGTAACTAACCAGATAATCCAATTCATTTCAGAATTATGCTTATTGATCATATTAGAAACAATAGTTTTAATATGTTGTATTTTAGTGCTATGGAAGCTATAACTACTTCACAGTCTCGTTTACATCTGTAATTACAAATGTAACTTATTTTCTCAGGGATTTGTTACAAAAAAAGTTGCAATACAAGATAGAGTCTCTATTTTTTTCTACTTAATCTGGTCAGGAAGAAGGTATGGATTTCGGTTTTCTATTGGAAAAAATACATATTGATTGGACGTCTTCAACATCTATCCTACCCTGCTTATTCAGGATCAGGTCAGTGAATTAAAGAAAAGAACCTTGAGCCCGGAGGAAAACCTTGTCTAATCTAATAAAGGATATGGACAATAAGAATACCGATCGATCAAAGGGTCATCCTTTGAGGAATTACAAAATCACAAACGCAGAATTTTGAATGTGACTGAATCTGATATTAAATTTATAATCTGCTAATTAACCTTTATCAACTGAAGCGTTTCTGAACATGTACTGCTGGTTACCTTCAGGAAATAGCAACCTTGTCTGAGGGTTTCAATCTGGGAAATTGTGAAGGTATTCTCCCCTGCACTGCTTTGAAGGTTCGGGAAATGAAGGGTCATCCTGCCTGTAATATCATAAAAAGAGATATCGATATTTTGGGGGGAGGCAGAAAAACACCTGATGGTCACATAATCCTTGAATGGGTTTGGATATACTTTCGATTGGCAACTCTGAACAGTTGGTATTGATAACAGGGTTAATGCTTTTGAAAAATCTGGGATTCCGCAGCCAACAAGGGTATCATCCTGAGGGAATTTACTTGCGCTTTCCCGTATGGATTGAAAGATCTGCGTATTTGTTGCTGCAGGTTTTGCTTCCCAAAGACATGCAACGAGGCCTGCTATCAGGGGAGATGAAAAGGATGTTCCTGAGCCTGATCCGATTGAACCGTCAGAATTAGCAACGATGTCACCAACACCCATGGCGGCAATATCCGGTTTTGGATCAGTAACGGATGGAAAGCCAATGGAACTGAAGGATGCGTGTATTCCTGCAGCATCAACTGCTGCAATGCCAAGAACCTGAAGACCATCAGCGGGAAAACTGATATAATGCCAGGGCTTAAGAGCCTCATTGCCGGCACTGTTCACAACGGCAATTCCCTTGCTTGCAGCGATATTGGCACCACGGGTCACCGGGGTGGAATTTCCTGTAAGATCAGCCCAGGAATGGTTTTGAGCAGGATCGTCAAATAAACTGTATCCCAGGGACGAATTTATTACATCGGCTCCGACACTATCCGCAAATTCGGCTGCTGCGACCCAGTTATATTCCTCTATAATGTTTTCTGTGGCTGCATCTTCTGATCGAAGAAGCCAGTAAGAGGCACCAGGTGCAGTACCAATCAACTGACCCGGGAGATTCGCCCCCATTGTCGAAAGGACGGCCATGCCATGGTAAAATTCCTGGTAAACATTGTTCCCCGGGGTTACAAAATCCTTCGTTCCCAGGATCTGGCCATTTTGACGTAAGCTGTCAAACGCTGAAAGGATATCTGCATTCAAAAAACCTGCATCCAGTATGGCTATTACCTTGCCTGCCCCGGTGTATCCTCCCTGATGCAGGGCATCCCCGTTAAGCATGTGTATTTGGGTGTATGACGGACCATAATTAAAGGTAAAATTATTCACCGATACAGGATTATTCGGCGATAAGAGATTCAGCGGGAGAAGAGAATTCGTCTCCATTTCGAATTTATCCTTGTGAAGAGGCTGAGAATTTGGCGGATTCTGGTTATTTTTTACAATCTCCTGGACAAACGGCAAATTTGAAATTGCCGCCAATACAGATGGATCAGGGGCATAAATGGTTATCCCATTGAACCATTTGCTCCGTGTAAGGATAATGGTTCCAAGGTTTTTGATGGTAATGACATAATCCGGGTTCAAAGGCAGATCCTCTTCAGAGATGGCAATACCTTGAACCGTCCTTCGGTGAATAGCTCTTGGTGTAAGAAATGCTCCGGGGTTATCAATTGTATACGGGGTATTGTTCTTATCGGTAAACTTTATGAAATACTTATCCGGCGCTACATCAGCAAAAACTGTGAAAGCAGCAGTCAGAAGCATGATCAGGAATGAAAAAATTTTTCTCATCTTTGTATTTATTTTCGTGATAAAGTTAATAAAATTGTCCCCATGTTTTCAACAGAAGATATAGACCGGATGAAATTAAAGGGAATGAACATCCCTCGGATTGAAAAGCAACTTGAGCATTTCAGAAGCGGGTTCCCTCCTATTCAGCTTGCAAGAGCAGCAACCCCAGGCGACGGCATCATGTCTCTCACGCCGGATGAAAAAAAGGCATACCAGGAATTATTTGACAAAAATCCAGGGAAATCAGTAATACTGAAATTTGTTCCGGCTTCAGGTGCCGCAAGCAGGATGTTCAAGCAACTCTTCGAATTTATTGAAAAGCAGGGGGATCATCCTGTCCCTGATGATGTGTATTTTCGCCTGAGGACAACAAACCCGGTTTTCCAGTTTATCGATAACCTGGAAAAATTCGCTTTCTTCGATGATTTAAAACATACCTTCAGACCTGATGACAGGGAAATATTCCATGTTAGGGAAAGAGGAAACTTCACCTCCATCATAAAACATCTCCTTTTTAATGAAGGACTGGGTTATGCTTCATTGCCGAAAGCCCTGCTGAAATTTCACTCATATCCTGACGGGGCAAGGGTTGCAGCTGAAGAACACCTGGTAGAAGCAGCCACCTATGCAAAGGACCAAAATAATCTGGCAAATCTCCATTTTACCCTTTCTCCTGAACATATAGGAATTTTTGAAGACAGGATATCTTTCGTCCTGGATAAATACGAAAGAACGTTCAATGTTAAATTTAATATCAGCCATTCCATCCAGAAGCCGTCAACTGATACAATTGCCGTGGACCTGGATAACCAGCCTTTCAGGAACCCTGACGGAACCCTTCTGTTCCGACCTGCCGGTCATGGCGCCCTCCTTGAGAACCTGAATGAAATTGATGCCGACATCATCTTCATCAAGAACATAGACAATATTGTGCCTGACAGGTTAAAGCCGGAAACATATAATTATAAGAAACTCATCGGTGGTTACCTCATGATGCTGAGGAATGAAATTTTCAACTTCATGGATAAAATGGAAAGGCAACTGGTTAATGCCGATGATATCCACCTGATGAATGAGTTTGTAAAAACCAAACTTCTCATTTCATTCCCTGAGGGATTCAACGAACTGCCTCTCGAACAGAAAACTTCTTTCTTAAAGGAGCTTCTTAACCGCCCCATGAGAGTTTGCGGCATGGTGAAAAATGAAGGAGAACCAGGTGGAGGTCCTTTCTGGGTGTATGACAATGCCGGTCAGACATCGCTTCAGATCATCGAATCTTCACAGGTCGATATGAAGGATGCAAGTCAGAAAATGATTTTAGACTCATCTACACATTTTAACCCGGTTGACCTTGTTTGCAGTATAAAAGATCATCGCGGAACACACTTTAACCTCGCTGATTTCGTTGATGAACAAACCGGGTTCATCTCTGTCAAGTCAAGCGGAGGGAAGAATTTAAAAGCCCAGGAAGTTCCGGGACTCTGGAATGGAGCAATGGCAGGCTGGATCACTGTGTTCGTCGAAGTTCCCATAATAACTTTTAACCCTGTAAAAACAATCAATGATCTTCTGAGGAATGAACACCAATCATAATTCAATGAGTTTTCTCAATCGTTGTCTGACCCTGACGTTCCTTTTCATTCTCGGGTCCATTTCGCTAATGGCTGAAGGCTACATCGTTAAATTCAGGGTGAAAGGCGTAAAAGACACAACCTGTATGATCGCCAATTATTACGGTAACGGAACCTATGTCAAGGATACGCTGAAGGTGGACGGATCGGGACGTTTCGTTTTCAAGGCTCCGGAAACTCTTCCCAGGGGAATGTATATTGTCGTCCTCACGGATAAGAACTATTTTGAGTTCATTGTGAACAACGATAAAAAGTTCTCCATGGAGACAGATAAGTCAGACCTTCAGGGAAAAATGAGCATTCTTAATTCTCCTGAGAACAGGCTTTTCTATGATTATCTCGCATTCAACAAGAATAAATATGAGGAGGTAAAGATAATCCAGGATAAGGAAAAAGGCCTCGAAGGTAAAAATGATTCGCTGCTTCTACTGGATCAAAAAATAAATGAGATCAATAAAGAGATCATTGCATATAAGCTTAAGCTTGCCGAAGAAAACCCCGATTCCTTCATCGCTTTACTGATCAATGCAATGCGGGAGCCTGATATCCCGGAAATACCCACTCTCCCGAATGGCAGGAAGGATTCTGTCTTTGTATACAGGTATGTTAAGCAGCATTTCTGGGATGGAACTGATTTCACTGACGACCGGCTTCTGAGAACACCTGTATTTTATAACAAACTGAAGAAATATTACGATCAGGTCCTCGTTCAGACACCTGACACGATCATAAAGGAAACGGATTTTCTCATCAACAAATCAAGACCGAATCATGAAATGTTTAAATATATGGTCTGGTTCACCACCAACCATTACGAAAACTCGGAGATCATGGGATTTGACCGGATCTTCGTTCATGTGATCGACACCTATTATATTACCGGTCAGGCTGACTGGGTGAACAAAACTGTTCTGGAAAGCATCATTAAGAAGGCGATGAAGCTGAAACCGCTACTGATCGGTGAGAAAGCCCCCAATATGATTATGATGGATACGAATGGGCAACTGATTTCGATGCATTCGATACAGGCAAGGATATTGATCCTTCTTTTCTGGGACCCTGATTGCGGCCATTGTGAGCAGGAAATACCAAAGCTTAAAGAATTTTACGAAATGAACAAGGAGAAATATGGGCTGGAGGTTTTCGCGGTATGTTCTGATTCCTCGATGGCAAAGTGGAAGAAGGGGATAACCAAAAAAAGCACGCCATGGATCAATGTCGATGGGCCCAGGACACTAACCGGAAATTATCATGACCAGTACGATATCACCACCACTCCCATCATTTACCTACTGAACGAAAGGAAGGAGATCATAGCAAAACAGTTAAGAACAGAGCAGATCGGACAGTTTTTAAAAAACTACGTTAGGTCACATCCCTCTGTTAAAGAATAGGATAAAAAAAGCGGCGAAGGAATTTCCCTGCCGCTTTTCAGTATGAAATGATTTGTTATTCTTTTTTTCCAATCGGCAATACATAGTTAATGCCAAAATTCATCCCGGGATAAAGATTATGTGATGCATGGTAAGCTCCGGAATGGTCAGGCAATTGGTAATCGCTGGCATTGATATCCGTGAGACCATATGCAAATGTCAAACCTACATTCAGGAAAAGACTCGGAATAATCGTGATATCGACACCTGCATCAAGCCGTGCCATGATGTCCATCGAATTATAGCGGACAGTAATATCCTCTTCTCCAATTTTGACCGGTTTCCCGTTGAGCGTCACAATTTCATTAGAATAGACTTCTTCCTGGCGATAATATTTTTGTTTTGCGGAAGTAAGAAAATTGAACTGGGGGCCCACAAGGAAATAGAACCTTGCTACTGAACCGCTTGATTTATATTTGAAGAGAACGGGTAATGTAAAATAATTAAGCTGGATATCTCTTGTGAATGTTGTATCTCCATCTCTCGTATCCTCATAATCCTGTCCAAGCCGCTGAAATCCAGCTTCGATTTTTGCACCAAGGTGCTTATTGAAATCAAATCCGATGTTTGCATTAACTCCAAAACCAAATGTTAATTTATAATCTAGTTCAGGATCTCCGTAATTGTTCTGATTGGTGATCCAGGGGCTGAGTCCGGTGCCGCTGATACCAAAGTAGAGTTGCTTTTGTGACATGACCTGACCGGTAAAGACCAGGACAAAAAGAAAAGGAAATAAAATTTTTTTCATGAGTTAAATTGTTTAATTAATGATTTGCAAACATAGAAATTTTTATGAATAAAAAAAAAGCCGTCTTTGCAGGACGGCCTTATTTGTTGGAAAATATTTTAGTCTTTAACAGCTTCAACTATTGCTTTAAACGCTTCAGGGTGATTCATTGCAAGGTCGGCAAGGGTTTTCCTGTTCAGGGTAATATTTTTTTCAATCATTTTACCCATAAAGACAGAGTAGGACATACCATATTCACGAACACCTGCATTGATCCTGGTGATCCAGAGTCCCCGGAAGGATCTTTTTTTGTTTCTCCTGTCCCTGTATGCGTAACTCAAGCCTTTTTCGAGGGAGTTTTTAGCAACAGTCAAAACATTTTTCCTTCTTCCGAATTGCCCTTTTGTTTGTTTAAGGAGTTTTTTTCTTCGTTGCCTTGATGCAACGGCATTAACTGATCTTGGCATAATTTTTCTTTTTTTTACTTACGCGTTCCTTTAGGAATCTTATAGCGGCAAGCAAGTTAAACAATCTGTTTCCTAAGCAAGGATCATTACTCTTACGTTTGCTTCATCTGCTTTTTTTACGATCGTCGATTTGGTCAGATTACGTTTCCTCTTCGTCGATTTTTTCGTCAGGATGTGGCTTTTAAAAGCATGCTTCCTTTTCAGTTTACCGGTGCCTGTTACGTCGAACCTTTTTTTGGCTCCGGATTTTGATTTCATTTTTGGCATTTTTCTTTGTTATATGATGGTTAAAATTATTTCTTTGGTGCAATGATCATGATCATCCGTTTACCTTCAAGACGGGGCATCTGTTCAATCTTGCCATAATCCACGATGGATTGCGCGAATTTCAGCAGGATCAGTTCGCCCTGTTCCTTATAGATGATCGACCGGCCTTTGAAGAACACATCCACTTTGACCTTAGCTCCATCCTTCAAAAACTTTATCGCATGATTCAGCTTGAAATTGAAATCATGGTCATCAGTATTCGGGCCTAACCGGATCTCTTTAACAATGATCTTTGCCGTCTTGGCTTTAATCTCCTTCTGCTTCTTCTTAAGTTCGTAAAGGAATTTCTTGTAATCGATCACCTTGCAAACCGGCGGATTAGCTGTGGGCGATATCTCTACAAGATCAAGGCCTTGCTGTTCCGCAATATTAAGCGCTTCTCTCAGGTTAAGAATTCCCGGCGTAACGTTGTCGCCAACAACCCGTACCACCGGGGATTTTATAAGTTCATTGATCTTATAGGGTTCCTCCTTCTTTACGAATGGTTTACGGAAGTTCCTCTGGTTGTTGAATGGAATAGCTATGGGTTATCCTCCTGACTTTAATTATTAATTATGAATTATGATAAATTCAACTTTTGATGAATTATAAAATCTCTCCCAGTTCCTTTTTAACTTCTTCATTCAGGAAATGGATGAAGTCATCAATCTTCTGCGGACCGAGATCACCTTGCCCCTGCCTGCGCACGGAAACTGTTCCCTCACCTTCTTCCTTCTCACCAACTACCAACATGTACGGGATCTTCATCAATTCTGCATCGCGGATCTTCTTGCCGGCCTTCTCGTTTCTGTCATCAATTTGGGCGCGAATATCGGAATTATTTAGCAAACTTAAAACTTTTTCTGCATATTTCTGGTACTTTTCACTGATTGGCAGGATGATAGCCTGATCAGGTGTCAGCCATAAGGGGAATTTCCCTGCTGTATGTTCCAGTAATACAGCAACAAACCGTTCCATGGAACCAAATGGTGCACGATGGATCATGACCGGTCTGTGTTTCTGATTATCATTTCCAATATATTCCAGTTCAAAGCGATCAGGAAGGTTATAATCCACCTGAATGGTGCCAAGCTGCCACTTTCTGCCAAGTGCATCTTTCACCATGAAATCCATCTTCGGACCATAAAATGCGGCTTCACCATATTCAATAACGGTTTTCAACCCTCTTTCTTCCGCAACTTCAAGGATGGCTTTCTCTGCCTTATCCCAGTTTTCGTCCGACCCGATGTATTTTTCTTTGTTATTCTTATCCCTAAGCGAAATCTGTGTAATAAATTCTTTAAAATCCAGTGCTTTAAAGATCAGCATTACGATGTCCATCACCCCTTTGAACTCATCTTTCACTTGTTCGGGCGTGCAAAAAATATGTGCATCATCCTGCGTAAATCCCCTGACCCTTGTGAGTCCGTGAAGTTCACCGCTTTGTTCATACCTGTATACTGTCCCGAATTCTGCTATCCTCACCGGAAGATCCTTGTAAGATCGTGGTTTCGATTTGTACACCTCGCAGTGATGAGGACAATTCATGGGCTTCAGGAAAAATTCCTCTCCGGGGACAGGTGTTGTAATCGGATGGAATGAGCTTTCTCCGTATTTCTGGTAGTGGCCTGACGTCTTGTAAAGTTCAACGTTTCCAATATGGGGGCAGATTACCTGCTGGTACCCGGCCTTCTTTTGCACCCTTTTGAGGAACATCTCAAGCCGCTCCCTCAGGAGCGTGCCTTTGGGTAGCCAGATGGGCAACCCCATTCCAACTTTTTGCGAAAAGAAGAACAGTTCAAGATCTTTTCCCAATTTCCTGTGATCCCTCTTTTTTGCTTCCTCCAAAAGGACGAGGTAATCGGTCAGTTCTTTCTGTTTTGGGAACGTGATTCCATAAATACGAGTGAGCTGCTTGCGTTTTTCGTCACCCCGCCAGTAAGCACCGGCAATATTCAGAAGCTTCACCGCCTTGATCTGGCTCGTGTCTGCAAGATGGGGCCCGCGGCAGAGGTCTGTAAATTTTCCGGACTCATAAAATGTGATCTGACCATCAGCGAGGTCATTAATAAGTTCCAGTTTATATTCGTCACCTTTCTGTGAGAAATATTCCAGAGCCTCCTGTTTCGTAACTTCTTTCCTTGAAAACAATTGCTTTTCCCTGGCAAGCTCAAGCATTTTGTTTTCTATTTTCGGAAGATCCTCGGAGGAAATTGTATAATCACCAAAGTCAATATCATAATAAAACCCGCTTTCAATATGCGGACCAATGCCGAATTTCACACCCGGGTAAAGCAATTCCACGGCTTCTGCAAGAAGATGCGCGGAAGAATGCCAGTAAGTACCCTTTCCTTCTTCATCTTCCCAGGTAAGAAGTTTGATCCTTGCATCAAAGGTGATCGGACGGGTAGCATCCCATACCTCATCATTGATCTTAACTGAAATGACATTCCGTGCAAGCCCTTCGCTGATACTCCTGGCTATTTCAAGCCCCGTCGTACCTGACTCATATTGTTTTATCCTGTTATCCGGAAAAGTTATGTTTATCATCCTGTATCCTGAAATTTTGGGGTGCAAAGGTACCTATTTATGTTGATAGAAACAAGTACTTTGGGAAATATTTCAAGCTACAGGCTACAGGCTGCAGGCTTTCCATTTGCCATCATTCCCGCGAAAGCGGGAACAGGCTACAGGCTAGAGGTTTTAGTCCACCAATTTGCCTTAAGCTATGGGTTGTTGGTCCCAAAAGGGATCCAGTCTATCGAATAACCATAAGTTCCTGTACCCTGTGAACCGAATTCAACCCTCCAGTAATCGCCTTTTCTTACGGGCATAGTAAAACTCTCCTGCAGGTTAAATGTGATGTTTGGTTCTCTTCGCACACAAGCCAGACCCCTGATCGTTACCGGATGGGAAGCGGAACTGGTGTACCCTGTCAGGGTGGCATTGGCTGCAATTGTTTCTCCGCTGGTTATGATCAATCCGGCAACGACAAATCCATCTGTTGCAGCCTGGTAATCTTGTCCTGATATGCTGCCTGTAACCCATGGTCCGAACATTTTAACACTCCCGTTTACCTGGAAGTTTGCAGATGGGGTTTCTGTTCCAACCCCGACTTCACCTGCAGCTGTTACCGTCATTTTAGTCGATGTTGAAACATTTGTTGACCCGATTTTGAATTTCCCCCCGTCGGAGTTATCCACCCCTACCGCAAATTTTGTTACTCCCCCTACCTGGTACCGTATCTGAGGATCGCCGGTACTCCCGGTATTATTTATATCAATGTTTGTTGCTGCGGCATCGGAACTTTCAACATCAATTCTTGCTGAAGGAGATTCGGTGCCTATCCCCATATCGCCTGATTCGGTGATCGTCATTTTGGGGCTGGTGGCCAGAGCACTACCTCCGATCTTGAACTTGTCCGCATCTGAATTATCAATCCCCAGGGTATATTTGGTGGTTCCGCCAAGCTGAAAGTTTAAAACCGGATCGCCTGTACCAGAATTGTTGATATCTATTCCATCTGATAATGAATTCCAAAACTCGACATCAAGACTTGAGGAGGGACCGGACGTTCCAATGCCGACTTTCCCGCCAGTATAGGATATATCAGGGCTCCCGGACCATTTTGCATCGCCGGATCTCAGAATTTTCATCCAGCCAAGACCATCGTTGTACCAGAACCCCGGTTCACTACCGTCATATACGTAAACCAGGAGCCCCTGGGTGAACATCAGCTGAGGTAAGGCAATAATGGAAATACGCGGGATCAGGATTCCCTGGTTTGTTGACCTTACTTCCAAAGCAGCTTTCGGGTTAGGGATTCCCGACGGGTCATCGCTGATCAATACCCCCGTTTGCGCGTTGGCGGGTCCTCGCAATATCAGAACCAGGTTTAAACACAATAAACATGAAATGCAAGCAATCTTGCCTGGATGCCAAAAAATTGTCTTCATAGGATGATTGTTTTCTGGTGATTATCTATTTACCCCATAAAGATATGATAACAAGAAGCAAAAGTCAAATAATGTTCAGGAAATTTTGGGTATTCCTCTTGTATCAGGATATTCTGAATGTGTTTATTAGGAGGTCGGAGGTTGGAGGTCGGAGGTCAGAGGATGGAGGATAGAGCTCGTAGCTCGTAGCACGAAGCCTGAGGCCTGTTCCCGCTTTCGCGGGAATGACGTTGGAAGAAAGCCTGTAACCTGCAGTACCTCTAATTCCCGATCACCTTGAACTCAGTACGGCGGTTGTTAGCCCGTCCCTGTTCCGTGTCGTTTGTATCGATGGGCCTGTTGAAACCGTACCCCTGGTAAGAAAGCCGGTCGGAAGAAATTCCCTTTGCGACCAGATAATCGTAAACTGCTTGTGCACGGTTTCTTGATAAAGTAAGGTTGTGATCAGCACTGCCTATATTATCAGTATGACCGCTAAGCTCAATGTGCATCTTTGGATTTTTTACCAGCAGTTCTGTCAGTTTCCCGAGTTCAATCTTTGATTCCTCCTTCAGTTCGAATTTATCCGTATCAAAGAAAATATTTTTTAAAACGACGGTTTGTCCGACTTTCACTTCCTGCAGCGGGATATCCTTAACATATGGCTTCAGTCTTGAGCTTTCTCCCGCGAGCGAAAAATTATCCGAATAGAAAAGGTACCCGGGCTTTGAGACATTCAGCGCATAATTCCTGCTTACGGGTAATGAAACGAGGAATTCGCCTGTCAGCGGATCGGACCTTGATTCAATCACCGTTTTCCCGGTCTCAAGATCGATGAGTTCAAACCTGGCTTCGAGTTTCTGAAGCGTTTCCCTGTTGAATACGATCCCTTTCAGGTAGGTGACCTGGATCGGCCTTGCTTCTTTGTAAAGCTTGAATGAATAGACATCCTGTTTCCCCTTTCCACCAAATTTATCCGATGAGATATAGGCAAGCTCTCCTTTCGGGTTAACGATCAGGGTGATCTCATCTGCATAAGTATTGATGGGATATCCCATGTTGACCGGCTTTCCCCAGTTACCATCCGGATTTTTCCGGGAGTAATAAAGGTCAAGCCCTCCCATTCCCGGATGGCCGTGCGAAGAAAAGTAAAGGGTCTGATCATCCGGATGAATGAATGGAGCCATTTCTTCCAGCTTCGAATTGATCGAATCGCCAAGGTTCACCGGATCATTCCACTGGCCGTCAGGTTGAAGAACCGATTTCCAGATATCCGAACTCCCTTTTCCACCACTCCTCTTGCTGGCAAAATACAATGTTTTTCCATCGGAGGAGAATGAGGGCTGGGAGTCCCAGTACTTTGAATTTACCTGGGGGCCCAAATTCTCCGGTATCGACCAATCATTCCCGGTCTTTTTGGACCAATAGAGATCGCAGCTTCCATAGCCATCGGAGCGGTTACAGGCGGCAAAGAAGAGGTAACTTCCATCCGGGGAAATGCACAAGGCGCCTTCGTTCCCATGCGTGTTTATCGGCGGACCCAGATTCCTTGCCCTGAGCCAGGTGCTGTCTTTCCTTTTTGAAATGAAAAAATCCTCTTCGTATTCATTGTTCTGATCAATTGTTTGTGCGTTCTTTGGCAGTTTCCGGGTAAAAAAGAGAGCCTGTTCATCTGCAGTAATGGCATTGACATACTCATCCACCTGTGTATTGATGCTATCGCCAAGATTGACAGGATCAAAAGGGACCGGATGGGAGACCGCCTGGATCCCGAATTCACACAGAGCCAGGTTTACCGTTGCCTTTTCCCTTTTTTCGGGAGGAATCGATGGATAAGCCAGAAATTTCAGGTAGTCGGTTTTTGCATCGCTGTATCTTCCGTAGGTCAGTTCCAGGTTTGCAACAATATAATATAGTGTGAATGAATAATCCGGATTCACCTCAAGTGCCTTTTTATAGGATGTGATGGCATCGGGATAATTCCTTTCATCGGAATAGATATCTCCGCGCAGAACATAAGCCTCAATAAAAAGCGGGTCCTCCTCCACCGCCTTGTTCAGCGACTTCTTTGCTTTGTCATAATCCCTGAGGTTATATGCATCTGCTGCAAGGCCGAACAATTTCTCTGCTTTCTTTGATCTTGTCGATAAAGGCCTGGTCTGACCGTATACAGAAATGAAGAATGAAGAGTGAAGAATGAGGAATATGATCAGGATTATCCTGGAGTTCATGGGTGACGGATGATTAAAAATTGATGCTGGATGCTGGATGTAAAGATTAATTGACATTTGACTTTCCTACGGAATCCTCATGTATTTATGGCTCTGCAGCGACATTCTCCACCTTGGATGTGCCTGGATGTATTTTACGATGATGGGCATGACCATTTCACTGACACTCCATTCAGGCTGAAGAAACAGATGGCATGTTTCATTGACGAATGCAGCATTTTCCTCGGCCCAGTCGAAATCTTTCAGGTCTTCGATAATTACTTTCAGTTCTTGTGCGAGCGGATAAATTTCCATCAGGGGGGGGCTTTCTTTCTTTGGTGAAAGGCATATCCAATCAAAGCTGCCGGTTAGCGGGGAGGAACCGGAGGTTTCAAGATAAATCCGGATGCCTTTATCACGCAACCCTTGTGTAAGGTAATCAAGGTTATACAGCAATGGCTCTCCTCCTGTAATAACGATTGCCTGTGCCGGATAACGAGAAGCATTCTCAATGATCTGGTCGGAACGAACAGGCGGACATGATGCTGCATTCCAGGATTC
Organism: Bacteroidales bacterium; assembly: GCA_963682005.1. GTDB lineage: Bacteria > Bacteroidota > Bacteroidia > Bacteroidales > FEN-979 > CAIYUC01. Next base: position 3,871,356 of record OY820914.1, on the reverse strand, counting down.
TTTCGCATCGCACCAGTGACATCCCACGTCACATCCGCCGATCCTGGCAAAATAAGCTGCCTCACCCGCATGAAATCCCTCCCCCTGCAGGGAATAGAATTCTTCAAGGATAGGTAATAACTTACCCTCGTTAAGCAATTGTTCCTGTTCTGTGTTCAAGACGTCAGAATTTAATTTCTTTCCGGGCTGCTTTCAGTGTATTTTGCAGAAGGGAAACGATGGTCATCAAACCTATTCCGCCCGGGACAGGTGTAATGAAACTACATTTTTTCGCGACCTCGTCAAAATCAACATCGCCTCTCAACTTGTATCCTGATTTGGTTTGTTCTGATGGGACTCTGTGCATACCAACATCGATGACAACAGCATCTTGTTTGACCATATCGGCGGTTACCGATCCGATGCGCCCCATAGCGACGATCAGTATGTCGGCTCTGGATGTAATTTCTGCAATTTCTTTGGAAAAACTGTGGCAGAGGGTTACTGTGGCATTCCCTGTTTTTGCTTTACGTGAAAGAAGGATGCTGATCGGAGTACCCACAATATGGCTGCGTCCGAGAACGACGCAATTTTTCCCTTCTGTCTCAATTTCATACCGTTCCATGAGTGTTAATATGCCAAAGGGTGTGGCAGGCAGGTAAGATGGCATGTTCAGCACCATTCTCCCGATATTGACAGGATGAAAACCATCAACATCCTTGGCAGGGTTGATGCGTTCAATGATCGCCCGCTCGTCAATATGCTTTGGCAGGGGTAACTGAACAATAAAGCCGTCTATTTCATCATCCTTATTGAGAAAATCGACAACCTCCAGTAAATTTTTCTCAGATATTGTTTCCGGATATTTGTAAACGGAAGAGATGAAGCCAACATCCTTACACGCTTTTTCCTTGGAGTGAACATATGTCATGCTGGCCGGGTCCTCCCCCACAAGAACAGCGGCCAGGTGAGGGGCATCTTTGCCCTTTTCAAGCATATTCTCCTTCACCTCATGCGCGATTTCCGATTTTATCTGGTCGGCGATCAGCTTTCCGTCAAGTAGTTTCATATGTATTGTTAATTAGCGCGTTTGATATTTCTCATCATATTCATCATTCCGCGGCCTTTATTGGTAGTAACCATTTTCATCATCCGTCGCGTGTCGTCAAATTGCTTTATCAGCCTGTTCACTTCCTGGATGGTCGTTCCGCTTCCTGAGGCAATCCTTTTCCGCCTGCTTCCATTGATGATGACCGGATTTTCACGTTCCTCAGGGGTCATGGAATGGATAATGGCCTCAATGCTCTTGAAGGCATCATCGCCGATATCCACATTCTGCAATGCTTTCCCCATTCCGGGAAGCATCCCGATCAGGTCTTTGACATTTCCCATCTTTTTGATCTGTTTGATCTGTGAAAGGAAATCATCAAAATTGAACTGGTTCTTGGCAATCTTTTTCTGAAGTTTTTGAGCTTCTACCTCATCATACTGTTCCTGTGCCTTTTCTACAAGGGAAACGATATCCCCCATCCCAAGGATACGATCGGCCATTCTTTCGGGGTAGAAAATGTCGATGGCTTCCATTTTTTCACCGATCCCGACAAATTTTATCGGCTTGTTCACCACAGCTTTTATCGTCAGAGCTGCTCCTCCCCTTGTGTCACCATCGAGTTTCGTCAGGACGACACCGTCGAAATCGAGCCTGTCGTTAAATGCTTTTGCCGTGTTGACAGCATCCTGGCCGGTCATAGAATCAACCACGAATAACGTTTCATGCGGGTTGACCGTTTTTTTAATGGAAGCGATCTCATCCATCATTTCCTCATCAATTGCCAGACGCCCTGCTGTATCGATGATTACAATATTATAACCATTCTCTTTTGCATAGCTGATCGCATGTTTGGCTATCTTAACCGGCTCCTTGCTGCCTTCCTCGGTAAAAACTTCAGTCTGTATCTGTTCTCCAAGAACCTTTAACTGATCAATAGCCGCAGGACGGTATACGTCACCCGCAACAAGCAATGGTTTCCGGCCTTTCTTTGTTTTCAGGTAGTTGGCGAGTTTTGCCGAGAATGTGGTTTTCCCGGATCCCTGTAAGCCGGCGATAAGTATGATGGCAGGATCGCCTTTCAGGTTGACTTCTGCTTTTTCGCCACCCATGAGAATGGCAAGTTCATCATGCACGATCTTGACCATCAACTGGCCGGGAGAAACAGAAGTCAAAACATTCTCACCGATGGCTTTGTCCTTGACCTGGTCTGTAAATTGTTTTGCGATCTTGAAGCTGACATCGGCGTCAAGCAATGCTTTCCTGACATCCTTGAGGGTTTCAGCCACATTGATCTCCGAGATGTGGCCATGGCCTTTGAGTACTTTAAAAGCCCTGTCCAGTTTGTCAGATAGTCCTTCAAACATAATTTTCCTATTGTTTTATTAACATTGATAAATATATAATGTTTTCCGAATCAACACCTTAAATGATCGGCGTACGTTAAGCCGTGCAAAATTAACAATTTAATGCAAGGGGATTCATATCCAACAGGTAAAATAATTCGTATCTTTACCTTCTCAATACGTGAATGAAGACAGGAGGTTTTGTCAAATATTTTTGATAAACAATTTTGTCTAATTGAAAAAAATCATGTAGGTTTGTGCAAACATTAATTATTCACTAAAATCAATTATGTCATGAAGAGAACATTACTTTCTTTAGTTGCCATTTTGGCGTTAACGTTAGGCTCATTCGCACAGCTGTGGGTGGAACAATACAGCGGATTAGCTGATTCAAGAGGCATCACGGATATATATGCTGTTGATGCAAATGTTGTTTGGGGAGCAGCTTATGACGGAGTAACACCAACCGCTGCTTGTAATGATTTTTGTAAAACAACCAATGGCGGTACTCTCTGGACAGGGGGTTCTGTTACGGGTGCTACCGGTCTTTCTATTGCAAATATTGTAGCAACAGACGGTTTCAATGCATGGGCATGTTGCTATAACCCGGGATCAGGGAGCAACCATGGCGGTGTTTTCTACACATCAGACGGGGGAACAACCTGGACCAAACAGGCTACTGCACTATTTACAAACGCTGCATCATTTCCTGACTGTATCCATTTCTTTGATGATAACAATGGCTGGGTCATGGGTGACCCGATCAACGGAGATTTCGAAATGTACACCACAACGGATGGCGGAACTACCTGGACTCTTGTTCCGGGCGGTCAGATTCCTGCCCCCGTTTCAGGTGAATTCGGAGTTGTTGGTTATTATTCCGCAATTGGTAACACATTGTGGTTTGGCACGAACAAAGGACGCGTTTACAAATCAACCGACCAGGGTCATAACTGGACAGTATCAGCGGTTCTTAACTGGTCTGCCATTTATATCATGCCTTTCTTCAGAAGTGCAACTGTTGGTTTCGTAATGGATAAAAGTGCAGGTGCAACGATTGGTAACCTCGCAAAAACAACCGATGGCGGAACCACTTGGACTGCTGTTACCCCGACAGGAAATCATTTTTCGAATGACATGGCTTATGTTCCCGGAACTGAAAGTACATGGGTAACAACAGGAGCCGATGTTGATACACCTGCTGCAGGTATTACCTATTCATTTAATGATTGTGCCGCTTTTGGTGACATGACCGAAACCATAGGGTCACAATATCTTTCAACCGCATGGTACAATGACTCAACAGCCTGGACAGGTGCATTTGTCAACACCGGTGCAGGTGGCATGTGGAAATTCAATTCTGTACTCGCACCTGTAAGTGCTGATTTTACAACGAACGATACACTGATCGGTCCGGGTTCAACTGCAACCTTTACCAATCTTTCAACGGGTGGTATCTCAACCTATACATGGACCTTCCAGGGTGGAACTCCTCAATCTTCAACCCTGAAGAATCCCCCGGCAATCACTTACAGCATTCCCGGAACATACAACGTCACATTGGTTTGCACCGGTGAATTTGGAACAAACACGAAATTAAAGAGCGGATACATTCATGTTTTCGGTGTTGGTATGAACGAACCCGAAGCAGTATCTGTGAATGTTTACCCGAATCCTGCAACGGATGTTCTTAATATTGAATCATCATCCAGGATCAAGGAAGTGCAGGTTATCAATCTCGTTGGCCAGACCGTTAAGGTTCAGTCAACTGATGCAAAAAAAGTCAGCCTGAATGTTTCTGATCTCAGGTCAGGCGTTTATAACCTCAGGTTAGCTGTTGAAAATGGCTTTGTAAACCAGAAAATCGTAGTGAAATAATCTCTCACTGCGTGATATGAAAAGGCTGCCGTTCACGGCGGCTTTTTTTTTCTTATAAAGCATACCATAATAAGAATTAGCGTAATTTTGCAGTCATAAAAATCCATAAAAACGTATATTATGAAAAAAATTCTCCTCTCATTGTCGGCGATATTAATGCTGGCAATGGTTTCACACGCCCAGTGGGTTGAACAGGCAACAGGTTTTGCCACAGGTTCCAGGGGCATCAATTACATCGACATTGTAGACCAGAACACAGTGTGGGCAACAGCCTATGACGGAAGCGGCGGTGGGGCATACATCACTGAATTTACCAAAACAACAAACGGAGGTACATTATGGACACCCGGACAGGTTATGACCGGGACTGCTTACGGTCTTGGGAATATTTCAGCTATTGATGGAAATACCGCCTGGGTTGCTGTATTTAAAGGCACCGGAGCCCAGGACAATACCTGTGGTATTTATAAAACCACAAATGGCGGATCAACCTGGACACAACAACCGGGAGCTTTACAAGGATCGGCTTCGTTTGCAGACAATGTTTATTTCTGGAATGCAAATGAAGGAATGTGCCATGGTGACGTTAAAGATAACTATTTTGAAATCTACACCACCACCAACGGCGGTTCCACATGGACAAGGGTGCCCCAGGCAAACATTACTGCCACCGTTGCTTCTGGTGAAGGCGGATGGACAGGTGTCATCAGTGCCGTTGGGGACAGTACGATTGCTTTCGGAACCAATAAAGGCAAACTCTATATCTCGAATGACCGGGGGGTTCACTGGAAAGGTATTGCTACCGGCATCGTTCCTGCAGGGACTAATCCTGGTGTAAATCACATTGCTTTTACCGACAAGAACCACGGGCTGGTTGCACAAAGTACTGCCACTGGCACGATTCAAATTTTCAAGACGTCAGATAACGGAAATACCTGGTCACCTTTGACATTTACCGGCAATGCCTTCAACAATGCAGTTGCTGCAGTACCAGGCAGTGCAAATACATATGTCACTACCGGTGCAGATGCCACTAACAACATGATGGGCGTCACCTTCTCATTTGATGGAGGAACTACATGGCAGGACATGGTTTCAACGATCGGAACACAATACCTTGCAACCGACTGGCTCAACGATTCAACAGCATGGGCCGGCGGATTTAATGTTGACGCCACATCAGGAGGCATGTTTAAGTTCATATCAGTTCTTGCTCCTGTTGTTGCTGACTTCTCGACTGTTGATACGCTGATCGGCCCGGGTTCTACCGCTACCTTTACCAATCTTTCAACCGGCGGCATTGCCACATATGCCTGGACTTTCCAGGGTGGTGTTCCCCAAACATCAAACCTGAAAAATCCACCGGCCATATCCTACAGCGTTCCTGGCACATACAATGTCACCCTCGTTTGTACAGGCGATTTCGGTACCAGCACAAAAGTAAAGAATGGGTACATCCATGTATTCGGGGTCGGAATGAATGAACTCGAAACAGTAACAGTGAATGTTTACCCGAATCCGGCATCGGATGTTCTCAATATTGAATCCTCTTCCAGGATCAGCGAAATCCAGGTGATCAACCTCGTGGGCCAGACTGTAAAAATCCAGGCTGCAGACTCCAGGAATATAAGGATGAATGTATCGGACCTCAAAGCAGGTGTTTACAACCTGAAATTAAAAGTTGAGAATGGTTATGTCAACCAGAAGATCGTAGTGAAATAATAATTCACCAATTCAAAAAAAAGGCTGTCATTTCCATGGCAGCTTTTTTTTTGGGGCGGGTGGAAATTTTACATCCTCGACGGAACCTCGATTCCCAGCAAAGACATGGATCTTTTTATAACCTCCCCGGTGAATGCAGAAATGAGTAACCGAGTTTCCGCCATTTTCCTGTTCTCTTCTTTCAGTACCGGGATTTCCTGGTAAAAGGTGTTGTATTCCTTTGCAAGCTCATAAGCATAATTGGCAATCCTTGCCGGGCTGTATTCAGCTCCTGCCTGCCGGATGGTTTGGGGGAAAGCATAAAGCATTTTCAGGATGCTTGTTTCAACAGGCTTTAGGCTAATAACTGCGGGCTGCGGGCTGCGGGCTGCAGGTCTCTCAGTTTCAAATACCCGAGGCACGGGGCCCGTGGCCTGAAGCGATAATCCCGCAGATTCAGCTTTTCTGAGCAAGGATTGAATCCTTGCATATGTATACTGAATGAATGGCCCGGTATTGCCTGTAAAATCAATGGATTCAGCGGGATCGAACAGCATGTTCTTCTTCGGATCCACTTTTAAGATAAAGTATTTCAGGGCACCAAGTCCGATCATTGAAAACAGATTCGTCGCCTCATCATCCGAGAATTCATTGACCTTACCTAGTTCCCGGGTGGTCTTTTCTGCCGTCTGGTACATTTCTTCCATCAGGTCATCGGCATCAACAACAGTTCCTTCGCGTGATTTCATTTTCCCATGCGGAAGTTCGACCATACCATAGGAAAGGTGAAAAATCCTGTCGGACCACTCGCAGCCCAGTTTTTTAAGAATAATTTTCAGGACATCAAAATGATAGATCTGCTCGTTTCCGACCACATAGATCATTTTCAGGGGATTCAATTCATTGTACCGTAACTGGGCAGTACCTAAATCCTGCGTCATATAAACAGAAGTGCCATCTGCTCTCAGAAGTACCTTTTCATCCAGGCCTTCGTCTTTAAGGTCAGCCCAGATGCTGCCGTCATCCTTCTGATTGAGCAATCCCTGCTCAAGTCCTTTCATAACAAGATCTTTCCCTGAAAGATAGGTGGATGATTCATGCTGAACCAGGTCAAAACGAACCCCGAGATGATTGTATGTCTCATCAAAACCTTTATAGACCCATCCGTTCATCATCCGCCACAGATCAAATGTTTCCTGGTTCCTGGCCTCCCACTTCCTCAGGATTTCCTGAGCTTCCATCAGCAATGGTGCCTGTTTCTCCGCTTCATCCTCTTGTAGGCCGCTCTCCTTCAATGCTCTGACTTGTTCCTTATATTGCTTATCAAATAATACATAATACTTCCCAACCAGGTGATCTCCTTTCATTCCCGAGGATTCCGGCGTTTCACCATTTCCCCACTTCATATATGCAAGCATCGATTTGCATATATGGATTCCCCTGTCATTGACAAGATTTACTTTTATTACCCTGAAACCATTGGCTTCCAGGATTTTTCCCAGCGAGAACCCGAGCAGGTTATTCCTGATATGGCCAAGGTGAAGAGGCTTATTTGTGTTTGGGGAAGAATATTCAACAATGACAGGCTGCTCATCCCGGGTCTGTTGAAGGCCGTAGTCCGGTTCATTCCAATTTCCGCCGAGAAATTCCAGCCAGAAAGATTCTTTCAGGGTGATATTCAGGAACCCTTTGATAATTATGTATTCCCTGATCCAGTCTATGTTTGTTTTCAGGTATTCACCCAGGTCATGGGCTGTGGCTTCAGGTGATTTTCTTGATATTCTTAACAAAGGGAATACAACTATAGTGAAATCACCCTCGATTTCTTTCTTTGTCTTCTCAAAACCGATAAGTTCGGCGGAAATTTCCTGTCCGTAAATCACGCGAACCGCCTCCCTGGTCTTTTCAAGAAGTAATTGCTCAATCATCTGTTATAAATTTGAGGCAAAGGTAAATTTTTTTTTCGCTGAAGTCCTTATAGTATATATAGGTGTTTTCAATATAAGCTCTCTGAGGGAAAAACAAATTTTCAATCTGCTTGCGTAATTCGCCAAAAATAAGTAGGTTTGCAAACCAATCTCCTGAAAAATACTTAATTCTACACATATTTATTAACCCCAGAAAGAGAGGTGACAATGAAAAAGAATGTCATTATTATCGGCGCAGCCGGTAGAGATTTTCACAATTTCAACACGTTTTACCGTGACAACGAATTGTTTAATGTGGTAGCTTTCACGGCTGCCCAGATCCCTGATATTGATGGAAGGAAGTATCCGGCCAAACTTGCAGGGAAACTCTACCCGGATGGGATCCCGATCTATGCAGAAAGCGAGTTGCCGGAGCTGATCAAAAAGCACAACGTGGACATCTGCAATTTCGCTTACAGTGACGTTCCTTATGCCCGCGTTATGAACATCAGTTCAATTGTTAATGCAGCCGGTGCAGATTTCGTACTTCACGGATGGAAAGAAACGATGGTGAAGAGCACCAAACCCGTTATTGCAGTTTGTGCTACCCGCACAGGTTGCGGAAAAAGCCAGACCTCCCGCAGGATAATCGAGATCCTCATGGCCAAGGGACTCAAGGTCGTTGCTGTTCGTCACCCGATGCCTTACGGCGACCTGGTTGAACAGAAAGTGCAAAGGTTTGCCACGATCGAAGATCTTGCAAAACACAAATGTACTATTGAGGAAATGGAAGAATATGAGCCGCATGTCGCACGTGGCAACGTGATATATGCGGGCGTTGATTATGAAGCGATCCTCAGGGCTGCTGAACAGGATCCTGATGGTTGCGATGTTATTTTGTGGGATGGTGGTAATAATGACTTTTCGTTCTACAAGCCGGATCTTTATGTAACTGTTGCTGATCCGCACAGGCCGGGCGCTGAAGTGAGTTATTATCCCGGTGAGGTAAACATCCGGATGTCAGATGTCGTTGTCATTAACAAAATTGATTCTGCTTACCCGGAAAACATAACAACGGTCAGAAGCAACATCCTGAAACTTAATCCCAAGGCAATCGTCATTGACGGGGCATCACCAATCAGGGTGGATGATCCTTCCAAGATCAGGGGTAAAAAAGTTCTTGTTGTTGAAGACGGTCCGACACTCACCCACGGTGAAATGAAACTCGGTGCAGGCATTGTTGCTGCCCAGAAGTACGGTGCAGCAGAGATCATTGATCCCCGTCCCTTTGTTGTCGGAAAACTTGCTGAAACATTCAAGATATACCCGAACATCGGTCACCTGATGCCCGCCATGGGATATGGTGCACAACAGGTCAAGGATCTTGAAACCTCGATCAACAATACAGTGTGCGATGCCGTTGTAATTGCCACACCCATCGACCTAAACAGGATCATAAAAATATCGAAACCGAATACAAGGGTTTACTATGATCTCCAGGAAATCGGGAAACCGGATATGGATGAGATCATTGATGATTTCCTGAAAAAGCATAACCTTAAATAATGAGAATCCCGACGACTTTCGTCGGGATTTTTTTTTAACTTTAACCTCCAAAAAAAGTGCGAATGAAAAATAAAAGCCTGGTATCCATCAATGATTTCACGAGGGAAGAACACATTCAGATCCTCGACCTTGCAGCTGAATTTGAGAAACAACCTACCCAGCCCATCCTTGAAGGGAAAGTGGTAGCGACACTTTTCTTTGAACCTTCAACCCGTACACGTCTGAGCTTTGAAAGTGCAGCATCCCGGCTGAGTGCAAAAGTGATCGGTTTCTCGGACTCCTCTTCATCCAGTGTTCAGAAGGGTGAAACATTAAGAGATACGATCAAAACAGTCAGTAATTATTCTGACATCATCGTCATGAGGCATCCCAGGGAAGGAAGTGCCCGCTTTGCAAGTGAAGTAGCCTCCGTCCCGGTCATTAATGCAGGTGATGGCGCAAACCAGCATCCTACACAAACACTTCTCGACCTGTATTCCATACGAAAAACCCAGGGAAAACTGGATAACCTGAATGTCGGTTTCGTCGGTGACCTGAAGTATGGACGAACAGTTCACTCACTGGTAATGGCCCTTTGCAATTATAAAACCACGTTCCACCTTGTTTCTCCAATTGAGCTGAAACTCCCCAGTTCAGTTAAGATACACATCAAAGAAAACAAGCTTGAATATTGCCAGTACACAGAGATGAACGATGTGATCCCGAAAGTGGACATCCTTTATATGACAAGGATACAGAAGGAACGCTTTTCAGATCCGATCGATTATGAGAGAGTCAAGAACTCTTACATCCTGCGAAACCACATGCTTGACGGCGGTAAAGAAAACCTGCGGATCATGCATCCGCTTCCCAGGGTGAATGAAATCACCGTTGACGTTGATGATAACCCGAAAGCCTACTATTTTCAGCAGGCACTGAATGGAGTTTATGTAAGGCAGGCGCTGCTGGCGGCGATCCTGGGGGCGAAGTGAGGCCGGAGGCCGGAAGTCAGAGGATAGAGGATGGAGAATAGAGGATGGAATAAATGCCAATAGCCAACAGCCAACAGCTTAACTAATCGTTGAAAAAATTGACAAATTATTAAATGAATCACAATGAAACAGGACGAAAACGGCAAAGAATTAAAAGTATCGGCCATTGAAAATGGAACGGTGATCGACCATATCCCTTGCGAAAGCGTATTCCAGGTCATCAGGATCCTCAGCTTAAATGAACTTGAGGACATGGTCCTTTTCGGGACGAACCTGGAGAGCAAGAAAATGGGAAAGAAAGGAATCATCAAGGTCAGCAGCAAGTTTTTCAAGCCGGATGAGATCAATAAGATCGCATTGGTTGCTCCGACTGCAACCCTGATCATCATCAGGAATTTCAAGGTGGTTGAAAAGAAAAAGGTTTCAGTTCCCGAACACGTTGAAAAGATTGTAAAATGCTTCAACCCGAATTGCATTACGAATCACGAAGGCATTTCAACCAAATTCTCGGTCATCGATAAACGCAACCTCAAACTGAAATGCCATTATTGCGAGAAGATCACGGCAAAGGATAATATTAGCTTTGTTTAGGCTTCAGGCATTCCCCTTGCCGTCATTCCCGCGAAAGCGGGAACAGGCTACAGGCTTCGGGCTTCGGGCTTCTAAATTTGATAGCAGAAAGTCCGGAATAATTTGAATTCAATAAACATCAAACTTTTCAAATGACAAATCCATTCATCATGAAAAAACTTTTTTTGCTCATTTTCTCTGTTTCCATAGTAGTTTCCGGGTTCGGACAACAACCGCAGAAGGATAAATCCCTTTTTAAGGAATACAAAGCCGGATTTTATCAGAATTCCATTCTGAAAGACAACCGGAATTTTGAAGAAGTTAAACAGGCTCCCAAGACTGAAAAAAGATTCCAGGCTGACATGACCGGGATTGAAGTCCCGAACAAAGTTGATCTTTACAAGCAGGAATGGAGAAATGCCCCGCTTTCGCAAGGAAATACAGGAACATGCTGGTGTTTTTCCGCTACTTCCTTTTTCGAATCTGAAGTGAACCGTCTTACGGGACAAAAAATCAAGCTTTCCGAGATGTACACGGTTTATTGGGAATATGTTGAAAAGGCAGAGCGATTTATAAGGATGAGAGGGAATTCAACATTTTCCGAGGGTTCCGAAGCGAATGCCGTGATGAGGAACTTTGAAAAATACGGCGTTGTTCCTGAAGATGTATACCAGGGTCTCGAAAAGGGCCGGAAATACCATAATCATGCCCAGTTGTACGAAGAAATGAATGCATACCTCCTATCTGTAAAAGCTTCCAATGCATGGAATGAAGCCGAAGCCATTTCCACCATCAAGGATATCATGAAACATTATATCGGAGAACCACCTTCTTCATTTTCATGGAATGGGAAAAACCTCACTCCTAAACAATTCTTAACCGATGTGCTGCAATTAAAAATGAACGATTATGTGGACATTCTGTCCATCCTTCAGCAACCATACTGGAAACAGGTGGAATACGAGGTTCCTGATAACTGGTGGCACAATTCTGATTATTATAACGTTCCGTTGGATGATTACATGGATGCACTCAATAAATCCATCAGGAATCATTATACTGTTGCGATCGGCGGAGATGTTTCTGAACCTGGCTTCGATAAGTCAACCCAGGCAGCTATTGTTCCAACCTTTGATATCCCTTTCCTGTACATTGATGAAAATGCACGCCAGATGAGGTTTTCAAACAATACCACCACGGATGACCATGGTATTCATGTAGTCGGATGGGTTGAAAAAGACGGACATACCTGGTACCTTGTCAAGGACTCTGGTTCAGGATCACGGAATAATGATGAAAAGGCTGCCGAATTCGGTTACTATTTCTTCCGCGACGATTACGTAAAACTGAAGATGATGAGCTTTACCGTGCACAAGGATGCCGTGAAGGATCTGTTGAATAAGATTGGAAAATAGATTAATGCTGGATGATGGATGATGGATGCATCATCCAGCATCCAGCATCCAGCATCCAGCATCCAGCATCCAGCATCCAGCATCATGACAGGCTATATCCAAAAACTGATTGAAGAAGGTGAGCATCAGCAACTGGATTTTAAATTCGAAATTGCCGATGCCAGGAGGATTGCCCGGTCACTTGTAGCTTTTGCAAATACCGATGGAGGGCGTTTGCTGATCGGTGTCAAAGATAACGGTGCTGTTGCAGGCGTGAGGTCCGATGAAGAATTCTACATGGTGGAAGCGGCAGCAACCATGTATTGTAAACCACCTGTCAGGTTTCAAACGAAGGAGTGGTCAGTCAACGGAAAGACCGTGCTCGAGATTGTTGTTCCGAAAAGCCTGGCCAAACCTCATTTTGCAGCACATAAAGATGGAAAGTGGATGGTCTATATTCGTGTAAAAGATCAGAACCTGCTGGCAAACCGTGTCTTATTGAAGTTCTGGGAGAAGGAAAAATCCCAGAAAGGCGTTTACCTCAAGTTTACCAACAACGAAAAGGTTTTGCTGGAATACCTGGAAAATAACCAATATATAACGCTTTCAAAATTCACGAAACTGGCTGGTATTTCAAGGGCTGCAGCAGAAAATATCCTCATCAAGTTCCTCCTCCTGAAAACAATCTCCATAATTTTTACAGAGAAGGAAACGTTATACTCATTGAAAAGCTGAGATACTCAACAATTCTTTACATTTGCATCAGGAAAGCAAATATCCTATGAAGGTCAAAACCCAAATGTTATTTTTACTCATTTCTTTTCTTTCCGTTCAGGGATATTCCCAGTTATTGAAGCAAAAGCCTGATTACGGACTGAGTTTAGGTACATCTTTCACGACTTCCGGATACGGATCAGGAATAATATCGTATGTATCGCCCCATCTGGGATATTCAATCAGCCCGAGATTCAAGATCAATACAGGCATCTCGATCATGAATACAAACCTGATCGGTTACAAACCATTTTACAATACTGAGCAAAAGTTCAACGGGAATTTTACAAGTGCCCTGGTTTATCTTAACGGCCAGTATTTAGTGAACAAAAAGCTCACCTTAAACGGTACTGTATACAAACAATTCAGTCTTCTGAATGACCCTGCAAACCCTTACAGCAATACAGGCAACTTTGAGGGATTCAATGTCGGGTTCAGTTACAAACCTGCTGAGAATTTTCAGATCGATGCAGGATTCGGTTATTCGAACGGGTATAATCCTTACCAGCAGGATATTTTCAGAACAAACCCGTTTGGGCATTCTTACTTCCCGTGGTAGCTTTTGGGGAAATATCAGAGGTCAGAGGTCAGAGGTCAGAGGTCTGAGGTCTGGGGGTAGTAAGTTTCACCATTTCGCTACTTTGCTATTTCGCTACTTCACTCCTTCCCCATTTCCAAAACGGTCTGCAATATATTTCAGCGCTTCGCTGATATTCAGCGCATTGCTACTCGGGCCCAGGCGGATGTAGAACTCTTCTTCAAAACCGGGCATCTTCAGGAATACAGGACGAATACTTTTTGCACACCTGATCATGCAGACCGTACGCGAATCAGCTTTTTCAAGTGTGATCTGAAGGTATGTGCTGATATCTCGTCCCATGGTTGTTCTGATCAATGTCCAGAGATGAAGCAGGAATTTATCTTCATTCAGAAACTTGTCTGTTTCGATCCCTTCAACCGAGCCGTCATCCCGGACTCCAATCAGCAAGGTCCCTCCCTGGGAATTAAGAAACGCTGCAATCGTCTTCAAACTTGCTTTTTCCAATGCAGAATTTGCCTTTCCCTGCTTCAGATCCCATCGCAGTGTCGACTTGAATTCAAGTCCTGAATTTTCCCCTGATCTTGCAATCTTTTCAATACTGACATTGTTTCCAAAACCGGCGGAAAAAAAAGAAAGATAATCAAGGCCGGCCAATGCCTGAAAAAGATATTTTGAATACAGGCCAACATTCAGTTGTTCATGACTGCCTTCATTGCAGAGAATGGGTGCGAGATCCTTTATGATGAAAGAACTATCAGATTTTCTCACCGGGTTTGTCACATGCAGGGAAATCAATCCTTTCGCATATTCAGATGCGGTAATGCGACCGGTCAGCAATAATACCGGCAGGACAAGGCCTGCCCTGTGAATAAACGCCAGAAAATGAAAAACAGCTTTTGACTGGACGGGTAAGCCCAGGTACTCCTGCTTTACCAGGAAAATTACAGGGTCCTCACTGTTTTCCTCAGTTTCCAATAATGTGATCTTTTCAGCTATGAATGCATTTAAGGCAATTACGATGGGCGAAATGCTCCAGAATACCAGGTTAACAAGGGCATTTTCTTTATCCTTGCTTTCGTCTGCCATTGCTTCTGCAATCTTTTCTACTCCTGGCGCTCTAACTCCCGTTTTAAGTCGAATGAAATGATCTTCCCTGGCGAATAGGTCATAATTTTCCCTTATAAAATCTTTATCGCCGTCAAGAAAATCTTTCTGGAACTCAAATAACCGACGTCCCGTGAATATCTCCGTGCTGTTCATACCGGAAACCTGCACATCTGTAAGGATGTGCTTCAGGAGACGGTCATTGGGATGTGAATATTCATTCCCCCCCACCGTCAATAAAGGCTGGTCATCCTGGTAGATAATAAAATCCTGGTCACGCATAACCAGGTCAAACACTGTTGCAGAATCCATATTTGGTGCAAATTAGTTCAACAATAATACAACTGCATTTCCAGTTTCAAACCTAAAATAATTCCATCAACTTTGCAAATGTTAATATTAAAAACACAACCCTCGTCCTGAAGGTGCATTTTTTTTCTAATTTCGTAATCAAATATCGGAATATGAAGATGGGAGATATCTAATACGATCATATGTCAAACTGGCTAAAAGTAGTTCTTATTCTGATCATTCTTGCGATTATTTCCGGTGTGGGAATTTATCTCTTCATTTTTAACAAGCCTCATCCTGATTATGAAAAGATGAGCCCTCAGTTTTCATTGGTAGCGCAGGATCTCTTCAATTCTTACAAAACCAATAAAGCAGGGGCTGAAGGAAAATTCAACGGGAAACTTCTTGAGATTTCAGGTCCGGTGTCAGAGGTTGAAACCACAGATTCCCTTGTGATCGTCGTTATGAAGTTTGGCGAAGGTGATTTTGGAGAGGAAGGGATCCGTTGCACCATGCTGAAAAAACATCATGATGATGCAAAGAAGCTCATTGCCGGAGGAAATACCAGGATCAAAGGGTTCTGTACAGGTTATAATGATACCGATGTGATACTCGAGGAATGTTCATTAATAAGCCAGGTCAAATAGTTAAACAAAAATCAATTCAATATGAAAAAGGTTGTTTTCACTCTTACGTTCATCATTTTATGCGTTTTCACGGGAGGCGCACAAAAATTCATTACCAAAAACGGATTTATAAAATTTTATTCCAGTACCCCGGTGGAAAAGATTGAAGCGAGCAACAGGCAGGTCAATTCGGCACTGGATACTAAAACAGGAGATTTTGTATTCAAAGTACTGATGAAATCTTTTGTATTTGAGAAAGCACTGATGCAGGAACATTTCAATGAAAATTATGTTGAAACGGATAAATTTCCGGCTGCCACATTTCTTGGTAAGGTCACAAATTTCCAGGATGTAAACCTTTCAAAAGACGGGATATACAACATAAATGTCGATGGCAATCTGACCATTCATGGCGAAACAAAACAAGTAAATGAAAAAGGCACGCTTGAAGTGAAAAATGGAAAGATCATGACCAAATCCAAATTCAACCTTCTACTGGCTGATTATAAAATAAACGTGCCGAATACGGTGGTCAATAAAATATCCAAGACGATCGAAGTGACTGTTGATCTGACCCTGGAAAAATTGAATAAATAAGGAAATCAGCACATTCCGCAGACGGCCCCTCATCTGTGCTATCTTTATTTTGCCAGTTTGGAAATACTTTGTATTTTTGCCCCCGGAGAGATGGCAGAGCGGTCGATTGCGGCGGTCTTGAAAACCGTTGACCTGCAAGGGTCCGGGGGTTCGAATCCCTCTCTCTCCGCAAATGACAAAATGCAAACTCTAAAATGGCAAACTGGTAAAAAAACCTGTTTTACCTTTTAACATGTTGTTATTTTACATTTAATAAATTCGCAGATAATTTTATCCAGACACTTAGGTGCCAACCTTTGTTCTTATTGTTTTTACTCAGTTAATCCGGAGAGATGCCAGAGCGGTCGAATGGGGCGGTCTCGAAAACCGTTGATCCCGTAAGGGGTCCGGGGGTTCGAATCCCCCTCTCTCCGCAGATCAGGGTGTTTGAATCCTAAATATTCCTGCGCGATGGCTGATAACCGGCACAATCCTGAAAAAAAACTTACCTGTGAATGGCCTTCCGGCGACCCGCTAATGATCAGGTACCACGATGAAGAGTGGGGTGTTCCTGTTCATGATGATACAAGGCACTTTGAATTTATTGTTCTTGATGGATTCCAGGCCGGATTAAGCTGGAAAACCGTGCTCCATAAAAGAGAGAATTTCCGTATTGCCTTTGATCATTTCGATTATCGCAAAATCTCCAGGTACAAGGAGGAAAAGATCGCTGAATTGCTTCAGGACGCTGGTATAATACGAAACAATGCCAAGATCCGCGGTACCATTACAAACGCCATTTACTTCCTGTCCATACAAAAGGAATTCGGATCTTTCGACCGGTATATATGGCAGTTCATCAAAGGAAAGACAATAATCAATAAATGGAAAAGCCTGCATGAAATTCCCTCGAGGTCGGAAGAATCAGATGCGATGAGCAAGGATCTTGTAAAGAGGGGGTTCAAATTCGTCGGGTCAACTATCTGCTACGCATACATGCAGGCGGCCGGAATGGTGAATGATCACCTGGTTTCCTGCTTCCGGCATGAGGACCTTGCAAGATAGCTGCAGGCTTCAAGCTTCGGGCTTCGGGCCTCATGTTTCAGACCTTCTATCCTTCTATCCTTCTATCCTCTATCCTCCATTTTCTATCCTCAGACCTCAGACCTCAGACCTCAGACCTCCAACTTCCATCCTCACTTTTTCAACGGAAAGGGAGGTGTATTCATCCCTGCCCCACCCTGCATATTGTTGAATACAATGACCATATCGAAGATATCGACAAAACCGTCACCTGTAACATCCGGCGACATATAACCAAAGGCGCCGGATTGCGCCTGGTTAAACACCTCATTGTTATCGAAAATATCGACATATCCATCCTGGACACCGAACATGCTTGTAATTTCTCCGCCAAAAATTGTATAGATCCCGGCACCGGGATATGCTTCTTTCAGGTTACTTCCAAAAGCCATCGATGGGTCGGATGTGAAATCACAAATGACTTCTGCATCTGTAAGTGAGACAGGCTGCCCACTCCAGGTTTCAACTGACTGGCGGTGTTTGAGTACGATATAATAATCACCGGAAATCGATTCAGGAATATCAGGGACAACAGCATTCCCGTTCACATCAATATTCACTGCATGAGCCTCATAAACTATCTCCCAAGGATCAACCGGGTTCGCCAGCAAGACGCTTAATGTATCGCTTGTTGCATCCGTGAATTTGTCAAAGGGGGTTTCACCATCCAGACAATCCTGGGTTTTGTTCATTACACCTATGCCTGAATTATAAAGACCTTCAAGGAAAGCAACGACTGTAAGCGTTTTTACTGTTGAGGAACCAGGTGCTTCATAAGCACCGATGGTAGGTATTGTTATATCCCTGGGAGCACCTGTGATATCCGAATCAATGATCATGGGCAGTGGCAATCCCGCACCGATCAATGGGGAAGTCATGCCAGGCCTGAGATTGGTATTTCCAAGATACTGCGGATCCAGGGAGAACGAATTTTCATCCTGGCCGGTCAGCAGCTGCCAATCGCTCATCTGTGCTGCATCACTGTACATAAAATGCCCCAGTATTGCCTGGTCGCCTGCTGCAAAATAATCATTGTAATCAAGTATGGGGAATAAGGTATCCTGAGAATCCGAATACACAGCATAGGCAATCGAACTGATGTTCGTGTCCGCTATTGAATTCCTCAGGGCATTGTTCGCGATGCTGATATCCGATACCTCATATCCGACATAAAGTGCCGCACTCCGGCAGTCA
Organism: Bacteroidales bacterium; assembly: GCA_963682005.1. Taxonomy (GTDB): domain Bacteria; phylum Bacteroidota; class Bacteroidia; order Bacteroidales; family FEN-979; genus CAIYUC01. The sequence goes on along the minus strand of OY820914.1, from coordinate 3,852,807 downwards.
CCCCATTGGCTCTCCGTCTGTCCGAAAAGATTAACTGAATTATAAAAAACAGAAATGCCATTTGATCCATTCCCGATCCTTATTCCAACGATGGCATCTCCTGAAAGGCTTGACCATCCGTCACCCGATATATCTGAAACAGCATTATTTACCACAAGTAAATTGGTTGGCTGATTGCCTGTCATGACATCAATCCCTTTTCCCCCAAATCCATCTTCTGCTGCATATTTTATTCCTGAAATAATATTCCCCGAAACGAGTGAATTCAATGTGTAATTCCCGACCAGTATACCTGTTGGGCTCGTAACCTGGTTTGTAATGTTGAAAATATCATTTCCTGCAATCACAAGGCTGTCGGCATTTGATGTTTCAATCCCCGTAATGCTGATGCTTAAGGCATCTGTATTGTCCCCAATATCATTCCCAATAACAGATCCTCCTGTAATTATTCCTTCGGCGGGTCCATCAAACCTGATACCTGTCAGTGCATTGTAAATTTTATTATTAATGATGGCTGTATGATTTGACTGGTCTCCAACCCATATGCATGTGCCCGCATTGGCGCTTGATCCTCCTTTTATAATGCAGTTGGTGATAGTATTGTAATCGGAGTTTTCATAAAACCGGATGACAGAGCCTGAACCCTCATCGAGATTTTCCAATACAAGGTTCCTTTCTGTTCCTCCGGCGACATTTGACCCGTCAATTATGATATTTCTCGCATTCGTAAAATTAATGAGGCTCGGGTTTCCATAGCCGGACAAATTGGGATTAACCCCTGGTGCTGGCTTTATAGTCACCGTATTTGACGGGCTTGTTCCGGCGTATGAGAAAAAATTAAGGGGGTAATATTCTGAAGGATAGGATTCATCTGTCAGCAGGAATGTTACCGGACATACCACATCATTCTGGGTTAAAGCAAAGAGAGCCTCCATGATCGTTTGATAATCCTGAAGCACACCCACAGTATATAAACCGCAAAGCTGCCCCCTGATCGCATAGCTCGAGTAATAGGGAGGAACCGAACATGCAGGAGGATCATAGGAAAAACCGTCTGAGCCTTCAGCAGGTCCTGTACCCACGTTCGGAGGTGAATTCAAATCCTGCGCTGCAATATAATACTCAATTAAATCGGTTGCCACTCCTCCCCCGCCAAATGTGAACGAGTACTGATCATCGCCCAGTGAAACTCCCTGGACACTTGTCCATTCGCCCGGTACGAGGTCATGGTTCAACCTCCAGTAAAGAACAGGGAGGCCAATCCCTGATACAGGCACTCCTGAATAGTTATCCGTGATCGTTGCAAAAAGGATTCTGTCTCCGGTGTATGAAGTATCGGATAAAGCTGTAAAAGAGATGGAAGGAGGCAAATCATCAAGGAAGACACCGGGGAACTCATCTGCGCCAACATCGGGAGCAACGGCCGGGCTCACCGGGTTTTCCGGGTATGACGTATGAGGGTACCTGGGTTCCTGGTCAAAATCCTGTGCAATTTCAACCGGTGTTGTAACTATCATGCCCCCGCTTTCACAACGGGTAGGTACTGAGCCTTTCAAATGTAAATTGTAAGGAGCTACCGTATCATTCTTCAATGGCGGATCTTCCGAAAAAGAATGAACATCTATCCCGGCAAACCAGGATTGGTACTCCTCCATTGTAATAAATCCATGTGTCCCGTCATAAAAGAGGAAATGGTTGATATCAGGTTCTCCTGCATAAAAGCAATTGTGATCCGAATCATATGAATAGTTGGATATCAGGCTGCCGTTTCTCCTGTGTGCTACTGTTTTACCCGCCCCATTGCATGAAGACACGTTGATAAAAAGATTGTTCTGAAGGACAACCGTCATATAACCTAATGAATACGTATTATGACAATAAAACGCTGAAGTTCCAAAGTTTGCTCCGGTACTGGATGCATTCAGGAACACGGTATTGTTGATGGCATACAGGTGCTGGCCGAAATTGCTGCTGGTTGACTGGTATATCCCGGCAATTGAAGGATCATAGCCGGAAGAGGGCGTTTTCAGGTCAGAGATGAAGTTGTTATAAAAATACGCATAGGATGTTTCATTAATATCTATTCCCCTGACGCTGGTGGCTGTTGAAAGCCCGGAAACACATGTAAAATTATAGATTTCATTTTCGTACACCGATACGGTTGTGCCATGCGGGCATTGGATCCCGGTTACAAATCCGATATTGTTGGATAGCGCATGGACGATATTATTATTTATATTCTTCACTGTGGTCGACCCGGTATATATTCCGACGACCCTGGTGGAGACGGAGGTATTCGTTCCACCGATTGAAAGACCACCAATCGAATTACTGTATATATTCTCGATGGCAGGAGCCGATTCATTGTAGTACCCAAAAAGGGCTGCAGAAGAAGCTCCGGAAGCTGATGGGATAGAATTGTTATTAATATAATTAGAATTTACAGTGAGTTCGGATGATGTCGTCCTGATGCAGTACATTATGCCAGTCGACCCCGTTTTCTGGTTTCCATGAATATTATTGCTGTGCATGTGAACTTCCAACGGTCCGGGGTTTACTGAAATATTGATTCCATAAAATGACCCCGTTCCGGGCATCGTGTTGTTTGAAATTTCATTGTCATAAATGATTGCCTGGTAAGGATTTGTTCCGATATCGATCCCATAAAAGGCAGTGGCAACCGTAGGGGTGAATGAGCAGTCCTTGATGATGTTCCCATGGATACTGACACTGGATTCAGGCAGGTTGCTGCCGGTCCAGCATTTGATGCCGTATATCGATGTGGCAGATGTTGTGCCGTTTTTCAGGGTGATCGTATTCCCGGATATCTCTGCTTGGGCCCCATTTGCAGTGGATATATGGATCCCGGTCAGTTCGGAATTGCTGCCGGTTGCTTCGGTGATGCTGTTGTTCCCGATTGAAAGATCATCCTGGTACGCGGTAAAAATCCCCCGGCAGGAACCGCTGGCAAAGTTGGAAATGATGTTGCCCCCGTCAACGCCAATTTCATTGCCATGGTCATAAAGCACGTAGGGTGAAGCAGCATTATAGCCGTTCAGGGAAATGGGTTCAGCACAGTTGCTTATGGTATTGTTGTAAAATTTATTGTAATTGTTGGCATCCGACTCTGCTGTTATTGGTAATTGGGATAAAAGCGAAACAGAATGGTTGCCGGTATAGATTCCTTTGGTGGCGGTATTCGCTTTATTCAGTGTGATCGTGCAATTTTTAATCACAACATGCTGACAGCCGTCAAAAGGGGCATAAATATTCTTTTTCAGAAGTGCATAACCCCATTCCATGCGTTTGGTATTGGTATTATTCGTTGCCACCTCTCTCAGGTCAATACCATCAAAGGTGATATTATCTGTTCCGGCTATTTTTATGATGCCATCCGTTGTACCGGCACCGGTGCCCGCAGCCAGCAATGGATTGGGCCCTTCTCCGGATTTCTGAAAAACGATGGGATCATTCTCCGGATCGGTTACATAGATCATTCCCTTCTCGGGGCCGGTCAGCGTATCGGTATATCCGGCTGCAACATTGAAGATGACACCCCCGTCACCAACACCATTGGCATTGAGCGCAGTTATCGCATTTTCAATTGAAGGGTAATCCCCCGGAATACTCTTTATTCCGGTTAATGGCTGACAATAAGAATATAAACTCAGAATACTGAGGATAAAAAACAGTAGAGGTTTCATATAAATGTATTTAAATTTATTTATATTAACAGTTTGATTTAAAGTGAATGATAAAATTTTTGTCCTAAAGATATTAAGAAAAAGATATATTTTCAAGAAACCCTGGAAATATTTTATATTTTATGGTCTTTATCACATTCTGCAGAATTCAGTCATCGAATATCATTAACGGGATTTCAACCATTGATCGCCGGTTTTTACCGATACTGATTGCATCTTCTTCATAATTTATTTATCTTTGTAAATTGCGTTAAACCAAATGCTACATTCACATTTAAAACAAAAGGTTATGAAAAAGATCATGCTGCTTCTGATCATATTTATCCTTCCATTCATTGCTGAAGCAAAACCCTTATGGGCCTTTCTGACCTACTCCACCTTTAATTCCCCTGAAGGACCTTATATTGAAACATACCTGACTATTGCAGGCAATACGGTAAAGTATATTAAAAAGGATAATGGGAAATTCCAGGCAACAGTCAATATTCTTATGACGTTCAAGAACAACAATGAGATCAAGGCGTTTAAAAAGTATGAGCTGAACAGTCCCGAGATTGATGACACCCTGAAGACTGACTTCCAGTTCATCGATGAACAGCGGTTCCTGGTCCCAAATGGCACGTATGATTTTGAGATCAGTCTTATGGATAAAAACAAGACCCAGGATGCCAAACCATTCAACCAGACCGTCAAGGTGGATTTCCCGTCAGACAAGCCTTGTTTTTCCGGGATACAGCTGATCTCATCGTATACAAAAAGTGAAAGCCAGAAAATCATCACGAAGAGTGGTTACGACCTGGTTCCATATATCTACAATTATTACCCCCAGGAAGAGCGAAAAATGACTTTCTATGCAGAGCTTTATAATATGGATAAAATGTTTCCCGGCGCCGATCAGAAGTATATTCAGAGCTATTATATTGAATCCTTCGAGAACAATATTAAACTGATCGAGTTTGCACGTACGAAAAAGGCGAATGTTAAAAACATTGATCCCATTCTTGCCGATCTCAACCTTGAAAACCTGGCGACCGGAAATTACAATCTCGTAGTGGAAGCAAGAAACCCGCAGAATGAACTTATTGCCGTACAAAAAGTTTTCTTTCAACGGAGTAATCCTGGGGCGAAAATAACCTACAGTGATATGGTGGCTTATAATGCAAAAAGCACCTTTGCAGAGCGAATTAACAGTCTTGACTCGCTAAAGGAGTTTATCAGCAGCACCTTTCCGATCTCTTCCGGTGTAGAACGCGCATTTATCAAGGGGCCCCTGAAAAGTTCGGATATGAAGACACTGCAGCAATATTTTTATGGATTCTGGGCAAGAAGAGATCCGCAAAATCCTGAGAAAGCATGGTTGGCATACAATGACCAGGTGAAAAAAGCCCAATATAATTTCGGGAACAAGATCAAAAAAGGGTATCAGACCGACCGTGGCCGGGTTTATCTTGAGTATGGACCGCCGAATAACAGGACACAACAGTATAATGAGCCCAACACCTATCCATATGAGATCTGGCAATATTATAAACTCGGCAACAACCAAAGCAACAAGAAATTTGTTTTCTACACGGAAGATATGGTAATCAATGATTTTACCCTGCTGCATTCAGATGCCATCGGCGAGGTGAATTATCCTGCCTGGCACAGGTTCCTCCAGGGAAAACTCATTGCCCCGGGTGTTCTTCAGCAAACGGAAACGATCAATTCGTGGGGTGACTTTGCAAGGGATTACTGGGAACTACCAAATTAAATTCAGAATTCAGATTTTGGATTTCAGGATTCAATTTAGAATTTCGATTTCCGAATCAATTTCGGAACCTTTGGAATGAGTTGTTTTTATTATTCCTGCATTAGCGATTTATACCGTTTGATATTTGGGAAAATTGCAATTCCAATCCTCCTACTATTTGCTATAATTATTTTTTCCATCAAGATAATTTTATAATTTTACAAACTTGAGGAATCGAAAATATCCTGTTCAGATCAGCTGCGTTTCTTCAACTCTGGATTTTCAATATTTTTGAATTAATCGTAATTCGTTTTTCGTAATTCATAATTGACTGTTGATGCGTGTTGCTGTCGTTATATTGAACTGGAATGGCCGGAAATTTCTTGAGAAATTCTTACCTCCTCTCATTGAGCACAGCAGAACCGACGCAGAAATAATCGTTGCCGACAATGCCTCCACAGATGATTCTGTCGGGTTCCTTGAAAAGAACTTTCCCGCAATCAGGATCATCAGGAATAAGACAAACAGTGGTTTTGCCGGTGGTTATAATGAAGCCCTTCAACAGGTAAGTGCGGAATATTACATATTGTTGAACTCCGATATTGAAGTCACCGCCGATTGGATCAGACCAGTCATCCGGATGATGGACAAAGATCCGGGTATTGCTGCCTGCCAACCGAAGATCAGGTCTTACGAAAACCGCTCACACTTTGAATATGCCGGAGCTGCAGGCGGGTACATCGACAAGTATGGTTACCCGTTTTGCCGGGGAAGGCTTTTTCTATCCATTGAAGAAGACCTCGGGCAGTATGACGATCCTGCAGAGATTTTCTGGGCTACCGGCGCATGCATGTTTGTAAGGGCAGACCTGTATCACAAGATGGGTGGTCTTGATTCTGATTTCTTTGCACACATGGAGGAGATCGATTTCTGCTGGCGCTTGAAGAATGAAGGATACAGGATCATGTATTGTCCCGGCTCGACGGTTTATCATATCGGCGGCGGTACACTCCCCAAAATATCATGGCGAAAAACATATTACAACTTCCGGAATAATTTCTTCCTGCTGTATAAAAACCTTCCCGATAATTTGCTTTTTGAAGTATTCGCCAAACGGCTGATCCTCGATGGTATAGCCGCGATGAAATTTTTGTTCACCGCGGGTTTCAAAGACTTCTGGGCGGTCGCCAAGGCACATGTGAGCTTCTATTCAACACTTTCCAAAACGCGTCATAAAAGGAAGCTCCTAAAGCAAGGGAATATGACAAATGTATACAGTAGTAATATTGTTACAGAATATTTCCTCAAAGGAAAAAAGAAATTCACCGACCTTGATCCGGAAAAATTCTTACACTGACCATCTTCCGCCATTCATAAAGCTCTCCACTGCCAAACGGTAGGATTCAAGTCCAAAGCCAATAATGCTTCCTTTTGCAAAAGGCGCTATCATCGAAGTGTGACGGAACGATTCACGGGCAAAGATATTCGATATATGAACTTCTATAACAGGGATGTTGACAGTCTTTACTGCATCTGCAATGGAAACGGATGTATGCGTATAACCAGCGGCATTCAGAATGATGCCTTCATAAACCGAGGCAGCATCCTGTATCGCAGTTATCAGTTCACCTTCAATATTGCTCTGAAAGTACCCAATCTCTGTTTCGTGGTATAGATCGCGGAGTTCAATTAAAAACTGTTCAAAAGATCTCGAACCGTAGATTTCCTGTTCCCTCGTGCCCAGGAGATTGAGATTCGGCCCGTTGATGATGATGAGTTTCATGGTGTGGAGTTTTGACAAAGATAGAAAACAATCATTAGTAGCGAAGTAGCGAAGTAGCGAAATAGCGAAGTAGCGAAATAGCGAAATAGCGAAGTAGCGAAATAGCGAAATAGCGAAGTAGCGAAATTTAAAAAATGTGGTAATTCCTATTCAATTTTCATAATTCATAAACCATAATTCATAATTCATAATTACCTTTGTGGTCATATCCAATAGGGGTGCCTTACTGTAAAGGCTGAGATTATACTCTTGAACCTGATCCGGGTAATGCCGGCGTAGGAAAAGTGCAAATACCATCATCTTTCCTCTATTGATTGATTAAAAGTGTGATTCATCTTTAAGATCAATCTTATGTTCACAATTCTTTCCACCCTCATGTTAAGGAAAAAGCGGCTGTTGGCTGTTGGCTATTGGCTGTTGGCTTTTGGCTGTTGGCTATTGGCTTTTACCAATTATGGAATGGCCCAGGTTACCATCTCCGGGCATATTCTGGATAAGTCAACACAGAAGCCACTTCAGGGAGCATCGGTCAAAATTGATAATTCTTTTGTTTCAGCCGCGACTGACAGTAAAGGAACCTTCCTGATCCGGAACCTGAAAAGCGGCCAGGCTGCAATGATTATCTCTTTTATCGGGTATAACACCATCCGTAAGGAAATGAATCTCCGGAATGATACTATAATAAATTTCGAGATGGAGTATAGTGCCATTCTCGGTGAAGAGATCAATATAATTGCAACAAGAGCCCAGCCAAAAACTCCTACCACCTACTCTACCATTGACCGGATGGCGCTGGAACAGGCGAACCTTGGGCAGGATCTTCCATTCATCGTTGAAAATACCCCGTCTGTCGTTGTCACATCCGATGCCGGCACGGGCATTGGGTACACCAGTATTAACATCCGCGGAAGCGATCTTACCAGGATCAACGTAACATTGAATGGAATTCCGTTGAATGATGCGGAATCGCAGGGTGTATGGTTCGTCGACCTGCCAGACCTGGCTTCTTCTACGGATAATATACAGATCCAGCGGGGGGTCGGGACTTCAACCAACGGAGCCGGGGCTTTCGGTGCCTCGGTCAACATTCAGACGACACCGCTCAACCAGGATCCCTATGCAGAATTAAACAGTTCTGCAGGATCATTCAATACATTCAAGAATACATTGCGTTTCGGGACGGGAATGATGGCCAACAAATTCGCATTTGACGGGAGGATATCACGGATCACATCCGATGGTTACATTGACCGGGCATTCTCGAAGCTGACCTCTTTTTATATTTCCGGAGGATATTTCGGAAAGAAAACAACGGTGAAGCTTAACATTCTGTCAGGATTCGAGAAGACCTACCAGGCCTGGGAAGGTGTTCCCAAAGACTCACTGGCGACGAACAGAACTTACAATCCTGCCGGAGAGTATACTGACAAGAACGGAAACCTGACCTATTACGACAATCAAACAGACAACTATTCTCAAACACACTACCAGCTTATCTTTTCTAATGAAATAAGCAGGAACGCTAATATTAACGCCGCATTACACTATACCCATGGTTCCGGGTACTATGAAAACTACAAAGAAAACCAGGCATTTTCCGCATACAATCTTGACACTTTATTTTTGGGAGGTGATACAATTTCAAGGACCAACCTGATCAACAGAAAATGGCTGGATAATGGTTTTTATGGATTTACCTTTTCCGTGAACTACGATCCTGCAGACAAAGTCAGGATTACGCTTGGCGGGGCGGGCAATTATTATGACGGGAAGCACTATGGAAAGGTGATCTGGGCTGAATATGCATCGAATGGAACGAACGAAACAAACTGGTACGACAACAGCGGGAAGAAAGCGGATGTAAATGTATTCGCAAGGCTCAATTACCAGGTAATGAAAAGGCTGAACCTCTTTGCAGATCTGCAATACCGGTATGTCAATTACAAAATATCGGGGACGCTAGAGGATCTGCGATACCTCGATCAGACGCACCTTTTCAATTTCTTCAACCCGAAAGCCGGGTTATACTACGACATCACAGATAACCAGAGTGCCTACTTCTCATTTGCCGTCGGTAACCGCGAACCGAACCGCAACAATTATGAAGTGGCGGAACCCGGGCAGATGCCGGTGAATGAAACCATGTACGATTATGAGCTCGGGTACAAGTTGAGAATGCAAAAATTCATGGCCGGTGCAAACATCTATTATATGGACTATAAAAACCAGCTCGTTCTTACCGGGATGATCAACAGTGTAGGCGAAGCGATCATGACCAATGTGCCGCACAGTTACCGGGCCGGCATCGAGCTGACAGCCACGGCTGACATTTTCAAATGGTTCCGGTGGAACTTCAATTCAACGTTCAGCACAAATAAAATAAAGGATTTCACGCAATACATCGACAATTATGATGCTGATTTCAACTGGATCAACCAGGAGGTGCGGAATCTCGGGACGACCAACCTATCCTTTTCTCCGGATATAATCCTGTTCAATTCTTTCGTATTCACACCGGTAAAGAACCTTTCCCTGACCTGGAATTCCAGGTATGCAGGCCGGCAATACATCGATAATACATCCAACAAGAAGCACAGCCTGGATCCCTGGTTCGTCAATAATGCAATCATCGGATATACTGTTAAAACAAAAGTCATCAGGGAAATCGGCTTCAACCTGATGGTAAACAATATTTTCAGTATGAAATATGAAACCAACGGGTGGGTTTACCCCTACCTGTTTGATGGGGCAGAATATGAAGAGAACGGTTATTTTCCGCAGGCGTTGGTTAACTTCCTGTTTGGGGTTAGTGTGAAGATATAGATGCGGGATGCGGGATGCGGGATGTGAAAATTATCACATTTTGTAAAAATAGTTGCTGAAAACGTATTACCTATTGATAACGAAACCGATTAATGTGGATTAACTCTTAATCCATGTTATATGTCAGTAAGCAGGACAAATTTACTCACACAGGGTTTCCACGGGAAAATTGGGAACCAGTTGGTATTACGCTATTTCGGAGGCCGGAGCGTGATGTCGAACGTGGCGGATTACAGCAAGCGGAAATGGAGCATCCTTCAACGGTCAAACAGGATGAAATTCAGGGAAGCCGTATGCTGGGCCAAAAACAGGCTGAAAGATGAAAAGATCCTCCGTCACTACAGGAAGCGGGCGAAAGGCGGACAAAACGCCTACAACGTGGCCATCGCCGATTACCTGAAGAACCTCAGGATCAGGGAGGTCGACGCCACAGGGTTTACCGGTCACCGGGGCGAGGCGATCCGGGTCATGCTCCGGAAGAAATTCGGAGCCGCCTCCGTGCGGCTGCATATCATCGGGCTGGGGGGCGAAGTACTCGAAACGGGCACTGCTGCCTGCACAGGAGATGGTCTCACCTGGGCCTATATAGTCAGGACGGTTAACCCCGGGCCGAAGTTATCCATGAGGGTCGAACTGGGCCGCGGACCGGTTTCTATAACAGAATCATTCAGATTGCCAACGGGTTTCCAATAGCGTTGAATGGAATGACGCCTATACATTTTTCCGTTAAAAGTCCGTTCCCCATGAGGGGAAACGGAAGAACTATGTCCTGAAGAAAAAAACATTTGATTTTTACTTCGATTTTGCCTGAAATGAAATTATTTTTTGCGCTTTCCTTCCAAAATTATCCAATTATTCTCCCTCCCACCCTCTGAATTCTGACCGGGCCGGCTCCTTCGCAATCACTCCGCAACAATGCCGCAGGAATTTCAGGCCCCAGCACCGTCAATTAGCTTACCCGACTCTATCAATAATACAGGCACCTAATGCCTAATGCCTGTTGCCTATTGCCTGTTGCCTGTGCCAAAAAAAACGGGGATCTCGCCATGAGTCCCCGTTTTCGTTTGGAAAGTTTTTCTGCTAATTGCTGCGAATCAGCTTGATCGTACGGATCAGTTCATTGCCGTTATTCTTCAGCCTGATCGTGGCCGTATAAAAGCCTGTTGGCAGATCTGTAGTATTGAATCGTAATGAATGATCGCCCTGCAATTCAAATTCCTTTACAAGGGTTTGTAATTCCTCACCTATCATGCTGTGGATAGTCAGTGTAACCTGGCCATCGAAAGGCAGCGTATAAAAGAGGGTGGTGTAATCTGCAAAGGGATTCGGATGATTTTCAAGAGTCAACTGTGCCGGACCCGGTTGTTCAGGAATACCTATGGAAGAGCCTGAGATCAGATCAATGTTAAGGACCGCATCCGGTATAATATTGTACTGATCATCAGCGAGTTCATTCCTCAGATCGGGGGAAAGCGTAAACCTGATCTGTTTATCCTTGCTGAAAGAGCTGGTTGTCTTCAGTTTCAAGGTAAAAAGGTCGGCGCCGGCAGCGAGGCTGAGTGGATAAGCCGTGTACCATCCTATTCTCAGTTCGTTGCCGATGACCGACCAGTCAAGTTGGCCATTGCCACCCCGCATCACTACATCATTAACTTCCACTATATCACCCGGGAAGTTCATGATGATGGAAGAAGCTCCGACTTTCGAAGCATTTACCATTCTGACAGGTAATTCGATCTCGCTGTTTGGGCCCAATTCGTGGTTATCAATATTTGATAACGTCAGCGTTTCACTTGCCGGATCCTTCAGCGGAACCGGATTTAAACTGCTGTTATAATCACCTATGGCCAAAGCAAGAATTTGATAATTAACCGATGAACCTGCGACCGTAACATTCATATCAAGATTTTCATCAAAATAAACCGGACCGGGTATATTGTCAGAGATCACCATTTCAGCTGCTTTCCAATATGTCCATTGGGTTTCAGAATATATTGCCCTGTCGAATTCTGTACCATAAACAAAATACTGCTGGATCCTGTAAGCATCTGTGGAATTAATCCAGAAGTAAGGAGTACCCGGACTTGACCATGCAACATCACCGGCCTGGAATTTCACCCGTTCAATTGGAACCGGATGGGTGCTCCACCAGTTCACCAATGAAGCATCGGTCGCATTTATTCCTCCGACTGTTTCAGGATTATTATGCACAATGATATAATAGTTTCCGTTATTTACACCATTGAATGAGTAATTGCCTATACCGGCTAGTGTTGTACATTCGGCGACCTTCGTATATGAATCGTCCAGTAACCAAAGTGTTACATCACCCAATGCAATATTTACCGAACCTGGTTTATAATATTTCAGAGTGCCGGAGATGGTAAACTGTGTGGGCATATCCACATGCACGGTGAAAGAACAGGTATTGGTATTGTCGCAGGCATCTTTTGCCGTCCATGTAACAAGTGTGTTCCCGACGTTGAAGAATTCTCCGGCAAGTGTGGTTGAAGTGCCTGATCCTGTTGTAGCGCCAGATAATGACCAACCTGATATTAGAACCGGGGTTGAACAATCATCGTTTACCATTAATGGATCAAATTCAGTTGCAACTGACTGGTATTGATAATTGCTTATTGAGGCAGTGCGGTTCTGATCTCCTGTACAGGTGATTGTCGGAGGAGTGTTGTCTATGACAGAAATAATCCGGGAGACTGCAACGATTGCTCTTCCGCAATTATCTGTCCCTGTCCATTCCTGTCGGATCTTCCCGTTACAGTGACCAGGATCTATCGTTGTGAACGTAGAAAGATCTGATGTCCCCGAGATCAGGCAACCACCACTCAGTCCATTTGTATATGTCAACGTGCTGGCTGCAGGAATGGAGTTACAATCAACCGCGATATCAGATGGTGCTGTCATTGTCGGCAATAAAGCCGGGTCAACATGAATAATACGCGAAATGCTGATCGTTTGTCCACAGATCACTACGCTCCAGGTCTCTGTGATATCCCCTCCGCAATAACCCAATGGATTCTGGGCGCTTAACGTCGAAGTCACTGATCCGCTTATCCTGCATGGTTCCGGTAAATTATTGTCATACCCCAAAACACTGGTCGTAGCACCACCGCAGGGTACGGTGATATCCGATACACCTACAAAGACCGGCATGGCCGCCGGCTGTACATGGATGATCCTGGTTTGGGTGATCGTTTGTCCACAGATCACTACGCTCCAGGTCTCGGTGATATCGCCTCCGCAATATCCAGCGGGTACCTGTGAACCCAATGTCGAGGTCACTGATCCGCTTATCCTGCATGGCTCCGGTAAATTGTTGTCATAACCAAGAACGCTGGTCGTAGCACCACCGCAGGGTACCGTGATATCGGTCACCGATGCAAAGACCGGCATGGCTGCAGGCTGTACATGGATGATCCTGGCTTGGGTTATCGTTTGTCCACAGATAACAACTGACCAGGTCTCGGTGATGTCGCCGCCACAATAACCCAATGGGTTCTGCGTGCTTAACGTCGAGGTCACAGAACCGCTGATCTTGCAGGGTTCCGGCAAATTGTTGTCATATCCCAGCGAACTGGTTGTGGCAGCTCCGCAAGGTACCGTTATATCCGATACACCGGCAAAGACCGGCATCGCCGCCGGCTGTACATGGATGATCCTGGTTTGGGTGATCGTTTGTCCACAGATCACTACGCTCCAGGTCTCGGTAATGTCGCCTCCGCAATATCCCGTTGGGTTCTGGGCGCTTAAGGTCGAAGTCACCGATCCGCTGATCTTGCATGGTTCCGGTAAATTATTATCATAGCCCAGGACACTGGTCGTAGCTGATCCACATGGGACGGTGATATCCGATACACCCGCAAAGACCGGCATGGCCGCCGGCTGTACATGGATGGTCCTGGACTGGGTGATCGTTTGTCCACAGATAACAACTGACCAGGTCTCGGTGATATCCCCACCACAGTATCCCAATGGATTCTGGGCGCTTAACGTTGAGGTCACTGATCCGCTTATCCTGCATGGCTCCGGTAAATTATTGTCATAACCAAGAACACTGGTTGTGGCAGCTCCGCAAGGTACCGTTATATCCGATACACCGGCAAAGACCGGCATCGCCGCCGGCTGTACATGAATGGTCCTGGACTGGGTGATCGTTTGTCCACAGATCACTACGCTCCAGGTCTCGGTGATATCCCCTCCGCAATAACCGGCAGGGACCTGTGAACCCAATGTCGAAGTCACTGAACCGCTGATCTTGCAGGGTTCCGGTAAATTATTGTCATAACCAAGAACACTGGTCGTAGCGCCACCGCAGGGGACGGTAATATCTGTCACCGCTGCAAAGACCGGCATGGCCGCCGGCTGTACATGAATGATCCTGGCTTGGGTTATCGTTTGACCACAGATCACAACACTCCAGGTCTCGGTGATGTCGCCACCACAATAACCGGCAGAGACCTGTGAACCCAATGTCGAAGTCACTGAACCGCTGATCTTGCAGGGTTCCGGTAAATTATTGTCATAACCAAGAACACTGGTCGTAGCATCACCGCAGGGTACCGTGATATCTGTCACCGCCACAAAGACCGGCATGGCCGCCGGCTGTACATGAATGATCCTGGCTTGGGTTATCGTTTGACCACAGATCACAACACTCCAGGTCTCGGTGATGTCGCCACCACAATATCCTGCAGGTACCTGTGAACTCAATGTCGAGGTCACTGATCCGCTGATCTTGCAGGGTTCCGGTAAATTATTGTCATATCCCAGCGAACTGGTTGTGGCAGCTCCGCAAGGTACCGTTATATCCGATACACTGGCAAAGACCGGCATGGCTGCAGGCTGTACATGGATGGTCCTGGTTTGGGTGATCGTTTGTCCACAGATCACTACGCTCCAGGTCTCGGTGATGTCGCCACCGCAATAACCCAATGGATTCTGGGTGCTTAACGTCGAGGTCACTGATCCGCTGATCTTGCATGGTTCCGGTAAATTATTGTCATAGCCCAGGACACTGGTCGTAGCTGCTCCGCAGGCGACCGTTATATCCGATACACTGGTAAAAACAGGCATGGCCGCCGGCTGTACATGGATGGTCCTGGACTGGGTGATCGTTTGTCCACAGATCACTACGCTCCAGGTCTCTGTGATATCCCCTCCGCAGTATCCCGATGGGTTCTGGGCGCTTAACGTCGAGGTCACTGATCCACTGATCTTGCATGGCTCCGGTAAATTATTGTCATATCCCAGCGAACTGGTTGTGGCAGCTCCGCAAGGTACCGTGATATCTGTCACCGCTGCAAAGACCGGCATTGCGGCCGGCTGTACATGGATGATTCTGGCTTGGGTTATCGTTTGTCCACAGATAACAACTGACCAGGTCTCGGTGATGTCGCCGCCACAATAACCCAATGGGTTCTGCGTGCTTAACGTCGAGGTCACAGAACCGCTGATCTTGCAGGGTTCCGGCAAATTGTTGTCATATCCCAGCGAACTGGTTGTGGCAGCTCCGCAAGGTACCGTTATATCCGATACACCGGCAAAGACCGGCATCGCCGCCGGCTGTACATGGATGATCCTGGTTTGGGTGATCGTTTGTCCACAGATCACAACACTCCAGGTCTCTGTTATAACCCCTCCACAATAACCCAATGGGTTCTGGGCGCTTAAGGTCGAAGTCACCGATCCGCTGATCTTGCATGGTTCCGGTAAATTATTGTCATAGCCCAGGACACTGGTCGTAGCTGATCCACATGGGACGGTGATATCCGATACACCCGCAAAGACCGGCATGGCCGCCGGCTGTACATGAATAGTCCTGGACTGGGTGATCGTTTGTCCACAGATAACAACTGACCAGGTCTCGGTGATGTCGCCGCCACAATAACCCAATGGGTTCTGCGTGCTTAATGTCGAAGTCACAGAACCGCTGATCTTGCAGGGTTCCGGCAAATTGTTGTCATATCCCAGCGAACTGGTTGTGGCAGCTCCGCAAGGTACCGTTATATCCGATACACCGGCAAAGACCGGCATGGCCGCCGGCTGTACATGTATGATCCTGGCTTGGGTTATCGTTTGACCACAGATCACAACGCTCCAGGTCTCGGTGATGTCGCCACCGCAATAACCCAATGGATTCTGGGTGCTTAACGTCGAGGTCACTGATCCGCTGATCTTGCATGGTTCCGGTAAATTATTGTCATAGCCCAGGACACTGGTCGTAGCTGCTCCGCAGGCGACCGTTATATCCGATACACTGGTAAAAACAGGCATGGCCGCCGGCTGTACATGGATGGTCCTGGACTGGGTGATCGTTTGTCCACAGATCACTACGCTCCAGGTCTCTGTGATATCCCCTCCGCAATATCCTGCAGGTACCTGTGAACCCAATGTCGATGTCACTGAACCGCTTATCCTGCAGGGTTCCGGCAAATTGTTGTCATATCCCAAAATACTGGTCGTAGCTGATCCACATGGTACGGTGATATCCGATACACCCGCAAAGACCGGCATGGCCGCCGGCTGTACATGGATGGTCCTGGACTGGGTGATTGTTTGTCCACAAATCACTACGCTCCAGGTCTCGGTGATATCCCCTCCGCAATAACCCGATGGGTTCTGAGCGCTTAACGTTGAGGTCACCGATCCGCTGATCTTACAGGGTTCCGGTAAATTATTGTCATATCCCAGGACACTGGTTGTGGCAGCTCCGCAGGGTACCGTTATATCCGATACACTGGCAAAGACCGGCATGGCTGCAGGCTGTACATGGATGGTCCTGGTTTGGGTTATCGTTTGACCACAAATCACTACACTCCAGGTCTCGGTGATATCCCCACCACAGTATCCCAATGGATTCTGGGTGCTTAACGTCGAGGTTGCTGTCCCGCTGATCTTGCAGGGTTCCGGTAAATTATTGTCATAGCCCAGGACACTGGTCGTTGCTCCACCGCAGGGCACCGTGATATCGGTCACCGCCACAAAGACCGGCATGGCCGCCGGCTGTACATGGATGATCCTGGTTTGGGTGATCGTTTGTCCACAGATCACTACGCTCCAGGTCTCGGTGATATCGCCTCCGCAATATCCAGCGGGTACCTGTGAACCCAATGTCGAGGTCACTGATCCGCTTATCCTGCATGGTTCCGGTAAATTGTTGTCATATCCCAGGACACTGGTCGTAGCAGAACCGCATGGGACGGTTATATCCGATACACCGGCAAAGACCGGCATAGCCGCCGGCTGTACATGGATGGTCCTGGACTGGGTGATCGTTTGTCCACAGATCACTACGCTCCAGGTCTCTGTGATGTCACCGCCACAATATCCCGATGGGTTCTGGGCGCTTAATGTCGAGGTCACTGAACCGCTGATCTTGCATGGCTCCGGTAAATTGTTGTCATATCCCAGCGAACTGGTCGTGGCTGCTCCGCATGGTATCGTAATATCCGTCACCGCTGCAAAGACAGGCATCGCCGCAGGCTGTACATGGATGGTCCTGGACTGGGTGATCGTTTGTCCACAGATCAATACACTCCAGGTCTCGGTGATATCCCCTCCGCAATATCCTGCAGGGACCTGTGAACCCAATGTCGAAGTCACTGAACCGCTGATCTTGCAGGGTTCCGGTAAATTATTGTCATAACCAAGAACACTGGTCGTAGCACCACCGCAGGGTACCGTGATTTCCGTCACCGCCACAAAGACCGGCATGGCCGCCGGCTGTACATGAATGGTCCTGGACTGGGTGATCGTTTGTCCACAGATAACCACACTCCAGGTCTCGGTGATGTCGCCGCCACAATAACCCAATGGGTTCTGGGTGCTTAATGACGAAGTCACTGAACCGCTGATCTTGCAGGGTTCCGGCAAATTGTTGTCATATCCCAGCGAACTGGTTGTGGCAGCTCCGCAAGGTACCGTTATATCCGATACACCGGCAAAGACCGGCATCGCCGCCAGCTGTACATGGATGATCCTGGTTTGGGTGATCGTTTGTCCACAGATCACTACGCTCCAGGTCTCGGTGATGTCGCCTCCGCAATAACCCGATGGGTTCTGGGCGCTTAACGTTGAGGTCACTGATCCGCTGATCTTGCAGGGTTCCGGCAAATTGTTGTCATATCCCAAAATACTGGTCGTAGCAGCTCCGCAAGGTACCGTGATATCTGATACACCGGTAAAGACAGGCATGGCCGCCGGCTGTACATGGATGATCCTGGTTTGGGTGATCGTTTGTCCACAGATCACTACGCTCCAGGTCTCGGTGATATTGCCACCACAATAACCGGAAGGTACCTGTGAACCCAAGGTCGAAGTTACTGAACCGCTGATCTTGCAGGGTTCCGGTAAATTATTGTCATAACCAAGAACACTGGTTGTGGCAGCTCCGCAAGGTATCGTAATATCTGATACACCGGTAAAGACCGGCATGGCCGCCGGCTGTACATGGATGGTCCTGGACTGGGTGATCGTTTGTCCACAAATCACTACGCTCCAGGTCTCGGTGATATCCCCACCACAAAAACCGGCAGGTACCTGTGAACCTAACGTCGAGGTCACTGATCCGCTGATCTTGCATGGTTCCGGTAAATTGTTGTCATATCCCAGGACACTGGTCGTGGCTCCTCCGCATGGTACCGTGATATCGGTCACCGCTGCAAAGACCGGCATGGCCGCCGGCTGTACATGAATGATCCTGGCTTGGGTTATCGTTTGACCACAGATCACAACACTCCAGGTCTCGGTGATGTCGCCACCACAATATCCTGCAGGTACCTGTGAACTCAATGTCGAGGTCACTGATCCGCTGATCTTGCAGGGTTCCGGTAAATTATTGTCATATCCCAGCGAACTGGTTGTGGCAGCTCCGCAAGGTACCGTTATATCCGATACACTGGCAAAGACCGGCATGGCTGCAGGCTGTACATGGATGGTCCTGGTTTGGGTGATCGTTTGTCCACAAATCACTACGCTCCAGGTCTCGGTGATGTCGCCACCACAGTATCCCAATGGGTTCTGGGCACTCAAGGTCGAGGTCACTGATCCGCTGATCTTGCATGGCTCCGGTAAATTATTGTCATATCCCAGCGAACTGGTCGTGGCTGCTCCGCATGGTATCGTAATATCCGTCACCGCTGCAAAGACCGGCATCGCCGCAGGCTGTACATGGATGGTCCTGGACTGGGTGATCGTTTGTCCACAGATCAATACACTCCAGGTCTCGGTGATATCCCCTCCGCAATAACCTGATGGATTCTGGGCGCTTAACGTCGAGGTCACGGATCCGCTGATCTTACAGGGTTCCGCTAAATTATTGTCATAACCAAGAACACTGGTTGTGGCTCCACCGCATGGGACGGTAATATCGGTCACCGCTGCAAAGACCGGCATAGCCGCCGGCTGTACATGGATGATCCTGGTTTGGGTTATCGTTTGACCACAGATCACTACGCTCCAGGTCTCGGTGATATCCCCTCCGCAATATCCTGCAGGTACCTGTGAACCCAATGTCGAGGTCACTGATCCGCTTATCCTGCATGGCTCCGGTAAATTGTTGTCATAACCAAGAACGCTGGTCGTAGCCCCACCGCAGGGCACCGTGATATCGGTCACCGATGCAAAGACCGGCATTACGGCCGGGCTCACGTGGATGATACGCGAGGTGCTGATCGTTTGTCCACAGATCACTACGCTCCAGGTCTCGGTGATATCCCCTCCGCAATAACCTGATGGATTCTGGGCGCTTAACGTCGAGGTCACTGAGCCGCTTATCCTGCATGGCTCCGGTAAATTATTGTCATAACCAAGAACGCTGGTCGTAGCACCACCGCAGGGTACCGTGATATCGGTCACCGATGCAAAGACCGGCATTGCGGCCGGCTGTACATGAATGATCCTGGCTTGGGTTATCGTTTGACCACAGATCACAACACTCCAGGTCTCGGTGATATCGCCTCCGCAATATCCTGCAGGGACCTGTGAACCCAATGTCGAAGTCACTGAACCGCTGATCTTGCAGGGTTCCGGTAAATTATTGTCATAACCAAGAACACTGGTCGTAGCACCACCGCAGGGTACCGTGATATCTGTCACCGCCACAAAGACCGGCATGGCCACCGGCTGTACATGGATGATCCTGGTTTGGGTTATCGTTTGACCACAAATCACTACACTCCAGGTCTCGGTGATATCCCCACCACAGTATCCCAATGGATTCTGGGCGCTTAACGTTGAGGTCACTGATCCGCTGATCTTGCAGGGTTCCGGTAAATTATTGTCATATCCCAGCGAACTGGTTGTGGCTGCTCCGCAAGGTACCGTTATATCCGGGGCTGCTGCAAAGACCGGCATGGCCGCCGGCTGTACATGGATGGTCCTGGACTGGGTGATCGTTTGTCCACAGATAACCACACTCCAGGTCTCGGTGATATCGCCTCCGCAATATCCTGCAGGGACCTGTGAACTCAACGTTGAGGTCACTGATCCGCTTATCTTGCAGGGTTCCGGTAAATTATTATCATAACCAAGAACACTGGTCGTAGCGCCACCGCAGGGGACGGTAATATCTGTCACCGCTGCAAAGACCGGCATGGCCGCCGGCTGTACATGGATGATCCTGGACTGGGTGATCGTTTGTCCACAGATCACTACGCTCCAGGTCTCTGTAATGTCGCCTCCGCAATATCCTGCAGGGACCTGTGAACCCAACGTCGAGGTCACTGATCCGCTGATCTTGCAGGGTTCCGGCAAATTGTTGTCATAGCCCAGGATACTGGTCGTGGCTCCACCGCATGGGACGGTAATATCTGTCACCGCTGCAAAGACCGGCATCGCCGCCGGCTGTACATGGATGATCCTGGACTGGGTGATCGTTTGTCCACAGATCACTACGCTCCAGGTCTCGGTGATATCCCCACCACAGTATCCAAATGGATTCTGGGCGCTTAACGTCGAGGTCACGGATCCGCTGATCTTACAGGGTTCCGCTAAATTATTGTCATAACCAAGAACACTGATCGTGGCTGATCCGCAAGGCACCGTAATATCCGATACACTTGCAAAGACCGGCATTGTGGCCGGCTGAACGTGGATAATCCGGGATTTGGTGATCGTATTCCCACAGATTACAACGCTCCAGGTCTCGGTGATGTCACCTCCACAATAACCCGATGGGTTCTGGGCGCTTAACATAGAGGTGACCGATCCGCTGATCCTGCATGGCTCCGCTAAATTATTGTCATAATCAAGAACACTGGTCGTAGCGCCACCGCAGGGGACGGTAATATCTGTCACCGCTGCAAAGACCGGCATGGCCGCCGGCTGTACATGGATGGTCCTGGACTGGGTGATCGTTTGTCCACAGATCACTACGCTCCAGGTCTCGGTGATATCCCCTCCACAATAACCCGATGGGTTCTGGACGCTTAACGTCGAGGTCACTGATCCGCTGATCCTGCATGGCTCCGGTAAATTGTTGTCATAGCCCAGGACACTGGTCGTGGCCCCACCGCATGGTACCGTAATATCAGTCACCGCTGCAAAGACCGGTATTGCCGCCGGCTGTACATGGATGGTCCTGGATTGGGTGATGGTTTGTCCACAGATCACTACGCTCCAGGTCTCGGTGATGTCGCCTCCGCAATAACCCGATGGGTTCTGGGCGCTTAACGTTGAGGTCACGGATCCGCTTATCCTGCATGGCTCCGGTAAATTATTGTCATATCCCAGGACACTGGTCGTGGCTGATCCGCATGGGACGGTAATATCCGATACACCGGCAAAGACCGGCATCGCCGCCGGCTGTACATGAATGATCCTGGATTTTGTGATCGTTTGTCCACAGATAACTACTGACCAGGTCTCAGTGATGTCTCCACCACAGTATCCCAATGGGTTCTGAGCGCTTAACGTCGAGGTCGCTGTTCCGCTGATCAGGCATGGTGCCGGTAGACCATTGGTATATCCAAGGTCACTCGTCATGGCTGCTCCGCAAGCTACCGTGATATCAGAAGCTGCTGCAAAGGCCGGCATTGCGGCTGGCTGTACATGGATGATCCTTGTTTTGGTAATCGTTTGACCACAGATAACTAATGTCCAGGTCTCGGTGATGTCACCTCCACAATATCCGGCAGGGACCTGTGAACCTAACGTCGAGGTCACTGATCCGCTTATCCTGCAGGGTTCCGCCAAATTGTTGTCATATCCCAGCGAACTGGTTGTGGCTGATCCGCAGGGTACCGTTATATCCGGGGCTGCTGCAAAGACCGGCATGGCCGCCGGCTGTACATGAATGATCCTGGCTTGGGTTATCGTTTGACCACAGATCACAACACTCCAGGTCTCGGTAATGTCGCCTCCGCAATATCCCGTTGGGTTCTGGGCGCTTAAGGTCGAAGTCACTGAACCGCTTATCTTGCAGGGTTCCGCCAAATTGTTGTCATAACCAAGAACACTGGTCGTGGCTCCACCGCATGGGACGGTAATATCTGTCACCACTGCAAAGACCGGCATGGCCGCCGGCTGTACATGGATGATCCTGGACTGGGTGATCGTTTGTCCACAGATCACTACGCTCCAGGTCTCGGTGATGTCGCCACCACAATAACCCAATGGATTCTGGGCGCTTAACGTCGAGGTCACTGATCCGTTTATCCTGCAGGGTTCCGCCAAATTGTTGTCATATCCCAGCGAACTGGTTGTGGCTGATCCGCAGGGTACCGTTATATCCGGGGCTGCTGCAAAGACCGGCATGGCCGCCGGCTGTAAATGAATGATCCTGGATTTTGTGATCGTTTGTCCACAGATCACTACGCTCCAGGTCTCGGTGATATCCCCACCACAGTATCCAAATGGATTCTGGGCGCTTAACGTCGAGGTCACGGATCCGCTGATCTTACAGGGTTCCGCTAAATTATTGTCATAACCAAGAACACTGGTTGTGACTCCACCGCATGGGACGGTAATATCGGTCACCGCTGCAAAGACCGGCATGGCCGCCGGCTGTACATGAATGGTCCTGGACTGGGTGATCGTTTGTCCACAGATAACAACTGACCAGGTCTCGGTGATATCACCTCCGCAATATCCTGCAGGGACCTGAGAACCCAATGTCGAAGTCACTGAGCCGCTGATCTTGCAGGGTTCCGGTAAATTATTGTCATAACCAAGAACACTGGTCGTAGCGCCACCACAGGGTACCGTAATATCTGTCACCGCTGCAAAGACCGGCATGGCCGCCGGCTGTACATGGATGATCCTGGACTGGGTGATCGTTTGACCACAGATCACAACACTCCAGGTCTCGGTGATGTCGCCACCACAGTATCCCGATGGGTTCTGTGCGCTTAATGTCGAGGTCACTGATCCGCTGATCTTGCATGGTTCCGGCAAATTATTGTCATAACCAAGAACACTGGTTATGGCAGCTCCGCAAGGTACCGTGATATCCGATACACCCGCAAAGACCGGCATGGCCGCCGGCTGTACATGAATGATCCTGGTTTGGGTGATCGTTTGTCCACAGATAACCACACTCCAGGTCTCGGTGATATCCCCACCACAGTATCCAAATGGATTCTGGGCGCTTAACGTCGAGGTCACGGATCCGCTGATCTTACAGGGTTCCGCTAAATTATTGTCATAACCAAGAACACTGGTTGTGGCTCCACCGCATGGGACGGTAATATCGGTCACCGCTGCAAAGACCGGCATAGCCGCCGGCTGTACATGGATGATCCTGGACTGGGTGATCGTTTGTCCACAGATCACTACGCTCCAGGTCTCGGTGATATCCCCACCACAGTATCCAAATGGATTCTGGGCGCTTAACGTCGAAGTCACGGATCCGCTGATCTTACATGGCTCCGGTAAATTGTTGTCATATCCCAGTACACTGGTCGTAGCTGATCCACACGGGACGGTGATATCTGATACACTGGCAAAGACAGGCATTGTGGCCGGGCTCACGTGGATGATACGCGAGGTGCTGATAGTTTGTCCACAGATCACAACACTCCAGGTCTCGGTGATGTCGCCACCACAATAACCGGCAGGCACCTGTGAACCCAACGTCGAAGTCACTGATCCGCTTATCCTGCATGGTTCCGGTAAATTATTGTCATATCCCAAAACACTGGTCGTAGCACCACCGCAGGGTACGGTGATATCCGATACACCTACAAAGACCAGCATGGCCGCCGGCTTTACATGGATGGTCCTGGACTGGGTGATTGTTTGTCCACAAATCACTACGCTCCAGGTCTCGGTGATATCCCCTCCGCAATAACCCAATGGATTCTGAGCACTCAAGGTCGAAGTCACTGAACCGCTTATCTTGCAGGGTTCCGGTAAATTATTGTCATAACCAAGAACACTGGTCGTAGCACCACCGCAGGGTACCGTGATATCTGTCACCGCCACAAAGACCGGCATAGCCGCCGGCTGTACATGGATGATCCTGGACTGGGTGATCGTTTGTCCACAGATCACTACGCTCCAGGTCTCGGTGATATCCCCACCACAGTATCCAAATGGATTCTGGGCGCTTAACGTCGAAGTCACGGATCCGCTGATCTTACATGGCTCCGGTAAATTGTTGTCATATCCCAGTACACTGGTCGTAGCTGATCCACACGGGACGGTGATATCTGATACACTGGCAAAGACAGGCATTGTGGCCGGGCTCACGTGGATGATACGCGAGGTGCTGATAGTTTGTCCACAGATCACAACACTCCAGGTCTCGGTGATGTCGCCACCACAATAACCGGCAGGCACCTGTGAACCCAACGTCGAAGTCACTGATCCGCTTATCCTGCATGGTTCCGGTAAATTATTGTCATATCCCAAAACACTGGTCGTAGCAGCTCCGCAAGGTACCGTGATATCTGATACACCGGTAAAGACAGGCATAGCCGCCGGCTGTACATGAATGATCCTGGCTTGGGTTATCGTTTGACCACAGATCACTACGCTCCAGGTCTCTGTGATATCCCCTCCGCAATAACCCAATGGATTCTGGGCGCTTAACGTCGAAGTCACTGATCCGCTTATCCTGCATGGTTCCGGTAAATTATTGTCATACCCCAAAACACTGGTCGTAGCACCACCGCAGGGTACGGTGATATCCGATACACCTACAAAGACAGGCATGGCCGCCGGCTGTACATGGATGATCCTGGTTTGGGTGATCGTTTGTCCACAGATCACTACGCTCCAGGTCTCGGTGATGTTGCCACCACAATAACCGGAAGGTACCTGTGAACCCAAGGTCGAAGTTACTGATCCGCTGATCCTGCATGGCTCCGGTAGATTGTTGTCATATCCCAGGACACTGGTTGTGGCAGCTCCGCAAGGTATCGTAATATCTGATACACCGGTAAAGACCGGCATGGCCGCCGGCTGTACATGGATGGTCCTGGACTGGGTGATCGTTTGTCCACAAATCACTACGCTCCAGGTCTCGGTGATATCCCCACCACAAAAACCGGCAGGTACCTGTGAACCCAAGGTCGAAGTTACTGATCCGCTGATCCTGCATGGCTCCGGTAGATTGTTGTCATATCCCAGGACACTGGTCGTGGCTCCTCCGCATGGTACCGTGATATCTGTCACCGCTGCAAAGACCGGCATGGCCGCCGGCTGTACATGGATGGTCCTGGACTGGGTGATTGTTTGTCCACAAATCACTACGCTCCAGGTCTCGGTGATATCCCCTCCGCAATAACCCGATGGGTTCTGAGCGCTTAACGTTGAGGTCACCGATCCGCTGATCTTACAGGGTTCCGGTAAATTATTGTCATATCCCAGGACACTGGTTGTGGCAGCTCCGCAGGGTACCGTTATATCCGATACACTGGCAAAGACCGGCATGGCTGCAGGCTGTACATGGATGGTCCTGGTTTGGGTGATCGTTTGTCCACAAATCACTACGCTCCAGGTCTCGGTGATGTCGCCACCACAGTATCCCAATGGGTTCTGGGCACTCAAGGTCGAGGTCACTGATCCGCTGATCTTGCATGGCTCCGGTAAATTATTGTCATATCCCAGGACACTGGTTGTGGCAGCTCCGCAAGGTATCGTAATATCTGATACACCGGTAAAGACCGGCATGGCCGCCGGCTGTACATGGATGGTCCTGGACTGGGTGATCGTTTGTCCACAGATCACTACGCTCCAGGTCTCTGTGATATCCCCTCCGCAGTATCCCGATGGGTTCTGGGCGCTTAACGTCGAGGTCACTGATCCACTGATCTTGCATGGCTCCGGTAAATTATTGTCATATCCCAGCGAACTGGTTGTGGCAGCTCCGCAAGGTACCGTGATATCTGTCACCGCTGCAAAGACCGGCATTGCGGCCGGCTGTACATGGATGATTCTGGCTTGGGTTATCGTTTGTCCACAGATAACAACTGACCAGGTCTCGGTGATGTCGCCGCCACAATAACCCAATGGGTTCTGCGTGCTTAACGTCGAGGTCACAGAACCGCTGATCTTGCAGGGTTCCGGCAAATTGTTGTCATATCCCAGCGAACTGGTTGTGGCAGCTCCGCAAGGTACCGTTATATCCGATACACCGGCAAAGACCGGCATCGCCGCCGGCTGTACATGGATGATCCTGGTTTGGGTGATCGTTTGTCCACAGATCACTACGCTCCAGGTCTCGGTAATGTCGCCTCCGCAATATCCCGTTGGGTTCTGGGCGCTTAAGGTCGAAGTCACCGATCCGCTGATCTTGCATGGTTCCGGTAAATTATTGTCATAACCAAGAACACTGGTTGTGGCAGCTCCGCAAGGTACCGTTATATCCGATACACCGGCAAAGACCGGCATCGCCGCCGGCTGTACATGGATGATCCTGGTTTGGGTGATCGTTTGTCCACAGATCACTACGCTCCAGGTCTCGGTAATGTCGCCTCCGCAATATCCCGTTGGGTTCTGGGCGCTTAAGGTCGAAGTCACCGATCCGCTGATCTTGCATGGTTCCGGTAAATTATTGTCATAGCCCAGGACACTGGTCGTAGCTGCTCCGCAGGCGACCGTTATATCCGATACACTGGTAAAAACAGGCATGGCCGCCGGCTGTACATGGATGGTCCTGGACTGGGTGATCGTTTGTCCACAGATCACTACGCTCCAGGTCTCTGTGATATCCCCTCCGCAATATCCTGCAGGTACCTGTGAACCCAATGTCGAGGTCACTGATCCGCTGATCTTGCAGGGTTCCGGCAAATTGTTGTCATATCCCAAAATACTGGTCGTAGCAGCTCCGCAAGGTACCGTGATATCTGATACACCGGTAAAGACAGGCATGGCCGCCGGCTGTACATGGATGATCCTGGTTTGGGTGATCGTTTGTCCACAGATCACTACGCTCCAGGTCTCGGTGATGTTGCCACCACAATAACCGGAAGGTACCTGTGAACCCAAGGTCGAAGTTACTGATCCGCTGATCCTGCATGGCTCCGGTAGATTGTTGTCATATCCCAGGACACTGGTTGTGGCAGCTCCGCAAGGTATCGTAATATCTGATACACCGGTAAAGACCGGCATGGCCGCCGGCTGTACATGGATGGTCCTGGACTGGGTGATCGTTTGTCCACAAATCACTACGCTCCAGGTCTCGGTGATATCCCCACCACAAAAACCGGCAGGTACCTGTGAACCTAACGTCGAGGTCACTGATCCGGTTATCTTGCATGGTTCCGGTAAATTGTTGTCATATCCCAGGACACTGGTCGTGGCTCCTCCGCATGGTACCGTGATATCGGTCACCGCTGCAAAGACCGGCATGGCCGCCGGCTGTACATGAATGATCCTGGCTTGGGTTATCGTTTGACCACAGATCACAACACTCCAGGTCTCGGTGATGTCGCCACCACAATATCCTGCAGGTACCTGTGAACTCAATGTCGAGGTCACTGATCCGCTGATCTTGCAGGGTTCCGGTAAATTATTGTCATATCCCAGCGAACTGGTTGTGGCAGCTCCGCAAGGTACCGTTATATCCGATACACTGGCAAAGACCGGCATGGCTGCAGGCTGTACATGGATGGTCCTGGTTTGGGTGATCGTTTGTCCACAAATCACTACGCTCCAGGTCTCGGTGATGTCGCCACCACAGTATCCCAATGGGTTCTGGGCACTCAAGGTCGAGGTCACTGATCCGCTGATCTTGCATGGCTCCGGTAAATTATTGTCATATCCCAGCGAACTGGTCGTGGCTGCTCCGCATGGTATCGTAATATCCGTCACCGCTGCAAAGACAGGCATCGCCGCAGGCTGTACATGGATGGTCCTGGACTGGGTGATCGTTTGTCCACAGATCAATACACTCCAGGTCTCGGTGATATCCCCTCCGCAATAACCTGATGGATTCTGTGCGCTTAATGTCGAGGTCACTGAACCAGAGATTTTACACGCTGGCAGTAAGCCACCATTGTCATATCCCAGTTCACTGGTGGTGGTTTGTCCACACTGAACCGTGATATCGGCAACGGAGGCAAAGACTGGCAATGAGGCCGCATCAACCGTGATCGTCCGGCTTCCGGTGATAGTCCGGTTACAAAGATCCGTATACGTCCAGCTATCGGTAAAGCTGCCACCACAAACAGTGCTGCTTCCTATACGTGTAGCCGTCACTGAACCGCTTATCTCGCAGGGTGATGTCTGTCCATTCGTATAACCTACCGTTGGGATGGGGGGTACCCCACCACATGGTACTGTTATATTGACAGGTGAATTCACAAAATAGGCTGCCGGGGCCGGGCTGACATGATTGATCCTGGTCTTGGTGATCGTCCGGTTGCATAGATCCGTAAAGGTCCAGGTCTCTGTGATGTCACCTCCGCAGTAGCCTGCAGGAGTCTGGTCACTCAGGCTCGATGTGACAGAACCACTGATTTCGCATTCACCGCTCATACCATTGGTATAGCTTAAGGAACTTGTCGTTGCCGCTCCGCAGGCTACCGTAATTTCAACCGGATAAGGTGTACTAAAGGCCGCTACAGGGGCAGGACGGATATGGATCGTACGACTGGTAGTAATTGTTCCAGTCCCACAATAATGCGCAGTCCAGGTTTCGGTGACATCCCCGCCACAATAATTCGGAGGCAGAGGTCCAAGGCTCGAGATGACCGAGCCGCTGATCTCACATGCTCCGGTCAGTCCATTGCTATAGCTTAACCAACTCGTTGTAGCAGTTCCACAGCCTATGGTTATATCCGGATGCGAGTCAAAAACCGGATCGGTGGCCGGCAATGCATGGATGATCCTGGTCTTGGTGATCGTCCGGTTGCAAAGATCCGTAAAGGTCCAGTTCTCTGTAATATCGCCTCCGCAAAAATTCGGATAAGAATCCAGAGTTGAGGTAACAGAACCGCTGATCAGACAAGCACCACTTAAGCCATTGGTATAACTCAATGAACTGGTCGTGGCCTGTCCACACGCGACCGTCAGTTCAGACGGAACCGGGTTAGCAAAGGCTGCCACGGTTGCCGGAAGAATATGGATCGTGCGGGTTTTGGTTATCGTACGGCTGCACAGATCGGTAAAGGTCCAGGTCTCCGTCAAATCCCCTCCGCAATAGTTTGAAGGCAGGGTTCCCAGGCTTGACGTAACAGTTCCGCTGATCTCACAAGCACCGCTTAAGCCATTAGTATAACTCAATGAACTGGTCGTGGCCTGTCCACAAGCGACCGTCAGTTCAGAAGGAACCGGGTTAGCAAAGGTTGCCACGGTTGCCGGAAGAATATGGATCGTGCGGGTTTTGGTAATCGTACGGCTGCACAGATCCGTAAAGGTCCAGGTCTCCGTCACATCCCCTCCGCAATAGGTTGGCGGAAGTGAGCCAAGGCTCGAGGTCACAGAGCCGCTGATCTCGCAAGCTCCGGTCAGACCGTTCGTATAACTTAATGAACTGGTCGTTGCTGCTCCGCAGGCGACTGTCAGCTCTGTTGGATCCGGTGTGGCAAATGCTGCTACAGCAGCAGGCTGTACATGAATTGTGTGTGTTTTGGTGATCGTCCGGTTGCAAATATCAGTGTAAGTCCATGTTTCGGTGATGTCACCTCCGCAATAGCCAGCAGGAGTTTGAGCACTTAAGGTTGAAGTGACCGATCCGCTGATCTCGCAACCACTGGTCTGTCCATTGGTATAGCTTAATGAACTGGTTGTGGCTGCACCGCAGGCAACTGTGAGTTCTTCCGGAACCGGGGTGGCAAAGGCTGGTGCAGGAAGAGTAATATTGATGGCCTGATTGCATACAGTCATATTACCACAGGCATCACTTATCATCCAGGAGCGGTTCACAATTATCGGACAGACACCGGACTTGCTATCCTGATACCTGAAAGTTGTTACACCACATGCATCGGTAGCGACACCTCCTGCATCTGTGAAAAGAGATAAATTCACATTGACTATAGATTCTGAATAGGCGAGCGGTATAATGACATCCGTCGAACAACCTGCAAAATCCAGGGTCGGCGGACATGTGTTGATTGTTGGTGGAGTCTCATCATGAATCGTCACCGTCTGCTGGCACGTTGCTGTGTTGCCTGAATTATCAGCAATCCTGTAGGTTCTTGTCACCACTTCAGGGCAGGTGTTTCCGTCGCTTACTTCACTAACCAGGATAAAACTTGAAGCATTTATCCCACATGCATCCGATGCGCTGCCGCCTGCAGCAGTAAAAGCTGCATATGTGGCATAAGGAGGTTTCTCTGTGATGGAACAGGAAGCTGTCAATCCGCCCGGACAGGTGATTGTCGGAGGTGTTACATCTTCACTCACAGACCCGTTGGAATAATAACTGGAAAATGGAGTTTGAGGCAATGCAATATATTGTTCATCGGTATATTCGCAGGAAGAACCATCATCCACCCAGTTAAGGTTGGTCGAACCACCGTTATATGTAAAATGAAATGTTACCAAAATAGAATTATCTGACAGGGTTATTCCTGGAGTGCTTACGGGTATGAAACCTCCGACTGTTACTGAGCCTGGTATGCTCCCTCCCACTGACAGTCCCGGGAAACCCGACGTGTTCGTAAAGGATTGATAAGTAAGCACGCTGGAATTATATTGCATTAAAAGGGAAATTCCACCAATACAGTTAAAATTTGCGACTTTTACCGGCACATCGATTGTCGTACCGCGACACTTGTTATTCAGTGCAGGAGCCGTGGTCACAGGGGCCGTGTGCAGCGGAAAAGATAGCGTTCCATTGTGGTAATAGGTCTCGTACGGCGTGTCGGTCAGGTTTACCGAATTTCCATTTGCCCACTTACATGAATTACCATTATCTACAAACGTAATGACAGTGCTCCCTGTTCCTGTCCTCGAAAATTTGATATTGAAAATTACCGAATTATCCGGCAGTGTGACTCCTGGCCAGATGAACCACCCAAGGGTTATCAGACCAGGGGTAACAAGGTTGGATGAGAGATAAACACCCATCAGGGGATTACCAAGTGTAACCGATGTTGCAGTGGCTATTGCCGGGTCATAGGTTATCCTCAGGTTACAGCTCCCGATGTTCGAAAAGTTGGTGGCAGTGATCGGTACAGTAACGGTTGAGCAATACCCGGTTACCGTAGCGATTGTTGAGATCGGTGCATTCTGTGCATTTATTTTCTGAAATGTCAATCCGATCAGGATCCAGAGAATCAGTGTAAATTTTTTCACGGCTTTAGGTTTTAATTCGTTTATCATTAGTAACAAGGACCTTGTATCAGTCGAAAATCAGGACACAGGGTTATAATGTGTTGTTATTTGCAAATTCAAAAATTGAATACTGTTTTTATGGTGCTTATTAACATTTGCCCATTGGCATTCAGCGTCAATGTAACCAGGTAAATACCCGGTGTAAGTTTGCCTGTATCAATGTTCTTTCGATGATCCCCGGATGACATTGTTTCCTTTTTCACAGGAATCATAACAACCCTTCCCTGGATATCCCTCAGTGTGATGCTAACCTGACCTGGAACCGGAAGAGAAAATGCAAGGGTATTGGCTCCGACCGTTAACCGGTAAGATACATGGGTTAAATCATCTCCCGTTCCTGTAGTGGTTTCCGGAGTAACAGATCCGTTGATATAATAACTTGAAAAAGGAGTATCAGGAAGCGGATTGAAAAATTCATCGGTATATTCACAGGAGGATCCATTATCAATCCAGGTCATGCCTGTTGTTCCTCCATTGTATGTAAAGTGAAGTGTAAGTAGAATGGAACTGTCAGCGAGCATTATCCCGGGTGAACCAGAGGAA
This sequence comes from Bacteroidales bacterium, assembly GCA_963682005.1. Classification (GTDB taxonomy): domain Bacteria; phylum Bacteroidota; class Bacteroidia; order Bacteroidales; family FEN-979; genus CAIYUC01. The sequence goes on along the minus strand of OY820914.1, from coordinate 3,820,478 downwards.
ATATTTCCCTCACAAGTTACTTGTCCGGGAATGCTACCTTCTATAACCAGGTTCGGGAAGTCTGAATTATTGGTAAAGGATTGATAAGTCAGGGCGGAAGAAAAGTATTGCATGAAGAGGGATATGCGTCCTATGCTTGTAAAATTTGAGACCCTCACAGGCACATGTATCATCATTCCGGGATTTCCCTTCAACATTGGCACCATGGTAACCGGGGCCAAATGGAGCAGAAAATTCAGTGATCCGCTGATGTAAAAGTCTGAGGCGGGTATATCATTAAGGTTTACTGAATTACCATCACCCCACTTGCATGAATTACCATTATCATCAAATGCAATGAGTGTACTGCCCGGTCCTGCTCTGGAAAAGTTAACATTAAAAATGACCGAATTATCAGGCAATGTTACCCCCGGCCAGGTGTACCACCCCAGGGTAATCACACCAGGAGCGGAAACATTGTATACAAGATTGCCGCCCAGCAATGGATTACCGACTGTGACCGACGTAGCAATGGCTACGGCCGGATCATATACTATTTTCAGGTTACAACTCCCGATGTTTGAAAAGCTTACTGCCCTCAATGGAACGGTTGCTGTTGGTGCATACGTTGTAACAATCCCGATCGTCGAGGCCGGTGCATTCTGCGCAACTATAGTTTGGCATGCCAAACCGGTAAAAATCCACAGGATCAATAAATGTTTATACACGGCTTTATATTTTACTCATTTATTAATGGCAAAACTCCGTCTCCTGTGGAACCGGAGTTTAATGCTGAAACCGTCCAGGTGTTCATGCATCATTCTCTGATGAGTGATTTCTTGATCGGAATGGCGGTTTTTCAGATAAAGAAGAGCGGAGGGATCCACCCCTCCGCTCTTTACCGCCTGCTAATTATTCCTGATAATTTTAATGGTACGCATCATCTTCTGTCCTTCGACATTTAAGGTGAGTGTGGCTGTATAGATCCCCTGCTCAAGGTTACCGGCATTGATGATCATTTTATGATCTCCGGATAACTGGAATTCCTTATCAACCGGGGTCATGACAACCCTGCCCAGCATATCGCGCAATTCAATGCTTACTTCTCCTGTAACCGGCAGTGAATAAGCAATCGTGGTCCTTCCGGCAAATGGGTTCGGGTAGTTTGTCAGCGTAATATCCTTTGCTGTTGGAACGTCTATCGTACCCAATGCTGAAGACCCTATTGCATCAACCTTCAGGACTGCATTTCCGATCACAAGGCCTCTTCCATTGGCAAGCTCATTGAGTTCATCATCGGCCAGTGTGAAACGGATCATGTCATCCTTTCCGAATGTACTGCTGGTCATCAACTGGAGCGTAAGCAGTTTATCGCCCGGGTTCAGTGACATCGGTGTCATGGATGTCCAGCTTATCCTGAGTTCGTCACCGTTTACACTGTACAGGACATGTATTGAAGGATCGCCTGCCAGGTAAATGCCTTGGATGTCGGCCAGTTTCTGCGGGAAGTTCATGATCATCGAAACAGCACCTACTTCCATTGCTGATTCAGCATAAACCGGAAGCTCCACGTAAACTCCTGCACCTGCTTTCAGGGTTTCTCCCTGGTTCAGGGTAAGGGTTTCGCTGGCATGTTTGCCGGTTTTCGGTGTGAAACTGCCGTTGAAATCGCCCGTTACCATTGCATAGAAATTCTGGGTATTCGGTCCGCTGAGCGGAAGGATTGTTACTGATGGTCTCTGCAACCCTGAAGGTGGAGTGATCGGGTTTTCGCTAATTGTCTCTCCTGTTTTCCAGAATGTCCATGAACCACGGTCAACCCAACCTGCAGTCCCGAGTGTCAGGAAGTACTGCATGATCCTTCCGGCATCATCCGACCAAAGATCATTGGTCATAACTCCGTCACCTGTATAGAATTTGACCTTTTGGATCGGGTTTGGGAAGACACTCCACAGATTAACATTAGCTGCATCCGTTGTGTTGACACCACCCGTGATCTTATGTACGCCATTGACCACTGCATCGAGCACCACCGTGTAATCGCCCGGGCATACATTGGCAAACGCGTAATGACCGGCAGCGTTGGTTATGGTTGTCAGCACATCCGTGCTTCCCTGCCGAAGGATTACCGTTACACTGTCCATAGGTGTTAGCCCGCTGTTCAGGTAGTTGATGTTTCCGCTTAATGGGATGGCGGCAGGTTCCGGAACAAAGAATGAGCCTGTTTCGGAAACACATGTATGACTGTCGGTAAATGACCATGAATAAGTACCGGTTGGTATTCCGGTAAAAATGCCTGTCTGGTTAGTGTATGTACCGAATGTGAAATCAAACGGAGCAGTACCTACAGTTGGCGTAATTGTTACAGTTCCTGTCCCGTCATGGCAACTGATCGGAGTCGAAACACTGATATCAGCAACAGGCGTCGGATAAATGTCGGCTGTTGTTGTAGCAGTGGCGCCGGTGGCCAATTTATAGTTGCTTGCATCCGGTCCACCGAGACTCAGCGAGGTTGCCGTGACAAGCTTTCCATTACCGGGTGCAGCAGTGTTGAAATTGGCTGCTCCAACAATCAAAGTAACACTAGTTTCTCCATTTACCATTCCTGTTACCCACTGTGCGCTTAATACAGCGGTGGTATTACCGTCGTAGCATTTGCTGATGGCCGTAATATGTGGCGTCAACTGAACTGCGGTTATAACTCCTGTTGCCGGTGATGGCACATAGGTGATCGTATAGTTTGCTGTCACGTTTACTAAACTGGCATCCTGAATGGTCAGGCCGGAAGCACTCAGAACATGCGTTGTCCCTACATTCTTGTCGTCGTAAACCTGCGTCGGCGCAGCCAATACAGCATCGCCCGTGGCAAGTGTCCCTACTATCGGTGAAGCCGAGGAAGTAACACCTCCATCATACGTCTTGGTATCCGTCACTGCTGTCACGCTTACTGCCTTCAGATTGATGACTCCTGTTGCCGGTGATGGTACATAGGTGATGGTATAGTTCGCCGTTACATCAACATTCCCGGCATCCTTGATCGTCAGGCCGGAAGCCGTCAGAACATGCGTGGTTCCGATATTCTTGTTGTCGTAAACCTGGGTTGGTGCAGCCAGTACAGCATCACCCGTGGCAAGTATCCCTACTATCGGTGAAGCCGAGGAAGTAACACCTCCATCATACGTCTTGGTATCCGTCACTGCTGTCACACTTACTGCCTTCAGATTAATAACTCCTGTTGCCGGTGATGGTACATAGGTGATCGTATAGTTTGCCGTTACATCAACATTCCCGGCATCCTTGATCGTCAGGCCAGAAGCCGTCAGAACATGCGTGGTTCCGATATTCTTGTCGTCGTAAACCTGGGTTGGTGCAGCCGATACAGCATCGCCCGTGGCAAGTGTCCCTACTATCGGGGAAGCCGAGGAAGTAACACCTCCATCATACGTCTTGGTATCCGTCACTGCTGTCACACTTACTGCCTTCAGATTAATAACTCCTGTTGCCGGTGATGGTACATAGGTGATCGTATAGTTTGCCGTTACATCAACATTCCCGGCATCCTTGATCGTCAGGCCGGAAGCACTCAGAACGTGCGTTGTCCCTACATTCTTGTCGTCGTAAACCTGGGTTGGTGCAGCCAGTACAGCATCACCCGTGGCAAGTGTCCCTACTATCGGTGAAGCCGAGGAAGTAACACCTCCATCATACGTCTTGGTATCCGTCACTGCTGTCACACTTACTGCCTTCAGATTGATAACTCCTGTTGCCGCTGATGGTACATACGTGATGGTATAGTTTGCCGTTACATCAACATTCCCGGCATCCTTGATCGCCAGGCCAGAAGCCGTCAGAACATGCGTGGTTCCGATATTCTTGTTGTCGTAAACCTGGGTTGGTGCAGCCAGTACAGCATCTCCCGCGGCAAGTGTCCCTACTATCGGGGAAGCCGAGGAAGTAACACCTCCATCATACGTCTTGGTATCCGTCACTGCTGTCACACTTACTGCCTTCAGATTGATAACTCCTGTTGCCGGTGATGGTACATAGGTGATCGTATAGTTTGCCGTTACATCAACATTCCCGGCATCCTTGATCGTCAGGCCGGAAGCACTCAGAACGTGCGTTGTCCCTACATTCTTGTTGTCATAAACCTGGGTTGGTGCAGCCAGTACAGCATCACCCGTGGCAAGTGTCCCTACTATCGGTGAAGCCGAGGAAGTAACACCTCCATCATACGTCTTGGTATCCGTCACTGCTGTCACACTTACTGCCTTCAGATTGATAACTCCTGTTGCCGGTGATGGTACATAGGTGATCGTATAGTTTGCCGTTACATCAACATTCCCGGCATCCTTGATCGTCAGGCCGGAAGCCGTCAGAACATGCGTGGTTCCGATATTCTTGTCGTCGTAAACCTGGGTTGGTGCAGCCAGTACAGCATCACCCGTGGCAAGTGTCCCTACTATCGGTGAAGCCGAGGAAGTAACACCTCCATCATACGTCTTGGTATCCGTCACTGCTGTCACACTTACTGCCTTCAGATTAATAACTCCTGTTGCCGGTGATGGTACATAGGTGATCGTATAGTTTGCCGTTACATCAACATTCCCGGCATCCTTTATCGTCAGGCCGGAAGCCGTCAGAACATGCGTGGTTCCGATATTCTTGTCGTCGTAAACCTGGGTTGGTGCAGCCAGTACAGCATCACCAGTGGCAAGTGTCCCTACTATCGGTGAAGCCAAGGAAGTAACACCTCCATCATACGTCTTGGTATCCGTCACTGCTGTCACACTTACTGCCTTCAGAGTGATAACTCCTGTTGCCGGTGATGGTACATAGGTGATCGTATAGTTTGCCGTTACATCAACATTCCCGGCATCCTTGATCGTCAGGCTGGAAGCACTCAGAACATGCGTGGTTCCGATATTCTTGTTGTCGTAAACCTGGGTTGGTGCAGCCAATACAGCATCACCCGTGGCAAGTGTCCCTACTATCGGTGAAGCCGAGGAAGTAACACCTCCATCATACGTCTTGGTATCCGTCACTGCTGTCACACTTACTGCCTTCAGATTGATAACTCCTATTGCCGCTGATGGTACATACGTAATGGTATAGTTTGCTGTCACGTTTACTAAACTGGCATCCTGAATGGTCAGGCCCGAAGCACTCAGAACGTGCGTGGTCCCTACATTCTTGTTGTCGTAAACCTGGGTTGGTGCAGCCAATACAGCATCACCCGTGGCAAGTGTCCCTACTATCGGTGAAGCCGAGGAAGTAACACCTCCATCATACGTCTTGGTATCCGTCACTGCTGTCACACTTACTGCCTTCAGATTGATAACTCCTGTTGCCGGTGATGGTACATAGGTGATCGTATAGTTTGCCGTTACATCAACATTCCCGGCACCCTTGATCGTCAGGCCGGAAGCACTCAGAACATGCGTTGTCCCTACATTCTTGTCGTCGTAAACCTGCGTCGGCGCAGCCAATACAGCATCGCCCGTGGCAAGTGTCCCTACTATCGGTGAAGCCGAGGAAGTAACTCCTCCATCATACGTCTTGGTATCCGTCACTGCTGTCACACTTACTGCCTTCAGATTAATAACTCCTGTTGCCGGTGATGGTACATAGGTGATCGTATAGTTTGCCGTTACATCAACATTCCCGGCATCCTTGATCGTCAGGCCAGAAGCCGTCAGAACATGCGTGGTTCCGATATTCTTGTCGTCGTAAACCTGGGTTGGTGCAGCCAATACAGCATCACCCGTGGCAAGTGTCCCTACTATCGGTGAAGCCGAGGAAGTAACACCTCCATCATACGTCTTGGTATCCGTCACTGCTGTCACACTTACTGCCTTCAGATTGATAACTCCTGTTGCCGGTGATGGTACATAGGTGATCGTATAGTTTGCCGTTACATCAACATTCCCGGCATCCTTGATCGTCAGGCCGGAAGCCGTCAGAACATGCGTGGTTCCGATATTCTTGTCGTCGTAAACCTGGGTTGGTGCAGCCAATACAGCATCACCAGTGGCAAGTGTCCCTACTATCGGTGAAGCCGAGGAAGTAACACCTCCATCATACGTCTTGGTATCCGTCACTGCTGTCACACTTACTGCCTTCAGATTGATAACTCCTGTTGCCGCTGATGGTACATAGGTGATCGTATAGTTCGCCGTTACATCAACATTCCCGGCATCCTTGATCGTCAGGCCGGAAGCCGTCAGAACATGCGTGGTTCCGATATTCTTGTTGTCGTAAACCTGAGTTGGTGCAGCCAGTACAGCATCTCCCGCGGCAAGTGTCCCTACTATCGGGGAAGCCGAGGAAGTAACACCTCCATCATACGTCTTGGTATCCGTCACTGCTGTCACACTTACTGCCTTCAGATTGATAACTCCTGTTGCCGGTGATGGTACATAGGTGATCGTATAGTTTGCCGTTACATCAACATTCCCGGCATCCTTGATCGTCAGGCCGGAAGCACTCAGAACATGCGTGGTTCCGATATTCTTGTTGTCGTAAACCTGGGTTGGTGCAGCCAATACAGCATCACCCGTGGCAAGTGTCCCTACTATCGGTGAAGCCGAGGAAGTAACACCTCCATCATACGTCTTGGTATCCGTCACTGCTGTCACACTTACTGCCTTCAGATTGATAACTCCTGTTGCCGCTGATGGTACATACGTAATGGTATAGTTTGCTGTCACGTTTACTAAACTGGCATCCTGAATGGTCAGGCCGGAAGCACTCAGAACATGCGTGGTTCCGATATTCTTGTCGTCGTAAACCTGGGTTGGTGCAGCCAGTATAGCATCACCCGTGGCAAGTGTCCCTACTATCGGTGAAGCCGAGGAAGCAACACCTCCATCATACGTCTTGGTATCCGTCACTGCTGTCACACTTACTGCCTTCAGATTGATAACTCCTGTTGCCGGTGATGGTACATAGGTGATCGTATAGTTTGCCGTTACATCAACATTCCAGGCATCCTTGATCGTCAGGCCGGAAGCCGTCAGAACATGCGTGGTTCCGATATTCTTGTCGTCGTAAACCTGGGTTGGTGCAGCCAATACAGCATCACCAGTGGCAAGTGTCCCTACTATCGGTGAAGCCGAGGAAGTAACACCTCCATCATACGTCTTGGTATCCGTCACTGCTGTCACACTTACTGCCTTCAGATTGATAACTCCTGTTGCCGCTGATGGTACATAGGTAATGGTATAGTTTGCTGTCACGTTTACTAAACTGGCATCCTGAATGGTCAGGCCGGAAGCACTCAGAACGTGCGTTGTCCCTATATTCTTGTTGTCGTAAACCTGGGTTGGTGCAGCCAGTACAGCATCACCAGTGGCAAGTGTCCCTACTATCGGTGAAGCCGAGGAAGTAACACCTCCATCATACGTCTTGGTATCCGTCACTGCTGTCACACTTACTGCCTTCAGATTAATAACTCCTGTTGCCGGTGATGGTATATACGTAATGGTATAGTTTGCTGTCACGTTTACTAAACTGGCATCCTGAATGGTCAGGCCGGAAGCACTCAGAACATGAGTGGTTCCGATATTCTTGTCGTCGTAAACCTGGGTTGGTGCAGCCAATACAGCATCACCAGTGGCAAGTATCCCTACTATCGGTGAAGCCGAGGAAGTAACACCTCCATCATACGTCTTGGTATCCGTCACTGCTGTCACACTTACTGCCTTCAGATTGATAACGCCTGTTGCCGGTGATGGTACATAGGTGATCGTATAGTTCGCCGTTACATCAACATTCCCGGCATCCTTGATCGTCAGGCCGGAAGCCGTCAGAACATGCGTGGTTCCGATATTCTTGTCGTCGTAAACCTGGGTTGGTGCAGCCAATACAGCATCACCCGTGGCAAGTGTCCCTACTATCGGTGAAGCCGAGGAAGTAACACCTCCATCATACGTCTTGGTATCCGTCACTGCTGTCACACTTACTGCCTTCAGATTAATAACTCCTGTTGCCGGTGATGGTACATAGGTGATCGTATAGTTTGCCGTTACGTCTACATTCAAGCCATCTTTAATGGTCAGGCCGGAAGCACTCAGAACATGCGTTGTCCCTACATTCTTGTCGTCGTAAACCTGGGTTGGTGCAGCCAGTACAGCATCACCCGTGGCAAGTGTCCCTACTATCGGTGAAGCCGAGGAAGTAACACCTCCATCATACGTCTTGGTATCCGTCACTGCTGTCACACTTACTGCCTTCAGATTGATAACTCCTGTTGCCGCTGATGGTACATAGGTGATCGTATAGTTCGCCGTTACATCAACATTCCCGGCATCCTTGATCGTCAGGCCAGAAGCACTCAGAACATGCGTGGTTCCGATATTCTTGTTGTCGTAAACCTGGGTTGGTGCAGCCAGTACAGCATCACCAGTGGCAAGTGTCCCTACTATCGGTGAAGCCGAGGAAGTAACACCTCCATCATACGTCTTGGTATCCGTCACTGCTGTCACACTTACTGCCTTCAGATTAATAACTCCTGTTGCCGGTGATGGTATATACGTAATGGTATAGTTTGCTGTCACGTTTACTAAACTGGCATCCTGAATGGTCAGGCCGGAAGCACTCAGAACATGCGTTGTCCCTACATTCTTGTCGTCGTAAACCTGCGTCGGCGCAGCCAATACAGCATCGCCCGTGGCAAGTGTCCCTACTATCGGTGAAGCCGAGGAAGTAACACCTCCATCATACGTCTTGGTATCCGTCACTGCTGTCACGCTTACTGCCTTCAGATTGATTACTCCTGTTGCCGGTGATGGTACATAGGTGATGGTATAGTTCGCCGTTACATCAACATTCCCGGCATCCTTGATCGTCAGGCCGGAAGCCGTCAGAACATGCGTGGTTCCGATATTCTTGTTGTCGTAAACCTGGGTTGGTGCAGCCAGTACAGCATCACCCGTGGCAAGTATCCCTACTATCGGTGAAGCCGAGGAAGTAACTCCTCCATCATACGTCTTGGTATCCGTCACTGCTGTCACACTTACTGCCTTCAGATTAATAACTCCTGTTGCCGGTGATGGTACATAGGTGATCGTATAGTTTGCCGTTACATCAACATTCCCGGCATCCTTGATCGTCAGGCCGGAAGCACTCAGAACATGCGTGGTTCCGATATTCTTGTTGTCGTAAACCTGGGTTGGTGCAGCCAATACAGCATCACCAGTGGCAAGTGTCCCTACTATCGGTGAAGCCGAGGAAGTAACACCTCCATCATACGTCTTGGTATCCGTCACTGCTGTCACACTTACTGCCTTCAGATTGATAACTCCTGTTGCCGGTGATGGTACATAGGTGATCGTATAGTTTGCCGTTACATCAACATTCCCGGCATCCTTGATCGTCAGGCCGGAAGCACTCAGAACGTGCGTTGTCCCTACATTCTTGTCGTCGTAAACCTGGGTTGGTGCAGCCAATACAGCATCACCCGTGGCAAGTGTCCCTACTATCGGTGAAGCCGAGGAAGTAACACCTCCATCATACGTCTTGGTATCCGTCACTGCTGTCACACTTAATGCCTTCAGATTGATAACTCCTGTTGCCGGTGATGGCACATAGGTGATCGTATAGTTTGCCGTTACATCAACATTCCCGGCATCCTTGATCGTCAGGCTGGAAGCCGTCAGAACATGCGTGGTTCCGATATTCTTGTCGTCGTAAACCTGGGTTGGTGCAGCCAGTATAGCATCACCCGTGGCAAGTGTCCCTACTATCGGTGAAGCCGAGGAAGCAACACCTCCATCATACGTCTTGGTATCCGTCACTGCTGTCACACTTACTGCCTTCAGATTGATAACTCCTGTTGCCGGTGATGGTACATAGGTGATCGTATAGTTTGCCGTTACATCAACATTCCCGGCATCCTTGATCGTCAGGCCGGAAGCCGTCAGAACATGCGTGGTTCCGATATTCTTGTCGTCGTAAACCTGGGTTGGTGCAGCCAATACAGCATCACCAGTGGCAAGTGTCCCTACTATCGGTGAAGCCGAGGAAGTAACACCTCCATCATACGTCTTGGTATCCGTCACTGCTGTCACACTTACTGCCTTCAGATTGATAACGCCTGTTGCCGGTGATGGTACATAGGTGATGGTGTAGTTCGCCGTTACATCAACATTCCCGGCATCCTTGATCGTCAGGCCGGAAGCCGTCAGAACATGCATGGTTCCGATATTCTTGTTGTCGTAAACCTGGGTTGGTGCAGCCAATACAGCATCACCAGTGGCAAGTGTCCCTACTATCGGTGAAGCCGAGGAAGTAACACCTCCATCATACGTCTTGGTATCTGTCACTGCTGTCACACTTACTGCCTTCAGATTGATAACTCCTGTTGCCGGTGATGGTACATAGGTGATCGTATAGTTTGCCGTTACATCAACATTCCCGGCATCCTTGATCGTCAGGCCAGAAGCCGTCAGAACATGCATGGTTCCGATATTCTTGTTGTCGTAAACCTGCGTCGGTGCAGCCAGTACAGCATCTCCCGCAGCAAGTGTCCCGACTATCGGTAAAGCCGAGGAAGTAACACCTCCATCATACGTCTTGGTATCCGTCACTGCTGTCACACTTACTGCCTTCAGATTGATAACGCCTGTTGCCGCTGATGGTACATAGGTGATGGTATAGTTCGCCGTTACATCAACATTCCCGGCATCCTTGATCGTCAGGCCGGAAGCACTCAGAACATGCGTGGTTCCAATATTCTTGTCGTCGTAAACCTGGGTTGGTGCAGCCAATACAGCATCACCAGTGGCAAGTGTCCCTACTATCGGTGAAGCCGAGGAAGTAACACCTCCATCATACGTCTTGGTATCCGTCACTGCTGTCACACTTACTGCCTTCAGATTGATAACTCCTGTGTAATCCTTATCATAGGTGATCGTATAGTTTGAGGTTACGTCTGCAGAGAGGGCATCCTTAATCGTCAGTCCTACTGCCGTCATCACGTGACCTGTACCCACAGTCTTATTGTCATAGGTCTGGGTCGGAACTGCGTTCACAACATCGCCACTGGCAAGAGGTCCTACCATAGGAACTGCTGATGAACTAATGCCTCCATCATAGATCTTTGTGTCGGTCACTGCCGTCACGGTGACTGGTTTATTAGTTATTGTCACCGTCACCAACGTCCTCGAAGTGCTTTTACACCCGGTTGTATTTACCACTGATTCTGCCCAGGCGGAAGATGAACCGACATACTTCCGTGACGGGGCCACAGTCTCGGTGCCACCTGATGAGGCGGTATACCATACTATATGCGAATCGACCGGAGGTGTTGCAGTTCCCCAATGAGTTGCACCGTCATAGGAATTATTGTAATCGCCTGCAATGGGTGCATCCGGCAGCGGATTAACAGTAACCCTCACCGTTCCTGCATAATCGGCAGAAATTGAAGTGCAATGAGCATCCCGAAGGCTGGTGATTGAATAATCTGTTGTGGTAGTCGGGCTTACATGGATCGTTTCGGGGTTGGTTGAGGCTGTAACTTCAGCACCTCCATTGATACTGTAATACCAGGGAGCTGTTCCTTCCGTGAAGCTTATCGAAAGATCAGTGGATTGGTTGAGGCACATGGCTGTTGTTCCGGTCAGGGAAGCTCTTGGTCTCAGGAATCCCGTCACCGTCCCGTCAAAATAATAATTGGCTTTGGGAATATCACAGAACGGAACATAACTCAACGGGTCTCCTGGATGGGCTGGCGGCTCTATCCAGGCATATTCACATGCTTCAGTCTGTTCCGGAGGATCGTAAAATGTAACAGTTCCATTTCCACCGTTATAAGTAAATTGAAGGGTGAATAGTGTCGAACTGTCAGGAAGCGTGATCGGTGCCAAAGGATTTGTCACCATATAGGCCACTGTAAGAACACCGGATCCTGCCGGGAAAATCGTCACTGCAGGCCCCCCGATGGGAACCGTGTAACCGGCATACGTAAGGGCAGAATTGTAATTCAGTGTCAGAGTGATCGAACCGACCTGGACAAATGAAGCTACCTTGACAGGAACGTCAATTGATGCACCTTCACAATGTCCTGAAAGGCTCGAAATAACAGTCACAGGACCTACATACAGCCTGGCGCTGCCGCTCATATCAAGTTCACATGAATTCAGGGTATTCCTGGCTTTCACTGTATAAAGACTGGTTGTGGAGGTTGTTACATTCCAGGATAGTGAACTTCCCGTTCCGTCTTGTTCTGAACCGGGCACTTCAATCCCATCTTTATACAACTTATATTTATAATTGCTTCCGTTTTGAGAACCTGAAAGAGTGATATTTGTGTGCTCGGCAATACAAACGCTCTTGGTTCCTCCTATCGTGTAAGCCACCAGCTTGTATACCTGGGTGGTAAAAACGTCATTGTTGTACCATGGCTCATAGGTAACATTGCTTGTGATCCTGTCACCGTCACCACATACATTGGATGAAACCGTCGGACCTTTGGCACTGCCCCACCAATTATATTTTGCATCCAAATCTGTGGTGCTGTTGTTATAAACCCCAAACGGGGTATACCCGATTCCAGAAAATGTTGTACTGTTATTCGAATAAATTTTATTATAGTTTACAACTGCTTCAGAACCATCATCAATAGAGATACCTCTTACATTTCCATGAATATCATTTCCATTAATAACATGGCTTCCTGAACCGGGATCAAAAGTTGAATAGGCAAAGAAAATACCATTAAGATTATCGTGAATGTTATTATCAGAGCTAATTTCCCAATCATTGCTGGCTGCAATCCATATTCCTGCATTTCCACTGCTTGGTGAGATCGTGGCTCCTTTATGGTTGTAAATCTCATTAAGACTGAGAGTCACGCCTTTACTCCAACCAGCGGATTTTATACCCACAAATTTATCAACTCCTCCGATGGTACTTCCATTATTGTAAATGGTGTTGGTGCTGATAACAATTGCCAGGTCGTTTACAAAATTTGTTCCTCCGGCACCAGATTCTACATCTACCCTGATCCCTTCAGTCTCATTGTTGTAAACTTCATTGTGATCAATCGTAACATTATAAGTACGTAGAGCATCTTCATGCCTTCCGTAAAGAACGATACCCACTCCGGATTCAGATTCTTTGCCTGTAACCTTTTTTGAACTGTAAACCTTGTTGTAGGAAATGATTGAGTTTCTCAGGTCTGCAGCAATGATTCCATAGCCATTGTTAAACAGTTCGTTGTTACTGATCGTGATGTTTTCAAGACCAGAATGACCAAGTGCCTGGTCATTCACATAAATTCCGGCATTTTGGGCTAAAGCAGTATGAAATGCACCCTGAATCCTGAAACCCTTGATTGAGACATTATCAGCCATAACAACAAAACACGAATTGGCACCGCTGATAACCCCTCCTGAAGGTGCATTGACAACAACATTCGCAGGTGTTGCAATATTTCCTATAATGCTTACTTCTTTGGTTATATCAAGTGGAGAGGTCAGATTGTAGGTTCCATCAGCTACATAGATTGTTCCTCCCGTATTTATAACGACGGTAAGTCCTTGTTCGATGGTCTTCTTCGGACCAGTTCCAGCTGGAATGTTATCCGGCGTTTCCCCTGTATTGGCGTTACTTCCCGTTACATCATTTACATAAACCGGGTCGATCAACCCTCCATAGGCTGCAAAGGGTGAGAACGAAGTGATCCCGCTTACTGTTGCTGATGTTGTAGTGGCTGATATGCTGCCTGCCGGCAACCATGCAGTGCCGTCAAAATGTCCGACTGCTGAAGGTGTAAAGACATCAGGATGCTGTTCACCTGAATTCCATCTGAAAGTCACTTCTGCAGTGCCTCCGCCAGTCCTTTCAAGCTCCCATTCCAGTTTCACCCATTCCGGAGAGGGAACAGGAGAGGTAAAATCGCTCATGTTTTCAATGTGCTTGATCGCAATGGCAAAATCGGCCGATGTACTGTTGCTGACAGAAAGCGGTGTATAGGAAGATGAGGAATACCCTACCGGCATAGAAACAGCTGAAGTTACTCCTGTGACCTTAAACTTACCAGCCGTTGCAGCATCTGCAATCACATAGCTGGAGGAGCTTCCGGTAACAACTGCCGTAGTAAGGTCATAATTACCCAGGTTAATCAATCCATTGGTGAGGGTAAGACTTCCAAGAGATAAGGCTCCCTGAAGCGCAGTACCCGCAACGTTATCTAATTTCAGATTATTTAAAACAGTCACCGTGGATGGTATAATGATCCCGGATACTGATCCGGCTATTGTAATTTTCGAAGAAGATGTCGTGACCAGGTTGTCTGTCACTCCCTGGATCGGAGATTTGATCGTTAGCCTGTTACCGGTAAGGTTGAAGTCACCAGTAGTCAGATACAGAAAGCCCTCTAAAGAAAGGTCTCCAAGAAGTGAGACGCCTCCGGTGCGGTTGATCTCAAGATCATTCAAATCCGTTATATTGGAAGGAAGGTTGAATGCTGCCGTCCCTCCAAGGCTCAGGTTCGAGGTGATACCTCCATTAAGCTGGCCCGTGGTTACTGACAAATCACCATTAATTGTCAATGTTTTGCCGTCAATGGAAAAATCGCCATTAGTAAGTGTCAGGTCATGGATAACTCGGTTGTTTCCAAGCTTTACTCCGGCTCCTCCATTATCCACCGTTACATCAGTGATCGCCGGACTGAACCCATCTGGCAATTCATATCCCGTGGTTATAAGTGATGAGCCTGTATAATGAACTTTGACGGAGGTGAAGAATGTTGGTTCAGCGCTTAAACTGCCACCACTCCGGTCGATGGTTTTCCCGGTCATGATCGACAGGTTATCGCTGCCGCTCAGGATTCCTGATTTCAGTGTCAATTGATCGTGGATCGTGATCCCGCCATCAACAATTGCACCATGTGAATTGTCAAGGATAAGCTCTTTCAAATCTGAAAGAGCCGGAACATGAATGCCCGATCCTGTTCCAAGGCCGCTCAATGCAACTTCAAATGTGGAAGAAGCATCTGATTTCAGGTTTGCCAGGTTTCCGCCGATCGCATTATTGATGGTCAGTTTATGGCCGCCTATGGAAAAATCACCGCTTGTCAGCATAAGGTCGTTTTTCACATCCAGGTCGCCGGTCAGGTTCACACCATCAATACGGTTGATCGTCAGGTTTTTAAGTTCCGAAATATTTGAAGGAAGGTCAAATTCAGTGGTTCCGTTGAACACAAGGGTTGATGTAGCATCAGCTTGAAGAGTTCCAAATTCGGTTCCGGTGATATCACCGTTGAATGTGAGGGTATTCCCCCCAACAGCAAAAATTGCAGCCGGATCAGTCAGTGCAAACAACCCCGTAACACTGGCATCATCGCCTAGAGTAATATTGGCGGCATTCTCTATCATTCCGAACGTCACTGCTTCAGATGTGGTAAGTTCCCCGGTGTTCACCATAGCGGATCCGATTTCCATTGCTGTACCTATATTTATTGACATGGGAGTATTCAGATAAAGTTCCGGCAGAATGGGTGTACCACCGCTAAAGATCAGCTCACCTGTTGTTAAACCGCTGAAATAAAGCCCTGCAAGGCTTGTTGTTGAAGCGTAGAAAGTACCGCTCCCCCTCGTGTAAACACCATCTATCTCAAGCAGATTGTCTCCAAGGTCGAGGTTCCCTGCCGAAAGGGATAAAATATCCACTTTGAATGGGTAACTACAAGTCCCTAAAGTGATGGTTCCTGATGATCCCCTAAGGAGGTTTAAAGTGGACAATTCCCCATTCAGGTTCATCGTTCCGAAAGCTCCGCTGCCATTTATAGTCAGAATGGAAGAACTTGTTCCCTGCAGGTAACCGTCTCCGGATAATGTTCCGTTCAGCGTAAGTGTATGCGAACCAATGGCAAGATAATCCGTAGGATTCGTCAGGGCTAAGGTACCGTCGACGGCAAAATTTGTGTTAAGGACAACCGTGCCTGCTCCGTTGATGGTGAGGTCATAAAGTACATTGCTCTCAAGGTTGAATGATGAAACAGGCCCGCCCAATGAGAGGTTGGAGGTTGCACCACCAACGATGAATCCGTTGCCACTCCAGGAGCTTCCCAAAGAAAGTGAATGTGCTCCGACATTAATTTTATCTCCCGAAGCGGTTAATGTCAATGCCCCTTGAACAACCATATTACCATTCATCGTGATGACATGTGTGCCGGTAACCGTAAGGGTTTGTCCGAGTGTAAATGTTCCTGCGGTCGGAGTCGTTGTCTCAAAGATCAGCGTTTTACTCACAGCCAGATCTTCAGCATAAGATGTCCCATCGGCAATGATCAGCTTTCCGGTGCCATCTCCTACAACCACATTATGGGCTTCGGTCATGGTTTTCTTCGGACCAGTACCAGCCGGTGAATTGGTGGCATGTTCGCCCGTATAGGTATCATTCCCGTTAATGTCATCCACATAAACAACTGCCAATTTGCTGCCATAAGCTGCAAAAGGAGAAAATGCGGTAACACCGCTCACGGTAACGGAAGTGGTGGATGATGCCGTAATCGTACCAGCCGGAGACCATACACTGGTGCTGTAATGTCCTACTTCAGTCGGTGCGCTGCCATAGCCTTCATAATTCCAGTTAAAAGTCACCTCGGCAGTGCCGGAGCCTGTACGTGCCAGTTCCCATTCTAACTGAACAAAGTCGGGAGAAGGAACAGGATAAGTAAAATCGCTCATGTTGCTGATCTGCCTGATGGCGATACTGAAATCCTCAGGAGCAGTATTGCTCACCTGCAAAGGGGTATAGGATCCGATGCCGTAACCGACAGGCATGGTAACTGATCCGGTAACACCGGTCATGGCAAATCTCCCTGCCTGTAAAGCATTGGCTACGACATAGCTGTCCGAATTTCCTGAGGCGGTAACTGTTGTAAGATTATAACCTCCTAAGTTCATCAATCCATTTGTGAGGGTTAGACTGGCTAATGCCAGCACTCCCTGGAGTGTCGTGCCCTGTGCATTATTCAGCGTGAAGTTATTGAGTGCTGTAACCGTGGAGGGTATCACGATCCCGGATACTGTTCCGGCAATTGTGATCTTCGACGAAGAGGTCGCAACCAGGTTAGCCGTTGTTCCCTGGATTTGTTTCTTTAGTGTTAACCGGTAGTTTCCTAGGTTGAAATTACCTGAGGTCAGGTATAAAAATCCTTCGAGCGATAAATCTCCAAGTAGTGAAACACCCCCGCTACGGTCGATTGTAAGGTCGTTTAACGCTGAAACACTGGAAGGAAGGTTGAACGCTGCCGTTCCTCCAAGGATCAGGTTTGACGTTGTGCCGCCAACTAAAGTGCCATAGTTTTGAAACGTCAGTCCCCCATTTAGGGTAAGTGTCTTGGAACCGATTGAAAAATCACCATAGAAAAACGTCAGATTGTGGATCACACGGTCGCCGCCAAGGTCAACGCCGGCTGAATTGTTGCCGACTGTTACATCCGTCACAACACTTGCCGTCGGAAGCTCAAATCCGGTAGTCATTCGCGTATCACCGATATAACGGACGTTAACAGAAGCTCCAAATTCCGGCTCAGCATCTAGACGGCCCCAAATCGCCCCTGACCTGTAACGATCGATGGTTTTTCCATCAAGCATGATTAAATTACCGCCACCGCTGAGGAGACCATTTCGTAAGGTTAGTTTGTCGTGTATGCTTATGGCTCCATCAATAGCAGCTCCATTGGGGTTATTAACAGTCAGGAGGAGAAGATTTCCCAGCGCAGGAATATGAATTCCTGCTCCTGTGCCCCAAATATAAAGTTCTGAGGAAGCATCTGATTTCAGGTTGCCCAGGCTTCCTGCCATTGCATTATTAATGGTCAGTGTATACGCACCCATAGTAAAGTCACCGTTTGTTAAAGTCAGAACATTTCTCACATCCAGATCGTGTGTCATCGTCACACCGCCGCTGCGGTTGATCGTCAGGTCACCCAGTAAAGTGATGGCATGATGCAGATCCCATGCGGTTGAACCGTTAAGAATCAGGTTGGATGTAGCATTTGTAATGAAAGAACTGGTCTCTGTAACATTGATTGTACCTTCTAGTGTCAGTGTCCTGCCCCTGAAATCCAATGAAGAAAGAACTAATGGATTGGAAAAGTCTCCCATAGTAAGCATATCAGTGATCACAGCATCGCCTCCCAGGTTAACAGCGCCGATATTTGTCAGCGTGGCTGCCTGGAGCGCGGCACCTGTCGTCAGCGTTGCAGTCACCTCTACCGTTAAAACGCCTGCCGTAAGCGCTGCCGATGAACCGGTCACAAACGTACCGTTGTTCCAGGTTACTGAAGTGGATGTTAAAGGCGTAGTAAGAGTAATGCTTCCTGCCATATCCGATGTCAGTTCTGCAAGAGCCTGTCCCGATGCATCAAATACCAGATTTCCACTTACGGTCATGGCAGCTCCGAAAAATAAAGAAGCTGATGCATCACCCTTGATTGAGCCGGAATTCCGGCTATATGACTGGCTGACCTTAAGCATATTGGCATTCAGTTCCAGTATACCATTGGTCAGGGCAAGATGATCCACTTCAAAAACAAAGTCACAGATTCCCAACTTGATGGTCTGTGATGCACGATTGATCGTTAAAGCGCCCAGCGGGCCGGAAATATTCACCGTTCCGAATGTTCCGCTGCCGGTAATGACCAGGCCGGATGCATTGCTGCCTGACAGAGATCCGTCTCCTGCAATGGCCCCGTTCAGTGTGAGGGTGTTGTTGTCGATCACGAGGTAATCATCAACATCGGTGAGCGTCAGGGTGCCGTCGATGGTAAGGTCGCCATCCATGGTCAGGGTAACACCGGCATTGGCAAGGCTGAGATTGTGCTGTATGTCTATGATACCGGACGAGATAAAGGTTATCCCTGTTTTTTTCACCGTAACCGATTCATCATACGCTGTAGCAGCAATGTTGATCGTGCCGCCTGCATCCCCCAGTTCGAGCCTGTCAACAGCGTTCTGGATCGATGCGAACTTTGTACATCCCCACCCGGGTGTGCTTGAATTATAAGAAGGATCGACCATCAGGGCTGATTCCAGGCTGCTCACTGTGATCGTAGCACAGTTGTCTGTCCATAAGGCACCGCATGATGGTGTTCCCGTCGGTGTTATTTCGCACCGGTAGATGGTGGTGGTTGTAAGCGCTGTCGGTGTATAGGAGGGTGAATTCGTTGATGGAATTTCTGTCCATCCGCTGCCATCACAGTCTCCGGTCAGTTTATAAAACCATTTGTAAGAATAGGTACCGTTCGCTCCTGTAGGAGAAACGTTGAGCGTTGTTGCATCATGATGATAGCAGATGGATTGGGATGCATTGGAAATGTTTCCAGGAATAAACTGAGCTCTTTCGGTAATCGATACCGGGGTTGTAATTTGTTCGGGACATCCTGACCCGGTTGCAGAATTGATCTTGCATTGGTACCATGTAGTTCTATCAGAAACTGGATTATCAGCTGCGGGTTTATATGTTGGACTCTGTGCTCCGCTGATATCAAGGTAAGTCCCGTATTGCGTTTCTGAACTCTGCCATTGGTAGGAATAGGCAGGGACACCTCCGGTCACAGTTAACGACATTTCATGCCTGTCTCCGTAACAAACCGTCGCTCCTTCAGGTTGTGTCTGGATTTCAAAATCATTCACAACCGTCCACGAATAAATATTGGCATCTACATAACAACCCGAACCGCCGCAACCTCCCCTGGAAGCACGGATCTCAACACCAGTCTTCCCTGCTGTTGAGATACTAGTCCCTGCAGTGTAAGAAGCCCAGCTAATCCAGCCGTCAATACTTGTCTGTGTCCTGTATTCATAGATATTGGAACAGCTTACACCACCTGATCCTGCAACATTGACTGAAGCAGAAACATCCTGGTTGTCACAGACTGATGAAAGATTTGGAGTCTTAGTCATTGTTGAAGAGATTGGATCAGCGACGACCACAATTTTAAATGAAATCCAGGGAACAATCGGGTCTTCATCATCAAGGTCAATAATCGTATATACCGGCGGAGAAGAAGGTATTGATAAAAAAGATAGAGGCGTAAAAGTAATTGTACTGCCTTCCACAGTGCTGGTTATATCCTGATTAAAGCCGCTTTTATAAAGAGAATATGTATGGTCAAAAGTTGAATTTTCAACAGAAAATGTGACAGACCCTCCAACACATATTGTGATTATGTTTTGCGGTCCGACAACAGTATATCCCGGTACAGTTATAACTGTTTCCTGGGCATTTGCCGAACCTGCGAGCAACATGACCATGAGCAGGGATATAAGAATGGCGCCTGCGTTGTTCATGGTTTTGGCTGATGCATATCGATTGTAAAGCTTTTTCATTTTTTTGGGTTTTAAGTATCTGGATTAGGATCGGGACTTATATGTTGTGGTTGATTTCTTCATTTCAATGGAGTTAACCTGCAGGTTGCCGCAGTGCACAGCCCCGGGGTTGCAATAGCACCGGGGCTGCATCCTGCCTGCAATCCGGATCAGGTCAATCCGGATTTTACTTTCATCACTTGTTGATGATCATTTTACCTGTCTGAATGAGAATGTCATCACTCGTCTTCAGTCTTACAGTATAGAAATATAGTCCGGAGGAAAGTCTGGAACCGTTGAAAATAATGGAATGGGTTCCCTCATACATGTCCGGATCCTGGATCCTGGCTACGTTATTGCCAAGGAGGTCAACGATAATAATATCGGCCGTAGCCTCAACCGGCATATTATACTGAATGGTCGTTTGTCCTGCAAACGGGTTGGGGAAGTTGGTAAGATCAAGGCCATTGCAATCATTGACATTGACGATCTGTTCCTCAAGTTCCTTGTAACCGGTATAGGAAGCATCCACATCGCCATAACACAATGATTTGAAGTCCTGAACCACAGGTACCGCGGTAACGGTGATCGTGATGTATGTGGTTCCGGCTGAATTTGCGTAGGTGAATGGAACTGCGTTTGCTCCGATATCCTCTGATCTGGTAAATACCCAGTCACCGGTGGCAAATGGAACACTCGGGTTAACCCTTTTATCATTCACTTTATTGCGGTCGTTAACCAATACAATGGCGTTTGTCGAATTATCAACGACATCTGCGGCCAGCCGCTTGATACCCACAAGCGGGATCGCGCCCACAGGCCTGTAATGATTCTGAATGGCGATGATATCTGCGGTAGTTACCCCCCCCCAGGCGGTCGTCAATGAGAAATAAACATCATACGTCCCGGAAGCAACATTGGGGAACTGATAGTTACCAGCGCCCGTTGCCGGGGTTATTGCCATATATTTTGTCACCCCGCCCTGTTTTAATGTAACCGTCACATTATGCATTTGTGTGTTCACAATCCCATAGGCGTAAGAAATGTTACCCGATACTGGGTAGCCTCCTGAAGCCACTGTTACAATGGCCTGATCCGCATTACTTATACATCCGAATGCATCGGTTACGGTAAGTGTATATGTACCTGCTATACTGACAACGGGTCTTTGCAAAGTTGAAACAAATACACCCGGGCCAGTCCACGAATAGGAATAAGGGGCTGTACCTCCTGAGGCACTTCCTGTGAGCGTCCCGGTCGTTACGATCGTAATATCCGGACCAGCATTGGCAATGGGTTTGGGATTTACGAATACCGTGACGTGTGCATGGAATTCCGGATTCCCATTTACTGTAACAGTGTACGTTGTTGTAGAGGCTGGATAAACCGTGATGGTTTGATGATCAATATCTCCCGGTGTCCAGAGATAACTTGGCGTTCCACCGATACCGGAAACAGAAGCCGTTAATGAGGCAGAGCCTCCCTGGCAGATGGACTGGTTTGATCCTGCACTTACGATGATAACATTAACAAGGTGAGTTGCAGTTGCGGAACAGTTTCCAGTGGTTCCGGTAACAGTATAAGCTGTGCTTGAAATCGGTGATACAGTTATATGATCAGCCGTCGATCCTGTGCTCCAGAGGTAAGAAGTTGCTCCGGTTGCGGTCAGGATCTTCGAGTTCCCCAGAACGATCGAACTTGATCCGCTTGAAGATCCGTCGATCAACACGACCGGTAGCGGCGTCACGTTCACTGTAACAGCGGCAAAAGCACCTGTACACCCGTGAGCATCCTTACCTGTGACATTATATGTCGTTGTGGCCAGTGGAGATACAACCTTGCTTGAACCCGACCCAAGTGCATGATCCCACAGATAATCCGAACCGCCTGTTGCATATATTGTCGTCGAAGAACCTGTGCAGATCGGGTTGACAGTAGCACTTGCGGCAATGTTGTTGATCTGTCCGCCGAAGGTGAATCCACCTGGAGTGCCTGAGCATGTCGTATGGTATGGGAAATAATTTATGTCGCTATAATATCCGTAAAGAACATTCCCCGGACAATCACCCCAGTAATTATTTTCAGCACTTTGATCGTCTATAGCCGCTGTGATAAATCCATAACCATTCGACGAGATATTATTGGAATGTACAACTGTATTTACATCACCGCCACTTGTTGAATAGTTATAGGCATAGACTCCATAATCCCAATTATTGATAAGGCTATTGGTGATTGTCATATTCATGACACCCCCAGCATCAGAATATTGAAATACTCCGACATACCCTGGGTTATTACTTCCTGCAACAGCGGTCTCATCCAGGCTAAACGCATGTCCTGAAGGGGAAGTACTAAATGCAACGATGCCATGTTGATAAGGGTTGGTAATCGATGAATTTTGGTAAGTACCGTCAGCATCACCCCAGTAAACGCTGGTCTGACAATGATCAACATCAACATTATCTGCGGTTATTGTTCCGGGACCGTTAACCAGCAAGCCTGAAGCAGTCCAGCCACTACCAGTATACGCAATCTGGCTGATATTGCAATCATTTATTGTTCCGCTTGCACCCCAGACTTGTATGCCATTCTGAGCAGTTACACCTGTTGCACCTTTTCCTGCTGTCGTCACATTGTCCAAATCAACTGTCAGGTCACCATCACCGTTGAGTGCAATTGCGGTTTTCTGAAAATCTGTCACATTGATATTATCAAGTGTAATGGAATATGTGGGTGTAGAAGTATTGTTATATGCATATATTCCAACGCCATGCTGTGCTCCGCTGAAGGTATTATCCATTACATTTATGACATCAACGTTTTGTACCGTTCCTCCCGCGTTCCAGAACCCGATGCCCTGGAAACGGTAATTTGCATTTCCCTTTTTATCCCCGTCAACTGTCACATTTTTCAAAGTAAATCCACTTCCACCATCAATAAAAACAACAGGGTAGTTATTATTGGCCCCTGATGTGAAGTAACTTGAAAGTGTGGCCGGGGATTTAATTGTTACCTCATTCTTTGAAGTTCCCTGAATTGTCAGATTGGGAATAGTCACATGAAGCTGTTCAGTATATATTCCTGGATCCACTTTAATAATATCTCCAGATTGAGCTTCCAAAATCTCATTTGATATTACATTTCTGAGTATAACAAGATTTGGCCTGGTCACCGGATTGTAAAGAGGATCACTTGGCAGTATTGGTCGCGGGGTATTTGTCGTCCCAATAAATGCCATTGCAGCACCTTTTGAAAATGAATTATTGGCTAATATATCAGCAAAATCAAGACCTTCCGCCGGAACTTGCCCGTCAAACCATACATACCCTCTTGATCCCATATCTTCGAAATTATTATCTCTTATTGTGGCTCCACCAACTGGTGAGTTACACCAACCTGAACCATTCACGCTCCGAAAACCAATCGAATAGAAAGTATAGCCGGGATATATCGAAGATATACCAAACGTATTATCAGAAATAACTCTTAGTGAAGCGGGCCAGCCACAACCTGTTCCATCTGTAATTGCGACACCCCAACCTTTGATCACATTCCCTGTTATCGTAAATGCTCTCTGTGCTGATTTATTAATATCCGATTTAATTCCGGGTGTGGCATCATAGAAATAAATTGCACCACTGAGGTCCCATTGATTTTCGAACCTGCAGTTGGTAAGTGTGAAATTATCTCCATTTATTGTCATCGCTTTATCATTCATGTCGGAGATTCGCAGTCCATTGATTGTGACATTGCTGGCAACCACATGAAAAACCATGTTTGCTTCACCACCTGTAAGTGGTCCAACGGTTGCTAATACATCATCTGCGGAAGTTATTGGATTACCACTTTCATCAACACCAGTAATTTCAATATCCTGCTTATTTACCGTAATGTAGCTACCAGTATTATACACACCAGGATAAATATGGATCTCATCCCCAGGAATTGCAACATCAATAGCAGGTTGGATGGTTGAGTGCCCAGAGACAATAACTCCTGAGCGTACCACCAAGACAGGAAGACCACCAGCGCATGCACCACCGTCAGAAACGCTATAAGGAATATATGTAATATCACCGCTGATTTTGGCACTAACCTCGGATTCAATGGCTGTTCCCCACCAATTGCAGGTCATATCAACATTCAAGGTTCCTGTACCTGAAATGTAGGCGCTGGCGTTCACAGGATTGCCGGTAATATGGTTTCCGTGAGCTGTAATTGTGCTTATATAACCAGATTCAGCTTCTATGTCGAATCCCTCATTTGTACAATTATCAATTGAATTATTGGTAAAAGTAGCTGTACAGGCTGATGATCCCCAGCCGAAAAGACTTGTCGTTGAATAAACGCCATAAGAAGCATTAGTAACTGTGTTGTTACTAAAAACCGGGATACCTCCGAATTGGCCTGCAACACATAGACCGATATAAACACCATTTATTGCATTTCCATATACTTCGTTGTTAAAATGAGAAGCAAAAACCCAAATACCATATGCATTGGTAGTACCGAGTGAAACGTTATTATTTCTGATTATATCAGCGGTACCACCATAACCACCATTATTATCACTATGAATACCGCTTCCTGAATGTGTTATCGTATTTGACCAATATGTTGTGCCTGTTGAATAATTTGAACAGATTGCATCATTTGCATAGCTTATATTATTGCTTTTAATGAGGCCGGCACCTCCGAAATTCATTATCCCTATCGATTGACTTTCACCGGCAACATTAATCACTGTGTTATCCTGAAAATCAAAAGTACCACCTGCTGATGCATAGATTCCACGCAAATAGATATTCTTGACTGTTACATGATTTACATTCAGATTATTGTATACACCAACACTATGATTAGTGATGATCCCGTTCCTTGCATCTACATCGACCCCATTGCTAAGGACACCACTGTTTATCGCTGTATTGTTTCCATCTGCTGTGAGATTCTGGATTGTCACATTATTTGCCTGAATGAGGAATATATTTGACGCCGATCCACCACAAAGCGAACTCCCGGCGCATGGATTAGGAGCAGAAAGAGCCGGAATAACAAATGTATTGGACTGACCTGCCCCATTGATGGTCACTTCTTTATTGACAACAACATTTTCTGTGTAGGTTCCTGCAGCGACTTCAATCACATCACCAATCAATGAAGCATTAATACCTGCCTGGATTGTATTATGTCCCGAAACGATAATACCTGCACGCACAACCTGAACTGGAAGACCGCCAGCGCAAGCACCACCGTCAGAAACATTATAAGGAATATACGTAACATCACCGCTGATTTTTGCGGCTATCTCTGATTGTACGATAGTTCCATACCAGTTGCAAGTGGCATCCAAATTTTCCGGTAGGTAATTGTTAACCGCATGAACATCTCCGAAAATATTATTATCGTTGAGGTAGATTGTACTTGGCCAGCCATCCCATAATCCAAAGTTGAAATTCAGACTGTTTTCGATAGTATTCCCAGACATCGTTATGTCTTTAGGGCCATAGTCTGAATTTAAAAACCTTGTGTCCCAATCATATTCCCAGTCACCACCAATGATTCCCAGGAAAGCATCACCGTAAGAGGAAAGTTCAATACCCCATTTATTACCATTGATGATATTATCTTCAATGGTCAGGTTCCTGGCACAATCTATCCATATGCCATCGTTTGTGATATTATCGTGAATATTGTTGTTCCTGATTTGAAGAGTCCCTTGAGTTCCTGTAATGGCTTGAAGAACTAAGGCTGAACTATGGGTATTTGTTATTTCATTGTTTTCGATCAGCAATCCTGAAAAGTCAAGGAATGTATTTATATCTGGAGGTAAGTACTTAAATCCTTCCGATTCATATCCTATATAAATACCGAAACCCCAATTACCTGGTTGAATGTTTGATATTTTGCAATTTGTGATATGAATATTGGGCATATCAATATTGTTATAAGCCGTGATTCCATCCTGTGTAAAATTGTTGACATCAATATTGTTAAATGTCACATTTCCTGATGTAATCTTTAAACCGGTTGTCCAGGTAGGTATTAAGCCGGTTCCGCTGAGGATAGCGCCGTCAGAACCAGTTACAGTCATAGCTTTGTTAATAGTAAGCTGTTCAGTATATGTTCCTGCACCCACATTCACTACATCATTCGTCGTTGCAATATTAATCCCGCGCTGAATGCTTGGTGCCGTGGTTGTTGGCGCAAAGAAACTATTTGCCGTGACATAGACATTGCCTGTCTTGAGACTGACATAACCGTAAGTTGGAACATCAACAGCATCCAGGACTTTATCTGCAAGAGTAAGCAACTGACTGGTGGTGGCAGACGAAAGGGTCACCCCGTCGAAGACATTGGTTCCGTCAGGATTGAATCGTGTAGATGGAGTTCCCTGATTGATTATATCGTAGGTATTACTTGTAAAAGTATTTCCCGTTACGGTCATTTGGCTTGATGTCAGAGAGCTTCCTTCACGGATTCCGAATCCGACATAACAATTTGTAAATGAATTTCCGTTGAGGTTTACACCCCAATTAGTGAGCGGAGTAAAGGCACGGACACCTGCACCCCAGGTTGTAGAACCTGCGGGGTTCGGATTGACTATGTTGGTGAACTGGTTATTGTCAACGGTGACATTGGTTTCATTTGCCAGCAAAAGGCCGTAATAGGCAATTCCACTGAAAATATTCCCTGTGATGGTTCCTGATACACTGCTCAGATTGAGGCCGGCTGCAGTTGATGCATTATCCAACACATTTCCTTCAATATCAACGACTGTCCCGGTAGTACCATTCCAGTTGCCTGCCAACAGGAGGGCATCCCAATCTGTTGCAGTGCCATAGATGTGGTTATATTTCAAATCATATGTAGCCGGAGCATTAAAAAACATATTACCCGGTAAATTTGCAATGATATTGTTTTGATAAGTGATCTGAGTGTTTGCTGTATAAGAATCCAGTGCCAGTGACGAAAGTGTAAATCCGTCAACTACTACCGGGTCAGTAGTACTTATCCTTATTCTCAACCCACCGGTACCGCTGATAATTGCTTCGGCCCCGCGGATTCCTGTATTTGGATCAATCCCCGCATTGGGACCGTAAAGTGTAATCCCCGTATTTATTCCGACATCTTCGTTATATGTTCCTGCAGCCACCGTAACCACATCACCTGATATTGCTGCATTTACCCCGGCCTGGATAGTTGTATGGCCTGAAACAACGACTCCACCATGGACAACTTGCACAGGCATTCCACCGGCGCAGGCTCCGCCATCGGAAATGTTGAATGGAATATAAGTGGCAGAGCCACTGATTTTCGCTGCAACCTCCGATGCTACAGAAGTGCCCCACCAATTGCAGGTAGCTGTAATTGGTGTTCCCAGTGCTTCATCTGCTTTTAATCCGTATGGCACTCCTAAAATGCTGTTATCGTGAATAGTGGTCGCTCCGTTTAAACCACTAATTTGAATTCCACTAGAGCTAGGCACATTTATAGTGTTGTTATGAATGTCAGCAGTTACTCCTCCATTAGGATCACTGTTTGAGGTACTGACGTTCCTAAGATTAATTGCTCCAAAATTGTTAACAATATCAGAACTTGCGAAAGTAAAATCATTATTCTCAATGACAACATTAGTGTATTTACCGACCCCTGATCCACCAAAGCCTCCTGAAAAAATCACACCGGTTGACCGGAAGTTGGTGAATGTATTGCCAGCCACTTTTTGTAACGAAGTAATATTCGTTCCTCCGTAAGTAATGGCTTCAATGGCTCTCCCTCCTACATCTCCTGAATAGGGTGCATAATAAGGTGTATAGAGGTTGTCAAAATTATTGGTCTCAATTGTTAGTGCGCCGGTTATTTTTTCGATGAGTATGGCATGATACATATCTGTAAAATAACTGTCTTTTATAATCAGATCTCCATTACCAGTATATGCCCAAATTCCATAATCCTCACCCGGTTCCAGCCCCGAACCATGGCCGATTAGTTTACAATTCTGAATGGTTTTGGAATAACTGCCTTTGGTCAGAATCATGTAGTTTCCACCTACACTTGACCTGCCTCCATTGATGATTTTAAAACCTTTAAAAACAACGGCTCCTGTCGGATTATAAATTCGCACTTGTCCATCAGAGGTGAGGGTCGTCTTATTCTCTCCATCAATGACCACATTATCAGGAGTCGTTATATCACCAATCAGGGAAAGGCCTTTTGTG
The DNA here is from genome assembly GCA_963682005.1 of Bacteroidales bacterium. Taxonomy (GTDB): domain Bacteria; phylum Bacteroidota; class Bacteroidia; order Bacteroidales; family FEN-979; genus CAIYUC01. Next base: position 3,791,950 of record OY820914.1, on the reverse strand, counting down.
ATGTTTAGCTGTTCTTTATACGTTCCATCTGCTACATTTATTATATCTCCAGAAAGTGCAACATTTTGAATATCGGATTGAATGATGGCTCCTATCCGCATGCAGTTATTAAACGTAACACCTCCACTCAGATATGAATAGTCGCGAGGAGTAAATGAAAGCTCATTCGAAAGTGTGATGACAGCTTTATCGAACGTATTGTCATTCCAATAACTGCTCCAGTCAAACTGGCTGTTATCCAAGGTCCCGCGATGCCTTATATATTGCACTCCGTTTACAAATGTATTTCCTGAAATATTGGCACCTCCTACTGAGTATAGAAACCAGGGCACACCTGTTTCTGAACCTGTAAAACTAATCATGGCCCAATTCGTTGCCCCCGCATCGAAATAGTTGTTAAGGATCTTCCTGTCCGCAACAATGCCGCTTTTACCTGCACCACTGCAGATATCGAGACTGGTTCCGAACTCGAATTTATTGCCTTCAATCCAGTATTTGGTTATGTATGAAGTATTTGATATTGAATTGTATCGCCAGTCATTGATGTAAAGTGAATTACCGTCAGTAAGTTTGCAGTATTTGACGGTCACATTCTCCCCTATTACTTCCACAGTTTTATTCTGTGAACCTGAAGGATCAAGAAATAATTTAAGCCCAGAGATCGTTATGTCGTTTCCTTCAACAAATACCCCGCTGGGACCAAAATCATTTGTGGCATTTAGTTGAACATTCGCCTCAATAGCATCATAATTGTCAATTGGGACTCCATACTCATCCACACCAATAATACTGATCCCGGGTTTGCTATTCGGAAGAAATAATCCAAATGTATAAGGCCCCTGGCTGCTATAGAGATAACTGTTGGATGCTGTTTCTATGTAATTTCCCGGGTAGACTTTTATCACATCCCCGGCATTAGCTCCATTAATTGCCTCCTGGATGGTATAATGCCATGATCCTTGGGTATAATTCTCAACAGTTGCTCCGGCAGGACGGTATGCTTCTGTATATCCCCAGAGGGCCTCACCGGTTAATTCATTATTCTCTCCATCAGGATCCCCGAAATAATTATCCCATCCACCTGAACTTAACTGAACACTGCTTAAATAATCTGCAGCACCTAGGATATTGGTGATATAATCCAACCTGCTAACCTGACTTAATGCTAGAATAGCATAGCATGTTTCCTGATTAGTTTGGTCACCAATAGTCATAGAACCCGGATACCAGGTAAAACCACCATTACTGATCTGATATGATTGAAGAATTACTGCCAGATCCTGTATACTTGAAGCAGAAGAATATGAACCAGCAGTGGGGTCAAATGGTTCATTAACAAAAGCAAGTCCGTAGAGTGCTCCAGCAAGTCCAATTACATCATAAAAATCACTGGTATTTAATTCATTGATCTTCGTCTTTGTACCATCTTTCCAATAATTCAGTTCTGTACCTGATACACCGCAACTGGCAGCACCGACCAAACCCATCCCAATATCCCAGGCAGCCATATTAGCCTGGCCCCAGGAAGCCCTGTCATCGATAATCTTCTGAATATATGATTGTGTGCTGTATATACCTTTATATGTGCCCAATGCTAATAACCCGTAGAAATTTGCATTGACATAATCTCTGCAGGTTGTCCCGCCAAGAACTTCATCAATAGCTTTTGCAAGATAACCGTCACCTACCGAAAAATTATTAGTCTTGTTGAGAAGGAACGTTTTTGATTTTACAATTGCAGCTAGCTGTGAAGCACTGAATGTATAGTTATATGCCTGAACCAATCCCTTTGCAATCGGTCCTAGAATATTGGAATAGGTGGGCGGTGCGTTCAATGGCCAGCCCCAGGATCCATCGGTATATTGTTTTTCAACTAGCCTGTCCCCTCCATTTTGTATCGTAGAACCCGATAATAAATCAATATTCGGATTTGTCATCTTTGAATTTTGCACTGAAACATGACTAGGTGCATGAAGAATTACGTCAGAAAATGGGAATGCAACCGATGGCTTCCCCCCGGTTTGTCCTGTTGCCCATCCTGCAGAAAGCAGTTGAATAATTAACAGGATAATGCCTGTTAATGAAACTTTCTTAAGTAAAAATGTTGTTTTCATTGTGTTTGGTTTTTGGTTAAAATCCGTTAATTGTTTTGATTTATATGTTCTTAAATATATTTTCTCCAGTACCGCTCAAGGCTATACATATATATTCCTGCTGAGACTTCAGGTATTTACTTAAATAATAATGTAAGGTCCCGGGATTTAGACCCCTGAAAGCGAAAACTGGTAAATGTACGCTTCGTAAAACCTGCTTCATATTATTGCATTTCGTAATACGATTGATGTTTAAATAATTATGGTTAAGTCAGGTTCAGACGGTATGCAAAACCCCGGCCAAACACCATATAGTATTATTTTCCAAATATTTGAACACATTTTCGAACAGATAAAATCTCAACTTTTCCTCCAAAACCGGACAGGTTATTTTTAGCTGGTCCACATAATCACATTTAAACTCTGAGATTCTGTCAAATACCTTCCTGTCCGATACCGGGCACAGGCTCATTGCATGATTATTGTTCGTTTCAATAACTGAATGATGCATGTTCACCTGGTTCTAATTGCTTCGTTGAATTGATTCCTCAGGCTGACCGGCCTGTGTAAAATGATGCAGGAATGATTCCCTGAACGAATTGCCGCAATGGGCCACATGCCCTTCGGTCAGCTTTATCACCCCGTGGCGGGTGTATGACTTCACATGATCAAGATTTACAATGTATGATCGATGGGTCCGCATGAAATTTGAATGTTGCCGGAGCAGGTCCTCAAATTCCTTGAGCATTCTGCAGTAGGTCAGTTTCCTGTCTCCTGTCAGAAAAATGTCGGTATAATTGCTGTGAGCTTCGAGCTTCAGTATCTCTCCGGTTTCGATAACATGAAACCCGTTTGAATCGAAAAGCGTGATCCTGTTGGTTTCATTGAGCATATGCAGCATGTACTCATAGGCATGCCACCGCGATGGTTTCTGTTCCTTCGTAACCCAGTTCACAGAGGCAATCAACTCCTGCATGTCGATGGGCCAGAGGAGAAAATCAGCGACACGGGCCTTCATCGCATCATAGGCATCTTCCATGGTTTGCCCGATCATGATGACCCTGGCCGGAGTCGGTGCCAAGGATGATAAAAGGTCGAAACCACTCCTGCCCTCCGGAAAGTTACAACTCAGAAAAAGAAGGTCTGGTATGGTTTTCTTCACGGAAATGATCCCGTCGGTGATGTTTTCGGCCACATCGGCAATTACAATGTTCTTAAAATTGAATTCCAGCGCAACCGACAGGTTTCGCAGGTTGTCTGGATTGTTTTCAACAATTACTGTCTTGAACTTCTTCATTAAATCACCAATTCAAATTAACATATATAATGCAACGTATTTATAATCAATTTTTTGAATAATAAATGATTTACTGGTATTGTTATGTCATGATCAATATTCCTGTTCTGAACTATTTTAAATACAAATATTAAACCATCCTGTTTATATCTCTGTTTATCAATCGTTTGATAAGATGTTTATCATTAGGAAGATCAGAATAAAGGTTAAAACCGGACAGTGAACCCATTCTGTTAATGGAAATTGGATATTACAATCAGAATATAAAGTAATTACATAATATGTCCGGTTCCGGTCAAATGTCCGGTAATAACTGTAACTTATCAATTACATAATAGGAAGGGAAAGAATGTGTGGTAAAAAAAACAATCCCAAAGCACTCAGCGGGGAATTGCACCAAAACTCCCGAATGTCAGGAAATTCCTTGTCCGATCAGCTGGTTGTTTGGGAAGTCCGGATTAATTTGCTGCTACAAATAGATCCCGAACTTTACGAGTTTCCGGTCAAGTGACTGCCGTGATACCTTAAGAAGGGTAGCAGCCTTCGATTTGTTGTTATGCGCCTGTTCCAATGCCTCAATGATGGTCTGCCGCTCGATCTCCTCAAGATCGAAGGTTTTGCCATGAATTGTATTCTCTGTATCCTGGCTTCGCGGGTGTTCAATCCCGAAATGCCCGAACCGTATCCTGCGGCCCTGACACATGATCACTGCCCTTTCTGCCATATTCTTCAGTTCACGGACATTTCCGGGGAAAGAATATTCCATAAGGTCAGACTTAATGGACGTTTCAACCGGGTTGATGCTCTTTTTCATCCTGGCCGAGGCTTCCGTCACGAAATGGTCCAGCAAAACAGGGATATCATCCTTTCTCTCCCGTAAAGGAGGGATATGGATGCGGAAGGTATTGAGTCTGTAAAAAAGGTCTTCCCTGAATGATTTTTCCCCGAGAAGAGCATGTAAATCCTGGTTTGTTGCAGATATTATCCGGGTGTCAACCCTGATCTCCTTATGGGATCCGATCTCATAAATGAGCTTATCATCAAGGACCCTGAGGAATTTGGATTGCATATTATAGGGCAGTTCCGTGATCTCATCCAGGAAAAGGGTGCTTTTATGTGCCGTTTCAAACCAGCCCGTCGCTTTTTCCAAAGCTCCTGTGAATGCCCCTTTCTTGTAGCCGAAGAATTCACTTTCGAATAATGTATCGGGGATGGCCGAACAGTTAACAGCATGGAACTGCTGCTGGTAACGATTGCTCATGATATGAATTCCCCTGGCGACCAATTCTTTCCCTGTTCCGCTCTCACCGGTGATCAGGACAGATGTTTCTTCTGTTCTTGCCACCATGCCGATCAAACGGAGTATTGATTTTATACACTTGCTGGCGCCGACAACCTCAAGCCCCCCCCTCGTCAATAATGTTTTCTGTACCTGATGATAATCCTCATCTTGCTTTTCAAGTTGTTTTTGAAAATTTTTAAACGATCTTGTCTGTTCGAGTGAAGATTGAAGATCATTCCACCTGAAAGGGGCCTTAAGAAAATCAAACCTTCGCCGGTTCGGTATATTTTTATTATCGGTTTCTATTTCATTTTTTGGATCAATGGCAATAAAATCCACGCCGGGAAAGTTTTTCCCGAGGGATATCAAAGAATTCATTCGTGTTCTGGTAGCAACACCCAGGTCAATCAGCATAATATCGATCTGATTGTCCTTTAATATCTTCAATGCCTCTGACAATTCTTCAGCCTGGTAGCATCGCACCTCTTCCTTTGACAGAAGGTTATTCAGACCATCCATCAAACCAATATATCCATCCAGGATGAGAATATTGATTTTATCCATCGGGTTTTGCTATGAAAAAATATACTGAGTAATGTATTAAGAAAAGGTAGCCTGAGACGAGAATTTAAAAATAAGGCATTAATATGCAAAAAAAGTAAATTGATCATCAACAGGCTGACTTTTTATACGAAATTCTCATTTTGTTGGATGAAATTTCGAATAAAATTTATTACAACCTAATATTTTCATTAAATTTTCTATACAATCGAAGTTTTCCTTCAGGGAATACCAAACCAGCACTGAGAAGGTGTTTTCGCCAGTCAGCAAAAGTTAAAATAATTTTGATAAATTAAAATAGTGGAGGAAGTTTTCTTTATATGAATCACCGCAATGGGCCGTCTGATCTTCCGTCAGTTTGATGATACCTTGCCGGGAGAAAGATGTCACATGATCAAGGTTCACAATAAAGGAGCGATGGGTTCTCATCAGATGTGAGAACTGCCTGAACATTCCTTCAAATTCCTTAAGCATCTTGCAATAAGTCAGTTTCCTGTTACCGACCAGATAAATATCAGTATAGTTGCTATGGGCCTCTAACTTGATGATTTCGGACGTCTCCAGAATGTGAAATCCGCTTGAATCAATCAAGGCAATTTTCATTGATTCCCCTAAAGACGAGTTTATATCACCCTGGTGATTCATGATCAGGCTATGATCAGGCCTTTTCAGAACACAATCAAGGGTCTCGCTGAGTTCCTGGGCATCGATCGGGTAAAGGATAAAATCATTGGCATGCGTTTTCATCGCCTTATAGGCATCACTCTTCTCGCTCCCGGTCATAATCACTTTCGCTGAAAGAGAAGCAACAAATACCTGCATTTCTGAATTGCTGCATTCTTTCAGGTCAGCACTCATAAAAACCAGATCCGGTGAATTTTTTCTGACCAGGGATAATGCTTCTCCAAACTTCGATGCCATACCGGTTATTGCAAGGTCTTTTTCATGGCCCTTCAGTGCGTGTAATAATTCTGCCAGGTGTTCCTGATTGCCTTCAATAATTGCAGTTTTCAGTTTCATTTCAATTGCTGTCATTGACTATCGTAAAAGTACAATTTATTAATGGATATTATTGATATAAAATATATTTTTATTTCATTTTTATTTTCACTTCCCGCAATATTGATATGTTATGATAAGGTAGTTTTGAATTGCATTTCGTAGTCCCAATTTGTACATTTTCCTTTTTCAGATGTTAGGTATATATTTTGGCACATCTAACGTACAAATCATCTATGATGAATATAATAATTCAATTTTCTTATTAACTTGCACCTATAATCCCTCAAATAATCCTGACTTATGAAAACAACAGCAATGATTTTCATGATGTTCCCGCATCTGTTTATCCTTTGTGTTGTGACGGGAATATCACAAAATGCCCCTTTAACAGTAATATCAAATGATACAGTATGTTCGAATACCCTCATTTCAGTTCCGGTAAGAGTCGTTAATTTTACCGGTATATCCGTGATTTCATTACGGATTGAGTATGATACGACCGTGCTCCGGGCTGAATTTTCGAATACAACATTCAACCCCGTCCTGGTTGGTGCAATGATAAGTGCGATGCCTGTTCCCGGAGGTGGATCGATCAATGCAATCCTGATCAGCTGGATGCAGATGTCACCGGTAACACTTGAGGATAACAGCATCCTGATTTCGCTCGGGTTTTATCACAAAACCGGTTCGTGTTCTGTTTCCTTTAACAATAGTTCAAATGATGGTCAGGATTGCGAATATGCCGACGCCAACTTCAATGCGCTAAATGACCAGCCAACAGCTTCCTTTTATTTAAATGGAACAATTAGGGATGGGGAAAACGCTGGCGTTCTTTCAGGGGGAACAATGATAACTTTGGGTGAAAGTACAGGACTCCTCACATTATCGGGGCAAATCGGGACAGTACTCAAATGGCAACGGCAGTTAAATGGTTCAGGGTACGCCGACATCCCAGGTACTGCAGGTATTACAATATATTCTGAAGTTCCTTCATCTGCAGGAACATGGAGTTATCGTGTGAAAGTAAAGTACAAAACATGTATGGAGGCGACCTCAGTCCCAACCTCGGTAATCGTGAGTAATGAAAAAACTTTGAAACTGAAAGTTTACCTGGAAGGGTTGTTTGATCTTAACTCAGGGTTCTTGAATAAAACCCGGGATTGTACTGACGGGGCGAATACATTCGATGTGTTCCCTTTTAATCATTGTGATACATTATCAGTATTGCTGGCTAACGATATGGCCCCCTGGAATGTTGTCTTTGAGGCTCATGCCATTTACCTGGATATTGATGGTTCAATTAGCGATATCCAGATCCCTGCTTACCTGAACGGCAATTATTATATTGTCATCCGCCATCGGCAAAGTTTGGAAACATGGAGCGCTGCTCCAGTTTCATTCAACGGGACAGGTAGTATTATTCCATATGATTTTACCACTTCAGGCAGCCAGGCTTTTGGTAACAATTTGAAGGTCCTGGGTGAAACTGCAAAATATGCATTGTACACAGGAGATCTGGCAGGGCCAACCGGGTACCAGGATGGTTATGTCGACATCTTTGATAACAACGCTGTTTTCAATCAAACCCAGAACGCCGGTTTTGGATATATGGCAGAGGATCTTACCGGTGATGGATTTGTCGATATTTTCGACATGGCATTAGCATTTAATAATATGCAAAACAGCATCGGGTTGAACACCCCCCAATTCCCCCTCTAAACAGAAAATCTAAAGGCAGACTGGATTAGAGTAAGATGTAGCCAATACACTCCAGGCAATCAAGTGGCTGCAATACTACAACCCATCAGGTAACAAATCCAGATTACTTTGCCTGAAAAATAAATGGTCAATCTTTTGCAATTTGGCAAATTTTAATGAACTTGCACCTTTTCCTGTTTTCCTGATTTAAAACCATCATCCATATGACAAACATCAAGTTGACATTTTTCGTGCTGATGATCAGTATTTTTACTGTTTCCGGCCTTTTTTCACAAACAACCTCCATTGACCTTACAACACCCCTGGCAGTTGATCCAAACGTCAAGATCGGCAAGTTTGACAACGGCATTGTATATTATATCCGGCAGAACCACAAACCGGAAAAACGTGTTGAACTTCGCCTCGTTGTAAATGCCGGCTCTGTCCTGGAAAATGATAACCAGCAGGGACTGGCACATTTCATGGAACATATGAATTTCAATGGAACAAAGACCTTCCCTAAAAATGAACTGATCGATTTCCTGCAGAAGACGGGGGTGAAATTCGGTGCAGATATCAATGCGTACACCGGTTTTGATGAAACGGTCTACATGCTTCAATTGCCCACTGACGATTCTTTGCTGGTCGAAAAGGGGTACCAGGTAATCGAGGACTGGGCCCATAATGCCTTGCTCGATGGAAAGGAGATTGATAAAGAGCGGGGTATCATTGTGGAAGAATGGCGTCTCGGCCTCGGTGCTGATGACCGGATGATGAAGAAATTCCTGCCGGTCGTCCTCAAGGATTCACGTTATGCCGACCGTATTCCTATAGGTAAAGTGGAGGTGATCGAGAATTTCAAACATGAAACACTGAAGGAATTTTACAAAGAATGGTACCGGCCCGACCTTCAGGCAGTCGTTGTTGTCGGGGACATTGATCCTGTCCAGGTGGAAGCCAGGATCAAAGCACATTTCTCAGGGCTTGCGAATCCTTCACCTGAAAAGCCACGAACAAATTTTGATATCCCTGACAACAAGGATCCATTGATCGCCATTGAAACGGATAAGGAAGCGACTGAAAACAGTGTGACAATTTTTTATAAACACAACTTAAAACCCGAAAAAACACTGGGTGATTTCAGAGATGGCCTGTTGGCTGAAATTTATACCGCTATGCTGAATGCCCGTTTTTCAGAGATCAGCCAGAAACCTGAATCACCTTTCGTTTATGCTTATTCTTCCTATTCAAGGTTTCTGGCAAGGAATAAGGATGCCTTTTATCTTGGTGCAATGCCCAAGGAGAACCAGATCGACAAATGCCTTGAAACCATCCTTGCAGAAAACGAACGGGTGAAACGTTTCGGATTTACCAAAACAGAATTTGACCGACAGAAAGAGGAAATATTCAGCAACTATGAAAAAGCGGCCAAGGAATTCGATAAAACGGAATCACAGAAACTTACATGGGAATATGTCAGCAATTATCTTTCAGGAGATGCCATCCCGGGAGTTCAGAAAAAATTCAAATATGTTAAAACATTACTTCCTGAAATAAAGCTGGAGGAGATCAATGCCCTCGCAAAACAATGGGTGACTGACGAAAATATGGCCCTGGTTATCACTGCGCCTGAAAAGCCAGGTGTCATCGTACCCACAAACGACCAGGTCCTGGAAATAATCAAGCAATCCAAGACCCGGGAACTCCAGGCATATGTTGATAAATTCAAGGAGGAACCGCTTGTAACAGATTTCCTGGCAGGAGGAAAAGTTCTCTCGAAAAAAGTGAATAATGAACTTGGATACACTGAACTTACCCTGACCAACGGAGTCCAGGTGGCACTGAAACCAACGACCTTTAAAAATGATGAAGTATTGCTGACCGGGTACAGTCTTGGGGGTAATTCCCTTTATCCCGACGAACAGTTCATGTCTGCAAATTATGCAGCCCAGATCATTGATATGAGCGGAGCCGGGAATTTTGACAATATCGAATTGCAGAAGAAGCTCCAGGGAAAAGTTGTGCAGGTAAGTCCTTACATTGATGATGTACAGCAGGGTCTTCGCGGAAGTGCATCGCCAAAGGACCTGGAATACCTGATGCAGCTTGTTTACCTCTATTTCAAAAGCCCGAGGAAAGACACCACTGCATTCAAGGCCTTTATATCCCAGCTTGAAAACCAGATGAAATTCATGAAATCGAGTCCTGTCATGACCTTTTATGACACTCTTTTCAAATGTGCCTACCCGGGATATAGCCGGATGATCGTGATGCCCACTGTCAGCCAGCTGGAAAAAGTAAACCTTGATGAAGCATACAAGATCTACAAAGATCGTTTTGCCGATGCAAGCGGTCTGAAACTTATACTGGTCGGGAACTTCAATATTGATTCGATCACGCCGATGATCGAGAAATATATCGGGAGCCTGCCTTCCCTTAACAAGAATGAAACCTGGAAGGAAGTGTATCCTAAATTCCCTGAAGGGGCTCATAACATTACCGTTTATAAAGGTACAGATCCCCAAAGCATGGTTGGGATCATTCTTTCGGAGAATTTCGAATGGAATCCGAAAAACCTTCTTGAACTCACCATGTTGAAGGAAATCGTGTCGATCAAGCTTATCGAGGTGATCCGCGAGAAACTGAGCGGCGTTTATTCTCCCCAGGTCATGCTGCGACCCGAACACTATCCGAAATCCACCTTCCTGCTTGGAGTGCTGTTCGGATGCTCGCCCAAAACCACGGACAAGCTCACAAAAGCCGTTTTCGGGGAGATTAAGAAGATCAGGAAGAACGGTCCTACTGAAGTTGACCTTAATAAAGCAAAGGAAACCCTGATCAGGACGCGGGAGACCGACCTGGAGAAAAACAATTTCTGGTCGGGTAAGATCGAGTCGGTCTATTTTGACAAGACCGATCCTGCATCCATCATGGATTTCAAGGAGAGGGTAAATAAAGTCACCGTTGAAGACCTTAAAAAAGCAGCAGAATTATACTTCAAACCGGATCATTACGTTAGAGTTGTTCTGATGCCGGAGAAGAAGTAATGCAGGAATTCAGAATGCAGAATGCAGAATGCAGGAATAAAAAATTCCGAATTTCGCAGGGGTCACGGTGCAGGGGTCACGATGTAGGGGTCACTCGCGAGTGACCCCCACAGACCAATCGCCATAAACACCAAACATACAATGAAGAATGAATAATGAAGAATGGACAATTCAATTAATATAAAGAACAAGCGGGCAGCGCACGAGTATTTCCTTCTTCAGGATTTTACAGCCGGCATCCAGCTTACGGGGACGGAGATCAAATCGATCAGGGAAGGAAAAGCGACCATCGTGGATGCTTATTGCACGTTCAGGGGCAATGAACTTTTCGTCATTAACATGCATATTTCCGAATATACGCACGGTACCTACAACAATCATGAGCCCAAGCGTGACAGGAAACTTCTCCTGACCAAACGTGAATTAAAGAAGCTATTGGCTAAGGTGAAGGAAAGAGGCTTTACCATCATTCCAGTTCTTTTGTTCATTAATGAGAAAGGGTTAGCCAAACTATCGATCTCCCTGGCAAAAGGGAAACATCACTATGACAAGCGGGAAACACTGAAGAAGAAAGATGTTCAGCGGGAGATGGACAGAAGGGAGTAGCGAAGTAGCGAAGTAGCGAAGTAGTATTTTTAACAAAAGGATCATTTTTTGCACATTCCCCGGTTTATTATCAAACAATCGTAATTTTGCAGAAAAATTAATGATGCGCAAGATATTCATCCCGATAATAACCCCTTTCTTATTCTTATTCTTCATTTCTTCCGCCTTTCCTCAGGAAAAGACGAAAGAAAAGTCCGCTGATAAATCGGAAAAGATCAAGTGGTACACGTTTGAAGAAGCCTATAAGCTGAACAAGAAAAAACCGAAGAAAATATTCATCGATGTCTATACCGACTGGTGTGGGTGGTGCAAGAAGATGGACTCGGAAACCTTTACGAATCCTGTGATCAGCGAATACATGAGCAAACATTTCTACTGTGTCAAGTTCGATGCTGAAATGAAAGACACCCTGGTGCTCGACGGTGTAACCTTTGTCAATAAGAATCCAACCGGAAAAAGATCAACTCATCAGCTTGCGGTAGAATTGCTGAAAGGCAAACTGGCATATCCTTCGCTTGTTTTCCTAAATGAAAAAGGCCAGTGGATCACAGTCATCCAGTCATACCTCGCTCCAAACGGCTTTGAGCCCGTCATTCATTATTTCGGCGACGATGCCTACCAGAAAACGGCGTGGGAGGAGTATAAGACGACTTTTGTGGGAGTTATTAGGTGAGTGGTGAGTGGTGCTGTAGTGATGATGTGATCGGTTCGGGCTTCAGGCAACAAGTTGCGGGCTAAGGGTTACGGTCTACGTCATTCCCGCGAAAGCCTGACTGCCGTCAGGCAGGCGGGAATCCTCCATCCTCCATCCTCCATTTTCCGACTTACGTCTGACCTCTGACTTCCGACTAAAATTTTTTCCTGCTTCTTATCGTTTCATCTTTGTCATAATAGGCAAATACCCTACTTTAGCGCGCAGAAACCTCCATTATGAAAAAACACTTTCGGGGAAAACCCTATATACCCGTCCTTTTCATTCTTCTTTTTGGCATTTTCCAGTCAAATTTGCAATCTCAGTCAAAGGATGTCACGATCACCATTCATCTGAGAGGCGTATATGACAGCAAAATAAGCCTCATGGGGCTTTCAACAAAGATATTCAAGACCGTTACGGAAGTGCCGGGAATCAAGGACGGGGAAACAACAAAAATTGTCGTTGCGAAGGCCACCCTGCCGGGGGAATTTGTATTGCGCTTCGATTACAGGGATAAAGAATCAAGCACCCCCTACCCTTCTGAAAAATACATCTTCGTAAATGACCAGGACCTGGAACTCTGGGTGAGTCCGAAATATTGCAACAATGGCGACAGCACACACTTCCAGAAAGGAGAACGGGAAAATGCGGCATTCGTTGAATTTTCGAACGAAAATGGAAAGAAAAAGGAAAAGCTGGGCGTGCTTCAGGGTTTCCTGATGAATTATGATGATACCGAATCTTCCGTTTTTAAGGAAGGCGTTAAGGAATATGAACAACGCCGGCAGGCTTACAATCAATGGCTCAGGGAAAGGATCCGCCAGGATCAGAAATTATTTGTGAGTTGTCTTTACAATTTCCAGTATGTACCTCAGATACCCTGGCAGGGCAGTGAATCTGAACGAATCCAAAACATGATCACTCATTATTTCGATGGCATGGATTTCAAGGATCCCAACCTTGTTCGAACTTCCGAGATCAACAAATGGATAGACAGTTATGTCAACCTCTACGGACAACAATGCACCACCACCGCCTTGCGCGATTCATTGTTCCCGTTGGCGGGGAAAACTGCCATTGAAAAAGCCCGGAAAGGAAATCCAATAGTCTATGGATGGATGGTGGATTACTTTTACAGGGGATATGAATCTAATGCCATTGATGCCGGGATGAAGATACTTGAGCCCTATCTTAACGATACAAACTGTCTCACCTCAAAAAGGCAGGAGATCATGCGAAGATTGAAAGGCATGCAAACCCTGGTGCCTGGGAGCAAAGCTCCTGAAATCTCCATGAAGGACAATGAAGGCAACCCGTTCGAACTGGGTAAATATCAACCCGCATCAAAATACATTCTCCTATTCTTCTGGTCGGCAGATTGTGCTCATTGCAAGGAAACGACAGAAAAACTCTACCCCTGGCAACAGCAGCCTGATGTGAGACAAAAGATCGATGTGATCGCCATTAGCCTCGACGAAACTGAGACAGAGATCAAAGCCTGGGAAAAGAAAATACCAACACTGAATGGATGGAAACACCTCCGTGCCACTGAAGGTGTTCGCAGCAAGGTCGCAAGCGATTACTTCGTCCTGGCCACCCCGGTCATGGTGCTTGTTGATTCGAAAACCAAAGAGATCGTTGGCACACCGAATACAGTTGGTGAACTGGTGAGGTGGTGAGGTGGTGAGGTGGTGAACTGGTGAGGTGGTGAGTTGGTGAACTGGTGAGCTGGTGAGTTGTTAGGCAACTCCTGCATTCTGAATCTGAGCTTTTCTGTACAAAAAACCTTCTTTTTTCCTTCCTTCCGCTTGCGGCTGCTATTGCAGATATAAGGCCATTTAATAAACATATTTAAATATATTCATTAATAAACAATCCATCGTACCCTAATATTCATTAACTTTGTGAAATGGGATTATTTACGTTAAATTCCACCGAAACCAATTCAACAGGTTTTCGTAAAAAGGAGCGAATTTTATCAGACAAAAGGAAACACTGAAAAAAAAGAACATCAACTTCCAATATTCTGAACTTGAATACTAAACTGTTCATTCACTAAAACGAGTTAAAAATGAAAATTTCTACGCCCAACCAATCGATTTTTGTATCTGCACTTAAGGTCCTCCTAATCACTCTGGCAGTGTCCTTGTTTTCCCCGCTGAACACCTTGGCCGATAATGCGCCGGTAACTTCATTGGGTACGATCACCAATGCCACAACCGCAAACGGTGGAACAATTGTTCCCGTTACCGTCACAAATTTTGTGAACATTGGCTGGCTTACACTGACCCTGAAGTATGATACAACGAAAATCAGGTATATTGGCTTTACTCCTGACAATGCTTTCACGGGAACCGCCGGCATGACCGTGACCAAGACAATGGTTACAGGCAACCAGGCGAAACTGGTGATCTTCTGGACCGGGTCTGCTGGGATCACCTTGCCTGATCTCACCCATTTGCTGGATCTGACGTTTACTTATAAAACAGGAACGGCAAGCCTTTCCTGGGCGTATACAAGCGGCCAGGTCTGTCAGTATAAAAAATATTCTGGAACAACATTGGTAACCTGCACTGATTCCCCAAAAGCTTCCTTTTATTTAAATGGAGGAGTATCTTACCGGGGAGCCCCAGTAACTTCTGTTCCAATTATAAGCAATGCAGTTCCCGGAGCCTATATCATTCCTGTTAAGGTGAACAACCTGACAAGCATCTCGTCGATTTCGCTCAGCCTTGAATACGATTCAACAGTTCTCACATTTACAGGGTATACGGCCAATTCAGTCTTCGGAGCGTATTTCCCGGTAAATTCAGTGCTGGGCTCGGGTGGAAAAAAGATGATCGTGGTCGGCTGGTATGGGAGTACCGTCAGCCTGGCCAACGGAAGTACGCTGGTCTCGCTTAACTTTACGTATTCAAATGCGCGGGCGGGCTATTCAACGTTAAACTGGTATGAGAACGGTCCTTCCTGTGAGTTTGTTGACGGTTCAACAGGGAATGTGCTGCTTGATTCACCGACCGCTGACTTTTATAAAAACGGGTTGATCTATAGTTCATCCCAGTTTGCACCGCAAACCTGGCTGCCGTCTGTTACAAACCCGGGGTCAGGAGCAGGAGGTGTTTCAGTTCCGGTAAAGGTGTCCGGCTTTTCCAACATCAAATCCTTTACCCTGTCTTTTGATTATGATACAACGGCACTGACTTACATGGGATTTTCCCCGAATGTTCTGTTTGGAAGTTCCCTGACGGTCACCAATAATCCTCCGGGAACCAATGGAAGAAGGAAACTTGTATTGAACTGGACCGGTACATCGGGTCAATCCCTGGCTGATGGAAGTGATCTGGCCTCACTCAGCTTCACTTATAAGACCGGCACTACGACGCTGGCATGGGTCACAGGAGATGCCACTTCGTGCAGATTCAATGATGCGGTTGGAAATGCATATTATGATCTTCCCAAATCCAATTATTACCGTGACGGCCTCATCGGCTCTCATGTTGCTCCCGTCACAGCCGCCTGGTATGCTTCCCCCGGAACCGGGCAGCAAGTCACGGTTCCTGTTAAAATATACAATTTCGCTAACATCGGTTCATTTTCGCTGACCCTTGATTATGATCCGGGTGTCCTCGTCTATCAGACTTCATCCCTGGTACCTGCAATCGGCGGAACTTTCACAGCCGCAACAACCGGATCGGGAAGGCTCACTCTTTCCTGGAATGGCCCTGCTGCCACTTTGCCCGACAGCAGCAACCTCATCAATCTTACGTTCCAGTATAATTCAGGAAGCACGCCTTTAGCATGGTTTGATGATGGTAATTCCTGTAAGTATACAGAAGGAGTATCTTCCACCGGCCTGTACGACCTGCCAAAATCCCGTTATTATATCAACGGATATATCGGGCCCAACCCGCTTGCGACCAATTTCACTGCAAGCACTTCAGCTCCTGAGACCAGCACGATCATTACGTTCACAGATTTAACGACAGGCAGTCCCACCGGATGGATCTGGGATATTTCACCCTCGACCTTTATGTTCACTGGCGGAACCAGCCCTTCTTCCCAGAATCCGAAAGTGATATTTGCCACTACCGGAACATATTCGGTAACTCTTATTACAACCCGGGGTTCTGCTTCCGGGATAAAAATGAGGTCTTACAACGTTACACGGCTGAATCATGCCCCTGTTGCAAATGCGGGGTCTGATCAGAATGTTTCGGTTGGAACACTTGTCACCCTGAACGGATCCGGGTCCAGTGACGCTGACGGAGATTCCTTGTCATTCACCTGGTTTGCTCCTGAGGGAATAACGCTAACAAACCCCACATCTGTTCATCCCACCTTTACTGCGCCGGATGGATGTATCATCACGAATTACCTGTTCACACTAATGGTAAATGATGGCTTCGTCAACTCTGCCGCCGACACGGTAATAATTACAGTAACACCTGCATCAAATCATATTGTGGCCCTGGGTTCAACTGAAATCTGTCCGGGCGTTTCGGCCCAGCTGAAAGCCCCGGTAAGACCCGGATGGACATTTCAATGGCTAAAAAATACGATGCCAATTGCAGATGCTGTTGACTCGGTCTATTCTGCAAATACAACCGGAAATTATTCAGTTCAGATCAACCATGCCGGAATCTGCACCGACACGAGCAACACGATCCCTGTCACGCTGAATCCTGCTACTCCTGTTCCTGTCATCACCGGGCCAGCCATGGTCTGCATAGGATCTATCGGTACACTATATACGACAGATGAAGGAATGACAAATTATGCATGGACGGTATCTTCAGAGGGAACAATTACGTCAGGAGGCGGACCGGAGGATCATTATGTGAACGTAACATGGAATTCTACCGGCATCATGGACATCACTGTAAACTATACAGATCTCAACGGATGCAGCGCACTTGCTCCTTCCCTGAAGCAAACCAGTGTCAACCCGTTGCCCACTCCTTCAATCTCCGGTCCTTCACACCTTTGCTCCATGACAGCCGGGGCTGAGTATTTTACAGAAAGTGGAATGACATCTTACAACTGGTCGGTATCTCCGGGCGGCGAAATAACAACAGGTGCAGGAACAGCCCGGATAACCATTACCTGGAACACCCCGGGACTTCAGAATGTAAGTGTTAACTACTCGGACCTCTCTGGTTGCAGTGCTGATTTTCCATCAATTCTTGAAGTTACCATTGAACCGCTCAGTGACGGAGGTTCCGTTACCGGAGGCTCTGCAATTATTTTCGGTCAATCCACGGGGCCATTAGGTTTATCAGGAAGTACCGGTGACGTGGTGATCTGGCAAAAAATGGTCGATGGTTCATCCTATGAAGATATCCCTGGTTCCGAAGGATTAACGGAATATTCCGAAATCCCTGTTTCAATAGGATACTGGAGCTACCGGGCTATCGTGCAATCTTTTATCTGCGAACCTGCCACGTCACAACCGGCAATCGTCAATGTGATCGGAATACCGTCCATGACCACTTTATCTGCAGGTGAGATCACCTATTCAGAAGCCAATCTTTACGGTTCAGGAAAGATGAACGGTTCACTTGCAACGGTAATATTTGAATATGGATTGACTGACGCTTTCGGAATGAGTGTAGCAGGAGATCCCTCTGTAATAACTGGCGATTTGGAAACACCTGTGATGGCCGCAGTCAGCGGATTATTACCAGACACCGTTTATTACTTCAGGATTTCCGGGACCAATATTGCCGGAACAGGAATCGGTGAAACCATGTCATTCAGGACTGAAAAAGCATTCAGGCATCTATCGGTAACAGCATTCTTTGAAGGATTATATGACAATAGCAGCGGGCTTATGAGGAAAACCCAGGACTGCCTTGACGGCGAAAGCACCTTCGATAAATTTGACGGTCCGGTCACGGATACAGTCAGTGTAAGACTTGCCAATCAGGAAGAACCCTGGGACAATGTTTTCGAGAGCCATGGACTGGCGATCGGACCTGACGGGCAGATCACTTTGCTGGTGCCGGCGGTATTATCAGGGAACTACTACATCGTTGTCAATCATCGCCAGAGTGTAGAGACCTGGAGTAAATTGCCGGTCTCCTTTTCAGCAGATCCCGTCAACTATGATTTTTCCTTCGAGGCTTCCCAGGCTTATGCCAACAATATGAAAGAGATTGATACTGACAGGGGAATATTTGCATTTTTCGGAGGAGATGTGACCAGCATGACCGGAAACCAGGATGGGTATGTGGACATCTTTGACAACAATGATGTATTCAACTATTCGCAAAGCGGCTCTTATGGCTACCTGGTTGAAGACCTCACCGGTGACGCTTTCGTTGATATTTTTGACATGGTGATCGTGTTCAACAACATGCAGAGCGGCGCCGGCATGAATACCCCGCCGAATCCGATGAAGAAATAGCTTTTTTGCTTAGTTGTTGATTTGTTTAGTTGTTGCGTTGCTGATTTGTTGATTTATAACTTTGTTACTTTGTGACTTTGTTACTTTGTTACTTAATTATGAATTATGAGTGTGAATTATGAATTATGACTCGTCCCCGCTTTCGCGGGGATGACGATGATGAAATGATCACTTTGTGACTTGATGACCTTCCAACCATCCAACCATCTGACTTTCCGACCTTCCGACCTTCCGGCCTTACAAAATTTCTGCTTTCCCGGACAACTTCCCTTCTCTGTGATGTACCTTTGTTTAGGATTATTCTAAATAAAGAATTACAGGTAGTGTTAAAAAGCTAAATAAATTGAGTATTCTATGGAAACATATTTGGTAATATCAGAACATACCGCAGAAGATTGCAAAAGGGCGTTACAATATTTCCACGACTACCATGAAGGATATCTGGTTAAATTCTGGTGGGGATGCATGGACCATGATCATAACGGATATGCTATAATTGAAGCCGATAACCATGAACACGCAAAGATGTCAGTGCCACCCCTGATCCGGGATAAGGCAAGGATCATCAGGCTGGTTCATTTTGAAAAAACCCTGGCGCATCGGGAATAGCTGATGAGTTGATGAGTTGCTTGGTTGCTTAGTCGCTTAGTTGTTGATTTGTTGAGTTGCTGATTTTAAAACTTTGTTACTCTGTTACTTTGTGACTTTGTGACCGTTGACTTAATTATGAATTATGAGTGTGAATTATGAATTATGGCCTGTCCCTGCTTTCGCGGGGATGACGATGATGAAATGATTACTTTGTGACTTGATGACTTGATGACCTTGTAGCCTACCTCAGTGGCGAATCCGCCGGTAACTCATCTTTCGTAATATTTTCACTGCTATTCGCCAGGATTGACATTTTGAAGAACAGGATGGTCTTGTGCTTGGTTATTCGCCCGTAGACAATTCCATTTCTCTTTTCGAGCTTTTCATTTTTATAGATCCAGGCAGTCCAGGTGCCGTCGGCATTCACTTTTGCGGTTCTGACCTGGCTGCTTCCGTCATCAAGTTCCACCACTGAACCCGGTGTGGATTTCCCCTTCAGGGAGATCGTTGATTCACCCGAACCATAGATCGACTGGAAATAGAGCTGGCCCTGATACAAGTCGACCGGCACTTTCTGCTCCTTGCTGATCCTGACGATGACTTTCTGCACCTTTCCCAGTTCCCCCATATTGTCGATTCCGGTGATCACGAAGCCGATGGCCTTGTCGTTGTCCTTGTATTTGGACATCTGGGCCTCCGTAAGGCGGGAGATCGTCTTTTCATTGGAAGTAACAGGCTTCCTGCTTGCATACCCCCGCAGGTTCAATTCCTTTTCGATGAGCTGGCCCACGTTTGTGCCGTTTGCGGTTTTGTCGACGTCCTTGATGATATAATAGGTCTCGACACCCCATTTCGGGGTGATGCAGGATGCTAACAGCAACAAAATAAGAAAATTCAATGTGCGTTTCATGGCTTTTTATTTACTCTGTAAAAAGATAAGATCCTATGGAATTTCTCAATTGGATGAAGGCGTAAAGGTAATAAATCAACAGAGCCATTTTTATCGTGGC
This sequence comes from Bacteroidales bacterium, assembly GCA_963682005.1. Taxonomy (GTDB): domain Bacteria; phylum Bacteroidota; class Bacteroidia; order Bacteroidales; family FEN-979; genus CAIYUC01. The sequence continues at coordinate 3,771,663 of OY820914.1, read as the reverse complement.
AAAACAAAATAACCAACATTATACAATAAACCATGAATGAATCTGGTTATCCAAAATCAGCATTATGGAACTGATCCTTAGTGTTTCTTCTGTTTATTGAGAGGTTGGATTATTAATCATGTGATTGACGCATACTACCTACCCATCTGAATACCGGACGGGTTGGTAAATAAAACAGGGAGGAAAAAATGGAAGCAAAGAATCTTTTCAAAATTATCGCAATCTGTATCATTATGATCACAGGAGTTTCAAATTCCGGTTCGAATGGTATTTCTTCAACGATCAACGAAGAAAGGGTAACTTACAAGGCCGGAGATGTCACCATGAAGGGATTTGTGGCCTATGATGAGCATATCAAGGGAAAAAGGCCTGTCGTTCTGGTCGTGCACGAATGGTGGGGATTGACGGACTACCCGGAAATGAGGGCACGAAAGCTGGCTGAGCTGGGTTATCTCGCTATGGCGGTCGATCTGTTTGGCAATGGAAAAACAGCAGCAAACCCAAAAGAAGCGCAGGAACTGACCACCCCGTTCTACAAGGATCCGCAACTGGTAAAAACACGGCTGGATGCGGCATTGAAGAAGATCATCGAATTTCCCCAGGCAGATCCTGCAAAGGTTGTTGCCATCGGTTACTGTTTCGGCGGTTTTGCGGTGCTGAACTATGCCAAGCTTGGTGCTGACCTTAAAGCCGTAGTCAGTTTTCACGGGGGAATGGGCGGAGCTCCTGTCGACAGGAACCTCTTTAAGGCGAAAGTACTTGTCTGCCATGGCGCCGACGACAAATTTGTTTCTGTGAAAGATGTTAACCAGTTCAGCCACCAGTTGGATTCGATCGGCATTGAAAACACAGTGAAGTTCTACCCTGGTGCAGGCCATGCTTTTTCAAACCCCGAAGCGACGAAGCTCGGCAAGGAGTTTAATATCCCCATTGTCTATAATCCGCAGGCCGATAAGGATTCATGGAATGATATGAAGATCTTCCTGGAAAAGGTGCTTGGGTGTTGAGGGATGCAGGAATGATGGAGTGGACGCTGATGACACGCCAACCATCTGCCAGATCAGAGGCGTGCATTCGGGAATCGTAGGGGAAAGTCGTGACTTTCCCCGTATCTTCATATAATGTGGATCGTTGAGCAGTCGAAAGTCGGCTGTTGGCTCATGGTCGTTAGCTATTGGCTTTTGGAGGTCAGATGTCAGATGTCAGAAGTCAGATGTCGGAGGTCTGAAGCCTGCGGCCCGCAGTTCGCAGCACGCAACGCGTACCCGCTTTCGCGGGAATGACGGCAACAGGCAAGCCTGCCGCTTGTCGTAATTCGTAATTAATCCAGCATCCAGCATAAACGATCTATTTCCCTATTAGCCTTGCCCTCAGGCCGGACGGGCCTCGTCGCCACATCGCAACTGTACCTGGGGCTCCCGAATGCAATCATACCCCGGGGAGCCGGGACCCCAGCTAAGGTTGCTCCTGTGGCGACTGTTATCATAAAAGGGTAGAAGTCAAATGTCAAAAGGTAATAACGTCACAGGGTCACAAGGGGAAAAGTCAATGGGCAACAAAGTCATAAACGTGTAAACGGGGATGTAATCCATAATCCGTCGGTGACCTGTAGGGGAAAGTCGAGATTTTCCCCGTATCTGCAAATAATATGGATCGTTAAGCAGTCGGCAGTTGGCAATGAAGAATGGGAAGCGGGGTTCGGGTTCATGCGCAGGGGGGAATGGCTCTTTTGTTCTCCGGTTGGAAATAAATTTCCAATATATGTTTTTCGTATCGATTCTTATTAATTTTACTTAGGGGAAAATTATGGCAGTAATGAGAACAGCAATGCTGTTTGCAGGTTGGAACAATCAGGAATATACCACCAGGATCATCAATGCAAATCCCGGACCTGGAAAAAGCTGCAGGCTTGATTATGCAGGCATTGAAAATAGTGATTTTTCCATGAAAACATCAATAATTACAAATGACCTGGTCATGAAGTAATCCGGCATACTCGATTACCCGATTGCAAACGGAATTTACACTTTCCAGTTCGCCACCAGTGCCCCTGCCTGGGTATACCCACGGTTGATTATGAAGGACAGGTGTACAACACCATTCAAATTTTCAGCCAATGCTGGTTAAAAGAGAACCTCAACGTTGGTACGATGATCAATGGCACCCAGGATCAAACTAATAACGGTATCAAGGAAAAATACTGCTATGACGACAATCCTGACAGTTGCACAAAGTATGGGGGACTTTATCAGTGGTATGAGATGATGCAGTACTCCATCCCGCAGGTCGTACAGGGCATCTGCCCGCCAGGATGGCATATCCCCTCGGATGAGGAATGGAAGGTGTTGGAAGGAGCCGTGGACAGCAAGTATGGGATCGGTGATCCAGAATGGGATAATATTGATTATCGTGGTTATGATGCGGGGACGAACCTCAAGATTAAAGATGGCTGGCATGGAAATGACAATGGTTCTGACCTGTTTGATTTCTCGGGTCTGCCAGGTGGCTGCCGCAACTACTATTATGGTAACTTCAACGATGTCGGTACCGACGGCTGCTGGTGGATTCCGTCGGAGGACGCCAACTGGGCATGGTATCGTTAACTCTATTCCTACCGTCCGGAAGTGTTCCGATACACCTACAGTAAGATGGACGGTTTTAGTGTTCGTTGCCTCAGGGATTATTAGGCTCTTTGACACTTTGACAAATTGAATATTCACCCGCCTTAGCTAAAACTTAGGCGGGATCGAAAATACAATACTCATAAGAAATATATAAATGAAATAATTTCGTTAGGTAATGAACCGTCAGCCATCAATGCGGGCGGGTTTCCCTGCCTGTCGGGTTGTGATAAGGTGGGGAGGACGCCCGGCAAATGGACAAGAATAAGGCGGTGAGGAACTGATATACTATTCTTTACAAACTTGCACTTAAACATCTGAATATTTCGTAAATTTATGCGGTCTGACAGGAAGATCCTTATGAGTGGAGGCTTTCAGAAATGGTCCTCCGGAAATGCATAAGGAGATTTTCTTTAAGTGACCTGACCGGCGCAAAAGAATCAAAATCCAATTTCCCATGAAAAAGATATACATTACCTGGATTTTCATTTTAAACATCACCGGATGTTTCAGTCAGTCTATCGTTACATCGAACAAGCTCTGGGACAATATTATTTACTATTATATGTCCTTTCAGATTGGAACGGAACACATCAAATTCACAAATGATACGGTTATTGATACCATAACCTATAAACAGGTCGAAAGATCCCTGGATGAAGCCCAGTTGAACTGGTCGCCTTACGGATTTATCCGGGAAAATGCCAATAAGCAGGTCTTTTATAAAGTACACGCATCAGATACGGATCGACTACTGTTTGATCTGAACGCCCAGTTGCATGACACGATCCATGCCTATACTTTGATCACAGCGTATGGTACCATGACTTTAATGACTGCCCCTTTTTACGTAAATCTAATCGACAGTGTGAGAATCGGACAGGTATTTCGCAAAAGGATAAATCTCGGTCTGTTTCCGTATGATTCATTATCGGTTTATGAACGATGGGTTGACAGTACCGGCTCCCTTAAAGGCGGTATGCTGCATAATTACTGCCACTATGTTGGCTGTGATAGCCAGTTCCTGGTTTGCTACTTTGAAGACGGGATATTGAAATATCATGACCCGTCCCTGTCTTCCTGCTACAATGCCACCGCTATGGATGAAGCAACTGACACGGCCCCGGAAGTCACGATCTTCCCGAATCCAATCACGGATGTTTCAACTTTGAACATCAACGGTGTCAAAGATATCAGTTCAATTTCCATACGTTTGTACAACATCCTGGGAAGAGAGGTTCTCAGCAGGCAAGGTGAAAACAGAATAGAAATCGATAAAAAGGATATCGCCCCGGGTGCCTACTTCTATCGCATGGTTCTGAATAAAAAGATTATGAGGACCGGGAAACTGGTGGTAAATTAACCTGCTATAACATTGTCTTCGGATTTTTTCGAGGCGGGTAGAAGTCATTAAATATGTGGCCCAAATTTCAAGGAACTCTTATGGATATTCAAGAAGTTAAAGGATCACTTCACAATGTTCTACAACGGTTGGCTTTCCTTGCGGTTATCAGCGGAGGGCTCGCATTTTTAATTGATCGTGTGAAACCAAAAAATGAATTTATTTTTTGGCTTTTCATTTATCTTGGGGCATCCTTCTTTCTCGGATCATTTCTTTCGCTATTCAAATACTGGAAAAGGAAATATGTTCCTATCAGTTTTTATGTGGTCGTAATCACTGGTGTTGGAATAATGTCGATTCCATTTGCAATGAACTCATGCAAAACCAAACGACAAAATGATTTAATGAACAATTTTGAAGTAAAAATGCAGTATTGCCGATGGATGGCCTATGAGCCAATCCATTTCAATCCATATCATAAAAATCCAGCTTTTGGTTCAATCAATGACATAAAATCAGAGTTATCATTATTATTTCAAAATGGGTGTACCGGAATCATAACTTTCGGAACAGACTCAATCCTTTCCGAAATTCCCAGGATCTCACGTGCATTACGGGGCGATTCTGTCGGCGTAATCATGGGGATCACTGACGTCAGGGATATGAAGTGTTTAAATAAAGCCATTGAACAATCAGCATATGTTGACGCCTATTGTGTTGGTCACATGTTTACCGACTATGCCATATCTGAGAATGACGTACTGTTTGCCATAAATTATATTAAAAGAAACACGGATAAACCTGTCACTACGACTTTACGACCGCTGGGCTATAAATCCTTTATAAAAATCTCATCTCTTATAGATTGGTTCTTTCCGGATATTCATGGTAACTGGTACGCAAATCCCACAAGTGAAAAAATTTTCCAGCAAACAAAAGAATTTATTGACCAGATCAAGGATCTTCAAAATATTTACCCCAACAAACCATTTCTTTTAAAAATGATCAGTTATCCGTCGGCAGAAGTCGAAAATGCATCTGTTGAAACTCAATATAATTTTTTCCGGCTAATTGTTGAATACACTGAAAGCAATATGGAGTTTCCGGATCGAATTTATCCATCCTATTTTTCAGGTTTTGATTTACCATGGAAAACGCAAAAAATGCATTGGCCGCCCGGAGAACGGTATTTAGGCTTTTTTGATACATTGAAAAATCCAAAGTATTTCATCAAAGAAAATAACAAAGTTACCGTAATCAGTGCTCTTGACTGGAGCAGAATTAAGGCTGACATTCTCCGTACGAAAAAGAAACGATAGTGATGGTCAAAAGCATTCTGCAGGCGGTGCAGGCGGATTTCCCAAGACTGGCATTCACCATATATGCAAATAATTTCCAAATAAAAGATCCAAAATATGAAATGGAATAATTTACGCTTTCCTGCAGTCGTACTGATTTTCCTGCTTCCGGCCTGTTCTTTCGTCAGGGCACAGGCATCGCTGAAATATAAAACGCTTTGTAAAACATGGATGTATGAATCGATCGAGGCAAAAATCGGTTTTCCGCTGGATACAACAATTACTTATTATTCCAGATCATGGAAGGTCGACACTACCGGAATTTCAAAGGCCAGAAGGACATTTCGTAATAATGGTGATTATTCTTCCATTTCAAAAGAAGGAAAACCTTCGACAGGAAATGCAAAATGGGAATTATCCGAAAATGAATCATATCTGACTATTCGTGGTAATGACGGTAAAAAAGAAAAATATACAATTCTTCGTTTAAATCCGGATTACCTTGAACTATCTACAAAAAAGAAGGGAATAACAATGGTGCTCAAGATGATACCTGAATGAAAATACTATACGGATACGAAATTGTGTTCGGGGAATTTATACGCCACATAACAAGCCCGCAGCCACAAGGCGGGATTAGGAAAGTAAGCAAGGCAGATCCGGATCTGCAAGGTGAACAACCAAAAACAAATATTAGACAACTCAAACCCATACTGCAGCTACCGGAACGTCAGGGCGCCTATTGCAAGAAATGTTTTTCCGAAGGGTTGACTATTAAAAGATGAAAAATATATTACAGCTTGACCACATATTTATTTGGGTGAAAAAAGATGCACCTGAAATTGATATTTTTAAGAAAGCAGGATTTACAAGCATAATATCAGGAGTTCATAAAGGACAAGGAACAGCAGGAAAATATATTTTCTTTCTTAATTTTTACATCGAATTATTATACATTTCTGATGAAACAGAGGCTTCAAAGAATCTCGACAATTTTGGATGCAACTATATTAAGCGTTCTAAATGGTGTCAAAACAAATCATCTTTCCTGGGAATAGGTCTTAAAATGACTTCATTTGATCAGAAGAATATACCATTTTCTTATAAGGAGTATAAATCAAGCTGGATGCGGGATCATGGATTGTTAATGGCCACAAATAATCAAAACTTAAACGATCCGGTTGTGTTTATTTTATATCCAACTATGGAATTTCCAAATTATAATTCAAGCGAAGAAATGCTTGCCGATAATAAACCACATGATTTTAAGATGAACCATATTCATGATAATGAGATAAAAACTTTAACATCCTATAAAATAACAACAACAAGTACATCGAAAATGACAGATAGCATAGCTAAAAACGGGATTAATATTGAGAAAGGGAAAGCAGAGAAACTAGAATTAACATTTGACAACAATATAAATAATAAGGCAATTGATTTAAGACCAAGTTTCCCTATTATAATAAAATATTAATAAATACGCGCCATAATAAATAAGGCTTCGTGTGGTACGCCTTGGCGTACCCAGCATGAAGCCCGTGTTGCGCGGAATCCCGTCCTGGCTAAGAAGGCCAGCCGGCTATGCATTTTAAATCAAATAGAATTCGCTGTGGGAATCAGGATATGGAACTACTCATCGTGATTTTTTCACCGGGATTGGTAAAAACAGGAGATAATTTTTTGGATTATCACGATTAAAGAACGTTTTTGTTAATAATATGCACGACACTACCGGGTTCACTTTCTGAACAATTTACCATTTACTACGATTTTCTGTTTACAGTTTGTAATCCGTTATGGGATTCCGGCGGACCTCGCACCGGACCAAACCGTTCGATGATGACCAATGTGCCCTGTTTACAATGCGGGCAGAGATCCGGATCGTAGTCAAGATGTTCGCGGCACAGTTGCTTCCAGTCTTTTCGATCCGTTTTCTTCGGGGGATTCATTCCAAGGGAACGTTGCAGCATCTGCAATTGAGGTCGGTTTATGGATGCCAGCAGCCCGAAATGGCGTATGCGGACAAATCCCCTTGGCAGGATATGCTGGCAGAACCTGCGCAGGAATTCCACCCCTGAGAGATGCATTTGTTTTTGCTTGTTGTCGCGGTAATCCAGGTATTTGAACCCGACACCCTTTTCATCGATTGAAACCAGCCGGTGATTGCTGATCGCCGTTTTATGGGTATAGCGGCCCAGGTACTCCACCACCTGTTCGGGGCCGCCAAAAGGTTCCTTTGCGTACACGACCCAATTGGTTTTATAAAGCTCCCGGATAAAAGGGGAATCCTGCGGATAATGTTTCTGAAACTCCCCGATGAACTTGCCGCGAAACACGGTGGATAGGTTACCAACCGGGAAAAGATAGGCCTTGCCTGAATTCGATATTTTCACCGGCTTCCAGTGGCCTTTGACATCCAATCCGCCTCCCGGAACAATGCAGTGCAGGTGCGGGTGCAGCGAGAGGTTCTGTCCCCAGGTATGCAAAACGGCGATCATTCCCGTCTCACAATGACGCAGGGTCCATGAGAATTGAGCCAGTGTTTGCCAGACAGAGCGGAACAGCGCGTTATACATCCCTGCAGGATCATGCAGGAATAAGCCGTTCAACTTGTCCGGAACGGTGAACACAACGTGGAAATATGGGACCGGAAGCAAGTCTTGCTTTCGGTTCTCGATCCATGCTTCCCGATGGGTATTCTGGCATTTGGGGCAATGACGGTTGCGGCAGCTGTTGTATGAAATGCGGATATGCCCGCATTCTTCACAACGATCCTTGTGTCCGCCCAGCACAGATGTGCGGCAATATTGGATAGCCCGTACTATCCGCTGCACATAGGTGTTGGGTCGGTGAGTCTGAACGAAGGAACTGCCGAAGCGGTCGATTACCTGGGCCAGTTCATATGCCGGTCTCAACCCTGCTTATACAGGCGGTCGAACGGGCTAAAAAGGTTCGTGCGTCTTGGTTTGGCTACATGCAGGTAGATCATCGTCGTTACGATCCGTGTATGCCCCAGCAGTTCCTTGATTGAGAGGATGTCCATACCAAACTCGAGCAAGTGTGTTGCATAGCTGTGACGCAATGTATGAAGTGTGATTCCCTTTTGTAGCTTGCACTTCTTTACCGCTTCACGTAAGGCCCATTGCATGCCGCGCACACTTAAGGGAGAGCCGGGTTGCTGACCGTTGAAAAGGTAGTCTGCCGGCTGACAGGCATGATAATACTTGCGAAGACCATCAAGCATCAGGGGTGACAGAGGTACGTACCGGTCTTTGTGGTACTTGCTCTGCCGTACGTGGATCATCATCCTTCCGGAATCAATATCCGCTATTTTTAATCGGCTCGCTTCATGTGCGCGCAATCCGGCCGAATAGATCAGTGCCAATAATATCCGGTGCTTTAATAGTTCCGGCGCTTTGAACAAAGCAATACATTCCTGATAGTTGAGCACCACCGGTAATTTTCGCTCATGCTTAAGACTGGGCAACTTGAAGGCTTTTTCCTTCATTCCCATCAACTGATAGCAATACCGCAAACCGTAGATGGTATGTTTGAACTGGCTTAAGGATGGCGTTTTTGATCTTCGGGCCAGATCGGCCAGGTAACGGTTAATCTGCTTCTCGCTGAGATCTTGCGGTAATTTCCGGTAGTGAAGGCAGATATGAGCGATTTTACGGGCATAATTTGAGAGTGTGCTCTTTGTCTGTCCCCTTAGAATAACCTTTTCCTCAAACTCCTGGTAAAGTTTTCGAAAGCCGGGAATCTCCAGACTAGCCCGTTCAACGATAGTAATCGTTCTTTTTCTTACTTTAGATGTTGCTTTTTCCATAGTATAAAGATTTTGTGGTGAAATTCATTTATACTACATTTATGGAAAATTGTCACTATCCCGTTCCCGGGGTTATCCCGGGACGGGATTTAGTGCAACAAGCCGTCAGCCAGGCAATGCGGACGGGTTTGCCTGCCTGCCGGTTTACTTAACGAATGCCGGGATCCAGGAATGCATAATAAATCAAATACTGAGTAAAAAGAAAAGAAGGAACGCGGATGACACATAAATAAAAAATGGCAAAACAGTTCTCACTATTTTACCATTTTGCCATTTAGGATTTGATTTTCCTGGGGTGGAAGATGGGGCTCGAACCCACGACCCTCAGAACCACAATCTGATGCTCTAACCGACTGAGCTACATCCACCATTTTCAAGGCTGCAAAAATAATAACTATTTTCGGTATTTAAAAAGATTTTCTTCCCCCTCTTTTTTAACGATATTTGCGGGAAATATCTGCTTCCTTGTTTTTTACCCGGAAAACATATACTTCATCCTCAAGCCTCTCCGGCCTTGCCTGGCGGAAATTCAGGAAAGACCGGCTCGGGTATGGCTCGCTCCTCTTCATCTGCTTTGTGGTCCTTATCGCCATCCTCGGGTACCTCATCACCCCCGACGACACGCCGTTTGCCAACGACCAGTGCATCGAGCTCGGCACCCAAAAGCCCGGTTTTTCGGTTACCATGCTCCGGGTTCTGAACAACCAGCCGGAAGCTCACCCGGGGATCATCCACAAGATGGTATGGGGAAAGCAGAAGAACTATACGGAGATCCCTGTCTCTTCTTACCGAACTGTAGGGTCGAGGGTCTTCATACGCGAATTCCGGACAGGATATCTAACCGGAGCACCGGAAAAGGAATTTCAGATGAAGGAGCTCAAATCGCCGCAGCCGTTTGAAAAGCGGACCTACCTGCTTGGCACCGATCGTTTCGGACGTGATGTGCTGAGCCAGCTGATGATCGGAACAAGGGTGAGTCTTTCGGTCGGATTGATCTCCGTTGCAATCTCGCTGGTCATAGGCATTTTCCTGGGAGCGTTGGGCGGTTTCTTTCGCGGCTGGATCGATTCCGTCGTGGTCTGGATCATCAACGTGGTATGGTCGATACCTACGCTCCTGCTGGTGATCGCCATCACCTTTGCGCTGGGAAAGGGATTCTGGCAGGTCTTCGTGGCCGTCGGCCTCACGATGTGGGTGGAAGTGGCGAGAGTCGTCCGTGGCCAGGTCATCACGATCCGCGAAAAGGAGTATGTCGAAGCCGGCAGGGCACTTGGCTTTTCCAATTTCAGGATCATCTTCCATCATATCCTTCCGAACATCATGGGGGTGGTTATCGTGATCTCCGCAGCAAATTTTGCTTCCGCGATCCTGATGGAGGCAGGGCTCAGCTTCCTCGGTATCGGCGTTCAACCACCAATGCCCTCCTGGGGCTCGATGATCAAGGAGAACTATGGATACATCATTCTTGATTCAGCCTATCTCGCCATCCTTCCCGGACTGGCGATCATGATGATGGTGCTGGCCTTCATGCTCGTCGGTAATGCACTGCGTGATGCGCTGGATGTAAGGACATCGGAGATCTGATTTTTATTGCCCCGCACATACCCACCCCTCTTATCCCCTCCCTACTTGTAGGGAGGGGAAGGCCGAAGGCCGGGGTGGGTACGCTTGGGAGAGAGGGGTTTGTGGAGGTATAAACTACCTTAGTTTCTCCTTCGTCTGGTAACTCTTCTCCTGGCATCCGTTGGGACCTTTTGACCTGCAATTCCCTTTGCTCAGGAAAAATTTCAGGTTGAAGTAAAAATCAAATCCTGTAAAGTTGCTCATGCGGAAAAAGTACCCCAGTTTATCGGTGCCGATCGTGAGGTAATAAAACCGGAGTGAAAGCCCGATCCTGGGAAGGTACCAGTCATAAAGCGAAACAGGCAGACTCGCTTCAAACCATTCACTCTCATACCGTGGTGTAATGGACAGTTCAGAGGGACGGGAAAGCGAATTCTGGCCCGTCTGGAAGCCATAAATGGCAGTACCATTGATATACCAGTTCCTGTAATAATGATAATCGAACTGCACACTCAACGCCGATGGAAGCCATACAAGAAAGTTATTATCAACATATGCCGAGCTGTTATCCCCGTAAAACTTGTAGCTTATGGTATCCAGCATCTGTTCGATATTCCTGAATTTGATATGGTTGACATCATCCCAATATGAGGCCTGGTTTTCAATTGCATACAAGTTTGCATTTTTTTTGAACCTGATCGCCCCCACATCGACCAGGGAAATGCCGATACGGTAAAGGTAATCCTCGTAAGGAGGCTCGCAAAAACGTTCATAGATCTGCTCCTGGTGGATTTTTTTCAGCCTGTAGAATGTAGCGCCGATATCAAAACCAAAGCCTCCGCCTTTGATCAGCGGACTGCTGATGAATGCATTGTTCGCATAATTTAACGGCAATGAAATTCCGTAACGTGCATCCAGGTTGTTCACGATGATCGTTGAATCGTCAGGAACAATATAATCAGCATTCTTAACGCCAAGCCAGAAACCAGAATAGCCCAGCAGCCTTTTCACCGTGATCCCCGCTGTTATTTTGTTGATGCCCCTGGCATAAACTTCATATGAGTATCCCACCCCTATTTCTGCCCATGTCATCTGTGCAACATTAAAGGGGCGTGTATCATGGTAATTTATATTCTGCTGCGGTTTGTAGTTCAATCCGAGGTAGGCAAAATTCATGATCTCATAGGGGATATGCCGACCCGAAAGGACATTCCTTATCCCGGTTGTAACCGCGAAAGCATGCTTCTTCCAGATCAGCATCGCACCCGGGCCATTGATACGCTGACTAGCATAGAAGCTTTTCATGTTGGTAGTGCCGTATGGATAGAAAATGCGTTCCTCTGTTCCATATTCTTCCATGTGTGTCGGCAATTGATACCCGGATTTGAAAAAGTTTCCGAACTTGTATTCCCGCTTTGAAAGATACATGTAATTGTTTTCGAGGAATATATCTGCTCCCAGCAGCCTGACATCAAGGAAAACCTTTGAATTGTTCATCCCGCTTGGGTTGAGCTGAAGGTTGTCTAACCCGGCATAATTACCAAGCACTGTCCCGAACATTTCCTGTCCGGATGTTGTGGTTCCGGAAAAGGTGGATATCAATAGGATGATGAAAATGCTCCTGTATTTCATCAAAAACGGTTTTCGAGTAAGTTAGTAAATTTTCTCCGTATATCAAAGATATCTGCCTTTTATTATTAACGTTTGTTTTCAGACAATATTACTATCGGGGGAACGGCCAGTTAATTATGAATGATGAATTACGAATTATGAATTATATGTATAAAAGGCATTTGCCATATTCGTAATTCGTAATCTGTAATTCGTAATTATCCCTATCTTTGCAAACCGGAAAAAAACCGGCGCTGCGGATGTGGCGTAATTGGTAGCCGCGCAAGACTTAGGATCTTGTGTCGTAAGACGTGGGGGTTCGAGTCCCTTCATCCGCACAACGAGAAAATTCATTAAAAACGAGAGATCATTTCATGAACATTACGAGGGAAAACACAGGCGAACTTACCGCTACGTTAAAGATTGAGATTACGCAGCCGGATTACGAAGAAAAAGTCAATAAAGTGCTCAGGGATTACCAGCACAAAGCAAATATACCAGGGTTCAGGCCGGGCAAAGTGCCGGTCGGTATGATCCGGAAAATGTATGGCAAAGCCATTCTTGCCGATGAGATCAACACGCTTATTTCGGAATCCCTTGCGTCCTACATCAAAGATGAAAACATAGAAGTCCTGGGAAATCCATTGCCAAACCAGGAAAAAAATGCGGGCGTTAACTTTGAACTGCAGGATTCTTTCGAATTTTATTTCGACCTGGGGTTTGCACCAAAAATAGATTTTACCCTTTCTGACGCGATAAAAGTTGACAGGTACCTGATCAAAGTGGATGATGAAATGGTTGAACGTTATTTCGAAGATTCAAGGAGACGCTTTGGAAAATCGATCCACCCGGAGGTTTCAGGTGAAGAAGACATGCTAAGCGGTGAACTTATTGAAATTGACGCAGAAGGCCGGCCCGTCGAAGGCAGTGCAGGCAAAGAAACAATGCTGAACATCTCAAAGCTTGAGAAAGAGGAGTCAAAAAAATCAGTTACCGGGCTGGCAAAAGGAACCAGGATTGTCATCAAACCGCTTGAATTCTTTAAAGATGCTGACGATGCGGCAAAAAGCCTCACCCTTCCAAAGGAAAAAGTGGAGCATGAAGCAACAGCTTTCGAATTCACAATCAAAGATATCTTTCATATAGATCCTGCCGACCTTGATGAGGAGTTTTTCGACAAGATTTACCCCGGAAAAGACATTGAAACGGAAGAGCAGTTCAGGGATTTCATTCGAAAAGATGCAGCCGCAAGTTTTGTGGGTGAAACAGACAAGCTGTTCTTCAACCAGGTGACAAAAAAACTGATTGAAGAGATTAACCTTCCTCTCCCGGATGAGTTTCTGAAACGCTGGCTCCTCGAGAACCGCGAAGCAAAAATATCAGTTGAAGATATCGACAGGGAATACGTTCATTTTGCCGAATCCACAAAATGGCAGCTCATTGAGAATAAAGTCCTGATGGACAATAAAGTCGTCGTCATGGAAGAAGAGGTCAGGAACTACATAAAGTCTTACTTCCTGAACCAGATCCCGCTGCCGATGGACGATCCGGAAGCCGACAAACGGTACGATTCTCTCGTGGATACGGTTATGAAGAATGAGGAGCAGGTCCGAAAGATCTACAATGAACTTTACAGCGCAAAGCTTCTTGATCTTTTCAAAAACAACCTTTCTATCACCGACCATGAAGTAACCTACGAAGAATTTGTCAACTTAGCATCTGCTGCCTACATGCACGACCACGACCACGATCATGAACATGAGCATGAACATGAGCACACGCATGAACACGAAGATGAGCATCAACATGAACATAAAAAATAATTGAACCATGGACGAATTTCAGAAATATGCCACCAGGCACAGGGGCATCAACCGCCTTACCCTGGAAAAATATAAAACAATCAGCGAAAATTATATCTCGCCGACCATCATTGAAGAACGCCAGCTGAACATCGCAACGATGGATGTTTTTTCCCGTCTGATGATGGATCGTATCATCTTTCTCGGGGTGCCGATCGACGATTATGTTGCAAACATCATCCAGGCACAGCTTCTTTTTCTTGAGTCGGTTGATTCAAAGAAAGACATCCAAATCTACCTCAATACACCCGGCGGCTCTGTTTATGCAGGGCTCGGCATTTACGATACCATGCAATACATTGCCCCGGATGTAGCCACAATCTGTACAGGAATGGCGGCATCCATGGGTGCCATCCTCCTTTGTGCAGGCGTCAAAGGTAAACGTACCTCATTGAAACATTCAAGGATCCTGATCCACCAGCCGATGGGAAGTGCTGAAGGACAGGCATCCGATATCGAGATCACCACACGCGAGATCCAGAAGCTGAAGAAGGAATTGTATGAGATCATCTCCCTCCATTCGGGCCAACCCTACAAAAGGATCCTGAAAGATGCCGACAGGGATTACTGGATGACTTCGCAGGAAGCGAAGGAATACGGCATGATCGATGAAATACTTACCAGAACCAAAAGCTAATACACACACTCATGTCCAAGGTTGGAGAACGATGTTCTTTCTGTGGCAGGGAAAAGCGTGAGACGAATATGCTCATAGCCGGCCTGAATGCCCACATCTGCGATTCCTGCATAACACAGGCGCAACTGATCATGGAGGAAGAACTGGCAACCAAAGTCCAGCGGCAGACTCCAGATTACACGCTCCTTAAGCCAATGGAAATAAAAAAATACCTGGATCTTTACGTTATCGGACAGGATGAGGCTAAAAAAGTGCTGTCTGTTGCCGTGTACAACCACTATAAGCGCATTCTCCATGCAAAGAAGGCAAAGGATGACGAAGTTGAGATTGAAAAATCAAACATCATTCTTGTGGGTGAAACCGGTACAGGGAAAACTTTGCTGGCCCGGACGATTGCCAGGATGCTGCATGTTCCGTTCTGCATCGCCGATGCAACGGTGCTGACAGAAGCAGGTTATGTTGGGGAAGATGTGGAGAGCATCCTGGTCAGGCTTCTGCAGGCAGCGGATTACAATATTGCTTCTGCCGAACGGGGGATCGTCTTCATTGATGAGATCGATAAAATCGCCAGGAAAAGCGATAACCCGTCCATCACCCGCGATGTTTCCGGAGAAGGTGTTCAGCAGGCCCTCCTGAAACTTCTGGAAGGTGCCGTTGTCAATGTTCCTCCGCAGGGCGGGCGAAAACACCCCGAACAGAAAATGATCCAGATAAACACCCAGAACATATTGTTCATCACAGGTGGAGCATTCGACGGCATTGAGAAACGGATCGGCTCAAGATTGCAAACCAATATCATCGGGTATAATGCCGATAAAAGCAAAGACAGGATTGATAAGGACAATCTTTTGCAGTATATCTCCCCGGTGGACCTGAAGAGTTACGGCCTGATTCCCGAACTTGTAGGCCGTCTTCCCATTGTAACATTTCTCCATACCCTTGACCGGACCACACTCCGGAAAATACTGACAGAACCCAGGAACTCCCTGATCAAGCAATACATCAAATTGTTTGACATGGATAACATCAAGCTCACTTTTGAGGATGAAGCGCTCGATTTCATCGTGGAAAAATCCATCGAATTCAAACTTGGCGCACGGGGTCTTCGTTCCATCCTCGAAGGGATCATGACCGATGCCATGTTTGAGCTTCCGTCAAAAGCTACGGCAAAGTCATTGCGTGTAACCTTGCCTTTTGTAAAGGATAAATTCCAGTACACCAGCATCGCCCAGCTTAAGGTTGCCTGATATCAGGGTCTGATAAAATAAACCTGGTTCTGTTTTCGTTCATTTTCCAATTTAAGCCGGTCACTTTTGTGAATAAAAGAACTTTATCTGCGTGGTTGTTTTTTTATCTGATATTTTATTCCGGATATGCACAGGAATTTCAGATGAAAACCAGGCCGGTTCAGGATACGACCAAACCTGCTCATTCAAGACAGGATACGATCCATTCCCTCCGGGTTCCGGCCCAGGTACTTGGAGAAGATACAATTCCCGTAATTGACCTGAGTCCAATAGTTATCTTTCCCGGCAATGAAGTAGCGGGTAAACGTGCCCTGATGCGTTATGAAAAGCTGGTTTACAACGTAAGGATCGTTTATCCTTATGCAAAGCTGGCTTCCCTTAAACTTAAGGAATATAAAAAGATCCTTGATACAATTACATCAGAAAAGGAACGGAAAGCCTTCATAAAAAAAGCAGAAAAAGAGCTGGAAGCAAAGTTTGGCGATGACATAAAGGGCATGACCTATTCACAGGGGAAGATACTGATTAAGCTGATCTATCGCGAAACGGGCAGTTCAACATTTGATATCGTGAGAGAATTAAGGGGAAAATTCAATGCATTTGTCTGGCAGACCCTCGCCAGGATCTTCGGTTATGATCTGAAAACTCAATATGATCCTGCTGGTGAGGATCAGGCCATTGAAAGGATCGTCATCATGATTGAAGCAGGGACAATTTGATGTTTGGAAATCCATTTAACTCGTACCTTTACAGTCAAAATTCTACATGCCGGAGTGAAATTATCGATAGTTATCGTCAATTATAATGTCAAGTATTTTCTTGAGCAATGCCTCCATTCCGTGCAAAAGGCTTGTAACGGAATGGAAGCCGAAGTCTTTGTCGTTGACAATAATTCAGTAGATGGTTCACTGAAGATGGTCAGGGATAAATTCCCCGATGTCCATCTTATCGAAAACAAGGACAATAAAGGTTTTTCCAAGGCAAATAACCAGGCGATCCGGAAAGCAAAAGGCGAATACATTCTTCTGCTGAATCCCGATACACTGGTTGAAGATGACACCCTGACCAAAACGGTCCAGTACATGGATGAACACCCTGATGCCGGCGGTCTGGGCGTAAAAATGCTTGACGGGAAAGGGAAATTCCTGCCGGAATCAAAAAGAGGTCTCCCCTCTCCTGCGGTCTCTTTCTTTAAGATATTCGGGATCTCAGCCCTTTTCCCCAAATCCAGGCTATTCGGCCGATATCATCTCAGTTACCTGGACAAGGATAAGATCCATGAGATCGATATTCTTGCCGGGGCATTTATGTTATTGCGCAAAAAGGTCCTCGACAGGATCGGGCTCCTGGATGAGGATTTCTTTATGTACGGGGAGGATATCGATCTCAGTTACAGGATCACCCAGGCCGGTTTTAAGAATATTTACTATCCGGAAACCCGCATCATTCATTATAAAGGCGAGAGCACAAAGAAAAGCAGCCTGAATTATGTTTTCGTGTTTTATAATGCGATGATCATTTTCGCCAAAAAGCATTTCTCCCAGAAAAATGCACGCAGTTTTTCCCTCCTGATAAACCTGGCCATTTACATCAGGGCATTCATTTCCATCCTAACCCGGTTTTTCTCACGGATGATGCTGCCTTTGCTTGATGTTATCCTGCTTTTCGGCGGGATCTATTTTATCAAGAACTATTGGGAGCATGTGTTCATCTTTCCCGGAGGGGGGCATTACCCGATCGCGCTTGTGGTAGTGCTGGTCCCTGCATACATTTTCATCTGGCTGATGTGCGTTTATCTGAGCGGCGGGTATGACAAGCCCATCCGTTTGGGGAGGCTGGCACAGGGGATGATAACCGGGACGGTGATCGTGCTGGTACTATACGGCCTCCTCAGTGAACATTATCGTTTTTCCCGTGCGCTGATCCTTCTCGGCGCCTTGTGGGGGATCATTTCAATGATCGGTATCCGTTCACTTCTCTACCTTATTGATATGAACCGGTTCCGGATCGGTAGAGTGAAGTTCAAGCGTTTCATTATTATCGGTGAAACTGAAGAGGCTGAGCGCGTTTCGGGCCTGTTGCAGAAAACTTTTATTAACCCTGCATTTATTGGCATTGTAAGTTTTCACAACCATAAGGGAAATCAAAATGGATTTCTCGGACACTTAGGCCAGATCAAGGAAATCATTACCATTCACAAGATCGATGAAGTCATTTTCTGTGCAAAGGATGTCCCGGCACAGGTTATTATCGATAAGATGTCGGAACTGAAAGATGAACAAGTGGATTTCAAGATCGCCCCGCCGGAAAGTCTTTCGATCATTGGCAGCAACTCGATCAATACCTCCGGCGATCTCTATGTTTTTGACATCAATGCCATCACAAAGATCCCTAACAGAAGGAATAAAAGGCTTCTCGATATCCTTATATCCCTCACTCTTTTATTAACTTACCCAATAACACTGTTCCTTGTCCGAAAACCAATCGGCCTTCTCAGGAACATTTTTTCGACCTTTTTAGGATTTAAATCGTGGGTCGGGTATGCTCCCTATCAGCCCGAGGAACATCACCATCTTCCCGACATCCGCAAGGGCGTGCTTGACCCGACTTATGCCTTCCGGAATAAAGATATTCCCCTTGATACCATCCTGCGGCTAAATCTCATGTATGCGAGGGATTACAAATTCTTCAACGACCTGAATATTATCGTTAAAGGATTCCGGGATCTGGGCAGGAGCTGATGAACTGGTGAGGTGGTGAGGTGATGAACTGGGGAGTTTACGATTTCGCTATTTCGCTACTTCGCTATTTCACTTTGTGACCCTGTGACCCGATCTTTCTTTCCCACAAATTTTCTTTTCTATAAAATTATAATTGTACCTTTGTTATGAAGAGCGAAATGAACGCGAATATGGGAAATTTTGAATTTATCATGCCCCAGATGGGCGAAGGACTTATAGAAGCTACGGTTACAAAGTGGCTGAAGCAGGAAGGTGATACGGTTACTGAGGATGAATCACTGGTTGAAGTCGCAACCGACAAAGTAGATACTGAGATCCCATCCCCGGTCACAGGTGTCCTGGTAAAAAAAATGTGTGCCGAAGGAGAGGTTGTGCCGATTGGGCACACGCTTGCCATGATAGAAGTTGAAGGCCTGAAGGCTGCTGTTAAAACAGAGCCGGAACAAATGCCACAACCGGAGCCGGTGAAGAAAGAAACAAGCCCGGTCGTCAATGTCGTGGAATCCAATGTTGAACAGCCGGAACCTGAAACTTCATCGGTCAGCCGGTTTTACTCACCTCTGGTCAAAAACATTGCAAAGCAGGAGAATATCCCGATGAAAGAACTGGCCTCCATTCCGGGAAGCGGAAAGGATGACCGGCTTACCAAAGAAGACATTCTCAATTATATCAGGAAAAGGAAAAAAGGTGACCATACTCCTGCCGCTCCCGCAGTTCCGGTCGTTCCATCGGGTGATGACCAGGTCATCGAGATGGACCGTATCCGCCAGCTGATCGCCAGCCATATGTCGAGATCATGGGAGACTTCCCCGCATGTGAATTCTTTTGTGGAAATTGACATGACCAACATTGTGCACTGGCGCGAAAAGAATAAAAGCCTGCTGGAACACCGTGAAGAGCAAAAACTGACATTCACACCATTCTTTATAGAAGCCATTGCAAAATCGGTGAGGGATGTACCCTATGTAAATGTTTCGATGGACGGCACAAAGATCATTCTCCGTAGGAATATTAATATCGGCATGGCAGTAGCATTGCCGAATAACAACCTGATCGTCCCGGTCATCAGGAACGCCGACCAGAAAAGCCTGCTCGGGATTACCCGCACGGTAAACGACCTTTCCAACCGGGCACGGATTGGGAAACTTGTTCCTGATGATATCACAGGGGGAACAATCTCAATAACAAATCTCGGTTCAGTCGGCCTGATCATGGGAACTCCCATCATCAACCAGCCGCAGGCAGCGATAATTGCTGTGGGTTCTATCATAAAACGGCCTGTTGTAATTGAATCCCCGGATGGGGATGCCATTGCTATCCGGCACATGATGATTCTTTCACTTGCGCATGATCACCGCATAATTGACGGTGCCCTGGCCGGTCAGTTCCTTAACAGGATGAAATTCTACCTTGAAAAATTTGATATTAACCAGTCTATCTGAAATGGAATTAAACCTGACCCGCCCACTGGCTTTCTTTGATCTTGAAACAACAGGCATTAAAGTAGCGACCGACCGAATCGTTGAAATCTGCATATTCAAAGTGAATATCGATGGCAGCACCCGGACGAAAACCAAAAGGATTAACCCCGGAATTCCAATCCCATCGGAAGCCACGGCAATTCACGGGATCAAGGATGATGATGTAAAAGACGCCCCGAAATTTCCGGAAGTGGCAGGGGAACTGGCCCAGTTCCTTGAAAACTGCGACCTGGCGGGATACAATTCAAATCATTTCGACATTCCCCTCCTCGTTGAAGAATTCTTAAGGACAGACGTGGACTTTGAACTCAAAGGCCGACGATTCATCGATGTGCAGAATATTTTTCACAAGATGGAGCCCAGAAACCTTCATGCCGCCTTCAGATTCTATTGCGACAGGGAACTCGAAAACGCACACAGCGCAGAGGCCGACACAATTGCCACGTACGAGATCCTAAAGGCCCAGCTGGACCGTTACAAGGACAAGGAGATCAAAGACAGGAACGGCAAAATGATCCAACCGGTACTGAACGATGTAAAAGCGCTGAGCGAATTCTCCTACACCTCCAGGAATGTTGACCTGATCGGTCATATCGTGTACAACGACAAGAACCAGGAGGTCTTCAATTTTGGCAAGCATAAGGGAAAACGTGTGGATGATGTCTTCAGGACAGAACCCTCCTATTACGACTGGATCATGAAAAGTGAATTTCCCATTTCCACAAAAAAAGTAGTGACATCCATCAAACTCAGGGGATTCAACAATGAATCCGTTAAGCTTGATCTTTTCTGAACCTGCCCATGAAAATCATTTGTATCGGCCGAAATTACGCTGAACACATTAAAGAGCTTAGCCACGACCTGCCTGAAGCGCCCGTATTCTTTCTGAAACCGGATACCTCGCTGCTGATCCGCAACCGGCCCTTTTTCCTGCCTGATTTCTCGAAAGAGGTCCATTATGAAGCGGAACTGGTTCTCAAGATCTGCAAAGTTGGCAAGAACATCGAGAAGAAATTCGCCTCGACCTATTATGATGAGATCGGCATCGGGATTGATTTCACAGCCCGTGATCTTCAGAGCGAGTGTAAAAAGAAAGGACTTCCCTGGCTGATCGCCAAAGGATTTGATAATGCCGCTCCCATTGGAAAATTTTTGAGGAAGGACCATTTTCCTGATCCGGGGAACATCAGTTTCCACCTGGATCTGAATAAGAAAACTGTTCAGACAGGTAATTCGAACGAGATGATCTTCACCTTCGAAGATATCATCTCTTATGTCTCACGATTCATCACCTTAAAAACCGGCGATCTGATCTTCACAGGAACACCATCGGGTGTTGGCCCGGTAAAGATCGGCGACAGGCTGGAAGCCTATATTGAACAGGAACTCCTGCTCAAATGCGATATTAAATAAACTGGATTTTAAAGAATTTCCGGATTCAGACCTTTGAAGGGATGATTCTCGGATGACGTATATCTTTTGCCATTCGCAGGATTATACTGTCAGAGATACCGACAAGGGTATAGCGGGAATGATAGATCAGCCTTTCTTGCTGTTTGCAGGTCACATGGGCTGTATAAAGCTTATTTCTCTTCTCCCTTTCGAAATAGATCGTATAATCAAGCGTCCCGGGGTTCATCTTCGAAGGAAATACCGGCGGGATAAAGATCTCCAGCGACTGGTAAAAGGGCGAAACGTTGTTGTCCCCGTTAATAAGCTCATCGATCTCTTTTTCCACATCGGTGCAAGGATCTGAAATGATCATCATCAAACCCTGGGAAGCATAGGCGACCGCGAACAAAAAATTGGAAATATCAGGATCA
Organism: Bacteroidales bacterium; assembly: GCA_963682005.1. Classification (GTDB taxonomy): domain Bacteria; phylum Bacteroidota; class Bacteroidia; order Bacteroidales; family FEN-979; genus CAIYUC01. Next base: position 3,749,602 of record OY820914.1, on the reverse strand, counting down.
GGGGAATCGGTTAGCCTGCAGAAGGATTCGACCTGCTCCTTCAATACAGGAATTTTTACCATTGTACCCTGTTCCGGAAAATTCTCCGTAATTGTACATCTGCATATTTTTGTAAAATCCTCCCTGGAGGTGAAGGTATCTTTATGGTTGAAGGCTGATAATCGAATGATAAATGGGTCGGAAACTTCTGGTGTTGCAGCCAGGGTCACAAAATCACCCGAACTCAACAAGGAATTAAACAGCACCTTGATCATGTTCGCTTCCGATTTTACGAACTCTGAAACAAGGCTCACAGTGGAAGACAAAGCCAGCATTCCAGGCACAATGACACGTTTCCCAATCTTTCCCATGAAAATCGGATCGTGGATTTCATTGGTATCACGGGTTGCCTTGCAAAATTCAACTATATCTGAATCCTTAAAAATTAATTTTCGTTGTTTCATCTACTTAATTACCAGGTCGTCAATTACATGTGCTTTAACCTCACTGTTCAATGCAGTCACGATTTTTTCCCGTGCAAAGGAGAGTTCATTTCTCAAAGCAGCAGAATCAACAGCAGCGAAAAGGATCTTATTCTTAATATAAAGGCTGGTCGTATGGTTTGAAACAAGTTTTCCCAGCACTTTTTCCCACGATGATTTCAGTCGGGTCTCATTGAGTTTGTCATCAAGCCGGTAGACCTGAAGAAACTCCTGGATGGCTTCACCGATAGACTGATCATTCGTGCGTTTCACCTTTGTATTTTTGAAAGGCAAAGGTACAAAAATTGCGCTATTTTGGTTGGGTGATTTTGAAAATTAAATGATCCGTTTCAAAGCTCCGGAAGATACGGCTAACCCTTTCTTCCTGGGTATCGGTGATGAATACCTGGCCGAAGCTGTTCTCACTTACCAGGTTGATCAGCTGCTCAACCCGAAGGTCGTCCAGCTTGTCGAAAATATCATCCAGGAGCAGAACCGGCTTGAACCCTTTTACATTTTTAGTATAATCGAATTGTGCCAGCCTTATCGCGATGACAAATGATTTCTGTTGCCCCTGTGATCCGAACTTTTTAATCGGATAACCTGAAATCCGGAATTCAAGGTCGTCCTTGTGTATTCCTGTTGTTGTGTATTGTGCGGCCCGGTCACGGGAAACCGATTCCACGAGCTGGTCGCTGAAGTCATTCTCATGAAGTTGCGACTGGTATAGGATATCCACCGATTCATCACCACAGCTGATAAAACTGAAATAGTGCTGAAAGATCGGGATGAACCTGTCGAGGAAACTCTTGCGCTTATCATACAGGGTTTTTCCATATTTCACAAGTTGCCCGTTCCACACTTCGAGCGATGATTCATTGAAGGTATGGTTCTCGGCAAATGTTTTTAACAGGGCATTCCGTTGAAAAAGTACTTTCTGGTAGCTGATCAGGTCGTCGAGGTATAGTTTATCGAACTGGGAGATCACGCTGTCAATATATTTCCGCCGGATCTCGCTGCCATCGTTGATAAGGTCACGGTCATACGGGGAGATCATGACAAGGGGAAAATGGCCGATATGATCAGCCAGCCGCTCATATTCCTTTTTATTGATCAGGAATTTCTTCCTGTAATTCCGCTTTTGAATGCATTGAACAAATTCAGCCTGGTCATCATTCCTGATATATGTTCCGTGGATGGCGAAGAAATCTTCATTGTGGCGGATATTTTGTGAATCCACCGGGTTGAAATAACTCTTGCAGAAGGAAAGGTAATGGATTGCATCGAGAAGATTAGTCTTTCCAACGCCATTGTTCCCGATGAAACAGTTGATCTTATCGGAAAAGACAAATTCTGCCTCAGGGTAATTTTTAAAATTTGTTAATGTAAGTTTTTTAAGATACATATTTGCGTCAAAATTTCCTGATTTCCTGTCCTACTTCTTCCATAAGCCACATCGGTGTTGAGGTTGCACCGCATATTCCCACGTCCGTAAAGCCTTCAAACCATTCCTTCTGCAAGTCCTCTTTTCCCGAAACAAGGTATGTGCGGGCGTTCTTTGACCGGCAAACATCGTAAAGGAACATCCCGTTTGAGCTTTTCCGGCCGCTTACAAATATGATCACATCATGCTGGGCGGCGAAATCACGTAAAACTCCTGACCTGTTTGCCACCTGGCGGCAAATGCTGTCATTCCAAACAAAATCCATGATCGCTTCAGGAGACTTCTCCCGGATACGGTCATGAATCAGTCCGACAATTTTATGAAACCCTTCCAGGCTCATCGTTGTTTGAGAATAAAACCGGATCGGACGTTTAAAATCTATTTTGTCCAGGTCATTTTCACTGCCGATAACAATCGCCTTGTCATTTGTCTGGCCCTTTAACCCGTTGACTTCTGCATGCCCCTCCTTTCCATAAATAACGATCTGGCCTTGTTTTTTTTGCATCTCAATAAACCCATGCCTGATATCATTTTGCAGGTTCAATACGATCGGACAGGATGCATCGACCAGTTCAATATTATTCCGAAGAGCATACTGGTAAGTTTCGGGAGGTTCGCCATGGGCCCTGATCATGACCTTGCAATTCTTCAGGTTTTCCAGGTCCTGACGTTCGATAATGATCAGGCCAAGTTCTTTCAGCCTGTTCACTTCCATGTTATTGTGAACAATATCTCCAAGACAGTATAACTGTTTCCCATTTTCCAGTTCCCTTTCAGCAACCTCAATGGCATATACGACACCGAAACAAAAACCGGAATGCGGATCTATCGTTATGTTCATGATTCTTTAATCATTGTACAAAGATAGCTAAATCGGCAGATGGTGAGATACTGAGATACTGAGTTGCTGAGATGATGAGATACTGAGATACTGAGATACTGAGATGGTAAAAACACAATTTTCACTTGACCACTTAACAATCTATTATCTCAATGACCAACAATAAGTTAAATCAATAAATGCGTAAAATTACGCAAGGGTGGCACGTTAAAAGTCGCAATGAAATCGGGCAATACAGCGCTTGAAATGCCCTTTTTCCCCATTGTATCTTTATCATGTCTCAATGAATTAAACCAAATAAACCCAAAACCATGAAAACCTTGAAAGCATTAATTCTTTTGTCCCTTGGCCTTGTTTTCCTTGGTGCCAGTGCCTTTAATCCGAGAGTTTCAGACAGCTCTTCCCTACTTCCTCCCCAGGGCGTAATAAAATACCAGGTATCCCTTTATGTTGAACAACAATTCATTACTCTTCCGGGAGTGCATTTTTTTATTATTCTCACTGATGAGCACGGACGCCGTATTGGCTTACAGCAGATCCGTCCGGGATTCCAGACCTATTTCTTTTCCGAAGTGGGTCCTGTGAGCGGAACACGCATTGCATGGCTGGTCGAAGGTCACATGGACCAATCTTTCATGACGTTTACCTGTGCGCCGGATGTCAGGTCAGGTCTCTTTCTTAACAATTTGATCTACAATTTCAATTTGTTCCCGCAAAGAGGTGAAAGTGAGTAATAACGGGATACTGAAAGAAAAAAAACAACAGTTATTTTCCATTCCATGTTAAAGCTAAACAAAATGACCAAAAAGATAATCTATGATCCGGTATGGGGCAATCTTTCGGCAAACATTGTGATTGTTATGATCGCCTTCATTTTCCTGCGGCTTACCAGCATGGGAAAAGCAAGTTCCTCTTTGCATTACAGCAGCACTTTGACGGGAAAGATCAGGGAACAGGAAACCCTTCATTCTTTCCAGACGGAAAATGGCCATATCGTCATTTACATGGTGATGGGATCGTTATTCCTGGTGTTTATGATCTTTCTGGTGAGAATGATCAGGGGTATGATGGAGAAAAATACACTGGAGAAGTCAAAGGATTATTTATAAGGATCTTACTCCTGTTTCCCGGCTTCCTTTTTCTTCGTGAATTCTCCAAGATTCATCGCCACCGTAAAATAATTGGGATTCAGGGGACCGGTCATATACATTTCTCTTGTATAACCGATATTGAACATCTTTACATGAAGCCCGGCTCCGAATGAAAAGCCTCCGAAACCTGCCTTGTCCGGCGGTTTCAACTCCTGGCGGGTCTGGTAATTGTACCCAAGTCTTAGAGCCAGCACTTTTGCGATCGTTACTTCAGCACCAAGCACGATGTGACGCATCAAGTTGTCGGCAAACTTGGCAACACCGGTTTTCTGATTGACTTCTCCCGTAATAGGATCTGATTTATTGGAAGGATCCAGGGGATCGAAATACGTCAGATCCCATTTTTCAAGGTGGTTATAAAGAAGGGAGAACCTCAATGGAATATGACGCAGTCCCTGAGATAAACCGATCTGCATCTGGAATGGAACCGGCTCATAGCTCCCCGGTGTAAAAGGTACCAGCTGCGTACCTACATTCCGGATTAAAAGAGAGGCTGTAAAGAGTTTGTCTTTGGTTGTATAGGTCCCTGCAGCATCAATGGCAATTCCGAATGAATGGTAGGAGTCGTAGGCTGCAAATATCAGTTTACCGTTAGCTCCGATCGAAAAATGCGGGCCCAGGGATCTTCCCCATCCAATGGTCAGTGCGAAATCATTGGCCGTGAACTCATCCGATGTCACTCCGGCCTCATTGGCCCTTGTGAACTTCCCGTAATTTATGAACTGGAATGAGCCAACAAACGAGCCAACCTTGTTAAAATTCCTGGAATACATCAGGAACCCGTAATTCAACCCCGCAAAGTTCGAGTAGCTCAGGGCCAGGTTATTGTTCATCTCCGGAGTGATCAGGGAGGGGTTAGGCAATGCCAGGGTGATGTCATCATCCTTGATTGCAAGGAAATTTCCACCCAGTCCTGCAATCCTTGCTGAATTTACAGAATACAATAACTTGTATGTTCCGTAGCCACCCACCTGGCCAAAAAGAACCGGGCTTAAAAACCCGGTCAGAATTATTCCTGTAAATAAAAAGCGTAGTGTTCTGTACACAATCAGTGAGGTTTATTTTGATAAACGAAGGTTTTTAACTTTTAGTATTATGGCAAGGCATTTACCTTCGGATTGTTTATTTATCGGGCAACTTATGCATTATGTCATAAGTCCGCGCCCCGTTTTTTTAATTTCCCCCGCCCCTTTCAGCTCTTCGACGAGTTTATCAAGCACACCGTTAATGAACAGTTTGCTTTTTTGTGTACTGAAAAGTTTTGATATCTCGATGTATTCATTCAGTGTGACTTTTACCGGTATCGATGGAAAATAGATCAATTCGGTCAGGGCCATTTTCAGGAGCAGGATATCGGTAAGCGCAATCCGTTCAAGTTCCCAGTTCCTGGTTTTCGCCTCGATCAGTTTACCATAATCCTCGCTTTGGTTAATTGTTTTCCTGAATAGTTCACGGATGAATTTTTTATCCTCTTCAGGGCTGTCTTCATCCGGATTATTCAAAAAGAGGGTGGGAAACGGAGTATCATCGGAAAATGTTTCCGAAAGCATCCTGATCGTTTTCAAAACGAGCATGGATACAGAATGAAAGTCATCTGTCCAGTAAATGCTCCGCTCGTCACAATAGAATTGCAGTTCAGGTGAGCGGGCCACAAATTTCTTCATGATCTTATATACGATCTCCTGGTCCTGCTGATAGGTTGACCCTGCTGAACTCAAATACTCCTTGATCTCCTTGCTGCTCCTGATCTTTTTAAATATCTTCTGAACCATTTCCTGCTCCTCTGTCCAGGAAATTTTATAATGCTGGATCTGGGATTGCACATTTTTGTTATCCATGATCTGCCTGACCACCAAATTGTCGAGGAACTTGTAATTCGGATTCAAATCTTCCTCGGTCGGAAGAAATTTCCTCTTTGCTTCTTCCTGGCGGATCCCGTAAAAGTGAATAACTTCAAGAAAAAGAGAAATCTGGAGATAGTATAGTTCATAAATCTTATCGATGCTCTGGAACAGATTTTTTTCGGCGATTTCAGGGCGGGTTTCAGCACCCATAAACCAACTGTACAAGGACTGGTAAACTTTAATCCTGTAATGCCTTCTACCTAACATATGGATTTTATGGATAAGAACATGGATGGGTCATTAAAATTCGTCACAAAACTAATGCTTTTTAAGCTATTTTACCGGTATCTTTTTTATAATTTCCTTTTCTTTTCAAATAATATGATTATTTTTGCGTTCTTTGTTTGAAGCCTGAAATATTAATCAATTAGAGTGAACAACAATGGAAGATATTGAAAATAAGGACAGAGACCGTGAAGAAATTTTCTCCAGAACGGTAAGGGCAGGGAAAAGAACTTATTTTTTTGATGTTAAGGCCACAATTTCCGATGAGTTTTATCTTACCATTACTGAAAGTAAACGCAGGTTCAATAATGAGCAGGGACGTTTCTTTTATGAGAAGCATAAATTATTTCTTTACAAGGAAGATTTTGAGAAATTCATGACAGGGTTGGGTGATGCGATGGAATTCATCAAGACAGGTAAAGCCCCTGACAGACCGGAAACGGAATCAGAAACTGAAGGTTCACGCAATGATGTTATCACTGACCCGAAAGATATTGACCTGATGTTTGAAGATCTGTCATCGGATTCTGATACAGATACGAAATAACTGATACCTTTGATTATCTTTGACAAGCTGTTCAACCGGACAGCTTGTTTGGTTTTCGTTTCAGCCATCCTTGTTTTTTCAAAACTTTTCAACATTCCTTTCAGGCTCCTTTATTAAATGTAATTTTGTAAAAACCGGAAAAGTACTGTAAATCCACTATGGGCAAAGTAATTGCAATTGCAAACCAGAAAGGAGGAGTAGGCAAGACCACCTCTGCCATTAACCTTGCAGCAGGTCTGGCCGTCCTTGAATATCAAACGCTTATCATTGACGCTGATCCCCAGGCCAATGCAACTTCCGGAGTGGGATTCGACCCAAGATCGATAAAAACCAGCATTTACGAATGCATTATTGATGATGTTGAACCAAGAAATATTATTTTAAATACAGCCACTCCCTTCCTCGATCTTATCCCTGCCCATATCGACCTTGTTGGTGCGGAAGTTGAAATGATCAACCTTCCCAACCGCGAAAAAATGATGCGGAAGGTTATTGCAAAAGTGAAGGAAGAATATGATTTTATCATTATCGATTGTTCTCCTTCCCTTGGCCTTATCACCATCAATGCACTAACAGCCGCAGATTCGGTGATCATCCCTGTTCAGTGTGAGTATTTTGCTCTTGAAGGACTTGGTAAACTTCTAAACACAATCAAGATCGTTCAGGCAAGGTTGAACCCTGACCTTGATATTGAAGGAATCCTGCTGACAATGTACGACAACCGCCTGAACCTGTCGAAACAGGTTGCCGAGGAGGTAAAAACTCATTTTCAGCAAATGGTCTTCGATACCCTGATCAACAGAAATACCAAACTGGGAGAAGCCCCGAGTTTTGGACAATCCATTATGATACACGACATCAATAGTTCAGGGGCGGTTAACTATCTCAACCTTGCGAGGGAGATTTTACAAAAAAATGACCTGACCCGGATCAGGAATTCCGAAAAACAAATCGATATATAAAATGCAGGTAAAAAAAAAGGCATTGGGTAGAGGCCTGAGCGCTATCCTGGAAAGTCCTGAAACAGATATAACCTCCAAAGATATTTCCGGGGAATATGTGGCTGGTGCAATTGCCCAGATCCGGATCAGCCAGATTGAACCAAATCCATTCCAGCCAAGGACCCATTTCGATGAAACGGAATTAGCGGAACTCGCCATTTCAATACAGAACCAGGGAATCATTCAACCAATCACCGTCAGGAAAATGGGGTACGACAAGTACCAGATCATTGCCGGTGAACGGAGATTAAAAGCATCGCAGGCTGCCGGTCTTAAGCTGATCCCTGCCTTCATCAGGGTAGCCAATGACGAACAGATGCTCGAAATGGCTCTCGTTGAAAACATACACCGCTCAGATCTTAATCCTCTGGAAATTGCACTCAGCTTCCAGCTTTTAATGGATGAATGTAAGATCAGACAGGAAGAACTAAGCCAGAAAGTCGGGAAAGACAGGTCAACGGTATCAAATTATATACGCCTGCTGAAGCTTCCTGCAGAAATCCAGGCAGCCATCAGGGATACCCATATTTCAATGGGTCATGCCCGGGCCCTGATTACCATTGACAACGATCAAACACAAATCCAGCTCCTGTACAAGATTATCGAGAAAAAATTATCTGTGCGACAGGTGGAGGAAATGGTCAGGAATCTTGCCAGCGAAAAACCACGTCAGAATAAACCATCTCATGAAATTCTGCCTGACAAATTCAGCAAAGTCAAGGCATCTCTTGATCAAAAATTAAACGTAAAGGTTGATGTAAAGATCAATAAGAAAGGAAAAGGCCAGATCATCATCCCTTTCCGTTCAGATACGGAGTTTGACAGAATTGCATCGAAACTGGAATCCTGATCAATTTATTCGGAAGTTGTCTGTATCCAAAATAGTAACGGTAATCCTCCTGGTCCTCCTTTCCGGCAGGGTTGCAGCCCAGTCAACCAAACCCGTTTCACCAACCGCAGTGCCTGATTCCATCATGGAAAAACAGCATTCTCCTACCAAGGCCACGGTAATGTCGGCTCTCCTGCCAGGTTTGGGACAGGTATATAATAAAAAGTACTGGAAATTGCCGATCATTTACGGCGGACTTGGCATTCTTACCTATTTCATCGTGACCAATGCGCATGACTATAAAATGTATAAGGATGCCTATGTTGAAAAAGCGGATTCTGTTTATAACGGAAAATATCCTGATCTTGTAAGTAAGTACAGCACAACCGATCTGCAGTCGGCCCGCGAATATTACAGGCGAAACCTTGAGATCAGCTGCCTGCTGACAGCACTGCTGTATATTCTGAATATTGTTGATGCATCTGTAGATGCTCATTTGTATACATACAATATTAACAGTGATCTGACCATGAAAGTGCAGCCCGTAATGATGAAAATGGGAACCATGCCGGTAGGATCGCCGGGGATCAGGTTGTGTTTTAAATTCTGAGTGGATTTGGCAAATTGCAAATCTAAAATCTAAAATCAAATACCAAAGGCAACGGTTAAAAGTCAAATATCTAAACAAATTCAACAAATCAACAACTAAGCATCAAACAGCAGTCAGGAATGAAAATAGCGTTATTGGGATACGGAAAGATGGGGCAGGAAATAGCACGTCTTGCTGAGAAAATGAAGCATGAGGTCAAACTGGTGATCGATTCGCAAGGTGACTGGGAAAAAGCAGGATTCCTTCTTCGGGAAGCAGATGTTGCATTTGAATTTTCCACACCAGCAACGGCCGTGGAGAACATTTACCGTTGCTTCGAGGCTGGTGTGCCGGTTATTGTTGGTACTACAGGATGGCTTGAAAAACATAATGAAGTTAAACAAGCCTGCCTGGAACGGAATATGAGCCTCTTTTTTGCACCCAACTACAGCATTGGGATGAACCTGTTTTTCAATCTCAACAGACACCTCGCAAAACTCATGTCGGACCATGAGGAATATGAGATCTCCATCGAAGAGACACATCATGTTCACAAACAGGATTCGCCAAGCGGCACCGCAATCGTTCTTGCCAATGATATCATCCAGTACATCGGACGGCTTGAGAAATGGGTCAAAGAGAATTCGGTCGGCCCCGATGAACTGGAAATAAAATCATTCAGGACTGAGAATGTCCCGGGAACACACATTGTCCGGTATGAATCAGAATCCGATATGGTTGAGATCATCCACACAGCCAAAAACAGGCGTGGATTGGCTGCAGGCGCTGTAATGGCTGCTGAATGGCTCAACGGAAGAACAGGTTATTATGAAATGAAGGATATGCTGTTCAATGATATTTAATTCAGGACAGGATAAGAAAACCGCATTATTTGCGTTAGAAAAGTAACTAAACCAATGTTATGAACATTTATGTTTTACTTTCAATTATCTTCTTTATTGCTTCCATAGCAGGCATGTGGGGCATTTTTGAAAAAGCAGGGTATAAAGGCTGGATGATCCTCATTCCGTTTTACAACTGGTATATCTGGCTGAAAGTGATCAAGAAACCACTCTGGTGGTACCTTTTTCTTTTATTCCCGTTCATTAATGTATTTGTCCTTCTCCTCATGGTCGTGGAGATTTGTAAATGCTTTAAGAAATATGGTCTCGGGGAGCAGGCCTTAGGTGTTCTTTTCCCATTCGCATATCTCCCCTATCTTGGATTCTCTCCGAAAGAGACCTACCTCGATCCTGATAAACGCCCGGTTATCAAGAAATCCCAGATCCGTGAATGGGTGGATGCCATCATCTTTGCCGTGATCGCTGCAAGCATTATCCGGATCTTCCTGATAGAAGCGTATACCATTCCAACATCGTCCATGGAAAAAACCCTCCTTGTCGGGGACTACCTGTTTGTAAGCAAAGTTAGTTTCGGACCAAAGGTTCCGAATACGCCTCTCTCTTTTCCTTTTGTACATCATACCCTTCCACTTACGGAAACAACCAGATCATACGTCGAATGGATCAAACTTCCCTATTACCGGTTCCCGGGGATGACTCATGTAAAGAATATGGATGTGGTCGTATTTAATTATCCCGACGGCGATACGGTTTCCACACGGTTTCAGAGTAATGTCAGCTATTATCAGTTGGTCAGGCAGTTCGGACGCGATGCCGTGTGGACCAACAAGGCCTATTTCGGGGATATCATTGCCCGGCCGGTTGATAAGCGTGAAAATTTTATCAAAAGATGCATCGGCGTAGGTGGGGATGTCATCCAGATCATCGACAGAAAAGTCTATATAAATAACAAGGAAGAAAGCAATCCCGGCAGAAGGGAATTCAAATACATCGTTCATACGGATGGCAGTCCGATCAATCAGAGGAATTTCGACAAACTCGATATTACGGAAACAATCTCGACCGACAATGCAGGCAATTATGAACTGACACTTACCGATGAATCATTGCAGAAAATCCGCGAATTCCCAAACGTAAGGTCTGTTGAACCCTTGATCCAACCAAAGGGAGCATATGATCCAAACCTTTTTCCATTCGACTCAACCTACCAGTGGAATGTAGATAATTTCGGACCTGTTTATATCCCCAAAAAGGGCGCAACTATTAATATTGACAAGAATAACATTTGTTTTTACCGGCGTGTCATCGGGGTTTTTGAAGGAAACAAACTTGAAGAGAAAGACGGGAAGATCTTCATAAACGGTAAAGAAAGCAAAACGTATACCTTTAAATTGAATTATTACTGGATGATGGGCGATAACCGTCACAATTCCGCAGACTCCCGGTACTGGGGTTTTGTTCCTGAAGATCATGTTGTCGGGAAAGCAGTATTTGTATGGCTTTCAATGGATTCTAACAAATCCTTGTTCGGCGGGAAAATCAGGTTCAGCAAGTTATTCCGATTTGTAAATTAAGTACATTTGTTCCGCTCGAAAATTCAAACAAAAAAAAACAGCACCTATGAAAAAATTGACAAGTGTGGTTGTGATCATCCTCTTATCCCTGGTCTTCACCACATCATCATTGTTTGCCGGCGACAAGGGTTTCGAAGGGATTATCACCTATAAGATCTCTTATCCTGACAACAAATTCAATGAAGGCCAGCAGGCCATGCTCCCCAAGATGTTTACCATTTCGGTAAAAGGGACAAAATCCAGGACAGAGATGAATTCAAGCATGGGGAACCAGGTTGAGATCACTGATTACGCCGATCAGACACAAGTAGTCCTGTTCGATATGATGGGACAGAAATTTTCGATGAAATCGACCAAAGAGGAAATTCAGAAGGAAAATGCCAAAGCCCCGGTGCCAACTGTGGCGATCACAAATGATACAAAAGTGATTGCAGGATATAAATGCAAGAAAGCCATTGTTACCGTAAACGATGATGGTGTTAAATCAACATTTGAGGTTTATTACACCAGCGACCTCGGGCCCAAAGCTGTCAATTTTTACAATCCTGTTTATAAGGACATTGATGGAGTTATGCTTGAATTTACCATGAAAGAGCAACAGTTTACGATGGTTTTCACTGCAACGGCCATCGAGAAAAAAAGTCTTGCCGCTAAAGAATTCGAAATACCTGCCGAGTATAAACCGATCACGAAAGAAGAACTGCAGAAAAAATTTGGTGGTGGTCAATAGAATTGCACGATAAATGGCAAAACAAACCAGCCCGCTTAAAGCAAATACATTCAGGGATGAACCGATAAAAGAAGAAATCCCGGAAGAAGGTTCAAAAAAAAGAAAGAAGGCGATTCCTGATGAAAAAAAAGTCTCGCCCGACAAACCGAAAAAAGAGAAGAAGCAAAAAAAGGAAAGCACGGTTAACAGAGAACCACTTTACAGAGTCATCGGGTTGTTCTGCCTTCTGCTTTCCGCCTATTTAATCCTCTCCTTTTCCTCATTCGTCCAAACGTATAAGGAAGATTTCAGTTTTGCGAATGATCTCTTCTCGAATTTCTCGTTCGGCAATTTTATAAACAGCAACTACCCTGTCGCCAATATGATGGGTAAGTTTGGAGCTTTGATCTCTTATGGGATCATCACATGCGGTTTCGGTGTAAGCGCTTTCCTTTTTGCCTTGGTTCTTTTCGTTGCAGGAATGAAGTTATTCCTGAAGGTCAATGTCCTGCCTTTATGGATGACCATGAAATATTCGCTGTTCGTTCTTGCCTGGACTCCGATTGCACTTTACGCCATCTTCCCTGATGAAGATTTCCTCTATGGTGTTTATGGATACCAGATGAACAAGCTGTTCATCGAATACCTTGGATATTCAGGGATGATCATGCTTCTCGGGTTCCTCTGCCTCAGTTTCCTGATCATTGCATTCTATATCCCTTTCCGTTGGTTTAAAAAGAAAGAAATCAACCTTGCTGAGTCCAGGATTCAGGATTCAATGCTGGCTGAATCCGGGATCAAGGATTCGACCCTGGCCGGATCTGAGATTCAGGACACACAATTAGCCGAAAATGACATCCAGAATGCAGGCTTGGGTGAGTCTGAGGTTCAAGAAGCAAGTTTGACTGAATCTCAGATTCAGCCAAACGTTGAGGAAGAAAAAGTACAGCCGCATGATGAAATCGAGCTTCAGATAAAGGTTCCCGTTGAGGAGACTGTTACCGAACCGGCTCCTGAACCGCAAAAGGAACATTTCACACTCGACACCCGTTACGATCCTACTGCCGATCTTCCCAAATATAAATTTCCGCCCATTGATCTGCTCAATGAATATGGCGGCGATTCGATCAATGTAAATAAAGAAGAACTGGAGGCGAACAAGAACAGGATCGTTGAAACCCTCAAGAACTACTCGATTGATATAAAAAAGATCACAGCGACCATCGGTCCTGCGGTTACATTATATGAGATCGTTCCGGAAGCGGGTGTCAGAATATCGAAGATCAAGAACCTTGAAGATGATATCGCCCTGAGCCTCTCCGCACTCGGTATCAGGATAATAGCACCAATACCGGGGAAAGGCACCATCGGGATCGAAGTGCCGAACCAAAACCCGGAGATCGTATCAATACGTTCCCTGATCGCTTCGGATAAATTCCAGAAGACCGGGATGGAACTACCCCTTGTACTTGGAAAAACCATTTCCAATGAAACATTTATCACGGACCTGGCAAAAATGCCGCATATCCTGATGGCTGGTGCGACCGGCCAGGGAAAATCTGTCGGACTGAATACGATCATCACATCCCTTTTATACAAGAAGCATCCCGCACTCATCAAATTTGTGCTGATCGATCCGAAAAAGGTTGAGCTGTCTCTTTTCTCAAAAATCGAACGGCACTACCTCGCAAAACTCCCTGATTCCCCTGAAGCGATCATAACAGATACGAAAAAGGTAATCCGGACGCTGAATTCCCTCAATATTGAGATGGACAGCAGGTATGACCTTCTGCAGGATGCACAGGTAAGGAACATCAAGGAATACAACGAAAAGTTCATGACAAGGAAGTTGAATCCCCATGATGGCCACCGCTTCCTACCCTACCTTATTGTTGTGGTCGATGAATTCGCCGACCTTATCATGACAGCCGGGCGTGAGATTGAGACTCCCCTCACAAGACTGGCACAACTTGCCCGTGCCATTGGCATTCACCTGATCATTGCCACCCAGCGCCCGTCTGTCAATATCATTACGGGGACGATCAAGGCAAATTTCCCGGCGCGTATCGCTTTCAGGGTTATTTCGAAGATCGATTCACGCACCATCCTCGACAGCGGTGGTGCCGATCAACTGATCGGACGCGGCGATATGCTTCTATCAACAGGCAGTGATCTTGTCCGTATCCAGTGTGCCTTTGTGGATACCCCGGAAATCGACCGCATGACAGACTTTATCGGGTCCCAGCGCGGCTACCCTGAAGCATTTCAGCTGCCTGAATTCAATGAAGAAGAACCGGAAGGAACCAAGGAGTTTGATCCGAACCAGAAAGATGAGCTTTTTACGGAAGCTGCAAGACTGATCGTTCAGCATCAGCAGGGATCAACATCTCTGATCCAACGGAGGCTGAAGCTTGGATACAACAGGGCCGGCCGCATCATCGACCAGCTGGAATCGGCTGGGATCGTTGGTGCGTTCGAAGGAAGCAAGGCAAGGGAAGTCAAGTTCAAAGACCTCACGTCATTGGAGATGCATCTGAGGGAACTGGGGGAAATCTGATAATAAATTACGAATTACAAATTTCGAAATACGAATTATGATGAACAAAATAGTATCCTTTGTATTTGTTATATTAGCATTTACAGGGTATTCACAGGTAAAGGATCAGAAAGCGGTCAATCTGCTTGATGAAGTAAGTAAAAAAACAAAAGCCTATAAGACCATCAAGGCTGACTTTTCCTTCACCATGGAGAACAAGTCGGCGAAGATCAATGAAGCAAAAACCGGAACACTTCTGATAAGTGGTGACAAATACCGGTTGACTGCTGCTGGCCAAACCGTGATCTGCGACGGCAAGACCATCTGGACGTACATCAAGGAATCCAACGAGATCCAGGTGAATTCGCTGGACAACAAGGACGATGCCATGACTCCTTCAAAATTGCTGACTTCATACAATGCGAATTACAAATCGAGGATCATCAAAGACAAGAGCATCACCGATCCGAATCTTGAAGCTGTTGAGCTGATACCCAACACAAGCAAGAATTTCAATAAAGCGATCCTGACCATCGACAAGAATGCCAAGCAGGTTAAAAGTTTTGCTTTATACGATAAAAGCGGGAACATCTTTACATACAAGGTCACGAAATTTACCACCGATGTTCCGGTTACCCCTTCCGATTTTTCATATGATGCAAAGCAGTTTCCCGGTGCGGAAGTCATCGATATGAGATAGCATGGTTCACAAAAAGATCAGCGATCCCGGGGATTTGACTTTGATTTCAAAGGAGATCCGGACGTATGTGATCAGCAGCCTGGCCGAAGCCGGATCAGGGCATACAGGCGGTTCACTGGGCCTGGCCGATATTTTCACTTCCCTCTATTTTTCTGAAATTATTCACGATCCCGAAAATCCTGACTGGGAGGAACGTGACCGTGTGATACTTTCCGCAGGCCATTTAGCGCCTCTCCTTTATGCGACCCTTGCCCGTGCCGGGTATTATTCCCCCGAAGAACTTCTGACCCTCAGAAAGCTCGGAAGCCGTCTGCAGGGGCATCCCGGAAGGGATCACCTCCTCCCCGGCATCGAATTATCGGCAGGCTCCCTTGGACAAGGCCTGTCAGTAGCTGTTGGCAGGGCGCTGGCGGGAAAAATTGACAGGAGAACCTGGAGGGTATACAGCATCCATGGTGACGGGGAACTCCAGGAAGGCTCGATCTGGGAGGCCGCAATGGCAGCTTCCCATCATAAGCTCGAAAACCTGTGTGCCATTATTGACAGGAATAACCTCCAGATCGACGGTCCGACCGAACATGTGATGGCACTGGAACCGTTGGCCGATAAATGGAAATCTTTCGGGTGGAATGTGGTTTCCTGCGATGGAAACCAACATGACGGGATCACTTCTGCTTTTGCACAGGCCCGGGAGAATAAAGGACAACCAACCGTGATCATCGCCCGTACGATCATGGGGAAGGGGGTAAAAAGCATCGAAGGGGATTACCGGTGGCATGGGAAGGCGCCGTCAATAATGCAATCAAAGGAGTTTATAAAGGAATTGGATAGTTAATGAGATATTGAATTAATGAAATAATGAAATAATTTGTAATTATATTTTACATCATTACATCGTTAGCTCATTTTTAGCGACTTTGCGGTGAAAAAAGCTTTTTGGAGCGGACTTAATATTCTTATGAATATAACTCAAAAGTGAATGAAATTCACCAACAGGGGAAATAAACCCACTAAAACCGGCTTTGGAGAAGGCCTTGTGCTTGCGGGTGAGAGAAACGAAAACCTGATAGCACTTGGAGCTGATATCACTACGTCCGTTGGCGTCGACCTGTTTGCGACAAAATTTCCGGGACGGTTCATTTCACTGGGGATAGCCGAGCAGAATTGCGTGGGTGTTGCGGCAGGACTGGCCCAGGAGGGAAAGATTCCCGCCTTTATTACGTACGGTGTCTTTTCGGCTCTTCGAACCACGGACCAGGTAAGGATTTCCGTTTGCTACAACAACCTGCATGTCATTATAGGCGGGGCTCATGCCGGCGTTTCAGTCGGACCTGACGGCGCAACTCACCAGGCACTTGAAGATATAGCCATCATGCGGGTTCTCCCCAACATGACTGTCCTCTCCCCGTGCGATGCGACCCAGGCGAAGCTTGCCACCATCGCAGCCATCGAGCAATGCAAAGGACCTGTTTACCTGCGGTTCGGCCGGGAAGCCATGCCGGATTTTACAGATGAAAGCATGCCATTTGATATAGGGAAAGCCCAAATCCTCAAAGAAGGAAAAGACCTTACGATCATCGCAACGGGCCATCTTGCCTGGGAATCGCTGGAAGCCGCTTATGCAATGGAAGAAAAGGGAATTTCAGCAAAGGTGATGAATATTCACACGATAAAACCCATCGATGCCGCAGCGATCATATCCGCTGCAAAAGAGACCAGGGCCATCATCACGGCGGAGGAGCACCAGGTTTCAGGAGGCCTGGGGAGTGCCGTCGCTGAAGTGATATGCCGGCATTATCCTGTTCCCATGGAATTTATCGGCATGAAAGATTGCTTCGGAGAATCCGGTCAGCCGCGGGAATTGATGGAGAAGTACGGGATGACGGCTTCCGCGATAATTTTGGCCGCTTCAAGGCTGCTTGTAAGAAAAGATGCCGAAAAATGGATGCTGGATAATATTAATTTTTAACTTTTCACTCTTCACTCTTCACTCTTCACTCTTCACTTTTCTCTCTTCACTGAAAATTTCCCGAGGATACGCAATACCCGCAAGGAAAAGCCCCCGGGCCGGAACCGAACCACCGGCTGCTGACCGGTTTTTCCTTTCAATGATACCCCGGAATTCATCAAGACCAATCCTGCCCCTGCCAAGTTCGAGCAATGTCCCAACGATCGCCCGAACCATGTTCCGGAGAAACCGGTTCGCACTTATGGTGAAGACCAGCTCATCGCCTTCCTCCGTCCATTCGGCAAAAGTTACGTTGCAGAGGTTTGTTTTGGTATCCGTATCTACTTTGGAAAACGAGGTAAAATCCTCTGTTTCGGTCAGAATGCGGGCGGCCTGGTTCATCAGAACGATATCGAGATTCCCGTAATAGGAAAAGCTGTATTCTCTCAGGAAAGGATTTTTTTTCTTGCTGATTACGTATTTATATGTGCGGGAAATGGCGCTGAAACGTGCATTAGCGTCTGGTTTCACCGGAAGGATATTATATATGACGATATCATGTGGCAAAAAACCGTTTAGCTGGAATACGATTTTTTTCCGTGCACTTTCACTGAGTTTCTTTTCAAGATCAAAGTGAGCGTAATATTCCCATGCATGCACACCAGCATCGGTACGTCCCGCGCCGGTAAGTTCCACAGGTTCGCCGGAGATGAGGCGCAAGGCTTCCCTGACCGTCTCCTGGATGCACCGTGCATTCTTCTGTTTCTGCCATCCGTGATACGCTGTTCCATCATAGGCCAGTTCCAGGAAATACCTGTTAGCGATCATGGGTCTCCCGGTTTTTTACAAGCCAGTCATACCATTCCTGCATCCCTTCCCCGGTCTTCGCCGATACCGGGATGAATTCCAGCCCAGGGTTTACCCGCATGGCTGTTTCCTTCAGTTGTTCGACACTGAAATCGACATATGGCAACAGGTCTGTTTTATTGATGATGCAAAGATGGGACGTCGCAAACATGTATGGATATTTCTCCGGTTTGTCCTCCCCTTCCGTGACGCTGATCACCACCACCCTCTTTTTCTCGCCAAGGTCAAACAGGGCGGGGCAAACAAGGTTCCCGACATTCTCGATAAACAGGATGCCGTTTTGCTCCACTTCTATCTTTTTCAACGCCGAATTCACCATTTTTGCATCAAGGTGACATCCAGACCCTGTATTGATCTGAACCACGGGAACACCCGTCTTTTTAATACGTTCGGCATCATTCATGCTTTGCTGGTCTCCTTCAATCACGAACATCTTCCTCTCTTTTACGTTCTCATGGATCGTCTTCTCAAGGATGGCGGTCTTTCCCGATCCAGGCGAACTCACAAGGTTCAGGCAAAGGATGTTCCGGCCTTCAAAAAAACCCCGGTTCCTTTCCGCCATAAGATTATTGGAGGTAATGATATCGCGTGAAATGTCTATCTCCCTGCTGTTTTCATGATGATCTCCGTGATGGTGAGGATGGTCATGGTCATGATCATGATGATGGTCATGTTTGTGATTATGATCGTGTTTATCATGATGGTCATGATCGTGATCATGGTGATGATCATGCTCGTGGTTGTGATCATGATGACGGTTATCATCATTTGGTTTTCCTGCCACCTCTCCCGGGACCCTCACTGAATAATTTTCAGGTTGTCCGCAACCGCATGTTTCGCACATAATTCGTCATTTTTTAATTCGTTATTTATTTAACTGGTCACAAGGTCACAGATAAACAGAGTTTTAAAACATCAACTAAGCAACTAAGCAACTAAGCAGCTAAGCACCTCACCAACTAGCATATCCGTGGAAGCTGCTCACCTGTGAGTGCCCCGATGATCCTTTTCCCTCCTGAAGTTGATTTTAAAACTACCTTTCCCGGGTGATCCTTCACAAATCTCCCTATTGCGGCACTATATCTGCCCAACTGTTCTTTCTTCATCAACCCTTTCACCTTGTCGCATTCATGCTCGCTTATTACCATTAAAACCTTCCCTTCATTGGCGATATAAAGGGGATCAAACCCCAGGATCTCGCACATGGCTCTTACACTTTCGCTTACCGGCAATTCCGATTCATCGATCTCGATCCCGAAGGATGTTTTTCCTGCCAGTTCATTCAGTACTGTTGCGACACCTCCGCGGGTCGGGTCGCGCATGAACCTCACCGTTCGCGTTCCATCCAGTATTTTCCTGATGAAATGGTTCAGCGGAGCACAATCAGATTCAACACTTGATTTAAAGCTGAATGATTCGCGTGCATTCAGCACGGCCATGCCATGATCACCGATGTTCCCGTTGATGATGATCCGGTCACCGGCCCTGATACCGGTTCCTTTTCCGAGATTCCTGTACTTCTCATCCAGGATGCCGATTCCTGTAGTGTTGATGAAGATCTTGTCGCATTTGCCTTTGTTCACGACCTTCGTATCGCCGGTGACGACCTTTATCTTCGCTTTTTTCGCCTCATCCGCCATCGACTTCACGATCCGTTCCAGGTCTTTCATGGGAAAACCTTCCTCGATGATGAATGAAACACTGAGGTAATGCGGTATGGCACCTGAGACGGCAAGATCATTCACTGTTCCGCAGACAGCGAGTTTCCCGATATTTCCCCCGGGAAAAAAGAGCGGGTCAATGACAAAGGAATCTGTGGTGAAAGCGATCAGTCCCGGATCCACCTTCAGGATGGCAGAATCAGTCTGTTCATTCAGGATGCTATTGCCAAAATACTTCATGAACATGTTCCCGATCAAATCCTGCATCAGGAGACCGCCATTTCCATGGCTCAGCGATATGGAATCATCTACCTGGCTCATCGGTTATATTTAAAATATGCTGCACAAGAACCTTCGGATGCCACCATGCAGGCGCCCACCGGGTTGGAAGGCGTGCATGCTTTTCCAAATAAGGCGCAGTCACCGGGTATTTTCTTTCCGCGAAGGATCTCCCCGCAAATACATCCTTTGGGTTCAGCAGATTCCGGGATTTTGATCTCCAGATGAACTGCAGGATCAAACTGCCGGTTTGAATCATTCAGCTTTAATCCGCTCAGCGGGATCATCCCCAAACCTCTCCAGGTATCATCTGCAATTTCAAAAACATCATTCATCATTCCCCGTGCAATTTCATTCCCTCCCTTCTGAACAACCCTTTTATATTGGATCCCGACGGTTGGATGATTCTCCTCGATTTGTTTCACAAGCATGAGTATTGATTGCATGATATCGAAAGGCTCAAACCCTGCTATCACGACGCCCAGACCATATTTCTCTGCCAGATCAGTATATATTCCCGAACCCGTGATTGCACTGACATGCCCCGGGGCGATAAAGCCATCCAGTTTTACGCCATCCTCAACGAGTGCTTTCATCACAGGTGGCATGACCTTATGGGCACTGTGAACAAGGAAATTATTAACCTTAAGCCTTTTTGCTCTCAGAACCGCTGCCGCTGTTGCAGGTGCTGTTGTTTCAAACCCGATCCCCAGGAAAATAACCGTTTTATCAGGATTGTCAATAGCTGTTTCAACAGCATCAAGCACCGAGTATACGATCCGTATGTCCTGGCCTTTGGCTTTCTCCTTTTCAAGGGAAGACCCTGAACCCGGGACCCTGATCAGATCTCCGTATGTTGTAAGGATGACACTGGGGATCCTGCTGTATTCAATGGCTTCATCGATATAAGATTGTCCTGAAACACAAACCGGACAGCCAGGTCCCGACAGCAACCGGATGTTTGTTGGAAGAAGCGAAGTAAGTCCGAACCTGTGAATGGCCATGGTATGGCCACCGCATACTTCCATCAGGGCGATCTCCTTCCGGGAAATCTTTTTTATTTCTGCAGCGACTGCCCCGATCAAACCACGATCCCGGTATTCATCCATGTATTTCATAACGGGAACGTTTCCGGGTCATTCATTTCAATCGCCCTGAGCAGGCGCATTGTTTCCTCTGCTTCTGCCTCATCGATCTTTTCAATCGCAAATCCTGCATGAAGGATGATAAAATCCTCCTCCCGGACATCCGGCAGGAGCAAAAGGCTTGCTCTGTATTCGACATCCCCTAATGCGACAATGGCATCAGTACCCTCAATCCTTACCACTTTAGCCGGTACACCTAAACACATTTCAATTCCCTTCTTTTTGCTGCAATGATCAATTGACCAAGGGCTACACCTCCATCATTGGGAGGTATCTGACAAGGAGCAAATACATTAAAATGATCTTTCCTGAGCATTTTTTCAGTACGGGATAAAAGGTATTTATTCTGAAAAACACCTCCTGAAAGAACCACTTTATTTATCCCTTCCACTGCCCTGATCCCTTTCACTGATTCAAAGATAACGGAAATTATCGTATTGTGGAATTTTGTTGAGATCAGTGATGCATCCAATCCACTTATGACATCTTTTACGATCTCCCTGAAGGTTTCGTTGAAAAGAATGGCATCTCCGGTTTTTGCTGTGTATTTCCCCGTGATTCCTTCAACGATGATGGATTCAAGTCTCATGGGACCTTCAGCTGAGAAGGATGCTTCATTGCACAGACCGATAAGTGCCGATACCGCGTCAAACAGTCTTCCCGCACTCGAAACCAGGGGACAGTTGATCTTTTTACCCATCATTGTGATCAGCATGTCCATCTTTTCCCGGTCAATTGTTCTCAGAAATGGAAGATCCAGGTCGACCAGGTCATTCCCGAATATTGTGTACAGGTATGAAACAGCCATCCTCCATGGCTCCTCAGTTGTAAGATCACCCCCCGGCAAAGGAACATACCCGAAATGACTCACTCTTCTGAAATCAGCAAGATCACAGACCATGAATTCAGCTCCCCAGGTATGCCCGTCGGTTCCGTATCCTGTCCCGTCAAAGGCGACGCCAATCACTTTTTCATCCAGGCTGTATTCTGCCATGCATGCGGCAATATGTGCATGGTGATGCTGAACTTCGACAACAGGGAGCCCACAAAAACCTTTTCCCACCCTCGTTGAAATATAATCGGGATGCATATCAACAGCGATCAGGGCCGGTCTGACCCTGAATAGTTGAAGGAATCGCTGCAGGGTTTCTTCATAAAAAAGGGTTGTCTCCAATCCCCTGAGATCTCCGATGTGCTGGCTCAGGATGGCCTTCCTTCCTTTCCCGACACAGAAACAGTTAGCGAGTTCTGCCCCGAAGGCAATGATGCCGTCAACATCAACATTGGTCTGAACTGGTATTGGAACATACCCCCTGCTCCTGCGCATCACCCGTTCTTTTCCTCCGATGATCCTGACCACGGGATCATCTGCCCGGTTCTGAATGTCGCGGTTATGCAAAATAATGCCATCAGTCACCTGCGAAAATTTCTCAAGTGCTGTTTCATTGTCCATGATAATTGGTTCATTGCTGAAATTACCGCTTGTCATGACAAGGGCCGGGATGTTCAGGTTACGGAAAAGGAGGTGGTGAAATGGCATGTAGGGAAGCATGATCCCGATGGTTGTCAATCCTGAGGTAACTGCCGGTGAAAGGAACAGCCGCCGTCCCGACGGTTTCCTGCTATGATCCACCCGTATCGGAGCGATCACCTTTTGCGTTAGCAGAATGATCGGCCGCCGCCACGATTCAAGGGATTCTTTTTCCTTCCTGCTGCAATAAGCGTAACGGCTGATATCCCCTGCATCGCAAAACATAATGGCGAATGGTTTGCCCTCCCGGCACTTCAGCTTCCTCAGTTTCTCAACAGCTTTATCATTGAAAGGATCGCATGCCAGGTGCATTCCTCCAAGCCCTTTCATGGCCAGCAAACCTCCTGATTCAATGATATCCCTGGCACGTGAAAGTACCACATGTATATCGCTGCTGATCCTGATCCCCTTCTGATGGATCGTATAGGCAGGGCCACAAATGCTGCAGGCGACAGGCTGCGCATGGAACCGTCGGTCTTCAATATCGCCATATTCCTTTTTACATTCAGGACAAAGAGGAAATGACGCCATTGTCGTTTTCATCCTGTCGTAGGGCAGGTCTTTGATAATCGTGAACCGAGGACCGCAGTTGGTGCAGTTTACAAAAGCATAATCTTTCCTTGAGCCTTCGATGGTCATGTCATGCAGGCAATCACCGCACACGGCGATATCAGGGCTGATCCCTGTTATTTCATCCGAAATGTCATCACTTTCCCTGATCGTAAAGGATGAAAAATTCTCCGGGACCATGTCTTTAAAGAAGATCTCACCGACCAGGGAAGCAGGGGGCGCTTCCGATGCCAGCTTTTTCAGGAACCTGTCAATATGAATCCTGTTCCCTTCAACCCGCACCTGGACATTTTCATTGGTGTTCCTCACCCATCCCGAAAGGCTGGTTTTCGTGGCAAGGCGGTATATGAACGGCCGGAATCCCACACCCTGGATCAGGCCCCTGACCGTGATCAATATAGATCTTTCGCTGCTATTCACAATATAAAAGTATGAAATGTTCATGAATTTCATCACTTCATCCCTTCATCCCTTGATCACTTTTTCATACATTTGATCCAAATTGACCAAATGATCACACTTTTTACAGGTTTGATCGCCAGTATGGCACATGTGGTTACGGGACCTGACCACCTCGCGGCAGTGACGCCCCTTGCGATTGATTCCCGTGGGAAGTCATGGTTTGTTGGATTGTCCTGGGGATTTGGTCATACGATTGGGATGCTCCTGATCGGGCTTCTCTTCATCCTGTTCAGGGAACTGATACCCGTTGAAAAGTTATCACGGCACAGTGATGTTATCGTCGGTTTTTTGCTCATCGGGGTTGGAAGCTGGGCTTTGATCCGGATTTACATTCGACACCATCACGGTCATCACCCGCATGCTCACTTTCATACGAAACCATTCCTCTATGCCCATTTTCACAGTCACTCTCACGATGAGCTGGCCGGACATGAGCATGAACATGACCATTCGGTGAGGCAGAATGTGCTGACTGCTCTCTTCATCGGGATCGTCCATGGCTTTTCGGGGTTCAGCCATCTTATCGCGCTGTTGCCCTCGCTGGCGCTGCCGTCGGTCATGGACTCGGTGATCTATATTTCGGCATTTGCTGCCGGGACTATTATCACGATGATCCTGTTTGCCTTCATCCTCGGGTTTGTGGCCTTTCAGTCCCTTATCCGGAGAAAGCAGGATTTTCTAAGATGGTTCACCATTGCCGGAGGATGTTCAGCCGTCCTTATCGGGATCGTATGGATTGTGAAGGGTCTGTAATTTGATGCTGGATGCTGGATTAATTAAGAATTACGGATTACGAATTACGTAAAATGTTTATATTTGGTAAGCAAACCTAAAGCAACCACCTGATCAAAAAGACCCAGGAATATTCGTGTGAGGAATGCCCCGCCGGGAAACTCACCTACTTTGCCTCATTCGATAAGGCTGACCTGCAATATCTGAATCACCAGAAAATTGTCAGCTTCTACAGGAAAGGAGAGGGTATTTACCAGGAAGGGAATAAAGCAACAGGCCTGTATTGCCTGGTTGAAGGAAAAGTAAAGGTATTCAGGGAAAACAGTGATGGGCGGGATCATATCATCAGGATTGCCCTTCCCGGTGAATTTGTCGGGTTGAAAGCACTGATCACCGGCAACAGCCATACTTCTTCTGCTTCTGCTTTTGAAGACGCTGTTGTTTGTTTCATCAATAAATTTGACTTTTTCCAGTTGATGATCAAATATCCTGAATTTACGAGGACCCTGATATTTTCATTGAGCCAGATCCTCGAAGAGGCTGAGAAAAAGATGACGTCCCTCGCACAAAAGCCCGTACGGGAAAGGCTTGCAGAAACCCTTGTCTTCCTCAACAAATCATTCAACCTGAAAATATCCGATTCTAACAAAGCCTATTTGAACCTCACACGCAGAGACCTTGCAAACATCATCGGTACGGCACCGGAAACCGTGATACGGCTTCTTTCTGAATTCAAGGATGAGAAACTGGTATCCATGAAAGGACGAAGATTGTTCATCCTGGATACCGATGGATTGAAGCGGTTGGCTCGAATTTCGGAGTAACCTGCAACTGGTCTTTCCTGATGAATAAATACACCATACATGGATAAAGGATGCAACAAAGAGATGTTGCTGATACAATAATTCTGTCACCGGTCCAAAATGTTATTCCTGAAGTAAACAAGAGATAAAACGTCAATATTCCATTCCATAAAATAAATTGAAATCCTGCAGTCTTAAAAAAAGAAAATCTTACTGAAAGAAAAAATATCCAGAAAAGAAACATTACCAGATGAATTTTGGAAATAAAATTTGTATTAATATTTTGTGATAGTTTTTTTAATGTATGATTATTATTAATGTAAGGATTTCCTGATCTGAAATTGTCCATTAAATTATCCCAATAAACGATCATCGATTGTTTTGGATTTTTTAATAAATAGAGAATTATTTTTTTTGTATCCCTCTGTGAGGCATCCTTTTTTTGAATTTGCACTTCACTTTCTGGTAAACTTTCGAATTCTTTTAATACTTCTGCTGAAGTATTATTTTCCACAAAATATTTAGTTTTCCTGTAAAAATAATCTCTGACAGTCACATCTGCTATTTGAGTTATAGAAAATGTATTATGTTTAATTTTATTAATGCCGACTTGAATAATAACCGGTGATAAACTTAAAATTACTAATAATAGAATCAGTGGTTTTCTAATTATCTCATGAACGTTCACCAGTAAAATTATTAATAAAAAAATAGATAAGATGATTAAATATTGTGGTTTAACAGCCACTAAAACCGATAAGCAGAAAATAAAGGATATTTTTTGAGGACGGCCTTTTGAAACTGATAAAAGATAAGACAATAAGGAAAGGAGAAAAAATGCTGTTATCTCCGTTAAGGCATGTGCAGTATAGACAACCAGGGAAATATTGCAAATAGCAAGCAGAAAAGAAATAATTGCTAATGAAATGTTGTTTGTTACTTTGTTTACCGTAATATAAATTATTATACAAGCAGATAGCCATAACAGGAATTGCAAAAACCATATTCCGTAAGATCCGGCCAATTTTGTTGATGCTAAAATTAGAAGTGGATAGAAAAAAGTTCTTCCTTCATTACTGTATCCTCCGTCACCTCCAATCCACCGGGAATACTGTAAATATTCCTGAGAATCACCGGTCGAAAATAAAGAAGAACTTATAAAGGAAAAACCGCCTAATTGATCTATGATAAAGAAATAAAATAAAGTTGCTAAAAAAATTAACGCAATCAATATCCTGTTCTTTTTTATGAAGAGGGAAAACCGATCAATATATTCATTAAAAATCATTTCCACTAGTTCTTTTAATGCGACAACTCAATTTTAGGGCTTCCTTCCTGGTTTATGGATGTAACTTTTTTCCGTGAAAGAAAGAAGCTGATTGTCTTAAATCCGGAAGGATTGAAACGGATCTCACCGATTTCTGAGTAATTATGTGAATTCTTTTAAACATTCACAATAACAGGTTACGGATTTGGATTTTCCACTTCCGTGTTTCAGCAGGTATAAAAACTTATAAAATGAGAACAAGTATCCCGGTCAGTTTTTGGTCAGTTTCTGACGGATGGTCCCATCAACGTCAATAATGCATATAATATAAAGCCCTTTATTCAGCAACCCGATATCAACTTGATTCTTCCGGCCAGACAATTGTTTCGTGAGAACACAGTCACCCAACACTGAATACATCTCCATCAAGGCTGGTTCACCGGACGAACGATCAATAAAAATCCTTTCAGATGCAGGATTAGGGTAGACAGTAACCCGGCTCTGTTCAGGGCGAAGATTCCTTATGGAGATGAGCAACGAATCGAACTGATAAATCTTTTGACTTCCGCCATAAAGCTCCTCCGAGCTCAGTCCCCATACATGTTCATTTGCCTCGGCAATACCCAATGGATAATCAAGACACCAGGGAATGGAATCAATGACAGCTCCGTTGGTCTTGTCGAATTTAACCAGTTGGTATTGAAAATTATTTCCATAGACAAACTGGATCCCGTATAAATTGCCTTGTATGATCTTTAACGGCAATATGGCCCTGTGAATGGCGAAGGAATCAACCACTGAACCTGTCGCGGTATCCAGGCGCATCAGTGTTTCATCGATATATTCAGTTGTCCAGATATAGCCATTATCATAAGCGCATCCCCAATTATTCGGGTCACCTAAGTGCGTAGTTGGAAGATTGAACGATTTAATGACATGTCCGTCTGATGCATCAAGTTTGAAGATCTTTCCTGCCTGTTCAATTACCATCCAAAGATGCGTGCCATCAAAATCCAGGTCCCCTCCGAATGTCCCGCTTCCCGGGGCAGGGTTGGGAAGCGTACCCGCCATCTGTCCAGTGGGAAGATATTTATTGATCAATCCGGGATATTGGGCCGTTGAATAGAAAAATGTCCCGTCAAACGCCAGGCCTGCAGGGATGGAATCGAATGTGGGAAATGAAAAGATCGTATCGCAAAGGCCACGGTTAACCTGCAGTCCCGAAGTATATTGCTGACCGGGAACGATCCCGTTCATGATCTTTTGTGCTGACAGATTGAAATAGCCGACTGATGCCAGGAGAAGTGCGATGACCAGTTTTTTCATGATGTTGACGTTCATAGGATTGTGGCTACCAGATTCCCTGCGATCATTGAATGATCACTTTCTGAACGCCACGGGAATGATCATCCTGGATGACCAGGAAATACAACCCGGCCGGCAGACCAGCAGATTCCAACTCAATGGCTGATTTCCCGCCCCGCGTATTCACTTCCTTTACCTTTACTCCCTGCGTATTCAGGAGTGTTATGCTGAGTTCCTGTGGAAGGCCATTCACTCTGAGTTTGATCGCCTCTCCCCTTTTCACCGGATTTGTAAGGATCATTGCCGGAAGCCTTGATATTTCCTTTTGTCCGATTAAAACTCCGGGATCAAGAATTGAATCACCGGGGAGCGATTCTGCATGATTGGAATTATAAACAGCTTTAACCTTGATCCAGCATCCATAGATAAGAAGAAAATAAGGATCCTGGCAATTGTCGGGTATGCAAAATACCCCGGTGCTTTCCTGGAACCGCCAGAGATCATTATCCCTGTAAACGTTATACCCAACCAGCGTATCAGTCACGGAAAGTGCAGGTACATCCCATGACAACGAATAAAAGTTATACGGGTACTCATACCAGTGATGCCAGTTTAGGTTGTTCACCGGGTTTAGCTGGGCATAGGAAGATGCCATCATGAGCACCATGATCAATACTGTAAATGACTTTTTCATCTTGACATGAATTAAATTGAACTGATTCAGCCACTAAATATAGTGAAACTTTACATATTTTGACCGGTACTTCGAAAAAAATCTATGGCGGGCTTCTCTCACGCCGACGTGCTGTCAACTGTCAACTGTCAACTGCTGACTGCCGACTGCCAACTGCCAACTGCCCTGTTGCCTTTTATAGTAACACCTCAACCTCTATTGGTTGCCTGAAAAATATTAAAAAAAAACTGGCTGGCGGGCATCTGTGACGCCGGAGCGCTGCGGGCTGCCAACTGCCGACTCTGTAACGCATACCTGGTTTACAGGAAAATCACTTCACCAGTATGAAGGTCATAATAGGCTCCTGCAATTTTTATTTCACTCTTGTCTGCCATCTCTTTCAGAATGGGACTTTTTTGCTTTATCATTTCAATGGTGCTTTCAACATTTTTTATGGCAACATACCGGACATAGTCAGCATTTTTTGATGTTTTTTCCCCTTTATAGTCCGCTGATTGGACGATTGCCGGTTTTATTTTTGAAAGCATGGCCGTTATATTACCCAGCTTGACGTTGTCTATCGCTGATTTAATGGCACCACACGATTCATGTCCCAACACCAGAATAAGTTTTGCCCCGGAAACTTTGCAGCCATACTCCATACTTCCCAATATGTCTTCATTTACAAAGTTTCCTGCAACTCTTGCTACAAAAAGGTCTCCGATACCTTTGTCAAAGATGTCTTCTACAGGAACCCTGCTGTCCAGGCAGGACAGGATAACAGCTTTTGGATATTGTCCTTGCGATGCATCACGCACCAATGCCGAGTGATTTCTCGCTGTCAAGCTGCTGTTCATGAAACGCTTGTTGCCTTCTTTCAGGCTTTGTATAACCATATCAGGCGTTAAAGCCTGTTGTTCCGCTGCTGTTAATACTTTGTCTACAATGGGGGCCTCTGTTACGACCGATGTTGAGTCAGTCCCTGCGGATGAAGTCGAGCTTGATGTGTTGCTATTACACGATGTCATCATAACAATAGCCACGACTGCCATTATAATTGAATTAATTGCTTTTTTCATTTTGTCGGTTATTAAAGTTATCTTCAGAAATCTTTGTGAATATTACAAATTTTATACAAAGATAACTCGTTATCGCCGCCAGTCGTAATATACTCAGTCGTGACAGGTTTCTATTAAATCCCGTAGTATTGAATGTCATGAACAGGCCGGGTGAATCCCGGCCATCTAAGCCCGCTCCACTTACAGGTGTGGCAGGTGTTTTCGTGAATGCGGCTTCATGCCTGGTTGCGAAAGGAGAACATACGAAGCCCTTTTTATTGGCGGCTGGCGTTCATTATAACTGTTATTTCGTTGTCTTGCTGCCCATTTGGATGCCCAATTTTTCATATACGACGTCGTTCGGCTCCCATAATTCAATTTTGTTCCCTTCTATGTCCATGATGTGAACAAATTTGCCATACTCAACTGTTTCAATTGTGTCAACAATTGTTACTCCGTTTTCCTTCAGTTGTCCGACAAGCGCTTCTAAGTCTTCAACCCTGTAATTGATCATAAAGTCCCTGGTTGAAGGTTCAAAATATTTAGTTTTTTCATTGAATGGGCTCCACTGAGTAAAGCCTTTTTTGGTCGTGTCAGCTCCTTGTCTCCATTCAAAAACTGCCCCGTATTGGTTTGTGTTTAAACCAAGGTTCTTCTGGTACCATTCCCTTACCTTTTTCGGGTCCTTACACTTAAAGAAGATCCCACCGATACCTGTTACTTTTTTCATTGATTCCTGACTGTTGCTATTTTTCATTGTGATCGATTTAAAAGCGAAACCAAGAGCAAATGTCATGGTAAATGCAAGAACTAGCAATATTATCTTTTTCATTCTCATCACTTTTTTGACTTTGTGAATATGTCATTACGCATACCACCGGCCGTGTCATGCAAAAGGATTTCGCCCTGCATTACAAAGGTAGCAATACAAAGGAAAATCGCAAATTGAAGTTTCTCATTCAATCTTCGCCCTGTCTCCTTCTGACCTTTCCCCGCTTTCGCGGGGATGACGAGCTGACATCAGGTCCTGGGCTGCGGGCCAGGAGTCACGGGCCTCAAGCTGCGGGCCACGAGCTGCGAGATCCTCTATCCTCCATCCTCCATTCTCCATCCTCCGACCGCTTATTTACCCTGATTCTTTAATATATTTGCACCACCCAAGTCATCAACCAAATCCATAATCCATGAAATCAACGCTACTCCTCACGCTGTTCGTCCTGGTTTTTACGATGGCGGCCGCGGCGCAGAAAGAATTGCTGAACCTTACCTTCACGGCAGTGAATGATGATGCTTACATTCAGCTTGACAGCATCCGGGTGATCAACCGTGTGCAGGGGACCGATACCCTTCTGGTGTGGCCTGATACAACCGTATCCCTTGAGATAATGCCGTACGACAGGATGCTTTATGTTGGATACGCACAGGGCTTTCCGGTTGGTGTGCAACAGCAAAAGCAGGGGATCACTTCTTTTCAGTTGGTTCCCTGTGTTCCCAACCCGGTGGAGAATGAAACGGAGGTATCGCTGGATATGCCCGGGCAGGGATTGGTGGAACTGCAGGTACGGGATCTTCAGGGGAAAGAAGTACTTTCCATGAAGCAGAACCTCGAAGAAGGGCGCCACTCGTTCCGCTTTGTTCCCGGCGAAGGGCGTCTTTTCTTTCTTACAGCCACCTGGAACGGCATCAGCCAAACGATAAAAATCCTGGCAACGGGCGGGAACAACCCTTCCGGTTGTTCATTGACGCATAGCGGCACCGTCCGCACTTATTCCCGGGAGAAATCAGGTAAAAAGACCCGGAGCCTGGCATGCCTGGAATCCGGGATCCTTGATACCGCCGGGGTAAGCGGGATCCATCGCTTTCAGTTCGCCACCAACATCCCATGTCCCGGGATACCCGTCGTGATTCATGGAGGACAGGTTTATCACACAATACAGATTGCCGGCCAGTGCTGGTTGAAGGAAAATATGAATGTCGGTGTCATGATCCCCGCAACCCAGCACACGATGAACAACGGGATCATTGAAAAATACTGTTACGACAATCAACCCTCCAACTGCACAAAATATGGCGGTCTTTATTATTGGTACGAGATGATGCAATATTTCACGACGACACTATACCAGGGAATTTGTCCGCCAGGCTGGCATATTCCTTCCGACGAAGAGTGGAAAATACTGGAAGGGACCGCCGACAGTGAGTATGGGATCGGGGATCCGGTCTGGGAGAATACCAGCGCCCGGGGATTTGATGCGGCCTTCAACCTGAAAAGCAGCGACGGATGGCTGGAGGGAGGCAATGGGAACGATCTGTTCGGATTCAGCGCATTGCCCGGTGGAATGCTTGACTACACCGCGAACTTTTTCTCCGCCGGTGTGTGGGGATACTGGTGGTCATCCACACCGAACTTTACATCCTGGGGAGTCAACCGCTCTTTCAATGCACTTAATAACAATCCGATCCGGAATATCAACGAATACCTTGACAATGGGAATTCCGCCCGGTGTCTGAAGGATGATTGAAACTTTCAGGCATAGGCTGCCCTGTTGTTTAATAACCCTGATCATGTCAGGGCCTGTGGTAAGAAGCCTTAATATTATTGCAGACGTTTTATTCTAGCTATTTGCATACTTTTCTCTGTCATAAAAGTATTTAAAAATAGTCGGGCTGAACAACAAAGAAAAAATCCCGATTCCGACAACCATTAACATATCAGCAGGATGCCAATGGTTCATTTTGAATAAAATGCCTAAACTTGTCAATGAAAATGACAACGCTCCGGAAATAAACGCAATTTTTTTCATATTAGCAATTTTTATATAGATTGAACGCAACTATACCATCATTTAGTCTTTTGTCAGGACAATGACAATAATACCGGAGGACATTGATTTTCTTTTATTCCAGGACAGCGCCGCAGGCGCGTAATCTTTGCAGGATGTTCGTTCAACCGCATTGTAAAGCGCTGTTGGAGCGACATCTTTTATTGAAAAGAAAAGCAATTGGTTTTATATTTCATGGCGTACCGCACGAAACCAGATATATTATCCGGCACTAATTTAAGTTTACATTATTGATGGAGATATTTTCATTCTCTCTTTTTTCTGAACCAATATCTGAGGATTGCCCATGTCCGGGATAAATTATCGTTGAATCCGGAAAGATTGCATACAACTTCCGGACTGATTGTATCAGGTCTTCCCTTGAACAACCCTGGTTATGGATCCCCCCGACAGTACGGTAGAACAGCACATCGCCGGAAAATAATACATTTTCAGTGTAATAACATATTTCTCCGGGTGAATGACCCGGCGTATGAATTGTTCTAATTTCCAGGAAACCCAATTTGAACAGTTGATCATCCTCAACAAAAACATCAGGGATCCCGATTGAATGAGGATCAAAATCCATATACGCTTTATGTTCAGGAATGCTCCTTTCCTTTTCTATGAATTCCTGGCCATAGTTTTCCCTGAACCACTCAAATTGTGTGAACATTTTTTCATAATCAATTTTATTCATGCACAATCTTGCTTCGGGAAATTGCTTCTTTAAATATGGCACATAATACGCATGATCAGTATGGCCATGGGTAAGGAATATGTATTTAAGATCAAGGTTATTCTGTTTAATCAAATTCAGGATAGAATCAACCTGCCACCCTGGATCAATGATAGCTGCTTCCTTTGAATTTATGTCATAAACCAGGTAGCAATTTGTTTCCACAAACCCCGTAACCTGGCATATTACTTTGAAATCTGCAGCGATCATGTAACAGGGTTGTACCAGGAAAATGATCAGTAAAAGAAAAAACCGGTTGTTTGTCATGATGCACTTTTTGATTAATGCGGTAATTTGCCTTGCAATAAGTTTGCTTTGGAATACCCGTGGCCGCTGTGCGGGGTTTACTCGTTTTGGGTTTTAACCTTGTTACTCCTTAAAAATGCAATTTGATCCAACTCTGCCTGTTGAATTTTCCTTCAGCCCTGATAGGGTGAAAGTTGTTAATACAGGGTGAAGCCCTGTGCTTGTGGGATACGAACTACCCTCAAGCCCTGAAAGGGCCGAATATCTAATCCAGGAAAGAATGATCGAAGTCCGGTTTTTAGTGTTAAAGACCAGATGTACGTAGTTTTTTACAAGTGACTGTCCCATTTTATATTGATTTCGCCCTTTCAGGGCTGATAACCGGGTTCCTGTTCATCTTCGATGGGCTGCACCCATCGTTAATATATTACGCCCCGTTCGGGGCTGTGTTGAATATGTTAATCATCACCGAGCCCTCTTGCAAGAATGGTATTGCATTCAGCCGCACTTAACCGATGTTTCAGAATCTCCCGGTATTCCTTTGAATCGTACCATGCCCTGAAATCCTTTTCGTTACTGAATTCAATCACAACGGTACGGGTACAATTCCAGGAACCTTCCAATACCTCCGGATTATCATCCAGAACCAGGTACCTGCCTTTGTATTTTTCAAATACATCCCCGGCCTTACCCAGGTATTTCTGATACTCTTCCGGATCCTTAATGTTATTTAGGCAATAAAATAATGGCTCATATAATTTACTTGGTGTCAGGGTTACACTTGTTTGCTATTACAGCTGCTCGGGTCACAAGTTATTTTCACCCCTGCGTACCTACAGCGGAGCAGCAAACCTTTTCCTGTTATCACTACCTCCCTGATTATCTCCTAGTAAAAGTATGAAAAATCAATACAGTACACATATGAGGGATAAATAGTTTTAAACAGGCAGGTTGATTAATTACGAATTACGGGATTACGAATTACGACAACGGGCCTCGCGCTCTCCTCTTGCCGTCATCCCCGCGAAAGCGGGGACGGGCTGCAGGCTTCCGACCTCCGACTTCCGACTTCTGAACGCCAATAACCAATAACCAATAGCCAATCGCTAACGGCCAAAAGCCGACTGCCGACTGTGAATTTTGACTTTTTATGACAACAGTCGCCACAATAGCAACCTTAGCTGGGGCCCCGGTTACATCGGGAAGGCCGGAAGTCTGGACACCCCAGGTACAGTTGTCCCGAGTACTCGGGAGCGACGAGGCCCGTCCGGCCTGAGGACAAGGCTAACAGGGAAATAGATCGATTATGCAGGATGCCTGGTTAATTACGAATTACGTCCCCGCTTTCGCGGGGATGACGAGCTGACATCAGGTCTCGGGCGGCGGGCCATGAGCCGCGGGTCGCGAGCTGTGGGCCGCGGGCTTCAGATTGCCAAGAGCCAAGAGCCAAGAGCCAAGAGCCAAGAGCCAATAGCTAATAGCGAACAGCCAAAAGCCAATAGCTAACGGCCAAAAGCCGACTGCCGGCTGCCGATTGCCGACTACCTATTGCATTTCCCCGCTTTAATAAGTTAATAAACTTTCCCCGTTTTTATGAATTATTCAGGATAATCAGGTAATTTTGAATCCTAATTAAAAAACCGATACCTGCTCTAAATGAAAAACCTGCTTGCACTTACTTTCTTACTGGGAACTATGATCACTTCCCTTTTTGGACAAACCCATTCCATCAATGGGTATTTTTATTACAACAATTTAGCGAATACCCCGATGGATAATGTAAAAGTCGTATTGAAACTGAACGGAACAGGCATCGACAGTACATTTACAGGAGAAACCGGGTTTTACCAGTTTACGGGAGTGAACAACAATACTTACTCCATAGCGGCTTATACGTCAAAGCCCTGGGGTGGCGTGAATGCAACCGACGCCCTGCTTGTTGAGCATCATTTTGCGGGAATTGAATACCTGACAGTCCCGGTCAGGATTACGGCCGCGGATGTCAACAACAGCACAGCCATCAATGGCACCGATGCCCTGAAGATCAAACGCCGGTTTATCGGGTTGGATTCTTCTTTTACACGAGGCAATTGGACATTCGAAAAACTTACCGGCGGAAATGCAATCGTTGTTTCAGGAACGAATGTAACACAGAATTTTTATGCCCTTTGTGTCGGGGATGTCAATGGGAATTATGTTCCGGAACCATCAGCAACATTCAGTTGTGGTCAGCAATATACGGATACCCGCGATGGAAAAACCTATAACACCGTTCAGATAGGCACTCAGTGCTGGTTTAAAGAGAATCTCAATGTGGGAGTCCGCATAGACCGAGTTGATCTTCAATTAAATAATGGAGTTATTGAGAAATATTGCTTTGACGATCTGGAGTCAAATTGCGATGTGTATGGGGGATTATATTATTGGGCAGAAACAGTCCAATATCTGAACGGAGCAACTGACGGAAATTCCTGGGACCCGGTCCCAACCGGAAACGTAACTGGAATATGTCCAACCGGATGGCATATTCCCACGGATCCAGAATGGACTGCTTTAACCACTTTTCTCGGCGGTGAGAATGTTGCCGGAGGCAAAATGAAAGAGGCAGGCACAGCACATTGGAGCCCGCCAAATGGTGGTGCAACCAATGAAAGCGGTTTCACCGCACTTCCTGCAGGAACCACGATGAATTATGGATTTGCTTACCTTCACACCAACACATATTGGTGGAGTTCAACCGAGTGTTCTACCGGCGGGGCAATCAATAGGTATACTTATTCTGCGTGGGGTACTATATATAACATTTGCTGGAGCAAAGGCCAGGGAATCTCTGTCAGATGCCTGAAAAATTAGGATACCACATGATCATTCCCGCCTTCGCATACGCGTCAGGCTAAGACGCAATCTTTTCATATTTTTGAATATGTTTAATCTGTCGGTTCGCTTGTCATATGTATATTAGGACATTATAAGATGGTCAAAACAAGCATCAGTTTGACAGGTAAAATTACCCAGGATCAATTCGAACCATGATCATGGCAACCCCTTTCGTGTGCAATGCAAACCTGCTCATTGTCGATAATGGCTCCTTTAAGGAATTCGGCCACAACATCATCTGCCTGCCCGTAACATCCTCTGACTACCTGGATGCCATATTCATTCAGGTGATTGATGGCACCAGCACCAATGTTCCCGGCAAGCATGATGGATACTCCCTGACCGGCCAGGATCTCTGCGATTCCGGAATGGCAACCACATCCTTCTGAAACAACAGGGCTTGAAGACTCAATCGTTTTTTCAGGCGAGATCGTGTAAACGGTAAAATTTTCTGAATGTCCAAAATGTTCATTTACTGAACCATTATGGACCGGTAAGGCGATTTTCATTTTTGTATTCCTTTCTTTTTAAGATATAATTGATGATGATAACTATTTTCACGAATCATTTTCTGTCCACATTGGGGACAGACACTTTCCCTGCATGGCACACCCGGCTGATGAGGGATTTTCGAACTGCAATTCAGACAAATACAAAAGCCGGGGTTGTCTTCTTGTTTTCGCTGATCCATTTGAATTGATTTTTTTGATAAAGACCTGATTTTATCAGATTTACAATAGGAGCATGTGTGCATCTCCTTTTCACTGATCATGAGTTTATGACATGCTTCGCAACGGTACCAGAACTCATTCGTATGATAATCGCCACCTTCAATAAAAATAGCTTTCCCATCCACAAATGCTTCAGCAATGGTCCTGCGGGCTTTTTCGTAAATCCGTGTCAGGGTCGGACGCGAAACAGACATTTCATTGGCTGCCTCCAACTGTGTCATACCCATATAATCCAGCAAGCGTAAGGCTTCATATTCTTCGAAAAACAGAATGACCGGTTCAAGATCTGAGATCGGAACACCGAATGGCTTGAAACCCTCCATCAGCGGAGGATGGGTTACATTTCGTTTTCTCTTTGGTCGTGGCATTATAAAGCAGGATAAATATTACGAATGAACATAAGTTCAATTTACAGTCTTTATTTGCTTTCTCTTCATAATGCGAATGATATCTCCGACTGTTTTACTGCAATCGGTAAGCAAAGTCATTTTAATATCATGATTCACCATTTCCTGCTGAACTCTTGTGCCGAAATTTGCCGAGACAATATGGCGAACATCTTTCGCAATCAAACACTCCAGTATTGCCTCGCCGGCGCACTCCTTTTTTTCTTTTTCACAGTTTTCGAAAAGTTCAATGCCTCCTGTTTCATCATTATAAATATGGAAGAAACAACACCTGCCGAAGTGGCAAGCAACCGGAGATGACAGGTCTTTATCCTGACCAGAAATAGCAGTTTTCATAATTTGAATTTTTATATTTTATTATCACCATATTGTAACCTTTGCCCTTTTCCAATTCCCCCGCCTGATTTTCGTTTCAATTTCATCCCTATTCCTAATTGGTATTTTTCTGAATCAGGAACTGCATCCTTAGAGTTCCTGCAGCGACCTAAGCTTCTTCCTGTCCGTGGACCTTGGCCTTCAGGTCCTGTGTGGTTCATTCCTGGCATTGCATTTTACTTTTTTACAAAAATACAACTTATTCTTTCATTATGAACAAATGTTCATTATTTTTGCAAACAATTTTAAAAGCATTCTCAAAGAGATTTGTAATTTATGAGAATCAGGTTATTACTATTCATTTATCTTTCTCTCTTGATTTGCATCTCCTATGTTAATGGGCAGAACGTGTTATCGGGGCATGTCACCGACAAAGAAACAGGGGAAGCATTGCCCGGGGCAACGCTGTTTTTACCTGATCTGAAAACCGGAACATCGACCGATAAAGATGGCTTTTATAAACTTCACAATCTGCCTGAATCATTCATGGTAATCCAAATCAGCTATATTGGGTATAAGGCGGAGGTTGTTACCCTCGACCTGTCAAAAATAAAATCCAGGGATTTTCAACTAAACCCCTCTGCCATTGAAGCAAAGGAAGTAGTGGTCACCGGGAATGCCTTGTCATCTGACAATGACCGAAGCAGTTACTCCATCACGCCCATCAATAAAGAAAAACTACTGACCATGCCATCCACAAACCTTATCAATTCAATCTCAACAGTTCCCGGGGTTTCTGAAATCACTACAGGTGGAGAGATCTCAAAACCGGTTATCAGGGGATTGGGGTATAATCGCATTGTTACGCTTAACGAAGGTGTACGCCAGGAAGGAAACCAGTGGGGGGATGAACATGGAATCGAGATCGATCAATTCTCAGCGGATCGCATTGAGGTATTGAAAGGTCCGGCCAGCTTATTTTATGGATCAGATGCCATGGGAGGTGTCATTAATATTCTTGAGCAGACACCGGCGAAACCTGGGTCCGTAAATGGTGAATGGGTTTCCCAGTTTTCGACAAACGACCTGCTTTTTAGTAATTCAGGTATGGTGGAAGGGAACCAGAACGGATGGATTTGGAGGGCAAGGGGAACATATAAAACAGCTGCTGCTTACCATACGCCTGAAGAATGGGTCTATAATTCAGGATTTAATGAAAAGAACATATCGCTGATGGCGGGAATGGTTAAGAAATGGGGTTATACCCATTTGCATTTCAGTTCGTTCAACGCGAAAATCGGCATGGTTGACGGCACACGTGATTCAGCTTCAAATCAGTTCATCGATTACAAAGGAAACATTGTTCCGGAAAAAAGTGCCAGGAGCCGTTCCATAGACGTTCCATTCCAGCTCGTGGATCACAATAAAGTCTCGTCTATTACCAACCTGTTGTTTAAAGATAATCAAATAAGATTCAGCATAGGCTACCAGGGAAACAATAGGAAAGAATTCGGCGAAACACCGGATGTTCCCGGCTTGTATTTTCACCTGGATTCCTGGACATACGACTTACGATATACCCATCTCCTGGGAAAATCCGTTGAACTTGTCGGAGGCATTTCCGGGATGACCCAGGTCAACCGCAATCATGGCACTGAATACCTGATCCCGGATTATGACCTCCAGGACTGGGGAGCGTTTG
Source organism: Bacteroidales bacterium (assembly GCA_963682005.1). GTDB lineage: Bacteria > Bacteroidota > Bacteroidia > Bacteroidales > FEN-979 > CAIYUC01. The sequence continues at coordinate 3,710,088 of OY820914.1, read as the reverse complement.
TGTATGCAAAGAAAACCTGGGAAAGGTTCACCTTCAATATTGGATTGCGCGATGACTTCAGACAAGTGCAAGCTCAATCACTGTACCTTGATTCCCTTGGAAATCCCTCACCTTCAGGCGATACATTATTTCATCCCTTCAGTAAAAATTTCGCTGCCTTTACCGGATCAACCGGCATGACGTTCAGGCTGAACAGCGCAATCAATTTTAAATTCAATATCGGGAGAGGTTTTCGTGCCCCAAATATCTCTGAACTCAGTGCCAATGGACTTCATGAGGGCACTTTCAGATACGAGATCGGGAATCAGGAGCTGAACCCCGAAACAAGTCTGCAGATCGACGGGGAGATCTCCTGGGATAATAAATACCTGAACATGGCATTTAACGGGTTTTACAACATCATCGACAATTTTATTTATTACAGGAATATTGATGGGGAAAAAATGGAGGTCAATGGTTTATGGTACCCCGTTTACCGTTATACACAGGGAAATTCACTTTTAAAAGGATTCGAATTTGAACTGGATTTTCATCCTGTAGAAGAATTGCATTTCGATAACAGCCTTGATTATGTTTGGGGTGGCAACCTTTCCACCGGTATTCCATTACCATATATTCCTGCATTGCATCTGACCGACCAGGTGAAATGGACCTTTAAAACAGGAAAGAACAGTACGTTGATAAATCCTTATGTCCAGCTAGAGTTGGAAACCCATTTCAGACAAGACAGGATAGATATTTTTGAGACTGTAACACCAGGTTATGTTCTTTTGAATTTCAATGCGGGAACAAGATTAAAGGTTCAAAATCAGATGTGGACCATATACATTAGTGGTACGAACCTGTTTGATACAAAATATTATGATCATTTGAGCCGGTTAAAGGAAGTGGGAATTTACAATATGGGACGAAGGATCACTTTCGGGCTGGTAATTCCTTTTGGAATATATCAAAATGAAAAAGATTAAGGCGAAATTTATTTGCGGTTAATCAAAAGAAGGTGGTTGTGATGCTAAGTTACAAATCTCTATAAATTATGGAAAAGATTAAAATTGGTATAATCATATGTGACAGGTATCATACCTGTGCCGGCGGTAAGTGCTTCAGGGCAGTTCAGAACCGTGAAGGAGCCTTTGCCCTGTATAAAGAAAAAGATGTGGAAGTGGCTGCCTTTACTACCTGCGGAGGCTGCCCTGGGGGTAATATTGAATATGCGCCTGAAGAGATGAAAAAGAATGGGGTGTCACATATTCACTTCGCTACCGGATTTTTGGTTGGCTATCCACCTTGTCCGTACATGGATCACTTTGAAAAATTCATCACTGAAAAATATGGTATGACTGTAATTTTTGGGACACACCCGATACCACAAAAATATTTTATCACGCATAACGATCTTAAGACCTGGGAAACACCTTTTTTTAAGAAAATTATTCAACCTTCAATAACCAATGAAGAGACGCGATTAAACTATGATTAATAAAAACAAACAACAATGAGCGAACTATTTGAAAAGATCCCCATGGAAGGGGTTAAAAACATTATTGTCATTGCTTCCGGAAAAGGAGGCGTGGGAAAATCAACGGTTGCCGCCAACCTTGCAATTGCTTTTGCCCGAAATGGTTTGAGAACAGCTTTGGTTGATGCTGATATTTACGGTCCTTCTATTCCCAAAATGTTCGGACTGGAAAACGAAAGGCCTGATGTAACAGCCATAGGTGATAAAGAAATGATGTTTCCGATCGAGAAATATGGTGTTAAGATAATGTCGATTGGGTTCTTTGTCGCTCCAAACCAATCTTTAATCTGGCGAGGCCCGATGGCTGCAAACGCCATGACTCAGCTATTTGAGAACACACAATGGGGAGAGATTGATTATATGGTAGTGGATTTCCCTCCCGGCACAGGAGATATTCAACTCACTACCGTTCAAAAACTGAACCTGACCGGGGCAATTATTGTTACTACTCCGCAGGAAATCGCCCTCAATGATGTTCGCAAGGCCGCTTCCATGTTCACAAATGCCGATATTAATGTTCCGATCTTAGGTGTTATTGAGAACATGTCGTGGTTTACTCCTGCAAAACACCCTGATGAAAAGTATTTCGTTTTTGGAAAAGGAGGAGGTCAAAAAATTGCATCTGAATATAATTCGCAACTGCTCGGACAAATCCCCCTGGTTATTGAAGTCGGCGAAGCTGCCGAACATGGCAAAAGTATTTTCAGTCAAAACAATAAAGAAGTTGTTTCTGTATTTGAAAATATTTCCAGGAAATTAATCGGCTAAAACGGCATCACACATTTCTGTTTTGTGGCGTAAATTGTCAAAGAGCATCACTGCATCGAAACCGTTGCAATTCCAGGCTTTTCCTTTGCGTGGTCAGGCTTTTAGTGTTGTCTCCAACCACTCCAAACGGGAATGCCGTTTTCGTTCCGAAGTTCCAGAATTTCATTTCCTTTCTTAACTTCTGCAGCGATAATTGCCGGTTTGCCTTCGAAAGTAATTCGTGAACCCTTGACCTCAATCTTGTCCTTTGGTTCAATATTTAAATCCTGATTGTCGATATACCACGCAGGACCCAAATGGACAGAAATTGCCTCCTTATCAGTTTTGACGATCAAGTGTACCCCGGGAGACATCCCTTTGGTCGGGATAATTTTTTCCACCTTGACGACATCCCCAATAATAGTTTCTACAGTCTTTGGATCATACATTCTACCGTACTGAGATCCCATTCCCCAGCCACCGCTTCCTTTCTGATTCATTCCTCCCTGAGCAAAAGACTCAGTAGTTAAAACACATGCAAAAGCAAAAATCATAGTAACAAATACTACGAATTTCTGTTTGAGCTTGCTTTTTTGATCATTCCATTTTCCATTTACTTCGATTGAGTTCATTTTCTTTAATGTTAGTTTTTGAAAGCATTTTTACGATACAAAGATGCTTCTCTTAATGCCGGAATCTGTTACATGATCTTGATAAAAAATTGTATCATTCACACATTTATATGCGCATCTTTAGAAGATGTTCCGACAATAATAGGTTCTGAAGAGAAAAGTATTGACCCGGTCATTTTCTATGATTTTGAATTAAATGAATGATAAAAATTTTGGATAATATGAACATTTGTTCATTATCTTTGAAAATTATTAATCCTCTTTAAAGACTTTAACACACACTTCTATGAACCTTGATGATTCTGGAATTTCAACAAAGCTTATTCATGCCGGAGAAATCGAAGATCAATTCGGGAGTGCTACTGTACCTAAATATCAAACCTCAACCTTTCGCCTTAAACGTGCGCAACGCGGAACCGACTGCTTTTCGGGTGAAAGCGATGGCTACGTTTATGCCAGGATTGCAAATCCGACTATCCGTGAATTGGAACAATACATTGCTGCCCTGGAAAATGGATTCGTTGGTTTTGCAACCGGCTCGGACCGGCATTACTTACGATCTGGTAAGGTTCTCGTTGGAATTGAAAATTCTGAGGATATCATTGATGACCTGAGACAAGCATTAGAGAAAATTAATAACTAAAGATCAATCAATTGTAAGAATACAGAACCCTAAATTCTAATAAAATGGAAACAACTCAAAATCAAATTGCTATTTCTATGCCACGCATTGGAGATAAAGCTCCTGCCTTTAAAGCAGTGACTACCCAGGGAAACATCAGTTTCCCTGAAGATTACATGGGAAAATGGGTGATCTTGTTCAGCCATCCTGCTGACTTTACACCTGTGTGCACCTCTGAATTCATGACCTTTGCAAAACTTGAAAAGGAATTTGAAGAGGCGAACTGTAAACTCGTAGGACTTTCGGTCGACGGTTTATTCAGCCATATTGCATGGTTGCGGACAATAAAGGAAAAGATTGAATACAAGGGCATGAAGGATATGGAAGTAAAATTTCCTTTGATTGAGGATATCACCATGGAGATTGCAAAATCATATGGCATGATGCAACCTGGTGAGAGTTCCACAAAAGCTGTCAGGGCTGTTTTCTTTATTGATCCCAGGGGAATAATCAGGGCGATCATCTATTATCCGTTGAGCCTGGGAAGGAATTTCGATGAACTCTACAGGGTGATCATCGCTCTGCAAACGGCCGATGCATTTTCGGTAGCAACACCTGCTGACTGGCGTCCCGGTGATGAAGTAATTGTCCCAACAGCAGGTTCCTGCGGTGTAGCTAAAGAAAGAATGGAATCAAAGGATGAGGAGATGAAATGCTACGATTGGTTTTTCTGCACAAAGAAATTGGACAAAGAGAAGGTGCTGAGTACGATTATTCACAAATAACACACGGACATCCTTTCATCCGAATCCTGAATCATGAACAGTTTTCATTGTACCTGGGGAATGTTTCGTCGCGGAATAATCCATCTTTGTTTTATTATTGGGTTAAATTTCACACTCAACGCCCAGGAAAACATTTCCAAAGACACATTAAGGCTGAACGAAGTTGAAGTCCTTGGAAAGTCAGTTCAATTATTTCCAATGAATGTTATTCCTGCAAAAATCTTCGAAACTGAAGCCGTTAGGGATATTGGTGATTATCTGCGTCAGGAACCCAATGTTTCCGGAATCCGCAAAGGCGGTGTCGGAATAGATCCTGTGGTGCGGGGGTTCAAATACAACCAGGTAACCGTCCTGCTAAACAAAGGAGTGAAAATCGAAGGCGGTTGTCCTAACCGGATGGACCCGGTGGCTTCTCATGTCGAAAGTGAAAACATTGAGAAAATTGAAATCATCAAGGGGCCTTATGTCCTTAAATATGGACCTGTCCTGGGAGCACTGATCAACATTGAAACAGAACTGCCGCACCCATACGAGGAAACCGAGATCCACGGGGAGGCATTGTATGGTTTCGAAACAAACTGGAACGGACAGCGTGAGCACATTGCACTTGCCGGGGGAAATGATAAGGTGTTCTTTAATGCCAGCGGCGGTTTCAAGGGCTATGGAAGTTATACCGGGGGTAATGACATACTATACAACACATCGTTCCAAAAGCTATATGGGACGGCTGGGGCTGGATTCATTTTAAAAAAGAACCACCAGGTCATCCTTTCCTATGTCTATGACCAGGGGAAGAATGTCCTGTACCCTGCCCTTCCAATGGATGAGCGGCTTGATAAAACCCATATTGGATCATTCAATTACAGAGGTCAGAAACTTGGAAAGATTTGGCAGTCCATTGAACTTCAAGGGTATTTTTCAAAGGTTTATCACGTTATGGATAACCTGAAAAGACCGGCAGGTAAAACCATGCAGGCCATCACCACGGTAAATGCATCTAATACAGGAGGAAAACTGACCGGAAATTTTCAAGCAGGCAAACATAAACTATTGGCGGGACTTGATGTGGAACATGTTTACAAGGATGGCGATAAACAGATGACCATGAAAATGACTATGGAGGGAGATACATTCATATCCATCAAATACTTCAACGTATGGTCGAAGGCTCTCTTCAACAATACCGGTGCCTTTGCAGAATACAAAATCCCATGCAAAAAAATTGATATCACTGCCGCTTTGAGATTTGATTATAATCAGGCAACATCCAGTGACACATTCCGGCTCGTTAAAAACGGTATTTCATATTTTGATGATCTGAACTCAAAATTTCTTAATGTAAGTTTCAGCCTGGGCATGAAAAAGCAGGTCACTTCCTGGTTCTTCATTACTGCAGCATTGGGAAAAGGAGCACGAAGTCCATCCTTGCTGGAACGGTTTATCAAGCTCATGCCTGTTCAATATGATTCTTACGATTACCTGGGCAATCCACAATTGAAGCCGGAAAATAATTACCAGGCCGATGCATCCGTTGATTTTTCAGACCCGACTATGGGAACGCTTTCTGTTGGTGGTTTCTTTTCAGTTGTGACCGATTATATTATCGGCAAGATTTTGCCACCTTCAGTGATTAAACCATCAACCCAGGGATCACCGGGTGTAAAGCAGTTTTCAAACACCGGCTTCGTTTACCTTACAGGGTTTGAAGTTTCGTATCAATCGTCAAACGACAGGAAATGGGGGCTCCTGGCGAATGTAGCAGCTACTTATGGAACCGAACCAGAGGCTGTAAAATACATCGTTTCGGGAGGACAGGTTGTCGGAGAAGAGACTGTCAAGAATGACCCATTACCGGAAATCCCGCCATTGGAAGGTACTGTTCAATTCTCGTATAAATTTTTCAGCGACCGGCTTGTACCCCGGATTCAGGTCAGGCTGGTAAGTGAACAAAACCGAATTTCCCAATCCTATGGCGAACAAAAAACGCCGGGGTTTATCACGGCTGCAGCGTCGATCAGTTACGCACCATTCAAATTTACCTCTTTGATTGGAGGAGTTGAGAATATCTTCGATACTCCATATTACGAACACCTCAACAGGAGAATAGTCGGCAGTACTGAACGTTTGTATGAGCCAGGCCGGTTTTTTTATCTTACCTTTATTTTTAGAATCTAACGACCATGGAGGTTGATTTACGGTTATATTTTCGCTTCTTTCTCCTTATTATCCTGATGGGGCATCTATCGGCCTGTAAGAAAGATAAAAATACAACTGCTGCATATCCTTCCGGAAAAGTCACCTTTCTATTGAATCATAATGTGAATGGAAAACCACTGAAGGAAGATGAACTGATCTATACCAATGCAGCAGGAAATGAATACCTGATCACTGAAGTGAAGTATTTTATATCGGATATTACTTTTTACCATCAAAATGGATCAAAGAAAGTAATCGGGGATTGGAAAGATATTTTTTATGTTGATGAAAACATTCCTGAGACAAAAACCATTCATTTTTTTGATAAGATCCCAGCCGGAACTTATGATTCGATAACCTTTATTTTCGGTATTTCTCAGGAGAAAAACAGATCCTTTATGTTTGTTGACCCGCCGGAGGTAAATATGTTCTGGCCAGAAGTGCTCGGCGGAGGATATCATTACATGATGATCAACGGAAAATGGAAGGATACAACCGGTGTAAATATGCCATTTAATTTTCATCTCGGGATTGGTCAACTATATCATGGAAATACATACAATGTAGATTCTATCTATGCATTTGTTCAGAATTATTTTACAGTGAGGTTGCCGGGACCTGCCTTTACAATTGCTGCCCAGGATACCACGACTTTCCAATTAACCATGAACATAGAAAACTGGTTTGACAATCCTCACGTATTCGACTTTAATCAGTGGAGTGGTGCAATTATGCAAAACCAGGCTGCAATGCAGATCGTAAAGGAAAATGGCCGGGACGTTTTTTTCATTACTCACTTGCAAAAGGATCCAATTCCATGACAATGCCATTCTCCGGTTATGATCTAACTCTTTTAAACTGGCTTAACCACCATCTGATCCCGGATTCTGTTCCGGTGCTGCGAATAATTTCCTTATCAACTACATTCATAAGCATATCATTAGTGTTGGTGGTTTTGATGCTATCAATCGTAAAAAGATCGAAATTATTACGCAAACAGTTTCTTATTCTTGCATCGGTACTTATACTTGGAGCAATCGTTACCCAGGGATTGAAAGCCTCAATTTTCAGAGACCGGCCATTTAAAACCCATCCCGTTATTGAAAAATTATCTGAAGGAGGCGACTCTTCGTTCCCGTCCGGGCATACGATCGAATCATTCGCAATGGCTATGGCATTGTCGCTATTGTTTTCAAAGAAGAAAACCGTGATCCCTGTTTATTTATGGGCGATGACAGTGGCCTATTCACGAATGGCTTTAGGAGTTCATTACCCCAGTGATGTTCTGGCAGGAGTTCTGATCGGGACTTTTATCGGATGGATCATTCCCCGTATCTTCAACAGGTTCAATCCTTCCGGGAAAATCAATGATCCAATGTCACAACCCGGCCTTTCTTAAGTTGACAAATATTCCTTGTTCGAAGATGTCGTTTTCCGGATCATCGATACCTGCCCGAACTTTCTATTGTTCAACAGAGAAATACTAGCCAGGGAAAGTCTGATATAAATGGATAGTTTTCAACCAGATCGATTCAACAAAAAAATAAATAGTGATACTTAAGCGATTCATTCAATTTATTTCCCTACTTTTGCAGTCTCGTTTTAAAAACAACGAACCCAAGCGGGCTAATATTTAAAAATATTCAAGCTAAATACGATGCAAATAACAGAAATAAACACCAGGTACACCGAACTTGCAGAATCCGATTGCTGCCTTTCCTGTGGTAGTGCAATCAATTATGCAGAACCTGCAACCGGCGAGGTCTGTGTTGACCTGGGAAGCGGCAGAGGAACAGATGTTTTAAGGATGGCTGAATCGGTAGGTGAAACAGGATTTGTTTACGGGATTGATATTTCAGATGGAATGATTGAAAAAGCCAGGCTGAATGCCAAAAAATTTGGTATTCTGAATGTCAGTTTCGTACAGAGCGACCTTGAGAAAATTGATCTGCCGGATAACAAGGCTGACCTCGTAATTTCCAATTGCACCCTTAACCATTTAGCCGACAAGCAATCGGTATGGAATGAGATATATCGTATCCTGAAAAAAGGAGGGCGGTTCGTGATCAGCGATATTTATGCTACTGAAACCATTGCTGAGGAATTTAAAAATGATCCTGTTGCTGTTGCCGAATGCTGGGCGGGTTCTGTTACCAGGCCTGAGTACATGATGCATCTGGAGAAAGCAGGATTCACCGCTGTCGATATTATTGAAGAATCAACTCCTTATGCCAAAGGCAATGCTGAAGTGGTAAGTTTTACCATCGCCGGGAAAAAAGGTGCCTGTGGCTGCGGAAATTGAATCAATCGCAATCAAATATAAACTCAAAAAAATTGAAACTATGAAAAGCCTCGTTAAAAAAAAGGTAAAAGTGCAAAAGAGAGAAACAAAGAAAGTTGCCCAATGCTGTGCCAAAACGTCGAAAACCATTGTGGGGTGTCACGATTAATATTTGCAATTCAATGATGTACTCCAAACACAACATTTTTTCGCGGGTTACCGGTTCTGAAAACTTCTTTATCGTCAATCTCCTCAGCGGCAATGCTGATATTCTATATTCGCCAGAGGCCCATATGGTGAAAGATTTCCTTGAGGGGAAAGAGATTACGGAGGAGTTTCGTATGAACCTGACCGAAAAGGGTTACCTGGTCGATGAAAAAGAGGAAGAACGCCTGTACCGGCACAAATACCTGGATTTCATCGATACCCGTGAGAAAGATGAGCTTCAGTTGTTTTTTGTTCCGAATTACAGCTGCAATTTTGCCTGTACCTATTGTTACCAGGATGAGTACAGCAATACAAGGCAGGAACTTACACCGGAGGTGACCGATGCTTTCTTTTTGTATATCGGCAATGAATTTGCCGGACGTAAAAAGTACCTGACGGTTTTCGGCGGGGAGCCTCTTTTAGGTTCGCCGAAACAGAAAGAGATGATCTCCTACCTGTTAAAAAAGGCCAAGGAATCTGAACTTGAGGTCTGCTTCGTAACCAACGGTTATTCATTGGTTGATTACATCGATATCCTGAAAACAGCGAAAATCCGCGAAATCCAGGTTACGCTTGACGGCAAAGGCAGTGTGCATGATGCCCGCCGTTACCTCAAGGGGGGTGGCCCTACTTTTGAAAAGATCGTAGAAGGAATTGATGCCTGCCTGAAGAATGAATTGCCCGTGAACCTGAGGATGGTTGTTGACAGGGAGAACATTGACGGCCTTCCTGAATTGGCCCGGTTTGCCATTGACAAGGGGTGGACTGCGAATGAATTTTTCAAAACCCAGCTTGGACGGAATTATGAATTGCATCATTGCCAGGCTGCATCCGGCAACCTGTTCAGCAGGATTTCGCTTTATGAAAACATTTACCAACAGGTTAAACTGCATCCGCATATCCTCGAATTCTACAAACCGGCTTATTCCATTTCGAAATTCCTGGCCGAAAACGGGTCCCTCCCCGATCCTCTTTTCGATTCATGCCCCGCCTGTAAGACCGAATGGGCTTTCGATTATACAGGACAGATCTATTCATGCACCGCTACCGTCGGAAAAGCCGATGAATCACTCGGAACCTTTTACCCTGAAGTTTCCCGGAATGAAGAAATGATTGCAGCATGGGAAAACCGTGACGTAACTGCGATCACAGACTGTTTCACATGCAGCATGCAGTTAGCTTGTGGCGGAGGTTGTGGTTCAGTAGCCAAAAACCGGACGGGGAATGTTTGTACAACCGATTGCCGGCCGGTAAAGGAATTGCTGGAAATGGGAATTTCACTATATTTTCCACAGGAAAAATAAACAATGTTAAAGAGATCAAATACTATGAAAGAAATTACATCAGCTGAATTCGAACAAGAGGTTCTTGCCGGTGGCAAAGTTGTCCTCGATTTCTATTCCACCGAATGTCCTCCATGCGAGGCAGTAGCGCCCAAGTTTGAAGGACTTGCCGCACTTTACGGCAATGACATTAAATTTCTGAAAATGTTCCGTCAGCAAAATAAGCCATTGGCCGAGCGTTTAGGGGTCAGGTCTTCACCTACCTTATTATTTTTCGACAATGGAGTGCAATCATCTGTTTCGCTTTCCGGCGGCATCAAACGAAGCGATATTATCCATAACCTCGATAGCATGTTATCCCCTGAGAGGTCCCTTGAGATCAAAAAAAAGATCAAGCCGGTCGTATCAGAATTCGATGTAATCATCCTTGGTGCCGGTCCTGCCGGACTAACTGCAGGATTATACCTGTGTCAGTCGAAAGTGAACACGGTACTTATCGATATTGCGCTTCCCGGCGGCCAGGTTTCTACCACACACGAAGTATCAAATTATCCGGGATTTATCGATCCCCAGCCTGGGTACATGCTTTCGCACAATATGTCGGAGCAGACCAAACAAAGCGGCACCATATATAAAGTTGCCGTCGATGTAACGAAAATTGACCTGGAAAGAAAAGAGGTGGTGGTTGATGAATACGAAACCATCAGGGCAAAAAGAATTATCATCGCAACCGGTACATCTCCGAACCTGATGGGAGTTCCGGGAGAACGTGAAATGAAGGGCAAAGGAATATCCTATTGTGCCACATGTGATGCAAAGTATTATGGAGAGAAAGAAGTGGTGGTGATCGGTGGGGGAAATTCTGCCGTGGAAGAGGCCGATTTTATCAGCAGGTTTGCCAGTAAAATAACCATGGTTCATCAGTTTGATGAATTAACAGCCAACAAACAGGCACAGGAGAAATTGCTTGCAAATTCCAAAGTCAGCATTTTATTTGAACATGAGCCCAGGTCATTTATCCGGATCGGTGACAGAATGGTCACAGAGATAGAGCATTTAAAAACCAAAACCTTATCAAAAATCATTAGTGATGGTGTGTTCGTTTTCATTGGTATGAAGCCGAATATCGATCTGTTCAGGGACAAGCTTGAGCTGGATAACTGGGGTTATATAAAAACAGACGAAGATATGCGCACAAGCATGCCAGGGATCTATGCCATCGGAGATGTTATCAGCAAAAAATACCGCCAGATTACCACGGCCGTGGCGGATGGGACTATTGCGGCCATTGCAATTGCAAAAGAATTAAATTAACCATAAAAACGAACTCCCCATGAATACGAACCAATTTATCGTTGAGCACGAATGTTCTTCTGATGTACCAGCCACTGTTGAAAAACTGATTGAAGCTGCTATCCGGAAAGGATGGCAGAATCCGGCCGTTCACAATCTCCAGCAATCGCTTGCCAAATCAGGCAAGGAGGTAAAACCTGTCCAGGTAGTCGAAATTTGCAAGCCAGACTATTCCGGCAGGATGCTTGAAAAAAATGATGAAAGAATAGTTTCCGTGCTGATGCCCTGCCGTATTTCAGTGTATGAAAAAGAAGATGGGAAAACCTATCTCGCAATGCTGAACATGACTGCAATGATTGAAGGATTGCCGGCTTCTACCGCCGAAGCGATCCGGGCAGCAAATAATGAATCCTTCGAAATTGCAAAATCGGTCATCGCTTTTGTCTGAAATGAGGTGAAATTATCCATTCAGGAAGGAACTTGCAAACCGGCAAACTGATAAACGCAAGGACCACTTGGCTGTCCCCGCCTGCCTTGCCTTCGGCAGAAAATCCGGCAGGCAGGCTTTCGTGGGAATGAAGCTGCACAAAGCCTGTTCCCGCTTTCGCGGGAATGACGGGCAGGGGAAAGCCTGAAGCCTGACTTGTGGAGTATACCGGAGTCGAACCGGTGACTTCTGCATTGCGAACGCAGCGCTCTGGCCATCTGAGCTAATACCCCATCACGATTTGCAGATACAAACCGGTATGCAAAGGTATTAAACCCCTTCTTTTTACAAACTTATCCCCTGAATTTTTCTTTAGAACGAAAAAACTCCTGACTGGCCATGTTTATAATATGGATCAGTGCGGGTAAAATCCGTATTTTTGATCAATGGAACTCTGGAACACATGACATTGTCCATTGATAATATACTCCTGTTTGGATCCATTCTGCTTTTTATTGGATTATTGGGCAGCAGGACCACTAAGTTCGGAGTACCGTTCCTGTTGTTGTTCCTGCTGATCGGTATGCTTGCAGGCTCCGACGGTATCGGCGGAATCTACTTTTCCGATCCGAAGATCTCCAAATTCATCGGTGAAGTAGCCCTCTCTTTCATCCTGTTCTCAGGTGGGCTTGAGACAAGATGGACTGATATCAAGCCAGTTATCTGGCAGGGTGTATTGCTCTCCTCGTTAGGAGTAATACTCACCGCCCTGGTGGTGGGTCTTTTCGTGTCATTTGTTACAAAGCTATCCCTGATTGAGGGTCTTCTACTGGGTTCCATCGTTTCATCAACGGATGCCGCTGCGGTATTCTCCATTTTACGATCCCGAAGCATCGCCTTAAAAGGAAATCTGAGATCCCTCCTTGAACTGGAAAGTGGCAGCAATGACCCGATGGCCTATTTTCTTACAATTGTCTTTACATACCTGCTCTCCAACAAGAATGCCGCATACACAGATTTAATCCCGATGTTTTTTCAGCAAATGATCCTGGGTTCGGTCATTGGTTATATAATGGGATTCAGCATATGCAAGGTTATCAACTGGATCAGACTTGAGTTCGAAGGTCTGTATTCGGTGTTACTGATCACCATGATGCTGTTCACATTTTCCTTTTCCGATTTTCTCGGGGGAAACGGGTTCCTCTCTGTTTATATATCCGCCATAATCCTTGGTAACAGAAATTTCATTCATAAAAAAAGCCTCATCAAGCATTTTGACGGACAAGCCTGGCTAATGCAGGGAATCATGTTTATCACCCTTGGGTTGCTTGTATTTCCAAAGCAATTGATCCCATTTGCAGGAATCGGACTTTTGATCTCGCTCGTTCTGATTGTCATTGCGAGGCCGGTCAGTGTGTATATATCGTTACTTTTTTCAAGACAGAGCAACCGGAAGAAGCTCTTCATTTCATGGGTCGGGTTGAGGGGCGCTGTCCCCATTGTCCTTGCAACTTACCCGATGACAGCCGGAATTGATAAAGCCAACTTCATTTTCAACCTTGTCTTTTTTATTTCAATAACGTCCATCCTGATACAAGGAACGACCTTGCCTCTTTTTGCAAAATGGCTGAAACTGATCCTGCCGTCGGATATAAAAAAGAGTTCTGCGCTTGACAAGGAGCTTTATCCGAAATCAAAGCTTATCAGATCACAGGTATCGATTGATCCATCCTCAGGCTGTATCGGGAAGTCCCTGGTAGATCTCAAACTGAATGAGAATATTATAATTATCACCATTGAGAGAAATGGTAAATTCATTTATCCCGACGGCTCGACAAAATTCCAGGAAGGTGATCAATTGCTAGTGATGGCAGACAAGGAAGAGGAACTTCTTTACTTAAAGACAATGCTGGGATCTGGTCGGGCCTGAAAGCGGTTTTCTCAGTTTCTTTCGGTGAATGGAGGATGGAGGATGGAGGATAGAGGAATAGAGGAAAGATATTTTAGATTTTAGAGCACCCGGCAAAGCGCCATGATCCTGCCTCTATTCCCGAGGGAATAATGGCCATAGAAACACCCAGGACCCGGGGTCCGGGGCCTGAAGCCTGCAAATCATCTTTTTTTTATAAATTTGCCGTCTGCGTTCTAACCGGTTCAGCCAATTACCAAGAAGTGATAAACAACTACAATTTATTTTTCCGGTTTATTGATCTACATCTCCCCTCGGGCTTTACTGAAATTGATCAAACGAGTTCTGTTCTTCAAAGTATCGAAGATATGACGGTGGCCAACAATCAGTTCTTTTTCATTGCCGATCTTATTCAATTAAAAATTCTATATTCCAGCCGGCGAAGCTATGAACTACTGGGAGTTGAACCCAAAAAACTCGACCCGTCGACATTTTTCACCTCGACACATCCGGATGATCTGACCCGGCATAATATTGCGAGGACCAAGCTATTCAACCATGCCCAGCAGCTTTTTATCGACAATAAAGGAATTGCTATCATTACAACCAATTTCAGGTTTCGAAACTCAGCGAACGGATACACCAATACATTGGTCCAATGCTATTTATTCTTTTCGGAAATCCCTTATAAAACTGTGTTCCTGCTCCAGGTTTGCACGGATATTTCGTGGTTCAGGAAAATTCAACACGGCTATCATTATTATTTCGGAAATGACCTTTCTTTATTCCGGTATCCCGATGAAAAGATCCTTATGAAAGGGAATATTTTCACAAAAAGCCAGTTCTCGATCCTTCAGCTTCTGGCCGAAGGATTAAACAGTGAACAGATCGCCGACAAGTTATTTTTGAGTATTCATACGGTCAACACGCACCGCAGGAATATTCTCCGGAAAACAGAAAAATCCACCACCAACGAGTTGATCTTAGATCTCAAAGCAAGAGGGATGCTATAAGAACCTGCGGGCTGAAAGCACCGGTTGCTAAAATATCCTGCTATCGTTCGTTTTACCAGGCCACAGTGACACCAGATTATGGGATTATTATATTAATTTTGAGAACGATGAATTCCTACAGAAGGATAAATACGAGAAAGGCCATTAACCCGGGTAAAGGATGCACTTTATTTATCTTATTCCTTTTGGTTGGTCTGTTCCTTCCACCCGGGAATCTTTCCGCCCAAAAAAGTAATAAGACATTCAAACAGGATGATGTATTCAGTATTTTTATCAAGAAAGAGAAACGGGCTCAGCGTGACAGCATGACTAATGAGCCGATCATTCTGAAAAAGCCCTATTTTGCCACCACACCGTTCGTTGGATATAACCCGGCATATGGGTTCCTGATCGGTGTCGGGACCACGATGGCAATCCATCTTGGGGATATGAATACTACCCCCGTTTCTTCAATTTGTGCAGCCATCAACCTGACAACGGCAGAGCAAATGATCCTGACTGTCCGGTCAAATATCGTCACCGCGAATTCGGATTTCATCCTTCGCGGGGACTGGCGATACCTTGTATTTTCTCAACCAACATACGGATTGGGAACCGGCATCAAGATGCACACAAACCGGGGTATAGTGTTTAACGACGGAGGATCCACCGCTTCACTCCCACCCGATGCACAACCGCTCAATTATAACTATATCAGGCTTTATGAAACATTCTTTTTCCGGATATGGAATAAATGGTATGCCGGAATCGGGTACTGCCTCGATGACTATTCGAGTATCGTGGATCACAACCTGAACCTGGACACCATTCCTCAGCAGATCACGAGCCACTACAAGTACAGCACTGATCATGGCTTTAACCCCGGCAAATATACGATGTCAGGACTCAGCCTGGAGGTCTTGCTGGACAGCCGGGACAATTCCATCCGGCCGACAAAAGGATACCTGGCCAATATTGCGGTAAGGCCAAATTTTACGTTCCTGGGGAGCTCAAAGAGCAGTATCATGCTGAACACTGAATTCAGGACTTATATCAGCTTTTCAAAACGACGGCCCGATCACCTGATCGGCTTCTGGTATCTTGGACAGTTCAATCAGAACGGCAACGTTCCTTACCTTGGATTACCTGCACTTTGCTGGGATATGTACAACCGTGCCGGGAGAGGATATATCCAGGGAAGTATCAGGGGGGTCAACTTTATTTACGGGGAAACCGAGTACCGTTTTCCGATCAGTCCTTACAGCGGAATACTCGGGGGTGTCGCTTTCGTCAACATAACAACTGCAAGTTCAGATGATGGCGGACATAAACTGTTTCAATATTATGATCCTGCCGCCGGTGTGGGCCTGAGGATCATGTTCAGCAGGAAAACCCTTTCGAACCTGTGCATCGATCTTGGTTTCGGAGCCGATGGTACCAAAGGCATATTCTTCAACCTGAACGAAACCTTCTGATGATGCTCCGGTCAACCGCATAAGAACTTCGACAGCGATTTTTCCGTTTTGAAAGTCTGTGCCGGATTAGACTTCCGGGAATCAGCAAGATTACTTATTATTACTTATGATTGAGTATTTATTAAGTGAATATTAAAGAGTATTTTTACAACCAGATTGGGAGAAATATTTTTGACAATTCTCTCCATCATAAATCGAGCATAAGTTTGTTATTGCATTTCCAACAGAATTACGGAAAATATCTAAAAGAATCGAAAAATGAAAGGACAACGAATAAAAAGCATAGGATTGTCAATCCTTGCAGCAGCATTTTTAGGAGCAGGACATATTTCGGCGCAGGACCGCAGTGTCCTTCCTATCAAGGAACCAGAAAGGGCCACGTATAAAGAGCTTGATGTCCGTAATGCAACTGCACCTCCCCGCTTTCATGTAACCGCGCCTAAAGGAGCACCAAATGTGGTGGTTATATTGATCGACGACATGGGTTTTGGAGTTTCTGAAGCATTTGGGGGGCCCATTTCAACGCCAACCATGGACAAACTGGCTGAAAACGGTTTAAAGTATAACCGTTTTCATACCACTGCGGTTTGCTCCCCTACCCGTGTGGCTTTGCTTACCGGGTATAACCATCACAGCAACAACATGGGTTGTATTACAGAGGCTGCCACAACCTTTCCCGGAAATACCGGAATAAGGCCTCAAACCATAACCCCGATGGCTGAGGTGCTTCGGCAGAACGGATATAATACTGCCGCTTTTGGAAAATATCATGAAACTCCGCCCTGGGAAATTTCAAATTCCGGCCCCCAGGATCGTTGGCCTACACGTTCAGGTTTTGAAAAGTTTTATGGCTTCATCGGAGGAGAGACCAATCAATGGGCGCCATTGATCTACGATGGGGTTACACTGGTTGAGACACCGAATGACCCGAATTATCACTTCACCACAGATATGACGGATCAGGCTATTTCCTGGGTTCGGTTCCAGCAAGCTTTGTCACCAGACAAGCCATTTTTCATGTATTATGCCCCCGGAGCCACCCATGCGCCACACCATGTTCCGAAAGAATGGGCCGAAAAATACAAAGGAAAATTTGATCAGGGGTGGGATAAATTGCGTGAGATAACGCTTGAGCGCCAGAAGAAACTCGGCGTCGTTCCCGGAAACACAAAGCTTGCACCAAAACCATCCGACATTAAAGATTGGGATAAACTTTCTGCCGATGAAAAAAAATTGTTCACCCGCCAGATGGAAGTGTATGCAGGATTTGCCGAACAAACGGATTACGAAGCTGGGAGGCTTATTGCGGCCATTACGGAATTGGGTATCCTTGACAATACGGTGATCATTTTTATTGCGGGGGATAATGGTGCAAGTGCCGAAGGTCAGATGAACGGCATGTACAGTGAAATGACTTACTTCAATGCTGTTCCCGAAACAGTGCCTGACATGTTAAAGTTTTACGATGACTGGGGCGGGCCAAACACCTATCCGCATTTTTCAGCCGGGTGGGCCGTAGGTTTGGACGCTCCTTTTTCCTATACAAAACAGGTAGCTTCTGATTTTGGAGGAACACGGAACGGTATGATCATTCAATGGCCTGCAGGAATCAAGGCAAAGGGAGAAATACGTTCACAGTTCGGCCATGTAATTGATATTGCTCCAACCATTTATGAAATTTCAAAGATTCCTGCACCAAAAATGGTCAATGGGATCGAACAGGACCCCATCGAGGGTACCAGCCTGGCCTATTCATTCAATGATGCCGGCGCGCCAGAACAGCATAAGGTTCAATACTTTGAAATGCTCGGGAATCGGGGAGTATACCAGGACGGATGGTTTGTCCGCACAATCCACCGGCCGGCCTGGAGATTAAAACCCTCAAACACCTTGCAGGACGATAAATGGGAATTATATAATACGAAAGAAGATTTCAGCCTTGCAAGCGATTTGTCGGCACAAAACCCCGACAAACTCAAAGAAATGCAGGGCGTATTCATGACAGAGGCCGAAAAATACCATGTATTACCACTGGATGACCGGCTGCTGGAACGAACCAATGCAGAGTTAATGGGACGGCCTACTGTGATGGGTAAAAGAACTTCCGTAACCTATGGTGAGGGAATGAAAGGAATGGGTGTCGATATTTTCATTGACCTGCGGAATAAATCATATACAATCACTGCGGATATAGAAGTGAAAGAAAAGGGGAACGGAGTAATTGTCTGCCAGGGTGGAAGGTTTGGAGGTCTTTCTTTCTATATGAAGGATGGGAAGCCTTCTTTCACTTACAACTACCTTGGAATGGAGAAATACCTGGTTTCATCCCCTGATGCGCTGAAACCCGGAAAATATACCCTTGTTTATGATTTCAGGTATGACGGAGTCGGTCCGGGCAAAGGCGGGACAGGCACGATCATGGTCAACGGGAAGAAAGCGGCGGAGAGCCAGCTTCCCAAAACCCAGCCGGGAATATTCTCGGTGGATGACCTGGCTGATGTTGGAATTGATGACGGAACGCCGGTAGCGGATTACGGAACATCTTCAAAATTTTCGGGAAAGATAAAGCAGGTGACAATCGAGGTGATTAAATAGTTTTCAGTAGTTCTTCCTTTTCTGAAAATAAATATTTAACCGCACTTAAAATCCTTATCAATACTGATCTTTTTAAAAAAGCAGTTTGCTACTTTTTCAAATTCCAGGATCTTTACGGGATCCAGGCAATAGTTGACTTTCACCCCATCCACATGACCCTGGATCAATCCGGCATTTTTCAACTCTTTTAAATGTTGATTGACCGTTGTCCGGCTCAAGGGCAATTCATCGGAGATATCCCCAGTGATGCAGACCCTGGCTTCTGCAAGGTATTGCAAAATCGCCAGCCTGGCGGGATGGGCAAGGGCTTTGAATAAAACTGCGGTTGAATTTAATTTGGGATCGAACAGATCCGTTTTCGAGTAGGCCATCCTGATTTACGATTTTTGATTCCCAATTTCATGTTCAATAATCTTTCCATTATTCAGTTTCAGCTTCATTGTTCCGAATGCTGCAGCAACAGGGCTGTGGGTTACCATGATGATGGTTATCTTATTCTCCCGGTTGATTTTTCCAAGGAATTCCAGGATCTCCAGAGAGAGCGCCGGGTCAAGATTCCCTGTCGGTTCATCAGCCATGATGATCTTTGGTTTGTGCACGATCGAACGGGCTATTGCAACACGCTGTTGCTGTCCAGCCGAAAGTTCCCTCGGAAGATGCTGCATCCTGTCGGATAACCCGACATACTCAAGTATCTCAACAGCACGTGTCAATTGCTCTTTTTTCGGCATCTTCTCAAGGGCAAGAGGAATCATCACATTCTGAAGTGTTGTCAGGTATGGAATTAGGGCGAAACTCTGCAGGATGTACCCGACTGATCTTTTACGAATATCTGTTAACTGCCGGTCATTGATATTGTCTATCCTGCGGTCATCGAAAATTACATTTCCGGATGTCAGTCTGATCAATCCGAACAATGCCAGCAACAAGGTGCTCTTTCCTGAACCTGACGGGCCGGTGACGGTGACAAAATCTCCCTTCGCAACCTGGAATGACACATGATCGAGTGCATTGATCAATGCACCCTTATGATGGTATTGCTTTAAAATATTTTCTCCGCGCAAGATCATGGCTCAATTCTCCTGTAAGTTAGTATGCGGGTCGAATTTGGCCGCAAGATAAGTTGGAAACAAGGATCCCGCCAATGATATTAAAACGGATAACAGAATCGACCATAAGAGGTATATGTATACGGGTTTTACTGCAATCCCCGCAAGATAAGGACCTAAGATAACACCTGCCAGGGTTCCCAGCAAGTACCCGAGAAATCCTCCGGCAACTCCCAGTATCAAAGCCTTCAGCAAAAACATCCTGTAAATGGTTGATCGTCCTGCTCCCATCATCCGCAATATCCCGATCTCCCGTTTTCGTTCATTGACGTTTGCCCAGATATAATTGCCAATGGAGATTCCACCGACAAAAAAGATAATGATCAACATGACCAGCGTAACCTTTTTCATCAGCTGGTTGGTTTCAATCTGTGTTGAAACGATCTGACCAATGGTAGTAATCCGGGTATCGGGAAGTATGTTTCGCAGTTTGCTGAGCAACCCTTCAGAGATGGCATTGCAGCAACCCATGATCTCAATGCCAGATACCTGGTTTTCGATGCCTAAAAGTTGCTGAACATCCCGCAGATTGGCAAAAATCCGGTCGTCGTCCACTGTGCCTGTCTCTGGCAGGATCTTAACCACATTGAATTCTTTCCCGGAAATTTCAATCGTTCCTTTCATGCTAAGATTTAACCGCTTTGCAACCTGTGAGCCGGCCAGACAGTCATTGCTGTTCAATGTATCGATGGCCCTGCGCTGAAGCTTCTCATCCTCCAGCCCGTGTGATTTATTGGCTGACTGGCCAGGTGCACAGGCGGTAGTTAATTCAGCGCCTAACAGCCCGGATGATTGCCACAAGGGTTTGGACGCAATTTCACTTTTGGGAAGAATACCGGTAAGGACAACCGATTGCCCTCCTACCATTATTCTCCGTGTCAGTTTTGGCGACATGTTATCGACCCCTGCAATCGTGGAGGTAAGGATCCGTTCCACATAATCCATCGGCAAGGTCGGGGCATCGATATCTGAAGTATAATAGTCATCAATGCTGGCCCCCTGGGGTAGTACAAGAATGTTGGCTCCAAGATTATCAAGATTCCTTGCAACGTTCTGCTCGGAAACAACGGACACGCTTTGAATGCCAACAATCACCGCAATACCCAGGGTGATGGCCAATAATCCGGTAATTAACTGGGATTTGCGTTTCCATAATTCGATGAAAACGAGTTTTGAAATAGTCATGGGAAGGAGGCTTATTTACAACCGCCTGCTTTTGCACCTCCGGGACAGCAACTTTTGGCAGGTGCCTTTTTTGCTGTGCTTACCAATGTATTTACATCTGTCAGCCCGTTATAGGTTCCGGATACCTGTCCTGACTTATTAATGACATACGTCACCGGCTCTTTTGCATTCAGGTCACATTTCAGGGATTTCAGAAGTTTTGCTTCATTTTTGTCATCCATGTCCACCCTGATGGTCACAGTTTGATTGTCCATCTTGCCACAGGCGGCAGCGCAATTATCCATAGCCGTTTTTTTGGAAGACATGGATTCTTTATAGGCTACAATATATACTGACTTTCCTTCCCCAAGGGCCTTGATCAGGTCCGATGATTTCGGGGTTGGGATCATATCAACAAGTTTCTCTGCTGTGGCATCTTTTAATGGAACGCCTCCTGCTGTGTTACCATTCTTATCAAGAACCAGGATCAGCGGCGAAGGGGCACCGGCCAGACGATATTTTGTAACGAGGGCACTATTGGCAGCATCAGAGGTATTTAATTTGACAACAGCAGGAGTCACCTTAAATGCTTTCTTTGCATTGTTTGCAATGGAAACTGCCTTGTCCGCATCCGCTCCGCCGGCATTATATGCAATAAGAAAGACAGCTTTCCCGGCCTTATTGGCATTTGCAATATCATTCGCGATCTGTGCATAAACCGAGTTTGAACCCGATAACAAAAGCAGCAGGATCATGATGTTTGAAAATTTTTTCATGGTTTTGTGTTTTGGTCTGTCGCAAATATACGTTATATTTTAAATTAACGTAATATTACGTCATATTTTACAGATCATTTTTTCTTGATTGTTTTCTTGCCTTTAAAACAAGAAAATCTATTTTCTTTGTAATCCTTGCTGACAGAGCGTATCCAAATGACATCTGGATGCCGTTATAATATTTGTATAACGGAATGTCGGAATAGGCTGACAGATACCAGTTGTGCTTAAAAGCATAGGTCAGCTGCGGGGTCAAGAAGACCACGTCATAGCCGGAAGCATCGACGATCTCACCATCTTCACGGGTCGATCTTGCCCTGAATTCATTACGAAACTGAAGATCCAGGCTCAATCCTTTCCAGATGTGATAATTGAAATAGAGCGCTCCGACCCACTGATCGCCATATTTATAGTAAAAGTTTTCGGATTGAATGAGCTGGGAATATTCATAGGAAGCAAATCCTGCAATTGCAATTTTTCCAAATCCTTTCGAGACAAATACATTTGCAATGTACCTGTATCCTCCCGACGATGGCTGGACTGAGATGGGCAATTGAACATTATCAACCTCCTGGTCAAAGACACCAACCGGGAATTTCACCCCAATAGTCGGGGAAATGGAAAACCGCCACTTTAAATTGCTGTATGCATTGAATTTAAGATACAATGCTGCATCGCCCAGGCCGCGACCCGTATAAGAATCAACGCCGGCCGTTTCGAATGTTTTGTTAAAAAAATAGCCTAACTCTGTGAGGACCGTAAGCCAGTCTGTCACTCCATACCCGACTTGCAATTCCGAGTAATTGCTATATGCACTTTCTTTGACCGGCAAATCTTTATAAGGGGAATCCTTTGAATAATATGACCCGGAATGGCTGTACCTGAATGCCAGTGAAGCGGTCAGCACCTTTGATTGAAGGGCTGGTTGCTCGGCATCGTTGATGAATGGGTTTCCTGAGGTGCAACATTGTGCCCAAACCGTGGACCCCGGTATAACGAAAAGAAGCAGAAATACAAGCCCTATGTAACGATCCATCTATTCTTCCTCTTAATTTCCCTGATGATAAGGATTGACCCGGATCATGATCGTGTCGGAAACCTCTCCTGTTTCGTTGAACACCCTGCATGTAATTGTATTATGACCTATGCATGTTATACAAGCGGAATATTTTACGGTTTTTCCGCTTCCCTTTATCCTTCCATGGTTGGCCACCCAGCCATACTGCAGGTTTTCCCCTGTGGCCTCCACCGTGATCACGGTTGTATCATAAGCCATCACCGGGTTGAGCGTGGAAGTGAGGCTTACTATTTTGATGTTTTCGGAAGGAGCTGTTTCGCTTTTCTTTGAACAGGCCCAGAAAAAGAATAGCACAACTGCAAAAACAAAGTAAATTCGATTCATTTCTATGTTTTAAAATTTCTAGCAGATAAATTCCCTCATCCATCAATCGCTGCCGCAGCTGCAACCCCGGAACGACTTATCGGAGTAGGAATCCGGATTGATGCAGCCAATCATTTTTACGATCTCTGTGGCGACTTCATCCACCATTTGAAAATGTTCGTCCTTAAGGTCTTTATTCCTGATGATCTTATTATCCAGCGCATTTTCATTTCCTATGATTTTCGAAACATCCACAGAACCGCTGATCTTTCCACTATATTTTTCCGTACTTCTTTTCGCACAAAGTTTACCGCAGCCGTCAACAGAGATGGTCGGGTAGACTTTTGCAAAGTTTCGTTCTTCCCGGCCGCCGGCGAGATACAACGGCAGACAAAGGGTTACAGTTTCAACCATCTTAAGTTCCTCAAGAACTTTCCGGGTTGCGAGCCTTGAAATGGTTCCCCCGAGGCACTCCTCGCCACTGCATGACAGTATGCCTATTTTCAGTTCAGCCACTAATTCTCCTCCTTGATTATTTCATTTATTTTCTTTACGATCTTTTCCGCAATTTCACTGATCACAAATTCACCATCAGCATTCAGCTGTGTCGGGGTACCAAATGTTTTACCCTTATATTTTTTTACTATCTCCAGGACTTTTAATTCTTCTGCTACGATCCCGCCTGCTATGGCGACATTTTTCGCGGCACACATTTTCGGGCAACCATCAACGGTAATGAAATTGAAGCCTTCGATTTTTTCCTTAACCTCTTTATCACCGGTTACAATGTACCCGAGACATATGGTTTCCGATTTATCCGGACATAATTCAATGACGGCTTTCAAAACCGCCTCTCTTGCCATGAGGCCGTAAACCTTACCAATGCCGCTGCATGGAACAACTTTTACTTTGTTATGCATTTAAGTCCTCCACCTTTCTTTTCAATATTTTAAAATATTCAGTGAATCCTATTAATAGTTCTTGATCCGATTCAAAATCTTTCAGTTCAATCTCTGCTATCCAGCCCGATTCATAAGGGTTTTCATTGATAAGTTCCGGATGTTGGATCAATATTTCATTTACGGCGATAACCTGGCCGCTTACCGGTGAAATTATATCGATGAGGCTCTTTGACGATTCGATCTCTCCAACTTCGCCAAACTGGTCAACCTCTGCACCTATTTCTGGCGGTGTAAAATATAAAATATCGGAAAGGTTTTGCTGAACAAAATCTGTAACGCCTATTCTGGCCCGGTTTCCGGTCACATAAGCCCAGCAGTCATTTTCGTTATAGAAGACTTCAGCATTTTGAGGGACCCTGAAAATGAATTTGCCACTTTGATAAGTTTCATAGTCGAACCGGAAGGCGGAAGTTGATTCAGTTGAAGTTTGTATAGGCTTTTCCTCTGAATTGTTAAGCTCGTTAAACAAAATTTCAATCAGGGCATTTTCATTTTCCAGGAGGCTGAGATCACTCTTCAATTCAACATTGTGGTTCCCCGCTTCTTCAGTGACAACTATTTTCCTGGTGATTCTCAGGTTTTTCTCCGCAGCAAGTTTGCTCGCGCATCGTGTCTGGCAACCATCTATTACAAGAAGAGGGTGTTTGTCGGCAATTCGTTTATATTTCGCTTCCGCAACCCTGGAATACACAGGACAAATAAGTTCATTCCCGGCTTTTCCACAGAGTTTTATCGCCACTTCACGTGAAATAACCCCAGCGCATTTATCCAATCCGTTGCAAGGGAGGATGGCATAATTTTCAAGCATTGGATTCCTCCTTTCTGATTTCCCTGATCCTTTCCGTAGTTGCATTTTTATCAGGGAAGGATAATGCATCAGGACCGCAGATCTTTGAGCATGCCCTGCAGAAAACGACGCAGTTTTCCGGATTCCTGATGATCAGTTTTATTTCTTCGCTTTCCCTGACCTCAAAAACTTTATGAGGACAGAATTTCACGCATTCCATGCAATAATCGCATTTTGCATAATCAATGGCCGGTTTCCAATCGATCTTATTGCGTTCTACTCCCATGAACGTCGTTTCGCTCATACCGGCTCCTCCAGTTTTATCAGCGCTGCATTAACTTTTTCGATCGCCTGGTCGGTAGTCATGTCACGAACATCAATCGGTACAAGGTCTTTGCTGATATCAAGACCGGAGTCTTTAAATGCATCCCGGAATAGCTTGAATTGCATATTGGGTGCGCAGCCTCCGATCACTACTTTCCGGTGTGCCTTCAGGAAATCCAGCAAGAACCGGTCTCCGTCTTCCTCACAAAGCTGAGGATGGATAAATCCATATTCAACCGGCAATTCGATCCGCACCCTGTTTATAAAGTCCCAGATATCCATTTGAGAAAATCCCGGGCATTTCCCAGTGCAAACACACATGATAAAACCAGGTTTTTGTTTTTCTGACATAAATTCAATTTTCTAAAGTTTTGTTTCTGAAGAAAAACCGAAAGAATAAATCACCAAGGGCTATTTCGTCAATAATTGCCTGACTTCCTCTGAGGAAGGTACCCGCCCCTGAACCACCACTTCGCCATCCACCACCAGGGCGGGTGTCGACATTACCCCATATTTCAGGATCTCCATGATATCTTCTATTTTCGTTACCGTAGCGCTGATCCCATTCTTTTCAACCACCTCCCGCGTGATCCTGTCCAGCGTTCTGCAATTCGGGCAGCCGGGACCCAGTACTTTTATTTCCATAAATTATTCAGCTTAAAGATTGTTTGAGGTTATCAGTCACCGCTTATAAAAAACATTGAACAGTTCTTTTGCTTCTTCCCAGTTTTCTTTTCTGATGCAATACTTAATATAGGGAGGATTGATCTCTCCCTGGATAAGTCCGGATTTTTTCAACTCCTTCAAATGTTCGGACAGTGTGGATCTGGCAATGGGCAATTCTTCAGCCATGTCGCCGCTGTAACAGCATTTGTCAATATTATCGGCGAGAAAGTCAAGAATGAAAATTCGTACCGGGTGTGCCATTGCTTTTGCATACCGGGCCATTTTTTTCTGATTTTCTGTATAATGTTGCTTTTCCGTGATCATTTCATTTTGTATTTCGTAGAATAACGAAACAAAGGTAAATGAAAAACAAACCGGAATACCTGATTTTGGAAATTTGGAGCCGTTCTTAATAACAGAAGGGTATTGGACAACCAGTAATGGAGGACTGGAAAACTTACCAGCAGTTAGTCTGGCTATGAATGCCATCAGATTAAATTACCTTATGCATCTTTGCTAAACCACGCACTGTAAGTTCGAAGAGCTGCATTTTACCTGTGATTATTGTGTTTGCAATAACCTGGCGGGTGAAGAATTGTCCCGGGTGTAGAAGTACCTGTCGCCGGAAAATTTTGAATAGTTTGATTGATTGCCAGGGAATTTCAGGCATACTTCTTTTGAGAACCCCGCACATTGATCCGCTTCGGCATGCATTGAAAAGCTGATACCGGGGTTAAGCTTTTCCACCACATAAAAATTTCCGGCCTTTACGACTTGAAGATCTGGAAAACCGCATCCTGCAACGGGAAGAAATGCAATATCAACTTTCTTATTCAATCCCGACAAATAATCTATTTCACCCTTGAAATCCTGTGATATCAATGGCGATTTGTTCACGTGATCGCCAGGATGGTACACCACAATCCCATCGGCCTCGACAAGGAATCCCACCCCTGCATCGGTTGACCTGATCGGATTGATATGAACCCCCTCAACAGTCAGTTCCTTTTGCGGCTCTGCAAATTCATACGGAACCCTGACTTCGGGCCTGAATCCTGTCACATAATGGATGTTCAGTCCGGGGATATACCATTTCCAGATTGCTGTGTCGTAATGGTCTCCATGTTCATGGCTGACAAACACCACAATTTTTTTCCCTTTCAGTTCCTGCACTTTGATACGACCATTCAATAACGATGGATTGTCGGGGGCAGAATAATAATGGAAATAATCAAATACAAGGAGATGCTCCGAGGTTTCAATTGCATAGCTGCTGTGGTTCAGGTAATGAATGACGGCTTCCCCGCTCCTGAGGGTTGTGGACAGCACAGGAGGCTTCACAAAAGACTTATCTGCACCTGATTTTACAAGCACCTTCGTCATATCATCATTTCCATACCAGGTGCTGCAATATACCGGCTCGTGTTGCAGATTATCCTTGCTGTTCACGTTTGCCCCTTTCTGAACCAGTAACGCTCCGATATCAGAGCGCCCGTAAATGGCAGCATAATGTAATGCGGTCAATCCCGAGGTATCCCTGGAATTGATCCTTATGCCCTTATTCAAAAGCCAGGAAGCCATTTGATAATTTCCCCGGATCGTTGCCGTATGCAGTGCGGTCAATCCTGCAGAATCAGCTTTGTTTATGAATGAACCTGCATCCAGCAATAGCTTAACGGTTGAAATGCTGTCACGCTCTATTGAATACAGAAATGCCGTCCTTCCTCCGTTCGATATGAAATTTATATCGGCACCATTGCTGATCAGCGTTTTTACTATTTCAGAATTATTGAACAATACGGACCAGCATAACGGAGAAAGCCGGTGATCGTTGATCGCGTTAACATCGACTCCATGTGCAACAAGGAACTTGAAACCTTCTGAATCCCCTGCTTCTATTGCACAAAACAGCAAATTCGATCCATCCGGCAGCCTGGTATTCAGAATGGTCTTGTCTATCGCAAGGAACAGGTTGAAAAGCTCAGGGTTTTTTCCATAAGAAATATAGGCCACAGGTGGTTTCCCCCGCATGTTTATGACGGAATAATCTGACCCATGACGAATCAGATCATCCACCATCGGGTAGGAACCCGTGATACAGGCCAGGTGAAGGGGGATGCTTCCAAGCTTATTTTTAGCATTCACATCCAGACCCTTTTCAAGAAGTTTCCTGACCATTTCGTACTGATTGTTCCTGGCAGCCACATGCAGCAGGGATTCTTCAATGGTCGGCTCTTTAATGTATAACAGTGAAGGATTTGATTCCAGGAGTGCATCAAAGGTTCCGGAATCACCCGTTTTCACAGCAGTGATCATCCTTGATTCAGCCGTGCCGGAATTATTTACAGGGTCCTGGCTGAAGCAGAGTGCCGGTATCATTTGTACCAGCATGAGCAACACAATTGAAGAAGTTTTCATGATTTTACGTTTAAATTTATCCGACAATTCAGAAACATATTGATCCCTTATCATGAACCGGACTTGGGTAAATACACAGATTTACTTCAAAAATAGCTCCTGGATTCCTGATATGCATTTCTATTCTATAACTCCGTAAAATGACCGGGTAAAATCCGGTAAATCATACATCAAAGTAAATTCTGCCCGGCAAATGTTCCCGGGATAATGATTACATTTGGATTGTTTAAATTTTAAATGAATCTTAATGAATTACCAGGAAATCGTAAAGAAGCAGAATGATTTTTTCAATTCCGGTAAGACCCGTGAAATCGGGTTCAGGCTTGAGCAATTGAAAAAGCTCAGGTTCATCATGAAAAGTCATGAACAGGATCTGTATGAAGCGATCTGGAATGATTTCCGCAAATCGGAATTTGATACCTATGCAACGGAATTCAGCCTGATCTACCATGAAATCGATGAATCAATAAGAAAACTCCCCCGCTGGGCCAAACGGAAGAGGGCAAAAACCAACTTTGTCAACCTGCCTGCCCGAAGCTACATTATTCCTGAGCCGCTGGGTGTATGCCTTGTCATCGGGGCCTGGAACTATCCCTATCAACTGTCACTTGCACCCGCTGTGGCCGCCATTGCTGCAGGCAATACGGTGGTTATAAAGCCAAGCGAGATCCCTTCCGGAACAAGCCATGCCATGGCGAGGATGATCAATGAGAATTTTCCTGCTGATTACCTGATGGTCATGGAAGGAGGGATCGAAGAGACGACAGCCATTCTCGATCAGAAATTTGACAAGATCTTCTTTACGGGAAGTACGACGGTGGGGAAGATTGTTTACATGGCAGCTGCCAGGAACCTGACTCCCGTTACCCTTGAACTTGGAGGTAAAAGTCCGGCCATTGTGACCCGGTCCTGCAACATCAAAGAGTCGGCAAAGCGGCTGACCTGGGCAAAATTCCTGAATGCAGGTCAAACCTGCATCGCCCCTGATTATCTTATGGTTGATGAATCGGTCAAAGACGAATTCCTTTCTCAGCTTAAATATCATCTCAAAACATTTGAATATTCCACTGATCACGGGAATTATGTGCAAATAATCAATGAACGGAATTTTCACCGGCTGACCGGCTTAATCGATAAAAATAAAATTTACCATGGTGGGGAAACCAACCTCAATGAGAGGTACATTTCCCCGACCATATTGACAAATATAACTTTTGAGGATAAGATCATGCAGGATGAAATATTCGGGCCATTGCTTCCTGTACTCACCTATTCTGACCTGAATGACGCTATTGGCAAGCTCAATTCCAGGCCAAAACCGCTGTCATGCTATATTTTCACAAACGATAACTCAGAAAGGGATAAAATTTTACTGGAACTCTCATTCGGGGGAGGGGCAGTCAATGATGCCATCATGCATATCTCCAACAGTAACCTGCCATTCGGAGGGGTTGGCGACAGCGGCATCGGCAACTATCATGGCCAGGCCGGGTTCAAAGCGTTCACGCATTTCAAAAGCATCCTTGAAAAGCCATTCTGGTTTGAACCGGATCTGAAGTACCCTCCTTATTCTGAAAAGAAATTAGCATGGATCAAACGGCTTATGTAAGGCATCCTCCTATGGATCATTTATGATGATCATCACCATGTCCCTTACCTTCATCATGACCATGACCATGACCATTACCGTGACCATGTCCCTCATGGTATTCTCCGTGACTTCCATGCCCCGGACCCGGGAAAAAACATGAGGAAAGGAGGGTTACCATGAATAACAGAAAAACAGCTATTAATAATCGCGCCGCCTTAAAGGAACGTGACCTGTTTTGAACTTCTCCAATATTGAATTTACTGGCATTATGAGGAATCATTGACTTTTTCATTTTAATGTTATCTGTGTGAATGAATTTTCACACAACAAAGGTCGGTGTGGTTGTGCCGATAAATATTACACAACTCTTTGATTAAGTTGTATCATTCATGCATTGCCTGAAAAAGATGATCCGAAAATCACCACTGAATCCAAATAAAAAACGCCTGCCCAATAACCGGGGCAGACGTTCCTGCTGATAACTCAATCAACCAAAGTCTACTATTGTCCCTTCATCTCTGTCTATTTCTTTATCAGCATTTTTTTCAGGATCTCACCCTTGGGAGAAAATTTCACCTGTTCCACGGTGGTGCCCTTTTTTAATTTCATTTCATAATTCACAACATTGCCGGGGCCATCAATTTTGTTTATCTCGGTAATACTGTAGCCAACAAAATTGGTAGCTACTGAAGTCAATACTTCTTTTGGCAGATCCGATTCAATCATTATGGTTTCGGATCCCAGCCATTCACCCGAGGGATTAAAATTGGCCGACATGCCTACTCCATTGTCTTTAAAAGCGACATTATAGTCTGACTTTTCCATTTTATAAACGATATAGCTGGCGGCCGGAAATTTTTTGGTAAACGCTTCTTTCACTGCAGCAGGAACCTTTTCCGGTGCAACCTGCTGTGAAAAACCGATAAAACTGATCAGCATGCAAGCTGACAGGAATACAATAATTTTTTTCATACGTTGTATATTTATTTGGTTAGATTTATAGCTCTTTTACAAGGCACATCACGATCTTTTGCATTTTGAAACCTTCACAAGATCAATTGTTAATATTCGAACATGATCCTGTGCAATTCTTCCCTGGTTTTCCCCAGCTTGATCTGGATCTTCCCGATCATCTCGTCTTTCTTGCCTTCTTCAAACATCAGGTCATCGTCTGTTAATTTCGCGAATTTCTGTTTGAGTCTCCCTTTCTGCTCATTCCAGTTCCCCATTACCTCTGTCTTATTCATTATTGAAATTTTAATTGTGAAAGTATTTCCACAAGAGTGCAAAGGTGCATTCATTCATCTCCAAACACATTACACAAATTTGATTATATGTTACATCATTCTGATATTGCATGTGTATTTTATCTAATATATTCAATAAATTTGATTGGTTTTTACGTCAAACACCTTTGATTACCCGGGCAGGGTTAGAGAGCAGGCCTGGTTCCCGGAAAAATAATCGATTTAATATTGAAAAATTGCTGAATATGAAAAGTGCTGCTGTGATCGTTTTGATCGTTATTTTGGCCGTAAAGGACGCATACTCATGGATCTATCCTGAGCACAGGGACATTCTTATCCTTGCCATCGGGAAGCTTGATCCGGCACGAAAAGCCACCTTTGAAAGGTATTGTTCACTGGTCAGGGCAGGCCATGAATCAAGGCTTTCAATTTACCCTGCTGATCCGAACCTCTCAAAAGGATCAACCTTCCTTGATTATGCCTCTTTCCCTGCCATTGCAGGAGACCATTCAGTTTCAGCGGCCAACATGGCACAGTCTATCCTCACCTCTGAATGGATCTTTAAAGTATCCGATGTGGCATTTGATCTTAAGACCGGCCTGGCCAATTCCAGGAATCGCAGTGAGCGCCTGAATAAGCTCAGGGATTCAGACCTCAGGCTTCTGAAGGCGGACCCGGAGTATGTCTCAAGGGCCGGTTCCAACAATGTTCATTTCATGCTTGCCAGGCCCGAAGTCCGGTCCGAGATGGTCCAATACATGACCGCCTGTGCAATGCCTGGCTGTGAACTTAATGCACCAGGAGCATACATCTGGTACCACCTGAGTGCGCTGAGGAAAGCAGAAGCTTATGCTGCAGATACTTCTGCAGACAATTCGGCCGCTTTGCTTTTTTCCGCATTTGCCGACGAAGGATTCGCCATCCATTTCCTGGAAGACATGTTCGCTTCTGGTCATGTGGCAGGATGCTGGGGTAATGCAGCACAAAGGAAAGGAACGCATGATTATTATGATGAGAAAGGAATCGAGGTTTCAACCTGGGAGGGGACCCGGATGGTCCTGATGGGTGATGCTTTCATGGGACCGGAGGATGCAGATCTTGCAGCCGGTACAGTTGTGAGAAGTCTTGTGCAGATCATTGATGCAGCATCCGGAAAATATCCGAAATTGATCACATCCGCCAGAAGGCCTGATGCCGTCCCGGATACGTTCAACGTTTGCAAGTCCAACTATATGCCTCCAAAGGAAAGAGACACCCTGACCATACCATTGTTCAAAGACATCTTCAGGTCAACAGCCATGCCCGGGCTCGCGAAAGGGGCCGGGGAACTTCCCCGGTTCCGGGCAGAGATAGGTCCTTTCATCGGGCTCAGTGCGGCTGCACGGGCAAATGTTGTGCTTAACGGCTTCAGTCCTGACCAGCATACAACCGGTGAGATTACCGGGGTGGAAATGAATTTAAGGATCGGTTTGGGGCTGGAGGGTGTCCTCAACGAAGCCGGCGACGGATTGGTTTTCCTGGACCTGGGATACAGGCTTGATGGGTCTTCCACGATGAAATTATCTCCTGATCCTGATCTGCAGCAATTTGGGAATATTGCTTCTGCAATTCCTTACAGAAATGGCCTTCAAGCCAGGCTTCGCCTGCCATTCTACCTTTTACCGGGCGATCTGCTCGTGCTGGCTCCCCTGCTTTATTTTGTCGCTCCAAAGGCGATGTCGACCGTGGTTGCGACATCAGGGAACGGAGGATTGATCCCCTGGCAGACGGGTATGCTGAGTTCCATCGGGAGGTTCCAGTTCGTTCTTGGACGGGAGATCGGGGTTTCCCTTTTCGGGACGACAAATCAACCTGACCATTTTATCGTACCCGTAAATATCAACGGTACAGAGGACCAGGCTGTGATCTCTTTTCGCTCCACACAGGTTGAATTTCCGATCGTGGAATACCGTCCCTTCCATATGTTCTCCTCCAACCAGACAGCCGGCCTCATCGTGCAATTCTTTGGCGGGGTTGACATTCCCGGCAAAGTAACCCTTGTATCGCCCGAAAACATTCCGACTCCACCGGTCAGGTCCATTCCTTATTTCGGTTTGAGGGTGGTCTTTGACTGGCGTTACTACTTTTCCGGCAGAAAGTCATAGCCGGCAATCCAGGCAAAGGTTTGCCATAAATTCTCCTTTGTACGACAAAGGTAGTGCACCTTAAAGGTCCTGACACTTCTCAGCCCCATGCATGTGATGGTGCGGTTAACCAAATCCCTGGCTATGTAAACAAGGCCTTCCTTATTCCTGAACGGTATTCCTTATCCTTGATATTGCCGGGTGGCTGATGCTTTCCTTGTTCCTGTGAGGATAATTCTGATTTGCTATTTTTGTTGCTTTCTTCCTCCCATACCCTGGAAGTCGCTGATACCTGCTATTTCCACGTCCTCCGCTTCAATAAAGCAGCGCATGGCGGATCTTTGAAGGAGGCTCAGTTCCATCTTAAGGACGGCTGCCCTCTGTTCAGGCAGCGTTAGGATAAGATCTTCCAGCATAGCCCGCAACCTTCGCGCGATCTGGATACTTGTACCCCCGAACTGTCTTACTTCGGTGACGGCCAGTTCAACATAATCCTCCCAGTTGGGTGTCCGGTAAACAAGCCGAACGGCTCCATCTTCATCTAATTTCAGCCCTTCATCAAGATTACGGATTCCAAGCTGGCGAAGCAGGAACTGAATGTGATCGATGGTGAGGGCTGCAGTTGTGGGGTCATTTATAGCAGGGGAAAGTCCTTTTGAGGCAATATCGACGAGGATGCGTAATGCAAAGCCGGGATCCTGGCGCAGTGTACGTTCCGGACCCACTGCTACTGAATTCTCCAGGGATGATCCGGTTGGCAATTGTTCTTTCCCATATACATGGAATAAGGGTTGCCCGGCAGAAATAAAATCGCCAACCTGCGGAACCATTTCAATGATACAGTCATAGCTCCGGGCTAAGGCTACAAGTCCTCCTGTATCAAAAGCGAGGATGATTCCATCCCTCCTGTTCAGGATCGTGCAATCAGGCGCCCTGCCGGAAATTGCTGACTGTTCCTGTATCCTGTTCTCAGACCCGGCTAACATACGGGGATAGACACTTTTGATAACATCAGATCCCAGCCGGGCCACCAGTTTAACAGCACCGCTCGGCCGCAGGGCACGTCCAACTTCATCAACAAGGTAGATAAAAGTGATGAGGCTCAGGATGCAGCTGTATACTGCAAAATAAGCAGTAAGCAAAGGCACGGTTCCCCGGATCCGGAGCAGGGCTCCAAGCGTAAAAACGAATGTGAAGACAAACAATGTCAAGGAAAGTTTGGTGACCGGATTCTTAAAAATCAGGCCGATAAAACGCGGGGTGAGAGAGGCACTGGCCAATTGGACGGAAATCAGCAAAGCGGAACATACAAATACAATGAGGGTGAACATCGATGCGGCAAGGGTTCCCATCATAGTCATGGCGGTTGCCGGATCAAATCCTACCAACCAGCCCTTTTCCACCTCGATCGCATGAAGGATCCTGACGGTACCCATTGCAATGAAAATACTCAGGGAGGGAAGTATCCAGATTGAATTTCTCAGATAATTCAAAATGCGGTAACGCATTAGCCAGGTCATCATAATGGGAATTTCTTCACTGGTAAAATTACTAAGAAACTAAAATCAATGACGGAAGAATTCAAATGAAATCAGCGATTGTTCTCTTCCAATAAAATATTTCGTTATTTTTATCCTGTGAAGAACAACATACCTGCCGGCTTGAATATATGGCGCCATCTCTTGAAAGGCGCCTTGCTGCTTGTTTTCGTTCTTTATCCTGTCTTTGCGTCTCCGCAAACCACGATCCATAAAGGTACCTCTTCCTATACAAGCGATATTCTCTGCCACATTGATGATGGAAAGGTTTACAGAAAGAATTCCACATATACAAGTGATGTGGCTTGTCATGTAGATGGCGACAGGGTTTACAAAGGAACTTCATCCTATACTTCGGATGTAATATATACCATAAAGGACGGAAAAGTATACAAGGGAACCTCATCCTATACATCCGACATTGTCATGACCATCCGCGAAGGCAAAATCTATAAAGGTTCATCATCCTATACAAGTGATATCCTTGCTCATTTCAGGGATGGCAGCGTTTATGATAAAACTTCTGATTACACATCAGATATCCTGTACACCATAAATGGAGACCTGACGATCACAGAATTTGCTGCGGTCTGGTGGGTCGTGAACTATTCATATATCAGCGAAATGCAATAATGGTTACCTTTATGCGGTTAAAAACCCTACCAAAGACTTATGCGGCCACATATCATTCGCGTTATCCTGATATTTTTTGGAACACTGCTGGCTGGCCCTTCCCTGTTGGCGCAACCCTGGGAATTCAAGAAAGAAAGTGACGGGATCAAAATATATACCCGGATGGAGGCGGGCAAGCCGCTGAAATCCTACAAAGGAATTGCTGATATCCAGGCTCAGGCTGAAAAAGTTTTTGCGCTGCTCGAAGATGCCAATCATACTGAATGGTGGGATAAAAACATCCATCCAATCAGGGTGTTGCTTTATGAAAAGAACAAGCGGGCCCAGTTTTATATGATGTATGATCTTCCCTGGCCGATCACGGACCGTGACTTATGCGTTGAGGCTACAGTAACGATCGACCCTGTAACAGGTGTAAGGCAGATCACTTCAGTCCCCCTCCCCGGTTGTGCTTCTGAAAACCCGGAAATTATCCGCATCAGGGATTACCGGCAGACATGGACTGTAACACCTGCAGGGAAGGAATCATGTCACGTAGTGCTCGAAGGCTATCTTGATCCTGCAGGAAGTATTCCTGACTGGATCTCCAACATGCTGATCGTCGACTCCCCGATCAATGTCATATGCACGGTAAGGGAACAAATGAAAAAAAGCAGGTGATTGAAGCGGATTTCCGGTGTGTCACTGATTCGTTTCTGTCCCTGTGTCGATCCAGGCGATAAACAGCTTATAGCCCAATGACATCACAATCGCCCCTGTAAAAAGTCCGATGAACCCGGAGAGAAGAAACCCCCCGATCACGCCGATAAAAATCACAAGCATGGGAACCGGGGCACCTTTGCCAAGCAATATCGGCCTGAGGATGTTGTCTGATGTTCCTGCCACCAATAGCAAAACAGTCCAGATAATAGCAGGGACAAGCTCCTTCATGGCAAACATATAAACAATGATCGGCAGAGTTATGATCGCCAGAGGTATCTGTAGAACTGCAAGCACAAAAACGAGTATCGTCCAAATGCCGGCATAGGGAATACCAGCCAATAAAAACAGTATTCCATGCAAAATTGCCAGGATCAGAGCCACACCGATGATTCCCTTTACGACATTGCTGACTGTTTTCAGGGTAATATCAGCGAATTCATCCCCACGGTCTCCGGCCAGTTTCCTGAAAAATTTCCGGATTGATTCACCCGCACCACCGATTACAAGAATGATCCCTGCGATGATCAGCGAAATCATGATCTGGAAAACACTTCCGGCAGCACTGAGTATTCCTTTTGCCAGTTTTTTCCCGATTTCGAACAATTGATCTTTATATTTGACAACTGTTTGCTCAATGTCGTCCGATGCGGTTTTCCAGATATCATACAATTGCTGTCCGACAATCGGCCATTGCCTGACCTTTTCTGATGGCGGCGGTATGGAAAGTGTTCCGCTTTCATAGCTTGCCTTGAGATCTTTCATCTCCTTGAACAGTGATTCTATCAGCAGCCATGTAGGAAGAATTATGACAGCAAGAATGGTAAAAATGATGAGGAATGAAGCCAGTTTAGGCCTCCCTCCCATCATTTTCGCCAGCCTGTTATGAAGCGGATACATCGCCAATGCCAGGATCAGGCTCCACATGATGATGCTCACAAAAGGATACATGATCATCAGGCACCATGCAATGATCAATAACAATACGAACAGCCGGATCGTTGTGTCGTAAACTGAATTGTTGGATGATTGATGATTCATAACGCTATTTTTAACCATTATTCTCTTTTATGAACTCAGGAAGATAATTGACCATGTAAGATTAATTCTTTTTCTCCTAAAATGAAAATTTTTCAGACGTTTTTGTCATTCTGACACATGCAGGCATAGTCAACTCATTTTACCCGAAAACTATCAGTTGTATAAGTAGTCAGTGGATGGCCCCTCCATACCAGCATAATTTTATTTTCTTATTTTTGTATAACATCAAAATACAAAATGGAAAATTTGCAACCTCCCGGATGGTCTTCATTTATGAGCGGGTACCCCTGGTTCAAGGGAGAACTCAAGTATAAAATAGATGCGTATTCTGAGTTCATGCCGCCGGTCAGAACGGGGATCAATCCATATAACGGAAATATTTTTCCGTGGACATTCAGCCTTGATGATGATTACGGCTGGAGAGTACCTGAGATCGAGGAAGAGTTCCAGTTACGGCCCGGGATAGAGAAGGCCGGCAGTCAGATCCTCGCCCAGATGAGCAAGCTTGGGGAAGGAACACTCCCGGTATCACTGGTCGGACATAATCATAGTGTGTTTTCCGGAAATATTTTCTGGTCCGGTGAACTGGCCGCCTCACTGGGGAAACTTAAGCATGAACGGTACATTACGATTCTGCCGGTCTCATTATCAAAAACCAAGGATGACAAGGGAAGGGTGTGCTGGACATTTTTCGGGGCCAGCGAACAGGGACCGGAAAAGGCCTTCTGGAAATCGTTTTATGAATCCCCGGAAAAGGAAGCACCGGAATCTGTATTCATCCACTTCATGAAGTGGGTCTTTAAAAAAGCTTATGACATTGAACTTAAAGACCGTGAACACCTTATCAGTCTTGGATTCAGAATACTTCCGTCAGGCGATGCCTTCCCGATTGCATACTGGAGAACGGAAAAACTGCCCTCCTGGACGAAGCATTATATGATGGATGAGAATGAAGAAGCCGGTAAGATCAACTACCTCCTGACTTTCCGTCCTTTTGACAAACTTCCCGTTTCTGTAAAACTGCGG
This sequence comes from Bacteroidales bacterium, assembly GCA_963682005.1. Classification (GTDB taxonomy): domain Bacteria; phylum Bacteroidota; class Bacteroidia; order Bacteroidales; family FEN-979; genus CAIYUC01. Next base: position 3,671,640 of record OY820914.1, on the reverse strand, counting down.
TATACGTCAGGTGAAATGTTCCTCATTCCCTTTCCGGGAAGCCTGGTTTTATGGGGTTTTCATGAATATATCCGGCTGCAGGAACACCTTTATAATGCCATCCAGATACCCATGCTACGGCTGGTCAAACGGGATGAAGGATTTAATGGGATAAGGGTTCCCCAGTCGGGATGGGTGTTTCAACCGGGGCTAAAAGGTGTTAAAGCAAAGCTCCTCGAAGAATTCATAGTCAGCAATTATATCCGGACAAACCGCTGGGACCGCTTTCACCGCCATGAGGACGGTTTGCTGAAAAGCACGAAGATCGACCCTGTCCTGGAAACCCTTTTCAGCACTACACTTGAGTCTCTTGACCTGTATAACAAGCCGATGGCCCGGAACAGCCAGATCTTTACCGAATCAATTGAATTGCTCCTTGACGGACCTATGGCAGACCGGAAAAAGATCGGGGAAGCCGCCCTGAAGATACTGGAAGGAGGGAATTTCCGGTACCGGTTCTATTTCCCTCCAATGATGGCGGGTGTTCATGAGGTAATGTGGCATCGCCCGCTGGTAGCCTGCATCTCGCAAACAACAGGTGAACCGGAGATCGAACCTGGTATACTTCCAGGCTACATGACAGGTTATCCCGCAAAAAATCCTGATCCTGCACATGCTATTGAACTATGGCCAAGAATAAATGATCGTGAGCTGTTTTACTCCGTTCTCCGGAACTTCGACCCCCTCCACGACCATTATCTCCATCAGACAACCCTTAACCTGATGACCATTCTTGATGCCTGGGATCAAATAGGAGGAAAACCATTTGACCGGGATTTCGTCAGGGGAATGATCCGTATCCCAAAAAACCAGAGCCTGGAAGAATGGATCGCAAGCTTTCCTGGGCGTTCCATAGACAGGGAGAAGGCACTGAAGATCGTCGAATCGGTTGAATCCCTGTTGAAGCCTGCAGAGGATCAGCCGGAATTACCGGATCACCTGACTTTTAAAGAAACTGCCAACCGGAAATACGAAGAAGCCTACTGGAACCAGATCCATTTCCTGGCACATGGCGAATATATAAACAAAGATAATGCGGATATTGTCCAGGATGACCCTACAAAAGAACGGATCGGGCATACCAAAAGAGATCTGCACAGGCTGGGTGATTATTTTCTCGGACGTTACAGGGAGATGATCCGATTGGCCGGCATGGAAGCCCAGGCAGAATGCGGGGAACTGCCATTCAACTGGGAAACTGATTTCGAGTTTCACAACTGGGGCGGCTGGAAAGCTAACCAAGATGGACATGAATATGAACGTAACCTGTTGGTGATCATTCCGGGAAAAAACCGAAATGAAGCTATAGTGATGGCAGACCATTATGATACTGCTTACATGGCGGACGTTTTCTACACGGAAGAAGGAGGAAGCGGCGCACGGCTTGCTGCTGCCGGAGCAGATGACAACCATTCTGCTTCAGCCGCCCTGCTCCTTGCCACCCCTGTTTATCTGAAAATGGCAAAGGAAGGAAAACTGGAGCGTGATATCTGGCTGCTCCACCTTACCGGTGAGGAATTCCCTTCAGATTGCCTGGGTGCCCGGAACTTCTGCCAGAACGTTGTCCAGAAAACCTTGAAAATGCGGAGAAGTGACGGCGGTTATAAAGATCTTTCAGAAACCGATATCAGGGGAGTCCTTGTGATGGATATGATCGCTCACAACAGGGACAGTGACCGTGATGTTTTCCAGATCGCTCCCGGGAAAACCGGGGATTCGCTGAAACTTGCCCGCCAGGCAAGAATGGCTTGCAGGGCATGGAATGCCGGCACGCTGCTCTGGAACGAGTCACCTGACCGTAAAGGGTGCCGGAGAGGACAACGCACCCAGGATGTCCGGATCATGCCTCCGAAAGCCCTGCACCTGGCTGTGGACGGCGAGATCAGGACATGGGAGGATCCGCACAGCACTCTGTATAATACCGATGGTATGATCTTTTCGGATACCGGCTTCCCGGTTATCCTGTTCATGGAAAATTATGACATCAGCCGGAGGGGTTATCATGATACGCATGATACCATGGAGAACATCGACCTGGATTACGGGTCGGCAGTATCTGCAATTGCGATCGAGACGGTTGCCAGGTTTGCAACATTGGACAATTTTGATTGAATTCCCAGGATCCCCGGGTTACCTGGTTAACTGATTAACTGATTAATTTCGCATACCGGTTGATAAACCTGATAAACCAGGGCTGATTTTTTAAAACCAGGTCATAGAATGTGATTCCTGTCACTGCGCAAAGGATACCAAGGATCACATCAATGGTATAGTGATGCCCTGAATAGACAGCGGCAAACCAGATACCGGCTATGAAAAGGCCGAAGAAAAAATTCCAGAACCCGGACCTGGCCTTTATCCCGTAAAACAATACGATGACCGGATAAGCACAATGCAGGGAGGGAATTGCCGCAAATACATTTGAGTTTTTTGTATAAATGGATCCGAAGACATTCATACGGATCAGCTCGTCAAACCGGGCCAAACCCGCCGGACTGCCCATCGTGTGCAGATTAAAAACAAATCCATATTTACTGACATACCATGGCGGAGCGGCGGGATGTATGTAATAAATGCAGAATCCTATGAGGTTAACAAACAGGAATGTCAGGGAGAAATCCAGAAACAGCTTCTTGTTAGTAAAGAAGAGGTACCCTGCAAATGCAAGCGGTACCGGCATCCAGTTCAGGTAAAACAAACCACTCAAGAAATCGGCCAGCGCAAAATGGTGCGTTTCAAAAAAGCCATTAGGGGTATAGTGTGTTCCCTGGAAATTGAATCCAAACAAGCGGTCCTCCAGGTTGAATAAACCAGCAATATCAACATCATGGAAGAGGTAGTTTGGGAAAGCACGCATCACATCATAAAGCATTGCAAATACTGCAAAAATGCTAAACCCGAGAATAAATTTCCTGGTGCTCTTTCCGGCAAAGAAGAACATGTTGATGACAGCAATGATAATCCAGTGTTCCGGCCTTAAACCGGACAGGAAAGACATTGCTGTCATATATGCTACAGACACAATAGCCAGGATCAGGGAGCCCGGAGGAAAGTGAATTGTTAGCTTTTTCATAATTAGGTGCATTTACCTTTAAATTCAAGGAATCACTCGCTCAGTAACCATATTTCCGGTTTCAGGATCGATGCCATTGATGTCGATATATTTTACTGTCGATGGAATACCCAATGCATTTGTCACGGAACATATAAAGAGACAGGTGAGCTCGGCAATTTTCCCGTTGATGCTGATCATTGCTTTATACCTTTTACCATTATCCGAAGGCATCAGGTAAACCGCCCTCTTCTTATAGGATCTGAAACGGATCTGGTAGGTGTCTTTTTTAACGGTCTTGACATCAAGGCCGTAAACACGGTTTTGGATATACGACAGCTCCTTGCGGATGCCTCCTTCCTCGTAACGGATCCATGACGGATGCAGCGGTTCTTTCCTGTCCAGTTTTCCGTCCGGCTGAAAATTCAGTTCATAAATCACGGTATTCCTGTTATGTGATCGCTGCACGTAAAAAAGCAACTTGTCTGAACGTTCAGGCACCGGGTATTTTCCCTGGTCAGATGGATTTAAAGTTCCATCATTCGCTGCTGGGCTGAGTATTGCCTGACCAAACACCAGCAGTAATGTCATTAGCTTTATTTTCATGTGCCGTTTTAGGATGAGCCTTTTTTTCCAGTTCATGTTTACTATGGATAAGCCGGTGAATGGCGGTCATATTTGAAAGAACCGCAACCATAACCAGCGGGTAAATAAATATTGAAATTGTTTCAACCAGTGCAAAGGACAACCAAGGAATGATCAGTTTTTGATTGCCACCGGAAACAACAGAAACAATCCCGCAAACCAGTGCAGAAACCCCGATGATGACAATTCGCTCAGGCCGTTGCATCAATCCGGCCTTGCATTCAATCTCGAGGCCTTCAGCCCGTGCACGGATGTAGCTGACCATCATGGAGCCGATCAACGCAATAAAACCGAAAAGGGAACCCAGAAAATAATGATGGGCTACAAGGAAATAGCAAATCCCGAGAAACATTACGAGCTCACTATACCGGTCAAGCACTGAATCATACAATGCGCCATAAGAGGTTGCCATGTTTCCTTCGCGGGCCAACCGGCCATCAAGGATATCAAAAAAACCTGCAAAAAGGATCAATCCCCCACCCCACCCCAATGGGCTGAGATCCCCTTTACTGCTATGATCTGCGCCATAAACCAGGACCCCTGCAGCGATAACATTGATGACAAACCCGATGGTCGTTACCAGATTGGGCTTGATCTTCATCCTGATCAGGCGTTTTACAAGTGGTTGAATCAGCAGGTAAATCAAGTATTGTGCTTTTGCTTTCATATGCCGGAATATAATTTTTCTAAAAATCAAATTTAAACCTGACCCTGATGCCAAAATCAGAGACAAAGGGATGATCCAGGTAGGTTAATCGTTTGACAAATTCGAGCCTGAATAACTTCAGGATGTTTGCAATCCCTGCGCTCACTTCAATATAAGGCCCTTCATCCAGTGAAAAAGTGACCGGTGTTCCGATCTGACCTTCTGTTACACCGAATGGGTCAACGGGAAGTTTGAACAGATCAGGATTTCCTGCCGGATCATTCAGTCTTGTCAGTCGCCCGAATAGCACCTTGGCGGCAATGCACTCTCTCCATTTCAATTTCCTTATCAACGGTATTTTATTGAAGAAAAATCCGTTGAAGCAATGGTCAATATTCAGGCTCGTATATTCATCACTGACAAATTCAAGGAAGTTCATCAGATTGTAGGATGCAATCTGGTAGGAGTATGTCTGGTTCGCCCGGTGAATGAATAGCAACGGATAGGGAACCTTTCCAAATATCTTTCCTGCTTCCCAGGTGAAATCGGTGTAACCAAGAACCGAAAGGTAAAACCGCTTGCTCACACTCAGCTTGACATTCAGGTAATCATAATCATTTTTCAGGAATTTTGAACCGTATGTCAACTGCAGTTGGGTCATCGGGTATTTATTGGCCATGGGGATCCGGTATTGTTTTCCCTGGTAGAAATGTTCATTCGGCGCATATCTTAATGTAAGCGAGATTTCCGAAATATCGATAAAGGCAGGATCGTTGATGTGGAGAAGGTAGTTTTCTGCGTTAAAACAGAGATCACCTCCCGGCCTTTGACGTAAGAACTGGTAAGCAATGTCAAACGAAAAATGGTTTTTGAATTCATTAAGGTGGTCTATCCTGAATGTTTTATTGTAAAACAGCTTATTGTTAACACCACGTTTGAAGGAAAGCAGGAAATTATCCTCCTGGACAAACTGCAGTTCCTGCCCGGGGATTTTCGTTTCATCCTGGAAGCTGACACGGATCGATTTAACAGGAAATTCAAAGATTGAATGTTTGGTGAGCGAGAACGTAGTTCCCAGGTAGTATTTCAGCTTCTGATCTGTAAATCCGTAGGCAACATAGGTTTCAAGGTTAACCCGTTTACTGAATTTATCCGTTGTCCGGCCGCCCGCCCGGATCCTGTATCCTTCCACAGGATTATAACTATAGAACGTATTGACAGGACCAATTTCGAAATACCCAAGATCACGGTAACCGGCAAAAAGCAGCAGCATGATGTTCATCATGTTCTTAAAAACAGGCAGGCGCTTAACACTGTCGATCATGGCATACGTGCCACTCTCCGCTTGCGTAAGCGGCTGGTGTCTGTGTCCCTTCCAGTAGTCATCATTTCTCCTCGCTGCACTATCCGATTCGGCCAGGTCATCATTTTTAAATAGCGTATCGGGGATCGGACGATTCACCTGGATGTCACTGTACGAAACATATCGTTCTCCATATATCCCCAGTTTGTCTTTAGTCAGGCCAAAATCGATTGCCGTAAGGTCACTTGAAAGCATCCAGCCATTATTCTCGGCTTTAGAAAAATCCTGTATGATCTTTACTTCCTTTGCCCAATTCAGGTTTATATCCGATGGTATAGAAAGCTCAATCCTTTTCACTGCATATAAGCTGTCAAACGTTATGTATAGAAATCCCTGGAATAACATATCCGTTTTATTCCTCGGGGCAAACAGAAGTTTATAAAAGCGGTTGCTGTCAATTTTCACCGTATCCATGATAAAAAAGCGGTAGAAGGTTGGAGCGCTTGAAGCAATCGGGCTCAGGAATGTATTGGTCAGAAAGGTGATATCATTATTATAAATATTGATATCCTGGTACATGTACTTGATATACTCGGTCATTCCCTGGTTATTCAGGTACCCTTCAAACGTCACCATTTTATTGGCTTTCACGACCTCTTTCCTGGCCTTTGGTTCCTTGCGGTAATAATAATCCGAAAGTGTCTCCTTCAGGTAAAGGGGAAGAATCTCTTTTCCCTGGAGTTTTGTCGTATCGACATTATTGAAAATGAATTTGAATTTCCTAAGAAAGCGTTTGTTCTTGAATTCCTCTGTGAGATTGCTTAGAGCGAATTGAGTTTTCTCATATTTTTCATAACTGTAGGTATTCAGTTGTTCTTTTCGGTTCCCTTCTTTATGGACAATGGCCTTGTTAATCAGGTCGACTGCAGGGTTATCCTTGTTGCGATAGCGTGCCTTCTTCGGTTTAACAATCACTTCATTCAGCTGTTTTGCCTGAGGTTTCAACCGGATATTCAATGTCTGGGTTTTTCCTGTAAGAATCGTAAATTCAACGGATTCATATCCCAGGCAGGAAAACCGGATTGCATTTGAAAACTTTTTCCCTGTAAGGTAATAGTTGCCCAGTGTGTCGGAATAGGTACCCGTAGTCGTTCCTGCAAATACAACAGCAACAAGTGGCAAAGGTTCATGCGTCGCTGCATCGGAGATTCGGCCTTTAACAATGGTCGGGCTTGAAATCTGGCCGTGCAGTGCAGGTGAAAAAACAAGCAAGATCTGTATAAATAAGTAACTCAGTTTATGTATTTCGGCCTTCATATCTTACATTGAAAACAAATTGTTTTTGAAGCAGGTAGTTGAAAAAGATCCCGATAATGACTGCTGTCAGGGTTTTTGATAAAAGGTAATTAAGGCGCCCGATGTGGGTAAGGAGATAAACACCGCTGATGTTGAGAAGAATACTTACTCCCCATACCAGCATATAACGGATGACTTGTGAGCCCGGAGGCAACTGAGCAACTTTAAATACCCATTTACGGCCAATCAGGAAATTGGTGATCCCTCCGGCTACAGACCCCGTGGATGTGCTGAGCAGGTACCATATTCCGCATGCTTCAGTAAGAAAAATGGTTATGCCAAAATCCACGATTGTTGACAGGAATGAAGCCACCTGGGCTTTTATGAATCTATTCAGGCTTCTGACTGTCATGCTATAAGTGGAATTACCTTGATCACAATTTGCATGACCAGGTTCGAACAGATCCCGGCCAGGATATCGTCAGCCATTACACCCATGCCACCAGGTAATTCTTCTGCTTTGCGGATCCCGAGCGGTTTTACGATATCAAAGAACCGGAACAGGATAAAGGATGAAGCAATGGTCATCCATCCGCTCCCCAGCCACAAGAGGCTGATCCACATTCCCGCTATTTCATCGATAACGATCCGCGAGGGGTCTTTCCCCCATTGAGCCTGGAGTTTATTCGAACCTGTGATCCCCAGGATAATTGACAAGAGTATTAAACCGGCAAGGATCAAATTTGGGAATGGTGCAAAGTGCAGGATCAGTATTGCCGGGACCAGGGCACCGATGGCGCCCATAGTGCCCGGTGCAACAGGGATGAACCCCAATCCAAATCCGGAAACGATCAATTTCCAACCTGATTGCTTACAATTCTTCATAGTAATCAAGCCCGAGATGTGTGATCAGGTTTTCACCCTGCATATGGCGCAGCGTATTTTCCAGCTTCATCAACTGGCGGAAAAGGTCGTGCTGTGGAGCAAGTTCGGGGGCCGACTGCGGCGATTTAAAGAAAAACGACAGCCATTCCTGGATGCCATACATATCACTGCGTCTGGCCAGGTCGAGCAGCAATGCAATATCGAGCACGATAGGTGCTGCAAGGATCGAATCGCGGCACAGAAAATTGATCTTTATCTGCATCTTATATCCCAGCCATCCGAAAATGTCAATGTTATCCCAGCTTTCTTTATTATCTCCGCGGGGCGGATAATAATTGATCCGGATCTTGTGATAAATGTCATTATAGAGGTCGGGATTGAGTACGGGTTCAAAGATGTTGTTCAGGCTGCCCAGCTTGGAAACCTCCTTTGTTTTGAAGCTTTCCGGATCATCTAGTACTTCGCCGTCGCGGTTGCCAAGAATGTTGGTCGAAAACCAGCCACTGACCCCGAGATTCCTGGCTTTCAGTCCTGGTGCGATGATGGTTTTCATCAATGTCTGGCCTGTTTTAAAATCCTTCCCTCCGATCGGCGTTTTTGTCTGCTTTGCCAGTTCTACCATGGCCGGGAAGTCGCAGGAGAGGTTGGGCGCTCCGTTGGCATAAGGAATTCCAGATCTTATTGCAGCATATGCATAGATCATGCTGGGAGCAATCCGGGGATGGTTATTTCTCAAGCCTTCTTCAAATGCCTGCAGTGTCATGTGAACGTCACTGATCTCCAGGTAAACTTCGGTGGAGGCGCACCACACCATGACAAGCCGTGAACAATTTTTCTTTGCCTTGAATTCCGCAAAATCCTTCATCAACGCTTCAGCGAGGTCCATTTTTGATGGAGCTGATTTTACATTTGTCCCGTAGAGGTTATGTACAAATTTCTTGTCAAACACTGCTTTCATCGGAACAATGGCAGAAAGCTCAGGTTTTAATTGATCGAGCAGTTGCTGGTCGATGACCCCGGCATTGGAGGCCGCTTCGTATGCATTGTCTTCAAAGATGTCCCATCCTCCGAAAACAAGGTCGTCCACCCCTGCAAGAGGTACAAATTCCTTGATCCCGGGATTGCGGTTATCAGTCCTTTTTCCCAACCTGATTTTGCCCATCTGTGTGTACGACCCGATGGGCAGGGCGATCCCTTTTCTAACAGCGATGGTGCCGGCAATCAAAGTAGTTGCTACAGCTCCCAGTCCTGGCAGTAAAATCCCAAGCCGTCCTTCACTTTTTTCAATTTGATTTTTCATGGTATATGTTTTAAAAATTCTTAATAATTAATACTTTCCTGTAACCATTAAGTAATTGCTCAATTTTATCTTGTAATTTGATCCGGCGTCTGTAAGCTGGTCTTTGGCCTGCTGCAGCACTGCCTGAGCTTCAAGCAAATCCGAGATCCCGATGACACCGGCCTTATAGTTATCCTGGCTGATCCGGAGGTTCTCAATGGCCTGCTCCGTTGATACCTGTGAAACGCTTACCTGGAACCGGGTCTCCTCTACTTCATTGGCTGCCTGGCGTATCTGCAGCACGAGGAGTTCTGTATTTTCCTGCAGGGAATTTTGAGCTTCCTCGATTTCGATTTGCTGCTTCTTTATCTTATGGCTTCCGGCCCACCAATCAGTGATGGGAATGCTCAGGCTTACCATTCCCAAGGCGTTGTTGCTCGTCTTGTTCATGACATCATAGGTAAAACCTGCTCCTACCACTGAAACCTGGGGCAGGTATTCGCCTGCTGACAACTTTTTCTGCACTTGCTTTACTTCTACTGCTTTATTAAGCAAATGGTATTCGTTGCGATTTTTTACCAGCTGTTCGGGATTCTGGAATACAACCGCTGCGGCCTGTATGTCCGGCGGCGGTGTGAATACAAGCAAACTGTCGTAGGACAGCCCGATGTGCTGACATAATGCGCGTCTGGAGAGATTTATCCCATTTTTCAGCTTCAGCAGGTTTGTCCTTAGTTCGTTCTGCTTCAGCTGTACTTTGAGCACATCGTTCTTCTGGGCTAAGCCGGCATTGGTAAAATTGCTTACATCACGATACAGCGAATCGAGCATGAGCTGATAACTGCGTATTGTCTTTTCTTTTTCGCTTAACGACTGCAGGGTCCAGAACAGATCTTCAGTCCTGGCCAAAACTTCGTCACGTGTCATTGCTTTCTGATACACATTGACCTCACCTCCCAGCCTGGCCAGTTTGTATCCCCGCCTGATCCTGCCCCCGGTATAAACCGGCATGGCCACGGTAATAGCGGCTGTATTCATATAATCAAGCAAGCCTAATGAGAGCGATGGGATGTAGGCAAATTGTGTAGGGTTCACAAGCTGTGCAGGGTTTCTGCCATCCCATACCGGGAGGTTCATGGCCGGTGTCTGAGCTTTGATCAGGTAATCAACCGAACGCATTGCAAAGGCTGTTGCACTGACTTTTGGAAAAAAATTGGTAAAGACTTCCTTTTGTTGTTGCTCAGATGCCCGCACCTGCAATTCTGCATTTTTAATCTTCAGGTTATTCTGTAAGGCCAGTTTTTTGCAGGAATCGAGTGAAATGTTCTGCGCCTGTCCCGTGCTCAGTATTGATGGAATGGTCAGCAGTAAACCGATCAGGATCATTTTTACATTCCGGGGCAAGGTCCAGAATTTCACTTTTTTCTCTTCATCACAGTATGCAACTGAATACAGGACCGGGAGAATGTACAGGGTAAGGACCATGGAGAATAAAAGTCCGAAGCAAATTACAGTACCCAGCGGTCCCCAGAGTGGCGAACGGCTGATGATCATTGGAACAACTCCTACACTTGCCGCAGCAGAGGTAAGGAAGATGGGGCGCATACGGCGTTTTCCTGCAGCCATGGCTGCTTCTTTCGTGTTCATCCCCTGGTTCTCCTTCAGGTCTCGGGCATAATCGATCAGGATGATCCCGTTCCTTATCACCATTCCGCATAAGCTAGTGATGCCGATGAACGCAGTGGTGCTGAATGGGAAGTGCATGATCAGCAGTCCGATCACAGCCCCCGGCAGAGTCAGGAGCATACCGCTCATGATCAGCAGAGAGAGTTTCGCTTTTCTGAACTGGATTAACAGGATGAAAAAGATGAGCAAAATACTAACCCCAAGCGCAATTCCCATAGGTATGAAAACTTCCTGCATGGCTTCATAATCACCACCGTAAGTGATGGACGTTCCTTCGGGTAGCTGCAACCTGTCGATCTGTGGCTTGATCTCATCCAGGATTGTCGCCGCGACTACGGCAGGTGTATTGTCGACCTGGACACTCAGGGTGGGAACCCCGTTTCTCCTGACTATCGTCCCTTCATTCCATGAGGGGGTGAATGTGGCCATGGAACGCAGTGGAACGGCCGAAAAACTCATGGGCGAAGTGATATACTGGTCTTCAAGGGTTTTTAAATTTTCAGTAGATGATTGATCCTGCTTAAGGACAACAGCTACCGGGTAATCATCTTCCCATATGGTCGTCAGCGGAATTCCATCCATACCAATCATCACCGAAGTTGCCACAAGGCTTTTATAGTAGCCCATGCGGTTGGCCTTGTCACGGTCGAGGTTCACATTGATATTCTGTTGCGGCTGATCCCAGTCAGTGCGGACCCACGCCAGTCCGCGTGTTTTGGAAAGTATCGCCATTACCTTCTTTTCGGTACTACGGATGTCTTTCACTGAATCGGAAGTAATGCGGACCTCAATCGAAGCTTTATTGAGTTGCATGGCCAGAATCTTCCATTTTACATGGGCATTGATGAAATTGTCGGAGTACCGAGGACTGTAGTCGTTCACAATTTCCCGGGTGGCCTTGTCCGATTTGGTATTGACCAGCAACTGGCCGAAGTTCGAAGCAGGCATCTGGGGTGCATAAACCGTATGGAACCTGGGCGAACTGGTTCCGATAAAACTGGTGACGTTAGTCACACGCTTATCTTTCAGTAAAATGGATTCCAGGCTATCAACCACTTTCTGCGTGCATTTCAGCGATGAACCTGTTGGCAGGTAGACTTCAACTGCAAACTGGTTGCGTTCCATTTCCGGGAACAATTGCTGGTCGGTAAGTTGAAAAAGCAGCACCGAACCTATAACTGAACCTACCCCGGCTCCAATGACAAGCCCGGGATGTTTAAAGACCTTGTCAATTGATTTATCGAACCATCCCTGCAAAAGATCGAGGAAGGATTTTTTACCTGGTTTTTTCAGGTTTTTCAGTCCTTTTTTGATGAACACGAAATTCAGGTAAGGGACCAGGAACAAGGCAACAAGGATGGAAACGGTCAGCGCGATGGTTACAACCCAGGGAATGGTCCCCATGAATTCCCCGGCAGTACCGGGAACCATGAATCCCAGCGGGATGTATGAAGCAAGGATGGCCAGTGTGGCAACAATGATAGGCGCCACAAGCTCCCGGGCGCTTTTGATGGCTGCATGCCAGGGTGAAAAGCCCATATCGATCTTGGCCACGTGATTATCAATGACCACAATGGAGTTGTCGACGATCATCCCGAGAACCAGGATCAGTGAAGCCAATGAAACCGTATGAAGCTCTATTCCCATAAAGTACAGGATGGCGAGGGTGATCATCACCGAAATCGGGACTGTGATCCCGGCTACGGAAGCCACACGCATGGGCAGCAGGATCAGGGTTACCAGGATCACTGCTACGATGGCGATCAGGAATTCACGAAGGAAATTGTTCACCGAATCGCTGACATATTTTGGCAATTCAGATATCTTGGCAGTTTCAATGCCGGCCGGACACTGCTTTTTAAAATTATCCAGCACTTTGTCCACATCCTTTCCATACGCAACGATGTTGTTTTCTGGTTGCATTTCGAGGGAAAGTAGGATGGTTTTTTTTCCGTTCTGGCGGATGAAATTGTCGGGTTTGTCATACTTCCGTTCGATGGTGGCGATGTTTTTCAGTCTTACGATGTTGCCATTGGGGTCGGAGTAAACGATCTGCTCTGCCAGGTCTTTTTCAGACTCAAAATTGGGAGGAAAATGTACAGGCATTACGCTACGGCCGTCATCGAGATTACCGGCATAGCTCACCATCCCGTTGGCCTGGTATGAGCCAAGCAGCGTCAGCGATTTGATGTTGTATTCGTTCAGCAGTTCGGGCTTTACATTGACAAATATCTTTTCTTTCTGTAATCCGAAGTGCTTGATCTTGGAGGTAGCCGGGATCTTTCGGCATTCCGATTCGAGCTTTTTCAGCTGCTCCTCAAGTTCTTTATAGCTTTTTATGTCGGAGGATAATGTGATGAGCAGCGCCGAGGTATCACCAAAGTCTGAATTGGCGATCAAAGCGGCAACTCCTGCAGGCAGGGTCATCTTCATTTCGTCCAGCCCATGCTTTAATTTGGACCAGAACTGGTCGGCATTCTTTACATCATCATTCAGTTCCACGAAAATATACATGATCCCTTCCCTGGAATAGGAATAGGTCTTGGCCTTCTTTACTTCCCGGTAACTAAAAAGATAATTCTCGACCACGGTGGTGAGTTGCTTTTCCACTTCTGCGGATGTTGCACCGGGGTATACTCCCACGATGACCCCCTGCCGGATGGTAAATACAGGAAATTCGTTGCGCGGCATTTTAAACAGGGCTATGATCCCAACGATGATGATGGCCGCCGCAATGATCACAACGATGTTGTTGTTGCGCATTGCCTTTTCTATCAGGTTAAATTTTTTCCGTTCCATGTTAAAAGGCAATTAAACTGTTGTCAGCCACTTTTTCTTTTCCTTCATTCACGATCATCTGTCCTACGGCCAGGCCGGACACCACTTCCAACCCCGAATCATGATACTTCCCGACACTGATGACTTGTTTTCGTACACGTTTTCCTGAAGGATCGACCACAAACACAAACGCCCTGTTGTCATTGTCTTTCGATACACTTTGGTTCGGAACCAATATCACTTCTTTTTCCATGATCGTTTCCATTTTCACATCGCAAACCATGCCTGGTTTCAGGGCAAGCTCCGGGTTCTGCACAAGGATCTTCGCTTCATATGTGCGTGAGATCCTGTCAGCCACGGGACTGATATTGGCCACTTCCCCTTTGAAGTCCTTGCCATCCAGGGCTGAAACAGTAAAACCAGCTTTCATTCCTTTGATAATCTTAGCCACCTCGTTTTCGGGAACCGAGATCTTCACATACACCTGCCTTATATCTACCAATTCAAGAGGAGGCGAAGCAATGGATATGGAAGACATCCCGGGTTCAATGTTCCGCTGTCCTACCATCCCGTTTACCGGTGCATACATATTGCATTTATCAAGGTTATTCTTAGCCATGTTCAGCGAAGATTGAGCCTGTTCAAGTTTGGACTCCATCTCTACCCATTTGATCTCGGGCAAACTTCCCTGGTTGTGAACTGTCTTCAGCCTGTCATAGGCATCCCTTGCCTGCTGGTATTGTGAAAGCGTGATCTCATACATGCTTTTTGCATTGGTTGGATCAATTGTGGCAAGCACTTGGCCTTTCTGAACCACATCACCGGCATCGACCAATACTTTTTCAACAGTCCCAGCCGACTGAAAATTTAGTGGAATCGTTTGCAATGCTTCAATCGTTCCACTATAACTCAGATTGACAGCAATACGTTCAGATCTGACTACTGATACTGTAACCGCTACACTCTTTTCGGATGATAATTTTTCCTGCGGAGTATTTGTGCTGCATCCTGTCATCATTGCGACCACCAATGCCAGGCAAATTAATTTTTTCATATACTTTTCATTTTTAGATTTGTTGCTTACTCATATACTAAACGTTCAGAATGTCAACGTGTGAAAAAACATACTGAACGGACGGTATGTTTTTAATAACAAAAAAACGGGCGGATAAAATTCTCGTTTAAATTTTCAGTATCTTATAAAATTCCTGGAGTTGTTCTTCTAAGGCTTTCAAAGCCATTTTCGGCGAATTATTATGCAGAAGGTTTTGGGCCATGCCGATAGTAATTGAAAAATAATTCGTTGCCATTATTTCCGTATTGATGTCCTTGCGGATTTCTCCACTTGCAACCGCAGCATCAAGTACATGTTTAATTTTCGAAATTTCCTTGGTCAGCATTTGTTCCTTTTCCGTAGCAAATCCTGGGTAATGACGAAATGCGTCGATGATCAAAGCCATATAGCTGATCGGAACAAATGTTGGCTGTTTACCCTGGATCTTGTGAACAACAGTCCCTGCTTTTTCAACAGTATGGCTTATCAGCTGGTTTAAGGATATCTCAGGGTCTGTCAGCGATATCTCATTTAATATTAAATATTTATCAATCACAGCTTTGAACAGGTCCTCCTTGTTGGTGAAATGGTGATACAAAGCACCCTTGGTAAACCCAATGGCCTTGCTGATCTCGCTTATGGATACGGCTTCGTAGCTTCGCTGCAGGAATAGTCCGTAGGCCTGGTCTATAATATATTCTCGTGTATCATTCATAAAATAAAATACTGAACGTTCGGTATGCAAAAGTATAAAAGAATACTTTCCGGCTGCATGATTTTATAAATATTTTTTCAGGTATTTTTTAATGCGTTCATTATCTGCGCATTTCAATTCTTCATGCACCACCTCAAAAAACCATACGGGGATTGGCGGGGCCACGAACCCCGGATGCGGGATGTGGGGAGCATCAGAACACAATTTTATATCCCAGGAACAGGATATAATCTGTTTCGGGATCCTTCACATTGAATTCTTCCTGGTAGATGAACCCGGTATCGATGAAATGATGTTTGCTGATCCTGGTAACAATACCTGTTGATATCCGAACCTGGTCAAACTCACTCCATGGGTCGTTAAGGAAATACCAGACCTCCCCGTCAAGGTAAGGATCGAACCGGGTTTTGGTATTTATCCCGAAATGTATTTTCTGACGGATAAAACGGAGGGGGACATGTCCTTCAGGACTGGTATTATAATCCTTATAAAGCTGCTGGTAGCGGATCCGGTAACCCAGTTCGACTCTCCGGATGTTGAATCCATAGGAAAGATCAAAATAATAACGGTGTATCTTGCTGTATGAGTCATCAAGACGGCGCTTGCAGATGAAACGGTAAAAGGCCCCTGCTTTGAATCCTTTCAGAAACTCAAATTCGGCACCGACATCGGTGTAAAATATGCCCAGTTCACACATGTTTTCATTGAACCTGAGTTCTTCCGTAAGCAATGCATCCAGCCGTTTTGTAATCTTTTTCTTAACGGTGACGTTAAGCCACAACCCTGCATCATTGACCTGTCCGGATAATGGAAGAAGTGTTACCAGGGAGAAGGCAATCAACAGGAAGAGCCGGTATGAAATTCTATATCTCAATGTAGTAGATCCGGATTATCGCAGAATTTGTCATCAGGTTGACACGCTCGATTTTTATACGTTGTATTTTCAGGCCTGTTTGCTCTTCCAACTGTTTGATCAGTTCTTCCCGCTTTTCCGGTTTGATCATATCCAGGCAATTATAGGTGATTTTCTTTGATGCTTCTTTCTTCCAGATGATATTGCTGTCGAACACCACGGTGAAACCGAGGATCAGTGCATTGAGCAGCATCAGGTCGTACCATGTGCCTATCCCGACAGCATTGATAAGTCCCATGGCGATGACTGTAAAAAGATAGGTCATGTCAGTCATGGAGATACCTTCAGTCCTGTACCTCAGCATGGAGAAAACTGCAAAAAGTCCGAATGCCGCGCCCATCGACATTTCAACTTTGTTGAGCAGAAATGTGATCAGGAAGATGATCAGGTTGAACATAAAAAAAGTAAAAAAGAATTCGCCTTTTTTATGGGCTGGAAAATAGATGAAACGGATGAGGATAAAGACAGAGACAAAATCAAAAAGGAGCCGGAGGTAGAATTTTTCCGACATCCTGCTTAATAATTCAAAATTTCCGGAAATGGATGAGGGTCCAGTGATTTGATCGAGAAGCATCGGGAAACTGATTTAAAGGGTTAATTTTTCAGGATGATGATTGTACCGGCATCAACTGTTTGATTCTTTTTCGTGATCTCCACTTCCCTGTATACAGGTATCTTCCCTGACGCAGATATACCGGCAGAATCAGCAGAATAGGCATAAAGTTTATATTTCCCCACACGGAGGTAACGGAAAGTAAAATCGCCATCCGGGCCCGTTCTCAGCCGGTCATCATCAGATGTGCCGTCTCCGTAAATAATGTAGATATCTTCATCCGGGGCAAAATACTCCGCTGAGAGTGCGGTGAAGGTTTTATTGTATTCCCTCACATAGACTTTGCCGATGATCGTGGAATTCCCTCCTTCTCCCGGATCCTTCTCACATGCCGGCACCATGGCCAGAAGGAGGACAACAAGAGCAGCTAGTTTTAATCGTCTTTTCATAGATCGAAGTAATTTTTTCATGATCATTCAACGACCAGTTTTCCACTCCCAAACCCTTTGCCGTCACCATCGAAAAGATGGAAGATATAGATCCCGGGCGAGAGGTCATCCCGTTGGACAATGACCTGGTTTGAATTTATATGGTCGATGCGTTTCACCTCTTTGCCGGGAAGGTCATATAAGATCAACACCCCGTTATTAATGGGAGTTGGCGATTGGATCTGTATCCTGGTTGACAGGGAAAACGGATTAGGATAAACGATGAGTGAGATATTCCCTTCGGACTGATACCTGGGAATAAAAACATTGGTGCTGTTTTCCTCTCCCGGTGTCCCGTGTCCCGTATAGGATGCCTGCCAGCTTGATGCCAGTGCATTGTCCAGCACCGGGCTGATGAGTTCCAGTGTGGGGCCACCGCCATCGGGTTCGGTCGGCCAGGGGGCAGTATCATCGTAATGCACCGTATCCACCAATGATCCGTTAGAATGAAAAACCCGGATCAGTTCCCCGTTCCCGCTCAGGCCGAAGCCCATTGAACCAACGACATTGGTAACGTTCGGAAAAAGTGAATCAAACGCATGAAGATTTTCTGCCAGGACGATATATCCTTTGGCCGGGAGCACTGTACCCTGCGGAAAGATAAATTCATGTAGGTCGTTCTCATCCTTGAATTTCCAGTTCGTTATATCAAGCGGATGTGAATGCGGGTTATAAAACTCGACCCAGTCGCCGGGTTCGAAATCTGCCGCTGAATGGTAATTGATCTCATTGATGACAAGTGAATCCACAACCACTTTCTGCATAAATACGGCGGTTATGGTCTCATTGGTCGCAAGCTCCAATGTGATATCAATGGCAGTATCTGACGGGAGAACCGGATGATTGATGGTTTCCCAATGGTCAAATTCATAACCCGGGTTTGATTCGAGAGCGCTGAGGGAAAGATTGATATTCCCGTAGTAGTTCCCGGTGAAAGGAAAATTCTCCAGGGTCAGTGAATTCAACTGAACATATCCGGCTCCGGCCGGTGTAACATCAACCGTTAACGGATATGGGCCTGTCAGATTATAACAATTATTCATCCCCGTGACGACATATTGGTAACGGAGATTGTAAAAGTCACGGATCTTCTGAACATTGTTCTGCCACTGGGACTCATTTCCTCCCCAACGGATATAGTGTGCCGCCATCTCCGGTTGAATGAGATCAGCCAGGCTGTCAAGCAGCGTCAGCCCAAATTCAGGTTTGAACCCGGTATTCAGGAGATCTGCGTAGCGGTTGATGTAGTACTGTTTGAACCCGGGGTTCGCCAGAAGCCGGTTCAGCACGGTCACATGACCTTCGGGATCCTGGGAAGGATAGATCAAAGACTCCTGAAAGCACGGTGGCAGGTCAGGTGTCTGGGAGGGGATCCCGGTATAATTGATATAATGGCCGAAGGTGGCATCTTCATCCCAGAGAATATATCCCCACCGCTGGTGGTCGCCGTCGGGGTTCAATCCTTTCCACCACCCTACATTCCAGTTGAGCCAGTCGGAGCAAACCACGAATGAGTTTATCAGCATGTAGTCTGTCAGGCTGGTCGGATCATACTGGGAAACAACCGTATCATAATAGGTTTGATTACTCATATCATGGGTTAAGATATAATTATAGAGAGTTTCCCAACTATTGATCGCAGCCTGGCCTCCGTATTCAGCCCAGGTAGAACCCCAGAGCAACATGTAATAAAGGTTAAACTTGTCCTGGTTGTAATAGTAAGATGTGTAATCATGGTCATCAACCTTTTCCCTTATGGAATATACTCCCCAGTACTGTCCGTTGTTATACACCACACACCGGGTTGATTTTCTCACATCAAGATTGAGGCCTGTCTTGGTTGATAAGGTCTGGACAAAGTCATCCCTGAGATGGGCACTGGAATCAATACCCGGATAGTTATCATCACCACATGCCCTGATAATAATGCGCTGGAATTCATCCCTGTCCGACAATACAAAAAACTGCTCCTGCAGTGCAAAATTGTAACCGCATTCATCCCTGGTTTTATAATCGAGGCTACGCTGGGGATGAACCCATGAATCCTGCCCATGCTTTCCGAATTCACCATAAGCAATGGTTGTCCGCTCCTGGGCGGTGTTGAAATACTCTATGGAACCGAAGGGAATCAGTCCTCCGTTGCCGTTCAGAAGCTGTGTTAACTGGTTTGCCGCAATGGATAAAACAGGCAATGTGTGATTCACGTTGATGAAATAGGTATTGAATTTTATCAGTCCCGGCAGGATCATCGGATCAGTAGAGAATGTACGGGCTTTAAGGATCGTAGTGGCTGTGATATTGACCGGCGTTGTATACTCATTCGATGTAATAACAGGTTCATTCCCGTTCGTGGTATACCGGATCGTCACATTCGGCTGATCTGTTGAGATGGCAACCGTGACCGTTCCGGGATAAAAGCCGGCTGCCATGTCCATTTCAGGCATGTTTGTATAGCCCGTGTAGGCAGTGGCAGTGTTGTTGGAAGCTCCGGGAGTTGGATTCACAAACACACCCCAGTCAATGCCACCATCCTGTGCACGGCCACGCGAATGTCCTTTCTGAGTAATGGCGAGTGTTTGCTCTTCGATAATGACCCCGGCAGGATCTGAAAAAACAATTGTTTCGGCAGGGACTTTTGTCTGGGTCAGCTTGAAATTGGTATGAATATGATTCCCGAACGTTTCATCCCGTCCTGAGCACCAGAACCTTAAAAACCCATTTCCAGCAATCGTGAGGCCGGCGGGCATGACCCATTTTAAAGGAACCGAGGGATCGTCACTCAGGTGGTAACCTCCGATCGAAAGGGTTGAACCCCCGGTATTGTAAAGCTCGATGAAATCCTCATAATTTCCATAATTATCAGGAAATGTTGAAAGATTCGAGCAGGAATATTCGTTGATTACCACTTGTCCGTGGAGATTCAGAACAAGAATAACGCAGGCGATGAAACCCAGGTAAAGC
Source organism: Bacteroidales bacterium (assembly GCA_963682005.1). Taxonomy (GTDB): domain Bacteria; phylum Bacteroidota; class Bacteroidia; order Bacteroidales; family FEN-979; genus CAIYUC01. Next base: position 3,651,347 of record OY820914.1, on the reverse strand, counting down.
TTTTTCATGATCTTGGTTTTTAATGGATCCTGTAATATATTGGGGAATCAGGCATTGATAATTACACAAGCTATTCTAACAGATTGTATTCGTTGCACTAGCAAATATATTGTATAAATCTGAATGATATTTGAAATGCAAAGAAATATTTTTTCCGGAAGGAATCAAAGGTATGAACCCCAGGGCAAGTCGAGCCTGCGAAATACCGCTCTGCGGCACCTATGGACCTAAAATCACCTGGAAGTTCGTTGAAGAAATATCAGGTACGAAACGTGAAATAAAGCGATCTTATGAAGGGAAATAATTATTTTAATATGTTTTGGTATTCCATATTATTGAAAAATTTAGCTTTCGATATTTACCGAATTCCAATAAATATGGTTTGAATATATAAAAACGTTTTTAATGTATCTCTGTAGAATCCTTGTAACACAATGGCTACAAAAATCCGGATTCCATAAGGTGTGATTAAAGCGATTTATTTGAAAAAAGTTTTTATCTTTGCATCCGAAACCAAGAAATAAATTATGTCTGAAAGTTGCAATACAAAACAAGAAAAACGATCCTGGAAGGAATATTTCAGATCACGTGATTTTCTGAAAACCCTGATCGGCATAGTCATCGGCGGAGTAGCAGGATTCCTTTACTACCATTATGTCGGTTGTACATCCGGTACTTGTGCCATAATGAGTAATCCATATATGAGTGTGGCCTTCGGAGGATTTTTCGGTTATTTCCTCACCAACAGGCCATGTGCCTGTTAAATAAAAAAGAGATGAACGAATTTGATAGTAAAGCTTCTACCTGGGATGAGAATCCGGTCCACCTGGAACGTTCGAAGGCTATTGCAAAGCTGATGAGGGAAATGATCCCTCTGACCAGCAGCATGACTGCCCTGGAATTCGGTGCAGGAACCGGGATCCTCAGCATCCTGCTTCACGAGAATGCTGGATCCATTGTATTGCTTGATAACTCCAGGGAGATGGTCCGGATGACTGAGAATAAAATTGCTTCAATGAAGATTGAAAATCTGGAAGTTCAATTCTGCGATCTGGAAAATGATGTCTTTCCGGGACAGTATGACCTCATTTTCTCGCAAATGGCCATGCATCATGTTGGCGACATTGATGCCATGATAAAAAAATTCAAAGGGATGCTCAAGCCAGGAGGCTACGTGGCTATTGCCGATCTTTATGCTGAAGACGGGACTTTTCACGATGATTCATTCACAGGGCATCGTGGTTTCGATCCTGATGAACTTTCCGGGACTGTTTCCACACAAGGGTTTGAGAATCAAATGTACAGTCAGTGTTTTGTCATTAAAAAAACGATGACTGACAATTCAATAAAAGAATACCCGGTCTTTTTACTTACAGCCCGCAAACCTCTTTAAAATTAGAAGTTTTTGGCTTTTGGCTTTTGGCTTTTGGCTTTTGGCTTTTGGCTTTTGGCTTTTGGCCTTTGGCTTTTGGCTTTTGGCTTTTGGCCTTTGGCTTTTGGCTTTTGGCCTTTGGCTTTTGGCTTTTGGCTTTTGGCTTTTGGCCTAATGCCTATTGCCTAATGCCTATTGCCTAATGCCTATTGCCTATTGCCTATTGCCTATTGCCTGATGCCTATTGCCTAATGCCTATTGCCTATTGCCTATTGCCTTATAAAATCAAACGGAATGTTCCGGAATTTGACTTCATCGAACAAATTCTTCCTGTGATTTTTCTCACAGTCATATATTCAAATTCTCAATTTTATTTTACCTTTATCGGCAATCTGTGGTTTTAGGTTACTATATCATGATTATCATAAATACAATCAGGAAGATTTACTTATTATATCATGACGGTTTCAGGAATATGAAGGAAGGCAGAAAGCTTTGGATCATAATCCTGCTGAAGCTTGTGATCATTTTCTTTGTGTTGAAATTCTTTTTCTTTCCCGATTTTCTTAAGTCAAAATTCAGTACAGAAAAGGATCGAAGCAACTGGGTCATTCATGAACTTACAAATACAAAATAGCATATGAATCATATTGATTTTTCACTGGTTGACTGGTCGAGGGCGCAATTTGCGCTTACGGCCATGTATCACTGGCTTTTTGTTCCGCTCACCCTGGGGCTTTCTTTCATCATTGCATTTATGGAGACCCTGTATGTAAAGACCGGGAATGAAGAATGGAAGCGCATCACCAAATTCTGGATGACCCTATTTGGGATCAATTTCGCGATCGGGGTGGCAACGGGGCTGATCCTTGAGTTCGAGTTCGGCACCAACTGGTCGAACTATTCGTGGTTCGTGGGTGACATATTCGGTGCCCCGTTGGCCATCGAAGGGATCATGGCATTTTTCCTTGAAACGACTTTTGTAGCTGTGATGTTCTTTGGCTGGAATAAAGTAAGCAAGAATTTCCACCTGGTATCAACATGGCTGGTTGCCATCGGGAGCAACCTTTCAGCACTGTGGATCCTGGTTGCGAACGGGTGGATGCAGCTACCGGCCGGCATGAAGTTCAACCCGGACACGGCAAGGAATGAGATGGCTGATTTTTGGCAGGTGCTGTTTTCCCCTGTGGCCATTAATAAATTCCTTCATACGATTTCCTCCGGATATGTGCTTGCTGCGATCTTCGTGATCGGTGTGAGTGCCTGGTTCATCCTTAAAAGACGCGATGTCAGCCTGGCTAAAAAGAGCATTATCGTAGCTGCAGGCTTCGGGCTGCCTGCATCCTTATTCATCATGATGACGGGCGACGGTTCCGCACGGGCAATGGCTCATCACCAGCCGATGAAATTCGCCGCCATGGAAAACCTTTATACCGGCCGGCAGAATGCCCCGCTTGCCGTATTTGGCGTTCTGAATGAACAAAAGGTCAACCAGCCACATGAAAAGATCGATTTCTTAGCGAAGATCGAAGTTCCGAATGTGCTTTCCTACATGGCATTCCTCGATCCGAATGCGTATGTTCCGGGGATCTATGATCTTGTTCATGGAAATGCGGATCGCGGCATCCCCTCCTACCTTGAACGCGCCGACCGCGGAAAAGCTGCCATCGATGCGCTGGGAAGCTATACGAAAGCAAAGGAATCCGGGAACGACAGCCTGAAGAATGCATCCCTGGCCACACTGGAAGCTAATTTCAAGGATTTTGGCTATGGATATTATCAAGGCCGGGATATACATGAACTGGTGCCCCCCATACCTATAACATTCTATTCATTCAGGATCATGGTGTTCCTCGGCATTCATTTCATAGCTCTTCTGCTTGTCGTTCTTATCCTGACAGTGAAGAACAGGATCGAGAATAAAAAGGTGATCCTCTACACAGCCTTATGGACGATCCCGCTTGCATACATCGCAACCATGCTCGGATGGCTTGTGGCAGAAGTGGGCCGCCAGCCCTGGGTTATCCAGGATATACTTCCGGCCATAGCAGCTGTGTCGCAACTTAAGGCATCATCCGTGCAGATCACTTTCTGGCTGTTTGCCGTGCTGTTCACCGCATTGCTCATTGCTGACATAGGGATCATGACCAAACGAATTAAAAAAGGGTTTTAAATAAATAATAAAAAATATCGCCATGTTCGAATCGTTATCCTTACTATCGCTCCAGCAATACTGGTGGATCATTGTATCCCTGCTGGGGGCTTTGCTGGTCTTCCTTATGTTTGTCCAGGGAGGGCAAACACTGATCTATACCCTCGGGAAGACGGAAGATGAACGCACACTGCTGGTAAACCTGCTGGGCAGGAAATGGGAGATTACTTTCACAACGCTTGTCACTTTTGGCGGAGCTTTTTTTGCGTCCTTTCCGTTGTTCTATTCCACCAGTTTCGGCGGGGCATACTGGGTGTGGATGGCTATACTTTTTGCCTTCATTCTCCAGGCCGTAGCTTATGAATACCGTAAAAAACCAGGTAATTTCCTTGGTCAGCGGACCTTTGAGATATTTCTGCTGATCAACGGGTTGCTCGGAACCGTCCTCATCGGAACTGCCGTAGCTACATTTTTCACGGGTTCGGCCTTTTCCGTCAATAAAATGAATCTTGTGGATCTCACATCCGGTTCGATGCCGGTGATCTCCGAATGGAAAGGCCCTGCCCATGGTCTTGAAGCTGCCCTGAACGTACAGAACCTTCTCCTCGGATTATCCGTTTTCTTCCTGGCACGTCTGCTCGCCGTCCTCTATTTCCTTAACCGAGTCGACCATCCTGAAATAATGGTCAGGGCAAAAAAGCAACTCCGTTTCAACTTTGTTCCGTTCCTGGTTTTCTTTCTCGCTTTTGTGATCTGGCTGGTTCTTTCCCCTGGTTTTGCTGTAGATCCGGGAACGAAGCAAGTTTCCATGATGCCTTATAAATATCTTCACAACCTGGTCCAGATGCCATTGGTCGCCGTAATGTTCCTGATCGGCGTCGTTTTAGTTCTCCTCGGATCATTGCGGGTAATGTTTGTTTTTGAAAAATGTCACACCAAAGGTATATGGGGGGCAGGGATCGGAACTGTATTAACCGTTTGGGCAGTATTCCTGCTGGCCGGGTTCAACAACACGGCCTATTATCCGTCGACATATGATCTTCAGAGTTCGCTGACCATTGAAAACAGTTCCTCCAGTCATTACACACTAACGGCTATGAGTTATGTGTCACTCCTGGTACCTTTCGTTCTTGCATACATCTGGTATGCCTGGCGGTCGATGGACAGGAAGAAAATAACAACCCAGGAGTTGAATGCTGAAACCCATGCTTATTAATTCATTTAAAACGATTGATCCATGATCTCACAAATTCTCTGGACATTTTCCTGGCCGCTGCTGATCCTTATCTCCTACATATTCATACGTTGGATGGTAGAGCGGTTTGAGAAGCGAAACAATCATATCTGAAGGCCGGAATCGTAAGACCGGAAGTAAGGCTGATTTGACACTAATCATGGTGTGGAACGGATATTTTATTTATTGATTGAGTACAATCATACCAGTAATTTGACATAGAAACCACCGCAGGGATGAAGAGTTTCAGTGATCGAAGTCTTATGCAGATGCTACAACTTTATCCCGAATTATGAATTATGAGTTTGAATCCGGAATTATGATGGTACCATCATATCCATAAACTTCCGCTGTTTCAAGCCAAATTTATAAAATTTAAACCCACCTGAATAGTTGCTGGGGTTTGACAATCCCTAAAAGATTCACCCGATCACTTCATCACCTCATCAATCAATCACCTTTTAAAAGACCGAAGTCCCACACAGCTGCTACAACATTCAACAGTAGTAAGTGATGCAACGATGACAGGTTTCAGTGACCGAAGTCCTACACAGCTGCTACAACATAATCCAGCGAAGACAATATCCGAGATGAACGTTTCAGTGACCGAAGTCCTACACAGCTGCTACAACATGGATTAGACAATGAGGAAGTCGAGATAGTAGGTTTCAGTGACCGAAGTCCTACACAGCTGCTACAACACATAAGGGATTTACCTTGTACAATTTGGATCAGTTTCAGTGACCGAAGTCCTACACAGCTGCTACAACCGAAGAACCTAATTAAAAAAATCCTAAGATTTTTGTTTCAGTGACCGAAGTCCTACACAGCTGCTACAACCAAAGAGCGTCTCAGGAGAAGAAGAGCTGAATGTTTCAGTGACCGAAGTCCTACACAGCTGCTACAACTAGGAGTAAGTGAAATAAGGCATTGGGGGAAAGTTTCAGTGACCGAAGTCCTACACAGCTGCTACAACTAAATACCGACATCAGGAACAATATTTTATATGATGTTTCAGTGACCGAAGTCCTACACAGCTGCTACAACTGTACAGAAAAGATTAAATTCAGCTTCAAGCCTGTTTCAGTGACCGAAGTCCTACACAGCTGCTACAACCTTAGTATCGAAAATAACTTAAGGGCAATCCGTAGGTTTCAGTGACCGAAGTCCTACACAGCTGCTACAACTCACGGAAGCTCGAAGTCGAAAAAGCAAAAAACAGTTTCAGTGACCGAAGTCCTACACAACTGCTACAACCTTCAGGCGGGATGTTTGATAATGTTTGCCTAAAGTTTCAGTGACCGAAGTCCTACACAGCTGCTACAACAGCCATTACCGTGAATATGAAAGATCCGATGTGTTTCAGTGACCGAAGTCCTACACAGCTGCTACAACAATTAATTCGCTTTCCAGCGAAGATGTTGTGTTCGTTTCAGTGACCGAAGTCCTACACAGCTGCTACAACCTCTCACCGAAATTGACCTAACCGAAGTTATGTGTTTCAGTGACCGAAGTCCTACACAGCTGCTACAACATACAATGGGACCACATCCCGTAGCTTGGTATTGGTTTCAGTGACCGAAGTCCTACGCAGCTGCTACAACTTGAACGATGTTAATTTCTATCTCGTAAATGCGAGTTTCAGTGACCGAAGTCCTACGCAGCTGCTACAACCGTCAGGCCCATTCTGGATACTTTTTTTTGTTAGTTTCAGTGACCGAAGTCCTACGCAGCTGCTACAACAATGGTTTTCCTTACGGATCAGATTGATCTGAAGTTTCAGTGACCGAAGTCCTACGCAGCTGCTACAACTTGTGTGCATGTGCGCCTCGCCGGCAGGGCAGGGTTTCAGTGACCGAAGTCCTACGCAGCTGCTACAACCTACCAAGCTCAGCTAAATGCCGCATGGTTTATTGTTTCAGTGACCGAAGTCCTACGCAGCTGCTACAACTCATTGACAGCACTTATTACCTTAATACCATATAGTTTCAGTGACCGAAGTCCTACGCAGCTGCTACAACATAATGGATCTGACGGGTCAATCAATACCGACATGTTTCAGTGACCGAAGTCCTACGCAGCTGCTACAACTACGAGCGCGAAGAAAATCCCTACTGGATGATGGGTTTCAGTGACCGAAGTCCTACGCAGCTGCTACAACTCACCTCGACAACGAACAGAGAAGGGTATTAGGTTTCAGTGACCGAAGTCCTACGCAGCTGCTACAACTACTTTTGCAAACAAAAAGGACACAGCCACTTTCAGTTTCAGTGACCGAAGTCCTACGCAGCTGCTACAACCTACAGAAAAAGCAGATTCGATAGTCAAGGCGCGTTTCAGTGACCGAAGTCCTACACAGCTGCTACAACCCAAGCTCCTTTCCCATTGCGACACCGTGTCTGTGTTTCAGTGACCGAAGTCCTACACAGCTGCTACAACAGATAATGATATAAGTAAAGGTATAAATCCATTCGAGTTTCAGTGACCGAAGTCCTACACAGCTGCTACAACCTTGAGTGCATTGCTCAGATTTTGCCGTACAATGTTTCAGTGACCGAAGTCCTACACAGCTGCTACAACTTGAAGCTACTGAGTACTTGAATACCCGCGATGTTTCAGTGACCGAAGTCCTACACAGCTGCTACAACCTATTCATTCAATATCCTTCAACGATGACCTCGTTTCAGTGACCGAAGTCCTACACAGCTGCTACAACTGAAAACCAGATTAATAATATTAGTAAGTATAGTGTTTCAGTGACCGAAGTCCTACACAGCTGCTACAACAGAGAAACCGACAAATCAATTATAGCGGTTAGTGTGTTTCAGTGACCGAAGTCCTACACAGCTGCTACAACAGGCGGCTGCATTTGCCGGTCCGGATTCCCTTGTTAGTTTCAGTGACCGAAGTCCTACACAGCTGCTACAACGACAGTATCATAGTAACCCGGGAATGAACACCTGTTTCAGTGACCGAAGTCCTACACAGCTGCTACAACAAAATGAAGCTATTCAAAACGGATGATGAATTCAGTTTCAGTGACCGAAGTCCTACACAGCTGCTACAATAGATAATGATATAAGTAAAGGTATAAATCCATTCGAGTTTCAGTGACCGAAGTCCTACACAGCTGCTACAACAACTTGCGGGCCTCGTCTGCTGTCAATTCGATTGTTTCAGTGACCGAAGTCCTACACAGCTGCTACAACAATGGAGTTTACGATGTGGTATTACAACCAGGGTTTCAGTGACCGAAGTCCTACACAGCTGCTACAACTTGGTTGTTCAAGGCAAATGTAAGCTATCTGATGTTTCAGTGACCGAAGTCCTACACAGCTGCTACAACTTTGGACCTGCTCAAAAAGTAGCTCGGGATCATGAGTTTCAGTGACCGAAGTCCTACACAGCTGCTACAACTATCATCCTTGCTGCATTTGACAACCCGATTTTGTGTTTCAGTGACCGAAGTCCTACACAGCTGCTACAACGATGGAAATTTCTCTGATGCCAGCCAAAGAAAGTTTCAGTGACCGAAGTCCTACACAGCTGCTACAACCATCAAATTTAACAACGTATCATCCTACGCCCTGTTTCAGTGACCGAAGTCCTACACAGCTGCTACAACTTGAAATTAACTGTGCCAGTGGGTTATTATCAAGAGTTTCAGTGACCGAAGTCCTACACAGCTGCTACAACTGGAAATAATCAGTTCGATGTTGATTCCCCAAAGTTTCAGTGACCGAAGTCCTACACAGCTGCTACAACTACTAATATGATTTTCGGCTATAACCTGATTCTGTTTCAGTGACCGAAGTCCTACACAGCTGCTACAACAAAGCTAGAGCAGTTTGTTCATTCTGGAGATGAGTTTCAGTGACCGAAGTCCTACACAGCTGCTACAACCACTAATTTTATTGATCTCACCTATCCATCGACGTTTCAGTGACCGAAGTCCTACACAGCTGCTACAACTATGCAAACTGTGCCATGGGCCAGTGCAATTTTGTTTCAGTGACCGAAGTCCTACACAGCTGCTACAACCGCACTGATCGCCATCTTTATGATGGTAGCAAGTTTCAGTGACCGAAGTCCTACACAGCTGCTACAACAAACAAAGTTTGGCTCTGTCGAAAAGACGGAGAAAGTTTCAGTGACCGAAGTCCTACACAGCTGCTACAACATTAGTAACCTACATAGAAAAAAAATGGTTTTGGTTTCAGTGACCGAAGTCCTACACAGCTGCTACAACTAACATTGCAGGTATCTACATCAAGGGATGTGAGTTTCAGTGACCGAAGTCCTACACAGCTGCTACAACACTACTTCTTGAATTTGTGCAAGAACTCTATAAGTTTCAGTGACCGAAGTCCTACACAGCTGCTTCAACAAATTCAGCAGCTGACGTAAGGGTACAGGGGAAGTTTCAGTGACCGAAGTCCTACACAGCTGCTACAACCAATGATACAAGCGGCACCCAAGAGCGAGAAAGGGTTTCAGTGACCATAGTCCTACGCGATCGCTTCAACATGCCCCCGTGAAAACGGGGACCTATGCCCAGATTTCAGAAAAAAATATCCTCAGAGCCACTTACTGACCAGGATCCCCGCTTTCGCGGGGATGAAGTTTCAGTGACCATAGTCCTAAGCAGCCACTTCAACCAAAAAGCCACAGATCGGAGGCCAGCAATTTAAGTTTCAGTGACCAAAGTCTTATGTGCCTTCAACATTATTTTATTAGAATATGTTTTTAAGGAAATATTGGATGAATTTCTCATTACTCTTCCGAAACCATAAGCTTTGTGATTTCCCAAGGTGGTGAAATCGACCAAATCTACATTGGTATCAAACCTTATGGTGAACGGCTGAAAATAATGCTTTTTCCCATCTTCAGTCACTGGCACCATAGTCCTATCAAAACTATCAATCCCTGTTATTATTACTGTTGGAGTGGATATTTTGGGATTAAGTATTTTATTAAGATCATTCACAAGATGTTTTTGTAGTCTCTCTTCAAGTAGTCTGGTCTTTTCAATTATTGATTGAGTTGATTTAAAAATCTCATATGGTTCAGTTTTAAATGGCAGCCAGTTAATCAATGAGTATGAGTAGTTATTTGATGTGTTTCGAACTTGCAACTTTCTCTCCTCCAAAAACTCAAATCTAAAATATATCTTATTTTTTTCGAGATCAATCAAACATTTCCATGGCTTGATTAATTCCTCAATTAAATTTTTCCCTTCATTGATACCTGTAATAATAAAAACTTCATCAAAATAATGGTAATTAATCAAAGGATATCGTGTTATTCTATTGGAGGTTTTTTCATCATGGTTGTGAGCAAGGTCTGTATTAACTCCTACCCTGATTAGTCTTTCATGATTTCGGTTAACTAACTCTTTGAAAACTCTACCGAACCACTCAGTTGCAATTTCAGGTTGGAAAGGTACGGGGTTCCCAAGTGGTAAAAATGGCGTAAATCTATAAATTGCGATTTGCATAAATAAAAAATTCAAGAATGAGTGGCTATTGAATAAACCTGGGATTTTTCAAAATCAAAGTCCAGATTCCTTTTTCTTTTTGTTTATTTGCAACCTCTAAAATTGCCTTGCTTCCGATATTACAATCTAGGCTGCTTCCAAATTTGACTGGTTTTACAATATACTCCCCATCAACGTCAACTTTAAAAAAAAGTTCACCATTGGAATTATCCATCACAGTACCGGCAACTCTATCGCCATTATTTACTTTATTCAGGGGTTTTGGTGATGGCAAAATTGGAACTTTTAAAATAGGTTTGGTAATAATATTCGCTGACTTTTGCTCCGCAATTGCCTTACCGGAGGATTTTGGTCTGACACCTGGCATAATAGGATCAAACTGGCCATAACCTACATTTGTTTTTGCCCCGATACCAATGGAAAGAAGAATTTTTCTAAACAGTTTTACCTTCTGATCAAATGTCAATATCCCATTTTTTAGATCAAACTGAAACGTGAATTCAATTTCAGGCAGGACTTTTAAAAATTTAATCGGGATTGGATTTTTCAACACATTTGGAAAATGAGGTGTAATGTAATCCGTTCCAAGAAATTTCTTGTTAATTGAGGAAATAACGGCATCATGAAAAATGTCCCTCTTATAAATATTCACATTCTCATCATTTCTGATACCGTCAAAAATCTCTTTCTCAATATTGGAAATCAATGATCTTCCTTTCTCATCAGGTTCTTTAACAATGGGGTGATATGTTTTGTTAAAATAAACATCATCCGGGTCCTGCATTCCCTCCAGGAGGGAAAGGAGCCATTTCGTTTTTGTGCTTCTGACATGCTTATCTTTTTCAAGGTTTGGAAACACACTTCGCAATAATCCTTTAACTGAACTGCCCGGGATAACAGGTAAACCGGTTGTATGATCAAAAGTGAATCCGATCTTAAAATCATTGTTGTCATCTTTAACACCATGAGATAAGCCAGTGCCTATAACTATCCCGGGGTAAGTGGTGTAGAGAAGGAAGTGCTGTTTACCAATAATTTCCGAAGGTGTAGTAATCCTTGATTCCAATAGGCTCTGGATTCTATCAGCATCTGAAACGATATTCTCGGGATTCAATATATAAATATCCTTATAAAAGGAATAGCCTAAATTTCCACTCATGACAATTGTTCGTTTAATGGAGAATATGTACGAATCATCATTTTCAAGGCAACCGATGCATTAATTATCATGCTCCGCCAGATGTTAAGTTTTCGTTTGTTGCTTTGTGCAAGGCAGTGCAGTAACAAAAGGTCACCTGTCTTTTTATCGTCAATTGCAGCAACCTTTGCAATGACATCCAAAACTTTACGGCGTTTTTCATCGGCGGCGTAGGTTGCAAGGGTTTGAATTAGTCCGGAAGTTATCACAGCCGGTCCGAATCCCGCTAAATACCCATCATATACATTGTCTCTTATTACATGTTTCTCGTTATCGACAAGTTTTGAATCGGAAACTGCTAATTCATTGTATGCAACAGGTAACAATTTATCTATTGGTTTCATAAATTGGGATTTAGAATTTCGAAATTAAACATACACCATAACCGATTGTTGCATTTGCCCCAATCTGAACCATTTTTGGTTTATTAAATTCAGTATAGAATTCTTCACATGGTTCACCCTGAATATCAGAAACAGCAAAAAAGAACCGGCTTGACCTTGGGATGATCTGCTCGTACCAGAGGTTTTTACTCTGGCCATTCTCAAGGTTATTCCGTGCAATAACAGGCAACCTGAAATCACTGCTCATGTCGAGAAAATCTGAGTCATCCACAATTGCAAGGCGTTCACCAAATAATCCTGCTAAGGATTGGGCAATAGAAACTGTGACGTTATTAACAATATCGGCTTCTTCAAATTCTTCAATTTTCAGATTATCTTTCCTGGTATTGAAAATGACCACCTTTCCATCTTGCTTTGCAGCCTTAAATTCCGCAAGTCTGGCTATCAATTCCGAAAAATCTGAATTGCCGAATAGTCCAAGTTGATTTATCAGTTCGTCTATCACAAAGGGTGCCGTCAGGTTGAAATAAGGAAATTGATTGCTCCTGACGGGGATGCTCAATAGATAAGCCTGGTGGAAGATAATTTTGCCTTTCGTATCCTTTCCGAAAATTTTCTCAACCTGATCTGCTTCTTTAAACTCTTCAAAATACTCCCTGAATGCCCCCTTTAGGCTGCTTGAAAAGATACAGGGTGTCTGATTGCTTGGATCCCGTTGGATCAATTTGTCAATAACTCCATAGTTGCTGTCTCCGCTTCCAACATGGAGATGGGATTTGCAGTTGATGCTGTAAAACTGTGTCATGGTTGATATTTTAAATTGTTCTAAAATAATTATAACCTATCCTTCTGAATGCCGGGTTATTTAACAATGTTAGGTCAAAAGAGGAACCCGGGTAAAGCACAGAGCCTCGACTCATTAAATAATATTTTGCACTCTTGGAACCTTGGTTTAGCTGGTAAAAATTTTCACTTTTGGACTTAATGAACCGAAAATCTGAAAATTCGGTTATTCCAAATTCAACTTTAGATAACACTGTTTCGTCAACCCAGGCATCGCTTAGAAACACAATTTTTTTCATCAAGCTACTCCCACTGGATTCCGGGTAATCGAAAATATTAGGAACATCCGTCCGAAAGGCAATTTTAAACAACCCTTGATCAGCACCGAAAGGCATTAGTACTTTTCCTATTTTACCCTCATCCAGGTTCTCATTGAATTCTACCCAGACCCCAAAGGAAAAGCCTTTTTTCAGTCCAACGAAAGTCTGTTTATAAAAAGAATCATCTGACTTCTTCTTGTCGACACCGACTTTTGTCAACTTCTTAAATAAATCTTTTTCTGAGTAAATTTCTTTATTCTCATCTTCCCATAAAAGGCTTATCGGTTGTTTGTAGTTAAAACCCTCCAGGGCAGGTGAAGAATCCTTCAATCCATTCAGATATGCCGGAAACGGCTCTTGCTTATACTGAATTTTAACTTGTTTAGGTGGCAATTCCGAAATCGGATCGGCATACAACTGTTCATCGAAACCAAAAGGGGTTATTCTTCTCTTTGTCTCGGGATTAAATAGAATTACGGGTGAAAAAGAATCAATCAGGCCGTACGGGCTGTCTTTCTCAATTCCAAAATTTACTGATCCGATCAAGTCTTTCTTTTCCTCTTGTGTTCCGTCTAATTTACCGTAAAGTATTAGCAGGAGGTGTCGCAACATGCCGAGCAAAGTTGTTTGTTGGGGTAATAAGTTGCTGGTCGCGAAGTAATTGGTAATCTCTTGACCGTATTTATCCTTTTCCACCGTAAGAAACGTGCGTTCCCCTCCGAAGAAATAATACCCGGCAGGCATTATCTCAATAAAATATGATTTTGTGTTATTCTTTGTCATCGTCAAGACCTTTTATGAACCGTAGTGTTTTTAATGTGGAATACAGCTGCAATGTTGCAAGGTAAAGTCCGGATTCCTTATCCTTTTTGTCGCCAAACAGAACAAACAGATAATGGATATATTCCATGATATTATAAAGATATTTGTATTTTAAAGAGTTAAGATGAGAATTATCTCTTTTATCTCTGGCCTCATCAAAATTATTCTGAAAAAACGCCCATAGCCTATTCTTGTTATTGCAAACAGTGAATATCAATTCCTCATTGTTAAGAATGGAGTAAATGACTGAAGTTAAGAAGCTTTTTTCCTTTTCTTCAGAAACCATTGTGTCAGAAATCGGCTTTACAAATTGCTTGTATTCCTCATTAAAGGAGAATCTGAACTGGTGGGGCTGACCACTGTGTTTGTCTATATTAATGCAACAGGAATTGGAAAATTCCTTTGCTTTCATTAGCAAATCAAACGTATCGATATATGCCTCATACATAGGCGACTTATAATAGGAAATTTTGACCCCGATGCTTAATGTCGTAATCCCTGTAAGATGGCTCATTTGGTTATACTGGCTATTCAGCTCGTAGGCAAGATCCAGAATTGTTTCATTTCCATTATTGACAGGAGCAAAACTTAAGAGATCGTCACCTCCGATATAAATGGGTAATGCACCATATCTAAGAAGCTCCTTCAGAGCAATTTCTCCCCATGAGATCAAATCAGCAGAAATATTTGAAACAGCCGACCTGTCAGATTTCATTAATGTGGCTCCCAGTTTGTCTCCATCAGCCTGTATTATGCAATAATATTTGTGGTAGGTTTTTAGATTCGTCTCAAAACTTGTTCTTAACAAGCCAAACAAATCTTTTTTCTGTGTTTTCCCATTTTTATTAATCTCATCAAAAATCTCCTTATATGAAGGTTTCTTTTCTATTGGAGCTATCGCTCTCAATTGATACGTGCTTATCTCTCCGATTGATGGGAGACGAATTTTGCCATTGTAGTCAGGAACATCGAAATATTTTTCAAGGAATGAACTTTTGAGGATCCCCTGTTGATCATCATATTCGGTATTTACATTTTCAAGAAAGAACCAGACTTTTTTGCTAAGTGTGTCATAAGAATTTTGAACATTGAAAACCTCCAGGGTATTCAGGGTGGTTGAAATCTCGCCTAATGGATTATCCGTAAGACAGGTTTTACAAATCGCATAGATTTTAAAATAATTTTTCAGTTCTTCTGCAGTTACATTAACCCCTTGCACGGAATTCAAGGAGCCGGCCAACTTCTTCAGCGCTGGGTATATTATCTCATTTTCAAGAATGGCCAGGAAATTCGTGCTGGACACCCTGCAAATTATTCTGTCCATATACAAACCAATGTTCCTAACTTGTTTTTTGAACAGGGTTTTGTCGGGAACAAGGAAATCATCCTCCTGGATACCGGCTTTTAATAACTCACTGCAGAGTTCTTTTGAAAGAAGTGAAAAAAGCATGCTTGCAGCCCAAAATTCTCTCGTTTTACGAGCCATTTGCATGGTTTTGTGAATTGGGCCGATTGTGAGAGCAAGGTAATATTGTGACATATGATACTAATTTAGTTTAATATACCCAGATTTTTTTGAAAGAAAATCCACTAAATCAAAGTTTGTTGGAATTGTTAATTGAAAACTTGGAAGTCCCGGAATTTCGAAACTAAATTGACGCAAATATTGTTTACCTGAATTATCAGTATATTTTTGCAAATTCTCATCAATAGAACGCGCAATTAGATAAATTACATTATCACTAACTAAGTAGCTAATAGGAGATTGGAATCTATCAATTTTAAATTCTGCTGGAGAACTGTCAGCTATTTTAACCTTCAAGCGAGATCTATCAACTTTAACAAATTCGTAGTGCTCTGCTAATCCAAGTAACGCTCTGATATATGCGAAAGAATCTGAACCATCAGCATCGCCGCAATCGTCTATTTTGTGTGGACTATTTTCTGCTTTTAATGAATTGAAAAGAGATGGATTATTCGATTTTATATGCAATTTAATTTTTCTTTTTTCCCATTTGATTTGTTGAGTCGCACATAAATATTCCCATAATTTTGACTTCTTATATCCATTAAAGGTTTTTCCTCTCTTTAACAATGAATAGTCCCTTGCTATTTCCTGAATTTTGGCAATGAAGTTCCCAGATAACTCTTTTTTAAAAACACCAATAATACTTGGGTCAACATTCAAACAGCTCACAATTTCCTCTTCTGAAATTCCTTCAGGTAAAAAGCAACCAAAACCCTTATTTTGCCTTGTACCGAAAGTGTTTGCCACAAAAAATGCTTTTAACATTTTCAGATTATCAGAACAAAAAATTTTATATAAACCCAACGAAAATGTGCAGATGGAGATAGTAATACCCTTTGCTTTTATTCCAATTTTAATCTCTTCCCTTTTTTCAATACCATGGTTTTTAAGGTTCTCATTATTGCCAAAATATTGTGTTTGATTCAAATATATTGCAGATAATTCCTTTTTTACAAGTTGCTCCTTTTCAATTTCGTTTTTTGATCTGGGATTACTTGTAATGAAATATCTTTCATCGCTTCCAATTTTATCAATTCTAATCTTATAATCTAATGCCAAATGATCCTTCCCTTTATTAATGAAGCAATCCGCAAATTCTCGTTTGGGTTGTTCGATTTTTTCATGTTGATCCTTAATAATCTCAGTGAGATGAAGGGCTCTTATTATGAACCTGTCCAACTTTGGCTTTACTTCCGTTGCTCTGAGAGTAGCCCCTGCCTGATCATGCTGAAAATGGATCAGAGGTGTGTGCTGCTTTAACGTAAATTCAAGTTTGTACATTTTAATTGGTCTTATGTTGAGAACTGAATTTATTATAATTTTCAATCAGCAATTCTAATTTTGTTGTATCAAGGGTTACCTTCTTTTCAATGACCCTTACAAGCAGTTTGTCTCCATTTTCCTTCACGGGTGCGGATTCCGTTTTTTCTGTTGTTTCCTTTGCTGATTCAATCAAGCGGAATAGGTCATTTATCAGGTTTCTGTTTTCATCATCTTTCCTTCTAGGTTTAGCTTCTTCAAATAATTGGTTATGTTCTGACCTCTTTCGTTCCCATTCATCATCCCTGGCTTTTTTCTTTAGTTCTTCCAAATAATACTGATAACGCTGCCATGAGAGGAAAAACGAGAATAAGATCAACCCAAACATTATTAGCAGTTTTGAGATCCCAAACAGGATGACATATGTACAATTGCAACCAGCCATTTTATCAACAGCAAATGACTCCGGAAGGAACGATATTCCTGTTGCTATGAATAATGTTATAAAGATCCAGAAAGGATGATACTTTTTTGATAATTGTTCCATTAGTTTGATTGTTGTTGTTGAGGAATAAATATAAACATATAAACAAGTGTTATCAAAATGGCGACTATGACTAAAAATGAAAGCAAGAATAATAACTTATGATCCCATTTTCGATTCCGTCGTTTGTCGATCATTAAATAAATGACTGGTCCAACAATTAAAGGGAGGATTAACAGAATTGATTTCCAAAGTCCAAACGCCTTCTGTCCAGGCATTAACATTTGAGGTAAAATGATCATTCCGAAAAATCCTGTTATAAAACTCGGTAGTATAAATAATGCTCCAATAATTGTAAGTAATTCTATGTTCCGGTTTTGTTTCTTCTCTTCAACAAGCGTAATATAACTGTGCAATTCTTCGATTTCTTTATCAAGGTCCTTTACATTGCGCTCGATCTGCATATGTTCCTGTACCATATTGTACAACTCAATACCCTGTTCCTGTGCGGTAATTTCACGAAAATAGATCCGGTCAACAAACCGGATATACTGCTTGTATAAATTACTAACCCTTTCTGATAATGGGATCTTTTTATTATCACTCATGTTAGAGATACGCGATACCTCATCTGAAAACCTGAGAATGCATGCTCGTTGAACAAGACACAATTCACACAATTTATAATACATTGTCTGCATATGATTTACCAGGAATGCAGCATTAAATCGTTTTAAATTCTCAAGCGAACCCGTGAGGCAAACAAATGAATAACGGTTCACCCCATAAAAAGTGCCGTAATCGCTCCATCTGGCATAAGTATGCTTTCGCATCAATTTCTGCATCATTTCCGGATTCTGGCACGTCATATCTTTCTGGTCATTAAACACGAACTTGTACCACCAGGTATGCTTTAAATAGGTTAGTTTACCATCCTCGTCACGACAATGATCCTGATCGTTCGCTTTTAATTCCTTTATCAGTTCATCGTTTCCATACCAGCAAACTACATACATACGGTCATCAAGTAATGGAGAAATGTAAACCTTTCTTGTATCCGACAGATAATCGCTTTTATCAACTGTAAATGGAATATCCCTGAAAAGAATATTTATATGTCCAGGCAATTGAAAAGGATTTGTTGAAAATTGATTTGGATCCCTGTATCTGCTAAAATCTTCATATCCTTTACTGCCCAAAATCTCAAAGTCTTTTGCCAACTCATTTTTTTGAAGAGAATCTAATCCGGATGAGAAATCGGAGTTTGAGAATTGCTCTTGAGATCCAATGTTTGCAGAACTAATTCCAAAGAATGGGGGATAGATTCTTCGGCCCGCCTGATTGATCCTTAAAATATCATCAGGTGATTTCTGTTCCTCATTTCGGTTGTTGAGATGAAATGAAAGTACACCTACACCTGTTGTATAAAGATGAAGTATAATGGCATCAATGTAAAGTGAATACTTTTTAAATACTTCATTAACCGGATCAGTACAAACTTTAAATTCATATGTGAATTGATCAGGCTGAACATCATATACTAAATTGGCGACAAGAGTTTTATCAGGTTCTTTCCCAACATCAAATAAAACGTCCCGGACCATCTCATAAAAATAATTGTACTCATTGTAATTCAGTATCGTATCAGTCGAATACTTCCCTCGTTTCCATTTTGTTGGCGAAAACAATTTTAACAGTTCCGGCAAACATGTTCTCTCCTCAAGTGTCTTATTCCTCATTTCCTTGCCAGTGAAATACCATTGAAACGGGAACAGAAAAACATGATAACTGTACAAATTCATGGTGTATTCAATTCGTTATTTATAATCGAATATATTCGCTCTTTGATTTGATTTAATTCAGCTTTGGAAACTTCATTTCTCCCTATCCCAAAGAATCCGTTCATCCCACCTCCGAAATAGGCTTTTTTCTCATTTATAAGCGTTGGAAATGCGTTTGGCAGTTTCACTGCATATTGACCGTAATAGGTCAAGATATCATCATTATAAATCAGGAGACGTTCAAAAGGGAATAATCTGTCTGTAATTGTTGAAAATTTCGACGTCGATGATTTGACTGTTATAATATTCTGTATTAGTTCGAGGTGATTGTTAATTGAATCAACAGCATGGTTCTCATCCTCTTCCGTTACTCCCTGTGCCTTCCGATCATTGATTCGTATTTCATCAACTTCTTTTTTGGTAGCGCCAAAGGATAACAAGCCGGGAATATAGTTCCGATCATTAATCGCAATAAGCATTTGAAATCGATTGAGTTGAATATGTAATAAAGCAGCAACTTGTTCGAGGGAAGAAAGCGAATCGGCTCTTTCCCCATGATGATCAATGCTAAAATAATTGGCAGGTGGAGTAATATCCTCCGTCAACTCCAAGCCAACAATAGTTTTCGATTTTAAACCTGGAATGCTATAAGAATAGCTGCTTAATCGGGCTCCCCATTCCAGATTATTATCAAAGTAATCAACTTGAAATTCGGGATGTTTGGAATTTTTATACTCAGTCAGAATCGTTTTTATTTCGATCATTTCCAGATCGTGACCGCCAAGAAGAAAAAAGAAATCCTTTTCTAATTTCATTAAGAGTTGGGGGTTATATATGAGATAAATAACATGAAAAACCTATAACTGATCAAAGGTATTAAAATATTATTCCGAAATGAATATTACTAAATTAATAATTTTCCAGCAAGCTTTATTGACAATCTAAAGCAAATCACAATAAGGATTATTCCGTTGTGAAAACATCTAAGGCGGGGAAACTCGCCTTTTTTCTTTTTTCAATGTTGACTTTCTCTTTTTACCGACAATTTGTCAATGAATTTTCCTTCCGGGGTGCTCTCGTTCTCCTCTCGAACTGAAGTCGAACAGAACCCGACCAAAAATTCTCCATCCATTTCTGTCCGTTATGACAAACTGTCCGCAATATCCATCACTTTTCACTTTTCACTTTTCACTCTTCACTTTTCACTCTTCACTTTTCACTCTTCACTTTTCACTCTTCACTTTTCACTCTTCACTTTTATCTTCCATGCACAAAAAAAGGCCACCCTTTCGGAGCGGCCTCTGCCTGTCAATCAACTACCAAACCTGCCAATCAATTCGAATGATTCAGTTCAGTGTCATTTCCCGGGATATCGAAAGCATGCACAATGAACATACAACCGGTTGAAAAGGTGTTTGCCTGTGTAACCTTGTATTCCCAGTCGAGGCCATTCGGCAAAACTTCCGCCTGACCTTCTTCTACTTCAGTACCGTCTCCTTTCCTGATTGTCGTATGAACACTGTCAACCTTGAAATTGTCGGTAACGCGAATCCTGATGGTATCACCCACCTGGCCATGATAATTGCTCACATCAATCTCGTCAATGTGCGGCGCATTCATGAAATCGGCTACTGCTATGTTAAACCCGGACATTCCTTTCCCCTTTGCTTTCTGTTTGTATTCCTCTTTAAGCGCTGGTTCACTGTAGGCCTCCTTTGCGTAAAGGATAGCCTCCTGGAAATGTTTCCGCCGATCGATTTCCCCCTGGCCTGGGGGTGCAACTCTCTTTTTTGGTTTTGCCGACACGATGGTTTCATCATTCAACTGCCGGAACACGATCAGGTCTCCAAGTTTTCCACTGAGTCCCTGTGTTACGATGTTTCTTGCATTTTTTGCCATACAATAAAAATTAAGGGGTTAAACATTTAGAGAATTATGCTAATCAAAGAATAGCCATATCTGAAACAGGTAATTTCTCTTGCCGGCTTTATCATACCAGGTTGTATCTGTGAAGAGTGATTGGCAAATATATAATCCCGGAAAAGGTGAAAACAATACGCAGGATTATGCAATTTTTCAATTGCAGCTACATAATTTTATGTAGATCGTTTTCTCCCATCCCATACCCATTTCCCTTTTCCGGACCATTGGATAATCATTATTTTAATACATTTGCTCAACTAAAACGACTACATATGAAACGAAAATTTCTTGTTGTTGATGATCATGGGATAACTGTACAAGGGATCGTCACTTTATTAACCAAAAATGAACCTGACTGGGAGTTTACCACGGCTGATAATGGTCCCGAAGCAATAAAAATGGCTTCTGAGTTTATGCCGGATGTTGTCCTGATGGATTACAGGATGAAGGGGATGAACGGGTTTCAGACTTCAGCAGAAATCCTGAAGGAATTTCCAAAAGTCAAAATACTCATGATTACGATGGAAAAGATTGAGGATTTGATCCCGGGAGTCATCAATGGAGGGCTGATGGGAATTATATCAAAGGAGGCCGAAATCAAGGAAATCAAGGTGGCCGTGGAAACAATACTGACCGGCAAGCATTACTTTTCAGAATACTACAGTGATATTGCCCTTGATTACCTGCTGAATGGGAAGAAGCAGGTAACCAACCCGCAAAATCCAAACCTTCCTTATTTCAGTGCCAGGGAATTGGAAATTCTAAAACTGCTGGCCAAAGGGTTCATCATTGACGAAGTCAGCCAACAACTCAATATCAGTGCAAGTACGGTTGTCAGGCATAAAGCCAATATGTTCGAAAAAACCAATCAGCACACCCTGCTCGACCTTATCCGGTTTGCCGTTAGAAACGGGATTGTAGAAATGTAATGTTGAATGGTCGTTCAATCTCTATTCCTCGACCAGACACTCATTATTAACGTAATTCCACATCTCCCTGAACCGTCTTCAGATTATCCTCCGGCGTCCGGTCGATCAGGTAATTATATGGATCAATGCCCGCCTGGTAGGGCTTTTCATGCACCCGGAAGGTAAACAGGTTATCCCTTTTGGTAATTTTGACCCGTTTTAGCAGCAAGGGCTTTCCCGGGTTATTTTTACCTGCAGGCAGTGCAAAAATACCGATATCCACATAATCGGTGACCGGAATGCCCCTCTCCTTTCCCAGTGAATCCGCCCTGAACTTTTCAGATGAAGTCCTCAGGGTCACTTCATATTCATTACCTGATTTTTTAACAGTCGCATCCTCCATCCGGTTGGAGAACAGGGTGATGTTTTCAAACAGGTCATCGATAAGGTATTGCAGACTGTCCGGTGTCACACGCATGAACGCCCTGATGGCCATTGGGGAGACAGGGTAAGGCGGTTGTGCATAAGCGAATGAATCGATCAGGCTCCGCAACGCCTCATTCACCTTCTTCTCACCGATCATTTCCTTCAGGTAATACATCACCACGCTGGCCTTCTGATAATGGATGTATCCCTGGTGCTCCGATCTCACCAGGGGCCGTTCCGCCTCATATTCACTGCTTCTTCCGCTCAGATAACCATCCATTTCATATTTCAGGAACTTTTTCATCTTGTCCCTGCCATATTCTTCTTCCATCACCATCAGGGCGGAATACTGGGCGAAACCTTCACTCATCAGCTCGCTGCCCTGCATATCGGCACCGCACACCTGGTGCGCCCAGTACTGGTGACCCATTTCATGCGCCACAACATAGAACACAAGATCGATGTCATCCTTGGTCACGTTACGCAGGTCAACGATAAACCCGATGCCTTCGCTGTATGGCATGGTGCCCGGGAAGGCCTGTGCGAAGCTTGAATAGCGCGGAAACTCAATGATGCGGCATTGACGGTGGTAATATTTCCCGAAATTGCTAATGTAATAATCCAGCGATTTCTCCATGCTTTTCATCATGTTCGGGACGTTGTATGCATGATCTTTTATGTAATACACCTCGAGGTCGATCCCGTTCCATTTTTTCCTCGCTACTTCATATTTCGCCGAGATGAATGAATAAAAATCAAGAGACTGCTGGTCGAGATGGTAAGAAAAATACTTCCTTCCACCGGCTTCCCATGACCGCACAAGACTGCCCGGGGCTACTGCGACCTGGTCGGGCGCCGTGCTGATGGTGGTGTTCACCTCCACCCAATCGGCATCGTGGTTAAGATAGTTGTTTGCCCTTGTTGCAAGGTCTTTTTCATCCAGTTTCGCCATGCGCGGCCGTTTGGGAAGCTTATACTTCAAACGTTTGTTTTTGTCGGAGATCTCATAATAGCCATTGTAACCGAAAACGGGCATGATATCGGTGTTGTTAAAGAAGGTGCCGTTTTGCGTAAGCTGGGTGAAGCTCACTTCGTTCTCAAACCCCCTTGTGATCCTGGATACCGCAACGGTTACAAGCACGGAATCGTGCGGCCGGATGGGTTTTGCAAGTGAATAGATCCTGTATCCCAGCCGCGTATCGTTCAACTTCAACCTGCTTCCGGGAAGGATGATCTTTATGCTGTCGGGAACCTGGGGAAGGGTGAAATGAAGCTCGCTGACAGGTTGTCCGGAGATATTCCTGGCCCAGGCTTCAACAACAGCCTTCATGCTGCGCTGGTATGGCATCAGGTCGATGTTGTATGTATATTTATAGAAACGGGGCTGTGCAATATGCTCATATTTTTTGTAAGCCCGTTCATAATCTGCCTGTTTGCTCTCCAGCTCCTTTTCCGAGTCATACTTATTCAGGATCTTCGTGTTGTAATAGACAAAGCTGCTGCACAGCACAAACAGGATCCCTGAAATTGCGAGGGGCACTTTATATTTCATCAGCAACGACCCCGAATTACGGGTACGATGACCAAAGCCTGACTCCATCCCCCTGATATAAAAAGAGAATACCACAAACCCGAGAAGAACCGAAAACAGGAACCAGTAAACATTAAACCAGGCCACGGAGGGAATAAAAGGCCCGAACCCGTTCATGTCGGAATAGGTAACAGTAGGCGTTAAGCCGAATTTGACCATATTTGTGCTTACCTGGAACAGGCCCCAGATAAACTGGTTCAGGATCACAAAGGCAACAAAGGCGAAATAAGCGATGTAACGGTTGTTGATGACATAGTGAAAAAACAGTGCGATCACAACCATATAAGTGAATGACAGCAGGCTCATCACAAGCAGCGACTGGATGTAAACATCCAGCTGGTACCGGTGGTAGCCGTAGAACGTCTGCACAACCATACCGATCAGGATGGTGCAGACCAGGATGAGGGCGATGGAGATCACCATGGCGATCACTTTTGAAAGGAACAGCAGTGAAGTCTGAACAGGGGTGGAATCCTGGATCTCGTTGAATTTTGCATCCCGTTCCTTCCAGACCACGACCCCGGTATAAAACGTGATGATGGCCACCAGGAATAGGAAAAATGACCCTTTTATGGAATCGATGACCTCATAGGTCACAGGATACCGTGCGGTGCCGTACCTTCCGGTGAAGCTTGTCATGGCAGCAACCATGTTGAGCAGCCCGATCACCGTGATGATGATGAATGTGGGGTTCCGGATGATCGCCCGGGTTTCGAACCTGACCATGTGCCAAAGGACGGACAGAGAAAACCCTTTGGCCATACCGGCAGATGAAACTGCAAAGGCAGGATTGAGCGTCTGGTCCTGCAGTGTATCCTTTTTCTCCTTTTTCGGTTTCCTGTTCCTGATGCTGAAAGAAAACCGGAAATACCCGGCCACCAGTATCAAAATGCTGAAACCCATCCAGATCAGGCGATTGAATAAGAAAGCCCCGGAAAGAGCCACTCCGTGCGCATTTTTCTCATCCACAGTCATGTATTTTGAGACAATATTTTCGGTGCGGAAACCAAAAGGGTCAAGCAGTCCTGCCAGCCATTCCTTTTCAATATCCTTTGTAAAACCCGCAGATACGGCATAAAGCACGAGGATCACCATGGCCCCGATAAAGGATACAATGTTGTTCCTGAAGAGAATGGCAAGCATATAAAGCAAGACGGCTGCAATGATCGTATTCGGGATGGCGAAGGTCAGGATACCCAGTATATGCCCGTTCCAGGCTGCGGCGCTGTAACGTTCAGGTTGTGCCCATGGCATCAGCGGACCGATCAGGCTGCCCAGCGATACGCCCAGCAAGGGCAACATGGCAATGGTGACGGCACCGATGAATTTCCCGAAATAATAATCTCTCTTCTTTATGGGAGATGAAAAGACAAACTGGTACATGTCGTGCGCAAAATCACGGTTGGCGGTAGCGTTCATATAGGCGGTCGTCATAAGCAGGCAGACCAGCGACATCACACCGTAGTAGAACTGGATGACATAAGGTGCATTCTTATGAACGCTCCCAACCCCTGCTCCGAGGGTAACGTTATCGGAAGAAACCGCGCCCATGACCATCATTGTATTAATGATCAGGAATATCCAGGTCATGGGAGACCGGAGCCAGTATTTCCATTCGTATCTGATAAATTTCCACATAGCGTTCCGGATTGGCGGTCAGATTAATTCATTCAGCCTGACAAAAAAGACATCTTCGAGGTTTTCCTCGGCTTTTGTAAAACCATCCCCCGGATCCGCATTGGAAAATGCATGGATCAGGGGTTTGCCGCCGGAAAGTTTGCTTGAAATGATCCTGTATTTATCCTTGTACACGGGCAATTCCGCTTTATCGACTTTTCGCTCCCATACTTTGCCTTTGATCTGCAACAACGCATCGTCGGTATTGCCGCTGAAAAGAAGTTTCCCTTTATCCATGATGGCCATGCGGGTGCATAATTCGCGAACGTCCTGCACGATGTGCGTGGACAGGATGACGATGATGTTTTCGCCGATCTCCGACAGGATATTGTAAAACCTGTTGCGTTCGCCTGGATCAAGGCCGGCTGTGGGTTCATCCACGATGACCAGTTTCGGATCTCCGATAAGGCACTGGGCAATTCCAAAGCGCTGGCGCATCCCGCCGCTGTAGCTGCTCACGGCTTTTTTCCGGTAATCGGTCAGGTTCACCTTGCTGATCAGGTGGTTCACGATATCCCTTCGCTCGGTGCGGTTGGTAAACCCTTTGAGAAGTGCGAGATGATCGAGCAGGTCGACGGCAGATGTTCTTGGATAAACGCCAAATTCCTGGGGAAGGTAACCCAGTAGTTTCCGTACTGCATCCTTGTCGTTCAGAACGTCAATATCGCCCAGCATGACCGTTCCGCTGTCGGCATCCTGCAATGTGGCCAGTGTCCGCATCAGGGAAGACTTTCCCGCACCGTTGGGTCCGAGCAGTCCGAACATTCCTTTATCAATGGTAAGCGTTACATTGTTCAGTGCAACGACGCCATTGCTGTACTGTTTATTCAGGTTGTCAATCTGTAAAATCATAGTTGCGAATTTTGAGGTAAGATGAGGTTTTGCCGGAAAGGTTACAAATATAGTTCAGATACGTGTTAATTAATTACGAATTACGGATTACGGATTACGGATTACGAATTGACCCTTGACCTTGTGCCTTCTGCCCTTCAGCCCTTCTTACCTTCATTTCGCCTGGTAGCGCGCGTCTGGGAATTAACCCAAACACCTCAACCCCCGTGGGGGTGACTAATAAGTATGAGAAACAAATTTTCACGCAGGTTTTCGCAAATTTGTCGCTGATTTCCGCAGATGTTTTAGCCTGATATTACGTATTCTGCGAAACTCTGCGCTTAATCTGCGCTAATCTCCTATGAATTAAAATCAGGCCTTGGAGGGTTGAGCTCATTTTTTTCTCTTGAAAGCAGGGTGGAAAATTATCCACTCCTACTTCCTCAAGAATGTTTTGTTGCCCATGCAAAGTTACCTCCTTTTTGTCCAGATTGTTTACTGATTTTTCTCAATCTCCTATTAGTAGTCCGCTTTCTTTCGGCCACATGTATATATTAAAATGTCAGTAAAAATAGCCGGGCACAAACTGCGAAATGTAATTGGAATCACAAGATTTACGAAGTGCTCCAGCTTAACGTGATGAAATATTCTGTAAACAATCATGGCTTTATTACTTCACAATTCCTTTTGTATAAACCGTTTCGTTAATTAATACATATCTGATCCGGCTGAGTAATTTCCGGGCAATTTTAACGATTGCACGTTTCCCGGTCATTCTAACAGACCATTGATTGAAAGCCAGGGTTAGGGCGGGATCATGACGCATTGCAACCCAGGCGTCCTCCACAAGCAATTTCCGCAAGTGTTTATTGTGCCTTATCATGATGCCTCCTTTATGCTCTTTGTCACTCGTAGAATGTTCCATGGGATAAAAACCCACATAGGAATTCAAATCCCTGAAAGAACCGAATCTTCGAATATCTATTAGCTCTGTTAGAATTATCATTGCACTAAGGGGACCAATACCAGGAATACTTGTTAGATATTGAGCTCTTTGTTTGTACTTTGGACTTTTTTGAAGCGCCCTTATGCCACGATTAACTTTCAATAACAAACTACGATGGGCCTCCATTTGTTCAATCATATAGTTGAGGGTAGTCCGGGTTGACCCAATTACTTGCTCTGTTTCCTGGAGCCATTGAATAAATCTATTACTCCATCCCTTAGTAAACCGCTCTGGCAAGGATATACCAAATTCATATAGAATACTCCTGATTCTGTTCTTGCACCTGGTTAAGTCTTTCTGTACCCGATCCCGATACCTGATCAATCCTCTGTCTTGCTCGCTTTCTTCATCAGGAATGTAAATAGGCCTTGCCTTTTTTGCAGAAAGTGCTTCCCCGATTTTTTTTGAATCAACCGGATCCCTTTTTGTAAGCTTTTCCTTGTTTGTTTGAGGGATATCTCCTGCATGCAGGACTTGACATGCAATCCCATGTTGCTTTAGCTTTCTTTGAATGGAGAACCCGCAATAGCCACTTTCATAACCACACAAGTAGTTAGCTCCTGGATAATCCTTTTTTAACAATACCTCTAATGCTTCAACAGATGGTTGTTGAGTAAATGATCGAATAAACATGTCTTCTAAAAAAATGGAGACATTCCAACTTTTCTCGTGAACATCCATTCCTACATAAAGATTTTTGTTTGAGAAAATTACTTTTTCCCTTAAATTTGTTGTTTCCATGGGTTTTGGTTTTGAGTTTATCTTGTAAAGATAATGTGGCAGCAAACTGACCACTCGCTCAGACCAAGACCTTTTTTAATTACATGGATACTGCGAGACAGAAGATGATACTTATTGGACACCCCCTGCAGGGGATGAGGCTATTAAAAAGCACTTTGGACTTAGCGAGACCTGAAGTGCCTGATCACTTTCTTCCAGACGTCCATTCCATTCGCGGTTGAGATATGCACGAAATAAAGGCCATCCGCCAGGTCCGGCGGCCGGATTGCCAATTCATTGATGCCCTTCCGGGCTTCAGTCTCTTTAGTCAATACCAGTTGTCCGCGCGAGTTGATCAGTTCAATCCTGACGGTTGATCCCGTGTTCAGGGAGAAAGTCAGATCGATCCTGTCGGTAAACGGATTCGGGCGGATGACCACGGTTTCCAGGATTACTGAAAAGTCATGGATACCTGTGATGCTGTTCCCAGTGAACGTAAGTGATACTGTGGCACCAGGCTGTGTGGCGCTGATGATTACCAGGATCGGCGCACAGTTCACCCCTGCTATTTCAGCTTTCAGGTAATAGGCACCGTAAGCCAGTGATGAGAAATTGAATTCACCTTCTTCTGAAACATCGAAATATGTAAGGTTATGTCCGTTCGTATCCGACAGGATCATCATGATCTTATCCACGATCGTTTCTCTCAGATTTTCATTCACAATATGACCATCGATCGTCCCGGGGCCGCTGGTCAGTGGATCTGCGGCAACCAGCTGGATTTCATACGGATTATCCCATTTTGAAAGGGAGACAATCGTGGCTTCCTGCCAGTCAAGGGCACTTGTATAATAGGTCGGTAAAAATCCGGAGGATTGCGGGGGTATCGCATGCAGATAGTAATCTCCGTCGGGGATAAATATGAAATAGAAAATGCCGTTGGTGTCGACAGGACTTTCATCAACGAACGGGAGGTATGGAGCAAGCGTATCAACCGAAAAGACCATGACAGATCCTCCATTTACGGGGAAGCCGCCTGCAAAGACCTGTCCGTAAAGGTGGCTGACCGGGGTGGTGTCCGACAGGCTGACGGGCTGCTCTGTCCAGTAAACACAACCTGTTCCGGTGGTGGTCGTCGTCAGTTTGATGTTATACGTACCCGCCGAATCGTATTGATGGATGATCTGGCTTCCGCTGCCGGTCTGGCCATCACCGAATTCCCATTCATAGGTCGCCGGAAGGTGGTTGTCCAGCTGTCCGAGAAGTGTTACGGAATAGCCGGAGGCCGAATAAGTGAACGAGCTCACACAATTTGCTGTATTTGCAACCTGCACTTCGTTGCAATACGTATTGCCGCAGCCGCTCAGGTATTCATAGATCTCAAGGCAGACCTGGTAATTGCCCGGCACAGGGAAGGAATGAACAGGATCTCTCACTGTTGAGGTTGTCCCGTCGCCGAAATTCCAGTTGTAAGTCGGGAACATGGCGACCGAATGATTCTCGAACCGAATGCTGTTCTGATGGAGCGAATCGGGGTAATGGGCGAAGATCGCCCTGCAGCCGACCGTCATGACATTCACATCTTCGCAATAAACATTGGAGCAGGAACTGTCAGCACTCATGATAACAAGGCAGGCCTGGTAGGTACCCGGCTCTTTATAGGCATGCTGAGGGTTCTGCTCGTCCGAGGTATATCCATCTCCAAACTGCCAGTGCCAGTAGGACGGGTTTCCGTAGGATTGATCGAGGAAATAGCAGATAAAGGGATTAAAATCATCCGGGTATTCCACAAATTCCGGCTGGCAGGCAGGGTTCCCCGGACAGAGCGTGAAATCATGAACAGGGTTTAGTGTCCCCGGGCCGTACGGAAGATCGGCGATGAGCCGTTGCCCCGTACAATCGAATGTCTTCACCCTGATCATGCCGCCAAAAACGATGGCCGGCAGCGGAACGGTGTCTGCATACCGGCCGTATGCATCTGAAAGAGCCGTATGGTTGAAAGAGAAACCCGCATTCACCGCCGGATCGGCACTGATGAACACCGGGTGCCGGGAAATGGCATTACCGGCAGAATCCCTGATAGTCCCGGAAATGATAAGGCAGGTGGTGGAATCGTCAGGGTAATACATGAGGACAGTTTTGTATTGCAGCAGTGTATCGCAATAGGCAACATAGGGTTTCCCTGATGGGCCGAACGCCAGGCTTGTCGGCATGGCCACCCCTGCAGAAAAGCCAGGGTTGCCAACCGGGAGCCAGTCGATGCCGTCAAACTTCATGACGGTTGCCTTGCTTGAATTGTCATGGTCAGTATAAGACACGTAAGGCTGGCCTTCCGTATTAAATGCCAGGCTTGTCCACATTCCCTGGCCAACCGAAAAACCAGGCATCCCTGCATACTGCCAGGTCGTCCCGTTGAATTTCCTGACTGATACTTTGGCTGAAACTTCATAATCGCGGAATGAAACGAAGGGTTGTCCGGAAAAATCGAAACCAAGGCTTAAATTATCCCCGGAGCCGTCAGTGACTCCGTTGTTGCCTACATTCACCCAGTTAGTCCCGTCGAATTTTTGTACGTAAATTTTGACCTCCGAAGAACTTATATTTGTAATATCGGAATAAGCCACATACGGCTCGCCTGAAGGTGAAAATGCGAGCACCGTTCCATCCGCTTCACCGGTGGAAAACCCGGGCGTCCCGACATTTTCCCACGTAGAGCCGGCTAGTTTCATGACGGTGCATTTCTTTGCTCTTGAATAGTCTACAAATGCAACATAAGGTGTTCCCATAGGATCGCATGCAATACTGGTAAACATTGCCATTCCATCCGAGAATCCTGCATTGCCAAGGATTACCCAATCCGTGCCATCGAATTTCATGGCCGACGCCTTATGAAGGTTGGCCCAATCCGAAAAAGCAACACATGGCTCACCATCTTTATCTATGGCCAGGGTCAGATTATCCACGGATGCAGGCGGAAAATATCGTGCTCCCACATAAACCCAATCCGTTCCGTTGAATTTCTTAACGGAAGCGCTGAACGACGGGCTTTTCATTTCCATATACGAGACATAAGGCATTCCATCCGGCCCGAATGCAAAGCATGAAGATATGGATATATCATCGGAAAAACCTTCCGTCCCGACCGGTACCCAGTTTCCTGCCGGAGCCAACGACGGGTTCTTTGAAGGATGTGATCCGGGAGAAACGGGGTGGGTCATCCCCGTCAGGATAGTCGTGAAACCCATAAGCAGGAGGGAAAGGATGATATTTTTCATGGTGATTGTATTTTGAATTCTGGTAGTTTGATGTACCCACTCTTATCCCCTCCCTGGATCCCCATGTAAGCGGGGAACTTGGGAGGGGAAGACCGAAGGTCGGGGTGGGTATGACGGTCAGTGGCCGGTTATAAGTATTTTATTGAATAATAAGCTTCAATGATTCGCGTTTATCGCCATTTTCAACAATCAGCAGGTAGATTCCCACCGGAAATGCTGATAAGGGGATCTTGATGGATTTATCATCCCCTGTTGATCTGTTTAAAAGAAGCCTGCCGAATGTATCAACCAACATAATATGAGCCATTGTAAAATTTGAGGGTATCGACAGGATCGTATATTCTTCTGCCGGGTTCGGGTATAGTGTGCATGATCTGCTACCGGCTTGTGTTTCCGGAATATTAACATTCAGGTTGCATTCTTCCGTAGAGTCTGCCCAAACCGAAACACCATTTTCTGCAAAGCAAACCAGTTTCGAATCCCATTCAAAAAGCACCATACTTTCAAACAGCCCGGTGGTTGCGCCAACGTCCTCGATAATATATTCAGCTCCAAACTGAATATTAAGATGAAAGCGCTTTTTATAAACGGATCCGATCAGGACTGAGTCAATCGCCGTCACAATAACCGGACTCTCAAAAGGATAGGTGAAGGCAGAATAAACCGTATCGTTGACAGCCAGGGTAAAATCATATAACAGCCGATCCTGGTTCGCATCAACCGTGTACCATTTGCTATCTTCCTCCCTGAGAAAACCATGCAGTACATGCGAAAAGTAATAATAGGACGGGTTGGGAGACCAGTCAATATATCCATATCCGGATTTATAAATCTTGGAATACGAATGTGAATTGATGATCGTGTCTCCTTCAATAAAGTCGCGGTAAAATTCATAATTGATCTGAATTCCCGGCTCCCAAATGGAAAAGTTCACCCGCCATTCCGACGAAGGTTCAATGGTTTGCCCCTTAATATGAAAAGAAGCCAGGCTCATCGCAAGGATAATAAATAGTCTGAGTGTTTTCATAAGACCGTAGAATTAATCATTGATTTTATTTAATAATCACAATCATACCAATAACCTTGACCGTACCCTACCCCTGCACCCCTTCCCTGGATCCCCGCGTACGCGGGGAACTGGGGACGGGGGATGGGTACAAAGAACAGGAACGAAAATGTGTGTATAGGTGTATTATTCAGATTTTCTATAATTTGTAAAATTATTGGTACAATAGTAATTTATTATTGAGTTTTACCTGAGTTTTACTGCTTTGGAAGCGAACACAACGGCGCTGTTTTTCGTGATGATGCAATTGTATATGCCCGCAGGAAGGCTGGCCAGATCGGTAATTTCAAGGTTCCCATTTTGAAATGGTTGTTTCCGGATCAGTTGCCCTGTCGGGGAATACAGTTCGCACGTCCGGGATTGCCCTGCCAGGCGATCCCGAATTCCGGTGGCGGTGACTGAAATGAACGTCGAAAACGGGTTCGGACTAAGTGAAAAGGATTGGCCCCGTTCGTCTCCCGGTTCACGGATCCCGACAAGTTCACCCCCGTTCTCTGTTTTATAGATCTTCCCGTCGAATGTGACAGCATAACCTACGGTATCATTGACAAAATCAATCCCGGTGAAGAGACCCGTTTCCTGCGAGGCCCACGTCTGTGCCCCGTCGACGGTTTTTTCGATCATTCCCCAGGTAGGCATGGGATCCCAACCAAGCGCATATCCTGTTTGCTGGGAGGGGAAAGAGATATCCAGCGAAGGGATGAGCAACGATACAGGGCTGGTATAGGTGGATCCGTAGTCCAGTATCTTTGTAATTTCCCAGCCGCCCAAAGCATAGGTCAATCCGTCAGGGAACGTTTCCATGACATCGTAGCCCCTGTTCAGGGTGATGTGTTCCATGAGTTCCCAGGTCAGGCCCCCGTTCCGGCTGCGGATAACATCGGATGCATATTCCGAAAGCTTGTGGCAGAAGGCCAGCACCGTATCCGCATTAAAACTGCCGATGGCAACGACACCGGTATTCAGGAGGGTATCCGTGATAAAACTGACTCCGCCATCGGTTGTCTTCAGGATGATCCCCGAATCGGCCTCCATCAGGTCCGGTTGGTCGGAACCAGCGATCCACCCTTTTGCAGGATCACGGAAATTCAGCGAGCGGAGATGCAGGGCTGTCCCGGTCGTACAGGGAATCCAGGTGGATCCTGCATCGGTCGATTTCAGCAAGGTCCCGGAGTTCCCGCAGACATACGCGACCGCGGGGCCGGCAAACCTGACATCCTTCAGATCTTGCGTGGTCCCCGACTGGATCACCTCCCAGGTAACCCCGCCATTCGTGGTTCTCACGATATTGCCGTTGAGCCCGACTGCAATGGCGGTATCCTTATTGACCGCACAGATCTTTGTGAACGAACTGGGGCTGTTCTCATAATACATGATCCACTGGGAAAATGAGATCAACGGAAACAGCACAATGATCATTGAAAGTTGGAAGAATTTTTTCATGGGGTTTTGTTTTAAAATATTAATGGTATCTCTAACAACTCAAAAACTTACCACATAGGCACTAGGGACACTAAGCTTCACTAATAAATTTCTTAGTGTTTCTAAGTGGTCTAAGTGCCTTAGTGGTAAAATTAATGCCATTTAGCTGGTTTTTAGAGATGCTTTTAACTCAATCGGTAACCTGGTGCAATTCATAAAAAAAACTGAACATCCTCGACCTATAGCACTTCGCTCGAACCCACCCCTCTTATCCCCTCCCTACTGGTAGGGAGGGGAAGACCGTAGGTCGGGGTGGGTACGGAAAACATTAAAATATCTGAACTTTAATCGTTTCAGCAACTCCTGACGCATAGGAAAACCTGAATAAATAAATTCCCGGCGAATAATCTTTACCATAAATTATCATGTTATCCCGGGCTTCCATCCTGCCGGCCAATTTTCCGGTACAGGTGTATATTTCAAGATTCACTTGTTCGTTTCTTTTGTTCGGTATGGAAATGACGGAACTTCCCCGGACCGGGTTCGGGATGATTGAAACCCTCTTTTCTCGGGGAGATACAGGATCCACAGAAGAAATTACAAAGCAGTCGGAATAGTCTGGGTTCAGATATTTCAACGAATCATTCTCGTAATAACACACCAATCTGAAGTTGTATCCGCCCACCAGGCCGAATTCACAGTGCAGCATCCCGGCCTTGCTGCCCATTCCTTCTATCCACTGATCCGTTTCATAGCCAATATCTGCAGGAGCCATATGGAGTTGTCTTTTCATCTCATCTCCAACAATTACGCTATCAATGGATGATACAACCATTGGATACGACCATAGATAGACGCCTGTACCTGAACTCATGGGGACGAGCACGGTTGGCGTCACAGTATCGTTAACCTGTGCACCGAAGTCATACATCAGGGATTCCGGTGTGTCAGTACTGTATTTATAGTAGATCTTTTTGTCCGGGGTTTCCCTGATTATCCCGTACAATGCCCAATCCGGGGAAACATCACTTGTTGCTTTCAGGACTTTCTTATATGTTTTGGAATCAACAACTGTATCAGATCCGAATCTGATCAGCTCCGAGCCGATCAAAAAACCCCATTCCGAGTTGAGTACATTATTCCATTTTTTTGTGGAATCCACGATGACCTGGCTGATCGCAAGGCCATAAACCATCAGCAGGCCGGTAATCAGGATACTTCTTTTCATAAGAATAATTTTGCGTGTTTATCATTAAACCCGGGAAAACAGATTGGTTGCCCGCCATAATGGATGATATTTAATAACAGAACTGGAACGCCGCCCGGAAGCCCAGTGACCACGGCTTCTTTGTAGCATCCGACTGTTCGTAAACCGAGTTGAAATAATACCTTGCTTCAGGCTCCAGCTCAATGCTGAATGAACGCGAAATCCTGAATCCCATGTCGATCCCTGCCATCAGCTGCCAGTTGGTCCGGATCCGTTCCGGGGTGATCTGGTTGATCATGATGACCTTATTCCGGCCCGGGTCGTATGATTCCGATATCTGCTCAGATTTCAGCAGAAAAGAAAGTACCGGTCCGAGCCGGATCCCGGCGTAAAACCGCTCTGTCGCAATGAAATCATAACCCATGATCAACGGAACCTGGAGGTACGTGTACCGCTTGACGACCTTTGCATTTTCAAGCTTCATCAGGCTGTCCCAAACTTCCTGGTCGGAGAGGTAATAGGTTGGGATAAGGTCGGTGTGCTCCTGGTTCCAGACGAATGTCATCGAGTCGAGTTTCTGAAAGCTGCCAAGGTAATCGTTGTAGGATATACGGAGATCACTCGTGCCTTTGGTGACCGACAATCCCAATCCTGTGCGGAGCGTGTACCTCCGGTATCGTATGGTTTGCTCGATCCCGGCATTGTTTACAAACCTGGTTCCGTCCGGCGTGTTGTACATCCATTCGGGAGCGTAATACAAACCTGTTGAGAAACTCAGTCCCGGCTCACGTTTTTGACGATGATCTCCGGGTCCGGTCATGACCGTATATTGTTCAGGATCTTCAATCTCACCGGTCAGGAGAAAGCCTGTGAAATCAATTAAAGCCATTGGTTTTTCGGGACTGAACTTCTCTTTTCGCCCGGGTGAGATCGCTGCGATGTGCGACTCTGGTGTTTCGGTAAGATCAACAGGAGGATCAGGCTCAGAATTTGTGGTGCGTGATGACAGCGGAATGGTCTTGATGACAGCACCCGGGTCGGCATGCTGTTTCTTTTGAAGCGAAATTTTTCCCGGTGCAGAGAGATCCCGGGTTGATGATGTGTGATCGTCATTTTTAACTGGAACTTTTGGCCGGTCCTGAATTTCAGTACTTGTCATCTCCGATGATGCCATTCTTCCAGGCTGTTCCGTTGCCGCAACTGTCGAAGGGATGGATTCTACTGAATGGCGGCTTAACCCCGTCAGTAAAGCCGCTCCGGCAATAAATAATATGACGGCAGGGATCCCGATATAGTACCATACCCGGGAATTCCTTCGGATTCCTTTTATACCGGAAGCCTCCTCCAGGAAAGCTTGTTTTGCTTTCGCCGAAGGAGTGACCGTGTGGTCGTGCAGCGACTTTCTGAAAAAGTCATCGACGGGGTGATTATCTTTTTTCATTTGTTTTCGTTTTGATTCACCATAAGATCATTCAGCCGTTTCCTCAGCATGGCCCTTGCTTTTGAAAGCTGGGATTTGGATGTATTCTCGGTGCAATGCAGTTCTGCAGCGATCGCCCGGTGCGAATAGGATTCGAACACATACAGGTTGAATACGGTACGGTATCCGGACGGCAATTCACAGATCATGTCCATCAGAATTTTCATTTCGATCTTCTCCTCAAGGATATCCATGAATGATTCCTCATTTTCCGGCGCAGGAATAATTTCATTAAACGGGTCGAAATCGAGAAAATGCCTTTCCCGGGCTGAATCCCTCAGGAAATTCAGTGCTGTGTTCACCATGATCCGCTTCATCCATCCTTCAAATGTTCCTTTCTCCTGTTTCCTGAATTTATTTACGTTCCGGATGATCTTGATAAACCCGTCGTGCAGCACATCCTCGGCATCCTCGATGTTTCCGCAATAGCGAAGGCAAAGGCTTAATAAGCCCGGCGCATAATTGTCGTAAAGCAATTCCGGAAGGTTAGCCGTTGGTTCGTAGGTGTCGTTAATAGTTTTTCGAATAGTAGTCATCCCGAAACGTTACTACAATAACCCGGAGATTTGAAAAGGTTGCCCGGGAAATCATGCAAATTAAGAAAAATGCAGGGATGCAGGGATTCAGGAATGCAGAATATGATATATACTCTGTGGTCTTTGTGCCATCTTTGCGGCCTCTGTGGTTAAAAAATAAAAATGAAAACGGATTACACGCCTGGCTGGCAAGCATGGATCAACTCAGCCTTTCTTCAGGTTCGCCATCTCCGTTATGATATTCCCGGCCCAGCGGTAGATATTGAATTCCTTAACGATGTTCCGCATGTTCCCCATTCTCCGGCGACGTTCATCCCTGGGCATCTCGATGGCATATTTGATGGCATCGGCAAATTCCTCTATGGAATAGGGATTTATAAGCACGGCATCGGTCAGCTCTCTTGCAGCACCTGTAAATTTGCTCAGGATCAGCATCCCGTTCAGGTCTGACCTGGAAGCCACATACTCCTTGGCCACAAGGTTCATCCCATCGTGCAGGGAACTTACGATGCAATATTGGCTGAGGGTATAATACGGTCGGATCTCTTCGGGGGAAAATTGCCTCTTCATATAAATAATGGGCTTCCAGGATCCCTCGGCATGCTTTGCATTGACCTTTTCAATCCTTTCATCCAGCTGTTCCATCAGTTCATTATAAATTTTAATATGCGTACGGCTCGGTGCTGCAAGCTGAACAAGAACGAATTTTCCCTTGTACTGCGGGTACTTCTCCAGGAACCTGTCAACGGCCAACATGCGTTCCAGTAGTCCTTTCGTATAATCGATCCGCTCTACCCCCAGGGCCACGATCATATTCGCCAACCCGAGTTCCAGCCGTATTTTTGCAACCTGGTCATGGAAATCAGCCGGCAGATCATCGGGATTCCCGAAATAACCGTCTACACTGATCGGGAAAGGCTTAACAATCGTCTCCCTGCCGAACCTTGTCACACTGAATTTCTCGGGATCGACCCTTGATTCCAGCAGCCGGTTCGCCGTTTCAAGAAAGTTGTTGCAATGGGACTGAACATGAAAACCGATCAGGTCATAGGAAAGCATGCCATCCAGGATCTCCTCCTGGTATGGACAGGTGGAAAAAACCTCGGAATTCGGCCACGGAATATGCCAGAACAACACACAGACCGCATCAGGCCTTTTATTTTTGATCATCCCTGCAATCAGGGTAAAATGGTAATCCTGGATAAATACATACGGATTCTTCGACGGCAGCTCTTCCAGCACACTGTCGGCAAATTTCTGATTCGCCTGTTTGTACATAAGCCAGTCCTTCTCCTTGAATACCGGCCTCTGATAGGTAATATGACACAGCGGCCACAATCCTTCATTGGAGAACCCGAAATAATAGCCTTCCTCCTCTTCTTCCGTCAGCCAGACTCTTTTGAGGATATACCTGATATCCTCCACCGGTACGCCGATCTTATCCCGGGAATTAACAACGGTGCGGTCTTCCGGGGTGCTTCCATGTGCGATCCAGGTTCCTCCGCATGCACGCAGGATGGGATCGATGGCTGTTACCACCCCGCTGGCCGGACGGATACACTTCACAAGGCCCGTTTTTGCATCGGTCACATGCATATATGGTTCCCGGTTTGAAACAACAATAAGTGTATTCTCTCCAAGTTTCGCCTGCACGAGATCCCGCAATTTCTCCCTGGTCCATAATTCAGTTCCGGCAATGCGTTCGGTGGCGTTTTCGATCACGATCTTCCGGGCAATCCGCAGGTTCAGGGCCACCTGCTCGGCCTCAGTCGCAAGTTGTCCGAAGATCCCCCCTTTCCTGATCGGTTGCAGTGTATCAATATCCCCCTTCTGGAAAAGTGAAAACCATCGTGTAAGCTGTCTGATCGGCTGGAAGAAGATCTGCCGTTGCAACAACAGCGTGGTAAAAACCAGGAGGACTGACAGGATGATCAGGTAAATGCTTGTTTTCTGCCAGAATTCACCGACCATTGTTCTAATGTACGATGTATCATACAATACCTCGATGTAGCCAAGGTACGACCCATTCTCACCCATCACCGGCTGGACATAACTATAAACCGGAGAGTTCCCCAACTCCCCGAAAGAGCCGTGGCCCTTCTCTGTAAAATAGGAAGGTGCCAGGTGAGCGCGGCCTTTCTTTTTCCAATCAGAAATGCGATCAGTGATGGCGAGGATCTTCAGGTGATCATCATAAAGAACGCATCCCTGAACCCGCTCCCTGTTCTGGAATCCCTGGACCATGACATTAGCCCAGATCATGTTATGATTTATAAGAATCTGCTGAGCAGAAAGCTCCATACTCTCTGCAACGGCCTTAGCCTTCCGCGTCAGTTCCTCGGTCAGTCTCTTTTCCTGGGCATTGGTCTGTACCAGTCCAAATACCACAAACCCGCCGACAACGATCGTCAGCAACGGCAATAAGAACAAAAGAAAATGTTTCATCACTCCTCCTTATTATCCAATCACTCTGTTCAACTACTTATTCTCTCAATATCTTTGTTCAGATCGCACTATAAAGTTACAAAAGAAATCCATGATCCGAATCATGTCATTTCAACGATCCGGAATTTGCAGAACTGATTAAGCACAATCGCACCAGAAATTTTCTAATTTGCTAAAATCAGAATAATTAATAAATGACAGCAGTTTCGTTACAGTTCATTATACCCATCCCCCGTGGGGTTTTCAGACACCCCCTGCAGGGGCTGGGTACTTGAAAGATCATTGGCATGATTGCGATCAATCATTCTGCGGAATCTGTATATCATTTTTAAACCCGATCTTTGGAGCCCGGTTTCAAACGCATAATAAAATGAAAGAACTCACGGAAGAAAACCTGGTTCACCGGTCAGTCTATGATGTCACAAGCGCCCACTGCGACATGCAGGCACGGCTGAGACCAGGTGAACTTGTGAATTTCCTGATCCTTGGCGCCATCGGTTCGGCAGATGCGCTCGGTTTCGGCTTCGAAGAGCTGCACAGGAAGAATCTGTTCTGGGTGCTCAGCCGCATGACCATCCAGGTATTCCGGACATTGAAATGGTATGACAAAGTCATTGTTGAGACGTGGCCAAAGAATGTCGATGGATTCCATTACCTGAGGGATTACGTGGTAACCAACCAGCTGGGCGAGTGTGTGGCAAAGTGCACGTCGGCATGGCTGGCCGTAGATCTTGCCATCAAGCGGCCGAAACGATTCGATGAGAGTTACAGTGAAATTTTCCTTCGACTGAAGGATCGTCATGCATTGGTTGAATTACCTGAAAAGTTGGCACCAGTACCTGAAGGCAGCCTGTTTTCCCTGAAAACGACCTGGTTTGACATCGATGTGAACAAACATGTAACGTCGTCACGGTACATCGACTGGATGTTGGATACTCTTCCTGTTGAATACCTCACGGATCATTATCTATCCCTGCTTTCCGTGAATTTCCTGAAAGAAACAACACCTGGAATATCGATCAGTATCGTCAGGGAAACCGCTGATACAGATCAGTTCCTGTTTGAAGGGACAGAATCCTCCGGAGGTTCAAGCCGTTTCAGGGGAAAGATCCAATTTACCCAAAGCCAATCCCCCTGATCCCCGACCCAAATTTTTTGCTCATTGCTCATTGCTCCTATCGTACCCACCCCTCTTATCCCCTCCCTACTGGTAGGGAGGGGAAGACCGAAGGTCGGGGAGGGTACTTTATGCTCATTGCTCATTGCTCATTGCTCATTGCTCAGCTCTCCAAGCAATTCCAGCAATTCCGATGGTTTCCCGATGCAATACTTCGCCACAGTCTCTCCCTGTCCTACTTTAATTGTAACAGCCTCCTGCCGGAGCTCATGGAACAGTGATTCATCAGTGATGTCATCGCCGGCAGCCAGGATGAAATCATAATGGTTGTTGCCGATGAAAATCCTGGCTGCACTTCCTTTTGTAAATTCCCCCGATTTGATCTCAATGATCCTGTTCCCGTAAAGGACTTCCAGCCCTTTTACCCGGGCTGTAATCATCCTGAATCTCTTCCGGACCTCTGTGACAGCCCTCTCCATAAAAACCGGGGACATATTCCTGAAATGAAACGCAATGGAGGCCTCTTTTTCCTCGATGAAGGATCCGGGCATGGTGGAGGACAATTTCCGGAGATCCCTGCCCAACGGTCCTTTCCAGGAATGGTCACCGGGATATATGATCTCCGGTTGCTTACCGGCCCTCTTTAACAGGTATCCATGCTCGGCGATCAGGTTTACCGGAAGTCCGTTGAACTGACTTTCAAGAAAATGCATGTCCCTTCCGCTGATGATCACAACCGTATTCTTTGGGTCTGATGCAAGGGGCCAGAGTATGGCATGGATGCCAGGTCCGGTAATGGCTTCCGCCGGGATACCGGTGAAGTTCACAAGCGTTCCGTCATAATCGAGGAAAAGGATCCTGCTCAACGCCTCCCTGTATAACTGTATAACCTGGACTAACATCGTACCTTCTATCCTTCTATCCTACTATCATTATGTCATTATTTCATTATATCATTATAAAAAGATCGGCTTGTCAAGCTTTACCGATATCCGGTAAACGGCATTCATAAATCCCACATGGCTGTATGTCTGCGGAAAATTACCCCATTGGCCTCCTTCGGGATCCGCATCTTCACTGTAAAGTCCGAGGTGATTTGCATAAGGCAGAAGCTTTTCGATCAGCCTGTAAGCCTCTTCGACCCTACCGGTGCAGGCCAGGGCTTCTGCATACCAGAAAGCACAGACCAGGAAAGACGTTTCCTGCTTGCCATACTCATCTGAAAGATACCGGTACAGCAATCCGTCGGGCGTTTTCAATTCCTTTTCGAGTGCAAGCAGATGCAGTCTGGCTTTTTCAGAACCGGGGTCCAGGTAATTCATGGTGATGAGCTGGAGTCCGCTTGCGTCAAGGACCCGGCTTCCTGTAGCCTGCGCGTAGACCTTTCTTACCGGATCATAGCATTTCTCAATATGTGCGGCGGCACGGCGTGCAAGATTCTTCGACCTGTTCATCAATGAGTCATCACCGGAAGTTACAGCAATTTTATAGGCAGCCTGGCTGCCAGCCCAATGGAACAGCATGGTATAGCAGTGAAGTTGCCGTGTATTCCCGAATTCCCATATTCCGGAATCAGGCTCTTCCATCGTATCCTCAATTCTGCTTATAAGCCAGTCAACAATGTTGAACATCCTGTCGTGATCAAAATAATTCAGCCGGTCATCCACGAACAACGGGAGCAGGCTCACAAGGACCTGGCCATAAACATCGTTCTGCACCTGGATCACAGCGTCATTGCCCAGCCTGACCGGCTGGTTCCCCTGGTAGCCGGACAATGGGAGCGATTCAACAGGGTTGACATCTCCCCCGGTGATGGTGTATAACGGCCTGATCCGGTCTTTTGCACCAACAATGATGTTCTGGATATACGAAAAGTACTTTTCCACTTCCTCAAAATGTCCGATGCTGTTGAAAGCCGTGAGCGTATAATAGGCATCCCTCATCCAGCAATAACGGTAATCCCAGTTCCTTCCTGACTTTGGCGATTCAGGGAGGCTGGTTGTCCCCGCTGCGATAATTCCTCCGGTATCCTCAAACTGGTGCAACTTCAAAACCAGCGACGACCGGATGATCTGTTCCTGGAAGATAGCCGGGATCGATGTTTCCTTGACCCAATCCTGCCAGTATTTCCGTGTCTGGTCAAGGAAGTTTTCAACAGTACTTCTCAGGGGCGCTTCAAGCGGAACTCCGTATGTCAGTACCAAATACCGCGTTTCATCAAGAACAAACGGCTTGTCATCAAGGATGTAATTAAGAGGAATGTCCGTGGAAAGCCTGACCTGCGAGTCCAGGTTGAGATACCGGATGTGGTTGCTTCCCTGCACCTGGTCAGGGATCGCCCGGCCA
This sequence comes from Bacteroidales bacterium, assembly GCA_963682005.1. Classification (GTDB taxonomy): domain Bacteria; phylum Bacteroidota; class Bacteroidia; order Bacteroidales; family FEN-979; genus CAIYUC01. Next base: position 3,608,596 of record OY820914.1, on the reverse strand, counting down.
TATTCTCCCACCGGGTGACACCTCACATGGACCACAGGGTTTCCCTCAAGGGGTTTGATCCTTCTTACAAGCATCAACGGCTTGAAATACCTTGCGTACTGGTAAAACCTCGGGGCAAAATCGGTCACGCTGAAATGACCCGCAGGAGTCCTGAATTCTGTAACAAGGATATTCGTATTCTTCAGATATTGCTGCTGACTTTTTAAAGGGGATTCTGCCGGTCGTACCGAAAACTCACCTCCCTTTTTTCCATCGAGCAATGAACCGAACAGAAAGCTGCTGTCGAATTTTGGGAGACAGAGCCACGAAACATTGCTTGTCTTGTCAATATAGGCTATGTATGAACAATTCCCGATGATCCCCATCTCGTATAAATGCCTGTTCTTCTTCATCGAATCTGGTTCCTCCATTAAAATAGTTGTCTGACCATACCTTAACAATCCTTGGATCAGGTGATCCTTTTGCCGAAAATCAGTGTAAAGGTACAATCGATCCATGTAAAAAAGATGAGAACGGAATAAAGTTCAGGGAATGGAAAGTTTTCTTAAATTTGGACACTGTCACTACCGCGACAAATACGTATGAATAAAAACGAATCCTTACCACTAAAAGACCTCTCCGGAACTAAACCGGCCCCGGGACAGAATAATCTCACAGCAAACACAGGCAATCCCGGCGATTCCTTTTTCCGTCAGACACTAGATAATTTGCTCGAGGGTTGCCAGATCCTCGGTTTTGACTGGAAGTATATCTATCTGAACAAATCGGCTGAAGTTCATAACAGGCGCCCAAATGCAGAACTGCTGGGCCGGAAATACACCGATATGTGGCCCGGTATTGAAAGTTCAAAAGTATTTTCGGAAATAAAAAGATGCCTCGATGACCGGGAATTGATCCGGATGGAAAACAAGTTTGTCTATCCCGACCAGAAAGAGGGCTGGTTCAACCTCAGCTTACAGCCGGTCCCTGAAGGGGCTCTGATCCTTTCATATGATATTACCCGGCGCAAAACGGCGGAAATGCAGGTGGTCCGTATGAAGCGACTGTACGCCACGCTCAGCCAGGTGAACCAGACTTTAGTTCGCGTCACTGATCCGGGAGATCTGTACCAGTCTATATGCGATATTGCCGTTCAGTATGGTGAATTTTCACTGGCCTGGATCGGTCTGCTGAATGAGGAAACGGGCGACATCATTCCGGTGGCTGCCAAGGGTCTCGATCCGAAGAACTGGAAATTTCCCATCGCAAATATCCTCACCGGCCCTCACAAAGACAGCCTGACGGCCACTGCGATCCGGCAATCCCGGGTGATAACAAGCGAGAATATCCAGACAGACAAAAGAGCGTCAAACCTTCATGAGAAGATCAGGGGTTATCCGTATCATTCCTCCGCATCCGCCCCCTTCCGTTTACGGGGTAAAACCATAGGAGTGGTCGTTCTCATTTCGTCTGAAGCCGGTCTCTTCAATTCCCCGGATGAAGTAAGCCTCCTCGAAGAGATGGGACTGGATATTTCCTTTGCCCTCGATTCAATTGAAAATGAAAGGGAAAAACGGGCGACGGAGTTAATCATGCAGCAATGGGCAGATGCTTTTGAAAACTGCACCCACGGCATTGCCATCGGGAATTCCGCCACAAACCAGGTAGTCAGTTGTAATCATGCCTTTGCCCACCTGCTCGGATACACCAAAGAGGAAATCGCCGACAACAGCATCATGAACCTTTATTGTCCGGCCGATCATGCCAGGATCAGGAAATTCATTCACCAGGCCGACGCCAGTGGACATATACAATTTGAATCTGATAAAATCCGGAAAGACGGGAGCATCATTCCTGTGCAAATGGATATTGCAAGTATCAAGGATCCCCGTGGAAAGGTACTTTACCATATAATAACGCAGCAGGATATCACCAACCGCAAGCAGTCCGAAACCGCCTTAAGGGAAAATGAAGAGAAATACAGGCTGCTGGCTGAAAATATTTCCGATGTGATCTGGATCCTGGATGCGGAGACCTTCCGTTTCCGTTTCGTCAGCCAATCCGTTGAGAAATTACTTGGCTTTACCTGCCAGGAAGTTCTTGAACAGACCATGAATGAGACCATGACCCCCGATTCGGCACAATATGTCGTGGATATCATGCCAGTGCGTATTGATGAAATGAAAAGGGGAATACTGAAAGCCTTTACAGATGAAATCGAACACATTTGCAAGGATGGATCAACGGTATGGACAGAGACCACTACTCATTTCTTTGTCAACCAGGACAGTGGCCATATCGAAGTTTTTGGAAGTTCAAGAAATATCACAAAACGCCGGCAGGCTGAAATGGCGCTCCGGGAGAGTGAAGCGCTATTTGCCACTGTTTTTCATTCAAGCCCCATCCCGGTCAGCATAACAGATATCTCCACCGAAGCCTGGCTTAAAGTAAACGAGGCATTCCTTACCATTACCGGTTATGCCAGGGAAGAGATCATCGGACATACCTTCAAGGAGATCAACCTGTGGAAGAATCCTGCGGACCGGCAGGTCATGAAAGATCTCCTGCTGAGGCAGGGACGGGTGGTCAATTTCGAAGTGGCGATCAACAAGAAGAACGGGGAGACAGGCACCATGCTGATCTCCGGCGAACTGGTTGTACTGGCAGGTCGCCCCTACCTGCTTATCATGGGCAATGAAATTACGAGCAGGAAGAAAGCGGAAGAAGAGATCCGGCGGCTCAATACCGAGCTTGAAGAACGGATTGCCAAACGCACGGCCCAATTACAGGCGGCAAACCAGGAACTCGAATCGTTTTCCTATTCCATATCGCATGACCTCAGGGCTCCCCTTCGCGGTATCCACGGATTCACGCAGATCCTGCTGGATGATTACGGCCCTCTCCTTGATGATGAAGGAAAAAGGGTTTGTTCAATCATCCAGGAGAATTCACTGAAAATGGGAACCCTCATCGATGACCTCCTGGCATTCTCACGATTCAGCAGGTCAGACATGCAACTCTCGTTCATCAACATGAAATCAATGGTGAACAGTGTATTTGAAGAAATCACAAACCCTGCTTTGCGGTCAAGAATTGACCTGCAGATCAAAGACATTTGTGATGCACAGGGAGACCCGGTCATGATCCGGCAAGTATGGTTCAATCTGCTTCAGAATGCGATAAAATACAGCTCAACAAGGGAAAAGGCGGTCATTTCCATTTCGTGCATAAAAGAAAACGGATTTTGCATTTACACGGTGACGGATAATGGCGTTGGTTTCGATATGAAGTTCCTGGATAAGCTTTTTGGTGTCTTTCAGCGGCTCCACAGTGCAAAGGAATTTGAAGGGACGGGAGTAGGTCTTGCTATCGTCCAGCGGATCATCCACCGGCACGGAGGCGAAGTGTGGGCTACAGGGGAACTGGATAAAGGTGCAACCTTCAGCATCTCCCTCCCCATCATTTCAAATGTATAATGCAGAATGCATAATTAAATGGTGCGAAGCATATCCTGCATTTTGCATTATGCATTCCTGCATTGAAAAGATTCGCATCTGCCCACCGCAGGTCAGTTTATTTACAGTTCCCGAAGAAGCCCTCCGGCAGATCCTGCTCCCCGATGATCTCCCCTTCCCTGAATTTTTCCGGCACAAAGCCCTCCTTTGCAGGGGTCGTAACCCATCCTGTTATTTTGAAGACCGTGCGGCGGTTGGCCTGGTGTCCGGCATCGGAACAATCCTCATTCTTTTCGCAGTTGCACCGGTTGACAAGTTGCGACTTGCCGTAGCCTTTCGCCTTGATCCTCGAAGGATCGATCCCTTGGCCGGTGATGTATTTAACGGCGGATTCTGCACGGTGCTGTGAAAGGATCTCATTGTATTCAACGGAACCGCGGCAGTCGGTATGGGAACCAAGTTCAACTGTGACCGGGTGCTCTTTCATCATTGTTACGATGCTGTCCAATGAAGGTTCAGCATCCTTCCGGATATTCCATTTATCGAAATCATAATAGATATTCTTCAATACAAACTCTTTGTTCAGCTCCAGTTTGTCAAGAAGAAGATCCCGGGGAAGGGAAAATTCCGCGACAGGTCCCGGGCTCTCCATCGCCAGCGGGGGCATGGAAAGGCAATCAGGAAGATAACTTTCTTTAGCTGCTTTGAAGATGAGCCGGGGAAGACTGGCTAATGGCGTCCTGAAACAACCTTTTCCGTCCGTCTTAATTACCAGGATCTTTTCTGTAGCACGATCCAGCATGAAGACAGTGGCAAGCGGGATGGGTTCAAAGGTGGTTCTGTCTTTCACACACCCTGCGATGAAGACTTGCTGCGGAGGTTTGGGAAGCTCAGGAAGCATCCGGAAGCTATAGATGTCATCGCTTCCCTGGCCTCCGGGACGATTCGAGCTTAATAATCCTGTCTTTTCCTTCGGATCAATGAGGATCGAAAAATCATCGGATGCTGAGTTCAGCGGCTGTCCCATGTTTACAGGCGACGACCATGATTTGGCCTGGTTGCGCGAAACAAAGATATCGAGCCCCCCGAAGCCGGGCAGGCCGTCCGATGCGAAGTAAAGATCCCCGTTTGCCGCAAGGTATGGGAACATCTCATTCCCGGATGTATTGACGACAGTGCCGAGGCTGGCCGGTTCACTCCATTTCCCGTTCTTCCGGTAAATTACATAAAGGTTAGTCCCGCCGGATCCTCCCTCCTGGTCAGAAACATAGACGAGTGTATCGCCGGATGCTGAAAGTGCAGGATGTCCAACAGAATGATCATCGCTGTTCAGGAAAAAGGATTCCGGTGTGGTCCATTTACCTCCGGTATTCACCAGCATATAGATCTTCAGCAAATGCGTCCGGATATGGTCCGGGTCTTTCTTCCCTTTATCCGGGTACAACAACGTCCGTGTAATAAAGGCCTCACGCAGGTTTGCGCTGAACGTTACCGGCCCGTCATGGTATTTCCCATTGAGGCTTTCAGGTCCCGGTATGGCAGGATCGAATTCATTATAGAAACCTTGTGCAGATTTTGATTTTGAAAAATAAATATGCAGGTAATCATTTCCTGTCCATCCATAGCGATTGTCTGATTTCTTTTCCATCCTGTCGCTTGCAAAGAGAATTCCTGCATTATAACGTACAGGACCGAAATCAGACTCCCTGCTGTTTATCGCACCGGCATTTTTAATTTCACAAACTGCCTTTGCCGACTGCCAGGTCATCGCACTGTCGCAAAAACCCGCATAAAGTTTCCCTCTTTTATCCCCCGGTACAAGCGAATCATACCTGAGAAAAAATTGCCTGGCTGCCGGGTATTCTCCGCATGAACGTAGGCACTGCGCATAATTGAAATATTCAACAGGCTTTTCGGGATTGGTTGAAAGGGCCTTTGCATACCAGTTTTTAGCATCCAGGGGCTGGTTCTGTTTCCGGTAACTTTCGGCCAGCAACAGCATGGCCTCGTTGCTGATTTTCCCCTTTTTCTTCTCCGCGTATTTCTGAAGGATCTCAATCGCTTTTGAATAATTATAAAGGGACATTTCCTTTTTCGCATCTTTCAACTGGGCTGATGCGGAATGGACAATGAAGATCAGCAGGATTGTGAGGATGGGATATCTTAGTATTTTCATTTTCTGGAAGATTGCGGATCAGAAATACCTGGGTGTCAGCATCCGTTTAGGGAAGATCCCCAGCTCATAACTGATCCTGATCTCATGTGATCCGGAATTGTACGAATTCAGCGAGTTGAACCATATATCATAGGAATACCCGAGGGTGAGGCCATTGGCGACCCGGATCCCGGCGATCAGCCCGAGAGCGCTTTCAGTCCTGTAGGAGGCACCGAGCATCAGCAGGTCGCGGAAGAAGAAACAGGCATCGAAATCAGCTTGCAACGGGGCATTCTTCACATATTTGAGCAATACCGAGGGGCGAAAGACAACATCCTCCGAAAACGGGATGATGCCTCCTCCAATCGCATAAAAATTCCGCATTAGCCGCGTGTATCCGCCGTTTTCGCCAGGTGGTGCACTGGAGACCGTAACCTGGTTTTGCAATAAATGCTTGGATGAGATCCCGATATAATACCTGGTCGAATAAAAATAGATGCCGAAGTCGGCATCAGGAACGGCCCTGTTTTTCACCTGTCCTTCGATCTCCTGGTCTCCCGCATCCTTCGGATTCAACTGGCTCCAGTCTACATCATAATATTTGATCCCCGCAGAAATTCCGAAACTCAGAGTCGCCGCAGGGAAAAGCACCCTGTATGCAAAAGTCCCCATCACATTGTAATCGAGGGATGGTCCGATGGCATCACGGTATGCATACATCCCCAGGCCGATATGAGGCTCTTTCAGGGGAGAACTGATGCTGAAGGAGATCGTTCGGGGTGCTCCCTCGATGCCCGTCCACTGGAAGCGTGTGAGCAGATCGATCGACAGCAGGTCCCTGCTCCCCGCATACCCCGGGTTAAACTGCAGCTTGTTGAACATGTACTGGGTAAAGAGCGCATCCTGCTGGGCAAATGCCAACACCGTGCCCATGAACAGCATCCAGGCCAACAGTATTTTCTTAGTCCTGCTCTTCATCAACGTTTATCAAATATCAATTCCGCATTGCTCTTTACGTACCCACCTCTCTTATCCCCTCCCTACCAGTAGGGAGGGGAAGACCGAAGGTCGGGGAGGGTACTTTATGCTTATTCCTAATAATTCCTTATTCTTAATTTTTAATTCTTAATCCTTAATTTTACCTTAGATAGATCCATCCCGACTTCGTCATCACATCCCTGATCTTCAAAACATAAAAATACGTTCCGTCCGGCATGATCTCTCCTTTAAAATTAGTACCTTTCCATACCACAGATGTGTTGTCATAGCGCGAGAACCTGTTCACAGGATCACCCCAGCGGTTGAAAATGTCAACCGTATTATCCGGGTAAGCGGTAATACAATCGATGATCCAGGTATCATTCAGCCCGTCGCCGTTCGGTGTTATTACATTGTGTACGATGATGCACCCTTCATCTGGTGGCGGGGTTGAATGTCCGATAAGAACGGTCACACTGTCGCTGGAGGAACAGCCGGTCTGCCTGTCTGTGACCGTCAGGACAAAAACCGTCTCGTTTACCAGCGGGATCGTGATGGCATCAGGTCGCTCCGGATCGGTTAGCAATTCCGGGGGTTCCCATTGCCAGGTGTAATCTCCTGAACCACCGCTCGCATTTCCCTTAAGAGTATCCGAAGTGGCCTCTGCAACCGTATGGTCTTTTCCGGCGTCCGTTACCGGGGCAGGCGGCAGGTTAAGCCGCATGGTATCTGACACAGGTAAACACGGTGATGCCGAGCCTGCCGACAGCGAAAGGAATGCATAACCTCTCACCAGGTCAGCCGGGCCCGGTGAATAACGAGGGTGTATGCGCGATGGATCGTCAAATATTCCGTCTCCGGAGGTCTTCCAGAGAAATGAGGTACCTGTGGAAACAGCATCCGCCAGGATGTATTCTTCTCCGTGGCAGATCGCTGCATCAGCACCGGCAAACGCAGCAGACTGCACAGCAATGCCAAGCATCAGCGTATCGCTGACCTGCACGCAGGGGGCTTCTGAATAGCCTGTGAGGATTAATGCGACCTGTCCCTTCTGAATATCTTCTTCGCCCGGGAAATATTCCGGATGCAGGAGTGTCGGATCATTGAATGAGCCGTCACCACAGGTATTCCATAATACATTCGAATAATTCGCACCGGAAGAATGATCGATCATAACAGGGGATGCTTCACAGGTTGTCTTGTCAGGTCCTGCATTGATCACCGCCTGCGGAATGATTCGCAGGTGCATCATGGAGAATGCATTACCGCAGGGTGGGTTGCCTGTTGCGGTAAGGGTAATTGTGATGGTGCCTGTATCGGACGTTGATGGAGTATAAACCGGGGTCAGGGTCTGTTCGCCAGCCAGTGATCCGTTTCCGCTCGCAGTCCATAAGATCGAGGAATACCCGGAGGCCGATGCCTGTGATATGCTCCATGACACACCCGTACAGGTGGACGCATCCGGGCCGGCTGACGCCGATGGCGGATGATTTACAATCACCGGGAAGGGTGGCGATAAAAGCCCGTCACCGCAATCATTCCTTGCAAAGACCGTGAATTCGCCGGAGGACGCCGAATCAGCATAAGCAACAGTGATGGAGTTCGTGCCGGCCCCGGAAGTTATGGAAACGCCGGGAGGAATAATCCAATAATAGGTTTTGGCAGCCGGCACTTCCCGGATGGAATAGACAATCCCCGTGTCAGGTGCACAAACCAGGTCCGAACCTGTGATGGGTCCTGCAGAACCAGGCTTAAGGTGGATTTCAACATTCAGCGTATCACGGATCAGTGCATCACATCCTTCTGCTGAGCGATAAGTGACGGTAACAAACTGCATCCCGGTCATCTGCCAGCTTACAGTGATGGAATCAGTCGCTGATCCTGAAGTAATAACCCCTCCCGGAGAAATACTCCAGTTATAGTCAGTCATTCCTGGTTGCGTCAGGTACAGGACACCGGCTGCACCTTCACAAAGGCTGTCGGGGCCCGTAAGAACAGGCACGGGTAGCGGGTTTACGACAACCGGGTACACGGCGGGTACGGCTGTATGGCAACCGAATGCATCGTCATATTCAACCTGGACGCTCTGGGCAGCAGTCGCACTCCATGTAACCGTCACACTTTCATCAACAGTGGTTCCTCCACTGGTGATCATCCCCCCGGGCGAAACAGTCCAGGTATAATTGCTCATCCCAGGTTCCGTCACGTACGTATTTCCAGCGGAGTTGAGGCATACAGGCGTCGGACCATTGATGATGGCGACCGGCAGCGGGTAGACATCAACCGGGACAATGACCGGGTCCTCCGGGTTGCAACCATTCATATCGGTAAATGTCACAGTGACTGCTTGCGTTCCGGCCGCTGTCCAGTTCACCGTGATCGTATTCGTCCCGGATCCGCCAACGATCGATCCGCCGGCAGAGACTGTCCAGAAATAGCCGGTCATTCCCGGTTGTGTGGAATAGATCACGCTACTATTGACACAAACAGCAGACGGTCCGGTTATAGCAGGTACCGGGAGTGGATTCACCATGACATCCAAAAGAGCAGGTGCAGTTCCGGTACATCCGGAAGCAGAGGTATAATTTACGCTTACAGTCTGGCTTCCTGTTGCTGTCCAGAGGATGGTGACCGAACTGGCTAAGGAAGTTCCACCGTTAATAATGGTCCCTCCGGGGGAAATACTCCATCCGTATCCTGTCATCCCGGGCTGGGTCAGATAAACGCCGGTATCATTCAGACAAATGACGGATGGACCCGTGATTGACGGGACCGGGGGTGGGTTTACGTTCACCCCGATCTGTCCAGGAGTTATTGAAGGACAGCCGGCAGGGCTTGAATAGCCCACACTTACGGAGTTCATCCCTGCAATTGTCCATGTGATCCCTATGGTGTCAGATGTGCTTGTACCCCCGGATGCAATCATCCCACCGGGGGAAACGGTCCATGAATAGTTCAGCATGCCGGGTTGCGTCCTGTATATATGATTGGTATTCAGGCAGACAACATCGGGACCGTTCAATCCAGGTACGGGGGGCGGCGTAACGATTACTGTATAGGTTGCGGGCATGGCTGCTTCACACCCTGCGGCATTGGTGTAAGTCACCGTTACTATCTGTATGCCCGGGACAAGCCACGTTACTGTAATGGCATTCGTTCCCGGACCTGTTGTTATCATTCCACCGGAAGAAATAGTCCAGGAATAAGCATTCATTCCCGCTTCGGTTGTATAAACATTCCCTGTGGATCCTGTACAGACAATGGACGGACCTGTTACCGTAGGCTGGGGCATCGGGAGTACCGTTGCAACAACCGGGATTCTCGCTGAACTCAGACAACCTGAAAGGATACTACGTGCCTCGGCATAGTACGTCGTGGTTCCGGAAATGACAGGTGTGATAAATGTAGTATCACCAGCCAGCAAGGGGGTACCTCCGGCCGGGCTCGCATACCAGTCAACAGTTTCTGTCGGAAGAACGGTGGCATGCAGGATCAGTACTCCCGCTCCGCAGCGTGAATCACCATGTCCCGCAGGGTTTGGCGGTGTTTGTGTGAATACAGCTGTAAAATTTGTGGTTGCCGTGCTGCTGTACCACCAGGTATTGATCATCTTGTTATGGCAATCCGGACCGTACGGAGCCCAGGGGTGACATCCTGCATAACCAGGAATGGAACCGGGCGTGCAACCCGAAAGATTTGAGCTTTGCGGGGGGTTATTGCAGTAACCTCCCAGGTAAGTGCCCGGGAGGAGCTGTGTGTCATCCCAGAAGGTGAAAGGGGTCAGGACACCCGGGTTGACCGGCCGGATCAGGCTGATGATGTATCCGTGGGGGTTTTGCTCCTGGTCCCATATGGGCAGATTCGTCAGTCCGTTCAGCAATTTCAGGTTAAACACGATGGCTGTTCCGTCAGGGGCCATATTTCCCTGGCCATCTTTTCCATCCCAGGGAATATAGTTGACCCCTGCCACTACATTCGCATAAAGATAAACATTTGTGGCAGGAGCTCCATATGGAAAAGAAATCCCGATTTCAAGCTTTCCCGCTTTATTTGTATTCACAACAATATTCTTCCGTCCGCTGCAAGGCGGGTAATTCGTGTCAGGGATTACGTAAGGGGTTGGGATGATCTCCCCGATCACCCCGCTTGGATATACCAGCGGATCCGGATCATTCAGAAATACTTTATATTGTGCGATTCCCGGGTAATTGGTAAAGGTGTTGGTATTCTTGGATTGCCGGTCGCTGTTGAAATTCCCGGTATTAAGGCAGCCGTAAGGATTGCAGAAAATCGTGGCCGCCCCGATATGCGCATTGCTGAAAGCAAGTTTCGTTACGATCCCGTCATCCGAATAAATGCAAAACTCTCCGTTAAAATATTGAACCGGATATGCAAGAAATGCATACACCTGCCATGATTTGGACCATACCCTCCCGTTCACTGCATCCGATGGCACAGCAGGATTGTTCATTCCTGAAACGACCTGGAAGTCCCAGTAATCAATGATCTCGGTGAAGGAGTTTGTCCGGGAAAACTCAAAATAGTAATCCCCGGTATCCGCTGCATTGCTTACTGTATATTCAAACGGAATATATCCTCCTGCTTGCGGAAAAGGTCCTGTAATTGCCTGGTGATAATAAACAATGGTGCCCGCAGTTCCCGGGATCTGGCTTAAATATCCTGACATTGCAATAGTTCCGTTGGGCTTTCTCAGGTTGTAGGACTGACCGATGCTTGGAATTGAAAAACCGAAAAGGATCTTTTCCCCCGGTTTCCGGATATGGATATTCAGCCGGTAATTCTGAGGACAGTTGATCAATGCAAATTTCGTGTAAACGCTTGTGATCGTGTTATCAATGTACAACCCCGCCCCTGAAACAGTCGAATCAGGTAAAAGCTGTTTTGTGCCTTCAGCAATTCCGTCGAGGGTGATTATTAAAAGAAAAAAAACCAGAATTTCTCTGATCCGTTTTTCAGTAAACACAGGTCATCCTTTTTTAGATATGATGATAATACAAATTCTTCCAAATATAAAACAAAATTATTAATCCTTGACCATTCCATGCCTATCCTTCAGATCAGGGTATTGCATTTCTCAGGTTAAATAGTATATCTTTGTTAAACCAGTTAATGCTTTTTTACTTTCATACCCGGATCACTGACCATCAACCATTCAAGGTAGTCAACGGTATGATTAACCAGAATTCACATGAGTATGGTAAAGGAAGGTCAACCGCAGCCCGCCAGGATAGCATCCGGGGTGCAGTTCAGTGATTTGTTCGATCTGGATGAGATCCAGCGTTTACAGGATCTTTTCTCTGATGCCACCGGGGTAGCGTCTTTGATATCACGGCCCGATGGCACTCCCATAACCAGGCCCAGCAACTTCTGCAGGTTATGCAACGACATTATACGGAAGACTGAAAAGGGACTAAACAATTGTTATAAGTCGGACGCAATCCTCGGCCGCCATAATCCTTCCGGACCAGTCGTGCAGCCATGCCTCAGCGGAGGCATCTGGGATGCAGGTGCAAGCATTACAGTCGGGGGAAAACACATCGCCAACTGGCTGATCGGCCAGGTGAGGAATGAAGCGCTGGATGAACAGCGGTTGATCAGCTACGCAGATGAGATCGGCGCAAACAGGGAGGAATTCATGAAGGCGTATGAGGAAGTTCCTGCGATGACCGTAAACCAGTTCAAAAATGTGGGTAAAATGCTTTTTACATTCGCCAATGAATTGTCAGAAAAAGCATTTACAAACCTCCAGCTGAAAATGGAAATTTCAGCAAGGGAAAATGCAACAGTACTTCTGAAGCAGAACGAAGAGAATTTTAAGACCATTGCCAATTATACAGTGAACTGGGAATCATGGTTCGGCCCTGACGGGAAATACCTTTGGGTGAACCCGGGGGTATTTCAGATCACAGGTTACACAGCAGAAGAGATCCTGGCCATGCCGGACTATATCACTGCTTTGATCGCTGAAGAAGACCGGCAGATCTTGACCTTGCAAATTAGTAAAGCCCTCCATGGCAGTAAAGGCAAAAATTTCGAATTCCGTTTTATTAACAAGAATGGAACTAAGCGCTGGCTTAGCGCCTCCTGGCAACCCATTTACGATTCCCAGGGAAAATCACTCGGGATCCGGGCCAGCGGAAGCGATATCACCGAGCATAAGAATGCTGAAATCGCCCTGAGGGAAAGTGAGCATAAATACCGTGAACTGGTTGAATATTCCCCGGATGCAATCTCCATTTATATCGATGGAAAAGTTGTATTCATCAACAGGGAGGGCCTCCGGATCGTCGGAGCTACCGATGCATCTCAACTTCTTGGCCGATCCGTAATCAGCTTTGTTCATCCGGATTCACGCCCACTGGTCATTGAGCGTATGAAGCGAATATCTGTTGAAGATTCTGTTTTACCCATGACCGAAGAAAAATTCCTTCGGCTCGATGGTTCTGTGGTGGATGTCGAAGTTAAGGCTATCGCTATCAGGATTGCAAATAAACCAGCTGTCCAGTTGATCATCCGGGATATCACCGAACGCAAGCAGGCCGAAAATGAGATACGCAAGCTCAACGAAACCCTTGAGCACCGTGTGATTGAACGCACGAACCAGCTTGAGACCACAAATAAACAACTTGAATTTCACCTCAGGGAAATTGAACAGTTCACCTACATCGCTTCTCATGACCTCCAGGAACCATTGCGGACCCTCACAAGCTTTACACAGCTCATCAGTGAAGAATATGCCGGCAAACTGGATGAAGATGGCAATAAGTATATCGAGTTCATCCACACATCTGCTGCACGGATGAGTGACCTGGTAAAGGGTTTACTCGAGTATTCCCTGCTTGGAAAAGAGAGTGTGCTGAAAAGCATCGACTGCTCAAGGATCATCAAAGATGTCCTGACCGATATGGCTGATACCATTACGTTAAATGAGGCCAGTGTAAACGTTTTAAGCTTGCCACTGATTTCAGGATATGAAACGGAAATGCGGCTTCTCTTCCAGAATCTTATAAACAATGGGATCAAATTCAGAAAAAAGGATATCAAACCCGAAGTCTGCATTTCAGCCGATTCCGATGACAACGGGTGGATCTTTACGGTTACAGACAATGGCATCGGCATTGATCCGAAAGATTCGGAAAAAATCTTTGTCATATTCAAGCGTTTACATAAGCGTGACGAATATGAAGGAACCGGGATCGGCCTCGCTCACTGTAAAAAAATAGTGGAATTGCACGGTGGAAGGATCTGGGTGGAATCATCCCCGGGCAAAGGAAGTACATTCAGGTTTTCAATCCCGAAAAAGTATGAGACTGGTTGAATTTTCAATAGCCTGAACAACATGAAAGATCTAAAATGGCAAAATGGTAAAAACATGATCTATTTTACCATTTTCCATTTTGCCATTTTGCATTTTATAAAGTCGCAGTTAAATTTCAAATGACTCTAAGAGGCATGAAAATAAAACTGAACTGGATCCTGCTGGTCGATGATTATGAATCGGATAATTTTCTGCACAGCCGCCTGATCCGGAAAACCGGCATTACGGATCATATTTTTACAGCAATGAACGGCCGGGAAGCGATTGACCTGCTTACAGGCAAAAGCGGAAACAGCCATTCTGAGATGACCCGCCAACTTCCAGGACTGATCTTCCTCGACCTCAATATGCCTGTCATGGACGGATGGGAATTCCTGGAAGATTACCAGCGATCCGACTTTCCGCAAAAATCAGCGAGCGTGATCATCATCCTTACAACGTCTATAAACCCGGCTGATAAATCCAAGGCTGAACAGATGCTTGAAAGCGGATGTTTCCTTTATAAACCATTGTCGAAAGAAATGATTTATGACATTCTGGAACGCAAGTTTCCGGGAAGCCTATAGGTCAGAACAGCATTTCCTCCTTTCTATTTTGTACCTTTGGGCGCCTGAATTCACTGTTTTTCTTCATGCGCAGAAGCTTGTTTCTCATCATACTGTTCCTGTTGTTTGGCGGGATCTGCCGGGGTTATTTGCCAAACCCCGGGGGGCCGCTGCTTCCATCTGTAACAGTTCCGGTCGTCGCAATAAGCAGCTACTTCAATGCAGCAGACCCCAGGGATGAATGGTCGGAACTTCTGGTCACAGCTGACAATACGGATATGCGCAACTGGACCTTCGGGGATAACAATGCATCCCAGGGCTCTTTTCAACCGGTGATCACATTCAACAACATCAGCCTCTGGAATAACCTGCGTGCAGGTACAGTGATCATGATCTGGCACAGGAGTGTCAGCGCCGCAGGTGTTACGTACCCGGTGGATGCAGACAAAAGTGATGGTTACATTGAAGTCGCAGCAAATGACCCCGCCTGGTTCACCGGCGGCACGTTCGGAACCAATCCCAATTACAACGGGGCCACCCTGAACATTGCAGGGGGTGGCGACCTGTTGGAACTTCTCAACGGAACCACGTTCATTCATGCACTTGGCCATAAATTCGGTGTCGGGTTAAGCTGGGGTTCTCTGCCCGCGACTCCCAAACTGAACTATGCCGGGAGCCTTAGCAACAATGAAGCGGTATTTGTTTGTCCGGGCAGCATCCTGGATGAATACGGCACTACCACTCCGCAGGATGGCACTCAATGGACCTCCAAAGCAGGCGGAACGGGAATCTCCTTCGGATTGCCGAACAGTTGCAATGCTTCCTCAACAGCGAATTCTGATTTCTGGAGAACACTCCGCCAACCCGGATGGATTGCCCCGTCTCTGACTGGAACAGTCGATAACCTCAACACGACGGTCACGCTCACCTGGAATGCAGCAACTGATCCTAACAGCACCGACGGATTCCAGGGATATATCATCCTGCGGAACACCGCAAATACCTTCACAAATCCGGCCGACGGGCATACCTATGCACCGGGCGATGCGCTCGGCAGTGCTACGGTGCTTACCGTTATAACCTCCTCACAGGTACTCACCTATGCCGATAACACCGCAGTGCCTTGTACGGATGGATATTATTACCGTATTTATGCTTACAGGTACAGCACCGACAACAGCCATGGAAATGATTACGATCCTGCCCGCGGTCGCGCTTACAATGAAACCGGTTTTGGCGAAACTCATGTGACTTTTCCTGCAGCATCCGCTCCCACATCCGCAACAAGTGACCGTAATAATTTCTGTGCTGACGACCCGGGGAATATTGAACTTTCTGCTGCAGGCGGATTGGGAACAATCCTGAACTGGTACACGGACAACTGCGGCGGTACACTGATCGGAGCGGGAACGGGAGCAAACAACAGCCTCATCATCCCCTCTCCGGCAATCACAACAACATATTTTGCCCGCTGGGAAAATGCTTGCGGAAACTCGCCCTGCACCAGCGTTACCGTGACAGTGCTGCCACAGGTGCCGGTAAGTGTTTCCATCACTGCAAGCGACAATCCTGTGTGCCAGGGACTGCCTGTGACGTTTACCGCCGTTCCCGTGAACCCTGGCACTTCGCCTGCCTTCCAGTGGAAGGTCAATGGCGCTGACGTCGGTACCGGGGGAACAACCTATACGTACACTCCCGCTAACGGAGATGATGTGATGACAGTGCTTACTTCCAATGAAGCCTGCACGGCCGGAAACCCAGCCTCCTCCAATCATATCATCATGGATGTCAGTACCTCTGTCCCCATGACTGCAATTATTACTGCATATCCGGGAACCACAGTTTGTGCGGGAACGACAGTGACATATACTGCAGCAAACAGCAACTGGGGAACCACCCCCTCGTTCCAGTGGTACCTGAACGGAAATCCTGTCGGGTCAAACAGTTCCACCTATTCCAACGTTCCTGTCGACGGTGATGCGATATATTGCGTTATCACTTCAAGTTTATCCTGTGTAACGGGAAACCCGGCTACCTCGAATACACTCACGATTACAATTTCCGCTGGTTTACCGGTAACCGTGACGGTTTCAGCCGATCCGGGAAATGTTGTCTGCGCTGGTACCACGGTCACCTATACGGCGAGTCCCGGTAATGGCGGCACAGCGCCACTCTGCCAGTGGTACCTTAACGGCAACCCTGTGGGAACCAACAGCCTGACCTTCTCTAACATACCGGTTGACGGAGATCAGGTTTACTGTGTCATGACTTCCAGCTTAAGTTGTGTGACCGGCAATCCTGCGACATCAGGCACGATCACGATCACCATCTCGGCCGGCCTGCCAGTCAGTGTAACCGTAGCTGCCGATCCGGGCAACGTGGTTTGTGCCGGGACACCGGTAACCTTTACAGCTACTCCTATGAACGAAGGCACAGCGCCTGCATTCCAATGGTACCTGAACGGGAATCCAGCGGGAACCGGCGGCCTTTCCTTTACAAACACCCCGGCTGACGGAGATGCGGTTTATTGCGTGGTAACATCAAGCTTAGGTTGCGTGACCGGCAATCCTGCAACATCAAACACGGTAACAATTATGCACACTCCTCCTGCTCCTGTCAGCGTCACCATTTCAGCCGATCCGGGTGATACGATATGCAGCGGGACGACCGTCACCTATACCGCAGTTCCGGTGAATGAAGGAACTGCTCCCCAATATCAGTGGTTTCTCAATGGGAATCCTGCCGGTGGGAATAGTCTCACCTGGTCGAACACCCCGGCCGACGGGGATGTCATCTCCTGCACGCTGACCTCAAACCTTTCATGTGTAACAAACAATCCTGCCGGATCCAATACGTTGACCATTGTTCACTCCACCTCATTGCAGGCTTCCGTTTCGGTTTCATCCGATCATACCTCATTATGCCCGGGCAACACGGTGACTTTCACGGCAACTGCCGTGAACGGGGGCAACACCACCACCTATGAATGGGTGGTTGGCGGGGTACAGGCCCAGCAGGGCAACTCCCCCGTCTTCACCGCGTCATCGTCAGTTGCCGACCAGCCCGTGACCTGCAGGATGACCTCATCACTTACCTGCCTGGCAGCCAACCCGGTAGAATCTATTCCCTTAACTATACCTTTAGCACCACCGCCCTACCTGAAACTGAGCGACAAGGATCACCTTTGCACCGGGACCCCGGAAGAGCTTGATGCCGGGGGTGGTTTCAGCGCATACCTCTGGCAGGACGGAAGCACCGGCCGCTATTTCACTGCTACAGAAAAAGGGATTTACTGGGTTCATGTCACCGATACGGTCGGTTGTTCAGCCAGTGATTCTATCCGGATGCTGGTCTGCAACAATTCCATCCTGCTGCCATCCGCATTTTCACCCAACGGCGACGGGATCAACGATATCTTCAGGGTTGTCACACGCGCCGACAACATCACCGGGTTCTCCATGATCATCTTCAACCGCTGGGGAGAAGAGATCTTTGTCACCAATGACATCCTGAAAGGCTGGGACGGAACCTTCAAAGGCCAGCTGGCACCTGGCGACACCTACGCATGGACCATCAGCTACCGGATCGGTTCTGATGACACCACGATCCATGGAACAGTGATGGTTGTCTATTGAGATTGGCTGTTGGCTGTTGGCTGTTGGCCATTGACTTTTGACTTTTGACTTTTGACTTTTGTTTTTAGCTCTTGGATTTTAGATTTTAGATTTGATTCTTGACCTTGCCTGAATAAGGTTGACCGTTTTGTGTCAACTGTCAACCTTGGTACCAATACCTTCGTCGGGCAAAGAGAGCCAGAGGGAAGTTTTTGGGTTAAAGTTGTTGGGGCTGGATGCCCCTTCAACCTTAGCCTTGCCTTCGGTATAAAGCTTCACCGTCGGTCGTTTTTGGGTGTCCAAAGTTAACAGAAGTTTTTCAAAGTTTACAGGTGACAACTTATTAAGCACAGACCAATGGGGCCGAGTTATATTATAATTGTTTACAGCTCGTTTGGTTGCTGTCATTAATTCTTCACCAGTATCAATTTGCCAACAATCCAGATATTCTTGTTTTATGATTCCATTAATTCTTTCAGCAAAAGGATTTTCCCATGCTTCATTGGACATGCTCATTTTTATTTGGGCATCCTTTATCATTCTTTGATATTCTTTGTCGATGAACTGGCTGCCTTTATCAGAGTGGTGAATCAAACCAGGAAAGACTTGTTGCCTTCTTGTTCTGAAAGCCATTTTAAGCGCTTTGACATTTGCTTCAGCCTTTAGTGTTGAGCTTACTTGATAACCTATTATGCGATGGGAGTAAACATCTAAAATGAATGTCAAGTAGAAGAATTTTCCTTTCACGAAAAAATAAGTTATGTCTGTTGCCCATAATTGGTTTACGTATGTTAACTCCAGCCCTTTTGTTAAATCAGGAAAGTAGTATTGACTCTGACTATAGGTAGTCCGTATAAAATTGGGTTCGTATTTTACCCGGTATCCATTTTTTAACAGTAAGCTTTCAAATGAGTCCCGTCCCCAACAATCCGGATCCATTAAGTAGTGCATTTTTCGACATCCCATTTTGGGGTGTTCTCTCCTGATCTCTGTTGCCAATGTTAAAATTGTCTCCCCTTGCAGTTGCAAATGAGATTGTCTGGTCTCATATTGATGCAAGGCCTGCTTTGTTAATCCTGCTATTTTGTAGAGACTATTCATTCTATATTGGTGTTCCCCTCTATGGGTCCTGTACCAGTTAAGGGTGGAGTATTGAACTTTTTTTTAAGATCGACTCCCAGCTCTTTACCTCCGATTTCTATCATCTTTTCCAGGTAATCTATCTTCATCTGCTTTTGTCCTACAATACGCTCTAGCTCTGCCAAACGAAGTTTTAACTTTTTAGTCTTCTCTTGCTCGCTTTCCAATTGAACAACCTGACTAACTCCCTGTTCAAATCGTTTCGAATATTTATAAACCCATTTGTAGACCGCAGTCCTTGAAACCTCATATTCTTTCGTTAGTTCAGTGATGGTGAGCAGATTTTCATCAATCTCTTTAACTTTTTGCCTCTTAAATTCATCGCTGAAATGCCGATTTTGTTTGCTCGGTTTCTTTACCTTTGTTTTGTCTGTCATAGTTTCCAAATTTAGTTAACATTTTAACTCAATTTGGTCAACCTATTTCAGGCTAAGACATCTGCTCCGAAAAGACATTTTTAAAACATTACCGCTAAGACGCTAAGACGCAAATATTTTAAAATCAATGAGTTCGTTTTTAGCGTCTTTGCGACTTTGCGGTGAAAAAGCTTTTCGGACCGGACTCAGATTTTAGATTTTAGATTTTAGCCTATTGCCCAAGTAATCAACATTTGTCAACTTTCCTTGACTTTCCTTTACATTTATCGTAGTTTTATCTCCAAATCGTATTGATCCTCAACCAAAGACCATCTTATGAAAAAGATCTTTCTGTCCATGATTTTTGCGGGACCGGTCATAATCATTCTATGCTTTACCGTTTTCCTGAATTCCCATCAACCTGCCAAAAACAGATCCGGAATCCGCCTCGACAAAAAAGAATTCCTTAAACAGGGCTTGCTGCAGATGCAGGCAGACCATCAGTTCATGAAGCTCCGCAACCCGGCGACGGGCAATGTTCCTCCCGGGATTCGTTCAAAGGAGAACGCATTTGTTGCAAAGATGCCGGTGCGACCCGAAGAAGAGGGACAATCGTGGATATGGAGGGGCCCCGACAACATCGGCGGCCGGATGCTCTGTATTGCCGTGGACGTGGATGATGAGAACCATTTGCTGGCAGGAAGTGCATCGGGAGGAATGTGGGAGTCGGCTGACCAGGGACAGACCTGGCATAAATCGACCTCCCCTGATGGCGAGCAAAGCGCTACCTGCCTTACCCAGGACAAGCGGCCGGGAAAGCATAATACCTGGTATTACGGCACCGGGGAACTGCTCAGCACCACCAACAGGAACGTCAGCACCAATGCACGAACCATCGGTATCGGCGACGGGATCTTCAAATCAGGCGATAACGGGGCCACATGGCAGCCGCTGGCATCCACGCAGGGTGCGGCACCGTCATACCTGCAGGAAATATTCCAGGGTGTGTGGCGCATTGCCACAGATCCGTCGCGGCTTGACAAAGACATCGTTTACGCCGCCTGCTATGGCGCCATCATGCGCTCAGACAACGGAGGGGCCACCTGGAATGTCGTGTTGGGCGATCTGATGAACAAGTCCTTTTGCACCGACGTGGCCATTACCCAGGGTGGCGTGATCTATGCGGCGCTGAGCCGCTTTGGCTTTGGCCCCGAACCCCCGGGAAAAGCAGGCATATGGAGGTCCACAGACGGGTTCAACTGGGAAAAGATCACCCCGGCTGGCTTCCCCGAGGACAACCGCGTGACACGGCTGGCCATCGCACCGTCAAATGAGCAGGTCATGTACGTGTTTACCGAATCCCAGAATCCCGACCTCAACCCTTTTAACGGCTATGCCAATTCACTGAACACCTTCTGGAAAATGACCTGGAATCCATCTGCTGACAGTGCTGCCTGGGAAAACCGCACCCAGGGGATCCCGGGCAAAGGTGACGGCAGCATCAACAGTTTCCCGTTCTCACTTGTAGTATATGGAGGCTATACCTTCACCATGGGTGTGAAGCCCGATAATGAAAACGTGGTTGTTCTCGGAGGAATGAACCTCTACCGCTCCGACAATGGTTTCGCCGACAGCCTCATGACTCACTACCTGGGAGGATATCCTTACGACATGGATTCAACCCGTACACTTCATCCCGACCAGCACGGGATCGCATTCCTGCCATCGGATCCTTCCGGCCTGTTCATGTCGAACGACGGTGGCATCTACTTCACGCCTGACTGCATGGCCGACAGTGCCGTCATTAACTGGACAAGGCTTAACAACAAGCTGACGACCACCCAGTTTTACAGCATCGCCATAGATCACAGCAAGGCCGGCGATGACTGGATCCTCGGGGGACTTCAGGATAACAACTGGTATTATACCGTCACCAACGACCCTTCCGAATTCTGGTTCAACATCGATATCTGCTACGATGGCTTCGCCACGGCTGTGGCCCGGAACTGGGAATACTGCGTAATCTCCGCTTACAGCGGAAACATCTGGACTTCGCGGTTTGACAACAGCATGCATACAAAGGATATTTTCCCCCAGTTGCCCGACACCCTCCTGAAATATTACGACCCGGTGATGGGAAGCAATTCCCTTTTCCCGTTCTACCAGAACCTGGCCCTTGATCCGAACAATGACGAAACGTTCTACCTCCCAACCATAACAAGCATCTGGAGAAAGGACAACATGAAAGCAGCGGCTTACGATACAAGCCTGAGGAATGCCGGGTGGAGCCACCTCAGCAACGTGGATGTCGGGACCGCAGCCGAGATCAGCTACCTGACAGTTTCGCGGATCCCCGCTAATCGGCTTTATTATGGAACAAGCCTGGGAAAGGTTTACCGCCTTGACAATGCACATGCAGGGGACCCTGTCCCCGTGGAGATTACCGGCAGCAATTTCCCGCAAAACGCGTTCGTGGCATATATCGATATAGATCCGCTGAATGCCGATAAGCTGATCGTCACTTTTTCAAACTATGAAGTGCAAAGCCTTTTCTATTCTGCTGACGGCGGGTCGTCGTGGACTACGATCGGGGGCAACCTTGAAGAGTTCAGTGACGGATCAGGTTCGGGTCCTTCGATCCGCTGCACACAGATGCTGACATACAACAACCATAAGGTGATATTTGCAGGCACCTCCTCCGGATTGTTTTCCACCACGGAACTCAGGGGCGACTCGACGGTGTGGACCAGGGAAGGCGCTTCCACCATCGGTAATGTCATAATCGACATGATCGACGCCCGTCCGACCGACGGGTTCATAGCCATCGGCACCCACGGGAATGGGGTCTACAGCACCTATTACAACCCGCCGTCAGGCATCAGCGATCAACAGACCGGTACCGTCCTGACCATTGGAGATCCCTACCCAAACCCGGCAACGGGCAATACGAAGGTCGCCATCATTGCCAATAAGAGCATGCAGGTCAAAATCCGGATCTACTCCGGTTCCGGCAAACTGGTCAATGAACTGCCGGTCCGGAATATATTACCCGGAAGGCAGGAAATGAACCTGAGCCTCTCCAGCCTTCCACCCGGGCTCTATTATCTTTCCTTTGACACCGGAGAATATCCGATCGTTAAGAAGATTGTTAAAATCGGTCGGGCAGAGTGAAGAGATATTGAGTAGCGAAGTAGCGAAGTAGCGAAGTAGCGAAATAGCGAAATAGCGAAATAGCGAAAAAAATTCTGTTACTTTGTTACTTTGTTACTTTGTTACCTTATAACCCTGTGACCCTAAGATGAAACCAACCCATCCCAAATGATACTCCAACTTTTTGACATCCTCAGAATCGTTCTCGTCGCCATTGCCTTCTTTTTCGGATACCGGATCGGGTTTGCCCAGGGAGGTTATGATCCTGCTGCCCAGCTTCACTTCATGATCCCCCTCATCATTACCGCCATTTCTGGCATCTCCGGCATTGAAGGATTGCTTTTCGCCGACAAATCTGCAGAAATGAAAGGATACGAGAGAGGCAGCAACTATCAGCGGCAATCAGCCATTGCCCTGGTGTCGTATGCTGTGGGCTCCATCCTTGTATGGTACCTGAACTGGGGTATCAAAGCTGAGCTGTCGATCCTTTTCACCTTCCTCTTCTTCTTTTTCTTTTCGGCTGTAAATCACGCAACAGATGCCATCAGGAGAAAAAACTACAAATGGCAAAACATCAACCGGCCTTTCCTGGTGCTTATCCTCATCGCCGGGCTCATTTATCCGGTTCTAATGGCTCTTAAAAACATTTAGGATGTCTATCTTCCGACAGCTAATTAAAAACGAAGCTGGTGTATTTCAACTGAATTGAACAAAATTTTTTTTCATCATGAATGGATGAATATTTATAGATAATTTTGTTCTTCTTTCTGTCCCCGGGTCAATAATCCAGTTTCACCGGATATACTTTATATTTTCAAACTGAAACATGATGAAAGCAGGCATTTACTTCGTTTTATCCTCATTCCTTATCTTGTTTATTCTTTCCTGTCATCACAATGCGGATCTGTCAATAGAACCGCCAAAACCACCCCCGCCGGGTCCTGAATTCAAATGTTCCCATGATACCATTTATTTTCAGAATTCGGTATTACCGGTGATCCTTTCGGGATGCGCAAAAACAGGGTGTCACGACAACAGTACCCAGGAAAGTGA
Source organism: Bacteroidales bacterium (assembly GCA_963682005.1). Taxonomy (GTDB): domain Bacteria; phylum Bacteroidota; class Bacteroidia; order Bacteroidales; family FEN-979; genus CAIYUC01. The sequence continues at coordinate 3,584,832 of OY820914.1, read as the reverse complement.
CCTTGTTTTGGAAACATATGCTGATATTTCAAGACTCGTCGTACCATTCAATCCCCCGGCAAGTGAACTGTATATAAGGTTATTCAGCAATTCCGAAGGCCGAATGCCTCCGGATGCGCCTTTTTCATTAGAGAAGAAAAGCATCATCTACTGGTGGATCAAGCAGGGAGGGTACAACAACAGGTGCGACTCCACCGGCTGCGATTCAACGACGGTCACCTATACGGCTTCCATCAACCCGATCGTGCAAAACTGGTGTGTCGGATGCCACGGCGGATCCAACCCATCGAACGGGCTGAGCCTTGAAACCTATGACCAGGTTGTTGCCTGCGCCAGGGGTGGACGACTGATGGGATCGCTCAGGCATGAAACCGGGTACTCACCGATGCCCAAAAACTTAGGGATGCTGTCCCCCTGCCAGATTGACCTCTTCCAGAAATGGATCAATCTTGGCGAACCACAATAATTATCATGAACTCTCCTGATTCAAAGCTGACTTTTGAAAAAACCAATGACTAAATGAAAATGAAATCTTTCCTGCCTGTTCTGATCATATGCCTTTTATTCCTGGTTACGGCATGTTACAATGACAATGAATACGATCTCTATCCCTTTTCAGCCACCCAATGCGACAGTACGAATGTCACCTACGCAGGCACCATCGCCCCGATCGTGTCGGCTAATTGCAACATCTGTCATTCGGCATCACTTGCATCCGGCAGTGTTATCACAGACAATTACGACGACCTCAGGGTCATTGTTGATAACGGGAAATTATGGGGTGCGGTGAACTGGCAATCCGGCTTCAGCCAGATGCCGAAAGGATCCGCCAAACTTTCCACCTGTGACCTGGGAAAGATCAAAAAGTGGCTCAATTCAGGTTCTCCAAACAACTAAAAGCATGCATGTGATGATTTACAAACGCACAATTTTCCTGCTGATCTTCAGCCTCCTGAATGTCCTGACCTATGCCCAGGATGAAATGCTTGAAATCCTGAACAAGGATCAGGTTCCTTCCATCGACTATACAACGGCAACATTTAAAACAACCAAGGTGGTGATCGGGCCTTCCATTGAAAATCCACCGGCCGGAAATATGCTGTTCCTGCTAACCCATCATTTCGGAGCCATCAACACAGGGTATGAGAACCTCTTCGGGTTAAAACAGGCTGCAGTGCGACTCGGCCTTGAATATGGCATAAATAACCGGATCGGGATGGGCGTTGGATTGAATACGATAAAAAATACATGGGACGGATTTCTCAAGGTGAAGGCCCTGAGGCAGAGTACAGGGGCAAGACGGATGCCTCTGACCATGACCATTTTCGGTAGTACAGCCATGTACACGACCAAATGGGAGTATCCTGACCGGAAAAATTATTTCAGTTCCCGGTTGTCTTATGCACTGGAAATTATTTTTGCCCGGAAGTTCAATGAACGGCTCTCTCTCCAGGTTGTTCCGGCTTATGTTCACAAGAACCTCGTTCCTACCCCCGATGATCATAATAATGTTTTCTCGCTCGGCGCAGGAGGCCGGTTTAAGGTAAGCAAAAGGGTCTCAATAAATGCAGAATATTACTACCTGTTCAATAACCAGATCGCATCAACACCGGCATACAGCTCATTCTCCGCAGGTGTCGACATTGAGACCGGCGGTCATGTCTTCCAGATTTTCCTGACAAATTCCGAAAGTGAGAACATGGAAGGGATCATTACAGAAACAACGGGTACCTGGTTCAATGGGAATATCTACCTTGGGTTCAACATCTCGAGAGTATTCACCATTGTCAAACCGAAGGAATTCAAGAAATAGCAGGCCATGTGCCGGTCCGTAGGGGAAAGTCGCGACTTTCCCCTGCGGACGCCCATCCTCAGTCCTCCAAATGAAACCTCAAAAGATAAAAAAATATCCATTTCCTGATTTTTCCTTACCTTTAAGGGTTAAACCAATGGATCCCTTTCACGCAACCTGATAGCATGCCATGACCATAAAAAAAAGAGTACCTGTCCCGAAGAGCAACATTCGTTCCTCTCAAAAAAAAGAGATAAAACAATTCCCCATCGTCGGGATTGGTGCTTCCGCCGGAGGCCTTGAAGCCCTGGAGTTGTTTTTCAGCAACATGCCTGCGAACAATGGAATGGCATTCGTGGTTATCCAGCACCTGGATCCGACACATGTCGGTATGATGCCTGAACTTCTCCAGCGAATAACTCAAATGAATGTCCTCCAGGCAACCGACAGGCTAAGGGTTAAGCCTGACTACGTATATGTGATCCCTCCGAATAAAAGCCTTTCATTGCTGAACGGATCGCTTCACCTTTTTGATCCTGTTGAAACACGCGGTTTGCGCCTGCCTGTTGATTTCTTTTTCCGGTCACTGGCAAATGACAGGCAGGATAAAAGCATAGGGATCATCCTCTCAGGCATGGGTTCTGATGGAAGCCTCGGACTGAAATCCATAAAAGAAAAGAACGGCATGGTCATGGTACAGGATCCGGCCACAGCCAAATACGATGGTATGCCGAATAGCGCAATAGAAGCCGTCAATGTCGATATTATAGCCCTTGCTGAGGATCTGCCTGCAAAGCTGATCGATTACCTGAACTATATCCCTCCGGTTATCCCAAATCCTGAAACAGATTTAAAAAGCAAAACGAACCTCGAAAAGATCATCATCCTGCTTCGCGAACAATCGGGTCATGACTTTTCGCAATATAAAAAGACAACCCTTATGCGACGGATCGAACGACGCAAAGGCATTCACCAGATCGACAAGATCCAGAACTATGTAAGGTTCTTACAGGAAAATCCGAAAGAGACAGAGATCCTCTTTAAAGAATTGCTCATCGGAGTAACAAACTTTTTCCGCGATCAGCCCCTCTGGTCAAAATTGCAGGAAAGCATAATCCCGGCTCTTCTCAATAAAATTTCCGACGGACAGGTTCTTCGGGCATGGATCCCGGCTTGCTCCACCGGTGAGGAAGCCTATTCACTGGCCATCATCTTTAAAGAGGTGATGGAGAAAATGAAAAATTATAAAGGCATATCCCTTCAAATATTTGCCACCGACCTCGACAATGATTCGATCGAACTGGCAAGAAAAGGGGTCTTTTCAAAAAACATTTCTGCCGATGTTTCTCCTGAACGGATCAGCCGTTACTTTACCAATGAAGGTGGCAAATTCCGGGTGAATTCATTGATCCGCGAAATGGTGGTTTTCGCCCCACAAAACGTGATTAAAGATCCTCCGTTTACCAATATAGATATTCTTTCATGCCGGAACATGTTGATTTATATGGAGTCTCAATTGCAGAAAAAACTGATCGCGCTTTTCAATTACAGCCTAAATTCAGGAGGAATATTGATTTTGGGTTCCGCAGAAACGATCGGTGGGCATAAAGAAGGATTTGCTGAAATCGATGGAAGACTAAAAATCTACAGAAAAACTGCACCTTTGCGTACGGCTGAGCTCGCTGATTTCCCAAGCTCCCTATACAGCCGGAACCAGAAAGTTCAGAACAAAAGGACTCTTCCTAAAGCAGCAGAGAACTTTCAAAGCATTGCAGACCATATCCTGCTCCAGCGCTTCACTCCTCCAAGCGTAATGGTAAATGAAAACGGGGATATTATATACATAACCGGACGTACCGGGAAATACCTTGAACCGGTTGCCGGCAAAGCGAACCTGAATATCTATGCCATGGCACGTGAGGGTCTGTCCGAACAGCTTCCGGGGGCTCTCCGGAAAGCCATGCAAAGCTTTGACCCTGTGGTTCTCCGTAATATAAAGATCGGAACCAACGGGGGAACCCAGGTTATCGACTTAACCATCCAGCGGCTCGAAAGGCCGGAATCAATGAGGGGCATCATCATGATTGTCTTTCATGATGTCCGGGAAGTTATAAAAGATGAGTTGTTGCTCCTCAAACCGAAGAAAAGGATCCAATCCGGGCATACAAAGGAACTTGAGGCAGAACTGCAGCGGAATCGCGAAGAGTTGCAACGCACCCGGGAAGAGATGCAAACCTCACAGGAAGAATTGAAATCATCCAACGAGGAATTGCAGTCGACCAATGAGGAACTGCAGTCGACCAACGAGGAGCTCACGACCTCCAAAGAAGAGATGCAGAGCCTGAATGAAGAGCTTCAGACCGTAAATATTGAATTGCAAAACAAGGTAAACGATTTCATGCAGGCCAGCGATGATATGAAAAACCTTCTCAACAGCATTGAGATTGCCGCGCTGTTTCTCGATAAAGATCTGAACATCCGCCGTTTCACCGATTTGACCAGGAAAATTTTCAAGCTGCGTGATACCGATATCGGCAGACCTTTCACCGACCTGGTGACCTATCTGAACTACCCGGAAATCGGCAACCATGCCAGGCATGTGATCAAGGCACTGATCCCCATTGAGAATGCCATTAAAACAACTGACCAAAGATGGTTTAATGTCAGGATCATGCCCTATCGTACAACCGAGGATCGTATCGACGGGCTTGTTATGACATTCACGGATATAACAACTGCCAAAAAACTTGAGATCGAATTGAAAGCGGCAAATGAAGCGTTAAAAAGGATATAGGCAATAGGCAATAGGAAAAAGGGGCAGATATTTAACATCACCTGAAAATATGGCTGTAAAAAGTTATAAAGATTTGATTATTTGGAAACGTAGTATGGATCTGGTTGAATTAATATACCGCATTACTGATGATTTTCCTGCAAAAGAGATCTATGGATTGACCTTGCAAATACGAAGAGCCGCACTTTCGATTCCATCCAATATTGCTGAAGGATATGGAAGACAGTCGACAGGCAGTTATTCACAATTTCTAAGCATCGCACGAGGTTCATTATGTGAATTGGAAACTCAAATTTTAATATGCTTAAGGCTAAAATATTTGCAAAAACTTGATTCTGATAAATTACTTGGTGAAATAATGGAAATAAGTAAAATGATCACCTCACTCATCTCAAAACTCCACTAATGCCTATTGCCTATTGCCTAATGCCTATTGCCTATTGCCTGTTGCCTGTTGCCTAATTAAAAAGAATGAAAAAGCAAATCATCGATCCCCAGGCTGCCCGGCTGCGTTTTAAGGCGGAGAAGCATTTGAAAGATCAACCAAATACGCCAGGAAAGAACCTGACTGTTGCAGAAACTTTAAAGCTCGTACATGAACTGGAAGTTCACCAGATTGAGCTGGAACTTGTAAACGAGGAGCTCATTTCAGCTCTTCAACGGCTCGAGACCGAATCGGATAAGTACATCGAGCTTTATGAGTTGGCGCCGGTCGGATATATCACGGTTTCTTCTGAAGGGGCCATTGAAAAAGCCAACCTGGCTGCCTCAAGAATGCTTGGGACGGAACGCTCCCGGCTTATCAACAAGCTGTTCCGGAGTTTTATCAGCAGGGATTCCTGGCCATTGTTCAGGACTTTCTTCCAGGACATGTTTTCAACAGGTAAATATGAAACATGTGAGGTAATGATCTCAGCCGAAAATTGTCAGGTTATTCATGTTCAGCTGTCAGGTATTGCCATATCAAACGATCTGGAAAAGATCTGCCTCTTAACCATGGTTGACATAACCGCAAGGAAACACGCAGAATCACTCACAAGGGAAAGTGAAGAAACGAACACACTGTTCCTGGAAAAGACGGGTATCGGTGTCGCTGTTTTCAGCACGGATGGAAAAATCCTTTTGGTGAACCGGAAAGCTGCCTTTTATCTTGGGGGACAACCAGGAGATTTTATCGGAAGATCCCTGATGGATATTTTCGAAAGGAAAGATGCATCTGCTTATATAAAGCGGTTGAAGGAATCAGCAAAAAACGAGAACACCCTTGAATTCGAAGAGTTTCTTCAATTCTCAAACGGAAGTTTCTGGTTGGTTTCCAGCCATTCAAGGTTGAAAAACAGCCTTGGAGAAATAAAAGGCATTCTTGTACTTTCCCAGGACATTACTGAACGCAAACGCGTTGAATTGAAGCTGGCCGAAAGCCGTGAGGAGCTTAAAGCCATTTATGACAACTCCCCTGTGATGATGTGTGTGATCGACACTGGGCGAAGGATCCTCTATGCCAATAAAACCTTTTCGTCCTTTGCCGGGGTTGATGAGCAGGATATCATAGGTGGCCGGCCCGGTGGGGTTTTCGGATGCATCAATGCACTCGATGACCCCAGGGGTTGCGGTTTCGGTAAGAATTGCAGGAATTGTTCCCTGCGGCTGGCAATTGAAGGTACAATAAAAACAGGGCAAGGTCGGCACAACGTGGAATCCGTCACATACATGATACATGACGGAGTATCGCATGAAATAGTACTGCTGGCCTCAACCTCGCTCATATTTTCAGATTCCAGGCCCAGACTCCTCCTTTGCCTGAATGATATTACAGACCGCAAACGGGCTGAGGACAACCTTGCCGAAACGATCATCAAGCTGAAACACGCGCAGCATATCGCCCATTTCGGAAGCTGGGAGAATTTTCTCCCTGAAAATGAACTGTTATGGTCTGATGAGATGTACAACATTATGGGGTTCCCTGTCGGATCGAAGATCAATCTTGCCCATGCGGAGGGAGTTTTTCCTCCATGGGAACTGAAACGGTTCCGGCAGGCTGTAAGCCGCACCATAAATGAGGATGCACCTTATAGCATGGAGTATAAGATCATCCTGAGCGATGGGGAAACAAAGTATATCCATGATGAAGGAGAAGTGATCCGGAATGAAGATGGCAAGGCGATCCTTATGTTCGGAACCACCCAGGACATAACGGAACGGAAATTTGTGGAGAAAAAACTCAATGAAAAGGCATGGGAATCACAACGAATGAACAATCTTATGATTGGCAGGGAAACGAAGATGATTGAACTTAAAAAAGAAATTAATGAACTGCGCCAACGATTGGGTGAGAAAAAAAGGTACCGGATCGTTGAATAAAGAATGATATGACATGGTATTACCGCAAATGCATTAACCGATCGTACCAAAATGACTGACAAACACTTTACAGGAACTATACTGGTTGTGGACGATTCTCTGGAAACGCTCCATTTCCTTTCTCATATGCTTGAAAAAAAAGGATATAAGATCAGGACGGCCAAAACCGGGCGGGAGGCCATTGTTTCCGTTCATGAATGCAATCCTGACCTGATCCTCCTTGATATCATGTTGCCCGATATGCTGGGTTATGATGTATGTAAAGCGCTGAAATCAAAGGGAAAGACAAAGGCCATCCCGGTCATTTTTATCAGTGCCCTGTATGAAACTTCCGATAAACTTCTCGGATTTGCTTCCGGGGGAGTCGATTTTATTACAAAACCATTCATCTTTGAGGAAGTCCTTATCCGCGTACAAACCCACCTGGAGATCGGCAGCCTTCATTCCCAGATGAAGGATCTGGCTACCGAACTGAAAAGAAAAAATGAACAGCTCAGTATCGAAGTCCACAAACAGAAGCAGTATGCAAATAAGCTGGAAGAATCATTAAACAAGCTTGAAAAGACAAAAAAAGCAACACTGAACCTGCTCGAAGACCTGAGATCTGAAATTGAGCTCCGTAAGAAGAATGAACAGGCACTTTCTGAGAGTGAAGAAAAATTCTCCGCGGCCTTTATGACTTCACCTTATGCCTTAACCATTACAGACCTGAATGACGGACGGTTTATCGAAGCCAACGATGTATTTACGACCCTTACAGGATTTACGCGCACGGAAACGATCGGCAATGCTGCCATCGGTATGAAATTATGGTTGGAGATAAAAGAAAGGGATTGGGTGGTGAATGAACTCCTGAATGGAAGGCGGGTCGCCGGGAAGGAATTCTGTTTCAGAAAGAAAGGTGGTAAGGTTATGACCGGTTTATATTACGCCCACCTGATCCGGCTGAAAAATGAGAACTACATCTTTTCCAGCATAAACGATATTACCGAAAAAAAGAAAGCCGAAGAAGACCTTCGCGAATCTGAGCAGACTTTTTCCGATATGTTCCAGAAAAGTCCCGTCAGCATTATCTTGACGGTGCCGGAAGACAGCACGATCATCGACGTCAATGAATCGTTTCTCCGCGATATGGAATATACCCGGAATGAGGTCATCGGGCGGTCGACAGTCGAACTGGGCTTGTTCTTTGACCTGGCCGACAGGGAGAAACTGAGGGAAATGCTTCGCCAGAAAAGCTATGTTTTCGGCTACGAATGCGGGTTCCGTTCCAAATCAGGCGTGATCCTCCAGGGATTGTTATCCATCGTTTTCATAAAACACAAAGGCCAATTATTCCAGCTCAGCACAGTCATTGACATAACCGATCGCAATAAAACAAGGGATGCCCTGGTGGAAAGCGAGGCGAAATACAGGAACCTCTTTAATACAATGAAGGAAGGACTTGCGCTTCACCAGCTTGTTTACTCCTCCTCAGGCAAGGCAGTAAATTACCGGATCATTGATGTAAACCCTTCCTTTGAAAAGATCCTGGGTCATACACGTGACAAAGCCGTCAATTGTCTTGCGACGGACCTTTATGAAGTCGATTCACCCCCATTTCTGGAACAATACACCGAAGTAACCGAAACAGGGGTTTCATCGACCTTCGAGGTCTTCTTTCCTCCGATGAACAAAGATTTTCGTATCGTCGCCTTTTCCCCGTCACCCGGGCTTTTTGCAACTATCTTCGAAGATATCACCGAGCGTAAACGTTCAGAGATAGCCATTCGCGACAGTGAGGAGAAATTCAAAAACATTTTCGAATCAGCCAATGTTCCGAAATCCATCACCCTTCCCGATGGTGAAATGAACGTAAACCAGGCATTTTGCACCTGGCTGGGGTACACACCTCCTGAACTGGAACATAAGAGTTGGCAGGAACTTACACCCCGCGAGGAAATAAAACCTACTCAGAAGGTGCTTGATCAGATGCTGAAAGGAAAGCAGGATTCAGTTCGATTCACAAAAAGATATCTTCATAAGAACGGATCATTCCGCTGGGCGGATGTAAGCGTTGTGCTCAGGCGTGACCAGGAAGGTCAACCGCTTCACTTCATTACCACCATTGTGGATCTTACCGAGCGTATCGAAGCGGAGGAAAGTATCAAAAAGATCGGACAACATTATCAGGCATTAATTGAGAAGGCGCCTGACGGGATCGCCCTGATCAATGCAGAAGGGCGGTTCAAATTTGTCAGTCCCTCGGGAATGAAGATCTTTGGTTATGAAGTCACGGATTCCATTGGTCAAAACCCTGCTGATCTAACCCATCCGGATGATCTTAACATGGTAATCTCGGAACTGACCCGGGTTATGACCGAACCCTCTTATGTTCCGACCCTTGAATACCGGTTCGCCGAGAAAAACGGGAACTGGAAATGGATCGAAAGCACCTTCAGCAACCTGCTTGCCGATCCGAGTGTTGAATCTGTCATCATCAATTTCCACGATATTACACGTCGAAAACAGGCTGAAGAGGCAATCATCCACCTGAACCAAACCCTTGAAGAAAGAGTGATCGAGCGCACAGCCCAGCTGGAAGCAGCAAACAAAGAACTGGAAGCCTTCTCCTATTCGGTTTCACATGACCTCCGAGCCCCGCTGCGTGGTATCCACGGCTTTACCCAGATACTCCTTGAAGATTATGGAAATGTCCTTGATGAAGAAGGTAAAAGACTTTGTGCTGTCATCCGCGAAAATTCGATGATCATGGGCCAGCTTATCGACGACCTGCTTGCACTGTCGCGCCTTAGCCGGGCCGACATGAGCTTTTCCAAGGTCAGGATGGACAGCATTGTCATGTCGGTTTTCAACGAATTGACAGATGCTTCCTCAAGGGGAAGAATTGATTTCAACGTTGAAGAACTTTGCCCGGTCCTTGCAGACCATAACCTGATCAGGCATGTATGGACCAACCTTATTGCCAATGCGATTAAATTCAGTTCAAAAAAGAAAAGAGCGAAAATATCGGTGACATCAATAACAAAGAAAAACAGGTGCATATATTGCGTTCGCGACAATGGGGCAGGGTTCGATATGCATTACGTGAATAAGCTTTTCGGCGTTTTCCAACGGCTTCATTCGGTAAATGATTTCGAAGGGACCGGTGTCGGCCTGGCCATCGTTCAGCGGATCATCCACCGGCACGGTGGCGAGGTATGGGCTGAAGGAGAAGTGGATAAAGGAGCAGCTTTTTATTTTACACTGCCGGCAGGTCCTTCCCGGGAGATATCGAGGTAAAACTTCTGGAACCGGTCTTTTATCTCATCCCTCACCCTGCGGTAAACTTCCAGTATTTCTTCTTTTGTGCCTGTCGCATCAGCCGGATCATCAAAACCGATGTGTAACCGATGGCTCACTTCTCCTGAAAAATAGGGGCATACTTCACGGGCATGCCCACAAACAGTGATCACATAATCGAATGGTTCCGCGAGAAAGATATCCACATTCTTCGGCTTGTTGGCGGATATATCTATCCCCACTTCTTTCATGACCTCAATGGCATTCGGATTCGGCTGCCTTGCAGGGTCTGTTCCCGCTGAAAATACCTGGAGACCGGGATCAAAGGATTTTAAAAACCCTTCCGCCATCTGGCTCCGGCACGAATTACCTGTACAAAGAATGAGTACTTTCATATATAATTCAATCTTTAATAAGTACCAAAAAAATTATTTTCTCAATTAAAAAACAAAATTACTGCTATTTTTGTCCGGAAGAATATCCGGTGATCAACCTTTTCGGAAACTAGTATCAAACTTTATTGCACATGATTGACGAACGTACCAACCTTGTGGCCCCGTGCGGAATCGACTGCGGGATCTGTGAATTGTATATCTGTCGCGGAAACACCGAACTTTATGAGCATCTCGTGAAATCAGGGATCCCTGAAAGCAAGCTTCCCTGCAATGGCTGCAGGGCCGTTGACGGGCATTGTCCCGTAAATGAAGGGATCTGCAAAACATTCACCTGTGTCGCACTGAAAGATGTTGATTATTGTTTTGAATGTTTTGATTTTCCCTGTTCAAAGCTGAATCCGTCGGCAGACAGGGCATCGGTATTGCCCCACAACCTCAAGGTTTTCAACCTCTGTACCATACAGAGGACCGGCGTCCTTGAATTCATCGAGCATTCCGCGCAGATCAGGAAAAAATACTACAGGGAAAAAATGGAGATCGGCAACGGGCCCTCCCTTGAACAGGGAAATTAAGTACCTTTACAAAACATTTCTTAACCCATTCACCTTTTATGAGAATTTTCTCTTTTATTTCGATTTTCCTTGTTATTGTTGCAATTCCCGGCTTTTCCCAACATGAATCTGCTCCAAAGCCCACAATAAACCGGCCCATCTATTTTGATGTTTCCCCTCCCCTGCGGGATATGGCAGGGAATGCATCCCTGAAATACGACCACACATGGAAAGATGGCATTATCAGGAACTTTATCCAGGATCCGGATGAAACACCGCTGGATATGAAATTCTCGGATCCTGTTGTACAGCATCTTCCGGGTTCTGTCCTGGTTGACACAACTATTGTTAATTTCGATGCCCAGGGTAATACGGGAGGATTTGTCCCCCCTGATACACATGGAGATATCGGTCCGAACTACTATTTCCAGGTGGTGAACTGTTCATATGCCATTTACAATAAATCCGGTATAAAGATCCTGGGATCTCTTCCCAACAGCTTTATATGGAATGGATTGCCGAACAACTCGAACGATGGTGATGCAGTGGTTCTTTATGACGAACAGGCCGACCGATGGATGTTCACCCAGTTCTCCCTGCCTAATTACCCCCTGGGTCCTTTTTTCCAGATGATCGCTGTTTCCCAGACCCCTGATCCTACCGGGCCATGGTACCGCTGGGAATACCAGTTTGCCGAGATGCCTGATTATCCGAAATTCGGGGTATGGCCCGATGGGTATTATATGAGCTGCAACCGTTTCTCTTCTGGTAAACTCGGTTATACCGGCGTTGGCGCTTCTGCATTTGACCGTAATGCTATGCTTGCTGGCGATCCGGATGCTGCACAGATCTATTTTAATTTTTCACCGGGGACAGAAGGGTTCATTACGATGATGCCATCCGATTGTGATGGAAGCTTCCCGGAAGGAAATCCACCTAACTACTTTACCTATATCCGCGGGAATGGTTCCCAGCACCTCGGTATTTACGAATTCCATGCCGATTGGGTCACACCGGCCAATTCAACATTCGGCAACAGCCTGATCCTGCCTGTCACATCATATTCCACCGTATCAGGAGGAATCCCGCAGCTGGGAACAACAAGAAAGCTCGATCACCTTTCTGACAGGCTGATGTACAGACAACAGTACAGGAAGTTTTCTGATCACCAGTCGATGGTGCTTAACCATACGGTGAATGCCGGTTCAAACATCGCCGGGATACGCTGGTACGAGCTCAGGAATACCGGCTCCGGGTGGAGCATTTACCAGCAATCGACTTTTGGACCCTCCGACGGCAATCACCGCTGGATGGCAAGCATAGCACAGGACACTGCCGGCACCATCGCCATGGGTTACTCGGTATCAAGTACTTCCATGTACCCGGCTCTCCGCTATACCGGGAGGTTTAAAACAGATCCCCTGAACCAGATGACTGTCACTGAAAAATCCATCATCGAAGGAGGCGGCTGTCAGACCGGCGGGAACAATCCGGGAGGCAATACCGGCCGCTGGGGCGATTACAGCGCATGCAGCGTTGATCCCGAGAACCCCACCACCTTCTGGTTCACCTCGGAATATTACCAGACGACGTCGGGAAGCAACTGGCAGACAAGGATTGCAGCGTTTTCATTCAATAACACCTTTGCCATTTCAGCTTCGGCTTCACCCGCTTTGTACTGTTTTCCTGATTCCGCCCGGCTGGATGTTCTGTCTTACGGGAATTCATCATCACTGGTCTATTCGTGGACATCCATCCCCCCCGGGTTCACCTCAAACCTGAAAAATCCCGTCGTGTACCCGGTAACAACAACAAGATATGCGGTAACCGTGATAAACGGGACGGAAGTAAAACATGATACAACCCAGGTGAATGTGGTTTATCCCGCGACTGCTTTTTCGGGAAACGATACAACGATATGTTCGGATGCGACATCGCTGCAATTGAACGGACAGGCAACGAATTACAATTTTATAGGCTGGGGATCCGACGGCGACGGCTACTTCACAAACAGTTCTTCACTTGACGCTACCTATGTTCCTGGTCCGGGAGATATTGCTGCCGGAGGAGTGAACCTTGTACTGATCGCATTTCCCCTGAGCCCATGCCAGGGGAATGCCACCGACATCATGCATGTGATCATCGATCCATGCAGCGGTATTCCTGGCAGAAGCAACAACGGATTCAGCATTTCCCTTTCTCCGAATCCTGCTTCAGGAAAGGTCAGGATCAACTTTACAGGGTTGGGTGACCAGCCTTCAAAACTAACGATTTCGGATATTGTTGGCACCCAGGTATGGTCCATGAATATCGATCATCAGAAGGATTTTTCCACCGATGTTGACCTTTCAGGAATTGCGGGCGGGATCTATCTGGTAACGGTTGTATCATCGGATGTTATTCATACCCGGAAGCTCATCATCCGTTAGTTGAACCCTTCATTGCCTAAAAGCCATGCATGAGTTGTCACTTGCATTGGAAGTTATTGATGTTGCTTCAAGGGAAGCGGTAAAAAATCATGTGACAACGATCGTTGAGATCCGCATCGAGGTAGGAAAGCTGAGTGGTGTTGATGCCGGTGCATTCCTGACGGCACTTGAAATATCTGCAGTTAATACGATTCTCGGCAATGCAAAGATCATCCTGACCGAAACCACCGGGAAAGGAAAATGTGCCGCATGTGATGAAGATTTTGAAATGCCTGAACTCTATACATCCTGTCCTGGGTGCGGGAAAATGCCGTCCGAAATTATCAGTGGCAGGGAATTCAGGGTAGTATCAATGCTTGCCGAATGATTTCAGCTTACATTTTTACGACTTTGCTGGTGAAGACTTTCTTGTCAAAGGTGAACCTGATATAGTAAACACCTTCGGAAAGCCCGTAGGAAGCATCGATCTCCCCGTTGTGGATACCGTCGCCCTGTGTCTGCCTCTTCAGGATCTGTGCCATATTCCGCCCGGTCACATCAAAAAGCTCGATTTCCATTACCATTGGTTTCCGCAGGAAATAATTATAGGTAAGCTTGTCGGTGAAAGGATTCGGAAATACCATCACAGAAAAATCCTGGTCATTCATCGAGTTCTGATCACTGACACCTGCCGGGAAACCACTGCCCGTACCTTTCTGGATTGTCATGCATGCCGTGTTTATGACAACAGGGGCATTCCCACCCTTCTGCGACTCATTGGCACTGATGTTCAGAACAGGGTATTTCATACCCGGGGCATAATAAACATAGCGTGTACTGTGTGTCTCAACCGACCCGCAATGGCTGATCTCAAGCACATTTTTCTCAACTTTGACCCTCAATACGTCACTGTAATATGTTGAAGGAAGGATCAGGGTGCCATGACCATCAGCCGTTATAGTGTAGTCACCGCTTACATCACTGTACGCCGTTCCTTTAAAATCGCCTTTCCCCTTGAATTTCCCTGAATACGACTGGTTGTAGGTGAACGGGTATTTCATCTTGATCACAGGCTCTGAAAAAGTATATACGATGTTCTTCTTTGTATAGCCTTTTTCCTCAAAGAGGTTCTCACTGACTTTATACATGTATTCAACGCCATCTTCTTCAACGAGCACATTACAATCGGTCGCATCCGGGTATTTCTCCTGTGGAAATGCTGTAACCTTGCTGGTAAACGGTTTCGTTTCAAGGGTGGCTTTCGAAAAATCCCAGATCTGTCCCGAGCCTCCGTTGCCGGGAGAAAGATATTGCATCTTCACAATGGAAACGGAGTCTCCCGGTGATGGTGCATTGTTCTTATATGACAATGAGAGCTGGGAAAACGCGAAAACTGAAATAAATATCGTGGAAATAATAAGTAATGATCTTTTCATGGGGATTAATTTTTTACAAATGTAAGCAAATTGGAAGCATTCTTACTGTGTCATTACAAAAAACATCCGCTATGCATACCCACCCCTCAAATCCCCTCCCTGGATCCCCGCGTACGCGGGGAACTTGGGAGGGGAAGACCGAAGGTCGGGGTGGGTATGATGTGACGAACATTAAAAAAAATTCCATCCGAAGATAATTCCACTTTCACCCATTAAAATGATTTTTCTATATTTACTGAGAAATTAATAATGCCAGGACATGATGCAAGAGAATAATAAAGCCGAAAAAGCATATGCAGAACTGGAGCATGGAGTATATGCAGCCCTTGAAACCTATTCCAACGTTCACCGCGGCAGCGGACATAACTCGGTTGTGACAACGCATTTATATGAACAGGCAAGGGAAATCGTCCTTGATTACCTGGGTATAAGTGATAATAAGTTTCTGGTCATTTTTTGCACTCCTGCAAGGGCATCCGCCATGGTATTACAGCTTGATCCGGAATGCTTTCAAAGCGTCTCGAGCGCTGACTTTGGACTCCCGCTCGGTGTATGTGCCCTGGTAATTGACCGAAAGGTTCTTCCGAAAGGCACACCCTTTCAGACGGGAGGAGGAACCACGCGTCTGATCTCACGCGAATGGGTTCTTTGGGCCGACGCTCCGGACAGGTTTGAAGCCGGCACACCCGCCATTATCAATGTTATAGCTTTTGCCCGCACACTGCAATTGATACGCCTTTACGGAAAAGATATTTTCAGGGATCCAACATTTGAAAAAATGGATGTCGATGATATCCTTCACCATGATGAACTGGATGAATATTCAGGGCGAGAGCTCCTTTCAAAGCTGAAACAAACCCTGATAGGCCATGGCACACACGTCCCTACAATGTCAGGCAACCTCCCCTTCATCAACCTTGACAACAGTGCCAGCACCCAGACATTCACCCCGGTATGGAGTGCAGTCCGGCATTCATGGCGGCAACCGGAAGCAACCAGGAAGGAGATCGTCCGCGAGGTCACCTCAATCTGCGCCGGAGCACTGGGAGCCCCGGCCAAAACCTATGACCTTGTCTTTACCTCAAATGCCACTGAAGCCATCAACCTGGCGGCCCGGAGCCTGGGCCGTGCGACTGACGTGGGAACAGAACCCGTGGTGATCAATACGATCCTCGAACATTCGTCGAATGACCTTCCGTGGCGCTTCATTCCACATGGGTCACTGATCCGGCTGGAGGCGGACGAGGATGGTTTTATTGACCCCGGCGTGCTGGAAAAGATCCTGGTGGAATACAACGAAAAATGCACCCATGGGAATAAAAGGGTCAGGCTGGTTGCCCTAAGCGGAGCATCGAATGTCCTGGGGGTATGCAACGATATTGCAGCCCTCAGCAGGATCGTTCACCGGTTTGGAGCACACCTGCTGGTTGATGCTGCCCAGTTGATCGCACACCGTAAAGTAAGCATGGAAGATCTTGGCATCGATTATCTTGCATTCTCCGCACATAAAGTATATGCACCGTTCGGATGCGGGATGCTGGTTGTCAGAAAAGGATTGCTGAACCTAACCCCTGAAGAGCTTTTGCTGATCCGTTCATCCGGAGAAGAGAATGTTGGTGGGATCGCAGCATTGGGTAAAGCTTTCGTGTTGCTGCAACGGATCGGGATGGATCTGATCAGGGAGGAAGAACAGGCTCTGACCTCACGGCTTCTGAAAGGAATGTTAAAAATTGATGGTCTGAGGATTTATGGGATAAAGGATCCTGATTCACCCCGGTTCGGGAATAAGCTCGGCGTCGTGTTATTCAGCCTGAAGGGAATAATGGCAGACCGGATGGCAAAAGAACTTGCGGTAAGGGGTGGCATCGGGGTGCGGGCCGGGTGCCTCTGCGCACATATTCTCATCAAACACCTGCTCAATTTCAAGCCATTTTTCGAAAAAGTCCAGCGGCTGATCGTCATTTTATTCCCAATGATCAATCTGCCCGGTCTTGCAAGGGTTAGCCTTGGACTTCCAACCAGCGAAAAGGATGTTGATGAATTTATCCGGGTGCTGGCTGAAATAGCGCGTAAACCTGTAAAAACAGCTGACAATCCACACACCCCGACTGACAAGGGAACGATCAGTATACCTAAGAAGGTGGTAGAACAACAGATGAAGGATTTCACGCAGGCAACTGCCTTGAAAGTCTATTTTCAGTTTTAAAGGACTGCATCAGGGATATTCACTGATCTGCATATTCCTTCACCTATTGCTGCTTAACGGCTTTAAGGAAAAAAATTGAACAGAGAATAAATACAGTCGCCACAGGAGCAAGCTTGACTGGGGCCCCTGCCCGCACGGTAAAGATGGAAAAACGGACGCCCCAGGCACAGTTGCGGTGGGGCGACGAGGCCTTCCGGCCTGAGGAAAAAACAAATTAGCAGGAAAACAGTTGGCAGTCTTCAGTCAAAAGTTCAAAATTCCTGCATTTCATTAGAACACAAATAAAACGCCTGCCTGACGGCAGTCAGGGATCGCCTCCGGCGAGCATGCCTGGCGGCAGGCAGGCGTAATTCGCAATTGAACTCTGAATTCTAAAATCTGAAACCTAAAATTATCAAAAAGCTTCCTGCGCCTGGATATACATTCCCCTGGACTGGTAGCCGATGCCAAAATCGATTAGGATGTTTGTTCGTATATATTTGGCAACCATGATCCTTAATCCGACTCCGAAACCGGGGCGGATATACTGAAAAAGCCTTACTTCCCTGTCGCGGTCGCTGGTTGTAGTAAGGTTTCCAAATACCACTCCACCGAGGATCTGTGAACAGGGTGAGATCGGGAAACGGTATTCAACTTCACCATATGCAATATCTTCACCGCGATACCTGCCCAACGGATATCCCCTGCCCGACCGTCCCCCCGGATCATAGCCGATCGCCGGCAGATTCAGGTAAGGAACCTCTCCGCTCGTCACAAAATTCGTATACGCCCAGAAGGCAATAAGGTGCCTCGGCTTTCGCTTGGAAAGGCTGACATAACCCCTGAGTTCCGTCCATAATAGTGATGAAGCCTGGTTGCTGCCAAGGAGTTTCATATTATAGAGGTAATTGATGGTAATATACATCCCCGAATAGGGATTGATCAGGTTGTCGCGTGTATCATAAACGAAATTCAGACTGACCCCTGAAGTGGAATATTTGACTTCATTGAAATGATGAGCCTGGCAGTAGTAATAATGCGGTGTCACCTGAACAGGAGTGGTATCAACATCCAGCAGCTCATCCCTGATATCATATGTGTGACTCAGGTGATACCCGATGCCAAGATATATGCTTTCATCGATCTTATAGGAAACGATCTCGTATAATTTGATCAGGTTGTACCTCATCGGGAATGCTCCGTTTGTCTTTTTCGTGCTTGCTTTCTCAAATCCATACTGGGAGGCGTAATTCGATGTATCCGGAGAATTTGTGCCCAGCCCGTATGTAGGCTCACTGTAAAGCAGAATGCGGAAATCCCCCTGAAGGTAGAATTTGTTCCTGCTCGTGTATAAATTAGTCTTGCATACGATCTGAAGCTGCCTTTTTGTGGTGACATCAATGCTGGCTCCTCCGGCTGAAACCTTAGTATCCTTAGGGTCGCCCAGATACCATCCCAAAGAGGCAGCAACACCCAGACTCAAGCCGGTGGAAGGAGAATAGCCGGCAAAAGGGATCGCAAGCAGATTGAACCTTTTTACTTCTTCTATGCTCTCTTTCTTTTTTTTCCTGAAAAGATCCAGAAATTCCTTTTGCGGACATTCACCGGTATAGAGTTTTTTATCAATTCCGGTGGTATCACTTATCGTACGTGTGGTCTGCGGAATTATCTCCCGGATTGGCTCAGTCTGGGAGTAACCCGTTGTACCGATGAAGGACAGTATCAGGGCAAAAAATAACCGGTATGGATGCTTCATTCTCGGGAATTCGGCTGTAAAATTAGCAATAAGTTTTTGGAATTCAGTTCCCGGAGGAATCTGATGTAACCGGTGACGGGGTCGTCGATATCTTCGACCTTGTCCTGGTCTTTAACAACAGCCAGAATGGCGTTGGAATGAATACACCGCCGAATCCGATGAAAAAGAAGTGAGGTCAGAGGTCGGAGGTCAGAGGTCGGAGGTCAGAGGTCGGAGGTCGGAGGTCGGAGGTCAGAGGTCGGAGGTCAGAGGTCGGAGGTCGGAGGTCAGAGGATAGAGAATAGAGGATCAAAATCTATTGCCTATTGCCTATTGCCTATTGCCTATTGCCTATTGCCTATTGCCTACTGCCTAACTTACAACCGGCAAGGTAAAGTAAAACGTACTCCCTTCCCCCGGGCTGCTTTCCGCCCATATCCTTCCTTTCTGCTTGATGATGAATTCCTTTGAGATAGCCAGCCCAAGGCCTGTTCCTGCATGTATGGAACCGGGGACCCTGAAAAACCGTTCAAATATCTTATCCAGGTATTTCGGATCAATTCCCTTTCCGTGATCTTTTACTGAAAACCGAACCTCCTCTCCTGCCCGGTTCACCGACACATCAATCCTGCTATTCTCATCTGAATACTGGATTGAATTGGTAAGTAAATTTATCATGACCCAGGCCGTTTTTTCAATGTCAGCATTGATCCACGGGATATTATCCTCAACTGCCTCCCGTATAATAACCTTTCTCTGCATTGCCTGGCTCTTGACTGCATCGATGGCGAATTCCATCACCAGGCGCGGATCAGTCGGCTGAACCCGGATCTTTATGTTCCCGGTCTCTACCTGTGATAAGTCCAGCAGCTCGGATGTGATTTTCAATAGTCTGTTCACCTCTTCCCGGGCATTCCTGATCAGGATGTGCTGTTCTTCATTCAGCTTCCCGATCCGTTCATCTTCCAGGAGCTTCATGTTCAGGTTTGCTGAAGAGATAGGGTTCTTCAGCTCATGCGAGACGGTTGCGATAAAGTTCGTTTTCGCTTCATCCAATTCCTGGAACTTTGTGATGTTCTTCAGGGTGATGAGGTGGCCGATAAGCTGTTGTTCCCTGCTCTCCGTCGATTCGGACAGCACATCTGCGATCTCTTTGGTGAAATAGGATTCTTTGCCGGCCACCACAATTTTCAACGGGTTGAAGTCTTTTGTCTTGTATGAACCGTTAAGGAGGTCGGCAAGGATGTTTTTAAACAGGTCATTCCGGGTTGAAACATCGGATATATGCTGACCGACGAGCGCTGAAGAGGCAATACCTAAGAGTTCACAGGCAACCGGGTTTGCGAAAATGATCCTTTTCGATTCATCAAGACCGATAATGGCATCACGCATGTTGCTGATGATGGCTTCAATCCTTTTCTTTTCATAAAGGATCTGGGCCAGGTTGCTCTTTTCAAACGCATTCAGCTCAAACACCATTTTATTGAATGCCTGTGCTAGTTCTCCGAACTCATCCGTCGATTTAATATATAACTGCTGATTGTAATTTTTTCGTGCAATTTCCTGGATCCCCCGGGTGAGTTCTTTAACAGGTTCGGCAATATTTCTGGGGAAATTCATCAGGATGGAAAATGAGAGCAGAAAAAATATTGTCCCGATGATTGAAATATAAAAGAACGCATTGTTTGATGTCTCCTTCAACTTGCCGTTCTTCTTGATGATGGCTGCCATGTTCAGATCCGAAATCGCTTCCACATATCGTTTGACATCTTTGTAATCCTGGAGAATATCAAAATAAAATGACTGGTTCGGTTTTAGGCTGTCCTTCCTTATCGCGTTAAAATGATTGACATATTGATAAAAGGCAGCTGACAGTTTTACGACAAGTTCCTGCTCCCCGGCCTCAGTTATGTTGTTTTCCTCCTCGTGAAGACTTTTTTCAAAATCCAGGATCCTGTCCTGATAGCTGCTATCGGCATACCTTGAGGTTTGATTGAAAAAGTACTCGCTTTGCAGATCCTTCATCTGATCCAGCGCAACCGACGAGTATTTCATGGCAACCAACGACTTATAATTCTCTTTCAGCATGGCATCCGAATCGCTCGATAACTTGAAGATATAAATCGAACTGAATATCCATATGATCACGATGAGAAGGAAAAGGAAGCTGAAACCAAGGTAAAGCTTTGATTGGATCTTTAAGCCCATGTTACGATACGATTATTATGTCAATTTTTGTTCCGGAGATCTTTTTCAGTAATTCACGAATGATATTTTTCCGAAGGATGGTGGAGATGAGGTTTATCCGTGATATACCCAGGAGGATGGTTGTCACCTGCTTTTCTACTGCAAATGAAAAGATTGTTTCGGATACATCATTCCCTGCCCTCCTGACCACCTCCGCCCCAAGTTCCATAGCCAGTTCCAGGTTGTTCAGCAAATAACGCTGATCCGCAAGGTTGATCTTGTCAGGTAATTCTTTGTCAGTCTGAACGTAAAGCACATACCAGGTTGATGAATAAAAATTTGCCATCCTCGATGTCTTCCGGATCAGTTTTCGTCCGGATTTCTCATTGGTGCTGATGCATGCCAGGAAACGCTCCGACCGGCCCTTTCCCGATGACAGTGTTTCCGACTCAATTTTCCGTTCAACCTGGCCTACCACCTCCTTTAGTGCGAGTTTCCGGAGCTGAAGGATTTTTTCCGGCTGGAAAAAATTTCTCAGGGCAATGTCTACTTTACTCGGATGATAGATCTTTCCATCTTTGAGCCTCGCAATAAGCTCATCGGCCGGAAGGTCGATATTCACGATCTCATCAGCCATCCCAGGCAGATGATCCGGCACTTTTTCCCGGATCTCGATCCCGGTAATCTCTTTCACTTCAGCACTGAGGCTGTCGATATGCTGTATGTTCACGGCGCTTATGACATTGATCCCTGCCTCAAGAATTTCAATGACATCCTGCCACCGCTTTTCATTCCTTGACCCCGGGATATTGGTATGTGCAAGTTCATCTACGATCACAATTGTGGGATGAAGATTCAGGATCGCCTGGAGGTCCATCTCTTCAAGCTCTTTACCCTTGTAAAAGACTTTTCTTCTTGGAATAATTGGTAACCCCTGCGATAATTTCTCAACCTCTGCCCTGCCATGCGTCTCCAGGTACCCGATCTTTACATCCACACCGTTCTGCAGTAGATTCCAGGTCTCAGCAACCATCCGGTAGGTTTTTCCAACCCCCGCAATCATCCCAAGGTATAACTTGAACTTTCCTCTTCGTGACTGACGGATAAGATCAAGAAAATGCTCGGCATTATTATCCCTGTTTTCGTTTATCATTGACAAGTATCGTCCTTACAAAGTTATTTAAGATTGTCCAGTGCGATATTCAATTCAAGAACATTTATTTTCCCCGGGCCAAACAACCCAAGGACTGGTTTCTGATAATATCTGTTTACAAGCCCTGTCAGCATCCCCCGGGGAAGATCCCTGGCTGCCGCGATTCGCGAAACCTGTACCATGGCTGCCTGTAAAGAGATATTCGGGTCTTCACCGCTGCCGGATGCAGTAACAATATCAGAAGGGATTTCGTTCCTTTTTACTGCCGGGTTATGAACCATGAATGTATCAATCCTGTTCTCCACGGTTTTCAGGTAATCCGGATTGGAGGGCCCTTTATTGCTCCCTCCTGAACCGGCAGCATTGTAATCAACTGCCGATGGACGTGACCAGAAATAGGTGTCCCGGGTAAATTTCTGACCGATATTCCTGTAGAATTGATGCCCGTTGGCTTCGATGACAACCCCCCGGCCCCTGTTCGGCGCCAATTGTGCAATTCCAAGTACCGCCAGTGTATATATGCCCATGAAGAGAACCATGCAGATGATGGTGAGTTTAATGGCCGGAAGAAGGTTGGTTTTCATTTTTAGTCGTTTTTGCATACCCACCCCTCTTATCCCCTCCCTGGATCCCCGCGTACGCGGGGAACTTGGGAGGGGAAGACCGAAGGTCGGGGAGGGTAAATTACAATTAATACATTCTTTTATATATCAGATGAACATTGCAACGACCAGGTCAATCAGTTTTATCCCGATGAAGGGTATGATGATCCCGCCCAGGCCGTAATACAGCAGGTTCCTTCTCAGCAGCCTGCTTGCCCCGATCGGTTTGTACGCAACTCCTTTCAGGGCCAGTGGTATCAGCAGCGGAATGATGATCGCATTGAAAATTACCGCCGACAGGATTGCACTCTGGGGCGAATGAAGGTTCATGATGTTCAGTGACTGCAATGCAGGAACCGAAACAATGAAAAGAGCAGGAACGATCGCAAAATATTTTGCCACATCATTGGCAATTGAAAAGGTTGTCAGTGTTCCCCGTGTCATCAGCAATTGCTTTCCGATCTCAACGATTTCTATCAGCTTGGTCGGGTCGCTGTCGAGGTCAACCATATTGCCGGCTTCCTTGGCGGCGGAAGTTCCGCTGTTCATGGCAACGCCCACATCAGCCTGTGCAAGTGCAGGTGCGTCGTTGGTTCCATCGCCCATCATCGCTACAAGTTTCCCGTTTTGTTGTTCCTTGCGGATGTATGCCATTTTATCCTCAGGTTTTGCTTCGGCAATAAAATCATCCACACCCGCTTTCTCAGCAATGAATCTGGCTGTTCGCGGATTGTCACCGGTCACCATGACGGTTTTTACGCCCATTTTTCTCAGCCGCTGGAAACGTTCATAAATCCCCGGCTTTATAATGTCCTGCAATTCAATTACTCCTATCACCTTTTCGTTTTCAGAAACCACGAGGGGCGTTCCACCATTATCCGAAATCGTATTGACAGTCTTCTCAATTTCAGCGGGAAAAGGATTTCCTGCTTTCACGGTAAGGTTTCTGATGGCATCTGACGCCCCTTTCCGGATCCGGGTATTTTCAAAATCAACCCCGGAAGTTCTCGTTTCGGCAGAGAATTTAATGAATCGTGGATTGTCAACACGATAACTCTGTGCATTTGGTCCTGCCAGTTCGATGATCGACTTTCCCTCGGGTGTCTCATCTGCCTTCGAACTCAAGACGACACAGTTGATGAAATGCTGTTCATCTGTTCCTGTTGCAGGATAAAATTTTGTAGCCTTGCGGTTTCCAATGGTGATGGTTCCTGTTTTATCGAGGAGAATGGTATCGAGATCACCTGCCGTTTCCACCGCTTTCCCCGATTTGGAGATTACATTGGCTCTCAGTGCCCGGTCCATTCCGGCAATGCCGATGGCAGAAAGCAACCCGCCGATGGTGGTGGGGATCAGGCACACAAAAAGGGAGATGTAGGCAGAAACCGGGATCGCAGTTTTTGCATAATCAGCAAACGGGGCCAGTGATACGCATACAATAATGAAAATCAGCGTGAATCCTGCAAGCAGAATGGTGAGCGCAATTTCATTCGGTGTTTTCTGCCTGGAAGCATTTTCAACCAAAGCAATTATTTTATCCAGGAAACTTTCGCCGGGTTGCGTGGTAACCACTACCATTATTTTATCAGAAAGAACTTTAGTGCCTCCGGTTACGCTTGATTTGTCGCCCCCCGCTTCCCGGATCACGGGAGCGCTTTCACCGGTAATGGCTGATTCATCGATGGAGGCAATTCCTTCAATGATCTCCCCGTCGGCGGGAATGATGTCGCCTGCTTCGCAGATAAATATATCATCTTTGCGTAACTGTGAACTGCTGACCATGACCAGGTTTCCATTGACTGATTTCCTGGCAGGAGTTTCTTCTCTTGTTTTCCGAAGGGAATCTGCCTGGGCTTTTCCCCTGGCTTCTGCAATGGCCTCAGCAAAGTTTGCGAAAAGTACTGTCAGCAAAAGGATTAGGAATATGATGAAGTTGTAGGTGAATGTTCCCTGGCCTTTTTCTCCTGCAAGGATCCATATACAAACACCAAGCATAACGGCTGTTCCGATTTCAACGGTGAACATCACAGGGTTGTGGAACAGAATTCTCGGATTGAGTTTTATGAACGACAGCCTGAGCGCCTCTTTCACAAGTGCCGGTTCGAACAGGTTTGTCTTTTGTTGTCTTTTCATTGGTTGACTCTTTTCAGTTCGCAAAGAGGGTGAAATGTTCGGATAACGGTCCCAGGGCTAAAGCTGTGAAAAATGACAGCCCGACAAGGACTGCGATAACCGCAAAAACCATGACTCCGAATGTTCCTGTGTCTGTCTTTAATGTTCCTGAACTTTCAGGGATGAATTTCTTTTGCGCAAGTAATCCCGCAATCGCTACCGGACCTATTATAGGCAGAAAGCGGGAAAGCAGCATCACGATTCCGGTGGAAATATTCCAGAATGGGTTTCCGTCACCCAGTCCTTCAAAACCACTTCCGTTATTTGCAGAGGCTGAAGTGAACTCGTAAAGCATCTCACTGAAACCATGATACCCGGGGTTGTTTAGCCATCCGCTGGCCTTTCCCGCATACCACCATCCCATTGAAGTATCATGGGCGACAAGCCCTGCTGCAATGGAGGTTCCGGTCAGGATCAGCAATGGATGAAGAAGGAAAATGACCATGGCGATCTTCATTTCACGTGCTTCAATTTTTTTCCCGAGAAACTCCGGCGTTCGTCCGACCATTAATCCGCTGATGAATACGGCGATGATGATATAAATAAAAAAGTTCAGGAACCCCACACCCACACCGCCATAGATTGAATTGATCATCATGCCCAGCATTGCATTCATTCCGGATACAGGCATTGAGCTGTCGTGCATGGAATTGACTGAACCATTGGAGGTGTTGGTAGTTGTAATTTCCCAAAGCGCAGAAGCCGCCGGTCCAACCCTGACTTCCTTCCCTTCCATGTTTCCGGATGGTTGTGAAATTCCCATTTTTTCAATTGCAGGATTTCCCTTCATTTCATAATAAACAGCAGGAGCAATTAACAGGAGCGAAGAAACCGTCATAACTCCAAAGATCATCCAGGCTAATTTCTTTCTTTTCAGAAAAAATCCCAGCGCAAAGATCAGCGCTACAGGAATCAGGAAAATGCATACATTCTCGACCATGTTTGTCAGGTAATCCGGATTCTCAAAAGGCACGGTAGAATTGGCTCCGAAATACCCGCCTCCGTTTGTTCCGATCTGCTTGATGGCAACCATGGAAGCAACAGGACCGATACTTACATTCATGGTATCGCCCTGAAGGCTGATCATGGTTCCCTTTCCGTCAAAAGTCTGCGGAGAACCGCGGAAAATAAGGATCGTCGCAACAAGCATGGCGAATGGCAATAAGATCCTTGTACATGATTTTACAAAGAAATTATAGAAGTTCCCAAGCTGATCAGTGGTTCTCTCTTTCAGTGCAACAAAAACCACAGCCGCGGCTGCAAGACCCGTTCCTGCACTGATGAACTGAAACAGCTGCAACAACAACTGGCCAAGATAAGACACACCCGTTTCGCCCGAATAATGCTGCAGGTTCGTGTTGGATACAAAACTTACCGCAGTATTGAACGCCAGGTCAGGTGACATGGACGGATTTCCATCCGGGTTCAAAGGCAGCCAGCCCTGGCACATCAGCACAAGCATGCCAAGCAGGAACCAAACCACGTTGATAACAAGGAGTGCAACCATGCTTTGCTTCCAGTTCATTTCTTTGGAAGCATCAATGCCGCTAAAGCGGAAAACGGTCTTTTCCACCGGGTTCATAACCGGGTCAAACCATGTTCTTTCTCCTGCAAATACCTTCGCAATGTATTTCCCCAGCGGGTAAGCAAGTGCCAGCGTACCAAAGAAGATGAGAACTATTCCAAAAATTTCCGTATTCATGGTCGAAGGCTTTTACAGTTTTTCAGGATGGAGAAGTACATGGCATATATAGCCGAACACTGCAATGGCGATGATGAACAAGATGATCATGATATTCAATTTTACATTTTATCGAAAAAATCGATTGATTTGAAAAATAAAGAAAAACAGGCGGTTCCGGTTAAAATAAGAATGAGTGCTATCATACTGAAGGACCTTTATATTTTAATGCCCTTTCTCAATTAGCATTCCAAAAAAAATGAAGTCAGACAACTAACTATGAATAAACAGGTTGATTGCAGATGTTAAAGAACATCTCACAAAAAAACCCTTCCAAAATGAAAGGGTTCGTACTATTATGAAATGGTTTTGAAATTACAACAGGTCTGATCCTATAATCAAACCGGGTACCCGATAAATTTAAATTTGACTTATAACCGCTAAGACGCTAAGACGCTAAGAATACTCAATTTTTTTTGCGTCTTGGCGCCTTAGCGGTAAAAAAATTATTTGGTTAAAATAATGAAAGGATTCAGGTCATTCAATCCCGAATTTCTCCATTTTACGGTAAAGGGTGGGAATACCGATACCAAGGATTTCAGCGGCTTTGGTCTTGTTTCCCCGGGTCATGGCAAGGATCTTCCGGATGTGCATTTTCTCCAGTTCTTCCATCGTGCCTTCAAAGGAATTAATGGCTGTGTCACCTGCAGGTTTTACGATCTCATACGGAAGAAGATCAGCCGTCAGTTGTTCTCTGTCAGCAAGGATGACGGCCCGCTCGATCATATTCTTCAATTCCCTCGTGTTTCCAGGCCATTTGTAACCCTTAAGCTTTTTAAAGAATTCATCGTTCATGCCGGTGATCTTCTTATTCGTTTTCTTGGAATAGAAGCTGATGAAATGAGATACCAGTTCATCCAGGTCTTCGATCCGGTCCCGAAGCGGTGGTATAACGATCCTGAAACCCGAAAGCCTGTAATAGAGGTCGGTCCTGAACCGGCCACTGGCTGATTCTGCCATAAGATCCCTGTTGGTTGCGGCAATGATACGTACATCCACATTAATGGGCTTCGTATCACCGATCCGCGTGAATGACTGATCTTCAAGCACCCGGAGGAATTTTCCCTGGAGCTCAATATCCATGTCCCCGATCTCATCAAGAAAAAGGGTTCCTTCATGTGCTTCTTCAAAAAGGCCCTTCTTATCTGAATTAGCACCGGTAAAAGCGCCTTTCCTGTAGCCAAAGACCTCTGATTCGAGAAGTTCTTTCGGAAATGCAGAGCAGTTGACGGCGATGAACGATTTGCTTCTCCTCGGGCTGGCATTATGGATCGACTGTGCAAACAGTTCCTTTCCCGTTCCGGTTTCCCCTTCTATCAGCACCGTTGAATCTTCCGGAGCGACTTTTTTAGCAAGCCTGATCGCATCGCTGAGAACATTTGACTTTCCGACGATCTGCTCAAAGCTGTAACGCGTTTTGAGTTTCTTTTCAAGGTCGAGGATCCTTCGCTGCATCCGGGCTTTTTCATTCGCCTTTTCCAGGATCACAAGGATCTGGTCGTCCCCGTCACCTTTGGTGACATAATCGAATGCGCCCAGCTTCATGGCTTTTACGCCATCATGGATCGTTCCGTAGGCTGTCAGAAGGATAACCTCGCAAAATGGGTACTTTCCCTTTATCTTTTCCAGCAGTTGGATCCCGTTCGCGTCAGGCAGCCTGACATCGGAGATTATGATGGAGATATCCTTCTGCTGCTCAAGGGTGACAAACGCTTTCTGTGCGGTGTCTGCCTGGAATACATGGTAACCCTCAAGTTCAATGATCCGCGATAAAGCAGATCTTAACTTCGCTTCATCATCAATGATCAGTATCGTTCCCTTAATCATGCCTGGTTTTTTTCACAAACATGGCAAAGTTAAGGGTAAAAATGGAAATTGGGGTACAGGCTGCGGGTTCCGTCATCCCCGCAGAAGCGGGGATAGGCTGCAGGCTTCAGAATAACAACATACCCACCCCTCTTATCCCCTCCCTGGATCCCCGCGTACGCGGGGAACTTGGGAGGGGAAGACCGAAGGTTGGGGTGGGTACGCAATTTTTGAATTCTAACTTTACTTAAGTCCCCGGCGCTTCAGCAAAGGCTCTATCGACGGTTCCTGTCCTCTGAATTTCCGGTACTGGATCATTCCTTCATCATCACCGGATTCCTGCAGGCAGTACTTCCTGAATTTAGCAGCCATCTGCTTGTTATAAATATCTCCGGATTCTTTAAAGGCATTGAAGGCATCGGCATCAAGAACGGCAGCCCAGATATAAACATAGTAACCAGCTGCATATCCTCCGTCCCAGATGTGGGCAAAATAGGTTGAACGATACCGCGGAATGATCTCCTTGATCAGGCCGATGGCATCCATCTGTTTCTTTTCAAAATCGTTCACACTGATCGGTCCGGGTGTCGTGAGGACGTGATAATCCATGTCAAGCAACGACGCGGCAAGGTATTCAACAGTGGTAAATCCCTGGTTGAACTGCCCGCTCTTGTCGATCTTCTCGATGAGTTTTTCGGGGATCACCTCTCCGGTCTTATAATGCTTTGCATAGGCTCTGAGTACTTCAGGCTCACCGGCCCAATTCTCCATGATCTGTGACGGAAGTTCCACGTAATCCTGAGGTACACTGCCAGCGGTGCGTGAATATTTGCCTTCTGTAAATAGCCCGTGCAATGCATGGCCGAATTCATGGAACATCGTCGTCACATCATCCCAGCCAAGCAATGCAGGAGCATCGGCTGTAGGCTTGGAAAGATTGAAGACAGTTGAAATGACGGGGTAAACCCGCTTTCCGTCCTCATAACCTGCAGACCGGAAATCGGTGCACCATGCGCCTCCGCGCTTTGAATCACGGGGATAATAATCAAGGTAAAGCACACCAAGATGGGAACCATCAGCTTCCTTCACTTCGTATGTTTCAACATCCTTCTGGTAAACCGGGAGATCAGTGCGTTTGGTAAATGTAATTCCATAAAGCTTGTTTGCAACCATGAACATGCCGTCGCGAACACCGGGAAGACTGAAATAAGGTTTCAGTTCGCTTTCGTCGAGGTCATATTTTTCTTTCCTCACTTTTTCTGCATAATACCACCAGTCCCAGGATTCGAGCTGGAACTTTCCGCCTTCCTTGTCGATGATCTTCTGCATATCAACAACTTCTTTCTTTGAAACCGGCAATGCGGCATTCCAGAGTTTCATCAGGAAGTCGTTCACATTCTGCGGGGTTTTCGCCATGTTTTCATCGATGACATAGGCGGCATAACTGGGATATCCCAGCAACTTTGCCTTTTCGATCCTGAGGTTGGCGATTTTGGAAACGATCTCCTTGTTGTCATTCTTATTCCCGTTATCGCCTCTCATGAACCATGCGCGGTATATCTTTTCGCGAAGATCACGGCGTTTTGAATACTGAAGAAAGGGGATCCAGCTTGGCTTGGCCAGGGTGAACATCCATTTGCCCTGCATTCCCGCATCTTTTGCCGTTTCGGCAGCGCCGGCAATAACATCCTCGGGCAATCCGTCAAGATCTGCTTTGTTGTCCAGTACCATCTGGAAATTCTTAGTGCTTTCGGCAAGGAGGTTCTCCCCGAATGTAAGTGATTGCATGGAGAGTTCCTCGTTGATCTTCCTCAACTGATCCTGTTTGTCTTTCGGCAGGTTGGCGCCATTGCGCTCGAAATCCCTGTAGTACTTCTCCACGACCCTGATCTGCTGGCTGTCAAGGTTCATTTCATTCCGCTTGTCATACACAGCTTTGATCCGCTGGAAAAGTTTTTCATTTAATGCGATATCATCCCCATGCTTGGAGGTGATGGGGCTTAATTTCCGGGCCAGTTCCTGCATCTGTGGATTTGTGGTCGACTCGGTAAGGTTATAAAACACCTTGCTGACTTTTGTCAGCAGCTTACCTGATTTATCAAATGCCAGCACCGTGTTATCGAAGTTGGGAGCCTCGCTGTTATTGATGATCTTGTCAATTTCTTCATTCTGAAGTTTGATGCCTTCAAGGAAAGCAGGCATGTAATGTGTCGTATCGATCTTGTCGAACGGCGGGACTTCGAACTGGGTTGTGTATTCGTTGAAGAATGGGTTATCTGACATTTTTTTGTTTTTACAACCGGCGAAAGCAAGAATGACCAGCGCCAGCATCAGGATCGGGATGTGTTTCATGGTGATTGAAAGGTTAGGGTTTCTAATGTGTTTCACAAATTACAGGTTGTAAAGGTATTATTTAAAAGCGAATGCCCTGTAACTGCCTTCCCGTTTTCATCGAGAATTTCCAGCCGGTTATCGATTATCTGCTGTCTGCATTTATATACCCACCCCTTCAGCAAGCCGGGAAGAAGCCGGCTACAAGCCGGCTACGATCCGGCTACGATCCGGCTACAAGCCGGGAACAGGCCAGCCGCAGGCCGGAAGTCCTATAGAACCACTATACAAGTCCTATAGGTTCACTATAGAACGACTACCTATCACTCAGGAATTCAATGATCTGACAAGGGTTCCGGAACCCTGTTGGAACTACCGCAGGCTTTTCCGGCCAATTATCTTTGTGCATTAACCAAAACATAGCAGCCCATGATCCCATATACATCTTTTTTCGGAATGCCGCTGTCAACCCTCGGGAAACTGCAACGGATCCACGCTCACAAACCTCCCAAGCCATGCCGCATAATACCTGGCGCCATAGTAATAAAGCCCGGTTTCTTCATCGCGCTCTTTGCCAACATACTTGTATCTCTTCAGGGAAACCTCTGTTTCGGTTCGGCCACTTCGGTATGAGGTTGTCCCAAACGGGTGATACTCTTCGGCCCCTTATCTGGCTTTTCCCCAAATTGGGGAGGGTGATTTCTCCATGTGTTGATTAAACTTTGAAATCAATTCAATTCGTCACGGACGAAAATTCTTCTACAAACCAGTTATACCAAGGATTTCAAAG
The DNA here is from genome assembly GCA_963682005.1 of Bacteroidales bacterium. Classification (GTDB taxonomy): domain Bacteria; phylum Bacteroidota; class Bacteroidia; order Bacteroidales; family FEN-979; genus CAIYUC01. Next base: position 3,553,111 of record OY820914.1, on the reverse strand, counting down.
AACGAAAATATATTTTAAGTAGACGCGATTGATACCTGATAATTTTTCAATTACCCCGGCCTTCAGGCCGGGGGTAAGTCCGGAACAGGAAATTCGGGCTTTAGCCCGAAATATTTTCTGAGCTTTATGTATCCCATGATCCTTTTGTTTTGGGCTAAAGCCCGTTGTTTCAGCCCTTCTCCAACCCCCGGCCTGAAGGCCGGGGTAATTCACTATATCATCAAAACATCCATTCTTACGATGAACTAACCGGCATATGGCGGGGAATAATTGAACATTCCGAGGCTTTCCTATGATTTTGATCTTTCGTGCTTTTCAGATGTATAAGCCCATTAACAATAAGTTCAGCGCAGTTGGTACAAAGGAAATATACCAGATCAGGATCAAACACATAATTTATATCAGAATATGAAAAAAGAAGTTTAAACTTTGCAAGGATTGTTTCATAACATTCCTGCCTCAATTCCTCCTTTATTATATTTAGTTGTACTTGATTTTTATAGTCAACCTTCTCAGGAACATTGTAAAATGAAAGGATTTTATTGTTCGGATTAAAACTTGTTCTGGGTAGACCGCCAATTATTCTTTCGTCCCAAGTAAGAATTTCGAGTTCTCGGGCTGCTTCAAAAAATCCTATTGTATATAAAAATTGGTTCATCGCAATAACGCGTACTTAAGGTAAAAAATATTTTATCCCATATAATATAAAACACACATTTTACCAGTAAATAAGCAATTACAGTAATCATGTTCTGTTCTGTTCTTTTCTTTTGCATGCCCAAAAGAAAAGAACGAAAAGAAAAAGGCAGCCTGGGTTTTCGGCGACCCACTTACGGCTCGATTCCTAAGCCAGACAAGCCGTTCATCCCGGGTCAGCTATTTCCATTTTGAAAATGAATACTCCAAACCGGGACTCACTTCTCTGTCTGGCTTTTAACGGAATCCTCGCCGAGTGGGTGCCCCGCCTCAAACCCTAAGGCATATTGGTTAATATTTTCCTTTTCCAAATCCGCCTTGGGAAATTTGCGTAAAGAAAAACGAAAGCACACGTAAAGAAAAATCCGGATCAGGCTGAGGTTTTCACAGCAACGCCCGAAAACCGAAGCCCCGGATTTTTTAGTGTGTTTGAAGTTTTTTAGCAAATTTTCCACAGCGGAGACCTTTCTTTGCCAACTTTCTTTAGGTGGTTGCTAAAGAAAGTTGGGGAAAGAGGGATCTCTGAATAAATCTAAAAACCAGGTACGCATTTCTGTGATGACCCTAAAAATTTAATGATATACGGATTCCAATCCAATAAAATCGGAATGGGATTCCCAATATCTCTGGAAAGTCCATATGAAATTGATAAAAAAGATGTAAGTGCTGCCAGGTTTATCCTTTTTGCTTCCAATTGCCTGAGGTCCCAAACCAGATCAAATTCCTTTTTTAAAGAATTAATCTCCTTTAATTTATATCCCAGATTGGAATACAGGAGATTTAGGCTGGATAAAGTACCAAGGTTTATAATCCTGATCTATTCAATAAAAATACAACATTTTTCTCTTATGCCTGATTTCACTAACTTCACCGTTCATTTCAACTAACACCCGATGGATGCAGATTTTGACATCAGGTACACCGATCGCCCGATCACTCCATTCGGAGGTCTGACAACCGTAAAGAACTTCTATCAGAACAGCGGACTTCAGGACGTGATCTCCTCGTTACCATTGCCTCAGCCAGGCTCTAACAGGGGATATGATCCCGTGGATATCATCGAAGGTTTTCTGGTCAGTGTTATCCTTGGAGCACGCCGTTTGGCCCATGCCGGACTGCTTAGACACGATAAAGTAGTCAGCGAGATGTTTGGTTGGTCTAAAGGAATGGCAAGTGAAAGCACGTTTAGCCGATTTTTTAAAAAGTTTGATGTCGAGTTAAACGATGAGGTTTTTATCGAACTTAACCGTTGGTGGTTTACCAAACTCAAGGTAAAATACCACACAGTGGATATCGATTCTACTGTCATTACCCGTTACGGCAATCAGGAAGGTGTTGAAGTGGGCTATAATCCAAGAAAGCCAGGTCGTGGTTCTCATCATCCTTTAATCGCTTTTGCAGATGAAGCCAAAATGGTAATACAGTCATGGATGCGCACTGGCGACAGCGTCAGCAGTACAGACATCAAAGATTTTATCACGATGTTGCTTAAAACCCTGGACAAATCGAACATAGGATTGGTCAGAGCAGACAGTGGCTTCTTTAGTGAAACAACGTTGGACATTCTCGAGGAAAACGAACTGAAGTATATTGTTGCAGCAAAAATGTATGCAGGCTTGGTCCGGAACATCTTCGAAGCGGATAGCTGGGTTTCGTATTCCGACGGAATAGACATGTGTTCCATTGAATGCAAGTTAACGGGTTGGGATCATGCCCGCAGGGTAGTGGTTGTCCGAAAAAGCAAAAGCAAATATCAAAACTGCGGCGGCAAGTCTTTGTTTGAGGAATACGATGAGTTTTCCAACTACCTCTATTCGGCGTTCGTAACGAATCTGGAACTGGCCGATCCCCTTATCTGGGAACTCTACCGCCATAGGGCCGAAGCTGAAACTCAAATCAGAGAACTGAAAGAGAGTTACGGCCTTGACGGTTTTTGCTGTGAAGATTTTGGTGCCACCGAAGCAGCCTTTCGCTGGGTATGTGTAGCGTATAATCTGATGAGTCTATACAAGATCGCTTTGATAAATTCCAAGCATGATCCGACTTTGGCAACCCTGAAGTTCCAATGCATTGCAATAGCGAGTTACCTTGTCAGACATAGCAGAAAAACGACTTTAGTGATGTCAGTGAATGATCGACGAAGGGCCTTTTTCGACGGGTTGTTTCAAAAAATTGAAAATATCACGCCCAAATCGAAGTTTTTGTTGAAGAAAATGTTTCTAATGAATTAATCAGGATAATTGAATTTTCTCTCATCTGTTAATCGTACTATCTTAAGCACATGAAGGGAGAATACTATTATTCCCTACCCATGTCTTTACTCTCATTGGAAAGGGTGGACTTATTGTTGTCATATTATCAGAGGTATTATCCCAATAAATTCATTAGTATCTATTAAAAAATGGGTAAAATGCTTAATCCTCGTATCTTTCAGAATAAAAACAATTAAGCTTGATTTCATCTTTCTAATGCAATGCATTAGGAGGTTATAATGCTGATAATCTAATAACATGTACGTTTTAACAATTTTTATTGCGATAATTGGGCAAATCAATCATTGATTAATATGAATGGTGTTTTCAATAATTCATCTGGTAATATATTCTTCTTTTCTTTCAAATTCTTGTATCTAACTGATATTAGATCCCCATTCTCATATTCACAGGTAACAATTAATTCTCCTTTTTTTGAAAAAAAATATCCTGTTCCATTTAAAAGATTATCTCTAAAGTTTAATACCCTAGTTATTATACCTTTTGTATTTAAAATAACAAACATTCCATTCAGTGAATCATTTGTATAATTTTCAATACCGATAACATGCGATTTGTATATATATATTCTAATTCCCTCCCTTTTATTTTCATAATATTTACTAATAATCTTAGCGTGTTTCTCAATATTTCTAAAATTTGATACGGATCCTTCAATCCAAACACCTGTTTTCTTTCCATTTTGATCAAGGTGATTGATGTTGAGTGAATCATCTATTGACGATATTTGAACCTTCTGCCCAAAGGTTAAAATGCTTATCATTTGTAGTAACAGAAGAATTTTGAATTTATGCATAATGTTATTTATCTAATTATTGGCCTTTTGTAATTACTTATACCCACCACTTCCTAATATTGTTCTCTTTTCATAATTAATTTTAGCATCTATTTGATTCATTTTTTCAAAACGATCGTCTCTTGACTCAATTACTTCATTGGTTAAAAATGATCTAATTCCATCCTCATTGAGTTTATTATTCTTAATATACCCATAATGAGTAGTGAATTTAAATCCAGCACTGCTTTTATATGTATCATCTATACGTGTGATCGTATTAGCAACCCATTTCTTTGCTCGAATTTCATCACTAATTTCATAATTAGCTAATCCCCATTTCCCTTGTGAACCAGTTGACTTAGCAAATTTCATTTCGTCTCCTATTAAAGCATCAGCTAAGTGATACGCTTCTTCAAATATTCCGCTAGCCCAAGTGCTTTAGTTTGGGCTTTATCCCAATATACATAAGCGACCATTTCCCCATTATTGTTTATTCCAGAAGAAGCAATAGTACCGCCAATTTTTTCAAGTTGATTTGTATTAATTAATGGTTTAATAATTTCTAAGTTAGTTGTAAAATTAACAATCACATCATGTACTTTTCCCGTCTCATCCTTATATTTGCTTTTTTTAATTTCTTCAATTTTAGATTTAAAAGCATTCTCTTTCATCGCTTTATCAAAATCCTCTTTTGCACCTTTCTCAAGAAAATTTATTCTATTTTCAATTATTTTATTTTCTTCCATTCCATCCAAATCAATATAACTAACCGGCTTATTCCCCGCATATTGATACGGTGTATAGTGAGGGTACTTATGCTGCAACGGGTCCACGCTCACAAACCTCGCAATCCATGCGGCATAATATCAGGCGCCGTAGTAATAGAGGCCGCTTTCTTCATCCCGTTCTTTACCCACATATTTGTATCGTTTTGATGAAACTTCGGTTTCGGTTCGGCCGCTTCGGTAAGAGGAAGTGCCAAACGAGTGGTATTCTTCAGCCCTTTCCCCGCCCCTTCCCCACATGGGTAAGGATAGATTGTAACTCATTCTGATCCTTTAGTATAACAATATGTTACGATGCGAGAATAAATTTTGCAAAATTTCAAAGAACAAAATCCCAATCAGTTGATACCTTTATACCTATATAGCAATGTGAAGGATTTTCGTTTAATAGTTAATACACTAATGATTATGGTAATCCTTTAGTTTATTCAACCCTGGCACTAAAATTTCCTATAAGAAACCCTTCTACACTCCTTCCCCGCCCAGTCTCCAAATCGGGCAAACTACCCTGAAATTCAAGTTTTACGTAGCCCCAAACAACGTCTCCAATTTTATAGAATTCTCTATTCAATTTCAGAATACAAGAAGTAACGTGGAATTTCTTTTCATGAGGAAATAGTTCGTAATAAAAAAACAATTTGCTCTTATACTTATTCTTTCGAATAATAATTTGCAACCTAATTTCATAACTCAGACTAATGTTTGTGAGTAGTAGTGTGTAAGAATGCTTGCATTTATTAAAAAAACAACTATTTAGTTTGGAAGTAATATCTGGCAAATCTGGTTTCATCGAGAAGGATATATCCGCATTTATTGGATAATATTTAATATGAGTAGTATTGCCTTTATCATTCCATTGCCATTGCATCGTATCGTAACAAATTGTTTCAATAGCCGTATGGCAAGAATCATAAATTATTGTAAATTTTTGCGACAACCCATTAAAGGTTGAATTTAGAATAATGAATAGAATAAAAAAATACTTTTTATTCATTATGTTTTAGGTTAAAATGTTATTTGATTTCTAAAGGAGTTGGAACATTTTCCATTTTTTTTATAGGGTTAACAATTGATTTTGCCCGATCTATAGCATTTTGATCTAATTTCTTTCCCAAATTCATATGCCGTAACTCATTTTTTTCTCCTTTAAAGTATAAAACGTAATGATAGTCAGATATTCTTATTTCATCAACAGGTCGAGTTCCTCCAACTGAACCAATGGCAGTTATTCCATAACGCATTGTGATATCTTGAGCCACTGAATAGTATTTTTGATCCTTATCATTCGGGATTCCTCCCGCATTACAGCCTGCTATGACTAAAAGAGCATTTTCAGAAAATTTAATATCCTTATTTTTAAATATATCATCTAGTTTTGTCACTGACCAGTTTTTCCATTTGACATCTCCTATTACCTCTTTCCCATATTGACCAGTATCAAGGATAATGCCCCTACTTGAAGCATGACTATGTATTGATAGAAAGTCAATATTTTCATCTTTTGAAACATTAGTTAGCGTCTTAATCAATTCTTTACCTGCATGAGCTGGATAAATTTCTGATACAATATTTAATTTTTTCTCTTTTTCCGCTTCTTGTCTAAAGGTTGACTCGTGTCTTTCTTGAAAATGAATTCCTGCTCCAAATATCGCAATTGCTGCCTCAAGTCCATCCAAATCAATTGCAATAATTGGCTTATTACTGGCATATTGGTATGGAGTGTAATGAGGATATTTGTCCTGCAACAGATCCACACTCACAAACCGCCCGATCCATGCCGCGTAATACCTGGCCCCGTAGTAATACAACCCGGTTTCTTCGTCGCGCTCTTTACCTACGTATTTATAACGTTTTAATGAAACTTCGGTTTCTGTTCGGCCGCTTCGGTAAGAAGTTGTTCCGAACGGATGGTATTCTTCGTACGAAATGATATTGGCAGATGCATCGAGTTCAAGGCAGGCTGAGCCAAGGTGATTGTCATACTGATACCGGATACTAGATACTGGATGCTCGATGCTGGATTCGTTTTCTATCGTTTTGGTTTCAACCAGGGCAATTCTTTTCTTATCATCGTCGATGTGAAGGGTCTGCCGCTCAAAATCGATGTGATTGGATATATGTTTGCGAAATACTTCATAACCTTCTAAGTATAGTCTTTCCTCGATGATACCACCTGTTTTTACCGTAACCTTCCGTATCCGGTTCCCTGACAGGTCATAGCGGTAATAGGTGGGGTTATCGCCTTTAACACTCTTTATCAGCCTGCCCTCGTAATCCCACTTCATTTCGGTCAACCCGGGCATGGTAAGCATGTTTCCATGGGCGTCCCAGGTGTAATCAGGCAGCGTTTGTTCTTCATCATGCTTCACCAGCCGGTTGTTCCCTTCCTCGTAAAAATATGGGCGCCTCCAGTTGTCGGAGCTCATCACCAGGATGTTGCCGAGCTCATCGTATTCATACACCTGCCGGTAATTCTGCAAGGCATTATCGTTGTTGTTCGGTACAGGCATGTTGTTCGCAAAATCTGCACCCGAAGGCATCTGTAAGTTGGCCAGTTCCCGCCCCCGGGCGCTTATCAGCCTGTACAGGGGATCATACTCATACAAACCCTCCGGCATGATTTCCGTATTTCTGAAATAAAGGGTCTGCTGTGCATTATCTGTAACCTGTACGATGTTCCCTTCGGGATCATACGTGTAGTTCAGATCCTGAAGGATATCCGCACCCGTGTTGCGTGTTGTCAGTAACCGGGTCAGCCGGAAGGTATGCTCATCATAATCGTACCTGGTTTTTGATCCGTTGCCGAAATAAACATCCGTTCGCTGGCCTTTTTCGTTGTAATTAATGCCGGTTATGAAGTCATACGGTTGAGAATTCCCCCTGATTTGAACACTGATCGTTTCTAATAGACCTGCTTTATTAAAGGAGTATTCTTCGATTGTCAAATCAGGTTTGGTATGGCGGATCAAGCGGTTCATCGCATCATATTCAAAATCGGATTCGAAAGTTTCAATTGGGCTTGCACTCGGGAGATTCCAATCGATGGTCGCATTATATACCGTTGAAAATGATTTGATCATGGTAATTAAATTTCGTTTGAAACATGGACCTTTGTACAAGTTCTAAAAGTAAAATGTTCATCGTTTAGTTCTTGCTTGTTCTGGTTAGGGAATATTAATTCTATAGAATATTAATCCATTCTTAGGTTCAGCAAATAATTCCTTTTTAGAAATATTCCTTGCTTCATATGTATCATGGCAAATGCAAAATTTTGATTTCATTAATAATTGATCTTTAATATGCTCAATGTCATTTTTATTTAAGAATTTAAATTTTATTATTTTTAAATACTTTACTATTCCAGTTGAATCGATTTCAATATAGATATCTAACTTACCATTAATTAAAAATGAGTTATACTTTTTGTCACCTATATTGCTCTTTAGAATTTTTTTCAGAGTATCCCTTTGAATCTGGATACAATTCTCATTATATCCCAAGTACTGAGCAAACCCGTTAAAATTGATGCAAGCCAATAACCAAATATTTACCAATAAAATCTTCATATAAAATATTATTTATTATTCCTTTCAGAATCTTTAATTAATCTTTCAATTGATTTAGGACTTTGAACAGTTTTCTCTTTATAATGCGTATCAGAATCAAGGTATTTCTCATAATATTGCCCGAAATTCGCAGCTTCCTGCAAATATTTTATTAAGAATTTTTTACTCATGACATCTTTAAATGTTGGTGTTTGAAAATCATATTCAGATTGTATAAATTTCTGCATTTCAACAGCACCAGGGATTTCACCAATACCTCCACCAGGACTACCAATTAAAGTTACTGCAATCTTGGCTTCAAACTCTCGATTAAATGGTCGATCCTTTCGATACAAACTTTTATTTTCTTGCTGATATGCATGAAATACTTCTTCAAAAATTGTATAGGAATTAACGCTTTGTTTTATGTCCCTAAATACTATTGTTCCTCCACCAAATTTTTCATTAATGACAAATTGGCCAGGTAAATTTTTTTCAGTTTTCCCAATTGATAATTTATATTTATTTTCAGAGTTAGATAGTACAGTATACATTTCTTTAAATAATGGATTATTTTCCGCCAATAAAATAAGATTCTTTTCTATTACTTGGCGTTGATTCTTTGTTATTCCACTCCAATCCCATTCATTTCCATCAAAATCAACGTATGATATTGAATTACACGCACAATAATTATAAGGGGAAATTTTACACAATTTCTCAAACTTTTTTGTTTGTTCTTTTGAATTCAATGATTGATAGGATAAAATATTTGTCAATAAAGGTTCACATGAGATCCATCTACCTATCCATGCCGCGTAATATCGGGCGCCGTAGTAGTATAGGCCGCTTTCTTCATCCCGTTCTTTGCCAACATACTTGTATCTCTTCAGGGAAACCTCGGTTTCGGTTCGACCGCTTAAGTACGATGTTGTACCAAACGGGTGATATTCTTCGGCCCCTTACCTGGCTTTTCCCCAAATGGGGGGGGGGATTTCTTCATGCGTTGATTAAACTTTGAAATCAATTCAATTCGTCACGGAGGAAAAATCTTCTCCAAACAGTTATACCAAGGATTTCAAAGAACGAAAATAAATTTTATGTAGATGCGATTGATATTTTTTGACAACCTATTTCCTACTTTTTTTAAGGTCAATTTTGTATTCTATTTTGTAAAAACCTTCTCCAATACTCAATATCCTTATTCTTAAAGTATAATAACCAGGTTTTCTTATCATCGGCAAGTGATATAGCATCTTTATTATACATATAATATAATAAAATATTTGCAGCCCAATCAGTTTTGTCATCATTTAAAAGTGAAAGCCATTGATTATATGTAACACGTTTTAAAAGAAATTTTTGTTTTTCAGTAATATTAACCTCCACAAATAGACCAGCCAAAGTTCTTATTGGGATACATGTATCGCACGATCTCATTACTGTATAATACTCTAGTTTATCGTTGCTTATCCAGAGGATATTAGTGTCTTCGATCGATTTCAAAGTCACATTTTGATTGTAAGACGAGATGGCACACATAATAAGTAAAAAAATGATAAACACTAGTCTTTTTCTCATGTTCAAGGTCTTTTATCTTTAATATTTGGATGTTTTATTTTATAATTTTCCCTAAGGTCCTTGCCTTGTTTTATATACTCTTTACTATATCCAGCACTTGGAGAAAGAAATTTGAATATGTCTTTTTTTGTAATGTTATTATGAGAATAAAGGTCTATAATCTTATTTAATCTTTCTGCATCTTTTGAATCGTGTGAATATTTAAAACCAAGTTCAGAACGGACAACTATTTGATTCACAGCACCACGTAATTCTACAGATTCTAAAATTTCTGCATATTTTCTTGGTGTAATGACCATAGTTTCAACATTTGTTTTTGCTTTATAAAACGTTAGATAATTAATGCTATTTGTTAATTCGTGTGTTAATTTAATTATTTGGGAATTAATATCATTCCCTCTCGTAATCGTAATTTTTCCAGTTAAGGCTGATTCCGGAAAGGTTGTTTCAGTATTATCTCCAAATGATAAAATTGTAGAATAGTTATTTGAATTAATACCCTTGATATCAAGAAGATGTTTAAATGTTGGACTACCTTGCCTTCCCTTCTCAATAGTTTCTTTCATTGAAATTGAGCCATTATCGATCTCTATCTTTTTTTCCTCTTTCCCATCCAAATCAATAAAACTAATCGGTTTATTCCCCGCATATTGATAGGGTGTATAATGAGGATACTTGTGCTGCAACGGATCCACACTCACAAACCTTCCTATCCATGCCGCGTAATACCTGGCGCCATAGTAATAAAGCCCGGTTTCTTCATCGCGCTCTTTGCCGACGTATTTATAACGTTTCAATGAAACTTCGGTTTCTGTTCGGCCGCTTCGGTAAGAAGTTGTTCCGAACGGATGGTATTCTTCGTACGAAATGATATTGGCAGATGCATCGAGTTCAAGGCAGGCTGAGCCAAGATGGTTATCATACTGATAACGGATACTGGATACTGGATGCTCGATGCCGGATTCGTTTTCGATTGTTTTAGTTTCCACAAGAGCAATTCGTTTATTATCATCATTTATATGCAGGGTCTGCCGCTCAAAATCGATATGGGTAGATATATATTTTCGAAATACCTCATAACCTTTCAGGTAAAGCCTCTCTTCGATAATACCTCCTGTTTTTACTGTAACCTTCCGTGTCCTGTTGCCGGAGATATCATAGCGGTAATAGGTGGGGTTATCGCCTTTAACACTCTTTATCAGCCTTCCCTCGTAATCCCACTTCATTTCGGTTAACCCGGGCATAGTTAGCATATTTCCGTGGGCGTCCCAGGTGTAATCAGGCAGCGTTTGTTCTTCATCATGTTTCACCAGCCGGTTGTTCCCTTCCTCGTAAAAATATGGGCGCCTCCAGTTGTCGGAGCTCATCACCAGGATGTTGCCGAGCTCATCGTATTCATACACCTGCCGGTAATTCTGCAAGGCATTATCGTTGTTGTTCGGTACAGGCATGTTGTTCGCAAAATCTGCACAGGAAGGCATCTGTAAGTTGGCCAGTTCCCGCCCCCGGGCGCTTATCAGCCTGTATAAGGGATCATATTCATACAATCCTACAGGTTCAATCACTGAATTATGAAAAAAGAAGATCTGCTGGGCATTGTCGGTTACCTGAACGATATTTCCTTCGGGATCATAGGTGTAGTTCAAATCCTGGAGGATATCAGCGCCCGTGTTACGGGTTGTCAGTAACCGGGTCAGCCGGAAGGTATGTTCATCGTAATTGTACCTGGTTTTTGATCCGTTGCCGAAATAAACATCCGTACGCTGGCCTTTTTCGTTGTAATTAATGCCGGTTATGAAGTCATACGGTTGAGAATTCCCCCTGATTTGAACACTGATCGTTTCTAATAGACCTGCTTTATTAAAGGAGTATTCTTCGATTGTCAAATCAGGTTTGGTATGGCGGATCAAGCGGTTCATCGCATCATATTCAAAATCGGATTCGAAAGTTTCAATTGGGCTTGCACTCGGGAGATTCCAATCGATGGTCGCATTATATATCGTTGAAAATGATTTGATCATGGTAATCAGGTTCCCCTTGAAATCGAATTTAGTATTAGATGTTATACCTGTCTGGTCATTAATATATTGGGGTTTGCCCTTCAGGTTATGCACGGCATCTGTTCCATAAATAATCAGTTCTGTAAGTTTTGCAGATGAACTGCCGTCTTCCTTGACCATGGTATTGGTAGGGCGTTGTATGACATTATAAAGATATGGAATTTAATTGTTGAGTCCACTCCGAAAAGTCGTTATTGGTTTTAAGTTTTGGGCTAAAGCCCTGATTAACACCGATATGACTTACCCCGGCCTTAAGGCCGGGGTAATTGAAATTCAGCCAATTATGGACTTTAGTCCAAAATATTATGCTTTTCGGAGTAGACTCATTGTTCAGGTTCCCAAATTTTTTTTGGCTAAATTTTATGGTTCATCACAATAATGCGCACCTTAAAATATTTTCCGGTCTGAATTACCCCGGCCTTCAGGCCGGGGGCTCAGAGAAACACAGCAAATAAGGGCTTTAGCCCGAAAACAGTTTGTCAAAACCATACTTCTTCATAAACTCGTTGTACTCTTTTTCAAATGAATGCTTCCGATGATGTTCTTCTTGTTTCCTTATATATTCTCTGACTTTGTTAACTGCAGATTGACTTACAGATACTGCAAAGTATTCATCCTGCCATTCAAATTTCTTAGTAAGTATTTTTGCTTTATTGATCCAGAATGAAGATTCTCCTTTTAATAACATCAGGATTTCATCGATATTCTGGCCAGAACCAAGGGAAATCAGACAATGAACATGCTCAAGATAACCATTCATAAAGTCAATATAAATGCCTTTATCTAAAGCATTTTCCCTGATGTGATCGAAAACTTGTTTTCTGATATCAGATGATAAAATTGGTTCCCTGTTTTTGGTTGTCCAAACCAGATGTACCCATATCTTTATATAGCCCATGATTCCCTTTTTTTGGGCTAAAGCCCAGTGTTGATGCCCTGTTCCACACCCCGGCCTGAAGGCCGGAGTAATTCATATTATCTTCCTTATATAAAAGTACACATTTCTGTGATGACCCAATTTTATTTTGATGTGCTGAAAATTGATCAACCCCATAATCACACGTTTATTCAATTCTCGCAGAGTTTCGGGGAGTTATACCGAGTCGGAACTCTGTGAGAAAAATGCAAATACCTTTTTCAATACATTAATCGGACTAAACAGAAAAGGTAATAAAAAAAATGAATTTTTTTTTTACAATTATGCAAGTTGACCCTGTCAACAATATAAAGGCATGATTATTCCAGCACATCAAAATAAGAATTGGCTTTTTTTTTGATGGTATTCTGTGCATCGCATCACCTCATTCCAATTTTTCACTTTTTTTCCCAGAACATGTAACTTTTTACAATATTATCCATCTTATGTCAGTTAATTGTTTGTTGAATCACATGGGCTATGTCGTATAATGAAAGGTGATGAACGATTCTTACAACCCTTCTGCCGATTTGATTTCCGCTCCGGCAACAAAATATCTATCATTGTAAAATCCATTGAAATATGCCAGAAATGATCAATATAGAAAACATACATAAGTCTTACGTGATGGGACAGAACAGCCTCCATGTGCTCAAAGGCATTGACCTTTCCATTGAGCAGGGAGAAATGATCTCCATCATGGGGGCTTCCGGATCAGGGAAATCAACATTGCTTAATATTCTTGGGATCCTGGATAATTATGATGTGGGGGATTATTACCTCGACGGGATCAAGATCAAAAAACTGAATGAACGGAAAGCCGCACATCTCAGGAATAAGATGCTGGGGTTCGTCTTCCAGTCGTTCAACCTGATCTCCTTTAAAAATGCCCTTGAAAATGTGGCGCTGCCACTCTATTATCAGAATGTTCCCCGGAAAAAGAGAAATTCGATCGCCATGGAATACCTGGAGCGGATGGGGCTGAAAGAATGGGCCAACCACCTTCCGAATGAGCTTTCAGGAGGCCAGAAGCAGCGCGTTGCCATCGCACGGTCTCTGATCACCAACCCAAAAGTGATCCTTGCTGATGAACCGACAGGAGCTCTGGATTCCGTAACCTCGATGGAAGTGATCGACCTGCTGCAGGAGATCAACAAGACCGGCATCACCATTGTGATCGTAACACATGAGCACGATATTGCCCAGCGGACCGGGCGAACCATCAGGATCACCGATGGCCTCATAACGGAGATAGTTGTCAATTAGGTGGTGAGAGGGTGAGGTGGTGAGATAGTGAGTTGAGGAGTTGATGAGTTGATGATTTGTTGATTTGTTGATTTGTTGATTTGCAGTTTGTTTGATTTATTTGACATTTAAAACCTGTCCCCATTTCGCAGTAATAATGTTTGCCAAATTAAAGCCAAAAGCCAACAGCCAAAAGCCAATAGCCAATAGCCAACAGCCAAAAGCAGTAAAATAGAAAACCGACAGATAAACCAAGAGCCGATGTTCGAACTCGATAAATGGCAGGAAATATACGGTACGATACGGAAGAATAAACTCCGGACATTCCTTACCGGTTTCAGCGTTGCCTGGGGGATCTTCATGCTGATCATCCTGCTGGGCTCCGGCAACGGATTGGAAAATGGCGTCAAAGAGCAGTTCTCTGGAGGAGCCGCAAATGGAATATGGGTCAGCAGCGGAATGACCAGCCTGCAATACAAAGGGTTGAAAGTTGGTCGCCAGATCGACTTCAAAAATGAGGATTACGATGTTCTTAAAACGACGCTGGTCGGTCCCGACCATATGTCGGCACGGCTTTTCCTGGGCAACAGCCTCACATCGTACAAGGATCAGTACGGATCCTTTTTCGTATCGCCCTGTCACCCCGATTATGGGTATATAAAAACAATCGACATTATCCAGGGGCGATTCCTGAATAACATCGACATCAATGAACTAAGGAAAGTAGCAGCGATCGGGGAAAAGGTCAAGGCGGCCCTGTTCAGGGGAACAGACACCGTTGCCCTTGGAAAATACATCAAGATCAACGGTGTTCTCTTTAAAGTGATCGGGATCTTCAGGGATTACGGAAGGAATGATGATGAACAGAAACGCATCTACATTCCGATATCCACAGCCCAAAGGGTCTTCAACGGGGCCAACATCATCAACCAAATCTCTTTTACAACAGGAAGCGCAACACCTGAAGAAGTTGACAACCTTGTTGCAAAATCAAAGGATATACTTGCAAAGCGGCATACATTTGATCCGAAGGATAACAGGGCCATATTTGTCTGGAATAAAAGCGAGGATGTCAGGAAGTTTGAGGCACTTTTTGCTGGTATCAGGCTTTTTATCTGGATCATAGGCATCGGTACGATCATCGCCGGAATTGTGGGAGTAAGCAATATAATGATGATCGTTGTAAAGGAACGGACCAAGGAGATCGGGATCCGGAAAGCGATCGGAGCCTCCCCTTCCTCTGTGGTCAGCCTGATCATGCAGGAAGCCATCGTCATTACGAGCTTTGCCGGCTATATCGGTCTGGTGCTCGGCGTGGGATTACTTGAACTGATCAGGACCTATATGCCGGCCTCCGAATTTTTCAAAAACCCGGAAGCCAATTTCTCCATCGCTATCAGCGCCACCATCCTCCTGATCGTCGCCGGATCAATTGCAGGCCTTGTCCCGGCCATGAAAGCAGCAAGGGTGAGGCCGGTGGATGCATTGAGGGATGAATGATTGATTTATTGATTTATTGATTTATTGATTTATTGATTTGATGCTGGATGCTGGATGCTGGATTAAAGAGGATGGAATCAATTATTGATTACGAATTACGAATTACGAATTACGATGGACACAATATTAAACATCCAGCATCCAGCATCCAACATCCAGCATCCAGCATCAAAACCTCCAAACCATGATCAAAAATCCAATCAGCTATGTTTGACCTTGACAGGTGGCAGGAAATCTATCATGTTCTGAAAAAGAATAAGATAAGGACATTTCTGACAGCATTCGGAGTATTCTGGGGGATCTTCATGCTGGTGATCATGCTTGGCTCAGGGAATGGGCTACGCAACGGCGTAACACAAAACTTCGGCGATATGGCCACCAACAGCGTTTTCGTGTGGCCGCAGCAAACCTCTATCCCGTATAAAGGATTTACCCGTGGACGAAGATACAATTTTGATGATGAGGACACAAAAGCGCTTAGATCCTCCGTCCCTGAAATAAAATACCTTGCGCCCCGCCTGCGCGGTGGTGATTTCCAGGCCGGGAATAATGTCGTAAGGGGCACCAAAACCGGGTTCTTCAACATCATGGGGGATTATCCGGAACTTAACCTGATCGATCCGATGAACATCCTGAAAGGCAGATTCATCAATGAAATGGATATGACCGAGAAAAGAAAGGTTGTCGTAATCGGGACACGTGTCCGTGATATTCTGTTTCAAAAAGACGAAGATCCGGTTAACCAGTACATCAAGATTCAGGGTGTATTCTTCCAGGTGATCGGAACCTTTGCCTCCAAACGGACCGGAGAGAATGCCGAACAGGAAAACCAGAACATCTACATGCCATTCACTACCATGCAAAAGACCTTCAATTATGGAAATGCTGTCGGTTTCTACAATATAACTTCAAAGGAAAACATTTCTGTTTCCGTTGTGGAAGATAAAGTGATCCGGATCCTGAAGAAACGCCATGCTGTTTCTCCCGCAGATGAAACTGCCGTCGGCCATTTCAACCTGGAAAAAGAGTATGAGAAGATGCAGGGCTTGTTCAAGGGTATCCGCATCCTGATCTGGATCGTGGGTACGGGAACGCTTCTGGCCGGGGTCATCGGGGTAAGCAACATCATGCTCGTGGTCGTAAAAGAACGAACCAAAGAGATCGGGATTCAACGGGCGTTGGGGGCTTCACCCTGGACCGTGATCTCGCAGATCATCAGCGAATCTGTCGTCCTGACAACAATTGCCGGGTATTCAGGCCTGGTTTTCGGGGTAGGACTGCTGGAACTGATCAACTATCTTCTCGAAAAATCGGGAGCAAATGTCGAAATGTTCCTCCATCCCGGGATAAATTTCAGTGTTGCTGTTTCTGCCTTGACAATCCTGATCATCGCCGGGATCTGTGCAGGTTTTATACCCGCAAAAAGAGCTGTTTCGATCAAACCAATTGATGCCTTACGATATGAATAGCACAGTCCTGAAAAATCCGGTTGTTCATGACAATTTATTTCACGAAGTTAAACGAAGGCAAATGAAGTTCCACGAAGAATCGAAAAACAGACTTCGTGAGTCTTCGTGACTTCTTCGTGGATCTTCGTGAAACAACAAAAAAAACTAGTTGAACAGATAAATCCTTAACCACCCAACTATAAAATCCATGAAAAAAATCTTGAAGATCACCCTCTTAATTGTAATTCTCGGAGTTTTCGCTGCAACATTGTTTTATCTCTACAGGAAATCCAAAACGAAGCCTGTGGTTTATTCAACAGAGCAGCCATTCCTGAAAACGATCATTAAAAAGACGGTTGCAACAGGCTCGGTAGTTCCGCGCAAGGAAATCGAGATCAAACCCCAGGTTTCAGGGATCATCGAGGAGATCTTCGTGGAAGCAGGAAAGAAAATCCATGCCGGGGATATCATTGCCAGGGTAAGGATCATTCCTGACCTTGTGAACCTGAATAATGCAGAAGCCAGGCTGGAGAAGGCAAAGATCGCTTATGAAGATGCCCGGATCAACTATGACCGTGAAAAGAAACTGCTGGGTGAAGGCGTCATTGCCCAGGCCGAGTTCCAGCAGGCCGATGTAGCCTTTAAAAATGCCACCCAGGAGGTCGATGCCTCAGAAGGAAACCTGGAACTGATCAAGGAAGGGGTCAATAAAAAATCCGGCAGGGCGACCAATACCCTGATTAAATCCACCATCGAAGGCATGGTGCTGGATGTTCCTGTCAAGGTTGGTTCATCCGTGATCGAAACCAATACATTCAATGCAGGTACCACCATTGCTTCGGTTGCCGACGTGGGAGACATGATCTTCCAGGGGAAAGTTGATGAAACAGAAGTGGGAAAGATCAAACCGGGTATGGATCTGATGCTTACCGTCGGTGCCATTGAGAACGATACATTCCATGCAAACCTCAAGTACATTTCCCCGAAAGGGGTCCTTGAAAATGGCGCAGTGCAGTTTGAGATCAAGGCTGATGTCAGGCTTAAGCCCGAACAATTCATCCGGGCCGGGTACTCTGCAAATGCAGATATCGTCCTTGATAAAAAAAACAATGTCATGGCCATCAAGGAAGGCCTGTTGCTGTTTGAAGGAGATTCCATCTATGTTGAAATTGAAACAGCTCCTCAGAAATTCGAGAAACGGCTGATAAAAACGGGCCTCTCAGACGGGATAAACATCGAGGTTCTTTCAGGTCTGACAATGAAAGACAAGATCAAAGTGCAGCCAATGAATGCAAATACGGTCAAATAGGACATTAAGGTCCGGATCTGTATCCAAATCTTTCGTATTTTTGCATTGTTAAGCAACATCGACCTGATGAAGAGATTTTTTTCATTGCTCCTGAGCATATACATCATTACACTCACGCTTTCCCCCTGCGTGGATCATCATCCGGATGCCTCCTGCAACGGGATAACGGTGGTCAGTGTCAATGACGTTACCTCTCACCAGGAAGACCTCGACAGCTGCTCCCCTTTCTGCACCTGTTCCTGCTGCGGGCTTTCCGTGGATGTTGCCCCGACAGTGATCATTCCCGGGATCCATATCGGGTATTGCACCTTAACATGTTTCTGCAATACACAATTAGTCTCATCCTTTTCCTTTTCGATCTGGGAACCTCCGAAATCAATCTTCGCTTAAACCAGATTCTTTTCTTTGTGTCCTTTGTGTCATCTCTGTGACCTCTGTGGTTTACATTTCCGTTTACCACAAAGTCTACAAAGAAGGCATGAGTTCTCAATGAATCATAATTCATAATTCAAACTCATAATTCATAATTCCTCTTGTTATGATCTCCCGAATCATTGATTTCTCAATAAAAAACAAGTTCATCGTCGGATTGTTTGTCCTCGCCCTGATCGGATGGGGAACCTATTCGCTTACACAGCTCCCCATTGATGCGATTCCGGATATCACAAATAACCAGGTGCAGGTCATTTCACTGGCGCCTTCACTGGCAGTTCAGGAAGTTGAGAGCTTTATTACTGCACCCATTGAAGTCGCTGTTTCAAACATCCCGGATATCATAGAGCTGAGATCGATATCGCGATTGGGATTGTCCGTTGTTACCGTTGTGTTTAAAGATGATGTGGACATCTACTGGGCCCGTCAGCAACTGAGCGAGCGACTCAGGGAGGCCGAAGAAGAAATTCCTTCGGGTCTCGCAAAGATCAGTCTTGCCCCTATCAGCACCGGGTTGGGGGAGATATACCAGTACAGGCTTGCTGTTGAAAAGGGATATGAAAAGAAATTCCCTCCGATGGAATTGCGTACACTTCAGGACTGGATCGTGCGGCGTGAAATGCTGGGCACCCCGGGTGTCGCCGATATCAATAGTTACGGCGGATTTGTAAAGCAATACGAAATCGCTGTGAACCCGGAGCGGCTCAGGGGGATGAACCTGACCCTTACGGATATCTTCGAAGCCCTTGAAAAGAATAACGAGAATACTGGAAGTGCATACATCGATAAAAATCCTACCGCCTATTTTATCCGGGGGATCGGACTGGTCACTTCGCTGGATGATATCGAAAAAATCGTTGTGCGGGTAAATCCTTCAGGCATCCCCATCCTTATCCGGGATCTTGCAACAGTGCAATACGGCAGCGCCACCCGGTACGGGGCTTTTGTCGTAGATACTTCCGAAGCGGTCGGAGGTGTGGTGATGATGCTGAAAGGAGCCAATGCCCATGAAGTGATCGACAATGTGGAAACCAGGATCGTATCCATCCAGAAATCCCTGCCAAAAGGTGTGAATATAGAGCCGTTCCTGGTCAGATCCGACCTTGTGGGACGGTCCATTGGCACCGTTTCAAAGAACCTTATCGAAGGAGCCCTGATCGTCATTTTCGTCCTCGTTTTGCTTCTCGGGAATATCAGGGCCGGATTGATCGTAGCATCGGTAATACCGCTTTCCATGCTATTTGCCATATCGCTGATGAACATTTTTGGCGTTTCCGGAAACCTCATGAGCCTTGGCGCCATTGATTTCGGGCTGATCGTGGACGGAGCGGTGATCATTGTTGAAAGTGTCGTTCACCGGATATCCATGAGCAAACATCATCATGTTGGAATGACAAGGTTGTCGCAGGCACAGATGGATGAAAATGTCTTCGAATCCGCCAAACGGATGATGAGCTCGGCAACCTTCGGGCAAATCATCATCCTGATCGTTTACCTGCCGATCATGGCACTTATAGGAATCGAAGGAAAAATGTTCCGTCCCATGGCACAGGTGGTCGCATTTGCGCTACTGGGTGCCGCCATCCTCTCGCTTACTTATGTTCCAATGGCTTCAGCGTTGTTCCTGAGTAAAAAGACCGAACACAGGCGGAATTTCTCAAACAAGCTGATGGATTGGTTCCAGCGAATTTTTGATCCGGCCATCACATGGGCCCTGAAACATAAAATGGTGGTGACTTTTTTATCCATAGCACTCTTTCTTTTCAGTCTTTTCATGTTCAGCCGCCTTGGAGGGGAATTCATTCCGCAACTCGAAGAGGGCGACCTGGCTTCCAGTGTCATTACCCTGCAGGGAGGATCATTGACCAATACCGTTGAATCGGTAAAAAAGGCCAATAAGATCCTGCTGGATAATTTCCCAGAGATCAAACATGCCGTATGCAAGATCGGTGCAGGTGAAATCCCCACCGATCCTACCCCGATGGAAACAGGCGACTATGTGATCACACTGAAAGACAAGAGCGAATGGACGTCGGCAAAAACCCGTGAGGAACTTGTAGCAAAGATGGAGGAAAAACTGGTGACCCTGGCAGGTGTCAAATTTGAATTCCAGCAACCTATCCAGATGCGGTTCAACGAGCTTATGACAGGTTCAAAGCAGGATATTGCCATCAAGATATTCGGGGACGACCTGGTTACATTGTCGGAAAAAGCAGCAGACGTTGAAAAGATCATCCTGCAGATTGACGGGGTTGAAGACATCAATGTTGAGAAGGTTACAGGTTTGGCCCAGGTACAGGTTGATTTTAACCGTGATCGTCTCGCCCAGTATGGGCTTTCGGTGGATGATGTGAACCGGGTATTGCGTGCTTCATTTGCCGGCAGCCAGGCCGGGGTGGTTTATGACGGAGAAAAACGGTTCGGGCTTGTGGTGCGCCTTGATAAAGATTTCCGGCAAAACCTGGATGATGTGAAGAATATCGCTGTCTCCCTGCATGACGGATCTCAGTTGTCGCTGGACCAGGTTGCCGATATTTCGATAAAATCCGGTCCGGCCCAGGTTTCAAGGGAGGATGCCAAACGAAGGATCACCGTTGGGTTTAATGTACGAAACAGGGATGTCGCAAGCGTGATAAAAGATGTCAGGTCCAGGGTTGACAAACAGGTTAAGATCCCAACTGGGTATTACATATCATATGGCGGGCAGTTCAAAAACCTTGAAGCTGCGAAGAACAGGCTTGCCATCGCAGTGCCTGTTGCATTATTATTGATTTTCGTCCTGTTATTCTTCACTTTTCACTCCGTTAAACAAACCATGATCATCTTCACGGCAGTACCCATGTCGGCCATTGGAGGTGTCTTTGCGTTGTGGCTGCGCGACATGAATTTCTCCATCTCTGCAGGTGTGGGTTTTATCGCCCTTTTCGGCGTGGCTGTTTTAAACGGCATCGTGCTGATCGCTGAATTTAATCGCCTGGAAAAGGAGGGCATGTCCGATATCACCGAACGGGTGATGAAAGCACTTCACACCCGGTTGCGACCGGTTATCATGACAGCTGCTGTTGCTTCGCTCGGGTTTCTCCCGATGGCTTTATCAACCTCCGCCGGAGCTGAAGTTCAGAAACCACTGGCAACGGTAGTGATAGGTGGGCTCATCAGTGCAACATTCCTTACCCTCATCGTCCTGCCTGTATTCTATATTCTTTTCTCACGCAGGATGAGATTTCCTGGGAAATTAAAATCAATGAAAGCCGCAATGCTGCTTGTTCTGGCGTTTCTCGTTTCATCGGTTGGAAACAGATCATCAGCACAGGACATTAAAATCATCGGTGTGCACGAGGCCATTCAAATGGCACTTGACAGCAACCTTTCCATCAGGGCATCATCCTATTCCAAAGATGCACAAAAGGCGATGAAGGGAGCATCATGGGATATCCCGAAAACAGCAATAGAAGGACAATACGGACAATTTAACTCGTACCGGAATGATAATAGCTTTACGGTATCCCAGTCGCTTGCATTCCCGTCAGTCTATATCAATCAGAACAAACTGTCGAAAGCAAATATCAACAGTGCTGACTGGCAGCTCAAAGGCACCAGGCTTGAAGTTTCTGTGCAGGTAAAGCAGGTTTACTGGCAGCTGGCCTACCTGATTTCCAGGCAACGTCTCCTGATCTACCAGGATAGTTTGTATTCCGGATTTTTACACGCGGCTGAACGTAGGGCTCAAACAGGGGAAACCAACCGCCTCGAGATGATCACCGCACGAACGCAAAGCCTTGAAATAAAAAACCAGCTGAGCCAGGTGAATATTGATGCCGGCATTTATTCCAGGAAGTTGAGCACATTGCTTAACTCAGGACGGGAGTTCAGACCCGCCGATACACTGCTCCACCGGATTGGCTATATAAATTTCAACGATAGCAGCGCCCTTTCTGAAAACCCATCCCTGGGCTTCATGCGTCAGCAGGTGGAAGTAGCTCAAATATCAAGACATCTTGAATCCAGTCGCATGCTCCCTGATCTCAGCATTGGCTATTTCAGCCAGACCATCCTCGGCACCCAGGAGGTTGACGGAACACTCCGGACATTTGACGCCGGTTACCGGTTTACAGGTATCCAGGCAGGGATCGGAATTCCGCTCTGGTTTGGCCCCACGGTTGCAAAGACCAGGGCTGCACGGATACAGGAACAGGCTGCGAAAACGAATGCAGACTATTATGACATCCTGCTGAAAAGCAACTACAGTTCTTTACTGGATGAATACAGGAAATACAATTCCACCATTGATTATTATGAGCAGCAGGCAGTCCCCGAAGCAAACATGATCATTGAACAATCAACCCAGAGTTATAAAGCAGGCGCTTTGGATTATCTGGATTATATAACGAACCTGAACAGGGCATTGACCATAAGGCAAAACTATCTTGATGCCCTGAACAGTTACAATCAAACCATCATAAACATTGATTCAATCACAGGTAAAATATTTTAATCTCCGGACTTTATGAATACAAATCGATTTTTTCAAACATTCCTTCTTACAGGACTTATGATCATCCTGATATCCTGTAACGGAAGTAAAAAGGCCAATCAGGAACAAAAGGAAGCAGAAGTTCTGCCGGCTGATATCATCGAGCTGAGGGAAGACCAGGTAAAGCTCGCCAATATTGAAACAGGGTCTGTTGAGATGCGTTCACTCAGCGGGAACCTCAAAGTTACGGGTTCGGTTTCAGTGTCGCCTGAAAACCTGGCCACAGTGTGCATGCCTTTTGGCGGTTTCGTGAAAAGCGCCAACCTGATGCCTGGAAATGCAGTGACAAAAGGACAAATACTTGCCATCCTTGAAAACCAGGATTTCGTGGATATCCAGCAAAATTATCTCGAAGCGAAAAGCAAGCTGGAATTCAGCGAGGCTGATTATAAACGGCATACTGAATTATACAAGGAAGACGTTTATTCACAGAAAAACCTTCAGCAGGTCACAGCCGACTATAAAAGCCTTAAAGCACAGGTTCATGCACTCGAGCAAAAACTTGCCCTGATCGGGATCAACCCGGCCAATCTTCATGAAGACGATATCACCAGTTCTGTTGCCGTGCATTCGCCGATAAGCGGTTTCGTTAAAGCAGTCAATATCAATATCGGAAAATATGTTGCACCTGCCGATGTTTTATTCGAGATTGTCAACGGGGATAAACTTTACCTCGAACTGACACTTTTTGAAAAGGATGCCAACAAGGTATCCGCAGGTCAGAAAATCCGCTTCTTCATCAACAATGAAACCGAACAGCATGATGCAGTTATTTATCAGACAGGCAGAACGATCAATGCCGATAAAACCTATAAAGTTTATGCCACCGTGGCCGGAACCTGTAAAAGTGTACTCCCGGGAATGTATGTAAATGCAATTATTGAAGCATCCACGAGGGAAGTGACCGCCCTTCCGTCAGATGCAATTGTTAGTTTTGATGACAAGAATTACATTTTTGTTTTCAGTAAAAACAAAGAAGAAAAGGGCAAACCCTTCACCGAATACCGGATGATCGAAGTGCAAAAAGGTCTGAATGATCAGGGGTTTACTGAAGTAATTTTACCTGAAGGTTTCGATATCAAATCTTCCAGGGTGGTTGTAAAAGGAGCATACAACCTGCTCAGCGCCTGGAAAAACACGGGTGAAATGGCTTGCTGATCAAATTCAACATTCCTGATCGCAATTTTTGTATTTTTACATCCTTCTGTTAAAGCATGTTAATAAACAACCTTGTATGAAAAAACTTTATTTATTAATCGTTCCGATATACCTGCTGATGTCCGCAACAGGAGCTTCCTGGCTATTTGCGCAAGGAACTTCAGGCAATTTCAGATCACCTGTTTACGAGGTCGATACCTTTCCTCCGATTTTCAACATGGTAAGTCATGTGGATACAAATACGCTCCTTGCAAATATCCAGCATCTGCAGGATTATGGGACGCGTGATTGCATGTCAGCCCAGGCTGTTCAGGCCCAGAACTGGCTTAAAGATAAGTTTGAAAGTTACGGGTTGTCTGTCGAGCTCCAGGATTTCCCTTTGACCACCATGAATCCCAGCGATAATGTGATTGCTACATTACCCGGGACGCTGCACCCCGAAGAATACGTTCATGTCGGGGCGCATTATGATTCATTCTGTTCTACGGGGAATGCACCGGGTGCCGACGATAATGCTTCCGGGACGGCAGGTGTACTTGAGATCGCAAGGATCCTCAGCGATTACCAGTTCGACCGGAGCATCGTTTTCGGGGCATGGTCTGCGGAAGAGTACGGACTTTATGGCAGTGAGGCTTATGCTGCCCGGGCCGAACAACAGGGAATGAAGATCCTCGGGTACTTCAACCTCGATATGATCGGCTACCAGCAGGCAGGACAAAATATCCATACAGACATGATCGCCCCGGCAAGCGCCAAAGAATTATCAGATTTCTATAAAGCCGTCACGCCGATCTATGTCACGGATTTCACCATTTACGATGCAACTGTCATTCCAGGAGGAAGTGACCACCAGTCGTTCAACGATCATGATTATATGGGGATCTTCCCATGCGAAGAGGACCAGCAATACAGCCATCTCATTCACACACCAAACGATATCATCGGTCCCAGTTTTAACAGTGCGTTGAAAGCTCAAAAATTCATCCAGGCGTCGCTTGCCTCGGTTGCTTCCCTCGCCATACCGATCACTCCCTCCGGACTCGGGAGAAAAGCAGGAAACAATATAACTTTCAAGGTTTTTCCCAATCCTTCAATGGGAAAGATCACAATAGAAAGTTCTTCTGATAATAATACCCGCATGGAAATTTGCACGATGACGGGAATGGTCCTGGAAAGTAGTTCCTTCAGCAGGCACACAGCGCCCGATCTTTCATCTTTGCCGAAGGGAATTTACCTGTTGAATTTTATCGTGAACGATACACATTATCACCAGAAACTGATCCTGAAATAATCCTTTACGGTCTTCAACAAGCCGAGAGTGTCATAAAATAAGAGAGAAAATCGCCCCAGGCCGGGTATTAATGCAAACCACTTCATTCCTTGAAATTATTAGTAAGTTTCTTTATTTCGCTTCTTCCAATCCTTGCTCAAGCCCAGGGCTCCGGAAGGGAAGTGCTTTTATTGAATGACCGGTGGGAATTATCCGGCGCTGATATGGAGGATCCGGGAATGATCCCCGACAGCAGCTGGCAACGTGTCACATTACCGCACTTCACCCCTGCTTCTGAAAGCCGCTCGTTTTCCTGGTATAGAAAAAGCTTCCCGGTCGGGGATCAATTGAAATCAAAACGGATCTTCATTCGGTTCGAAGAGATCCATGGATCATCGGAAATCTTCATCAATGGAACAAAAACAGGCAATGGCAATCCTTTTCCTCTGGTTACATGCCTGGAAATTACCGGGTACCTCTTACCCGGAAAACCGAACAGGGTCATGATCCGCACAGAGCAATCATCCGGGAAGAAGGGATCAGCTTTGGATCCCGTCAAATGTGATCGTTCCGGAATAGCCGGCTCTGTTTCGCTGGTTATTACGAACAAGGTGAATATCTCGTTGCTGGAAAATGCATCCTCCGGCGTGTATGTTTTCCAGAAGAGTGCAGGAGATTCCGCAGCAGAGTTGGTGATAACCACAAAAATTGAAAACAGGAGCAGCCGGAAGCGGGTCGTTGAGATCAGGGCACTGCTTTTTGATAAAAGGAATTTTATTGCCATGAACATTAAAAAAGCAGAATTGGATACCAGTGGCGTCATTCCTGTGATTCAGAACCTTTCTTTCAACATGCCGGGCTTATGGGATGGACGAAAACGCCCTTTTCTTCATAAACTGATCGTTGAGATCAAGGAGAATGGAAAGATCATTGACAGGGTCACACAGTCAATCGGCATCAGGACAAGCCTCGTGAACGAAAGGAATCAATTGATCCTCAATAAAAAGATCCACCCTGTATATGGAGTGATTTATCCTGCAATAACAAATGAAGAATACAGTACCGGATGCTTCGACAGGCACCAGGTGCGCAGAAATCTTGAAACGATATACATTTCAGGTGCTACAGCCGTCTGGCTCCCGGATTATCTTCAATCGGCATTTACTTATGATGTTTGTGACTCGCTTGGCTTGATGGTATGGGCTGAAATCAACAAAGGCATTTCTTCGAAAGATGATTATGGCGCTTTAATATGCAGTATCCGGCAAAATTACAACCATCCGTCACTCCTTTTTTATACCCTTCAGGAAACGCCGGTCCGTCCGGACAGATCAAATCCGGGAACCGCAGACAACGGGAATACCGAAAAACTTGCCGGATTGTTAAAAATGGAAGACTGTTCACCGGATCAGGCAGGAATGACAACAGGTTGGTGGATCCCCTTCGACTCCGTTGACATGGCCCGGAATCCTGATCTTCATGCCTGGTACCGGGCGCGATGGTCGGATCAGCCTTTTATCCATATTAACGGTAAAGATGATGCAATGCATGAAAGGACGTTGCAACAAATAACCGTGATCTGCAACCTGCTGGATCCGGTTCTCGAGTTGAATGGCAGGCGGCTTCCGGATCGGGAAAATGGAAATTCGGAAGTCGAATATCACTGGAAGAACATTGAATTGAACCAGGGGTCCAATCATTTTCGTGCATTTGCAAAAAAATGGGGAAAACTGATCGGGGACTCTTGTACTTTTGTGGTTAAATAATTACCGAATTGTGTATATGAAATACTTTACCAGTATCCTACTATTACCCTTAATCCTTCTGTTCAGTCTTCCTGTGTCCCATTGTTCCGGGATTGGTCTTCCGGCTATTATCGGTGACAACATGGTACTGCAGCAAAATTTCAATGTTCCATTGTGGGGATGGGCAGAACCAGGGACGTCTATCGAAGTAAAACCAGAATGGTCGT
Source organism: Bacteroidales bacterium (assembly GCA_963682005.1). Taxonomy (GTDB): domain Bacteria; phylum Bacteroidota; class Bacteroidia; order Bacteroidales; family FEN-979; genus CAIYUC01. The sequence goes on along the minus strand of OY820914.1, from coordinate 3,525,609 downwards.
CAAACACGGAGATTGTAAAAACCGGGGCAGACGGTAAATGGATGGTTAAAATCAGTACACCCTCTGCCGGGGGCCCTTATACACTCCGGATCAACGACACCCTGCTGAAAAATATTATGATCGGCGAGGTTTGGCTGTGTGCCGGACAATCAAATATGGAATGGCCCACAGGGAAGGCGCTGAATGGGAAAAAAGAGGTTGAATCAGCGCAGTTTCCCCGTATCAGGTTCTTTAAGGGAGGGAAACAGTTTTCAGATATCCCCATGACTGAAAGCGAGGGCAGGTGGGTTGAATGCACACCGGAAACGGCAGACACTTTTAGTGCGGTTGGATTTTTCTTCGTAAGAGAGCTTCAGGCAAGATTGAATGTGCCGGTCGGGCTCATTCAGGCAACATGGAACGGGACACCCGCCGAAGCGTGGACAAGAAACGAATTCCTTGCATCTGATAAAGATCTGCAATTTTTCATTAACAGGTACATCCGGAAGATGTCGAAGCGAAAATCCGGAAATACGGTGAGAACCCAAAACTCCCCTTCCAGCCTGTATAACGGGCTCATCTCACCCCTGATCCCCTTTGCCATCAAAGGAGTTATCTGGTACCAGGGTGAATCGAACGTATACCAGTCTGATCTCTATCCAAAACTTTTATCCGCAATGATTAAAAACTGGCGCCAGGATTGGGGCCAGGGTGATTTCCCTTTTCTCTACGCCCAGATAGCACCCTGTGCCAATGAACTTCCGCTTGTCGGTGGCGCCCTCAGGGATGCCCAGCGAAGAGTTCTGGAAATACCGGGAACCGGGATGGCGGTGACACTCGATATTGGAAACAAGGACAATATTCATCCCCTGAACAAACAGGATGTAGCGAAAAGATTGGCATTGTGGGCTTTTGCAAAGACTTATAACATACCCGGGACAGTTTTCTCCGGTCCTCTTTTCAAATCCTATAAGACAGAGAACGGGAAGATCCGCATTGATTTCGATTACGCGGAAGGCGGGCTCTATGCAAAAACAGGCTCATTGTCATTTTTTCAGATCGCAGGTCGTGACAAGGTATTCAGGGCTGCAAATGCTTCGATCAGCGGCTCGTCAGTACTGGTTCATTCTGATGCCGTTCCTGATCCTGTGGCTGTGCGGTATGCATTCAATAATACCGATTCAGCATCACTTGTGGGAATAGAGGGATTGCCGGCATCCACATTCAGAACAGACGACTGGCCGATCCTGGCGGATGAAGTACTGATCGAGTCAGCGTATGACCGCACCAAGGATGGTTTTTATACGACGATGTTCTGTGACAGGTTTGGTTATGAGATTCATTATACTTCCGACAATTCTGAGCCGTTGATCACATCTCCTCTATACACGGGTGCCCTGATCTTCAAATCGTCATGCACCATCAAGGCAAGGGCCTTTCTCCGGGAACTTCCGTCGGCTTCAATCAATCAAATTACGCTGATCAACCACCTGGGCCTCGGGCGGGCACCTGTCCTGCTGGCTGCATACAACCCGCAATACCCGGGCAGCGGTTCATCCACACTCACCGATGGGATCAGGGGAACTTCACGATACTGGGATGGCTCCTGGCAGGGTTACCGCGGAAATGGTCCGGAGGTGATCATCGATCTTGGCTCTAAAACCACCGTCCACAAGATATCCGGCGGATTCCTCGAAGATACACGCTCCTGGATCCTCCTGCCTGAAAAAGTAGAATTTTTCACATCCACTGATGCAAGAAAATTTAAAAAGATAAAAACTATAAAAAACCCTAAAATCACAGGAGACCGCGGTCCAACCAGGGTGGATATTTCTTATGATGATGAACCTGTAACAACAAGGTTCATCAAAATAAAGGCAAAACCTGCGGAACTCCCCGGATGGCACCCCGGTAAGGGGGAATCTGCCTGGATTTTCATCGATGAAGTTATTGTTCAGTAAGTCATCCCGGGGTTATTATCCAGCCTTGATTTATTTTTTCTTTTTCCGGATTTCTCCGATTGAGCATGTATTTTTCGAAAGAAAAAGGTAGCCTGGGTTTTCGGCGACCCACTTATGGCTCGATTCCTAAGCCAGACAAGCCGTTCGTCACATTGTACCCACCCCGACCTTCGGTCTTCCCCTCCCAAGTTCCCCGCGTACGCGGGGATCCAGGGAGGGGATTTGAGGGGTGGGTATGGAGTGTGGGTACCCACACCACCTCAAACCCTCAGGCATATTTTTTTAAAATTATTAATTATCTTTACCAAAATTTAATAAAGATAAGCCATGTCCAATAAAGTCACAAAAAGCGAATTGGCTGAATTTAAAAAGAACCACGACAAGGTAAAGGAATATTCCACCGGTGAAATCACCGTTTTCTGGAGACCCGAGTTGTGCATTCATTCAGCGAACTGCCTGATGGGGCTGCCCACCGTGTTCAGTACCCGCCGGAGACCCTGGATCGATGTAAAGGGAGGAACGGTCAAAGAAATCGTAAAAACAGTAGACACCTGTCCTTCCCGTGCACTCCTGTACCTGAAGAACACCAGAGTAAAAGCATCGAAGCCGCGGAAAACGTCGAAAAAGACCCAAAAATTTGCAAGGGTACGACTTTTAAAAGATGGCCCTTACATGATATCCGGGAACTTTATCATCCGGGATGAGAACAAGAAAAAAATCAGGGTTGGAAGCGGTGATGTAGCGCTTTGCAGTTGCGGAAAATCAGCCAATAAACCGTTCTGCGATTCCTCGCACCTGAAAGAGGTTCTTGACAAACAATAACAGGCACACATACTTCAATGCATTTTTCATATTAATATATTATCCATGATCATTGGTATTTTAAAGGAATCCGGAACAGAGAAACGCGTTTCATTGTTACCGGAAGCAGTATCAGCATTAACCAAAATGAATGTCACAGTCCTTGTGGAGAACAATGCAGGGGCAAAAGCATTTGCCGGTAATGCAGACTATGAGGCCGTTTCAGCAAAGATCGCCGGGAAAGAAGCACTTTTGCAGCAGGCAGACCTGGTCATCAAAATAAACCCGCCGACAGATGAAGAAATCGGGATGCTTAAGGAGGGAAAGATCCTTATCGCAGTTTTTAACCCCATGATGAACCCCGGAATGGTTAAAGCATTTCTTGAAGCCAATATCACTTCATTCAGCATGGATATGGTGCCCAGGACAAGCAGGGCGCAGTCCATGGATATTCTTTCCTCGATGGCGACTGTGAATGGCTACAAGGCCGTTCTGACCGCAGCCAACAGCCTGCCAAAATTTTTCCCGATGTTCATGACCGCCGCCGGAACCATCACGCCTGCAAAAGTACTGATCCTTGGAGCCGGTGTTGCAGGTCTGCAGGCCATAGCGACTTCCAGGAAACTCGGTGCAGTGGTTGAGGTTTTCGATGTGCGGGCAGCCGTTAAGGAAGAGGTCGTTGGGCTTGGCGGAAAATTCATCGATGTTGAAGGCGCCATCGATGATAAAGCCGCAGGAGGATATGCAGTTGAACAAACAGAAGAGTTCAGACAGAGACAAGCCGCTGCTGTTCATGATCATGCGGTGAAATCGGATGTCGTGATCTGTACAGCGCAGATCCCCGGCAGAAAAGCTCCGCTCCTGCTTAAAAGGGAAACCGTGGAAGCCATGAAACCGGGTGCTGTCATCATTGACCTGGCCTCTTCAACCGGGGGGAATTGCGAGGTAACAAAGGATGGCGAAACCATCGGTTACCATGGAATCACCATCATCGGGAATTCATCCTTCGCCGTAGATATGCCTTCCGATGCAAGTAAACTGTTCGGGAAGAACGTGATCAATTTTCTGAAACTGATGATCAGCCCGGAGGGCGTTTTCAGTCTCAAAATGGAAGATGACATCGTTAAAGGTACATGCATAACGCACAACCGGGAAATAATCAACGAACGGGTAAAATCAACAGTAACTCAATCACAGGTATAATACCTTCCGCCTTCGGCGGATTGTTCAACTACAAATTTTAATTCACTTCCTTCTTAAAACTTAAGTTTCACGAATAAAATCAATGATATGGACGGAATTTTGAAATTTTTTCTGGAAAACCGGGAGGCCATTTTTATCATCCTCCTGTCCGTTTTTCTCGGCATTGAAGTGATCTCGCATGTTCCATCGGTATTGCATACGCCGCTGATGTCAGGCGCCAATGCCATTCATGGTGTTGTGATCATCGGAGCCATTATCGTCATGGGGCATGCACACGACATCCTTGCCATGATTCTCGGATTCCTGGCCGTCGTGCTGGGCACATTAAATGTTGTCGGCGGGTTTGTCGTCACAGACCGGATGCTGGAGATGTTCAGGAAAAAGAAATCAAATAAATCGTAAACCATATGGAATCCATTTATTCACCTCAGATAAGCATCCTTGAGATCTCTTATATCCTCGCATCTGTGCTCTTTATCCTTGGTCTGAAAAAACTAAGCCATCCGGATACCGCAAGGAACGGGAACCTTTGGGCTGCAGCAGGGATGGCTGTCGCCATCCTGTGTACGATCCTTTTCCATAAAAAAGACGGGGAATCCATCGGAAATATCCAGTTGATCATTGTTGCCCTGGTTGTTGGAAGTGTCATCGGATGGCTGGCTGCGAAAAAAGTAAAAATGACGGCCATGCCACAGATGGTATCCTTGTTTAATGGCATGGGCGGGGCCTGCGCTGCGCTCATATCGATGATGGAATTCCCGCGCATGCAAGCTGCTCTTGCCGGCAATGCTTCAAACATGCTCAACGGGGAAGCACTTGCCATTCTTCTCGGGCTTTCCATCGGAGGAGTATCATTTGCCGGAAGCATGATCGCTTTCGGGAAACTGGATGAGCGCATCGGCGATATCAAAAGTCCTGTATTGCGTTATATCAACTTGTCTTTTCTTGCAATATTGCTGGTGTTCATGGTTTTCATCATGTTCATGCAACCGGTCGCCGGAGAAAACTGGATGATATACACACTTGGTGCCCTGGCCCTTGTTTATGGAGTAACCTTCGTGATGCCGATCGGAGGTGCTGATATGCCTGTTGTAATTTCATTATTGAACTCATTTACGGGTGTTGCTGCGGCCTGCGGAGGTTTCCTCTATAACAACCAGGCCATGCTCACCGGAGGTATCCTTGTCGGATCTTCCGGAACGATCCTTACCATCCTGATGTGCAAAGCCATGAACCGGTCGCTCCTGAACGTTATCATCGGCGCATTCGGAGGGAGCTCCGCAGCTTCTGCACAGTCCGGCGACAAGACTGTAAAAGAAATATCACTCAGCGATGCCGCTGTATTGCTGACATATTCACAAAAAGTGCTGATCGTTCCGGGGTATGGACTGGCTGTGGCCCAGGCCCAGCATCTTTGTCATGAACTTGATGTATTGCTGAAAACCAAGGGAGCCGAAGTGAAATACGGCATTCATCCGGTTGCGGGGCGTATGCCCGGGCATATGAATGTCCTCCTGGCAGAGGCGGATGTTCCCTATGAGAAATTGCTTGAAATGGAAGAAGCCAACAACGAGATGCAGAATACGGATGTGGTGATCGTTATCGGTGCAAATGACGTGGTAAACCCGGCGGCAGAAGATGACCCCTCAAGCCCGATCGCAGGTATGCCGGTAATCAGGGTTTGGGAGGCAAAAAATGTGATCGTGATGAAGAGAAGTATGGCGAAAGGTTATGCGGCCATTGATAACAACCTGTTCTTTCATCAGCGGACCAGGATGCTTTTCGGCGATGCAAAAGGAACACTTCAGAAACTCCTTGCCGAGATCAAGAATCTGTAAATTCAAACAATGATAACATCAGGATAAAAAAAAAGCTCCGCAGTGCGGAGCTTTTTTCATTTGGCAAGGAATGGATTATTTCTTACCTTTTTTAGGTTCTTTCTTAATCTTGATCAGGCCTTTCTTAATGGAATCTTCGTGAGCGATCGAATCCATTTTCCTTTTTTCTTCCTGAACTTTTGCGATAGAATCAGCAATTCTCTGCTGTTCTGCCTGTACCATTGCTAATGAATCAGCAACCTTGATAGAGTCAGCAATTCTTTTTTCTTCTTTTTCTTTTGCACTTGGGCCGCAGGAATACATAATTGCTACTGCGCCAGCTATTAATAATGTTGCAATTTTTTTCATTTGTTTATTGTTTTTTTAGATTTACAGGCAAAGGTAAATCAATTCATACATTGATTCCAAATTTTTAGACCACTTTTTTTTAACATTTTTTAACATATTTTATATTATATTAACACACAACCACTTATACTCAATAATATTTTAACATTTTTTATGATCTGGTTTGGAAAAACGGGGACAGAAGTGCTCATTTTCAATAAATCCTCCCTTCCCGTTCCGTTTTATCGTATTTTTGAAAAGCATTTATCGCATTGATCAAAGAGTATATGTCGGTTCCTTTAGCTGAGCAGTTACGACCTTCTTCCCTTGATGAGTATATCGGGCAGAAACACATTGTAGGCAATGATGCCATCTTGCGGAAAGCGATTGAATCCGGGAATGTGCCGTCAATGATCCTCTGGGGACCTCCCGGGGTCGGTAAAACAACCCTCGCGTACATCATTTCCAGGCAGCTTAAACGTGATTTCTATACCCTCAGTGCTGTAAGCTCCGGTGTAAAGGAAGTAAGGGAAGTCATTTCAAAAGCGAAAGAAAGCAACGAGAGTCCTTTCCTTTTTATCGACGAGATCCACCGTTTCAGCAAATCGCAGCAGGATGCATTGCTCAATGCCGTTGAAAAAGGGATCGTCACCTTTATCGGGGCCACAACGGAAAACCCGTCTTTCGAGGTAATATCCCCACTCCTCTCACGGTGCCAGATCTATATTCTTAAACCCCTTGATGAAGATGACCTGCTGAAACTCCTTTCAATGGGGATGGATAAACTGATGAAGGATCTTTCCGTACAGATCGAAATCCCTGAACCGGAAGCCCTTCTTCGGATATCCGGAGGGGATGCACGCAAACTGTTCAATGCCCTCGAACTTATTATCAATGTTGAGATGAAGCAGGGAAACAAGATCGTCATCACCAACGAAAAAACGATCTGTATCATCCAGCAGAACCTTGCAATGTATGACAAGACAGGCGAAATGCATTATGATATCATCTCCGCTTTCATCAAGTCAATGCGTGGCAGCGACCCCAATGCAGCCGTTTACTGGCTTGCAAGAATGGTTGAAGCAGGGGAAGACCCGAAGTTCATTGCACGGCGCATGCTGATCCTGGCTTCCGAGGACATAGGCAATGCCAATCCGAATGCTTTACTGTTAGCCACAGCATGCTTCCAGGCGGTGGATGTGATCGGCTATCCTGAATGCCAGATCATCCTTTCCCATACTGCTGTTTATCTCGCCTGTTCGGCGAAAAGCAACGCAACCTACATGGCGCTTCTGAAAGCCCAACGATCGATCAGGGAATCAGGAGATCAGCCGGTGCCCCTTCATATCCGGAATGCACCCACCAAGCTGATGAAAAACATCGGGTACGGGAAAGATTACAAATATGCCCACGATTATGATAACAATTTCGTTGAACAGGAATTCCTCCCCGAAAAGATCGCGAAGTCGAGGTTTTACGACCCGCAGGACAATCCCCGGGAGAAAGAACTGAGAGCGAGGTTGAAATTGCTGTGGAAGGGGAAATACGGGTATTAGCTGTTCCCGCCTGCCTGCCGACAGGTAGGCTTTCGCGGGAATGACGATCAATACTCTGTTACTCTGATACTCTGTTACCAAACACAATAAGTAATCTGAATACTGCAAAAGATGGACCTGAAAAACATCCCAAAAATCAAGCACCTTGAGACGGAAAATTTCTTCCTGATCGCAGGGCCGTGTGTCGTTGAAGATGAGGTGATGCCGTTCGAGATTGCGAAAAGGATCATCTCCATCGCCGATCACCTTGGAATCCCTTTCATTTTCAAAGCTTCCTATAAAAAAGCCAACCGCACGAGGGTCGATTCCTTCACAGGGATCGGTGATAAAAAAGCCCTGGAGATCATACAAAAGGTGGGAGAAATGTTTGATATTCCAACGCTGACTGATATCCATTCCGAGGAAGATGCGGTACGGGCATCCCTTTATGTTGATATTCTCCAGATCCCGGCCTTCCTCTGCCGGCAGACAGACCTGCTCGTTGCTGCAGGGAAAACGGAAAAAGTAATCAACATTAAGAAAGGTCAGTTCGCTTCGGCTGCTTCAATGAAACATGCCGTAGATAAAGTGAAATACACAGGCAATATGAATGTAATGCTGACGGAACGGGGCACAACATTCGGCTACAATGATCTTGTGATCGATTTCAGGAACATCCCGGAAATGCGACGTTTCAATGTTCCCGTTGTGGTGGATATCACCCACTCCCTCCAACAGCCGAATCTCGCTTCCGGTGTCACGGGCGGACGGCCCGACATGATCGAGACCATAGGGAAAGTTGCCATTGCCTCGGGTTGTGACGGGATTTTCCTCGAGACCCATCCTGATCCCGGTGTTGCGAAATCAGACGGGGCCAATATGCTTAAGCTCGACCTTCTTGAAAACCTTCTCGCCAAACTTGTGAAGATCAGGAGAGCATTATAGTTCAGGGGTTGTCCGGCTGATTGTTTTTCAACTGCAATTCAGCCAGCTTCTTCTTTCCATAACTGAGCCTGATCACCAGGACAAATAATACCGGCACGAAAAACACCCCGATCAGCGTAGCCCCCAGCATTCCGCCGAAAACAGTCCACCCGATCGTCTGACGTGCAACGGCCCCGGCGCCCGATGCGAATACCAAAGGAGATACTCCAAAGATAAATGCAAATGAGGTCATCAGGATCGGCCGCAGCCTCAGCTTTATGGCCTGGATGGTGGCGGCAACAAGCTCAATTCCATGATCGACGCGCTCCTTGGCAAATTCTACGATCAGGATCGAATTCTTGGCAGCCAGCCCGATCAGCGTGATCAGCCCGATCTGTGCATAAACATTGTTTGACAGCGAATGGTTTAAGGTAAGGGCAAGGATAGCGCCGAAACCGGCAAGCGGAACAGCGAAGAGCACCGCAAACGGCACTGACCAGCTTTCATACAAAGCAGATAAAAAGAGAAAAGCAAAAATAATCGATAATAAAAATATATAAAATGACATTGAACCGGCACTGATCTCTTCCCTGCTGAGTCCTGAAAATTCATATCCATATCCAACCGGGAGGACCTGAGCAGCAACCTGCCGTAACGCTTCAATGGCCTGGCCTGAACTGTAGCCGGGCTTTGCATCACCATTGAATTCTGCGGTCCTGTAAAGATTATAATGTGAAAGAAGCGAGGCGCTTTCATCAATTTTATAGCTGATCAGCGTGCTCAGCGGTATCATATTTCCCTGGCTGTTCCTGACAAAATACTTACCCAGTTCACTGATATCGGACCTGTAGCTGGTATCTGCCTGTGCTACCACCCTGAAATCCCTGTTATAAATGGTAAAGTCGTTAATGTAACTGCTTCCGAGATATGTCTGGATCGCACTGAATGCCGAAGACAGGTCAACCCCGAGTTTCTTGCACTGGTCACGGTTCACCGTGATCTGGTAGCCCGGGGTCCGGGCGTTGAAGAACGTGAAAGCACGGGCGATCTCAGGCCGTTTGTTGGCTTCCAGCATAAAATTGAATACTACATGTTCAAAGGCTTTCAGATTGTCAGTACTTTCCCGCTGCTGCAATTCAAATGTAAATCCGCCTGTACTGCCTAAACCGGGAATCGCTGGTGGTGAGATCACGATGATGTTTGCTTCCCTGATGGCTGCAAACCGTTTCTGCATGACCCCGATCAGGGATTGTAGCTGCATCTGCTTTGATGTTCGCTCATCCCAGGGTTTCAACTGGCAAAATACAGTTCCGTCATTCGATTTGAATGAGAACGAGACGACATTCAAACCGGCCAGTGCTGCATAATGAGCTACCCCCGGGATACTGTCGAGCGTTTTCATGATCTTGTTCAGTACCACGACAGTCCTCGCGGTGGATGAAGCTTCCGGCAGTTCAAAGGTGATATAAACCCTTCCTTCATCCTCAAGGGGAATGAAGCCGGTGGGCTTCCTGAGAACAAGCAATACGGCCCCTGCAATGAATAAAATGAGCAACAGCAGGATGTAGCGTGAATAATGAATGCCTTTTTGCACGTTGGTGGTGTAATTCTCGCGCGCACGGTTGAACCATTGGTTGAAAGAATAAAAGAACCGGTTGATACCATGTGAAGTTGAGTTGATCTTGCTGGGGTTCAAGAATAATGAACATAATGCCGGGGTTAGCGATAAAGCAACAAAAGCCGAAATGATGACTGAAATAGCGATCGTGATGGCAAATTGCTGGTATAATCGCCCGACGATTCCGGGAAGAAATCCTACCGGAATAAAAACAGACGCCAGTACCAGCGCTATTGCGATGACGGGCCCTGATATATCAGCCATGGCCCTTCGGGCGGCTTCTTTCGGTTCCAGGTGCAGCTCATCGATATTATGCTGAATGGCCTCCACAACGATGATCGCATCATCCACAACGATCCCGATGGCCAGTACAAATCCGAACAGGGTCAGGGTGTTGATGGTAAATCCCATCGGGATAAAAAAAATGAAGGAACCGATGATAGATACCGGGATGGCAAGGATGGGTATCAATGTTGCACGCCAGTTCTGGAGAAATAAATAAACAACAAGAGTCACGAGTAATAATGCGATCAGTAAGGTTTTCACCACTTCGCTGATGGAAGCCTTCACCACGGAAACGGTTTCAAACGGTACAATATAGCTTACATCCACGGGGAAAGATTTGCTGAGTTGCTCCATCGCCTTGTAAACTCCTTTGGCCGTCTCGAGGGCATTACTTCCCGGGGTTTGAAAGACAATCAGGTAGGAGGATCTTTTTCCATCCATAAATGAAACGCCGGAATAATTGAACTTACCCAGTTCCACCCGGGCGACATCTTTCAGGTAAACAATGGAGCCCTGTTCAGGTTTTGAACGGACGATGATATCCTTGAACTCGTCGATACCGGAAAGACGGCCGTTGACATAAGCATTGTATTCAAACGCCTGTCCCGGTTTCTGCGGCGGAGCCCCGACAGATCCGGCAGCCACTTGTACATTCTGCTCCCGCACGGCATTTACGACATCTTCGGCAGTCAGGCCAAGTGCTGCCATTTTATCCGGCTTGAGCCAGATTCGCATGCTGAAATCATCCGCCCTGGTAAAAATATCCCCCACTCCTTTTACCCGGAGAAGTGCATCTTTAATAAATATATTGGTATAATTATCGAGAAATTCTATGTCATGCATTCCATGTGGTGAAAACACTGCAACCAGCATCAGGATGCTCGGATTCCGCCTTCTGACCGTCAACCCGAGTCTTTTCACATCATCCGGCAGAATTGGCGTGGCGACATTCACCCTGTTCTGGACTTCGGTTGTTGCAATATCAATATTGGTCCCGACATTAAATGTCACACTCATGGTCATTCGCCCATCACTCGTGCTGTTCGTTTGAATGTACCTCATGTCGGGAACGCCATTGACCTGGGATTCCACAGGTGTGGCGACTGTCTGTTCAACCGTCTTTGAATCTGCGCCTGTATATTGTCCTGAAACCTGTACAACCGGTGGAGTGATATCCGGGTATTGGCTGATGGGGAGAACCAGGATAGCAATGACCCCGGTGAGAATCAGCACGATCGATATCACCATTGCGGTAACCGGTCTGTTAATGAACGTGTTTGCGATCATATGCCGTACGTGTTAACTTCCATTCATTTTAAAACTTTCCCTGTGGTCTTCGCCTGTTCATCGATTTCAAGACCTGATCCGTTATGGATTTTCTGCAACCCGTCAACAACAATATAATCGCCCGGCGATATTCCGTTCTTTACGATCACCCCATCTCCGATCCGCTGCCCAAGGTTAATTTTCACCTGTTCCGCTTTATTGCTGTCGGCCTTGAATACAAAGAATTCGCCCATCTGCTCGACAACAGACTTATACGGAATTATGGTCTGGGGGCCGGTTTCCTTGTGAAGTACCCGCACATTGCTGCTCATACCCGGTTTGATCCTTCGCTCAGGATTCGGGAAAGCCAACCTTACTTTAATTGTACTGGTTTCCGGATCAAATGCCCTGTCAACCAGGTAAACGCTCCCAGGGTAAGAATAAATTGAATTGTCGGGCATCACCAGGGTAAAAACTGAATCACCATGTACGGTCTGCTGCTTCTGAAACTGCTCGAAGTCATTCAACTCTTTGTCATTGATCACGAAATCAATTCCTATCGGGTCATCGGAAGAAATGGTATTCATCAGGGTTTGCCCGGGGATGACCAGGGACCCCAGTTTGACTGCGGAAATACCTATCGTTCCCTCAAAGGGGGATGTGATCAGGGAATAGCCGAGATCCTCCGTTGCCTTTGTCAGTTCCGATCTGGCGGCCAGCACCTGCAAACGGGCATTCTGCAGGTCAGTGGTCACATAGTCGAGCCGCTGCTTTGCAATTGCATCCTGCTTGCTTAGCTCTTCATAACGGTTGTAATCCAGCTGCACCTTCGCCAGGTTTGTTTCAGCAATCTCAAGGTTGGCTTTTGCTTCGTCCTCGGATGCAAGGTACTTGCTGCGGTCGATCTCATAGAGCTTCTGTCCTTTTCTGACAGGTTTGCCTTCTTCGAAGTAGATCCCGGTAATGTAACCGCCAACCTGCCCCCTGACCTCCACTTCCCGGAGCGCTGCTGCTGTGGCAGGATAAGAATCGTAATAGGAAATATGGTCTTTCCCTTCCACCCTGTAAACCGTCACCGGGGTCGGGGGATCCGGCGGAGGATCATCCTTTAAGGATTTGTTGCAGGAAACAACCGGTACCAGGAGGGTTATAACGAGTATTGACTTTATTTTCGTGATCATCGCAATTAGGGTTTAAATTAATTTATCCGGACATCCCCGAGCGCACGTTGCAGATCAAGCTTACTTGAAAGCACCTGGAAAAGCGTGCTCAGGTAATTCAATTCAGCTTTCCGCAGGTCGGTTTCGGAAACCAGCACCTGGAGATAGGTTTGTACACCTTTATTGTATTGCAGCTTCACCGTATTGAAAATACTTTTCGCCGTACCAATATTTTCACGGGCCAGTGACAATGCATATAGGTTGCTTTTGTAAGAAGACAATGCATGGCTGTATTCGGAGCTGATCCTGTTCTTCAGGTCATCTTCGCTGTAAGTCGATCTTTTATAGAGCAGCTGCGCTTTCTTCAGGTTCTGGATCCTGACCGCACCCTGGAAAATCGCGAGCGTAAGCTTCAGACCGATAAGTGAATTCGGATAATCAGCTTTGTAAAGTGAACCGAATTCATCATTCTGATATACAAGATTGTAATTATAATAAGCAGACAGCACCGGAAGTGCCGACCATTTGTAATAACTCACATTGGTGGCCAGGAGGTTGAGATTCGTTTTCAGGGACTGGTATTCGATACGCTTTTCATAATTGAGCAATTCCATGGTATCAATCAGTGTTTCTTTTACGATGGTGGCAGAATCATAGGAAAGGCTTAGCATTTTTTCCGGGGGATATCCCATAATCGCTTTAAGGTCGGCGTATTTTGCATTCATTGTCTCCGCGGCACTGCGTTGCTGGGCCCTGGTGTTGTTCAGCGAAATGATTGCCTGCTGGTAATCGATCTTATCCGTCAACCCGCTTTTATATAAGTTGTAGGCATCCTGGTAATTCCGCTGCAACCGCTGGATATCTTCATCAAGCACCTGCAGCTGTTCCTTGGTGAGCAGAACGTCATAGAACGCCTTGCTGACGCTTACTACAAGGTCGATCCTTACGGTTTCCGTATTCTGCTGAGATCGCCTGCGAAGATCCCTGGTCGCTTTTTTTGCAAAAACCAATTCAGAATTGTAAAGGGACTGATCCGCAGAAAACTGGAGTCCGGATGTATTGATGAACCCCGACCGAAGCTTTAGTTTCTGCCCTGACGGATTGTTCGCATCAGGCAGGAAGATCACTGGTTCATCCACATAATGCTGGAAATCTCCTTGCAGGTTTAACTGGGGAAGCCACCCTGAAAGGGAGATCCTGATGTCTTTCTCAGTGATCGCCTCATCGGTTTTTGCCTGGAGAACAAGTGGCTGATGGGCGAGTGCATAATTGATGCACCCGGCAAGTGAATAAACAGAATCATTTTCTGATCCCGCTTGAGCCTCAACGATCCCGTAAAAGAGCGGAATGAGAAATGAGATGATGCATAAGATTTGTCGCCCGGAAAGGGTACGTAAACCCACCATAAAGATATTCTCTAAAACACTTTTGGTAGATTTCCGTCACATCCGCACGACAATTACTTCCTAATGAAAATCGCGTACAAAATTACAACAGAATATTCTTTTTGGAGAAAAGTTGGAAAATTTTACAGAAACTTAATATGGTGCAGGCTGCAGGCTTCAGGCTCACGTCATTCCCGCGAAAGCCTACCTGCCGGTAGGCAGGCGGGAATCAGGCTTCGGGTCTCCATCATCTATCCTCTATTCTCCGACCTCTGACCTCCAACCTCCGACTTCCGACCTCAATCTAATCAACCTTCAACGCCTTGATCCCTCCCGTCTCCTTATGGAACTGGACCTTCCATTTATCAGACGGCAGGAAGGTGACGACGCCAAGCTGATTCACAAGGCACTGGGTTTCTTCCTGGAGGTTTTCATCAACCTTTACGTTCACACGTGCAAGTTCGGGGATCCGGTAGAAGAATCCATGGGATTTTGCTACATCCTGCGACTTTTTCAGGTAGTTCAAAACAGCACTGGTCGTGCCTGACCGCTGCACCCGGATGGTAATGATCTTTCCTCCCGGTTCATCAAGGTCCATGACACCTTTGGATTTCACGAATTTGAATACAGGCACCTCGGTATTTACCTGGTTGGGATTCGGTGTATAGGAATAGCTGAATGAAAGTGTCCGGTGAATGCTGATGCCGGTAAACAACTTCATGTATTCACGCTCCAGGATCTTCAGTTGGTTGTCCATATACTCAAGGGTTTCGCGGTTGTAGTTCACTTCCTGGAACCCGCTCACGAGGTTAAAGCGGTTGTCCTTGATCTTGGAGATAAAATCAGCCGCTTCCTTGGCTTTTTGCTCGGGGGATTTCTCCACCATGGTCCTCTTCAGCACCTGGCGTTCCAGCGTCATCGTATCGATGCTGATCTTCCGGATGATCGTGTCGACCTTTTCGAATACGCTCATGTCTGTCGAATACTTGAATATTTCGGGAAAGGCATCTTTCTCGGAAACAGAAGGCATTTCCTCATGCCTGATGACGACCCTTTTATCGATGGTATCAACATTTTCACCCATTGTTCCCAGGATGAGTCCGGACTCGCTCAGTTTAAGCAGGTTGTCAAGATCCGTCTTGCCTGGTTTTGACCCGAGTTCCAGGTAGTAATACTGATCCGGGTCAGGCTCGGCAGCTGTTGTGATCCTGATATCATTGATCCTGTATTCCACTGAACTGGCCTGGACAACGTTCTTCAGACCGAGATACCTCAGGGCGTATTCAGCATAAGGGCCTTTATAATTCTCTATCTTGTCGATGGTGACATCGATTTTAATGATCGTTCTGGGCAAGGCATAGAAAATTCCTTCCTTCGCATCGGGAACTGCTGCGTTATCAACATGCTTCACATTGATCTGGGCAGTTGCGATACCTGTCGTGACAAGGAACAAAACCACGGTTATCAGAACGTATCCTGAAAATTTTCCTGTTGATCGTTTCATTGTAATATCTTATTTATTTTATGGTTCATCACAATAATGGGTACCTTAATTTGCTTTCTTAATATTCTATTCAATTGCTTGTACCGGTTCAGTCCCCTTCCCTACCAGTAGGGAAGGGGTGCAGGGGAAGGGTACAGCTGGCATCAGCATTCAATTCAGGTTATTTAATGAACAATAATTCTCTGTACTTTGGCAATGGCCATACCTCATCATCCACAAGCAGTTCCAGCTTATCCACATGATCCCTGATCTTTGAGAAATAAGGCAGCACTTTTTCGCAATAGGCAAAGGCTTTTTCATTTGATTCCGTAAGCCGGTTGGCCAGTTTCCTTTCCTCCACCATCTCATTCACGTAAGTCTTTATCCGGGAAACATGCTCGGATATTTCAGTGATGGTCTCCATCTGGTTCTGGGAAAGCTTCCCATAGGTCTTGAGATCGAGCACCTGTTTCAGCCCTTTTACATTTTCGATAAGCGTGTTCTGATACTTGATCGCGATGGGGATGATATGATTGGTGGCAAGGTCGCCAAGAACACGCGATTCGATCTGGATCTTTTTCGTGTAATGCTCCATCCGGATCTCATGACGGGCATCAAGCTCCCTTTCTGAAAGAACATGATTCCGTTCAAAAAGGTCTTTTGTTTTCTTTGAGATAAAAGCGCCGAGTGCAACCGGGGTGACGAGATGATGCGAAAGACCGCGACGGGCAGCTTCCTTGATCCATTCATGGCTGTAATTATTGCCTTCAAAACGGATGTTCTTCGAATCATTGATGTACTGCCTGAGCACTCTCAGGATGGCATCCTCCTTCCTTACTTTTCCTGCGATCAGCGTGTCGACTTCCTTTTTGAATTTTGCAAGCTGGTCGGCCACGATGAGGTTGATGGTGATCATGGCCGGGGCACAGGTCTGTGAAGAGCCTACAGCGCGGAACTCGAATTTGTTGCCGGTGAATGCAAAAGGTGATGTGCGGTTTCGGTCGGTATTGTCTAAAAGAATTTCAGGGATCTTGGGGAAATTCTTGAGCAATTCGGAATCGGATTCGCTCGTCAGTTTGACCTTCCGGGTGCTTTTCCCGATCAGGTCGAACATCTGTGTCAGCTGTGTACCGATAAACACCGACATAATCGCCGGGGGTGCTTCATTGCCTCCCAGCCGGTGATCGTTCCCCGGTGATGCAATGATCGCCCGGATCAGGTCTGAATGTGTGTGAACAGCCTTAACAATGTTTACCAAGAATGTCAGGAACCTCAGGTTTGATTTCTGATCCTTCCCGGGTGTAAGCAGGTTCACTTTCGTGTTGGTCATCAGCGACCAGTTGTTGTGCTTTCCCGAGCCATTGATGCCGCTGTATGGCTTTTCATGAAGCAGAACGGTGAAATCATGTTTTTTTGCGATCGTATCGATCAGGTGCATCAATAACTGGTTATGATCGACAGAAAGATTGGCTTCTTCGTAAACCGGTGCACATTCAAACTGGTTTGGTGCCACTTCTTTATGCCTTGTTTTCACCGGGATCCCAAGTTTATGGGCCTCCAGCTCGAATTCCTGCATGAATGCAAGCACCCGCTGCGGGATCGTTCCGAAATAATGGTCCTCAAGCTGCTGGTCTTTTGCTGATGCATGGCCGAAAAGTGTCCTGCCCGTCAGTACGAGATCCGGCCTGGCCATGTATAGCGCCGTATCAACCAGGAAATATTCCTGCTCCCACCCGAGCGTTGCAAAAACCTTGGTAACATCCTTGTCGAAGTACTGGCAGACATCCACGGCAGCCTTGTCAATGGCATACAATGCCCGTAAAAGCGGTGTCTTGAAATCCAGTGCTTCACCTGTATAGGAAACAAATACTGTAGGGATACACAAGGTCCTGTCCATGATGAAGGCAGGCGAGGTCGGGTCCCACGCCGTATAACCCCGGGCTTCAAACGTGCTGCGGATGCCTCCGCTGGGGAAACTCGATGCATCGGGTTCCTGCTGGGTCAGTTCATTCCCGCGGAAGTTCTCAATCCCTTTCCCGCCCTCGATGGGATCGATGAACGCATCATGCTTTTCAGCCGTAGAGCCTGTCAGCGGCAGGAACCAGTGCGTATAATGAGTTGCGCCTTTGCTCATCGCCCATGATTTCAACCCCGCGGCCACCTGGTCGGCAATCCGGCGGTTGATCTTCTCTCCTTTTTCAATCGAATTCATTACCTGCTGAAAAGCCTCTTCCGTGAGGTATTCCCGCATAGCGCTTTTATTGAAGGTCAGCTCGCCAAAATATTCGGAAGCTTTCTTTCCGGGAAAAACCACATCCTTCCCCTGCCTCGACATGGCAATCCATAATGCCCTGAAACGTATATTATCCATTTTGATTACTATTTCTGAATTATTGGAATATTTAATTTACCTCAACCTCCGTCCCCCCAAGGTCCCCGCGGACGCGGGGATCCAGAAGGAGTGCAGGGGATGAGGTGTATCACAGAATATTCTGGTGTGTATCTATTTCTGTTATTTTTTCACCCGGAAAATCCATAATCCCGCAAAAGTAATAATTCCATTAACAATGAGAAGCTCAAATCCGAATTTATACCCGTTGAACAATTGTTCTGACCAGGTGCTCAAACCATAGCAAATGACCGGTGAAAGTAAGGCTATCCAGGGAACCATCCGGTCTTTGACCTGCAATTTCGTAAATAATCCGAAGGAATATAGTCCAAGCAATGGCCCATAGGTATATCCGGCGATTGTAAATAATTTATCGATCACGGCCCGGTCATTGATCACCCGGAAAAGGATGATCACGAATAACAGCAGGAATGCAAAGGAAGCGTGAACAATATACCGGATTCTGACCTTCCGCCCTTCCGGCCATCGATCCTTCCTGTTAATACCAAGAAAATCAATGCTGAAACAGGTGGTGAGTGATGTCAGTGCTCCGTCCGCGCTCGGATAAGCGGCAGATATAAGGCCGATCAGGAATACCATGCCCGCGACGGGTCCAAGGTAGTTGATCGCAATGGTCGGGAAAAGATCATCGGAACGGACCGGTAAAGACATTCCTGTTTTATTTGCATACATGAACAGGATCGCACCGAGGAACAAAATGAGAAAATTCACGATCAGCATGATGAAGCTGAAGGTGAACATGTTTTTTTGTGCATCTTTCAGTGACCGGCAGGAAAGGTTCTTCTGCATCATTTCCTGGTCGAGCCCTGTCATGACGATCGCAATGAATGCACCGCTCAGCAGCTGCTTCAGGAAGAACCGCTTATCATGCCAGTCCAGGAAGATCATGTTCGAGTAACTGCTGTTGAAAACGTCGTTTGCCAGCAGGTGAAATGATGTTCCCAGGTTCCGGGTAATGAAAATGATGGAAAAAAGCAAGGCAAGCAACATGAAAGTTGTCTGAACCGTGTCGGTCCAGATGATCGTTTTGATACCTCCCTTAAATGTATAGAGAAGGATGAGAATAATGAAAATAAGCACCGTAACCCAGAAAGGAATGTTCCATGCATCAAAAACAAAGATCTGGAGCACATTCACGACAAGAAACATCCGGAAAGATGCACCGATCACGCGTGACAGGATAAAATAGAAGGCACCTGTCTTGTATGACCAGAATCCGAACCTGGTTTCCAGATATGCATATATGGATGTCAGGTTGAGCCTGTAATAAAGCGGAAGAAGGATTTTTGCGATCGTAAAATAGCCGAACAGGTACCCGATCACGACCATCATATAAGAGAACTGGGTAGTTCCCACCCAACCCGGGACCGACATAAAGGTGACACCCGACATGGAAGCCCCGATCATGCCATAGGCGACCACAAACCAGGGTGAAGCCTTATTCCCAATGAAGAATGCCCGGTTCGTGGACCGCCGGGCTGTCAGCCAGGTAATAAAAAACAAGAAAACGGTGTAGGTGATGAATGTAATAAAAATGACGGTGGGATTCATCGTATCTGTAAGCTGAGTTTCTTTATGTATTGATTACTTGTGATGAAGCCTGAAGGATAGATCGAGCTCATGGGCAAAGCTGGCAAGATCAGGATAAATGAAATCAACCAGGTCATGAAATTTATCTGCGTGATTTTTCATGCTGTTAATAAACACAGTTTTCATCTGAAGCTTTCGTCCGAAGATCATATCCGTTTCAGAGTCACCCACCATGACCGATTTCCGGAAAATGATCTGCGGAAAATCCTTCTGGGCTTCAAGGGCCATCCCGATGTTTGGTTTTCTCCACGTCGATCCTGCCTTTTCGAGGTAAGGTGAATAATAAACTTTATCGAGTCGTCCGTTCCTTAACCGGATCGACCTTATCATCTGGTTATGCGTCGAAACTACGGCCTGGTCGGTCATAATTCCCTTTCCGACTCCCTGCTGGTTACTCACAACGATGACAGGACCGAACACTTTCGCAAAGACCTTAAATGCGTCATGAACACCCGGCAGGAATTCAAATTCCTCCCATTTCCTGACATAGTCATCCACGATCCGCCTGTTGATCACCCCATCACGATCGAGGAACAATGACCAGGTATTATCAATCTTCAAATCGCTTAAATTCATCCTGTGCTTTCTGGTAATCCTCCGGGATCCCAATATCCAGGAAATATCCCCTGGATAGATATCCGAATATCCGTGATTTATTGTAATGCTTTTCGAAACAATCTTTTTCGATGGAAAAAACCGGCGGGAATTTTGCATTCTCCAGGAAACCTTTATTCAGAAGGTAGATCCCTCCATTAATATAACCTTCCCCTGAATCAGGATTCTTTTCATCAAAACCAGTGATCCTGTATGTCTCATCAAATCTTACGGTTCCGAACCGCGCCGTATCATCGAGGTATTTTAATGAGAGCGTTATATCGGACAAGGATTCGATATGACGTTTCATCATCGCATTGAAATCGATCCTGAACAGGCTGTCGCCATTCATCGTAAATGCAAGATCGCTCTCAACTTTGCTGAATGCATTCAGGATCCCTCCTCCTGTACCCAGCGGCTCATCCTCAACAGCGTAGGTTATGGAAATTCCTTTGTACTGATCTTTAAAAAAGGATTCGATCAGTTCCCGTTTGTGCCCTACCGAAAGAACAACCCGCTTTATGCCCTGCCCCGTGAGGTAGTTCATCAGGTATTCAAGAAAAGGATGTCCATTGATGAGTGCCATTGATTTGGGAACGTCGTCAACGATGCCTTTTAAACGGGTGCCAAGACCTCCTGCTAAAATGATTGCTTCCAAGTGAAATTATTTAGAAAATATTGAAGTTTCTACGATCTCGCAAATAATATGACCGATCATGATATGCGATTCCTGGATCCGGGGTGTGTCGGAAGAAGGAACATTGATCAGGTAGTCGCACAGGTTTTTCATGGCTCCTCCTGACTGTCCTGTCATTCCGATGGTGACAATCCCGATATCATTGGCCGTTTCCACCGCCCTGATGATATTCTTTGAATTCCCTGATGTGGAGATGGCAACCAGTACATCCCCTTCGCGGCCGCTCCCTTTGATGTTGCGGGCATAGACCTCATCGAAGGAATAATCATTGGCAACTGCCGTAAGAAAAGAAGTATTAACATGCAGAGCTTCTGAAGGCAGAGGTGCCCGGTCGAAATAGAACCGTCCTGAGAATTCTGCGGCGAGATGCTGGGCATCGGCCGCACTTCCCCCGTTACCGCAAAAGAAAACCTTATTCCCGTTACAGAATGCCTCTGTGCATGCACTGGCCGCCTGGCCTATCGTCCTCATCAGTTCGTCATCCTCAAGAATGCGTTTCTTGGTACTGATGGATTCATTGATCGCTTCTGCTATTTTCATGTGACCTGTTTTCAAAACAAAGGTAGTGAAATTCTGATCTTTGGTCAGAACCGTTCCCAATGAACAATATCTGCCATACCCTTGCGGATCAGGTGGCGCGCTGCTTTATCTTCCGATGTTCCGGGATACCCGACGGGCAGGTAAACAATAGGCTCGATATGAGGTGGAAGTTCAAGTATCCTGCCGGCCTCAGCCGCATCGAAGTTGCAGATCCAGCAGGTCCCGAGATCCATTTCAACAGCGGCCAGCGTCATATGGTCCGTGGTGATGGCAATGTCGATATCGGTGTGATCCTTGCCGTCAGCCCGTTTCCATCCCAGCGTGTGGTCCCCGCAAAGGATGATGATCACCGGTGCCTGGAGGAACCAGGCACGGTTGTACGTCGTGGCGATCTTTTTCCGCATTTCCGGATCACGGATCATGATAAAATGCCAGGGCTGGTAATTGGCCGCTGATGGCGCAATCCGGCCGGCTTCAAGGATATATTCAAGCTTTTCTTCTTCCACCGGCCTGTCCAGGTAATTTCTCACCGAATATCGGGATTTTGCAAGATCAAGGAATGTTTTCATATTATATATGTTTTTCATACCCACCCCTCTTATCCCCTCCCTACAAGTAGGGAGGGGAAGACCGAAGGTCGGGGAGGGTACGTTAAATTGTCCACGTCGTCAGCCCCTTCATTGTAAACTCGTATCGTTTGGTCTGTCCGCCGAACTTCTTCAGGGCTTCAACAACTGAACTCCTTGTCGTTTGCGGACAATAAAAAAACATAAATCCTCCGCCTCCCGCTCCGGATATCTTCCCCCCGGTAGCTCCGTGGCTGATGGCCGTCTGGTAGACTTCATCGATGAATGGATTGGTGATCCCCGAAGCCATGTGCTTTTTGAACTGCCATCCGAAATCCAGGATCTCCCCGATCTTGTCAAGTTCCCCTTTCAGGATCGCCTCTTTCATCATCACCGCCTGTTCCTTCAGCTTATGCATCGCTTCGATGGTCTTCTCGTTCTTATTCATCACATTTTTCGACTGTTGCTCGATGATCTTTGAGGAAAGACGGCTGGTTTCCGTATGATAAAGCACCAGGTTGTGGGCCAGTTCATCCAGGTATTTTTCGTGGATGCGTAACGGGTTGACGATCACTTTATCTTCCCTGAAGAACTCCATATAGTTCACCCCCCCGAAGGTTGCAGCATACTGGTCCTGTTTCCCGCCGGCCATATTCAGGTCGACACGCTCAATTTCGAAGGCTAAGTGCGCCAGGTCATATTCCCCTAAAGGCAAACCGAGCCATTCTGCAAATGCCCCGAGAATGGCAACCACAAGTGTGGAAGATGTGCCCAGGCCGGATCCCGGCGGTGCATCCACATACGTCGAGAGTGTGAATGAAAGGGGCTTTTTCACAAAATCACGGATCACCCGGTTATAGATCCCTTTGTGAAGCTCCAGGATCCCGTCGATCTCCAGTTCCGTCGTCTCGGCGAATTCATAGATCTCGCCTTTGTCGATCGAATTCAGGATGATCTTCCCGTCGGTTCGTGGCTCAATGGTGGCGTAAGCATACATGCTGATCGTTGCATTCAGGATGGTTCCTCCATAGATCTCGGAATAGGGCGCCACATCTGTTCCGCCACCGGCAAGTCCGAGCCGCAGGGGGGCTTTGCTTCGAATGATCATGATTTGAATATTTCTTTCTGCAAAGGTATTTTATTCTTCAGTAAGGAAAAAGTATTCTCTGTGCTCTCTGTGCCTTCGCTGTTGTTAAATTATTCTTTACACCCTGTTTGAAGATCGCAGCAACCTTTGGAGATTAATTTAACAAACCTTCTTTTTGAACCCCTCCCTACCAGTAGGGAGGGGAAGACCGAAGGTCGGGGTGGGTACGAGACACCGAAAAAACCATTATCTGCTATCAATCTCCTTTACTAAACCGTCAATAGCCCCGACCATATTCCTCCACGAATATTTCTGCTTTTCAATGGCTGCATTTTTCGAGAACTCTTCCTCCTTATTCTTTTCATAAAACTCCAGGATCGAGGCAGCTATCTCATTTTCATCGGGTTGAACAACATAACCAACCTTCCCGTGCGGAACAATTTCTGACAGTCCGCCCACATCCGTGATGATCATCGGCTTGTCGAAATGATACGCGATCTGCGAAACCCCGCTTTGGGTGGCGCTTTTATACGGTTGTACAACAAGATCTGCAGCACAGAAATAATTTCCGACCTCGCTGTCAGGAATGAAATCATTTTTCATGATCACCTTTTCTTCCAGATGATGATCATTGATCAGATGATGAAAAGGTTTGGGGTCGCAATAGAATTCACCCGCAACAATAAGTTTCAGCGGAAGCTCTTTCAGCCTCCGGTCTGCGAAAGCTTTCAGCAGAAGATCAAGTCCCTTGTAATCGCGGATGAATCCGAAGAACAAGAGGTAATGAAAGGCCGGATCAAGCCTAAGTTTTCTCTTTGCCGTCTCTTTCGGAATTGCATCACCGAAACTGTCATATAACGGATGAGGGGAAAATACCGCTGGTTTTGATGATTTCCTGAAAAACAGCTGAAGATCATCCAGCACGGACTTCGACATGGCGATGAATCCATCGGCGCTGTTGACCCAGTACTGAGCCAGGAGCTTGTCCCCCGGTCGTTTTTCATGGGGAATGATGTTATCGAGGACCGAGATCACCCGTGTATGCCCGTTTTTCTTAATGATCCGGCAGATCGTACCGAAGCACGGTGCCATGAAAGGGATCCAGAATTTTACAAGCACCAGGTCTGGCTTCATTTTCTTCAGCTCCCTCCCTACCCTGATCCAGTTGAAGGGATTGACCGAGTTGACTTTAATATGGATTGGAATATCAGTCGGTGCCGGCTCCGTGGAATATTGCGTTTTACCCGGAAAGAGGAACCCCGGATATTGCAGGCTGAAAGTATAGATCGAAGCATCATCGCCAAGGTTTCTATACTCGCGGATAAGTCTTTCATTAAAGGTGGCCAGTCCTCCCCGTAACGGGTGTGCCGATCCGATCAGGACGACTTTACGTTTATTTTGCATCAAATCCGGTCCTTTTCTCAACCAGGTAATGATTCCGGTCAATGGCATTCCGCGAGATCATCTCACCCAGGAAGCCTGCAACAAACAGCTGTGTTCCGAGGATCATGGCCAGGAGACCGAAGTAGAACAGCGGCCTGTCAGTCATTTTATAAGTATTCATGAAGAACCTTGAAGAGACAAGGTAAGCGGCGATCATGAATCCGAAGAAGAAGATCACCGTCCCCCAAAGTCCGAAGAAGTGCATTGGGCGTTTCCCGAACCGTGTGATGAACGAGATCGTCATCAGGTCGAGGTATCCTTTGTAGAAACGGTCGAGGCCGTATTTTGTCTTTCCGTATTTACGTTTCTGGTGATGAACGATCTTTTCGCCAATCGATTTGAAGCCGGCCCATTTAGACAGGAAAGGGATATAGCGGTGCATTTCGCCGTGCACCTCGATGCTTTTCACCACTTCGCTCTTGTAGGCTTTCAAACCGCAATTGAAATCATGGAGTTTGATCCCCGACATCCTCCGGGCCGACCAGTTATAGAACTTGGTGGGGATAGTCTTTGAAAAGGGATCGTGCCGGATCTTTTTCCAGCCCGAAACCAGGTCATACCCTTCTTTTTTGATCATCCGGTACATTTCCGGGATCTCATCCGGGCTGTCCTGAAGGTCAGCATCCATGGTGACCACGACATCCCCGCGGGCAGCTTCAAAGCCGACATTCAAAGCGGCCGCTTTCCCATAATTCCGCCGGAATTTTATGCCTCGTATTTCACCCTGCTTTGCGGTAAGTTCTTCAATGATTTTCCATGAACCGTCCTTGCTCCCGTCATCCACAAAAAGGATCTCAAACGAGAAATTGTTTTCTTTCATAACACGGATGATCCATGCAGCAAGCTCGGGCAATGATTCCTCCTCATTCAGAAGCGGTATAACAACAGAAATATCCATTTAATGTTATTTAACTGGAATAAACCAAACTTCTCAACTCCAGTCCCCCCAAAGTCCCCGCGGATGCGGGGATCCAGAAGGGGTGCAGGGTTGAGGTGATTAAGCAACCGTAGGAATTGATTTGTCTTCTTTTCTCAGGAATATGGCCATGATAAGAGATAAAATCGCACCGGCGATCGTCCCCATGATAAGGCTCATAATAGTCAGCGCCACCGGTGACATGAATTTTGCCTGCATGGCAAGGGCAGATTCGAGCTGCTGGTCAGTCAGATCAGGCGCTTTCGTCATCATTTCTTCGCGGGCCATATCTGACATTTGCTGAATGATCCCCGGATCGATGAACGTATAAAAGATAAAGTTGAAGATTGAAACGATAATGATACAGAACAACGAGATAAGGAAGGAACTGGTAAAAGCTTTTGAATAGGTCATAAACCCGTTTGAGAATTCCTTGCGGTACTGAAGGGTTCCGTATATCATCCCTGCAATAAGAAAAATGTATGACAGGGATGAAAGGACTTTGTTCAGGTTCATGTTGAACAGGTAAAGGATGGTACCATAAATGATCATCGCTGCGGCGGGGATCAGGCAATAGACCATGGCATGAGATGCCAGGGATTTGGTTTTTTCTTCCATAATGGCGGGTTTTAAAAGGTTCAACCAGAAGCAAACTTACAAAAAATTCAATTTGATGGTTGGGTTAACTGATAAATTTGTAATTTTGCAGCGGGGTAAGTCTTATACGACCAGCTCCCGTCAAACTCCCCCAGGTTCGGAAGGAAGCAAGGGTAAGATGGTTGAGCGGTGCGATGTAAGTAGCTTACCCTTTTTTTATTAGGTGGTGAGGTGGTGAGGTGGTGAACTCGTGAGTTGATGACCAGATTACCATGTGACCTCGTGACCTTGTTACTCTTTTACTCTGTTACTCTGGAACAATAAAACATCCAAATTAACATACCATGTTACTAAAGATCCACCCGGACAACCCCGGCGAACGGCATTTGAAGATCATTACCGATTGCCTGCACGATGGCGGGGTGATCATCTATCCTACCGATACGGTTTATGGATTGGGATGTGATATTACACGTTCGAAGGCCATTGACCGTATTTCACAGATCAAGGGTATCCGGAAAGACAAAGCCAATTTTTCGTTCATCTGTTCAAGTCTCAGCCAGCTTTCCGATTATACACGGCCGATCCCGAATACCATTTATAAATTGATGCGAAAGGCACTTCCCGGCCCGTTCACATTCATCCTCAACGCGAACAACAAGGTCCCGGACGTATTTCAGAGCAAGAAGAAGACAGTAGGTATCCGTATCCCCGATCACCAGATCCCATTGATGATCGTTGAACGGCTTGGCAACCCCATTATGACCACCTCCATTCATGATGCCGATGAGATCATCGAATATTCCACCGATCCTGAACTGATCCACGAAAAATACAAAAAGCTTGTCGACATCGTGATCGATGCCGGTCCCGGCGGTAACCTCGCTTCGACGGTGGTGGATTGTACAGGCGATGGGCCGGTTGTTATCAGGGAAGGGAAAGGGAATCTCGGGGAGTATCTCTGACAGATGCGCGATGCGGGATACGGGATGCGCGATGCGGGATTCGCGATTCGCGATGCGGGATACGGGATGCACAACACGTGATTTTCGTACCTTATACTTTATGGTTGAGGCGGACTGAATTGATAAAGTTGTTGAGTTTCCTGCCAAGCTTATCCAGTTTTTCCAGGATTGAATGGTATTTTTTCTCATCCTTCAAGGACTTTGTTAAATATAGCGTTTTCAGGTGGTCAATCGTTTCATCGTTAGAAGCATGAGCAATGACGAGGAAGTGAAGGAACTCATTTTTATATTTACGCCGGCCAAACCCTTCAACAATATTAGCCTTTACTGATTTGATCGATCTCCGGATCTGGCTTCCGGTTTCAAACGTCTCGAATTTGGGCAAATCCTTCAAGGTCATATCATGGATTAAAACCACCAGTTCGTTGGCAAGTTTCCAGATTTCAAGGTCTTCGTAATTCATTTGTTTTTACTGCTTAATCGTCCGAAACAGTAAAAGGTAATACATTTATTCAAATTTTTTTTACCCCACATCGCATATCCCGCATCGCATATCCCGCATCCCGCATCGCGAATCCCGTATCCCGAATCGCGAATCCCGCATCGCGAATCGCTCATCCCCCACTGAAATTTCAATTATTTTTCACCTCCCCCTTGTCTTTCTAAAAATAAACCGTAATTTTGCACGCTCAAAAAATGGCAGATTCGCTAGCTCAGTAGGTAGAGCATCGCCCTTTTAAGGCGGGGGTCCTGGGTTCGAATCCCAGGCGGATCACACAAACAAGTGTAAAGTGCAAAGTGCAAAGTGTAATATTTTGGACTTTGCACTTTTCGTTTTGCACTTTTCGTTTTACACTTTTCACTTTGC
This sequence comes from Bacteroidales bacterium, assembly GCA_963682005.1. Classification (GTDB taxonomy): domain Bacteria; phylum Bacteroidota; class Bacteroidia; order Bacteroidales; family FEN-979; genus CAIYUC01. The sequence goes on along the minus strand of OY820914.1, from coordinate 3,497,571 downwards.
ACTCACTTAGCCCAGGCTTCGGGTATTTCACGTTCGGAAAGATTAGGATAGATAATTTGACATTGAACAAAGAAATGCTTGATGTAAAAATTGCTGAAGGACATGATTAAAGACAATATTAGTTGGCTCGCATGGGTTAAAATGAAGTCAACCATCATTACATTCCATTGCAATTTTGGCAAAAACAAAATTATACTTGCATATATCAAGTATTATTTTATACCTTTGTGGCGCAATTAACTTATAACATGAGAAAAACAAAGCACCCCCTGGGGATGATCCTTGCACCGATGATGAATGAGATGTTCCGGGCGCTGAAGCGGCGTACCGGCAGTCAGACCGATATGAAACTAACAATTGAACAATTCGGGTTCCTCTTTGCCATCAAAGAGAAGAACGAGGAGGTGATTCAAAAAGACATGGCGGAAATTCTGGGAAAAGACCAGTCTGCGATTCTGCGCACGGTCGATGCCTTGCAGAAAAAGGATCTGATCCGTAGGGTGTCGGATGCAAATGACCGGCGTAAGAATTTTCTGATGGTCACCAAAAAAGGCGAACGGGTGATTGAACAATATTTAAAGATTGAAATCCAACTGAATGAAGAACTGCTTGATGGTCTACCCGACTCCGATCTCGACGCTTTTTATAAAGTAGTTGAACATATCAAAAAAAGGGCGGAGACTCTGTAACATTTTTTTTATCTAATTAATTGATAGTATCAATATTTGATAGTGTATGAAGTTGTCATTCTTTTCGGGGAACATTCTGTCGTTGATTTTCACAGTGGTGGTTTTTTCGTCGTTTGCTCAGCAACGGCTAACACTAAAGGATTGCCTGGGATATGCAACGGCAAACAATCATGAATTGAAAATGGCCGGTTATAACGTTTTGATAGCGAATAAGAAGGTATCGGAGCAAACGGGAAACTACCTGCCCCAGGTAAATGCCACCGGAACGTTTGATGATAACCTGGCATTATCAACACAGCTCATGCCTGCCGAGATGACCGGAGGAACACCCGGCACCTATATCGCGGTGAAGTTCGGCACCAAGTACAGTGTGAGCGGAGGTCTGTCGGTTACGCAGAAGATCTTTGATCCGGGAACTCTGCTGCAGATTAAAGCAGCAAGACTCAATCTCGGCATTTCTAAACTTGACCAGCAGCAGACCGACCTTGACGTCGCATATAACATAAGTCTTTCCTTCTATCAGTCCCTTGTCATTCAAATGCAATTGCAGTCATTGAAATCCACCTTGGTTTCTTCCGAAAAATCATTGAATTCGATCGAGTTGAAATTTAAGAATGGCATGGCGAAAAAGGTCGATGTGGATAAGATCAAGGTCAGTTACAACAATACAAAATCGCAGCTTGAGCAAGCTAAGTTGAACTATTCGCAATCCCTGAATGTGCTGAAATACCACATGGGAATGCCGATCGACAGCGGGCTGGTACTTGCTGAATCACCCGCCAGCGAAGGATACGAGCTTTTTATCAGGGATGCGACCGGGAATTTCCGGATTGAAGAAAATATCGACTACAAATTGAAAAAATCGAACGTTGCCGTCATGCAGCTTGACAGAAATACGAAACGGTCAGCATTTTACCCGACTCTTTCTTTTTACGGAAACTATAATCGTAACGCCATGCAGCAGGAATTCACCTTTTTCAGTTCCGGAAATGCATGGTATTCCAGTTCGGGGATCGGACTGAAACTCACCATCCCGATTTTCGACGGACTTCAACGAACATCACGGTTTGCCCAGTCCGAATTGGGGATTAAGATCGCCAGGGAAAATGTGATAACTGCCGAACAGTCCATCAGACTTGAGATTTCCAACGACGAGGTCCAGTATAAAAACGCGCTGGATAACATTGAAAGAGAAATGGAGAATCTTGAACTGGCCAAGGGGGTTTATGCGGATATACAGCAGGAATATCAGCAGGGGACCTGCTCCACGGTTGATGTTGTGCAAGCTGAAAGCTCTTACCTCGTAGCGCAAAGCACCTATTACAATAAGCTTCTTAAATTGTACCTGGCGCGGATCGATCTCGAAAAATCAAAGGGTTCGTTGCTGAGTTTCATCAATAATTTAAAGTAGGTACCATCATGAAAAAAATTATTGTCATCGGAGTTTCATTATTGGTGATTGCGGCTGTTGTTTTCCGTCTTTCATCGAACTATAAAAAAGTAAACGCGAATAAAAACGTGAGCACCGACCTGAAGTACATTTCCGTAAAGGTTGCTTCGGTTAAGAAGCTATCACTCGATGGCAACCTCCAGCTAGTCGGAACCATGGAAGCGGCCGCAGAAGTCGATGTGGCAGCCGAAGCCGCCGGCACCGTCACAACGCTGAACGTGAAGCTGGGGCAGGTACTTCCAAAGGGCAGCGTAATTGCCTGTATCGACAACACCCTGAGGAGGCTGGCCGTTGAGAAAGCACGGAATGCGAAGGCAAGACTGGGAAAAGACCTGGAACGATACAAAAATTTGTACAAAGGAGGCAGCCTGACGGAACAGCAGCTCGATGAAGCGCAAACCTCCTACGATGATGCCACCATCCTGCTCGAGCAGGCCGAAAAGGAACTGGTCAATGCCAATGTTACAGCCCCGATCAGCGGCACGATAATTAAAAAATATGTTGAACAGGGTGAGTATATAACTGCCGGCAACCCGGTGGTGAAGATGATTGACATATCCAGGCTCAAGATCCTTCTGAATGTGTCGGAATCCAATGTGTACAAGCTGAAACCCGGTAATGAAGCAACTGTTGCGACGGATGTCTATCCAGGGATCGTGTTTACCGGGAAGATCACCTTCATCAGCGCAAAGGGGGACGATTCTCATAACTATCCTGTTGAAATAGAGATGACAAACAGTTCATTGCATCCATTGCGCTCCAGTACATTTGCCAATGTCAGCATCAAAATGCCGGCCAAAGGTGAGGCTTATTATATTTCCCGTTCATCCCTGATTGGCAGCCTCCGAAATGCTGAAGTGTATATTGCCAAGAACAACAGGGCGGTTCGCCGGAAAATTGTCGTCGGTGACGGGAATGGGGAGTATCTCAAAGTTATCTCCGGACTTAATGAAGGTGACCAGGTCATCGTCAGCGGCCAGTTTACGCTTTCAGACAATAAAGAGATCAGAATTTCAAATTAACCTTTCTGCATATGTCGATTACGGAAATTGCGATCAAAAGGCCGACCCTGGTTGTCGTCATTTTTGCGGTACTGGCCATCCTGGGAATAAGTTCATATACACTGTTGAATTATGAGCTTATGCCTAAATTGAGCTTCCCCTCCATCAGTGTTTCCACCTCATACCCGGGTGCATCCGCCAATGAGGTCGAAAGCTCCGTGACCAAGAAGCTGGAAGATGCGCTTTCCGGACTGGAAGAAGTGGACAATATAACATCTTCCTCCCAGGAAGGAGTTTCGAACATAACCATTGCGCTAAACACAAATGCCGATGCAGACAAAGCCGTTGAGAACGCACAGCGGAAAATCAATGCGGTCCTCGCCTCGCTTCCCGATGGGGTCAAATCACCTTCGGTAAACAAATTTTCGTCCGATGAGATGCCGGTGATCAAACTGGGTGTCACATCGGGACTACCTAGCACAGAGCTTTATACGCTTGTTAAAAACCAGATAAAGCCGCAACTCGCCAAATTGAATGGCGTCGGCCAGGTTATGCTTGTCGGGGGCAGCGAACGGACTATCCATGTGAACATCGACAAAAACAAGTTGAACGGATACAGGATCTCGATCAGCCAGGTATACCAGGCATTGGGGAATTCAAACCTTGAGATGCCCACCGGCAGTGTGGAAAATGAAACGCAGCAATATACGGTCAGGCTGCTTGGGAAGTTCAGATCGCCTGACGAGATTAGGGAAGTCACTGTAGCAAGCAATCCGGACGGCAGCAGGATAAAGATCGGTGACCTGGCGGAAGTGGAAGACGGCATGGCCGAACAGACCAACCTGAATAAGATCAACGGAAACACATCCATCGGGGTGCTGATCCAGAAGCAGTCTGATGCCAATACCGTGGATGTGTGCAAGCGCGTAAAGAACGAACTGACCTCCCTTGAAAAACAGTACATCACGCAAAACCTGAAATTTGACATTGCGTCGGACAGCTCGCGTTACACGCTTAAATCTGCGAATGCCGTCATGGAGGACCTGATGTTCGCCATTCTGCTTGTGGCGTTTGTCATGTTCATCTTCCTTCACAGCATCCGCAACTCTGTTATCGTCCTTATTTCTATCCCATCTTCAATCATATCCGTTTTTGTTGCCATGTACATATTTAACTTTTCTCTGAACATGTTGACACTCATGGCGCTTTCGCTTGTGATAGGGATCCTGGTGGATGATTCGATCGTGGTTCTGGAGAACATTTACCGGCATTTTGAAATGAAAAAAGACGGCCGGACTGCCGCTCTTGATGGCAGAAATGAGATTGGTTTTACAGCCATTGCCATCACCATGGTTGACATTGTTGTATTTCTCCCGCTTTCACTAGTGTCGGGAATGATCGGCCATATGATGAAAGAATTTTCCCTTGTGATCGTATTTTCCACAGTAATGAGCCTGTTTGTCTCCTTTACGGTAACCCCGCTTCTGGCATCAAGGTTTGGAAGGATCCAGGACCTGACGAAAAAATCAGTCCTCGGGAATTTTTCAACCTGGATTGAATCCGAATTCAGGAAATTGCTGAATACTTATGAAAATACACTGCACTGGGCACTGAAGCATCGAAAGATTATTTACCTGGTGACTACGATCATGGTGGTACTTTCCATAACCCTGCTGGGTATGGGGCTGGTTGGGACGGCCTTTATGAATGATGGCGACCAGGGTGAATTCGTTGTCAAACTTGAGGGGGACCCGCAAAACACCGTTTATCAGACAGCGCAACTTACACAACTTGTGGAGGCCCTTTTGCTAAGCAAACCCGAAGTGGTGAAGGTCTTTTCAAATATCGGGTATTCAAGTGGCGACTTAGGAACATCTTCCGGCGAAAAGAACAAGAGTGAGATCACCGTGACCATCATATCCAAGGAGGATCGGAAGATGTCGGTGGAACAATTTGCCGCCATGATCAAAAAAGAGGTGCAGGATATTCCAGGGCTCAAAGTAACGGCCACGCCCACCTCGATGATGGGGAATGCGGATGATGCACCAATACAGATTTTGCTCAGGGGTTCCGACATCAACAGGCTTTACCAGGTCGGCGACAGCGTCATGGCCGTTATCATGGACATTCCCGGCACAAATGACATCAAATACTCGGTGGACAAAAGCAAGCCTGAGCTTCAAATTCACCTGGACAGGGAAAAGATGACGCAACTTGGATTGAATGTACAGCAGATTGGAAGCACAATGAACCTGGCTTTTGCCGGCAATACAGACCTGCAGTACTCCGAAGCAGGAAATGATTATTCCATCGCGTGCCGGCTTGATCAGTTCGACCGGATGAGTCTCGATGATGTCGGGTCGCTTACGTTTCTGAACAGTCAAAATAACCCGGTGGAACTGAGAAATTTTGCCTCGATTTCGCAATCCCTCGGGCCCAACAAGCTGGAGCGGTATAACCGGATGTCATCGCTGACCGTGAAATGTAATGTTTTTGGACGCCCAGTGGGTACGGTGGGGGAAGAAATCAAGGCAGTCGTAAAGAAAAAGATCCAAGATTCAGATGTGATCATTGATTACAAGGGTCAGATGGAAAGACAGGCAGATGCATTCGGGAGCCTTTCGACGGCAATTCTTGCCGCATTCATTTTTGTGTACCTGGTCATGGTTGCCCTGTACAATTCTTATTTCTATCCTTTCGTGGTATTATTTTCAATACCGGTGGCGGTCATCGGGGCCATCTTCGCATTAGCTCTCACCGGTGAGCCGCTAACTATTTTTGCCATGATAGGCATGATCATGTTGATCGGGCTTGTAGCCAAAAATGCAATTCTTATCGTGGATTTCACCAACAAGCTGAGGGATGAAGGGCGGACCGTTGTTGAAGCCTTGATTGAGGCCGGCAGAGAAAGATTGAGACCTATTCTTATGACCACTTTATCGATGGTTTTTGGAATGTTGCCTATTGCCCTGGCATCCGGCGCCGGGGCTGAGAGTAAAAACGGACTGGCGTGGGTAATTATCGGCGGTCTCTCAAGCTCCTTGCTTTTAACTCTTGTGCTTGTCCCCGCCGTTTATTTAAGTATGGAAAATTATAAAGAGAAACTTAAACATATTTTAAAAAATCAAGCACATAAAGATCCTACGGCTTGATTATAAATATTATACCTTATTGTGAAACGGAAGTGAACACTGAAGTACTGAATTCCTCACAAATCTATAATTAACAATCGTAATTTTCAGTAGATTGTTTCATGTCTGTTGAATTTAAGAAAGATAACCTGCATATAGCGCCGGAATCGCCTTCTCACTTCCGGGGTCACACTATCCGTGATTTGCTTTGTTAATGATCTGTTGCAATTCTTCCGGTATTTCCATCGGTTGCAACCCCGGAACATCTGCTCCGCCTGTATTGCCCACAGGAATTTTTCCTACAAAAGACAATATGCCGCCCACGAATAAGCGCGGAAATTGTCCAATAATTTCGTGGCCGTTTTTAGTCCTGACACTAAAAATAAGCATTTTCCAATGCACCAGAGAATGATGATACGGATAAGGCTGACCTAAAATGTGGGCTCTTTCCAAATACCGCCAGCTTTGTTGCAGATCCTTTTGTGCGAAAGCGGTTCCTGCATTCTGCAATTCCTTGTCGAAGAATGGTTTTAATGGCGAGGGCATTCGTGTATTGAACTTCATAATGCTTGAATTTATGCTTTATTTAACGATTCTTTCCTCCTTTAATGAGCAACCGCCCCGCAAGTCCGGGTTCACCAATAAGCTGCAATGATGATTTGCAGGGTACAAATTATTCTCAAAATGAATGGCATCGCAAGCACTGCAGAATATTAATGGTTATGATGAGTATGAGTCGGTGGTTTTTCCTCGTACGGTTTACTGCCGTCAATTACATCAAAGGTAGCCATCATTCCTGCTGCATGATGCTCGAGGATGTGGCAGTGATACATCCATGTGCCCGGGCGGTTATCAGGCAACCAGGCAATTTTTATTTTACTTGCGGGTGGTAAATTGACGGTGTCTTTCCATGCCATGTATTCCGGGGCCTTGCCGTTCACCTCAATCACCTGAAAGAAAAATCCATGCAGGTGAAAAGGATGATCCATCATACTCGTATTTGATACTTCCCAGATTTGTAACTCTCCAACTTTTACAGGTTGGTCATTAACATGAACATGATCATTTACAAAAAAGTCCACCCCGTTTTTCAGACTTGCACTTTCAGAAAGTTTTACCTTTCTTGTGATTACAGCATCCTGGCTTGCCAAGGGTTCAATCCTCCTTAAATATTCAGGTATTACAGCAACTGAAGGTTTTTTTTCTCCAACCTTTACAGTAGCGAATTTTTGATGCTTTGCTTTGAGAAAAGTGCCTCTGGTATATGGCAATGATTCCAGCGCGAATGATTCCCCCTCATTAAAAGGTCCTGCTGCAATATCTATTCTCCCTGCCGGAATTAATAAAACTTCAGTCACTGTTTGCGGATATTCCAACAATCCACCATCCGTACCGATTATTTTAAACTCTTTTCCTCCCAGGGACAATACTACGTATCTTGCACTCGATGAATTGATAAACCGCCATCTTTCTGTTTGCCCTCCATGTACTTCTATCACTGAATTTTCTTTGCCATTTATTAGAAGTGTACTACCCTGACGGCCATCATGCCTTTCAAGCATCCGGGGCGCAAACCACCCGGGTTTTGTAAACTGGTTGTCTTCGTTAAGCTTCATGTCATCAATCATCATTACTTTTTCTCCGTCTGTTACCGGATCCGATTTGTCTTCCACGATTAACGCACCATAAATTCCTCTTTCCAATTGTACTGTTTCGTTGAAATGAGAATGATACCAAAACGTTCCGGCATCCGGAACAACAAACCGGTACTCAAAAACTTCCCCGGGTTTAATTGGTTGTTGAACGGCACCTGTGCCGTCCATTGAAGCAGGTACGCGTAATCCATGCCAGTGAATCATGGTCGGCTCTTTAAGATGATTGGTGAGCCGAACAACAAGTGTGTCGCCCACAGTTGCTTTTAACACCGGGCCGGGAAGCTGTTTATTGAAGCCCCATGCTTCAATTGTTTTACCAGGAGCTATGTCCCAGTTAAATTCACTTGCTTCGAGGTTATACTCTACTATTTCAGGCTGCTTTTTCATATTGCTTTCTTTTAAAGTTATTATTTTGGGTTCAGGCTTTCATATCTTTCACTGCTCAATTTGCAAGGGTTGCCCTACAACCTGCATGTCGTTGTCAGCAAAAATAGCTTCTGTCTCTTTAGGGGAGGGCTCATGGTCTAAATTTGCCATCGTAACAAAAAAATCTTCCAGTTTGCCTGCAGGTTGAACAACAACTGTCATTTTCCCTGTAGCCGACACCTGTGTCCAGGCATGGGGAACTTTACGAGGTAAAAAGATACTGTCACCCTTTGTAAGATTATGTTTTTCATCACCAACCCGGAAATAATATGAACCTTCTACAACATAAAAAATCTCGTCCTGTGAGTGATGAATATGCAGTGGCGTTCCCTTTCCTTGTGTAAGCGAGGTCTGTTCAAATATAGCCAAAGCTCCGGCCGTGTCACTTCCTGAAACCTTTACATCCAGTATATTGGCATTCACACCCTTCAATTTGATATGTCCATGAATTCGCCCTTCACCGGCGTTAATTTTAAACCCTTTATCAGTGCTCAAAAATAACTTGATACTTATTTTTGCAAACGCCGCCATTGGAAAAATTGAAAGCGCCAACACTATAAATTTTCCTCTTTTCATTTTAGTGGATCTTGTGTTTAGCATTCATTTCTGTCACTGATTTTCCAATATATTTATTACTACATTCCCCTTTTTATGGTATCCTTCTACATACACATGTGCTTCCCTGATTTGATCGAGGGTGTATCTTCTGTCGATCACTGTCTTTAGTTTACCGGTCTCAATAAGTTCCTTCAGGATCAATAAATCATCCGGACTTTCTTTTGCAGAGCCCTTTACAGATATAAATCTTCCGTTTGATTTTAGCAGATTTTTGCAAGCGGATCCGGAAGTTTTCGCAACGGCATCAAAAATGACATCGAACCGGGTCTCTGTTGTCGTAAAATCTTCCTTCAGATAATCTACAACTTTATCTGCACCAAGCGATTTTACCAGGTTAATATTTGTTGTGCTGCATACGGCTGTTACATTCGCTCCAAAACATTTTGCAAGCTGAACAGCAAATGTACCTACGCTCCCTGATGCCCCATATATTAGGATGCTGTGTCCGTTTTTCACACCGGCTTTTTTCAAAAATCTTAATGCCGTAAGTCCGCCAATGGGAACTGTTGCAGCCTCCTCAAATGTCATATTGGATGGCTTAATAGCGATTAAATTGTTTTCCGGAAGGCATTTGAATTCAGCATATGCACCAAATTTTAATCCGCAAGAGGCAAACACAGGATCTCCTTTTTTGAAGGATTTAACTTCTTTCCCAATGTCTTCAATTACTCCTGCCAATTCAAATCCTAGTATTTTCACTTTTACAGGTTTGAATAACCCATTAAAAATCCGGGCAAGAAACGGGTCAGCTTTACGCAAACGCCAATCTCCGGCTGTTACTGTTGTTGAATAAACTTTCACCAGTACTTCATTGTCTTTAGGTGCCGGTTTATCAATATCCCTAAGTTCAAGTACATCCGGTGTTCCGTATTTTTCATATACAACTGCTTTCATTTTGAAATTATTTGCGATCTATTATTTCAGGACCTTGATGACTACATTCCCTTTTTTATGTCCTTTATCGACATAACTGTGCGCTTCAGAAATCTGTTCAAATGGATATACCCTGTCAATGACTGGTTTCAACTTTCCATCCTCGATAAGGTCTTTAAGAAAGACCAGGTTTCCCTTCAGTTCGGTTGCTACCCCTCCTATTACTTTCTTACTGCTTGTCATTGAAGTCCATAATCCCATAAGAATGGATGATAACGACATATTGACGGCCCTGAGATAGATTCCTTTTTGTTTAAGCGATTTTACACAAGCCGAAAACGGGCTTTTACCTGTCGTGTCGAAAATTATATCATAGGTCTGGCCGTATTTGGTAAAGTCCTCCCTGGTGTAATCAATCACCAGATCGGCTCCCAACGATTTTACCAATTCAAAATTCGCTGTACTGCATATTCCCGTGACTTCCGCCCCAAAGTGTTTGGCAAGCTGAACTGCAGCCGTCCCTAAACTTCCGGAAGCGCTATAAATGAGGATTTTTTGCCTGCCTGCCTGCGAACCTGGATTGCTCCGGATATTCCCTTTGAGGAGAAAATGTAAGGCCGTATTTCCCCCGAAAGGAATGGCAGCAGCTTCTTCATAGGTTAAATTTACCGGTTTTAGTGCAAGCATCCCTGTTTCCGGCAGGCATATGTATTCGGCATTCGTGCCAAGACCCATTCCTGCCTGGCCAAAAACCTGGTCCCCTGTTTTGAAGATTTTAACATCTTTGCCTGTTGTTTCAATAACTCCGGCCAGCTCATTTCCCAAAATAGTTACTTTTTTGGGTTTTGTGAGTCCATTGAAAAATCTTACTGCAAATGGATCAGCCTTCCGCATGCGACAGTCTCCTGAGGTTACTGTTGTTGCAAATATTTTTATCAGTACTTCATTATTCTGTGGAGTAGGTTTGGCAACTTCTTTGAGTTTAAGAACATCTGGCGTTCCGTAATTTGTATAGACTATTGCTTTCATATTATCCGTTTTTTTAGTCGATTAACAATTAACAGACCGGCGCTTTGGCGGACTTAGTAACACTATACATTCAAATTACCACGAATGTTTGTCGTTAGCACAAATCTACAGGGTACTACCAAGCCCGCTAAAGCCTCCAATATCCAATTATAGGTTGATTCTATTTATTCAGTTTGCCAAGCCTGGCGGTTGTTTTTACATTCGTTATCCTTGTCAGAAATCCAATTCCCAGGACAGGTTTTAACACTTTGGATTCGTACTGAGGATAAAATACTACATCATAACCAGGATTTGCAATCATCATTTCGTATAGTGAATAATTAGCAGTCCTGTCTGATACAATATTTCCAATTACAGGAATACTTGCCCAACTAATTGAATTAGATCCGTCAACATCAACTGTCCCGGTTTTTTGTGTAAAAAATCTTGCCCAGTCTATACCGAGAACTGTTACAGATTTAGCCTTCGCTGAAACCTGTTCAGATAGTGAGAAATCACTTTTGTTTAGATTCAGTCTTGTATTTGGTTCTCTCATACTGTGTGTATATGTAGTACAATTTGAGAATGCAGCTATAACAGCCACAAACATTACTATATTTATAATTTGCTTTTTCATAGTTATGTTTATTTAGATTAATTCTATACAAATATATACTACAATCACCTCTTTTTCCTAATTTTTTTCAATAATTGAAGGTACTGAAATATGTATTAACGAGTTACAATTTCAGATAACACAATTAAATGCGGTAACAGAATTTAAAATGACAATTGCCCAAAGACGATTCAGATTTTTTCTCCCTTTGATTTTCCTCCTCAGATCAGGAAAAGATTCTTCTTATAGGAAAAAACTGGAAGGCATGATAATTTAATGGCCAATACCAGTTACGTTCACCTTTGAAGCATTCATAATGGACTTCCTTAAAAAGTGTCGTTTTGATTTTTAGCCAAAATATTAACTACTAAGGATCACAAAGGAAGCCACCACGGTGCATAAAGGCTTATTTGTCACCCTCCAGGGGAGGGGATTGGGTGGTTGCCAAAGAAAGTTAGGGATAAAGGGGGCTTCAAATAAATCAAAAACCCAGGTACGCATTTCTGTGAAGACCCAAAAATCCTCGTGCGGCTTTGTGTGCCAGTGCGGCCTTGTGGTTATGCTTCAGAATCAAACGAGCTATAATCATTTTTTTGATTAAGCACAATTATCCCGGGAATTTACTCTTTCAAGCTCCCGATGCTGATCCTGAAAAAGCCGCTTACAATGGAGGCCATGATATCTTCTTCCTTGAACAGGGTTGAAATATCACGGGTGGCAATACCCATGGTCCACGCAGCGGATTTCTTGCGGATGGGGTAAAAGGTTATCCCGACGGGGAAATTCGTGCCAACTTCCGCCCCCGTAACCAGGCCAAGGGATACTTCGAACCAGTTGATGGGACTGAACACCCCACCAAATCCGAGCGTCGCCTTATCATATGAGCCGGGTAGTGTTTTGTTGAAGGGAAGGATGACGTCGATACCCACTTCAATGGGCTTGATCACCTGGAAACTGCCACCGGCCCTCATCTGGGTAGGCATTCTTACTTCCTTTGAATTGATGCCGGTATACAGGTCACCTTGTGAGGGATACCCTTCGGCTTTGATCAGCTGGCCCTGGGAAAAAATGTTGTAGTTGGTCAACCCGGGGGAGGAAATGCTGTATACAGGGATGTCCTTCCCCTGATATACGTTACCATTCCACTTGATCTTCCCGATATCGATCACGGCAATTCCCACCTTGATCTTTTTCAGGATCTCCACTGTTAACCCAAAATCCAGTGCATACCCCTGTCCTACTTTCTGGACTCCGTCACCGGTAATGGCCGAAGGTGTGGGAACTCCGTAGTCGATATCAAATTCAGGCCCGAGGGAGGAATAGGCATCGATCCCGTTACTCTCAGCTATATATTGAGCGGTTCCGTATCCGGCAATGTATTTTACCGTGATCCCGCCATACAACTTAAGGTTTTTCGTATGGATGATCTCCCGCCCGAATCCGAACGCATATTCCCTGTACCAGAGAAAATGAACCCTGGTGCTGCCATACACGAGGGAGGCAAGATTCGGATTCGTGGAATAGCCCGTGGTATCATGGTTTTGCACGGCAAGGCTATCAAAATAGGGTGCATGGTAACCGAGGAAGGTAAACTGGGCTGCCTGCTGATTCAAAACCGTATTCCAGAGCAATCGGTCACGAATCGTGATTGCAAAACCTCCAATCTTCGGGTTATTATATGACAATCCAAGCCATGTGATCCCCCCTTGTCCCCACATCTTAGTGTCGGTAAAGCTTTGCGCCGCCTTGATCTGCTCATCGAAGCTGAGCTCCACACTATTGTTAAAAAGGTCATGGGTGAGCTGGGATTTGGTCAGCGCATTGGTGTATATGGTCAAACCGGTCTCCAGCAGGCTGGCATGGATCATGTGATTATCCCATGACCAGCCAAGGTTCGCCGGGTTGATCCCGATGCACTGGTAATCGCTCAACCGTGTGGTGGAATATCCGCAGCCTGCTGAGTTAAATGTATTGATATCCGTTTGAGAATAAGAAACCATCCACCCGGAAAAAACCAGTGTGAACAGGAACATGTAAACTTTTTTCATACGTGTAGTTTTATGTTTGATCCGGGTACATTGTGTGATCCGGATAAGAGGTTTCATTGTCCACAGTGCAAATATCCAATATTCTTTAACTGCCTTCGGACTTCCTTTCGGATAGTCCGCACTTCTGCAGAACGAAAATATGACATATATTCCGAATACCGGTAAAAATGAGCAAAAAAATCCATATCACGACCACGATCCGGCAACCTGCTTTGAAATAGTATTCAATAAGGCTGTACTACTTCACCATAAATTTCCCTGTACCAAATATCTTCCCATTCATGATCACGCTGAATAGGTATGGGCCCTTCGGAAGATCCCGGCAGTCAAATTTCACTTCCCGGGAATTGATGCCCTTGATCCGCTTAATTTCTGTTCCGGCAATATCGAAGATGACTACTGTTGCATTTTCAATTGCACCGGCAGAAAGTATCCTTATCGTTCCTTCAGTTGTTACAGGATCGGGATATATGAATGCACCCGGACCTGAAAGATCTGTATGATGATTTTCCACCTCTGTGGGAATGGTACTTCCTGTTCGTATTCCGTTCCCGAAGCTGGTTACCCATATTTCCGTCAGCTTGTATGGATTAAAGAAAACACGTAACGGTTCCCTGAACGGGTACCCGGCGACGAGCGACCAGGAAGGGGTTGAGGTGGTCATATTGGCGGAGAACCACAATCCCTGTGTTTCGGTGGTGAGCCAGGCTTGTTCATGATGTTGCGGGTCGAAGGTTATGGAAGTAACCCGGTCGAACTGGGCTCCTGTAAGTTTGGTCCAGTTCAGGCCGCGGTCAGTGGTTTTATAGAGCCCTCCAAGACCATTCGGCGGACCGCCCCATCCGCTGTAAACACATACATACCATGTATTCTCGAAAGGATCGGAAGGATCGATCACGATATCCTGCGTCCAGTAATACATCCCGGGCGCACTGACATCAGTCCAGGAATCCTGCACCGGGTCATAAATAAAAACGCCCGAACTGGGTGTAAACGCCCCGGCCGGGTTGATCCTGCCGGAGTAAGTGCAAACCATTTTTCCGTCATTCAGAACGACAATGGCAGCCGGATGGCCCTCTGTTCTTGGCGGATCAGGAAGTTTGGCCCAGGTGGCTCCGGTCAGGTTGCCCAGGTTGTCGGTCCGGTAGATCCCTCCTGCCTGTGAGCCCTGGATCCCTCCGAAATGGATCACGGAAGCATACATCCGGTTTTGAATGTTCGGATCGATCGCCAGCCAGTAAACAGGATGGTTGAATACATGCACTGTTGACCAGGTCAGCCCTTTATCACCGGAAAAGACAATCTTCCCGGCCCCGTCGGTCGCATCCAGCGTCGCATCGCGAAGGTGTGTGCTCTGGTACATGTCATGAATGTTCGAACAGCCACCGAAAATCATCCCGTTGATGGTTTGGTCGACCCGATAAAGGGTATTGACGGAAAAACCGGTGTACTGAAAGCCCCAGGTGACGCCTGCATCGGTGCTCCGGATCCCCCCGATATCCGAGTAACAACCCATCATGACAGTCGAATCAAGCCAATCCACCTGCCAGCAGCTCGTGGGTTCCAGCCCGATGCTATGGTAAGGCTGAAATTTCGGTGTCGGGGCACCTGCAGGATGCTGATCACCGGGCTTCACATAGGCCTGCTTCCAGTTATTTCCCCCATCACTGCTTACCTCGGCATTGCTGTATGATCCGAAGATCACCTTCGATGAATTACCGGGCGCCACAGTGATCCCGAAACAGGTTTCACTCCAGCTCCAGTTCTTGTCTCCGTTATATCCTTCCCAGCCGGTAATGATGTTCGCATTGTTCGATGTATTGAATACCTTGGCCCAGGATGAACCTCCATCAAGGGTGCGGTAAACCAGGGGTGCGAAAAACGCATGATCATTGCCGCCCAGGTATATCGTATTAATGTCGTTCCGGGCCATCGCAAGGTACATGACAAAGTCGTTTGAAAAATCAATGCCGGCTGACTTCATGACCCAGGTGCCGCTGGCATTGTCCATCACATACACGGCTTTAGCAAAATTGTAATAATCGTAGGGCATCAGGCCGTTATACACGTCCCCGGAATTCGCTGCAATGCATGCGAACCGCATGGTCCCGGAAACTTTTGCGCCGGCGAAAGACCAGATCACCTGTCCGGAAGCCATACCCGTCGCAGGAAGTACCGAGAATGAGGCTCCCCCATTCGATGAATGGATGATCCCCTCGTTTGTGCCGATATAAATATTCTGTCCGTCCCAGAACACACCGCCGATGATCAAGCCGTATCCCATGTCCGAGGCATGCTTCACAAGCGAAAAAGAAGTGCCTCCATTGTTTGAAAACAGGATATCTCCATACCCTCCGATCAACAGCTGTAAAGGATTGTCGTAATTCGCCTTCATCGAATAGACACGACCGTAATTACCCATATTGTAGCCGGTAATGACTGACCATGAATTTCCGCCGTCGGTTGTATTTACTGGGTATCCGTCGTTTCCGTCATTAAAATTGCAATAAGCAAAATCAGGATCGTTAGTGAATTCGTAGGTTGAGTTTCCAAAGACCTGCAATTTCTGAAAATCCACCAATGAATAGCTGTTTCCAAAATCAATACTGTGGAACAGGCCGCTCATATCGCAGCTTACATAGAATTCATCATCATTGGCGGGATTGATGGAAGGGAAATACAGCGATCCGCCACCACCTATGCCCCGGGGATAGAAGGAAGAGGGTTGTGCCTGCATTGTAAGGACAAAGAGGCACATAAAGGGAAAAGTCAGGATGGATGAGTTTTTCATGATGGAGGTGTTGAGTGAATGAAATCTTTTTTTCTGAAATTACCGGCTGGCTGCATTATTCTAAGTCTTTCCGTTCATCGCACCTATCAAAGGTAAAGAAAAACAAGGCTGTCCTAAAAGTGTTAAATTAACTTTTAAGACAGCCTTGCGATTCAATTCAGGCTTCCCTGATTAAACCAGAGAGTCTAATGTTGCACCAGGATCTTTTTAATGGTCAGTGTTTCATTTCTCTTGAATACCACTAAATAGACACCGGTTGAAACATGGCTGATATCAATCTTCCGTTCACTCCTGCCCTTCGGGAAGAGATCATTTGCTTCATACACCCTGTTTCCGATATTATCGTAAATGAGTACTGAATACATCTGATCCTCCGGAGTTGTAACAGCAATACTGAACAACCCGTTATTTGGAACAGGATAGGCTTCGAACGTCGGACTGACCTGTTGCTCACCTGAACCTGGAATATCCGCCAGTTTCGTACCAACAACCATTACATTGAGAACCGTCGGGAACAATGGAGAGCACCCTGCAGGGGAAGTAAATGTTACACTCACTGTCTGTGGACCAGGAACATTCCAGGTCACATGAATGACACTGGTACCCTGCCCGCTTGTTATAATTCCGCCGGAAGAAATGGTCCAGAAATAACCGCTATTCCCCAGTTGTGTAAAGTAGGCCACATTCGCAGAACCTGCCAGGACAGAAACCGGTCCCGAAATTCCCGGGACAGGCAGCGCTGAAACATTAACATTCTTTACTTTCGGTGCGCTGGCTGTACAACCGTTTGAATTTGCATAATTCACGCTGACAGTTTTGGAACCCTGAACATTCCAGGTAACCAGGATGGTATTTGTCCCTGCTCCTCCGGTGATAATGCCACCTCCGGAAACCGACCATACATATCCTGTCATCCCGGGCTCGGTTGAAAACACAGTACCAGTTCCTCCAACACAAACCGCAGAAGGTCCTGAGATTGTAATAACCGGTGCCGGAGTAACCGTGACAGTATAAACTGCAGGGGAAACGCCGGGACATCCTGAGGAATTCGTATAGTTTACACTAACAGTCCTCATCCCGGACGAATTCCATTTCACCGTTATGGAACTTGTTCCCGAACCACCGGTAATCGTACCCCCCGATGACACAACCCAGGAATAGCCTGTCATACCGGTTTCCGTGGAATAGACCCACCCTGAAGTTCCTGCACAAACGGTAGAAGGCCCAGTTATTGTCGGTACCGGAACCGGCTTAATGGTTACAGTTTTGATAGCAGGGAACAGCGCTTTACATCCCTGTGGATTGCTGTAATTCACAGAGATTGTGTGAGGGCCAACCGTATTCCAGGTCACACTGACGATGCTGGTGCCCTGTCCGCTGGTGATCGTACCGCCGGGTGAAACAGTCCACACATATCCGGATTGCCCTGATTGTGTCTGATACATCATGCTTATCCCTGCACAACCTGTTGCAGATCCTGTGATCGTTGGAATGGGCAACGGATTGACAATAATATTCAATGTCGTCGGTTCCGTCGGAAAACAACCATCAGGCGTCTGATAGGTGACACTTATTTTCTTTGGACCGATACTCACTGAATTCCAGATCACTGTTATTATGTTGGTTCCTGCCCCGCTGATGATCGTTCCACCGGCTCCGGTTATCGTCCACACATAATTCAGCATTCCCGGCTCCGTGGTATAGGTGTTAATTGCCTTCAGACAAACGGATGAAGGGCCATGGATCGTTGGATGCTGACGATTTTCTATCCAGTTATAAGTCACATGGCAAACAGCAATATTTCCGCATTCATCCGTGGCTGTTATTGTGAAGGTCGCCGTCCAACCATTGCCATTGGTCGGTGTCGGAATCCCACCAGTTACCTGAACATTAACCGTGCCCGGGCAATTGTCCAAAATATTTCCGACAACAGCGAGTGCGTTGGCAGCGGTCGGATGCGGAGAATTACATGGCAGGATGATTGGTTTCGTCGGACAATTATCAAATGTAGGTGCAAAATGATCCTCTTTCCAGTTATATGTCACATGACAAACGGCAACATTCCCGCAGGCATCTGTGGCAGTGAGTGCATAGGTTGAGGTCCATCCGCAGCCAGCTGTAGGAGTTGGCGTGCCTCCGGTTATAACCACAACAACATTCTTTTTCAGCTTTATGGGAATCGGCTGGTTGGCAACAATCCACGATCCGCCTCCATCAGTACTGATTTCCGTAAATACATCAAAGAAACTGTTGATCACGAATTCTCCACCTGCCGGATCTCCCTGGATCGAGCTTTCTCCAATTGATGCTCTTGCAGGACTTTCCCTTATCAGAACCCCTTCCGGCAGATTTCCACCTGAAATAGTAAGCTGGAGCATTTCTGTGTTATAATCACTTATATTTCCGGTCTGGTCTTTAATGCTGATGCTTTCCGATGTCTGAGCCGGGGCATTTATTGTCTGCCAGGTCAAACCATTATCAAGACTGAGCTCGAAGGTGGCTGTTGATCCGAATGTATTCACATCCGTCTGACCAACGGTTGATGGCGGCGGATAACAATCAGTGAAATTTCCCTGGACAAAGTTGCGGAGCAGAATGCCTCCGGTACCAAAAATGACATCGGCCGATCCATCATAAGCCCCATCAAGAGGCGGCAGGCAATAGGTGTAGTAAACGCCTCCCGGACAATTGTCGGTGACTGCACCTGCTGCTGAAACAGCATTAGCTGCCGTCGGACGTGTTGCATTACAGGGCAACACCACCGGGCCAGACGGGCAATGGGCAAAGTGCGGCGGCTCAGTATCCACGGTCCACTGGTATGTAACCTGGCAAACTGTGACATTTCCACAACCATCTGTAGCGGTGAGGGTAAAGGTCTCTGAATACCAGCAGCCGGTCGTTGGAATCGCTCCGCCATCCGTAACCTGGATGTTGTCGATGTAACAGTTATCCGTCACAGGACCGGCAGCATCAATAGCCATGTTGGTTGTCGGGCGGTTTGCATTGCATGGCAGAATGATCGGGTGTGAGGGACAATGGGCATAAACCGGAGGAAAGTGATCTTCTTTCCAGTTGTAAGTTACCTCACATAGGGCAGTATTTCCGCATGAATCGGTTGCCGTTATGGTGAAGATGGCAGCATAATTGCATCCTTCCAACGGGAATGGCTCGCCACCCGTTACCTGGATAATGACTCCCCCCTGGCAGTCATCAGTTGCACTGCCTGCAATGGCAAGCACTTCGTCTGCTGTCGGATGTGGAGAATTGCATGGAAGTATCACCGGGCCTGAAGGACAATTTGTAAATACCGGTGGTGTATGATCTTCCTTCCATTTATATGTTACCGTACATGTGCTGATGTTGCCGCAGGCATCGGTTGCTGTTATTATATATACTGTCGACCATATGCAATCCGGAGTGGGCTCATAATCCTGTCCGGTAACCTGGATCGTAACGTTACCCGGGCAATCATCCGTTACCGGGCCGACCAACGATAAAACCTGCTGGTCAGTAGGATGATGCGCATTACACGGCAGCAGAACGGGAGATGTCGGGCAATTTGCAAACTGCGGAGGTGTGTGGTCTTCTTTCCAGTGGTAAACAACATCGCAAATACTGGTATTCCCGCAGGAATCCGTTGCCGTTACGATGAAGACAGCTGACCAGAAGCATCCTTCAAAAGGTGTCGGCTCACCTCCGGTGACCTGTATATCGACCTGTCCCTGGCAATTATCAGTCGCATTTCCAACGATCGCCAGTACATTTTCAGGCACCGGGAGTGGTGAATTGCAGGGCAACAGGATCGGACCCTGGGGACAATGAGCAAAGACCGGTGGAGTATGATCTTCTTTCCAGTTGTAGATTACCTGGCAGGAATTCATGTTTCCGCAGGCATCTGTTGCTGTAATTGTAAATGTAGCGGTCCAGTAGCAGTTGGTGACCTGCACAGCATTTCCACCCGATACCTGGATGGAGATCTGGCCGGAACAATTATCCGTCGCCGGGCCGGCCTCCGCAATTGCTTCTTCAGCTTGCGGATGCGGTGCATTGCAGGGTCTCATCACCGGAGTGACCGGGCAATTTGCAAATACAGGAGGTACATGATCTTCTTTCCATCCGTACGTAATATTGCAGATTCCGGCATTGCCACATAAATCAGTGGCAGTTACGGTATATGTGGCGGCCCAGTCACATCCTGTAAGGGCAACAGGGACTCCTCCGGTGATCTGTATGGTTATCTGTCCGGGACAGTCATCTGTTGCGGGACCAACCATGGAAAGGATCTCTTCCTGTCCGGGAAGTGTTGCATTGCATGGCAAAAACAATGTATCGACCGGGCAATGGAGGAACTGCGGTGGTGAATGATCAATTCTCCAGCGATACTCAACTGAACATACACTGGTGTTCCCGCATGAATCAGAAGCAGAGATCACGAACGTGGTCATCCAGCCGCAAGCATTGACCTGCACGGGCTGGCCTCCTGTTACCTGGACATTTATTGTGCCGGGGCAATTATCCGTGACCGCACCAACCAGGGCAAGCGCATCTTCTGTTTTCGGAACAGGTGAATTGCAGGGCAGAAGTATCGGACCCGACGGGCAGGCTGCAAAGGTCGGAGGAATATGATCCTCTTTCCAGTTATAGGTAACATTGCAAACATTGGTGTTCCCGCAGGAATCTGAGGCCGTGATTACATAAGTTGCAGTCCAGTCACAACCGGCAACAGGTGTTGGAACACCGCCGGTTATCTGAATATTGATGGTTCCGGGACAATTATCCGTAACTCCGCCAACTTCGAAGATCAATTCTCCCGGTGCCGGTTTCGAATTGCATGGCAGTTGTATCGGTGCTGCCGGGCAATGGCCGAATTGCGGCGGGATCGTATCTTCTTTCCAGTTATAAGTTACTGAGCATGCAGAACTGTTTCCGCAGGAATCAGTGGCCGTGATGGTAAATGTGGCAGTCCAGAAACAATTTTGCGCCGGGGTTGCGATTCCGCCCGTTACGTTTACACTGAATCCTTCGGGACAATTATCAGTTATGTTCCCTGCTGCAGCAATCGCATCTACGGTATCGGGTCTTTTGGCATTGCATGGAAGCAGGATCGGACCTGACGGACAATGAGCAAAAACAGGTGGTGTTGGATCGATCTTCCATATGTAGGTGACCAGGCAGGTATTTTTATTGCCACAGGCATCAGTTGCGATGATCGTATAGGTTGCCGTCCATTCGCACCCGGTCGTCGGGATCGGTGTACCACCGGTCATAACGACATTTACCTGTTCAGGGCAATTGTCTGTGATGGGGCCCACCTCGATCAGAGGTTGATCCTCCACCGGGAGTGGTCCGTTACATGGAAGATGGATCGGACCCGTCGGACAATGTGCAAACTGTGGTGCAATCGTATCTTCCTTCCAGTTGTAGGTGACTGTACACACTGTAGAGTTGTTGCAGGAATCGGTGGCCGTGAGCAAAAATGTCGCAGTCCAGTCACATCCTGATGCAGGGGTGGCTGTCCCTCCGGTTGCAATAACATTTACAACCCCGGGGCAATTATCATTTGCCGGGCCGACAAGTGCGAGAGCATCAGCCATTGAAGGCCGGGGTGCATTGCACGGCAAGGTGACCGGACCTGAAGGACACTTCAGGAAATGGGGAGGTTCCGTATCTTCTTTCCAGTTATACGTTACGTAACAGGTATCCGCCTGTCCGCATGTGTTGGAGGCAATGATCGTGAAGGATGAAGTCCACCAGCAACCAGTTGTCGGTGTGGCAACCCCGCCTGTTACGGAAATGCTGATATTTCCCGGGCAACTGTCTGTGATCGCCCCAACAGCGCTCAAGGCATCTGCAGTGGTCGGGTGGGGTGAGTTGCATGGCAGCAGGATCGGTCCTGAAGGACAATGATCAAATTGTATTCCTCCGCAAACAGCCGTAATACAAAAGACACCGGCCGTATCGGAACATCCGTGGTAATTGGTAACGACAACGGAGATCTGGTGGTTCCCCGAACCAGTTGTAACAAAGGGGAAACTGGGGCCTGATGCTATCGGAGTGCCGTAATTCCCGTTATCAAACCAATCGATCGACTGGTAAGCGGATGCATAGGTATTGAAAGGAGGCAACGCATTCAGGGGTAACGGGATATACAAACGAAGCGTATCTGTCTTGCACATGATCGTATCGCAGCCTGTCGGGAATAAACTCAGATCAGGATTCGCATAGATCGATGCCGCCATGACTGTTGTTGAACAGCCTGAAACCTTGTTGGTGACCGTTACGCTGTAGGATCCCGGAGCCTTTATAGTTATAACCGGGGTGGTTTTTCCATTGCTCCATTGATACGAATACTTTGAAGTATCTACAGGTGAAGGTGTTAAAACATAGGGACTGCCTTCACACCCGGCAACATAGGGAACAGATACCTGTGGAATTTCGTACCACGTCACACAAAGAGTATCCCTGGAGATACAACCGGTGACCGTATCAGTCACTCTCACAACAAAGTAATAAGTGATCGGCAATACAGCGGGCAGAGGAACACTGGCGGTTGTTAAATAACTCTGATTCGTGTTATTGGGCGTAAATACGGCACCTCCGGCGTTGCTTGACCAGTCGTATACGTAGGCCGAATCATAAAAGGCGGATAACGATATTGTTGACAGGTTTGAAGGGTAATCGCAGATCAATCCTTCACCTGACACCTTTGCAATGGGTGGTGCCTGTATATATATGTATATCGAATTTGACCTGTTCCCGCATCCGAAACTGTTCGTCACTTCCACTTCGTATTCACCGTGATTTGTGACGACATATGTACTGGCATTCGCACCGCTGATCAGGCTTCCATTTCTGTACCACTGGTAAGAGTTCATGAATCCGCATGCCGTAAGCGTAACAGAACTGCCCGGGCAGAAGATCGTATCCGATGCGCTTATCACGCAGGAAGGTGTCGGGTTGATAGTGATGGGTTTCTTCACGACCACCACACAGGTGCCCAGTGTTGCCGTCAGTGTAACGGTGTCAACCCCTGCCGAGGCATAAGCGTGCTCGGTGGGAGAAACAAACGATGTTGCAGCATCTCCAAAGTCCCAGGCATACGTAAAGCCGGGACCGCTTGGAATGGCAGTGAATGTTACCGGTTGGTTTTCGCAGGCCGGGCTTGGATTCATGGTGAAATCAACCGCGCATATGATCGGGTTCGGAAGACCGCCCCCCGGGCCATTGCAACTGTCGACAACAACATAAGCATATTTTGTTACCATACAGGACCCGTTCGATACATCCACGGAGAAATAATATGTTCCAACTCCTGTAAACGTGCCATTGGGGATCAGGTAGGTAAATGAGTTGGCTCCAAATATGGGTGAATTGTTGAGGTTCCACTGGTAATATGAAAATCCCGTTGATGTACTCAACTGAAGGTTGTTTGGCAAGGCCGGCAAACAGTAGCCTGTCGGGGCATTGGCCGTAATATCAGCCACGAAAGGGGGATTTACGATCGTAACCGGAAGGGAGAACGTTCCTCCGCAATTTGAAGCCGTGATGATGGCTGTCGAGGGTGTCCCATGCCAGCGGATATTAACACTGCCTGTCCCCTGCCCGATCAGGATCGATCCACGGTTTGGCGGTGAAACGGTCCACTGGGTGCCACCCGGCGGAGTAGGACCTGTAACAGTGTATGTTTCAATCGCATCGACACAAACATTCTGGTTGCCCGTAAAAACTGGTGCCGGGTACTTGGTTACGACCAGCGTTTTTGTAAGTGACTGGCAGAAAACACCCGGGCTGATCTCAATCTTCTGGTAAACACTGATGGTCCAAGGTCCTGCCCCGGCAAACTTGATCAGTGCAGAATCCCTGTCGGCTCCCATCTGTGACATGACAGTCCCTTGCCCGGGAGGGATAGACCAGACAAAAGGACTCCCCGTGGTATTTGAGGAAATGCTGTAGGAAAGATTTTTCCCCGGGCAAGCCTGTAACGGTCCCAGGATGTTATTGAGAATGGGAACCGCATGGACTTTTACGACTTTTACTGCTGTTGTATTGCAGAATACACCCGTGGTTGTGGTGGTTGCCGTTATCGTAAAGACACCTGGAATATTCCAGGTGAAATCTGCCGTCGTTGAACTTGTCGGTGTTATTGTCGGACCAGCCGGGGTAACAGACCAGGTGGTATTGCCGTTGGCAGTGTATGTCACAGTTGAATTCTGGCAAACATTTTCATCCCCGGTAAATGAAAATACGGGAAGTACATCCACCGTAAAAAGGCTGACTCCGTTGCATCCGGCAAGCGGATTGTTGTACTGGCACTGTATAATATAGGTGCCCGGAAGGCTGAAGCTGATGTTGATATTTGCACTGTTCCTGTTGACCTGGTTAAAAGAATAGAATCCAACAGGTGCATTGGTTGTCCACAGATAGAAGGTCCCCGGCATGGATGGCAGGAAATAACTTCCGGAAGCGCCGACACACAACGGATTTGGTCCGGTGATCGGGAGATTCGGATACAGAACGGGAACATTCAGTGTGGTTGTCCCGGCACACGGTGCGGCACCGCAACCCGGTACGGCGAGTGACACTGTGGTTGGTCCGGAATAAACCGGGAACCACTTCACTTTGATGCAGTTTGTCCCCAGGCCGGAAATTATATTTCCGCCTGTCACAGTCCAGGTATACGTGGAGCATGCCACTGAGGTACAGAATGAGGATGTATCCCCGGCACAAACGGTCCCATAACAGCAATCGAGGTCAATTGTCGGGCCTGATCCGCTGAGGACGGTAATGATCTTTGTTTTTGTATCAACGCAACCACAAGGCGGTCGTTGATCCCCTGCGGGTGATCCGCCACCACCGGCATTGGTTGCCGTCAGCGTTACGGTGTAGGTTCCCGGAAGAGCATAGCTGTGATCCGGGGGATTGGCAAGATTGGATGAAGAGCCGTCTCCGAAATCCCAGTAATAACTGCTTCCTCCGCTCGATGTATTTGTGAAATGTATCGGTGTGGTTTGGCAGACTGTATCCTTGTTGGTGATAAAATTTGCTTTGGGTCCGTCGATCAGGCATATCTCCTGACGGATGGAGTCAATGCAATAACCCCCGGTTCCGAAGTTACTGATGACAACACTGATAATCCCGGTAGTACCGGATCCCCATAAAATATTAACCGGATTTCCTGTTGGATTGGCTGGTGTTCCTCCTATGATGGTCCAGGTATATGTAAATCCAGGATCATTGGGATAAACTGTATAGTGATGAGTGGTCAGTTTGCAGGCAACCATCACATCATGACCACCCTGACCTGAAGTTCCTCCCCCCTTCGTGCATGCACCTTCTGGAGGACAGATCTCTATCGCATCTTTTAACTTGAAGTCGGGACAACAAACCTGGGCTCTTGCCTCATTCAAGAGGAGAGTCAGGAACATTACAGCTGTCAGAACTGAGGTAAACTTATTTTTCATAGATGTTGTTTTTAATTTAAAAAGTCATTTTCACGATTATCGGTTATATTATTATCAACTATTTGCGTAAAACGATTCCATTTTGCAGAAAACAATCCTGTTTGCATCTTTCATTCTTCAGATGAATTGAATCTCGGGTTCCGCCGGATTTAACCGGAACGAAAGCACGTATGAAAATAATTTCAGCGTGATTGAACACGCCGAAGAGAAATAATCAAGAAGACAGGAACGATGGTTCATATGTAATTCTTTTCCTGATAAATACTCGAAAATATTAGAAGTAATGTAGTATTTTATTACTGAAATATATATGGAATTTCATGGCTACAAAAGTATATTGCACCAAAACCAATTGTATTATAGAATTAGGAAAAGTTTTTATATAATTCGGTCATGAAAAGAAACCTGAAGTGATCTCCAGGGGTGATCTGCTGATCGGAAAAGGGCAGGCTTACTGAATTTGTTCAGGTTCGGTGACATGCCCCTCCCTGCTTCTCAACTGCCTGAAAAAGGAAGGTGTGAACCCGGTAATTTTCTTGAACTGGCCTGACAAATGAGCGACACTGCTGTAATTAAGTTTAAATGCTATCTCTGACAGAGAAAGTTCATCGTAGGTTATGAGTTCCTTGACCTTTTCGATCTTTCTCATGATGTAATATTTCTCAATAGAAGTGCCGTGAATTTCGGAGAAAAGATGTGAAAGATATGTATAACTCTGATCAAGTTTTCTGCTAAGATAATCTGAAAGGTTCACTTTTAAAGGATCATTGGAATTATCAATAAACTCGGCAACCGCATTCCTGATTTTCTCCACAAGGATCCTTTTCCTGTCATCAATCAGTTCCAGTCCATACGTTCTCAGTGCTGCATTAATCCGGTCGCGCATTTCCTGCGGAATGCTTTCTTCAAGTTCCACTTCGCCAAGCGTAATATTTTTATAGTGTAAGCCGAACTTCTTCAATTCATTTACCAGGATGACCTTACAACCATTGCAAACCATATTTTTTACACAGTACTTATGCATGCATAACTTCCCTTCCGGTTAATCTGAAATCATTCCTGTCGTATTTCCCGTGAAGCAAGCAATCAATTGTGCCTGCACCTTTGAGGAAAATTCTGAAACAGAGGACTAAGATAATCAAAAATAAGCTATTTTTTGATACACGCGTATAGAATTAAAAAAGCAGATTCTCAAAAATTGTTTTCGAAATTTCAAAACGCCATGTCTTTTCAGGTAAATCCTGAACGACATGACGTTTGAGGAACAGAACGCTGAGAATGACCTGGTTTGACCAGAAAGCTATAATGGCTACTTCAGGATGGTTATCTTTTTAACAAGCATCTGGTCTGCATACCTGCTAGTGATTGTGCAGATTCCACCGGTGACATCGCCCAGATCAATTTGCTTTGAAAACATCCCACCAGTCGGTGACTCTTGTGTTGTAAGGGCCATTGACCCCAGGCAGTCATAGATACGGATCGTAAGTTTTTCCGAAATACATTTCTGGCATGAAATGAAGGGTTGAAAACTTTGTTAACATAAGGTTTTCATTTTTTTTGTATTAAATGGCTTATATATTATATTTGTAGAAATATATAACAAAGCGATATGAAAAATCTGATTAAGAACCTGGGCTGGATTTTTGCAATACTTGCAGGATTAATGCTGATATTTGGAATCCTCGGCGGACTGATCTCACAACCGGTGATGGGCATTAAATACGGTACTTACCTTTGGATGGCCTCTGTGTTTGTACAATTCGGTATTTTGGCAATTCTCATCACAATTGCTATGAAGGAACCCAGGGAATAACGAAGGGAAAATATCACCTTACGCTGGATCATTGCATAGACCAGTATCCTGCTGTGTATGTTCAGCAGGCTGATCATCGGTCTTTTCTGATTGAATACGTTACCAGGAATTATTGCAGTTTTCCGAAAGAGACTTTATTCAACCCCTGGTCAGTGGGGAAACTTTGAATAAACCAGGTTTCTCCTGCATTTTTTGTATAGAGAATGATGCCCTTCCCCGTACCGGTGGATGGAGCCCCCACTACCCAAATCTTACCACCAGATTTGGATGCAATGCCTTTAAAATTATAACCTGTAAGCTGTGGTGTGATCGTATCCCAATGCAAACCTCCGTCAAGTGAATGGAATATCCCGTCATTATCGGAAATCGCCCATAAGCTGTTCACATCTTCGGCACAAACGCCATTAAATCGTTTACCCGGAACGATCATTGATCTTGTCCATGCAGTTCCGCCATTGATACTTTTATAAATATATCCATCTGAAGCGGCAAGGATGTTTGCATCATCTATGGAAAAGATATTATGAACACTGCCTGTCAGTGAATCCTGAATGCCCTGGGCATACCATGTTGTTCCTCCATCCGAAGAATGAAATATTGTCGCCATGGTGTTGCTGTCCAGTTTTGAAACAGGCTCACCGGTAATCCATAAACTATTTGTACCGGAAGAAGATATGGAATTGAACGAAACCTGCTTCAATGTATCAAGCCGGAATACCCGCCAGGTTACTCCCTTGTCCGTGGAATTCAACACTGTATTGTTGTTCCCCGAAATCCAGATCGTATTGACATCAATGGCATGAACTGCTTTCAATTCAATATTCGGGATTTGTGTTTTCGTTCCTACTCTGGACCAGTTGATTCCTCCATCCGAGGTATGCAGGATGAGGCCATACCCGTTCTGAACTCCCCCAACGGCCCATACTTCAAGTTCACCAACCATGTAAACGTCACTAATACCGATATTGGGAGCAAGCTGCGGTGAGCCTTGCCTGTACCAGGCCATTCCGTTATTCTGGGTATTCAGTATGGTCCCATACCCGCCTGAAACCTCCCCCGCAACCCAGCCGGTATAATCCGAATTACTTGTCGTTTCATTGTTTTTTGTACAACTTCCTGCCAGGATCATTATACAAAGAATTGCGGTTACATAAAAGAAGGAACAGAATCTTCTCATAAAATCAGTGATTAAAATAAATGCACAAACCTTTTAAACGGGGTATCGAATGTACGCAAATATTTTTATTAAGGAATAAAATAATCCTGCCAAAATGAAATTTTCATCACCGGCAAATTATCCTCAGGAGAATGATGCATCATTCGCCTCGGGGAATGAAGGACATGCCCGCAGTAAAAATATTTCTGTGTCCTATTGACTTTCAAGATTTTAAATTGTATATTTAGGGTGTAAAAACCTGTGGCCATGAAAAGGATATACATTACGATTCTGCTGACATTTATGCTTTTATTCTCAGCAGCTCAAACTGTGGAGTATCTTCAGAAAAAAGATTTCCAGGCAGAGAAAAGCAAGATCTATGAGAACATCAATGCCATAAAAAAGGTATCACCGGAATTGCTGAAACTGATGAACATACAGCATGTGAGGGTTGACAGCCTGAGCGCCGTGGTCAGTATGATCAGTGATCGCAACACAACGTATCTTGACACGCTGAACAGGATGGCACTCCGGGTAAATGGTTTAGAAAATTCATTGATCAGGTTCCATGATAAAACAAAAATGAATTTTATTTATATCCTGATCATGGCAGGAGTTATCCTCTTTCTGATACTGGCTTACATTCTTGTCCTGCGAAAACAGATTGAACTTCAGAAAAACAGGATGGATGTGATGGGTGGCGATATTAAAAAATCCGGCGATGATCTGCTTAGGGCGCAAATGGAACTTAAAGATATGAACGCCCGGATAAAATCAGGCTTGGAACAAATGGAATCAAAATACCTTGAATTGCGGCAGATCATGCGCGACAATGTTTCATCCCTGGATGAAAAGATCATCGATTCAGGGAAAAAGAATGAAACTGACTGGATGAAAGTCCGCTCGGAAATGGAGCACATTTGTGCAGAATATCGTCAGCAAAATAAAACACTGAACGAAAAAATTTCAGAACTTACAGATAGAACAAGTGAGCATCTGAACGAAGTGAAATCTCAGATGAACACTGAAATCAAAGAACTGGTCTCAGAGATCCTTAAAGGAAAAAACTCCTGATATTAATCGCCCTGTGTTGTATCAATTGGACGCTGTTTGACGGTCTTTTCCTTTATTGGAATGATTCCTGCCATCTCGCCGAGAACATTAACGAGATCTGCTCCTGCCGGGACAACAATTTTAGCGTTGTCTTTCAGTGATGTTTCCATCGCCTGGATCTTCCTTAACACCTGGGCATTTCCAATAAAAAACTTTTCGGCGGCTTCATTGACAAGCTGGATGGCCTGGGCATCACCTTCTGCACGTAAAATTGCAGCCTGCTTTACACCCTCTGCTTTCCGGATCTCTGCTCTTTTCTCTCCATCGGCGCGGGTTTCAGTAGCTGTCGCAAAATCGATGGCGGCAATTTTCTCATTTTCGGCTTTTACAATTTTATTCATCGTCTCCTGAACATCCTTGGGAGGGTCGATCTCTTTCAATTCGGTACGAACGATCTCAATGCCCCATTCCCTGGTTTCCTCAAGAAGTGTCCCGTGAAGTTCCTTATTGATCTTGCCGCGTTCACTGTTTGCAGATTTCAGTGTCATCGTGCCGATAATATTTCTCAATGTTGTACGGGCCAGATTCACGATCTGGTATTCAATGTTATTAACATTGTACTGGGAGTTCTTAACACTCTGTTCGTCAGGCTTTATCTTGAAGTAAACCTGGGCATCAACACGGGCATTCAGGTTATCATTGGTAATAATTTCCTGCGGTTCAGCATTGATCATTTTCTCCGTTATATTAATTTTGTACATGTTATCGATGAACGGTATGATCCAGTTGAAGCCTGGCTGGGCAAACCGGTGGTATTTGCCCAAACGTTCTATCAGTCCGCGATGAGTAGGCCTGATGATCCGGATGCCGGAAAAGAAAAAGAATATGACCAGAAGTACGACGATGGATAAAATTGCGTTATTCATAATTGTCTGTTTTTAAATGAAACATCGAAATATGTAGAAGGGTGTTTCCCTCTCTTTACAAAAATAATTAAATAAATTGATTATTCGCATATAGGAGAAAAATTTCAATCTGATGAAAAATGAAATAAAAAGTCAGGCAGAATTAATGGAGCTGATCCAGGGATTCAGGATCAGCAGGATCATTCTGTCGGCTTTTGAACTGGAGATCTTCACCATCATTCACAAAGGGATGCTCACCTCTCCGGAAATCGCTCTCAGTTGCGGGACCGATGCAAGGGCGACTGACCGTTTGCTGAATGCCCTCGTTGCCATCGGGTTATTGACCAAAGAGAGGAATACGTTCAGCAATACTGAATTCGCTTCAGCCTTTCTTGTCAAAGGGTCACCAAATTTCATGGCTGGCGTAACACATTCACTCAACCTCTGGAAGACATGGAGTACACTTACCGACTGTATCAGGAAAGGCACTTCTGTTTCGATGGAAATCCCGATCGGCGAAAGGGACGAAGACTGGCTTACTTCCTTTATTGCAGCAATGCATTCAAGAAGGAAACAGGCAGCGGAGGTTGCAGCATTTCTTGATCTGGCCGGCACTTCAAGTGTTCTAGATATCGGCGGGGGATCAGGTCTTTTTACATTCGAAATGATTCGCCGGAACGGAAACATCAAAGGAACTGTGTTCGACCTCCCTTCAGTCGTCCCGATCACAGAGGAGTATATCCGTAAAGAAGGATTTACCGGCCGAGTGAATACCCTTCCGGGGGATTACCTCCTTGATGATTTCGGAAACGGCTATGACCTCGTTTTTGTTTCAGCTGTCGTACATATAAATTCACCTTCAGAAAATGAGCGTCTGGTAAAGAAATGTGCACAATCTCTGATTGCAGGCGGACAACTGGTCATTCTGGATCATATCATGAGTGAGGACCGGACTGAACCAGGAATCGGGGCTGTATTTGCATTGAACATGCTGGTTGGAACGGAAAAGGGAGACACATATACGGAGACCGAAATCAGAGGATGGATGGAAAATGCAGGGTTTTCTGAAATCAAAAGGATCGAAACCACCCAGGGAACAAGTATGCTTGCAGGAGTTAAAAAGTAGAAAAGTGTGTTGTGTTAATGACAGAAAGGCAGGGTGAGCGTGAATTTTAAAAAGATTTTTAGTTTTTTATGGGGCTATAAGATTACCACCACTGAAAGTCCGTTAAACGGGAAGCTGGAAGTGTGGTACAGGGACGGCCAATACGTGCTGGATTCAGAGCATGCCAATTATTCTTTCGGATCGCTTCACCGGCTTTTCCGATTGATCTTCATGGATGTCAACCCCGTTGGAAAATCAGTGAATAATGCATTATTGCTTGGATTGGGAGCGGGTTCGGTCATTAAGATATTAAAAGATGAATGGAATTTACCGGTCAGAATTGTTGCGGTCGAACACGATCCTGTTGTTTTACGACTGGGCAAAAGGTATTTCAAGGTAGATGAGTATAAGGATACCGAGATTGTTGAAGCTGATGCATTTGAATTTGTTAAACAGACGCAGGAACGCTTTGATATGATCATCATTGATCTGTTCATTGACAGCAACGTACCTAAACAATTCACTGAGGCTGATTTTCTTGACAGGATCGAAGAAATTATGAATCCAAAAGGTGTCCTGATTTTCAATTTTATTACCAGGAGCCAGTCCCAGAAACGAATCTTCAGGCAGGCACTCTGGTATATTAACCAACAGTACTATT
This sequence comes from Bacteroidales bacterium, assembly GCA_963682005.1. Taxonomy (GTDB): domain Bacteria; phylum Bacteroidota; class Bacteroidia; order Bacteroidales; family FEN-979; genus CAIYUC01. The sequence goes on along the minus strand of OY820914.1, from coordinate 3,465,111 downwards.
ACACAAAAGATCTGCCGGTACTGGGAAACAATATTGTGATCATCGCAAGGAAATACTGATCCATGATCAGGCCATCCGCGGATCTTTCCTGAGCGGCATCTTCGCCATCTTTTCCACGTTCATGCTGGGGAATCCGAATTCTTCCACAATCTTTCCGAGGACCAGGTAAATGCCATCGCCCCTGAAAGGATAATTCTTTACCGACACCGGGAAATGAGTCGTATCAAAGAAATGCCCGTTGATATCGGTGAACGTTCCGAAGTGCATCCAGTCCTTGTGTATTGTCCTTACATACTTGATCGTCACGAGCTGTCCCAGCATCCTGACTGTTTTCCCGATGTTGTCATTCATCTCCCGAGCTGTAATTTCACCCCGGAAGGAGGTTTCAAGCAGGTCAAAATAGGTATGCTTGACAGGGAATCCGAGAAATTCGATCTCATCATAAACATCTTCCAGCTTGCTTTGTTCAAGTGCAGGTAGCTCATATTTTTTCATGGGAGTTGAAAAGAGGAAATCCTGCCTGGGTTCAGCCAGCTTGTGTCCCGCAAGCAGGTGTGCTTCCCACAGCAGCTGTGCTTTTGTTTTCCCTGTAAAGCGGAATGCCCCTATCCTGATCAGGATGATCAGTTGTTCGAGAGAAGTTGCAGTCCGGTCAACAAAATCCTGTAAACCCGTGAATTCTCCATTGGACTTCCTCTCTTCGCTGATCAGCTTTCCGGTTTGGTTCTCAAGGTTTGCAACATGAACGAATCCCACAAAGACATCTTTCACCCTGATCGTAGTTTTATAATCTCCCCTGTTCACACATGGGAGATGGATAACGGCCCCAAGGTTCCTTGCTTCATTGAAATAAACCCATGACGGATAGAATCCCCCGAAATTATTGATCACACCCACCATGAATTCCAATGGATAATGGGCTTTCAGGAACAGGCTCTGGTAACTCTCCACTGCATAGGAAGCCGAATGGGCTTTGGAAAAGGAATACCCTGCAAAAGACTCGATCTGGCGCCAGACTTCCTTTGTGACCTCATCCGGGTATCCGAAGCTTTTGCAGTTGCTGAAGAATTTTTCAATGATCCGGTCGAGTTCTTTGCGTGATCTGAATTTGCCGCTCATGGCCCTGCGCAGGACGTCGGCATCAGCAAGGTCTAGCCCTGCAAAATGATGGCATATCTTCAGCACGTCTTCCTGGTAAACCATTACACCGTAAGTCTCCTTCAACTGTTCTTCCATCACCGGGTGCATGTATTTGAATCCGTCCGGATGATGGAACCGGTAAATGTATTCCTTCATCATGCCCGAGCGGGCAACGCCCGGCCTGATAATGGAGCTGGCGGCCACCAGGCTCCGGTAGTTGTCGCAATGCAGCTTTTTCAGCAATCCGCGCATGGCCGGACTTTCCACGTAAAAGCAGCCGATCGTTTCACCCGATCTCAGCAATTGCTTCACCTTCTCATCCTTCTTGAATGCCCTCACCTGGTGAACATCTACGCTGACCATGCGGTTTGCCTTGATGATCTCCGCCGATTCCTTGATATGGCCGATGCCCCGCTGGCTAAGGATATCGAGTTTCTCAAACCCGATATCTTCGGCAACATACATGTCCCATTGCGTTGTGGGAAAACCTTTGGGAGGCATGTCCAGGGCCGTATAATACGTAATGGGCTTATCGGAGACAAGGATCCCTCCAGCGTGAATGCTGCGGATGTTAGGAAAGTCAACCATCATCCGCCCCAGTTCTGCAATCTTATTGACCAGGTCGCTCTGAAAATTAACATCATCGGGGTTTTTCAGCAACTGGTCCATTTCCTGCTTCGGAAGACCATGCACTTTGCCCAGTTCGCGGTAGATCGAATTTCCTTTGAATGTTGACATGGCACCAAGCAGGGCCGTGTACTTCGTGCCGTACCTTTTAAATATGTAATCCAGCACTTCGTCCCGCTCCTTCCACGAATAGTCGATATCGAAATCGGGAGGTGACGTTCGTTTCGGGTTGATGAACCGCTCAAAATAAAGATCGAGGTCGATCGGGTCGACATCGGTGATCCGCAGGCAATAGGCGACAATGCTGTTGGCCCCGCTCCCCCGGCCAACGTGGTAGAAGCCACGTGACATGGAGTAACGGATGATGTCCCAGGCAATAAGGAAATAAGGCGAAAAGCCCATTTTGTCAATCACCTCCAGTTCATGCCTGATTCGCTTTTCCGCTTCCCGGTTCTTTTTTCCGTAACGGTAATCAAGGCCGTCACGGGCAAGTTTCTCAAGAAGGGTTTTATCATCATAATGCTGGCCGGTAAACGTCTTCCGGTTCTTGCATTCCTTGAAATCAAAATCGATCTGGCATTCATCCATAAGCTTTTCGGTATTCCGTATGAGCTGAGGAAAGTCCTTATACTTTTCAATAAGCTCGGGCACCGGCATCATTTTTTCATCCGGACCTGCCGTATTTCCCGGCCCGAGACGGCTCAGGAGAATGTTGTTGTCAACGGCCCTCAGGTTGCGGTGAAGCTCGTATTCCTGCAGCGTACTGAACGTGACGGGAGAAAAGATAACGGATTGCCGGAGGATGTCCTGATTCCCGTTCAGCCGGAGTTTGCCGAGATCAGAGGGACGGATACCGATAACCTCACCCCCCATCCCCCCGGCCCCCTTCCTCCTCTCCTTCAGGAGAGGAGGCCAGGGGGTGAGGTGCAACGCAGGATATATGACCACAATGTTCTCCGATCCCGGCATTTCATCCGGCAGCGGTATATTGTTAATGGTATGATAACTGAGAAAATCGTTGAGTTCCATGAAACCCTGATTGTTTTTAGCAAGTCCGGTATATAACAACCGGTCACCGTTCCGGAACTCGATGCCGGCAATGGGACGGATACCGTTCTCCTTGCATATCTTCACAAAATCCATGATGCCGGTGGAATTATTGATATCCGTCAGTGCAAGGGTCTTGATCCCCATGGCTTTTGCACTCTCCACGAGCCTGTCGATGGAAAGGGTTCCGTAACGGAGGGAGTAATATGAGTGGCAGTTTATGTACATTATCCGGAATAATTACTGGTGAACTGGTGAGATGGTGAGTTTCCACTTGTTTGCCATTTCTCACCGTTATTCCCGCGAAGGCGGGGACGCTATTTGCAGTGCTACCGCGCGTCTTACGGCCGTTTGCCCGTACTTTGACCGGATGCGGTCCATGGCCTGGTAGAGGCTGATCATTTGCGTGCTTTCCTCGAACATGTTGAGCTGAGGGCTGCCGGGTACAAGCTTGCTGAAACGAACCCCGATCAGCCGGATGAGCATCCTGCGCTGGTACAGTTTATCGAACAGCTCCTTCACCAGCGGGATCAGCACGTGATCGAATGCAGTGTACGGGACCTGCTGCTGGATGGTATGGGTATCGAAATTCGAGTAGCGGATCTTGACGGTCACGCAGGCGGTGAGCTTTTGCTGATCACGGAGCTCGAACGCAAGCTTTTCCACCATCTTTACCAGGATCTCTTTCATCCTGACAATATCGATGGTATCCTGCTCGAACGTCGTTTCGGTGCTTACGGATTTGCTTTCCGAATAGGGCTGGACAGGGGTTGAATCGATCCCGTTGGCCCGTTCCCACAGGATGGCCCCGTTCCTGCCCATGACCCGTTCCATCATATCCTTCGGGATCATGCTCAGTGTTTCGATGGTGGAAACGCCCATGGAACGGAGCAGGGGGAAGGTCTTCTCCCCTATTCCCGGGATCTTCCGGATGGACAGCGGGGAGAGGAAAGTCCTTACCGTATCCTGTGGCACCATCAGTTCGCCATTCGGCTTGGCTTCGCCGGTAGCGATCTTTGAAACGGTCTTATTGACCGACAACCCGAAAGATATCGGCAAGCCGGTATTCTGAATGATCGCTTTCCGGAGTTCATGGGTCCACTTCTGCGATCCGAAAAAGCGGTCCATGCCGGTGATATCGATATAATGCTCGTCGATGGAAGCTTTCTCATACACCGGCGCACGCTCTGCAATGATATCGGTGACCATGTTCGAATACTTTGAATATTGTTCCATGTCACCCCTGATAAATACGGCATCCTTGCACAGCACCCTCGCCATTTTCATCGGCATGGCCGAGCTTACGCCGAAGCGGCGTGCCTCGTAGCTGCAGCTTGACACCACGCCCCTGTCTGACATGCCCCCGATGATCACAGGCTTGCCAACCAGCTGGCTGTTCTGCAGCCGTTCCACCGACACGAAAAAGGTGTCGAGGTCGAAGTGGACGATATTGCGGTTCATGGCTAGCATATTTAAAAATAGCGAAGTAGCGAAGTAGCGAAATAGTGAAATAGAAGCAAAATCATTTTTGGGAAAAGCGTTTGTTCTTCAATTTCTTACGGATTGTTGAGAATACCTGCAGAAGTTCTTCTCCTTCGGTTTTCAGTTCCTGCACCTGTTCCTGGTTAAGTATTCCGGTTGAGATCAGAAAATTAATCCAGAAAACGGTTTCATCACATTCTTCAACAACAATGCACAGCTTTGAATAGAACTCGGCTTCAGACCGGCCCCTTGTTGCAGAACTGTAGTTTGCTGCAACCGATGTCGCACTTTTCACAAGTTGCTTTATCACAATCCTGTTCATGTCATTCAGTTTAACATTTCCAAGTACCCGGTAAACCGACACAGCAAACTTTTCTGTCCTTGCTCTCATTCGTTGATTAAACGTTTTTACATCATACGGTTCCATGCTTTTTTTCCTGCTTAATCGGCCATCTATCCAAAAGGTAATACAATTTCCGAAGTTTTTTTCGCTACCTCGCTATTTCGCTATTTCGCTACTCGTTTACAATGATTAATTATTAATCATTTTTGTGATTACAATATAATCATTATCTTTGCAGATACAAAATTTTTCGCCATGTTTTTCAATTCCAATATAAAATTCCTCCGGAGACGGATGGGACGCACCCAGGATGATTTGGCTGTGGCCCTAAAAATGATACGTTCAACCCTGAGTGGGTATGAGAATAGTGTTGCCCAGCCTTCGGTAGAAGTATTGATCGCATTCTCAAAATATTTCAATATTTCGATCGATACGCTTGTCAAGATTGATCTTACGGCCCTGCCTGAAAGCCAGGTCAGGCAGGTTGAACGCGGGTATGACATCTTTATGAAAGGGACCAACCTTCGGATACTGGCTACCACCGTAGGTTCCGACAATGATGAAAACATCGAGCTTGTTTCCGAAAAGGCAAAAGCGGGCTACAAAAGCGGGTTTGCAGATCCTGAATACATCAGCATTTTACCGACATTCCGGTTGCCTTTTCTTTCAAAACAGAAGAAATACCGGACATTCCAGGTGAGCGGCGATTCCATGCTCCCGATCCCCGACGGATCATGGGTCACCGGGGTTTATGTCCAGGACTGGCGAACGATCCGCGACAAGGACGCCTGTATCATACTAACTGTTGAAGAAGGGGTTGTGTTTAAAGTTATAGAGAACAAGCTGATTTCCGACGGGAAATTTATCCTGCATTCTCTGAATCCGGCTTATGAACCCTATGAAATGATGGTGGGCGATATCCGGGAGATCTGGCAGTTCGTTCATTATATCAGTTCGGAGATCCCTCAAAATACTGCAGGCCATACAATGTCAATTGCACAAACCCTTCAGCAGCTTAGTAAAGATGTTAAAGCGATCCAGATGAAGATGAAGCTGGAGGAGTGAGGACGGAGGTCGGAGGTCGGAGGTCAGAAGTCGGAGGACGGAGGTCAGAGGATAGAGGATAGATGTTTTGATCCCGCAGCCTGAAGCCTGTAGCCTGTTCCCGCTTTCGCGGGAATGACAGCATAGGGAAAGCCTGTAGCCTGCAACCTATTGAATTATGATTTTCGCGGAAGTCGAAAAATGGTCCCCTGTGACCTGGATGATGTAAATCCCCTTCGAAAGAAATGATACATCAATCGCTTTTTCCTTGTTATTACCCCTGACACCATTCATTCTGTCGTTAAACACCTTTTCTCCGAGCAGGTTGTAAATGCAAATATCCAGCCGATCGGAATCGGAATTCAGCCTGATCAAAAAGGTTCCCGTTGAAGGATTCGGAATGATTGTGAAGTACTCCCGGGTTGGCTGCGGCATCATCCCTGTGCAGTAGGCCATGTCGAATGTCACACTGATCGATGCGGAATCCTTGCAGTGATTCTGGTTGGTCACGATCACCTTGTAAATCTGAACTTCATAACCGATCCCGGTGGCCATGAATGTGATTTTCCTTGTTGTGGCGCCATTTGACCATTGATAGGTGGAACCGGGGTTCCCGGCATCGATCGTAACCGAATCATAGATGCATACTGCCGTATCCGCCGGTCCCAGTCTTATCTGGGGCAATGGGTTAACTGTGATCCTGGTGTTTCCTGATAATTGGTTGAATCCGTCATTTATGGTGACAAAATATGTCGTGGATTCAGTCGGGACGATCTCAGGATTACTGGCGGTTGATGTGAACCCGGGAGGATCCGACGTCCAGTTGTATGTGTAGATTCCTGAGCCTCCACCCCCAAGCGAATAGAGGCGGGCCGAATCGCCAAGGCAGATGGTATCGGGTTGAGCCGCCGGGTTCACTGTAAGCGGCCCGCCTGCCACAATCACCATGACCTCATCCGAGAGGCTCTGGCATCCGCTTGCAACATCAGTGACCACAAGATTGTAGATCGTCGAAAATGAAAGGTTGCCTGTATTGGGATCCTGAAGCATGGAAGTAAAACCGGGGGGATTCGATTCCCAGTAAAACCCGTAATTCCCATACCCGGCAGAAGCCGTTCCGTGCAAGGTGGTACTTGTGCCGTTGGGAATGGTAACATCAGGTCCCGCATCGGCAACTGGAACCGGGTGTACGGTAACGATGCTGGTATCAGATACTGAAAAATTGCACCTGTCACTCACGGTGACATTGTAATTATTTATCCCTACCGGGGGCGTGAGCATGATTGTACTGTCTGTACCCGGATTAATATTCCACAGATAGGTTAATGGCCGGAGACCGCCTGAAGGAACCGCTGCCAGGATGATCTCGTTTCCATAACAGAATGTGGTATCGTGAAGCGGTTGTAATGATAACGGAGTATAATCAAGTATTCCTATCGTATCCGCATTGATGACACCGTTGCAGGAAACCTGGTTGAGCCGGATAATTACCCCTTCGGGCCCTTCAGGAACAAGATCCAGCAACGGATGGATAACAAGGGCAACGCTGTCATGGCCCGGAAGGAATGTCACGGAATCCGGTATGTGCGAGTAATCGATGCCATTGGTAGCATTCCCCAGTATCGAAAAATGAACGCGGTATGTATAGGTCAACGGAGTTGACAAGTGAAAACTGACCGTAACATCATTGCATCCTTCCACTGCAACATTGCCAATGGCAGGGATATTTGCGCTGTTGCTCATGCTTAACCCGGGGCTGCTGAAGCTGTTTTTTTCCAGGAAAACGCCTGAATCCAGCTGACCGTCAACGGCATCCGCAACTGCCAGCTTGATGTGATAGGTAGAACAAGGCACGACTACACTCCATGCCCTGAAAACATGGGTCAGTGCATCGTACTGGAAGTTCGGTGCATTTGGCGGGTTATCCCATCTCGAGTTTGGGTTATTGCAAATATTGTTTATGGTCACGTAATTATTGGTTCCGGGCATCAGGGCGATGTTGATGCTGTTGTTTGAGAATGTCCCGGTAATGCCGGGTCCGCTGAGAAAGAACCCAAACGCATCATTGAACTGGTTGCAGAACTCCAGAAATTCTTCCGAACCAAAAACATACCTGAACCTGACGGTATCTGACTGGGGGATAAAATCAAATTCAAGAACCGCCTTATCATGCGTAATTGCGCTTGAAATGATATTCAGATCCGGATCAGCCGGACCGTTGGTGATGAGTCCTGCTCCCGTCTTATTGTTCGGACCGATTGCAATGCTCGCTTTGCCTGAGGTCATCAGGATTCCTGCAGTCAATCCAAGTTGAGTTGTCGCGGTGCCATGTGTCATAAAGGTACCGATCTGGTTGGAAGAGATAAGTGCCGTTGAACCGTTATAGGTGGCATTGCTGACGGTGATCCCGGAACCTATCAGGTAATTCTGAACCAATTGAAGGGGTGTCATATTCATTGCAGATCCTTCGACAACCGCAAGCTGAGCCATGACTCCCTGGTGAAAAATCAGGAGGAATGCAATGATGATCCCTTTGGTGTTACGGTAGACGTTCCTGCTCACAGCTTTAATTATCAGATTTCAGACTATAAAGATAGGGAAAAATATTTCACATTTGATAGGGAGGACGGATTTATGCAGGCTTCAGATTGCCCCTCCCCAACCCCTCCCCAATCACGGAGGGGCTTTCTTTTTACGTCATTCCCGCGAAAGCGGGAACAGGCTTCAGGCTTCAGGCAAGGTCAGGCTTCCAACCTCCATCCTCCATCCTCCATCCTCCATCCTCTATCTTCCAGCATCCAGCATCCAGCATCCAGTTCGTCATCCCCGCGAAAGCGGGGACAGCATCCTGCATCATTCCTCAAGATTTGCCAAATTCCTAAAATTAATGTAGGTTTGTTCAAGATTTCAGTATTAAAAACAGGCAGATCATATGAACATCCTCGTTACAGGTGGTCAGGGGCAACTTGGAACTGCATTGCAGGAACTTGCCGGAGAGTACGGCCTCTACCATTTTACCTTTATTGACATCCGGGAACTGGACCTTACGGATAATGTGTCTATTGCAAGGTTCATGAACAACAACAGGTTTGATGGCATCATAAACTGTGCTGCGTATACTGCAGTTGACAGGGCTGAATCTGAGCCACAGCTGGCCTCGATCCTGAATTCCGGGGTACCTCAGCAGCTGGCAGGTATCGCCCGTCAGAAAGGTCAATGGATGATCCATATTTCCACCGATTATGTTTTCGACGGTCAAAACCACCGGCCCTATGTGGAATCGGATCCGACTAACCCGGATTCAGAATACGGAAGGACCAAGCTTGAAGGTGAAAAAGCAGTAATTTCATCTGGCGTACATGGACTGATCCTAAGAACCTCCTGGCTTTATTCAGGTTCTGGTACCAATTTTGCAAAGACCATTTTTACAAAAGGCAGGGAAAAAGGCGAATTGAAAGTCGTTCAGGATCAGATAGGAACTCCCACATATGCACGTGATATGGCACGTATGATCCTTGACATTATCCCGGAAATGAAACTCCTGGAGAAACCTGAGTTGTATCATTTTTCAAATGAAGGGGTTGCAAGCTGGTACGATTTTGCCAAAGCGGTCGTGGAGTTCGGAGAAATAACCTGCAAAATCCATCCGGTTGAAACAAAGGATTACCCTACTCCTGCCGTTCGGCCATTCTACAGTGTCTTAAGCAAATCAAAGATCAGAGATCGCTTTGGGATCGTAATTCCATTCTGGCGGGACAGTCTGAAAGAATGCATTTCAAAATACGGTAAAACATGGGGGCAATAAAACAGATCATTTGTTGCACATTATAAATCTGGTTAAATCTAAAATATAAAGGCAAATTAATATGAACGCAACAACAGATAAACTTATACTTGAAAGGGCTGAGAACTGGTTAAAAGGCTCATTTGATAAGGAAACGAAAGAAAAGGTGAAAGACCTGATTCAGAACAACCCGGTTGAACTTACAGATGCTTTTTACAGGGATCTCGAATTTGGTACGGGTGGCCTTAGGGGAATCATGGGTGTCGGTACAAACCGGATGAATAAGTATACCGTGGGAATGGCAACACAAGGACTGGCCAATTACCTTAAAAAAATGTTCCCGGAAATTCATCCGATAAAAATGGCATTATCCTATGACAGCAGGAACAACAGCAGATTTTTCGCACATGTATGTGCTGAAGTGCTTTCTGCAAATGGATTCCAGGTTTTCATATTTGACGACATACGACCGACTCCGGAATTATCCTTTGCCATACGTCACCTCGGATGCCAGAGTGGTGTCATGATCACGGCTTCGCACAATCCGAAAGAATACAACGGATATAAAGCATATTGGGATGATGGTGCACAAATGATCTCACCGCATGATGTGAATGTGATCAATGAAGTAAAAATGATCACCAGCATCGATGATGTTAAATGGACCGGAATCCGGGAGAATATTAATGTTATCGGAGACGGGATCGACCAGATCTACCTCGCAAAGGTCGCCGCCCTGACTCTTTCACCGGATGTAAATAAGCGGCAAAAGGATCTGAAGATCGTATATACACCTCTTCATGGAACGGGAAGGATCCTTGTACCGGAAATCCTTTCCAGATATGGCTTTACCAATGTAACCATTGTAAAAGAACAGGCGGTTCCGGATGGGAATTTCCCAACCCTGAGGTCTCCCAATCCGGAAGAGCATGACGCGCTTGACATGGCGCTGCAGAAAGCAGCAGAGATTGATGCGGACCTTATTATGGCCACAGATCCTGACGCAGACCGTGTCGGGATTGCATTGAAGAACCATCATGGCAATTTTGTATTGCTCAATGGAAATCAAACCGCCGAAATTCTCTTCTATTACATCCTGAATCAATGGAAAGAACAGAAACGGCTGACTGGGAACGAATTCATTGTTACAACAATTGTAACATCCGACCTGCTGAAAGACATTGCCAGATTGTTTAACATTGACGTCTTTGAATGCCTGACAGGTTTTAAATTCATTGCTGATGTAATTCGTCAAAATGAAGGTAAGAAAAAATATATCGTCGGAGGTGAAGAAAGCTATGGTTACCTCATCAGCGATTTTGTCAGGGACAAAGATGCGGTGAGCGCATGCGCCCTGATTGCTGAAGCCGCGGCATATATGGTCGACCGCGGGTTATCATTATTTGACTTGTTAATCAATATATATACGGAAATTTCGTTTTACAAGGAACATCTTATTTCAGTCACAAAAAAGGGCAAATCGGGTGCTGAAGAAATTAAACAGCTGATGGTTGACTATCGTAAGAAGCCATTCGAGCGTATAAACAATTCCAGGGTGATACGTCTAAAGGATTATCTGGAACAGGTGGAGATTGATCTTGTTTCAGGAGAAAAAAGACCGATCAGCCTCCCGGTATCTGATGTATTGCAGTTTATCCTCGAGGATGGGAGTAAAATCAGTGTAAGACCATCAGGAACGGAACCAAAGATAAAGTACTATTTCAGTGTCAGGGAAACCCTTGCAGAAAAGAACAAGTATGATGAGATTGAAAATAAGCTGAGCAACAAAATCCAGAACATTATTGCTTCCATGCATCTTCAATAAATGATCAACTGTTTCCGGAACATCGCATTTGAAAATGTTTTTACCAAACACAAAAAGAGAATCCTTTATGTTATTCTGCTGATTGCCCCTCTTCTTACCCAGGCTCAGTCACACAAAACTTCAGGGATACCCGGTGATTCACTGAGGGCTGATACGATTTATATCCCAAAAGGAATTATCATTCTTTCAACGTCAACGTTTATCATTGTCCCCAGGGATACTTTCATGTTGGTTAGAAGCCTGTCCATAACAAAAGATGAAATAAAACAGATGAAACAGGCCGAAGACTTTTATGATTCCGTTTACAGAAAATTCAGCAGGCACAGAATTACCAGGCTCCTCTATCCGTTGGCATTTACAAAACCCAGGTATCCTGCGGTTATTGATGCCATTCAGAATATAAGAAGTGAATTGCCTTATGTTCAATACCAGGGAAAGATCATCAGGAAAATCAATGTCACCACCCTCGATCCTTTCGGTGCTTCACTTTATGATACGATCACAGATGCAAAAACCGCACTTGGCAAAACCCTCAACAATATTCATCTCAGAACAAAGAGGTTTGTGATCAGAAAGAATCTATTGTTCAGGCAAGGCGACAGGGTTGATCCGACAGTTCTGGCTGACAACGAAAGGATCCTCCGTCAACTTCCTGCTATCAATGACGTCAGACTTGTTTGCACTCCCGTTCCAAGTGCAGAGGATTCGGTCGACATCACTGTCATCACGGAAGATGTATGGTCTCTGGGGATTGGCCTCATAAAAGCAACGCCTAACAGCCTTGCCTGCAGGTTGTATGATGGTAACTTCCTCGGGCTCGGGGATCGTTTTTCAAATGTCTTGTCCATCCAGGACAATACCTCACCATTCCTGTTTTACAATGAAGGATCTTATATGGTGGTCAATATCGGAGGCTCATTCATTGATGGCATGGTGAAATTCCAGGAAGATTATAATGGTTCCCATACCTTTGGCATTTCATTCGATAGGAAATTTGTCGCTAATACAACCAAATGGGCCGGCAATAGCCTCTTCGAATATAAAAAGGATGTTTATGATCCAATTGGGGTCAAACCAATTACCTCATATTTACAGGTAGCCAATTTATGGCTTGGAAGGGCATTCCTGTTAAAAAAACCAGGCGAACCGTCCAGAATTGTTCTTTCTGCAGGTTGCAATACAAGGCATTATGACTCCAGGCCATTCATATCCCTTGATTCAAACCGAAGGTACTACAACGTAATTCAATATTTTGGAAGTCTTGCACTATCAAAAAACAATTATTACCTGACTGATTACGTTCAGGAACTGGGGAAAACGGAGAATATTCCATACGGCCATATCTTACAGCTGACCACCGGTCCGGAATTTACGGATTTCTATAACAGGCTTTACGCTGGTTTTAGCGCAGGAGCCGGTGATTTTATCAGGAATTTCGGGTATCTTTCAGGTGAGATCAAAGTGGGAGGGTATTTCTATCATCATGGAATTGAAGATGGAGTCTTAAAGCTACACGGGAGTTATATGTCATACCTATACTACACACCTGACAGAAAGTACAAATTCCGTTCATACCTCACACTCGATTATAACAGGGGGTTTAACTTCAAGCTTAACAACCTCGATTATTCCGATATAAATACCAACCTGCATTACCCGAAGACCAATGACATAAAATCATTGCAGGGAATCGAGTCGGTTACAGGACACTTCACAACCGTTATGTTCACTCCATGGTATTTTTATGGCTTTAAATTTGCCTTGATGACACAATTGCAGGGCGGTCTTGTTTCATCTTCGAACAACAATCTGTTCAAAAGCAGGTTTTATTCAGGAATCCGTACAGGGATCATGATAAAGAATGACAACCTGATATTTCCGGCACTTATTCTTTCACTTTATTTTTATCCTGTCAGTCCGGAGGGAAGCCCCTGGTTTTATTATGGAGTTGATGTCAATACAGGCATTCAGCTGCAGGATTTCAATGTTTCATCGCCTCATTCGGAAAGCTTACAAACCAATTGATATGGAAGGAAAAAATAGTCAAATGCAGGTTGATCCTGTGTATTCGAAAAAAGTCATTGAAATGCTCACAGTGGCAAATGAATATTGTCTGTTTCTCGAAAACGTTAATGATAAAACGAAAGAGGACGTGCTGGATTATCTGCAGAAGATCTGCCCGTTGCTCTATATAAAAGCGGCTTTATTGCCTAAAATTGAAACAGATGATGAAGATGCTGCTGAGCATTTTGTAACGGAAGAGCAATGGGAGGAACTCTTCAACAACCTTCACCTGAAACTCGGAGAAGTGGATCTTTACTATTTCATTGATCATCATGAAAAGTCACATCAGGATGCAGTGAGAGCAAGTCTTTCGGAGAACCTGACCGACATTTACCAGGATCTGAAAGATTTCCTTCTCCTGTACCAGAAGCCGTTAAAGTCAGCAAAGGAAAATGCGGTAAGGGATTGTAAATTTCTCTTCGAGACCCGATTCGGATACCGGCTTGTCAATGTTCACTCTGACATACACTACATCCTGTTCAGGGAAGGAGAAAAGGGTGAATTTAACGACATTCTTGATTCGATCTGATCATCACTTCCGTCCCATTTTTTTGTCGAGCCGGTTGAGACCGTCAATGGCTTTCTGATAGTTTACATGCAATTCAAGGGTTCTTTTGTAATCTTTGTAGGACTTTTCGAACTCACCCATATATTCGTAGGCCAGACCACGGTTATAATACGCTTCAATATAGCCCGGATCGCAGCCCAGGGCTTTTGAAAACCATGTAACAGCTTTGGAAAAATCTTTCAGGTAAACAAGGTTGATGTAACCGATGTTATACGGTGCCTCTTTGAACGCCGAGTCGGCTTTCTCCAGTTGCATATAAGTATCGGTTGCCTTTTCGTATTGTTCATTCTCCTGGTAGAACATGCCAAGCATGTATAACGCTTCTTTGCTTTCAGGTTTAAGTCTTAATGCGTTTTTTAAATAATCAACCGCCAGGATATTATTCCTGAGGGAAAATACTTTTCCCAGTTGAATGTACGCATCATAATAGCCCTGATCCTGGTCGACCGCGGTTTGCAGATCGGCAACGGCACGAACAGTATCATGCGATTCAAGAAGTGCAATGGCCCTGATAAAATAAGCCCTCGGATTTGTCTTATCAATATCCAGGGCCTTCCGCACGTATTCGAAGGTCATTTTATAATCCTTGATGATCAGGTTTAGCTTGGCGAGTTTAAGAATGGCTTCATTATTTCCCGGATCGAGTTCCACTGCTTTTAACAATGCATCCCTGCAATTGTCAGGCCTTCCCATCAAGAGAAAAATATCTGACAGCGTAATATAAAATGAAGGCGTTTTAGGAGAAAGCGAGATGGCCTTGTTAATATCCCTCAATGCAGGGTCAAACTGATGGTCAAGAAGGTAAAGCCTGGCCCGCGAATGATACAGGTCAGCATTTGAAACATCGCCCGAAATCTGCTTATCAAGGCCAAGAATTGCACTTTTCAGTGAATCTGCAGGAGGAACAGTGTTTGCGGTATTCTTTTTCTTTTCCCCGCATGAGGTTAGAAGAACTGACAGGAGAATGATGACAGTTGCAATGCAACGTCCGGATTTATTTACCATTTAAAAGCGCTTCTTTGATTTTCGTTTCAAGTTCATCAGCAAGTTCCGGATTATCCTGGAGAAGCTTCTTCACGGCATCTCTCCCCTGGCCAAGCTTGGTATCTCCATAGCTGAACCATGATCCGCTCTTTTTGATCACATTCAATTCGGTCGCCATGTCGATGATCTCAAATACGCGGGAAATACCTTCGCCGTATATGATATCAAATTCTGCCTTCCTGAACGGAGGTGCAAGTTTATTCTTGACAACTTTCACCTTTACCCGGTTCCCGATCACGTCCTCTCCCTCTTTGATCTGGTTAACCTTCCTGATGTCGAGACGAACAGAAGCATAGAATTTCAGTGCATTTCCGCCAGTGGTTGTTTCCGGATTCCCGAACATGATCCCGATCTTTTCGCGAAGCTGGTTGATGAAGATGCAGCAGGTCGCCGTTTTGCTTATCGTCGAAGTCAGCTTGCGCAGCGCCTGTGACATGAGCCTTGCCTGCAACCCCATCTTTGAATCCCCCATCTCTCCATCGATCTCGCTTTTCGGTGTGAGGGCCGCAACAGAGTCAATGACAATAATATCAATCGCACCGGAGCGGATCAGGTTTTCCGTGATCTCGAGGGCCTGTTCACCATTATCCGGCTGCGAAACAAGGAGGTTTTCCACATCTACTCCCAGTTTCTGCCCATAAAAGCGATCGAATGCATGTTCGGCATCGATGAATGCGGCAATACCACCGGCTTTCTGTGATTCTGCAATGGCATGAAGCGCCAGTGTTGTTTTCCCTGAAGATTCAGGTCCATAGATCTCAATGACCCGGCCTTTGGGAAGTCCCCCAATGCCCAGTGCAGCATCCAGGGCGATAGAACCAGTATGTATGACATCTACATTTTCAATGGCATTATCCCCCAATTTCATGATGGTTCCTTTTCCATACGTCTTCTCAATCTTGTCCAGCGTTAATTGTAACGCCTTTAGTTTTTCCTTGTTAACTTCGAGATCTTTGCTCATTTTTTTATTTTTTAATTTAACGATTTAGTTATGTATTATTGGCTTCTAACTCCCGTCATCCCCGCGAAAGCGGGGACAGGCTTCGGGCTTCGGGCTTCGGGCTACGAGTTCTATCCTCTATCCTCTATCCTCTATCCTCCAACTTCTGACCTCTGACCTCTGACCTCTGACCTCTGACCTCCGTCCTCACCCTTCCATCTCCTTAAGGATCTGCTCCGTATGATTTGCCGTATCCACTTTTCTGAATATTTTTTCGATGATTCCTTTTTCCGATATAACAAATGTTGTCCTCAGTATCCCTTCAGATATTTTTCCGTAAAGATTTTTTTGTCCCCAGACTCCGAACTGATGAATAATCATTTTGTCTTTATCGGCTAAGAGTGGAAAAGGTAATACATATTTTGAAGAAAAATTTTTATGCGACGCCTCATTGTCGGCACTGACGCCGATAATTTTGTATCCCTTTTTTAGCAATGCATCGTAGTTATCCCTTAGGTTACAGGCCTCTGCGGTGCATCCGGGGGTATTATCCTTCGGGTAAAAATAAAGGATCAGTTTGTGTCCCTGAAAATCTTTCAGTGAAACGTTCTTTCCATCCTGATCAACTCCTGAAAAATCAGGAGCATGATCTCCAATCTTTAATTCTGACATGTTTCCGGGTTTTAAGATATGTTAATTATGAATTATGAGTTTGAATTATGAATTATGAGTTAATTTTGCGGGGAATAAGATTAACAAGCATATAGCCTTCAAAATTACGAATTTTCCATGGAAGATCGTGGTGATCAGGCGCTACTTATCAACAACTTTCATTTCTTTCCGGCAGCGCTGAAATAACGGCAGTAGGCAGATATCCCGCATTCTGCGCATTTCGGGTTACGGGCTGTGCATATGTACCTGCCATGGAGGATGAGCCAGTGATGTGCCAGGGAAATGAGATCTTCCGGGAGGTTTTTTACAAGCTGAAGTTCAGTCTGAAGAGGATTTTTTGCGTTGGTGGTCAGTCCGATCCTGGTGGCAACCCTGAAAACGTGGGTATCAACGGCCATGGCCGGTTTATGGAATACAACAGCCGCCAGCACATTGGCAGATTTTCGTCCGATCCCCGGAAGCTTCATCATTTCTGGAACAGTGTCCGGCATTTCCCCCTTATAATTCTCAACAAGGGTCTTAGCCATGCCTACCAGACTTTTCGCCTTATTGTTGGGATAGCTGCAACTCCTGATCAGTTCAAAGACCGCTTCAGTACTTGCTTTTGCTAAATCGACCGGGGTGGGGAATTTCTTGAAGAATTCAGGAGTGATCATGTTTACCCTTTTATCCGTGCACTGGGCTGACAGGATGACCGCAACAGCCAGTTCATACGGATCTTTGTAAACAAGTTCTGTTTCAGCATTGGGTCTGTGTTCAAGGAAATAGTCAATAACTCCCCTGTATCGCTCCGTTTTCTTCATAATGCAGTTTTCGCAAAATTAGGCCAAAATTTTTTAGTAAAAATAATTTGGGGTAAGTTTGTTGCCGGGTTCAGGCTGCAGGCTGCGGGATACGGGATACGGGATACGGGATACGGGATACGGGATACGGGATACGGGATACGGGATACGGACTGCGAACTGCCGGCTGCTAATAGCCGACTGCGAACTAATTTTTCACTTTTAATTATTAATTGATCCTAGATGCCTCCGGATGTTTTTGATGTGATCATTGTGGGAGCAGGCCCGGCAGGAGCTACGACGGCCCTAAACCTTCTAGGGTCGGGGCTGAAAGTTGCCCTTGTCGACAAATCAACATTTCCCAGGAGGAAGATCTGCGGGGATGCACTCAGCGGCTCTGCTATTAATGTCATGAAGCGGCTGCCCGGCGATATTTACCGGGATTTCATAGAATTGCCATCCGTCATGCCCTCTTTTGGCATCCGATTTTATAGTCCTGACAGGAACTATGCAGATATTCCTTTTGCGCAGCCGGCTTCAGACGCGACAGTGCCTGCCGGGTATACCTGTAAAAGGGAAATCCTCGATCATTTCCTGATGCTAAATGTGAAGAAGCATCGCGAAATTTCGGTCATTGAAAATTTCAGGGTTAAGACTGCTGAACGCCGGGGTGACGAAGTGGTCCTGCAGGGGGAAAGCAATACACTCAGGGGGAAAATGGTGGTCGGATCCGATGGCGTCAGATCTGTCATCGGTTCCAGTTTAGCAGGAAACACAGCGGATTATAAAAATTATTCAATCGGGGTGCGGACCTATTTCAAAGGTGTTTCGGATTTGCACCCTGAGAATTTCATTGAGCTCCATTTTTTTAAGGAACTCCTTCCCGGCTATCTGTGGATATTCCCTTTAAGTGACAATGAAACCAACGTTGGCCTTGGGATCTTGTATGATCAATTCAAAGAGAAGAAGGAAAATCTCGCTGAAAAACTGATCCGTTTAATTGACAGGGATGACGAATTGAGAACGAGGTTCAGAAATTCAGAGATGAAAGGTAAAATTGAGGGATATGGTCTCCCACTGGGTCCGTCACGAAAAGCTGTCTCCGGCGATGGTTTCCTTCTGACCGGTGATGCTGCCTCCCTGGTTGATCCCTTTACAGGAGAAGGGATAGGGAATGCAATGGCCAGTGGTGAGATTGCCGCCAGGGTTATCCGTCATGCCTTTCAAAAAATGGATCTGTCCCCGGAAATGCTTAAGGAATATGATGAACTCATCGCAAAAAGGTTTCAGAACGAACAAAAAACCAGTCATCTGATACAAAAAATGGCACAATCATCCTACCTGTTCAATCTGGTAATCTCCAAGGCAAGGCGAAACGATGAGTTCAGGAATTTTCTTAGTAAAATGTACACGAACCAGGATATCAGGGCAGAACTGGCGAATCCGTTATTCTATCTGAAGATGGTATTCAGATAAATACTTAGATACCAAGGTGGTGAGGTGGTAAGGTGGTGAGGTGGTGATTTTATTCCTGCATTTTGCATCATGCATTCCTGCATTCAGTATCACCTGAGTATTGTGACGGTGCCTTTGACCGTATCATCCTCATATTTCCCATGGCCTTTGAAAATGCAGAAATAAGCACCCGTAGAAAGATTTCCTCCATCCCATGTACCATTCTCATAATTATCCCGGTCAAGGACCTTTGCCCCCCAACGGTCGAAGACCACCAGCCTGTTGCTCAGATACACTTTCTTCAGATCAAGCTTATCATTTTTATTATTTCCGTCATACAAATAAAAAGCGTCATTGAATCCGTCACTGTTTGGTGTGAAGACGCTGGGAATTTTCAGATCGATCTGCTTGACGAGAATGGTATCGATTACAGTACTGTCGCAGCCATTGATGTCGGTAAAAAACAATTTAACCGGGAAAGTCCCGGTAACGGTATAATCATGTGTAGCCGGATTCAGCATTTCTACAACGGTACTGTCTTGATGGGCGTTTGCCGTATCATTTACGAATGTCCAGGCCCAATAGCTGAGATGCTGCCTGGCTGTATCAGGAAAACTTACGGTCAGGGTGGGATTGGTCAGAAACACCGTATCCCTGGGGTCCTTGGTGATTTTCATTTTGGGCAAGGTCAGCGCTTCAACGGTATATTTCCTGTAAATACAGTGTGTTGCACTGGTATCCTTAATGGTAAGCACGGCATCGCCCGTACAGAATAATCCAACGTACAGATTATTACCAGCAGAATCAACTCTTGATCCCTGTCCCCAGTTAAAGTTATAAACCTCGTCACCACCGGACACACTGCACAAATAAGTTACACTGTGTTCACAACCCGGACAATGCAGTTCATCATAGCGGTACAGGGTATCGATGACCAGTGGAAGGTAAGTTTTGACGTGAAGTTCATTACTGAAATAGGTTGTGTCATTACGAACCGCGAGGCATTGATAGACTCCTGAATCGGCAGTTGTGACAGTAGCAATAATTAATGTTTCATTGGTGTCATTAAGGATATTGAACCCGCCTTTTCTCCATTGGTAAGAATAGAATCCAGTATCAACTGCTCCGGTATCCTGCACTGAAACCTTAAATTTTGCACTCGTACCGGGACAAATTTTTTCCGGTAAAGGGTTGGGTTGAACAGGTGTAATTGTTACTATCTGACCAATTGTCCGGAAACAAAGCAAAAGAAAGAAAAGCGGAATGTATTGTTTCATCAATGATACTAGTTCAGCCGCAAAATTAAAATTTTATTTATTCGGTTGGTCATTCCTCCTAATATTCCCCGGCAGAAAGCATAATAAGCGTGCAATCCTCCACGACTTCAATGCCAGCCTCCTTTAGTTTCAGAACAAAGTCCGCATTGTAGGTTCCCGGGTTAAAAATAACCCTGACAGGCATCGCCTTCAGGATAAAATCATACCAGCCGGGTTGGTTTTTAGGTCCGATGTACATGGTCACTGTATGAATATGATCAACCTCAGGAAAAGGCTTCTGTATGCCGACCCCATGAACCTCCCCTTCCCGGAGTCCGACAGCCACAACCGGTACCTTATTTTCCACTAGCCGTTTAATCGCTCTGTTGGAGAAGCGATCTGATTTTAAACTTGCACCAATGACCAGCGTTTTCTTTTCAGCAATACCCATTGAGTAAAATAATTTCTTATATTCAGGGAATAAGGTTGTAAAAGTAATGATTCCAAATCAGTCAAAACGACATTTTTTGTGAATTATTTCTGACAGAAGGACTGATTGCAGAAGATTAATTTGCGTGGCAGGGAAGTTGATGATGCTGGATGCGGGATGCGGGATGCGGGATACGGGATGCGGGATGCGGGATGCGGGATGCGGGATGCGGGATGGAGGTCAGAGGTCAGGGGTCAGAGGTCAGATGCCTGAAGCCTGAAGCCTGAATCAACAAATCAACAAATCAATAAATCAATAAATCAATAAATAAAAAAAATGACTTTCGAAAATTACACAATCAAATCTCAGGAAGCTGTCCAGAAAGCGATGGAAATCGCCCAGGCCGGGCAGAACCAGGCGATTGAACCGTCACATATCCTTAAAGGGATTATGATGGTGGATGACAATGTCATTCCGTATCTCCTGAAAAAAATGGATGTCAACATGGACCATTTTACCAGGGCCCTGGATAAGATGCTGGAATCTCTGCCAAAAGTTTCCGGCAGCAACCAGTTCCTTGGAAATGAAGCTAACCAGGCGTTGCAGAAAGCAAACTCCCTGGCCCAGGAATTCAAAGATGAATTTGTAAGCATTGAGCATATTCTCCTGGGGATCCTTCATACCAATGATCCGGCCTCCCGGCTTCTGAAGGATAATGGGGTCAATGAAAAAGATTTAAAGGCCGCCATCCGGCAACTTCGTAAGGGATCAACTGTAAAAAGCCAGACAGCGGAAGAAACCTACAATTCGCTGAACAAGTATGCCAGGAACCTGAACGATCTTGCGCGTGCAGGGAAACTTGATCCGGTGATCGGCCGGGATGAAGAGATCCGCAGAATACTGCAGATCCTTTCACGACGAACCAAGAACAATCCGATCCTCATTGGGGAACCTGGTGTTGGAAAGACAGCTATTGCTGAAGGTCTGGCTCACCGTATCATTGATGGCGACATCCCGGAAAACCTGAAATCCAAGCAGATCTACTCACTTGACATGGGAGCCCTGATCGCAGGTGCAAAATATAAAGGTGAATTCGAGGAAAGGCTGAAAAGTGTCCTGAAAGAGGTGATCTCATCCGATGGAGAGATCATTCTCTTCATTGATGAGATCCATACACTTGTTGGTGCCGGTGCCAGCGAAGGGGCCATGGATGCCGCAAATATTCTGAAACCGGCCCTTGCGCGAGGGGAGCTGAGGGCCATCGGTGCCACAACCCTGAAAGAATACCAGAAATTTTTTGAAAAAGACAAAGCCCTTGAACGCCGCTTTCAGCCGGTGATGGTGGATGAGCCGGATACACTCGATGCAATCTCCATCCTCAGGGGTCTGAAGGAGCGTTATGAAACGCATCATCATGTAAGGATCAAGGATGAGGCGATCATTGCTGCTGTTGAGCTTTCGCAGCGCTATATTTCCGACCGGTTCCTTCCGGATAAGGCCATTGACCTGATCGATGAGGCTGCATCCAAACTAAGGCTCGAGATCAACTCGGTTCCGGCCGACCTGGAAATGATCGAACGCCGGATCCATCAGCTTGAGATTGAACGAGAAGCCATAAAGCGTGAAAAAGACGAAGACAAGCTGAAATCCTTAAATAAGGAAATTGCCGATCTATCTGATGAACGTAACCAGCTCAGGGCCAAATGGCAGTCGGAAAAAGAGATTGTGGAGAAGATCCAGTCAAGAAAAAATGAGATCGAAAAAATGAAGTATGAGGCCGACCAGGCTAACCGGAACGGGGATCTGGGCAAGGTCGCCGAGATCAGGTACGGACGGATCCCGGAAGCGGAAAAAGAGATCGGCACCCTGAAAGAAAAGCTTTCCGAACTGCAGAAAGAGTCGGCCATGGTCAATGAAGAGGTGGGTGCAGAAGAGATTGCCGAGATTGTTTCAAGCTGGACCGGCATCCCCATAAACCGGATGCTTCAGAGTGAGCGACAGAAGTTACTGAACCTGGAAACAGAGCTTCATATGCGGGTCATTGGGCAGGATGAGGCCATCGGCGCCGTTGCTGACGCGATCCGCAGAAGCAGGGCCGGGATGCAGGACCCGAAAAGGCCGATCGGTTCGTTCATTTTTCTCGGCACCACCGGCGTCGGGAAAACTGAACTGGCGAAAGCGCTGGCCGAATTCCTGTTCAACAATGAGACCAGTATCGTCAGGGTCGACATGTCGGAATACCAGGAAAGGCATACTGTATCAAGGCTCATTGGTGCTCCCCCGGGTTATGTGGGGTATGAAGAAAGTGGCCAGTTAACAGAAGCTGTCAGGCGGAAACCTTATTCGGTCGTACTGCTGGATGAAATTGAAAAGGCACACCCGGATGTCTTCAACGTATTGCTCCAGGTACTTGATGATGGCAGGCTTACAGACAACAAAGGCCGGGTGGTCGACTTCAAAAATACCATCATCATTATGACTTCAAACATCGGTTCGCAGGTTATCCGCGAAAACATGGAGAAAGTCAATGACCGGAACCGTGAAGAACTATTGAACCATACGCGTGAGCAGGTCTTTGAACTGCTGAAGAAAACAATCCGGCCTGAATTCCTGAACCGTATCGATGAGATCATCATGTTCCAGCCTCTGACAAAAGAAGAGATCCGGAACGTCGTTGAATTGCAGGTGGATCTGATCAGGCAAATGCTTTTAAAAAATGACATTGATCTGTCTGTCACAAAGAAAGCCATCAGCCATATTGCCGATATCGGATTTGATCCGCAGTTCGGTGCACGACCCATAAAACGTGTGATACAGCGAAATCTACTGAACGAACTCTCTAAAATGATCCTGGAAGGAAAAGTGAGCAAGGATTCGGCCATCGTTGTTGACATGGAGGACGGGAAGCTGGTTTTCAGGAACAGGTAGGCATATGAATTACGAATTTCTTTACGGGAATTTCATGAGGCGGAAAGAGTAAAAGTTTACATTTACAGAGGTGCCTTAGGGTTTGAGGCGGGGTACCCACTCCACATACCCACCCCTCAAATCCCCTCCCTGGATCCCCGCGTACGCGGGGAACTTGGGAGGGGAAGACCGAAGGTCGGGGTGGGTACAATTTGCCGAACGGCTTAACTGGCTTAGGAATCGAGTCGTAAGTGGGTCGCTGAAAACCCAGGCTGCCTTTTTCCCTGCCCGCCGGCAGGCAGGCGTCAATCTGAATTTCAATCTGAATTCCTGCCTGCCGGCAGGCAGGCTAAAATCTGAAATCTGAAATTATTTCGTTTCTTCTGTCCGGACTAAGATCCCTTCCTGGTAGTATTCTTTTTTTTCAATTTTCCCTTTGCTGTTGTAGTAGATCCAGGTACCGGATGGATGACCCAGGCTGTACTGGCCGGATGACATCTTCTGGCCGGAATCGTAATAGGATGTGAATGAACCCTCCTTGTCGTCATTTTTATAATAACCACGGAATTTTATCTTTCCGTCTGTGTAATATTGCTCCCAGGTTCCTTCCCGGATCCCGGATTTCCAGGTAAGCAATTCTGCAATCCCCTTTCCTGCATAGTAAGTCTTCGAGACACCATCCTTTTTCCCGTTCCTGTAATATTCTTCAGATGTCAGTACACCATCGATATCACTAAAGAACTTCCAGAGGCTGTCCTTTTTCTCATTGATGTAAATTCCTTCCGCCATCTTCTTTCCATTCGAAAAATAGGAAGTTGTATGCGACCTTTTCCCTCCTGAAGAATATTCGGAATGAGCTTTCACTTTGCCATCTGGATAAAAATAATTAAAGGCTCCTACCGGGATCCCGTCCTTAAAATGACCTTCATAGATCTTAACCCCCGTTTTGTCGGTTTTTCTCCAGAACCCCTGCATTTTTCCATGATCATCGACCCTGTTTATCGTATCCTGTGCTTTCAGGACCGGAGCTGCGAGGGCAAGCATTAAGAAAATGAAGACTTTCATCATAAAATTCATTCTGAAAGAATTAATTTTGCAAAATAAAGAATAATTCCGGTTTCTAAATTCATTAACCCAAAATGCTGAACAACTATCCGTCAAAATTGCTCGGGAATGCCGTGAATGAACTTGCAAAGCTTCCCGGGATCGGACGAAAAACAGCGTTACGCCTTGCGCTTCATCTGTTAAAGCAAAACCTGCCTGATGTGGAAGCCTTTGGCTCCGCTATCATAAAACTCCGGCAGGAAATCGTTTATTGTAAAGAATGTTTCAATATTTCCGATGCAGAGACTTGCCCGATCTGCTCCAATCCAAAACGTGATCACCAGGTCATCTGTGTCATCGAAACCATCAGGGATGTGTTGGCCATAGAAAATACAGGCCAGTACAACGGCGTTTATCATATTCTCGGCGGCATCATTTCTCCGATCGAGGGCATCGGACCTGAAGATCTTACCCTTGAACAACTTATCAGACGTGTGGCGGATGAAGGGACAAAAGAGATCATCCTCGCTTTGCCTGCAACCATCGAAGGAGATACGACCAATTTCTACCTTTTCAAAAGACTGAAGGAATTCAATATCCGTTTAACAACG
Organism: Bacteroidales bacterium; assembly: GCA_963682005.1. Classification (GTDB taxonomy): domain Bacteria; phylum Bacteroidota; class Bacteroidia; order Bacteroidales; family FEN-979; genus CAIYUC01. Next base: position 3,440,046 of record OY820914.1, on the reverse strand, counting down.
ATTGCGCGTGGAATTTCTGTGGGAGATGAACTCGAATATACAGATGAGGTGACGCTTGGCCGTTCTATCCTGAACAGGACTCCCTATGAAATGAACCTGACGGGGAAATGAGATCAAAGGTCAAAAGCCAACAGCCAACAGCCAACAGCCAACAGCCAAAGGGTTAAGGACTCTTGATAAAACCTGACCATTTCCTTTAATCGAGCTTAAATAATTCAAGTTGATTGACGGGAATAAAATTATCAGGAGGGGCTGCGTCCGCATATTTCTCAAGCAAAGGCTGGATGGCTTTTTTGATCACTTTGATCGGTGTGCTCTTCCTTGATCTGCAGAAATTATCAAGCGATCTTTTTTGCCGGGTGGTCAGCTTAAAGGTAACGATTTTATACCTGATGGGTTTGCGGGTTTTCTTTCTCATTCGGTCATAGTGTTGGTTAGGATCTCTTTGAAATCTGTATTGATCTTCTTGATGAGACTTTCAGCTTTAGCATAGACATCACTTTCAGCATAGATCCGGATAATAGGTTCTGTATTGGATTTCCTCAGATGCACCCATTCCTCCCCGAATAAAATCTTGACGCCATCAATGGTTATTACCGGATGATTTTTATATTTTTCGATCAACGCTGCGAGCAGTTTGTCGATATCCATATCGGGTGAATAACTGATCTTGTTCTTGCAGATATAATAGGTCGGGTAGGTATCCCTGAGTCTGGAACAGGTTTTACCGGACTTCACCAGGTAGGTCAGGAAGAGTGCAATACCAACCAGTGCATCCCGGCCATAATGAAGTTCGGGGTAGATGATCCCTCCGTTACCTTCACCTCCGATCACCGCATTGGTTTGTTTCATCATCTCCACCACATTGACCTCTCCTACGGCCGAGGCAAAGTATTTTCCACCGGCCTTTTCGGTAACTACCTTCAATGCCTGGGTTGAGGATAGATTTGAAACAGTGTTTCCCGGATTATTTTTCAAAATATAATCAGCAACAGCCACAAGGGTGTATTCCTCACCGAATGGCTCTCCTACCTCATTCACGATCGCCAGTCTGTCGACATCCGGATCCACGACAAATCCAAGATCCGCCTTATTCCTGACCACCTGATCCAGTATTTCAGTAATATTCTCTGCAAGAGGTTCCGGGTTATGAGCAAAATCTCCGGAAGGCTCACAGTTCAATTCAGTGATCCTGTTCACCCCCAATTTCCGTAATAGCATGGGAACTGCAATACCTCCCGATGAGTTAACGGCATCCACAACAACACTCAGTTTTGCCTCCCTGATTGCATCCGCATCAACGAGAGGAAGCTGCATGATCAGGTCAATGTGTTTCTGAAGATAGGAATCATCGGTGGAATAATTGCCCAGCCGGTTCACTTCGGCAAAAGTAAAATTACCTGAAGCTGAGATCTCAACAACTTCCTCCCCTTCAGCAGCAGACAGAAACTCGCCCTTTTCATTCAGGAGTTTCAAGGCATTCCAGTTTTTGGGATTATGGCTTGCCGTAATGATAATCCCTCCCTGCGCCCTTTCCGCGATCACAGCAATCTCTGTTGTGGGTGTGGTGGTCAGCCCGATATCAACAATATCAAATCCCAGTCCCAGGAGGGTCCCGGTTACAATGCTGCTGACCAGCGGTCCGGAAGGCCTGGCGTCCCTGCCCACGACGATCCTGATCTTTCCTTCCGGATTCCTTTTTCTGATGAGGGTCCCAAACGCTGCCGTAAAACCGACAATATCAACGGGAGTCAGTCCGTCTCCGGGTTTTCCGCCAATGGTCCCTCGAATGCCGGATATAGACTTAATTAGGCTCATAATTCAGGTTTTGTCGCAAAAATAATTGAATTCTCAGCACTAACCTGCCTTTGTTAAAAAAAAGTCAAATCTCAGGTCTTTTGAAGAAGCCCGGAACCATTATTTTTCATACTTTTGCAGAGATTTTACTGAAATTATATTATTATCAGTATTCATGGAAGAATTCTTTGATCTTTATCCTGATCAGGAAATACAGGAAAATGTGAAACGGTTTGAAAAAATGATCCGTGAGCAAGGTCATTTTTTCTTCGACGTGGAGGAATTTGAGGAGATCATTGATTACTATCTCTATCAGAATGACCTTGAAAAAGCAGATATTTCTATCCGCTCGGGTCTTCATCAGCATCCGGGGAATACCGGTCTGATGCTGAAGAAAGTTCAGTATTTCATCTACAGCAATAAAAATGAACGTGCACTGAGGATCCTGAATGAACTCGCGGAAACCGGGTATTCTGATCCCGATCATTTCCTGGTCAAGGGAAACCTTTACAGTCAGCTTGAAAAATACGAAAAAGCCATAGAGGAATATACGCTGGCTCTCACCGACAGCGAAGACCGGGATGAGATCTATTCAAACATTGCTTTTGAATACGAAAACCTTGGGAAATATGACCGGGCCATTGAATACCTTCAGAAAGCCCTTGAGTTTAACTCCGAAAATGACGCCGCGCTCTATGAACTCTGCTTTTGTTTTGAGATTTCACGGAGAACGGATCAGTCGATTGTTTTCCTGATCAATTTCCTCGACAAGCATCCGTTCTCAAAAGCAGGATGGTTCAACCTCGGGATCGCATACAGCAACATTGAATTATATGAAAAGGCAGTCCAGGCCTACGATTACGCAGTTGCAATAGATGAAGCATTTACATCAGCATCATTCAATAAAGCCAATTGCTTTGCAAACCTGGGGGAATATGAGAAGGCCATAGAAACATACCTGGAAACCCTGTATTTCGAAGATCCGGAGCCGGTTACCTATTATTATGTGGCCGAATGTTTTGAGAAACTGGAAAAATTTGAGAGCGCACTCAATTATTACCGCAAGGCAATCAAACTGGATCCTGAATTTGCAGATGCATGGCTTGGAACAGGTATGGCTTATGATTCCATGGGCAAACCGCGCAATGCCATTCCCTATGTAAAGAAAGCAATCAAAATTTCACCGACTGTACCGGATTACTGGTTCATTCTTGGAGATATCCAGGTAAAGATCGGCGATACTGAAACCGGGGTGGAAGCCTATCGGAAAGTAATCGAACTGGAACCAGAAGACCCGGATATCTGGCTTGAACTTTCACTGGTATATGCCGGGCTCGGAGAATACGAAAAAGCGTCGGAAACACTTAAGGAAGGATTAAAATGGCATGATGAAAATCCTGACTTTTATTTCGGCCTGGCAAACTATTTTCTGAAAAGCGGCAAAAACCAGGCAGCCTATGAGACGCTCGACAAGGCTCTGACACTTGATTTTGACGGGTATCGCCGGATGTACTCCTCCTATCCTGACCTAAAGAACAATTCCGCTTTTGCCGAAATCATTGAATCACATAAAACCAAATTATAGAGATAATAATTACAAATATTGATGCTGATGAACAACATTGACCTTCCTTACCTTCCTGAAAGACCCCCCAAGCCAAGAAACAGTGGCATCTGTATGGTTATGGATAAAGGATTAAGCGTCCGTGAAGCCGAAGACCTCGTTTCTTCTTCCGGTGATCTTATCGACTTTGTCAAACTCGGCTTCGGCACATCCGTGGTAACACCCCATTTAAAAGAGAAGATCAAGATCTACCAGAAAGGAAAAATCAAAGTCTATGTCGGAGGTACCTTATTTGAAGCCTTTGTCATCAGAGATATGTTCGATACCTATCGTCATTTTATTGAAAAGATGAACTTTGATGCCATCGAAATCTCTGACGGTTCCATGTCCATGGATCATGTAAAAAAATGTGAGTACATCAACATTCTCTCAAAAGATTTTACCGTCCTCTCTGAAGTGGGCTCAAAAGAAGAAGGAATCCTAATCGCGCCTAACAAATGGATCGACATGATGAAGACAGAACTGGAGGCGGGTTCCTTTAAAGTGATCGGCGAGGCAAGGGAAAGCGGAAACGTAGGTATTTACAGACCTACAGGAAAAGCACACGTGACACTCATAAACAAGATCCTTTCAAAGGTCGATGCAGATAACATTATCTGGGAAGCACCGATGAAATCACAGCAAGCATGGTTCGTCAACCATTTCGGTGCGAATGTAAACCTCGGCAACATCTCTCCTGCTGAAGTAATTCCCCTGGAAACCCTCCGGCTTGGCTTAAGGGCAGATACATTCTTCACCTTTCTGCCGGATAAATTCAGGAAATTCAAACTATAGCTCCCGGGCATGATCCTTTATGGCCTGATCGGCAATCCGATTTCCCATTCAGCATCGGCGGTCTATTTCAAGGAAAAATTTATAAAGGAGCATATACACGGGAAAGATTACCGCCTGTTCCCCTTGAGCCATATTTCTGACTTGCATTCCTTGCTTGCAGATAACCCGGAAATCCATGGACTGAATGTTACAATTCCCTTTAAAGAGCAGGTTTTACCTTTTCTGGATGAGATCGATTCGCTGGCCGGGGAGATCGGCGCAGTCAATACAATCAAGATATTTAATGCCGGAAACAAGATCTGTCTGAAAGGTTATAATACAGATTGTCACGGATTCCTGCAATCAGCCGATTTTTCAGGATATAAAAATGCATTGATCCTTGGTACAGGCGGATCTGCAAAAGCAGTGGCCTACGCGTTGACTTCATTGAATATCGGGTACCGTTTTGTTTCCCGGCAACCAGGGATGACTGGCATCCTGGCTTATACTGACTTGTCACTGCAGATCATGAAGGCAGCAACACTCATTATCAATGCAACTCCTTCAGGGCAATTCCCGGAAACAGGCACCTGTCCTCCCCTTCCCTACCAATTCCTTTCCGACAGGCATTTTCTGTATGACCTGGTTTATAATCCTGAAAAAACACTTTTCCTTTCAAATGGACTTAAACAGGGTTGCCGGATCCAGAACGGAAAAATAATGTTGCATCAGCAGGCTGAATTGGCTTATCAGATATGGCAGGAGGGAGAATAAAGATAGGATCAATACCTGATGATGACCAGTTTCCTGATGAGAAACTCATCTTCCGAGCGGATTTTGACAAAGTAACAACCTTGTTGCAACGACGAAAGGTCAAATGAACACTGTGAATTCGGACAGTACTGGGAAAAAACATTCTTACCTGTATAATCAATCACTGAAACTTCCATCTGTACTGAAAAGGTTTTCGGGTTGTCGACCCTGAATTTTCCATCAGTCGGTACCGGGTAGATCTTAATTCCGCTCAAATAATGGTCCTCAATAGATACTGATGACCCTGCCTGGTTTACAGTGACAGTTTGAGGCGGTGGTCCATCAGCAGAAACCAAAATGACGGCTATCCTCGGATTATTATATGGATTTTCATCGTATGTTGCAACGATCAGTCCGTTACCATTGCCGTTGGGAGTAACGAAACACCATGCTGAATCACAGACAGCCGACCAGTTAGTATTGGATGTAACCGAAAATGTTATTGAACCAGCCGTGCATGGTACATCCTGGTTCGAAGGCGAAATGGTGAGTTCAGGTGCAATTCCATCCTGTTTCACGGTGACAATTACCGGAATGAGACCTGTTACCGAAACAGTAACCATTGCGATCCGCTGATCAATGGAAACGTTTTCAGAATAGTTTGCCTGGATTGTTCCATTGCCTGAACCCCCTGAGGTAACCGTACACCACAATTCGGAACATACGACTGTCCAGCTTGAATTTGAGGTCACGGAGAAAGAGGTTGAGCCTGCCGATGCGGTTACTACCTGTTCGGGAGGTAAAACGATTAGCGAAGGAGGAGCCATACCTGCCTGTGTGACAGTTACACTACGGGGAAGAAGAGCACCGGTTGGAGTGACAGTGATTACAGCTACCCGGTCGGACGATGAAGGGTTGTCAGTAAAATTTGCTGTAATCATGCCATTTCCCGAACCGGAAGGAGTTACTGAGCACCAGGTTGAATTGCTTGATGCAACCCATGAAACTGAAGTGCTTGTTGTCACATTAAAGATTGTTGATCCGGCTGATTGCGGAACATCCTGGTTGGCAGGTGTTACAGCCAGTACCGAAAAAAGGTCCGACTGCCAAAGCCCCCTTCCGTATGTTGCAGCCTTGATGCGGTTATTCGAGGGATTTGCTGTATCATAGTAGATCTCCAGTTCACGGATATCAACCATCGGTAAACCGGTACTGAACGGAACCCAGTCGCTCAGACTTGCATCTTTATAATAAACATTTGTCTGGTTGCCGGCGTATATGCCTTCATTTGTGTTTTTATCACAAACGATGCAATTATAATAAACCGACGGCAGTGTGCCTGAAATATCGTTCCAGGTCATACCTTTATTGGTCGACTTGTAAATCTTTGTACCCGCCGCTGCATAAACAATATCCGGATTGGTCGGGTGCGCTTTGATATCTGCAAGGACGCTCCCTCCCGGGACCGTGCACGTGGTCCAGGCTGGGGTTGAAGCATTGGCATTATCGCACCGCTTCACCTGTCCGCGAAAGACATAGAGAATGTTTATATCGGCAGGGGATTGTTCCAGAACAGTGATCCCTCCTGCATCTGAAGATATTTTGGTCCAGGTGATGGAGGTGGTTGAAGGCGCTTTGACATTGGTGCTTCTCCAGACATTGGTATATCCGATGAACATGGTATTCGGGTTGGTCCTGTGAAGAATGTAGGGCGTGACCCATCCTCCGCTTTCCGTGATCCCGTTTATCCCGTTCCCTGCAATGGTTGAACTGTAACTGCCACCGTTATAACGATTGATCATTCCATATTGAAAAGACAGGTACCTGAAGTTGGTGTCGGTATAGTCAATAATACATTCCATACCGTCACCTCCGGCAACAGTTCTGAATCCTGATCCCGCACAAACTGAAGTTCCGTTATCCTGGTACCCGTTGATAACGAGATCCTGTTTGGTTGCACTTTGGCCGATCTTGTATGATTGTGCAATGGCAAGTCCCGCGGAGATATCCGTCCAGGTTGAGCCTCCATTGGAGGTTTTGTAAACTCCCCCGTCATTCCCTGCATACAATATCCCGTTCAGGGGAGAACATTCCAGCACATGACAGTCTGCATGAACTGATGGAGCACAGACGGATCCAAATGAACTTCCGACCCAATGTGAATTGATTGCCCATGAAACCCCTGCATCGGATGATTTCCAAACATTTATTCCACCTACATAAATAACATTTGCATTTGCAGGATCGACAGCGATGGCAAGATCATACCATGCCTGGCTGCTGTAACCGCTGCCATCGCAGGAATAATCCATGATATTTGGTGATGTTGACTGTGTTGAAAAGGACAGACCACTATCCGTCGAACGGAGCAGTCCTGAAAACGCACCGTTGGTCAGGCACAGGTAAACCGTATTGGGCTGGTTGGCACTGACCCCGATGACAAGCCTGTAACAGGATGGCACACCAGCTGTGATTTGCGTCCACGTATTGCCTGTATCGGAGGAGCGGTAGAATTTTCCGGATCCGGCTGCATAAACAATGGCAGGATCCCCTGGTTTGAAACGGAGGTCTTTGAAATCGCCCGGGACGGATTTCATCGACCAGGTTGAACCTCCATTCACGGACTTATAAATACCTCCGTTTGCAGCGGCCAGAATGATATTCGGATCTAAAGGATTCATGATCATCATTCCGACAGTCAGATTCCACATGCCAGAATTCGATGCAACCCAGGTCAGCCCGCCGTCTGTGCTTTTATATACGCCCAATCCGGGAGCATCAGCGTGATCACGGTCACCGGTTCCGATCAGGATTATATTCGTATTGACAGGATTGACAAGAATTGCGGAGACCCCGAGCGTCGGCATGCCGGAGGTCAGGGGATTCCAGGTTAAGCCTCCGTTGGTGGTTCGCCAGAGTCCTCCGGAAGGAGCCCCGATGTAAATAGTGTTTGGGTCGGTCGGATGAAAGCAAACAGCATTGATCCTTCCTAAACCATTGGGTGCAGTGGTAATATTAACCGGGAGCGCTGAAGGCCCTACAATGCTCCAGTTCCCACCTGCAACGGTTGACGCGTCATGATTCGAAAAATACTTCCTGTACTCATTATAAACATTATCCGGGCGTGGCAGTTTCCCATCAGGTTGCACACGATCCTCGTTGATATACTCCCAACGCCTGAATGCTTTATAGCCGTTATGACTGGTATTGTCGCGTCCTTCCCAGTATTTCTCAAATGCCCGCTGTGTATCTCGGAACTTAGCATCCGGATCCTGCATCATCCGGATCCAGTATGGATAATTCGCAGTATCTCCCGACGATGGATCAGGAAAGAACTGACAATGAAGCAGGGGGTGAATAAGGATTATCAGAGAAACTGTTAAGGTGAATTTTCTCATAACCGAAAACACTTGCTATTCCATTGCTTCGGTAAAGATAAGAACATCGATTGATAATCCCTTACCCTTTTTTATTATTTCAGATTCACTATCAGACTTTTTTCGCTTCCTCTGCCGGTGTTTCAGTCTCTTCCGTCTTGATCACCTCCACCTTCAGGTGGGCCACCATGGCAGCTATCGCCCCGAGGGCAGCAATGGTCGGTGCAAGTAAGATCCCGACAACACCAAAAGTAACCGGTATTTCAAGATAAACTTTCCCTTCCTCATCCTTAATAATGATCCTGCGGATATTCCCTTCATGGAGCAATTGCTTGATCTTTTCAACCAGTTCTTCTCCTTTTACCTTAAATTCATGTTTAATGTCTTCCATATCACGATTACTTTAACAAATTTTCGTATCTTTGTATTTGAATTCAAAGTTACGTCAAGAAACATAGAATTGATTTAAATAGTTTATAAAAATTTACAGCATCGGGGTATTCAGATAAAACATGCAGGCCTGAATCAGCCGTTCTCATAGGGCCATGGAAACTTTCAGGAATTGCCCATAAAACAGGAAATGATTTGGATAAATTAAAAGAATTTGTTATTTTTGCAGCCCTTTTAGAAAAACGTGATTATCAGTAAATTTGTACAATTATTAAATTAAATCATGAACATAGCACCAGAAATCAAGAAAAAAGCATTTAAAGAATTCGGAAAATCGGAATTTGACACGGGCTCACCAGAAGGCCAGATCGCTTTGTTTACCCAGAAAATCCAGCACCTGACTGAACACCTTAAGGTCAATAAAAAAGATAAATTTACGGAACGGTCTCTTGTACGGCTTGTTGGTAAAAGAAGGAAAATGCTGGATTACCTGAAATCCAAAGAAATTGAGCGCTATCGTTCGATCATTAAAAAACTGAAGATACGTAAATAAAATATTTTTTAATCCTGTTTTTCAAGTAGTAGAGGCAATGAATGAAATTGCCTCTTTTACTTTCTGATAAACAATAAGAAGACGAAATAATGATTGGAATAACTAAGTCGTTTGAATTACCCGACGGACGTTCAATATCGATTGAAACCGGGAAACTGGCAAAACAGGCAGATGGTTCCGTTGTGGTAAAAATGGGTGATACAATGCTGTTAGCAGCCGTCGTCGCCAAGCAGGATGCTGCAGAGAATGTAGATTTCATGCCGCTTTCCGTTGAATATAAAGAAAAATATGCAGCTGCTGGACGTTTTCCGGGCGGTTTTTTCAAAAGAGAAGCCCGGCCTTCCGATTATGAGATCCTGATCTCACGGCTTGTTGACCGTGCACTGCGTCCTTTGTTCCCGGATGATTTTCATGCAGAAGTGCAGGTGAGTGTGACATTGATCTCCGCCGACACTTCGATGCTTCCTGATGCCCTGGCCTGCCTTGCCGCATCTTCCGCACTTATGGTCAGTGATATTCCCTTCCTGGGACCAATCTCTGAAGTCCGCGTTGGGAGGGTCAACGGAAAATACATCATCAATCCTTCGCTGGCAGAAATGGCCGAATCAGATATAGATATCATGGTCGCAGCTTCCATCGACAATATCGTGATGGTTGAAGGTGAACTGAAAGAAGTTTCTGAAGACGACCTCGTTGAAGCCATAAAAGTTGCTCATGAAGCTATCATCATCCAGTGCAAAGCCCAGCTCGAACTGGCCGGCCTGACTGAAAAAGCAGGTGCAAAACGCGAATACAGCCATGAAACGAATGATCCTGAGTTCAAAGATCTCCTGAGAAAAGCAACATACGAAAAGGTATATGAACTTGCCAAAGCCGGCAACCCGAACAAGCAGGAACGCCATAAGGCGTTTTCAGCCGTTAAGGATGATTTCATTGCAACCCTGTCGGAAGAAGATAAAACAGAGAAAAAATTCCTGGTCGACAGGTATTTTCATGAAGTAGAAAAAGATGGTGTCAGGAATGCAACCCTCGATACCCGCAGCCGGGTAGATGGCCGGAAACTTGACGAGATCCGCCCGATATGGACTGAAGTCGACTACCTGCCCGCAGCTCATGGTTCTGCCATTTTCACCCGCGGTGAAACCCAGTCACTGACCACGGTCACCCTTGGAACCAAACTGGATGAACAGGTCATCGATGGCGCTGTCATTGAAGACAAGGTAAATTTCATCCTCCATTATAATTTCCCGTCCTTTGCAACGGGTGAAGTAAAAGCAAACCGCGGTACCAGCCGCAGGGAGATCGGCCATGGCAACCTTGCCTTAAGGGCCCTTAAAAATTTACTCCCGACCGGTGAAGATAATCTTTACACCATCCGCATTGTATCCGACATCCTGGAATCAAATGGTTCTTCCTCCATGGCAACTGTTTGTGCCGGTACAATGGCCTTGCTTGACGCAGGTGTCAAATTACGCAAACCGGTTTCCGGGATCGCCATGGGGTTGATCACAGATACAGCGACCGGGAAATATGCCGTCCTTTCTGATATTCTCGGTGATGAAGATCACCTCGGTGATATGGACTTCAAAGTCTGCGGCACCCGCGATGGCATCACGGCCTGCCAGATGGACATTAAAGTCGAAGGATTATCCTTTGATATCCTGAAAGAAGCTCTTGAACAGGCTAAAAGGGGAAGAATACATATCCTCGGCGAAATTGAGAAGACCATCTCAATACCACGTCCTGATTATAAACCATTCGTGCCGCGGATTTTCCAGATGAAGATCCCGCGCGATTTCATCGGTGCAGTGATCGGACCCGGAGGAAAGGTCATCCAGGAAATGCAGAAAAGTACCGGCACTAAAATCGTCATTGAAGAAATCGGCGAATATGGCGTTATCGATATCGTAGCAAACAATGAAGAAGCCAAAAATGCCGTGGTTGAGAAGATAAAGAGAATCGTGGCTGTTCCGGAAATTGGAGAAATATACAAAGGAAAAGTAAAGAACATCACAACATTCGGCGCATTTGTGGAGATCCTTCCAGGTCAGGATGGCTTGCTGCATATCTCTGAAATTGACTGGAGGCGATTAAAGACCGTTGAAGAAGTTCTCAAAGTCGGCGACGAGATCGAAGTTAAACTTATCGAAGTGGATCCTAAAACGAACAAAATCAAACTATCACGAAAAGTATTGTTGCCAAAGCCACCTGCGGATGCCTCGAAATAGCAGCTTTTTTGTAACTCAAATATACTTTACCCGTAAAAGTTAGCAGTCAACCAGTTTTAAAAAAATAAAAATCGAATGAGGCAATTAAAAATTACCAAGCAAGTAACAAATCGTGAAACTGCATCCCTGGATAAATACCTCCAGGAAATTGGTAAGGTTGAACTGATCACGGCTGATGAAGAGGTAGCACTGGCCCAGCGGATCAAACAGGGAGACCAGGCTGCGCTGGAAAAACTTACCAAAGCCAACCTGCGTTTCGTTGTCTCCGTTTCAAAGCAATACCAGAACCAGGGATTGAGCCTTCCTGACCTTATCAATGAAGGAAATCTTGGTCTGATCAAGGCAGCTCAGCGGTTCGATGAAACCCGTGGATTTAAGTTTATTTCATACGCCGTGTGGTGGATCCGCCAGTCTATTCTCCAGGCACTTGCCGAACAATCGCGAATTGTGAGGCTTCCGCTGAACAAGATCGGGTCGATCAATAAGATCAATAAGGCTTATGCTCAACTTGAACAGCAGTACGAGCGGGAACCCAATGCAGATGAAATTGCACATCTTCTCGAGATCTCCGAAAACGAAGTAAAGGAATCGATGAAGAATTCAGGCCGTCATGTATCAATGGATGCACCACTTGTACAGGATGAAGACAACACCATGTACGACGTTCTGAAAAGCGAGGAAAATACAACACCTGATAACGGACTCCTTTATGAATCCCTTCGCAGGGAAATTGAGCGGGCTGTTTCCACACTGACACAGCGCGAAGCCGATGTGATCAGGCTCTATTTCGGACTGAACGGAAGCCACCCGATGACCCTCGAAGAGATCGGCGAAAAGTTTGACCTGACAAGGGAAAGGGTTCGCCAGATAAAGGAAAAGGCCATCCGCAGGCTGAAACACACTTCCAGGAGCAAGATCCTGAAGACCTACCTGGGCTAAACTGACAGGCCATGAGCCACCTTCTTGCACCTTCACTGCTGTCTGCAAATTTCCTTTTTCTTGCGAAGGAAATTGAGTTGATCAATGCGAGTGAAGCCAGCTGGTTTCATCTTGATGTGATGGATGGCGTTTTTGTTCCCAATATTTCTTTTGGGTTTCCGGTCATCGAAAAAGTAAAATCGATGACTTCCAAACCATTGGATGTGCATCTCATGATCATCGATCCTGACAGGTACCTGGAACGATTTGTAAGATCCGGCGCCGATATTCTTTCTGTTCATTATGAAGCCTGTGTACATCTGCATCGAACAGTCGATGCGATCAGGAAACTTGGAGCAAAAGCGGGTGTCGTGCTGAATCCGCATACTCCTGTTCACAGCCTCGAAAATATAATTGCAGAGGTCGACCTGGTGCTTATCATGTCGGTTAATCCAGGATTCGGCGGTCAGAAATTCATCGACGGAACATACAGGAAAATTGCCAGCCTGAAAGAATTGATGCTTAAACACAATTCAAAAGCGTTGATTGAGGTTGATGGTGGTGTAGATATCACGAATGGTCGTCGGCTGATCGACGCGGGAACCGATGTCCTCGTAGCCGGTAATTCAATTTTTTCTGCTGACGATCCATCTGGAATGATCCATCAGTTAATGTCTCTCTGAAAAAACTTTTCACTTTTCATTTTTCATTTTTTTCCTACATTTACCAAAATTTACCATTATTACGATGGATTTCTCGGGTGCCAGGAACTATATCCTCGACAGGCTAAAGAATGAACTGAAGCCCACGTTGTACTATCACAGCTTTGAGCACACCCTGGATGTGGAACAGGCAGCGCTGAGGCTGATCAGCATGGAAAACCTGGATACTGAAACGGCCATTTTCATCCAGGCAGCCGCATTGTTTCATGATGCAGGAATGCTTGTCACCTATGACCACCATGAGGAAGCTTCCATCGATTTTATGCGGGATGTTTTGCCTGGATTCTCTTTCAATGAATATGCGGTCGAACAGATCGCCGGCCTGATCAACGTCACAAAAATGCCGCAGAAGGCAAGGACGCTACCGGAAAAGATCCTTTGCGATGCGGATCTCGATCCGCTCGGCCGCGACGATTTTTTTATCAGTTCTTTCAGGCTCCGCCTCGAATGGCAGGACAATGGCTTATTCCAATGTACCTTTAAAGAATGGATCCAGGGCCAGATCAGTTTTCTTGAACATCATCATTATTTTACGAAATCCGAGATCAGGCTCCGTCAGAAGCAAAAATTCAAAAATATTTCTGAGTTAAAAGAGTTAATAAAAGAGTAACTAATCCAAGTCATTAAACGTGTTCCTATGAAAAAAAATGAGAATCAAGAATCACGGTACAACAATGTAGTGCTTGTACCTACCGATTTTTCAGAAGTGTGTAATAATGCAGTAAACCATGGAATTGAACTCGCACAGTACCTTAACTATAACATCTGCATCCTGCATGTTATCAACAAAGAATCGACGGCATTCATGAAGAAAGAAAACCTGGGCATAGAGTATTTTGAAAATAAATTAAATGAGTACAAGGAAAAATACAAAGACGTCGGGACGATCACCATTGATACACGGATTGAAGAAGGAAGTATTTTTGAAGTCATCAATAAAGTCGCAACGGATGTCAAGGCGAATCTCATGCTCATGGGTACTCATGGTAAGAAAGGGCTCCAGCACCTTTTCGGGAGCTATGCGCTGAAAGTTGTTCTGGATTCACCCTGCCCTGTCGTTGTCGTCCAGAAACGGTCCTTCGGGGAAGGATACCACAATATCGTTTTCCCTGTAAATAATGTTCTTGAGCCACGTCAGAAAGTGCAGTGGGCATTGCTGATGTCAAAACTCTTCAATTCAAAGATCCATCTTTTCCAGAGTCTTGAATCGGATCCCGTTATGAACAGCAGGCTGCAGATCATCACATCGCAGATCACCAGGATCTTTGAAGAGAACAAGGTCCCTTATGAAATTACAACGGCGGATAAATCTACCGATTTTGCAGATCAGCTTATATCCTATGCTGTCGTCAACAAAAGTGATCTGATCATGATCATGACAATGCCCAATGAGGATGTGCCCGGTTTCAGTTTCTCATCCTGGGATGAACGGCTCATGTTCAACGATGCGCAGGTACCTGTAATGTGCATTAACCCCATCGAACTGGGTAATTATTATTATGAATGGATGAGAATATAAAAAAAGCATACCTTGGGGATGATTCAAAAAATCAGGGCTTTCTGGAATGAACATCCGCTGACTCTGATCATGAGCCTGGCTATAATATTCAGGCTTGTTTCCATTATTTTCGCACGGGGATGGGGAATGATCGATGATCATTTCCTGGTGATAGAAGCGTCACAATCATGGGTCGACGGGTATGATTACAATTCCTGGCTTCCGGGAAGCCCCGATAATCATGGTCCTACAGGACATAACTTCTTTTATCCGGGCATTCACTTTCTGCTCTTTGCCTTCTTTAAGCTGATACATCTCTCGGATCCACAATTAAAAATGATCATTGTCAGGTTGCTGCATGCTTCATTTTCATTGCTTACGGTTTGGTATGGTTACCGGATCACCGAAAAGATCGGATCGAAAAAAGCAGCAGCAATAGCCGGACTGCTTATCGCCATTTATTGGTTCATGCCCTGGATGAGCGTGAGAAATCTTGCGGAGATGGTCTCCATCCCATTCCTTGTCCTCAGCATCTGGTTTATCGTGAGGGAGGAACATCCCAGGAGACCCATCCTGGTCTACATGTTAGCCGGATTGTTCTTTGGATTCGCATTTATTCTGCGCCCGCAAACAGCATCATTCGCAATCGGTGTCGGAATTGCCTTGCTGATCAGCAGGAAATGGAAGGAAGCCGTGACAATGATCCCGGGATTTCTTCTTCCGCCTCTCCTTTTCCAGGGCGGGGTCGATTATTTCATCTGGGGACAACCCTTTGTGGAAGTTTCTACATACATCGGCTATAACCTCTCGGGAAAGGATGCATATATTGTTCTTCCCTGGTATAATTACTTCCTTGTTATCCTCGGGTTACTGATTCCCCCTGTAAGCTTATTTCTTTTTTTCGGGTACCTGAGATCGTGGAAAAAGCACTTTCTCATTTTCCTGCCTGTGGCTTTGTTTTTCATTCTTCATTCATATATTGCGAACAAGCAGGAACGATTCATCCTTCCGGTCATTCCGTTCATCATCATGCTGGGCAGCATCGGCTGGCTTGAATTTTCTGACCGTTCAGTTTTCTGGGCGAAACACAGGAAACTTCTCAGGGGGTGCTGGATATTTTTCTGGATCATCAACCTTGCATTACTCCCCTTTGTTACCGGGATGTATTCAAAACGTGCACGTGTCGAGTCGATGGCTTACCTGTCGCGTTATCCGGATATCTCCGAGATCATGGTGGCCGACCAGAATAATAAGCCGGAGCTATTTCCACTTTTTTACCTGAACCAGTGGCCTCATATTTATGAAGAGCTTAAAGACCAGGAAACCACAGATTCTCTTCTTGTGAATGTCAGTAAAATGAAATCGGATCGCCAGCCCCGGTTCATATTATTCACTGGTGATGATAACCTCTCTGAACGGATAATTAAAGCCAGGCAGTATTTTCCATACCTGGTATATGAAACGACGATTGAAACAGGGCTTGTTGACAAAGTGATGCACCGTCTCAACCCCATCAATAAGAATAAGCGCGTTTACATTTACAGGAATACGGCCTTTATCCCAAAGAAATTGTAGCTAACTTTACGTCGCTAAAGGGATTTTCGAGAGATGAACAGAGAAGAAGCAAAACAAAGGATCCGTGAGCTTTCTGACCAGATCCGGATTCATAATTATAATTATTATATCCTCTCAAGGCCTGTCATCAGTGATTTTGACTTTGATATGATCCTTGAAGAACTTCAGAAACTTGAAAAGGAGCACCCTGAGTTTGCTGAACCGGATTCTCCTACAAAGCAGGTTGGCGGTGATATTACAAAAGAGTTCAGGCAGGTAAGACATAAATACCCTATGCTTTCATTGGGGAATACCTATTCCGTGGAAGAGGTGACCGATTTTGAGGAACGTGTGCATAAACTCATCGGAGATGAGATTGAATATGTTTGTGAACTTAAGTATGACGGAGTTGCCATCGGGTTGACCTACAAAAACGGTTCATTGGTCCAGGCCGTTACCCGGGGGGATGGAGTGCAGGGAGATGATGTGACCGCCAATGCGAAAACGATCCGCAGCATTCCGCTCAGGTTGCATGGTTCAGGTTACCCGGAGGAGTTCGAGATCAGGGGCGAGATCATTCTTCCCCACAGCAGCTTTGAACAGCTTAATGCTGCAAGATTGGAAGAAGGCGAGGAAATGTTCGCCAATCCACGAAATGCCGCATCAGGCAGCCTGAAAATGCAGGATTCAAAGGAGGTTGCCAGGAGAAAGCTGGATTGCATCCTGTATTATGTGCTCGGTGACAACCTACCCTTTGCAACCCATTATGAAAGCCTGGCAACTGCAAGATCCTGGGGATTCAAGACGTCCAATTACATAGCCCGGTGCAGAAATATCGGAGAAATTTTCGAATTCATCGATAACTGGAATGCAGCCAGGTATGAATTGCCTTTCAACATTGACGGGATCGTTATCAAGGTGAATTCGCTCAGACAGCAGGAAATGCTTGGATATACATCAAAATCCCCGAGATGGGCCATCGCCTATAAATTCAAGGCAGAACAGGTCTCAACAAAACTCCTTTCGGTCGACTTCCAGGTTGGCCGGACAGGGGCGGTTACACCGGTCGCCAACCTGGCCCCGGTTCTTCTGGCAGGAACGACTGTAAAACGGGCTACGCTTCACAATGCAGATGTCCTCGCTGCGCTTGACCTTCGTATCGGCGATAGTGTTTTCGTTGAAAAAGGAGGCGAAATAATACCAAAGATCATCGGTGTGGACATGGAAAACCGGAATCCGTTGAATCCACCTGTACCTTTCATCACGAATTGCCCTGAATGCGGGACCCGGCTCGTCAGGACAGAGGGAGAAGCTGCGTGGTATTGTCCAAATGAACCCGGATGTGCACCGCAAATCAAGGAGAAAATAGCACATTTCATCAGCCGGAAAGCAATGAATATTGACAGTCTCGGTTTCGAGAAGATCGATCTTCTTTTTGAAAAAGGACTGATCAGGAACATTGCCGATCTTTATGACCTCACCTACGACCAGCTTCTCGGGCTTGACAGGGTATATGCCGCGTCAGAAGGGAAAAAGGAAAAGAAGATCAGTTTTCGGGAAAAAACGGTCGAGAATATCCTGAAAGGGCTTGAAACCTCAAGGAATGTGGGATTCGAAAGGGTTCTGTATGCCCTTGGTATCCGGTATGTCGGTGAAACCGTTGCAAAAAAACTTGCTGTCCATTTCCAATCTGTCGATAATCTCATGCAGGCAGGCATTGAGGAATTGGTTGAAGCAGAAGAGATCGGCGAAAAAATAGCTCAAAGCCTCCACGATTATTTCAGGAAGCCTGAAAACCTGGAGATCGTGCACAGGCTGCGGTCAAAAGGATTGCAATTCGAAATAAAGGAAGATAACACCGGGTTGAAAAGCGAGAAACTGAAAGGTCTCGTATTCGTTGTCAGCGGAACATTTCTTCAATTTTCGAGGGATGGCATCAAGCGGGAGATTGAAATGAACGGAGGGAAAAACACAGGTTCCATATCTTCAAAAACAAGTTACCTGCTTGCCGGTGAAAATATGGGACCTGAGAAATTGAAGAAGGCTAATTCACTTGGTATTCCTGTGATTTCGGAATCAGATTTTCTTAAAATGATCGGCTGATCTTTCCGTGCTTTCTACACCAACTATGGATTCAATCTGCTTTTTTAACTGATCCTGCTCCGGATACATCCTCGATAAGATTTGCGGGATTCCCCTTGTAGCGCACTGATGCTGCACCCGAGACATCTGCTTTTAGTTCTTTAGTCACATTGATCTGAACATTGCCGGCCCCACTCACGTCAAGGTCGTATTTTTCGGAACTCATGTCAAAGGCATAGATATCTGCCGCACCGGAGATATCCATATTGACATCGGTGGCACTGCCAGTCAGTTTGATCTTGCTTCCACCACTGCAATCTACTATCAGTTTTGCAACACCGATTTCAAGTTTCGAATCACTCGCTCCGCTGAAATCGAGTTTCAGATCGGAACCTGTCAGTTTTCCGGATGTCTCCAGGTCCACTGCACCGCTGGTTTCAATTTCTTTCATTTCCTTCGCCACTATATAGACTTTCATTGAATGACAATTCTGAATAGATTTGTTAGTGTATATTTTCAATGTAGTACCTTTTACTTCTGTCTTAATGGCTGCCATCAGGTTTTCATCAGCTTCAACACGAACAGACTGGGGAGTTCCCTGGCTCAGGATAATGGAAAAAGCGCCCGATACTTCAATGGAATTAAAGGAATCAACTGTCCGTTCCTGTTTGATTATATTCCCGTTTCCCTTTAATGCGGTGAGGGTGCAACTGGCTATCGGAAGCTGAATAATGATCAGCAAGATTGCTAATACCAATGGGTTGATCTTGTTTTTTGTTTTCATACTGATTGAATTTTTGATTTGTAGATTTATTGATTTGTTGATTTGTTGATTTTTCCTTAGTTGTTGAGTGGGTTGGATGCAGATGATAGTTCTGGGTTAGTCTTCCAGGGATACATGCCCGAATTCGCTGCGGATGTATACCTTGGAAGTGGGATTGGAAAGCTTTCCGACTGTTCCTTTATAGGATTTGGTAGTGTTTGTAATTATCTTTTGTGTGAAACTTGCCGATTCTTCAGGATAGGAAAGCTCACAGAATTTGAGGTCGGCATCGAGCAGGTAGCTGGCATTTTTTGCGATCCCTACTGAAACGGTACCATACTTATTGTTGATCGTCAGGCTGTTGAAATCCGGGGGTAGTTGCTCCACTTCAAAGTTTCCATACTGGATGTCAAGGTTGAGGTTCTTATCAAGCCTAGTGACCTGAAGATTGGAAAATTTCGTTTTCGTATCAAGCGCGGTCGAATTCTCCAAGGTAAGCGAACCACCTTCAAAATTCCCGGTGAGCGAGATGACCTGGCTGGCGTTCATATCCGAATATTTTGAGTCCAGGCGAAGGCTTCCGGCATAGTCCAGATTCATTTTGGAGTATTTCAGTGTCAGGACCGCACCTTTGATCGACTTCACCTCGGCTGTCCCGAATTTGATCTCGATCAGGTTATCGGAATTATTGAACTTGTTGACCTCCATGTCTCCATATGAAAGATCGATCTTTGCCTTGCCTTCAAGCTGATTGATGTAAATATCCCCGAATTTGTTGGTCAGGTCAAGGTTGACGGTTGCAGGGATGTTGACCATATAATCAATATGAACTTTGTTCTTCCCATGCAGATCCCCGCCATCGAATTCCGTACGTGCTTCTACCTGGGACTGGCTACCTGAAATGTTGACAGAAATTTTATCCAGGATTTTTGCTGCTGCACGCTCATCAGAGGCTTCAACAGTGATTTTAACTTCAAAAGCTATGATATTTTTTTCCCAGTTATTAAGATGCACCTGTCCGAATTTATTCGAGATGATAAGGTTTGCATCCGGATTCACCGGAAAATCTTTTTTAATAACCCGTGTGTATTCGTCGTGGGCTATCGCTTTCGTCATCCCTCCAAGAAAAAGGAAAACAAAAGCTGCGGTGGTTAAAATTTTTGTCTTCATTGGTTTAGTTTTAGTATTTTCTTTTTACTGCGGGCTACGGGCTACGGGCTATGAGCTATGGGCTGCGGGCTTCGGGATCAAAACATCTATCCTCTATCCTCTATTCTCCGACCTCAGACTTCCGACCTCTGACCTCTGACCTCTGCTTCGGCTACTTTCCATCTTTCATCATCTTCATCACCACGTTGTCCACAATAGTTTTCTTCATCTGTTCATTCCGGATAAGAGCAGCCTTTATCCGTTCATCATTCGGATTTTCTTTAAATGACTTCCTGAGTTCATCCGAATTTGCATTGAGAGAATTCAGATCTTGCTGAACCATCTCGGTAAGACGGTGTCCTTCCTGCACTGAACCTGCAAGCCGGCTGATCTTCTCCATCCCCTGGTTTGCCTGTGCAGAATAATACTGCAAAGCTTCGTCCACATCAGACGGGATTGTGGCAGCGGCTGTTTGCCCGTAAATGAGGTGTTTCAGCCCATGGATTGACTCATCAAAGAGGAACACTCCGGCGGTAAGAAACACAAGGATGACAGCCGCTATCTTTATCGCTATTCCTGATCTCTTAAACACGGAGATCACTTCATCTTTCTGTTCAAGTTTCATCCTGAACCGCTCCAAATGACCTTCCCCCGGTTCCTCGTCATCAAAGGACTTCAGGTTTTCATTCACATATTTTTCAAGATCTTTCATAATTTTATTGCTTCAGGCTTCAGGCTTCAGGCTTCATGCTATCTGTCTGTCGTCATTCCCGCGAAAGCGGGAACAGGCCCCAGGCTCAATGGTTTTTCACTTTTCACTTTTCACTTTTCACTATTCACTATTCACTATTCACTGACCTCCGACTGCCGACCTCTTCTCTTCCTTCTCTTTCAGCATCATCAGCACTTTCTGCCTGGCCCGTGAAAACCTCGTTCTTGAATTATTGTTGGATATCCCGAGAGTCTGGCTGATCTCCTCATGACTGTATCCTTCCAGCAGAAAAAGTGACATTACAACCCTGTATTCATCGGGAAGATTCATGATGGCCTCTTTGATCTCAGATACCTGGAAGTTGATCTCTTCCTCATCAACGGTGTCAACTTCATCCGGGAGATCAATCCTTGATTCTTCAAGGGAGATCATATTTTTCGACCGGCGAAGGAAATCCAGGGAATTGTTCACGACGATCCTTTTCAGCCAGGAACCGAAACTGCCATGCCCGGAGTAGGAATCGATCTTACGGAAGGCATCCAGGAACGAATCCTGCATAATGTCTTCTGCTTCGGCTGAATCGTTCACTATTCTCAGGCAGGTATTGTACATGGCTTTAAAATATAATTTGTAAAGTTTGTATTGCGCGGCACTGCTTCCGGCTTTACATTCATTGATGATGTCAAGGTTGATATCCCTGTATATCGTCTCCAATTTCCTTGAACTTTGATCGACAGACTCACGAATCTGTCAAATGTTACAACTTTTTTTAAAGATACCGAAAAAAAGTAATTTTGCGCGTGATGAGGAAACTGAAAATACCTGTATATGTCTATGGTTTTGCGGCCATGCTGTTCTGGGGGATGTCATTTATCTGGACATCGATCCTGCTGAAATATTATCAACCGGTGACCATTATATTTCTACGGCTGATCATTTCCTCCTGTTTCCTCTTCCTGATGATCTATCTTTTCAAACGATCGGAAAGACTTAAAAGAAAAGACCTTGGGCTCATTTTCCTGAGTGCATTATTCAACCCGTTCCTTTATTTCCTTGGGGAGAATACCGGCCTTAAATACTCAACCCCAGCCGTGACTTCGGTAATCATCGCAACGATCCCGGTATTTTCGCCTGTCGTAGCCTGGTTCTCATTGAAAGAAAGGATATCATTCCTCAATATAACCGGCATCCTGATCTGTTTTTCGGGTCTTATTGTCATGCTCGTGGATAAGCATTTTGTCCTCTCAATTGATCCGCTCGGATTGATCTTCCTTGGCAGCGCTGTCCTTTCCGCCCTGGTGTATTCAGTCCTCCTGAAACGGCTTACATCAAGGTATTCCCCATTGTCGCTCATTGCCTGGCAGAACCTGATCGGTGTCTTTCTTTTCTTCCCGATTTTCCTGGCTTTTGATCTCAGCCAATTCAGAGAAGTACCTGTGAATACTGAAATTGTTACCTCCCTGTTCCTCCTGGCAATCCTTGCTTCCTCTGTTTCCTATGTATGCTATGCCATGACGGTGAGGTCGCTTGGCATCACAAAAGCAAATGTTTTTACTAACCTGATCCCCGTGTTTACTTCCATCCTCTCATTTCTGATCCTTTCCGAGTTATTTACGTTGCAGAAGATCATCGGGATTTCGGTAGTCATCGGAGGCGTATTCATTTCCGAGTTAAAAAGGAAAAATGAAATTGCCGGATCCTGACATTTTCCAGCAGATTGAAATATCATCGGTTTCTTTTGCTAAATTTGTAAATTCACATATAGTTCCTCCTCAATGATATTCAAACCCGAAAAACTTAAGATCAGGGATCAACGGATGAAGCCCTTTATTGATCCGGATGAAATCTGGGAATATTTGAACAAAACGAAAGCTTCAAAGGAAAGGGTCAGGGAAATTATTTCAAAATCCCTGGAAAAAAATCGTCTGACACTTGAGGAAACGGCGGTTCTCATCAGTGCAGACGATCCTGATCTTATTGAAGAGATCAAAATGGGTGCAAAAACATTGAAGCAGAGAGTTTACGGGCAAAGGATCGTACTTTTTGCTCCATTGTATATCGGTAATTACTGTACCAACAATTGTCAGTATTGCGGTTTTAAAAATACCAATAGCATTATTAAACGCACAACCCTCTCCACGGATGAACTGATCGACCAGGTGAAAGCCCTGGAAGATGCAGGTCAGAAAAGGCTGATCCTTGTTTATGGCGAACATCCGAAATATGATGCAAAATTCATCGCTGAAACGGTCGGGATCGTTTACGGAGTAAAAAGCGGCCGTGGGGAAATCAGGAGGGTGAACATTAATGCAGCGCCTATGGACATTGATGGCTTCAGGATCATCAAGGATGCAAAGATCGGGACATACCAGATCTTCCAGGAAACATACGACCCTGTAACATACGCAAAAGTACACCTGGGTGGCCTTAAACGCAATTATGACTGGAGACTGACTGCTCTTGACAGGGCACAGGAAGCTGGCATTGACGATGTAGGCATCGGTGCTTTATTCGGATTGTATGACTGGCGTTTTGAAGTGATGGGACTGGTCAGGCATACGAATCATTTTGAAGCAGTTTATAATGTCGGACCGCATACCATTTCCTTCCCGCGGATACAATATGCATCAGAGCTCAATATAAACAAGAGCCACATTGTGAGCGACGGTGAATTCACCAGGCTCGTGGCCATTCTCCGGCTCGCAGTTCCGTATACAGGGCTCATCCTCACGGCAAGGGAATCTGCTGCGATCCGCGACGAGATCCTGGAATTCGGCGTTTCACAGATTGATGGCGGAACGAATATTGAGATGGGCGGGTATGCAAAGAAAAAGGACAATGAAGCCCAGGATATCGACTTTGAACAGTTCCAGATCAATGACAACCGCTCCCTGAATGAGATCATGGAGGACCTGATCGAGCACAAGTACATCCCTTCTTTCTGCACTGCTTGCTATCGCCTTGGAAGAACCGGCGAGCATTTTATGGAATTTTCCGTGCCGGGCTTTATCAAACGCTTTTGTCAGCCAAATGCACTGCTTACCTTAACTGAATACCTTGAAGATTATGCACCACCCGAAACAAAACTAAAAGGGTATCATTTGCTGGAAGAGAAACTTGAAGAAATGGACCAGGATTCTTTTAAAGAAAAAGTTATCGAAAAAATAAAGCTGATTAAGGAAGGAAAAAGGGACCTTTATTTTTGATTTCGCATTTCTTGTAACTGATTTCTAATTTTATTTACTACTTTTAAAGTCAATAATCAGGTTATTAGAGAAGGAAAAAGTTGTGGCTAAAGGTGAGATTCCTTCATAATCACTCATTTATTTCAATTTTTGGTATAAACTTTACGTTCTATGCAGGAACTCAGGATTTTTGGTCTGCTCATTACCGACAGGGTTAAAGAAGCGGGGCGGACACAGGAGGTACTTTCACAATATGCACATATAATAAAATCCAGGCTGGGCTTTCACGAAGTGACGGAGAATATTTGCAGCAGGGTCGGGATTATTATCCTGCATGTTGCAGGGACTCCTGAAGAATGCCTTGATCTTGAAAGCCGTCTGGCTGAAATTGGAGGAGTCGAATTGCAGAAAATGGTGTTTGCTTATTAATGTCATGTTAAAAAAAATGCCGGTCAGAGGTTTGGCTTCAAATTGACTTCTTTTATGGATCCTTATTCAAAAAAAGAGTTTGAACGGGAGTTTCTCGAATATCAGCTCCCCGTTTCCATCCCTTTGATGAGGGTCGGACTTATCATTACCCTTTCCCTGTTCCTTCTTTATGCCGTTTTGAATGAGATCATTTTCCCGGGTTCCGAGAGCGGCAGGTTCTTCCTGCGGTTCGGGATCATTTTCCCTTACATCCTGCTTTCGCTGGCAGTGATCTCCATAAAAGCCCTTCAAAGCAAACTGAATGTAATCCTTACAATAATAAACATCCTGACAGCCATCCCCGTATTTGTTGTCGGTGCATTTTCAGGAATTTCAGTCAAGGGGTACGATTACTACTATACCTGGGTAGGCCTGGTCATCATTGGCATTTTCACATTTTACAGGATCCGTTTCAGGAATCTGGTGATCACCGGCGTTGTTCTGATCCTCGCATACATTGCTGCCATATTGTATAACTACAGCTATGCTGACAATCCTGAGACATTCCTGAACCAGTTGCTCTTTGTCATTTCAATGGCCAGCGTGGGATTTTTTATCGCCTATATATTTGAAATCAAGAACAGGAAAGATTTCACCCAGAATAAAAAACTGACGGATCATTATACGGTGCTGGTAAATGAGATGAAGGCCAAGGAATCGGCTCAGGCCGAGCTGGTGCAAACACAGATGAAATACCTGCATGCACTGGATGCAATCCCTGATATGGTCTATATCACGGATCCCCATCTGAACATCGTACTGGTGAATAATTCACTGAAAGACTGGGATTCCATGTTTAATGAAAATGACAATATTATCGGAACCCGGGTTGATGAGCGCTTTCCCTTCATTAGCCCGGAAATATATATGGAGGAAATGAATTATGTGATCTCTACCGGTAATATTCACATATCCGAGAAGAAATACAGGGTGAAGGAATCTGATATTTTTATCGAGGTAAGAAAAGTTCCTATCTTCCTTGATAACAAGGTGGGCCAGATAATGGTGATCCTTCGGGATATTTCGAAGAAAAAGGAAGTCGAGGACCTGAAACTCAGAAATGCCGAGCAGAAGGAGGTCATGCTCCGGGAGATCCATCACCGTGTTAAAAATAACCTTGCAATTGTTATCAGCCTGCTCAGCCTTCAGATGAGGAACACCCCGAATCCTGAATTAAAAAAACCGATGAAGGATATCGAGTTGAGAATAAGATCGATGGCCCTGATCCATGAACACCTTTACCGGTCGGAGCACCTTGACAGGATCCCGTTGTCAAATTACATTCACTCTTTGTCTGCCATCATCCTGGGAACCTTGAGTGAAGGAAATATCCGCCTCATCCCGGAACTTACGCCTACCGATATTTCCATTGAAACTGCTCTCCCTATCGGATTGATCACCAATGAACTTGTAACAAACGCGATCAAATATGCATTCCCTGATAAACGGGAGGGTGAACTTTGGATCATTTTGAGGCCCGAGCCGAATGACGGGGATTATTACCGGCTTACTGTCAAAGACAATGGAATCGGTCTGCCAAGGGATTTTTCATTTGAAAAGCAAACCTCTATGGGGATGTTCATCGTAAAATTACTGATCCAGCAACTCGGCGCTAAACTGGAGATTGAGAACAATTCCGGCGCGTGTTTCCATGTTATATTTAAAAACCTTATTACTTAACCCTTCATCTAAAATCAGGATTTGACAATATGAAAGAAACCTGGATCATAGGAATTCATGTAATGAACAGGAAAGGAACTGTTTCCTCCCTGCAATCCATTCTCACCAAATTCGGCTGTTCGATCAAAACAAGGCTGGGACTTCATGATATCAAAGAAGACCATGTTTCTCCTGACGGGATCATCCTCCTCGAACTGACCGGCGACCAAAACGAATTCATGAAGCTTGAAAATGAACTTCTAAAAGTCGATGGGCTGGAAGTTAAGAAGATGATCTTTGTAGCATAAACAGGCTCCAGGCTGCAGGCTACCGGGTATCGTCATCCCCGCGAAAGCGGGGACAGACTGCCAACTGCCAACTGCCGACTGCCGACTGCCAACTTTATACCAACGTGACCCTCGTTCCCCCATTATCAACACCAAGCAATGTGGTTTTGGTGATGATGGTATCTTTCCCTGAATGCTCCACAAAATGAATGGCAGCCTTGACTTTCGGCCCCATGCTTCCTTCAGGGAACTGGCCTTCCTTCATGTATCTCTTGGCTTCTGAGATCGTCATTTTATCAACGGGCCGTTCATTCGGCGTGTTGTAATCGAGACAAACCTTCGGAATATCAGTCAGGATAAAGAATTTATCAGCATTGATCTGTGAGGCAAGCAGTGAAGATGCGAGGTCCTTATCAATAACGGCATCGATCCCCTGCAATTTATTCGGTTCAACGTAAAACACCGGGATACCGCCTCCGCCAACGGCTATCACAATATGTCCCTCGCGGGCGATCTTTTCGATCGTCTTTTTATTGATGATGACTAGTGGTCTTGGTGAAGCCACGACTTTTCTCCATCCCCTTCCGCGGGCATCCTCCTTAAAAACCGCACCGGTCTCAGCGGTTGTTTTTTCTGCTTCTTCTTTTGAATAATACGGGCCTACAGGCTTTGTTGGATTCTGGAATGCGGGATCATCCTTGTTTACCAGCACCTGGGTCGCAATCGTAATGATATCACGGTCCATGTCATGCGCCTCAAGCACATTCTTCAGCTGCTGCTCAATCACATACCCGATGAATCCCTGGGAATAGGCTACACATATATCAAGCGGCATTTCAGGAAGTCCGTAAACTTTCTTACCTGCTGAATTGGCAAGCATGATGTTGCCCACCTGTGGTCCGTTTCCATGGGTGATAACGATATTATAGTCACGTTTAAGAAGCTTGACCAGGCATTCCGCAGTGGCGTATGCATTGGCTTCCTGTTCATCAATCGTGCCCTTCTGATCGCTTTGCAGAAGTGCATTTCCACCTAAAGCAACAACAGCTAATTTTTTCATGGTTGGTTTGATTTTATAAGACAAAAAAAAGGATAAACCATCCTTTTTTGCATTAAATAACCGAAAGTAATCGGCAAATGTAGAAAAAAAATAATCAACTTTGACAGATGAAAAATCAGCGGCTTGCATATGTTTATGCCTTCCTTGCAATAATCTGCTGGTCAACCATCGGTTCAGCCTTTAAATTGACTTTGCGATACATAGAATTCAGATTGCTGCTTACAATCGCCTCTTTCACGGCCGTTACCGGTTTATTCGCCATCGTTTTTCTCCAGCGAAAAGTACATGAACTAAGAAAATTAAAACGAAGCGATTTTTATTCTTCTGCATTCCTGGGATTCTTGAATCCGTACCTGTATTACCTCGTGCTTCTCAAAGCTTATGACCTTCTTCCGGCACAGGAGGCAGGAACATTGAATTACATCTGGCCGCTGGCGCTTGTTCTGCTGTCGATTCCACTGCTTGGTCAGAAAATTCGTCCATTGAGCCTCGTTGCGATCCTGATCAGTTTCGCCGGGATCATCATGATCTCAACCCACGGGAATATCCTGGGCTTGAAATTTTCGAGTCCGGCCGGAGTTCTCCTGGCTCTTGGAAGCGCCCTTTTCTGGTCGCTTTACTGGATCTACAACCTGAAAGACAAACGGGAGGAAGTGACCAAATTATTCCTGAACTTCTCCTTCGGCTTCCTGTACATATTTATCACGGTCTGCCTTGGACCACATTTCCGGGTAACATCCTGGCAGGGGCTGGCAGGATCCGTTTACCTTGGATTCTTCGAAATGGCCTTTCCTTTCGTATTCTGGCTCATGGCATTAAAATTTTCTCAGACAACCGCAAAGGTCTCAAACCTGATCTACCTTTCACCATTCATCTCCCTGATCCTGATCCATTTTGTTATCGGGGAACAGATCTTCATGTCAACGGTTTTCGGTCTCGTGCTCATCATAAGCGGCATTCTTCTCCAGCAAAAACTAAGATAACCCGATCTTATCCGGATATTGTCCGTTATTGTATCTTTGCGCCATGAATCCAAAAACCATCGCGTTTCATCATTTTGGATGCAAGGTCAATTTTGCCGAAGCTTCTGCCCTCTCCAGGCAATTCAAGGATAAAGGTTACGAGCTGGCAGATTTCCGGGATAAAGCAGATATCTATGTGATCAGCACCTGTGTTGTTACAGGTGTTGCAGAAAAGAAATGCCGTGCCGCGATCAGGCAGGCACACAAATTAAATCCTGACGCAAAAATTGCTGTGATCGGGTGTTTCCCTGAATTAAAGCCTGGCGAGATTTCCGGCATGGAGGGTGTGAGCCTGGTATTAGGGCACCAGGAAAAATTCAGCCTTCTCGACCGCGTTGAATCAATCCACCAGGAAAAGTCATATGAAAGCCCGATGCCCTGCGATGGAAGCTTTGTGCCATCCTGGTCATCCGGAGACCGGACAAGGTCATTCCTGAAAATCCAGGACGGCTGTGACTATTACTGCGCCTATTGTGCCATTCCCCTTGCCAGGGGGCACAGCCGGAGCGACAGCATCAGTCACGTAACAACAAGTACTATTGAGATTGCGGCGACCGGTGTAAAAGAGATCATTTTAACGGGTGTGAACATCGGGGATTTTGGCAGGCATAATAATGAAACCCTGGCGGAACTGATCGAAGCGCTTGAAAAATCATGCCCTATAACAAGGATAAGACTGTCATCCATTGAACCCGATCTTCTTTCGGATGATATTATCAGGATGATCGCATCATCCGGCAAGTTCCTTCCTCATTTTCACATTCCTCTGCAATCAGGAAGTGACAGGATCCTGAACCTGATGAAAAGGAAATATTCCACGAAACTTTATGCGACAAGGGTCGACGCAATCCGTTCACGAATGCCGGCGGCATGCATTGCTGCAGATGTGATCGTAGGATTTCCCGGGGAAACGGAGGAAGATTTTGCCGACACTCAACGCTTCCTTGAGGGTCTTGATCTATCATATCTGCACGTTTTCTCCTATTCAAAACGAGAGAACACACTTGCAGCCCGGTCGCCTGGAGCCATACCTGAAAAGGTTAAAAAGGAACGGAGTGAAATCCTTCACAGGCTTTCAGAAGAAAAGAAGAAACATTTCTATCGTTCCAATAAAGGCGGCACGGCGAATGTCCTTTTTGAATCGGACAATTCAAACGGGTTTATGCATGGTTTCACTGAAAACTACATCAGGGTTAAAACAAAATTCAACCCCCGTCTCATCAACCAGGTGGTCAAAACCAGGCTGGAAGAGATGGATAGGGATGGAAACTACGTGATTTCGAATTATGAATTATGAAAGATGAATTATAAATTCCAATCTTTCTGACTAAAAATATTTACTTCATGGATCTTGAAAAACTTACAGGCGATGTGATTGAACTGGTTTCCGGAACAGGTGATTTTATCAGGAACGAAATGTTCAGGCTTCGCAACACGGATATTGAACTGAAAGGGTTCAATAATTTTGTCACGTATGTTGACAAACAATCCGAATTAAAGCTTATTGAAGGGTTAAGGAAGATCCTTCCGAATACTGGTTTTATTGCAGAAGAGGATCCTTCCCTGGATACGAAGAAAACCAACTGGATCATTGATCCGCTTGACGGCACCACGAATTTCATTCACGGGGTCCCGATGTTTTCCATCAGCATCGGGCTGATGGAAAACGATGAAATGGTCATGGGTGTAGTCACCGAAGTGAACTCAAAGGAATGCTTTTATACCTGGCAAGGGGCAGCGAGTTTTCTGAATGGTGATAAGATCAAGGTCTCTTCACAGAAAAACATCGGTGATTCTCTTTTTGCCACGGGATTTCCTTACTATGATTTCAGCAGGCTGGACGATTACATTAAATTGTTCCGCTATTTTATGCAACATAGTCATGGGGTAAGACGGCTCGGATCTGCAGCCGCGGATCTTGCATATGTAGCCTGTGGCCGTTTCGATGGTTTCTATGAATATGGACTCAGCCCCTGGGATGTGGCAGCAGGGAGTTTACTCGTTCAGAATGCCGGCGGGAAACTTTGTGATTTCAGTTTCAGGGATAATTATGTCTTCGGTAAAGAGATCATTGCGACAAATGATCTTCTCTTTGAAGATTTCAAAAAAGTTTTCCGGGAACAATACGGTATTTCTAATTGACCTAATTGACCTGATTGATCAAAAAAAGCCAACAAATATAGGCAACTAAGCAAATCAATAAATCAATAAATCAACAATTCAACAATTTATAAGATGAATAAACGAATAGAACTCATCCAGGACGATATTACCAAATTGCATGTTGATGCCATCGTTAATGCAGCCAATAATTCATTGCTTGGAGGAGGGGGTGTTGACGGCGCCATTCATAAAGCAGCCGGCCCAGGTCTGCTTGAGGTCTGCAGCCTTCTTGGTGGTTGCTCCACCGGTGAGGCAAAAATCACGAAAGGGTTTAAACTGCCTGCCAAATTCATAATTCATACGGTTGGGCCGGTATGGAACGGCGGTGCAGAGGGCGAGGAGGAACTGCTCGCCAAGTGTTATCGGAACAGCCTTAAACTTGCGGCTGAATACCATTGCAAAGAGGTAGCATTCCCGAACATAAGCACAGGGGTGTATCATTTCCCAAAGGAACTTGCCGCAACGATTGCGATGAGGGAAGTGAAAAAATTCCTCGACACCAGTCCTTTACCGGAAAAAGTGATATTTGTCTGTTTTGATAAAACCAATTTTGAATCCTGCAAGGGACTTCTCGAAGATCAGATATAAAGAAATTCCGGAAAAAAGAACAGGAAATTTTATATTTGCCATTCGTTTATTCCGGATGATCAAGCCTATATTTATCCTGTCAGTTTTTCTCCTCTGCTATACCGGCATTTATGCCCAGATTGCGAAGAAAAGGATCGATGCAGTCCATGCAAATGCTTCAATCAGGATCGATGGTATTCCCGATGAAGAGGCCTGGAAAAGTGCTCAGTCGGCAAGTGATTTCATACAGCAAATTCCATACAACGGGAAACCCTCCGTTCTGAAGACCGATGTCAAATTCATGTATGATAATTCCGGCCTTTATATTGCCGCCATCATGCATGACCCGCATCCCGACAGCATTCTCAGGCAGCTCGGGCTCCGGGATGCCACCGACCTGAATGCCGATTTCTTTGAATTCCAGTTATGCCCGTTCAACGACGGGATCAATGCATTTACTTTTACTGTATGGGCATCGGATGTTCAAACTGACTTTAAAGAGCCTGACGGTGAATTAAGCTGGGATGCAGTGTGGGACAGTAAGGCAGTGATCGGGAAAGACGGATGGTATGTGGAAATGAGGATCCCCTACTCTGCTATCCGTTTCCCAAAAGTTTCTGTTCAGAAATGGGGAATAAATTGCCGGAGGGGGATCAGGAGGTACCGGGAGAACTCGACATGGAATTTCGTCGATTCCAAAGTGGATGGTACTGTAAACCAGGAAGGTTTGCTTGAAGGAATAAAGGACATCGAACCGCCCTTAAGGCTTTCTGTTTCTCCTTATGTATCAGGGTATCTTGAACGTGGGCCGGATCAGAAGGAATGGAATTTCTCATATAACTACGGCGCTGACCTGAAGTATGGCATCAATGAAAGCTTCACATTGGATATGACCCTGATCCCTGATTTCGGACAAGTACCCTCTGATGATAAGGTATATAATTTCTCCCCGTTCGAAATCCGGTATGACGAAAAAAGGCAGTTTTTTAACGAAGGAACAGAATTATTCAACAAAGGAGGGATCTTTTATTCCAGGAGGATCGGAAGTCAGCCAAAAGGATACGATAGCGTTTACAATGAAGTGCAGCCTTCCGAAAAAGTCGTTGAAAACCCCATGCAGACAAGACTGATCAATGCTTCAAAGATCTCCGGCCGGACATCAAAAGGGCTTGGCATCGGATTTTTTAACGCAATGTCTGCCAATACATGGGCGACTGTGATGGATACCCTAACAGGCCAGGAAAGGCAGATTCTGACCCAGGGGTTCACGAATTACAATATGGTCGTTCTTGACCAGGCCCTGAAGAACAATTCATATTTTGACCTGCTGAATACAAATTATTTCATCCCCACGGCCGGATATACTGCGAATGTATCGGGAACTGATTTCAAATTTGCGAACAACAAATATACCTATGCCGTATCAGGCAACTTATTCGTAAGTCAGAAATATTTCAGCCACGACAATCCTGAGTTCGGTTATCATCATTCGCTAACCCTTGCAAAGATCAGTGGCAACTTTCTCTGCAATTATTATCAATTGCTTGAGACACCCACCTATGATCCAAACGACATGGGTTTCAACGAAAGGAACAATAAATTTGACAACCAGGTTAAGTTGCAGTACAATGTCTATGATCCATTCTGGAAAGTGCTGAACTGGTATTCCTCTCTTTATATATCCTACAACTGTCTGTACGATGATTTGAAGTATACCTCCTTTGAGATATGGGGCAACTCGATGACAACAACGAGAAAGTATCTTACCATCGGGACTGACTTCAATTTTCTCCCGGTTCCATCACATGATTATTATGAACCGCGGGTTCCCGGGTATATGTACATTTCACCCGCCGAATACAATCTTACCGGGTGGATTTCGTCCGATTACCGGAAAAAATTCGCCCTGGATATGGATTTATCAGGCTACCTGGCTTCCAGGGATAATTCCTTCGGTTACGCAGTGACCATTGCTCCACGATACAGGATCAGCAACAGGCTTTCAGTGGACTACAACCTAAGCTATGAACTTACCAGGAATAATATCGGATATGTGAAAGACAGCCTTGATCCGGATAGCAAGCCTTTCATCCTTTTCGGTAAACGCGATATTCAGACCATCACGAATGTCCTGCACGGGAACCTGATGCTCAACAGCAAAATGAGCGTCGACCTCAGGGTACGCCACTACTGGGTTACATTCACTTACAATGACTATTATTCACTGCAGAAAAGCGGGAACCTGCAGCCTGCTGAATATTCAGGAAACAACAATTTAAATTACAATCTCTTTAACCTGGATCTGAGTTATATCTGGAACTTTGCACCGGGAAGTCAGGTCTCGGTAGTCTGGAAGAATTCAATCGATCAACACTCAAACCTCGTCATGCACGATTTCTTCGGAGATCTTCATACAACCATAATCTCACCTGCATCAAACAGCTTCTCGATCAGGGTTATTTATTATTTTGATGCACTTTATCTCAAGAGGAGGAAGTAGGCTTCAGGCTGCAGGCTGCAAGCTACAGGGTATCGTCATCCCCGCGAAAGCGGGGACGGGCTTCGGGCTTCGGGCTGCCAACAGCCAATAGCCAATAGCCAACAGCCAACTGCCGACTGCTACCGGTCCCCATCAATCAAACGAATTTCCAGCACCGGATGGATCTCCCGTCCTGTTTTACTTGACCCGTGAAGCCACCAGTGCCGTGCATCCCAGAACGGGACACCGGTAATTTCGACCAGAACGGGTTGTTTTAATTCTTTGATCAGTTTCTTAACCCTTTCTCCTTCCATCCTTGCCTCGCTATAACGTTGCTGTAGAGCGGGAAGATGCTTCAACTGATAGCATTGCGGGTCGGGAACCTCTGCAACCATATGAGCATCGGAGGTTGTAGATTTTAAGACAATATGAAAATCCTTGTCACCCATTTCTTTTATCGATTCGATATATGCTTTTAGCCTTACTACATGCTTCTCATCGGGTAAACGCGGGAGACGGCCATCTTTCTTTGAAAAGATGCCAAGTTTACGGTCTGGTTTGATCTTTACAAATGCGTCAAAGGATGTATCAGACGGGGCCATGGTCAGCATTTCTATTCCGCCGGAATCAACAAGAGTTTTCACGGACCATCTGAACCTGCCATGACATACGACAGATTTATCCTGCGAAAAGGTGTTCACAGAATGAAAGAGGAAGAATGTAAAGCAGAATGCTAAAATCCTCATCGTTCTCACTCCTGTTTCTTCAGTTCCAGGTAATCGAGAACTTTATTCTTTTCATCGTAAACATTGAGCACTATTGACCCCGGAGTCACATCGATAATGGCATAATTATACGCCATGGCAGATTTTACCGTATAGGATGCTTTAATGGGAGTGTATAATGGTGCTCCTGCAGATCCGATGATAAAATGATGAATTCCATTTACGAGGTTGTGCTGGTAATAATGAGAATGTCCAGAAAGGACAAGGTCAACATGGTAAGGCTCGAAAAGCTTTTGCGATACGAGGATCATTGCAGGGTTCTCTCCATGTGCCCCTGCACCGTAAGCCGGAATATGGGAAAAAACGACCTTCCATTTCTTTGATGTACCTGCAAGGTCCGCAGCGATAAAATTGTATTGCCTGCTGCCTTCACTTACAGAAAGTTCAGTATTGATACATAAAAAATGAACATCCCCGTAATCAAAGGAATAATAATCCTGGGTATGAGAACCGGAGACCGGATTCTGGAGAAATGCTGAGGTATTCTGATTCATCCCTTCATGATTCCCGACTGAATTAAAAAAAGGCACTTCGGATATCAAATCCTGCTCATTTTTAACAAAAAATTCTCTTTTCCAGGTCACATACGTGGAATTGGCACAAAGATCACCACCATATAGTGAAAACAACGGATCTCTCTTGCTGACAAGTAAAGCGATCTTGTCATGGATATCCGTATTGGTCCTGAAATCTGCCATCCAGGCAAACCTGAACCCGGTCCCTGCTTCAGCACCCGTGTGAAATTTATATATTCCGAACCTCGATCCGCCCTGAACAACTTCATATGAATAGCATTGTTCCGGGGACAATCCTGCCAGCTTTACCTTATGCACAAAGGTGGCCGGTGATGCTGTCGTTGCAGCAATGGTCCCTGTAGAGGCCACCTCGTTCAGCAACGAATTAAGACCGTAATGCACATGTACCGTGTCACGGTTATCACACTCCACCATCACATACACCGAAGACGTCGTTACTGATTGCAGGTAAGGTTTCATTAAAATCCTTCCCTGCAAGGACAGGATAAGCCCAAGAAAGAAAAGAAAGCAGGTTGCTTTTTTCATGTTTTACTGATCTGAAATCCGGCTTAAATTTAGGATTAATTCCTGTGACAGGGGTAATAATCCCTGAAATAAAGACGCCAGGTATAAAAAATCAGTTTGTTGATTTTTTATACCTGGCGTCTTAGCGATTATTTTCCCTTTTTGAAGACAGCTTCTTTCTTCTACGAAAGACCTGTCACCGCGTCCTGATCATTTTAATGGTGCGGGACAATGCTTTATTATTTTCCATTAGTTTAAGGGTTACCTGATAGATTCCCGGACTAAGTTTTCCTCCGTCAAGTTTTAATACATGGTTGCCCGCCGTTTGTCTTTCGTTAACCAGCAACATCAAATCCTGACCGATTAGATTGCTGACAGAAAGGATTGCCTGACCTTCGAAGGGCAAAGTGTATGACAAATTGGTTGTTTCATTGAATGGATTTGGATGAACCTCCATGAGGAGATCCTTCGCAGCTGTCACTTCATGCATACCGACCGGCGAAGAGCTGATCAGATCAATTTTCAGGACAGCATCCGGGATCGGGTTGTATAAGTTGTCGGCCAGTTCATTGAGCGCATCGTCAGCAAGTGTGAACCGGATGATATCACCTTGTGTGAATGCAGCTTTCGTGGTCACCCGCAGAGTGGCAACTACATCACCATTGTCAAAAGTAACGGGATTCCTTGAATTCCACCCGATCCTCAGTTCGTTTCCGACAACAGTCCATTGAGGTTGTTCACTTACGGAGGTCATGGTTACATCTTTTACTTCAATCAGTTCAGGAGGAAAATTCATTATAAGCGAGACGGCACCTACGTTTGAAGAATGTTCAATGTAAATTGGCAGCTGGATTTCAGTAT
Source organism: Bacteroidales bacterium (assembly GCA_963682005.1). GTDB lineage: Bacteria > Bacteroidota > Bacteroidia > Bacteroidales > FEN-979 > CAIYUC01. The sequence continues at coordinate 3,403,597 of OY820914.1, read as the reverse complement.
TCGCACTGACCTGTCTTTTATCTCCGCCGATCAGTTGCATCGATTTACCGGACTCCTTGCTATTGCCGGGAATAAAGCTTGTGTTGAAATCACCGATGACGAGGCCATAAATGTCATAGGATACAGGTCCGTCCGCTACTTCAAGAGTCATGTCCACAGGCCATTCGGATGGGCCATTGTATGGATTGAAATTGGAATATATATTTTTCCCGACCGATTTCCAGTATGTCCAGGGCGTCCCGGTTTCGATGGTCCTTGTAAATGGCGTTCCATATATAAAATGGTACTGTACCATATATGCATCTGTGGACTGCATCCAGTAATCATTCCGGACATCCCCTGCAAGGAACCGCACCTGTTCAATAGCAGACGGGAAAGCCCCCCACCAGTTTATCTGTGCTGCGTCTGTTGCGTTAATCCCTCCGACTGGCTTGTTGTTATTGTGCACTGTGATGGTATATGCACCATTTTTCACCGGATCAAATGAATAATTTCCTGTTCCGGCTCCGGTGATTGCCGATGAGAGGCGCATTTCTCCGTCCATCAGCCAGAGTTCTATATTATCCATAGGGATACCTGAACCGGCCTGCTTATAATATTTAACCGTTCCACTAACCGGATAACATGGATTAACCTGTACATTGAAAATTGTCGGAGATGCAGCCATACAGCCATTCACATCGGTATAATTGACACTTACGGTTTGAGCACCGGCTGCAACCCAGGTAATGGAAATGGAGTTATTCATGGCCATTCCTCCTCCTGTTATCATTCCTCCCGCAGAAACAGACCAATTGTAGTTGATCATGCCTGTCTGAGTGGAATAAACATTACCTGCGGACCCTGTGCAAACGGCGTCAGGACCGGAAATTATCGGAATAAGGGGTGCCGGTTGAGTGACCAGGCAAGAGTGGGTTTCTGAACAACCTCTGGAATCCGTGACAGTCACGGTGTATTCACCCGCCGATAATCCTGAAATATCCTGGGTCGTCGCACCATTGTTCCATTCGCAAGTATAGGGTGCTGTGCCCCCGGATATGTTTAAATTTATTCTGCCGTCATTGGCCCCGTTGCAAGAGACGGCAGTTATCACTGATGAAATATTGACAGGATTCAGGAAACATTGATTGATTAACAAATGAACACCGCCGTCAAATGAATTACTGTCCAGGTCATATTGCTGCACATCCAGGTTGTATTCCTCATTCATCGGCAGTGGGGGTAACGAGTCGCGCAGAAGTTCAACTGAAATGCCGTATATTGAATCAGCTCCCAAGGTCAGGTTTGAAATATATGCATGATTTTCCAGAAGCCTTAATGTAGAATCGGGTAGCTCGACCACATTTCCACCCTGCTTACCACCATCTGCCCAGATTTGATACAGCCGGTCCTGCAGCTTTATTTTCACAGATGCAATATGAAAGATTGAATTGGCTTCTTCTTCAACCGGAACTTCAAAAATAAATTTTTTGTCGGACGGGACACCGGTCAGGTTTTCGGCAAAAAACCCACTTTTCCCGTTCTTCTTTTCAACAACATCAACATTTTTCCAGACAATATTGTTGTTGTAGACTACATTTTCCCATACCTCCGGACCCTCCAAACGTGTCAATCCGTAACCCGGTCCATTTTCCGTTTCGATGCGTGCATAGAAACAAAAATGCCCTGCATCGGTTCCAAAATCAGCCAAGTAATCAGCCGGTTTGGGAGTGTTGTTCCAGAGAAATGCCAGTGAGGTCGAACCTCCGGGGAGGATTGATTGGTTTATGGGTTGAGTGCCTATTACGCCTCCAACTGTTAAAAATTTACCAAGTGTGCTGCTCCACCAGGGATAATTTCCATCCCAGGGCCTGGGCCATTTAAGCCCTGTTGATGCTTTTGCCCAATACAATGTCACCTTTTCCGTTCCATCCCCCACCGAGGGCCAGCATCCCCTGTTTCTTACCTGTACATGAACATAATTTGAAATATTGTATTTAGGATTCTGATGGGGGTTCTTGGCAGGATAAACATCCGCCGTGTAATTTCTTACCCAGATGTCCTGGCTTTGATACAAATGGCTGCCGGAGGTATTCGAGTTGGGCTCATCACCTGTATCATCAGTGTAATCCTGGGCCCACAGATCGGAAAAATTCTCATAGACAGCGGTGTATGTCACATCTGAGGTGATTTTAAACGTGACCGGGTTATTATAATCTTTGGTTGTCCCGTTGATCAGCCAGTAATGGAAACAAATCGGTACTTCATTACCGCAAAAATGGTCCGCTTCCAGGGTGACATTGAAACCATTGTAATAATACCTGTAAAACTCCGTGGTGCCGTTGCCATCACCGTTCAGATCCTGGGGGGCGACTGAAACATTAACATTCGGACAGGGTTCTGAGGAATTTACGGTAAGCTTAACCCATTCCGGCTGAACCGTAATATCCTTGCAAACAATATTGTTGTTGTTTTTAATATTGAGAAACAGCATTTGTCCTTCAGGAATAAACATCCCATAATCGGGTGCTCCTACTTCTTCAATCCGTGCAAGTAAATAAAAGTGGGTCATGTCTGTACCAAAAAACGGATAGTAATCAACCGGGTTGGGTGGCTGCCATCCCAGCCCTCCGGCCTCCATATAATACGAACTGTTGGGTGGGATTTCCGGAATATCTAATGTTATACCTATGTTACCTCCCATCAATACATTCGGAGAATTGGGATTATTGACGGGATAATACGTCTGTACATCCCAGGGGACAGGCCAGGAAAGCCCGGAGTATGCTTTAGCCCAATATAATGCTAATTTATACTGTCCCAGAAAAGAAGGCCGGCTTCCCCTGTTCCGTATCTGAACGGAAGGCCAGCAGTAAACCGATGGAGAACTGCTGTATTGTGGGTCCTGGTGATCGGCATGCGGCTGAGGCCAGACAGCCCCGTCCTGGGAGGTATTACGCACCCAGATATCTTCACTTAAATATAAGTTGGGCCCCGAGGTTATGGTATTGGGCTCATCGCCAACATCATCAGGATAATCCTTTGCCCATAAATCAGCAGAATTGAAGCCTCCTTTATAAACAATGTAATTGGGACTGGAGCCAATCTGGCTGACATTGTATTCTATATCCATGTATCCCTGGTTACCCCATGTTGTTCCCCATGAGTTTTTGATTATCCAATATCCAGGGCCGTTGCCGGTGTTATCATTCCATCCCACAATTACAACAGCATGGTTTGGTGTACCATTATCGCTTGTCCTAAAAATCGTACCCGGTTGGTATTTATGTTCAAAGTCTTCTCCGGCATACAGGCTGGCCCACACAGGCCCATAATCAAAAATTGCCTGTTTGATTGCGGCATCGGTAGGTGATGGAATATTTACGCTGAAATCGATTGCTTCATGCCGGGGAGAATAAGTTGTGCATACACCTATGCAATCCGCATATTTTCCATAATTTGTAGAACAGTTATAATTGTCATACCCTTCCTGGCTTTCAAAAACACAGCCGGGAGCCATGAAAAAATCATTAGGGCAGGATCCTCCCTGGCATCCGTCAAATATAGTTGTTGGCGTTGCACAGTTTATCAGCCATTGTTCGGAAATATCTTCGACAATTTGATCCGTGATATTGATAACCGCTTCAAATGCTCCGCATCCCGCAAATGCCCAGCAACTGCCGCAATAACCCTGATCTTTGACGGGCGTGCACTGTGACTCCCAGCTAAACGCCGAAGGAAGAGCTTTAGGTGTTGATGTACGGTGGGTCTTTTGAGATGGTACTTTTGGCAAATACTTTCCTGCATACCGCCCGTTTGAGACAACGGTGATACTAAAACTGTCGGAAGGTTCAACACCATCTAGCCAAGGTCGCTTGTATCCCAGCTTAAGAGCAGATGTACCAGTCGAAACACCAGTAAACCTTATGGTTTCCGTACCCCATTGGCCTACTTTTGAACCTGTCGAATCGGGCAAAAAATCCCAATTACCTGCCTGGGTGAGTACATTGTGATCGATATCCGTCACATACCATCCAAACCCAGTAGAAGGGTTGCAGGGCAGTTTGACCTGGAGCAGGTAATTGTTCGGCAGATTGATCACCTGTCCTGAATCGGCCAACGTAACCGTTATGATATCCAACCCGCCAATCGAGAGTATCATGCAATCCGAGGCCGCAGATGTGCAGGGATCGATCGGATATGCGGTCAGGCAAAGCTGGACGGAACCATTTGCTATGTCTGAAGAGCCTGGAGCATAGACAGGGTTCAGACTGTTCGGGTTATAAAAGACACCATCGCCTCCACTTGTCCAGGATACGGAAGCATACCTGGTCGCCCAGGCATCCGGCACCGTGAAGTATTCACCTTTTTGAATGGTCGTATCGGAACCTGCATCAGCATCCGGGCAATAGCTTATATCACTAAAGCTCATGACCGTTGCTTTCAGGGAATTTGCGAGGTCCATGAAACCAATGTACGGCCGGCCGGCCTGGTTGAGCTTCAAATCCGAGTATGCCACACCTCCCGGTGAAAATCCTTGTAATCCAACAAAATTCCATACAGTACCATCAAAGGTCATAACCGTAGCCTTATTATTGTCGGCAACATCAATAAAACTCAGGTATGGCACCCCCGAAATATCAAAAGTCAGCCTAGTATCATCCACATTACCCGGGTAGACCGGGCTCGGGCCGACATCTTCCCAGTCCGTTCCGTCAAAATGCATCACCATGGCTTTGTAGTCGGGTGAAGGAGGGGCAGGATGATTGACGAATGCCAGGTAAGGTTCATTCGTTACCGGGTTGAAAGCAAGACTTACTTCAAAAGCCTCAGCATCAGAAAAGCCAGGTGAACCCACATACTGCCATGTCGAATTTTCATATTTCATGACTGATGCCTGGGGATAAATGAACTGATGATCCTTGAATGCCACATACGGGGTATTGGTGACCGGTTGAAAGACAAGGCAGGTAAACCCTGCAATATCAGGAGAAAAACCCGGCGAACCTTCATATTGCCACCCGTCGGCAATGGTATATTTCATTACGGATGCCTTATCCCCCTGAGACAGATCGGCAAATGCCACATAGGGATCACCGTTGGGATAAAATGCAAGGCTTGTATGCTTGACGGATGATGGTGTAAAGCCGGCAGGCCCCACATTTACCCATGTCGACGTACCTGATGGCAATTTCATGACTGTCGCTTTAAAAGAATTCCCATAATCACGGAAAGCAACATACGGTTCGTCTGTGACAGGATTGAAGGCAAGGCTGATATCCTCGGCAAAGCCTGCTGAGAAATCCGGATTCCCGACAATGGACCACGTCCCGGCTACAAAATTACTGACAGAGATTTTCCGTACCCCGTCAAAAGGAGCATATGCCACATAAGGATCACCTGCCTGGTTGAATGCGAGACTTAAATTGTCTGCTCTTCCACTGGTGAACCCTGCATTACCTACCAAACTCCAGTCAGCCTGAGCCTTAACCTGAAGATCAATGCTGCAGCACAAAATGATGAAAAGAACAAAGTAAACCTTTTTCATAATAGTGTGATTTTAAAATGATATTACAAATACCTTAATGAACAGTGGATTATCATTCTGATGAATCCAGGCAGTTAAACGGAGCAGATAAGGAACAGAAACGGATCGTCTCATCTCTTTCAATGATCTTAATTGATCAGCAGTTACCTTGTTCTGATCAGTTTGACAGTACGCAGCAATTCTTCACTATTGTTCCTTAGTTTCAGGGTCAACTGGTAGATACCTGGCAAGAGCTTTTTTCCGTCCATCATCAACCTATAATCGCCTTTTGGTTGTGGTTCACTTACCAATGTCTTCAATTCCTGCCCCAGAAAATTATGAATCGTCAGTGTGACCTCGCCGTCAAGCGGCAGCATGTAGGAGATGTTGGTGAATTCGGTGAATGGATTCGGATGAATTTCCAGTTTAAGTTCACCGGCATGCGGCTGGTTATCGAACCCGACAGTGGAAGCATTGATCCCGTCCATCCTGAGGATGGCATCCGGGATCGGGTTGCAGAAGTTATCGGCAAGTTCATTGAGGGGATCCGGAGCCAGAGTGAACCGGATAACTGAGCCCTGTGTGAAAGCGGCTGTTGTGGTCAATCTTAGATTGAGCACAATATCCCCGGCTGAAATATTCACCGGATTCCTCGAATTCCACCCGATCCTCAGTTCGTTTCCGATAACAGTCCATTGAGGTTGTTCATCCACAGCAGCCATGGTTACCTCATCTACGTCGACCAGTTCAGGGGGGAAATTCATAACAAGTGAGACAGCACCTACTTTGGAAGCATGTTCAATACGAATTGGCAACTCAGTTTCAGTATTCGCGCTGACCTGTCTTGCATCTCCGCTGATCAGCTGCACCTTTTCACTGGACACCTTACCATTGCCGGGGATAAAGCTTGTATTGAAATCCCCGGTGACGAGGCCAAAAATGTCATAGGATACAGGTCCATCCGCTACTTCAAGAGGCATGTCCATAGGCCATTCGGATGGGCCATTGTACGGATTGAAATTGGAATATATATTTTTCCCGACCGATTTCCAGTATGTCCAGGGCGTCCCGGTTTCGATGGTTCTTGTAAATGGCGTTCCATACACAAAATGATACTGAACCATATATGCGTCGGTGGCCTGCATCCAGTAGTCGTACCGAACATCACCTGCAAGAAACCTTACCTGTTCAATAGCGGACGGGAAAGCCCCCCACCAGTTTATCTGTGCTGCGTCTGTTGCGTTAATCCCTCCGACTGGTTTGTTGTTATTGTGCACTGTGATGGTATATGCACCATTTTTCACCGGATCAAATGAATAATATCCGGTTCCCGATGTGGTGGTTGCTGATGCGAGGGGTGTTTCTCCGTCCATCAGCCAGAGTTCTATATTGTCAAGAGGAATACTTGAACCGGCCTGCTTATAATATTTAACGGTGCCGCTGACCGAATAGCACGGATTGACCTGCACAATGAAAATTGCCGGAGATGCAGCCATACAGCCATATAAATCGGTATAATTGACACTGACGGTTTGAGCACCGGCTGCAACCCAGGTAATGGTAATGGAATTATTCATGGCCAATCCCCCTCCCGTTACCATTCCGCCTGCAGAAACAGACCAGTAGTAGTTGGTCATGCCTGCCTGCGTGGAATAAACATTACCAGCGGAACCCACGCAAACAGACGCCGGACCTGTAATGATTGGTATGGACGCGGGATAACAAAGCACGGTGAACACGGCAGAAATTGCGGTACAGTTATATGAATTTGAGACCAAAACTGTGTAATCCCCGGATTCGGAGGCAGAATATGTCATCGCATTGGCATCATGTATCTTCTTTCCATTGAATTGCCACTGGTACGAAGTGATCGTTCCGCTGTCGTTGACGGATGATGCAGCGGAAAGTACCGATGAACCGCAGAAAACATGTTCCCCGGTAATGATGGCTGTCGGGCACACCGGGGGCTGGCTTCCGGTATATGCATGAAATGTTCCGCCGCCGCATGAGAAATCAGTGCGAAAACCGGATCCCAGGTGAACATATTGAGCAGCTTTATATTCGATGTGTGCATCTCCCATCACCGTTACTGGTCTTGCACAGGTATCCGGGGAGGTGATGGTTCCCGGACTGTAGAACAGCTGTTCCCCTGAATCAAACGTCGTGCTGTCAATGACCAGGTTCTGGCTTTGAAGGAGCATGAAAGGATATCCAACGATCAGGCAAAACAGCAGAAAAACCCTTTTGACCATATTTCTTTTATGTGTCTTCATGATTTCGTCGTTGGGATTATTTATTCTCCAGCCTATTCAAACGATCTTTCAGTTCGTTGTTTTCAGCGCTTAACTTTGTCATTGTCTTATTCATTTCAATGATATACTTGTAAAGCTCTTCGATCTTCTCCATTTGCCTGGTCGCCATTTCCCCGAGGAGTATTCCTCCGGCTTTTTCAATATCATTTTGAGATGGTATACCCGGCAGATGCCTGTTGGCTGAAACATAGGATTCCAATTCTTCAATCGGGGTCAAGATGAATTTACTGTCAAAAACATAATCTGGCCAGGAGGAAGGATTGGTGCCCTTTGTCCCCTTAGCGGGATAGTCGGGGGGTATGCAATTCACTAACACATCCCTGGCTCCTAATTTTCCTTCTATCACCATCTTATAGCCTTCAGGTACACTGTCTGTTCCTATTCCGACACAGGCTCCGTTATCGTAGATCTGGCTGATGCCTATCGAATCAACACCGGTTGATTTAATCAGAAAATTCTTACTCAATGGAGCAGATGTTTTTATACTTATTAACGAAAGATGGGTTACCATGCTGTCCAGTTCCTGGATACCTGCGATAGCAAAAGGTATAAGGCTTTGATAATTCAAACTCTTGAGATGAAGTGCTTCTGCAATGATGTTCCCCGTTGAGTCCTTCCTCTCAGGGACTCCAAATCCCCTGACAACATCAGGAAGAACTTGTTCAACCTCCTGTGCTATGAAGCCGAATTGTTGTCCTTCCTGCAGGTTGAGAGAGGGATATTCACTTGTTTTATAATAGAATGACCGTGGTTCGATGGATGATATGGTTGCCAGGGCATTGTGTATATCGGTAACGTTGGTTTTTATGGTTGAATCTGATGTAATAAAAAAAGTCGCAGTGCAAGTTCCCATAATATTCACATCTCCGTCAAAATATCCTGCATAGGTCCAGTTGTTTGTATTGTTCGGATTGGTCTCACATGCATATATGCCATAAAGATTCTCACCAATTGTATTGTTATTTAACCCTCTTGGTGAGAAATATCCGCCATAGCATGCACCTGTTGGTCCTCCGTTCGCACCACCGAAGGGTTGCCGCGCCGACCCATAAACGCCTATATTAATAATGGATCCGGATGACATAAACAGACCACCGATATTAGTTCTGAATGGATCTAACAATAAATTCGGATCCGGTGCATTTGTAAATCCATAAACTGCAACGCTCGGTGAGAATGGATAGGACATGTTCAGGTAGTCTGATGGATGTGAATATTGAGATTTTCCAGGGTCTGTATTTAATGAGTAGATCCCGGTTGACCCTCCTGCAGGAGACATGGGTCGCCGAACATCGAGCCTGCCCCTGGTCTGAGTTCCGCAAGGCTGACCGATCATTACATTATTTACTGTGTTGTTGATATCTGGCGTTGTTCCTTGTGAAAGATAGACATACAAATTGTTATTATCCAGGTTAATTGTGGGGTCCTGACTGCCAGGGCACATTGAATAGACACCGGAACCACCTGGGGTGACGGTTGCCAAAATCACATCACCGTCGGTATTCACACTGAGAACTTTTTCAACATTCATCACGGGTGTTGATCTCGACGTAAGGTCCCTGAACCGCAAACCACTTCCTGGAAACGTCATATCATCCAAATCGCTAAGATGGTCGCCATCATGAAAATTTATTTCAAGTTTGTTTCCCGGGGGTGTGGCAACATCCGAAAGACCGATTCCGACATATACAGAATTATCCCCGAGAATCATCGTATTGTTCGACATGAAATGTGCATTGGAACCAAGTGCAGTTGAATTGTGAAAAGGAACGTCTCCTATTGCCCCGGTAGAATAACCAAGAAAAGTATTGTTGAATCCGGCAGGGAGAGATCCGAAATTACCGGCAATATATCCCAATGCGGTGTTGTTATTTCCTGTAGCATTGGTACCCAATGCCTGATAACCTACCGCCGTATTCCAGCTCCCAATTGTGTTATTTGAAAGGGTCATAAACCCACTGGCGGTATTTTCATTGCCCATTGTATTATGAAATAAAGCTCCCTCTCCGACCGCTGTGTTCAGGTTTCCTTCGATGTTATGCATCATGGCTTCGTCCCCGATAGCAGTATTGTCCCCGCCTAAGGTATTTTCCAGGAGTGCCATATTTCCAATGGCCGTATTCCAGCTTCCATCTGTGTTGTTAAATAGTGCTTTAAAGCCAAAGGCGGAATTATACCCGCCGGTATTATATATATTAAGTGCCTGGTAACCGAAAGATGTACACCAGGGGCCGGTAAATTCAACTCGGCCTGCTCTCTGGTTATTAACCCTAAAGCTAAGAGCCACACCATCTTTAGTGCCCAGGAAGTTACCAAGCAGGTGGATGTCATCCATTGTACCCGAATTTCCATCAAGTAACCAGGGCTTTACCCAGGTCCCGGTTCCTGTCAGAAGTTGACTGGGGTCACCTGTAAGTCTAATTCTTTTGCTCATGATACCGCTGCGGGCCAACGTGTTATTCCCTTCAGCCACCACGATGCCGTCATTGTTAGAAAAGGTGGTGGTGTTTTGGAAACCCAGGAGGACACTCTGGTAGTAATTATCATTTCGCACCATGGCATCAGATTCGAGTCGTTGGTTTCCGGAGCCGGCAATGACACCTTTATAGAATTGATAAGTTCCTTGAAAGGGCTCCCCTGCTCGGGTCTGGCCATATATTTTTGATATATAGTCCGGGGCGACAGTGGCGATCCCGGCAGCGGTAGTTTGCCTCGGAATTAAACCGGTAGCTGCATCACCAATAGGATTCAAAGACGGATACGTCATAAAAAGCCAGTTGTCGGCATGCGTGGCATTATCAAAATATGTGGTGTCTCCCCAGACAAGCGCTGCTCCGCTCCTGAGAAAGATACCCCTTCCCCAGCCCATACTTGTAAATTGATTATCCGAACAACGAAGTAATGCGGGACCAATTGAATTAATCAACAGTGGAAAATTGTAGAACTGTTGCTGTGAAGTCGGCGAGATCCAATTGGAGGGACTTCCGGTGGGTTGTGGCATATTAATTCCGACCAGATGGGGGGCAAATATATCGGACGGAAAAGTACTCTCGATAAACCACGGTGTTTCCTGAGATTGAGAGAAACCGATGTTAACGATTATCATAAAAATGAAAAGCCAGGCTTCGGTTAATTTGGTGTTTTTCATGATGCAGGTCATTTAATGATGGTCGACTCTAATTATACAAATAATATCGGCAATTATAAGATAATCCGTACAGATACACTGGCACAATTAGTCAATGGTATATTTGATTGATTGAATGGTAACTTATAGGTTGGGAATGGCAGTCAGGAAACCGGGACCACCAGCACAATCCTCGTTCCCGGGTTGGGCAGACCGGGAGAGACTTCAGAGGTTTCTATGCTGGTGTCAACCGAATATTTTTTACCCAGCAGTTCCAGCCTCCGGCGCGTCATTTCCATACCAAGATGAAAATGCTTGTCGCTGTTTTGGGAAAATGACCGGGATTTCTGCATCCCGATACCATTATCCTGGATAATTATTTTTAAAGACCGTTCATCCATCTTTACAAACCGGATGGCGATCTCTCCCTGGACAGTCAACATAGAGATTCCGTGCCAGATGGCATTCTCAACAAAAGGCTGGGTGATCATGGAAGGGATCAGTACTTCATCAGCCTCCAGGCTCTCATCAACATCAAGAACATACCTGAATTTATTCTCCATGCGCAGCATTTCAAGGTCGAGGTAATTCTTCAGCCGGTCCACTTCCTCCTCCAAGTTGATATTCGCCGTGTTGATGGCATTGAGATTCTGCCTGATGAGCCGGGCGAACTGCGAAAGATATAAGGCCGCATCTCCTGATTTTTTCTGAAGAAGGTAATTCTGTATGGAACCTAATGAGTTAAAAATGAAATGGGGATTCATCATGGATTGCAAAGCCTTCTGTTCAAGAATGATCAATTGGTGGTCGATTTCCGTGCGTTTCATTTGCAGGTTTTTCCTGCGGATTATGAAAAAAATCAATATCACAAACAACAACAGTATCAGGCTGACATAAAACAATGGATGCTGCCAGAAAGCAGCTTTTACAATGACTCTGCACTCCACCGGCCTGCTCCATGCGGCACTGAGCTTGCGTACCCGAAGCTGAAACACATAATTACCCGGTTTCAAAGACTGGTAGATGATCTTTCTGGATGAGCTGGTCATCCAGGCTGTATCCACACCTTCCATGCGGTATGAATAAAGGATCGGCGACGATGAATAGTTGATGCAACTGAAGGAAAATGAAATTTTATTCCTTCCCGTCATCCGCAATTCATTCTCTTCAGGATCCAGTTCTGTATCATTGACTACCACAGACTGAAAATAGGGAATCGGAGTGTGTGTTGTGATTTTATTGATCATCGCTTCCGGTATAATGGTCAGCCCATCATCCGAGGCGATGCACAGGGAATCATTATACACTGCGATATCATGAATGTTCCGGAAGTTTATATCGATCAATTGCAGGTGAACCTGCTTATGGTCAATGATGTTCATCGGATTATCACATTTATAGATATTCCGGAAGGTTGATAAATACAAGGAAGGTTCGTGGTAAAAGATATTCCTTACCTGGATATCGAATGGTGAACCCAATTCCGCAGTAAGATTGAAGAAGGCACGCTGGTTATATAAATAGATGCTATCACCTTCGATATTGTACAATTCCACTGAATCATCAAGGATCAGGTGGCCGGTGATAATCGAGTTATCAAAGCGCGACAATTCTTTAAATGGCTGTAGTTTTTCATCCTGGCAGAGGTAGGTTTTCTTTGCATTGATCACCAGTTCATCCCTTATATTGTAGAAAGCATTATTTACATGTTCTCCGGTATTTATTTCCCTGAAATCACTGAAAAGACTGACGGTGTGGTAAAGAAAAACCGAAAGATGCCCGAATGTATTCAGCTTATCCTCCCGCCTGTTAATTGTGAAGTTCTTCATAAAATGGTAAGTTCTTGACAGCCTTTCATAATGGATATGCTTCGTTCGACCATCCGCACTGATCCCCTCAACAGCAACAACAAACGAGCCTTCTCCTCCTAATATCAGTGTATTATTGTCCAACAGGTACATCCTGTTATAAGGAATATTATTAAGCGGGATATCCAATGTGGAAAAAAAATTGTTTTTCAACCGGTAAACCATATTGCCATTCGTAAACCAAAGGCCTTTCCCGGCCTTGACATACAAGGCAGTGACTCCCTTGTCCTGGAACTGTGCGCTTTCATAATGCCTGTGATGGTTCAGATATGGACTGATTTTGTAAACCCCGTCTTTCATCGAACTGACCCAGATGTTATTTTCATTGTCCTGGATAATTGACTGTCCGTCTTTGATATCTACATGACAAATGACCTGGTTGTCATGCATGCAATAAACCCCCTTGTCGAAAGTTACGATCCATAAAAACCCATCGGAATCTTCCAGGATGGAGGTTATCCCTGCATATGTAAAAGGGAGTTTGAACGGAGCAGATACCCGGTGAAGTTCATTTTCAGTGACAAATTTGTAGATCCCGTAGTGATAGGCCGAAATATAAAGGGAATTGGCAGGGCCCGGGAACACTTTCCAGATTGGAATTGAATCGAATACGTTAACCGGGGTTTTCAAGGATGCATCAACGTTCGTGATCCTGCACCGTGTCCAGAAAGTAAAATCGCCCTTCGCGTTTCTGCTCATGAATCTCAGATCAGATTCTCCTGTGAAACTATAAGCCGACTTGCCTTTCAGCAGATCCTCATCCATGTTCATCTTTTCAACCTTATTCCGGGATGTGAGGATGAATATTTCATATCGCCTGTTATAAAAATAAAGGCTATGATCCTTATCCTCAAAAAAATCAATGAAATAATTTACATTCCTCATTGAATCCAGGAATGGTGCATTTGCAGAGTTATAGATCCTGTTCTTAAAGAAATAATTCAGCTTGCCATTCAGGTTGAAGAACCATATCCTGCCGGATGAATCTTCCTTGATCCGGATCACTTCGTTGCTGCTCAACCCGTCTTTTTTCCGGTAATTGGTGAAGGTCGTTCCGTCATAGCGCACCACGCCGGCATCTGTTGCGAACCAGGTGAATTTCTTACTGTCCTGGCAGATATGGTAAATGGTATTGGAAGGCAGTCCGTCGAAAGTCGTATAATGATGAATATAGGGATTCTGCGCCCGGAGGGAAATGGCCGGCGTCAATGAAGATATAAGTAAAAGAATGATCCATTTCCTCACATCATTCCAGGGATTTCGAGAAAAGCCGTACAATATCTCGGAACTCAGTCACTTTTCGCCTTGAGATGCTCAATTGGGTGCCATCACTCAGTTTTGCAAAGTTTCCTTCGTAACTTGAAAAGCCTTGCAAAAAATCCATGTTTATGATCGTAGATTTATGGATCCGGAAAAATCCCGGGGCGCTGAGGATCTTCTCATAATCGCCCATCGACCGGGTCGAAACAATTTTGTTCAATCCGGAAAGATGAATGATCGTATAATTGCTGTCGGCCTGCAGATACATGATTTCGCTCACATTCACCATACGGAATCCAAATTGTTCTGTCACGGTGATCTTGGTGATCGGCCTTTCCTCTGAATATATCTGTTCATGCAGGTTCTCCAGCGATTCCTTGTATATTTTCTGGATTTCAACCCTGCTTTGCCTGAGCTCATGATACTGGATCGCTTTCGTAACCGACTCTCTTAATTCCATCGCATTGACGGGTTTCAGGAGGTAATCGATGGCGCTTGCCTTTAAGGCCTTCAGCGCATATTCCTGGTAAGCAGTCACAAAAATGATCCCAAAATTTTCCCTTGGGATGGATCGCAGGAATGCGAATCCATCTTCACCTGGCATGGAGATATCCAGAAAGATAAAATCGATGCTCTCCTTTCTCAGCAATTCCCTGCCCTCCCGTGCTGACCCTGCTGTTCCTGCAACACTGATCTCCGGGCAATATTCTCTGAGGAGAAGCGTCAATGCTTCACGGATATTCTTTTCATCATCAATAATAATCGCTCTATAGATTTTCATAAAGCAAAAATATTCTGATAAAGATACAATAATCAGGGAAATGATTATATGGTAGATTTTACCGATTGAAAGGTCGAACAGGGGAAAGGAATGGCCGTTATAAATGCAAAATGGCAAGATGTAAAATGGTAAAATAGATTATGTTTTACCATTTTGCTATTTTAGATTTTACATTTTGTTTTGTTTATGGGAAATTTAAACAGCACCAATTTACTTCAACTCCCGGAGGTAATCCCTCTTTTTCTGCGACTCCCTGCAGCTGTTAACATAGAAAACGGCGCTGTCCCTGCGACTGGCAAAGTAATAGACTGCTGCCAGGTTGAATTTGAGATCGTCAAACCAGGGGTCAATACGGTATGCCCGAAGCATAAGGGATTTCGCCTCATCGACCCTGTTCATCTGGAAATAAGCAACTGCATAATCGTTCAGCACACGCACCTCATAAGGAGTACAGGTAAGGGCCCTGCGGTAAGCGTTCAGTGCCCGGTCAGTCTCCCCGAGCCGAAACCAGGCCACACCTTCAAACCAGGCTAACGGCAAGGTGTTCGGAGTAAGGTGATAAAATGCATTCTCTGCAACACCACATAAATGGATCACATTCATGTCGTTCACCCTTTCATCCCGGAACATTTTCAGGGTGTAATACTCGCCCTTTAAACGTTCAGTGGCAATAAAAGCAGAAAATCCAAGAAGAATCGTAAAAAAGCCCGTTGCTATGTTTTTATTAACCGCAGCGGCACAAAGGCGCAGAGATATGGCCATCGTTCTGATCCCTTTTTGCGTCTTCGCGTCTTCGCGGTGAAAAGAGATTCTCCGCAAAGGCACCCTGGAAAACAGGAAGGCAAATGCGGAAAACAGGATCACATTATGCTCTATGCGCTTCAGCGGGAAATCAAAGGAAGCGAAAACATAAAACCCAAGAATGAATGAAACATAGAATAGGACCGAAATGTCCGGCGTCGCTTTATCCATAATAATTTTCCGGAAAACAGTACCGACGGGTATAATGAAAATAAACAGGGAGAGGATGAACCCGATGATCCCAAGCTCGGCCAGGATCCCGATCCATTCATTGTGCGGGTAGCTGTATGTATAATTCTTGAATGTATGATCGGGGTTGGGAGGATCCGGCACCGATGGGACAGCGATCCTCCAGTTGCCTGAACCAACCCCTGCAACCGGATTCGACTTTATCAGCCCCCACGACTTCTTCCAGAAGATGATCCGCAGGTTCGCATTTTCATAATAGTCTTCAGAGAAATCAAAAGATGCCATCTTTTCAAGCTTCCCGGTCGTATTTTTATACCGTTCTGCTTTCTCTGAATTTACATCATCATACGACCTGAAATATGCCCAAACAGGGATCTTGGAGAGGAAGTAATTTCTTCGTGTGTTGTCAAGGCAGGAATAAAAGATCCCTACCCCTGTCGCAAGCAGGATCATCGCAGCAAGACCGGTTATGATGTTCTTCTTTGTCAGGACATGAGGATACCTGGCAAAAACAAGGATCGTTGAAATGACCAGAGATACAAATAATCCCAGGTAAACGGCCCGGCTCTGCACAATGATGATAAAGAAAATCGAAAGTACAGCGACCAGGAGGGAAAGATATTTCCAGAATTTACTTTCCCGGGCATAGCCGGAAAATGCAAACGGAAGGCAGATCAGCAGGAATCCGGAGTAGAGATTGTTGTTCGCGGAGACCGAAATGATCCTGTATGGGTTGTAATGATCCAGGGAATTGATGGTGATGAATGCAAGGATAAAGGAATAAAGGAGTACGACCATCAGTATCCGGGTGAAAACCGTTTCAAACCGGGCATCCGTTCTGATACAGGAAGATATTGTCAGGTAGATTGCATAGGAAAGGAACAACAGTGATGATTGCATCAGGGCTTCCGATGCACATGTAGCCCAGGAAGAACTGATCAGGTTCCAGGCGATAAACAGGATAAATGCAAGGTCAAAGAAGGTAAACGAATGATCTTTTACTTTTCTGAACCTGATGATTGTAAAAACAAGGATTAGCAAATCCACAAAAAGGAAACGCGGGAGCAGGGACATGTCGATAATGACCCACGATTTCAGGGTCAGGCCGATACAAAGAAGAAGGGTTGGAAAAATCAGCAGGAAAACAGTTGTCCTGCGTCCGGAATGTCTTTCATCCGACAAGTTGAAGAATGGTACCAGCTTCATCGTTTACCACAGGGTGATAACGGCGCAACCGTTTTCTCCCGAAGTAGGACTGACGGCAGGGGAATAGGTAGTGAGGATCCCTCCTTTTCCCGGTTTTGAGGTAAGTACCCTGTCACCAAGGTAAGATCTGAGCAATCCCTGCCAGACATCGAGTATGTTATTCTGCGGAATACCTGAATAAGCGGTTATGGCACCTATGTTATCCGATCCGGCATTTCCATGAACCGTAGAACTGGCAAAACTGCCTCGCTTCCCTCCTGTCCCTCCGGCCGCTTTCATTGTATTGAACCAGGAATCCCCTCCGTTCCCGCCATCTGTATCCCCGGACCAGTTCCAACCTGACCAAACGGCATTCATCCCTGCATTACCTCCTGCACCGATGACTACATTATAGGCATCATCGGGGACTACATTCATTTCCTGTGTGGAATAACCTCCACTGCCGCCATACCCTCCCTGGTTGAGGTTTGCGGAATAGGAATAGGCTCCTGCGCCTCCCCCGCCTCCGGCAGCTCCCCATATCTCGACCTTGATCTTAGTTACATTCGATGGAACGGTCCATACCTGTGAAGAGGTCAGAATGATCGTATTTGCAGTATTTCCGCCGGAAGAAGCATTGATCACATACGGGTTCGGGATCGTCCCTGAGCCGGTAACCGACACATTCACGCCTGCCTGGATCCTGGTTTCCGAACCATCTGTAACCGGCTTGTTATATAGATCATTGTAATCGCCGCTGAACCCATTCCCGGCTTTTTCCGAATACAATGCATACGGAACGCTGAGCAACTGGCTGACACCGACAATCGTATAATTGGTCCCGCCAGTCGGATCGGTCTCGGTTTTCAGAAAATAGGGACCGTTTGACCAGTCGATCGAAGAGAAATTCCCACCGGTCACACCCGCCCCGATCTCCAGGGTTACCAGCCCGTTGACATTTGTCGTGGCATCATGATGCTCGGTATAAATAACTGTTCCTCCCGCAGAGAACTGGATAATGCTCAGCCTGACACCGACCGGGCTGTTCTGCATAAGCTTCCCGGCAGCATCACGAATAATGGCCTGGTAGCTGAGCTTCTGCGGAGATTGTGCAAGAGAGCTCAGAGACGTAAATAATGATGTAATGAGGAATGAAGTAATAAAGAATGAGGTAATTAAGAGGGAGATCTTTTTCATACCTATTTTTTTATGATTTTATAGACTGTAATGGGCTTGTCATTTTCAGAAATTCTAAGAAAATAGGAAGCTGACGGAAGGCTTTCCAACGGTATCATGGTCTCTTTCCCTGAAATCTTCTGATCCAGGATTGTTACGCCTCTTAAGTCGGTGATCTGGCAACTGAAATGTACCGGATCGCGATCCTCGATCAGCAGCCTGATGAAAGATTCTGCAGGGTTAGGTGAGACTGAATATTTAAGGGTGATACCATTATCTTCGATCCCGTAGAAATAAAGAATCTCACAAGGTTGTTGCACACCTTCGCTGACTGTTCCGGTTGTTCCCGGTTTTGTCTGGTAAACGGTCTGACCGACGGTAAAGGTCACCGAGCCATCGGTACCGGAAGCATTTCCCGAACCGGAGGCAATGACTTCCTGGGTGCGGGCGGAATTAAAGGACAGGAGAAGAACAAGCAGCAATAATATCCGGATGATTGGTTTCATAACGGTCATTTATTAACGGCAGCAATACCAGATGTCTGACAAATTTCTACGAAAGTTAACTAAATTCCTGATATGGATATTCAATGGAAGAAAAAAATTTTGAACAATGCCATAATGAAATACATCAATGGATTCATCAGATTGGTTTAGGGGTTGAAAATGTAATCTGATTCAACTCTGCCAATGGAAACTTCCTTTAGCCCTGAAAGGGCGGAAGTTGTCAACACAGGGTGAAGCCCTGTGGGTATAGCAAACGAAATACTATCCAGCCCTGAAAGGGTGGAATACCTTATCCGATGCGTGTCGTTCATCATAATCGACCGTATCATATATTTTCCAGCTCCGGCCAGATTATTTTTCCTTCCTTGCTGATCAGTGGCGAAAACCGGATAATTGTAATGATCCCGCCGTCAAGCAAAAAACTCAAACCGTTTGACGCATAAGAAATCGTTTCACGGTCCCGGAATTCTTCATCACTTGCATCTTCAACGACCGGTTCGCCGAAATCCAGTTCTGCTGCTGCCTTAAGCAATTCCGCTTTGCTGACACCCACCCGGATTTTATGTCTGATATGGAAATACCCGTTCTCAACCGAAATCTCGACCAGCCTGTCTTCATGTCCAGGGTCAAAGGAGAACGAACAATTGATCGAATCGTAATTATACCGTTCCCATTCAAACTTCTTTTCATCCTCGGAATTATCTACCTCATCCGGCTCCCCCAGAATACCTGAAAGGTATTCCCGTGACACGCCAAAAAGAATGGTTCCGATTCCACGGCCTATAATGATTTCATAATCTGGTTGCATGGTTCAAAGTGAATAGCGTAAAGTGAAGAGTTAAAAGTTAAAGGTCAAAAGTAGCATTAAATTGGGTTCATCGCAATACTCTACCCAATCATTCGGGTCGTTTCTGATTCCGCTTTCTTTGTGGGTGGTTATCTGATAACTCTTCTAATCCATCAACTTGCTAATAAATCTTCAATAGCCAGGATAAATTGCTCAACCTGTGGAATTAGAAAAACTACGGTTTTCTCATCAAAGTCAAAAAAGTCACCGTAGTCTCCTTTATGCCTGTAGTCAAAAAGGTCAGAATATAGTAATCCAAAGGATTTGTCAAGCTTTCCTGTTTTTATAAACAGAAGGGCGAGTTGTGTTTTTACCCCTGTATGGGTATGACTAATTATAAAATTACCATCTTCAGATAACAATACCTTCGTTTGAAATATTTTTGAACAATGGTGTCATCCAATATTTTGAATTCCATTCCTGCTTGTTGTAAACATAGGTGGAAACTGCTTCTCCGAGATCAAGTTCAACGTCAAATAATTTATGTCTGAATATTTTTTCCGTCTCTATGTCAGCAATGGAGTTTACGAGGATCAGGATGTCCCAATCAGAATCTGGCCGGGAATCTCCTCTTGCTCTTGAACCATAAAGGATAATATCGGCCAAAGGGTCAATCTCTTTAACCTGTTTCTTTATCCTGGCTAAAACTATTTCTTGTTGGTTGTTCATATAGCAAATGTAAGAAAAATAGTTGTCTTATTCAAACTTCAGGTTCGGCAATGCTTCCACAATCTCCACCGTTTCAATGCTCAGATTGATGATGCTCAGGACTGTGAAGACCAAGTTCAAATAAATACTACGGTTACAGATTAGATAATTTCGCAGGAATACAATCTTAGTCCACTGAATAATTTCCTTTATAATTGATAAATTAACCATTTCCTTTTCCTTTCTGCTACCTCTGCAAAGGAATGCATTGAGATAATTAAATCAGGATTCTTTTAAATCTCCTGCAATTAAAACGACCTCACGGGTCTAATATAACCCGGATTACTTTTAAATGTGGTGGTAACGCTTCCTAGAAGCCCCCCGCTGGAACCAAATGCTAAATAATAAGTATTTCCATCTTCTGAGGAACTCCAATAGAGATTATTATGCAAATATCCAATTTGATAATAATGATTTGCCATTTCCTGAAGTTCGCCACTTGAGGGTAAAAACCAATCATCGTAGCCATTTAAGACAAGATCATAACAGACACGGGCAGGTATACCTGGTGTTGTGCATGCGGCTGTAATAGCGGCAGTATTGGCTTGTCCTGATCCTATGGCCGTGGATGTCACTCCCAGTAATACATTACTACAACCCCATTGTGCAGGCCCAAAATTGGTGTCGGCAACCACCAGGCCATGTTGCCAGGTGGGTTCTATGTAAAAGATTATTCCACCTGCATAAGTGTTCCCAATGTAAAACGTTGTATTTATTATTAACTCATCGCCGTATGAAGTACCTACACTGTTCATGGCATAGGCGCGAAAATAATACGCTGTATTGGCCGAAAGCCCCGATGGATAGCTATAAAATGTTCCTGTTCCGTTCCCGTTAACAGTTTTATTATCCGCTGTTGTGGGATTCGGTGACAGGCTCCAGCATATGCCCCGGAAATTAACCGTTGCACCACCGTCAGATAAAACAATTCCACCGGTTGAAGCACCTGTTGCAGTCACATTTGTGATTGGATTCGTTGCCACAACAGGCAGAATCGGATTCAAAAGGGTAGTGAAGATGATCTGATCACCATATGCGGTTCCTGCACTATTCGTAGCATAGGACTTCAGATAATATGTAGTGTTTGCAGTCAATCCTGACACAGAGCTGGTAAATGCACCATTCCCAGAGCCATTTGTTGTGTGGTTGTTAGATACGGTTGGGTTTGGACTGGTATGCCAGCACACACCTTTCGCAGTCACATTACCACCCCCGTTACTGATGACATTTCCTCCACTCATCGCCGTGGTTAACGTAATGTAGGTTACGACAGTTGTGGAAATAGTTGCGAGCACGGGTGAGGTTGTAAATGACCCCTGAAGCCCGTAAGATGTTCCGGAACTATTGGTTGCATATGCTCTTGCATAATACAAAGTATTTCCAGTAAGTCCGGTAATATTACTTGTAAATGATCCTGTCCCGGTTCCATTGGATGTGTGGCTATCGGTAATTGTAGGGGTTCCGGTGGTGTTCCAGCATACACCTCGTGCGGTTATCGTTGCTCCCCCACCCACGGTTATTGTTCCTCCACTGTTGGCAGTTGTTTGTGCAATACTGGTAATTACGGTTGTCGAAACTACAGGAAGAGTTGGTAAGGCCAGGTCACTGCCATAAGCTGTTCCTACATTATTTACAGCGTAAGCCCTCACATGATAAATCGTGTTTGACGTAAGACTGGTAAGACTGCTGACAAAAGTCCCGGTGCCGCTTCCATCGTTCGTATAGTTATTTGATAAGGAGGGATTCGCACTTGTACCCCAGCATACCCCCCGGAATGTGACTGTTGTTCCCCCGCCGGATGTTATATTACCTCCGGTGGTAATAGTCGTGGTAGTGATATTGGAAGGGTTTGACGTTTCAATTGTCGGTAATACCGGCGAAGATGTGAAGGTTACCTCGTTACCATAGGCGGTACCGACACTGTTTGTTGCGTAGGTTCTAACATAATACAGGTTATTCCCGGTAAGTCCGGTCAGGTTACTTGTAAAATTTCCCATCCCGTTCCCGTCTATGGTTTTATTGTTCGAGATTGTCGGATTTGAGGATGAACCCCAGCATATTCCTCTTGCAGTTACCGGGCTTCGCCCGTCATCAGTTACATTCCCTCCGCCTGTTGCTGTAGATTGAGTGATATTGGTGATTGCTGCCGTTGAGACTGTAGCCAAGGTTATGGTTGTAAAAGATATGTCGTCTCCAAATGAGGTACCAATACTATTTGTTGCAAATGCTCTTAAGTGATAGGTAGTATTCTCGGTAAGATCGGTCATACTGCATGCAAAAATGCCTGTTCCCGTTCCACCGGATATTATGCTATCCGTCAAGCCGGGTTCCGGGTTTAAACTCCAGCAGACGCCCCTTGAAGTTACGGCTGCACCTCCGTCACCGGTTACATTTCCTCCTGCAGTTGCGGAGGTGAGCGTAATGTTTGTCACAGGCAATGTCGAAACTTGCGGCATTACGGGAGCTGTTGTGAATGTAATTTGCTCCCCGTAGGTAGTTCCTGCTCCGTTTGTAGCATATGCTTTCAAATAAAATAGTGTATTCCCGGTAAGGCCCGATATTTCGCTTTCAAATTCTCCCATTCCACTCCCGTCAGTTGTCTTGCTATCCGCAATGGTTGGTCCCGGGGAGATACTCCAGCATACACCCCGTGCCGTGACCGGAGAGCCCCCGTCACCGGTTACTTCTCCGCCTCCTGTACAGGTTGTCTGCTGGATATTGGAGACTGGCGCAGTTATAACCGTTCCCAGTGTAATTGTGGTAAACGTAAGTTCATTGCCATAGGACGTGCCGATGATATTTGTTGCATAAGCCCTCACGTGATAAAGTGTATTGGATGTCAGCCCTGTCATGCTGCTGATAAAAGAAGCTGAGCCGATACCATCGCTTGTATGATTGTCAGATAGGGTTGGGTTCGGGGAAATACTCCAGCAAACACCTTTGCCGGAAACAGGTGCACCGCCATCACCGGTTATATTCCCCCCAGTTGTGGCACTTGTTTCAGTGATATCAGAGATCACAGCGGTTATTACTGAAGGCAGATTCGCTAGTGAGTTAAATGAAACCTGATTCCCATAGGAGGTTCCAACACTGTTTGTAGCATATGCCCTGGCAAAGTATTGTGTACTTTGAGTCAAACCTGTCAAATTGCTTGAAAATTCTCCTGTCCCTGTACCATCACTCGTTGTTTCATTTAAGGTCGTTGGGTTTGAGGATGTGCTCCAACATGTCCTCCTGGCAATCACAGGAGAACCTCCGTCACTGGTCACGTTCCCTCCACTGACTGCTGAGTCTGATGTTATGCCTGATATTCCATCCGTGCTGACTGTGGGTAATTGGGTCCCCCCCAGGTTGGCACACCATTAGAAAAGGTCAGGACCTGTCCATTAGCGCCTGCTGGTATCCCTATCCATTGAGATCCATTCCAATAGAGCATATCTCCTGGATTTTGACCAGAGGGCACTCCGTTCCTGGCATTTAAAGAATAAGGTACACTGAGTAGCTGGCTTGTGCCCATAAATACATAATTGGATCCACCAGCCGTATCAAGTTCGGTTTTAATAAAACAAGAGACATTTCCCCAATCAATGGAAGAAAAATTTCCTAAAACAACGCTCCCACCTCCCACAACAATAGTGACAAGCCCGAACTTGTTTGTTGTGGAAATATGCGTTTCTTTATATATTTCGGTACCGGTTGACGTCCCTTGTAATATGGAGATCCTAAGTGAAACAGTTTTATTTTCAATCGGATTCCCGACAGTATCTCGGATCACGGCTTGATAACTGAAGCCATTAGGCGATTGAGCCCATAAAACGGGAATTAAAATTCCCAAGAAGAAAAATGTAAGAGACAGACGTTTCATACTTTGTTCTTTATTATTAATTTTTGAAGAATTTCTTCTTGAAATTTATATCCTCTTCATCTTTAATATCATCAAAAACATGGATTTGGACTATGAAATTATAATAAGTCACAAGCGTTCTTCAATCTCCTTGAAAAGAGTTTCCCAAAGTTTATACTCTCCCCCTAGTCCTTTAAAAACCCAGATTTTCTCTTCCGACACATCTGCTTCACCGATATAAATCTTCGGCACAAAAACCACTTTTGTTTTCCCCTTTTCAATTTCTTCGATCGTGACATTATATTGCCTGTAGTTCGACCTGATCTGGGCGGAACTGCTATTTAAGCCATAGGATGCGTTACCACTGGCACCAATATCCTTTTTCTTGGTTTTAATCAACCCCTTTTTAGCATTTTCAATATCGATCGCATAATCATGACTGATCAAAACCGCTTTAACAATGCGAAAAATGGAGTCTTTGTCAGCATTAAAAGTTTTGGTGCCAAATTCGTTTATTATTTCTTGGGTAAGTCTTTTCTGTGCATAGAGGTTTGCAGTTAAAAACGACACACCAAGAATCGCTGCAATAAAACTAATTCTTGTTTTCATGATTGAATTTATTTAAGGATTAAATTTTGCATTGTTATTGGTCAATCTTCATAAATAGCTGTCAAAAAGGCAAATTTGATTCTTTTACAATCGATAAAATAAAAATACTAAAAGATTCAACATATAATGCAATACACTATAAAATATTCCTTACAAAATATGTAATAACACAATCTTTCATGTTTTAAAAAGGAAGGTATATTACCGGGGTTCCTGTATTGCTTATTTTGAAACTTTATCCGCGAAGGAATAATAACTTTCATTCCCGACAATGATGTGATCCAGGATTAAAAAATCCAGCAAAAAAATCGGGAAATAAAGGGGATAAAAAGAAAAACAGTCAGCCACAATATTTGTAACTAACCGCTATGTGAGCGGTAAATGGGGATCGAATGCCGAAACAGCCGAAACCTTCGGTTTCGTCGCTGTTTCGAGCATTCTCGTGGAGATGAAAATCAATGATTTTCATCTCCACGGCACCCACGACCCTCTGCTAATTCTTTCTCAATGAATTCAAGTATCCGATGAACAGATTTAAAATTCTTGATCTTTCTTTCTAATTTCATAGCATTAGCCCGGGTTTCTGATTTCTGAAAGTAAACTATTCTCCATGGTATCCCTTTTGCCGTGTATTGTTCAGAACCATGATTATGCCTCTTCAACCTGCTCACCAGGTCATTTGTTTGACCCGTATAGTAGCGGTCCAGTCGTTCTGAATATAAAATATAGACGAAAAAACTCATAAAAAAAGGAAGGTCTCCCTTCCTGATCCTTGTTTGAGCGGTAAATGGGGATCGAATGCCGAAACAGCCGAAACCTTCGGTTTCGTCGCTGTTTCGAGCATGCTCGATGAAATGAAGATCAATGATCTTCATTTCATCGGCACCCACGACCATTCAATAATTTTTTCAGGTTTTTGAGCGGTAAATGGGGATCGAACCCACGACCCTCAGCTTGGGAAGCTGATGCTCTACCATCTGAGCTACTACCGCAACTTTAGGGTGCAAATGTAAAGAATCTTTTTTATGTATGAAATCTAAGCACCAAAATCTTTTAAGGCATTGTCAACCTCCTCCTCCGTCGCAAGGAGTTTCTGTTTGCATAAGTTGATCAATTCCGCTGCCCGTTTGATCTTCAGCGAAAGCTTGTCAACCGGGATCTCTTCATTCTCCATATCAGAAACAATGGCATTCAGCTCCTGGTAGGCCTGTTCGTATGTTATTTCCTTTTTCATTAATTTTTAATTTTTAATTCTTCATTGCTTTCAACCCTGCTCTTCAGTTCCCCGCTGAATAACTCTGTAACGATCAGCTTACCGGAAGGAACTGCGGATGAATCCGTAATGACCGTTCCGTCTTCCATCCTCGTAATGCTGTAACCCCGCTTCAGGACGTTCTTCGGGTCGAGATTCTTCAGCCGTATCCCGAAATTATCCAGGGTTGACATGGCCTGGCGGAAAAACATCCCCTTATGCATCAGCAGCATCCTCTCTGCTAATTCGAGGTTTTTCCGTTCATCGCGGATCCTTCGCCCCGAAATATCAGAGATCCTGCGGCTGATAAATTCCAGTTCATCAAAGGAATTGTCAAGCAGCCCTAAAATATAATAAGCAACATCGGTCGGGGTGATCTTGTTCTGTGCCGCAACCATTTCAGCAACTGTTTCATTCGTTGAATGACCAATACCGGTAAGGACAGGGATCGGGAAAAGACAGATCTCCCGTACCATGTCGTAGCTGTCGAAGCAGGTCATGCCGATCTCATCCCCTCCCCCACGGATGATCGCAACAATATCGAACCGTTCGGCCGACGATTCAATGGATTTCAGTTGCCGGATGATTGAATCTACCGCTTTATCGCCCTGGAGAAGGGCAGGAAACAGGTTAACGTCAAGCGAATATTTCCGGGGGTGTTTCTTCAGGATCGTGATAAAGTCACTGAACCCCTTGCTTGTTTCGGCGGATATGACCCCGATCCGCAGCGGAACGCGGGGAACCGGGATTTTCCTGTTGGCATCGAAGAGGCCTTCTTTCTTAAGTGTTGCAATTGTCTGCAGGCGTTCGCGCGCCAGCTCGCCCAGCGTGAAGGAAGGCTCAACGTCACTGATCACCAGTGAAAAACCGTAAACGGGATTCATGTTCATCCGGACCAGGAATAAAACGGAAATTCCTGCCCTGAGTTCTTCCTTTATGATGTTCCTGAATTTCGCCGCAATGGGCTCAAGATCCCCCGACCAGATGATACCTCTGAGCTGGGCTTTGGTTTTCCCCGCTTCCTTCTCGACAAGGTCGAGGTAACAATGTCCCGACCCCGGATAAATGTTCATTCTGGCAATTTCCGACCGGATCCATACCGGTCCCGGGAATGCAAAGCGCATCACTGCCTGGAGGTGGCCGATCAGTCCGGAAAGGGTATAAATCTGGTTATCAGGCCGGTCTTCAACAAGGTCGAACAAATCATCCATCATCCGTTCATTTTTGATAAATTTACAAAAAAATGATTTATGCCAACATACAGCTATATCGTTCTTGGCTCCTTTACCTTCCTGGGTATCGGATTGATCCTGACCATTATCTTTGCACCACAAAGAAATAAAGGGATCGGGCTCATGGGTCAACCGACGATCGAACCTTTCCTGTTCTATACCGGAAAATTTTCACTTTTTTTCTCCTGGGGTTTCTTCCTTGTTAAAGCGATCTTTCCGGGCATCAAAACGATTTTCTCCGGGCTGATATTATCCTGGGCAGGAGCCACACTGGTGGTACTGGCTGCAATCGTTATGCTGTTTGCCTTCGTCAACCTTGGAGCTTCACTCCGCGTAGGACTTCCGGCTGAGGAAACCTCGCTCAAAACAAAAGGAATTTACCGTCTTTCGCGGAATCCCATCTACCTTGGTGTGTTCATGATCAACATCGGTTCCATTCTCTTCTTTCCGAATTATTTCAACCTGCTGTTCTCGCTATACGGAATGGTGGTACATCACAGGATCATCAAGGGAGAAGAAAAGTTTCTTGCCGGGCGGTTTGGCAAAGAGTGGGAGGATTATACGAAGAGGGTCAGGAGATACCTTTGATAATGAAAAATTAAGAATGAAGAATTAAAATTATGGGAGACAAGGGACCGTCATTTTCTTTCAGGCGCAGGATGCAGAGTTTCGGGTTTGCATTCAAAGGGATCGCCTTCGCTTTCAAAACACAGCATAATTTATGGATACACCTCGTGGCGGCGATAATGGCGGTTGGAGCAGGTCTTCTGCTCAACATCAGCCGGACCGAATGGCTTGTTATCATCTTTGCAATTGGTTTTGTAATGGCCGCCGAACTGGTTAACACTGCCATCGAACACCTGGTTGATCTCGCCTCCCCGGAATGGAATGAGAAAGCCGGGAGGATCAAGGATGTTGCTGCCGGAGCGGTTTTAATAGCTGCCATTACGGCACTCCTGACAGGACTGGTTATTTTTATTCCGAAAATCCTGTGATCTAATTAAAAATGAAAAATTAACAATTAAAAATTTGCATTAAGGTCGGTTTCAGGAAGCGGAATTTCTTTTTGTCGTAATCAAAATAGAATTTAAAATTGAAACCATTTCACTGCAATCATTAATTAATGAAGCTATAAGGTTCTCAGGAACTATTTTAGAATCCCTGAGAAGTCTCAGCCAGTATTTTGTTTCCTTGGCTTCCTTCAACGAAATATGCAATTTGCTTACAAAATCTGCTCTTGATTGAGCACCTTCAGCTTCTTCAATATTTGCTCCAATGCTGGTTCCGCTTTTAAGAATTTGCCGGGAAAGGATGAACTCTTTCTTTTCCGTTCTAAGGTAAGTGGATAGTTTGATTATCCTGAGCGCAAAGTCATACGATTTTTTGATAATAATATTTTCCTTTTTCATAATACTCTTTACCATTAATCAGGAAATTTGAAAAAGGTAATACCTTCTATGAAAAAAAATTAATTTTTCATTTTTAATTTTTAATTATAAGTGAAACGAAATAAGTCCTTCAATCGGCGTTTTCAGGATGGTGGCGACATTGATCCTGTTTTCACCTGCTGATTCGAGCAGGATATCCTTATACAGGAACGCGATCGACCCGACAAAACTCACGGGCAGTTTGTCATAATTATCGTACTTCATGATCTGTTCACGGAAAAAGTCATCGAAGGACGAACGAAGGAGCTCATGCAGGAACGGATGATCTTTCCGTGGCCCGATGAACCTGCTGAACGATGCCAGGAACCGGTTTGGAGAGGGTTTATTATAAAGGCTGTCCAGGATGTTCTCAAAGCTGAGTTTGTATTCCTGGTCGAATGCGTCGGAAAGATCTTTCGGGATGCTTTTCTTCAGGTAGCCTCCGATGAATTTCTTCCCGATATATGATCCGGCACCTTCATCGCCAAACAGGTATCCCAGGGATGGAACCCTGGAATAGATTTCTTTTCCATCATAGTAGCATGAATTGCACCCCGTCCCAAGTATCCCGGCAATCCCTTCCCTGGTGCCGAACAGTGAACGTGCAGCCCCGAGAATATCATGGTAGATGAATACCTGTGCACTCCGGAAGTACATTTGAAGAATATCCGTCAGCATCTTATTCTTTGATTCAGTTGAACAGCCGGCACCATAAAAATGTATCTCTTTTACAAAGTTGGTGATCATATTCGGGGCCAGGTCATTTCTGATCACCGGATCGATCATTTCCTTTGTCTGGAAATAGGGATTCAACCCTGCTGTTTCAATTGTCTTTTTCAGGGATCCATGCTCAAGGAGCACCCAGATCGTTTTTGTAGAGCCACTGTCGGCGATTAGCTTCATGGGGTGAATGTTGGTTATTGGCTGTTGGCTGTTGGCTGTTAGCCATTGGCTTTTAGCTTTTAGCTTTTTGCTTTTGGTTTTTTACTTTTGCTTTGACTTTTGACCTTTGACCTTTGACCTTTGACTTTTGACTAATATTGTTTTTCTTCCAATTTCGTAATTTATCCAGCATCCAGCATCCAGCATCCAGCATCCAGCATCCGGGATATCCCTTCGACATCATCCGCATGAAACCACCTGATGTCTTCATCTTTCCTGAACCACGTCATTTGACGCTTTGCATACCTGCGGGTGTTGGTTTTGATCTTTTCCACCGCTTGCGAAAGGGTGATCTCCTTATCAATGCATTGAAAAAGTTCTTTGTAACCGACCGTATTCAATGCATTCAGGTGCCGGAACGGATACAGGGATTTCACCTCATCAAGCAATCCTTCAGCCATCATTGCATCTGTCCGGTCACTGATCCTCTTTGCAAGGTCCTCCTTATCACGGAACAGCCCGATTTTGATCACCCTGAAATCCCTCGGCTTTGGCTTGTTCTTTCGCAGTGAAGTGTATGTCTGACCAGTGGTGATGCAGACTTCCAGCGCTCTCATAAGCCGTTTGGGGTTTGCACGATCAACGGTACGGTAATAATCCGGATCGAGATCCTTAAGTCTGTCCAGCAAAGCTGCTATACCACCTTTTAAATAAAGTTCTTTAAGGCCTTCCCTCAATGAATCATCCGGATCAGGAAGTTCATCGATGCCGCTGCAGACAGCATTTATATAGAGGCCGGCACCTCCTGTCAGAAGAACAATATGGTGTTTTGAAAAAAGGTCTTCCAGTTTCGACAGGGCATCGTTCTCAAAGCGGGAGACATTATACGGATCGTGGATTGAAAGATGCCCGATGAAATGATGCGGAACGGCTTTCATCTCTGTTTTAGAGGGACGTGCTGTTCCGATTCTCATTTCCTTATAAAACTGCCGGGAATCGGCTGAAATGATCTCCGTGAAAAAGTGTCTGGCAATCTGAATGGTCAGCGAGGTTTTCCCTACTGCTGTCGGGCCGGTGATTACGATTAACTGGTGAGGAACATCAGTAGTCATCGGAATCACCGTCATATTCGCGCTGTTTCAGTTCTATATTTTCCAGGTCTTCAAAATCTCCCACGCTTTCCACGATATCCTCATCTTCTGAATGGTAATCATCGCCTTCTCCCCCGATACCTGCAGCCTGATCATTCTGCGGATCCTCATTCCCAAGAAATTCGGAAAGATTGTTCTCGATCTCGGCAAGTTCAGATTCGTTTTCTTCTATACGTGTAAGCATAACCTCTCTCTCCCTTGGTATCTGCAATGGAATCCGCGGAACCTCATCCTCTTCCGGCTCTTCATCCGGGATCAAAGGCATCGCTGATTTCTTCGGTATTTCTCCGATTTTCTTTACACACCGCGGAAGGAGGATGTCTTCCTCAATCTTCAGAAGTTTAAAAAGCTCAATGTGAAAAACGAGGAACTCTTTCCCGAAATATTCATAGATCATTTTCTGGTGAGGGTCCTCGATAAAATTCTTCAGGTGGGAATCTTTCATCAGATGAAGCTCAAATTCTTCATTGATGATCTCATCCAACTCATTGTCATACTTTTTAATCTTCTTTTTCTGAGGCTTATAGGATATTTCCTGGTGCTTCTTATATTTTCTGTCGGTCGTATAGAAAAATGCCTTTTCACAACTATCGAGATCGGCAGTGGACAGGATGATCTCATGGAAATCTAAAAAGGTTTGAGTGGGCTGAATCTCAATCTCTCTTAAAAAATCTTCCTGATCTTCCGAGGTTATTCTGAACCTATAAAGTATCATGATTCTGTGTTCAATAAACGGGTCAAATGTAAAAAAAAATTGATCTTGAAAATAATTGCAAATCAGGAAAAATATTATTTAACGATGCGTGTCAATCCGGCCTTTTCACCTTCCTGTATCATCCTGATGTAGGCAGCATCGTATTCATTCGGGATCTCCCCCTCCAGGATTGCTTCTGTGATTGCATTTTTAATGACACCGACTACTTTAGAAGGAGGAATACCAAAGGTTTCCATGATCTCTTCCCCGCTTATCGGGGGCTGCCAGTTCCTTAGCCGGTCTTTCTCTTCAATTTCCTTCAGCTTTCTTCTAACGACTTCAAAATTTTCGAGGAACTTTTTAACCTTTTGCTGGTTTTTTGATGTAATATCTGCTTCACAGAGAAGCATCAGGTCGTCAATATCGTCGCCGGCTTCAAACAGAAGGCGTCTGACCGCCGAATCGGTGACAATATCTTCCGACAGTGAGATTGGCCGGAGGTGCAGCAGCACCAGTTTCTCCACATATTTCATCCTTTCATTCAGGGGGAGCTTCAGCCTGCGAAAGATATCCGAAACCATCCTGGACCCTTTAAAATCATGGGCATGGAAGGTCCAGCCGGTCTCCGGAACGAACTTTTTGGTTGCCGGCTTCCCGATGTCATGAAGGATCGCAGCCCACCGGAGCCAAAGGTTATCCGAGGTTCTTGCAACATTATCCAGGACTTCGAGGGTGTGATAAAAATTGTCCTTATGCCCGACACCTCCCACGACTTCGGTTCCTTTCAACTCAATAAACTCGGGAAAGATAAGCCTGAGGATCCCTGTGTCATGCATCATTTTAACCCCCCTTGAAGGCATGGGCGATTCGATGATCAGGTTCAGTTCGTCGGCGATGCGTTCAGCCGAGAGGATCGATATCCTTTCGGAATTCCGCTTTATTGATTCAAAACAGGATGGCTCGATCGTGAAGTTCAGCTGTGAAGCAAACCGGATCGCCCGCATCATCCTCAGGGGATCGTCGGAAAATGTGATATCGGGATCCAGCGGCGTGCGGATGATCATGTCCTGCAGGTCCTGGATGCCATTGAACGGATCCAGAAGTTCCCCAAAAGTTTTTTTGCGAAGGTCCAGGGCCATGGTATTGATCGTGAAATCTCGGCGGTTCTGATCATCCTCCAGGGTGCCATCTTCCACGATGGGCTTTCTTGAATTCCGGCGGTACGACTCCTTCCTCGCTCCGACGAATTCCACCTTCGATCCGTCAATGCTGATCATGGCCGTACCGAAATTCCTGAAAAACTTAACCGGCTTCTTATCTCCGATCTTCTCCGAAACTTTTTGTGCAAACTCGATCCCGCTGCCAAGCACCATGATATCAATATCCTCTGAAAACCGCTTCAGGAAGAGGTCCCTCACAAAACCTCCGATGACATAAGCCGGAATATCCATTTCTTCGGAGACAAGGGATATTGTTTTAAATATTTTATGAGACAGGAGGTTCTTCAAGGGTTGAGTTGCTTGGTTGCTTGGTTGCTTGGT
The DNA here is from genome assembly GCA_963682005.1 of Bacteroidales bacterium. Taxonomy (GTDB): domain Bacteria; phylum Bacteroidota; class Bacteroidia; order Bacteroidales; family FEN-979; genus CAIYUC01. The sequence goes on along the minus strand of OY820914.1, from coordinate 3,370,699 downwards.
TGCTTAGTTGTTTAGTTGTTTAGTTGCTTAATTGATGAGTCGACAAGCTCATTAGTTATTTTTATGCAAAATTAAAGAAACGCAGGTAAACCCGGGATATTTTTTTAGCGTACATGTTTGCAGATTAAAGCCTGAATTGTATCTTTGGGGCTCGATTTGAATTCATTTTACAAACTTAAAATCAAACATATGGCAAAGAGAACCATTGTAGCTATGCCTGGTGATGGCATTGGAAAAGTTGTTCTGAAAGAAGCAATTAGGGTGCTGGATGCAGCCGGATTTGACGGAGAATATGTTCATGCCGATATTGGTTGGGAATTCTGGTGCAAGGAAGGGAATCCTCTTCCTGACAGGACATTGAAGCTCCTTGAAACCCACAAGATCGGTCTGTTCGGCGCCATAACGTCGAAGCCAAAAGATAAGGCAGAAGCTGAACTTGCTCCTGAACTTAAGGGAAAGGGTCATGTCTATTACAGCCCGATCGTATCCATGCGCCAGAAATATGATCTTGATATTTGCATGCGTCCCTGCAAGACATTCAAGGGTAATCCACTTAACTTTATCCGCCGCGGTCCGAACAATACGATCCAGGAGCCGGTGGTCGACACCATGATCTTCCGCCAGAATACCGAAGGCCTTTACGGCGGCGTTGAATGGACTAATCCTCCCGACCTGGTTTATGATGCACTCATGACACATGTGAAATTCAGGGAGAATTTTGCATGGTGCCCGAGGCCTGAACTGGCAGTATCGACGAGGATCTTTACAAAGAAATACACGACCCGGATCGTAAAAGCTGCTTTTGAATATGCCAAATCAAGAGGATTCAAAACGGTCATCGTTTGTGAAAAGCCGAATGTTATAAGGGAAACATCCGGAATGATGCTGAAGATCGCCCAGGAAATGTCGAAAAACGAATATCCGGATATCAGGGTGGTCGATACGAACATCGATGCCCAGATGATGTGGCTTACCAAGAACCCGGAAACATACAATGTGATCGTTGCCGGGAATATGTTCGGTGATATCGTTTCCGATGCTTTTGCCGGATTGGTTGGAGGGCTCGGATTTGCCTGCAGCGCAAACATAGGACCTGAAATTGCCGTATTTGAACCGACCCACGGATCAGCCCCCAAATATGCCGACCTGAATCCATCCATCGTTAATCCGATGGCCATGGTCCTTTCTTCCTGCATGATGCTTGAGCATATCGGAGAACCGGCCCTTGCAAAGAAGATCTACGATGCCGTTGCTGCCGTGATCGAAGAAGGCAAAGCCAAGACGTATGACATGCTGAAGCTTTCGGGAAATGCTGATGCATTCAGCAAGGGAGCCGTCAATACAACGGAGATGGCCGACGCCATTATTGCTAAACTTAAATAATTTATTGATTTGTTGATTTGATGATTCTTAAGATAAGTTTTGGAATGAAATTATTAGTTTCTGATCTGCAAATCAAACAATCAATAACTCATCAAATCAACAAATAAACAAATAACCAAATCTGAATATGACAGACAAAATATTGAATCTCTGGCCAGAACTGATGTGGATCACGAATGAAGATCTTCGTGAGAAAACAGCGAAAACCTGGGAACTTGCCCTTGAGAAAAGTGTTCTCACGGCGGAAGATCTGAACAAGATCCCTTTTACCCTGCTTGCCGGACCTGACCTGAAAGTTTCGTTCATGGCACATAAGCGCTGTGTCGTTCATGTTGCAAAGGCTTCTGCGGAAAAAATGAATGATTTCTTCGGGGCAGAATTACCGGTGAACATGGACGTCCTTCTGGCCGGGGCGATCCTGGCCGATGTCGGAAAGCTTCTTGAATACGAGCTCGACAAGGATGGAAAATCCTTCCAGGGAAAATACGGGAAATACCTCCGGCATCCATTTTCAGGTGTTTCGCTTGCTGAACAGTGCGGTGTACCCGCAGAAGTTTGCCATATTATATCAGCTCATGCCGGTGAAGGAGACATGATCAAGCGCACCGTCGAAGCATATATTGTCCATCATGCGGATTTCATGACATTTGAGCCCTTCCGGGAACGGTTGAAATAATTGTTGAGTTGTTGACTTGATGATTTGATGAATTAATTTTTTTTGACTTTCAGATGGGGAAAGTGGAATTTGCCGAAGAATTTAAGACGAGAACAAAACAATTTGCGCTCAGGATTCTTCGATTATTTAAGAGTTTGCCGAAAAACCCCGAAGCACAGATAATTGGAAAACAATTATTCAGATCAGCAAGCTCAGTGGCTTCAAATTACCGGGCAGTTTGCCGGGCAAGATCCGATGCAGAATTTTTTTCCAAAATAAGCGTTGTTGTTGAGGAAGCCGATGAAAGCGTGTTCTGGTTAGAAATGTTGATTGAAGGAGAAATTATAAAAAAGGAAAAACTGGCAGATTTACTGCAAGAAGCCAATGAAATTTCATCAATTGTTGCCACATCAAGGAAAACTATTCACAACAGGACTAAACGTATCGGATAAATTTATTCAGATAATGATGATGATGATGTTTTTTTAATTCAACAAGTCATTAATTCTATAATCCAATAATTAAGATGAACATAATCGAAAAAATAATCACTTCCCACTCAAACCAGAAGTCAGTAAAACCAGGCGACATCGTCGACGTTGTGATCGATATCCGTGCTGCACGTGATTTCGGAGGCGCCAATGTAGTGAAGAATATCCTGGATAACGGCCTGACCGTTGCAGATCCTGCAAAGACGATCTTTACCTTCGACTGCAACCCGGGAGGATCGGATCAGAAATATGCTGCAAACCAGCAGTATTGCAGACAGTTTGCACGTGAGAACGACATCCGGGTCTTTGATGTTGATTCCGGGATCGGTACTCACCTGGCAGTGGATAATGGATTTGCCTGGCCGGGAAGCACATTCGTTTCAACCGACTCGCATGCAAATATCCTCGGCGCGATCGGGTGTTTCGGACAGGGAATGGGCGACCAGGATATTGCTGCTGCCTGGGCTAACGGGTATGTCTGGTTCAAGGTGCCTGCTTCGGTGAAGATAAACCTGAATGGGAAAAAGCCAGCCAATGTCTCCGCCAAGGATATTATATTGAATCTTTTATCCATCTTCGGTGCCAATAAACTACTGGGATATTCCGTAGAGATCTATGGGGAAGAAGTTGAGAAGCTGACGCTAGACGAGCGCATCACAATCTCTTCCATGGCCACGGAAATGGGGGCCATCATTATTTTCTTTGTCCCGAACCAGGGTATTCTAAGTGCATTGAATGACAGGACAGGAAAAGCTTATCCTGTAATTGCCCCTGATGCAGATGCTGTGTATGAAAAAACGTTCGACATCGACCTGGCCGGTTTTGTACCCATGATCGCTAAGCCGGGCCACCCGCATGATGACATTGCCGTTTCCCAGGTCAGAAATATGAAGATCGACTCAGGATTCATCGGAAGCTGCACCAACGGACGAATGGAAGACCTGCGGATCGCTGCTAACATCCTGAAAGGGAAAAAAGTCGCTCCCGGCGTTGTTCTGAAGATCGTACCTGCAACGGATGCCATCTGGAATGAAGCGCTTGATGAAGGATTGATCTCGATTTTCAAGGAAGCCGGCGCCATGGTTTCCAATGCCGGTTGTGCAGGTTGTGCTGCCGGACAGGTCGGACAGAATGGTCCGGGAGAAGTCACCGTGAGCACCGGGAACAGGAACTTCGAGGGCAAACAGGGAAAAGGTTTTGTTTACCTGGCATCTCCTGCAATTGTTGCCGCATCTTCAGTAGCAGGTTACATCACCACCCCTGAAAATATCCCCTCCTCCCCTGCAACATTCGAAAAAAAGGGTGCCATGAAAAGTTCCGCAAAAGAAAAGGTCAAAGCCGAAAAGCCCACTGTTGTCGAAGGACGCGTTTGGATCATTCCCAAAGACGATATTGATACGGATATGATCTTTCATAACCGGTATCTTACGATCACCGATATTAAGGAGATGGGACAATATACGTTTGACAACCTTAAAGGATTTGAGGATTTTGCGAAAAAGGCAAAGCCGGGCGATATTGTCATTACGAACAAGAATTTTGGTGCAGGAAGCTCCAGGCAGCAGGCTGTCGATTGCTTCCTTTCCCTGGGAATCAGCTGTATCCTTGCTGAATCCTACGGTGCAATTTATGAGCGTAACGCGATCAATGCCGCCATGCCGATCCTCACCTACGATCCAGGATCACTCAAACAGGCAGAAGTCCAGGATTCGGATATGATCCGTGTAAATTTCGAGACCGGCGAATTGCAGAACCTGAGGAATAACAAAGCCATGAAGATCGATAAATTCTACGATGCTCAGATGGCGATCTATAAGAATGGAGGGCTGCTTTAGGAGTCGGCAGTCGAAGGATAGAGGATAGAGGATTGAGGATGGAGGATAGAAAGTTTTAAGCCCGAAGCCCGAAGCCCGAAGCCCGAAGCCCGAAGCCCGAAGCCCGAAGCCCGAAGCCCGAAGCCCGAAGCCCGAAGCCCGAAGCCCGAAGCCCGAAGCCCGAAGCCCGAAGCCCGAAGCCCGAAGCCCGAAGCCCGAAGCCCGAAGCCCGAAGCCCGAAGCCCGAAGCCTGCAGCCATCTATAGAGCCTCAACCACCTTTTTCAAAGCATTGCCGACTTCGGTTGCCAGTGCTGTCAGTTCGGTGTTGCCGAATGTCGGCATGGTGATCAATGGATTGATGATGGCAACTTCTGTCTCTCCTTCATCGATTTCCCGAACCACCACATTGCAGGGAAGGAAGATCCCGGCCTTCTTCTCATTCTCCCAGGCCCGGTATCCGAATTTCGGATTGCATGCGCCAAGGATCCAGTACTTTCGCTGGATATCCACCCCGATCTTGATGTTAAACGTCTCTTTCAGGTTGATCTCCGTCAATATCCCGAATCCATGAACTTTCAACCCTTCGATGACATCATCCACAACCTTCTCAAATTTTCCGCTGATCACTTTACTGAAGCAATTTTCCATATCGTTTAGATTTTCCCTGTTAATGATTGTTCCGGAAAAGAGAATTCCCTTATCCATATACAAAGTAAATATACATTTCTCCGGAAGAAACAGGGAGTTGAAAATTATTTTAGGAAAATATGCCAGGAACCGATAAAATGTCTCCACTGTGGAAAATTTGCAAAAAAGGCCTTAGGGTTTGAGGCGGGGGACCCACTCTCCATACCCACCCCTCAAATCCCCTCCCTGGATCCCCGCGTACGCGGGGAACTTTGGGAGGGGAAGACCGAAGGTCGGGGTGGGTACAATGGGCCGAATGGTTTGCGGTGAGAAAAGCTTTTTGGAGGGGCTTCAAAATTGTTTTCCGCATTTACTTCGTCAGTTTCCACCGCCTATGCGACCAGAGGTAATATTGAGGATGTTCCCGGATCTTTGATTCCAGCATTGACATGAATTGTGCGGTGATGTCGCCAAATTTTGTTGAGGACGTATTTTCTTCAAGAAGGATGAATTCGAAGGTATAATATCCCCGTCTGATCTTCTGGATATCGACATAAACAACAGGATAGTTGTTTAACCGGGCATATTTTTCCGGACCATGCAGTGTGGCTGTATTTATATTAAAGAAACTTACCCAGATCGCGAGTTTCACACTCGAAGGGCTTTGGTCAGCGATCATATAAAATGCAGCGGGTTCTTCTTTATACATCTGGAACGTTTCCATTGTACGGGTGATTGAAGCCAATCTTGACCTCCCCTGCACCCTTTTCCGCTGAACATACCTGTCAACATATTTGTTGGATAATGGCTTGTAAAAACCCACAGGAACATGCAACATTTGCGAACCTGCGGCGATCCCTGTCCATTCCCAGTTGTTAAAATGTCCGGCCACCACGATCAGCGGGCGGTTCTCATGATAGATCCTGTCCATGAATTCACTGTTGATCAACCTGAATCGCTTGCAAACAGTATCCTCCTTCATGGTGAATGCCTTAAAGCTTTCAGTCATCACATCACAGAAATGATGATAAAATCCCTTTTCAATTTTCCGGATCTCAGCTTCGGGCTTTTCAGGAAATGCGCGGTGAAGGTTATCACGGACCACTTTCCGCCTGTAACGGGCGAGGTGGTATATAATCACATAAATCCCGTCGGAAAACAAATAACAGATCCTGAAAGGCAGAAGTGAGAACAAAAAGATAAAAATCCTGAATATAAAGTATGTCAGTATGTCCATTGTATTTCTGATTCCTTTAACGAATTCAGCAGACCTAAATAAATGATACCGGGAATTAATGATCAACAAAATTAGGGTTTTCTTGAAATCCGGCCGGAAAAAAATCTAATTTTGTTACGGAAAACTCAGAATATGCTTATCATTCGAAGACACAATACAGATCCCTATTTCAACCTGGCTACCGAAGAATATGTATTGAAGGAGATCATGGATGACTCTTTTATGCTTTGGCGGAATTCCGAAGCGATCATTGTAGGGAAACATCAGAATACCCTGGCGGAGATCAACCTCGATTATGTGAAGCAGAACAACATCAAGGTCGTTCGAAGGCTTTCGGGAGGTGGGGCCGTGTTTCATGACCTGGGAAACCTTTGCTTTACATTTACAAAAACAGGGGAGAACGAAAACCTGATCGATTTCAGGAAGTACACGGAACCCATTCTTGAAGTACTGGTAAAACTTGGGATCGATGCAAAATTTGAAGGCCGGAATGATCTGACCATCGGAGGAAAAAAATTCTCCGGGAATGCAGAGCATATCTGGAAAGACAAAGTACTCCATCATGGAACGCTACTCTTCTCTTCCCATATGCCGAACCTGACTGAAGCGCTGAACGTTGATCCATTGAAATTCCAGGACAAGGCAGTGAAATCAGTAAGGAGCCGTGTGACGAATATCAGTGAACACATGAAGAAGCCCATGGATGTCCTGGAGTTTTCCGCGCTGATCGAGAATCATATCATGGAAAAATACCCGGATGCTGTCCTGTATGAGCTTACAGACGAAGACCATCGCAGGATCAATGAACTGGTTGAGAAGAAATACAAGACCTGGGAATGGAATTTCGGTTATTCACCCCAGTATTCATTTTCGAAGATCCTCAGGACCATGCACAGCGGCACCATGGAGTTCAATCTTGATGTCCGGGATGGCATCATAAGGCAAATCAAGATCTATGGCGACTATTTCAATAAATTTGATACGGAAGATATCGAGCAGGCACTGGTTAACCTCCCTCATCGCGAAAGTGAAATAAGGAAAGTCCTGAACAAATACAGGATCAGCGATTATTTCAACAACCTGACGGTGGAGGAGTTTATGGAGGGAATCTTTTAGGATGATGCGGGATGCGGGATGCGGGATGCGGGATAATAGAGAATAGAAGATGGGACTTCATAGCAAACAGGATCAGGGAAGTCACGCTGAGCGAAGTCGAAGCGTGCTCATTTCTCGACTTCGCTCGAAATGACAATTACAATACACCTCAACTCATCAATTCAACAAGCCATTAAATCAACAAATCAACAAATCAACAAATCAACAAATCAATAAATCAACAAATCATAAAGTCATGAACCACAAGGAGATATTTTCAAGGTTGTGGCAGGATTATACCGAACAGAATCCGGCCGTCAGGAACGTTTATGATCTTTTCATAAGTGAAGGAGAAACCGTTTACAATGATCATATTGCTTTCCGCACGTTCAATGATCCGCGGATCAACATCGACGTTTTATCAAAGGTGTTTACCGGAAATGGATATGAAGAAAAAGGTCAATACCATTTCGAGGAAAAGAAATTGTTTGCGAAGCACTTCGAACACAAGACGGATATTCATGCCCCGCGTGTCTTTATCAGTGAACTCCTGACAGAGCAATTCAGCGATTTCCTTCAGAAAACCGCAAAAGATTGGATAAATGCCATCCCGGCTGATTTTCTTGGATCAGAAGAACTGATCTATTCAGGAAACCTTTCCGGGAAGCCTTCCTTCGAAGTATATGAGAAACTCCGCACCGAATCTGAGTATGCGGGATGGCTTTATGTGAACGGGTTCAGGGCGAATCATTTCACGGTAAGTGTGAACGGGCTGAAGAAACTCAATTCGATACAGAAAGTCAATTCGTTCTTAAAGGATCATGGATTCTTATTGAATGATGCAGGGGGAGAAGTGCAGGGAACGCCTGGAGAATTGCTTGAACAATCCAGCATAAAGGCAGGGATCATCAAGGTTTCTTTCAATGAAGGGATCTATGAAGTTCCCGGCTGTTATTATGAATTTGCAAAAAGATATCCGGATGCTGACGGTAAACTGTACAGCGGATTCATTGCAAAATCAGCGAACAAGATCTTTGAATCGACCAATTTCTATAAAAAGTGATGTACAGCGTACGATCAGCGATCCTGCTTTTCCTCGTCCTGCTTACCTTGTCCTGCTCTTCAAGGCAGAACACGACCAGGGAGCCATCCGGGGTACTTACTCCCCCGGTCACAGGCAAGGTGACGGCAAATATCCGGTGCCTCAAAGATCCTTCCATTTCCTATACCATTTACCTGCCCGGCGGGTATTCGCATGACCGAAAATTCCCGGTCATGCTTGCATTTGATCCTTCAGGCAACGGTACATTCCCAGTGGAAAAATACAAGGACCTGGCTGAGAAGTACGGTTTTGTCATGATGGGATCCAATGATTCGAAGAATGGACTGAACCAGACTGAAACAGCCGGCATTGTCTATGTTTTGTTTGAAGAACTCCTGGATCAGTACAGCGTTGATACATCCCGGGTTTATACAGTCGGATTCTCGGGAGGCGGACGGGTTGCAGGGCTTGTCGGCCTTTTCCGTGGCGGTGTAGCCGGCGTGATCAGTTGCGGTGCCGGTCTGCCTGCAACAAACCAGCAAACGAGGTACAGGCCGGATTTCCTCGGAATAGCCGGCTGGGGAGATTTCAACCTGTTTGAGCTGATGAAGCTGGACGGCCAGCTTGAAAGTGCCGGGTTCCACCATGCACTGATCCTTTATGACGGAATCCACAGCTGGCCTCCGAAACCGATCATGGAGGAAGCTTTTATCTGGACAGAATTATGTGCCATGAAGGAAAGCCTTATCATAAAGAATGATAAGCTCATCCAGGATTATACAAAACAAAAAGACAGCATTCTTGCCACCCTTGAGAAAGAACAGAACCTGGTTAAGGAATATGACATTCTGAACAATGAGATCAGGTTCCTGAAGGGGATCGCCCCGGTGGATCAGCTTAAAAGCCGGCTTGCTGTCCTTGAATCGAATCCTGTCCTGAAAAAGGAATTAAGCAACCGGAAGACACAGATGGAAAAGGAACTCCAGCTTCAGGAAACCTACACGGAGAATATGTTTGTCAAAAACATTGGATGGTGGAAGAAAGAAATTACGAATTACGAATTACGAATTACGAATTCAAAGAAGCCTGAAGATACGTATGCTGCCAGGAGAATGCTGAGTTACCTGAGTCTCCTGGGGTATATGACCTCCACACGGGCCATCGGTATGAACGACACCGTTTCTGCGGTCTATGCCCTGCAGGTTTATGAATGGGCGGATCCTGACAATTCCGAGGTTTACTATCTTTCCGCCATTCTTGCCATGAAACAGGGTCAGGTCAAAAAGGCACTTGCCTCCCTTGACAAGGCCATCAGCAAAGGCTTTAATGAAAAAGCGAGGATGCAGAAACAACCCGAATTTCAACCACTCCTTACCAATGAAGCCTTCGCAGGACTTCTGCAAAAAATCAAGTAAATGGAATTGGATAAAAACCGTAAAGCACTGGAACTACTTCAGGGAGAGATTGAAGGTGAAGTTCTCACCGGTTACGACTGGCGCCTGATGTACTCCACTGATGCTTCTGCATACCGTGAACTACCTGAAGGTATTATTATTCCCAAAAACATTGATGATCTCCGGAAAGTCATTGCCTTCGCCGGGAAGCATAAAATACCGCTGATCCCAAGGACAGCCGGAACATCGCTTGCCGGACAGGTTGTCGGGAACGGATTGGTTGTTGATGTCTCGAGGCATCTGACCGGAATCCTGGAGATCAATGAGAAAGAGCACTGGGTGCGCGTTGAGCCCGGGGTGATCCTGGATGCGCTGAACAAGATCCTTGAACCCAAAGGACTCTTCTTCGGACCGGAAACCTCCACTTCCAGCCGCTGCATGATCGGCGGAATGGTCGGAAATAACTCCTGCGGGGCTCATTCAATATTATATGGAAGCACACGCGATCATGTCGTTTCGATCAATGCAATCCTGAGCGATGGCTCGGAAGCGGAGTTCAAAGAACTGACCCGTGAAGAATTCATGGAGAAAACCCGGCAGTCCGGTCTCGAGGGAGATATATACAGGAATATTCAAACGATCCTTTCCAACCCTGAAAACCAGCAACGGATCAGGAAGGAATACCCGAAACCGTCGATCCACCGGAGGAATACGGGGTATGCGATTGATCTGCTGATGGAGACGGAGCCTTTCAACGAGCCGCGGGATGCGGGATACGGGATGCGGGATGCGGATCCAAAGCACCTCACCCCCCGGCCCACTCAATTGCCAACACACCTCACCCCCCGGCCCCCTCTCCTGAAGAGAGAGGGGGAGTCTCAGATTTCTGACCTCCGACCTCCAACCTCCGACCTCCGACATCCGACCTCCGACCTCTCTCCTTTCAACTTCTGCAAACTTCTTGCGGGCTCCGAAGGTACACTCGCCTTCATGACCGAGATTAAGTTAAACCTTGTTCCGTTGCCGCCGAAGCAGAAGGCATTGATCTGTGTGCATTGCAATACGGTGGCGGATGCATTGAAAGGCAATCTTATCGCCTTAAAATATGAACCCGGGTCCGTTGAACTTATGGATAAGACCATCATGGACTGCACGAAGGACAACATCATGCAGCGCCAGAACCGGTTCTTCATTGAAGGTGATCCGGGAGCTATCCTGATCATTGAGTTTGCAAGGGAAACAAAAGAAGAGATTCTTTCGATCGCAAAAATGGTGGAGCGTGATATCAGGGATGCCGGCCTGGGATACCATTTTCCGATCGTCTTTCCACCCGATGTCAAGCGTGTTTGGGACCTGCGCAAAGCGGGACTCGGTGTTCTTTCCAACTACCCAGGCGACCGGAAGCCGGTGCCGGTCACAGAAGATACGGCAGTGAGTCCGGAAGATCTTCCTGCTTATATCGATGACTTTTCGAAAATGCTTGCCGGGTACGGACTCGATTGTGTTTACTATGCCCATATCGGATCAGGCGAACTTCATTTAAGGCCGGTGCTGAACCTCAGGGATCCGAAGGATGTGGAACTTTTCCATACGGTCGCCTCCGAAACGGCAAAGCTGGTGAAGAAATACAATGGTTCGCTGAGCGGAGAGCACGGTGACGGCCGGTTACGCGGGGAATTCATCCCTTTCATGATCGGGGAGGAAAATTACAAGCTGCTCGAATCGATCAAGCAGACCTGGGATCCGGATAATATCTTCAACCCGGGCAAGATCACCGGCACACCGAAAATGAATACCAGCCTGCGGCTCACCCCGGGACTGAAGCCGAAAGAGATCCCTACGGTGTTCGATTTCTCGGGTAGTCACGGGATCATCCGGGCAGCCGAGCAATGCAACGGATCGGGCGATTGCCGCAATACCGTCCTCACCGGCAAATGGATGTGTCCTTCCTACATGGCTATGAAGGATGAAAACACGACGACACGGGCAAGGGCGAATATCCTGAGGGAATTCCTGACCAATTCGTCCAAACTCAATCCCTTCGACCATAAAGAGATCTATGATGTGATGGACCTCTGCATCTCGTGCAAGGCATGCAAGTCGGAATGCCCGTCGAACGTCGATATAGCCAAGCTGAAAGCCGAATTCCTCCAGCATTATTACGATGCCAACGGGATCCCGCTCAGGACGCGGTTAATTGCCTACATCACCTCATTGAACAGACTCGGAAGCATCCTGCCGGGTGTGTTCAACTTCTTTGTCACAAACAAGGCATTGTCCGGTATCACGAAAAAGATGCTGGGGTTTGCACCCAAACGCTCCATCCCTTCCTTGTATAAAACCACCTTAAGGAACTGGATAAGGCACAACCAGCCCAGGAATGGCAAGGATCTTAAGAAGGTCTATCTTTTCGCCGATGAATTCACGAATTACAATGATGTGGAGATCGGGATCAAGGCAGTGAAAATATTGAATATCATGGGGTATTTCGTAGAAATACCCCAACACATTGAAAGCGGGCGGACGTTTCTTTCCAAGGGGCTGATCCGGAAGGCAAAGAAGATCGCCAACCGGAATGTTACGTTGCTGAAGGAGATCGTTTCGGAAGAAACGCCGCTGATCGGGATCGAGCCATCGGCGATCCTGACATTCAGGGATGAATACCCCGAACTGGTGGATGCCCCGCTGAAGGATGCTGCGCTGAAGCTGGCGAAGAGTGCGCTGTTGTTTGATGAGTTCGTAATTCGTCATTTCGAAGCCCGTGGCCCGAAGCCCGCAGCTCTTTTCACGAACCAGGCAAGAACGATTAAACTCCACGGCCATTGCCACCAGAAGGCTTTAGCTTCCATCGCTCCTACCATTATGATCCTGTCACTTCCTGCGAATTATAAGGTTGAGGAGATCAAATCAGGTTGCTGCGGAATGGCAGGATCATTCGGCTATGAGAAGGAGCATTATGATGTTTCGATGAAGATCGGGGAACTTGTTTTGTTCCCGGCCATAAGGAATTCCTCGGACGAGGTGATCATTTCCGCACCGGGAACAAGCTGCAGGCATCAGATCTACGACGGTACGGGGCGGAAGGTGCTGCACCCGATCGAGGTGCTGTTTGAGGCGCTGGTTTAGGTGGTGAGCTGGTGAGGTGGTGAAGTGGTGAGCTGGTGAGGTGGTGAGCTGGTGAGGTGGTGAGCTGGTGAGGTGGTGAGCTGGTGAGGTGGTGAGGTGGTGAGTTCAATTACGAATTACGGGATTACGAATTACGAAATCCGCGAAGATCAGCAAAATCAGTGTCATCCGCGTTCTATTTAGCTGGCGAACTGATAAGTTGATGAGGTGGTGAGGTGGTGAGGTGGATGTGATTCTTCGTGGAACTTCGTGAATTCTTCGTGGAGCTTCGTGAAATAATCTTTAACCAAAAATCTGCGAGAAAAAAAACAAATCGGGAAAATTATTCCGCGTTCCCAAAGGCGGTCCTTTCTCAAAGTTTGCAGAACTTCCTGTTTGAGACCGAATTTTCACGGACTACCGAGATGAAGTAAATACCGGCAGGCAAGCTGCTGACATCAATGGCATTCATTTCCCCTGCCGAATAACGCTCAAAGACACACTGGCTGCTTGCATCCATGATCCGGATCAGCTTCTTCCCCGGTTTTTTTGTAACAACATTGATCTGATCGCATGCGGGATTGGGATAAACGGTTACCTCGCCTGCGGCCTCCTCCCGGTCATCCTTGATCCCGACTGTGAAGCATTCACTCTGGGAATCCCCGATTTTAGTCCCCCATACGTTGGAGTTCGGCTTGGTGATGTCGAATTCCGTTATACCCATAAAACAGAGGATCCCGTAATAAGGTTCGTTGTAATAGGATTTGACGAAATAATGGCCCGGGGCGAGTGAATCGATGGTGACGGAAAGGTTGTAAGTGCACATGCATGCGATGGACGTACCGGTATCATGCTGGATCCAGGTGATGGTGTCGGGACTGTACTGGTAGACCCGCATCCAGTATTCGGCCCCGCAGTTGCGGTGGGCGGTGTCGTCTTTAAGGATGACTGTATCGCCCCTGACTTCTGTCCGGAGCGTGCCGTAATACCATGATTCGCACTGGGCAAAGGAAAGGACCGGCAACAGGACAAGGATTGTAAAAAGGATTTTCATTTTGCGGATTTAAAGAACTACGGTTTGTCATTGGAATAAATCGCGGTAAACCAACATTCCCGTCTCAATTTCCTCACAGACAAATATATTAATAAAGAGGATACATATAAGTAAGCATCAGGATTTCCTGTTGGGATGTGATGCTTTTTGTTCTCCAACTTTCTTTGGCAACCACCCAAAGAAAGTTGGCAAAGAAAGGTCTCCGCTGCTGAAAATTCACTAAAAATCTTCGTCTTTCGCTAAACCGCGAAAACTCGTCCGCCAAGGCGGACTCAGACAGTTCGCGGTTTTTAACACTCATTTTGAAAGCTGCTCCCGGTGTGAAGTCTCAAACCCATATCGGATAGCTGCTTCAAGGATATCAATGTTTATGTCTTTTAGTGTTTTGAACCGGATGCAATACCCGGTCACTTTCGCCTTGCCCAGTGTATTTCCATAAGTTTTGGCCAGGTATGTTTTATCCTTGATGCCAAGGATATAGACAGAGATCCCGGTTTTGTTCGCGCTCAGCCCGATTTGAAAGAACTCCCTGGTCTTTCCGCTGGTATATTTAAGTGTCTGAACTCCATAGCCGATGGTAGGGTTGCTGATCGTCTTATTTTCGCTGTTCTTACCGTCGCCGAACCATAATTTACATCCGGGCGACACTTCAAGTATGAGCCGGTGCAATGCTTGCATGTCACTGCGCTTTGGTTCAGGGTGGCTGGTAATATAATTTATGATTTGTTCTTCTACGTTCATGTAAACTATTGAATTCTCGGTTATTTACTTTGCTAAGACGGATTGATCTTACAATTCTCGTCTCAATTTCCTTCTGAACAAATATATTAATAAAGAAAATACATATTAGACCGGCATCAGGATTTCCTGCGGAGATGTGATGCTTTTTGTTCTCCAACTTTCTTCCGGGAAGCGTCGAAAATTACGTCGTACTGACTGTTTGAGCACTCTGGGTTCAACACCATAAAGCGAAGCCAGATCAAAATCCTGGATAACATTATTTCCCCTCAGAAAACAAATATGACCAGCAATGCTTTGTTTATCCATTAATTCAATTGTTTCATAATATTAATTTTTGGGTATCACAAAATGTGATACCTCGATTTATTTGCATTAATCGGTTTTAAGACAAAAAGGTAATACATCTGGGAGCGATTTTTTAAGCCTGGTAAGCTGACGAGCCGGGAAATTGCAAATGTCACCGCCAGTCTGGCCGGCAGGTAGGCGCGTCATCCGCGTTCTATTTAGCTGGTGAGCTGATGAGCTGGTGAGGTGGTGAGGTGGTGAATAAAATGAAGAATTAAGAATTAAGAATTAATTTCTATCAGACAGGATCTGTTGGCGCTGCAGATTCCTGCTTTCGCAGGAATGACGGCCCTGCCTTAATAATTGAGGAGGCTGTCTCAAAAGTTTGAGGCAGCCTCTTTTATTTTATAATACATTGAATGTTAATATCTTGGTGATAATTAATTAACATAAAGAGCTGTATACCTGCAAGATATGATTAACTTGCAGCATGAAACAGATAAAACGTACCAACATTAAATTTAAAGAATATGCGCAGCATCAGATCATGCTGATTCCACCCTCCCTTGAGGATTTGATCGATGCTAATCATCCTGTGCGTATTGTAAACCAGGTGATCGACCAGATCGACATTGATCCTCTCTTTTCAAAGTACAAAGGCGGCGGGACATCTAGTTACCATCCCCGGATGTTACTGAAAGTCGTAGTGTTTGCCTATTTGAGCAACATCTATTCTTCCCGCAGGATGGAAGCTGCCTTAAAGGAGAACATCCATTTTATGTGGATTTCTGGGATGAACACTCCTGATCATAATACCATTAACCGGTTTCGCAGTGAACGATTAAAGGGCGTTCTCAAGAAGGTATTTGGGAACGTCGTCGAGTTGCTGGCTGCTGAAGGATTGGTAACCCTGAAAGAAGTTTATATCGATGGCACTAAGATCGAATCAATCGCCAACCGTTACACCTTCGTATGGGGTAAAGCAATCCAGACAAATAAAGAAAAAATCAAAAAGCAGTTAGAAGATCTTTGGGCCTATACCCAGCAAATCGCACAAGAAGAACTTAAGGATATAACACCTACGACCTTCGAAAAGATCGATTCAAAGAAGGTTGCCGACACGATTACTAAAATCAATGAAGCATTGAAAGATAAGCCGGTTAGCAAGAAGGTACACCAGAAATTAAAATATGCAGCCAAAAACTGGCCGGATATCCTTGATCGGTACGACAATCAGGAGAAAATCCTTAAAGGACGCAACAACTACTCAAAGACGGATCCCGATGCAACGTTCATGCGCATGAAAGAGGATTACATGCGTAATGGGCAGCTGAAGCCCGGCTATAACTGGCAGATATCTACCCACGATCAATTTATTCTATACTATAGCATTCACCAGAACCCAACGGACACTAAGACTTTGCCCGTTCACCTGGAACAGTTCAACACACTTTATGGTCAACTACCCAATAGCGTGACGGCAGATGCAGGATATGGCTCCGAGCACAACTATCAGTTTTTAGCAGATCATTTTATCGAGGCCTTTGTCAAAGATCCCTACTTTGACAAGGATCAGAACAATCGCTCAAACAAAAATCCATTTGCTCCGGAAAGGCTTCATTATAATGAAGAAGCAGATTGCTATTACTGTCCGATGGGACAAATTATGAAACGTGCTGGCAATAGAATCCGCACTAACAAGAATGGTGTCAAGCAAAAATATGCATGTTATAAGGCTCAAAACTGTCAGGGTTGTCCGTTGAAAGGAGTGTGTTATAATCAGCCAGGCAATCGTACCATTGAGATAAATCATAAACTCCGGATACTAAAAGAAAGGGCCAGGGCCTTGCTGAATAGCGAAGAAGGTATCAGGCACCGAAAGAAACGTCCGGTCGATGTAGAACCAGTCTTTGGCAATATTAAATACAACAAAGGCTTCAAGCGATTTATGCTTAAAGGGTGTGAAAAAGTCGAAATCGAAGCCGGATTACTCAGTTTAGCTCACAACCTTAAAAAATGGTCATGTTGAGACCCTTTTATTGTGGATTATCGCTGAAGAAAATGATAAACACCAGTCGCCGCAAAAGCAACCTTGGGCGGGGCCCGGGCTTCCAGGATTAGGGTAAGAGAACAGGAAGCCCCGGACACAGTTGCGTTGCGGCGATGAGGCCTGCGCGGCCTGAGCGCAAAATAAAAAAGAGGCCACCCTTTTGGGACAGCCTCATTTTCCCCATCTTTTCAGGCCGTCATTCCCGCGAAAGCGGGAACCCCGATGATCAATCCTCCAGAAGCCAGCCAGGCGATCATGCATGCGGGAACCCCGATGATCAATCCTTCAGATGCCAGCCAGGCGATCATGCATGCGGGAACCCCGATGATCAATCCTTCAGATGCCAGCCAGGCGATCATGCATGCGGGAACCCCGATGATCAATCCTCCAGATGCCAGCCAGGCGATCATGCATGCGGGAACCCCGATGATCAATCCTTCAGATGCCAGCCAGTCGATCATGCATGCGGGAACCCCGATGATCAATCCTCCAGATGCCAGCCAGGCGATCATGCATGCGGGAACCCCGATGATCAATCCTCCAGATGCCTGCCAGGCGGTCATGCATGCGGGAACCCCGATGATCAATCCTCCAGATGCCAGCCAGGCGATCATGCATGCGGGAACCCCGATGATCATTCCGGCAAAAGCCAGCTAACCATTCATACATGAGGGAACCCCGTTGCTCATTCTCCTTCATCTTTCCTCCAGAAACCAGACAACCGGTCTTGCAAGCGGGAACCCAACCTACAATAAATTAATGTTAATCCTTTAAAGGAAAGAACTCCGGCTATAACGAATTATAAAAACCTGTTAGGGTAATTCTTCACAGAAAAATTAAGTTTTTCATGCGTTCCCGGTACTTTTTAACTGGTTGACGATATTGTTTTGTCTCGTCCTAAAAAAAGTGCCGATGTTTTGACAAAAAGTCCTGATGTTTTGGTGAAAAGTCCCGATGTTTTGGCGAAAAGTGGCGATGTTTTTTCCCGGGTGGTTAACATGATAGTAAGCCGATGAAAATCAACGCTATATATTTTGATGATTTGTTGATCCTCAGCAAGCCGGTTAACCGGGGTGCACTCAAACGCATCGCTGATGAAATGATGCTGGATGCTGGATCAATTACGAATTACGAATTAAAATCCGCGAAGATCAGCAAAATCAGCGTCATCCGCGTTCCATTTAGCTGATGAGCTGGTGAGGTGGTGAGGTGGTGAGGTGATGAGTTTAATTACGGATTACGAATTACGGATTACGAATTAGTTTCTGCGGATGATCAGCTTCCGGGTTGTGATTGAATGACCGGTTTTGAGTGTCAGAAAATAAATGCCTTGTGAAATGTCCCTGATGCTGATGGTCGAAATCACTTCCGGAATTCTTGTGGTCAGGATATGAATACCACGGATGTCGGTGATCGATAATTCTGCATTCATAAATGGTTCTGAACAGTTGATCCGGATCTGGTTATCCGATGGATTTGGAAATATCGTAAAGCTGCTCTCCGACTCCTTTTCCCCTATTCCATAAGCCAGGTCATTGTGAATGACCGATTCCAGGAAAAAATATTTCCGGTTGTTTATCCGGCTATGACTTAGTCCATTCGCCCAGGATAATACCCCAAAACTTGTATAGACCGAATCATTGACCACACTAATGACCGAGCTTCCGCTCTCGCCGGGAATACCTGTGGTATTGCTTATTCCCAGCCAGTTTTCCTGTATTATGTCAACTTTCCCGTAATTATAATACAAGGTGTCGCCGTTAAATTCATTCGAATCCAGCCACAGGTTCGTTCTGGCGGGGTAAGTGAACTTGTAGTAAATTCCCTCTTTCAGCAGGCTGTCAACCGCATTAAACCCGATGCTGATCCATCCGGTCATTTCACCGATGGGCTCTTTCATCTCCAGGATCGCAAAATCTTCCGAACCTAATGACCAGTCTTTGAAGATATAGACTTTCTGAACCCAGGAACAGGGAAACGCGCTATTGGGAAGTCCGTTGTCAAACGCCGGACAAATATACAGGGAATCGAACATCAGGGTATCGGTTCCGGGAAATGAAACGCAATGTGCGGCGGTCAGAACATGCCTGCGACTTATAATGCTTCCTGAACAGTCACTGCTGAGGGTATCATTTTCCGAAAAGGAGATTTTAACACTCGTGCGGATGGGAAAATTTGTGATATCATAATCCAGCGATGCTCTTTTCTTATACGTGAACTGGCTGTTTGGAAATATGTTGATGACCGGAGGGGTCTGTTCCAGCATTTCAATCGCGGAATTATACGTTCCTATGTTGAAGTTGGTTTTCGAGTTCAGCAATGTCGAATCAAACGGGATGTTCGTAATGGAATCTACGCTTCCACTGACCAGGTCGTAGATCAGCATGGTGTTCTGCGCACCTGATATCAAAGGAATAACGAAAAGGATAATCCAGGAAAAATGTTTCATAGTCGGGGATAAAAAGCAAATCTAAAGTCTAAAATCTAAAGTCTAAAGTCTAAAGTCTAAAGTCTAAAGTCTAAAACTGACTGCAGACCGAGGACTGCAGACTGCAAACTTCATTTCCCCGCCTTGTACCGTATCACCTCAGCTTTCTCGAGGGTGATCAGGCCGCCCGATTTTGTTTGCTCGAACAAATGTTCAACGGTGATGGTGAAGTCTCTTATCTTGTCCTCGGTGTCGACGATCTCGATGACTAAGGGCATATCGGATGAGATCTCGAAGAGTTTCGCCGAATGAACATTTGAGTTGGCACCGAAGCCCATGATGCCTCTGGTAACTGTCGCACCGGAAAGCCCCTGCTTTTTTGCTTCAAAGACAATCGTTTCATAGAGCGGCTGCTGTCCGAATTTATCGGATTCACCAATAAAGATCCGCAAAAGTTTTGCGCTGGGATTGTTTTCCATGGTCAGATAAGTTTTGTGATCATGATGCCTATAATTGTGGCTATGAGTCCGATAACAACACTTGCACCGATGTACGCCCCGGCATACCAGAACTGCCCGTCGCGAAGCATGCCGACTGACTCGTTTGAAAAAGCGGAGAAGGTAGTGAAGCCTCCAAGAACACCTGTCGCCAGGAACAACCGCCATTCCTGGCTCATATTGCCCCGCTCGCTAAGGCCAAAGACCAGTCCGATAAGAAAGCATCCCAGGATATTTACGGTCAGGGTTCCGAACGGAAATGTCGAGAAAAACCGTGCCTGGACGAACTGGGAGACCAGGTAACGAAAAACGCCCCCTATAAAGCTGCCGGTCCCGATGGCAAGAAGTAATTTCATCAATTTTTTCGTTTGAAAGATTACAAAGGTATGAAGGTTTGAAGAATAGATGGCCGTGGAAAAGAAAGTCGGAGGTCAGAGAATGGAGGATAGAGAATAGAGAATGGAGAATGGAGAATAGATGATGGAGGCCCGTAGGGGAAAGTCGCGACTTTCCCCTACAGGCCTTTTGTAGTCAGATACGTATTCAGGGTTTGGGGTATGTTGCCTGTCTTATCGAATTCTGCCAGTATTTGAAGGAAATCGTCATAGGTGGCGAATTTGTCCTTATAGCTGGTGTAGAATTTCCTGATGAGCGCATCCCATTGTTTATCTCCCAGCATTTTTCTCAGTTCGTGAACGATCAGCGGACCTTTGTAATAGACAACCACGGCTTCTTCCCATGATGTGAACTGCTGGGGAATGTCCATCAGGGATCTTTCATTGGAATCATTCACATACCCTTTGTAATAGGATTTTGCAAGATCAAGGCATTTTGTCAGACTGTCTTTTCCCCAGTATTGCTCTATAAAACGGTACGCCAGGTATTCATTAACTGATTCGCGGAGAAATTGAAGCCCTTTGTCCCGGGTCTTATCCTTATAATGGATCCGCCCGATGCCCCACCATTCATGGGCAACTTCATGAACAGCGGGCTTCAGGGCGTATAGCTTTCCGTAGGTATAGAAATCAGCCATCAGCGTGGATCCGAACACCTGCATCGAACCGGCGGCAGCACCGGCCGGATTGTCGGGGATCTCGATAAAAGAATAGGTATCGTAAGGATAATCGTTGCCAAAGAAATCATTGAAATAGCGGAAAGCTCCGCTGACAATGTCAATGTAACTGTCACGTAAAATCGTATCCCGCGTATAAAAGAAAAAATTCAGGGTCTTCTTTCCTGACATCTTCGTGATCAATTTCAATGAATCCGATCTGAAGATAAACAGCGGGCAGGTGAAGTTGTATCTATCATTCCATGATGTAATGATCCTGTCGCCGCTTACTTTTTTATACAGCATATCCCCTGTCGAAAGCGCAGAAAACCCGGATGGAACATTCACCGTGACCGTATGGGTTGAAAGGTCGTTATACTGTAATGGGTACCAGCGTTCAGGTCTGGATAAGGAATAAATGAAACCTATGGAACCTGAGACCGAATCCAATGGAATGGAATACTCCAGCACTAATACCACCGTACCGGAAACATGAACCTTGCTTTCCATTGTCAGCCTGACGGAATCCCCGGCAAACCAGGTCAGGTTGACCGGACTCCTCTCCTTCCCTGCCTTCACATATGCATTGCCGGGCTTCGCGAAATGCGTGAACAGCAGGTCGAGATGATGACCCTGCAGATGGCTGACTTTCATTTGCGCCTTAACCGACAGGGACTTATCTGCTTCATGAAATCCGGCATCCAGCTTATAGTCTGTAATGTGGAGGCTATTTACCCCTGCACGAAGAGTGAATGAAATGATCATTATTAAGAAAAGAAGGGAAAAGACCTTCTGACCCTCTTTCAATATAACTTCACCCTGCATAACGTATTTTCCTTGGTTCTCTTTTTTAGAATACTGTTCTTCATCTCGTCGTGTATCCTGGAAATATCAACCTTATGGTTTTTACCGATCTTTAAAAGGTAAACATATGTTTTGAAGAGCTCAACCGGAATTTCCTCCGTTGTTTCTCCGCCGGTCGATGAAACAAGCCTGATATTCAGGGATTCAAAATGGCACGAAAGTTCAATGGTCTGGTAACTTCCCGGCGTCATTTCACATTGCTGTTGCCCGTCTGTAAAAACAGCCAGCTTTGCAGCCGGGTTTGATACTTTTGAAAGAAACAAGACAATCCTGGATGACATTACCGTATAATCCCTGGCATCGAATGGCACCAATTTCCCGTTAAAAAGATCCAGTCGGAACTTCTCCGTCTGATTCGGATCTGAGCTGACGGCGGCAATCCCTCCGAATAAAGAAGCCCCTATGATCCCAAAGAAAACGCCACCAAAAATGGCTGCTGCAGTAACATCCTGCGAATATTCACTTGTCCTTGCAAAGGTCACGAACCAATCCCCTTCACGTACCAATGGCAAATATGATCTGCCGCTATTCATGTAAAAGGAATCCCCTTCACAAAACCCCCAAATCTTATCTTCTTTAAAATCTTTCGGGAATTTTACGTATGCTTTTGACAATTCCTTATGCTTTGCATTGTAATCATGCCCGATCTTGAAATCAACCGTCGTATCCGGGAGTGCATCCCTGAAATCAAAATAAGTCCTGTAAAAGCCCTTTTTGGGATTCTTCATACGGAAACACCGGTAACAACCGGGAGTTTCCAGAGGATTGACGTTGATTGCAGCCTTATCAACCTCCCGAGTCACCATCAACCCCTGGCGTGATCTTTCCATGTACCGGGTGAAACAATCCTCAAATCCTTTTATCACAACCTTCTCAAGATCAGGAGGAAATTTTTGCTGGAACAAGGAGACTGAAACATCGGAAGTATATTCTTCGATCACTGTGTTTTCCCCCGGAAGGATGAATGTAACACTGAGATCCAGGCAGGAATATTCACGGAGACTCTTCGTTGTTTCATAAATGAAGAACCGGTTTACCCGGAGTATGAGGGGTTTCATGCCGGGCAGCTCTGGCATCGAATTTTGCAGAAACTCTTTCAACTCGTCCCGGATATTCCTGTCGAAGTACACCGCGATAAACTTAAGTACGCCTTTCGGATTCTGATATCCGAGACAGGAATCTTCCCGCTGGCTAAGGATTACATCCTGAATAAAATAGCCCGGAATACGAACTTCCAGCTTCCTTCCTTCAAGATTTACTTCGTATACTTCTGAATAAGCCGAAATGGCCAAAAAAATAAAAAGTAATATCAGGAGGCAGGATTTCATGGTTCAAAAGGTAAAAGTAAATAAATCCAGTAGAATATCTGTCATGAATTACTTGTGTAAAAGTGATCGCTTTTTTCCTGTTGATGCTTTGAGGTGAAGAGTAACATGTATTTATTTGTAAATTTGCTCTCAACCATTCCAACTCATTGAATTTTCAAAAACATCATTCAGCAACTTGTTCTATGAAATTTACAGCAAAACAGATATCCGGACTTCTTAATGGAATAATTGAAGGCAATCCCGAAGCCGAGGTCAGCAAGTTATCGAAGATTGAAGAAGGACAACCCGGAACCATTTCCTTCCTTTCCAATCCGTTGTATACCCATTATATTTATACGACGGAAGCCTCGATCGTCATTGTTAATAAAAGTTTTGTCCCGGATCATCCCGTCAGTGCGACGATGATCAGGGTCGACAACGCCCAGGTGGCATTTGGCAAGCTTCTTGAAATGTACAACCAGATCAGGAACGACCGGAAAGGGATCTCAAAGCAGTGTTTCATTGCTGAGACAGCAACGATCGGATCAGATGCCTATGTGGGTGAGTTTGCCTGGATCGGCGAAAATGTTTCCATCGGGAACAATGTGAAGATCTTTCCGCAGGTGTATATTGGTGATAATACGATCATCGGCGACAATGCGGTTTTGTATGCCGGGGTTAAGATCTATTCGGATATCGTGATCGGGAAAAACTGCATTTTCCATGCCGGTGTTGTTATCGGGAGCGATGGTTTCAGGTTTGCACCGGAAAATGAAGGCAACAAGAAGATACCGCAGATCGGCAATGTGATCATCGAAGATGATGTTGAAATGGGGGCCAATTGCACCATCGACAGGGCCACACTGGGATCGACCATCATCCGGAAAGGGGTGAAGTTCGATAACCAGATCCATGTTGCCCACAATTGCGAGATCGGGGAGAACACTTACATCGCTGCAGCAACGGCCATTGCCGGTTCGACAAAAGTTGGAAAAAACTGCCTCATAAGCGGCCAGTGCGCGCTTGCCCCACACATCACCATCGCGGATGGCTCCATCCTGGGCGGAGCAAGCGGGGTTACGGGAAATCTTACCAAACCCGGCCAGGCATACCTTGGCTCGCCTGTAATGGAAGCTGCAAAGTTCAGGAGATCTTTTGTGTATTTCAGGAATTTCCCGGCGATCGTAGAGCGGATTGAGAAGCTTGAGAAGAAAAGTGAAAAGTGAAGAGTGAAGAGTGAAGAGTGAAGAGTGAAGAGTGAAAAGTGAAGAGTGAAAAGTGGAAAGTGAACAGTTAACGGTGAACAGTGAACAGGAAAAATCTGCGAAAATCAGCTTTTAATCTGTGCGAATCTCCTATGAATTAAAATCAGGCCTTGGAGGGTTGAGCTCATTTTTTTCTCTTGAAAGCAGGGTGGAAAATTATCCACTCCTACTTCCTCAAGAATGTTTTGTTGCCCATGCAAAGTTACCTCCTTTTTGTCCAGATTGTTTACTGATTTTTCTCAATCTCCTATTAGTAGTCCGCTTTCTTTCGGCCACATGTATATATTAAAATGTCAGTAAAAATAGCCGGGCACAAACTGCGAAATGTAATTGGAATCACAAGATTTACGAAGTGCTCCAGCTTAACGTGATGAAATATTCTGTAAACAATCATGGCTTTATTACTTCACAATTCCTTTTGTATAAACCGTTTCGTTAATTAATACATATCTGATCCGGCTGAGTAATTTCCGGGCAATTTTAACGATTGCACGTTTCCCGGTCATTCTAACAGACCATTGATTGAAAGCCAGGGTTAGGGCGGGATCATGACGCATTGCAACCCAGGCGTCCTCCACAAGCAATTTCCGCAAGTGTTTATTGTGCCTTATCATGATGCCTCCTTTATGCTCTTTGTCACTCGTAGAATGTTCCATGGGATAAAAACCCACATAGGAATTCAAATCCCTGAAAGAACCGAATCTTCGAATATCTATTAGCTCTGTTAGAATTATCATTGCACTAAGGGGACCAATACCAGGAATACTTGTTAGATATTGAGCTCTTTGTTTGTACTTTGGACTTTTTTGAAGCGCCCTTATGCCACGATTAACTTTCAATAACAAACTACGATGGGCCTCCATTTGTTCAATCATATAGTTGAGGGTAGTCCGGGTTGACCCAATTACTTGCTCTGTTTCCTGGAGCCATTGAATAAATCTATTACTCCATCCCTTAGTAAACCGCTCTGGCAAGGATATACCAAATTCATATAGAATACTCCTGATTCTGTTCTTGCACCTGGTTAAGTCTTTCTGTACCCGATCCCGATACCTGATCAATCCTCTGTCTTGCTCGCTTTCTTCATCAGGAATGTAAATAGGCCTTGCCTTTTTTGCAGAAAGTGCTTCCCCGATTTTTTTTGAATCAACCGGATCCCTTTTTGTAAGCTTTTCCTTGTTTGTTTGAGGGATATCTCCTGCATGCAGGACTTGACATGCAATCCCATGTTGCTTTAGCTTTCTTTGAATGGAGAACCCGCAATAGCCACTTTCATAACCACACAAGTAGTTAGCTCCTGGATAATCCTTTTTTAACAATACCTCTAATGCTTCAACAGATGGTTGTTGAGTAAATGATCGAATAAACATGTCTTCTAAAAAAATGGAGACATTCCAACTTTTCTCGTGAACATCCATTCCTACATAAAGATTTTTGTTTGAGAAAATTACTTTTTCCCTTAAATTTGTTGTTTCCATGGGTTTTGGTTTTGAGTTTATCTTGTAAAGATAATGTGGCAGCAAACTGACCACTCGCTCAGACCAAGACCTTTTTTAATTACATGGATACTGCGAGAAAAAAAGAAAATCGGGAAAATTAATCCGTGTTCGCCGAAGGCAATCTGTGTCATCCGCGTTCCATTTTTAGCTGATGAGTTAATGAGCTGACGAGTTGACGAGTTGAATGAATAAAGTCACCACAATAGTTGAATGAATAAAGTCACCAAAATAGGCACACTGGTACACATTAGATCTATTGTGAACTATTGTGAACTATTGTGCTTATTGTGGTTATTTTTGTCAGGCCTGGTTACAGGCTTTAAGTGCTTTCAATTATAGATTGGCCGAGGGTGCAATCCTTAGATAGATCTCCACTGCTCCGGGCAAGTTGCCGTAAATTTCTTTCAAATTCTTATCGGGGAAGTTGAGTGTTCCCTGCAGGCCAATGGAAAGATCCGTTTTTACCAATGAAAATAAAATCCTGTTGAGCCCAAGGGTCAGTGCATTGATGTTGTATACCGGGTTCGCGGGAAATTGAACCAGGTTCAATTCAGATGCATCTTTCTGCACAAATTCAAACCGCGAATAGATGGCCAGGGGGGTTAGTTTCAGATTGCTTTCCAGGAGAATGGATTGAAGATCCTTACCGTCTGATGAATGATTCATTCCCCAAACAAGGGATGAAGCGATAAAATTGTTGCTGCAGAAACGACTTGTATGAATCAGTGATGCCGTTGTTCGAACTACATTAATATCGGGTTCAAGAGCTTCCGGGCTTTTGATGAACCCCTGTGAGAACTGAACCGAAAAATTCGTTCCGGGATTAACGCTGAGACGGTATGAGTAACTATCAAGCTTCACCGGATCGAAGTTATACCTGATATCATCGGGTTCCCTGCCGGTGAATATGCTTCCTTCCACCTTCATGAACCGGTACCTGAATCCAACCGTACCGACCCCAAACGTGATATGGGTCGCATCCTGCCAGTGATGACCGAGCGGGGCATCCGGGTTGTTCATGGCAGACAGCCTGTGCATGAATGCAGAAGGCCCGATCGCAGGTTCGCCCGGATAACCGATATAAAAATTAAGGTCAATGTCCTTCGAAAAACTGTGGGTATAATTTACAGCCAGTTCGGCGAACAGATCATGCGGATGCTGCTTGTCCACAAGGGGAGCATTATGATAGGATTCACCCGTTTGAAATAAAAGCGGGTATCCTCCCCCTCCTTCCGTCAGAAGATCGAAGGAGAACATGGAACTGAATGACAGGAGATCCTTCTCCCCCAGTTTCTGACTGACCTTTGCCATGATCCAGTTGGGTCCGTCAAATTTCTGTCCTCCGCGATCATTTATCGTACCCAGGTCCTGCCAGGTATAGCGGATAAAAAACGCTCCATGGAACATGAACGTAGTGTTTCCATGCATGATCATGTACATCATCGAAGGAGAAGCATCCGGCTGCCAGCTTGTCCCGCTTCCGTCGCGGCTCATCGGGAGATTATTGGAAAACGAGGATGACATTTGCATGGAGTTCGCATCCATCTTCATCGAATCCTGTGACATATTCATATGATCATGGTCCATCTGGGCCATTGATACATTACAAACCATCACCAGGACGAAAATCAAAGGAATTACGGGGGTATTATATGAAATGCCGGTCATTGTTCCCAGGTTCAATATTGATACAAAGGTACGGCATGGAATGGCGTTCTTTAATTTCCATTGATTATATGAACACGAATAAACAATCCGGGGCAAGCAGCAGGGAATTAACCAACCGTACCCTCCCTCTTATCCCCTCCGTACCAGTAGCTACTCTTTATATGCATCTTATATTTTCCCATGTTTATTTGATCGAGTAGGAAGTGAGGGATTATTTCCCTCACTGTCCTCTCACACCACCGTACGTACCGTTCGGTATACGGCGGTTCACTAACCAATTCAACATTTGGAGTAGACCTCGATAAAACCAACATATCCCCGGTCAGCAAAGTACTCATTGTTAAGGGTCGTGTGAAGGATAAAGCTCCTGCAAATACGCCACCCACCAAGTCGTGTGCAGCCCCACGCGTATGCGTTATCCTCGGATGCCCCTAGTCTCCGAAGTTCTCTGATTCTGGTTCTTGTTGATTTCCATGTTTCCCATACACAATACCTAAGTCGTCGGCGAACCCAATAGTCCATGTGTTCCAAGGGAGTACGACTCTCGGCGAGTTTGAAGTAGTGCACCCAGCCTCGGATAACGATTCGCAGGGTGGCGATTCTGTCTTCAAGTTTGATAGGCCAAGTCTTTCGTGTGATCCCCTTGATCTTCAGTTTGATCTTCTTGTAACTTGACTGGTGTATTCGCAGCCGATACATGCCCTTTCTCCAGTAGAAAGCATAACCTAAGAGTTTCACATCCTTGGGTTTGCTAATCCGGCTCTTGTCCCGGTTTACCCGGAGTTTAAGCCTCTCCTCAAGAAAGGAGCTAATGCTGCTCATCACCCGCTCTCCCGCTCTTTTACTTTTGGTAAAGATGCAGAAGTCATCAGCATACCGGACAAATTTATGCCCCCGCCTTTCCAGTTCCTTGTCCAGTTCATCCAGAACTATGTTCGATAATATTGGACTCATTGGACTTCCCTGTGGCGTACCTTCTTGGGTTTGTTCGATAGCACTACCTATTTGAACTCCCGATTGAAGGAATCGCCTGATTAGCTGGAGTACTCGTTTGTCGTTGGTTCTTTTGCTGAGCAAGTACATGAGACGATCCTGATTCACGGTGTCGAAGAATTTCTCCAGATCGATTTCCACGACCCAGATGTGTCCCTCGTTCAGGTTGGTTTGA
Source organism: Bacteroidales bacterium (assembly GCA_963682005.1). Lineage (GTDB taxonomy): Bacteria > Bacteroidota > Bacteroidia > Bacteroidales > FEN-979 > CAIYUC01. The sequence goes on along the minus strand of OY820914.1, from coordinate 3,341,977 downwards.
GCCTGCCTGATCGCCATATGGGCGCTCTTGCCCGGCCTGAAGCCATAGCTGAACTTCGAGAAGCTCTCATCCCACTGTTTACTCAACTGCTGACCAATGGCTTGTTGGATCAGCCTGTCCATAACTGTAGGTATTCCCAGCAGCCGTTTTCCGCCGTTGGGTTTGGGTATTTCTACCCGTTTGACAGGCAGAGGTCTGTATGTTCCTGAAAGTATCGCTGTCTTGATATTTGCCCAGTTGTCCCATAGATAAGATTGCAGATTTTCCACAGTCTCTCCATCGACCCCTGCGCTGCCTTTGTTGCGCATTACCTGCTTATAGGCCGCTCGCAAATTCTCTCGACTTAAGATTTCTTCCAGTAACATTTATTTCCTCCTGTTTCTTGCATTGTGTTCTCTTTCGTGCAAATCAGTCGCTCAACGCTCCTGCGGTACATCACATTCCGTGTGACCCTCCCGCAAGTAGCCTAATCTTCTGCTTAGTTTTCTGTTTTCATAGCGTTTGATTTAACTCAAAAGTTCACTTTGCAGTTTGTGTTCAGCCCTTCCTTAATTCCTTAAGTACTATGGCCTCTGCTGACTTCTGATCGTTCAGTTATACATCACTGTATAGGTTGCCTTGGTTATTGTTGCCTTGGCCTTCCGATCAGATCTCCCCGGGTAAGATGACTGACTTTCGTTCCATGCGCCTGCTGCATATACAACTACAGAGTCCGGACAGTATAGGACTTCGTTTTGACAAGCAAACTCATCCCTCTGTAATTGCCTCTTATGCAGTTTCTGTCCGTCAGGCCAGAACTTTGCCTCCAGCTTCTTTCAGATTCCACCTCACGGTGGTCACCCTTGCCTTTGGCTAACACTCCCTACTGTCAAGCGTGTTCGGGATTTTCACCCTATAGTCACTCATCATGCCGGGCACACTTGTTCCTTTCTTTTGCTTGGATCAAAAGAAAGGAACCTAAAGAAAAATCACCGCTGTATGAAATTCACTAAAAATCATCGTCATTCGCTAAACCGCGAAAACTCCTCTCCCGGTCTTCGCTGTCGCTCCGACCGGGATCGTCAGACACTTCGCGGTTTTTAACGCTCAATCCTCGATTTTCTTCACGTGAGTTTCATAAGGCGGAAAAAAAATGATAAAATAATATGCGTTAGGGTTTGAGGTGGGGACCCACTCTCCATACCCACCCCTCTAATCCCCGCCCTACTGGTAGGGAGGGGAAGACCCCGAGTACTCGGGGTCGGGGAGGGTACGCAAAAAAAGGCAAAGAAACTATCAAATCTTGAAAAAGCAACCGTCTTCGGCAAGGTAGGTTTCGGGAAATACCGAACGGGCTTCGAGAAGCATAGGTTCGAGGTCGTCATAGCGGGCTGAAAAATGGCCTATGATCAACTTCTTAACATGGGCTTTCAGCGCAACGGTGGCCGCTTCTTTTGCTGTGGAGTGCATCTTCTCCCTGGCATCCTGCGCTTTATCTTCCATGAAGGTTGCTTCGTGATAGAGCAGATCACAACCCTGGACATAGGGGATCAGGGTTTCGGAGTACATTGTATCCGTACAATAGGCAAATGCCTTGGGTGACGCAGGTTTAATTGTTAATTCTTCATTTTTAATTACCACACCCCGTTCCGTTGTAAAATCTGCCCCTTTCTTGATCTTTGCAAGTTCGCTTACAGGAATATCCAGCCTGGCAATGACATCCTTCCTGATATTCCGGTCCTTTTTCTGTTCCCTGAAAATAAATCCGACGGTGGGTACGCTGTGAACAACGGGGAATGAATGAACTATCACTTTTTCATCTTCAACGATTTTCTCGTACCTGTCCGGAGAGAGCGGGTGGAAAAACAGAGGATAGATCAATGTTGTACCTGAAGCCTGCAACTGCAGATTGATGATCTCTTCCAGCAGCGGCGGTCCGTAAACGTGAAGCTCTTCGCTGCGGCCCAGCAGGTGAAATGATGTGAGCAGTCCGATCAGTCCATAATAATGATCGCCATGAAGGTGGCTGATGAAGATCCTGCTGATGCGTTGCAGATGAACCTTGTACTTCCTGATCTGGAGCTGGGTCCCTTCAGCGCAGTCAATTAAGAACAAGCGCTCATTCACATTGAGTAAATGAGCGCTTGGGTTCCGTTTTAATGTCGGGATGGCTGAGCCGCTCCCTAAAACTGTGATGGAAAAAGTCATTGCGACTATTCTTCCTTTTTCTCCTCGGTCGGTTCTTCTGATTTTGCTTCAGGTTCGTCAACCTCCGGTGTTTCCATGACCGGCTCTTCGGCTACAGGTTCTTCCATAACCGGTTCTTCTGCGGTCACTTCAGGTTCTTCAGCTTTGGGTTCTTCGGTTGCGGTTTCTCCGGCTTTCTTATCTTCCATCGCTTTAATGAACCTGTCCTGCTTTTCCTGTTTTTCCTGCTCTTCAGCCCTTGTCATTTCTGATTTCAGGTTGGCCAGTGATTCGATATCACCAAGGGTTGTCTTTTCGAGATTATCCTTGATCTTTTTCACGGCTTTTTTGGTTGCACTCTCCTTTTTCTTATCCTTTGAAGCTTCCTTGTTCTTCTCAGCGTTTGCCATATCCTGGTAAACCTTCGAGTGGGAAAGGATGATCTTCTTGTTTTCCTTGGAGAATTCGATCACTTTAAAATCGATGTTCTCTTCATCCCTTGCCTGAACACCATCTTCCTTCACCAGGTGGCGGAAAGGTGCAAACCCTTCAACACCATACGGAAGGGCAACAATAGCTCCCTTATCGTTCATGCTGACGATCGTTCCTTTATGGATTGAACCAACAGCAAATACGGATTCAAACACATCCCACGGGTTTTCTTCAAGCTGTTTGTGACCCAGGCTGAGCCTGCGGTTTTCAACATCAATATCGAGAACCATTACTTCGATCTTTTCGCCGATCTTGGTAAATTCTGCAGGATGCTTGATCTTCTTTGACCAGGAAAGGTCGGAAATGTGGATCAGGCCATCAACTCCTTCTTCAAGTTCGACAAAGATCCCGAAATTGGTAAAATTCCGAACGGTAGCACTATGCTTTGACTTCATCGGATATTTTTCCTTGATATTCGCCCATGGATCCGGGATCAGCTGCTTGATACCCATTGACATCTTGCGCTCTTCGCGGTCGAGGGTCAGGATAACTGCTTCTACTTCCTGGCCTACCTTGAGGAAATCCTGTGCGGTGCGGAGGTGTTGCGACCATGACATTTCGGAGACGTGGATCAGGCCTTCAACACCGGTAGCGATTTCCACGAATGCACCGTAATCAGCAATAACAACAACTTTTCCTTTTACTTTATCGCCAACCTTCATGTTCTGATCGAGTGAATCCCATGGATGAGGTGTCAGCTGTTTCAGACCGAGCGCGATACGCTTCTTGTTTTCATCAAAGTCAAGGATAACGACTTTGATTTTCTGGTCAAGCTTGACAATTTCTTCCGGATGGTTGATCCTGCCCCAGCTGAGGTCGGTGATATGGATCAGGCCGTCGACGCCACCCAGGTCGATGAATACGCCATAGGAGGTGATATTCTTAACTGTACCTTCAAGGATCTGTCCTTTTTCCAGTTTCTTGATGATCTCTGCTTTCTGGGCTTCCAGTTCGTCTTCAATAAGTGCTTTGTGCGATACAACAACATTCTTATATTCATGATTGATTTTCACAACCTTGAATTCCATGACTTTATCAACAAAAATATCATAATCGCGGATGGGTTTGACATCGATCTGCGATCCGGGGAGGAAGGCTTCGATACCGAAAATATCAACGATAAGACCGCCTTTGGTACGGGATTTAACGTAACCTTTGATGATCTCCTGCTTTTCGTAAGCGGCGTTGATACGTTCCCATGATTTGAGGATCCGTGCTTTTTTATGTGAAAGGATGAGCTGTCCGTTCGGGTCTTCCTGGTTTTCAACGTAAACCTCAACAGTATCACCGACTTTTAATTCGGGGTTGTAACGGAATTCGTTCAGCTGGATCACGCCATCCGATTTAAATCCGATGTTAATGACCACTTCACGGTTATTCATTGCGACAACAGTGCCATCGATCACTTCATGCTCGTTGATCGAGCTAAGGGTGCGATCATATTCCTGTTCAAGTTTCAGTCTTTCTTCGGGTGCATAGTTCTCATGCTTTTTCCCGATGGAATCCCAGTCAAAATCTTTTAATGTTTCAAATGTGGTTTTCGGCTCAGGTACCAATTCAAATTTTCTAACCTCTTCCACTACAACAGGCTCTATTACTTCTGCTGCAGGTTCCGGTGTTATTTCATCCTGAATTTCATTCTGTACTTCATTCTGTACTTCACCTGGAACTTCATTAGGATTGACTTCATTCTCATTGTTAACATTCAATTCTTCTGAACTCATTTACTTTTTCTTTGTGGCAGCTTGTGGCTACCGGGTTAATACTATGTTTATTAGGTTGGGGATTTCGGATAAAGAACAATTCCATTTTTCCGCCTTGAAAATGGGGTGCAAAGATAGAAATAAAAGTTTGACAAATCAAAGCTTACGGTCAAATTAACAGTAAGAAGCAACCACAACACCCGGGCATTGGAAACGATCACAAAAACGGGGAGGTGCAAAGGGTATTTATGCAACACAAATACCTCTGCACCTCCGTAGTTCAATGTCTGACCGTGGTTATGACAAACTTTCCTTATTTAAGTGCAAGGGGTTTGTCCACTTCGATCACCAGGAATTTTGAATCGCTCCAGAAAGCCATGTTGTCCGTGACTTCAAGTGATTCTATCTCCTTTCCTTTTTTATTCAGCTTATAGGATGATGAAGGGTGAACCGACAACATCTTAACCTTTTTCATACCAAGAAGGATCTCATTGGTTTTACTGATATCGACTTTCCTGAATTTCGATTTGTTGAAATCAGCAAGTATTTTCCCTCCTTTGATAATGCCTGCATCCTTCAATTCCTTCCTCGTCCCGATAAAGTACCAGGCTGTGTTCAGGGTGTTGGTCTGTGCATCTATTTTTGCTTCCTGTACCGTGATCTGTGCATTTTGCGTCTGTATGATGTTGCTCAGTGTATCAAGCTTTTTGTGGGCATCAGCCATCGCTATGTCCATCTTCGACACTTTATCCCTTAAAGCATCCAATTCAGTTACCTTGTCTGAAAGGTCCTTTTGAAGACGATCAATCAGCTTCTCCATTTCGCTGTTCTTAACCCCTGACATTCTTAACCTGTGGGATAAATTGTTCAGTTGCTCCTTATTCTTCAGCATGAGATCATAAATGGAAACGATGTCCGACCTGATCTGGTCTCTTGATGATACCTTCAATTCGCCGGTATTATGGGCCTTAAGACTCACAATATTCTCCCTCGTTTTAATGGAATCAAGCATTCCTTCGATATCATTGATCGACTTAACGAAATCATTGATGGCAACATCCTTTTGCGAGGTCTGCTGCATGAGACTGTCAGTTCGCACCTGCAGTTCCGCTGCTCTTTCCTTTGCGGACCTGCCGCATGCGAAAAGAAACGGAATAACCATTATTATTATGTACTTTTTCATATATATGATTTTAAGTTAGATGCAAAGGTACCATCAGATTATCCGTCATGGTCCGTATTTCTCGTTCTAAATAACAAAACCGGGTTGTAATGGACTGACCTGGATGCTGTTGCCATTCCGGGTCTTAACCCCAGCTTAACTTTTCGGACGGACATGACTTACGAACAGCAACATAAGGTTGAATTTACCCGATAATAGCCCGCTTTTCATGGTTTCGTACCTTTGTCGTTTCCGAAAATCACTTCCATGAGAATCCTGATCCTGGTTTTTTTTATCCAATTATTACTTCTTTCCGGAGGGTGTAAAAAGAAGGAAAATAACCCCTCGGGAGAACAAACTGTTCTTTTAACCTTCACTGTTTCAGGAAATTTTATCGCAAAAGATCTTGCTGCATTATCTTTCTGAATGGCCCCGCAGGGGAATGTGATCGCTGACACCCTCGTGCGGCAAAACGGAACCTATACAATGTATGCAAAACCCGGTTCTGTGGCTCCGGAACGATTCAGTGTAACAATTGTGACATTTGCCTTCTTCGTTCACAATTTTATGGTCACGATGAACACGTACATGGGAATTCCCCGGTCTGACTGGTAATGCCTATGATGTTGACATGTCAGTTACCGATGCTTCCGGATCAAAGAATATCCTGTTCCCTTTGACTGCCCAGTATTATGAAGCATCTGTTAAAGGATACACTGCCGGGGATGAGCATTCCGATATTCCTTACATGGTGGAAGAACTGCTCGTGACTGAAATGCTGCCAATTCTGTTTCAGTCAGCTACCCTCCCGGAAAATTCAGTCGTTATCATACGGAATTATACCTGCTTGACAGCTGGACCTCCAATACGTCATGGAATTACCAGGCAGATGGTGAGATTCCCGGTGAATTCAGAAAGATCAACGGGACCATTCAATCAATAACCTCATCAACCGGCCAGGTTATGTTCCAGGCCACAGGGATCTTCAATTCAGGTTAACCTCTTACGATGCTCTGATTCAGCAGCTTTTTACAGGTAATCCCCCGAAGCAGATGAGCGACATGGAGATGAGTTCGGTAAACCAAAGTACCGGGAGAAACAGGAAATAGAAGAGGCTATCTCAAAAGGAAAAATAACCGCTAAGTCGCTAAGACGCCAAAAAATCTATTCTTGATTTTTGAAGTTTGCGTCTTCGCGTCTTTGCGGTGAAAGACAAAAAGATGACTTTTGATACAACCTCTCAGGGAGGGGTATTTCCCTCGGCAATTCATCAAAAATCTCTACCTTTGTTGTCCAAAACCATCGCCTATGCCCTTACGCTGCGGAATTATCGGTCTTACCAATACCGGGAAGACGACATTGTTCAACTGCATTTCCAACACCAAGGGTGAAACCGGAATTGCTGCCTTCAGTTCTACCAAATCCAACATCGGGATGATGAATGTACCCGATCCCAGGCTTTTTGAGATCGATAAATTCATCCATGCAGCCAAGATCGTCCCTACGACCATGGAAATGCTGGATATCCCGGGGCTGGCGAAAGGTGCAAGCCATGGCGAGGGGATCGGAAATAAGTTCCTGGCCGATATCCGACAGGTGGATGCCGTCATCCAGGTGTTGCGATGCTTTGATGACCCGAACCTTCCGCACATTGAAGGTTCTGTGGATCCTGTAAGAGATAAGGAGATCGTTGACCTGGAACTCCAGGTCAGGGACCTCGAATCGGTTGAGAAAAAGATCCAGAAACTGGAAAAGAATGCCAAATCGGGTGACAAGGATGCAAAGCATGGAGTGGATGTGCTTACCATTTATAAAGATCACCTCGAATCATTCAAATCAGCGAGATCGGCACCCGTTCATCAAGAGGACAAGCGGTTCATTGAAGACCTTTTCCTTTTATCGGATAAACCCGTGATGTATGTTTGTAACGTGGACGACAGTTCCGCTGTTTCAGGAAATGCCTATACAGCAAGGTTCATTGAAGCCATCAAAGAAGAAAACGCGGAGGTGCTGATCATTGCAGCCAGGCTCGAAGCGGAGATTGCTGAGCTCGACAGCATGGAAGACCGGCTGGCATTCCTTGCCGATGCGGGATTGCAGGAACCCGGCGTCAATCGTCTTGTGCGAACCGCCTATCACCTCCTTGACCTGAGGACATTCTTCACCGCCGGCCCCAAAGAGGTCAGGGCATGGACGATAAAAAACGGAATGAGCGCCCCGCAGGCCGCCGGCGTTATCCACAGCGACCTGGAAAGAGGCTTTATCCGGGCGGAAGTAATGAAATACAACGACTTTATTCGTCTTGGCTCGGAGCATGCCTGCAAGGAAGCCGGGAAACTGATGGTTGAAGGCAAGAATTACATTGTGGATGACGGGGATATTATGCATATCAGGTTTAATGTTTAGGTGGTGAGGTGGTGAGGTGGTGAACTGGTGAGTTGCTAATAAAATGATTTTTCGGGTAAATCTGATCCGTGAATATCCGTTATATTCCGATTTATCCGTGTTCTGGTTTGAATGCAGGGATGCAGGAATTCAGAATGCAGGAATGGATGATGCCGGAAAAAACCAGATTACGTTAATGCATATTAAGATGCAATTTGGATAAAGAATGGACATTAAGATCAATGAAATATTGAACAAAGACCATTTCCTCAAGGAAGATTTGATGGCGCTTCTGAGTGCTGATGAGGAGGGTACGAAGAAGATCTTTGCGAAAGCAGCTGAGACGAAGAAAGAATTCGTCGGAAAGAAAGTATATTTCCGGGGGTTGATCGAATATTCCAACTACTGTTCCAAGAATTGCCTTTACTGCGGGATCAGGGCCGGGAACAGCCGGTATGCACGGTACCAGATGACGGATGAAGAAGTGCTTACTGCAGCGAAATTCGCCTTCGACAACAGGTTTGCATCCATCGTAATCCAATCAGGTGAACGCAGCGACAAAAAGTTCATTTCAGATATTGAACGGTTGTTGAAGGATATCCATAAGCTGACCGATGGGAAATTGCATGTGACCCTTTCACTCGGTGAACAAACTGAAGAAACCTACCACCGCTGGTTTGAGGCGGGAGCGCACAGATACCTGCTCCGCATCGAGGTGTCGAATCCCGAACTCTATAAAAAACTTCATCCGAATGACCGTCATCACGATTATAATGAGCGGCTGGAAGCATTGAGAACGCTAAAAAAAGCCGGGTACCAGGTGGGCACGGGCGTCATGATCGGGCTTCCGTTTCAAACCATGGAGAACCTTGCAGATGATCTTATTTTCTTCCGGGATTTTGACGTGGATATGGTTGGAATGGGCCCATATATTGAACATGAGGATACGCCCCTGTACCAATTCAGGAATGAACTGATGCCACTCACCGACAGGTTCAGGCTTTCCTTAAAAATGGTCGCGGTCCTGCGGATCATGATGAAGGATATCAATATTGCCGCCACTACGGCAATGCAGACGATCGATCCGCAGGGAAGGGAAAAAGCATTGATGGTCGGCGCCAATGTGATCATGCCGAACCTTACTCCTGTCAAATACCGGCAGGATTACCTCCTGTACGAAAACAAGCCCTGCCTTGATGAGGAGGCCGAAGAATGCAAAAGCTGCCTCGAAGTCCGCATCGCCATGGCCGGCGATGAGATCGGTTACGGCGAATGGGGCGACTCGAAACATTATTTCAGAACCCGGAATTCAAAGTGACGAATTCAATTACAGATTACGAATTACGAATTACGTCCCCGCTTTCGCGGGGATGACGCAGCCTGAAGCCAGCCATATGAAAGCATATAAAGTGAAAGAACAAATTTTCGAGAACGTCGAGATCCTGGATGCAGGTGCAGAAGGAAAAGCTGTTGCGAGGGTTGGCGACCTTGTGATATTTGTTCCTTTTGTGGTTCCCGGGGATGTTGTGGATATCAGGGTTACCCTGAAGAAAAGATCGTATCGTGAGGGGAAAGCTATAAAGTTCCATAAATACTCGGAGAAAAGGACGGAAGCTTTTTGCGAACATTTCGGCACATGCGGCGGCTGCAGGTGGCAGAACATGAAGTATGAGGAGCAGCTGTTTTACAAACAGAAGCAGGTGGAAGATTCCATGCAGCGAATCGCAAAAATCGAACATGCAACGATCTTCCCTATCATTCCATCAGAAAAGTCAACCTATTACAGGAACAAGCTAGAATACACCTTCGCCAACCGCCGGTGGCTCATGGAATCTGAAAGAGGAACCACCCCTTCAGAAAAAGAAATGAACGCCCTGGGATTCCATATCCCACTCCTGTTCGACCGGGTGCTGGACATAAGCAAATGCTACCTGCAACAGGATCCTTCAAATGCCATCCGGCTTGAGACGAAGAAATATGCCCAGGAACATGACCTTTCATTTTACGACGTAAGGATATGGCAGGGGTTCCTGAGGAACCTGATCATCCGCACAACCGGTTCGGGGGATGTGATGGTCATCCTGATCGTCAGAACGGATGACCGGGAGGAGATCACCCGGTTACTTGATCACCTGGTCAGTGTATTTCCGGAGATATCGTCCGTGTACTTCGTCATCAATCCCAAAAAGAATGATACAATAAGCGACCTGCCATTCAATCATTACAAAGGACTTCCTTATATTGTGGAAACGATGCCGGCCTATGGATCGGATAAAAGTATTTCCTTCCGGATCGGACCCGGATCATTCTTCCAGACCAATTCCGCACAGGCTGCGACATTGTACAGAACAGCCGCTGATTTTGCCGGTTTCAGCGGACATGAAACGGTTTACGACCTTTATACCGGCACGGGTACCATTGCCAATTATATTGCCGGGGCTGTAAAGAAAGTGATCGGTATCGAATCTGTTGAAGCAGCTATTCTGGATGCAAATGAAAATGCCAAATTGAATGGGATCACGAATGCTTCCTTTTTTGCCGGTGAAGCCGAGAAATTGCTCACACCGGAATTTGTGGCCGAAAAGGGTTATCCGGATATTGTGATCACCGATCCGCCCCGGGCCGGGATGCATGAAAAGGTCGTTCGGACTCTGATGACGGTCCTGCCCGGAAAAATCGTTTACATCAGTTGCAATCCTGCCACCCAGGCCAGGGACATTGCCATCCTGAAGGAGTTCTACACACTTGACAAGTGTCAGCCTGTAGATATGTTCCCGCATACCCAGCATGTTGAAAATATTGCTCTTCTGATAAAAAAAGTCTGACGGTCAAAAGTGAAGCCTGGCCAGTTCCACGATCTTTTCAACTGAAATTTCTTTTCCTGACAATACATGATCAGCCTGAAGATAATATACTTCCCGATCCGACAGCTGAGATGCAATATAGTCTTGCAGATCGCCAGGTGGTATGTCGCGAAGAAGGGGCCTTTTTTTCCGGATCGTTCTCAATCGATCAGCCAGGAGTCCAGGTTCCTGTTTCAGGTAGAAGCTGATCCCGGTTCTTTTGATGAATTCCATATTGTCGGAGAAACACGGTGTGCCTCCGCCGGTCGAAATAACAGCATTGTCATCCTGTAACGTTCCGTGAAGCACATCATGCTCCATATTCCTGAAAGGTTCTTCCCCGTATTTTGAAAAGAAATCGAGAATACTGATCCTGTATCGTTCTTCGAAAAGATCATCCAGGTCCAGGAATGCGAGCCCCATGGCCGAGGCCAATTCCTGTCCGAGCCGTGATTTCCCTGAACCCATATAGCCGATGAGGAATATTTTCATTGTTCCTGAATCCTTTTGATCCTTTTTGTTTTCAGGTTCAAAAGTAATCATAATGGAATTGACCTGATTATTCTACCTGATCTAATTACTCTAATTGATCTAATTATTCTAATTGATCTAAATTCTAAAAAACTTCAAAATACGATTCTCAATCTTTTAAGGTCAATCAGGTCAATTAGAAATTAACCACTCCCTGATCGCTCCGATGTGATTTATATGCCAAAAATCCGTATTTTTGCAGCCATTTTAAATTTCAGTACCAATGCTTAAGAATTCACTCCTGATCCTGTGTGCCGGGTTGCTTATCATGTTCTCAGTTTCTTGCAACCGGGACGGGAAAGCCGACGATTCGATCTCTGCTGATGTAGTGCAGAACCCGAATACTGCCGGGGGAAAAGGCGACCTGAGCAAACTCCCGGTCATGAAATTTACCGAAGAGATCCATGATTTTGGCAAGATCATAGAAGGGGAAACCGTTGCTTTCGATTTTAAGTTTAAAAATACCGGGAAGTCGGACCTCATCATTGCTGATGTCAGCACATCCTGCGGTTGCACGGTACCATCCTATCCGCGTACTCCGATCCATGCAGGGGATGAAGGCTCAATAAAGGTCACTTTTAACAGCGCCGGGAAACGTGGTTACCAGACAAAGAACATCCTGGTTGTGGCAAACACCCAGCCTAATACGATCGAAATAAAGATCAAGGCACAGGTGGTCAGCCCGGGAAGTGAAAAGTGAAAAGTGAATAGTGAATAGTGAATAGTGAGAGGTGAGAGGTGAGCATGGAAGTCTATGATAAACAATCAACAATTCAATAATTCAATAAATTCCATTTGTAATTCGTAATTCGTAATTAAAAATCAACTTATGACAATAGCTAGCATCTTATTAATGGCACCCCAGCAGGGGCAAAGCGCACAAAGCGGACTTTGGTCATTCATTCCACTGCTTCTTATCGTGGCCGTTTTTTACCTATTTTTCATCAGGCCTCAGATGAAACGCTCCAAAGAACAAAAGAAATTCAGGGAATCCCTTCAAAAAGGCCAGAAGATTATTACCATTGGCGGTATTCATGGCAGGATCGTTGAGATCCAGGAAACTACCGTGACCATTGAAGTGGAGAACAATGTCCGGCTGAGGATTGAGAAATCAGCAGTCGCCATTGACACCACACAGACAATCGAAAGCAATAAATAATCTTTTTGATATAAGATCATTGAATTGAGACCGGATTTCATTGACTTTATCCAGAATGCAGGACACAGGAAAGTTGGGAAATTCAGAACCCAGTTGATTACTTTCTTCGTATGCCTGGTATTTTCAGTGATCTTCTGGTTCTTTGTCCGGTTGTCGAAGGAATATTTCTATACGATCGATTACCAGCTGAATTATACACATATTCCTGAAAATTACCGCCTGGTAAGCTATTCAAGCAATACATTGACCCTGAAAATGAAAGTTCAGGGTCTTGATTTTTTCTCAGAACGCTATTTCAAACCCCGCGAAAAGTTCATCGATGTCAATCTGAAAGGAATCAAGATGAAACCGGATGGCCGCTACCTTGTTGCAATGCTTCCTACACAAACCATCGGCAAGGAGATATCATTCCAGGCCAACCTCATGCATGATGTCCATTCCATCGATCCGGATACGATCTTCCTTGAATTTGACCGGATCCCGCTAAAGAAGATATTCTCTCCGAAGTCATTGAACGAACAGGGAAAAGCAAAAACCCAACTTTATGACACGATTTTCTTTCCGCATGACAGCCTGATAAAAAAAAGGCTGGAAATGGAAATGAAAAATATCGCGAAAGAAAAACCACCGACAAAAAAGAAAAAGTAATGATACGTGTTGGATTGACAGGTAATATCGGAAGCGGGAAAAGCATTGTGTCAAAGATATTTTCTTTACTCGGAGTACCCGTTTTCCATGCAGATGAGGAATCAAAAAACTTCCTGTCCAGGGAGGATGTCATTCGGAAAATTGCTGCAACTTTTGGCAAAGGAATTCTAAGGTCGGAGCATGAAATCGACCGGAAATCGCTGGCTTCTGTTGTATTCAGCGATCCGGAAGCGCTGGATCAACTCAACGTGATCCTTCATCCCCTGGTAATATCGGAATTCAGGCATTGGTGCAGCCTGCATACAAATCATCCCTACGTGATCATGGAAGCAGCTATTATATTTGAAAGCGGTATTGGGAAAGAGTTTGAAAAGATCATTCATGTATCCTGCCCTGAAGAAACGGCCATTCAGCGGGTATCCATTCGCGACGGGATCCCCGGGGAAGATGTAAGAAAGCGGATGAAGTTCCAGCTACCTGACGAAATAAAGTCCGGCCAGTCGGATTGGGTGATCCTGAACGACGGCATACGGCCTGTAATCCCCCAGGTGTTGGAAATCCACAGCGCAATAAACGAAGGAATTAAAACATAGACGAAGAGTACATGAATCAACTCAAAATATCTGCAGTATCTTACCTGAATACATATCCTTTTGTTTATGGGATCCTGCATTCCGGATGCCTTGGCAATTTCATGCTGGATATCGCCGTTCCATCTGTTTGTGCTGAAAATCTCGCCCTGGGAAATGCAGATATTGCCCTTGTTCCTGTAGGTGCAATCCCGCATCTACCGCCTGTCCGTTTTATCAGCAATTATTGCATCGGAGCCGTCAGCCCGGTAAAGACGGTCCTCCTTTTAAGCCATAAACCCTTAACCGAAATAAAGCAGATCCACCTCGATTGGGATTCAAGGACGTCAGTGCAACTGGTCAAGGTGCTGGCAAAGAATTTCTGGAAGATCGATCCTGCCTGGAAAGACCTGGGGCAAGGTGAATCGGATCAGGCGGATGGCATCGAATCGCTGGTAGCGATCGGAGATAAGACATTCGGTCTTTCAAACCGTTATGAGTACATTTATGACCTTGCTGAAGAATGGATCCGGTTTACTTCACTCCCCTTCGTATTTGCTGCATGGGTCACCACACGTGATCTGCCTGAAGAAACCATCAGGGATTTCAATGCTGCTTTAGCATATGGTGTTGACCATCGGAGAGAGACCATTGAATTTTTCGAGAAAAAAATCCCTTCAGGCATTGATGCTTACCGTTACCTGAATGAGAATATTTCATTTGAATTCGATTCCGATAAGAAAAAAGGGCTGGACCTGTTTCTTTCCTATTTAACAGCAGAATAATCCGTAATTAATCCTGTTACTTCTTCGAATTGTAGCCTCTCTGCTTCGCCATATCTTCAAGTCTTTTCTGAAATCCCGATTTCTTTACCGGCTTCTTTTTGTTTGCTTCAATCTGGGCATGTAATTTCTTTTCATCAATGGTTGATCTGATAATATAGATCTGGGCAAAGGTGAGAAGGTTTGCCAGCAGGTAGTAATAGCTGAGTCCTGAAGAATAGTCGTTGAACCAGAAAAGGAACATCACCGGCATCAGGTACATCATAGTTTTCATGCCCGGCATCTGGGTTTGGGTCGATCCCATCATCTGGTCGTTGATACGGGTATAAAAAATGCTGGAAATGGTCATCAACAATGCGAAAAGACTTACATGATCACCATACCAGGGGATGCTGAAACCTCCCGGGAATGTCCAGATGGAATCATATGAGGAGAGGTCTGTTGCCCAGAGGAATGGCTGCTGGCGTAATTCGATGGATGACGGGAAGAACCGGAACATCGCGAACAGGATCGGCATCTGGAGAAGCAGCGGGACACATCCTGCCATGGGGTTCACCCCTGCTTTCTTATACAACTCCATCGTAGCCGATTGCTTCTTCATGGCCTCTTCCTTCTTAGGATATCGCTTACCTATCTCATCAATATCCGGTTTCAATGCGCGCATTTTTGCAGAAGACTTGTATGTCTTAAAGGCGATCGGGAAAAGGATGATCTTCAGAAGGATCGTCAGGACCAGGATAATGATCCCGTAATTCCATCCGAAATTCCCAAAAAAGGTGAATACAGGGATCACAGCATAAATATTGATCCATGCCATGAGGAAAAAGCCCCATCCAAGGGGAATCTGCCTTTCCAGGTCCTGGTGATAAGCCTTGAGACCATAATAACGGTTCGGGCCATAGTAAATTGACATCGGGATCGTCTGGCTACCCGTAGGTGTATAAGGGATTCCTATCTCGGTTGCCATCGACTTCATATACCTGTCATTCTTGGCGAGGGTGAGGGTTTTCAATTTGGGTTCACTGAAGTAAGTTCCGGCAATGATCGAAGAAGAGAAAAACTGTTGTTTAAAAGAGATCCATTTGATCTTCTCATTCTTCAGGTTCTTTTCTTCGTCCTTGGTCTCTGAAAGGTAATCCACTTTCTCCTCGAAGAACTTGTAATAGATGGTTGAATTTATCCGTTCCAGCTTTACGTTTTTCTCCTGGCGCATAAGTTCGGCAGACCAGTCAAGGACAAGGTATTTCGTATTCGGGTCAATCACATCCGCCATCCCTACAAAGTTGACCTTGTACCCGAGCATATAATCCTTTCCATGAAGGGTATAAAGGAATTCAATGTATTTCCCCGGGTTGACTGCAGTATCTGTTGCGTTCGCATAAAGCCTCATTGAAAAGGTTACAGAGTCATTCCCTGAAACTGAGATCGGCTTCCCGGGGTCATAGCTCCTATTTCCAAACCAGGGTCTGAAGAAGAGCTTGTCTGTCCGGATGACCCTGTTGTTGGAGAAAAAGGTCAATCCGAAATGGAGGGAATCACCGTTAAACAGGACGAGGGGCTTATCATCCCAGGCTTTATAATTTTTAAGTTCAACATAATCGATCTTGCCACCTTGTGCTGCGATCCTTATCTTCAGGTATTCATTTTCCAGGGCAAAATGATCATTTTTACCGATTGCTGAAATGGCAAAAGCACCCAGCTGTTCATGCAGTGCCGCTTTTTTCACCGACATTGTATCTTCCGTTTTGCCTGCAGCTGCAAGCTGTGCTAAACGGATCTTTTCGCTGGCCTGTCTGATCGCTTCTTCTCTCCTGGCAGAATCGTCTTGTTTTTTGGCGACCCAGGCGATGGAATCCGCTTTTATCCTCTGCGCTTCCAATTCTTTTTTAGAAGGGGTCATCCAATAGCTATAGGCGATAAAAATAGCAAATATCAATACTATTCCTATTATCTGGCTTTTATTCATCCAATAGTGAAATAAGTTATTACTTTTTTAGATTTTTTGATTTTTTTGAGGCATGCTCAAGAGCGGCCTTTACAAAACTTACGAAAAGCGGATGCGGATTTGCAACAGTGCTTTTAAATTCAGGATGGAACTGCACACCGATGAACCAGGGATGGCCTTTCATTTCTACGATCTCCACCAGGTTGTCTTTTTCATTCATCCCAACGGCGATCAGTCCTGCCTTCTGGTATTCATCCAGGTACTTGTTATTGAATTCATACCGGTGGCGATGCCTTTCCGAGATGTTTTCACTTTTGTAAATATCAAAGACCTTTGAACCCTTTTTCAACCGGCATGGATATGCTCCGAGGCGCATTGTTCCACCCAGCCCCGCGATCTTTTTCTGAACTTCCATCATATCAATCACCGGATCCGGGGTCGCTTTATTGAACTCTGTTGAATGGGCTTCCTTCAAACCCAGGACGTTCCTGGCAAACTCGATGACCGCACATTGCATTCCAAGGCATATCCCGAAAAACGGGATCTTTTTTTCCCTTGCATATCGTATGGCCGTAATCTTTCCTTCGATACCGCGTTCCCCAAAGCCAGGAGCCACGAGAATCCCATCGATTCCCTCCATCCGCTCCTCAACATTCGAGCTGTCGATGTATTCCGAATGGAACAATTTCACAATAACCTTGCAATCATTTACAGCTCCTGCATGTATGAATGATTCATTGATCGACTTGTAAGCATCCTTAAGCTCAACATATTTTCCTACAAGCCCGATGGTGACTTCCCCCTTTGGATTCTTCAGCTTGTAAACAAAATTCTCCCAATCAGCCAGATCAGGCTCAGAAGAAGGTTTCATTTTTAACTTTTTCAGGATCTCAACATCGAGGTTTTCCTTATGCATCAGAATGGGAACGTCATAAATGGTCTGGGCATCGATGCATTCGATCACAGAAGTTGGTGAAACGTTGCAGAACAAGGCGATCTTGTTCTTCAGGCTGTCGGGCAGAGTCTTTTCTGTCCGGCAAACAATAATATCAGGCTGTACTCCTGACTCCAGCAATGTCTTGACAGAATGCTGGGTTGGTTTCGATTTAAGCTCACCGGCTGCGGCAAGGTATGGAACGAGGGTAAGATGGACAACCACACAATTCTTTTCAAGTTCCCATCGCATCTGACGAACAGCTTCAATGTAAGGAAGTGACTCAATATCCCCAACCGTTCCTCCTATCTCTGTAATGACAAAATCAAAATTCCCCTGGTGTGCGAGTAATTTGATCCGGTATTTGATCTCATCCGTAATATGAGGGATAACCTGGACCGTTTCACCGAGGTACTCACCCTGTCTTTCCTTGGTGATCACCGATTGATAGATGATCCCGGTCGTAATGTTGTTGGCCTGGGAGGTCGGTACGTTTGAGAACCGCTCATAATGACCAAGGTCGAGATCGGTTTCCGCTCCGTCTTCTGTCACGAAGCACTCGCCGTGTTCGTATGGGTTCAGCGTGCCCGGATCAATATTGATATAAGGATCCAGTTTCTGAATCGTTACCGAGTATCCCCGTGCTTTCAGAAGTTTCGCGATCGAGGATGAGATGATACCTTTTCCAAGTGAAGAGGTCACTCCTCCGGTTACAAAAATGTACTTTGTATTGGTACTTGTTGGCATTGTGGGTTTTTTATAAAACCGCTGCAAAATTACAGGAAATTTTAAGACCGTAAGGATTTTGAACAATTACTTTTCAATGGCATTTCTTCCGGAGGAATTCATCCTGGTTGATGCGCCGTTTGATGGCAAGGATCTCCGATGCGATCTCTTCAATCGGCTTATTGGTAACGTTGATCACGGGCCATTGATACTTATTGAATATCCCCTGGGAATAAAAAAGTTCCTTTTTTACATATTCCAGTGATGAATATTCCCCTACATTGCCTCCGAAATGCTCCTGCCTTACAGAACGCAGGGTGGAAAGGTCCGCCGGGTTCGTCGTAAGTCCGAAAACATGTCCGGGAATCAGCCGGCCTACGATCTCAGGGGGATCCATACCCAGGACAATGGGATAATTGGCCACGAGCCATCCTTTGAATGCCAGGTAAATGCTTAGCGGCGTTTTAAATGTTCTGGATACTCCTATCAGAAGGATCTCTGCTTTTTCATAATCATAATAGCGCTGCCCGTCATCATGTGTAAAGGCAAACTGCATCGAATCAATCCGCTTGAAATATTCCTTATTCAACCGGTAAAAAAGCCCGGGCTCTTCGGTCGGGGAATTCTCAAGATGATGGGAAAGTCGCGACAACAGCGGTCCCATGAGATCAATGGCATCGAGGTTGTGTATCCTGCATGTGCGTACCAGATTTTCCCTGAGGACCTCAGAAACGAGCGTATGCACGATGATCCCTTTTGCCTCCTGGGCTTCAAGGATCATCTCTTCGATCTGCTGTTCAGAACGGATTTCCTGTTTTACGATGATCTCCACTCTTGAACTGGGAAACTGTGTCAGCGCCGCCATCAGCATTTGCTCAGCTGTCCTTCCTGTACCATCCGAAACGACAAAAATCTTATCCATACACAATATTTTTGCTCAAATTTACACAATATCGTTATAATCTTTAATTTTGACGGGTCAATCAAATGAACTAATATTAACAGAACATAAAATCAAGATTATGGGAACGATTAAAGTTGGGATCAATGGTTTCGGACGAATCGGCCGCCTTACATTCAGGGCGATGCTGAAGAAAAGCAATATTGAAGTAGTTGCTTTCAATGACCTTACAGATGCAAAAACGCTTGCACATTTGCTAAAGTATGATTCCGTTCACGGGAAATTTCCCGGAGAAATTGCCGTTGAAGGAGATTACATTATTGTTAACGGGAAAAGAATCAGGGTTTATGCGGAGAAAGACCCGGCCAACCTGCCATGGAAAGACCTTGGTGTTGCAATCGTCGTCGAATCTACCGGTATTTTCAGGACGCGCGAGAAAATGAGCAAGCACCTTGCAGCAGGCGCACAGAAAGTTGTACTTTCAGTTCCTTCTGACAACAAGGAAGATGTTGATGCCACGATTGTACTCGGGGTGAATGATAACATCCTGAAGCCGGAGATGAAGCTGATCTCTAATGCTTCCTGCACCACAAACTGCCTTGCCCCGATTGCGAAGGTTCTTAATGATAAATTCGGAATCAGGAAAGGATTGATGAATACGATCCATTCATATACCAATGACCAGATCATCCTGGATGCACCGCACAAGGATCTGAGAAGGGCCAGGGCTGCAGCCATGTCGATCATCCCGACAAAAACCGGGGCTGCAAAGGCTATCGGCCTTGTGATCCCTGAACTGGACGGCAAACTGGACGGATTCTCCGTCCGTGTACCGACCCCGGATGCATCCCTGGTGGATCTGACCTGCGAGTTGGGAAAGAATGTTACAAAGGATGAGATAAATGCTGTCATGAAGGCAGCCGCCGATGGACCCATGAAAGGGATCCTTGAATACATCGACGAACCTCTCGTCAGTGTTGATATTATTGGCAATACCCACTCTTCCATTTTTGATTCACTTCTTACGAAGGTGATTGACGGGAACTTTGTGAAAGTCGTATCATGGTACGACAATGAGGTCGGTTATTCCAACCGCCTTGCAGATACTGTCGAGAAGATCGGGTAATTCCCGGAAATTTTTTTTCTCATTTAGACCCTGTCAGAGTCTTGGACCCTGTCAGGGTCCTCTTTATTCATATTCAGCCCCTCCGGGGCTGATGGAGGAAGTATTCTCTTTTCTTCATATTCAGCCCTTCCGGGGCTGATGGAGGAAGTATTCTCTTTTCTTCATATTCAGCCCTTCCGGGGCTGATGGAGGACCCTGTCAGAGTCTCGGACCCTGACAGGGTCCATCCTTATTCAAATTCAACCCATTCGGACCAGGCTTCATTTTTCTTAACCCTATATTAATGTCCGGATAATAAATTAGTCTTAACTTTCGGGGATAAAATCTCATGCATGGAATCGATAAAAGAAATATATAAGATCGGTCATGGTCCATCTTCCAGCCATACCATGGGCCCTCGAAAAGCAGCGGAAAAATTCCGACAGTCTCACACGGATGCCGCGGGTTTTCGTGTTACCCTGTTCGGGAGCCTGGCAGCAACCGGAAAAGGTCACCTTACTGATATGGCGGTCGCAGATGCTCTTTCCCCTGTTCCTGTTGAGATCATTTGGAAGCCAGATGAATTCCTTCCTCTCCACCCGAACGGGATCATGTTCGAAGCAATGGATCAAAACCAGGATTATTCATCCTCCTGGACGACATACAGCATAGGCGGCGGAGATATCAGCGATACGGGCATGAGGGATGAATCGAAATCGATCTACCCGATGAACACCATGACTGAGATCCTCTCCTGGTGTGAAAATAACGGAACCACGATGTGGGAATTCGTTGCCATGCATGAATCCCCGGATATATGGGATTACCTGGATGAGGTCTGGAAAGTGATGCAGGAAGCCGTGGAACGCGGGCTCGAGAATGAAGGGGTCCTTCCCGGAAAGCTTCACCTTCCGAGGAAAGCATCTGCTTTTCATATTAAAGCCAACAGTTTCAAAGGAACACTGAGCCGGAGAGCTTACACCTTCGCTTACGCACTTGCCGTTGCAGAGGAAAATGCATCGGGAGGCCGGATTGTCACAGCTCCGACCTGCGGTTCGTGCGGCGTAGTTCCCGCAGTCCTGTACCTTCTGAAAACACAATATGACTTCCCTTATAAGAAGATCCTGCGCGGTCTTGCAACAGCAGGACTTATTGGCAACCTGATCAAGACGAATGCCTCCATTTCCGGTGCAGAGGTCGGTTGCCAGGGAGAAATCGGAAGTGCCTGCTCAATGGCATCAGCTGCAGCAGAGCAAATGTTTGGCGGAACCCCCGGTCAGGTTGAATATGCAGCTTCCATTGGAATGGAACATTTCCTCGGACTTACCTGTGACCCCGTATTTGGACTGGTTCAGATCCCATGTATTGAGCGGAATGCTTTTGGCGCCGGCCGGGCACTTGATGCCAACATGTATGCCCTCCTTTCCGACGGACATCACATCGTTTCTTTTGACAAGGTAATCAAGGCCATGAAACAGACCGGACACGACATTCCAAGGATCTACAAAGAGACGGCGGAGGGAGGGCTGGCCGTTGTGTAGTAAAATTTTTCTCGTACCCTCCCCTCTAATCACATCCCTACCAGTAGGGAGGGGAAGACCGAAGGTCGGGGTGGGTACGTGAAAACTAATAGATTATTCCGTACCTGTGTATCCAAAAACAACATTAACAGTAGACCATGGACAAACAAGATTATAAGATCCTTCTCGTTGACGACGAACCTGATATCCTCGAATTTGTGGGATATAACATCAGGAAGGAAGGATATACCCTCTTTACAGCCAGTAACGGGAAGGACGCGATCGCGATGGCAAAACGTGAACTCCCCCACCTTATCATCCTGGACGTCATGATGCCGGGAATGGACGGGATCGAGGTATGCACCAAACTCAGGAAGATCCCTGAATTAGATAAAACACTCATCGCATTCCTTACGGCAAGGGGTGAAGATTTCACACAGATCGCCGGGCTGGATGCGGGTGGTGATGATTACATCACCAAGCCGATCAAACCGAGGGTGCTGATGAGCAGGGTGAACGCCCTTCTCCGGAGAAGACTTCCCGATGAGAAGTCACCTGACCGGACAATTATTGGGAATATTGTCATAGACCGGGAAAAATATATTGTGATAAAAGGCGACCGGGAATTCAAATTCCCCAGGAAGGAATTTGAACTGCTGTCGCTATTGACATCCAGACCGAACAAAGTGTACACAAGGGATGAGATTTTCACCGAGGTCTGGGGCGATGACGTGATCGTGGGCGACAGGACCATAGACGTGCATATCCGGAGGATCAGGGAAAAGCTGGAGGATGAAAATATAAAAACAATCAAGGGGGTTGGCTACAAATATGAAGTTAAAAACTAATTTCAGTCCAAACACCTGGACACTGATCAATTCTGCCTCGATTGTAATCCTTCTTACGATCCTGTATATCGTTTCGGCATTGATACTGAAAAAGAAGATCAATATTTTCCCGTTACTCATTACAGATGCAGGTGTGTTCGTGCTGTCCTTTTTTATCTACCGGTATGTACTTGAGAAATTCATATACAGTAAGATCAAGCTCATCTTTAAGACCATACACACCCAGAAGTCATCCGCTCCGTTTAAAAACAAGGAACTGGATCTGAACAAGGATATCATCTCCAATGTTAATGAGGAAGTTCTCCACTGGGCGCAGGACAGGAAAGACGAGATCGAAGAACTGAAAAAAATGGAAGCTTATCGAAGGGAATTCCTGGGGAATGTTTCTCACGAGTTGAAAACGCCCTTGTTCAATATCCAGGGTTATGTGTTGACCTTGCTTGATGGCGGACTTCAGGATCCTGAAGTAAATACGGAGTATCTCGAACGGACCAAAAAGAACATCGAGCGGATGATCTCGGTGGTGGAAGACCTTGAAGCCATCTCCAGGCTGGAATCAGGCGAACTGTTGCTGGAGGTGAAGAAATTTGATATAATCGCCCTGATCCGTGAAGTGATCGAACTATTGGAAATGAAGGCCAAACGGAAGAATATTTCGCTTGTGCTTCGTTACCAGGAAGAGAAACCAGTGTATGTTGAGGGTGATAAGGAGCGGATGAGACAAGTGCTTATAAACCTGATCGACAATTCGATTAAATACGGGTTTGAGGATGGCCGCACCAAGGTTTCTGTTTTTGATATGGATGAAAATTACCTGATCGAGATCACGGATAACGGGATTGGTATCGAAGAAAAAGATATTCCCCGCGTATTCGAACGGTTCTTCAGGGTAGATAAAAGCCGGTCACGGGAACAAGGCGGGTCAGGACTTGGATTGGCAATTGTCAAACATATCATTGAGGCACACAAACAGACGATCAACGTCAGGAGCACGGTTGGTGTGGGCACCACTTTTGCCTTTACGCTTAAAAAAGGTTAGCCCTGCTCCTTTCCTGCTTCGAATTCCTTGTCAAGACCTGAATGCTTGACCATTCTTCCTTCCACAAGAAAAATGATCGACTCGGCAATATTCATTGAATAGCCGGCGATCCGCTCGATCTGCGTAAGTATGATCAGGAGATTTGTTGCAACAATGATGACATCGGTTTTCCTGGTCATTTCCTCCAGTATCCTGGCGGAGATCACTTGTGTTTTATCCTTGATAACATTTGCTTCAGTAAAGATATCCCTTATAAATACTGTGTTTTTTGTATTCAGGATATTAATCACATCTTTCACCAATGTCTCCGTGAGGGATGCAAGTTCATCGATGTGCAATTCCCCTATGATCTCTTTATACTCATTCAACCCTTCGATCTTCCCTGCGATATTTACTGCAAGATCACCCATCCTTTCAAGGTCATTGTTCATTTTCAGCGACGACATGATAAGCCGGAGATCGGTGGCCACAGGTTGTGTCAGCGCAAATATCCGCTGGCATAGCTTATCGATCTTGACATCCAGTTCATCCACAAGGTTGTCTTTTTCGATGATCTGCCTGGCCATTTCCATATCACAGGTAATCAGCGCCGTCATCGTTTCATGGATCTGTGAAGCCACAAGATTTCCCATTTTAATGATCCGCCTGTTCAGCTTGTCAAGTTCCTGTTCAAAGTGTCGTTCCATTCTTGTGCAATTTGACTGTTGATTTGAAATGATATATATTGTTGATCCTGGATCTTTGCGTACCCACCCCTCTAATCCCCTCCCTACCAGTAGGGAGGGGAAGACCGAAGGTCGGGGTGGGTATAGCTTTCACCAAAACGGCTCTTACCCAAATCGTCCGGTAATGTAATCCTCCGTTTGTTTTTTATCAGGATTTGTAAAGATCTTCTTTGTTTTCCCGTATTCAATGAGTTCACCGATATAAAAAAATGCGGTATAATCACTAACTCTTGCCGCCTGCTGCATATTATGGGTAACGATGATGATTGTATAATCTTTTTTCAGTTCAAAGATCAGTTCTTCAATTTTGGATGTTGAGATCGGATCCAGGGCACTGGCGGGTTCGTCCATGAGGATGATCTCAGGGTTTACAGCCAGGGTGCGGGCGATGCAAAGACGCTGCTGTTGTCCTCCGGATAATCCCAGGGCTGAATCATGAAGACGGTCTTTGACTTCATCCCATATCGCTGCTCTTTTCAATGAGAATTCAACAATCTCTTTCAACTGCTTATTATCCCTGATCCCGTTTATTTTCGGTCCATAGGCCACGTTCTCAAAAATTGATTTGGCGAATGGGTTGGATTTCTGAAAGACCATTCCAACCTTTTTCCGCAGATTCACAACATCGATATCCTTATCATAGATATTGAGTCCGTCGATGAATACCTCCCCGGTCATTTTCACGCCAGGGATGAGGTCATTCATTCGGTTCAGAGTCCTGAGAAAGGTCGATTTCCCGCAGCCGGAAGGGCCGATCAGGGCCGTGACCTCCTTCGAATGAAGTTCGATCGAAACCGAGTTCAGGGCCATTTTCGTCCCGTAATAGAGTGTAACATTTTTTGCGTTTATTTTCGCTTCTTTCATCAGTGAATGATTCCTTGTTTATTTCTTTATTTTGATCTTCTCAGTCTCGCCCGGATTATAACCGCTGTAAAATTAAGGATAAAAGTGAGCATCAGGAGCACCAGTGTGGTCGCAAACTGAATCGGAAGGGTCTGATCAACATTTGAGGATTGTGTGGACATTATATATATATGGTATCCGAGGGACATGAACTGATCACTCACGGAATGAGGCAATGTGGCCAGGTAATAAGCTGCCCCGGTAAAAAGGATCGGCGCTACTTCTCCGGCACCGCGTGAAACAGCGAGGATCGTCCCTGTAAGGATCCCTGACCTGGCACCGGGAAGAACAATCTTTTTGATGGTCTGCCATTTGGTGGCTCCAAGGGCCAGGCTGGCTTCACGGAGTTCACGGGGAACGGTGCGGATGGCTTCCTCCACCGATACGATCACGACGGGCAGTGTCAGCAATGCCATGGTAAGGCTTGCCCAGAGAATATTGGGTTGCGCCCATTTCAGTTGCCCCCCGAGGAAAGCATTATCCATTCCGGCGCCGACAAACTTGATAAAGAATCCAAGTCCGAAGAGCCCGAAAATTATGGAAGGCACCATGGCCAGTGTTTTCACGGCAAAACCTATCGTTTTTGCAAGGAAAGACTTTTCATGGGCATATTCGGTGAGGTAGATTGCTGTGATCGTTCCGAAGGGAACGGCTGCAACCGACATGATGAGGACCATCAGTGCTGTTCCGAATATCGCCGGGAATATCCCGCCTTTTGTCATCCCGTCCTCCGGGAAACTGGTAAGGAATTTCCATGAAAGACTTTCTTTTCCGCCAATGATGATCACAATAAGGATGACAAGGATGATGGCAATGATAAGAACAACAGAAAATGCAGTTGAACCCATCATAAACCCGCCGATGATTTTATTTCTTTTGTTCATGCTATCCTCCCCTGGAATCGTCTCATTAATTTACCTTTCACATAAAATTCGGCTAATGCATTCAGCGAGAAAGTGAAAACGAACAACAATGAGCCGATCAGGAACAAAAC
Source organism: Bacteroidales bacterium (assembly GCA_963682005.1). Taxonomy (GTDB): domain Bacteria; phylum Bacteroidota; class Bacteroidia; order Bacteroidales; family FEN-979; genus CAIYUC01. Next base: position 3,315,897 of record OY820914.1, on the reverse strand, counting down.
GTTGTAATGTGTATCACCGAAAACGACTTCTGCCATTTCCGCACCGATTGTGGCTGAGAGGGTCCGTACAGAGTCAAAGGGGTTCATCGAGATAAGTGCTGCATTGCCTGTAGCCATGAGGGCGATCATCGTCTCCCCGAATATCCTGCCAATCCCCAGTAAAACGGCAGCAAAAATACCCGGTGTGGCAGCCGGGAGGGTTACAAAAAAAGCGGTTTGCCATTTTGATGCCCCCAGGGCGAGGCTTGCTTCCTTGAAGGATTGCGGTACAGCGGTCATGGCATCCTCGGCGATCGTGAAGATAACGGGAATTGCGGCAAGCGCCATGGCTATCCCCCCAACGAATGCATTCAACCGAGTGGAATATCCGAAAACCGTCTGAAGGAAAGTCGCCATCACCATCAATGCAAAAAATCCGATAACAACGGATGGGAATCCTGCAAGCAATTCAATCGCAGGCTTGATGAACTCCCGCAACCAATGAGGAGAAAAAGCCGCAGAGAAAAGTGCGGCAAGTATAGCCAGGGGTGCTGCGAAAAGGATCGCTATAATCGTGATCTTAAAGGTGCCGATGATTAGTGGGATCAATCCGTATCGCGGGTTGTCGGAAACCGGCATCCATGTTTTCCCGACCAGTCCCCGGGCAGTGACTTTATCTTCATGTACAGGTTCTGCCGGTTCCAGGGTGGTTTCTTCTGCCCCCTGTATACCACCGGCAGTGGTATCACCTGCCCTGGTCACAGAATCATCAGTGGTCCCGTATCTTTCAGGCCTATCCCCGCCTGCGCCTGAATATACTTCCTGCTTATTTTCATTGACAGGTACGGGTTCATTGCTTTCATCACCACCACCGGTATAAACTTCCTGTTTATTATCATTGACCGTTGCCTGTGCAGCACTTTCATCACCACCCCCTGTATATACTTCCTGTTTCTGATCATTCGTATTGTCACCGGTGTATTGCTCCTGTTCAGAACTGGAAACCCTTTCCAATTTCGCTGCTTTGATCCCGAAGATCGGCAGGGTTTCCTTAAATACAAAAACGAAGATGAGTACTATGATGGTAATGGATAGAAATGCCACTCCTGTGATGATCTTTTCGGAAAGGATCTCGGAGAACCTGACTTTTTTCTTCAGGCTCTCTTTTGTAAAAACGAACTCTCCCTTGACCTTCTTCTGAGTTTTTTCCTCTTGTCCAGGTACGATCGGGATATCCTGATCTATTTTTAATTCATCCATTTAATTTCATCTAAACTTATTTCACCGCAGAGGCACAGAGAATTTCTAATTATAACAATTTTTCTCTGCGTCTCCGCGTCTCTGCGGTTATTTTAAGAAATAATTTCACTTCACCGGGAAATAGCCGATCTCAACTACCAGTTTCTGGCCTTCAGGACCGAGTATCCAGTCGATATAGTTCTTGAGATCACCTGTCGGCCTGTTCCTGAGATACATATACAGGTAACGGCTGATGGGATAGGTTCCGTTCTTAATGGTCTCAGGACTTGGTGCGACTGCAGTGCTTTTATCGTCCTTTCTGACCGGGCAGTGCTTCACCCCCTTTGCGTAGGCAGCGCCACCGTACCCGATACCATACTTATCATTTTTTACAGCGTTCACCACTGCAGCTGTCCCGGGAAGCGTCTGGCAACTGGCGGCATAGTCTCCTTTCACAACATGTTCCTGGAAGAATACATACGTCCCGGAACTATTTTCACGGCCGTACAGTTTGATGTCTGCATCCGGGCCGCCAACTTCCTTCCAGTTTTTTATCTTCCCGCTGAACATTCCGCTGAGCTGTTTAATGCTGAGTTCTTTCACCGGATTTGTCTCATTCAGAAAAATGGTGATCCCATCCTTTGCACAAGGGATCTCAACTCCAAGAGAGCCATACCGTTCCTTTAATTTGTCGACTTCGGAACTCTTCATGGAACGGCTCGCATTGCAGATATCGGTCGAACCGTTGATCAGTGCGGAGATCCCAGTCCCGGATCCTCCACCCGTTACCTGGACGTTGACATCCTTATGCGATTTCATATAAACCTCCGCCCACTTCTGGGCCAGGATCACCATCGTGTCAGATCCTTTTACTGTGATCTTTTTTGCAGCCGGCATGAAGGCCATTACAACAGTGCCTATCAGCAGTAAGCCTACAAGGCCATAAACTTTTTTCAGATTTTTCTTTTTCATATTTTGTGATTTTAATTAATCTTTTCAACTAATTGTTTTTTTCGCCGTACCCACCCCTCTGATCCCCTCCCTACTGGTAGGGAGGGGGAGAGCGAAGGTCGAGGTGGGTACGTTAAAACTTCACCTGCATCCTCAAGGTCAGGGTATTTTGTTTTATCAATTTACTGTAATCGTAGGTTCCGGGGGTATTATTAACTGAATAGTTCGCCTTAACGTTTCCGACGTTGGTGTTCGGATCCACGATCCCCACCTTTCTGTTCATTGGCATTTCATAGGCGATCATGAATTTGATGTTTTCATCGAAGAAATAAGTGTAGCCCAGTGTCCAGGTTCCATAAGGAATATCAGCAGTACCCGAGGTGAGTTTGTTAACGGTCGTTGTTTTCGACTGGGTATTGGCTGCTATGACCGGGCTGGTTCCGACATAGGTGATGTTGTTGGAAACGACATCCGGTTTTTTGGCATCCCATTTTGCCGTTCCAACCTGGTCTGCTGCCAATGACGTGTTTGGATTGTAATAATCGTACCGTACTGCAACCTGATGACGTTTCCCGATATTTTTGACAAGGTAAATATAATAACCGTCGAATTTTCTGCTTATGGCCGGAGCATTGTAAACTGAAGTCAGGGCAGTATTGGTTATTGACAAAGTATCATTCTTGTAAGATGTTGAACTTGTAGCATCCTTTGTACTTATATTGAACCCGGGTGTTGAGTTCACTCCGAAGATGTATTCCCCTTTCAGGGCCATGCCACCAAGGATATCGAGGTAGAGCTGTGCTTCAAAACCGACCCATTGTTTCGGGACGCCTTTACCGGTATTCCCGTTCGTGCTCAGTGATTTGTCATACGTGTAGTCAGAGTTCAGCAGGTCCGTGCTGTTGGCCTTGATCTGCCCGTAATAGCCATGGGCTCCGACCGTCAGTCCACCAAGGTTTCCCAGCCTGAACGCATAGGTGGCGCGGAGCATCAGGTCCTTGTAGTTGTCAAAATCGGTATTCTGTCCGATCGTTACATTGTTGTCATATGACAATGTTCCGTAATTGAACGTCGGGTTATTGACCGAAACGCCGTCATTTCCATTGAAGATCGCAAATTGAATTTTCAGGGGGATCCTGGGCGGGGCGATTTCGAGTTTTGCTCCGATGGCACGTTCATCGGGATAAATGGCCCGGATCACCCGGGAACGTTCCGGAAGCTCACGGCTACTGGAAGAATATTCAACTTCATAGTTGGGTCTGTTGAATTTCCCTGCCCAGAGTGAAAAAGTCTTCAGCCATCTGTCATTTGCAATTGCATAAGCGTCCTTTATGGTGATATTGCCTGGTGCAAAATCCGGCTGGAGAACGAAAACAATGCCCTGGACCGGCTCATAAACGACCTTGAGCCTTGCACGGCGCACCTGGAATAAATTCGCCGGGTAAGTATTCGCGGCTTCATAATGGACCCATTGTGCCTGGATGTATCCGGACAATTTGATCTTTGTCAGTTTGTCGAGGCTGGCCTCCGCTGTCGAAATCCGTTCTTCGACTCCGGAAATTTTATCCTTCAGTGTGATTACCTGCGGAGCGAGGGTATCGGTAGCGGATTGAGCTGACACCGGCTTTGGAGTTGTCATTGCAAACAGGAGAGCAATGGCCGGAATTAGCATAGGGTGTTTAATTTTTTTCATGGGGTTAAATTTGGTTTAGCAAAAGTAACCTGCTATTCTCTGTGTTATGTTAAGGGCAAATGAATTGATTGTTAACTAATTGTTAACTCTGCAAATCTATAATACAAAATCTTAAATCCAAAATCATTTTGACACTTTGGATTTTACTTAGGCACAATTTTCCCTTCTGTTCCTCCCCGGGGGATCGGGATAAAATCTATTTTTGCAGTGTTGCTTCCACTTCCAACTGAAAATGAATAAAATTTTCTGTCTTTTTGCAATTGCTTTGTGTATCGATATGATTTGCTTTTCCATAGCTAAAGGGCAGGATTATGAGCGAATTGACAGCCTGCACCAGACACTGATCTCCGGGATCCCGGTTGACCGGACAGGAAAAACCCTTCTGAAAATTTCAGGTGAATTTGAAATGTACAATGCTGATTCCGCTTTGAAGTACTCAAAACGAGCTTATGCGGTCGCTGAACAGTATGATGACATCCAGGGAAAAGTTAATGCACTGCTCCAGAATGGCAGATCTTACCTTCAACTCAACGATTTCAGCCATGCTATGGAATCACTTGAATCCGCCATAAAACTGTCACAAAAATCCGGCATGACCAATGAAGAGGCCATTGCAAATGGTGTGATCGGGATCATCTATGCTGACCTCGGTGATTTTGACAATAGTGCAAAATTCAATTTCAGGTCTCTTGAATTGTTTGAACAGGTTGGTAATAAAAAAGAGGTAGGTATCACCCTTGGAAATATAGCGGCGGATATGCACAGCCAGAAGAACTATAAAAAGGCCCTGGATTATATGAATGAGGCATTGAATATTGCAAAGGAAATAAACGACAAGCCGGGAATTGCCTTCCAGTTCAACAATATCGCAGGCGTTTATTTTGCAAGTTACAAGGACTATGAAAAAGCCATGGGTTATTACAAAAAGGCTTACAGAGTAAATTTGGAACTTGGGGATAAAATGCAGATGGGTATCAACCTTCTTAACCTGGGTTACTGTTTTTTCCGCTTACAGAAAAACGACAGTGCTCTTCGGTATTTTGAGAATGCCCGCAAAATATTTGAAGAATCAGGCAATCAGATCCGGATTGCCAATGGGGAAATTGCACTCGGTAAGTACTACTTCGACATCCATGATCTCAACAAAAGCATTGAATATTCGATGCATGCATTGAATATCGGGGTCTCATTCAACTCCAAAGAGATCATCGCCGAAGCAACAGACATCCTGCATGATATCTATGTTGCAAAAAAAGATACAGCCAACGCCTATAAATATTCATTAATGAATTTCCGCATCAGGGACACCCTTCAAATGATGCAAAGTCAGAAAACTTTAATAAAGCTTGAATATCAGTATAATTACGAAAAGCAGGACAAGGCAAGGAAACTCAAACAGCAGCGCAGCAATTTCATCATGGGATTCCTGATCCTTGGTCTTTTATCAGGTATCATCATTATTTTCCTGACATACTCCCGTCAACGGATTAAAATAAAAAACGCAGTTCTTGAAAAACAAAAAATTACTGCTGATCTTGATTTCAAAACCAAAGAATTGACCATCAACCTAATGGCTCTCATGAAAAAAAATGAGATCCTGGCGGAGGTTTCAAAGAAATTACTGGTGATCGAAAAAAAAGTTCCCCGCGACGAACTTCCGGGTGCAATCGTCAAGTTGAATAAGGAGCTCAGGAAAACCTCGGATGAGAAGATCTGGAAAGAATTCGCCCTCAGGTTTAACCAGATCAACAAGGATTTTTATGATAAATTATTTACCAGATTCCCGGATCTGACCCAGAATGAATTGAAATTGTGTGCCTACCTCCGACTGAACATGACTTCAAAGGAAATTGCAGAAATAACCGGTCAGCAAATTCACTCCCTTGAAAATGCACGATACCGGTTAAGAAAGAAGCTTGGCATTACAGGTTCCGACAGCAACCTTGTCGCATTTCTCTCCCAGATCTGATCAAAATTCCCTTTCAGCTGATTCCCTGATTATTACCTGGAGGTATTATGGCTAAAAAGGAGGTTTTCAGGAGGCAAAACAAGGGCATGAATGATCTTTTGTGGAGGCTCTTTATTTGGAGATTGCCTTTTCTTGCAACAATATTTGCACCTCATTTAAAACTCCGGTTATATGAATCATGCTAAGCATAAGAAGACAATGCCCCCAGCTGACACTGATCAGTTTTCATCACAATCAGTAACCAATCAGCCTGGAGTCGAATCGGAGATCAAAGAAGTGACCCGGAGAAAAGAAGCACTTAACAAAGTATTGGGTAAGCTCATTGAAAAAATCAATGAACCGCCTGACTCAAAGACTGTAAAGAAAATTTCAAAAAAGAAATAACCCGGAAATTATATTACTGTAACCATTTAAAACAAATGACGATGAAAAGATCAATTTTACTTTTATTCACATTCGTTTGCATGACTATCGTTTCAAATGCTCAATGGACCCAGGGTTCTGGCATGGATGGCGGCGACTACAGATGCCTGGCAAAAGTTGGAGACGACTTATTTGCCGGATCACAATACGGCGGGGTTTTTCGTTCATCAAACAATGGAGATACATGGATGCCATTATGTAATGGGCTTCCGGCCGGTGTTTCCGTAACAAAGTTCATGAATAAAGATACGTTTCTATTCGCAGGGACCAGTTACTGGTCATTGACCGGAAAAGGTGTTTTCAGGTCCAACGATAACGGAAATACATGGGTCCCGAAAAACAACGGGATCGAGGTAAGTCCGACGGGATATTTTACAGATCTTTATATTACCGGGTTTGCAAAAACCAGCGCCTATATTTATACATCAACATACCAGAACGGAATTTTCCGGTCATCAGATAACGGGGATACCTGGGTCAGTATTTTCAGTGCTTATAATGAGGATTCGTCCCTGTTCAGACAGATTTACTCCATTTGTTCGATCGGAGAATACCTGTTTGCAGGTGGAACATCCGGACTACAGCAGAATGGAATTTTCCGCTCGGCAGATCAAGGTGCCACGTGGAGTCTGTTCACGACCGGCTTTCCGTCGGGTTGTGTCATCTACGAGATGATATCCAGCAACAGTAACCTCTTTGCCAGGACATCCCATGGGTATTACTGGTCACCGGTAAACGGTGAATTCTGGGTTGCGATCCTTAACGGGGTTACGACCCCGAACGGGGCCGCAAACGGGGCCATATCAGCTGACGGATCTGTGTTGTATGCAAGCACATACGACGGATCAGAAGGTCCGAGAACGTATAAATCCGTTGACAACGGAAGTAACTGGGTAAATTTACCAACAATGAGCTCATACTATGTACAGGCTCTGTTGAATTTCGGCGAAACCGTATTTGCCGGCCATATCGGAAATTACGGGATTTCTACCAATGGAGGAGGAGTTTTGAGATCTCTTGACGGGGGTACATCATGGACTTCCGCTTCCACGGGATTGTCAGGCCTGAACGGGATGGCCTTTACTTCGCTCGGCACGACCCTTTTCTCGGGTTCAAGGTATTATTCAGGAATATACAAATCAGGCGATAACGGTGCAACATGGTTAAAGAACTACCTGGCCGGCACCACAACCAATTATCAGGTTCTATCTATGATGGCTGCCAACTCTAAGGTCTTTGCCGGGATTTATACGAGCGGGGTTTACCTCTCATCCGATACAGGCCATACATGGAGCGCCACTGCTTCGATCGGCTACCCAGTGTATGCACTCACTTCCAACTCCACCTATATCTTTGCCGGCACCTCGAACCAGGGGGTCCGACGATCATCGAACAACGGTACGACATGGACTACCATCAATACAGGGCTCACTACGACCGGACAAAAATCTATCCGGGCGCTGGCAGCGAATGGAAGCAAGATATATGCAGGGACAACGAACGGAGTATTTCGTTCCGCCAATGACGGGACCAACTGGGTCGCAGCAAACGGAGGTGTGGGAAGTCCTGGCTATATTTCGATCAGGTCACTGGTGTTGAAAGGCGACACCATCCTTGCAGGAACGACCAATGGTGTCGTCCGTTCCACCAATAACGGAACCACCTGGACAAATGTATTTTCCGGAAGCGGACTTTCAACCGTCAATGCCCTGATACTGACTACCGATACACTCTATGCAGGCGGTTCAGCCAGCGGGACCTCGGATGGAGGAGTTTACTTTTCAACAGACTGGGGAACAACCTGGACCAGCATGAACCAGACTTTCCCGTCAACCCCCGAGGTCTATTCACTTTATAAGTATAACAACAAGCTTTTTGCAGGCACTTACGGACAATCGGTTTATTCATATGATCTCACACCTTCAGGCCAGAAGACGCTCAATCTGGTTTTAAACATCGAAGGCCTTTATTCTTCCTCCACGGGTCTTATGAACAAAGCCCAGGACTGCACCGACGGAGCTGTAACCTTTGACAAGTTTGCTGGAACCATTGCCGACACCCTGACGGTTATGCTTGCAAACCCAACCGATCCCTGGGAAACCGTATTCAAAGCCTTCGGGGCTCCGGTTCAGAGAGACGGAACGGTTTCCGTGACAGTACCCAATTCAATGACCGGCGATCTCTACCTGGTGATCCGCCAGCGGAACAGTGTTGAGACTTGGAGTGCCGCACCGGTTTCATTTGCAGGAGCTAACATCAATTACAACTTCACAACAGCTGCCTCGCAGGCTTTCGGAAATAATCAGAAAGGAATGGCTGAAAGCGGTCCATACGCTTTTTTCTCAGGGGATGTCACAAGTCTGTCAGGCCAGCAGGACGGGTATATAGACATTTTCGACAATAACGCCGTATTCAATTCCTCCCAGGGCGGATCATTCGGCTATATGGCTGAAGATGTGACCGGCGATGCCTTTGTGGATATATTCGACATGGCCATTGTATTCAATAATATGCAAAGTGCAGCCGGAATGATCACCCCGCCGAATCCGGGGAAGAAGAAATAGAATGATCTAATGAAACAATGAACTAATGAAATAATAAAAAGAAAGACTATTTTGGTTAATGGTGGATTGATTATTAATTGATCGGTAAGGCTGGCTCAGATATTGAGTCAGCCTCTTTTTTCCCCGACCTCCTATCCTGCCTTGGAAATTCCCCTATCTTTGTCAGTTCCAAGCAAAGAAAAATTTCATGTGGCCATTTTCCAAACGAAGATTGATCCTTTTCTTTTCAGCCATCATAATTACACCTCTTCTTTTTGGACAAGTAAATAATCAAACCGACAGCCTGCTATATGTGCTTAGGATATCCCATGATTACAGGGCAAAGGCACGGCTTCTGCTCCAGATTTCCAGGGCTGAAGAACTCCGTGATCCGGATAAATCGCTCGAATATGCTCAACAAGCGCTGCAAATAGCAAAATTATCTGATTTCGACAGTGCCGAAGTAAGAGCGATGATCATGATGGGTGCGAATTATTGCAGGTTGAGGTTGCTAAAGGAAGCCATTGAAACGGGGGAACAGATTGTTGAAAAAGCATCAAGAAACAATATGCAATTGGAAATCGCTGACGGAAGGGGTATTATGGCTGTGGCATATGCCCAGATCGGTGATTTCGACAACAGTTCAAAACTCTATTTTGAGAACCTGAAACTTTATGAAAAATTGAAGGAAAAGCGGCTCCTTGGAAGAACTCTGGGAAATATAGGCGCCGATTTTATCGACCAGCAAAGCTATGCGAAAGCCCTGGAATACACAAACAAAGCACTGGCAATCGGGTTGGAAATAAATTACCTCACATTGGTCACCGACCAGTATAACAACCTGGCTGCGATTTACCAGGTAGGCCTCAAAGATATTGATAAAGCCCTGCACAATTACTTTTTGGCGATCAAAGTGGCAGAAAAGATCGAGGACTTTCAGCAACAGGGCAGTATCATGCTCAATATCGGCCGCATTTATCTGAATAGCAAGAAGTACGATTCGGCCTATTATTATTTCACACAAGCATCCGCTATCTTTAAAAAGCTGAATAACCCTGTGTTAATGGCCGACGGCTATACTGCATTGGGTAATTACCATTTCCAGAAAGGGGATTATGCAGAGGGCAGAATAGTTGCCCATGATGCCCTTCTGATCAGCCAGAAATATGGAATGCTCCATACAATTTTTGAGTCGTCAAACCTTTTGCATAAAATCTGTCTTATTCTAAATGATACGGTCGGGGCATACAGGTACATGGTTATACGAACCCGGGCCAATGACAGTTTATATAGTCTTCAGAATCAGAAAGAGCTGTTCAGACTTGAATTTCAGTACAACCAGGAAAAAACTGCAAAGGAGCAAAAGATCAGGCAGCAACGTTCCTATTTCATTTTTGGCTTCATCATCCTCGGACTTCTGTCGGGGTTGTTCATTACCATGCTTTTCAATTCACGTCAGAAGATCAGGATTAAAAACACCATTCTTGAAAAAGAAAAGGCCGAATCTGACCTTAAATTCAAGAGCAAGGAACTCAGTATTAACTTACTGGCCCTTTTGAAGAAAAATGATCTTATTACAGAAGTCAGCCAGAAACTGGCTGAGCTTGAAAAGTTGCCATCCAGGTCGGATGTTAAAGAAGCGGTCGGCAAACTCAATTATGAGATTAAAAAGAATGCTGACGACAGGCTCTGGCAGGAGTTTTCCATCCGGTTCAAGGAAACGAACAGCGAATTCTATGATAAGCTCCTGAAAAAATATCCGGATCTCTCACAAAGTGAATTGAAATTATGTGCATACCTTAGGTTGAACATGTCTACAAAGGAGATTTCTGACCTGACCGGCCAACGGACTGAAACTCTTGAAAAAGCAAGATACCGCCTCCGTAAGAAGTTCGATCTCACCAACTCCGAAAGCAACCTCGTCACATTCCTGTCACAGATCTGATCATTCCTTTATCCACTCCCTTTTTACCGCAGAGTCGCTGAGACGCTGAGAAAATGCGATGAATGACTAAAAGACCTCTCCGGGTATATCGAAATCCATGCATCCCAGTAATACCTGAAAACAAAAGGATTAGCCCATCTTGTCCGGGTAAAGTCCAGTCCTGTAAACCTGTAAATGTGGTTTTTGTACAGCCTGTTTATTTGGTCAACGGTCAAATGCAGGTAATCTTTGTTCAATGATTAACCGAAAACTAAAATGCGTAAAGAAAAAGAAGACACTATCACTGAAAAACTGAATGAGGAGCAAACATCCATTGACCCATTTATCCTGCGACGCAAGATGCAAAGCAAGGTCATAAAAAAAATACTTGCAGAGATCGATCTCCCAGTGGAACCTGATAAGGATATTATCCCAATTCCTGATCCGGAGAGCAGCAATAGGGTTCTTCCTGCCAAAAAAAATAATAAGGAGAAAACCAATGTTCCAAAAAAAATGTCTGATTAATTAAAATCTTACGATAAAGCCAATTATTAACCAAATTAACAACCAAGCATGATGAAAACAGTACGATCTCTTCTTGCCAGTTCACTATTACTGGCTCTTATGGTAACCGTTTCGGCACAGACCTGGACCCCGCAGGGACCACAAGGCGGAAACATTATAAATATCCAGGCGACAACATCCAAATTATTTGCCGCAAGTTTTATTCTGAACAACCCCGGGAATATATGGAGATCCGGTGACGATGGCCAGACCTGGGTGAACCTCACCGGAAACCTGGAAAACAAGAGGATAATTAATATGTGGACAAATAACACCGATACCATATACCTGTCCATTGAAGGACGAAATGTACTCGGAATTTTACAGGATGACGGAGGTATTTTCAGGTCCACGGATAATGGCGATTCCTGGACGAGAATATGGCATTCAACATCACTGAACGGCGCCCCGGTAGCTTTTATTCAAAAAGGATCCATCCTGTTTTTCGGAGGAATCACAGGTGTAATACGTTCAGTGGATCAGGGTGAAACCTGGGACGCATTGACAGGTGGCCAGTCAGGCCAGGCAATACAGGTAAAATGCTTTGAGAAAAGCGGAGACACCATCTTTATAGGAACACGAAAGGGATTATTCCGGTCTCTGAATAATTGTACGAACTGGACTGCTGCCAGTACGGGCATTCCTTCCACACCTGTCGGCAGCAACTGGATCACCGGGATGGCGAAATCAGGCGGCATTTTATATGCATCCACCTACCAGAAAGGCATTTATAAATCAACCAACCTGGCTGTTTCATGGACAGCTTCGAACAACGGGCTTACAGACCTCAGAACACAAACAGTATTCACGAGTGGTCAGGAACTGTTTGCCGGTACCTATTATGATGGAATTTATAAATCTTCAGACAATGCAGCCTCCTGGTCGCTTTCAACCCAGGGACTTTACAGCCAAAGCATAAACCGTTTTTTCCAACATGGAAACACCTTATATTCCGGTGGAGGCCAGGGTATTTCCAAAAGTACCGATAATGGGAATAATTGGACGGATGCTAACAACGACGGGCTGAATGGCCATATTATAGGTTGCGGATACGGCCTTACAGATCAATACCTTATTAAAGGAGGATCTTATCTGTTTGCAAGCACTTACCAGGGACTCGTTTACCGTTCCGCCGATAATGGCGCCACCTGGCAACCTGTCAGCGGGAATATCAGGGTCGGGAACCAGGGATGGGTAAGGTCTATGGCTGCAAACGACACTGTTATCCTGGTTTCAATGGATGACAACAAACTATACCAGAGTTTTGACTGGGGTGATACCTGGTCAATTATCGCTTACCCGGAAAACAGATGTCCGACAAGAATGGTGGTGGTAGGAAACAGAATCTGGGCTATTGACGATGGCGGTTTATTGTACTTCTCCGATGATAATGGTAATGGCTGGACACTTGGCAGCGCTTCAACGGAAGACTATTATGTAAACATGGGAAGTAAAGGAGGGGACTTGTTCCTTAGTGGTTATGGATATAATAACTGGAATTCTGTATACAGGGTGGCCAGTGGCTCAAACACGATTACCCTGATGGGGTACGTAGGCGATCCGGAAGCCTCTGTGAATTCCCTTTTAGCGCTGGGAGATACGCTGTTTGCATCGATCAACAGCAGTATAACAGGTGCAGGCATGGGGATTTACAAATCAACCAATAATGGAATAGCCTGGACGCTTGATGGATTGGCAACCACCTATATTAATGGTTTTACAAAATACGGAAATACCCTTTTTGCAAGGAATAAAGCTGCCATTTATGTAAGAAACAATGCGGATCATTCCTGGATGAACATCACCTCCACACTCCCTGTAGATAACCAGTCAACCTATTCCACTTCGATGTTTGCGAATGACGATAAACTTTTTGTGGCCCTCTCATCCCGGTCGCTGTTTGCAACCAATGCATCACAATTTACCTTTGTACCTCCGGCCCAACCCAGCGCAATAAACGGAGCAGCATCACCTTGCATCGGATCTTCACAGGTCTACAGTGTTGTCAATGTTCCCGGTGTTAGTTACGGATGGCAATTCCCTTCAGGCTGGATCATAACTTCAGGTACCAATACAAATTCCGTAACCGTAACAGTGGGCACATCCGGAGGCCTCTTGCTGGTCGTACCGTCAAACCTTTGGGGCTCTGGTCCTGCTCAATACACTTTTGTTACCACCACCCCGTCGCCTGCCCAGCCAGGTAGCATCTCAGGGCCGGTAACACCGGATGTAGGTACAAGCCAGGCATACAGCGTAACCAATGTATCAGGGATCATTTACACATGGTCTTTCCCGTCAGACTGGGCTCAGACTGCTGGCGGCAACACAAATTCCGTAACCGTCACAGTCGGGAATGAAGCAGGTAATATCCAGGTCACTCCTTCAAATACACAGTGCGAAGGACCGTCAAGGATTCTTGCTGTTACTCCGAATGTGGCCAGAACGTTAAACCTGAAAGTGATTCCAGAGGGACTGTTCTCTGCTTCAACCGGGAACCTCAACAAGACCCAGGACTGCACGGACGGAGCCGTTACCTTCGATAAATTCGCCGGTAACATTGCCGACACACTCAGCATCCAGCTTGCCAATCCGACCGAGCCATGGGATATCGTATTCAAGGCATACGGTATTCCTGTTCATGCGGATGGAACCCTTTCGCTGACAATACCCTCCGGCACAACTGGGAGTTATTACATCGTGGTAAAGCATCGGTTCAGTGTTGAGACCTGGAGCGCAACCCCGGTATCTTTAACGGGTAGCTCTATCAATTATGACTTTACCACCACGGCATCACAGGCCTTCGGGAACAACCAGAAATCGATGAGTGAAGGCGGTCCGTTTGCATTCTATTCGGGCGATGTAACCAGCATGTTTGATATCCAGGACGGTTATGTCGATATCTTTGACAACAATGCAGTTTTCAATATGGCTCAATCCGGAGCCTTCGGATACATGGTTGAAGATTTAACAGGCGATGCCTTTGTGGATATCTTTGATATGGCTATTGTATTCAATAATATGCAAAGTGCAGCGGGCATGATAACCCCGCCGAACCCGGGGAAGAAGAAATAGAATGAACTAATGAAACAATGAACTAATGAAATAATAAAAAGAAACACTATTTCTGGTGAATTATGTATTGATGGTCCAAAAGTAAAAGGCTGCCTCCCGTCGGGGGCAGCCTTTTACTTTTGACCAGCAGTGAAGCCGGCATCAGGCATGTTGGATCATAGGTTAAGGTACCGGGCAATCCTAGTCCTTAACACAGCGTACAGCATATCCATTTCCCTTTGCATTGCTTCCTCTTGCAATGGTAGCGTAATTGTAATAAAGATTCCTGTAATAAGCCGTCGTACTTACAGCTTCTGTTGAAGAAGAAAGATAATTATTGACATTTATGGCTGTAAAATTCCCGTTACTGACACGATATCCGGCCGGTAAAGCAGTAAAGCTAGTGGCATTTGTCGCCCCCGTATTGGGAGTATTCCAATGGGCAGTTCCGGTTTCTTTCAGTTTACCACCGGCATCAGTGCCACTCCAGGTTGTTGCACTGCAATTTACAGTCGGGTCAATATAGGTTGACATCTCGCACCATTCAGCATCTGAAGGTATATGCCATCCTGATGGACAGATCCCGGGGCGTCCGCTTGGATTTGCATTACTTGTCGTCGTATAAGCCATCATCTCGTCCCATTGATAGAGACCGCCATAAGTATCGCAATTAGTTGATGAATTACCATAGCAATATTTCTCAATTATGCCATTGTTGGTCATTGCGACAGTTCCTGTGATCATTGATCCTACATTCAGGTTTTTCCCAAGCCAGCATTGTGTGCCAATTTGGATGGTAGGATATGTCTGGTTGTCCCTGCTGTCTGTAAGTGTATTACCGCAAGCGAAAGGACATGTGGTAGTTGTAGCAGTTAACCCCGATGAGGTTGATGTTCCGCAATTATTGTAGGACCATACGTACCTGGTATATGCCGTATTACAACTCAACCCTGTTTCCGTAGTGGTCGTGGTGTTTCCAACATCGATGGCTGTTGTATAGCTGTTTGTGGTATTCCATTTATACCCGGTGGCACTGGAAACCGTATTCCAGTTCCACACGATCTGGGTTGAGCCAGGTTCATGAGTTCCTGCCGTGGGTGATGGCGGTGGATCGAGAGCCGTTGTTTGGGTCAAGGCCAGTGAAACTGATACTCCGCAGGAAGAATAAGACCAAACATACCTGGTATATGATGTATTACAGCTAAGACCCGCTTCTGTTTTTGTAGTGCTGTTTCCAACGTCACTTGCAGAGTTGTAATCATCTGTCGTATTCCATTTGTAACCTGCCACTCCGGGAACGCTATTCCAGTTCCAGATGATCTGGTTTGCCGACGGAACATTGGTCCCAGCAGTTGGGGCCGGAGGAGGATCAGTGGTAGTAACGGAAGCAAGTGTGGCTGAGTTGGACACACCACAGGAACTGTATGACCATACATATCTTATATATGCAGTATTGCATGCGAGACCTGTTTCCGTTCTTGATGTGTCTGTTCCCATGTCAATGGCATTGGCATAGCTGTTCGTAGTGGCCCACTTATATCCTGCTACCCCGGGAACTTTATACCAGATCCAGGTTATCTGTGTTGAAGCCGGAATATGGCCATTTGCAACCGGAGCTGCAGGTGGGTCAACAGTGGTGGATGCAGAGAGCGATACAGACTGGGATATTCCGCAATTACTGTATGCCCAGGCATAGCTGGTATACCCGGTATTGCATGATAGGCCTGATTGCAATTTTGAGGTATTCGGACCAATGTCCATGGCCGAGTTGTAATCGTCAACGGTATTCCATTTATAACCGGTAGCACCTGACACAGGAGTCCAGTTCCACTGGATCTGTGAAGATGTCGGAACATGGGTACCGGCTGTCGGAGCAGAAGGCGGACTCATCGAAGTCGTTTGTGATAACTGCATGGATGTGGAGACACCGCAAATGCTGTAGGCCCAAACGTACCTCAGGTAAGGTGTATTGCAGCTGAGCCCGGTTTCCGTCTTTGAAGTACTGGTTCCCATTTCACTCGCAGTCTGGAAATCATCTGTTGTATTCCATTTATATCCTGTTGCCACAGGTACCGTATTCCAGTTCCATGTGATCTGGGTTGGATAAGGCACATTGGAACCAGCAGTCGGAGCCGGAGGCGGATCCAGGAGGGTGGTCTGGTTGAGCTGAACAAATTCAGAAACGCCACAGAAATTGTAGGCCCACACATACCGTGCGTAGGCTGTATTGCAATTCAAACCTGATTCTGTTTTTGACGTGCTGTTTCCAAGGTCTGATGCAGTGGCGTAATTGTTTGTCGTGTTCCATTTATAACCGGTTGCTTCAGTAACGACACCCCAGTTCCAAACAACCTGGTTCGTCGAGGGTATGTTCGAGCCAGCCAGCGGACTGTCAGGCGGATCAAGTGAGGTGGTCTGACTCAGGGTAACAGACACAGAGACTCCGCAATTATTATAGGCCCATGCATAACGTGTATATGCCGTGTTGCAATTCAACCCGGTCTCAAGATGGGAGGTTGTGTTTCCAACATCGATTGCACTGGCCTGATCATTGACTGTATTCCATTTATACCCTGTTGCAAGGGAAACGGTATTCCAATTCCAGGTAACCTGGTAAGAATCCGGAATATTAGTCCCTGCAGATGGTGATGGTGGCGGATCCAGGGCCGTCGACTGGGTAAGGGTGGTCGCTGCGGATACCCCGCAATTGCTGTACGCCCAAACAAATCTTGTATATGGTGTATTGCAGGTGAGACTTGTTTCTGTTCTTGAAACATTTGTACCCATATCAATTGCCGTAGCATAATTGTTCGTGGTATTCCATTTATATCCCGTGGCACCAGACACAGTATTCCAATTCCAGATAATAAGCGTCTGGAAGGCTGAATGTGTTCCTGCAACAGGAGATGCCGGAGGATTCAGGGATGTGGATTGTGTAAGCGTGACAACCCCAGAAACACCACATGAACTGTAAGACCAGATATATCTCGTGTAGGCGGTGTTACAGGTCAGGCTGGTTTCCGTATGTGTAAGTGTATTTCCTGCATCGATCGCAGTGCTGTAGTTATTGGTCGTATTCCATTTATAACCGGTAGCATCATTGCCGGCATTCCAGTTCCAGATGATCTGGGTTGCAGAAGGAACATGCGTTGCAGCTGTCGGTGGATCGGGAGGATCGAGGGCGGTAGTTTTGCTCAATGTTGTGACCGTTGATACACCACAATTGCTGTAAGCCCAGACATAACTGGTATACGCAGTATTGCAGTTCAATCCTGTCTGAATGCGCTGCAAGGTAGTTCCCATATCAATGGCAGTTGCATAGCTATTGGTATTGTTCCATTTGTATCCGGTTGCTCCGGTTACCGTGTTCCATTTCCAGGTTATCTGGTCAGCAGCAGCAACGTGTGTCCCGGCCGTTGGCGCAGCCGGAGGATCCAAAGAGGTGGTCTGTGTGAGAGATGTGGGTGTTGTGGATACTCCGCAATTATTGTATGTCCATACATACCTTGTATAACCTGTATTGCAAGTCAATCCGGTCTCTGTCCGGGAAGTACCTGTTCCTATATCAATTGCGGTCAGATAATTATTCACGGTATTCCATTTATATCCGGTTGCACCTGTTACTGTATTCCAGTTCCAGGTAATCTGGGTAGGAGCTGGAACGTTTGTACCGGCAACCGGTGATGAAGGCGGGTTCATTGAGGTAGTCTGTGTCAACATGGTCGGTGATGAATGTCCGCAATAATCGTAGGCCCATGCGTAAATTACATAGAGCGTATTGCATGTCAGGCCTGTTTGGGTATAGGTTGTGTTTAGTCCGACATCTGTGGCCGTATTATAATCGGTGGTGGTGTTCCATTTATATCCTGTTGACGATGGCACACTGTTCCAGTTCCAGACGATCTGGGTCGGAGAAGGAATATGGGTTCCTGCACCTGGGGCCGGATGTGTATCCTGGGTCGTGGATTGTGAAAGGGTTGTTGAAGAAGAATACCCACATGAGTTATATGACCACACATACCGGGTATACGGCGTCAGGCAACTCAGTCCTGTTTCAAGATACAATAAATTAGATCCAAGGTCAATGGCTGAGCTATAATTATCTGTGGTGCTCCATTTATAACCTGTTGCACCTGATACTGCATTCCAGTGCCATTCAATCTCGTTGGATGAGGCAATTTGGGTACCTGCAGCAGGTGCTGACGGAGGATCCAGAAGGGTCGTCTCAGCAAGTGTGGCAGAGGTTGAAATTCCGCAGGAACTATATGCCCAGACAAAACGTTGATAAGGCGTATTGCAATTAAGCCCCGATTCTGTCTTTGAAGTAGTGGTTCCCATATCCGTTGCCGTACCATAATCATTGACCGTATTCCATTTATATCCGGCCGCGCCGGAGACCTGGTTCCAGTTCCATATCACCATGTTCTTGAAAGGAATATTTGTTCCGGCAGAGGGCGTGGAAGGAGGATTCATGGAGGTTGTCTGAATCAGCAGAGTTGCATCGGAAAGGGCGCAATTATCATAGGCCCACACATAGGCATTGTAATTGGTGTTGCAGTTCAGCCCGGTTTGAAGGTAAGTAGTGGTCAACCCCAGATCGATGGCTGTTGCAAGATTATTGACAGAGTTCCATTTATATCCTGTTGAATGTGGTTCACCGGTCCAGTTCCACTGCACTTGCGTGGCCCCCGGAATATTTGTTCCCGGTACCGGGGCCGGATGTGTATCATGGGCCGTAGACTGTGTCAGCGTTGTGGGGGTTGAAACCCCGCATGAATTATAAACCCAGACATATCTTGTGTAAGGGGTGAAACAGGATAATCCTGTCTCCAGATAGAATGTGTTGTTTCCGACATCTGTTGCGGTTCCGTAATCGTTCATTGTATTCCATTTGTATCCCGCGGCTCCTGACATGATATTCCAATGCCATTCAATTTCAGTCGGACCGGAGATATTAGTTCCGGCGGTCACCGGTGACGGAGGATACATGGAAGTTGTCTGCGTAAGCAGTGTTACGGAAGACACCCCGCAATTACTGTATGACCAAACATACCTGGAGTAAGGAGTATTGCAATTCAGGCCCGATTCCATGTAGGTCGTATTATTACCTGCATCAAGGGCAGTTGCATAATCATTGGTCATGCTCCATTTGTAGCCGGTTGCACCGACTACCTGGTTCCAGTTCCAGGAAATCTGGAACGGGTAAGGAACATTTGTACCTGCAACAGGCGAAGGTGGCGGATTGAGTGAGGTTGTTTGTGATAAAATCACGGCGGTGGACATTCCACATGCATTGTAAGCCCATATATAACGTATATAATTTGTATTACAGGCTAATCCTGTTTCAGTCCTCGATGTATTCTCACCATTATCTATGGCTGTAGAATAATCGTAGGTGGTGCTCCATTTATAACCGATGGCATCGGTAACCGGGTTCCAGTTCCAGATGATCTGGTTTGCGGATGGAACATGGGTACTGGCGGAAGGAGGTGCCGGCGTCGGACAATTGTTCCCGAAGGATGTCCAGCTTCCATTGGTAAAAATGGTCAGGGCCTTTGCTCCATTTATCCCGCAATCGTTACAATACACGATCAACCCTTCGGCAGGATCCGTGATCTGGTCACGTTGTAGTTTTGACATACGTGGAGGAAGGAAGCCCTTTTCCGTGCTTTTTACATCGAGGGCAGCCGAATTGTCCGGGGTGGCTGAACCTATAACAACGCTTCCTGTATTAAAATAAATGTCATTCCCAGTATTTTTCCACTGGCTTGACAATTTATTGTTAAAGTTGTTCCAGTCAGTACTTGAAAGAAAACCATCTAAAAGGCTTCCTGCCTGTGGGATTGAGATATTGGGAGTTGTTCCACCGCTGCTGAATAAAGGGTTTGATGCCGTAATCCCGGTAATCCCGCCGAAATTAAGGGTATCCCCATTCCGTCGCAAGGCTCCGGTAAAGTTGATATCACCCAGGATATCAAGTTTGAACAATGGATTAGTATTCCCGATCCCCACATTCCCGGTTGTATAATAAATTGCTGCACCTGCAGATATCCATTGACTGTTCATAACAACCCACACCGGGTTTTCCGGCGTTCCCTGGTTCATATTAAACTGGTTGTCGTCAAGATTAAAGAGCAGCAAACCTTTTGCCGGACGAAAAATGCTGTCACGGCTGGCAGATGACATCCTCGGCATTAGCAATCCCTTTTTATTGGATTTGATATCCAGCATGGAGGAACTGTCGGGCCTGCTTCCATCAGCATTGATACCCATCTGTGCATTTACTTCAAATGCACCGAAAATCATGCAAAGCAATAGAAAATACAATTTTCTCATATGATTGATTTTAGTATTGTTTCGGAACAACAGAATTGAATTTCAAGAATAAAAATATTGACTTCAGCAGTGACAGAGACAGGGATAGAATAGAAGGTAATCGTTGCGTCACCTAACAAGTTTGATGCGAAAATATGCTTATTTGCCATCGATTTTATCTCTGTCCTGAGTAGTTATGAATAGGCTTGTGTTAACTACATCAAATTTTTTCACAACAAATTATCTTTCAGTATTTTAAAAACAAGTATCAGGCCATAACAGGATAAAAAGGCATTTTCAACAACCAGTATCTTTTCATCAGATGAAATGAGTACACATTGAAATATACAAATTTATGAGTTTATATTTTCCGAATCAATTGCGGGAACTAACAAAAATAGACTGTGGAAAACCGGAACCACTTTCATTGCGACGAACTATATAATTCTGTTTATTAATATTTTAACACCGATTTTCGCCCGAATTTCTGCGGACACAAATGAATTAATTCCGACACTTGACAGCATTAATTTAAAAAAGAATTTTGGAATTTTCTTTGGGAGATCCTCTCATTTCCCTGATCATTTTACCAACAATTTTTTTGTGGTAAAAACTGGTGGAGACAAACCCATCTCTTCATTGAAATAACCAACATGAATACAAGAAAATTTGATTTTTTTTCAACAGATTAATTAACAGGGCACCATACCTTATATACCAATAATTCCATCAGGAAGGAATCAGTTTGAAATAGAAAAGATTTTTACCTTTGCTTCCAGTTTCGCACAAATGATTAATCAATTTCGCATTTATGATCTCTAATAATTTTGCAAGAAGACACAATGGACCATTTGGGGATGAAGTTAACCAAATGCTCTCCCGCATCGGGGTTGAATCACTTGAAACCCTTATCGATCAAACTGTTCCCCAGCGCATTCAGCTGACCAAACCGTTAAACCTGCCAGATGGTCTCAATGAATACCAATACCTGAACCACCTGAAAGCCATCGGATCCAGGAACAAACTATTCAAGACCTTTATCGGTTTAGGCTATTATAATACGATCACTCCAGGGGTTATTCAGCGGAATATTCTTGAGAATCCGGGCTGGTACACTGCATATACCCCATATCAGGCTGAAATTTCCCAGGGCAGGCTGGAAGCGTTGCTGAATTTTCAAACCGTTATTTGTGATCTGACTGGTATGCCCATTGCCAATGCATCACTTCTTGACGAGGGTACTGCTGCTGCCGAAGCAATGGTTATGCTTTTCAATGCCCGGTCGCGTGAAGCGGTAAAGAATGGTGTCAACAAATTCTTTGTTTCGATCGATCTTTTCCCTCAGACGATCGATGTTGTAAAAACCAGAGCGCTGCCTCTCGGAATTGATCTCATTTTCGGAAAGCATGATGAATACGCCTTCAAGGAACAGATCTTCGGAGCAATTGTTCAATATCCCAATCAATTCGGTTCAGTCTGTGACTACCGTGAGTTTGTTGGAAAAGCTCACCAGTCCGGTGCTGCTGTTGCAGTGGCTGCCGATCTCCTCAGTCTTGCATTGCTGACACCTCCCGGTGAATGGGGTGCTGATGTTGTATTTGGTTCAACCCAGCGTTTCGGGATCCCGATGGGATATGGCGGTCCGCATGCAGCATATTTCGCCACGAAAGATGAATTTAAGAGACAAATGCCCGGCCGTATCATTGGTGTTTCGATCGATGCCAGGGGAAACAGGGCTTTACGAATGGCCCTTCAGACACGCGAGCAGCATATAAAACGGGAACGCGCCACATCCAACATTTGTACCGCACAGGTACTGCTGGCTGTTATGTCCGGAATGTATGCAGCATGGCATGGACCGAAAGGTATAAAACAAATCGCCCGGCATATTAACATTCTCACAGGTGTTTTGTCGGCAGAGATCCAGAAATACGGATACAGGCAGCTTAATTCCAGTTTTTTCGATACTGTGATGATCCGCCTGCCTGAAGGAACACAGATCAAAGCCATCAAACAGGCCGCATTAAAAAACAAGCTGAATTTCCGTTACATTGATGCAAAAACTATCGGGATCAGCATTGATGAGACCACATCCCTCGAAGACATCAACCTTATCCTCTCCATCTTCGCCAATGCCAATATTAAGCCATTTGCGGCTTTCGTATGCGATCCCAGGGAATGTGAAAAGATAACTACGATCCCTGAAGAACTCACCCGGAAATCGGACTTCCTGAAGCACAAAGTCTTCAATTCATATCATTCTGAAACGGAAATGATGAGATACATCAAAAAGCTGGAGATCAAGGATCTTTCACTGAACCGTTCGATGATCCCTCTTGGATCCTGCACCATGAAACTGAATGCAGCAGCAGAATTATTCCACCTGAGCTGGCCGGAATTCGGAAGTATTCATCCGTTTGTGCCAAAAGACCAGGCGGAAGGATATTATTACCTGATCCGTGAGCTTGAAAAGGATCTTTGTGAAATCACCGGTTTTGATGCCATTTCCTTCATGCCGAATTCAGGCGCCGCCGGTGAATATGCAGGATTGATGGTGATCCGCCAGTACCATCTCAGCCGAAATGACGGTCACCGGAATGTCTGCCTCATCCCTTCTTCCGCCCACGGAACCAATCCTGCCAGCTCTGTAATGGCCGGAATGAATGTCGTTGTGGTTAAAACCGATGAAAAAGGGAATATCGATGAGAACGACCTGAAGGAAAAAGCCATTCAACATAAAGATAATCTTGCTGCCCTGATGGTGACATACCCGTCAACCCACGGTGTTTTCGAAGAGAATATCATGGACATTATCCGTATTATTCATGAAAACGGCGGACAGGTATACATGGATGGTGCAAATATGAATGCCCAGGTTGGCCTTACAAATCCTGCATTTATCGGTGCCGATGTTTGTCACCTAAACCTTCATAAAACATTCGCCATTCCTCATGGCGGTGGTGGTCCCGGCGAAGGCCCGATCGGTGTTGCAAAACACCTTTCTCCATTCCTTCCTAAGCATGTGTTCGTTGACACCGGTGGCGATAAAGGGATCACAGCTGTTGCATCCGGACCATTCGGAAGCGCTTTCATCCTTCCCATTTCCTACGGATATATCAAGATGATGGGCGGTGCCGGCCTAAAATCCGCAACCCAGTATGCCATCCTTACTGCAAATTACCTGAAATCCTGCCTTGAGCCTCACTTCCCCATCCTTTATTCGGGAACTAAAAACCGCGTTGCGCATGAATTCATCCTTGATTGCAACCCGATCACAAAAACCACCGGAATCGGTGCCATAGATATTGCCAAACGATTGATGGATTATGGATTCCATGCACCAACAGTAGCATTTCCGGTCCATGGGACCCTTATGGTTGAACCAACCGAAAGTGAGCCATATTACGAACTCAACCGGTTTGTGGATGCAATGATCGCAATAAAGAAAGAGATCGATGACATTGCCACCGGAAAAGCTGACAAGCTGAACAATGTGATCATGAAAGCTCCGCACACTGTTGAAATGGCTGCATCCGATGCATGGGAATTCCCATATACCAGGCAGAAAGCCGTTTTCCCGATGCCATGGTCGCTCAATGACAAGTACTGGCCTACGGTAACACGGATCGACGACGCCTTTGGTGACCGGAACCTCGTTTGCACATGTGAATCCTAAGGATAATTATCTGCAGGTTTCTTGTGCTAAAGAGATAAAATTCCTACCTTCGCGGATTCCAAATTTCTCATATTATGAAATATGATATTATCGTTATTGGCAGCGGTCCGGGAGGTTATGTAGCTGCCATCAGGGCATCACAGCTGGGTTTTAAGGTTGGGGTTGTTGAGCGGTCCGAGTTGGGTGGCATCTGCCTGAACTGGGGTTGCATTCCTACCAAAGCATTACTGAAAAGTGCTTCTGTTTTCCACTATATTCAGCATGCATCTGAATATGGGATCATTGCCGGCGATGCCAAACCTGATTTCCCCGCCATTATAAAACGCAGCAGGGAAACTGCGGATACGATGAGCAAAGGGATACAGTTCCTTTTCAAGAAGAACAAGGTGGATCATATCCCCGGAACCGCCAGGATAAAACCGGGCAAGGTGGTGGAGGTGACCAATGACAAAGGCGAGACCTCAGATTTCAATGCAGATCATATAATCATTGCTACGGGTGCAAGATCCCGTGAGCTTCCTCATATCAAACAGGATGGAAAAAAAATAATCGGTTACAGGGAGGCGATGAACCTCCCTGTCCAGCCGGCCTCCATGCTGGTGATCGGTTCAGGGGCGATCGGCTCCGAATTTGCTTATTTTTATCATACGCTGGGGACGAAAGTGACGCTGGTGGAGGTTCTCCCGAATGTTGTCCCCATTGAAGATGAAGAAGTTTCAAAAACCCTGGAACGCTCATTCAAGAAGGCAGGAATGAAAGTTATGACTGGTTCAACAGTCGAATCTGTTGATACAAGCGGAGAAACCTGCAAGGTGACCGTAAAAACGAAAAAGGGCGAAGAAGTCATTGAAGCAGATATTGTCTTGTCGGCGGTAGGTGTTGCTCCGAATCTTGAAGGCATAGGCCTCGAAGAAACCGGCATAAAGACTGAAAAGAACAAGGTGGTTGTGGATGAATTCTACCGGACCAATGTTCCCGGTTACTATGCGATCGGAGATATCGTTCACGGACCAGCACTGGCGCATGTAGCCTCACACGAAGGAATTACCTGCGTTGAAAAGATTGCCGGCAAGCATGCCGAGCCGCTTGATTATGGCAATATTCCTTCATGTACCTATACTCACCCGGAGATCGCATCTGTCGGAATGACGGAGAAAGCCGCCCGTGATGCAGGATACGAGATCCTTGTTGGCAAATTCCCCTATACCGCCTCAGGAAAAGCCACTGCATCCGGGGCCAGGGAGGGATTTATCAAAGTCATCTTCGACGCAAAATACGGCGAATGGCTTGGTGCCCATATGATCGGCGACAATGTGACCGAGCTGATTGCAGAAGTCGTTGCCGCCCGCAAGCTTGAAACTACAGGGCGGGAGATCATCGATACCATCCACCCCCATCCTACCATGTCGGAAGCCGTGATGGAAGCGGTAGCGCAGGCTTTCGGGGAATGCGTACACCTATAGTCGCATGTCATGAAATTAAAAATTAAGAATGAAGAGTTAAAAATTCCATGACATCCCATTTCTTAATTTTTCATTTTTCATTTTTAATTAACGTCATTTTTCAAGATTTGACCAATGGAAATAGTTAAAACGCCCCTCGAAGGCGCACTGATCATCAAGCCGGATATCTTTACTGATGAACGCGGGTATTTTCTCGAAGCATTTAATACTGAAAAATTTCCCGGGTACGGTGTTCCTGGCACATTCCTTCAGGATAATGAATCGATGTCGAAGAAAGGGGTACTAAGAGGACTTCATTTCCAGACACCTCCTTTTGAACAGGGAAAACTCGTAAGGGTGGTTCACGGTTCGGCCATCGATTTCGCCGTTGACCTGCGAAAAAAATCGCCGACATACGGCCAATGGACATCCGTACTACTGACAGGTCAGAATAAATGGCTTTTCTGGATCCCCCCGGGATTTGCTCACGGATTTACCGCTCTTGAAGACCACACGATCTTCTTTTACAAATGCACAAATGTTTACCATAAAGAATCTGAACAAACGATCATGTGGAATGATCCTGACCTGAATATCGACTGGCAGGTGGCCGACCCCATTATTTCGATGAAAGACCGGCAGGCCGTAAATTTCAGGGATTACGATTCTCCATTTTAAGAACCGCGTTCGTTTTTACTTAACTCCAAAAATGTTTAACAAGCTGAAATATATCATCACGGGGTCCGTCATACTGTTATCGGGGATCCTGTTCATCTTTGCTGTAGTTGATCCAGGTGATCTGGATAAGGCCTACCACAGGTTATTTGCACGTCATTATAAGATCCTCACGCCGGAATTGCCCGACAAGCTTGAATTTGCCGGAGAGATGGTTCCGCTGGACCTATATTATGTGCGGGAAGGGCTCGAACGGGAGATCATGGCAAATATGTTCATGCAATCGTCCACCATCATGATGTTCAAAAGAGCCAACCGTTGGTTCCCTCTCATTGAATCCATCTTAAAGAAGAACAATGTTCCGGATGATTTCAAATACCTCGCCCTTGCCGAGAGTAACCTCGTCAATACTGTTTCTCCTGCCGGGGCGGAAGGATTCTGGCAGTTTGTGAAACCCACAGGCCAGAAATACGGGCTTGAGATCACGGAGGAAGTGGATGAACGGTATAACGTTGAAAAAGCAACGACCGCAGCATGCCGGTATTTTCTTGATGCCAATGAGCGCTTCAGAAGCTGGACCATCGCCGCTGCTTCATTCAACAGGGGTCTTGAAGGTGTGAATAAAGCCCTGGATAATCAAAAGGTAACTAACTTCTATGACCTCTATTTCAATGATGAAACTGCCCGTTATGTATTCCGGATACTTGCCATAAAACAGATCTTCCTCCATCCTACTGCCTATGGGTTTTACCTGAGGGAACAGGACATGTATCAGCCGGTCCCTTCCTATACCATTGAAATCGATACCGCAATCAAAGACCTCCCTGCTTTTGCCTTGAAAATGAAGATGAATTACAGGATACTGAAAGAGATGAATCCTTGGTTACGGCGGTATTCTCTCCCGAACAAGAACAGGAAAACATATTTGATCAGCCTGCCTAAGGATGGTTCCCTGAAATATCAGAACCTGGTTAAAAATATCCCTGAGAGTGAAACTTTTTTTCATGATACCCTGAAAATCAATCTGGTCAACTAACTATATGGTGTAAGGACTGCGGTGGAAGATAATCTCGAAATTTTTGGTGCAAGGGTACATAACCTGAAAAATATTGACCTGGTAATACCCAGGAATAAACTGGTTGTGTTTACAGGTCTGAGCGGAAGCGGCAAGTCAACCCTTGCCTTTGATACGATTTATGCGGAAGGCCAGCGCAGGTACATGGAAACGTTTTCGGCTTATGCGCATCAGTTTATCGGGAACCTTGAACGGCCGGATGTTGACAAGATCAACGGACTGAGCCCGGTCATCTCGATTGAACAAAAAACGACAAGCAGGAATCCCCGGTCTACTGTCGGAACCATCACCGAGATCTATGATTTCATGCGTCTTCTCTACGCCAGGATTGCCGATGCTTTTTCCTATGTGACCGGCGAGAAAATGATCCGTTATACTGAACAGCAGATCGTTGAACTTATCCTTAATCAGTATGCGGATCAGACGATCCTTGTCCTTGCCCCGGTCATCAAAGGCAGAAAAGGACATTACCGGGAACTGTTTGAGCAGATTCGGAAACAGGGATTTCTTAAGGTGAGGATTGACGGGGATATCCATGAGATATCTCACGGACTTCAGCTCGACAGGTACAAGATCCATGACATCGAAATCATCGTTGACAGCATACATATCAGTGCCGAATCGAAATCAAGGCTGTCGGGTTCGGTCAACCTTGCCATGCGGCACGGGAAGGATGTGATCATGATCATGGACACCTCCGATCAGCACATCCGGCATTTCAGCCGGCTTCTGATGTGCCCGACCTCGGGAATCTCATATGAGGAACCTGAACCTAATACATTTTCCTTCAATTCTCCTTATGGTGCCTGCCCAAAATGCAACGGACTGGGAACGATCACGGAGATCGCCATCGAAAAGATCATTCCTGACCGGTCGAAAAGTATTAAAAAAGGAGGACTTGTTCCTGTCGGTGAATATAAAAATACATGGATTTTCAAACAGATTGAAGCCATCGGCGAAAAATACGGATTTGATCTGAATACCCCGATCGGAGAGATCCCGGAACATGCGATCAATATCATCCTGTATGGTTCCGACGAGATCTTCAGGGTAAAGAATGACTACCTTGGGATAACTTCAAATTATTCACTTAACTTTGAAGGGATCATCAGTTTTATCAATTCCCAGCATTCCGAAGCGGCACCGGCCGGGATCATGAAATGGGCCAATAGTTTCATGAACAGGATCGACTGCCCTGAATGCAACGGAACAAGGCTGAAAAAGGAATCACTCCATTTCAGGATCGACGGGAAGAACATTGCTGAACTGGCAAACCTTGACCTGGTCATGCTCTCCGGCTGGTTCGGGGAATTGCCGCTTAAACTTGATTCCCGGAAATCAGTGATCGCTTTTGAAATCATCAGGGAGATCCGGAACCGGATCAGTTTCCTGCTGAATGTCGGGATCGGGTACCTGACCCTGAACCGGACCGCGCGAAGCTTATCCGGCGGCGAATCACAACGGATCAGGCTGGCCACACAGATCGGATCCCAGCTTGTCGGAGTGCTCTATATCCTTGACGAACCGAGCATCGGACTTCACCAGCATGACAACATGAGACTCATCCGGGCATTGCAGGAGCTTAGAGATACAGGGAATTCACTGATCGTTGTGGAGCACGACAAAGAAACGATCCTTGCAGCGGACTATGTCATCGATATCGGTCCCGGTGCCGGAGTACATGGTGGCCGGATCGTGGCAAAAGGCACTCCTGAAGAGATCATGAAAAGCAATAATCTGACAGGGGATTACCTGAGCGGGAAGAAGGAGATCGCTATCCCCTCGGCCAGGAGGCCCGGAAATGGCAAGTTCCTGTTTCTCCATGGTGCTAAAGGAAATAACCTGAAGAACATTGATCTGAAGATCCCTCTTGGAAAGTTTGTATGTATTACAGGAATGTCTGGTAGCGGCAAATCTTCGCTTGTCAATGAAACCCTCTACCCGATCCTGAGCACCCATTTTTATAAATCGGAGACAAAGCCATTGCCTTACAAAAGTATAGAAGGGATCAAGAACCTTGATAAGGTGATCGAGATCGATCAGTCTCCGATCGGCCGTACACCGAGGTCAAACCCGGCCACATACACCAAAGTCTTCGACGAAATCAGGAAACTCTTTGCCGGGCTTCCTGAATCCAAGATCAGGGGTTATCTTCCCGGCCGCTTTTCGTTCAATGTGAAGGGAGGACGATGTGAAACCTGCAAAGGGGCCGGTCTTCGCGTTATCGAAATGAATTTCCTCCCGGATGTTTATGTTCCCTGCGAAACCTGCAACGGAAAAAGATACAACCGGGAAACACTGGACGTAAGGTTTAAAGGAAAATCGATCAATGATGTTCTGAACATGACGATTGACCAGGCGGTTGAGTTTTTTGACAACATCCCGTTCATCCTCCATAAAATCAAAACCCTTCATGATGTAGGGCTCGGTTATATTACCCTCGGACAGCAATCCACCACGCTCAGCGGCGGGGAGGCACAACGGGTAAAACTCGCAACCGAACTGTCAAAGACCGATACCGGAAACACACTCTACATCCTGGACGAGCCCACGACAGGACTTCATTTTGAAGATGTTAAAGTCCTTCTTAATGTCCTGTTCAAACTCGTTGACAAAGGGAATACCGTGCTTGTGATCGAGCACAATATGGAAGTGATCAAGGTGGTTGACCATATCATTGATCTTGGACCGGAAGGTGGAAACCGCGGGGGTGAGATCATATGCCAGGGCACACCGGAAGATATCTGCAATCATCCATCCAGCTACACCGCAAAATATTTGAAGCCTATCCTGTTTTCAAAGTAAATTCATACTTTTACACCTGATAACGAACAAGAAAAGCCTATGTACAATGAAATAAAAGGGATGGATGAATTAAGAGACAACTCCTATCCGAAAAATTGGTCGGAAACGATCAGTTATGACACCTGGGAAATTTTCAAGGTCATGGCCGAAATGGTGGAAGGCTTCCAGAAGCTTACAAGGATCGGACCCTGCGTTACGATTTTTGGTTCTGCACGGACCAGTGAAAATCATAAATATTACAAGCTGACAGAGGAAATTGCCTATCTCCTGACAAAGTCCGGTTTTGGGATCATCACAGGTGGCGGGCATGGGATCATGGAAGCTGCAAACAAAGGTGCACACTTTGCCGGTGGAAAATCCGTCGGTCTGAACATCGCACTTCCCTTTGAACAAAAGCCGAATGCCTTTATCGACAGCAATAAGCTCCTGACTTTTGACTATTTCTTTGTCAGGAAAACAATGTTCATGAAATATTCAATGGGATTTATTGCCATGCCGGGCGGGTTCGGTACGCTTGATGAACTGACAGAAGCCATCACGCTTATCCAGACCAAGAAACTTGAACCTTTTCCGATCGTCCTGGTTGTCCGCGATTACTGGGAAGGCTTCCTGTCATGGATAAAGAATAAGGTTCTGACCGAGAACAATATCTCTTCAGAAGACATCGATCTTTTCAAAATCGTAGATACTGCAGAAGAAGCGGTAAATCACATCAATGAATTTTACAGTACCTATGCCCTGAAACCCAATTTCTGAACATCTGCGTCCAGGACGGTAATCCTGCATTTCTTGTTGTTCAATTGTCTGAAATTTAATTCCACAGAGAACACTGGAAATAATTGTAACTTTGTCGTTAAATCAGAAAGAACAGCATGCCCAGACCAAAGAAAAAGAATCCGAAAGAATTGTTGACGGAGGTCATTATTAATGCCATGCTTGATAAAAAAGCAAAAGATCCGGTCATCATGGATTTTACAGGAATGGAGAGCTCGATCTGCGATGCATTCATTGTTTGTCATGGAACTTCACGTACACAGGTTGAAGCAATAGCCGATGGTGTTATCCGGGAAACCAAATTAAAAACCGGGCTCAATCCCTGGCATAAGGAAGGATTTGAAAATGCGGAATGGATTTTGATTGACTACAGTGACATCATCGTTCACATCTTCGAAAATTCCAAAAGAAACTTCTACAACCTTGAACAGTTGTGGGGTGATGCAGAAATTTCAAAAGTAAAAGTTAACGAATAAAGTAATCGTTATTATCAGTAACCGGACAGAATGGCAGACAAAGAAAGAAAGAATACGAATATTCCCCCGAATTTTAACGCTCCAAAGAAACTTAAGCCTAAATTCAGCTTTTATTGGATATATGCGATACTTGCCGTCGTATTTATTGCAATCCAGTACTTTAATTATTCCAACCCGACAAAAGAGGTTAACTGGCCAAGGTTGGAGGAAATGCTGATCAGGCAGGATGTTGAGAAAATTGTGGTGATCAATAAGGAAAAGGCAGAAATATTTATCAAAAAAGCCAGGCTTCAGTCAGATACCTCCTATAAAGAATTTCTGAAGAAGAATTTCGGTTCTTCATTCAATACCAGTCCCCAATTCTTTTACCAGATCGGGTCGGAGGAAATCTTCAACGGTCTGCTGAAAGATACTCGGGACAGTGTTGCGGCCAAGATGGTACGGGAGGGGAAAACCCCCAGTGAGGTTGTTACTTTTAATAAGCAGTATCCGTACCCCCCTTCGAATGATACCCGTAAGGATGTTTTTGGTGATATCCTCGGTTACCTTATCCCGATCCTTTTACTTGTCGGACTGTGGTTCGTGATCATGCGGGTCATGAGCAGAGGTGGCGGCGGGGGCTCGCAGATCTTCAACATCGGTAAATCAAAGGCCCAGTTGTTCGACAAAGATACAAGCGTCAGCGTTACCTTCAACGATGTGGCCGGTTTGGAAGAGGCAAAGATAGAAGTGATGGAGATCGTTGATTTCCTTAAGAATCCTTCAAAATATACACTTCTCGGTGGCAAGATCCCCAAAGGGGCATTGCTTGTCGGTCCCCCGGGAACCGGGAAGACGTTGCTTGCCAAAGCAGTTGCCGGAGAAGCCAAAGTTCCGTTCTTTTCAATTTCCGGTTCTGATTTCGTGGAGATGTTCGTCGGGGTCGGTGCTTCAAGAGTGCGCGACCTTTTCAGGCAGGCAAAAGAAAAAGCACCTTGTATTATCTTCATCGATGAAATTGATGCAATCGGCAGAGCCCGGGGCAGGAATGCCATAACAGGTGCCAATGATGAACGGGAAAATACCCTGAATCAGTTGCTGACGGAAATGGATGGCTTTGCCACCAATGCCGGGGTGATCATCCTTGCAGCCACGAACCGGGCTGATATCCTTGACCGCGCCCTGATGCGTGCCGGCCGTTTCGACCGCCAGATCCATGTTGAACTGCCTGATCTCGAAGAACGGAAGGCGATCTTTAAAGTCCACCTGAAACCCTTAAAGCTGGACGAAACCGTCAATGTAGAATTCCTTGCCAAACAAACCCCCGGATTTTCCGGAGCCGATATTGCCAATGTGTGTAATGAATCGGCCCTGATCGCAGCAAGAAAAAATAAGATCATTATCGACAAGCAGGACTTCATGGATGCCATTGACCGGATTATCGGAGGGCTTGAGAAACGGAATAAGATCATTTCACCCCACGAAAAGAAGGTGATCGCATTCCACGAAGCAGGTCATGCGGCTGTGAGCTGGCTCCTGGAATATGCTCACCCACTGGTGAAAGTCACGATCGTCCCGAGAGGCAAAGCATTGGGCGCTGCCTGGTACCTTCCCGAGGAACGTCAGATCACTACCTATGAGCAGATGTACGATGAGATTACTGCCGCGCTTGGCGGCCGTGCTTCAGAAGAAGTCAATTTCGGAAAAGTTTCCACCGGTGCCTTGAATGACCTTGAAAAAGTGACGAAACAGGCTTATGCAATGGTGGTTTATTTCGGATTGAACAAAAAAATCGGGAACATCAGCTTTTATGATTCCTCCGGTCAAACGGAATACTCTTTTCAGAAACCTTTCAGCGAAAAGACAGCCGAGGTCATTGATAAAGAGATCAGCCTGCTGGTGGAATCAGCTTATGAACGTGCCAAGAATCTCCTGACAGAGAATAAGGAAAAGCTTGAAAGCCTTGCCAATGTTCTTCTTGAAAAGGAAGTGATCTTTCATGAGGATCTCGAGCATATTTTTGGAAAACGGCCGTTTGAGATTGAGATACCTGTTAAAATGATGAACAAGGCAAGGCAGGATGATAATATGCCGAAAATTATTCCTGCTAACCCGGAAAAGAGTGTAAACAGCGACGATCACTCGACAGACATAGCATAAAACCTGTCCCCTTTATGGAAGAAAGTACCTCCAGGGAAAAAGTCCTGAAAAAAATCAGGGATGCTCTTATAGAGCAGACCGAACCTCCTTTTCCGATCATTGACAACGATTCATCAGTTTACAATGACATCACAGACCCCCTGGATGTCACTTTTGCCGAGGCATTGATCCGAATGGCCGGGAAATTTGTTTACTGTGAAAATGAAGAGGAATTCCTTGCAACGCTTCAATCCTTTATTCTTGAGAAGGATTGGCCGGTTCTGTTTTGTTACGACGATGTCCTGCAGAAAATTTTCAAAAAGAACGGGATCCCGTTTGAATCATCGTGGGCGAATTTTGCGGATGCTAAATTGGGTATAACCCGTTGTGAATACCTCATTGCAAGACTTGGGACAGTGATGGTTTCTTCTAAGAATGCCCCGGGCAGAAGGATCAATGTATTCCCGGAAACACATCTTGTCGTCGCATACACATCTCAGCTTGTACCCGATCTTAAGCATGCATTCCAGGAAATACGAAAGAAATACAAGGAAGAATTGCCCTCCATGATCTCACTGATCACAGGTCCAAGCAGAACGGCAGACATTGAAAAGACACTTGTGATGGGAGCACACGGGCCAAAAGAGATCTATGTTTTCCTGATCGATGATACAACTCCATTAAATATTGAAGTAAAAAATGGATGATCAGTGGGAAAAAATTTTCAGTTCTCCCAAACTATACCGTGCCGAGATGCTGAAATCATTGTTGGAAGAGGAAGAGATTGCAAGCGTGATCATCAATAAACAGGATTCAAGCTACATGGTTTTTGGCGAGATCGAATTGTATGTCAAACGCGATGATATCCTGCAAGCTAATCTGATTGTTAACCGATTTCTGTCAAGTGAATAATTTTACCTCCAGGACTATTACAGGTTTATCCCTCGTTTTTGCAATTGTGCTGAGCCTGGTCTTCAGCCGGTGGGTGTTTTCAGGTATTATTCTTCTTGTCGTCGTTCTCGGGCTGAACGAATTCTACGAAATGGTTTCAACCCCCACGGTTGCTCCGCAAAAATTGTACGGAATTATCGCAGGAGGAGTTTGGTTCACCGGGTATGCACTGGTAGCGTTAAGCCCAAATAAATTTATTGATATCTTTTCCTCGGGTGTGGGGTTCCTCATGCTCATCATCCCGGTTTTCCTTCTTTTTCTTGTCCCCATCATCGAGATCTTCCGCAATAAAAAGAACCCCGTTATCAATGTTGCATACACTTGGTTTGGAATGTTTTATATCCCATTCTCTTTGTCCTGTCTGATCGTTCAGGTGAATAAGCTCTCCGTCGAATTTTATGGGATCCCTGCATTGCTCCTGGGGTACTTCCTGATCGTGTGGTTGTATGATACCGGTGCTTATCTCTTCGGATCGAGATTCGGAAAACATAAATTCTTTGAACGGATTTCTCCAAAAAAAACGTGGGAAGGTATCATTGCAGGAGCACTTGTCGCTTTCCTTGCAGCTTTTGGCATTTCATTCCTTGTCACTGAAATTTCCGTCGCTGAATGGCTCATTTTAACGGCGATCGTGATTGTTTTCGGGACCTTTGGTGATCTTTTCGAATCTCTTATCAAGCGGAACCTCGACCTGAAAGATTCAGGCAGCATTTTACCGGGACACGGAGGTATCCTTGACCGGTTCGATACTGTGTTTATTTCAGCGCCTTTTGTATTTTTGTTTTATATTATCCGGTTATACTATTCCTGATTATGAGGATCCATAAAGAAGGTCAGACGACCATTTTCATAGCGTTTCTTTT
Organism: Bacteroidales bacterium; assembly: GCA_963682005.1. Taxonomy (GTDB): domain Bacteria; phylum Bacteroidota; class Bacteroidia; order Bacteroidales; family FEN-979; genus CAIYUC01. The sequence continues at coordinate 3,280,391 of OY820914.1, read as the reverse complement.
TGTTGCTGTGGTTTTACTTACGTTCAATCATATTTTCCCTGCTCAATCCTGGTTCCATTTGGGTCTTTACGCGGTCGGTCTCTGGTTCTTTATCATGATCGTGCGGTTCTTCCGTTATTATCCAAGGGAGACTAATGGCGACGATAATAAGATCGTGTGTCCGGCCGACGGGAAGATCGTTGTCATAGAAAAAACTTTTGAACCTGAATACTTCCATGAAGAGCGGTTGCAGGTCTCTATTTTCATGTCAGCCAAAAATGTGCATGTCAACTGGTTCCCGATCACGGGCATGATTGATTATTACAAATACCACCCGGGACTACATATGGTTGCATTCAACCCGAAAGCATCCCTTGAAAATGAGCGGGCGACAACGGTGATCAAAACCGGGTCCGGAAAAGAAATCCTCGTGAGGCAGATCGCTGGTGCCGTAGCCAGACGGATCGTGACTTACCCCGTTGTAGGAGAGCCGGTTGTTCAAGGTGATGAGCTTGGATTCATCAAATTCGGTTCACGTGTTGATCTCTTGCTGCCTGTAGATACAAAACTCGAGATCACACTCAACCAGATTGTAACCGGTAAACTTACGGTAATAGGGCATTTACCTTCCTAAGGGATCACCCTTCCACCGCCCTCCGCAGGAATTGATTGTATGCATTCATCGCTTTAAAGACCTTCAGGGCAAACGGAAAAATTTCGTCACTCATCAGGATCTTCTCATCTAACCCTTGTGATACTGTAAAGCTTTTATTTTTCAGGAGTTCGATATCCGGGAAATCCTTCGGGTATTCCCGAGGAGCGATCTTCTGTTTATCCCAGTCATCTATTCCGGAGAAGTATTTCGAGAATGTCTTTTCGGAAAGTATTTCCTTAAACTCCTTTATATTATAGTATATCTCCTGCCTGATCTTCTTCATGATGTCAGGAGCAGGCATCCAGACTCCTCCTGAGAGGAAGCATTCGCCCGGCTGAACATGGACATAATAACCTGGTCCATGACTCTTCTTTCCGCCTTTGGTAATGAAAGCGCCGAAATTGGTCTTGTACGGGGATTTATCCTTCGAGAACCTCACATCCCGGTAAAACCGGAAAACACAATCTTTCGCTGTTATGAATTTCACCGAATCATCGAATTTCGCGATACCGGGTATCAGTATGTTAATGACTGATTCAAATTCAGTCTTTGCTTCATCATACCTTGCTTTGTTTGCAAGAAACCATTCACGATTGTTGTTTTTCGAAAGGTCGGAAAGAAAATCAACGACGATCTTTTTCATAGTTCAATAAGTTTTCCACAAAGTTAACCATAAAAAACTTTGATAAAATGTATGACCTTTTCCCTTCCCGGCCGATTAATGTCAAAACAAAAACATGGGATTGATAAAAAAGGGAATGACATGCTTATGGATGTTCATTTTCATGGTAAAAGGGTTTCCAGCGGGCGAATACACCACTATTGGCGGAAATGCGGCAGCGATGGGCTTAACATCCGTCGCCACCGGTGATCACTGGTCCTTGTTCAACAATCCTGCTGGGATTGGGTGGCTTACTCATTATTCTGCTGGCACCTATTATGAAAACCGATTTCTCGTAAAGGAATTAGGGATCAAAGCAGTGGGTATTGTTCTCCCGTTCAGGCCGGGAACCGTCGGTGTCACTTTTCTTCATTATGGATTTTCGCTCTATAATGAGATGAAGACCGGGATTGTGGTTGGACGAAAGTTCGGGAATCACTTTTCAGCAGGAGTGCAGATTGATTATCTCCGGATCCACCAGGGTGATGACCTGGGGAACCGGAACCTGTTTACTTTCGGGATCGGGCTTCAATACAAGGTAAACTCTCATTTGTCACTGGGTATGCATCTTTATAATCCTGTTCCATTCCATATCTCACCGGATGAAAAAGAAAGAATGATCCCGCTGCTCAGGCTGGGATTGTCGTGGAATCCCAGTGAACAGCTTATTTCAAACCTGGAGATATCGAAGGATGATCAATCCACTCCTTCTTTTAAAGGCGGACTGGAGTATCATATTGTCAAACCATTAAGCATAAGGGTCGGGCTGATGACCAATCCTGCAATTTTCACCTTCGGTTTCGGGCTGGAATTCGGTGGTCTGACTTTTGATTTTGCTTCCTCCTACCATCCCGTTCTTGGCTATTCCCCGCAGGTTTCATTGATTTATACTTTGAAAAATTAATCAAATTCATTTCACCACAGAGTCACAAAGAAGGCACAGAGGCCACGAAGATGTTGAATCAGGAAAATACTTTATCAGGAATTATTATCGGTTGTGCATTAGAAGTACACAAAATACTTGGACCTGGATTGTTAGAAACTGTTTATAAGGAAAGTCTCTGTTATACTATGATCAAAAAGGGCCTATATGTCGAAAAAGAAAAACCAATTCCATTAATATTTGGAGATGTCAGGCTTGAATTCGGATTTCGGTTTGATATCCTTGTAAATAACCTGATCATCATCGAAGTAAAATCAGTTGAAGCGCTCCATGATGTTCATCTTGCGCAAGTGTTAACATACCTGAAACTAACAAACAAACACTTAGGCCTGTTGTTAAATTTCAATGTGGCATTGATGAAGGATGGGATAAAACGGATAATAAATGGCTATAAACCTCTGTGATCTCTGTGCCTTCTTTGTGACCTCTGTGTTAAAAATTATCAATATGCAAAATGGATTTAGTATCAAATATTACCAAAGACATTTCATCTGTCTTTCATTAATAATTCTACTCCATCAGAATATCTTATCTCAAACTGTTTCATCAGGTAGTATTATAGAAGGTATCGAGACGGTTTCAGAGAGAACTGACGGCAACACAGACTTCTCGACCCTTACAGAGGAACTCGATGCATTGAAGGATCACCCGGTCAATTTGAACAACACAACGTTTGAGCAATTGATGAAAATACCGTACCTGAAAGAACAGCAGGCAAAAAACCTGGTCGAATATGTACAGTCGACCGGGCCGTTCCTCTCCGTGTTTGAATTGCGCGCCGTAAAAGGGCTTGACTCTCTTTCCATTGTACAGATCCTCCCTTTCATCACCATTTCTGAAGGTCCGAAGGAACATCCTCTCAGGATTGGAAATATCCTCCGGTATGGCCGGCATCAATTATTCATCCGGTACCAGCAGATCCTGGAACACCAAAAAGGTTACCGGGTTGATGATTCTGCACTGGCCATCAATCCAGGTGCAGGATATCTCGGAAGCCAGCAATGCTACTATTTCAGATACACGTATTCTTTCTATGAAAGGATCGGAATTGGTCTTTCCGGAACCAAAAGTCCCGGAGAAGAATTTTTCAAAGGCACCCAGCCTTATGGAATGGATAAGTATGCTTTTTATATCTCGCTTCAGAATACCGGATTGCTCAGAACCCTGATCATTGGCAATTTCCAGGCAGAATTTGGACAAGGACTTACATTAAGTTCCGGCCTTTCCTTCGGTTCGCTTCCCGGATCAGGGAATAGCAAGCGCTATGGGAGAGGACTCCGCCCCACCCTTTCATCAGGTCAGGCTTCTTACCTCCAGGGATCCGCAGCAACGATCAATGCAGGGAAATTTGATTTATCAGGGTTCTATTCAAACCACAGAATCGATGGAAATATCACACGGATGGATACCATGACAGGTCAGGTGCTGGATGTCAGTTCACTCAGCGGCAACGGGTATCACAGGCTGCCAGACGAGATCGAAGACCGGAACACCGTGAGGGAAGTGATCTATGGCGGTAACATTAACTTTCACAATGATTTTATGAGTGCAGGACTTACCGCATTTAAAAGTGACTGGGACGCTGCCCTTTCCCCGAAGCTATATCCCTATAACAGCTTTACTTTCCGCGGAAAGGAAAACTTCAACATTGGAGCTGACTTTCAGTTCCTGTTCAGGAATATTTATTTCTTTGGTGAATTTGCACGAAGTCAGTCGGGGGGCATTGCCTGGCTCGGCGGGTTCCTTGCCAACCCTGGAACGGGTGCAACCGTTTCTGTTGTTTACCGGGATTACCAGAGGAATTACCAGGACCTGCTTTCCAATGCAATCGGGCAGAACAGCTTGAATTCCAATGAAAGAGGCCTGTTGATAAACGTTTCGGCACGTTTGATGCCCGGGTTGGGTATTTCCGGGTATGCGGATATTTACCGGTTTCCCTGGTTGAAATACCAGACTGGTTTTATTTCCAGCGGAAGCGAATACCGTGCTGAGGTTGATTTCAGTACGGGAAAAGTGAGGATGTACCTTCGTTTCCGGGTAAGGTCCAAACAGATCGGGGAACAGGTTTCTCCCAGCCTGCTCTGTGATGCGATCACCCAACAGGCTCTGTCTGCCCGTTACCAGGTCGACTGGCCGTTCGGAAACTCCATCCATCTTTCAACCAGGGTTGAGATCGTTCAGAACAGGATTGAAAAACAGCATCCAGGCTATGGCTGCCTGATCTTGCAGGATATTACCTATAAAGCGAAGAAACTGCCCTTGTCGTTATCGTTTCGGTATGCTTTGTTCAGCACTGATTCCTACAACGAACGGATCTATTCATATGAAAAAGATGTTCTATACGGGTATTCGGTTCCTGCCTACGAAGGGAAAGGCATCCGCTGCTTCATCCTGGCGGCCTGGTCACCCTGGCGGCACCTTGAATTCTGGCTACGGTATGCCCTTACCTTTTATACTGACAGGGATGTGGTCGGCTCAGGGCTGGACCAGATCGACGGGAACGCAAAATCCGAACTCAAGATCCAAGCAAGAATTATGCTCTGAACAATTCCTGCATTCTTGCATTATGCATTATGCATTATTTCTTGTGGTCCTTCATCTTCTGGAGCTCCTCCATCCCGTGAATGTTCATCGATTTGGAGAACTTTGAAACGGTGGAAAGATCGATGGTGCCGGTCAGGTTAAGAACTACGACTTCGTGTTTCCCTTTCATCAGCATGACCAGTTCACTGATTTTGTTTGCTCCGTCAGTTTTCGTCATGAATTTGATGTTCTCGCCGTCATCATTCACCGTCATCAGTTCCTTGTACACTGAAGCCGGGAACAGCGCCACGGCTTCATTAAAGAAATTCGTTGCTTTGGCCGGTTTCACCGAATCCGCATTGCATGTAAGGACTTTCAGCCCGGTCAGCTGGCCAAGTGCCTTTGTCATTTCCGCGCTTGCCGTATCTTTATCATTCGCCATACTGCCGATCATCTGCAGCATTTCTTTCGAGATATTTACGGAAGTATACCCGGTCTGCCCGGCATATTTTTCAAAGAATTTTTCAAAAGGACTCTCGGCTCTTGTCATCAAAGGCAATAAAAAGATTGCCATCACTAATGTTATTAATGCACTCTTCTTCATAATATTAATGTTTTACTGGATAAGCTTTAGGCTTTTCCGGGTTTATAATTATTGTTTGGAATTTATTGAATTGTGAGATCTTCTGCATACTGGTAACACCCGTCTGGAAAGCTCCGATCTTTCTCGCCTGGTCAAGTCCCGCATTCAGGTTTACCGAAACCAGCATCAATGCTTTCCTGGCCTGGGTATAAGCCACTTCCGGATCGGTGGTGTAGCTTAAATTATGATTTAATTTATCCTGGAAAATATCATGCCTGAATGTAAAGAAAAGTCCCGCCAGGAGGAGGATGCCTGCGGCAACGCTCAATGTATAATAAAGCTTCTTTCTTTTCGGATACAAAAGAATGACAGGAGACCCATTCAGTTTTTCGATCAATTTCCGGTCAAATTCCGGATCAGCCGGTTCTTCACTAGCAGATTCCGCAAGATACCTGAACTGCTCTGCATATTGAGCGAGTTCAGGTGGTACATCATCTGTGCTGAAGAAATCCTTAAGGGCCTTTTCTTCCGCAAGGGTTGTATCACCTTCAAGGTATTTGTCGATCAACCGTTCAATTTCCCGGGTATTCATATATTTGTTTTAATGTCATTATTTCCCTGATTTTTTTCCTCGCCCGCGACAGGTTAACACGGACCGCATTCTCGTTCATATCCAGCAATCCGGCGATCTCTTCAAAATCATACCCCTCGATATCCCTCAGGTGGATCACCGACCGCTGCAATTCGGGCAAAGACTGGATGATCACATGGATCTTATGCACAACATCCGTCAGATCCGGTTTCTCATCACGGTAACCTGAATCAATATCACCCCGCAGATCATCGATATTCTCCGTGGTGATCTTCCTTTGTTTTATCTTATCCAGGCAGAGGTTTCGTGTTGTCACCATGGCCAGCGCTTCTATGCTCCTGTATTCATCCAGTTTCTCCCTTCTGTTCCAGAGCCTGATAAAGACTTCCTGAACGATGTCTTCAGCTTCTTCCCTTGAATTCATCAGTCGTTTGGCAAACCTGAAAAGCTTGCCCTTCAAAGGAATCACTTTTATTTTAAAATCCTCAAGCTCCATATCTGGCTGTAAGACGATGATGGTTTTTATTTATTACAATGTTAATGAAGAATTTTCAATTTACCTCACCCCCCGGCCCCCTCTCCGATGCGGAGAGGGGGGAGGATGGTTGAGTATTAATTTTACTCTCTCCTTGCCTGAGAATCAAATTTGATTATTTTTGCATGTAATGAATTGCATTTCTTTCCAAACAGTATTCATCATTAAATACATGATCTATGTTTAAAGGACATCCGAAAGGACTTTATGTAGCATTTTTTGCAAACATGGGTGAGCGTTTTGGCTACTACACCATGCTGGCAATTTTTGTTCTTTATCTCCAGGCGAAATTTGGCTGGTCAACCACCCAGGCGGGCCATGTATATGGAACGTTCCTCTTTGGGATCTATTTCCTTCCGCTGCTCGGGGGTTACCTGGCAGACAATGTGCTCGGTTACGGTAAATCCATTGCGATCGGCATCGTCATCATGTTCCTTGGGTATGGTCTGCTGGCCATGCCGGGGACGGGTGAATTCTTCATTTACATGGCGCTGGCCGTGATCTCGCTCGGAACGGGTTTGTTCAAAGGGAACCTGCAGGCGCTTGTCGGAAACATGTATGATGATCCGAAATACAGCAAAGTGAGGGACTCGGCTTTCAACATTTTCTACATGGGGATCAACATCGGCGCCTTCTTCGCACCAAGCGCTGCCCGCGGCATGAGAAGCTGGATCATGGGAATGAATAACCTCAGCTATGATAAAGCCATTCCTGACCTTGCACACAAATATTTAGGCGGTACATTAGAGAATTCATCGCGTCTGGAAGAGTTTGCTCATGCTCAGATGGGAAGCAGTTTTACCAACCTGAATGATTTCTGCACCCATTACATCAATACCCTCGGATCTGCCTATAACGCAGGATTCGCAGTGGCCGCAGTCAGCATGATCGCCTCGTTACTGATCTTCCTGGGATTTCGTAAATATTACAAGCAGGCTGATGTGACCCATAAACAACAGAAAGCTGCTAATGTCGCTGTCGCCTCCTTAACACCAAAACAGACCAAGGACAGGCTCATCGCCTTAGGCCTGGTATTTTTCGTTGTGGCATTCTTCTGGATGGCTTTTCACCAGAACGGCTTTACGCTTACGATCTTTGCAAGGGATTATACCGTGGCATCAGTATCCATGGGCACAGCCATCATTTTCAACCTTTCGACATTCCTGCCGCTTCTGATCGCACTTCTGGGCATCGTCCTCCTTGTCGGCAAAGGCTTTTCGAAAAACACCCGGATCATCGGTGGATTGGTCGCCGCAGGTGCACTGATCGTGGCTTACTTCACCATCACCCAGCTGAAACCTGAAGGAAACGAAATCTCTCCCGAGATATTCCAGCAGTTCAACCCCATCTTCATCGTATTCCTGACGCCGATCATCATCGGGTATTTTGCTTACCTGCGGAAGAATGACAAAGAGCCATCCTCTCCGAAAAAGATCGGGTTCGGGATGATCCTTACGGCGATCGGGTTCCTCATCATGGTGCTCGCATCGCAGGGATTAATGAGTCCGTCGAAATTAGCAGGAGGCGTTTCCGATACGCTGATGTCACCCTACTGGCTGATCGGCACCTATTTCACGCTCACCATAGCCGAGCTGTTCTTAAGTCCTATCGGGATATCGTTTGTGTCGAAAGTCGCTCCGCCGCAATTCAAGGGGTTGGCCCAGGGAGGGTGGTTCGGTGCAACTGCCATCGGGAACCTGCTTGCAGGATTTATCGGACCGTTCTGGGACAAATGGGAACTCTGGCAGTTCTTTATGCTCCTGGTTGCCCTTACATTATTGTCCGCCCTGTTCATCTTCTCAATTCTTAAACGGCTCGAGAGTGCAACGACAAGTTAAGGGTTAATTATGAATGAGGAGTTTGAATTATGAATTATGACTGTCGTTGGTACTCCAGCATTTTGAACTATGGATTTCTGCATTAAAAGGATGCGCACCTGCCCAACGCAATGATTTCGCTTTATTATCAGCGAAAATCAGCGGGAGCCGGGACTTTCCATGCATCTTCATAATTGTTGCAACAATACGAACGCATCCTGCATCGTTACGGAAGCACTTTGCATCAAATACGGAGGTCGTTGCAACATTTCCGCGAAAGCCTACCTGCCGGCCAGGCAGGCGGGAATCCCATAACATCGCGTTCGTTCGCCAGCTAAATAGAACGCGGATGACACGGATCGCCTTCGGCGAACACGGATTTTCACTGATTTGATTGTGGTTTATTTCTCGCAGTATCCATGTAATTAAAAAAGGTCTTGGTCTGAGCGAGTGGTCAGTTTGCTGCCACATTATCTTTACAAGATAAACTCAAAACCAAAACCCATGGAAACAACAAATTTAAGGGAAAAAGTAATTTTCTCAAACAAAAATCTTTATGTAGGAATGGATGTTCACGAGAAAAGTTGGAATGTCTCCATTTTTTTAGAAGACATGTTTATTCGATCATTTACTCAACAACCATCTGTTGAAGCATTAGAGGTATTGTTAAAAAAGGATTATCCAGGAGCTAACTACTTGTGTGGTTATGAAAGTGGCTATTGCGGGTTCTCCATTCAAAGAAAGCTAAAGCAACATGGGATTGCATGTCAAGTCCTGCATGCAGGAGATATCCCTCAAACAAACAAGGAAAAGCTTACAAAAAGGGATCCGGTTGATTCAAAAAAAATCGGGGAAGCACTTTCTGCAAAAAAGGCAAGGCCTATTTACATTCCTGATGAAGAAAGCGAGCAAGACAGAGGATTGATCAGGTATCGGGATCGGGTACAGAAAGACTTAACCAGGTGCAAGAACAGAATCAGGAGTATTCTATATGAATTTGGTATATCCTTGCCAGAGCGGTTTACTAAGGGATGGAGTAATAGATTTATTCAATGGCTCCAGGAAACAGAGCAAGTAATTGGGTCAACCCGGACTACCCTCAACTATATGATTGAACAAATGGAGGCCCATCGTAGTTTGTTATTGAAAGTTAATCGTGGCATAAGGGCGCTTCAAAAAAGTCCAAAGTACAAACAAAGAGCTCAATATCTAACAAGTATTCCTGGTATTGGTCCCCTTAGTGCAATGATAATTCTAACAGAGCTAATAGATATTCGAAGATTCGGTTCTTTCAGGGATTTGAATTCCTATGTGGGTTTTTATCCCATGGAACATTCTACGAGTGACAAAGAGCATAAAGGAGGCATCATGATAAGGCACAATAAACACTTGCGGAAATTGCTTGTGGAGGACGCCTGGGTTGCAATGCGTCATGATCCCGCCCTAACCCTGGCTTTCAATCAATGGTCTGTTAGAATGACCGGGAAACGTGCAATCGTTAAAATTGCCCGGAAATTACTCAGCCGGATCAGATATGTATTAATTAACGAAACGGTTTATACAAAAGGAATTGTGAAGTAATAAAGCCATGATTGTTTACAGAATATTTCATCACGTTAAGCTGGAGCACTTCGTAAATCTTGTGATTCCAATTACATTTCGCAGTTTGTGCCCGGCTATTTTTACTGACATTTTAATATATACATGTGGCCGAAAGAAAGCGGACTACTAATAGGAGATTGAGAAAAATCAGTAAACAATCTGGACAAAAAGGAGGTAACTTTGCATGGGCAACAAAACATTCTTGAGGAAGTAGGAGTGGATAATTTTCCACCCTGCTTTCAAGAGAAAAAAATGAGCTCAACCCTCCAAGGCCTGATTTTAATTCATAGGAGATTTTCGCAGATCAGAAGCAGATTTTCGCAGATTTTCACTCTTTGTACGTCATTTCCACAAAAGCGAGGACAACTCACCAACTCACCAGTTCACCACCTCACCAGTTCACCACCTTGCCAGCTAAATATATTTTCCCCTCATATATTATTTTTGTTGATTTTTATTATTTTTACTTAGGAAAAAATTATGGGAGTAATGATAACTTCAATTCGTTTGCTAGTCAACTCACCATAGTAAAAGGAAATCGAATTATGAGATTATAACCGCAATGGTTGATATAATCGTTGGGTGGCAATAAAAATTTGATTAATGGCTGCACTCCTATTATGTTTTTCTTTATTACTTCTTCCAATTATTTTTCAGTTTATTATTGGAACAAAGTCAATTTCAAAAACTATTGTACTACCATTTTGGGCAACTTCAGTTCTTAGTTTTATCATTCTATTGTTAATGACAGTTTTATCTGTATTGATAACCAGAAACACAGGATTTTCAATCTTCGGTATTTTTGCCGGAATAATTACATTAGGAGTCATTTTAATTCAGCTATATGTATTAGTATCTAACAAAGGGTAACAAAAATTTTCTCCGTTGACAATGACTTCAAATAAATGGAAAACATTTCCCAAATTTGACGACTATATATTGAAACCAAAAAAATAAGATCATGAAAATAAAACTCCTCATTGTTTTGTTTGGGCTGTCAACTGCTATTAATGCACAAGATCTATGGACATCTAAAGCAGATTTTGCGGGAAGCACCCGGCAATTCAGCTTTGCTTTATCCATTGGAGCAAAAGGCTATTGCGGGCTAGGAAACAGTACAAATTATACAACCTATTACAATGATTTTTGGGAATGGGACCCAGGCACAAATGTGTGGATACAAAGAGCATCATTCCCGGGAGCGGCCCGCGGAAATCTCGCAGGTTTTTCAATTGGAACAAAAGGATACATTGGCACAGGCGCTTATCCCCTGAGCCTAACCAATTGGGTTTCCTTTAATGATTTTTATGAATATGACCCATCCTCCAACACATGGACAGCAAAATCAAATTTTCCAGGTGCTGCACGCTATGATGCTGTAGGTTTTGCCATTGGAAATAAAGGATACATAGGATTGGGTTATGATGCTTTTACAAACTATAGTGACTTCTATGAATATGACCCGGGAACAAATATTTGGACAAAAAAAGCTGATTTTCCCGGAGGTGAAAGACGAAATGCTGTTGGCTTTTCAATTGGGACAAAGGGATATGTTGGCACTGGTTTTCCTTTTTCAAATGATTTTTGGGAATATGACCCATCATTAAATACATGGACAGAAAAAGCATCCTTTGGAGGCACTGCCAGATATGGAGCGGTTGGTTTCAGTTTTGCCGGAAAAGGATATATTGGGACAGGGTATGATGGGGAATACAAATCTGATTTTTGGGAATGGGACCCAAATACAAATGTATGGACTGCTAAAGCCAATTTCGGAGGAGCTCCGCGCGTATTTGCTTCGGGTTTTTCAATCGGTAATAAAGGTTATTTAGGAACTGGACAAATAAGTGGTTCTTTTTCCACCGCCGATGACTTTTGGGAATACTCCCCCGGTAATGTTGGTATTGATGAAGAAACCAGCGCGGTAAATATTTTTGTTTTTCCAAATCCTTTTTCCTCACAGACAGTCGTGCAGACAGATAATTCCTTTCACAACGCAACTCTCACAGTGGACAACTGTTTCGGGCAGACAGTTGCGCAAATAAAAAACATCAGCGGTCAGACAGTTGTTTTCTCGCGTAATAATCTCGCAAGCGGACTGTATTTCGTTCGGCTGACAGAAGAAAACAAAACCATCACGGTAAAAAAATTAGTTATCGTGGACAAATAATTCCTCACTTGTTTGTTGCTCGGCCAAGACAATTTCTCCCACTGTGGACAACTGCGCAGGGACAAGCAAAGCATAGGTCACAATTGCTAACAAATGCAAAATCCAACACTGTGGCTGACGTGCAACGTTAGTAATTAAATGAAATCAAAATTGCAAATCATCATTTTAAACATTCATCCTGATCAATTCAATAAAAGTACAACATTTTTCTCTTATGCCTGATTTCACTAACTTCATCGTTCATTTCAACTAACACCCGATGGATGCAGATTTTGACATCAGGTACACCGATCGTCCGATCACTCCATTCGGAGGTCTGACAACCGTAAAGAACTTCTATCAGAACAGCGGACTTCAGGACGTGATCTCCTCGTTACCATTGCCTCAGCCAGGCTCTAACAGGGGATATGATCCCGTGGATATCATCGAAGGTTTTCTGGTCAGTGTTATCCTTGGAGCACGCCGTTTGGCCCATGCCGGACTGCTTAGACACGATAAAGTAGTCAGCGAGATGTTTGGTTGGTCTAAAGGAATGGCAAGTGAAAGCACGTTTAGCCGATTTTTTAAAAAGTTTGATGTCGAGTTAAACGATGAGGTTTTTATCGAACTTAACCGTTGGTGGTTTACCAAACTCAAGGTAAAATACCACACAGTGGATATCGATTCTACTGTCATTACCCGTTACGGCAATCAGGAAGGTGTTGAAGTGGGCTATAATCCAAGAAAGCCAGGTCGTGGTTCTCATCATCCTTTAATCGCTTTTGCAGATGAAGCCAAAATGGTAATACAGTCATGGATGCGCACTGGCGACAGCGTCAGCAGTACAGACATCAAAGATTTTATCACGATGTTGCTTAAAACCCTGGACAAATCGAACATAGGATTGGTCAGAGCAGACAGTGGCTTCTTTAGTGAAACAACGTTGGACATTCTCGAGGAAAACGAACTGAAGTATATTGTTGCAGCAAAAATGTATGCAGGCTTGGTCCGGAACATCTTCGAAGCGGATAGCTGGGTTTCGTATTCCGACGGAATAGACATGTGTTCCATTGAATGCAAGTTAACGGGTTGGGATCATGCCCGCAGGGTAGTGGTTGTCCGAAAAAGCAAAAGCAAATATCAAAACTGCGGCGGCAAGTCTTTGTTTGAGGAATACGATGAGTTTTCCAACTACCTCTATTCGGCGTTCGTAACGAATCTGGAACTGGCCGATCCCCTTATCTGGGAACTCTACCGCCATAGGGCCGAAGCTGAAACTCAAATCAGAGAACTGAAAGAGAGTTACGGCCTTGACGGTTTTTGCTGTGAAGATTTTGGTGCCACCGAAGCAGCCTTTCGCTGGGTATGTGTAGCGTATAATCTGATGAGTCTATACAAGATCGCTTTGATAAATTCCAAGCATGATCCGACTTTGGCAACCCTGAAGTTCCAATGCATTGCAATAGCGAGTTACCTTGTCAGACATAGCAGAAAAACGACTTTAGTGATGTCAGTGAATGATCGACGAAGGGCCTTTTTCGACGGGTTGTTTCAAAAAATTGAAAATATCACGCCCAAATCGAAATTTTTGTTGAAGAAAAAGTTTCTAATGAATTAATCAGGTTCATATCTATGGAAAGCCTGGGATATGTTATCAGCAACAATTTTATCCTCATTGCAGCCGATGCGAACTTTTGTTTTTCATCCGATGAATATTATCATGAAAACCGGAATGGTAAATAAGTATAACTGATCTTCGACACACCGGAATAATACGTAATTTTAAACTCCCTTTCGGACAGTAAAGGAAACAAACAGACAACGCTTTCAGATGTCAGCATTGAAATGGAATAGACGGATCGTGCTTTTTTCGTTCCTTCTTGCAGGGTTGAACTCTTATGCCCTGGTTGTGCAGAACGATAGTGCAAAGATCGACTATGAAAAGATATATGCATATTGCCTCGACGGTAATATCACCCCGGCTTTACGAATCATGGAACTTTATGATTCGAAAAAACTCTCCGCAAAAGATCTGAAATTCAAGACGGCTTTTGAAAACCGGTTTAAATACGATACCGATAAGAGCGGTTTCCCGGAAGGCCTGAACTCGTCGGTGATTGACCTGCTGACAATTTACAGGGACTACTGGAGATCCTCATTGCTGACCAACTCGAACAAGTATGACACCCTGCTGAAGAAAGACCTGTGCACCTATTTCACCGCCATTTTTCATTTGACTCCCCTCGGTTCAGGCATGTGGCCCGAAGACACCATCGATGTTTACCTGAAAAGGTATATATCCTCGTTCGGGTATCATACCACCGGGTTCGGACAAACAGGGAAATACCTGGATCTGCTGGTTTGGAAGAACCAGAAAGATACGACCTATAGTTTTTCCATCTATGATGAAAAGATCAGCACTTCCGTGGTTTTTATGGATGATTTCGTTACCCTTGGCTGGGAGGAATATGCCACCATGGGGCGTGCATACCCGGGGGGGCTGGGCAGGAAGAAGATCAACAAAGCTGCATACGAAGCATTGACAAGGAATACGATAGCATTGACGAATGAAGGACCGGGAATTGAAAAATTCATTAAAAAGTAACCTGCGATTGAAAGAAGACTTCGATGACAATCAAAAAAGTCAGGGTTGGCTGTGTTTTATCTTTCCTTAAGTGTGTAAGCGGGCTTGTCATCTGCTTATTCACATCCCAAAACCTGAGCGCCCAGGAAAGGATTCTCGATAAAGAGAGAACATTCAGTTATTTAACCCTATACTCCGATTCGGCCAACATGATATTTATCCGGGATACGATCTGGTTTACAACAACGAAGATTCCCTGGAAGCCGGAACCGGGGGTTCAGCAGACTGTGATCTGGAATTATCCACGGCCATCTCCGGATGCGATGGCAAATAAGCATATTTATTCGATCGGATGGGTGAATTTAGATTCAACGGGAGCGATTGAAAACGAACGCAAATTCTGGATCCATCCTCCGAGGCACAACCAGTTTTCCATCACGGAAGTTGCGCCTTTTCCTTATGCAGCATTGCCCTGTGAAATGAATAAAAAATTCAGCAACATCACATATACCGGCAAAGGCTGGGGAGATTGGGAAAACCTGAAATTAAACAACAGGTATGAATATACCGGTCATGTGACGCGCGAAATCGGATCAACGCAGTACGACTGCTGGATGATACGTTCAGAAAGCGATTCCGTATTGGGAATATCTTCGCTGACTACGTTGTTCAATGAAAAAATCGGATTTGCAGAATTCGATTATACCTTTTATAATAACATCAGGATACGCATCATCCTTTTTAAAATCGAATAATGCACTGGCCCTGTCATTTTTAATTGTTCATTCTTAATTCAAATTTTTAATTTTTCATTCAATCTTCTCCCGTTCGATTTAACTTTGCATCGTGATTCCGGGGTGAGGAAATTGTGAGAAAGAATTTCCCGGACCATGGGTTATCACGCAGTAGAAATACAGATCACAAGAGGATTATTAACCCATTAAAATTAAAATGTATGAGCAAGATGAATCCCGTCGTGCATTTTGAAATGCCGGCAGAAGACAGGAAGCGGATGGCTGATTTCTATTCCGGAGTATTCGGATGGCAGGCACAGCTGCTTGGTGAAGAAATGGGAAACTACGTTACGGTAGCCACCACGGAGATGGATGAGAACGGGCGGCCAAAGATGCCCGGCGCGATCAACGGAGGGTTTTACCCGAAGACAACCGATATGCCAGCCCAGTATCCTTCCATCGTGATCGCCGTGGATGAGATCCTGGAATCAATGAAGAAAGTCATGAGCGCCGGTGGCAATGTTATCGGTGAGCCCATGGAAATCCCCGGCATCGGA
This sequence comes from Bacteroidales bacterium, assembly GCA_963682005.1. GTDB lineage: Bacteria > Bacteroidota > Bacteroidia > Bacteroidales > FEN-979 > CAIYUC01. Next base: position 3,264,477 of record OY820914.1, on the reverse strand, counting down.
TGGTATGTTTCGTTCATCGATACGGAAGGAAACAGGGTGAGCCTGCTTCAGCCTTCAATGAACGATCAGAAGTGAATTGTGATGAATCATAAGAATGAAGAAACCGTCCCAAAAGGGCGGTTTCTTTTTGTCGGAATCAGCGATGTTTAATGAGCAATGAAGAATGAGCAATGAAGAATGAGCAATGAGCAATGAGCAATTGGCAATAGATAATGGAAGATATCCCTGGGGAAACGACCGGAGATACAATTCCTATTCTGAATACATTAAGAAACTTTTCGGAGGCCGCGTCCAGAAAGTCGCTGTGGATGCCGGGTTTACCTGTCCGAACCGCGACGGCATAACCGGCACGGGTGGCTGCACATACTGTGATAACAAGGCATTCAACCCCTCCTATTGCAACCCCGAAGAATCGATCACGGAGCAAATCCGGAAGGGAATCGAATTTCATGCAAGGCGATATCGGAGGGCATCGGAATTCCTGGTCTATTTTCAGCCTTTCAGCAATACATACGGAACAATGGATGTTCTGAAGGAAAAATACGAAGAAGCCCTTTCTTTCCCGGGTGTTGCCGGTCTTGTTATAGGAACCCGCCCTGATTGCGTGGATGATGAAAAACTGGGGTATCTTTCAGAACTGGCCCGGAAATATTATATCCAGATTGAATACGGGGTTGAGTCGGTTCATGAGAAAACACTGGAACGGATCAATCGCGGACATTCGTTTGACCTGTCTCGACAGGTCATCATAAAAACCCATTCGCTTGGGATCCACACCGGGGCTCATTTTATTTTTGGATTGCCGGGCGAAACAGCCGGCGATATGATGAAGATGGCGGGTATTATTTCGGAATTGCCTGTGGATACTGTGAAGTTCCATCAGCTCCAGATTGTAAAAGGGACTGCCATTGAACACGAATTCCATTCAAATCCCACCCTCTTTCACGTATTCACCCTCAGGGATTACATCGATTTCATCATCCCTTTCATCGAGAAACTGAATCCTGCCATCGTGGTCGAGCGATTCACGGGGGAAGTCCCTCCACGGTTCATCGAAAGCCATAACTGGGGCCTTCTTCGAAATGACGAAATACTACGGCTTATTGAAGCGGAAATGGAGGCCAGGGACAGCTGGCAGGGAAAAAAGTATGCGAATAAAAAATCTGATTATTCCAGTTGATCAGATATTCAGGAATTGATCCGGGAAAGAATTCTCCTCCGGAAAACATGTTACAACCAAGTGAGAAAATTTTCTTTCACGAAGTTACATGAAGGTTTAAAAGAAGGTCCACGAAGAATTGCTTATTCAGTCTTCGATAACCTTCGTGACTTCTTTGTGGATCTTCGTGAAAGAAAATTCATCGTGCTAGTTGAAAGTACCGCTGAGGTACGACTTTGTCCTTTCCATTTTCGGGTTGTCGAACACCTCGTGAACATCACCCTGCTCGATCACCTCTCCCAGGTACATGAACACGACATAATCAGCGATACGCCTTGCCTGGCGGAGGATGTGCGTGACCAGGACGATCGTGTAATCATGCTTCAGCTCCACGAATTTCTGTTCGATGTACTGACTCGAGATCGGATCAAGGGCAGAAGTCGGCTCATCCGCGAGAATGATGTCAGGATTTACTGCAAGTCCGCGGGCAAGGCACAGCCGTTGTTGCTGACCGATCGACAACCGGGATGCAGGCTCGCGCAACCTGTCTTTAACTTCATCCCAAAGGTTTGCCTGTTGAAGGTAGTTAACGACGAGCCGGTTGATCTCTCTCCTGCTCCTCACTCCGAGAAGCCTTATCCCGTATGCAATGTTGTTATAGATCGTCATTGGTAACGGATAGGGCCTCTGGGAAAGAAGTCCCATTTGCTGCCTGAGTTTGTAAATATCTTCTTTTGCTTCCAGGATGTTGTTTCCGTTGATCTTGATATCCCCTGTTACCTTCAGTTCGGGATAGAGGTCAGTCAGCCGGTTCATGCATTTCAGAAGCGTGGTTTTTCCGCAACCGGAAGGTCCGAGGATAACCGTGATCTTCTTTTCCGGGATCCTGATGTTAATATCTTTCAGTATCTGATGCTTACCGGCGTGAACATTCAGGTCTTTGATTAGTATTTTTGGATTTTCCGTCATGATCCCAATGTTCTTTCCGTTAAAAATTGATTTTCGTTTTATGGTAACGTTTTCCCAATCCCCGGGAAAATAAGCTGACCACCAGAATGATAAAAGTCAGAACCAGTGCTGATGCATAAGCACGTTCCTGGACCGCCTGCACCGGCGATGAAAGCTGGAAAAAGATCGAAAGTGGCAAAGTGGCGACTGGTTCCATAAGTGAATTAGGGAGATTATCCGTATACCCTGCAGTAAACAAAACCGAAGCGGCATCTCCAATCCCCCGTCCGAAAGAAAGAAGGACGGCCGTTACTATTCCGGAACTGGCCTGCCGGGTAAAGATCTTAAAGGCGGTCTCCGATTGATTTGATCCCACTGAATACGAAGCTTCCATCAACCCGATGGGAACCGTACGCAATATTTCATCCATTGAGCGGATCATGATCGGCAGGATGAACAGGGTAACAGTGATGATCCCTGCCAGGAGCGAGGTTTGGATGCCAAGGTAGATCATGACCGAAAAGCCAAAAGCGCCGTAAACGATGGATGGGATCCCCCAGATAAGATCAAGCAGAAAACGGATCAGCGCAACAATCTTTTTCCGGCGGACAAGAAATACATTGATATACAAGGCCACCGGAAGGCCAATGATAAAAGCCAGGATCGTGGCGCCGACAGCGAGGCAAAGCGACCCGAGAATGGCATTCAGGATACCTCCGCCTTTTCCGTAATAATAGCCTCCTTTCGGTACCTGCGTAAGGATCTCCCAGCTCAGCGATTTCAATCCTTTCTCAAATATGCTGTAAATGATCAGTATGAGGATCGTAAGAATAAAGTAGGTGGCGATGATCATCAGCACCTTGAAAAATTTCTCCTCTATTTTCTGTGATAATTTCAAATCAATATTTATTATAACGCGTGATAAAAAAGTGCATCACAAGGTTAAAGAACAATGAAACAGCCAGGAGCACCAGGGCAGCAAACATCAGCGCCGAATCATACTTCGGTATCGAAAGCATTTCGCCATAGTTGTTCGCGATCAGCGCCGGAAGCGTATACCCCGGGTCAAAAACGCTTTTGGGCAGCCTGACTACATTTCCCACAACCATCAGCACCGCCATGGTTTCCCCGAATGCCCGTGCGAGCCCGAAACCAAATGCGGCAATGATCCCGGGCAGCGCCTTCTTCAGGATCACATGCTTGATCGATTGCCATTCCGTAGATCCCATGGCCAGTGATGCTTCTTTCAACTCCAGCGGAATGGAACGGAAGATCTCGATCAGGATATTCAGAATGAAGGGTACGATCATAATGGAAAGGACAAATGCTGCAGCAAGGATGCTGTAACCGCTTGTATGGACATTGAAGAACGGTCCCATATACCTGGAAATGAACGGTACAATCACCAGGATTCCCCATAAGCCATAGACCACTGAAGGGATACCAGCCAGGATGTCGATGGCAGGATGCATGATCCTGAGCATTCTTTTCTTCGTGTACTGCGTAACATAGATCGCAGAAAGAAGGCAAACCGGGGCTGAGATCACCATGGCCAGCAATGTGACCCAAATGGATCCAACAATGAACGGAAAAAAACCGAATTTACCACTGCCTGGCTTCCATTCCTTTGAAAACAGTAGATTTCCGAGGTGATAATCATGAAGAAGATAAAATGATTTCAGGTAAAGCCCGAGAAACAGCAGAAAAGGAAGTGTCGCCACCAAAAGCAGGCTCAGGATCATCCAGGTATTGTTCACCCCATGCCTTTGCTGACGGTTTAGTATGTACATGAAGCGAAATTAAGAATATTCCACTTAATGAAACTACTTTAATTTTTCGATCCCTGCTTTGATCTTATCCTCTGATACCGGAACATATCCTGCTTCATTCAGGTATTTCTGTCCATCCGTCAGGACCCACTGAAGAAACATGACGACACTTTTATCGGCAGGCTTTCCGGCAGAAACAAAATAAAGGTCACGCGCAGGCGGGGAAGGATATTTGCAATCTTTGATCGCCTGCATGACCTTGTCAAGGGACGTGTAAAAATCTTCATCCGGGTCGATCATGCCATTCCCGTTTACATCGATCGGGATAACATCCAGTCCCGGGTATGCTTTCCGTGTTTGCATATCGAAGATAAAATTCAGGTTATTGAAACCGATGCCTTCGGTATTTTTCCTGACGGCATCAGCCACCCCGGGATCACCATTCACACCTAAGCCCTGCAGATCTTCCTGCTTATTATTTCCCAGGTATTTTGCCCACATTTCAGCAGCACCACAAGCATCAGACCTTGTAAAAACCTGCAATTCAGCTTTAGATCCGGTACCTGAAGCCTGCCCCCAGGTTTTCACTTTTTCCGTGATGAAAATATCGGTGAGTATCTGTTTTGTAATCCCCTTCCGCTGTAATTGTTTCAGAACAGGGTTTTGGGAATTTATGGTCGGCAAAACCGCATCTTTTGCAACGGCCAGCGACCATGCTCCTTTTGCTCTCTCTTCCGGGCTTACCTCCTTTGAGTACATCCCAAGGTCCACCATTTTCGACAATGCATCCGCCATTCCTTTACCAGCACCTCCTGCTGAAATATTTATGGTGACCTTAGGATGAAGCTTTTTAAACTCCTCCGCCCATTTAACGGTCATCGGGTATAATGCAAATGCACCGGAAATAGTGATCTTGCCTCTCAGCTGACCATCCTTCTGCGTCCCGTCATTGTTGCTGTTCATGTTGCACCCAATCAGCAGGAACACGAATGCAGCAGCCACTAAGAGCGACATTGCAAAATAAAAGTATCTGAATTTCATGGTTCATCAAATTTTAAATAAAATTACGCTTAAATCTTATATATTCACGAAACCGTGATACGAAATTCGCAGGTAAGAATATGAAATATTTCAGGAAACCGGATCCTGGATGCTGGATGCTGGATGCCGGATGCTCTTGCTCATTTCCCGACTCCACTCGGAACGACATTATAATTCACCACCTCATCACCTCATCACTTAATCAGCTGTTCCCAAGCAAGTGATCGACAATATCCTCCACCTTGATGCCTTCGGCTTCGGCTTTGTAATTCCTGACGATCCTGTGACGAAGCACGGACTTGGCAACGGCTTTTATATCCTCCATATCAGGTGAATATTTTCCATGCAGGGCGGCATGGCATTTTGCACCAAAGATGAGGTATTGTGAAGCCCTGGGTCCGGCACCCCAGGTGATGTAACGGTTTGTCCAGTCATCAGCGTTCGGCGTATTCGGCCGGGTCCTTGAAACAAGATTCACGGCATAGCCGAAAACGTTATCCGGAACAGGGATTTTCAGGATCAGTTCCTGGAAGAAAAGGATCTCCTCGGCGCTTAACACGACGTGTGTTTCAGATGTATGACGGGATGTGGTGTTTTTCACAATGCTGACCTCTTCATTAAATGAAGGGTAATCAAGCCAGATATTGAACATGAAGCGGTCGAGCTGGGCTTCCGGCAATGGGTATGTACCTTCCTGCTCGATCGGGTTCTGGGTGGCAAGAACGAAAAAGGGTTCTTCCAGCTTGAAGGATACACCGGCGACGGTTACAGCTTTCTCCTGCATTGCTTCAAGAAGGGCCGACTGTGTTTTTGGCGGTGTACGGTTGATTTCATCAGCGAGGATGATATTTGCAAACACAGGGCCTTTGATAAACCGGAATTTGCGGTTCTCGTCAAGGATCTCAGTACCGATGATATCGGATGGCATCAGGTCGGGGGTGAACTGGATCCTGCTGTAACTCAAGCCCAGCGCCTTGGAAAGCGTATTGACCATCAATGTCTTTGCAAGACCGGGAACACCCACAAGAAGGCAATGTCCTTTGCAGAATACTGAGATCAGAAGGTTTTTTACTACCTCATCCTGTCCAACAATCACTTTGGCAATCTCTGCTTTCAACAGATTGTATTTTGCCACGAGGGCATCAACAGCTTCTACGTCTGATGAATATTGCATAGTTCTCCTATTTTATTTTGAATTCCATTTTCTTTGAAAATCACAGCTTTTATACTGGTCCATGATCCTTATGTACGTTTTCGCTGTTTTTTCACTTATCCACTCATCAATAACATCCATTTTCTTTTTCTCAAGCGCCCACTGATGGATCTTTGCATAATCCTGCTCTAGATTAGCCTTGTGGGGGTTGGTCCTTTCCTTCAGCAGATAGATCCTGTATTCTTCCTTCCCCCGTTCTGATTTGAACAGGACAGGTGCTGAGATCTCCCCGACCTTCAATTTATCAACAACAAAGAAAACCTTGGGATCCATTTGTCCGGACTCAAATCTTGTAGTGCCGGTAGCCGGATTTATCATCATTCCCCCGTTGTTCTTGCTTGGATCATCAGAGTATTTAAGCACTGCTTCGTCAAACTTCATTTTCTTGTTATCGATCAGGGTTGCAACGCTGTCGAGCTTGATCCTGGCCGCACTTAAACTCAGGGGTGAGACTTTCGGCTGCATCAGGATGTGCCTGACATTAATGTAATCGCCCCTCCGCTCGATCATCTGGATCAGGTGAAACCCATCTTCGGTTTCCACAACATCAGAAACTTCGCCGGGTTTGAGTTTGAAAGCGGCCCCTTCAAATTCAGGTCGCATTTCGCCACGCTTGAACAATCCCAGTTCGCCTCCCTTTTTCGATGATCCGGGATCTTCCGAATATAAAATGGCGAGTGTACTGAAATCATCTCCTTTTGCGACCCTTTCCTTCAGGGCAATAAGCTTATTCTTAACTTCCGCTTTTTCGGCGTCGCCGATTGCAGGAATTTTAACGATCATCCCAACTTCGAACTCGGAATTGATATCGGGAATGCTATCCTTAGGTATTCTCCTGAAGAATGCTTTTACTTCAGAAGGAGTAATGGTTACATCTTTGGTGATCTTCTGCTGGGTTTGCTCGGTTTTCATCTGTTCGCGGATGATATCTCGCATTTCATTCTTGATCTCGACGATCGATTTCTGGTATGTTTCTTCAAGTTTTTCCGGCGATCCTGCCATGTTGATAAAATACCTCATACGACGATCCATTTCACTTTCCACCTGTGAGTCGGTAACCTGAACACTGTCGAACTCTGCCTGATTGAGCAGGAGCTTCTGAAAAAGCATATTTTCGAGTATCTGGCATTTAATATGGGTGGCGCTTCCTGTAATGGAGCCCTGGCTGCGGATCTGCAGGTACTGATTCTCAATGTCAGACTTCATGATGATGTTTGCCCCGACAATGGCGACCACTCCGTCGATGACCGAATCCTGAGATGCCTGTGCCCAAAGGAAGTGCCATTGTCCCGATAAAAGGATCAGCAACAGGAGTGTAAAACTGCTTTTTTTCATCGATTGATTTTACGGTAAGAAGTAATTCATCAATACACCTCGAACTTACTGTGCTTTAATGCATCATCATAAATTTCCTGGTGCATTTTATTGATAAGGTCAACTTTTCTTTTATTCAAAAGAATATTCCTGATCCGTTCCTTCTCAAAACTTAACGGTGAAATGCTCTCCTTTATTTTGAAATCCCTGATCTTTACCAGGTAGGTAAAAAGAGAATCCTGTGTTTCAATGTCACGGTGATTCCTGAGGAAGTCCTCCTGGTCATATGTTTTTATCGGCACTTCTTTCAATACATCCCTGAAAAGGATCCAATTCTGGTCATCCAGGAAAAAATCAGCGGCATATTTCTCACTCAGGTTGGCGAGGTTCACTTTATCCTCCGATCGTTCGGAATTCAGGAGGCTCCTGAATTGCCTGACCTGGGGGGATTTTAGAGGCAGCTTTACATACTGGATGCGCACAATGTTATCCTTCAGGAGGAAATTCTTCTGGTTTGAATCGTAATAGTTGGTTATGTCATCTTCGGTTATGATCGTATCGAGTTTCTGCCTGACAAGTGCGTTCTCATATTCGAATACCATCAGTGAATTCTTGTAGCTTTCGAGCTGTTTGGTGAAATCCATCTGATCGGCCGTGAGATTCTTCTGCGCCTGGTCGACGATCAGGTTTTGTCTGACCCAATTATCGATAAAGCTTTTCGCCAGAATAAGGCTGTCCTTAGGCAGGGTATTCGGTGGAATAACTCCTTTAAGGTCGGACTCATAAAGGTATTCATCATTCACCCTTGCAAGAAGCCGCTCCGTTTTTTTCTTAAAAAAGGTCGAACAGCCGGTAAGAAGAACCAGCAGAAGTATGATCAGTTGTTTCAATTCGGGTTATTTGATTTTTTCGAGAACATCACGGTGAACAACCACGGGATATTTCTGGCGAAGCTGCCCGATCCAGATCTTCTCAAGATAATTCTGATAATCTGCAGTGATCAAACCACGGGCTTCGCTCAGGGCTTTCACTTCAGGCTTTATCAGCGCTTTGATATTCACAAATACAAGCAGGGAATCGGATGTAATGTCTTTCGATATACCGGGAACCCATGTTACCGCATCGATATACTTATTATCTTTCTTTGAATATTTGCCATTTTCGATATTCAGGATTTTCAATGTATCGGAATTGAGCTCCTTCAATATATCGTTATCATTCAGCCCGGATTTAATAAAGTTCTTTACTTTCTGTGCAAATTTCGGGTCTTTCAGGATATAGATGGAAGCATCAACACGTTCATCCCACATGTAATTATTCTTGTTCTTTTCATAAAAATCCTTTAACCCGACGGTATCCTTAACAGCTTTTGACCAGACTTTCTGGTCCGTCAGGTCGAAGAGCAGTATTCCATCCTTATATTCATCCATCAAGGCTCTGAATTCGGGGTATTTTGTTTCGAGGTGCTGGTTTTCGACCTTGATCAGGTTTTCGTTCAGGAAATCTTTATAGAGCTGATCAACGATGTATTCCAGATTCAGTTTTTCACGTTTCTTCTGTTTTGCTGCAATATTTTTTGCAAAATCCTGCTGTGTAACTGTGAGTGTCCCGATCTTGAACAATGGCTTCTTCAGGTCCTTTGCCAGTTCCGGGTCCCATTTTCCGACATAGATGCTATCATTAATCACTTTATAAAAATCCATTTTTGCATCAGGGTATTCAGTAAACCCGTATTCCGCTTTTATCTTCTTGTAAACCGTTTCTTTTGCCAGCTGTGAACGGGAATCCTTGTTAACTTTCTGCTTGATGTCGGCTTTTTCCTCATCAAATGTCCCCGGGCCTTTACGTTCGTTCAGCTTTATAATATGCCACCCATACGGGGTCAGCAATGGTTCGGAGATATCACCATCCTTTTTCAGTTTATAGATGGCCGTTATGAATTCAGGCACCATCCGGTTGACACCGAATTTGGGAAGGAGACCCCCTTTTTGCGCACTGCCTTTATCGTCGGAGAATTGTTTCACCACATCGTCCCAACTGGCACCGGCTTTCAGCTTCTGGTAGACAGAGTCGATCTTGTTCTTTACGGCCAGTGAATCGGCATGGGTAGCGTCCCGGGGGATCAGCTTAAATATATGTGATACCGAAACTTTTCCCATGGCATCCCTTTTATCGGTCACCTTGATGAGATGATAACCATAATCTGTTCTTACGATACCGGAAACTTTTCCGAGAGCTGTTGTGTATCCTGCGGTTTCAAAGGGATAAACCATATCGAATACGGTAAAATAACCAAGATCCCCGTGATTTCCTTTTTGAAGCGGCCTTGTTTTGGTAGCTTCCTGGTCCTTTGCCGAAGGGTCTTCAGAGAATTCAGCAACGAGCTTTTCAAATGATTCACCGTTCATGATCCGTTCCCTTACTTTAACAAGGTTCTGGTATGCTGTAAGGGTATCTTCCGGTGACGCATCCTGTTTGAGGCGGAGAAAGATATGACTGGCACGGAGATCAAAATGTTCACGGTCCCAGGCTTCCTTAACCAGCCGGTCAATGGTGGCTTCGTCAGTAAAATATGGTTTTGCAAGCTGATCGCGATAGCCGTTCAATTCTGTTTTAAATGAAGTTACCGTGTCGAGGCCCATATCTTCAGCTTCTGTTACTTTCAATTTAAAGTTGATGAAAAGATCAAGATATTCCTCAAGGTTCTTTTTATCAATATTTTCACCTTTCGGATTATTTTTCCTGTAGATTGACAGGAAATCTCCCACAGAAATATTTTTCTTGTCGATGGTCAGAAGGACATCATCATTTTTAACCTGTGAAATGGCAGGTAAGCTATTAATCAATAAACAGAGTACAACCAAGAGATTAAACTTCATTCGTTTCATCGTTCTATATAATTTAAATTGACACTTATATATTTTGAATTCTGATTTTACCGGCTATAATTGGGGGCTTCACTGGTGATTGTCACATCATGGGGATGGCTTTCAGTGACTCCCGCAGAGGTGATTTTAATAAACCTGGCCTTTTGCAACTGATCAATGGTTTTTGATCCTGTATAGCCCATTCCTGATCTGAGCCCGCCAACCATCTGGTAGATTACCTCTGACAGGGATCCTTTATATGGAACACGGCCGACAATGCCTTCGGGGACCAGTTTTTTGATATCTTCTTCAACATCCTGGAAATAGCGATCTTTTGAGCCCATCTGCATGGCTTCTACAGAACCCATGCCCCTGTAGGTCTTATATTTTCTTCCTTCGTAGATGATCGTTTCTCCCGGGGACTCGTCAACCCCGGCAAACAGTGAGCCTGCCATAATTGAGTGGGCACCGGCGGCGAGGGCTTTCACGATATCGCCTGTGTAGCGAATACCTCCGTCGGCGATGACCGGGATCCCGGATCCCTTTAAACCCTTTGATACTTCGTAGATGGCCGATAACTGCGGAATTCCGATCCCGGCAATGATCCGGGTCGTGCAGATGGAGCCGGGACCGATCCCGACCTTTAAGCCATCCACTCCTATTTTGATAAAATCTTTTGCGGCATCAGCAGTGCCAATATTCCCGGCGATCAGGTCGATGTCGGGAAATTCCTTCTTAACCCTCGCTGCCATGTCCATGACCAGCTTCGAGTGTCCGTGTGCCGTATCGATCACAATTGCATCAACCCCTTCCCGGACAAGGGCTGCAACCCTTTCCATCGTATCGGATGCAACGCCGACTGCACCGGCAACACGGAGGCGGCCTCTGCTGTCTTTACAGGCATTTGGCCGTGCTTTTATTTTGATAATATCTTTGTAGGTGATCAATCCGACCAGTTTATTGCTTTTATCGACCACCGGCAACTTCTCGATCTTGTATTTCTGGAGAATTTCCTCGGCTTTGGAGAAATCCGTAAATTCAAATGTCGTGACCACATTTTTAGTCATGACCTCAATGATAGGCCGCATCAGATCCCTTTCGAACCTTAAATCGCGGTTGGTAACGATCCCGACAAGAACACCGTCGTCATTAGTTACCGGGATGCCGCCAATGTTGAATTCCTTCATCAGCTCAAGAGCGTTTCCCACGAGTTCATTCTCATGAATGGTCACCGGGTCAAGGATCATCCCGTTCTCTGCCCGCTTGACTTTCCTGACATGCAATGCCTGGGATTCTATCGACATGTTCTTATGAAGAACACCAATACCGCCTTCCTGGGCAATGGCAATGGCCATGGTGGCTTCCGTTACGGTATCCATGGCGGCGGATACAATTGGAATATTGAGTTTTATATTTCTGGTCAGAAGGGTTGCCACATCCACTTCACGCGGAAGAACGTCAGTATAGGCAGGAACAAGCAGCACATCGTCGTAAGTCAGTCCTTCACCATGGAATTTCTCGGAATCAGTGAACATATGCTGGAAATTAGGTGTGCAAATGTACAAAAATTAATTTTACATTTAACACCCCCTGATGTAATGAAAATTTATGGAAGAAGGCTGAAATAGTGAAAAGTGAAAAGAGAAAAGTGAAGAGTGTAAGGTGAATAATTCAAAAAATAAACTTTTTACTTTTCATTCTTCGCTCTTCACTTATTATGGATAGAGGGTCCTGTGACATTCGGTGCAGAAGTACGTTTTCCAGTTGTCCTTGACATCGATGGGGTGCATGAATTCCATGTTCTCATTCACTGACGTATATTTCATGTTACCTGTCGGTCCCTGTGATATGATCGAGTGGCAGAGATTGCAGTCCTTCGAGATGACTTTCCCCTTATCGCTTACATGTCGGTCGGAATGGCACCGGAAACACCCGTCAGATTCAAGATGGCCGATATGATTGAGGTATTTTTCCGCTGTCACACCCATTTCAGGGAAAACGTTGATCGAAAATTCATCCTGTATCCCTTTAATGGCTTTATCAATAAGATTCTTCCTGGTCCTGTATATATCCGGGTAGGTGATCCTGTAGAAGTTGGTGATGCTGTCGCGGATGAACATCAGGGCAGAATCCGTTGTTGTGAATGGACCTTTCAGGACATTCATGGCAACTTTCTTGATGAATGGAAGCTCTTTAGGGATGGAGCCCTTGACCATGGCATTGTCGACATAGACGGGTGCTGATTTGTATGAATGTGAAGGCCTGTTATGACAATCCATACAGTCCATTCCCCTCACGGCCAGCGTGTCTTTTCCTTTCTGCGTAAGCATATTCGTTGTATCCTGGAAGATCTGGACCTCCCCGGTTTTCAGGTTTGTATACCTGACCCACGGAATGGTCTCACGGTCTTTGGTGGAGGCAATGTATTCGATTTTGATATTCGGATTGATATGCCAGTGAATTCCTTCAATGAGACCCATTGAACCTAGCTGAGGACCGGTTTTCATCAGCATGGAAATGTTCCATTCGGTGGACAGGGAGTCGGTCAGGTAGCCACGTTGGGTACGAAGCGTACGTGCGTAGAATTTCTGCGGCCAGTGGCACCTTTCACAGGTTTCACGTGCAGGACGGAGGCTTTCAATTGGCGTGGGAATGGGCTTCGGGTATTTGTGGAAAAGTACAGAATAGACCTGGTACATTCCGGATAACTTTGATTTCACATACCAGCCCGCTCCTTCCCCGACATGGCATTCAACACAGGCCACCCGTGCATGCGGTGAATTTTGATAGGTAGTATATTCAGGGCTCATCACCTGATGACAAAGTTTCCCGCAGAATTCCACTGATTCCGTATAGTTGAACGCTTCATAGCTGCCCATGGCCGATACGATCAGGAAAAGAAAAGTAAACACAGAGATCAGCAACAGGTTCCTGCGCTGGCGCGGATTGTTTAAATCCAGCATGGGCCATCGCTCTTCAACTTCCTTGATTTTCTTTCGCTTGATCAGCATCCCTATCGGGATCAGCAATAACCCGATCACCAGGATCACAGGAAGAATAATGTAAGTAAAAACTCCGTTGTAAATATTCGAACTCGATGAAAGTTCAGAGAAAATAAACAGTACAAGAATCAGGATGGCACTGTTCACTGCAAAAATAAATCCCGTGATACTCAGCCAGTTGTAAATCGTCTTAGGTATCTTCATTGTCGTTTAATTTTTCGTGAAAATTATTAATTAATTCTGAGGTGACGAAATTTAACAGATTGAAATATATCAATGCTTTATGCGATATTCGTTCTTTTGGGACAAGGTTACACAGTAACAAAGTAACAAAGTAACAAAGTGACAAAGTAACAGAGTAACAAAGTAATTGGATAATTAAAGAAGTTCCATCATCCATCATCCATCATCCATCTTCCATCATCCATCATCCATCATCCATCTTCCGACCTCTGACCTCCGACACCGGCATCCGTCAATGCCATTTAAACACCTTCAGTCCGGCTGCAAAGAAAACGATCCCGATAGTGGCGAGTGAAAGAGAAGGTATCGCAACTTCACTGAACCCGGCCCCTTCGATAAAGATGCTTCGCAGGCTGTCGGCAAGCATGGTGGCAGGCAGGGGTTTGATGAATGGCATTGTCCAGTCGGGGAAATTGTGATAGCTGAAGAATACACCGGAAAGAACCATCATCGGCATGACGACTGCATTGATAAAACCATTCCCCACTTCGGTGCTTGAGGTATGGGAGGAAATGAAGATGGCCATCCCTGCAAATGCCATGTTTCCCGTGATGAACAAAACAAAAAGTGCAGCGATATTGCCCTGGATTGAAATTCCGAACACGATACTAGCAAACAGGAACAGGAGCCCGGCTTCCACGAAATTCATCCCCAGCCTTACGGTCATAAGGGCCATCAGGAAATGTGATTTTTTCATCGGGGTGGCTACCATCCGCCGGAGCAGTTTTTTCGATCGCTTTTCGATGATATCATAGCTGATGCCCCACATGCTCGACATCATCACACCCATGGCGATCAATCCCGGGATGAGGAAGTCGATGTATCTTGTTCCGCTGACAGTAAGCGGTTGGATATTCTCATGATTTTCCGTGTAAGGATCAGTCTCCCCTCCCAGGATCTTTGAAAGCTTGAGATAGGTCAGTTGAGCATCCGGGTTCATCGGGTCAAAGTTGTATTCTGTCTTGCCGTCGTGTTCCCGAAGAATAACGGAAAGGCTTCCTCGTTTAACCAGCACCATGGCTGTTTCCCTTCTCATTTTCTGGAACAGGAAAGTGGTATTCCCCAATTTTTCATCTTTGATGGTAAATTTGTAAGAAAGGAATCCTTCCTTTGAGATTTGCGGCTTTTCGCATTTTGTCACAAAAAACGTTTCCAGGTTACTCAGGCCGGAAGATGCCGTTGTTCCTGCACTATCTTCCCTGACTACCGCCACCTTCCTGAAGATGTCTGACTTATTCATAAAGGCGATCCCGAGGCCCAGCGACATCAGCATTGGGAAGATCATGCCCCAGAAAATGACCCCTGGCTCGCGGATGGTCTCCCTGATCCTTGCGATGATCAGTTCCAGAAGCTGGTTTTGCCTTACAATTTTATTCATGCAGGTGCCTCCCGGTCAAAGAAGTGAAGAGATCATCAAGAGTCTGTCTCCTGAATTCCATGTTCTTCAGGTGAAGTTCATGCTTTTCAAGAAACCGGAAAAACTCGGGAAGATCGGTTTCCACCTGCGAAATTTCCAGGCTGCCACGGTTGCTTACAGGATCCCATTTCAGGTTGAAATGCTCCAATGAATTCAATGAGCCCTGATCCACGGAAGTTTCCTCCAGGGTGAATTCAACGATCTTCCGGTCGTGATTCTCTTTCAGAAGTTGATCCAGTGTGCCTTCCTTCAGTATCTTCCCCTCGTCGATGATAATGATCCTGTTGCACAATTGCTCTGCTTCTTCCATGTAATGTGTAGTAAGAATGAGCGATGTATCGGAATGATCTTTCAGTTTCAGAAGGATCGACCATATCTCCCGACGTGCATTCGGGTCAAGGCCGGTGGTTGGTTCATCAAGAAGCAGGATTTTCGGGTAATTGAGCAGCGCGATCCCGACAGCAAGCCGTTGTCGCTGCCCGCCGGAAAGGTTCACAACATAAGATTTCCTCTTCTCCTCCAGGCCAATCATCTCCATGATCTCATTCACCCGGTCCCGGGAAAGGGTAAAGAAACTGGCAAACAATCTGAGTGTTTCAAACACCGTCAGTTTGTCGATGAAACGTGTTTCCTGTAAGGATATCCCGATGATCCGGTGAAGTTCATCCTCGTTTCCCTTCCATTTTTTCCCCATTAGCAGGATTTCTCCCTCGTCAGGTTTCTGTATCCCTTCGATCATCTCCACGAGGGTGGTTTTTCCTGCTCCGTTCGGGCCCAGCAATGCCACGAACTGACCCTGGAGGATTTGAAGTTCAATGCCTTTTACAGCATGGACTGTTTTGAAAGACTTATGAACGCCTCTTACTTCGATCACAGGGGTAGGTTCCATCCGCACGGGTCATTATTGAGAGGTATATTCTGTTCGTACATTTATGTATCCAGGGTAAACAATGGCCTTTTTGCCGATCATGATCGTTGGCTTTAATTTTATAAGAAACCGGGTTGGCTTATTCCCGACCCCGGAAAGGTTCATCCCGAAATTCAGGAGTGCATCCGCTGATTTCCCCTGGAGAACCTGCTTGAGATCAGCGTTTATTTTGACAGGTACTACAGTGCTGCCGTTGTTTGGCGGGATCATGACATCCTCATCAACCGTACCATTTGTCATCTGGATATCATCAATAAAAAGGATCCATTCCAGTTTTCGCAGTCCGGCTTCTTTATCATTCGGATTCCGTGCTTCGACGTTCAGGGTAAGTTTCAGGGGAACGGTGGGGGCTGCAATACCGCGTATCATCCGCTGCGCATCAAGAAGGTTTATATCGGAAAAGGATTTGATATTCTGAACATTGATTCCCAGCAACTGTATATTTGTTGCAGAAAGTATTCTGAAATCACATTTTGCCAAAGCTGCTGCCTGGTTGGCTTCTTTAACGACGCTGCAACCTGCAATAACAATCATGAATGATAAAAAGAAAAAATAGCCGGCCGTTCTGTATCTCTTCACACGCATTTCATTTCAGCCGGCAAATTTAATGAATTTTAACCGTATTTTGTATTCTGTCATGTATTACCTATCTTTGTTATGTCCCAACTTTATTAAATCAACCAGATGCACCATTCAATCGATCAAAATTTATGCAGCCAGTGCGGGCTTTGTATCGCTATCTGCCCAGAAGGGCTACTTGCTAAAAATGTTAAGGGAAAATCATACTTCCTTGAAGACCGTGTTGACCTGTGTGTTATGTGCGGTCATTGCATGGCTGTCTGCGAAACAAGGTCTGTCCATATCGAAGGTCTTTCCTATAAGGTTAATTTTCCTGAACTGCCTTCGATAAGCATCGATTACCAAACCTTTATGGACTTTCTCAAGACGAGGAGATCAGTGCGCATATTCAAAGACAAGCCCGTACCCGAAGAAATGCTTGCAAAGATCATTGATGCCATTTCTCTTGCTCCATACGGGGTATGCCCTGATAATACGGGAATCTCTGTCGTTACAAACAAGGAAGTCATCCGAAAAGCACTTCCTGCTATTTCCAAAACTTACCGTGACATAGGATGGATGATGAGTAATCCGATAATGCGATGGACAATGAAACGTTTTCTCAAAAAAGAAGATTATTCTACAGTCCATGATTTTATCGCGCCCCGCGTTGCCAAAGGAAATTATGACCTTGCGGGAGGCCTGGACGATATCTCAAGGGATGCTCCTGCCCTGCTCCTGTTTCATGGACCTGTGGATGCAGGCGAACATACCGTTGATTCGCATATCTGTACGACGTATGCATTTCTTGCCGCACATTCACTTGGCCTGGGGGCAACGGTGATCGGTCTGATCGGGCCCGCGATCAACCGGAGCATGGAATTGAAGTCCCTCTTTAAGATCCCGCAGAACAATGAGGTTATTGAAACCATCATCGTCGGATTCCCGAAATTCCAGTTCAAACGTACCATTGTGAGGCCGAGGAGGAATGTCACTTACGTAAAGTAGCGAAGTAGTGAAGTAGCGAAGTAGCGAAATAGTGAAGTAGCGAAATAGTGAAGTAGTGAAGTAGCGAAGTAGCGAAGTAGCGAAATAGTGAAGTAGTGAAGTAGCGAAATGGCAAGAATAGAGGATGGAGGATAGAGCTGGAAAGATAGGATTTAGGTCAATTTGGTCAATTAGGTTAATTTGAAATTTGACTTTTGACTTTTGACTTTTGACTTTTGACATTTGACATTTCTAAATAAAAGTTTTATGAAAAAGACATTTATCCTGTTATGCCTGTGTTTGATTTCAGCAATTACATTCTCCCAATGGACCTGGCAAAACCCCTTGCCACAAGGGAATCCATTGAATTCAGTTTTCTTTACCAGTGCTGCCACCGGTTATGCTGTTGGTGGTGGCGGAACTATAATTAAAACAACCGATGGAGGCATAACCTGGGGCGTTTTATCTGTTGAAACCCAGGATCAGTTAAATTCAATTTATTTCATTGATTCAAATACCGGATTTGCCGTAGGCGGGAATCTTATTGCCTCAACCGGGACCATTTTAAAAACAGCTGACGGAGGAACAACCTGGAATACATACCAGGGAACATTACCATTTCTATTGTTATCCGTTCACTTTCCGGACGCCAGTACCGGTTATGCAACAGGGCTTTCCGGAATTGTAAAAACCATTGATGGCGGTACGACGTGGGTTTCACTGCCTGGAACCACCTCGACCGGATATTCCGTTTTTTTTACGGATGCCAATACCGGTTATGTGACTGGTAGTCCCGGAACAATCCTTAAAACAACCAATGGAGGAACAAGCTGGACATATTTACCAACAGGTGTGACCAACGGATTGTTATCAGTATATTTTACCGATAGCAACACAGGTTATGCAGTTGGTGGTACAGGAACCATTATCAAGACAACCGATGCAGGTGCCACCTGGTCAGCATTAACAACAGGAACAACGGCCCGGTTAAATTCTGTTTACTTCACCGATGCGGGAACAGGCTATGTGGCGGGAAGATCCGCAAGCATGATGGATCCCAAGGGTATCATCTTAAAGACAACCAACGGAGGCACGACCTGGACAACCTTCTGGTGCGATACAACATTGTTGCTGAATTCCGTACACTTCCCCGATACCACTACAGGATATATCGTAAGCAGTTACGGGAGCATTTTAAAGACCAGCAATGCAGGTGCGACCTGGGCTGAACTGTCTTCCGGCACCAGGCGGCTGCTGTTTTCGGTTTCTTTTCCCGATGCCAATACCGGTTATGCTGTCGGAGACAATGGAACAATTTTAAAAAGCACCAACAATGGTTCATCCTGGACGGGGCTTTCCAGCGGCACAACCACCGGATTAAGTTCGGCTTTTTTTATTGGACCCGATGTCGGGTATGTTTCAGGCTGGAATGGAACACTCCTAAAAACCATTGACGGTGGCTCGAGTTGGATAACACTTTCTTCCGGCACTTCAAAACTTTTATGGTCCGTCTGCTTTCCCGATGATGCTATAGGATATGCGGCAGGTGATTCGGGGACCATCCTGAAAACCATAAACGGAGGAACAACCTGGACCCCGCTGCAAAGCGGAACGCAATATTTCCTGAGTTCTGTTTTCTTTACAAATACAACGACCGGTTTTGTGACGGGTAATCACGGAACCATATTAAAAACCACAAATGGCGGATCAACCTGGACTATATTGCAAAGCGGAATATCAAACGATCTATCGTCGTGTTTCTTTTCTGATGCTTCCAGCGGCTATGCAGTAGGCTTCCCCGGAATAATATTAAAAACCACCGATGCAGGCACCACATGGAGCACATTATCCAGCGGAACTGATGAGTATCTTTCGTCCGTATGGTTTGCCGATATCAATACCGGATATGTGGCAGGCTATAACGGAACCATTCTGAAAACAACAAATGGCGGATCATCATGGAGTTTCTTATCTAGCCGAACATCAAATAATTTATACTCAATCTGCTTTTCTGACACCAGCACCGGTTGTGTAGTGGGTATGAACGGAACAATACTCACCACAACCAACGGGGGTGTTGTTTCCCTTGCGGAAACCAAATTGCCGTCATCCTTATTCAGCATTTTTCCGAACCCTGTCAAAGAGAGAATCACAATCGATTTGAAAACGAAACAGCCTGAAGGAACCTTGATCAGCATTTATAATATTACTGGAAAAATGATGTTGAATGAAAGGTTCAGGAATCAAAATCCGGCTGAGGTTGATGTGAGCGAATTGGCGACAGGTCTGTACACCGTTAAGATCCAAACAAAGGATAGAGTTGAGTGTATAAAGATGATAAAACTCTAGGTTGGAGAACTGGTAAAAAATCCTTCTAGGGTAGAAGAAAAATACTCTCTCTACAAAACGTTGGTCTTGAGGTGTATTGTTCGGTATTTATGAGTGTATTTTTTTGTCCGACGACATCTTGCTTTTTTTGCCTTCTTACATTCTTCAATGAAATCAAATACTCTTGTCGCAACAGCTTTAGCTAAAAGTGGGGGAACTGCATTTCCAATTTGGTTGTATTGTGAAAGAAAATTTTCGTCTTCCTTCCCTAATTGCTTTAAAAGGTTAGAAGAAATTTGCGTCCGCTTACCCTTAAAAACATAGGAGTCAGGAAATGATTGCAACCTCGCAGCTTCTCGTGAGGTAATATTCCGTGGTTGTTTCGGGTGAACAAAGTTTGAATAGAACGATGCAGGAATTGTGTATGAAATCATTTCAGGTTTCAGGTGTCTGTAATTAGAACTGTATTCGCGATCGGAAATTTCTCCGTTACCGTTTCGCTTTCTTACTTGTAACTCTTCTGGGATTTCTTCCAGTGTCAAGCCGTTTAAAATTTGTTCATAACGTTCAACAACTCGCTTGGTATGAGCCATTGTAACATGATTAAAAAGTTTCTCGGTATTACCTCTGCTTAATTTTTGAAATTCACTTCTCGGCTTAGTTTTAAAATCTGTTTCTTCTTCGCCTTCACCTGCTTTCAATTTAGGTAAATCTCCAATGGCTTTCTGAACACTTATCGCTTGCTTCAATGATTTTGCTGTTCCATTTAGCATTTTCTTTTCAGTCGGCAAATAATGAGTGATTGGTGGTTCAGTAATTTCAACTCCCAGTTTATTGCCGACAATAAAAATCCTCTCCCTGTTTTGAGGCACTCCATAGTTTGCAGCATTAAGTTCCCAAATCTTTACAGTGTAGTCAATTGCTTTAAAAGCAGCCTTGATAATCTCAATTACTTTTTCACCATCTTGGTTTTTACCAGTCAAAAGTCCTCTCACATTTTCCATAACGAAAACTTTTGGTTGCAAAACATCAACCCACTGAACGAAATTCTTGAATAAAGAATTTCGTGGGTCTTTCGGGTCTTTTGTAGGTCCTGCATAACTGAACCCTTGACAAGGCGGTCCGCCAATTATTACATCAGGTTTTAAAGGACATGCAGCAAGAATTTGCTGGGCAGTTTTAAAGTGTCGAATATCATCTTGAATTATTTTTTGCTTATCATGATTGTTTGCTTTAAGTGTATCAACAGCCCACTTATCAACTTCAAGAGAACAAATTACTTTGAAGTCGTTGGTTAAACTAAAGCCAAGCCCAAAGCCACCTGCACCCGCAAACAAATCAAGAACTTTTATTTTTCGTTTTCCATTTCTCATAAATTTGCTTCTGTGAAAGTTGGGTAGTAGCGATAAACTTTTGCGTATTTTTCTACATCAGTTACTATAAGCGGAATATTATTGAAAGCTTTATTCTTAAAACCAATTCCCTGCCTTTCTAAAACACTTGGCAATAATGTGTCCAATGCTTTGATTTCTCTAAAAGTCAAATTTGGGCACTGGATTTTATAGCTATCGTTGTTGTAGGAGTAAAAGGGGAGTTTATTAAAAGCCATTTTTCTAACAGCAACCCTTTGAGATTTATCAAACAAAATACCACCTATGGTCAAGATTGTTGCGTTGTCCTTATAAGAGAAATTGAAAACTTGTTTGAACTCAATGGGATCTTTTTTCATTCCGTTACGATTTAAAAGGGAAGTCGCAATTTGCCTTACAATCATTTGATAAGTCGCATTGCTTAAATTTTTCGTAGTCATATTCTGCTCCATGATTTCATTAGGCAGCCGTTCTTTGCCAACTCTTTCAATTAGTTGGTTTAAGCGAAACTCTCTTAAAGTTGGCTGCTTTTCTTCCTTCACATCAGGAAGTTCCATGAATTCTTCTTCAACATTTACAGAGATAATAAAGAAACTACCTGGTATAGCTTCTGAAAAGAAAGTATTAATGTCAGAAAACATGAAACATGAAACTTTATCATCATAGTCAAGCCAAACGATGCTTCTACATGAGGATAATTCAAGGTTTGGAAGCACTGTGTTTGAATGACCGTATTTCATTTTGATTCCGGAATATGGAACATTGAAATCAAAACGGCGACTCTTCGTGACTTCCTGTTCAATGCTAATCAAATCTTTTATTCCAAGATTTTTGTGAAGTAGAATGAAGTCAGCGAAATATGGAGAGCCGAAGCCAATGTAACGGTATGTATCTAAATCATCAATGAACGAAAGTCGTCCCAATGCTTCAGCCATCATCTTTCTTTCAATACACTTGTTAGGTCGCAAATTGTAGTTTATTTTTTCAAAGCTGCTTGGCATACTACTTTTTAAATTTCGTTGTCGTGATAATAATTGAATGTTTCTACTCCAACTTCTTTCGGAGAACTTACACCCAAACTTCCTTTAACTGCTTCATATTTTTCATTTGAAACCTGATAAGCAATTTTCACGGAATTAGTTTTCTTCTGCGGATTAAATAATGCAACCGGATAAATAAATTTATATGCCAACGGTTTAGTATTTGCAAGGATTTTAATTACTGGTGTTGTTGACTTCAAACTTTTCTCAATGGCTTTGTTCAAAGTTTGATTTTCCTCGGGATTATCTTTTTCCTTTTCCTCTTTCAACTTATCAAGCAAGTCCATTACCTGTCTGGTCATTATAATCATCTTAGCTCTAACTTCTTTGTAGTATGGAGAATCCAAATCCATTCCTGTTTTAGTTGTATTCCAAGGTAACCTTGAAGAATCTTCTGCTTCAAAGAATACATAACCTCTGAATCTGAAATATTGAGCATGCCAAAGAGGGACACCGTCCCCTTTTGCCCCTGTCCATACGGTTTCCTCCGTTTTGTTTTTCCCTAAAATGAGTCTATCGTTACAAAAGATATACCAGCCTCCATCTTCGGCATCCTTTGTAGATATTCCTGCAAAAACTTTTACGGTTTGATTTTTTTCAATCTTCTCCCAATATGTTGGTTTAATGTTATCGTCATGTACTAAGGTGATATAATTTGGTTTTAGAGTGTAATCACCAATTTTTATTTTCAGACCTTTGTTGATATTAAGCATGTGCTCAAGTTCAATTTCTTTTTGAAGGGTCGTTATAAAAGTATCATTACCGAAACTCAATTTTGAATCCTCGCTTAATTCAGTTATGTGAATAGTAAATCCAGTTTTGCTTGAACTGTTTTTAGTTTTTTCATTAAGAGTTCCTTTGTCAAATTCAAACTTCCACTCTTTAGGTTTTTTTAGCCACGCGGGAACATTAATAGTTAGTTCAAATTGAGAAGTCGCTGCAACCGACTTAACTTTTATTATGCTTCCTAATTTAAAAAAGGCACGCTTCATACCGATGCCAAACTGACCGATTGATTTATCCATCAAGTGATGTTGATCCGACTTTCCAAAATTGAAGGCAGTTTTTCTGGCAACTTTTGCTTCCATTCCAAAACCGTTGTCGGTTATGGAAAAATAACTTTTACCTAGTTTGATTTCAATTTCATATCCCTTTAAGTCGGTAGATCCGTTTGCTCTTGCTTTTATAGCATCTACTGAATTATCAACTAAATCACCAATCGCATCACGGAGTGTGATGTCCTTAATGAGCATTGAAACAAAGAAACCCTTTGCAGGGTCAGCAGCTACAGTATTGTCTTGTTGTGTTACCATTAGTTTTATTCTTTATTTTTTACTCTTAAAAGTGTCTAGAAAGTAATGAAAAAAAGCAGTGGCAGTTGCACTCTTTTGGCTGCCAAATGGTTTGGACTTGTACGTTGCTTGACAGCAGAAAGTGTTCAATCTGCCTTGGTATTGAATTTTTTGTAGGTGGGCTTTTTTCAAAACAAGTATTTATAACGTTAGCATTAGAAGTGATGTCAGCTGTTTTCCATGCACTGTAAAATGTTTATTTAAAATCCGTCCATTTGATATCAGTGCGGCCGTCAATAAAGTTACCGACAATGATTATATTATCGATTGCTGGAATCATGACTGCTATAAATTTTTCCTAAGTAAAAGTAATAAAAATCAATACAAATATCATATGTGGGGGAATAATTTTTAACCGGAGAAAACAGGCCCATTTCCCTCAAGCACAATTTTCCTGCAAAGGCTTCACTCCTCAAGGATGAGGTATCCCTGCTTGCGCGGGGATGGCGATCAAAATAATCACTTTGTAACCTTGTGACCTTGTGACTGTAACTCTATGAGTAAATTATGAATGAAGAGTTTGAATTATGACCTTTTTCTTTGTCACTTTGTTACTCTGTTACCTTGTGATGTCCTCAATACTAGGTGTTTTTTCCTTTGGTCAGGATGCTTTTTCCTTTGGTCAGGATGCTTTTTCCTTTGGTCAGGATGCTTTTTCCTTTGGTCAGGATGCTTTTTCCTTTGGTCAGGATGCTTTTCCCGTCGATAAAAGTGTATTTCCTGACTTTCAATCTGATCCAGGGAGCAGACATCGGTCATAAGACAATGGTTCTCGCTGATTTCCACAGATTTATTACGGAGATTTCCGCAGATCTTGATCCCAATCCCGAAATTAACAAAACTTCCTCGATATTCTGATTTCATTTCGAGGTCCCTCGAAAAACTACCAGATCAAAGATTTTTTGCTTTTCGGGACTTTTGACTTTTGACTTACTTCAGTCCAATCCTTAAAAACCTGGTTTCGTAAGGGAGAAATATCAAAGAATCACCCGCATTATTGACCTTCTCACCGAGAACATCTACCTCCGAAACACTGATCGCACCTGTCTCTGAAAGCAGTTGTGAAACCGGAACAGACAGGGGTTTTCCATTGATTTCCCTCAGGTGAAGGACGATCCCATTGCCGTCATCAACAGGTTTTACTTCCACAAGCAAAAGATCTTTCAGGCTTTCACCAAGAAATGTACGTGGGGTTAAATCTGAGGTTTCCTGCTGACCCGGAAAAACTCGTGACAGGAATGGTATTCGCTCGCCCCAGCCAAACCTGCAAGCAAATTGTCCTGTTGTGTCACTCCCTGAAGTGATCCGGTAAGTCCATTTCAATTCACCTTCCTGGTAAGCCCGGAAGTTGGTCGTCCAATAGTTGTTCAGGACCCATGAATAAATTGAATTGGAGGAGGGCTTGAATTCCCTGGCAAATTGCCCGAGATTGATATCTCCCAGTTGCACAAGCGGTATTTCCGGGGAAACGAAAACTACCTGGTTCCTTTCATTCCTGACCGAAACGAAGTTCTGGATCCCGTTCCAGTCGGTGGCAGATCCTTTGATCTGATCCTTTCCGGGCCGTACTGTTCCACCCTGGGTTTCATATTCCAGTTTGCCTTCCTTCAATCTGAAAGGAAATGCCACATAAACCCCTTCAGCGTCGGTCACCGGCATCTTTTTCATTGAAAAGAGCCACCCGACCTTCTTTTCGGTATTGTAAAGACGGATCTCACAGGTCACACCGTCTTTACCGGCACAAACCGGTGACTGACCATGCAGCGTAATACTTTTCCAGAGTGCTCCTTCCGAAGTCCCTGTTACCGCTAAGTCTTTCCAGGGTGTTCGTCTGAAATCATCCAGCTTCAATACTTCCAACTGGTGGCGGTTCTTTCCGAGCTCCTCATAGATGAATTCCCCAGCCTGGTATTTCTGATTGCTGTCAAACAACTCTTCATTTGTCTGCTTGTCCATCAAACTCACGACAGTACCTCTTTCCGGATCTATTTTCATCCTGTAAAAATCATTTTCAAGGATGTTCTCGAATATCTTCTTATCACCTTTAAGCCGGACACTCTCTTCCATCTTTACCCGGAATGTACGATAGCCGAGCGGCGGAATATCTTTGACATTCAATGTCCAGTAAGTTCCCTCCTCCCGGCTGGCAGAGCGCTGAACAGGTATGGCTTTCCCTGTTTCATCGATGATCCTGAAATTTCCACTGGCAGGGATGATCTGATGATCAATATATACGAGCACTTCGCCTGACCGGCTCCAGTTAAGGGTATTCATCACGAAGATGGTCGGTTCCTTGTCCTTAGGCAGATAAGGTTGTATCAGCCCCATCATTTCTTCACGGAGAATCCGGTTCTTCTTCACAGCTTCCCAGGCATAGGATGCTTTTTCGTTCCACTGAACGATGGAATTTTCAACCAGGGGGTCAGAAATGCTCTCGGCAGCGCCAAAGGTATGTTCATCGTAAAAAGAGATATCGTCTGAGATATCCTCCATATCCCTTTTCAATTTTTCCGGGATTTCCAGCTTTAGCATAACCGCCATGGACATAAGACCCTGGTTGGCGATATAATCTTCATGCGACATGCGGCTGTAAGCGGTTTCAAGAGCTGCCGATCCGAATCCATCCATCCACCAGTCAGGCCAGGCTCCGCGAATGACCTGCAATTCCTTTCCATGTTCCGTTTCCATATATTTCATGAACTCGCTAACCGTGGACAGTCTCAGCTTTGGCCATACGTATTGCCGGTTCCATTCTTCGACCATAGCGCAGGCTGCAGTGGAAGGAGGAGAGTTATCAGTCAGGTAACCGCTGAAATGAATCGCGTAATGATCGAAAGGATATCCTTTTTCACAAATATCACCCAGGTGTAGAAACAGTGCTTTACCAAATGTTGTTCCGTTCGTCAGGATGCCAAGCTGGTTTCCCCACATGTAATGCTCGGGCCGGTTGACAAGGATCCTTTTCCCGGAAGGGGATTCCCACCAGAAGGTTGTAGGGCGATCGAAGGGTTTAAGCGCCCGGGAGTCGTTCTGACCCATTGAAAGGTATTTGATCCCGCAACCGCTAAGGTAATCGGTAAGACACCAGGGAACACCATTGATATCAGATTGCATGGCAGACTGTACGGTAAAACCAGCATTCCGGAACTGCCTGACAGGTTGCAGACTTGATGCTATGGATGCTTCATCTGCCAGATCCGAAGAGTTCAGGAAGAGGCCTGTCAGTTCAATCCTGCCTTCCGTAACTCGTTTAAGCAGTCTGTCAACCTGAGATTTTGGCCTTGTAGCAAGATATTCCCGCACAGCCCACGAAGTCTCGCAGGTCCATCGGAATTGTGCCTCTTCAGGAAATCGGTCTGTCTGGTCACAATAGTCAAGCGCATAATCAATGTAGCGGAGGTGCTCCGGCAATATCTCCGTCTGAGGCCGTGTGTAACCGATATCTGTGTGGGTATGCTGCACAAGGTATATGGTCCAGTGCCTGACGTTATGAAACCGGAATTCCTTTTTATAGCTAACATCCTTCCCAATTTTGATCGTCGCCACTTTCACACCCGGATCCCCAGTCACGCGTGGCAGCATCTGAACACTCGTAAAACCAGGGTCAAGCCTGAACTCTGTGAAATCACCGGTGGAAAGATTAATCCGGCCATTTACCGGTTCTCCGAGATGAACAAAATTGAGCCTCAGTGAATAGCACTCTTTATTACCACTGCGGACAATGGCCTCATCCTGGACAATGTCCAGTTTCTCCTCAACGGGAGATTCAAAAGTCATATACCATACATTGCTTCCAGCTGATTCACCCACTATTTTTATCACCTGCGGCTTACCCAAGGCAAGCAGGCTTCGAGGAATATTCATGAATGCATAACCCATCGGGTCATCATATTTATCAAGCATTGTGGTACGAAAGAGAACCGAGGTGCCATTTATTCCCCGGATCGTCCAGGGATTCATCTCCGACTTCACCGGATTGGCAAAGGTCAGACAATAAGTACCGTTGATAAACACTTTGTAAGTATGGCTTTCCGCGTTGGCATCGATGCCGAACATCCAGCAGAACATTGCTGAACTTTCCCTGAAATCCAGAGGAACCATCTCAGTTTCCCAGGAAATAAAGGATGCTGAATCGATCGACCTTAATAAAAGGGAGGTTTTTACATCCGGTTGCGGTGAGTGGTACGAGAATTTTCCTGTGGTCAGGGACTTTGTATAGCCTTTGAAGAATTTGCCAGGCCATGTTTGCTCTGATGACTGAGCTGAAAGTAGTGTAGCCGAGAATAGAAGACAGAGGATGGAGGATAGAATGAAGTTAATATTCCGGAAGTTCATCAGGAAAGAGTTAAGTGGTTTTTGGATAATTATAAAAAAATTCAATAAAAAAGCATTCCAGCCTGCACTTCCTGCTTTTGCATTTTGCTGTTCTGAAGGAAAACCTTTAGCTCAAAAGCACCCGTTTTATTGAAAAAATCAAGCCTGAACTTATGATAACCTTCGTCCAGGGCGGTCACGCCCTCTTTTTCCACCATGGCGTGAAGGCCATCATTTTCGACAACCGGCACACCATCGATATATAACCTGCTTCCGTCATCGGAGCCAACGATGAAACGATACACATCGTCAAGCGGTATCAGGACATACCCAGAGTATGATATGCAGAAATACTCATCCTTTGTCCGGGGTGTAAAACTGATCCTGTCCAAAATACCTTCTTTCGTGCTTTTAAGCTTCGCAAGATCCGGGATTGAATCCCAGCTTCCTTCGTACAAAGAATATCCTATGCCCGGCTTTGCATCTTTCAGCTTCAAGGCCTTCTTCGGGATTACTTTTCTGAATTCCTTTTTACTGATCCCGCTTACCGGTTTTTCATCCCTGAAACAACGGGCAGTGATGAGGGTGGATTTAGTTATCATCAGGGGGTTATGGTATTCCAGGGAGTTCAGTGAAGGGATCGACCCGTCCAGGGTATAATGTATCTTCACATTGTCACGGTCGGTTACGAGCTGAACAACCAGGCTGTCGGTAAACACATCAAAGTCGCTTTTGAATTCCGGAGCGGTAGTGAGATCAAGCTTTCCTTCGAGGTCAAGCACAACGACCGTGTTGATTGGATCCGGCATGCCGGCTGTTAAAGAAACGATAAGTGCATCCTCCTGCCTGGCTACATTCAGTTTCCCATTTACCTCGTCAGCCAGGAGAAAAGCCTGTTTTGGCGTATTCAGGCAACCGGGCAGGATGAGTTTGTGATCGGCCGGCCAATCGAAGACATGAAGATACAACCTGGTCCCGGCGGATGTTTCTTTCCGGGTACATCTTCCGAAAGCAAGTGATTTGAAAGGACTGGCCTGGGTACCGTGAATGGCTTCCCCGTTGATTTTCATCCATCGGGCGATACCGGCAAGACGGTCGATGCTTTCGGGCGGGAAATCCCCAGCCGGGGTTGGTCCTACGTTGAGGAGGTAGTTTCCCCCTTTGGATGCAATATCTGCAAGCATCCGGATCAGTTCTTTCGAGGACTTGAAATTCTTGTCGTGGCTGTTATATCCCCAGTGATCATTCATCGTCATGCATGTTTCCCAATCCATACCAGGAAGGCCTGTTGCGGGGATCTCCTGTTCCGGTGTTCCGAAATCGCCTCCTGTAACGGCGTCTTTCAATGTTTCTCCCAGTTCGATCCGTCCCGCCCCGATCCTGTTGTTGATGATCACATCAGGCTGAATGCTCCGGCAATACTCATAGATCTCTTTCCCGTATCTTGCATTCCATGTTCTTTCCCATTCCCCGTCGAACCACAGAACACCGATGTCTCCGTAATTTTCCAGCAATTCCTTTAATTCCGCCTTCATATAATCAAGGTAACGGCTGAAATCGGCCCCATCTGTTGTCCTGGTTGTTTCCCAATCCCTTCTCGGCAAATAATCAGGATGGTGCCAATCCATGATGGAATAGTAAAAACACATTCGGATCCCTTCTTTGCGGCAGGCATCGGCAAGATCCTTCATGGGATCCCAGTTGAACGGGGTCGACATGATGCTGAAATCCGTCTGACGTGTGTTGAACATACAGAATCCGTCGTGATGCTTTGAAGTGATGACAATGTATTTCATCCCGGCTTCCTTTGCCATGTGCACCCAGTCGGTGGCATTGAACCTGACCGGGTTGAATTGCTGTCTGAACTGATCGTACACATCCAGGGGGATTTGCGCCGAATTCCGGATCCACTCACCATAGCCCGTTTTTCCATTCCATTCCCCTGCCGGTACTGCATATAAACCCCAGTGGATGAACATCCCGAAACGTGCATCGCGCCACCATTGCATACGAGCATCATGCGCCGCTTTGGTTTCAGTCTGCGCAAAGGTGATCGGGGAAATCCCCAGGCATACAAGCAGGATTGATGTGAAAAAAAATAGTCTCATAGTAACTGTATTTTGATTTGCATCTTTTATTCAATGTGTAAAAATATAAAGGAATATGACAAGTATGGAAAATTTCTGGCGGATTTTGCCAAGGCCACCAATAAACTATAACATACTGAATAACTACTTATTATATGGCATTACCACCTGGTTTATTCCGGTTTTCCTCAATAAATAAAAGGTGGGTTTCCGCAATTGACCTCGGGGTCATCCTGAATTATCTTTATCAATTATTTTTCATAAAAACACCGACACTCCCAGATTAGCATACAATTACTGTCTGACTAGAACAATAACTAACCATATCAACTAACCCGTTTAACTACTTTAAAACTTAAAAACATGAAGACAAAAAAAATGCTAACCCCGGGGCTTCTTATGCTCCTTCTGACGCTCATCACCTTTTCAGGATGCAAAAAAGAACCTTCGGACTTCCAGCCGGCAATTTCTGATAATAATGGCAGCATGATGCTGCCGACCGGTGCATCCGGAACAATTAACTGCGCTACGGCGAATATTGCCGGGGCCTATGTTGCCGGTGTTGCACTTACATCCGCGAACACGGTCACCCTTTCTGTTACAGTTGCTGTTACAGGTACCTATACGATTTCCACCAATACAGTGAATGGATATAGTTTCTCCACCACCGGGACATTTACGTCCACCGGAACGCAAGCTGTAACGTTGCCCGGGACCGGGACACCAACTGCAACAGGGATCAACCAGTTTACCGTAACCTTCGGGACTTCAACGTGTACATTCAAAGTCGTAGTTGTAAGCGGAAATCCGATCTACCAGACGAGCTGCGGGACCAGCTACGTTTACTATGAAGTCGCCAACCAGAAAACCCTAAAGGTATGG
Organism: Bacteroidales bacterium; assembly: GCA_963682005.1. Classification (GTDB taxonomy): domain Bacteria; phylum Bacteroidota; class Bacteroidia; order Bacteroidales; family FEN-979; genus CAIYUC01. The sequence continues at coordinate 3,233,658 of OY820914.1, read as the reverse complement.
CTCGACAGGAACCTGGGTGCCGGCCAGGTTGCAACTTCTTCCACAGATTATCTCGCATATGGGTCATTATACCAGTGGGGACGGCTTTCAGACAGTCATCAGTGCATAACCTGGACCGGACCGACCAGTGGCACGGCTGTGTACGGGACCACAACTACAAAATCCAGCAGGGACGTTCCCGGGCATTCTTTATTCATTAAAGTTTCTACAAGTCCCTGGGATTGGCGGTCACCGCAGAACCACAATCTTTGGCAGGGCGTCAGCGGCATCAACAACCCTTGTCCTTCAGGATTCCGCTTGCCAACCAGCACAGAATTGGGCGCTGAAAGGGCCAGCTGGGGACAGCAGAATGCAGCCGGAGCTTATGCTTCTCCATTGAAATGGGTCATGGCAGGATATCGTGATTTCCCCGACGGAAACATCTATATGCCAGGAACAGCCGGTGGCTATTGGGCCAGCACGAAAGCATTAACCACAAAAGCTATTATACTCTGGATTGACCCAACCACAGCATATACACTGGACGATTTCCGGGCTGTCGGATATTCTGTTCGTGCCATTAAAAATTGATCCCTGTTCTTTCTCAATTGGATATACCCCCGGATGGCCAGGCTGTTCGGGGGTGTTCTTTTTTAGTCGGCAGTCGGCAGTTGGCAGTCGGCAGTCGGAGAATAGAGGATGGAGAATAGAATTTGGGGATAACATTAGCCTGAAGCCTGTTCCCGCTTTCGCGGGAATGACGTTGGATAAAAGCCTGAAGCCTTCATCTGACCAATGTCACAATCCCCTTATTCGTTACCTTGATCTTCTTCCCGTCTTCGTAATACATGATCCAGGGATAGACACCTTCAGGACACAACTCTCCTTTCAATGTTCCATCCCAGTCATTAAGAATATTGGATGAAGTAAAGACAACCTGCCCCCAGCGGTTAAATATCTGAAGATTGAATTTTGTGATGTTCTCGGGCAGTATCCCGATGATCCTGAAATGGTCGTTCAAGCCGTCGCCATTCGGTGTAAATGCATTGGGGATGAAGGGAATTACAAATACCGTGACCGTGTCAATAAACTCCTCCCCGTCACATAAATTCAGTTTTGCAATATAATCTGTGGTAACGGCAGGTGATACGGTAATACCCTGACCGGTGCCGATCAGTTCGGTTCCTTTGTACCAGGTATAAATGACTTTATCAGCAGGTTCAAGTGGCTGAAGGTGGTAAGGTTTCTGGGCAATTTCAAAGGTGTCAACCGTTGTCGGAGTGAAAGTCCAGCCCTCACGGTCTGCAGCCCATGAAGTTGCATTATACCCCGGCACAGCATACCCGATTGACCCTGTACTGTTCTGGAGTCCAAGAGTTGCCTTATTGCCATTGGTCACAGGACAGGAAGCCTTTTTAAAAATCTGGCTTTCAACTATATTTGAATTCTCATGCAGAATGATCTGGAATGTTGAAACAGAATCATTGCATTCGATCGGGCTCTGCGAAAACATCGGGACCTGGCACCACATGACAACCATTACCCTGTCGGGTGAATCCCCCATTGTAAGATAATAAACCGTGAAAGATGTATCATTCATTGCAGGTGAGAAATCCTGCCAGGGACCGAGGATAGCGTTTTTCGGGTGAGCAGGTGCCGCGCTGGGAACGGCAAATGTATTACGAATGCCCGATGAATTTGGATTCGGTGTAAAGCTTATCCATCCGTTCGCACCAATATAGAACTGATTAAAGACATTGCCGAAAAACCGAAAATCAAATCCAACAGGAAAAGGGCCTTTCACTCCGTCATCGGAAATTTGAACAGGAACGCCAATCTGCCCGTAAGTGGCAGTAAGGTTTACCGGAACACCGGGATTTATTGTATCATTGGGACCGGCAGAGAACTGGGCATGAGCTGTGAACAGAGAATAGAAGATGGAGAATAAAAGAAGGAAGTATATTTTAATCGGTTGGGTCATTTTGTTTTCAAAATCCAATATTCATGCAAAGTTGGTGAAATTGTTTGAAATTAAGTTTTAATTTTGCTTGTTAATCTGTTGATTGTTTAATTAACGACACCTATTTTCTTAAATTTTAACTATATGAAAAAAGATACTGAACTTTTCAAGATCATTAAAAAAGAGATTCATCGCCAGACCAGTGGAATTGAACTGATTGCCTCTGAAAATTTCGTAAGCGACCAGGTTTTAAAAGCAATGGGGTCCTGCCTTACGAACAAATATGCAGAAGGCTATCCGGGCAGAAGGTATTATGGCGGATGCCAGTTTGTGGATGAATCAGAACAATTGGCCATCGACCGGGCGAAACTTTTATTCAATGCAACCTGGGCCAATGTTCAACCGCATTCCGGGGCACAGGCAAACATGGCTGTTTTAATGACGGTTCTGAAACCGGGGGATACCTTCATGGGTCTCGATCTTGCACATGGCGGTCATCTTTCACATGGCTCACCGGTTAATTCTTCGGGCATATTCTACAAGCCGGTCGGTTACCAGGTTGATGAAGAAACAGGTGTCATCAATTACGATAAAATGGAGGAAACTGCCCTCCGCGAAAAACCAAAATTGATCATTGCCGGAGCTTCCGCTTATTCAAGGGACTGGGATTACAAACGCATGAGACAGATCGCCGACAAGGTCGGAGCCATTCTCATGGCCGACATTGCCCATCCGGCCGGATTGATCGCACGAGGATTGCTGAATGACCCGGTTCCGCATTGCCATGTTATTACAACCACCACCCATAAGACATTACGTGGTCCCAGGGGTGGAATGATCCTGATGGGTAAGGATTTTGACAATCCCTGGGGTATAAAAACCCCGAAAGGAGAGATCAAAACAATGTCGGCTTTACTGGATTCAGCAGTATTCCCCGGCATCCAGGGTGGACCGCTTGAGCACGTCATCGCAGCGAAAGCCGTTTCGTTCTTTGAAGACCTTACGGATGAATATCTTGAATATGTTGTCCAGGTGAAGAAAAATGCTTCAGTGATGGCAAAGGCCTTCATCAACAAGGGATATCATGTTATCTCCGGGGGAACTGACAACCATCTGATGCTCATTGACCTCCGTAAAAAGTTCCCCAATATCACCGGGAAGCAGGTTGAAAACACCCTGGTAAAAGCCGATATTACCGTGAACAAAAACATGGTTCCCTTCGACAGCCGTTCACCATTCCAGACATCCGGCCTGCGTGTCGGGACACCTGCTGTTACTACCCGCGGCATGAAAGAGAAGCATATGCCGCTGATCGTTGATTTCATCGATGAGGTGATCAGCGATATTGAAAATGAAAACAAGATCAAAAGCGTGGCAGGAAAAGTAAATGACTGGATGAAGGAATTTCCGTTGTTTGCTTATTGATTCTGATCCTTGTATTGTAGCACTATCTTCTTTTTCACCACATAGGCACAATTGGTCACAATAGAATTTTCAATGATGAATTAAACGAATGTGTACTATTGTGCCGATTGTGGTTCAATAAAGAAATTAAATCATTCAAAACTTCTTTGGTAATGAAAACGCTCTATTTCTTCCGTCATGCAAAATCTTCCTGGGAAGAAGCCGGACAGAGTGATTTCGATCGTCCGCTGCTTGAAACAGGGATCAAAAGAACAAAGAAGGTCATCCACTACCTGGAGAAACGCGGCATCACCGCAGACCTGATCATATCGAGCCCGGCAGTGCGGGCCCTGGAAACAGCAAAACTGGTGGCGGCCGGGATCGGCTATCCTGCTGATAAAATAGTGATTGAGAAAAAAATTTATGACGGCTATTATACAAAGATCCTCGAAATAATTTATGGCACACCAAATGAAATAGGATCTCTCATGATCTTCGGCCACAATCCGACCATCACACTCCTGGCAAACCAGTTCGTACGTCCTGAAATCGAGATGATCCCGACTTCAGGCGTTGCATGCATTACCTTCATGACAAGCAAATGGGAAGAGATTTCCGGTACCGATCATGAGACGGAATTTGTACTTTACCCGAAAATGCTGAAATAGGGATGGGAAAAAAGGATAAAATAAGGTTATTGAACCGGGAGGTCAGCTGGCTCCATTTTAACGGCAGGGTACTCCAGGAGGCTGCCGACAGGAGGAATCCGCTGATCGAGCGGCTTAAATTCCTTGGGATCTTCTCCAACAACCGTGACGAATTTTTCAGGGTCAGGGTAGCGACTGTTAACAGGATGCTGAAAGTTGACCGGATCCCTTATGATACCTCCATCAATCCGAAGAAAGTCCTGAAGGAGATAAATGACATTGTCCAGGCACAGGAGAAGGATTTCATGCAGATTTACCAGAACATTGTCAATGAACTTGCAGAAGAGAATATTTTCATTATTGATGAGACGCAACTTTCTGAAGAGCAAGGTGCATTCGTTCGCAGGTATTTCCATGAAAAAGTCCGGGTATTCCTGTTCCCGATCATGATCAGCAGCCTCAAGGATATTTCCCAGCTCCGCGACCGGTCAATCTACCTCGCGGTCACGCTCAGTAAGAACAATGACAACGTCAAGAATGATTATGCGCTGATCGAACTGCCAACCAAAACAATTTCCCGTTTCCTGGTCCTTCCCCAGGAAGAAAACAAGAAGTTCATCATCCTTCTCGACGATGTGATCCGTTTTTGCCTGTCTGAAATTTTCTCCATTTTCGGATGGGATAATTATACAGCTTATACCATTAAAGTAACGAAGGACGCTGAGATCGATATCGATAATGATGTTTCCAAGAGTTTCCTGGAGAGCATGACAGAAAGCATCAAGCAACGAAAAAAAGGTTCAGCGGTGAGGTTCGTTTATGATGAATCAATTCCTGCCCCGTTGCTAAAAATCCTGATGAAGAAGCTGAACATCAGCAAGCAAGATCCGATCCGGGGAGGCGGGCGGTATCATAACTTCAGGGATTTCATGAACTTCCCCGATACAGGCCGGAAGGATCTTGAGTATAAACCCCTGCCCCCGTTACTTCATAAGGATCTTCCCCCCAGCCAGAGCATTCTCTCGGTCATCCGGAAGAAAGACATCATGCTGCATTATCCTTACCAGTCATTTCAATATATCATTGATCTGCTGCGGGAGGCATCCATTGATCCGCAGGTCAATTCGATAAAATCGACGATATACCGGGCAGCAAAAAACTCCAGCGTGATCAACGCACTGATCAATGCTGCAAGGAACGGAAAATCGGTGACGGTATTCATGGAACTCCAGGCGCGTTTTGATGAGGAAGCCAACATCCTCTGGACGGAACGTCTCCAGGAAGAAGGGGTGAAAGTGATCCATGGCATCCCGGGTTTCAAGGTTCACAGCAAGCTCATCCTGATCCGGAGAAAAGAGAATAATAAAAGCGTTCTTTACGCGCTGATCGGCACAGGCAACTTTAATGAAGATACGGCAAGGGTTTATGCGGATGATGGTCTTCTGACATCGAATGAGAAGATCACTTCCGATGTTGCAAACGCATTTCACCAGATGGAGCTTAATTTCCGGCCATTCAAATATAAGTCGCTTATCGTAGCACCTTTCTTCATGCGGAATTACTTCCTGAAAAAGCTAAGCTATGAGATCAAGAATGCAAAAGCAGGAAAAGATTCCTGGGCCATCATCAAGCTGAACAACCTTGTTGACGAGACCATCATAAAAAAACTATATAAAGCCAGTGAAGCCGGCGTTAAAATAAAGCTGATCATACGCGGCATCTGTGTACTGATACCGGGCGTTCCCGGCCTCAGCGAGAACATCGAGGCGATCAGTATTGTCGGGAGATTCCTGGAACATTCCAGGGTCATGGTATTCTGCAATGGCGGAAACAATGAATATTACATCACATCCGCCGACTGGATGATCCGTAATTTTGACAACCGTATCGAAGTGGCTTGTCCCGTTTACGACAAAACGATCCAGCGGGAATTGAAAAAGATGCTTGATATCCAGTTGAGTGATAATACGAAAGCCAGGATCATCGGGCCTTCCATTCCGAATGTCTATAAAAAAACGAACGGGGCACCGATCAAATCCCAGCTGGATACCTATGAGTATTTTAACAGGCAATTGTAAAAACACTTGAGCACGTTCCAACATATTCTAAACATACTAAAGAAGATCGGGAAGATCTTCATCAACAAGTATTTCCTGACTTTCGTTGCGTTTGCTGTATGGATGATCTTTTTCGACAGCAACAATATCCTTGTGCGGAAGAAATACAACGAAAAGCTGAAGGATCTTCAGCAGGAAAAGCGGTTCTACAAAGAAGAGATCCGGAAAGATTCAACCCTCACACAGAAGATCCTGACCGACAGCCTCACCCTTGAAAAATATGCCCGTGAGAAATACCTCATGAGGCGGGATAAGGAGGATGTCTATATCGTGGCGGATACCTCCGCCAAATAGCAGACTGATGCGGGATGCGGGATGCGGGCCTTTCCATTGCCGTCATTCCCGCGAAAGCCGGGACAAGCTTCAGGCTTCAAGCTTCAAGCTTCAGGCGATTGCAGATTTCGCTACTTCGCTACTTCGCTACTTCGCTACTTCGCTATTTCGCTACTTCGCTATTTCGCTACTTCGCTACTTCGCTACTTCATATTCATAGAAGTTTCTTTTGCTTTTTTTTCCATTCTTATTATATTTGAAACGGATATATCATTCACATTAAAAATCTGACCCATGAAAAAGATCTGTTTCCTTCTTTGGATGCTGACAGCATGCATTACAAGCATTTTTGCCCAAACGCCTGAAGCTATCAATTACCAGGCAGTTGCCCGTGATAACAACGGCAACCTGATCGCGAACCAGGAGATCCGCTTGCGGGTAAGCATACTGAGAGGCAGCGCATCCGGAACCGTGGTTTACAGTGAATCCCACCTCAAAACCACCAATGATTTTGGCCTTGCGACACTTTCAATCGGTACCGGAACTGTCATTTCCGGAAGTTTTCCTTCCATCAGGTGGGGTGATGATGCATATTATCTTCAAACGGAAATGGATCCGGCCGGTGGCACTGATTTCCAACTGATGGGAACCAGCCAGTTTGTGTCGGTGCCCTTTGCGCTGTATGCAAAAACGGCGGCAAGCGGTGGTACAACTTATACAGAAGGCAGCGGGATCGACATCACAGGAGCGGTCATCACCAATACTTCTCCCAATGCATCGCATACAGGAGATGCCACGGGAGCAAGCGCGCTGACGGTTGTAAAGATGCAGGGCAGGGATGTTTCCAGTTCAGCCCCTGCAAACGGAGATGTGCTGAAATGGAACAACGGAAATGCCCGGTGGGAACCTTCAGCAGAAAACAATGCGGTTTCGCAGATCGTGGATGCAGACAATGATACAAAAGTCATGGTAGAAAAAATCACGGATGAGGATATCATTCATTTTGACCTTGGCGGCACAGAAAGGTGGATCATGAGTGGAGCCAGGTTGGAACCCAGGAATTCGGGCAATTCCCTGTTTATCGGGCAGGAAGCAGGTCTCTCAGATAACCTTTCCCTTCATTATAACACATACATCGGAAATTATTCAGGCAATTCCAGTACCACCGGAACAAGGAATACGGGCATCGGATACCGTTCTATGACCGGAACAACCACCGGGTCAGACCTGGTTGCCGTCGGGTATTATGCGGCAGGTACGAACCAGGGATTTGGCAGGATCACCGCTGTCGGTTCAAACGCCCTGGGCTGGGCCAACAACAGTTCTGAAAACAGTTTCGCCTACAATACAGCTGTCGGGTACAGCGCCCTCAAAGGGAGTTTCCCGGTTTCGGTCAATACCGGCACAGGAAATACGGCCGTAGGCGACATGGCCCTTTTCCCGACTTCCGCCGGGAGCAACAACACAGCTATAGGCAGGGATGCCGGCACTTCAAATACCACAGGCTCAAACAATCTCTACCTGGGGTGCAAAGCCGGTGATGCAGTGACGACAGGCAGCGGCAACATCATTATTGGTTATGATATCGATCCCCCCTCAGCAACAGGAAGCGATCAACTTGTAATCGGGGCAGCCAACCTGCTTTTTGGCGACATCATCAACAAGAGGATCGGTATCGGGACCACCAGCCTGAGCCAGAAATTCGAGGTTAAGGACGGGAACATCCTGCTTTCAAACTCATCGGCAGCGTCTGAACTTCGTTTTGCAGAACCTTCGGCAAGCGGGTCCAACTATACAGCATTCAAGGCACAGGCACAATCCGCCGATATCACCTACACATGGCCGCCTACCATTGGTTCATGGGGACAGGTCCTAATTCTCACGACGGCTGGAAAACTGGCCTGGACATCAACTCCCTCCGTCAGTGCACTCATGGACACGGACGAGGATACTCAAATCACCCTGGAAGCCGGTATGGATGAAGACAGGATCCGGTTCGACCTGGGAGGGGATGAACGGTGGGTGATGACAGGGACCCGGATCGAAGCCAAAAACCTTACACACTCTGTGATCATCGGGGACAGTGCCGGGTATAACGACCCTTCTTACGATTATGCGCTTAACAGCACCTTCATCGGATACCGGTCAGGAAGGAACAATGGGGCTGCATTCAGGAATACCGGACTGGGCACCAATACCCTCTATTCCAACACATCCGGGAATTACAATACAGCAATTGGTGATATGGCCCTGTATTCGAATATCGATGGAGATGATAACACGGCTGTCGGGGAGTTTTCATTGAATTCGAACACAACAGGTAACAGCAATACAGGAATTGGCAGTCACTCCTTAACATACACAACGACGGGCTCAAAAAACACCTCCGTGGGCTATTATTCCCTGCATACCAATGAAGGAAACAGCAGAAGCACCGCGCTTGGTATGTATGCCATGTACTATGCCGACAACCGGTCGACAGGGAGAGAAACCTATAACACAGCCGTCGGGTATGAAGCCCTGAAAGGAAGCAATAATTCCCCGGATAACAGTGGAAGATACAATACTGCGGTTGGAGATATCGCAATGTCTGCAAACACTTCCGGGGGCTACAATACTGTCATAGGAGCCAGTGCCGGCGGGAATAATACTACAGGATCCAATAACACGGTTCTCGGGTACAATGCCGACTTTTCAGCCACCAACCTGACCAATGCCACAGCACTTGGAAACAGCGCTATCGTTGATGCAAGCAATAAAGTCAGGATCGGGAATTCAAGCGTAACTTCCATCGGAGGCCAGGTAAGCTGGTCGACCTTCTCAGATGCCCGGCTCAAAACCAATATTAAACCCAGCACCCTCGGCCTGGATTTCATCCTTAAGCTGAAACCGGTAACCTACAATTATACGGCTGAAGGGCAGAAAGGTATTACTTATACCGGACTTCTGGCCCAGGATGTGGAAAGGATCCTGCAGGAAATGGGCAGTGTTTTCAGTGGTGTTGACAAACCGCAGAACGAGGAAGGGTTCTATAGCCTCAAATATGCCGAATTCACCGTCCCCCTTATCAAAGCGGTCCAGGAACAACAACAAACCATCGAGACCCTCAAAAAGGAGAACCAGGATCTTATCCGCAGGATCGAGGAGATTGAGAGGAAAATGAGATAAGCTGCAGGTTTCAGGCTTCAGGCTACTAAAGGCTTAACCCAGCATCACCTAAGCAACTAAACACCTAAGCAACTATGCAACTACTGCGGGTCCACATCCACAGCCAGCCTGACCCCTGCGAATTCCTTCATCTTCAGGAACTGATCGAGTTCTAGCACAAGCTTGTCTTTCATGAGGTGAAGGGGTGACTGACGTTCGATCTTCAGGAGGATCTGCTTGATGTAATAGTTCCGGATCCTTGAAACAACGGGGTATTCGGGGCCGAGGATCTTTCCCGGAAACGCTTTTTTCAACCTGAATCCAAGCAGATCTGAGGCTTTATTGAGTTGTTTGGGATCCCGGTGCCGGATCATGATCTGAATAAGACGGTAATATGGCGGGTAATTGAATTTCCTGCGCTCGACAAGCTGTTTCCTGTACATCGCAAGGTAATCGTTGTTGACCACATCCGCGATGACAGGATTTTCAGGCTTATAAGCCTGGATGACGACGGTGCCCCGCTTGTTCTTTCTTCCCGAGCGTCCGCTGACCTGGGCCATCAGTTGAAAACTCCGCTCAGAAGCCCTGAAATCGGGAAAGCTGAGCATATTGTCGGCGCTCAGGATCCCGACTGTGCTTACATTCTCGAAGTCGAGGCCTTTGGTCACCATCTGTGTTCCGACAAGAACATCGATCTTCCGCTGCTCGAAATCCCCGATGATCTTCTGGTGAGAGTGTTTTGTACGTGAAGTATCAAGATCCATGCGGACAATCTTCGCTTCAGGAAAAAGCAACCCAAGCTCCTCTTCAACCTTTTCCGTTCCGAATCCCTTCATCCGGATGTTTATTCCTTTGCATTCGGGACAATGATCCGGGACCGGCGTAACATAACCGCAATAATGACACCGAAGCTGGTTATTCTGCTTGTGATAGACCAGGGTGACATCGCAATTCCTGCATACCGGCATCCAGTTGCAGGTCTCACATTCAAGCCTGGGTGAAAAACCGCGCCGGTTCTGAAAAAGGATCGACTGCTCCCCGTTCTTTAGAGCCGTTTCAAGGCGATTGACAAGGACTGAGGAAAAATGGGTCTTCATCCGCTTCATCTGGGTTTCTTTCCGGAGATCGACCACCTCGATCACGGGCAGCTCCATTTCCCCGTATCGCTCATTGATGGTGACAAGCCCGTACTTTCCCTCTGTTGCATTGTAAAAGCTTTCGATGGACGGTGTAGCGGAACCGAGGATGGTACGTGCCCCGTGCAGGTGTGCCAGGATCAAGGCCGAATCACGGCCATTGTACCGCGGGGCGGGGTCGTATTGCTTGAACGACGAATCATGCTCCTCATCCACGATCACAAGCCCCAGGTTGGAAAATGGCATAAACACAGCCGACCTTGCACCAAGGATGATGTCATACCGGTCGTTTCCGGCCATTTTCCCCGCCAGTACATTATTCCATATCTCCACACGCTCATTTTCATTGAACCTTGAATGATAAACCCCTACCCTGCCGCCGAAATATTTCCGCAACCGGTTTATGATCTGGGTGGTCAAGGCAATTTCAGGAAGGAGGTACAGCACCTGTTTCCCGCTCTTTATGACCTCATCGATCATCTTGATGTAGATCTCCGTTTTCCCGCTGGAGGTAACCCCATGCAGCAAAACCACCTCTTTCGTTGAAAACAGCTCATGGATCTTTTCAAAAGCTTCCTTCTGAACGGGCGACAGGATGATCTGCGAAGGATCTTCTGCTAGGGAATCCGCATCCAGACGGCTGATCACCTTGTTATATATGGAGAAAACTTCCTTTTTGACCAGTCCTTCAAGCGCAGCCGGTGATGCATTTGCCGTTTTCAGAAGTGCATTCCGGGAAACTTCCAGCAGGTTCGCCGATCCGAAGCGGGAAAGGTGTACGTAGGCCATCACGATCTCCAATTGTTTCCTGGCACGTTTTTCAAGCTGGTTGAACAGGTCCTGCAGTTTCTCTTCATCCGTTTCATATTCAGGGGTCAGCTTTACGAAAACTTCTTTTTTGGGCTTATACTTTTCAGAAAGTTCCTCTTCCATGAGGATCAGTCCTTTTTCGATCAATGTGTTCACAACCGGAATAACCTTCTGCTGGCCGATGATCTTCCCCACTTCCGAGATCCTGACCGATTTCCGGTGATGGAGTGATTCGATCAGCAGGTGTTCGCGCTGATTCAGGCTGGCATAATCGATTGCAGCCAGGGGATTCAGGGTGATGCCCGATTCGCTGGCCAGCTTGAAAGCAGAAGGGAGGGCGGCATTCATCACTTCGCCCTGGTGGCAAAGGTAATAGGAAGCGATCCAATCCCAGAACCGGAACTGGTTCCCGGTAACCATCGGGACTTCATCCAGCACCGACAGTATGAATTTGGGCACATGGTCTTTCGGCGGGTCCTCATGGATATTGACAACAACCGCTGTATAGATCTTCCGCTTCCCGAACTGGACGACCACTCTTCCCCCGATCATCATCTTCCCCATCAGGTCATCCGGCACTTCGTAGGTGAATTTCCCGCTTACAGGCAACGGGAGCAGGACATCGACGTATTGGTTGGGGTTGTTCAATTTGTCAGGGTTTTTCAGGCCATCCGGCAGAAATACTTATGCAAAAGCAAATTTAGACATTAATGCAATACCCGCTGAAAAACCGGTATCGTTCATTGGAGTGTTCCCGATGACTCATGGGAACGCTTCCGATGATCAACCAGAGCGCTCGCGTTTTATAACGGGAGCGCTTTGGTTTCGGAATGCGTTTTGTAATGGTTAATGAAGAAAAAAATCAAACCGAGTGTAATGATTTTAAACCAGAAGAGTGCAGTAAATGTTTCAATTCCATGTGTAAAAGAAATGATCAGACTGCAAAATGTTACCAGCAAACTCACTGCTGCATAAGATTTGTAAAATGTTAAAATTGCCCGTGGTGCTTTCATTCGGTTGTGGTCGTTGCATTATATGAAATAAAGCCCTCCCTGGTTAGCATAACGTTCCTCGCTATAACCATTATGTGGATTTCAGGCATTCACATGTTATCCCGGGTGCGTCAGCATTGGTTTAGGCGATTCGTTAGGTGAATTGGAGATTTTGCCGGGAAGGATTAACTAATCTTTGTAATCTGGGAAATAAGACCAGGTATTTGTTCATGAATTATTTTCCAAATAATTTGAAGGTCTACACCAAAATAATCATGAACGATTCGATTACGAAAACCTCGTATCCTATGTCAATCTATTTCCTCATATTTGTCTTTAATATCATCAGAAAGAAGATTTGATGCTTCTCCAATAATTTCAAAATTTCGGATTACTGCATCAACAGTTTTATTATCATTGGTAAACTCTTCAAAGGAAATCTTGTTTGTGTATTCAAGGATTCTTTCACAAGAAACGAGAATATCTTCAATTAAGAGCCCTGGAGTTCGCTTAGACATATACTAAATCTTTTTGGATCTCTTCGAGATATTTGGGTTTAATTCCGTTTTTTGAGACAAGATCCACTTTTCGATTAAGTATCTTCTCAAGTTCATCAGCTAAATCGATGAATTCAATGCCCAAAGGGTAATCATAATCAATAAGAATATCAATATCACTATCATCTCTGAAATCCTGACGAGTGAAGGAGCCAAAAATTCCAATTGATTTCAGATGATATTTTGCAATAAGGTTTAACTTATTAGCTTTTAGCACGTTGGTGATGTTTTCTTTATCGATCATAAAACAAAGGTAAATCACAATTTGGGAATATCAAAATTTCCATTTCAGCCAGTCGGGTCACGCAAGGGAGTTTCACCCCTGCGTTCCCACGGAACCGTACGTGAAAGTCTCCCTTCATACGGCTCTTCCTGTTCGATCACATAAATATAAGAACTTTATGGATATACCAATTCCCAATGGGCAAAAAGACGCGGGTTGTCCCGATACTTTTTACGAAGCCATTTAAGGGCATCTTTCTTGTATAACCCTTTTTCCCATTGTACCCACTTCAACAAACGCTCATTCAACTGGTACCATAGGTAGTGGGTATGTCCTGCCCAAACCTTGCAGTAATAATTTTTGATACCTCGTATGATTGGATTCAATTCAGCCGTTATTACCTCAATGGATTTTCTCCATTTATGGATTTTAAGGCTGCCGATCTTATCCAATGCCTTACTTACGGATTTTGCGCTGATAAATGCGGTGATCATTACCCGGTAACCTTTACCGGTTTTACACCACCATGGATGTAATGAGAATCCAAGAAAATCAAGACTTCGGGGATATGTGTTCCGGGTAATGCCGGCCAGGTTCACTATTCTGGTCTTTTGAGGATTGACACTCAATTTGCAATCGGAAAGGCGTTTCTGTATTAAGGCTAATACATACCGCGACTGTTTCTCCGTTTTGCAATGAATCACGATGTCATCAGCGTACCTGACGAATGGTTTTTCCGGATGATATTTTTCCATCCATTTGTCAAATACAACATGCAGGAAGATATTAGCAAGTAGAGGGCTTATTACGCCACCTTGCGGTGTTCCGGTTAACCGGTCCACATAATTCCCATCACTTTTAAATGTTCCTGCTTTTAACCACCGTTCTGTGTACAACAGCACCCATTGGTCCTTGCAATAGTTCCTGACTGCCTTCATCAAAAGATCATGATCAATTTTATCAAAGAAACTTTTGATGTCCAGGTCGATTGCCCAATCATGTCCAAACGTGTTACGTTGCGCTTTTTCCACTGCCTGATGGCAATTTCTCCCCGGCCTGTAGCCGTAAGAGTTATCGCTGAACAATGGTTCTACGATCCGCTCCAAATGCGTTTTGACCACTTGTTGTGCAATCCGATCCAGAATGGTAGGAATACCAAGTTTTCGTACCCCTCCGTCTTTCTTCCCGATTTCAGTTTCTTTTACAGGGTTAGGAAAGTAGCTTCCCGATGTCAGCCTGTTCCATAGTTTGTCAAGATTTGGGGTCAGGTTGTTATCCAGTTCATCCCAATTCATGCCATCTATGCCCGGGCCTCCTTTGTTGGCTCTGACTTTCCTATATGCCTGTAAAACCATTACTCTGGTGATCGGCTGTGATTTTGTTTCGTAATAATCAATCATCCCATTGCTGGTTGTCGTTTACTTTGAAACTGAACAGGCTAGGCCCTTCGCTCCACCTCCATTACAGAGGGTTCAACACTACTATGACTTAGTCCGCCACCGCTATCTCATGGTATCCTTCCATCTCTGTTTCTTTGTTCAGTTAACAGACCGATAGCGACTTCCCTTGTTTCGTACAAAAGCCTGTATTGCCTTCCTGCCAGCTTTACCCCGGATGCCGTGTAACCCGAAATCAGGGCGCCTGTTACACTTTGTCCCAGGTACAAACGTGACTACCTGGTTTTGACATCGTCTAATTCCGCTTACGAGGCCTCAGTCGCTGGTTCACTCAATTCAGCTCGACAATACTCACCTGCAAGAGTCAAAGCCCTCGCTTTTCCTTATCGTTCACCACACTGAGAGTTTCCGCTCAATGCAGCATAAGGTGGTTTGTAAACTACTCCTGACAGTCGTTTACAGAAGTCCATTTCTCATTTTCTGTTGGTAATGCCGGCCAGTCGCTTCGCTTGACCTCCGCTCACTTACACAATTTTCAAAGAGCCTTCCATCTTTTATACAACATTCAATTCCGTTTTCATAGGAATTGATTCAAGGCACACACGTTGCGCCGGCAGCCGCAGTGCGGGGTTTACTTGTATGCTTTTATTGCCTTGTAAGTCATTTGCAGGTTTGGTGAATGCCAGCCTTCGGAAACCCGCCCGCATTGCGGATGCCGGTTCGTTATGCGATGAAAATTATTTCTTTAAACGCTTGATTTCTCTTATTTTATACAGCTCGTCAGTTGAAAGAATATTTGTAAATCCTTTTTTAATAAGCCCCTTCTTTAAGGCTTTATCTCCAGACCATAATTTGCATCTGAAATATTTAACGAATGCTATATATAAAACGTCTTTTTGATCTATATCTTTGACCAAGTGGTTAGCGGATTTTCTAATTGACAGAGGGACGTGTACCTCCGAGAGGAAGGATATTGGCTTATAGACTTTATCTTCTATTTCTAACAATTCTGAGTTTGAGTACCCAGTAATATCGATTATTTTTTTGTGGTGTTTCCGAATCTCTTCTTTTAAAAACCGTGGTGCAATAAATTCAAATACGTTATGTGAATTTAATAGGATATCCCCAATCTTGCCATCAGTATTCAATATGGCACTGAAAATAATATTTGCATCAACAATAATCCTCATTGAAGGAATTTATCCTTATTCGTTTTCCACCAAGATTGATTTAGCTCCTCAGCGAGTTTGTCTGCATCAGATTGGTTAGCCTTGCTCTTTGAGGTAAGCTCCAAATATTCCAGATAATCCATAATTCGCTGAAATCCAAAAGGATTAACTTTCGGAGAGATTTTTATAAGTATTTGGTCTTTTGTTTTTTCGATGATCATATTCTGATTATTTATTTCAAAGGTACAAAATGTACCCAAATCTTGAGAGGAGTGATGAAATTTTTATCGCATAACGATTATATAAACACTTGCGGTTACAATCTCAATAATACGATTTCATTTTATTATGGAAAGTAGAATATCAGACGTATTGCAGTTAGCATTACTCCCATAATTTTATCCTAAGTAAAAATAATAAAAATCAATACAAATAACATATGATGGCAGATATTTTTTATTGGGAAGGATGAGTAATTACGAATTACGGGATTACGAATTACGATGGGGAGGCGGGCCTCGCGCTGCGGATTGCGTGATTCAAACCTCTGACCGCCAAATGCCAATAGCTAAAGGCCAGGAGCCAACTGCAAACTGCATAACGATCCACATTATTTGAAGATACGGGGAAAGTCACGACTTTCCCCTACGGGTCAACGTCGGATGATGGATTACGTCCCCGTATTACGGGGATACATCACATAAACCGGAATGTATTTGACCTTGTGACCCGGTAACTTAATAATGATATTTTACCATCTATCCTTCTACCCTTCCGACCTTAAAATTCAAGGCCTGCCCTTCCCGGACCTCAACCTGTAAACTCTTACGGTTCCTCGTTCGAGGATCAGTGTGTCAAGAAATTGTCTGCAATTTGAATCATTCTCAATGATCCGGGAATCAGAATACAGGTACTTCGCGCCTTCGGTTATCATTCTTTTCATTTCGGCGGCGCTTAACTGATCGTCACTGAACGCCCATCCTTTTTTATCGATGTAATAAAAAAATATAAAGCCTGATTCATCATTTCCGGCAATGCATAGGGCATCCCCGGGCACGGCATTCCGGAGTTCCACCTTATATTCCAACAGATCCCTGTTGAAACCGGGTGTAGAAGGTTCCCACCGGTTCTGCATCCGAAGCCAGGCCGTTAAGGGCAGGACCAGCAGCAGGACCAGCACGATATACCTGGCCATCCTGCTTCCCATTGAATAAATGTTCCAGGCCCCGTAACCAACCAGCAGGAAAAGCAGGGGATAAAACGGAAAAAGATAATAATCATGGATCTTGCCGATCATGTTCAGTTCAAACAGGAAATACCCCAGGACCGCAATGCTCCATGCCAGGAACAATAAAAAAAACGAATGCTTATACGCCTTTCTCTTCCGGATAAAATAAAAACCGGCAATAAAGAAAGGTACTGAGCCATAATTGAGCAACAACTCCGGCAGATTCGAGACCAGGTTGTGCTGGAGATAATCAAGATATTCAAGGAATGAAACATGATGGTCAAGCATTCCCATGACGATCCCATTGCCTTTCCACTGCGGGATCACAGTGATATACCATGCCAGCGGCAGGAGAATGAAACTGCAATGGATGACAGCATTCCCTGTATTTCTTTTGCTGAACCCGTTTTCAAAGGTCTGAATGATGAAATATATCACCGGCACAATGAAACAGAGGATGAACGGAAGCTTGCACAGTGCCCCTGTCCCTAATAAAAACCCGCTGACCAGCAACTGGTATGGTTTCCCTTTCATGCGCCATTCAAAGAACAATGCCATTCCCCAGATTGAACAGCATAATGCTAAATTATCCGGGATCGGATTGATCGTATAGTAAAAAAAACTGGGAGAAAAAGTAAATGCCCATGCACCCATGAGCGCAAGGGCTTCATTCCTGAATACCGCATTGAGCATCCTGTACATGCCCAGGATTGAAAACACTGCAATGACGAACATGAACAGCCTGCTTATGACAAGGTGTTCGCCGAACACCTTGTAAGTACAGGCTACCAGCCACTGCATAAGCGGAAATTCCATCCTGAATATCCCGTCACCATTCCCCCTGTTATTCCGGTGCGGATTGAGGATATTCATATCCTCCTCATAGAAATTTACGATGGTGGATTGCGTCTGGGTCTGCCGCCATACATGAATGCTCATCAGATCTCTTGAGAAAAAACTGAAGTGCATGATGAAGCTGAGAAGTATGACCGACAGCAAAATCAAATTCCGGTACCGTTTCTTCATATCAAGGTTGTTCGTGTTTTGCGGAGAGAAGGCTATGATGGGATTATTCAAATTCACAGGCATATCAAGGGTACAGCTTCCTGAGGTGACTGACCGAAAGAGAAACCATGTTGATAAGCACGTCCTCATCAATTTCATCAAGTTTCCTGATGTAGATGCAGCCTTTGCCTGTCTTGTGCTTTCCAAATTTTTGCAGCAGCTCATCCCGCTGGTCAAAATTTCCCGAAAGATACAATACGATCGCATTTGCCCTGGGAGAAAAAGCCACAAGTGGCATATCGCCCTCGCGCCCGCTTTCATATTTATAATGGCAGGTTCCGAAGCCAATAATGCCGGGTCCCCACATTTTCGGATCAAATCCGGTCTGCACCTTAAAAAGCTCTGCAATGCGGAAACAATCCTCTCGCTTTACCTTATCCGAAACAGCGTTTATATAGTCCGACACACTTTGCGAAGTCTCCGTCGTTTTATTTTTTTCCATCTGTTTGTTACTTGTGACTTAATATTTGTCCCACTTTGTTGGCGCGCGTCTGTGACGCGTGCCTTATATTTTTGCTTTGTTGGCGCACGTCTGTGACACGTGCCTTATCTTGACGCGTACTACCTGGCATTATTGCCCGCATTGGCCGCATTTTCCTTTATGAACGCAGATCGTTCCTCCACAGGACCAGCAGGACCACTTTTCCGTTTCACTCTCCAGGAATGCATCCATGTCTGAATTCCTGATCATTAAAAGATTTTCGATCATGCTCATATGATATTTCAGGCGGTACCGTTTATCCAGGTGTTTCAGCCTTTTGCATGGGAATTCGTTACAACTGTAACAAAATTCCGCCTCGGATCTGTCACAGCTCTTGATTTTACACTGTCTTACAGAGATGGTTTTGCCTGTATCAGGTTCCCTGCAGCCCGGGCACTTGTTTTTCACCCGTTGCCAGGCCATGCAGAGACTGCAGTTCATCCCGCATCGTGCAATCAGTCCATGGTGGTTAAAGGGTGCAATTCCCTCATCATGTTGTAGATTGAGCCTCATTTCTGCAGGATGAGTTTACGGCTTACCGCCTGTTCTCCCTGATAGATCTTCAGAAAGTAAACTCCTGCAGGCAGGGATGAAAGGTCGGCATCAACCGTTCCTTTCCCGAGTGTCATGATCAAACCTCCAACCGGGCTGTAGATCTCTGTTTTACTGACATCAAGGTCCTTTATGGAAACAGGTCCGTTGGTAGGATTGGGGTAAACAGTCACGGTCGTTGTCCTGCCAGGATAATGATCAGTACCTCCCACTGTCCCAAGATTGGTCGTTTTAAACAGTTTACCTTCTCCTGAAGAGAATTCCAGGCTTGAGCATATGAACCCTGTTGAATCGGTAACAAAATGAACTTTTACAAGGTCATGACTGGTCGGGAATTCCTGCTTTACCCAGGTCATTCCTGCATCAGCCGTATAATATGCGTTGCCCCCGGTACCGACCACAAATCCGCAGGAATCATTCATAAAAAAGATATCCAGCCAGCTGATGCCGGGATCAATAACTGATTCTGTCCAGTTAACCCCGTTGTTCAACGTTTTATATACCCGGCCGCTGTCGCCGGCAATGAATCCATGATCAGAAGACGGGAAATGAATGCAGCGAAAAGCAGAACCGTTGCTAGCAAGCACAGTATTCCAGGAATTCCCCATGTCAGTTGAACGGATGACAAGTGGATGATCCCCGGCATCCCTGGCAAGGATAAACCCTGAATTGATACCGGTGAAATAAACCTTGCTGTTGTCGTCGAACCTGTAACCCGGAAGCAGCGTATCAAAGCTGTTCCCGTCAATGCACCGCCTGAACATTCCAGAATCCTCATAATAGTTGTAGCCAAGAATGCAATAGCCCATATCCGTAGTAAGATACTGGATATCCTGTTCATTTGGCGATGGCAGGTTACAGCCGGGAGGGCTCCAGGTATTTCCTCCGTCGTTTGTCCGGAGTAAAATGCCATAAGCCTGCTGGCTGTATATCAGGAAGCCGGTGTCTTTGGTCAGAAAGAAAAGGTCATTGATGGGACAGCATCCTGAGTAATGGGTTGTCTGGTATAGCGTATCACCATGTCCATACACGGTACCAATGGTCCCGTTATCCGGCCCTACCCCCTGGTTTTTAAATGAATAAATGGTATCCTCCGAGGCGATGACCACATGCTCAGGGTTATCGATACGGCCAATTTCGAACCATTGAGCAGATGCGAACAATGGGAACAGGAATAACGTGATAGCAACCAGGGTTTTCATCTTTGTTGTTTTGGGTTTCGGATAAGTAAAAATAACAAAAATTCAGCCGACTACCTTATTATTCCGTATTATATTCAATTTTCTCCAGGTTAAATTTCCCGTATGTAAATTTCTCATCCGGGTATTGATAAACGGCCTCCCCGTGAGACATCACATTTATACCATTAACATTCTTATAGGCGGATACCGGGGTTGAGAAAGGGTACTGTTTCATATCATTGATCTCTGTCCGGTCATCAGAAATAAAGTTGATCAGCTGACCTTCATCGTTAAAATAGAGGATCGCTGAAATTCCAATATCGTGGTTGGTAAAGGAAGCTTTCACCGTATTGCTGTCGATCTCCTGCCATTTAATCCTTTTGTCAATCAGAGATGCCGGGGCCATCAGGCACATGTCGTTGAAAAGCGTGACCGTTTCTGTTTTATTCATGACCGTTCCTGATTGTTTAACGATTGGAAAAAGTCCAAACAACCTGATATCCATGATGGCAGTTCCCCTGGTATATTTATGATATCCGGGAACTGTGATCCCGAACATTTTTCCTTTCATAAAAAACAGCCGGGCAGGTTCATCAAAAAAATTATACTGTTCGGACGTAAATTCCATAAAGCCTCTTCCCTTTCCGCGCATCTGACCAGTAAAAACAATGTGAACATTATTCAATTTCGGTGTATTGAGAACACCTGCATACTTTAAATAGCGCTTAACAGGAAAGGGTAATGGCTGTATATCTGATTCGGTAAGAAGTCCTGAATTTACTGAATGATTCCGTTTCAAATTCTCAAGTACATCCTTTTTAAAGCCACTTTCAAAAAAGTAATTTCCCATGAACAGGATGGCAACAGTCAGAACAAGAAAATTGACATATGTGCCGAAACTTGCGTCCTGCCAGGATATGACGATCATTATCTGCGACAGGATGATCGCTGCAAGTCCTGTGATCCACCAGATATCCTTCCTGATAATGAATTGAATGGCTGCTGCCAGGAACAGGATTGCAGTCATTAGCCAGATGATGCCTGCAGGTTTTGATATATCTTTCGTCAACTGCGTGATATGTCCGTAACCGAAAGCCTTTGCAAAACCCATGAGATGGATCACCCCATGAAAAAAAAGTATGAACGTAAAAATTAATCTCCACAGGTTTTCCATTTTCTGATTGTTTTATCTGCTTATCCGGAAAACTAATGCGATCAACTGATCCAAACCCGGAAAGGTTGTACCATAATTTTATCCTAAGCAAATTTAATAATATCCTGACAACAGGGATGTGCAGGGGTAGAAATTTTTGCTGTTTCGGGACTGAAGACTGAAGACTGTTCCCGCTTTCGCGGGAATGACGGTCATGACCCAATGACCTTGTGACTAAATTATGAATTATGAGTTTGAATTAGGAATTATGATCCTTTTTGTCACTTTGTTCCTTTATGACCTTCTGACCTTTTACCCTTCCGACCTTGTGACTTGGTGACCCTGTGACCTTGTGACTTGGTGACTTGGTGACTCTTGAAAAATCCTTACAAGTCCTTATATCGCATGAAGATCTCCGCAGAGATCTCGCTGACAAGCGCTGTTTGCAGTTTGATGTCTTTGCCGCGGGTCATGATCGTCAGGAGATAGGGTTTGGAACCGTTGTAAATGATGGCTGATTCTGAGAAATCCATGTCATAGTTAATGCCCCGTTCGCCGAATTTATGGGCTATGGTAATGTCGGTTGGAAGGTCCTTTGCTATGCCATCCCTGAACTTGCAACCGGAGAGCAATTGAAGGGCATAGGCAGAAAGATCGACATTGAGATAGGATGCATTATAGAGTACACGCAGAAATTTGGAGTATTGACGCGGCGACAATGCATACCGTGTATTGCTTACTTCATAGGGAGGGATATTGAGGTCGGCAAATATCTGCTTGTATTTCTGCTGATCGATCTGGCGGGTCAGCGCCCACGTGGCATTGTTATCCGATTCGTCGATCATGTAACGGAGGAGTTCTGAAATGGAGTATTTTTTCCCCGGCACAATGGAATCGCCCCGGTATGACTGCTCAGGGAAACTGCTTTGCGGCCGTTCATAAAGGATCTCTTTTTTCAGGGTACCCGGATGTTCCTGTTCTTCTTTTAGGAAATAGATCATGATGGGAACTTTCATCAGGCTGCCGGGAAGGTATTCCTTATCACTTCCGATGCTCATCCATTCCGCCCTGCGGATATCTTTCAGGTAAACCGAAACGGATTCGATGGCACCCCCGCTTTCGCGCTGCATGATAAGCTTTGAAAGATCGAGCTTAAGATTGTCGAAGCGCTGTGATTCGGAATTCAGCTCGGCAAGGATCAGGGGATAAATATAATGCTTTTCCCCATGCATGTTCCGGATGATGTCGAGACTGCAGGCATCTTCAACGCTGGATGTGATGGTTTCTTTTTTTGCTCCTGCTGCGGGTTTTGTAACCAGGTAAACATTCAATAATATCGAAACGACCGTAATCCCTGACAGGATGATGACCTTAATGTTGTAGTGGCCGGTTTTTACTTTAGTTGTAGATTTTTCTGAATGATTCTTCTCTTGTTTTTTCATTGGAAATTAACACATTATACAAACAAATAAACTCCGTTACACCGGAAAAATTGCCCCGAAAGCAACTTTTATAATCAACCGGAAATAATATCCATTCTGCAAATTTAGCGCTATTTACCCTCTACCCTTTTTCTTCGTCACAATTTAGGTGGTGAGCTGGTGAGCTGGTGAACTGGTGAGCTGGTGAACTGGTGAGCTGGTGAACTGGTGAGGTGGTGAGCTGGTGAGCTGGTGAACTGGTGAGGTGGTGAGTTAGCAGTACCGGGCTTTTTTCCCTGTCCGATCTCAGCCGGACGTAGTTCTGACACACCAGGTTCACAAAACACGTGGATAAATATGTAATATTTACGTATTGGGGGTTTCGAAAATTTTAATAATTTTGCGCTAAGTTTGCGATCAGCAGATTGGAACGTCGGAAAATTATGTGGGCACGATAGGGTAATACACGAAAACTTTCAGGAACATGGTCATTCCGGGGAATTCATTCCCCGGCGCCGGATAAGTTTCTGCTTTTTCATTCATTTTAATTCATATTGCCTCAGGAAATACGCACCGACATTTCATAAAAATCTTTGACCCTGCTGATCAGGTTTATTATTAACAAATAAAAAAAAGAATATGGCTATTGAAAAACAAATGCTTAAGAAAAACAATCAGTGCAAAGTAAAATTCATGCTGCCGGGTGAAATCGCAGAGGCTGCAACTTCCGTTCACCTGGTAGGGGATTTCAATAACTGGGACAGGATGGATATGCCGATGAAAAAACGGAAGGATGGCACCTTCTACGTTTCCATCGAACTTGAACCCGGAAGGGAATACCAGTTCCGTTACCTGCTTGACAACCACCGGTGGGAAAATGACAGCGAAGCAGATAAACATGTGCCGAGCGGTGTAGGAGATTCAACGAACTCAGTTTTGTCGATCTGACAGGAAAATACTTTACCTCGAAGTAAATGAACAATCAGTCCGGACCCTTTTGGACAATCAGAAGGGATCCCGGACTGATCTGTTTCATGGTATGGCCGTGTTAATTCCTGATTTGGAGAATCTCGTATCATCAGGGTGAGATTTCTCTATAAAATTGACTTCGTCATTGCGTTCTACCGATAGGTGCTGCCGCTCGTCAACCACGGCGAACTTGCCATGCTGTATTGTTTCCTTTTCCTGTTCATTATGGCAAAAGGGCCGGCGCCGTGGAGCCTTGACAGGTACAGGTTGGGAGTCTGAGGTCGGAGGTCAGAAGATAGATAATAGAGAATGGAGGATGGAGGATGGACTTCGCAAGCCTGCAGCCTGCAGCCTGAAGCCTTCACTTCTTTTCTTTCGGAGGTTCGAAACTGACCATCCAGTTGATGTCGAATTTATCGGTGAACATTCCGAAGTAAGATCCCCAGAAGGTGTTGTTCATCGGCATAAAGACTTTTCCGCCAGCGGAAAGTCCATTGAACAGCCTGTCGGCGTCCTGCTTGCTGTCGGTATTGATGGACATGGAAATATTATTGCCCGTGATCATCGGCGGGCCATTGACATCGGAAGTATCGCTACCCATCAGGATAGTACCCTGCCCGATCGGCAATGAGACATGCATCAGGCGTTCCGCCTCTTCGGGCGCAAATTTCTGATCGGGCGGCATTTCCCTGAACCGGAAGATAGAAGCGAATTCTCCGCCAAATACGGATTTATAAAAGTTAAAGGCTTTCTCGCAATTGCCTTTAAAAACAAGATATGGATTTATGGTTGTCATTTTACTTTGATTTTATTGGTACTTAAAATGGTTTACTTTTCAAGTTCATTCTTAAGATTTGCAAGGCCTATGGAAAGGTCGTTCCCGATCATTTTCTCCAGGTTCATGAAAAGGAGCATCAGGTTCATCGGGTATTTCATGTTCCCGCTGAAACCCCATTTAACCAGTGTCTGGTCATCCGATATCCGTTCAGTCGTCATATATGCCGGAGAAACTGACTTGAACGGCTTAATAAATCGCACTTCAAAGTCGATCCGTTCGCCTTCGGTGATTTTCTTTATCTCCTGCTCTCCCTTGCCGACATTTTTATCCTCGCTTTCCCATGCTGAGATGAACCCGACGGTTCCATCAGTGCCCTTGTAGGATTTTTTCATCTTCGGGTCGATCTGTGCCCATTTGCTGAAATTGTCCTGGTTTTTCAGGGATCTGATATAGTCAAAAACCTTTTGCCTGGGTTTACTGATCCGGATTTCCCGTTGAACTGAATAGCTTTTGGCCGTGAATAAGGCTGCAAGCAGCGGCAACAGGATAATGACCACCACGATGATCAGTATGATTTGTATTGTTGACATGTTTCGTTATTTAGATTAATTCTATGGGCAAAGTTAGATAATAAATAACCGTTTTGTTTGTTCTACCAGCTTTTTCGTCAAAAAAAGTTGAATTTTATTAGCTTGCAGACATTAATAGTGCAACCATGGGGCGGAGTCAATTCAACAGACGCCCTAAAAGTTGAACGTCATTTCGTTTCACTCGAGCCGCTGACAGTGCCGGTGGTTTTATCTGCAGCAGATGTAAATAGCAGCGGATCCGTCAATGGCACCGATGCGCTCCGGATCAAGCGCAGGTTTGTTGGGCTTCGGCAAAGGGCGTTTGCTGGAGCAGGTAATCAAATCCGACCATTGCTGACTTCCACACAACGGATGGAAACATTTTCTACATCTACCCATCGAAGCAGCATGGCCTGATTGCAGCACCTTATGATCAGGGTTGTGCACCCTGGGGCTGTTACGGCACATCAATTCCCGGCACATCGGCTGCCATCGGAACCGGACAGACCAACACAACGCTTATTGTGGCCGGATCCCCCACCCCGGGGATTGCCGCCCGGTATTGTGATGACCTTGTTTTAAACGGATACAGTGCCTGGTTCCTGCCTTCCATGTATGAGTTCCATGAAATGTTCCTTCATTAAGCTGTGATCGGTGGCCTTGGAAATCTTGATTACTGGGATTCTACGGAAAACGATGCCAATTCAGCCTTTAATGAGTAAAGGGTCAGTGGCAGCATGCACTGGGACTGGAAGTTCGCGACCCCGAAATATATAAGGGCAGCAAGGGCTTTTTAATTTCCATCTTTTTTTGCCCGATTTTCTGTTTAGCACATCCTGAAATCCAGTCAAGTGTATTTCGGATAATATCTCATTTTTCCTGCCATGGATTTCACGGCAATGAAGGAAAACAACTAAATCCTTGTACGGATTTATAAAAGCATACACCCTTTTTTATTACTCCCAAAGGTTTTGATATACATTTGAGTCAGTCCTGACAACCTGATCGCCAGGATCTCCCCAAATGAAATTAAAACTTTTTCCCATGAAAAATCCAATCCTTACCACTTTTGCTGTCATGTTCCTGAATGTTGTGGCATTCGGAGGACTTTCCGGACTGAAAAACGTTGGTCCGGGCGGAAATTATACGACATTAACGGCTGCATTTGCCGACATTACCGCACAGGGTTTAAGCGGCAGCGTTTCCCTGAAACTCATTACAGGCTATACAAGCGCGGGTGAGACATTCCCCTTATCGCCCCCCGTTAACGCAAACTTCATTTTTACAATAACGGTTTACCCGGGTGTATCAGGCCTTTCGATTACAAGTGCCAATTCCACCGGGACGATAACCTTTTCGGGTTCCGGCTACATTATCTTTGATGGTCGTGTGAATGCCACCGGCTCGACAAAGGATCTTGTGATTGACAATACCAGTACTTCTGCATATACCATAGGATTTTCAAATGACGCTTCAAACAATACAGTAAAATATTGCACGGTAAAAGGAGTGACTACTTCCTTCGGGGTCATTTACTTCGGAAACGGAGTAACAAACGGAAATAATAACAACATTGTCGACAACTGCGATGTGCGGGACGGCACCACCAAGCCATCCTGTTGCATTTTAAGCAA
The DNA here is from genome assembly GCA_963682005.1 of Bacteroidales bacterium. Classification (GTDB taxonomy): domain Bacteria; phylum Bacteroidota; class Bacteroidia; order Bacteroidales; family FEN-979; genus CAIYUC01. The sequence goes on along the minus strand of OY820914.1, from coordinate 3,206,816 downwards.
CAATACAGCCGGATCCTCAACAGGTTACAATAAAACCAATACGATCTCAAACTGCAACATCTACAATTTTTATCTCAACGGCGCATACTCCGTCGGGATCTACCTTCAGGCCGGAACTACCGGATGGAATATTCAGAATAACAGCATTTACCAGTCGGCCGCACTGAGTCCGACCACAGCCATTGGAATGAGTCCGATCCAGTTGGCGGTGGGAGACGGGTACACGATCTCAGGCAATTACATCGGCGGCTCCGCACCTTTATGCGGAGGGACAGGCTGGGTCATGAACGGAAACGGAACACCTCCAACACTCGGGAATTACATTTACCCCATTCGCATTTACTCCACAGTCGGTACTGTCAATCCCATCCTGATCCAGAATAACACCATTGCCAACATCAAACTCTATACGAATGGCGTTTCAACGAACGACGGATCATTGTTCTTCGACGGCATCCTGATCCAGGGAGGCTATGTGAATGTCATCGGGAATACCATCGGAAGCACGACAGGAAATGGTTCGATATCAATAACGATCGGTTCAGGCGCTTATTCGAATTCGTACTACGGAATCGACTTCAGGGCCGGATCCGGAATCATACAGAATAATTCTGTTGGATCAATCACATTGAATTCCTCAATGAACACATCGGGAAAAAACAATAGCATCGTCGGGATAAATGTTTCCCCTTCAACCTTGAACACCACCCTTGACATTACAGGCAATACGATAGGAAGTCTTACCACGGCAGCAAGCATCCAGGGCACCAACTCCAACACCTCCGGATACCTTTACATTACCGGTTTGCAAACCAATCCGCTGGGAGGAACCGCGCAAGTAAACATTCAAAATAATACCATTTCAAAGGTGACCAACAATTCTGCATGCAGTTCGAGTTACCTAATAGCTCTAAGAAATGCAACCGCTTACAGCCCGACGACAATCGCAGATAATTCAATCCATGACCTTACCAGTCTTTGCCCGAATATCAGCACCACGAACCTTGCTGCCATTGTAGGATTATCAATTTCCGCAACAAAACCGGGTCAGATCTTGCGTCATAATGAACTTTACAATTTCTACAGCACCGCAGCCTCTGCTGCTGTAACGATTAACGGGATCTATGTGGGTGGTGCAAGCAGCACAACCATATGTGAACGAAATTTCATCCATGGGATGTCCCTGGCATCCAGCAGCACATCGGCCAGTGTCGTCGGGATCATGACAAACGGAACAGGAAATACCGGAAGTTACAACAACAACATGATCCAGCTTGGTACAAAACCTGATGGAACATCTCTTACCGGTTCGTATTACCTGTGGGGTGTCTGGGATGTGGCAGGAATCAACAACTTCTATTTCAACAGCATATATATAGGTGGTACCGCAACCGGTGCTACGGCCAGTTATGCCTTTTACAGTTCGGTGTCCGGGACGACCCGTATTTTTGAAAACAATATCTTCCATAATGCCCGGACAGGCGGCACTGCGAAACATTATGCTGTAAGGGTCGGAGGAACATCTGCAAACCCGGCTGGTCTGACAATCGATTATAACGATTATCTTGTGTCAGGTTCTACTATCGGGTATTTCAATTCCCTGGATGTATCCAATTTAGCGGCATGGAGGACGACTGTCGGACAGGATGCGAACAGCATGTCCGTCAATCCTCAGTTCATTTTTCCGAACGGGGGAACAGGAAGCGTCAACCTTCATATCAGCACATCGGTTGCAACCCCGGTTGAATCCCATGGAATTGCCATTTCGGGTATCACGGACGACATCGATGGGAACGTAAGGGCATCGCTGACACCTACCGACATCGGGGCGGATGCCGGCAATTTTATCCAACTGGATTTTTCAGGACCCACCATACAATATACGGCTATAGGAAATACGGTTTCCCTGGGCAACATGGTTTTAACAGACTTTGCAACAATAACACATCCCAACGGAGTTAATTTCTTCTCGGGAACTTCGCCCAGGCTTTATTACAAGAAATCAACCGATGCCAACACATATGCCGGGAATGCAAGCGCATACAACGGCTGGAAATGGGTACAGACCACAAGTTCAGGCTCGCCGGCATCATTCACCATTAATTATTCATTGCTATATAATATTTACGGAGAAAACGGCTCGGTGGTTCCCGGAGATGTGATCCAGTACTTTATTGTTGCACAGAGCAATGTGGAGATCCCTGTTGTGGGGATCAACGCAGGGATTTTCAATTCGGTTCCCGCATCGGTCTTCTTATCACCGGCAGTTTTCCCCATAACAGGCTTTATCAACAGCTACACGATCGCTAACCCGCTAAACGGTACAATAAATGTCGGGACAGGAAATACATTTACGACCCTTACCGCCGATGCACCGACCGGCCTGTTCAAATACATCAACAATAATGTTGTCTCCGGGAATCTCACAATCAATATCACCTCCAATATTGTGGAACCTGGTACAATAGCATTGAGTCAATGGATGGAATCAGGCGGGAGCAATTTCACCCTGACCATACAACCCGATGGGACGACCATGCGGGTATTATCCGGTACAGGTGTAGCAACTGGAGCCGCGATGATCCCGATTTCAGGGGCCGACCGTGTTACGATCGATGGTAGAAGCGGAGGGGCAGGAAAATACCTAACATTCAGAAACACCAATTCCGTTACAGCCAACACCGGTCCAACCCTATCCTTTTCCAATGGGTCTGTATCATGCACATTACGCAACTGCATTATTGAAAACAATAACACGTCCTCCTCGTCTGTATATATCGGGACAGGGTTCAATACGGTTAACATCATCCAAAACGAGATCAGGGACGCTATCGCCGGAACAGCCGGCAGGCAAAGTTTTGCTGTTTACGTAAATTCCATCGGTGATATCGTTAACGTTTCGGACAACAACATTTATAATTTTACCACATGCGGGATTTACCTGGGGTCCTGCGGTGATTTCTGCACAATATCAGGGAACAACCTGTATTATAATTACGCTGCCGCCGCCAACAGCAATCAATACGGCATCTGGACAAACATGGGAGTCGGTCATACGATCAATGGCAACTATATCGGTGGCAGTGCCGGGGGTTGCGGAGGAACAGCATGGATAAACTCTGCTGCCAGCAGTATCATACCAATTTTAGTAGCAGCTGACAGTGGCTCAGCCGTAACAATTCATGGCAACGTAATCAAGAATCTGAGCCTGACCAATACAGGTTCTGCTTATATTAATGGTATTCAGGCCGTTTCCGGGGTTGTTAATATCACCGGGAACATGATCGGTGATGCTTTAACCCCAGGAAGCATAACCACTGCAGGATCTTCCCCAAGCATCGGGATCAGCATGCATACGGGGGGGACCATCGCGAATAATACGGTGGCGTACCTGAATTCATCGAGCAATGCACCCAGCAATATTTACGGGATAAACCTTCAGAACGACGTTCCCCTGTTGGTTGAAAATAATTTCATCTACAACATCGGCGCTTCCGGCTCCGGTGCATCAAATCCATACCCCATGGCGGGCATCATGAACCAGGGAAGCGCAACGACAATGACCCATACGTATATCATCCGGAACAATGCGATCTCTTTGGGGACCAATGTTAACAATGATGTTCCCTTTTATGGAATCTGGGACTTCAATGCCGGGTCAAAATCAGTTTATTATTATAATAGTGTATATATCGGAGGATCGGTGCCTGCAAGTCCTGTCAATGGAAAAGGAATTGCCTTTGTAAAACGGAGCACCTCTGATATTACCTTAAAGAACAGCATTTTTGCTGTCGAACGCGGAGGTTTATCCTCTTTTTCATTGTCCGCTGTTTCACCGGCGCCTGTCTCTGATTACAATGACATGTTCTGCAATATTCCAGCTCAAACAATAAGGTTGGACGGTACTGCAATAACCCTTGCATCATGGCAAACTTCAACAAGCCAGGATTTTCATTCTACTGCTGGCAACCCCCTGTTTACCAGTGCCGTTTATTTGCAACCGATAACGGGGTCCCCTGCAATTGGCGCCGCTTTCCCTATGCCCGGGGTGGTGGATACCGACATCAACGGCAACCCGAGAAGTGCAACCTCCCCGACCATGGGCGCATATGAAACCGGTGGGCCAACCATAACAGGGCCTGCGATGGCTTGTGTCGGGAGTTCAGGGAATGTTTATTCCACCGAATCCGGACATACCAATTACCAATGGACTGTTTCATCCGGGGGTACGGTCACGGCAGGCGGAGGATCCTCGGACAATTCGGTTACGGTAACATGGAATACGGCGGGAACAAGTACAGTCAGCGTTTTATATACAAGCACACCACAATGGGTGACTCCGGCCGTTTTTACTGCAACGGTAAACCCGTTGCCGGTTCCCACCATAACAGGACTTGCATCAGTATGTGAAGGAACGACGGATGTTCCATATACAACAGAGGCTGGGATGACGGGATATTCCTGGACCATTTACTCCGGAGGCACCATAACAGGCGGACAAGGCACCAATACAGTGACCGTAACATGGATAACAGCCGGAGCAAAAACGATCAGTGTCAATTATTCCAACGGGAACGGATGTACCGGGGCCTCAGCCACGGTGAAGAATATCACCGTAAATGCACTGCCTGTCCCGACCATTTCCGGAGATCTAACTAACTGCGAAGGCACGACAGACAATTTCTATACGACAGAAACTGACATGACAAATTATGTCTGGACAATTTCACCAGGGGGAACGATCACTTCCGGGGGAACAGGCGAGTTCTATGCAATCGTTACATGGAATTCACCCGGTGCCCAGGCAATCGGTGTCAGTTACACAGATGAAAACGGGTGCACTGCGGCTTCACCCTCCGTTCAAAATGTGACCATCTATCCGCGACCTGTTCCCACGATTACCGGGGCCGCAGCATCCTGTGCCGGCACTTCCGGCGTGACATATTCAACAGAAACAGGCATGTCAGCCTATTCATGGACGATCTCTCCAGGCGGAACCATAACATCAGGTTCCACCGGAAGCACGGTCACGGTGACCTGGAATTCAGCCGGAGACCAGACGATCAGCGTCATTTACAGGAGTGCCCATTGGTGCCTTCCTGTAAGTCCGACTGTGAAAAATGTGACAGTCAGCTCAAGACCCGTTCCTACGATTAGTGGTCTTGCCACCGTTTGTGCAGGAACTACAGGCGTCACCTATACTACCGAATCGGGAATGACAGGTTATTCATGGTCGGTTTCATCCGGAGGTACCATTACCGGCGGATCCGGAACAAATGCCATCACGGTGTCATGGAACACATCGGGGGCAAAGACCGTTTCGGTCAACTATATCAATTCAACAGGCTGCACGGCCTCTTCCGCAACTGTTAAGAACGTGACGGTAAATGCTTTGCCGGTGCCAACAATTACCGGAAATGCCACAGTTTGTGCCGGCACATCGGGGGTCACTTATAGCACTGAAGCAGGCATGACAGGCTACGCCTGGTCCATTTCTGCCGGGGGTGCGATAACCGGGGGTTCCGGAGCAAATTCGGTGACCGTAACATGGAATACAGCCGGGGCACAAACAATCAGTGTGAACTATACCAATCCCGCAGGTTGCACCGCCGCTGCTCCGACCTTGAAATCCATTACGGTTAACCCTTTGACACCTGTCAGTATTTCAGTTACTTCTTCTGCTAATAATGTTTGTGCAGGTACGGAAGTGACCTATAATGCCACGGTGGTTAACGGAGGTTCAAACCCGGTTTACCAGTGGTATGTGAATGACACCCTTATGGAAGGGGCAGCCCCTGATGGCCTGGTCGCCCTTTCCGGTTCTTCATTCACATATATTCCCAATGACGGGGATGAAGTCCGTTGCGTGCAGATCCCGGATATTCAATGCCCGGATCCGGCCGAAGCAAATTCCAATGTCATTACGATGACGGTAAATTCGATACCGGCAGCCCCTGTCAGCGGCGGAAATCCAACCGTTTGCATAAACACCCTGCCGGCCATCCTGGGTGCTTCAGCACCTGGAGGCTGCATGGTTGACTGGTATAATTCCCCTTCGGGAGGAACTCTGCTTCTTCAGAACAGCGCCGCCTATACCACATCGACAGCAGGCACTTATTACGCAGAATCAAGGAATATCACAACAGGATGCATCAGTACCAGCCGGACTTCTGTTTCGCTGAGCATAAACCAACTGGTCAATTATTACCAGGATTCGGATGATGACGGATACGGGAATGCAGCAGTGCTTATCATCACCTGCGACCAGCCGGAGGGTTATGTAACCGACAATACCGATTGCAACGATGAAAATCCGCTTGTTTATCCCGGCGCACAACATTTCACATATACAGGAAATACGGGGTTTAATTCTTCTGTCATTTCTCCGTCATCAGGTTCTCCTTATACGACCTTCCGGTTCGAGGTCGATTATTTCGACCTGACCGATGCACTTCCTCAGGCTTCTTATCCGCGACTGATCCTTGATTACGAAGGAAATGGCATTTTTTCAGATCCGAATGACCGGAATATCATCATGACCCCTTCCGATCTTTTGGATATCAACCTGGTCGATGGCAAGCGATATTACGCCACCGTGAACGGGCTTCCATATGGTACAACCTGGAAAGCAAGGATCATCGTCAGCGACCTTCAGAACTGCACCACCACATTCGGGCCGTTTGATTACCCGGATGTGCTGCAGCAGCCAAACCTCAGCATTTTTGCGAATGACATCACATTCAGCAACCCTTATCCGGATCCTTCGGAAGCGATCACGGTTTCGGCCGTCATACATAATGAATCGGATTACCCCGCCCAGAATTTCCTGGTTCATCTCGTCAACCAGTTCGATACAACTATCATTTATCCAAATATCCCTGTCGGTAATCTTCCTGCACATGGCTCGATGTTGGCTCAATGGAATATCGTCACACCGTCAGTTCCAGCCTGGTGCCCCATGCAGGTTAAGGTTGATTATACGAATGTCATTGCAGAGATCAACGAACTGGATAACACTGCTGTTCGTCCGTTTGTGAATGGGAATTACCCGGTTGCCGGAGAGATTGTCTGCACGGCCGCTGTTACTCCTCCCGTTTCGTATTGCTCTCCGTACAATACGTTGCTGATCAGTGGAACGGCGAACTATTCCGGGCTGGCTGTGCCATTGGAAGATCCGGGTGTTGCCGGGGCGACGGTTGAATTCCGGATCACCGAGACGAATGCCACCTTTTCAGGCTATACGAATTCGGCGGGGACGTACAATATTTATTTCCAGCCACCTTTAACAGGCGATGTCTATCATATCACAGGCACCATTACCGACTTTACACTGACCGGGAATTTCGCGACCCAGTTTACCATAATCTGTAAGCCAAACCTTACGTTCCAGAGTTGCCACCCGTTGGATGTTCTTCCTGTAAATCCTCATTATCCCGGTGAAGCCACACTTGTAGCCCATGTCACAAACAACGGTGATGAAATTGCAGCAGGACCCGTTCCGGTAAGGTTCGCCTATTCGACAGGTGTAACGGTCTACGGTCAGTACAATGAGAATATCAACCCCGGTCAAACTGTGGAAGTGGCTGCAAATGCACCGCTTCCGGCACCGGCTTCCGCAATTCTGACAGCGACCATCGATCCGTATCACCAGGTCAATGAACTTAACGAGGATGACAATGTTTCGACCGACAATATGTGCTGGGATTTTCAGACTGTTTCAATGTGTTACAATAATTTCTGGCAACAAAACTACATTGTTAACCAGTCGGTCACCCTGACAACCGGGATTATTGTCACCCATCTTTATGATGCCGATCCCCTGAAGGTAAAATTTGAAGTCAGGGGGCCAGGTATCCCAGGGACCATGAACCTTGGCTACGGATTTCTCAATAATGCCACCCGAAGCTGCTATTCGTGCCCCTATGCAGTTACCCTGCCTTCCGCCTACACCTTCCTGAATGCCGGCACCTATACATTTACGATGACTGCCGACCCGGACCATGAATATGCAGAATGCGACGAATCAAATAACATACTTGAGGTAAGCATAGAGGTCACCACACCTCTTCCAAACCTGTCGCTGACAGGATGTAACACCATCGAAGTCCAGCCGGTCGATCCGTCCTACCCTGCGCAGGGAACACTGATCGCACACGTCGTGAATAATGGGAATGCGGTTGCTTCCGGACCGGTCAAGGTCCAGTTTTCCTATTCCACGGGAGGAACATTCATCGGGCAATATGCCGGTGATATCAACCCGGGACAAACTGCCGATATTACAGCAACCGCCACGATCCCCAATTCTTTATCGACCATTCTTACAGCTGTCGCAGATCCCGATCACCAGGTCGCAGAATCAAATGAAACAGACAATTCCGCAAGTGAGAACATGTGTTTCGATTTTCAACCGGTCGCCTATCCCCATTATTACTGCGGACAATCATTCTGGGGAAACTCATACCAGGTAAATCAATCGGCCATCTTATCCATCGGACTGTCATCATTGCATCTTTACGATGCCAGTTCTGTAAAAGTAAAATTCCAGGTGAGCGGACCGGGGATCTCAGGAACCCAGACGCTCGGAACCGTGACGGTAAACAATGTTTCCAAAACCTGCGATGATTGTCCGTATTCGGCGGTTTTCCCCAATCCGTATACCTTTACTCATGCTGGAACGTATACATTCATGATGACAGCCGACCCGGATAATGATTACGAGGAATGCAATGAAAGTAACAACGTCATTTCGGTTGAAGTGAATGTTTATTCCCCGTTGCCGAATCTATCGCTTACAGCGTGCCATTCGGTTGATGTACTTCCGGCCAACCCTGCTTATCCGGGCACAGCCACACTAGTTGCGCATGTTGCAAACAATGGCGACGGAGTTGCAGCAGGGCCTGTCCAGGTGCAGTTCTCCTATTCCTCGGGACATTCCTATTTGGGATATTACTACGGCAATATAAACCCGGGCCAGACGGTTGATGTGACAACAACAGCACCTTTACCTGTTCCGGGAACCGTTGTCCTGACGGCGTATGCGGATCCTTCGAATCTTATCGGAGAATCAAATGAAACGGATAACTCCACCTTTGATGACATGTGCTGGGATTTTCAGCCGGTCGGACATTGCGGGACCAATTTCTGGAATCCGGTTTACCTGATCAACCAATCTGCCTATTTATCCGTAGGATTGTCCGTGTCGCATCTTTATGATGCCAGCCAGGTAAAAGTAAAATTCGAAGTGAGCGGTCCCGGCATCGAAGGGAAACTGAATCTTGGGACGGGCGTTCTCAACAATGTGTCACGCAATTGCTATTATTGCCCGGCCATTGTGGCACTGCCACTCCCCTATACATTCCTGGAGAATGGCTCTTACACCTTTACGATGACGGCCGACCCCGATCATGAATACGCGGAATGCGATGAGGAAAATAATGTACTGGTTGTCACTGTTCATGTTTCCGGACTTCCGGATATGCGTGTGCTTTCTCAATACATAAACCCTGACAACCTGAACCCTTCACCGGATGATCCAGTCTCACTGGTTGTTACATACGACAATGTTGGTTACACAAACGTGAATGACGTAATGTCGTTGCAGGTCCTTGTGGATGAAATCCCGCTGGAAACCGTTTATCCCGTTACCGGGCTAGTTACAGGTGAACATACCAGTGTCGCCATACCCACAACCTGGTCAAGTGACATTCCCGGTGCCCATGTTATCCGTGCTGTCATTGACGCTGATGAACAAGTTGAAGAAAACGACGAGATGAACAACGAGGCTACACGGGCCATCATTGTGGGACAGGCAGCGAACCTTTATTTCCAGGTTTTTGTTCCGTCAAATTCGTCTCCGGGATTAAATGTACCAATCAACATCAATGCCCGGATCGGAAATACCGGAGAAGAGAGCTGTAATGGCATCATTCAGTTCTATTACATCAATGATCTGTCGGACACGATTTCAATCGGGCAATCAACTGTTTCCATTGCGGGTCATGACAGCGTTTCAACTTCCGTCCCATGGATCGTTACAGACAATTCAACAACCATCATCGGGAAGATCACCAATCCAAGCGTTCCGGAATTCAATACGGAGGATAACCTTGCCCTGGCTTACCTTGGTTCATTTGATGTATCCCTTGAACCGGTAATAAGCTGCAATGGGATCAATGGCACCCTTACGGCCAATGCATCCGGCGGGGCTCCACCCTATTTGTTCAGCTGGAGCAACGGTTATCTCGGGCAAAACCTTGTGGCGGGCTCCGGTGAATACACGGTTACAGTCTTTGACATTACAGGCTTTTCAAAAAGTGCCACTGCAACAATCACCGTATTTGCACCTCCCACTCCTGAAATCTCGGGGCCGGATTCAATATGCGGAGTTCCTTCATCCGGTAATGTATATGTGACAGATGATGGCATGTCCGAATATTCCTGGACTGTTTCATCAGGAGGAACAATTACATCCGGAGGCGGCACTTCCGATAACACCGTCACTGTAGGGTGGAACACCCCCGGAACAAAAACCGTTTCTGTGAATTATACGGATGCAAACGGTTGTTCCGCCCCGGCACCGGTTGTCGCCCACACCGTTGTAAACCTTCTGCCCGTTCCGTCGCTCAGCGGCCCGACTCATCTCTGTGCACTCACAATGGGAGCTGAATATGCCACCAACACAGGAAAATCCTCGTATACCTGGATTGTTTCCCCGGGCGGTGAAATCGTCTCAGGTGAATTCACAGACAGGATCACGGTTAACTGGAACATACCGGGACCGCAAACCGTAAGTGTGAACTATACCGATGTTTCCGGCTGTACTGCATCATCACCCACGCTGCTCAATGTCACGATTGAACCCCTCAGTATTGGAGGAGCGGTAACCGGAGGGTCCCCGATCATTATCGGCCAGTCAACCGGAATCCTTGAATTAACCGGGCATACCGGCAGTGTTCTGAAATGGCAGAAAAAAGATGTCGGGACATCCTACAGGGATATTCCCAACACCACAGGTTTGATCCAATTTTCGGAAACCCCCGCATCGATCGGGTACTGGAGCTACAGGGCGATTGTTCAATCCTATACCTGTGATCCGGACACATCACTCCCAACAATTGTCAATGTTATCGGACCACCAACGCTCACTACATCCACGGCCGAAGAGATTACGGCAACCGGTGCAGTGCTCAACGGTATGGGAAAGATGAACGGCTCCCCTGCTACGATCCTATTTGAATATGGTCTTACGGATTCCTACGGGATGAGCGTTCCGGGCAATCCATCCGTAATTACTGAAGATAATGTCACCCAGGTAACTGCCATAATCAGTGGTTTGCTGCCTGACACCAATTACTACTTCAGGATAACCGGTAGTAATATCGCGGGCACAACATATGGAAACAACATGGTTTTCAGGACGGACATCACCAACAGGAGATTGACACTTAATGTCTTCATTGAAGGGCTATATGATTACAACACCGGCGTGATGAAGAAAAGCCAGGATTGCCAGAACGGGGAGGTCACCTTTGACAAGTTTGCAGGATCCATCGTTGATACAGTGACGGTGAAACTGGCAAATGAAGAGGAGCCCTGGGATATCGTATTTGAAAGCCATGGTCTGGAAATGCACCCTGATGGCAGTATCAGACTTCTTGTCCCCGTCGTTCTTTCAGGTAATTACTATGTCATAATCAACCATCGACAGAGCGTTGAAACCTGGAGCGGGGAGCCCGTTCCGTTCAATACAAACCCGATCGCATACAATTTCACTTATCCTGTCAGCCAGGCGTACGGAAACAACATGAAAGAGGTTTTTGATGGTGCCGGGGTGTATACCTTGTTTGGAGGAGAATTTACCAGTGCGACGGGAGGACAGGACGGTTATGTCGACATCTTTGACAATGTCAATGTTTTTAACAACTCTCAATCCGGCGCATACGGCTATATCGTTGAAGATGTCACTGGCGACGGATTCGTAGATATCTTCGACATGGTCATTGTGTTCAACAACATGCAGAGCGGTGCCGGGATGAATACGCCGGTGAATCCGGTGAAGAAGGGGAGATAGTGAGGTGCTTAGTTGCTTAGTTGCTTAGTTGTTGATTTGTTAAGTCTCTAGACGGGAGACCTTCTGACCTTCTAACCTAGTGACTTTGTGACCCTGATACCTGCATCAGAACTATTGCTATTGACTACTGGATGACGCATACTTATTCCATAACAGGCAAGGCTTTTTCAATATGTATTTTCTTTCCAATCGTAGAACTAAGGCTGCTGATGTTATGTTTAGCTTATATTCTTCTTGACATTACCCTTATTTTATTGTACATTGCAGATGAAATTAATTTCAGGATTCGCCGATGAAAGCTGATCTGTGACAATATTCTGTACCATCTTTTCCATAACAGCCTGAATGACTCAAGGCCCATTCTGAAATAAGTGGTTCTGTAGTAAAATCAGAACCGGCCATTTACACCGGAGGCTAAAGCCCGCAGAATTTTAGCTTAGACGATTAATCGAAAATCTGGTCATCTTTTAAAACCGCCAACCCTATGAAAAAACATTTCCACTGTTTAATTTTTGCCTCCATTTTCATGCTTGGAATAATCGAGGCTCCTTTGGCCCAGGACCCATGCCTGAGCATCGCCACAATAGATGCAGGGGTCACGAATTCATTTTCTCTCGCCACCGGTGCGGGTACTCTCAACATAAACTGCAGTGGTTCCAATGAGGAGGGCAAGGAAATCATCTACCAATACACGGCAACAACCACCGGAATCCATGCCATTGATATACTCTCGAACAACAATACAGTACCCCTTGCCCTAATGTACAAAGATTTCATCCTGGGGTGCAACAGTACAGGATGGATCTGCATTACCGGTGGATTCACCTACACGCCATCCTATTATATAACTCTTTCTTCAGGCACAACCTATTACTTCATGTTTGACAGGACCAACGGCACAAGCGGGACTTTGAACAGTTCTTTCAAGATCACTGCTCCCGGAACCGCGGATCCCTGTACTGCCATTACGAATGTCCCTTCCTGCGGCGTCACCATGAACGGCTCCATGGGCAATGGATTGGGCTTTATCAATACGCAATGTTTTTCGAGGAATGATTATGGCGAGGAGACGATCTTCAGTTTCACACCTACGATGACGGGGTTGCATGCCATGGACATTCTCACAAACAATAACGGAGACGTGTTGCTCCTCGCCTATAAAAATGCGATAGGCGGTTGCAACAGCACAGGATGGACCTGCGTGGCGGAATTCAATTATGCACCATCCTATTACCTGGACCTGAAAAAAGACACTACTTATTATTTCCTGTTTGACAAACGGAGGGACAACCCGACAAATACAGAATCTTTTTCATTCAGGATCACCTGTCCCGGAACTGCGGATCCCTGCACTGCCATTATGAATATCCCTTCCGGCGGCGTCACCATGAACGGCTCCATGGGCAGTGGATTGGGCTTTATCAATACACAATGTCTCGGGGGTAATGAATATGGTGAGGAGGCGATCTTCAGCTTCACACCCACGATGACCGGTTTGCATGCAATGGACATTCTCACAAACAACAACGGCGATGTGCTGCTCCTTGCCTATAAAAATGCGATGAGCGGTTGCACAAGTACAGGATGGACCTGCGTCGCGGAATTCAATTATACACCATCCTATTACCTGAACCTGAAAAAAGACACTACTTATTATTTTCTGTTTGACAAACGGAGGGACAACCCAACAAATTCAGAATCCTTTTCATTCAGGATCACTTGTCCGGGAACTGCGGATCCCTGCACTGCCATTACGAATATCCCTTCCTGCGGCGTCACCATGAACGGCTCCATGGGCAGTGGATTGGGCTATATCAATACGCAATGTTTCGGGGGAAATGAATATGGTGAAGAGGTGATCTTCAGTTTCACAGCCACGATGACCGGGTTGCATGCTTTCGACATGCTGACAAACAACAACGGCGACGTGCTGCTCCTGGCCTTTAAAAATGCATTGGGTGGCTGCAACAGCACAGGATGGACCTGCGTGGCAGAATTCAATTATACCCCATCCTATTACCTGGACCTGAAAAAAGATACTACCTATTATTTCCTGTTTGACAAGCGTAGAGACAATCCTTCAAATTCCATCTCTTTCTCGTTCAGGATCACATGTCCCGGAACAATCGATCCCTGCACTGTTATTACGAATATCCCTTCCTGCGGTGTCACCATGAACGGCTCCCTGGGCAGTGGATTGGGCTTTATCAATACGCATTGTTTCGGGGGGAATGAATATGGTGAGGAGATGATCTTCAGCTTCACTCCCACGATGACCGGATTGCATGCTCTTGACATGCTTACGAATAACAACGGCGACGTGTTGCTCCTCGCCTTTAAAAATGCTGTCAGTGGCTGCAACAGCGCAGGCTGGTCATGCATTGGTGAATTCAACTATTCACCAAGTTATTACCTAAACCTGAAAAAAGATACCACCTATTACTTCCTGTTTGACAAATGGAGAGACAATCCGACAAATACAGAACTATTTTCTTTTATGATCACCTGCCCCGGAACCTTGGACCCCTGTACGGTAATCACTCCGGTGACAAGCTGCAGCGAAGTTTATGATGTTACTTTGGGCACAGGCCTTGGATTTATCAACACCCAGTGCTTTGGAGGGAATGAATACGGGAAAGAGGCCATTTTCAGTTTCACGGCAGCCCAAACCGGGACATATTCACTGGATATGCTGTCAAATAACAATGGTGATGTTCTTCTTTTTGCACGAAAAGATGCAAGCAGTGGCTGTAACAGTTCCGGCTGGACTTGTGTGCAGGAATTCCATTATACACAATCATTCAGCTTCAGCCTGACTGCGGATAGCACGTATTATTTTCTTTTTGACAACAGAAGGGACTATCCGACCGGAAATCCTTCCTTCAGTTTCAAGATAAGTTGTCCTGCAACAGGTGATCCCTGCCTGGATATCCTCTCGGTACCGGAATGCGGATCTTCATTCAACATATCCCTGGGTACTGGTACTGGTGCCATTGATGCGAATTGCTCCGGAGCCAATGAACAGGGGAAGGAGCAACTATTCAGCTTCACCCCGGGAACTACCGGGCCTCATGCCATAGGTGTCACATCCAATAACAACGGTGACGCTCTTTCACTCAGCTTTAAAGAAGCATCGGCAGGATGCAATAACACAGGCTGGAGTTGCCTCAGTAACGGCTTTACAGGTACTCCAGAATATTTGGTAACACTGACCGGAGGAACAGAATATTACTTCCTTTTTGACCGCCTTTATAACAACACTACCAGCACGGAAACATTTACTGCGAAATTTATCTGCCAGGGCACAACTGACCCTTGCACGGCCATCAAACCACTCACATGCAGTGTTACCGAAACCGACACGATTTCGGGCAATCTTGGATTCCTTAATGCGAGCTGTTCAGGCAGCGATGAAGAAGGCGAAGAAAAAATATATTCTTTTACCCCCACAACCACAGGTGTACATACCATTGATTTCCAGTCGAACAACAATGCGGATGGAATGGGTATCCTATACAAAGAGGCGGGTATCGGCTGCAACAACACAGGATGGACTTGCATCTCAAACAACTTTACCGGCACGGGAAACCTGAATGTGACCCTGACAACGGGTGTATCTTATTTAATTATGTTCGACCGTGAATTCACAAGCCAGGCTTCCGATGAGATCTATTCCTTCATTCTGGTTTGTCCTGGACCTGCCGTATTCAATGTCACCGGAGGGGGTAGTTATTGTCCGGGTGGAACAGGTTTAACAGTTGGGCTTGACGGATCTGAAACCGAAGCTGAATACCAGTTAAAGAAAGATAACATCCCTTATGGAAGCGTCCTTCCAGGGACCGGAAGCCCTTTATCGTGGAATGATCTGCCTGCAGGTACTTATACTATAGATGCAACCAACGTTGGGGGAACCGCAGCAATGAACGGGAGTGCCATCATTTCCAATTATCCTGTCACTATTCCGGCAATTAAAGGCCCTGCATCTGTTTGCGAAATCACATCGACAGAAAATACCTACACCACAGAATCCGGAATGACATCGTATTTATGGACTGTTTCATCCGGCGGTGTGATCACCTCCGGAGCGGGAACTGATTCCATTACCGTAACCTGGAACAATTACGGGCATCAAACCGTCAGTGTGAATTTCACCAACACTTACGGTTGCAGGGGAGAAAACCCTACCATCTATGATGTAACGGTCAATCCTCTAAGTGTCGGAGGATCAGCCACAGGAGGTTCATCCATAATCCTGGGTCAGTCGACAGGCTCCCTGATTTTATTAGGAAATACCGGGGAGGTATTAAAATGGCAGAAAAAAGACATCGGGATATCCTACAGGGATATTCCGGATTCGGATAGCATAACTGAATTTTCCGAAATACCCGAATCAATCGGATACTGGAGTTACCGGGCCATCGTTCAATCCTCGCCATGTGATCCTGACACTTCATCCCCGACCATCGTAAACGTGATCGGGACTCCTTCAATGACAACCTCCTCCGCTGATGACATCACTGCAACCACAGCGGTTTTGTACGGAATGGGGAAGATGAACGGCGCCCCTGCCACCACCACATTCGAATACGGACTCACTGAATCCTTCGGAACGATCGTACCGGGCAATCCCCCTGAAATCACCGGGGATACCGTCACGCTTGTAACAGCAAACATAAGCGGCCTGCTACCTGACACAAACTATTATTTCAGGGTCACGGGCACCAATGTTGCCGGGACAACTAACGGGAACAACATGGTCTTCAAAACGGATATTACCAACAGACGGCTTACGATTTGGGCATTTATTGAAGGATTATATGAAACCGGTGCCGGGGCCATGAAGAAAGCCCAGGATTGCCTCAACGGAGAAATTACATTCGATAAATTTGCCGGTTCGATCACTGATACCGTCAGTGTAAAACTGGCCAATGAAACAGAACCCTGGGATATTGTTTACGAGAGCCATGGTTTGGAGATTCAACCTGACGGGAAGATCAGGTTGCTGGTCCCTGTTGCTTTCGCAGGAAATTACTACATCGTGATCAATCACCGGCAAAGCGTGGAAACCTGGAGCGCTGAGCCCGTTTCATTTAACACAAACCCGATCAGTTACAATTTTACGTATCCTGTCAGCCAGGCTTATGGCAACAATATGAAAGAAATAGCCGGGGGCAGCGGTATCTGTGCTTTATTTGGCGGAGAAATAACCGGGGCGACCGGTGACCAGGATGGCTACGTGGACATCTTTGATAACGTCGACGTATTCAACAACTCACAATCCGGCGCATACGGCTATATCGTTGAAGATGTCACTGGCGACGGATTCGTCGATATCTTCGACATGGTCATTGTGTTCAACAACATGCAGAATGGTGCCGGGATGAATACGCCGCCGAATCCGGTGAAGAAGGGGAGAGACTGAGATAATGAGATAATGATATAATGATATAATGATATAATGAGGTAATGTCCTAGCCTTTGCTGGGATGAAAATAACGAAAAAGTGACTCTGTTACTTTGTGACCTTGTGACCTTGTGACCCTGTGACTCTTTGATTATTTTTTCTTCATCCTTTTTATTGTCTGGAGCCCTTCAAGGTCTGCAAGATCTTTTGCACGATTGCTTAACATTTTATTCACAATCAGATCATCGAGGTTTAGTATTGGAACTACCACGGCTCCATTGGATATCATTTCAGTCCTTCCCCGGGCTTCATCATATTCAATCCCCGTCAATTTTGTCAGAAAATCAATCTTTTCAGGAGGAAAACCAAAATGGAATACGACAACTTCAGTAAAATTTAACTTTCTGACTTTTTCGATCGAAGATGTTTTTATTCCATTTTTCATAAGGACAGGGATCAGTTTATCCTTGTTTTTATTATCCGGCTTTAGCCATATATCAAGATCTCCGGTTGTCCTTATATAACCATGGTAAATAATTGCGTAACCTCCGATAATAATAAAATCAACCTTAGCAGAAACCAGGTCTGCCAAAAATTCCAAATGTTTGCTTAAAAAAAGGGTCACGCCTTTTCAATTACAATGGTGAATGATTTTCTCCTTTTATTTTCCTCTATTTTATCACTGAACAGTTGCAGCATCATTTTATGGTTTAAATCCAGTCGTTCGGCCGGACTCATTTGCAACCAATACCGGAAGTTGGCTTCTTCCTGTTCTTTATAGGATGAAATAGTGACAGCCATTCCGTTTTCCTGCTCAATAGAAGTCATATAAATTGAATCCTTTTCGCGAAGTTCATCCTGCTTGTTAACCACTCTTTTCCGCTTACTATTCTTGTTCATTGAATGTGATTTATTATCCAGCTTTATCAACCAGTAAATCCGGATTGTTACAAAATTACTCAATAAATTGCTTACTTGTAAAAACCATTCAATCCGATCATGGTTCCTCAATTTTTTTATCTTTGTGACCGGCAAGCTTCAGGCTGCTGACTGCCGACTGCCGACTGCAAACTGATACAATGGGTCATTTATACGACAAGCTTAGAGAGGATGTTCGATTCAGGGAGGGCCTGAAGGCCTGCATCAATTGCGGAACCTGCACTGCCATCTGCCCTGCGGCCGAATTTTACAATTACCAGCCCCGGATCATCGCTGAGATCCTTCAGTCAAAGGATGAAGAACAGATCGAAACACTGTTGAAAGGCGACACCATCTGGTACTGCGGAGAATGCATGTCATGCGTAACACGCTGTCCTCGCGGTAATGCGCCCGGGATGCTGATCACCGCACTTCGATCATTATCCCAGGAACTGGGTTATTTCACTGAATCTGAGAAAGGCCGCCAACAGCTTGTTTTAAAACGGACAATAGGAAAGTGGATCCTTGAATATGGATACTGCGTTTTCCCTTCCGAGATATCCCCCCAAAACCACCCGGAACAGGGTCCGATCTGGGAGTGGGAGCATTCACACCTGAAGGATGTCATGGAAAGGGTCGGGGCCAATTACGAACAGACCGGTCCCGGGATATTGCGGAAGATCCCGGAAGACGCCCTTGATGAGGTAAGGAAAATATTCGAAGAAACAGGAGCTTCTGACCGGTTCAGGAAGATCGAGGAATACTCGGAGAAAAAAGCTGCTGAACTTGGACTGGAATTAAATGATACAATGGACAACGAATACATAAAAACGATCTATACGAAAAACTCATCAAATCACTCGAGAACCGATGAAGGCTGAAGGAAAACGAAAGATTTGGTCGCAGTACCAGAAGGAGATTTCCGACGATCATTTCTTTTATGTCAGGAGCTGCATCCGGCAGAACTTCTTCCCCGGATCTGAAAAGACGTTCCTTCGGATTCTCCGCGATGAGCTCGGGAAAGATGTTTATGAAAACCCATCGCATACCACTTGTTCCGGCATCGGGTATCACAGCGACATTGTTCCATTTGAAACAGCCATGACCATGGTGGCAAGGCAGTTTGCCCTGATGACCGAAGCGGGATACACGAATTTTGTCACATCATGCATAACCTCTTTCGGTTTGTACTCTGAAGTTCTCGAAACATGGCATCATTTCCCTGAAGTCGAAGAAAGAGTAAGGGAACACCTGAGAAAAGCAACAGGCAGGGAATTCAATAAACCGGAAAACCTGGCACATGCCAGTGATGTCATCTACAAATTCCGGAATGAGATCGGAGCAAAAGCAAAATACCGGCTCACCGACCGGTCATCCGGCCAGCCATTGAAAATCGTGGAGCATATTGGTTGTCATTATTCCAAGATGTTCCCGGGCAAAGGTGTAGGCGGCGCAGAATATCCATATGTACTGATCGGTATGATCGAGGAATGGGGAGGCGAAGTGGTTGATTATCCTGAACGAAGGCATTGCTGCGGTTTCGGATTCAGGCAGTACTTTGTCAAGGCCAACCGGGGTTATTCCATTGCCTGTTCGAAGAAAAAGTTCGAATCCATGGAGCCTTACAAACCGACCATGATCCTCACAAACTGTCCGGGATGCCCGATGTTCCTTGACCGGTGGCAATATGCCATCAGCGAAATGGAAGGAAAAACCTATGGTGAAAATGGTCACGGGATCCCCGTGCTAACTTATGAAGAACTCGCTGGTCTGGTCCTTGGCTATGATCCATGGGATATGGGAATGCAGCTGCACCAGGTTACCGTAGAACCTTTTCTCGACACGATCGGAATCGCTTATGATCATGCCGGAAAATTCCTTGGTGTTGATGATAAAAACCTTGGCAGACCTGCTAAACCATCTAACATAAAATTTTATTGATCGTAAAATGAAGAAATCTGTTCTGATCATCGGCGGGGGGATTGCAGGAATGGAAGCGGCCAGGTGTCTTTCTGACCTGGAAATTCATGTTACGCTGATCGAAAGGGAAAAGGAGCTTGGCGGTCATTTGAGAAAATGGGACCGGCTCTTTCCTAACCGCCGCCCGGCGAATGAAGTCCTTGATGCCCTTGCAACAGGACTGGACGGGAAGGTATCGGTAAAAATCAATACAAAAATCAATAAGATCAAGAATGATGATCATAATTTTTTCGTGATCCTGGAAAATGGAGAATCCCTTAAAAGCGATGTGCTTCTCCTGACCACAGGTTTTGAGCTTTTTGACGCTGTAAAAAAGGAAGAATACGGGTACAACATATACGACAATGTAGTGACATCTGCTGACATTGAAGAAATATTCAGGTCAGGAACCCCACTTCTCACCGCTGCCGGAAACATTCCTAAAAGGATCGGGATCGTGCATTGCGTAGGTTCCCGCGATGAAAAAGCAGGCAATCTTTATTGTTCCAAAGTATGCTGCGTTACCGGTGTTAAGCAGGCGATCGGGATCAGCGAGGCATTGCCGCAATCTGAGGTATTTTCCTTTTATATGGATCTCAGGATGTACGACCGGTATTTCGAGGATCTTTATCTTGAAGCCCAGCAGAAACACGGGATCCGGTTTATCCGCGGACGCCTTTCTGAAGCCTGTGAGAATCCGGATCATTCCATCCTGATCAAAGTGGAAGACACACTGACCGGCAAACCACTGAAGATGAATGTTGACCTTCTGGTGTTGCTGGTGGGTTTTGTGCCATCAAAGAATTCTGCATCAATAGGCAAAATGATGGGACTCATCCCCGGAGAAGATGGTTTTCTCACGCCCGTTGATCCGCACCTTCACTCCAATTCTACCAGTGTTCCAGGACTATTCCTGGCCGGTGCAGTGAAAGGCCCGGTGACGATCGAAAACACGATAAGCGACGCCAGGGCGGCAGCTGTGCAGATTGCAGCGTATTTAAGGTAAAGAGGTGGTGAGGTGGTGAACTGGTGAGGTGGTGAGGTGGTGAACTGGTGAGGTGGTGAGGTGGTGAACTGGTGAGGTGGTGAGGTGGTGAACTGGTGAGGTGGTGAGGTGGTGACTTGATGACTTGATGACTTGATGACTCGATGACTTGATGACTTTGTGACCCTGTGACCAGCTTTAGATTTTAGATAATTAGAAATTAGAAATTACAATGATCGATTTCGGGTATTCGATAAATGCTGACAGGCAGATTGATTATGACCAGGCGGACAAAACTGCACTTCATTATATCCTCAGGTATGAGCCTTCACTGAACATTTGTATTGGTTGCGGGACATGTACCGCAACTTGTTCTGCCGGTCATTTTACCGATTTTAATATCCGGAGACTGCATACCCTGGTCCAACGGGGAGATATCAGGACGTTGAAAAAAGAGATCGCCAAATGCATGCTCTGCGGTAAATGCCAGCTTTCATGCCCCCGGGGGGTTAACCTGAGAAACCTGATCCAGACCATCCTCAACGCGGTAGAAAAATTCGCTTTATGACCTTCAACCTCTTTGTACTTCCTTTCTTTTTAGGATTGATCTTCCTCCTGATCAACACAGGGCGGAGATATTCAAGGTGGGTCAGGAACATGGAGCAGGAAGACAGGTCGCGGTTCATGTCGGGCTTACGAAGCAAAAAATTTCTTTTTGCACTGAAAGAGATATTCTTCGACAGTCTTCTTCACAGGAAAATGTTCAGAAGAAATACCCTGCTCGGTTATATGCATATGACCTTTGCTTTCGGATGGCTGCTCCTGATCATCATGGGGAATATGGAATCAAGGATTTACAGCGGTTTGTGGGTTAACCCTCCATACTACCCCATTTTCCTGAAATTCTTCATCCATGACAAGCACGTTCTCCCCTTTGAGATCTTCACCGTCCCGGGATTTTTCAGGTTCTCCATGGACCTCGTCCTGTTTTTTATCCTCAGCGGACTGGCACTGGCCCTGTTGAAACGAAGGAACTCGAAGTGGTTCGGAATGAAAAAGACCACCCAGTTGCAACTCACTGACAAGGTTGCCATGACGGCGCTATGGCTCATTTTCCCATTGCGACTCCTTGCAGAAAGCTTTACTGCAGGGGCATATGGTTATGGTGGAGGCTTTGTAACTCAGCATTTCGGGAATGTGCTGGCCGCCATATGGCCATTCTCCGACAAGCTGATCGCGTATGGTTTCTGGTGGGTTTATTCTCTTTCCCTCGGGATCTTCTTTGTAACACTGCCCTATTCCAGGTACACACACATACCTTCGGAGCTTCTCCTCATTCTTTTCAGGAACTTCGGAATTAACCAGGAAAAACATGCCGGAAGTTTTTCAGATGTTGAGATCTTTGCCTGCTCCCGATGCGGGGTCTGCATTGATGTTTGCCAGCTGTCTGTTGCACTTGGGATCAACGACATCCAGTCAACCTATTTTCTTCGGTCAATCCGTGACCGGGACGTGAGCAGACGGGCTACCATGACCTGCCTGGTATGCGGCAGGTGCACTTCCGTATGCCCGGTCGGCATTGGATCCGATAACCAGCGGTTGAGCCAGCGCAGGATGCTGGCACTAAACCAGGCTATGGACTATTCCTACCTGCCAGTCCGAAAGCCACAGAAAGCCAATGTCGCTTATTTTGCCGGTTGTATGACCCATCTGACTCCGGGAATAAGCCGGTCTATGGAGAAACTGCTTGAAGTTGCAGGAGTGAAGTTCACGTTCCTCGATAAGGATGAAACCATATGTTGTGGCCGCCCTTTGATGCTTTCGGGGAGAACTGACCAGGCTAAAACACTTGTAGAGAAGAACAAGGAACTGATCAACCGGTCCGGAGCAACCCTGCTCGTTACTTCCTGCCCCATCTGTTACAGGGTTTTCAGGGAAGAATACCATCTGGAAATAAATGTCATGCATCACTCTCAATACATCCTTCAACTGATCAGGAATGGGAATATCCCACTCCAGGCGCGGTATAAAAAAGTAGCATACCATGATCCCTGTGACCTTGGAAGGGGATCAGAGATATTCAAAGAACCATTGGAACTCCTTGAGAAAGTTGCCGATGTAGTGAATGATGCTGACGGCTGCGAAAAATCATTGTGCTGTGGCGGGAGTCTTGGAATATTCAACATTGATGGTCCCCAGAGGGCTTCCATCACCCGGGACACGTTGGATCATCTGATGGATGGTAATCCTGAAACGATTGTGACCTCCTGCCCCCTGTGCAAGAAAACATTGTCCGCTTTTTCACCGGTGAGGGTCGAAGATATAGCGGAAATCATCTATGCGGCAATCCCTGTGATCCTGATCCCGGAAAAGAAACCTAAAGAACCTGAACCTGTTATCTGAATAAATCATGGTCAAGCAAAAGAAACCTGTCAAACCCGGATCACCGGTCAAAACCGCGGCTCAAACAACCATATTGACACCGGGCAAATCAATCGCTCAACTGCCTTTCCCGTTCAATAACTTCCTCGTTCCAGGCATCCTCATTATCATCGTTTGTATAGCCGTGTATGCAAAGACATTGTCCTATTCCTACTCCTACCATGATGACAACATTATTGTTCTTGATAATCTTCCATTTCTGAAAGATCTTTCAAACATCCCGGAAGCGATCACCATGGATGCCTGGTTCAGGCACAAGCAGATCGAGCTTTACAGACCGCTGCAGAACGTCTCTTACATGATCGATGCCCAATTCGGGAACAATATCATCTTTGCGACCCGTGTGACCAACCTTGTTCTTCACATCCTTTCCTGCCTTGCTGTTTTTTACCTTCTTACTCTTTTCAGGCTGGAAAGGAAGTATGCTTTTTTCGGATCGCTGATCTATGCAGTACATTACCTTTTCCTTCATGCCGTAATCTGGATCCCTGCCCGCGGTGATCTGCTGCTCTCTCTTTTTTCTTTTCTCTCGATGATCTCTTTCCTGAAAATCCTGGAAACGAACAAATGGTACTTCTATGCCGCGAATGTACTGTTCTTTGCATTGGCACTCCTCTCAAAGGAGACGGCCATCATGCTTCCTGTCTTATTCATCCTGTATTTATCCAGGTTCACTAAAAGGAAGTTCATTACAAAAGGAAACGGAATCCTTGCGATTTCATACGTTGTCCTTTTCGTGGTTTTTTACTATCTGCGTGATCTTTCCATTACCAAAGATGAACAATCAATAGGACTGGGGCCATTTTTCCTCAACCTGAGGACGATCCCTGAAACCATCATCAAACTTTTCATCCCGCTAAATTTCTCAACAATGCCCTCTTTCAAAGTTGGAGCAACGATTTCGGGATTACTCGTGATCACCGGGTTCATCATCCTGTTTATAAAGAAGAAAGAATTATTTAACGGGAATGTGGTATTCGGGTTGGTTTGGTTTGCATGTTTCCTGTTGCCGGGTATGGTTTACAGGCCGGAATTTGCTTCATATACTTACGAGTATCTCGATCACAGGGATTACCTTCCCATGTTCGGGATCATCCTGATCTTGCTGAGCCTGGTCAGGGAGATCGAAGTCCGCTCCGTCAAAAAGTCCGTTCCTTCGATCATCCTGGCATTCATGATTGCTGTCCTTGTTTACCTGGCATTCCAGAACTTCAGGCTGAACGTGATCTACCGGGATCCACTTGCCTATTCAACATCCGCCATTACATCGAATCAAAAATGTTCATTGGGGTATTTTATCCATGGCAATGAAGTGTACCGGTTGGGGAAAAAAAATGAGGCGTATGCTGATTTCGATAAGGCGGTAAGGTTCTATCCGAAATTCCATGATGCAAGGTTTGACCGGGCATTGCTCCTCAGCGAACAGAAAAGGTACCAGGAATCGCTTGAGGATCTAAACATCCTTTTAACCGTCAAGCCTGATTATCCTCCGAAAGCATATAACCTCCGGGGGGTGGTCAAGATCAACCTCGGGGATCAGGAAGGAGCCCGGAAAGACCTGGAGACTGCGATCCAGATGGATCCGAATTATCCGGAGGCGCAAAAGAACTTGGATATCCTGATGAAGACCATGACGCACCGTGCAGCGGCTTATCAATCCCTGAATGAGTCGCAAAAGCTGAATGAAGATGGAGTTACACTGGCAAAGAACGGGGATATCAAAGAGGCGCTGAAGCTGTTCGAAAAATCATTTGCCAAGGATCCGACATTTTACAAGGCCCTTGTAAATATCGGGAATTGCAAGGATGCGCTCGGAGACCATAAAGGGGCCTGCGAGGCATGGAAAACTGCCGCCGACCATGGAAACCAGGGGGGACAGGATCTTTATGACAAATATTGCAAATAATCTCTGCGATCTCTGTGCCTGCTTTGTGAACTCTGTGGTTGCTTTTTTTTAACACAGAACATAAAGAACCGACAAAGAAAAAAAGAAAAATAAAAGAATCATGATGATCAATATTAAAAGGGGATTAAGGAAATTAATTCTTATGCTGTCAGGATTGGTCTTTTTCACCGGAATAACATGCAATGGCCAATCCTTCTCCGAAAAAGAAAAAAATGCCGAGGTTAAAAAGATCCGGAATGCATGCCATTTTGCCTGGGACGGGTATATGAAATATGCTGCAGGGTATGACATGCTTAAACCGTTAAGCATGAAAGGATCAAACTGGTATTCCGTTTCGTTCCAGATGACACCGCTTGACGCTTTCGATACATTCATTCTGATGGGAATGAAGAAAGAAGCAAAAGAGGCAAAGAATCTGGTCCTGTCGAACCTGAAATTCGATGTTGACCAGGAGGTGCAGCTTTTCGAGATCAACATCCGGTTATTGGGAGGACTTCTTTCAGCGTATGAGCTTGATGGTGACGACCAATTCCTGCAACTGGCCAAAGATCTGGGAAAAAGGCTTCTCCCGGCTTTCAACTCCGGAACAGGGATGCCTTACAGGTATGTTAACCTCAAAACAGGAAAAACAAGAGATCCGTTAAGCAACCCTGCAGAAATCGGCACTTACCTGCTTGAATTCGGTAAACTGACTGAGTACACCCATGATTCGGTCTACTACAACACGGCAAAAAAAGCTACATTGGAAGTCTTCCGCAGGAGAAGTGACAATGACCTTGTTGGAACGGTAATCAATGTAAACACTGGTGACTGGAAAAACAGGGAAACGCAGATCGGGGCCAGGATCGATTCCTATTACGAATACCTTTTCAAGGCATGGCTGCTTTTCGGGGACAGGGATTGCTACTTCGCCTGGAAAACCTCGAATAAATCCATCCTTAAGCACCTTCTTGTTTCAACACCGAACGGATCATTTTTCACAAGAGCGGATATGAATTCCGGCAAGGAAACAAGGCCCTTTTATGGAGCCCTGGATGCATTCTATGCAGGAATACTTTCGCTTGCAGGAGATACTTCCACTGCTGCGGAAGTGCAGAAAGGAAATTTCTACATGTGGAAACACTTTAACATCGAACCTGAAGTTTTCAATTTCAGGACAAACGAAATCGTGTCTCCCTCCTACCCTTTACGACCGGAAAACCTGGAAAGTTGCTTTTACCTCTACAGGGCTACAAAGGATGACAAATACCTCCGAATGGGCCAAACGATGATCGAAGATATCATCAGCAAATGCAAAACAACGGCAGGGTTTGCAGAGATCAAAGATGTCAGGACGATGGAGCAGGAAGATTCGATGGAGAGTTTTTTCCTTGCAGAAACCCTGAAATACGCCTACCTGCTTTTTGCACCTGAATCGACACTTGACCTGAAGAACGTTGTCTTTAATACGGAGGCACATCCCTTGAAACGAAGATGAGGTCAGAGGCCGGAGGTCGGAGGATAGAAAAGCCCCTCCCTTATTCGGGGAGGGATTGGGGTGGGGTAATTCTGATCGCCAGTTGTTTGAAGTCTACTCTTTTAGGCCAGCAATCTGCGCTTTGATAACAGCGATCTTGCTTTCGGCATCTGCTTTTTTCTTTCGTTCTGCGTCAATCACTTTTTCCGGGGCACCATTTACAAATTTGGGGTTATCGAGTTTCTTCATCACCGAATCGAGGAATCCGCTGGCATAAGCGAGTTCTTCCTCGAGCCTGCTGATCTCTGATTCTATATCGATCGCCTGGGTCAACGGTACGAAGAATTCCGTATTCCGGATAATGATGGAGATGCAATCGGGGATTTTATCAGTCGTGTATGAAAGCTCACTTATATTGCATAATTTAATAACAACAGGATCATACAAGGTATCGGGTTTTTCCTCATAATTTTTCCTGATGATCACCCGGATCGGTTCTTTGAAGGAGATATTTTTTTCCTTGCGAAGATTCCGGAGGGCAATGATCACCTCTTCCGCAAACGAAAACTTCTCAATCAACTGAGCCTGGAAACCCGCAGCCCGTGGCATTTCCATGGTCATAATCGAATCACCGTCCTTTCTCTCCTGCAAAACCTGCCATATCTCTTCAGTGATAAAAGGCATGAAGGGATGGAGGATCTTCACAAGCTTATCGAAGAAACCGATCGTGGATTCATAGGTTGCCCTGTCGATAGGCTGCTGGAAGCCAGGTTTGATCATTTCAAGGTACCATGAGCAGAAGTCGTCCCACGTCAGTTTGTAAACGGTCATCAGGATCTCCGACAGGCGGTACTTTTCAAACATGTCTTCAAGGCTGGCGATCGATGAATTCAACACAGAATCGAACCATTCGGTTGATACCCGGTTGATCTCAGGCTGCTCAAGCGATTCGTCAACCTGCCACCCTTTGACCAGCCGTAAAGCATTCCATATCTTGTTGGAGAAATTCCTTCCCTGTTCGATCAGGCTTTCATCAAATAAAAGATCATTGCCGGCGGGCGAGCAAAGAAGCATTCCGACCCTGACTGCATCGGCACCATAATTCTCCATCAGTCCAACCGGATCAGGTGAATTGCCAAGCGATTTCGACATTTTGCGTCCAAGCTTGTCACGGACCATTCCGGTAAAATAGACATCCTTAAAAGGAATTTCCTTCCTGTATTCCCATCCTGCCATGATCATTCGGGCCACCCAGAAAAAGATGATATCTGAAGCCGTGATCAAAACACTCGTCGGGTAATAGTAATTGATATCCTTATTGTCAGGAAAGCGAATTCCGTCAAACACGGAAATCGGCCATAACCAGGATGAAAACCATGTATCCAGCACATCCTCATCCTGCTTAAGATCCTTTTCAGTTAATTCGTGATCCGTAATCCGTAATTCGTAATTTGCTTTCTCCAGGGCCTCATTCACGGATTTTGCCACGATGATTCTCCCATCCGGGGTATAGTATGCCGGTATCCTCTGTCCCCACCATAACTGGCGCGATATGCACCAATCATTCACGTTTTCCATCCAGTGCCGGTACATGTTCTTGTATTTGGCCGGGTGAAACCGCACCGTATCATCCATCACAAGGTCAAGGGCCGGTTTTGCAAGCTCTTTCATCCGCATGAACCACTGAAGCGATATTCTGGGTTCGATCACTTCGTCGGTGCGCTCGGAATAACCCACCTTGTTCATGTATTCATCTATCTTCACGATATGGCCATGATTTTTCAGTTCCCCGACGATCTTTTTCCGCACCACAAAACGGTCTTCCCCGATAAAAAGCTGAGCAGCCGGGCTCATGGTACCGTCGGGATTGAATGTATCGATTACCTCCAGCTTGTATTTCAGGCCAAGATTGTAGTCATTGATGTCATGAGCAGGTGTGACTTTCAAAGCTCCTGTACCGAATTCCCTGTCCACATATTCATCAAAGATCATCGGAATGGAACGATTGATCAGGGGAACCAGGATGTTTTTTCCCCGAAGATGCCTGTAGCGCTCATCTTCCGGGTGAACACAGATCGCGGTATCACCGAGAATTGTTTCGGGACGTGTTGTCGCTATGGTGATCCATTCATCTTCGGTTCCATCAACTTTGTACCGTACATAAAACAGTTTCGACTGAACTTCTTTATAGATGACTTCCTCATCCGATAAAGCGGTCAGGGCCTTCGGATCCCAGTTGACCATCCTGACCCCCCGGTAAATCAGGCCTTTATTATACAAATCAATGAAAACATCGATTACGGAATCGTACAATGCCTGATCCATGGTGAACCGTGTCCGGTCCCAGTCGCAGGAAGCGCCAAGCTTTTTAAGTTGTTCAAGGATGATCCCTCCGTGCTTTTCCTTCCATTCCCATGCATGTGCAAGGAATTCTTCGCGTGTCAGGCTGCTTTTATCTTTTCCGTCTTCTTTCAGCTTCGCTACTACCTTCGCTTCCGTAGCAATGGAAGCATGATCCGTTCCCGGCAACCATTCTGCATTGTATCCGAGCATCCGGGCCCTGCGAACAAGAATATCCTGGATCGTATTGTTAAGCATATGGCCCATATGGAGCACACCCGTGACATTCGGCGGCGGAATCACAATCGTGAAAGGTTCACGATCATCAGGTTCAGAGTGAAAGAACCCATTCTTCATCCAGTACGAATACCATTTGTCCTCAACCAGCTTCGGGTCGTATTTTGACGCAAGTTCCATAAAATCAGTCGTTGAAAAATAAAAGGGCAAAAGTAGGAAAAAATCCTGACAGTAAAAGGGAATCACCCGGAGCAATCCGGGGTTACATCATCCGTTCCCGCTTCACGAGATAGGGCAGCAGGATGTGCTCGAAACCGGCATTGATATCGGCCTCCACGAATTCAATGCGGTACTGGCCGCATTTCAGTTTCAGCTCGGCTTTATATTTTTCGATGGATTGGATATACTGCTCTCTTACTTTGGAAGGGAATGCCTTGAGTTCCTCACCGCTTTCCAGGTCAATGAACCTGTAAGGCCTGTTTTCAAAGTCAAAGTCGATCTCCTTGCTTTTATCCACGACATGGAACAACACCACTTCATGCTTGTTATGACGCAGGTGCTGCAAAGCGGAGAACATGTCGTCCCTGCCGGCAACCGTTTCAAACATGTCGCTCAGGATGATCACCATCGAACGCTTATGTATCCGTTCCGCGATCTGGTGAAGAGCTTCAACGGCGGCCGTTTTCTTTTTAACATCAGGAGAAAGCGGGGTGAGCATCTTTTCCAGTTCAGTGAACAGGTACTTATGGTGAAATGAACTGGATTTTGATTGGGTGTGAAGCTCAACATTCTCCGAGAAAATGCTCAGTCCTGCCGCATCCCTCTGCTTCCGGAGGAGGTAGATCAGCGATGCGGCAACATAAATTGAAAAGGTGATCTTGTTCGGATGCTCCGGAGATGGATTCTCCAAAACAGGATAATACATGGAAGAAGAATTATCGATCAGGATCTGGCACCGCAGGTTCGTTTCTTCTTCATATCGTTTCGAGTACAGCCTGTCAGTCCTTCCAAACAGCTTCCAGTCTACATTCTTTACCGATTCACCGGCATTGTACTGCCGGTGTTCAGCAAATTCAACAGAAAACCCATGAAAAGGACTTTTATGAAGGCCCGTAATAAACCCTTCCACCACCTGTTTGGCAATGAATTCCAGCGAACTGAACTGTTGGAGTTTTGTCTGATCTATCGAATTTGCCAATTCTATCCTTATATATTAGTTAGTCGAAAGAATAAAATGATACTGGATGCTTGATCCTGGATGTTTGGGCCGGGGATCATCCATCATCCATCATCCGACTTCTAAACATGCTTCTCCACAAGCGACTTGTACACCGCTTTCGGGACAGCACCAACCTGCTTGTCAACGACCTCCCCGTTCTTGATAAACAATACGGTAGGAATATTTCTTACTTTGTATTTCGCAGTTACCTGCGGATTTTCATCAACATTGATTTCTCCGGCAACGATCCGATGCTCATATTCTCCGGCCAATTCATGAATGATCGGGCTTACCATCCGGCAGGGACCGCACCACTCGGCAGAAAAATCAATCACCGCAAGTTTTTCAGATTTGAGCACTTTTTCTTCAAAAGTAGCATCCGTTAATGTCTCTAACATATAGTTGGTTTTAAAAAATTGTCAAGCTATGCAAAATTAGAAAAAACTTGATTTGCGTAACCCGAAACTGCGAAATTGATGCTTCGTTGTTTCACCATATGGCAATTCCCTTTTTCGCAATTTTGCTACTTCGCTACTTCGCTACCTCGCTCCTTCGTTATTTTATAGCATACGACACCTCCACCTTTGCCTCCATTTCCTTCAGAAACTCCCTGGCATTTACCCTGATCTTACTGGCAGGAAGATCTATATGAATTTTTTCTTCTTCATCAAGGATCTGGAAAGTCAGGTTGCATTTGCCTTTGTGTTTTTTCGCAAGGTCCTTAAAAATAGCCACCATGGCCGGGGTTAACTCGTCAATCCGGATGGTTATGGTGATGTTTTTGGCCATTTTGTCGAGGACTTCAGCAAGGATGCTGACATTATTGACCCGGAGTGCAAGCTGGTCGGGACTGTCAAACCGGGGTTCAACCTTTGCTTTGATATAAACAAAGGATTCAGCCTCCAGGAAATGCTTCAGTTTCAGGTAATCCTCTGAAAACAGTGTAAACTGTATGGAATCAAAATGATCTTCCACGATGAAACTCCCATAAGGCTTCCCGTTTTTTCCGGTTTTATGGTTTGCAGCAGTAACTACCCCTGCAAAAGAAACCTCTTTTCCCTTGTAGGGATTCAGGTCAGCTTTCAGCTGGGAAACGGTAACCATGCAGAAATTTTCCATCTCGCACCTGAAATCATCAAGGGGATGACCACTGATATAAAAACCGGTGATCTCCTTCTCATGCCTGAGCTGTTCGAGTTTGGTCCATGGCTCGCAATTAGGAACGGTAAGCTCGGCCAACTGAACTTTTTCAGCTGTTCCGAAGAGGGAATGCTGTATGGAAGAGGATTGCGTCTGGAAATCATTTCCGAACTTCAGTAATTTTTCAAGAAATATGCTTTCCTCGCCAGGATATTTGTAGAAATACTGGGCCCGGTTAATGTCTCCAAAGCTATCGAAAGCACCTGCTTTCGCCAGAGATTCAAGGCTTCGCTTATTCACCGACCGGAGGTCCACCCGCTGAACAAAATCGAAAACATCTTTAAACAAGCCATGTGCAGCGCGTTCTTCTACGATGGATCTGCATGCATTCTCCCCCACATTTTTGATCCCTGCCATGCCGAACCGTATCTCGCCCTTTTTATTGACAATAAAATGAAGGTCACTTTCATTCACATCCGGACCAAGGACAGGAATTCCCATCCTTCGGCTTTCCTCAATAAAATTGGTTATTTCCTTGATATCTGTCATGTTCCTGCTCAGTACCGCAGCCATGAATTCGGCCGGAAAATGCGCTTTCAGGTAGGCCATCCTGTATGCCACATAGGCATAGCAGGTCGAATGTGATTTATTGAATGCATACCGGGCAAACGATTCCCAGTCTTTCCAGATCTTGTGTACAACAGCCTCATCATATCCATTGTCCTTGCAATTCTTCATGAACTTGGGCTTGAGCTTGTTCATGAGAGGCTCATCCTTCTTTCCCATCGCTTTACGCAATGAATCTGCTTCCCCTTTCGTGAAATTGGCCAGCAGCTGCGAAAGAAGCATGACCTGTTCCTGGTAAACGGTAATACCATAGGTTTCCTTCAGGTATTTCTCCATCACCGGGATATCGTAAACGATCTTTTCCTTCCCGTGTTTTCGCTGGATATACCGGGGAATATATTCCATTGGGCCAGGACGGTAGAGGGCATTCATGGCGATCAGGTCCTCGATCCTGTTTGGTTTCAGGTCCTTGAGATGCTTTTTCATCCCGTCGGACTCGAACTGGAATATCCCTGTCGTTTTCCCCATGCTGAAAAGCTGGTAGGTCTTGTCGTCATCGAAGGGAATGTTTTCATCATTCACTTCCACCCCTTTTGACTGCCGGATGTTCCTGTATGTATCGTTGATGATCGCCAGTGTTTTAAGCCCCAGGAAGTCCATTTTCAGCATACCTACCGATTCGATGTGCTTGCCGTCAAATTGGGTAACAAGCAGTTCAGAATCCTTTGAGGTTGTAAGTGGCACATGCTCGATCAGGCTGTCTCTGCCGATGATGATCCCGCAGGCATGAATGCCTGTATGCCTGACCGACCCTTCAAGGGTTTCTGCAAATTTCAGCGTTTCTGCAATGAGCGGATTCTTAGATTGGCGGGCATCCTTTAATTCGGGAACTTCATTGAAGGCCTGTTCCAGTGTGATCCCGGGTCTTTCCGGGACCATTTTGGCCAGTTTATCAGCTTCCTGGAGAGGAAGTTTCTGAACGCGGGCCAGGTCTCGAATCGCCATTTTTGCGGCCATTGTTCCAAATGTGATAACCTGGGCCACCTTATCTGAGCCGTATTTTTCAACCACCCATTTAAGCACTTTGTCACGTCCATCCTCATCAAAATCCACATCGATATCAGGCATGGAAACACGGTCAGGATTGAGGAACCGCTCAAAGAGAAGATCGTATTTTAAAGGATCGACATCGGTAATCCGGGTGCAGTAGGCAACAACTGAACCGGCGGCGGAACCCCGGCCAGGACCAACGCAAACGCCCATTTCCCGTGCAGCCCGGATAAAATCCTGGACAATCAGGAAATATCCGGGATAGCCCATTCTCTTAACAGTGGCCAGCTCGTAATCGATCCGTTCGGTAATTTCGGGGGTAATTTCGGAATATCTTTTCTGTGCACCTTCATACGTAAGGTGTCTGAGGTATTCATCCGCATCCGTAAACCCTTCAGGTAGCGGAAAATCTGGCATGACAGGACTCCGGTTGAGCTCAAAATTCTCAATCTTTTCAACGATCTCCATCGTATTCGTGAGGGCTTCCGGAATATCACTGAAAAGATCCTGCATTTCTAGCCTGGTCTTTATCCATTCCTGGCCTGTATAGCGTAATCGTGTGGGATCATCTATATCTTTACCCGTATTAAGACAGAGCAGCCGGTCGTGGGCATCAGCATCGATCTCATTCAGGAAATGCGAATCATTGGTGGCGATCAGCTTCGCGCCTGTTTTTTGCGAAAGCTTGATGAGGGCTTCGTTCACCACTTCCTGCCGTTTGAAAACTGAAGTATCCCTTTTCGGGTCGGTAGTGGAATGGCGCATCACTTCAAGATAGAAATCTTCTCCAAATATCTCCTGGTATTCGCGGATCGCAGCCTCGGCTTTCTCAAGGCTACCGTTTGCGATGGCTCTCGGGATCTCACCCGCGAGGCATGCTGAAGAAGCGATCAGCCCTTCATGGTATTGCCTCAGAAGCTCTTTATCAATCCTTGGTTTGTAATAATGGCCTTCCGTCCATGAATAGGAGATCAACTTGACCAGGTTGGTATAACCCTTGAAATTCTTTGCCAGGAGGATCAGGTGATCGCCTTTCCGGTCGATGACCTCTGAACGCTCCTTCCGGTGCCGCCTTGCCACATAGGTTTCACAACCGATGATGGGTTTAAAATCCTTGTACTTTCGTGCTTCCTCGTGAAAGATCTTAACACCGAACATATTGCCATGATCGGTGATGGCCACCGCTTTCATCCCGTCCCCAACCGCTTTGGCGATCAGTTCCGGGATCCTGCAAGCCCCGTCAAGGATGGAGAACTGCGAATGAACATGAAGATGCACAAAATCAACCATAATATCCCTGGTATTAAACCAACAATTACTACACTTCCTGGCGCTGTCTGATGGAAAGTTGTTCCGGGTATCCGGTCTGTAAAATTAAAGAAAAAAAAGGGGAAATCCCCGATGTTGAAAACTATTAACCCGAACTTTCAGTGAACCTGTTGTCATTCTGCAAATCACCCCCCGGTCCATATTTTTTTATAAACATTGAAATTATTTTCTTTATTTTTGTTAAAAAAAACAGAACATGTTTACAGTATCACATTTACATCCAATGGTGGTCCATTTCCCGATCGCCCTTATCATGGTTGGTTTTCTTGCAGATTTTCTCGGCCTCTTTTTTAAAAAGGAAACATGCCTGTCAACCTGCGGTTTTTACCTGATGATCCTTGGGACACTTGCTGCAATTGTTGGTGTTGCGACAGGATATTTTTTTACAGGCGAAATGGAAGGCGAGCCGGGGCTCGTGCGCGACAAGCATGAATTGTTTGCATTCCTGACACTCGCTGCGATCATTGTTTCGGTCATTTTCAGGATCTGGATTGTGATGCAAAAGAAAGAAGGTTCTTCCTTCAAATTCATCTCCATCGGACTCTATTTCATTGCCTTTATCTTTGTAAGCATTACAGGTTTTCTCGGTGGAGATCTCGTTATGACGTATCTGCTGGGAATGTAGGACGGAGGTCTGAGGATAGAGGATAGGTAAGAATTGATAAATTACGAATTACGGCAGTAAATATATTTGTCGAAGACCTGATCACTTTATCATTAAAAAAAATCGACAAATCTGCAAATCAATAAATCAACAATTAAATCCGAACCAAATGAAAAAAATTATTCTCCCAATCCTGGCTTCTCTTGTCATGATCAGCTTCATGACGTATGGAGGCAATGAAAAAACCATTGCAAACCTGAAGGCTGCTTTCAAAGGCGAATCAACGGCCAGCGCAAAATATGCGGCTTATGCCATGAAAGCAAAAACAGAAGGTTTTGCACAGATCGCCACATTGTTCAATGCCGCAGCAAAAGCGGAGCACATTCATGCCAACAACCATAAAGCCGTCCTGGAAAAACTGGGCGTTAAAGTAGATCCGATTAAACCCGAATTCACTGTAAAGACGACGGCAGAAAACCTGCAGGACGCAATCAATGGGGAAACTGAAGAGTTCTTGCACATGTACCCGGGATATGTCTCAACAGCCAAAGATGAAAATGTCATGGAAGCGGTCAGGTCTTTCACCTGGGCACTGGACACAGAAAAAAAGCATGGTGAGTTTTATAAAACGGCACTGGCTGCCCTCAACGCCAAAAAAGTCGATACCCTGCCGAAAGCATATTTTGTCTGCCCCAAATGCGGAAATACCTTCAATGAGGAAAATCCTGGGGCAAAATGCCCATTCTGCTATACGGCGAAAGAAAAGTATATAAAGGTTAGCTAAGGGCTTCAGGCTTCAGGTTTAAAAATCGGTCCGTCATTCCCGCGAAAGCGGGAACAGGCTTCAGGCTTAAAAATCGGTCCGTCATTCCCGCGAAAGCGGGAACAGGCTTCAGGCTTAAAAATCGGTCCGTCATTCCCGCGAAAGCGGGAACAGGCTTCAGGCTTAAAAATCGGTCCGTCATTCCCGCGAAAGCGGGAACAGGCTTCAGGATTAAAAATCGGTCCGTGATTCCCGCGAAAGCGGGAACAGGATTCAGGCTGCAGGCGGAGAGTTTTCCATTTTTCACTTTTCGCTTTTCATTTTTTCCATATATCCTTGTTTTCAGCATTACGATGTTTATATTTGTATGTAATACGAATTGTTTCAGATTTCCTTAAACAGTTTGCAAAATGAAAACGATTCTCCTCCTTCAATCCCTTCTTCTGTTTCCAGTCCTGACCTATACCCAATCAACCTTCCTGAAAACATATCCTGCCGGGTATATAGGGTTATCAGTACAGGAAACAACCGACCATGGTTATATTATAAGCGGTGAGAGTGCGAACTCACAGGCCTTTTTATTAAAGACCAACAGTCTTGGAGATACTTTATGGTCAAGGACTATCAATTATACTCCGATGTGTGAGGGTGCCGCTACATTTGTAAGGCAAACCACTGACGGGGGATACATAGTTTCAGGATCATATTCTTCCAGTTCTACATGGGGCCTGATTTATAAGTCGGATTCCCTGGGTGATGAACAGTGGTCGAATCTTAACCTGGACAGACTGGATTGTGTTCAGCCTACCTTTGAAAATCAATTTGTATGTGTTTCGGGGGGATCTCTTATATTTTTCAATGAACAGGGAGATATCGTATTAATAAAATTCTTCTCCTATGTAAATGGTAACCATCTTCGTCATTTCATCCAGACTTCAGACAGCGGATTTGCTTTCTGTACAAATGATCAAACAGATATTGGCAGAGGTTTGGACAGATATAATGTGCATATCAAAAGAATGAACCCGCAGGGAGACAGCCTGTGGAACTATATATCTGACAGCCCATACAGTCATGAGGGATTGTGCATCCAGCAGACAAATGACCAGGGATATATTATCTGTGGGTATACCATTTTGACTGGAGGATCAAAAGTCTTATTGTTAAAACTGGATAAAGATGGAAATTTTGAGTGGAGCAAAGCGATAGGAGATAACTCTTCCGGCGGAAATTTTGTAAAGCAAACTGCTGATCACGGATATATTATATGTGGGAACAAAGGCATCAGTTCCCATCCTGACATGATTTTAATAAAAACAGATTCAGCAGGAAATGTTGAATGGCAGCGGATTTTTGACAATTCACCCAACTGGGAATATGCCATTGGATTGGATATAACTTACGATTCATGTTTTGTCATTTGCGGACACATCAATGGGAAGATGGCTTTGATTAAAACCAATTCCCAGGGATTGATTGTAGGGACAGAAAATTTCAACAGTCCGGATTTATCCCTGACAATTTCACCAAATCCAAATAACGGAGTGTTTACCATTAAAACAGGTTATGAGTTGATTTCTTATGAAATTTATAACGCATCAGGTGTATTGCTCCGCAGTGAGGATGTAAAATATCTAAAGATAAAATCACTTCCTGTCAATATTTCTTCCTTCGGAAATGGGCTTAGGTGCATATTAGTTCATACAACACAGGGCATTGGTTTCAGGAAGATCCTTATTGAGTAAGACTATTTGCATTCTTTATGAATAGTGAAGCAGAATTAGTCATTTAGGACATCCATAAGATTTTATGAGAATTACCTTTGTAATTTCAAAAAAATCACGATCTTTGCACCCCTCTATCCGGATCTTATCATTTATTGTAAGTCTGTAAAATGAGAATAGAGGATGAAAAATAGACAATGAAAATTGATCTCTTAAACAACTAAGCAACTAAGCAACTAAGCAATTCAATAAATCAATAATTCAATAATTCAACAATTAACTAATGCCAACAAAAATCAGATTGCAGAGAAAAGGTAAGAAGGGACAGCCCTTTTACCATATTATTATTGCGGATGGTCGTGCACCACGGGACGGGAAATTCATCGAACGAATTGGCATCTACAACCCTCTTTCAAAACCCGCAGAAATCGAACTGAACTTTGACAAAGCCATCGACTGGCTCCATAAGGGAGCACAGCCGACAGATACCGTCAGAGCCATACTTTCCTACAAAGGCGTCCTTTACAAAAGCCATCTTTTAAAAGGCGTAAAAAAAGGAGCCATGACACCGGAGATCGCTGAAGCTAAATTCCTGGAATGGCAGACTGCCAAACAGGCAAAAATTTCCAGCGTGATAAAAGAACAGGAACTTTCGGTCAAGGAACGGAAAAAGAAACAACAGGCTCATGAAGAGTCGGTGAATGAAGCAAAAGCACAGGAAATTGCAAAGAAACTTGCAAAAGCACACGATGCTGAAATTGCTGAAGCTGAAGCTAAGTATGCTGAGTCTCAAGCTGCAGCCGCCGAGCCGGTTGCTGTTGCACCTGTTGCTGAAGCACCTGTAGCTGAGACTGCAACAGAGGCTGTAGCAGAAACACCCGCTCAACCTGAGGAACAAACGCAACCTGAAGAACCAAAGCAGGAATAAGAGGAAACTCCTGCCCCTCCCATGAATCAGGATGATTTCTTTTACCTTGGTAAAATCTTAAAACCAATCGGCGGTAAAGGAGATTTACTCATTATCCTGGATGTGGATAATCCTTCAAAATACCAGAAACTGGAATCCGTGTTCATTGGCATTGGCCATGACCGGGTTCCGTTTTTTTTTAAATCCATAACCCTCAGGGAAAACAACCGGGCAGTTATCCGCTTTGAAGATGTGAATTCAACCGAAGAAGCTGATATTTTCAGGGGTAAGGAACTTTTCCTTCCGGTTTCCATGCTTCCCCAATTGAAAGGTAAGAAGTTCTATTTCCACGAGATCAAAGGATTTAACGTGATTGATACGGCCCATGGGAATATCGGGATTGTACAATCAGTGCTTGACCTCCCTCACCAGTCGCTGCTCCAGATCCTTTTTACAGGCAAAGAGATCCTGATCCCAATGACCGATGAAGTCATCCTGAAAATCGACAGGAGAAAAAAAGAGATCCGTATCCAGGCCCCGGAAGGACTTATTGAGATTTACCTTTGATCCCCCATGACATTCCGGTTCAGGCAATTCAAGGTTGAAGATGACCAAAGCACGATGCCTGTCGGTACCGACGCACTGCTTCTCGGCGCATGGGTCGATCCCGGCGATGCCTTGCACATTCTTGATATCGGGACGGGTTGTGGCGTGATCGCCCTGATGGCCGCCCAGCGCTCAAAAGGCATGATCGATGCCATCGATACCGACAGGGATTCTGTGTGCCAGGCTTCTGCGAATTTCAATGCAAGTCCCTGGAAAAGCAGGTTGAACGCGATTGAACATTCTTTTATTGAACATGCGAATGCCTCTCCCGGGAAGTACGATCTGATCCTTTCAAATCCACCCTTCTTCAGGAATTCGCTCCGTTCACCCGATGACAAGAGGAACAAGGCACGACACCAGGGGGAATTCACCATTGGTGACCTTTTTAATGCCGCCGGTCGTCTCCTGGCAGTTGCCGGAAGATTTGTGCTCATCGCACCATGGACGGATTATGCATCACTTCTGTCGTCTGCTGCTGATTCTCGTCTTTTCCCGGCAGGAGTGCTTAAAATAAAGCCAAAAGAAAATAAGGATTACAACAGGGTGATCATGTGCTTTCAAGGTGATCAGGATGTAAATACTGGAATACATTCGCTGGTGATCAGAAAGGCTGACAATTCCTTCACGGATGATTATATAAATCTTACCATCGATTTTCATCTTCCATTAAAATAGTCAGGATCATATTCTTATTTTTGCAGGAATAAATTGCTTTTTCTGCATGAATAAATTCGCGGCATTCTCTTATGCGACTATCTGCCTGGTCTTCCTGGTAACAGGATCAGGTTGTAAGCACCATGATTCCCTGCCTTTAAAGATCGCCCTTTCCAAAGCATCCCCTAATTATATTAACTGGATAAAAAAATGCGACTCTTCCGCTGTGATTGTAAATATGTACGGTCTGCCACCGGATTCTGCAGTAAAGGAACTCGAAAAATGCGCAGGGCTTATCCTGACGGGTGGTGAGGATGTTCAGCCTTCTATCTATGGCAAAGAGGAAAACATAGTTCTTTGTACGGAAACCAACCCTGCCAGGGATACGCTCGAATTAGCCCTGATAAAAAAAGCATTGGAATTAAAAATGCCGGTCCTGGGGATCTGCCGCGGCGAACAGATCCTCAATGTAGCGCTTGGTGGTACGCTGATTGCGGACATTCCAGAATGGTCGGGTGAAATCAAGAAGGCCACGGGCCACGGGCCACAGGCCTGCGATATTCAGCCCGGGGCCCGAAGCCCGAAGCCCGAAGCCCGAAGCGTAACTCACCAGATGGACGATTATCTCAGATGTTTTCACAAGGTAGAAGTTGTTAAGAAGACTTTGCTGGCTTCCATCACGGGGGCTGACACGGCCACCGTAACAAGCAATCACCACCAGGCTGTTGAGAACCTGGCAGAAGCGTTGGTTTGCAATGCCACCGCCGATGATGGGATCGTCGAGGGCATTGAATGGAAGGACCCGTCAGGAAAATCTTTTCTTCTTGGTGTACAATGGCATCCGGAACGAATGGATACCTCAAATTTATTATCCGGAAGACTTTGCAGGGAATTCCTCAATCAAACCAAAATCTTTTCAACAGCAAGATCAAAAACAGAAAAATGACATCGATACACGATTACTGGCTGCATGGCTTCACCGTCTTCATGGGATTCTTTGCCATGCTGAATCCCATCGGGAACCTGCCTGTATTTCTTGGAATGGTCCAGGATTTTGATAAGGAAACACAGAAGAGGGTGGCTTTTAAGGCTGTCCTCGTAGCCTTTATTATCATCGGCATCTTCTCGCTTTTCGGTCATCTGATCTTCCGGATGTTCGGGATAACGCTTCCGGCTTTCCAGATTGCAGGGGGCATCATCGTTTTTATCATCGGATTCCAGATGCTGAATGCGAAAGAAAACCCCATCCATTCACAATCCCAGGAAGAGAAAGAGGATTTGACACGTGTCGCAGATGAGTTGGCTATTTCACCGCTTGGTATCCCCCTGCTGGCAGGTCCGGGCACGATTTCAACGGCCATGAATTTTGTCGGTGCCGGAAGATCGTTCTTAAATGTCCTCATCGTGATCGGGATCTTCGGACTGATGTGCATCATTACTTACGTCCTGTTTATTTCCTCAGGAAAGCTTGCCCGGAAGATCAAGCCGTCGATGCTTAAGGTCGTTTCAAGGATCATGGGCCTCATCCTTGCAGTGATCGCAGTCCAGATGATGATCAACGGAATTGAAGGCACGATCAATTTATTCGGAAAAAGCTGATCCGTTGAAAAGAATCCTCGTACTCTTTTACCTCTGCCTGGCTGTTCCGGGAATCCAGTCCTGTACAAGGACTGACAGGCAATTCTGGCCTGATGGCACCAAAAAATCAGAGATCTCCCTTAAACACGGTTTGCACCATGGTAAATCCACCTGGTGGTATGAAGACGGGTCAAAGCAACTTGAATGTTCTTACGTCGAAAACAAGCTTGAAGGCCGATTGACAAGATGGTACCCGGGCGGTGTGAAGCAGGAGGAAGAAAATTATAAAAATAATGTTCGGGATGGGAGTTGTACGAACTGGGACAGGCTTGGCAGGCTTGTGATCGTAAAGAACTACAAAAATGGGAAAACCGATGGTCCATATGCAGAATTTTACCCCGCCGGAAATAAGAAGACAGATGGATTTTACCGGGCCGGGATGATGGATGGCCAGTGGTTTTACTTTGACATTACAGGAAAGATAATCGGTGAAGGAAAATTCAATAATGGGAAGGGAGTCCAGAAGGCTTTTTATGACAACGGTACCGTAAAAGAAGAAGCCACTTACCTTGACAATGAAAAAGACGGTCAGGATATCCGGTACAACCCCGCCGGGGAAGTCGAACAGATCAGGATCTACCGCATGGGCCGCCTGAAAGATGTCAAAACCCTTACTCCCCGGTAAATGAAAAATATACCCTGAATTGTTTGGTTAATCCCTTTAAACCATGTACTTTTGCCGCAGTTATTTCCTGAGGTTTATAGTGATATATCGAAATAGTTTTATAACTTAATTATAACCTAAAATCTTTCAAAAATGAACTTAGAGAAAATAATGAACGATCTGGAGAAGAAAAATCCGGGTGAGGTTGAATACCTGCAAGCCGTTCGCGAAGTACTGGAATCCATTGAAGACGTTTACAATGAGAATCCGCAGTTTGAATCAGCCAACATCATCGAAAGGCTGATCGAACCCGACCGTATCTTCACATTCAAGATCAGCTGGGTTGACGACAGTGGAAAAGTACAGGTGAACAGGGCATTCAGGATTCAGTTCAACAATGCGATCGGTCCTTATAAAGGCGGTTTAAGGTTCCACCCGAGTGTAAACCTCAGTATTCTCAAATTCCTGGGATTTGAACAGATCTTCAAGAACAGCCTGACAACACTTCCGATGGGTGGTGCAAAAGGCGGGTCCGATTTCGATCCGAAAGGAAAATCAAACGGTGAGATCATGCGTTTCTGCCAGGCATTCATGCTCGAGCTCTGGAAAGTGATTGGCCCGGAAACAGACGTACCCGCCGGTGATATCGGCGTCGGTGGCAGGGAGATTGGGTTCTTGTACGGCATGTACAAAAAACTTGCCGGTGAAAATACCGGCGTTCTTACAGGCAAAGGATTGAACTGGGGCGGCAGCCTTATTCGTCCTGAAGCAACAGGTTTCGGAGCGGTATATTTTGCCGACGAAATGCTGAAGACCAAAGGACAGAACTTTAACGGCAAGATCGTAGCCATTTCCGGTTTCGGGAATGTTGCATGGGGAGCCGCACTTAAAGCTACAGAACTGGGTGCCAAAGTAGTCACCATATCCGGTCCTGATGGTTATATCTATGACCCGGACGGCATTTCCGGCGACAAGATCGAATACATGCTCGAACTCAGGGCTTCAAACCAGGATATCGTAAAGCCTTACTCCTATGAGTTCCCAAGTGCCAAGTTCCACCAGGGCAAACATCCGTGGGAAGTGAAATGCGACATTGCACTGCCATGCGCAACCCAGAATGAGCTGACCAAGGAAGATGCACAGAACCTTGTGAAGAACGGCGTTATCTGTGTTGCGGAAGGTGCAAACATGCCTTCCACTCCTGAAGCCATTGAAGTATTCCTGGAAAACAAAATCCTGTTTGCTCCCGGTAAAGCGGTAAATGCAGGCGGAGTTGCCACTTCAGGCCTTGAAATGTCACAGAATTCAATGAAGTTCAGCTGGCCGATGAAAGAAGTTGATGAAAGGCTTCACCATATCATGCAAAGCATTCATGAATCCTGCGTCAGGCATGGAAAAGATAAAGATGGTTTTGTAAATTATGTAAAAGGCGCCAATGTTGCAGGCTTCCTGAAAGTTGCCAGCTCCATGCTCGACCAGGGAGTTCTTTAATCTGAGCACATCATAAGAGCTTAGAACGACTTATTCTTTGTGCCTTATTTCACCGCTAAGACGCGAAGACGCTAAAAAACAATTACCATTTTGCGTCTTCGCGTCTTAGCGGTTTCTCTTTTAACCACCGGGCACTACCGAAAGGGTAATAAAAAAAGAATTATTTTTGCTGATGCAAATATTCTGACATCCCCCGATACATGAGTTTTGTCAACCCCTTATTCCTGATCGCCCTGTCTGCTCTTGCAGTTCCGGT
This sequence comes from Bacteroidales bacterium, assembly GCA_963682005.1. Lineage (GTDB taxonomy): Bacteria > Bacteroidota > Bacteroidia > Bacteroidales > FEN-979 > CAIYUC01. The sequence goes on along the minus strand of OY820914.1, from coordinate 3,162,547 downwards.
CATTGTTCATTTGTTTAACTTCAGGAAATACAGGAAGATCTATTTCACTAATGTCAGGTTTATCGCGGAGATCAAGCAGGAAAGCAAAAAGCGGTCACAGCTGAAGCACCTCCTGATCCTCCTGATGCGGCTTCTCGCTATCACCTGCCTCGTGCTGGCATTCGCCCAGCCGTACATCCCTTCGCCTTTTCAACAGAAAAAATACACCGCAAAGCAAGTCGTAAGCATCTATATCGACAATTCATTCAGCATGGAAGCCATTGCCTCCGGGGGACGGCTCCTTGATGTCGCTAAGGCAAAAGCCACTGAAATTGCGGATTCGTACAATCCATCCGACCTATTTCAATTGCTTACCAACGATTTCGAGGGAAGACATCAGCGTTTTGTCAACCGGGAAGAAATCAAGATCCTGATTGATGAAGTTCAGATAAGTCCTTCCATTAAGGTTCTTCCTGAAGTTATCAGGAAACAAAACAGTTTGCTGGAAGAGATCAATGGAAAAAACCGTTCGGCTTACCTTGTTTCAGATTTTCAGAAGTCGACTTCACCCCTCCTTTCGATCCAATCCGACAGTACGGTCTCCTATTTCTTTATCCCGGTAAAACCCGAGAAAGTGAACAACCTTTACATTGATTCCGTTTGGTTCGATTCGCCCGTCCAGCAAGCCAACCAGGCTGTCAGACTGAAAGTCCGGATTGGGAATTGCTCCGGTGAAGCCCTTGAAAAGCTACCGTTAAAGCTGACGATCAACAACATTCAGAAAGGCGTTGCCAGTTTCTCTGTTTCACCGGAAGGAGAAACCACTGTCAGCATTCCGTATACCAACAATGAACAGGGGATTCAATATGGTCTTCTTGAAATAACTGATTACCCGGTGACCTGGGATGATAAATTCTTTTTCTGCTATTCGATCGCTCCGGCAATTCCGGTTCTTTGTATCAACGGGGATAAAGAAAGCCCGTTCCTGAACACCTTGTTTCGTAATGATACGGCATTCCGGTTCTCAAACGCATCACAAAAACAACTGGATTACTCTTCCTTCGCACATTACCCGTTGATCATCCTAAACAGCCTGGATGAACTCTCTTCGGGCCTCGACCAGGAACTTAACCGGTATATCAGGTCTGGAGGTAATATTCTTCTTATCCCTTCCCCCGGGATCAGCCTGGACAGTTACAAGTCGTTTTTATCAACCCTCGGGATATCATCCTTCTCCGGATCTGATACAACCCGTCAGAAAATTTCTGATCTGAATACGGAAAGTTATGTCTATTCGGATGTATTTGAAAAAAATGCAGCAGGAAAAGTTCAATTACCGCAAAATGTCGATCTCCCGATGGTATTCAGGTACTATACGAGACCCCGTATCAGCCGTTCCGGACAGGAAGACCTGTTGAAATTGCAAAACGGACAAGCGTTCCTCGATGTTTCAATGGTAGAGAAGGGAAAAGTATATATCCTTGCTGCCCCACTGGATGAGAAATTCACGAGTTTCCCGAGAAATCACATCTTTGTACCGACTTTTTACAGGATTGCGCTGTTAAGTCAGCCTGCTACTCCCCTCTATTACAACATTGATCAGGGCATGGGGATAACTGTTACGGCTGATTCGCTGAATGGGAAAGAGGTTTACAAGATCAAAAAACTGGATTCCGGTTTTGAGATCATCCCGGAGATGCATACCACCGGACAGGAGATGCTGATGTATCCGCATGACCAGCTGAAGGAAGCCGGTCATTATTATGTAACGGCTGATAAATCTGCACTGGAAGGACTGGCCTTCAATTATAACAGGATGGAGTCGGATCTTAGAACACTCACCACGGATGAAATGGAAAAAGAGCTGAAACAGGCGAAAGTCAATTTTTTCTCGATCCTCCAGGCAAAAAACACGCCGCTTGCCAGGCAGATCCGTGAAATGACACACGGAACCCCGCTCTGGAAATATTTTGTCATCCTGACACTCTTGTTTATCGCCGGGGAAATACTACTTATAAGGTTTATGAAACAAAATTAGAAAGATCCTCCTATGCTCAAAGGAAAGAAGATCGTCGTTGTTTTTCCTGCATACAATGCAGCAAAAACCCTTGAGGAAACTTACAGGGAACTTCCGATGGATATTGTTGACGAGGTTATTCTCACGGATGATGCGAGCACCGACAATACTGTTGAGGTGGCACGCAGGATTGGAATATCGAACATTATCACCCATAAAAAGAACACCGGCTACGGAGGAAATCAGAAGTCGTGCTATGATAAGGCCCTTGAACTCAACGGAGACATTGTGATCATGGTTCATCCCGATTACCAGTATACCCCAAAGTTGATCCATTCAATGTCATACCTCATTGCAAACGGTCTCTACCCGGTGGTCCTCGGTTCCCGTATCCTTGGAAAAGGAGCCCTCAGGGGAGGGATGCCAACATACAAGTACATCTTCAACCGTTTCCTGACACTTACACAGAATATCCTGATCAGGGCAAAGCTTTCCGAATATCATACCGGTTACAGGGCGTTCTCCCGGGAAGTACTGGAAAGCATTAACTACCATGCGAATTCCGATGATTTCGTTTTCGACAACCAGATGTTGTCGCAGATCCTCTTCCAGGGCTATGAAATCGCCGAGATCACGTGCCCGACAAAATATGCCGAGGAAAGCTCTTCGATCAATTTCAGAAGGAGCATGAAATACGGACTTGGAGTTCTAAAAACATCCTGCATGCATGCGATGCAAAAGATGGGGCTGGCGAATTTCCGGATTTATCAGAAACCAAATTCAGATAGCGAAGTAGCGAAGTAGCGAAATTGCATTTATCATCCTCCATCATCAGACTTCAGACCTCCGGACACCGACCTGGAATTCCTGGTGCGGAAATCATTTAACATGCTCTTCCCAACCGGAAAAACCAGATGTTTTTCGATTTATTCGCCATAGGACCGTTTTTGCCTTCCCTCCTATGAAATGGACGGTTCTTACTAAAACGTACCTTACATTACGACGGTAATTAATTCGACTGATTCTAAATTAAATTTCCATCTGTTTATTATTCAATTTCTTTTCCTCCCGAGAGAAAGTTTTTTGTTATGTTATATTTGAAAATTAGAAATAAATTCATTATTTAGAGTGCTGAAAATGAACCTTATTCCCCAATCATATGAGATCAAATCTACCCTTAAGATCACGGTTATCACCAAGTAATCCTTGGACGGTACACCTGGTCAAAACCAGCCTTTCAATTATACCGATTATCCTGATCTTTTTTGGTTTGAAAACCTACGGGCAATGCCCTGCGACAATAACTGTTTCCCCAAATGATACCGTATGCCAGGGGACAACAATTACCCTTACGGCTTCTGTTACAGCCGGAACCACATTTGTATGGTACAGGAACGGAACCTCAACCGGAATAACAACAAGTCCATATATCCCTACAACTTCAGGGGCATATTGGGTTCATGCAAATACTCCCTGTAATTTAAACTCGGATACGGTTCATGTACTAATTAACCCGGTACCTGCAACACCAACAATAAATGGTTCAAATTCAGTTTGTCAAAATACTACCGCCAATTATTGGGTAACATCCGTAACCGGTCACGCCTATTTTTGGACCGTTACCGGAGGAGGCTCCATAATGACAGGACAAAATACTGCTATAATAACGGTACAATGGGGTCCGGCAGGTGCAGGCCTGGTGAAGGTGACAGATACCATAAAATCCTCCGGGTGTTTTTCATCTGGAACAAAGAACATCACAATAAATCCTCCGCCTACTCCTGTAGCATTTTCTTCAACCAATATCGGAAATATTTGCGATGGCAAATTTCAGTTTACAACATTGACGCCACCACTCCCTGCAACCGGCATGACCTATAAATGGAATTTCGGAGATCCGGGTTCCGGCGCAGCCAATAACACGAGCACACTAAGAAATCCTATCCACCGTTTCAATGCCTATGGAAACACCAATCAAAACTTCACAGTAAAACTGATCGTGACCTCGGGTGCAGGATGCAAGGATTCAGTATCGAATGTGGTGAATGTAAAGCAACGGCCCAATCCCGGACTCCTTTACGATCCTCCATTCATCCAGTGTAATCCGACGCCGGAGAACTTTGAGCTTACCGTAACCAACAACTCTTCCACCATTGCAACAAATACAAACTACGAGATCCGGTGGGGTGATGCTTCATCCCCTGAATTTTTTGGACCCGGCTTCACAACAGCATCCCATACCTACACTTCAACCGGTTCATTCAACCTGATCTGCAAGGTTACAGGAGCAAATGGATGCTCAGATTCGACCATATACCTTGTGTTTAATGGCAGTAACCCTGCTTTGACGGTTGGCAACCCCGGAAACACTACAGGATGCACAAATGGTTCCGCATGCTATGTATTTCCCATATCAGGCACAAGCAGTAATCTTTCTACAACCTATCACTTTGATTTCGGGGATGGTAATTCAGAAGATTATACGGATGCAACATTACCTGCATCCGTAAGCCATTGTTATACTCAACCTTCCTGCTCGCAACCCAATGCAGCATTTATTCTTACCGCGTCCGCAACAAATCCATGCGCAACCAGCACTACCACAATCGGCCCGATCGTGATCTCAGCCCCGCCAATTCCATCCTTTACCAACCCTTCCACCGCCTGTATAACACCTGCTGTCACATTTACCAATACATCGCAGAATAACTGTTATATCACCGGGAGTTTACCCTCTTTCCGGGCGAATTACCGGTGGTATGTCGACGGAATTATGAAACAGGAGAATCTCCTGGCTACAGCACCTCCTCCAAACTTTGTTTATTTGTTCCAAACATCCGGACTTCACACGGTCTGTCTTGAAGGATGGAACAGTTGCAACAGCACAGACAAGGATTCAGTCTGCCATTTCATCTGCATCGACCCTCAACCCGTTTCCTCTTTTACAATAACTCCGAATAGCAGTTGCGCACCTTTTGAAGTAACTACCGTTAATAATTCCACAACTGACAATCCTTGTAATACGCTCGTTTATACCTGGACGGTCGATAATTATACCGGCTCATCATCCTGTCCACCAAATTCAAGTTCCTGGCAATTTAAAACAGGTTCCGATCTTCACTCCGCAACACCCTCATTTATCTTCACAAACCCGGGAACATACCGGATAAATCTGCAGGTAACCAATTCCTGCGGAAGTGTTACCTCATACCAGACCGTAACGGTGAAAGTAAAACCAACTGTATCCCTCACTGCACCTGCTTCAATTTGCGAAGGGGCTTCGACCTGTCCCGGAATAACATGGTCTACATGCTGGGGTAATGCCCCGACTTACCTATGGAATTTCACTGGCGGGACCTCACCTGATCCGACAGTTGAAAATGCTTGTGCAACATATCCTGCAGCCGGAACATTCCCGATAACCATTGCAGTAACGAATGAATGCGGAACGACCATAAGCGCCCCAGTTTCCTTGGTTGTAAAACCTTTGCCTGTGGTCACCGCCAACAATTTAAGCCCGGTAATCTGCAGCGGGGCTCAAACGAATATTACCCTTACATCAACAATTGCCGGATCAACGTTTACCTGGACTTATGCCCCCTCTTCCCAAGTAGGCGGGGGAAGCAGTTGTGTATCGACAACCTGCGGTTCGACCATTGCACAAACGCTGACCTATACAGGGACAACTTCCGGCACTGCAACATATACCATTACACCCCGAGCTAACAACTGCGATGGATTGCCAATCCAGGTGATTGTAACAATCAACCCAAACCCGACTGTGTTATTTTCCCCGGCTTCCCTCGCGGTTTGCAGTGGGACTGCAACAGACATCCAGTTAAGTTCTAATGTTGCCGGGGCTTCTTTTACGTGGGGAACGCCGGTCATTGCTCCTCCCGGAAGTGTCACAGGAGCAGCCCCGTGCAATGGAGCCTGTGGAACCGCCATTCAACAGACTCTTGTAAATACAACCGATGACAATTCAACAGTTACATATCCTGTAATTGCAACGGCCAATTCTTGTGCAGGAAATGCTACCAATTATTCCGTCACTGTATACCCCAAACCGAATGTATCTAATGCGATCCTCATCAAAGATATCTGCTCCGGCACCTCCGCCGGAATCCCGCTGACATCCAATGTCACAAGCCCTCCCGCAACATTTACCTGGAAAGCAAGCATCCTGGTGCCTCCTTCCGGAGGTATGATCACCGGCCTTTCCGATTGCCTGGCCAGTTGTGGAACTACGATAAACGAGAGCCTGACGAACACAGGGACTTCCGATGGCGTGGTAATTTATAAAGTTGTTGCCCATGCAAATGGTTGTTTTGGCGATACAACAACCTTCACTGTAACGGTTCACCCGGTTCCAACAGTTTCGCCATCAGAAACCGGTCAATCAATATGCTCAGGAGAAAACTCCCAACCGGTATTGTTAACCACAACAGTTCCCGGAACAACATTTTCCTGGTCAGGAAGTGCCGTTGCCCAAATAACAGGGTATCTCACATCAGGTACGGGGAGTCCATTACATGCGGACAGTCCCCTGATCACAAGTACATTGAGCACGCCCGGAACAATTTCATATACGATCACTCCAACATATTCGGGTTGTCCTGGGACAGCTCAAACTCATATTATTACCGTAAATCCGGCGCCAACTGTTACAAACTCACCAATGGACCAGCCTGTTTGTTCCGGGGACCAGTCAACAACTGTTATACTAACTTCCAATGTAGCAGGAACAAGCTTTACATGGACAGCAACACCTTTAGGTGGGATTACCGGATACACCCCAACAGGAGGAAACACAATTCCTTCTCAACTTCTGTTAAATCCGGGGAACACAAATGGAACAGTAACGTATCATATTATCCCGACTTCCGGCTCATCCTGTCCGGGCGTACCCGCAGATTATATCATTAATGTGAAACCACTCCCCGTTATGACTTTTACATCCCTGATCAATCCTCTATGTTCCGGCCAAACTGAAATAATAAATCTGAGTTCTACTGTTAACGGAACAATTTATAACTGGTCCGCTTCGTACCCGGGAAATGTCGTTACAGGTCCTTCCGGGGCTACAGGTGTTTCAGCAGATGTTCCGATCACGGCTATCCTGAATAATGGCACCTTCTTAGCAGGTACGGCTGTGTTTGCTATTACCCCTTCAGCATCCGGATGCCCGGGATCAACTGTTTCCCCAGCCCCGGTCATTACAGTGAACCCGCTTCCGAATGTCAATTTCTCCATTCCATCAGAAACCATTTGTTCAGGTGAAAATATAACACCTATGAATCTCACATCTGATGTTTCCGGTGCCACATACTCTTTTACCGCAGCGCCATCAAGCGGATCAATAACCGGGTTCACCGCGGCAGCGTCCAATGTAACCCAGATACCTGCTGACTTAATCACCAATTCCGGTACAACCATTGGTACTGTCACCTATTCTGTTATTGCAACAGCAAACAACTGCCCGGGAAATGATTTTTCATATGTTGTTACAGTTAACCCAATTCCCCATCTGGCCACAAATCCATTATCCAAGGACATTTGTTCAGGGGAATATACAAATATCAATCTGACAGCTGATGTTACAGGAACAACCTTTTCATGGACAGGAGCCAATACAATTCCTACTGTAAATGGGATTACACCCGGCAGCAGCGGATCCCTGATCAATGACCAACTGACAAATCCATTATTGACTCCCGGTGAGGCAACCTACACCATTATGCCATCCTTTAGCGGCTGTCCAGGGCCCCAGGCAGTTTATCATGTCACAGTTAATCCTTTACCAGATGTTCTGTTTCCGCCACTTTTGCCGAACCAGACCATTTGTTCCGGTGATCATATCCTTGCCGTATCTTTGACTTCCACCGTTCCGGGAACCACATATTCATTCACTGCATCTACAAACCTTCCTCTTGAGATCACTGGGTATTCAGCAATTGGCAATAATGTGACACAGATACCTCCAGACCAGATTTACAACATGGCATCAAGCGCCGGTACTGTTACCTATGCAGTCACTCCGACAGCCAATGGCTGCGTGGGTAGCCCTGTCAATTATATTGTCACTGTTAATCCTGCCCCTGGAGTCATAGCAACTCCAATATCTCCCCAAACTGTTTGTTCGGGACTTTCCTCACAACGGATTGACCTGACCTCTAATATCGGCGGTACCACATTTTCCTGGACAGCCACTGGGATTAACATGCAGCCAGGATTCCAAACTACCGGAACCACGAATTACATACCGGCAGAAATAATAACAACAATTCCTGGCTTAGCCGGCACGGTCACTTATACTATAACCCCATCTTCCAATATGGGTATTGCTTGCCCGGGAGCTTCCTTGACTTATGTCATCAATGTTATTCCAAAACCAACAGGCACCGCGAACAACCTTCAGCCCATAATCTGTAGTGGAGGAACAACGAACATCATTCTTTCCTCCGATATTCCCGGGACCACTTACACTTGGACAGCAAATTTCCCACCGGTCATCGCCGGAAGTTTATCAGGGTCTGGCGGTCCCATAACAAAGATTTACACGAACTCCGGAAATACACCGCAAACAGTACATTTCACCATTGTTCCGAACAACCCGAACAACCCTCCGACGGGATGCACCGGAGATGAATTCTATGCCGATGTCACCGTAAATTCTGTTCCACAGGTTGCAAATACGGTATTAACCCAGACAATTCCTTCCGGCGGAACAACCACTATTGTCACCTTGACATCGACCGCTTCAGGGGGAACACTGGGATTTTCATGGACAGGTGTTGCCGACCCACCCGGGATTATTACGGGTTTCATTCCCGGAGGTAACGGAGACATCCTATCGCAACAGATCTTTAATTCCTCATTTGACCCGGGAACAGTGACCTATACAATTATCCCCACGATCAATGGGTGTCCCGGTCCGGCCAAGGATTATACCATCATCATCAATCCTTCCCCCGATCTGAGCATCAATCCTGCCATTCAGACACTTTGTTCAGGAAAAACCTCAATCCCGGTCACATTCAGTTCCAATGTCACCGGTACGACCTTTTCCTGGTCTGCTACAACGATTCCACCAGGTGTTGTCGTGCCAATCCCAAGCGGCAATGGGAGTCCCATCCCATCTCAAACGTTTATCAACACAACCTCTTCCCCAGCTACAGTGATCTATACTGTTACTCCTCTGTTGAACGGAAACCCAGGAGCACCAATGACTTGTTCAATTGTTGTAAATCCAAACCCGGATGTGTCCTTTAATCCTCCACCCCAGACTCTTTGTTCAGGGGATCCTTCCTTTTCAGTCATTCTTACTTCCTCCGTATCAAATACTACCTTCGTATGGAAGGCCACGTCAACAGGTCCGATCATGGCTGGCAGTTTTATGGCAGGAGGCACGGGAGATATCCCCATTCAGAACATAACCAATTCAGGAGCAATTCCCGGAACTGTCACATTTGCCATCGGCCCCACGGCCACTTTCCCGGGCAATTATACCTGCGACGGAGATACTGTTTATTATACTATTACTGTAAATCCAAGACCAACTGTATCCAGTTCACTTGATTCGCAAGAGGTTTGTTCCGGGGAGACGACCCAGCAGGTTGATCTTTCTTCAGATATTCCTTCCGGTATCATTCACTGGACCGCTGTAGCATCTCCCGCAAACATCTACAATTTTACAGCAGCAGGAACAGGGAATATTTTACCTGAGAATATGATCAATCCCAATTTAGCCTCCGGAACCGTCACCTATTCAATTTATGCTACTTCCCAGTTCGGGCTCACCTGTTCAGGCGACACCATTACACATGTAGTGACTGTCAACCCCCGTCCTTCAATGACATGCACTCCTGTTGATCAGACTATTTGCAACGCAGAACCTACCACACAGATTAATTTCAGTTCCAATATAACCGGAACCAGTTATACCTGGAACGCTTCCGCACCTGCCTACCTGGGATCCTATATCCCATCAGGCACTACAACTGACATTCCAGCACAAACCGGGATCAGCAACAGTTCAAATTTCACCGGGGACCTTGTATATACGATTACCCCCTGGGTCGGAAACTGCGATGGAGACCCCTTTTCCTCTGTTATTCATGTATTGCCGGTACCAGTTGTGATGAATAATATCAATACGGAAGAGATCTGTTCCGGAGAGATTACAACCGGAGTTTCATTTGTTTCGAATGTTGCAGGAGCAGGGTTTAAATGGATGCAAACCGACCTTACTCCCTCAACTCCGACACTCACCGGGTTTATTACTCCTGGATTCGGGGACCTGCCTTCCATGACACTGATCAATGCTTCCAATGACATTGTCACACTTACATACACAGTAATCCCATATATCCTAAGAACACAATCCGATACATGTTTCGGCATACCTTTTTCCTATTCGATCCAGGTTGACCCACTGCCAGACGTGATTGCCACACCTCCGTCGCAGGTTGTTTGTTCGGGAACACCTCTTACGCAGCCTGTAATCCTGACCTCCGGGGTCCAGAATACCTCATTTACCTGGATTGTTCTTAATCCTCCACCTGACCTTTCCGGCTTCATCGTTTCAGGAACGGGAGATATCCCGTCACAGGCAATTTTTAATTCTGCTGATGTGACAGAAATTCTGGTATATACAATTACCCCGATGGCCAACGGATGCCCCGGCCCTTCCTTTGATTACTCCATCCAGGTAAATCCTATGCCTGCATTGACATTTGACCCGCCATCACAGGTCATATGTTCCGGTGAAGCAACCCAGCCCGTTAACATTATATCTTCTGTACCAGGAACTACCTATACCTGGATAGCTACAGCATGCCCGGGCGTTACAGGCTATCTTGTCTCCGGATCGGGCCCTGTCATTCCATCACAAACAATATTCAACCTGACAACCTCGCTTTGCCAGGTTATTTATACGATCATACCAACCGCCAGCGCATGTGACGGGATCATCCTTCAATACATCATCGAAGTAAGTCCAAAGCCGTCAGTGACAAACATTCCAATGAGTGATACAATTTGCTCCGGAGGAACATCTGCTCAGGTTGACCTCACTTCGAACATCCCCGGAACAAGTTTTTCATGGACTGCCAACCCGGGTCCGGGAATCACAGGGTATACCTCCAACGGGGGAAATTTCATCCCTCCACAAACACTGTACAATGCATTCAATACGCCCGGATATGTTGATTACTCTATTACACCGACTTCTTATCTTGGGAAGGAATGCGATGGCAGTACGGTGAATTTCAGGATTGTTGTCCGGCCTGACCCGCATCTCACCACTTCTTCCTGGTCACAGGTTGCCTGTTCAGGAAGGCTTACCAGCGAAGTTGTTTTCCAGTCGGATGTTTACGGCACAATTTATACCTGGACCTCCTCGGCCATTAACGTAACAGGGAATACAGCCTCCGGTACCGGCAACATCCCTCCGGAGATCCTTTATTCAAATAATCCGGCAGGCGGGACAGTAACCTACACCGTTTTTCCGGTAATCGGCAATTGCCCGGGCCAACCGAAAGATTATATCATTTATGTAAACCCGACACCAGAAATCACGAATTCCATAACCAATTACACCATCTGCTCAGGAGAATGGACCAATATACTGATAACCACGGATTTCACAGGATTCCAGGTCTCATGGACTGCCACCCTTGCAACCGGATCGGTGACCGGATTCTCTCAGACCGGGATCGGGAACCCGATCCATGAGCTGCTGATCAACACCGGTACCTTCCCGGGCGTTGTGGCCTATCGTGTTGTTGCCGCACTGAACAATTGTCTCAGCGACTCTGTCCTGTTCTATGTGACCGTAAACCCTGCCCCATCTTCGGACTTTACCTATTCATCCGTGATTTGCCTGGGCGAAACGACCTATTTTCAGGATGCATCGGTATCCAATGCACAGGGTTTCGTTTCCTGGGAATGGAATTTTGATGATCCTGCTTCCGGTCCCGCCAATATTTCAAATCTGCCTGATCCTTCACATACATTCACCGTTGCCGGGTCATACGATGTAAGACTGGTCGTAGCAAACACGTATGGATGCCTGGATACGATCATCAAAACTTTGTATTTCAACCCGCTCCCGGCAACCGACTTTTCATGGGTGAATCAATGTTTCGGACAAGCCACACAATTTACGGATCTAACCACGATCATCGCAGGAACTATTGTGCGGTGGGAGTGGAATTTTGACGATTCAGGTTCAGGACTTGCCAATACATCGCTTTCCCAAAACCCCTCGCATACCTTTACATCCGCAGGAACATTTAATGTTTCACTTACAGTTTCCGACAACAATCTTTGCTCTCAAACCACGGTTAAACCGGTAATTATCAACCCTCGTCCGGTTGCAGATTATACCTTTACAGAGCATTGTGCCGGAGACATTACCATTTTCAATGATCTTTCGACCGGCTCACCAGCGTCTATAACCCAGTGGAATTGGGATTTCGGAGACGGTAGCACCTTAAGCTATGCGATTTTCAGAGATCCGGTTCCCCACCTGTTTCCACTCTCAGGTCAGTATAATGTTACTCTGACAGTAACGGATGCCAATGGCTGCACTCATTCCGTCACGAAGGTCGTGAATGTTTTTCCGGCACCTACCGCCATGTTCCAGTTCAGTCCCGGCTGTACAAACCAGCCAACATATTTCACAGATTATTCCAACGGATCCGGCAGTGCTATTCAGTCCTGGAACTGGGATTTCGGAGACCCTGGACCCAACAATACATCGACACTTCAAAACCCTTCTCATTCCTATACCTTCCCCGGAACATACACAGTCATGCTTTGCGTTACCAACGGGAATAACTGCGCAACCTGTATTTCCCAGGATGTCATGGTAAAGCCGGGGCCTGTAGCTGATTTTAGTGCCGATTCCGTTTGCAAGCTTTCGCCGACATATTTTAATAATCTTTCCTATTGCATTGGCGACAACATCATATCATGGCTATGGGATTTCGGCGATGGAACCTCTTCCCCACTGCAATTCCCTGTTCACACATATGCCAATGCAGGATCATATTTTGTTTCACTGACTGTGACTACCCAAAACGGGTGTGTCGCCAGTGTGGTCAGGAATGTAATTGTTCATGAAAATCCAACTGCTGATTTCAGTTACAGCCAACCAGGAGGGGCGAATTGCTACATTCCAGGCGAACCGACTCTTTTTTCTGATCTTTCCACATTCATCGGAGGAAATTTGATTAATTCCTGGCATTGGGATTTCGGGGACGGAACTTACAGCACCGATCAGAATCCAACACACCAGTATGCAAATTTCGGGACATATAGCGTTACCCTTATCGTATATGACATCAACGGTTGCCTTAATTCTGCAATGAAACAAGTGATTCTTGCGCCAAGGCCCACAGGAAGTTTCACATACCTCGTTTCTTCATGTGATTCTGTATGCTTTACAGATGCTTCTGTAAGTCCGGTTCATCCGATACTTTCATGGATGTGGGATTTTGGAGATCTTGCATCCGGTATAAATAATTATTCAACAGAGCAGAATCCTTGTCATACCTATTATACTCCCGATACTGAAACGTATACAGTAACGCTGACTGTTACAAACACCGCCGGATGTACAGATGTTGTTACCCACGATATCAGCATCAGCAAACCTGATCCTGACTTCCAGACATTAAATCCTCCATGCCAGGGTGTAGAGACGGAATTCCAGGACCTGTCAGTCTCACCAGGAAATTTCATCGAAAGCTGGTTATGGGATTTCGGAGATCCTGGTTCAGGATCAAACAACATTTCTGATCTTCAGAACCCAATCCATTTGTACACATCTGTCGGCACATTTTATGTGACACTCACTGTTATTAACGGAAATAGGTGCTCAGCCATGATTGGCCGGATGATCACTGTTTCCTATGCCCCATCAGCGGACTGGGATTATGACAGACCAAGCTGCTACCCCTTAGCAACTCAATTCAGGGATATTTCTACTGCACAGGGTTCACTGGCAATTCAGTCATGGGTATGGGATTTTGGTGATGGCAGTGGTTCATCATTGCCTGACCCTGTTCATCAGTACGCATTAGCCGGAACTTATACCGTTACGCTAACAGTTGTCAATAATGCAGGATGCACGGATTACATCACCAAACCATTCAGCTATTACCCGGGCCCCGATGCCGTATTTTCTTTTACCAGCGTATGTGAAGGTGCTGCAACATTATTTACCGACCAATCGACTGTCCAGTTCGGAAATATCGCAGCCTGGAACTGGGATTTCGGTGATAATACACCTCATGAATCTGTTCCAGACCCAAGTCATGTATACCTTGCAGCCGGATCATATGATGTAAAACTGGTTGTAACTGATGAACGAGGATGCACCGATTCCATTACTCAAACGGTTACGGTAAATCCTCTTCCTTCACCTGACTTCAATTACATGGTGGTATGTCTTGGCAATCCTACACCTTTCACCGATGCAACTCCTGGAACTATTGCGACATGGTCATGGAATTTTGGCGAACCTTCCTCGCTCGGATTCAATACATCCTCATTACAAAACCCTTCTCACCAGTACCATTCAGCCGGGACCTATTTTGTTTCTCTCATTGTTACCGATGATCATGGCTGTTCCAAAGAGGTGATCAAGTCAGTTCTTGTGGTGCCAAAACCGGTAGTCAATTTCAATTATTCAAGCCCTTGTTCCGGGAATGCAATCCAGTTTACAGATCAGACGGTCATAACGCATGGCGTTATTACCCTCTGGGAATGGTACTTTGATGACAACACGGGGTACTATACTGACCAGAACCCGGTTCACACCTATGATTTGCCGGGAACCTACAACGTCAATTTAAGGGTGACTACATCCGACGGGTGTGATACCTCGAAAACAATCCCTGTTATTGTACACCCGGGGCCGATTGCAAATTTCAACAACTCCTCACCCTGCGACGGAAGCATCATCCAATTCACCGATATGACAGACAGGAACGGAGGAACGAGCATCCTGTCCTGGAACTGGAACTTTGATGATCTTTTATCAGGTCCTGACAATTTTTCAAACTTACAGAACCCTTCCCACATCTTCTCTGCACCGGGAAACTACACCATCACCTTGATCGTCGCAAACGCGGATGGCTGTATTGACACACTGACCAGACAAATTGCTGTACAACCATTGCCGGCTGTTGAATATGTAACATCAGGCCCTGTTTGTGCCATAGGAACGACCAGTTTCCAGGTTAATACAACAATCACAAATGAGGCTGATATCAGGTTCTGGAACTGGGATCTGGATGGGGACGGAGTTATAGATGCCAATATTGAGAATCCCACTTTTGTTTACTCCACACCGGGTATCGTCAATGTCACACTTACCGTTACCGATCTGAACGGGTGCTCCAACAGTATCACGCACGCAATTACGGTAAATGCAAAACCGTTGCCTGACTTTATGACCTCGGACCCGAACTGTTCCGGGTCCGTTGTACAGTTTACTGACCTTTCCACGTCTGCTTCCGGATTGATTACCCAATGGTCATGGAATTTTAATGATGGTTCAGCGGTCGAAGTTATAACCGATCCTTTATTACGAAATGTTACACATTTATTCCCCGGTACCGGTGATTATCCCGTTTCTCTTACAGTATTAAGCTCAACAGGATGCAGCGAAACAAAAACACATACGGCACATATTATTCCTGCTCCCATGGCGGCCTTCATGAATTCCAATCCATGCCTTTCAGAAGCCATTCAGTTTACCGACCTTTCATCACTAAACAGCGGAGGATTGATCATATCCTGGGACTGGGATTTTGGTGACGTCGCTTCGGGATTCAACAATCACTCGACCCTGCAAAATCCGACACACACGTATAATTCAGCTGGTTCATATCTAATACAACTGATTGTAAGAAACTCAGAGGGATGCATTGATACCATCGAACAGACCATTGATACCAAGCCGCTGCCACCGGTCGATTATACCTGGCAAAGGCCTTGTGCCGGACAGGTTACCGAATTTTTCGCAGACGGTACTATAATGAATCTTTCAATCATAACTGATTATTCCTGGGATTTTGGAGATGGACAAACCTCCTTTATAGAGAATCCCCAGCATTTGTATACACAACCGGGTATTTATTCCGTGACTTTGACAGTAAAAGACACAAGCGGGTGTTCAAATCACGTCTCACATGCTATACAGGTTGGGGTGCCACCCGTGTCGCTCTTCTCAAATTCCGAGCCGACCTGTATGAATGATTCCGTTTACTTCACAGACCTTTCCAGCACTGCAACGGGCTATATCTATAAATGGGTGTGGAATTTCGGGGACGGCACTCCCGAAAAGACAATCACCTTCCCCGGCGACCCGAATATCGGCCACAAATATGGAATTCCGGGTACATATCCCGTCCACCTCACAGTAACAGGTTCTGACAGTTGCTTTGCCAGCTACGAACATGATGTTACAGTACTGCCGAACCCCATTGCCAATTTCCATTATTCAGATCCCTGCGAGGGTTACGAGGTTCATTTCACGGATGCCTCCTATCCCAATGGGGCAGGAAATGTGATTTCATGGGAGTGGGATTTTGGCGATCCTGTCACAGGGATTCACAATTTCTCATCGATGGCCAACCCAACGCATACATTCAGCCAGGGAGGTCATTTCTTCGATGTCACTCTAAAAATAAGGAATTTCAATAACTGCAATGATACCATCGTTAAGCGTGTGTATATTTTCCCCGGGCCGCCGGTCGATTTTACATTTGATACGACCTGCCTTAACCAGCTTGTTCATCTCAGTGCGAATTCCGGGATCACCCAAATCGATTCAATCCTGACCTATTCCTGGAATTTCGGCGACGGATCACCTTTGGTCACTGATCCCATATCCACTGCACACCTTTATTCCTCAACCGGAATATTTACTGTTACGTTGACGGTCACTGACCATCATGGATGTACAAATGATACGAGCCATACCATCAGGGTTAACCCTCTTCCGGTTGCAGATTTTTCCTGGGCAACACCAAATTGCATGGGCTCGTCCGTCCAGTTTACTGATCATTCTATCCTTCCGGGAGGAGCTCCGGGTTATATTGCCAAATGGAAATGGGAATTCGGGGACGGATCATCCGCGGAATTCATTACCTATCCCAACATTCCCAATATTACACATACCTTTACAGGTCCGTCACCAACGCATGATGTCAGGCTCACTGTCTGGACAGGAGATAGCTGTACACATACAGTCATTCATACTGTAACTTCACTTCCAGGACCTTTAGCAAATTTCCAGACTTCTCCTGCAACTTGTTTGAATCAACCGGTTCAGTTCACTGATTTCTCAACTGGTAACGGGGGTGGAGTCATCGTTTCATGGAGTTGGGATTTCCATGATCCAGGTTCAGGTATTTATAACACATCAACATCACAGAATCCAGTTCATGAATTTACCTACGGTGATTCAATATACAATGTAAAGTTAATTGTAATGAATGCCAATGCCTGCCGCGATACGATCGTAAAGCCTGTCTATATCCGTGCTTTGCCACCTGTTGATTTTACATTTGACACAGCATGTCTGAATTCACTTGTCCATTTCAATGGCATTTCCGGAATTACACAACCGGATTCGATTGTTTCCTGGTCGTGGAATTTCGGTGACGGATCTCCATCGGTCAATGACCCGCTGACAAGTTCACACCTTTACAGCAATACCGGTACTTACCTGGTTTCACTGACAGTGACAGATATGCATGGTTGCATTAATTCAAAATCTCACCCTGTCATCGTAAGCCCATTGCCAAATACAGATTTTTCATGGAATGCCCCGGTTTGCCAGGGTGCTGAAGTCCACTTCAATGATCAGTCCACGGTTCCTTCCGGATACATCAGGAAATGGGTTTGGGATTTCGGAGATACCACCCCTCCCGACACCATCCTTCTGCCAAATTCGCCGGATGTTGTCCATACGTTTGCAGGAACATCCCCGAATCATATGGTAACACTTACTGCATTTACCGAAAACAATTGTTACCAGGCGAAATCAAGAATGGTGACAAGCCTCCCGAAACCCATTGCCAGCTTTGAATATTCGACCATATCCTGTATGAGCCAGACTGTTCATTTCACTGATCATTCGCAGGCAAACGGAGGTCCGTCTGTCGTAACGTGGGAATGGAATTTTGACGAACCCACCTCCGGGGCAAATAACTTCTCAACGCTTCAAAACCCGGTGCATACGTTCAGCGTTGCCGATACATTCAATGTGAGGTTAATAGTGACAAATACTTCCGAATGCCGGGATACCATAGTGATACCTGTGATCATCAACCAGCTTCCTGCAGCTATCTTCCATGCTGATACTGTTTGCTTCGGCAACCCGACACACTTTAACGGTCTTCTTTCAGTGCCAAATTCCAATTCCATCAACTCCTGGTCATGGAATTTTGGCGACGGCAACCCCAATGCTGGCACGCCCAATCCAATCCATACATATATGACACCAGGCGTTTTCAATGTTACACTTACCATTGTGAATAGCAACGGATGTAGCAATGATACTACCATGCAGGTCCGTGTCAATCCGCTTCCAATCCCGGAATTCACTTTTGTCGGCCCGGGCTGTAGCGATGCCAGCGCGTGCTTCACAAATCTGTCAAGCACACCCCCCGGCTATCTTGGCACGATTGTCAGATGGATATGGAATTTCGGGGATACTTCTCCGGAGGATACAATTTATGCACCCGATGATCCTGATATCTGCCACATATTTGCAGGAACCGGTTTATCTCACACTGTACGACTGAGTGTAATGTCATCAGACAGTTGTACGGCATATGTACAGCATACAGTAACCAGCGTGCCTTCCCCGGCTGCAAACTTCTTCTTCCCTGCGACACCTTGTGAAACGCAAACCGTACACTTTACTGATAGTTCCGTTCCGAATGGAGGTGGAAGCATTATCGCCTGGCAGTGGAATTTTGGCGACCCGACTTCCGGGACAGATAATAATTCAATTATTCAGAATCCAAACCATCAATTCACGCATGATGGCCAATTCCAGGTGACCCTGATCGTTTGGAATGTCAACAACTGTTCAGATACAATGATGAAGCAGGTCACCGTAATCCAACGTCCTGTTGCAAATTTCCATGCTGATTCGGTTTGTTTAGGGTCAAGCACTCATTTTACCGATCTTTCAACAACCGGGAGCGGCTCGATCAACATACGTTTCTGGCAATTTGGCGACGGTTTTACCTCTACAGACCACAATCCCACTCACCTGTACACAGCTGCCGGAACATATGCTGTCACACTTACGGTCACCACTAACCAGGGATGCCAGAATGATACAACGCTTTATGTCCTCGTGATCCCGGCTCCAGTCGCGAATTTTACCTACAATTCCGCTCCATGTGCCGGGACGGATTCGGTACAGTTTTATGACGCTTCCGCAACACCCCATGGCACCATCTCATACTGGGTCTGGAATTTCGGTGATGGCCAAACCATGACGGTTCATGCTCCCGGAAACCCTGATGTATCTCATCTTTATTCAACAGGAAACACATATAACGTTACACTCACCATTCATACTTCTGACAGTTGTACAGCTCAGAATACCCAGCAGGTGAATGTTCAAAGCACACCCATGGCTAATTTCATCTTCTCCAATACCCTTTGTGAGAATATGGCTGTCCTGTTTACCAATACTTCGCAGGAAAACGGAGGAACAGCCATTGTGTCCTGGTACTGGGATTTTGATGATCCAACGACAGGGATCAATAATAACTCAACCGTGGAAAATCCGCAACATATATTCAGTCACTTCGGACTTTTCCAGGTGGAGTTGACCGTAACCAACAGCAGTGGATGCGACAGTTCCATCACCAAGGATGTGAATATAAACCAGGCACCTTTAGCGCAATTCACATCGGATGTTGCCTGCCTGACCCATCCGACCCAATTTACGGATACATCAGTTTCCAACGCGACAAGTATTACTGCGTGGAACTGGAATTTTGGTGATCCTGCTTCCGGGATTGAAAATACTTCAACCCTTCAAGATCCCACACATATTTTCTCAGGTCCAGGAACCTTCTTTGTTCAATTGACGGTGACAAATAACAATAATTGTGTGGATGAGATCACCTCCCCTGTACTGGTTACTCCTTCACCGGTGGCAGAATTCTCCTATAATTTAGCATGCATGGAAGATTCTACCGTGTTTCATGACTTGTCTTTAGCTCCGGGAAGCCAGCTCATTGGCTGGCACTGGGATTTTGGTGATAATTCCACATCCGTGATCCAGAATCCGAAGCATGCCTACCAGTCTTCCGGGACCTATTCTGTTACACTTCGGGTCACCAACCTGTCGAATTGCATAGACTCAATTGTCGTTCCTGTTGTGGTGTATCAAAAGCCTCATGCTGGCTTCTATTACAGCAGCCTGTTTTCACCACCCGGTACCGTTCAGTTTTACGATAGCTCGCAAACACTGGGCCCCTCAATCACCCAATATCATTGGATATTCGGAGACGGTGAAACCTCGGATTCGATCAATCCAAAGCACACATATCCAAACGCAAATGCAACATATCATGTCATACATACTGTTACCAATGCATTTGGATGTTTTGACACGATATCCCACAACGTTTATGTTAACCCGGGATTTGTCCTCACCATGCAGTTTGATACGGTATGCTTTCATGAATACACTCAATTCAGAGCAGTAAACCTTGCAGGTTCAGGAGATCCCCTCCATGACTTCCACTGGGATTTCGGCGATCCGCAAAGCGGGTTCTATAATACCTCAACGGATAGCACGCCGACTCACATTTTCACTGAAGCCAAAACGTACTATGTATCATTACAGGCAACAAACTCAAACAATATAGTGCAGAATATTTTCAGGATTGTAAAAGTGAATCCGCTTCCTGTTCCTGATTTCTCGGTGCCGTTGATCCCCTATTGCAATGATGACCCGGTTTCCTTTACAAACCTGACAACCGGCGTCGGGTGTGTGATCGACAGCCTGAGATGGTCATTCGGTGATGGACAGAATATTACGCAGGTGACGCCACTACCGCAGGGTATAAGCCATCTGTATAGTGGTATAGGCACTTATGATGTAAGATTAATCGCATATAACAATTTCGGTTGCAGCGACACAATTACAAAGCAAATTGAGATCATTTGTCTGGCAGCTGTAATAACAGAAATTGATACAAGTCATCTCTGCTCAGGAAACCGTGTTCAATTCCATGATGCATCCACACCAGCTTCAATTATTACATCAAGACTCTGGAATTTCGGTGATCCGGGGTCAGGATCAGCGAATACTTCAGTAATGCCAGATCCCGTCCATATCTTCAGCGATTCCGGTTACTATGCTGTTATCCTGAGTGTTGAAACCATGGCCAATGGATTGACAATCGTCTCGCGCGATACCTTGAAGATCAATGTCAGAAAATCATCATTACCGAATTTTTCAGCTCAGAATGTATGTTTTGGAGATTCTGTGAGATTTATCAACCTGACAGATACAACATTTATTAAAATTGACACTTCTATGTGGTATTTTGGTGATAATAAAACGGATACACTATGGAATCCGGCACATTCATTTTCATCTCCTGGTTCATATGCCGTAAAGTTTAAAATGACCAATGCAAATAACTGTATCGACAGTATCATCAAACAGGTTCGTGTTTATACAAAACCTCTGGCAGAGTTTCTTTCATCGGAAAACTGCACACGTGATTACTTAAATATTGCTGATAATTCAGGTGAAGGAGATACCATAATTCAAACCTGGTCATGGAAGTTCACAAATCCATATGATAGCAATATGGTGCTCCGGCAGGGTAGAAATCCTGTATTTATCTATGATTCTGCCGGCTCATGGAAAGTGTATCTGCATGTTGAAGATATGTATCACTGCGCCGATGATACAAATAGCATGGTTACCGTTCTTCCGTCACCCGTCAGTGCCTTTACAGCAACAGATAATGTTGATGGGGTGAACGGCAAAGTCCTGCTTAAAAACAGGTCTGTGTACGACTCCGGGTGTGAATGGGATTTTGGGAATAATAAGACGTCCACAGAAGAGAGCCCGGTCGTGTCGTACGATAAGGATGGGACTTACCTTATCCGGCTGACTACCTGGAATAAAAATGGTTGTTCAGACACGACAACATTCAAATATGACTTGCTTTTCAGGGGATTATACATCCCGAATGCCTTTGCTCCTTCTAATGCGAATCTTGGGATACGGTTCTTTAAGCCAGTAGGTATGAATATTCGGGACTATCATATCCAGGTGTTTGATTCCTGGGGTCATCTGCTCTGGGAATCCACACGTGTTGAAGATGGTGCCCCGGTTGAGGTCTGGGATGGTACGTTCAATGGGAACCTGATGCCGCAAGGCACGTACATCTGGAAAGTGAACGCGGTATTCATGGATGGCACTATCTGGGAAGGTTCAGACATTGGCCAGGGGGAATTCAAGCCAATGGGGACCGTCACTTTGATCCGGTAGTTTTAAAGCCACCGGTATATTTCATTCATTAATATCCTGACTTTCGGTGTTTATATTTCGATCAGGTTATTACTGTACCAAACCTGACCAGGTTGGCAATTGGCTGCAGGCTTCGCGCTGCGTGCCACGGGCTGCGGGCTGCGGGGAAAAACAAAATCTGCTGATCTGATGGCCCTGAAAGTCACGACTTTCAGCTACGTTTTTTTGTCCTTCCCTATTGCCCATTGCCCATTGCCTACTGCCTACTGCCTACTGCCTATTACCTACTGCCTATTGCCCATTGCCTATTGCCTATTGCCTATAAAAATGGGATAGCAGACGATCGTCCACTACCCCACTCATCACTAATTCATCATTAACCAAAAAATGATGTTTTTCGTTTGCCGGCAAACCCTGTCAGGGTCGACGACCCTGACAGGGTCCACTCCCGGCTTTTACTTTTTCCCCGGGTTAGGAGGAGTTATCATCCCTGCTCCGGTTTGCATGTTATTGAATACAATGACCATATCAAAAATGTCCACAAAACCATCACCGTTGACATCTTCAGGAAGATATCCATATAGTGCATTCTGGGCATTGTTGAATACGGCATTGTTATCAAAGATATCGATGTACCCATCCTGGGTATCAGATATGCTGGTAAAATCACCTGAATAGAGTGACCATTTATTACTTTCAGGTTCAACATTCTTCAGATTGTTTCCAAATGCCTGGCTGGCCGCCGTTGTAAAATCATACGTTATGGCGCTACCCGCAAAGGATACAGGAGCTGCACTCCATGTCTCAACACTGAACCTGTGCCTGATCACAATATAAAAGTTACCGGCATAAGTACCCGGGACATTGAGGGAAATTGAACCATCTGTACTTACAGGAACACCAAATGCTTTATACACAAATGCCCAGGGATCTGTCGGATTTGCCAGAAGCACAGTCAGTGTATCAGTTATGCTTCCTCCAAATTTATCAAACGAGGTTGCACCGTCTGTGCAGTCCTGGACTTTATTCAACAGGCTGGTTCCAGGATTGTATATTCCCTCGAGAAGCACCGTAAGGTTTAGTGTTTTAGACAGTCCGGGGGTTGTAAATGTGACATTATCGCCATAAATCATCGCTCCTCCACTCGTTCCAATGGCCCGGAAATTATATTCTGTTCCCGGGGTCAGTCCTGAAATTGCTGCACTGTCGTTCAAGGGTACCTGTCCTGCAACTGATGCCGGTATACCTACCACCGACATTCCATACAAAGTTGTGAGGCCATACTCGAATCCTGTTATAACCACATTGCCCTTGGGGGCGATCATGCCGTTCAACACTGCATCGGTGGCTGTTAGTGAAGTAGCCGGCAGTGTGACAACACTTTGGGTCGAAGACATCTGATAGGCTCCGGGATCAGGCGGATTGGTGTGAGCTGTGCCTGCAATATCCGTGGGAACCAAAGAGACGTAAGCACCGGTTTTGTAAATAGCCGGGTTCCCGGGATGAAAGTCCGTAGAAGATGCAAACATCGGGTTTTCAGAAGTTGAGTTTGCATCCTGGCCTGTGGTTATCCTCCATTGGGCCAGGGAGTAAATTCTCGTTGTCGATAGCTGGGCGATGGCAGTCAAACATGCATCGACATAATAATCGTTATTGTCAATAATCGAGAAACAGGATGTATTGCTGCTGTTGGTCAGGAATGCATAGGCCCCGCCGTCCAGTGCACAGTAGCCGTGAAGTCCCTTCATCGAGTTCTGCAGGATGTTATCCCTGACCTCGATATTATTCACCTGTTCGGAGTAATATGTTCCGATGCAGGCTGAGGAGCCGTCATGGTAATCAAGCAGACCAAGGCAATTCCCACTCAGGTGAATGGAATTATGGAGGATTTTAATATTGCCTCCCGTGAGAATGTATATCCCGTAAGGATTGTTAGGAGATGCGCCGGGAGAGGCACCAACAGCCATCAGGTTATAGATCAAATTATTCGAGATCTCTGTAACAGTGGTGTTCTCAGCCTCAAACCATATTCCGGAAACTCCGGTTCCCGGCGATCCAAAGTTGCCATTCCAGTACCAGTCGTGAATCTTATTCTTCCGGATCTTGGTATTTGTGCTTCCGGTAAACATGAAAATTCCGGCAGGGCTAGGGGTCAGGCTGTCTCCCCTTACAGCTCCGATGATTTCATTTCCTTCGATCAGTGTGTTGTCAGAATTCTGCAGGAAGATGCCCTGGTAATAAACATATTGAAGTGTATCATATGAACCAATGAAATTATTGATTATCTGTCCGTTATGATTTGAATTGCCAAGGGTTCCATTGAATTCAATGGCCCTGTATGCACTGGTTATCGAATTATTCTGGATTACGACATTGTCATAACCGCCGCCAACAGAATTCAGGTAAATAGCCCTTGTCATGAACGTATTTGAAGACGCTGCCTTGATATTGCTGTTCATGATTGTTATATGGGTTGCCGGATCGGATGCTCCTGCCAGGGAAAGCCCTAAAGTATATGCATTATTCGCGGCATTGGTATTCTGGATGGTCAGATTTCTATCTGTGCCCCCTGAATTGGAACCATCAATAACAAGGTAGTCAAAACCATTGATCGTCAGGATACCACTGGCACTGGAACCATGGATGAATGGGCTGGCTTCCGTGTTCGGTTTGATGGTCAGGGTGTTGGTCGGATTGCTTCCCAGGTTGGCATTCAAGGTGATTGGGAAGGTTTCTGATGACGAATATTCTGCATCCGTTAAGAGAAGCGTAGTCGGACATGTGATCTCTTTTCCGTTGATATCGCTGATGGCAGCGCTCAATGTCGGATAATGCTGGCCGACCCCGACAGTGAATGTTCCACAGATGCTCGGTATGATCACATAACTGTATGCATTTGAAGGAGGGGTAACCACGGACGGGGGATTGGCAGAAAACCCGCTGGCCCCGGTGTTAGGAACAGATCCGACGTTGGCAGGCAAATAATTATCCTGTGCCACGACAAAATAATAAACTGTATCTCCGACTGAAACACCATTCCCGAAAGTAAAAGCGTATTGGCTGTTACCATTACTGTTAGCCTGGACGAAGGTCCATGCACCATTGTAATTCTTTTTCCAGG
Source organism: Bacteroidales bacterium (assembly GCA_963682005.1). Classification (GTDB taxonomy): domain Bacteria; phylum Bacteroidota; class Bacteroidia; order Bacteroidales; family FEN-979; genus CAIYUC01. Next base: position 3,136,888 of record OY820914.1, on the reverse strand, counting down.
AGATCCTTGGCAGTCCGATACCGGAAACAGGCACTCCCCGCGGGTCAGTGATGGTCGCAATAAGGGTCCTTCCTGTGGTTACTGATGTGTTTAAGAGCGGAGAATAAACAATGAGGGGGGCCATTGTATCGAATGGACGGCCGCCGAATTCGTCTGCGCCGATGTCAGGCGCTGTTGCAGGATAATTCACATCATTCGGATACCCGCTGTTCGGGTACCTTGCATCGTTATCATAATCCGTTGTAACACTGACAGGGGTCGAAACGGTTGCTCCGCCGCTTTCACATTGAGTCGGAGTGGTTGAACTGATATGAAGATTAACAGGTGTTGTACTTGCAATGAAAGGCGGGTTCTCTGATAATGAGCTGTTTTCCCTTGGATTGAACCTTGCTTTGTAGGCTGTGATGGTCTGATCATTATTCGTTCCGTCGGAATAGATCAGCCTGGAACCGGAAGGTGTTCCTGCAAACAGGCAGTTATTATTGGAGGTGGAGGCTAAGAAAGGAAAGTTGAGGGTATCTGTCAACAATACGACAGTTTTCCCTGTTCCATTCGGAGTTGAAATATTATCAACAATATTATTTCTCAGGCTTAATGAATAGACACTGGTTCCTATTTTGGGAAGATATATACCATATGTTCCAAAATTTGCCGCGCCGGAACTTGCATTCAGGTAAATGGTATTGTTGTATAGCCCGACGGACGTAACCATATAAGGAAACATATAGATCCCGTATATGGCGATTGTGCTGTTTGAATTCGGGGCTTTCAGATCCCCGATCACATTGTTGTAGACATTAATATTTCCTGCCGAATTACCGGAGCCAAGATAGAGACCGGAAATAGCCTGTGTAGAAGTACCGGTATTGTTCGTTATATTTTGGATTTTATTATGATGAATGTCATAGTTTGACGAAGTTCCACCGGATATATACAGACCATAAATTGGGGAAGTATTTGTATTTCCTGTTAAATTGGTCACTGAGTTTCCATAAATGTTCTTTTGAAGTGTTTGTGTTGGATTACAATAAATCCCGTAAATGGTGCCTGAGACATTTGCTGTATTGTTGTCCACCACATTATTATAACAATTCAATGTATTGCACTGCAGACTAACGTACATAAAATAGGTAGTTGCAGCACCCGATCCGTTTTGCGTATAAGTATTGTTTGAAATGGAATTACCATAATAGTTGCCGGTTCCCTTTGTCGAAGGAAAGGCATTATTGTAAAAATAGTAAGTGGTCGATGAGGAATTTGAATTTCGGGTAAGGGTATTATTCGAAATGGTATTATTATAAATCCTGACGTCTGGACCGCCATGGCCGATATTCATATAGTACAATGTGCCGGTGGTTGCGTTCGCATATGTACATCCTGTAATCAGGTTATCATGAATACTTATCGTGTTGGTTGTGCTTGAAGTCCCCATGGCATCATTTATCGCGTAGAATCCCCCTGTACCAGCTGCAGGAGCGAACTGTATGCTGATCGTATTCCCTGAAATATCCACAGTAGCATTTGTTGTGGATTGAAAATTCATTCCATAACAGGTTGGGGTGGGAACACTGCCGTTGATATTATTATTAGCAACAGTAAGGTTGGTATTGTATTGAACATAAATCCCGGTTGCCGTACCGGTAGCTGCCCCGTAATTTGTTATCGTGTTTCCACCCGCTGAGGTCCCGATCTGGTTGTTCAGGTCATAAGCGGCTGCATTGACCGAACCATAAAAATACATTCCTGCGTTGACGTTGGTAATCGTATTGTTATAGAAGGAATTATAGGAATTCGCACCCTCAGGATTCGTTACTGTGATGGCCGTTTGCGGGGCCGTGTATAGCGACCGGAATGAATAGATCCCTACGGTAGATGTGTATGTTCTCGTCAGTGAAATGCTGCAGTTCCTGATCGTTACATGCTGGCTTCCATCATAAACCCCGGCGCTTACAAAAGCACGGAGGACTGCAAATCCCCATTCCATCTGTGTTGTTGGGTTCAGGTTGGCCGGATTTTCCTGGAGGTCGATCCCGTCGAAGGTGATATAATCTGTACCACCGATACAGATTATATAATCTGCATTAAGTGTTGAGCCCGGAGGTGCCGTAATTTTCGGGTTGACCCCTTCGCCGGATTTCTGGAAAATGATCGGCTTGTCCACTGTACTTGTATTGGTATAGATCGTGCCATTCAATCTGTCGGTAAAGGTTTCTGTATAGCCGGCGGGAATATTGAATGTTACTCCGCCTGTTCCCACACCCTGCGTGTTCAGCGCCGCAATTGCCGCTGTAAGAGTCGGGAAATCTCCGCCTGAACCGATTATTTTCGGCCCTGACAACTGTCCGAAGCTTGAAAGTGCTGAAACAACAGCCAGCATAAAGATGATAGATAATTTTCTCATAAGATCTCTTTTAATGGTTAAGTGTTCTTTTTCTTTTTTGGTTTGCTTTTATCTGGAGTATCGGTTTTTTCCAGTTTTTTGATCATTTCCTTCATGATCCGGTCTCTGAGCCGGGTTTGGTTCAGATACTGATCGATCTCTGCTTTGAAATCAATGGGTTTTAACTCCTCAGCCTGTTTTCCCGGAATTTTCTTTTTTGTCATGGGCAATAAAATGTGCGAAAATTAAATCACGGCAAATGTCACTACAGAAACTCCGTTTTCCAAAAAACCGACCCCGATTAAACCTCAACAGATGGGAAAATCACCCTCTATTTTACCTGTGCAGTAGCGGGTGATGGGCTGTAAGAAAATGAAATTAATCTGATCCTGTGAATGTTATCAGAACTGGGAAAGAAAAGTTACAAGATTGACATCCGAATTGGTGATGTTCAGTTTCTGCCTTAACCGGTATCGGGCATTTTCGAGGGTTGCAATACGTTGCCCGGTGAGTTCGGCAATTTCTTTTGATGACATATTTAACCGTAGAAAGGCGCATAAACGCAAATCACTGGGAGTAAGTCCCGGGAATTTATCCAGTAGCTTATTATAAAAATCATTGTGCACATCCTTGAACCTCAATGAAAACTCCTTTAATATTTCCTCTTCCTGGTTCTTCTGGAGGTAAGAGGAAATTTGCCTGATCATATTCTTCGTCTCTTCATTGGCCGCTTCTTTTTCCATTTTCAGAAGTTTTGTGCAGATGTCCGCCATTAGCTCATTTTTCTTCATGACTGACATTACATTCAAAACCAGTTCTTTGTTCTTATAATCCAATTCTTTCTCCAGTGCTTGTTTTGTCAGAAGGGAATTCTTCATTTTTATTTTCTGCCGGGTCCAGAATAAAAATGTTATGATCAGGCCGGCTCCCAGGATTATGAGTATCAGGATGATGAAAAAATCTTTACGCTGCTGTCTGATCTTATTGGCAGAATCCTTTTTCTCATACTGGTACTGAAGCTCAAGCTTTGTCAGTGTTTTTTTATTCTCACGGGCATTCAGGCTATCTTTCCAATGGTCTCCGATAAGCGCATATTGATACGCTTTTGAACTGTCCTTCAATTCAATATAGTTCTGCTGGAGTAACTTTGAGGCTTCATAATTGATATCCGGAAATCCGAATTTCAGACCTCCGTCCAGCGCCAGTCCGGCATAACGCATCGACTCTGCATGATCCTTAATCTTCAGGTAGAGCTCACTGAAATTGATCTGGCACCTGGCAACACGCAAATAATTATTCAACGTCGTGCAAATATCCAGGGCTGTTTGAAAGTATTGTTTTGCTTCATTATAAAGGTTCAGTTTCATGTACAGGCTTCCAAGGTTCTTGGATGCAAGGTATTCCCTTCTTACATCATGTACGTTTTTGGCAATAGTATAGGCTTCATTCAGGAAACGAAATGCCTGATCATTATCATGAAGATCGATGTAAACCAACGCGATGCTCGTCATTGTCCCGGAAATTGAAACACTGTCCCGGATTTCCCGAAGCATTTTTAGTGACTGGTTAAAATAAAGGAGAGCATGAGAATAATTCTTATCCTTGTAGAATAAAACCCCGATCCTGCTTTTGGTATGGGCGATACCCCATTTATCACCCAACTTTTCATAAACTGCAAGGCACTGAAAGTAAAGTTCGGAACTTTTATCATTATCCCCGAAATCCTCATAAACAGACCCAATAGCATCCAGTGAGGAGGCTTCTTCCTTGTACGCTTTTATGTTCTCGGCCATTTCTTTTGCTTTGTAAGCATACTCCAGGGCAAGCGAATAGTCAGAATTGGTCAGGTAGAGGTCGGTGATTTGCAGCATTGCCTGTACATATTCAAGATTAAATCCTGATTCCATTGCATGAGCTGACGCTTTTTTTGCGTACTCCATGGACTTACTAAAATCCTTTAAAAAATATTGATGTGATAATTCAAGGAGGGTCCAGACCTTGACTTTGGGGTCAGTAGTCCGGGCCAATGAATTCCTCAGGCTGTCAATTTTTCTCATTTCCTGGGCTTTGCCATCCCAGGCTAATAACAGGATGATTACCAGAAACGCAGAAACTGTAGAATTCTTCATATACAGGTAACGGCTGTAAGAATGTTGTAAAGATACGAAAGAATATTATCCGGGATAATTTGCTGGGGAATTATTAGGATGAGGACGGGAGTCGGAGGTCGGAGGTCGGAGGTCGGAGGTCGGAGGTCGGAGGTCGGAGGTCGGAGGTCAGAGGTCGGAGGTCGGAGGTCGGAGGTCGGAGAATAGAGGATTGCCTATTGCCTATTGCCTATTGCCTATTGCCTGTTGCCTATTGCCTGTTGCCTGGATAAATTGGATATAAAAATAAAAGGGGCAGCGGAAAATCCCGTGCCCCTTTCGAAAATACCCTTTCGGGAATTATGAATTTATTTTACAGTCTGGTTTGAAGGATGAACGCCCTTTTTCTTCATGGGGGCCGGAGGTGTATTCATCCCGATCGCCATTTGCATATTATTGAATACAAGGGCCATGTCAAAGATATCCACGAAGCCGTCAGGGCCTGTGCCTCCTGCCGGTGAAAAGCCGGTCAGATCCTCCAGGATATAGCCAAAAGCAGCCGTCTGCGAGAAATTGAAGACATCATTGTTATCAAAAATATCAATGTAACCATCCTGACCGCCGGTCATGCTTGTGATTTCGCCACCGTATAAGCCGAATACTCCTGAACCCAGATATTGCATGTTCATGCCGAATGCCTGCTGACCAGAAGTGGTGAAGTTATGAGAAACCGGGCTTGAAGAAAAATCGAGCGGCATGTTACTCCAGGTCTCCACGGTCTGGCGGTGCTTTATCACAACATAATAGGTTCCGGACAAGGATGAGGGCACTGTAAGTGATACACTTCCGTCCTTATTAAGGTTGACGCCATGAGCCTGGTAAACATATTCCCATGGATCTGTCGGGTTTGCAAGGATCACGCTGATCGTATCAACTACCGTTCCCGGGAATTTATCAAACTGGGTGTAATCATCCGGATTCACGTCCTGGGCTTTGTTCATCACGCCGCCTGCTGCATCATAAAATCCTTCCAGGAAAAGGGTCAGGTTAAGCTCTTTCACAGCCGGCGGAACCAATGGTGCAGATACTGAATCGATCTTTGCAACTTCTCTTCTCAGAATGGTTGTGGTGTTCGTGCCATTCGGCCAGATACCGTCTGCAGATGTATTGAATCCATAAAGGGTATTGTCGGCATTTCTGGCTTCGATCCTTCTCACACCATTCGGATTATTGGCACCGATTGGAATAACTGCCGGATAATCCCCCATTATACCAACAGGGAGTTGCCTGTAAACACTGTCGATGGATCCGGGAAGTTCAGAATAGGAGGGCTGGAACGGTGCCAACGTGCGTATCTGGTAGGAAAATAAAGGATCACCTGTTCCTTCAGCATTGTCAAAGAGAAGAACAAATTTGCCAGAAGCCTGGTAGCTTGAAGTTCCTTTAAAGAATGCGCCATCATCTGTAGTTTCAATCGTTCTTGCAGTGGTCGCGACATCCAGTGCAGTTATGGTTTTTGTCCCAACAAATGCCGGTACGCTTGGAATAGCACCACCTGCAACAGCATAGCTAAGCCTGAGGTTATGAACCTGACCTGCATCAAATCGTGTTGCATTTCCGGTAGGTTGAATGTAGAGCCAGAATAGTCCGCTATTCCCGGTTGCATCAGTTGTGAAAGCGTTGGTGATGTTTGAGGTACCATAGGCTCCGGCTGCCCATTTATTTCCGGCGCCAAATACGGTTGCAGCCTCGGTCACAAGAGCAACACCGACGTTTACATCATACGTTGTAGCCGGAAGCAGGTTTTCAATCCTGAGGCAAACAGCAAAAGGAGTACGTGTGTTATTGGTGCTGGCAGCTGTCTTGGCTCCAATGTATTTCGGAACAACAAGCTCTGTCATGGTCACGGCACCTATGATCGTATGTGAATTCCCGTCCGGGAATACGCCTCCTGAAAATGTCGGGGTATTTGTAAATGACAGATCGCTGTTTGCGGTTACCTTTCCGGAAATTGTATTATTTATTGTTGCTGTAAGTGCAATATCTGCGGTGATGAAAAGATAAGATGTCCCGACGATAAATGCCTGGGTCATTCCTGTAAAAGTTAGGACTTCACCGGTCCCGGTGCTTGCAGAACTTAGTGTACCGATTGTTGCATCGGCTGTTTCCAGTGTGCTGTTGGTGGAATACCTGAGTTTTATCCCGCCTGTGGCAATGTCGGCGGCAAGATAAGTACCGCTAAGTGTAGCAGCAAGTTGATTCAGCGTTACACCATCATTCGCGACATCTACTTTAATGCTGTAAAGAATGTTGTTCAGGGTATTCTGGTTAAACCAGTTACTTGTAGGATCAGATCCTGTAAGTGTGATCTGGGGCGGTGTCTTATAATATGAAAACGCTGTTGAGATGTTTGTAGCACCATCGCTTTCCTGAACCTGCACGCTGATCCCATCATTTGCATCGACGGTGGCCGGAATAATAATCGGGAATGTTGCAAGACCTGCGGCGCTTGTAGGTGTCACAAGACTGACATCTGATACGGTGGCCGTTACTGCAGACCCGTCAACCGTATATGATTCAGCTGTAGTTGCATCGTTGTTTGTTACCGCAGCATCATATTTGAATACATAACCGGAAATAGGATTAAGGTATTGGTCATATGCACGAACTGAAACAGTCCGGGTGACTCCTACCATAAGCGGCAGGTTGATCGTGGCTGTGGAAGTTGCTGCAGATATGGCACCGACATTGATCTGCTGAACAACTGCAGTTGCGTTGTAACCAGTAGCTTCGATGGAGACGGTTTTTGACCCCGCTGTTGTAAGGAGGGTATTCAGATTTGATGGGATCAACTGGAGATTACCGGCTGTAAGTGAATAGTCACCGGCAGCGAGAGCAGTATTGTTGACTTTTACAGCAGTAACGACTGACCTCCATGCCGGATCATCAGTAAACGTGATGTCCATACTATGATCCACATCATTATTGGTGGCATCCGCAACAAGTGTAGGAGGTGTCAAAGCACCTGAAATGGTAGCATTTACCGTAACATCATCGATCGCAAGCAAATGGTCATTGCCGACATCATTCAGATCTTCCCAGCGCAGCATGATCTCTGTGCCGACTGGAATGGTTACCGGAATAGTTACGGTGATATTTGCCACCCTGTTTGCAGGCAGATTGCCATCAAGGATAGCAGCCGCAGTAGCACCAATGATCGGAGAAGTAAAGGCAGAAGAAGCATCCGACCAGGTTCCTGTTACAAGACTGGTGACTGTAGCACCGGTCTGGTAGTATAGTTTCAGCAGTTGAGCACTTGCATTGTTCTCCTTCCTGTACTGTTCACCAGTCCAGGTAACGGTGATGGAAGAGATTGTTCCGGAAGCATTGTTGACAAGCCTCCATCCTATATATCCCTTTCCAACGCCTGATGCACCAAAATAAGCATTGGACGGTGCATAACCCAAGGCCCTGTCAGTTAAAGGATTTGTACCGGCAACACCGAAGGAATACAATCCGGCAGTCGTTGTCGAACCTGTATTAACGCCGATGGTAGCGATCGAGGCTGTATTGTCTGTTCTTGCATACCATCCGGTGAGGGTTGTATTATCAGCCCAGGTTCCGGCTGCAGTTCCCAGCGATGTAAAATCCTGGGTATAATTTGTCCCGCCGGCTGTAATGCTGTATTGGGCTTCACTTCTGTAGCTGAAGCTCAAAAATAAAATAACCGTAAATAATACGGTAAATAGTCTGGTGGTTTTCATCTGATTGATTTTTGGTTATGTAAATAAAATGTTTCCTGATATCTTTAGTGTTGCAATTTGCAAAATAATGGCTAATAATGGGTTCATTTGTTAATAAATTATTAAGATTTTTCTCGTACCCACCCCGACCTTCGGTCTTCCCCTCCCTACTGATAGGGAGGGGATTTGAGGGGTGGGTATGCAGAGTGGATGCCGGCTGAAGACCCTTAAAAAGAAAAACCGCAGAGATCCGGAAACCCAGAAAAGACAAGTTAATGTTTTTCTCCAGGTTTCCGCGCCTCTGCGGTTAAAAAGGCCTTCGGGAGGGCCTTTGGATTATCCCTGATTATTTATTGATCAGGAATTTTTTAACGACTAGCTTACCACTGTTGATGAAAGCGACAGTATAAAGTCCGTTGGAAGCCGGCCTGATGTCGATCTCCTTCTCGGTCCATCCGTTAACCATCACATTCTCCATCTCATAAACCTTTACACCCAGCATATTGTAGACACTGATCGTAAACAGTTCTTCAGTCGGATAATCGATCGCCACTTTAAACTTCCCGTCATTCGGAACAGGATAAACATTGAATGAGGTGATGTTATCCTGCTCTTCCGTACTGTTTTCCCCGATCACCGGAGCAAGTTTCGCTCCAACTGTAACGATTCGAATTGTTGGTGTTGCAGCCGTACAGCCTGCCCCTGAAGTGTAGTTCAAACTTACCCAGTTTGCACCCGGGGTGATCCAGTTGACACGGATCCCGCTTGTTCCCTGGCCACTGGCCAGCGTACCACCCGGCGATACAGCCCAAACATAGGCTGAATTTCCGAATGAAGTGGTATACCCGACATTGTTCGTTCCGGCCGGAACAGTGGTTGGTCCGACAATAACCGGTACAGGCAATGCATATACTGAAACACTCTTGTATTTAGGTGCCGTTGGTGAACAGCCGCCCGGGTTTGTATAGATCACATTTATGCTTCTTGCACCTGCAGTTATCCAGGTAACCGTGATGCTGTTTGTTCCCTGGCCTCCGGTAATCGTCCCTCCTGCGGTGATACCCCAAACATAGTTGGTCATCCCCGGCTCGGTGGTATATACATACCCTCCTACTCCGACGCAACCTGTTGCAGATCCGGTAATCGTGGCTACAGGTATCGTATAAACATTCACATTCAGCACGGTGGGTGATGGAGCCGGACAGCCCGAGGCGTTGGTATAATTGACCATGACCGTCTTTGCTCCTGAAGTGGTCCAGGTAACAGTGATCATCCGGGTTCCCTGTCCTGCCGTTATGGATCCTCCGGCTGATACTGCCCAACTGTAGGCTGTCATGCCGGCTTCCGTTGTATAGGTCACTCCTCCCAGTGATCCCGTGCACAACGACACAGGGCCTGTAATGGTGGGTACAGGTGATGGATTTACCACCGTAGTAATCGATGAAGGGGTTGCTGCTGAACATCCTCCGGAATTCGTATAGTTAACCGTTACTGTTTTGGTACCGCTTGTATTCCATACTACCTGGATCAGGTTCGTCCCAAGACCGCTGTTGATCACACCACCAGCCGATACTGTCCAGATATAGTTTGTCTGGCCGGATTGGGTCTGGTATGTTAGTGTATTTCCCATGCAGGCTGTTGTCGGTCCTGTGATTGATGGGAGCGGTGATGTGAGAATACTGATGGAAAGCAGGGTTGCCGATACAGGAATGCAACCTGTTGGTGTTACATAGGTGACGCTCAGTGACCGGCTACCCACAACAGTGTTGGTCCAGATCACAGTCACCGTGTTGGTTCCTGCACCACTGGTTATCGATCCACCTGAACCGGTAATGGTCCACACATAATTGTTCATACCAGCTTCAGTTGTGTATGTATTCACTGCATTGACGCAAACTTTCGAGAGGCCGTTCAGGGATGGAACCGGCAGCGGATCTACCACCACAGGGTAAATTGTTGGTGTAGCTGCGGTGCAGCCGTTGGCATTAATATAATTGACGCTGACGGTTTTTGCACCTGCCGTATTCCAGGTTACGGTAATTGAATTCGTCCCTGTCCCTGCTGTGATGAGGCCTCCGGCTGATACAATCCATGAGTAACCCGTCATTCCCGGACTTGTTGAATAGACATTCCCGGTTGAATTCAGGCATACTGCAGCCGGGCCGCTGATTACCGGAACCGGGAGCGGATTTACAGTTACCGGCAGCACCGTAGGTGCTGTTGCCGTACAACCGTTATCATTCGTATAGTTCGCACTTACGGTCTGGGCTCCGGTCGTATTCCATGTAACAGTGATTGAATTTGTTCCTGATCCGGCTGTGATCGTCCCGCCTGCGGAAACACTCCAGAGATAACCCGTCATTCCTGGCTCAGTTGAATAGATATTTCCTGTTGAGTTCATGCATACCGACACCGGACCTGTAATTACTGGAACCGGAAGCGGATTCACGGTCACATTATACATGGTCGGGAGGGTTGCTGAACATCCGTTCACATCCATATAGTTTACACTGACTGTTTGCGCTCCGGTTGTATTCCACGTTACAGTAACGGAATTGGTTCCGGAACCTGTCGTAATTGTTCCTCCGGCCGATACTGTCCATGCATAGTTGGTCATGGCCGGATCCGTCGAATATATATTGCCAGTAGAATTCTGACAAACTGATGTCGGACCTGTTATTACAGGGACCGGCAAAGGATTAACGGTTACATTGTAAACCGATGGGATTGCTGCAGTGCAGCCATTTGCATTTATATAATTTACGCTTACCGTATTTGCGCCTGCTGTATTCCAGGTCACGGTAACTGCATTTGTACCTGATCCTGCTGTGATCGTCCCTCCGGCAGATACAGCCCATGAATAACCTGTCATGCCTGCATCGGTGGTGTAAACGTTTCCTGTTGAATTCTGGCACACAGAGGCCGGACCGGTAATAACAGGTACCGGCAAAGGATTTACGGTCACATTATACAGTGTGGCTGCGGCAGCTGTACATCCGTTGGAATTGGTATAGATCACACTAACTGTTTCGGGACCAACAGCGCCCCAGGTTACCGTTACCGTATTATTTCCCGATCCGCCTCCGGAGGTAACTGTTCCTCCTGCCGACACGGTCCAGATATAATTGCTCATACCTGCTTCTGTCGTGTATACATTTCCGGTTGAGGCGAAGCAAGCGGAAGCCGGACCAGTGATGGAAGGCACCGGCAGCGGATTGACCGTTACATTCTTTATCGTCGGGGTCACAAAAGGATCGTAAACAACACTGATCGTCTGGGCACCGCTTGTATTCCATGTCACCGTGACTGAACTGTCTGCAGTGGTACCACCGGCAGTGATCGTTCCACCAGCGGAAACTACCCATATATAATTCGCTTTTAATCCGTCAGTATAATACAGATTGCCTGCAGACCCTGCACAAACACTGGAAGGCCCTGTGATAAGTGCATTGTTGTTAAATTCATAGGCACCGACATCCGGGATAGCCCTTCTTGGCATACCGGCAAAATCCGTGGTGATACCAGCAATATAAATCCCGGCATTGTCCATGGCAATGTTTGTCGGATGCAGGTCCGTCGCTGAAACAAAGACCGGGTCCATACTGATGGAATTCAGGTCCTTTCCTGTAGCTGTTTTCCAGTCTGCAAGTGTAACCTGATTAGCTCCGTAATATCCCAGAATCCCTCCTGTTCCTGTAACGAGCAGGTCGTTATAGTCTGTGGTAAGATTTGCCGGGGTTCCGGTACCGATTCTTATGGCATAATGGTTCCCGCCTCCTGACCGTGTATTCATCAGGATATTATCACGGATGTCCTCTGTTTGATGACTGCTGATATTTAACGCATTGGTAACAACTGATCCGGAGGCGACTCCATTACCTTCAATGACGATCGTATTAAAATAAATATTGCAATTCTGAGCCGATGCCCTGAGAATGCCATTGATCTGTGCAGTGCTGGTAATGTCATTGCCGCTTATATCCATACCCAATTTGATAATATTGTTCTGTATGGAAAAAGGTCCTCCTGCCCAATTGATATTCACACCATTCTGAACAGCAGTGTTCGAAAACGTCTTAAAATGATGAATGTAATTTTTCTCAATTACTTTACCTGAGCTCCCGGAACCTGCATTGTAATATATTCCATTTACATTCACCGCTGCCGTTGTTGAAGTATTGACCAGGTCATAAATTTCATTTCCGGTTACTATAATAGTCGAAGCGTTTGCAGCCTGGATGTCAATCCCACCAAGACTTGCAGCAGTGAAACCGGAGCCTGTGACTGGTTGAGCGGTTGAAAGAGAATAAATTGAGTTACCGGAGATACTCACTGATGCAGCGGAGTTTGGCAGTAAAATGCCTCGTGTAATACCGGCAGCCACAATCGATCCATTGTTCAAATTGGCAATGGTATTTTTCGTAAATATGACATTTGAAGCGTTTGAAACGAATCCATAAATATTCTGTGAATTTCCCGCTGTCGATTGGGCAGCCATTTTAATACTCAATGGTACAGTGGCGCTTCCTATCGTGTTATTTTTTATAAGGGCCCCTGTTCCTGCAGCGCTGATCCCGGTAAAACTTGAACCTGTACCCGTGATCCCTGCGTTCAGCAGGGTGGTAATCGACCCGATGATGTTATTCTCGATTATGGCTTCATTCGCTGTGATGATCCCGTTCACCTGGCAGGCACCGGTCGAAAAGTAGGTAATTTTGATGTTGTCGTTATCCGTATTGTTTCCGATGTAGTTGGCTCCGTCAGTTCCCACGGAAACAGTTCCACCGACCGACATCCCCGTCCAGGTTGATACGTTGGACTTCCAGTCAAAATTACGGATCTTGTTATTGAAGATCTTGCACGGTATTCCCTGTAGAGAGGTACCATAAATACCCGTAAAATTGTAAGCAGCCGGTGATGTGGATGAAACAGTCCATGTACCGGTCAATCCGGGACCGCTGCCCCCGATATTGTTATTGCTTATCGTGCAATTGCCCACACCAATTATATATATTCCATAGGTTGTTCCGGCAAAACCGGGATAGGCAGTCGTCTGATAGAAGCTATTATTGTCGATCAGGGAATTATTACTTGCGGTAGCAAGTGAAACCCCCGCACCGTTACGGTAGTCGAAGAAATTGTTATTGGTTATGGTGACATCTGTAGAAGCACTAACACCAAAAATACAGTTATTCGCCGAACCCGACCCGTTAAAATTGCAATGATCTATGGTGGTAAAATTACTGTATGAATTCAGGGTAATGATTCCGTTTGAAGCCGTCGTTGTAGAACCTTTCAGGACACAGTACAGGAGTTGGTTATACTGCGTATTGGCCGAAAACAAAATGGCCGGGCCCGTAACAGTTGTATTGGTGAACTGCATAAACTTGTTTGCTCCTGTTCCTCCGTTCCGTCCGTCAAAAATTATATAATCCGCACCGCCATTGTTGATCACTGTGCCTGCATTTGAGAAATTGATCACTGATGCCACATCGGCGGCAGGACGGAAGGTAATCGTTGATGTTACAGAACCGAAGACCGATGAAGGAATGGATACCGGGTAGGTTTCCACGGCAGGGCTGTAGTCAGCCTGGAATTCGAAAATCATGTGCCCGGTGAATGGTACTGAAGTGATGGCAATCACTGCAGCAGTCATGCTGGGGTAAGATCCTGCATAACCGGCATAGGAAGCCTGGGGTCCGATGGCATAATTCCCTGCAGGGAAAGCGGTGGCAAGACCGATCCTGAAATAGGTCCCTGCATTGATTGTAGAGTAATCGATCGGACTGCTGGATGCAATAGTTGTTGTTCCAACAGTGGTTCCACCGATGCTATTGAATATACCAGCGTCATTGTTTGATTGTCCCACCCTGTTGACTTCACTCAAACCTGCATCGGTCAGCCGGATCGTTGAGGATGTGATGGTGACAGAGCCCAAAACTGCCGACAATGACCAGTATTTATCTGCATTGATGGCAGAAAGTCCAGATCCGGCAGTTCCGGCATAAGGTCCTGCATCAAAGGATTCGGCTGTAAAAGTTGCGGTTTCTGTCCCGCCGGTGGTCAGGCTGGAAAATTCAAATAAATGATATGCTGCTTTTCCGACAGGGAATTTGTAATTGGCTGCAGCAGCAGTATTCGGTATTGTGCGGGTCAGTGCACCATTCACATAAGAAGTTGCACTTCCACCGGTGATGCTGCTTGTGGTTGTACCTGTAACCGTGATGTTGTTGGCCGGAGAGACAGTAAGAATGCCTGCCGTCAGCGCAAGGGTTTTACAACTGACCGGTTTGTCCAGTGTAACACCGCTTCCGTTGCTGATTGTAAACGTTGTGACCGGGGTGGCGGCCGGTAGTTCATTGTCTGTTGTCAAGCTTGCTGCCGGCGATGGAGCACTATACGTTACGTTAAAGGTGGTGACCCCTGCCAGGTTGAAGGCCGGGGCTGTTGCCAGTGATCCACCCGACCTGTTGATGGTAAATGTTGTTGAGACTGCTGAATTCCCTAAAGTAAGAATTGATGCATTTGTTGACCCCAGCTGTCCTTTCGTCAATGTAAGTCCGGTTGATACTGTAAGCGGGATCTGCAGATCCACTGCAGGAAGTGCACCGGAGCTGTTGTTGATGGTAAGATTCGGCATATTGCTCATGAAACTGCCTCCGCCGTTTACCGTCTGTTGAGACGTTCCATTGAAGATCAATGCATTTGTGGAAACATTGTTGGTGGCAAAGGTTCCTGCATTAAAGATATTCCCATTGATCGTAAGAGCATAGGTACCGAGTAGGAACTGATTTGCCGCTCCGCTGTTGATTGTAAGATTTCCATTAATTGTGGTATTCCCCAGTAATTTGACAAATCTTGTTGTTTTAACGGAGGACGGAGAATTGTTAACGATAACATGATACAAGGGAGTTCCCGAGGAAATGGAGAATCCGTTTATACTGCCGTCAAGATCACTGATCCCGTCCCCGAAACGGATCGTACTGCCCGTAAGGTTATTTGTACCTCCATAAATGTAAATGGAATAAGGTGCATAATACGAGCCTGATGTCACTGCCAGCGTCGGGTCAAAAATGGTTAATGTTCCTCCGGAGAAGTTGAGTGCACTGCCTCCGAAAGCAAAGAGACCTGACTGAGAAAAATAAGTGGCAGGAGCGTAATTAGGTCCGACCTGTGGATAAATATTGATATTGCCACCCGTGATCGTATAGGTAGAACTATTTCCTGAACCAAAATATCCGTAAACATTCATGGTTGCATTCGGTCCGCCCATGGAAAAATTCCCGAAAATACCGACTCCGCCACTGCCGTTTCCGATTGAAAAAGTCCCGGCATCGATTTGAAGTAATCCGCCTATGCTTATATTACCGGCGGACCCTGCTGCTGTTCCGGCCCCTACACTCTGGATTATAGCTCCTGCATTATTCAGCCAAAGTCTTGCATTGACTGCCTGCGTAGGTTGAACAGTACCATAAAATGCACTCAGGACGGATGGACTGGAGAGTTTAAATGTTCCGATCAACACCGATAACCGTAAGCCGGCTGCTGAATTAGCATCTGCACAGGTTATAACACTTGTAGCATCAAGCACAGATGCATTCGTTGTTCCCTTATTTACTACAATGGAGTAGAAGTTGATCGTCGTACCCGTTCCGGAAATAGTATTGTTCGATGTACCCAAAAAGGTTACAATGACACCGGCAGTTGAAAAAACATTCATATTGAAAATGCCGTCAACAACCAGGTTGCCTCCTACACCGGTAGCCGTTGAGCCCCCGATGTTGAGTGCATGGGTAATCACGGTACCGGATGATGGGGAAGTAAAACTTCCGGTTGAATTGACGGTCACATCGCCACTTACGGTCAGTGCGCTGACAGTGGTAGCATGATAGGTAAGAGATCCGTTGACCACCAGGGTTTTTGCTGTGAGCCCGGGTGCGTCAATTGTGACCGTGTGTGCATTGTCGATAATGACGTCGTCAGTAGCCGACGGAACCGATCCGGTCGACCAGGTGGATCCCGAACTCCAGTTCCCTGAAGCAACAGAGGTAAACGTGGAAGTAGCAGTTGTTGAGAGACTGCTTACAGTGCTGTATGACAGGGCAGTGCCTTCTGTGTAGGCAGCCACTTTCCAGTAATAAAGTGTTGAAGGCGTCAGGCCTGTAGCCGTATAGGTCGTGGCCCCGGGGGCCGCATTTGCGACCAAAGTATACGTGACATTGTCCGTCGAACGGTAAATCTGGAAACCCGATTCATTGGAAGAGTTGTCATTCCAGTTCAGGGTCATTCCTGCTGTGGTTGGATTGGTGATGGGAATTGCAGCCCAGGTAGGTGCAACGGGGGAAGGGCCTGCCGGGGGAGTAAATGAAATTACTCTTCTTGAACCGTCGGAAGCACTGTTGAGATTAGCAATAACCGCATTATTGACTAAAGAGGTGGCTGTAACGGTTGCTGTTGTATTAAAGGTCGGGGTTGTATTAAATGTTCCGATCCATCCTACTGTATTCGCCGCATTGCTTGATGATATAAAAATTGATCTGGACTGTGATGTTGAATTATTATACATCGAACCGTAGATGAATTCTATTTTGCCTGTGGCTTCATAAAGGAGGACCTGGATTCTTGACAGAGTTCCTGCAGTGTTTGAGGCCGGGATGCGCAGATCCAGCCATTCAATGATCAAAACCTGGTTTGGAGTGCTCCCGGTAACTTTATAATGAACTTTCCCGGTCGTCTGTATTGAATTGGCACCAGTTATGGGAGAGAGCAAGGCCGTCGAAAGCGCCGGTGATTGAGAGGCCCCTCCAATCACAACGCTGCCCAGCCTCATTTGACCATTGGAGTTGATGCTGAATTGGGTATAGGGAGTGCTCATAAAATAAAAGGTAAACCCTATATTGGTAACCGCAGAGGCTATATTCGCCCTGTATGTACCGGTTGCCAGGAGGGCTGTAGTTCCAGTGCTCATATCTGTGAGAGACCCTGTGACATTGGTCAGATCACATGTGTAATTGGCTGTACTTTGCCCGTAACCGGGTCTTGCGGACAGCAAAAAAATAATCAATGCCAGAAAGCAAAGACTACTTCCAAGGGTGGATAATTTTTTCATACTTCGTTTTTTTTGGGTTATACTTCATTTAAATGGTTCAAAATAAGAATCGGAGATATAAGGTATTGGTTTCCCTTTTGTATCCTGACATTCGGGATCAATGCGAAATAACCAACGGTGCAAAAATAAACAGATACGTACCCCCGGAAAAGAGATGAATTACCTGTATTTGTCAAGGGTTGCCCCTGCAAATACGCGTAATTCCACCTGGCAGGATTAGGTAAAAATACGCATTCACTTAATCCTAAGTTAAAGAAGTGTGCTGATCACAAGATAACGGCGATTTACCTCGAACCACCAGAAAAAACTCTGGGCAGCCTCTTCACAGGATTAACAGGCGTATTTATGCCTATGCCTGATTGAAGATTGTTAAACACCTGGACATTGTCAAAGATGTCGACAAACCCGTCGCCGTTCAGATCCTGCACCAGGTATCCGTATGCTCCGCCCTGAGAATGGTTGAATACGTCATTGTTATCAAATATATCGATGTATCCATCCTGTATTCCGCTGATTCCTGTTACATCGCCGGAAAACAACGCGTATTGCCCCGGGTTCGATGAAACTTCCTTCTCATTATTCCCATAGGCCCGGTCAGGAGACACGGTAAAATCATAGGTTATCATGCTACCTGAAAATGAAACCGGAAGCCCGCTCCATGTTTCCACACTCTGCCTGTGCCTGACCACGATATAATAAGAGCCGGAAAATCCGCCGGGGACGGAAGTCGTACAGGTTCCATCGGTGGCAATCGGGATCGCATAGGATCCATAAACATAATCCCACGGCAATGACTCGTTGGCCAGGAACAATTCGATGGTGTCTGCGGTTGTTGCCGTGAATTTATCGAACGTACTTTCACCGTCCAGGCAATCCTGGGCTTTATTCATTATCCCTGTGGTTGGATTGAACAAGCCTTCAAGAAGAACTTTAATGATCAGTGTTTTGGTTCCTGCTGTCTGGGTAACCATGGAACTGCCCGACATGTCAGAGGTAAGGTATGTGGCTTTCCTGCATCCTGCAGAAGTGTATGTCCCTTCAGTAAGAATTCCGAAGGAAAGAGTTCCACCCGTTCCCGGAATTTCATTACCGGCTGAGATTGAATTCCTGAAAAGCCTGTACATAACACCGGTTTCAGACCCCCCCAAACCTACCTCCACTCCTGCTCCGCCCGGAAGATAGCTTCCTCCCCCCGTCATGCTGAAGACTGCGACAGGAACATTCAGCAACGGGTTGATAAGGGTTGAAGTATGAAATGACATATTGGTTATGAGTATGGGGTTACCAGAAGGGGCAGGAGGAACAATGGCATAAACGTATGTAGTGGCGGGGGCTGAATTCCACCACACCAGGTTCATTTTCCCAGCGTGGAAAGGCAGGGAATTCAAAATCCGGAATGTTCCAATCCTGAGTCCCCCGGAGGGGATGAAAGTCCCGGTTGAATTGGGGCTCACACCGTTGATCCGTATCTCATAAATTTCTCCGATATGAAACATATTTACGCCTCCCGGGAACAGCGATGGCGGCAATTGCGTCGATCCTGTAATATAAGATCCTGAAAGAATACCATCACCCAGTATCTCAACCGTGTTGGATATACGAAATGAAAGCTGATAGTTATTCAGGTATAGCGTTGTTGTTCCTGTCTGATATATGTATACATCGAACTGATATCCGGTGGGACTGAACAGGGAATCATTTTTTACCACACAACTGTACGAAGGAACCTGTGCACGGGAACCGGCGCTGATGAAAATCAGCGCCGTCAGGATAATAAGCCATGCTGTTTGTCGAATGATCTTCATATTATTGCACTATGAGTCTCACATTTCTAAAGAATCCCGAATCTTTTCCCCCCTCTGTTATCCGAAGGATATAAACCCCATGCGGGAGACCGGAGGTATTTATTTTCTCATTAAATTTTCCGGGTGTTTCATGTAAGAATTCAATGCTCATGATTTCCTGACCTATCAGGGTTATCACTGAAACATGAACAGATGACCTGCCTTTTGTTTCATAATTGAGCGAGAAATGATCCGTTGCAGGGTTCGGGAATACCGATACGTTGAAAATTGGTTCCCCTGTTTCCTGAATACCTGTCGGGTCTTTCAGTTCGATCTTTGGAGTAAGAAGGGTCACTTCAGTGATAACTTCTGCTTTGGCGCCGGCAAACTCGCTTTCAGGCCCCGGTTCAAAACGGATTGTTCCTGTGGTGGCAAATTCATTTGTAATCATGGCTTTCAGCGTGAATATCAGTTCTCCTTTCTGATAATTGACGGGATTGATATCTGACCAGGCCATACGCACTTCACCCGGGGTCTCATTGTGAAGGATTGTTCCCTTGTTCATCATAACATCACGAACCTGCAGAGATGAAGATGAATGATCAAGCACGAGTGAAATGGCAGAAACAGTAAGGTCATCACCGGCATAGAACGGGATTTCGAATTCTTCGTACGGTTTGACCTTGAGCACACCATCTGTTATCATGGAAAACCCGGTCCCGGATTTCGCCCCTATCCCCGGAATAGCAGATCCGTCGACATCACCTGTGCATAGACCGTAAAAATTAGTCACGACATCTGCTCCATTCACAATTATGGTATCTCTGTCAACACCGGCAGGATAAATTATGGTGGTGCCGTTTACTTTTTCAAAGCTCCAGTCCGCACGGCTAAAAGTGAGATCAAGTCCAACGAACCTGCGCATCATCTTGTTCGCGTCGGTAGCATTCAGGAAGAGGCTGTTATTCACGTCTGCTGCTGTGTATCGCACAGGCGTGGGGAGTGGTTCAAACCCGACGACATCCCGTAATACTTTGACTGCATCTGTACCATTGACCCCAAGAAAGGGCTTACGTGTAGAGGCCGAAACCGTGTAAATGCCGTTTTGCTTGCCTGTAAACAGGTAGTTCCCGAGGAGGCTTGTCCTGGTTGAATCTACTTTTATCCCATTCAGCTTCAGGAACACCCAGACAGAATCGAGCGGGGTATTTGCCGGATTATTATAGCTAAACATACCGGATAAAGTCACACCGGTATCAATACTTACATTCAGGCAGGCTGATTCGGTTCCGTTCCCGCAGGAATTGGTTCCATGAACCGAAATGCAGCCACCAACTGCGTTCACAGCGAAAGTAACAGTGATTGAAGCGGTATTTGCACCGGCGGTGATTGTAACACCGGTTGGCAATGTCCATGCATAGCCTGTTGCATTCGTGATGACCGGCACTGAATAGACAACACCTGACTGGCCGGGGTTCACCCTGGTCGGCCCATTAACTGTGCCGGCTGCAGCAGGGATCTGATTTACGGTCATGGTCACCGCATTCGAAGTGGCCGGGCTGCCGGTCACACACGTGGCATTGGAAGTCATCACGCAGGTCACAATATCATTGTTGACCGGAATATATGCAAACGTAACGCTGTTGGTTCCCTGGTTCACACCGTTCACTTTCCATTGATAAGATGGTGTTGTTCCGCCGTTGGTTGGTGTGGCCGTGAATGTCACGGAAGTCCCTGAGCATACCGGGTTTGTCCCTGCTGCAATCGTTACGGCGGCCGGGAGTGAACTGCTGACCGTCATGGTCACCGCATTCGAAGTGGCCGGGCTGCCGGTCACACACGTGGCATTGGAGGTCATCACACAGGTCACAATATCATTGTTGACCGGAATATATGCAAACGTAACACTGTTTGTCCCTGCATTCACACCGTTCACTTTCCATTGATAAGATGGTGTTGTTCCGCCATTGGTCGGAGTGGCTGTGAATGTCACTGAAGTCCCGGAGCATACCGGGTTTGTCCCTGCTGCAATCGCAACGCTGGCTGCAACTGATGCATTGACCGTCATGGTCACGGCATTCGAAGTGGCCGGGCTGCCGGTCACACACGTGGCATTGGAGGTCATCACACAGGTCACAATATCATTGTTGACCGGAATATATGCAAACGTAACACTGTTTGTCCCTGCATTCACACCGTTCACTTTCCATTGATAAGATGGTGTTGTTCCGCCGTTGGTTGGTGTGGCCGTGCATGTCACAGAAGTCCCGGAACATACCGGGTTTGCTCCTGCTGCAATTGCTACGCTCGCCGGCAATGAACTGTTTACCGTCATGGTCACGGCATTCGAAGTGGCCGGGCTGCCGGTCACACACGTGGCATTGGAGGTCATCACACAGGTCACAATATCATTGTTGACCGGAATATATGCAAACGTAACACTGTTTGTCCCTGCATTTACCCCGTTCACGATCCATTGGTATGACGGCGTTGTTCCTCCGTTAGTCGGAGTGGCTGTGAATGTAACCGATGTCCCGGTGCAGCTGGGGTTTGTTCCGGCTGCTACTGTAACACTAGCTGCTACCGTTGGATTTACGGTCATGGTCATCGCGTTCGATGTGGCCGGGCTGCCTGTTACGCACGTGGCATTGGATGTCATCACGCAGGTCACAATATCATTGTTGACTGGAATATATGCAAACGTAACACTGTTTGTCCCTGCATTCACACCGTTCACTTTCCATTGATAAGATGGTGTTGTTCCGCCGTTGGTTGGTGTGGCCGTGCATGTCACAGAAGTCCCGGAACATACCGGGTTTGCTCCTGCTGCAATCGTTACGGCGGCCGGGAGTGAACTGCTGACCGTCATGGTCACGGCATTCGAAGTGGCCGGGCTGCCGGTCACACACGTGGCATTGGAGGTCATTACACAGGTCACAATATCATTGTTGACCGGAATATATGCAAACGTAACACTGTTGGTTCCCTGGTTCACACCGTTCACCTTCCATTGATAAGATGGTGTTGTTCCGCCGTTGGTTGGTGTGGCCGTGCATGTCACAGAAGTCCCGGAACATACCGGGTTTGCTCCTGCTGCAATTGCTACGCTCGCCGGCAATGAACTGTTTACCGTCATGGTCACGGCATTCGATGTGGCCGGGCTGCCGGTCACACAGGTGGCATTTGAGGTCATCACGCAGGTCACAATATCATTGTTGAATGGAATGTATGCAAACGTAACGCTGTTGGTCCCTGCATTTACACCGTTTACATTCCATTGGAATGAAGGTGTTGTACCTCCATTGGCCGGAGTGGCTGTGAATGTAACCGATGTCCCGGTGCAGCTGGGGTTTGTTCCGGCTGCTACTGTAACACTGGCTGCTACCGTTGGATTTACGGTCATGGTCATCGCGTTCGATGTGGCCGGGCTGCCGGTTACGCACGTGGCATTGGATGTCATCACGCAGGTCACAATATCATTGTTGACTGGAATATATGCAAACGTAACACTGTTTGTCCCTGCATTCACGCCGTTAACCATCCATTGATAAGATGGTGTTGTTCCGCCATTGGTCGGAATTGCTGTGAATGTCACAGAAGTCCCGGAACATACCGGGTTTGCTCCTGCTGCAATTGCTACGCTCGCCGGCAATGAACTGTTTACGGTCATGGTCACGGCATTCGATGTGGCCGGACTGCCGGTCACACACGCGGCATTGGAAGTCATCACGCAGGTCACGATGTCATTGTTGACCGGGATATAGGAATAGGTTGCACTATTTGTGCCTGCATTTACCCCATTCACCATCCATTGATAGGATGGAGTTGTTCCCCCGTTGGTTGGTGTGGCCGTAAAGGTCACTGAAGTCCCGGAGCATACGGGGTTCGTTCCTTCTGCAATCGCAACACTGGCTGCAACTGATGCATTGACCGTCATAGTCACCGCATTCGATGTGGCCGGACTGCCTGAAACACAACTTGCATTGGAAGTCATCACGCAGGTCACAATGTCATTGTTCACCGGGATATAGGGAAAGGTTGCACTATTGGTCCCTGCATTTACCGCGTTCACCATCCATTGATACGAAGGGGTCGTTCCACCGTTAACCGGAGTGGCCGTAAAAGTAACTGAAGCCCCCGAACAGGCAGGATTTGTTCCCGCAACGATCGAAACACTTGCCGGAACTATCGCATTAACCGTCATGGTAACGGCGTTCGAAGTGGCCGGGCTACCGGTCACGCAGGTGGCATTGGATGTCATCACGCAGGTCACAATATCATTGTTGACTGGAATGTATGCAAACGTAACGCTGTTTGTCCCTGCATTTACACCATTAACCTTCCATTGATAAGATGGTGTTGTTCCCCCGTTGGTTGGTGTGGCCGTGAATGTCACTGAAGTTCCGGAGCATGCGGGGTTCGTTCCTGCTGCAATCGCAACGCTGGCTGCAACTGATGCGTTGACCGTCATGGTCACGGCATTCGATGTGGCCGGGCTGCCGGTCACACACGTGGCATTGGAAGTCATCACGCAGGTCACGATGTCATTGTTGACCGGGATATAGGAATAGGTTGCACTATTTGTGCCTGCATTTACCCCATTCACCATCCATTGATAGGATGGAGTTGTTCCCCCGTTGGTTGGTGTGGCCGTGAATGTCACAGAAGTCCCGGAACATACCGGGTTTGCTCCTGCTGCAATTGCTACGCTCGCCGGCAATGAACTGTTTACCGTCATGGTCACAGCATTCGATGTGGCCGGGCTGCCGGTCACACAGGTGGCATTTGAGGTCATCACGCAGGTCACAATATCATTGTTGACTGGAATGTATGCAAACGTAACGCTGTTGGTCCCTGCATTTACACCGTTTACATTCCATTGGAATGAAGGTGTTGTACCTCCATTGGCCGGAGTGGCTGTGAATGTAACCGATGTCCCAGTGCAGCTGGGGTTTGTTCCGGCTGCTACTGTAACACTGGCTGCTACCGTTGGATTTACGGTCATGGTCACCGCGTTCGATGTGGCCGGACTACCGGTCACGCAGGTGGCATTGGATGTCATCACGCAGGTTACGATATCATTGTTCACAGGGATGTAAGCAAACGTAACACTGTTTGTCCCTGCATTCACACCGTTAACCATCCATTGATAAGATGGTGTTGTTCCGCCATTGGTCGGAGTTGCTGTGAATGTCACTGAAGTCCCGGAGCATACGGGGTTCGTTCCTTCTGCAATCGCAACACTGGCTGCAACTGATGCATTGACCGTCATAGTCACCGCATTCGATGTGGCCGGACTGCCTGAAACACAACTTGCATTGGAAGTCATCACGCAGGTCACAATGTCATTGTTCACCGGGATATAAGAAAAGGTTGCACTATTGGTCCCTGCATTTACCGCGTTCACCATCCATTGATACGAAGGGGTCGTTCCACCGTTAACCGGAGTGGCCGTAAAAGTAACTGAAGCCCCCGAACAGGCAGGATTTGTTCCCGCAACGATCGAAACACTTGCCGGAACTATCGCATTAACCGTCATGGTAACGGCGTTCGAAGTGGCCGGGCTGCCGGTAACACAGGCGGCATTGGATGTCATGATGCAGGTGACAATGTCGTTGTTGAGCGGTGTATAAGCATAACTTGAACTGTTTGTCCCGACATTGACACTATTTACAGTCCACTGGAAAACGGGGGTTGTCCCGCCATTGACCGGGGTTGCAGTGAATGTCACCAATGTTCCTGTACAAACAGGATTTGCTGAAGCCGCAATTGTAACGCTGGCAGGCAGAGAAGCACTCAGTGTCACAACCGCACTGCCTGTCATGGCAGCTGTCATGTAGGTCGCCTTCCTGTACCCGGTGGAAGTGTAAGTACCCGCCGGCTGGTTTCCAAAAGAAAGGGCAATTCCGGTTCCTGCAACATTCGCTACCAAAGGAAGTGCATTCTGCAGTAGTATATACATCACACCTGTTTCCGAACCGCTGAGGCCTACCGGCATCCCGGTTCCCCCCGTACAGTAATTTCCTCCGCCGGTCATGGCAAAGGCAGTAACAGGTCCGTTCAATACCGGATTTGTTAAAAGTGTTGTATGTGTTGCCATGGTTGTTATCAGTGTGGCCGGACCAGACACTGCAGGAGGAACGATTGCATACACATACGTCGTCGCCGGCGCTGTGTTCCACCAGGTAAGGTTCATCGGAGCAGCTGCGAATGCCATGGAATTCGTTATCTGGAATGTTCCGATCCTTAGTCCTGTTGTTGGAATTAGAGAACCATTTGAATTGGGGGCAACACCGTTTACACGGAATTCATAAATCCCTCCTACATTGAAAACGTTTACACCACCGGGAGCCAACGACACAGGCAGTTGTGTGGATGCTGCAACGTAACTCCCTGTGATCACTCCACCGTTGAGAATGGCAGCCGTATTTGACAGCTGGAAGGAAAGCTGGTAATTATTCAGGTAAAGCGCCGTAGTGCCTGTCTGATATATGTAAATATCAAATTGATAAACGGTGGAATTGAGCAATGTATCATTCGTTGCAATGCATGAATAGGTCGGGGTCTGCGCAGTGGATCTCACGGCAGGGATCGCCAGTATTAGCAGTGCAATCGAAAGTCTTATCAGGTGTAAAGTTTTCATAACTATTTGGTTTTGGATAATATTCAATGATTACTTGTATAAATTTCAGTTTTTGGATAGCGAATTATCACGGAGGTGTCATTTTATAGATCCCCAGTAAATAATTGGTATAATCGATATATGTGTCAAAAATATCTATGACCCCATCCCCGTTAAGATCCGAAGGAAGGTATCCGAGACTCCCCGCCAGGTATGACGGGAAGATATAGTAGAGGTCCATGATATCAATCAGTCCGTCCCTGACCGGGGCTGCAGGATAAATTCCTCCTGCGGACGAAACATCCCCGGAATAAATGGCAAATACACCCCCTATGTTTTTCAGGTTACTGCCATAAGCCTGTGAAGCAGCCGTGGAAAAATTATAGGAAACCGATGTTCCTGCCAGTGAAACCGGGGCAGCACTTACAGTTTCGATGCTGTTCCTGTGGTTTATCGTAAGATAATATGATCCTGAATAGGTCGGCGGGATATTAACAGTGGCCGTCCCGTTCGTGAGAAGCACTGCCGAAGGTATCGATGCAACAATGGTATTATATGCCGTTGGGCTATGGAGTTCAAGGGTGAACTGGTCGGCGATGGCGGTTCCCCATTTGGGTGCGAAGGTGGTTCCTGTAAAGTCCATGGCCGGATTCATGGTTCCTGCCCCTGCATACAATCCTTCAAGGTAGAAGGTCAGGTTCAGGGTTTTCATACCCAAAGCACCGGTAAAAGTGCCGAACGAAGTCAACCCCGGAGCGGTCAGCTGATGCAGGATGCTGTCAGTTTGGTTGAAGACCATTACCGGTGTCGGATTGATCCTTACACAATATATATTGCTTTCGACTCCTGTTACATCCGCCAGGTTATATTTGAAAGCAGCATCGCACGTAAAGCCCGTGATCCCGGTCTGGGTCACATTCCAGTAACGGTTCAGGTAGGAACCGGTAATGTAAGGATCCGCATAAGGGGTATTGACCAGGTTGATCCCGGCATTGGCTCCTGCTGCAAAAGTACCCGTCGTGAAATTCAGGGTGACCGGGCTGTATTTGGCTGTCAGGTTATTATCCCCAACCGGGAAAAGGAAACTTCCCGGCGCCGTATATTGCTTCCGCACCAGCCCTGTCCCGGTAGCAACGATCATTGACGCGGCAGAAGGCGTTCCTGAAACGGTTGCTGCCGGTCCGAAAATGAAATCATTGTTCCCGGTATTGACCAGTCCGTTCATCAGGGTTAATAATCCGTTTACGGTTGAAGGCCTGGAAATTACCACCCCGCTGCCATTGTTGATCAACAGGTTATTGAAAACGAAGGGTGAAAGGCTGGTCCCTCCCAGGGTTTGGACGGATGTGCCTGTAAATGCCACCTGCCCTGCCGGCCCGATGGTCCCCAGGATATCTGCATTGGCGACATTGTTCGTATAATTGCCATCCAGTCTTAAGGTCCCGTTCAGGGATATCGCGCCATTGGTGATATTTGTTTCAGCCCGGCAGTTTCCGCTCGTTCCGTTAACCCAGACGTAGGCACCGGATTCGATGGTCATCTTCCCTCCGTTGACAAGCAGACCCTGTGAAAACAACCCGGTTGAAAAGAGTAACAGTGTGGGTATTATTAGATACTTTTTCATTGTATTAATTATTTAATAATGTCAGTATTATGAATGTTGTTTCCATACCTTATCATGACCTGTTGAGCCCGTTAGAATGACCGGATTGCCCAAACATTATTCAATGAAGCCTTGGCTCCGACATTGAACCATGTGGTACCGTCAAAATTCCAGGCATTGCCGGCATCAACTTCCGATGAACTCCAGAATGGAGCCAAACCCTGGGCTGCTGAGATATTTGCATCGAGTGTTGGATCCACACCTCGGTTATTCCATAAAATGGTGAATTCATCTTTTGATGGCAGGTACCAGTCGGCACCGTCGAATTTGGTGATCTCGGCGGCATAAGTCCCGATAGGACTTATGCTTATACAGCCCACCGTTGTGTTACTTGATATGATGGCCGTGGTGTTTGCAAGACCTGTTCCCACGATGATTCCGGAGGCCCCGGTTACCGTTGCATCACATCCCCAGTCTGCCTCTCCCCAACCATAGAGGTCGGCGATCAACCCGTGCAATCCTGTTCCGTCAACATTGAAGACGACACTGCTGAGGTTATCAATGATTACAGATTGTCCCAACGTTGCCGCGGCAGCTGTAAAACTCACTTCTGCTCCATAGGAAGTCCCGAAGCTGTTTGTGGCGTAGGCGCGAACATAATAGGTTGTCCCTATCGTCAAACCACTCACCGTATGAAAGTAAGACCAGGGAGTACCAAATATGCCATTCAGATCCGTTGTCTTGCCAAGGTTAACTGTAACCGTGGGGCCCGTTACCGTGTTCCAGCACAGACCAAAGGCTGTAACAGGTGCACCACCTTCGCTCTCAACTATTCCACTCCCTGCTGCAATTGCGCCGATCAGGCTGCCTATCGGGTTTGTGGTCACGGTCGGCAGGTTGGTCGGGGTGAAGATGACCTCGTTACCGTAAGCTGTTCCCACAATATTCGTGGCATAGGCACGGAGATAGTATGTTGTTCCGGTCGTTAAACCTGTGATATTGCTGACAAATGCTCCGGATCCTGCGCCATCGTTGGTTTTGGTGGCAAGTGCAATGGTGGGGTTTGTTACCGTGCCCCAACACACTCCGCGAACCGTTACAACTGCCCCTCCATCGGAGGTAATGTTACCCCCTGAAACTGCTGATGTGGCTGTCATTCCACTTATCGGATCTGTAGTAAGGGTCGGAAGAACGGGAGGTGCAGCAATAAAACTGAGCTCATTTCCATATGCAGTGCCCAGGCTGTTGGTTGCGTATGCCCTGACATAATAGGTGGTACCCAGAGTCAGGCCTGTGATATTGCTTATAAATGTACCGATCCCGGTTCCGTCCAGTGTTTTGGAATTAGCTGTTGTTGGACCGGTGGTAGTACTCCAGCAAACCCCGCGGGCTGTCACAGGAGAGCCGCCATCACCGGTAATGGTTCCACCGGAAGTTGCGGTTGTGGCTGTGATATTTATTACAGGATCCGTTGAGATTGTTGGAAGCGAAATCCCGTTGAATGCACGAATTGCCCGCACGACCATCTGGGTTCCATATCCTTTCATGGCGGCCATTACGTAACCACCATAGAAGAAGAAGCCTGATGCGACAGTGGCACCACCTTCTGTAGAACTCCAGTATGTATATACACCGGTTGTAAGATTAGGTATCACTCCCCTTTGGTTGTACATTTCCTGGAGTTCTCCGATAGAAGGACAATACCAGTCGGTATATCCTCCCCCGTTATAACTCCGGCACAACTGTGCTGCAATACCCGGAGTCGGGCATGCAAGAAGGATGGCATTGGTATTCGCCATGCCTGAAAATATTGCCGATCCCGTTGCTCCCGTTAAAGTTCCCTGGCAACCGTAAGGTATGCCTGTTCCCTGGTCGGAAAGAGCGGCTACAAGACCGTGCTGGCCGGTACAATCAACATAAAATACAACGCCTCCTTCGGCCATCTGGCCTATCGTATATATAGGAGGTGCACAGGTTGTGAAAACCGAGTCGCCACCATAGGCAATCCCTACGCTGTTGACTGCGTAAGCCCTCACATGGTATGTGGTACTGCCGGTCAATGGGGTCATCGTTATTGCAAAAATCCCTGTTCCGCTGCCTGATGAAATCTTGGAACCCAGTGTATCAGGGTTTGGTGAAGTACCCCAGCAAACTCCGCGTGTGGTGACATTCGCACCGCCGTTACTGCTGACATTTCCTCCGCTCAGTGCTGATGTCGGACCAATATTGGTGATGCCCCTTGTGGCAACAGTGGGTAATACAGGAGCTGGTGTGGTAAAGCTCAGCTCATTGCCGAAGTCATAAGAGCCTGCACCATTCCAGTAACCCTGAATATAGGCCCGGATGTAATAGGTTGTGTTTCCCAGAAGTCCGGTAAGGTTTGTTACAAATGGATTGGGAATTGGAGTTGTTCCGGTCTGAACATATGTTGGTGTCGGTGAATTTGGAACAGTGGCATAGGCCACACCATAATTCCACAGATTTCCGCCTGTGCCGTTAAGCGTGTATGAACCTCCTGAAATGGCCGAGGTTGGAGTGATCCCGGTTGCTGTAGTTGTGACTATGGTTGGTGGAGTTTGCAGTGTTGCAAATGAAATCTGGTTTCCATAGGCCGTACCTGCCCCGGTTATTGCATAAGCCCTTACATAATAGGTCAGACCCTGGGTCAGACCCGTAAGATTGCTTACAAATATTCCTAAACCTGGAGCAGGATCGATGATCTTCGTATTGACGGTTGTCGGGTTTGCAGTTGTGGCATAGCAGATACCCCTTTCCGTGATCGTTGATCCTCCGTTGGATGTAACATTCCCCCCGCTTACGGCTGTTGTTCCTGTAATGGCTGTTGCAGCGGTAGTGGTAAGGATTGGCAAAACAGGGAGTGTCGTAAAACTGACTTCATTTCCGTAGGAAACGATGGAACTGTTTACGGCAAAGGCCCTCACATAATAGGTTGTGACAGGCGTTAACCCTGTCAGGTTGCATGAAAAGACGCCTGTTCCTGTCTGGGGGGATGCCGTAATGATCGAATTTGCAGCCGTTGGGTTGGGAAGCGTATTGTAGCAGATCCCTCTTGTAAGGATAGGTGATCCGCCATCCGCTGTAATATTTCCGCCTGAAGTGGCTGTGACCCCGGTAACTGCCGAA
Organism: Bacteroidales bacterium; assembly: GCA_963682005.1. GTDB lineage: Bacteria > Bacteroidota > Bacteroidia > Bacteroidales > FEN-979 > CAIYUC01. The sequence goes on along the minus strand of OY820914.1, from coordinate 3,106,416 downwards.
GGTACAGTTGTGATTATCGTGGCAAACGTTCCCCCGCCCCAGGCCGGTATCCCGGAAGCATTCAGTTGCAATACCTGTCCTGCCCCGCCCACAGGGATCATCACCCAGGAAGTACCGTTCCAGTAAAGCATGGTCCCGATGGAGCTCCCTGCCGGGAACCCCGGAACCCATTTGGTTCCGTTATTATAATAGAACCCCGGGGTAACATCTCCCGCAGTTGCCGTATTGTAAACAACCATCCCTGCTACATGTGCAGCCAGGGGTGTAAAATTGGCCGTTCCCGTCAATGCCACACGAGGGATTAGCAATCCTTTGTTTGGGAAATCAACATCAAGACCGGCAGCCGGATTCGGGGCTGTCCCCGATGCGCTGATCCCGATATTCTGAGAAAATGAGGCGATGGATGATACCATCAGCACCATTAGAACAATGAATCTATTTAATAACAGGTTCGTAAATGCATTTGTAAAATTTTTCATGATTTCAGGGATTAATATTTACGTTTTTCTGATCCTTATCTATAATACATCCTCGATGGGTGAATTCCCGGGTCATGGGGTAACAAACCTGTATTGATTGCCATAGGTTGTCCCGATCGAATTGGTGGCATACGCCCTTACAAAATATGTGGTTTGGGTGGTCAGCCCGGTCAGGCTGCTTACATAGGCTCCCGTACCGGCACCGTCGGCTGTTTTCGTCGCCAGGGCGATGGTAGGATTTGGAGCAGTGCTCCAGCAAACGCCGCGGGCTATGACGGCGAACCCCCCGTCAGCAATAATATTTCCACCGCTGCTTGCCGTTGTCGCCGTAATAAGGCCGACAGTTGTACTGACGAGGGAGGGATAACCTCCGCCTACCCATAATGGAACGTTAATGCTGCTTAATTGCAAGGTCTGTCCCGGCTGTCCGACAGGGACGACGGACCAGATTGAACCATTCCAGTATTGCATGTCGCCTGGCGAATAGCCTTCCGCTTCGCACGGCAGCCATCTGGTCCCGTTATCAATGTAGAATCCGGGGGTTACGTCACTTGCGGCCGCCGTATTATACACCATCATACCTGCAACATGGGCAGACAGCGGAGAAAAGCTTGTCGAATTGGCCAGCGCAACGCGCGGAAACAACAAACCCAGGTTTGTGAATGAGACATCAAGGCCCGCAGATGGATCCGGAGGCGAAGCCGTGCTATTCATTCCGATGGATTGTGAAAAACCGGTCATTGTGCCTGTCAGAATGAACAGGGCAACAATACACAGTTTCATCATCTTTGCCGATTTTCTGAAAGTAGATTTTTGCATCGTTTTATGTTTTTACTTGTACGTATTCAACATGTTTATGGTAAGGAAGAAGGTTGGTACCGGCCGTCCTGATATTCGGAGCGGACATTCCGGTGAAATGACACCCTTCTTCAGTAAAGAAGGACCCATGGTTTGCAGAATAAATATGCGCGGTGATCAATCAGGAAGGCTTACCATTCATGAAGAAAGTTTCATGAACGGCAGGAAAGACAATGCTGGCAGCTGACCTGCCGGTAACCGGAAAAAGAAAAGAAATCCATTGTATGTTCATGCATCATTGGGAATCAACCTGATCGTTACTTTCCGAAAGATTATCCGTACTCATTAGTAGAATTAATTAATCGATAAAAAAAGTTGGACAATATGTTATCTTCTCTATCAAACAACCCGATCTGCTCCTGAAACTCCGGCCTCCCGGTATCCTTAAAATGGCAAATTCACATGCCGGATACCTCACCGCTCAACCATATTCCGTTGAGCTAAATCTATCAACTCAGTAAAATCCAGGTTAACATCCCAATCATAACATACAGGCTTGTTTAAAAACAAACGTAAAAAGCCGGGCAAAAAATCAATCACCACATCGGCACTAAATTCGTCCTCAGGATTAATTTTAAGCCACAGGTTCTTTTTACAAACCATGATTCCCAAAATGTCAAAGAACAAAAATGCTGATCCGTTTGGATCCCGGATAAATACAACATTGTGATCGGTATGACACAGGGTCGCATTTATACGATACAAAAATAAAATCACAGGGGAGCTGAAAAAAGCGGTGGTTTACTGAATATTTTCAGGTGATTTTTCTTCAGGCTCCGGGTACAAATACTTATTTATGAACGGATAATAAGCACAACATTATTATGACAGTATCGCCTAAAAAAAAAGAGGCGCCTGATAACGCCTCTTTTTTTTTTAGAACTTCCGGATCTTACTTATTGATCAGGAATTTTTTAACGACTAGCTTACCACTGTTGATGAAAGCGACAGTATAAAGTCCGTTGGAAGCCGGCCTGATGTCGATCTCCTTCTCGGTCCATCCGTTAACCATCACATTCTCCATCTCATAAACCTTTACACCCAGCATATTGTAGACACTGATCGTAAACAGTTCTTCAGTCGGATAATCGATCGCCACTTTAAACTTCCCGTCATTCGGAACAGGATAAACATTGAATGAGGTGATGTTATCCTGCTCTTCCGTACTGTTTTCCCCGATCACCGGAGCAAGTTTCGCTCCAACTGTAACGATTCGAATTGTTGGTGTTGCAGCCGTACAGCCTGCCCCTGAAGTGTAGTTCAAACTTACCCAGTTTGCACCCGGGGTGATCCAGTTGACACGGATCCCGCTTGTTCCCTGGCCACTGGCCAGCGTACCACCCGGCGATACAGCCCAAACATAGGCTGAATTTCCGAATGAAGTGGTATACCCGACATTGTTCGTTCCGGCCGGAACAGTGGTTGGTCCGACAATAACCGGTACAGGCAATGCATATACTGAAACACTCTTGTATTTAGGTGCCGTTGGTGAACAGCCGCCCGGGTTTGTATAAATCACATTGACACTTCTTGCGCCTGCAATAGTCCAGGTAACCGTGATGCTGTTTGTTCCCTGGCCTCCGGTAATCGTCCCTCCTGCGGTGATACCCCAAACATAGTTGGTCATCCCTGGTTCGGTCGTATATACATACCCTCCTACTCCGACGCAACCTGTTGCAGATCCGGTAATCGTGGCTACAGGTATCGTATAAACATTCACATTCAGCACGGTGGGTGATGGAGCCGGACAGCCCGAGGCGTTGGTATAATTGACCATGACCGTCTTTGCTCCTGAAGTGGTCCAGGAAACAGTGATCATCCGGGTTCCCTGTCCTGCCGTTATGGATCCTCCGGCTGATACTGCCCAACTGTAGGCTGTCATGCCGGCTTCCGTTGTATAGGTCACTCCTCCCAATGATCCCGTGCACAACGACACAGGGCCTGTAATGGTGGGTACAGGTGATGGATTTACCACCGTAGTAATCGATGAAGGGGTTGCTGCTGAACATCCTCCGGAATTCGTATAGTTAACCGTTACTGTTTTGGTACCGCTTGTATTCCATACTATCTGGATCAGGTTCGTCCCAAGACCGCTGTTGATCACACCACCAGCCGATACTGTCCAGATATAGTTTGTCTGGCCGGATTGGGTCTGGTATGTTAGTGTATTTCCCATGCAGGCTGTTGTCGGTCCTGTGATTGATGGGAGCGGTGATGTGAGAATACTGATGGAAAGCAGGGTTGCCGATACAGGAATGCAACCTGTTGGTGTTATATAGGTGACGCTCAGTGACCGGCTGCCAACGACAGTGTTGGTCCAGACCACAGTCACCGTGTTGGTTCCTGCACCACTGGTTATCGATCCACCTGAACCGGTTATGGTCCACACATAATTATTCATACCAGCTTCAGTTGTGTATGTGTTCACTGCATTCACACACACTGATCCGGGTCCGTTCAATGACGGAACAGGAAGCGGATCTACAATTACAGGATATGAGGTCTGTGGCGATGTACATCCGAACGGATTAATGAATGTTAAATTCACTGACTTTGCGCCCGATGTCGCCCAGGAAACCGTGATTGAGTTTGTTCCGGCTCCTGCTGTGATGGTTCCACCTGCGGACACTGTCCATGAATATCCCGTCATGCCAGCCTGTGCTGAATAAACATGACCCGATGAGCCGACGCAAACTTCTGCCGGGCCACTGATTACCGGTATTGTAAACGGGTTGACGATCACATTGTAGATGGTCGGTGTTGCCGCAGTACATCCATTTGCGTTCATGTAATCGACACTGACGGTCTGGACACCCGGAATATTCCAGCTCACTGTTATGGAGTTTGTGCCGGCTCCTGCAGTAATCGTTCCACCCGGTGAAACAGACCAGAGGTAATTCGTCATGGAAAGATCAGTCGTATAAACATGATCGCCGGTATTCTGGCATACGATGGCTGGGCCATTGATCGCAGGTACCGGAAGCGGGTTAACTGTTACATTGTAGAGAGTCGGGGTCGCACCTGTACATCCGTTTGAATTTGTATAGTTTATACCAACTGTTTGTGCGCCGGTTGCATTCCACGTTACAGTAATGGAATTGGTACCGGCACCTGCCGTAATTATCCCTCCCGCTGAAACGGACCAGCTATAACCGGTCATGCCCGTTTCAGTAGTGTAAACATTCCCTGTTGATCCTGCACAAACACTGGTGTTCCCTGCAATGGTCGGTACCGGCAACGGGTTGACCGTTACATTGTAAATGGTCGGAACGGTGGCTGCGCATCCGAATGAGTTTAAATAATTCACACTTACCGTTTGTGCTCCGGCCGTAGTCCAGGTCACGGTAATGGAATTTGTTCCTGCACCTGAGGTGATCGTCCCCCCGGAAGATACAACCCAACTGTAGCCTGTCATGCCCGTTTCGGTCGTATAAATTGTCCCCGCTGTCCCGGCACAAAGACTGGCAATGCCTGAGATTGTCGGTACAGGTAAAGGATTGACCGTTACAGTGTAAACAGTCGGCGCTGCTCCAATGCATCCGTTAGCATTGGTATAATTTACACTGACACTATGCAACCCCGTGGTAGTCCACGATACAGTTACCGTATTGTTTGTTGATCCACCTCCTGAAATTATTGTTCCCCCGGGTGATACAACCCAGGTGTAATTCGTCATCCCCGCATCTGAGCTATAAACGTCACCTGTTGAATTCAGACATACCGATGCCGGACCACTAAGTAATGGAACAGGTAAAGGAGTAACTGTAATGTTTAATATTGTAGGATTTGCTGACCCGGTATAGTTAACACTTACAGTCTGTGGACCAGGTGTATTCCAGGTTACCGTCACCGTGTTGTCAATGGATGTTCCGCCTGCTGTTATTGTTCCGCCTGCTGAAACTATCCAGATATAGCCTGTCTTTCCGGAATCCGTAGTATAAACATTCCCTGATGATCCTGCACACACTGATGCCGGGCCGGTAAGTAGTGGTCCTAACATGGCACCGGTATATGTCGAGAAGCTGGTTATCCCGTTCGCCGTCAACTGATGCAGTGTTGTATTTGCCAGATCGTATGTCACTATGGGAGGAGGCGCTATTTTTATGCAACCGATACTGTTTTCATTTCCTGTGACATCTGCCGGAACGTATTGAAACATGGCATTGCAGCTAAAGAGGCTGATCCCGGTCTGGGAAATATTCCAATACCTGTTAAGGTATGAATTGATGATGGCCGGATCATTGTATTTTGCATTTACAACGTTCACCCCTGCCTGGGCGCCTGGTGCGAAACTGCCTCCTGTGAAATTCAGCGTCACAGGCGAATATTCCGCTATTCCGGTATTATCTCCGATCGGGAATGAGAAGCTGCCGGGACCTGTAAAATCCTTCTGCACCTGTCCGCTTCCTTCCGCAACGATCATGTTCACTGCTGAAGGAGTTCCTGCAACTGTTGCCAAAGGGCCGAAGCTTAAGTTATTGTTGCCTATGTTCACCAGACCGTTGGTCATGGTGCAGACACCGTTTACCACAGCATTTTTTGCCAATGTAATTCCTCCGGCATTGTTGACCGTTAGATTCTGAAATACAAAGGGCATTGCAGATGAACCACCCAGCGTTTGATTACTTGTACCGGCAAATATTACCTGGCTGGCGCCGGATGCAGAACTCAGAACATCTGCACCTGCGACATTATTGGTATAATTGCCTTCCAGTTTAAGTGTGCCGGAAAGAAAAATTGATCCGTCACTTATATTGGTTTCATTGCGAAAATTCCCGCCAGGGCCGCTTATGTTCAGTGAAGCTCCCGGACCTATCACTATCTTTCCCCCGTTGTTATACACCCCCTGGGCGAATAATCCGGATGAAAATAGCAACACTATTATCGTTAATATTTTATTTTTCATGAGGTTATGAATTTGACTATCTATAAGTTTATACCATTTATTGGTTCTATACAGACTCACTGCTATAAACCGGTGTTCATCAAAACCGTTAGAAAGCGCGGATTGCACGAACGTAGATCAGGTTTGTCGGAGTACTGTAATAGGTCGAGTACTTATAACAGTTGTAATCATAAGCACTCAGGGAATAATGGGTATAGGCAATGGATGCATTGTATTCTGTCGAGGACCAATACAAAACACCTGCTCCAGCATAGGATGGGGTGGTTGTCAGATTAATAACTGTTCTTTGATCACACATGATCTGAAGTTCGTCGTGTGATGGCAGATACCAGTTTGTTATTCCCGGAAGGTTTGTACCACCTGCGGTATAGGCTGCGCAAAGCTGAGCTGCAGTTCCTGCAGGAGCACATCCGGACGCGAGAATAACATTCGTGTTGTTCAAACCGGCATAGAGCGCACCTCCGCCCTGTGCAATTCCGATGTTCAGAGTTGTACCCGAACATCCCCATGCAACTCCTGAACCCTGATCAGCCAGTGCACCGATTAGACCATGCTGACCTGAACAGTCAACGTAAATGACTTTCCCTCCTGCAAGTGATTCTCCGACTACATGCGGCGTTCCGGTCTTGAAATTCAATTCATTCGCATAAACCGTTACCCCGTTATTGATGCAATAGGCCCTTATATAATAGGTTACACCATTCGTTAGCCCTGCAAGGTTGCTTACATAAGCGCCAGTTCCTCCTGACGGGTCAGTAATTTTGGAATCAGCAGTGGTTGGACCGGGGTTCGTGCCGTAAACAACACCACGTTCGGTGATATTCAGGCCTGCTGCTGCTGAAATCGTACCTCCGCTGATGGCTGTGGTTTGTGTTACTGTACATACTGCTGCTGTTGTGATAAATGGTGTGGTAAAGGATATTTCAGTGCCATAGGAGGTTCCCGAAGCATTAGTGGCATATGCATTCACATAGTAATGGGTATTGGCTGTCAATCCTGTAATACTGCTTACAAATACGCCGGTAGCCGTTCCGTCATTGGTCTTGGTGGTTAAAGCGACTGTTACACCCGGAGACGTGCTCCAGATCACGCCGCGGGCGCTTACCGTACCTGTACTGGTGACGGTACCTCCGCCTGTTGCCGTAGTAGGCGTCAGGTTTGTAATTGCCGCTGTGGTAACGGTTGGGAGCGCATAGAAGGAGATCTGCGTTCCGTAAGTAGTACCAACACTATTGATAGCATAGGACCTCACATAATAAAGTGTGTTCGGTGTCAGACCGGTAATACTGCTGACATATGAACCAACACCAGGTGCCGGATCGATTACTTTTAGCCCGGCAGTGGTCGGGTTTGATGTTGTTCCGTAACAAATGCCGCGTTCGGTGACGGTTGCTCCTCCATCGTTCGTAACATTACCTCCACTCATTGCTGAGATCGAAGTAATGCTCGTTGCTGGTGTTGTGGCGGCCATGGTTGGTGCAAGTGGCAGGGTTGTGAAAACCTGCTGGTTCCCGTAAGTCGTTACCGCATTGTTGGTGGCATATGCCCTTACATAATAGGTCGTAGCACGTGTCAGTCCTGAAAGATTGCAAACATAGGTTCCTATTCCGGAACCATTTGCAACAATTGAGTTGGCGGTTGTCGGATTGGGTGTAGTAGCATAACATACGCCGCGTGAAAGTACTGTTGCTCCTCCGTCACTGGTGATCGTTCCGCCTGTGGAAGCACTTGAAGCCGTTATTGCTGTGACAGGTGTTGTTGTTATTGTGGCATAGGAAGCACCTGCCCAGGCTGGTATACCTGCACCGCCTATTTGTAAGAACTGGCCCGGAAGTCCTGCCGGGATTTTTACCCATGTTGTACCATTCCAGTAAAGCATATCACCATTGGAAGTACCCGCGGGTAAACCCGGAATCCATTTTATTCCGTCATTATAATAAAAACCAGGGGTCACATCGCCTGCTGTGGCTGTGTTGTAAACCATCATACCGGCCACATGGGCAGCTAATGGAAGAAAACTTGTTGTGCTGGTCAGGGCAATTCGTGGAATGAGGATTCCCTTGTTTGCAAAATCAACGTCAAGTCCTGCATTACTATTAGGTATTGCTCCGGTGGAGTTGATCCCGACATTTTGTGAAAATGCGGACAATGAACAAATCATTAATATTAATAAACCGAAAAAACTTTTAAAAAGTTTCCTGGTTAAGGTTTGTGTAATTTTTTTCATCTTTTAAAGAATTTTAATTTATTGATAATTTCTTTACTTCATGTTGCCTTTACAAATATGCCTCCTGCGCTTAAGGAGTTTTAAAGATCACCTGGTTGCCATATACAGTCCCTGTAATATTTGTTGCATATGCCCTCAAATAATAAATGGTCCCGGCTGTGAGGCCTGTCAGGTTGCTCACGTAACTGCCGCTGCCCGCGCCATCAATGGTTTTGGTAGCAAGCGCGATGGTTGGATTCGATGAAGTATTCCAGCAAACTCCTCTTGAAGTAATGGAAAATCCTCCATCTGAGGTAATGTTTCCCCCGCTGCTGGCTGTAGTCGAAGTTAAAGCACTGATGGGTACAGCGATGAGTGTGGCATATCCTGCCCCAACCCACACTGGAATGCCGGTGCTGCCAAGTTGAAGAAGTTGACCCGTCTGACCCGCAGATATTATATCCCAGGTATTGCCGTTCCAGTATTGCATATCTCCTGCCGAAATACCTGATGACTCACAAAGAAGCCATTTGGATCCGTCATTGAGATAAAATGCGGGAACTACATCTCCGGCAATAGCCGTGTTATACACCATCATTCCGGCCACATGGGCTGTCAATGGGGAAAAACTCGTTGTTCCGCTAAGGGCAACACGCGGGATCAGGAATCCCAGGTTTGGGAAATCAACATCCAGCCCTGCGGATGCATTAGGTGGTGAACCGGTCGTGTTCACGCTTACGGATTGGGAAAATGCCGTTAGTGTCCCTCCCAAAATAACCAGGAGTACAAAACAGCTTCTTACCAGCTTTTTTGATACTTTTCTACATACGTTTTGCATAGTGTTTTTCTTTAAACTGAATTAACTTCATTGATTCATGATAACTGTCTCTCTTCTTAACAGTTAGGGGAATTGAATGAAGGTTTTTATACGTTCATTCATATATGGAATTTTCGGGGACGATCTTGTCATCATTTCGATATCTGTTTGATTGGCATTTTATTGAAGCAACAAAAATAATTTCATAATTCCTACATGACAAGAGTATATATTCCATTCATAAATACGTATTTTTTTTACATCAGCATGTAATTTTACCTGACATGCTAAGTATAAATACCGTACCTGGGGTCCCGGCCTCACTCAATTCATTAATTATCTGTTTGTTCCTGTAAAAACGAAAACCCTAAGGCTGATCACCTATTGGGTAATTTTTCCCTTTTCCAAAGCGGAGACCTTTCTTTGCCAACTGTAAAGCCCCATATCCCTTAAACCTGATTCAAGGGTAAAATTCAATGAGAGGATAATTCTTTATCATAATTTATTTTGTATATTTGCTAATGGTAACTAATTAATTGAGAATTTTGGAGGGTTGGAAGATTATTATTTACTTTGAAAACTATAAGTGCAAAACAAAACTTACTCCCATCAGATGGATTCTAAAATAAGAATCATGATCGTTGAAGATCATGCTATTTTCAGAGAAGGATTGAAAAAAGTCCTGGAAGGGATCAGAAATGTCGAGGTAATAGGTGAAGCAGATAATGGTGCGGGTTTTCTCGAACAACTGAAAAAAAATGTTCCTGATATCGTTTTGATGGACATCAAGATGCCTGTTATGGATGGCATCGAAACAACGGACAAAGCCCTTGCCCTTTACCCGAATCTGAAAATCATTATCCTGTCAATGTTCGGAGAGGAAGAGTATCTCTTCACACTCGTCATGAAAGGGATCAGTGGATTCCTGCTAAAAAACACCTCCATGAACAACCTGGAACGGGCCATCACAATGGTTTCGGATGGCCAGCAGTATTTTTCCCCGGAGCTCAATGGAAAACTTGCAAAAAGGCTGAAACAATATTCCTCTGTCGAAATTCCCCAGTTTACTGCAAAAGAACAGGAAGTATTGCAACTGTTGTGCAAGGGCTACAACACGGAGGAAATTGCAGATACGCTCTGCATCAGTAAACGAACGGTTGAAGGTTACCGGGCAAAACTCCTCCTGAAGACCAATGCCAGCAACACCATAAACCTGGTGATCTTTGCCCTGAAAAACAAGCTGGTTGTCCTCAGTGATCTCGGCGACCAGCCCACAGTCTGAAGAAATCCTTCTCCAGCAGAGCGGATTCATACCTGTTTTATCTGTCCGAACCGTTTATAATCACCCTGTGATCGTTAATTCTGTTTTTTACCGGACATGGATTTCTTCCTTTTTGCCCCTTCTTCCCTTTGCTTGATTTCCGTTATATCCCTGAAGATAACCGCGAACTGATCTGGAGCCGGACAGTAGGAATATACATCATAATACCGGTCAAGAACCGGTGAATAGTTCTCAAAACTGACAGGGATCCCCGTCCGGACGACACTGCTGTACTTCTCGAGCCAAAGAGGATCCTCTTCAGGCAGGACTTCCGTCATAGTTTTCCCGATCACCTTATTCTTCTTCAACCCGGTAAGCTTTTCAAAAGCAGGATTGATGTCAATGAAGCGGTAATCAACCGGTTTGCCATCTTCATTGTACAGTACCTGATGCAGCGCAAAACCTTCCTTCATTGCATTGAAAAGTGTTTTGTACCTGCTTTCACTCTCTTTCAAAGCCAGCTCCGAATTTTTCCTGGCTGTTATATCCCAGTAGGTGATAATAACGCCAAGATCCTTTAACGGTAATGGTGCTGCAGTGACCGTAAGCCAGGTGATCCTGCCTTTCTCCTTTACAATTCCCATCTCGACATTCTCCACGAGTTTTCCGGATTGTAATGCGCGGACACTGGCAAACTCCACCTGCGGCATAACCGTCCCGTCAGTCCTGATCACTTTCCATTCCTTACTGTCGATGCTGCGCTTCCCCTGGATTTCTTTGGAGAGACCCAACAGCCGCTCTGCTTCACTGTTTGACTCCTCGATCTTACCGGTGTGGTCTGTTACGGTTAACCCGAGCGGGAAGGAATCAAACAGAACCTGGTATTTGGTAATACTTACTTTCAGGTCTTCTTCAACCCTTTTCTGATGGGTAATATCGCTGAAAAGGGCGGCAAATGTATTTCCTTCAACCCTGAAACAATGAACCCTGAAATAGCGGTTCGTGGACCGGTTGAATTCCTCGAAATTACCGGATTCCCCTGTTAATACAGTTTCTCCGTATTTGTCTATCCAGGTTTGTTCGATATCCGGGATTACCTCCTTCACGGTTTTGCCCCGGAGCTGTCCAACATTTAATCCGGTTTGTTGTTCCCAGGCAATATTGGTCTCTAAAAATTTGTAATTAACCGGCCTTCCTTTCCTGTCGAAAATCATCTCGCAGATCATGAACGCCTCGGTCATGGAATTAAACAGGTTCTTGTACTTATTTTCGCTTTTAAGCAGTGCTTCCTCCGTTTTTTTCCGGTTTGTAATATCCAGCATCAGACCGTCAAGAACAATTTCCTCTCCGATATTGGACTGGGAAGTCAGTCCATGGAACCATTTAATCCCCCCGTACCCGGTAATGATCCGGCCTTCAAAATTCCAGTCCTCCTGTCCTGTGACAGCGTCACTGAAAGAAACGAGGAATGCGGTCCTGTCATCCGGATGAATATGTTCAATCAGGGTAGACTGCATGTTGTTCAGATCTTCCGGCAGACCAAAAAGTTCCTTTGCGCGGGTGCTCACAAAAGAAAAATAGTTGGAGCCATCCTTCCGGATCCGCAACTGAAATATTATTCCCGGAACAATTTGGGCGATTTCGCGGAATTTTCGTTCACTTTCCTTCAATGCCCTGTCCATTGAACGTCGCTCCACGATCTCCTTTGCAAGCTTGATATTGTTGGATTCAAGATCTGCCGTTCGTTCCTTCACGAGATCAATAAGCTTGTACCGGTATTTTTCAAGTTCAGCAGTCTGCTTCCTCAAGGTTTCCTCGATCGAAATTCTTTCCCTGATCTCCGCTTTAAGCTGTTCATTGGTATTTTGAAAGGCCTTGGTTCTTTCCTGGACCAATGCTTCCAGGTTTTCAGAATACTGTTTTATTGCCGCTGCAGCTTTTTTCTGTTCGGTCACGTTCCTGAAATACCCGATCAATCCGTCGACTCTGCCTTGCGAATCCATCCTAGGAACATAGGTGCCGCTGAAATACTCAACTTTTCCATCCTGTCCGGAAATAGGCAGTTCAGCATTCATCGGTTGGCCCGAGCGCATTACATCCCGTTTGAAAAATGTGAGCTTGTCCGCTTCGTCTCTTGTCAGGAAGTCATAATCCGTCTTCCCGATCATTTGTTCCTCGGTCAAACCAAGTTGTGGGTTGACAACCATGGTGTAGCGCAGATTCTCATCCTGAACCAGGATATGATCGGGTGTATTTGAAGCGATGGCTTTAAAACGTTGTTCACTTTCAATGAGCGCCATTTCCGCTTTCTTGAAAGGAGTCAGGTCAACTGTTGCTAATCCGATACCTGTGACCAGACCGGATTTATCGAAGATCGGCTCAATGTAAAGGTCGAGGAACATCTTCCTTCCATTGGAAATGATCCAGAGTTGCTCCTGTGTGGCAGTCTCCGTTTCCATCACCTTCCGTTTAATATTTTCGAGATGCCGGGCGGTTTCCTCCCCGAACAGCTCCTTATCTGTCTTGTGCACTACTGTTGCCGGATCAACCGATCGCTGATTATATGCCCATGTGAATTGCAGATCCTTATCCTGCAAGGCAATGGATACCGGGGCGTTTTTCAATGCAAGCCGGAACCTGGCCTCACTTTCGCGAAGTTTTTCTTCAACACTGAACTTTGACAGGGCGACAGATAAATAAGATACCAGCCGTTCGTACAGTGCGACCGTTCCCTGGCTGAAGTAACCCGTTCGCTTATCAACAAGCTGCAGCAAGCCGATCATTTCGCTCCCTGTTTTCATGGGAATAAGCACCATCGATTCAAAACCTTCCCGGATGCACCGTCCACGGATCCTGTTCACCGATTCAATATCTTTAGCAGCTTCGAGGAGGGAGGTTGAATTACACACGAAAGTCCCATTGGAGGTGTAAAGTGACTTGTCGGCATTCAGCCGTTCACACAGTACATCGCCGCACAGGCATTCCAGCATCACACCCGGTCCGGGTTCTCCAACCAGCTTCCCATCCGGGTCACGTTCACACAGATACCGCTCCTGTTCAAGAAATTCGGGGGAAAAGCCTTTTGCAAAAAGAAACGGATAGTCTTCCCCATCCCTGACCCTGATCGAAACGCCTTCACAACCCAGGTTTTCATAAAAGAACTCAACCGAGGAACGGATCAGTTCTTCAGTATCATTCACGCTGTTGATCAACTGCAGGAATCTGACAGACATTTCCTTTTCCACCTCTGCTGCATGCTGAAGTGTGATATCCCGGCTGAAAACGACAAAACCTGACACCGCTCCCTTTTCTTCCTTCACAGGGTAAAAGCTGTGGCTGAAAATTATCCCGTCCCGCTCATCGGTAAAATAAACCACCTGACCGGTCCTGGCCATCTCATCCATTTTTTCCTTCCGGCTCCTCCAGAGTTCCGGTGTGAGAATATCACTCGCCATCCTTCCGATCAGGTCCCCGGCTTTCATCCTGAACCGGGCGGCGCCGGTAGGATTTACGGCAAGGATCTTCCCTTCCATGTCCATGAGCCAGATTGTCTCGGTGGTGGCGTTCATCAGCGCCTGGAAATTCACGTCACTCTGAAAATACTGCTTCCGGCTTTCATCAAGGCTGATCTCGGCAAGCTTGCGTTGTGTGATATCCACCATGGTCGCAAGACATTCCGGGCCATTTTCAGACAAATGACCCTCCAGGAGAACATAGACCGGGCTTTCCCTCCCGGTTTCCAGTTCTGCCTCGCAGGTCTGCTTTCGACCGGTTTCAAATACCCTCTCAATGAATTCATTCACTTGGGCACGCGAACCTTGATGGACGAAAAACCTGAAATCACTGTTCACCAGGTGCTCGCAGTTCTTCGCTAACAGCCTGCTGCATTCACGGTTCAACTTTTGGATCTGGCACGACCGGTCTAACGAAAAATAACCGGATGGGGCATTCTCATACAGCACTTCATAATCATCACGTATTCGATTCAACGCTTCCGATTTCGCAGCCTGCAGTTCTTCATTCTGAAGCTCGAGCTCAATCTGGTGAACTTCCAGTTCCTGGATCAGCCTGGCAATTTCATGATCGGAAAGCTTATCAGATGTCCCTGAAGACTTCATCTTCAGTATCTCCAGAGCCCTTGAACGTAAGTCAGAGTGAGTCGTTCTTTGATCCATGTTTCTTCCTGCTTCCATAAAAAAGGAGAATTCTCAGCATGCGAAATTAATCGTTGCATTCATAACAAAATAGCGAAGAACTACGTATTCAAACCCGTATTAATACGGAGCTCGATGGATTCCTCCATTCTTTTTATCTTTGGACCCCAAAATCCGGAAAAACATGATCATACGAAATACGTTGCTTTTCAATATTTTAATACTATTCTCCATCACTGTTACCGGCCAGGTCAAGATCCTGTTTGATGCCACAAAAGCGGAGGCAGCCGGCAATGCGGATTGGGTCATCGATGCCGATCTTCACAACCTCGGATATTCAACAGGACCAGCCATTGTTGGTGGTGGAACAGAATCAAATCCGCAGCGCTATCCTGCCCCGGATCAGTCCGGGATCACATCCTCAACAGCTGAAACCTACTGGCAGGGAGGCATCTCCGCCTGGGGGATTGAAATGGTGAAACAGGGATACCAGGTGGAATCATTGCCGTATAACGGACAGATCACTTACGGAAATTCCGGTAACCTCCAGGATCTTTCGAACTACAAGGTATTTATTGTTTGTGAGCCGAACATCCTGTTCACCGCGGCAGAAAAGACAGCGATGCTGCAGTTCGTTCAGAATGGCGGCGGGCTTTTCATGGTTTGTGATCATACGAATTCCGACAGGAATAATGATGGTTATGATTCACCGGAGATCTGGAACGATTTTATTACGAATAACGGGGTTTCGGCAAATCCGTTCGGGATTGTGTTTGACCTGGTGGATTTTTCTCAAACCACGACCAATATCCCGGTCCTGCCCGGAGATCCGCTGCTGCATGGAATAATCGGCGATGTAACCCAGGCAAAGTGGAGCAACGGCACATCCATGACCCTGAGTCCTGCTGCGAACGCATCCGTGAAGGGCGTTGTGTACAAAACAGGATCTTCCTACGGAAACACCGGCGCCATGGTCGCCTATGCCACCTATGGAACCGGGAAAGTTGTCGGTTTCGGCGACAGCTCGCCGGCTGATGACGGTACCGGCGATCCCAACGACGGATTGTATTATGGCTGGACCGGAGATGTTTCCGGCAACCACCGGATCCTGATGACAAACGCCACAATCTGGCTTGCCACTGCATCGGGACCACCTTCGGGGGCTGCCGTCGTAACAACCACAGCAGCCTCATCTGTTACGATGACTTCCGCCATCACCGGCGGGAATGTTACTTCGTCGGGAGGAACAACCGTTACTGCAAGGGGTGTCTGTTGGGGAACATCCGCCAATCCTTTGATAACCGGGAATCATACGACCGATGGCTCAGGCACCGGTGCATTCACCAGCACGATCACCGGGTTGTCAGCAAATACGACATATCATATCAGGGCTTATGCAACTAACGGAACAGGAACCTGGTACGGGAGTGATGTCCAGTTCACAACAATCTGCTCAATATTCACGTTGCCTTTTTCGGAAAGCTTTACGAATACTACCCTTCCCAGCTGCTGGTCACAGGCCGATAACCAGGGCAATGGGGAGCTTTGGGCCTTTGGGGTGATCACCCCGACACCAAGCCCGAATCCCCTTCTGACCGGCAATTACGCCTACCTCAACAGCGACGGCTACGGAAGCGGGAATTCCCAGAATGCCGACCTCATCTCTCCCACCCTCGATCTTTCAGGCTATTCTTCTGTGACCTTGCAGTTCAGCCATTTCTTCAGAAGCTACAGCGGCTCCACGGGAACTGTTGCATACAGCATCAATAACGGCGCCACGTGGACACAACTACAGCAATTCACAGCCACAACGGCGAACCCTGCCTCATTCAGCCAGGTTATTGCCGCTGCCGCAGGTCAGCCGCAAGTCAGATTCAAATGGAATTACACCGGGACGTGGGGATATTACTGGGCCATTGACAATATACAGTTAACCGGCATTCAGAGCAATAAAACCTTGTCGCTGACGCTTTTCCTGGAAGGACTCTATTCCGCTTCTTCCGGCCTTATGCAGCAATCGCAGGATTGTACCGACGGTTCGGCGACCTTTAACCGGTTTTCCGGCACGATCGCTGACACCCTTAGCATCCTGCTGGCCAATGCTGTCTCCCCGTGGGCATATGTTTACCAGGCACATGGTCTTGCGATAAGCTCTGCAGGGTCGGTCTCACTGACTGTTCCCGCTTCTTATGCCGGAAGTTATTACATCGTTGTGAGACACCGCTCGAGTGTAGAGACATGGAGTGCGTCCGCCGTTTCGTTTGCAGGGAGTAATGTCACGTACAATTTTACCGGTTCTGCCGCCCAGGCTTTCGGCAGCAACCTGAAAGCAATTTCCGGGTCACCGGGCCAGAATGTTCTTTATTCCGGCGACATCACATCTTCTGCTTCAGGTCAGGATGGATATGTTGATCTTTTCGATAATGTCGCCGTGTTCAATCTCTCCCAGGGCGGCGGATTCGGTTATATGCCTGAAGACCTCAACGGCGACGGGTTCATCGACATTTTCGACATCGTGATCGTTTTCAATAACAGCCAGGCCGGGGCTGGTGTCATCTCCCCTCCGAATCCGGGGTAGCGCGCTGCGGGATGCGGGATGCGGGCTGCGGGATGCGGGCTGCGAACTGCCGACTGCGAACTGTCCCCGCTTCCGTATGGATGACTTATCCTGAAGCCTGAAGCTTGAAGCTTGTAGCCTGCAGCCTTTCACGGGGATAACGTGACCATTTATCCTTATTTGTTTTTTCCGGAACTATTTTACTATCTTTGAATACTCAAGATCATCCGGGATGAATCCACATAAAACCATCATGATTGTTGAAGATCATGCCACCTTCCGCGAGGGGTTGAAACAGGTCATTCTGGGGATTGAAAACCTGGAACTGATTGGTGAGGCGGAAAATGGAAAAGTATTCCTGGAGCTCCTGAAAACATCGGTTCCCGACATTGTTCTTATGGACATCATGATGCCGGAGATGGATGGATTGGTAACCGTTGAAAAAGTCGTTGAAAAGTATCCTGGCATCAAGATTATCGTCGTTTCAGGCCACGGAGAAGAAGCATACCTGAATTCAATGATCCAGAAAGGGATTTCCGGCTTTCTTCTCAAGTCGGCAAGGCTGAATGAAATTGAAAAGGCGATTCAGATGGTTATTGAAGGCCACGATTATTATTCACAGGAGCTCACAAGCATCCTCGTCAGGAATCTCAGGAAGGTTAATTTAAATCGGGACTCTGAACTGACGCCTCAGGAGATCCGCATCCTGAAGATGCTTTGTAAAGGTAAATCGACGGAGGAAATTGCCAGTGAACTGTTTCTTAGTGCCCGGACAGTTGAGGGTCACCGCGCAAAAATTCTCCAGAAGACGGGGCAGTCAAATACGATAAATCTACTGATCTACGCACTTCAGCATAAGATGATCACCCAGGAAGAAATGTACAGTGCTCATCCCTAAACGAATGTTTTCCTTATGACTTCCCATACTGCCAGAATCGATCCGGATTTTTTTCAAAAGATCGTTCAGATCATCCCGAACCCAGTCTTCATTAAAAACAGCAGATTTAAATACATTCATGTCAATGATGCATTTTGCAAGTCATTCGGTATTGAGAAAGATGAGATCCTTGGAAAATCGGATGACCTGTTCTTTCCGCTGAGTGAATGTGAGATTTTCCGAAAAATTGACCAGCGGATCCTTTCAGATGGAATTCCTGTTGAAAATGAAGAATCTGCGACACTCAGGGATGGGCGGAACATCACAGTCATAACCAGGAAATCCTTATTGGAAACCAATGGTGAGCAGTTTATCCTTGGTACAGTTACCGATATCACTGAACGGACGGTAATGCTAAAAAAACTCCAGGATAGTGAAATCAAATTAAAGAGCCTGATCGATCTTTTGCCGAACCTGCTGCTGATCCACAGGAATGGGAAGGTCCAATTTGCGAATAAGGCGTTTATGAAAACGCTGGGATATAATGGGGATGAACTTACCGGGATGAATATAAGCCAGTTATTCAAGGATCCAAAAGCAACCGGGAAAAACTTTTCGCTGGTAAAAAAATTCACTTCAACAGACGACCGGTTCAATGAGATTGAAATAAAAACATCAGCGGGCAACCAGCCGGTAAATACCTACCTTTTACTGAACAGTGAGATCGATTATGAAGGAGGTGCAGCCGTCATGACCATCCTCACTGATATCACGGAAAGGAAGAACCTCGAAAAATATGTGCTCAGCAAGATCATCGAGACGGAAGAGAAAGAACGCCGCCGCATTGCTGCAGATATCCATGATGAACTTGGACCCCTCATATCGAGTGCCCGGCTGCAGCTGGGATTTCTGGAAAGATCCCAGGGAACGGCAGGGTTTGTTGAATCAAGTGAAAGGGTATATAAGATCCTTGAATACATGGACAGGAAAATGCATTTTATCGTCCAGGACATCGTTCCGCACGAGATCGATCTGAACGGTCTCGGGGCCGCGGTAATGGATCTGTGCAAAACGACCGAGCAGAACAAGGAACTTGTCATTGATGTTAAATCCAACCTTGACAATTCCCGTTTCCCGAAAGAAGTTGAGCTCCATTTCTACCGTATCATCAGCGAACTCATAAACAACAGCATGAAGCATTCCGGGGCAACCAGGATATTCCTGAAGATGAACCGGAGCAAAACAATGTTCAGGGTCTGGTATTCAGATAACGGGAAAGGGTATGATATCGATAAAGTGCTGGAAAAGAACTCCGGACTGGGGATCAACAATATATTCTACAGGGCCAGCCTTATCAACAGCGATCTGAATTTTGAAAAGAAAGACGGGAAAGTCATCGTCAGGATCAGCAAGAAGTTGGAGTAGGCAATAATGGCTTCAGGCTTCAGGCTGCGAGCTACAATCTGACGTCATCCAGGGAAATAACAACCTTGACGTTACAGGAGAAGCTGAATATGGACGCGTGTTTCTTGACCCCCTGAAGATAACTGTTCCCGACATCGTGCTGATGGATATCACGATGCCGGAAATGGACTGACTTGTTTCCGGGGAAAAAGAAATGGAAAAACATCCTTAACTAAAGATCATCATTGTATCAGGGCACGTGGAGGAGGATAATTTTCAACCTCATAAAAGGTATAAAAGTATCTGTTACATTTCTAAGTTTTACCTTATCTTTGTTATAATTGAAATAATCATATTTACTAAGGTTTAAATTCTTAAGTAATAATAAACTAATCCAGAACGAGCTATGAGAACAATTACATTGAAAATCAAAATCCCACAGGACGTAACAGTGGTTACTGAATTTGAAAGAATTGGCGGTAAAATTGACAATTCAGCTCCGCGGGTACCGAAATTGAATTTAAACATAGATCTCACAACCAAAAAAACATCGGCATGGCTGCAAAAGAAAGATGAAGGGTTCAGTAACGATGGATGTTGCTGCTGTGTAAGAGGATAATGCTATAATTGCCTTCAATCCCCCATTTGCGGCTGATTGTTTCTGACATTTGCAATTTAAAGTGCGCTTATTGCCATGCTCAGAAAGGGAATTCTTTGATGTCCCCGGGAACAGCTTTGCGCAGTTTTAATGAATTTGTTTCCTTCCTGCAGTTAAATAATTTCACCCGGGCAGAAGTAAGTTTTTATGGCGGCGAACCACTTCTAAACCTCCCGGTTATTAATGAGATACTGGAACAGATTGCTTACCTGAAAAGGATCGGGAACATTCACATCCTGCCAATCATAAACACGAACGGAACACTATTGACGCCTGAATATGCTCAAAAACTATCTGACCGAAATGCAAGAATCCATATTAGTATGGATGGCCCGACAGAAAAGTCCAACAGGAACAGGGTTGATCACCAGGGCAGGTCAACGCTGGCACGAACATTAACAGGAATAGATTGCCTGCGTAATGCCGGGTGTATATTTCAAATAAACTCATTGATCACTGAAAATAACCTCTCTTATGTGGAGGATCTGATCGACCTGGCTTGTACTAACAATTGCCATTCTATTTTCCTTGCACTGGCAGATCAGGTGTATAACTCTGACGTTGATATCCATGCCATTGCGGAACAACTTATCCGAGCCTCCCTTTTTGCAAAGAAAAATGGCCTTGAACTAACCGGACCCTGGGAATGCGGGACTTCATCAAAAATCAATGGATCCTGGCCTCCACTCCATTTTATTGTAAATACGGATGGTTATGCACATTTTCCTCATCTTCCCGGGCACCCTCGAAAGTCGGTTCAGGATTTATGCCTGTGCGGTGACCAGCTTAGGAAATTCTGGGACGATCAGACAATTGTTTGTGAAAATTGCAGCATCCGTAACAACTGCAATGGATACTTAAGGATGATGGTCAATTACCACATATCCGAAAAGGCAGATCCTTCAGCATTTGAAAACGAATGTAAACTGGCAAAAAAATTTGAAGCACTGATCAGGGATGAGAAATGTCAATTTTGGTTTTTATCGGTTGATACTGAAGTTATCCCGGTAACCAGGAATGAATTCAAAGTGAGTAATAAGGTAATAGCAGACAGTACGATCCTTGTTTCATCCGATGTTTTGAAAATTCTAAGCTTCTTTAAAAAACCCGTATCGTTCAGAGAATTGGAAATTCATTTCAGTGCTAAAAACCTTTTTGATGTTTTTTCTCTTCTCAGGAATAAACATATCCTGGTTCGGCCAGAACATGATACCGATGAGCTTCTTTTGCAGGCCATCAGTAAGTCGGTAAGAAATGTGGGAAAACTTTTAATTGGTTCCCGGAAACAACAATCGATCGATAAATTCTTCGGCCTGTTGCCCTTCGTGAACAAATCCATTGAACACCTTCCATATCAATTGCTAAAAGGAACATCTCGTTTTTGCATTTATCTGGCCAGGGACGAGCGTGAAATGGATGAAAAATTGCATATCATATACAATTCCAGGGCGTTTGAATGGATGGCGGGGACAGTCGCTCATTCTGTGATTATCTTCAATCTTCAAAAGTTCGAAAACATCCTTTTCACTGGTGGGGCATCCAGAATAGAACTTTTCGGAAAAAATATTGAACATGAATTTATTCATGTCGGTCTCAGAAAATCCGGAATACGAATTCCAATCTGGTTTGAAGAAGGAATTTGCGAATTTATTTCCCGTGGCGACGTTTCATTGAATGACATGTCCTCCGTGCATGATAAAATAAACAAGTTTATTTCCTTTGCGGTTTCCTGCTGTGATTCCAGTGATAAAAGCCTGACTCCTTCAGCATCTCTTCTCAGCTTCTCAGATGCTCCTGTTGATGAAAATCCGGGATACATCCTCGCCAGGAGCTTTGTATCTTATCTTCACAAATTAGTCAACATCGATGATCTTCTTGAACATTTACGGAATGTTTCGATAACAAGCTATTTTTGCCCTTTTCCTTTATTACCCAAAGCCAAAGAGCCGCTGAACAGATCTCTTAAGACGGTATTCGAGCACTGGCGTGCTGATGTAAGAAATCAACTTTCTTCCATAAAACCACTAACCCGGCCCCTTCGGGCTATTTTTAACAAGAAAGGGGTGTTGGTCTACAACCGTCTTACAGGAGGATATATTTTAATTAAAGATGATCCGTACAAAGAACTCCATAGGTTAAAGAATAAAAATTTTGAAGTAAAAGATCTGTTATCCATAATGCCTGATTCCTATAAAAACACACCCATAATCCGAAAATGGGATTCAGGCTTGTTTGAACCGTCAAAGGGCTTTCACCTCCGGCTGTCATTGAATGATGGTTGTAACATGAAATGCTCATATTGCTACAAACCCCGCCAGTCTTTCCATTCCATGAGCAAGTCTGTTGCCCGGAAGGCCATTGGCTTGTGGAAAGACCATCTGCTTCCAAAAGACTATCAATATTCTACAATCCGGTTGTTCGGGGGGGAACCATTTCTCAACTGGGATTGCATGGAATATATTTTGAAAACTGCAACGACAGGGATTCCTCCCGGGAAAATAAAATGGCTGATCAATACGAATGGCACCTTGATAACCCCTTTCCAGATATCCTTCTTAGAAAAAATAAAACCGCTTACTATAGTCCTCAGCATTGATGGTGTTGGTAAAACTCACGATTCGGCAAGGATGTTTAAAAACGGGAAGGGGACTTTCAATTCGATTGATAAGGTCTTTCAGCGGTTATCCTCATCGGGGATTGATCTCTGCGTTTCAGCAACCATTGGAAACCACAACCTTGACGATCTGCAGGCACTTGCAAACTATGTACTGGCGGTAAAACAAAAATACAATTCATCCGTCTCTCTTGCCCTTGAGACTGACCTGACTGCAAGAATTCTTCCTAAAAAACTGGAGTCCAGGTTCTTTGATGTTTATAATCATTGCCGAAAAAAAGGGCTGCCACTTTTCAGCAAATTATTGAGGGGAATTGAAGGCATATCAGATCCGGGATTGGCGACACCTTATTACTGCAGTGCAATCAGCAATGAACTATCTGTTAATTCTGAAGGAGCCCTCATCGTTTGTCATGCGATTGACGATCCTCCATATGCCTGGGTACAGGACATAAAAAATATCAGCGACCTCCGCTTTCCGGAAATATATAAGAAACGCAGCATTGGCGGAATAATTGGTTGCGAAGATTGCGAAATTGAGGGTCTATGCAAGGGTGGGTGCCTTGCACAAAGCCTTTTGACACACCATAACCCGTTGTGCAAACCTTCTTCATATTATTGTTCAATGATGAAAAGGATATTCAAAAAGACTGTAGAAAATAAATTTTTCTCGATCGAAAATCAGGAAAATGCATGATTTCAACAATTGATACCAGTGCCGGCTTATGTTTGATCAGGGACTCACATGAATGTTCTCCATGTACCCATTGTTTACTGCAGCGCCTGACTGAAGCTGGGTTTTCGATTCATTCACAGATTAAAACGTTTGACGAAAATAAATTGGATCCTGGGATTCTTCATGTCTTCAAAACTGAATATCATCATAAAAAGACGGTAGTAAGGATCTATCAGGACGAGGCATATCTGCATACCTTGCTTCCCGTTCCTGGCTGTTCACATTGCGATCAATACCAGGTTTTCCCGAAATCCGAAGGTAATGAAACCAATGCGGTGTTCGATCCATTGCTTGGCATTACATCCTGCATGGAAGAAAAAAAACCGGAATCAACGAATGAATATCTGTGTAGTTCTGTTTCGTCCCGGATTCATACACCCGGAGAAAACAGCATCATCAAAGCCTATGGCCAGGGATTGGATTCAAAAAAGGCTGGTCAATCTCATTTCGGAGAGTTGCTTGAACGGTATTGCAGTCTCCATCCTGTGAGGAACCGCATCCTGATAGCACCCTATAAGGAAATCAGTGAACACACATTTCCACTAGGGATTTTAAATGGCTATACAACTCAACAATTGGAAAAAACCGGATATTCAGAATTGATTGAAAATAGTGTAATTGGATGGAGTGAAGGTCATGCTTTAGCAAATGACAGATCACTATACTTACCCTCCCATCGGGTTTTTTTATTAAATAACTGGAAATCTGATGAATTTCGTTACACCCCTATGATGTCACATGGAACGGCAAGTCAGAAAAGTGTGGAAAAAGCAACAATAAATGCTCTCCTCGAAATTCTTGAACGATTTCATCTCACAAGAGCCTGGCATTCTATGAAGTTTGGTGGACTTATTAAAAATGAGACCATCTCACCTGATATGGATAGTGTTCTCAAAAAAATGAAGGATAGCGGCCTTACACTCCATCTTCTAAGTCTTGATGTGAAGCCAAACACAATACCTGTAGTTTTAGCCATGATCAGTGGTAATCATTTCCCCTGGCTTGTTTGTGGATCAGCATCGCGGCCGGACGTTGCGAAGGCTGCAATAAAAGCAACCCTTGAAGCTTGTGCCGGCTGGCAGAACTTAGTGCAGAACAGACACAACCTCCCATCTGTTAAAGAATTGGCACCTGTAACAGGGGCAGCTCATAACACGCTGTATTATGCCCGAAAACAAAGAGCGGAAAAGATCATCCGGATAATATTGAAAGGCAGTTCACACCAGGTGAAGCCCAGGTTTCCTCAGAATAACGGGAAAAATATCCGTGAACAAGTTTTAAAAATATCACCAGGTGCCGCTATTGTAAATATTACAACTCCTGATTGCACAATCCTGGGGTATCAGGTGGTGAAAGTTATTTCACCTGGTCTGCCTTTGCTGCATTTTGGCAGTGTCGGAACTCCCGGAAATGATCTGAAGCGATTTGACCTGCCATTCGTTCACGATCCTCATCCATTTCCATAAAATAATCAGAAACATGAACGATCAGGATAAACCATTTCTCGCTGTTGGTGGATTTCAAAAAGCTTCCGGATGGGTTTTCTTAACACCGCACCGGAAATCTTCCATTCAGGGTTGTAACACCCTCTTGAAATCTCTATGGCCCTTGTGTGATGGCACAAATACGCTACTTGAAATCATTGATAAGCTGAAAGGGATTGAAGAACACAGCCTCAGAAATCTGATAAATACATTGGAAAAACATCAGATCCTATTGGATATTAACCACGTTTTCGAGCTTCACTTTTCTTTTACCCGGCATACAAACATATTTTCCAGAAGTCTATCGCAGGAAGAAGACCTGTTGCATTATTATGATAAAAGCCATCTCGGCGAATGTAAAGGAGAATTATTCTCATTTCCATTCAGTCACAGCCCTTTGGCAGAACTCTTAAAGAAAAGAACGAGTACCCGGCGATTCAGCGATAAACCAATTACCCCTGAGACAATATCAACACTTCTCTGGAGCATGTACGGAAAAATTGAAACAAAGATTTCATCATTTTCCCATTTGCCCTATACAAGATATACAGCACCTTCCGCCGGAGGATTGTATCCCCTGGTCATGCATCTCATATTATTAAAACCTTGCAAAGAGTTAAAACCAGGTATATATATCTGGCATAAAGAAGACGCTACACTTGAATTGCACATCAAAGGCACTTTCGTACAGGAATTGAAGGAAGTTATTACTGGGGTCGACAATGAGTGCATTGAACAATCTACGGGTTGCATATGTATAAATGCATGTTTTGAAAGAACTGCAAAGAAATATGGTACACATGCTTTGAACCTGGTGATGCTGGATGCAGGCCACGCTGTCCAGAATGCATATCTCTACTGTGCAGAAAATGATTTAGGGATGGTTGAGATTTATGGATTCAACTCCGATGGTGTCCGCAAACTTATTAACCAGGATAATGTTGATCAAAACCCGGTTTTACTGATCTCTTTTGGTCCATTGTAGATCATTGAAGTCCCGTCCGGTCTTTATTTCGACCAACTGATAGATGCTGGCAGAAGAAAACACACCTTCCTCAACCTGAATGAGAATTTCTGATACATTTTCATTGATCTTGGAAAATATGTTGTATATTTGAATGAGTGATAAGGCATTGGTTAAATTCAATATACATGCCAACAATATACCAATTCAATCAATCTGTCCGAAAATGAAAAAACTGATCCTCCTGACCGGATGGCTGATTTTTACTTTATTCCTGGGAAAAAGCCATGCCCAGAACCTTTGCGACAGCCTGATCTTGTATTATCCCTGTTCCGGCAATGCACATGATGCAAGCGGCCACGGATTCGACGGGATTGTAAGCGGTGCGACGCTGACCGCTGACCGGAATGGGAATCCCAATTCTGCTTATACTTTCAGGGGCAATACAGATTATATCAACCTTCCCCAATCCCCGGTGCTGAAACCCCAATTCCCCTTTTCGGTTTCTTCCTGGGTGTTTTTTAATAAAACCGATAATTTGTACCAGGTCTTCACTTCCGACTATTATACAGGGGCCTATTCGGGATGCTGGATTGGGCTTACTGCATGGAATGGGGATACGGTGCTGAACATGAGTTACGGGGATGGCGGGATGGTGGGGGATCCTTTCGCGAGAAGATCGAAGATAGGGACAACCCACATCAATAAAGAGCAGTGGTATCATGTTGTGGCAGTGTTTCGCGGACCGGCGGATATGGACCTGTACCTGGACGGGGTGAATGAACAGGGAACTTATGATGGAGATGGCACAGGGATATATTACACTAATCATCCGGGAAGCATCGGCAGACACTGCTTTTCAACCTATGTGCCGGCTGAGGCCTCATACATGAATGGAAAGCTTGATGAAATAGCCTTCTGGAACCGTGCCCTGACTCAGGAGGACATCACGGAATTGTTCACTGTCGGGATCGGAGGCGCCGCCATTGCCGGGTTCGGTTACCAGGTTCAGGGCCTCCTGGTTTCTTTTTCAGATCAGTCGCAGAATGCCGCAACCTGGCATTGGGATTTCGGGGACGGAACCTTTTCCTCCCTTCCGAATCCGGTCCATCAATATGCCGGCTACCAGAGCTATATAGTAACCATGACCGCAACAAATCATTGCGGATCCACCGTCTTTACCGATACCGTCAACCTCGCCTGCCCCAAACCCATCGCAAAATTCATCGCAGAGATCCACGGACAGGAAGTGCAGTTCCTCGATACATCCTCCTCCGCCACCGAGTGGTACTGGACCTTTGGTGACGGAGCCTTTTCGCTGCTGGAGAACCCCGTGCATCGTTACGAAAATGAGGGGAACTACACCGTCTGCCTCACCGTCAGGGATTCATGCGGGGTCGACCATCACTGCGACACGATATCATTATGGGAACCTTTGCAGCCGATCTTTACCTTTGAGATAAATGATAATTTCGTGCGTTTTCGGGATGTTTCCGGCTCAAATACATTCTGGAACTGGGACTTCGGCGATGGCTCGTTTTCTGTATCCCCGGAACCGATGCATTATTTCAGCGCCCCCGGAACATACAATGTCTGCCTTACCTGCGGAAACAGCACGACGACCGAATCACGCTGCGAAACAGTCAGCATCTTCTCCACCGGCTCTGCCGTTTCCGCCGATGATTTTTATAATATCTATCCAAACCCGGCCACAAGCAAGGTTTCCGTCAAAGGTATCAATGAACATTCTGAACCCGGTTCGCTGATGATTTTCAACAGCCGGGGATCAGCCATATTATCAAAAGAGATTTCCCCGGATTCAAATGCATTTTCCTTCGACCTCGACATCAGTGGCCTTGATTCCAGCCTGTACTTCATGAAGATTGTTTTCAATGAAAAAGTGCTGGTCAGGAAATTCCTGGTTATACATTCCTGATCCGGATAAATCGGAATATCGACTGACTTGCCCGGTTTTAGATTGCCATAGGAAAAATCTGGCAATGCGTTATTAAATGACAAGGAGTTATAATCTCGTCAGTTTTTTGCAATAGCATTAAAAGTTGGGTTTCTTTCCCGTCACTCTTAAAGCATTGTTACTGAACAATGATTTTTCTGTTATAAATTTTCGTCTCGATATAAATTTTCACAATATAGATTCCTTTGCAATGGTCTATTAAATCTATTTCTGTTGATGTTTGTTTCTTGATTCCGTACTCAGAATAAATCCGCTCTCCGAGTAAATTGTAAATTTCCACGGCGTTTATATTGCTTTTGCTGCTTATTGTGAACTTTGCGCTGCTTGGATTGGGATAAACATTAAAATTTCCCTGTTGCATCATCAATTCGTCTATTCCAACCGTATGATAATAATTAAACATACTGTCACTCGGTGTTGCTATTGTGCCAGTGCTATCCCATGTTTTTGTTGAATAGCTTCTCCAGAAATTGTTTACATCAAACGAATAGATGGATTCATCCCAATTCACCCAAATACTGCCGTTCCAACTCTGCCTTAACCAAGTTGTCGTATTATCATTTGAATTATAGATAAAGGTTCCCAGAATTTCATCCACCCACTCGTTACCGTTCCACACTTGGTTTAATTGACCTATCATATCATTGTTGCCGTTATAAGTATAGGTGTACTGATAGTTATTTTCCCAAATGCTACCATTCCAAAACTGATCCAATTGCTTTATCCGATTATAAACGGAATCATACGTATAGATACTTCGATCAACAATCACCCAGGTACTGCCATTCCAGTGTTGCATAGTATCGTTTTTAAGTTTATTGTTGGCAATATATGAATAGGTTGTATAATTATTATCCACCCAAACATTATTATTCCAGTTTTGCTCCAAAAATCCTTTCATATTATTGTTAACATCATATGAGATAGTGAACAGAATATAGTTAACCCAATCGCTGCCATTCCATTCCTGCCATAATTCACTTATCTGATTATTGCTGGAATCATAAGTATAGCCATTATAAAAAGAATTCTCCCATTCACTTCCAGTCCAACGTTGATGAGTTACATCTGTAAGATTATAGTGCGTGTCATAGACCATTTGAATTTCTTTATTGAACTTTTTCCATCCCATTATGAGTGTATCCCATCGCCACCAGTATACACTATCGTATATTTGGATAAAATCCCCCTGCTCAAACCTTTGATGGTTGTTAGGTCGTCCAAAATTTATTTCAGAAAAACGGTTAGATATTTCTCTTCCTGTATTCTCCATCCTAACCCGAATATTTTCCAATAAATTTGACTTTAGATGTTTGCTTTGCGCAAGAACATTAAGTGATATTGCAAGGATTGCAAAGAGTAATGCTTTTTTCATTTTATTTAATTTTTCTATCATTCCTACCGTATTGCTTTTCGGAATCCGCCCTCAAAAAAATGGTGAATGTTATTCCAGCTTCACAAACTTCCCCACCACCACCGACTTTTCACCCGTCAACCGCACAAAATAAACCCCGCTTGGCAGATTGCTGATATCGATTTGCATCTGCGGTTCGGTGATTTGGCGGGTCATGATGGTCTGCCCATTCAGATTCATAATAGATAATTGGCTGATTGACGGATTTGTTGAAGTCTCGATTGTAATTTCAGTTGATGATGGGTTGGGGTATATATTTGGTTCGTGAGATTTGAATGAAAAGTCATTTATTCCAGGAGGATAACCTCCTCCATTTGTGGTTTTTAAAATGGTTCCACCACCGCCTACCGCAAAACCTGTATTAACATTTGAAAAGTAAACAGACCATAAAAAGTCAGTTGTACCGCTTGACTGAATGGTCCAATCCGCACCTCCATTGGTGGTTTTTAAGATGGTTCCATGATCACCTGCTACATACCCAATTCTTACATCGATAAAGTAAACTGAAAGTAAGTAATCAGTTGACCCACTTGATAAAGCAGTCCAATTTGTGCCTCCATCAGTGGTTTTTATAATGGTACCACCATATCCAACCACATAACCTGTATCGGAATTAGGGAAATAAACAGAATAAAATTCATTCGTTGTGCCGTACCCCAATTCTGTCCAGGTTGCACCTCCATCAGTCGTTTTTAAAATGGTGCCAACTACACTGTATATTCCACCGACGGCAAAACCCCTATTAGCATCAGGAAAGTAAACTGACCAAAGGTCATTCGTTGTTTCGCTCGGAATACTATCCCAGGTTATACCGCCATTTATGGTTTTTAAAATGGTTCCATTTTCTCCTACTGCATATCCAGTATTGGCATCGGTGAAGAAAACAGACCATAAGTTTCTGAATGTTCCGCTTGATAAACTATTCCAGGTAATACCTCCATTCATTGTTTTTAAAATTTTCCCACTATCACCCACTGCATAACCTGTATTAGCGTCAGAAAAGTAAACAGAAAATAATGAATTATTTGTTCCACTCGATAATGCATTCCAGGTTGTGCCTTCATTGTCGGTTTTTAAGATCGTACCATTCACTCCCACCGCATAACCTGTATGGGAATTGGGAAAATGAACTGAAAATAAATCATTATTTGTCAGGCACCCTTTAGCAATCCAGGCTATGCCACCATTTGTCGTTTTCAAGATGGTCCCGTTTTCTCCCACGACGTAACCATTATCAACATCAGTAAAGCAGGCAGAAAATACTGTATTCGTCGTTCCGCTTGATAACGCAGTCCAGGTTGTACCGCCAATTGGTATTTTAAAAATGGTGCCGTTATCACCCACTGCAAATACTGTGTTGGCAAACGAAAAATAGGCTGACCATATATGACTTGGTGTTTCGCTCGAAATAGCATTCCAGGAGTTGCCTCCATTGCTGGTTTGAAAGATAGTACCATAATTATCCACTACATATCCTGTTGTTGCATCGGGGAAGTAAACCGAAATAAATAACTCCGATGCTCCGCTCGGTAACTCGGTCCAGGTTGCGCCGCCATCGGTGGTTTTAAAGATGCCGACACCAACTGCATACCCTGTATTGTCATCAATAAAATAAACTGACCATAACCAGTTAGTAGTTCCGCTTGACAATGTGACCCAACTTGTGCCTCCGTCGATGGTTTTTACGATGGTTCCATAATTACCTACGGCAAACCCTGTATTATCATTAATAAAGTAAACTGACCATAAATTATTCGTTGTTCCACTCGATAAAGAATCCCAGTGTGCGCCGCCATTGCTTGTTTTTAATATTGTTCCCATAGTACCCACCGCATAACCTGTACTGGCATCGGGAAAGTAAACCGATAATAATCCATTCGTTATTCCGGTAGATATGGAAGACCAGTTTGTACCCCCATTACTGGTTTTGAGGATGGTTCCTTTGCCACCAACAGCATAACCTGTATTGGCATCGGTAAAGTAAACTGATCTTAATGGATTCCCTGTGGGCAAGGGATTTTGCAATGTCCATTGTGCAATTGCATCAATTAATGCAAACAGCAATATACAAAGGATGTTAACCTTTTTCATATCATCATTTTTGCTAACAACAATCGTTACTGTTTAATGAATTTTTCTACGTGTACCGTCCGTTCACCTGTCACCCGCACAATATAAACCCCGCCGGGCAGATTACTGATGTCAATCTGTGTTTTTGGCTCGATGATTCTATGTGTGAGAAGTTCCTGTCCGTTCATGTTCATTAATGTTAGCAGAGGTATCCCTGACAATTCAGAAAATTCAAGTGTCACGATATCCTTTGCCGGATTGGGAAATATCTTCAAATCTGTATATCCAGATAAAAGATTGTCTGAACCAGAAGGATAGCCACCTCCATTAATGGTATGTAAAATATTACCACCATTCCCGACAATAAATCCGCTGTTTGCATTGATAAAATAAACTTCCTGGAGCATTTCCGATGTACCTGAAACCTGAGCGATCCAATTTGTTCCGCCATCGATTGTTTTTAATATTGTACCACTCTCCCCGACAATATATCCAATATTTTTCGTGGGAAAACATACAGAAACCAAATCATTCAAGGTACCCGAAACCTTTGGTATCCAAGTCGCTCCACCATCAGTAGTCTTAAGGATTACACCAAACCTGCCAACAACATATCCCGTATCAGGAGATGTAAAATAAACTGAGCACAAAGTGACCGATACGCCTGAAGCCTGAGCCATCCAGCTTACTCCGCCATTGATGGTCTTTAAGATTGTATGCTCCCAACCAACAGCGTAGCCGGTGTTTACATCGGCAAAAAAAACAGCAAGCAACTGTGCTGTGGTACCAGATGCCTGAGTTATCCAATTTATTCCACCATCTGAGGTTTTCACGATGGTACCACTTGCTCCTACAGCATACCCCGTTGAATTATCTGTGAAAAAAACCGAAAACAGGTAATTTGCAGTTCCTGAATTCTGAAGCGTCCACATTGTACCTCCATCTGTTGTTTCATTGATAACAGATGTGGCTCCTACAATAAAACCTGTATCCGAATTCACAAAACAGACGGAATAGAAAAAATCATTACTCCCTGTCGTTTGAGCATTCCAGTTTGCCCCACTATCGGTAGTTTTGAGCTTGTTACCATATAGTCCGACGGCGTATCCTGTTGTTTCATCAGGGCACCAAACCGAATACAAATCAACTGATGTCCCGGAAGTCTGATGCACCCATTGCGCATTTGAAATATTCAATTCAAATAGCACAAGTAAAAGGAGGAAAAACTTTTTCATTTCAATGATTTTGTGAATTAACAACCCTAATTGTCATTTTCTTCCTGAAAATACAGCCCTTTCAAGCAATTACTATCACTGCTTATGTTTGAAGATAGCTGCAAAATGACATAAAAAGAACGATAACTCAATAAGCCATAAACCCCATTTAATTTTCGAAATATACGAAAAAAAAGAGGAAAGTCAAATTATTCTTTAACTTTCTCCTAACTAAATTATCGTATTTTAACTTTTTGTCAGGATATGAATTATAACGCTTGGCCATGGATGGTCAATTGTATCTGCCTGCCCAAATTTTATCTGATTCGAAAAAGCAAAAAGAACGAATAAAATAATATAGGGGATATTTTATGGTAGGATTTGAATAAATTTGCCCAGAGAATGATATTGAAAGAAAACAGAATGGAAAAGATCACCGATCCTGCTTATTTCCTGCCCTGGATTCATGCACTGCAGGGATTCCGGGTATTTACTTCAGGTGCAACAAAACCTCAGGCCATCAGGGGAGTTTGTTCAACAACCGGCAACAAGGAAGATTACATTGTGAAATACATCGGGGCTCAGAGAATGTCTCCGGAATCCTCCTGCAGGGAACTATTAGCGTCCTTTATCGGAGCCCAGCTTGATCTTTATGTTCCTGACCCTGCCATAATCATCGTGACTCAGAAGTTCGTTGATACGCTCAGGGGGAATGATGGTTTCAGGAATGCCCAAAACAGCATTGGTAATAATTTTGGATGCAAGCTGATCAATGATCTCCAACCCCTTATAAAAGGACTCAAGTTTACAGACCATCAATGTAAAGAAGCTGAAAAGATCTTTGCATTTGACGCATTCATTTCTAACCCTGATCGCAATAACGAAAAGCACAATATGCTCACAGATGGCGAAAAAATCCTTATCTTTGATCATGAATTGGCATTTGCCTTTGTATTCGATATAATATCAAACCCAACGCCATGGATATTAGCTGATTCTGATAAAACATGGCTTAAACAACATTATTTTTATCCTGTTCTTAAAAACAATGAACCAAATCTTGAGGAATTCGTAGAAAGATTTGTACGACTCGATTCTGAATTCTGGAAAAAGGCATTGACTTTGATCCCTCAGGCCTGGATTACACCTCAGACGTTTAAAATAAGAACAACACTTGAAGCGTTGATTGTACATAAAACTATATTTCTGGACAATCTGAAAAAATTAGTATCATGAGAGAGTTTCAATACCAAATCGTACGGTATATCCATGACAGGATATCTGAAGAGTTTGTCAACGTTGGTATTGTAGTTTACCAGCCGGAAAGCGAGTTCCTGAAAGGAATGTTCATTAAAAAATTCAGCCGTATATCACACTTCTTTTCTGATGTGAACGGACAATTTCTCCTATCGTCTCTCAGGCAAATAGAACATGAAATTAATATTATTGCAGATCGGTTTGGCGAGTTGTTTACTCATTTCAAATCATTGGAAGAAGTAACAGCCTCTATCCTTCCGAAAGATGAAAGTTCGCTTGTCTGTTCTGAAGTGCTGTACGGATTGGATGTCGACCCACAAAGTGCCCTGGACGACCTGTTTCACCGCCTTGTCGAAAAATACAGTATCGATGAAGCACATGATACCGTAAGCGATAAGGTGGTCTGGCAGAAGGTTTATAAGCAATACTTCGATAAATATGGAGTTACAGGAAAACTAAAACCTTTTTCTGTCAAAACATTGCATGATCATATCGATTTTGAACGTGCATGGAAAAATGGTGTTTGGAATTGTTATCAAACATTATCCTTAGACCTTAAACGAACGGATAGTATAAAAAGCAAGGTGTATAAATGGAGTGGAATTTTAAGTGAGCTGGCGAATTCAGATCAGAAACTGCATCTGTATTTTCTCACAAAATCGCCTGCACGGAACCGTTCCCTGCAAAAGTTCATAGAGGACACGTTGATTCATCGAGACACATCAGGCATCGAAGTCACATTGGTGAATGAAATGCAGGCCGATAAATTCGTAAAAACACTGAAAGAGGAAATTGACGCCCATTTCCCGGAATGATGGGAAATAAATCCTCCAAACTAATTGTTCTTAAAGCAGTGTAAGCCTTCGGCCATACACATCTTGTGTAGTTGATCCCGGTCAATCAACTGCACACACTTCTGCCTGGGCAAAAATAATCATTTCCCAACCATGAAAAAAGATGCTTGTGGCCGAAGGCTTACGATCAGTTTAGAATTTTGATCCTGTTAGTGCTGACATAATCAGCAAACTCTAATTATTTTCAATTAGGATATTCTATTATTATGGTGGATCCCTTTCCTATTTCCGAATAAATCTCAAAATCGCCATTTAAATTCTCGACTAACATTTTTACTATCCAAAGACCTAATTTAAGTCCATGACTCTTACCATCAACTTCATCTGAATTAGTTGAGAAAGGAAGGACCTGCTCCTTTGAAGCTATTTTAAAACCGTTGCCTTCATCTCTAATTTCCAGCCGTACTCGTTTTTCATCGATATCAAGATTGAAGGTTATTGCAGCACCGATTTTAGAAAACTTAATTGCATTATCTACTAATTCTTGAACCATTTTTTTCAATAGGATGGGACGCCTAATTTGTGATACAATATTAAATTTAATGAAAATATCCTTTTTTCTAAACGAAGCTCCGTAAATGCTACCAAAAATTGCATTTATATCTATATCATTTACAGAATGAATTTTAAAATAATCCAATTGTACAAAATCATTTTTAATGATACTAATAAATAGCAAAATATTTTCAATAGATTTATAAAGTTTTTCACTTGAAGCTTTTATTTGTTCAATTTTATAAAACAATTCGTCTTTAGAGAGATTTTTATAATTCTGTATAATTGTATCCGCTTTCCCAATAATTCCTTCGAATGGCTTTTTTAATTCAAAGTCAAACTGGTTTCCAATCATTGACTTTATTTCCTTCATTCTAAAATTCAAATATTCATCTATTTTATCCTTTTTCTCAATTCTCGCATTTATTCTTTTTAATAGTATTTCAAAATCTATTGGTTTCAAAAAATAATCATCGGCACCTAAATCTAATCCTTTCATTATATCTTCAGTATTAACTGCTCGCCCACTTATAAAAATCAATGGAATATTAGAAAATGCAAAATTCCTTTTTAATGTTTTATAAAAATCAAAACCTTGCATATCGGACAACATAACATCACAAAGAATTATATCAGGGAAAATACTTTGAAGTCTGATGATAGCTTCCGATGCTTTTGAACAGGTCATTACATCAAACCCCTTAATTTTAAACATTTTTGAAATAGTCAAAAGGAATTCAGCATCGTCATCAATTATTAAAATTCTTTTCATCCTTTAAGCTATTTTAGTTGATCCTTATTAATTCAATTTTTTTAATGATTCAATAGCATCGGATTTTTACCGGGAGCAATATTTGATCTCCAAAGAGTATCCGAAAAATGAAAACAAAAATTTCTTGTCGTTTTAACCGCATCCACTTCATCATGTTGTATGCGGCAGCTGCCAGTAACGTGTTAATTCCGTCTCCAGTCGTGCCCTTCAAGTAATTCTTTAACATTCTGTGATCGTATTTCAGATGTGAGATCAATCCTTCAACCCCGGCTCTCGATCTGCATTCGGCCTTCCGTTTTCTCTTTTTGTAGTAACTCTCCTTTTTCATGGGGTTTGGCATTATAACCTCCGTGATTCCGATCCGCTCCCTTCCCCGATATCCCCGGTCCACGATTGCCTTTTTAATCTTTCCCTGGGTGTACTCTTTTACCTGATTTAATTGGGGTTCCAGGGTGTGACCATCATAAGCATTGCCCTCAATGGCCATAGCACCAACAATGATCCCGGACTTTCGAGTATAGGCAAAGGAACTCTTGTTACCAAATTCATAAGGCTTATGCTCTTTCCCTTTTGCAATGCACAGTACATCAGGTTCATGAATGCTATAAATCTTATTCTTGTCATCTCGCTGTTGAATCAGAACCTTATAAATGACCGTTAGTCGATCAAAGTATTCCTGCTTGGGGATAGGATTCATCTGCGTGACCAGGTCATCATAGATCTTACACGCGATCCGATGGAGCTTTCGTTGCAAGCGCATTTGTCGTTTGAAGTTCTTCGGCTTTCTGGCAAAACGAAGCTGGTACTTGATTTTCTGAATCTCCCTCGTGTAGGTCCGTTTGAGCGTTTTACCTTCTGCCTTAGCGATTCTCTTGCAGTGTTCGATGGCTTTCTCGTAGAGTTTGCGATCAGTCGGATGGGTGATGTTTTTCTCTTGGACCGTCGTGTCCACCCGTATTTCCCGGGCTTCCTTGCGGATCATGTCCTGGCCGAACAGGTCAATGCTTTGCCTGAAGATCTTTTCCATGCCTTCTTTGCCAATGCGGTGACGAAAATGGACAAAGTCGCTGGGATCGAATGGCAGACGGTATTGAAAATAGATCTCTCCGCAAAAGAGCTGCCAGTAGGGGTTCTCCAAGTAACGTTCCACCACCGTTTCATCACCCAGGTTGTACATTTGCTTCAGCAGCAAAAGCCCGACTATGGTCCTGATCGGGATTGAAGGTCTGCCAACGGTTCCGTAAAGCGGCTCAAATTCCTTTTCAAGGCCAGCCCAATCGATTTTCTTGGCTAAAAGACATAGTTCGTGTTCAGGATTGATGAAGCTTGTGAGCACCGTTTTGAACATCTCGAGCTGTGGTTGCTTCGGTAATTTTTTCAACATGATTTGCAGGGTTTTGATCAAATTTACCCAAAATCTTAACACGATTCACAATTTCAAAGAACATAAGTTATTAACATTCAATATGTTAATAATTATTAAGGATCAACTATTTTAGGGTTTTATTAATATTTGCCCTTAAATTATTAGTACTAAAATAGGGATTGATATTTATAAAGAAATTTTAGGAAGAGTTTCTTCAATATGTTTCAAATAAAGAAAAAGAATTTTTAAATATACCGGTTTGAATAAGAAATATGCAACATCCATTTCGATAGCTTTATCTATAGAATCGATATCAGAGTATCCAGATATTACTAATATCTTTGTTAGGCACGAATGCTCCTTCACTTTTTTTATTAGGTTCAATCCGTCTAGTTTGTCAGAATTCATAATTAAATCAGTAATAACGATCTTTGGCTCTTCTTGACGAAAAATATTAAATGCATCGCCACCATTATTTGCACTTAAGACGTACAAATATTTGAAATTTAGTGCTGCGACATAATTTTTTAGTTGATTCTCATCATCTTCAACAATTAATATTTTAACCTTCGATTTATTCATGTTTTAACAATTTTATTAACACTTCACAGCCTTCAGCAATATTGGTAAGCACTATACTGCCATTCAATTTTTTCTCCACTAGAGTTTTTGCAATATACAAGCCCAAACCAGAATTCTTTTTATACTTTTTTGTCGTAAAATATGGATCAAAGATTTTTGAGATAATTTTCGCCTCTATGCCACCACCGTTATCGACAATTTTAAAAGAAAAATAATTATTATCTTCCGTTATACGAAACTGAACCAATCCCTGTTTAGGTTTATTTTCCATTATAGCCTCTTTTGCATTATTTATAACAATTAAAAGAACCTGATACAAAATTTGAGAATAACCATAATATATTGGATTGGATTGTTCTGGTACATCTAAACTGAGTTGGATACCATTGTAATGAAAACTATCCCATACGAAATGGTAAATATGGTTAGCGAGATCTTTTAAATATACTTTATCAGGTTTATCATCAATTGGATTAAAAAAGGTTCCAAAATCATGTATTGTACTTGATAATTCATTTGTATTCTTAATAATTGACCTTATTTGTGAATCAAATTCATCTGCTTTAAGCAGCCCTTCAAAATATTGCATCTGTATTAGTTGAACACCTAAACTTATATTGTTTATCGGTTGTCTCCATTGATGAGCCAAATATCCCAAAACTTCATCCATAATTTTTGACCTAATTTTCACAGAGTCAATGGCCAGGTTTAGTTCAAGAGCCCTTTTTCTATTCAAGTACACAAAAAATGAAATTAGGAAGGATATACTTGCTAAGATTAATAAAGTGCCAATCAAAAACAACCATCTTTTTCTACCAGGGGGGTCGATTTTAACCGTAAATATATTAGAGTTTGTTATTGCTTTTTCGATTATGCCATCCGAATCAGTATATCTTATTGATATCGAATAATAACCAGGTATTAAATTTGTCAACCTAATTTTCGGAGGTATTGTAGTAATAGGAATCCATTGGGCTTTGGGTTTCCCATGCAATGTATAATAAATTGTCTCATACCAACTTTTATAATTAATTTCAAAAGAGACCATATATTCATACTTGATTTTCTTTGAAGATGCAAAATGCAAACTCGATAATTCGATTTCAAAACTTGTCTCATCATCACCCATCTTATATATTCCACCAATAGGAATTTCATCTTGCTTTTTTAGAATGCCATTTCCATTAAGAATATTAATTTTATCAAGAAATATTCTAGGTTTGTAATTATACAATTTAATACTATCAGGAATAAATGCGGTTAAACCATTAATCCCCCCCATAAATATTTCATTTGTCAAAGGAAATTCAAAACTGGCCGAACTATTAAATTCATTAGCTTGGAGACCATCCTGAACACTATAATTTGCAAATGAATTTGCTTTCGGCGAATAAAAACTAATTCCATTTAATGTACTAATCCAATACCTTCCAGCTTTATCGATGACCAAAGTATAAATAACATTTGATGGCAATCCATCCTTAACCGTATAGTGAACAATTTTTTGCAATTGCTTATTAAATAAAAATAATCCTGATTTTGTACCTATTAATAAATTATTTGACTTCTCATCATATGCCAAACATCTGACGTTTTTACAATGGATGATTTTAAAAATTGAATCTAATATTGAAATCCTAACAAACTGCTTATCTAGTAATTGAAAAACACCATTATCATCAGTGCCTACATAAACATCTTTTCCCGTTTCTAAAATTGCAGAAACTCTTTGATGGAGAATTCGTTTCAATTTCAAATGAGAATGACTCTTACCATAGGATATTCTTTTACTAAATTCAAAAAGGCCAGTTTCATTGCCTATTAGTAATTTCTTTTCTCGATCAATTATCATAACTTTTACAATTTGATCGCCAATAAAACTTTCTTCACCATCAAATTCAAGTTTGAAAAATTTATTCATTTGTATGTTAAAAAAATATATTCCTTTATTTGTGCCAACTAACAAAATGAACTTCGAATAAGGAACAATTGATTTCACAAAATAGTTTTGCTCTCCATTAAGTGGAAAATAAGTCCACTTTCTTGAAATAATGTTATAGCAGCTTAAGCCACTTTCTTCCGAACCAACAAATATTCTGAATGATGAATCTACATAAATTGACCAAACTGTGTTACCCATTAAGGTTTTCCCATCACTTTCATAATTAAAAATATGTAAAAATTTCTTCTCTTTCAAATCAAGTTTATTAAGCCCAGTACCTGTACCTATCCATAAAATATTTGATTGATCCAAAAAAAGGCTTTTGATTGAATTATTTGTAAGCTTATATTGAAAGGATGACAATTCATTTATCGAAAACAGCCTCTTTGTGTCACAGAAAAACAAGCCATCATTTGTTCCTATCCAAAATTTTCGGGAATCTACCTCAACAATCTGATTAATATAGCTTTTTAACTTATCATGACAGAATGTTTTCCAATTTCCCATATTATGGCAATATACTTTTCCTTCATTTGTGCCAATCCAAATAGATTTATTTTTATCTTCGAATAAAAAAGTAATTGTTTTATTCTTTATATCTTGGGGTATCAATACATTACTATTTTCAATTACTTCCTTCCCCAAAAGTATCATTATTTTCAACCCAGTTTTTGTACCAATCCAGATATTTCTGTTCTCATCCTCCACAATAGTATTGGTGCCAACAAATTGAGGAAATGTTTCAACCATTTCTGAATTTACATTCAATTTACTTAAACCTGAATTACCACCAGCAAGCCATAGATAGTTTTTGTCTTGACTTAGTTTAATGTCTGAAATAATGTGCGTTGTTATTGATTCAACTTCACGGTTCAAATATACTTGTTGCCATTTATCATTTTTTTTATCATATTTATTAAGCCATCCATCATTTGTACTTACCCAGATTATATTTTTATCCTTTTGGAAGATTTTAATTATATAACTATCACTAATAGAATTTACTTTGGGTTGACCTTGGAATATCTCAAACCGATAGCCATCATATCGATCAAGTCCATTTTGGGTTCCGAACCACATTAATCCTTCATCATCTTGAATTATTGACGTAATTGTGTTTTGCGAAAGTCCATCATTCGTTGTCAATTCACGGAATTTTAATTGCATTTCAGAGGTAACCAAAGGATATTTTTGTGAAAAGCCTGATATACCTGATAAAAATGCCAAGTAAACAAATAAATAGAATATTTTATTCATAGTAATTTCATTATAAACAGAATACCCTTATTGGACAATACAAGTATAACTCAATTTATTTGATTTAGAAGGAAATTATCAAATCCCCAATCATATTCATCTCCCACACTTATCCAAAAATATAACATATTATTGAAAAAACAATGTTTTGTTATGAACATGTACTATTTATTTCTATGTTTGAATCATAAGTCGCCTCCAAATGAGACAGAAAAACCATATTTTTGTTCCAAGCTAAATATCTTCGGACTTGTTTATGTTGAGCCGTGGGAATAAATAATAATTTTACGCTCTTATGACTATTATCTCTCTTAACGCCCTCGAAACCTGGCTTTGGGCCTCTGCCGATATCCTCCGGGGCAGCATCGACTCCAGCGACTTTAAGAACTATATTTTCGGGTTGCTCTTCCTGAAGCGGGCAAATGATGTCTTCGAGGAAGAGGTTGAGAACATCATGAAGGCTGACAGGATCGGCCGGAAGGATGCCGAGGATGAAACGTATTTCAAAATCCCGGCGGAAGCCAGGTGGAATGTGCTGACCGCCCGGACGGAAAACATCGGTGAAGCGCTTGACAAGGCGTTTGCGGCGATTGAACGGGACAACACAGACCAACTGGAAGGGGTCATGACGGCCATCAAGTTCGGGGATAAGGAAAAACTTTCTGATGAGGTCCTGCAGAGGCTGCTGAGGCACTTCAACCAGTACTCGTTGCGGAATTCGGATCTTTATACGCCGGACATCCTGGGTGATGCCTATGAATACCTGATCAAGATGTTTGCGGATGATGCCGGGAAGAAGGGAGGAGAATTCTACACGCCGAAGGGGGTTGTGCGGCTGATCGTCAGGCTTATCAGGCCAAAGCCGATGAACCTGGTGTACGATCCGACCTGCGGATCGGGGGGCATGCTCATTGAATCGGCGAAGTACATTGCGGAACAGCCCGGTGGCAAAGTGGGAAAGAATATCAATGTTTCTTTGTTCGGACAGGAAAAGAACCTGGGAACCTGGGCCATCTGCAAGATCAACATGATCCTGCACAACTTCATGGATGCGGATATCCGGAAGGGTGACACCCTGACCGACCCGAAGCACCGGGATGAAAAGAATAACCTGAAACTCTTCGACCGGGTGATCGCAAACCCGCCGTTCTCACAGAACAAATGGTGGTCGCCGTCGGAAACGAATATCAGCAGGAAGCTGGACAAAGATGGCAAAGAGCAGGAGATCCCCCCGAATTACAACAAGGTGGTGGTGGATAAATTCGGCCGGTTCCAGTTTGGCATTCCTCCCCGGGGATACGCCGATCTTGCATTTCTCCAGCACATGGTTTCCGTTTTGAAGGAAGATGGCCGGATGGGGATCGTTCTGCCGCATGGCACACTTTTCCGTGGCGGGACCGAAGGCAGCATACGGCAGAAACTGCTTGAAAAGGATATCATCGAAGGGATCGTCGGGCTGCCGTCGGCCCTGTTCTACAATACGGGCATACCTGCTTCGGTATGGATCATCAATAAATCAAAACCGGAACGGCTGAAGAATAAGGTCATCATTATTGATGCTTCCCGTGAATACAAGGAAGGCAAGGTGCAGAACCAACTTGAGGAAACGGATATTGACAAGGTTGTTGATGCGTATGACAAAGAAAAGGACAGTGACAAGCTCATGCGGGTGGTTGCCATGGCCGAGATCCGGGAAAATGATTACAACCTCAATATCTCACGGTACATTGACACCAATGAAGCCGAAGAAGAAATCGATCTGAAAGCGGTAATGGATTCGATTGCCTTACTCGAAGAAAAGGAGGAAGCCATTGATGAGAAATTGAACCAGTACCTGAAGGAGCTTGGGTTATGAGGGAAGGATACAAGGATACTCCGATTGGGATGATTCCTGAGGATTGGGAAGTAACGTCTTTGGGTTCCGTATGCGATATTAAAAGAGGATTGGCTTCACAACATTTAATTTATGTCGATAATTCTTCACAAGGAATAAGACTAATACGAATCAACGACATTAATAATTATGATCCTAAGTACATTAAACCTGATTAATTCATTAGAAACTTTTTCTTCAACAAAAATTTCGATTTGGGCGTGATATTTTC
Organism: Bacteroidales bacterium; assembly: GCA_963682005.1. Taxonomy (GTDB): domain Bacteria; phylum Bacteroidota; class Bacteroidia; order Bacteroidales; family FEN-979; genus CAIYUC01. The sequence goes on along the minus strand of OY820914.1, from coordinate 3,063,138 downwards.
AATTTTTTGAAACAACCCGTCGAAAAAGGCCCTTCGTCGATCATTCACTGACATCACTAAAGTCGTTTTTCTGCTATGTCTGACAAGGTAACTCGCTATTGCAATGCATTGGAACTTCAGGGTTGCCAAAGTCGGATCATGCTTGGAATTTATCAAAGCGATCTTGTATAGACTCATCAGATTATACGCTACACATACCCAGCGAAAGGCTGCTTCGGTGGCACCAAAATCTTCACAGCAAAAACCGTCAAGGCCGTAACTCTCTTTCAGTTCTCTGATTTGAGTTTCAGCTTCGGCCCTATGGCGGTAGAGTTCCCAGATAAGGGGATCGGCCAGTTCCAGATTCGTTACGAACGCCGAATAGAGGTAGTTGGAAAACTCATCGTATTCCTCAAACAAAGACTTGCCGCCGCAGTTTTGATATTTGCTTTTGCTTTTTCGGACAACCACTACCCTGCGGGCATGATCCCAACCCGTTAACTTGCATTCAATGGAACACATGTCTATTCCGTCGGAATACGAAACCCAGCTATCCGCTTCGAAGATGTTCCGGACCAAGCCTGCATACATTTTTGCTGCAACAATATACTTCAGTTCGTTTTCCTCGAGAATGTCCAACGTTGTTTCACTAAAGAAGCCACTGTCTGCTCTGACCAATCCTATGTTCGATTTGTCCAGGGTTTTAAGCAACATCGTGATAAAATCTTTGATGTCTGTACTGCTGACGCTGTCGCCAGTGCGCATCCATGACTGTATTACCATTTTGGCTTCATCTGCAAAAGCGATTAAAGGATGATGAGAACCACGACCTGGCTTTCTTGGATTATAGCCCACTTCAACACCTTCCTGATTGCCGTAACGGGTAATGACAGTAGAATCGATATCCACTGTGTGGTATTTTACCTTGAGTTTGGTAAACCACCAACGGTTAAGTTCGATAAAAACCTCATCGTTTAACTCGACATCAAACTTTTTAAAAAATCGGCTAAACGTGCTTTCACTTGCCATTCCTTTAGACCAACCAAACATCTCGCTGACTACTTTATCGTGTCTAAGCAGTCCGGCATGGGCCAAACGGCGTGCTCCAAGGATAACACTGACCAGAAAACCTTCGATGATATCCACGGGATCATATCCCCTGTTAGAGCCTGGCTGAGGCAATGGTAACGAGGAGATCACGTCCTGAAGTCCGCTGTTCTGATAGAAGTTCTTTACGGTTGTCAGACCTCCGAATGGAGTGATCGGACGATCGGTGTACCTGATGTCAAAATCTGCATCCATCGGGTGTTAGTTGAAATGAACGGTGAAGTTAGTGAAATCAGGCATAAGAGAAAAATGTTGTACTTTTATTGAATTGATCAGGTTTAACATACAAGATACTCTTTTCATCAACAGATTATTTGAAACAGAAAAATGGAATTCTATATATTGTTGCGTAAAGATAATTGAAAAAAATACCCTTGGTCCATATGAAATAAATTTTATTACATTTACCAGACAAAAATAATCCACCTTCAATGATAAAACAATTTATCACTAAATCCTTATGAATATGAAAGCAATATTTATTTTTGTTTTTGCTGGCTTGTTTATGACCTCTTACCTTGAAGCCCAAACAATTGTCACAGGAAACATAACCGGCATCTGGACTGCCGCAGGAAACCCGTTTATTGTAACAGGGAATATTACTGTTGTCGATTCATTAATAATCCAGCAGGGAGTAATTGTAAAATTCCAGGCAGGCGGATGGAGCATTACCGCTGGGATCAATACAAAACTAATTGCAAAAGGGACAAATGATCTTCCGGTCATATTTGAACCGTATCAGGGCACAATTGGAGGCTCATGGGATAAGATATATCTAAACAGTTCCGGCGATGATGATGTGCTTAAGAATTGTATTATCAGGTTTGGGATAAATGGGATCTCCACCCTCGATTCAAAGCCTCAAATTGACAGCTGCCAGGTCTATGGAAACACTGAGAATGGAATATATATGCAATTCAATCAGAATTGTGACAGTGTGATGCTGTCAAACATTAAAGCATATGATAACGGATTTTCAGGAATACAATTTGTGGGTTTTGGAATAAATGGAACGACGAATTTAACCGGAGATGTATACCATTGTGCAGTATTTAACAATAACGTTTCCGGCATTGATCTAAGGACAGACACTTACTGGAATTGGGATCAGGCTTTTGCAACGATAACCGTTACTAATTGCAGCGTATCGGGGAATGGAATTGGAGTGCGTGCGCAAACCAACCGGGGAAACGCCGATATCAGGATTATCAACTCCATCGTTGCTTTTTCAAAAGGTGTAGGAATTAAAAATGAAGGGCCCGGAAGTTTAATCGGAGAAAACGACATTTCTTATAGTTGCATTTACAAGAATTCTGGCGGGAATTTTATGTCTTTGGGCAATACTGTGGCTGGGTTTGGTGAGCCCCCTCTTTATTCAAACAGCAATGGGGACTCATGCGATATAAATTTCAATGTATATTTTGATCCGATTTTTACAGACACCACGGCACATGATTATACTTTACAAGGAATTTCTAAGTGTATCAATGCCGGGACTTCCATAATCCTTGGTCAAATTATAATGGATCCGGATAACACCCTCCCTGATATCGGGGCCTATTATCGCCACCAATACCCACCATTTATTAATGATTTCCCAAAAAGGTCAAACATGGTGATTCAAAATTACCCGAATCCTTTCACAGAGTCAACCACAATTTCATTTACAACAGGAAAAACATCACTTGTTGAACCAGTTATTCTAAACATATATGGTCAAGAAGTGAAAAGATTCGTATGCAAGGAATATCAAAGTGGGTGTTCTTCTGTTATCTGGGATGGCAAAGATAACGCCGGTAATCAATGCCCTTCAGGTATATATTTTTGTAAGATTAGAGTTGGTCAATATTTTGACCGGATTTCATTGATATTAACAAGGTGATGATGAACGCTTATAAATGCCGAAGCTTCATTTTCAATTATTTTCCAATTTAGCACTTTCTAAGGAGATCTAAAAGAATTTCATAATACATGTTGTGAATGTTTTGATAATCTTTACCACCTTCGCCACACATTAAGTAACAATCTGTTTTGCCCTGGAGGTGACAGCTTATGATCTGCCGTGTCATCCGGTGGAGCAAACCTTTACCATTCAGTAATCATGTGTTTTGTTCACCGATGGGATCCTCCGCAAGGGAGGTTCCATTTAAAACCCAGAATATAATTATACTTTTTAGATAGTGAGATATTGAGATGATTGTTCAATTTTTACTCAACTAATGTGATTCAGATCAGGTTAGTATGGGAACTATTAACTCAGGTGAAAAATGAATTTCATTTATACGAAGTAGCAAAAATTTTGAAGCTAGGTTAAATTGAATTTGAAGGATTGCGAAGGGATTACCTGTTGGTGATCCTGAAGGGGGGGGAACTGGAAAAAAAAACCTCCGTTCGCTTCGCTCACTAACGGTTTCCCCTCATAAAAAAAATCCCTTGCTTTCGCAAAGGAATTTTATTTGTCGGGGTAGCAGGATTACCTTCGGTGATCCTGGAAGGGGGGGGGGGGGGAACTAAAAGAAAAACCTTTCGTTCGCTTTGCTCACTAACGTTTTTTTTGTTTTTCTCACTGCCCCAAGCAAGCTTGCGCAGCTTAAAAACAAAAAACCCGTGCTTTCGCAAGGGTTTTTCTTTTGTCGGGGTAGCAGGATTCGAACCTGCGACCTCCTGCTCCCAAAGCAGGCGCGATGAACCGGGCTACGCTATACCCCGAATGAGGTTTGAATGTGTGTGTGTGAGTAACTATCTTTTCACCTGCGGCCCTCCATTTTTGGGGAGGGGTTGGGTGTGGGATTATGATTTTGAATAGCTTCTGTACATTCCCAGAAGCATTTTCGACATCTGTTCGTAGTTATTATAAAATTCTGTAAAGGATTCTTCGTCTATTTCTTTAGCGGTTTTTAAGAGGTCAATGATTGCTGTACACTCATAAACACTGCTTCTTGCTATCGTCAGGAAGTGCTTTTTATCTTCCTCTGTCATCCTTCCCGTTCCCTCGGCTAAGTTAAGCAAAATACTTAAACTGGCACGCTTCCATTGATCAATTATATAAGGATCGATATTGTCAGCTTTCTTCAGAAACCAGAGAACTTTCGCGCTTTGGGCCTTAACTACCTGGTAAACATCAAGCTTTTCAAAATCAAACATGGTATTTTCTGATCAATTTTTTTCCCAAATACCCTTCTTCGCGGAGAGGGGGGGATTCGAACCCCCGGTACAGTTTCCCGTACGACAGTTTAGCAAACTGTTGGTTTCAGCCACTCACCCACCTCTCCAGTGAATTCCTGTCCAAATTTTTATTTGGGGCTGCAAAGTTAGAAATAATGATCGTCTAAGCAAATTTTTTTTCTTATCGTTGAAATCATTAATCAAATATGTAGATAGAGCGGTTTGCTTATTCCCCTCCCTGTTTGGCGAGGGGTCAGGGGTGGGGCGGTAAATTAAAAGCAATCAGCAGCACACAACCAATGATCGCGGTGATAATTAAAATTAACTTTGTCCAGCTGAATGTCGAAGAAATCAACCGGATTTCGAGTCCCGGAAATCTTTAAAAAATAAGTAATGACATCACTTCACGGGGAATACAAATCAAATTCCTTTAAGCTTTTCGAACCGGCCAAACTGGGAACCCTCACACTCAGAAACCGTACCATACGCTCTGCAGCTTTTGAAGGAATGTGCCCCGGCAATGATCCTTCCGATGAACTGATCAGTTATCACCGGTCAGTTGCGGAAGGAGGTATCGGAATGACCACGGTTGCCTATGCCGCAGTCCACCGCACAGGTCTTTCTTTTTCCCACCAGCTTTTATTACGGAAGGAAACCATTCCCGTGTTGCGGAAACTTACTGATGCCGTTCATAAAGAAGGTGCTGCCGCTTCGATCCAGATCGGGCATTGCGGTCTTATGGCCAAACGTTCACTGGCAGGGCAGCAGCCTTTTTCTCCAAGCGGAGGTGTGAACATCTATGGTCCTACTTTCCCCGTAACCATGAAGGAAAAGGATATTGATGAGGTGATCGCCGCGTTTGGAGATTCAATCCAGATCGTTCGCGAATCAGGATTTGATGCAGTAGAAGTCCATGCAGGCCACGGTTATCTTATCAGCCAGTTCCTTTCACCGGCAATTAATAAAAGAAAAGATAAATGGGGCGGGTCGTTTGAGAATCGAACCCGTTTCATGAAGGCGGTCATCGAACGCGTAAAGGATCAGGCCGGAAATAACCTTCCGATGCTGGTAAAAATGAACATGAACGATGGAATTCAGGGCGGAACAGGCATAGAAGAAGCTATCGAAACCGCCAGGATCCTGCAGGGTCTTGGTTCTGATGCCCTGATCCCCAGCGGTGGTCTTGTTAACCGCTCGCCGCTTTACATTATGCGGGGTAAAATTCCGGTAAAGATCATGGGACATTACATGAAAAATCCGTTCATGAGGATCGGCGTGCAATGGTTCGGAGAACTGCTGATGAAACCTGAACCCTTTCGGGAAGGTTACTTTCTTGAGGATGCCATAAAAATAAGAACAGCCGTGAAAGTTCCGTTAGTTTATGTCGGAGGATTGATCTCACTGGATAAAACAGAAGAGGTCCTCTCATCCGGTTTTGAATTCGTTTCTTTCGCCCGCGCACTTGTGCATGATCCTCATTTTATCAACCGGTTGAAATCAGGGGAAAGTATACGATCCGGATGCAATCATGCCAATTATTGTATTGCGGTGATGTATTCGGGAAAAATGGAATGCTACCAGAATTGCAGGAATTTGCCTTCGAAATGGAGGAGTATCCTTGAAAAAACGAATTGAACTGTACTACAAAGAAAACGCTGTATTATTTTTGTCTGAGGCAGGAACCATGAAGGAAACCGGTAAAAACACCAAGGCACACAAAGGATGTTACTTATTTTTTCCCTTCGTGTGCCTTCGTGATGTTCGTTGACGCCTATGCGGTTTTATCTTTTTCCTGAAATTTACCGGTAAGGATATTATTACCTGTGACGCTTCTCTTCACTATTCTTATTGTTCTGACTACGTCCATCTGAACCCTGATGATTGACATTATCTCTTTCAGGAGATGTTTTAGTTTTTTGGTTGTTGACACTCGCCCTTTCATCAGGTGCTTTAGAATTCTGGTGATTTACATTTCCCCTCTCAGAAGAAGATTTCCGGGTTTTCGACTGCTGTGGTGCCGGTTTTTCCCTCACATTGCCGGGATCCTGCCTGGTTGAGGATTGCCTCTTCGCCTGGTTTTCATATGTTGACTGGCCACCTTTTACAGGTGCCGGTGATGCCTTGCGGGAATGATCTCCGTATGCTTCATATCTTTTCGGCTCCATCCGCTGACGTTCCTGGCTATTTGTTCTCTCCACCCTGGGCCGGTAGATGTCAAGCCTTTTTCCATCGACTCTCTGACCCGGCCTGTTCTCTTCCCTGACTTCGACAGGTTTGAATTCCCTTCCGGTTACCCTGTGTACCTCCCTGGTTTCCGGTCCTGAAAAATACCTCACATGTGTTTCCCTGTCCTGACCTGTTTTTTCAATGATCGTAGCATGGCGATACAGCCTGTCATTATCATGCCGGTTTACATAGTGGCGGTCAATGTCGCGGCGGCCGAAATAACGGTCGGGCAGAAACACCCATTCATGTGCAGGAATATGAAACCTCCAGCCGGTCTGCATGGCGAATGTAAATCCTGGTGAAAGCGGAGCCCAGCCATAATAGCCGTCACACCTGCTCCAGGTTACCCATCCCGGACCCCATTCTGCACCCGGGACCCATGCCCATCCGTACCAATCATCGAAATACCATCGCCCGTAGTGAAATGGCGCCCATCCCCAGGAATAATCAGAAACCCATGTCCATCCATAATCAGAATAGACCCAATAACCTGCGGTTTGGTAAGGATAGAATCCGGGATCTGCATCCGGGATCCATACATAACCGAAATGCGGACTATCAACCCACCTTCCATAAGGGCTCAGGTTATCATAAAAGAACTGGAAACTGATTGACATATTTGCCTGTACGCCCGGAGAGGCGACCCATGTACCTGCACTCAGCAGGATAGTCATGGCGATAATTTTTGCTGTACGTTTCATGGCTTTTGGTTTTTGTACGGGGTCGTCATAACAAAGAGCGTTCCACAATTTTATTCTTAACTTTTTTTAGGAAAGAGCACAATGAAGGACCGGGATTGTCGGGTTTTGATTAATTTTGTCCCTGGATGCGGGATGCGGGATGCGGGATGCGGGATGCGGGATGCGGGATGCGGGATGCTGGATGCGGGATGCTGGATGCGGGATGCTGGATGCGGGATGCTGGATGCCAGGAGTCAAAAAGTATTCGAAAAAACAAATCAACAAATCAATAAATCAACAAATCAATAAATCGACAAATATGAGCGCATATACATTTGCTGAAAAGATCTTCAACGCCCCGAAGGGGTCGATCGTGTTTGCTTGTCCCGACATTATTCTGTCGCACGACAACACATCCAGTATTTACAGTACATTCAAGAAGATGGGTGGAGAAAAGATCAAAAACCCCGATACCCTTCTCATAACACTGGATCATAATGCCCCTCCTACAAATTCAAAACTGGCAAACGATTACCAGGTGATCCGGAATTGTGTTGAACAGAACGGAATAACCAAATTCCATGATGTTGGTGATGGAATCTGTCATCAACTGATGTCGCTCTACGCAAAACCCGGGATGATCATTGTGGGCAGCGACAGTCACACGAGCACTGCGGGCGCATTCAATGCATTTGCTGCAGGAATCGACCGGACTGAAACGGCCGGACTCTGGAAACAGGGAGAAACATGGTTCAGGGTTCCGGAATCGGTGAAAATTACCCTGACAGGCAAGCTTAACAAAGGTGTATATGCAAAAGATCTTGCCCTGTGGATCATTGGGATGATCGGGAGTTCAGGAGCAGATTACATGTCGATCGAATATCATGGGGATGGCGTAAAATCACTTACGATCGCCGACAGGATGGTACTGGCTAACCTTGCTTCCGAGATGGGGGCAAAAAATGCAGTATTTCCGATGGATGAGATCCTTGAGAATTTCCTTGGGACTGATCATACCGGTTTGTGGGCTGATCCGGATGCAGAATATCTGCGAAAAATCGAGATTGATCTCAATGATATTTTCCCTGTAGTAGCCGCTCCCCATCATGTTGATAATGTAAAAGCGGTTTCTGAGGTGCAGGGAACCAAAATCCAGGAAGCACTTGTGGGCACCTGCACGAACGGCCGTATTGAAGATCTTCGTGAGGCGGCCATGGTAATGAAAGGAAAGAACCTGCCAAAATACATGCAGATGCTTATCATTCCTGCCTCAAAAGAAATTTACAGGCAGGCCATGAAAGAAGGTCTCATCGATATTTTTCTTGACGCAGGAGCCAATGTACTTACAGCTTCCTGTGGCCCATGCCTGGGTACAGGCCAGGGTATCCCGGCCGATGGATATAATGTTATTTCGACGGCCAACCGCAACTTTAAAGGCAGGATGGGTAACAATATGTCCTGCATATACCTGGGCTCACCTGCCACTGTAGCCATTTCAGCACTGAATGGTGAGATCACGGATCCGAGAGGGATCCGTGCCAATGACAAATTCCCTTATAAGGCAGAGCAAAGCGCTACAGTGGATATCAAAGCCGGTGATGATCGCTATGCTTCAGGGACCTGGAATTACGCTGATGTTAACAACCTTAACACCGACCAGATGTTTGCAGGGAATCTGACCTATAATATTAACAGTTCCGAAGCTGATAAGATAATGCCTTATCTTTTTAAAGGATTCGACGACAGTTTTTCTGAACGGGTAAAATCAGGTGATATCCTCATGGCGGGCAGCAATTTTGGATGCGGCAGCTCACGGGAGCATCCTTCGGTCGGATTGGCTTATGCAGGAATTAAAGCCGTAATCTGCAAATCAGTGAACAGGATCTTCTACCGTTCCTCTGTAAACCAGGGGTTGCCCATCATTCTTGTTCCGGAGGCCGTTGATGCCTACAAACAGGGTGACATGGTCGGGGTTGACTTTGAAAAAGGGATCGTCTCCGTCGGGTCAAAAGAATTTGGGTTCGCCCCTCTCCCGGCAAAATTAATGGATATATTCCAGGCGAAAGGTCTTGTCAACTATGTAAAGAATAAATGAGGAAACTCTTTGTCTTCCTTCTGTCAGGTGTTCTTCTTGCAATAATTTATATTGTATTAAGATCTGCATTCCCTAAAAGTGCTTCGCTAGTCCCGGCCTTTCTTATCCTGCTGCTTTTTGACGGGTACCTTTGGTGGTCTGTCCGTAAAAAGGTCAATCAGTGGAAACCCATATTGAAATACACTGTGGCGACATTGTTCTGGCTGCCCCTTGTTCTTCTTGTTTCCTCTATGATAGGAGGCATATTCTCCCCGTTCATTTACTGGAATATCCCTGTCCGGACATACATGCTGGGAATAATCCTTGTAGCTTATACTGCAAAGCTTCTTCCCTCAGTATTTCACTTGATTGCTGATCTTATTAGGCTCTTTCAATACGGGATCTCTTCATTTCAACACGGCTCGACTGCCGGATTCGGTTATCATCAAAGAAACAAATACCTTGTTGGTGCCGGGTGGATCCTGGGAATAGGGTTTTTCCTGTTATTCGTTTACGGAATGGTTTTCGGTATTTACCAGTTTCAGGTAAGAAGTGAAAAGATCGCACTTCCGGAATTGCCCGGATCATTCAACGGGTTTAGGATCGTACAAATATCGGATGTTCATCTTGGAAGCTGGTCATCGGCTGCTGAACTCAGGAAAGCCGTTAATATTGTTAATTCCCTGAAACCTGATCTGATCCTTTTTACAGGAGATATGGTTAACTATTGTTCAACTGATCTTGATCATTTCGCACCAATCCTCAGGGAATTGCATGCGCGTGAAGGTATTTATTCGATCCTGGGGAATCATGATTACGGGGATTATGTAAGTTGGGCAACACCACAAGCCAAACAAGAGGATCATCAGGAACTGCTGGACTTCTACCGGTCGCTTGGATGGCATCTTCTTCTCAATGAAAACAGTGTTGTGGTGAGGGGACAAGATTCGATTGCAATCCTCGGTGCCCAGAACTGGGGGGTGATTTCAAGGTTTCAGCGTGTGGCTGATATGAATAAAACCCTGAAGGGAGTGGAACATTTCAAAGTACAGATATTGCTGACCCATGATCCTTCACACTGGCACAATGTGATCGTGAAGAAGTTCAATTCGATTGATATTACCTTTTGCGGGCATACTCATGGGTTTCAGTTCGGCCTGGAAGCATTCGGGTTCAAGTGGAGCCCGGCTCAATATACCTATCCGGAATGGGGAGGACTCTATTCAAAATTTACGGGAGGACAACACTCGCAATATTTATATGTTAACCGGGGCCTTGGAACTGTAGGATATCCCGGGCGGGTGGGGATCTGGCCGGAAATAACCCTCATTACCCTGACGAATAACTGACGAGCTGATGAGCTGATGAGCTGATGAGCTGATGAGGTGTCCCCGCTTTCGCGGGGATGACGACAGTGCGATATAGACATAATATCCTTGTGACCTTGTGACCGAAAAGAATTTTACCCGATTTCACTGATCCTCCTCAATGCCGGGATATCGAAGATTTCAAAATGTTCCTCATCCACCTTAATGATCCCTTCCTCTTTAAGATCCTTCAGTACCCGGATTGCGCTTTCCTTTGTCATGCCGCAAAAATCGCCGAATTCCTGGCGTGACAGGTTCAGATCAAACGATGTTGAGTTATAGATTTGTTCAGAGAAATAAAGCAGCGCCTCTGCAACTAAACCCGGCGCCTGTTTATGAGAAATGCTCATCAACCGGTCGAAAACCTGCTGACCTTTAACACTTATGAGTTTAAGCAGCTCCTCGGAAAGCAAACTGTTTGTCCTCACAACTTCTTTAAATGAATTGATGTTGATAAAACATGCACAGACATTTGACAGTGCCATGGCTGAATTCTGATGCCTTTCGCTGGTATACATACCCGGGCCTCCAATAAACTCCATGGGTTTTGAAATCCGGATGATCAGGTTCCTGTTCCGGGTTTCCATGTACAACTTCACAAGTCCGGAAATCAGATAGATCACATGGGTAAAGGATGTACCTTGCTTGTAAACAAGTTCTCCCTTTTTAAATCCGACAACAAACCTGTCCTTATTCAACAATTCATAATTTTCAGGAGTCAGGAACTTGAATAGTGGCTGCTTGCTGTCGCAATCCTCACAATCCCGGCAATCCTTCATTCTTTTCATCATAGAACGCTCCATTTGATTACAAAGATACAAAAATCAACGTTTTGATTGATAAGGATCAATAGAAACCGGGAAAATATCAAATACAAGAAGATGAAATATGGCTGAAAAGGAACACGTTCCCTACCTGACTTGAGGTAATTTTACAGTAGCAAATTATTTAGATATTTAAATACGTTTTGTCTATTGTAATTTGTTAATAATCAGTTTTTTTTGGGGAAAAGAGGGTGTTTCAGTTTTCTGGGATGCCCTCTTTTATAAAGGATTGTAATCAAGGAACTTCACATCGCAATCATTCATCTCACAACAAGTATCGCATACTCTTTTAAAGACTTTGAAATCCAATAGTTCAATATCCGGGGTCAAATACCCTTCCCTTACCGGCTCCTCCCTCATAAGGTCCGTGCTCAGGTACTTTTTATTACAATCAGAGAAAACAGTTGCAACGACTGCATTTCCACCCATTTCATTCTGGACCCGCAATGCCCCGAGAAAATTGGCACCCGACGAAATCCCAACTGCAATGCCCAGTTTCCGGGCAAGTATTTGGGCCATCTGGATCGAATCGCCATCCGGAACGGCAATAACCCGGTCCAACGTATCCAGTTTTACAATGGCAGGAATAAACTCATCTGAAATCCCCTGGATGCGATGAACGCCTACTTTATGGCCTGTGGAAAGTGTAGGTGATTCTGCCGGTTCAAGCGGATGAATTTTTATCCCGGGATCCATGGATCGCAGAAATCGCCCGACACCCATGACCGTTCCGCCTGTACCTACTCCGGCAACAAATGCTTCCGGTTTTACTCCATGATATTTCATCTGGAACCATATTTCCGGTCCGGTGGTTCGTTGGTGAGCTTCAGCGTTTGCCTCATTTGAAAATTGCTGAGGAAGGAAGATATTCGGTTCTTTTGCTGCTATTTCTTCCGAGATCCGGATACTTCCAAGGAATCCTCCCTGTTCCTTTGATACTGGGATCATATCAGCTCCAAGGCTTTTAATGATCTCCACGCGTTCCCTGCTCATCCAGTCGGGCATGATGATCCTCACCGAATGCCCCAACGCCCTGCCGATCGCTGAAAATGCAATACCGGTGTTCCCGCTTGTTGCTTCAACAATGGTATCTCCGGGTTTGATCTTACCGGATGCATATGCTTTCTCCAGGATGTAGAGTGCCATCCTGTCTTTTATGCTCCCGGTGATGCTGTAATGCTCTGCTTTTGCGTAAAGGACCCTTTTCTCACCCTTGTATTTGAAATTAATGATCAGAAGAGGCGAATTTCCAATAAGTCTCCAGATATCCCTGAAGCGAAGCTTGAAACTGTTGTCTACCCGTAAATTCATTTAATAATCGGCGATTAAAAAATTCTTGTTTATTGCGAACGTGAGATCTGGATGAAGGATACTTCAACATCTCCTCCCTGAGGGTAAACGGCGATCCAGTTATTATCCTCGCGGTACCAGGGATCCTGGTCACGGATGCTGATCAGCCTTTCGTAAACTTTCCCGTCGGGCGTAAGATTCTTTATGACAGCTCCGCCGTTCGTATTCTTATCCTTGCCATACCTGAGAAGAACATTAAAGGATTTATCCGAAAGGTTTTTGATCTTCACATAAACGTAGTTATTCTTACGAGAGGCCATGTTGGTCGGGGTGAATGGAAACTGTTTCTCCTCGCCTGTCGGAATCACAATGCTCGTCTTCAGAACATCCACGATTGCGTTCTCGGAAATGATCTTCTTAATCTTATTGATCATCTCCTTGGGATAGGCTTCCATCGGCAGGTACGTTAGTGCTTCCGAATAGGAATCTATGGCTTTATCGAAAATGAAGGTATTGTAAAACTTGTCGCCATCTGCAACAGATTTGTCAAACAACCCCTTATTCGCACGGTAGATGCTGTCGATGGATGAAGAAGCCCTGCCCAGGCGCTGTTTTGCATATGTATCCTCAGGAAAAAAGGTCAATGCCTGCTGGAACTGGTCCTTTGCCTTGTAAAAATCCTTTTGACCCATAAAATTATCGCCTTTAAGGACCAGGTCGTCGAAGAGTTTCTTCTTTCCCACCAGTTCGGAAAGGGTTTTGTTTATTTCAGCGATCTTGTCGGCCGGGTATTGCGCATTCGGCTTGATCGCAAGTGCATTCTGATATTCACCTTTTGCCTCATCGTAAGATTTTTTCAACAGGAACTGATCGGCTTTGGTAACTGCAGCTTTGTAGGCTTCTTCCTTAGCTTTTAATTCAGCCAGGATGGTTTCGATCTCCGCAATCTTATCCTTCGGATATTGCTCCGTTGGTTTGATTGTCCCGGCATTCGTGAACTCCGTCCTGGCCTGTTCGTAGGATTTGTCGGTAAAAAGCTTGTCTGCCCGGGCAAGGCTTGATTTATACTGATCATCGATTGATTTCTGCCGTGCCAATTCAGTGATGGTCTTATCGATCTCGGCGATCTTGTCCTTCGGGTATTGCTCTGCAGGCTTAAGCCTTCCTGCATTCTGATATTCTGCTTTGGCAAGGTCCAGGGTTTTATCCGCCAGCAATTTATCCGCTTTGGCAATGGATGCAGCATATTGGTCATCGAGGGTTTTTCGGTCGGCAAAGATCTTATCGATCTCTGCGATCTTCGTCTTCGGATATTGTTCGTCAGGTTTCAATAGCCCTGCCGCAAGATATTCGGTTTTTGCCTGTTCGAGCGATTTCGAAAGCATCAGCTGGTCAGCCTTTGCAATGGATGACCTGTATTTGTCATCCACCTCTTTCTGATGCGCGATATTTGCAATGATAGTATCGATTTCAGCAATTTTATCTTTGGGATACTGTTCGGAAGGTTTAAGTGCGCCAGCTTCTTTATATTTAGCTTTTGCCAGATCATAGGTTTTCGCCACCAGTAACCTGTCAGCCTCCGTGACCACACCCTGGTACTGGTCATCCAGCGCTTTCAGCTTCTGGTTTTCAGCAACCGTTTTATCAATCCCTGAAATCTTATCCTTCGGATATTGTTCATTCGGCTTCAGTTTCAAGGCATTTCCAAATTCTGCTTTGGCGAGCTCATAGGATTTATCAGACAACAATTTATCAGCTTTATCAATGGATGCTTTATACTGATCATCAAGTGCTTTCTGTTTAGCAATCCCGGCGAGTGCAAGATCGATCTCGGCTATCTTATCCGTTGGATATTTCTCTGCCGGCTTAAGCAATAACGCCGACTGGTATTGGTTCCTGGCTGCATCATATGACTTTTCGCCAAGGAGTTTGTCTGCCCCGGCAATCACAGAGGCGTACTGGTCATCAAGGGCTTTTTGCTTCGCGATCGCTGCCAGGGCCAAATCTATTTCAGCGATCTTCTGCCTGGGATATTCCTCGTCCGGTTTAATCAATGAGGCAGCCTGGTATTCAGTTTTCGCCGGTTCATAAGATTTATCGGCCAGCAATTTATCTGCTTTGCCGATGCCTGCCTTGTACTGGTCATCTTTCGCCTTTTGTGCAGCAATCGCAGCAAGAATCTTATCGATCTCCGCGATCTTGTCTTTGGGATACTGGGCATCAGGTTTCACGGCGGAAGCATTGGAATATTCAGTCCTTGCCTGGTCATAAGTCTTCGCTGAAAGAAGCTTGTCAGCATTCGTGATGATTCCCTGGTATTTTTCATCCAGCGCTTTCTGGGCCGCAATATCGCCCAGGATCTTGTTGATCTCGCTGATCTTGTCTTTTGGGTATTGCTCACCAGGCTTCAGATTCCCGGCATCGGTATATTTTGTCCTCGCCTGCTCATATGTTTTGACTGCAAGCAGTTTGTCGGCATCCTTTATGATCGCCTGGTACTGGTCTTCGAGCGCTTTCTGCTTTGCCAGGTCTGCCAGTGCAAGATCAATTTCAGCAATTTTATCTTTCGGATATTTCTCGTTTGGCTTCAATGAAGATGCTGACTGGTATTGCACTTTGGCCGCATCATAGGATTTCTCGCCCAGGAGTTTATCGCCACTTGCAATGGCTGTTGAGTATTGGTCATCCAGTGCTTTCAGCTTTGCAAGATCAGCAAGGGCCTTGTCGATCTCGGCGATCTTTTGTTTCGGATACTGTTCTGACGGTTTGATTGCCGAGGCTGCCTGGTATTCCGCCTTTGCAGGATCATACGATTTATCGGCCAGCAATTTGTCTGCCTTTTCAATGCTTGTCTTATACTGGTCATCTTTCGCCTTCTGATCAGCAATGGCGGCAAGCGCCTTATCAATCTCCGCGATCTTGTCTTTGGGATACTGGGCATCAGGCTTCACGGCCGAAGCATTGGAATACTCAGTCCGTGCCTGGTCATAGGTCTTTGCAGCAAGCAACTTATCAGCATTGGCAATAATGCCCTGGTATTTGTCCTCCAGGGCTTTCTGTGCTGCCATGTCTCCCATGATCTTGTTGATCTCACTGATCTTGTCCTTCGGGTATTGCTCGGAAGGCTTCAGATTCCCGGCATCGGTATATTTTGTCCTCGCCTGCTCATACGTTTTGGCTGCAAGCAGTTTGTCGGCATCCTTTATGATCGCCTGGTACTGGTCTTCGAGCGCTTTCTGCTTTGCCAGGTTCGCCAGTGCGAGATCAATTTCAGCAATTTTATCTCTCGGATATTTTTCAGCCGGTTTCAATGTTGAAGCGGACTGGTATTGTGTTTTGGCCGCTTCATAGGATTTCTCGCCCAGAAGTTTGTCACCACTTGCAATGGTCGATGAATACTGGTCATCCAGCGCTTTTAGCTTTGCCAGGTCAGCCAGGGTTTTATCGATCTCAGCGATCTTTTGTTTTGGATATTGCTCTGCCGGTTTGATTGCCAGGGCTGACTGGTATTCTGTTTTTGCAGGATCATATGATTTATCGGCCAGCAATTTATCCGCCTTTTCGATGCTTGTCTTGTACTGGTCATCTTTCGTCTTCTGATCAGCAATGGCAGCTAGGGCTTTGTCGATTTCCGCGATCTTGTCCTTGGGATACTGGGCATCAGGTTTCACAACCGATGCGTTTGAATATTCCGTCCGGGCCTGGTCATAGGTCTTCGCAGCAAGCAACTTATCAGCATTGGCAATAATGCCCTGGTATTTATCTTCCAGGGCCTTCTGTGCGGCCATGTCTCCGAGTATCCTGTTGATCTCGCTGATCTTGTCTTTCGGGTATTGCTCGGCAGGCTTGAGACTCCCGGCATCCGAATACTTTGTCCTCGCCTGCTCATATGTTTTGGCTGCAAGGAGTTTATCGGCATCCCTGATCAAGGCGTCATACTGGTCATTCAGGGATTTCAGCTTCGCGATTTCTGCCAGCGCCAGGTCGATTTCTGCGATCTTGCCTTTTGGGTATTTCTCAGCCGGCTTCAGTGAAGAAGCGGTCTGATACTGGATTTTCGCTGCATCATAAGTTTTTTCGCCGAGCAATTTATCCCCACTTGCAATCGCAGTGTTATATTGATCCTCCATGGATTTCTGCCGGGCAAGATCCGCCAGAACATTATCTATTTCCGCAATCTTTTGTTTCGGATATTGTTCAGCGGGTTTGATTGCTGAAGCAGCCTGGTATTCTGCTTTTGCAGGATCATAGGATTTGTCGGCAAACAGCTTGTCGGCTTTTTCTATACTTGCTTTATACTGGTCATCCTTCGCTTTTTGTGCAGCAAGAGCGCCGATGGCATTATCAATTTCAGCGATCTTGTCCTTGGGATACTGTGCCTCAGGTTTCACCGTCAAAGCATTGGAGTATTCTGTCCGGGCCTGGTCATAAGTCTTTGCTGCAAGGAGTTTATCGGCATTAGCGATGATCCCCTGGTACTTTTCATCCAATGCTTTCAGGGCGGCAACATCACCAAGGATCTTATCGATCTCGGTGATCTTATCCTTCGGATACTGTTCTCCGGGTTTCATCTGCAATGCCTGCGAATATTGAGATTTTGACTGTTCATAAGACTTTTGGGAGAACAGTTTATCCGCCTCCGCTATGAGTGTTACATATTGTTGCTCCAGTTCCTTCTGTTTCGCCTGGTCTCCAAGGATCTTATTGATCTCTGCGATCTTTCCCTTGGGATATTCCTCAGCCGGCTTCAGTCCTGACGCTTCCTGGTATAGTTTCCGTGCAGGATCGTAAGATTTATCCGCCAATAATTTATCAGCATCCGCAATGGTCGATGCATACTTTTCTTCCATGGCCTTTAATTTCGCGGCAGCTTCAAGAATGGATGCTATTTCTGCAATTTTATTCTTTGGATATTGCTCTGAAGGCTTGACGGATGAAGCGTTCTGGTACTCCGTCCGCGCTTTTTCGTAGGATTTCTCTGCAAATGATTTATCCCCGCTTGCAATGGCCGCTTTATAGGCCTCCTCAATGGCCTGTGCATTGGCTTCCTGTCCGGATATGGCCAGGTCGACCTTGGCGATCATCTCCTTGGGGTAGGATTCACCGGGTTTCACAGCCAGGGCCTGCTGATAATTTGCCTTGGCCATAATGAAGCCTTTATCGATATAAAAGCTGTCGGCCAGGCTGATCAGCCGCTGATACTCGGCTTCAGTTTTCTTCCTGTTTGCCAGGATCTCATCAATCTCTTTGATCCTGTTCTTCGGATAGAGCTGCTCAGGTTTGATTGTACTGGCATTCTGGTATTCGGTTCGTGCATTTACAAAGGACGTTTCCTTGAAAAGCT
Organism: Bacteroidales bacterium; assembly: GCA_963682005.1. GTDB lineage: Bacteria > Bacteroidota > Bacteroidia > Bacteroidales > FEN-979 > CAIYUC01. The sequence continues at coordinate 3,045,082 of OY820914.1, read as the reverse complement.
TATCTGCTGCTGCAATCGACTTATTATAGGCATCATCCTTTTCCTTCTGTGACTTTAAAAGAAGTGTCAGTTCTTTGATCCTGTCCTTTGGATAGATCTCTTCAGGTTTGATGGAAGAAGCATTCTGGTATTCAAGCAGGGCTCCCTGGTAATTTTTTGCGGCATAGAATATATCAGCGTCAGCAATGGATTTGGCATACGTTTCATCCCTGGTCTTCTGATCGATCATGATCTTGATGCACTCATTGATCCTGTCTTTGGCATACTGATCAGATGGCAGCACCTTGCTGGCTTTTTCGTATTCGATCCGTGCTTTCTCATATTCTTTCGCCATGAATAGCTTTTCTGCACTCGCAATCGCGACATCATACAGGATGTTTGTTGCTTTCTGAGACCGGAGCTGATCCATGGTTGTTTTCAGTTTATCCTTTGCCGGCTGGTCATCCGGCTTCAGGTCAATTGCAACCTGGAATGATGCTTTCGCATTCAGGTAATCCTTCACCTTGAAATAATTGTCTCCGGAAGTCATTGCCTTCAGAAAATCCTCATTGTTCTTTTTCTCTTGAGGGATCAGGGTCTTCATCTTCGCAATGCGATCTTTAACTGATGCATCAGCCGGCTTAAGCTTCAGCGCTTTTTCATATTCCGGAAGCGCTTCCTCATATTTCCTTTTATTGAACAGATCATCGGCATTTTTTAGGATGGACCTGTAAATTGAATCCCCCTGCGGTTTTTTCTGACCACCGGTTGTATCAGGACTTTCTGCTTCATTAACAATTGAAAATGATGATGATGTGCCGACAGGGGAAAAACGTGAATAGGTGATGTATGATCCAACACCAATGAGCGATATCAGTAGAAATAACAAAATAGAAAGCCTGGGGATGGATTTTTTTTGCCTTCTGATTCGGACCTTCATGCGTAGGGTAGTTCGTGTCAAATTCGTGGTTATCGTTGATAGGTAACGTAAAAAACTGAAATTAATTTTACCAGATTACTGATGAATGATGCCGTCCTTTATCGTCAGTTTCCTGTCTGCCATGTCAGCGAGTTCTGTATTATGGGTGACAATTACATAGGTCTGATTGAAGGTATCCCTCAACCTGAAGAAAAGGTTGTGAAGTTCGACAGCGGAAACCGAATCAAGGTTTCCTGACGGTTCATCAGCAAGGATCACATCCGGTTCATTGATGAGCGCCCTGGCAACCGCCACGCGTTGTTGTTCTCCTCCGGAAAGTTCCGATGGTTTGTGATGCGACCGGTCCTTGAGGTTTAGAAACTCCAGGAGTTCCATCGCTTTATATTCGGCATCCCTTCTATTCCTTTTTGCAATAAATGCGGGAATACAGATGTTTTCAAGGGCTGTGAACTCGGGAAGCAGGTGATGAAATTGGAAAACAAACCCGATATGCCTGTTCCTGAACTCGGATAGTTTCTTTTCCGAATAGCTGGTTATCAGGGTCCCGTTGAATTCTACCGTTCCGGCATTCGGACGGTCAAGTGTACCGAGAATATGAAGCAGCGTTGATTTCCCGGCACCTGAAGCCCCGACAATGGATATGATCTCACCTTTGGTCAGTTCAAGGCTTATCCCTTTTAAAACTTCAAGGTGTCCGAATGATTTGTGTATACCCTTTGCTGTGATCATTATTCAGGTTTTCCGCGCGCAAAGGTAGCATTTGTGTTTCATTTTCTTGTATGGGAATTGTATTTTTTTTACCTTGCCGTAAATTTAACTGTCATGATTAAAAGAAATTACGTTCAGGTTATCCTTACATCGATCCTCCTGTTATACATGATTCAGGTGAAGGGTCAGGTCCCGCAGATCAAATGGCATTTTGATATGAATGCACCGGCTTTCGGACAGGCAGCCATGGGCGACATCGACGATGACGGGAAACCGGAGATCGTTTTCGGCACTTACATGAACGATGGTAAGATCTATGCCCTGAATGCAGAAAATGGCAGTCTTCTCTGGTTCTTCAGCACAGGAAGCTGTAATGATGCGGCTCCTGTTATTTACGATGTGGATCTTGACGGCAAACCGGAGGTTGTTTTCGGCAGTTCCTGTGTACCCATCACCTATTGCCTTGATGGGATGACAGGTGGGGTCAAATGGCAAACGCCAACCGGCGGGACTGATTCCCCTCCTACTATTGGTGACGTGGATAATGATGGAAAGCCGGAGATCCTCCACGGTGAATTCAACGGAGCAGTGATCTGCCTGAATGGTGAAGATGGGACGATCAACTGGGAGAAGATGATCGATACGGATGCTTCAATACAGACATCGCCGACCATCCTTGATGTTAACGGGGATGGCCAGCTTGATTTTGTTGTCGCAAGCTGGGGTTACAGCAACAACAACTGGATAAGGGCCTTCCGGGGAGACACCCGGACTCAGATCTGGGAAAATCTCTCCCCCACGGACCTGATCTATCATGGAGCTTCCTTCGGAGATATCGACGGGGATGATAAACCGGAATTAGCCATCGGGTGTTATGACAATCATGTTTATGTTCTTAATGCTGAAGACGGCTCCGATAAATGGTCGTTCGATATGGGGGCGTATTGCTATGTCGGAGGACCTACGATAATGGCCGACATCAACAACGATGAAAAATACGAGATCCTCGCCGCAGGATGGTACAAGATGAAAGCCATTTCAGATACAGGGACACAGATCTGGAATTACAATATCCCGGATTATGCCTCATGTTTCAGGGGTCCTGCCCTTTCCGACATCGATGGAGATGGATACCTGGACCTGGTTTTCGGCACTTCCGAAGGAAAGATGATCGCTCTAAGGGGAACAAATGGTACAGAGATCTGGCGGCTCGACCTGGCAGCGGATTATGGCGACACCCTGGATATTGACCATGCCCCTGTCATTGGCGACTTCGACCAGGATGGACAACTGGATGGATTTGTAGTTGGCGGGTTTACGGATTACCCGAACATTGAAAATGATTACGGGCGAGGCTATGCATTCACACTTGGTTCCGGAACAGGGCCTGAATGGAGAATGTTCCAGCACGATTCGGTGAGAAGCAGCCGTGTTCCCCTTGACTGGATGACATCAGTGCCTATACTTGATAACAGGGATGAATTGATCATTAATGCAGGGCCGAATCCGTTCAGGGATGATCTCAGGATACGCGTTGAATTAAAACACGAGGGTCCGCTGAAGATTGAACTGCTGGATCTGACCGGTCGCCGGATTTTGCTTCTGGAAGAGGTTGCCAACCACCTTGGCGATGCAGTTTATGACTGGAACGGATTAAATATTCCAAAAGGTACATATTTGGTTAAAGTCACGTCAGGAGCGCTTTCCCGGCTCATAAAAGTGGTCAGGATCGGGTAATGTTCTGTCTCATGCATATTGATTGATTTTGTTAATCGTTAATAATGTAATAATTTTGATTTCCCAAAAATAAGTGTTGCATGAATCTACACGAATATCAAAGCAAAGCTATCCTGAAGCAGTTCGGAGTAGCAATTCCTGAAGGCATACTCGCAAACAGCGAAGAAGAGGCAGTCAAAGCGGCCGAAGTGATCCAGAATAGCACCGGAACAGATAAATGGGTGATCAAAGCCCAGGTTCATGCAGGTGGAAGAGGAAAAGCCGGTGGCGTCAAGGTTGCAAAGACAATCGATGAAGTCCGTCAGTATGCAAGCCAGATCATTGGAATGACGCTGATCACACCTCAAACCGGGGCCAAAGGAAAAAAGGTGAGAAAGGTGCTGGTTGAACAGAATATCTTCTACCCGGGTCCTTCAGAGCCCTCGGAGATCTACATAAGCCTGCTGCTGAACCGCCAGAAAGGACATACCATCCTGATGTATTCTCCCCGCGGTGGAATGGATATCGAAAAAGTGGCCGAGGAAACCCCGGAACAGATCTTTACCGAAGAAATCGAGCCCAAGGTAGGGCTTCAGCCCTTCCAGGCCCGGAAAGTGGCGTTCAACCTTGGATTATCGGGTGAGGCCAATAAAAACATGGTGAAGTTCGTGAACGGGATCTTTGCAGCCTATGATGGAACAGACGCCTCCCTCATCGAGATCAATCCGGTTTTCAAGACCTCCGACAACAAGATCCTGGCGGCTGATGCGAAAGTTATCATTGATAACAATGCCCTTTTTCGTCATCCGGATATTTCTGCCATGCGTGATTTTGATGAAGAAGATCCCATTGAGGTCGAAGCAACCCGCAATGACCTGAATTATGTGAAGCTGACCGGGAACGTAGGCTGTATGGTAAATGGGGCCGGACTTGCCATGGCAACCATGGATATCATAAAGCTTTCCGGTGGCGATCCTGCAAATTTCCTTGATGTTGGCGGATCAGCTAATGCAAAACGGGTGGAGGAAGGCTTCCGGATTATCCTGAAAGATCCAAATGTAAAAGCGATCCTGGTCAATATTTTCGGGGGAATTGTCCGCTGCGACCGGGTTGCCCAGGGAGTCGTGGATGCATACAAAAACATTGGCGAGATCAATGTTCCGATCATAGTCAGACTACAGGGAACAAACGCCGAAGAAGGCAAACACATCATCGATGAGTCGGGGTTGCGTGTATTATCCGCCATCACCTTGCAGGAAGCAGCTGACCGGGTCAGGACAGTACTGAGTTGACCTGGTAATTCTTTTCCTTCTTCACAAGGAACATTCTTATCCTTTCCAGGGAATCAAGTCGTGTATTTTTAAAATCGAGGGAATCGAGACATGATTGGATTTCTGATAATTCAGGTCCCGGATAAAATTTACTGAAGAATCCTGCAAGGCTCTCCTCATCTTTTTCAGGTTCTTCCTTACTTCTGGATTTCAGGTACTGAAGGACCCTTAGCCCGTCAAATTTCTCATGACATGCCCTCACAAACTGGCTCACGTTGCGAAAATTTTCGCGCAACGGCTGAAACGGATCTTCTTCATTCAGCAGTTCAGACAGAAAACGGGTGACCCTGGTCGTATTTGTTTTCTCATAAAATTCAGGGAAAAGCTGGTAGGTTTCTTCAATCTCGTCAAAAAAACGCCATGAATAGACCGGATAGCTTGACCAATCGCCGGCATTGCCTTTGATCATTGCAGGACCGGTACCAAAATAAACCCTGTCTGAAAACCGGGCTTTCGGATAAACTTTCTCTTCATTCCATAACAGCATTTTCCCATATTTCCTAAGCTTCTGAAGAAAATAGAAATCTTCGCCGCTCAGTTTGGGTGTCATCCCGCCGACTGCCCTGTAAGCCCATACAGGACAAGCCATAGCTGAGCCAAGGGCCGAAAAGGTATATGGACTACCGATCCTCCAGAGATTTACGGAATAGTGCCTCATGTAGATCTCATACCGGAGGATGGCCCTGCTGGCCTCCGGATCATCAACGAGATTGTGAAAATAGGGGACGGCCAATGCAACAGCTGATGGATTTTTTTGAAAATTCGATGCAACCGAGGAAAAGTAATTATTATTGAATGTGGTATCAGCATCAAGGGAAAGGATTATATCATCATTCCCGGCCGCTTTATTTATTTCATCCATAACGGATTTCCGCGCCCATCCGACGCCATGTTTCTTGCCCGTCCACCCTTTCCCCGGCGAACATTTATCAATGATGGTCAGATCAAATGCATTGATCTTTTCAAGGATCGCAATGGTTTCTAGATTATTTTCGCAGATCTCCCTGCGCAAAGGGTCATTCCACCATTCATCCGGCTGGTTTATACAAACGAAAACCCTGAAATCACGAAAATCCTGATTTTCTATGCACGAAATCAGCCGGGGAAGGTGCTCCTTCTCATTCAGCACAGGAAGGGCAATGTATAACATCGGTCCCTGGCCGTTAATACTGGATCTTCAATTTTCTGAACAGCGCATCATCCTTCATGACATCCAGTGCTTTTAATACTTCATCGTCATGCTGGTTGATCACTTCATAGAATGCATTGATATCCCAAAGTTTCTGCGCGATCAGCGCCTTGAGCTGATTTTTCAGCAACTTTTCGCAGGCAGCATATCCCTTTTCATCTTTCTTTACCCCTGTTTTCTCAGCTGATTCAAGGAACGATTTCATAAAATCATCATCTTCCGTGAAATTCTGATCATAGGTTTTAAAATCCGGGTATTTGCCCTGGAGTGAAGCCCTGTTGTTATCTACAAAATCGCTTACAAAAAGATTGATCGCATTTTTCCGTCTCAGATCGAGGAAATAATCAGAAAATTCAGTAGTGTCAAGGGGAATAAAAACATCCGGCATGATCCCTCCTCCTCCATAGACAACGCGCTTCTTGGAAGTATAATATTTTAACGAATCAGGGAATTTAATACTATCGGAACTCACTGCTTCCCCATGCTTGAACCTGTTCCGGAATGCTTCGTAGTATTTATCTACACCTTCCGCGTAAGACATCTGGATGCATCTGCCTGATGGGGTATGATACCGGGCTGTGGTCAGCCTGACCTGTGAACTGTCGGGCAAAGTGAACGGGCGCTGCACAAGTCCTTTTCCAAATGATCTCCTGCCGAGAATGATCCCCCGGTCCCAATCCTGTACGGCACCGGAAACAATTTCACTCGCCGAGGCTGAGTTTTCGTTGATCATGATGACTACTTTGCCGGTTGACAGGGCTCCTTTCTCAGTCGAATAATAATCCTCCCTGGGGCTTCTCAACCCTTCGGTATATACGATAAGCTTGCCTTCCGGGAGGAACTCATCCGAAAGTTCAATGGCTGTCTGGAGATAACCACCGGAATTGTTCCGGAGATCCAGGATCAGGTTTTTCACCCCCTTCTCTTTCAGTTTTTTTACCGATTCATGGAACTCCTGCATGGTAGTGGCCGAAAAACGGTTCAGGTTGATATACCCGGTTTCCGGCATGATCATATACGAAGCATCGATGCTGTTGATTGGGATCTTATCTCTTACAATTGTATAGTCGATCAGGTCTTTCTTCCCCTTCCTGAATATCGAGACCGTAACTTTCGTTCCCTTTTTCCCTCTCAGCCTGTCGAAAACGAATTGGTTCGTGATTTTTTTCCCCGCTACATTCTCCCCTTCGATCTTGATGATCTTATCGCCGGACATGATTCCCAGCTTTTCCGAGGGACCACCCGGGATGGGGTGCACAATGTTGATGGTATCTTTCAGTATCTCGAACTGAACCCCGATCCCCTCAAAATTACCGACAAGGTTTTCATTTGCTTTCTCCACATCCTTTTTTGAAATGTACATAGAGTGAGGATCAAGCTCCTTGAGGGTCTCAACAATGGCTTTCTCGACAAGTTTCGGTTCATTTACTGTATCCACATATGCGAAGTTGATGATCTGCATAAGTGCATTGTATTTCTTGACCCCTTCATTCGAGTTCCAATGCTGGTTCTGACCAGAAACCTGGATTGTAAATAATAAAATGAGAGCAGGAAAAATAATTCCCTTCAGGAGGTTATGATGATTTATCTGCATGTTATTTAGGTTATAATGAATTTATTTCGGAGGTCAAAGGTATATTTTTTTCAGGAATTAAGGGGAATGATGGTATTTTTATATACTTTTAACGGCTTCGTCTTACAGATATTTTACGGAGAAAAAAATAACCTTCCATGAACAAAGATCAGTCAAGGATTATCCAGAGCATGATTTATCCAATCATTTTCGTGGGTATACTCTGGTTGATAAAAATCGTTGAAGTGGTTTTCCGGATTGAACTCGAAGTTTACGGTTTACAGCCGTTGCACCTGAAAGGATTGATAGGGATCATTACAGCACCTTTGCTTCATGCCGGGTTCTCTCATCTTTTTGCTAATTCAGTCCCTTTGTTTATCCTTGCAAGCCTTCTTTTTTATTTCTACCGGGAGCTTGCATGGCGCGTCATCCTGCTGGTTTGGCTGCTTACCGGACTTTGGGTCTGGTTCCTTGCACGTGAAGATTCGATCCATGTCGGGGCAAGCGGTGTCGTTTACGGACTTGCTTCATTTCTCTTTTTCAGCGGGATCATCCGCCGTGAGGGAAAATTGATGGCAATCACCCTCCTTACAGCCTTTCTTTACGGTGGAATGGTTTGGGGTGTATTTCCCCAGTTCTTTCCGAAAGAGCGTATTTCCTGGGAATCTCATGCAATGGGGCTACTGGCAGGGCTTATCGTTGCAATTTATTACAGGAAAACCGGGCCTCAGCGAAAAAGATATGAATGGGAGGATGAAGATGACGAAGATGATAATGGCATTCCATGGAACACGCCGGTACCACCTCCTCCGCCGGAAAAAAAACCGGAACCTGAAACCCAGGACAAGAAAAACGACCAGGGACCTGATATCCGGTACATTTATAAAGAATGATGCTCTCCTGAAAGATCAGTTCTGCCTAATCAAACCTTAAATATGGCAATATTTTCCGGTAAACCGTATCATGTATTCCGGGGATTGATCTAAGGACTTCAGCTGAATTTATCCGTTTATGCTCCTTTTTATAGATCATGATGACCTTGGTAACCTCAAACGGAAAATAAGGGTGCTTCATCAAATCTTTAAAAGAAACGGCATTGATGCACAGTCGACGGACAGAATCCCGGTTAACCAGAATATGCTCTGCGATCCCGTTATAACGGGAGCTATCCATACCGAAAATTTCCATCAGCTGCCGTTTCTCTATAAACCCGCCCAGCCGGTCCCTGTATTTAACGATCCTTTTTGCAAAAGATGACCCGATCCCGCGCAATCGCTGCAAATCAAATGTGTCGGCGGAATTCAGCTCAATCCTAAGTGTATTCTCAGGGAAGAAATGGCGTGAACTGCTCAGATCACCTGAATAAGCTGACGATGGAGACTGAGAAATATGTTTTTTTCTTCCCGGCTTCGTTTCAAGAGAATCAAGACGTTTCATTTCCTTCTCAAATGCGATAATCTCTTTCTCATATTCCCTGAATTCCACAGGCTCCTCATCCGTTTCAGCGGGTATTACCAAATTGGCGATCACCAGGCAAAACAGGATCGTCGTCAGCACAAAGATCCCCCGCATCTCCCGCTTATTGAAGGTCAGGTATTCGATAATGAATTGGTTCATTTTCATATATTAGGATTTTACATCTCAGTTCATCGGATCATCAGGTAATAGTAATAAAGTAACAGGGCCAAAGGGTCACAAGGTAGCAAAGTCGTTTAAGCCAATTTCCGCTATCGTCATCCCCGCGAAGGCGGTGACGCTATTTCGCTACTTCGCTATTTAATAATTTGTTCCCCATTCTGCACTCCAGGCAGCGCTTCCTGTCACAATAAACGGATTTCAACTGGATCAGTGCCTGGGTATAAAGACCGCTATTTACAGGAAATCCCAAAGTTTTCCACCGGTTGATATCGGAATTGGACTCTCCCGGTAAATTCTCAAGCAGTGTCAGGCAACCTTCCCTGAGTTCATTCTTGTCTTTTTCCTGGCCATAAAAGAAAAGAAACGGCACTACGAAATTCAGGATCAGCAGCTGTGTTGAACATGTTCCAATCAACTTAGGTTTGTTGCCGGATAACTTCCTGAACGTATAATGAGTGTCCCAGAATGATGAGGCTGTCGCAGAGAACAATCCGGACAACTGTTCTGGATCATGCTGTTTTAGCAATGCAGTGAACAGACTGTCTTTGTCATGGAGAAGTTGCGCAAGCTGTGCGATCCGGATAGACGGAAAGTTCGATGGCCTTAACCTTAAGAACTTCCACAATCCCTGGTCAATCGGCGTCAGGGAGTATTTGTCCCTGATAAAATTGTATTCAGCTTTAAGCTGGAGGAAATAATCGTCGGCAACCTCACCTTCGAGCATACCCGACTGGCCGAATAAAAGGGCTTCAAGCTGAAAGAGGTTACCCCGGTGTTTGTTCAGTAGCTTCAATGGGATTGATTTTGACAGCAGCTCAAATGGCTGGGCATTGACCTTAAAGCCAAATGCCCGGAAAAGGTTTTGTTTGAATGTTTCTTCCCAGTCGTACCCGGAACTTTCCCACGAGCTCCTTATTATCATTGACTTGTAACCTAACCTTTCTACCGCCAGTCCGGCAGACCAATATTCAAAATGATCCCCGGATAGATCCCGTATAACAGTTTCACAAGGGATCCATGACCGGGTTTGCAGAAACCCTTCATAACGTGAATAGATATCCTCGGCGAAACACCCCTTAACGGAAAGCGTAGGTATGATCTTCTGATTTCTGTCAATTACCGGAAAATCATTTTCATAAACCACGTGCAGGATCACGTTATCATATGCATGATCATCATGATGTTTATGCCTGAACCAGTCAGAAGCCGCCACATGGATTTCGACATTGCCGGCCCATATGGTCTCCCCGATCCTGATCCTTGCATTAAAAAAGTCAGGACCTCCGTCATGGTTGTGATTGCCGGGATGCAGGACGGTCAGGTTCTCGCCTGTATCAATCCTCAGATTCTGATCCAGCAGCCTGTACTGCCATAAGTAATGTAAAAATTCTTCCGTCATCGTTTTACTTTGTTTACTGATTAATAACTGAGTCTTTCAATTCAAACATGGCATCATCATTCAATGTATGGTTCAGATTTTTTTCTCAGTTCTGATTTCAACTCACATTAATCGGTTTAAGGACCAAATGGTAATACGTTTTTTGTAATTATTTTTCAGGGTCTTCACAAAAATGCGTACGAATCCGCTCTGCATACTCACCCCTCAAATCCCCTCCCTACTGGTAGGGAGGGGAAGATCGAAGGTCGGGGTGGGTACGATAGGACGAACGGCTTGTTTTACTTTTTCTGAAGAAAAGGATTATAATATTTGCGGACGTGACGATTATGATTATCTTTGCATATCTGTAATACCTTCTGTTAAATGTCAAGCCTAACAACCCGTTTATCAGGAATAGAAGAAAAGATCAGAATAATAATTCACCGGCACACAGAACTGCAGGAAAAGCTTAAGATAAAGGAGATTGAACTTTCGGAACTAATACTATTGAATACACGTCAAAAAAAAATCATCTCTGAATTAGAGGAAAAAATAAAGTTATTAAAACTCACAAAAACAATAGAAAATAAAGACGGCGCCCAGGCGGCGAAACTTAAAATTAATGAACTTGTGCGGGAAATCGACAAATGCATGGGATTACTGAACTCATAAGAAATGGCAGATAAGCACATGGATGAACTTTCTATCTCGATTAGTGTTGCTGACCGACCCTATAAGCTGGTTGTTGAAAAAGATTACGAGGAACTTTTCCGGAAAGCTGCAAAATTAATTGATAAGAAAATAAAGGAATATTCTAGTAACTACGCTTTTAAAGATAAACAGGACCTATTGGCAATGGTCGCACTTGAGTACACAACAAGTTATCTTCAGACGGAGCGTAAGAATACGGAAACAGACGATGTTCTTGATAAAAAGTTAATATCCATTGATAATGCTTTGACTGAATTTCTGAAGGTTCAGCCTGCATGACGTTCTTTGAAATTACAAAGATTTACCCGCATTAATTCAAAACAGTTTGTAAACTCAACATTTCAAACTTTAGGGCAAAGCTCATAAGCCTGTAGAACAGGCCTCATCCCGGTTCGCCGGGATTCCGGTACGCCGGGACAGTGGACGTTCGAATTGCTTGGCAGCCCTATTCGTGTAGTATCGGGGTTTATATAAACCTCTTGAATTAGTGCGGGTTTTTTTTTAACCTATTAAAACGAAAACAATGGATATTCTGACAATACTGATAATTGCCGCCAGTGGCATCATTATCGGTGGTCTTATTACAGGAACCATTCTGAGGAAAGCAATGGACCGCAAACGCGATATGATCCTGAAGGAAGCTATGGAAAAAGCTGAAGTCCTTAAAAAGGAAAAGATTTTACAGGCAAAAGAAAAATTCCTTCAACTGAAAAGCGAACATGAAAAATTCGTACACGAAAAAAACGAAGAACTTGCTAAAAACGATAACAGGCTAAAACAAAAGGAAACTGCCTATAACCAGAAGATCGAGGAACTTCAAAAGAAACATAAGGAAATTGCACTTCTGAAGCAAAACCTTCAGACCCAGGTCGAAATTGTAAATAAAAAACAAACTGAACTTGATAAAGCACTTAAAGTCCAGATCGACAAACTCGAAGCCATCGGTAATCTTTCGGCAAATGAGGCCAAGGCCCAGTTGATCGAAAACCTGAAAGAAGAAGCAAGAGCAGATGCACTTGTTCATATCAAGGATGTTATCGATGAAGCTCGTCTTACGGCAAATACTGAGGCAAAGAAGATAATTATTGAAACAATCCAGCGTACTGCCAGTGAACATGCCATCGAAAATACCGTTTCTGTCTTCAACATCGAAAATGAAGAAGTCAAGGGACGAATCATCGGTCGGGAAGGACGAAACATCCGTACCCTTGAATCTCTCACCGGCATTGAAATCATCATCGATGATTCTCCTGACGCAATCATCCTTTCGGGGTTTGATCCGGTAAGACGTGAGATTGCACGCCTTTCACTCCATAAATTGGTGACAGATGGGCGTATCCATCCTGCAAGAATAGAAGAAGTCGTGGCGAAGACCCGGAAGCAGATCGAACAGGAGATCATTGAAACAGGAAAACGCATCAGCATCGACCTTGGCATTCACAACCTTCATCATGAGCTGATCCGGATGATCGGGAAAATGAAATACAGGTCTTCCTACGGACAGAACCTGCTGCAGCATTCGATCGAAGTGGCGAAACTATGTGCTACCATGGCTGCTGAACTAGGCCTGAATCCTAAAAAAGCCAAGCGCGCTGGCTTGCTTCATGATATCGGGAAAGTTCCCGATACTGAACCTGAATTACCTCATGCAATTCTTGGAATGAAGACGGCTGAAAAATTCAAGGAAAAACCGGAAATATGCAACGCCATTGGCGCACACCATGATGAGATCGAAATGGATAACCTTATCTCTCCCATCGTCCAGGTTTGTGATGCAATCTCAGGTGCACGACCGGGAGCGCGCAGGGAAGTGGTGGAAGCCTACATCGAACGACTGAAGAACCTCGAAGAAATGGCACTGAGCTATCCGGGCGTTGTAAAAACTTATGCAATACAGGCAGGTCGGGAACTTCGGGTCATCGTAGGAGCGGATAAAGTCAGTGATGCTGAAGCAAACCAGCTGTCATTCGACCTTTCCCGCAAGATCCAGACTGAAATGACCTACCCCGGCCAGATCAAGATCACGGTCATCCGTGAAACACGGGCAATCACCTATGCAAAATAAATATGCACATTATCAATGGAAATAAACCAGACCGTTCTACAGACCCTGAAAAAAGCAGGTAAAGCCATGAAATCAGGCGAAATTGCTGAAGCCGCCAAACTTGACAAGAAAGATGTTGATAAAGCAATCAAAGTCCTGAAAACTTCAGGACAGGTTACCTCACCGAAGAATTGCTATTACCAGGCAAATTAGCAGTCGACAGTCGACAGCAAACTAAGGTGCCAACCTCTCAATTTTCCATTTCCCCCGAAACCGGCAAAACCTGAAACGGTCATGCAACCGGTGTTCTCGTCCCTGCCAGAATTCAAAGGAATCAGGCTTTATACGGTATCCTCCCCAGTGTTCAGGTCTTTTCACATCCATTTCACCAGATGAAATGATCTGTTCCATCTTTTGCTCAAGCATTTCTTTCCCCGGAATGATCATACTTTGAGGAGATACAATCGCACTCACCCGGCTTCCAAGCGGTCTGGATGAGAAATAACGATCCGATTCGCTTCGGTTCACCTTCGTTGCCCGCCCGGTAATCCTGACCTGCCGTTCCAGCTCTTTCCAATGAAAGACCAGTGCCACCAAAGGATTTACCGAAATGTCACTCCCCTTTCGGCTGTTATAATTCGTAAAAAAAACAAAACCCTTTTCACTGAATTCCTTCAGAAGAACAACCCTTCCTGACGGTTTTCCTTCCTTGTTTACTGTTGCCAGGAACATGGCATCTGGTTCAGGAACACCTGTTTCCACAGCATCCCCAAACCATTTTGTAAACTGACGGAAGGGGTCCTCAAGGATCGTTTTCTCGCTTAAAGGTTCCGCGACAACTTTTTGAATAGCATTATAAAACTTACTTTTCACGTTTCTTTAGTTCTTGACTGGACCTGCAAAATTAGGCATAATTATGACCCATCCTGGAGATTTGAACCAGCACGCGATAAGGTCTTGAATATTGAATTTTTCCTGCTATCCAGAATAATTTTTTATGTAAGTTTGATAGCAAGATATCAAATCAGCCGGATAGCATTAATAGGGCTCACATTAATCGTGTTTCACTAAACGTATCACCATGGGAACAAGGACAACAACAATGATCATCTTCCTGGCCGGGCTCATCTTCGCCGGTTTTTCCATTTATAAAGGCGGAAGTAATAAGGAAAAATCGAACTTTTATTCAAGTAGCATTCATGCGACAAATAGGGGGATCGGCTTCATTTATTCAAAAGAGAATGGAGGACTGGAAAGGCTTACGGGAAAAACCGTTGTGGAAATGGGGTGCTATAAATCCAAATGCCATGCTTCAACCTGTGATGACTGTCATGGAAAAACCGTTGAAGGAAAGATAAGTTATTCGTCGGATACGGCCACTCTTTATTATGCCTGCAAAAAATGCCATGGCGACCTTGCAAAAGACAATCCGGATGTTCATTTCTCGGCAGGTATGAAATGTATGAGCTGTCATACCTCCAGGGAGATCCATGGTGATGGGATCGAACATTCCTCCTACATGGAACCAGGCTTCTTCGATACTAAATGCATTAATTGTCATGGAAAACTCTCTGAATCCCTAAGCCATTCACTTCATAAAAATATCGTGGATTGTATAGCCTGTCATGACGCTGAATCAACTACCTGCTTTAATTGTCATGTCGACAACAGGTTGAAAGGTATAAAACCAGATGTTATTCCCCGGAAAAATCTTGCATTCCTGTTAAATCATAACGGGAAGGTTACCCTTGGCAATATGCTCACCTACGTTTATAAAAATAAAACTATGGTCACATTTGCCACAACATTTGGTCATTCTATATCAAAAACCGGCAGAAAATGTGATGAATGTCATGGCACACAGATAACAAGGGAAATGCAAACAAGAAAGTTCCGGATACTTTGGTGGAAGGATGATTCGCTGTACAATGCAAAAGGCGTGGTTCCTGTAATTGACGATTATGACTGGAATCTCGTTTTTATGGATCAGAAAAACGGCAAATGGATCCCTGTAAAAAAACCTCCGAAACCGCTGTTGAATTATTCAGGATTCTGCTCTCCGCTCACAAAAACCCAGTTTGAGAAACTTACATTTCCGCATGCAAACTGATTTTTCATCAAGAAGAGCATGGTGTCCTTTATTTTTTTATGATAAGGGGAATCACTTGTATTTGTTCATGATCCTTTACATGTAGCAGGTAATAACCATTCTTATATCCGGAAAGGTCCAGTGGAAAGGATGAATAGTCTGCGGAAATTTTTCTATGGAATGATATCAGGACTTTTCCTGTAACATCAGAAACGGTAAATTGTACCCGGGTGATCCCTCGGCAACTCGTCATTATAGTGAAATACCCATCCCTGGAAGGATTTGGAATTATAGATACGGAAAGAATACCATTCATTGGCTTTTTCTCCACACTTTCACCTGGGGCAAGAAGAAAATTCCCTTTTCCGGAAAATGATATTGACGCCAGTTTCTGAACAGGATCGTAATGGATCGAGGATATTGCTCCGTTCACTGCCTGTAACGGAGTTTCCGAAAATATCCGAACAGTCCCTGAATCAGAAACGTACCCGGAAATGTTGGTACCGCTCAGTTCAACGGCGATATCTATCTTTTTCCCTGCAAGGATGTAAGGCTGTGTCCCGTATAATAATGAGTCCCCCGATTGAATGAAGACACTTAAAAATTGACCGGTGTTTGATTCCGAATATAAATTTATCTTTCCGTTTCCAAAGAGGGCCTCGGAGAGTCCCGAAGAATCCGGCAGGATCGTTCCGTGGCTTCCGTCAATGCTGCAGAATACGAAATCCCTGGTATTGCCGGTTCCAACCTTTGTTCCCGGCCCCGGATCTGAAATGAGTACTGCATTCACATCAGGGGCAGGTCCTTTATAGGGGAACAACGTTGTAAGAAACAGGGTCGTGTCGGTTTGATGATTTGTTACCAGGAATTTTGTATAGTGACGGAAGATATCCCCTTGCGCCGACAAACTGTCTGTTTCATTATGATACACTGCCTGGTTTCCTTTGGCAAGGACCTGTGCAAACAGTGTCACTGAATCCCTCACGTAATGGCACCTTTTTCTCAGGGTATCGGGAACAAATGCTCCTTCAGGGCTTTCCGGAAGACTGTTTAGAAGCCCGTTTCCGTGAAGCTGAAAGGTAAAATCCAATGTGTAGGGTGATGAGATGAAATCAGCAAGGAAAAAATAGGTGGAGCGGAGGAATAAAACTTTCCGGATGATATCGGTTCCTGCAAAATTTGTCCTGACCTCACCGTAATCCAGCGATTGAGTATGAAAGCAATTTTCAATATACGCAGTATTTGTCTGAACATTAACGGTCTCGCCGGTCGGTGGCATTGGTCCGTATCCATTGACAAGGATCAGGTTATGGTCGGTTGCTTTTTTCACGGCATCAGCCAATGAAGCGCCTGCATATCCCGGGTCCAATGCCATCAACTGACCATGAGAGAACAATGAAAAACTTGTGGCATCGCCCTGGTGATGAGATTTTGCACCCTTCAATGCAATGTCATGTTTCCCGATTATATGCAGGCAGGTTGCGTCATTGTCCCAGGATGACCTGAAGACCAGGCTTCCTGCGGCGGGTAATACCTGGAAAAGGCTGTCATCATAATTCCCATGGGCAACGTTCGTGCATATGTACTGTGTCCGGATGAAGGGATCGTCAGGGGTAAAAGCAGGATTTAACCTGTTATATCGTGATTTCCCTGATAAGGCAGCTATAACCGACCCGAACCCGATCCTGCTGTCGTGAATAGCAGGCTGGCTGCCATCGGGCATCTGAATTTTATTGAGCCAATCATACAATCGGTCATACCTTGTATCATACCATGGGTTTGGAATATCACGCGTCAATCCGTTGAAAGTAACCGGAACATTTCCTTCAGGTAAAAAATTTCCCATTGAACGGATAAAAGGGAATGCATTCTCAAATGCATAGGCAAAGTAATTCGGGCCTTCAGCATACCCTGCAAGGGTATCTGGTTCAGATACCCTAGGATAAATGCCATTCTCAACCCACAAGGTATTATCAAGATTCCAGAAGCCGGTATTGATCCAGTTCAGGGGCTCCCTGTCGGCAACGCTGTCGGTATGGTCATTGAATATGATCGCAGCAAGGCCGAGTGCTGATGCGGTCATGATGCTGTGATTGTTGAACTGGTATGAAAAGAATTGAAGTGGAAGTGTGTAAACTGTGTAGACTGCCATGGCCCTGGCGTATAAATGGCCTGTAAACGCAATCAGCGAGTCCTCTGCCCTCATTAACTGAGACTCAGGGAATCCAGCCCCTCGCAGCAGATCATAAGCAATAAGGTAAGTGATAAGTTCTTTTGAGCGGTGCTGCCATTCGTTGTAAAATGTCCATCCGGCTTGAAAACCTACATGGGTGTTAATATTCTGGAGCAGTTTGACCACCTTATTGATAAGGGAATCCTTTTCTGAGGAAGGTAATTGTTGAATTGTTCCATTCTCATACTTACTGTCCATGAGGATGACAAAAGCTGCCTCTTTGGCGATCATAGCCCTGTTGAACCTGTCGGTATCGGACGAATTTTCTTCAGGTACTACACTGCAGGCGTTTTGCCAGATCGAATGGTATAATGATAAGATTTCCGGATCATTCAGTGTATTCCTGATTGAAGGGACAGCCGCACTATCCGCCAATGTCCTCGGAAAGCTATGGTCTGCGCCCGGTGGAAGCCAGGCTCCCTGGGAAAAGGAACAAATTGAAAGAAGGTTGAACAAGACTGAAGATAATATCTTGCACCATTTTTGCATCACATGATTTTCCTAATCAAAGGTACAAGAATATATCGGTACGACATCTATCTTTTATTCAATTCATAAACAATATTGAATAATGAAAATTATTAAATTAGTAATCTCATATCAAATTATCGTAAAAAATGAAGTGATCCTGAGAGAATTGTTTTGATAACATAGACAGAATCCCGTAAAATCATAATTTTAATGTTCAGGAAAACAATTATTCTCATGTCAAATTCCTGGATCCCTGAATTCACATGTTGCGACTGATCCTCATCGGAGGTGAAAGTAGTAAATACGCGAAGAACATTTTAGTTTTAAAAAGCATTATATGAAAAACTATTATTGCAGCAAATGCGGAACTCTTTTAGG
Source organism: Bacteroidales bacterium (assembly GCA_963682005.1). Lineage (GTDB taxonomy): Bacteria > Bacteroidota > Bacteroidia > Bacteroidales > FEN-979 > CAIYUC01. Next base: position 3,026,704 of record OY820914.1, on the reverse strand, counting down.
AAGTTCGGTCATGCCAAGTCCCTATAATTGCCCGCCTGGTGGTCGGCACCAGTGGACAAACCTGGGAGAATCAGGCCAAAACAGCTATCAGTGTAAGAAATGTGGATTACTTGTTAAATCGAAGGACATTCCTCATTCATTCAATTGTGTGGCAGAGGGTAATCATCACTGGGTAAAAATTCAGTCTGAACCAAACCCGGGAAGTTGACCCTGCAAGATTCATGCAGGTAATTTTAAAAAGATGTTTGTACATTAAAAAAAATGAATTACTTTTGTGCCTTCAAAATTGGTCTGGTAGTTCAGTTGGTTAGAATGCCGCCCTGTCACGGCGGAGGTCGCGAGTTCGAGTCTCGTCCAGACCGCCAACAAATTTGGAAACCCTTGTAAAGAAAAGTATTTACAAGGGTTTTTTCATTCCTTGATACTGTAAAAGTTTTGCAGCGTCAGCGTCAGGTGTTTGAAAGATTACCGGATTATAAATGCATGATGCAAGTCCCAGAATCATCCAGGGAATAATATGAAATCCCCAGTTTCTCTGCCTCCTTCTTCCATTTTATCCTTTTCCATTTGGGGGTAGAACGATCGATGATGATCTGCCGGCAGGAATAACCCTCGAGCAATTGAAGTATATTTATCCTGGGATTATCGGTAACCAGAAGGATTTCTGCATGGACTTTTTTCATTCCCTTTATATTGATATCACTGTTGATTATAACAATCCTTGTCCTTCCGAATTGAATGAAATTTCCCCGTCTGAAGAAGTGCCCGGTGATGATTGATTGATTATTCTTCAAATCTGGATGAACAAGGAATTTCAGTGTCTCTTTATAACCCCAGACATTCCTCATATTCTGAATAGCTTCTGCTGAATAATCGCTGATATGCAAAATATTATTCCCGAAAAGAATTCCTTTTCCCTGGTGAACTAACTCGACAACGGAAGTTTCCCTGAAACGGTAAATTATCATATGGTTCCTGTAGAGTATTTCAATTTTTCTGGACAAACCTAACCCTGATAAAATGATAAACAAACCAAGAGTCCCGAAAAAATAACTCCGCCTCTTTGAGAACAGGAAAAGCCCGACCCCGATAATTATCCCATACAACAGGTAGAGCTCTGCAACACTTATAAAAAGACCCTTCGTCGTAGAAAATGGCAACTCCTCAATCAGATGTATAATTGAGTTCAATGACCAGATAAGGGCTGTCAGAACCTTTCCTGCGAAAATGGAAATGACCGGAAAAGAACCAATCGCCAACAAAAGGATCCCTGCATAAATGATAAGGTTCGAGAGTGGTATAACGATTATGTTTGTAAGCATGAAATAATTCGGGAACTGATGAAAATAGTAAATGCTTAAAGGGAATGTCCCGATCTGAGCTGCCATCGAAACAGCGATTATTCCCCATGCCTGTCCTCCCAGCCAGGTTGATGGTGAATAAAGATCACTGATTGGTTTAAAAAGAAAAATTATCCCGGAAATGGCCAGGTATGATAGCTGGAAACCTGTATCCATTAGAAAATTGGGATCCAGTACCAATAGAAATAACAGCGAGACCAATAAGGGATTGAGTATCTCTGAGGTCCGTTGAATGGCTTTACTGACTGCAATAAGGGAAATCATGACAGCAGCCCTCATTACACAAGGGGAAAGCCCGGTGATCAGGGCATAAAACCAGATAAATACGATGATCAGGAAAGCTTTTATAATCATGCCATATTTGAATCTCCTGAGGAACTTGAGAAGGCTCTCAAGCACAAGAAAGATCATCCCGACATGCATCCCTGAAACCGATAGTATGTGCATAGCCCCAGTGGCAGAATAATCCCTCATTATACCTGGATCAATCTCGTCAGTATACCCTAAAAGCAGCGCTGACCCCACTGCGAATTCCTGTCCAGTAATTCCATTATTCCTGAAAATATCCAGCAAGGTGTTTCTAAGATGCAATGCAATCAATTGTGGGTATATTTTTTTTCCGCCTGGGATCATCCTCCAGTGGCTTTTCTTAATAAATGCCTGCATCCAGATTCCGCGCATTCGCAAATATTTCCTGTAATCAAATGAATAGGGGGTTACAGGCTCAGGCAGTTCTTTTGGTGACGCAAGAAACAGGATTCTATCACCGAAAAACAAGCCCTCTGAATTTTTGTCCTTTTGAATGTTGACCAATAAAGTTTTCCTGTATACCTTCCAGGTCCCTTGCATACCCCGGGCGAATAATTTTACGACTACCTTGGTATTCCTTGCTTTTTGGCTCACTGGTTGGGACACCCGGCCGATATAAAAATGCTTTTCCTCGTTAATATCTTCGGTTGAATCACACCTCTGCCTGATAACACAAGATGATGAATAGGCAAATGAAAGCATGAAAAGGATCACATGGATGACAACTCCGGCTAACCATCTCAACCGAAATGATAAATTCGTACTTGATCCAAGAACCAGGGGAAGTAATGAAAAATAGAGAAGAGCAGGTACAACAAAGAACCACACATTCAGGTGAGGGAATGAAAGCCCGGCCCATATTCCGGGAATGATAATGGTCGCTATTCTGCTTAATGGGAACTTCCTCCAGGGTCTCAAAATACCAGTTTGATCTGTTTCCGATATACATTAATCGGAAAAAATCAAAAAGGTAATACCATTATGGACAATATTTTTGTATGTACGTCTTAACCTTTTCAGAACCAAGCAATAATGCCTTCTTCCAGTTCTCACAAGCAGAACGTAAATCGTCAGTATGCTGGAAAGCTACTCCCCTGTTGGCATAGGCTTCATGGTTCAACGGATCCAGTTGGATCGCTCTTGTATAATCCTCGATTGCCTTCTTATAGTTTTTCAGGTAAAGAAGAGCAAGGCCCATATTCATATGTGCAGTCACATTTTCAGGATTCGCCTTTATCGTCCTTTCAAAATCTTTTATCGCTTCATCGTATTGACCTGAAGAGGCAAATGCGGCGCCCCTGCTTGAATAGTAATCCGGAACGGAACTATCAAGCCTGATTGCATGCGAAAAGTCTTCAATAGCATCCGGAAGAATCTTCCTGCTGAACAACGCGAGCCCACGATTATAATAACCTGGTGCATACTCCGGTTTGTATTGTAGTCCCCTGCTGAAATCTTCCGACGCACCTTTATAATCATTAAGATCCATTCTCGCCAAACCTGCATTAAAATAGGCATCAGCAAAATCTGCCTTTAATGACACTGCTTTATTATAATCGGAAATCGCACCATGGTAGTCCTTCAGGAAATCCTTCGCCAGTCCTCGGTTATAATATGGATCGGCATAAAATGGCTTTAACCAGATGACCCTTGTAAAGTCCCTGATAGCAGCATTATAGTCAGACATCTGGCTCTCAACCAATCCCTTGTTATAATATGGTTCAGCTTCCATTGAATCAATTTCAATGGCCTTGTTAAAATCATCAATGGCTGCCTGAAAATTGCCAAGCTTGGCTTTTGAGATTCCATCCTGAATGTATCCTTTGGTTGTTCGTTGACCCGATACTTGCAAAAAGGAGATGAGAGAAATTATCACCAGAATAAAACCTACTCGAAGGTTCATCAGAGAAACTTAAAAATGGATGATGCCTGTTCCTTTACTATTTCTGACAATGCTTTTCTATGAGTTTTGCGGAATCTTCTAATCCCAGATACAAAGCTTTATGCCAGTCTTCACATGCACCTGCAGTATCCCCCAGACCTAATTTTGCTTTACCACGATTGAAATATGCATCATTGTAATCATCCTTGAGTTGGATGGCTTTGTTAAAATCATCAAGGGCGCCCTGGTACTGATTCTGCAGGAGTTTTGCCGCCCCCCTGTTATTTAATGCACCTGTATTTTCAGGGGTTTTCTTTAACGCCTCATCGTAGTCTTCGATCGCACCTTTCAGATCTCCCAGGTAATGTTTCATCATCCCTCTGTAATTATATGCATCAGGGTAATCAGGATTGTACTTGATAACCAGTGTATAATATTCCTTGGCTCCATTGTAATCCCTATTCAGAAAGGCAACGGCAGCAAGGTAATTATAGGAGATTGCATTTGCACTATCCTTTTTTAATGATTCTTTCAGGTCTTTTTCTGCTCCTGCAAGGTCACGCATTTCAAACCTGCACATTCCTCGTGCAAACAATGCTTTGGTGGAAGCGGAATCGTTATCAAGGGCTTCATTCAAATCCTTAATGGCCAGCTGGTAATTTTCAAGAAGCATGTATGTATACCCCCGTTTGATTAATGCATCGGTTGTCCTGAATTTGTTTATTGACTTTGTGTATTCTTCAATAGCACCTTTATAATCTCCCTGCTTCCCTTTAACTGACCCTGCAACAAAGAAATCCATTGCTTTCAGTTCATTCGTATCTTTTATGGCTCCGGTGGGCTGTGCTGGTTTGCCGAGTTCTTCCTTTGCATATTTCCTGAGCTCTTTATCCTGTGTATTGGCTGGTTTTCGTTTCTGGGGAGATGAAGTACTCTTTTGTTTCTGCTGATTCCCGCCAGTTGGTTTCTGCCCCGGATTCTGAGTATTTTCAGAGGGTTTCTTGCCGGATGATCCTGCCTGTGGGTTCTGCATTCCTGCATGAACTGGTGACAGTGAAATAATACATAATAGGGTAACTGCAACAAAGAGTTTCAAAATTCTCATAGTTGAAATATTGATTAAAAATGATATAGATTTAAACTTCGGAATTCTGCAAATATTGTATCATAAGGGAGGCTGTTCTCTGCGAGGCGCCGGGACCTCCAAGCCTGTCTTTCATATGCTGATAGGTAAAGATGATCCTGTTCCTAACGGCTTCATCTTCAAGAATTGTTTTCAGTTCAAAGTTGAGACGGGTTGGCGTGAACCGGTCCTGTATGATTTCCTTTACAATCTCCCGCTTCATAATAAGATTTACCAGTGATATATAAGGGACCTTGATCAACTCTTTTGCCAAAATATAAGAAATCCTGGTTCCTTTGTAACAAACGATCTGGGGAACACCAAGCAAAGCCGTTTCGAGTGTTGCAGTTCCTGAGGTTACAATGGCCGCATAAGAGTGTTTCAACAGGTCATATGTCTGGTTCATGACAATTTTCACTTCCATCTTCCTGCTTATCCTTCTATAAAACGCTTCACCGATGGTGTTTGTTCCGGCGATTACAAACTGGAAGGTTTTGAAGGAAGGAACCGCAGACAACATAATCTTCAAAACCAGTTTAATTTCTTGCTTTCTGCTTCCTGGCAAAAGTGCAATGATCGGTCTGCTGTTGAGGGAGTTTCGTTTAAGGAAGTCCGTTTTGGTCGGGAATTCGCGGTCCTCGGTAATGATATCAAGCAAAGGATGGCCTACAAAATCGACAGGATAATTGTGTTCATCAAAAAATTCCTTTTCAAAAGGAAGGATAACAAACATCTGGTCAACATACTTCTTAATGATGTTTACTCTTGATGCTTTCCAGGCCCATACTTGGGGAGAAATATAATAAAACACTTTAAACCCTTGTAAATGGACGAATTTTGCAATTCTCAGGTTGAATCCCGGATAATCAACCAGAATAACAACATCCGGTTGAAATTCAAGAATATCATGCCTGCAGAGTCTGAGGTTCTTCAGAATGGTCAGAAGGTTCACGATCACTTCCAGGAATCCCATAAATGCAAGATCCCTGTAATGCTTAACAATGGTACCTCCTTGCTTTTCCATCAGGTCACCACCCCAACACCTGAAATTTGCCCGTTCGTCAATGCTTCTCAACGCTTTCATCAGGTTGGATGCATGTAGATCACCAGAAGCTTCACCAGCAATTATGTAATATTTCATTATAAAATAACAGTTACAAATAGTATTACAAGCACAGTAACGATCAATATCCCTTTCCCTGTATTCTCAACTCCTCTATGAACAAAATAATAACGGATAGGGATAATATTCAAAGCTATCGAAACAAACAATTTCTTCTTCAACGGCAAATCGATGATTGAGGTGGAAAAAACGCCTGTTAAGGAATCTATTCCCATCATTATTCCAAACAATATCACCGGAAATAACGTTCCAATTAAAATACCCAGCAAATATGAATTCTTATTCAACATTTCCTAATCGCTTTTTCAAAACAGGAATAACTTTTTCCGCAGTGAGATCAAAATGAACCGGAACGACTGAAACATAGTTATTCTCAAGAGCCCAAACATCGGTATCAGGACCATGTCCGATCTTAACGAATAATCCTTTCAACCAGAAATATTTTCTTCCTCCAGGGTCAATCCGCTCATCAAAATCCTCCTGCCATGTCCCTCCCGCCTGCCTGCAAACCTTGATCCCCTTGAGCTTAGATTCTTGTACATCAGGAATATTCACATTCAGACAGACTCCTTCGGGAATTCCATTTTCCAGAACATCTTTAACGATATTCCTGATAGTTATATCGCATACCGCAAGGTCGGAATCATGAGAAAAATTGTTAAAAGAAAAGCCGATGGATGGAACATTGCTCATTGATCCTTCAAGCACTGCAGCCATGGTGCCCGAATAAATTATGTTCACCGATGCATTAGATCCATGGTTGATCCCTGATACCAGGATGTCAGGATGACCCTTCAGGACGATCTTAAACCCTAGTTTTACGCAATCTACAGGAGTGCCATTGCAACTGTAAGCATCATACCCTTCTTCAGAAGCAATCTTGTCCAACCTAAGTGGTGTATTCATTGTTATGGAATGGCCGGTCCCAGATTGCGGTTTATCTGGGGCAACTACAACAACATGCCCGTATTCCCGCATAATTGCTGTCAGTTTCTTCAACCCCGGCGCATGGATACCATCGTCATTGGTAACAAATATGATAGGTAATTTTCTATGTGGAAGCATGAATCTGTTCAGAAATAATCATTATAACAGGCAAAAATATGAATATTTCCTGATTGATTAAGAACTGATTATTAACAAAAGTTTGAATGCAGATGGCAAGGTTAAATTATGGTCTGGATGTTAAGTGAGCGAAAAATAAAATATTCAAGGTTAAAACAACAATAATTCCTCGTATAATTCCTTAACAGGTAACCCCATAACATTAAAAAAGGACCCTTCAATTTTTGATATCCCGATATAACCGATCCACTCCTGAACGCCATAACCTCCGGCTTTATCAAAAGGCTCAAATTTTTCGATGTAGTAATCGATTTCCTCAATTGTAAGGTCTTTAAAATATACAGAAGAGAGAACATGGAAGGTCCTTCTTTTATTCCTGGATTTAAGACAAACCCCGGTAATTACATCATGCTTTTTCCCGGATAATTTTTTTAACATAACAACGGCTTCTTCATAGCTTCCCGGCTTTCCAAGGATTTCATTTTCAACATACACAATGGTATCAGCAGCGATTATAAGCGATTTAGGATTCATCCGGCCACTTTCAAAACAGTCGGCTTTCAATTCGGCCAGGTAAACAGCAATCTCATTTGGGGCGAGAGATTCCGGGTAAACCTCCTCTACATTGGTAGTCCGGATCTCAAAGTCCAGCCCAAGCTCTTTTAACAGGTACTGCCTCCTGAGTGATCGTGAGGCAAGGACCAGGTCATATTTCTGAAGTCTGTGGTTTATCATAATATTCCGATTAACTGATGGATATTAACTGCATTGATAAAAGGCCTGTGAACATAATAAATTTTGCGATCTGGCTTAGAGAATGAAATTCTCTTTTTGTTTGAGCCCCAAATACCCTGATCAGGAGGTAAACAAGAGGAATCTGCGTAAGAAGGATAAGGTACCAGAATACGATCATCAGCTCCCGGTTGTAAAATGTAAGCTGAACAAAGGCCAGAATGAGGATGGTTAACAATACCAGGGTCGCGATAATCCATTTTGAAACCCTGACGCCTGCTACTATCGGTAATGTCCTGCAAAAAAATTCCCGATCCCCTTCTATATCCTCAATGTCCTTTATGATCTCACGGAAAAATGAAGTAAGAAATGCAAAAAAACCATAAATCAGGATAAGTTTATTGGTCGGCCCTAAATTTCCCAAAACCTCACTGAACTGTACCGGGTTTGAAGAAAGATAAAAAAACTCAAAAAGCCAGACAATAAATAGTACCATTGACGATAAAACTGCTACAATGATATTACCCAAAATCAACGATCTCTTGTACTTTGCTGAATATAACCATAGAAGAAATGCGATACAAGGAAAAAGAAAACCAAAACTAATCACCCTTAACCTGTAAGCAAGGTAGAACCCTGTTATTATTGCAATGGAAGTTAGAACAAGGTGGAGGATAATTGATTGTCGCGCTGAAATCATCCGGTCGATCACAATTTTATCAGGACGGTTAACACGGTCAATGCGATAATCAAAATAGTCGTTGATCACATATCCACCAAGAGTGATCAATACAGTGACCAGCACAAGAAGAGAAAAGTCAATCCGGGAAGACATCATTCCTTCGTTTCCTCCGTAAAGAAATGGGTTGATAATCCCGATTCTAACGAGAAACTGAGTGAGGATGATGATAATGATGTTCGTAATACGGAATAACCGTGAATAACTTAGAAAAATTTTTGAAATCCGTATAAATGGCTTCCAGGTTGACATAATTATTGAAGATATGGATTCGGATCAATCATAAACTTTCACTACCAATGGTATGCATCATCATTCATCCACTTACCCTGCAGTTTAAGGACTTGTTCGATCACGTCTCTTACACACCCCTTTCCACCTGCACAATGCGAGATGTATTTTGCGACCTTTTTAATTTCTTCAGCAGCATCTGACGGACAGGTTGGAAGACCGGCTTCAAGCATGATCTCATAATCAGGAATATCATCACCCATAAACAGCACATTCGAATGTTGAATCGTTTTCTCGCTCAGGTATCGATGATATGTTTCGCGTTTTTTCTCAACACCCAGAAAAACATCTGTTATTTGTAAGGCATTAAGCCGGTGCATCATGCAGTCGGCCCTAGCCCCAGAAATTATTGCAACATTGTATCCTTTTTTCCGGGCCAGCTGCAAAGCATAGCCATCTTTTACACTGGAGGTCCTGTAAGCTTCACCATCATTTAAGGTGATCACACTGCCATCTGTCATAACACCATCATAATCAAAAATAAAGGTGTTAATACTCTTTAATAACTCTTTATAATTGCTCATTCTTTCTCTTATACTTAATAATGTTCCTTGAAATCAGTTCATATAGTTCCCGGAATTCGGGATAATCAGAAAGCATATCAACATGCATAGACAGAATCTTCATATCTTCCCGAACCGCCGGACCAGTTTGAAAATCAAAAATCGTAGATTTCCAGGCGTTCTCCGCGGTTTGCCTGATGATTGGGTGAAGCAGGTCAAACGGGAGGTCGTTCCTTGTCAACAATTCTTCAGCTGCCACATACATAAAATTGCTGAAATTTCCGGCAAATACAGCTGCAAGGTGAACCATCTTCCGCTGCGTTGAGTTGAGATTATAAACACTGTCCGATAATTGACCGGCCAGCCCCTTGAGGAGCTCGGTTGTGGTCTCATTATTGCCCTCAAAACAGATTGGGACATGATCAAGGTCCACAGGATTCTTCTTAACAAAGGTCTGAGGACTATAGAAAACTCCGAATAAATCGGCACACCCCCGCAAAACATCCATTGGGATTGATCCGGAAGTATGGACTATCACTCCTCCTGGTATTTTAATTTTACCGGCAATTTCCTCAAGAACCGAATCAGCCACAGAAATTATATATAAATCCGCTGTTTGTAGAACTTGATCAAGATTTGTACAATATTCTCCATCAACTTTCCTGGCAAGGATCTTTGCATGTTCATTAGTCCGGCTAAAAACCTGAACAATCTCAAACCCGTTCTTTTTCAATCCCAGGGCCAGATTAGTCGCCATGTTTCCGGCACCTATAAATACGATATTCTTGATTTTCAAACGAGACATGGTATTTGATTCAGACGAAAATACAAATTTATTCCAATACGTACTGAGTTTTACCGGGAAAGCAAAAAAATGAATTTAAAACAATTAAGGATTTGGAAATTTCGGATTGACAAGAGAAAATGCCGGAATTCACTCCTTCAAAACAAATTATCTGTATAATTGCAAAATAAAAAATCCGGATGAAAAAATTCATTATTATAACAGCCATTATAATTACTATGGCACTTTCAGATGGTTTCGGCCAGAACAGGTCAATTCAATTCGCCGAAAAACCATGGTCTGAAGTACTTGCCCAGGCCAAAAAAGAAAATAAATTGATCTTTATGGATGCATTTGCATCCTGGTGCGGCCCTTGCAAATGGATGGCGGCCAATATATTCACAAATGACACTGTAGCTGATTTTTACAACAAGAATTTTATCTGTTGCTCTTACGACATGGAGAAAGGTGAAGGCCTTGAACTACGTAAAAAGTATGCGGTAAAGGCATATCCATCCCTTCTTTTCATTACTCCCGAAGGAAACCTGGTTCATAAAAAAGTAGGTGCTCCCAGGCGAGTAAATGATTATTTATCGATGGGGTTAACAGCGCAAAATCCTGAAGAATGTCTTGCCTCGTATTATAAAAAATATGCCGCCGGTGACCGGGATCCATTATTTATCAGAACCTACCTGGAACGACTGATTGATGCTTACGAGCCAGTTACTGACGTGTTAGCCTCCTATTTTGCCACGCAGAATGAACAAGATCTTCTTCTCCGTTCCAACTGGACCATCATATACAATTATGTCGAAGACATGAATTCAAAGGAGTTCTTGTATCTGGTAAACCATGAGAAAGAGTTCAGCAATTTATACACAAAAGATTCCACGGATAATAAAATCTCTGATGTTTATGTCCGTTCTCTTATGAAACTTGTCCGCAGCTCTTCGATGTCAGATGCAGGCTATATTGCCATGAAGCAAAAGATCCGTGATTCAGGTTTTTCCGGGGCAGAAAAAGTAATTTTTACCTCAGACCTCAATCTCTATTATACCCGTGGAGAAAAACAGAAATATCTTGATCTGGCCTATGATGACCTTGAGAAATATTATGCTGACAGCTACGAAATGCTGAATAGCGTTTCCTGGAATGTATTCCAGCTCTGCAATGTTTATGATTTCAACAAGTCGAAAAAGTATCTGGAAAAGGCAATGGAATGGTCAAAGAAAGCGATCAGCCTGAAGAATGAACCTGCCGGAAATGACACACATGCCCAGATTCTATTCAAACTCGGCAAGACGGACGAAGCAATAAAGTATGAAAGAACGGCGATTGCCCTTGCAAAGAGGCAAAATATTTCATCTCATCAATATGAAGAATCACTAAAAAAAATGTTATCAACAGGTTCTGAGAAGAAATAACCGCCACAAACACAACGACCCTGCTGCAATCAATGATCGCTGCAGGGTCGATGAATATAAAATAGTATTACTTACCGAAGGCCTTTAAGCCTGGGCAGTTGGTAATCCTAAATTAAAGGGCATATCACCTCCACTGTCTTTGATTTCCCCATGAGCCTGTTCATATTTGGCAACATTCTCCTTTAATGCCTTATATAATCTTTTGGCATGCTGTGGTGTGAGAATAATTCTTGATTTCACTTTTGCTTTTGGCACTCCCGGCATCATCTTGATGAAATCAATAATGAATTCCGATGGCGAATGGGTGATCACTGCCAGATTGGAATAGATGCCTTCTCCGACTTCATCCGAAATCTCAATATTTAATTGACTCGGGTTATTTTTGTTATCCTGCATATTTTCGTTTTTTTAGTCTTCAACTTTAGATGCCATAAGTGTTTCGTATTCTTCTTTGCTGCCAACGATCAGGTTTTCATATTCCCTTAAACCTGTTCCGGCAGGAATCAGATGACCAACAATAACATTCTCTTTTAAACCGATCAGTTCATCCTGTCTTGCATTTATCGAAGCCTGTGTGAGAACCTTGGTCGTTTCCTGGAAAGAAGCTGCAGATATCCAGCTTTTGGTTTGCAGAGATGCCCGCGTAATCCCCTGAAGAACCTGACGCGCTGTTGCCGGCTGTGCATCTCTCGCTTCCACAAGTTTTTTATCCTTTCTTTTAAGCATCGAGTTTTCATCCCGGAGCTTACGTGCACTGATGATCTGTCCAGGCTTGAAATTGGGTGAATCACCAGGGTCAGTAACAACTTTTTTCCCGTAGATCCAGTCATTCTCATCCTGGAAATCAATTTTATTCACCAATTCTCCTTCAAGGAACTTGGAATCACCCGGGTCTTCTACTTCGACTTTTCGCATCATCTGGCGAACAATGGTTTCAAAATGCTTATCATTGATCTTGACACCCTGGAGCCGGTATACTTCCTGTATTTCATTAACAATATACTCCTGGACTTTCATTGGTCCTTTGATAGCGAGAATGTCGCTCGGGGTCATCGCCCCCTCAGATAACGGAGTTCCTGCCTTTACATAGTCATTTTCCTGGGCAAGAATCTGTTTGGAGGTAGGAACAAGATACCTTTTTTCTTCTCCTGTTTTCGATGTAATGATAACTTCCCGGTTTCCTCTCTTGAGTTTCTTTGCAAACGAAACAACTCCATCTATTTCAGAGACTACAGCCGGATCGGATGGATTTCTGGCTTCAAACAATTCAGTCACCCTTGGCAAACCTCCCGTAATGTCACCTGCTTTTCCAATGGCTCTTGGGATTTTTACAAGGACTTCTCCTGCTTTAATCTTAGCTTTATCTTCAACGATAATGTGAGCTCCAACTGGGATATCATATGTTCGAATAATATCTCCCGATGAATTCAGGATGTTGATGGATGGATTCTTTGCTTTCTGTCTTGTTTCAATGATCACCTTGTCATGATACCCCGTTTGTTCATCAGATTCAACCCTGAAAGTAACACCTTCAATAATATTATCAAAGCTAACTTTTCCTGCAACCTCTGACAGGATTACGGCATTATAGGGATCCCAATCACTGATAAGGTCTCCTTTTTTCACCTCATTGCCATTTTTAAAGTAGAGGTTTGCACCGTAAGGGATATTGGCCGAACTTAATGCAATACGGGTATTTTTATCTACGATGCGCATTTCAGCTGACCGTCCCAAAACAATTGCATATTTCTGACCAGTGTTGTTTGTGTACTCGACGGAACGAAGTTCATCAATTTCTAGTAAACCGTCATATTTAGCTTCAATCCGTGATGTACTTGCAATATGTGCACCCGCAACCCCTCCTACGTGGAATGTACGCAAGGTAAGCTGTGTACCGGGTTCACCAATTGATTGTGCGGCAATGACACCTACGGCTTCACCTTTTTCAACCATGCGACCAGTCGCAAGGTTTCTTCCATAACACTTTGCACAAACACCTTTTTTCGCTTCGCAGGTTAGCACTGAACGGATCTCTGCAGTTTCAAGAGGAGAATCCTCAATCATATGCGCAATTTCTTCCGTTATTTCCTGGCTCGCCAGGATAATGAGCTTTCCGGTCTGAGGGTGGTAAATATCATGTAATGCAACCCTCCCAAGAATCCTGTCATATAATGTTTCAACAACTTCCTCCTGTTTTTTCAAAGCGGAAATTGTCAGACCTCTCAGTGTACCACAATCTTCTTCAGAAATGATTACATCCTGGGCAACATCCACGAGCCGGCGTGTCAGGTAACCGGCATCAGCGGTCTTCAATGCAGTATCTGCAAGACCTTTACGGGCACCATGCGTTGAAATGAAATATTCAAGAACCGATAATCCTTCTTTAAAATTTGAAAGAATCGGATTTTCAATGATTTCACCCCCTGAAGCGCCTGATTTCTGAGGTTTTGCCATCAAACCTCTCATCCCTGAAAGCTGCCTGATCTGCTCCTTTGAACCTCTCGCACCAGAATCAAGCATCATATAAACCGGATTGAATCCCTGCTTATCTTTGGAAAGCTGGGTCATGAGCTTTTGGGTAAGAGAAGAGTTGGTGTGTGTCCAGATGTCGATGATCTGGTTATATCTTTCATTATTGGTGATAAAACCCTGGTTGTAGTTATTGACAACGTCCTCAACTTCAAGTTCCGCTTCACCAACAAGTTCTTCCTTAATCACCGGGATGATAACATCGTCAAGATTGAACGACAAGCCTCCTTTGAAAGCCATCTGGAATCCAAGATCCTTGATATCATCAAGGAACTTTGCAGTTTTTGCAGTTCCGGTTTTCTTCAGAACATCACCAATAATATCACGAAGTGCCTTCTTGGTGAGCAGCTGGTTTATATATCCGTATTCTTCAGGAACAACCCTGTTGAAAATAACTCTGCCAACGGTCGTTTCAAGCATTTTAACAACTGACACCCCGTCTTCCCTGTCTTTGATCTTCACTTTGATCATTGCATGAAGGTTGGCTTTCTTCTCATTATATGCAATGATTACTTCTTCCGGAGAATAGAATGTCATTCCTTCTCCTTTAACAACTTCGGTCTTCTCGCTTTTTCTGGCCTTGGTCATATAATATAACCCGAGTACCATGTCTTGTGAAGGAACTGCAATTGGTGCCCCATTTGCAGGATTCAGGATGTTATGTGAAGCCAGCATCAGAAGCTGCGTTTCAAGAATTGCTGCATTTCCAAGAGGAACGTGAACGGCCATCTGGTCACCGTCAAAGTCAGCATTGAAAGCCGTACAGACAAGCGGATGCAACTGGATAGCCTTACCTTCAATAAGTTTGGGCTGGAAAGCCTGGATACCTAATCTGTGCAAGGTAGGGGCACGGTTAAGCATCACAGGATGTCCCTTTAAAATGTTTTCGAGTATATCCCACACCACAGGATCTTTCCTGTCAACAATTTTTTTAGCAGATTTTACGGTCTTCACAATCCCTCTCTCAAGCATTTTACGAATGATGAAAGGTTTGTATAGTTCAGATGCCATTTCTTTCGGGAGACCGCATTCATTGAGTTTCATTTCAGGCCCTACAACGATCACGGAACGACCAGAATAGTCAACCCTTTTACCAAGTAAATTCTGACGGAATCGACCTTGCTTTCCTTTAAGACTATCGCTCAATGACTTAAGTGCTCTGTTTGATTCCGTTTTCACTGCGCTGGCTTTGCGCGAATTATCGAACAGAGAATCTACAGCTTCCTGCAGCATCCTCTTTTCATTTCTCATAATGACATCCGGGGCTTTTATCTCAATAAGCCTCTTTAACCTGTTATTCCGGATAATTACCCTCCTGTAAAGATCATTGAGGTCAGATGTGGCAAATCTTCCTCCATCAAGAGGCACGAGTGGCCTTAATTCTGGTGGTATGACAGGTACAACTTTCACGATGAGCCATTCCGGTCTATTTTCCATTCGTTTCTGTGCATCACGAAAAGCTTCAAAAACCTGCAACCTCTTTAAGGCTTCGCTCTTCCTTTGCTGGGAAGTCTCTGTACTTGCCTTATGCCTCAGATCATAGGATTCTTTATCAAGATCAAGCCGGGAAAGCAGGGAATACAATGCTTCCGCACCCATGCTGGCAATAAATTTATTCGGATCAGAATCATCCAGATATTGATTATCAGGAGGAAGTTTATCAATGATGTCAAAATATTCTTCTTCCGAAAGAAAATCCAGATAGTTGATACCATCCGCCTTTTTTATACCAGGATTTATGACAACATATTTCTCATAATAAATGATTGAATCCAACTTTTTAGTTGGAAGACCCAAAAGAGCACCAATTTTATTTGGCAAAGACCTGAAGAACCAGATATGAGCTACAGGAACAACAAGTTGGATATGACCTGTGCGTTCCCTTCTTACCTTTTTCTCCGTAACTTCAACACCACACCTGTCGCAAACAATACCTTTATACCTGATCCGTTTATATTTCCCGCAATGACATTCCCAGTCTTTCACAGGTCCGAAAATACGTTCACAGAAAAGACCATCCCTCTCAGGTTTGTAAGTTCGATAATTTATTGTTTCCGGCTTTAGTACTTCACCACTCGAGCTCTCAAGGACCTTCTCTGGTGATGCAAGGCTTATCGTAATTTTCGAAAAGCCACTGTTTAATGTACTATCCTTTCTAAAAGCCATAATTATATTTTGATTGTCGGTTGAAAATATATATGAATTTATCAGTTATGGGTTGTAGACCCACAGATAAAAAATGCTATGCATCAAAGGTTACATTCAATCCAAGTCCTTTCAATTCATGTATAAGAACATTGAATGACTCAGGAATGCCTGGAACCGGCATATTTTCACCTTTGACGATGGATTCATAAGCTTTCGCTCTTCCAACAACGTCGTCGGATTTTACAGTAAGTATTTCCAGGAGTACATTTGCAGCACCAAAAGCTTCAAGAGCCCAGACTTCCATTTCCCCGAACCGTTGTCCTCCAAACTGAGCCTTTCCACCAAGTGGTTGTTGGGTGATTAGTGAGTACGGACCAATTGAGCGTGCATGCATTTTATCATCAACCATGTGATGGAGCTTCATTATATAAATGTAGCCGACCGTGGTTGGCTGATCGAATCGTTCGCCGCTTAATCCATCATAAAGGTATACTTTACCATTTTGAGGTAACCCGGCTTTCACCAGGTAATCGTTGATTTCATCCTGGGTTGCACCATCGAAGATCGGGGAGGTAAACCTTAACCCGAGTTTTTTCCCGGCCCAACCAAGAATAGTTTCATAGATTTGACCCAGGTTCATACGGGAAGGTACTCCCAAGGGATTCAACACAACATCGACCGGAGTTCCATCTTGAAGGAAAGGCATGTCTTCCTCTCGGACAATTCTAGCAACGATTCCTTTGTTACCATGACGTCCTGCCATTTTATCACCTACCTTCAACTTCCTTTTCTTTGCTATATAAACTTTAGCCATTTGAACGATTCCGGCAGGGAGATCATCTCCAACAACAGCAACAAATTTCTTTCTGTTAAATACCCCCAGATGTTCTTTGAACTTTATTATATAGTTATTGATCAGGGTTTTGATCAGTTCGTTTTTCTCCTTATCCGTGGTCCATTTATTGGGATTGATATTTGCATAGTCAATCTCATTCAGTATTTTAGGACCAAACTTAGTCCCTTTCGAAATAACTTCAACCTTAAAGTTGTTGTAAACACCTTGAGAGATCTTCCCATTGACAATGGAACCCAGCTTTTCTACAAGTTTTGCTTTCAGTTTCTCAACATCCTTCAGGTGATCATCATCCATTTTCTTCAGATCATCCTTTTCCTTTGCTTTTGCCTTTCTGTCTTTGATAACTCTTGAGAATAATTTTTTATCGATAACAACACCCTTCATGGAGGGAGGCGCTTTCAAAGAAGCATCCTTTACATCTCCGGCTTTATCGCCGAATATGGCGCGCAAAAGTTTCTCTTCCGGAGTAGGGTCGCTTTCACCTTTCGGTGTTATTTTACCGATTAAAATATCACCTTCATTCACCTCCGCACCAATCCGGATCAAACCATTTTCATCCAATTCCCTTGTCGCGTCTGCACTAACATTAGGAATATCGTTCGTTAATTCCTCAACACCACGTTTTGTATCCCTGACTTCAAGTGTGAATTCCTCGATATGAATTGAGGTGAAAATATCTTCTTTTACAACCTTTTCGGAAATAACAATTGCATCTTCAAAATTATATCCCTTCCAGGGCATGAATGCAACCATAAGATTCCGGCCAAGAGCCAGTTCTCCATCCTTTGTTGCATAGCCCTCGCACAAAACCTGCCCCTTGAATACTTTATCTCCTTTTCTGACAATTGGCCTAAGGTTGACACAGGTATTCTGGTTTGTCCTCTGAAACTTTGTCAGTTTATAACTTTTTATATCATCATCAAAGCTGACTAATTTTGCTTGTTCATCCCGTTTGTATCGGATAACTATTTCATTTGCATCAACATATTCAACAACACCATCCCCTTCAGCATTGATTAATACCCTTGAATCTCGTGCAACCGTTCCTTCGATTCCTGTCCCAACAAGTGCTATCTCTGGATTCAATAAAGGAACAGCCTGCCGCATCATATTTGATCCCATGAGAGCGCGGTTGGCGTCATCATGCTCCAGGAATGGGATAAGAGAAGCAGCAATCGATGCGATCTGGTTTGGTGCGATATCGATCAGGTCAACTTTCGCCTTTTCAATGATCGGGTAATCGGCCAGATACCTGACTTTTACTTTATCCTCAGCAAGGTTCCCACTATCATGCATCGGCGTGCTGGCCTGGGCTATGATTTTCTTCTCTTCTTCTTCAGCTGTCAGGTAAACCGGTGCCTCTTTAAGCATCACCTTTCCTTCCACTACACGGTGATAGGGGGTTTCAATGAAACCCAGCTTATCAATCTTTGCATATACGCATAATGATGATATCAATCCGATATTCGGACCTTCCGGGGTTTCAATGGTGCACAACCGACCATAGTGAGTATAATGTACGTCACGCACCTCGAATCCTGCACGTTCACGTGATAAACCGCCAGGACCTAACGCTGAAATTCTTCTTTTATGGGTAAGCTCCGCAAGAGGATTGGTCTGATCCATGAACTGAGACAATTGATTTGTCCCAAAAAATGTATTGATTACCGAAGAAAGTGTTTTAGCATTGATGAGATCCATTGGGGTAAAAACCTCATTGTCTCTGACATTCATCCTTTCGCGGATGGTCCGAGACATTCTTGATAGTCCGACTCCGAACTGGTTATACAACTGTTCACCAACTGTTCTGACACGCCGGTTACTTAGATGGTCAATATCATCAACATCTGCTTTCGAATTAACCAATTCTATCAGGTACTTAATGATCGAGATAATGTCTTCCTTTGTAAGTACCCTGGTTTCAATCGGAATGTCAAGGTTCAGCTTGCGGTTGATCCTGTATCGGCCGACATCCCCCAGATCATACCTTTTATCAGAGAAAAATAACTTCTCAATTATTCCTCTTGCGGTTTCTTCGTCCGGTGGTTCTGCATTACGTAACTGTCTGTATATATATTCAACTGCCTCTTTTTCAGAGTTTGCAGTATCTTTTTGAAGTGTATTGAAAATGATAGAATAATCTGTTGCCTGGGCTTCTTCCCTATGTATCAGGATAGTTTTTATTCCGGCATCAACGATCTGGTCAATGTGCTGATCCTCAAGTATGGTTTCACGTTCTATGATCACTTCAGTTCTTTCGATTGATACAACCTCAGCAGTATCTTCATCAACAAAATCTTCGATCCATGAGCGAACAACCCTTGCGGCGAGTTTTGACCCCAACACGCGTTTTAACGCCGCTTTACTAACTTTAATTTCCTGGGCAAGCCCAAAAATTTCAAGAATATCCTTATCGCTTTCGTACCCTATTGCCCTTAAAAGTGTAGTGACAGGTAATTTTTTCTTACGATCGATATATGCATACATTACATTATTGATATCGGTCGTGAACTCAATCCAGGAACCTTTAAACGGGATAATCCTTGCTGAATAAAGTTGAACACCGTTTGCATGGAAACTGGTACTGAAAAATACCCCGGGGGAACGATGCAACTGTGAAACAACTACCCGCTCCGCACCATTAATGCAAAAGGTACCTCTTGGAGTCATGTAAGGAATCATTCCAAGATAAACATCCTGAATGATAGTTTCGAAATCTTCATGCTCAGGATCAGTACAATACAATTTCAATTTTGCCTTTAATGGCACACTGTAAGTAAGTCCGCGTTCAATGCACTCATCAATTGAGTACCTGGGCGGATCAATAAAATAATCCAAAAATTCCAGAACAAAGTTGTTCCGGGCATCCGAAATCGGAAAATTTTCCGCAAATACCTTATACAATCCTTCATTGACCCTGTTTTCAGGATTTGTTTCCAACTGGAAGAAATCCTGAAAGGATCTTATTTGAATGTCAAGAAAGTCAGGATATTCAGACTGAATCTTCGTGGATGCGAAACTGATTCTATCGATTTTTTTTGAAGCCAAGGGTCTGCTTTTTGAGTTCCAAAATTCGGAACAGGTTAGAAATTAAACTATTCTGATGCAATTATCGCATCATAACTACATAAAATAATAATAAGCCATAGACTTCTCACGAAAAATCGTAAGAAGTCTATAACTATTTATACTTGTGTAGAAAGTAAATATCTACTTAATTTCAACCTCTGCACCAGCCTCCTGTAATTGTTTCTGTAAAGCCTGTGCTTCATCCTTGCTAACGCCTTCCTTAACTGCTTTTGGTGCAGCGTCAACCAGTTCCTTTGCTTCTTTTAATCCTAAACTTGTCAGTTCCTTAACTAATTTAACTACAGCTAATTTTGCTTGACCAGCTGATTTTAAGATAACGTCAAATGTGGTTTTTTCTTCTGCCACTGCTGCTGTTGATGCAGTTGGTGCGGCTACTGCAACAGCTGCTGCTGCAGGTTCTATACCATATTCGTCTTTCAATATCTTAGCTAATTCATTAACTTCTTTTACCGTTAAATTAACTAACTGTTCTGCAAAAGCTTTTAAATCTGCCATTTTACAATTGTTTATTAAGATTATTAATAATTCTGATAATTTCTTTTACTCTATCCGGCAAGACAGTTATTCAGGTCTCTCCGAAAGTGTCTTTACGATGCCCGAAAGCTTATTTCCACCTGAACTCAAAGAACTTATAACATTCTTGAGAGGTGACTGCAATAAACCGATAATATCTCCGATGAGTTCAGTCCTTGATTTGATATTTACCAATGCAAGAAGTTGATCATCGCCGATAAAGACAGTTTCCTGAACATAAGCTCCTTTAAGAATAGGCTTAGTGCTTGTACGTCTGAATTCCTGGATCAATTTTGCGGGATCGTTCACCACCTCCGAAAACATGATAGAGGTTGGGCCCTTCATTATTCCATAAAGTTCATTATACTCTTTCCCAGTCTTTTCCATCGCTTTCTTCAGCAATGAATTTTTTACAACATTTATCTGTATGTTTCTTTTAAAACAAAGCCTTCTTAATTTGTTGCTGGTTTCAACATTCAAATTAGAGATATCGGCCAGATAAAAATTGTTGACAGTATTTAACTTTTCAGCCAGAGCATCAATAAATTCGTTTTTTTCGTCTTTTTTCATAATAAGCGCTCTCAGTTTTTCCTAATAAAATCAGGCATTCACAGATTTTGGTTCTACCTGAACACCAGGGCTCATGGTACTTGACAAATAGATACTTTTTATATAAGTACCCTTTGCCGAAGCTGGCTTAAGTTTGATAATAGTCTGCATAAGCTCTTTTGCATTATCGACAATTTTATCTTTTTCAAATGAAGCTTTTGCTATTGATGAGTGAATGATCCCAAACTTATCAACCTTAAAGTCAATTTTTCCGGCTTTAACTTCTTTCACTGCTTTTCCAATGTCCATTGTTACGGTCCCAGTCTTTGGATTCGGCATAAGTCCCCGTGGACCAAGAATTTTTCCCAACGCTCCAACCTTTGCCATAACACTAGGCATAGTTATAATAACATCAACATCGGTCCATCCTTTTTTGATCTTGTCAATATACTCATCAAGTCCCACAAAATCAGCACCTGATTGTTTCGCTTCTTCTTCCTTATCTGGAGTACAAATCACAAGTACACGTAAAGTTTTCCCTGTGCCATGCGGCAATGTAACAGTTCCCCTTACCATCTGATTGGCTTTACGGGGGTCCACTCCAAGGCGAATGTCCATATCGACTGAGGAATCAAATTTGGTATTGGTGATCTCTTTGACGATTCCTACAGCTTCGGGTAAGGAAAAAACAGAATTTTTTTCAAACTTTGCTAAAGCTTCTTTCCTTTTTTTTGTCAACTTAGCCATTTCATTTTTTTTATATGATTGTTTTTTTCAACAATAGAAACCCGAAAATAAAAGTCTTTAGCTCTTAAAAGGGGGTTCACCACTTACAGTAATTCCCATGCTTCGAGCCGTCCCTGCGACCATCCTCATTGCGGAATCAAGGGTAAAAGCGTTAAGGTCCGTCATCTTATCTTCAGCAATTTTCTGAACCTGTTCCCAGGACACTGCAGCAACTTTATTACGGTTTGGTTCCGGAGATCCCTTTTGAAGTTTGGTCACCTCCAGAAGTTGAACAGCAACAGGAGGGGTTTTAATAATAAAATCAAAAGACTTATCTTTATAAACAGTTATGATTACAGGGATAAGCTTCCCTCCTTTATCCTGAGTTCGTGCATTAAACTGCTTGCAAAACTCCATAATATTCACGCCCTTGGCACCCAAAGCAGGGCCTACTGGGGGTGATGGATTTGCCGAACCTGCCTTTATCTGTAACTTGATAATTCCACTTACTTCTTTTGCCATTTTTTTTTAATTAAAGTGTTTACCGGGATTCTATTCGATAACCGGATAAAACTATTCTTTTTGAACCTGCATAAAACTTAGCTCCAACGGGGTTTTGCGCCCGAAAATCTTAACCATGACTTTCAGTTTCTTCTTCTCTTCATTTATCTCCTCAATAACTCCGCTGAAACTGTTAAAAGGACCGTCAATTACAGTTACTGTTTCTCCGACAATGAATGGAATATTCATTTCCTCACTTTGCTCTGCAAGTTCGTCGAACTTTCCAAGGATCCTTTTAACTTCAGTAGGCCGCAATGGATGCGGTTCACCTTTCGCACCGAGAAATCCCAAAACACCTGGAACATTTTTAATTATGTGTGGGACTTCTCCTGTAAGGGTTGCTTCAATCAGAACATAACCAGGAAAGTAATTCCTTTCTTTGCTTACTTTCTTACCGTTACGGATCATATAGACCTTTTCGGTCGGAATCAGCACTTGTGAAATATATTCCTGGAGATTCTGGTTAACAATTTCACTCTCGATATACTGTTTAACCTTCTTCTCATTCCCACTAATCGCCCTGATAACATACCACTTTTTAACAACTTCACTCATGCTGCGATGTAATTGATGCGAATGTTCTATCCGAATATAACATTAGATAAATTCCTGGTTGCTTTAAAAAAGCTTGTAAAATTGCATGAGAACATTGCGAAAGACTTCGTCCATCAGAAACACCACAAATGCGATGATTAGGGAAGCAATGGACACGACTATCGCACTACCTTGTAATTCATTCCAGGTTGGCCAGGAAACTTTATGCATAAGCTCGTCATAACTTTCCTTGAAATATGTAGCGACTTTTGATTTTGCCATTTATCTAATATTTTGCACGGGTGGTAGGAATCGAACCCACAGCCTACGGTTTTGGAGACCGCCACTCTACCAGTTGAGCTACACCCGTGTGCAATTAAACTTTTTTATATGGATGAATTGTACGGTTTTCGGCTTTAAACCAATCACCAATATTAAATTTAGTCCAGAATTTCTGTTACCTGTCCGGCACCTACGGTTCTTCCTCCTTCACGGATAGCAAACCTAAGTCCAAGACTCATAGCGATTTCAGAAATAAGATGAACTTCAATTGTCAAGTTGTCACCCGGCATACACATTTCCACACCCTCTGGAAGAGTAATCTCTCCTGTAACATCAGTTGTACGGAAATAGAATTGTGGACGATATTTATTATGGAATGGGGTATGGCGTCCACCTTCCTGAGTTTTCAAAACATACACGCTTGCTTTGAAATGTTTGTGAGGTGTAATGGAACCTGGTTTGGCAATTACCATCCCTCTGCGAATCTCATCCTTGTCAATACCACGAAGCAAAAGACCAGCATTATCACCAGCTTCACCACGGTCAAGAATCTTCCTGAACATTTCTACTCCGGTTACTACTGATTTCAACTTCTCAGCACCCATACCAATAATTTCAACTGGATCACTGGTATTGATAACGCCTGTTTCAATTCTGCCGGTGGCAACAGTACCACGTCCGGTAATTGAAAATACGTCTTCAACTGGCATAAGGAATGGCTTATCAACATCACGGGTCGGCAATGGAATGTAGCTGTCAACAGCATCCATTAATTCCATGATCTTTTCTACCCATACCGGCTCTTTATTTAATCCGCCAAGTGCAGAACCGCGGATTACAGGGGTTGCAGCTCCGTCAAATCCGTAGAATGTCAGAAGTTCCCTGATTTCCAGTTCAACGAGATCAAGCAACTCAGGATCATCTACCATATCGCATTTGTTCATGAAAACAACGATCTTTGGTACACCAACCTGACGTGCAAGAAGAATATGTTCCCTGGTTTGAGGCATCGGACCATCTGTAGCAGCAACAACCACAATAGCACCATCCATTTGAGCAGCACCGGTAACCATATTCTTAATATAGTCAGCGTGTCCGGGGCAATCAACATGTGCATAATGACGCGTTGCAGTCTGGTATTCGATGTGTGCAGTGTTTATCGTTATACCTCTGGCTTTTTCCTCAGGTGCATTGTCAATGGAATCAAATGACCTGTATTCAGATAATCCCTTATCTGCCAATACCAAAGTAATTGCGGCTGTAAGGGTTGTTTTTCCATGGTCAATGTGACCAATGGTTCCAACGTTAACGTGTGGTTTGGAACGGTTGAATTTTTCTTTTGCCATATAAAATTAAGTTTAATTACGTGTTTTCTATTTTTGGTTAATATTGATAAATATTACAATTAGGAAAATAGGACATGTTGATTTTAAGTGAGCCAATGACGAGATTTGAACTCGTGACCCCTTCCTTACCAAGGAAGTGCTCTACCAACTGAGCTACATCGGCAATAATAATCGGTAACCGTGTAAATGTTCCGGTTAAATCCGACGTTTCTGAGCGGAAGACGGGGCTCGAACCCGCCACCTAAAGCTTGGAAGGCTTTCGCTCTACCAAATGAGCTACTTCCGCAAATTCCGTTTGATTCCTGCCTCGCCACAATATATGTATCTCTTTTAATTTGGCACTTCGCAAATACAACCTTTCCTTTTTCAGTGGGGAGAGGAGGATTCGAACCTCCGAAGGCTTCGCCAACAGATTTACAGTCTGCCCCATTTGACCGCTCTGGTATCTCCCCCTGTGATTATTCCTGATGAAAGTATACTTAACTTAACAAGAATCAAAATAAAAAACAAAGAACAAATATCATCCTTCTATTTCCTGGATGAGCCGATGGACGGATTCGAACCGCCGACCAGCTGATTACAAATCAGCTGCTCTACCAGCTGAGCTACATCGGCAAAAAACTATCTTTTATCTGTTTGATAAATAACAAATTATTCAATACCCCCAAAATCTTTTTTCCAAAAAGGACTGCAAAATTAGGAACTTTTCCTTTAATATCAAAGGATTTTTTTATTTTAATCAAGAAAACGGAAAAAGAATTGACAAAGGTTGTACCAAATTGTATATTTATCTGATACTCGGATTAAAACGAATGAACCAAATGAAGGGGGTTGTTGAAAATTTTTTCAGGTTAGTATGTTTCCAACATCAATTTGGTCAAAAAATTCAATTTAATACAAATATACCATTTTTTTACAAATACCTGTGTCGGAATTCAATAGAACAAGATAATAGCCGTTATTTACATTGAGAAATATCTTTCGAGATCCTCCTCCAGTAAGAGTTGTCTGGTAAATACGCCGACCTGTCATGTCGAATATTGAGAGAATTTCAGACTGAAACTCCTGACATTGCTTCATGACTGTTACGGAATGCTCAAATCCATAAATGAAAAAGCATGTATTTACAACTTGGGTTCTTACACCTGTCACTGTATAATTAAAATGAATAACAAACCTGCCTGGGTCATCATCCGGGTTAGAGGTAAAATTATATATAGAATCGGCTGATAAATTTTGCCATTCGTCTAGCTTCTTGTCTTCAAGATAGATTGTATCAATTTCAAAAAAGGTATTCAGTCCGTGAAAAACCAGGGAATATGCACCTTCTGTCCCCGACTTGAAACCAAGAGGTACCAATGTATTATACCCTGAATATGGTCTAACATTTATAGCCGCGAGTTTATCTGGAAGAATGCTGAAGACCTGTGGAGATTCTGGAATTCCGAAAAGTTTATATGCATCATCATCCGGATCAAATTGCAATGTAGTGGTCGGGTCAAAATGGATAAAAGCCTCATCGGTAAAATTGTTCCCTTGAGCTTCAATCCTCAATAAATCAATTATAAATCCTGATGATTTATAAAACGGATTTATGTTGTGTACCCTTGAAGAGTTATCCGTTGAAACAACTCCTGAATTGCCCGAAGTGACATGAAGAAAAAATCCCTGATTTGAAGGTATGAATCTTGACCCATTCCCAAGATGGTTATTCCGGTTATAGGGTCTATAGTTTATTCCGTCAAAAAAATAGAGGACGGGATCAACATTTTGCAGGGACCAGGCAGTAGATTCCCAGTCAGAGGCACTAGGGTAAGGGTTTCCAATTAAGTTCCAACCATCATAATCAGGAGGATTTCCATTCGGATTCCAAGAACGTGTTAAAAAAACCTCAGTGTTGCCAGTATTAAGCTTTCCTGAGAAAGAAAGCAGGCAGCTATCAGGATCGGGATAGATTGCAGAAACAGCGTAACTTTTCAAAGAGGCCGTGAGCAGAGAATCTGTTCCCGTTGAGACGGACACCCATACATGATCTGTCTCGATATATTCCTGAAGTGTAAAATTAGAGAACTGGGAACACTTAACCTTGTCAACTGGTAAGTTTAAATAATGAATTCTACCATAGGGTATATATTTCTCAATTCGTGCACAAGGTAATGAATCCTGAGTATAAGCACTAAAGGGTAGAAGAAGGATAAACCAGAATAAAACGGGATAGTCTTTCAATATTAAATCTGATTTTGTCAAAGCCATCAAGTTAATGCTAAAAGGAAATCCGGAATCTCGTATAAAGACAAAGAAGGCCGTTGAAATAGTCCAACGGCCTTAAACTTTTTCTTTGATTGTAACAATTATTATTTTAGATAAACCTTTTGATTAAAACTCTCTGTTGGTGTAATAAGCTTAACAAAATAATATCCCTGAACTACGTCAATCGAATATTTATTGATGTTTGTATTCTGCAACAGTGAGCGATAAATCTCCCGACCACTAATGTCATATATATATACCTGACCCTTAGTAGTCGAAGTTGAATTATTTTTAATATAAACAATATTCTCGTTTGAATAAATCTGGAATGAGCCAGCTGTACTCTCAGAGATTCCAAAATAATTGTTGGTGAAGTGCAAGATGAATCTGTTTGCTGACTCACCTGCTACATAATCGAACTGGTATGTAGGATTTATCATTAAATCCTGCATTACTCCGGGGTTCTTTGTATCTTCAAGATAGACTTTAACTCCGGAACGGAAACTATTCAGGTTACTTGCAGTTATGGTATAATTTCCTGAAAGTCCACAGGTAAATCCAAGTGGAATAACTTGATTTATACTGGTCCACGGCAAAACGTTTATTGAAGCGAGGTTGCCAGGCAGGATACTGTATAACTGAGGAGCCTCAGTAACACCAAATAACTTATATGCATCATATTGAGGGTCAAATTGGATTGTTGCATCCATATTAAAATTAATCCACGCTTCATCAGAAATACCATTACCATCAGTATTTAATATTAATAAATCATCCAAAACTGGAGTTTCCTTCAAATATGGACCATTATAATGAATACGTGAAGCATTGTGTACACTAATACTGCCTGAAGCATTATTTGACGGCACAGTATCAACATGAACAAAAAAGCCTTGCATAGGAGAAAGGTATCTTGAACCACTCCCAACATGTGTTTCTCTGTTATAGGATTTATATACTGATCCATCAAATGTATATATCACTGGATCCAAATCAGTAAAAGTCCATCCGAAACTTTGAATATCTGTTCCACTGGCAAAGGGGTTACCTATAAAATTCCAGCCATCATATTGATAACCAGGTGCAGGAGGATAAACTGATCTTGTAAGGTTCATAGTAATTGGTGCAGAGGCAGGCGCTGTATTCAGCGGGCCTGACATTTTAACAGTTGCATTGCCCGTCGTATTCGAACTTGACCACATAAAATATCCATTCATCGGACTGGCAATAACTGAATCAAGATTATTTATGGTAGTAATATATACATAGTTATGATTTGGCTCATCATACCATTTCATGTATAATTTTTTGAAAGTATTTGCAATAGTATTTGTTATCGGCATGCAGAAGGTATGCCAGCTATCCTGTGATAAATACCTTTCAACATAAGCAGAAGCACCAGATCCATATACGATAGTACCATTATCTATAAAGGAACCATCTGCGCCACCATTGG
The DNA here is from genome assembly GCA_963682005.1 of Bacteroidales bacterium. Lineage (GTDB taxonomy): Bacteria > Bacteroidota > Bacteroidia > Bacteroidales > FEN-979 > CAIYUC01. The sequence goes on along the minus strand of OY820914.1, from coordinate 2,998,528 downwards.
TGCTTGTAACAATCCACAGGCCGTTAACAGACTGAATAATTGTACTATCATAACATGTCAATTGCCCGCCCGGCAGGATTTTTAACCGACCTTCAGGTTGCGAAGCTGAACTTGGATGTATACGCAATTTACCAGCTATGGCAGCGGTTGTGCTTAAAGTGGCGGCAGTATCCCAAACCGAGGTATTAAGGTTCGGGGTATATCCCCAGTTCAGGCTTCCTCCAACTTGGGTCCATCCATATGTCTGACAATAAATTCTTCCAAGATAAAGGTTTTTAAAATCTTTTGGATCAGTAAGATGCGGTGTTGTATATTGGGTAACGGTTGTTGAGCCAAGTGAGCGATATGTACCGGCAAAATTCGGCCTGAAAAACATCCAAGCGGCTTTTGTGTTATTTTCTATTTTTAACGTCACCCTGAAAACCTGGTGCCATGTAGTCAGAACTTCTTCGAACCACGAACTTCCCCCCGGGTTTCCATTGTTGTCATTCGTGACAATTCCAAGGTTCAGCCTTCTTGCGCTACCGGTTCCTGTAAAGCTTGCAGTGGCAAGGTTATACTTGGGATTGCCATTCGGGTTAAGCGATGCATAATGACTACCCTTCCTTACAACGATATCAGAGTTTGTTGCGTCAACAAAAGCATTGATATCGAACCCCATAACTACGGTAAATCCGGCCAGATAGGTGTTCGCTGCACTGCATTTGGCTTCAACATCCCATACCAGTGAATCAACCCCTCCTCCGCTGGAGATCCTCGGGTTTGTCATCCGCCAGGTCATCTGCTGGGCAGATCCGTTGAACGAAAGTATTAATAACAAGAAGAATGTGGCTATTACAGTATATTTTTTCATAGTTTATTTGTATTTGATTACATACATAGATTTGTTACTTGGCAAGTTGGCTATTCATTATGGTACCATGGAATGATATCCGCGCTTCACCATATCGTATATGTTAGAAAAACTTCCAAAATTAACATCCCAGATCAGGGTCAGATCATCCGTATCAACGGAACCGTTCATGTTAAAATCCCCGGAATAGTATCCGTCAAAATACCCAAATTCCTGATCCCATGACAACGTATAGTCATCTGTATTGATATCACTATCAGGATTTCCGTTCCCACCAACAAGCGACCACTTGCCACCTAATAGTTTTATCCCGTCAGGGTATCCATAGGATTTTGAACCATCATCTGTAAAGTCATAACTGTATATACCACTCACATTTTTAGTAACGCCGGCACTTGACATAATCGGGAGATGATTTCTGTGCTTGATCACAACGTAAACATTATTGCCCGGGGTTACCGGGGCATTGTAAAATTTAACAGGGGTAATACCATCGATCTCAACAATAGAACCATCACTTTTCAGGAATGCGGCGCGTTTTCCAAAAATCGTTGCTGCTGAGGCATTTTCAGGCGCATCAGCTTCACGGAGCTCGATGTAAAGCCAATCAACTACTCCGCTTGGAACGGTTGTAACGTACTCTGTTCCATCATAGAACCAAGGTGAACCGGAATAGGGCTGTGTCAGTGGAAAAGGATCTGTGGAGATTTCAGGTGTATATAAAGGTAAAAAGGTGGTCATTGAACCGGAACCATCGTTTGCACCTTCAAGAAATGCAACCACATTGGAAGTCAGCGCAGCCCTGGCACCTGTGAACCTGCTGAAACTATTGACCGTAGCGGTCAGTTGGTTTCCGGCCGAATATCCGTCAAATGTTTCAAGGACTGGTGAGGTTTTGATACAATAAAGGTTTGCCTTGGTGCCGTTCACATCTGCATCCAGAAAATTAAAGGTTAACCCACAGTTGATGGCCCCCGTAATATTATTATTGGAAAGCGTCCAATAACGATTAAGGTAATCCCCAGTTGCAATGTTCGGATCCGGATCAGCCAAATTTTTAAGGCTTATACCCAGGTAATTACCTGAACCGAACGTTCCACCCGTGAAATTTGCTGTAACGGGAGAATATTCAGCTAACCCGGAATTGTCACCAACCGGGTATGTAAAACTTCCTATCCCGGAAAATTCCTTTCTGAGTTCACCAGCCCCTGTAGGAATAACCATTTTAGAAGAAGATGGTACTCCTGCAATATTGGCTAATGGACCCAGCAATAAATTCAAGCCGTCAAGAGTCAGCAAACCGTTTGATAATGCCAGGGTTCCTGTTACCTGGTTGTCGTAAGTCCCTGTAAGTGACACGCCCGCTGAATTATTGATCGTCAGACTGGTAAATACATTTGGGCCACTGATAGTCTGAGCATTTGTTCCAGCAAACTCAAAGGTCCCTGTGCCAAGAGAAGAAGGTGATGTATTATTATTTATCAGGTTTCCCTTAATAACCATAGTCCCTTGATTATTAAGTGAACCTCCTGCATCAAGGAGTAAATCTTCCATGCTGGTAAATGTAGTCCCAGATTCAATATTAACCGTTGTGGAATTTGTAATATGAGTTTGTGACTGGGCAGATAAAATTGAAATAAAAAGCAGGCACATTGTCATATAAGGATAGCCTATTTTCATGAAATTCCATGGTAAACTGACTTTCTTCATAAGTATATGATTTAGTATTTATTAATTTACCTAGTAAGATTAAAGATACAAAGAGCTTATTTATTGATTTCCAAATAAATCCATTTTCAAAATTACAACATCCAACGTATTTTTCTTTTCCACCGTACTATAAACTTCAAAGAACTTCAGGAAGCTTCCAACAAAATGATTTTTGATCCAATGAAATCCCTAAAATGTGTTATCAATTCACCAACACTAATGTATTCAATATTAAGACTTCCCGCTTTGTAACAAGGAAATGTCACTTAATGTATGTTCACCATTTATTCAAGCAACAAAACTCTTTTCCAAAATATTAACGTAATGAATCGATAATCTACAATATCCGAAGAAAGTTGTCAATCAGCCTCTGCTTTTGCTTTTTTCCTCAGTTCATATAATTGGTAAACAGCGTAGCCAATTCCTAAAGCTAATAATATGGTTATTCCATCGTCTATGGCTCCACCTACAGGAGTTCCACCATTTGTAGTGGGATCTCCGCCGGGTCCCGGAGGGCCTGGAGGATCTGCGAACGTAACGATAGTAGGAATTACAGTAAATATTAGAAATACCAATACTTTGTGAACAATCCTTTTCATGTTGCGTAGTTTAATTATACAAAGTTAAGTAAAGCAAAATCAAAAATGCAAATATAAAGAAAAAAAAATAAAAATCAAATTTAATTGATAAAAATCAAAAATAACATGATTTTGTTATGCTATGGACCTGTATGCCATATGTTAAAAAAAAAGCTGTCACGTTGTGACAGCCCATCATTGTTCCTTGGATTTCTACAAGCCTCTTATTTTTTCCTTATGCTTAACCAGTTGTTTTCGCAGAGCTTCAATTGCTTGGTCTGTAGCCTCTTCAAAGGTCTTGGATTGCTTCTTTGCGAATAAGTCATACCCTGGAATTATCAGTCTGATTTCAACAAGTTTATTATCCCTGTTTTCAGTATTCTCAAGTTTCAAGATAACCTCGCTCCCTATTATTCCATCAAATAGGTTCGGCATTTTTCTTAATTTCTCCTTGATAAAATCATCTAATTTTTTATCACTCTTAAAATGGACAGAGTTGATTTTAATGTTCATTCTGACCTCCTTTTTTATGCCTTTGGATGGGCTTGTTTATAAACTCTCTTTAATTTCTCAATCGTATTATGAGTGTAAACTTGAGTTGCAGAAAGATTTGCGTGCCCTAAAAGCTCTTTAACCGCATTCAATTCTGCCCCATTGTTCAGGATATGGGTGGCAAAAGTATGCCTTAACACATGAGGACTTTTATATGGACTTGTCGAAACCTGGCCAATATACTTATGAACAATACGATAAACCAATTTCGAATACATTTTTTTTCCAGATTCCGTAATGAAGAAATTTTTTACAACCTCGCCAGATTCACTTCGGTCTCCTAAGGCGTTTTCAGAATTAATCGTTGTCTTTTCCTTCAAATACTTCTCGATCTTTTCGAGGAGCTTATTGGAAAACGGAATTAATCGTTCTTTATTACGTTTTCCCAACACCTTAATTGCTTTGGCGTATAAATCGACATTTGAATCCTTCAGGTTAATTAATTCGGATAATCGAAGACCCGTGTTATAAAGCATTTCAAGAATGAGAGAATCTCGTGCTGCAATGAAACCAACTCCAAAATCAACCTCATCCAAGAGAAAATTCATTTTCTCTTGCTCAATTACAATCGGAAGACGCTTTGAGAGTTTTGGTGAAACAACCTTTCTCATCGGATTCTGATCTACAAGATTTTCCCGCGATAAAAATTTATAGAATGACTTGAGGGAAGAGGATTTCCTGGTAATTGAACGATTAGAAACCCCGGATTCCAAAAGTGACACAAACCATGATCTAATTAATGGGTGTGTTACACTTTTAATATCTGAAATACCGTATTGGAGGTGCAGGTAGGAAAAAAACTGGTTTAAATCGTTCTCGTAGGCAATAATCGTATGCGCAGAATATCGTTTCTCGTATTTCAAGTAAGCGATAAACTTGTCTTTTTCCATGAAGAAAAGAAAGAAGAGGAAATTTTGTGGTCAATCAAATGCCGGATAAATATACAAAATATTTCTCCGCAACAAAATCTCTTCCTCTTAAAAAATGTTAATCCTTCTACTGGCCTTCAATATCTTGCTGAATCCTTTGAACGTATATGGCTCGATTAACTGAATCCCTTCTTTTCACAGAGGGTTTTGTGAATTTCTGACGCTCTCGCAGTTCTTTTACTACGCCGGTTTTCTCAAACTTTCTTTTTAGTTTTTTTAAAGCCCTATCTATGCTTTCTCCTTCTTTTACAGGTACAATGATCATTGGATTTTAACTCGCTTTCTTGTTAAATGGTTAATTTTTAATTCCAAACAGGGGTGCAAAGGTAAAATTATTTTCCATTTTACCAAACATTATTTTACCTTTCTTTTCAACCATAAATACTAATTTGGATCTGCGTCAGACGCATTCATATTGATTTATTATAAATTGTTTAAAATAAAATCCGTTATCCTGTTATAAAGATGATACGTTGTGTTCTTCCCGCTATATATGCCATGATTGCTGTTGGGGTAGAGTTGCATGTCAAACTGCTTATTAGCTGAAACCAAAGCTGTTATCAGATCATAGGAATTTTGAGCATGTACGTTATCATCAGCCATCCCATGAATTAAAAGTAACTTCCCTTTAAGGTCCTTAACATGGTTTATTGGTGAATATTTTTCGTAACCATCTGGATTTTCATGAGGTGTTCGCATGTATCTTTCAGTATAGATATCATCATAGTACTTTTGATTTGTGACCGGTGCTACTGCAATTCCTATTTTAAAAAAATCTGCACCTGTTGTAAGGCAGTTAAGGGCCATAAACCCTCCGTAACTCCAACCCCAGATCCCTATTCTCCCACTGTCAATATATGGAAGGGTCCTAAGATACTTCACCGCTTCGATCTGATCAATTGTTTCAAGATTTCCAAGCTGCAGGTATGTACACTTTTTAAATGCCTCACCCCTACCTCCTGTTCCCCGGTTATCAATTGAAACAATAATAATACCTCGTTGGACCAGTAGTTGATTCCATGCAGAGGAGCCACCCCAACGATCAATGACTGTCTGAGAACCCGGACCTCCATATACATAAAAGAGTACAGGGTACTTTTTTCCCGGGTCAAATCCGGGAGGAGTAAGCATCCAACCATGTAATTCGATCTGGTCTGCCGTTTTAAATGTAAAGAAGGAGACTTTCCGATAATTATACTGCCTCATCGTTTCTTTCAGAACAGAATTATCCTGAATTGTTCTGATGGGTAACCCGTCCCGATTTATCGATATCAAGGGTGGCGTATTAATGTCAGACCATGAATTGAGATAATACTTAAACGTTTTTGAGAATTCCACTTTGGTCGTTCCACTCTCGCCAGAAAGCCGGGTCTTTCCGTTTCCATCGTAATCGATTGAATACAAAACAACACCGAGAGGAGACATCTCTTTTGAAAGATAGTATATCCGATGATTTATTTGGTCAACACCGACAATATTGACAACATCCCACTCGCCCTTCGTTACCTGTTTTGATAAAATTCCCTTTCTGTCATACCTGTAAATATGATTAAAACCATCCATCTCGCTGGTAAGGAGGAACCCGTTTCCCTTGTCCAGGTAAGTAAGGTCGTCATTTATTTCAATATAACACTTATTCTCTTCATGGTAAATCACATCATTATCGCCAGAATTAGCATCAACGAGAAGCAAATCAAGAAAGTTCTGATGACGGTTTAACCTAAAGATGACAAGGTTATCGGGATTCGGTGTCCATTTTATTCTTGGAATATATACATCCTGATCTTTGCCGATGTTAATATTACGATCGGATTTAGTCTTTATATCATATATGTGAACTGATACGACAGCGTTTTTTTCTCCTGGCATCGGATACTTATATTTCTCATTTTCAGGATATAGGGCCCCATACAATGTTAGTTGATATTCCTTAACATTACTTTCATCAAACCGGTAGTAGGTAAGTTTTTTACTATCAGGAGACCATGAATAGCCCTTGGTAAATTCAAATTCTTCTTCATAAACCCAATCAGGAGCGCCATTAATAATCGCATTTAGCTTTCCGTCAAAAGTAACCTGGATCTCTTTTCCAACGGATTCAAACAAAGAGGTTGGATCCAGTTCACTAATAAATAGATTATTATCTCTCACAAAAGCGATCTTTTTTCCGTCTGGGGAGAATGTTGCTAAACGCTGTTTCCCGTTACCTGAGAGAGGAACCAGTTTTTTTGTTTTAATGAAATAAATATAATAATCGGCTTTAAACGAACGACGATATATTGCTTCTTCATGACACGAAAACAAAAGTATGTTCTCATCATTTGAAAACTGGTAACCATTCATTGGCGCAGGAACAGAATCACCAGGTGGAATTAATTCATTGGAGGCGACAACGTTTAAAAAGAGTTTTCCGGTTTCATAGTCATATATATTTAGGCTGTCATTTTTTATCTGGCTAAAGTGCTCTCCATCGTTCATTGAATGTATTTCTCCAGCACCTTTCGTGGAAAACTTACGTGCTTTATATATGTCTTCAAGGGAAATCTTGCTAATTTCATCCTGTGCTAATACACCGTAGGAGAAAAAGATAAGGATTATTGCGACAAAGGTTCTCATAAACATTTTTTTATCTTTTGACAACAAATTAGGAAATTCCGCCACTGTTCTTGAGCAGCCTGAATCACGAAGCGCATAAATTCTCAAATGACCTGAATAGTAAACTCAAATTCATCAGCCGTTATTCAAATTGAAGATAATCCGTGCTAATGCTGAACCATTAGGATAAATTGTCCTGAACAATGAGATGAAAGGATTTGGAAAATATAAGAGCCTGGGACGAGCTCCTGTATATTCATTTGATAGAATCCATTACTCATCAGCTTTAACTTCTTCTGCGCAATCATCATACCATTTCCTTGGAATATTTTTACCAATATGGTTTGATCTGAACACCCGGGAATGTCAAACTGAATTTTATCGGAGGCGGGATTAGGGAAAACGGAAGCATTTGAAAGAAACTCATGGGTAAGCCCGATAACAATAACATTTAGAACATTTGAAGTATCTGAACTGCAAGAATTCTGAGTCACAATATCAAAATAATTTCCATCTGCGACAGCCGTATAAGACTGGTTTGTTGCACCTGGAATAATTACATTGTCCTTATACCATTGATTCCCGCAGCAGATATCAGAGTGGATTACGTTATCTTCCTGGCTTATCACAGCTGTAGAAGGTATTGGAAAAACCTTCACTTCGGCAGAACCAGATGAATTGCCGGCACAATGGCTATCTTCAATATAAACAACTGTATAAAGTCCGGCTGATGAAGTAGAAAATACGTATGGTGAAACCGTTACATTTGAGATTGTATTTGAATTAATCCCATCGGAGTATATGAAAGTCCATGGGGGACTTCCTGTTAATGTAATTACAATTGTTGCAACAGAACCATCATCACATAAAGAGTCACCACCCGAAATCATCGCTGTTGGTAATTGATGTATGAATAGAGAGGTTGAATCTGATACAGATGAGTACCCATCACTTACAGTTAAATGATATTCTTTTGAAAAATCCGGTGAGACAACTGGATTAGGCAGAATTGAGGTCCAGGGAGGGGTATCTGGTGGAGTGCATGACCAGGAATATGTATATAAACCAGATCCACCTCCTGCACTGGCATAAAGTTGAGAAGTTTCCTCCCGGCAAATAGTATCCGGAATAGCGATTGGATTTATTGACAAGGGCCCTCCTGTTATTGAAACAATAACCTCATCTGAATTTTGACAGGAAGAAGAAACATTTGTTACGACCAGTGTAAAGATGGTCGTTGAAGTTAAGACAACTGTCTGGGGATTTTGAATATCCGGGTTGATCAGGAGATTCTCCGGGGACCAATGATAAGAGAATGTACCGGTACCACCTGAAGATGCATGCAAAGTGGTGCTTGTTCCGTAGGGAATTGTAACATCCATACCAGCATTTGCGATCGGCAGAAGGTTGACCGTAACAGGTAAAGTTGATGCCGGACCATTTCCACACTCATTGACGCCACATACAGTAATGGAGCCATTTACCGCAACTACGCTAAAATCAACCGTAATGGAATTTGATGCATTTCCATTTATGATTGCAGCTCCAGGCGGCACGTTCCAATGATAGCTGGTAACACCAGGGATCGGGTCAACCGTGTAGGTAACACCTGTTTGACCCTGGCAAACTGAATTTGCTCCAGATATTAAACCCGGAACCTGGAGACCCCCGCAGACCAAACCATTGATGTAATATGTAGATGTGGGAGTATCGTTAAGGACATTACCACTTTCGCCAACATATTCACAGGATGGGCCGTTATCAAACCAGGTAAGTTGTGAGGTTCCTGCTATGTAGGAGAATGATAGCGTTATCAAAGTACTTCCGGCCGGGAGGGATGTGTTGCCCCCATACCATCCGATTGAAATTCTATGGTTGCCATTCCCCAAATCAAAATCACCTGAAGCCATCGTTGGAAAAATTGGGTTAGGGATCCCTTGATCATATTGCAGAATTGAATAATTATAATCAAGGGCAAGTGAAACAGCCCCGATATTTGTAAAATTCGTGACTGTTACAGGAACATTAATTGTTCCGGGTAAAGCACCAGACAAAGTTGCCACTGTTGTGACCGGTGCATTTTGAGATAGAAGAGGCAATGACATCTGGAAAAAAATGCAACAAGCCAGAATAGAAAATGGCCATTTCCAAGACACATATTGTTTTCTCAATCTGGTATACACTTCCATACAGCAAATTTGTGGAGAAATACAAAGATAAGAATTAACAAAGAATCCCGGGGCTGAAAACCAACAATTCTAACGGGTTAGGAAAAAGTTTAATCACTCACTTCTGGGTTAACTATATTCCAGAGAGAGGACTTAAAATTTCCAGATGGCTAGTTAACTATCAGGTTACCGGTTATCGTCAATGTAGATGATGGTCCTGAGAGTGTTATCGTTTTACAGTGTACCCCAATTATAAAATCTCCGATAAAAGAAGGAGAAAAGGACCCCACTTCCGGAATAACTACATCTGTGCTACTCGTGGGTACCATAAAATTATGCCAGTTAGAAACAGCACTCCAGTCTGAAGATAATGTTCCTGTCCAGAGACCTGGAGTACCAACATGCAAATATGATCCTTTAATCTTTATCCCAGCTGCATTAGCCCTTGTTACCGTAAGAGAGATTGTATATGCTCCGTTCATCGTAAATTGCACTTTCGGGTTTTGGGAGGATGCATTTGTTCCGTTTACATAGAACCAGGTTGACGGTGAAATATTCCAAAACCAATTCGAAGGAGTTCCTGTTGTCAAATCCAAAAATGTCACTATTGAATTAATTTCAGGCAAAGCATTGTTTACAGTGAAATCAGCAACAAGCGGGTTTGGGCCAACATAGCCGTTAATATAATAATTAGTCTTGGGAAGGTCATACAGGGCCGTTGGTGAACCTCCCTGCATGTACTTACAAGAATTACCATCATCAAACCAAGCTAAAGGCGTACTACCTCCATTCCCGTATAAAAAAGTGAGGTTGGCCAGTATGCTGCTATCCGGAAGAGAAGCAGGCGATCCATTCCAGGATAGTATAAGTCGTCCAAGCCCCGAGGTAATTGCAGAAAATGTTCCTCCAATCCCCGGAACAAGAATTGCATTTTGATAAGTTAAGACCCCCGGATCGTAATCAAGGGTCAAGGTAAACGACGAAATATTTAAAAAGTTAAAGATCTTAACCGGAATTGCAACCTGTTGTCCAACACCTGGCGTGGCATACCAGGCAGCTATTAATGGTGCAACATGAGACCCTACAAGTCCATCCCGATAATAAGTTAGTTTGGGCAAATCATAATAGGCATTTCCAATAGGATCATTGAACCGGCAGGATGTTGCATCAGTAACCCAGGTAAGTGATGTAGTTCCAATTTTATAGGTGAAAGAAAGTGTGGCCAGTGCACTGCCATCCGCTAAGGTTTGAGGGGATGATCCAGTCCATGAAATACTGATCAATCTCCTGCCACTGGTGCCTGCCAATGTATTGGTGACTGTTAATGATGATCCAAATAGCGTATTTGGAACGAATCCATTGTAGGACAAACTTGTGGTGTCATAATCAAATGACAGATTAAATGATTTTATATTTATGAAACCCGAAACATTAACAGGTACAGAAACGCCACCGGGTGTAGTACCAGCATTCGTTATTACAGGCAACCAGGTTTGAGCTGCAAATTGATTTGAGCTATAGATCAATCCGTTTTTATAATAATCAGTAGTAGGTGAATCTAGAAGTACACTTCCGGTTGATCCATCAACAAACTCACAAGAGGGTCCATTTTCGTACCAGTTAAGCGCAGAATATCCAGCATGGATATTTGTATATGCAAAATTAAGAGAAACGAGGGTGCTGCCATTTGCAAGGCTTACAGATGAGCCGTACCAACCGATCACGATTAACTTCTTTCCCTGTGACCCAGGGACAGAACTTACAGGGAAGTAGCTACCAAAGACTGAATTAGCCGTATATCCTGTAAATGTAAGGACAGTAGAATCATATTCGAGATTCAGCGAAATTGCCGAAATTGTTGTAAGATTATTGACTTTTATCGGAATGACATACGATCCTGGGACTGCATTATTGATTACAGGAGCCGTTACAATTGGTGCTCCCCGGTAAGAAACCCCTCCATTGATATAGAAAGATCCCTTGGGTGTATCCGAGCAAACCACAAGTGTACCTCCGATATATTTCTTGTACTGGCAGACCAAACCGCTGGTATAACCCCAGGACAGAGAAGCAGTGCCCGCTTTATATGTAAAAGTCAAATCCAGTAAATGTGTCAAATCCGGCAAAGTGATGCCTGTTGCACTCGTCCATGATATTAAAAGCCTGGCTTGAGTACCTGCAGTTGTTTTAGTCACGGTCATCCCTGAAAAGGCGTTATTGGGGGTAAACCCAATATACCTAATTTTCGTCGTATCATATTTTAAGGTAAGAGTTAACCAGCCAATATTGACAAAATTGGTGACAGTAACAGGGACAATAGTACCCCCAGGGGTAGTTGTGGCATTAACAATCACTCCGGCATAAGTAACCGGAGCATTATCGGCCTTTACCGAAGAAGACAAGAAAGAAATTAGAAACAGAAGAAGAAAAACAAACTGTTTAACAGATACAGGAAATTCATTCCTAAATAGAGTCTTCACAATATGAGATAGACTGAAGTTTTAATTTGTAATTAAATCTCCTGTGATTGTCATATACGATGTTGGTCCTGTCAATGTAATGGTTCTACACTGTACTCCTAAAGTAAGATTACCAATAAAGACGGGCCAATTTAATGCCGCCGGAGGAATAACCACATCAATAAAACTATCGGGAACTAACCAGTTATCCCAATTGGTTTCAGTGAACCAATCTGTAGAAGTATTACCTGTCCACAAACCAGGTATCCCAACTCTTATATAGTTTGTTTTGATTTCGGTATCTGAACCAGATAAGTTTGAAGCTACAAGGGTAACAGTGTACAACCCTCCGGAAAGGAATTCAACCTGGGGATTTTGGGAATTGGCATTAGTACCGTTAACATAGTTCACTGTTGCTGGTGCAAACGTCCAACTCCAGGTTGTGGGACTTCCAATACTTAAATCCGTAAAGGTAACCGTAGTATTCTCGGGAGGGGTTAAATTATCTGCGACAAAATCAGCTGATACTGTTGATGGACCAACAAATCCATTAATATAATACGTTGACTGAGGCAGATCGTATAATGGTTCGTAAGTAGTGCCATCTGCGTATTCGCAGGATGAACCATCATCATACCATGAAAGGATAGTACTTCCTGTATGATAGGTAAAACAAGCTTCAAAAAGCGTGCTATAATCATTAAGGCTGAACCCTTCTCCAAAACCTGTTACAGAAAGGATTCCCGGAACAGATGCATCTCCAAAAAATGACCAAGCGCCCGGAATTCCAACTGGATTCAGGCTTTGGAATGTTAAAACAGCAGGATTATAATCAAGTCTAAGAGAAACAGCACCAATGTTATTAAAACCTACAACAGTAACAGGAATGCATATTGGTTGTTCGGGGTAAGAGGTCATTATCGGGGCAATGGTAATGGGAGCCGAACCTTGAGATGTTACAAATCCATCTTTATAGAAAATCCCGGTGGGAGTGTCATTCATCGGATTAAAGTCACCATCTGCATATTCACAGGATGAACCATCATCCACCCATGTAAGTAAAGATGTTCCTGGAGGTGACAGGTAATTAAATTTTAGTGTGATTATCGTGCTGCTGTCGGGTAAACTGTTTGGGAGTAAAGCGGTTTTCATCCAGCTGATATAAACATTTTTCTTCCCATTTATTCCCAATCTTGTTCCAACAATAAAAATCCCGGTGGCATCAAGCATTGGGTCAGCAATATAAATATTCTGGTATTGAATTACAGTCGAGTCATATTCAAACGTTAATGAGATAGCACCAATATCATTAAACCCAATAACTTTGATCGGAACATCGATTGTTCCTACCGGGGGATTAAAAATAAAAGGAGCTATAGTAACAGGGGCAGAATGCCCAGCAAGAAATCCATTAATGTAATAGGATGATTTAGGTATATCGTTTAATACAGTATAATTCCCACCGTCGAATTTTGCATATTCACAGGAATCTCCAACCGGATGCCATGTCAAAAAAGTAGATCCAACCGGGTATGTAAATGTCAAGGTCACAATTTCCGATAGGTCTGGCAATGTAACACCGGGAAATCCAAACCAAGTAAATGATAACCTGCCCGGTGTGGATTCACCGACAAATAATCCTGGCAAAGAGGCATTAGCAGAAAAGCCAGTGTAAGTAACAACTGCAGGGTCAAAATCCATAACAAGAGAAATTGATCCTATATCGACAAAATTTGTAACTGTTATCGGGACATTAATTGTCGGGCCTGGAGGAGGATTGATTACTGTACCAGCGGTTGTTACAGGCGCATTTTGCGAAAATCCATGCAAAGACAAGAGAGATAACAGCCAAATAAACACAAGGGTAATTTTTTTCATATACCTGGGAATTTGGTTCATCGTTAAGAACAGATTATTAAATTAAAAACAAGATTAAAGAAACCGGGAATTTCCGAAGAAACTCCCGGCTTCAAAATTACCCAATATTATCTGCTTCTTACCAATTTAATGGTCCGGATCAATTCATCAGAGCTACCTTGTAACCTGATTGTTGCAGTATAAATTCCAGGTATCAGACCACTTGCATCAAACATAAGTGTATGATTTCCCTGCATTTGTACCTCATTAACCAAGGTTTTTATTTCGCCTCCAAGTATGCTACAAATCTCAAGTGTTACTTTACCATCAAATGGCAAGGAATAATTGATCCTTGTATTATTATCAAATGGATTTGGCTGATTGTTTAAGGTTAGTTGCTTCACAAGTGCATGGTCATTTATTCCAATTGGTGAAAATTCAAGAACATCAATAGAAATGACAGCATCCGGAATTACCTTTGTTAGTTGATCTGCGAGTTCGTTCAGAGGATCTGATGCCAAGGAGAACCTGATGTCATCGCCTGCTGCAAATGAACCTGTTGCTTTCAATTTAAGAACGAATAATACAGCTTTTGCATCCAGGGTCAATGGCACCATCGAATTCCATCCAATCCTTAATTCATTTCCATTAACTACCCAATCAACAGGGCTATTGGACCCTTCGATAACAACATCCTTAACCTCAACAAGGTCGGATGGGAAGTTCAGGATAACAGATATTGCACCAACAGTTGCAGGGGAATTAATGTAAACTGGTAATTCGAATTCCCTACCTTGATCTACTTTCCTGGTATCTGCATATACTAATTGTAAAGATGTACTGGCATCCTTGGCACCTCCAGGTACAAATGTACCATTAAAGTCCCCAGTGCATTGTCCGTAAAGGTTTACAGTTTTGTTGCTTCCTATAACATCAACAGGGATTTCAGTATCAAAACAATGCGGATCAAAGTTACTGGCAATCGTTTCTCCTGCAACCCAATATGACCATGGGCCCCGGTCAAATCCGGTTCCATAAACAAAGAAATACTGGATACGGTAGGCATCTGTTGAGTTTATCTGATAATTAGGCTCAATTCCATCTCCATACACGTCTCCTGCAAGGAATTTCACGTGTTCAATTGACCCATAATGTGTAGACCACCAGTTTGCCTGAGCAGCATCGGTAGAGTTGATACCACCAATTGCTTTATGATTGCGAACAACAGCTAGTGAATATGAACCGTTGCATACATAGTTGAATGTATATGCACCACTCAGGTTGGTAGTTGCTGTTGCCACGGTATCTGAACCATTCAGCAATGCCATGTAAACATTATTCATTGGCGTTTTGGCAGCATTGTTATATTTCAGTGTTCCTGTGATCGTATAGCTTTCATTGACAGTCACCACAACATTATAGGTTGTTGGATTTGTACAACCATTTGCTGACAGAGTATAAACATACGTTACATCAACCGGAGCTCCTGTGGTATTTATCAGCAACTCATTCGGGTTGCCACTACCAGAAGCCGATGGATTACTGATACCTATAACAGCTGCCCGGGTCCATGCAAATGCTGTACCTATTGTTCCACTGGTAGGCTCATAACTAAACACCGTATGATTACAGATACTGGCAGGTGTCAGAGTGCTTGTAAGTTCAGGAGTCGGGTTCACGGTAATCGTGAAATTTACAGGTGTTCCGGAACATATTACACCACCAAATTCATATTTCGGTGTAACTGTCAGGTGTGCGACAACTGGATCTGTTCCAGAGTTAGTTGCAGTGAACGAAAGTATGTCACCAGTTCCATTAGCATCAATACCAATAGAAGTCTGATCATTTGTCCACTCATAGGAAAGAGCGGTACCAGTGAATGAAATTCCTGGTGTCATTTCAGAATTACAAACAACCAGGTTACTAACAGGATCTACAACAGGAATCGGTATGACAGAGACAACGACTGAATATTCTGAAGGACTTGAACAACCATTTGCGTTCAACGAGTAAATATATGTTACGTCGATTGGACTAGTGGTTGTATTGGTCAGGATTTCAGAGGGATCACCAGTACCCGTCGTTCCAGGCTCTGTGATTCCAGCAATTGTTTCACGGCTCCATGAGAATGTTGTTCCTGCAACATCACTTGTCGGAGTGTAGTGGAATGTTGATCCACTGCAGATAGGCTCAGGATCCAAAATACTTGTCAGAGACGGAGTCGGGTTAACGGTTATTGTGAAACTCTTTGCTTCTCCGGTGCACGTTACACCATTGAATGTATAAACCGGAGTCACTGTGATATTTGCAACTACTGCTGCTATACCACTGTTCTGAGCTACGAATGACAGGATGTCGCCTGTTCCGTTGCTGCCAAGTCCGATGGTCGTATTATCATTCGTCCATTCATAACTCGTTGCTGTCCCTGTAAAGTTGATATCGGTGGTGTTTGCACCGTTACACACAACCTGGTCAGCTACTGTATTCACAACCGGGATCGGGTTCACTGTTACAACTGCGCTTCCGGTCATGTCCTCGTTCATGGCTGCACAATTGGCATCTGTCAAGGCCGTTGCTGTGTAGGTTGAGGTCGTGGCAGGATTTACACTGATCGTAAATGGATTTGTCGTTATCCCGCTTATGGTTACCGGTGTTGTTCCATCGGTATAGGTCAATGTCCATGGCGCTGTCCCAGTAAACGTGAACGTAACGGTTACTAATCCGACATCGCCACCCTGGCCGTGTTCGCCTGGCAATGGCGGGGGGCCGCCTGAATTCTCAGAATAGCATATGGTTGTATCGCCGCTTACAACTACTGTAGGCCTTGGATAGACTAAAACTACAACATTCTGAACATGGCTGCATCCATTGGCTGTCAATGTATATTCATAGGTCACCGAAATGACATTGAGTGTTGTATTGGTCAATACTTCGGCCGGATTGCCTGTCCCTGTGGTCGGCCCTACCGGGGTGATGCCTGCTACTGCCGGACGAACCCAGTCAAAGGTCGTTCCCGGAGTAGCACTGGTCGGTGTATAATTAAACGTCGATCCGCTGCATATCGCTGCCGGGCTTAGGGTACTGGTCAATACCGGTATCGGATTTACGGTTACAACCACATTATAGACATTCGGATTGGAACATCCATTGGCACTCAACGTATATAAATACGTTACATTTACCGGATTCACCGTTGTGTTGATCAAGGTCTCATTGATATTCCCACTTCCAAAACTTGCAGGATTACTTATACCTGATACTGCCGGACGACTCCACGTAAATGTCGTCCCTGCCGTACCGCTGGTTGGTGTATAGCTGAATAGTGTTCCGCTGCATATTGCTTCTGGAGTCAGTGTACTCGTCAGTGCTGGTATCGGTTTTACATTGACAACCACATTAAACGTCGTCGGATTTGTACATCCATTGGCACTTAGCGAATAAACATAGGTAACCGGAATGATGTCTGCGCTCGTATTCACTAACACTTCATTCGGATTGCCTGTCCCTGAAGAAGCGGGATTACTGATCCCTACTATGACTGCACGAGTCCAGGAAAATACTGTACCGGCGGTGCTGCTCAACGGAGTATAACTAAACGTTGAATTACTGCACATAGCCGGTGGGGTCAGTGAACTTGTCAATACTGGTAATGGATTAACCCTGACCACTACATTGTAAGTCGTCGGGTTGGTACAACCATTGGCTGTCAAGGTATAAACATATGTCACATTGATCCCGTTAGCTGTCGTATTATTCAGCGTCTCGCCCGGATCTCCCGAACCTGAAGTCGGTCCTGCCGGTGTAATCCCTGGCTGGAATAAACGTGTCCAGGAAAATGTTGTCCCTGCGGTCCCGCTTGTCGGGGTATAATGGAATGTCGTGCCACTACACATGGCTCCTGCATTCAACCCACTCGTCATGGTCGGCATTGGATTTACTGTCACTACCAAATTATAGGTCGAAGGATTGGTACAGCCATTGGCCGTCAGGGTATAAACATATGTCACATTGATTGGTGATACTGTCGTATTTACCAATGTCTCTGACGGATCGCCCGTACCTGAGGTCGGTCCTGTGGGTGTGATCCCTGCTACTGTAGCACGGGTCCATCCAAACGTCGTTCCTGTTGTCCCGCTGGTTGGAGTATAATGGAATACGGTGCCGCTACATGTCGAAGCTACCAATTCACTCGTTAAGGTCGGGGTCGGATTTACTGTAATCGTAAAATATTCAGATGATCCTGTACATGTAACACCGTTAAATGTATATTTAGGAGTTACGCTTAAGTGTGCTACTATCGGATCTGTACCACTATTCAATCCAACAAATGAAAGTATGTTGCCCGTTCCGCTAAGTCCTAGGCCAATCGTTGCATTATCGTTTGTCCATTCATAGCTTGTTCCCGTTCCTGAGAATGTGATAGTAGTTGTGCTTCCAAGGTTACAAATGACCTGGTTTGATACAGGATTTACAACCGGGATAGGATTAACAGTTATAACTGCACTTCCCGTCATAACCAAGGTGCAACCATTTAATGTATTCGTGACATTAACTGTGTATGTGAATGTGCCCGGTAAAGGTTCGATCACCAACCAGGATAATGTTCCACCATTACCAAGTGTTACGGAAGCAGGAACCTCTATTAAATCCCTGAATAAACGATACTCGTAATTTGCACCATTTTGTGAGCCACTTAATGAAATTGTAGCATTTTCACCAGCACAAATCGTAACATTTCCAGTAACATTGAATGTTGTCAGCTTATATACATCATTCCACAAAACAGGAGAGTCTTTCCAAGGTTCATATGAAACATTAGCTTCATTTGTCAATGCGTCTCCATCACCACATGGGTTATCTGCTACTGTTGGGCCTTTTGCACTGCCCCACCAGTTACCGGTTGCAATAACAACTGCACCACCAATATTGTTCATTCCATGAGGTGAGTTTGAGTGGATTTTATTTCCAATTGCAGTATTGCCTGACCCATTTCCATAGAAAATGATACCAGCGTCGCATCCGGAAATATCATTGGCATTTGCTAAGGATCCATCACCAACCGAATTGTTTGAAGATGTACCATCAAATCCTATCCCCCATCCACAATCACCAGGGGTTCCTGTTGAACCACTATGAACATTGGATATGGTATTTTTTGTGATAAGACAGTTGTCTGAATTATAGATGATTATTCCATTACCCATCTGGTTGGAAATGGTATTTCCCGTGATAATTACATTTGACGATGAACTAACAAGCACTCCATCTGTCGCCGGATCTGTAACAATATTATTCGATATCGTTCCGGTTGCGCCAAAACAAACATTCAATGCATATTCGATCCATGCTAATGCAGGTTTGGTACAAATCATTTCATTGTTATCCATCAGGACATCAGGATCAGATGCTGTACTCAGGTCTCCATAAGCAGCAATACCATTTATGGTATATTCAATATTACAATTTTGAACTGCAAGTTTTGAATTTCCAAGAATCCTTACTCCAGTTGCTGAAGGATCACCTGTATTGAAGTTAATAACAGCAGACCCGAAAAGTCCGGCATCTGTGTAAGATGAACCTTTCACGCTACCGAAAAATACTCCAGAAAATCTATCACAATTGTGTACACTTTCCTGAGCATCAAAAGTAATGCCTGTAATTTTTACATTGATAGGTGTCCCTGTTGCCTGAGTTCCATCCCAATCCAATGGGTAAGCTGCCAGGATATAATCTGACATCCAGTTTGTTCCTACACCTGTTATACCAGATACACAATTGACCCTGGTCAATGGCGCTTTAACAATCGTCTGGTTGATTCCGGCACCATTCACGATGATATCTTTATGGATTGTAATTTGCTCCGGATATTCACCGGCGGCTACATTAACAGTTCCACCCAAGCCAAGCTCAAGACGATCAACTCCAGACTGAATTGTTGAAAAACGATCGCACTGCCATCCAGGGGTTGAGGAATTGTATGCCGGATCAACATATACTGTTGTAGGAAGAGGGGTAACTGTAACAACAACTTCCTGGATATTGCTGCAACCATTGGCCGTTAATGTGTAAGTATAGATCACATCAATCGGGAGCAAGGTTGTATTATTAAGGATTTCACTAATACCATCTGTTCCAGAGGCTGGTGGATTACTAATGCCTGGAATTGCAGCACGAGTCCATGCAAAGGTTGTTCCTGTTGTTGCGGATGTTGGTGTATATGTGAACAAGGAATTGGAACAAATTTCGGGAGGAGTTAATGTACTTGTCAGAGACGGAGTCGGGTTAACGGTTATTGTGAAACTCTTTGCTTCTCCGGTGCACGTTACACCATTGAATGTATAAACCGGAGTCACTGTGATATTTGCAACTACTGCTGCTATACCACTGTTCTGAGCTACGAATGACAGGATGTCGCCTGTTCCGTTGCTGCCAAGTCCGATGGTCGTATTATCATTCGTCCATTCATAACTCGTTGCTGTCCCTGTAAAGTTGATATCGGTGGTGTTTGCACCGTTACACACAACCTGGTCAGCTACTGTATTCACAACCGGGATCGGGTTCACTGTTACAACTGCGCTTCCGGTCATGTCCTCGTTCATGGCTGCACAATTGGCATCTGTCAAGGCCGTTGCTGTGTAGGTTGAGGTCGTGGCAGGATTTACACTGATCGTAAATGGATTTGTCGTTATCCCGCTTATGGTTACCGGTGTTGTTCCATCGGTATAGGTCAATGTCCATGGCGCTGTCCCAGTAAACGTGAACGTAACGGTTACTAATCCTACATCGCCACCCTGGCCGTGTTCGCCTGGCAATGGCGGGGGGCCGCCTGAATTCTCAGAATAGCATATGGTTGTATCGCCGCTTACAACTACTGTAGGCCTTGGATAGACTAAAACTACAACATTCTGAACATGGCTGCATCCATTGGCTGTCAATGTATATTCATAGGTCACCGAAATGACATTGAGTGTTGTATTGGTCAATACTTCGGCCGGATTGCCTGTCCCTGTGGTCGGCCCTACCGGGGTGATGCCTGCTACTGCCGGACGAACCCAGTCAAAGGTCGTTCCCGGAGTAGCACTGGTCGGTGTATAATTAAACGTCGATCCGCTGCATATCGCTGCCGGGCTTAGGGTACTGGTCAATACCGGTATCGGATTTACGGTTACAACCACATTATAGACATTCGGATTGGAACATCCATTGGCACTCAACGTATATAAATACGTTACATTTACCGGATTCACCGTTGTGTTGATCAAGGTCTCATTGATATTCCCACTTCCAAAACTTGCAGGATTACTTATACCTGATACTGCCGGACGACTCCACGTAAATGTCGTCCCTGCCGTACCGCTGGTTGGTGTATAGCTGAATAGTGTTCCGCTGCATATTGCTTCTGGAGTCAGTGTACTCGTCAGTGCTGGTATCGGTTTTACATTGACAACCACATTAAACGTCGTCGGATTTGTACATCCATTGGCACTTAGCGAATAAACATAGGTAACCGGAATGATGTCTGCGCTCGTATTCACTAACACTTCATTCGGATTGCCTGTCCCTGAAGAAGCGGGATTACTGATCCCTACTATGACTGCACGAGTCCAGGAAAATACTGTACCGGCAGTGCTGCTCAATGGAGTATAACTAAACATTGAATTACTGCATATAGCCGGAGGTGTCAGTGAACTTGTCAAGACTGGTAATGGATTAACCCTCACCACTACAGTGTAGGTCGTCGGGTTGGTACAGCCATTGGCCGTCAAAGTATAAATATAACTCACGTTGATCCCATTGGCGGTTGTATTATTCAACGTCTCGCCCGGATCTCCCGAACCTGAAGTCGGTCCTGCCGGTGTAATCCCTGGCTGGAATAAACGTGTCCAGGAAAATGTTGTCCCTGCGGTCCCGCTTGTCGGGGTATAATGGAATGTCGCGCCACTACACATGGCTCCTGCATTCAACCCACTCGTCATGGTCGGCATTGGATTTACTGTCACTACCAAATTATAGGTCGAAGGATTGGTACAGCCATTGGCCGTCAGGGTATAAACATATGTCACATTGATTGGTGATGCTGTCGTATTTACCAATGTCTCTGACGGATCGCCCGTACCTGAGGTCGGTCCTGTGGGTGTGATCCCTGCTACTGTAGCACGGGTCCATCCAAACGTCGTTCCTGTTGTCCCGCTGGTTGGAGTATAATGGAATACGGTGCCGCTACATGTCGAAGCTACCAATTCACTCGTTAAGGTCGGGGTCGGATTTACTGTGATCGTAAAGCTAATTGGCGTTCCTGTACATGTAACCGAATTGTAAGTGTATTTGGGCGTCACAGTTATGGTAGCTATAACAGGCTCTAATCCGGAATTTGTAGCAACAAAAGAAAGTATGCTTCCTGTTCCGCTAAGTCCCAGGCCAATTGTCGTATTATCGTTGGTCCATTCATAAACCGTGGCAACACCAGTAAAGTTAACAGTTGTTGTTGAGGTATTATTACAAACCACCTGGTCGGAAACTCCATTTATACTTGGGATCGGAATCACAGCAACAACAACATCCTGAGCGTTGCTACAACCATCTGCAGCTAATGTATAATGATAAGTGACATTGATCGGGCTCCCGGTTGTATTTGTCAAAGTTTCTGCAGGATCATCGATACCTGAGGTTGGTCCAGCAGGAAGAATACCCGCCTGGAAGTCCCTTGTCCATGCAAACGTAGTCCCTACAGTTGAACTTGCAGGAGTATAATGGAAAGTTGTTCCGCTACAAATCGGAGCAGGTAATAATGTGCCTGTTAAAGTTGGTGTCGGATACACGATAATCGTAAAATTGATTGGAGTACCTGTACAGGTAACAGAATTGTATGTGTATTTCGGTGTCACTATGATATGGGCTTCAACAGGCACTGTACCTGAATTTATTGCCAGGAAAGACAAGATGTCACCGGAACCAGTTCCGTTGATACCGATCGTCGGATTATCATTTGTCCAATCATAAGTTGTTCCCGTACCCGTAAAACTGATAGTGGTTGTGTAATTATTATTGCAAACCTCCTGAAGTCCAATGGGATCAATTGTTGGTATCGGATTTACAGTAACCACAATACTGTATGTGGCTGGATTCGTACAACCATTAGCTGTCAAAGTATATACATATGTGACATCCAAATGACCTGATGTCGTATTTGTCAAAACTTCTGCCGGATCACCAGTTCCTGATGTTCCCGGTTCAAGGATACCTGCAACGGTAGCACGTGTCCATTCAAATGTTGTAGCCGGAAGTGAACTGGTGGGGGAATAATTGAATGTTGAACCACTGCAGATTGTTCCACCTGACAATGAACTAGTCAATGTTGGCAGAGGTTTTACAGTCACAACACCATCCTTATAAAACATCGCCGTTGGAATATCACAATAAGGATTAAAATCCGGAGGCAGGAATGGGGTATATTCACAAGATGAACCATCACTGTCATCCCATAACAAATTTGAAGTACCGCCTGCGGGAGCGCCAACATATGAAAAATGCAATGTAAAAAGGACAGAATCTGCAGGAAGGAGTGAAAATGCCGGTCCGCTACCAGCAGCTTTAAGAATTCCGGGTGCGTATTCGCCTACAACAAAGCCTGTCACAGGTACGCCGGGATTCCAATCTAAGGGGATATTGTTATAGGTTACTCCTGTGAATGATAAAAATGAGGATGAGAAGAGAAGTTTTAATGAGATTGCGCCCACATTTTCCAATGCATGGACAGATACGGGGACATCTATTTGCTGACCATCGCAAACAGTAACAGAATTCAATCTTGATACCGGGGCTCCGGCATAGACTGTTGCTGAACCACTAAGATCTGCAAGTGTGGCAGCGCAGTTGGCATCCTGCAAAGTGGCGATTGTAAAGGTCGTATAAATTGACGGCGACACATCTACGCTAATCGGGTTTGAAGGTCCGCTGAAGGGAGTTCCGTCGGATAGAGTTCCACTCCACGGACCTGTGCCTGTTACTTCTATTGTTAAAGTTACAGGGTCTCCAGTGCAAGAAGTAAATGTTCCACTTATCGAACCTGTGGGTCTATCATACACAGTTACATCTGCAAAGCCAGTCATCTCTCCTGCCTGAGCAACACATCCGTTTGCATCTGTGACTGAAGATATAGAATAGGTTACATCACTCGTAGGGGTAACATCATATGTATAAGGGGATGTGTTTATTACGATGGTTTCTCCATTAACAACGACTGTCCATGGACCTGTACCGGTTAAATCAATCGTGAGATGAGCAGTTTGTCCATTACAAATTGAAGTTGATCCGCTGATTACACTTGTGGGACGTGGATTAACTTCGACAAAAAAAGCAGAATAATTCTGAGCTGTACATCCGGTAGCAGGTTCTTTGTATTTTACACCAACAGCCTGAAGTCCAGCGTCATTCCAAGTAACTGTGACCGTATTATCAATAGATCCGCCCCCATCTGTTATTGTACCTCCGTCAGAAACAATCCAGTCATATTCTTGTTTGGACCCTTCAGTCGAATATACAACGTCTGTTGTTCCTGCACAAACCACATCCAGCCCTGATATTGTCGGGATTGGCAATGCCTGAACTAAAACAGTAACGGTGTTTGAATAATTGCCTGAATATTTGAACCGAAACATATAGGTTCCTGGATTTGGCCCTGGGATAACTGTATTTGAACACAGAAGTGCTCCCGTTGGGTCAGTTTTGGTCCAGTTCAACCCGCCATCTGTACTTTGCTGATAATAATCAATCAATGTGCAAGTGATACTAGCTGCGGTCAATGTAACCTGATCATTCAGACATATCGTAGCAGTTGATGATCCATTAACAGAAAGTGTAGGGATCGAATAAGCTTTGAAACTGACAAACAAGATTGTGAATAAAAAGAGTAAAACTTTGGTTTTCATAACTTTTGGTTTTAGTTAATATTTTTACAATAATAGCTTTTCTCAAAAAGGAAAGACAGAAAAGGGAGGTTATTTATTTTTAGATTTCGCAAAGCATCAAAGTTATAACAAAGCATATATCAAAGCCAAATTACAAAATTGGACAATGAAGATAAAAGAAAAACCGTAAGACTTGATAATTTGTATCTATACCAAATAAATTTTAAGTGTTTACCTTACTAATTCAGAGCCAATTAAATTCCAATTTATCCAATACAAAAATTGAGTAATGCAAATTACTCGAATTGAAAAATTATGGGTACAATTTACAAAGAATGTTTTTAACACAAACAAGATTTTTTTTTAAATGCATAAAAAACTTAATCAGAGCACTATTGCAGCATTATGAATCATTAAATTATATAAAAATAATATTCCCATTTACAATTTTTTTTGTCCTCTTGAAATATTTTGTTTTGGTATATTCAGGGTTGACTTGGTAGGAGATGATAATGAAAACCAACTCCAACTGAAAAATATTCCATGAATAACTACCCTAAAGAACGAGATTAAAATAAAGTAAAAACAGGAAAGACCATAACGGTCTTTCCTGTTTTATCAATCCTGTTAATTACTCTTGATGAGTTTGATAGTCCGAATCAGCTCATCGCCTGCTCCCTTTAGTTTCAAGGTAACAGTATAAACTCCCGGAGCCAGGTAGCTGGCATCATATTTAAAAGTATAAGCACCCTGTGACTGATTTTCGCTCACAATAGTTTTCAAATGTTCACCGATCAGATTATGGATCTCAAGTGTTACATTACCGGCAATTGGCAAGGTGTAACTAATAACAGTGAATTCATTGAATGGATTTGGGTGATTTTGCAATAAGAATTCTGCACCAGATGGTGTCGGGATTCCGATTGCACCAGCATCAAGCACATCCATACTTAAAATTGAGCCTGGTATTGGATTGTTGAAATTATCAGCAAGTTCAATCAATGGATCGGATGTGAGAGTAAAGGTGATTTTATGACCTGAACTGAATTCATTTGTTGTTTTCAGTTTAAGGGTCAATAATTCTGAACCTGCAGATAATACAAGCGGGTTAATAGAATTCCAGCCAATGCGCAATTCATTCCCTTTGATGGACCAATCCAACTGACCACTTGCACCATTAATATACACGTCCTTAACTTCAACGAGGTCAGAGGGGAAGTTCATGATCAGGGATACAGCGCCAACCTGTGAAGCGTTTACGATGTTAACCGGCACTTCAATTTCAGTATTTGGATTAACCTGTCTTGTTCCATTGTTTACAAGGATAACGGTTGTCGAATTTTCTTTTGTGAAGTTCAGACTACTGTTAAAGTCGCCAATCGCCATGCCATAGATATTATAGGTAACAGGAACTCCTCCAACTGTAACATTCATATCTGTAGGCCATGATACCGGCGTAGGGTATGGGTTTGTATTGCTGATAATAGTTGATCCCGTTTTCCAGTAGGTCCATGGAGTACCCGTTTCAACGGTCCTTGTAAACGGAGTTCCGTATACAAAATATTGCTGGATCATATAAGCATCTGTTGCCTGCATCCAATAGTCATTCTGAACATCGCCAGACTGATACCTGACTTGTTCGATTCCATATGGATGAGGTCCCCAATAGTTCACCTGGGCAGCATCAGTTGCATTGATACCTCCAATGTTTATGCTGTTTGAGTGAACAACAAGCGTATAATCACCTCCACAAATATGATTGAATGAGTAGGCACCTCCTGAGACCGTTGTTGACGTGGCTTTATAGGGTGAATGAA
Organism: Bacteroidales bacterium; assembly: GCA_963682005.1. Lineage (GTDB taxonomy): Bacteria > Bacteroidota > Bacteroidia > Bacteroidales > FEN-979 > CAIYUC01. The sequence goes on along the minus strand of OY820914.1, from coordinate 2,972,103 downwards.
CACCGTCAGTAAGCCAGATTTCAACACCATTCATCGGAATGTGAGTTCCGGTAGATTTATAATATTTCAGCGTACCACTGACTGTTACTCCCTGGTCAACAGTAATTGTCACCATATTGGTAGTTACTACATCATCAGGAGTACAATAATTATCGATCTGATCCAATCTATAATATGTCGTTGTTGTCAATGACCCGGGAGAATAGTTCAAGCTGTTCGCTCCAGGAATCGTACTCCATGAACTACCTGTTGAAGACCACCACTGGTATGAAAAACTGCTACTACCGCCTGTTGGGGCATTTGCAGAAATTGTAGCGGGAGTATCACCATAACAAATTACCTGGTCAGAACTGGCTGTGCCTGCTGTTAATTCACCATGGACTGTAATAGTAACTTCATTTGTTACGACAACATCATCAGGGTTGCAATAGGTGTCAGTCTGAAGAAGTCTGTATCCCGTGGTTGTTGTCAATGCTCCCGGTGAATAGATAAGATCGGTTGCACCTAAAATATCATACCAAGCAGCTGCATCGACGAGTCCGTCCGTATTTTGCCACTGGTATGTATAAATCCCGCTCCCTCCTGTCGGAGCAGTCGCATTCAATTGATTCGGTGTTTCCCCGAAACAAATTGTCTGAGCACTGCCCGATGTACCGGCTACAAGGACATCATAAACATTGATAGTAATGATATTGCTGTAATTCAAACCATCGCATAATACATCTTCTGAATATATCCTGTACTGACTTGTTGCCGTCAAAGCTGGAAGAATCAAGGATGTGTGATCAATCTGTCCATTAAGGTCAGTCCAGATTCCGGCAATCAATTGCTGCCATTGGTAGGAGAAATCATTGGACCCACCTGTTGATGCTGTCGCAGAAAGCGCATTCGGTGTTTCGCCGTTGCAAATAGTCTGAATTGCTGAAGCAACAGGAGCTGTTAATTGAGCATAAACCGTAACATGTCCGTTTTTATAATAATCAGATGTAGGATCATCACAGAAAACAGGCCAAACTCCGTCTTCCGCGAGATTATACTCACAATTATTAGGATCACTTTCATTCCATGTCAGGTTTGATGTTCCACCCGAAGTTCCTCCAACATAGGTAAACTCCATAGTAAATAATACTGCATCATCCTGTAAACTAAATCCCGGGCCCATACCAAATGCTCCGATCATATCCGGATTAGTCAGGCTTGCATCAACGATAAAGTCAATTCCAGGATTCCAGTTTGAAGGAATACCATCATAGGTCACATTTGTCAATGTCATGAATGTATGATCAAAGTCAAGCTTGAGCGAGATGATGCCTACATCCTTGAACGATTTCACAGTAACAGGTACAAAGATGTGATTACCGTAGCAAACCGGATCAGGTGTACCAACTGTTGTAACAACCCCAAAATAGATCGTTGCAGGTGTTGAAGCAACTTCAGAACATTCACCGCTTTTAACCACAGCACGATACATAGTTGTATGTGTAATAGCAGGATAGCGGTAAAGTGTGCTGGTTGTAATAATGCTTGTCCAGAGAACACCATTATCCACTGATTGCTCCCATCTTACGACTGAACCAGTGTGACCAGTCAGTGTAAGAGTACCGCCATCATGGGCGCTGCAATTCACTGAACTGCTGTTAACTGTTCCGCCAATACTTGTCGGATCAATAACAACTTCTGCCTCCCCGGTCATATCCACATTGCAACCTGTGATCGCGTTTTCGGCATGAACTGTGTATGTTCCCGCAATTGTCTGCAAGCCAAAATCAATAGAACCGCCATCTCCAGGCTGAACATTGCTGGTTGCTGATCCTTCAAAGTAGAGGGTATAGTTAACTCCCGATTCTGAATCTGAGAGTCCAACATTGACACCTGTACCATTTAGACAGTAATGCCCACCACCCGTCACAGTAAAGAGGGTTGGCAATGGATCCATGACCACTTCGATCTCACCATCCATGATCATTGAACATCCGGTGTTAGTATTGAATGCGTGGATTGAGTATGTTCCTTCAATGGTAATAAGATCAAAAATGAGTGAAGTTCCCATTCCGCTTTGTACATACCCTGTTCCTGTACCTTCAAAATACAATTCATAGAGTATATCAGGTTGCGATCCATTCAAAGTGATTGTTGTATAGCCTCCTTCACAATAGTGACCGGGACCTGAAAGTGTATAAACATTTGTTACACAACCATTCAAATCAACCAACAGCTCATCAGTATACCAATTACATATAGTCACATAATCAGAAACATCGTTTCCAACCCCACATTCATTATCCGGAGAATGATAGGGACCAGATTCATCACCCCACCAGTTAGCCGAAGCATCCATGACAATTGAAGTATGGTTGTGAACGCCGAAGAAGTTATCATATATCTTATTGGCGTTTGCAATATTATTCGTACCGTCCCAGTTTTCAATACCAACGTCGTTGGTTACGAGATCATTTCCAGTAGCGATATTATTGTTTGATCCAAGATCAAAGGCGATTGCCCATGCAGCATTTCCGGCATTTATATCCCCTATCGTACCATTGAACGTAGGATAATTACAATCGGTTATCTGGTTATTTTGGATTAAATTCCCACTTGATCCTCTCAGGTAGATTCCATTGTTTCCGCAATCCCAGATTGTATTTCCGCTCATCACATGATTTGAACCCTCGATTTCCAACCCATTCCAGGTTATATAAGTGATGACATTATTTATAAGGTGACATCCTTGGGAGGTTGCTTCATCCACCAGAATTCCAACATCGCCATAGCTAATATTATTATGATCAGCATAAATATTCTGTGATCCGATGATAGCGACCGGTATTTTCGCTACAGAATTCACCTGGTTATAATAATTGATCTCGTTGTTTGTGATGTAACCTGAAGATACATTCCTGAATTCAATATCATCATTGATCCAGCCTGAACCCGGAATCATAATATTATAGTTAGCGGTGACAAAAGGCTTGGTCAGGTTATCTGTTCCATAAGAAACGATACCCATGTAATAATCCTGAATAGTATTTCCATTTACCGATAAACTACAACCATCAAGGACCCTTACCCCAGTAACAGAAGAACCTGCAAATCCTTTAATAACGCAATTAAACAATCCCGTATATGCAGGCATCGAGTAAGCGACCTTACGGAAGAATACACCTGTGAATCTGTCATACTGGTGAGATTCCCCGTTTGCATCAAATGTAAATCCATCAATCTTTACATTAATCGTTGGATCGCTGTTGCCTAATAATTGAGGATATGCGGCAATCAGATAATCAGTGTTCCATGGGGTTTCTTCATTGTAGCCGGTGTAGCCGGGGGCTGATGCCCTGATTCCCGAAGGAGATTTTACGAAGGTAGAACCTGAACCTGCACCTGTGAGTGTCAGGTTTTTCTGGATCAACAGTTGCTCATAATAAGTACCTGCAGCAACAACGATATGGTTGCCCGGGTCGGCATCATTTATACCATCCTGGATTTTACAGTAGTATGTACCTTTATCCGTGTTATAAACTGGTAAAACATCTGAAGAACCACCTGTCGGTGTTGTCCACCATGGCATAAAGTCAATGTAATCCGAAACTGTATTTCCAAGTCCGCAGGTATTATTGATGTGGTGGTATGGACCGGTTGCATCTCCCCACCAGTTATTCTCGGCGATAACAACGGTACCCTGATTTTCAGTAGCCTGCATCCCGTATATTGTATTTCCGGAAATATTATTTGAAGTAATTGTATTGTTTATACAAGGATACCAAACTCCCACCTGCCAACTGGCGTCGGCCTTGAGACCAATGGCATTCCCAGTAACCTCATTTCCGGAAATGATATCATTTGAAGAGCCCAACAAGCGAATACCAATATTGGCAGTGGTAATCACATTGTCGGTGATCGTTTGTAAATCGGATCTCCAAAGATTTATCCCTACACCTGCAACACCTGTGATATGATTAGCCTCTGTAATAAAGTTATTGTCGCAATTCTCACCGAGAAAGATACCGTCGCGGTTACTGCTGATGGTGTTGCCTTTGATGAAGTTCCCTGCTGAACCAAAGCTAACAGGTCCTCCTAAAGCAGAGGCATTATCCACGGCAATTGCATCAAGGCCATTGGAAGAAATATTGTTCAGATTGATCGTATTGCCTATACCTGCAACGACAGCGACACCAAAATAAGTGTTATTATTTACTACATTGTTGGTGACAAAATTACCGTTAGCCAATGCCAGACCAATACCATTTGCATTGTTTAATACAGTGTTGTTTTTAATAGTACAACCTGTTTTTGAGTTGATCATTACTCCTGCGTCACCTGCTCCAGAGCCAGAATGTTGAATAGAGAATCCATCGAGGGTTGCGTTATTGGCTGCAACTAAAACCACGGTACCTGTTCCACCCCCATCAATAACCGGCAAAGACCATCCTTTCAAGGTAAGGTTTACCTTATTGATATTGACGTTTTCAGTATAAGTACTAGCATTTACATTGACAGTCCAACTTGAATTCACGACGTTGATCGCACGTTGAATGCTGCCGCTGTTTTCGGTTACATAAACATTGGGACTGTCCCAGACCAGCAATCCGCGATTTGTTGCATCAATAGCATGATAACAAAGATCTTCTTTCGTAAAGTTATCTGCAATTGTGGTTCCTCCTGATGTCTGAAATTCCGCTGTACTGATATCAATATTTGTTCCTGCAGATATTCCATCATTAATATAAAATGCCTGTTCAGCCTGTCCTTTAAAAGTAGAAATACCGGTATAAGTAACATCGGGTTGGTAAGAGGCCCCAACAGTCTGGTATGCAACTCCGAAATCACCACCATCGAAAAGATTACCATTACCAATTACAACATGCGGATAAGAAGTTCCACCTCCCCAGGCAATCACAGCAACTCCGATGGCGTTGCCAGTCATTGTATTCCCGGAGATATTTGCGGTTGTTCCATAGTCATCCCAAACTGCGATGGCGGCAGATCCAGAACCGTCTGAAAGAGCAATGCCAATACAATTGGAAATGGTATTGTCTGAAATGACAATATTATCACCATATTCCGACAGGATAAAATAATCGAGCCAATCTCCTGCGCCTTTTCCAGTGTATTGGTTACCACTATAGGTTCCGGTGCAGCCATCTGCTAGAATACCATTTCTTCCAATCTGGGTAAAATTACAGTTTGTAACATTCACATTCCCCGGACTATCAATTGCCACTGCAGTCCCCGCATAGGCACCATGTTTAAGTTCATTGAATTTACAATCGTCGATAACTCCGATGCCATTAAACAGGATTGCTTTATGAATTATGTGACCGGTTCCATCCAGACCAACCTTGGAAAGATTGAGGGTAATTCCATTGTTTACCACAATCCACCCACCTGATGCAAAATCAGTGCTTGGAGAAATTGTTGTAGTGGATTTATCAGCGCCGATGATCGTCAGATTTTTATCGATAACGATTTGACCCACTTCAACATATGTCCCAGCATCAATATGGATTTCATTATTGGCTGAAGCATTCTGAACAGCATCCTGAATGGTGCAATAATCGGTTCCAAGTGACACATTGTGAACAGTAAGTGAACCTGCACCACCGGTTGGTGTTGTCCGCCACGGTTGAAAATCGACATCATTGCTGACTTTATTGCCCAGTCCGCATTTATTTTCCGGATCTTTGTATGGACCTGAAGCATCTCCCCACCAGTTGTCTTCTGCATCAATGATAACACCTGTAGTGTTCTGGAGGCCATAATTTGTATTATCGAAAATGCCATTAGAATGCACTACTGCAGTAGCAGTCCCAGTTAACCGGACCCCTGTTTCGTTTTCCTTGATCGTGTTTCCGGTAATTGTGAGGGCCCCAAAATTTGCATCAATACCAAACTGATTCCCTATGATCGTAGCAGAATTATCCAAAACCTGAATGGTCAATGGCTGGGTAGAGGTGCCACCTTTTATTATATCGATACCTTTCACATAACCGCTGATTTCATTATTATTCCGGATAATCACATAAGACGGATTCATATCGCCGGCAAAAAGGTATTGGTTTGAAATAAAGATTCCGGTTCCATCTCCTGTATCACGTGCATCACTGTTTGTGCTTGTAAGGGTATTCCCTTCAAGGATGAGCGGATTCGTAATTGTACCATTTCCAAAGACCATGATTCCAATACCATATTTGTTCGAGTTGATGTGGTTATTTTTTGCTGTGAAACCATTGTCATAAGACCAACCGAGCAGCAATCCAACAGCCTGACTACCCGGATCAGCCCAGGAAACGCCAGAGGAAAGCGTAATGGTATTATTCTCAACAATTGAACTTGCATTGGCAAGGCGGGTGTAAATACCTACAGCACCGGAATACATTTCCAGCCCGTTATCACCGATTATATTATCCTTGATTTCGACTTGTCTGCCTGCTGAATAAGAATTATTGAACTGAATACCGCGTGGCTGTCCATTCGGGTAACCCCAGCATCCAGTATAATTGCCAATGTTGGAAAGAGTGTTGCCATTAACCTGGCATAAGCCTGCAGGAGTTGTGTTATCCAATGCCTGTACTATACCTTGAAAGGCCTGGTTAATCGTGTTGTTCAGAATGTAACTCTGCCCGGCAATATACATACCATGATTAAAAGCTACATATTCGATCTGTGAGTTCTCAATTACAGTTCCGCTAATCGTTAATGGATATACAGAAATCCCTCGACGATATGGGTACATGATGTGAACATTGTCAACATGAAGGTTATTCCATACGCCACCACCACCAGGATAGCTGACATCAGCTGTCACAATCCCAGCCCGGAAATTATTCTTGCCAGGGGTGAGGCCAGGATTTCCCCTTCCGTTAAGGGTAAGGTTCATAATTGTTATATTATTGGCCTTAATGATAAATCCATTTTGGGCGCTGCTTCCAAATGCATTGTCCGCATTCCCATCTTCAGCATCAGGAACAATGATGACTCCATTTTTACTCTGGCCTATTATAGTCAAGGATTTATTCACCAGAATATTCGATTCAATATACGTCCCATCATCCACATGAATTTCATCACCATCAAAAGCTGCACCAATTGCCTGTTGAATTGTGCAGTAATTCCCTTCATGTCCTGGGGTTACATTATGAACATGGCTGTAAATCGTCCATGTGTAAATATTCTCAGCGTTGCAGGATCTTCCTTGTGTATCGGATCTTTTTGCACGAATTTTCACAGTAGCTAACGGTTCAGTGGTAGTCGGGATAGTTGAACCCAGTGTATATGATAGCCAGGTAATTCCTCCGTCGATGCTGTAATCGAAGCTGTCGCTGCAATTATGCCCACCTGTACCGGATGAATTAAGAGTTGCTGAGATTCCTGTTCCGGCACAGATTGAACCCTCCGCAGGAGATAAAGAAAGAACTGGTGCTGTTGGTTGAGGAACAATATCGATGTAAAAAGATTTGTTTAATGTATAACTGGTGGTATTTATTACTGTCCATACAGAATTTAATGATGCATAAGCAGGAGTATCAAATGTAATGGTGCCGCCATCACCTGTTTTCAATTGATAGTCAATTGTAACAGGATCCGTTTGCTGAAGTCTGTAAATATCTCCATTGACAGAACCTGTAACCTTAACGATTACACCTCCGCCGGTACAAACAGTTACATGGTTGGCTTCAAGGGCCGGTATAGTTTCAATATCTTCTGACAAAGGAGCTCGTGGAGATATTTTACCCTGACTGCCTGATTGTGTGAATAAATTCGGGAAAAGATTGTCTGTCATTGGAGCGCCAGGGTTTATGGTAATTGAAAACATCCCATTTCCACCCTTTTCTGTAACTGTAATTACTTGCTCGCCAGGTGATTTAATATTCACTGGCGGAAAAATAAGATTTCCTCCATCTGAAGGAATCTCAAGGAAGGAAGGATCAGCCGGCAGGGTCCGTTGAATCCTGTAAACATGTTTAGCTTCCGTATTGGGGGCGGTGATCGTAAGGTTACCACCCACATCGATTCTAACGGTTTGTTGAATTAATGAGGTACCTGCCAGCGTGACTTTGGCTGAGGCTTGCCCAATCGCGGAATTGACGAATAAAAACGCGAACAAAAAGAAAGTAAGCGAAAGTAACATCCTTAATGTCCGAAATTTGTCTTTGTTAGTGGAGTAAAACGTTTTCATTTTTTTCGGTTTTAGTGAGCAATACTATTGTTTGTATAATAATTTCAAAAAGGGAATAAAATATATAGAAATTCCTGTCAAATAATCTCCCTCTCATTACAATGTTAAAAACCCTATAATGATCGTGCTGATTATCAGACACAAACTAGCTTATAAGTTTACTCTAATTGCTTTATTTACTATTTTACTTGGGCAATTTACTAAAATTGTACTATAAATTGAGACATAATTATTTAAATCCACGTAATTTTTAATTATTCTTAATTAACTTTAAATATGTATTTTTCTTAAAATATGTATTTTAAATTAAATGATAATATATCTATCCGAAAAGCTTTTAGGTTGAAATTTTTACTCAAACAATTCCCCAAAAATGTTGATAATTTAACTTTACCAATTCAAAATGCACTCCAGTGCTTAAATTTCTGCAGATAATAAATTTCATTCTCCGGGAATGGGAGCCAAAAAAAAGCGGGAAGCACAGATTGTGCTCCCCGCTTTCCTATTTGGTCCTGATATTTCTACCTGGTTTTTAGGATTTTAATTGTACGGATAATCTCGTCGCTATTGTTTCTCAGCTTAATTGTTGCTGTATAAACACCAGGAACGAGTGTACCGGCATCAAATCTCAAAGAATGATCACCTTGTACCTGTAATTCATCCACCAGGGACTTAATATTTTCCCCGATAAGGTTGTGAATCTCCAATGTTACCTGTCCGGCAAATGGCAGGGAATAGCTGATGGTTGTGAATTCATTGAAAGGATTCGGGCGGTTTTGCAGATTCAAGGAAGAAGAACCAGCATGTTCAGGAATTCCAATCGGGGATGCTTCAAGAACATCCATACTTAAAATTGCATCCGGTATTACATTGAAGTAATTATCAGCAAGTTCATTCAAAGGATCTGAAGCAAGGCTAAACCGGATCGATTTTCCGGTAACAAATTCGCCAGTTGTTTTCAGTTTCAAGGTCAGCAATGCTCCATTCGCGGAAAGGTTCAGCGGATTTCCCGTATGCCAGCCGATCCTCAGTTCGTTTCCTTTTACTGCCCAGTTCAAATTCCCGTCAGCAATGGTCACATCTTTAATCTCGACAAGGTTTTCCGGGAAGTTCAAAATGAGGGAAACAGCGCCTACCTGTGATGAATGAACAATTCTAACGGGTACTTCAATTTCAGAATTGCTTCCAGCCTGCCTTACATCTCCATTAACAAGCTGTACAGATGTGCTGGTTTCCTTTGCTCCTCCAGGAGTAAAGCTTCCATTGAAATCTCCGATTGCCATACCATATATATTATAGGTGACCGGTGAAGAGCCCATTGTGACTTCCATGTCCGGATGTGCATCGAGGTATGCAGAACCAGGAACAAAATTGCTGGCAATTATGTCTCCAGCCTTATAGTAGGTCCATGGTGTGCCTGTTTCCACAGTTCTTTCGAATGGAGTCCCTGTTACAAAATAGTATTGGATCAGGTAAGCATCGGTAGCATTGATATAATTCTCGAACGTATTGTCTCCACTCTGGAATCTAACCCTTTCTATATTATAGAAATGTGTTTGCCACCAATTCACCTGGGCTGCATCCGTTGCATTGATACCACCCACAGGTTTGTTATTCTGATGAACTACAATGGTGTAGTCTCCACCACAGATATGATTGAATTCATAGTGTCCGGTTACCGCATCAGTTGTATAAGCAGCTTTATAATTACCACCTGAAAGCAGCCATAATGTTACATTATTCATTGAAACATTGGCAGCCCCGGCTTTGTAATATTTAAGCGTTCCACTTATCGTATTGCCCTGATCAACAGTCACTGTAACAATATTGGAGTAGACCACCTGATCAGGATTGCAATATGTATCCGATTGTTTTATCCGGTAAAGGCTTGTGATCGTCAGAGAACCTGGTCCATATGACAAATTATTGGCGCCAAGGATATCATCCCAGGAAGTACCATTAAAGATTTGCCACTGGAAACTATAGCTACCGCTGCCGCCAGTTGCCGAAGTGGATAACAGGTCTGATGGAGTATCAGCATAACAGATCAGCTGATCTGATCCCGCAGAACCTGCAATCAACGTACTGTAAACGGTTATTGTTACGACATTGGTGAATACTTCCTGGTCAGGGGAACAATAAGTATCTGATTGCTTCAACCGGTATTCAGTTGTTGATGTCAGAGTACCGGGGGCATATGCAAGATTGGTTTCACCTAAGATATCATCCCAGGTTGCACCATTCCATACCTGCCACTGATAGATGAATGTTCCACTACCACCTGATGGGGTATCAGCAGATAACCCTGCCGGCGTTTCGCCTTTGCAAATGGTTTGGGCCGACCCAGCAATTCCTGGGGTCAGAACACCATGAACAGTGATCGTCACTACATTCGTATAAACTGATTGGACCGGATCACAGAAATTATCAGATTGTTTCAGTCTGTATTCAGTGGTAGCTGATAATGGTCCAGGTGTATAATTTTGCAAACTGGCACCAATGATATCCTCCCAGGATGTGCCATTAAGCACCTGCCACTGGTAAGTATATGTTGAACTGCCTCCTGTAGGTGATGAAGCTGTTAATTCTGCAGGAGTTTCCCCATTGCATAGGGTCTGATTAATGCCAGCAGTTCCTGCTACCAGTAAAGCATGAACAGTGATCGTTACACTGTTGGTAATAACCACCTGGTCAGGATCGCAGAATGCATCAGTTTGGATTAACCTGTAGTGATTTGTCGCTGTCAAAGCTCCTGGATAATATATCAAATCAGTTGCTCCGGGAATGTCAGACCATGATGGTAATTTGACAAATTCACTCCACATTTGCCATTGGTAACTAAAGGTGCCGCTACCTCCTGAAGGTATGGTAGAGGATAATCCTTCCGGCGTTTCACCGTTGCAGATGGTCTGATCAGCGGTTGCCAAACCGGCAGTCAGTTGGCCATGAACTGTAATTGTAACTGCATTTGTATAAACAACCTGATCAGGTTCGCAGAATGAATTTGTTTGCTTTACCCTGTATTCCTGCGAAATTGTTAAACTCCCCGGTGAATATGAGAGACTGGTTTCCCCTGAAATGTCATCCCAGGAAGTTCCATTCAGTACCTGCCAAATATAGGTATAAGATCCATTACCCCCGCTTGGTTCAGTTGCATTCAGCGTTACCGGAGCTTCTCCGTAGCAAATAGTTTGATCTAGACTGGCCGAACCTGCAGTAAGCTCTCCGTAAATGGTAATCGTAACCACATTTGTGTAAACGACCTGATCAGGATCACAGTAAGTATCAGTCTGTTCCAGTCGATACTCAGTCGTAGCTGTCAATGCTCCGGGAGAATAGTCCAAACTATTCTCTCCGCTTAAATTCTCCCATGAAGTTCCATTCCAGATCTGCCATTGGTAAGTGAATGTTCCACTTCCACCACCAGGTGCATCAGCAGATAATGTTGCAGGGGTTTCACCAAAACAAAGTACCTGATCAGTGCCTGCTTCACCTGCAATGAGAAGTTCGTGAACTGTGATCTTTACACTGTTTGTGTATACAACCTGGTCAGGATCACAGAATGTATCCGTTTGCTTGACCCTGTATTCACCGCTAATGGTCATAGAGCCAGGATTATATGTCATCCCGGTAGCTCCAAGGATATCATTCCAGATTGAGCCGTCCAATAATTGCCACTGGTAAGTGAAGGTTCCACTGCCTCCAGATGGGGCGGTTGTTGCAAGATCTTCAGGTGTTTCGCCATTACATATTGTCTGATCTCCAGAAGCAGTACCATTGTCCAAATATTCATGAACTGTAATATACACAGAATTTGTATATACAACCTGTGCGGGACTGCAATAGGTATCGGTTTGTTTTAACCGGTATTCGGCTGATGACGAAAGTGAACCCACAGTATATGTCAATGAATTTTCACCTGGCAGATCAAACCAGTCTGGTCCGATGAATTTCTGCCATTGATATTGGAAAGTGCCACTTCCACCGTTTGGTGTTGTCGAGGATATTTGATCTGGTGTTTCGCCAAAACATATTGTCTGGTCCTCACCTGCCGTACCGGCTGAAAATGATCCATAAACATCCACAGTCTGCGGGGTGGTATATACCACCTGGTCAGGAGAGCAATAAGTATCCGTTTGCATCAACCTGTAGGTCGCATCTGCTGTGAGTTGCCCGGGGCTATATATGAGATCCGTTGCACCTACGACAGCTTCCCATAATGTACCATTGAGAATCTCCCATTGATATGTATATGTACCGCTGCCGCCGCCAGGTTCATTTGCTGTCAATGCAGGAGATTCAGCATTGTAACAAATTGTCTGATCACCATTGGTAGTGCCTGCGACTAACTGTCCATATACACTGACTGATCCATTATGATAGAAGTCACCATACGGCGTATCACAGAATATATCAAAGTAAGGAGGCAAAGATGAACCATACTGGCAATTATCAGCATCGGTATCATTAAATGTAACTGCAAATGAACCACCCGTATTTGCTCCAATATAATTGAAGTGGAGTTTAAAAAGGACAGCATCATCAGGCAGATCAAAGCCCAGGAAGAATGGGTGAATACCTGCAGCTCTTATTGTACCTGCACTGAGCAGACCAACATCAAATAGCCAGTCGTTAGGTGTTCCATAATCACTTGCTCCGGCGAATTCTAAAGCATTCTGATCAAAGTTGATCGTCAGCGAGATTGATCCAACATCTTTGAAAGATCTAACAGTTACAGGAATAACGATTCCTTCCGAATAGCAATTTGTAGCTGATCCAATAAATGATTCAACACCAGTATAGATTGTTGCAGCAACAGATGCTTCTTCATTACAGACACCACTTTTAACAATTGCGCGGTACATCGTTGTGTGAGAGAGTGCAGGATAACGATAATAAGTATCAGTTGTAAGAATGTCCGTCCAGAAAACACCGTTATTTATGGATTGTTCCCATTTAACAACATTCCCGGTCTGGCCTGTCAGGAAAAGTGTACCTCCTGTTTTTGCACCACAGGCAAGGTCGCTTGAGCCTACAGTTCCACCAACTGTTGCAGGATCGATTGTAACGATCACAGCTTTAATATCAGAACAACCGGCTAACGTAGTTGCCTTAATGTAATAGGTCCCGGGAACACTGATTGAAGCTGGATTTAAAAGAGGAACTGTTGCATCTGCATCTTCCCAATAGCTAAGGGTTCCACCGTTGAGGCTGCTACCGGCCGTAATGGCTGCTGCTGTAATATCGATTGTTGCAGGAGCGCAAACCGTTGCGGGATCGGTGATAACAAGGACAGGATCTGAATTGAAAGTCATTGAAACTGAAATTTCATTTGAGACGCAGCCGTTGTTTCCAAGGACAGTTCCATTGTATTCATAGGTGCCTTGCGGAAATTCACCATTTACCCGCAATGGTGCTACTATGCTGAATGCCTGCCATTGCAGACCATCGATCAGCTGGTAATCTGAACCGTCGAACGTAATATAGAATGTTGGTGCTGTGCCGTGGATGATTTCCCACATGACATGCTGCCATCCTGTTCCAGGATCTGAAGGAATGCCATGATCTGCCCAATAAGCAATAAGGTTTGCATTCGGCCCGTCAAGTGTGAAGGCATTCATTGCCCCTGCATTTAGGGTAACAGATGATGTCAGAGCATTGATATCAAGGTAATACCATGGAGTAACCGGGTCGATACACATGTAGTAACCGGATCCAAGATCGCCGTTTACAGGTGACCATGGAGCTATACCCGTTGTATTGGTCTGCATAGAAACAGCACTAACAGCCGGGATGGTATTGAATTGCATAGTAACAGTGATGTTATCTGAGAGACAACCATCAAGGTTTTCAACTTTGCCCACGTATGAATAGGTATCCTGTGGATAATCACCATTAACGCGAAGCGGTGCTTCAACGTTGAATGCCTGCCATTGCAGTCCGTCGATCAGTTTGTAATCTGAACCGTCCCATACAATATAGAATATAGGTGCGGTGCCATTAATTATATTCCAGATCACGCCCTGCCAGCCAGAACCAGGACCGGTAATTCCGTGAGCAGCCCAATAAGCAATCAGGGTAGCGTTGGGAGAAGGCAGACTGAAAGCGTTCTTTACGCCAATTTCAAGTGGCAAGGAGGTTGTGAGTGTATTGATGTCTAGATAATAGAAAGGAATTGCGGCATCAAGGCACATATTATATCCGCCGGCAAGATTTCCGGTAACCGGGCTCCAGGGAGCTATACCTGTTGTATTGGATTGCAATGAAACTTCAGTTACTTCTTCGATTACGCCTGTGCATATTCCTGTTAATGGAATAAATCCAAGGCCTGTAGCTGTATTTGTTCCATCGATCAGCCATGGTGAATAAGTCACCAATCCAGTGATTTTTGATATGAAATTATCATAGCATACATCACCCCACCAGTTACAAGTGGCATCAACCGGTGTATAGCTTGGCCATGCTTCCGGTTCATAGTTCACGATTGCAGCGACACTGCAATTTGTAAATGAATTCTGGTGCACAGCAACATCAGCTCCATTTGTCCATCCACGAACATATACTCCTCGTGCGCTGTTTGACAGGAGGTTGTTTTCTATAGTAACCAAGGTACTCAAATACTGAACATCAATATCCGTATCCGTGTAACCTGTAAATGTATTTGAGCTGATTTGAGCATTATCGACACCAACAACACGCAAACCGATTGATGTTGTGTTACCACCAGAAAATTGGTTATTGAAAACCTGAAGATCTGTATTTAATCCTCCATTATAATAGGCTGCCTGAGCACTAAGGGCAGGCCCTTTCCCAAGAAATGTATTGTTCGAAACAACCAGATTGCTCAACGGTCCATATGGTCCATAAACACTGCTCACGAAAACCATTGATCCGGATGTATTATTTTCAAATTTATTATTGTCGACAAGGATGTTCACAGCGCGTTGATCACCATAGATTGCATCACCGCTTGCTGAACCAGCGACATTGTTTGCAAGGAAGTAATTGCCAACGATCTTGGTCTGGTTCGTTCCCTCGCTTGCCATATAAAGGCCCATTGTGTTATTCTGGATTATATTGTTCCTGATTTCATATCCGGAACCACTTGCTGCCAGGCCAACACCGACTCCCGAACCACCAGGGGTTGTCTTCCTGATTACAAAACCATCAACAACTGCACCACCCGCACTAACATACACACCTGCCGATGGAACGGCAACCGTCTGTGTAATTTCAGATTCATCGATAGCAGGACGTGTCGGGTCAAACCCAGTAACTCCAGCCTGGGCGCCAAGGATCGTAACGGATTTATTCACATTGACGGATTCCGTATAGGTTCCTCCATCCACATTGACGGTCCAGCCTGTCGAAGCCGCATCAATAGCGCGCTGGATCAGAGCTGAAGTTGTATGGGGAGCTATAAAACTGTTCGTGGTGACAAAATCATTGCCATTTTTAACAGTCACAAACCCAAAAGAACTGTAATCAATCTTATGTGTGATTTTGTCTTCAACATCAAAGAGCTTGGCCAACGTCATTGCCGAGCCTAAATCACCGTCAAATTCCACGGTTGTAGCATCTGTAGCGGTTGCAGGAACAGTTGTGCCATTGCTTTCATAAACTATATATTTATCCAGGTCGTGAAGTTTTGCAGATGGAGCTGTTCCTGAAAATGTAATGGTTGCTCCGCTTCCTTTTAATAAGATACCTATTCCACCCATGGGCGGATCCCAAATTTCGGTACCATTTTTCACATCGACCGATACGGTTGTGGTGTAAGGATTAATGATTTCTTCTTTTATGCCAATACCGCCAGAACTTACCTTGATTTTTACATTGTCGACGGTGAGTTTTACATTACCGGCACCCCATGAAGCATCCCGATTTACGGCAAGAATTCCATAATCCATGATATCATTAAATGATCCACCCTGAATTACCAGGTTATTGCTTGGACAGTTTGAAGTGTAGAAACCACCTGTACAATTATTATCACCATTTATGGTGTTATTTTTAAAAGTCACTACACGGTCATTGCTGATAGTAGATGCAAAAAAACCATAAAATGTTTTTCCAACATCAAAGGCAGTGGGCGTATTTATTACGTTGTCTGAAACCTCCAGATCTGGTGCTGTTGCGTCACGGTAATTCACCCATATCCCGACTTCTCTGTCATTATAAGGGTTCGTCCACTCGATATTGATCGTATTATGAGTTATCTTCGGTGAAAAACCCGGATCAGTTGCAACGTGGACACCATGCATGCTTAATCCACGGTTGACCTGATCGAATTTGTTGTAGGAAACTTCTGCCTGCATTGCATAGGTTTGAACACCTTCCCACATATTGAAGAAGTAGTTATGATGGATATAATTAAATGACCTGTCAACACCGAACGTTTCCCAAATAAAGACTCCGTCATATGTAAAGTTCTGGAAAATATTATTTTCAATAGTCAAATTGTCAATCTGATAATATGTACCATAGGTAGGGCCGTTCTGGATACCGTCAGACATGTTTACATCAACACCCATGACATCCTCACCACCTGATATAGAAGGGTTATCACCATTAAGAGAGAAACCCTTGAAAGTAACATTACTTGCCTGAATTGATACTAATGCATCATCGTAAGGCGAATTATGGTTCGGGAGAATAATCGCTTCCAGGCCACGGGTTTCCGTATTAGGATCAACACCTGCATTCGGGCCAAGAATCGTAAGTGATTTGTTAATAACAACCCACTCTATATAGGTTCCGGCATCTACATGAATTTCGTCACCTGAAAAAGCGGCATCGATTGCCTGCTGGATCGTACAATAATTTCCTTCATGACCGGGAGTCACATTATGAACATGTGTAATCACCGTCCAGCTGTAAATATTTTCAGCGCTGCATGATCTTCCTTCAGAATCGGATCTTTTGGCCCTGATTTTAACGGATGTTAATCCAGCACCAGTTGTCGGGATATCGGTTCCAAGCGTATACGGACTCCAGGATGAACCGCCATCAAGACTATAATCATAACTATCACTGCAGTGGAAACCATCTGTTCCACCTGTGTTAAGAACAGCCGAAATATCGGTTCCTGCGCAAACGGAACCTTCTGCAGGGTCGAGTGTTAAAGTTGGTGCAGTAGGTTGAGCTACGATATCAATATAAAAGGATTTATTGAGCGTATAGCTGGTTGTATTGGTGATCGTCCATATTGAATTCACAGTAGCATATGCAGGACTG
This sequence comes from Bacteroidales bacterium, assembly GCA_963682005.1. Classification (GTDB taxonomy): domain Bacteria; phylum Bacteroidota; class Bacteroidia; order Bacteroidales; family FEN-979; genus CAIYUC01. Next base: position 2,954,690 of record OY820914.1, on the reverse strand, counting down.
TCGAATGTCATGGTGCCTCCATTTCCGGTTTTCAGCTGGAATGAAGGGCTGACAGGGTCGGTTTGCTGCAGACGGTATATGTCACCATTTGTTGATCCTGAAACTTTAACGATTACACCGCCGCCAGTACAGATTGTGGCATGATTGTCGACAAGTGCGGGAACTGTTTCAATTTCTTCTGTAAGTGGTGCTTTAAGGGTTATGCGATTCTGGCCTTCCTGTCCATTAAACAGATTCATCATAGAATTATTGCCGGTGACGATGCCAGGATTTACAGTAAAAGATTTCATATAATTTCCGGAACCTTTTTCCATCACGGTTATTACCTGCTCACCTGCAGATTTTATTAAAACCGGTGGAATGACAAGATCACCGCCTCCCGAGGTAAGGTCAAGATAGGAAGGATCGGCGGGAGAGGTCCGCTGAATCCTGTACACATGATTTGCTACCGTATTTGGGATAGTTATGTTCAGTGTACTACCTTGTTCCAGGACAATTGTCTGGGGGGTAAATGAAGAACCTGTTAGCACTAAATGTGCCGATAATTGGCCATTGGCAATGCCTGCGAACAACCATACCATCATGAAAAGTCCCAGAATAAAGAACTTTTTCAGAAAAGCCAATCCATTGTTTTTTTCAAAGGAAATTTTTTTCATTTTTATCAGTTTTTGTGAGCAATTAGATTAAATGGGCGATATGTATATTGTTGAGATTATAAAAAGTATTTGATATGGTACAACAAAAAACTTTATCAAAAATAAAGAAAATCAAATACAAATGCAGGAAAAATCTTGCATTTCGTAAAATAATTAATATAAGTCTTTTATATTCCTTGAATTACCGCAAGTTAGTAAAATTGTTTACGTTTCACACGAAACTTCGGAAAAAATTATAATTTCAATTTATTCTTATTAAATATAATATTTTTTTATTCTTTTCCCTCAATATTTTATATAACTCATTGGAATAGCATTAGTAAACAATTTTAGGATATAAATTTCTTACAATCTTCACCACTTCTGCTTATCTAAAATCCTTTCCAAAATTTTATTATTCTTGATAATTCCAAATTTTTGTATTTTCGCGTCCGATTCCGGGGATGTTAGCTCAGTTGGTTTAGAGCATCGCCTTGACAGGGCGGGGGTCGTGGGTTCGAATCCCTCACATCCCACAGGTTAAGTGATTAGTGAAAAGTGAATAGTGAAGAGTGAAAGGACTCACTTTTTCAACCCTCTCCTTTAAGTAAAGAATCAATTTCCTCATTCGTTTCCAGTACAAAAAGAAATTCCCCTGTAGCAAGAGCGATCGAACTGCTTCCATGTTCATCCTCTGTTGATTTCATTACCTTAATAATATAATGTGTATTTAGCGTGACAGGGGTATCTTGTTCAAGACCTTCTTCGCTATCTTTTACGATTGTGACCGTGATGAATTTTGACATAGAAAAAATGATTGGGTAATTTGATGGTTTATTGAATCCGGAAATTGAAAATTTTACCAAACGTACAAATATTTTTCAAAAGACCAAGGATTTTTCTTTTCTGTATTTTTCCCCTGCATCGTTTCGTATATTCAACTTTATGATCATTCATTTCCTGCAATTTTTTCTACTTTTACATTTTAAAAATCCTGATAAATGAAAATAACACTTTATGGTGCAGCAGGCGAGGTAACAGGTTCAGCATATTTTGTTGAAACCGCCAGTTCAAAAGTACTGGTTGATTGTGGTATTTTCCAGGGAGGAAGATCCGCAGATGCCAGAAACAGAAAACCTTTGCCAATCGATCTTTCCAAACTCGATGCCATCATTCTCACCCACGGTCACCTGGATCATACGGGGCGATTGCCGCTGCTTGTTAAAGGAGGCTATGCAAATCCTGTTTATGCAACCCCTGCAACGATGGAGATCACCGCCCTGGTCCTGCAAGATTCTGTGAGAGTTCAGGAACATGAAATAAAGAGGGAAAACCGGAAGCGTCAACGCCAGGGAAGAATATTGATCCAACCTAATTATTCTGAAAAAGAAGTCATCAGAACCATTGGTTTGTTTAAACCAATGTCATATAACACGCTTATGCAGATTACACCCGACATCCAGGTCAGGTGCACTGAAGCCGGCCATATCCTGGGATCGGTCAGCATCGAATTAGTTGTTTCAGAAAATAACCGCGAAAAGGTCGTTGTTTTTTCAGGCGATGTAGGTCCACTTGGAATGGCCATTCTGAAAGATCCTGTGCCTTTCAGGCAGGCAGATCTTGTATTCCTGGAATCCACTTACGGCGACCGGGATCATAAATCCTTAAGGGAAACATTGCAGGAAGGGCAGGCTGTTATTGACTTTGCAATTGCAAACAAAGGCAAGATCCTGATACCAGCATTTGCAATCGGCCAGACACAGCAGCTCCTTTACTACCTGGCTGCATCCTTTCATAATGCACTGACCCCGGAATTCAAGGTATACATTGACAGTCCGATGGCAATAGAAGCCACGAAAATTTACCTGAAACACGAGGAACTTTTTGATGAGGAGACAATGGAACTGATAAAAAGTGGCCATCTGAAAGCTGATCTTAGTCATGTGAACTACACTCCTTCTCCGCAGGAATCAATGGCACTCAACAACCTGGATGGCCCCCTGATGATCCTCGCCGGTTCCGGAATGTGCAATGCCGGCAGAATCCTTCATCATCTCAGGCACAACCTTTGGCGACCTGAAACTTCAGTCATTATTGTGGGTTACCAGGGTGAAGGAACACTTGGCCGTAAGCTGGTCGATGGTGCTACAACTGTGTCAATTTTTGGAGAAAAGATCATGGTCAGAGCCCAGATCCATAAACTTGGAGGGTTAAGCGCCCATGCAGGACAAAGTGATCTTCTGAGATGGATCGACGCTGTCGCAGGTTCCAAACCCCGGATCGTCCTCTCACACGGCGAAGACAAGGCCAGGAAACCATTGGGGGAAATTATTGAAAAACGGTATGGGATAACCCCTATTTACCCGGAATATGAACAATCTATCGTTATTTAGCGAAGTAGCGAAATAGCGAAATAGTGAAGTAGCGAAAATTATTGCATTTCAAATATCCTAAATATGGAATCGATCAGGCGTACAAAAATAGTGGCTACCATTGGGCCTGCAAGCAATTCGCAGGAAATGATGCGGGAGATGATCCTTGCAGGGATGAATGTGGCTCGGCTTAACTTTTCGCATGGCAACTATGAAGATCATGCCCAGGTGGTTGCCAACCTGCGCCTGGTTTCAGAGCAACTGGGCATCCCGGTTACGATCCTCCAGGATCTCCAGGGGCCAAAAATCAGGGTTGGCCGGATTCCCCTTGAGGAGATTCCACTAAAAACGGGGGAGCTGGTGACACTCATTCCTGAAGGGGAGTACAATGGTCAGGTAGCTACGATCCCGCTAGACTATCCCTATGTTTCAGAGGAAGTGAGGCCGGGAATGAGAGTCCTGATGGCTGACGGCCTGTTTGAAATGGAGGTCGTTTCCGTGAGCGGTACGGCCGTCATCTGTAAAGTGATTGAAGGCGGATTGCTGAAAAGCAGGAAGGGTGTGAATTTTCCGAATCTGAATCTGAGGCTGCCCTCATTGACGGAGAAGGATATCAAAGATCTTGATTTCGGGCTTACCCAGGATATTGATTGGATCTCATTAAGTTTTGTCAGGTCAGCTGATGACATCAGGGAACTAAAGGATTATCTGGTTAAGAAAGGGGTCCAGAAGCCGATCATGGCAAAGATCGAAAAACCTCAGGCTCTAGAACATCTCGAGGAGATTGCTGACGAGGTGAACGGAATGATGGTAGCCCGCGGTGACCTTGGAGTTGAGATCAACCCTGAAAGAGTTCCGATGATCCAGAAACAGATCATCGAATTATGCAACCGGCGGGGCATCCCTGTCATTACTGCCACACAGATGCTGGAGAGCATGATTCATGAGCCACGCCCAACAAGAGCGGAAGCTAGTGATGTTGCCAATGCTATAATAGATGGAACCGATGCCGTGATGCTTTCCGGAGAATCTGCCATTGGCGATTTCCCTGTAAAAGCAATTGAGATGATGGCAAAGATCGCCTGTGAGGTTGAAGGCAAGATCCGGTTCAAGACCTATCCTCCATCAGGGAAAACGGAGATATATGCTTTGAGTGAAGCCGCCAACGAAATTGAAAAGATCATGGACCTTGTCTGCATCGCTATTCTAACAACCAGCGGGCGCAGTGCCCGTTTTGTTGCTGCTGAACGTCCAAAGACTCCACTGTTTGCACTCACGAAAAACCTGAATGTTTACCATGGACTGAATTTACTTTGGGGAATCAATCCACTTTTAGTTGATGGTAAGAAGAATACTTTTGAGGAACTGATCCAGCTCACAGAGGATACAATTCTTAAAAACAAAATTGCCAGGTCCGGAGATAAAGTCATGATCCTGGCCGGACTTCCAGCGGATAAGCCCGGAGGTACGAACTTCATCAATATCCACACGATCAGGTAGGAAATTGAATCACCCTGGTGAACCCGCACTCCTGTACTTCCTACTTATTTATTCACATCGCCATTTCCAATGCACGGAAATCGTAATTTTGGCGAGCAAAAAAGAACTGCGTGTCCAATATACTCAAAGATCTGAATGAAGAACAGCAGAAGGCCGTCAAATGCACCGACGGGCCTGTCATGGTTATCGCCGGGGCCGGTTCAGGAAAAACCCGCGTACTGACTTACCGGGTAGCCTACCTTCTGGAACTCGGGGTGGATGCATTCAATGTGCTGGCACTGACCTTTACCAACAAAGCTGCACGTGAAATGAAAGACCGGATCATTCAGCTTGTGGGTGGCACGGAAGCACACAATGTCTGGATGGGGACCTTTCATGCGATTTTTGCAAAGGTGCTTAGGATTGAAGGGCACCGGCTGGGGTATCCCCAGAATTACACCATCTATGATACAGATGATTCAAAAAGGCTTATCAAGGCAATTCTCAAGGAAAACAACCTCGATGATAAAGTTTACCAGCCTTCCTATATCCTACACAGGATCTCAGCGGCAAAAACGAGCCTTTTATCTGCCCGTGAATACAACGAAAACACAGAAATCCAGGAGTATGATAATGCAGCCGGAAAACCCCTGACCGGCCAGTTGTTCACCCAATATCAATCAAGGCTTTTCAGGGCATCAGCCATGGATTTTGACGACCTGCTCTACAATATGAATGTGCTCCTTCGGGATTTCCCGGAAGTGCTGTATAAATACCAGAAGAAATTTGATTATATCCTGGTTGATGAGTACCAGGACACCAACTATGCTCAATACCTTATTGTCAAGAAACTGGCGGCCAACAATGAAAATATCTGCGTCGTAGGTGATGATGCACAGAGTATATATGCATTCCGCGGAGCCAACATCCAGAACATTCTGAATTTCAAATCTGACTATCCGGACCTGAAAGTCTTTAAGCTGGAACAAAACTACAGATCCACCAAAACCATTGTTGCAGTGGCGAACAGCGTCATTGTCCACAATAAGCAGCAAATCAACAAGGAGATATGGACTGACAATGAAGAGGGGGCAAAGATTACATTGCTAAGGGCATCAACGGATTCCGAAGAAGGCAACCTGGTTGCCCAGTCAATCTTTGAGAACAGGATGAACCATCAGCTGACCAACTCTTCTTTTGCAATTCTTTACAGGACAAACGCTCAATCCAGGGCACATGAGGAAGCGTTGAGGCGATTGAATATTCCCTGCAGGATTTACGGAGGCCTTTCTTTTTATCAGCGGAAAGAAATCAAGGATGTGCTTGCCTATTTCCGGCTTTCGATCAACCATAATGATGATGAGGCTTTTCTTAGGGTCGTAAATTACCCCGCACGGGGTATCGGGAAAACAACGATCGAAAAGCTTTTGGTTGCCACCGATCAATACAAAAAGAGTCTCTTTGAGATCATTGAACTGCCTTCACTTTTTCCGGTTCAGATCTCTGACGGAACATTCGGAAAGCTAACGGCGTTTGTCACCATGATCAAAAGTTTTACAGCCCAGCTGAAATCAAAAGCAGCGTTTGAACTCGCCAGGCATATTGCAGCATCATCAGGATTGTTGAAGGAACTTTACGAGGACAAGACCCCCGAAGGCGTGAACAGGTTTGAAAATATCGAGGAACTGCTTAACGCTATTAAAGATTTCACGGAAAAACCGGTATCTCAACAAACCGGACGAGAGATGCTGGATGCTGGATCCTTGATGCCGGATGGTGAATTGCAGGTTCCTGATAATTTTACAGGGAACAATAATTCATACTTAACAACCAGCCAGTCAGAAAATCCAGTATCCAACGTCCAACATCCAGCATCTGAAGAAAAATCTGTAAAGACGCTTGACTTGTTCATGCAGGACGTTGCCCTGCTGACCGATATGGATTACGATGATGACGAGAACAAGGACAAGGTTATGCTTATGACGATACATGCAGCGAAAGGCCTTGAGTTTCCTTATGTATACGTTGTAGGTCTTGAGGAAAATCTTTTCCCGTCTATACAATCCATTGGCTCGAGGGCTGACCTTGAAGAGGAGCGCAGGTTGTTCTATGTTGCAATTACCCGTGCCGAGAAAAAACTTACGATGAGCTATGCAGAAAACCGCTATCGCTGGGGAGACCTTACAATATGTGAACCAAGCCGTTTTCTGAAAGAGATCCCCGAACACCTGGTTGATTTTCCAAGACGGATTTCCACACAGGATAAAGGATTTCATGCAAAGGAGAATTTCTCGAATACGCTAACAGGATTAACCCAGGGGATCAATAAACCTCTGAACCTGAAAAACTTCAAGAAGGTTTCATCCATAAGCAACGGCAACGAGGTTGTACCATCAGATACAGAATCAATACAGGCCGGAATGGAAGTCGAACACGAAAGGTTCGGAAAAGGGAAAGTACTGACCATAGAAGGCAGCGGCCCGAATAAAAAAGCGACAGTTTTTTTCCAGGGAGTCGGGCAAAAACAGTTACTGCTCAGGTTTGCAAAGCTGAGACTGATCTGAGTGTTAAAACAGAAACTGATTGTAACTTGAATTTATTTACTATCTTTGCTACGCATTAACCAGCCTTTTATCTCCGGTTGAATCTCTTTATCGATTTACCATCAGAATAATCAATTGTAACCTAAATATTTGCATACCGGACTGGTTATCCGGCCAAATCCGAAAAACGACTGAAAACATTTAATTTTATGGAATATAACACCACAAGGGGTCCGTTACTGATTTCTGAATACGGACGGAACATCCAGAAAATGATCGACTATATTGCCTCGATCGAAGACCGGGAAAAAAGGAATAAGGCAGCGAAGTTCATTGTAAACGTGATGTCCCAGATGCATCCCCAGGTTCGTGATACAGTTGATTACAAGCACAAGTTATGGGACCATCTCATTTTCATGTCAGACTTCAGGCTGGATGTCGATTCACCTTATCCGCCGCCTCCCCCGTTGACTTTAAGTACAAAACCTGAGCGTATTGGTTATCATGACAAAGAGATTGAATTCCGCCATTATGGAAAAAATATTGCCCTTATCATTGAGAAGGCAACGCAATACGAAGAGGGTGCCGAAAAGGATGCCCTTGTGAAAACGATTGCCAATCATCTGAAGAAATCCTACCTGAACTGGAACAGGGAATCTGTCACCGATGAACTGATCGAAAACCATTTGAAAGTCTTATCAAAAGGGAAGCTGAGGCTTCATGAGGCGATCAAGCTGACCACCACAAATGACATCCTGGCACGGAACAAGAAGCGGAAATTCATCAAGCAAAAAGATACGGGGAACAACCAGATGAAAGGCAGAAAAAAGATGCAATGAGTTCATTTGAGATCTACGGAGGAAAAAAATTAACGGGAACCATCATTCCGCAGGGAGCCAAAAATGAAGCCCTGCAGGTCATCTGTGCCTGCCTGATGACGAGGGAGAAGGTAACGATCAACAACATCCCCGACATTCATGATGTCAACAAGCTTATCGATCTGCTCAAGGCAATCGGGGTGGTGGTTGAGAACCCTGCTCCTTCCTGTTATACCTTCCAGGCACACAATGTTGATCCCGAGTACCTGCTGAGCAAAGAATTCAAGGAAAAGATCGGCAGCTTACGCGGATCGATCATGATACTCGGCCCATTACTGGCCCGTTTCGGCAAAGGCTTCGTTTACCTGCCGGGAGGCGACAAGATCGGAAGAAGAAGGCTGGATACTCATTTTATCGGCCTGATGAAACTCGGAGCGACATTTGAATACAAGGCCGAAAACCAGCTTTATGCTTTTCTTGCTCCGGAACTGAAAGGTGCATCCATGCTTCTGGATGAAGCATCGGTAACAGGCACTGCCAATATCCTTATGGCATCCGTGATGGCCAAAGGGGAAACGGTGATCTTTAATGCTGCCTGTGAGCCGTATCTATACCAGCTGGCGAATATGCTTGTAAGGATGGGTGCAAAAATTGAAGGCATCGGCTCAAATCTTTTACGGATACAGGGCGTTGAATCCCTTAAAGGGTGTGAGCATACGTTACTCTCCGATATGATTGAAGTAGGCAGTTTCATCGGACTTGCCGCCATGACAAGCTCAGAGATCACAATAAAAAATGTCAATTTTCCTCAACTTGGAATGATACCCGATGTATTTTCCAAACTGGGAATTAAAATGCTGTTAAAGGATGATGATCTTTTCATTCCGGAGCAAGATCATTATGAGATTGAGACCTTCATGGATGGCTCCATCATGACTATTGCAGATGCTCCTTGGCCAGGCTTCACTCCTGACCTCATCAGCATTGTGCTTGTTGTTGCCACACAGGCAAAAGGGAGCGTGCTGATTCACCAGAAAATGTTTGAAAGTCGTTTGTTCTTTGTTGACAAACTTATCGACATGGGTGCGAAGATCATTTTGTGCGACCCCCACAGGGCCACGGTTATCGGAATCGACCGGCAATACCAGCTCAGGGGTATCCGGATGTCATCTCCTGATATCAGGGCCGGTGTGGCACTTCTGATCGCCGCCCTGTCTGCCGAGGGAAAAAGCACCATTGACAACATTGAGCAGATTGACCGGGGGTACCAGAATATCGATCAGCGTCTCCGGGTGCTGGGTGCTGAAATCGCAAGAATCTGACCTGTCAATTTGTCCTGATCTCCTCTTGGCAGGTATTTTGACTTAATAAGCAACAAATTTTATAAACCGAATTACGTATGACGCAAAACGATCATTCTGAAAATTTGAATCCTGAACATGTGGAGAATGCGGATCCCAACCCAGAAGAAACAAAAACAGAAGAGCATCCGGATGAAACAGAAGGAAAAGACAAACACCATAAAGGAAAACCCAGGAAAGAAGGTAAAACGGGAAAATACGAGGAAGAAATAGAAAAACTGAATGATAAATACCTGCGCCTGTATTCTGAATTCGATAACTACAGGAAGCGGACGATTAAGGAAAAGATTGAATTCAGCAAGACCGCTTCATCGGAGGTAATAGCAATATTGCTACCTGTACTTGATGATTTTGAACGGGCTATCAATGCTTTGGGAACATCTGTCCAGGAAAATGAGGCGGTTAAGGATGGTGTTGTACTGATCTATAATAAGCTTTTAAATATTCTTACCCAACAGGGTCTGGAACAGATGAAAACCATCGGCCATGATTTCGATACTGATTTTCATGAAGCAATCACGAATATTCCGGCACCCGATCAAAAAGGGAAAGTGATCGATGAAATTGAAAAAGGGTACCTGCTTAACGGTAAAGTTATCCGTTTTGCAAAAGTTGTGGTCGGTAGTTAGCATGAAGGCAACTGCTCTTCCTCTCACCTCTCCGATGTATAATTAATCACGGAAAGGGTCACCAGAGGCCAAATGTAAAGAAATGTCAAAACGAGATTATTACGAAATCCTTGAAGTTCAGAAAGGGGCAACACCTGAAGAACTCAAAAAAGCTTACCGTCAGCAAGCCTTGAAATGGCATCCCGATAAAAACCCGGGAAACCATGAGGCCGAAGAGCGGTTCAAGGAAGCTGCCGAAGCCTATGAAATACTAAGTGATCCGGAAAAAAGGAGAAGGTATGACCAGTATGGACATGCAGGATTAGGCAACTCATCCGGGTTTTCCGGGTTTGGTGGCAGTATGAGCATGGATGAGATATTCCGACATTTTGGTGATATTTTTGGCGGGTCATTTGATGACCCTTTTGGTTCATTTTTCGGTGGTGGCCGGAGTTCACGATCGGTAAATCATGGCACAAACCTTCGGGTGAAAGTCAAACTGACGCTTGAAGAGGTTGCCAATGGCGTAGAAAAGAAGATCAAAGTAAATAAATACATAAGCTGTAAAACCTGTAACGGAACCGGTGCTAAAGACGGGAAATCGTATAACACCTGCCCGACTTGTCATGGTTCCGGACGAGTAACCCGGGTTACAAATACATTTCTTGGTCAGATGCAAACGACCTCCGGTTGTCCGCAATGCGGCGGTGAAGGACAGATCATCACCGAGAAATGTCATGACTGCTCAGGCAACGGCATTGTAAAAGGAGAAGAAGTTATCAGTCTGAAAATACCAGCCGGTGTTGCAGATGGCATGCAGTTATCACTGAGTGGTAAAGGGAATGCTGCGGCCCGCGGGGGGGAACCGGGCGACCTGCTTGTCCAGATTGAAGAGATCAAGCATCCTGAACTGGAACGTGAAGGAAATAACCTGATATACGATCTTTTTGTCAGTATCCCTGATGCCGCTCTCGGTACCACTTCAGAAATACCGTACATCAATGGTAAAATCAAAGTAAAAATTGATGCGGCAACCCAGAGCGGAAAAGTATTACGGTTAAAAGATAAGGGACTCCCAAGCATCAATTCCTATGAAAGAAAAGGAGACCTGCTCGTCAGGATCCACGTCTGGATACCGAAAACACTGACGAAAGAAGAAAAAGTGATTCTTGACAAATTGGCAAAATCGGATAATTTCAAACCCAGCCCGGATTCCAAGGATAGGAATTTCTTCTCCAGAATGAAAGATTACTTTGATTAAAGACATTTACGTTCCAATTGAATTTCAAACATGGCTTTATTTACTGCAACAAACATCTCAAAAAGCTATGCATCCCACAGAGCTTTAGACAATGTTTCCCTGACTGTTCCCGAGCAAAGTATTTTCGGGCTGCTTGGACCGAATGGTGCAGGAAAAACAACATTCATCCGTATCGTAAACCGGATCATTGCTCCTGATTCAGGTGAACTGATCTTCCAGGGACAACCACTCACTGCCAATGATGTCAGCAAGATCGGATATCTTCCTGAAGAGCGGGGCCTGTATAAGAAGATGAATGTGGGCGAGCAGGCTCTTTACCTTGCTCAATTGAAAGGAATGACGCGCCATGATGCCCTCACCAGCCTGAAATACTGGTTTGAAAAATTCGAGATCCTCGGATGGTGGAACCGGAAAGTGGAAGAGCTTTCAAAAGGGATGCAACAGAAAGTTCAGTTCATTGTCACCGTCATCCATAAGCCCAAATTGCTCATATTCGACGAACCATTCAGCGGTTTCGACCCGATCAATGTCAACCTTCTGAAGGAAGAGATACTCTCCTTGCGGGACAATGGCGCAACAATCATTTTTTCCACCCATAACATGGGTTCTGTTGAAGAATTGTGCGATCATATTGCCTTGATCAACAATTCCAGGAAAATACTCGACGGGAATGTAAAGTCGATCAGGAAAACCTATAAAATGAACGCTTTCGAGGTCTGTTATTCAGGATATGAAGGAGACCTCTCTTCCATTCTTCCTCCAAATCTTAAAGTCATTTCCGTATCCTCTGAAGATGATCATTCTGTTGCCAGAATTCAGCTCCCACCGGAAATAAATACAAATGCTCTTTTGCAGGCATTAATCCCTTTCACCATGATCTTGTCGCTAAAAGAGATCTTACCGAATATGAATGATATCTTTATCCGAACTGTAACAGAGAAGCAAAATCTTTCAAAAACCATTTCCCAGAACCTGTCATGAAAAAGATCTTCCTGATCATTCAACGTGAATACCTGACAAGGGTAAAAAAGAAATCCTTTCTTGTGATGACAATCCTTGGGCCCTTGCTGATGGCTGCGGTTTTCATTGTCCCTATCTATCTTGCAACGATGTCCAATGAAACCAAGATCATAGCTGTTCTTGATGAAACCGGGTTATTTATTGAAAAATTCAAGGATTCGGATAATATCAAATTTCATTACCTTGTCAGTGATCTTGCCTCAGCCAAGCAAAATTATCCGAAAAGTGGTGATTATGCTCTTCTTTACATCCCAAAAACTCAGCTAAACCTTCCTGAAAATGCAGTAATTTATGCTAAAGGACAGGTGAGCATCAATGTTAAAAGCTATGTTAAGAATGTGATGTCGCGCCAGATGGAAGAATTGAAGCTTGAGGCAAAGATCAGGGAATTGCAGCCCGCTTCGGATGAAAAAGTAACAACGGAAGATATCCTTAAATCCATAAAGGCGAGCATTGATATCACGACGATAAAAATCGGCAACGATGGTGAGGAGCAGAAGAGCTATCCGGAAGTCAGCATGATCCTTGGTATTTTCGGGGGGATCCTGATCTATTTTTTCATATTTATGTTCGGAGCCCAGGTGATGCGAGGTGTTATTGAAGAAAAAACAAGCAGGATCATCGAAGTCATCATTTCTTCGGTCAAGCCTTTCCAGCTAATGATGGGAAAGATCATCGGCGTCGGGCTGGTTGGCCTGACGCAATTCCTGTTATGGGTGATCCTTACCTTTGGCATTGTCACGGTGGTGACTTCCACCTTCGCCTCAAAGCAAGGATCCAAGACGGCAACCGAACAAATGATTGGCAGACAAAACCCAGCATTTCATGCAGATAAACTAACCCCTTCCAACGAGAATGATTCAGGGCAGGATTCCGGAAATGTAAATGAAGTGCTGAACGCCATCAATTCGATCGATTTTCCTGTCATGATCGGATCATTTATCTTTTTCTTCCTGGTCGGGTATTTACTTTATGCCGCTTTATTCGCCGCTGTAGGCTCGGCGGTGGACAGTGAGGCAGATACCCAGCAATTTATGCTACCTATAACGATTCCTCTTATCTTTTCTTTTGTGCTGGCCCAATACATAATGCAGGAGCCGCAAGGCTCCATGGCCTTCTGGTTTTCGATCTTCCCTCTTACTTCACCTGTTGTCATGATGGTCAGGATCCCGTTCGGGGTTCCCTATATGCAGGTGCTTTTATCAATGGGGCTTCTCCTGTTGGGTTTTTTAGGTACAACCTGGCTCGCAGGAAAAATCTACAGGACGGGAATCCTCATGTACGGGAAGAAAGTAAGTTACAAAGAATTATGGAAATGGCTCAGGTACAGGAATTGATTCCGGGAGCCAGTCCCCGCTTTCGCGGGGATGACGGCAGGGGAAAGCATAGAGCCTGAAGCCTGAAGCTTACTTATCAAGCATCTTGGTCCATTCGAACTTCTTGCGTTTTTTCCAGTCGCCTTTATGGTAAACATAGCTGGCGATCAACGGGAGTACTGATGTTGCCTCGGCATAGACCATTTTTTCAAACTCGGTTTCCACTTTTCCCCAGGATGAAGCTTCTTTAAGCGTTGAGCTCGAGCATGCACCATCACGGGCATCTGCTACTGTGATCTGGATCGCATACTGGTGCATGGGCACTTCTTTTCCAAGGACTTCAGCACAAATCACTGTATCCTGGATGAAATTCTTCGGAACGCCTCCTCCGATCATGAAAAGACCAGAAGATTTTGCAGCCATCTTAATTTTTGTGAGTTCCAGAAAATCTTTGACAGAATCGATGGATACATGTTTTTCAGGGTTTTCCCATTGATGCTTCACAAGGCCAAAACCAGCGCTGCTGTCAGTGAATGCCGGACAGAAAATCGGCACATTGTTTTCATAGCAGGCCTGAACAAGAGAATCTGCTTTTTTGGAATTCTTTACAAGGTATTTTCCCATTTCGCGAATGAATTCGCGTGAGGAATAGGGCCGCCGTTCAAGCGAATCTGCTATCTTTTTTATAGTCATATCGCATACCTGGAGTTCCTCCTCGTCAATGTAAGTATCATAGATCCTGTCGATATAAAGCTTCCGCAGAAGATGGTCGTCAACATTGTATGACCCTTTGTAATGCCTGAATCCGAGGGCTTCAAAGAAATCCATGTCAACAATGGAAGCACCTGTTGCTACAATCGCATCCACCATCTTATTCTTCACCATGTCTACATAAACCTGCATACAACCACCGGCACTTGTACTTCCGGCGAGGGTCAGAAATATCGTACATCCCTTGTCCTTTATCATCCTGTTCAGGATATCTGCGGCATCTGCAGTATCCCTTGATGTAAAAGACATGTCGCGCATAGCATCTATCACAGGAACCGTGTTTACAGCTTTAATGTCGAAATGCTTTACCGGGTTCTTTAACAGGTCTTTCTTTTTCATAATAATAAGCTTAGAATAAATAATTTAGAATGCAGGAATGCAAAATACTATCTTTTCAATCCTGATGCAAAAGTATAAAATCCAGATTAATTAATAAAACGGGAAGTGATCTGCAGAAAATTAACTCTACCTGCATTTTGCATTTTGAATTCTTTCATTTCCTGATCAATACCCCAATATCTTAAGCATCGACTTGTAGCTTTGCTCTTTGGAAAATAACTTCGTGTAGATCTCTTCATTTTCATCCAGATCGATGAGTACATGCTTGGGAGCTGGGATCAGGCAATGCTGGATTCCACCATACCCTCCTATTGCTTCCTGATAGGCACCCGTATGAAAAAGACCAATATACTGAGGTTCCTTATCCGTTAATTTTGGAAGGTAGACTGCATTGGAATGGCCTTCAGCATTATAGTAATCCTCACTATCGCAGGTCAATCCGCCAAGGAATATTCTTTCATATTCCAGATCCCAGTTATTTACGGCAAGTAATATGAATTTTTTATTTATCGCCCAGGTATCAGGGAGGGTATTCATGAAAGAACTGTCGATCATGTTCCAAATTTCACGGTCGTTTTGCTTTTTCTGGTCAATAATCGAGAAAAGAACCGCTCCACTTTCCCCTACAGTGAATGATCCGAATTCAGTAAATATATCCGGTTCAGGAACTTCATTCCGCTCACAAATACTTTTTATCTGGGCAATGATCTCTTCCGCCATGTACTCATAATCATAATTAAAATACAATGAATTCTTTACAGGGAACCCTCCCCCGATATTCAAATAAGAAAGTTCGGGACATATCTTTTTAAGTTCGCAGTAAACATTCACACTCTTACTCAGCTCGTTCCAGTAGTATGCCGTGTCCTTTATCCCCGTATTGATGAAAAAATGGAGCATTTTGAGCTCAAATTTTGGATTATCTTTAATCTTTTCAAGGTAATAAGGAATGATATCATTGTAGCGGATACCAAGCCTGGAAGTATAAAAATCAAACTTTGGTTCTTCCTCGGATGCGATCCTGATACCCAGTTTTATTTTACCTGCAAAGTCATCTTCATACTTTTCCAGTTCAAACAGATTATCGAGAACGGGTATCGTATTGGTAAAACCGTCAGTGATCAGTTTCTGGATGTATTCGATATACTGCGGTCGTTTGAAACCGTTGCAGATAATATATCTTTCCTTTTTCAGGTGGCCATTTTCAAACAACGTATTTATCAGGGGAATATCAAAAGCTGAAGAGGTTTCAAGGTGAATATCATGTTTCAGGGCTTCCTCAAGTACGAAACTGAAGTGAGAGCTTTTAGTGCAATAACAGTACTGATAATCGCCCTGGTAATCAACTTTCGCCATGGCCACATTGAATAGCCTCTTGGCTTTTTGTATCTGTGAACCGATCTTTGGCAAGTAACTTATTTTCAAAGGCGTACCATACTGTTTAATGATATCCATCAAGGGTACTTTATGGAAATAAAGCTCATTATCAATGACTTCAAACTCATCCTGAGGGAAGTCAAATGTCTGTTCAATGAGATCAATATACTTATTTTTCATTTCAGGAAAATTTAATACTAAGTTATCCGGATCATCATTTTTGTACCAATCTAAAACACCCGGATGCAAAAAGATTTGCAAAAGTAAAATAATCCTTTGGTAAATTATTAATCACATAAAAAATTACTTCATATTTCTTTATTTTTGAGCTCAATTATTAAATTTGATGGCGACGATCATACAGAATAACACACTTGAGGACCTGTTAAAAATTGAAACCTCAAGGAGAAACACAGATATCATTGCAGATCTCGTTTTACAGAAACCCCGGTTGTTTGAGGAATTGATGGCTATCTTTCTTGCAAACAGGGAGCCTGTAAGCCGTCGTGCGGCATGGGTTATCGATACAACCTCTGCAACGCAACCGGAACTTGTTTTCCCTTATCTACCGCAAATTGCGGAATCCCTTACCCGGTTCAACCATGACGGGTTGAAACGACATTCACTCCATATCCTTTCACGTTCCCCGCTTCCCGCTGATAAAACGGGGTTCCTTATAAATTTATGTTTTGACTGGCTTGTTTCGCCTAAAGAATCCGTTGCAACGAAAGTTTACTGTATGGAGATCCTTTATACCATTTCATTGGCTGAACCGGATCTCCGGCAGGAGCTTGCCGACACCATTGAGATCCGGATGCATGAAGAAACGCCGGGTTACAGGAGCAAGGGAAGAAAGATCCTCCAAAAACTCAGCAGGGACCTGAGGTTAGAAGCGCAGGGGAAAATCTTGATTGCACCCTAACGGGGGTGCACAATTTACTCGAAAATATTCGTAAATCCAATCACGGGGACAGGAAATGTTTTGTTATGTTTGCAACTTAACAGACCTGACCCATGATCAAACAAACAATTGCACGCTGGATGGTCAACCGGCAGAAAAAACAATTCCCGGTTGAGCACCTGGAACAGAAGCATGTCGACCTTTCACTGCCATTTCCGAATGACAGTTCATTTTTTTATGGTGGCGATAAGGCAGGAAACGCCATTATTACACGGATGGCCTTCAGGGGTCCTGACAGGAAGCATGAGTATTGGTTTGATTTTTACCTGAAGGATCGCGGATTCTTTGGCTTAAAAGATGACCCGGGGCCAGATGGGGAAGGATTTCAGATGGGCAATCTGAAATGGGATCCGGTTGTGATCGGGGGTCAGTGGCGAATCTCGTATGACGGCATGGTGAAAGATAATTCAGATGAAACCCATACATGCAAAACAGACCTTGTGTTTGATCCGGAACATCCGATCTACGACTATGCACAAAGTTCTGACAGGAACATGATCGCAAAAGCCATTGCATCAAAAAAATGGACATCGGAATTTCTAATAAAACTGAAAGAATTAAGCCAGGTCCATTATGAGCAAACAGGAAATCTGCACGGTACAATTATCCTGGATGGACAAAAGCATGAGATGAATATGCGATCTACCAGGGACCATTCTTTCGGTTCGCGAACCTGGTTATGCTGGGACAGGCATTACTGGATCACGGGACTTGCAGACAATGGGTTTCAATGGACAGTTACGGTCATCCGGTGGGACTTTCTTGATCCCCTGGTTGCCGGATTTGTGATCGATCCCAATGGCAAAGTGGATGCGATCGTGGATTCAACTTCCCTGGAGGAAGTATCGAAAGACCGGCTATTTCCCGATAATGCGATCATTATGATTAAAATGAGAAGCGGAATAACACATAAAATTGAATTTTTCAGGCATGGCCATTTCCCTTATCTGATGGATCAACGGTATGATATGTTTGAAGGGATCGGGACGTATAAATTTGACGGGATAAATGGATTGGGAATGGTGGAATTCGGATTCAGCAGGGAAAAATACAACGTTTTATAACAGATGATGAATCAAAATTACGAACATAAAATTATAAATTCTGGTTTTGAATTTGAACGAATCCATGATCAGGCTTTTTGAGGAATGTTCCGGAATGGAATGCGGTGGTAAAGCACGTGGATTAAAGGTCCTCAAGGAAATCGGGCTTCGTGTTCCGGAAGGTTTTGTCATTATTCATCCCTCGATTGAGTCCATTGAGAGAAACGGGATCGAAGAGCATATCGCAAGACTTGGAAATGGCCTGAAAGCGGTGAGATCATCCGCCATCTGCGAAGATGGCATGGATGCATCCTTCGCAGGCCAGTTTGAAACGTTTCTGAATCTCCGGTCTTACAAGGAGATCAAAGAAGGAATTATCAATTGTATTAACGCTGCTGGGGCCCGGCGGGTCAATGAGTATGCATCGAGGATTACAGGAGCCGATCTCAGGATATCGGTCATCATTCAGAATATGGTCGATGCGCGAATCGCAGGTGTTGTATTTTCAGCCGATCCTGTGACCAGCCGCAGGGATAAAATCATTGTGAATGCAGTAGAGGGACTTGGTGAAAAGCTTGTCAGCGGAAAAAAAGACGGAATACAATACAGCATCTTCAGAAGCGGGTCGAATATTGAAAATGAGATCCTGAATAATGGCTCGCTTATGTCACCTGTTCAGTTGCAGGAGGTACTTACCGGTGTTAAAAAAGCTGAATCATTCTATAAATGCCCTGTTGATCTTGAATGGGCGATTGATAATGTTGGTTCTCTTCACTGGCTGCAAGTCAGGCCGGTGACTACACTTGATGAAGTTCATTACAATGAGCTGGATACAATAAAAGGCGAAAGCAACGATGTCTGGACACTCGGAAACATCGGAGAAATGATGCCGGGCGTGGTTACTCCCCTGACTTATTCTGTTTGTGCCGAAAGCATTGATTATGGTATGACAGTCCTGGCTGATGCCGGGGGAGCATTCAGGCTGAAAGACCGCGGGGAACGAAGGTATATCCAGATGTTCTACAACAGGTTGTTCATCAACATGACGAACATGATGGACTACGCGGGAAAAATCTGGCTGAATAAGAAAGAGAATGTGCAGTTCTCGATATGCGGCAAGGTCATTCCTGAACTCAGGGTTGATCATTATGCACCAGTCATCCGAAGGATCGTGAACTTTATCCGGCAGACATATCATATCAGCAGGGCTGGAAGAAACCTCAAAGCACTTCGCAGGCTTGAGCAACGCTTTGCTATTGATACGGAATGTGACCTGAAACAAATTCACCACAGGTTAACAAAGGCCAGAAATGTGCTTGGAACAGGCTTTGGGCACCATTTGCTGACTTCCGGGCAATCAGGCACTCTTTATGCGGCATTCATGGGCATCCTTACAGGGGACAAGCGGAATCCGGATGCTGCAGATCATCACCTGGTAACGGTCCTGCTTTCTGATATCCCTGAAATTGAAAGTGCGGAGGCTGTCAAGTCACTTGAGTACTTTGCCGAAATGATATACAAGGATCCCGGCCTGAGAAACGAATTTGTTCATGCCTCTCCTGCCAAAGCCCTCCACATCCTTCGTCATGACGCTCCCACCGATATCGCAACTGAATTCATGAATTTCCTGCAGAAACATGGTCATCGATGCATCAGAGAAACTGAATTGCGTGAAAAGCCCTGGGACGAAAACCCACTGCAAGTCATTTACATTCTTCAGGCCAAAGTGAAAAGCGGCAGATTCAGACGCTCATCGCATGATCACAAATCGGAGACCCGGCAAGTATTAAGACAAATATCTGTTATAAAAAGACTTATTCTTTCCTTACTGTTATCGACTTCCAGAAAGGCAGTAGCAAGGCGGGAAATCTCTAAAAGCCTGTCAATAAAAATGGTGAATAAAGTAAGGAAGGCATACCAGGAACTGGCATTCAAGCTCACCCGGGAAGAACTGCTTGATGATAAGGATCAGATCTATTTCCTGACACATGAAGAATTGGGGATCTTGATCGATCACAAAGATAAAACCCTGCTCCTTAAAGCGAACAAAAGGCGAAAACAACTTGCGGAAACAGATTTACTGCTTTTTAATGATGTATCCTTTGGAATCCCTGAACCTATCGAAAAGGAAGCGGTCACAGAACTGAAAGATGGTCAACTTTCAGGCACCCCTGTAAGCAACGGCGTTGTTATCGGGAAAGTCCGTATTATAAACTTGATTGAAGACGCTGATCAATTGCGGGAAGGCGAGATCATGATCGCTGCCTTTACCGATATCGGTTGGACTCCATATTTTAGTATGATCTCAGGGCTGATCACCGAGATCGGAAGCCCTTTGTCGCACGGCGCCGTTGTAGCCCGGGAATACCGGATCCCTGCAATAGTTGGTGTAAAAGGGGCAAAACACTTCTTTAAAACCGGGGATATGGTCAGGTTAGATGGGGATAAAGGTGTTGTGGAGAAAATAACGGAATAGAAGGAGGCCGGATGTCATTTGGGAACCTCAAGGAATCGTTCCCGGAGTTTCTTATAATCAGCATGGAGAACATCTTTCACAAAAGTTTCCAATCCGCCATAGTTCTGATCCATCTCATCCAGGGCTGCTTCCAGGTATTCAGGGCGCACTTCTAGCAAGGGACGGAGTAATTCCCCGTTGTAGCCGTTTTTCGTCATTTCCGCGATGAACTTTGCCGCATACGCCGAACCTCGCCTGTTTGTTTCAAGATAATCCAGGAAGATCTGGTCGAAATCCACTCCCAGGGCCGTCATCAGGAATAATGCTGCAAGTCCGGTCCTGTCTTTCCCAGCAGCACAATGAAATACGAGAGGAAGATCCGAGGTCAGAAGGATCTCATCAAGGAACATCCTGAATTCGGCCTGGTTCCGATTGATCATCCGCCTGTAATCGTTTGCAAGTAAACATGCCAGTTCTTTTTCCTCATTGCGTTCAAGGTGTACCATTGCAATTTCCCTGACTTCATCCCGGATAACAACCTGCCTGGTAACGACACCGGGGATCATAACATTCGGATGGTATTGCCTTTCTCTTTCCGACCTGAAATCAATGATCGTCCGGATCCTGATCTCCTGAAGAAAAGCAATATCCTTTTGAGTAATTGCATGAAGGCTTCCGCTGCGAAACAACATTCCATGCCTGATCACTTTGCCATCAGCTGCAGCTACCCCCCCCAGATCCCTGAAATTATGCTGACCATCCAGAAGAATTGTCAATAGTGAAGGAATGGATTTATTCATGAATATACAAAAGTATTCATTTTAACGGTAATTTTACACAAGGAAGTGAGTGTACGATGCCATTTAATTTCATTGTACCAGGAATACTTCTCCCAAAAATCACGGGAAATCTGAAAACACTGAAGAGCAGCGCAAAGAAGCCCGTTGAAACATCTGTATTTATTGAAAAACCAGGGTAGGTGGATCATCCAGGATTTGAATAGTTAAAAATGAATATGAAAAAGATTGCAAAATGGATTATGATAAGATTGCAGGCACGTATGACAATTATGAGGATGGAGCAATAACACTATGGCGGCTGGGATATCCTGAAGTATGCAAATCCATCGGGCTGCTTGCTGGTAAAACGATCCTTGACTATGGATGCGGAAGCGGAACATTCAGCAGGTTTCTCAGGGACCAGGGAGCGAAAGTGACGGGCGTTGATGTTTCCGAAAAAATGATCGAAGTGGCAAAGGAAAACGCCGGTGATAATATCTCATATCATTGCATTTCATCCGGCGGACTTGAATTCCTCCGGGATGGCTTATTCGATCATATTGTAACCAACTTTGTTCTGTGCACGATCGGAAACGGAGAAGAGATTAAGTCGATCCTCGGTGAATTCTACCGCGTCCTTAAAATAACGGGGTCGGCAGTTATTCTCAATTCCAACTGGGACCGGTCGAACGGAAGGGAATTCATTTCTTTCCGACTTCAATACTGCAATAATCTTACTCCGGGACAGCGGATCAATGCCATCATGAAGTCTGACCCGCCAATCATTTTTGAAGATTATTTCTGGCCGATTGAGAACTACAGAAAGTTTCTTGAGGAAGCAGGATTTGCTATCGCCGGAATCTCAGAACCGCTGGCAAATAATCCGGATATTGCATGGAAAGACGAGTCGATATCTCCACCTTATTACATTATGACTGCAAATAAACACGAAAAGAAAATCAGATGAAAACTTCTGAAATCAATTATCCGGGAGACCTGCGGACCCAGGCGATTCATTTAAGGTCAGGTGAAGGGATTACAACCGACGCACCTTTAGATAACGAAGGAAAGGGAGCTTTTTTCTCACCAACCGATCTTGTGGCGACCGCACTGGGATGCTGTATCATCACAGTGACCGGCATTGCTGCAAGGCATCACAATTTCAATGTTGACGGAATGAAGGTCGAGATCACCAAGATCATGACCGACAATCCACGGAGAATAGGTGAAATTGTTGCCGAACTGTATTATCCCCCCAATAATTACACTGACAGGGAGCGGCAAATCATTGAAAATACTGCAAGGACTTGTCCTGTTTCCAAAAGTCTTCACCCGGATCTGAAGCAGACCCTTATTTTTCATTATTAAATCGGGGAAAATTTCCGGCAGGTTACAATCCCTGGTATTCAATAACCGGGTATCCTTTATTGCCGTTGGCATCTACAAACCCAATGAATCTCAGTTTATAGAACAACCCGTCACGGGCATGGATCACATAATTGTAGTTTGGCCTTACAGTATAAGTACCAGCATCGAAATTGTATGCCTTCCAGTCATAACCAATAACATCCATTGCTTTTGAAAATTTAATGGAAGGTACGTTATTGATACTGATGTTCTCAAAACTATCGAGGGTATCCAGGGCAATTTCCACCAGGCCCCTGTTTGAAAGGACGCCGGTAACGAGGTATGGGTATGCTTCTCCTTCATCTGTAAAAAGCAGTGTTGTATATTGAGTAAACAGCAAATCATAGGCATTTGCAGGAGGTTCAAGCGGCATGGCCCTTCCTCCTTTCCGTATGCTGTAGAAAAGGTAGTGAACCGACGGATCTTTGGTCACGGAGGCACTTACCGGATTCATCCCGTTAATTTCTGCATAGCGAAAATAATAGGTACTTCGCTTCAGGCTGTCAAAGATAACCTGGTAGATTCCCAGCGGATTGCCTTCTTCATCCATTCCACAGTCAATGGCATACACATGCTTGTTTGATACCGTATCATCAGAAACTGTGACAAACCATTTCCCGATTGCAATTGAGTCAGCATTCCCATCTGATTTGTCAAATTTCCAGCTATGCTGTGCCGTATCCTGGGCCTGACCGAACCGGACGACACCGAGGTCCGCCACTTTCATGAAATCACCCGTATTCAGGATCACATGCCACCCGTCACTGCTGCATTCAAAACCAAGATCACTGTCGGTCTTCAGGTTTGTACTCACTTTTGACTGCATTCCAAGGTTGTAATAAACCTGGAATTTATAATTCTGGGTCAAGGCAATGGTATCTGTTTTAACGTCACCCCGAGAATGAAGCGGGATTGTTTCATCCTTTTTAAAACAGGATGAAAGTGCCAGCGACAAAATGGTTAAAACGGCAATAAGTCCTGTTTTCATTATTTCGATTTATTAAATGTATAGGAAAGTTTCAGGAAGACTGTTCTTCCCCAGGAAATCGGCATATTATCTCCTCCCCCACCATGGACAGCACCCCCTGCTTCACCTGCTGACGGTATGGTTTTGTTGTCGAAGATATTCTTTAATCCGCCGGAAACTACAAGGCTGTTTTTGAAAAATGGTTGTGAGGCAGTGAAATCCATTGTGTTGTATGCCCCCAGGTATCCTACTTTCAGAACCCCATTTTCAATGATCGGCTGAGGCAGTTTGCCGGTGTACTTATAGAATAGTGAAAGTGTAAGTCCAGGTTTTGTGAATCGATACAGGATGTTCAAATTGGCATCCGGTGAAAAGTAGAAGCTGGTGGGCTGCACATCTTCTTCGTTCAGTGAGTTGTACCTGCCCGTTTCCGAAAAACCTGCCTCCACTGTAAGGGCCGGATAAACTTTGAAGGAAGATGCGAACTGAAGGCCAAGCGTCTTGTATTTATCAATATTGACATAAGTATAGAGGGTTGTTCCACTTTGAGCCAGCGTGATCATGTGATCAATTATATTGTAAAAGCCGGTCATACTTGCATTCCAGGCAAGACTTCCTGATTCAGCACTGTAGTTGATGTCCGCATTCATGTTCATCGAGGTTTCCGCGTTCAGACCGGGATTTCCCTGGATGTCGTGATTAACATCCTTGAAAAAAAGGTATAATTCCTTAATATCAGGAGCCCTGAATCCGCGTGCAAAGGAAAGTCTCATGACAAGCGGCTTTACAATGTTCCAGCGTGCACTCATGGCATATACGACGGGTGCATTGTATTTTGTATTGTAGATCAGTCTGATTCCGGGCTGAAATGAAAGTTGCCTGACAATATCCCACTTCAGGCTCAGGAATGCAGCATAATCACCCAGTGACTGCCTGTTATCCAGGATCCGCTTTCCTGTGCCGGATTCAATATTCACATCCAGGCCAGCCTGGTAATTCAATTTTTTATCGGGGTTGCTTTTTGCGAAAGTCGCACGGCCAAGCCATGAGAAAATGCCGGTCGTATCATGATCTTCAGGGTTGGAAGTAAGATTTTCCTCCATTGTGGTCAGGTTCTTGAAATAGGTTTTCTTAATACGTTCATACCCGGAATAGGAACCGATGATATTGAGGTAATGCAATTTCTTCAGTTTATATGAACCTTCAATCTTGGCAGCGTATCTAACGGTAGTGAAATATGCGTCGAAAGCCGTTTCATAATAATGAGGGAGGAGATCTCCCTTATCGATGAGCAATTCATTGAAATATTGTCCGGATGTTTTGATCTTAAGATCTCTTTTTGAAAAAATGTAATACCCATCAATAAAGTACTGACGGTAAGGGAGGAAATCGTATGAACGACCTGAAGGATGATATGAATACCCTCCAAAGAAATTTCTCCCTCCATCTAAAGAGAACTGGTGATTTTTCATGTTGGCGGAAACCGCCCCGTCCAGGTTATAAACGCCCACGGATTCCGCATACGTGTTCACTGTTCCGGAGAATGCAGAAGTCTTGTTCTCCTTTGTAATAACATTGATAACGCCGGCCAGCGCATTACTCCCATAGATTACCGACATCGGACCTTCGATCACCTCCACATGGTCAACATTGAACAGGTTGATCTGGTTGAGGTTGATGTTTCCGTTCATTCTTCCGATCATCGGGACGCCATCGACCAGGAATTTTACGTTTTGTCCCGACATGCCCTGCATGGTCAGGCTTGTTCCGAGCACACCGTCCTGCGAAACCCTCATGCTGACTTCATTTTTCAGCAGATCTGTCATTGTGGTGGCGGCTTTCAGTTCAATTTCCCTGCTATTGATCACTTCGACAGGATAGATGGATTTGTCCGCTTTTTCGGGCGTATATTGTGCGGTTACTACGACTTCGTCCATGGACAGGACGGTAGGTTTAAGCTGTATGTTGAGTGACTGGCCGGGCCCGATCGTATCTGTGAGGGTGGCATACCCCATATAGGTTATGGTGATCCTGGACAACTCTTTTGCCTCATTGGGCACTTTCCCCTCAACCGAAGTCAGGGCATATTTTGAAATACCGGATTTCAATCCTTCAAACCTGACATGCGCAAATTGTACAGGTTCATGGCTTTTCTTATCGGTTACAGTAATAAAAGCTTCCTGACCAGGGGAACCACCCCTGGCCAGGAAAGCCAAGCAAACCAAAATAATGAAAAAGAAATATTTTTTTCCCACGGTTACCGGGTTATCATAAGCTTTTTAACCGAAGTCCCCGACGGATCTGATACTGTTACCAGGTAAGACCCGGATGCAAACCCTGAGATATTGATGGAAATACTTGTTTGTCCTGACTGCAATGATTCCCTCCTGATAACCCTACCTTCAAGGTCGGAAAGCGTGACCAGCGATCCGGAAGAAGAACCTCTATAATCGATGTGGATCCGATCCGTGGCAGGATTCGGCCAAACCGACAGATTTCCGGAAGAAGCAGAAACATTCTCGACTCCGAGGCCAGGGGCAATGCCCTTGTTAAATCTGATCAACCCGGTCGTCGTTCCTTCAAAGGCTGTAAAGTACATCTTATACGTTACCGACTGCAACGTTTTAATAAAATAGACGGTGGTGTCAGGTACTGTCCATGCATTTGCACCAAAATCATAATATTTCCAGCTCCAGCCGATGGGTGATCGCAGCGAATCCCAGGGTTTTATCCACCAATCATTATACGCATGTGACACCGGGTGAAACGAATTGGCCAATGCGCCGTCGTTGTTAAGAACACCCACGACCGGATAAGGTATTCCACCCGTCTGAAGAGACATATATTTTGTGAACAGGATATCCCAGTCTGCTTTCAGCGGCTGGTAATCCACACCGGCATTTGTGGCAAATGAGAAACCATAGAAATCCTTGTCGATAAAGGGGTTCAGATCAAGCGATACCTGCTGCTCATCAGAACCGTCGAGGTTTGCATATTTAAAAATGAATATATCCTCGACAGATTTTTTTCGCTGGAGCCAGAACTTTTTCAGGCTTCCATCCTGAAGCAATATAAGGAACAATGAATCTCCGACGATATCATGGTTGACAGAGTTGTATTTGCCCCAGCCATAGTCGGGGTATTCAAGTGCATTCCTGCTGAATGCTCCGTTTTCCCAGTTATCCGGGTCGTTATACATGGGTGTCCAGGAGTAAAAGCCGGTCGTATCCATATTATCCCAACCGGTGGTGTCTGATTTGGGATAGGTAAACAATATCACATTGGAGCCGTCATTTGTAAGAATGCTTGAGCTGAATTTTTTTGTCCTGAAGGCGATATCCCATGAATTGCGGGGGCTGACCTTAACAGTACCGTTTGCCATGCTGTAATATATTTCGTTGGCATACCCGGCAGACATGGTTATGGTGACAGGTGTCAATGGGTCCTGGGCATAAAGCGTTGAGCTATTAAAGGTGATCAGGGCGATGATGGAACAAAGGACAGAAGGGAATAAAGATTTTTTCATTGTCTTCATAATAATGCTTTGTATTTTGTAAATGTTTGAAAATACAGGTAAAACCTGAAACGGGGAATTCCCGAGATCATGAATCCTGAAAAGAGGCCTGCTCTTCTTAAAAGAAAGAAATATGTTATTTAAAAACCGGCCTGATCAGACCAATGGAGGGGCTCTTAGCCCGTGAGAAACTAAAAATGCGAGGGGATCCTCATCCATGCATGAACCCGGCGGATAATGATACTCCTGAGCTGAAAAGACACCGGAATAAATTCCTTCGGAAATATAACTATCGTTTACAAAATGAAGATCAAGGAGGTTTTTGTCAAACCGGATCTTTTCCAGTACGATATCGGTCGGTGTTTTTTCAAGATCCTTTTTGTGGATCACCAACTGGGGCAATAATGGATTATGCCAAATCTTATACTGGTGAAAATTGATCAGTGAGCCCGTACAAATAAGGAAAGCTGCCAATGCCCATGGCAGGAAAAATAAAACTTTTCTTTTTCGGGTAATGATCATTCTCTTATGCAAATTCAGACGTTCACAAATTGATGATGCAAAGATATATCAATTCCCGACAGGAAATCTTGTTTTAGGTCATCCGGCAGATTGATATATATCATCCGTGTTCATGCGAACTACGGAAATCTCCTTATCCACTCAACCTTTGTGAATTTTCACAATTTGCACCAGGACACATTATGCTGCAATTTAGAGCAATTCCAACTTACCCCAGGTATGCCTTCAGCAACTTGCTTCTTGAGGAATGCTTCAACCTTCGTATGGCTTTTTCCTTGATCTGGCGAACCCGTTCCCTGGTCAGGTCGAACATATCACCTATCTCCTCGAGTGTATAGCTATGAGGCACTCCAATCCCATAGAACAGGTTGATGATCTCTCTTTCCTTTTCCGTCAAAGTCGCGAGCGACCTCTGAATCTCCCTGGCAAGTGATTCCCGTATAAGGGGTTCATCAGTACCGGGAATATCATCCGCAATGAAGACATCGAGGAATTTCAGATCCTCATCCTGGTCGAGCGGTGCATCAACTGAGATCGTCCGTGTAGAGATCTTCAGTGTTTCTTCCACCTTTTTTTCAGAGATCTCCATTTCGGTTGCGATCTCATCCGCAGAAGGCGTCCGTTCGTAACGCTGTTCCAGCCTTGATGAAGTTTTATTGACTTTGCTGAGTGATCCGACCTGGTTCAGCGGTAACCGAATGATCCTTGCCTGTTCTGCCAAAGCCTGAAGGATCGATTGACGGATCCACCACACAGCATAGGAAATAAACTTAAATCCCCTGGTCTCATCAAAACGCCGTGCGGCTTTAATCAGCCCGAGATTTCCTTCATTGATCAGATCCGGCAGACTCAATCCCTGGTTCTGGTACTGTTTTGCAACAGATACAACAAAACGAAGGTTGGCTTTGCAAAGCTTTTCCAATGCCGCCTGGTCGCCGGTCTTGATTTTCTGGGCAAGCAGAACTTCCTCTTCGGGTGTAATCAATTCTTCTTTCCCAATATCCTGCAGGTATTTATCGAGCGATGCAGTTTCGCGGTTTGTTATTGATTTGGATATTTTTAATTGTCTCATAATTTTCTCCTCTCTAATTATTCAACTACTTAATTTGTAACAGAGAAGACCTGGCAGATGATATATGGGATTCTGATCAATCTATTTATAATCCAATACCGTAGTAAGCCCGCAAGCCATTCGGATAAACACCCTCGATCAACACGCCTCCTTTCTTAGTCGTAAGGGCATCCTTCAGGTTCTGGGTGGAATGTATGACTTGTCTGTCAATGGCTGTAATAATAAAGCCTTCCCTGATCCCTGCATTTTTCAACACTCCGTTCCCAAGATGAGTGATCTTAAATCCGTCATCGATATGGAAACGATTCTTTTCATTTTGATTGACCCGCTGGAATGTGGCGCCCAAAATGATCATCTGGTTGCCATTATCAGCTGTCGTAACCGCACTCTCACTTAGAAGGACAACGGGAAAATCCAGTATTTTTCCTTCTCTTTCAATCTTAACGCTTATTTTATCCCCGGGATTGTGTTGTGCCACGATCTCCAGAAGTTCAGATTTTGAATTAACAGGAAGGTCGTTGATCTGAAGGATCACGTCGCCTTTCTTAATACCCGCTTTCTGGGCAGCTCCGCCTTCCACCACATCATCCAGGTAAACACCATTTACATTTGGCAGGCCTTCATCCTTGGCAAACTGGGCATCAATCTCCTTATAATAGATCCCAAGATATGCCCGTTCAATCTTTCCGAGCTTGATGAAATCCTCCACCACCTTTTTTACGATATTTGCAGGAATTGCAAATGAATATCCAACAAAACTGCCGGTGCCGGATGCAATGGCAGCGTTGATCCCGATGAGTTCCCCTTTTGTGTTGACAAGGGCTCCGCCGCTGTTTCCGGGATTTACTGCGGCATCTGTCTGAATGAACGACTCAACCGCCCCCTGCGAACCGAGGATGTTTATGTCCCTTGCTTTTGCACTGACAATGCCCGCCGTAACAGTGGAAGTCAGGTTAAACGGATTACCGACTGCAAGAACCCATTCCCCGACTTTTACCTCATCCGAATTCCCGAATACAAGATAGGAAAGGTTCTTTTCGTCAATCTTCACAACTGCAAGGTCAGTCCCTGCATCAGCCCCGACAATAGTGCCTTTATATACCCTCTTATCATTCAGTGTTATTGAAATCTTATCTGCATCCTGGACAACATGATTATTTGTAACGATGTATCCATCCGGTGAAATGATCACTCCTGAACCCATGGCCGTGTATGTATCTGAACGCTGATCCGGCATCGGATTGCCAAAATAATTGAACAGGTTGAAAAAATCGTCATATACGTTACTCTTCCGCTGAAATTCTGTCTTTATATGAACTACAGCCGGCACCGATACAGAGGCTGCCACTTCAAAATCCGGCAGGCTAAATCCGGCATTCGGTGAAAAACTTGCCTGACGGACAGGCAATTTATTATCAGCGGAATACACAAAAGGTCTTTCATTCTTCTCTATTATCCTGTAAAGACCTAAGGCAACTGCACCTCCAGCAACTGCAATTAAAAAGATCCCAATAATTTTTCTCATATCGCTCTAACTCCTAAGGATTTTAAAAAGTTTTACTTAAAACGGTTCTACATAAGGTATAGTATCGTTGTTGGTGTTAAATTTTGTTAACACTTGACACCCTATCATTCAAAGATCTTTCGAGCAATCCAAACTACAATGCTTATTGCAAGACTTATCAGGATCATTGTTGTTACAGGAAAATAAAAAGAGAAGTGCTCTTTCTTAACCTGAATATCTCCGGGCAGATTGCCCAGAAATCCAAGCTTATCGCCGAAAATCCAAAGGATAAACCCTACAACGACCAGGATCGCACCAGTAAAAAAAATATATTTTCCAATGACATTCATGTATTACCTTTTTGATTTCGACCGATTAATGCTTACCGATAATTATGAATGATGAGTGTGAATTATGAATTTTCAAATTTTATCGGTCAGTATCATTTATTCCTTTACAATAATCTGTACCATTATGACGAAAAAAATTACCATTACTTGTGCCCTGGCCCTTTCTATTATTTATTGTCACGGCCAGAAAGATCTTAAAATTTCCACTGAAGCATATACCGAAAATTATGCCAATTCAAAAATTCCATTGAAAACTGGTCAATTTGTCAGGATCATGTTTTACAATGTTGAAAACCTATATGACCCTTATGATGATACGACCCGATCGGATGAGGAATTTACTTCCGGGGGTGTAAAAAGATGGACATACAGTAAATTCAAGGCAAAGCTGCTTCACCTGTCTAAGCTGATCCTGGCAGTCGGGGAATGGGAGCCTCCGGCCATTGTAGGAATGTGTGAGATCGAGAACAGGTATGTCCTGAATAAGCTTATTTATGATACCCCTCTCAAATCCTTTCATTACAGGATCATTCATTATGATTCGCCGGATGTCAGGGGTGTGGATGTGGCGATGATATACAGGCCGGAACACGTTAAGGTATTGTTTTCGGCACCGGTCAGGATCCGCTTTCCGTTCGACACTACGGTGAGGACCCGGGATATTCTTTATGTTAAAGCCTTGCTGACGGTTGACGATACGATTCATGTGTTCATCAATCACTGGCCGTCAAGAAGAGGCGGGGCGGCAGAATCGGCTCCCAGGCGAAACTATGTTGCCAGTGTTCTGAAAAGCAAAACAGATTCGATCTTGTCAGCCGGACCTTTGTCAAGCATCATTATCATGGGTGACTTTAATGATGAGCCGGAAAATGAAAGCTTGAACAAGGTCTTACAGGCAGAGAAGGATACTAATGCACCGCAAGGCGGTTCATTGATAAATCTGATGTCATCAAAGTTGCCTGACATGAAGATTGGAACCATCAAATACCAGGGCAGGTGGTCGGTGTTTGATCAGTTTATCGCTTCAGGGTCCATGGTCCGAAGTAAAAGCGGACTCAGCACTTCCGCGGAAAATGCACATATTTTTCATTCCGGGTTTCTGCTTGATGACGACACAAAATTCCTCGGATCGAAACTGAAGAGAACGTATACCGGGCCAAAATACACCGCGGGCTTTTCGGATCATCTGCCGGTGTACCTGGATGTTTGGGAGAACGTGAGATAATGATATAATGAGATAATGATATAATGAGATAATGAGATAGTGAGATGGAGGGATTGTCGGATAGTGGATAGTGGATACTGGATGCTGGATATTATTTTGTATAAACCAATTTAAACGGTTAAATATCAAGGTGTAAATTGGGGTTAAATGCTAATGGATAATGGCCAAAAGCCAATGGCGAACAGCATTGTTAGCTCCAGACGCCGGCGATCTTTGTGCCGCAGAATTTGCAGGTGGAATTGCGAATGTTGTTTGAAAGAATGGTAAATCCTTTGCGTTCTATGACGGGTTTTTTGCATTTCGGGCAGTTGGTGTTCTCGAATGCCGTTCCCGGGACATTGCCTATATAAACATAATTCAGGCCGGCTTTCATTGCGGTTTCCCGGGCTTTCTCAAGAACAGCCTGTGGCGTATAGGGAAGGGTTTTCAATTTATACAACGGGAAGAATCGTAAAAAGTGCAGTGGATTGTCGGTAAATCCGTTTTTTGCCAGCCAGTCGCACATTCGTGAAATCATGTCCATGTTATCTGTCCACGATGGAACGACGAGGTTAGTAATCTCAAGCCAAACCCCTTCATCTTTCATTGTCTTCAGGGTGTTCAGTACCGGCTGAAGGGCGCCTCCGTTTAGTTTTGCATAGGTTTCCTCGCTGAAGGACTTCAGGTTGATGTTCGCTGCATCAATGTATTTGCACAAGTCCCTGAGTGGTTTTTCGTTGATATAGCCATTGGAGATCATCAGGTTCTTAAGACCCCTTGCCTTTGCCAGCCTTGCCGTATCAAAGGTATATTCATAGAAGGCAACGGGTTCGGAATAGGTATAGGCGACTGACCGGCAGGCGTTGCTCACGCATTCTTCAATAACTTTTGCCGGAAGCAAATCAATATTCTGCGTGTTTTTGGGGCTTTCCTGTGAAATTTCCCAGTTCTGGCAATTCAGGCATGCGAGGGTGCAGCCTGCCGTTGCAATTGAATATGCCCGTGTTGATGGCAGAAAATGAAAAATGGGTTTTTTCTCAATCGGATCAACGTGAACGGAACAGGGATTTCCATAGGCAATCGAATAAAGCTTATCGTCTTTCACCACATGGGTTCTGCAAATGCTTTCCTGGCCTTCTTTCAGGATACAATTGTTCGGGCAGATCTGGCAACGGATTCCTTTGGCCGTTTCAACGGAGTAGGGTGACTCTTTGCTCCACTTCCATAACCCTCCGACAGGTGCGGATGGCATGATTCCTTCATTGTTGTCGCCTTTTCCGGCTATGAGATTTGTAATCCTGCCTCCGACGGCTGAAGCTGTCAATCCCATTGCACCGTAACGCAAAAAATCTCTTTTTGTAATTCGCTTACTCATGCTCAAATCAAAATTGTTTTCTTTACCTGATGCATACCATCACTTATCAAAACTGCTGAAAATAACCGCAGCGATGCTGAGGCGCAGAGATCCAAAGATGGTTAATGCCCTTACGAATTGGCAATAGCAGACAATTGCCAAAAACCCAACCGTTAAATCCGATTATAAAGATACAGATTTCCGGGATAAAAAATAAAGCAGCAAGGCACTAAAAGCATTCAGTATTACAAGGCAAAGGCACGTTGCTGCCAAGCCCAGCAAAGGGAAAAGGAAGATCGTGGTGATGATCGCTCCGGCTGCAGCCCCGAACATATCAGCCGAATAATTTCCCGCAGCTGTTCTTTCAAACTTCTGCTCCCTTAAGCTGGCCGCGAGGCTGAATTCCATTCCTGCCATAGAAGAAATAATGAATGCCGACAAATAAATGACCCCTTGTATCATCCAGTCCATGACCGGAAGGACACTCATACTAAGCAGTATGAATGGCAATCCAAGTGAGAAAATCGCGATTGCCATTTGAATGTGGATATAACATTTTAATGTTGGGACCGGATACAAGCGCTTCCAGAAAAGTGCCCCGGTAAATAGTCCGGCCATGAAAACGGCAATGATCAAACCAAGGATGCTGTATACATAACCATAGATCACCTGGAAAGAGATCAGGAAAAGGATCTCCATCGATGACGCTGTAAATCCACCGGCGAAAAGGCCTATCGTGATCCTGTCCAGACTGAGAATTACGAGGAGCAGGATGATTACTGTCATCGTGAGAATTATTACATACCGGGTTTTAAACAGGGTTGTCCAGTATTTTACCTGGAGGAAAAACATGACGGGCCTGAAATCCTGGTTGATCCGGGATGTCTTTGCAAGATGGCTGGTAATGAATTTGCTCCGGTCAGCAAGGAGGCTATCGTCGAGGTAAAACCGGTTTACAAATTTCGTTTCAATTCCCGAAAGGGAGATCATGGATGCAATTTGCACGTGCAGAAGCGAATCCGATGCGAGGAAATAATTTCTCTGTCCGGGCAGGATCAACACATGCCTGAAAACACCAGATAGCGTATTATACAGAACAGCGTTCAACTCAGCTGATCCCCTGCTGACATAATCGGAAGTCGGTTCGAGGGAAACGGAAATAACGCCGTTATTGTTCAGGTGGTGAGCTACCAGGCGAAAGAACTCCGCTGTAAAGAACCGGTTGGCATGCAGTGTGGACGGCTCTGGAACGTTCATCAATACGACATCATATCTCGTGGTATCCTGTTTTAAAAACCGACGTGCATCCTTATTCAGGGCATGTATGGAAGGATCCGAAAAAATATTGGAGTACTCTCTCCCTATCTTTATTAGTGAAGGATCCATCTCAATATAATCGATCCTGCCGGGTGAATACTTCCTGATTTCCCTGAGGGTCCCGGAAATTCCGCCACCAATCAGCAAAACCCTTTTCGGGGAAGAATGCTGGACCATGGCATAGTGGACCATTTCCTCGTTGAGGATCTCATTTCCCGATGAAAACAACGGCAACCCGTTTTCATAAACGGTCAATTGCCGATCGCTTTCAGT
Organism: Bacteroidales bacterium; assembly: GCA_963682005.1. Lineage (GTDB taxonomy): Bacteria > Bacteroidota > Bacteroidia > Bacteroidales > FEN-979 > CAIYUC01. The sequence continues at coordinate 2,920,068 of OY820914.1, read as the reverse complement.
GATCACAACCGATCCATAAGGCGTGGAATGATCAAAGATCACTTTTTGGTCCCTGAAAAACAACGACTGCCTGAAGTTTTCGCCATCGAAGATCAACGAGAGACACGGCAAAATGATGGTAAGGCCCGCGATGATATACCCTGAAGATTTGGGTTTGAGTGAAAATCCAGCGATCATACAAACCAGCAGATTCAGGATCATCAGGATCGTGAGGCTTGCATAAGTTCCCATGAACCAGAGGAACACGAAAGTAACAAATAGTCCTGCCACAATGCTTCCTGCAGACTCGAATGCATAGGCCCTGCCAGTAATATCCTGACCTTTCAGGTTGCTGAGAACAGTGCTGTAACCTGTAAAAAGGAATCCGTTGATCAGACAGAATGGTAACTGGATGAGAAAGGATGAATAAATGATATCCGATAACCCGGCAATGCTTCCCTCCGGGTAAACAAGTGCTTTCCAGAGATCAATCTTGAGGATTGTGATGATCGGCAGTACAGAAAAGATCACCTGCAAAAACAATAAAAAAACAGCCTGTCCATTGATCCTACTGATGAATCTTCCCACCCAGGCACCAAGACCGGTCAGGAGCATCCAGTTTGACAGAACGATACCCATCGACAGCTCGTTCCCGTTGAAAACTGTCATAAATTCACGCAACAGGTAAACCTGGGTAAAAACAGAGGAAAATCCAAGTGTTACCAGGCAGAGTTGAATTATCCGGGGATTTTTCTGTTGCATTTATTAACTTTGTATGACTCTCAAAGATAAATAATATGAGGAAGCTATCTTCAATCCTTCTGTCTGTTATCTTCCTTTTTTCGTTTCTCCAGGGATGCAATTCACAGGAAACAAAAACCGGAGAACAGCTTTCAGACAGGCTGGCAGCCGTTGCAGGGAAATTCTATCCCGCTGATCCGAAAGAGCTGAAAGCAGCACTTTCAAATATGTTTGCAGCGGCAAAACCGAAAACAGCCGAACGGGTTATTGCTGTAATTTGTCCGCATGCCGGTTATGAATTTTCAGGTGTAGTGGCTGCAACAAGCATCAACCAGACAGATGCGGCAAAGGAGTTTGAAAACATCTTTATCATCGGGTCGAGTCACCGGGCATCTTTCATGGGTGCTTCTGTATACGATGCCGGGAACTACATCACTCCGCTGGGAACGGTTAACGTTAACATTGAACTGGCCCGGACCCTTATCAGGGAAAACAGCGTATTCTCATTCCAGGCAGAGGCGGATAAAGCGGAGCACAGCCTGGAAGTCGAACTGCCATTACTTCAGTACCATCAGAAAAAACCTTTTAAAATTGTTCCGATTCTGCTTGGAACCCAATCACCTCAATCCTGCAAGAAAATCGCCCAGGCCCTTAAGCCTTATTTCAATGAGCACAATCTTTTCGTTTTCAGCACCGATTTCTCCCATTATCCTCCCTATGCAGATGCAATCCGGGTGGATAAGCTGACCTGCAATGCCGTACTTTCCAATTCACCGGAGAATCTGCAGAAAGTCCTTGATGAAAATGAAAAGTCAAATACACCCAACCTTGCAACCAGCATGTGCGGCTGGACTTCGATCCTTACCCTGCTGTATATGACAGCGGATGATCCCGGGATCAGGTTCATCCCGCTGGAGTACCGGAATTCCGGCGATTCGAAATATGCTGACAAATCCCAGGTGGTCGGGTACTGGAGTATTGTGGTTACGAAGATTGACACCCCTGCTGATAAATCAGTTCCCTTTGTTCTGAACACAAAAGAAAAAGTGACACTCCTGGGCATTGCAAGGAATACTATTGAGCAATATATAAGGAATAAAAAGACTCTGCCGATCGATACAACAGGATTTTCAGAGAACATTAAATCGGAAAGCGGCGCATTCGTCACCTTGAAAGAAAAGGGGGAACTGAGAGGCTGCATCGGACGATTCACATCAGAGGAGCCTTTGTACAAGGTGATACAGGAGATGGCCATTGCTTCATCAACACAGGATACACGTTTTTCCCCTGTCACACCGGCAGAACTCGACAAGATCGGGATCGAGATATCTGTTCTTACTCCCATGAAAAAGATCCGGTCCGTGGACGAGATCGTGCTGGGAAAACATGGCATTTATATAAGAAAAGGATATATGTCGGGAACATTTTTGCCGCAGGTCGCCACGGAAACCGGATGGAGCAGGGAAGAATTTCTTGGCCATTGCGCCCGTGACAAGGCCGGGCTGGGCTGGAACGGCTGGAAGGACGCCGACATATACATTTATGAGGCCTTTGTTTTCTCGGAAAAGGACGTCAACGTCCGCAAAAATGAATGAACGGGCAATTTTCACATACTTTCCGGTCGTCTGTTTGTGAAAATGGCACGGTTTCATCAAACATCTCCATCACCGTATTCCCCAGGATCGCCTCAAAATCCGAGAGACTCCCGGGTGTAATAAGGCTATCAGGCTTATCACTTTTATCAGACGGGAACGAAACTTCAAGAAATCCTTCGGAAATCTTTTTCAATGGCATGATGCCTGTCCTGATCCGGGGTGACCTTTTCCTGTTATTTTCCTCAAAAATAGAGGCATAGGTCAGCAGCTGGAAAACCATGGTAAGATCGGGGTTCTCAGCGAGCTGCGTCCACTCTGAGAGTTTAAGTTTTGAAAGTTCTACCCTGCCGGTCTTGTAATCGATGATCCGCCATTCATCTCCGATCCGGTCGACCCTGTCGAGTATCCCTTTGATCCTGACATCCAGTTCTCCGTCTTTCCAGGGGATCTTCATATGTCTTTCAATGGGCACCTCCACATCACTGACTATCATTGTTATTCCGGTATTCTGCAGGTCTTCGAGAAAGTCCAGTTCCGACCGGAGAAATTTTCTGACCATGTTCTTTGCAACGCGGACAAGCAATAAATTCTTACCGAATGTAAGATCAGCGCTTTTATATTTCAGGAGAAAAGCATTATCAGTTACCGCATCACTCTTCTGCATCATCGATTCAATCATCCCTTTTGTGACCTTCGATTTCAGGAATGGCGTATAGAGGTCCTGGAGGGCTTTGTGAACAGCCTGTCCAAGGATCTGCGGATCGATGGTGTCTTCGAGCTCTTCCTGCTCCTGCAATCCTGCAATCGCAGAGAAGTAGAATTTCAGCGGGCAGAGGCGGTAGGTGTTAAGTGTAGAGGGGGATAAGCCCTTGCCGGCTTTGATCAGCAATCTTTCGAGAATCCCGGTGAGCTTGGGTATGGCTATGGAGGGGTATGCATCCCCTTTTTCCGCCGGGGTCACCAGTATCTTTTCGGTGATTTCAATACCTGGGTTGACTGGAGGCAGTTCCCCGAGGATCTGCCTGATGAACCTGCTTTTATCACCACCGCCCAATTCGTCAGCCTCTGTGTTATACAGGAGAATGATATTCTTTGCACGCTGCAGAAGCCGGTAGAAATGATAAGCATAAACGGCATTCTTGTAATGATGGGTGGGAAGCCTGAAATCCTTACGGATATCATACGGAATGAATGAAGATGAGGTTTTGCCGCTCGGCAGAAGATCCTCATTGGCTGAAAGGAGGATCACATTGTCAAAATCGAGGGTGCGTGTTTCGAGCATTCCCATGATCTGCAAACCTTTCAACGGTTCACCGTAAAACGGGACTTTTGATAACCCTGCCGTTTTTGTGAACAGGTCATGCAATGTCCTGATCTTGCTGATCGTCCCGTATTTTGCAACCAGTGAAGAAAGCTGGCAGATGATCTTTGAGAAAGCATAGAGATATTCAATCTCCACTTTTTCAGAGCCAGAAGTTTCACCCTTTTCCTCGCCTGCGACGTCACTGAGAAGACAATCCCTCTGCCTTGCAATGACCTGGCGGAGACAGGTAAGCGCATCTTCCGCTGAATTCCAGTGTATGAAAAAAGGTTCGAGAAATCCCATTCTTTCATTCAGAAGTTCTTCTTTTGCGCCTGTTATCTCTTCTGTTGTTAGAAATACCCTGTTGCCCTGCCGGATTTCATCGATCTTTTTGCGAAGGAAAACTGCATGATCCGATGAGATTGAACGGGCCAGACGGCTGATGTAAGGATGTCGCAGAATCTTAATAACATCCCTGAAATAAAATCTGGATATGCCCCCGGTTTGCGCTTTCGTGAACCTGGACACATTTTCATGCATCCTGAACAGGTCGTTGATGAGCCCGTATACCGGCGTCTGATCAAGGGTCAGCCCCATGGTGATATTGAGTTCCTTCACTTCACCCGGAAGTGATGACAGCAACGGGATAAGAAGCTGTTCGTCCATCAGGACTGTTGCAATTTCCTCAGGATTGGCATCCTCTTTCAGCAGGTCTTTCAGCAGTTGTCCTGTTATCTTTGCCTGTCCGATGTGCATCGGGGCACCGATCACTGTAATTTTCTTTGGTGACCCCGTAAAATTGTTTCCCATCCATTTAAAATCAGGCTGATCCCATTTTTTCAGCCATTTCCGGAGAAAATCCCCGGCTTCCTGCTGTTCGTTCCCGACATAATATTCATCGGCATCCCAGAGTATCTCTGCTTTACCGGCCTTGATAAGAACGTCTATGATCTTCTCTTCAGATGCTGTAAGTGCATTGAACCCGGCAAAGATGATCTTTCCCCATTTCAGCTTTTCAGCCATGGAGCCTGCTTTTGAAGCCGCTTCCCTGAAAATCAGTCCCTGGTATCCGGAATGGCCGGAAAGAAGCTTTTCCGAAAGATGTTTATAATAGGTTGCAAGAGAGTTATAGAAATGAAGATATTTCTTCTCAAAATCTGTGAGTGGCCTGCCATCGAGGTTCCAGACAGAAAGGACCCGGGCTTCATTGAGGTACTGAAAGAGCTGTTGAGGATCGACGAGGTAGCTGTCGATATCATTGAAATCATGGATAAGTTGCTGGCCCCAGCTGATGAATTCATCGAACGCCTGAGCTTCTTTTCCTTCAACCTGCCTGTGAACATCAAACAACTCAAAGAGAACAGAGGTGTTGTCAGCCAGATGCAGTCCCGACAGGTTGATAATAAAATCTTCGATCGAGTAGATAGCCGGAGCCCATGTCGCCCGGTTCAGTTGTTTCCCGAGGTATTTCCTGAGATACAACCCGCCCCGCCTGTTTGGCAGCACAATGCAGAGCTCCGGCAATTTTTCGCCGTACTTTTTGAGGAGGTATTCCGCTGTTTGTTCAAGGAATTTGGTCATGATGGCTGTTGGCTGTTGGCTGTTGGCTTTTGGCTATTGGCTAATTAATACTTTAGATTTATCCTCCGAAGTTTTTATGATAAATATTTTTTACCCCTGAGGACACTGTTCCTGAATGCAGGTAAGCTTATCCAGTCTACCTCTCCCCCCGGCCCCCTCTCCACAGCGGAGAGGGGGAGACGGAACTTATTTAATTAGGTCTTCCAGTCTCCCGACATCCTTCCAGGAAGAAATATCATCCAGGAAGGCAACGATTTTTCTCGCTGCCGATAATCTTACATACAAGTCAGTAATTGAAAATTTTCCCTGTTCAGTGATGAGTGAAAAAATTCCGGGGCTGATCACATGGATACCACTGAAAGCCAATGCTGTCAATGGATCTTTCTGATCTCTGGTGATGATCTTTTCTCCTGTTTTCCTGTTCTCCCGGCCACAAAGCTGTCCATTGCCGTCAAAAAGCAGGTACCTGGCTGTCTCTCTTTTCCGAACGACAAGTGTTGCCAGCGCTTCCGTTTTCTGATGATGGCGCACAACTTTCTTCAGGTCCAGGTCGGAGATAATATCTACATTCCTGGCGATGAATGGATCGTTTCCCTTGAAGAACCATGCCGCTTTATTCAAGCCTCCGCCTGTATCCAGCAATTCCGTGGATTCATCAGAAACGGCAATATCCATCCCGAAGTTATTGTTGTCCGCAAGAAATCCGACGACCTGGCCGGCATGATGATGAACATTAACAAGTATAGAAGAAACGTAATTTTCCCGCAGATGGATGATCGCGGTTTCAAGCAATGTTCTTCCATTCACCACCACCAGCGCTTTCGGAAGATTGTCAGTCACCGGCCTGAGGCGCGTACCCAGACCTGCCGCAAATATCATCGCTTTCATATGGTATTCATTATCCTTCCTGATTCCATTTCTTTTCCATTTCCCGGTGATGAACAATCACCTTGACAGGGAATTTCGTCGCAAGGTGCTTTGCCAGTTCTTCCGCACAATAAACCGACCTGTGCTGTCCCCCCGTACATCCGAAACTGACCATCAGGTGGGTGAAATCATTTTCAATGTATTTCCTTACACTTTGCCCGATGAGTGCATACACATGGTTGAGGAATTCATCCACATCATGTTCCTTTTTCAGGAAATCGATCACAGGTTTATCCATCCCTGTCCATTCCATGTACTCTTTGAATTTCCCGGGATTGGGCAGTGAACGGCAATCGAACACATAACCGCCTCCGTTCCCGCTTTCATCCGCAGGTATTTCCTTCCGGAAGGAGAAACTTGAAATGTCGACCACGAGGTTGCTGTGGATTGCCTTGTGCTCTGAAAATGCAGGATTTTCAATGATCTTGTCGAGAACCATGAATAATTCCGGAAGATGAAGTGTAAGGAGTTTTTCCTCGAGCAGGAAGCGGAGGTTGCTGACAGCATAAGGAATACTCTGAAGGAAATGTGGCTTGTTCTCGTAATAACCCCTGAAACCATATGCTCCCATGGCCTGGAGTATCCTGATCAGGACGAATCCGTAATAATGACGGAGAAACCCTCTCCGGTCATATGTAATCTGTGATTCGAGAACTTCCAGGTAGCGGGCAAGCAATTCATTCCTGATCTTCTGCGGGATGGCTGCCTTGGCATCATACAGAAGGGAAGCAATATCATACTGAAGTGGCCCCTTGCGTCCTCCCTGGTAATCGATAAAGAACGGTTCCCCGTCCACCATCATGATATTCCGTGACTGGAAATCACGATACATGAAAAATGAATGATTCGCTTCCAGGAGAAAATCCGTCAGGGTAACGAAATCATCCTCCAGTTTCTGCTCATCAAAGGAAACTTTTGCAAGCTTCAGGAAATAATATTTGAAATAATTGAGATCCCACAGCATGGATTGCCTGTCGAAAGCCGCCCTGGGGTAGCATACCGTATAATCAATCTCTTTTCCTCCCCGGATCTGAAATCCAGGCAACTGGTCGATCACTTTATGGTAAGCTTTCACAAGCTCATCCGGGAAATCCGTTTCACTTTTCCTTATGCTTGTCAGGTATCCGAACAATGTCAGGTCACCGAGGTCACTGATAAGATAGATGCTTGGATTTTGCGATTCATAAAGTACTTCCGGCACCGGTAACCCGAGTGATCTAAAATGCCGGGTAAAGGATAAGAAGGCCGCATTTTCTTTCTGATCCTCATGAAAGACGCCAATGGCGCTCCTCGTATGCCCGGTAATCCTGGAATAATGCCTGTTTGAACCTGATTCAGGCAGAATCACCAGGTTTATTGCCTTCTCGCCGGACCATTCTTTAAATAATTCTAATAACACCTGTTCTTCTGTCTTCATATATTTTTTTATTCAATCCTGACCAGCTTTATTTCCGGATCAAGATAAAGAATGAATTTTTCCACATCAGCATAACCCATTTCCATCAACAGCCTTCCATAGGTTTTAAGTTGTTTTTCATACCCGGGATCTGGTTTACCTGTCTTATAATCGATAACGACTGCCTTTCCCCCATCGATGATCACCCTGTCGGGGCGATAAATACTGCCATTTGTCAATAAAATTTCTGCTTCTGACCGGATCAGCAGCCCGGGAGTAAAAAAGCGCTTTGCCTCCGGATGAATGAATATTTTGGACACTTTTTTCTGCAGCTCCGGTTTACGGCCATCTTCCAATGTTCCGGCCATCACCATCTCTGCAAGAACATTTTCAACATCACCCGGATTCTCAATTTTCGACAATACCGCATGCACGAGGTTTCCCCATTGCCTGTTGCGCTGAGGATCGGCAATATCCCAGGTTTCAGGTGCGGAGAGCCGGATGTAGACTTTATCTCTCCAATCTGAAGAAAGGAATTTTTCCGGTGAAATGGCACTCAGTTCCTTTCCGGAAAGTTTCACTTTATGTTTACTCCGGGCACCCCATTCATAGTTCATCTTCTCCTCCGACCAGATACCGGAGGTTTTCAGGAAGTGGGCAAGGAAACCGGGGATTGTCCTTGTCCTATCCGATTTAACAGGCGGAAGCGGTGAAATTATATGCAACTGTTCTTCGGGGCGGGTCATGGCAACATACAGTACATTTATAGCATCCAGGAGCGTCTTGTCTTCTTCCTCCCGGATCCTGCCTGCAAAAACTGTCTTTGCCATATCCTTCCCGGCAGCAGGCAGCATGCATGTTTTCAGTCCATCCAGGTTTTCATTTTCAATGTCGACCCATATAAACTCTTTGGTCGGTTTAGTACGGTCGGCGTAAACAGGCAGTATCACGGCAGGAAACTGGAGTCCTTTGGATTTATGGATCGACATGATATTGACGGCATCCATCCCGCCTGGTACAACAACGGAAAATGTTCCGGAATGGGTTTCCCACCATTCCAGGAAATCAGCCCTTCCTCCAGGTTTTCTCCGGGAGAATTTCAACAGGTAATCGAGGAAGAACTGGATGTATGGATTCGCTTTCCGGTTCAATGAAAAGAGGCGGATGATCTCGTTGCAGAAATCGTACAGGGGAAGCAATTCAAGCCTTCCCGGATCGAGATGCACTCCATTTTCATTAATGATCCTGAAAAATTCACCGGGGTCTCCCTCTCCCGAATTTATCCTCACCAGAAGCTCATCAAGGGCAACATCCCGGATCTTTCCGAAAACCTGCAGATTGGTAATAAGTTCTGCCTGGAGGATGATGTTCGTCATATCCTCGAACAACCGGATAAATGAAATGATGAAGGTGACATCCGGCGATTTGTTAAGCAGGAGCGATTCCGCCGAAATGACATCGATGCTGTTCTGAACCAGGTAACGGGCTATCTCGCTGGCATCAGCATTCCTCCTGCAGAGGATGGCAATATCCTTCAACCTGAAGCCATCTGTTTTAAGCTGGCTGATCAGTTCCAGGATCCTTCCCTGCACCCGTTCCCTGTAATCCTGTCCCTCCTCTTCCTTTCCAAACATTTCAAGGGAAATAAATCCGCCGGTGTTTTCGGCATTAAACTGCTGCTCAAGATCTTTGTATACATCAAGATTGATCCCGTCCAGCAAGGATCTCAGCGAACTGAAACAGTCGTTATTGAATTTTACGATTTCCGCTTTTGACCGGAAATTAGACTGCAACTGCACTTCATTGAAATTATCTTTCAGCGATTTCTCTCTCGCCTTAAGAACTGGATTTGTATCTGATGACGGTATAGCGGGCAATGAGACAAACTGATCAACGTCACCGTTCCTCCACCTGTAAATAGCCTGCTTCCCGTCACCGACAACCATGTTAAACTGGCCGTATGCCAATGCATTCTCCACCAGCGGGAGGAGGTTGTTCCATTGCAGGACTGACGTATCCTGGAATTCATCGATCAGGATATGGCTGAATTTCTCCCCGAGTCGTTCATAAATAAACGGGACAGGTTCATTGAGGATGAAACCGGAGATCCTGCGGTTGAATTCTGAAATATGGACCAGGTTGTTTTGTTTCTTGAACTCATCCAGGATCTTTTCGATCTCATTCAGCATCGTGATCGGAAAGATCGTCCTTGTGAGGGCACGCATCAGGTAGTAATGCAGCCCGTTTGTTTCCGCTTCCCTGCGGATCATCTCATAATAATTTTCCAGCTCCCCCCTGATCCCGTTGATCTTCTCAACATCGCCCGAAGGTGCTTTACCGCTTGTCCATACATTTTTACCGATCGTATCCCTGACGCGTGAATTAGGATCAAGGCAATCGGCCACATTGAACATGAGTTTCGAGAAGTAAACACTTATTCCTTGTGTACCATAGTAGAATGAGGAAGCCGGTATACCAAGGTTATTGATCAATGACACGGCCCGGGAGGCAATAAGCCTGATCTCTTCCTCAAACTGGCCGATCCTTACATACACGATTTTTGTGATCGACTGGAAATCCGAGAGGGAAAGGTTCCTTAGTTTGTCGATGTGTTCCCTCGCTTCTTCATCCAAAAGCACTTTTGCAAAATGAAGGAGTGTTTCATCGATATTATAACTCCGTTCCTCATCCATCCTGCTGTCAAGAAACTTTACAAGCAGATCAGTGAGTTCCTCATCATCACCCACTTTATCGATCAGGAGGTCAATGGCTGATTTGAAGAGGTCATCCGTATCAAGTTCGACGGAAAAATTTATCGGCAGCCCGAAATCATGGGCAAATGTGCGAATGATCCTGTGGGAAAAACTGTCGATCGTGCTGATGGCAAAATCAGAGTAATTGTGAAGTATCAGCTCACGTGCCTGGTTCGCCCGGAATGCGATGGTTTGCTCATCCAGTTTGGTTTGCTTAATAAGTAACGGAAGTAGATTCTCACTGATCTTTGCATCCCTGGTTTCCGCCGGTTTTGCAAGTTCATTAAGATTCACGAGAATACGTTCCTTCATTTCATTGGCTACCTTGTTCGTAAATGTAATTGCAAGGATATGCCTGAACTGCTCCGGATCGGGAAGAACCAGGTTCAGGTATTCCAGGACAAGTGAAAATGTTTTACCTGATCCTGCGGACGATCTGTAAACGCTGAATGACAATTTTCAAAATACGGTTAAAGGTTATCAATAATTTCCGGACCGATGATCTCAGCCTCGCCGGTTATTTTTTTCAAAATTTCCACAATCCCTTTAATCAACCATTATTCAATTTTGACCAATACTTTCCCAAGAAATAATTCGCTTTCTGTGTCTACACTGATAAAATATAAACCTGGCACAAGGTCCGGCAGGGTAATGCACGCGGAAGTTTCATTCGTTGGTTGGATCATTATGGTCTTGACATGTATGCCCAGTGCATTTATAATCCGGAGCTCAGCCCCTTTTTTTAGGTTCATTCCCTTCAGACTGCAGTTTTTACCTGCCGGATTCGGGTAAACGGTGATGTGCCGGGGGGTAGTTTCCCTGATGCCAGGGTATTTGATCGTGACCATTTTGGAGCCATAACCAAACGTATTATCAGCATCTATGACAAAGACAGAAAACCGTTCTGAAGAATCTGCCGTCACAGTTATGGAAGGTGTTGTTTCAAAGGTGGACCAGATATATGTATATGGCGGTGTGCCTCCGGTCACCTGTGCAGTAATCGTTATGGATGAGCCATAATAAACCGAGGTGTCACTTCCAAGATTCACTGTTAACGGCAGGAAAGAACTCCGGTAAAAGTCACGGTATACAGCCGTTGCAACAGGTCCTTCTTCGCTGATCTGAAGGACCGGGATCCCCATTCCTTTAGCCAACCATTTATACTGGATGATATCCCGTTCCAAAGGCACCCCTGCTCCCAGGGTATCAATATAAAGACTATCATACTGGATGAGGTGAGACTTTACACGAATTGTGGAAAATGTCCCGTACGGGGTTGTCAGCGAACCCCATCCATCAACAAAGCTGGTCCTGTTCCTCCCCGAATAATAGGTAAAAAGACCCGGAAAGCCTATACTGGCCGCAGAATTTGAACTCCACCCTGAAAAGGGGATTGGAAATGGATAGTAAATATCCGGCGTGAGGTATTTCAATGCTGCTGGTAAGCCAGAGATTGTAAAAGCAAAACCAAGGTCTTTAAAAGAATTTGGTGAACTTTCATAGAATGTGAACGGGTCGGTCACCGGCATGCCTGGAAATGTTGCACCTCCCCCGGGTGAGGCAAGATTCGCATTTGAAAACAACATCTGGTAGAGCAAAGGAGTGCTTTGCCTGGTTAAAAATGAATCAAGTCGTTGGTTGACCGGGAATAAGGCAGAAAAATCCCATGTTGTATCCATTGCCGTTTTTGTATAATCGACCGGGATCGAGGTAGCAATGCTCACGCGTATCGTGTCACCCGGTTGCGGCATATCCGCCTGATCAATGGATATCTGCGGATAGCCCGTCATCAGCAGGATAAACAAAAAAAATGTAAGACTGAATGTTTTCATACTTTTCCGATTTTAATGGTTTGAACACACCACATTCCCTGATTCAATTTTTGCTATCCATCTTCTTCTTCTTTTTAAACAATTCTCTGACATTATTGAAATCACGCTGGTAGGATATGCCGATCCCCTGTGTGTAGGGTGCATTGTTCGTGAGGATGTCGATGGTATTGGTCCTGTTGAATGCTTTTAACCTGAGCCGTCCGTTCTTTGTAAGCAGATAATCGATATTGATGTCTCCAACGATGGTACTTACCTGCTGGGCAGTAGTCGTACCTGACTGTGTATAGGAGTTCACGCCGAATAGTCCGTCGACCAGCAACCTGTCACTGAATAAGGTGGTCGACACCGCGACATCGAATTCCTGCGATACCTCTGTTCCGGTGCTTCGCTGGTAATTGATACCTACGTTGACATTCTTTGATATTTTCGACAGCATGCTGTTGACCTGGTTTGAAACGATTGAAAGGCTCGTGGAGCCCACATTTACATTTGAGGCTGTTCCTCCCTGTACTTGTTTGAACTGATTTAAAACAAGGATATTGATGACCTGCTGGGCCATTTCAGACTGGTTGGTGGTATCGATGGCTGTGTAAACTGTTTGTTTGATATCTTCCTGGGCATTGGGAAGATCCATTCCAAAGGTAATGTCAGGGTTCATGAGCTTACCATTCAGACGGATGATGCATTCAACAGGGATCCTCATGGTCGACATGGAGGGATCCGAAGTAAGCCCCGACATGGGAACCCGGGTTTTATAAACGGCGCTCAGCGATATGTCAGCATCCGTTGGATCACCTTTCCAGCGTATATTTCCTCCGGGTTTGATGGTGAAGGAGAGCCGCATGTAGTTTTTCAGTTGGAACAGGAAAGAACCTTTGTTGATGGTATAGATCCCCGACAGTGAGAAACTTGAGGTGGGAGTCATGCTCATCAGCAGATCACCTGATCCTGAAGCCTTGATATTTCCTAATTGATCAGGAAAGAATACTTCCACCTCTGCCGAAGGATTCACAAGGAGGGAAAGATCCAATGAAAGCCCGCCCTGATTTGCCTTGAACAGGTTCTTCTTAGCAATGGAATCCTTGCTTGGTGAAACAAAAATGATATACTCCGACTGGCTAACATCAGCCGTGCTCGAGATCGGAATGATCACATGTGTACCGTCATCACTTCTTGCCCTGACATCAATGAAAATGTTGTCGATCGGGCCGGAGATCCTTACATTTCCTGAAGCGCGTGCATTTCCATAGAAAATACTGTTCTGTGCAATGGAATTCTTAAAGGCAGAGAATGTTTTAAAATCCACATTCAAATCCAGCCTGATATCGGTAAAATGCTTATGCGTTATTTTCCCGTTCAGCATGGCTTTATTCCCAAGTGAATCATAAAGTACAATATTATTGAATGCGAAATAATTCGAATCGATGAACACGGTATCAGCCAATGAGTATGGTACATTGAGATACCCTATCTTGAATTCTGTACGCATCAGGCTGACCCAGCCTTTGATCTTCGGATCCGAAAGTTTTCCGGCAACCGATACATTCCCTGACACCAATCCGGTCAGTTTTGACATAAAACTTGAGACGAACGGAGAGACCATTTTAAGGTTCAGATTCTTCAGACCGATCAGGAAATCGAGGTATGGTTCTGAATCCCCGATAAACACACTTCCCACCAGTGAGAATGGAGTTGTTACGCCAATGTTTCCGGCATAAAGTATTTGAGATCTGATATCAAACCGCTTATCCTGGCTGTCATAGTTGATGCCGAAAGTCGCATCACCAAGAGATTCACCATTGAATTTCAGCTTGTCGATCCTCAGATCAGAGGATACGATCATTCCCTTATAAAAATTATTCAACCTAGCCTGACCGCTGAGGATTCCGTCCAGGTTTACATTCTCATTCCCGAGAAGCCGGTCCAGGTCAGAAATATCGAGTTTATTGAACGCAGCATAGATAGTGTCAGCGGGATCGGCTGATATTTTTCCGTTTACCTGGAGGAACTGATCCCCGGAATGAAATGCCAGGTTGCGGATATCAAAAGAAGTAGTGTCGATCACAACATCATTGGAATCAGACATGGTCCAGAATTTCCGGTTCAGGAAGACCTTGAATTTCATAAACCGGATTTCAAGTGCAGGGCTGTTCGCCATATTAAGGAAGCCGTCAATCTCACTCAGGTTATTTCGGTCGTTCCAGGTTAGATTATACCAAATGCTATCATTCCTGATATCCGAGACGAGCTTTACAGAGTCCAGGTTCATCAGCAACGTATCCTGCGTCGAACTTTTCCGGTATTTTGCCTCGCTGCACCCTGTTTGTATGCTCAGGTCATCCGGATGATTGGTCGCCTTGATATACCAATCAAGGAGGTGAACCCCGGACACGGTCAGGTCGGATGATTCTCCGGTAAGCCTGATCATCCCCGGATCTTCACTGAAGAAACCGTCGAACCTCGTATCAGGTGCGATCCTCAGGAAGGGGAGGAAGACTTTCATCACCTCCTCCGTCTCTTTAAACCGGATGGTGAATTTTACGAACTGATCGGTCGAGGTGTAAAGGTTGATATTTGAATTTTTGCTTTTTAAAGATGCAAGGTAATTCCGGATAAAAGAAACCATGGAAGGGATCATGGTTCTGAAGGTGAAATCACCCGAAAAATCAGCATCTGCAAAATCAGATTTCAGCTTAAAGGACTTGCTGCCGTCATGGCTCCTCGAGGTCACCAAACCCAGGTGATCCATATGGATGGTATCTTTCCCCTCGATAAATAGAGTGCTGTCCACATTGATCGAACCATCGATGTTATCGATCGAGTTTCCTTCAAAATTGACATTTAGTTTGGTGGAAATGGTTTCTATTGAATCACGTTCCAGGAGGTGAAGCTCGGCCAGGTTGGCAAATTTCACCAGGGAAAAAAAGTTAAAAACCGGCAATGAATCGCGGAAATCAATAAGCCCGTTGAAATCCAGGTTCAGATTAGGATCCATAACCCCGAGAACCCCTTTGAATTCTTTGTCTGCCAGGGTTCCATTGATCTTAATGTTCTTGTATTTGTAATGATTGGCATCTACGGAATCGATCATGACATTCATGACCATATCCATCTGGTCAAGATCAAACCCTTTTCCATTGATATCAGCACGACCGGATATCTTTCCCAGCATGTCCTTCGAATCCAGTAATTCACCCAGGAACAGGTTTGAAACATCGACCTGGCCCTTATAAGCAAGGGGTTCGTGCTTCTTTTGCTTGATCAGGGAAATGTCGGTTTTTACAGTGCCGATATCAGATGAAAGGGTAGCATTTGCCACAAAATCATTGTAAAATCCGGTAAAGTTTCCTTTCAGCCTGATTGTGCCTGCCTTCTTAAGAAGTTCCGGGATCGGCAGGTTTCTGGATTCGATCGGCAGGTTTAGCGCCGCAATGTCTTCCCGGTTGGTGGTAAGCGATTTGATGTTGAGATCGATAAACGTTTCAAGGACATTCGGGAGGCCGTTTGCGTTGATATTTCCATAAAATGCAGTGGCATTCCCAAAAGCGATCCTGAAATTCTTCGCATGAAAATTTGACACCGTCCCCTTAACATCCCCTGAAATATGAAAGTTATTCTTCATTACATAGAGGATGGGGGCGAAATTCCCCACATCCTGGAGGTCAAAGTCCGAGGGACGGATCTTTGCAATGATCTTCACTTTATTGAGGAAATCGTTATAAGCACCCCATTCAGGGTAGAGAAAGGAGAAGTCCAGGTCGAGATTTGAGTGACCCGTCACCAGCTTCAGATCTTTCGCTTTGAGAAAGGCCGGACTGACCTGGAATTCGCCGCTCATCGACTTCACGGTCATACCGGATCGTTCGGCAGCTGAAAGGCTTTTGATCGTAGCACGGAATGTATCCTGTTCAGAAACAAAATCATTGATGAGGAGGTTGATATTACTGACGTCAATATTTGAAAAATCCATTCCTGTGTCGATCCTTGGCATATTTTCATCCTGGATATGAAACCGTGTATTGGTAACCTCGACGGATGATGCGGAAAATGTCCAGGGCTGGCCTTTGACAGTGTCGCCGCTTGCCGTTGTGTCGCCCGCGATCAGATGATCGATGAGGTATTGCAGGTTCAGCACCGTGTCATTCTTGTGCGTCAGTAATTGAAAGGTGGCATGGTCAACAATGATCTTGTGAATCGGAAAATGATGCTTTGCCATCTGGATCCGTCCGGGGATCACGCTGATCAGGTCGGCAGATAACAGAACTGCCTTACGGTGGTCCTTTATTATCACGTTCTCGATGAGCAGCCCGTCAAATATGGAAAGTCCGAATCCGCCCACTTTAATTTCAGTGCCGGATTTCCGGGAGAGGTAATCGGACGCTATCTGGACAGCAAACGTTTGAATGGCAGGATTTGTTATGATAACAGCGATGGTGAACATAAAGGATAAAATGCCCACCAGGAAATACAACACTATTTTCGCTGCCGTTTTTATGGTACTTTTGTCTAATCGTTAATCCATTTCAATTAAACCCCGATGCAGGTCTATATCCTTGGAATCGAATCATCCTGCGATGATACTGCTGCTGCAGTCATGGAGAATGAGTTTATCCGTTCAAACATAACTGCGAACCAGGAGATCCATAAGCTGTATGGGGGTGTGGTCCCTGAACTTGCCTCGAGGGCTCATCAACAGAATATTATTCCTGTTATTGACGCAGCTGTTAAAAAAGCAAATATAAGTAAAAATCAGCTTTCAGCCATAGCATTCACAAGAGGTCCGGGACTTTTAGGCTCGCTCCTCGTGGGGATTTCTTTTGCGAAATCAATGGCGTTGGGACTGGATATACCGCTGATCGAGGTGGATCACCTCCAGGCTCATATCCTTTCGCATTTTATCAGGGATGAGCAATCTTCCAAGCCACCGCCGAAATTCCCCTTCCTGTGTCTGACTGTCTCCGGCGGTCATACGCAACTCGTGCTGATCAAAGATCACTTCGACATGCAGATCATCGGACAGACCATCGACGATGCAGCGGGTGAAGCCTTTGATAAGGCCGCCAAGATCATGGGGCTTCCCTATCCCGGGGGACCAATGGTCGACACCTTTGCAAAGGATGGAAACCCGGATGCATTCAGGTTTTCAAAGCCGAACATACCCGGACTCGATTTCAGTTTCAGCGGTCTGAAAACATCCATCCTCTATTTCCTCCGCGACCGGCTGAAGGAAGATGTGGAATTCATAGAGAAGAACAAAGCCGATCTTTGTGCATCGATCCAGTCAACCATTGTTTCGATCCTGATGAGCAAAGTCAAATCGGCAGTCGAACAAACAGGAATAACAGAAATTGCTATTGCGGGAGGGGTTTCCGCCAATTCACATCTGCGGGCCGAAATGCTGAAGGCGGAGGAAACCCTGAAATGGAACGTCTTCATTCCAAAACTCTCCTATTCCACCGACAATGCTGCGATGATAGCGATGGCGGGCTATTTTAAATTCCTCCGGAACGATTTTTCAGATCAGTCTGCAACACCGTATGCGCGAAGCGTTCTTTAAGCCTGTCATCCCCGCGTAAGCGGGGACCTGCTCAATCCATCCCTTTTTGTTCAAACCCCTCATCCCCGCGCAAGCGGGGATCTCATTGCTAACCTCCTAAAGTGAATTAATCCCAAATATTTTTTTTGAACAAATATATTTTTGTTGTATATTTACTACGCTTATGCTATGGAAAATTCGATCAATCGGTTTAAAAGCGATTGATTCAAGATAACGCCTCATTCTTTCATTTAATCTTTACGAAAATGAATGCTTTCTCCGGATTTTTCAAGTTTTTAACGTCGTTGGTCCTGACGTTGCTGGTTTCAATTGAATGCATGGCACAGATGAACCTGAATGTGGATGCAGCCAGCCTGCTTGCGACATGGAATCCAGCATCCGGTAATATTTCCGGATACAACTTTTTTCTAAGCAATACCTTGACCGGATCTACGACGGATACATTTTATTACATCCCTTCGAATCTGGTAATGTACGGGGTGAGCTACCATGCCTGTGTCGCAGCAATGAGCAATGGTGCTCCGGTGGATTCCAGCTGTACGGATTTCCTTTCCCTGTTCCTTTGTCCGGCAACGAACCTTGCAGCCGATTCCATCGATAATGCAGCCTATCTAACCTGGGATAAACCCGGTTGCGGGAAGGGCATGCGTACAAAATCGATCAACCGGTGGGGGGAAGATAAGGCAACGACAACGGATACCGGACTTATCGGGTATAATATTTATAGGAACAACGCTTTTCTGAAGTTCATCCCTGGGCCTGATTCACTGTCAACCTATGATATGAACCTGGATGATGGAACATATTGCTATGATGCCAGGGCCAAATATGACCTGACCGCATTCAACCAGCCCCCCGGTTATGGTGAATCTGGAACTAACACGACCGGCCCTGCCTGTCTGACGATTCACGCCAACGGAATACTTCCCTTTTTCGAATACTGGGATTCAGGAAACTTTGGATTTAATGGTTGGACAAACGATCCAAACTGGTCAGTCATACTTACCGATGGCAATCCCAGTCCCTGTGCCAGTTTCTCTTGGGAGCCGGCCATAACATCCTACGATATTTCCTTGGAAAGCGATCCATGGGAAACATGGTTGATTGATTGTGCTACGATCTGGATGGATTTCGATTACAAATTGACGGACTTACACCCGACCGGCAACGAAAAACTTGCAGTCGAAGTGTATTATAACCATAACTGGCAAACCATAACCGAGTTTAGCAACCTCGGAACTATCCCCTGGACATCGCAGCAATTCGACATTTCTTTCGTATGGCCCTATGCTTTCAAAGTAAGGTTCCATGCATACGGGAATAATTCGGCGGATATCCGGTATTGGGATATTGACAACATTCATCTCTATGCCCGTTGCCACCCAGCAAGAAACCTTGTCGTGAATGACCCCGGCGGCAATCCGGGCTGTTCCGGTGTCGGCCTTACCTGGTCGCCCCCCTTCTGTCCTGAAACCGTGAAGGCTGGATCCGGAAATGCAGCAAACCTCTACGGGTATGATATTTTCAGAAAGTCGAATCAAGGTACAGATTGGGTTAAAGTAAACAACTCTGTCATCTCCGACACAACCTGGTGCGATCATGAAGCTGGTATTGGGTGGAATACCTATTATATCCGGGCGTTGTTTTATGCGGAATCATGCGATCTGGCTGAAGCGTCCAATGCTGATTCCACATGGGTTGTTGTTGGGATTTATCAAAGTCCGTTGGATGGGATAAGAATTTTCCCAAACCCGGCTGATGAAACTGTCAATATTACCAGCGATTATGGGATGATCAGGATCGATATCCTAAACTTTATAGGGCAAACAGTCTACCAGGATAACGAGGTTTACAAGAAATCGGCAAGGATCAGCACAACTTCTTTCCCTCCCGGGGTTTATGTTGCAAAGATCCGGACGCTAAAGGGTCTCTTTGTAAAAAAGATCACATTGACACATTGATACCGACTTGCCTGGGGATTTCTTCTTTGTAATCATTATCGTGCGCTAATGGGGTCCCCGCTTGCGGGATTAAATTTGTTCGCCAATTTTTTCGTGCGTTAATGGGGTCCCCACTTGCGTGATTAAAATGTTCGGACAAAATTTTCGTGTCCTAATGGGGTCCCCACTTGCGTGGGGATGACGGCTCAAAAAGGATTATATAAGGGAGAGCGCGAGCGGCTTCGCCGCCCGCGCTCTCCCTTTTTAATACGCTGCAAAGGCCGTCATCCCCGCGAAAGCGGGGACCTCCGAAAGCGGGGACCGGCTCAAATTAGGCCATACTAAATAAAAAATATTTTTCAAAAACGTATTACCTTTTCGCTTTTTCCGGATTAATGCGTATGAAAAGATCATACGTGTATATCCTTACAAACAGCCGTCGAACCGTTTTATACATCGGGGTTACAGCAAACCTTGAAAACAGGATGAAGTACCACAAGGATGGAGCAGGTTCAAAATTTTGCCGAAAGTACAATGTTAACATCCTGATTTATTATGAGGTATTTCCTGATATTCGGGAGGCTATCTACCGGGAAAAGATTTTAAAGAAATGGCACAGGGCCTGGAAACTTGAATTGATCAGAAAGAAAAATCCTGAAATAAAGGAGTTCCTTTTTAAAGATGGGAGTTTCAGGCTTTGATAAGAATGTTATTTTAATATTTCTTTGTTTGCCTTTTCGTGCGCAAATGGGGTCCCCACTTGCGTGGGGATGACAGCTCAAAAAGGATTATATAAGGGAGAGCGGGGACCTCCGAAAGCGGGGACCGGCTCAAATTAGGCCATACTAAATAAAAAATATTTTTCAAAAACGTATTACCTTTTCGCTTTTTCCGGATTAATGCGTATGAAAAGATCATACGTGTATATCCTTATAAACAGCCGTCGAACCGTTTTATACATCGGGGTTACAGCAAACCTTGAAAACAGGATGAAGTACCACAAGGATGGAGCAGGTTCAAAATTTTGCCGAAAGTACAATGTTAACATCCTGATTTATTATGAGGTATTTCCTGATATTCGGGAGGCTATCTACCGGGAAAAGATTTTAAAGAAATGGCACAGGGCCTGGAAACTTGAATTGATCAGAAAGAAAAATCCTGAAATAAAGGAGTTCCTTTTTAAAGATGGGAGTTTCAGGCTTTGATAAGAATGTTATTTTAATATTTCTTTGTTTGCTTTTTCGTGCGCAAATGGGGTCCCCACTTGCGTGGGGATGACGGCTCAAAAAGGATTATATAAGGGAGAGCGCGGGCGGCTTCGCCGCCCGCGCTCTCCCTTTTTAATACGCTGCAAAGGCCGTCATCCCCGCGAAAGCGGGGACCTCCGAAAGCAGGGACCTGCGAAAGCGGGGACCCGCTAATCACAACACGCGTATCGCCTTTCTTTCGCCTTCTCCAACGCTTCATGGCCTTCCCTCAGTGAAAACCAGGCCAATCCGGCGGCACCGATGGAATCAGCAAACATAAACCCTGTGAACTGGTATATAAGGCTGGCAATCAGCAGCACGATTGACATATAAATACAAACCATCGTGCATTTCGAGTCGGCAAGGATCGCATCGGACCCCAGTTTCTTTCCCGTTTTGATCTTTGAACTTGCCAGCCAGGTCATAACGATGATGGAACTGACGGCAATGATGATCCCCCAGATCGTCGTTTCCGGGCGATGGTGCCGGATAATGCTGAATACGATCCCGGCAGCAAGTCCAGCGGTCAGGATATAAAAACCGAGACCGGTAATTTTGAGCGCAGTGATCTCAAACCGTCCGATATCGCTGCCGGGATTTTTCCTGATCCTCAGTACCATTTGCATGATCCCGAGCCCTGACACTACTTCAATAAAGCTGTCGATGCCAAAACCCGCCAGAGAGAGCGTTTCATCTTCCAACCCGAAAGTGACAGAAAGGATCCCTTCCACCAGGTTATACCCGATAGTAAAAAGGCTCAGGAACAGAGCCTTCTTATAGAGACCGGATGTGTTCATCGATGAGAAAAAAACTATTTGGATTCCAGAACTTCGAACCGTTCCTCCCCTGCTGATGTAATCGTATGCCTGAATCGGTTGTAATGGAAAAAGTCATAGGGTTCTTCGTCAGCGGGCATATGGTGATTGATGTACTGGTTCATGAAATAATCGAACAGGTAGCTCGCATTTTTTCGCCCGGAAAAGGTTGCAAGTTCATACACATCTTTCACTTTGAGTGAGTCGATCTTGTATTTATAACGAACATCATAGGTAAAGGGGTCGACCGTGAAACGGCCGTCAAACCCGTCAGATGCGCTGAATTCACTGTACAGTACCGTTTTTACAGGATTCGGAATGTTCATCTTGCTTAATTCAAACCAGGAAGACTGATCCACCCCGTTCAATTGCACCCGTTTGTAGAACACCGTATCCAGTATCGTTTCCGAATCTTCGAACGGGAACAGGTATTCATCCAACTGGATCTGGGCGATATTTACCAGGTATGCCTGTGGCTTCGTCAGCAGGACCGAGTCGATGGCATTGTCGAGGTAAACCTTGAATCCCAATGCCCTCAGTTCATCAATAAAACCGTTTACATATTTATCCAGGAATAAGGAATCACTGATGAATTGAATATACCTGCTGTGTGCAAAAAGGGCAGAATCCTGTTGTGTGCTGATCAGACTGTCGAAATGCGGGATCTCCTCCCCTTTGTGGTTGTATTTAAAAACAACATCCGGAGTGAACAACTGGATATCGATCTCAGGAAGCTTCTTGACAAAGCCGTCTGCAAGCTGTCTTTCAACGGTGCAGGAGGAAAAGATGAAAATCATTAAGAAGCATAGGATGAAAACCCGGTAATGCCAAATCCGTATCAACATTCAAGTATTTTTCTGATATAAAAACTAATTTTTCACGACTTTATTACTTGCGGCAAGAAGTTCGTCCCCGAATTTAGCCCCAAAAGCAATACACTGGTCCTCCACCTTATTATGCGGTGTGAATTTTACGAAAAGCCCGTCATCGATCATCCTGAGTTTCAAATTCGACAGCATCGAAGCGATCAGTTTCGGACCTTCACCGCTCCAGCCGTAAGAGCCGAATGCACCTGCAAGCTTTCCCCTGTCGCGGATCGGGTTGATCAGGGCGAATAATTGGTAAACCGGCAAAAGAATATTCTGGCTGAACGTCGGACATCCAACAATGATCCCCGAAGCATGGATGATCTTCTGTTCCATTTCTCCCATGGGCATCTTTTCAATATCACACAGATCCACTTCGATATTCCCTGACTTACGAAGCCCTTCAGCGATTTTTTCTGCGATCATCCCGGTGTTATGATATGCGGATACATACGCCACCAGCACCCTGTTCAATGCAGGTTCCGCCAATGCCTTTCTTGCATACTTTTCCGATAGATCCACATACTTTTTCCAGTTCTTGCGAAGGATCATCCCATGCCCCGGACAGATCGTCTCTATATCGAGGGTCCTCACCTTCTCAACGGCCTGCACCATGAACTTGCTGTATGGACTCATGATCACATCGAAATAATACCTGAAGGATTCCTCAAAATCAGGCGAAAGATCATCAAACATGGATTCATGGCAGAAATGTTCGCCAAAAATATCGCAGGTAAAAAGCAATTTGTCCTCCCTGAGATAGGTCATGACCGAATCGGGCCAATGAAGGTTTGCCGCATTGATGAATTGAAGCGTTTTATTTCCAAGGTCAAGGGTGTCACCGGGCTTGATAATCCTGTGCCTGAAGGGAACCCCGATCAGGTCGCTGAGGTACCGGATGCCATTTCCGCTGGATACAACGGTGGCTTTCGTTGCAATTTTAAGCAAATTCGCCAGGCTGCCGGAATGATCAGGCTCGGTGTGGCTGACGATGATGTAATCAAGTTCGGCAGGATCGCAAACCCGGGACAACTTCCCGAGGAAGATATCGCAGAAATTCACCTTCACCGTATCAATGAGCGTCTTTTTTTCGGCATTGATGAAATAGGCATTATACGTAGTGCCATTCTTCGTTTCCATCACCACGTCGAACGTTCTGAGGTCAGGATCCAACACCCCTACCCAGGAAACGTCTTCCGATATTTTAAGGATTTTGTTGTCGTTCATAGTTTTATTTGCTTCAGGCTGCATGCTTCATGCTTCAAGCTACATGCTTCCGTCATCCCCGCGAAAGCGGGGACAGGCTATATTTTTCACTTTTCACTCTTCACTTTTCACTTAAAGAGGCAGTTCCATCTGAATCGCATCCCCACCGTCTTCCGGCTCTTTCGGCGGTTCAGGCTTATCATTTTTCTTTGAGCGTGTCTTTTTTGCCGGTGGTTCAGGCGGACCCGATTCCGGCAAAGATTCACGAACGAAATCCTTGATCAGCCTGGGTTCTGGTACTGATCCGGTTTCCTGGTCTTCCGATGGTGAGGATTTAGTTACATCAGTTGTTTCGGGTTCTTCTTCCACATTAGTTACTATATCCAATTCTTCATCCGGCTCCCCTTCAATCACAATAGGTTCCGGCATCAGCGGTTCCAAAAACTGGACCTTCTTCAAAGGATGTGTGGTCAGCCGTTTTCCTTTGGCTTTGTATCCTTTCACCCCGATGAACTCACTGACAAGAATCTCCTCATTCTCTGCGCCCTTTGTTTTTTGCTTCATATCAAAGAGAAGCTCGATCCTTGGCAATTCATCAAAAGAAAAGAGGACCATCTCATTGTTTTCCTCATCCCCGATAAAATCAACTTTCCGGTCGGTGGGTTCTGCCTTGAAGCGCTTAACATAATAAAGCTTTGTTTCATGATCCAGGTAAACCGCAGTAAATACCTGTTCCGGGTCATATTTGAGGATATGGACCATATCCTCCTCAAAATGGGTGGCGAGGTCAAAGGAGGAGAGCTTGTAATGGCCCGACTGCATGATGGTGAGGATCTTATCCGGTCCGGAAAAGTCACCGAGCAGGACACCTCTCACATCTGTATTCAGTCGCTTGACCGTATCATCATACCAGATCATCCTGGAGCCTAGGGTGGAGATTCCCTCCTGGCGCTTTTCGATCCGTTTGACGGCATATTTTGTAAGTGTGACACCTATTGAACTCCTTCCTTTGATATCGAGCGAAGAAAAATCAAAATCGAAGGAAAGTTTCTTTAACCGGGGTTTTGGCCTCAAATCGATATGGACGACTTCCGCCTCACCATTTGGATTCGCAGTAAAATAAAGCACTTTCGAATCAGGCGTGCCCTTTGTTATGAAGTATTCCTTATCACGTGTCACGCCTCCGACACTGAATCGTTTCACCATGATCTTCCCGTTCTTTCCGTCGCGGTAGATTATATTGTAAACCGTCCGCTCATCGTTTTTCTGGAACACAGCGATATGAATGACAGGCTGTCCGACAAACACTTTTTCCGCAACTTTGACCACCGTGAACGTGCCATTCTCGCGGAAAGCAATGATATCATCAATATCCGAACAGTCGGAAATATATTCATCCTTTTTCAGCGCCGTGCCTGCAAAACCTTCTTCCCTGTTCACGTATAGTTTCTGGGTGGCAGCGGCGACCTTAACGGCTTCGATGGTGTCGAAATTCCGGATCTCCGTTTTCCGTTCCCTTCCTTTTCCGTATTTCTTTCGGATCTGCCTGAAGTATTCGATGGCGAAATCAATCAGGTGGGCAAGATGGTTCTTCACCTCATCAATTTCACCCTTGATATTTTTTATGACCTCATCCGCTTTGTTTGAGTTGAATTTCGAGATGCGCTCGATGGGGATCTTCCGGAGCCTCCGGATATCATCCTCGTTGATCGGCCGGATCAGCATCTTGATATAGGGCTTGAACCCGCGGATGATCGCCTTGTCGATCTCTTCATCCGTCTTGCATTTCTTAATCCCTTCGTAGATCTCCTTTTCGATGAAAAGCTTTTCGAGGGAGGAAAAATGGAGTTGTTCCCCGAGCTCATCCAGCCTGATCTTAAGCTCCAGTTTCAGAAGTTCAAGCGTTTTGGCCGTCGATATCTTAAGGATCTCGGTAACACCCAGGAAATTGGGCTTCCCGCTTTCCACGACGCAGGCATTCGGGGAGATGGAGACTTCACAATCGGTGAATGCATAAAGCGCGTCGATCGACTGATCAGGTGAAACGCCCGGGGCAAGATGAACCTGGATCTCGACATTCTGGGCGGTGTTGTCATCGATCTTGCGAATCCTGATCTTTCCCTTGTCGTTGGCGGCTATTATCGTATCGATGATGGAACTTGTGGTGGTTCCGTAAGGGATCTCGGTGATGACCAGGGTTTTCTTGTCGAGCTGCCCGATTTTGGCCCTTAACCGGACCTTTCCCCCGCGGATGCCGTTATTGTATCTTGAAACATCGATAAAGCCACCTGTCAGGAAATCGGGAAACAATTCAAATTCCTTGTCTTGCAAGATTTTTATCGAAGCATCGATCAATTCCAGGAAATTATGCGGAAGGATCTTCGAGGCAAGTCCGACGGCGATGCCCTCCACGCCTTGTGCCAATAGCAAGGGGAATTTTGCGGGAAGGGCGACCGGCTCCTTATTTCGTCCGTCATACGAAGATTTCCAGACGGTCGTTTTCGGGTTGAAGAGCACTTCCAGCGCGAATTTCGAAAGCCGTGCCTCGATGTACCTCGGTGCGGCAGCACTGTCGCCTGTAAGGATATTTCCCCAGTTTCCCTGGGTATCGATCAGAAGATCCTTTTGTCCGAGCTGAACAAGCGCATCGCCGATGGAAACATCGCCATGGGGATGGTATTTCATCGTGTGACCGATGATGTTTGCCACCTTGTTGTACCGTCCGTCATCCAGCTCTTTCATCGAATGCAGGATGCGTCGCTGAACAGGCTTCAGCCCGTCCATCACCTCCGGAACAGCCCTCTCAAGGATCACATACGATGCATAGTCCAGGAACCAGTTCTGGTACATGTCGGAAAGGTGGATCGCCGCCTGCAGCGTCCCCGACTCGAGTTCCGGGTTTTCACCGTTGGGCTCGTTTACTATGTTGTCGTTTTCCTGATCCATGGGTTAAGTAGCGAAATGGTGAAGTAGCGAAATAGCGAAAATATTTGTTGACTTGTTGATTTACAGATTTGTTGATTTAGTTCCTAAATTGCATCCTCAAATTTCATCCAGCATCCAGCATCCAGCATCACTTTACGATCTTCGAAATCGCCTTGAATTGTTCTGTTCCCGAATATCTCAATAATTCGAATAAAAGAGATTCGTAGGTTGTGATAATGATCCCCTCATGCTTCATCCGTTCCAGGGCAATCAGCTTCTCATGCTCGTGCCGTGAGGAGATGCAATCTTCAACCACAACCGGGTGATAGCCATTCCGTTTCAGGTCGATCACCGTTTGTAAAACGCAAACATGGCTTTCGATCCCGGCAACGATGATGTTCTCCTTTCCGGCCACAGCGAAGTCCTCATCGACACGCGGTTCATCGCAGCAGCTGAATGCCGTTTTCTCCGTCCTTTTAATCCCCGTTATCAATTCCGCGATCGGTGAAATGGTTGAACCGAGACCTTTGACATATTGCTCTGTGACAAAGATCGGAATATTCAGGATTTTCAACCCCTGGATAAGGATTGATGTGTTCTTTATCAGCTTTTCGCTTTCGAAAAGATGAGGAAAGAGCCGTTCCTGCATGTCGATGATCAGGGCGGCACTATGTTCTTTTACTATTCGCATGACGACATGATATTAATTCAAAATGCAGGAATGCAGGAATTCATAATAAAAAACCGGTCGATGCTCACCTTTCCTATTTTGCATTCCTGCATTATGCATTATGCATTGTTCTTTCTTTAGTTGCAAAATTATAGATTTCCCGCGGAGTGCAGGAATATTTGTTAAAAACTTATTAATTGTTAATTTTGCACCCTCGTTCCGGCCCCGTAGCTCAGCTGGATAGAGCAACAGCCTTCTAAGCTGTGGGTCGTGGGTTCGAATCCCGCCGGGGTCACCTAATTATTATATAAGGCGTTGTAATTAAATCAATTACAGCGCCTTTTTCTTGCATAGGTACAACATAGGTACAACAATTGAAAAAAGAGCCCGGTAAATCCTTTATTTATTAGGGTGTCAACTTCAACTTTTTCTTACCGCATTTCGTGATACATTTTAAAAATAACCTGTCCAAAAAATTCTACGAACAGCCCATCCCGGTTCTAATTCCCATGGAATATTTCTTAAGACACTGGTTATGTTAATATTGCATAGCGTCCTTATACGACCGCTATATGACTTCTATATGACTTCCGGCCTGCTCCTATATGACTTCCGGCCTGCGGCTATATCACTCCCGGCTTGTAGCCGGCTCGTAGCTGGCTCGTAGCCGGCTCATAGCCGGCTTGTAGACGGCTTGTAGACGGCTGTTAAGACAGTCTCGTTCCGGAGAGAAAGTGAAAAACGTAAAGTGAAGAGTGAAGAGTGGAATTAAAAATTAAGAATGAAAAATTAACTTTTCACTTTTACCTCTTCACTCTTCACTTACCTTGTGCCGCAGGCACAAGAGTTTTCCCATTTTGCTACCGGGCTTACATCCCTACGGGATGTTTCAGTGAACACCAGATTCCTATTTTCGTGGGAATGACGGCTGCAACGGGATATGACAAAGGGGGGTGATATTTATTTTTCCAGTCATCTGAACCGTTCTTTGCCTTACCTTAGCAAATGGAAAACGCATCATTCCTTACTGAACAGTTTTTTTGAATGAAAATCTTAAATCCCGTTGGAAATCACAAGACCGGTTTATCACAATTTAACCTATAAATCTATGAAAGAATCCCGATCAGACTGGAACTACCACGAATTCAAGGTATATCTTCTCCTGTATGCTGCATATTCGGATTTTGATCTGGCAGAAGAGGAAAAGAAAAAAATCCTTGCAAACGCAACAAAAGAGGAATACCAGGTAATTCACAAGGTATTTGAAAAACATTCGGATGTTGAGCGGATTGAAACGATCCTGTCGTTCAGGGAGCAATTCTTTCCGACTGAAAAGAAAACAGAAACCCTCATCGCCGAAGTTGCAGAGTTTCTGAATGTCGATGAGGATCTCAATCTTTATGAACGGAATTTTTTTGCCATTCTGCAGAAAATATTGCGATCCTACAAATAATGAAATCACTTACCAGGAAAGTCCAGTCCCTTCCAGCGGGTTGACCCTGCAGGCTTCTTTTATATCTTTTTGTTTTGTATTCTCCCACCATGACCGGTAGGCTTCAAAAGCCGCTTCCATCATTTCGGGAGTATTTTGTTTTCTTCCGGAGTTTACCTGTTCCTCTGATTTGTCACGGAGGAGCGGATTCATCGACGGGTAGCGGTTTACAGGGTTCATTAAAGGGTTTCCGCAAGTGATCCTGACCGATTCAATCAACCACAAAGCTACTATTCCCAGGTAACATTCTTCCTGGTAAGATGAAGAGACAGGATTCACCGGGAAATGGGTGATCACAACCCGGTCGTTCCCGATCTCCAGCAAATCCGGGATGTCTGTCCAGGCCAGGTCCGGCATGACCCTTCCGGTCCTGATGCCATACTGATCGCTCTTCAGTTGCATGACCAGTGAATCGATCCGTATATGAGGCATCATCGACCGGTAATAGGCCATCAGGCTGGTTGAATCCGGGTCAAGGTACAACCTGATTTTTCCTGCCGGGGTCCCGGAAAAACTTCTGTATGAAATAAAAGCGTTTTCCGGATCTGTACTGAAGCATTGATAATAGTCCTTTTTCCTTACCGACACTGTGTACCCATACCCCTCCCCGGTTGCCACAGAAAACCTGCATTCTCCTTTTCCATTGGTAACACATGAATCAGGGATTACGGTGATATAATCAGACTTCATCGTGATCATGTGTACCACTGCAAATTCAACCGGCGTTCCTGTTTTCCGGTCGAGAACGGTGATCGTGATCTTTTTATTTTTTGCCTCACAGTTTGTAAATGCTCCTGCTATCATAATCAACAGGAAAATGAAAAGTGGTTTTCTGCGCATGATCTGAAAATTAACCCGTGAACTTTTTATTCGGAAGAAACGGGTTTTCAGCAAAAACCAGGCCGGAAATAATGGTTATTGGGTACTTCCGATCTCAGTTGTTCATGGGACTGTCGTGGTGAATAATTTTAAATTTGATATGGTTTTGATAAATTTTTGCACCTTTGCATAATAAGGACTGAGTATAAATAAAAACAATAACACGATGCAAAGAAAATCATCAGCCATATGGCAGGGCAACGGTACTGAAGGGAAAGGATCCCTTTATACCACCAGCGGAGTTCTTAACAACACTCCATATTCATTCAATACCCGTTTCAAAAGTGAAGACGGAACTGCGGGGACAAACCCGGAAGAACTGATTGGTGCCGCACATGCCGGATGCTTTTCCATGGCACTTAGTTTTGGGCTTAGTGGTGCAGGCTTCCCTCCTGCCGAACTTGAAACACATGCCACGGTAACCGTCGAACTCATGACCGATCATTTTGAGATCACGAAGATCCACCTCCAGGTTTTTGGAGAGGTACCCGGAATTTCCGAAGAAAAATTTGAGGAACTTGCCGGGATAGCCAAAATAAACTGCCCGGTGTCGCTGGCCCTGAAGGCTGTTCCTATCAGCCTGGAAGCGAAGCTGAGAAAGTGAAAAGTGAAGAGTGAAGAATGAAGAGTGAAGAATGAAGAATGGTGAAATGAAAAATGTGAGATGGCAGGAATGTAGTGGTGGGTTATGATCCGGATCACGACCATCCTGTTCCTGGGCTTATATTTTAACGTGGTACTCGCCCAGCCTGTCAGTTTGTTTCCGGAACAAAATGCGGAAAAGCAGATGCATTTTACGCATATCACCAGGGAGAACGGATTACCCTCACGTATTGTCAACTGCTTCATACAGGATTTCAACGGCTATATCTGGATCGGTACTGCCGATGGTCTTGCCCGGTTCGACGGACATGACATGAAGGTATTCCGCTCGACCCCGGGAGACCCGGAATCACTCGTCGATAACATGATCTATTCGCTCAGGGAATTGAGTGACTCAACGATCTGGATCGGAACGGCTGACGGGATCTCGGTCTATAGCTTCAAAAACGGTAAGTTCACGAGTTATTCAAAGGCTACGCCGGGCTTGACCTCCTTATCCGGAAAAAGCATCCGGTGTTTTTATGAGGACAAGTCGGGGATCGTCTGGATCGGGACTGACAATAACCTTGTTCAGACGACCCTCAAGGCCGGGCAATTTAAACTCTTCCCGTTACAACTCAGTGAAAATCCGCTCGACCGGGAATATCATTTCAGGAACATCGGATGTATCAGAGATGACCCGAGGGATCCAACGAAATTACTCTTGGCAACAGCTGGTGGACTTATCCTCTTCGACAAGAACACAGGCAGGGTTTCGAAGGATTACAAACATTTTGTGAACAAAGGCTACTGCCTTACCGACCTTTATCTCGACCCTGAAAACAAATTATGGACCTGCGGCTGGGGCGTAGGATTATCCTGTTTTGATCTGAAAAATGAGAACTGGAAAGATTTTCCCTGTAATAATACCCCGCACACATTCTTATCCATTGTTCCCAGGAATGACCATGAGTTCCTCCTTTCCAGCCCTGACAAGGGGCTTGGGATTTTCAACAAGATCTCAAAAAGATTCCGCTTTTATGGTAAAAACAAAAGTATTCCCGGGTCGATCCTGGATGACTGCATTTCCGGCATCAGCTGGTTCAACCAGGGAAAAGACTTGTGGATCGGCACCCGTGAAGGGATCAGCATAGAGAACCGGCAGGTCTATCACTTCAGAAGAGTAAATCTGCCATATCCGTTCACCTGGCTCAGCGATTTTTATAATGACAGGGCCCAAAACCGGCTTTATGTTGGAGCTTATGGCTGTAATGGCCTTTTCTGCGGCGACATATCAACACAGCAATGGAAGATCATACCGGAAGAAGGTGTAAATGAACAGAACTCACTGTGCATAACCAACCTTTATAGGGATTCCCGGGGGGTTCTCTGGGTCAGTACAAGAAGGAACCTGCTATCCCTTGATACAGCCCGGAACATGCTGAAACTTTTCCGTACACACGACGGAAAGCCATTACCGATCAAAGATCCTGTTGTTTATGCGGTAAAAGAGGACAAGAACAGCAATCTTTGGATCGGGACCCGGTTTGACGGAGTTTTCCGTATTGATCCATCGCGGGAAAAAGCTACCTGGGTCAGGCATGAACCCGGCAATAATTCCAGCCTTTCCGATGGCACCCATTTCGGAGCAATAGGGATTGACCGGTTTAACCAGGTATGGTTTGGAAATTCAAAAGGCGTCAGCATATATGATCCCGTTAAACAACAGTTCAATAATTCCCTGATGGATTCTCTCCACCGGTATGGGATTAAAAAACAATGGGTCAATACGGTTGAGTGCGATTCTCTTGGACGGATGTGGCTTGGATTCGATGACGAAGGGCTTGTGCGGGTCGAGCAGAAAAGGAAAGGAGAATTCAGCTTCAGGATCTTCACCACCGGGAAAGGGCTTAATGTTCCCGGGATTGACTGGATATCGAAGGATCCCGGAGGAACATTCTGGATCGTGAATAAAGGACTGCTCCATCTCAATCCATATACCGAATCATTCCAGTTTTATGACGAGCGCAATGGCTTGCATAACAACCCTGAAGGAGCCACAAAAATTTATGTGGATGGTTCGGGGAATCTCTTCATGGATTCGGAGGGGGCTTTTGACATGATCAACATCAATGAACTTGGCGTTTCCGATACCTTACCGGTCAACCTCCTGATCGAGTCGGTGGAAGTAAACGGAGATATGATCCTTGAACAGGACCTGGCAGATCATACGAAAAAGACCATTCTTAAAGCGGATCAGAACAACCTTGTCTTCCGGTACACCGCAATCAGCTACCGGAATGTTGAACAGATCCGTTACCAATACAAGATGGAAGGATTTGATAAAAACTGGATCCGGGCCGAAACATCACGTGAAGCACGATACACCAACATTCCACCGGGAACCTACATATTCCGGATCAGGGTAGCCACAGAAGGAGAACGGAATGGATGCGAAAAACAGTTCCTTTTCATGATCAAACCGTTTTTCTGGCAAACCTGGTGGTTTATCCTGGCCGTGATCCTTTCCATATCAGGAATCACATATGTCATCTATTCATACAAGTTGCGGCAGCTGAAAAAGCTTGTTCGCGTCAGGGCGAGAATTGCCGCCGACTTACACGATGATGTGAGCTCAACCTTGAGCAGTATCTCCATCCTTAGCATCATCCTGCGAAAAAAGGTCAGGGAAGATGATTCTGCGGTCATTGTGGATGAAATTGGAACAAATGCCCAGAGCATGCTCGAACGGATTGATGACATCATCTGGCTCGTTAATCCTTTAAATGACAAGTTTGAGAACCTCGGACTAAGGATCAGTGAATATGCAGCCCCGCTCTTTGAAGCGAAAGACATCCATTTCACGATCGATTATCCCGACAGGATGCTGAATATCCGGCTTCCAATGGAGACCCGGAGGAATGTTTTCCTGATCGCAAAGGAATCGATCAACAATATTTTAAAATACGCTGAATGCAGGACAGCAGAAATCAGGTTCAACCAGGAGAACGGGTTGATGAATATGCTCATTGCTGATGACGGCGTTGGTTTTGATCCATCCGTTCAGACTTCACGGAACGGACTGAAAAACATGAAACATAGGGCTGAGAAGATCAATGGCACGATCAGGATTGAATCCGGTCACAGCAAAGGCACCCGGATCATTCTACAGGTAAAATCAAACTGACCAAGCCAGTGATACGCAAAATAAAACAGGTCACTGATTCATACCAACGTATTATTGGTCAAACAGAGATTGTTGCGTAATATTGTCTTTTAAGTAAAAGGGAAAAATCATGAGCATCAGGGTCGCCATTTATGAAGACAATGAACATTTAAGGAAAAGCCTGTCGCACCTTGTGATGGGAGATGACTCCCTTGAGTTTTGCGGAGCATTTCCTGATTGCTCGGACCTGATTGAGAACTGTACAAAGGAAAAGCCGGATGTGATCGTCATGGACATAGATCTACCAGGCATTACGGGTATTGAAGCCACTTACATGGTGAAGGAAAAATTCCCGGAGATCCAAATCCTGATCTTTACTGTTTTTGAGGACCGGACGAAAGTTTTCGATGCCTTATGCGCCGGGGCCAGCGGGTACCTCCTGAAAAAATCAAATGCGATCAGGATCATCGAGGCGATCACCGAGCTCAATAACGGGGGATCGCCTATGACGGGTGAGATCGCGCGAATGGTCCTTGACTATTTCTCGAAGAACAATACACCGAGAAACAATGATTATAACCTGTCGCCCCGGGAGATGGATATTGTAAAATGCCTGGTTAAGGGGAAAAGCTATAAGATGACGGCCGATGCCTGCTTTATCTCCGAGGGCACTGTCCGCAGCCATATATACAGCATTTATAGGAAACTCCACGTGAATTCCAAATCTGAAGTGGTGATCAAGGCATTAAAGGAAAGACTGATCGACTGACGGCCGCCTGAAATTTCATACTTTCATCTTATTGACCCGGCTTCCCCAAGAGCCTACATTTGCTGGCAAGAAAACCAAACCAGCATTCTATGAAAATCTCCAGCGTAAACCTTCATGATCTTGAATCATCGTGGGTCGCTACATTCTCGCTCTTCATTTTACTTCTGTTTTGTCACCAGACAGCCATGGCCCAGGTTGGGATCAACTCATTTGGACTCCCTGCACATTCCTCTGCCGGACTTGATGTAAGCTACCAGGACAAAGGCTTACTGATCCCCCGGGTCATGCTTCTGGGGATTAATGATATAATCACCGTTCCCTCCCCTGCGACTTCACTGCTCGTTTACAACCTGAACACGGCAGGTACGGGAGACAATGCCGTTACACCCGGTTATTATTACTGGACCGGAGCATCCTGGATGAGGTTCTCCACTGCAGGAACCGCATGGTCGCTGACGGGGAACAGCGGGACCGGGCCTTCCGGGAGTTTTATCGGAACAACGGATAATGCGCCTTTCCGCATCAGGATAAACAATGTAGGGTCAGGTATCATCTCCTCCAGTTACGGGTATGGTGAAACAGGATATGGATACGGCGCTTTAAGAGGCTGGGGCGGACCTGACAATGCCGCATTCGGTTACCAGTCTCTCTCAGGAGACACGATCGGCAGCGGGAACACCGCTGTCGGGGCTGAATCCCAGCGGTACAACATGGGAGGATGCTGCAACACTTCCGTCGGTATGCACTCCCTTGAAACAAACGCCTGGTCCTTTGCCAATATTGCTATCGGAGAATACGCCATGCAATGGCACTGGAATGGCGACCGGAATACGGTTGTAGGAAGTCATGGAGGGGAATATTTTGAAGGAACGAACAATGTGGCCGTCGGGTGGCAGGCATTAAGCTGGATGAGCGGATCAAACAACACCATTGTCGGCACGAATGCCGCACAATTTACGAGTACGGGCGGTAGCAATAATATTATTGTAGGATACGGTTCTGACATTTCAGAATCGGGTGACAACAACATCGTGGTGGGTTATAATATCACAGGGGAATCCGGCAGCTTCCATATGAACCTTGGGAATCTCATTTTCGGAGATAATATAGATGGAAGTGCCAGCACGATCAGTTCAGGGAATATCGGTATCGGAACGAAGGATCCGCTGAACAGGCTGCACATTGTCCCGGTATCCGGAGACCCGCTTCGGATCGAAGGATTGCAGGTTACCACCAAGGATACCGTCCTCGTGGTTTCCGGCAACGGCGTTGTTTCAAAAAGACTGGGCAATTTCGGAGGATCAAGTGTGTGGTCGGTGACAGGGAATGCCGGGACGGATCCCTCCCTAAATTTCCTTGGAACTACCGACAGCAAGGACGTAGTCATAAAAACCAATTCAACAGAACGAATGAGGTTTCTTTCAACCGGAGAAGTCCGGATCGGAAGCACATTGGATTATTCGAAATTTGAAGCCGACGGAACACTTGAATTCAAGGGGGCTGCTATGGTCTGGAATGAGGTGACCATGCCGGGACTGACCGGGAAAACGGCAGCTGTTTCACCGGCTTTCCTGAAATTCGTTGATAACGGATTTTCAAGCACCGGGGTATGGCAATATCAATACCAGCACAAGGACGGGATCGAAGAAAGCCTGTTCTTTACCATTGAAATGCCGCATGATCTGAAAGAGACGACTGCCATTGATCCCCATGTTCACTGGGCACCGATGAATTCAGGAACAGGAAATGTCACCTGGTCGATCGAATATACCTGGGTTGATAACAATGGTACTTTCGGGCCGACGTCGGTTGTATCAGGGACATCATCTGCAGGCGGAGCATTAAAGTCAACCATGACAAGTCTCGGATTGATCTACCCGGCCACTGACCAGAAGCACATTTACAGCATCCTGCTTGTCCGTTTGTTCAGAAATAATGCTGCAGGGACTGATACCCATCTCGGTATGGCGGCAATGCTTTCATTTGACGTTGCCTATGAAGCAAATACAGCAGGAAGCCGAACGGAATTTGCAAAATAAAACTCCTCGCCCGCAGAGCAGCGAGGTATCAGATTGGTAAATTATTTCTTTCCTCGTCCCGAGTACTCGGGACGAGGTATAAACCCAAACACCTCAACCCCCGTCCCCTTCTCCTGAAGGAGAAGGGGTGCAGGGGATGAGGCTAAGTAAAAACGGAATCCCCGTCTCCATCCTGGAAATTCAATCCCGATATGTTGATTTCCGTGGAGGCAAGGTAAGGTCGCCGGATCGCTCTTTTCTGCAGAAAAGGTGTTCCGGCGTTCCTTATTTCCCGGGACAAGGCAGGATGGAAAACGGTCACCATGTTCAGTTTCAACTCAAGCATGGTCCGGACAATGTACCTGACAACTTCATCATGTATCTCACCGGTCCCGAAGAAATATGGAATGGTCAGATGGTTATTCCTGACAGAAAGTATCATAAACCCAGCAAGTTCATCCTTCCGGTTATAAAATTTCAGGCACCTGTAAAAAAACCGCTGAGCGACGAGTGAAAAATAGTACCGCTTGCTTTCTTCTGTTGGAGATGCGCTCTGAATAAGCCATTTGTTTGCCAATATCCATTCCAGTTCACTTTTACCACGACGCATGTGTTCTTCCTGGTTCAGCGACATGATGAATTGATGTACGTCATGATCGAGGCCATTTACCTGCTCGACCTTGAGTGTACTTATATATCGCTTCTCAGGGATGGATGAAACCCTGATTTCATTTAGCATGTTGGCCATCTTATCCATGGCAGACAGGAATGGTTTTACCCTCTCGAACAGTTTCTTTTTCGGCGGAAGGATCTCCGCCAGGTTAAACCTTAAAAAGCAACGGATTCCCTCTTTAAACTGCGGTTGTCCGAACAACCCGGACCGCAGGTAGAAATTCATGGTTCCCGGTGCCATGTTCGTGATCAGGATCCGGTTTTCCCATGCAACCATGACCCTGAGGAACAATTCCTTTGCTATACCCGAACCCCGGATTGCAGGATCGACCCAGAAACAGGAAAGCCAGGCACACTTTACCATTGTGCCTGATTGCAGGATCTTATCCGCGAGAACACCCAGGTATCCTGCCACTTCATCCTTTTCCCATGCCACGAACAAAATTTTATCTTCAGCATCAGCCCTCGGATTAAGACTGTGTGAAAGGGCGCGAAGGGATGTGATCGGGATATGCCGAAGCTTCGGGAATTGATCCGACGAGGTGAACTGAACGATGGTGGCTGTTGTGTAACAGGTTATTTCCATATTGTTATCTGCTTCAGGCTTCAGGCTGCAGGCGCGGGATGCGGGCTGCGGGGCTCCGGCTATTTCTTTCGTAATTCGTAATTCGTAATTAATCAACCATCTATCTAACGATTATATTTTTCCCAAATAATGATTTAATGATATAATAAAGGTATTCTGTTTTCAGGATCTTTCCGGCTGTAAGCGCTGTTTCTTCGAATGGGATCCGTTGAATGTTCAGGGGGATCTCATCCCGTTTCAGCCCGGCACCACCAAATGTTAGATCCGCGATCCTGTTTCCCGGATCAAATATTCTATTAAAAAAGGATTGTTTCACCCCATGATCGGTAAATGGAAATGAGAAGAGCCTGGATTTCAATCCGAATTCATTGCAGATGTCATCAATACTTGTATGTGTCTGAAATACCTGGTCATCTTCCGAAAGGCGAAAATATTCAGGGTGATCGATGCTGTGAGCTCCAAATGAGAAGCCCTGGCGAATGAGCGACCGGATCTGTTCCGGGTCAAGATACGGGCGGTTCTTGTCCAGGTAATCGTTGAAATCAAATTCAAGGATCCCTGCAATATCATCCAGTAAATTACGGTCGTGATAACTTATTTCGAGTATGCCGGTGCAAATTTCCTTCCCTTCGTATCTTGTGTTCCGGAAGAGTTCATTGATACTGCCGGTTGTGAAATCATTCAGCGGGTTCGTTTGCATTTTTTCCGCCAGAAGACTGGCTTTGTACCTGTAAAAGAGATCTTTGTTGCCGATAAATGCCGAGTTCAGGAAACAGACCGCAGGAAGCCCCTTTTGCGTAAGGATGGGTGCAATCACATCGTGAAATTCACGGAGTCCATCATCGAAAGAAAGGAAAAACCCCTTTTTCTTCAGTGGCTTCTGCTCCCTGAAAGAAGTTAATACCTGGCCGATATCAACAGGTTCGAAGTATTTCAACAGGTAATCAAGATCAGCGATGAATTCCTTTATGCTCCGGACCCTGTAAAGATGTTTGATGTGAAGGATCTCATTATCGGAAACTGTATGGTAGAATGGGTAAATGAACCGCTGACCTGTCAGCGCAATCAGTAGATTCATCGGTAAGGTATCCGCCAAAAGGGGAAGTGTATGGAAGACAAAAAACCGGTTTTTATTCATAGCGGATCTCAAAAGTGTTACCGGGATAAATTTATTAATTAAAAATCAATCCCTGACAAATCACTTCTAACCTGCCTGAATTCGGCCAATATTTCATCGAGGATCTCTCCGGCCGGCCTGATCTCATGAATAAGTGCGCAGGCCTCCCCGATCTCGAATTCGCCTTCAGCCAGGTCACCTTCAAACATCCCCTTCATGGCCCTGCCTTTGCCAAGGAAGCGATCCAGTTCTTCGGGGGTGGCACAATCTTCTTCCATCTTTCGAACTTTGTCGCTGAAAGGATTTTTAAGGAGCCTGACCGGTACGACCTTTTTCAATGTCACAAACGTATCCCCATCCTGAGCATCAACGATCATACGCTTGAACTCCGGATGGGCTGAGGATTCCAGGGATGCGGCAAACCGGGTCCCGATCTGAACGCCATCCGCGCCCAGGGCCATGGCTGCAAGCATACCCCTGCCTGTTGCAATCCCTCCGGCTGCGATCAGCGGGATGCTGATTGCCTCCCTGACCAGCGGTATCAAGGTAAACGTGGTGGTTTCCTGCTTGCCGACGTGGCCCCCGGCTTCAAAACCCTCGGCGATAACGGCATCTGCACCCGCCTCCACGGCTTTAAGTGCACCTTTGACGTTCGCCACAACATGGGCAACGGTCAACCCCTGCTCTTTGAGCATCGGCACCCATTTGACCGGATTCCCTGCGGCTGTGATTACGATCTTGACCCCTTCGCGAAGGATCACTTCGATCTGCCTGTCGACACCATGATATAGTAAAGGAATATTGACTCCGAAAGGATTCGCGGTTGCCGCCTTGCATTTCTTTATTTGCTCTTCCAGTATCTCCGGAGTCATCGATCCGGCACCAATGATGCCCAATCCACCGGCATTGCTCACCGCCGAAGCCAGTTCCCACCCGCTGCACCAGATCATCCCGGCCTGGATGACCGGGTAGCGGATGCGGAATAAATTTGTGACGCGGTTCATTAATAACTGGTGAGGTGTTCCCGCTTTCGCGGGAATGACGTTGGTGAGGTGGTGATCAAATTATTTCGTAATTCGTAATCTGTAATTCGTAATTACCGATCTAACCACGTTTATATACGATGGATACAAGCGTTTTATCGTTTCCTCCCATGTTGACCGAAAGTCCGTATGGTTTGTCATCTTTAACGGCAATCTGTGCCGCGCCTGCCCTGCCGGTCAGCTGTTCCCAAATGGTTACAGCCTGGTGAACGCCGGTAGCGCCGGTGGGGTGGCCCCAGCCGATTAGTCCGCCTGTGGTATTTATCGGAATTTTTCCATCCCGGGCAGTATGGCCTTCAAGGATAAAATCGGGACCTTTTCCCTTCTCCGCGAAACCCATGGCTTCAATCCCTTCCACCGCTGCAATGGTGAAACAATCGTGGATCTCTGCAGTGCCTATCTGTTCTTTCGTGATCCCTGCATTTTCCAGGGCGGTTTTTACAGAAAGCTTAAATGTCGCCATTTCCGTCGGATCATCCGGCTGTTTCGTGATGTCATCCTCGACATGTCCCCACCCGATCACTTCAATGGCTTCACTTGCAGGAATTCCGATCCGTTTCAGGCCTTCCTCCGAAACAATCGCGATGGCGCTTGCCCCATCCGACACCTTCGAGCAATCGAAGATGTTCAGGTTGTCGACGAAGACTTTCCCATTGGGCTCCATCATGGCCTGTGCTTCCGGATCAGGGTTGGCATTATGATTCTCCTGAGCGGTATCACAAAGACGTGCATTTTCAATAGCATTTTTATACCACTTTGCTAAGGCCTTCCGGGTTTTTTCACGGCCATATTTTTCAAAATAGGCTCCTGCCCTGTCGCTGAATTCACCCGGGAAGAAATAGGCATGCCCGTTCTTCCGTTCCTGGAACCAGCCAGCACCCGCAAGAATATCCGCTCCGTATATTGCTTTTACCGTATTCTGCACTTCCACGCCGAGCGCAAGCACTACATCCGCCGTACCTGAAAGAATGCTTTTTATGCCTGTTACCAATGCAAGACCTCCGCTCGCACAGGCACCTTCTACCCGTGTAGCGGGCTTACCCTTCAATCCTTCATCGATAAACGGGAAAAAAGCACCCAGATGGGCCTGTTTGTTGAACCGTGAGGCCATGAAATTGCCGATCACGCATTCATCAACATTTTTGGCGCCACCGATCATCTTCAATGTGCCCTGCCCTGCTTCCTTTACATAATGTTCAAGACCGGGCATTTCCTTTTTCGGATTGAACTCTTTCCTGCCGGAACCCATCGAAACGGTGTTGTAACCGGCAACCATATATACTTTACGATTTAACTTTTTCATCGCTATTTATTATTTCAGGTAATCATTAATAGGTCCATATGCATGGAAGAATCCCGTAAGCAGCACGGTATTCACATCCTGGTCGCTGAAGGCGACCCCATCGCTCACCAGTTTCTTCCCGATTTGGCAGGATTTCAGTGCATAGGCTTTGGCCAGTTCAGCACCGTATCCGGTCATTGATTGCAATTCGCCGAAATAAGCCTGAAGCAAGGTTTCCTTTGCAGGATTACCGACAACGGATTTCCAGGCTTTTGGAACCGGCATTGATCCCATCTTTTCATCAACTTTCCCCTGAATTTCACTCACGGGAACATAATTTTTTGTTGCGGGATCATAGATCGCAATAGGTTTTCCTTTCTCATATTTCAGGAAACCATCCTTTTGCGAACCATCGGCAAACTGTCCTCCCCTTACATCCTGGGAAAGCAATTTGTCAAGGATCGGACTGTGAAGAACCTCGTCTTTCATATACGGTTTCATGACCGACATGATATAACTGCACACATCGATCCCTACATAATCGATCAGCTGGAAGATGCCCATCGGCCGGATCAGGAAATCCTGGCTGATCTTGTTGAGAAGATAGACAGCTTCAACAAACGACAGATCATTCTTCCGGTTTTCCACTTCGGTGGTGGCATAGATGATATCACGCATAAAATGACCATTCCCGATAAAACCAGCCACATCATGGGCCGGAACGATCACTTTGCGAAGGCTTTTTGCATAGGCAAGGGCAAAATCCTCAACCTCTTTCATGGTGTTTTTTGATTTGATCAGCTCCACCAACTTCTGAACAGCAGGCGGATTGTAAAAATGGAACCCGATGATCCTTCCCCCGAGACCGGTCTGCTCATCCAGCCAGGTGATCGGGATGGATGAAGTATTGGTAAAGAACCAGGGTTTGTTCGGGTTATTCTTATAGATCTCAGAATAGATCCTTATCTTGAGCTCCGGATCTTCTTTGATCGCTTCAAAAATGATGGTTGAATTAAAAGCGGATTCAAGCCTTGTTGTCGGTTTGACGATGGTCATTACATCGAAAACATACTGGTCGATGATCTCGGCATTTTCGACGAGGTCCTTCCTTCCGGCATATACCTTTCGAAGCAAAACGGCTTTCTTTTCCGCCATTTTCACCACCTGGGCTTTCAGGTATCGCATCAGTCCGGCGAGCGCTTCATCGGAAACATCGATGGCATTAAGGACAAAGGGCTTTCCCTTATTCTCCGGCTTCAGGCTCAGATCGGCCATTTCAACTGCTGTAAGGAGCAGGATGCCGCTTCCCATTTTCCCGGCAGCACCGAGGACTGAGACATTTTGTAATTGCTGTTCGTAATTCATGATTGGTTGATTAAATTAATTTACCCCACCCCTTGCCCCTACCCAAACGGGGAGGGGAATTCCGGAGTTCACCAGTTTGGTTTACGTTTTTCGAGGAAGGCGTTCATTCCTTCCCTGGTTGATTTATTTTTAAAAAGGTTTGAAAATTCCTGCTGCTCAAATTTGCTGGCATCTGCAAAATTCATATGGTATCCTTTCCGAATCAATTCTTTTGCTTTCTCAACAGCCTGTGAGCCATTTGATGCGATTTTTGCTGCAATGGCTTTCACTTCGGTCATCAGGTTCTCCGGGTCAACGACTTTCTGCACAAGGCCCATCCTCAATGCATCTTCCGCTGTGATCATATCTGCCGTAAGGATAAGGTACAGCGCATTCCCTGCCCCGCAGAGCCTTGACAGCCTTTGGGTAGCTGCATAGCCCGGTACAAGGCCGAGGTTCATTTCCGGCTGGCCGAATTTTGCATTCCGGGAAGCGATCCTGAAATCGCAGGCCATGGCAAATTCGCAGCCTCCGCCAAGGGCAAATCCATTGACTGCCGCAATAACGGGTATTTTCAAATTTTCAAGCCGGTCAAACGTTTCCTGTCCGTACTTTGAGAACTGAAAAGCCTCATCAGCCGTCATTCCTGACATTTCTGCAATATCGGCCCCTGCAACAAACGCTTTGCCTTCACCCGTGACTACCATCACACGAATGTCATTCCTGGTTTCCAGGTCATCGAGGAACAGGTTCATCTCCCTGAAGAACGCACTGTTCAGAGCATTCATTGCAGTCGGCCGGCTGACCGTTACGATCGCGATGCCTTCGGAGTATTCGGGTTTTAAAATTTCAAGGTTCATTTTCGAGAGTCTATCGATAATTTCCAGATACCGGTAAAAAAAAACAACTTAAACCGCTAAGACGCTAAGACGCAAATTCACTTGTATAATGACTTATCCTTAGCGCCTTTGCGTCTTTGCGGTAAAATTCCTTTGTACCAACCTTCAAAGTTAAGGACAAATCACTTCCGTTCTGATAACGGAATAAAGTGTGTATCAGCATTGACCGCCTTGTATGCCGGCCTGATGATCCTCCGTCCGCTGATCATTTCCTCAAGCCTGTGAGCACACCATCCCGACACCCTGGAAATGGCGAAAAGCGGGGTGTACAATTCCTTCGGGATCTTCAGGCAGTCATAGATGAAACCGGAGTAGAAATCGACATTCGGGGAGATGAGCTTGTCTTTCGTCGCCTTGAACTCGTAATAGATCTCGGGGCCGATTCGTTCAATTGCCTCGTAAAGGGCCAGTTCCTTTTCTCTTCCTTTTTCCTTTGACAACGACCTGGCCTTATCTTTCAGAAGCAAGGCACGGGGATCGGAAACCGTATAAACGGCATGTCCGAATCCATAGATCTTGCCCGATTTATCATAAGCTTCTTTTTTCAGGATCTTGCGGAGATAAGCTGCGATCTCATCGTCATTTCCCCAGTTCTTTACATTTTCCTTGATGTTGTCCATCATGTCCATCACCATGAGATTTGCCCCGCCATGCAATGGACCTTTCAATGAACCGATTGCGGCAACAATGGCTGAGTAAGTGTCGGTACCGCTGGAACTGACGACCCTGGTGGTGAATGTGGAATTGTTTCCCCCGCCATGATCGGCATGAAGCACGAGTGCCAGGTCAAGAAGCTCCGCTTCAAGCTGAGTGTAATCGTTCCCTTTAAGCATGTACAGAAAATTCTCGGCCGTGGTCAGTTTCTTATCAGGATACCTGACCGAAAGCGTATCACGGTATATAAGGTGCCTCATGGCATGATAGGAATAAACTGCAATGACAGGTAGTTTCGCGATCAGGCTGACGGACTGGTTCAGGATATTGACCACGGAGGTGTCATCCGCATTTTCATCCAGGGTGTAAAGGGCAAGGATCGACCGGGCCAGCATGTTCATGATGTCCTTGCCTTTCAGGGTAAGGATCATATCGCGGTTGAAATTCTCGGGCAATGACCTGAGTTCGGCCATTCCTTCTGAGAAGTTCTCCAGTTCCTGTTTGTTAGGCAGACGTCCGAATAAAAGCAGGAATACCGTTTCATCGAATCCCTGGCGTCTTTCTTCCTGCAAGCCATGCACGAGGTCGCTGATCTCGATCCCGCGGTAGATTAGCTTTCCGTCGATGGCTACAAGCACATTGTCGCGCTTCTCATACCCGACAACGCTCCCGACATTCGTAAGTCCGACAAGAACGCCTGTATGATCAGCATTCCGGAGTCCGCGTTTAACATCAAATTTCGTGAATAAACTTTCATCTATTCTGCAGGATTCTTCCGTCAGGTGAGAAA
The DNA here is from genome assembly GCA_963682005.1 of Bacteroidales bacterium. GTDB lineage: Bacteria > Bacteroidota > Bacteroidia > Bacteroidales > FEN-979 > CAIYUC01. The sequence continues at coordinate 2,875,442 of OY820914.1, read as the reverse complement.
GCTGCCCAATCAATTCCGACATCTGCATAATCAAAGGTTTTAGAATTTTTACTTAATTTACTAACGATTTTATGATGATGATTCCTGCTACTTTTTCATGTAATTGAGTGCACTCCCGGCTTTGAACCAGTTGATCTGCAATGCGCCATAGCTGTGTTTAACAGGAATTACTTCCATTGTTCCGTCGCCATGACTGATCTTCAGTTCAAGCATTTTACCGGGTGCAAATGAATCGAGACCGGTGATGCTGAATGTATCTTCCTCCAGTATCTTGTCATAATCACTCCCATCAACAAATGTCAATGCAAGGATCCCCTGCTTTTTCAGGTTCGTTTCGTGGATCCGGGCAAATGATTTTACAAGGACGACCCTTACGCCCAGGTGCCTGGGTTCCATGGCCGCATGTTCACGCGACGATCCTTCCCCATAGTTTTCTTCACCCACGATCATGGAAGGAATTCCCTGTGCCTTGTAATATCTGGCTGATTTTGAAACTTCCAGGTACTCTCCCGAAGCTGCATTTTTCACCGAATTGGTCTTCCCGTTGAAGAAATTGATCGCGCCCATCAGGAGGTTGTTTGAGATATTGTCGAGGTGGCCCCGGAACCTAAGCCATGGACCTGCCATGGAGATGTGGTCCGTGGTGCATTTTCCTTTGGCCTTGATCAGCAGCTTCATCCCCGTGATATCTTTTCCGTCCCATTTTTCAAAAGGCTGCAGAAGCTGTAAACGCTCCGATTTCGGATCCACTTTCACGTCAACAGTCCCGGGATCGGAAGGAGGCGCAATGTAACCGGGATCTTTCACATCGAACCCATTTGGCGGCAATTCCACTCCAACCGGTTCGTCGAGCATTACGTTCACTCCCTTTTCATTGACCAGCATGTCTTTAAGCGGGTTAAAAAGCAGAGTTCCCGCAAGCGACATGGCTGTCACGATCTCCGGGGAGGCAATGAAACTGTGCGTGTTCGGGTTCCCGTCATTCCGCTTGGCGAAATTCCTGTTGTAGGAATTCAGGATCGAGTTCTTCCGGTCGGGAGGCTCGACTTTCCTTGCCCATTGGCCGATACACGGGCCGCAGGCATTGGCCATGATCACCCCGCCAATCTCCGTAAATATCCCGAGCAGGCCATCCCGCTCACAGGTATACCGTATCTGCTCGGAGCCGGGTGTGACAATGAACTCAGATTTTACTTTCAGATCTTTATCAATGGCCTGTTTTGCCACTGATGCAGCACGCGAAATGTCCTCGTAGGAGGAATTGGTGCAAGAGCCGATCAGCCCGACATCAAATTTTTCCGGGAACCCGCTTTCCTTTACGAATGCCCCGAATTCCGAAAGCGGATGTGCGATATCCGGCGAGAATGGTCCGTTTACATAAGGTTCAAGGGATGAAAGATCGATCTTCACATATTTGTCATAATATTTTTCGGGATCTTTTGTTACTTCGGGGTCAGGACGAAGGAGTGCGGAATGCTGGTCGGCCAGATCCGCCAATTCCTTACGGCCGGTTGCCACAAGGTAGGTCTTCATTTTTGCATCATAGGTAAAGAAGGAACATGTGGCTCCTACTTCAGCGCCCATGTTGCAGATCGTTCCTTTCCCGGTGCAGGATATCGTTTCGGTACCCTCACCGAAAAATTCGATGATGAAATCTGTTCCACCCTGGACGGTCAGTATGCCAGCCAGTTTCAGGATCACATCTTTTGGAGATGCCCATCCGTTCAGTTTGCCGGTAAGCTCAACACCCAGTATTTTCGGCATTTTCAGCTCGAACGGCATACCCGACATCACATCCACGGCATCTGCACCGCCAACACCGATGGCGATCATTCCGAGCCCCCCAGCGTTTGGGGTATGGGAATCGGTACCAATCATCATTCCTCCCGGAAAAGCGTAATTCTCAATGATCACCTGGTGGATAATGCCTGCGCCGGGTTTCCAGAAACCAATTCCGTACCGTGCTGAAACGGATTCCAGGAAATTGTATACCTCCTTGTTCTGGACCATGGCATGCTCAAGATCAAACTTCCCGCCGGCATTCGCCTGGATCAGGTGATCACAATGCACGGTCGACGGCACGGCCGTGGTATCCCTTCCTGCCGTCATGAACTGAAGCAGCGCCATCTGGGCAGTGGCATCCTGCATGGCGACCCTGTCGGGAAGAAAATTTACATAATCTGCACCACGCTTGAATGCCTGTGCAGGGACCGGGTCATATAAATGACCATATAAGATCTTTTCAGTTAATGTCAATGGCTTGTTCAACAATCCCCGGGCCCCTGAAACAGCCCTTTCAAGTTTCTCATAAACTCTCTTTACAGCACCTGCATCAATCAGCTTATTCATCTCTTTCTTTCTTTTTCAATGATTTACATATGGATGATAACGATAAAAACACGCTTATATTGAATCGATAAAAATAATAAATTTTTCAATTCAAAGCATGAATATATATAATGATATAAATATAATAATTATTTTTGTTTGAATTCGTTATAAATTACAGAAATTTGTAGAAATATTCCGAGTGATGCCAGGCATTGAAATCTTACTTGAACAATGGACCACGACGCCGCTGACAGCGGATGAGAAACCTCAGCTTTCCTTGCAGATACTCGAAAAGGCAGAAGACATTACCGGGAAAAGGGTGACAGAGAATGTAAGCAGGGATGAATGGCTTCGCTTTCTTGATATAACCGGCAAATCCGGATTTCTCATTGCACTGGACACCCGGGAGAACAGGGTTCGGTGGGCGGAAGTGGTTTTCAGGATCATGCAGGATACAGGATATTCGCTGAATGACATGATGAGCCAACGTGTGAAGGAACATCCTTCCCGGGTCCTTTTCAGGGAAATGAGTTCGACCACTCCTGTTGAATGGACCTATGAGCAGATCTACCGCCATCTCCGTGAAATCGCGGCTGTCATTCACCAGGCCGGGGGAAGTGAACCCCGGGCAGCAATTTTTTCCGACAATTGCCTTGAAGGCGCCTGTTCCGATCTGGCCTGCCTTTGCTTTGACATCTTTGTGACTCCCCTTAACACGCATTTTTCCGCAGAAATCCTTCAGCACATTTTCAGTCAGCTTAAAATCACTGTAGTGCTTTCCGACAGCCAGGAACGGATCGACCTGCTTAAAGCACTCAGGGAGCAAAGCGGACTGGATTTCAGGATATTTTCCCTTGTGCCTGTAAAGATCGCATCAGGGGATGCAAAGTACCTCCTTGAGGAGTGCAAAAAGCTTACCAATAGTGAAATTGAAAGCATTCTCAACAAACGAAGGATTTTCCGGAACAACCAGGTCGCAACGACCATGTTCACTTCCGGAAGCACCGGATTGCCGAAAGGGGTTTCCTTCTCCATATATAATATTGTAAGCAAGCGTTTCGCCCGGGCGGCCGCCTTGCCGGAAGCCGGCGATGAAACGTTTCTCTGTTACCTCCCCCTGTTCCATACGTTCGGCAGGTTCCTTGAACTCACCGGGGCCATATACTGGAGCGGAACCTATGTCTTTGCGGGGAACACGTCCTCCGAAACGCTCTTTTCGTTGTTCCCGATTGTCAATCCGACCGGTTTCATCAGCATTCCCCTACGCTGGCAGGAGTTATATGAGCGATGCATGGAAAAGATCGCCATCCTTGAGAACCCGGAACTGAAGATGAAGGTCGTCAGGGAAATTGCCGGGCAACGGCTAAACTGGGGTTTGTCGGCTGCCGGATACCTTGATCCTGCGGTATTCAGGTTCTTCAATCACTACGGGATCAGGCTCTGTAGCGGATTTGGCATGACGGAAGCCACAGGAGGGATCACCATGACCCCTCCCGGGATCTACCGTGAACTTTCGGTAGGCCTCCCCCTTCCGGGTGTAAGAACAAGGCTTACATCCAATTCGGAACTGGAACTCAGCGGGCATTATATTGCAAGATACCTTGAAGATGCCGGCCCCGGCGATGTGATCCCTTATCCTGTATCGGAAAATGAAGACAAATGGCTTCCTACCGGGGATGTATTCACCATTTCGGATGACGGGCATTACCAGATCATTGACCGGTTGAAAGACATTTACAAAAATAACCGCGGACAAACAGTTGCACCGCAGGTCATTGAAAAGAAATTCGTGAACGTACCGGGGATTAAAAGCACCTTCCTGATCGGCGATAACAGGCCTTACAATGTTCTGCTGATCGTTCCTGACACAAGCGATCCTGCGTTCAGAACCATAACCGGTGAGAACCTGAAGGAATATTACCACCAGATCATAACCTCGGCAAATGCCGACGTGGCATCATACGAGCGGGTCGTTAACTTTGCGCTCACCGGCAGGGAATTCAGCCAGGAACAGGGAGAACTGACGCCGAAAGGATCGTTCAACAGGAAGACCATCGAAAAGAATTTCAGTGAGATCATCGAGGCATTGTACGTCAGCAATATCATCAGCATTTCCCTGGATTCATCGAACGTCCAGATCCCACGATGGTTTTTCAGGGATCTCGGGATCCTCGAGACCGATATCGTGGTGGAAGAACAACGGCTTTTTAACAGGATCAGCAAAAAACATCTGACCATCCGGAGGATCAACGGGCATTGTTTCCAGGTCGGGGATTTCCGGTACAAGATCACCACCGACACCTTTGATCTCGGCATGTTCGCCCGTCAGCCCAGGCTCTGGATCGGCAATCCCGAACTGATCGCATTTTGTCCCGTTAAAGAGGGATGGGATGCACCTCATCCAGGCATTTCCGACAACATATATCTTGTTTCACAGAACAGCTATTCTTTGGCTGATATCCCAACACTAAAAGGAATAAAGAACGATGCGATCATCAAGGCAAATAAGCTGATCTTCCGGTCGCTTTTCCTTGATCCGGAGGAATCTTTCCGGACGACGACCGAATTGGGACAATTTTCGGAGGAGACCGACCCGCGGCTTGCACAGGTGATCCATCACCGGATTGAAGCCCTTGCTTTTCACCCGGAGGAAAAAATCAGAACGCTTGCTTACCGTATTCTGCTGCTCAAAGCCACCGAGCCTGACCTGATCCATTACATGCCGGCCTTCATTGAATCCGGCCTTTCATTCCTGAATGAAGAATCGATCCGGGAAATTGCCGCCAGCAACTTCGGAAAGCACAGGCTGGATGCACTCAAGCAACGGCTTTACCTGTACCGGACAAACCTCACCTGGCCGGCCAACGAGAAAAACCGCAAGCAGTTTGAATATGTATTGCAGATGCTGTTCAATTTCGCCGTTTCCCACCTTGAATTCTATGTTTCGGTGAGAGCAGAGCTTTCACGTTGGATCCTCCACAAGAAAGATCCTTACCTGTCGGCCAAAGCCGAAGAATTCTTCTATAAGCTTGCTGAGGTTTTTGAAGCAAGGATGGAAGAGAAGATCGCGAAATACCCTCTTGCCGTCTGGAAATCAAAAATGATGTTTGAGCATGGGATCCCGGGAATGGAAAAAGACCGGGTCCTTTTCATTTTTCAGACGACGACATTTCTCCAGGAAAGCATTGTGCTGGCCTTTAATGAACAGGGATTCGACCTTGCGGATGTTCCTGACGGGGGGATCTGGGTATTGCGCCTGCTGGCTTATAAGACGTTCAAGCATTACCGGTTGAGCATCAATACCAATTCAGGCCAGCATTTCGATCTTCACTTTGTGATGAGTGAGAACCCCGATTTCAAGCCGAAACCAGATACCTTTTACTGGCTGGCCTCACTGGCCGGATTCCCTTACGGGCCGGCTGTTGCGCCTTTCCTGGGCAGCAGCAGGCCTGACCTTGGCATCCTGACAACCCAGTATATCGGTGGACTCACTGTCTGGGACAAGATCCGGGAATATTCGGAGATCCATCGTTCCGCCGGCACCGTCAAAGCCAATTCCTGGAAAAAGCTCTTCATCAAATCATTCACCGTGATCTTCCGTGCCTGGCATCACAGCGGCTTCCAGATCATTCCGGGAACATTGTCGCCCGTCAATGTGACCGTGCCTGAGCTGGATTTCAGGGAGAGTGCGGTCATCCTTTCCCTGACGGGATGGACGGAATATCATAGTCCCGTTTCACTGGTCGGACCGATCCTCCAGGATTTCTATTGCAAGACGGCCAGCATTTATCCATGGTGCAAAAAACAACTTGAGGTTACCTGGATCTTTGATGCATGCATCGAAGGGCTTGGGAAGGCAGATGCCGCCAAATTCCTCGATGACCTGAAAAAAGAGCTACTGGTCAATCCGGTACGCTATTTTGATCATGGGAACCTGCTTGATGATCTTGAAAAGTACCTGGCCTCCGATTTCCAGAGATTCTACCTGCCCCTGGCTCTTTTCAGTGCGGTTGACCAGTATGTCGAATGGTACAGGATGAATCCGCTGACGACATCCGCGGCAAAGGAACAGACCATGTTTGAACTGATGGAACTATACAAGCTTCAGGATTTCAAGGATCTGACACGGTTCCATTTTTACCGGCACACGTATTTTTCAGATGCCGGAAAGGACATAACCGGGGCCTTTGACCGTCTGCTTGAGAAAATGATGATCCGCCAGGACATGATCCCCATCCAGTTCATTGAATTATCAGACCTGCAGTCGGTCATGCTTGATCCTGAAGATAAGATCGTTTTTTCACGAATGGTCTTCCCGCACCTCAAGCAGGAACAACGCATCGATTTCCTGAAAGTGGGGGAAAAACTTGGAGAACACCTGGTCGTAAGGTTTGACCTGGAGGATAAGGACGGAACGCTTTACACCTTCAGGGAACCGATGGAACCGAAGGAGATCGGACAACTTTACCAGCTCTTCTTCCGGGAAAATTATCCGAAAGAGATTTCAAAAAGCGATCATCATTTCGTAGTCGCCGACAAGAATGAGCGCATTATCGGTGGTTTGACGTGGAGATACCTTGATGAAACGAACGTGTTCATGGACGGGATCGTGGTGACCTCTTCCCTCCAGGGGAAAGGGATCGCTTCGGCCATGATCGCAGACTTCTTTACCAACATGACAGCGCGGGGTGTCAAGGTTGTCAAGGCCCATTTCCTCTTCGGCAATTATTACCTGAAGCACTATTTTGAAGTGGATGAGAAGTGGGGGGCTCTTATTAAAACGCTCAATGAATAATTACGAATTACGGATTACGAATTACGTTGAAGGAGGTAAGAGGATGGAGGATAGAACAATGAAAAATGAAGAATTAAGAATGAAGGATGCCGATTGCGGAATGCGAACTAGAGCCTGTAGCCTGTAGCCTGTCGCCTGTCCCCGCTTTCGCGGGGATGACGACCAATAGCAAATTGAAACAATAACAATTAATACGATACAAAATGGACAAACAACAAATCACATTTTCGAACGGTCAGCTGATTGTGCCGGATTTTCCCATTATACCTTTCATTGAAGGCGACGGAACGGGTCCGGACATCTGGAGAGCCAGTGTGAACGTTTTTGACGAAGCCGTTCAGAAAGCATACAGCTGCCACCGCAAGATCCAATGGAAAGAAGCGCTGGCAGGGGAAAAAGCATTCAACGAAACGGGCGAATGGCTCCCGGAAGCCTCGCTGGACCTGATCAGGAAATATGTCGTGGCCATAAAGGGACCACTGACTACACCCGTGGGCGAAGGCATCCGGTCGCTTAATGTAGCCCTCCGGCAGATCCTCGACTTGTATGTCTGCCTCAGGCCCGTCAGGTATTTTGAGGGTGTTCCCTCACCGGTTAAACGGCCTGAACTTACCGATATGGTGATCTTCAGGGAAAATTCTGAGGATATTTATGCAGGGATTGAATGGATGCAGGGAACTCCCGAAGTGAAGCAGGTGATCGAATTCCTGATCGGGAAAATGAAGGTCACCAAGATCCGCTTCCCGGAAAGTTCGTCGATCGGCATCAAACCGGTTTCAAAGGAAGGTACCGAACGGCTGATCAAGGCCGCCATCAATTATGCCATTGAGAAAAACAAGCCTTCCGTCACGATCGTTCACAAGGGGAACATCATGAAATTCACCGAAGGCGGGTTCAAGAAATGGGGTTATGAACTTGCAGAACGTGAATACGGCGACAAAGTATTCACCTGGGCCCAGTATGACAAGATCAAAGCGAAAGACGGCGAAGCAGTTGCGGAGGAAGCGCAGAAAAAAGCGATCAAAGATGGAAAGCTGATCATAAAAGACGTTATCGCAGATGCCTTCCTGCAGCAGATCTTGACCAGACCGGCTGATTATTCCGTCGTGGCTACGCTTAATCTCAACGGCGATTACATCTCTGATGCGCTTGCCGCCATCGTAGGCGGGATCGGGATCGCACCCGGCGCCAACATTAACTACGATACAGGTCACGCGGTGTTTGAAGCCACCCATGGCACTGCACCGAAATATGCCGGTAAGGACATGGTAAACCCCGGATCGGTCATTCTTTCGGGAGCCATGATGTTCGAGTACATGGGCTGGAACGAGGCTGCCGACCTGATCCACAAGGGTCTCCAGGGGGCGATTCTCAACAAGCGTGTAACCTACGATTTCGAGCGGCAGATGGAAGGAGCCACGAAAGTGAAGTGTTCTGAGTTCGGGGAAGAAATCATTAAAAATATGTGATCGAATGTTCGGGTATTCGGGTATTCTGTACCGTGTGTTATTCAGTCACCGAGTCACCGAGTCACCGAGTCATCGAGTCATCGAGTCATCGAGTCATCGAGTCATCAAGTCTCTGGTAGCGCGCGTTTGTAACGCGTGCTGATTTCTTTTGCGTTTCTGAGGTTTATTTCTCGCTGATTTTCGCAGATTAAACGCAGATTTCCGCAAATGCTGATTCGTAATTAAACTCATCAGCTCGTCAGTTCATCAACTCATTAGCTAATCCTGCAGGCATCGTACCGAAAACGCATTCGTCCTGAAAGCCGGATACACCGACACACTCGGATTATATTCATTGAGTCCGTGTGCCCAGGCTTTTTCCGGGCCATGTGCTGTCGAAGTCCAGAACAATGTTGCGAATCCGTCAAAGTACCAATTCTTATTGAATAAGCCTGCGCCTGTCAGTTCTGCGTTAAATCCCGAATACCCTGAATATTTTAATGGACTTCCTGCAAAAGCATTGTTCGTATAATTTGTAAAAAGCGTGTTCCAATCCGATTCTGATGGTACATGCCATCCGGGCGGACAGAGGCCCTGTTGTTCGGGCGTGTCGTCGTAGCGCATGAGTTCGTCCCATTGGTAGAAGGATGCGGGATTTTTATATCGTTCGGGAATACAATTGTCGCGTTGATGAATTGTGGGTAGAATTTCCGTGCCATAATTCAGATCAGAAGCGAACCAGCATTGACTTCCAATTACTACGGTCGGGTAAACCTTGTTATCCCTGATGTCAGTTAAATCGTTTCCACAAATGAACAATGAAGAATTAAGAATTAACAATGAACAATGATTGGTTGAACTACATAATGCAGCATTGGTATAGGAATAGGTAATCTGATGTGTTCCGGCACCTGCAATGGCGGGATAATAATTCCCATTTGTAACGCCTGCACCGGAGTAAGTGCCGCCAAGCGGAATTCCTCCTTTAAGTTTAAAGGGCTTGGCATTGGTCGTTGTGACCGTATCAAAACAGGTTGTGAATGTGACAACCGGGGCTAAAGTCCCAATCATGATGATCTTTGCAGAGCTTGCAGGGCTACCGGTAACACAGGCCAGATTGGATGTCATCAGGCAACGAACGCTGTCGTTGTTGACAGGATTATAAGAGTAGGTATTGGAGTTTATCCCAACATTGGCCCCATTGACCTTCCATTGATATACAGGATTTGAGCCGCCATTTGATGGCGTTGCCTGGAAGCTTACAGATGAACCCGGACAAAAAGGATTTGGAGTAGCGATGATAGATACCCCGGCCGGAAGATTTGCATTGACAACCATGGTTATAGCATTCGATGTAGCGGGATTACCGATAGGACAGGAGATATTTGAATTCAAAACGCAGGAAACAATATCCCCGTTATTGGGAATATAGGAATAGACCTGGTTGTTGGGACCCACGCTAATGCCGTTAACTTTCCATTGGTAGGAGGGCGGTACGCCCCCATTGTTCGGTGTTGCGGTAAATGTTACTGAACTTCCAGCGCAGAAAGGATTGGAAGATGCAATAATGGATATGGTTACAAGCAGGTTGGGATTGACAGTCATCGTAACGAGGGACGAAGTGGCCGGGTTGTTTACGGCACAGGTTTCATTTGAATTAACCGTGCAAGTCACCCCATCACCGTTCAAAGGAATGTAAGTGTAAGTTGGCAGATTCGCTCCCACCGGGTTCCCGTTGACCTTCCAATTGTAGGACGGTACGGTTCCTTCGTTTATAGGATGGGCGAGGAAAGTCACGGACGTTCCTGAACAAACAGGATTTACATCTGGTGTAATAGTGATGCTCACCGGCTGGTTGACATTAACTGTCATCATGATTTGATTGGAAGTGGCTGGGTTTCCTGAAAGACATCCTGTTAAGGATGATGTCAATTGACACAAAACAATGTCGCCGTTGACCGGAATGTATGTGTAAGAAGCATTATTCATCCCGGCATCTATTCCGTTGACCTTCCATTGGTAGAATGGCGTTGATCCTTCATTAACCTGGCTTGCGGTAAAATTTACTGATGTGCCATTACAGACGGGGTTTGCTGAGGATGAAATGGAAACAGAAGTTATCAAACCCGGGTTAACCCAGACATTGAATTGTGTCGGGTTCAAAGATGGGCAACCCGTAGTATCAATATATCCTACTTTTACCCAATGTGCCCCGGCGGTGGACCATTTAACTGTACAGGAACTGTCTGTGGCAGTACCATTTAATGTGATTATTCCTCCGGGTGATACTATCCATTGGTAATTGCTCTTGCCTCCTGTGGTTGTATAAATATTGTTGATTCCTGCACAGGTGGTATCCATTCCGGAAATAACCGGAACTGGTCTTGGGTTGATTCTCCGGGTAATCACTTTCGGGAACCCGGTATCGCAACTGTTGACCCCATAAACGGAAATCGTATCCGTTCCGAATGCCCCTCCGACATCCACCGTTATTGATGTCGTATTCTGGCCGGATGTGATAGTTATATCTCCTGTTACACACCAATGATAACTTGCAGCTGACGAGATAGGATCGATAGAAAAGACGACTCCTGTGGAATTCTGGCAAAGTATTGCAGGACCAAATATCTGGGCTGCGGTATCGGGGGAGTAGCAATCGGCGAATTTGACGAGAAAAGCATCATTAGGATCCTGAAGCTCCGGATAAAGCCCGTCTTGTGTTGCGATGATATTGTGCTGCCGGTCACGGGTACAGTAACCCTTAGTACTTGAATTGTTTACGGAAGGAGTACTACCACAGAAATATACATTATCCAAATGATCGACCGCACATCCTCCACCCCACTCCCAGCCCGTTCCACCATAATAAGTACCCCATATCCGTTGGCCCGTATTGCTGAATTTTCCCAGAATCAGATCCTCACCACCTGCTATCTGCATCTGGTAAGCACCAGGCGATGGGATAAGCGGATCGGTGGTAGGGTTACATGATCTTCCTTCAATAAATACGTAATCACTGTCATCAACGGCTGCATTAACATAAAATCCACAGCCAAAATAAGTTCCCCAGATCCTCGATCCGTCATAACTGAATTTATTGATAAAACCGCCCCCTCCAAAACTGACGGGCTCATAAGTACCGGCTGTTCCTATATTATCGGCACATCCAGCATGACCATAGATGTAAACGCTGTTTCCGAAATAATCTGCAGTGCATCCATTCACCCAGGCTCCTCCGGTCGTGCAACCGAAGTAAGATCCCCATAAACGTTGACCATCCAGGTTAAAGCAGGCTACATATCCTGTTGGATTTCCTAGATAGACTGGCTGGAATGAGCCGGGTGTTGCGATGTTGTTTGGTGAGCCTGTGTTCCCGGAAGTGAAAACATATCCATTCCTACTGACAGTAATCCTTGCGTTTTGTTCTGCTAAATTCCCCCCATAATAACTTCCCCATGCCAATTGCCCGTCACTGTTGAACCGGATCAGGTAATTATCGCGATACCCGCCAAAGGTTGACTGACTGGCGCCCGCTGTGGCAATACCATCGGCTGCGCTCGTCTGTCCTGCACAGTATACATTTCCCGTCATATCAGTAGCGCAACTGTACAAATTATCACCACCCGGCGGAGTTATCTCGTGACCTCCATAATAAGTTGCCCATAGCCTCTGCCCATTAGTATCAAACTTTGCGAGGAAACCATCTGTTGAACCGATAAGCGAAGTCTGATGGGCGCCCGGTGTTGCCATTCCATTGGGTGAACCCGTTTCTCCAACCATATATAGCGATCCATACCCGTCGTATGAGCACGAATAACCCATCTCACCCGATGAACCACCGTAATATGTGCCCCAGACCCTTTGCCCGTTCGTATTGAACTTTACTAAAAAAGCATCTTGGGATGATGCTATGATAGGTTGATAAGCTCCGGCCGTTGCAATGTGAGTCAAATCACCCGTCTCACCGGTAATATAGACATTATTATTTGCATCGGTTGTGCAATTATTTCCTTCTTCAGCCACAGACCCATAGTAATAAGTCCCCCATCTCCTTGTCGGAACCGGATCGATAACCAGGCAAGTACCTGCGGGAATCGCCTGATCCACCGCAAACCCATATAGATGTTCAGCGATTTTTTTAAACCTTCCTTTAACAGGAATACGAGAATTATCTATTCTGTAATAACAGCCCGGGATCGTTTCATCTACATCGCCAAGACTGGTTTTACATCGAAGTCCTTCCTGAAACTTCTTTATCTTTTCCGGTCCGTAAACTTTCAACCTTATGGCATTAATATCTGCTCCTGGCTGAAGGATGAAATTATATTTAAAAAGTCTGTCATCACTGATAAACTGAAGATCGATCCCAGGATAAATATTTTTATAAGTGATTGTGGCAAATGACCGGACACCAGTAATTCCTTCAACAGGTGTTCCGGTGGTATAATAATTCAAACAGTCAGATAAAGAACCAGATGGTTCGATGGTTGGATTCGGGCTGGCATTCAACAGGTCGATGTCGATGCGGTGGTAGGCGATCCGGGATCCGGGATCCGCGTAGCTGTATAAATCATACGAAAACCCTCCCCTCCTCAACTGCACATTCATCCCCGGCGTATTCAGCAAATAAAGAACTGCCGGATTGGGCTTGTTGTTCTGGTCAATGATCTGGCCTTTGTTTTCGATGAAAGTCGCAGAAGACACCTTTACAAAACCGGGATCACTTTCAGCAAAGGAAATCGTTACGATTAGGAAAAGAAACAAGCAAAGATGTAAGCCAAGTTTCATTCAGCGAAGTTTTGACATTCAAAGGTAGGAATTAACAGGATAAATGAAACGCTTTTTTCTTCGTGGACCTTCGTGCCTCCTTCGTGTTGCTTCGTGAAAGAATCTTTTTATTTCACGAAGATCCATGAAGTTTTAAAGAAGTTACACGAAGGAAAACGATGGATTTTTATCATTCATCCGGTGCGCCCAGGCTCCTTTCAGGGTTGGATTACTTATCTTACGTTTATCTTACGTTTATCTTACGTTTATCCTACGTTTATCCTACGTATTTAGCCCGTATATAGTGCATATTTCGAACTTCGTTGTTCGAATGCTCGATTATTCGAGTATTCAATTCCTGGCTTCCCATCTTTTTCGAACAATCGAACATTGATCAACGATCTTTGAATTCGGAATTGAATTTCGAACTTCGCTATTCGAATGTTCCGGAAATCCTGATTCGTAATTCGTAATCCGTAATTCGTAATTGATTATTGCCCTTCACTCACCGGCACAAGGTCGAACGGCACGCCAATCTTCTCCCCTTCGCGGATCATATCGTCAACAATCGGCTTTATCAGCGGAACACCGTGGATCAGGTTGAATTTCTCGTATTCGAACTCAACCTCGCCGGCCACCATGATCTGGTCCCGGCCGACGGCAAGGGGTGATTTCTTCAGGTAGGCGATCATGTCATCCATCTGGTTTCTGAAATCGATGATAGGTCTGAAAAAATCAATATTTATTGCCATGAAGAAATGCGAAACACAGGTGGGATCAGGTTTTGCGGGTGAGCCGACATACCCGAGGTAACAGCCACCTGATAATGCTGAGCAGAAGATCTCGACCAGGACGGCGAGCCCATAGCCCTTGTACCCTGCAGTAACTTCCATTCCCCCAAGCGGCAGCAAGGCACCATGCCCACCCGGCTTTATCTTTGAAGGATCGGTTGTAGGAAGGCCATCTTCATCGACGCCCCAGCCGATCGGGATCGTCTCGTTTTTCTTTTCATGAAGCTGGATCTTTCCATATGCGACGGCACTTGTTGCCATATCAAGGACGAATGGATACGCGTGATTGGTAGGCGCTGCCATACTGATGGGGTTTGTCCCCAGCACGGCGGTTTTTCCGTAGGTGGGCGCCACCAGCGGCTGCGAGTTTGTGAAGCTCATCCCGATCATGCCATGCTCAAGCGCCATCATGGAATAATAACCGGCAATGCCATAGTGGTTGCTTTTCTTTACGCTGATGGCAGCAATGCCGGCCGTTTTTGCCTTGTCGATGCACATCTGCATGGCCTTCTTGCCTACGACCTGTCCGCAGCCATTTCCTCCATCGATCGAAGCGGTGGAGGGGGTTTCATGAATGATCTTATACGGCGTTGTGGGATCGATATATCCCTTCTGGATCCTGTTCCCGTAATATGATGCCATGCGGATCAACCCGTGTGACTCAACGCCCCTCATATCGGCCGACACAAGCACGTCTCCCACGATCGCCGCATCCTCCGGCGGTACACCCATTTTTGACATGTATCTTACAACGTAGTCGATTAAATCTTCCCTTCTGAATCTTAGAATTGTTTCCATTGTCTTGCTTTTTATTTGGTTAGAATCATTTTATTGCTTCGGGCTTCAGGCTTATCATTGCCGTCATCCCCGCGAAAGCGGGGACAGGCTTCAGGCTTCAAGCTACATGCTTCCGTCATCCCCGCGAAAGTGGGGACGTAATTCGTAATCCGTAATTCGTAATTATTCTCTGACATCTTGCAACCCGAAAGTCACGACTTTCGGCTACAGGTCTCTTTCTGCCAACTCTTCGTTCTTAATTCCTAATTCTTAACTCTTCATTTTTAATTATATAATTGTCCACGACCCACCGTGCAAACGGGAAACTGCATGTGAATGCAGGTGAAACGGCATTCAGGACGTGTATCGAATCCTGGTCGCCTTCCACCACAAAATCCATGACAAGCTCAAGGGTTTTCTTATTCAGGAGCTGTGCCCGGATACCGGGTTTGCTCCATTCCGTGAATCCTTCCGTTTTAATTTCATGAACCATTTTGGTCGCAAGGCCTACAAAATACTTCTTATTGTATTTCCTGATCTCGTCGAACGCGAGGCTTCGGAAGCCAAATGCATTGGTAAGGAAAAGCCTGGCTTCCCAGCCGAGGATATTAAACAGTTCCCGGATCCTGAAATTGCTCCAGCCTTTGTAGTTTTCCCGCCAGAAGGCCGGTATCGAGGTCGGACCGATCTTGATGATCCCGTCAACGGTAACGGTAAAATGAACGCCGAGGAAAGGATTCTTCAGGTTCGGGACAGGGTAGATGTTGGTTTTGATGGGTTTATCTTTCAGGGTATATTTCAGGTAGATCCCCTTGAACGGGATGATCGTATAATTCTTTGAAAATTGAAAATCCCGGGCGATCCGGTCGGCATAAAGTCCTGCTGCATTGATGATCTTCGTCGCTGTAACGCGATGACCTTTCATTGTGAGGATCGTGTGCTGGTCCAGTTTCTTCCTGTAACCATCGCTGAACAGGAACTTCACCCCGGCTTCACGCAGGTCATTCTTCACCGACATGTTCACCTCCACCGGGTCAACCGTGGCCGTGGAAGGAGAGTAAAGGGCAAACTTGTATGTTTTTGCATTCGGATCGATCTTCTTTAATTCTTCTTCAGAAATGATCTTCACATCCACCCCGTTTTTCAACCCTCTTTTTTCGAGTTCATACAAGGCCGGGAGCTCCGACTCATCATTTGCCACGACTACTTTCTGACATTCATTGAGCTTCAGGTTCTTCTGCCTGCAGTACTCCTTCATCATCTGGTTTCCTTCGCGCGTGAATTTCGCCTTCAGTGAATCCGCCGAGTAATAAAACCCCGCATGCAGCACACCACTGTTCCTCCCGCTGCTGTGGTAGGCCACGTCGGGCTCTTTATCAATAACGAGGATTTCCGCTGAAGGGAACCTCATTTTCAGCTCCCTGGCTATGGCCAGGCCAATGATCCCTGCCCCTATGATAAGGTAATCCGCACTCTCTTCCATCTCACCCATGTATTTATATATTCAAATATAGGAAAATTTTCATTTGTCATAATAAAATTATTCGTTGTATGTTTGTCTTTTCATATGATGGAATGCTGATCTGTTCCATTTAGATTCATTTTACATAACGTTAAACAATAACGTAATATTATGGATTCCATCAACATTTCAATTGATCTACAGAAAGAATAATTTTAGTACCTTTATCCTTTAAATCTCAAACCATGGATTTTCAATTCACAGAAGAACAGTTAATGATCCGGAAAGCTGCCCGGGATTATGCCCAGCGGGAGCTGATCAAAGATGTCCTGGAACGGGACGCAAAATCAGAATACCCTGCGCATCATGTGAAGGCCCTGTCGGAACTGGGCTTTATGGGCATGCTTGTTGGCACGGAATATGGCGGATCCGGCATGGACACCATTTCCTATGTTCTTGCCATGGAAGAGATCTCAAAGGTCGATTCTTCTGTGTCCGTCATCATGTCGGTAAATAATTCACTGGTTTGCTATGGCATCGAGGAATTCGGGACAACTGAACAGAAAGAGAAGTTCCTGAGACCACTCGCCAGCGGGGAGAAGATCGGCGCGTTTCTGCTCTCCGAACCGGATGCCGGTTCTGATGCAACATGTCAGCGTACGACAGCCGAGGACAAAGGGGATCATTACCTTGTGAATGGAACCAAGAACTGGATCACGAACGGAAATTCTGCATCTACATACATCCTGATCGCCCAGACCCACCCCGAAAAAAAGCACAGGGGGATCAATGCTTTGCTGATTGACCGTCATGCACCCGGGATATCACTGGGTCCGCATGAAGATAAAATGGGAATGCGGAGCTCCGATACCCATTCCGTGATGTTCACAGATGTGAAAGTGCCAAAGGAAAACAGGCTCGGCGATGATGGTTTCGGGTTTAAATTTGCCATGAAGACCCTTGAAGGCGGGCGTATCGGTATTGCAGCCCAGGCCCTGGGCATCGCCTCGGGCGCCTTTGAAAGGGCGTTGAAATATGCAAAAGAACGGAAAGCCTTCGGGACAGAGATCATCAATCACCAGGATGTCGCTTTCAAGCTGGCTGAGATGCATGTACGGATCGAAGCTGCAAGGGATTTCTGCCTGAAGGCTGCATGGCTCAAGGACCAGGGACAACCTTACGGAACTGCCAGCGCCATCGCAAAATATTATGCCGCTGAAACAGCCATGTATGTTACGACGGAAGCCGTTCAGATCCATGGCGGCTACGGCTATGTAAAAGAATACCATGTCGAGCGTCTCATGCGCGAGGCAAAGCTCACCCAGATTTATGAAGGAACGAGCGAGATCCAGAAAATGATCATTTCGCGCTCGCTGATGGCAGATTAAGAGAAGGATGAACCAGGCAGAACCATACAAACCAAAGAACCATATCCGGATCGTCACGGCTGCTTCGCTGTTTGACGGTCATGATGCCGCAATCAACATTATGCGGCGGATCCTCCAGGCATCAGGCGCTGAAGTGATCCATCTCGGGCACAACCGCTCGGTGATGGAAATCGTCGATTGTGCCGTCCAGGAAGATGTCCAGGCGATCGCCATTACCTCATACCAGGGTGGTCATACCGAGTATTTCAAATACATGCACGACCTTCTGAAAGAGCACGGCTGCGGACATATACGCCTTTTCGGCGGCGGTGGCGGCGTGATCCTTCCGAAGGAGATCGAGGAGTTGCAAGCCTACGGCATCACGAAGATCTATTCCCCCGATGACGGACGGGAAATGACCCTCCAGGGAATGATCAACGACCTCCTGGAGAAATCTGATTTCCCGGTTGGTAAAACCGATCATCTCATTGTATCCCTGGTTAAGGAAAAAGAAACGAAATCCATTGCACAGCTTATCTCTGCCGTTGAGAATTTCCCCGAAGAATCTGCTGAACTGCTTGAAAAAACAAAGAAACTGACCGGGAAGAAGAAGATCCCGGTACTGGGGATCACGGGAACCGGCGGTGCGGGAAAATCTTCCCTCATCGATGAGCTCGTAAGGAGATACTTGCAAGATCTCGAAGATAAAACCCTGGCGATCATTTCGATCGATCCGACCAAGCGGAAAACAGGCGGCGCCCTGCTGGGCGACCGCATCAGGATGAACGCCATCAGCAACCCGCGGGTGTTCATGCGCTCAATGGCCACGCGCCAGTCAAACCTTTCACTTTCAAAATACGTCAAGAGCACGATCGACATCATGAAAGCCGCAGGGTTTGACCTTGTGATCGTCGAAACATCCGGCATCGGGCAGGCCGATACAGAGATCGTCGACCACAGCGACCTGACACTTTACGTTATGACCCCCGAATACGGCGCTGCCAGCCAGCTGGAGAAGATCGACATGCTTGATTTTGCCGACCTTGTCGCCATCAATAAGTTCGACAAGCGTGGTGCCCTGGATGCCCTGAGGGATGTAAGGAAACAGTACCAGCGGAATCACAAGCTGTTTGCTGAGGATGTCAATTCCATGCCCGTTTTCGGAACAACAGCCTCCCAGTTCAATGATCCCGGCATCAACAATCTCTATAAAGCCCTTATCGGAAAGATAAAAGAAAAAACAGGCGTTTCATTTCCTTCAAAGTTCGTCGGAAAAAATGAGATGACCGACAAGATCCACATCATCCCTCCTTCAAGAACACGATACCTTTCTGAAATTGCCGATACAGTAAGGAATTATAACAAATGGGCCAATGAACAGTCGAAAATCGCACAGCGGTTATATTCAATTGCCCAGACCATCGAAACACTCAGGGAAACGCCCGATAGCAAGCTGAATAATGAAGAGATCACACCCTGCAACCGGATCAGCCTGATGCTCGAACTGAACCAGCTTTATGACAGGGTGGAAAAAGAGCTTGACCATCATAACCTGAAGCTTTTAAAGGATTGGGACATCAAGGTCAAATCTTATAAGGATGAGTACTACATTTATAAAGTAAGAGGAAAAGAGATCCGGGTGGCCACTCATGTGGAATCGCTTTCCGGTACAAAGGTGCCGAAGATCGCCCTCCCGAAATATGAAGCATGGGGCGACATCCTGAAGTGGAACCTCCGCGAGAATGTGCCCGGTGAATTTCCCTACGCAGCCGGAGTTTTCCCGTTCAAGCGTGAAAGCGAAGACCCGACACGTATGTTCGCAGGCGAAGGAGGCCCGGAGCGCACCAACAAGCGGTTCCATTATGTTTCCTATGGAATGCCGTTCGTCCGGCTATCAACGGCTTATGATTCTGTGACCCTCTATGGAAATGATCCGGATCCCCGTCCCGACATCTCTGGAAAGATCGGGAATTCGGGTGTCTCCATTGCCTGTCTCGATGATGCCAAGAAGCTCTATTCCGGGTTCAACCTGCTCGATCCCAACACCTCCGTTTCGATGACCATCAATGGTCCGGCGCCGGCCATGGTGGGCTATTTCATGAATGCAGCCATCGACCAGCAATGCGAAAAGTACATCCATGAACATGGTCTTGATGAAGAGGTTGAAAAAAAGATTGCCGCCATCTATAAAAAGAAAGGGACCACACGGCCGGAATACCAGGGTGAACTGCCAAAGGGAAATGACGGCCTCGGGTTGATGCTGCTCGGGGTGACCGGAGAACAGGTGCTTCCGGCAGAGGTTTACGGTAAAATTAAAAAGGCCACCCTGGCCCAGGTAAGGGGAACCGTGCAGGCTGATATTCTCAAAGAGGACCAGGCCCAGAATACATGCATCTTTTCAACCGATTTCGCCCTGAAGATGATGGGTGACATCCAGGATTACTTCATTCATAACCAGGTTCAGAATTTTTATTCCGTCTCCATTTCCGGGTATCACATTGCCGAAGCCGGCGCCAACCCGATCTCCCAGCTTGCATTTACGCTGGCGAACGGGTTTACATACGTGGAATATTACGTTTCAAGGGGGATGGACATCGATAAATTCGCCCCGAACCTCTCCTTCTTCTTTTCAAACGGGGTGGATGCCGAATATTCCGTGATCGGGCGTGTGGCGCGGCTGATCTGGGCCAAGGCGATGAAACTGAAGTACAACGCCAACAGCCGTTCACAAATGCTGAAGTACCACATCCAGACTTCCGGTCGGTCGCTTCATGCGCAGGAGATCAGCTTTAACGACATCCGCACCACGCTGCAGGCACTCTACGCGATTTACGACAATTGCAACTCACTGCATACTAATGCCTACGACGAGGCCATCACCACCCCAACCGAAGAGTCTGTGCGCCGTGCAATGGCCATCCAGATGATCATCAACCATGAACTGGGACTGGCAAAAAATCAGAATCCCAACCAGGGGGCGTTCATCATTGAAGAGATGACCGACCTGGTGGAGGAAGCAGTACTGATGGAATTTGAGCGTCTCTCGGAACGCGGCGGCGTTCTCGGATCCATGGAAACGATGTATCAGCGCAGCAAGATCCAGGAGGAATCGCTCTATTATGAAACGATGAAGAACAGCGGGAAACTGCCGATCATGGGGGTGAATACCTTCCTCTCAAGCAAGGGTTCTCCGACAATCCTGCCCGGAGAGGTGATCCGGGCCACCGAAGAGGAAAAGAACTACCAGATCAAGATGCTTGACCAGCTTCACAAAACCTATGACGAAGAGTCGAAAAAGATGCTTGACGACCTCCAGGCCGCTGCAATTCAAAATAGCAATATCTTTGAAGCACTGATGGAAGCAACCAGGTATTGCTCCATCGGGCAGATCACCAACGCACTTTTCGAGGTAGGTGGTCAGTACAGGAGAAACATGTAAAACAAAATCCAATGATGACATTCAACATTCTTGTGGTTAATCCGAAAGACCAGGAGACCCAGATCGCAGTTTATGAAAATTATAAATTACGATACATGGTCGGAAGGAAACATACGAAAGAAGAACTGGCACCTTTTAACAGGTTCTGCGACCAGGTTGGTTTCAGAAAAGACGTCGTATTAAAAGATCTTAAGAACAATGATTTTGATCTGAGCGAAGTAAAGATCGTGATCTCACGGGGGGGATTGATCCACCCGGTTCAATCAGGTGTGTTCGGGATGAATCCGAAGCTGAAACATGACCTGTGCGAAAGCCCTGTCGGCGAGGATATCATCAATATTGGCGGGCTTCTTGCGGATGCTATCGCGTCAGATATTCCGGGGTGCAAGGCACTGATCGCAGATCCGACCGTGGTTGATGAGCTGGAAGAAGTCGCACGGATCACCGGGGACCCTGAGATCCGAAGAAAGTCGATCTTTCATGCACTGAACCAGAAAGCCGTTGCAAAATTGCATGCTGAGACGCATAAAGTCAACTATGAAGACATCAACCTGATCGTGGCTCATCTCGGAAACGGGACGACCGTTGGAGCACATCGCAAAGGGCGGGTGATCGACGTGAACCAGGGGTTTGCCGGAGACGGTCCGTTCTCCATGGTCCGCAGCGGATCGCTTCCGATGGGTGATATCGTTGAATTATGCTTCAGCGGGACAAAAACGAAAGAAGACATCAAGTGCCTGATCTCGCATTGCGGCGGACTCAGGGCTCATCTCGGTACGACGAGCGTGGCCCAGATCGAAGACCGGATCAAATCAGGGGACCAGCATGCGGCCCTGATCATGGAAGCCATGGCTTACCAGGTGTCCAAATGTATCGGGGAAATGTTTGCCGTCCTCAAGGGCGAAGCCGACGGGATCCTGATCACGGGTGAACTTGCTCACAGCGAATTCCTGATCCAGCACATCCAGGATCATGTAGGTAAACTCGCCCCGACATTTGTTTATGCCGGCGATAATGAGATCAAGGCCATGGCAACGAATGCCCTGAGGGTCATCAACGGGGAGATGGCTGTGCAGGAATATTAAGGATGCTTAGGCGCTTAGTTGCTTAGTTGTTGAGTTGTTGACTTATTGATTTATTGATTATGTCCCCGCTTTCGCGGGGATGACGTTGTGACCTTGTGACCTTGTGACCTTGTGACTTTGTTACTCATCATAAATTTCGAATAAGAAAATGAAATTAGCTGCGTTAAATACCGGTAATCTTAAGTTAGACGGGGGTGCGATGTTCGGGGTGGTGCCGAAGGTGATGTGGAGCAAGATCTACCCGTGTGATGAAAACAACCTCTGCAACTGGTCGATGCGATGCCTGCTGATCGAGGATGGCGACCGCAAGATCCTGATCGATTGCGGGATCGGGAATAAACAGAGTGAAAAATTCTTTGCCAATTACTGGCTCAACGGCGATGATACCCTTGAAAAATCGCTGGCATCTCACAATATATCGTTGGATGACATCTCAGATGTCATCCTTACACACCTCCATTTCGACCACTGCGGCGGAGCGGTCCGTTGGAATGATGATCACACCGATTATGTTCCCACCTTCCCGAATGCCACCTATCATACCAGCCGGCTGCAATGGGAATGGGCAACCAGTCCGAACAACCGCGAGAAGGCATCTTTCCTGAAGGAAAATATTCTGCCAATCAAGGAGAAAGGGAAACTTCACCTTATTGAAACCGACGGAGAACTTTTCCCCGGGATCAGCGTCAGGCTTTTCTACGGCCACACCGATGGTCAGGTCATTCCGTTCATCCGTTACGGTGATACCACCGTTGTTTACATGGCCGATGTTCTTCCCTCTTCGGCACACATCCCGATCCCTTATGTCATGAGCTACGACACTCGGCCTCTTATCACGCTCAAGGAAAAAGAGGTCTTTTTAAAGGAAGCGGTTCAAAACAACTACCTGCTTTTCTTCGAACACGATATTTTCCATGAATGCTGTACCGTGGAAGAAACCGAGCGGGGGTTCAGGATGAAGGAATCGTTTGCGCTTGCAGCGTATTTCAAATAGCACAATAGCAAAAAATAAAATGTAAATATATGATCCTATTCATAAATTTTAAATTAAATTTGTGAATTAGTTCATAAAATATGATACCAAGAAAGCTTCATCCTGTCATTGAAAAATACCTTTTCAAGGGAAAAGCGATCATCATCACAGGTGCCAGGCAGGTTGGAAAAACAACGCTTGCGCTGGAACTGGCAAAAACTGCAGGCAAATCATATCTGTTCTGGAATTGCGATGAGCCCGATGTCGAGCAATATCTCAACCGGCCAAGTTCAACTGAATTAAAACACAGGATCGCCGGGAATGAATTACTTATCATAGATGAAGCCCAACGCATTCAAAATATTGGTGTCACCCTGAAACTGATCTCCGATAACATGAAACATCTTCAGTTGATTGTTACCGGATCCTCTGCGTTGGGCTTACGCGACTCTATCCATGAGCCACTGACCGGCCGGAAAGTAGAATTTCATCTTCACCCGTTTTCCTTTTCAGAACTGGCCGGCGCTTCTTCAGAAACAGAAGAAAACCGTTTGCTGGAGCAGCGCTTAATCAACGGGATGTATCCCGGAATTGTTCTGACCAAGCTGAACAAACAGAAACTCCTCACGGAGCTTGCCGGTGATTACCTGTACAAGGATATTTTGACTCTGGATTCTGTGCGTAAGCCAAGCATTATTCCAAAATTATTGCAGGCACTGGCACTTCAGATTACAGGCGAAGTTTCCCTGACGGAGCTGGGGGAAACTGCAGGTTGCGACCGGAATACCGTGATCCGCTACCTGGATCTGCTTGAAAAAACTTTTGTGATTTTTACCCTTCCTGCATTGGCCCGCAACGAGAGGAATGAAATCAAAAAAACCAGGAAAATCTATTTCTGGGACAACGGCATCCGCAATGCCCTGGTCAACCAGTTCAATCCGCTTGCTTTGCGCGATGATACCGGGAAACTCTGGGAGAATTTCATGGTCAGCGAGATCATCAAGAAAGATCAATTTGAAGACAATACGGCTCGCTATTATTTCTGGAGGACGCATCAGCAACAGGAGATCGATCTCATACGTGAGAAAGATGCCCGGTATGATGCATATGAATTCAAGTGGAGCTCTTCAAAGAAATCCAGGCTGCCGGAAAATTTCAGCAAGGTATATAAGACAGAATCCTTCCTCGAGATCAACCGGGATAATTATTCAAAAATCCTCTTGTAATTGGAACGGTGATAAAAACAAAATGCAAAACGCCTGTCTAATTATGAATTATGAGTTTGAATTAGGAATTATGACGTGGTCACTTTGTCAATCTGTTACTTTGTTACCTTCTGACCTTCTGACCTTCTGACCTTCTGACCTTCTGACCTTCTGACTTTGTCACTTATCCGGCTTTTTCCTCAACTCCTTTTTCTCCGACTGTCGTTTCTTAATTTCCAGCCTTTTAGCCTTTTCTGTAGCGGAGGGTTTGGTGAGTTTGCGCTTTTTGCGGGGTGTTAAGGCTTTAGTGATAAGGGCGTAAAATTTTTCGATGACTTTTTCCTTGTTCTTCAGCTGGCTTCGTTCTGTTTGGGACGTGATGATGATAAAGCCATCTCCGGAGATCTTTTTTGCCAGGACAGTGCGGATCAATTCCTTCTCCGCATCGGTCAGCAGGATGGATAAATCCACGCTGAACCTCAGCTCAACCCTGGTGTTGACTTTGTTTACGTTCTGTCCACCGGGGCCGCTGCTACGGGTGGCGGAAAAGATCAGTTCCTTTGAAAAATCTTTGTCCAGAAAAAAAGGTATTTAATTAGAACGCGGATGACGCGGATTTTGCCGATAATCACGGATACGGATATCTACGATTATTCATTAGTTCCTGAACCACCCGTGACCCATCATCATAATTCCTGATTCAAACTCCTAATTCATAATTAATTAAGAGTTATTCGTAGCATCCAATATAACGTGAAATAACAAGCCTCTGTATCTCCGATGTTCCTTCGCCGATCTGCAGAAGTCGCTGATCACGGTAGTGCCGCTCGATCTCGTAATCCTTCATCAAACCATAACCGCCATGGATCTGAACGGCTTCATCGGCTACTTCCTTGGCGATCTCTGAACAATATAGTTTGGCCATGGCCGCTTCTTTCGCGAATGGCTTCTGGTTGGATTTCAGCCATGCGCCTTTATACAGGAGATTACGAGCCAGTTCGATCTTCGTCGCCATATCGGCCAGCTTGAACGCAATGGCCTGGAATTGGGCGATGGGTTTCCCGAACTGTTTCCTTGCTTTCGCATAGGTCATGGCCAGCTCGAATGCGCCCTGGGCGAGTCCAAGCCCCATGGCGCCGATTGCAAGACGGCCGCTGTCAAGGGTGTTGAGCATGATCTTTGACCCTTCTCCCCGCTTGCCAAGCAGGTTGGTCTCAGGGACCCGGCAATTGTCGAAGAAAAGCTGGGCGGTATCTGATGCCCGCCACATCATCTTCCCATGCATCGGAACACGCTTGAAACCCGGTGTATCCGCATCCACAAGGATCGTGGAGAATTCTTTCTGCCCATTCTTTTCACCGCTCACAACCTGGACAGTCGCGCCTTTATTGATGCTTGAAGCTCCATTGGTAATAAATATCTTTGATCCGTTAATGACCCAGAAACCGTTTTCAAGATAAGCGGTTGTTTTTGTGGCGCGTGAATCAGATCCTGCATCCGGCTCGGTAAGTCCGAAAGCCCATGTTGCATCACCGGTGGAAAGCATCGGGAGGTATTTTTGCTTCTGCTCGTCTGTCCCGTAAACCATGATCGGTGATGCCCCAAGTGAGATATGAGCGGCAATGGTTGACGCCTGTGAACTGTCGATCCTTGCCAATTCCTCGACTGCGATCACATAGGCCAGGTAATCCATGTCAAGACCTCCGTATTCTTTGGGTGTCCTGAGACCGAACAGGCCGATATCACCCATTCCTTTTGTCAGTTCAATGGAAAATTCCCCCTTTTCATCCAGTTCCCTGGCTAACGGCCGGATCTCCCTTTCAGCAAAATCCCGTACGGATTTGCGGATCATTTCATGCTCTTCAGTTATATACATATCAGGATTGTTACATTTTTAAATTTATACTGTTTTTTGTTAAGCTTATATATTGATTCCAAACTATGCTGTGAATGTAAAAGAAGCCAGTGTAAGCGATCTGGACAGGGCTTCCTGATCAAGTTCCAGGGGCAGCCGGTTTTGTTGCAGATAACCGATCAGGTTCTCTGTTTTCAGGTTTCCGAGCATTTCTTTTCCCGACATGGGGCATCCGCCATAGCCGTTGATCACCGAATCAAATCTCCGGCATCCACTTTGGTATGCTGCATCAACGCTATCATACCAGTCGCGGTTCGTGGTGTGAAGATGAAGTCCGAATTCGATACCGGGAAATTGCGGTAACAGGGTGGAGAACATTTCTGTGATCTGCACTTTATCAATCTCGATGGCCACATTGGAAAGCGGGATCGTCTTCACCCCGGCCATCTCAAGTTTTCCGATCCAGTCTGCAAGCAGGGACATGCTCCAGCCATCTCCGTATGGGTTCCCGAATGCCATCGATATATAGATGACCATCTTTTTATTACTCATTTCGCAGATCTCCGCTATTTCCTTTACTGTTTTAAACGAACCTTCAAAGTCAGTGTTGAGGTTCAGGTGAAGGAATGTTGGTGAAACCGAAAAGGGATAGGAAATGTGTGTAACACCAGCGGCTTTGGAGATGATCTCCGCACCCCGGGTGCTGGCTACAAGGACCATCCTGTTAGAATGAGTTTCAGAACAATCCAGCCTGTTTAAAAGATCAACTGTATCCGCCATTTGTGGTATCAGTTTCCGGGAAACAATGCTCCCGATCTCAACGGTATCAAATCCTACCCTGAGCAGCGATTGTATATACTTTACCTTGGTCTCGGTCGGGAGAACCCATGAAAGGCTTTGCATGCCCTCTCTTGGTGATTCAACTATTTTCATATTCCCTCTCTATTCATTCTACACTCTTCACTCTTCACTCTTCACTCTTCACTCTTCACTCGTCACTCTTCATTTTCCCGTAAGTTCCTTCGGTATTCTTCCGTTCTTGATCGACTCAGACCGTAACCGTCGGCCCACAATTCGCTCCACCATCTGACCGATCTCCAGCACTTTATCAACGTCCAACCCGGTATCAATCCCCATTTCATCCATCATCACCACCATATCTTCGGTCGATACGAGTCCGACAATGTTCGGATCTTTATAATAATAGCTCCCTGTACCGGCAACGGGAACCCCGCTGACGAAATTTGCAGGCTGGCCTCCGATTCCGCCCATGGTGGATTCGTAATTGACCATTCCCGCCTGCAATGCAGCCAGGACATTGGCCAGTCCCCATCCGCGGGTGGTATGGAAATGCACAATATGCTTTTCCGGCCTGGGTATGGCATCCAGGAGCATCGAATAATATTTGTAAACCCTGTCGGGACTTGCCGACCCGTCATGGTCCGCATGTTCCACATCATTGGCACCGATGTCGAACCAACGCTGTGCGAATTCGATCGCCTTCTTCATTTCAGTCGGACCTTCAATGGGACAACCCCAGATAGTGCTGACTGTTCCGTTCACTTTCAGGCCTGCGTCATGTGCTTTGGGAATGTATTTCTCCGCCATTTTCCAGTATTCATCCAGGCTCAATCCTGAATTTTTCCAGTGATGGGATTCGCTGGTGGAAACCATCAGAAGGATCCTGTCGGGACCTATTCCTTCCTGCCTGGCCCGGATCGCCCGTTCGATCGCTTTCTCGCGGATCGTGATCGCCGTAAGCTTCACACCGTCGAGCAGGTGGGCAATTTTCTTGCTTGTCCGCAGGCTTGTCAATACTTCTTCGCTGTCTTTGAATTGCGGCATGCCCTGCGGGTTCCCAAGGTTGGTTACCTCAATGTATTTAAACCCGGCAAGAATGAGTTGTTCCGCCAGCCATATCTTTGCTTCGGTCGGTATGAACTGTTCTTCGTGCTGAAATCCGTCCCTCACCGTAATATCACCGATTGTTACTTTCTTTGGATAGTTCATAATTTATAAGTCAAAAATCAAAGGTCAAAAGCTAATAGCCAATAGCCAATATCCAATAGCCAATGGCCAATGGCCAAAATTCAAAAGTCAAATTTCATCTCCGGGATCTCCCCGTCAATGATCAAAGTTCCTTCCGTCAATGCTTTAATTTCTTCGACACTAACCCCGGGGGCACGCTCGATCAGCTTAAAGCCTCCCGGAACGACATCAACGACAGCAAGATCAGTAACAATACGCTTCACACATTTCACACCTGTAAGCGGGAGTGTGCATTTTTTCAGAAGCTTTGACTTGCCGTCCTTGTCCGCATGGGTCGTTGCAACAATGGTGTTCTTGGCGGCAGCCACGAGATCCATGGCTCCACCCATTCCCTTGACCAGCTTTCCCGGTACTTTCCAGCTTGCGATATCTCCTTCCTCGGAAACTTCGAAAGCACCGAGGACGGTCAGGTCGATATGCCCTCCCCGGATCATCGCGAAACTGTTGGATGAATCAAAGAATGCTGCCCCCGGTATTGCCGTGATGGTCTGTTTCCCGGCATTTATAAGATCAGGGTCCACATTGTCCTTCGTGGGAAAAGGCCCGATACCGAGCAATCCGTTCTCCGACTGAAGAATGACCTCAATGCCCTCAGGGATGTAATTTGCCACCAGTGTAGGGATCCCGATACCAAGGTTCACATAGTATCCGTCCTTCAGTTCCTGCGCTATCCGCTTCGCTATTCCATGTTTATCAAGTGCCATTTCTATTCCTTATTTTCGAACCTAATCTTTCGTTGTTATAAACTCTATTCTCTTTTCGTAATTATTTCCCCTGAAGATCCTGTTCACATAGATTCCGGGGGTGTGAATATGGTTCGGATCAAGGGTCCCAAACGGAACCAGTTCCTCCACCTCGGCAATGGTGATCTTCCCGGCAGTTGCCATGACAGCATTGAAGTTTAGCGCTGTCTTGTTATAAACCAGGTTGCCATGGGTGTCTCCGGTTTTTGCTTTCACAATGGCAAAATCAGCCGTCATTCCCATTTCCATCAGGTGCATTTTTCCATTGAATTCCCTGACTTCTTTTGTTCCCTGGACTTCGGTTCCATACCCGGCAGGAACATAAAACGCAGGAATACCGGCACCTCCTGCCCTGATCCGTTCCGCAAGGGTTCCCTGAGGGATCAGCTCCACCTCCAGTTCCCCGGAAAGCAGCTGCCGTTCAAATTCCTTATTCTCACCCACATAAGACGCGATCATCTTTTTCATCTGGTGTTTCCGCAACAATACCCCCAGCCCGAATTCATCCACGCCCGCATTATTTGAAATGCACGTCAGTCCTTTGATCTGGCTTTCCGCCAGGGCCTTGATGCAGTTCTCCGGGATCCCGCACAATCCGAACCCTCCGAACATCACCGTCATATTATCCGTAATGCCCTTTATCGCTTCAAAAGCATCCTTAACTACTTTATTCATAATTGTTTTTAATTTATCATCCCTCTTCACTCTTCACTCTTCACTCTTCACTCTACACTTTTCACTCTTCACTCTTCACTCTTCACTCTTCATTCTTCACTCTTCACTCTTCACTCTTCACTGCTTTTCCAGCGTCACCAGTGCAGACCTCACCTCCACTCTTTCGTTCACTGAAACATTTACCTGGTCAATCACACCATCACGTGGTGCGGTGATCTTGTTCTCCATCTTCATGGCTTCCACGATCAGGAGCAGATCTCCCTTTTTAACAGCATCTCCTTTATTAACGGTTATTTTGATCACTTTCCCCGGCATGGGTGAGGTCACATGATCATTGTTCGCGGAAGCCGACTCGAACCTGGAGGCAAATTCAGTTTCCGTAAGGATATCAAGCCGTTTCAAGGTATATATGTGACCGTTAAATGTTACAAATGCATTATTTTCTTTGTCGGTGGAAATATAAGCCGTGAAAAAATCATTTTCAATGTTGAACCTGATCTTATGATGATCAATGTTCACCCTGCAAACCGGTATCAGTTTCCTATCAATCACAAATTCAATGCAATGGTCCCCGATTTTGTTGACAGAAACCTCAACATCCTTCTCTTCTGCACGTATTTTAATGATCATCTGGTTTCGCCAGTAACCTGTTCGTTCCCATATATTCCCTGTTCCTGATCCGGAATTTCCCGGCCTGGTCAGTAGGTCGAAGAGCAGGTAGCTGATCACCGGCATGGAAATGTCAACCTCCAGTTTCTCCCGGATGATCTCTGAAATGATCTCAGGTGTGTGTTTATCGCAGAAACCGGTAGATATCCTGTTTTCCTGGAAGGCTTCTGTTTGCAGGAGATTGACAAGGTATTCGATATTGGTCCGGATGCCATGGATTACATAATGATTCAAGGCATTGACCATGATCTGTGATGCTTCAGTGCGTTCTTTTCCCCAGGTGATCAGTTTGCAGATCATCGGGTCAAAGGAGCTTTTGATCTCTGTTGTTGCAGTTATTCCCTTGTCAATCCTGATACTTTCAGTAACCTCAGGTTCTGAATAGAGTGTCATGATCCCGGGGGAAGGCCGGAAATCATTCGTCGGATCTTCGGCATAGATACGGCATTCGATTGCATGTCCCCGCTGAATGATGTCTTCCTGCCGAAATCGCAATTCATGGCCGGAGGCAATATGGATCTGTTCTTCAACAATGTCTATCCCGAGCACCATTTCTGTCACAGGGTGTTCAACCTGGATCCTGGTATTCATCTCGAGGAAATAAAAGTTCAGCTCTTTATCGACGAGGAATTCGATGGTCCCGGCATTTGTATAGCCGATCTCCATTCCGATCTTCCTGGCGGCTTCGCCCATTTTTTCACGCAATTCAGGCGTCAGTGTCGGCGATGGCGATTCTTCGATGATCTTCTGGTAACGACGCTGAATTGAACATTCACGTTCAAACAGATGGATCACGTTCCCATTGTTGTCGCCCAGGATCTGAAATTCGATGTGACGCGGATCTTCAAGGTATTTTTCGATGTATACCGTTTCATCTCCGAAATAAGCTTTGGCCTGCCTGCTGGTGGATTCGATGGCTTCTTCGAGCTCTTTTTCATCATAAACGATGCGCATTCCTTTTCCTCCGCCGCCTGCAGCCGCCTTAAGCAAGACCGGGAACGACAGCTTCTCCTTCACCTTCAGAAGCTCTTTTTTGCTTCCCGTAAGTCCTGCAGTAACAGGAACACCGATTTTCCCGACGAATGCCCTTGCTTCAATTTTGTTGCCCATCCGGCGCATCGCATCCGCTGAAGGCCCGATGAAGGTTATCCCCGCATTGCTGACGGCTTCAACGAAAAGCGGGTTCTCGGCCAGGAAGCCATAACCCGGGTGTATCGCATCACAACAGGTTTTTATTGCAACCCCGATGATCTTCCCGATATTGAGGTAGGTGTCGCTCAGTTCCACATCACCGATGCAATAGGCTTCATCTGCAAAAGAAACATGAAGCGAATCGTAATCGACTTTTGAATAGACTGCCACGGTCCTGATACCAAGTTTCCTGGCCGTCCGTATTATCCTGACTGCGATTTCCCCGCGGTTTGCAACCAGTATCTTTTTGATCATTCCACCCATTTCGGTTTCCGTTTTTCCAAAAATGCATTCATCCCTTCCTGGCCTTCTTCAGAAGCCCTGATATCGGCGATGATCCTGGCTGTAAAATCATAGGCTTCCGCCAGTGTAAGGTTGTTCGATACTTCATGGATCAGGTTTTTGCAATGACTCATTGCTTCAGGACCGCTTGTACGCAGAAGTGCGATGAGCGAATCCAGGTACTGATCAAGCTGATCAGGGGACAATGATTTGTTGACAAGCCTGAAACCCTCGGCTTCTTTGCCGTTGATCCTTCTCCCCGTGAGCATTAACTCCCGTGATCCGTATTCGCCTACACGCTTGATCACATAGGGGGATATGCAGGCAGGAACGATCCCTATCTTAACCTCGCTCAACGAAAAGACTGCATCATCGGTGCAGTAGGCCAGGTCACAGGCTGAAAGAAGTCCGTTCGCCCCGCCGAGTGCGACGCCATGGACTACAGCAATGGTTGGTTTCCTGCAGGTATAGAGTGCATAGAAACATTCGGAAAGCAGCAGGCTTTCATTGTAATTTTCATCATAGCTGTTTTTCGATACATCTTTCATCCAGTGCAGGTCGACACCGGCGCAGAATGATTTTCCCCTTCCCCGCAGGATCACACAAAGCACTTTGCTTTCATTCAGTTCGCCAACAGCTTCGGTGAGTTCAGTGAGCATGGTCCGGTTGAATGCGTTGTGCACATCCGGCCTGTTCAGCCAAAGCGTAGCCACACGGTTCATGATTTCGATCTCGATCGTTTGATAATCTTTCATATTCTTTACATCCGGAAAACTCCGAAATTGGTTTTTTCATAAAATTTATTCTGTGAAATGGCAATGGATAATGCCAAAATCTTACGGGTATCCACGGGATCGATGATCCCATCGTCCCAGAGCCTCGATGTGCTGAAATAAGCAGATCCCTCTTCTTCGTATTTCTTAAGGATGACCGCCTTCAAATGTTCCTTTTCATCTTCGGACATTGATTTTCCAGCGGCCTTCAACTGATCTTCTTTTACAGTTACCAGCACACCGGCTGCCTGTTCCCCTCCCATGACTGAGATTTTCGAATTCGGATACATGAACAGGAACCGTGGTTCATAGGCCCTTCCTGCCATAGCATAGTTTCCGGCGCCAAAAGAACCCCCGAAAACGATGGTGAATTTCGGGACATCGGCATTGGCCACGGCATGAACGAATTTTGCCCCGTCGCGGGCAATTCCGCCGTGTTCATATTGCTTGCCTACAATAAATCCGGTAATATTCTGAAGGAAAAGTATGGGGATCTTCCGGGACGTGCACAACTGGATAAAATGGGCCCCTTTCAATGCTGTTTCGGAGAAAAGAACCCCGTTATTGGCAAGGATCCCGACCGGATAGCCCATGACATGTGCAAACCCGGTTACCAGTGTCGGGGCGTATCGTTCCTTGAATTCATGAAACAGGCTTCCGTCAACGATCCGGGCAATGATCTCCCTGGAATCGACCATCTTTTTAAGATCGATTGGAAGAATGCCATACAATTCTTCAGGATCGTAAAACGGCTCGGCGCCCGGGCCCATATCGAGATCCTGCTTTTCATGCCGTCGGATCGATTCAAAGATATTCCGGCATATCTGGATAGCCTGGACATCATTTTCGGCCATATGATCCGCAACACCTGAAATCGCAGTATGAACTTCAGCACCACCCAGTTCTTCAGCGGTAACTTCCTCTCCTGTCGCTGCTTTAACGAGTGGGGGGCCGCCAATAAAAATCGTTCCCTGGTTTCGAACGATGATCGTTTCATCGCTCATTGCAGGCACATATGCACCGCCCGCCGTACAGGAACCCATCACGATGGCTATCTGGGGAATTCCCATCGAAGACAACCTGGCCTGGTTGTAAAAAAATCGTCCGAAATCATATTTATCAGGAAATACATTGGCCTGTTCCGGAAGGAATACACCGCCTGAATCCACCAGGTAAACACACGGGAGTCGGTTCTCCTTACCAACCTCCTGCGCCCTGACATGCTTCTTGATCGTCTCCTTCACGTAAGTGCCCCCTTTGACAGTGGCATCATTGGCGATGATCATCGTTTCTTTTCCATGGATCACACCAATCCCGGTGATGATCCCAGCCGAAGGGAATTCATTGTTGTACATACCGAAAGCAGCCATCGGCGACAGTTCGATAAAAGGAGTGTTCTTATCGAGCAGGATATCTATCCTTTCCCGTGCAAGCAGTTTGCCGCGTTCCTTATGCCTTTTAACCGCCTGCTCAGGCCCGCCTCTTTTTACGGTGGCCAGTATATTCCTGTATTCTGTCAGAATTTTCCCGAACTCCTCCTTGTTCTTCAGAAATTCAGCGCTGTTGGTGTCAAGTTTACTTTCGATCCTGAACATACCCTATAAATAAAGATTCTTTACATATGAATCAATAAAGATATATAAGTTTTTTATTTAAGTATGCTCTTTGTTATAATATTTTAACAATTTTTTCATGACTCACTGATTATCAGTCCTTACGGGCATGAACTGCATTCTGCCGTTCGATCATCCACTGCGGGTATTCCAGGGTAAGAGCACTGATATCATCCAGGATTGAGATCTCTTCACCGGTAAGTTTTACCTTTATGGAATTGATGTTATCCTGCAGTTGTTCCGGATGCTTTGCACCTATAATTACACTCGTCACGGCCTTTTTACAGAGCAGCCAGGAGAGTGCGATCTGTGGCACGGTAGCACCATGGTCTTCAGCAATTTCTTTCATTTTATCAATGATCCCGAAGGCTTTCTGCTTATTGATAAGGGGAAAATCGAAGGTATTTCTTCGGGCATCATCACCGGATTTCAGTGTGTCCCTTGAGAATTTTCCCGTCAGGAATCCCCCTGCCAGCGGACTCCAGGGCATCAAAGCAAGGTTTTCACTTTCAGCCATTGGAATGATCTCACGCTCGACATCCCTTCCTGCAATCGAATAAAAATGCTGGAGGGCGTCAAACCTTGTCCAGCCCAGTTTCTCAGCAAAGCTGTTGCACTTCATGATCTGCCAGGCAGGAAGGTTGGAACAGCCGATGTACCTCACTTTCCCCGATCTTACAACATCTTCGAGTCCCCGCATCGTTTCTTCAAAAGGCGTGTTCGCATCAAAACCATGGATATAATAAAGATCGATGTGGTCAAGATTTAGTCGTTCAAGGCTGTCATTTACAGCATCCATGATATGCCCCCGCGACAGGCCGACCTGGTTCATTCCCTTGCCGGTCCGTCCCCGGACCTTCGTGGCGATCACAAGCTCCTGCCTTGAAAGACCCAGGTTCTGTAATGACTTGCCAAGGATCCGCTCTGCATCTCCTTCGCCATAAACGTCTGCCGTGTCGAAAAATGTGATTCCTGCATCAAATGCAGCTTTTATCATATGATCGGCTTCTGTTTGCTGCAATTTGCCGATGGGCTCCCAATAACCCTTTCCGCCGAAAGTCATTGTTCCAAGACATAAACGGGAAACCCAGATTCCTGTTTTTCCCAACAGCTTATATTCCATAAATTGGCTCCTTATGAATTTGTTGATTTTATTGTTTTCAGCTGCAGGCTGCAGGCTTCAAGCTATATGCCTAACTATCCCACCCCACCCCAACCCCTCCCCAAAACAGGGAGGGGCTTTTCAATTCTCTATCCGCTATCCTCTATCCTCTATCCTCAATCCTTATTGTTCTGACTTTTGACCTCTGACCTCCGACTTCATCATTTATGCAGCACCATGATCTTCCCGGTATTCACGACTGATTTATTCCGGCCGGAGATCGAGTAAGAATAGATGCCATTAGGGAGCATGCCGGTACGGATTGATGTAACGGGAATGACAACAGGCTGGGAAATCACCCGCTGCCCGATCGTGTTGAATATTTGGATAAACAGTTCCCCTGATACACTTTCAGGGACGATCAGTCGCAGGTTATCATCCGCCGGGACAGGATAGATACTGACCGGTACATAGGAAGAACGGTCGTTTCCGGTACCATTCGGGACATTTCCGGTAAAAGCCAGGTCATCAACATAAAGGTAATCATGGTTTGCAGGAACATTCCCGCTGGCAGACAGGAAGATAATACAGCTGTCAGGATTATTGACCGTTAAGTAATTAAGGGTCACTGAAAAAGCTTTCCAGCTCATCTCCATTCCGGAAAGAACCACATGACCATTGGCAACAACATCCCTTGAAAGAGTTACCGGGTTCCATTTAGTCATGGAGATATCGATAAATCCTTTGTCCGACCCATACATCATATATTGCCATTTGCCTGAAAGTTTCTCCGGCCGCTGATCCATTGGATAGCCAGAAACAGGTTGCCGTGTTGTCTGATCGAGTATTCCGCAAACCGCAACACCGGGAACAACTCCCATCCCGGTCACTGTCCGGGAAGTAAGTTCAAGAAAGAACTGGCCGGGATTTCCGGGCGTCCCTTGTGAACAGGTAAAAACTGAAGCACCAGCAGTCGTGGTATTCAGGTTATCCCAATTATCAGGCATTTCGTAAGGGCCGGCATTCGTCCAATTCTCAAAACCCTGGTTGGGGATCACCTGTGAAAAAGACAGTATTCCCAGGATCAGGAAACTTATCACGATGACGATTTGTTTAATCATCCTGAAAGATTTTTGAAGAATTCGGTAAAATTATATGCAAATATATCTATATAATTGCCTTTTAAAACCGTTTTCTTCAAATATTTCATTCTGGTTTTGTTAACTGAGGACAGAAAATAGAAGATAGAGAATGGAGGTTGGAGGATACATGATTCCCAACTGTTTGCCGCCAGGCAATCATTTCAAGGAATGACGTGACCCGAAGTCTGAAACATATGGCCGGTATTCTTTCGATGACGGGGTCTCCTTCGCTGCATCTATCCAAAAAGATAACAGGGCTGGTAAAATAATCCCACAATTATTTATCTTTGCTCATCAAAAATTAAATCCAATTCTAAATTAACATTCATGTGCATGAAGAAAATTTTGCTCCTGGGAATTCTTGGCTCATTTCTCTGTTTTACCGGAATTTCGCAAAATCTTGACCCGTCTGATGTCCCTGCTCAGGTCAGAAAATTCTTTTCCACTCAATATCCAAAGGTTGTAAAAGAATCATGGACCAAGGACAAAGGAAACTATGTTGTTGGATTTACTGTTGATGAAACGAGATACTCAGTTATATACGACAAAGAAGGAACATTTATTGAAAAAGATGCTGCAATTCGGGCGGCAGATCTCCCTAAGCCGGTGAAAGAATCAATCCGCAAAGAATTACCTGATGCCATTATCAGTTCAATCATGAAGGTTGAAAATGCCGAAAAAAGGATCCTTTACCACCTCATTATTAAGAAAGGCAATGAATCATTGGAAATTATTTACACTCCGGAAGGTGAATTCCTGAGTAAAAAAGCCATTGATGTACCGAAAGAAGAAAAAACCGGCAAAAGTAAAAATGCATCCGTGAAAACAACTGATGATAAAGGGAAGGCGGTCAAAGGAACGGAAACAAAGACCCAGGATAAAAAACCAAAGGAGACAAAGCCTGCCGAAACAAAGTCAAAATAACCCCGGGGAGCATGATACCGGTTTCATGCTGGCCGGTATTGGTCTGAATTATAAAATAAATCGTTAAACAAATTGTAACCCCATGAAAATCATATCCGAATTCAAAGCATTTGCGATGCGCGGGAACATGATCGACCTTGCAGTCGGTATCATCATCGGCGCTGCTTTTGGCAAGATCGTCGCTTCTCTGGTCAGCGACCTTATTATGCCCCCGATCGGGCTCCTGCTGGGAGGTATCAATTTTACCGATATCCAGGTAACAATGAAGGATGCCGTTACAGATGCTTCAACCGGGAAAGTGATACACGCTGCCGTAACCCTGAAAATCGGGAGTTTTATCCAGACACTGGTCGATTTCGCGATCATTGCCTTTTCTGTCTTTATGATTGTAAAAGGAGTTTCGACCATCAGCAAAAAGAAGGAAGCAGAGCCTGCTCCTGCACCTCCGACAAAAGACCAGGAATTGCTCACGGAGATCAGGGATTTGCTTAAAAAGTGACAGGGTCACAAGGTCACAGGGTCACAAAGTAACAGAGTAACAGAGTAACAAAGTGACAGCCTGGTTTAGTGACAATGTAAATACGTCAAGGAGATTCATCATCATAATATTATCGTTCAATATTCAAAATTCTTTGCTCAATATTCGAAATTCAAATAAAACAGATATCTTATGAAAAAGATTTGTTTACTCTTGTTTATAGTGACTTTGTCCGCTTCAGTAGTGGCGCAGGACACCATCAATAAAATAGCCAGAAATGCGAAACACATCGAAGCCGTTCCCGACACGGTAAAACCCTGGACCCTCAGCGGGTTCGGGTCACTGAACTTCAACCAGGCCTATCTTGTCAACTGGGCAGCCGGCGGCCAGAGTTCACTCGGATTTGCAGCATTCGTGAATTTCCAGGCCAACTATAAGAAAAAGAGACATTCATGGATGAATACGCTGGACCTTGCCTATGGATTTCAGATCCAGGCCCCGGGTAGCAGTGACAAACAAAACCGGAAGACGGATGACCGCATTGAATTTACTTCGACATATGGATATGGAATAGCGAAACATTGGGATCTGAGTGTACTCGCAAATTTCAAAACCCAATTTTCATATGGGTACAATTATCCTGACGACAGTACGGTCATTTCAAAATTCATGGCTCCTGGTTACCTGATCGCCGGTCTCGGTTTCACCTGGATCCCTGCGAAATCCTTCAATGTTTTCCTTTCTCCGGCTTCAGGACGTTTTACCTTTGTGCTTGACAAACAGCTTTCCGATTCAGGTGCCTTTGGCGTGGAAAGAGGAAATAAGATCCTGGGACAATTCGGGCCATACATCAGGGCTGCCCTGAACAAAGACCTGGCAAAGAATATCAACATTAATTCGACCCTTGACCTTTTCACAAATTACCTGGAAAATTTTGGCAATATCAATGTCAACTGGAATATGCTTTTAACGCTGAAAGTAAACAAGTGGCTGGCAACTTCCGTTTCTGCCTCCATAATTTATGATGACAAGGTTCAGATCACCGATATTCACGGCAAAACAGGACCACGGACCCAGTTCAAGGAAAACATCGGTGTCGGAATATCCTATAAAATTCATTAATATTAAAAATTAACCATAATGGCACATCACGAACCCGAATCGGAAAACCTGACACATGAAGAGCTGAAATACCGCGAACATATCCAGCGTGCCTCCGATTTCACCAGGATCGACCTGTTCCGTTCCGCAAGGGAAGAATACAAGGCTGCATTGAAATACAAACCGGGCGATGCGTTTTCGGAAGAAAAAATAACGGAATGCCAGGAATTTATCAAAAGGGACAGGAAAAAGGTGCTGGTCCTCGTCCCGATCGTGCTGCTTGCGATTACGGCGGTGATCCTGATGAATTGCTAGAATAGCAGCTGATGAGCTGTCCCCGCTTTCGCGGGGATGACGGTGGTGAATTGGCGAGGTGGTGAGGTGGTGAGTTTGGGAAAGAGCAAACCAGCCGGAATATCATTTTTAATTCTTAATTTTTCATTTTTAATACTCAATAATGGGTTCTCTCTATTCCGACATCTTCGCCCGTTTCTATGATATCATCTATGACAGGATCAGGTCAAAGGTTGATTCGGGGTATTTCCTGTGCAAGATCAGGAAAACATCAGGGCCTGTGCTTGAGGTTGGAGTGGGAACCGGAAGGTTCTTTACCGAAGCACTCAGCCTGGGCATAAACATCCATGGCATTGATATCAGTCCGTCAATGATCCGGATCCTCAAAACGAAACTTGACCCGAAAGATCATTTCCGCATAACGCTCCAGGATATTCAGACCTATTCCTTCGACCAGGAGTTTGCTCTTGTCGTGGCACCATTCCGTGTTTTTATGCATCTGACGGAAACTGAAGAACAACTTCTCGCATTGAACAATGTTCATGATTCCCTGAAGGAAGGCGGCGAATTCATTTTCGATACGTTCATTCCCGATCCCCTGATGATCGCAAACGGTATTGCCGATCACATTGATTTTGAAGGCGAATATGCACCGGGCGAGACGTTGAAACGCATCGCAACGGCCCGGTATGACCTGATCCGGCAGGTTGCTGATGTTTCATTCCGGTTCGAGTGGACGGAAAACGGGACACTCCTGTGTGATACATGGAAAACAAAACTGAGGTTCTTTTTCCGTTATGAGCTCGAATACCTGTTGCAGCGATCAAAATTTTCAGGATACCAGATCTTCGGGAATTACCAGGAAGAGGAGCTCTCAGCCGGATCAAGGGATTTTGTTGTCGTTTGTAAAAAATAACCTCTCAATCATGGCATCAACTTTGTAAGAAAAAACCCCAAAATTTTCCCATGAAACACTTTCTTCTCATTATTTGCTTTTCCCTGGTTCTATTCAGCTTAAACGGTACCGGGCAGACATCAAACCTGATACTGGATTCTGAACATGGAGAGAATTTCCTGCTCTACCTGAACGGAATACCCCAGAATGAAGAACCCGAAAACAGGATAGAGATCACCAGGCTTGACAGGCCTTCTTACAAGGTGAAGATCACGGTTGTTACGATCTACCGCGCCATCACGTTCAGCAAAACGATCTACCTTAAACCTGATCACGAAGTAACCTACCTGATCAAAAGAAGCGCTGAAGGAAAATATTACATGGATAAGGTGAATGATGTTTCGCTGGAATGGCAAACATACATGGATGAAGATTATGATGATGATTATTATCCCCCGACACCTCCGCCTCCGCCAACGGTGGATTATCTTCCCGGATACAATGGCCCTGTAGGTTGTCCCGTTCCCATGTCACCTGAAGGTTTCAGGGAAGCAAAGACCTCTGTGGACGAAAAAACGTTTGAAGATTCCAAACTGACTATGGCAAAGCAGATCATAAGCATGAACTGCCTGCTGTCGAGACAGGTAAAAGAGCTGATGTTACTTCTCACTTTTGAATCAAGCCGCCTTGACCTTGCAAAATTTGCTTTCAACCATACCTACGACCTTGGGAATTATTACCTGGTAAACGATGCATTTACCTTTGAATCCTCAATTAAGGAGTTGGATGATTTCATCCACGAACGACATTGATCCCTCAATATCAGATTTATTTCGTATTTTCGTCGTGATTTGAGATCAGGATATGACCCGGAAACGACGACTTGCACTGTACAAAAATGATCCCTGGCTGAAACCTGTCGAACAGGAGATTGATGACAGGTATGCACGATATACTGAAGCCATAGCTGAAATCGAGGGTATCTGGGAGTCATTATCTTCTTTTGCAGATGCCTATGATTATTTCGGGATCCACTATGATAAAGCCAGGAAAGGATGGATTTACCGCGAGTGGGCACCGAAAGCAATGGATCTTTACCTTTTCGGCGATTTCAATAACTGGCAGCGCTATTCCCACCGGATGACGCGTGATCAGTACGGTGTCTGGGAATTATTCCTGGATGAGGAAACTTACAAAGGCCGGTTTACTCATAAAAGCCTGGTCAAAGTCCTGGTTCATTCCGACCTGGGCTGGCAGGAAAGGATTCCGGCCTGGATCCGGAGGGTGGTCAAAGACGAGAAGACACATAATTTCACCGGCCAGGTATGGCTTCCTCCAAAAAAATTCAGATGGGAAGGTGACCAACCGGTGATCGGATCACTCGATCAACTGTTCATTTACGAATGCCATCCGGGAATGGCCCAGGAGAAAATGGATATCGGGACATTCGCCGAATTCGCTGAATATATCATTCCATATATTAAGAAATCGGGATACAATGTGATCCAGCTGATGGCGGTGGCTGAACACCCTTATTATGCCTCCTTTGGATACCATGTTTCGAATTTCTTTGCCGTCTCATCCCGCTTAGGCACCCCGGAAGACCTGAAATTCCTGGTGAAGAAGGCCCATGAACAGGGACTGGCCGTGATCATGGATGTGGTTCATTCTCATACGGTGAAGAACATCAATGAAGGGCTGAACCAGTTCGACGGTTCCGAAGACCAGTATTTTCATGCCGGAGAACGGGGAAATCATCCGTACTGGGATTCAAAGTGCTTTGATTACGGGAAGATGGAGGTAAAAAGGTTCCTTCTGTCGAACCTGAAATTCTGGATGAAGGAATTCCATTTTGACGGGTTCCGGTTTGATGGCGTGACTTCGATGCTCTATTTCGATCACGGCTTCCGTGACATCTGGGACATCGACGGATATTTCAGAAACGGCGTTGAATGGGATTCCATCATTTATCTTCAGCTTGCAAACAAGCTGATCCATACATTAAATAAAAATGCCCTGACTGTTGCTGAAGATGTGAGCGGGATGCCCGGATTATGCAGACCGGTAGCGGAAGGCGGTATCGGTTTCGACTACCGGCTTGGAATGGCCATTCCCGACTACTGGATAAAACTGCTCAAAGACCAGCCTGACGAAGAATGGAATGTCAGGGAGATGTGGCACATCATGAATAACCGTCTGCCGGATGTCAATACCATCGCCTATTGCGAGTCACACGACCAGGCCCTGGTTGGCGATCAGACCATTGCATTCAGGCTGATGCAAAGCGAGATCTATTTCCACATGAATAAGGATGACAAGAATATCGTCATCGATCGCGGAATGGCTCTCCACAAGATGATCAGGCTCTTGACCATTTCGCTTGGAGGACAGGCTTACCTTAACTTTATGGGAAATGAATTCGGCCATCCTGACTGGATCGATTTCCCCAGGGAAGGGAACAATTGGAGTTTCAATTATGCCCGCAGGCAATGGTCGCTCACGGAGGATAAAAACTTAAAATACAGGTTTCTCGCTGCTTTCGACAAGCAAATGCTGAAGATGGTCAAGGATTATCGTGTCCTGAAAGTTGACTTTGGGAAGGAGCTGAATATCGACGAGAACAATAAAACAATTGCCTTTGAGCGGAACAAGCTGATCTTTGTCTTTAATTTCCATGTCAGCCAGTCGATCCCCGGTTACCGGTTCATGGTCCCTGAACCCGGCGATTATAAAATCATCCTGAATACCGACAATCCCGCCTTTGGAGGACACGGCCGGATTGACGAGAACACGGTTTTTATCACGAACCATGATAAAGAAAATGACATCCATCGCTTAAGCATTTACAATACCAACCGCACTGCGCTCGTTCTTAAGAGAATTACAAAATAATCATTCATGAAAAAAATCAACAATATCCTTCTTCCACTTATTCTCCTTTTTTTCTGCCATTCAGTTTCGTCGGCAGCCCGGGGGGCATATCCCCGGATCACTGATTCAGTGACGATTCGCGTGAACATGAGTTATATGGTTTCCAACGGCTCGTTTGATCCTTCCACTGATTCAGTATACATCAATTCGGATTTCTCCGGCAACGACACCATAGCATTTCTCCACCGGGTCGATACTTCCTACATTTGGAGTTCCAGCTTTCTTCTTTATGCCGGGGCAGTGTATACTTACAATTTCGGGATACGCCATGCCAGCAATACAAGCTGGGAAACAGCCGATCCCCTGACCAGGAAATTCCGGATGCCCGATACGCTTTATTCCCGCAATGATTTTTACAGCAATTACAATCCGGCGACAATCCCGATCCGGTTCAACTGTGACATGTGGTACCAGATCCGCGCCGGACATTTTACTCCCACCTATGATTACCTCGATGTTGCGGGGAACTTCAATAATGAAGGTGCCGGATACACTGTTCTTTTCCCTGTATCCGAAGACAATCTTTACAGTGCGGTCATTTTCCTTGATACGGCCATGCTTCAGGATCCGTTGCTGAAATTCAGGTTCCGGTTCAACGGTAACTGGGAAACAGCTGAGTTGCCGGGAGATTCCGACAGGGTTTACACCCTGCATGATACAACCGGGAACAATCCGAATGTTTTTTTCTGCTGGTATAACGACATTGATCCTGTAGTTCCGGCTTTGCCCATAGCCTATAATGTTGTCATCCACGGGTCGCTTACCGTCAAACAGATCCTTACGGGAAACTACAACTACGAGGATTATAATATGCGGCCCGAAGGAAACACCATCTATCACTGGTACCATGCCGACAGCATCGGCGGGCCATTGATCACCATCGACACCACCAATGGTCATTATACCGACCGGATCAATTATGTCCTGGACACGATCACCGACCTTGGAAAATACATTGTTTTCGAAGTAACGCCTGTGACAAAAGCAATCGGCACCGACAGCCTTATTGGGTTGCCCGTGAGGGTTTATTCAT
The DNA here is from genome assembly GCA_963682005.1 of Bacteroidales bacterium. GTDB lineage: Bacteria > Bacteroidota > Bacteroidia > Bacteroidales > FEN-979 > CAIYUC01. The sequence goes on along the minus strand of OY820914.1, from coordinate 2,831,252 downwards.
CATCAAAAGTGGTGGGTGTGGGCATCAGCGAGCATCATGCCATGCTGGCAAAAATCTATCCGAACCCGGTATCAGATGTGCTTTATGTTGATCCTGTCAAAGAGATCAGGAAGATCGATGTGCTCAACATGAACGGCCAGGTGATGATGTCGCTGGACAACGTAAGACGCGGACGACAGTCGATGAACCTTCAGTTCCTTCCTCCAGGTCCATACATCATGATGCTTTTCGGCAGCGAAATGGAGCTGATGGTCAGGAAAGTTATTGTTCAGAGATAGCTTTCAGAGTAACTTGTCGAATTCAATATTCACTTTTTATTGAGTTTCTTGATAATTGCAGTCCGACTGACAGTTTTCCCGGTTTCTGATTTGTCCATTAAATAACCTAAAGCCAGGTCTTCGAACAGATCATCGTTGATATTAAGAACATCTGCTCCCAATTTTTTTGCCAGCTCCCGGAGAATTTTATTGCTTTGATTATCTGCTTTGATGACGATCGCACCCATATAAAATATTTTCCAAATATAGCCAAAATTAGTTCTTTGTGGTTACTTTGCTCCTTCAAGCCACCTCAAGGTGTATAAGAATTTTTCACTTTTCACTTTTCACTTTTCACAAATTGTTCATTATATTTGCTTAACCTCTATAAAATATTTTATCACGAATCTCCTTCCTTTATAAATGAGCATTTATGAAAACCTTTAAAAATTACTATTTAACCATTTGTTTCTTGCTTTTTACTCCAGGTATCTTTGCTCAGCTCAACAAGGCTTATTCGCCGGCAATCCCTCTTAAGCAGGGCAGTTCGGTTTTATTTGGGAAAGATATTATTATCAATGACCAGCCTCCCCAAAATCAGCAAAATGTTGCAATTTGCAGTGCATTCAATGGATGGCTTTTAGCGGCATATTCTTATAACACAGTAATTCGGCCACATATTTCTATTTTAAAATCATCTGACGGAGGTCTAACCTGGGATGTATTACTTGACGGGCCGGCTGGATTTGAACAGTGCATTGTACCAAAAGTAGATATTATCGCTGCTGGTACTTCTATGTCAACTTTAAAATTATTTTTAGGGTTTGTATACTTTGACACAATTGCACAAAGTGGTTCGGCGTTCGTTGGCAGGTATAATGTTGAACCTTTTGCTTCAGAAGGAGAAATTCTAAATGAATTTGACTATGTAAGGGATATTGCATTAGCAAGTGATAATACTTACCCGGCCCAATATTCAAATCCTTTCAGTATTGGTGTTCTTTACTCCAAACATTCTACGTTAGATTCTATAATCTTTCGCTCATCCAGTAATGGGGGCGTTACCTTAAATAATAGACGGGTCGTGGCTGTGACAACAAACACCTCAAAAATCCTTCATAAAGTAACTTTAGCATATGGTTATTCTCCTTCACATAATAATGGAAACTATTTTGCTGCCTGGGAGGAGAAGGATTACGTTACTCCCAACTTAGGTCATATCTTTACAGCACATTCAACCCCGGGGTATAATGGTACATTCACCTCACCTAAATGTCTTGACAGCCTTGATGCTTCAGCAATAAAGCTATGCCGGAACCCGGTAATCGTATGCCAGGTGAACAACCTGGACAATGACAGTTCAAATCTTTCGGAGATCGTTTCATTTGAAAAATATCTTCCGGCAACCAACAATTACGACATCATCGGCTATTACAATCAACAGGCGATCGGATCATCCCACTTCAAACCGCTGAATTTCGCCGTTACATCTGACAACGAACTGCAGCCTGACCTCACCTTCAACTCATTTGACAATAATTTTCTGATGACCTATTTTGATTCGACCACCCGCAAACTTCCTTTATTATCGAATGATTTCAACCTGGCAAACCCAAATAACTGGAATGTTGTCTCCACAGGATATAATGATTCTGCAAACCTAAAAGCGGCAAGCCCCAAAATCAGGATCAATGAAGCCCTCCACCAGGCAGTACAGGCTTGGATTGCAGAGAGAATCGATGGCGAAGGAATTGCAATGTCCGATGCCGAATACAGTACTTATACCGACATTCAAAAGAATTACACTGCTTTAGATTCACATCAATGCCGTGTATTTCCGAATCCGTGCAGTACAAAAACGAACATCGAGTTTGAGCTAAAAAAGGCAGGAAATGTAACCCTTTCATTACACAACGTGGTGGGTAAAAAGCTGGCTGTTCTGGCCGATCGTGATTTTCCGTCAGGAAAGCAGAAAATCACTGTTAACATGTCCGGATATCCATTAGGCACTTATTTTTATACCTTTAATTCGGAAGAATTTTCTTCGTCAGGAAGAATTTGTGTTCTAAGATAAAATGATTCCTGTCTGAATTATAATTTTTCATTCTTCATTCTTCATTCTTCATTTTTCATCCAGCATCCAGCATCTTTCTTCTATCTTCTCTTAACTTTTCGGAATCAGCATAAACCCCAGCTCCGCCCCAGGCTCAATTTCCTGCGGTTCCTGCCCGAACCTGAAAAGCCGCATCGGCCGTGCACCTTTCAACCGGATTGAATGACCGGTCACCTCTAAAAGCGTGGCTTCACGAAGCCCTGCCACAGACATTTCACGGTTTACCGTAAGAAACTCCATGATCCGCTGTTCCCGTGTTTCACCGCCATGTCCGGCCGGGTTTGCATCGAGATAGTGCGGGTTGATCTGAAATGGTATCAGGTCAAGGCAGTCGAAAGTCGGTGGCTGGCTGATCGGCATGTCGTTGGTGGTCTTCATTGTCGGGCAGGCCACATTTGCCCCGGCACTCCAGCCAACAAAGGGAATTCCCGCCTTCACCCGTTCACGGATCACCTTCATGATCCCCGTTTCATGCATCATTTTCACCAGGTGAAAGGTATTGCCTCCACCCACCACGATTGCCTCCGCACTTTTTACGGTCTTTGCCGGATTGGTTTCCCTGTGGATCGAGTGAAGCTTGAAGCCAAGCTCCCAGAAAACCCTTGAAACACGGTGCTCATATCTGTCGAAAGAGTCGGCAACTCCGTCAGGACAGAGATTCACCCCGGCATAGGGAATAAACAAAACACTCTTTATCCCACGTTCATCCAGGAAGCTTTTAATGTATTGCCGCGGCCATGCGAGGTATTCTTCCCCGGCATTGGTGGAGTTGCTTATTAACAGGAGATTAAGATTACTCATTGGTTTATTGTTTGATAACGATTTGTTTTAAATAATATGATACTGGATGCTGGATGCTGGATGTGTGGGTTTGGGATTAGAATTGCAAATATTGTTTTAATTCCTTGAATTCTTAGTAAATTGCTCAGTTTCTCATCCAGCATCCAGCATCCAGCATCCAGCATCCAGCATCCAGCATCCAGCATCCAGCATCCAGCATCCAGCATCCAGCATCCAGCATCCAGCATCCAGCATCCCTATTCCTTTTTCAACTTTTTCCAGGCAGAGACATAGCTGCTGGCAAAGTTACCAAACCACTGATCTCCATCCGAATATTTATTTGCAGATTTCCCGGGATCAGCCAAAGGATCTTTCTTAAAATCCTCCTCAGCAAAGGATTTTCCAAGCCTTACCTGGCTTTCTTTCGTGCGGTTTTTCTGTTCGCCCTGCTTTTTAAGGAGTTGCAAATACCTGAACGCCTCACGATGGGCCCCCTTTCCGAGATAATAATTCATGGCACTGCCTGTGAGCTGCAACTGGTCTTTTTCAGCAGTAAATTCATAAAGCGACTTGTACTCAAGGCCGAAACGCTGTAACTTATTTAAGGTGTAGAAATTCCCAAGGTCAATATAAGCGGGCACTGCCTTTTCAAATTCATTCATAGTCAGGTCATTGCTGATCAGGATGAGACTCTTTTCAAACTCTGCCGAAGGTGCATATTTTGCAAGGGTATCGGAAGCATGAGCAACGTCGATGCCGCATGACGGATTCATCCTTGCCTGCAGCAATGCCGAGTCAAGCAGCAACTTTGCCTTGAGGAAGAAATGAAGCTCGATATCGCGGTCGGTCCGTAACAGAAGGATCTCATACGATTCTCTTACCATCCAGCAGATCTTCTCCCCGATCGTTTTCCTGTATTTGCTGATGCTTTCATTGACCCGTGGATCCATACCGAATCCCATCGTCCGGGAAAAGGTTTCCACAGAATCGATGAAAAGCTGCGCCTTGTCATACTGTTCGGTCCAGATCAGCGATTCACCATCCAGGATCTGCTTCAGCAGCACTGCCAGGTATCGTTCGCGGCCGGCTGAATCAAGGAGGAGCCCATTTGTAGCAAAGCCGGTCTTTTGTGCAATGATCTCCCGCACCTCCTGCTTCAGGGAGGGTTCAACATTCTCTTCGCTTGCATGGTAACAATCGATCGCTTCCTCGAATTGTCCATTCGTTGCAAGCGAATCGCACCCGGAGATGATCCGGGTGAACAACCTGAGGAACATTTCACGGAATAAGGTATCGTGCCGGATGAGATCGGAATTCTTCTGCTGGTAACGATGAGCCTTCAGAAGGTAGTCACGCGACATTTCATATTTCCCGTGCTGATAACAAACATCTGCAATGCTTATATACGAATCAAAAACACCCCTGGCAGCCTCCGTTTGGAGCTCTGCGTCTGTCTTAATTCCGGCCAGGTATGGATTCGCCGTGCGAAACAAGGCTTCATTCCTGAGCAGATCAAACGCTTCGGCGTGCCTTTGCTGCAATATCATCGACCTTGCCTTATTCTCATAGGCGTGCATGATACGGGTTGAAATTTCAAGGCAGGAAGAATCGGGATCTGCATCCGGGAAAATTTTCCGAAGCAGATCCTTTATGACTTTTTTATCATCCTCAAAAGTACCTTTAAGAAAATAGGAATCGAGGTATTCATTGTAGATCCTGCTGTGATGATCGTTCACCATCTGTGACCAGCGAATGTACCTGTGCATGGAGGCCAGGAAATACCCGATCACTGAATCACCTGTCAACGTAGAAACAACTAAACCGCTTCCCGCAAGGTTTTCTTCAAAGGTCATTCTCGCACTGAGGTAAAATTTGTAAAGCGTATTAATCTTTCCGGCCAGCTTAAGGGGATCCTGGTGATCAAGGTCGAGAAGCTCACGGAAATTTTTTTGCCGCATGATCTTTGTCATTTTTCCCAACTCTTCGATCTGAAGGAACCTGACCGGGAATAACCCGGTGTTCTCCATATTCATTTCCGCAGTCATCCTGAGCAGAGAGTCCGCGATCATTGATGATGCATAATAGTCATTTACCAGTTGGACCCTCTCCCTGAACACATTCAACGCCACATCATCATAATAAAAAAATATCCTCTTGAGGACAATGGTATCTTTGTCGAAGTTGAAATTCCCGGCATCCACAACATAGTCCTGCTGCCCGTCTCCCCGGAAAGAAGCATCGGCCAGGTTGGTCTCGCGGGTTGAAGCCGAATCGGATCTGTTCCATGTCCATATCCTGAACCCAACCTTGTCAGGCACAAGGGCATCCCTTATATCCAATTTCCGGTATTTCAGATCTCCCCCGGGAACCGGATCCCGGACTGAAATTATCAGAGAGATGTTCCCGGCCGGCTGGAACACCATTTTGAGGTCAGTCCTGAAACCAAGGGTTATCCTTGTCTTCGATAATGGCTTTATCATATCACTTGCCAGCTCATGGATGATTTCATTGCCATTCACTGAATAACCGGTCGAACTCCTTTCAAAGGATACCGTGAAAATTTGGTTTGACGTTGAATAAAATACTGTATCCTGGCACCAGAGTTTTTCTGCCGGAAAAAGCAGGAAAATAAGGATAATTAAGCTTCGCGGGAAAGAGAAGGCGTTCAGGATCATGCAGCAAAAATAGTGATTTGGCCGCTGCCCGGAGTTATCGCTTCTGTAATTTCTTTCTACCTTTACAGTCGTCAGGCTGAACTTGTGAGATGTCACCTCCGCCTGATACCTGGCAGAATCCATGAAACTGACGAAAATATTCATCGAATTCTATAATAACGAGAAGGCATCAGGCTTCATCCTGATCCTCTGTACGGTGGTTTCGATGATCCTTGCCAATTCCCCCGCGCAGGATCAATACATCGCGATCTGGCATTTCACCATCGCCGGCAGTAGTGTTGTTCATTGGATCAATGACGGGTTGATGGCGATCTTCTTTCTTCTCATCGGGCTTGAACTTGAGCGGGAGATCTACCGGGGGGAACTGTCAAATTTCAGAACGGCATCGTTCCCGGTCATGGCTGCCATCGGCGGAATGATTGTTCCTGCAGCGGTCTACTGGATCTTCAATTTCGGCTCAGCAACCCAATCAGGAGCCGGAATTCCCATGGCTACGGATATTGCATTTGCACTGGGGATCCTTTCTCTGCTCGGGAAACGCGTACCCCCGTCGCTGAAGATCTTTCTGGCTGCCCTGGCCGTGATCGATGACCTCGGTGCGATCATTGTAATTGCCATATTCTATACCGGGCAGATCATCTGGATGAACCTGGCGGCTGCTCTTTCGATATTCCTTCTGCTCCTGCTCATGAACAGAATGCATTTTAGAACCCTCCTTCCCTACCTCGCCGGGGGAATTATCATGTGGTATTTCATGTTGCATTCCGGTGTTCATGCAACCATTTCAGGCGTTCTGCTTGCGTTTGCCATTCCATTCAACAGCGAAGACAAGAAATCGCCCTCATACAGCCTTCAGCACTTTCTTCATAAGCCCGTTGCGTTCCTGGTCCTTCCTCTATTCGCACTGGCCAATACAAGCGTGGTTATCGGGAGCAACTGGCTTGAGGGACTTTTGCATGCAAACAGCCTTGGGATCATGGCGGGGCTTATCTTCGGGAAACCCGTCGGGATCGTACTTTTTTCGTTCATTGCCGTTTATTCCGGGCTTTCAATATTACCCGGGAAAGTGAACTGGAAGCACCTGATCGGGATTGGATTGCTGGGGGGGATCGGGTTTACCATGTCGATCTTCATTACATTGCTTGCCTTTGAACAGGAAGAACTGATCACCATTTCGAAGATCGCGATCCTGCTTGCATCCCTGACATCCGGGGCCCTTGGCTATTTCTGGCTTCGGATGACACTTCCTCACGCATCTCACGAAATAAATCACGAATCAAAATCATAAAAGGATGTCCCTGTCAAAAAAACCGAAATTCCGCTTACGAAATTATTATCCGAATTTTTATTCGATCCGGAAAGTATTGTCAAATCCTTATGATGATGGTTCTTTCGAAGATTCACCCGGATTTTTACACCCCGCATTTGAATACCAGCTACCCGGTGAACCAGGGTACCGGTCGATGCCGTTGACGAATATTGATGTTTCGGTCCTGTCTCAGAACGACAACAAGCAGGTAATGAAATACCTTGATATGCTGATTGCTTCTTCAAACGACGATCCGGCTGCAACGAAAAAGAAAGAATTGTTTCTCCGGAAATACCTGAAGGCTCTTCAGCTGAAATTCGGTTCGGTAATATTTACAGATGATGATTCTGTAGTTCCCTGTACGACTCTGCTTCCATATGATGAACTCCTGCTCAGCCAGAAAGGGAAAATGTTACTCGATCTCTACCAGGAAGGATATCCCGTGCCTGATTTCTGCATATTAAGTTCCCGTACATACCAGTTTACTGCCCGTGACCGGGAAACATGCCTCCAGGCAGCCATATCCAACCTTGAAAAGATGACCGGTGAAAAATTGGGAGATCCTGATGACGCGTTGGTTTTTGCCATGCGGTCGGCTACACCCTATTACATCCCCGGGCTGATGCCAACCTACCTGAATGTCGGGGTTACGAAACTGAGTCTCCGGTCGCTCGAACTAAAATACGGGCGCACCGTAGTTGATAAAATTTATCTCAACAACCTTCAATCCATTTACCAGATACTTTGCCAGGGACAGGAATATTTCAGGAAGAAGCAGGTGGAAAATGCTCCTCCCACGGAGGATATTGAGGAGCGGATCGAGAAACTTTCCCGGAAAATCGCAGTCATCGACGAACGGATCCTTTACGATGCGCAGTACCAGGCAAAGATGTTCATGAGCGTTTCACACAGCTTCTACACCAGTAACCAGGATCTCATCTATACTTTCCAGAGAGGTCACGGTACATTTCCCGCCCTGATCCTTCAAAAAATGGTATGGACCGTGAGGAACCAGGATTCATATCCCGGCGTTCTTTATAGCCGTCATCCGCGAACCGGCCTCGGGATCCAGATAGAAAGTGTGAGGGAGATTTTCGGGGAAGAGATCATGACCGGGACAGTTTATGCTAACCAGCGCGAGTATTTTAACCGGGATGAGATCCTGGAGGAGTTTCCGGCTATTTATCATTTTACCCCGATGCTTTCAAAGCTGGAAGTGAAACTGAAATCCCCCGCCACCATCGAGTTTGCTGTTGAATCATCGGGAGGGATCTCCCAATTTGCCATCCTCCAGCTCAACATGTCGGAACTTACAGGCAGGTCAACCCTTCTCACTGCCATTGACCTTTACCAGAAAAAGATCATCTCGAAAAAAAGAGTCATCCAGCTTATCCGTCCTTACCATTTACGGCAGATCTTCTCTGAAAGGATTGATGATCATTCACTCAAATCACTGACATTCTTCGGCAACGGTGTATCTGTACTTCCAAGGTCAGCCGTTTCAACCAGGATTTATTTTTCGATGTCCAAAGCCCTTGAGGCAAAAAGAAGGGGAGAAAAAGTCTGCCTGTGCAAGGAAAACTTTGTTCCATCCGAAACCATCCTGATGGGCGAACTGGATGCGATCATGAGCATGAATCCCCTTGCGATACATGTGGTAACAGCATGCCTTGGATATGGGATCCCTGCGTTCATAAACCTGGAAAAATACGGGATGAGCCTGCATGAAAACTCCATTTCCAACACCGCGGGGATGATCATTCATGAGGGAGACTGGATCACGGTATCGAGTAAGCATCACTGCATCTATTTCGGTAAGGCAAATTTTAAACCGGCACGATTCCAGAAGTACCTGGAAGGGAAACCCCTGGAAATGGAGTCTAAGGAAGAAAAGGTTTTCATCAACATGGCGAAAGCCTACGCTGCCTACCAGGATATACTCAGTACACTGAAAACAGAGGAAGCCATGACGCTTACGGATCTTGTTAAGCTGATCCGGAATGATTATGATGACTGGCCGCAGAAAGCCGTTGAATTTGTGAACGGGTGGTTCGATTCCCACCGGGATTATTATTGCACCGAGATCCTGAAAAGCGGGCTTGGGTCTCACCTTGATCAGCATAAGATCTACAGCTTGCTTACGACAGACCGGAAAATCCTTTTTTTCAGGGATGTACTCAGGATTTGCAGGAAGGACAAACTGAGGGGATTTACTGCAGGCGCTTTTATGCTCGGCAGGTTCGTCTGCCAGCCTCATCCCTGCTTATTCTGGCGGGCATACGATGCGCCGGGGATCCTTTTTCTGCTCAATGAGTATATCCTGTTCGAGAAATACATGCAGGTGCTTTCGGAGTTTGGAGAACGGCATCTCAACAGGACAAAAAACAAGATCCTGACGGACGATCTCAGCTCAATTTCACTGAATTCTCTGGAGCCCGACCTGTTCATTACCCTGAAATTGATTGCTCCTGACTGGCAGGATATAGAATCGGGAATCCTGCCGGAACATGATAAAGATACACGGCTCCTCATCACAATGCTGAAGCGACCATATGGAGTGCTTTTCCAGTACGATGTTCCCTGGTCTCTCGATAAACTCCGATCAGCATGCGATGCAGAAAAACTGAATATTCCCGAGCCGCAGGATACCTGACGATACACCTCGGTTTTCGTTTCCCTGTTTACGTATTATCCTGAGGTTTCCTTAGCCAGGGGAAAAATGACATTCCCGGTCAGGGGAAGGTTCCTTTTCAGGTCAAAACAACTTTTTTTCTTCCTTGCATTTTTGTTCCAAAATATTTCCGATAGTTTTGTAAATTGCCGTCAAAAATAATCTTTATGGGAAAGAATCTGAAACGTTCCATTTTTATCCTGATGGTCATGGTGCCATCATTGTTCCTTGTCATACCCGGATGCAAATCAAAAAAGGAAGAAGTAAAAACAATCCCTCCTTTTAATGTATTGGAGATCAAGGGCACCAAAGTTCCGATCTACATTCAGATGGTTGGCCAGGCTGTGGGTATCCCGACTGTGGAGATCAGGGCCCGTGTTGCCGGTTATCTCCGGACATGGGATTTCCGGGAAGGTTCAATTGTCAAGAAGGGTCAGACTCTTTTTACGATCGAGCCGGATGAATACATTAACGATGTGTCATCTGCAAAAGCAGACCTGGAAAACAAGCAGGCAGCCTGGGAAAAGGCCAAGCTCGATGTGGCAAGGCTTAAGCCATTGCTTTCAACGAAAGCCATCAGCCAGAATGATTACGACAAGGCTGTGACGACAGAACAGGAAGACAGGGCTGCAGTCGCCAAAGCGAAAGCCAACCTTGACCAGGCGAAGCTTAACCTATCCTATACAACGATGCCATCTCCCATTACAGGGGCCGTCGGTGCGTGCAACATTAACCCCGGTAACCTGGTCGGTAAAGGTGAATCAACACTTCTTACCACGGTTTCGGCAGTCGATCCGATGTACATCAATTTCCAGATGAATGAAACAGACTATCTCAGGATCATGAGATATGTTGAAGCGCATCCTGAATTCCAGGGAAAGATCGAATCACTGACCATATATCTGACCTTGTCGGATAAACAGGATTATGATCATCCCGGGAAAATTGATTTCATTGACCGCCAGGTGAATCCCACGACAGGAACGATCGCCATGAGGGCAGTCATCCCTAATCCCCAGGGACTTATCAAACCAGGGAACTTTACAACAGTCAACCTCGTTCTCATGGACCAGGAAAACGGGATCGTCATCCCTCAGAGCGCTACAACACAAGTACAGGGTAAAGTATTTGCTTTCCTCGTCGACAACGAAAATAAAGTGACCCGCGTACCCATTATTCTCGGCAGGAGCATTGGTCAGAATTTCATTGTATATAATGGCCTCAAGCCTGGTGACAAGATCATGCTTGAAGGGTTCCAGAAATTCAAGGAAGGAATGCAGATCCAGCCGGTGATTGTGCAGGATACCATTAAGGTGCCGGCAAGACCTTAATCATATTTAGTGAACTGGTGAAGTGGTGAACTGGTGAGTTAATTCGTCATTCGTCATTCGTAAATTCAATCGTAATTCGTATTCGTAAATCGTAATTAAAGATATATGTTACAACAATTTATCACCCGCCCGATCCTTTCCTCGGTTATCGCAATCCTGATTGCACTGGTTGGGATCCTGAGCCTTTTTACCCTGCCGATCTCCCAGTATCCCAACGTCGTTCCCCCGACGATCCAGGTCACCGCTTATTACCCAGGAGCCAGTGCTGAAGACGTACAAAAAACAGTCTCGGTGCCGCTTGAAGAGCAGATCAACGGAGTTGACAACATGACATATATGACCTCGCAGTGCGCCAATGACGGGTCCTGCACCATCACGGTCTATTTTTCGGTTGGTACAGACCCCGACATGGCAACAGTCAATGTACAGAACCGCACACAGCGCGCCATGAATGTATTGCCACAGGAAGTAATCCAGAGCGGGGTAATCGTCATGAAGAAAAATCCGAGCATCCTGATGCTCTATTCACTGGTTTCCAGCGATACGGCTTACGATACAAAATTCCTTTCCAATTACCTGAACATTAATATTGTCAATGTACTGAAAAGGGTTAAAGGTGTAGGTGATGTGACCCTCTTTGGAGGTGATGACTATGCCATGCGCATCTGGCTGAATCCTGAAAAGATGGCAGGGCTTGGCATCAGTGTCCAGGATGTGCAGAGCGCCATCAAGGATCAGAATGTTCAGGCCGCCGCTGGCCAGATTGGGAAAAACCCAGCTGCCAACGGGCAGGAAATGTCGCTCGTCATTCGTGTCCAGGGACGGTTGCTGGATGAAAATGAATTCGGACAGATCATCATCAAAGCCAACAGCGACGGCTCAATCGTCCGGATGAGTGATATTGCCAGGATCGAAATGGGACTTAAAACCTATGATGCATACAGCAGGTTCAACGGCAAACCAGCCCCGGCCATTGCCGTTTACCAGGCGCCGGGTTCCAATGCCGTAGCACTTAAGAAGGAACTTGATGGTACGATGGAAGAACTCGCAAAAGAATTTCCGTTGGGGATAACCTATGAAAAAGGGCTTGATACCGTTGAATTTGTAACCGCATCTGTCGATGAGGTTATCCATACGCTGATTGAAGCATTCGTCCTGGTGTTCATTGTCGTGTTTATTTTCCTCCAGGACTGGAGGGCCACCCTGATACCGGCCATCACGGTTCCCATCTCGCTTGTGGGTGCCCTTGCCGCCTTTTCACTGATGGGTTTTTCGATCAACATGCTTACCCTCTTCGCCCTCGTTCTCGCCATTGGAATTGTGGTTGACGACGCCATCGTCGTCCTTGAAGCCATCCAGGAAAAGATCGACGCAGAGGGATTGACGCCGCTTGATGCAGCAAAGCATACGATGAAAGAGATCACCCCTGCCATTGTCACGATCACCATGGTGCTTTGTGCTGTGTTCGTTCCCGTCTCTTTCCTTGGGGGCACCACAGGTGTCATGTATAAGCAGTTCGCCCTCACCCTGATCTCGTCGATCCTGATCTCGGCACTTTTGGCTCTGACACTATCTCCCCCGCTTTGCGTCATGCTCCTGAAACCAAAAAGAGATAAAAAAGGATTGCTTGGAAAATTCTTCAGGGCATTTGATAAAGGATTCGAAAAAACCACAAACGGTTACCTGAAGATCGCCGATGGATTCACGCACCACCTTGCCCGGCCGGTAATATTCCTGGCCATTATTTGCGTAATGGCCGTCTTTGTCATGAAATACCTGCCTTCCGGATTTTTGCCGGCCGAAGACCAGGGCTATTTCTTTATCAATGTTTCAACTCCCAAAGCATTTGCACTTCAGAAGACGGATGCCGTCATGCGTGAGGTTGAGGCCATCCTGGCAAAAACCGACGGGGTAGAATCATATACCACCATCCCGGGGTACAGCATCCTTGACAATTCAGTGAGTACGACCAACGGGATGGCCTTCGTGAAGCTGAAAGACTGGAAGGTACGCGGAATGAAGCGGAATGTCGGGGTGCTCATCAGGGAGGTACAGGGGAAATTCAATAAAATCCCCGGCGGGGTCTGCATGGCATTTAATGCTCCGGCCATTTCAGGTTTAGGAAAAACAGGCGGATTGGAATTTCAGTTGGAAGACAAAACGGGGGCAGGCATCGACAAACTGTCACAGGTCGCCACTGCTTTCCAGAGTGAAGCCATGAAAAGAAAAGAATTTTCAAGTGTTTTCACACCATTCAGGAATGATGTGCCGCAGCTGCGTCTTGATGTGGATAAGGAAAAGGCGAAAGTCCTGGGAGTGCCGGTCAACACCATTTACCAGACCCTTCAATCACTCTTCGGGAGTTTCTATGTCAACGACTTCAATAAATTCGGAAAATCCTACCGGGTCATCATCCAGGCCGATGCTGTTTACCGTGCGAATAAAGAAGACATCAGCAAAGTCTATGTAAAAAGCAATTCGGAAAAAATGATCCCGCTCGGAACACTCGTTGAGATAACTCCGGTCCAGGGGCCCGATATTGTAAAGCGATTCAACCTTTTCACTTCAGCCGACTTCACCATTGCCATCCCACCCGGATATTCCACAGGACAGGCGATCGAGGCAGTGAAAGAGGTGAGTGCTACGGCACTGCCCTATGGATTCGGCTATGAATATTCAGGGATGACCCGTGAAGAGCTTATCTCCGGCGGACAGGCGCCATTCATTTTTACGCTTTGCTTTGTCTTCGTCTATTTCCTTCTTGCGGCCAAATATGAAAGCTGGCTTCTTCCAATCCCGGTTTTGCTGGCTATTCCATTTGGGGTATTCGGTGCATTCGGATTGCAATGGCTCAGCGGACTCCAAAATAACATTTACGCACAGATCGGGCTGATCATGCTGATCGGACTTGTCGCCAAAAATGCTATCCTTATTGTAGAGTTCGCCAAGCTCAAGCATGAAGAAGGAATGGATCTGTTCCAGGCAGCACGTGAAGGGGCGAAACTTCGTTTCCGCCCGATCCTGATGACCTCCTTTGCTTTTATCCTGGGCGTTGTTCCTTTGGTGATCGCATCCGGGGCAGGTGCAGCAAGCCGTCACGCACTCGGAACCTCCGTTTTCGGGGGGATGCTCGTTGCAACTATTTGCGGGGTTATGATCGTGCCTTCCTTGTATGTGGCTTTCCAGAAATTGGAGAACAGGATGAAGGGGAAGAAGGAAGGAAATAGCGAAGTAGCAAAATAGCGAAGTAGCGAAATAGCGAAGTAGCGAAAATTTAAATTCTAAAAGCTAAAATTCATTCGTAAATCTGAAATCGTAAATCGTAAATAAAATGCGAATTAGAGCAACAAAATTTACCCTTCTGTTCGTCACAATTACGGCATTTCTCGTCGTCGGTGGCTGCAAGATCGGACCGAATTACAAGCAACCCAATTATGACCTGGGAAAGAATTATCGTTTTGCGGCAACTGCCGATTCAAGGTCGCTGGCCGATACTTCCTGGAGTTATCTTTTTACCGACCCGGTGCTCCAGGGGCTGATAAAGAAAGGACTGGAAAATAACTTCGACCTGAAGATCGCGTACGAACGGGTCAACCAGGCGCAAGCTTCCTTCAAGCAGGCAAGAGCTGCAATATGGCCATCCATTGGGGCTTCCGCATCCGGTGAAACAAACAATTCGCAGTCACCCCTTGGCGGCAAAACATTGCAATACAATGACCTTTACGCCGTCGGCAGCCTGTCATGGGAAATTGATATATGGGGGAAATTGCGCAGGTCAAAGGAATCCGCAAGAGCACAACTCTTCTCACAGGAAGCATACCGGCAAAGCGTTTATATTTCCCTCGTTGCAGAAATAGCCAACGCTTATTTTTCATTGCTCGATTACAGGGACGAGGTGGAAATTACCCGTTCTACAGTTAAGATCAGGGAAGTGGGACTGGAATTAATCAAGGGGAAGCTGATCGCAGGAACTGCTTCAGGACTGGCCGTGGCACAAGCAGAAGCAGAACTGGCACAGGTCAAAACGCAACTGCCGGCCCTCGAAAAAGCGGCAGGCATCCAGGAAAATGCGCTCAAGCTCCTCTTAGGCGAATTACCTGATGATATAGTGGCAGGAGATTCAATAACAAAACAGATCAATCCCAATATTATTCCGGTCGGGGGAATACCCGCACAGCTCATTGTCCGCAGGCCGGATATCATTTCCATTGAACAGCAGCTTGTTTCTGCCAATGCAGAGATCGGCGTTGCCCGCGGAATGATGCTTCCTACCTTGAGCATCAATGCAAACGCGGGATATTCGACACTGGGGGCTGGTTGGATCGGCTCTGCAGTCGGAAGTCTCGTAGCACCCATTTTCAGTTTCGGAAAACTCCGGGCAAACGTCAAAAAATCTCAGGCTTTTAAAGAAGAGATGCTGATCACCTATCAGAAAAGCATTTATTCCGCCATCAATGAAGTCTCCAACGGGATGCTCTCCGTCGACAAACAAAAAACCATCGTAACAGAAAGCAGGAACCTCACCAGGGCCGCCCAAACAGCCTTTGATCTTGCAAACCAGTTGTTTGATGCCGGTTATGCCTCATACCTTGACGTTATTGATGTTCAGCGTCAGCTTTACAGCGCGCAGATCAACGAATCACAATCTCACTACAACGAACTGTCAGCCTTTGTCAATCTATATAAAGCGCTCGGCGGAGGATGGAAATAAAGATATTTTCTTACACCTGATTTCAGGTCTTATTCAGATTCATTTTCACAGGATACTGAATTTCTTCAGACCGAGAAACCTGGCGTAATTTTCAGCTGCCTGAAGAATATCCTTTTTATTCATTTTATTCTTTGATATGAAAAGCCCGGTTGAAATAGTCAGCTGGTCTTTATTCAGTTTCCTTTTCCACGTTCCGATGACCTTTCCATTCTGTAATATTACCGGATAAAAGATCCCATTGCTCGAGATCACACTTCTTTTAAGGTTTGCAACCAAAATATCCGTTCTGTCCTTATAGGCGATCACATACTCATCAAACGGCGGTATAAGGTGAATCCGGTCAGAAATGATCCGGTCAGGATTATTCCTTCGGATTGAAAAGTAGTGCTGCCCGTTTATGAATTCTTCCTGAATGGTAGTCCCCGCCAATTCTGTTGCTCTCCTGCATTCTGTCAATGCAAGACCCGACCACCAGGCAAAATCCGCGATTGTTGAAGGACCCCGTGTTGTGAAATACCTCTTTGCCATTTCAGTCAGGGCCGCGTCACGATCCTTCTTCTTTCGCATGCTGATCCAGTCATCCAGTAATGTAAATGTAAATTCATTCCGTTTTCGCGTTCCGAAAATGATGATCTTTTCAAGGGCTGCATGCTGCAGAATATGATAAAGCCGTTGTTCACCCGTGTCAATTCCTGATTCCTTAAGGATTTCCGACAGTTCATTGCGGGTCAGTTCCTTCTTCCCCTTCAATGCGGATGACAGGATTAACTTGCTCCGGTCGAGAATGGCATCCGATAATCCAAGCTGCCTGTTTCGCCCTGTCCCGGAAGAAAGTAGTTTCGGTCCGAGCAGGTCAAGAAGCCAGTGAACGTCTTCAGCATTAATAAAATGCAAGGTCCCCCGCATAAACCAGCCGCGAATGATCTTCTTTTCCTGGACAGAACGGTCAATATCGGACTCCTTGCAGTCAACAAGCCTGGTTCCCATGGCCCATTTTGAGCCATGATAATCCTGTGCCTGGATACCGAGCAGATGATGGAGGAGTTGCCCGGGATCAGAAAGGTATTGATCCGTCAGCTGATGACAGGCGAGTCGTTTACGAATGATCTCTTCGCTGTTCATGATCTTTAGTTCCATTTCTTCTGAGGCTATAACAATTATATAAAGCCCTTCCAACAGAAAGTTTCCCCAGGATAATCTGGCAAAACAATTTTCCGCAAAGATAATTCAACTCTTTGGGTGCCCCGATATCATCATCAGCTGATCCATGGATGATCGTGGAAAATATCTTCAATTATCTAAGAATTTTGATGTACTTTTAAAGCTCAATTCTTCACAAGAAAACAGATTTCATGACGATAACCACCCTGAAGGAAAGACCTCATTCATCGCTTGTGAATTTTGCAGCCATTATTGTGATCATCGGAGGGATCATGTTCGCGCAATCCATGATCACGCCATTTTTACTGGCACTGTTTATCAGCATTATCTGCGAACAGCCGGTGCGCTGGCTGGAAGGAAAGAAAGTGCCTAAAGGAGTGGCAATCCTGATTGTGGTTCTTGGAATGATTGCTGTGTTCTTTGGCCTTGGATACCTGATCGGAGGCTCCCTGGCTTCGTTCTCATCAAATTATGCGAAGTACAGCGAACGGTTGAATGAAGTTGCTGCCTCTTTCATCCAGTTCCTGAATGATAAAGGAATGCAGATTTCGCAGGACCAGGTAAAGAACCTGATCGATCCGGCACGGATCCTTCAATTCACGGCCCAGGTATTGAATCAGCTGGCAAGCATGATGGGAAATGCCTTCATGATCCTGTTCACCATCCTGTTCATACTTTTGGAAATTAGCAGCTTCCAGGTTAAAATGAAAGCAATTGCACGGAACCAGGAAAATGCATCTTCCTATTACAACGAGATCACAAAGAACATCCGCCACTATCTTGGGATAAAAACCTTTACCAGCCTGCTTACAGGAGTCCTGATCTATATCGCACTCCTGGTCATCGGTGTCGACTATGCGATCCTTTGGGGCCTGATCACATTTCTGCTGAACTTCATTCCCACGATAGGGTCCATAATAGCACTGATCCCTGCCCTTGTTTTTGCACTTGTACAGTTCGGATGGAGCGGTGCCCTCTGGACTTTGGTCGTTTACATGGTGATCAATAATGCCATCTCGATCGGACTTGAACCGAGAATGATGGGCAGAGGACTGGGCCTTTCGACCCTGGTAGTCTTTCTCTCCCTTATCTTCTGGGGATTTGTCCTGGGAACAGTCGGGATGTTCCTTTCAGTCCCTCTGACCATGTCGATGAAAATCATTTTTGAGCAGAATGAAGGAACACGGTGGATAGCGATCCTTCTAGGAACGCCAAAAGAAGCAGATATATACCTGGAAGAAAAGCAAAAAGCAGCCAGGTAAGGACAGGTCGTGACCTGTCCCCATAAGAGTAAGGATAGGTCATGACACGTCCGCGTAAGAGTAAGGGCAGGTCGCGACCCGCCCCGACAGTCAATAACCCAATAAAATAAAAACTATGAAAAAACAATCACTTTTTATCATCACCTCAATCGTCATTCTGATAACCTTTACGATCATTTCCTGCACTTCCCCGGTCAAAATGACATCATGGGTCAACCCAAAAATCAAACAGGTTCAGCGGATTGCTGTCTGGGGCATGTTCAATAAGCTGGAGTACCAGAAGACCTTTGAACAGTGTGTTGCAGGGTATTTTAATAACCACGGGGTAAAATCGATCGAATTGATCAACATCCTTACACCAGGTCAGAAATACACTCAACCGGAACTGGATAAGATCTATGACAGCATCGGGTCCGACGGGATCCTGATCGTTACTTACGAAGGAACTGACAAACAGGATAAATACATTGCACCCACTGTTTATCCTACGGCATACGATTATTATGCCTGGGGTTACCCGATGTACGGCTATGGTTCAAGTTATGTGACCACGGGAGGATACTGGACCGAAACCCAGACCGTAAACCTTCGTGCCTGTTTGTACCTGAGATCAGATAAAACGTTGCTCTGGTCGGCAGAGATCGCAGTGACAGACCCCAAGCAAATTGATGAAATTTCGTACCGCATCGCATCATACATGCTGGCCGACTGGATGCAGAACAAACTGATTGCCAAATAACTTTAAAATCTCACACCCACTGTAAAAATGAGCGCATTCAGCTCATCGCTGTTTCCGCTGTAATAGATTTTATTGCCATTATTTGCCTGGATGTGCTTGTATTCCATCCGGATATAGCCAATGCTCACCGGCTTGTATTCAAGGCTCAAACCGATGCCGCTGGTAGCCAGTCCTGTGGTTTTTCCATTGTAGGTATATAAACCCGATAAAAAACCTTCCGGATCATAATAATATTCATAGCGGCCTGAAATTGAAAAGTGGTTCAGAAATGCATACCTTGCTCTTATAAAACCCGAACACATACTGGCCATCCTATTTGAATCGGGAGGCATATGGGAGTTGGTCTGGAAAGCAAAATCAAACTGACCGGTAACGTTGAGGTTTTTGAAGGGATCATAGGATACGATAATGTCATTATAGAGAAGATTGTTGTCAAGTTCGGCATTTCGTAAAGCCTGGTTGCCCCATAAATTGTTGTAAGAGATCAGCAGGTTTTTCACAGGCATATAATTAATAAAAAGGACCCCGGCAATGTGGTTGGTTTGCTCATAAGCAAGCGAGTATGGATTCCCGAACATGATCCCTCCGTCAACTTTATCGGAAAACTTATAGGATAGTTTAATGCCAAGTACTGCACCCGCTTCGAAATAAGAACAAATGGTGGCTGTACTGATCGGGTTTGTGACCGGCCAGGCTGACTCACCTCCTACCGGGGTGAACATATATCCCATATCCACCCATAGATTTTTTACGATCCTGAAACCAATGGCAGCCTGCCGCATGGTCTTTATAAACTGCTTTTCAGGTGCCGACAAAAGATTTGGTGCATCACCGTACTGGAGCTGCAACTTGCCTCTTACTCTTTCAGCATTGTAATAGATCTCTATTGCCGCAACATTCAGCCTGATCTGATTCGTCATCGGGCAGTTGGCGAAAAAGGGGATGATATTGGAGGTATCCTTTTTATGGTCTAACTCCATGGTGACATAGGAATCGACATAGAACCCGAACGTAAAATGCTTGATGCTGTTAATGATCCGGTGTTTTGCTTCATCCGTTAAGGTATCAGGATCTCTTTGTGCAAATATCTGACCATAAACAAAAAGGAGACAGCATAATACGAAAAAATGTTTTTTCATGTGATGTTTGCTTTTGTGCCGATAGCAGGTGATATCATATAACCCTGAAGCAACTATGAACATTCCGTAAAGGGTGGAATTCACATCATACATCTCTGCCGATAACCTTATGGGCACAGCTTTCGAGATGCAAATTACAAAAAGATTCTTCAGAAAGAATACCCTACTGAAAAAATAACGCTCCAGTCATTCAGCGATGGGCCTCCGCCTGAAGGTTTGCTATCGAAATCATCATAGTAGGTAAGCCCGAGATAAAAATCCCTGAATATCTCATATTTGGCTGAAAAGTTATATTCGAAGCGGTATCGCCCGCTGACGCTCAGGCTGGGAAAAAAATCGATATTTGTGGAGATGTTGATCTTTGGATGACGATATTGCAGCCAGGTGAATTTCATGGACAGGAGTCCTTCGAAGTTTGTTGAAAAGCTGACCGAATCGGTGGGAAGTTCCCGGTTGAGCAGAAGACCTCCCATACCATAAAACCGGACCGGGTTGGTTCGCACAATGTCGTAACCGGTCCCAATGCCGAACTGCAGACGATAATCCAGGTCCAGCTCAGTATTCTGCTGGTATTTTGTTCCCAAACCACCCCACCACCTGCCCTGGAAGAAATGACTGTATTGGAGGTCGATGTCATTTTTCCTCGTCCTGATCATGGAATCTGCCACTTTCTGATCGCTGAACATCAGGCTGACTCCAAACGACACCAGGTCCTTTCTCGCACGATAATTGAGATCCCCGTTAAAATAATATTGCAGCGTTTTGGTCGACTTATAATAACTCAGCCCAAGATCAAATGAACCGTAAAATTTATTCCAGAACCTGTGCTTGATCGGAGTAATCTCAACAATGTCTGCAATTGGTTCGGTAACGGTATCATTGGATATGCATATGTTGATGCTGCGCTCGCTTTTGGATTGCGTGACCGAACCAAAATAGCTGAATCCGGTCTTTTTCACAATTTCATAATATTTCCCCGAATAAAAAGTCCGGATCTTGTCGTATTCTATGTTGATGGTGCTGATCCCATCGGTTTTCAGCACAAGGAGTCCGTTTTCATACTTTTTCAATTCGCCGGTGATCCTGTCGCCATTGATGAGATAGACCGTGTCATTCTTTTGTGAATAGGCTCTGCCCAATATGAAAAACAAAAGAATGATCCGGATGAATGGGTGGTTCAGGAATCCTGTAATAACTTTCACTTATATTATTTATATTTTGGAATATACATCTTCGTTATGATAAAAAAACGATTATCATCCGGCATTTCAACTAGTTTAATTCATCTCTGGCCCTGTTAATGACGGTGTAAATATAAAAGATTAACAGATTTTATACACAGTTTCCGGAAAATTGTCAGGAAAGAATTCCACAAAAAATACCAAGCTAGCCCTGGATCCGGTCGGGGAGCTTTCTTTATAGCTTTTGACTTTTGACCTTTGACTTTTGACTTTTTTCCTCCTATTTATCGTAACTTTGGACTTGTTAATTCAATACAATGCCTCAGACCGATATAAAAAGAGAGTACATTCAGATATGTTATTATATCTTCGAGTCAAAGATCAAGAGCGCCATTGATCTTATGGCAACGCTTTTCAGATATACGACCCAGTCCGATTATTTCTACCAGCTCGATAGCATCTCGAACAATTACAAAAATCTTGTGAAATACAATTACGAGGGTTATCATGACCCGAAGAGGATTGACATACTGAACAACATTTCGGCCGCACTATTAACCCTTGCTGATGAAATATACAGGGCCACCATTGAAAAGGACCATTACCAGCGGAAATTCGAAAAAAGTATTCTGGTTAGGGAATTGGGATCTGATGCTGAAACAATGACCGCCAGGATCGATGAACTTTTCTTTGGAAAGGAACTGGAGCAGGCCGTCAAGGAGGCAGGTGGTGAGATTGCCGGGGAGAGGCTGCATGAGCAGCTTTTCAGGTTCATCTGGCTGACTGGTAAGATCGAAGCCCCCCATGCAAAGCTCCTGAGAAAGATCAACGGATCAACAACCATTGAGTGGCATGTGAAATGCATTGTCGTATCTGCCATAACACAAAGCCTGCTTGATCATTTTGACCAGGAAAAGATGCTTATTCTGATCGAATTCATTGAATCGGGTGAACCCCAGGTTTTCCAGCGCGCATTGATCGGTTTGGTGATTTCATTGCTGGTATATGATCAGCGGATCCGCTTTTACCCTGAACTCGTCAAAAAGCTGAAGGATCTGTCGGAAGACGAATCGATCCGGAATGAAACAGAAGCCGTTCTTTTGCAGTTCCTGATGGCCAGGGAAACAGAGAAGATCACCCGGGAATTCGAGGAAGAGGTACTGCCCGAGATGAAAAAGGTGATGCCAAAGCTTGAAGATAAGCTTCAGCTCGGCGACCTCTTTGAAGATGATGATATGGATGGGAAAAATCCCGGGTGGAAGGATCTGATTGATGAAGTTCCTGGATTGTTTGAGCGGATCGAGAAGTTTACACGGATGCAGATGGAAGGTGCCGATGTTTTCATGAGCACTTTTTCCCTCCTCAAGCGTTTTGATTTTTTTAACCGGATGAGCAACTGGCTCATGCCGTTTTATCAGGGAAACCCGGAACTCCGGGGAATCCTGGGTGAAGATGAGGAATTCAGCCCGCGTTTGCTGGAAGGACTTGAAAAGGCATTCTACATCTGTAATTCGGATAAATATTCGTTCGCCCTGAATTTCCAGGCGGTTCCGCAACAGCAGCGATCGATGATCATCACCTATTTTGAATCAGAGCTTGAGCAGATGAAAGAGATGATCAACGAAGAGCAGATCCTTGATCAGTCAATGACTTCGAGCACCATTATGACCCAGTATATCCAGGACCTTTACCGGTTTTATAAGCTTATCCCATCAAAAGAAGAGTTTCTGGATATCTTCAAAGTGGATTTCAACTTTAACCAACTTTATTTTTACCGGAATTTCTTCGAACGTAAAGGATTTACCGAGCGGATCGCTGCCTTTTATTTTGACAAAGGACATTATTTCGAAGCAATCAGGATGTATGAATATATCTCTAAAAAAGAAACCCCGGCAAGCGAATACTTTGAGAAAATGGGATATTCATACCAGCAGCTTTCTTTTTATCGTGAGGCCATAGAGTACTATAAAATGGCTGATCTTTTTGATGCTAACCGTTTGTGGTTGCTGAAAAAACTCGGATGGTGCTCATACAAAATGAAGGATTTTCCGTCTGCGCTTACCTATTTTGAAGACGCCATTCATCTCCAGCCCGATAATTTCAAGATACGTATTCAGATAGCCCAGTGTTATCTGAGCATGTTGAATTTTGAAGAAGCATTGAAGCAATTCTCGATTGTCAGTTTTTCTCAACCCGGCAACCTGAAAGTAACCAGGCCGATCGCCTATTGCCAGTTCATCCTGGGAAAGCTTGACCAGGCTGCTGAATCATATGAGCAGGTTATCCGGCTATCAGGATCGCCTACATCCTACGACCTGATGAATTTCGGACATGTGCTTTTATGCCTTGGAAAGCGTAAAGAAGCCCTGGAGAATTATTCAAAAAGCAAGTTGAAAAAAGAATTTACGAAAGAGGAATTCATCATCGTATTTAATGAAGATATTCCGAACCTCATCAAGAATGGCATTCCTGAGGAAGATATTCCGTTGCTGAGGGATTACCTGCTGTTCCAGGAGGACTAAAACTGGCTTCAGGCCACCGTCATCCCCGCGAAAGCGGGGACACGCTTCAGGCTTTGAGCTTCGAAATTTTAATTAAAATCGCAATTCTGAAATCCACCTTTTATTCACTGATCCTCAGAACAACTTTTCCCTTTCCGTGCCCTGATTCGCTCAAATCCTGTGCTTCAGCAGCTTCCTCCAGGGGAAAGATCCTCCTTACCACAGGCAATAAAGCACCTTCATTGACCATACTCTCGATCTGCCGGAGGCCTTCATCGCTGATGCCGCCATTCCGGTATACAGCCCTTACTCCATAATCGTCCGCTTTCTCTTGCGAAGGTGGGGTAACAATACTGATCAGTAGACCCCCTTTTTTAAGGACTTTCCAGGAGCGTTCAAGGATCTCTCCTCCGATCGTGTCGAGAACGACATCAATATCTTTGGCCAATCCTTCAAACTGGGCGGTTCTGTAGTCGATGAACCGGTCTGCACCGATTGACTGAAGGTACCTTTTGTATTCCGCTGAAGCCGTTACGAAAATATATCCTCCGGCCCACTTTGCCAGCTGAACAGCAAAAGATCCAACACTTCCCGCTGCCCCGTGGATCAGCACCCGATGACCTCTGTGAATGCCCGCAATATCGATCATGGTTGACCAGGCAGTCTGAGAAGCTACAGGAATGGCCGAGGCCGTTTCATAGGCCAGAAGGTACGGCTTCACAAATAGTTTGGATTCAGGTGCAATCGCATATTCTCCATAGGTGCCGAAAAAATTTCCGTAAACCGAATCCCCGGTATTCAACCGGGTAACCCCCGGCCCGACGGATTCAATGACTCCAGCCCCTTCGATCCCCGGGATGAACGGGAAAGTCACCGGCGTCTGGTCTTTGTATTTTCCCGATCTCAACTTCCAGTCCCAGGGATTTACTGCTGAGGCTTTCATATTGATCAAAACTTCACCTTCTCCCGGAACAGGAATGGGAACTTCCTCAAGAACCAGGCGATCAGACCCTCCATATTCGTGATAACGAATAGCTTTCATTTTTCCATTTTCCATTTCTGCCGCTTTTTAATTTTTCCTGCCTATTTCCCTTCTGCAGCAAAAGTTAATTTACATGGCTCCGAAATCCCATTAATAACGTTACCTATGGCTGCAAAAGTAATTACAAATCTAACAAAAATTTCCTTATTTACCCAAATTTACTCATCAATAAGTACTGCGAATTTTGTTGATTCGAAATATTTTGTTTTATATTTATGCCATCAAAAATCAACCAAAAGATCAGAAGCATCTCAATCATTTACTAATTATAATTCATTGAAAAAGACCATCTGGATTGCAGGATTAATGTTCCTGTTCATGAACTGCACTGTTGCCCAGGATCGTGCAGATTCGTTGAAGAAAGAAGAGAAGTCGGCCCGCAATTGTGAGCAGCAGGCCATTGGAGACCTTTTCAGAAAAAAAGACAAACCTCCCAAACCGCCGAAGAAAGTGCTGGCACTGGTCCTGCCAAACATCAGCTCCAATCCGACTAATGGTTTCCTGCTCGGGGTGGGCGGTTCCTTTGGCTGGTACATGGGCCCGAAGGAAAGTACAAAAGTCTCATGCGCCCCGTTTACCCTGGCCGTCACGTCAAAAAAACAGCTCATTTCTTTTGTAAAGCCAACCATTTATACAAAAGATAACAGGTTTTTCATACAGGGTGACTGGCGGTTTTATATTTACAGCCAACCTACCTACGGACTTGGAACCAATGCGCCCGATACAACGGGTCTTCCCTCGACCACCGACTGGATGGGTGAAGGCGCCAGCAACGACAGCCTCTCCTTCCCGATGAAATTCAACTACGTGCGGTTACACCAGATCGTGAACCAGCAGATAATCGGTGAACTTTATGCCGGGATTGGATACCACCTCGATTACTATTATTCCATAAATGATGAAAATTACCATCCCGCAACCGATTCAACAACAGCCAAGGTCACACCGCATTCTTATTATTCAGATGCCAATAATTTCAGCAGGGTCCAATATACATTATCAGGTGTAAGCCTGAATGTTCTCTATGATACACGCGACAACCAGATAAATCCCTATAAAGGCATTTATGCCAATATTAATTACCGGTACAATTTCAAATTCCTTGGCAGTTCCCAGGATGAATCTTCATTATGGCTGGAATTCAGGACTTATGTAGGCCTTTCAAAGAAAACACCAAGGCACCTGGTTGCATTCTGGGTGTTCGGCGACTTCGTGTTGAGCGGACATATGCCTTATCTTACACTTCCGTCATTGGGCGGCGATTCGCGTGCACGCTCGGGAAGAGGTTATATAAACGGTCGGTTCCGCGGTGATCACCTTATTTACGGGGAAGCTGAATACCGGTTCCCTATCTGGCCATGCAAAAAGATCATTGGCGGCGTATTGTTTGTCAATGCAACCACAGCATCGAACAGTGCCAGAGATGTTAAGCTGTTTGAATATGTTCAGCCTTCTGTGGGTATCGGTCTGAGGATCATGATAAACAAATATTTCCGTACCAACATCAACCTTGATTATGCCATCGGGTTTAAATCCAAGGGATTCTATTTTTCAGGACAGGAAACCTTCTGATTTTAACCACATGAATAAGGCGCTGATACTTATTGCCACGCTCGTTATAATTCCGTTTATTAGCAGGGGCCAGGGAAATGACTCCATTCAGAAACCGAATTGCAATAATGTCATCCGTTTCAATCCAACCCCCATGCTCATATGGGGAAACCTGCGAAACATAACGCTTTCCTACGAGCGGCTGATCAAGCCTAACCAGTCCCTTGTGATCCAGGTCGGTTACCTTGAGTTCAAGCCGGTCTTGGAAGATATGGAGAGCACCTTGATCTATTCAAAGAGGAAGTCAAACATCGGTGTAAATATTGCCCTTGACTATCGTTTCTATCCGCTGAAAAGAAACAGGTTCTCCGCTCCTGACGGCCTTTACCTGGGAGGTTATCTTTCCTATTACGGCTTCAAATTCTCCGATGATATCGCCTTAATTGACACAGACCCTCAACGAAGCGGGGAACTGACAGCCGGGTTCAACTATATCAACCTGGGTGTTGAACTGGGATACCAGTTCATCCTTTGGAAGCACTTTGCGATCGATCTTCTCATCTTCGGTCCCTCGCTGACCTGCTCCATTACGAAAATGAATTTTGACGGGAATTACCAGGCCGAAGACAAATCCCTCATCGTTGAGGAGATCAAGGAAGCGGTGAAGGACAAATATCCCTACCTCGCCCCTTCTCTTGATATTACCGGAGAAAATCAGACCCTGACCTTCCGGTCCTTTTTCCGTTATTCCATTTCAATCGGATACAGTTTCTAAGGAAAAGTATCCTGATTATGCAAATCTTCATGCTGGTTCTCATTTCATTTACAATTGCGGAAATGATGTTTGCAATGGGGATCAGGATGAATTTCACACGGGTTGCCGGCTCACTTACCCGGTACCCGGGCCTTGCCTGGCGGGCTGTTGTTGTTAATTACCTGGTCATTCCCGGGTTTACCTTGTCGGTCGTTCTTATGTTCCATGTTCCCCCGATGATTGCCACCGGATTGATGATCCTGGCTGTATGTCCTGCAGCACCATACGGTCCGCCGTTTACTGCACTCGCCCGAGGTGATCTGCAGGTTTCCACCGGTTTAATGATTATCCTGGCAGGTTCTTCTGCTTTCATGGCCCCGCTGATGCTTCATCTGCTACTGCCTGTGCTGTCATCTGACAGTCATTCATTTAAAATCAATCCCCGGGAACTGATCGGTACATTGTTCATCATCCAGTTACTGCCGCTCTTTGCAGGGATGGCCATCGGACAATGGTATCCCGGTTTGTCGCTAAGGCTGCAGAAACCCGCCATGCATGTCAGCAAAGTGCTGAATTTGCTCATGATCCTCACCGTCGCCTGGCTGCAGGTAAGAGTAATTACCGGGACGGAACTGTCAGGCCTGCCTGTATTGCTCCTTATCTTTGCCGGAAGTCTTGCCACCGGATGGATTGCCGGGTGGCCGGGGTTACAGAACAGGAAATCGGTATCGATCATCACAACCCTGAGAAACATGAGCCTCGCGATGGGCATTGCTGTTGCCTCTTTCCCGGGGACACAAGTCATTACCACAGTTCTTGTCTATTCTTTTTTAGCCGGGATGGGACTCCTGATCTTCACGCTCATCTTAAGGTTTCTTCCATGACCCATATGACATTTTCCCGCGAATATTTCTGCAGATCACCATTGCAGTCTTGCCGGGTCTTATCCTTCTTTCCAATAAGAATTGTCACCGATATTCATTAAAAAGGAACCCATGAACAGGAATTATTGATATTTTTAACTTTTATTTACCCCTGATACAATTGCCATTAAAACCAGATTCATGTATAAACTTTCTATTCTGATTGCACTATTTACCTTATTCATAATTAACCCCTCAAAAGGTCAAAACATGGACGGATCCAATCATTATCCCGATTCCATACCTTATCGCTACGTCAGGATCACAGGAGTTTATGCCACGGGGAATAAACTGACCCGGGAAAATATCATAATACGTGAACTCGATTTTAAGGTTGGTGACACGTTGGCCACTTTTCCTAAGGAAAAATCCATCGATTTTGCAGAAAAGAGGTTTGCTCCAGGTGATTCGAGCGAACTGAGCCTGCGGATGGGATACAGCAGGGAGAACATCATCAACACGAAACTTTTCCTTACAGTGGATCTCTTTATAGAACAGGTCGAAGGAAACAACTACAAGATACACATCGATGTCACAGAAAGGCAATACTGGTGGCTCTTCCCTGTCGCAAAACTGAATGCGCCAAATTTCAATGAGTGGCTCAGGGCACCCCACTGGTCCGATGTGAGCATGGGCTTATTTTTCAGTCATAATAACCTGTGGGGATTGAGCCATCAATCGTCCCTGGTTGCTTATTTCGGCAAATCCTGGGCAATTGCCTGGGGTTACTACATCCCATGGATCGGCCACAAACAAAAAACAGGGTTGCTTATGGGACTCGGATATGAAAACCTGTATACGGTGGAATATGCTGCCCTTGAAAACAAACGGCAGATGATCTATGCGTTCAACAGTCAGCAGGATTTTAAGATTACAGCTGCACTGAAACTAAGGCCGGGACTGTATAATTACGGAACGGTAAAACTCACAGGCGAATGGATCAGGATATCCGATTCGCTCTTCAGCCTCGATTCAAATTACCTGGCGGGAAACAAAAAATCCAATACATCGCTTAGCGTCTATGCCGACTATTATTATGATTCCAGGAACAGTCACTCCTATCCGCTGAAAGGGAGCATGCTTAAAGTTTTTATCGACAAACGGGGAATGGGACTGTTCAATCATGATGTGGACTTGTTTTATTACGGGATCGATTTTCATTTCTATCAAACCCTGAGCAGGAAATTCTATGTCGCGGAAATGGTCAAGGCTGTGAATTCTGCAGGACAGGATTATCCGTACTATTATCAGAATACACTTCCGCATAAAAAAGATTTTATCCGCGGATATGACCTCTATACGATCCGGGGTGACCAGATGTATTATTTCCGTAGCAACGTTAAGTATGAACTGGTGCCACCAAACATAAAGAAGGCAAAGGCAGGGGAAGAAAAAAACAAATTCAAGAACCTGCAATACGCATTTTACCTGAATGCTTTTGCGGATTGCGGCTATGTCGTCAATAAATTCACGGAGAACAACCCGCTGAATAATAAAATGCTATACAGCTGGGGGTTGGGAATCGATTTCGTCACCTATTATGATATGGTCATCCGGTTTGAATATGCCTTTACCTCGATCTGGCAGCAGGGGTTCTATTTCGGATTCGGGATGCCGATCTAATGCAGTAATCAAACCAAACCCGTCCTTAATGGTTGAGGTGATCAGGTGATGGAGTGATGGAGTGACAAAGTATTCTTCAGACTAATTACGGCCGTCACTCCCTCGAAAGAGTGAACCGCACTTCCGTTCAACAGAAAACTCCTTTCGTAATAAAAAAAGGCCCTGCTTGGATTGCAGGGCCTTTTTACTTTAGATATAGTCGTGCTGTATTAATGCTTTGCCACGATGAATTTCCTGGTGGATGAGTTTCCGTCCTTTGCCATGATCTTGATATAATATTGCCCATTGCTGAGCATTGAAGCGGAAAAGCCGATTGTATTCTCCCCACGGACAATATTTTTCTGCATTTCATCAATAAGCCTTCCAGACTGATCGTAAACAATAAGTATTATTGATGCATTCTCCGAAGAAACAAAGGAGACCGACCCCTGATCGGTGACAGGGTTCGGATATACAGACCAGTCCCCGGTGATGAAAGTCGGCTTCCTGTCGGAAATGCCGGTAAAAACACTGCCGTTCTCAACAGTGAAATTCACGGTTGCACCGGGATTATCGTTGCTCAGGGTGATGGTGGCCGGGGTGGTGTTTATTGACAATTTTTCAGGACGGATAACATACGTTCCAAAGGAAATATCTGAAAAACTGTAATTTCCATTGACATCCGTAACCGTGTATGCAAGTGGTTGTGAATTCTGATCAAGGAGCAGCACTTCCATTCCGGAAACGGGAGTTCCCGAAGCGCTTTTCAATTCTTCCTGGATATTCCCGTTGATATCACCTGAACCTACAGCATAACCAGGGGTTTCAACAAGGTGAATGTCATTCTGGATAGTGGTTTGCCCGAGGTTGATGAGTTCAGCCCCATCCCAATACAAAGAGGCAACATAATAGGTGGGTGCATATTGACCGTAGAAGAGTGAATTATCTTCCAATTCAGCCATCAGGATATAATTACCTGTTGCAATGTTGCTAAAGATGTACATTCCTGCAGAATCATTTGTATAATAAGAATCCACGATCTGCAACGAATCATTCGTCGAACGGATCAGATCAACCCTTGCAAAATCGGCCAGAACATTTCCGGCAAAGACCTGTCCCCATAATGTTCCCGTCGGAGGAGGAGTTCCCACACAAATATAGAAATTGACTATGATGGGGCTGCTGTTTCCGTTAACTGACTGTGATTGGGTATTGTTGTTGCAGTCCAGGGTTGAAACCAAGAATGTTGTATTGCCAGGTACATTGTTTATGGTGACAGAATATGCACCTGCTGAATTTGTGTAAACCGTATAATAGTAAAAAAAACCGCCGGAACTGTCGGAAGCAATGGTCACAGCATGGTTGGGGACAGGGATTACCGTGCCTGCTTCATAAACATTACCGCTGATCAGTACAGTAAGCAAAGGAGGGGGTGTGGTACAGATCTGGAAATTCACGGTGATCGGGGTTGTATTCCCGCTTACGTAATAATTGTGCCAAACCGAAATGCAGTCCAGGGTCGATACGGTGAACCCTACTGAATCAATTGGATTTACATTCGGGATGCTGAATGAATAAAAGCCATTGTTGTCAGTCAGTACGTTATTGTAATAGAAAAATCCTCCTGACGAATCCGATGAAACGGAAACTGTATGGCTGGCAACCGGTGCCCCACCGTTGATATCGGTCACCGTTCCACTGATATTTACAGTCATTGCCCAACCTTGAGTTGAGAAAACCAGACAGGCTAATAAGAAAAGAAAGAGGGTAGCTTTTTTCATGGTCATTTTTTTTATAAAATTAATAAACAAATTCAGATTTGATGTCATATTCATATGAAGTAGACGCGTTTTGAAAAAAAGGTTGCCTGGGTAAATGTCGTAAATGATAAAAATATTCAATCGTTAAACGTTTGCATCCCTCAATTATCCGTGGTTGCCTCTCTTCTACCGGAACTGATTTTACCAACCAGCAGGGCAATAATGATTGCAATATATAGCTGCCCGGATATGCTGATCCAGATTGACAGCGAGCGTGTATAAGGCTTGATGGCAACAATATCACCATATCCAACCGTCGCCAGTGAAACAAAGCTGAAGTAGATTGATTCTCCAAGGTGAGTAATTGTTGTGGCTTCCTTGTCCGGGCTTCCCGGGATATTGAAGGCCGCGGGATCCTGCTGGATGATAATAGCAATGAAAATGGAATAGACCAGCCCGAGCATAAGATAGCCAATGATTGAGCCGAGGATGACCTTCAGGTTCACCTCTTTCGAAGTGGCAACCTGGTAGATCAGTGAACCAACGATGAAAAGGAAAAAGACGGCATTAAGGATTTTGGAGGTGGTCACAAGAAGCCACAATGAAAAGATACCTGCCAGCCATTCCAGGCAAACAGCAAAAATGGAAATTGCGAGGAGGAATTTTACACGCTTTTCCAGTGAAAGAACAGCCGAAAAATAAAGAATGGTGTAAACGATCCTGGAACTTTGTGCCTGCCATGCAAGAGGAAGCACCGGGAGCAGGAAGATTGAAAAAACCAGGGCTGCAAGGAGAATCAGGCCCCCGATATCCACCTTTGAAAATATTCTCTTCTTCATGTGATTCAATTTGAGCCCAATTTACTAAAAACAAAAAAGCCCACGATCATCGTGAGCTTTTATTATTTGTGCCCAGAACAGGACTCGAACCTGCACATCCTTAAGGACACTAGTCCCTGAAACTAGCGCGTCTACCACTTCCGCCATCTGGGCTAAGAAGGCTGCAAAATTAAAGAAAAAGGATTACACCTGTTCGAAAATAAAAAATATTTTCAAATTCTTTCAGGCTGCAGGCCACAAGCTGCATGCTACAGACTATTAGCTTTACATTTCTATCTTCTATCTTCTATCTTCTATCTTCTATCTTCTATCTTCTGACCTCCGCCCTCCTTCCCCCTCCCATAAAAGAAAGGGGAAAGCAAGGCAGGTGCTATTTCTTTTTCCCCGGGTTCGGAGGAGTGATCATCCC
The DNA here is from genome assembly GCA_963682005.1 of Bacteroidales bacterium. Classification (GTDB taxonomy): domain Bacteria; phylum Bacteroidota; class Bacteroidia; order Bacteroidales; family FEN-979; genus CAIYUC01. The sequence goes on along the minus strand of OY820914.1, from coordinate 2,798,542 downwards.
TACGCTGCCCTGCAGGTTGTTAAAGACCACAACCAGGTCAAAGATATCCACAAATGCATCCCCGGTAAGATCATCAATGACATATCCGAACAGGCCTGCCTGTGAGTTATTGAAGATCCCGTTGTTATCATAAATGTCGATATAGCCGTCCTGGATGGATTCATACGATGTAACATCTCCTGAATAAAGTGCATACGATCCCGAACCCTCACTCATTTTCTTCAGGTTGTTGCCAAAAGCCCTGTTGGCTTCGGCTGAGAAATCGTAACTGATCGAATTTCCTGCGAAGGATATTGGTATCGAACTCCAGGTTTCCACACTGTTCCTCTGCCTGATGGCAATATAGTAGCTGCCGTTAAAAGATGAAGGAACCATGAGCGATAGTGCCCCATCCTGGCCTACAGCGACCGCATGAGCTTCGAACACAAATTCCCATGGGTCTGTTGGATTTGCCAGGTAAACGCTAAGCGTATCGACAGTAATCCCGGGAAACTCGTTGAAGGTTGTTTCTCCGTCAGTCGATTCCTGGGCCTGGTTCATGGTCCCTGTGATCTGGTTAAAATAGCCTTCAAGAAGGAGGGTCAGGTTTAACGTTTTAAATGGAACACCTTCCTGGGTCACGGTAACAACGACAGGAAGCAGTCCATCAACGGTTACGGTAATTTCTGCGATCCGTGGTCCGGCTGAAAAATTTTCCATGTAGTCAGCGGTAATTGTGCCATCTCCGGTACCTGAAGGTGTTACTGAACACCAGGGCTGGTTGCTCCAGGCAGTCCAGCTTGTATTTGAGGTTACACTAAAGTCAACAGATCCGGCGCTGAACGCCACATCCTGGTTTGATGGCAGCACCGTGAGTATCGGCGCAGGATTTACCGTGATGGTAAATGTTATCGGTGTTCCGGTACAAGTCACGCTATTATAGGAATATTTAGGCGTGACTGTGATTGTGGCCACGACGGGGACAGTACCTGCATTAATGGCGATGAACGGGGGAATATTTCCACTCCCGCTTGCATCCAGCCCGATGGAGGGATCGCTGTTTATCCAATCATAAATTGTCCCCGAACCTGTAAATACAACGGCGGTGGTGAGACTTCCGCCATAGGTGATCATATCCGGAACAGGGTTGACGTATGGGATCGGATTGACCGTCACCGTTGCACTTCCTGTTATCCCTTCGGGCAGGGCGGTGCAATAAGCATCTGTCAGACCAGTGGCTGAGTATGTTGTTGTCGCAACTGGCAGCACACCCAGCAGGAATGGACTCGTCATGATCCCATTGATCGTGAATGTACCAGTTCCATCTGTATAGGACAGGTTCCAGGGTGGAGTTCCTGTTAATGTGAAGGTGACGGTTGGAAATCCGCTGTCGCCGCCTGAACCATGCTCACCGGGCAATGGCGGAGGTCCGACAGTAGTCATTCCGCTGCAGATCGTAGAACTTCCGCTTACACTGACCGTAGGGTTCGGATTAACCTTTACCACAACATCCTGGTAATTCGTGCATCCGTTGGCCTGAAGCATATAAACATAGGTAACATCTATCGGCAATTCAGTTATATTCACCAGGGTTTCATTCGGATTATTGCTCCCGGAACCGGCAGGATTGCTGATTCCCGGAACAGCCGCCCTTGTCCAGGAAAATGTTGTTCCCGGTGTCTCACTGGTGGGGATATAACTGAATAATGCATCGGAGCAGATTTGCGGAGGCTTGAGGGTGCTTGACAGCACAGGAGATGTCTGATTCACCGTGATGGTGAAACTTGTCGGTGTTCCCGGGCATGTCACTCCGTTCAAAACGTATTCCGGAGTCACTGTAATCGTGGTGACAACCGGTACCATCCCATTGTTCACAGCCATAAACGCGGGTAAGTTCCCGGTGCCGCTTGCAGCAAGGCCGATCGAGGGATCACTGTTGACCCAGGCATACGAATTGCCGGTTCCTGTAAATATCACTTCATTCATCAATTCCCCGCCACAGATAGTCTGGTTCGGAACCGTGTTGATGTCCGGTATCGGGTTGACAATAACGCTGCCGCTCCCAATTAACCCGCCCGGATCCGCCGTACAGTTTGAATCGGCCAGTGCGGTGGCTGTATAGACCGTGGTGACAAATGGAAGAACACCTATCGTGTATGGACTGGTATTGATTCCGTTAATCGTATAAACCATGGAACCGTCTGTATACGAAAGATTCCAGGGTGCCTTCCCCGTGAAGGTGAAGGTAAGTGTTGGGAATCCGCTGTCGCCTCCCGATCCGTGCTCTCCAGGCAACGGAGGTGGTCCAACGGCCGTCAGGCCGGAGCAGATCGTGGTACTGCCGCTCACTGTCACCGTAGGTTTAGGGTTAACCGTTACAGTGACATTCTGGACATTAACACATCCATTAGCCGACAGGGTATATACATATGTAACCGCCACCGGCAGCGTTGTATTGTTGATCAGAACCTCTTCCGGGTTGTTCACTCCTGAGGCGGAAGGGTTGCTGATCCCTGGCACAGCGGCCCTTGACCATGCAAAGGTAGTACCAGGTGTCGTGCTTGTAGGTGTATAACTAAAAAGCGTATTTGTGCAAATGGGTGCCGGTGCTAAGGTGCTTGACAGCGTCGGCGGAGCTTCACCGTCCTGAGAGACAGTCACCACAACAGGTGGTATCCCTGTGACGGTTAAAGTGATGTTGGCGACCCGCAATTCGCATGTTGGATTATTGGAATAGGTGGCCGTAATAATCCCGTTCCCTGTTCCTGACGAAGGAACAGAGCACCACGATTGGGCAGAACTCACAGTCCAGTTCCGGTTTGAAGTTACAGTGAAGACTGCTGATCCGGCCTGGTATGTTACATTCTGGTTAGCCGGGAGCACAGTGAGCGATGGCGCACTTGCCTGGGTTACCGTCACGACAACCGGGGTGAGGCCTGCAACTGTGACTGTAATGCTTGCAATATGGGGAATTGCCAGTGCATTCTGTGTATAATTGGCTGTGATCGTCCCGTTTCCTGCACCTGAAGGAGTGACCGTGCACCAGGGTTGATTGCTTACTGCAGTCCAGGCCGAATTCGATGTTACATTGAAGGTTGTGGTGCCTGCCGTATATGGAACCATCTGATCCGAAGGTGTCACTGATAATGTGGCACCGGCCTGTGAAACAGTTACGACCACTGGTGCAAGTCCTGCTACAGTCACGGTTATATTTGCTGTTCTTGGAGTAATTGAAGCATTTGCATTGTATGTGGCTGTTATTGTTCCATTACCTGATCCCGAAGGAGTGACCGAGCACCATGAAGGCTGGTCGCAGCTTACATTCCAGGTTGTATTGGAACTAACCGCAAAGGAGGTGGAACCGGATGCGGCGGTAACATCCTGGTTCGATGGTGCAACTGACAAGGTGTTCAGGACAACTCCGGTAATGGAGATATCATCGATATTCCAGTAATCATATTGATAAAGATCGCCATCGATCGTGAAGGCAATATAAGTAGTCGGAGAATTGACATTATACAGGATAGTGGTGTTGACTGTCTCAGGTCCGACATTGGAAGCAGACCCCGCAATGTACCAGGATTCATCAACCCAGGTACTTCCGTTTTGGCTTGTTTGTATTTTGAAGGTTGTACCTGTGCCGTATCCATCGATCATATGCTTGAAGCTCAGGTTAAGCATTAACATACCGATTGTATTGATGGGTGGGGTGACCAGGCGTGTCGTACCGGGATTCAGTTGCTGATACATATTCTTGATTTCATATGGTGTTCCTCCTGCATAGGTGGAATTTGCAACCGACCAGCTATTAGTTCCTGTTCCCGAGATTTCCGTTGTCCAGCACGTTGGCATGATTGAACTTGCAAAGCTTTCGTTTAATGGCAGTGTGAATACTCCGCACAAAGTGGTGGCATCTGTTGTTAATCCTGTTGAATATTCATTTGTCCCGTTATATGAAAATGCCTTATAAAAATAGGTCGTACTGGGACTAAGCGAGGTATGGTTGTAAGTCGTTCCGTTGCCGCGGTAGAGAACAGTTCCTCCCCCCGGAAGGGTGCTTCCCGGTGTATAAACCGTTCCGTTGACCGGGGTACCAAAGGTCGCTGAGGATGCCCAAACCACCATGACATTATTGGCTGAAGCATTCTTTGTCCAGGCAAGATCGATTTGCGTGGTGCTGGATGGCGTGGCCGAGAATGCGGCCGGATTGGCAACAACACCGGCAACACAACTGATCAATGCATCCCACCCGGTGCTCACAACAGAGCCATCGCTGTGGAAAACAAAAGTAAGGGAACCGCTGGCGTTGGTGGCTGTAATTATTCCGGGTGAAGTTGTTCCGCAATATGTCCCGATCAGGGTTCCTGCGGTACTGTTCCCATCATAGATCTTCAGGTAATCATAATTGCATGTAGTTTCTGACTCCAGCGAGAAACTGGAGAATACAAATCGCAGAAAACTCCCGGCAGTTCCCGGGTTGAATACCATTGTATAATCCAGGCCGTTCGCATAATCGTTTGAAGCGCCACCCGGATCGTAGAAATTACCGGTGCATGTATTTACCGTCGTGTTGCTCATGATAAAGATCGGCGGGGTCACTGTAATATAGCTCGTTTTTGTTTTCGTATCCGAACCGGCAGGTTTGCTGACGGTCAGGCTCACATTATATGTTCCCAGCGTGCTGTAAGTGATGGCGGGTGGTGTCTGTCCAATATAGGAGGATGGTGTTCCCCCGGGGAAGGACCAGTTCCAGGAAGTCGGACTGCAGGTGGAATTATCCGTGAATGCGACGGTATTACCAATGACAACTGTTGTAGGAGTACCGGTGAAGTCGGCAAAGATATTTTTTACAGTTATGTAGCCGGTCTTGGTCATGGTATTGGTTTCCGTACCATCTCCAACAGTTAGCGAAACATCATAGGTGCCGGGTGTACTGTATGTGATGGCTGGGGGATTCTGGCCAACATAGCTTGAAGGTGTACCGCCGGGAAAGCTCCATGTCCAGCTGGTTGGGGGACCGGATGACTGATCGGTGAAGGTCACGCCCGAACCGGCACAGACATTGGTAATACTGGAAGTAAAAGAAGCATTAAGCCCGATGACAAAAGGCGAAACATATGTCATGAACAATCCTCCACGCGTATCTGTCCAGCAGGGATAAACTCTGCCGCCTTTGGAAGTGATTCCTAAATAATCACCCATATAACTGCTTGCCAGCCCGGAGATCGGGGTAGGAGTAAACGAGACATCGCTTACCCTGAAATCGGTCCAGGTTGTTCCGGCATCGATCGAATAGGCAACCCATGTTTCACAGGCAGTGCTGACGGTATTCCGGTCATCATAGAAGATGATGGCCAGTGTTCCGGTTTCAGGATCACAGGTAATCCAGGGGAAATAAGATTCCTTGCCTTCGGTAAATGTTCCCTGGTTGACCCTGATTGGTGTTGACCAGGTGGTACCCCCGTTTGTCGAACGGATCATATACACACTCTTGTTCGTACCTGTATTTGTTCCGGGGACACCAGTGTTCGTCCATACAATATATATATTACCATTATTCGGACCGCCACTGACGTCAACCGCCATTACAGGAAATGAATTGACCCGCTGGTTTTTCAGGACACCCGTTGTCCTGATCCCCCTGATGTTTGAGATGATCCTGGAAGCCGTGGAATAGCTTACGCCTCCATTGGTTGATTTGGCAAATCCCAGTGCCGTTTCATCACTCGGCCAGGAATCGTAGATTGTCCATACAACATATACTTCCCCGTTAGGCCCAGTCTGTACATTGACCCCCTGGTTATGGCTTCCGGCAGCAACGGCAGAGCTGATATTTACCCCTGTGCTCCAGGCTGCACCATTATTGACTGATCGTGATATTTTAATCTGGGTATCATCGGTGCCGCCAAAGTCTGTCCATGCACAATAAAGGTTTCCGGTGTAAGCACTGGTCAGACTGTTGTCGATCGTCATATGGTTTTTATCGGCCAGATCGCCCGGGTTCGGGGCTATGGTCGCAGTACTCCAGGTAGCTCCGTCATCTGCATAAGCGACGCCCTGGCCTCCTGCACCCGAGATATAATTCACATATTGGCGGCCGCTGCGGCTGATTGCTGCTGCCGGATCGCCCGAATTGGCCCCTCCTGCTCCCGAATAGCTTCCACCCCATACAGAACCGCCATTGCTGCTTTGAAAATAGTTTGCACCATAAAGTGAACCCACTGATCCGCCACTCCAGCTTGTGGAATTGTTTGAATTCAGAAGATACTGGTTGTTATCCGGATCCACAAATACCGAATTTTCACTTTCAGTCACACTGGAAAGGCTTGTGACAGGAATATCAGGGGAATCAGGCAATTTCAGTCCTTTTCCATCGATCAGGCTTCCCTTATATTCAGCCGGTTTGATGGGAAGGACAGGCGTATAGGGTACAAGCCCTTTTTCTGCCATTTTCTTCCAATACCCCATGTTGTCGATGCGGGTATCAACACTCTTAAGCATCTTTTCAGGTATTTTATCTTTGTCAGGTTCCCGTTGCGCAAATGCATTTAGGTTAATGACAGCCATAAAGAAAATCCCAAGGGTAAAAATGATTCCTCTCATAATCTGATATGTTTAAATTAAAACTATAATGTCGAGTGGTATTTGCAGATGGTGGTTTCCTGATGTGCGAAAACCGGTCATCATAAAAATTTGACCTTCTGCTTCAAAAGTAGAAAATTTACTGTATCACACCTTACAATATATGGAAATATTTCAAAAATTTCCTAACAACCGAAATTTTCTGATGCCCATTATTTCAGATCATCATTGATTCCGGGAGGCAGGCCTTTCTTGCCAGGATTAAGGGGTGTGTTCAAGCCGATATTGGCCTGCATATTGTTAAAAACAAGGGCCATGTCGAAAATATCAATAAACCCGTCGCCATTCAGATCTGAACTGATATAACCAAAGCTTGCAGTCTGGGTTTTATTGAAGACTTCGTTGTTATCAAAAATATCAACATAACCGTCCTGACCAGTCCCGCCTGACGTAATGTCACCGGCATATAATCCAAAGACAGTGGCCTCAGGAAGAATTTGCTTTTCATTATTCCCGTATGCCTGCCCGGCAGCTGTTGTAAAGTTGTAAGAAATCGTACTGCCTGCAAAGGAAATGGGGGTGGCACTCCAGGTTTCTACGCTTTGGCGGTGCTTGATCGCAATATAATAATTACCATTGTAAGCCGAAGGGATGACAAGGGACACGGAGCCGTTCGGGCTGATCACCAGCCCATGCGACTGGTAAACCCATGCCCAGGGAGAAGCAGCCTGCGCCAGCAATACACTAAGTGTATCGACAGACAATCCTGTGAATTTATTGTATGTTACAGAACCGTCCAGGCATTCCTGTGCCTGGTTCATGCTTCCGGTTGAAGTGCTGTAAAGTCCTTCCAGAAAGCAGGTAAGGGTAAGCATTTTATTTTGTGCGCCGGGAACGCAGCTTATGGCTGCCGACCATCCTGTTCCGTTTACATAGGGATCGCTGTGAAAAACAAAGGTCAGCGCACCTGTTGAACCGGTTGCCGTAACCGTCCCCGGGGAACTTGTACCGCAGTAAGTTCCTATAAGTGGAGCTGCCGTACTGGTTCCGTCGTATATTTTCAGATAATCATAATCGCATGCTACCTCATATTCGAGGTTAAAGCTCGTGAATACAAACTTCAACACACTTCCTGGTGTTGAAGGATTGAACACCATCGTATAGTTCAGGTTGCTCGAATAATCTCCCGCAACACCTCCCGGATCATAGAAATTTCCCACACAGGCACTGACAGTCGTTGAATTCATATTGTATATGGCATCCGTCACATTGATGTAATTGGTCTTGGTTTCCGTAACAGAACCATTGACCGTAAGAGATACGGTCTTTTGTCCGATGGTGGAATATGTTACCACATGAGGGCCCTGGGTATTGGCTGTGGCGGGTGAAGCTCCACTACCGAAGTTCCATGACCAGGAATTGACACTGCATGTGGAGGCATCGGTGAACGTGACTGAATTGCCATAGATTATGGAGGTCGGATTTGCTGCAAAATCCGCGTTTGCATTGTTTACGGAAATATAGTTTGTCTTCGTCTTGACATTATTTCCCTGCGCATTTGTCGCACTCAGGGTGACCGTATAATTACCGAAGGCGGTGAACTTCAAATGCGGGTTCTGGGAAGCGCTGGTGGTGCCGTCGACAAATGCAAAAGTGGATGGTGTGACTGACCAGGACCAGGATGTGGGAAGCCCGGTGGTTTGATCGGTGAAGATATCGGTAGAGTTCAGGCACGGCTTGGTGGTTGCAGCATAAAAATCGGCAACTGGTGCAACAGGTGCGAGCAGAAAAGAGGCGATCCGGGTGCGCCATGTGGTTGCTCCAGTGTTCTGAATATATTCCGTCGTGTACCAGAATGTCGAGTTATCCAGCGGATCCACCGACATCATGCTATAATCGCCCCATCTTGCCGCGGAGCCGGTTTGAGAACCCGTTCCGTCTTTGATGGTCTGTTCAGCATAGGTCATCATTCCCAATGGTTCTCCCGCTTTCCGGCCGGTATAGCGGATGCTGGGATAAAGGCTGGTACCGTTGGAAACGGAATACCCGAGTGCGATATCCCCGCTGCTGTTCATTGCAACGCTCCCAAGCCACCGGTTTGAGGCATCAGGCGCAAAGGTGCCCTGCTGGTAGATTGACCAGCCACTCCCCGAATTCCGGAGTTCATACCACCGGATCCCCGCATGTCCTGTATTGTCCACATCAACGGTATGGTTCGTGACCATGGTCCGGTAACTTCCAAAATTCAGGTACTGAAGCCTGAACATCAGGCGATCGGAAAGCGATTCAAGCTTGACGGTGGTACCGGGCTGTGGAATACATTGCCCCCTGTCGGCACTGCAGATCTCCGACTTGAACGGGGCCGCAACGAGACTGAATGCTTCAGAAAAAGTGGAATTTGCCGTATTTGTCCAGTCAACATGGAATTGCCAGATCTTCAGGTAATCCGTTGTGGGAGAAGACCAGTCATTGAAATAAGTGAAATAGTTTGGTTCCCCGGCAATGGGAGCCGTTGTTCCATCCCAGTCGGATGGTAGCATCCCTGACGGATCACTGGTGCCTCCAAGATCAAAATAGACCATCCGGGCGGTAGGGTCACCTGTCAGCATCTTCGACCGCTCAAGGGCTGATGCACCCACGCCACCCCATGATGAACCGCTGATGAACTGGTTGACGGAGAGGTAATAACCATCAGGCCAGATCCCGAATTTCGGATAGTCAGGCATCCTGTTCCCATATTCGAATACATACCTGTACCAGGAACCGGTCGGGTCAGATGTCTGGGAAACAGCCACAAGCATTGCATATTGCGTACTATTGGGAAGAGAGAACTGGGAAATCATCCAGCGGTCGGCCGCCTGGTCATAAAGAACAACCGGATCCCCGTTGTTCGTTCCGTTCCAGGGAGAAGGAATTCCCGCCCAGATGGTGCTTAGATTGGCTGGTCCGTATAAAGATGTTCCGGTTTTGTTCCAAATCTGAAACCCGAGATTGACAACCTGTACATAATAATTCGGACCCACATCGCCTTGTGTATCGGGGGGATACACACCATATGTATTATTAATGCCCTCAAAATTCTGGATCGGCAGGGATGGTGAAGGGATGTTGTCTGTAAGCGCCTGCTGAAGCACGGGATCGACCGCAGGAAGGTTGTCGTTGGATCTGAGGTTTCTGAATTCCTTCATCCCGATCTTGTTGGGGATCTCCTCCTCCCCTTCCTTGATCTTGCCCCCTAACGGTATTGCGGGTATATCGCGCAAAGGGATTGTGACATCCGAATAAACGGCCGTTCTCACAAGGGGTTGCTGACTGAAAGATCTTGCCGGGCAAAGCACTATCAAAAAAAGGAACAGGTGCGGGATAAACAGGAAATTATTTTTCATGAGTTATACGATTATCTGTTTTCACCAAAGTTACTAAAAGTTCAAAGTCAAAAGTCTAAAGTTAGAAATTTCGATCGGGTTTTGAATAGGGTTACCATGGGAGACAATGAGATAATGAAGTAATGAAATAAAAGATAATTGATAATTATCTCATTACATCATTATCTCATTATTTCATTATCATGTATATCTGGCGCGCCTTTGTAACACGTAACACAACCCCTTTGCGTAAAATTACCTTGTCCGGCTGAATAAATTCCTTCTGCAATGTACCGTCTAAAAACCCTGCAAAGTCAGGTTTTTCATCGCTTGATCCCGCCCCTCCCGTCACCGTACCTTTACATCATGAAACAAACAAATCCAAACCTTAAAAATCCAAAGTCATGAAAACAACAATGAAATTTTTAGCAATCATCAGTTTCGCACTGATCGCTCTCGGAGCAATAGCAACAAATCCTTCAAAGGGGAATTCAACCAAAGCAGGTCAGATCACCGGCGGTAACATCAAGTATACCGTCACGATCCATGTCAACCCTGAACTAATCATTCCGAAGCTTCATTTTTATCTTGTCATCACGGATGAGAACAACCGTCGTATTGCAGATGCACAGCAGGTGGAGTTTGGCAAATGGACATACCAGTTCAGCGAAACCGGACCGGTTTCCGGAACCAGGATCGCCCGCCTGATTCAGACCACCGCAGATGATGCTTACATGCCTTATTCCTGTGGTCCCGATGTAAAATGGGGAACATTCAGGAATGGCATCACCTACATGTTCAACCTCTACCCGACCCGCGAGATCCCGCAATAATCCCAACGCAGTTGTGACAAATGAAAGTGCCGCTCCGAAAGGGCGGCTTTTTCTTTTGTATCCGGACCTGACACCAGTGAAAAGTGAAAAGTGAAGAGTGAAGAGTGAAGAGTGAAAAGTTAATTGGACAGATTGTCGCAAAAGGCGAAAAAGTGAATGCAAATTTTAATCGGGTTCTGTTCGAGAGGAGACCGAGAGGAGAGCGAGAGCACCGAATGAGGCGCGTCTCAGACGCGTGCCTGGTCAGCATCCGAAACGCAAAAAAAATAAGCACGCGTTAAAAACGCACGCTACCAGAGGCGGCGTATCCGGCGTATCCGGCATAACGGGCGAATGCGTTTGCAGTGCGGTGCCTGCAGGATTAGCTGATGAGCTGATGAGCTGAAGAGTTAAGGTGATATATTTCTTGTGACTTGGTGACTCGGTGACTCTGTGACTCTGTGACTTTGTGAACAGTATCACAGTAAAGTCTAAGTGTAAGACCTAAAACGAAAAGTGCAAAGTGCAAATTTTTATTACACTTTGCACCTTGCACTTTACACTTGTTGCGGTGCCCAGGACAGGACTAGAACCCTTTATTTGGCATGATATTTTTTTAAACACGATACCCATATATTTCAATGGGTTTATAAAATATATTACACATATAGATATATTAAAATAGCATGAAAAAACGTAAAAAAAGATAATTTTACCGCCCACCCTACCGCCCACCTGAATTTTTATATTATATTTGTCGGATTAAAACCTAAATACGTTTTTTATGGCCGGATCAGTTACTTTTAATTTAAAATATTCAGGGGAAAAGAATGAAGAAACCCCTATTATCATGGTCTTTTGGTATGATAAAATTAGAGTAAGAGTTTCAACAGGCGAAAGGATAAAGCCGAAATACTGGAATTCGAAAGATCATAAGGTAAAGAAAGTACAGGAATTTGAGGAAGCCGGGAACATTAACACCAGGTTAGATACGATTGAAAAAAATGTCATGTCAACCGTACGGAATCATTTGAATAAAAACGGAATCATTAAAATTGAAGCACTCAAAAAAGAACTTACAGAATTAATCAGACCCAAACCCATTGATGAACCTGATAAAATGACTTTTTTCAGATCCATTGAACAATACATTAAGAATGTCAATAGATCATCCAGGACAAAATTAAGTTATGGCACTACCAAAGCTGCATTAGAAAGATATTCAGCTACATTAAAAAAAGAATTGGGATTTGATGATATTAACATGGATTTTTATGAAGCCTTCCAACGGTATAGTTATGAGGTTGAAAAATTTGCCCTCAATACCTTTGGCGATCACATTAAAAAAATCAAAGTTTTTATGAATTATGCAAATGATAAAGGATATACGACTAACCAGGGACACAAGCACCGTAAATTTCGAACAGTGGAAGAAACACCGGAAACCATATATTTGAATGAAAAGGAACTGGAAACCCTTTACAAACTTGATTTATCAAAGAATAAGAAGTTAGACCGGGTTAGGGATTTATTCATAATAGGATGTTATACCGGGCTTAGATTTTCCGATTTATCACAGCTCACACCTGATAAATTCATTAAAGAAGGCACACAATTAAAGCTAAAGACCGCTAAAACAGGCGAAATAGTAATAATTCCCTTGCACTGGATGATAAAAGAGATTCTAAAAAAATATGACGGTGCAACCCCAAGAATATTGAGTAATCAAAAAATGAATGAGTATATAAAACTTGTTGCAGCAGAAGCGGAATTTAATGAGAAAATCACAATTGAAAAAACATCAGGCCGGTTAACTTTTGACCATATACCGGAAAAATGGGAACTTGTTACCGTTCACACAGCCCGTAGAAGTTTTGCAACAAATATGTATTTAGCAGATGTACCGGCAATTTCTATTATGAAGATCACAGGCCACCGAACAGAACGAGCCTTTATGAAATATATCAAAGTTTCTCAGGAACAGAACGCAGACAAATTAACTAATCATCCATTCTTTCAAAAATCAATATTAAAAGTTGTAAACAAATAAATCTTAAAAAATAGAAACTCAGACTATTTTCAAGAACTCAAATTTAAAAATATTGATTATGAATAAAAGTAATATGAGCAAAAAGCCCGAAAATATTGATAGCTTAGAACTTAAAAAAGCTAATAATAGAATTAAAATATTACAGAAAGCAGGTGATAATGCTGTTAAAATATGGCAGATCAGAATTAATAATTTGAAAAAAGAAATTGACCAACAGCATTATATTAATATGCAACTACTTAATACAATATCACAGCAACAGGATTTATTAAACAGATACCAAACAGAATTCATAGATAAAAAAATTAAAAATTACCGATCAGAATTTTCCCTTAAGATTGTCCGATAACACATTTAAAATACAAACCTATGTACTTTCTTTATTTATCCTTTGTTTGTAATGACCAGGAACGGAATGATCCGAATGAAATAACCCTATTTAAATTAAGTAAAAGCGAATATGATAAACTATCCACAGAAGAAAGAAATAAGGTAATAGCGGAAAATTATTTTAGTCATATTTTTATTGGTTTACCTTCGCATTGTACTTCATTTTTATCCTACCAGTTTGACAATTGCCAAAGGGAGCATATTGATTTCTTTTATTTTGTGGAATGGACAATATCAGAAATGAAAAGGGATGATTTTAAATATAAAAACTTGCTGGATATTGCCGGGGGACAATTACGGGAAAAACTCATTAATGAATGGATTATAGAAAAAAAGAAGGAATTACAAAATATTGCAACAAATGAGATAGAAAACACCATTAAAGGTAAACGTAAACGGCCTACAATTCAAGAGCAATTAATATTATTAGAAATTTTAGATATTAACGAACAGATAAACAAACTTACAGGGGGAAAGAATAGTAAAAAAGCGGCTCTATTATCCTTACTTTTCGATAAAACCCCGCAAAATATCAGAGAAGGTTTAATTAAATACGGACGCACTACCAAAGAATATGATAAGAAAAAGGTTGAATATCTGAGAGATAAATTAAAGGAAAAGGGTATAATTATTTCTTCGTAGGATCAGTAACCCCTTCATCCGGTCCGATCCTGTGAGGTTTCCGGAATGATTCATTACCCTGGATGACCTGATTCCTTCACCTGGGAAAGAGGATCTTCACCAGGCCGGGACCAGTAACCATGGGAGCCGGTCCGATCCTGTGACGATATCCGGAATGATTCATTACCCTGGATGACCTGATTCCTTCACCTGGGAAAGAGGATCTTCACCAGGTCGGAGATCAGTAACCATGGGAGCCGGTCCGATCCTGTGAGGTTTCCGGAATGATTCATTACCCTGGATGACCTGATTCCTTCACCTGGGAAAGAGGATCTTCACCAGGCCGGGACCAGTAACCATGGGAGCCGGTCCGATCCTGTGAGGTTTCCGGAATGATTCATTACCCTGAATGACCTGATTCCTTCACCTGGGAAAAAGGATCTTCACCAGGCCGGGACCAGTAACCATGGGAGCCGGTCCGATCCTGTGAGGTTTCCGGAATGATTCATTACCCTGAATGACCTGATTCCTTCACCTGGGAAAAAGGATCTTCACCAGGTCGGAGATCAGTAACCCCTTCATCCGGTCCGATCCTGTGAGGTTTCCGGAATGATTCATTACCCTGAATGACCTGATTCCTTCACCTGGGAAAAAGGATCTTCACCAGGCCGGGACCAGTAACCATGGGAGCCGGTCCGATCCTGTGACGATATCCGGAATGATTCATTACCCTGAATGACCTGATTCCTTCACCTGGGAAAAAGGATCTTCACCAGGTCGGAGATCAGTAACCCCTTCATCCGGTCCGATCCTGTGAGGTTTCCGGAATGATTCATTACCCTGAATGACCTGATTCCTTCACCTGGGAAAGAGGATCTTCACCAGGTCGGAGATCAGTAACCCCTTCATCCGGTCCGATCCTGTGAGGTTTCCGGAATGATTCATTACCCTGAATGACCTGATTCATTCACCTGGGAAAAAGGATCTTCACCAGGTCGGAGATCAGTAACCCCTTCATCCGGTCCGATCCTGTGAGGTTTCCGGAATGATTCATTACCCTGAATGACCTGATTCATTCACCTGGGAAAAAGGATCTTCACCAGGCCGGGACCAGTAACCATGGGAGCCGGTCCGATCCTGTGAGGTTTCCGGAATGATTCATTACCCTGAATGACCTGATTCCTTCACCTGGGAAAAAGGATCTTCACCAGGTCGGAGATCAGTAACCCCTTCATCCGGTCCGATCCTGTGAGGTTTCCGGAATGATTTATTACCCTGAATGACCTGATTCCTTCACCTGGGAAAAAGGATCTTCACCAGGTCGGAGATCAGTAACCCCTTCATCCGGTCCGATCCTGTGACGATATCCGGAATGATTTATTACCCTGAATGACCTGATTCCTTCACCTGGGAAAAAGGATCTTCACCAGGTCGGAGATCAGTAACCCCTTCATCCGGTCCGATCCTGTGACGATATCCGGAATGATTCATTACCCTGGATGACCTGATTCCTTCACCTGGGAAAGAGGATCTTCACCAGGCCGGGACCAGTAACCATGGGAGCCGGTCCGATCCTGTGAGGTTTCCGGAATGATTCATTACCCTGGATGACCTGATTCCTTCACCTGGGAAAGAGGATCTTCACCAGGTCGGAGATCAGTAACCCCTTCATCCGGTCCGATCCTGTGAGGTTTCCGGAATGATTCATTACTCTGGATAACCTGATTCCTTCGCATGGGAAAGAGGATCTTCACCAGGTCGGAGATCAGTAACCCCTTCATCCGGTCCGATCCTGTGAGGTTTCCGGAATGATTCATTACTCTGGATAACCTGATTCCTTCGCATGGGAAAGAGGATCTTCACCAGGTCGGAGATCAGTAACCATGGGAGCCGGTCCGATCCTGTGACGATATCCGGAATGATTCATTACCCTGGATGACCTGATTCCTTCACCTGGGAAAGAGGATCTTCACCAGGCCGGGACCAGTAACCATGGGAGCCGGTCCGATCCTGTGAGGTTTCCGGAATGATTCATTACCCTGGATGACCTGATTCCTTCACCTGGGAAAGAGGATCTTCACCAGGTCGGAGATCAGTAACCCCTTCATCCGGTCCGATCCTGTGAGGTTTCCGGAATGATTCATTACTCTGGATAACCTGATTCCTTCGCATGGGAAAGAGGATCTTCACCAGGTCGGAGATCAGTAACCATGGGAGCCGGTCCGATCCTGTGACGATATCCGGAATGATTCATTACCCTGGATGACCTGATTCCTTCACCTGGGAAAGAGGATCTTCACCAGGTCGGAGATCAGTAACCCCTTCATCCGGTCCGATCCTGTGAGGTTTCCGGAATGATTCATTACCCTGAATGACCTGATTCCTTCACCTGGGAAAGAGGATCTTCACCAGGTCGGAGATCAGTAACCCCTTCATCCGGTCCGATCCTGTGAGGTTTCCGGAATGATTCATTACCCTGAATGACCTGATTCCTTCACCTGGGAAAAAGGATCTTCACCAGGCCGGGACCAGTAACCATGGGAGCCGGTCCGATCCTGTGAGGTTTCCGGAATGATTCATTACCCTGAATGACCT
Source organism: Bacteroidales bacterium (assembly GCA_963682005.1). Lineage (GTDB taxonomy): Bacteria > Bacteroidota > Bacteroidia > Bacteroidales > FEN-979 > CAIYUC01. The sequence goes on along the minus strand of OY820914.1, from coordinate 2,782,148 downwards.
GATTCCTTCACCTGGGAAAAAGGATCTTCACCAGGTCGGAGATCAGTAACCCCTTCATCCGGTCCGATCCTGTGAGGTTTCCGGAATGATTCATTACCCTGAATAACCTGATTCCTTCGCATGGGAAAGAGGATCTTCACCAGGTCGGAGATCAGTAACCATGGGAGCCGGTCCGATCCTGTGACGATATCCGGAATGATTCATTACCCTGAATGACCTGATTCCTTCACCTGGGAAAAAGGATCTTCACCAGGCCGGGACCAGTAACCCCTTCATCCGGTCCGATCCTGTGAGGTTTCCGGAATGATTCATTACCCTGAATGACCTGATTCCTTCACCTGGGAAAAAGGATCTTCACCAGGCCGGGCACCAGCTGCAAAATTCCTACTTCACTATAAGAGATAGATTAAAGAAAACAGGTATTATTATTTTCCTGTAGTACTACAAAAAAATACTACAAATAATTCAAATTCAATTTATTAACACTTTACTATATTATATTTGATCCGTTTTTAAAAAAATAGGATCATGGACAAATCAATTATTTTACATTCAACCCCGTTGAAAGAATTCCGGGATATGATCGGGATGGTCATTGAAGAAAAACTTTCACAGCATAAACCCGAACCACCCAAGACAACCACAGACAGCGAATATTTGACCCGCAAAGAAGCCTGTAAACTGTTAAGAATTTCCCTTTGCACACTGCATTCATTTACCAAAAAAGGGACCGTAAAAGGGTACCATATTGGAGGTAGAATTCTTTACAAAACTGAGGAAGTACGGGAATCAGTAAAACGTATCCAGGAAACAAAATACAAGCATGGAAGGGGCTAACAATGGATACAGAGCAAATATTTACTAAATCATTCAGGTTTGTTTATGTACTGGATAGAAAAGGCCTATACCAGTTAAAAAAAGGGAATTTTTCAATACTACCTATCCCGTATAAATTAAAGGTTATAAGGCCTGATAATACTGGCATTTTACTACATCAACCCCAATTAAAAAATGATAGATACCCTTTTGAGATCCGACTATATAAAACAGATCATCTTTTCTGGTATTATAATAACCGGGTCAAAGTACACCCTATACCCTTTCAAAATTGGTTTTTCCTACTAAAAATGTGGGATGATTGCGAAGCTGGTTTTATCCTTTACTTTTTTAAGAATTTCACAGTAAATTCAACAGGGATAGATGAATTTATTAACCGCTTCATGGAATATTCAAAACGGAAAGAAATCGCTAAGATCATCCACTAATGATAGATGGATTTGTTTTTAAAATAGATGATCCTGATTGCGTATCAAAAATACTAACCAATTCATCCCTGAAATGGTTGACTAATGGATTTGACCAGGACACAGGGGAATATTACAACCAAACCGCCAATTTTCCAGCCTTAGACCATTTCCCAAAAGAAAATGAAGTTGTATTAAGATTTGCCATTACTCAAAAAAACTCCCTTTACATACGTGGATCATTACACAGATACTATAATTACATTTCAATCGGGGAAAACCATAACTATAATGATTTTTCAATTAATGATATATTCGCAGCCTGTATAGACCTTTGCCAAAGATTCAGTATTAATCCTTTCCATTGCAAGGTTAACCCGTTTGAATTTGGGGTAAATATCTTTACCGATCCCATTAAAGTAGATGAAATTTTACGTTCAATCATAAACCATTCAGGAACCCAGTTTAATCAGGAATTTTCAAAAGAAAAATATTTTAGAGAATGTACCCATGTTCAATACACGGTTAAAGCATATGATAAGGGGAAACAGAATAATTTGGATGATGAGTTATTCAGGTTTGAAATTAAGGTTAAGAAAATGGAGTATCTGAATAACCGCTTCAAAAAAGAAGGGATTACAAGGTTATTTTATTTGCCTGACTTATTAAATCAGGATATATTTTCCACTCTTGGAACAATCTTAACAGAAAACTGGAAAGACCTTCTAATTTATGATTATTCTATAAAATTGGATCAACTTAATGAAAAGAACCGGTTGTTTCTCATTCAATGTCAAAACCCTCAAATATGGGATATATGGAGGGATGAAAACAAAAACACAGTTAAAAAGAGGAAAAACAGATTTATAAAGCTAATAAAATTATTCGGGAAACAGGATTTACAAGGGTTTATAGGGAAATTAATTTCTGATAAATGGAACGAATTAAACCAGGTAAATGAAAAAACGTTATCTAATTTGACCACTTTTTTAGAATCGAATTTTAAAAAAAATGGATCAGAACAAAAAGCAAATGGGATAGACATATATACAAAAATCAATATTATCCCTTTTGACCTGTATAGTACGATGTCAAAACAGATAACGACCACGGAAAAAAAAGTAGTAAATACTAAGGGGAAATTATATAGTTGTAGAGGTACCGCAAAAATTATAGGTTGTGATGAATCTTCTATCAGGTATGGAATTAAAAAAGGGGAAATACCACCTTCAGCAATTAATGAAATAAAACGGGCAAATGATGTAATGATAGATTTCAGTATTGCTGATAAACATTTCGGTAAGAAATACGTAAAAAAGAAAAGAGAAAGAACTAAAAGGAAATTTAACACCATTTACCCAGGCGTTCAGTATCATAGAGATTTGAAAAAAAGCAAAGGAACAATAAGCGATTATTCAAAATATTGCGGGTGCTCTCCTTCTTATGTCTATCGTGCAATAAGGTTAGGGGTTATTCCTGGTGATGCTATTATCCAAACACAACAGGAAAGAATAAAAAAGTACATGATAAATATTGACCTGGTGCCTGAATCCTTTATCATGGGATTGATCGAGAATAAGACCACCAGGAGGTTAAAGGGGAAAGTAAAACAGAGGGTAACGGCAAAATATAATATATCAAACAGATGAATATGACCAAAATTAGATAGGGGGGTGGGCTTGGGTCCTTCCTGAGGTGTAACATTATGCGGGTATGGAAACCCCGGCACCGCCTTAGACGTAGATTTTTTTCAAGTGTAACCAAGTTGATGACTTTTAAAGAAATTTTAATGTTATTCTATACTGATTTGAATAAATTTAACACCAGGATTCAAAGGTATTACCAAGTGTAAATTATGATGTTACCAATGTTTTAATATTAACCTATAAATCAATATATTATGGAAACTTTAAGCAAGGGACAATACACAGTAACTTATAACAATAAGGATATTTCTAAGGATATTTCCCAATTCCTTCTTTTGATAGAATACAAAGATAAAACAGAGGGAGAAGCGGATGAACTTACATTAGAGTTAGAAAATGTTGACGCTTTATGGGAAAATGATTGGTACCCTGAAAAGGGTGCAAAATTAACTGCCAGTATGGGGAAAAATCTATTAATGAACTGTGGGGAATTTGAAATAGATGAAATAGAACTTTCATTTCCTCCGGATGTAGTGAATATAAAAGCAATATCAACAAAGATAACCGGGAACCTACGTACTAAAAAATCTACAGCACACGAAAATACAACATTAAAACAGATTGTTGAAAAGGTTGCAAATGATAATGGTTTAAAAGTAGAAGGAACCATTGAGGAAATAAAATTCATCCGTAGGACACAAAACAATGAAACGGATTTAGCATTTCTTCAAAGGTTGGCTTTTGATTATGGATATATGTTTTCCGTAAAAGGATCTAGGTTAGTATTTACTTCCATATACGAAATAATCGCAGGTAATTCAATCAGGACTATTGATAGAAATGATTGTAGGCATGGAAGCATTTTAGATAAAAGTGCAAAAGTTTACCGGAAAGCAGTTGTAAAACACCACAACCCCACTACAAATAAAGTAGTTGAATATACCATAAAACCCATAAAAGTATTAAACGCAGACGGGTTAGAATATGAAATTATTGCCCCACTATCAGCCTATGTAGATAAAATTAAGAATACAAAAAAGCATGAAGCATTTATAAAAAAATATCCTAACGCCCCCGCAGGTTATGAAGAAGTGAGCGACACCATGACATTACAAGAATTTATAAATCAGGAAAACGAACAAAGAATTCAAGCAGCTTCCAGCGGGACACCTCTCCCAGACATGGGAGCGGGTTATGAATCATCAATAACTGAGGATGATTTAAATATCACAAATGCAAATGTAGAGGATGAACAGCAAGCAGAAGCCGTTGGAAATGCTGCATTATTAAGGAATAACATTAACCAACAGGAAGGAAATATTACCATTGAAGGAAATGAAATATTTGTAGCTGGTGTAAATTTTCAGTTTACCGGTATTGGTAAATTATCCGGAAAATATCATGTTTGCAGATCAACACATTCAATAGATAGGGATTCAGGGTATAAAACATCATTAGAAATTAAAAGAGTAGGTTTTATTGATTTGGTAAAGCACAAACGAACCACCCAAAAAACAACTTCACAATATGATGTTTATATCACAAAGTAGTAAAGTTACCTGAATGACCTGATTCCTTCACCTGGGAAAGAGGATCTTCATCAGGCCGGGACCAGTAACCATGGGAGCTGGTCCGATCCTGTGAGGTTTCCGGAATGATTCATTACCCTGAATGACCTGATTCCTTCACCTGGGAAAAAGGATCTTCACCAGGTCGGAGATCAGTAACCCCTTCATCCGGTCCGATCCTGTGAGGTTTCCGGAATGATTCATTACCCTGGATGACCTGATTCCTTCACCTGGGAAAAAGGATCTTCACCAGGCCGGGACCAGTAACCATGGGAGCCGGTCCGATCCTGTGACGATTTCCGGAATGATTCATTACCCTGAATGACCTGATTCCTTCGCATGGGAAAGAGGATCTTCACCAGGCCGGGACCAGTAACCATGGGAGCCGGTCCGATCCTGTGACGATATCCGAAATGATTCATTACCCTGGATAACCTGATTCCTTCGCATGGGAAAGAGGATCTTCACCAGGCCGGGACCAGTAACCATGGGAGCCGGTCCGATCCTGTGACGATATCCGGAATGATTTATTACCCTGAATGACCTGATTCCTTCACCTGGGAAAAAGGATCTTCACCAGGTCGGAGATCAGTAACCCCTTCATCCGGTCCGATCCTGTGACGATATCCGGAATGATTCATTACCCTGGATGACCTGATTCCTTCACCTGGGAAAGAGGATCTTCACCAGGCCGGGACCAGTAACCATGGGAGCCGGTCCGATCCTGTGAGGTTTCCGGAATGATTCATTACCCTGGATGACCTGATTCCTTCACCTGGGAAAGAGGATCTTCACCAGGTCGGAGATCAGTAACCCCTTCATCCGGTCCGATCCTGTGAGGTTTCCGGAATGATTCATTACTCTGGATAACCTGATTCCTTCGCATGGGAAAGAGGATCTTCACCAGGCCGGGACCAGTAACCATGGGAGCCGGTCCGATCCTGTGACGATATCCGGAATGATTCATTACCCTGGATGACCTGATTCCTTCACCTGGGAAAGAGGATCTTCACCAGGTCGGAGATCAGTAACCCCTTCATCCGGTCCGATCCTGTGAGGTTTCCGGAATGATTCATTACCCTGAATGACCTGATTCCTTCACCTGGGAAAGAGGATCTTCACCAGGTCGGAGATCAGTAACCCCTTCATCCGGTCCGATCCTGTGAGGTTTCCGGAATGATTCATTACCCTGAATGACCTGATTCCTTCACCTGGGAAAAAGGATCTTCACCAGGCCGGGACCAGTAACCATGGGAGCCGGTCCGATCCTGTGAGGTTTCCGGAATGATTCATTACCCTGAATGACCTGATTCCTTCACCTGGGAAAAAGGATCTTCACCAGGTCGGAGATCAGTAACCCCTTCATCCGGTCCGATCCTGTGAGGTTTCCGGAATGATTCATTACTCTGGATAACCTGATTCCTTCGCATGGGAAAGAGGATCTTCACCAGGTCGGAGATCAGTAACCCCTTCATCCGGTCCGATCCTGTGAGGTTTCCGGAATGATTCATTACCCTGAATGACCTGATTCATTCACCTGGGAAAAAGGATCTTCACCAGGCCGGGACCAGTAACCATGGGAGCCGGTCCGATCCTGTGAGGTTTCCGGAATGATTCATTACCCTGAATGACCTGATTCCTTCACCTGGGAAAAAGGATCTTCACCAGGTCGGAGATCAGTAACCCCTTCATCCGGTCCGATCCTGTGACGATATCCGGAATGATTCATTACCCTGGATGACCTGATTCCTTCACCTGGGAAAAAGGATCTTCACCAGGCCGGGACCAGTAACCATGGGAGCCGGTCCGATCCTGTGAGGTTTCCGGAATGATTCATTACCCTGGATGACCTGATTCCTTCACCTGGGAAAGAGGATCTTCACCAGGTCGGAGATCAGTAACCCCTTCATCCGGTCCGATCCTGTGAGGTTTCCGGAATGATTCATTACCCTGAATGACCTGATTCATTCACCTGGGAAAAAGGATCTTCACCAGGCCGGGACCAGTAACCATGGGAGCCGGTCCGATCCTGTGAGGTTTCCGGAATGATTCATTACCCTGAATGACCTGATTCCTTCACCTGGGAAAAAGGATCTTCACCAGGTCGGAGATCAGTAACCCCTTCATCCGGTCCGATCCTGTGAGGTTTCCGGAATGATTTATTACCCTGAATGACCTGATTCCTTCACCTGGGAAAAAGGATCTTCACCAGGTCGGAGATCAGTAACCCCTTCATCCGGTCCGATCCTGTGACGATATCCGGAATGATTTATTACCCTGAATGACCTGATTCCTTCACCTGGGAAAAAGGATCTTCACCAGGTCGGAGATCAGTAACCCCTTCATCCGGTCCGATCCTGTGACGATATCCGGAATGATTCATTACCCTGGATGACCTGATTCCTTCACCTGGGAAAGAGGATCTTCACCAGGCCGGGACCAGTAACCATGGGAGCCGGTCCGATCCTGTGAGGTTTCCGGAATGATTCATTACCCTGGATGACCTGATTCCTTCACCTGGGAAAGAGGATCTTCACCAGGTCGGAGATCAGTAACCCCTTCATCCGGTCCGATCCTGTGAGGTTTCCGGAATGATTCATTACTCTGGATAACCTGATTCCTTCGCATGGGAAAGAGGATCTTCACCAGGTCGGAGATCAGTAACCATGGGAGCCGGTCCGATCCTGTGACGATATCCGGAATGATTCATTACCCTGGATGACCTGATTCCTTCACCTGGGAAAGAGGATCTTCACCAGGCCGGGACCAGTAACCATGGGAGCCGGTCCGATCCTGTGACGATATCCGGAATGATTCATTACCCTGGATGACCTGATTCCTTCACCTGGGAAAAAGGATCTTCACCAGGCCGGAGATCAGTAACCCCTTCATCCGGTCCCGACAAAATATTTTAATAAAAGTAAGAGGAAAATCATTTTTACCGCCCACCGTACCGCCCACCATACAAAAATAAAAAACCCGCAAACGTAATATTTACGGGCTTCTTATGGTGTTTAATCGTGCCCAGGACAGGACTTGAACCTGCACAGCCAAGGGCCACTACCCCCTCAAAGTAGCGTGTCTACCAATTTCACCACCTGGGCTAACAATAGTATGGGTTTGAGTGTGGGTGTGTAAAATGGAGTGCAAAAATATAAAATATTTTTCACCTGTCAAGGGATTTTTTTATCAAAGCACACTAAGTCCGAACGCAACCAGGATTCCGATACACACAGTGATGAACTTTTGCAGGTTGTACTTATGGTTTTCACCGGTTTCAAAAAGTATGGATGTTGATACATGTAGAAAAATCCCAACCACAATGGCGAGGATGTAGTTGAAGAATAGCGGTTCCGAATTGCTGCTGAACGGGAGAAGGTGACTGAATAATGATCCGAGCGGGGTCATCAGGGCAAAAATGGCAAGATAGATGAATGACTTCGCCGGGGAACAGCAATAATGAATAAAAAGGCTCATCAGGGTCAGTGAAATCGGTATGTTATGGATGATGATGCCGATCACCAGTGTTCTCCTGATTTCCGGATCAACACCCGGTGAAATCGGCATGCCCTCCAGGAATGAATGAATGCATAACCCGATCAGGAGCAGGAACGGCGATACTTTTTCATCGTCCGAATGCACATGGTCATGGCCATGTTCCGCACCTTCGGTGATCAGCTCCAGTCCAAGCTGGATCAGGTATCCCAGGACAATGAACAGTCCCAGGTGCTTTGCCGGGGATGAAAAGATCTCGGGTATGAGCTTCATGAAACTGATCCCGATCAGGAATGCCCCGCTGAATGCCAGCAGGAACTTCTGCACCCTCGGATCCTTCGTCTTTACAACAAAGATCAGCGACCCGCTCCCCAACACCGTCACCACAAGGATGATGTAAATTAATAGTGTGTTCATTCTCTATGCTAATTGTTTCGGGCTGCAGGCCTCGGGCTGCTGGCTTCCGTCATCCATCTTCTATCTTCTATTCTCTGACATCTGACATCCGACCTCTGACATCCGACATCCGACATCCGACATCCTGAAAGTCACGACTTTCAGCTACCGGCAGCCGACTGCCTACCGCACCTCAATCATCCTGTACTCCGTATCCATCGGCACTCCTTTAAACCGGGTTGTGATCTTCCGTGAAATGGATTCAAGACATCCTGTATCTGGCGGAAGTCCCATGGTTTGCAGATCGCCCAGGACTTTCTGGTAAAAATTCTCACTCAGTATGATCTCATTTTCCCTGCTGTGCCCCATCAACCGGGCCGTTATATCTATATCACTTCCGTAATAATCATTGACACCTTCAAAAAAAGAGATGTTATAAACGTCAGTACAATGATGAATGGCCACCCTGCAGTTCAGGAACAGATTATTATCCGGAAAATGCTTGATATTGAAAATGGTGGCATGGATCTCCTCCAGCAACTCAAAAAACGTATTATAGGATGACTTGATTTTCAGATCCTCATCCGGAATATACAGCATGATCTCATCCCCGATGCCTTTCACGATATTTTCAGGAAAATCATTCAGGAAAGAGATAAAATTGAAGGTATTGTTGATCTTCCTCACCCATTCGGTAACAGGTGTATAGTATTTAAGTCTTGTTGAATGTATGATATCGATAAAGAAACACGTACCGGGACATTTTTCCAGGCCTTCGATCAGGTCTGTCATTTCCCTGGCGTTCGGATCTTTAAAATGGATGTAGGTAACCATGGATAAATAGTGAAGTAGTGAAGTAGTGAAGTAGCGAAGTAGCGAAGTAGCGAAATTTACAGATTTTCTCAGTGAAATTCTTTTATTGCTTTGTGACCTCTGTGGTAAAAATTGTAACCAACAGAGACTTAGCTTATGCACAAAGGAAACCTGAGAAAGAAAACAGTTAGCTTTCTATCATCATTTCCTCGTTTCAGGTGCAACCTGCTTCCTGAATCCGAGTTCTCAAAACACGTTGAGTGCTGCATCTTTTGTCGGGTGGATCTCGAAAATCGTTGTAAAACCTGATATTTCAAAGATCTCTTTGATATTCTCCTGAAGGTTGCAAAGCACGAATTTCCCTTTCACAAGGGAGATCTTTTTCAATGCCATCAGCAAAATTCTTAATCCGCTGCTGCTTACATAATCCATCTCTCCACAATCCATCAGGATCTTTTCCTCATGCTGATCGATCAGATCCATCAGGCGTTTCTCAAGGATGCTGTAATTCGTGGTGTCAAGCCTGCCTTTAATGCCGACAATGAAACACGATTCGGTTTTCTGTTCAGTTAATTCCATATTCTTGTTTTGCTTTTCAGTTATACTTTCTTGGTTAAAATTACGACATTCTCATCATCTTTCCGCTCATAGGCAACCTCATCCATGATCGAACGCACAAAATGGATCCCGAGCCCACCGATCTTCCTTTCTTCAAGCGGCTTTTCAAATTCCTCTTCATTGCTGACCTCAAGCAGGTTAAAGGGTTTGCCTCCATCCCTGATCTCTACCCTGAGTTGTCCTTCTTCGTAAGAAAAATCAATATGAACAGGATGTTCATCCTTATCATCAAATGCATAGAAGATGATATTCGTAACCAGCTCTTCCAGAACGAGGTTCAGTTCCAGTGCGGTTTTTGGAGAAAACTTCCATCTGTCAGACAGATCATCGATCACGGCCATGATCTTTTCAAGTTCGGTCAGCTGGTTCTTGATGGTCAGTGAGTGAAAATTCATCGGGTTCTTTTTTTCAGTGCCGGGATTTGTGAACTGCACAATAAGCAGGGTTATATCATCAGATTGTTCTGCAAGACCTGAGAAAGCTTTGACATTCTCTATCACGATGTTCGCTGTTTCTTTGGAGGGAAGGTTTGATGCAGCTTTTAAAATCTTCATCAGCTTGTCTTCCTTGTAGAAGTCCTCGGTGATATTGGTAGCTTCTGTGATCCCATCCGTGTACATCACGATTTTTTCGCCATTAAGAAGGGTAAATTCTTCGGAAATGTAGGTTGCATCCTCCATCACGCCGAGGGGAAGACCAGGCTTGCAATGATATTTTTCAACTTTGCTGTCTGCACGCATCAGTACCGGGTAATTATGCCCGGCATTGCAGATCTCCGCCTGCCCGGTCCGGATATTCAGCACAACCACCTGGAATGTCACGAACATTACGTTTGGGTTGTCCTTGCATAGTTCTACATTGATGCTTTCCATGACAGAATGCAACGACATTCCCATTACGACCTTGGCCCTGAAAAGGGTCCTGGTGATTGCCATGAAAAGCGCTGCAGGCACGCCTTTTCCTGATACATCACCGATTCCGATAAAGAGATGGTCGTGATCCAGGAAAAAGAAATCGTAAACATCTCCTCCCACAGCCCTGGCCGGTTCCAGGATGGCATAGAGGTCACAATCCTGCTTGTCGGGGAACCGTTTGGGGAGCATGCCAACCTGTATTTCGTGGGCAACCGCCAGCTCACTTTCGATCTTTTCCTTGATCGCCGTGGTTTCCCTGAGGTTGTCAATATAATTTACAAGTTCCCGCTGCATGACTGCAAAGGATTGCGTCAGCTGGGCGATCTCGTTGCGCCCTTTATATGGAGGAAGGGCCGCCTGGAAATCCCCCTGCCCGATCTCATAAGCAACATTTGTAAGCTTTACGATCGGTCGTGTAAACCTCCGAACCACAAAAATGGTAACGATGAGGATCGCGATGATGCTGAACAGGATGATGGATCCTAATTTCTTGATGAAGGTCAGGAGGCCGGAAAAAAGCTCATCCGATGGAAAAGCGATCATCATATACCATCCGGTTGAGGCCACGGGGGCATAGTAGACCCAACCGGATCTTCCATCTTTCAGCAGGTTATCAACCTGGAGAAAACCTCTTTCATGCCTGAGCATTTTCCTGAACAGGGTACGTAATGTATCCGGATCACCACCTTCACTGGCCGCCTTCCTGAACTCAGCTTTCAATTTCTTCGAAAAGCTTTTATTATCCTCATTGATCTCTATCTTAACCAGGCTCTTTCTCTCTTGTACTTCACGTGCAGAATCTTCTTCAGACATCGTATCAAAGAATTCGATCATTTTATGGTTCATGAGTCTTCTTTCAGGTGTTGCAATGATCTTGCCGCTCCTGGATACCAGGAACCCGAAGCCTGTTTTGTAGACACGGACAGAGGAAACAATTTTCTCAAATGCTGCCAGGGAGATATCCATGGTAAAAACACCGGCAAAAGCGCTTTTCCCATTGACCATCTTTGACACTGGCACCGAATAGGTGCACATAAGGGTATCACCACCGCCTTTGTCATAATAGGGTTCTGACCAGCAAGGTTTGTTAAGTCGTTTAGGTTCTTTGTACCAGTCGAGATCGAAGTAGTTATACCGTTTGCCTCCAAGCATTTTCTCTGTTATCCCTTTCGGCCCTTCAAAAATATAAGGAGCATAATACTGTGCATCTCTGTTGAATCCGTAAGGTTCAAAAGCGAGGCAACTGCCAAAAACGATCGGACTGAACCGCACATAATTCCTTGCAATATTATGAATCTCCGCATATTTCGGAGAAGGTTCGCTAAGTGAATTTGCAAGATTTTGCGTCAGATCCTCAACCGGGTTCAGGATGCTCTCGATCCGGCTTATGTTCAGGCTTGTCAGGTCAGAAGCGTCTTTTTCAGCTTCATCAAGCATGATCTTAGAAGTATATGCCAGGATGTAAGTTGCAGCGATCAGGAATACGATCACGATCCCGATGAGGAACAGCAACCCTGTGCGGAAAGCAAGTCCCCGGAAATTAAAGAAGCGTCGGAAGAAGCTTTTCTTGTTCTTTTTCTTCAAGGCAGTGTATTGAAGGCGTAAAGATATGAAAAATGTCTAATTTACTAATTGATCAAATTTCTAAAGAAAGACCGGATACCCAAACACTCAAAATATCTTTGAACTTTTTTAGGTCAATTAGGTCAATTAGAAATTAAATACATTTGCAGGAATAATCCATTAAAACGATATCGAGATGAGTAACGAAATAGCATCATTGAAGCCGGAACGCCTCTGGCAGTATTTCCTGGAAATATGCAACATCCCCCGCCCGTCGAAAAAAGAAGAGAAGATCGCTGAGTACCTCAGGTCATTCGGGAAAGATCATGGACTGGAAACGATAACTGATGACATAGGAAATGTGCTGATCAGGAAACCTGCAACAAAAGGAATGGAAAAGGTCATGCCGGTGATCCTCCAAAGCCATATGGATATGGTTGGGGAGAAAAACAGTGACAGCAGCCACGATTTTGCCAACGATCCGATCCTGCCATGGATTGACAACGGATGGATCAAAGCGAAGGGTACTACCCTGGGGGCTGATGATGGTATCGGGATCGCGGCAGCGCTGGCCATTCTCGAATCTGAGGAGATTAAGCACGGACCATTGGAAGCGTTGTTTACCAAAGATGAAGAAACGGGACTTACCGGTGCATTCGGGCTGAAACCCGGCCTTCTCCAGGGAAGGATTTTGCTGAACCTGGATTCGGAAGATGAGAGTCAGATCTTTATTGGCTGTGCCGGAGGATGCGACACGGTGGCGTCGTTCCGGCTTGTCATGGAAGATGTGCCGGCAAATGGCGTTGCTTACAAAGTCAGTATCACAGGCTTGAAAGGCGGACATTCAGGCGATGACATCAATAAAGGGCTGGGGAACGCCGTGAAATTGCTCAACCGTTTCTGCTGGCATGCCGCCAGGGATTACGGCTTGAGGATCTCAGCCATGGATGCGGGCAACCTTCGGAATGCGATTGCCAGGGAAGGATTCGCAACAGTGGTTATCCCGAAGGATCATGATAAGCAGTTTATTGAATATGGTCATCAGTACTTCATTGATATCAGGGATGAACTCAAGACCACCGAAAAGAACATTGTATTTTCACTTGAATCATGCCCTGTGCCAGGGAAAGTACTGGCCAGGGACCTTCAGCAGGATCTTCTCAATTCACTTTATGCCTGTCCGCATGGTGTGATTGAAATGTCCCGTGACATACCCAATTTCGTTGAGACCTCCACCAACCTTGCTTCGGTAAAGATCGTCGATAATACAATTGTTGTCACCACCAGCCAGCGGAGTTCAGTTGAATCATCAAAGCTGGATGTCCGGGATATGGTTGAATGCGTATTCCTCCTGGCCGGAGCAAAAGTTGAGCATTCATCCGGATACCCTGGATGGAAACCTGATCCGGATTCACAGATCCTGAAACTTACTGTTGATTCTTATTTCCGACTGTTTAAAGAGCAGCCACAGGTTCTGGCCATTCATGCCGGGTTGGAATGCGGGCTGATCGGGGCGATATACCCGGGTATGGATATGGTTTCATTCGGACCGACCATCAAAGGGGCGCATTCTCCTGATGAGAGGCTTGAAATCAGCAGTACAGTAAAATTCTGGGATCTTCTTGCTGACATCCTTCAATGCATTCCTGCTCAACAATAGACATTGCCTGGATAATCTCGGGAATACTGGATATAATAGGTAAAGGGGGTACTTGAAATTTGCGATGGGAAACTGTCGGTCACCATTATAACCCCACCCCGAACCCGATCCTGAAAAGCGGGTTGGCATAGGGTGAGTTATAGGAATCATTCAGGTTGAACAGGATCATGAGATCCATGTATGCTTTTCCTGCGATCGGCTGCATATACCCACCGCCGATAAAAAGGCTGTTTACTTCTACCCGCTCCTTTTGCTCAATGTAAGTATTGTAATACGGATCGATGATCATGCCTGAAGGGTCATACTTATATGGTCGTGTGTAGGTCAGGTATTCGTATTCCGTATGAATAAAGATATTGCCGAGGAAATTATCGAAGAGACTGGAAAGGTAATAGCGGAAGAAGATCCGGCCTCCATAGATATTGAGGTCGAAATTCCGGTATTCGCTCTGATTTGTTGCAGTATCAAGGTAGATGTAATAATTTTTGTAGTGATTGTATTCATAGGTAAAACCAAGTCCCATATAGAGCTGATCGACCAGGCGGAGCTTTACTTCCGGGGCAATGATGATGCCGGTCATGGATCCGAACTGGAACCCGATGTTCCCGCCCACGGAGATCCTGTGCCAGAATCCGTCAGGATTGCTGACGGGCTGGGTAGCACTCTCAGTTTGAGCGTACAAAGAGGAAGAAACGATGGCAAAATGGAGAAGTACTATCCATAAAAGGTATCTTGGTTTTATCATTTCCCGGGAAAATAAAATCATGTGATTCAGCCTGGTTAAAAAATTATTTGTGCTACAAAATTAACGAAAATATCTAATACAGAGGGGTTAAAAGAAAAGCGACAAGATGAAAATAAAAAAAAAGTGAAAAAATTCATTGTAGTTTAAAATTACTTTGTATTTTTGCACTCCCAATTCGTAAATAATTGGGGTTCGTTTCTTGAAAAGCTGCAAAAACATTGACCTTCCAAAGGGATTTAATCACTTTGGAATGAAATGTTGAAACTTTTTTTACAAATTTTCGAATAAAATTTTGGAGATTAAAAAAAAGGGTGTACTTTTGCAGTCCGAAATTAAAAAAACAAACCCGGAAACGGGAGAACAAATAAAGTTCTTTGAAAGTCTGAAGTAAGCCTAGTAACAAATATCTTGTCAAATTTACTTTGATGATTAACAAATCTTGAGGAATCAAATTTATACATTTTACAATGGAGAGTTTGATCCTGGCTCAGGATTAACGCTAGCGGCAGGCCTAATACATGCAAGTCGAACGGTAACAGGTCCAGCAATGGATGCTGACGAGTGGCGCACGGGTGCGTAACACGTATGTAACCTACCTTTGACTGGGGGATAGCCCCGAGAAATCGGGATTAATACCCCATATTATTACGATGAGGCATCTCATTGTAATGAAAGCTCCGGCGGTCTTAGATGGGCATGCGCGACATTAGCTAGTTGGTGAGGTAACGGCTCACCAAGGCGACGATGTCTAGGGGTTCTGAGAGGATTTACCCCCACACTGGTACTGAGACACGGACCAGACTCCTACGGGAGGCAGCAGTAAGGAATATTGGTCAATGGACGCAAGTCTGAACCAGCCATGCCGCGTGCAGGATGACAGCCCTACGGGTTGTAAACTGCTTTTGTACGGGAAAAAACCCCCGGTCGTGAATCGGGGTTGATGGTACCGTAAGAATAAGCATCGGCTAACTCCGTGCCAGCAGCCGCGGTAATACGGAGGATGCAAGCGTTATCCGGATTCATTGGGTTTAAAGGGTGCGCAGGCGGAATGATAAGTCAGTGGTGAAATCCTACGGCTCAACTGTAGAACTGCCATTGATACTGTCGTTCTTGAGTACACTTGAAGTGGGCGGAATGTGTCATGTAGCGGTGAAATGCTTAGATATGACACAGAACACCGATCGCGAAGGCAGCTCACTAATGTGAAACTGACGCTCATGCACGAAAGCGTGGGGATCAAACAGGATTAGATACCCTGGTAGTCCACGCTGTAAACGATGATTACTCGATGTTGGCGATATACAGTCAGCGTCTAAGCGAAAGCATTAAGTAATCCACCTGGGGAGTACGGCCGCAAGGTTGAAACTCAAAGGAATTGACGGGGGCCCGCACAAGCGGAGGAGCATGTGGTTTAATTCGATGATACGCGAGGAACCTTACCTGGGCTAGAACGCTGGACGACCGTCCGAGAAACCGGATTTCCCTTCGGGGCGGCCAGCGAGGTGCTGCATGGTTGTCGTCAGCTCGTGCCGTGAGGTGTCGGGTTAAGTCCCATAACGAGCGCAACCCCTATCTTTAGTTGCCATCAGGTCATGCTGGGGACTCTAGAGAAACTGCCTACGCAAGTAGTGAGGAAGGTGGGGATGACGTCAAATCAGCACGGCCCTTACGTCCAGGGCTACACACGTGCTACAATGGCCGGTACAATGGGTCGCTACCTGGTGACAGGATGCTAATCTCCAAAACCGGTCTCAGTTCGGATCGAAGTCTGCAACTCGACTTCGTGAAGTTGGATTCGCTAGTAATCGGATATCAGCAATGATCCGGTGAATACGTTCCCGGGCCTTGTACACACCGCCCGTCAAGCCATGGGAGTTGGGGGTACCTGAAGTCGATAACCGCAAGGAGTCGCCTAGGGTAAAACCAATGACTGGGGCTAAGTCGTAACAAGGTAGCCGTACCGGAAGGTGTGGCTGGAATACCTCCTTTCTAGAGATGATTTGTTATGGTTCCGCGAATATCCGGAATCGATATTTGTTACTATGCTGCTTACTTCATTATTGTTTACTGACGAAAGTCAGCCCAAAACGAGCTCAGTGTACTAAACCACAGAGCTAAAGGATTAACGGTTACCTATTATTAATCTCGATGATCGTTTAACATTCGTAATTCGTAATTCGTAATTCGTAATTCAGTTCAGTCCCGTAGCTCAGTTGGTTAGAGCACTACACTGATAATGTAGGGGTCGGCAGTTCAACTCTGCCCGGGACTACATGAAATCGATTTTGGGGAATTAGCTCAGTTGGCCAGAGCACCTGCCTTGCACGCAGGGGGTCAAGGGTTCGACTCCCTTATTCTCCACAATAGGTGTGAATTTTAAATCAAATGTGTATGTGACCATCCGTTTGATAAAATTCACAGTAAACCTTCACGTTCTTTGACATATTGAAAGAAAATACGACAGTTAGTTATTAAATTAACATTATATCCTTTATAATATGGATACAGCCATTGTATCCGTACAAAGAATAAGATTAGAAAGAAAGTAATAAAGAGTGTACGGTGGATGCCTTGGCTCTCAGAGGCGAAGAAGGACGTGATAAGCTGCGATAAGCTTCGGGGAGGTGCAAATAACCTTTGATCCGGAGATTTCCGAATGGGGCAACCCTTCCTGTTGAAGACAGGAAATTCCGCGTAAGCGGAAAGCTAACCCGGCGAACTGAAACATCTTAGTAACCGGAGGACAAGAAAACAATAGTGATTCCCCGAGTAGTGGCGAGCGAAAAGGGAAGAGCCCAAACCAACCTTGTTACGGCAAGATTGGGGTTGTAGGACTGTAATGTGGACTGTAAATTTGTAATAGAACACTTCTGGAAAGTTGGACCACAGAGGGTGATAGTCCCGTAGATAAAACAAATTTACTACCTAGCAGTATCCTGAGTACCGCGGGACCGGAGAAATCCTGCGGGAACCAGCCAGCACCATCTGGCAAGGCTAAATACTCCTGAGAGACCGATAGTGAACAAGTACCGTGAGGGAAAGGTGAAAAGTACTTCGAACAGAAGAGTGAAATAGAACCTGAAACCGTGCACTTACAACCGGTCGGAGCCCTGATTTATCAGGGTGACGGCGTGCCTTTTGCATAATGAGCCTACGAGTTACTCCTCTCTGGCAAGGTTAAACCCGTTTACGGGTGGAGCCGAAGCGAAAGCAAGTCTGAATAGGGCAATTCAGTCAGAGGGGGTAGACGCGAAACTTTGTGATCTACCCATGACCAGGTTGAAGCTTCGTTAAACCGAAGTGGAGGACCGAACCAGTTTACGTTGAAAAGTGCTTGGATGAGTTGTGGGTAGGGGTGAAAGGCTAATCAAACTGAGAGATAGCTCGTACTCCCCGAAATGCCTTTAGGGGCAGCCTTGGAGTTGAGTGTCATAGAGGTAGAGCTACTGATTGGACTAGGGGGCTTCACCGCCTACCAAATCCTGACAAACTCCGAATACTATGACATATATCCAGGAGTGAGGCATAGGGTGCTAAGGTCCTGTGCCAAGAGGGAAATAACCCAGACCATCAGCTAAGGTCCCCAAATATATGCTAAGTTGATCTAACGAAGTCTGATTGCATTGACAGCTAGGATGTTGGCTTGGAAGCAGCCATTCATTTAAAGAGTGCGTAACAGCTCACTAGTCGAGCGATCGGGCGTGGATGATAATCGGGCATTAAGCATATTACCGAAGCTGTGGACTAACGGCGCAAGCCGTTATTTGTAGGGGAGCATTCCAGTTGCTGCGAAGATGTACCGTAAGGTGTGTTGGAGCGGCTGGAAAAGCAAATGTAGGCATAAGTAACGATAATGCGGGTGAGAAACCCGCACACCGAAAGACCAAGGATTCCTGATCAACGCTAATCGGATCAGGGTTAGTCGGGCCCTAAGGTTAATCCGAAAGGAGATACCGATGGCTTATAGGTTAATATTCCTATACTAGCAATTATTGCGATGGGGTGACGAAGTAGTGACAGGTCTGCGTACTGACGGAATAGTACGTTGAAGGGCGTAGGTATACATTTGGCAGGAAAATCCACTAAATGTGCTGAAACCTCATAGTACCGTGAGTCTTCGGACAAACGGATAATGACCGTAATCAAACTTCCAAGAAAAACCTCTAAGCTTCAGATAATTGCTACCCGTACCGGAAACCGACACAGGTGGTCGAGGAGAGTATCCAAAGGTGCTCGAGTGAATCATGGCTAAGGAACTAGGCAAATTAGTCCTGTAACTTAGGAATAAAGGACGCCACGCTTCGGCGTGGCCGCAGAGAAATGGCCCAGGCGACTGTTTATCAAAAACACATGGCTATGCAAAATTTTAAGATGAAGTATATGGCCTGACACCTGCCCGGTGCTGGAAGGTTAAGAGGAGAGGTTAGTAGCAATACGAAGCTTTGAATTGAAGCCCCAGTAAACGGCGGCCGTAACTATAACGGTCCTAAGGTAGCGAAATTCCTTGTCGGGTAAGTTCCGACCTGCACGAATGGTGTAACGATCTGGGCACTGTCTCAGCCATGAGCTCGGTGAAATTGTAGTTCCGGTGAAGATGCCGGATACCCGCAACGGGACGGAAAGACCCCGTGAACCTTCACTATAACTTTACATTGACTCTGGATAAACAATGTGTAGGATAGCTGGGAGACTGTGAAGCGGCTTCGCTAGGAGTCGTGGAGTCAACCTTGAAATACCAGCCTTTGTTTATCTGGCGCCTAATCCCGCCCAGCGGGAAACAGTGTATGGTGGGTAGTTTGACTGGGGTGGTCGCCTCCAAAAGCGTAACGGAGGCTTTCAAAGGTACCCTCAGCATGCTTGGTAACCATGCGCAGAGTGCAATAGCATAAGGGTGCTTGACTGTGAGACATACAAGTCGAACAGGAAGGAAACTTGGATATAGTGATCCGGTGGTTCCGAATGGAAGGGCCATCGCTCAAAGGATAAAAGGTACTCCGGGGATAACAGGCTGATCACTCCCAAGAGCTCATATCGACGGAGTGGTTTGGCACCTCGATGTCGGCTCGTCACATCCTGGGGCTGAAGAAGGTCCCAAGGGTTCGGCTGTTCGCCGATTAAAGTGGCACGTGAGCTGGGTTCAGAACGTCGCGAGACAGTTCGGTCCCTATCTGTTGTGGGCGTTGGAAGTTTGAGGGCACCTGACTCTAGTACGAGAGGACCGAGTTGGACAGACCGCTAGTGTATCTGTTGTGGCGCCAGCTGCATTGCAGAGTAGCTACGTCTGGATGAGATAAGTGCTGAAAGCATCTAAGTACGAAACTCAGCCCAAGATGAGACTTCCTTTAAGGGTCGTGGTAGATCACCACGTTGATAGGATACAGGTGTAAAGGCAGTAATGTCAAAGCCGAGTATTACTAATTACCCGTAAGCTTTCTTCTAAACACAATGATAATTTAATATCAAAACATCGTATTTTCTTTCATATATATGTCATAAGGTATTGTAATGATGACTCTGGTTTTCATTACAAAAGATCTTACGGTGACTACAGCGGTGGTGATCACCTCTTCCCATTCCGAACAGAGAAGTTAAGCCCACCTGCGCAGATGGTACTACAGTTTTTGTGGAAGAGTATGTCGTTGCCGATCTTTTCTAATCCCCCCTGAGAAATCACGGGGGATTTTTTTTTGCACCCATGTACCTTTCCGATACCTCCACTACCTGCAAGGATTATGATTTTCATCCCTCTGCCCCCTCCCCTGTTCTGTAATTTTATTACCTTTACAACTCATTACGTAACCCCAGATGCTGCATAAAGAGTTTATAAAATTCCTCCTTGCTTTACTCCTCGTTCTTTCCTCCCTTTTCCTGCATGCCTCCGGGAATCCGGCCGATTCATTGATAAAATCAACCCCAAAGTTCGATTCCACCCTTGTCTATTACTTTCACAATGACTTTGAAAAATTCGGAAGACTCAACCTCACCTCTGCTGATACTGCCATTACAGGCAGCCAGAATTATGATCCCCTTTTCAGATCATCTCGGTTTTATGCAACGCTCGGAAACATTGGCTCAGCAAGCCTTCTGCTCGCACCATTCCCCTTTACGCAGTCGAGCGGTTTTAACTTCGGTATTCATACGTTTGATAACTATCTCTTCCAAAATGATTCTGTCAGGTATTATAAAGTGATCAAGGACTACACGGAACTTACCTATATACAGGGTGCAAAAAAGGAAACCTACTTCCGTGTCCTCTTCAGCCGGAATGTTTACAGGGCCCTGAATATCGGATTTGATTTCCGGGCGTTCAATTCCCCCGGGGCATACCAAAAACAACGCACCAACCAGATCAACTTCTATGTAACAGCACAATACTTCACAAAAGACCGGCGCTATGGGGTTATTGCAAACTTTCTCGTCAACAGAATCAGAAATAACGAGAATGGTGGCATCCAGGATGATTCCATTTTTACGGAGAACCTGGAAAAGAACCGCCAGATCATTTCAGTCAATCTTGCAAGTGCCGTAAACAGAGTCAGAGAAAACGGGTTCTTCATGAAACACTATTTCGACCTTACCCGTCATCCCAGGTCATCAGCTGACACCACCCTCGTCCTGAAAAAAAGGACCGAACTTGGCAGATTGTCCTACAGCTTTGAATATAACCGTCAGGTCCAGAATTATCTTGATGGAAATCCAAAATCAGGATTCTATGAGAATATATACCTGGATAGCCTTCAAACCACCGATTCCATTAATGTGATCAGGATCACGAATGAAGTGAACTGGACGAATCCAAGCTACAACAAGGATAAAAAATACAGATTGCTTCAATTGCAGGCCAGGATCAAACAACTCTATTCGGTTGTTTCAATAAAGGAAACCAGGAAGTATTTCCTTCAATACATCCCAGCAGTGGATATCTCCTTTCATCCTTATTCATCACTTCTGCTAAACGCTCATGGAGATTATGTCCTGGGGGATTATAACGAGGGTGATTTTCAGTTAAAGGCAAATCTCGGACAAACCATCGGATCACTGAAAAGGAATGCAGGTGTCATTATCCTTAATGGCCTTTTCCAATATCAGAAACCGGAGTGGTTCTATGAACATTACGAGGGGAATAATTTTAAATGGGATACATCCTGGAATAAACAAAGTATATTCGCCGGTGGGTTCGCTTATCGTTTCCATAAAATTGAAGCCGGGTTCAACATGAGCCGGATCAATCATTTTGTTTATCTTGATACCGCCGCCATTCCGCAACAATACAATACCCAGTTTGGTTACCTGTATACTTACCTTAACGAAGAAATTGATCTTTGGAAATTCAAATTCAAAGGCCAGTTTGCGTACCAGACAGTGCAGGGGACAAATGCCCTTCGTCTTCCTGCATTTATTGGGAATCTGACCATCTACTTCACCGAGGAGCTGTTTCACAAAGCGGCCACGCTTCAACCTGGGATCACACTTTTCTATAATTCTGCTTACGCTGGAAATGGTTATATGCCAGCAACACGCTCTTTCTATCAGCAGGATAACATCCAGATTGGAAATTATCTTTATATGGATATCTTTGTCAATGTAAAGATCCAGAGAGCCCGGATCTTCCTGATGTATTCGCATTTTAATTCCAGTTTCATGGGCCACGAATATTTTATGGTACCTCATTATCCTATGCAGGATGCTGGATTTAAATTTGGGCTGAACTGGAATTTTCACGATTGATGCCAGGAATGCCATACCTGCATAAGAATTAACCACCGGTTCGGATATTCTGTTAGTTAACCACCCTGAGTTGAAAACGATCGGGGTAGCATCTGCATTCATAATTCCCGATTTTAATTGCCTCAGGATAAAACTACGGAAAAAAATCTGAAAAAAGAATATCCGGTTTTTTCTCCTATTTGAATTTTTTCTGAAAATAAACCGGTTTGTTCTTGGATTTCTTATAACTTTTACATAACTTGCACGAATTATTATATACAGGATTAGTGCGATTCCTTGCTGCAGGCATCATAATAAAAACCGAATAAAGTTTTCTCCTGAGCAGGAATTGCCTGTAAATGCGTTTGAAAAATCCAAACAAGAGCTCATGCTTCCAGCAATTTTTATCGGTCATGGTTCTCCGATGAATGCCATCGACGATAATGAATTTACGCATGCCTGGAAGGAAATTGCAAAGGAAATTCCCCGACCTGCAGCCATCCTGGCTATTTCTGCACATTGGGAAACAAAAGGGACACAGGTAACGGCCATGTTTGAACCTCAAACGATTCACGATTTTTATGGGTTTCCGGAAATTTTATTTCACGAGGTATATCCGGCCTCCGGGTCACCCGGTCTTGCTTCGCAGATAAAACAACTGGCCAAAAGTACACAGGTAAGTTCTGACCTGTTTACCTGGGGATTGGATCACGGGACATGGGCAGTACTCAGGCAAATGTATCCTGCAGCAGACATTCCCGTTGTCCAGTTGAGCCTCGACCGGTTCAAAAATGCGAATGATCATCTTGCGCTTGCAAAAGACCTTAAGGTTCTGCGTGAAAAAAATGTACTTATTCTATGCAGTGGGAATATCGTTCACAACCTTCCCAGGCTTCTATGGACAGAAAATGGATTCTCGGACGAAAAATACCCGTGGGCCCAGGAATTCGAGGAATGGGTAAAAATGTGTCTCCGCGAAAACCGCATTGATGAACTGCTGGACTATCGGTCATTAGGGGAGATCGCTGAGTTATCGGTCCGGTCGGCTGAACACTTTCTTCCTTTAATATACCTTGCCGGCTGTAAAAATGACAATGAATCATTTTCCTTTCGCTGTGAACGAATCATCGGCGGATCACTTTCAATGACAAGTGTTGTTTTAACCCAGTAAAATCAGAGCTGTTCAGGCTCAAAATCAATCGCGGTTATCCATGTTAATCCTGAATGCCCAGGCATGTTTACAGGGTGGGTTTTTTCTGATGTTTGCCGGAACAGAAATGACGAATCCGTTTCCTGCCTGCTTCCACCTCAGATTTCCCTTTACACCAACAACCTGGATGGTTGATGTGGTGACCGGTTGAAATCCTTCGACATGGATCTCGGCAGGCATTTTTTCACCGGGTTCTGCAAGGTAGATGGCAAAAATCTTCCCATCCGGAAGGGAAGTAAAGCAAACCTTTCCGCTTTTGTATGGATCAACAGGCCTGGTCTTGTATATCGCCTCACCATTTATTTTCATCCAGTCACCTATCTCTCTTAGTCTTGCATAAGCTGTATCGGAGAATTCCCCGGAAGGAGAAGGACCTATATTCAGGAGGAAGTTTCCCCCTTTTGCAACAATATCAACAAGCAGGTGAATTATTTTATTTGCAGGCTTGTAAACATCATCCGGAACATATGACCAGGATGTTGCCATGGTCATACAAGTTTCCCAGGGGTAGTCGAGCGGCTTTTCGGGAACTTCCTGTTCAGGGGTCCGGTAGTTTTCGTACTTGCCGGCTACGGTCCTGTCGACGATCAATATCCCCGGTTGTGCCTTCCTTGCCATTTTTGCAATCCCAGGCATATCTATATCCTGGTTGTTTTGCGGGCAAACCCATCCCCCATCAAGCCATAGAATGTCAAGTTTGCCATATCGGGTCATCAGCTCTTCTATTTGATTGTAAGTATATTTGCTGAAATTCTTCCAACGGTCCGGATGTTTTTTTATATCATAGTTAACATTACGGGTCGGTGTCGCCCATTCCTCGGCCCAGTAATCATTCGAGTGCCAGTCCGGCTTTGAAAAGTAAGCGCCTGCCCAGAAGCCTTCCTCCCTGAAGGATTTAAAAATTTCCGCTGCAACATCTGCCCGGGGATCAGAATGAAAAGGACAGCCGGCATCCGTTATCCGGTAATCTGTAAGCCTCGTATCAAACATACAAAACCCGTCATGGTGTTTTGTTGTGAATACCACATATTGCATACCGGCATATTTTGCAGCTATTGCCCACTTTGAAGGATCAAAACGGGTTGGATTGAATGTTTCTTTCAGCTTCATATATTTCCTGCAATAATCATTATAGTTCTTGATGTTCCTCGAACACCAGGGTTCATCTTCCGAACAGATCGACCAGGATTCCACAATTCCCCACTGGCTGTATGGTCCCCAATGCATCAGTAATCCGAACTTACGGTCCTTCCATTGCTCCAGCTTCTGAATGATGACTGGATCGGTCTCCCGGTCAGAAGGGTTCGGCTTTTCCTGGCAAAGTGAATTCGACGACAACATTGCGAGAAGAAATAAAAACAGGCAGTTTTTCATATCAGGAGAATTTATTAATCTGTAATTGGAACCCGAAAATTAAGAATTTATTCACTGCGGGCAAAAAAACTTGATTTCAGGAATAAGGTGTCGTATATTTGTATTAATTTAATCTAAATTAATTTCGATATGAAAAAGAAACTAACATATACACTTATCCTGGTACTTTGGTTTGTTGCCATTTTTCACAGCAATTCAATTGCCACCAAATACCATATTGATGTTCAGGACTTCTCTTTTTCTCCATCAACTATTCCAACCGTAAAGATCGGTGATACCATTGAATGGGAATGGAAAAGCGGTTCACATACTACAACCTCGATCACCGTTCCGGCCGGGGCAGCAACCTGGGATCAGCCGATTAATTCCAACAGTATTTTTTTCGAATACATTCCTGCAGTGATCGGAACCTACGCCTATAAATGCACTCCGCATTTCGCCATGGGAATGACCGGGACATTCACTGTAATCCCCCTCGGAATCAGCGAAGTGCCTCCGTATGTTCAGATTCATGTATATCCCAATGCCTTCGTAGACAACCTTCATATCAGGGTACAGTCGGATGATTCATTCATCAGGACTCTTGTCATTTTCGATCTTTCCGGCCGGGTGTTGGGAGGATTGAGTTTTACTTCCAGTCCCGGAATATCCGATGTGACTTTTAACCTGTCAGATTATCCGCGGGGTGAACTTATTCTGCAATTCCTCGATAATCACAACAGGAAGTATATAGAGAAGGTCTTTAAACTCTGACATGACCATGAAAAAAGTGAAACTGATCATCTGGGCAGCCTCGCTCTTCCCCTGGTTTTTTGCTTTTGGCCTGGTATCGAGCCTTGTTGCCCAGAATCAAAAAAAAAGCAAGCCAATGAAAGACATGCACATTCAAAGCAAAGCATTTATGCAAAATGAAACGATCCCGTCAAAGTTCACCTGCGACGGGATCAATGTTTCTCCGCCCTTAGAATGGTCGGATTTCCCATCTGAAACAAAAAGCTTTGCACTCATTTGCGACGATCCTGATGCTCTGCGGGGAACTTTTGTACATTGGGTTGTTTACAATATCCCGGTTACGGTGACAAAATTCAATGAACATTTCATCATCAGGAACAACGAGGTTAAGGAGATCCGGGGAGGAATAAACGGGATGGGCCAAACGGAGTATTCAGGTCCGTGTCCCCCGGGAGGTACACACCGGTATTTTTTCAAGATCTTTGCCCTTGACATCATGCTCAATGAGCGTGAAGGGCTTAGTTCAGCGGATCTTCATAAAAAAATTGAAAATCATGTCATTGCAAAAAGTGACCTGATGGGGAAATATTCAAGGAAATAGTTTACCTGCTTGTTTGTATGCCTGTGAAGGCATATGGCTAATAAACCATTTTGGGAATAATTGTGAGATTTGAAGACAGGAATAACGTGGTTGCCGACTGCCAATTGCCAACTGCCGACTCAGGTTACTTCATTCCCCTTTGCTTTTTGATCTCCTCGTAGGCGGCGTTAAGCTTCTGTATTTTTTCAGTGGCCGCCTTTTTGATGTCTTCGCCAAGGTGACTGACTTTATCCGGATGATATTGTATGGCCAGGCGACGGTAAGCTTTCTTTATTTCATCATTTGTCGCATCAGGGGTGATTTCCAGGATCTGGTATGCACTGTTTACATCCTTGACGAACATGGCTTTGATCGAGTGGAAATCTGTCTGACTGATACTCATCAGGCCGCTGATCGTTTCAATCACATCAACCTCTGCCGGATGGTACTGGCCATCAGCCGACGCTACACCAAAAAGAAAATGCAGAAGCTGCAGCCGGGAGGAATAGTCCATGTATTGACCGATCTGGATGCTGACATCCTGGATGTTGATCTCCTGTTTGATGATCTCTCTGAGGTGAAGAATGAGCTGTTCGGCTTCTTCAAGTCCGAACTGCCTGATAAAAAAGCTTCTTACGTAGTCGAGTTCTGACTTTACTACTTTTCCATCCGCTTTCATAACGGCGGCAGAAAGGACGAGCAGGCTCATGGCAAAATCACCACGGGCTGTTCCCCGGTAAGCTGTCCTGGTCACGGTCGTGCCATCGAACATAGATCCCATCGCGAAGCCCAGGATGGCCCCGATCGGGCCTCCAAACGCCCATCCAAGACCACCTCCGATCCATTTCCCGTATTTTCCTCCGGACCGTGGTTCACTGGTTCCGGTGCTTTGCTTGTCGTCAGGGCTCTTTCTCCTGAACATGCTGTATAGCGCATAAGCGAACAGGATAATGATAAATAAAACTAAGAATCGTGCCATTCAGGTTTGATTTTGATTCAGGCAATGAACACTTTCAGATTAACTGATGTTCTCACTTAACGGAAGGTCAAATTCCTCCACCATTCTGATGTTCAATTTTTCCAACTGATTGAGAACAGGATTGTAAATCTCAGGGATCACCGGGATATGAACACCCTTTGCTTTGATATTACCTGTAAGGATCATTTCTACTCCGATGGCGGCAGGCAGTGCAACAGTCCGTGCGATGGATGTATCGGTTGAAAGCGTTCCGAAATCAAGCATCCGTGAACGGAGGACCTCTTTTCGTCCGTCAGAATAACCTGCCAGGAATGTATGCTGGAGAACGACCATATCGCGTTCCTCCATTCCCAGCGACATTTTACCGATCATCAGGTCGGAAGTCACTTCGAACGTACTATCCATGGTCCTGTTCATCGGTTTATTTTCGAACAGCCCAAGCCAGTTGAGGGCCTGAAGTGCGTAGCTGTTTTCCGGGATACCAAGGTATTCTGCAACGAGCCGCGGGCCATGGGCTGCGGTGCTTTCATTACTTGTAACCCGGGGCTCGTGGCCCGTGGCGTCAAACTTCCCGATTTGTTTCATGACCAAATCCGCAAAGGTCATCCCGGTCATATCGAACTTTTCGTTCGAGATCAGGTTAAGCTTCTTGATAAGGTCCAGGGTTTCGCACCAGCCTTTATAACGGAAAGTTCCGCGGAACATTGTTTGAGCCTCGGGAATCCCGTATATTTCCTTATAGGCAATCGAATCCCTGTTCGGGTAGACCTCGAGTGTCCCGATTCCGGGAAAATCAACAGTAAAGGGATCTTTGAACAGATCTTTTGTCGGAACCTGGACAAGCTGACCATGCCTGAGGTATAATGCATCATTGTTCCCGGCCATAACCACACCTTTGGGGCTCCAGGAAAATTTATATTTAAACGGGTTATCCGCACCTTCCGGGGCCGGGAGTGCGCCACAAATGGAATAAAATTCAAGGACGGCTCCTCCTTTGTCATGAATATGGTCGATCAGTCTCATGGCCGACATATGGTCAATGCCGGGATCAAGCCCGATTTCGTTCAGGATGATGATACCTGCTTTTTTTGCTTCTTCATCCAAGGCTTTCATTTCCGGTTTCACGTAGGAAGTGGTGACCATGTTTTTTTTGTGGGCAAGACAATGTTTTGCGACCATTACATGGAACACGTATGGCAGCAGGCTGACCGTAATGTCATGATCTGCAACCAGCGCATCGAGGCTGTTCTCATCCGTTGCTTCCCAAAACACTACTTTTCCGCCAGGATTGCTTTTGATCATGTCAGCAGCGCGGTCCGGAGTATTGGATGCAACTGTAACCTGGTAATCCTTGCCAAGTAAATATTGAACCATGGGTTTTGCCACGAGGCCTGCGCCAAGGATAAGGATCTTATTCATAAGGTTTGTTTTGTGGTGAAAAGTATATAAAAATCTAATTACCTAATTGACCTAATTGATCTAATTGATCTAAAAGGATTTGATATTATCCGAATTCAGTTTCCCGCAATACTCATTTCAGAAACTCTTCCATGTATTTATAATCGGGGGTGAGTTCGCCGCGGTGAAGGATCAGTCCTTTTTTGATGGCTTTCGGAAGGTCGAGGTCCTCAAAATTCTCTTCAAAATCGGCATCGGATATGGGTTTAACAAAATTGACGAGCACGTCGCCAAAACCGTTTGAAGCATCCCTGGGGAGCTCGCTTGGCAGGATATCGACAGCCATAACCAGGACACCTTTGCCTTCATGTCCTGAAGTGATCTCGCCGGTAGAAGGATCATACATATATATCGGATCGTCAATAGGGGTTGGCTTCAGTGTGCATTCAACAGAACCTTCCACATCACAACTGATATCCCCGATCACTTTCAGCCTTGGCTTTCCTTTTGAAAATGCCTTTTTGAGGTATTCCTTCGTAACGAGCCGCGGATACCGCTTATCCCAATAAACGCAATTGATGAGAACTGAAATGTGGGGGAGGTATTTTTCGAATTTACTTTTAAAATTCTGCGGATTCGAATAATATTCAGACAGGTCGAAAGGCTCTCCGTTTATGGTTTCATAAAGATCTTCTTCATGAAAGATCACCTTGTAGATCAGGTTATCCGGCAATTTTTTCCTGAGGTGAAGATTCAATAACTTTTCAGGGGAAATCTCTTTTACAGGAAGCAGTCCGCATATTTCCTGGGCACCCTGGGAAACGTTGCCGTATCCCGTAAAGGCGATCACAAACGGACGCAATTCATGAGGTATGCCGTTTTCCGCGATCAGCTGACCAATGGCTGAAATGTCATCTTTCGCTTCCTTCAGCGAATGGTAATTATGAGCCTGTTTGACCTTCAGCAGGTTTGATATATATCCTTCTTCTTTCATCCTCAGTCCCAACGACCATAATGAGTTGATCATGCCTGCAAGACCTGCATACTTTCCGAAAAAGATCAACCGTTTACCCTGTTCATCCACTACCCGTTCATAGTCAATGAGGTTGCATTTCAATTCCATCATGCGTTTAAGCATGGGCATGTTATAAGCCTGCCCTTTGACTACATGAGAAAAGAAAACATACGTCTTGTCTGGTTCAAAAACGTCGTTCGGGATCTCTTTGACGCCAAAAATGACTGAACATTTTTTCAGGTCTTTGGAGATCTTAGCCCCTGCTTTTATATATTCTTCATCCTTAAACACCCTTTTTTCTGATGTCTGTACGATGATATCCAGCTTTTTATGTTTGACCAGTTTTTCGACATGTTTTGGTGTAAGCGGAGCCCGTGTTTCGAGTTCATATTTGTCTTCAAGCCTGATTCCGATAAAGTTACTCATGCAGTTTGTCTTGTTAAAAAATTCACGGCAAAGGTAGGAAAGCGGCGGGAGATTCGCAAAGGGTTGATGAAAGATTGAATCGTTCTGAAGAGGGTTTGAAAAAATGTTCAGTATCTTTGCAAAAATTTTATTTAAACCAGATATGAAAAGGATTTATACTTCATTATTCATCGTTATGGTTTTTCTTTTCGCAGGTAAAGCCATTTCACAAGGGACCACTTTTATCGTTTTCACAGAAAAAGGTGAAAAATTTACAGTCTTCGTAGGTGGTGATGAAAAAAACGCCAAACCTTCCGACCATGTCACGGTTGACGGGTTGGTAGGGCCGACATTCAAAGTCAGAATCGTTTTCCAGGACAACAAAATACCTGAGGTCAGCAAGACGATCTTCAATAAACCAGGCGCTACCATGTATTATGTATTGCATCCGGGAAAAAAGGATTCTTATGTGCTGGAGCATACCACCTCCGATTATGTACACCACGATGAAGCTGTAAAAGAAGAGACCCCTCCGCCTCCACCGCCTTCGGAGACGAAGAAACAGGAAAAGCAGGGAGACAAAAAGACCGAATCTTCCGCCACCAGTTCTTCAGGTGGCTGCACCGGACCGATGCCTGAAGGAGATTTCCAGGCTTCAGTCGTCATGATCTCAAATGCACCATTTGAAGGAACGAAGACTTCCCAGGCCAAAAAGCTGGTTGAGTCACATTGTCTTTATTGCCGGCAAATCACCGAAGCCATGTACGTGGTCAGCTACGAATCATCGCGGCTGAGCATAGCAAAAGCGGCCTATAAGCATTGCTTTGACCCCGAAAACTATGATGAGGTTAAGAATGCCCTGAACACTGACAAAGCCAAGAATGACCTCGAAAAGTACATCCAGTCGGCCAAGTAAAGCTAAATCCAGGGTGTCAAAAAAGAAAAAGCCGCTGGCATTCATCTGGCGGTTCATCAAGTATTTCCTGGTTTTCTTCTTCGGATCATCGATTTTCTTCGTGATCCTTTACCGGTTCGTAAATCCTCCTGTAACCCCGCTGATGCTGATCAGAAGCGTTGAGCAGGTTTTTGACGGAGAAAAACCAAAGCTGGCAAAGCAATGGATGCCTATGGAGAAAATTTCGGAAAATCTTCAGATTGCTGCCATTGTAGCCGAAGATGACCAGTTCATGTCCCATCATGGGTTTGATCTTGATGCCATTGAAAAAGCGCAGGAACATAATAAGAAGACAAATGGAAAACGTATCAGGGGGGCAAGCACCATTTCCCAGCAAACGGCAAAAAATGTATTCCTCTGGCCTCAACGTTCATGGCTCAGGAAAGGGCTGGAAGCTTATTTCACTGTGCTCATTGAATTTACCTGGCCGAAGAAACGAATCCTGGAAGTTTACCTGAATGTTATCGAGATGGGTGATGGCTTATACGGCGCTGAAAAGGCATCGCAGACCTATTTCCGGAAACCTGCCTCTGCGTTGTCAAGATCCGATGCTGCATTGCTTGTGGCCATTTTTCCCAGCCCGCTAACCATGAACCCGGCCCATCCCACTCCATACTTGCTCCGGCGGGAATCATCCATTATCCAGAATATGCAGAATTACGGAAAACTGGAGTATTAATTAATGGTTGCCCGCCTTGCCATAAGCAAAATAAGTTGTAATTTTGCCGCTTCAAAAAAATTATCGTTTTATCAATATTATCAACACATTAAATATTTAAACTATGTCGATAGATGTCAAGGCAAAGAAGTATGTTTACTTCTTTGGAGGTAAAAAAGCAGAAGGTGAAGCAGACATGAAAAACCTGCTTGGTGGCAAAGGTGCCAACCTGGCTGAAATGGTCAATATCGGTCTTCCCGTTCCGGCCGGTTTTACAATCACTACAGAAGTGTGTACGGCTTTCTATGAAAACAAAAAGAAATATCCCGCCACCTTAAAAAAAGAAGTTGAAGCCGCTCTGAAGAAAACTGAGAAAGAGATGGGCGCTCTTTTCGGAGATAAAAAAAACCCGCTGCTCGTTTCCGTACGTTCAGGCGCCAGGGCTTCCATGCCGGGTATGATGGAAACCGTTCTGAATGTTGGGCTGAATGATGAAACAAGGGATGGTCTGATCAAGAAAACCAACAATCCCCGGTTCGTTTACGATTCACAGCGCAGACTGATCCAGATGTACTCTGATGTCGTCATGGAAAAAGCTGCAGGCATCGAACCCAAAGAAGGAATGGGCGTCAGGGTCCAGCTCGAGAAGGAACTTCACAAAATGAAGGAAAAGCATGGCTATACAAATGATACGGAGCTGACCGCCGATGACCTCAAAAAGCTTATCGACATCTATAAGAAAAAAGTAAAGGACGTTCTGGGAAAACCTTTCCCCGAAGATCCGATGGAACAGCTATGGGGCGCTATCGGCGCTGTTTTCCAGAGCTGGATGGGCAAAAGGGCCATCTCCTACCGCAGGTTTGAGAATATTCCTGACGAATGGGGAACTGCTGTTAGCGTACAATCAATGGTATTCGGCAATATGGGAGAAACCTCTGCAACCGGCGTTGCATTCACCCGTAACCCCGCAACCGGCGAGAATTATTTCTATGGCGAATGGCTGGCAAATGCGCAGGGCGAGGATGTTGTAGCCGGTATCCGCACCCCGAATCCCATCAATGAAATTGGAAAAGGCGAACATACGAGGCATCTCAAATCCCTCGAAACCAGTATGCCTGCCATTTATAAAGACCTGAACAAGGTTCAGCAAAGGCTCGAAAAGCATTACCGCAACATGCTCGACGTTGAGTTCACCATCCAGGACGGGAAGCTTTACATGCTTCAGTGCAGAGTTGGTAAACGTAACGGACCTGCTGCCGTGAAGATGGCGCTTGACATGTATAATGAGAAGCTGATCACGGCAAAAGAAGCGGTCAGCCGCGTAGAACCTTCACAGCTTGACGAATTGCTCCACCCGATCCTTGATCCGGTTGCAGAGAAAAAGCTGAAGCCTATGGCAAAAGGGCTTCCCGCTGGTCCGGGCGGCGCCACAGGCCAGATCGTTTTCAATTCCGAAACCGCCGTAAAATGGGCAAAGGAAGGGAAAGCAGTAATCCTGGTCAGAGAAGAAACCAACCCTGAAGATATTGAAGGCATGCGGGTTGCTTATGCCATCCTGACTGCCAGGGGCGGTATGACAAGCCATGCAGCACTGGTTGCACGCGGCTGGGGAAAATGCTGCATCGTTGGTGCAGGCACCCTGAAAATAGATGCCGGGACCAAGACCTTAAGCACAGATGGAATCACGCTTCATGAAGGCGATTTTATCGCACTGAACGGATCAAAAGGATATGTGTACAACGGCCAGATGAAAATGATCAAGGCCGCCGAAGAAAATCCTGATTTCAGGGGATTTATGGCACTTTGCGACGGAATCCGCAAGATGAAGATCCGTACCAATGCCGACACCCCGGAAGATGCTGCAAAAGCAAGAGCTTTCGGCGCCGAAGGGATCGGATTGTTCCGTACAGAGCACATGTTCTATGGGAAGAATGCCGAGCAGCCTCTTTTCCTGCTTCGCAAAATGATTGCATCCAAGAGCGTGGAAGAACGCAGAAAAGCGCTGGATGAACTTTTCCCGTTCGTGAAAGCTGACATCAAAGGCACAATGGAAGCCATGGATGGCTTTCCGGTAACGATCCGGACACTCGATCCGCCTTTGCATGAATTCATCCCGAACAATCCGGAAGCACGCAACAAGATCTCCAAAAGCCTTGGAATTTCGTCGGTCGAATTCGATAAAAGAGCAGAAGCACTTCATGAGACCAATCCAATGATGGGTCACCGTGGCGTGAGACTTGGCATTACTTATCCTGAGATCACTGAAATGCAGGTGAGGGCTATCTTTGAAGCTACGGCTGAATTACTGAAAGCCAAAAAGAAACCCTTTCCGGAAATCATGATCCCTGTAACCTGTACCGTCAATGAACTGAATGATCAGTATACGATTATTGAGAAGGTCTATAAGGAAGTTCTTGCGAAGTTCAAACTTAAAGAGATCCCCCATCTCATCGGAACGATGATCGAGATCCCCAGAGCGGCTTTAACAGCAGATAAAATCGCAGAAAAAGCACAGTTCTTCTCTTTCGGTACGAATGACCTGACGCAGATGACTTTTGGATTTTCCAGGGATGATATCGGAGGATTCCTTCCCGATTATCTGAATAAGAAGATCCTCCCGGTAGATCCGTTCCAGGTGATCGATGTGGATGGAGTCGGGCAACTGATCTCCATTGCAGTTAACAAGGGACGGCAAACCAAAAAAGATCTCAAGATCGGTATTTGCGGTGAACATGGTGGCGAACCGGCCTCGGTTGAATTCTGTAATTCACAAGGATTCAATTACGTCAGCTGCTCCCCATTTCGCGTTCCCATTGCACGTCTTGCCGCAGCCCAGGCTGTTATCAAGCAGGAAAAAAAGGCGCCGGCAAAGAAGAAAGCGGCTCCAAAGAAAAAGTAATTTCTGATCATATAAGGAAATCTTTTGAAAAGGGTGATCCATGGAGTTTTTCAGGGATCACCTTTTTTTATTCCTGCAGAGGTTTATGTGATTCCACCGATTCTAACATTTTCGTTTCAGTTCATCGTACCCATCCCCCGTGGGGGTGTCTATTAAGTATGAAAAACAAATTTTCTCGCAGATTTTGCGGATACTCGCAGATCATTCGTTATTGAATATCGAATATTGATCAACGAGTTTTGAATTCCGAACTATTGCCTTTTGCCTATTGCCTATTGCCTGAATATCGAATATTCCTGCCTGCCGGCCGGCAGGGATCAACGTGTTTTGAATTCCGAACTATTGCCTGTTGCCTATTGCCTGTTGCCTGAATATCGAATATTGATCAACGAATTTTGAATTTCGAACTATTGCCTCTTGCCTATTGCCTGTTGCCTGAATAGAGAATATTGAACAACGAGTTTTGAAGTTCGAATTATTGCCTATTGCCTATTGCCTGTTGCCTGTTGCCTGAATGGTGAACAGTGAAAAAAAGCGATGCAGAGGGCTAGAAAAGGGAGAAGAAAAAATCATTCAGGCAGAGCCTGAAAAGAAGAAGAAAGATCACAGTAGTAACCAGGTATGACATGTGAATTTTCCGGTCCCGTTCCCTTACAGAAATGATGGTAGCCAGTTCGTAGGGTTTTTTCCGGAAAAGCATGGCAAGAACAATTAACAGCATGGAAAGCGACAGGATCAGATCATGAAGCCCGGTATATTCATGCTGGGGTTTGTGATCGGGTATTTTGACCAGGAACAGGAGGATGGCGTTGATCAGGCAGGGATAAAGCGCGGTATGAACAAGGTAGGTGTTGAGGTTCTCCGGTTTTATCCAGTATAAGGAAGGAGAAGTCCGCAGAAAGCTGATCGTAAAAGACCGCCCGATATAAATGAGGGATACCACTGCGATCAATATCAAGGCGACATAGATATAAAACTCGGGCCAGAAGAAGAAATCCATCACATAGCCCGGGCCAAGCCGGGTAAAGGTTCCTGCAATAATTCCACCCAGCAGAAGGTTGACACAGTGAAAAGAGAACCACAACAGGAACATCCGGAAGTAAGGCCGCATGGCTTCGCTTATTTTAACCCTGCCAAGGATCGCGATCCCGAGGAAGAAAATCAGGAATAAACCCGCATTGGAAACCATCAGTGCATTGAAGACAGACCATGAATCATTATTGATGAAAAACACCTCATAATAATAGAGTTTTCCAGGAATGTGAAGCAGGTGCGCAATTTCAAGAGAGATGAGCTGATTGAGCAGGTATACGAACAGGTAGGAAAAAAGATAGATGATGCTTGAATTGATCATGAAATATTTCAGCCTGGTTCTTTGTTCGCCGGGGGAAGGCAGGAAGGGATTTCTTCTTTTCATGAATGATATCTAAACCGGGTTTGGGACAGTTGGTTCATAGGTCACTAAACAAAAAAGCAGGGTGCCAGGCTGCGGAAATTCCTTATATTTCTTTAATCGAAGCGAATATACATAATGATTTAATGAATATCAAATATTTTAGGGTGATCCGGTCATTTTCCGCAATATTTCGTGTACCTGCCGATCTGCTCACCAAGCACAGTGTCAACAATTCCCGCCATTTTAGCCAACCCGCCGGGTGTGTAACCTCCGACACTATATGTCACAGTCAACCGCGTTCCGACTCCTTCAACAGCAAATAAAAAAGTCATGGTCCCGGTTACAGCCATTGACTGCAACGGACCCAAACCACCCTGCATTCGCAAAACTTTTCCCGGTTCTGCAAAAACTACGGACATATGCCTGACAAAACCTCCATTTTCCAGTTTCTCGCAAAAACACCCATTAAAGGTGGCATCCAAAGTGAGGTTGGATGATTTTCCCGAAAAGGTGTGGTCGGCATTCCACCATTCCCCTATGTCATCAACCAGGCACAAATAAGCAACATCCGGCGGCCTGCCAAGGGTGGCATCAAATTTTACCGTGAACCCATAATAGGAACTGTCAGTAACGGCACCCTCCGACTGAACAGAAACAAACAGATTCATCATGATACAGGAAATAATTGCCAGGATTTTTTTCATGGTTTGATTTATTATTTTTACAGTTACAAATTTAAGCGTAAGCAGGGGTAAAATCAAAACATTCCAATATGTCAAAATCCATCGCCATCATCGGAGGGGGCATTGCAGGTCTTTCTTCCGGTATCTATGCACTCCTCAACGGATATAAAGCCGAAATATTCGAAATGCATTCAATTGCCGGGGGATTATGCACATCATGGAAAAGGAAGGATTACATATTTGACGGGTGCATCCATTGGCTGACCGGGTCCTCCCCTGCCTCCACCTATTACAAATTATGGGCGGATATTGGAGGTGTCCAGAATAAGGAATTCTTCAATTATGATTACCTCTCGAAAATCATGGATGAAAACGGGATCATCCGCACACTTTATACGGATCCACAAAAACTGAAGCAGGAATTGCTTGCCATTTCACCTGAAGATAAAAAGCCTATTGAAGAACTGATCCGCGATATTGAGAAATTCAAACGCCATGAGATGCCTCCTGACATGAACTTTTCTTCACTTGTCAAATTCCTGCCGCTGATCAGTTCCTTTTATAAATACAGGATCTCTGTTAAAGAACTGGCTGAGAAATTCAAAAGTCCTGAGTTAAAAAGGCTCTTCGCCCAATCACTCGACTGGCACGGGATGCCATCTGCGTTTATCCTCTGGTCGATCGGGCTTATGGCGAGTGGCAACGGAGGATATCCAATGGGAGGTTCATCGGCCTTCATCCGTTCCGTCGTGGAAAGGTTTGAGAAACTGGGCGGCCTCATCCATTACAATTCGAAAACGGAAAAGATCCTTGTCAGGGACAATAAAGCAGTGGGGTTGAGGCTTACCGATGGCAGGGAGATCGGGGCCGATATTGTGATCTCTGCCGCAGACGGTCATTCTACCATTTTTGAAATGCTTGAAGGTAAGTATATCAATAAAAAGATCGAGCGCCTGTATTCAGAACTGGAACCCTTCCCTCCTTTGCTCTATGTTTCCCTTGGCATCAATGCGGATTATTCAAATGAACCGATAAGCCTGACATTCCCGCTGAAAGTCCCGTTCCGGGTGGGGCAGGATGAGATCAGGACGTTATCCTTCAAAAACTACACCTATGACAAGGTGCTTTGTCCGCAAGGGAAGAGCATTTTTATCGTCATGCTGCCTGCTTCCTATGAATACTGGCAGGAACTCAGGAAGGTAAAAGATTCATATGAAGCTGAGAAAAAAAGGGTCCGGGAAAATGTGATCAGCTCGCTGGAACAGATCTATCCCGGCATCGGAAACCAGGTGGAGGTGGCTGATGTGGCTACACCCATGACATTTATCCGATATACCGGAAACTGGAAAGGGTCGTACCAGGGATGGCTGCTGACAAAAAGCAATATGACGAAACAAGTACCACAGACTCTTCCCGGTCTTTCCGACTTTTATATGGCCGGACACTGGATCTCGCCAGGCGGTGGATTACCATCCGGTCTCATCACCGGACGTTCGGCCATCAAAATGATCTGTAAAAAAGACAGGAAAAAATTTATGCCGTGAATTCCTGGCTGACTTTGGTTCATTGATCAAGGATACGTATCTCCTTTTTCAACCTTATATCTTCAGAGTCTGCGCCTATAAGCAGAGTATGGATTCCGGGCATCACCCGGTAATCTTTCTGTTCAATGTCGTAATAGCGTAATTGGCGGATTGCGATTGGGATCGAAATCCTCTTTGTTTCACCTTTTTGAAGGGGGACCCGCTGAAAAGCAATTAATTCCTTTACCGGCTGGATCATCCCTCCATGCTGACCGGCAGAATAGACCTGCACAACCTCATCGCCATCATATTTCCCTGTGTTCGTGATCTTCACTGACAGCAGGATCGTATCCGAAGGAAGCGCATTTTCTGAAGAAAGCAAACAATCGTCGTATTTAAAGGAGGTGAAACTTCGTCCAAAACCAAAAGGGAAGAGCGGTTTTCCTGTAAAATAGCGGTAAGTCCTTCCTTTCATCGAATAATCTTCAAATGGCGGAAGGTCATTTACAGAACTATAGAAGGTCACCGGCAAGCGGCCGGCGGGGTTATAATTTCCGAAAATCACGTCCGCCACAGCATGACCGCCTTCCTCCCCGGGATACCAGGCTTCAATGATGGCCGGCAGATGGTCTTTTGCCCAACCGATTGAAAGTGCACTGCCATTGGTCAGGACAAGAATGATCTTTTTACCAGACGAATGGATCTTTTCAAGCAGCTTTGCCTGGTTTGCGGGCAGGTTCATGTGTGTGCGATCACCCCCGCTGAAACCATCAATGGCAACCCTGAGTTCTTCCCCTTCGAGTTCCGGGGAAATGCCTCCGACGAAAATCACAATGTCACAACTGTAAGCCAGCTCTATTGCCTCCTTTTCCAGCTTCTCCTCATTATGATCTGCACTTGCCTTATCCCGGGCATACATTTCCATTGGCACCACACCTTCTGCATACCGGACCGAAACGTTTTTCCCGGCACCTTCTTTTATACCCTGCAGGATGGTAACGGGAGACGAAGGAGTACCGTTGTAGTTACCAAGGAGCACGTTAACCTGATCTGCATACGGGCCAATGACAGCAATTGACCGGATCTTGCCCGGAAGCGGCAGAAGATTGTTCTCGTTTTTCAGAAGCACAATACTCTCCCGGGCAACTTTCCGTGCCAGTTCCCGGCTTTCCTGCCGGTCATTATCGGCCATTGACTTCCCGGAAAACGGCACGAGGCTGTCAGGATCGAACATTCCCAGCCGGAACCTCGCCATGAACAACCGTTTCACAGATCTGTCAATTGCTGATTTGCTGATATACCCATCCCCGACTGCCTTGACCAGGCTGCCATATTCATTCCCGCAGGTCAGGTCACAGCCGGCTTCCACGCTCATAACCGAAGCTTTTTCTGCATCATTCACAAGGTTATGGCCATTGAACATATCCCACACTGCCCCGCAGTCTGAAACAACATAGCCCCTGAACCCCCATTTTTCACGGAGTGTCTGATCCAGGAACAGATCACTGGCGCAGCATGGGACATTTCGAAACCTGTTATAAGCACCCATCACAGAACCTGCCCTGCCTTCGCGGATCAATGCTTCGAACGCCGGAAGATATGTTTCATAAACATCCTGGTCACTGCACCATGCATCAAACTTATGCCTTGTTGATTCCGGGCCACTGTGCACGGCGAAGTGCTTTGCCGTGGAGATCACCTTGAAATAGTATGGATCGTCACCCTGTAATCCTTTTACAAAAGCCACCCCTATCCTCCCGGTAAGATACGGGTCCTCGCCATAGGTTTCCTGTCCCCGGCCCCATCTCGGGTCCCTGAAAATATTGATATTGGGCGACCAGAATGTCAACCCCTGGTAGATCTCATTCTTTCCGGTCCGTCGTGCTTCATTGTATTTAGCCCTTGCTTCTGTAGAGATGATCCCGGCCTCCTCCCCGATCAGATCCGGATCCCAGGTGGCAGCCATTCCAATCGCCTGCGGAAAAACCGTGGCAATGCCATTCCTTGCAACACCGTGCAGGCATTCATTCCACCAGTTATAGGCAGGAACGCCCAAACGCGAAATTGCCGGGGCATCGTTCTGCATCTGAAGGACTTTCTCATCAAGGGTCATCCTGGAAACCAGGTCATCGACACGCTCCTCCGGCGGAAGGGTTTGGTCCCTGAACCTGAAGGTCTCCTTGCCCAGGCTGCCCGCGGCATTCTGACTGAACCCGGACAGATTGAACAAAAACAGTAACCAAAAGGGAAAAAAAAGCTTTTTCATCAATGCTTCTTTGCATCTTTTTTGCAACATGCAGGAAGTTTGGCATATGCCGCAGGATCTGCCAGAATATCATCGGCATCATACCCAAGTTTCGATATTTTTTCCTTTATTTTATCCGGGTTAGTCTTCAAGGGGTTGAAGGTAACAGTGGCTATTTTCGTTTCCGTATCCAGTGTTACATCCTTGATCCCCTTTTCGTAGGCAAGTCCCTGCTCAATACGGTCCTTACATTCTCCGCAAACGGCAGAGGTTTTTATCTTGATGACTTCTTCTTTTTTTGGCTGTGACATTCCTTGCTGCGATAAGGTCATTACAAACAGTGCTGCAATCAGCAGGGACAGGATTTTATTCTTTGTTTTCATTTATTATATAATTTATTAGGTGTTTCAATAATTGTTAACTGCTTCGGGCTTCGGGCTTCGGGCTTCTATTATTCATACTTTCTTCTCTATTGCCTATTGCCTATTGCCTATTGCCTATTGCCTACTGCCTATCTGACATCACTTAATATTCAGCCTGACTCCTGCATAAACCGTGGCACCGACGACAGGTCCCCAGACCATGGATGCATCAAAGTGAGAATGGTACGGTTTCCAATATTCAACGATCAGGTCTTTCTGAACATAATTCGTCAGATTTTCCCCGCCCAGATAAACATCCACAAATTTAAACTTTTTCGTGATCTGAGCCAGGAGCTGGAAATAAACCGGCGAATGACCATCACGTTGAAGAGAAGGGGGCATGTTCTCTGCATTCGGGATCCGGGCAGGGCCATTAAGCTGACCTGTAACGTCGAACATCCACTTGCTGAATTTTGTGGCATATGACAGTGTCACCAGTCCTTTGTAAAGGTTGACGAAAGGTTTTTCCAGAAGTTCTCCATGGATCGTTTGTTTGACATCGTTCACCCTGAACGCCACCGTCGCATTTAATCGCTTAACCGGTTCAGCCATGAACTGCACCTGGATGCTGTTCGCATAAGATTTCCCATGAAGGTTACCAATATACACGGAGGTTGGATCGGTATCTTCATCCGCTACCACCTGGTTGTAAAAAGAAGTTCTGTATGCATCAAGATCGATTTCGGCTTTCCGGTGAAAGAGGTTGAATTCCTTGGTAAAATTAACCCCGAAGTTCAATGCCTTTTCCTGCTCGGGTTTTTCGGAAATGACGAACTTCCGCTGGCTGACAAATACGGGACTGTTCTCAGCGAGAACGTTGGCAGTCCGGTAACCCATACCCACGGATCCCCTGATCAACGTTGTTTCATTGAATTTATAGCGAAGGTGCAATCTTGGAGTGACAAATGCCCCCCACATATTATCATAATCGCCACGCAAGCCCGCAATAAGTGTGAACTTCTTCAGATTCAGGGTATATTCAAAAAATGCACCCGGCACCCATTCCGTTCTGTTCTGATTGATGTTTACATGAAGTGAATCCCTGAGTTTAAAAATATCGGTTGATGCAAAATCGTACACCAGCTGGATCTGATCATAACTTTCGGTATAATCATCCAGCATGTAACTGATTCCTGCGGCGATCTTGTGCTTATCCCCGTTTATGGTGGTATTGAAGATCAGGTTGGCGTAGAGGTTCCGTTCATGACCATAGTACTGGTTTATGCCATAGAACCCGGTTTGTTCGTGGTTGATCCCCGAAAGGATCAGTCCGAAACTTGATTGCGGGTGATCCCTGATAAAAAATCCATTCTTCCAGAAGGCAGCCAGCCGTTTGGTCCGGATCCCAATTCCGTAGGTCTTTGTTCCGTTCGTTATGCCTGTTGTATCATACGTCATCGCATTTTTATCAAACGCCATCTGACCGCCGTTCCTGGACTCATCGAGGTACTGA
The DNA here is from genome assembly GCA_963682005.1 of Bacteroidales bacterium. GTDB lineage: Bacteria > Bacteroidota > Bacteroidia > Bacteroidales > FEN-979 > CAIYUC01. The sequence continues at coordinate 2,739,852 of OY820914.1, read as the reverse complement.
ATGCCAAGTTTTGAGACCATTTTTCCGGGATTGATGTAATCCCACCGGTTGAAGAAATTATAGGTCTCCAGTTTCGGAAGATCCATGAACCCGTCATCATTCCGGTCAAATTTGTTGTGGAATTCATCAATATGGGCAGCGAGCAAGGTACTCAGCTTGTCATTCAGCTTAATTGAACCATCGAGATTGGCTTCAAACCTCAGGTTGCTGTTCCCATAGAGATTTACATAGAATTTCTCAGCATTTTCCGGTTTCTTGTACTCAACATTGATCTGCCCGGTGACTGATTCATACCCGTTGACCACGGAAGCTGTCCCCTTGGAAATCTGGATTGATTCCATCCATGGACCGGGGATATAGTTCAGGCCATAAATACTTGCCAGACCCCGGATCAGGGGGATATTCTCTGTCATCACCTGGCTGTAAATGCCGGAAAGACCGAGAAGCTGGATTTGTTTTGCCCCGGAAACTGCATCCGTGAATGACACATCCACAGATGCATTGGTTTCAAAGCTCTCGGCCAGGTTGCAACAGGCGGCCCGCTGAAGTTCGCCGATGTTGATCACCTGGGTTTGCCGGGCATTGAGTTTTGAAATAAAACTCCCCTGCCTGTCTTTTACTTCAACCTCGTTGAGTTGTTGTTCATCAGGTTCAAGGTAAATATCTAATTTTACTTTTTCCTTTGTAATCCTGACGGTATCTTTTCTGTATCCAAGGAGGCTGAAAACAAGGCGTGAATCTTTGATCCCTGAAGCAGACAACTGGAACTTTCCTTTATCATCCGTAAAGGTTCCCGTCCCCGTATTCACCCAATAAACGTTAACTCCTGCAAGTGAAATTTTCTCAGCTGCTTTCTGTTTTTCAAAAACAGCCCCGGAAACATTCTGTGAAAGAGCACGGTCTGATAAAATGGCAAGCAGCCATATAATAATATACTTGAAATACTTCATACGATTTCCTGTTTGAATTAGTAAATCTGGAAAAACACATGACACCCTCAAAAGCCTGGAATGGCTTTATCATTGGGAAAACATCATGCACAAACAGGGAAAGGGATCTTTGCCTGGTTCAGAAAATGGACCAGGTCTATGCCATAAAGCGGCGGCGATGGATCAGGCAATGGTAAACCTGTTTTGAAGGCCACACTTTCAGTGATGGGAGAATTTTCTGCCATTCCTTCAACATTGAACAGGAAGGTAACCGAAGGTGAAATATGGATTGGATCGGTACATGCAAAAACGGTCACTTTGAAAAATGCATGATTCGTTTTGCAACATTCCGGCATATCCATCCCGGGCTGGGTATTTTCAGGATCGGGAGATCCTGATGCAACCTGCCCATCACAGCAGCAGCCCACCGGTATTCCGAACAATTCAGGATAAACCTTCATTTCCGTCTTCTGGCTGGAAGAACATGAATGAAAGGAATAGGTAATGCCTGTCGATCCAAAAAGGATAACTGCCAGAAGGAATATTGAAAGAAGATATCTTATTATCCGGTTTTTCACCGTGTTTACTTTTCGTTACCCTGAATAATTATCTACAAAGGTACACCAAAATTCTTTGTAACTTTGAAGTCAATAAACCAGAATCAAAATCTGTTAATTCCATTTACCATGATGAAAAAAATGACTCTTTTAGCCGGAATTATAGCTCTGTTTTGCTTTTTCGGTACAAAAATCAATGCACAGGAAAAGGTGACCCTCCCTCCCGGTTATCAACCTGATACAAGGATTGATAACATGGGATACTGGTCAGAGATGGCCAAGAGGGGACTTGTTCCTGTTCAGCCTTATACCCGGATCCCGGCACCGGTATTTACGGGAACAAAAGTGTATAATAATAGAGGTGTGCTTGTGGATGATTCACCGGATGTACCAGTTACAACAACCGTAACAACCCAGAGCGAAAACTCCATTGTGCATAACCCGAATGATAATATGCATGTGCTCAACTCCAACAATGAAACCTCACAGCCCTCCTCAGGTAGCACGAATGGTGCCGACTGGTATAAGTCACTTGATGGCGGTGAATCCTGGGAAGGATCAAACCAAGGGGCAGGAGCAAACAATTCAGGGGACCCGGCTGCCTGCATTAACATGAATGGCCGCTATTTCATCGGGTTCATTGATGCAGCTTACGGCCAAAGCGTTTCTTATTCTGATGACGACGGTGCCACATGGACTGTGTCAAAAGTAGCAACTGGCAGCATGTTCAATATGCTGGATAAAAATCATCTTTGGGTTGACAACAGCCCTACAAGTCCTTACAATGGCAACTTGTATAACGGGTGGATGAAGAATAACCAGATCACTGTTTCCTATTCAAATACCAATGCCGTTACCTGGTCAACCCCGGTTGCGATCAGTTCAGGAACAGCAGCAGGAAGCCACAACCAGGGCGAGAACTTCAAGACAGGGCCTGATGGTGAGGCTTATTGTGTCTGGTCTGTATATGACAGCTGGCCCGGTGATGAAAAAGCCCTTGGTTTTTCAAAATCACTGGATGGCGGTGTCACATGGGCACCTGCAGTGAGGATCCTCAACAATATTAAAGGAATACGTACAACCGGCGTAAGCCAGAACCAGCGTGTAAACTCATTCCCGTCAATGGCCTGCGACATCAGCAACAGCCCTTACCGTGGAACGCTTTACGTTGCCTGGCCGAATGTAGGTGTACCGGGGATAAATACCGGTACAGACGTAGATGTTTACATGATCAAATCAACGGATGGAGGCACAACATGGTCGACTCCGATTAAAATCAATCAGGATGCATCCGGTCTGGGGAAAAAGCATTACATGTCATGGATCACCTGCGACCAGGCCAACGGTATGGTAAGCGTGGTGTTTTATGACAACAGGAACGTACCAGCTAACCAGTGCGAAACCTGGGTCGCCTATTCAGACGACGGTGGTGCAACATGGAGCGACATGAAGGTAAGCGATGTGGCTTTTACTCCGTCCCCGATCCCGAACATGGCCACCGGCTATATGGGAGACTACCTCGGAATTACCGCCTATGACGGAAAAGCATATCCATGCTGGACCGATACAAGGCTTGGCTATGCCATGACCTATGTATCCCCGATCAATTTTGTTATCCCACATGCCACCGTTGTTTACAATGCCAATTTACTGAATGACCAAACCTATGGTAATGGAAACGGGCTGATGGATTTCGGTGAAACGGAAATGCTCGGACTGACACTTGAGAACACAGGAAATGCCACTGCTGACAGCATTGTTGCAACGGTTTCATGTTCCTCTCCATTTATTACCATTCACGATTCAACCGAATTCTACGGGAGTTTCACGGCCGGACAGGTAAAAGCAATGCAGGATGTTTACCAGTTTGATGTTTCCAATGCTTTACCAGGGCTGACGACTATTCCCTTCGATGTCCGCACTGTTGACAATGCCGGAAATGTTACAACCAGCACCTTTTCGCTGTTATCACATGGTCCTGCCCTGAGTATTGTCAAGATGACCGTTTCTGATCCGGCAGGCAACAACAATGGCCGGCTCGATCCGGGCGAAGATGCCATCCTTACCATTCAGACAAAGAACCCCGGTGACTATGATGCCCTTGATGCGGAGAGTAACCTGACATCCAATAATCCATTTGTCACAATCCAGAACCAGGTTATCAATCTCGGAACGATACCTGCCGGCCAGAGTGTAAACGCAGTTTATCAGATCCATGTCAGCAGCAATGCATATATCGGATCCGGCGTGGTATTTCACAATACAGCATTTTCAGGATTCCAGCAAGATGCAAAAGATTTCACATTGCGGATCGGTCTTATTGTCGAGGATTGGGAAACCGGCAATTTCAACAAATTTGCATGGGTGAATACAAGTCCGGTTCCATGGACAATTGACAATGTAATTTTTGAGGAAGGTCTTTATTCCTCTAAGATCACAACCACCGGAGAAAATCAATCCTCTGATCTGCTGATCCATTACAATGTATTGTATGATGATTCCATCTCTTTCTTTTTAAAGACCGCAACAAAAAAGTTTTCAGGTACACTGAAGTTCTATATTGATTCATTGATGGTCGGAAGCTGGTCGGGGCATAATGAATGGAAAAATGTTGCTTACCCGGTTCTTGCAGGACCTCACACGTTCACATGGAACTACTCAAACGCTGCATTATATCCTACGGATACGGCAGTTTGGACAGATTTCATTGTCTTCCCACCGGAATACCGGCTTGCTGTTTATGCAGGAGGCAACGATACCATTTGCGCAAATGTAACCTTCTACCAGGTTCATGGCATCTCTCAAAACTGTGATTCAATTCTATGGACTACTTCCGGGACAGGGACTTTTGACATTCCCTCCAACCTTGATGCCGCTTATACACCAAGTGCCCAGGATATTTCAACAGGGTATGTAGATCTTACCATGCACGGATACGGACAAAACCTGCCGGAGACAACAAGTACGCTGAGGCTATATTTTTCAGCACTTCTGACGGTTTCAGCTGGCGATCCGGGGCAGATATGCATTGGTGCCACCTTTTCACCTCAAAACACATCGGGGACAAATTATGCTTCTCTTCTCTGGAGCACTTCAGGAGACGGCACATTCAATGATGCAACACAACTTAGCCCCGTCTATACCCCAGGACCCACTGATAAACTAACAGGCAGTGTAAACCTGGTCCTGACAGCCAATTCGGGTTCACTTTGCCCGTCAGTTTCAGATACAGCTCAGCTTACTATTCATGCTATTCCGGTGGTTAACCTCGGCCCTGATACGGTGCTGTGTTCAAACCTCACTTATACGCTGAACGCTACTACCCCCGGAGCTACCGGCTATCTCTGGTACCCCGGCGGACAAACGACCGCGCAGATCACCGTCGATTCCACAGGCATCGGAATCAACAGCCGCCTGTTCAGTGTTGCTGTGACGAGCGAATTTGGCTGTGTCGGAATGGATTCAGCCCGTGTTACGTTCAAAACCTGCGGAGGGATTGAAGAGATACATGGAGTCAGTTTAAGTGTTTATCCGAATCCTTCACATGGAATATTCACCGTCGATATCTTTACGGAAAAGAAGGAAAACCTGAATATTTCGGTGATAAACACGGCCGGTGTTGAAGTTTACTCTGTAAAGAATATTGAGGTTGACAGGCATGCCACGAGGAAGATCGATATCCAGAACCTGCCCCAGGGGAATTATCTCCTTGAATTCTCCAATACGCAAGGAAAAATGGTCAGGAAGATCGTGATCCAGAAATAATTTTTGAATTTATCCCCGGGAAGATTCGGTGAATCGTTCCCGCAATAAAAAACGCCGGCCGGTAATACTGACCGGCGTTTTTTTTCCCCGCATCATATCTCCTGAACCACTTTACTAAACCAATCTTTTATCATGTTCTTTTCAAAGAACTTTGATATATTTGTCACAGAGGGCGTATAGTCCCCCTTTTCAACCGGAGAAATAAACCAATTCAAAAAAACCAGACTGTATGAGGTACATTTTATTCCTTCCAGTGACTGTAATGATCTTTCTCATTACCTCTTGTTCCACAAAACAATCTCCGTCAATAGTGGACCTGTCCAAACCATGGAAATTCAAGGCCGGCGATGATCTTTCCTGGGCTGCACCCGGATTCGCTGATGCAGCATGGGATTCAATTCTTCCCGGAAAGAACTGGGAAGACCAGGGTTTTGACAAACTCGATGGTTTTGCATGGTACCGTATTAAATTCTATATCCCATCCACTTTGAAAGGAACCTCGTACCTGAAAGACAGTCTGCAAATCCTGCTGGGAAAGATTGACGATTGCGACGAGGTCTTCCTCAATGGTGAGATGATCGGAGAAAACGGGAAAACGATTTTTCAAAAAAAAGAGCCGGATGAAGAATTTATCAAAGCAAGGGGCACCTGGTACACCGACCGGAAATACATATTACCTACCCTCGACCCACGGATCCATTGGGACAGGGAAAATATACTGGCAGTAAGGGTTTATGACAAGAATGGACCCGGAGGCATGTTCGCTTCCCCGTATCTAATTTCGATGCTCGATGTTCCGGATTACATCTCATTCGGAATAAAGGGTGAAGCGTTCTCGTTTGAGGGAGATTCGGTCATGAAAAAGAAATTCACGATTCAGAACACCTCTGCAAAGAACGATTTCACAGGGATCCTGACGATCAAAGCAATTCTGTATGAGAATGGGATCACGATCTATGAAAGGAGGTCGAAAGTCACTTTACTGAAAAATGACACTGTCCGGGATTCCGTGATGATCCATATGGATCTCTCAAAACCTGCTGTGTTATTGTTTTCTTTCGATGAAAAAAATTCGGGAAAAACGATTTCGGAACAAATCAGTTCTGCTTACATTTTAACCCCGAAAACAGGGGAACTTCCAAGGATCAACGGGCCAAAAGTCTTTGGGATCAGACCCTGGTCACCATTCCTGTTCAAAATTGCCGCCACCGGGAAGCCTCCGTTGAAATACAATGCCATAAACCTGCCGAAAGGCCTGGTGATCGATACAAATTCCGGTATTATTACCGGCTCTCTCGGCAAGAAAGAGGAGTATGCCGTTACATTAAAGGTTGAGAACACACAGGGCTGTGCAATCCGTGACCTGAAGATCATTGTGGGCAATGCGATCTCCCTAACCCCGCCGATGGGATGGAACAGCTGGAATTGCTGGGGTTTGAGCGTGAGCGATAAAAAGGTGAGGCAATCGGCCGAATCGATGATTTCATCCGGCCTGGCCAATCACGGCTGGACTTACATAAACATCGACGATGGATGGGAAGACAAGCATGACAAGGATGGGAAAATACTTACCAACTGGAAGTTCCCGAACATGCGGGGATTGAGTGACTATGTCCACTCGCTCGGCTTGAAGATCGGCATCTATTCATCGCCCGGTCCCCGCACCTGTGGCGGATATGAGGGCAGCTATACGTTCGAGGAAAAAGATGCCCAGGCTTATGCGGGTTGGGGAATCGACTACCTGAAATACGACTGGTGTTCATACGGGAATATCTGTCCAAATCCGAATACAGCGGATCAATTCCAGCATCCTTACCAGATAATGAAGAGGGCCATCCGCCGGGTTAACCGGGATATCCATTATAGCCTCTGCCAATACGGAATGGGAGATGTCTGGACATGGGGAAAGGATGTAGACGGGAATTCCTGGAGAACGACCGGTGACATAGATGACACCTGGGAAAGCATGTCGGGAATCGGTTTCAGCCAGGGTCCTTGTTCTCCTTATGCCGCACCGGGGAGATGGAATGACCCGGACATGCTGGTTGTCGGCTATGTTGGCTGGGGACCTTCGCTGCATTATACACGGCTGACGCCGGACGAGCAGTACACGCATCTCTCGCTGTGGTGCCTGCTTGCCGCCCCCCTGTTGATCGGCTGCGATCTTGACCAGCTTGATCCGTTCACGATGAATCTTTTAACGAACGATGAAGTGCTCGATGTGAACCAGGATCCCCTTGGAAAGCAGGCCACCCGCATCAAGTTCAACCCTGATTACGAGATCTGGGCCAAAGAGATGGAAGACGGGAGCCGGGTGATCGGGGTGTTCAATCTTACAGAAAAGCCTCAGAACATTCTTGTAAACCTCAAAGATCTTGGACTGTCAGGAGCCTTTGAAATGCGCGATTTATGGCGTCAGAAAGATCTTGGTCCGGTGTCTCTGAGCTTTGAAAAACATGTGCTTCCGCACGGGGTAGCATTGCTGAACCTGGCACAGAGAAATGGCGGAATAGCGAAATAGCGAAAAAACACATCACCCCCCGACCCCCTCAACTGAAGGCAAGGGGGGTGGATGGAACAAGGTTGAATTACTGAACCTGCTCGATTGCCCAGTGCAACGCCGATTTTATCATATCAATCGAAGGACTTTCGATAAACCCGTTATCCATCAATAATTTTGTAAGTCCGCGTGAATATTCGATATCCTGTTTTGCACGTGTAAACACCTCTTCTCTGGTCATCCTAATGCGGGCTACACCGTCCTTGATGGCCTGCATGGCTACATCGGCTGATTCGTGCGGAAATACAGACGCTTCATCCATGGTAGGAACAATGTTGTTGACATCGATCCCTCTTTTTTCAGCATAATCTGCAAGTGAATGTGCGGCGGCGATGGCCATGTTGTCGGTAATTTTCCTGGCCCTGACCATCAGCGCACCTTTCAGGATCCCCGGGAACCCGATGGAATTGTTCACCTGGTTCGGAAAGTCGCCGCGACCCGTGGCCACGATATAAGCGCCTTCTTCCTTTGCTGCATACGGGTAAATCTCAGGTACAGGATTGGCACAGGCAAATACGATCGATTTTTCAGCCATTTTCCTCACCCATTCGCGCTTGATGGTTTCCGGACCGGGGGTTGAAAGCGAGATCAGGACATCAGCACCGGCCATGGCTTCATCCATGGTCCGGATCTTGGCGGGATTCGTGGACTGGCAAAGTTCCCATTTCCGGTAGAACCGTGTATCAGCCTTGATATCTTCCCTGTCAATATTGAGGGAGCCCTTGGTATCAAAAATGACCATCTTCTTCGGATCTGCACCATCCGTGATCAGGAGCCGGGCGATCGTTGTGTTTGAAGCTCCCGCGCCAAAGAGAACGATCCTGACATCGCTAATTTTCTTTCCGGCCAGTTTCAAAGCGTTTATCAGTCCGGCAAGTGTAACGCATGCAGTACCCTGGGCATCGTCATGCCAAACCGGAATATCACATTCTTCTCTTAAAACGTCAAGCACTTTGAAACAGTTCGGCTGGGATATATCTTCCAGGTTCACTGCGCCGAAACTGTGCTGACACATTTTCACGAACTGAATGATCCGGTCGGGATCGTTTTTTCCGTTCGCATCTTTACTGTCAATACAGAGTGCCACAGCATCGACCCCTCCAAGGTATTTCATCAGGAATGCCTTTCCCTCCATCACACCCAACCCGCCCGGAGGCGTGCAGTCGCCATCTCCCAGAACACGTGTTGAATCACTCACAACCGCAACAAGGTTTCCCCTGTTTGACAATTCAAACGAACAATCCGGGTTTTCGCGGATCGTCGTGGAAACAGTCGAAACTCCTGGCGTATACCAAACATTGAACCAGTTAAAACCGATGACAGGTGCTTTGGGTACAGTCTGTATCTTCCCCGAATAAAAACGGTGGGCATCACCTGACAGCTTTTTCAGAAACAAGGTTTTTGCTTTCGCAATCTGTGCTTCCGTAAAATGAGAAGGAAAAACATCGTTTAAGTTCTCAAGGGTTTGCAAAATCTCTTTCATATGCGTGGTTTTTAAAATTTTACAGGATGTAATGGTAAAAATCTCATAGAAATGATCATCAAAGTTGAAGAAAGCAAAAATAAACCTAATATATTTATAATATTATTTACTTTTACAATTTAATTTGTATATTCGCAAAGTTAATTTTTAATTCAATTTATTATGTCAACAGGTAAAGTAAAGTTTTTCAATGAGAGAAAAGGATTTGGTTTTATTGTAGAAGATGAAACCCAAGAGGACATTTTTGTTCATGTCAGCGGCCTTATCGACAGGGTCCGCGAAAATGACCAAGTCTCTTTTGATATCACAGAAGACAAAAGGGGTAAAAAAGCAATCAATGTTAAAAAGGACTAACGTTCTTTGAATACAAGAATGCATTTAAGTCCCGCAAATTGCGGGACTTTTTTTTTACTTATTCAGCATGACTGGCATCACGAGCATCAGGATATCTTCACTTGCATTATCGTTGTTGACAGGTAACAAGATGCCGGCCCTGTTCGGGGCAGACATTTCCAGCTTCACTTCCTCCGAATCAATGTTATTGAGCATTTCGAGCAGGAATTTTGAGTTGAAGCCTATTTCCATATCATCTCCTTCATAAGCGCAGGTCAGTCTTTCCTTTGCTTCATTTGAAAAATCGACATCCTCTGCAGAAAGGACAAGTTCCTGGCCGGTAAGCTTAAACCGGATCTGGTGTGTTGACTGGTTGGCAAAAATGGCAACACGCCGGATTGAGGTAAGCAGTGACACGCGGTCAATGGTTAGTTTATAAGGATTCTCCGCAGGAATAACGGCATCATAGTTGGGATATTTCCCGTCGATCAGCCGGCAAACCAGGTTTACATTGTTAAAGGCGAAGCATGCATTGGTTGGATTATAATCGATCTTAACCGGTACATCCTGGGCAGAAAGAATATTTTTCAGCAGGTTCAACGGCTTTTTTGGAAGAATAAAAGAGGCGGAATCTTCACATTTAGCATCAGTTCTTTTGTACCTGACAAGCTTATGGGCATCCGTAGCAACAAAAGTTATATCATCCGGTGACAGCTCGCAGAAAACGCCTGACAACACCAGCCTCAACTCATCATTGCCCGTTGCAAAGATTGTTTTGTTAATGGCATTTGCCAGAACGGAGGAATTCAATTCGATCGAAGTAGCATCTTCAAGCATGGGTGAATGAGGATACTCGTCACTTTTATGTCCCGACAATTTGTACTTCCCTTCACCTGCAGAAATTTCCACCATGTGGGTTTCATCATTGATCGAAAAAGAAACCGGGATATCAGCAAACGTTTTCAGCGTATCAACAAGGATCTTCGCAGGAATGGCAATGCTTCCCGTCTCATCCGCCTTATCCGGCCTGATCGAAACACTCATGGTCGTTTCCAGGTCAGAAGAGGTGATCGTGAGTTCATCCTCTTTCAATTCAAACAGGAAATCATCAAGGATTGGCAATGTATTGCTGGTATTGATCACACCAAGGATCGACTGAAGGTTTTTCAATAAAAGGGTGCTGGAAACAATAAATTTCATAACGAACTGATTTTTAGTGTTTGATTTGGCAATAAAGGTATAAATTTTTAATTCACCTAATTTTTTTCAAATATACAATATTCTGCCGGATCGTCAAAAACTGGTCGGTTTGTTTGAGATTTTCTTTTTGGAGCCAGCCAGGTGGTGAACTGGTGAGGTGGAGAGGTGGTGAGGGTAAAACCCCTCAGCTATCCTTTTTGCGGCTGAAGTTAAATTTGGGTTCCTCCCCTTTCCACAATCGCCTGATGTTCTTCCTGTGTGATACCGGGATAAATATTGCAACAAGAACAGAAAGGATGAGCAATCCGGGATTTGTCACTCCTGTTATGAAATACACGACAAAAGGAAAGGCCAGGGCGGCAAGGATCGAAGAAAGCGACACGAATTTTGAGACCGACAGTGTAAAAATGAAAATGCAGATCACGATCAGTAATGCAAAGGGGTAAAGCGCAATTCCGACCCCAGCCAGGGTTGCAACACCCTTGCCTCCCTTGAAACCGGCAAAGACAGGGAAAATGTGCCCGATCACTGCTACAACAGCAAGCCCTATCCGGAGCCAGATGTACCCGTCGGCGGAAAGAAATTCATGCGGGAAAAACCCAGACAACTGAACGGCAAACCATCCTTTGAACACATCAAAGAGCAGCACAGGGATCCCGGCCTTGAAGCCGAGAACACGGATCACATTGGTAGCACCGGCATTGCCGCTGCCGTGCTCCCGCACATCTATCCCCGAAAAGATCTTCCCGATCCACACCGCAGAAGGGATGGAGCCGATGAGGTAGGCAAGCATTATCTCAATTACAATAATATAGACCATTTGATAATTACGAATTACGAATTACGAATTACGATTTTATCACTCCATCACTTCATCACTTCATCACTTCATCACTTTTTCCCACTCACTTCTCACCTCTCACCACTCACCGCTCGCCATTTATTCCTCTGTCTCAAATTTCCTGAGGAAATCCCGTTTTTTCCTGTCGGTCGAGATGACGTATCGATATCCTTTTGCATGGTCATCCATCTTCCGCTGTTCAGACTTCGATTTCATCGCTTCGGTGATCTGATCGTTGAACTCAAGATTGGAACTGAGCGCCTGAAGAATATTATTCCGGAAATTGAAGAAGTACCAGTCATCTTTGGTCAATTCAAAATACATGGTAAAGTCATCCCCTGTCCGCTTCTTTGAAAACTCGATGATGGCTTTGACATACTTGTTGATCTGCGTTTTCTGGATATTCCCGATGCCGACAGGCCCCCGGGAAATCCAGGATTTGCTGACGGAATCCCAGGAAAGATGGACTTCAGCAAGGAACAGCGTGCGGTTCATCTCATCCGGGAATTTCTTGAACCTTCCGGTCATTTCCATCTCGGATCTCAACTTGTCGAATTCCTTTTTCTCGAGAAAATTCTTCATTGCCGCCAGATATGGAGTGTTATATATGGAGATCCCGTTCAGATTGATGGAACCAATCTGGGTGGCAAATTTCTCAAGTCCGGAGGCTGAAAATTGAAAATCGAATGAAATGGCAACATTGACCTGGGTAGAATCAGGGATAACGAAATGGTCAAGACTTCCATATGTTTCCATTTTCATTGGTCCTGAAAGCATCCCCAGATTGATCTTTCCTTCACCATGAATGATGCATTTTGATGTATTCAGCGAAACCAGGTTATCCTTTGATTCAGCATTTTTTTGCCGGTCCGGTGTTGTCACCCTGAACTCCCCGGTGGAAGGCAGATAATCCAGGATCCCGGCCGAAGTAATCATGACACTATCGCTGAAGCTTTCCCTCTTTGAAAAGAAGGAAGGATAAATGCGATTCGTTTTATTTGAAAACATTATCCCGACCGCCAGCATTTCATGATGTTCATCACGTAAAGGCGTTTCAACGGGGATCTGAACATTGACAGAATTAATGGGCGATTTGAACTGGACCCAGGGCTGCGTCTCCCCGAAACAGTCGGTCAGCGGTTTGAAATCCCCGTCAAACTCAATATCCTTCTGTCCCGATTTGAGGAAGACATTGCCCTTGTATGCATATTCAGGACTGAGCCTGAATGCGGCCGAATCGGAAATGGTTCCCGTGGCAAACGTTTTACCGGTGGTGTCTGTTGTGATCTTACTGAACTGTATCTGTTCCTTTTTACCCTGTCTGTCGCTATAATCATAATCGCCAGATGCCAGGAATTTTTTCCTTGAAGTGATCGATATTTTTGAATTATAGAAGCCATGGAATTTCGTTGTTGTATTGGCTATAATGGCAGACCGTTCAAGGGGTTTCATCTGGGCGTTCTTGAGGATGCAAATCTTTCCTGAATCCGGGAAGATAGCAGCATCTGCCACTTTCACGATCTTTACATCGTTACAATAAATGATATTGTTCTTGAGATTATACCTTGCATTCAGGGCAAAGAAGCGCAGTGAATCCTGGTCAGGACGCACGGAGATGAACTCGGAGCCGCCGAAGTCGAAATCGATGAGGCGGCCGAGACTCATGGTATCGGCCGCTGCGACACGCTGGCTGCGCTCGTTGTACAAGGCGATCTCCTCATTGTCGATCAGCCAGTCGAACCGGTCCATCGAGCAGATGTACTTGTTGAACGGGAATTCAACCCGTGAGATCCCGACGTTCGATTTGAACTCCCCTTTCCGGTGATCAAAGTCAAAATGGGTCTGGTAATTCTTTGTCGAGATGGAAAGATCCGACAGGTTATAGGCCTTGATCCTGAAATTGGCAATGTTTGCATCGAACACCCTTTGCTTGAAGAGAAATAACCGGGAATCCATCTCCGCATCCCTGATTCTGATGGTTCCGTCCCCTGTAAGTCCTTTTGGTGTGAGCGCAATCTGACCGGCAAATTTTGCCTGGTCGTTATACATGTTCATATCTTTCCTGGTAGTTCGAACAAGCATTGAATCCCGCTTCGGATACCAGGTCTGTGAGACCGAATCCGCGGAAACCGCGGGGTATTCCACAGCCGCAACGAGTTCAGTCTGAACAAATGTCCTGGCCAGGGCTTTCATGGTATCGGGATAAAACATGAAGTTGTCAGACATGGCGTTGGAATTGAGAAAGGTTAGTTTCCCGTTTCCTTTCAGGCCTTCATTACTCAGGTCGATCTTTGAGGTGAATGTTCCTTTTCCTCCATAAACCGGCAGCCCTTTTTCATCCGTGACCTTTTCAATCCCCATCGAATAATCAGGGCGCAGGACCAGCGGCTGGACAATGTCCGGGAATATTCCGCCGGAAGACAATACCCCTTTAAACTGAAGGCTATCCGTAGGAATATGGCCCAATCCCGTAAAAGTAAATGGAGCGACTGTATAATAGAATTTATCTTTTTTGTAGACCCCATTCTGGATATATTTTCGATCCCAGTCGACATGAGCATCGTTCTTGCTTGTAAAGATCGGGTATTGCCTGAACCGCTTCAGACCAGATTTATTTTTCGGATCGTCGATGAGCAGTTCTCCACTCAGGCCATTGATGATGGTTTTCACCCGCACCAGCGGATAGCGCTGTGTTTTCGGGTCCTTCGTACGACTCCTGACATAAAAGCTCATTGAATCAATGTTGGGCATGTTCAGCTTGAATTTATCGTATTCAAACGAGCAATCTTTTGCAAAAAAATCGAACAGCCCTGCCTCCACTTTCCCGGAGAAAAGAAAATCCCTGTCCTTCTTCAGGATGATCTCCTCGCGGGCCGGAAAAATGTTCACCTGCTGTGAATCACTCAGGAAGACCTTCTGGACGCCCTGTATCCGCATATCAAAATTATCAAGGTTGAGAATGCCGTTGCTCTTTCCCTTAACCTCTGAATTGAAAACGATGACATCATAATCCGTCTGGCCATTTTTCGCTTTGACAAAAGCAAATAGCTTTTGGTTGACCTTTGCCTTTTTCGCTTCATAGTTATAGATCAGGAACCCTTTCGTGGTAAGGTTAAGAATGAGGGATTCGACCTGCAGGGGCGGTTTTCGCATATATGCCGCAAGTTCATCCAGAGTGAACTCATTGCTCTTTTTAGTTTCGAGGTATTTTTTGATCACATAAAGCGGATTGATTTCATCCAGACCCTGGAGCCTTTCGTACCGCTGCTGTGAATAATAGTTGCTGGATTCGAATACCGATTTTCCCTCCATATTCGGTCCACGTTCCATTCCAAACTCGATCTTCGGATCATTCATCTTCCAGGTGAGTTCCTCGCAATAGATCTCGATCCTGTGCCAGGAATCAAACCATGGACTGATCGTGGAAACGCGTTCATCACGTGTCAGTGACAATTCTTTTTTCTCATCAATGTATTTCATCTGTAGACCCGGATGGTATACGGAATCCCCCTCGTGGTATATAGTGATGGACGCCATCCCCGAATTGATCCGGTCGGGCCTGATGATAAACGTTTTGGAGCGAATGGTCAGAAAATCCTTATTGTCTTTCTTAAAATCCAGCCGGGCATCATGGCTGATGTCCCCCGATCCGATCACCTTCACTCCTTCCATGGCGAATCCTCCCTGGTAATCAATATTTTTGAACAGATCTTTGATGCCGATCCGGTTGTCATAGGATGAAAAGCGGGGATAAGAAGCCTTTTCATCCGGGACATCGGCCAGGAGCCGGTCCATGTATCGTCCAAGAAGCGGATTCGCGAGATATGTTTTATTGTAAAAAACCGTTGAATCCGCAATTATTTTCGAGAACTTCATCTGGATCTGGTAGTTGTTGAGCTCTGCATAGACTTTCTGCGGATCAAGCCCGGTCCGGCGCCAATCGACCCTGCCACCCTTCCCGATCCAGTGATTCGTTAAAGGATAATAACGACCGGTCGTGCCGGAAATCCGCAAGCTGTCCTTTGTGCTCGTACAAACAAGATCAGATTTCCCGAAACTGATGAAAGGAACGGTATCTTTCCCGATCTTATATACCGGGTTGGTTACTTTCCATTGTGATGATGTGGATTTGAAGACCAGGTTTCCTTCAAAAAGATCGCCTGTGGATTCAAGGTATGCAAGATAGTACCGGGTGCTTTTCGCGCTGAGCAGGTCATTCAGGATCTTCGACCAGTCATAGAATGCTTCATCAGGCTGGTGCGATGTGATAAAAATGTCCAGGGTCCGGATGTAATCATAAAAATCGGGAAAAGCACGCATACGCTTTTTGAGCATCTGGTTGCAGATGGAATAAATGATCTTCTTTTTCGAAGGGTTGAATTGTTCGGAATTCCATTTCTGGATGAAGCTTTCCATCATCTTCGCGGCCATCTTTTCTTCATTCCCGGGCAGATTCATAAAGAGGGTATGCAACTCTCCGATGAATTTTGTTGAATCACCTGAGAAGCCGTCCAGCTTCTGCCCGAATGATCGCATGGAAACGGCCGGAAACAGGATTACCAGGATAAAGAACAAAACAGCATGCGGAAACCTTTTCATTTGTGGTATTTTGCTGCGACCCATTGATTTTTTGTGAGGAATGAAATTGGTTTCAGGCCATGTTCAAGGACTTTCTTTTCAATAACAGGCAGATCTGCCTCATAGAACCCGCTCATGAACAAGGATCCTCCCTCTTTCAGATGCGCTGCATACGACCTGATCTGGTCCAGGAGGATATTCCTGTTGATATTTGCGAGAATGACGTCAAATTCCAGGTCAGGGACAGCTTCAATTCCCCCCTGCAGGACTTCAATTTCTTCTGCTGCATTTCGAATGACATTTTCCCGGGTATTCGTGTAAGCCCATTCATCGTTATCGATCGCCACGATTTTCCCGGCTTTCATTTTATGGGCCAGGATCGCAAGGATCCCTGTTCCGCAGCCCATATCAAGGACTGTTTTCCTGCTGAGATCCATCGGCAACATCAATTCGAGCATCATGGAAGTGGTTTCATGATGAGCGGTCCCGAATGACATTTTTGGTTCGATGATGATTTCGTACTGATATCCTTCCACTTCAGGATGAAATGGCGCCCGGATGTAGCATTTCCCGATGATATCGACGGGACTGAAGTTCTTTTCCCACTCTTCGTTCCAATTCTGTTCAGGGATCCGGACAATTTCAGCACTGACCTTGTTTTCCTTCAGGACCTGGTCCGTTTTTTCAGGGTCGAAATCAGGGGCCTTGATGTAGCAAAGGATCTCCGTTTCCTTTTCTTCAAATGTTTCAAACCCCCGGGCAAAAAGCTGATCCATCAGGATGGCCTGTTTGATCTCATCAACATTCCTGATATGAAGCATGACGTACTCCATGGGTCAGAAGGATTTAATGATTGCCAGGAATTCAGAGGCATCCAGTGAAGCACCGCCGATCAGTCCGCCATCAACATCGGGTTGTGAGAAGAGGTCCCGGGCATTTTTCCCGTTGCAGCTTCCTCCGTAAAGGATGGTGGTGTTTTCAGCGATCTCCGTATTATACTTTGCAGATATGAGCCCGCGGATGTAGGCATGCATCTCCTGTGCCTGTTCTGGTGTGGCATTAACACCTGTACCGATGGCCCATACGGGTTCGTATGCGATCACCACTTGCTTGAACTGTATTGGATCGAGATGGAACAGCGATTCTTCAAGTTGTTTTTTCACGACTCCGAAATGGTTGTTCGCTTCACGCTCGGGAAGAAGCTCTCCGCAGCAAAAGATCGGCTGGATCTCATGCCTGAGCACCGCATCGACCTTCCCGGCAAGGAATGCATGGCTTTCATTGTAATACTTCCTCCGCTCCGAATGACCGATGATGGCATACTTTACATTCAGCATTTTTAGCATTGCCGCTGAAATTTCTCCTGTATAGGCACCGAAATCCTTGTCGCTTACATTCTGCGAACCCACGCTGAATGATGATTCTTCCGCAATATCTGTTGCCAGTTCCAGGTAAAGATAAGGTGGACACA
This sequence comes from Bacteroidales bacterium, assembly GCA_963682005.1. Classification (GTDB taxonomy): domain Bacteria; phylum Bacteroidota; class Bacteroidia; order Bacteroidales; family FEN-979; genus CAIYUC01. The sequence goes on along the minus strand of OY820914.1, from coordinate 2,722,135 downwards.
GGATCACTTCCGTGTTTACAAGGCCTGTATCTTCCAGTTCATCAGCAATATCTGCGATCAGTTGTTCCGCCTCGCTGAAAGTCTTGTTCATCTTCCAGTTCCCGGCAACGATGTTTCTTCTCATATTTTTTGTTTTTAATTTGTTAACTGTTTCGGGCTGCGGGCTGCGGGCTGCGGGCTGCGGGCTTGAGACTTCTGTCCTAAGTCCTCTATCCTCTATCCTCTATTTTCCATTTGCCGACTGCCGACTGCCGACTGCCGACTGCCGACTGCCGACTGCCAATCTCACGTCACCCTGACCCTGGGATCCAGCATTCCGTAAACAATATCTACCAATATATTAATAACGACAAGAATTATTGAAATGAATAATACTGCGCCCATTACAACCGGGAAATCATATTTTTCAAGCGCATTTACGATAACTACCCCGATCCCTTTCCAGTCGAAGATATATTCAACGAAGACCGCCCCTGCCAGGAGTGATGCAAGCCATCCCGAAACGGCTGTCACTACAGGGTTCATGGCATTCTTCAACGCATGTTTTGTCAGGATCCTGAAATTGCTCAGTCCTTTAGCCCGGGCAGTGCGGATATAATCCTGGGAAAGAACGTCAAGCAATGAATTCCGTGTCAGCTCAACAACGATCGCCAGGGGCCTTATGCCGAGCGTAAAGGCAGGCAGGATAAGGTTTTTCAGATCGAGGTATTCTCCGTTTCCGAAATCATCGATGGAATAGAGGCTTCCGGCCATGTTCAGATGGGTGATTCCTGCCAGTACAAAGGCAAAGATCCAGGCATTCAGGATGGCCGCAAAGAATGAAGGCAGTGACATTCCAAGTACCGAAAAAACAAGTGAGACACGATCGATGAAGCTGTTTTTCTTAACGGCACAAATTATCCCGATGATAATCCCGAATATGACTGCAAATGTCATGGCAACCAAAGCCAGGATGATCGTATTGACAAAGCCGTCGCCCAGGATCTCCGAAACCATTCTTTTCGATTGGTATGAACGGCGGAGATAGGGTTCTTTCAGAACAACCACCCCGTCAGAAGGCAGCGGAATCAGTTTAATTGCTGACTGGTATTTCGAAGGATCCAGGAACCAGTAGCTTTCCGGATCCTTTGCATTATGAAGTGAGACCGGGGAAAGGTCGTTCAGGTAATTGAAAAACTGTGTCAGGAGCGGTTTATCCCGGCCAAGATCCTTATTGATCGCCTCAACGGAAGCGATATCAGCCCGCTGACCCAGCATCATCCGTGCAGGGTCCCCCGGGAGCACATTGAACAAAAAGAAATTGATGACGATGACACCGAAAAGTACCAGGATCCCGTAGAAAAGGCGTTTCAGGATAAATTTTCCCATCAGGACGGATTTCTGAATGTTTTCATGACCTCCTCATACGTGGGAAAGTCGTTATAGTGCCATTTTGCCAGCACCTTGCCATTCCTGATGAGGACCAGTCCCGGGTTTGACCGGACCATGGTCTTAAGCACCACATCATCGGCCATGTAAAAATCAAATGTGATCCCGTTCTCGAACCTGAATTTCCGGATCTCATCAGGCAGTGAATTGGTCAGGGTGACAAACGAAATGCCGTCAACCATTGCCTTCTTGTATAATGGCGCGATGCGGTGAAAGGCTTCCTTGTCTGTTTTTGCCAGATCATAGGCCACCAGGATGAACTGAAGATCCGGGTTGTCGAGAATGGACGCGGTATAATCATTCCCTTTGTCGTCCTCCACCCGAAGGACCAACCCCTTGTCCTTGTTAGGATCATCGACACGCTGTCCTTTATAAACCCATTGCGACATCCACACTGAATCATTCCACGGATAATTGGGGGCCAGGTATTCCTTCTCTTCCCCGGTTTTTTTATTCTTGTAGATCACATAGAACTTGATGGGGTTTTCATTCACCTTATTCACCTGGTTCCCAACTTTCCAGCTCATGAAATCAATGATGGGCAGATGCCTGTAACAGTATACTTCCAGCCCGGTAAATCCGATGATAAATATGAAAAGAACAATTACCTCCATTCTGAAAGGCAAAATTCCTTTGAATTTTTTCTTTGAAAAGAAAATCGGCATGACTACGACCATCAGTACAAGGTTCTTCAGGAAAGTCTGAACATTGGTGAGTTTAAGTGCATCGCCGAAGCATCCGCAATCCGGGACGATGTTGTACATGGCATCGAAAAAGGTAAGGACGGTAAAAAAGGTGAGCATCGGTAAAAGAACGAAAGCTGTCCCTTTGATCCACAGGTTAAAGAGCAGGCTGATGCCTACCGTGAATTCGACCATGCAGAGAAAGATCGTGAGGTATAAGGCATACTGGGATGCCCACGGCATTCCGAATGCCTGGAAATAATCTTCCATCCGGTAAACAGTGCCAAGCGGATCAACTCCTTTGACAAATCCGGAAAAAATAAAAACCAATCCAATTATGATACGGGCAGCGTTTCGGATTATTTTCATAGTTTCAGGCAGTTGGTTAATATTTGTTTGTTGCTTCAGGCTTTCCAATGACCGTCATTCCCGCGAAAGCGGGAACAGGCTTCGGGCTTCGGGTCTAATTCTATTTCTCCATTATCTATTATCTATTATCTATTCTCTATTCTCTATTCTCTATTCTCTGTCCTCTGTCCTCTATCATCTGTCAAACTGAAAGTCACGACTTTCAGCTACTGCATGACCTCCGACCTCCGATCTCTGACCTCTGACCTCAGACCTCCAACTTAATTAACGCAAAAACCGAATAATTAATTATATCATGGTAATTTGCGTCGACTCCTTCGGAAACAAATGTTTTTCCTTTGTTATCTTCAATTTGTTTTATCCTCATCAGTTTCATCATGATGATATCGGTGAGGGAGCTTATGCGCATGTCGCGCCAGGCCTCGCTGTAATCATGGTTCTTGTTCAGCATGAGATCACGGGCGGCATAAATATGCTTGTTGTAAAGTTGTTCCGCATGACCAATCTCCAGGTTGAGATCCGGGTTGTCGGCAAGCTCGATCTGGATCAATGCAATGACCGAATAATTAACGATCCCCATGTATTCCGGCCTGATTCCTTCATCGATCTTTTGTATTCCCTTCTCTTCAAAGCTTCGGATCCTGCTTGCTTTGATAAAGATCTGGTCGGTCAGCGACGGTGTCCGGAGGATGCGCCAGGAACTTCCATAGTCCTTCATTTTGGCGAGGAAGATCTTCCGGCATTCCCGGATAACAGCTTCAAACTGCTCTTTCGTTTTTATATTCTCATTCATGCAATGGTTCTTCAGGAAAATAGAAGGCTAAAATTAAGAACATTTTCATTTTTGATCGTACTTTTGATCCGAAATCTTAAAGAAACTTGAAAACCAGGAGGCAGAATGGGGTTGTACAGGCCGGGAAAAGTACATGAACTGGATTGCGGGGGAAAAATCCTGCAACTCGAACATCCTGCAGTGATGGGCATATTGAATGTCACCCCTGATTCTTTTTATGACGGAGGTTGTTATCCTACCACCGGAGATCAGCTGAAACAGGTGGATAAAATGATCAGGGAGGGTGCTTCCATTATTGATATCGGTGCTGTATCCACACGGCCCGGTTCGAAGGTAGTTGAAGAAAGTGAAGAGAAGCAGCGGCTGCAGCCGATCCTCGAAGTGCTCTCAAAATATTTTCCGGATATCATTATTTCCGTGGATACCTACCGGTCATCCGTGGCAAAAATGGCCATCGAATACGGGGCAGGAATGATCAATGATGTTTATGCCGGGCGGTTTGATGAGAAGATCTATTCCATTGTGTCGGAAGCTTCGGTCCCGTATATCATGATGCATATGCAGGGAACACCTGAAACCATGCAGGTTGCACCGCATTACCACGATATTGAAAAAGAGGTCGCCGTATTTTTTTCAGAACGAATGGCGAAACTTCCCCCGGCATTCAACCAGATTATTCTCGACCCCGGTTTTGGTTTTGGAAAGAATGTTGAACACAATTATCATCTGCTTTCCGGAATACAATTTCTGCATGAATTCGGATATCCCATCCTTGTTGGATTTTCAAGAAAGTCTATGATCAATAAAGTGCTTCATGCCCATCCCTCGGAAACGTTGAACGGAACAACGGTTTTAAATACGATTGCATTGATGAAAGGGGTGAATATTCTGCGTGTCCATGATGTGAAGGAAGCGGTGGAAGCGGTCAGGCTGGTCTCTTTGCTTACGGATTAGAATTATCCTGAATTGATTATATTTGCAGATCGCTTCGGGCTGCGGGCTGCGGGCTGCGGGCTGCAGGATGCAGGCTGCAGGCTGCAGGCTTAAGTTTCATAATTCATAATTCACACTCATAATTCATAATTAATTTACCATTGCTTCTCTACGCCGGCTTATTTAGTATCCGAATCATCGATGTGATCGATGTCATCCTCTTTGCGTTCCTGTTGTATGAAATGTATAACCTGACCAAAGGGACTGCAGCGATCAGGATCTTTGTCGGGATCATCTTCGTATTCCTGATCTGGAAAGTTGTCAGGGCCTTACAGATGCAACTCCTGACTGAGGTTCTCGGACAGTTCATCAGTGTCGGATTTATTGCACTGATCGTGGTTTTCCAGCCGGAGATACGGCAATTCCTTCTGTTGCTTGGCAAAACAAAGATCATCCGTACCACTCCAAGGCGCATACTTTTCTGGAAATTCAAGGTGGCAAGCCCCTCGAGGCAATACAGCGACAAAATCGTCAGAGCATGTCAGAAGATGGCCGAAACAAGGACCGGTGCATTGATCGTCCTGACACGTAAGAATGAGCTTGGAAGCTATGTTGAAACCGGGCAACTTCTCAATGCAAACATCTCAGACACCCTGCTTGAAACCATTTTCTTCAAGAACAGCCCGCTTCATGATGGGGCAGCGATCATTCTTGGCGAGGAGATCCGGGCAGCCCGCTGTATCCTGCCTGTTTCTTCGCGTTCCTCCATCCCTGTTTATTGCGGATTACGCCATCGCGCGGCTGTCGGAATCACGGAAAGGTCTGACGCTGTTGCGATCATTGTTTCCGAGGAACGTGGAAGGATATCTTACAGTGTTGAAGGAAAACTGGTGGAGGATGTCACCCCCTCGGAATTGCTGACATTCCTTGAGGCGATACTGGCGGAGTGAGGCAGGCTGCAGGCTACAGGCTACAGGCTTCGGAATTATCCCGTACCCACCCCTCTTATCCCCTCCCTACCAGTAGGGAGGGGAAGACCGAAGGTCGGGGCGGGTAAAGGAATAATAACATCCTCTATTCTCTGACCTATGACAACCTGAAAGTCGCGACTTTCGGCTACGAACCTCCGGCCACGGACTATTTCCGCTTACCGGATTTCTTCTTCATGCTTGCGAGTGAATCTGCCACCTTTGTGCTGTCAGCTTTCTTTTTCGCTTCAAATTCCATCACCAGCTGTTCGGGGGTTTTTCCAAGGTTCTGAATGGAGGCCTGGGCAGAAGGGACAAATTCATTGTCGGGATACGTTGAAATGAACAGCGTGTACTGTTCTTTGGCTTTCGGGAGGTCATTCAACAGGTTCTCATAAACAAACCCTTTGAAGAACACACACAGCGGGGCCTTTTTATATTGCGGATATTTTTCAATGATCTGATCGTAAAGAACCAGGGCTTTATTCCCGTCTCCTGAATTCATGGCTATACTCGCAGCCTTGAAAACATATCCTGCAGCGAGTGAATCATCCGGGAAACGCCTGGCGAAATTCTCATAGAGACCGATCAGGGAATCAGCCTTTTTTTTATCAAAACTCGTCACCTGGGGGGAGAACAGTCTTTTTTCCAGTGATTTTATTTCATCAATGGTCTTGTCCCTTGAAGGGCTGCAGCCCCAGAGAAAAATAACAAGAAGCAACGTGATACCGGTAGTGACTTTTTGCATGATCTTCTATTTTGGTTTGGTTAACACTATTTTCTTTTTCTCTTCTGTAAGGGGAATATCATTCGATACGAGACATCGACCTTTCCCTTGGAAATATCCTGTAACTTCCCTTTCAGCAGCATTTTCTTCAGCGAGCTCATCCGGTCGATGAAAACGATGCCCTCGGTATGATCATATTCATGCTGGATGACACGGGCAACGATCCCGTCGAACCGCTCGTCGTGCGGCTGAAAATTCTCATCCATATAAGTCATATGAATAACCGGTTGCCTGAAAATGTCTTCGTGAATACCGGGAAAACTCAGGCAGCCTTCATTGAAAGCATATTCTTCTCCTTCATATTTATATATCTTCGCATTGATGAACACCTTTTTAAAATCCTTTGCTTCCGGAAATTTCTCACTGTAGGCTGAAGCATCGATCAGGAACAACCTCAGCGATTGGTTCACCTGCGGGGCGGCCAATCCAACACCATCAGACTGATACATCGTTTCGAACATATCGCTTATAAGGGTCGGTAATCCAGGATGACCGGGTTCAATCTCCTTTGCGACTTTTTTCAGTACGGGATGGCCGTAGGCAACAACAGGTAAGATCATACAAAACGTTTTTAGCTGCTTAATCCTTCATTTGATAATTTTCCATGAAGGACTGAAGAATGAGGGTTGCACTGATTGAATCGATCAGGGATTTATCCTGCCTGTCTTTCTTTTTCAACCCGGAAACCCGGATGGTCTGCATGGCGATCTTTGATGTAAACCGCTCATCCGCCCGGATAACCGGGATTTCGCGGAATTCATCTTTCAGGCGCCTGACAAAAGGATCTATATATTTTACCGATTCCGATGCTGTATTGTTCATTTGTTTTGGCTCTCCGACAACAAAGCACTCCACAGGGTTTTTCCCCACGTAATTCTTCAGAAACTCAATGATGTCACGGGCAGGAACTGTTTCGAGCGGAGATGCGATCAGCTTCAGTTCATCCGTTACCGCCAGCCCGACCCTTTTCTGTCCGTAATCAATCGCGAGTATCCTTCCCATAATTGTCAAATCTGCTGCAAAGTTACAAAGAATTGATTTTTTATTTACTTTTGAATATTATCTTGTACCCACTACCCCCCGACCACCGGTCCAGAGGGTCTTAAAAGTGTATTTTTTCACGGTTAAGACGCAAAGGCGCAAAGAATAGAAAATCAAATATAATTTATTTAGCGTCATGGCGTCTTTGCAGTGAATTTTAACTCTCTGAATCCTCGGCAAAAAGCGTGGGTCAATAAAACAGATTTGATGACATTACTCCTGGAAAAAACAATTAACGAAGCCTGGGAAGACCGGGAACTCTTAAAAAGGCCTGACATTCAGCTTTCCATAGGCGAGGTCATCGAAGGTCTTGATAAAGGCTTATGGCGTGTTGCAGAACCTGCGGAGGATTCATGGATCACCCACGAGTGGATCAAGAAAGCGGTCATCCTCTATTTTGTGATCCGCAAACTTGAAGTAACCACCTTCGGTCCGTTTGAATATTATGACAAGATCCCCTTAAAAAAAGACTTTGAAACCCTGGGTGTCCGCGTTGTTCCGAATGCCGTGGCCCGTTATGGCTCATTCATTGCGAAAGGGGTTGTTCTGATGCCATCGTATGTCAATATCGGTGCTTATATAGATTCCGGTACAATGGTGGATACCTGGGCAACAGTCGGTTCTTGTGCCCAGATCGGGAAGAACGTTCATCTGAGCGGAGGAACAGGTATCGGTGGTGTACTTGAGCCTGTCCAGGCTGCACCGGTGATCATCGGTGATCACTGTTTTCTCGGTTCGAGAAGCATTGTCGTCGAAGGGGTAAGAGTAGGGAACGAAGCTGTCCTGGGTGCAAACGTTGTATTGACTGCCTCCACTAGGATCATTGATGTTTCAGGATCATCACCGGCAGAGTTCCAGGGATTTGTACCTCCGCGGTCTGTTGTGATACCCGGAACCCTGCCGAAGAAATTCCCGGCCGGGGAATACCAGGTTCCCTGTGCACTGATCATTGGTAAAAGAAAGGAATCGACCGACATGAAAACTTCGCTTAACGCAGCACTCAGGGAATTCAGCGTTCCTGTATAAACAAATGTCCATTCCCCATTTACCTTGAAGAAATTCCTCATCATACAAACAGCCTCCATCGGGGATGTGATCCTTGCAACACCGGTTGCTGAGAAGATCCACCGGGCTTTCCCGGATGCTGCGATCGACATGCTTGTGAAGAAAGGAAATGAGACGCTTTTTCACAGACACCCGTTTATCCGGGAAGTCATCGCATGGAATAAAAATGATCATAAATACCCGAATTTCATCAGGATCATTCAAAAGGTAAGGAAAAACCATTACGATTCTGTGATCAATATCCAGCGGTTTGCATCTTCAGGGATCATTACGGTTCTTTCCGGTGCCGGAAAGACAACCGGTTTCAGAAAGAATCCGTTGTCTTTTCTTTTCACAAAACGTGCAGAACATACGATTGGTGACGGACTGCATGAAACCTTGCGGAACCTGAGGCTTACAGCTGACATTCCCGGCGATGACCTACCCCGGCCCGTACTTTACCCTTCGGAAACCGATTTCACCGGGATAAGGAAATATCAGGATAGCGCCTACTACACGATCTCTCCCACGTCGATCTGGTTCACGAAGCAATATCCGATGGAAAAATGGATTGACTTCCTGGGCAGGATCGATAAAAATTCCCGGGTATATTTTCTCGGGTCACGCCAGGACAAGGATATCTGTAACGAGATTATTGAAAGATCAGGTCATTCCTTATCCACAAACCTGGCCGGTGAGCTGTCTTTTCTCGAATCTGCCGCATTGATGAAAGGGGCAAAAATGAACTACACCAATGACTCGGCCCCGATGCACCTTTCTTCATCCGTGAATGCACCTGTGACCGTTATTTTCTGCTCAACGGTACCGGCTTTTGGTTTCGGGCCCTTGTCCGATGATTCATTTATTGCGGAAACAACCGAACACCTTGATTGCCGCCCCTGCGGACTTCATGGTTACAGGGAATGCCCGGAAAAGCATTTCAAATGCGCCCTGACTATAAGCACAGACCAGCTGGTGTCAAGACTATAAAGCAAGACCTTCTTCGTGGATCTTCGTGAAAAAAATTCCTTTAACCACAGAGTTCACAGAGTTTTTCACAAAGTTGCCGGTCAGCAAATACAAAATTATATTTAACTTTGTAATCCCTGCCATCCTGCCGGGAATGTCCTGTTACTAATGGAAAAAGATATTCAAAAATGTCTCGAGGTTTTGCGGAACGGCGGAACCATCCTTTATCCCACCGATACGATCTGGGGTATCGGGTGTGATGCGACGAACAGGAAAGCTGTTGACAAGATCTACAGGTTAAAAAAAAGGCTGGAAAGCAAAAGTCTCATTGTTCTGCTTGATGATCCGGGCAAACTTCCCTTTTATGTTAAAACCATTCCGGCTATCGCCTGGGATCTGATCGGGGGTGTTGACAACCCGTTAACAGTAATCTATCCGAATGCAATGAACCTGGCAAAGAATGTCATCGCCGAAGACGGGTCCATCGCAATCCGGATCGTTAAAAATGATTTTTGTAAGCGTTTGATACACGATTTTGGCAAACCCATCGTTTCTTCTTCTGCAAATATTTCCGGAGAGCCGGCACCGTTGGTTTTTAAAAAGATTTCAAGTGAAATTATCCGTAAGGTGGATTATGTCGTTAATCTCTTTCAGGATCAGCTACAGGAAATGAAACCTTCACGGATCATCAAATTGAATGAGAATGGAGAATTTCAGGTGATCAGACCTTAAGTCGTAAAATACAGGGTTGACCTTTTTTATCCGGGATTCAACCCACTCCTTCCTTCATTCACAGATTTTTATTGTACCGGGTTGTCCGGAAGGAATAGCTTTGCACCCGTTTTTAACCGAAGATCCAATACGAATGCAGATGAGAATTATTATACCCGGCTTACTTGTGCTGATCCTGTTATTCATTTGTTTTCCCCTGAAAGCAGATCCGGACACCAGGATAAAACATACGATCAGCGGTAAAGTAATGGATAAAACGAATGGTGAAGTTCTGATCGGTGCTGCGATTTTGGTCAGGGAGCTGAAAACAGGCGTCACTACTAATTCCTATGGCTTTTTTTCCATTACCCTGCCTGAAGCAACCTATAACCTGACAGTTTCTTATGTTGGTTATCAACCTGTTTATAAAACGATCATTTTACAGAAGGATGTGGCTATCAATTTCGAACTCGATCTTCGCAATGAGACCCTGAAGGAGGTTGAAGTGACAAGTGAGCGTCAGGATAAGAATATTGTCAAACCGGAGATGAGCACCTTCAAGATGGATATCAAAACCATTCAGAAGATCCCCGCCCTGATGGGAGAAGTCGATGTGATCAAGGCGATCCAACTTCTTCCGGGTGTTCATTCCGTGAGCGAAGGGTCAAGCGGTTTCAGCGTGCGTGGCGGGGCTCCTGATCAGAATCTCATCCTCCTGGATGATGCCCCGGTTTACAATGCCTCCCACCTGCTCGGCTTTTTCTCTGTCTTCAATAATGACGCAATCAAGGATGTGAAACTTTACAAGGGAGATATCCCCGCAAACTTCGGGGGACGGCTTTCCTCGGTTCTTGACATCCACATGAATGAAGGTAACGACAAAGTGTTCGAGGTCAATGGCGGCATCGGGATCATCTCCAGCCGTTTGACATTAGAAGGTCCGATAATCAAAGACAAGGCGTCCTTCATTGTTTCCGGAAGACGAACATATGCCGATCTTTTCCTGGCGCTCTCTTCCAATAAAGCTCTGCAGAACAACAAGCTTTACTTTTATGATTTTAATGCAAAGATCAATTACATGGTGAATGAAAACAATCATATTTACCTGTCGGGATATTTCGGGAGGGATGTGTTTAAGAACAATTTCGCCCAGTTCAAATGGGGAAATGAAACCGGGACCTTCCGGTGGAACCATCTTTTCACGAAGCGGATCTTTGGTAACTTCACCTTTATATATAGCAACTACAGGTATAATCTCGGGACACCGGAAGGGAATCCGGGTTCCTTTGAATGGAACTCAAACCTGAGGGATTTCGGTGCTAAAGGCGATATCAGCTATTATCTGAACACCAATAACACCATCCGTTTCGGGATCAATGTAACACATCATTCTTTCTCCCCCGGCGATGCAAAAGGGATCGGCTCGGATACTTATTTCCAGGAATACCTGGTTCCCAAAAGCTATGGCCTCGAAACAAATGTGTTTATAAGCAATGAACAGAAGCTCGGAAACCGCCTGACCCTGAATTACGGGCTCCGGTTCTCAATGTTCCAGAATGTTGGACCGGGAACTGTGTATCATTTTAATTCCGATTATATCTCGACTGATTCAACCATTTATACAGCCTGGGATTTTTATAACACATATGCAGGATTGGAGCCGAGGATCGGTGCTGTTTATGTGCTGAATGAACTATCCTCGGTCAAAGCCAGTTATTCACGGACCATTCAATTCCTGCAGCTGGCTCAGAATTCGACGGCCGGTACACCGCTCGATTTCTGGTTCCCTTCAAGCCCGAATGTAAAACCTCAGAAATGTGACCAGGTTGCCGGAGGCTATTTCAGGAATTTCCGGAGAAATACCATCGAAACATCTGTCGAACTTTATTATAAATGGATGAACAATGTGATCGATTTCAAGGATCATGCGCAGTTGCTTCTCAACAAGAAACTGGAAGGAGAACTCCGGGTCGGAAAGGCTTATTCATACGGCGCTGAATTCCTGGTCAGGTTGAATGAACGCAAACTTGGCGGGTGGATCAGTTACACCTATTCACGGACATTCCGCGATATTCCTGCCATAAACAATGGTGATCCTTACCCGGCCCCGTATGACAAGCCTCATAACGTTGCCATCGTGCTTAATTACCAGCTTTTCCCGCGGCTGAATATTTCAGCTAACTGGGTCTATGCAACGGGAACCCCGGTTACCTTTCCAACCGGAAGAGCGATCGTTGGCGGAAAGGTTATCCCAATCTATTCCGACAGGAATGCATACCGGTATGAAGATTATCACCGGCTTGACCTTTCTGTGACCTGGTCAGGAAAAGAGAAGCCGGGGAAGAAATTCAGGTGGGATCTCAATTTCTCCGTGTACAACGTGTATAACCGGCATAATACCTGGACGATCAATTTTGTTCAGGATAATGTTGACCCGAATATCACCTATGCTGAAAAGACCTATTTGTTCGGGATCATTCCTTCTGTTACATTCAACTTTCATTTCAATTAAGATAATATGTTTGCTAAATTCAGGATATTCCTTTTTTTGCTTGTGTTTCCTGCTTTTCTGTGGTCATGTACAGAAAAAGTCACGATCAATGTGGGAGAAACGTATGTCAGGCTGGTGGTTGACGGCCATATCAGCACAGATAAGATGGCCTATGATGTTGTACTGACCAAAAGCGCTGATTATTTCTACAATGCACCTTCGCCCAGGGTGGTAAATGCCAGCGTAACAATTTCCGACGGTGATTCGGTTTACCTGTTGCATGAAACTCTGCCAGGGACTTCGGGGATCTACAGGACGGAACCCGACTTTGCGGGAAAAATCGGGAAAACATATACGCTTCAGATTGACCTGGCCGAAGCCATCAACGGGAAAACAAATTATTCGGCTTCGTGTATGCTCGAACCCGTTGCACATCTCGATTCAACGGCAGCAGTTTTTCAGCCGGATATCGGAAAAAAAGGATTCTGGGAGATCCGTGGTTATGCGCAGGAACCGGGCAATGAGGTCAACTATTATATGTTCAATCTTTACAGGAACGGCCTCCTCATGACCGACAGCATTCAGAAGATCAGTTCCTCGGATGATGCCCTGATCAATGGAAGCTATTTTAACGGATCCGTGTTTTTTCTGAATAATGACAATAAAAATGAGCAACTGTTTACGGGGGATACAATCACCCTTGTCATGTCAGGAATCACCAAGGAGTACATGGATTTCATCCAGCAGGTTCAGCAGGCAGGGTTCAACATACCTTTCTTTTCCGGTCCACCTGCCAATATTGTCGGGAACATCAGCAATGGCGGCATCGGTTTCTTCGCGGCCTACTCCAATAGCCGGGTGTCGGCAATAGTGAAGTAGCGTTCCCGCTTTCGCGGGAATGACGATAGCGAAATAGCGAAAATTACGTCATTATTTCATTCGTCCAGACATTCTTCACTGGAATTATGTGGTCGCTGTATCAATATAAAAATAAGAGCAGGACTATTTAGCCCTGCTCTCAGATTAAAATATTATTTGTGCTTTCATTCCTGCACCGGCAGGAATCTTCAATCATCCGTCATCCATCCTCTGTCTTCCGACTTCCGGCATCCTAACGAACAACCTGCATCCGCTTTGTTTCAAGAACACGGTTACCGGCAACCAGCTTGTAAAGGTATAAACCGTTTGCCATAGACGAAGTGTTCACAACGATTTCCGTCATCCCTGCATGAACGGGAATGGATTTGATCGTGCGGCCTGTCATATCGGTAATTTCCAGCGACATTGGCCGGTCGATGCCATTCAGCATGATCGTGGTCTCATTGCCTGCCGGGTTCGGATAATTCTGTCCGAGACGGATCTTGTCGATGCCGGGCGTGGTTGGTGTTCCAAGGAATTCACCACCAAACCAGACATGTGATGTCTTGATCAGCTCTTTCCGTACATTCACATCACCAACCTGCTCGAGGCTTGGCGCAATATAAACGGTTTTCCAGGTATTGTTTGTTGCGCGAATACCGGCGATCTTGGTATGGGTCGTATTGTAGTAGAAAATATTTTTGCCGATGCCGACTGAATTGATCTCATCCGGGAAGAAATAAGTCCCTCCATATGTATTCACCAGTGCTGACGTAGCAATATCCCCGAAAACACTATCCGTGGGTTCCGCGATCAGCTGGTTATCACCTGTTACTCCATCATTGTTAAAATGAGCGCACAGGAAATTTGTATAAAAATCCTGCTGGGCGGGTGATCCGTGGCCTCCGCTGGCAGCATCGGTCCAAACATCCCAGCCAATGTCCTGTCCGTCGATGAACATGCGTTTTCCGGCATTCAGCTCTGATGTGAAGATGGCTACCGTCTCATCTGTAAACGCCGGGAATGACCATCCTACATTGTAAAAATAGATCAGCACATCGCCGAGACAATTATACTGGATGCCCTTTTTGAAGGCTGCAACATTTGTTATTGCATAGGTAGTACTTCCTGCATAGTCCAGTCCATCGATAAAATTTTGCTGGTAAGTGGCTGTGGTGGTTGCAGAGCCGTCGCCCCATGAACCATCGTTGTTCAGGATCAGTTCATAGATCCCTTTGATCAGGTTGAATGAAAGTGCCTGGGGAGCGAATTCGGTATTATCGAGGGATTTCATTGAAATGGAAAAATTCCCCAATGCTGCGCCGTCGCCGGGAACTATGCTTACGACCATGGGAATGGTAGTCTTTGCCGGGATGACCATGTCAACCGAATCAAAATAGTTGGCACCATTAATGAGAAACATCACTGTCCAGTCATTGGGTGCATCACCTTTCAGCTTGATCCTGAAATTTTCTTCCGTTTCACCAAGGTTGATAAGATTATAATTAAAAACCGTTTGGGCCCCGCCTTCTCCTTTTGCAAAACTGGGGCTAAGTCCGACGAGCTCCCATTTCGGGTCGATCGAAGAACCTGAGTTTATGATCTCCTTGGTTGTTTCATTCTGGATCATAGCTGTGCAATAGATCTGCGTTGTATCCCATGTGGCCATGTCCAGGTTGTAGGTATAGGTGAACGAAACCGAATCGCCGATGGCAGCCGGTGTATAGGCATCTCCATTGGTATTCGGAAGCATTTTGCGGAAAACATCCGGGAAATCCTTTTCGCCGTTCGAGCCCGGAGGCGTTGCATAATGAACCCATTTTTCAGAAACCGCCACACGGATCTTGTAAGTTGCTGCGGGAACCGCTGTGAGGGTAAAGACTTTTACTTTTACTGTTCTTACTGTTCCATTGGAAGTTTCTCTCACGATGACGCGGATCGGTGCTGCATCCGAAGCAGCATTGTCAACCATGCTCTGTGTAACGCCCGAAGGTCCGCCATGGTAAAGATTGCCGCCCATCAGTACATCGGGAACGGCATTGACGCCATAATAGGAAACGCGTGCAGCCACTTCTGACGCATTGTAAAGGTTCATGGGATCATATCCCGGCCAGCTCGTATGATAGGCAATATGGTGTGTACGACCTGCATTTGCATCAAGCACGGCCTGGAGTACTGGATTCTGGGCTGCACAAGGTGCACAGCTTGCCTGCGTGAAATGTTCAAAAATGACATATTTCTTGGCCTGTGCGAAAATTTCTCCGGAAATCCCGGTCAGTGCCAGAATGAGTAAAAGGGTAAAGACTTTTTTCATAAGGATGTTGTTAAATTTAATAATGATTATAGATACAAATATAGATTATTCCGGTTCAGGATTTTCAATTATTCCCGTTAAAATTCATAATTTTGAGAAAAAATGACAGGCTTCAGGCTTCCGTCATTCCCGCCGAAGCGGGAACAGGCATCATAATTCATAATTCAAACTCCTAATTCATAATTAAAATGAATTTTACACTAAGAGCCATCTCCCCCATTGATGGACGTTACCGGAAGGTGACTGAACCGCTCGCCGGGTTCTTTTCAGAAGGAGCAATCATCAGGTACAGGATTCTTGTGGAAGTGGAATATTTCATAGCGCTTTGCGAAATTCCATTGCCGCAGCTGACATCCATCGATAAAAAGATCTATCCCGTATTAAGGACATTATACAAGGAATTTCGGGAAGAACATGCACTTCGCGTGAAAGAGATCGAGAAGGAGACAAACCATGACGTCAAGGCGATCGAATATTTCCTCCGGGAAAAATTTGAGGTGCTGAAGATCGGGAAATACAAGGAATTCATCCATTTCGGGCTCACTTCCCAGGATATCAACAATACCGCTTTCCCGCTTGCATTAAAGGAAGCCTACATATTCCTCATCGAGCCGTTGCTTGAAGAGGTCCTGCTGGCCTTGCTCGGGATGAGCAATGACTGGCGGAATGTCCCCATGCTTGCACATACGCACGGACAACCCGCCTCCCCGACAACCATGGGAAAGGAACTCTTCGTTTTTGCCGAACGTCTCGAAAAGCAGATCGACATGGTTGATTCGATCCCTTTTTCCGCCAAATTTGGTGGTGCAACCGGCAATTTCAATGCCCATGCTGCCGCTTACCCGAAGATCGACTGGATTACATTTGCGAATGATTTTGTGGAAGACAGCCTGGGTCTTGAACGACTGCAGACGACTACGCAGATCGAGCACTACGACAACATGGCGGCCTTCTTCGACAACATAAAGCGGATCAATACCATCCTCCTTGATCTTGACCGTGATATCTGGACGTATGTATCAATGAACTATTTCAAGCAAAAGGTGATGAAAAAGGAAGTCGGCTCTTCGGCCATGCCGCATAAGGTGAACCCCATCGACTTTGAGAATTCGGAAGGGAACCTGGGAATGGCCAATGCCATCTTTGAGCATCTTTCAGCGAAACTTCCTGTATCAAGGATGCAGCGCGACCTGACCGATTCCACGGTGATCCGGAACATCGGTGTTCCGATCGCTCATTCAATGATCGCCTACAGGTCGCTGCTGAAGGGTCTTGACAAGCTTATTCTGAATGAGGATAAGCTGAAGAAAGACCTGGATGATAACTGGGCAGTTATTTCAGAAGCGATTCAGACTATACTCAGAAGGGAAAACTATCCCGATCCTTTCGGGGTTTTGAAGGAACTGACACGGGGAAAGGCAGGAATAACCAAGGCTTCGCTTCACAAATTCATCGACGGATTGAAGGTGTCAAAGAAAGTGAAAGACGAGCTGAAAAAGATCACCCCGGAGAATTATGTTGGAATTATTTCGTTTTAGGAACATATCAGGTTGATGAGGTTTTTGCCTTTTTATATTTCACGAAGTTCATGAAGAAGGAACGAAGTACCACGAAGAAAAACTCGATTTCAAATCGTTCACCCTTCGTGGACCTTCATGAAACCTTCGTGGATCTTCGTGAAACAAAAAATGCTCACAGTAATTTTGATATAAATTGAAAGTCAGCGGTTTTACCTTCATCCGAAATGCAATCAAATACGATTACCCTGTCGTGGAATCGATCCGTTCGGTATTGCCTTTATGCGATGAGTTCATCGTGGCAGTAGGCAGATCCGATGACGGAACCCGCGACCTTGTCAGGGGTATCGGGTCTGATATCATCCGGATCATCGATACCGAGTGGGATGAATCCTTGCGTGAAGGAGGGAAAGTGCTTGCTGTCGAGACGAACAAGGCATTTGACGCGGTTTCCCCGGAAAGCACATGGGCCGTTTATATCCAGGCTGATGAGGTCATTCATGAAAACTACCTCGACCGTCTCATGACTGAAATGAAACGGTACAAAGATGAGCCGCAGATCGAAGGACTACTTCTCAACTACCTGCATTTCTATGGGTCTTATGACTTTACAGGCGATTCCCGTGACTGGTACCGGCGTGAAGTACGGATCATCCGGAACGATAAAAAGATACGATCATACAAGGATGCCCAGGGTTTCCGGAAGGAAAACCGGCCCCTTCATGTAAAACCCGTCGACGCCTGGGTTTATCACTATGGCTGGGTGAAGCCTCCGGATTACCAGCAGGCGAAGCAGCAATATTTCCATTCGCTCTGGCATGACGAGGATTGGATCAGGAAAAATGTTGCCGGTACAGACCAGTTTGACTATTCAAAGATCGACTCACTTTCCCTGTTCGAAGGGACACACCCTTCCGTCATGAAAGAGCGGATTGAAAAGAAAAACTGGCAGTTCTCCTTTGATCCCACAAAGAAAAAGCTTTCGGCTTCAAAGCGGGTCCTCCATTTTATTGAGAAGAAGACGGGGTGGAGGATCGGGGAGTACAAGAACTATAAGATAATGAGATAATGAAATAATGAAATAATGAGTAGATGACCCGTTGACTTTTTGACTTTGTGACTCTGTGACCTTGTGACTTTGTCACTTTGTTACTCTGCGGTGGAATTACTTTTATGCCGGCTATTCAATTTTCATAATTCATACCTCATAATTCTCCATTGTTTATTACTTTTGCAAAAAAACACACTATCATGGATCTCAGTAAGATTTTATCGATTTCGGGAAAAAGAGGCTTATTCAAGGTTGTTTCTCAGCTCAAGAATGCGGTATTGGTTGAATCGCTGATCGACGGAAAACGATTCCCTGCCTTTGCGCATGAAAAGATCAGTTCCCTTGAGGAAATCTCGGTTTTTACAACAGGTGAAGACATTTCATTGAAGGAAGTCCTCAAAAAGGTTTATGAGAAACAGGAAGGCAAAGCCGGACCTGATTCAAAAATTGATGACAAGGGCCTTAAAATATTTTTCCTGACAGTATTGCCGGATTACGACCCTGATCGTGTTTATATTTCTGACATCCGGAAGATGATCAGCTGGTACAATCTCCTGATCGACCATCAGCTACTCGACTTCACTGAAAAGAAAGAAGAGGAGGGTGAAAAGGGGGAATCAGGTGAAGAACACAAAAAGCCGGAACCTGCCGCACCTGTGAAGAAACAGCCTGCAAGGCCGAAGAAACCATCCCAGGCCGGGTCTGAAAAAACATCCAAAGCACGGATTGCCAACACACAAACCAGATCCAAGAAAAGCGAAGGATAAGAGAAATCACATCCCCATTTCATGAGCAAAAGTTGATGGTCTCACAAAAGCGCATCCGGAACTTCAGGGTTCTGCAAAACATCACGTTAAACCCGCGTCATTTCATTCTCGAACTTTTATCACCTGAAGAATTGCCCGCCATTTTACCGGGTCAGTTCGTCCAGGTGCTTGTCGGTGATTCAAACAAGACCTTCCTCCGGCGGCCCTTTTCCATCCACTCGGTTGACCAGGCAACAAATACAATGCGGATCATGATCCAGATCAAAGGTGACGGAACACGAAAATTATCGAAGTTGATGGAAGGGGATCTGTTGAACATGATCTATCCGCTTGGGAATTCATTCACTTTCACGGATAAAAATCCCGTACTGCTTGTCGGAGGCGGTTGCGGTGTAGCACCTTTATTGATGCTGGCACAGCAAATGAACCGGGAGAACATCCATCCGGCCATCCTGATCGGTGGAAAAACAAGCCAGGACCTGCTCCAGGTGGATGAATACAGGAAATGCGGGGAAGTGCTTATCACAACGGAAGATGGATCGGTGGGAGAAAAAGGACTTGTAAGCGGCCATTCCATTTTTCAAAATGAGAAGATTGAATTTGCAAAAATTTACTGTTGCGGCCCTGATCCGATGATGAAAAGCATTGCCCGGATCGCAGGAAAATACAATATCCCCTGTGAAGTATCCCTGGAAAATATGATGGCCTGCGGATTCGGCGTATGCCTTTGCTGTGTCACCCCGACAATTCACGGGAACCAAAGGGTATGCGCCGAAGGACCGGTTTTTAATACCAAAGAGCTGGGCTGGTTGTGAAAATTAAGAATTAAAAATGAAGAGTTAAAAATCCTGGCTTTTATAAATCAGTAAGTAATAAATCGATAAATCAATAAATCAATAAATCATCAACTCATCAACTCTTAAGCTAACCCATGGCAGATCTCTCCGTTAACATCGGCCGCCTCCACCTGAAGAATCCTGTTCTGACGGCTTCCGGTACATTCGGTTACGGGGAGGAGTTTGCCGATTTCATCGATATTGGCATGCTGGGAGGGATTGTCGTTAAGGCGGTGACCGGAAAGAACAGAGATGGGAACGCCTACCCGAGGATGGCGGAGACGCCCTCAGGGATGCTGAATTCAGTCGGACTTCAAAACAAGGGTGTTGATCATTTCATCCGTGAGATCTACCCGAAAATAAAGGATTTTAAGACTGCCGTGATCGTCAATGTTTCCGGTTCAACGATTGAAGAGTATGTGGAAGTGGCAGAAAAGATCAATGAGCTTGAAAACATTCCGGCCATCGAACTGAATATTTCCTGTCCGAACGTGAAGCTTGGCGGAATGGCTTTCGGAACGGTCGCTGCCAGTGCTGTGGAAGTTACGAAAGCGGTGAAGAAGGTGTATCACCAGGATCTTATTGTGAAGCTTTCCCCGAACGTGACCAGCATCACTGAAATAGCCAAAGCCGTGGTTGACGGCGGCGCCGACATGATCTCCCTGATCAACACATTGCTTGGAATGGCCATTGATGTCAATTCCAGGAAACCGGTCCTCTCCACGATAACCGGTGGTTTATCAGGCCCGGCCATAAAACCTGTAGCCCTGCGCATGGTCTGGCAGGTGCATAAAGCCGTGAAAGTGCCTGTCATCGGCATGGGCGGGATCATGAATGCAACGGATGCGATCGAATTCATGCTGGCCGGGGCATCTGCCATCCAGGTCGGGACAGCCAATTTCATTGACCCCGCTGTTTCTGTAAAGATTGTAGAAAGCATTGAAGCTTACCTGAGGCTGCACAAAATATCATCCGTAAATGAACTCATCGGTGCCCTGAAAACGGAATGATCCCTTTTAAGTAATGAAGTTTTTATGTCGGAGTAGCCGGATATTTGATATATTTGACTTTATCAAATATGCACGGATCCGGTATGCAAGCCATTAACTCCTTACAACAAGTTTTCATATTCCTAAGAACCTGTCTCATTCTTATCGCATTTTCACTTTCCTGTCATTCTGCAGATGCGGATAACAACAATCCTTTCCCGGCTAAAAATGAAGAAGGGAAAATGTATTTCAGGCATCTGACGCGCAATGATGGATTGCCTTCAAACCGCACGTATGGCGCATTACAGGATTTCAGGGGCTATATGTGGATCGCCACCGACAATGGCCTTGCCCGGTATGACGGGAAAAATTTCCGGATATTCAGCCATATCCCGGGGGATGATTGTTCCATCATCGACAATACGATATTATCCATCCATGAATCACGTGATTCCATGCTCTGGATCGGAACGGTCGATGGGATTTCAATCTATAACCCGCTTACGGGAGGGTTTCGGAATTTTTCCATAAATGGATTAGGGAAGGATCGTTTCCCAGGCAAAGGGATCATCTCCTTTTTTCAGGAAAAAGATGGGAGTATGTGGGTTGGGACCGAAAACGGGCTCGTACATACAACCGCCCAAGGGGGTAATTTTGAGGAGTTCCCCACTCAGTCCAGCAATGTTGCCGGCACAAGGGAATATGCCTTCAAACATATCTGCGTCATTATTGAAGATCCCCGGGACAAGAATAAATTACTCCTTGCCACACTCGGAGGCATCCTTCAATTCGACAAGAAAAACCACAAAATCACTAGGGATTACAAAAAGATAATCAACAACAACTTTGGTATAATTGATATGTACCTGGAGGACAATCATTGTCTTTGGACCTGTGGCTGGGGAATCGGTCTGAATTGTCTCGATCTGAATACAGGACAATGGAAAGAATATCCGTTCAATTCAAAAAAGCCTTATGATATTGTTGACATCACAAAAAAAAGCAAGGATGAATTCTGGCTTGGTACGATGGATCATGGCCTTGGCAGATTCAATATAAGAACCGGCTCTTCTGACTTCTATGAACAGGACCCGCTTTCGGATTATTCCTTAATCTCCCAATCCATAAAGAAAATTGTTTACCTGAACAACGGAAAGGATATCTGGCTGCTGAGCGATGACGGGATAAATATTCTTAACAGGGATTACCTGCCGTTTACAGAGGTTGCCCTGCCATTTCAGGGTAATTGGGCCACCTGCTTTTACAGGGATAAGGAAGAAAAGCGCTTCTATGTGGGAGCCTCTGATTCCAAAGGTCTATTCTTCTGGGATGAAGAAAAAAGCCGGTGGAACCTGATCCCGGCTGAAGAAGAATACGGCAGCAAAGGAATGGGAATCAGCCGGATGTTGAAAGACAGCCAATCAAGATTATGGCTCGCCATGCGGAACAACCTGCATTATTATGACCCAAAAACCGGCAGGATCAGGTTATTCAGGACAAAGGAAGGAATCCCAATAAAACTGGAGGATCCTGTGATCCGATGCATGTTTGAAGATGACCGAGGAAATCTGTGGGTAGGTACCCGCTCTGGTGAGGTTGTAAGGATAGATCCCGGGCGTTCGGCAGCCGAATATTTCACACATCAGCCGGGAAATCCGAACAGCCTTCTGAATGGCACCCGCATCCGGATGTTTTACCAGGATAAATTTAACCGCATCTGGATCGGCCTGGATAACGGGGTCAGCATCTATGACCCGGATAAAAACTGCTTCCTGAATTCTATAATGGACAGTATTCTGTCATATGGCGTCACCAAGCGATGGATCAATAGCATAAACCAGGATACACTTGGCCGGATCTGGCTGAATATTGACTGTGCAGGAATGCTGAGGGTTGAGCAGTTTCAGAAAGACCGTTTCCGCTTTAAATTATTCAATACCAACAATGGCCTGAATGGACTTTCTCTCGGGAACATGGCCATCGATCCGGGGGGAGATTTCTGGATAATCAACTATGGCTTATTGCATATGAATCCATTTGATGAAACATTCCAGCTGTATGACCAACGGAATGGATTGAACGAGGATCTCGGTTTCGAGGAAAGCATTTATATTGATCATGAGGGAAATATCTTCATCGGCAACGAAGGGAAATTTGTGACCAGGAACCTGCGGGACCTTCATTATACATCCCCGGTCATTAAACTGGTCATGGAATCCATTGATGTCAATGGGAAAGAACAGCCAATCGTTTTCAAATCCGATCCTGAAAAAAAACTGATCCTGAAGGGTGATGAAAACAACCTTGTTTTTCATTATACAGCCATCTGCTTTAAAGACGCGGATCAGCTGCTCTTCAGGTACAGGCTGATCGGTTTTGACCAGGATTGGATATTTGCCGGACCCAGCCGTGATGTCCGGTACGGGAATCTTCCACCGGGAAAATACCAGTTCGCTTTCAGCGTGTCAAACAGGGGCGTCTGGACCGATTACCAGCAACGCATGATCATCGTGATCAGGCCACTATTCTATAAAACCTGGTGGTTCATAACACTGCTTGTATGCATTCTCTTCTTCCTGGGTTACCTTCTGATTCGTTACCGCTTCCGCCAGGTGTTAAAACTGGAACGCCTCCGGACCCGCATTGCGACTGACCTTCATGATGAAGTCGGTTCCACGCTGAGCAGTATATCCATTTTAAGTGAAATTCTTGGGACCAAGCTTGGAAATACCCCGTTTGAAAAGATCATTGCAGAGATCCACGGCAGTTCAACGAAGATGCTTGAAGGGATTGATGACATTATCTGGCTGGTGAATCCTAAAAACGATGTATTCAGAAACCTCGAACTGAGAATCAGGGAATATGCCATTCCACTTTTTGAATCCCGGGACATTGATTTTAAGATCCGGTATGATGAAAAATTATCAGCCATTCAACTTCCGATGGAGGTACGCCGGAATATTTACCTGGTTTCCAAGGAAGCCATCAATAACCTCGTAAAATACAGCCGGTGCAGCAAAGCGGAAATCAAATTCACTGCGTACTCGGAGGGCATTGAAATGAGCGTGACCGACAACGGAGTTGGTTTTGATCCGAGGTGCCAGACGACAAGAAATGGGTTAAAAAACATGAAAATGCGTGCTGGTCAGATCAAGGGATCATTGAACGTTAATTCAGCGCCGGGAAAAGGAACTCAAATAATCCTGAAAATAAAAACAATATATTGATATTGTTGACAACACCATCCGGATATCGTAATATTGCCGTTTCCAATTTACAAGATGCCAATCAAAGTTGCCATATACGAAGATAATACTTCACTGAGGGAAACCCTGACCTTTCTAATTAAAGGTACTGATACCCTTGAGCTGACCGGCTCCTATCCCGATGGTTCAGGGATCCTTGAAAATTGCAGGGAAGCGAAGCCGGAGGTGATCCTCATGGACATCGACATGCCCGGAATATCCGGGATTGAAGCAACACGACAGGTCAAGGCCGAATTCCCGGAGATAAACATCCTCATATTTACAATCTTCGAAGACAGCGATAAGGTCTTCAATGCCTTATGCGCCGGGGCGACCGGTTACCTGTTGAAAAGATCAAGCGCGGTTCAGATCATTGAGGCCATCCTCGACCTGCACAACGGTGGATCACCCATGACGGGCGAAATAGCCCGCATGGTCTTCAGTTTCTTTTCCACACCTCCCCTTTCCAAAGATAATGATTACGCGCTCTCTTCAAGGGAAATGGACGTCCTCAAGTGCCTCGTGAAAGGCGACAGCTATAAGATGATCGCCAATTCCTGTTTCATTTCAATCGGCACGGTTCGCGGCCACATCAATAACATCTACCACAAGCTTCATGTCAACTCCAAATCCGAAGCCGTCATCAAAGCGATGAAGGAGCGGCTGGTCTAGCAGGTAACAGGCATGAGGTAACATTGAGGTCAGAAACCAAAGGTTATAAGTCAGAAGCCTGCAGCCGTAATTCGTAATCCCGTAATTCGTAATTGACCCAGCATCCAGCATCCAGCATCATCTCGCCTTTTCCATATCATCATCCTATTGTGCATTGTTGTCATGCCCATTACATTTGATATTTAAATCAAATACATTTTTACCACATAGACACAATAGAACACAATAGAATTAACAATCCTGATATACATTAATGTGACCTATTGTGCCTATTGTGGTGAACCTTAAAAACCTTAGCCTATGAAAAGCACAAAAATTTTCGCAGTGATCATGATCATCGCAGCACAATTCCTGTTGAATTCAACAGTATATTCCCAGGCACCAAACCTGATCAGTTTCCAGGCGGTGGCGCGCGATGCATCAGGAAATCTCCTTGCCAGTCAGGCCGTGTCATTCAGGGTGCAGATTCACCAGGGCGCCCCAATCGGGACGGTGGTTTACGCCGAATCCCATGCGGTCACAACAAACCTGTTCGGGCTGGTCACCCTGAATATCGGGGGTGGCACTGTAATTTCCGGATCCTTTGCCACGATCGACTGGCATACCGGCAGCTATTTCGTGGAAACGGACATGGATGCTTCCGGGGGCTCAGCTTATGTGGTGATGGGAACCTCGCAGTTACTGTCGGTTCCCTATGCCCTTTACAGCGAAAAAACCGGTCAGACGTTTACTGGTGGAACCGGGATAAACGTCACCGGTACGACCATTACCAATACCCTGCCCAATGCGACCCATACCGGTGATGCCACCGGGAATGCCGCATTGACCGTGGTAAAACTACAGGGCAAAGCCGTTTCCTCAACTGCACCCACAACGAACCAGGTACTGCAATGGAGCGGCACACAATGGGCGCCTTCTACGTTGTCGTCACCGGGAGCAGGCTGGTTACTTACGGGCAACAGCGGTACTTCTGCAACTACCAATTTTATAGGTACTACCGATGATGTTCCACTGGTATTTAAAGTAAACAACCAGAAATCAGGAAAAATTGATCATGTCCTGTTTAACACCTCTCTGGGCGTTCAGTCAATGAATTCAAATATATCGGGATACAACAACACGGCCTCCGGATCGGGTGCCCTGTATGCCAACCTGATGGGGTGCCTGAATACTGCTGTCGGATCTGACGCACTGAATTACAATACAAATGGGAATTACAATTCTGCCGGTGGAATGCAGGCACTGTATAAAAACACAACAGGAAGCAGGAATACGGCGAATGGATACCAATCTTTATATTCAAATACAACGGGTCCCGGCAATACTGCCGGAGGAGGGAATGCGCTCTTTTCAAATACCACAGGCATTTCTAATGTAGCCTATGGAATATCAGCTTTGTACAGCAATACCACTTGCAGTAACTTAGTCGCCATTGGCGATTCGGCACTTTATAACAATGGATTGGGAGCGGTGGGTTATCAGGCTACCGGCAATACGGCGATAGGGTCCAAAGCGCTTTACACGAATACAACAGGATATGCTAATACCGCCAACGGATTCGGCGCACTTTATTCAAACATTTCAGGAATCTACAATAATGCCAATGGGTTGAGTGCACTTTATTCTAAC
This sequence comes from Bacteroidales bacterium, assembly GCA_963682005.1. Taxonomy (GTDB): domain Bacteria; phylum Bacteroidota; class Bacteroidia; order Bacteroidales; family FEN-979; genus CAIYUC01. The sequence goes on along the minus strand of OY820914.1, from coordinate 2,696,040 downwards.
ACAACTGGAAGCAACAATACTGCAACCGGAATGAATACATTGTATTCCAATACAACTGGAAGCAACAATACTGCCAACGGAGTGGCGGCGCTACTTTTGAATACGACGGGCCATTCCAATGTAGCCTATGGTGCCTCAGCTTTGTACAAAAACACCACCCAGAGCAATTTGGTTGCCATTGGCGATTCGGCACTTTTTAATAATGGTGTGGGCGCTTCTGGGGTCTTCTATGCTTATGAAAATACTGCTGTTGGATCAAAAGCACTCTACACAAATACAACAGGTTTTGACAATACCGCAAATGGATTTCAAACCTTGAAAAGCAACACTACAGGAAACTTCAATTCTGCCCATGGCGCATATGCACTAAATGCCAACATCACAGGAGACTTCAATACCGCCAACGGGGTAGCTGCGTTGTTTTCAAACACCACAGGAAACTACAATACCGCTGTTGGCGCGCATGTACTTTATTTCAACACTACAGGAAAGTACAATACTGCCAACGGGGAAAGCGCCCTATTTTACAACATCACTGGAAACGACAATACAGCCAATGGAATGTATGCACTTTTTCACAACACCACCGGCCATTCCAATGTAGCTTATGGCGTCTCGGCTTTGTACAATAATACCACCCAAAGCAACTTAGTAGCCATTGGTGATTCGGCCCTTTATCATAATGGTACGGGTGCTTCTAGTGACCAGGCAAATGGCAATACCGCTGTTGGGGCAAAAGCACTATATGCAAATACTACTGGCTATTATAACACCGCTACCGGAAATGATGCTTTAGGACAAAACATATCAGGAAACACCAATACCGCCAATGGATTCCATGCGCTGTGTAAAAACATTTACGGGCATGAAAACACCGCTGTTGGAGCTTTCGCGCTTAATTCCAACACTATCGGAATGTACAATACTGCCATTGGTGATTATACTTCATATCATAACACAACAGGCGATGGCAACACCGCAATAGGAAGGTGGTCTTTAGGTTGGAATAGTACAGGAGGTGGCAATACCGCGACAGGAGCTATGTCTATGTTCCATAACACCACAGGGGAGGACAATGTCGCTTATGGGGTAAGTGCGCTTTATGATAATCAAGCAGGGGCAGATAATTCAGCTTTTGGAGCCGGGGCTATGTCTGTAAATACGGGATCCTGGAACACAGCTGTCGGGAGAAATGCCCTCGACAACAATCAAGGAGGCACTCACCTTACCGGTTTCGGGTGGAATGCCAATGTTGTTAACCCGGGCATGGACGATGCCAATGCTATCGGATTCAATGCGCTCGTCCTGGCCAACGGCAGTACCATGATCGGCGACGTCTGGCAAAACCATATCGGGGGATGGGCAGACTGGACCAACTATTGGGTCGGAAAGTTCACTTCCAATGTTCAGGAAGATGTGAAGGGGCTTGGGTTTATTTTAAAACTGCGTCCGGTCACATACAATACTGATAACATGAAACTTGAAGAGTACCTGACCCGGAATTTTCCTGACAGCATACAACGACGTTACCGGGATGTTATACATCCGGGTTTCATTCCGGTACGGAAAACCGGGTTTATCGCCCAGGAAGTGGAAGCCGCCGCAAAAGAAGCAGGCTATGACTTCGACGGCGTGAAGGTGCCTCAGAATGAGAATGATGTTTATGGCCTGACCTATGGCCAGTTTGTAGTGCCGCTGGTGAAAGCAGTCCAGGAACAACAAAGCATTATTGAGGATTTAAAAACGAAGAATGATGATCTGCAAAATACAAATATTGAATTACTAAAGAAGTATGATGAACTGCAAAGGCAGATCGATGAGATTAAAGCGTCACTGAAAAAATAAGATAGCACCTTTTCTTTTTCCTTGGTGCTCCTTCGTGAAACCCTTTGTGCGCCTTCGTGGTTATTATTTTTACCACAAAGGCGCTCTAAGGACAACACAAAGTCACTCAAAGAAAATCCGAAGCCATAGTTTACAAGTGAACCATTAAAAATAAAACCAATGAAAAGCACAAAAATTTTTGCAGTGATCATGATCATCGCAACACAATTCCTGTTGAATTCAACAGCATTTTCCCAGGCGCCGAACCTGGTCAGCTACCAGGCTGTGGCGCGCGATGCATCAGGAAATCTCCTTGCCAGTCAAGCCGTGTCATTCAGGATTCAGATCCACCAGGGAGCTTCCAACGGGACGGTGGTTTACGCCGAGACCCATGCTGTCACAACAAACCCGTTTGGGTTGGCCACCCTGAAAATCGGCGGTGGCACTGTCCTTTCCGGCACTTTTTCCACGATCGACTGGCATACCGGCAGCTATTTCGTGGAAACGGATATGGATCCCGCAGGGGGAAATGTTTTTGTGGTAATGGGAACGTCGCAGTTGTTGTCGGTTCCCTATGCCCTTTACAGCGAAAAAACCGGTCAGACGTTTACCGGCGGAACGGGAATAAACGTGACCGGAACGACCATTACCAATACCCTGCCCAATGCGACTCACACCGGCGATGCCACCGGGAATACCGCATTGACGGTGGTAAAGCTCCAGGGCAAGGCCGTTTCCTCAACGGCACCCACAACGAACCAGGTACTGCAATGGAACGGCACACAATGGACACCATCCACCTTAGCGACACCAGGAGCAGGTTGGTTGCTCACAGGCAACAGCGGCACGAATCCCGGCACAAATTTTATAGGAACCACTGATAACATCCCATTGAGCTTCCGGGTCAACAACTTAAATGCCGGCAAAATAGATCCTTTACTTTTTAATACGTCACTGGGTCAGAAAACGCTTAACGCCAATACCACGGGAAGTTATAATACAGCCACTGGAAACGAATCACTGAAATTTAATACCACAGGCAGTTATAATACGGCCACCGGAAATTTTTCACTTTCTGGAAATACCACCGGTGAAGGTAATACTGCCTCAGGGATGAGTGCGCTTTTTGCAAACACATCAGGAGGCTACAATACTGCCTACGGATATAATTCTCTTATGAACAACACAACAGGAGTCAGCAATACAGCAACAGGCACAAATGCATTAATGAGTAACCTTTCCGGAAATGCCAACACCGCCGCCGGCGAGACGGCCCTGCGCAATAATACGGCAGGCATTGGCAATACAGCCACCGGAGTGCAAGCACTCTATTCAAACACCACCGGCGCCATCAATACGGCCACCGGGATGAAGGCATTGTATTCCAACACCACCGGATTTAATAATACGGCCAACGGGGAAAATGCGCTGTATGGCAATACCATTGGATACTATAATACTGCAAGCGGATCGGGTGCGCTTCAAAATAATACCTCAGGTACCAACAATGCCGCTCATGGAAAAAATGCATTAAACCTGAACACTACAGGGAATTCCAATACAGCTTTTGGCGGATCGGCTTTATACAGCAATACCACCCACAGCAACCTTGTAGCCATTGGCGATTCGGCACTGTATAATAATGGATTGGGAGCTGAAGACTGGCAGGCAATTTATAATACTGCCGTAGGATCAAAAGCCCTTTTTGCAAATACAGTAGGCCAGATCAATACCGCCATCGGTAACTGGGCACTGCGGTCAAACACGTCAGGGTATGGTAACACCGCCACAGGGATGGTTGCGCTGCAGAATAACACCACAGGCGGCTACAATTCAGCCACCGGGGTAGGTGCGCTCTATTCCAACACAACCGGACAATCCAATGTGGCTTATGGCACCTGTGCATTGTACAAAAATACCGGCCGCAGCAATCTGGTGGCCATTGGAGATTCGGCTTTATATAACAATGGTGTAGGTGCAGGGCAATCTCCAAATGAAGCTACCGGTAATACGGCCGTCGGGTCAAAAGCGCTTTATGCAAATACGAAGGGATATGCCAATACCGCCAACGGATATAATACACTTTCTTCTAACACGACAGGAAACAACAACACTGCCCTTGGAAAGTATGCATTACTTAATAATACAACAGGAGCCGGCAACACCGCCAACGGAGTGGAAGCATTAGTCTTTAACACAACGGGCCACTCTAATGTAGCTATTGGCGTCTCGGCTTTGAACAAAAATACCACCATCAGCAATCTGGTAGCCATAGGTGATTCGGCGCTGTATAACAATACAACAGGCATTCACAATACAGCCATCGGGTCAAAAGCTCTATATGCGAATACTTATGGATACGAAAACACGGCGATAGGTTTTGAGTCGCTCTATGCTAACCTGGGGGGCACCTTCAATACGGCCAATGGATACAGAGCACTTCATGCAAATACTATAGGATTCTGTAATACCGCCAATGGATACGGTGCGCTTCAATCCAACACAACAGGATACAATAATACTGCAAATGGAGAATGTGGGCTTCTTTCCAATACCACAGGAGTAAATAATACCGCTATCGGCGTGGGTGCGCTTGTTCAAAATACGACGGGAAATGACAATACAGCCAATGGTGTTTCTGCACTATATTATAATACCACCGGTTATTCTAACGTAGCGATTGGTGTCAGCGCACTTAAAGAGAATACCACCCATAGCAACCTGGTGGCCATTGGTGATTCGGCGCTTTATCATAATGGAGAGGGAGCAGGGTTATATGAGGCTTTAGCCAATACCGCTGTTGGGTCAAAAGCACTTTATGGAAATACAAAAGGAGAATACAATACGGCCATGGGAAACTCTGCACTTATGCATAACACAATTGGAGATTATAATACGGCTTCCGGATTGAGTGCTCTAATCCAAAATATCGGAGGATCGGCAAATACTGCAAATGGTGTATGGTCGCTAGGTAGCAACACTTCGGGAAATGCGAATACCGCGTCAGGCTATATGGCTCTTAGTAGTACAACTGTAGGATCAGAGAATACCGCCGCTGGCTACGAAGCACTTACTGGAAATTCTTCCGGGTCCTGGAACACAGCCGTTGGTGTAAATGCCCTTAGCAACAATACCTCGGGCACCCACAATACCTGTTTGGGGTGGAATTCCAATGTGAGTACTGGTAACCTTGACGATGCCAATTCCGTTGGGTGTTATGCGATAGTAAATGAAGGTGTCAAGACAAGGATCGGTGATGTCTGGCAGGAGATTATCGAAGGCCAGGCTCTCTGGAGTACGCCTGCAGATGGAATGTTCAAAACAAACATAACCGAAGATGTGAAAGGGCTTGAGTTCATTAAAAGACTGCGTCCGGTCACCTACAATGACGAAAGCCGGAAATTTCAGGAATTCCTGGTAAAGAATATGCCTGACAGCGTACAACAACGCTACCTGGGTAATGACAAACGTCCTGCTGTCAATCCAACACGGCAAACCGGGTTTATTGCCCAGGAAGTTGAAATAGCTGCCAAAGCTGTGGGTTACGATTTTAATGGTGTGCATATTCCGGTGGATGGAAATGGCAATTACAGCATTGCTTATGGGGCGTTTGTCGTGCCGTTGGTGAAAGCCGTTCAGGAACAGCAAATAATAATTGATGATTTTCAGTCCACCGTTGATAATCTGAAGAAAGAGAATGCGGAGCTGAAGGCCAGGATGGAGTCGATTGAAGCGAGGATGAAGGATAAATAGCGAAGTAGCGAAGTAGCGAAATAGCGAAAATGAATACTGCCGACCTTGTGACCTTGTGACCCTGTGACCTTGTGACCCTATGACCCTGTGACTGATAAATTAATCAAACCAAATAAAAAACCCTATGAAAAAGATCTTAACCTTATTGCCGATCCTGTTATTTTCGGCTTTCGTTCTGGCTCAGAGTCCTGATGCCATCAATTACCAGGCTATTGCAAGGGATACCGCCGGAAATGTCCTTGCCAACAGGGAAATAAACTTCAGGCTGAGCATCCAGCGCTGGCAAATGGGCGGCCCCGTCGTTTACAGCGAAACCCATTTGAAAACCACCAACCAATTCGGGCTGGTGACGCTTGAGATCGGGCGGGGAGAAGTCCTTTCAGGGAGTTTCTACGACATCGATTGGGGAAGCAGCAACTATTACCTGGAAACGGAAATGAATTATCCCGGCGACAACGACTATCAACTGATGGGCATCTCACAGTTTTTATCTGTTCCTTATGCCTTGTATGCAAAAACAGCCGGTAATTCGATTCCGGTGGGAACATACGGGCAAACCTTGCGAAGCGATGGAAGCGCATGGACTCCGAGCTCAACCATCTATAATGACGGTTCCGTTGTTGGAGTTGGAACGGAGATGCCCGATCCGTCGGCCGGACTGGATGTGAAATTCAACAACAAGGGATTCCTTCCGCCCCGGATGACCTTTGAGCAGCGCAATTTCATCGAAGGTCCGGCTGAAGGGCTGATGGTATATTGTACAAATTGCAATGCGGATGGTACCGGGGGGATTTCAATATTTCAGAATGGATCATGGAAAATGATAAACCTTAATTGTTATTCCCCCCATACACCTGTAGCCGGAAGTGCTGTCCCTGATGTGACCCAGATAACCTGGAAATGGAACAAAGTTCCCATCTCGTTGGGGTACAAATGGAACACAACCGCAGATTATACTTCTGCGACTTACACAGGCGCGGACACTTCAATAACAGAAACCGGACTTTCCTGCAATACTTCTTATACCCGTTATGTCTGGGCATATAATTCATGCGGTGCTTCAGCCCCGGTTTCGATGACGCAATCAACATTTTCTGTCCCGCCACCTGCCCCGGCTCCAGGGACATGCATGCCCGGATTTTCCTCCATTGTGTGGAACTGGAATCCTGTTCCCGGTGTTACGGGTTACAGGTGGAGTTCAGATCCTGCTGATTTTTATTTTTCTACCGATATGGGGACGACTACAACTAAACTGGAAACAGGATTAAACTATGGCACAACATATACACGCTACATTCGCAGTTATGATGATTGCGGTCATTCTGTTAATACTGTTCTGACCCAAACGACCAGTCCATTATCCAGTTGTGCAGGATTTACCGATCCGCGTGATGGCAAGTATTATAACGCAGTGGTTATCGGTTATCAATGCTGGATGGCGCAAAACCTGAACATTGGCACGAGAGTGAATGGCTCGGTTGATCAGACAGATAACGGCATCAGGGAAAAATACTGCTACGACGACCAGGAATCAAATTGTGCTGTTTACGGAGGGTTATATCAGTGGGCAGAATTGGTCCAATACTCGAATGGAGCTACAAACACAACCTACTTCACCACTGAACCGACAGAGAACTTACAGGGAATTTGTCCACAGGGCTATCATGTGCCTACTCACCTTGAATGGACCACATTAATCGCTTTTAATGGAGGTTTGCCTGTTGCCGGAGGCAAGATGAAAGAAACAGGGACTGTGCACTGGTCTCCTCCGAATACAGGAGCCACCAATTCGAGCGGTTTCACAGCCCTTCCTGGTGGCGTAAGGCGAGATGACGTGTTGGGGTATTTAGACTTCCATACATATGGAACATTCTTCTCTGCTACTGAAACCTCTTCTTATAATGTCTATATTTACTCCCTATATAATAACAGCGTCCAGGGTGAGTATTTAGCCCATTCTAAATCTTGGGGTCGTTCCGTCAGGTGCTGTAAGAATTGAATTGTTGATCAGGCAATTATATTCACTTCATACTCCAGCAGGATCCCGAACTTTTCATAAACCGATTCCCGGATCAGCTTTGAAAGGTTCAGGATCTGTTCTCCTGTGGCATTCCCGTAATTGACAAGAATCAGCGCCTGGTCCTTGTGAACACCGGCATCACCGAAGCGCTTCCCTTTCCAGCCGCACTGGTCGATCATCCAGCCGGCCGGTATTTTATACGTTCCGTTCTGATCGTATGATACCAGGTTAGGGAATTTACTTTTTAGCAGGAAATATGCTTCTTCAGTTACAGTCGGATTCTTGAAAAAGCTGCCGGCATTCCCGATCTCGGCTGGGTCGGGCAACTTCCGCCGCCTGATCCGGATGATCGCTTCGCGTACATTCCGGATATCCGGCTTATCGACGTTCATCTGCTTCAGTTCATCCCTGATATTGGCGTAATCAAGGCTGAGTAAAGGATTTTTATTCAATCTGAAAGAAACATTCAGGATAATGAACTTCCCTTTCAGCTTTCCTTTAAAAACACTATCGCGGTAATTCAACTCACATTCGTCCGCAGAAAAAATTCTTCTTTCAAGCGTTTCAATATTAAACGCCTCAACAGAATCAATGACATCCTTGATCTCAACTCCGTATGCCCCGATATTCTGCACAGGACATGTGCCGACATTGCCGGGAATCAGCGACAGGTTCTCCAACCCACCCCAGCCATTGTCAACACAGTATTTCACAAGATCATCCCAGTGCTCGCCTGCATTCGCCCTGATCAAAACGGAATCTGCAGCATCCTCAATAATTTCCCGTCCTTTAATCCCTATTTTAAGCACCGTTCCTTCAAAGTCCTGAATGAACAGAACATTGCTTCCTCCACCAAGAATCAACAGCGGCCATTCCTTTTTATGATTTTCAGAGAAATAAGAAACAAGTTCTTCCGGTGTTGTAACTTCGGCAAAATACCTTGCCGTTGCATCAACCTGGAACGTATGAATCCGTTTCAGCGGGTAATCGTGATCAATCTTCATTTATGCGGGTTGGAATAAGTTTCAAAGTTAACGGAAATTTTAATTTGAGTACTTTTGAAGAGTGAAGAGTGAAGAGTGAAGAGTGAAGAGTGAAAAGTGAAGAGTGAAGAGTGAAGAGTGAAAAGTGAAAAGCGAAGAGTATTATTTTGGTTGTAGCCTGCAGCCTGTAGCTTGTAGCCTGTAGCCTGTGGCCTGTAGCCTGAATCAGTAGTTATCCCGAACAACAAATGCCTGACCCTAAAAAGCGAATAATCGTCTCTGTGACCAACGACCTGACTACTGATCAGCGGGTGGATCGTGTGTGCAATTCGCTGGCCGGGATGGGGTTTGAGGTCGTGCTGGTTGGAAGGAAACTCAGGAGCAGCCTGCCATTGGCAAAAAGAAACTATGCCACGAAGCGAATGAGGCTGATCTTCAGCAAGGGTCCGCTCTTTTATGCCGAATATAACAAACGATTGTTCCTTTACCTCTTATTCCATAAAGCCGATATCGTTCTTTCCAATGATCTGGATACGCTTGCAGGGAATTATCTCGCCTCCCGCTTAAAGCGGATCCCGCAGGTACACGACTGCCATGAATATTTCCGGGGTGTTCCGGAGCTGAATGGAAGGAAAACAGTGACCCGGATATGGAGAGCGCTTGAGGATTGGATCTTCCCGAAACTGAAATGGGTTTACGCCGTCAATGGCTCCATTGCGGAAATTTACCGGGAGGAATATGGAAATGAGGTAAAGGTGATCCGGAATGTGCCGGTCACAAAGAGAAATATCATACCGAAGAAAAAAAGCGAGCTGGGCATCAGCGAAGAGAAGAAGATCATCCTTTACCAGGGTGCGGTGAATGTGGACAGGGGACTTGAAGAGGCGATCATGGCCATGAAATTCATCAAGACCCCGGCAGTGCTTCTGATCATCGGAACCGGCGATATCCTTGACAATCTTATACAACTGGTGAAAAACCAGGAACTGACGGATAAGGTGATCCTGACCGGGCAGATCCCATTCCAGGAACTACCTTCCTATACCATGATGGCTGATATCGGGCTCTCGATCGAGAAGGATGTCAGCCTGAACTACCATTACTGCCTTCCGAACAAATTTCTTGATTACATCCAGGCCCGGGTGCCCGTCCTGGTCTCGAAACTCCCGGAAATGGAGGCTATCGTCAACCAATACGGGATCGGTGAATTTATTGAAAGCCATGATCCTGCATACCTTGCCAAAAAATTCGACCTTATGCTGGGTGACGAAGTAAAGCTGGATCTGTACCGCAAAAACCTGGTGAAAGCTGCTGAAAACCTTTGCTGGGAAAACGAAGAACCAGAACTCATCCGTATCTTTGCACCCTATGTCTGACCATCATCTTCATATAATTTCCTTCGATGTCCCCTACCCGGCAAATTATGGCGGAGTTATCGACGTTTTTCACAAGATACGAACCTTGCATGCACTTGGGGTTAAGATCCACCTGCATTGTTTCCAGTATGGAAGAAAAAAGGCGCCTGAGCTTGAAAAATACTGCGTTGAAGTTTGCTATTATCCGCGGAAGACCGGGTTTCTTTCTGCGTTTTCCCTGAAACCGTTTATCGTTATCAGCCGCCGCTCGCCGGTCCTGATGGAAAACCTCCTGAAGGACAACCATCCAATCCTGTTCGAAGGACTTCACAGCTGCTATTATATCGGCGATCAGCGGCTTTCAGACAGGTTTAAGATCTACCGGGAGAGCAATATCGAGCATCATTACTATTATCATCTTTTCAAAGTAGAGAAAAACCTGTTCAGGAAAATCTATTTTCTCACGGAAAGCATAAAGCTCCGGTATTTTGAGAGCCAGCTGAAGCACGCAAGCATCATGCTTACTGTATCGTTGAATGATCTCCGGTACCTTTCATCAAAATTTCCTGGGAACAAAGTGGAATATCTTCCCAGCTTTCACGCAAATGATAGAGTAAGCATTCTCCCCGGAAAAGGGAATTTCATTCTTTACCACGGCAATCTCGGGGTAGGCGAGAATAAAGTGGCTGCTGAATTCCTGATCAGGAACGTATTCTCAGCATTAACCTACCCGGTGTTCATAGCCGGACTGAACCCCGGACACGATCTTATCAGCCTTACATCCGGATACGATAACATCAGCATCATTTCAAATCCTCCGGAGAGGGAGATGGAACGGCTCATTCGTGAGGCCCAGATCAACATTATGGTGACGTTCCAGCCCACCGGACTGAAGCTGAAGCTGCTTAACGCTTTGTTCATCGGAAGGTTCTGTGTCGTCAATCCTGAAATGACGGAGGGGACCGATCTGGCGGGCTTATGCGAAACGGGGCATGATGCACTGTCACTGCAGAACCACCTGACCAGGCTTATGGAACATTCTTTTGATGAAACGATGATCGCACACCGCCGGGATTCGCTTATGAAGATCCACTCCAATCGAAAGAATGGCGAAAGTCTGTTAAATTTAGTATCTTTGTATATGTGAAGTTTGGTTACTTCCACCCGTAAAAAATGCAATCCCAATGAAAAAAATATTAGTGCCCGTTGACTTTTCTGATCATACCGGAATAACCTGTACCTATGCCCTCGAGCTTGCACAAAAGCATGGCTCGGAGATCATGCTGTTTCATACATTTTTCGATCAATTCCTGATTGCTGAAAGCAGTTTTCCGGAATCGATCGATATGAGCACCATTTACCATGAGGAACTTCTTAAAGAGATCCTCCACCAGGCAGAAAAAAGTCTCGACACCTTGTTTGATCAGGTGATGGAACGGATAAACAAAGAAAAATATGATAAAGTAACCCTCTCCAAAAAACTGACCAGCGGAACCACCGAACATGAAATTATCATGGCCTGTGAAGAATACGCCCCGGACATCATCATCATGGGGATCAAAGAAAACGGGAAAAGCAGTGATTTCTGGGGGAGGGTATCTACCTATGTTATCAATCATACCAATATCCCTGTGATGGCTATTCCTGAAATCAAGAAGTTCCTGGGATATACCGAGATCATTTATGCAGCGGACCTTTCGGAAGGGAACAACATGTCAATACAGAAGATCGTTTCCATCCTGAAACCCTATTCTTTCCGTCTGCACATCGTTCATTTCAGCGAGAAAAAGAAAAGAAAAGGCCAGGATGTAAAGATGGAGGCACTGAAGAACACGCTGACTAAAGATAAGCTTCTCAACGATATTACCTTTGATGTTGTTGAAGTGAAGGATGACGTGCACCAGGCACTTGAATTATTCATCCAGGAAAAGAAAGCGACACTCATAGCATTCCAGCCACAAAAGCACAAGCTTTTCTATAACCTTTTCACGAAAAACCTTACCAAAAAGGATCTGTTTGTGACGAATGTACCGTTACTGGCCGTGCCGGAATAGTTACATTCTGCAATTATGAATTATGAGCTTGAATCTGGAATTATGATAGGTATTCGAATTCCATCCTCTATCCTCTATCCTCTGATCTCTGATCTCTGACCTCTGACTGCCTACCGTCCTGTCACTCTCCTCAACCGGTAATTGTCATACTGGAAGATCTCCCAGTGCTGGTTCTCAAGCCCGTTATTGTTTCCTGACTGGCGAAACTCAAAATCAGTCTGAAGGGATTTGATCCTGAATTCAGGAAGGCAACGGCCGAAATTTTTACCATATTTCTGAAGTGCGGATACAAAATAGAACCCGCAATCATAACCTTCAAATGCGAGCCTGGAAGGGTCAGTCTTATATTTTTCGCTGAATTGTGCGACAAACCGGACCACAGAATTATCCTGGTAATCGGTAAATTCAGTGGCCATGCAGTGGACTTTCAGGTTAACCAGGTAGTCTTCCTCAAGCCCGTCGATCCTGTCCCATTTCGGAAGTCCGACAACCGTGAGCCTGTAGTCATTACGCAATTCGTTGAACTTGGTCAACAATTGCAATGCATAGACTTTGTTCTCAGAAAAAACGATCACCACATTCTCTTTCTCTTTTGAAAACTGCCCGATTGCGGCCCCATACCCTTCTGTTACCTGAGGTTTCAATTTTGCATCAACACACGCGGTTTTTAGCTTTTCAGCTGCATCCTTGTCTTTGTACTGACTGTTTCTGACGATCAGGATCTTCCCTCCGCTGTAATCCCGGGCGAGAATTTCTGCCAATTGCCTGTACTGGCTGTCTTTCGAGGGTATGACTTTAATGACCTTTGAATGACCTTTCACGATCTGGTCCCGTTCTGACAAAGGGTTCACGATATAGATCCCATTCTTCTGGGCAAAGTCGGCAATGATCTGGAAATTCTTCTGGAAAACAGCACCGATGATCAGGTTCATATTCTTCATCTCCGGGTTACGGAGCAACCGTCTCGTCTGTACTGTGTCCTTTCCGACATCATAAACATAAACCTTGACTGAAACACCTGATTTCTCAAGTGAATCCATGGCCATCCTGAAGCCTTCGTAAAATTCTATGTAATGGAGGGGCTTATATGATCCTTCCTCCGTGGAAGTAAGATTTTCGACCGCCATGTGCTCAACATCCTCCAGGGAGAGCGGAAGCATCAGGGCAACATTATAGATTTGTTTCTGCGGATTGATTGAATTACATGGGGGCTCCTCCTCGGGCGGAGGAACAGGCTGTATTTCTTTTGGCTCGGCAGGAGTCGATTTGGCCGCTTTCTTTGGCGGCTCTTCAGGCTTGTTCATCGGTATCCTGATCTTCTGGTCTGCTTTTATCCCTTCCTTAACCTCAGGATTTTCCCTGATCACTTCATTGATATCAGCTCCGTATGCCTTGGAGATCATGTAAAGGGTCTGGCCCTTTTTCACTGTATGAATGTAATATTCCTTTCCGCCGATGACCTCGGTGACTTTTGAGCGGATCGCTTTCAGGTTATCCTGTGCCTGTGCATGAGCAACAGCAAGAAGGATGGAAACAAGTAGTAGAAGAAACTTTTTCATGCTTGTATTTGTCATTCCCATTCGATGGTAGCCGGCGGTTTTGAACTGATATCATAAACGACCCGGTTGATCCCTTTCACTTTATTAATGATCTCGTTGGAGATGGATGAAAGGAACTCATACGGGAGATGGGCCCAGTCGGCTGTCATACCATCGGTAGATGTCACAGCCCGGAGGCTCAGGACATTTTCGTATGTACGTTCATCCCCCATCACACCCACTGATCTGACCGGCAGCAGCACAGAGAATGCCTGCCATACCTTATCATACAGCCCATTATTCTCCAGTCCGCGGATAAAGATATCATCGGCTTCCTGCAGGAGTTTGACATTTTCCCGCGTGATCTCGCCAAGGATCCTCACTGCCAGTCCGGGACCGGGGAACGGGTGTCGTCCCAGCAATGCAGGATCAATCCCAAGTGTCTTCCCCACTTTTCTCACTTCATCCTTAAAAAGGCTTTTCAGCGGTTCAACGATCTTCAGATTCAGATGCTCGGGCAGGCCGCCCACATTATGATGCGATTTGATCGTGGCGCTCGGACCTTTCACTGAAACCGATTCGATTACATCAGGGTAAATGGTTCCCTGTGCAAGCCATGAAATATTTTCGATCCTGCGGGCTTCTTCTTCAAAGACATCGATGAACGTTTTGCCAATGATCTTGCGCTTTTTCTCGGGATCGGAAACCCCATGAAGCGCGTCGAGGAACCGGTCGGAGGCATCCACGCCGGTTACATTGAGGTCCATGTGGAGATAAGAATCAAGGACCTTTTGAAATTCATTTTTCCGCAATAACCCGTTATCAACAAAAATGCAATGCAGGTTCTTGCCAATGGCCTTGTGCAGGAGCACGCCGGCAACAGATGAATCCACGCCACCGGATAGTCCAAGAACAACCTTGCCGGTCCCGATCTGTTCCTTCAGGCTCCTGATCGTGGATCCCACGAAACCTTCAGGCGTCCACGACTGGTTGCAGCCGCAGATATCCACGATGAAATTGTGCAACAGGACAGCGCCGTCGGATGTATGATACACTTCCGGATGGAACTGGATCCCGAATGTTTTCTCGTTGTTAATCCTGAACCCGGCAACCCTGACGTCGGGGGTACTTGCAAATATGCTGAAATCAGCCGGGATCTGCAGTATTGTGTCGCCGTGCGACATCCAGACCTGGCTCCCCTTTTCAATACCTTTCATCAGTTCGCTGGCCGGATCGATGTATGAGAGATTGGCCCGTCCGTATTCCCTGATCTCCGATGGTTTGACGTCTCCGCCTGAAGCCTGCGCCAGGTATTGTGCACCATAACATATTGCGAGGATCGGGACTTTCCCTTTGATGCCCGTAAGGTCGGGAATGGGAGAACCGCTATCCCTTACAGAGAAAGGGCTTCCGGAGAGGATCACCCCTTTTATCTCACCGGTTATTTCCGGAAATTTATTAAAGGGATGGATCTCGCAATAAACATTCAGCTCCCTCACCCTGCGGGCAATCAGCTGGGTGTATTGTGAACCGAAATCAAGTATCAGGATGGATTCTTCCATTTCGCAAAGTTAAAAAGAAAACATTACCTCAAAAGAGTCGCTGTGAACGATGATTCATTCCCGGTTTCATCCGTCACCACAAGCCTGAACACATTTTTTCCATGCCTGATCCTGTCATCAAATACGTAGGTCAGAAGGGCATATTTCTGGTCATAATCCATCAGGATCCATTTTCCGTCGATGGTGCCACGATAGGATTTTATCCCCGAAAGGTTGTCGGAGATCTTTACCTGGACCGAATTCTGCCGGCTGACATTTTTGCCGTTGGATATGTTCATGGGCTTGATGGCCGGGGGCACCGTATCAACCATCACCGTATAGTTCCCAAGGTCCCTGACCTGGGTCTTCAGGTAACCATTATCCCAGCTTCCACCCCGGCTGATAAAATGGCCGGGACTATCTTCATACACGATAACGGCTTTGGTTTTAAGCTTTGCCGGCAGCATATCCGGTTTCAGTGAAAGCGTGCAATAGGTATTCAGCGGGGTATAGATATTATGAAGGTGATGAAGGGATGCAAAGGCTTTTGGAGGAGGAGGCGTCTGGGAATACAGGAAATCAAGATCTTCATACAGCGCTTCGGCAGGAAGGCTGAATTTCACACCGGGCTTTTCAAAAAGATTGGCTGTTTTGCACGTCAGCAGGGTTCCGGCAGGCGGCCTGGGTTTTGGCCTGACCGAGGCCGGAGGATGGCTTTTCACCCAGAAAGTCAGCTGTGCTTTGTTTCCGGACACATCCCTGACCACATACGTCACCTTATGTCTTTTATTGTCGGTGAAATTTACGAGACCCCGGTTCTTATTCCTGCCATAGATCCCAAGCCTGTTGTTCGGAGCAATGTAGGAGCGCTGGATCCGGGACTTGGTTTTTACAAACAGGGGAAAATCGATCACGCTGTTGATTGCCCGCGTATCGGCGAATGCAAAATGATCCATGACCTGGGAAAAACACAGCGCCGTGTCAACGTAAAGTTCAATGGAATGCAATCCGTTTTTCATTGCATTATCATTGATCATATCATAGGCTTCGATCCCAAAAATGACATTCCCGGAAACCCTGATGGTATCTTTTGTTTTGACCGAATAATTCCCTTTGGCCCCGGTTGCAGCAATATTCAATGGGTTACTGGCGAAATTTACGCGGCTGTTCTCATCCAGGGGAAAAATTCTCACCTTCTGGATCGTCGGCGGGATCTGGTCTTTAACATCAAATCCGAACAGCACCGGATTGATCGCATCCTGGGTGACGGCATCACGGATCTCAAAATGCAGGTGGGGACCGGCGGAAGCGCCGGAATTGCCGGCATACGCGATCAGTTCTCCTTTTTTTACGGGCAGAACACCAGGATCGAGCTGGGTATCCATCGCAAAGGACTCAGTCTTATACTGCCGTGAACGGACCCAGGAGCCGATGGTTGAACTGAAGCCTTTCAAATGACCATATACCGACACATAGCCATTGGGATGTGTGATGTAAAGCGCCTTCCCGAACCCGGAAGGAGACACATTCACCCGCGAAACATAGCCGTCGGCGACAGCGTAAACAGGTTTTCCTTCAACGCTTTCTGTACGGATGTCGATACCCGAATGAAAATGGTTTTTCCTCAGTTCGCCAAATGATCCTGCCAAAAGGATCCTCAGGTCAACGGGTGAACGGAAATAATTCTTCGGGTATGGTTTACCGGCGAAAGAAACCATGGGAACTCCGGGTAATAGGATACATAAAAGTAAGAACAGAGCCTTTCTCATATCGTTTCAATGACAGCTGTGAGTTCATCCATGCCGACAATAACTACATCAGCATCAGGGAAAGGCTGATCCATTTTCCTGCGGTTGTAAAAAACCGATTTCATGCCCGCCGTTTTGGCTCCGGTTATGTCTTTCACATAATTGTCGCCAATCATGATGCAATGTTCGGGGAGGATATCCATCCTTTTACAGATCGCCTGGAAAAAGCGGATATCCGGCTTTTCAAACCCGATCTCCCTTGAAGTAAAGAACCAGGTAAAATAAGCATCGGCGCCCACCCTTTTCAATGCGTTGATCATTTCAACCGTATCTGAATCCGGCGCATTCGATGCAATACAGCAAGGATAATTCAGCGACAGGTCTTTCAAAGCCTTTTCAGCACCCGGTTCCCATGCAACCTTATCCCATGTTGTCATCGGCCCGGGGTACCCGAAATCAACCATTATTGTATTTCCCCAGTCAAAAACAAGTGTTCTTTTCATGATCTTACCTGGCAGGAAGAAATGAAAAATTCTTCGAATAATAGAGCATCTGTTCGGTAAAATCTTCCGGGTAGGAAATTTTAATATCCGTGATCTTTTCTCCTGTGATCACAGGTGTCAGAACAGGGTTGATAAACCCGCTGTAGGGAGCGATCTTCAGCTTTGCATACCGGGCGAGGACTTCTTTATGAAGTTCCGGGTCAACTTTTACTGCATAGGTTTCCACGATCAATTTCGCAGCGTTGTAATCACCTTCGGATGTGATCCGCTGGATTTCTTTCAACAGTTCGCCGAATAGCAAACGGAGTCCGTCGTAATCATTGATCCTGAAATAGGTTTTCCCATCCCGGTTGATTTTCACGATGATTTTTTTATCTGCTCCTTTTTCATAAACCCAATTTGCGATGAGCGCCCGGTCACGCATGTGGGCTTCTTCGATGTTCTTCCCCAGGACAACCCTTACGAGCTGTGTCATCAACCCGTTCCGGATGTAGCCGTCATATTCGGCCTTCCCGACATCTGTCCCCGGGACAAGTCCGAGTGAAGTCATTTTGGGGTCCATGATATAATAGAGTGCAAACAGATCGGCACGTGCTTCTTCGATCGTGGAATGGTAGTTCTTGAGCGATTCAGATGAAACATTGGCATTCAGCTGTCCTGAGCCATGACCCAGGCATTCATGAAGATCGGTGGTAAGGCATCCGGCCAGGTAGCCGTATTTTTTTGCATTTTCGATCTCTTCTTCCGAACCCGCGAATTCGTCAAGGAAGCCGCTTCCCTGGCTTGATTGGTCGTATGAATAGGTTATATTGTCCATGGTCACGGATTTCGATCCGTAATCTTTCCTGATCCACTGCGCATTCGGCAGGTTGATGCCGATGGGTGTCATCGGATCACAATCGCCTCCCAGTTGGGCAACTGTAATCACCTTTGCGGAAACGCCTTTCACCTCCTTCTTCCGGAATTTCGGATCGACCGGGGAATTGTCCTCAAAATACTGGGCATTGCTGCTCAGCGCTTCTGCTCGTTTGGTGGCTTCCATATCCTTGAAATTCACCATCGCTTCCCACGTTCCTTTTTTTGCCATCGGATCTCCGTACACTTCAATGAAGCCGTTTACATAATCTACCAGAGATCCAAGGTCCTTAACCCAGAGGATATTATATTCATCCCATGCTTTCAGGCTTCCCGTCCGGTAATACTCGATCAGTTTCTGGAGTTCCGACTTTTGCTGCTGGTTTTCTGAAACCGTCACCGCCTTTTCAAGCCAGAATATGATCTTTTTAATCGCGGGTGAATACAAGCCCCCCTCTTTCCAGGTCTTTTCAATGATCTTTCCACCCTGCTTCAAGAGTTTCGAGTTCAGCCCAAAAGCGATCAGTGTATCAGTCCCCGTTTTTAACGCTTCCGTTTTCATCTCTTCATAGTATGTTTCAACTTCCTTCTGGGTAAGACCTTCATAAAAATTACAGGCGGAAGAAGTCACCAGATCTGCATCCGGGTTAAGATTTACCCTTTTCGGTGCAACATCCGGATCATAAATAATGGAGGTGATCTCAATCACGAAGGCATCCATTTTCTGATCCTTTTTAAGTGGAAGCGTTCCGGGGGCTGTTGCTTTCAGGAACGACTCAAAGACTTTCCTGCTGACCTCCGGGAAAAACTTATCGGTTGAATAGTGGTGATGGATCCCGTTTGCAAGCCATACTCTTTTCAGGTACACGACAAGCTTTTTAAAATCCTCTGAATTCCTGTCTCCTTTGTAATTATTATAGATCGACTCCAGCGTCTTTCTCACCAGGATGTTGTATTTATAATTCTGGTCATAGGTGATGTCCCTTCCCGACAATGCAGCCTGGCTTAAATAATAGATCAGCTCCTTCTGCTTCAGTGACAGCGAATCAAACCCCGGAACCTGGTACCGCAGGATCTTTGCATCGGCAAACTGGTCCACCTGCCATTTGAACTCCTTCACAGCTTTTTTCTCGCTCGTCTTTTCTCCTGCTGTAAATGCCATTAATGATGTTATCATTCCTGTAAGAATTAGGTAATACGTTTTTTTCATTATATCACGCTTTTATACTTGTTAATTTTCAGCTTCGGGCCTCGGGCTTCGGGCTTCGGGCCTCGGAGTTATCCCGTACCCACCCCTCTTATCACCTCCCTGGATCCCCGCATACGCGGGGAACTTGGTAGGTGAAGACCGAAGGTCGGGGTGGGTAAAGGAATTTTAACATCCTCTTTCCTCAGATCTCCGATCTCCGATCTCCAACATCCACAATCCGTCCCTCCTTATAAACAGGCACAACACGTGTCTGATCCATCCGGAACGAATAGGGTATGACATCATCAAGGCCGAGCTTCTTCAGCCGGTGCCGGTGTGCGGCTTTTTCTATATATCCGAGAATATCAGGTTTAGCCAGTTTCCAGAGATCCCGTGCCGCGGCAACAGAATCACAGTGGGAGCAATAATCCTCCCTTTGTAAAAGCAATTCCGAAAGCGCCCCGGCAAACAGGGTATCTTCAAGACAAAATTTATTCTTCCAGCCGGAACAGAGGATTACGACATTCTTCTGCTGTTTCACCAACCATTCCTTCACGGCGCTCAAATTGATAAAAGCGCCGATGACGATCGTATCGGCGGACTTCGCCATATCGAGGGCGCGTGTTCCGTTGGTGGTGCAATAAACCAGTTCTTTCCCGGCGATCTTTTCGCGGGTGAATGAAAACGCTGAATTCCCGAAGTCGGCAAAATCCAGTTTTTTCCCATCCTGTTCAGACGCCACGAGAAAGCCCTTTTCCTTCAGTTTCCGTGCTTCTTCCAGGGTTGCCACAGGTATTATTGATTGAACGTCATTCTCAAATGCTGTGCAAATAGAAGTTGAGGCACGCAGAATATCAACAAGGACAAGGATAAAATCATCTTTGGTCAGGATCTCCCCGTATAATTTGGGAGAAAAACAAGCCTCAACAGTTTTCTTCTGAATATTCGCTGCCATCTGGTTTTGATAAATCCCTGCAACTTCCTCGTTAAGTTGATCAACCTATTCACCTCAATCCCCATGGGATGAGGTTGCTTGTTTTAATAAAACACCACCTCACAACCCGGATGCGTTTCCTTGAACTTCTGGACTTTCTTCTCCGAGACTTTTGTATTAAATATCTTCAGCATTTTCAGGCTCTTCATGTTTTCCAGGTAATCAAGACTGCTTATGCGGGTATTGTATGCTTCAACTGCCTGCAGGTTGGTCAGGTTCTGAATGTACTTCAGGTTCTTTACCTGGGTTCCGGAAAATTTCAGCACTTCAAGACCCGTCAGGAATTGGATCGGTTCAAGCTCCTCTACCGGCGTATTCGAAAAATCGATCTCTTTCAGCCATTTTGACTGGGCGATCGTTGTCAGGTCTGCAATCGGGTTTTTCGGGAACCGCAAAACACGGAGTGTAGTCATCTGGGCAACAGGTTCAAGACTGCTCACCGCAGTGCCCGAGAACTGAAGCTCATTCAGCCTGCTAAGCTTTTGGAGGGTGACCAGGCTGATGATCTGGGGATTCTCATTGATCACTACCTTTTCAAGGTTTACGATCTTCTGAAGCTGAACCTTGTCAGGAACTCCCGACAGGCCGGCCTGGGTAAGGAATACATCTTTCCAGGCCTGGGAAAGGTTCTTCCACCAGCTCGTATTTTCATAGGTCTGGAAAATGACCAGGCATTCCGGGTTATCTTTGATGAAGCCATTGGCCATGGCAACATTCACACCGGTATTGTCGGCATAGATCATCTCCAGGTCTTTCAGTTGTTTTAGGGGAGTAATGTCTTTGACAGCGGTATTATTAACGGAAAGGATCTTCAGGTTCTTCAGGCCCGACAAGGGCTCCACACCGGTGATCTTCGAATTGTCACCATTGATCACAGCCAGGTAGATCAGTGATTTCAGCGGACCTAAATCGGGAACCGAAGTGTTCGCAAACTCCAGGTGTCTTAGGTAAACAAGGTTCTCCACAGGGGCAAGGGTGCTGATGGCTGCTCTTCCGTTTACGTTAATGCTGTCGATGGCAAGCAATTCATGCAATTGCTCTTTTGTAGGCACATCATTCATCTGCCTGTAGAGCTGAAAAACCTTTTGCCATTCCGGCGACATGCCATTCCACCATTTTGTGAGTTCCTCAGATTCAAATACAACCAGTTTCCCCGGGTATTTCTGCATGAAGTTCATAGCGGATTCCCTGTTGACGGGAGTATTGTCACAATAGATCCGCGTCAGGTCGGGCAGTTCGCCGAGGGGTTCGAGATTGCTCACTTTCGTGTTGCTGAAAAATATGATCTTAAGTTTTTTACAACCCTTCAACGGGCTGATATCCGTAACAGGCGTTCCGGAACAGTTCAGGAATTCCAGGAGATCCTTTCCCGAAAGGGCATCCAGGCTTTTCACCATCGAATTCTGGCACTGCACATCCCGGATGCTGGTCAGCTCTTTCAGCGCGTCAAGACTATCGACCGGTGTGTTGCTGATATCGAGGAATTCCAGGGCGGGATAGCTTGAAACAAGCCTGATGCTGGCGATTTGCGTTTTATTGAGGTGGAGTTCCTTGATCTTATTGGCATACCTGAGTGGTTCAAGGGAGGTGACAAACGTCCCGGAACAGTTCAGCATTTCCAGCTCATTCAGGTTGCGGAGCGGCATCAGGTCATTCACCGGTGTGCCTGAAATATTGATCTCTTTGAGCGATGAGAGCTTGCTGAGCGGATCCAGGTTCGAGACGGATGAATTCCCAGAGATATCGATTGTTTTCTGATTGATGATCTGCAACAGGAGCGGATAGATCCGGATCCCGTCGATCTTAACTTTCGTGAAGTTAACCGTGGCCACGCTGTCATTGAATTCCTGGACTTGCCCAAGGTTCAGATCATCACCGACTTTTATGTTCTTCCCGAAAATGGCTTTCCATCCATCGGACAGCCCGTTCCACCAGAATCGCATGTCATCATTCTCATTGATCTTGGTGGTATAGATGCTCACGATCTTGACCTGCTGTTTCTGGTCGTCATAGTTGATCTCAAAATACCTGACCTTGTTGTTCCTGACCGAGTCGCCGTTTACGGTAATCCCTGCCAGCGTGCGGTTGGCCGTGACCTTGAAGTAGGTTTGCCCGATATCATTCGTCATGATATTCACGTCCTGAACTTCATACTGGAACCTGGCGCTTTTGAAGAAAAAATCGACATCCGTCAGGTAGGCAGGAATATCTTTGTACAACGTCACCGCCCGGTTCTCATCCAGGTCGTCTTCCACCTGTACCTTGGAATCCCAGAAATATTTCAGGTAGCTCTGTGTTATGATGACTTGTCGTTCCTTAACCGGATTGCTTTTATCGGCGAGGAAATTCAGGGTTCCCTCGAAAAATTTTACGAGCTGCGACGATTGCTGCCTGAAATTCTCCAACTCTTCAGGGGTGAACTTGATCACCGTTTTGTTCTGCACCTGCGTATCTGGCGCTTGTTTCGTCTTTGATTGCGCCTGGGGCTGCTTCTGCCCTGCCGGCTTCTTTTTAGTCTGAGCTTCTGCGTATCCTGAGAAAACAAAAATACTCGCCAGGCAAAGGCTCAGGAACCGGGTATAAATGTTCCTATTCATGATGCGTATAATGTCCGATTAGTTGTTGTTTATCTTTTTCTTTGATCCTGATCAGGTTGTCAATCAACCATCCGGAATTAACATCATTCCGGTTAAAGTACGAAACCTCGAAATACCATCCCGGGACCTGGAAGAAATGGAACTTGACATTGTCGACGGCTTCAAATTTCAGGTTTCCGTTTTTTACCTCAAGCGTGAATAATGCAAGCTGGTCGGGAGTGTACTGGCCTTCGAGGAAATAATCAATTGTTCCCGGATCCCGAAAGACTTTTTCCATGTTCATAAAATCGATCTCGTGGCTCATCGGATGCATGAACAGGGTATTACTTGTTGTATCACCGACATGGGTAAATAATTTATCGAACTGGCTGAAATAGACGTTGGAAAGAACCCATTTGAAACCGAGCCGCTCCTTCACCAGTTTGAGGTAAAGGATGAGATTCACCTTTTCCTTCTTGTAGGTGAATTGTGCCGATACTTCTGCAAACCAGTCGTTGCCATGAAAATCAAGGTAGATGGGGGATTTCTTTCCCAGTACCTGGTTGATGAATTCGGTTTTGTCGTCTTTCTGGATCCCCGAATTCGAAT
This sequence comes from Bacteroidales bacterium, assembly GCA_963682005.1. GTDB lineage: Bacteria > Bacteroidota > Bacteroidia > Bacteroidales > FEN-979 > CAIYUC01. The sequence continues at coordinate 2,672,498 of OY820914.1, read as the reverse complement.
TGTTAAAAAGAATGTTCAGGTACTTCTTTCTCAGCTTGACATCATGAAATTCGGCGTCTTTGCTGTAATAGGCTTTCCCTGTAACATCTTCCTCCCCGTTAAACCTTCGGAAGAACTGGTTCACCTGTTTCGTCTGGGCATAGAATACAGTTTCATCACCCGCATATGTACTGCCATTGGTGCTGATCTGTGAGAATGAAAAGACGGAAATGAAAATAAAGCTGAATACAAACAGGTAACGCATTCAATATTAATTTAAAAGGTGATTTTATAAATAAAAAATGAAGAATGAAAAATGAAGAAACGCTCTTCACATTTTTCATTCTTCATATATAATTCTAACTTGTCCAGGATTTATTTGGAAGTTTCTTTAACCCTGATATCGCCAAGAAGCACATCCCAGAAACCGATCAGCCTTCCGCCGATCTGTGTCTCCTTGCGTTTTACATAGATTGTAATATCCTTTTTCGTGGTATCCTCATAGATCAGGCCTTTTTCCTTGTCAAATCCCTGGAAACGCTGGTAGATCGTGATCACACCGACATATGTTCCGTCGGGTTGACGTTCAAGGTCGCTTACATACTGGATTTTATACCACTCGATATTGACTTTGTCATAATTAAGCTGCATGAGCCTGTCAAAGTACTGTCTTACCTTGTAATTGGTGATCTCCGGTTTTGACAGTGAAGAAACGCCGATTTCGCTGCCTTCCATGAAGAGCTCGACGGCACGTTCAATAACGCGCTGGGCTTCTGACCAGGGGGTGTCCTTGTCGCCGATAATCGCGATATACTTACTGAGATCCCTCACCTTTTCGAGTGCAAGGCTGTCGATCGCCTGCTTTCGCTGGGGAGAAATGTTTTCCTGGGCATTCTGGGCATTGATTCCTGGAGTGAATATAATAAATCCAATCAACAGGAGAAATAAAGATCTGTTTCTCATGGCTCTTACTTTTTAATTAAGTCAAGTTCTTTAATTTTTCCACCGGGATCAAGCTGGTATGAATCCACAGCATTTTTACTGGCTTTCTGGTCTTTAAGGAAGTTGAGGTACCGTTTGATGGTTGTTGGCTTATCATAATCCACAATGCTGCCTTCCCTGCTGATGATGATCAGCACAGTGGCATCATCCGAAGAAAACATTTTAAGTGTATTGGTGATGAGGGTGTTCGACTGATTGACATCGCCGGATTTCCCGGCATCAGCAATGCCCTGGAATGCAGTTTCGATCTGCGTTTTCAAAGGCACATTCGGTACATTTTTCATGTCGTCGATCTTTTTCTGCAGCCGGCTCATCAGCTCATTCAGTTCACCGTCGGTGATATCCTTCGTATCCGCCTTGATCTTGTCGAGTTCAACCTGCAGCTGATCAGCAGATTTGTTCTCTTTGTTCAGCAGAAGGTCGAGGAGTTTGGCCCTGTTTGCATCGATTTTCTGAACCCTTTTTTTCTCCATTTCTGCATTCAATTGTTTCAGCTTTTGTTGTGCCTTGATGATCAGATCGTTCAAAGCAGCATCCTTGTAATTTTTATTTACAATTCCCGACACTATATTCTCCTGCTCATCCAGCGTTTTTGTACTGGTCCCGTTTATGATCTCATTCAACTGCGCTTTTGCAGCCTCTATCTGTGCTTTCCGTTCCTTCTTGGTCAGTTTTCCGGATGATTTGCATCCATCTGTCCCAATCATCACTGCCGCAACCAGTGCCATGATCAGAAAATGCTGCCACTGGAAGGATTTGATTTTTCTTACGATTCCTGACATAGTGTTAGTTTTTATTGATTGTTAAAATGAAAAGATTATATGTTAACCCTTGTAGAAAGGGAATTTTACAACTTTTGCCTTCAGGATCTTGTCACGGATTTTTACAAAGATCACGCTTCCTTCTTTTGAGAGGGCAATGGGAACATAACCCATGCCAATGGGCAGTTTCAGGGATGGCGCCATTGTTCCCGAGGTCACTTCCCCGATGACGTTGCCTGTTTCATCAACGATCTCATAGCCATGGCGCGGAATTCCTTTGTCGATCATTTCAAAGCCAACGAGCTTCTTTGTAACCCCGTTGTTCTTCTGACCAAGCAGATAGGCTTTATTGATAAAGTCTTTTTCCGGGGTGAATTTGGTGATCCAGCCCAGGCCTGCTTCAATGGGGGATGTTGTATCGTTGATATCATTGCCGTAAAGACAGAATCCCATTTCAAGCCTCAGCGTATCCCGTGCGCCAAGTCCGATAGGTTTCAAACCGAATTCCTTCCCGGCTTCAAAAACGGCATTCCATATTTTAGGGGCATCGGCATTGGCCATGTATATTTCGCATCCGCCTGAGCCGGTGTAGCCTGTTGTTGAGAAGATGACATCCTTCACCCCCGCGAATTCCAGTTTTTTGAAGGTATAGTATTCCATATCGGTCACCTTTGTGGAAGTGAGCTTCTGCATGGCCTGCAGGGCAAGCGGACCCTGAACAGCCAGTTGTGCGATCTCATCGGAAGCGTTGTAAAGGATTGCCCCCATTTTGTTCTGCTTGTTGCACCAGGCCCAGTCCTTGTCAATATTCGAGGCATTTACTACAAGCAGGTAAGTTTCAGCATTGACGCGGTAGACCAGCAGGTCATCCACGATCCCTCCGGTTTCGTTAGGGAAACAGGAATACTGAACCTTCCCGTCAACAAGTTTCGAGGCATCATTGGATGTCACCCATTGAACAAATTCAAGTGCTTTCGGGCCTTTGACCCAGAACTCGCCCATATGGGATACATCGAATACGCCAAGGGTTTTTCTTACTGTTTCATGTTCGGCATTGACACCCTCAAACTGAACAGGCATAAAATACCCGGCAAAGGGAACCATCTTGCCTCCAAGACCTTCATGGAATTTAGTAAATGCAGTTGTTTTCATTTGTACTGGTTTAGATTTCTTTTTTCAGATGCCTGCCTTTCGGAAGACAGGGAATGCCCACAAAAACCATACTTGCATTGTATGATCATTGGTATTAAGGACAGTTCGTGTTTTGGTTTTCTTAAAACGACGCAAAGTTAGAAAAAATTGTGGGGCTTGATTTTGTTGTTCATATTAATTCATAACTTTGAAGTTCGATATTTCACTCCCATAAGGGATTTAACATGTTTTATTCTGAACATGATCTTCACAAACCAAAACACACCGCGCTGGATCATTTTTCTGATCGACATAGGAGTTGTTTTCTTTTCGATCATCCTGGCCTACCTGCTTCGGTTCAACTTTACAGTTCCTGAAGGGGATCTTCTCACGCTTCCAAAGATCGTTGCTTTTGTTGTCCTGGTACGAGCCGTCAGTTTCCTTATTGCCAGGTCGTATGCCGGCATCATCCGGTACACAAGCACCGGTGACACCATCCGTGTGTTCATCACCACCTTATCCGGCAGCATAATCTTCGGATTGGTGAATATCTTCAACTATTTCCTGGTAAGTCAGAAATTTGTCATCCCCTTCTCGATCATCATCATTGATATGATCATCACCTCCCTGGCAATGATCATGTTCAGGATGATCGTCAAGATCGCTTTCCTGGAATTCCAGTTCCCTGTGAGATCACGTGCCAATGTGATCATTTACGGCGCGGGTGAGGCAGGGATCACAGCAAACAGGGTGCTGGAAAGGGATGCAGGTACGAAATACAAGGTGCTCGCTTTCCTTGATGATAACCCGACAAAAATCGGGAAAAAGCTTGAGGGGATAGATATCCTGTCCTCTGATAAACTCGTTAATCTGCTAGAGACGAATACCATAGCACATGTCATCCTTGCCATACAGCATCTCGATAACAATAAAAAACAAGAAATCGTCGATAAATGCCTGGCCCGGAAAGTAAAGGTGCTGAATGTGCCTCCGATGATAAAATGGATCAATGGCGAACTCAGTTTCAAACAGATCAAAAAGATCAATATCGAGCAATTGCTGGAGCGGTCCGAAATCAAGCTTGATGAAAAGCGCATCCGCAGTGATCTGAACGGCAAAGTCATCCTGATCACCGGGGCCTGCGGATCGATCGGGAGTGAACTGGTCAGGCAGATCCTGAATTATTCCCCCAAACAGCTCATCCTGCTTGACCAGGCTGAAACTCCGCTGCATTACCTCGAAAACGAATGTTATGACCTTGCACCGCCGGTTGAAACCGAGTTCATCATCGTCGATATCTGCAATGAAGACCGGATGGAAAGGATCTTCCAGCATTTCAAACCTGAATTCGTTTTCCATGCAGCCGCATACAAACATGTACCCATGATGGAGAATAACCCAGCCGAGGCCATTGTAAACAACATCCAGGGTACGAAGATCATCGCCGACCTCTCCTCGAAACACCATGTGAAGAAGTTTATCATGATCTCCACCGATAAAGCCGTTAATCCTACAAGTGTCATGGGAGCTTCAAAACGGATCGCAGAAATCTATATCCAGGCGCTGAACCAGAATAACAATACCAAATTTATCACAACCCGGTTTGGCAATGTCCTCGGTTCAAATGGTTCCGTTATTCCCTTGTTCCGGGGCCAGATCGAAAAAGGAGGCCCTGTAACCATTACCCACCCTGAAATCACCAGGTTCTTCATGACCATCCCGGAAGCCTGCCGCCTGGTCCTTGAAGCAGCAGCGATTGGAAAAGGACGGGAGATCTTTCTCTTTAATATGGGAAAATCCGTCAAGATCGTGGATCTCGCAAAAAAGATGATCGGCTTGTCGGGACTGACACTTGGAAAAGATATTCAGATAAAATTTACCGGGTTGCGTCCGGGCGAAAAGCTGTATGAGGAACTCCTGAACAAAGAAGAGAATTCGCTTCCAACCTATAATCCGATGATCCTGATCGCCAAAGTCAGGGAATATAGCCTTGAAGAAGTATCCGGACAGGTCTCAGATCTTATCGGTATGGTGAAGACCCATACCAATTTTGAGATGGTGAAGAAAATGAAGGAGATCGTCCCCGAATACAAAAGCCAGAACTCAATTTATGAGAAACTCGACCAGGATTAATTATGAATTATGAGTTTGAATTATGAATTATGTTGTTCTATAAAGTTCCATCCTCTATCCTCTATCCTCTATCCTCTATCCTCCATCTTCCGACTTCTGACTTCCGACTTCCGACCTTTAGTCTTTCAAACACCTCACCCCGAATGCATGAGCCGTAAACGACGGATAATATGACACCGAAGGATTCGGGGTGTTCATCCCGTGAGCCCAGGCTTTATTCGTTCCGTGTGCGGTCGATGACCACAACAAGGTGGCAAATGCATTGAAATCCCAATGATTGGTCAGGAACAAGGCGCCGTCAAGCATCGCATCAAACCCCGAATACCCTGTGCTTTTCAGCGGACTGCCCGCAAACCCGTTGCCACCGTAAAAGGTCAGCAGCGCCAGCCATTCTGCTTCTGACGGCACGTGCCAGCCTCCCGGACATAATCCCTGTGAGCCTTCAGTCCTGTCGTAACGCATGAGTTCGTCCCATTGGTAAACCGAGGATGGAGGATTGAGAATGGAGGATGGATTGATGTATTTCTCCGAAACGCAATTGTCACGCTGTTGCAGGGTCGTCTGGATCTCAGTTCCGTAATTGAGGTCGGAGGCCATCCAGCATTGGCCATTCAGGTTGACTGTCGGGTACTGTTGATTATCCCGGATGTCGGTCAGTATGTCCCCGCAGGTGAACGGAAGTGGTGCGATGACGGTGATCGTCTGGCTTGTGTTCCCGTTGCAGCCAAAGTCGTTGATGTACAAATACTGGATCGAATGAACTCCTTCGCCTGCGATCTGTGGTGAGAAAACTCCGGCATTGACGCCTGTTCCTGCAAAGATCCCACCGAAAGGTGACCCACCTTTCAGCGTAAATGGCTTTGCATCGGTGGTCATGACCGGATCCCAGCAATTTATCAGCGTTACCACCGGAAGCGGGTTGACTGTCACCATCACCGGGCTCATCGTCCCGGTACATCCTGCGGATGTTGGCGTCACATTGTAGGTGACGCTTTCAATATTGTAACCCGCATTCGTCAGGAGTTGCTGGATATCTGTTCCGCTGTTCGGGTAATACCCGCTCACATTGCCCGAACTGCCGGTGGCTGTCCATGTAAAGGAAGTGCCCAATACATGCGATTGAACCTGTATGTTGGAGCTTACGCCCGAACAAACGGCCTGTGCTGTGGGTGTGAAATAAGCGTCTGCTACAGGGATCACCGTGACGGTGAAGCTCATTGCATCCCCGTTGCAGCTATTGGCTGTCGGTATGACGTTGTAGGTCACGGTTTCCACATTAAATCCCGAATTGGTCAGCGTTTGCCTGATCCATTGACCGTTGCCTGCAGAATAGCCGCCCACATTCAGCGAACTCCCCGTTACGGTCCAGCTATAGTTTGATCCCGCCACGCTCGACTGGAGAACGATGTTGGTCTGAACCTGGTTGCAGATCTGGAACGCAGTGGTCGTATTGGTGATCGCCGGTTTGGGATTCACCGTAACGATGACCGGCTGGGTAAATCCCGGCGGGCACCCGAATGCTGTCGGGGTCACCTGGTAGGTTACGCTTTCGATCGTTGTACCTGAATTCTGTAGCGGCTGGCTGATCGTATTGCCGCTGCCCGGTCCAAAACCCGAGAGGCTGGGGGAACTGCCCGTGGCCGTCCAGCTGAACAATGCCCCGTTGACATGCGACAGCAGGCTGATGCCCGTGCTTTGTGCCGTGCAGATCGTCTGTGCGGTGGGATTGAAATAAACATCCGGCACCGACACAACGCTCACGATATAGTTCACGGCGGTTCCCGGGCAGCTGTTCGCCGCCGGGATGATATTGTAAGTTACTGTCTCGACATTGAACCCGCTGTTTGTCAGCACCTGGCTGATCACAAGCCCGCTGCCCGGACCATAGCCTGTTACATTCCCCGAGCTCGGGGTGGCGGTCCAGCTGAAGGTTGCACCCGACACGTTGGAGGTCAAGGAGACATCTGGAGATGTCTCCGAGCAGACTTGCGATGAAAGCGGGTTGTTCGATACATCCGGCTTCGGATTGACGGTCACGATGTAATCACCCGATACACCTGTGCATCCATTCGCAGTTGGAGTGACATGGTATGTCACAAATTCAATGCTGTAACCACTGTTGCTCAGCGTCTGGCTGATCGTGCTCCCGGTCCCACCGGAAAAGCCGCCCAGGCTGGGTGAACTTGGGGTGGCAGTCCAGGCAAAGGTTGTATTGGCCACCGTGGAGGTGAGCGGAACAGTGATCAGCGTTTGCGTGCAGACCGTCTGGCTGAGCGGGCTGGTGGTGAGGTGGGCCACCGGGTGAACTGTCACCATGAAGTCTGATGGGATGCCAGTGCATGAATTCGCCGTCGGGGTGATATGGTAGGTCACTGTTTCATCCGTATTTCCGTTATTGATCAGCACATCATTGATCGATCCGGCAGGGACAATATTATTCGAATATCCTGTCACATTGCCTGAAGTTGGCGTGGCGGTCCAGGTGAAGAGCGCGCCTGAAACGTGGGAGGTCAGAGCGACATCGGGAGATGTCGCTGAGCAGATCTGGGAGGAGAGCGGGCTGTTGGTCACATCCGCCACCGGGTAAACCGTGACAGTAAAAGTCACCGTTTCGCCAATACATCCATTCGCTGTTGGGGTGACATTGTAGGTCACTCCTTCTACACTGTATGCACTATTTGTCAGCGGCTGGCTGATCGTTGTTCCGGAGCTGTTGCTGAAACCGCTTACATTGCCTGAACTCCCTGTCGCCGTCCATGAAAAGGTGGTGCCTGCAACATCGCCAGAGAGCGGAATATTCGTCGAAAAACCGGAACAGACTGAATAGGTCAGCACCGTATTCTGGACCTGGGGTTTTGGTTTTACATTGATATAATAATTGGTGTCGTTGCCGATGCAGGTGCCGGCCGTAGGATGGATCGTATAAACAACATCCCCCGGCAGATTGGTCATGTCGGTCAGGAGCTGAGCGATCGTTGGTCCCACCCCATCGGTGGCCCCGTTTATATTGCCATTCGCGGTTGCTGTCCATGTATAGGTCGTATTCAAACAGCTTGACAACAGGTGGATATTGGTGAAAGTACCCGAGCAGATCGTATCATACATCGGGTTGGTCATCAGGTGCGGTTGCGGATTGACCAGGACCGGCAGCGTAAAAACAGGCCCCGGACAGCCATTTGCCGTTGCTGTGACCTGGTAGGTCACTATTTCCAATATTCCGGAATTACTCGTCAATATCTGCGATATCGTGTTCCCGTTACCGGGACCATATCCTGTTACACCGGCCGTTCCCGTAGCCGTCCAGGAGAATGTAGGATTATTCACCAATGAGGTAAGCGTGATCCCCGTCGTTTGTGATGAGCAGATGCCGGGTGTTAAAGGATCCGGTATGACACCGGGAACAGGATAAACGGTGACAGTGAAACTTGTCCCCGGTCCGGGACATCCTTCCTTCGTTGCCGTAATATGATAGACGACCTGTTCGATCTGCGCACCGGTATTGACAAGTGCCTGGTGAATTGAATCGCCTGTTCCGGGTGAAAATCCCGATACATCCGGAGAGCTTGAAGAAACGGTCCAGCTGTAAGTTGACCCCGGAAGACTCGATTGAAAATGACTGATCGCCGTGCCTCCTGAACACATCTGCTGTGCCGCGGGAACTGCAGTAGCAGATGGAAGTGCATGTACCAGGATTGTGGCCGTATCCCGGTTGGAACATCCGTGGATATCCGTGTAGGAATAGTAGATCTGTTGTAATCCCACGCCTGTTGCCGAAGGATTAAATATGCCTCCCGTAACTCCTGTACCGCCATAGGTGCCACCGGGAGGACTACCTCCAGTAATTGGAAATGGAGGTGTGTCAAGACAAACAGGCGGAAGATCAGGAAAAGTTAATACAGGCAATGGATGAACGGTAACAATTGCGCTGTCATTGGCACTTCCCAGGCAATAGGTGTTCCTTACGGAATCAACCTTGTAAATTCCCGCAGTCATCGTATTGAACTGGTAGGGAAAAGGCCCGTTATAATTCAGGACCGGTGTTTGCGGAACTCCGTTGATCGAGTAATAAAAATTGAACGGAGGACTTCCCTGATGAAAGTTAAACTGGATACCGGCCGTTGATGTCCCGTCATTGCAGATCTCCCCTCCTCCTGTAACAGTCACGATCGGGCAGATCATCGGCGGTGTCGCACATGAATCCCGGAGTACACAGCTTGCACTGTCGGAAAAATAGCCTAATATTGTGTGAATCCGCCCATCGCAGGGAATATTGTCGATTTGGAAGGGTGTGGGGCTGACAAACGGTGCGGTAAAGGTCTTCAACACGGGCGGCACAGCCGTAATATCTTTAAACACCATCGTACCAGATGGCGGCGGGTTGCTGAATTCTGCAATTCCGTTAATGCTGAAAGTGTTTGTGGCTTCATCACACGCGGAAGCAACCGGCAGGAGCGATGACATCGAACAATGAACCACAATGTTGCAGTTGCTGGTCCCTGCGCCCGGGGTTCCGTAATTGGTCTGTGAAAATGTTATCTGGCAATTCAGGTTTGAAAAGTTTGTGATAAGCAGATTATAAAACTGACCAGGTAATGCATTCAGGATCGTACATGTTTCCGTAGGATTGGGTGAAAAGCTGCAGTCAACAACTGTGTTGCATGGCAATCCCGCGGTGCATCCTCCCGTAGGAGAGGTAAAAGGCCCCCAACAACAAAAATCTATATCATGTAAGGGTGAACTGGACATGTATATGATTATGGTGCCGGGTTGTTCGATTTGCAGATAATACCAAACAGGATTTGGAGTGGAACCCAGGCAACTATAACAAGGTCCAGCTTCAGCATTACATATTTGGTTCTCAGGGCACGTTCCTGCCTGGTAGGTGTAAATATTAGATCCGCAAAAAGGATCAGAAGTTGCACAGGAATTCGTAGTTCCTCCAATCTGCCCAAAAAGACCGTTGGAACTTATGAGGAAAAAAAACGCAATTGATAGGGTAAGTAAAAAATATTTCATTTCAACGATAAACCTGATTTTCAATTAATAACTTACAAACCTGCTTAGAAAATCGCCCAAACAAAAGTACGAAAAAATAGAACACGGGGGTTAATCTTTTAAGCACCTGACCGAAAAGCCATTCGCTCTGAACGAAGGGTATAGAGAAACACTGGGATCCGGTGTATTCAGTCCATGTGCATAGGCTTTATTATCGCCATCCTTGTTTGAAGTCCAGAACATCGTTGCAAAATCAACGAAATTCCAGTACTTGGTAAAATGGTTCACCCCGTCCACATTGGCCATGAACCCGGACCAGCCTGTCGATTTCAGTGGACTGCCTGCAAATCCGTTGTTGATGAAGTTACTGAAGAGGAGTGTCCATTCGGTTTCAGTCGGAACATGCATCCCCGGCGGGCATAATCCCTGGATCCCGGGCGTATCGTCATACATCATCATTTCATCCCACTGGTAAAGTCCGCCGTCGCTGCTGCAGGCTGCAAGGGAGTTTCCATAACAATATTTTTCAATAATGCAGTTATCCCGTTGAACCTGTGCATTCGCAATGTAGTTGCCATAATTCAGGTTTTCCGCCATCCAGCACTGGGTAGTGCCGACCATGATCGTATTGTATTGCTTATTGTCGCGGACATCGGTAAACTTGTTGCCGCATGTATGCGGAATGGGGTTGATCACCGTAAACGTCTTGTTTATAAATCCTGTACAACCAAAAGAGTTTGTAAAGGTATACCGGATGGAATGACTGCCAAGTCCTGCAGAGAAAGGATTGAACGTGCTTGTCCCTGAGTTCACACCGGCCCCGGAGTAGGTACCTCCGAGCGGGATCCCGCCTCTCAGCCTGATGGGTTTGCCGTTCAGGCTGGAAATGGAATCCGAACAGATCGTATAGGTAACCGTCGGGGAAGGCATCACTTCTCCTGCCAGGGGTGCTGAAGTAGTGCCGTTACCGCAACTGTTCACACCTGTAACCGTGATTGAATAACTGCCGTAGAAAGCGGGATTCCACGTCACTGTGGCTGTTGTTGAAGTTCCGGCAATAATTCCGCTTGCTACCGGACTCAACACCCAGGTATAGGAAGTGGCATTGGGAATGGGAGGAATCGTAAAAGTCGCAGTCGTTGTCGATTGACAAAGGGTTAACGGGCCCGCGATCGCGCCTGCGGCAGCCGGCAATGGTGTTACGGTGATGGAGTTTGTGCCGGAGCTTGTACAAGTATTCGCATCGGTGTAAGTGTAGGTGATGGTAAAAGTCCCTACGCCGGCAAGTGCCGGGTTGAACAATCCCCCTGTAACGCCTGCACCGGTGTAAGTGCCTCCCGGAGGAGTTCCGCCTGTAAGTGCAAATGAGGCCGTTGTGACGCAGACATCAGCCAGTGGGGCAAGAGAAACAACCGGTAACGGGTTAACCGTTATTGACCCCGTATGCGAATTAGTACAGGAATTTGCATCGGCAAACGTGTAGGTAAGCGTATGCGTTCCCACGCCTGCCGTGGCTGGGGAGAATACCCCTCCTGTTACACCCGGCCCGGAGTATGTTCCACCGGATGGTGTTCCGGCAGAGAGTGCAAACGGGGGCTGGCTTATGCAAACCGGCAACATGGGCAGGAAGTTGACAGTTGGCAGGGGGTTGACGACGATCGTCTGATTTATGGTTGATGTACATGATGAAGTTGGTTCTGTGTAATAATAGGTCACCACCACGGATCCTACACCATTAGCAGCAGGATCAAAGGTTGTGACTGCGGTTCCCCCGATGAAGTATGTTCCGCCAGCAGGAGAGCCTCCTGTAATGATAAATGCCGGTGCATCGATGCATACCGGTGCGATCGGGTCAAACGCAACCACCGGGAAGGGGTTGATCGTAATGGTAATTGATGAAGGATTGATGCTGTTTCCGCAGGGATCATTATGCCCTACAACAGTAAGCACTCCCGATGTGGCAGCGGGGCTGAAATCGATTGTTATAATATTATTGCCGTTATTATTAATGGTAGCTCCGGTCCCGGAATATGACCATTCATATGAAGTCGCATTTATATTGGTTGCTACAGAGAAGACTGCTCCTGTTACCCCGGGACAGAATGAAGCGCTGCCCGTGATGGGGCCAAGATCATCTGGCCGGCGGTTTTCCGTGATCGAAATGTTTGCAGTGCTCGTACTGACAGCATACCACCAGGTATTGATGGTCCTGTTGTTCCCGAAACCGCTGGACCCTCCGGTCCATGTGTGGCAACCTGTTATCGGGGTGCTTGCACATCCGGTCAGATTGAATAAGCCAGCTCCGAATTTCCTGTCGTCCCAGTAAAAAAGAGGATCGGGGTAAGGGGGGGTGGCTGTGGGGCGGACCAGGTTTACCTTGAATCCGTTTTGATTAAATTCAACATCATAAAGAGGAAGATGGGTGAGTCCGTTGATATAGCTTAAATAAAAGGGAAATGTCGAGCCATTGGGGACAGGCTTCCTTGGAGTGCTTCCATCCAAACCATCCCAATGAACGGTGTTGTAACCGGTTGTGACTGCCTGAGGGATTGTATAATCATTATATCCGGGAAGGGTGCTTAGGACTAAGTGCAGATCTACATTCCCTGCTTTGGTCACCCTGAATGTAAAATCAACTGAGCCATCGCAGTTCCTGACACTGGTAACAGGCACAGTGAGGTCAAGGCCTCCTATGGTCCCGCTTGGATAAACGGTACTATCCGGATTATTCAGGAATATTTTATATTCCGGGTATGTATGTTCGTTGGCAACTGACTTCCTTGCAGAATCTGCAGTAATTAACGGAGTTACCTGGAAACAACCGGACTCATTGCATGAAACCGTAAAAGTGCCGGGTATCATACCGTTAAAATCTATTTTTGTCACAATGCTGTCAAGGGAATAAACAAACATTTTACCCCAGTATTTATTTTCCGAGCCGGATTGAGGCATATCGCAATAGATCTGCCAGGCTTTAGACCACAACCTTCCGTTTATGGCAGTCATTGTGGTGGTATTGACAACGGTCACATCAAAGTTTTCCCAGGATTTCTCAGTACCTCCGGATTGGGTGCAGGCAATATAATAATCACCATCAACATCCGGGGCACAGTTCAACGCCGAATAACCGGTTGTAGGTGCTATCACGGAAGGTCCGTCGACAGCTTCCTGCCATGAATTGATGAATCCGGGGTTTCCGCTGGTGGGAACGCTTCCTGTTTTGATCACTGATCCGTCAGGACGGTAAATATAATAAGTTGTTGCTGATGCGCCGTCGTGATATGCTCCGAAACCAAAATAGATGGATTCTGTATTATGATCGGAGATATGGATCCAAAGCCTGTAATTTGTTGCACCTCCGTTCCAGAAAAAATCATTTCTCCCGGTGCTTATACAGATATAACCTTTGTCACTCTCAGCCGGACGGAACTGCTTTGTTCCTTCCCCCAAGACATGCAAAGAAGAGATCAACAGTACTGACAAAAAGAAAAAAAAGCTTAGCGATCGTAGATTCATTTCATGTTATCTTCCTGCCCTGGCGAAACAAATGATATCCGATTTATATTTCCGATAATTTTCAACGTGTTAAAAGTACAAAAAAAAACGGATGTCCGGTCAAAACGGACGTTGATATTCCTCATTCACGGATGTTCATTCCAGGAACCATCCGACAGCAGTCGGACACCAGAATTTCGAAAAGGTTGCCTGGCTGTTGAAAATTTTTCGTTGGGTTTTTTAGGAGAACAGGTGACGCGTACCCACCCCGACCTTCGGTCTTCCCCTCCCTACTGGTAGGGAGGGGATTAAAGGGGTGGGTAAAAAAAAAGCCAGACAATATGCCCGGCTCTTTCACAAATCCCGAAAAAATTTGTTCACTACTTCTTCGCAGGTTCAATTTTGGCTGCCGGTTGGGTTTTGGGTTTTGAATCAGGTGCACTTTTCAGCGTTTCCTTGGTTGCTTCGTCGCCCTTTTTCATAAATTTTCCATCCTTATCAAAAACAAGGAGGCGTTTGTCACTCCCTTTATTCACAACAACATTATAGGTTATCACCCCTTTTGAATCCACTTTAAATGACTTATAGATCGTGAATGATTTTACATTCTGGGCAATATAATCAGTAATTGATTTAGGAAGTTCTGAAGTCTTTAATTCCGTTTTGGTCTGGGCAAAGACCATCATTGAAAACAACGCAATAAATAACGTTAACGTTACTTTTTTCATTTTTTGAGATTTATAGGTGAAACATCCGGTTAACTGGCGCAAAATTGCGTTCTGATTCTGTTTAAATTCTGAATTACACAATCTTTCAGCAAAATCAAGCCTGCGGACCCACCCCTCGAATCCCCTCCCTACCAGTAGGGAGGGGAAGACCGAAGGTCGGGGTGGGTACTTTTTAGCTTCACAAAATTACGATTGCGACAATAAAACTCTTCGTCGCAGAGCAGCGAAGTATCAGATTGAAAAAATATTTCTCTGCTCGTCGCAAGCGACAAGGCATTTAGCAAAACACCTCAACCCCCGTCCCCTCAAGGTCCCCGCGGACGCGGGGATCCAGAAGGGGTGCAGGGGATGAGGTTTCATAATTCAAAAAAAATCCGGACAGGATTGCCCGGATCTTTTTTCTTTTCCTTTCGGATTATTTCTTTGCAGGATCTGTTGCAGGTTTTGTAGCAGGTGCCGGCTTTGTAGCATCAGCAGGTTTCTGCGGAGGAGGAGTTCCAAGCTGACCAGTGCCACCGGAAGCAGGTTTCTTAATGAAATTGCCTTCTTTGTCAAAATGAACACGGTTCTTTTCGGTTCCCTTTGCGAGGTAAACTGAATAGGTAACATCACCATGGAATTCATTCTTGAAAACTTTCTCAACAGTGAAATCCTTCATTTCCTTTGCAAGATATTCAGTAGCTTTCTTGGGAAGATCAGCGGCTTTGATCTCAGTCTTTACCGGCTTTTCAGCAGGAGCTGCTGATTTTTCTGCAGGTGCAGCGGGTTTTTGCTGTTGCTGAGGCTGCTGGGTCTGTCCGATAACGTAGGTGGTGAACAAGGTCACTAAAAGCATTAAAAACAGTTTTTTCATGATTTTTCTAATTTAATGGTTAAACAAAAAATTTAATGGTGCGAAATTGCAGTTTAATTCTGTGGGAATTTTGAAGAATCTGATCAGAAATGGTCCCGACCATAATTTTTACCTTCCGTGTTGAAAACGACAAGAAGTGTATGAATATTGTCCTTACATGAATATTCTATTTCCATATGGTAATGATCGATGATCTCCTTGACAATCGCAAGACCTAGTCCGACGGAATCCCCTGTACCCCGTTCCGATTTCCTGAACCGGTCGAAAAGCTTCACCGGGTCGGTCGTCAAATGCTGGCCGGTATTGGAAATGAGGAAACGGTTACGGTCAATGAGAATGGTGATCTTACCCTCCCGGATATTATGACGGATCGAATTCGTAAGCAGGTTGGAAACCAGGATATCCGCAAGCACGGCATTCATCTGAACGATGCCCGGCTCCCTGAAATCACGGGTTATTTCAATTTCTTTCATCTGGATGAATTCCTCGAAGTTCTCAAGGTATTTTTCAACCAGCTTATTTATTTCAACCTGTTCCGTCTTGATGAACTGGTTATTGTCGATCTTGGAGATCAGGAGCAGCCCCTGGTTCAGCTTCGACATCCGCGTGGTGGCTTCATACACTGATTCGATCAGTTGAAGCTGCTCCTCCGACAGGTTCTCGTTCTGGATGAGCAATTCCAGTTTGGAACTGATGATCGCAAGCGGTGTCTGCAATTCATGGGATGCATTCTCATTGAATTCCTTCAGGCTGAAATAATCACGGCGGATCTTTTTCGACATCCGTTCAAGCGCCTTGTTCAGGAGCACAAATTCATGGGTGGAGCTTTTGGTCAGCACCAGCGGCCGGTCCTGGCTGATATCGAATTTATGGAGATTCTGCAAGGTCTGGTAAAACGGCACCCATACCCTTCGCGAACTGAAGTAATTGACAAAGATCAGCAGCGCCATCAGGAAAAGAAATAAGATGGCCATCGCCAGGAGGACAGTGGCCATAAGCGTTTGCGTCTCATCAAGCCGCTTGTAAATGCTGATGATATAACCCTTGTTCCGGATGGATGTTCCTTCTGCGATGAGATGACGGTAAGGCACGAACTTCCCTTCCTCCTTATCGAAAAGGTCAGTGGTCTTAATGAATCCGAATTTGCGCTTGGGTTCATTAAAAACGGTCACCTCGATGTGATGCCCGAAAACGGTCCTGAAATCGGGCAGGCTGTCGGAATAATTGATCTGCTCGATGATCAGCAGTTTTTCGGTGGAAAGGTTTTCATCCATCTGGTTGTAGAAGATCGATTTCAAAACAGGAAAGAGGATGAACCCGCCGATGAGGAATGTGATCAGTGAGAAAAAAATGTAATAGATCGAAGTCTTCGTGAGTAATTTCATTGGGATAGGAATTTATAACCCATTCCATAGATCGTCTGGATATAGTCCTGCCCGCCCTTTTCCATGATCTTTCGGCGGATGTTCTTAATGTGTGTGTAAATGAAATCAAAGGAATCGGCTGTATCCATGACTTCTCCCCAGAGGTGTTCGGCCAGTGATTCCTTGGTAAGAACACGGTCTTTATTAGAAAGAAAAAAGATCAGGAGGTCATATTCTTTTTTTGTAAGAATGATGGGATTCCCGTTCACAAAAACCTGCATTGCATCAGGGATGATGCGGATCTCGTTGAAGATGATCTCATTCTTTCCGCTGAAATTCCTTCTCCGGATGATCGATTTGATGCGGGCATTCAGTTCTGAAAGATGGAACGGCTTGGTGAGGTAATCGTCAGCCCCGACATCGAGTCCATATAACTTATCATCGAGCGAATTCCTTGCAGAAATGATGATAATTCCCACTTCCGATTCCTTTTCCTTCAGTTCCTTTATAACATCGAGCCCGCTTCCGTCGGGAAGGTTGATATCCACGATCACACAATCGTACTGGTAAAGGTTTATCTTTTCGATCGCCTGGTCATAGGTAAATGCAGCCTCACAGAGATAATTCTCCCGTTTCAGGTACGTCTCAATGGCGTGAGACAACTCTTTTTCATCTTCGATCAGGAGGACCTTCATTCGTATTTAATTATGAATTACCTGCCTGCCGGCAGGCAGGTGAGTTTGAATTATGAATTATGATGTTCTATCAACTTCCATCTTCTATCTTCTATCTTCTATCCTCCGTCTTCAGACCTTCAGACCTTCCGACCTTCCAACCTTTAGTCTTTCAAACACCTCACCCCAAACGCATGCGCTGTAAATGACGGATAATATGACACCGACGGGTTTTGCTGGTTCATCCCATGGGCCCAGGCTTTATTCGTTCCGTGGGCGGTCGATGACCACAACAAGGTGGCAAATGCATTGAAATCCCAATGATTGGTCAGGAACAAGGCGCCGTCAAGCATCGCATCAAACCCCGAATACCCTGTGCTTTTCAGCGGACTGCCCGCAAACCCGTTACCACCGTAAAAGGTCAGCAGCGCCAGCCATTCCGCTTCTGACGGCACGTGCCAGCCTCCCGGACATAATCCCTGTGAGCCTTCAGTCCTGTCGTAACGCATGAGTTCGTCCCATTGGTAAACCGAGGATGGAGGATTGAGAATGGAGGATGGATTGATGTATTTCTCCGAAACGCAATTGTCACGCTGTTGCAGGGTCGTCTGGATCTCAGTTCCGTAATTGAGGTCGGAGGCCATCCAGCATTGGCCATTCAGGTTGACTGTCGGGTACTGTTGATTATCCCGGATGTCGGTCAGTATGTCCCCGCAGGTGAACGGAAGTGGTGCAATGACGGTGATCGTCTGGCTTGTGTTCCCGTTGCAGCCAAAGTCGTTGATGTACAAATACTGGATCGAATGAACTCCTTCGCCTGCAACCTGGGGTGAGAAAACCCCGGCATTGACGCCTGTTCCTGCATAGATCCCACCGAAAGGCGACCCGCCTTTCAGACTGAACGGCTTTGCATCGGTGGTCATGACCGGATCCCAGCAATTTATCAGCGTTACCACCGGAAGCGGGTTGACTGTCACCATCACCGGGCTCATCGTCCCGGTACATCCAGCGGCTGTTGGCGTCACATTGTATGTGACGCTTTCAATATTGTAACCCGCATTCGTCAGGAGTTGCTGGATATCTGTTCCGCTATTCGGATAATACCCGCTCACATTGCCCGAACTGCCGGTGGCTGTCCAGGTAAAAGAAGTTCCCGATACATGCGATTGAACCTGGATGTTGGAGCTTACGCCCGAACAAACGG
Organism: Bacteroidales bacterium; assembly: GCA_963682005.1. Classification (GTDB taxonomy): domain Bacteria; phylum Bacteroidota; class Bacteroidia; order Bacteroidales; family FEN-979; genus CAIYUC01. The sequence goes on along the minus strand of OY820914.1, from coordinate 2,654,179 downwards.
CCTGTGCTGTGGGTGTGAAATAAGCGTCTGCTACCGGGATCACTGTGACTGTGAAGCTCATTGCATCCCCGTTGCAGCTATTGGCTGTCGGTATGACGTTGTAGGTCACGGTTTCCACATTAAATCCCGAATTGGTCAGCGTTTGCCTGATCCATTGACCGTTGCCTGCAGAATAGCCGCCCACATTCAGCGAACTCCCCGTTACGGTCCAGCTATAGTTTGATCCCGCCACGCTCGACTGGAGAACGATGTTGGTCTGAACCTGGTTGCAGATCTGGAACGCAGTGGTCGTATTGGTGATCGCCGGTTTGGGATTCACCGTAACGATGACCGGCTGGGTAAATCCCGGCGGGCACCCGAATGCTGTCGGGGTCACCTGGTAGGTTACGCTTTCGATCGTTGTACCTGAATTCTGTAGCGGCTGGCTGATCGTATTGCCGCTGCCCGGTCCAAAACCCGAGAGGCTGGGGGAACTGCCCGTGGCCGTCCAGCTGAACAATGCCCCGTTGACATGCGACAGCAGGCTGATGCCCGTGCTTTGTGCCGTGCAGATCGTCTGTGCGGTGGGATTGAAATAAACATCCGGCACCGACACAACGCTCACGATATAGTTCACGGCGGTTCCCGGGCAGCTGTTCGCCGCCGGGATGATATTGTAAGTTACTGTCTCGACATTGAACCCGCTGTTTGTCAGCACCTGGCTGATCACAAGCCCGCTGCCCGGACCATAGCCTGTTACATTCCCCGAGCTCGGGGTGGCGGTCCAGCTGAAGGTTGCACCCGACACGTTGGAGGTCAAGGAGACATCTGGAGATGTCTCCGAACACACCTGTGATGAAAGCGGGTTGTTCGATACATCCGGCTTCGGATTGACGGTCACGATGTAATCACCCGATACACCTGTGCATCCATTCGCAGTTGGAGTGACATTGTATGTCACTCCAGCTATGCTGTATCCGCTGTTTGTCAGCGTCTGGCTGATCGTGCTCCCGGTCCCGTCGGAAAAGCCGCCCAGGTTAGGAGAGCTTGGGGTGGCTGTCCAGGCAAAGGTCGTATTGGCCACCGTCGCGGTGAGCGGAACAGTGATCAGCGTTTGCGTGCAGATCGTCTGGGTGAGCGGGCTGGTGGTGACATGTGCCACCGGGTAAACCGTCACCACGAAATCCGACGGGGTGCCGGTGCATGCATTCGCCGTTGGGGTGATATGGTAGGTCACCGTTTCATTGGTATTGCCGTTATTGATCAACACATCATTGATCGATCCGGCCGGAACTGCATTACTGGCATAGCCGGTCACATTGCCTGAAGTTGGCGTGGCGGTCCAGGTGAAGAGCGCGCCTGAAACGTGGGAGGTTAAAGCGACATCGGGAGATGTCGCTGAGCAGATCTGGGAGAATAAAGGGCTGTTGGTCACATCCGCCACCGGGTAAACCGTGACCGTGAAATGAACCGTGTCCCCGGTGCATCCATTCGCATGAGGGGCTGTCCTGTAAATTACCGTTTCATTCGAATAACCGGCGTTTACAAGGGTCTGGACGATCGATGATCCGGCACTGGCGGAGAAACCCGAAACATTCGGCGAACTCCCTGTGGCTGTCCAGGTAAATGTGCTGGCCGAAACATCGCTGGTCAGCGGAATATTCGTCGAAAAACCGGAACAGACTGAATAATTCAACACCGTATTCTGGACCTGGGGTTTTGGTTTTACATTGATATAATAATTGGTGTCGTTGCCGATGCAGGTTCCTGCTTCAGGCCGGATCGTGTATCTTACATCCCCGGGTACAGTAAGCATATCATAGAGCTTCTGGACGATCGGGGATCCGTTCCCGTCAGAATACCCGGTAACACTACCTGTGATATTGGTCGCGGTCCAGGTATAGGTTGTATTCAGACAGCTTGAAAGCAGGTGGATGTTCGTTGAAGTGCCCGAGCAGATCGTATCATACATCGGGTTGGTCATCAGGTGCGGTTGAGGGTTGATCAGGACCGGTAAAGTAAAAGCAGGTCCCGGACATCCATTCGCTGTAACGGTGATTTGATAAGTCACCGTCTCTAATATTCCGGAATTACTCGTCAATATCTGTGAGATCGTATTCCCGTTACCGGGGCCATATCCCGTTACACCAGCTGTTCCCATTGCTGTCCATGCAAATGAGGAATTGTTTACCGGGGAAGTCAGTCCGATCGACGTCATCTGCGCGGAGCAGATGCTGGGAGCTGCCGGGTTTGCTGTGATAGCAGGGACAGGATAGACTTTGACGCGGAAGGTTTTTGGCGTACCCAGGCAACCACTGTTCGAAGGAGTAACCTCGTACATTACAGAATCGACGGAAGAACCGGAGTTGGTTAATACCTGGGCAATCGCATTCCCTGTTCCGGCAGCGTATCCGTTGATGGATGGCGAACTGGCGGTTGCAGTCCAGGAGAACGTCACACCCGGCAGGCTTGCTGCCAGGCTGATGTCGGTGGTATCTCCTGAACACATAGCAAATGAAAAGAACGAATTCGTGAGTACGGGCGTTGGTCGGACTGTAACGGCAACATAGCCTGTATCTTTGAAAACACATCCGTCATTAACTATGACTGAATAATTATTCACACCGGGCGGCGGCGTTACCGTAATGTTGTTTGAAAATGTCCCGTTGCTCCATATATAACCATAAGGCAGCTGACCTCCCGAGGCCATTACGGATAAGGTGACCGGCGTTCCGATACAGGTCGTGGTATCTGGTGTCATGTTGATGCGCAGGGGGGTGTTATCAAAGATGCGTATCGTATCATTAAATATGGCGGGGCCGTTGCAAGAATTCACAATAACCTGGAGGATCACCGTTTCAACCCCTTCCGGAACAAGATCCATGAGTGCATGGATCACGACAGCCCCGCTGTCCTGCCCGGCTGGGATCACCAGTGAATCGGGGAATGGCGTATAATCAACCCCCATCGTGGCAGTTCCCGCAACTGTATAATGGACGATAAACGGATCAGAGGCCGGGTGATTCATCACAAATGAAACAAAGGCATCGTTGCAGCCTTCGATGGCACCGTAATTAAATTTAGGAATGGCGTATGTGTTGTTGATCTGTAATCCGGTTGCATTGAAACTGTTCTTTTCCAGAAATACCCCGGAATCAAGGATTCCATCGACAGCATCGGCAATTGCCAATTTAATATGGTACGTTGAACAAGGAACAACAACATGCCAGGCTGTGAGAACAACAGAAAATCCATCATATTGGAAGTTGAATCCACCTGGGGGATTATCCCACCTGTCAGGATTAGTCTCACCACATAAGTTATTGATTGTTACGGGAAGGATTCCATTAGGCATAATGGCGATGTTGATGCTATTGTTTGAAAATGTTCCTGTAATGCCGGGACCACTCAGGAAAAATCCAAAAGCATCGTTGATCGAATTGCAATATTCCTTGAATTCCTCTGATCCGAATACATACCTGAATTTAAGCGTATCAGCCTGTGGAACAAAATCAAATTCAAGCACACTTTTATCATGTGTTGTATTTCCTGAAACAATATTTAAATCAGGATCACCCGGACCAAAATAATCCTTGCCTGCCCCTGTTAATGTATTTGGTCCTACAGCAAGGGAGTCGGCACCTGATGACATCAAAATACCATCTCCGATACCAAGTTGTTGAGTGGCTGCCATGTCTGTCTGAAAGAAACCGATCTGATTGGATGAGATAAGACCTGCAGATCCATTAAACGTCGCATTAGTCACAGTTATCCCCTGCCCTACCAATTGGGTCATGACCAATTGCAGTGGCGTCATGTTCATCGCAGAACCCTGTGTCACGGTAAGCTGGGCAGACAATTTGCCACCGCAAAAAAAGAAAAAGAAAAAAATTACAGAGCGTAATAACGTTTTCATCAGTTAATCCTTAATACATCTGACCGAAAACGCATTCGACCTTAACGATGGATAGTATGATACACTTGGATTATAGGTATTCATCCCGTGAGCCCAGGCTTTCTTGCTGCCATGAGCGGTTGAGGACCAGAACATCACCGCGAAATTTTCAAAATCCCACTGAATATTCTGATGCCATGTTCCCGTCAGAAATGCATTGAACCCGGAATAGCCGTCAAATTTCAGTGGACTTCCGGCAAACCCGCTGCTGACATATTGGTTGAACAATGCTGCCCAGTCGCTTTCCTTCGGGATATGCCACCCGGAAGGACATAATCCCTGGTTTCCATCCGTTGGGTCAAATCCCATCAGTTCATCCCACTGGTATAGCCCTCCTGAATTGGTGCAGTTCAGTGCATTGTCGCGGAGGCAATATTTCTCGGGCACGCAATTGTCGCGCTGCATCCGGTTCGAAGAGATGGCCGAACCATACTGCAGGTTGGTTGTCATCCAGCATTGTCCAACAAACTGGACGGTCTGGTATTGCATATTATCGCGAATATCGGTAAGAATGCCACCGCAGGTGAATGGTAACGGATCAGCTATAGTGATGGACTGCGTGGCGAAGGCACCGCAGGTAAATGTATTCGTATAATTATAGGTGATGGTGTGGGTACCGATACCGGCGAGGGCAGGGTAAAAAATGCCCATCGTAACGCCGGTTCCCGAGTAGGTTCCTCCTGCAGGTGTTGCGCCTTTAAGCCGAACCGGCTGTGCATTCGTTGCGATCACCGGATCCCAGCAGGATGTAAAGTTAACCACCGGCAAAGGATTGACAGTTACAACAGCTTGATTTGACGTTCCGGTGCAACCGTTCGCTGCCGGAGTGACAGTGTATGTCACGTTCTCGATATTCGTCCCGCTGTTCGTCAGAACCTGCTGTATCTGGTTCCCGGCACTCGGGAAAAACCCGGTGATGTTTGCAGAGCTTCCCGATGCCGTCCATGTGTAGGAAGCTCCGGCTACATGTGAAGCGAGCACAAGGCTGGTCATTCCACCGGAACAGAAGGTCTGGTTTGCCGGCGTAAAATAAATATCGGCCACGGGGAAAACGGTTACCATGAACGGAACCGTGATTCCTGCACACGTATTCGCCGTTGGCGTCACATTGTATGTCACGCCTTCAATATTGTATCCCGAATTCACAAGCGTTTGAACAATGGTCAATCCGCTGTTGTTGCTGAAACCGGTCACATTTCCTGAACTTCCGCTCGCCGTCCAGGAATAGGTCGTGTTCGGAACGGTTGACTGGGGTACAATGCCTGTTTGCGTCGAAGAGCAGATCTGGGAGGTCGTGATCGTATTGATGATCGTGGGTCGGGGGAGGATCGTCACCACCACGCTTTGGGGAATGCCCGGCGGACATCCGTAAGCCGCGGGTGAAACGGTGTAGGTTGCGGTTTCCGTCGTTGCGCCTGAGTTAAACAGGGTCTGGGAGATCGTATTCCCGCTGCTGTTCGAATATCCTGAAACGTTTGGTGAACTTGCCGTCACAGTCCATGAGAAGATCGCTCCGGCGACATGTGACAGGTTCTGGATGCTTGTTTGCTGCTGGGAACAAATGGTTTGATCCGGAGGCTGGAAATAGACATCCGGAATTGAAACGATCGTGACTGTAAAATCTTTCGGCAGGCCCGGGCAACCGTTTGCTGTCGGGGTGATGTGGTATGTCACCCACTCTGTCGTCAGTCCAAGGTTGGTCAGAACCTGGTTTAGGATCGTTCCGCTGCTGTTGGAATAACCGATCACGTTCCCTGAGCTCGCGGTGGTGGTCCAACTGAAGGTTGCACCTGCAACATTTGAGGTCAGGGAGACATCTGGAGATGTCGCCGAGCATATCTGGGAAGTCAACGGGTTATTGGAAACATCCGGCACCGGGTTCACCGTCAGCACAACGGGTGTAACCGGCCCCTGGCACGTGTTTGCTGTGGCTGACACCAGGTAGGTAACTGTTTCAATGGTATAACCTGAATTTGTCACCGTTTGATTGATGCTGCTTCCTGAATTGGCCGAAAATCCAGAGAGATTCGGGGATGATGCCGTGGCTGTCCAGGCAAAGGTGCTTCCGGATACGGCGGATGAAAGGTTGATCTGGAACGCTCCCTGCGAACAAATGGTCTTGGCCGGTGGAGAGGCAATGACGGCCGGCGATGGGTTTACCGTCACGATCACTGAAGATTGCGTTCCCTGGCATCCGCTGATGGTGGGTGTTATTGTATAGGTAACTGTTTCAATGTTTGTACCCGTCGAGGTGATCGGTTGTGAGATGTTCGTTCCTGAACTGGCAAAGAACCCTGAAACAGTAGGCGCACTCCCACTTGCAGTCCAGGTGAATGTGGTGCCTGTAACGTGGGACAGGATATCAATATTTGTCGATTGACCAGTACAGATCGTTTGTGAGAGGGGCTGGAAATAAGCATCGGCCACCGGAGTCACATAAACCCTGTAATCATAGGTCAACCCCGAACAACCGTTGGCTGTCGGTATAATATGGTAGGTAACATACTCGGTTGAAAATCCTGAATTAATGAGTTGGTCGTTTATAGCCAGTCCCGATCCATTGTTGAAGCCTCCAATGCTCCCCGAACTGGGTGTGGTGGTCCATGTAAATGATGTCCCTGCAACATTTGAAGTCAGGTTGACGCCTGTAAGGATCCCGGAACAAATGGTTTTATTCAGGGGAGCGTTCGAAACATCCGGGGTCGGGTAAACATACACCGTATACACCGTGGGTTTGCCGCTGCAGCCGTTTGCGATCGGGGTGATCGTGTATTTTACATTCTCCGTGATAAACCCTGAGTTCACAAGCAAATGATCGAGGGTGGCGGCCGGTGTCCCGTTATTGCTCCACCCGGTGATTGAACCCGAAGATGGCAGGCAGCTCCAGGTAAACAGCGTACCCGCCACATTGGATGTCAGGGTGATATTGGTATTCAGGTTATTGCACTGGTATTTGTTTTTGGGACTGTTTGAGAGATCCGGTGATGGGTAAACAGTTACGATATAATCCGTAACATCCCCGTCGCATCCATTGGCGGTCGGGGTCATATGGTAGGTAACGCTTTCATTCACGAATCCCGTATTGTCAAGGATCTGGTCAAGCAGTACTGCCGGCGCTGCATTGTTGCTGTACCCTGAGATATTGGCAGTGGGGGTGCAGGTCCACGTGAATGCCGTTCCGGTGACATCGGATAAAAGTGGAATAGCTGTAAAAAGGCTGTCGCACTGGAATTTGGTTTTCGGAGAGTTCGACAGGTCCGGCTTCGGATACACAGTAACCCGGTAAAGGTACTGATCGCCGTCGCAATTGTTGGCCCGAGGGGTGATCACAAAGGTCACCAACTGGTTGGTGAACGACAAATTGGTCAATGTCTGATCCAGCAAAGTTCCCGGGATAAGGTTATCCGATTGCCCGGTTACATTGGGATTTGGAATGACGGTCCAGGTGAACAGCGTTCCCGCAACATCCGAGGTCAGGTTCGTATTTGTCGAAGTGTTGTTGCAGATGTTCTTTGTCAGGGTTGCATTGGAGAGGTTGGGCTTGGGAAAGACCGTCACAACGAAATGAGCGGTATCCCCTTCACAACCGTTTGCTGTGGGGATGATCCTGTAATCCACGGTTCCCGTAATATTTCCGCTGTTGATCAGGACATCGTTTATGATCGTTCCGCCTCCGTTGGCATAGCCGCTGATCGCAGGCAGTGAGGCGGTCGGCCTCCACTGAAAGGTGGCTCCTGCGACATCGGCAGCGAGGGGCACATTCACGCTGTTATTGTTGCAAATGCTCTTACTCAATGGATCGGTTGTCACCATGGGGATCGCATTGATTGTGATCGTTTTTGTTGAGATCGGACCTACCCCGCAATCTGTATTATACCCACGGACCGTGATTTGTGCAGGGCCGGGCAGTGTGCTGAAGGGAATTGTTAACAGTTTGAAGGGGAACAGCGTGGTATCCGATCCTCCGGGATAGGTCCAGTAATATTTTTGTGAGTTCGGCTCTCCTGAGACCAGGAATTGAGCCGTGGCGCCGGCGCAAACCGCGTCCGGTCCCGCTATAACACCCAGATCCTGCGGGCCTTTTTTATATGTGACCGTCAATGGCTGAATACTTGTACTTACAACATACCACCATGTATTCATCGTCTTTACGTTTCCAAAGTTGGATGACCAGGCATGACAACCCGATGTGGGAGAACTCATACAACCAGGGGGTGCAGAATTGTCTGCGCCATTCACAAGGGTATCGCACCAGAAAAATTCAGGATCAGGAATGGGTGGCAATGGCGGATTACTTTGAGGCCTGAAAAGCGAGACCTTGAATCCTCCCGTGTTGGTTTCCACATCATAAAGCGGAAGATGGGTAAGACCGTTATAATATTTGAGAATAAAATTAAAGGTTGATCCGCTGGGGATGTCCACTCCGTTCGCATCCTTACCATCCCAGGTCACGGTATCCACCCCTCCCGTTGTACTTTCAATCAGGATCCGGTTAGCATAACCGGCACCCAGGGTATTCAGTTCCAGCGTGATCTCAGCCGTCCCTGCAGCCGTCGTTTCGAAAATGAAATCAATGGTCCCTGTAGAACAATGGCTCTCGGCCGAAACCGATCCCGGGACAAGCTGGCCAATGGTCCCGCTCGGATACACAAGAGTATCAGGGTTATTCAGAAAGACCTTGTATTGGGGATAATTATGCTGAAAATTTACAGAACGTCTTGCCATCTGAGCATTCGTATCAGGATTTACGGGAAAACACCCCGATTCATTGCATGTAATTGTAAACCATGCTCCCTGGAAACCATTCGGATCAAACTTGGAGACAATTCCGTCCTTTGAATAAATATAAAGGCCCCCGAAAAATCCCGTACCCCCGTTGTCATTCGTATTGAATTGCCATCCTTTTGAAAAGACCCTGCCCTTTTTATAGGTCCATGTCGTGGTGTCAATAACTGACACATCAAATTTCTGGAAGGACTTGTCACCACCATTGGCAACCTGGAATGTCATAAAATAATCCCCATTGCTCTTTGGTTCACAAACCAGCGCATCGTAACCTCCTGTTGCAATTTGCTTCGGACCTGCATAAGCCTGGCTGAATTTGTCGATAAACCCCTTTTGTGTGGTCAGGGTCGGCGTAGTCCCACTCCACTCCAGTCCGCTGTCGTCAGGTTTGTGGATACGCCAATTTATAGATGCAGTTGGGTTAGCCGCGCCGATTCCGAAATAAATTTTTTCCTTTGTCCAATCGGAAATGTGGATATAAAGCCTATATCTGTACTTTCCTGCAGTATCAGCACTGTTAAGGTATAAAGCAAATGCACCCCGTTCCTCACCCAAAACCACTCCATGGGTAATCAGAATCCTGCAGTTTTTGGCATTGGCACTGTCAGGCATGATTTCTTTGGTGCCTTCACCAAAAGCATGACACGCCGAAAGCATCCCGACAAGGATAAGGAAGAAGATTCTCAGGCTGAAATTCACGTATTAATAATTATCCGTTAAATATTTTTTTACCAAACCTGCAGGACAATTTCTAATTATTCTAGTTGACCTGAACAAAGGTAATTTCTAATTGCTCTAATTATTCTAATTGATCTAAACAAAGGTAGTTTCTAATTGCATTAATTCTTCTAATTGATCTAAACAATACTAAATCCCAATTTCAAATTAACCTAAACTTGCTTTATCAATCATTTTCAGTTTGTTTGCTTTTAGTACCCTCCCCTCTTATCCCCTCCCTACTGGTAGGGAGGGGAAGACCGAAGGTCGGGGTGGGTATGGCTTGTTACGGCTAATCCTTCAAACACCTCACCGAAAACGCATTCACCCTCAGTGAGGGATAATACGATACACTCGGATTGTATGTATTCATGCCGTGTGCCCAGGCCTTTTTGGCGGCATGGGCCGTCGAAGACCAGAACATCACTGCAAATCCTTCAAAATCCCAGTTGATGTTCTGATGCCAGGTGCCCGTCAGAAAGGCGTTGAACCCGGAGTATCCGTCATATTTCAGCGGGCTTCCTGCAAAGCCGTTGCTGACAAAGTAATTGAACAGGGCGGTCCACTCGCTTTCCTTCGGTATGTGCCATTCGGGCGGACAAAGACCCTGCCCGCTTTCCGATGTTTCAAACTTCATCAGCTCATCCCACTGGTAAAGTCCGCCCATGCTGGAGCAGTTCAGCTCGTTGTCACGAAGGCAGTACCGCTCCGGTATGCAATTGTCCCGCTGGGTCCTCCCCGATGAGATCGATGTTCCATAGGTCAGGTTCGTGGTGGTCCAGCACTGCCCGTTGATGTCAACGGTCGGGTACTGCGCAAAATCGCGGATGTCTGTCAGCATGTTTCCGCAGGTGAACGGGACCGGGTCAACAACCGTGATGGTCTGACTTGTGCTGCCTGCACAGGTGAACGTGTTCGAATAATTGTAGGTAATGAGGTGTGTTCCACTTCCGGCAACCGTCGGGTAGAAGAAGCCCATGCTTACCCCCGTCCCGGAGTAGGTTCCGCCTGTCGGTGTAGCTCCCTTGAGCCGTACCGGTTTTGCCCCGGTGGTCATCACCGGATCCCAGCAAGGCGTAAATGCCAGGACCGGCAAGGGATTTACCGATACCAGCGTATTGCCCGAGGTTCCCGTGCATCCGTTCGCTGACGGAGTCACCGAATATGTCACTACCTCAACATTGGTCCCTGAATTCGTTAATACCTGCTGTACCAGGTTCCCGCTTCCGGGGTAATAGCCGGTCACATTTCCGGAACTGCCTGATGCGCTCCAGACAAAGGATGGCCCTGCCACATGCGAGGCCAGCGTAAGGTTGCAGCTTCCCCCCGAGCAGAACGCCTGCGATGACGGGGTGGAATAAACATCCGCAACCGGGAATACCGTTACCGTGAACGGAACCGCATCCCCCGGACAGCTATTGGCTGTTGGCGTAACACTGTATGTCACGCTTTCAATATTATAACCAGAATTTGTAAGCGTTTGTACGATCGAAAGCCCCATCCCGTTGGTAAACCCCGTCACATTGGCCGAGCTTCCTGTTGCGATCCAGGAAAAGTTGGAACCCGATACGCTTGACTGTGGTATGATCCCCGTGGCTGTTGCAGAACAGATCTGCGAGGTGGTGATGACATTCTGGATGATTGGTTTCGGATGGATCGTGATCACAACGGTCTGCGGTAGTCCGGGCGGACAGCCGAAGGCCATCGGGGCTACCGTGTAGGTAGCCGTTTCCGTAGTCGTTCCGGAATTATACAGCGTTTGGGAGATCACGTTGCCGTTGCTGTTCGAATATCCTGAGATGTTGGGCGAACTGGCTGTTACCGTCCAGGTGAAAGTCGCCCCCGGAACATGCGATAAATTCTGGATGCTGGTCATCTGCTGATTGCAGATGGTCTGGGCGGTGGGTGTGAAATAGACATCCGGCACAGAAACAATCGTTACAACATAATCCTTCGGCAATCCATCACAGCTGTTGGCCGTCGGAGTGAGGTGGTAGGTCACTGTCTCAACCGTAAACCCGCTGTTGGTCAGCACCTGGTTGATGAATGTCCCGCTGCCATTGGAGTATCCTGAAACATTGGGAGAGCTTGAGGTGGTGGTCCAGGCAAAGTTCGTTCCCGATACATTCGATGTCAAAGCCACATTCGGGGAGGTGCCCGAACAGATCTGCGTCGACAGCGGGTTGTTCGAAACATCCGGAACCGGGTTGACCGTCACAACATAATTTGATGCAAGACCCACGCATCCATTCGCCGTCGGGGTGATGGCATACGTAACAGTTTCTATCGTGTATCCGCTATTTACAAGGTTATGACTGATCGAACTCCCGTTCCCGTTGGAGGACCCTGACAGGGTTCCGGCGCTTGGTGTGGCGATCCAGGCAAACGTTGTCCCGCTGACCCCGGATGTGAGCGTGATACCCGTGTTCAATCCCGAGCAAAGCGTCTTGGCAAGCGGTGTGGTGGTGACCAGCGGTTTTGGATTCACTGTCACGATGATGGATGATGATGTTCCAACACAGCTGTTCGCCGTTGGGGTGACCTGGTAGGTCACCGTTTCGATCGTTGTTCCCGAATTGGTCAGCACCTGGCTGATCATATTCCCGCTCCCGTTTGAAAAACCGGTAATATTGGGGGAACTGCCGGAAGCCGTCCATGTAAATGAAGGATTGGCAACATGCGAGGCAAGCTGAAGGCTCGCCGTATTTTGGGAACATATCGTTAAGGTAGCCGGGGTGAAATACACATCGGCTGTCGGATAAACAGTTACAACGTAAGGTGTAACAGGTCCCGGGCATGCGTTGGCGATTGGTGTCAAATTGTACGTTACGGTTTCAATATTATACCCCGAATTCACCAGCGTCTGGTTGATCGATGAGGCGGGCGTTCCGTTATTGCTGTAACCATTCACATTCGCCGAGCTTGGTGTGGCTGTCCAGGTAAACAATGTCCCCGTCACATTCGAGGTGAGGCTGACATTGGTCTGCTGGTTGTTGCAGATCTGTTTGGCCGCCGGGCTGTTCGACAGGTTCGGCGTCGGGTACACGGTCACCGTATAATCCGTCACATCACCGGTGCACCCGCTGATCGCCGGCAAGACATGATAGATCACCGATTCATTGACAAACCCTGAATTTGAAAGGGTCTGGCTCAGGGTCGTCGTGGGTGTTGCATTATTGGAATATCCCGACACATTGCCCGAGCTCGGGGTCGTGGTCCAGGTAAACAGGGTGCCGGTTACGTTTGAGGTTAACGTGATATTGGTGGATGTACTATTGCAAATTTGTTTTGCTAACGGGGAATTCGTGAGGTCTGGCTTGGAGACCAGCGTCACGGTATAATCCGTCACAGGCCCGTCACATCCATTGGCATGGGGGGTCACATGATAGATGACCCATTCATTTGTAAACCCCGCATTTACCAGGGTTTGGTTCAGCAAGGTGGTCGGGGTGCCGTTATTGCTGTATCCCGACACATTGGGCGAGCTGGCTGTGGTGGTCCAGGTAAACAACGTCCCGGCAACGTGTGAGGCCAGCGTTACATTGGTCTGCATGTTATTGCAGATCTGGCTGGCTGGCGGATTGTTCGACAGGTCCGGAACCGGGTTGACCGTCACAACATAGTTTGCCGTTGGGCCGGCACATCCATTCGCAGTTGGGGTGATGGCATAGGTCACCGTTTCTATCGTATATCCTGAATTGACAAGATTATGGCTTATCGAGCTCCCGCTGCCGTTTGAGAACCCTGACAGGGTCCCTGCACTCGGTGTCGCGATCCACGCAAACGTAGTTCCGCTGACACCGGAGGTGAGCGTGATCCCCGTGTTAAGCCCGGAGCAGAGTGTCTTGGCAAGGGGTGTGGTGGTGACCAGCGGTTTTGGGTTTACCGTCACGATGATGGATGATGATGTTCCGACACAACTGTTCGCCGTTGGTGTGACCTGGTAGCTCACCGTTTCGATCGTCGTTCCTGAGTTCGTCAGCACCTGGCTGATCACATTCCCGCTGCCGTTTGAAAAGCCGGTAATATTGGGCGAACTGCCGGAAGCCGTCCACGTAAATGAGGGGTTGGCAACATGCGAGGAAAGCTGAAGGCTGGCAGTATTTTGGGAACATATCGTTAAAGTAGCTGGGGTGAAATACACATCCGCAGTTGGGTAAACGGTCACAACATAAGGGGTCACCGGACCGGTGCATCCATTCGACGCTGGCGTCAGATTGTATGTAACGGTTTCAATGTTGTATCCCGAATTCACCAGCGTATGGTTGATCGATGAGGCAGGTGTCACATTATTACTAAAACCGGTCACACTCGCCGAGCTTCCCGATGCCGTCCAGGTAAACAACGTCCCGGCCACATTCGAGGTCAGGTTGACATTCGTCAGCTGGTTATTGCAGATCTGTTTGGCTGCCGGGCTGTTCGAAAGGTTCGGCGTCGGGTACACCGTCACCGTATAATCAGTCGGGGTACCGTCACAGGCGTTGGCATGCGGGGTGATATGATAGATCACCGTTTCAATATTATACCCCGAATTAACAAGCGTCTGGTTTAATGTTACCGTGGGTGTCAGCGTATTATCCAGATACCCGGTCACAGAACCGGAGCTTGGAGAGGCGGTCCAGGTAAAGAGTGTTCCGCTGACATTGGAAGTCAGCGCGATGCCGGTCTGGCTGTTGTTGCAGATCTGTTTGGCTTTCGGAGAATTTGAAAGGTCGGGCCTGGGCATCACCGTCACCACATAATCCGTAACCGGCCCCGGGCACCCGTTGGCTATGGGTGTCAGATGATAGGTCACCGTCTCGATGTTATATCCTGAATTGATCAGCGTCTGGTTCAGCAGGGCCGATGGTATTAGATTGGTGCTGAAACCCGTCACACTGGCAGAACTGCCGGTGGCCGTCCAGGTGAATAAGGTTCCGGTCACATGCGAGGTCAGCGGAATATTGGTTGGCGAATTCGTGCAGATCTGCCTGGCCGCCGGTGTGTTTGAAAGGTCTGGCACCGGGTTGACGGTTAACACTACGGGTGTGGCGGGACCCTGGCAGGTATTCGCTGTGGCCCTGACCTGGTAGGTAACCGTCTCAATGGTATAACCGGAATTTGTCACCGTTTGACTGATGCTGCTCCCTGAATTGGCCGAAAATCCGCTGAGATTCGGGGATGATGCAGTGGCTGTCCAGGCAAAGGTGCTTCCCGAAACGGCCGATGAAAGGTTGATCTGGAAAGCTCCCTGGGAACAGATGGTCTTGGCCGGTGGAAAGGCAATAACTGCCGGCGACGGGTTGACGGTAACAATCACTGAAGATGGTGTACCCGGGCAACTGTTCACTGTGGGTGTGACGGTATAGGTTATCGTTTCGATGTTCGTTCCGGTAGATGTGATCGGTTGTGAAATATTGGTTCCGGAACCGTTGGAAAACCCGGAAACGGTTCCTGCACTGGCGCCTGCAGTCCAGGCAAAGATTGTTCCCGGAACCTGGGTCAGGATATCGATGTTTGTTGACTGTCCCGTGCAAATCGTTTGTGAAGGCGGCTGAAAATAGGCATCGGCCACAGGTGTGACGTAAACCCTGTAATCGAATGTTAACCCTGAACAACCGTTGGCTGTCGGTATAATATGGTAGGTAACATACTCGGTCGAAAATCCTGAATTGTTCAGTTGCTGGTTGATGGTAAGCCCTGAGCCATCGCTGAATCCGCTTACATTCGCAGAGGTTGGGTCTGCTGTCCACGCGAATTGAGCACCTGCTACATTCGAGGTCAGGTTTATACCGGTAAAAATGTCTGAACAGATGGTTTTGTTCATCGGGCTGTTCGAAACATCCGGTGTCGGGTAAACATAAACCGTATAGACAACCGGTCTGCCACTGCAGCCGTTAGCGATCGGGGTAATCGTATATTTGACATTCTCAATGATAAATCCTGAATTTACCAGCAAATGACCCAGGTTTGAAGTGGGAATTGCATTATTGCTCCACCCTGTGATCAATCCGGAAGACGGTAAACAGCTCCAGGTAAACAGCGTACCTGCAACATTGGACGTCAGTGCGATGCCCGTATTCAGGTTATTGCACTGGTATTTATTTTTCGGACTGTTTGAAAGATCCGGTGAAGGATATACAGTCACAACAAAATCAGTGGCATCCCCACTGCATCCATTTGCCGTTGGGGTGATATGATAGGTGACGGTTTCAATCGTGTATCCCGTATTATCAAGCAGTTGATTCAGCAATATCCCGGGTGCCGCGCTATTTCCGTAACCTGTAATATTTGCCGAGCCCGGAGTGCAGGTCCAGGTGAATGCGGTTCCGGTGACATTGGAAATGAGCGGAATGTTGGTGAACAGGCTGTCGCACTGGAATTTTGTTTTCGGAGAATTCGACAGGTCGGGTTTCGGGTACACGGTAACCCTGTATAGGTATTGATCACCGTCGCAGTTGTTGGCCCGTGGTGTGATCACATACGTCACGATCTGGTTGGTAAAGGTGAGGTTCGTTAATGTCTGGTTCAGGACGGTCCCAGGAATTAGATTATCCGATTGCCCGGTCACATTGGGATTGAGCATCACCGTCCAGGTAAACAGGGTGCCTGCAACATCCGAGGTCAGCGTTGTATTTGTCGAAGTATTGCTGCAGATATTTTTGGTCAGGGATGCATTGGACAGGTTGGGTTTGGGAAAGACCGTCACAACGAAATGAACAGTATCGCCGTCGCAGCCGTTTGCCGTGGGGATGATCTTGTAATCCACGGTTCCCGTAATGTTTCCGCTGTTGATCAGAACATCGTTTATGATCGTTCCACCTCCGTTGGCATAGCCGCTGATCGCAGGCAGTGAGGCGGTCGGCCTCCACTGAAAGGTGGCTCCTGCCACATCTGCAGCAAGAGGTACATTCACGCTGGTATTGTTGCAGATACTTTTGTTCAACGGAGCGGTTGTCACTACGGGGATCGCATTGATCGTGATCGTCTTCGTCGAGGTGGGCCCTCCCCCGCAGTCGGTATTAAACCCCCGGACCGTTATCTGGACAGGACCCGGCGGCGTACTGAAAGGAATCGTAATAAGCTTGAAGGGCAATAGGGTTGTATCTGATCCTCCGGGATAGGTCCAGTAATATTTTTGTGAATTCGGATCACCCGAGATCAGGAATTGAGCAGTGGCACCGGCGCAAACCGCGTTCGGCCCAGCAATAACACCCAGGTCCTGCGGTCCTTTCTTATAGATAATGGTAACTGGTTGGGTACTGGTGCTGATCACATACCACCAGGTATTGATTGTCCGGACATCTCCAAAGTTACTTGACCAGTTATGACATCCAGTACTCATTGTACTGGTACAACCAGGTGGGGTATCATTGTTAGCGCCACCCACGAGGGTATCGCACCAGAAAAATTCAGGATCCGGAATGGGGGGCAATGGCGGATTGCTCTGAGGCCTGAAAAGCGAGACCTTGAACCCTCCGGTATTATTTTCAACATCCCACAGGGGTAAATGAGTCAAACCATTGTAATATTTGAGTATAAAAAGGAATGTTGATCCGCTCGGGACATTAAGTCCATTTTTATCCTTTCCGTCCCATGTGACTGTATCAATACCACCTGAAACACTTTCAATTAATAGACGATCTTTATATGGGTAACCCAATGCCGCCTCAAGTCCGAGAGTAATTTCAGCTGTCCCAGCAGCAGTCGTTTCAAAAATGAAATCAATGGTTCCTGTTGAACATTTACTCTCTGTGGAAACCGATCCCGGGACAAGCTGACCTATGGTCCCGCTGGGATAGACAAGGGTATCCGGATTATTAAGAAAAATTTTATATTGAGGGTAGTTATGCCATCCGCTTACAGACCGTCTTGCCTGCTGGGCATTGTGAGTTGCATCAATCTCATAACATCCCGATTCATTGCATGAAACTGTAAACCACATCCCCTGAAATGCATTCGGATCAAACTTAGAGACGATCCCATCGTTTGAGTAGATAAAAAGGTTACCGTAAAATCCGTGATTTGAAACATTGTCATTGCTATTAAGCTGCCATGCTTTGGAAAATACCCTTCCCTTTTTTACTGTCCAGGTTGTGGTATCGACCACAGTGACGTCAAACTTCTCGAAGGTTTTATCTGAATTATTATTCAACTCAAAAGTCATATAATAATCCCCATTGGATTTTGGCTCACAAACCAGGGCATTATAACCTCCTGTTGCAAGTTGCTTCGGCCCGGCATAAGCCTCGCTGTAATAATGAATGAATCCCTTTTGGGTGGTCAGGGTCGGCGTGATCCCGCTCCACTCAATGATACCATTCGGTTTAAAAATCTTCCAGTTCAGTGCACCATTCATAGAACCACTTCCTGCTCCTATCCCGAAATAAATTTTTTCTTTAGTCCAGTCTGAAATGTGGATAACCAACCTGTAACGGCAAAATCCTGTTGTGTCCCCATACCCTGTACCAGTATAATACAAAGCAAACGGATCCCTTGCATTTCCTCCAGCAACCCCTCTGGCAAGAAGTATCTTACAGTTCTTGTTACCAGCACTGTCGGGCATCAGTTCCTTCGTGCCTTCGCCATAAGCCAGGTGAACCGACAGAGTGCCAACAAGTATAAGGAAGAATATTCTCAGGTAGAAATTCACTGATTACACTATCTAATTAATTATTCATTTATCAGGCCAGCTGGCCAATTTCTAATTATTCTGATTGACCTAAACAAAGGTAATTTCTAATTGCTCTAATTATTCTAATTGACCTAATTGACCTAAAACTTTTTTATCAATCATTTTCAGTTAATCTGCTTTTCGTACCCTCCCCGACCTTCGGTCTTCCCCTCCCTGGATCCCCGCTTACGCGGGGAACTTGGGAGGGGATAAGAGGGGTGGGTATGGCTTGTTACGGCTAATCCTTCAAACATCTCACCGAAAACGCATTCGCCCTCAGCGATGGATAGTATGATACACTCGGATTGTACGTATTCATCCCGTGTGCCCAGGCCTTTTTGCCGGCATGGGCCGTGGAAGACCAGAACATCACCGCAAAACCTTCATAATCCCAGTTGACATTCTGATGCCAGGTGCCCGTCAGAAAGGCGTTGAACCCGGAGTATCCGTCGTATTTCAGCGGACTTCCCGCAAAACCGTTGCTGACAAAGTAATTGAACAATGCGGTCCATTCGCTTTCTTTCGGTATGTGCCATTCCGGCGGACAAAGACCCTGCCCGCTTTCCGAGGTTTCAAACCTCATCAGCTCATCCCACTGGTAAAGTCCGCCCATGCTGGAGCAGTTCAGCTCATTGTCACGAAGACAGTACCGCTCCGGTATGCAATTGTCCCGCTGGGTCGTCCCCGATGAGATCGATGTCCCATAGGTCAGGTTCGTGGTGGTCCAGCACTGCCCGTTGATGTCAACGGTTGGGTACTGCGCAAAATCACGGATGTCTGTCAGCATGTTTCCGCAGGTGAACGGGACCGGGTCAACAACCGTGATGCTCTGGTTTGTGCTGCCTGCACAGGTGAACGTGTTCGAATAATTGTAGCTGATGAGGTGTGTTCCACTTCCGGCAACCGTCGGGTAGAAGAAGCCCATGCTTACCCCCGTCCCGGAGTAGGTTCCGCCTGTGGGTGTGGCTCCCTTAAGCCTCAGGGGTTTAGCCCCGGTGGTCATCACCGGATCCCAGCAAGGTGTAAAGGCCAATACCGGTAATGGATTTACCGAAACAAGCGTATTGCCCGAAGTTCCCGTGCATCCGTTCGCCGAGGGGGTCACCGAATAGGTCACTACCTCAACATTGGTCCCTGAATTCGTTAATACCTGCTGTACCAGGTTCCCGCTTCCTGGGTAATAGCCGGTCACAAACCCCGAACTGCCCGATGCCGTCCAGGTAAAGGACGGTCCTGCCACATGTGAGGCCAGCGTAAGATTACAGCTTCCTCCTGAACAGAAAGCCTGCGATGACGGGGTGGAATAGACATCCGCAACCGGGAATACCGTTACCGTGAACGGAACCGCATCCCCCGGACAGCTATTGGCAGTTGGCGTCACATTGTATGTGACGCCTTCGATATTATACCCTGAATTTGTAAGTGTTTGCACGATCGAAAGCCCCATCCCGTTGGTGAACCCGCTTACATTCCCCGAGCTTCCCGTTGCCGTCCACGAAAAGTTTGATCCCGGTACGCTTGACTGCGGGACGATACCCGTTGCTGTTGCAGAACAGATCTGCGAGGTGGTGATGGCATTCTGGATGATAGGTTTAGGTTGGATCGTGACCACAACGGTCTGCGGCAGTCCGGGCGGACAGCCGAAGGCCATCGGGGCTACCGTGTAGGTAGCCGTTTCCGTAGTCGTTCCGGAATTATACAGCGTTTGGGAGATCACGTTGCCGTTGCTGTTCGAATATCCTGAGATGTTGGGCGAACTGGCTGTTACCGTCCAGGTGAAAGTCGCCCCCGGAACATGCGATAAATTCTGGATGCTGGTCATCTGCTGATTGCAGATGGTCTGGGCGGAGGGCTGGAAATAGACATCCGGCACCGAGACAATCGTTACAATATAATCCTTCGGCAATCCATCACAGCTGTTGGCCGTCGGAGTGAGGTGGTAGGTCACTGTCTCAACCGTAAACCCGCTGTTGGTCAGCACCTGGTTGATGAACGTCCCGCTGCCGTTGGAGTATCCTGAAACATTGGGAGAGCTTGAGGTGGTGGTCCATGAAAAATTTGTGCCGGCAACATTCGATGTTAATGCGATATTCGGGGAGGTGCCCGAACAGATCTGCGTTGACAGCGGGTTGTTCGAAACATCCGGTACCGGGTTCACCGTCACAACATAATTGGATGCAGGACCAATGCATCCATTCGCCGTCGGGGTGATCGCATAGGTAACAGTTTCTATCGTGTAGCCGCTATTTGCAAGGTTATGACTGATGGAGCTCCCGCTGCCGTTGGAGAACCCTGACAGGGTTCCGGCGCTTGGTGTGGCGATCCAGGCAAATGTCGTCCCGCTGACCCCGGATGTGAGCGTGATACCCGTGTTCAATCCCGAGCAAAGCGTCTTGGCAAGCGGTGTGGTGGTGACCAGCGGTTTTGGATTCACTGTCACGATGATGGATGATGATGTTCCAACACAGCTATTCGCCGTTGGGGTGACCTGGTAGGTCACCGTCTCGATCGTTGTTCCTGAATTCGTCAGCACCTGGCTGATCAGGTTCCCGCTCCCATTGGAATAGCCAGTGACATTGATCGAGCTGGCAGAAGCTGTCCAGGTAAAAGAAGGATTGGCTACGTGGGAAGCCAGTTGAAGGATGGCCGTATTTTGGGAGCATATCGTTAGGGTAGCCGGGGTGAAATAAACATCGGCTGTCGGATAAACGGTCACAACATAAGGGGTCACAGGCCCCGGGCATCCATTGGCCGTCGGAGTGACCTGGTAGGTTACCGTTTCAATATTGTATCCCGAATTCACCAATGTATGGTTGATCGATGATGCCGGCGTTGCGTTATTGCTGAAACCCGTCACATTCGCGGTACTGCCCGTAGCCGTCCAGGTAAAGAGGGTTCCTGTCACATTCGAGGTGAGACTGACATTGGTTTGCTGGTTGTTGCAGATCTGTTTGGCTGCCGGGCTGTTCGACAGGTTGGGCGTCGGGTAGACCGTCACCGTATAATCCGTCACATCACCGGTGCATCCGCTGATGGCAGGAAGGACATGATAGATCACCGATTCATTGACAAAACCTGAATTTGAAAGGGTCTGGCTCAACGTTGTGGTCGGCGTGGCATTATTAGCATATCCTGACACATTACCCGAGCTCGGGGTCGTGGTCCAGGTAAACAGGGTGCCGGTTACGTTGGAGGTTAACGTGATATTCGTCGATGTACCGTTGCATATCTGTTTTGATAACGGGGAATTCGTGAGGTCCGGCTTGGAGACCAGCGTCACGGTATAATCTGTGACAGGCCCGTCACATCCGTTGGCATGAGGGGTCACATGATAGATGACCCATTCATTTGTAAATCCCGCATTCACCAGGGTTTGGTTCAACAAGGTGGTCGGGGTGCTGTTGTTGCTGTATCCCGACACACTGGGTGAGCTGGCCGTAGTGGTCCAGGTGAACAAGGTGCCGGCCACATGTGAGTTCAGCGTGACATTGGTCTGCATGTTATTGCAGATCTGGCTGGCTGGCGGATTGTTCGACAGGTCCGGGACCGGGTTGACCGTCACAACATAATTTGCCGTCGGGCCGGCACATCCATTCGCCGTCGGGGTGATGGCATAGGTCACCGTTTCAATCGTATATCCTGAATTGACAAGATTATGGCTTATCGAGCTCCCGTTTCCGTTGGTGAACCCTGACAGGGTCCCTGCGCTCGGTGTCGCGATCCAGGCAAACGTCGTCCCGCTGACCCCGGAGGTAAGCGTGATCCCGGTGTTAAGCCCGGAGCAGAGTGTCTTGGCAAGCGGTGTGGTGGTGACCAGCGGTTTTGGATTCACCGTCACGATGATGGATGATGATGTTCCGACACAACTGTTCGCCGTTGGCGTGACCTGGTAGCTCACTGTCTCGATCGCAGTTCCTGAATTCGTCAGCGCCTGGCTGATGGTGTTTCCTCCACCGTTGGAGAACCCCGATACATTGGGCGAACTGCCGGAAGCCGTCCACGTAAATGAGGGGTTGGCAACATGAGAGGCAAGCTGGAGGATGGCCGTATTCTCAGAGCAAATGGTCAGTGTGGACGGGGTGAAGTAAACATCCGCTGTCGGGTAAACGGTCACAACGTAAGGTGTAATAGGTCCAAGGCATCCATTGGCCGTCGGAGTAACCTGGTAGGTTACCGTTTCAATATTGTATCCCGAATTCACCAGTGTATGGTTGATCGATGAGGCAGGCGTCACGTTATTACTGAAACCGGTCACACTCGCCGAGCTTCCCGATGCCGTCCAGGTAAACAACGTCCCGGCCACATTCGAGGTCAGGTTGACATTCGTCAGCTGGTTATTGCAGATCTGCTTTGAGGCCGGGCTGTTCGAGAGGTTCGGCGTCGGGTACACCGTCACCGTATAATCTGTCACAGTGCCGTCACACGCGTTGGCATGCGGGGTGATGTGATAGATCACCGTTTCAATATTATACCCTGAATTTACAAGCGTCTGGTTCAATGTTACCGTGGGTGTCAGTGTATTATCCACGTACCCGGTCACAGATCCCGAGCTTGGTGTGGCGGTCCAGGTAAAGAGCGTTCCGCTGACATTGGTAGTCAGTGCGATGCCGGTCTGGCTGTTGTTGCAGATCTGCTTGGCTTTCGGGGAATTTGAAAGGTCGGGCCTGGGCATCACCGTCACCACGTAGTCTGTAACCGGCCCCGGACATCCGTTTGCTATGGGTGTCAGGTGATAGGTCACCGTTTCGATGTTATACCCTGAATTGACCAGGGTCTGGTTCAGCAGCGCCGATGGGGTGAGATTCGTGCTGAAACCCGTAACGCCGGCCGAACTGCCGGTGGCCGTCCAGGTAAATAAGGTTCCGGTCACATGCGAGGTCAGCGGAATATTGGTCAGCGAATTGGTGCAGATCTGTTTGGCTGCCGGTGTGTTTGATAAGTCTGGCACTGGGTTCACCGTAAGAACAAAGTTGACTGCCGTACCGTTGCATGCATTTGCCGTGGGGGTGATAGTGTATGTCACGGTTTCAATTGTATACCCTGAATTTGTTACATTCTGGCTGAAGGAATTTCCCGTGCCATTTGCAAAGCCGGACAGGTTCGGCGATGACCCTGTTGCGGTCCAGGCGAATGTGGTCCCGGAAACGTTCGAGGTAAGACTGACCGCTGCCGCTCCCTGCGAGCAGATTGTCAGTGAGGAAGGCGTAGCTGTTACCGATGGCGAAGGCTTGACACTCACAACCATGCTTGACTGCGTTCCCTGGCAGCCGTTGATCGTCGGGATAACTGTATACGTAACTGTCTCAATATTGGTGCTTGTGGAAGTAAGGACCTGCGATACCGAATTTCCAGATCCATTGACAAATCCTGTGACAAGGCCCGAACTGGCCGAGGCCGTCCAGGTGAAGGTTGCACCCGAAACATGCGACAGGATGTTAAATGCAGCTGTTTGACCTGTGCATACCGATAATGTCCCAGGCTGATAATAAGCATCTGCAACCGGATTGACATTTACCGTATAATTGTAAACAGCGCCCGGACAGCTGAAAGCCGTGGGTGTAATATGATAAACCACCGATTCCATCGTATATCCCGAATTTACCAGCGTCTGACTGATCGCCGCGGTATTTCCGTTGGCATATCCTGTAACATTGCCTGAACTCGGGGTGGCTGTCCAGGTAAACGTTGTCCCTGTCACGTCTGCCGTGAGGTTGATGCCGGTAAGACCGCCTGAACAGATGGTCTTCACCAGCGGAGTATTGGTAACGTGCGGTGTCGGGTTCACGGTAACGTAATAATTGGTATCATTGGCCGTACAGCCTCCAACTGTAGCAGTTATTTTGTATTTCATCACGCCCGGTGTCGAGGTTGAATTGATCAGAACATCGTTGATCAGTCCTCCCGACCCATTTGTAAAGCCTGTTACAGTACCTCCCGAGACCCACGATCCCTGCCAGGTATAACTTGTCCCGGTACAGGTAGCTGTCAGTGGTATGTTCACCTGTGATTCCGAGCAGATGGTCTTGCTCATCGGATTGTTGGTCACAGTGGGTTTCGGATTTACCGTTACTACAAAATCAGTGACAATGCCCGTGCAGCCATTCGCAACCGGGGTCAAATGGTAGGTGACGGTTTCCGGAACAATACCGGAGTTATTGAGTGTCTGATTGAGTGTTGCCGTTGGAACCGCGTTATTGCTGTACCCCGTGACATTTCCTGAACTTGGTGTGCAGGTCCAGGTAAATAAGGTTCCTGTGACGTTTGAGGTCAGCGTGAGATTGGTGGATGCTCCTTTACAGATTGAAAGTGATGGCGGGCTGTTTGAAAGATCCGGCACCGGGTAAACGGATACCACATAACTGGCAACGGTTCCGGGGCAGGAATTTGCAATCGGTGTAATGAGGTACGTTACTGTTTCCGTCGTAAAGCCGTTATTGGTCAGGGTCTGGTTCAGTACACCGGTGGGAACCGATACATTGCTGAACCCTCCGAGGTTTCCTGAGCTGGCCGTGCATGTCCAGGTAAAAAGGGTGCCTGCGACAGGAGAAGTCAGGCTGATATTGGTCGCCGTATTATTGCAGATCTCTTTGTGAAGAGGTGTATTGGACAAGGTTGCGACGGGGTTGACCGTTACGATGTAGTGAAAAACGAACCCGTTGCAGCCGTTGGCCTTGGGCGTGATGTTGTAGGTGACCGTCTCGATATTCGTTCCGGTGTTGATCAGCGTTTGGTTCAGGGTGGTTGTGGGAACGGCATTGTTGCTGAAGCCGCTGACGTTCGGGGAACTCCCCGAGCAGGTCCAGGTAAACTGGGCCCCGGTTGTATGGGATGTAAGTGTGATGTTTGTCGGGGTGTTGCTGCAGATGGTTTTTGAAGGAGGCGTGTTTGACAGGTCTGGTTTCGGAAAGACTGTCACTACAAAATTTGTTGTATCTCCCACGCAGGCCTGGATCTTCGGAATGATCCGGTAAGTGACCGTTTCGGTGGTATATCCTGAATTGTGGATCACATGATTGATCAGGCGCGTCGGAACAGTAGTATTGTTTGAATAGCCCGACAGGTTCGGGGAACTCGAGACACATACCCAGGTGAATTTGGTGCTGTCATTGTTTGAAAGCAGGGTGATGCCGGTTGCCGTACTGTCGCAAATCGATTTGGAAAGCGGTATATTGGTGAGCATCGGGAACGGGTTCACCGCCACTTTATAGATCGTATCAAACCCGTCGCAGGTATTTTTATGAGGTGTTATTGCATAGAATACGGTATCGATGGTAATGCCCGTGTTGATCAGCACCTGGTTGATGGTTAAAGCGGGTGTAACCGGGCTATTTGAAAATCCGGTGATATTCGGGGAACTGGCTGTGGCTGTCCAGGTAAACCCTGTACCGGTAACGTCCGATGTCAGGTTGATGGCGGTCCCGGCATTGCTGCAGATCTGTTTGAACATCGGGGCATTGGTAACGTTTGGAAGCGAGTCGACCACAATGGTTTTAGTGATCGAGTCTCTGCATCCTTCTGTTGAATACGATCGGAGAAAAACCTGGTAGGTTCCCGGATCAGAATAGGTATGTATCGGATTAGGAACACCTGTTATCACCGGGGTTCCATCTCCGAAATCCCATTTCCAGGCTGTTACGTTGTTTTGATTAACATAGCTGGAATCTGTGAATTGGATAGGAAGCCCGGCGCAACTGGAGGTGAAAGTAAAATTTGAATGGATTACAGTATAGGTCAGCTCCTGGGAAATTGTGACGACACATCCATTCGCAGCAGTCAGGGTACAACTGTAAACGGTTCCTGTAACAGGATGCGGGACAATGATCGATGCGGTCGTATCGCCGTTTACAGAAGTATCACCGGTAATTGTATTCCATAAATAGGAAAAGCCGGGCGGGGCGGTAAGCACGGCCGATGAATCACCCTCACACAAAGCCGTGTGCATCATCAGATAGCTGCAGTAGGCAGAAATGTATGCATAACCAAAATGCGTTTCATAAACGCATCCCCTGACTTTGAATTTTACAAATATGGATTGACCGAGATAGGTCGAGAGATCCATCCCCACGGTCGTCCAGTCTTTCCAATACACATCTCCGTTATAAACATCTTCACAAAGATTCCAACCGGGATGAGGGGCACCCTCTTTTTGTGCCGAAATGTAATAATACCCGCAGGTAGAATCCAATACATTTCCAAGTTCATCGGTTATCATCACCTGAAAATCTGGTTGGATATCAGGGTCATGATTCCCGCTTTGAAGAACAACGGCATACCGGTAAATGAATAAATAAGAACTTGAAGTAACCGTAAGCCCGTATGACATTTCGGCTTCTTTCCCATGCGGATTTGCAAGTCCTCCATTGTAAACCGTATCGCCCAATCTTGCAACAAATGCTTCTCCGGGAAAAATCATATTCAAGCCGTCGCACGTATTATGATCCTGCCAGCCGGGCGCCTGGATGAGCTTATGCAAGGGATTAGGATAGTTTGAATTAGGAATCGGGTCCGGATACAGATGAAAACCGGGCCTGACGCATTGGCTGTCAAACATTCCATAACATCCATCCCAACCTTTCAGTGTCCCATTATTGAAGTTTGAATTATCACAGTTTGTAGTCAGCTGTGCTTTAAGCAGAGCAGGTGTGAATAGGAACCCTCCTGTTATCAATAAAAAAAAGAATACCCCCCCAAAGGAATATTTTTGAAAATAAGTAAAAATGGACATTCAGCGATATTGGTACAGACCGGGATTAATTGTCGTTATTAAATCTGACTATTTCCTTTGAAATTCAGACTCTAAAGGTAAGAAAAATAATTTTGTGTGTTAGGGAATCGGAAAAAAGTTTTTTGCAGAAATTTTTATGATTGACAGGAACAATGGTAATTTCTAATTGCTCTAATTATTCTAATTGACCTGAACAAAGGTAATTTCTAATTGCTCTAATTATTCTAATTGATCTAAACAATACTAAATCCCAATTTCAAATTAACCTAAACTTGCTTTATCAATCATTTTCAGTTTGTTTGCTTTTAGTACCCTCCCCTCTTATCCCCTCCCTACTGGTAGGGAGGGGAAGACCGAAGGTCGGGGTGGGTATGGCTTGTTACGGCTAATCCTTCAAACACCTCACCGAAAACGCATTCACCCTCAACGAGGGATAGTACGACACACTCGGATTGTATGTATTCATCCCGTGTGCCCAGGCCTTTTTGGCGGCATGGGCCGTCGAAGACCAGAACATCACCGCAAATCCTTCAAAATCCCAGTTGACATTCTGATGCCAGGTGCCCGTCAGAAAGGCGTTGAACCCGGAGTATCCGTCATATTTCAGCGGGCTTCCTGCAAAGCCGTTGCTGACAAAGTAATTGAACAGGGCGGTCCACTCGCTTTCCTTCGGTATGTGCCATTCGGGCGGACAAAGACCCTGCCCGCTTTCCGATGTTTCAAACTTCATCAGCTCATCCCACTGGTAAAGTCCGCCCATGCTGGAGCAGTTCAGCTCGTTGTCACGAAGACAGTACCGTTCCGGTATGCAATTGTCCCGCTGGGTCCTTCCCGATGAGATCGATGTCCCATAGGTCAGGTTCGTGGTGGTCCAGCACTGCCCGTTGATGTCTACCGTCGGATACTGCGCAAAATCACGAATGTCTGTCAGCATGTTTCCGCAGGTGAACGGGACCGGGTCAACTACCGTGATGGTCTGACTTGTGCTGCCTGCACAGGTGAACGTGTTCGAATAATTGTAGCTGATGAGGTGTGTTCCACTTCCGGCAACCGTCGGGTAGAAGAAGCCCATGCTTACCCCCGTCCCGGAGTAGGTTCCGCCTGTGGGTGTGGCTCCCTTAAGCCTCAGGGGTTTAGCCACAGTGGTCATCACCGGATCCCAGCAAGGTGTAAAGGCCAATACCGGTAATGGATTTACCGATACCAGCGTATTGCCCGAGGTTCCCGTGCATCCGTTCGCTGACGGAGTCACCGCATATGTCACTACCTCAACATTGGTCCCTGAATTCGTTAATACCTGCTGTACCAGGTTCCCGCTTCCGGGATAATACCCGGTCACATTCCCCGAACTGCCCGATGCACTCCAGACAAAAGACGGACCTGCCACATGCGAGGCCAGTGTAAGATTGCAGCTTCCTCCTGAACAGAAAGCCTGCGATGACGGGGTGGAATAGACATCCGCTACCGGGAAGACCGTTACCGTGAATGGAACCGCATCCCCCGGACAGCTATTGGCCGTTGGCGTCACACTGTATGTCACGCTTTCAATATTATACCCTGAATTTGTAAGTGTTTGCACGATCGAAAGCCCCATCCCGTTGGTGAACCCCGTCACATTGGCCGAGCTTCCTGTTGCGATCCAGGAAAAGTTGGAACCCGATACGCTTGACTGTGGTATGATCCCCGTGGCTGTTGCAGAACAGATCTGCGAGGTGGTGATGACATTCTGGATGATTGGTTTCGGATGGATCGTGATCACAACGGTCTGCGGTAGTCCGGGCGGACAGCCGAAGGCCATCGGGGCTACCGTGTAGGTAGCCGTTTCCGTAGTCGTTCCGGAATTATACAGCGTTTGGGAGATCACGTTGCCGTTGCTGTTCGAATATCCTGAGATGTTGGGCGAACTGGCTGTTACCGTCCAGGTGAAAGTCGCCCCCGGAACATGCGATAAATTCTGGATGCTGGTCATCTGCTGATTGCAGATGGTCTGGGCGGTGGGTGTGAAATAGACATCCGGCACAGAAACAATCGTTACAACATAATCCTTCGGCAATCCATCACAGCTGTTGGCCGTCGGAGTGAGGTGGTAGGTCACTGTCTCAACCGTAAACCCGCTGTTGGTCAGCACCTGGTTGATGAATGTCCCGCTGCCATTGGAGTATCCTGAAACATTGGGAGAGCTTGAGGTGGTGGTCCAGGCAAAGTTCGTTCCCGATACATTCGATGTCAAAGCCACATTCGGGGAGGTGCCCGAACAGATCTGCGTCGACAGCGGGTTGTTCGAAACATCCGGAACCGGGTTGACCGTCACTATGTAGTTCGATGCCGGACCGATGCATCCATTCGCCGTCGGGGTGATGGCATACGTAACAGTTTCTATCGTGAACCCGCTATTTACAAGGTTATGGCTGATCGAACTCCCGTTCCCGTTGGAGAACCCTGACAGGGTCCCGGCGCTCGGTGTCGCGATCCAGGCAAATGTCGTCCCGCTGACCCCGGATGTGAGCGTGATACCCGTGTTCAATCCAGAGCAAAGCGTCTTGGCAAGCGGTGTGGTGGTGACCAGCGGTTTTGGATTCACTGTCACGATGATGGATGATGATGTTCCAACACAGCTGTTCGCCGTTGGGGTGACCTGGTAGGTCACCGTCTCGATCGCTGTTCCTGAATTCGTCAGCATTTGGCTGATCAGGTTCCCGCTCCCATTGGAAAAACCGGTGACATTAACTGAACTGCCTGAAGCCGTCCACGTAAATGAGGGGTTGGCAACATGGGAGGCAAGCTGAAGGCTGGCCGTAATTTGGGAACAAATCGTCAGTGATGAAGGGGTGAAATACACATCGGCTGTAGGATAAACGGTAACGATATAAGGTGTCACCGGCCCCTGGCAACCATTCGAAGTGGGTGTCAGGTTGTACGTAACGGTTTCTATATTGTATCCCGAATTCACCAGCGTCTGGTTGATCGATGATGCCGGCGTTCCGTTATTGCTGTAACCATTCACATTCGCCGAGCTTGGTGTGGCTGTCCAGGTAAACAATGTCCCCGTCACATTCGAGGTGAGGCTGACATTGGTCTGCTGGTTGTTGCAGATCTGTTTGGCCGCCGGGCTGTTCGACAGGTTCGGCGTCGGGTACACGGTCACCGTATAATCCGTTACATCACCGGTGCATCCGCTGATCGCCGGCAAGACATGATAGATCACCGATTCATTCACAAACCCTGAATTTGAAAGGGTCTGACTCAGGGTCGTTGTCGGTGTGGAATTATTAGCGTATCCAGACACATTGCCCGAGCTCGGGGTCGTGGTCCAGGTAAACAGGGTGCCGGTTACGTTGGAGGTTAACGTGATATTCGTCGATGTACTGTTGCATATCTGTTTCGCTAACGGGCTGTTCGTCAGGTCCGGCTTGGAAACCAGCGTCACCGTATAATCTGTGACAGGCCCGTCACATCCATTGGCATGCGGGGTCACATGATAGATGACCCATTCATTTGTAAATCCCGCATTCACCAGGGTTTGGTTCAACAAGGTGGTCGGGGTTCCGTTGTTGCTGTATCCTGTTACATTGGGCGAGCTGGCCGTGGTGGTCCAGGTGAACAATGTCCCGGCAACGTGTGAGGCCAGTGTGACATTGGTCTGCATGTTATTGCAGATCTGGCTGGCTGGCGGATTGTTCGACAGGTCCGGAACCGGGTTGACCGTCACAACATAGTTTGCCGTTGGGCCGGTACATCCATTTGCTGTCGGGGTGATGGCATAAGTCACCGTCTCAATCGTATAGCCTGAATTTGTTACATTCTGGCTGAAGGAATTTCCTGCGCCATTTGCAAAGCCGGACAGGTTCGCCGATGACCCTGTTGCGGTCCAGGCGAAGGTGGTCCCGGAAACATTCGAGGTAAGACTGATCGCAGCCGCTCCCGTTGAGCAGATTGTCAGTGACGGAGGAGTAACTGTTACAGATGGCGAGGGCTTGACACTCACAACCATGCTTGACGGCGTTCCCTGGCAGCCGTTGATCGTGGGGATGATGGTATACGTTACGGTCTCAATATTGGTGCTTGTGGAAGTAAGGACCTGGGATACCGAATTTCCTGATCCGTTGACAAATCCTGTGACGAGGCCCGAACTGGCCGAGGCGGTCCAGGTGAAGGTTGCACCCGAAACATGCGACAGGATGTTGAATGCGGCATTTTCGCCCGTGCAAACGGCCAATGTTGCAGGCAGGTAATATGCATCGGCAACAGGATTTACATTTACAGTGTAATTATAAACAGATCCGGGGCAGCTGAACGCCATCGGTGTAATATGATAAACCACCGATTCCAAAGTATATCCAGTATTTACGAGCGTTTGACTGATCGCTGCTGTAGTACCGTCTGCATATCCGGTTACGTTCCCTGAACTCGGTGTCGCTGTCCAGGTAAACGTTGTCCCTGTCACGTCTGCCGTGAGGTTGATCCCGGTAGGACCGCCTGAACAGATGGTTTTCACAAGTGGCGTATTGGTAACGTGCGGTGTCGGATTTACCGTTACGAAGTAGTTGGTGTCATTGGCCGTGCAGCCTCCAACTGTAGCAGTTATTTTGTATTTCATCACGCCCGGTGTCGAGGTTGAATTGATCAGAACATCGTTGATCAGTCCTCCCGACCCATTTGTAAAGCCTGTAACAGTACCTCCCGAGACCCATGATCCCTGCCAGGTATAACTTGTCCCGGCACAGGTAGCTGTCAGTGGTATGTTCACCTGTGATTCCGAGCAGATGGTCTTGCTCATCGGATTGTTGGTCACAGTGGGTTTCGGATTTACCGTTACTACAAAATCAGTGACAATGCCCGTGCAGCCATTCGCAACGGGGGTCAAATGGTAGGTGACCGTTTCCGGAACAATACCGGAGTTATTGAGTGTCTGATTGAGTGTTGTCGTAGGAACTGCGTTATTGCTGTACCCCATGACATTTCCTGAACTTGGTGTGCAGGTCCAGGTAAATAAGGTTCCTGTGACGTTTGAGGTCAGCGCGAGATTGGTGGATGCTCCTTTACAGATTGAAAGTGATGGCGGGCTGTTTGAAAGATCCGGCACCGGGTAAACGGATACCACATAACTGGCAACGGTTCCGGGGCAGGAATTTGCAATCGGTGTAATGAGGTATGTTACTGTTTCCGTCGTAAAGCCATTATTGGTCAGGGTCTGGTTCAGCACACCCGTAGGCACAACTACATTGCTGAACCCTCCGAGGTTTCCTGAGCTGGCTGTGCAGGTCCAGGTAAAGAGTGTTCCGGAAACCGGGGAAGTCAGGTTTATATTGGTCGCTGTATTGTTGCAGATTTCTTTGTGAAGAGGTGTATTGGATATAGTTGCCACCGGGTTGACGCTAACAATGTAATGAAAAACGAACCCGTTGCAGCCGTTGGCCTTGGGTGTGATGTTGTAGGTAACCGTCTCGATATTCGTTCCGGTGTTGATCAGCGTCTGGTTCAGGGTCGTTGTCGGAACCGCATTGTTGCTGTATCCTGTCACAAATCCTGAACTCCCTGAACAGGTCCAGGTGAATTGTGTCCCCAGGGTATGCGACGTTAGCGTGACATTGGTGGACGTATTGCTGCAAATGCTTTTTGAGGGGGGACTGTTCGACAAGTCCGGCTTGGGAAATACGGTCACAACGAAGTTCGTGGTATCTCCAACGCAGGCCTGGATCTTCGGAATGATCCGGTAAGTGACCGTTTCGGTGGTATACCCTGAATTGTGAATAACCTGGTTGATCGTCCGGGTCGGCAGGGACAAATTGTTTGAATATCCTGTCAGGTTAGGTGAGCTTGATACACATTTCCAGAGGAATTTGGTGCTGTCATTGTTTGAAAGCAGGGTAATGCCGGTCGCCGTACTGTCGCAGATCGATTTGCTGAGCGGCGTGTTTGTAAGCATCGGGAACGGGTTCACCGCCACTTTATAGATCGTGTCGAACCCGTCGCAGGAATTTTTATGTGGCGTTATTGTATAGAACACGGTATCGATGGTAATTCCGGTGTTGATCAATACCTGGTTGATGGTGGAGGCGGGTGTGGTTGTGTTGTTTGAAAATCCGGTGATATTCGGTGAACTTGCTGCGGCTGTCCAGGTAAATCCGGTACCGGTAACGTCCGAGGTCAGGTTGATGGCGGTCCCGCTGTTGCTGCAGATCTGCTTGAACATCGGGGCATTCGAGACGTTTGGAAGCGAGTCGACCACAATGGTCTTTGTGATCGAGTCTTTACATCCTTCGGTTGAATACGACCGGAGAAAAACCTGGTAAATCCCCGGATCTGCAAACGCATGAACGGGGTTCGGAACACCTGTGTCAGCAGGTGTACCATCCCCGAAATCCCATATCCAGTTGGTTACGTTATTCTGATTGACATAACTTGAATCAAAAAATTGGATCGGGAGGCCCGCACAGCTTGAAGTAAATCGGAAATTCGAATGAATCACTGTATAAGTTAATGTGGTCGTAATGGGAACATGACACCCGTTAAATGAAGTGAGCAAGCAGGTATAGGATGTACCGGTTACCGGGTGAGGAACAGTGATGGATGAGGTTGTATCCCCATTTATTGACGTATCCCCTGTAATTGTTGTCCAAAGGTAAGTAAAACCAGGCGGCGCTGTTATAACAGCAACAGAGTCACCTTCACACATTGACGTATGGGTTTCAAGCCTGCTGCAATAAGTGTTAAGATAAGCATAACCGCGGTGAGCTGAATATGCACAACCGGCTGTTGTAAACACAATAGACAGGTTTTGACCTGTCCAGTTGGCAAGATTCATTCCCACAGTAGTCCAATCTCTCCATAATATTGGTTCTTGCCCGGCTCCATTATTACAGGTATGCCAACCGGGAAGGCCAGGCTGTGCATAAACATAATAATACCCGCATGTTGAATCAACTACCTGCCCAAAGTCATTCTGGATCTCAACCTTAAACCTGGGTTGATCAGTCTCATTATGTCCTGAAGCAGTAGCATCCTCTAAAACAACTGCATACCGGTAAATGAACAGGTAAGAACTTGAATCAACCAGAAGTGTAAATTTAAGCTGTTGTGCAGTACCCCCTCCCGATGTGTCGCCTAATCTTGCGGAATAGGCTTCCCCGGGAAATACTGTGCGAAGGCTGTCACATGCATAGTGATCCATCCATCCAGGGGCCTGGATGATCTTATGTCTCCAGGGATGAAAACCGATGTTGTCACAAGGCTTGAGCCCTCCCATTAATGAGAAAGTCCCATAACAACCAAACCACCCTTTCCAGTTTCCTACATTAAAATTGGAATTATCACAGTTTGTTGTCAACTGTGCCTTTAATAATACCGGCAAAAACAACAGGAAAAGGGAAAATACAAATGTAACAAACACCCTGAAGGGCGGATTCAATGGAAAAGTAAATCTGGACATTCGGATATATCAGTCCCTGCCGGGAAAATTTTTACTATTTAGATTGAGTATATTCTTTGATAATAAGGACTATAAAGGTAGGAAAAAAAATTGAACTGTTAGGGAAGTGGAAAAAAGTTTTTCGTGGAAATTTTTTCAGGCTTCAAGCTTCAAGCTTCAGGCTGCAGGCTTCGTAATTCGTAATCCGTAATTCGTAATTATTACTTTCGGCCTTAATCCTTGAGACACCTCACCGAGAAGGCATTCGTCCTAAACGAAGGATAGAACGACACCGAAGGATTCTCCTCATTCATCCCGTGTGCCCAGGCTTTCATGGGTCCGTGCATCTGTGAAGACCAGAACATCGTTGCAAAGCCATTGTATTTCCAGATGTTGTTAAAAAGGTTGAACCCTGACAGTTCTGCGTTGAAACCTGAATACCCGGAATATTTCAACGGGCTTCCGGCAAATCCATTGTTTATGAACCGGGAAAAGAGGGTGTTCCACTCCTGGTCGTCCGGTATGTGCCATCCGGGAGGACAAAGTCCCTGGAGCTTTGTATCCGCTTCGTATTGCATGAGTTCGTCCCATTGATATACAGAGGATGGAGGATAGAGGATGGATGATGGATTAATGTATTTTTCATTGATGCAGTTGTCTCTCTGGAATTGAGTTGAAGGAATTTCTATTCCAAACCTGAGATCTTCGGCAAACCAGCATTGGGATACGATCGTAACGGTCATGTAAACGCTGTTGTCCCTGATGTCTGTCAGGCTGTTCCCGCAGGTGAAAGGCAGCGGAGTTCTTACATCCAGCATCCAGTATCCAGTATCACGACAAGTCGCAGAATTTGTGTATGTATACGTGATCCTATGAATCCCCGCTCCTGCCACGGCAGGATAGAACTTTCCATTCACAACCCCGGTCCCCGAATAAGTCCCTCCGCCCGGGATCCCGCCTTTCAGCCTGAATGGTTGTGCATCGGTGGTAGTAAGGGCATTGCAAATCGTAAGGCTCACGTCCGGTATGGGATTGATGACTACGGGGAAAGCCGCGGATACCATTCCGTTTCCGCAGTTGTTATGGCCGGTGACGAAGAATGAACCTGAGGTCGCTGACACTGAGAAATCCGCCAGGATCGTGTTCCCGTTATTGGTTAGTGTCGCTCCCGGCCCGGAAAAAGACCACAGGTAATTTGTGGCATCCGGGATTGGTGGAACCTGGTAGGATTGAACCGTTGCACCCTGGCATACAGGCGATGGCCCGCTGATCGCTCCTGCCGGTGATGGCAATGGGTTTACTGTGATGAACCTGGAGGAGGTCAATCCATTCCCGCATTCGCTGTTGGATCCGTTCACGGAAATAGTTCCTGAAGAGGCTGATGCTGTAAAATCAGTGATGATGGAATTGGTTCCCACCCCGCTGACAAGGTTAACTCCTGTCGGGATGGTCCAGGTGTAAGATGTGGCGGATTGAACGGCCGGCACCGAGAAATTCACGCCCGTCAAGCCCTGGCAGACAGGATCAGGGCCTGAGATCACCCCCGCCGGAGCCGGTAATGGGTTGACCGTAACCGTGAAAACAGAAGGTATCCCGTCGCCGCAATTATTGCTGTGACCGGTAACGGAGATGTCGCCCGATATCGCTGTGGCAGAATCAAACCTGACCACGATGCTGTTTGTCCCTGAACCGGATTGCAGGAGACAACCCGGGGGCAGGCTCCAGGCATAGGTATCCGCTCCTGTTATGGCAGGTACTGAATAACTGATTTCTGAAAGTCCCTGGCAGACCGGGGTTGTTCCGCTGATAGGCCCGGCAGGTAAAGGAAACAGATTAACTGAAACAGGGAACGAAGACACCGAGCCGTCGCCACAGCTGTTATGTCCGTGGACCGTCACATCCCCTGGTAATGTAGTCAATCCGAAATCTGCTGTTATCGTGTTGGTCATGGCACCTGTGGCGACCGTCGCCCCTGCCGGAAGGGTCCAGACATATTCCCCGGCATTTTCAATCAGTCCCACCGAATAGGCAACACCGCTCTGACCCTGGCATACAGGAGAAATGCCGGTAATTGGTTTCCCCGGTCCCGGCAACGGATTGACGGTTATTCCCAGCTTTGTGACCGGGCTGTCCCCGCAGGAACTGTGCCCCCATACCCTGAGCGTATCTGAGATCGCAGAGGTTGAGTAATCCAGGGTAATGGTGTTTGATGTGCTTGTTCCGGAGGCACCCGATGGAAGGATCCAGTTGTAGGAAGTTGCATTCTGAACGGGGTCGATGGAATAGACGACACCGTTCTGGCCCTGGCACACCGTTGAAAACCCGCTTACAGGGCCCGGTGTTCCCGGGAGCGCTTCGATCGAAAGGATCACCGAGTCACGTGCCGTGCAACCGTTGTTGTTTGTCACCTCAACCCAGTAGATCCCAGGGTCTGCCGCATACATGTACCGGGTCGTTCCCCCGTTCTGCCAGAGGTATCCTACATAAAGACCCGGGTCAAAGACCAGTGAGGTTCCCTGGCAGATTGTCGTATCCGGTCCGAGGCTGACAATAGCCGGGGGATGAATGCCAATATGGATTGTATCCCTGAGCTCACAGAAATCGCCGTTTGTCATACAGGCATAAAACCCCGAATCCCTGACCACCAGGTATTGTGTCGTGTCAATGATCGTCCAGGTCCCGGCAATAACCTTTTTCCATTCATAGCTGGCCCGGTCAAAGCCCCCGTCGAGCACCAGGCTGTCGCCGGGACAGATGGAACGGTCGGCCCCGAGGTAAAGGCTGCTGAAGTCGGAGAAGTAGCCGTACTCAGAACTGCCGCCTGATCCCATGTTCAGGATCCCCAGGTGAAATTTACCCAGCGTATTCCATAGCTGGTTTGCCCCCTGGGGAACATTGGAAATGGAAAGGTTGTTCTGTCTATAGTAGACCCAGGAATTTCCGGTTCCCGGTACCACGGAAAAATTCGCACCGGTGATAATGGTATTGTTCCCGTTCAGGTAAAAGCTGTCCTGGCTCCCGTTCCGGGTGAGAATCAGCATGGCGAACTGGTTGGTCGTCGTGCGTGTGAAACCCACCCGTCGCGATCCCGTGCAGGAATCCTGGGGCAGGATTGCAGAGCCGGCTTCGCCGGTATGGCCTGAAAGGTGATATACATAAACAGGTTCGGAAGATTTTACCGCAACCGTATTGTCGGCCGTCGGGAACGGATAGTCGAACTGCTCCCCGGGCGACAGGGTTGCAACCGGGACAGGGTTTCCGTTGAGCATGATGTTGGTGTGAGCCTTTGTAGCCAGGATGTAAACGCGCTCATCATCGTTGCCGGGGGGAACATTGTCGGCAAATCCTTTAATGACGATATAATTGGTTCCGAGAAGGTTTACAGGGATGGTCTGGTCGGCAATTTCATCCCAGCCGCCGGTAATGATGGAATCATCAAATATCGTAACCGCGATTGGCTTATCCGCCACTACATGGGAACCGGCCAGGGTCGCGGCAACAAAGATATCGGTCGTTCTCGCAGAGTATGTCTGACCCTTATTGAGAACAACCTGGAACGGGATGTTTGCGGCATGTCCCGTTATGTTCCATGTAGGGGTTATAGTGACTACGGTATTGTCTTCTGTCGCGACAATATCAAAAGCTTCGCTGCCGTCGTTTACCTGGTTGGCATAGTCCGTTTGAGAGGAGATGAAAAATTCTGTTCCCACGGCATTTTTCCCTTTCAGGGAAGAAACAGCAGGGTTGTTTGTATGGGCGATCTCGTAATAGGAAGTTATGTTATTATCTGAGGTCAGCAATAACCCTTTGTTGAGCACCTGGTCTGCAGGTTTATTTTCAATTAATTCCTTCCATGGAGTCAGAATGATTGAATAGCTGGAATTGGGTAAAATAGTCTGCGTAATCGGGGTAAAAGAGAGGTCCGCGGGCATTCTCAGCATGATGTGTGCCGTATCACTCATCGTTGAAATCCTGAGAATTACAGGAGAATCTCCATGGTTGGATGATACTTCAGGAGCAACGAACCAGAATTCCTTATCTATCTGTGAAAATGTGGTCCCTGAAATAAAAAGAAAAAAAAGTAATGGGTAAAATATATTTTTCAATCTGATTTTTTCGGAAATTTGCGTAAAATTACAAAATTTTTTCGGGCGAAGCCCTAACACATATTATTAATAGTAGGAAAGGAAAGGTAAGAAAATGAGTTATAGTGATGATTATCAGTATTTGAAGAAGTTACTCAATGAAAGTGGTGGCCCTTACGCTTTGCCTGATTCAAAGGTCAGGATCATCACGGTTCCATTCGAATCCCGTAACAGTCGTATGCTTCCGGGGGAAGAAACTTACCGTTGCAAAGAACATCAGAAAGTTTTTTATCCGGGGTATTCTGTTCATGAGGATACCCAAGTCCCGTTTAACGACTTATCCCAGGTAAATGATTCTAAAATTTCGGAGAACAGGTTATTTACCTATACCGTTTTTAATTATCCGACCCCCCTGGGTTCACGCCGTGCGATCCTTCTTTTTCACGGGCTGAATGAAAAGAACTGGGAAAAATACTATACCTGGGCCAAAGTGCTTGCGGAGAAGACCAAATCGACCGTCATCCTGTTCCCCATCGCGTTCCACATGAACCGTGGCCGGGTGTTCTGGAGCGATCCGCATATGATGGAAATGGTGAGAATGGAACGGATTGAACGGAATCCGTCAACCATCAGTTCATCATTCGCCAATGTTGCCATGAGCACAAGGCTTCATAACCTGCCACAACGGTTCTTCTGGTCAGGACTTCAGACATTTTATGACGTGATCCAGCTAATCCACGGCATCCGCGACGGAGAATTCTCTTTCCTGGATAAAACAGCCCGGATCGATTTCTTTGCTTATTCAATCGGTGCGTTCCTGGCAGAGATCCTGCTGATGGCCAACCCTGAAGGACTTTTTACAAAATCCAAGCTGTTCATTTTTGCCGGCGGACCGGTTTTCAACAGGATGTCGGCCGTTACCAAATATATAATTGACAGCGAGGCCAACCTGGCGATCTATTCGCTTTTCATCGAACACCTCGAAAAACACCTGATGACCGATGAACGCCTGGCTCATTATTTCAGTGACAGTCACCCGGAAGGCATGACGTTCAAGGCGATGCTGAATTATAACTGCATGAAGGAGTACAGGGAACAGAGATTATATGAGCTGAGCCAGCAGATCTATGCCATCGGCCTTAAAAAGGATACGGTGATCCACCCGTATGAAATGCTGAATACCCTGAAAGGTTCCGAACGAAAGATTCCGGTCAGGGTCAAAGTGATGGATTTTCCGTATAAATACACCCATGAAAATCCATTCCCGGTCAATGAAAAAAACCAGGAACAGGTGGATGAAGCCTTCACGAAAATTTTCCGGCTTGCATGCAGGTTCCTCGGAAGCAAGACCTGATCTTAACGATGATGCGGAAAGAAACCGATTACATAGGTGAACTGGAAATACCGGAAGATGCCCTGTACGGTATTCATTCGCAGCGTGCACATGAAAATTTCCCTGACACATCCCCATTTCCCATCGAGTGGTATGAAGCCGTTGGATTAGTCAAACAGGCCTGCTATCTTTCGTATAAGGAATTCTGCCATGCCGCTTCTGAGAAAATTGATACATCATCTCTGCCCATTCAGTTCATGTCAGCTGAAATCATAGAAGCGCTCATCAGTGCTGCCGCAGAGGTAAGCATCGGTCAGCATTATGACCAGTTCATCGTCCCCGGGATCTCAGGCGGGGCGGGAACAAGCATTAATATGAATGTGAATGAGATCATTGCCAATGTCGCCCTCCTTAAATGCGGGAAAAAACCTGGCGAATACATCTACATCGATCCTGTAGGACATGCCAATGTTTTCCAGTCTACCAATGATGTCATTCCTACAGCCCTGAAGGTTTCCCTGATGAGTCTCCTCCCGGGCCTGGAAAAGGAGATCAATATCCTCAGGGAAAAGGTAGAGGGTATTGAAAATGCAAGCCGGAATATCCTCCGGATCGGATATACCCAGATGCAGGAGGCCGTCCCTTCCTCATACGGAATGCTCTTCAGCACCTATAATGAGGCGTTATCACGTGACTGGTGGCGTGTTTCGAAATGTTTTGAGCGGCTGAAAGCTGTAAACCTGGGCGGAAGCGCCATAGGAACGGGCCTGGCCGTGCCAAGATTTTTTATCATGGATGCCATCGGCCAGCTCCAGAAGATCTCAGGATTACCAGTAGCCCGAAGCGAAAATCTTCCGGATGCCACCGCCAACCTCGACACATTTGTGGAAGTACACGCCATTCTCAAAGCGCATGCTGTAAACCTCGAAAAGATGGTCTCCGACCTGCGTCTTCTGGCTTCTGACCTCGTCGACCGGAAAGAAATAAGCCTGCCCCAGAAACAGGTCGGCAGTTCGATCATGCCTGGGAAGATCAACCCGGTGATACCCGAATTTGTGATCAGCAGTGTTCACAGGGTTTACAGCAACGATTCACTGGTAACCTCACTTTGTGGCGCCGGTTGCCTCGACCTGAATGCATACCTCCCGGTGATCGGTTTTGCCATGATCGAAAGCATTAAGCTCCTGATTGCCGCAGATAGGACACTCGGCAGGAATATGATGGACGGTCTGGTGATCCATCCCGGTGCTGGGAATGAGAAGCTGTTTCACAGTCCTTCGATTACCACCGCACTGGTTCCATTCATCGGCTACCATAAAGCATCAGAGCTCGCCAGGGAAATGAAAGCACGGAATATTGACGTTTTCGGGGCGAATGAGACACTTCAGCTTATCGAAAATGAAAAGATGAAAGAAATATTGTCACCGGAGAATTTGCTGAAACTGGGATACTCCATTAATGAGGTGGTGAGCTGGTGAGGTGGTGAGTTGATGAGCTGATGAGTTAAGAACTTTATGCCTTTTGACTTTTGACTTTTGACTTTTGACTTTTGACCTTTGACCTGATCAATGACCAAAACCCGCGATACAAAACCCCACATCGGGATCTTCGGACGAAGGAATTTCGGGAAGAGCTCGTTCATCAATGCCCTGATAGGGCAGGAGGTGGCGATCGTATCAGATGTGGCCGGGACAACCACTGACCCGGTGAAGAAATCGATCGAGATCGAAGGGCTTGGCCCGGTGATCATGATCGACACGGCCGGTATTGATGATACAGGGGACCTGGGGAAAAAGCGCATTGCAAAGTCTAGAGAGATCCTCAATGTGATCGACCTTGCCATTCTTATGATCACCAATAATACATTTGACGAGATCGAATCAAATCTTGCCCGGGATTTCCGCGATCATGACCTGCCATTCGTTGTCATTCATAATAAATCCGATGAGAAGAAGCTTGAACCCGGCATAAGTTCATCCATCGCTGCAAAATATTCTGCGCCGGTCATCGAATTCAGCGCACGATTCCCATCGAATATCAATGAAGTGATTGCTGCGATCCGTCAGCAGATGCCGGAGACTGCCTTTACAAAGAAACCGCTTGTAGGAGACCTCATCTCTTATGGTGATCTTGTTCTTCTGATCACGCCTATAGATATTGAAGCTCCGGAAGGACGGATGATCCTTCCCCAGGTGCAGGTGATCCGCGATGTGCTCGACAATGACGGAGTGGTTATGGTATGCAAGGAGCGTGAAGTCGATTCCCTGATCCGCCGGATGAACCCGAAACCTGTCCTTGTGATCACCGACAGCCAGGTATTTCCGAAAGCGGATGCGGCTGTTCCGAAAAATATCCCGCTCACCAGCTTCAGCATTGTCCTGGCCCGTCAGAAAGGCGATTTCGATCATTACATGCAGGGGACTCCCCACATAGCAAACCTGAAGGACGGTGACCGGATCCTGATCCTCGAATCATGTTCTCACCATGTTTCCTGCGACGACATTGGCCGGGTGAAGATCCCGCGATGGCTCTCTAATTTTACCGGGAAGAAACTGGAATACGAGGTGGTGGCCGGTCTGAATAAAATACCTGGCGTCATCACCGACTATGCAATGGTGATCCAGTGCGGAGGATGCATGATCACCCGGAAACAACTGATAAGCCGTCTGAAACCGGCTGTTGACGCGGGTATTCCTGTAACCAACTATGGGATGGCCATTGCTTATGTGCATGGAATCTACAACCGGGCCATCGCTCCGTTCAGGAAAGACGGGGAAAAAACCGTGGATTATCTTTAGCCTCACCTCCTTTTCCCCCTCCCCAAGCCGGGAGGGTAATAAACTCACTGCTGTATGAAGTTGCCTTTGGGTTTGAGGCGGGGACCCACTCTCCATACCCACCCCTCAAATCCCCTCCCTACCAGTAGGGAGGGGAAGACCGAAGGTCGGGGTGGGTACAAAATGACAAACGGCTTGTCTGGCTTAGGAATCGAGCCGTAAGTGGGTCCGATAGCTATATGTATAAAGAATGGCCGGCGCGGAGAGGGGGTCGGAGGAGTGAGGTAAACGAGGTTTTACCCAAGTGTTACCGGGATAATCCTTCCATTAAAATATCGCTGCCCTGAAACGGCAAAATCAGTGATATAGACAGCAATTTGCTGAGGCGATTGCAAAGCCCTGCTCCCGGGGAAAGCCTGCGCAAACATTTCCGTCTGTACTCCTCCAAGTGCCAGGCAGTTGACCTTGATATCCATTTCCTTCAGCTCTTCGGCCAGGGACTCGGTCAGGATTGCAACAGCCCCTTTACTCGCACTGTAAGCTGAAAGACCGCTGTATTTCCTGCTTCCCTGGAATCCTCCCATGCTGCCGATCGTAACCACATGCGCCCCGCCTTTCAGCAAAGGAAGCATCAATTGCGTCAGGAAGTAAACCGTTTTCACGTTGACATTAAAGATATCATCAAATTCCTGCATTTCAATTTTCTCAAAAGGCTTGTTCACCAGTTTACCGGCATTGTGGATCAATACATCTGCATGATGAAAAAAATTCTCGATCTTTTGCAGCAGGAATGGATAGAAATCAAACTGGGCAAGGTCGAATTCAACCGGATGGATCTTTGCATCCGGGTATGTTTTCAGGCATTCACCGACCAGCTTGCGAAGTCCTTCGCCGTTCCGGGAAATGGCAACGATCTCGTTTCCCTTCCGTTTGCATAAGCATTTCACGGTTTCTGCACCGATCCCTTTACTTGCACCTGTAA
This sequence comes from Bacteroidales bacterium, assembly GCA_963682005.1. Taxonomy (GTDB): domain Bacteria; phylum Bacteroidota; class Bacteroidia; order Bacteroidales; family FEN-979; genus CAIYUC01. Next base: position 2,610,780 of record OY820914.1, on the reverse strand, counting down.
TAATTATATTCATGTTTTCCCGGTTAGAAAGAAAAGTTAAAAATAATGAAAACTATGTTTGTCCTGACTAATAAGATTTTTTTTGTCTTACGGATTATTTTTTTCCAAAACCTCATGAGGACTTACCGAACCTATCGGAAATTCAGCTAATTTTGCACAAAATAAAACCATTCATCTATGAAAAAACCTATTTACTTGTTATTAATCCTATTAATTATCGTGACTTCCGGGTTCTCCCAGACGAAGGAAGTGCATAAGCCAACTCTTGTCCAGAAGGCCATCTATTTTGATGTTTCGCCTCCTTTGCGCGACATGGTCCAGGTGCCCGCCACAAAAGCCGATAATTCATGGAAAGACGGAATCGTAAAGAACAACCTTTACCCTTACGGGAGTCCGAAAGAAGGGGCTTACAATCCGCTGACTCCCGCGTCACAAATACAAACATGGTTTGGGAAATCGATCACCGATACGACCATTCAGAATTTTGACGGTGTTGGAAATGTGGGTGGTTATGTTCCTCCCGATACCGACGGTGACGTTGGTTTGAACCATTATTTCCAGGTCGTCAATTGTTCATATGCAATCTATAATAAAAGCGGTGTGAAGCTTGTCGGACCGAACACAAACAGTTCGATCTGGAGCGGAATGCCGAATAATTCCAATGATGGTGACGCCGTTGTTCTGTATGATGAGATCGCCGACCGGTGGCTCTTTACACAGTTCTCTTTACCTCATTATCCCAATGGTCCTTTTTTCCAGATGATCGCCGTTTCAACTTCTCCAGATCCCACCGGTTCCTATAACCGGTACGAATTTTCCTTCACCAGCATGGGTGACTATCCAAAATTCGGGATATGGACAGACGGGTATTACATGTCTATCAACAGGTTCAGTGCAGGTTCTCTGAATGCGCAGGGAACCGGGGCAGTTGCTTTTAACCGTACAAAAATGCTTGCAGGAGATCAAAGTGCGGAAATGGTGATGTTCACCACCAGCGGCACCAACGAGCCATGGGCCATCCTGCCTGCCGATTGTGACGGTGATTTCCCACCAGCAGGAACGCCGAACTATTTTGCTTACCTGCATGATAACATCGACCGTATCGGCATTTATGAATTCCATGTCGACTGGACCAATACGGCCAATTCAACCTATACGCTTGTCTCTCAGCTTCCGGTTGAATCATTCGCCGGCACTGTCCCTGGTATCCCACAGCAGGGGACAACCCGTACACTTGATCCCATTTCAGGTCGTCTGATGTTCCGTTTGCCTTTCAGGAAATTTTCTGATCATTGGTCACTCGTTGGAATATCCACAGTAAATGTAGGATCAAATGTAGCCGGTCTGCGCTGGTATGAACTCCGCAACCCGGGAACTTCCGGCGGAACATGGTCAATTTACCAGCAGGGAACCTATTCACCGGACAGCCATAGCCGCTGGATGGGAAGCATTGATATTGATGCAAACGGAAATATTGCCATGGGATACTCTGTTTCCAGCGCAACCATGTATCCTTCGATCCGCTATTGCGGGAGAATGAACAATGACCCGCTCGGACAGATCACCATTGCAGAAAAAGGCATTATCAATGGCGGCGGATCACAAACAGCCAATACAGGCGGAAGCACCAGCAGATGGGGTGACTACAGCGCCATTTCCTGTGATCCTTCTTCCAATGGAACTTTCTGGTACACTACCGAATATTACTCCTCAACTTCACAACAGAGCTGGAAAACACGCATCGGGTCCTTCAGTTTTGCAAACGTCCTGAGCGTGGACGGCACAGCAACACCTTCGACCGTATGCTCTGGCGGGACTACCCAGCTTGATGTGAATGCAACCGGCGGATCCGGGACTTACACCTATTCCTGGACATCCATACCACCAGGGTTTACGTCAACACTGAAAAACCCGGTTGCGTCTCCGCTTGTTGATACAAAGTATATTGCCCTGGCCAATGACGGAACCCAGACAAAAGCTGATACTGTGCCGGTAACCGCCATTCAGCCCGCCGTTGCCAATGCACCGAATGATACAGTTTATTGCATCACTGTGCCGATGATCGTTCTGATCGGACAGGCCACCAGTTACAGCCATGTTAAATGGACCACTTCCGGCGATGGGACCTTCAATAATGACACCATAGTCGGCTGCTTATATACACCGGGAGCGAATGACAGGACAAATCTCGGATTCACCTGCACGCTGACCGCTTATGCACTGGCACCTTGCACAGAGGATTCCTCAGACCAGATCCATGTCACGCTTGACCCATGCAACGCAGTTCCAGGCATCATGAATGAACCCTTCTCCGTTTCCATCAACCCGAACCCGGCAAAGGACAATGTCGTTATTGCTGTAAACGGACTGGTGAACCGGGAAATGAACATCACAATTTCAACCATTGAAGGAAAATCCGTATTCACCGATAATTTCAAAAACGGAAACAGCTATACCAGGAAACTGGAACTGTCATCCTTTTCAAAAGGGGTCTATCTTGTGACGGTGAAGGCAGGCACACAGGTTAAGACTGAACGTCTTGTCATTCAGTAGGTAAATTAATTCGTGATTGAATTAACAATAGAAAAAAATTACGTTAACTTTGCATCGCGTTTGATGGTATAAAAAACGTAAAGCGTAAGCGAGATTTAATTTCTTCAGGGCAGGGTGAAATTCCCGACCGGCGGTAAAGTCCGCGATCCCTTGGGAATCCAACGGGAAGAGTCGTTGAAACTACGGCACCGACAGTAAAGTCTGGATGGAAGAAGAGATTAGTTTTAAAATTGCTGGTTATTCAGTTTTAAAATATTTAGGCCCTGGGAAGTGTTCTCAGGGCTTTTTTTATTTTCAATACCCACCCCTCTTATCCCCTCCCTACTGGTAGGGAGGGGAAGACCGAAGGTCGGGGTGGGTACGTAAAAACATTAAAGAACAAATGCAAACTGACCCCGAAATCCGGAAACTCATGTCAAGAGCCATTAAGCTCGCAGAGAAAGGCATTGGCTGGGTCAATCCGAACCCGATGGTGGGTGCTGTTGTTGTAAAAGACGGGAAGATCATTGGCGAAGGATATCACGAATATTACGGAGCACCCCATGCCGAAGTCAATGCAATCCGGATGGCTGGTGATCAGGCACCAGGGGCAACGCTGTTTGTCACACTGGAACCTTGTTCACACCAGGGAAAAACACCTCCCTGTGCACCCATGATCGCGGAAAAGGGGATTTCGGAGGTGATCATCGGAATGAAAGATCCCAACCCGGTTGTGAATGGAAAAGGGATCGCATACCTTCAATCCAAAGGGATAAAGGTGAGATCAGGGATTCTCGAAGACGAGATCAGGAAACAGAATGAAACGTTTATCAGCTACATCACTACCCACAGGCCTTTTTGCATCCTGAAGACGGCCATGAGCCTGGATGGAAAGATCGCCACGGGGAGTGGTCAATCGAAATGGATCACCGGTGAGCAGTCACGGACGAAAGTCCATGAGTTGCGCCATCATTGCGGAGCAATCCTCACAGGGATCGGAACCATACTGGCCGATGATCCGACGCTGAATGCACGCAGGAAGAACAGGCAAAGCAAAGATCCGCTCAAAGTCATTCTCGATACCAAGGCCAAGATACCGCTATCAGCCAGGGTAATTCAGCATGAACCCCAGCTGACGATCCTTGCTGTTTCCGCCCTGGCCGATAAGAACAAGCTGAAAGCAATGGAAAGACTGGGAGTGCATATCCTGGTCTGCCCGGCAAAAGAGGGGAAGATTGACCTGGATTTCGTGATCGCTTCGCTCGGCTCCATGGATATCGACAGCGTCCTGATCGAAGGCGGAAGCACCCTTGCATTCTCAGCCCTGGATGCCGGTATCGTTGATAAATACATCGGCTTTGTCGCACCCATCATAATCGGAGGAGAATCCGCCCCTGGAGCTGTCGGAGGATCAGGCATCAGCGAACTTGGCCGTGCATTCGGAATTAAAAACCTGACGGTAAAAAAGTGCGGAAAAGATCTTATGCTTACCGGGTATTTGAATGGCAGGCATGAAGGAATGAAGAATGAAAAATGAAAAATGAAAAATTAATTAAGGGTTTGAGGATTGAAGAAAAGGTAAAATAATTGATATGTTCACAGGAATCATAGAAGAGACCGGGACGATCAGGTCCATCCGAAACGGGAATATGACGGTCGGTGCGATAAAGGTGGTTGAAGATGTCAGGACAGGCGACAGCATCAATGTTGATGGTGTCTGCCTGACGGTGGTGTCATTCACCCGTGAGGGCTTTACGGTGGATATCATGCCGGAAACATTGAAAAGGAGCGTATTCCGGACGGCCGCTCCCGGGAAAAAGGTCAACCTTGAACGGGCAGTCAGGCTATCCGACAGGCTGGGCGGGCATATCGTGAGCGGACATATCGATGACACCGGCACGATTTCTGAGATCAGGAACGAAGGAAATTCATCGATGATCACCTTCTCAGGATCGGGACAATTATTAAGGTATATCGTTGAAAAAGGATCCGTGGCCATCGACGGGATCAGCCTGACTGTGGCTGCAGTGAGTGATCATTCATTCAGCGTTGGAGTTATCCCGCATACACAATCACTTACAACGCTGCTCTCAAAAAAAAAAGGCGACATGGTGAATATTGAATGCGACATCATTGCAAAATATGTCGAGAAATTAACGATCCCTGATAACAGAAAAAATTCACTGGATATGAATTTTTTAACGGAGCAGGGATTTATTTAAGATACAGTACCCCCCTTATCCCCTCCCAGGATCCCCGCGTACGCGGGGAACTTTGGGAGGGGAAGACCGCAGGTCGGGGTGGGTGCGTAAAACATTAAACAATAAATCAAATGAGCAACTACAAATTCAATACAATCGATGAAGCCATCGAAGACATCCGCAAGGGAAAAATGATCGTGGTGGTGGATGATGAAGACCGGGAAAACGAAGGCGACCTGGTGATCGCTGCAGAAAAAGTAACACCGCATCACATTAATTTCATGGCGAAGAACGGCGGCGGACTGGTATGCCTTCCTGTGATCCGTGAACGCCTTGAAGAGCTGAACATCGAGCGGATGGTCGTAAAAAATACGGATCCGAACAGGACGGCATTCACGGTTTCGATCGACGCCGTTGAGTGTACGACCGGTATTTCTGCGCAGGAAAGATCGCTGACCATAAAAAAAATGCTTGATCCGAAATCCACGGCAAAAGACTTTACCCGCCCGGGCCATATTTTCCCGATCGAGTACCGGGAAGGCGGTGTCCTCGTGAGGGCCGGCCATACCGAGGCTTCCATCGATCTTGCCAAGCTTGCAGGCCTCTACCCTGCCGGTGTGATCTGCGAGATCATGAATGAAGACGGTACCATGGCGAGGGTCCCGGAACTTATGACCTATGTAAAAAAGCATAACCTCAAGATCGTCACGATCGCTGACCTGATCGTTTACAGGCGGAAGGCTGAAAAACTGATAAAACGGATATCTGTGGTCGATATGCCCACCAAATACGGGGAGTTCAAGACATACAGCTATCTCAGCGTCATCTCGAAAGAAAATCACCTTGCTTTTGTAAAAGGTGTTGTGGATGATGGTGAACCGGTCCTGGTGAGGGTTCATTCAGAGTGTCTTACCGGGGATGTCTTCGGTTCACTGCGGTGTGATTGCGGTGAACAGCTGGCCGATGCCATGCGGCGGATCGAGAAGGAAGGACGCGGTGTTTTCCTCTATATGAGGCAGGAAGGACGCGGGATCGGCCTGCTCAATAAACTCAAGGCGTACTCCCTTCAGGACCAGGGAATGGACACGGTGGAAGCCAATCATGCCCTGGGGTTCCCTGCTGACCTGCGCGATTACGGGACAGGCGCCGAGATCCTTGTCGATCTCGGAATCAAGAAAATCCGCCTTCTGACGAACAACCCGAAAAAGATCTCGGGGATCGAAGGATTCGGACTTGAGATCGTGGAACGGGTATCCATCCAGCAACATCACAATTCGAAGAACCTGAAATACCTGAAAACGAAGAAGGAGAAATTGGGGCATATGCTGAAATTCGGAGAGGAGTAGGCTTTTATTTGTATCGAAAAATCAATGCAACACCAACTAAAATAATTTGAAAATAAAGCGATTTTTATGAGAACAATCGAAGGAAAACTGGATGCCAAAGGGATGAAGTTTGGCATTGTCGTCGCACGTTTCAATGAATTTATCAGCAGCAAGCTCCTGAGTGGCTGCCTCGACGGGCTGAGCCGTCACGGGACCATTGAGAACAACATTGATGTTGTGTGGTCGCCGGGTGCATTCGAAATGCCGTTACTTGCAAAAAAGCTTGCTGCCGGCGGGAAGTACAATGCAGTTATTTGCCTCGGTGCCGTTATCCGCGGCGCTACACCGCATTTTGACTATGTGGCTGCCGAAGTATCCAAAGGCATTGCCGGTGTCGGGCTCGAAACAGGGGTTCCGGTGATCTACGGTGTTCTCACCACGGAGAACATCGAGCAGGCCATCGAGCGGGCCGGCACCAAAAGCGGGAACAAGGGCTTCGATGCCGCTCTTGCAGCCATTGAGATGGCCAATATCATGAAAGAGATCTGATCCGGCAGCATCTTCGGCAATAATCACTTTCATTTTATCCCTGGTCCCGGTTGAAAGGCTCAGATCAAGGTAAACGCCTGTCATTTTCCCGGAAAGGAACTGACACGACGATGATTGACAGGATGGTGCCGAATGAAAACCATTTGTATCCGGTAAAAGGCTTTCAATAAATCCATGTTCAGGAGGGAATACGGCGAACACCTGCCCGGCGCTCCGCATGACTTGTCCTGTTTGCCCAAAACCGGTTCCGTAAAACGTCAGGGTGATCAAAACTGAGGCTGCCATTTTCTTTATCAACATATACTGACTGAATTATCCGGAAACCCGGTGTTAATCCATTCAAATATAACATGTTAATGAAGAAAAAGAAATAGGTAAAAGTTCCTATTTTTTTGCAATTTTCATATAGGGGAAAGTACCTACATTTTTCTGGAAGAACCCTGCAGGTATCAGTTGGAAGAAAAATTGTGCTTAATGGCGAACTTTATCAATTCGGCTACTGTCTGAGTATGGCTCTTTTTCATGATACTGTGCCTGTGATGTTCTACAGTTCGCTCACTGATACCCAGGATCTTTGAAATTTTTACTGAAGTATTTCCCTGCATGATCAGCTGAAGGATTTCCATTTCCCGGGTGGTCAGAATTTTTCCGTGAAATGCAGTCAGTCCCTTTTTCCGGTTTTTTTTGTTCTTCGCAATATTAAGGATGCTGGTATGCAAATGGACTTTCCCGTTACTTACATCCCTGATTGCGTTCATCAGTTCATTCTCCGAGGAATCTTTCGGTACGATCCCCGACATGCCGGCCTCAAGGGCATTGCTGATCACTTCTTCACTCATATCCATCGATACCAGGATCATTTTCACGGAAGGAAAGTCCTTACGAATGGCTTCAGCAGCCTTCACTCCATCCAGCTTGGGCATGTGGTGATCCATCAGGATGATGTCAGGCAGGATCTGCCCCGCCTTGATAATCGCCTGGATTCCGTTTTCAGCCTCAAAAATTTCAATTTCCCTGTCATGATTCCTTAACAGGGCAGATATGCCTCTGCGGATCAGTGCATGATCATCGGCAATCAGGATCTTTGTTTTCATAATGTGGTTTTTCATTAGTGTGGGGTTAGACAATCAATCGTTTATCAGTGTCCTAATTTAATCAGTAACATCATTTCTTTTCCGGAAATCATATAGGTAGAAGTACCTAGAAACCCTCTTTTTTCATATAGGTACTTCTACCCAGAAAAAAACCGGGATTTTTCCCGGAAAATTCTTGCCGGGCATTTCGGAGATAAAAATGCAAGATGAATGAATGCTGAAATACGGGAACATCAACCGGGTATTTCACCTCATCACTTCATCACCACTTACTATTTACTTGTGATCACGAACACTGTTCTCCGGTTCTTCGCACGGCCTTCTTCCGTATCATTGGTGGCGACGGGTATGGTTTTGCCATATCCTTTGAAAGTCAGGCGTTTTTCGGGGACCTGGTTGGCCACCATGTATTCAAGTACAGATTTCGCGCGGTTCTCGGAGAGTTTCAGGTTTTCTGCGTCTTTCCCGATGTTGTCGGTATGTCCCTGGATCTCAATTTTAATGGAAGGATTGTCTTTAAGAAACTCGATCAGTTGGTCCAGCACCATTTTTGATTCGCCGGTCAGGTTCACTGAATTGAAATCAAAATAGATATCATTGATCCGGTAGGATTTGTTCAGCTGGATCGGCTCAAGCTGAAGATCAAGCTGGCGGGGGGTTTTAAATGAATTGTCCATCCGGGAGATGTACCTGGTTTCATAAACATAGCCCTCCTTCTTAATGGTCAGCATATAGTCGGCATTGAACCGGGCGACAGCCACATAATTCCCGGTATTGGTATCGAGCGGGATTTCGGAGATCGTCTTTGTTTCCACATTCTTCAGCTCGATCCGTGCTTTCAGCGGCTCTGCTTCCGATTCATTTTTCACAGTCCCTTTGATGAATAAGACTTTTTCGGGACGGGCCTCATCGTACAGGTCAAAGGAATAGAGGTCCCAGCCACCCACGCCATTGAACTTGTTCGAGGCAAAATACCCCTGGGTTCCATCGGTACTGACGAAGAACCCTACTTCATCATCGGGGGAATTGATCGGATAGCCAAGGTTTATGGGTTTCTGCCAGGTTCCGTCATCACCCTGGCGCGAGTAAAAGATGTCATACCCGCCCAGGCCCATCCAACCAGATGAGGAAAAATAGAGCGTTTTCCCGTCAGGATGGATGAACGGGGACTTTTCATTTCCGGCAGTATTGATGGTTGGGCCCATGTTCATTGGCGTTCCCCATTCCCCATGTTCACTTTTTATCGAACGGTAAATGTCATATCCGCCATAGCCTCCCGGCCGGTCGCTCACAAAATAAAGCGTTTTCCCGTCAGCAGAAATGCTTGGCTGCGATTCCCACGACAATGGAAGGTTGATCTTATCACTTACACTTCTGATGGGATTCCATTCCCCGTTCACATTTTCGGTAAAATAAATATCACAATTATAATAGGTCTTGTCTTTCGTGTATTTGCACACCGTATAATAAAGGGTGTTGTTGTCGATGGTCAGCGAAGCCCCGCCTTCATTGTCATTGAGGTTGAATGGCTCCGGCATCTCCTGACCTTCGGAAAACCGGCCGTCAGGCTGAAGGTCGCTGTACATGAACTTCTCCTTGTACTTTGTTGACTGGATAAACGAGCTTTTTTCCGGTGGAAGCTTGATCTCCCGGGTAAAAAATGCAAGCTGGTTATCCGGTGAAAGCGCAGGCAGATACTCATTTTCAGGGGTTGAGATCCCCCCCACGACCTTTGGCTGAAAGGGGACCGGGTGGCGGATGATCTCGCTGTAGAATTTTGAATATTTAAGCAGATCCGCAGCCCTGCTGTAGTCCTTGTCCGATTTTATCTTGTCCACATCCTTCATGAATTCCGTCAGGTACTGAACGGTCGAATCGTACCGCTCGGCACTGTAACAGATCTCTGCCAGATAATAATAGGTGTAAATATCATAGGAGGGGCATAACTGGAGCACCTTCTGAAAATTCTTCTCCGCCTCCTTAAAATTGGAACTGGCTTTTTTGAAATTGACAAGACCCAGAACATAATAGGCATCCACATATTCCGGCTCATCATTTACAACCGTTCTCATCAGCCGCCCGGCTTCCGTATAATTGCCCTTTTTATAAAAGGAGATCCCTTCGTCATAGATCTTATCGGTTTTCTTACTATGAACCTGATTACAGGGATCCTGTGCGGATACCCTGACATGTGCAACACATACAAGAAAGACAAATACCAGTAAACTGCTCTTGTAACGCCTGAACAACCTGATCATCAACGGAAATTTTACCAAAGATAAAATTATTATTATTGCTATCTTTGCGGGGTCTTTGATATATGACAAACTCAAAGGAAATCAATCTGGTATGTTATGAAGAAAATATTTACACTGGTGCTCTTTGCGATGATGATCACATGGTACAGCACGTTGACGATGGGCCAGACCCCGATACCAAACGGCGGCTTTGAAAACTGGATCAACCACGGGAATTACGATGATCCTGAATCGTGGGATACACCAAATGCGGAAACGGCCATCATTCCGTTTTTCGGAGTCTCCGTTGTGACGAAAAGCACAGATCATTCGGGAGGAACGTATTCAGCAAGGCTGGAGACCAAGCACATCACCCTTCCGCCGATCGATGTGCCGGGATTTATGACACTGGGAACCCTCAGCGTAGATCTTGCAGGCGGAACATTTGTTCTCACCGGAGGAGTTCCTATCGATGACAGTCCCACACATCTCCAGGGATTTTATAAATATGCACCGCTGGGGGGCGACAGTTGTGTCATCGGGATCGGATTTACGAAGTGGAACGGAACAACAAGGGATTCAATCGCCTATGCCGCATTTTCAACGCACAGTGTGGTCAGCGACTGGACTTTCTTCTCTGCCTGGGTCGATTACGATACGGTCGTCCAGCCGGATACGATGAACATCATTGCCATGTCGACTGCCCAGGAAGTCATGACACCGGGCACTGTGCTTTATGTGGACGATCTTGTGCTCGACTACACAGCCGGTGTGAACGACCAGGATCCGAAGACAGGAATTGAGATTTACCAGGACAAGGAAACCAAAAGGATCATGATGTTCTACGATTTTTCCAAGCCCCAGTACACCACATCAAAGCTTTATAACATGACCGGACAGGTAGTCGGACAGAACAATACGGCGCTCATCAGGCAAGGAAGGCAGGAGATCAATTACATGAATCTGCCACAAGGGGTTTATGTACTGGAGATCCTTCATCACAACCTGAAATTCACGAAAAAATTCATTCTCAACTTCTGATACGGGTGGAATATCGAAAGGTAAAAGTCGGGCTGATACAGATGTCCTGTGTTGAAGACAAGCAGTCAAACATTGCCAGAGCGATGGCCCGGATAGAGGAATGTGCAGGGAAAGGAGCACAGATCGTATGCCTTCAGGAGCTGTTTGCCTCCCGCTATTTCTGCCATGAAGAAAATTATGATTCCTTCAAGCTGGCAGAGAAGATCCCCGGGCCAACGACCCATGCATTGCAGGAGCTGGCTGAAAGGCTGAATATTGTGATCATTGCCTCCCTGTTTGAGAAACGGACAAAAGGCATTTACCACAATACAGTTGCTGTCATCGATGCTGACGGCCAGTTTCTCGGAAAATACCGGAAGCAGCACATCCCCGATGATCCGGGTTATTATGAGAAATTCTACTTTTCTCCCGGTGACCAGGGCTATAAGGTCTTCGATACAAAGTATGGGAGGATCGGAACACTGATCTGCTGGGACCAATGGTACCCGGAAGCAGCGCGGATCACGAGCCTCATGGGTGCCGAGATCCTCTTCTACCCCACCGCCATCGGATGGGCGGTTTCTCAGGATGAAGCGACAAACAACCAGCAATTCCAGGCATGGCAAACCATACAGCGAAGCCACTCCATTGCAAATGGCGTCTATGTGGTTTCCGTAAACCGCACCGGAATTGAAGGACCGATGAAATTCTGGGGAGGGTCATTTGTTTCGGATCCCTTTGGTGAACTGCTTTTTGCTGCACCACACGAGGATGAGCTTGTTCATGTTCAGGAGCTCGACATGCAACGGGTGGATGAGATCCGTGTTCACTGGCCTTTTCTCCGCGACCGGCGGATCGATACCTATAAACCTCTGCTAAACCGATTTCTTGACGAATAACCCGAATGGATCAGAATCCCCTTACTCCCACACCCAAAGACCTTGGGTTTCACTTCCCTGCTGAATGGGAAAAGCACGAGGCTACCTGGCTCAGCTATCCGCATGATGATTCCTATTCCTGGCCCGGAAAGCTCAACTCCATTTTCGAGTCATACAACCGGTTCATCCGGGAACTCTCCCGGGGGGAAATGGTCTGCATCAATGTCAGGAGCGAAGAGCTGAAGATGAAGGTTGAATCGGATCTTAGCGCCATTGGCGTCAACATGAACAATATCCGGTTATTCCTCCACCCGACAAACGATGCCTGGTGCCGCGACCACGGACCTGCATTCCTTGTCAACCGGAAGAAAGGGGAGAAAATGATCGTAAGCTGGCAATACAATGCGTGGGGTGAGAAATACCCGCATGACCTGGATGAAAAGATCCCTGAACTGATCGGGAAAACGCTTGACATTCCTGTTGTTTTCCCGGGGATCGTAATGGAGGGCGGTGCCGTGGAATTCAACGGGAATGGGACTGTATTGACAACCACCTCCTGCCTTCTCCATGAAAACCGGAATCCTGATCTTACGAAAGAAAAGCTCGAGTGGTTCCTCTCTGAATTTTATGGAGTTGACCAGGTACTATGGTTGAACAACGGGATCAACGGTGATGATACGAACGGCCATGTTGATGACCTGTCACGGTTTTTCCGTGAAGATGCAGTCATTACAATGGTTGAACCAAATAAGAACGATACCAACCATCAACCATTGAATGAGAACCTGAAGCTGCTGAAGAAAATGAGGCTCCCCGGCGGGAAGCAGATTGATGTAGCCGAGGTACCAATGCCATTCCCGGTCTGGTATGACGGGCAGCGTCTGCCGGCATCCTACGCAAATTTTTACATCTCAAACAAATCAGTCATTGTTCCTGTCTATCGTTGCAGGGAGGATGATAAAGCCATGTCATTGCTGGAGGAATGCTTCCCAAACCACCGGATCACCGGCATCGATTCAACGGATATCATCTGGGGACTTGGGTCGTTCCATTGCCTGTCGCAGCAGGAACCGGCAATTGAACGTTAGATCCCAGAATTCAGATCTTAGATTGAAATTCAGAATGTAGTTTTACTATTTTTTCATCCAGCATCCAGCATCCAGCATCCTGCACCTCACCATCTCAGTATCTCAATATCTGACAAGGTGATCCCCGATCACAAGAGCTGTCATTGCTTCAACGATCGGGATGGCGCGAGGGACGACGCACACATCATGCCTCCCTTTTCCTGCCAGGATTACTTTTTTACCATTTTTATTGACTGTTGGCTGGTCTTTCATAAGGGTGGGAACAGGTTTGAAGGCGACACGGAAATAGATCTCGTTGCCATTGGATATGCCACCCTGTATGCCACCGGAAAAATTTGTGGATGTGGTTATCTGTTTGTTCCTGAAAACAAAAAGATCATTGTGTTCTGAACCTGTCATTGCCGCCGCACCGAAACCCATTCCGTATTCAAATCCTTTGACTGCCGGGATTGTGAACATGGCTTTGGCAAGATCCGACTGAAGCTTATCAAAAACAGGTTCTCCAAGTCCTGCGGGTACTCCGGTCAACCTGCAGGTAATGATCCCGCCGGTCGTATCCCCTGCCTTTTTCAAGGTTTCCAGCAAGCGGATCATTTCCCCGGATGTTTTTTCATCAGGGCAGCACACCGGACTTTCAAGGATCATTTCCGGCGAAAAACTTCCATTATCATTTTTCAGTTTCACCGGGCCGATCTGTGATACATACCCCATGATCCGGATGGACCGGGCATTCAGAAGGATTTTCACAATAGCACCTCCGGCCACTCTCGCAACCGTTTCACGTGCAGAAGCCCGTCCGCCGCCCCTGTGATCCCTGATCCCGTATTTCAGGTCGTATGTCAGATCAGCATGCGAGGGCCGGTAAGCTTCTTTCAGGTGATTGTATTCTTCCGGCCGCTGGCCGCTGTTCCTGATGATGAAACCAATGGGTGCGCCGGTTGACCTGCCCTCAAACAAACCGGAAAGGATCTCTACTTTGTCTTCTTCCGACCGTGCGGATGAAAAGAATTTGCCGCCCGGTCTTCTCCGGTCAACCTCAGACTGAATATAGGCAACATCAATGGAAATGTTGGCCGGGAACCCGTCGAGGACACCACCGACCGCAATTCCATGCGACTCGCCGAACGTGGTAAGAACTAAGACTTTGCCAATGGAATTACCTGACATAAAGAATTATGAGTTTGAATTATGAGTTATGAAAACTCACCAGTTCAACAATTCATAAATTCACTAATTCTGGCTCTTCAGGATCTTGAGTTTCGCTTCCATCACTTTGAGTTCGGATTTTGCCTTGTTGATCTTCTTGACAAATTCTTCTTTCAGGATGGCAGCATTTTTGGATTCAGCGAGGAAGCCGATGTTATTTTCCCAAAGGTTAATGTCTTCCTTGAATTTATTGATCTTCCCGATGAGGATCTCCTTTTCCCGTCCGATGATCTTCCGTGATTGAGGATCATTTTTCAAATGCTCGAATTTATTCTGGAAATTGGAGGTTATGATTTCAACCTCGCTGATCTTCAGGCGGTCAAGATGCTCATTGATGATCCCCCGGAATTCATTCTGAAGGCGGTCTTTTTCTTTTATCGGAATATGGCCGATCTCAGTCCATTCACGCTGGAAATTCTTCAGTGTATCAAGGTTCTGATTCTTATCTTCGCTGAACTGGAAATCTTTCAGCCGCTGGATCAGGTCAAGCTTTTTGGCGAGGTTATCAGCCTCATGGCTCTGGATATTGGAGAAGAAGCTCGATTTTGCATTGAAAAACTCATCGCATGCAGCGCGGAATCTTTTCCAGACTTTGTCGGAATGCTTTTTCGGCACCGGTCCGATCTTTTTCCATTCTGCCTGCAGCCGTATCAGTTCGTTGGAGGTCTTTCTCCAGTCGGTGCTTGATTTCAGGGCTTCAGCCTGCTGGCAGAGGTCGACCTTAAGGTTGAAATTATTTACCTGCTGATCTTTCAGCTTGTCGAAGAATTCTTTCTTGACGGAAAAAAACGTATCAAGGCTTGTTTTGAACCTGTTCCAGATCTCCGTGTTGACCTTTTGCGGAACGGGGCCAATGCTCTTCCAGACCATCAGGAGATCATTGACCTTATTGGTATTCTCCTGCCACTCTTTGATCGAATCATTTTTCAGGTTGAGCACTTCTTCAGCCTGTTCGCACAAAGCTGTTTTGGTTTCCAGGTTCTTGGTCTGTTCTTCTTCAACCCTTGAATAATGCTCTCTTCTGCGATCGTTGATCTTATCGGAAATGGTTTTGAACCGTTCCCAGATCTCGTCTTTCTTATCGGCGGGTACCGGTCCGAGTTCTTTCCACTCTTCGTGGTATTTCTGGAGCCTTTTAAACGATTTCAGGATCGATTTCTCAAGCAGAAGTTCCTCCGTCTTTTCACAGAGGGCGATCTTTGCTTCGAGATTTTTCTTCAGGTCCAGGTCTTTGAGCTCTTTATTCAGCTTAACCTTATCGAAGAATTTTTCAACGAGGAAATGGTAGTTCTGCCAGAGGTTATTGATCTCTGTACGGGGTACCATACCGGTCCCTTTCCAGCGTTCCTGGAGGTTCTTGAATTCATCATAAGTTTTTTTCAGCGTTTCCTCCGATGAAACAAGGTGTTTCAGTTCTTCAAGGATCTCCTGCTTTTTCTTCAGGTTGTTCTGTTTGACCTTTTCCTGTTCCTCGTTGAACCTGGCTTTATTGGCTTTGTATATATTGAATATCTCATTGAAACGGTCTTCCAGTGGATCCACCTCCGCGATGAATGTTTCTTTGGTTCCACCTTCTTCTAAGAATTTTTCATACCGTTGAAGATTCTCTTCTTTCTTTTTCTTAAGGAATGCCACTTTGATGAGGGCGATCCGGGTCTTTACGGAATTTACATCCGTTTCATTGACCTCCTTATCAAGAAGTTCCACCAGTTGTTCGCGGGTGAAACTGTTGTAATCCTGGTCGGATTCCTGCGCGACCTGCTCCGCCACTTCCTCCGAGACTTCATCCCCTACGTGATCGATGATCTGGTCAGACAGCTTGTCCTCATCCATGATGGGACTCTCTCCTGAAAGAAGATCGGACTCCTTTTCAGGCAGTTCCGCTACCGGGATTTCCTCGTAAAGTTCGGAAGGTGCCTCCGCTAAAGGTCCTGGGATGATTTCCCCGGATGCATCCGTTGTTTCTTCTGCGGCCACCTCCATCGGGTGATCCGGCTCAACGGGTGTCTCTTCCGCAATAACCCCGGGAATAATTTCGGGTTCTGTGACCGGAGGGTCCGGGATCATAGAAGGCTCTGTCAGCTGTGCCTCTTCGGCTATGGGGTCCTGAATTTCTGGCTTGAATTCCTCGATTTCTTGATTTTCTTTTACCGGGTCCGTGTCGGTTGGAAGATTGTTTTCAATAATTATTTCTGTTGTTTCAACAGGTGAAGAATTCTCATCCTGGATTTTGTTTTCATCAAAACCAGGAGTCTGATCGGTGTTCTCTGCTTTTTTCATTAATTTTTTTCAACGGTTTATACATAGAAAAATGATAAGATAGAATCCGGTAAAATACCGGTTATAAGTTCAATCAAGAAACAAAAATACAAATTATTTCCAATTGTTAACTTTTTATTTGGCTGCAGGGTTCAGGCTGCAGGCTGCAGGCTATAGGCTGCGGGCTGCGGGTGGCGGGCTGCGGGTAAAAGACTGCTTAGTGCAGACTGCTGACTGCGAACTGCGGACTGCAGACTGCAGACAGCATTCCTCTAAGGCAAGGCCTTCCGGTTGAAAATGATATACCCGAAATTGAGATTGATCAGGAATGTGTCTGCGGTCTTGTCATAATAGGAAACTCCCAGGGTGATGGGGCCGATAAATGTATTGTAAACAACATTTGCGGATGCAAGAAACGACCGGTCACGGAAGATCTCCCCGTAATAGGCTTTTTGCGTCTCCGGATCCGCTTTGATCTCTTTATAGGGCTGGAATACATATCCTTCGAGACGAAATTCAATCTTTTTATAGATCTTAAGTACCGTTTTTATGCCTGCAGCAACATAGCTGTTGGCATGGAAAGGTGGCAGGAAAAGCGTCTGCATCTCAGGAACCGGGGTAAATGAAGGCGCATACAGGATGCTTGCCGTATAGTTGGCAAATAAAGGCTGGTCTGAGATCAGCCCTTCCCCATAAAACCCAAGTTTCAGCGGCCCGATGGATTCAAAGTAGTTATCCCAGACTATTTTACCCTGGAACCATCGGTGTGTGTTCCTTTGCTCGGTTTTATCATCCGACATGGATCCGGGAAGATATCCCTCATTTCCGGCAACTAAATCAAGTGTTACATAGAACCGGGCACCTGCACTGGCATACTGTTTCCTGTCAAGGTTGTTCAGTTCAAAGCACAACCGTGGTGATATGAAATTGAAGCTGGTCTGGTCTGCCGTATCAAGCCTCGAAAAATTATTGTACTGGTAATACCTGGCATTGCTGAATGCCGCAGTAAATCCGAACATAAGCTTTCCCGAACTTGTCACCGGGATTCCCGTCCTCAGCAAACCGAAGTACTCCGCCTCCCTGATATAGGAAGGTGTCTTGTCGTTAAAGAAATAGGTAGAATTACCGAAGTAATCGTAATGATTATAAATATAGCTTGCATCAATGAACCAGGCAGTCTTTGAATTGAAGTCTATCCGGGCCGTCGTCTTGACGGAATTGTAGAATTTTCCGAAATAGCCGTTGGCAAGGAAGGTTAATGGCTTATTCCACAAATATTTATACTTGATCTCGAGAAATCCTTCATTGCTTGTACCGAGTGAAATATTCCCCCCGAACTGCATATTGAAATTATAGGATTTCTGGATATCGAGGTAGAGGTTGTAGTATCCAGTTCCCGGATTGTACCTGGCTATCGGGTAAATCCCTTTGATAAATCCTTCATCGATGAAACGGAAATACTCTCCTTTCATCTCCTCCACGGCGACATACCTGCTTCCGTGCTTGAGGATCTGCCGGGCATAGGCGGACTGGGATTTGTCAAGACCGGTAATGATGATCGAATCGAAGATCATCGGTTTCAGCTTCTTCCTGAAATTCTCCCTCATTTTGGCTATAGAATCAGAAGAAATGGACTGATGGACAAGATTCCTGATCTCTCCTATTTTCTTGACGGTCGCCACATACCCGCTATCGACAAGGGCGGGTGTCCGGGAAAAGCTGATGATATTTATCGGGGGAATGGATGGAATGATCAGCACGGAATTCGGGTAGCTGATCGTATCATTCTGGCGACCCATCAGCATGGACTGCAGCTGTGAAAGAATATCCTCCCTGTCCGGAGTTCCGTAACGTTCAGCCACACGGCTGCCGATGATCACCTGTGGATGAAAGTCATGATAGGCAACATCCACCGGGAAATTGTCGTACATCCCTCCGTCAAAGACCAGCCGTCCGTCAATCGTGATCGGCTTGAAAACGAACGGAATACTCATCGAACCTCTTACTGCGCTGCTCAGATCGCCCCGGCTCATGACCCAGGCCTTGGTGGAATCAACATCCGCCACTACGCACCGGAAAGGGATCATGAGGTTATCGAAATTATAATTGCTCGCAGCGGAAGCAGGAGCCATCATTTCCATGAACTTGAAATCCATTTCATACGGGGAGATCAGGTTGGTAGGCAACTGGGAGGTGATCTTTTTTTTCAGGTTGAAATCAAACCCGACCCACGAACTGTTGGGATCTTCTTTACGGTAAAAATATACGTACTTTCCATCCATCGTCCCGTTCGACATCCTGATAAACTCCTCAGATGTCATGAACGCCTCCATCTCCTCCGGCGAATAGCCCATGGCATAAAGGCTCCCAATAATGGCACCAATAGAGGTTCCTACAATATAATTGATGGGAATATGATTTTCCTCGAGAGCCTTGATCACCCCGATATGCGCTGCGCCACGCGAGCCTCCGCCGCTGAGGACGAGGGCAACGGTTTGTGAATTTGCAGGTTGGCTGTCAAGGAGAACAACTGAGAACAGAATATGGAAAATGGAGAATGGATGACGGATAAATAGCGAAATATAAGTATACCAGGGTCTCATTGGGGCGATGAATGACCTCAAATGTAAAGAAAAACCACGAAATGGGAAAATTATGGTAAAAAGTTCAGGCTGCAGGCTGCAGGCTTCAGGCTTCAGGCTTCGTCGTCAGACCTCTGACCTCTGACCTCCGACCTCCATCCTCTATTCTCTATCCTCTGACCTCCGGCCTCAGACCTTCGAAAGAGCCTGTTCCAGGTCTTCAATGATATCCTCCACATCTTCGATCCCGATGGAAAGACGGACAAGTTCATCGGTGATGCCGCCCTGCTTTTTGGCTTCGGGTGAGAGCTTCGAATGCGTCATGGAGGCAGGATGCTGGATCAGTGTTTCGATCCCACCAAGTGAAACCGCAAGAACACACAGTTTAACATTATCCATCAGTTTCTTACCTGATTCTAGTCCGCCTTTCAGCCCGAAACTCATCATTGAGCCGGGGCCTTTCATCAGCTTCTTCCCGAGGTCATATTGCGGATGGGATTTGAGTCCCGGGTAGATCACCCATTCTACTTTTGGATGGGATTCAAGGAACGCCGCCACTTTCATTGCATTTTCCTGGGCCCGGTCGATCCGGATGCCAAGGGTTTTAACACCCCTCCGCACGAGGTATGCCTGGTGCGGATCCATATTGCAGCCCAGGTTGATCATCATGGTACGCATCTTTTTATATTCGGATTCTGTCTTTGCAACAATTAATCCTCCTACGATATCTGCATGTCCGTTGATGAATTTCGTAAGCGAATGAAGAACGATATCCGCTCCCATCAGCAAGGGATTCTGAAGGTAAGGACTGCAAAAAGTGTTATCAACACAAACAAGGATGTTGTGCTGATGCGCAATTTCGCAAATGGCCGGAATATCTGAGATCCCGATCGTCGGGTTCGCAGGTGTTTCAAGGTAGATCAATTTTGTATTTGGCCTTATGGCCTTCACGACCTGGTCAAGGTCGGTGGTGTCAATATAGGTGGCTTCAACGCCGAACCTGGAATACGTGCCCTCCATGATTCCGCGTGCAGGCCCGTAAACTGCGTTATGACTAACCATGTGCTGACCTGCACCGAGGTATGCCATATACACTGTGTTCACCGCGCCCATTCCGGAAGCTGTTGCGATCCCTCCGAATCCGGATTCAAGATCGGCGATGATCTTTTCCAAGTCCTGGATGGTCGGATTGCCGATACGTGTATAAATAAAACCGTCGGATTCGCCGGCAAAGCATTTTGCGCCATCCTCGGCACTCTTGAATGCAAAAGTTGAGGTTTGGTAGATCGGGGTGATCACACTGCCCTTCGGATCTTTCTCCGTAACACCGTGAACAGCCTTGGAATTGAAACCATGATTTTTATTTGACATATTGACTGCTGAATTAAGTTGGATTATGATTGATTATTAGCTGGAAAAATCACAGATGCCCGAAACACAAAAGATCATGAATCAAATAATTTCTCTGGTCTGGGTGGTGAAAAAAATTTTAAAATATTATCGGGAAACAGTGACTTCAAACAAGATGCTCTCTTTCAGATGTCTTTTCACGAGACAACGGCTTGCAGAATTGATGACCGCACTTTCGTATTTTTCAGGAAAATCAGGCGGTACGATGATCTTCAGCCAGAATTTATCAATGGAATGAGTGGCCGGATCGAACTCGTAATCCATGATCAGCGAAATATTATCAGCCGGGATCAGCCGTTGATCGCAGAATGATTTCACGTAAATGCCCGCACAGGTCGCAAGGGAGGCAAGGAATAATGAAAATGGTTCCGGGGCTGAGGCTTCTCCGCCAGCTTGTACAGACTGGTCTGTTTTTATATCGAACGGACCGATGGTAGCATTGATCTTTTTACCGCCGGCAAAGTAAACGTTGATTGGCATCTTTAGGTGCTTAGTTGTTTAGTTGTTTAGTTGTTTAGTTGCTTAGTTGTTTAGTCGGTTGATTGCCTTGGTAGTCGGAAGAAAATATTCAGTAAATCCACAACTCGTCAGCTCATCAACTCATCAACTCAATTATTTTTCCGGCAAAGGTAGGGATTATTTTCATCGTGAATTCAGGGGGTGATACCGATTTGATTGTTAATGTGATCTATTTCATACTAATTTTGTGACGCTAACTAAAAATCCCTTAACCCCTATGATGAAAAAACTATTGTTTCTGATGATGATCCTGATGATCCAGGGTTATATCCATGCACAGGATGAAGCGAGGTTGATGCGTTTTCCTGCCATTTCCGGAAACCAGATCGTGTTTTCTTATGCAGGAGATCTTTACACTGTTGAGAAAGCCGGAGGTTTGGCCAGGAAAATCACCAATGATGAGAATGGTTATGAAATGTTCCCGCGATTTTCACCCGATGGCAAAAAGGTTGCCTTTACCGGCCAGTATGATGGGAATACGGAAGTTTTCGTGATCCCTTCCCAGGGGGGAATTCCCCAGCGCCTGACATATACTGCCACCCTTGGCAGGGATGATGTTTCGGACAGGATGGGTCCGAATAACCTCGTTATGACATGGAAGGACAACGAAAATATTGTATTCCGCTCACGGAAGCAATCCTTCAATGACTTCAAGGGTCAGCTTTTCCTGGCTAATATCAATGGTGGGCTTACCACCGAACTGCCCTTGCCGGCCGGAGGATTCTGCAGCTATTCGCCTGACAAGTCAAAGCTGGCTTATAACAGGGTTTTTCGTGAATTCCGGACCTGGAAATACTACCGCGGTGGAATGGCAGATGATATCTGGATCTATGATTTCAAAACAAAGCAAACCGAGAATATCACCAATAATCCTGCCCAGGATATATTCCCGATGTGGTCGGGCAACAAGATCTATTTCTGTTCCGACCGCGACAGGACCATGAACCTTTTTGTTTATGACATGGGGTCAAAAGAGATTAAAAAACTGACGGATTTCAAGGAATTCGACATCAAATTCCCGTCACTCGGGGATAACGCGATTGTTTTTGAGAATGGTGGATATTTATATGTATTCGACCTTGTGTCTCAGAAAGCAGAAAAAGTTACCATCCGGATCGCCAATGACATGATCACCGGCCGTAACCAAATGAAGGATGCCAGCAAGAACATCAATTCATTTTCCCTGGCACCCGATGGAAAAAGAGTTGCTTTCGATGCAAGGGGTGACGTCTGGACCGTTCCCGGAAAAACCGGTATCACCAGGAACCTGACCGCAACCCCCGGGGTTCATGAACGTGACGTGGCATGGTCCCCCGACGGGAAGTATATTGCTTATATCTCTGATAAAACAGGTGAGGATGAGATCTATATCATGAAGCAGGATGGAACCGGTGATCCCGTTCAACTCACAAAAAATGCCGACACCTATAAATATACAGTCACCTGGTCGCCCGATAGCAAGAAACTGCTTTGGGCAGATAAGCTCCTGCGTTTGCAATATGTCGACATCGACAGCAAGAGTGTCACCCTGGTCGACCAGGCGAAAGACTGGGAATTTAACGATTACAGCTGGTCGCCCGACAGTAAGTGGATCGCTTTCATATTCCCGGTGCGTGATATGGTTTCACGGATATACCTTTATGAAGTAGCCTCAAAAAACAAGTTCCCTGTTACAAGTGAATGGTACGAGGCTGGCAATCCGTCGTTCAGTTCTGATGGAAAGTACCTGTTTTTCACCTCCGACCGTGATTTCTCTCCCACGTACAGCCGGCTCGAGTTTGATGTTACCTATTCAAACATGACAAAGATCTACCTCATTACCCTCGAAAAATCAACACCGTCACCATTCGCCCCTGAGAACGATGAAGTTTCACTGAAGAAAGAGGATAAAGATCAAGGAGAATCCAAAACGGAAAAGAAAGAAGGAAAAAAGCAGGAAGGAAAAGAACCCGAATCCAAGCCGGAAGTTAATGTAAAGGTGGATAAGGATGGCATCATCGACCGTATCATTGGGCTACCTGTTGACGCTGCCAATTACTGGGGTATTAATGCTGTTGGCGAAAATGTATATTACGGTAAAAGCGGTCGCGGTGAAAGGGCGGCCCTGATGGTCTTCAACCTGAAGGACAAGAAAGAGACCAACCTTGGGGAATTCAACGGGTATGAGATCTCGGCAGACAAGAAGAAGATGCTTGTGTTAGGCCAGGGAAAATACGCGATCATTGATCTTCCGAAACAGAAGATCGAAGTGAAGGATTACCTGGACCTTTCCAATATGAAGCTGATGGTGGATGTAGCTGCCGAATGGAACCAGATCTACAATGAAGCATGGCGGCAGATGAAGTATTTCTTCTATGATCCGGATATGCACGGAACTGACTGGAGCGGTATCCAGAAAAAATATGCCCCCCTTCTTCCTTACGTCAAGACACGGAATGACCTTACGTATATCCTCGGAGAAATGATCGGCGAACTGAATTGCGGCCATACCTATGTAGGCGGCGGCGACAAACCGGAACCAAAAAGGATCAAGCAGGGACTGCTCGGGGCCAGGATCTCCAAAGATGCCTCGGGTTATTACCGAATCGACCACATTCTGCCTGGTGAGAACTGGACGAAGGAGGCCCGTTCCCCGCTTACAGAAGTAGGCGTCAATGTGAAGGAAGGCGATTTTATCATTGCGGTCAACGGGAAATCCACAAAGGAGATGAATGATCTTTACGAATCCCTTGTGAATAAAGCAGGTGTACAGGTCGAACTTACCATCAACAGCGCTGCAAATGAAGCCGGATCCCATAAAACCATTGTTATTCCTACTGATTCAGAAGAAGGACTTTATTATTATGAATGGGTGCAGGGAAATATAAAGAAAGTGAATGATGCAACCAACGGTGAGGTCGGGTATATCCATATTCCCGATATGAGCCCTGAAGGACTGAACGAATTCGTGAAGCATTTTTATCCCCAGCTCAGGAAACGTGCCCTGATCATTGATGACCGCGGAAATGGCGGAGGGAACGTGTCTCCCATTATCATTGAAAGACTTCGCAGGGAACTGGTCATGATGGAGATGAGCCGGAACACAACCCAGTCTGTTTCTGACATCGCTTTGGAGTGGGGCCCGAAATGCCTGCTGATCGACAATTATTCCGCTTCCGACGGCGATATTTTCCCATACCGGTTCAAGACCTTGAAACTTGGAAAACTGATCGGCCTCAGAACCTGGGGTGGCGTGGTCGGGATCCGGGGCTCATTGCCCTTTATCGACGGCGGTTTCCTGATGAAGCCTGAATTCGCCCATTACAGCAAAGACAGCAAATGGGTGATCGAAGGTCATGGCGTCGATCCTGATATCGTGATCGATAATGATCCCGCAAAAGAATATGCCGGCGAAGACCAGCAGCTTCAGAAAGCAATCGATGTGATCAAGGATGAGCTGAAAAGCTGGCCGAAGGATCTGCCTGCCATTCCGCCATTCCCGGATAAAACAAAATAATCCGATTTAAATTACGGATTACGGATTACGAATTCGAGGAGAAAATATGAAAAACTCAGTATTGAAAAGCCTTTAAATTCTCGTAATTCGTAATTCGTAATCCGTAATTATTTAACCCGTTCAAGTACTTCGTTTACATTTACCTCCATATCAAGCCGCCCGTCTAACCAGTGAATATGGGTTCCGGACCGTTCCATCCGGCGGAACCAGGTCATCTGGCGCTTGGCAAACTGCCTGATGGCAATATTGAGCCCTTCGCTCATTTCCTCATAAGTCAGTTCTCCTTCAAGGAACCGGGTCACAAATTTATATTCCAGTCCGTAGAATTTTAGCTGCGCCGGCGAATACCCTTTCTTCAGAAGACCCTCCACTTCACTGATCATTCCGTGCTGAAGGCGATCCTCCAGCCTCCCGGAAATTCGCTTCAGAAGTTCACTTCGTTCCATTTGAATTCCGATCACAAGGGAGGGAACTGGTCCAAAACCAGAAGTCCCGGCTTTAACAGAAGTTTGCCCTGCAATGATAATGGCCCTGATCAGCCTTTCCCGGTCAAGGAGATCTGTTGTATTATGTAACGACCGCAATGATTGAAGGATGACGCGGAGTTCCTCATCCGTTTTCCCGGAGAGTAATTTCTCATACTCCGGGTCCGGTTTCACAGGATAGAGCTCATATCCCTTTAAAACACTCTCAAGATACAATCCCGTGCCTCCGCAAAGGATTGGAATTTTTTTCCGCCCTGTGATATCCAGTAAAGCCGCCCGGAAATCCCTTTGGAATTCAAAGAGGTTGTATTCATACCCCGGATCTGCAATATCAACCAGGTGAACCGCGATCCTTTCTCCCGCCACTTCATAATCCGCGAGATCCTTTCCTGTTCCGATATCCATTCCCCTGTAAACCTGCCGCGAATCAGCACTGATGATCTCGCCGTTCAGCTTTGCTGCAAGAAGAGCCGCTAACTTTGTCTTTCCGGATGCGGTCGGGCCAAGGATTGTGATCATTTCGATGTGCCTTTAACGTAACCGGGCAAAGATAAGACAAAAAAAGCGGGCTGTATGGCTGTTCCTGCAGGTGCCGGGGCCGAGGGCGGAACAAAGGAAACGGAATATCGTTCTGAGAATTTTGAAATGCCCGTATAACATAACATTTTTGCATTTTTTTATGTTTCCATCAAAATTATTTTTCTATGCAATTTTTTTAATTTAAATTTGTAAATTATTCATCATTAATAAAAAGGAACTGCATGAAGGTACTGTTATCTCAACTCTTTACCTTTATTTTTTTGACCTTATTGATTCTGCCGGGCAGCGCATATTCCGAGGGGACCAAGGAGGTTATTCCGGATTCAACAGTATCAGGAGGATCCTTGTGTATCAGCTATTCGACAGTTGATTATTCTACCCGGTTTGCAAATTTTGATTGTGCTCCGAACTACAGGCTTTACATCCATGTGAAAGCTGTCAATGAAACCATTTTATTCGGATTGGGTTTAGGCGGATATAGCGGCATAACCCCACGGCAGTACAAGCTGAGAAAGCCTGATGGCACGGTTGTACTTACCGCCAATTGCCCCACTGCAGGCAACCCGGGTTTTATTACCTATTTTCACCAGGCCCAGGTCGGCCCGTTTCCTGCTTCAGGCGGATACACTCCGCTTCAATATAAAATCACGAATATTGCAGATACAGGTAACTATTACCTGGAGTTCAGTTATGACATTACTTTCAAACTTTACGATTTTACAGTTGTCTCAGGACT
Source organism: Bacteroidales bacterium (assembly GCA_963682005.1). Taxonomy (GTDB): domain Bacteria; phylum Bacteroidota; class Bacteroidia; order Bacteroidales; family FEN-979; genus CAIYUC01. The sequence continues at coordinate 2,584,623 of OY820914.1, read as the reverse complement.
GAACCCTACACCCTTGCCTTCCGATGTCAAACATGGCAGGGTTTTTTCCCAGGCATGGCAATTCACTTCCAGCTACCAGAAAGCCTTTGAGCCGTTCAGCGGCAGTTTCTATATCTATTCCGATGATGGCATTGTAACAAAATTGGCGTTCAGCCAGGCTGCTGTCGGGATCTTTTCCATATTCTGCAATCAATATGGCTGCAAGAACACAGGGAACTGGAATAATGACAGGAAATCCACGGATGATGCAACGTACCTCACATTTCCGGGGATCGCCCAATACAAAGTTTTCCTGAATAACCCCGACTCTCTTGTTTACCCCAATGGCGTTTACGGACAGATCGTCGGGACACCGTATATGACGGCAAACCCGGATTTCCCCGCATGCAGCGGTAAAAAGAGTATCTATGTCAATGTTAATAAGGCCGGTACAGTCCATATAAGTATAGCTTGTCCCAGCGGTAACAACATTGCGATCGATTCGGTGGTTCATTTCGGTGTCAACCGGATCGACTGGAATGGAAATGATGGTCTTGGGGTTCCGGTTCCTGATGGTTCAGCCATTACCATGACCATCGACTTTATCAACGGGTTGACAAACCTTCCCATCTGGGATGTGGAAAGGAATGCAAACGGATTCCGGGTTTCCCTGGTGAGGCCTGTCTTCACCGGCATGTCGAGCCCTCTTACCTTCTGGGATGACCGGGGGTTAACCACAAGTGCACAATGTGTCCTTGTTCCAAACACATATATGCTCACCCCGGGATGCCTTCCCGGCATTAATGGATGCCACATCTGGGCAACCTGCACTGTGCCTTACAGTGCCTGCAATTGTCACAATAAAATGATCAATACCTGGTGGTTTTCTGCCAGTTCCAGCACTGCTACTGTGAATGTCACTTATATCGGGATCCCGCCTGCCCCCACCCCGTCGGATGCAAACCGGTGCGGCCCAGGAACCGTGACCATTAATGCAACTGCTCTTCCGGGTGAAACCATTGACTGGTATGCAAACCCTTCGGGCGGCACAGCCTTGCTTTCCGGCAACACGGCCTACACCACCCCGGTTATTTCATCAACAACCACTTACTGGGCGGAAGCACGAAATACAACCTCCGGATGCCTTAGCCTGACGAGAACTGCCGTGAATGCCACTATAAAGCCACTCCCCACAGTAATTTTCACACCAGCAAACCGATCCATCTGTACAGGAGACACCGCCAAATTCACACTGACATCAAACGGAACCAGTCCTTCATTTTCCTGGACAGCCACATGTACTAATCCGAACATCAGCGGATATGCAAATGGCAGTAGTTCCCTGATAAGTCAGAAACTGATCAATGCAGGTACTTTCTCGGATACAGTCTGGTATCATGTAACGGCTACTGCACAATCCTGCACCGGGCCGGTTTACCATTCTTATGTGGTCGTCAATGCCAAGCCCCTGCTCACAAATAACCCCGTCAGGGATACCATCTGCTCAGAGAATTTTACCAATATCAACCTAACGGCAAGTTACCCTGGTACGACATTTTCATGGAACGGATTTCCTGTATCAGGTTCAATCACGGGATACAGCGCCGGGATCGGAAACACCATCGCCCAAAACCTGAAGAATCTGAATTCAACCCTTTCATGGATGAAATACACCATCACCATGAACAACAATGGCTGCATCGGACGTGATACCAATTTCTTCGTTTTCGTGAAACCAAAGCCAAAACTGACCACAACCCCGCTTACGGCCGCGATCTGTTCCGGCTCTCAAACGAATATCCCGCTTACATCGGATGTAGCAGGAACGTGGTTTACCTGGACCGCATCGGGAAGTTCAGCAAATGTCAGCGGCTTCGGCGGCGGCTCAGGCAGCACCATTGCCCAGACCCTTGTCAATTCAGGATTAATTGCTGAAACAGTAACGTATCGCATCGTTCCACATGCCACAGCATGCGGTGGTGATACCACGAACTATGTCGTTACCGTCAATCCTTCGCCAAACCTTTCGAACTCACCACTATCTAAACTGCAGTGCAGCAACACCTCCACGAACCTCACACTCACATCGAATATCCCCGGTGCCCTCTTTACCTGGACATGCACACCCGGTTCCCTCAACATTTCCGGGTATTCAAACAATGCAACGGGAACCACCATCCTCAACCAGACGCTCATCAACATTGGTTCCTCCAATGAATCCGTGATCTACCATATAACACCACAAGCAGGTACCTGTACAGGGTTGACTGTAGATTACACGGTGACGGTCTATCCGGTGCCAACACTGACCAACAGCCCGCTCAGCAAAACGATCTGCAACGGAGCCTCTACGAACATTTCTCTCACCTCCCTGGTGACCGGTACGTTGTTTACCTGGACCGCCAGCGGAACTGCCGGGACTGCCGGTTATTCAAACAATACCACAACACCTGCCTTAACCATCAACCAGACACTCACCAATTCAGCATATACCAACGGGACTGTTACGTACGTTGTGACACCCCAGGCAAATGGCTGCACCGGAACCACTGCGAATTATGCTGTCACGGTCTTCCCTGTGCCTGATCTGTCAAATACGCCGTTGAGCAAGCAGATCTGCAACGGCATGTCAACAAATCTCACCCTTACCTCAAACGTTTCAGGAACATTGTTCACATGGACCTGTTCCCCAGGTTCAGCCAATGTAACCGGGTATTCTGACAACCTTGCCACTCCTACGGTCACACTGAACCAGACGCTGACCAATTCCGGATCGGCGATTGAGACGGTAACCTACCACCTTACACCGAAAGCAAATGGCTGCAGCGGAACCGTTATCGATTATGTTGTTACTGTATATCCTTCACCAAATCTGACAAACAGCCCGCTCAACAAGATGCAATGCAGCAACACGGCGACGAATATCGCACTCACCTCTGCTGTTACAGGAACAACTTTTACCTGGACCTGCAACCCAAGTTCCGGCAACATCACCGGTTGGGCCAATAATTCAACCGGCACGACAAACCTGAACCAGACGCTCATCAATTCGGGTTCGGTCAATGAAACCGTAATTTACCACATCACTCCAAGGGCCAACAATTGTGATGGTTCCGCTGTCGATTATACGGTGACGGTCTACCCGGTGCCGGTTCTTACAAACACCCCGCTTAACAAATCAATTTGTACCGGCAGCTCAACAGAAGTAACCCTGACCTCCAATGTGGCGGGAGCCGGATTCACATGGACCTGCACCCCAAGTTCGGGAGCTGTGACCGGTTTTGCTGCCAATCCAGGTCCGGCCTCAACTTCCCTGAACCAGACACTAGTCAACTCGGGACTTGTCACTGAATCGGTGGTCTATCATCTCACCCCGGTCGCAAACGGCTGCACCGGGACCGTCACTGATTTTACCGTGAATGTGTATCCCACAGCCGACGTCTATTTTACCCCTTCCACCCTTGCCATCTGTTCACAGGCGCAGGCCAACCTGTTGCTCCAGTCGCATGTACCGGGAACTACCTTTGCCTGGACTGCCACCGGCAGCAGTTTGAATGTATCCGGTTACGCAAACGGAACCGGCAACACGATCAGCCAGACGCTCACAAACACGGGCAGTGCTGTGGAGACCGTTACCTACCTTGTGACACCATCATCCAGTATCTGTGCCGGAACCGCCTCCAGCATCATTGTGACTGTCTATCCTACACCGCATGTATCCAATATTCCTCCGAATCCGCCGATCTGCTCGCTGACCCCTTTCAGCATTTCCCTGAATTCCACTGTGTCCGGGACGACATTCACCTGGACCTGCACCCCCAGCAGCGGGAACATCACCGGTTGTTCATCCGGCAGCGGCTCCGTCATCAACCATACGCTGACCAATTCCGGAACAGCCAGTGAGACCATGACCTATAATATTACACCCACAGCAAACGGATGCGCCGGTCCGGTCTATAATTATATAGTGACCGTAAGTCCCCGGCCCGGCATCACAAACAACCCGCTGACGGCACAGGTCTGCTCGGGCACCGCACCGAATGTGAACCTGACGGCCAATATCCCGGGAACAACATTCTCATGGACGGCTTCCGGAAGCTCAGGCAATGTAACCGGGTTTTCCGCTTCTTCGGGAGCAATCCTGAACCAGATCCTCACGAATACGGGATTCAATACGGAAACGGTTACCTATCACATTACGCCTTCCTCCAGCGGCTGCGCGGGAACTCCCCAGGATTTCGTGGTCACAGTATTTCCGGTGCCAAACATGTCTAACAGCCCGATGAACAAGCAACAGTGCAGCAATGTCGCCACCAACATTGCACTGACCTCGAATATCACCGGAACTACATTTACATGGACCTGTGCACCGAGTTCCGGGAATGTCACGGGATGGGCGAATAACGCAACTGCCACCACGACTCTGAACCAGACGCTCCTCAATTCGGGTTCGGTCAATGAAACCGTAATTTACCACATCACACCAAGGGCCAACAATTGTGATGGCCCCGCTGTCGATTATACGGTGACGGTATACCCTGTACCGGCTCTGTCAAACACTCCGCTTAACAAATCGATCTGTACCGGCAGCTCAACAGGAGTAACCCTGACCTCCAATGTGGCGGGAGCCGGATTCACATGGACCTGCACCCCAAGTTCAGGAGCTGTGACCGGTTTTACTGCCAATCCAGGTCCGGCCTCAACTTCTCTGAACCAGACACTAGTCAACTCGGGACTTGTCACTGAATCGGTGGTCTATCATCTCACCCCGGTCGCAAACGGCTGCACCGGGACCGTCACTGATTTTACCGTGAATGTGTATCCCACAGCCGACGTCTATTTTACCCCTTCCACCCTTGCCATCTGTTCGCAGGGGCAGGCCAACCTGTTGCTCCAGTCGCATGTACCGGGAACTACCTTTGCCTGGACTGCCACCGGCAGCAGTTTGAATGTATCCGGTTACGCAAACGGAACCGGCAACACGATCAGCCAGACGCTCACAAACACGGGCAGTGCTGTGGAGACCGTTACCTACCTTGTGACACCATCATCCAGTATCTGTGCCGGAACCGCCTCCAGCATCATTGTGACCGTCTATCCTACACCGCATGTATCCAATATTCCTCCGAATCCGCCGATCTGCTCGCTGACCCCTTTCAGTATTTCCCTGAATTCCACTGTGTCCGGGACGACATTCACCTGGACCTGCACCCCCAGCAGCGGGAACATCACCGGTTGTTCATCCGGCAGCGGCTCCGTCATCAACCATACGCTGACCAATTCCGGAACAGCCAGTGAGACCATGACCTATAATATTACACCCACAGCAAACGGATGCGCCGGTCCGGTCTATAATTATATAGTGTCCGTAAGTCCCCGGCCCGGCATCACAAACAACCCGCTGACGGCCCAGGTCTGCTCGGGCACCGCACCGAATGTGAACCTGACGGCCAATATCCCGGGAACAACATTCTCATGGACGGCTTCCGGAAGCTCAGGCAATGTAACCGGGTTTTCCGCTTCTTCGGGAGCAATCCTGAACCAGATCCTCACGAATACGGGATTCAATACGGAAACGGTTACCTATCACATTACGCCTTCCTCCAGCGGCTGCGCGGGAACTCCCCAGGATTTCGTGGTCACAGTATTTCCGGTGCCAAACATGTCTAACAGCCCGATGAACAAGCAACAGTGCAGCAATGTCGCCACCAACATTGCACTGACCTCGAATATCACCGGAACTACATTTACATGGACCTGTGCACCAAGTTCCGGGAATGTCACGGGATGGGCGAATAACGCAACTGCCACCACGACCCTGAACCAGACGCTCATCAATTCGGGTTCGGTCAATGAAACCGTGATTTACCATATCACTCCAAGGGCCAACAATTGTGATGGTTCCGCTGTCGATTATACGGTGACGGTCTACCCTGTACCGGCTCTGACAAACACTCCGCTTAACAAATCGATCTGTACCGGCAGCTCAACAGGAGTAACCCTGACCTCCAATGTGGCGGGAGCCGGATTCACATGGACCTGCACCCCAAGTTCAGGAGCTGTGACCGGTTTTACTGCCAATCCAGGTCCGGCCTCAACTTCCCTGAACCAGACACTAGTCAACTCGGGACTTGTCACTGAATCGGTGGTCTATCATCTCACCCCGGTCGCAAACGGCTGCACCGGGACCGTCACTGATTTTACCGTGAATGTGAATCCGCAGGCTGATGTTTATTCAAACCCGGCTGCCCTGACCATCTGTTCGCAGGGCCAGGCTAACCTTCAGCTTCTTTCACATGTCACGGGAACAACCTTCTCATGGACGGCCTCTGCAAGTTCGCCCAATGTCACAGGATTCCTGCCGGGAAACGGGAACACGATCAACCAAACCCTCACCAATTCGGGTAATACCATTGAAACCGTGACTTACCTTGTCACCCCCTCTGCCAATTCCTGCACCGGTACACCTACCGGGATCACGGTGACCGTAAACCCAACCCCGCACGTTTCCAACACACCACTGGCCCAGGCGATCTGCACACAAACAGCCTTTACGGTCAACCTCACCTCAACCGTCACCGGAACCACTTTCTCCTGGACCTGTACACCCAGTTCGGGAAATGTTACCGGCTACATTGCAGGCAGTGGGTCACTGATCAGCCAGACGCTCACAAACACAGGGAGCAATGTTGAAACGGTGACCTATACCATCACACCGAGGGCAAACAATTGCGACGGCCCGGTTTCAAACTATGTTGTGACGGTCAACCCAAAACCGGATATTACCAACACACCAATGGCTTCCCAGATATGCTCAGGCACATCTCCAAATGTCATCCTGACTTCCAACGTTACAGGAACAACCTTCTCTTGGATTGCTTCGGGCAGCTCAGCCAATGTAACAGGCTTCTCAAGCGCCTCCGGTTCATCCATCAATCAGACGCTTACCAACACCGGCTTTAACATCGAGACGGTTACCTATCACATAACGCCCGCTGCGAATAATTGCACAGGAATTCTTCAGGATTATGTTGTAACGGTCTATCCTGTACCAAACATGTCGAATACTCCGATGAACAAGCAACAGTGCAGCAATGTCGCCACCAACATTGCACTGACCTCGAATGTCACCGGAACCACATTTACATGGACGTGTGCACCGAGTTCCGGTAATGTCACCGGCTGGGCAAACAATGCAACCGGGACCACGACACTCAACCAGACCCTGGTCAATTCAGGATATTCCACGGAAACGGTTACCTATCACATTACCCCGCGGGCCAATTCCTGCAATGGATCAACCGTTGATTACATTGTAACTGTTTATCCGTCGCCAAATCTTTCAAATACACCACTGAGCAAGACTATCTGCAACAACACATCAACAGGTTTGACACTGACTTCCAATGTCACGGGAGCGACATTTACCTGGACCTGCACACCGAGTTCTGTCAATGTCACCGGGTACCTTCCGAACCCTGGACCCGGCACCACATCCCTGAACCAGACGCTTATCAATGCAGGATACACCACGGAAAGCGTTACATACCATGTCACCCCGACGGCAAATGGATGCACCGGGACTGTAACCGACTATACCGTTAACGTCAATCCACAGGCTGATGTTTATTCAACCCCGGCTGCCCAGACCATTTGTTCGCAAGGCCAGGCTTCCCTTCAGCTTCTTTCACATGTCACGGGAGCAACCTTCTCATGGACGGCCTCTGCAAGCTCACCCAATGTTACGGGATTTGTTGCGGGAAGCGGGAACCAGATCAACCAAACCCTCACCAATTCGGGTAATACCATTGAAACCGTGACTTACCTCGTCACCCCCTCTGCCAATTCCTGCACCGGCACACCTTCCGGGATCACGGTGACCGTAAACCCGACCCCGCATGTTTCCAACACACCACTGGCCCAGGCGATCTGCACACAAACAGCCTTTACGGTCAACCTTACATCAACCGTCACGGGAAGCACCTTCTCCTGGACCTGTACGCCCAGTTCGGGGAATGTTACCGGCTTCATTGCTGGCAGCGGATCACTGATCAACCAGACGCTCACAAACTCAGGGAGCAATGTTGAAACGGTGACCTATACCATCACACCGAGGGCAAATAATTGCGACGGTCCGGTTTCAAACTATATTGTGACTGTTAACCCAAAACCGGATGTATCCAATAACCCGTTGGCTTCCCAGGTATGCTCAGGCAATTCTCCGAATATTACGCTGACCTCGAATGTGACAGGCACGAGTTTTACATGGACTGCAACAGGGAGTTCTCCGAATATAACCGGATTCAGCAACGGTAGCGGCACATTGATCAACCAGGTACTCACAAATTCAGGGTTCACCAATGAATCTGTCACATATCACATCACACCGTCGGCCAGCAGTTGTACCGGCACGGCAGTGGATTACGTGGTAAGCGTGGTGCAGGTCCCGGATGTTTATTTTACACCGCCGGCACAAACCATCTGTTCACAACAATCCACAAACATCAGCCTTCAGACCCATGTTGTCGGAACAACCTTTACATGGACGGCATCAGGCAGTTCGCCCAATGTTACAGGGTTTCTACCTGGTGGGGGGAATTCGATCACCCAGACCCTTCTCAATTCGGGAACGACCACTGAAACAGTGACCTATACTGTTTCCCCTACCGCTTTTGGCTGCCCGCCGGGAACCTCCCAATCTGTCATCGTTACTGTAAATCCGAGGCCTTCCATTACCAACGGAAATGCGACTTCACAGGTTTGCAGCCAGATTGCGACCAATATCATTCCTCAATCCAATGTTCCGGGTTCTACTTACAGCTGGACAGCTTCAGGCAGTTCCGGCAATGTCACGGGATTTACAAACGGAAACGGGCTAACAATCGTTCAAACCTTGAATAATACAGGTTTCAACCTTGAAACAGTCACATATAGTGTAACGGCAACCGCCAACAATTGTCCCGGAACCCCTTCAAACTTTTTTGTGACGGTGTTCCCGGTGGCTGATGCATACTTCACACCTGCCACACCGGCTGTCTGCTCGGGGCAGCAAAGTAATGTTCACATCCAGTCTCATGTAGCCGGAGCCTCATTTACATGGACTGCCACCGGGAGCTCGATGAACGTTACGGGTTATTCAAATGGTTCGGGGAGTTATATCCAGCAGACGCTGACAAATACCGGGTATAATGTAGAACATGTGAATTATTCGGTTTCCCCGGCAGCAAATGGATGTCCCGGATCAGTGACCCTCCTGGTCGTTGATGCAGATCCGTTGCCTGTAGTAACTGCCACCCCATGTTGGGATAATCTGACAACCACAAATGGCAAGCCGGTTACCCTGAGAGGTGGGCTACCTCTTGGCGGAACATGGTCAGGACCCGGAGTAACAGCAAATGTTTTCAATCCAGCCATTGCCGGACAGGGGACACATACACTTCTTTACACCTATTCAAATACATTTGGCTGTAACGGAAACAGCACGGCAACGATCAACGTTTCACTTCCTTTGGCCTTCACCTGCGGGAATACAATGACAGATCAGCGTGATCTCAAGCAATACCCGACCCTTTATATAGGAACTCAATGCTGGATGGCAACAAACCTCAATTATGGAACAGCGGTATTGTCTTCGGTAATCCAGCGCGACAACTGCATTGCCGAGAAGTATTGCCTCAATGACAATGCAGGAAGCTGCAACTCCTACGGCGGACTTTATCAATGGGATGAAGCCATGAAATTCTCACGGACAGATGCTGCACAGGGAGTCTGTCCCCCGGGTTGGCACATCCCCTCGGAAAGTGACTGGAATATAATGTATGCCTATTACGGAAGCCCCGGCATGACTGGCAGTCCATTGAAACCGACAGGTTATTCGGGATATGATGCCATTCTTTTCGGAACCTCCCATTTTATGGAAAACTGGGATTTTGAAGATTTCGGGGTCATGTACTGGTCTTCAACCTTCCATACATCAGATAAAGGCTGGGCTCACGGTGTGAATTCGCCCAATCCTTCAGTCTCCAGCTACCCGTCTTTTAACCTGAACGCTTTTTATGTCAGATGTGTAAAAGACTAAGGCCGAAACAGTAATAAATACGGATTACGAATTACGAATTACAATAACTTGCAGGGTTATTCATCCCGCATCCCGCATCCCGCATCCCGCATCCCGCATCCCGCATCCCGCATCCCGCATCACTTTGTAATCTTCGAATTCACCAGGCCGATAAGTTCTTCTTCAATTGCTTTGGCTTTGGCTTCGATCGCAGAACCTTCCGCAAGGATCTCTTCCACGAATTTTTTGTCTGTAAGTCCCGATGTATTGATCTTAACATTCAGAAATGCACCGATAACAGCAGAACGCGCGCAGAGTGCTCCAACACCTGCATCTGTGACTGAGTTCGGGTTTCCGGTTTCGATCATGGCCCTGATCACTTCCATGGTTTCCAGCGACCTTTTCATGGTCCTGAAGGGAACTTCAATGGCATAACGCGTGGCATCCTGGATGGCTTCCGTACGTAATTTTTTCTCTTCATCGGTTCCTTTCGGCAATCCGAATGCCTCCATGATCTTGTTGAAAGACCGGGTATCTTCATCAACCAGTGCAAGCAATTCATCTTTCAGGATCTGACCTTTTTCAGCCCACACGGAGAATTCCTCCCAGCGATCATCCCAACCCGGCTTATGCGAAGAAAGATTCGCCACCATGGTTGCCAGTGAAACACCAAGTGCTCCAAGGTATGCTGAAACAGATCCACCGCCCGGAGCAGGTGATTCGGAAGCCGTTTCATTTGCAAACCCCTTGCATGTCATATCGACAAGTTTCTTTTCCTTTGTATCTGCCAGGAGGTATTCAATGATCTTTTCTTTCGGATTGAATGGCTTCAGGTCATCGAGCCCGAGTGATTTAACGGCAATTTTCACAATCTCTTCTTCGGAAACCCCGACGGACCGCTTCTGTTTCCTCAGGAAATACTTACCCGCATCGATCATGGCTTTCAGGGGAATAAGCCCCACCAGTTCAGAACCGGTAACCCGAAGTCCCCGCGCCTGTGCACTTTTACACGCTTCCTCGAAAGCAATATGCACCGGGGTAATACTGATGTTTGTCAGATTGATGGAAACCTGCGCGATACCATACTCTTCAATAAACCATCCGATAGCTTTACAGGCTTTCAGTGTTCCGGGAATATAGACCGGTTCTCCGTTTTCATCTTTTTTTATTTTACCGGTAACCGGGTTTCCTTCCCTTACGGGGCGGCCTTTTTCACGGATATCGAATGCGACGGAATTGGCCCTTCGTGTGGAAGTGGTATTCAGGTTAACATTGTATGCAACAAGAAAATCGCGTGCTCCGATGGCAATGGCACCCGTCCGGGGATTGAATTTTGCGGGACCGAAATCAGGTTTCCAGTGCGGATCTTCAAGCTTCCTGGGAAGGCCCTCATACTCACCCGCACGGTTATTGGCCAGGTTCCTTCGCTCTTCCGTAAAGGCTGCATTCTCATAACAGTAAACAGGGATCTGCAGTTCCTTTCCCACCCTCCCGGCCAGCTTCCGGGCATAAACGACAGTCTCTTCCATCGTGATTCCGGCAATGGGAACAAGGGGGCAAACATCCGTGCCGCCAAACCTCGGATGCTCCCCATGATGTTTGCTCATGTCGATGATCTCAGACGCTTTGGAAATGGCCTGGAATGCAGCTTCAATCACGGAGTCCGGCGTTCCCATAAACGTGACAACGGTACGGTTGGTAGCCTTTCCCGGATCAACATCCAGTAATTTTACACCATCAATTTTTTCAATTTCATCAGTGATCTGCCTGATGATGGACATGTCAACTCCTTCGGAGAAATTCGGAACACATTCGATCAGTTGCTTCATAGATTATCATTTTATTTTTGTGCGCTGATGAGTTGATGAGTAACGCTTTATGAGAAATTTTTCTTAGGTCGTCACCTCATCAACTCATCAGCTCATCAACTTTTTCGCCTGCGAAATTAGTTTTTTTTTACTTTTATGAGGATTTTCGGCAACAAATTAAATATACTACATATGAATCCTAAAGGAATTGAACATTATCTCGAGGCAGCAAAAACGGCTGCAAAATGGCAGAAAGAACATATTAATAAAATGAAGGAGTGCAGGTTTGATACGATCGCGGTGCATGGCATTTATTCGATGCAGGAGGCGATTGATTTCAACCAGGGATCGATCATTGAACCCGTTTACATGTCCACCTCACAGGCTTACCGTGATTCAGATGAAATGGAAGCCGCGCTGGGATATATGATCCCGACCTGGTGCTACTCACGGATCGCAAACCCCAGCGTTTATTACCTCGAGGGCGTTCTTGCCCTGCTTGAAGGATATGGCTCGGATGTTGAAACCTCCTGCCTTGTTACCTCTTCCGGCATGTCGGCCATTCAGAGTGCTGTGGATCCATTCCTGGTCGTAGATCCCAAAAGACCCGGAAAACCTATGAACTTCGTCGCAACTGCCCAGCTTTACGGAGGTACGTTCCAGCAATTCTCGATCCGGAAGCAACAGGAAAAAGGAATTGAATGGCGGAAAGTGGTGCATTCGAACGATCTTGCCGAATGGGAATCGCTGATCGACGAAAATACACGATTTATTTATGGTGAACTTCCAAGCAACCCATGCCTGGGGTTCTTCGATATCCGGAAAGTCGCCGACCTTGCTCACAAATACAATCTCCCCCTGATCATCGATGCAACGGTTGCAACTCCCGCACTGATGCGTCCCATTGAACACGGTGCAGATATCGTGGTGCAGTCCGTTACAAAGTCATTGTTCACCAGCGGCTTCGGGATCTGCGGCGCACTCATATCACGAAAAAATCTTACTTCAAACATCGACAACCCGGAAATGAAGGCTGACTTTGCAACCTACGTCAAGCTTCTCCCCAACAGGGACAATGGTCCGAACATTTCTCCGATGAATGCAATCCTTGCCCTGAATGATATCCGGACGATCCGCACACGGATGGACTTCATGAGCCGGAACACGATGAAGATCGCCAATTACCTTGAAAATCACAAGAATATTGCCAGTGTTCAATACCTTGGACTTGAAACGCATCCACTCCATGAACTGGCCTCAAAGTACATGATCCTTGCCGACTCAGAATACGATGAGATTTACGGTACTCAGGTCAGCCGTTACGGTCACCTGATGTCATTCTGCGTAAATGGCGATGCCCAAAAAACAAGGGATGTATTTGACGCTTTCACCCGGATATGGAGGGCAACCGACCTTGGGAGGATAAAATCCGTCGCAACAATCCCTGCAATTTCAACTCATTCACAGCAAGGTGAAGAAGGAAGGAAACTCGCCGGAATTCCATCGAATATGATAAGGCTCTGCGTCGGCGGAGAACATCCGGATGATGTGATCCGTGATCTTGATCAGGCCCTGGCCGTCCTCGACGGAAAAAAAGTTTATTCAACCAGTCCGCAATATTCTGCCGGCGGGGCTTCATCTGCAACCTTGAAAAAATAATCAGAATTCCATGGAAAATCCATTGCTTTTCTATTCAACCAACCTCCAGTCTCCGTCATTGCCTTTCGGTGAGGCACTCATTCAGGGACTTGCCCCGGATAAAGGGCTGTACATGCCCACCGTCATTCCTCAGGTTACCCCTGAAGAGCTGGATCGTTTCCCGGAAATGAAATATTATGAAATCGCTTATCAGGTTTCCCGGAAATTTCTCTCCGGACAGATCAGTGATGACGAATTGCTCGCCCTGGTAAAAGACGCCTACAATTATGATGTGCCGCTTGAAAAGGTGATCTACAACCGGTTCATCATGCGCCTCGATCAGGGACCGACCGCTTCCTTCAAGGATTTTGCCGCCCGGATGATGGGACGGCTCATGCAATATTACCTGAAACAGCGCCAGCGCACGCTTACGATACTCACTGCCACATCGGGAGACACAGGCAGCGCTGTAGCAAATGCCTTTTACGGACTCGACAACATCAATATCGTCATCCTTTTCCCGGAAGCGGAGGTGACCGACAGGCAGCGGAAGCAAATGACCACCCTCGGAAAGAATGTGAAGATCCTTGCACTCGATGCAAAATTTGATGATTGCCAGGCACTGGTCAAGAAAGCCTTCACCGATCCCGACCTGAAGCACCTTGAACTTTCCTCTGCAAATTCCATCAACATCGGCCGCCTCATCCCTCAATCCATCTATTATTTCTATGCTTTTGCAAAGCTGAGGAACGGCAGCCCGGATGAGAAGATCATTTTCTCCGTTCCTTCAGGGAATTTCGGTGATATGATGGGCGGCGTTATCGCGTTTAAAATGGGATTGCCTGTAAAAAAGTTCATCATTGCCACCAACAAGAATGATGAATTCCCGAAATACCTTGAAACCGGTGAGTATAAGAAGATCGAGCCTTCACGGAACTGCATTTCAAGCGCCATGAATGTCGGTCACCCCAGCAATCTTGTCCGGCTGGTTGCCATGTACGGCGGGATGATGGATGAGACCGGGAAGATCCACAGGCAGGCTGATCTGAACCAGATGCGGAAGGATTTATTCTCAATCAGCATTTCGGATGAACAAACCCGGAGGACCATTGACCAGGCCTACAACCGGATGGATGTACTCCTGGAACCTCACGGTGCCGTCGGTTGGGCAGGACTTCTTGAATACCTTTTCAAGAGCAGGGAAGACAACACCCCGGAACAGTTGTGTGTTTCACTTGAGACAGCCCATCCCGCGAAATTCCCGACGGAGATCAACGAGATCCTTTCGATCGATCCGCAGTTGCCAAAAAGCTTGCAGGGATTGGAGGACAAGCCCGAATCGTTCGAACGCATCGAAAATCATTACTCTGCCTTCCGGGACTACATGAAAAAGATGTTCTGACCGAAAATAAATAGCGAAGTAGTGAGATAGTGAAGTAGCGAAAATGCACATTAAAAACTTTTACCTTATGACCTTATGACCTTGTGACCCTGTGACCCTGTGACCCTGTGACCCTGTGACCTTGTGACCTTTTGACTTTTGACTTTTGACTTTTAATTTAACCCCAAGATCATGTACGTAGTTTGCTCTGACCTCGAAGGCGTTTTTGTCCCTGAAGTGTGGATTAATGTTGCAAATAAAACCGGGATTGAAGAACTCCGGTTGACCACCCGTGATATTTCCGATTATGATGTCCTGATGAAAGGGCGTATCAGGATCCTGAAAGAGCGAGGTCTGACCCTGAAATACATCCAGGATGTGATTGATACCATTCAGCCGCTGCCGGGTGCTTTGGAGTTCATCGAGTGGGTGAAGGAGCGCAGCCAGTTGATCGTTGTATCAGATACATTCATCCAGTTTGCCGATCCCCTGATGCGCAAGCTCGGAAGGCCGACCTTGTTCTGTCATTCGCTTGTGATCGATGAGAACAACATGATCGTTGACTACAAGCTCCGCCAGGCTGATCCGAAGAGAAGGACAGCCGAAGCCCTCCAGGGCATGAATTACCAGGTGATCGGAATGGGCGATTCGTACAACGACATCAACATGCTCAAACAGGCTGATGCCGGCATCCTGTTCCGTCCGCCCGACAATGTCATCAAGGATTATCCCCAGTTCCCGGTTGTGCATGATTACGACACGCTGAAGGGAATCCTGGAGAAGTATTTTTGATCCTACCAAAAAAATTATTTTCATAGCTTGAATAACTATCATCTTTGTTCCACTTTTTAGCCGTATTATTTTGCTGCTACCATTAAACCATCCCCTCCTTTTTCAGGAGGGGTGTCCCGCCTTTCCCGCGGGACGGGGAGGTCGGGCAAGTCCCATAAAACTATGTCCCGCCTTTCCCGCGGGACGGGGTGGTCGGGCAAGTCCCATAAAACTATGTCCCGCCTTTCCCGCGGGACGGGGTGGTCGGGCAAGTCCCATAAAACTATGTCCCGCCTTTCCCGCGGGACGGGGTGGTCGGGCAAGTCCCATGAAACTATGTCCCGCCTTTCCCGCGGGACGGGGAGATTTTCTCCCATGTTACATTTCATCAAAATCATAAGGGCTGCTATTTCCTTTTTTCTTTTAGAAATTCACAATGATAAGCCTGGATTGCTTCGTAAATATCTGTCGGATTTTTAAAAACAAAGTTGTTTTCAAAACGGATCACTGTAATTCCTTGCAATTTTAAATAATTATCCCTCCTCATATCTCTTTCTTTTCCATCAGGTGTATAGTGATAATGACCATCTAACTCTATGGCGAGGCGGATTTCCGGACAATAGAAGTCAAGGATATAGGACCCGACTGAATGCTGTCTCCTGAATTTCAGGCCATTTATTTTACGATGCTTGATCAGATTCCAAAACACTGCCTCCGCTTTTGTCCCGTCGTTCCGAAGCTTTTTCCGTTTGCCAATCAGGCGGGGTAAATTATGCAATTGATTTTCCATAAAAAGATTTTTACAGTACATTAATCGTCCTGGATGGCAGAAGGTAATATGGGTTTTGAAGTTTTTTTTTCGACAACCCCGTCCCGCAGGAAAGGCGGGACACCCCTCCTGAAAAAGGAGGGGAGGGTTTTGTCGTAGTCTATTGATTTCCCAAAAAAAGAGCGGTGTATTGTTCTATTGGTTGATTGATTAATAATAATTTCGTCGTCACTGCAACCCATTTCACCGATTTATAGGTTGCTATGATTTATTATTCTTTAATTTTACTTCCAAATCCTTTAAAGTCAATTTTATGAAAAGAATCCTGGTCATTTTCCTGGTTCCATTGGCGTTAATCCTAAGCCAGTGCAAGAACAAAGATGGTAAAACAGAAAAAACGATGAATACGACATTCATTCAAAAGGCAACAACCGACAGCATTGTCATTAAGCTTGCCGCCAAATACCCCGGTGCGAACAAAGTGCTGATCGAAAAAGGCGTTAACCAGATCGCCGCACTCTGGACAGAGAAAGACGGGGCCGCTAAAGATTTTGAAGCCTTCTGCCTTGAGAACTGGTTAGGAACTCCGGAACTGAAGAAGAATGTCTTCAACAGGATCTCAACAAATTTCGAATCATTCTTCGGCCATTCAAACATGATCAGCCTCGATTTCAAACGGGCCGTGCATCTTGATCTTGGTGAAGTCTACCCCATCGATGAAATTTTCGGCGCATATGAACCGACAGCTCATTTTAATGATGATTTCTTTACCAATAAGATCGCGTTTATCGTAGCCCTGAATTACCCGTTCTATTCCCTGAAGGAAAAGGAAGAACTGGGTCCGAAGTGGAGTCGCGAAGAGTGGGCGTATGCACGTCTGGGCGATTTCTTTACGGCCCGCGTTCCTGCTGATATCACACAGAAAGCCTCTGATGCCCTTGCTGCATCCGACAATTATATCTCAGGGTATAATATCTACGTGGGAAATCTCCTTGATAATGAAGGGAAGACACATTTCCCGAAAGAAATGAAGCTTTTGTCGCACTGGAACCTCCGCGATGAGATCAAGGCAAACTACAATAAAACGGAAGAAGGCCTGACCAAGCAGAAGATGATCTATGAAGTGATGCTCCACATCATCAGCCAGGATATCCCCGACAGCGTGATCAATAATCCGAAATTCCAGTGGAATCCATACAACAATAAGCTTTTCAAGGATGGAAAAGAAGTTACTGCAACACCTGAACCCGACAAGAGGTACGAAATGCTTCTGAACAACTTCAAGGCAATGAAGGCTGTCGATCAGTACACCCCGATGTATCCCACCTATATCCAGCGATCATTCGATGCAGGCATGGAACTGCCCATCAACCAGGTGGAAAAACTCTTTACTGATTTCTGCTCTTCCCCGGAAGTAAAGCAGGTCGGTGCCCTGATCAGCCAGAGGCTGGGACGCCCGCTTCAGCCCTTCGACATCTGGTACGATGGATTTAAAGCACGCAGCGGAATGGACCAGGCAATGCTGGATAAAATGACAAAAGCAAAGTATCCCAACACGGAAGCTTTTGAAAAAGATATTCCGAATATCCTCACCAAGCTCGGTTTCAAGCCTGACAAGGCAAAGGAAATTGCTTCACACATTACGGTTGATCCGGCACGGGGCTCAGGACACGCATGGGGAGCACAGATGAAGGGTGACAAAGCACATCTCCGCACCCGGATCGGCAAGGAAGGCATGGATTACAAAGGTTATAACATCGCCTGCCATGAACTTGGCCACAATGTCGAGCAAACGATCTCCCTTTATTTTGTCGACAATTATATGATGTCAGGTGTTCCCAATACCGCATTCACGGAAGCATTTGCTTTCACGTTCCAGAAATACGATCTCTTCCTCCTCGGTATCAAGGATAACGATCCGAACAAAGAACAGCTTGCTGCCATCGACAATTTCTGGATGAGTTATGAGATCATGGGCGTTTCGCTGGTTGATATGAATGTGTGGAAATGGCTGTATGAGCACCCGGATGCAACACCGGCCCAGTTGAAGGAAACCGTGATCGCCAGTGCCAAGGAAGTCTGGAATAAATATTACGCTGATGTGCTTGGCATCAAGGATTGTCCGATCCTGGCGATCTATTCACACATGATCGACAACCCGCTTTATCTTTCGAACTACCCCGTTGGTCACCTGATCGATTTCCAGCTCGACCGCTGGTTAAAAGGAAAGAATTTTGCTGATGAAGCCATACGGATTTATTCCGCCGGCCGCCTGATCCCACAACTATGGATGAAGAATGCCGTTGGCAGCGAAATCTCCATCAGGCCCTTGATCGAAGCTACGGATGCAGCGCTGAAGGTGGTGAAGTAATGAGTAGACTGATGTCCGATGTCTGAGGTCGGAAGTCTTTGGATGGAAGGTAGAATAGCCGTGCTGAATGTGAAGTTCAGCACGGCTGTTTTTTAGCCCTGATAAATCAACGGAAATGATTCCGGTTTCTCAAGTGCTTCCAATTCAATATCAATATCCAGATCTTTCCAGGATAATTGAGAAGATGAAAGAAATGTTACGCTTACAATCTGGTTAATGGTGGCATGCCTGAAAGCCGGATAATGTGAAAATGGGATAAAATATTCTTTATCCGCTATCATCACCCAGAACCCAAGATCCGTAATATTTGTAACGTTACTGTCTGAAATGCCTGTTCCAGTAATTGATAAACTCATCTTTTCTGTCCTCCGCAATTTTTAGTACTTCTGTTAATTCATCTGTTGGTAAATTATAAAAATCAGCCAGTGAAGAATGAAGAATTGACAATATTGCTCATTCCTCATTGCTCATTCCTCATTGCATACTTTACTGCGGCAAGGGCGTGAAGCTCAGTGGTATCAAACGCAGGTAAGGTACAATCAGCCTGCTGAATAAGAAGCGGGATCTCGGTACATCCGAGGATAATTCCCTGTGCTCCCTGCTTTTCCATTGAATCAATGATCCGGAGGAAGCGGGCTTTTGATTCCGGGTTTTTAATAGCTCTGAACAATTCGGTAAAGATCACTTTCTGGATGAAATCACGATCCTCTTCTTCAGGAATGACAATGCTGATATCCTTTTCAACGAATTTATTGATCAGAAAATCGTGTTCCATCGTGAATTTCGTTCCAAGCAAACCCACCTTTGAAAGGTTCTTTTTGTGAATCTCATTTGCTGTTGCGTCAGCGATGTGAATGAGCGGCACTTTAATGACAGCCTGTACCTGTGGAGCAAGCATGTGCATGGTATTCGCCCCGATCAGGATCATATCTGCACCGGCGATTTCAAGTCTTTTCGCCGAATCCATGATGATCGTGGTAAGCCTGACAAAGTCGTTGCCATTTATGCATTCCTCTACTTCGCCGAAATCAACTGATTCCATCAGGATCTTAGCAGCATGCTTTCCTTTGGTCATGTCGGCCACCGCCGAATTCATGATCCTGTAATATTCAATGGTGGACTGCCAGCTGAGGCCACCGATCAGGCCGATCTTTTTCATATTATTCGTAATTAAATAAGTAGCGAGATAGCGAAATAGTGAAGTAGCGAAAATTTTCGCCATTTCGCTATTTCGCTACTTCGCCATTTAATATAACCATCTCCACCTTGTTACTTCCAAACGCATACGGCATATATTCGTAAGTCGGAATTGGTTTCGTGATAAACAGGTTTGCTTTTTTACCCCGGGCAATGCTGCCGTATTCTTCGCTAAGTCCCATCGCGTAGGCACCATTGATTGTCACGGCATTGATCGCTTCTTCGGGCAACATACGGTATTTGATGCATCCTATAGAAAGAATGAATTGCATATTCCCGGACGGGGAAGAGCCGGGATTGAAATCGCTTGCGAGCGCCACCGGCAATCCTGCTTCGATCATTTTCCTCACCGGGGCATAGGCCATTTCCAGGAAAAATGCGGCTCCCGGCAATACCGTGGGCATTGTTTCCGAATTTAAAAGACATGCAATCTCCTCGTCACCCGTGTATTCAAGATGATCAACGGAAAGGGCATTGTATTTGACTCCGACCTGGATACCGCCTGAATAATCGAGTTCATTGGCATGGATCTTCGGACGAAGGCCGTTTTTCATCCCGGCCAGGAGAATCCGGTCGGTTTCTTCAATTGTAAAGAAGCCACGGTCGCAGAACACGTCGATATAATCGGCCAGGCCTTCTGCAACAACCTGCGGGATCATTTCATGAATAACCACATCTACATATTCACCTTGTCTTCCCCTGTATTCTGCCGGTACGGCATGTGCTCCGAGGAAGGTGGGAACAATGGTGACCGGAGAGAGCTTCTTCAGTTTGTTGATCACCCTCAGCATTTTCAGTTCGTCCTCCACCGTGAGACCATAACCGCTCTTGATCTCGACCGCACCCGTACCCAGCATCGTGATCTCATTCAACCGCCACAGAGCCTGTTCAATAAGTTCCTCCTCCGAAGCTTCATGCAACCGTTTGGCGGAATTTAGAATTCCGCCTCCCCTCTTTGCGATCTCCTCGTAGCTCAAACCTTTGATCTTATCGATGTACTCTATCTCCCTGCTGCCGGCATAAACAAGATGCGTATGACTGTCGCAGAAGCTGGGGAAGACCATTCTACCGGAGGCGTCGATGACCGTTAGCTCCTTCTTGGCTGATGCTGGATGCTGGATGCTGGATGCTGGATTTAGGCTGTGGGCTTCGGATTTCGAGTGCGTCATCCCCGCGAAAGCGGGGACGTAATCCGTAATTCGTAATTCGTAATTCTCCTCCATCTTCCCAAAATCCTTGATCTTATCCCCTTCGATCAGCAGCCATGCATTTTTTATCGTTTTCAGCTTTGTCATGGCTTTCCCTGACACCTTGAGCTTCGGGGTATCTTCAACCTGGATGAGCTCTTTTATGTTTTTGATTAATATTGTCATTCCTCTTTGTTTGGATTGCGAAGGTACGGAAATGTGATCAAGTGATGAACCGATGAAGTGATTAGTCGACGCGCAAACATTCTCTGAATTCATAATTCAATTTTGATATTTCATCTGAAAATTATATCTTTGTAACTTGAAAATTATTCCAATTCAAGTATTAACAAAAATCCATAACCCAATGAAAAGATTTCTGGTACTTTTTTCAATTTTAATAATTGGATTCAGTCTTTCCACTTTTGCGAAGGTCATTGATATCAAAGACGCACGGCTGGTTGCAAAGAACTGCTATTATGAACGGGTCAATCAGTTCAACAGTACTGCATTCAATACCATCGGAATCACAGGTGAAATCGTGATCTCCCAGGCCAACGAACCGGTTTATTACATATTCAACATCAACGATAAAGGATTTGTTATCGTTTCGGCTGATGATGCTGTTATTCCAATCATCGGGTACTCATTCCAGCAAAACTGGGTGAATGAAAACGTTCCGGCCCATGTCCAGGAATGGATGGATAATTACAAGAACCAGATCGTTTACACCCGTCAGAACAACCTGCCGGCAGATAATGAAATAAAAGCAGCATGGACTCATTTCTCAACCACCGACATCAACACCCTTGCCGATCTGAAAGGAGTTCGCGATGTCAGTCCCTTGCTGACCAGCACCTGGAACCAGGATTTTCCTTACAACACACTTTGCCCATATGATGCTGCCAGTGGCGGATCATACAACAACCGCGTTCCATCCGGATGCGTTGCCACATCCATGACACAGATCATGTATTACTGGAAATACCCCTTCACCGGTTATGGATACCATTGTGATACGCACACTTACGGTGGCGTACAATTATGCGCAGATTTCGGGAATTCATATTATGACTGGAATGGCATCACTGACGCCCCTTCACAGGAATGTTACCCGGTTTCCCTCATCACTTACCATGCCGGCATTGCCGTCAACATGGATTATGGTGTCGATGGCTCGGGTGCTTACATGAACCAGGTTCCTGCTGCCATGAAGACCTACTTCAAATATGCAAGCTCGACCACATACATGGCCAGAACATCCGACTATAATTCCTGGATGAATACGATCAGGGCCGACCTTGATGACGCATTGCCGGTTATGTATGCCGGTAGCGGAGCAGGTGGAGGACACGCCTGGTGCTGCGACGGTTACCAGGGTACTGATCAGTTCCACATGAACTGGGGTTGGGGAAATGCCTACGATGGATATTATACCCTCAACAACCTGAACCCGGGTGGTTCTGTATTTAATAACAGCCAGTCTGCCATCCTGCATATTCAACCGGATGCCGCTTATTATCCTACCGGCTGTACAGGAACAACAAACCTCAACACATACAATTTCGGATCCATCGATGACGGAAGCGGACCAATCTTTGATTATGACAACAACAAATCATGCACATGGCTCATTGCACCCGATGACAGTCTGACATATATTACCCTGTCCTTTGATAAATTCTCCCTCGATCCTTCAGACAATCTTAAGGTATATGACGGCGCAACAACCAGCGATCCTGAACTTGGAACATATACCGGCACTACCCTGCCATCAAATGTTTCATCAACAGGCGGAAAAATGCTCGTAGTATTTACTTCGAACAGCTCAGCCGTTTCCTCCGGTTTCCTTGCCATGTACAATGCATCCGTTCATGATTTCTGCTCTGGAACAACAAACCTGACCACCGCCACCGGCGAGATCAACGATGGTAGCGGACGTTTCAATTACAGGAACCTCTCGAACTGCAAATGGCTCATCACTCCTGACAATGCACAAACGGTAACCCTGTCATTCGACAGTTTCAATACAGAAGCCAACAACGATAAAGTGATTGTTTACGATTATGTTTCAGGGGACATCCTTGGCACCTTTTCCGGGACGACCATTCCTCCTTCGGTAACAGCAAACAGCGGACAAATGTACATCATGTTCATGTCCGACAAGATCAACCGCGGTGTGGGCTGGCATGGAAGTTACAGCATTACGGTGGGAACAGAAGAAAAGAAAGCATTCGACAACCTTTCTGTTTACCCCAACCCGACTGAAGGCCTCATCAACATCAATTTCTCCCTTTCTGAGACCCAGAATGTTAAAATTGAACTGGTCTCTGTAAAAGGTGAAACCGTATTGAATGAATCAATCGGCAATCTGAAGGGTTCATTCACCAGGCAACTTGACCTTTCTGCATTCTCAAAAGGCGTTTATATGCTGAGACTGACAAGTGATAAAGGCATCACGAACCGGAAAATTATTGTTGAATAGTTTTCTGTAAAAAGTAAAAAAAAGGGATGACTTTCCAATAGGAGATGTCATCCTTTTTTTTACCCCATTGAGTAGAAGAATTGTAAGTGTTTTTTTTTAAAAATAACAACTCTAATGAAATAATGAAGTAATGATATAAAAAATAATTGATAATTAACTCATTACGTCATTATATCATTATTTCATTCCTTGTCCTGATTATTGACAGACTTACCTTCTTTAACAAAACATCAATAATATCCCCCATGGCAAAAAAGCTAATCATCATTCTCCTTACAACCCTGGTCAGCATTTCCTCATTTGCCAAGCAGGTCACCATCGCGGATGCGCAGAGGGTTGCCGTGAATTTCTTTTATGAAAGAATAAACCAGTCACATCATGTCGGATACAATGAGATCAAGGTTTCCGAACAGTATTCTTTTCCCGGGATAAAAGATCCTGCCTATTACATTTTCAACATGGCAGACCGGGGCTTCGTCATTGTTTCTTCTGACGACAGGGTTGTTCCTGTACTTGGTTATTCTTTTGAAACGGCCTGTTCTGCTTACGATCAGCCCCCGCAGTTCGTTGCATGGATGAAACAATATGAAGACCAGATCCGTGATGTTATTCAAAATAATCTTCCTGCTGCCGGCAAGATCACAGAACAGTGGGCCCACCTACGCTCAGCTGACCCTTTATCACTCACGCCTTTCAGGGATCAGCGACAGGTTCAGCCGCTTCTCATTTCAACCTGGAACCAGGATATTTATTACAACGGGATGTGCCCCCCGGTTTCAGGCGGACCGGGAGGAAGGGCCTATGCGGGCTGTGTCCCCACCGCCATGGGACAGATCATGTACTATTACCGGTGGCCTGATCATGGAGTTGGGGCCTATACCGACCAGGACCCGCAATTCGGTCCGCTTCATGCTAATTTCGACAGCACCTGGTACAATTGGAACAATATGACCAACAATCTTTCCCGCTCCAATCCCGGAATTGCAGAACTGCTTTATCATGTTGGGATTTCCTGCGACCTGGTTTATGGGGCGGACGGTTCCGGAATGTTCAATCACAAAGCCGCCTATGCACTGAGAACGTTTTTCAGGTATTCACCGCAATGCCAGTATTTATTCCGCGACAGCACCAATCTTGACTGGGATAGCGTTATTGTTGCCCACCTCGACAGGAAAATGCCGTTGTATTATGCCGGTTGGTCTGTCCCCAATATTGTCGGGCATGCATTTGTCTGCGACGGATACCAGGATACAGCCTATTTTCATTTTAACTGGGGATGGGGAAGCAGTTCAGACGGATATTTTTATCTCAATAACCTGAATCCCGGCGGGAGTAATTTCAACCTCGCCCAGGAGCTGGTCATCAATTTCTATCCAGATACGATCAATTATTCGTATGAACGATACTGTACCGGAAGTAAAACATTAAATTACACAGACGGCAGCCTGGACGACGGCAGTGGTGTGTTTGCAAATTATTCCGGGAATTCCGCCTGCACCTGGCTCATTGATCCCCAGACCCAACAGGATTCCGTGTCCCGGATCAAACTAACCTTCGGAAGAATGGATACAAACCCGGCGGATTTTATTTCCGTTTACGACGGACCCTTCACCACTTCACCCCTGCTTGGGTCATTTTCAGGGAATAACGTTCCTTCTTTTCTTACCTCTTCCGGAAATAAAATGCTTGTAACATTTAATTCCGCAAGCGGAGGTTCGGGATCCGGATGGGATGCCACCTATGCAGCAGAATTACCGGTATTTTGCAATGGTACAACGATGACTACCGCCGACACGGCTGAATTGACCGACGGAAGCCTCCGGTTCAATTACCAGCCTAAGATAAACTGCCGGTGGATCATTGACCCCGTAAACCAGAATGGACGGCCACTTACCGTTTATTTCAAATCATTTGACACGGAAGAAGGAAATGACATCCTTACCATCCATGATTATATGGATGACAATACAGCTCATTTCCTGGCGAAAATTTCCGGGCATTACGAACCGGGCACTCTGCCTGATTCCGTTACTTCTCCAAGCGGGAAGATGTACATCATCTTCATTTCGAACAGCACTGTTTCCGGGCAGGGGTGGGAACTCTATTATCCTTACCGTAAACCCAGCGGAATAGAGGAGACGCCAGGGTTCCATTCAATGAACGTATTCCCGAACCCTGCCAGTCAGAAAGCAAATCTTAGCCTGTTCAATGAAAATGCCGGAAAAATCACAATCCGCATTGTGAACATAAATGGTATTGTTCTATCTTCGGCAACGGAAAATGCAGGTTCCGGCTGGTTTAAAAAAGAAATCGACCTGTCCGGTCTGCCTGGAGGCATCTATTCAATACAGGTAATGACCAACAAGAAAACCAGTACGAATAAACTGGTTGTTTATTAATAATATTTGTCAGTACCTCTGTGAACTTTGTGTTAACCTCTGTGATCTTCCTGGTTGAACTTTTTTAACATGAGAACACCAGGAATTCACAGAGAATTATTGAGACAAATGAATGACCCCGCAGCAAGCGGCGGGGAATTAACCTTCATACCCACCCCTCTAATCCCCTCCCAAAGTTCCCTGCGTACGCGGGGATCCAGGGAGGGGAAGACCGAAGGTCGGAATGGGTACGATTAAAATATTTTTCAACTGAAAAATCCGGATAAGATAATACATAAACAAAACCCCAAATCCAACATCATGCAACGAAAATCCCTAACCATTCTTTTTTTACTTCTGGCAACCGCATTCAATTATTGCATTGCAAAACAGGTAGATTTGAAATCAGCACAGAAAGCAGGCCTGAATTTTTATTATGAAAGGATCAGCCAGTACCAGACGATTTCTTTTGCTGATCTGAAAGTCAAAGAAACATTTCCTGTATCATTTAACGGGCGTATTGCATATTATGTCATGAACCTTACCGATAAGGGATTTGTGGTTGTATCTGCTGACGATGCTGTTCCTGCTGTGATTGCCTATTCATTTGACGGGGTTTATTCAGAAAGCAACCAGCCTCCTCAGTTTGCAGGCTGGATGGATGGATATGCCAAACAGATCGATAAGGGGATCACGATGAATTACATGCCTTCCGCCGAGGTATCAAATGAATGGTCACGGCTCCTTACAGCAGATGCTGATGATCTTATGCCGTTGAAGAATGACAGGGACGTTACACCCCTGATTATCTCTACCTGGGACCAGGGTGGCCCCTATAATTTTTTATGCCCGGCCGATGCCGGGGGACCCGGTGGTCATGTTTGGGCAGGCTGTGTTGCCACCGCTATGTCGCAGGTGATGTTTTATTACCGTTATCCGCTCACCGGGCTGGGAAGCCATTGTTATTATCCGTGGGGATACCCGCAGCAATGCGCTGATTTCGGCAACACAACCTATGAATGGAATGAAATGATGAATGTTGTTGCAACGAAAGATACTGCTCCTGCCCAGCTTCAGTGGCACGCCGGGATCGCTGTTGACATGATGTATTCCCCGAATGGTTCCGGCGCATATAGCGGAGATGCCCTGAATGCACTGAAGGCAAATTTTAAATACGGCTCACAGGCACAGCTCCTGGAGAAGGACAATTATCCTGAAGCACAATGGGAAAGCATCATGCGCGATAACCTCGATCACAAGCGCCCCATGTATTATGATGGTTATGGAACCGGTGGCCATGCTTTCAACCTTGACGGATACCAGGGAACCAGTTATTTTCATTTCAACTGGGGATGGAGCGGCTCATTCAATGGTTATTTCTACCTCAGCAATCTTAACCCGGGCGGTGATGACTTTACAAATGGCCAGGGTGCCATCGTTGATCTGTATCCTGATACAACCCTCTATACTTACCCGTATTATTGCCAGGGACAAACCATCCTTACAGGGCTGTACGGTACCTTTGAAGATGGAAGCGGTCCGCGCGACTATCATAATAACGGGAACTGCGAATGGCTCATTTCCCCCGTGAGCAATTCCGATTCCATCACAAGTATAACCATCACTTTTAATAAGTTTGAAACCGAAGCCGCCAATGACGTGGTTACAATTTACCAGGGAGATACTCCGAATGATCTTATCGTAGGACAGTTCTCCGGCAGCGAGATTCCTGCCGCCATCACGGTCCAGGGGAATAAAGCACTTATCACCTTTGTCACAAATGGCTCGGTTTCAAAATCCGGGTGGTACATCACCTACCGGACAGAAAGCATGGACTGGTGCGAGAGTATGTCAACTTACACGGCGAACCTGTCCAATGTAAGTGACGGGAGCCTCGGTTTCAATTATAAAAACGGAACCGTATGCCGTTGGGAGATCGTTCCCTCAGAAAACAATGATCCTGTAACGCTTTATTTCACATCCTTCAATACAGAACAGGGAAACGACATCCTTCAGATCTATGATTACGAATCCCAGGAGATGCTTGCAGCATATTCGGGTGATTACAATCCGGATAACCTGCCCGCACCTGTTACATCTCCAAGCGGAAAAATGTTCCTGATGTTCATTACAAACGGCTCGGTAAATGACAAAGGCTGGGAGGGATTCTATTCAAACGATCCTGTGGGGATTAAGGATAAGAATGGAATATCGGGGATTTCTCTTTATCCGAATCCTGCTACTGACCTGTTAACCATTCAAATGACAAACCAGAAATCCTGGAGCGGCTCCCTGGAACTATACAGTGTCGAAGGTAAAATGATGATGAAGAGATTGATCACTTTTAATCCGGGAATTGAAGAATTCCAGGTTGATGTTTCTTCTGTTCCTGCAGGTATCTGCCTTCTGAAAATGGTCAATGATAATGAAGTGATCACACGGAAGGTGATGATCCGGTAAGAATTTTGCCGGGAATCAGCCTTCATTTCCACCCTCTCGCTCAGGGTTGTCTGTAACGTCTTTGTGCGCCTTTGTGAAATACTTGGTGACCTTTGTGGTTAAATAATTTTAAGCCCACCCTCTTGATATGTGAATTCTGGTCCACAATAAAAAAACTAGTTTCAGAAAAAAAATAATTAGTGATACTAATGCGATTCATATTAAATTTTTTTCTACCTTTGCAGTTCAAATTAATGATCCTATGAAAAACCTGTTTTCAATATTGGTATTTTCGACCCTGCTGGTGTTCAGTACGCGCACGATCGGGGAGAATAACCCGGATAACAACACGACCAAACCTGAAGAGGGCACCGTTACGCGGATTACATCGGATATGTTCCGGAATCTTGTCTGGGACTATAAAACCTACCCGTCGAATTTCATCTTTGCCGGTGACCTACCGGTGATCGTTGATTTTTACGCTGATTGGTGTCGTCCATGCAAACTTGTCAGCCCGATCATGGAAGACCTTGCGAAAGAGTATAAAGGAAAGATCAGGATCTATAAGGTAAACACAGATGCTGAACGGGAACTTTCCACAAAGTTCAACATCCAGTCGATTCCTGCAATCCTATACGTCCCCAAGGGTGGAAAACCATCCATGACCGTTGGAGCTTTATCCAGGGAATCATATAAACAGGCCATACAGGATGTGTTGATGGTGAAATGAATCTGCACCGGGCCACAGCTGCGGGTTTCCGAAATTGACACATAGCCCGAAGCACACAGCTCATGGCAGTTAATGTATTGTATCAAAAAATCAAATAAACTAAAATAAAAGCAAAATGAATATAGAGCACTTAACAAAAAAGACCTTCACTGAAAAGGTTTTTAATTTCGAAGTAAACCAGGATTGGAAATTCGAAGGGAATTTACCATGTATCATTGATTTCTATGCTGACTGGTGCGGCCCATGCAAGATGGTTGCCCCGATCCTTGAGGAACTTTCGAAAGAATATGATGGGAAGATCAATATTTATAAAGTAGATACCGAAGCAGAACAGGAACTGGCGGCAGTTTTTGGTATCCGCAGCATTCCGTCGATGTTGTTTTGTCCGGTTGACGGACAACCACAGATGGCTGTCGGTGCGCTTCCTAAAGATTCACTGAAAACAGCGATCAGCGATGTACTGCTGAAAGGAAAGAATTAATTCATGTTTCGGGCCACGGGCTGCGGGTATCTTTGCAGAAAGCCCGAAGCCCGAAGCCCGGGGCGGAAATGAAGATCAATGCAGGTACTCCTACCTACGGCTTACTTCCCCCCGGTTTCCTATATGGCCGCCTGCCTGAAGGCGGAAACGATTTTCATCGAGGCATTTGAAACCTATCCCAAGCAAACCATCAGGAATCACTGTTTTATCTATGGTCCAAACGGAAAGCAGAAACTCAGCGTCCCTGTAACAAAAATCAACGGGAATCATACCCTGGTCAAAGATATCCGGATCTCCGACATCCTTCCCTGGCAGAAAATCCATTGGCGGTCGATTGAAACTGCCTACAACAATTCCCCCTTCTTTTTATATTACCGGGATCATTTTGAGGATTTCTTCAACGCATCCTATGATAATCTCCTTGAGATGAATACCGAAATTCTTAACGTGATCCTGAATATCCTTGGGGTCAGAACGGCTGTCAAATTCACAGAAAAATTTGAGATTTTACCGGGTGTTCCGGATTTAAGGTATACGGCAAAAAATAACCCTGGCCTTAAAGGTCCCATTCTTACCGCCTATGAACAACCATTCTCAGGCAGGCACGGTTTCCTCGCCGACCTTAGCATTCTCGACCTTATCTTTAACCTTGGGCCTGAATCAACTGACTACCTTAACGGCATTCGCTAATTATCCTTGAGACACCGGATACTATACCTGGCTGTCTTGTCGTCGTATGTGGTTCTTACCAGGTATTGGTTGTAATAACCTAAGTAGATATGCCATGCCAGGTTGGGATACGCTTCTGTTGACGACCAGAAATATCCGTAATATCCTGTAAAGTAATACCCCCCCTGGAGAGATCCTCCACCGCCCGGAAGAGCTGAAAAGCCGCTTTCGTTTGTGGCTCCGGCATTTGGCGAAGCCCAGTGCGACAACCCTGCTTCCTTCATTTTTGCACCTGCAGGGCCTGCGCCACCTAAAAAGTCGGTAAGTACGGTCCAATCACCGTCGGTCGGAACATGCCATCCGTCAGGACACAAACCCTGTGCTCCCTGCGTGTTTGTATATTGCATTGATTCATTCCAATTGTAAAGACCTCCATAGATGTCACAATTTGATTCAACATCATCTACACAAAATTTTTCCTTGATCCCGTTATTGGCTTGATTCTGCGTAGTATTGATCCGGATTCCGACATTTAGGTTATCCTTAAACCAGCATTGTCCTCCCACCTGGATCGTATTGTATGTTTTGCCTTCATATTCGATTGTGGGAAATCCAATGCAGTAAGGCCAGAATGTCGAAAAACTGACTTCGTTGCCATATACTGTTCCAACATTGTTCGTAGCGTATGCACGGACATAGTAAAGCGTGGAAGGGCTCAGGCCCGTAAGATTACCGATGAATGACCCGGTTCCATTTCCATCAACCGTGTGGCTGTCCGACAAGGTGGGTGCCGATATCGGGCTCCAGCAAATGCCTTTTGCAATAACAGGGATACCTCCGTCCGATATGACATTGCCTCCCCCAGATGCTGTGTTTTGAGAAATATCAGTGACCAGGGAAGTCGTCAAAACGATCGGATTACCCGGTGTTGTAAATGTCACTTCATTGCCGTATGAAGTTCCGCTGCTGTTAGATGCATAAGCCCTTACATAATAAACGGTACCGGCAGTCAGACCTGTCAATAGACTTGTGAAGGTTCCGATCCCGGTGCCATCCATTGTATGACTCTCTGCTATCACAGGATTTCCTGTTGTATTCCAGCATATTCCTCTTCCAGTAATGGTGTTTTCTCCGTCAGAGATTATATTTCCGCCTCCGGTTGCTGTTAAGTGTAAGATATCAATTATTGAAGCAGTTATTATCGTCGGTATTCCGCCTTTAATACAACGCACGGAAAAACCGTAGGTTTTAAATCCGTCGCTGATCCTCATAAGACTTCCATTGTCATAGGACAGTTTCCTGAACCAGGCGATGGAATCATAATCCCTGGATGATGTCCAGAAGTAAGCGGCCTGGTTCATATCTTCGAAAGGTGACATATAATAGGACCGTGAACCACCCGGCAATGCAGTGAATCCGCTTGTATTTGTTGCATCCGTATTTGGATCAGCCCAGTGAAGAAAACCGGATTCCTTCAACTTGCCCCCGGCTGCAGCCGGTCCCCCCAGGAAATTCGCGAGAGCACTCCATTCTGCATCAGAAGGGACATGCCAGCCAGAAGGACAAATGCCCTGCTTGATCGATGGACTCTCCCATTGGACTGTGTTGTCCCATTGGTACAAACCTCCGTAAACGGAACAATTTGTATCCAGGTTATTATAGCAATACTTCTCAATGGCTGCATGGTTTGTTTGGGCATCTGCACTATAGATCCTGTTGCCTATGTTCATGTTTTGAGCCATCCAGCATTGGGTTCCGATCGTTACAGTACTGTAATTACTGCCATCCCGCATATCTGTTAAGGTCTGACCGCAGGCAAACGGAGGCGCCGTTGAAAATGAAACCTGGTTTCCGTAACCTGTTCCAAGGCTATTGTTGGCATATGCCCTGAGATAATACAATGTGCCCGGGGTAAGCCCTGACAGACTGCTTGAAAATACGCCCATCCCGTTTCCATCCGATGTATGCGGATCTGCAGTTGTCGGGTTTTGGGAAACACTCCAGCAAACACCTCTGTCTGTTACCTCCTGTCCACCATCAGAAAACACATTCCCTCCTGAAGTGGCAGCATATTGTGTAATGGCTGAAGCATCAACAGTTCTCACAGTCGGCAATTCCTGCGTAGGCAACGGTATGTTGCTCCCGTTGACATCTCCAACACATAACCCATAAAAATCCTGGCGGATACTGCCGCCAGATAATGTAACCGAATTTCCTCCGGCTGGCTTGGCAAATGTCCAGTTCCCCCGTAAAAATGAATTATCCATTCCAACAAATCTCCGCTTTGTCTTTACAGCATCTGTCCCATTCACGGATCCGCTGTTGTTTACATCAGCCGCATTCAGTATAACGGGAAGTGTAATGGTGTCGATACCTGTAAACTGACGTTCAATCTTTAATGCATCCGTTCCGTTGACACTTCCCCAGGGTTTTGTACAATAACCTTCTATAATATATGTATTGTCCGCCAACCCTGAAAACAGGTAGAATCCTGTATTTGAGGTGAGCGTACTGTCAACCGGCTGCCCATTTTGCAGCAACACGACCTTCACATGGTCAAGCGGGGTTAATCCACCGTTCTTGTAATAAAAGAAACCCATGATCGAATATGGCCCCTCTGAAGCATTTGAGAAGATAACGGAGAGGGTGACAATGATTGTTAGTAAGAGTTTTTTCATAACCAGAAGTAATTTGTAGGGCTTATTGACAGAACAGAAACACTGTCTTGTCCTTGCGAAAGTACAAAAACCATAGAAGAAAAGCATAAATGAATGGTCCTGTTTATGGATACCTTTTGATTTTCTCGTCAGATCCTGTATTGCAACAGATCTTACCTAAAACAATAAGTTAAAAAATGCGGCAGAAATATCTTCACAGAAATCCGGGAATTTCCTATTTTATTTTTATTCGTTCTAAATTAATTTAATATCTTTGCGTTATTGAAAATGATTTCATTAAGAACCTCCTAAAAATCCGGAAGAAACATGCCATCTTATTATTCATTGGGAAAAATTCCGCGAAAGCGGCACACTATTTATAGGAAGCCCGACGGTAATCTCTATGCGGAGCAACTGGTTTCGACAGAAGGCTTTTCCGACAACTATTCCCTGACCTACCATTGCTATCCGCCAACAAGGGTCAGCAAAATCGACAAGCCATACTCTGCAGTGCCTGAAATTGCAGAAGATAACAACATGCAGCACCGGAGTTTCCTTGGGATGAATGTCGTTCCGAAGGATGATTTCCTTGAAAGCAGAGTTACTGTGCTTGTTAACAATGACATTCACATTTCGCTCGCGGCCCCCGTAAAATCGATGTCTGGTTATTTCTTCAAGAATTCGGGTGCCGATGAAATGATCTTTGTGCACAAGGGATCGGGGACGCTCAGAACAATGTATGGAAATATTTCCTTTCATCCCGGGGATCACCTGGTCATTCCCCGCGGAATTACTTACCAGGTTGAATTTTCTTCTGAAGACAACCGGTTGCTTATTGCGGAATCCTTTACCCCACTCAGGTTCCCGAAAAAATATTTGAATTCCTCCGGCCAGCTGCTCGAGCATTCTCCTTTCTGTGAACGTGACATCCGGAGACCGGAAATTCTTGAGACACATGATGAGCAGGGCGATTACCTGGTCATGATCAAGCGCGATGACAGGATCTGGCCTTACCACTTCGTGTCTCATCCCTTCGATGTAGTCGGATGGGATGGTTGCCATTACCCTTTTGCCCTGTCTATCCACGATTTCGAGCCAATTACCGGGAGGCTGCATCAGCCGCCGCCTGTTCACCAGGTATTCGAAACGAACAGTTTCGTGATCTGTGATTTTGTGCCTCGTCTGTTTGATTACCATCCGGAAGCCATTCCGGTCCCGTATAACCACAGCAACGTGGATTCTGATGAAGTGCTGTACTATGTCGACGGGGACTTTATGAGCAGGAAGAACATCCAGCAGGGACAGATCACCCTTCATCCGAAAGGCATAGTTCACGGGCCGCACCCGGGTGCAGTAGAAAAAGGCATTGGTGCAAAATCGACCAATGAACTGGCTGTCATGATCGACACCTTCCGCCCGTTGAAAATTACAAAAGCAGCGATGGGTATTGAAGACCCGAATTATTATAAATCATGGATCGAATAAAAACAAACAAAATGGATACACATTTAAACGGGAAAGAGGATTTTCTCCCGATCAACACGACAGACTTTGTTGAATTTTATGTAGGGAATGCAAGGCAGGCAGCCCATTATTACCAGACAGCTTTCGGATTTCAGCCGCTGGCTTACGCCGGGCTTGAAACCGGCCTGAAGGACCGCACTTCTTATGTGGTCGTCCAGGATAAGATCCGTTTCGTACTGACAACTTCCCTCAGCCCGGAAACTGAAATTGCCGAGCACTGCCGGTTACATGGGGATGGCGTTCGCATCATTGCCCTGGGAGTGGATGATGCGGCAAAATCCTTTGATGAAACAACCAGAAGAGGCGCCCGGCCTTTCCTGGAGCCAAAACGACTGGCCGATGAAGCAGGTGAAGTGATCATCGCGGGGATCCATACATACGGTGAGACTGTGCATCTCTTTGTTGAACGGAAGAATTATTCCGGGATCTTTCTCCCCGGATTTGTAAGCTGGCAACCTCTTTATAAACCTGCTGATACTGGCCTTAAGTATGTGGATCATATGGTTGGGAACGTTCCGCTTGGGGAAATGAATACCTGGGCGAAGTTCTATGCGGAGGTGATGGGTTTTTCACAGCTGATCTCCTTCGACGACAAAGATATTTCAACGGAATATTCAGCCCTCATGAGCAAGGTCATGGCAAACAGCAACCTTCGGATAAAGTTCCCACTCAATGAACCTGCGGCAGGAAAGAAAAAATCCCAGATCGAGGAATACCTTGATTTCTACAGGTCGGCCGGCGTGCAGCATGTCGCACTTGCCACCGACAACATCATTCAAACCGTTACGATGTTACGTGACCGTGGTGTCGAGTTCCTTCGTGTCCCTGATTCCTATTATGACACCCTCCTGTCAAGGGTCGGGAAGATCGATGAGGACCTCGATCCGCTCCATTCATTGGGCATATTGGTAGATCGGGACGATGAAGGGTACCTGTTGCAGATCTTTACAAAACCTGTGGAAGATCGTCCGACGGTCTTCTATGAGATCATCCAGCGCAAAGGAGCAAAGGCGTTTGGAAAAGGGAACTTCAAAGCGTTGTTCGAATCGATAGAACTTGAGCAGGAAAAGAGAGGGACGCTTTGACTACCTCAACCCCGCTCCTCCAATGAACTCCCCGCCGCAGATGGCACAATACCCACCCCTCTTATCCCCTCCCTACTGGCAGGGAGGGGAAGACCGAAGGTCGGGATGGGTACGTTAAAATAATAAAGATAAACAAATGGACAAAACCAACAATCCCTTACTTGAATCCTGGATCCCTGTTGACAAGGAAAGTGATTTCCCGATACAGAATATTCCATTCGGGATATTCAGAAGGAAAGGAGAACCACCTTCTGCCGCCACCCGTATCGGGGATACTGTGATCGATCTCAAAGGACTATCAACATTTCAGTTTCTTGACGGCCTGGATATTGACTCGGATGTTTTCAGCCAGCCATTCCTGAATGACTTTATTTCATTGGGGAAACCTGTTTGGAGAAAAGTAAGGGAACGACTTTCATTCATTTTTGAATCGTCAAATGCATTGCTTCGTGACAATGAGAGCATTAAAGAGCATGTTCTCATCCCTTTACAGTCTGTTGAGATGCTGATGCCGGTGAAGGTCGGGGATTATACGGATTTTTACTCAAGCATGGATCATGCAACCAACGTAGGAAAGATGTTCCGGGATCCTGCAAATGCTTTGCTGCCGAACTGGAAACATCTTCCGGTCGGTTATCATGGCCGTTCTTCATCGATCGTTGTCTCGGGAACTTCTGTTCACCGGCCAAATGGTCAGTTCCAGGAAGGGAAAGCAGTTGTCCCCGTATATGGTCCCACAAAGGAACTCGATTTTGAGCTCGAAGTAGCCTTTATCACAGGACCGGCCACCCGCCTTGGTTATCCAGTGACAACTGAAGAAGCTGAGGATCATATTTTTGGTCTTGTCCTGTTCAATGATCTTTCAGCCCGCGACATACAGCGATGGGAATATGTTCCCCTCGGGCCGTTTCTCGGGAAGAATTTCGGTTCGGTCATCTCTCCATGGATTATAACCCTCGATGCACTGGAACCTTTCAGGGTCAGCGGACCTGAACAGGAACCGGCAGTACTTCGGTATCTCCGGTTTTCCGGGGATCATCATTTCGATATCAGGCTTGAGGCTGCACTGAAACCACCAGGTTCTCCCGAATCTGTCATCACCCGCACCAATTACAGGTATCTCTATTGGAATATCGTTCAGCAACTGGCACATCAGACGGTCAATGGCTGCAATATTAACCCGGGCGATCTCTATGCCTCCGGAACCATCAGCGGGCCTGACAAAGGCTCGTTCGGCTCCATGCTTGAAATTAACTGGAACGGCACGGATCCGGTCAGGATGTCTGACGGCCTCGAACGACGTTTCATCGAAGACAATGATACAATTATTTTCAGGGGATTTGCTGAAAAGAAAGGGCTTAGGATCGGATTCGGAGAAGCCATCACCCGGATCCTTCCGGCAAAAACGATCGGGTAAAATGGAAACAGGGACAAATGAATATCTGCAGATCGACCCGTTGTCGGTTTCACCCGTAAGACTGAACAGCCTCATGCTGGGGTCGATCGCACCACGGCCTATTGCTTTCGCCAGTACACTTGATAAAGACGGAAGACCAAACCTTTCACCGTTCAGCTTTTTCAACACCTTCGGGATCAACCCTCCCATCCTGGTGTTTTCCCCATCCCGAAAGGGTCGTGATAATACAACGAAACACACATACGACAATATCAGGGAAGTGCCTGAGGTGGTTATCAATGCAGTATCGTACAGCATGATCCAGCAGATGAGCCTGGCCAGTTCTGTCTTTCAAAAAGGTGTAAATGAATTTGAAAAAGCCGGGTTCACGATGGAACCTTCCCTGCGGGTAACACCTTTCCGGGTAAAGGAATCGCCTGTCCAGTTTGAATGCAAAGTGATTCAGGTGATAGAAACAGGTTCGCAGGGACTGGCCGGTAACCTCGTAATCTGCAAAATGGTGATGATGCATATCAATCCTGTCATCCTGGATCATGACGGCAAGATTGATCCTCATAAGATCGACCTTGTCGGAAGGATGGGGGGCGAACTTTATTGCAGGGCAAGCGGGGAAGCCGTGATAGAAGTGCATAAACCGGTTGAACCTCCCGGGATCGGGATCGACCGGCTTCCCGATAAGATCCGGTACAGCAAGATCCTGAGCGGTAATGATCTTGGACTGCTGGGGAATATCAAATCCATGCCGGATGAAAATGAGATCAAAGAGGCCAGGTTATTGCCTGAGATAGAAGGATTATTAAGGAATATCAAGGATAAGGTAGAATTAGCCGTTGAGCTTCAAAAACTCGCAAAAAGCAAAATTGCCGGTCATGAAGTTGAGCTTGCGTTAAAGATATTGCTTTTGAAGAATTAGATCTAATTATTGCAGCCATGGAAATGAACGAAATCCTCGATAAATTACCGAAGCACCTGATGAGCCTGGTAATTGATCAGCCCTATAATTCGTATACGGCCCGGGATCATGCCCTGTGGAGATACGTGATGAGACAGAATGTGAGATACCTCAGCCAGGTGGCCCATGAAACCTATCTGGAAGGACTCCAAAAAACGGGGATCGGGATTGATCATATCCCACATATGTATGGGATGAACAGGATCCTTCAGGAGATCGGCTGGGCTGCTGTTGCAGTTGACGGATTCATTCCGCCGTCGGCATTTATGGAATTCCAGGCATATAACGTGCTGGTTATTGCTGCTGATATCCGCCCGATCGACCAGATCGGATATACCTCCGCCCCGGATATCATTCATGAGGCAGCAGGACATGCGCCCATTATTGCCAACCCGGAATATGCTGCCTACCTGAAAGAATTCGGGAAGATCGGGGCCAAAGCATTTTCATCGGCCGCCGATTACCAGTTGTATGAAGCGATCCGGCATCTTTCGATCCTGAAAGCAGATCCTTATTCTGATCCGGAGCGGGTCCGTGAGGCAGAGCAAAGGATCGACCTGATCACACAACATCTTGGGCCTCCTTCAGAACTGGCACAGATCAGGAACCTCCATTGGTGGACCGTAGAATACGGACTTATCGGGACAATTGACCAACCGAAGATATACGGGGCCGGGCTATTGTCTTCCATTGCAGAAAGCTTCCATTGTCTGCAACCGGTCGTGAAGAAGATCCCTTATACCCTGGATGCCGTCAACTACAGCTTTGATATTACCGAACCTCAGCCACAACTTTTCGTCACTCCGGATTTTACTACCTTAACACAAGTCCTTGATGAATTTGCGGATACGATGGCTTTGCGAAGGGGAAGTCTCGAAGGTATCAAAAAGGCTATCCGTTCACAAAATACGGCCACCTGTGAATACAGTTCCGGCCTGCAGGTATCAGGAACCTTCACCGAAGTAAAAGGAAAAAACGGGGAGCCGGTGTATCTCAACACCATGGGACCAACCAGCCTTAACTAC
Organism: Bacteroidales bacterium; assembly: GCA_963682005.1. Lineage (GTDB taxonomy): Bacteria > Bacteroidota > Bacteroidia > Bacteroidales > FEN-979 > CAIYUC01. The sequence continues at coordinate 2,545,623 of OY820914.1, read as the reverse complement.
GCAGGAAAGGAATTGCGGGGCCAGGGCAGGAAATACCACCAGGAAGGGTTTGGCTCACCTGTGGGAAAGATCAAGGGTCTTTCCATATGGCCTGAATTCGCCGATCGGAAGCAGCTTGAAAAGGCCGGGATCCGGGGGGGAGAAACCGTTGACCTTGAATTCGAATCGGGGTTGAAGGTCAATGGTATCCTGTGTGACGAATTGAGGAAAGACGGCAAGCTGATCCTCTTGCGCTTTTCCGAATGCAATGTCACTTATGAGGGAAAGATGCTTTTCCAGCCCTCCTGGGGGATTTACGATATGGCTGTGGGAAGCTCGATTGTTTCCTGCTTTTCGGGCCCTGCGGATCCTGCAGCATTCAACCTGACCTATCCTGTTCCCGTTGAAAAAACCCATAAGATCAGTCATTCGGCAAAATCGGAGGAATTATTCTCCCTCTATCAGCAGGTTCGTGATGTACGGGAAAACCGGAAACACATCACCGAGCTTTCCGTTATCTGGTCAAAGCTGAAAGCAGATTTCCCGGACGACTGGCTTTGCGTTCTTGAAATCCTTGAACTTGTCGACACAGCCAAAGACAGCGTTCTTTACGGTGAGCTCATCCAGTTCCTTCAACGAAAGAAATCAGAGAGCGAAACAATGAAAAAACTGATTGAAGACGGGTTTGTTATGCTTGAGTTACAAGTATAGGTAAGAATTTTTTTCTACCTTTGGCGCTCAAACTCATATGAAATGGAATTCGGCATTTGCCTGCAAAGCGTCATCCCGGTGAGGGCAGTTCCCTCGCATAAAAGCGAGATGGTCACACAGGTTTTATTCGGTGAACAATACAAAGTCCTTCAGAAAGACAGCAACTGGCTGCATATCCGGCTTTCTTATGACAATTATGAAGGATGGATAAACATTAAGCAGCATTGTTCACTGGAAGAACAGGAATTCATCCGTCTTTTCAATGAAGATCCGGCTGTAACCATCGACCTTGTGCAACTGGTTTCAAATGAGACCAGGCAGACCGTTCTCCCGGTCATGCTTGGCAGTACCCTGCCCGGTTTTGACGGACATCTGTTTAAAATCGGCAGGGATACCTACAGCTTTGACGGACTCACATCAAACCCGGGATTGTTTGATAAAGCGATCACACCTAAAGAACGTATCAAAATAAAACAAACGATCATCGATGATGCCATGCTCTTTCTGAACGCACCTTACCTGTGGGGTGGCCGTACTCCTTTTGGTATCGATTGTTCAGGATTTATCCAGATGGTCTATAAACTGAAACGGATCAAGCTTTTGCGTGATGCCTCCCTGCAAGCCACCCAGGGGGAACCTCTCAATTTCGTTTCCGAAGCTGAACCGGGCGATATTGCCTTCTTTGACAATGAGGAGGGGAATATCATCCATGCCGGGTTACTCATGGATAAAAACAGGATCATTCATGCTTCCGGAAAAGTCAGGGTCGACATCATCGATCACGAGGGGATCTTTAACGAAGAGGAGCAGCGATATACCCACAAGCTGAGGATCATCAAACGGATCGTTTAAGATCAGATTTCAGATTCCGGGTTTTAGAATGACGATTTAACGGTAAGCAATTCCTTCGCGGACCTTTGTTATTTTCTTCGCGGATCTTCGTGAAATACACAATCGCCGGGCTATTTCGCTCCGCCCGTTTTGGCTTTTCCATTCTTTTTGACGATCGGCTGGTTGAAGACATAGGTCAGCCTGAAGGTGAGTACATTATTGTATCCATTCCTGTCCCATTCTTGGTTCGCCTCGTTTTTCCAGTGATAGGTTATGATCTTGGCCATGGAGTAGGAATACCGGAAATTGAACCAGAGACGCTGGTACAATTTCAGTTTGACATCGATCAGTACATCCCAGTCATTCTTGCTGTATGGACCCGACAAGCCATTCACAACCAGTGAATCACGTTCCCATTGCTTTGCATTGACCAGCCGGCCGTAAGAAAATCCCAATCCTCCGGAAATAATGTTCTTATCCGTGAAATGAACAAGAACAGGAACAACTGCGTAGTCAAGATTAATTTTACGGTAAGGAGTTATTGCTGTAATGGAATCAGATGGGCCATGTTTCTGGTAACTTCCGAGCTGTGAATAATCAAGTTCCAGGGTCACGGTCCATTTTTTATTTTTGGTAAAGGGAATGATCACGGAAGGGCCGACATTGAAGCCTGCATGGTGAAATCCATAGATCTCATCCCCATCGATCTGCGAAAGGTTCAGTCCTGCCGACAAGGCTCCATAGATCCGCTGCGCGGATACTTCTTTTTCAGAAATGACCAGGATTAAAAGAAGAAAGGCAGTAAGGATCCTTTTCATGGACAGAAACAATGGATGACTGAATAAACGTTTATTTTCCCGGATTATTTTGATCTTCTGCCCCTTTCATGGAAAGCTGGATGCGCTTCCTGGCATGATCGACCTCAACGACAACGACCATTACTTTCTGGTTGAGCTTTACTACTTCCCCCGGATCCCGAATGAACCGGTTGGCCATCTGGCTCACATGCACGAGGCCGTCCTGGTGAACACCTATATCCACAAAAGCACCGAATTTAGTGATGTTTGTAACAATTCCCGGAAGTTTCATCCCCGGTTTAAGATCTTCAATGGAGTTTATATCTTTCGCAAATTCGAACATTTCAAATTTGCTCCTTGGATCACGTCCCGGCTTTGCCAGTTCCTGCATGATATCATGAAGGGTAGGCAATCCGACTTTTTCTGTAACAAATTCCTCGGGACGGATGATCTCCCTGAACTCCTGCTTTTCGAGGAGGTCACCAACGGAACATCCTGCTTTACCAGCCATTTTGTAAACTACATGATAGGATTCAGGATGAACGGCACTCCGGTCGAGCGGATTTTCCCCATCCCTTATCCTCAGGAAGCCGGCAGCCTGCTCAAAGGCTTTGTCTCCGAACCGGCTGATCTTCTTCAGCTCTTCCCGCGAACGGAATGCCCCGTTTTTGTCACGGTAAGCGATCAGGTTCTTTGCCAGTGATGGACCAAGTCCTGAAACATAGGTTAAAAGCTGCTCACTGGCCGTATTTACCTCAACCCCGACATTATTGACACAACTGACCACCGAATCAACCAGGCTTTGCTGCAGGTCGTTCTGGTTTACATCATGCTGGTACTGACCGACGCCTATCGATTTCGGATCGATCTTTACCAGCTCTGCCAGCGGATCCATCAATCTTCTGCCGATGGAAACTGCGCCCCTGACCGTGACATCGTATTCGGGAAATTCTGCCCGCGCGACCGCTGAAGCTGAATACACCGAAGCCCCGCTTTCGTTCACCATGATCGCAATGACATCCCTGTCAAACGGGATTGACTTGATCAATCTTTCGGTCTCCCTTCCGGCTGTTCCGTTTCCAATGGCAATAGCTTCGATCTTATAAGCACTGACGAGGCTTCTTATCTTATGGATCGAGCCTTTTACATCCAATTCGGGAGGATGGGGGTAGATCGTTTCATTATGAAGGAGCTTTCCCTGCCGGTCAAGACAAACTACCTTGCAACCCGTTCTAAACCCGGGGTCAATCGCCAGTACATTTTTTTGGCCCAGCGGAGGTGCAAGTAATAACTGTCGCAGGTTCTCCGCGAACACCCTGATGGCTTCCCTGTCGGCTTTTTCCTTTGCCCATTGACGCATTTCAGTTTCCATTGAAGGAAACAACAACCGCTTGCAGCTGTCCTTTATCGTTTCTTTTACCAGTTCCGAAGACCGGTTTGTACCCCTGATAAATATTTTTTCAAGGATTTCCATGGCTTTGTCAAGTTCAACATCCACGGAAACCTTGAGGAATCCTTCATTTTCTCCGCGGAAAATTGCAAGGACCCTGTGGGAAGGAGCTTTCCAGAGCAGTTCGCTGAATTCAAAATAGTCGCGGTAATTCGCACCTGTTTCCTGCTTTTCTTTGGCCACCTTTGAAGTAAGAAAACCTTCGCGCTGGAAGAGGGTACGGATCCGTTTGCGGCCGTAACTATGTTCGTTCACCCATTCGGCAATGATATCACAGGCTCCGTGGATGGCTTCATCTGCACTTGCAACACCCTTTTCCGGATCGATGAACGGACCGGCCTTGACTTCCACATCGTGATACTTCTGGGAAAGGATCAATTTTGCAAGGGGTTCCAGGCCTTTTTCCCTGGCTATGGACGCTCTTGTTTTGCGCTTTGGTTTATATGGCAGATAAATATCCTCGAGCTCTGCCATGGTCGATGCTTCATTGATGGCACTCTCGAGTTCTGTTGTAAGCTTTTCCTGTTCTGTTAAGGATTTCAGGATGGCCTCCCGGCGTGCATCAAGGTCCTTCAGCTGGTTCAGCCTGTCACGGATCTTTGCGATGACAACCTCATCCATGCTGCCTGTCATTTCCTTACGGTAGCGGGCAATAAATGGGATTGTAGCCCCTTCTTCGAGAAGCTTAATGGTATTCCTTACAAATGTGGAAGCAATGTTAAGCTCCAGTGCTAAGACCCCTGAATATTTCTCTAGTGTCATCGGACGAGCGTGACCGTACCTTTAAATTCGATTTTTCCGTTTGTCGTAATGTCGGTGCCAAGGAATTCAATATTGCAGATCCATGCATAGGCATCCGGGGGACAAAGACCTCCGGCAGAAGTTCCATCCCAGCCTCTGTCAATATTGTCGGATTGAAAGACGAGTTCTCCCCATCTGTTAAAGACCGACATACTGAATTTGACATTTTTATAACGTCCGACCGCCCTGAAGTAGTCATTACGGCCGTCTCCATTGGGAGTGAATGCATTCGGAAAAAAATATTGAAATTGCTGGACCAGGACGGAATCGGTATTCAAACAGCAATGTTCATCCTCCACCCGGGCCCAATAGTTCCCTCCTGCACTCACGGTGATGAGGGAATCAGAAGAACCAGTCGACCAGAGATACTCCTGGTATCCGCCACCTGCATGAAGTACAATGGATGCACCGGAAAAGAGCAGGATGGTATCGCCCAGTTGAACAGGTGGTAACCGGAATACGGTCACAGTGGAGGAATCTGTAAATGATTTCCCATTGAATGTCTCTGTAAGTTTGACATTGAAATTCCCGGATGACGCATATGTATGGAACGGCGAAAGATCCGTCGATGTGCTGCCATCCCCAAAATTCCAGACTACATTATCGATGTTGGCTTTGTTTACGATGTTGAACCGGGTAATATCGCCAAGACAAACACTGTCGTGTGTAAACATGGGGATATCAAAATAACTCTGAACAAAATTGGGCAATCCATAGATGCTGTTTCTGCCCTGAAGAGAGAAAAGGCTTCCGCCCGTATTGTTAAGTGAATTGTAATTACAATCCAGACCGGGCCTCGTCGGGTTATAGATCACATCCAATGAATCCTTCTTGTTCAGCAGGTTGATCGTTCTTGAAACATAGATCCTGCCGTCTGTCGCAAGCTGCATTCCCCCGATTCTCACTCCTGCAGATGAATCGACCAGCACTGGGTTGTTGATGCCCGTATTCAGATCGAACTGGTATACCCTTGATGGCGATGTTGGCGGACCATTTCCTGTGATCTGAAGAAGGCTTGTATAGATCTTCCTGCTATCGGATGAAAATTCCAGGCCATAGGGAAATATCCCCGGGGCATTGAATATATAGGCATTGGGGTTGGAAAGGACCCCTGATGTATTGTCAAAATTGAATACCTCCATTTTGTTCAACCCGGATATGGCCTGTGCGATCAGCTTCCCATTTGGTGAGGCTTTCAGGTAACCATAAGCGTTGGTCTGGTTTGCAAAACCACCTCCCTGAACAGCACCGGCATGGCTGACGACCGGTGCCGACAATCCGGTTTCGGTGAGCAGGAATGCATCAAATTCATCCGAATCCCATTTGTGCACAATGATCCAGAAATCCTTCCTGTTCCCGTGTTTTACAGCTGTGATCTTCTGGGAGACAGGGGAAAGCAGCGGCACATTCAACTGGCTTGTCGTATCTCCGTTTGTCAATCGCTTGTTCATGTCGATAACGGAATACTGAAGCCCTTTCGTTGTATACGTATTATCCGGCTTAAATGCCATCACATCAATCGTGAAAATATAGTATAAACCGGCAGTACCAGGCTGGGGAACAATAATGCAGGGTTGAGTAACACCCGGGTTTCCATTGATCGTCACAGGATTTCCCATGGTGAAGAAATTCCTGTCCCAGACCAACCTGCCGTCGGTAAAGAAAAGAAGCCCTCCTGTACTGTCACAAATTACAGAACTGCTTTTGAAAGACGTCATAACCGTTTCATTAAGCAGTGGAATGGCAGTACCACTCCTGAAATCTATCCCGGCATTCTCTCCGAAATACCAAATATCAGCCTGCTTATTGGAACGGGGGCAATCGGTGACAATATATCCACCAATATTCATATCCTGTGCCGGTAAGGATTGAGAGGTGAACAAGCAGCCAATAAAAATCAACACCCCTGCAATGATGGCCGGAAAGAGGGAAGGATGGATCTTTCTAAACTTCACTACTGAATGACAAGTTTTTCAATTTGTACAAAGTATGCATTGTCAAATCTGACCAGGTATATTCCCTTCGGAAGATCTGAAAGATCGACTTCAACCGATGATTTGCCTTTATCGCCTGCCGGAATGATAAACTCCCTGAATGTCCTTCCAAGAACGTTTATCAATGATACTTTAGTATCCTCCTTTAATTGCGACGATTCGAATGTAGCTTCATGTGAGGCGGGATTCGGATAGATCAGGAAACGGCTGGTTCCCTTATTATTCGCCTGGATTCCCGTACATGCGATGACATCGAAAATGATCATGATAGAATCCGAAGAAAAACATCCATGTTCATTAGTCACAGTAACTTGGTATTGCTGGGCATCGTTACCGATTCCTGTTGACCCTGCACGGATCATTTGCGTGGTTTCTCCGTTGCTCCAAAGGTAAGAAGCACCCGGGTTTCCTGCATTGATAAGTATTGTATCAAAGGAACAGACCGTAGTATCACTGGGTCCGAGGTTGATAACAGGCTGCGGATAGAGAGAAACAGTAACATATTGTGACACACCGTTAAAGCCATCCCAGACAGAATCCTTATAGACCGTATTGGTGAGCGGATGCATCAGGGGATCCGGATCATTGGAAAAAATCGTGGAGAACCCGGGAGGATTGGATGACCAGTAATATTCATAATATCCTTCATTGCCACCGCCGGCAGAAGCATGCAACTGGGTGGTATCGTGAATACAGATCCAATCGGGTGTTGCAACCGGGTTGACATTCAGTGCTCCGCCTGTGACAAGGACCGTAACATTGGCGTTATTGGCGCTGATACAGTTTGTGGTCAGGTCAGTTACAGTCAGAGAGTAAACAGTTGTCTGGTTAAGGTAAGTCGTTTGGGGCGATTCAATATTCGCATTCACAAGTTTGTCGGCGGGCGTCCAGCTGTAAAAATAATTTCCGGTTCCACCGGTGGCAGAGCCATTGAGGTAAATGTAGGTTCCATAAGGGATGGTATCATCGACCCCTGCATTTGCGACCGGTAACTGGTTCACCGTGATCGTAACAGTGGTTGAGTCGTGGTGAAAGCCATCGAACACTGATGCTGTATAGGTAGAAGTCACCATCGGCTGAACGGTTGGATTCTGGATAGCAGAGGTAAATCCGTTAGGGCCATGCCAACTGTACGTATATGTTCCGGCTCCTCCTGAACCGACAGCCTGGAGTTGCGTAGTTTCTCCTGCACATATGGTGGAAGGATCAGCAACTGCACTCACTGCAAGGCTTCCTCCAACAACATTTACCGTGATGGCGTCAGATGAATTGCAGTTGGCAGAATCATCCAACACCTGTACCGTGAAGATCTGTGTCGCAAAAAGGTAATCCGTCCGGGGATTCGGTATGTTCGGATCAATCAGCATCGCTGCTGGTTCCCAGTGATAATGATAATGGCCGCTGCCACCGGTCGTATGTGCATGGAGGTTTGCATATGTGCTGTTATTGATGGTTGTATCCTGTCCTGCGTTCACAATGGGTTTGTAAACATATACCATCGTCATGGATGAATCTGCACTGGGCTGTCCGTTAACTACGATCCGCAGGTAATAGGGGCCGGAATTGACTGGCTGGGCATTCGGTATAGAGGGATTCTGGACAGTGGATACAAATCCGGCTGGTCCATGCCAGTGATACGTGGCATTGGCAACAGGATTTGCGGTCAGCTGTATGGTCTGACCTGCACAGATAGGACTGTTGTTTCCGCATGGCGGAGGTAAGATTGTGCAATCTGTTGATCCGGTCCCTCCGGTTTGTGAGAAGGTAATGTTGCAGGGCTGGTTGGAAAAATTTGTAATTACCAGCATGTAGTACTGACCTGTTATTCCGTTGGGGATAGTACATGTTTCTGTAGGATTCGGAGAATAGCTGCATGAAACTACTTTGTTGCAGGTCAGCTGTGTACAACAGTCCTCTGAGGTAAATGGTCCCCAGCAGCAGAAATCAATATCATGGGAAGGAGTGCTCGACATAAAGATAACGATATTGCCGGAATTGGCAACCTTCATGTAATACCATGCAGGGTTGGGCCTGGTCGTCAGACAACTGTAACATGGTCCTGACTGCCCGGGAGGGGCATTCACACCGGCAGGGAAAGTATAAACGGTTCCGGTGCAAAACGGGTCAGCCGTTTCACAGGTAACATTCCCTCCTGCATCAGATTGTGAAAATCCGCAAAGTGCCAGGAAAGAAAACAAAATGAAGATTGGAATTGCTCTTTTCATATACAACCTGTATTACTTGTATTTGTCATTCTTTTTAAGCCAGTCGGATTTCTGCTGGTCAGTGAAGGTTGCTTTTGCTTTCAGGGTTTTATCCCTGAGCTGATCAAACAAGCCGAGGATCTCCGATTTCTCGTTGACCCTGTTTGAAAAGAACCACACTTTTTTATGGGAAATATCAGAATCAATGTTCACGATCTTGCCTCCTGCAAAAACGAGATTAAGAAAGTAGACCTTTTCAAACCTTGTCGGCAACAAGGTAAAATCGGCCATGTAATAGTTGTTGGTTTCATTGCTTAGCACAAGGACTGCAAACTTACCGGCAAAGTCAACGTGTTCATACTTTTCAATAAATGCAGGATCAGCCGGATTAATATCTTCTACAGAAGATTCCTGGCCAAACAGAACCGTTCCGGTTAGCAGCAGGAAGCAGAGTATCACTGTCTTCATACCTGTTTCTTTCATTTTACTTTTCATTGGATTTGCATTTGGGTCAATGGTTCATTTAATTCAGTATGATTTTCTTCACACGTACAAATGTCGGACCTGCCATTTTAATCAGGTAAACACCCCCCGGTTTCCCGGAAAGATCAACTGTTTTCCTGAATGTTTGATCTGCCCCGGGCCTGATTTTCTCACCGGTAATATACCTTCCCAGGAGATCACAGATTTGAAGATCAATCTCTGATCCTATCCTTTCCCCTGTTATTGTAATGATTCCGTGTGTGGGATCCGGATAAATGATAAAGACCTGTCCATCCATTTCTTCCGAAATTCCACTGCATGCAATATACGAAAAAATCACATTGATCTCAGCTGAATCTGAACAGGTGAATGTATTTGTCACTTTGACTTTGTAATTCTGGATATCGTACCCAATTCCTGTAGTGCCGACTTTTATACTCTGTGTGGTGGCACCGTTTGACCAGTAATAGAAAGATCCGGGGTTACCGGCATTCAGGTTCACCGTGTCAAAAACACAGACAGTCGTATCGGCAGGGCCGAGATAAATGACCGGCGTCGGATTCACAGTCACAGTAACGGTACTGGAGTGCTGGTTGAAGCCATCATCAAGGAGCAGGTTATAGGTCGTTGTTCCTGATGGTGTTACCACCGGATCGGCAGAGGTTGATGTAAAACCCGGGGGAGAAGAGGTCCATTGATATGTATACGTTCCGGAACCACCACCTGCCATCGAATGAAGGGTGGTTGATGCATATTTACAGATCACGGGGGGGGATGCAATGGGGGCGCCATTCAGCGGGCCGCCAGTTACGGTTACGATCACCCTTGACGTATCACTTATACATGAAGTGCCCAGGTCGGTCACTGTAAGTGAAAAGATCGTTGTTGCCGTAAGGTTTATAAACAGAGGTTCCTGAAGGTTCGAGGACAATCCGGGAGGATTGGATATCCAGTAATAGGAGTAATTCCCGGAGCCTCCTGCAGCTGTTCCATGCAGGGATGCATTTGTTCCATATGGAATACTGATGTCAGATCCTGCATTGGCAAAGGGTAATTGATTTACATTGACGGTGACATTCCCCGATGCATTTGCGTTTCCGTCGACAACGGTCACTGAATAGGTCGTTGTCGTTGCCGGATACACAACCGGGTTTGCAATGGTTGAAGTGAACCCCGGGGGATTTGAGGTCCACGAATACGTATAGTTCCCGGTCCCTCCGCCGGAGGTAAGTGCAGAAATCATGGCAGATTCCCCGATGCAGATCGTATTGGGATCTGCTGCAGCAGTCACACTCAGCGGCCCCCCGGTAACATTGATCTGTACATCATCATTATCATGACAACCGATGCTGTCGGTAACGGTGACCGTAAAAACTGTTGTCGGGAAAGGCACCGATGTCACGGGATTCTGAACATCCGGATTGGAAAGCAATGCCACCGGTTCCCAATGAAAGGTTTTAGCACCTGTACCTCCCGTAGCAACCCCATGAAGAGTTACCGGTGTGCCATAAGGGATGGTGGCATCAGGACCGGCATTTGCGACAGGGGCATTCACTTCAACAAGCGTGAAAGGATACCCCTGGTTAACGGCAGCATTATCGCAGAGGTCATGAATGACTCCAACGATATTCAGATTGTAGGATCCACCGTACATTTTCGGGTTGACACCAAGGTAATACGTTGGCGATTGAGTTGCACCAAGCGAGCAAGCCACGCTTGTAACGCTTACCACCGTATAGGTTCCCCCGGTTCCTCCCGTAATTGTGAACTTTTCAGGATGCTGATACACTTCGTTGCACTTTACATTCTCGGAAAACTTGAAATAAAGCTGGGATGCGCCGGAACAGGAGATCGGTTGCTGAATGGAATCGATCACAGGTGGAATGTTGTCATATATCTGCGCGGTTGATTCACTGAAATCAAGAGTATAGCCCGATTGCTGCGTAGAGGACCAGTTGCTGACATTCAGGAGAAAGGTTTCTCCGGCATGTACCGGAAGGTCTTTGTTGAAGGCCGGGCCGTTGGTATTTCCGGGGCCATTGCAATTCTGGTTATTGCTGAGTGTCGTATTGATCCCGGTGGGTCCGTTCGTGCCTGTCACTCCGTATGAGTTGCAGCTTACCGTCAGCTGGCTGGCCAGAGTGTAGAGATCAGCACAATCAGCGTTCGTCATATTGAACAATTCCCAGTCATAATCATTGGCCGGGTTGTTGGGCGTGAGCTTGAATTTAAGCAATCCGCCCGTTTGGACAGTTATGATATAGAAAACATCATTTTTTTCCCCGTCCATGCAAAGCGGACAAACACCGTTGCTCCTGATCTCGGGATAAACATTTCCGTGACCTGTATAGGAGGTTGTGGTCGTATAAACAGGCTGGCAGACCGGAATGGCCCCGGCACAATCCTGAACAGTCGGTGGCGGTGGCGGTGCGTGTTGTTGCGCCAATGCCCCGGCACCAATTAAAACAAGGACCGTAATTATGTAACAGCGGAAAAACCTGTATGCCATCTTAAAACCCCGGGTGAAAAAACATATCTTTACACGCAAAGTTAAGGAAATTTTTCATTCCGAAGAAATTATGTTAGGTCACCATCCTGATGCCAGCACATCAATGACATGGATCGTTTTGATGGGCAGCTGGTGCTTGTCAATGTAGGCCTGCTGGTGCATCAGGCAGGATGAGTCGGTGGAAACGATGTATTCGGCACCCGTCTCGAGTGCCCGTTTTACTTTCTGTTCAGCCATAGCAGTGGAGATCGGCTCAAATTTCACGGAAAACGTTCCCCCGAAGCCGCAGCACACTTCATTGTCTTTCATTTCCCTCAGTTCAAGTCCCTTTACTTTCGCAAGGAGAGCCCGGGGCTCATCTTTTATCCCGTACTCCCGGAGTGCCGCACAGGAATCATGGTACGTCACCACGTGTTCGAATATGGCCCCGACATCATCAACTTTCATCTGGTTGATCATGAAGTCACTGAACTCAACCAGGTTCTTCTTCAGTTGCTTATATTCGTAATGAAGCGCGGTATTGTGAAAAAGCCAGGAATAGTAATTCCGCACCATCCCGGCACAGGAAGCTGACGGGCTGATGACCGGCCGGTCGTTGGGGAAATCCCGGATGAACTTCTCCCCCATTTGCTTGGCTTCATCCCAGAAACCGCTGTTGAACGCCATTTGTCCGCAGCAGGTCTGGTTCCCGTTGTAATGAACGTCAAGCCCCAGTTTTTCCAGGATCTTTACCATGTTCATACCTGTCTCGGGGTAAACCTGGTCGATAAAGCAGGGAATAAAAATGTCAACTACCATGGAGGAAAGTCAAAAGTCAAAAGTCAAAAGTCAAAAGTCAAAGGTCAAAGGTCAAAACTTTTATTGAGGATTCAAAAATAAATATTTCCCGAAGACTTTTGCGGAAGAAAAGAATGAATAGTGAAAAAACCTGTATGCTTGTTCGTCAATGAGGGCAGAACGAAAGGAGAGCGAAGGGAGAGCGAAGGAATCTTTCACCGGGCCATCCTTGAATTGTTGAAAAATATTCTATTTAATCATATTACCTTTGTGCTTCAAACCGGATTAAGCTATAAACTTAATCCACAAGAAATGAAAACACCAAAAAAATTCTTCTTTCTCATTATTCTGCTGATCCCCATATTTGCCAGGGCGGAACTCAAGGAAATCCCCCATTCATTGGATGACAGGGACCGGATTATCCGAACCGAGCAAAGGGTTGAATCCATGCAATCAGATATGAATTCACGGTTTGAGCAATTGTTCAATTTTTTATGGGCAATAATCGGGATCTTCACTACTACCATGATCAGTGTATTCGGATTCGCATTTTGGGACCGAAAACTTTCCCTCTCTCCAATAAAACGGGATAATGACAAACTCATAAACGCCCTGAGAGAATATGCGAAACAGCAGCCAAAACTCATGGAAGTCCTTAAAAATGCCGGATTACTTTGAAATCAAATGGTAAAAGGCAAAATGGCAAAATCCAAAATGGTAATATAATTTTATATTTTACCATTTTAGATTTTGGATTTTTTATTCCACCCTGAACCCAACGGAAACCATGTCCTCCCAAAACCCGGGATACGACTTCTTCACCACATCGGGGTTTTCAATCCGGAGTTTTCCAATTTTCAGGGCAAGCGGAGCAAAGGCCATGGCAATCCGGTGATCCTGGTAAGATTCAAACAGGATATCCGGAACTGGTTTTATCCTGGAAGGAGGAAATTCCAGGGTAAGATCCTGGTCATCTTCAATAGAAATGTCCGAACCGATTCCGACCTTTATCAACTCCGCCTGGAGAGCCGACAACCGGTCGGATTCCTTGATGCGAAGGCTTTTCAATCCTTCGAACCTGCCCCGGATGCCCGCAGCAGCGCAGGACACGATCACCGGTGGAGCAATATCCGGGTAATCAATGAAATGAAAATAAAAACCATCGATCTTCTGTTTCTTTTTGGACAGGTGAACTCCTTCTTTCGTAAATTCAGTTACAATCCCGAAATTCTGGTAAATGCCCGGTAACACTGAATCTCCCTGGAGACTGTCAGCTTCCAGTCCCGGCAGGAACAGGTCAACCTCATCGGCAAATGCACTGCATTCGTACCAAAAGGCGGCTGAGGACCAGTCTGCTTCGACGTGGTATCCTCCAGCCTGGATTTTTGATTGCGGAATTTGGATTTGGGGTCCCTCCTTTCTCGCTTTCACCCCAAAATGGTTCAGGAGCCGTAACGACATGTCGAGGTATGGGCGTGAAACGGCCTGTCCTTTCAGGTTGATCACAAGCCCTCCTTCGATGGAAGGCGCCACCAGCATAAGGGCGCTGCCGAACTGGCTGGAAATGCCTGCATTCAGACTGATTTCGCATCCATGCAATTGCCTGCCTGTAATCAAAAGCGGCGGATAATCCAGCTTTGAGAGGTATTGAATATCTGCTCCCAAAGCCAGAAGCGCATCTACCAGGGGACCGATCGGACGTTCTTTCATCCTGTCAGAGCCTGTGAGTATCCATTTCCCGGGAAAACCAGCCAGGTATGCCGTCAGGAACCGCATCGCCGTCCCTGCATTCTTCGTATCAAGTTCAACAACCTGCCGGCTTCCTTTTTTCTCCAAACATTCATTGAGCAGCTTTGCAAGCAGGAGTGTATCTCCTGAAACCGAACTGTTCACGATCGTGAAATCCTTGTCAGCCAAGGCGCGCAACATCAGAAGCCGGTTGCTCAGGCTTTTTGAAAAAGGAAGCTGAATGGTCCCTCTGAGGGTCTTGTCCGGTTTATCTATCGTGATTGTCTTCATGCATTTTACTGCATTACAAAGTGTTTTGCCAGTCTGCAATAATAACCGAAGGAATCCCTGATCAGTTCATTGTCACACGGTTGATCCGGAAGAACCTTTCCCGGCTCTTTCAGCAGGGTGAAGATGATCTTTCCTCCCTTGTTCTTTTTATCGTGATCCAGGCACTCCATTATCCGGTCAATATCTTTTTCATCCAAAGAAAAGAGTGGATAATTGCTCAGGATGATCCACACGATCTTCTCAAGATCTGCTTCCCTGAGGCCTGCCACCCGTGCTGACAGATAGCTTTCACATAAAAGCCCCAAAGATACTGCATGACCATGCAATAATTCCCTCTCATCTTTCAGGGCAAAGGACTCAAAGGCATGCCCGATGGTATGCCCCAGGTTCAGGGCTTTCCGTTCTTTCTTTTCCTTATAGTCCTTATTGACAATCTCACTTTTCAGGGATGCAGCTTTCAATGAAAACCTTCCCAGGATATGTGCAAGCTCCTTGTTGTTTCCGGCTTTCCGCAGATCCAGGGAGCAGATTTGCTGCCACAATATCCCCCCTTTGATCAACCCATGCTTGATGATCTCCGCAAAACCACTCAATAATTGGTCAGTGTCCTGGGTTTCCAGGAATTCTGGGAAAATAAATACCGCTGCCGGCAGGTAAAATGAGCCCACCTGGTTCTTATACTCCCGGAGGTTGATCCCTGTCTTGCCCCCGATGGCGGCATCCGCCTGAGCCATCAGTGTTGTGGGGATGTTAATGAATGTTATTCCGCGCTTAAAAACCGATGCCACAAATCCACCCAGGTCTGAAATGGTACCTCCGCCCAGGTTGATCAGAAGAGAATGCCGGTCAGCACCGAGGCTCATCATGCTTTTCCAGAGTTCCTGTGCAGTTTCAATGTTTTTATGCTTTTCCCCCGCTTTTGTCACCAGGACGTTGGAATCCCTGAGCGTATCCGCATTTTTCAGCAGGAAAGGCAGGCAAAATTTTTCCGTATTTTCATCAACGAGGATAAAAATGCCGGCAGGTCCGGCAGGGCATTCCCGGAGGAAGAGGTTCAAATCATCGATGACCTCATCCCCTGTATGGATCGTACAAAACTCTTGACTTACAGATTTAATGATCGTTTTCATTGAAAAAAGCCTGGAATCCTGATCAATGAAAAGCAGCCATCAGAAGATCGATATCCTGCGACGGCATGTTGAAATACTTCCCGATGTAATGATTCGTAAGAATACCATTGTAAAGGTAAACACCATGACGTAACCCGGGATCCATTTTAAGAAGGTTTTCAATGCCCCCTTCATTGCCGATATCCAGCAAGATGGGAACAAAAATGTTATCGAGCGATTGTGAAGCGGTGTGAGGCACCCGGGACGGGATATTTGGCACACAATAATGGGTTACCCCATATTTTTGAAAAACAGGATTTTTATGATTTGTCGGATGTGATGTTTCAATGCATCCCCCCTGATCAATGCTTATATCAATGATAACAGAGCCTTCCTTCATCTGGCTGATCATATCTTCGGTGATGATGCAGGGAGTTTTCCCGGTTTGCGAATGAATGGCGCAGATGACAACATCAGCCGCCTTGATTGATTCCAAAAGGACCTTGGGATGAAGAATGGAAGTAAAAATCCTTACCCCCAATGTGTTCTGCAACCTTCTGAGCCGGTAGACCGAATTATCGAAAACCCTCACCATTGCACCCAGACCCATAGCCGACCGGGCAGCTGAGAGGGCCACCGTACCTGCACCGATGATGACCACTTCCGATGGCCTTATCCCGGTGATCCCTCCAAATACCTGGCCCCGGCCATATTCCGGATCGCGAAGGTATTCGGCGGCAATAAAAACGGAGGAACTGCCTGCAATCTCACTCATGGCCCGGATAACAGACAGCACATTTGATTTATCCCGGATCAGTTCAAAGGCAAGAGTGGTCACTTTCTTTGCCATCAGGCCCCGGAAATAATCCTGTTCCTGCATCCCCATGTGAAGCGTCGAGAAGATGGTCTGCTTCGGCCGCAGGAATTCCATTTCATCTGCTGTGACCGGCGAAACTTTCAGGATCGTATCGGCTTTATAAACCTCTTCCGTCGAATAAACGATCACCCCGCCGGCTTCACTGTATTCATGGTCGGTGAAATGCGCACCTGTTCCTGAACCTGCTTCGATCAGCACCCTGTGACCATGCCTTGACAATAATCCGACACCGTCAGGGATCAGTGGCACCCTGTTCTCGTAAAATGCCGTTTCTTTGGGAACACCCAGCGTAAGATTACTCTTCTGCCTTCCTACTTCCAGCGTTTCTTCCTGCGGAAGGATCATTTCGGAATGTGAAAATTTCCTTACATCATGTTTACCCTGATCCATACCTTAAAATTTATACGAAGATAGAAAAAAGTCGGCAGTTCACAGCCGGCAGTCAGCAGTCGGCGGTTCACAGGTTCTTTCCTATACATAATATCTATCTCCAACAGCAAGGAATTACAGACTGCCGGCTGCCGACTGCCGGCTGCCGGCTAAAAATCAATCGTCCTCCCCTCTTCCCCGCTGATCGTCACACACACTGTTCCCTCAGGCAGTAATGGTTCTATGAGTTCCGGCCATTCGATAAAACAGTAATTTCCTGAATAGAAATAATCCTCATATCCTATATCCAGCGCTTCTTCCTGCTTTTTAATGCGGTAAAAGTCAAAATGATAGACTCCCATGTTATCATCAAGCCTGTACTCATTGATGATCGCGAATGAAGGACTCTGCACCACCTCCCTGACACCCAGGACCCGGCAGATTGCTTTTATAAAGGTTGTCTTGCCAGATCCCATTTTTCCATAAAATGCAAATACACGTGCATCCGGATACAAGTCAATCAACCTTTCAGCCGCCGGAACAAGATCTTTCTCGGAATTGCAAAAGATGTTCAATTATGAATAATGAGCTTGAATTATGAATTATGATGACATTTACCAAGTCCTTAATTGACCTCTATTCTCTATTCTCTATCATCTGACCTCCTACCTCCATCCTCTGACAACCGTCTTCATTCTACTTAGGTTTCATCACCACAAACGGGATCATCACCTCCTCCATCGAGATCCCTCCATGCTGGAATGTATTCTTGTAATAGTTCACGTAGTAATTGTAGTTATTCGGATAGGCAAAGAAGTCATCGTTGCGGCAGAAGATATAATTTGAGCTCACATTCACCCTGGGAAGAAAAGCATCCGCCGGGTTTTTGATCTCGAAAACATCATTTCGCTCATATTTCAGTGCTTTCCCGGTTTTGTACCGAAGGTTGGTATTTGTGTTCTTGTCGCCCAGCACCTTGACCGGGTTGTTCACCCGGATGGACCCGTGGTCGGTGGTGATCACGACATTCACGTCCTTTTCTGCCAGGAACCGGAAAATATCAAGTAACGGGGAATGCTGGAACCATGAAACCGTGAGCGAACGGTAGGCTTTCTCGTCATCAGCAAGCTCCCGGATGATCTCCATTTCGGTCCGGGCATGTGAAAGCATATCAACGAAATTATAGACGATGAAATTGAGCTTATTCACCATCAGATTGGGCATCGACTCAACCAGCTTTTTTCCGTAAGTCTGGTTCAGCACTTTGTAGTAGGAATATTTGATATCCCTTCCGAACCGTTTAAGCAACTCACCCACAAATTCGCTCTCATTATTGTTCTTCGTGCCTTCTTCATCTTCATCAACCCACAGTTTGGGATATTTCTTCTCGATCTCAGTCGGAAGGAGTCCGGAAAAGAAGGAATTACGCGCATATTGTGTTGTTGTAGGAAGAATGCTGAAGTAGATCTCATCTTGCTCAACCCTGAAATATTCCTCAAGGATCGGCTGGAGCATTTTCCATTGGTCGTACCGGAGGTTGTCGATAAGGATCACGAATAGCGGTTTGCTATCGTTAAGGATGGGGAAAATCTTCTCCCGGATCAGGGTATGTGACTGAACGGGGTGCTCTCCAATTTTGCCATTGACCCAATTGAGGTAATTCCGTTCAATAAATTTCGTAAACACTTCATTTGCCTCATTTTTTTGCATCATAAGCACCTGGTTCATGCCTTCATCCTGCGACTTTTCCAACTTGAGCTCCCAGAAAATTAGTTTCTTATATACCTCGGTCCATTCCTCGAATGTCAGTTTATTGCTGATTTCCATCCCGATATTCCGGAACTCCTGCTGGTACTGGTGCGTGGTTTTTTCGCTGACCAGCTTTTTATTCTCCAGCGTTTTTTTCAGGGAAAGCAATATTTGATTCGGATTGACCGGCTTGATCAGGTAATCCGAAATATTAGACCCGATGGCATCTTCCATGATCGTTTCTTCCTCGGTTTTGGTGATCATCACCACGGGGAGATTCGGAAAATCACCTTTAATCTTCAGAAGTGTCTCAATTCCTGACAATCCTGGCATTTGCTCATCGAGAAAAACGATATCAAAATCTTTTTTCCTGATCATTTCCAACGCATCATGCCCGTTATTGCTGGTATTTACATCGTATCCCTTTTCTCTCAGAAAAATCATATGTGGTTTCAACAAATCGATCTCATCATCCACCCACAAAATTGTCGTTTTATCCATACGTATCTATTTTAGGTTTCTAAATAAATGTTGTAATATTGCTTTTATTGTCTGAAACCCTTTTTATTTATGATCATTTAACAAATATCAAAGTTACAACGAAATTCATGCAGGGAGGTAAAATAAATAAGCGAAAGACCATTAATGATCCTGTTTATGGATTCATTACAATACCGGGGGAATTGTTGATAAACCTTGTCGAACACCCCTTTTTCCAGCGACTTCGGAGAATTAAACAGCTTGGGTTGACCCATTATGTCTATCCTTCAGCACAGCATACCCGGTTTCAGCATGCACTGGGAAGCATGCACCTGATGCGTGAAGCAATTGATGTGCTCAGGTCCAAGGACCATGATATCACGGAGGAGGAGGAAGAAGGACTTCTGATTGCGATCCTTCTTCATGATATTGGCCACGGTCCCTATTCCCACACACTGGAACGGTCGATCGTAAACGGACTGACACATGAGGACATCTCCTCCATGTTCATTGAGTCGCTCGACGATCAGTTCGGGAACAGGCTTGGTCTGGCAATGCAGATTTTCAGGGATGAACATCCAAAGCGTTTTCTCCATCAGCTCGTTTCCAGCCAGCTCGATGTGGACCGCCTGGATTATCTGACCCGCGACAGCTTTTTCACCGGGGTTGCCGAAGGCGTTATCAATACCGACCGGATCATCAAAATGCTAAATGTGGCCGGTGATGAGCTTGTAGTTGATATCAAGGGAATCTATTCCATCGAGAATTTCATCATGTCAAGACGGCTTATGTATTGGCAGGTATACCTTCATAAGACTGTAATGGCTGCTGAATATATGCTGGTAAATATTCTGAAGAGAGCAAAATTTCTGGCAGGAAATGGAGCGACCCTGTTTGCAAGCCCTGCATTACAAAGGTTTTTATTCGGATCGCCATCCAAAACTGATTTCAGATCAGATCCAAATTGGCTACAAACGTTTTCGCTGCTCGATGATTTTGATGTCTTTGCCTCGATCAAAGTATGGACGGACCATGAAGATAAGATCCTCTCCCATCTTTGCAGGCATCTTGTATTCAGGCAACTCTTCAAACTTGAAATCCGGAATGAACCATTTGATCCCGCCTATTCCGGTAAAATAAGGAATGCCATTGCAAAAGCCCTCAACCTATCAAAAGAAGAAACAGATTATTTTGTGATCGAGGATTTTGTGACCAACAATGCATATAACCCGACGGAAGAGAAGATCAAATTCCTTGACAAGGAAAACCATTTGACAGATGTATCGGAATCGTCCGACCAACTGAATATCTCCGTAATTTCAACAACGATAACGAAACATTTGCTTTGCTATCCGAAAAATATTGAAATCAAATAGCACACCTGCAAAAAATTTATCCCTTCGATTTGGAAATATTTTGGTAACTTGCGCCACTTTTTTGTATGTAACGTATTATATTAAAGTGAATTAATGGAATTTTCCGCCAGACAGATCGCAGAAGTACTAAAAGGAACGGTTGAAGGAGATCCTGATATTAAAGTTTCAAAACTTGCCAAGATCGAAGAAGGACTTCCCGGAACAATGACTTTCCTTGCGAATCCTGTTTATACGCCCCATGCCTACACCACAAAGTCATCAGTGATCGTGGTCCATAATGATTTCATTCCTTTGCAGAAGGTTAATGCAACAATGATCCGGGTGGAAGATCCATATACCGCTTTTGCAAGTTTGCTGGAGATCTTTAACCGGATGGTCTTGGATAAAAAGGGCATTTCGCCGCATGCTTATGTTTCAAAATCTGCATCCGTCGGGGAGAATGTATACCTGGGTGAAAATGTTGTCATTTCCGACAACGTTTCAATTGGTGATAATTCAAAGATCTATCCGAATTGTTATATTGGCGACAACACGGTAATCGGCGGTGATGCCCTCATCTATCCCAATGTAACGATCTACAGGGATTCCGTGATAGGGAAAAATTGCACCTTTCATGCGGGAGTGGTCATCGGATCTGACGGGTTCGGCTTTGCACCCCAGACGGATAATGAGTATAAAAAGATCATCCAGGCAGGGAATGTCATCATCGAAGATAACGTGGAATTAGGCGCCAATACAACGATAGACCGTGCTACGCTTGGCTCGACGATCATCCGTAAAGGTGCAAAGCTTGATAATCTTGTCCAGATTGCCCACAATGCGGAGGTCGGTGAAAATACGGTAATCGCCGCGCAATCAGCGGTTGCCGGCTCATCAAAGGTTGGAAAGAACTGCATGATCGCCGGACAGGTTGGCATCTCAGGGCACATTACCATCGGTGACAATGTAAAGATCGGCGGACAATCAGGAATTGAACACAGCATTAAAGACGGTGATTTTTACATCGGAACTCCCGCCCTGGAAGCCGCAAAAACCCGCCGTCTGTATGTTTACTGGAGAAATTTTGATCAGCTGGTAAAAAAAATCTACCAGTTGGAAAAACTCCTGAAGAAATAATAAAATGAGTGATAAGCAAAAAACGATAAAATCAGCCATAAGCATCTCCGGAACAGGGTTGCACACAGGAAAAAACGGCACACTGACATTCAAACCAGCGCCTGTTGGCCATGGCTATAAGTTCAGGAGGACGGATCTGAACCCGGATATTCTGGTGGATGCCGACGTGGACCATGTTGTTGATACTTCCCGCGGAACCAGCATCCAGGTGGACGGTATCAGGATCGACACTGTTGAACATGTTCTTGCAGCCCTTGCGGGTCTTGAGATCGACAATGTGTTGGTGGAACTTGATCAGTCGGAAACGCCCATCATTGACGGAAGCTCAACAGGTTTCATTGATAAATTGCTGGAAGCCGGTATTGTTGAACAGGATGCCCAGCGTAATTATTTCGAGATCCGTTCGAATGTGGTTTATACGGATGTCAAACACAAGGTTGAACTGATTGCCATCCCTGCTGAGAGTTTCAAATTGTCGGTGATGATCGACTATGATTCCCCCGTCCTGCCTCCTCAGAACGCCTCTCTTCACAGCATTAAGAATTTCAGGGATGAGATCGCCCCGTGCCGTACCTTCGTTTTTCTCCATGAGCTTGAATTCCTGCTCACCAACAACCTTATCAAAGGCGGCAACCTGAATAACGCGATCATCTTTGTTAACAGGGTGATCTCCCAGGATGAACTTGATCATCTGGCAAAATTGTTCAACAGGCCAAAGGTGGAGGTTCTGAAAGAGGGCATTTTAAACAACCTTGAATTGAAATTCCCGAATGAACCGGCACGGCATAAACTGCTTGACATGATCGGTGACCTGGCATTAATAGGTGCGCCGTTAAAAGCACACATCATAGCCAACCGGCCTGGCCATTTCTCGAACGTCCAGTTTGCCAAATTGATCAAAAACATGATCAGGAAAGAAAAGAAGGATGATTTTATTCCCGTTTTCGACCTCAATAAACCCCCTCTTTACGACATCAACCAGATCCAGAAAATATTGCCGCACCGGTACCCCTTTCTCATGATTGACAGGATCCTTGAAATGACGGACAATGATGTGATCGGTATAAAGAATGTGACGATCAATGAAGCTCATTTTATGGGTCACTTTCCCGGAGAACCCCTCATGCCCGGTGTTCTGCAGGTGGAAGCTATGGCCCAGATCGGCGGCATCCTTGTACTGAAAGATATTCCGGATCCGGAGAATTGGATAACCTATTTCCTGAAGATCGATAATGTCAGGTTCCGTCATAAAGTCGTTCCCGGCGACACGATCGTTTTCCATAACAGGCTGACCGCTCCCGTCAGAAGGGGGATCTGCCAGATGAAAGGCGTTGCGTATGTCGGGAATAAAATTGTTATGGAAGCTGAACTGATGGCCATGATCCAAAAAAAAGAAAATACACTATGAACCAGCCACTCGCGTATGTAAACCCACAGGCAAAGGTCGCCAACAATGTTGTTATCGAGCCGTTCGTCTGTATTGATAAGAATGTCGTGATTGAAGAAGGCACCTGGGTAGGGTCGAATGTGACCATCCTTGAAGGTGCACGCATCGGAAAGAACTGCAGGATTTTTCCCGGTGCCGTGATCTCTGCCATCCCCCAGGATCTTAAATTCGCAGGTGAAGATACAATTGTTAAGATCGGAAATAATGTTACAATCCGTGAGTTTGTAACCATCAACCGGGGAACCAAAGCCAGTTATGAAACAGTTGTCGGGGACAATACCCTGCTCATGGCCTATGTTCATGTTGCCCACGATTGCATCATCGGAAAAAATGTGATCATGGCCAATGCCGCCATGCTTGCCGGGCACATCACGATAGATGACTGGGCCATCCTTGGCGGTATGGTTGCTGTCCACCAGTTTTGTCATATCGGAGGTCATACCATGATCTCTGCAGGGTCCCTTGTCAACAAAGATGTTCCGCCCTATACCAAAGCCGCCAGAGAGCCCATTTCCTATGTGGGAATAAACTCGATCGGTTTGCGCCGGAGAGGTTTCAGCACCGAAGTGATCAACAAGATCCAGGACATCTACCGCATCCTTTTTGTAAAAGGATTCAATGTCACACAGGCTGTCGAATACATCGAAGCCAAGGTGGAAGCTACACCTGAACGGGATGAGATCCTTTCATTCATCGCGAATTCAAGCCGTGGCCTCATGAGGAGCTATTCACGGTTGTCGTCGAAATAGCCATTCTGTTCCGCGTTCCATACCTGAAATTACATCTCCTCTCCCGTGAAGATCCTACTCGAGAATACAGGAAAGAAATTCAACACCGATTGGATCTTCAGGGGGCTCACCTATACATTTGAAAAAGACAATCCCTGTGCGATCCTTGGCCGGAATGGCTCCGGTAAATCAACCCTATTGCAGGTTATCGCCGGCAACATTCACCCGACTTCAGGTACAATAAGGTATTTCATTAAAGATAAAGAAATAAGCCCCGGAAACATATTCCATCACCTTTCAATCGTGGCACCATACCAGGAACTGATTGAGGAATTCACCCTGCCGGAAATGCTGAAATTCCATTTCTCATTTAAACAGCCGATGCCGGGATATTCGATCCCTGAGATGAGGAAGATCCTGAACCTGGGAAACATTGATCATAAGCCTATCCGCCAATTCTCTTCCGGGATGAAACAAAGGGTTAAGCTTATCCTGGCCATGTTGAGCAATACCCAACTGCTGCTTCTCGATGAACCGACCAGCAACCTTGATCAGGCTGGCTCGGAATGGTATATGGACCTGGTTCAGAAATTTACCGGCGAACGTATTGTTATTGTATGTTCAAACCTTCAACAACAGGAAACAGGCTTCTGCCGCGATAAGATCCTTATCGAGCATTTCAAATAGAAGGAAGATTCCCTGCATCCGGCATTGTTAATAACTTTTCCCTGTAAACATATTACCTTTTCATGGTCCGGCCGATTAATGAGAAAAAAAACTATGAAGCAACAGGATTTAAGCGAACGGACATTCCGGTTTTCGGTCAGGATCATGAAAATGGCGGACTTTCTGCCTGGGTCAAAAGCGACCGATGCCATTGCTCACCACCTGGTCAGGTCGGCTGCCTCTATCGGGGCGGGTTACCGTGCCGCCTGCAGGTCAAAATCAACAAGGGAATTCATCAGCAAACTAAAAAATGTTGAAGAAGAAACGGATGAAACCCTGTATTGGCTTGAGCTAATCGACGGTCTCAACATCTTTAGTCCCGAAAAAACAAAGGACCTGAAGACTGAGGCCAATGAACTTCTGGCAATTTTCGCTGCAAGCATTAAAACAGCGAAGTCGAATCTTGAAAAAACGACCCGGAAAAAGAAGATCCCTGAAAAACCAGGATGAATTTTCTATCAGAAACTTCATCACTCTGGCATCAGTAACACTACAATCAGGGAATTGCGGGCCTACTAATGTTGACTTAACCAGTTTTTCCAATCATTCGCAACATTATCCCAATTATAGATGTCATAATTTGTTTTTCCCGTTGAAAAGACTGGAAAATAATTGTGTTCAGTGCCAACATAAGCGTTGAATGTAAAATTGCTTTTCCCTTGCCTGATCATATCCACCCTTAAATAATCAATGAAAGGGGTATTCCAGTCTTTTGTCCCGTAACATACATAAACCGGGATCTTAAGTTTCTCCAGGTATTCTTTCGATGGTTCTGAAAATTCATAGGTAGCCTTATATGTGTCGGCTTCCGAAGAACCCGTATCTGACCTGTTTTCCACCACAGACTTCCAGTATTGGAATTCTTCTTCCCCATACCTGGTACTGTCCGTTTCAACAGATCTCCGCTGACCGATGATTGACATGATCCGGCCCATCGGATTGCCACCTGAATAGATCAAATGGGTGATCCCTGAATAAAGAAAGGCCATTTTCGCAGCGATGGTGCTTCCTTCTGAATGCCCGGCAACAACCAGCTTTTCCTTTGAAACCCAGGGTTGTTTCACTAAATACTTCAGGATATAAACATTCCGGCTTACATAATAGCCGGGAAAATTCCGGTCTGAATACTTTTTCGGAATTCTTCCGTGAATGTCTTTGTATGTAAAATTTTCACCTAAGGATTTGACATTGTAAACAAGCGGGATATATGGTTTGCTTATTATTACTAAATGGTAATACCTGGATAAGCTGTCAGGATTGAATGGGAAAACTCCATAGATTCCCTGTTCATCATATTTAATAAGAGGTTGTGGCAAACTTCCCTGGCAGAAGAGAAATAATGGTTTTTTTTTCTGTTCTTCCCCTTGGCTGGATTTTATTAAAATATCAACGGTGTCACCTTGGTATACAACACGGAGATGCTGAAATCCATAATCCCTGGCAGTTTTGTTTTGTGAAAAAGATTGGATTGTTAACAAGAGCAAAAAAAAACTTAGGAGTGTTTTCATAATATAAGGATCCTGAATTGGAAAATAAACCGCTTTCTCATGCTCAAATATAGATTATGTTTTCAACTCGACAAGGATTTGCGTTGAATTCAGGTTCCTCCGGAAATAATTCAAGCGTGACTAAGGGTAAACCATCGTTCCTGTGTATAACAACAAAAGAGTTCAACCATAAATCACAAACTAATATCACTTACAAATGAAAACAAAGCAATTTTTCACCTTAGCTGCCTTGCTGGTTCTCCTGCTGGGCATGATCTTATCAGGTTGTAAAAAAGAAAAAACAAACAAACTTCCGGAAGATTCATCTACATTGCAACAGGTAACAAAGGATGAAAACCAGGTCCAGGACGCCACAGATGATGCATTTAACGATGTCAACCTGTTGTTGTCTTCCTCCAGTTCAAGCCAGCTGAAATCATCCTTCCTCTGGGGAGGACCCTGCAACGTTACCGTTGACTCTCCTACTGTGATCGGCGATACCATTATTTACCACATCAGGTACCATGGGAATAATTGCCACCAGACCGTCTCCAGGTACGGTGTAGTTGAAGTAAAAAAGAACCTGAACACCAATTGGTATATGCCCAATGCCACAGTGTTCGTGACCTTTATCAATGATACCATCACCAGGCTGGCATCAGGAAAATCCCTCATACTGAATGGCAAAAAACGGTTTGAGAATGTGACCGGAGGTGTGATCTGGCAGCTCGGAAACGGGATCAGTTCCATAACTCACAAGATCAGCGGCAATCTGATTGCGACGTTTGATGACGGAACGATCCGGACATGGCATATCTCGCGGCTGAGAACATTTACAGGTACTCCGCCCTTGCCAACAGATACTGTCGGACACCTTATCCTCACAGAAGACGGGTTCGGAAACGAAGGCGGTTATGACAAGCTATGCGTATGGGGTACAAACAGGAACGGTGAGGAATTCTACACGCAGATCAACGAATCCGTTGTTCATAAACAGGATTTCAATTTTGACCCCTGTTCCGGAGTAAAGGTATTTCAGATCCCCGGAAAAAGTAAAAAAGCCACGGTAACATTTGGGTTTGATGACAATAATCAACCGGTTACCTGCGATACCTGGCCCGACAGATACAGGGTCGACTGGGAAGTGAACGGCCAAACAGGTACGGTGTATCTTCCACTGCACTGATCTGCTTTGTTTAATTGGTGAACGGCCGCTCCGAAAGGGGCGGTTTTTTTTTTGACCTTCCCTGGCACAGATCCGTGGAAGGTCATTCCGTTCCTTTCCCTTGATCTTTCCTTCATTTCCGGGAAGTTGGAATGCGTGTTAAAGTGGCTCCGGGTATGTTTTTTTGGGGGTCGGAACAAGAACATCATCTGGAAACTTTTTATCATCAAAAGTTTTTAATCGATTCCGGATTTTACCTACCTTTGCGCAAAATTTTGAAAATAATTTCTACCCCAAAAATTCATCTTTTCTATGAAAAAACTGATCTTTATCCTCGGCCTGGTTTTTCTTGTCATCGGCTGTAAGAACAACAGCATGGATAAACAGGCAAAGCTCCAGGAACTTAAAAAGGAACGTGACAAGATCACCGACCAGATTACAAAACTGGAAGCAGAGATCAAACCCGACAGTGATGCCCCTACCGCCACCGTTGCAACCGAACTTCTCAAGGCCCAGCCTTTCGCGCATTATATCGAAGTGCAGGGCCGGGTGGATGGAAATGAGAACATCGGCGTAAGTCCACGTACGGTTGGGGTTGTCACAAAAATATTTGTAAGGGAAGGTGAATTTGTTAAGAAAGGCCAGATCCTTGCTGAACAGGATGCGGATGTGCTTAAGCAAAACCTGTTTGACCTTGAAAGCCAGCTGGCATTCGTAACCGATCTGTACCAGAAGCAGAAAAATCTCTGGGATCAGAAAATCGGTTCGGAAGTGCAGTACCTTACTGCGAAGAATAACATGGAATCGATTCAGAACAAGATCGCCACCATCAAGGACCAGATCAAAATGTCAGCGATAACCGCCCCGATCGACGGAACCGTTGAAGACATCCCGGTAAAAGTCGGACAGCTTGCATCCGTGGGAGTTCCGGCTTTCAGGATCGTGAACTTTGCCAGGGCAAAAGTGGTGGCCGACGTTGGTGAGGCTTATTCAGCCAAGATCAATACCGGTGACCAGGTTAAAATTTTCCTGCCCGATTTCAATGAGGAATTCGAGCAGCGCGTAACCTTTGCGAGCAAATACATCAACCCGGTTAACCGGACTTTCACGGTAGAGGCTGAACTCACCCAGGATCAAAATGTATACAGGGCAAATATGATCGCTGTGATCAAAATCAAGGATTACGTTAACCCAAATACGATTGCTATTCCACAAAACTATATCCAATCATCCAAAAATGAAGGGCAATATGTTTTTGTCGCAGTCGATGAAAATGGTAAAAAAGTCGCCCGGAAAAGATACATCGAAACCAACATTACCTATAATGGTTTGACAGAAATTAAATCCGGGTTGAAAGAGGGCGACCGGATAATCACTGCGGGGTACAAGGATCTTTATGAAGGCCAGGTCATCGACTACAAATAAGACTTTCCAATGAAAGAAAAGCAGACTAAGTTCAAAGAATTTTTCGCAACCAGCTGGTCGATCGATAACAGGACAAGCATCTATGTTCTCACGGTCATCATCACCATGCTTGGATTGCTTTCATACCTGAGCATCCCGAAGGAACAATTCCCGGAGATTGTGATTCCCACCATCATCATCAGCACACCCTACCCGGGAACTTCCCCCGAAGACATGGAAAACCTGGTGACACGGCCGATTGAAAAGGAAATCAAATCACTGGCCGATGTAAAGAAGATCACCAGCAAGTCGGTACAGGATTTTTCCTCGATCGTTGTCGAATTCAATCCTACAATCGAAGTTTCGGAAGCCAAGCAGCGTGTCCGGGATGCAGTCGACAAGTCAAAAACGAACCTTCCGAGTGATCTCCCCAAAGAACCGGATATCCTGCAGGTCGATCTTTCGGAAATACCGATCATGTATATCAACATTTCGGGTGATTATGACCTTCAACGCCTGAAGAAACTGGCTGATGACACCAAGGACCGGATCGAAACCTTCAAGGAAATCACCCGTGTGGATATTGTTGGAGCGCTCGACCGTGAGATTCAGATCAATGCCGATATGTACAAAATGCAGGCTGCCAGTGTTTCGTTCTCCGATCTTGAACGGGCCATTTCCAGTGAAAATGTGACGATTTCTGCAGGCACTGTTACCTCCTTCGGATCTAAAAGGACCATCCGGGTTGCGGGGCAATTCAAGTCCCCGGATGAGATCAAGAACATCCTGGTCAAATCAGGGAGTGGTGCAATTGTTTATGTAAAGGATATCGCCGAGGTGAATGATTCATTTAAGGAACAGGAAAGCTTTTCAAGGATCAACGGCAAGAATGTGATCACCCTGAACGTCATCAAGAAAAGCGGCGAAAACCTGCTGAATGCCTCGGATGAGATCAAGAAGGCGCTGGATGATATGAAGAAAAACGAATTTCCTCCCGACCTCAATGTAACGATCACCAGCGACCAGTCGAAGTTCACCCGTAGCACGCTGGAGGAACTTAACAACACGGAGCTCATCGGGTTCCTGCTCGTGACAGTTGTTCTGATGTTCTTCATGGGATTCAACAATGCATTTTTCGTCGGTCTTTCCGTTCCACTCTCCATGTTCGTGGCTTATTTCATCATGCCCGGACTTGGATTTACCATGAACATGATCGTCATGTTCGGATTTATATTCGCCCTCGGTATCATCGTGGATGATGCAATCGTGGTTATTGAAAACACGCACAGGATCCACCGGACGGAACCAGACATTGTGAAGGCCGCCAAAAGGGCGGCCGGTGAGGTTTTTCTGCCTATCCTCTCAGGAACACTTACGACCCTTGCTCCTTTCTTCCCCTTAACCTTCTGGCCGGGAATCGTCGGAAAATTTATGCATTATCTGCCAGTCACGCTGATCCTCACTCTTTTTGCCTCGCTGTTCGTGGCCTATATCATGAACCCAGTGTTTGCCGTTACCTTCATGAAGCACGAATATGAAAAAACGGAGCATAAAACAAATTACAAAACACTTCTTATCTCCAGCGCCATCATCGTCTTCGTTGCATTGATGTTCTATTTAGGCGGTGCCTTCGGAATAGGCAACTTCCTGGTATTCCTTGCCATACTGAATGCACTTTACAGGATATGGCTCAAAGGGATCACCTTCAAATTCCAGAACAACTGGTGGCCCAAAGTGATGTCGTTTTATGAAAAGAATCTCCGGTTCTTCCTTAAGAAAAGAAATCCTTATTACCTTTTCGCTGGAGTGGTTGTCCTTTTCTTTATTTCAATTATTCTCACCGGGATCGCAAAACCCAAAGTTCTCTTTTTCCCGAACAACAATCCCAACAGCATATGGGTTTATGTAAAAATGCCTGAAGGTACTGACCAGGTTGTTACCGATTCGGTCACGAAGATTATTGAGAAAAGGATCACCGGGGTGCTTGGCGCGAATAATCCGCTGGTGGAATCGATTGTTTCAAATGTCGGGTTTGGAGCTGGAGAAGGAATGTTCGACAGAACAACCGCTTCAAATAAAGGGAAAGTCTCCATTAACTTTGTGGAGAGCAGGTACCGGCATGGTGCCAGCACACTTATTTACCTCGACAGCATACGTGCAATGGTAAAAGGTATTCCGGGAGCAGAGATAAGCGTCCAGAAGAATACCATGGGACCTCCAACCGGAAAGCCTGTAAACATCGAAATCTCCGGCGAAAACCTGGACCAGCTTATCGTTTCTGCAGATCGTTTTAAAAGTTACCTGGATTCATTGAATATTCCGGGCATTGAAAAACTCAAATCTGATTTCGATAACAACAAGCCTGAGATCATCATTGAAATCGATCGGGTAAGGGCCAACAGAGAAGGCATTTCGGTCGGACAGATCGGAATGGAGCTGAGAACTGCGATCTATGGAAAAGAGGTTTCAAAGTACAAGGAAGAGGAAGATGAATACCCGATCCAGGTGCGCTATTCCGAACAGCAGCGCAAGAACATCGACAAGGTGATCAATGCAAGGATCACTTACAGGGACATGACTTCGGGGCAGCTAAGGCAGATCCCCATCTCATCCGTGGCCAGGATCAGTTACAAAGATACATATGGTGGCATCAACCGTAAGAACCTGAAAAGGGTAATCACCATCTCCTCCGAAGTGCTATCTGGTTATACTCCCAATGAAGTTGTTGCAGCTATAACCCAGGCTGCAAAGGGATTCACTACACCAAAAGGGGTGGAGATCAATCTGACAGGGGAACGTGAGGACCAGGCCGAAACGATGATGTTCCTCATGAAAGCCATGCTCATTGCCATTGGTCTTATCTTTTTTATCCTGATCACGCAATTCAGTTCGGTTAGTAAATCCCTGATCATTCTTAGTGAAGTGATCTTCAGCATCATCGGGGTGCTGCTTGGAATCGTCATCTTCCATATGACCATCAGTATAATCATGACCGGTTTGGGAATTGTTGCACTTGGAGGGATTGTTGTGAGGAACGGGATCCTGATCGTGGAATTCTGTGATGTGTTGAAAGAACGCGGAATGAAAACACGCGAGGCCATTATACAGGCAGGTAAGACCAGGACCACTCCGGTTCTCCTTACCGCAACAGCGACCATGCTCGGTCTTGTACCACTGGCCGTGGGAATGAATATCGACTTCATCACAATGTTCACCGACCTGAACCCTCATCTCTGGTTTGGCGGCGACAATGTAATGTTCTGGGGACCGCTTTCCTGGACCATCATCTTCGGACTAAGCTTCTCTACATTCCTCACCCTCATTTTCGTTCCTGCCATGTATCTGATCGACTACGAGATCAAGACAAAGCTGAAGAGGATGAAGTCGAACAGGACGGCACGGAAGCTTGGATAATGCCGCTTTCTAACCTGAGAATGGAGAATAGATAATGGAAGATAGAGCTCCATAAAGGAATATTTATCAACATTTGTATTACCTTTTCGAATTTTCCGGATAAAGAAGAAGCTTATCATCCGGAATGGGAACACACGGGATCATTAACATCCATGATTTAAAGGTTTACAACCTTTCCTTTGATCTTGCCGTTGAAATCTTTCAGCTCACCAGGAGTTTTCCGAGAGAAGAACTATACTCACTTACAGACCAGATCAGACGGTCATCAAGATCAATCCCGGCGAACATTAGTGAAGGATTTGCAAAAAGACACTATGAAAGTGTTTTCAAACAGCACCTGGCAAGTGCGGTTGGATCATTGGAGGAGACAAAGACCTGGCTTGAATTGGCGCGAAGTTGTGCTTATATCGACCAGGAACAATTTAATTCCTTTATTGACCGATACAAAAATCTCGGAGGAATGTTGTACCGGCTTATGCAAAATTGGAAGTCAAAACGATAGAAAGGAAAAACCACTTTCCAATTTCCATCATCCATCATCTATTCTCCATCTTCCGATAAAGAGTCCGGATTAAACTTTTTCTAACAAAGTAGCCAGCTTGATCCTCGCCTTAAGCAGATCAAAAAGTGCCTGTGTATATTCACTCTCGGATTGGAGGAACTGGTTGTATTTCTGGTTCAGATCCGTGGAAGTGGACATGCCTTTTCCGTACTTGATGGCCGTTCGTTCATAGATCTTGTTGGCCGTTGCAAGGCCTTTCTGTTTGGCCTGGAAAACCAGGTAGGATTTATTGAAATCGTTTTTGACCGTCTCTACCTGGAGCTGAAGTGACGTGCGTAACTGTTCATCGTTTACTTTCATTTTTGCAACATTCAGTCTTGCCTGGTCAACTGCATACTTCCTGCTTCCGCTGCTCCATATCGGAACGGTCAGGGTCATCCCCCAGTTTGTGGTATTATACCATATCCCGTTGGAGTTCATGAAATTCCAGTCATTCCGCTGGGCATTATATGATGTTCCCAGGAATGCTGCAAGTGTTGGCTGGTAAGCGGTCTTTGAGAGCTTATACTGCATGGTCACAAGATATTCCTGTTTCTGAAGCAGCCTGTAATCAATGTTATAATGGTAATCAAACTGGTTGTTCATGAGAAACTCCTGGTCAAGAACACTCAGGAAATAGGTCAGGTTATCGGTCAGTTTGATCTGCTGGTCTTCCTTGATCCCCATCAGGAACTTCAGGTAGTTGTAAGAGATAAGGCGCTGGTTCTTGGTCGTGATCAAGGTTGCTTCCAGGTTCGACAGGTTAAGGTCAAGCTGATCAACATCAATATCCTCGATGAGCCCGTTCTGTAAAACTATTTTGGCTTCATTCACCATTTGTGTCAATGCGACATAGGTGGAATCCAGGATCCCGATACTCTCCTCCAGGATCAGAAATGCGATGTAGGCTTCAGCAACCTGGTCCCGGATGCTCATCCTGTCCTTGATAAATTTTTGTTTCGAGGTTTCGAGGAAAGCCTTTGCCGTTTGCAATCCGACAAGGTATTGGCCGCTATACAGGAGTTGTGTCATTTTTGCCCGTACGGTCGCATTGTATTCCTGCCCGAATTTTACCGGGAATGTTGTACCTGGTTGTCCGGCAAATTCACCAGGAATCAGTGTGGTCGGGATATTGAGGTAATCAATGTAATCAACCCCTCCGTCGATCTGCGGCAAGCCGATGGCAGTATTCTGCTTCACCATTTTCTTGGCAATCTGAACATCATTGTTTGAATTCTTCAGGGTATAGTTGTTATCATAAGCATAATCCTGTGCCTCCTTTAACGAAAATGAAAGGACCTTCTGTGCTTTTGCTTCCCCGAATGATAAAACTGCTATAGAGAAAAGGACGGCATAAAGGTTAACAAAATTTTTCATTTAATCATATGTTTTAACGTCAACTTATGTTTCTGCTTCTCATAAAACTCGGTTCCTTTTTCATTTGCAATGCCACGGATAAAATTGTCGAACATTACATCAAAAAGCGTCTGGAATGAAAATTTGTCGGCAGGAAAGAATTCCGGGTTGTGAAGGTCGATCAGCCTGCGGATGTAGAGCCTTGCAACGAGCTCAATGCTCAGGTCATTGCGGTATATGCCCTGGTTGATCCCTTTTTCAATATTGATCTTGATCTTTCCGAAGATGAATTCTATCCGTTCATCAATATGCTTGTGGTAGATATCAGGATAATACTTTTTCAGGTCAAAAGTCATGGATGGGCTTACATCCCTGAAACGCTCCCCGATATCCCTGCTCACAATTAGCAGAATATCTATGGCATTCACACCTTCAAAATTGTGCGTATCAAAGATCACCTCGAAATTCTCGCGCTCCAGTTCCAGCAATTTCTCTACAAGTTCATTCTTGCTCTGAACAAACTGGTAAAGCTTTTTCTTGGAGATACCAATATCCCGGCAGATATCGTCAATCGAAACACTCCTTACACCATATTTAAAAAAAAGTTCGCGCACTCTCTCCAATATATCAACAAGCGTTTTATCCATGGTTGCAGATTTGATACTGTTAATGTTCATTGGAATCAAGATAGCCGGAAAATTTCTTCATATAGGTGAAAATGCAGGTGAATAATAGAGCTATAATTGATCTGACCACAAAATTAATGAAATTTCGTCAGAAACAAAACAAATGTTAATAGTTTCGGAAGAGTTGCAATTATCATCCCACCCTTTGGGAAGGAGGCCCTTTACCTGACGATCATTTTCCGGTTGATAAAAAGGTCGCCGCTGACCATGGAAAGGTAATAAAACCCTGGCGCAAGGGAATGGGCCGAAGCATCAAAATACTCAATGTACTTTCCTTTTCCGTACCATTTATTCGCCACAACCGTTCCAACATCCTTTCCGAAAACATCCAGGACTTTTATTGATACGTGCGCTGGCTGTTGCATCCTGAAAGGGATGGAGGTGACAGAAGTAACCGGGTTGGGAAAGTTTTGCTCCAGGGAAAATGGTTGTGAATCGCTTATCTTCTTGGCAATTCCAACGAACATGCTGTCGACAATGGCTGTCATGATACTGAGTGAATCATTGTTCAGCCTTGTCCAGATCGGGCGGACAATGCTGTTGTGCGCGGAAATATTGGTATAATCGCCAAAGAAAATGTTTGGATCCGGATAAAAGGGAGTTTCGCTGACCCTGATGTTTTCAAAGGTTTCCCCGCCATCGCGTGAAACGGCAAGGTAAACATCGGTGAGGTTATTAGAATAATCCCGACGGTCATAAAAAACAAACCAGATAAACCCTGTAACCTGGTCAACGGTCATCCATGTGAAAAACTGTTGTTTCCCGGGAGGGTCATCATTCACTCTTTTGGGGGCAGACCAGGTATTACCCTGGTCAGTGGATTTTACGAACCAGACATCAGTATCGGTTGGTCCATTCCGCTGATCCGACCAGTTTATGTAAATATTTCCCCTGTAAAGGCCGTTGCTGATATCGCAGCATGTGACAGGCAGGCCATTTGCACGCTGGATCCCGCTTACTGCATAATCCCAGCCACCCGGGATTTCCGATACGAAGGTATTTGAATCAAGCCAGGTGTTGCCGCCGTCGAGAGACTTGTTAAAAACCAGTCCGGCCGGCCCGGCCCATGAAACATAGATTTCTCCGTTGGGCCCAAGCGCGGGAACAGCGCCTTCTACTGTATTATCCTCATCGCGACAATCGCCTGATTTTATATTGATCCGCTTGGCTTCACTCCAGGTCTGCCCTCCATCTGCGGATTTTGAGAACCGGATGATGGAACTGTCATTTGGGCTTGAACTTCCGTAGCTGTCAAATTGTGTCCAGGTAACATAGATCGAATTGGTGGACCGGTCGATGACAGCCCACTCCTTATCCTGTGCTTTGGTCCCGTCAAGTCCCATATAACTCCCGGATGACCATGTCTGACCTCCGTCAACTGATTTCTGGCAGACGATCCTGTCGATCCAATACCCCGGAGGTGGTGGGGTGGAAAGGTGCAAAAAATAAAAATTACCGCTGGTATCCACTGCAATGCAGGGATCACCCCAAACACCGTAGGGAGAATTAAGTACCCCTGCATTCCAGCTGTACCCTGCATCATTTGAATAATAATAATTGTCGATATTGGCGCCGGCAACCATCTGGCTCGTGTTCTTTGGATTGATGATGATCGAGGGCTCAGTCGGATTGTAGGAATTTCCGATCATGACATTCGGATACTGGGCCAGGCAAAGAATTGCAGGGAAAAACAAGATGGGCAACAGGATCAATTTTCTGATCATTTCTACTGTTCTGATTTTTGTATAAAATTACTCAAAATGCCATTAACTTCGCACGTTGTAACGAAATATATTCATGAAAACGATATTGGTATTTTTCCTGATCTTCTCTTCTATTTTTTCCTTTTCACAAGGAGATGCATGGTTAACTTATTTCGAGCAATCAGGAGGACTCGAGACCCCCAGGCTTAAGCAGGTCATTGATTTCTGCCAGAAACTTGACGATGCCTCTTCAATGATCACATTCCAGTCATTCGGTCAGAGTGCAAGAGGATTGGAACTTCCGTTGATGGTTGTCGACAAGGAAGGTTTCAGTGACCCTGAAAGCATCCGCCAGGCAGGCAGGATCATCCTCCTGGTCCAGGCCTGCATACATCCGGGTGAATCCGAGGGAAAAGATGCCGGGCTAATGCTGCTGCGCGATATGGCGATCTACCATAAACACCAGCAACTCCTCAACCATGTTTCCATTCTCTTCATCCCGATCTTCAATGTTGACGGTCATGAACGATTTGGCCCCTATAACAGGATCAACCAGAATGGCCCGAAAGAAATGGGCTGGCGTGTGACTGCAAATAATCTCAACCTTAACCGGGATTACCTGAAAGCTGATACGCCTGAAATGAACGCATGGCTCAGGTTGTTCAACCAATGGTTGCCGGATTTCTTTATCGACACCCATACGACCGACGGTGCCGATTACCAGTATGCAGTTACATACGGAATGGAAACCCTTGGAGATATGGATCCGGCACTCACGAAATGGTCTAAGGAAACATTCCTGAACAAATTTTCTGAAAACATGGAACGTTCAGGATTCCCGGTATTTCCCTATGTGGAGTTCCGCAAGTGGACGGATCCGAAAAGCGGACTGCTCCTGGAAGTTGGTCCCCCGATGCTTTCACAGGTTTATACCTCCCTGCGGAACCGACCCGGACTGCTTATCGAGACTCATATGCTCAAACCCTATGATCAGCGCGTAAAATCAACCTATGAGTGCATAAAGGCCACACTGATGATCCTTGACAAGGAATATGGTTCATTGGAAAAACTCGAAAACGCCGCAGATCGTTTTGTTTCATCACCGGAATTCCGGAAGGGATTGTTCCCCCTGGAATTCAAGGTTCTTGAAACCGACAGCACCCTGATCCCATTCAAAGGAATTGCTTATCAGCGGATCCGAAGCGATATCACCGGGGAATATTACTGCAAATACGGTAAAGAAAAGGAATTGTTCACGCTGGCCTGTTTTTCAAACAATATCCCTGACAAACAGGTTTTTCTTCCGGATGCATACATCATACCGCCGGAATGGGGGGATGTCATACGGCGGCTCGGGCTTCATGGGATCAGGATCAAACGAACACTGAATGATACCATGATCAGGGTATCGGTCTATCGGTTCAATGATCCTAAATGGCAGGTAAATCCTTATGAAGGGAGACATCCGATGACAAAAATTGATGCAGCGGAATCCAATGAAGAAATGACCTTTCCCGCAGGATCAGCCATAATCCAAATGGATCAGCCTTCCGCCAGGATCATAGCCCACCTGCTTGAACCCAACGGTAATGGATCCTTCCTCTGGTGGGGATTCTTTGATGCGGTCTTTGAACAGAAAGAATACGCCGAATCCTATGTGATCGAACCTTTGGCCGCAAAAATGCTGGAAAATGACCCTAATATCAAAGCTGAATTTGAAAAGAAAAAGGCAGGAGACTCACTCTTTGCCAAAAACCCCAATTTGATCAATCGCTGGTTCTTCTCAAAAACACCCTATTGGGATTCAAGGAAAAACCTGTATCCGGTTGGAAGGATTTTTCTAAAAAAATGATTCCGTATCGATGTTTGCCTCTGTCTGACAGGAGAATTGTTCTAAAGCTCTGTACCAAACGCATTGCTCACAAGGGGATCCCATGATTATTCATATTTTTCTTTATGAAGATTCTCCCTGGGGCCTCTGTAAACCGTCCGATTATCCGTGCATCTTCCACACCACCTGATTGTAGCGCGTCCAGTAATTCCTCTGCATATTGAGGGGCTACAGCGATCATCAGCCCCCCCGAGGTCTGTGCATCACAAAGAATGATCTTCCCGATTTCATGAAAATTATCCGGCCAGTCAACAACTTCACCTGCAAAACCGAGGTTGCTTTTTGTGCCACCCGGTACGATCCCCGATCCTGCCAGTTCCCATACTTTGGGCAATAATGGAACAGCATCCGGGTAAACCTCCGCTCCTATCCCGGCTCCGGCAGTCATTTCCTTCAAATGACCAAGCAATCCAAAACCGGTAACATCCGTACAGGCTGAAACAGGAAATCTCATCATGATCCCCGATGCCTTCCCGTTCAGCGTGCTCATCACTCCAATAAGCTTTGACAAAGTTGGTGCATCCGTCAACCCTCTTTTTGCAGCCGTTGAAAGGATCCCTGTCCCGATCGGTTTTGTGAGGATGATCATATCCCCGGCCTGAGCCGTGGAGTTCCTTGCAATCCTTGACGGATCAGCTCTTCCTGTGACCACCAGGCCAAACTTCGGTTCCGTATCTTCAATGGTGTGGCCCCCAATAATGCTTATCCCTGCTTCCATGACTTTATCTGTCGCTCCTTTTATGATCATTTGCAATACTTCAATCGGAAGAAGCTTGTCAGGAAATGCAACAACACTCAAGGCGAATAACGGGGTTCCACCCATCGCATAAACATCGCTCAGCGAATTCGCAGCGGCGATGGCGCCAAAAGAATACGGATCATCAACGATCGGCGGGATGATATCAACCGTTTGAATGATTGCTGTTGTATCATTTATCCGGTATACTGCAGCATCATCGCTTGTTCCCTGGTCAACTACCACATCCGGATCTGCTGACAGCGGAATTTCCCTCAGTATCTTTTCAAGCAGCTGCGGCCGGATCTTGCAGGCACAACCAAGGCTGTGGGTGTAGTGGGTCAGTTTGATTTCTGAAGCAGTGTCAGGAGAATGGAAGATCGAGGTCGGAGGTCGGAGGTCGGATGACAGATGCTCAAAAACCTTGGCAGGGGATTGTTGGCTAACGGCTGATTGAATTTCTTGATTTCTATCAACTGACTCCTGACTTCCGAATACCAGCTTCTGACTAGCGGCTTCAAAATTCCGACCACTTACCTCCGACCTCCGACCTCCGACCTCTGATTCCCGGCTCCTTCTGAGTTTCTCAACAGCATTAGCAATTATGGCAATGGCTTCATCGATTTCCTCAACAGTCGTCATCCTCCCGACCGAGAACCGGATTGTTCCCATGGCATACAGGATCGGAACGTTCATGGCCGTGAGTACGGGTGACACATCTGTACGGTCTGAATGGCATGCTGCTCCTGCAGAAGCCGCAATCCCACTCATTTCAAGAAGTAACCGGTTGGCTTCAATTCCGGGAAAGCTGAGACTCAGCGTATTCGGAAGACGATCAACCGGATGCCCGTTAAGCCGGACCTCAGGGAATGCTGCTTTTATCCCGGCATACAGGCCCTCTCTCAACTCAATAATATTCAGTCTTCTGACTTCTGACTTCTGATCTCCATCCTCAATTCTCCATCCTCCATCTTCCGTCTTCCAGCCTCCGACCTCTGACTTCTGCGCTCCTGCCTCCTGCTGCAGACTGTCTTTAGCTATCTCACATGCCTTCCCCAGCCCGACAATCTCGATCACATTCTCAGTCCCGGCCCTTCTGTTCCCCTCATGGTCAGCGCCGTGGATCAGCTTTTCAAGCCGGGTACCGCGTTTGATGTAAAGTGCGCCGATACCTTTCGGAGCATATAATTTATGTCCTGCAACAGAAAGGAGGTCGACTCCCAAATCACTTACATCCGTGGGAATCTTCCCGCAGGACTGGGCTGCATCTGTATGAAACAGGATCCTGTATTTTTTGCAAATCCCCGCTATCTCAGCGATCGGCTGTATCGTCCCGACTTCATTGTTAGCATGCATGATGGTAACAAGGATGGTTTCTGGCCTGATTGCTTGTTCAAGATCATTTACATTTACTTTTCCTGATTCATCAACAGGAAGGTAGCTGACCGTGAAGCCCTTTCCCTCAAGGAATTTACATACTTCGATCACGGCCGGATGCTCAATCTGGGAGGTAATGATATGATTTCCCCTCTCCTGGTTTGCAAAGGCAGCGCCCTTGATCGCATAATTGTTTGATTCGGTGCCTCCGCTGGTGAATATGACCTCATCGGCATTGCACCCGAGGAAGAGGGCCACCCTGGTCCTGGCTTTCTCTACGGCAAGTTTGGCATTGATCCCAAATTCATGGATGCTGGAAGGATTCCCGAATATTCCTTCAATAAACGGCCGCATCTCTTCTGCAACAGCTTTGTCAACAGGCGTCGTTGCATTATAATCAAGGTAAATTGGCATCTCTTGCATCGGGAGTCTTATTTATCTGGTTTCATTAATTCAATCACTGCTTCTGCAGATTTTCTGAAATTCCCGTCGTCAAGGGTAATTTCCCTGATATCCCGGCAGATCCTTTTAGCAACTGAAAATCCGTAGCTCTTGTCATAATACTCAAGTACCAGGTCTGCAACTGATTCAAAATTCCCTTCTTCAAGCTGATCAAACGCCTGCTTCGTTCTTGTCCCTCCCAATCTTTCCGAAATCTTCCGGATAGACATCCCCAGATCGTCCTTTCCAAATAAAGCATATTCACCAACCAGCCTCCGGATCCTTTCTTTCCTGTCGATGTCGATTTTAACCATGCGGGCCCTCTCCATCCGGTCATACAGCGGATCGGGGATGGATACATTCCCGATCATCCTGCTCTCGTCTTCGATCCAGACAGGTCGTGACAAATCAAATCCATCGATTTCCGAAAAAATATTATTCTCAAACTGTTCATTGGTTGGTTGAGGGTTCTGCCCCAAAGCCCCGAATACGGAACCTTTGTGGCAGGCGATCCGCTCAAGGTCAAGAACCTGCTCTCCCGCCTCAGCCAGGGCATGGAGCAATTCTGTTTTTCCACTGCCTGTCATACCGCCAAGAATAATGACAGGACTATTTCCTGCGAGCTGCTCACGGATGTAATGACGGTATGCTTTGTAACCACCCTGAAGAATGGTCATTTTAAAACCACACTGATCAAAAAGCCATGCCATATGTTCACTTCGCATTCCTCCCCTCCAGCAATGAACAAGCAATTCTCTTTTCGGTGAAATTTTAAAACCTTTGGTAATAAAGCCGGCCAACTTGGGTCCTGCAATTTCAAAACCTTTATGAACGGCAATATCCCGTCCTGAATTTTTGTATAGTGTCCCGACCTGGGCCCTTTCACGGTCATCAAATAATGGAAGATTAATTGCGCCCGGGATTTGGCCCTGCCTGCATTCCGCAGGCGATCTGACATCAATAACAGGGACAGATTTTGCTTTACAAAGAAATTCTTCCGGATCAGCTTTTTGGATCATTTCCGATAACCATTATTGCCACAAAATTAACCAATCCGCCAAAGCAATGACTAAAATTTCAGGACATGGCGCCTGCCTCCTCCATCGA
The DNA here is from genome assembly GCA_963682005.1 of Bacteroidales bacterium. GTDB lineage: Bacteria > Bacteroidota > Bacteroidia > Bacteroidales > FEN-979 > CAIYUC01. The sequence continues at coordinate 2,503,783 of OY820914.1, read as the reverse complement.
TAATTTCCTTATCTTTGCATTTCATTTTTTCCAATCAATACTGGATGAGCGACCGGATTAACCATGAATGCGGGATTGCCTTAGTTCGTCTCCTGAAACCGCTCGAGTTTTACCTTGCCAAATACGGGACTGCCCTTTACGGGCTTAACAAATTGCACCTCTTAATGCAGAAACAGCATAACCGCGGACAGGATGGCGCAGGTGTGGCAACAATTAAATTCGATCTTGAACCTGGCAACAAATATATTAACCGGGTGAGGTCAAATGCAAGTTCTCCCATCACAGAGATATTTAATGGCTTCAACGAAACGTTTCATGAGATTGAAGAACGATCCCCGCAACGCTTGAATGATATCGGCTGGCTGAAATACCATGCCGATTGTATCGGTGAATTATACCTTGGGCACCTGAGGTATGGGACGTATGGCAAAAACAACCTGCTGAGCATCCACCCATTCGTCAGGGAAAATAACTGGATGACCAAAAACCTGGTTGTTGCCGGAAATTTTAATCTCACCAACGTTGATGAGCTATTCAGCAAGCTGATCGACCTGGGGCAATATCCGGTAGAAACTTCAGATACCGTTACGATTCTTGAAAAAATTGGTCATTTTCTCGACGAGGAGAATGAAGCGCTTTATCATAAATTCAAGGAAAAAGGAATTCCGAAACGGGAGATCTCCCACCGGATCGCAAAAGAACTGAATATTCAACGGATCTTGCGTAATTCAGCTCAATCATGGGATGGCGGCTATGTGATCGCCGGATTGCTCGGTCACGGTGACGCATTTGTGATGAGGGATCCAAGCGGAATAAGACCTGCTTATTATTACAGAGATGATGAAGTCGTGGTTGCGACTTCCGAGCGGCCGGTCATTCAGACCACCTTTAATGTCCCGTTCGATTCAGTGCGAGAATTGCAGCCTGGCCATGCCCTGATCGTGAAAAAGGACGGAACAGTTTCGGAAAAAGTTTTCAGGAAGCCGCTTGAAAAGCGATCATGCTCTTTTGAACGTATCTATTTTTCCCGGGGAACTGACAAAGAAATCTACACGGAGCGGAAAAAGCTCGGTCAGTTCCTTGCCCCGGCGATACTGAAATCCATAGACTACGACCTGGAGAATACTGTTTTTTCATACATCCCGAATACCGCAATTGACGCCTATTACGGACTGATCAATGAGCTCAATACTTTTTGCCTGAAGGTTAAAAAAGATAAGATACTGGAAGCAAAAGACAAGCTTACGGAAGAGAAGCTCGATGAGATCCTCAGGCTTGGACCACGGATTGAAAAAGTGGCCGTCAAGGATATGAAACTCCGTACATTTATCGCCCAGGACAGTCAAAGGGACGACCTCGCCGCACATGTTTATGATATTACATACGGAAGCATCCGAAAAGGGATCGACAACCTCGTTGTACTCGACGACAGCATTGTAAGGGGTACAACATTAAAACAAAGCATTCTGCGTATCCTGGACCGGCTTGGCCCAAAGAAGATCATCATTGCCTCCTCAGCTCCGCAGATCCGGTATCCGGATTGCTACGGCATCGACATGGCCAAGCTCAATGATTTTATTGCATTCAAGGCTTCTATTGCCCTGTTGAAAGCGACGCACCAGGAAGGGATTATCAACGAGGTTTACCTGAAGGCAAAAGCGGATCGAAAGATCGCGATGGACAAAAGGATCAACCATGTAAAGGCGATTTACAGCCCATTCACCGCAGAAATGATATCAGATAAAATTTCCGAATTGCTTACCCCGGCTGGGATTAAATCAAAAGTGACTATTATTTTTCAGACCATCGAAGATCTTCATAAGGCAATTCCAGGCTATTCCGGCGATTGGTATTTTACGGGAAATTACCCGACACCCGGGGGAAATAAGGTGGTAAACCGGGCATTTATCAACTACATCGAAGGAAGAGACGAAAGGGCTTATTAACCTATTCCGATTTTCAGTAGTTCGCTTTTGTCATTCCCGCGAAAGCCTGCCTGCCGGTGAGCAGGCAGTAATATTACTTCGTTATTTCACTTTTTATCCTCGCAGCAATAGCAACGAATTCTTCGGTTGAAAGTTTCAGTTTTGGTTTCCTGAAATCAATGTCATAAATGGATTGCAACGGAACCAGGTGAATATGGGCATGGGGTACTTCCAGTCCGATCACCGCTATCCCGATCCTTTTGCAGGGGATCGCCTTCCCCAGGGCTACTGCAACCTTCTTTGCAAATAAAAACAATCCCTGGTATTCATCATCCTCCAGGTCAAAAATATAATCGGTTTCTTTTTTGGGGATGACGAGGGTATGACCTTCAGCGAGGGGATTGATGTCGAGAAACGCAAAATAGCGGCTATCCTCAGCAATTTTATAGGAAGGAATCTCTCCTTTTGCAATTTTCGAAAAAACACTTTCCATGATTATGAATTTTGCCTTGATATTTCAATAATTTCAAATGCGATCCTGCCAGCCGGGACGGCAATTTCAACTTTATCACCGATAGTTTTTCCCAGCAACCCTTTTGAGATAGGGGAATTGACAGAGATCTTACCAAGCTTAACATTGGCTTCGTTTTCAGGAACCAGTGTATATGTAACAACCATATTATTCTGGGTATTCAGTAATTTGACGGTAGAAAAGATCAGGATTTTTGAATAGTCCAGCTTCGACTCGTCGATTAACCGGGCGTTGCTGATCATTTCCTGCATTTTCGATATCTTGAGTTCAAGCATTGACTGCGCTTCTTTTGCAGCAGCATACTCTGCATTTTCGGAAAGATCGCCTTTATCCCTTGCTTCCGCAATCTGCCTTGAAATATGCGGCCGTTCAACAGAAACCAACTGATGAAGTTCTTCCTTGAGCTTATCCAGACCTTCGGGTGTATAATACTTGAGCTCTGCCATAATCTTCTTTATTGGATACTAAAAATAAGACAAAAGACCCTTAAAAAGGGTCAATTGTCTTATAAAAATAAATTAATTAAGTAAGGTAGAGTTATTAAAAGTTTAGTTTAACACCTACAGTATGTGTCCCTGAATAAAGGTACGTCGATCTGTAAGAGTAATCAATGCCAATCCCTGATCCTTTCTCTTTGCTGAATGGGACGGCTACTGAAAATCCGGTACTAAAACCACTGTACACATTCCCGCTTTCTGCGATTGACCCGTTGAACATGCCGTCCTGGTATGTATACCCTGCCCTGAGTGAGAAATAGTACTTAAGCGCATATTCGACGCCAAGGGTAAACTGGTCCTTGGTAAAAGAGTTTGACTGGAAGTTGCCTGCTGCAGTGATCCTGTGCAGATCACCGATCAGAAAGTCATAGGATGCACCAATACGCAATGTGGCGGGCAATTCATAGCCTGCTGACCGCTGTTCAACGGTGAAAAGGTCATTGTCATTTCCATGAGATGGTATAACACCACGGAACGACAAACCATCCCCTGAAAACTTCATCTGGGAACCAACATTTTTCAATGCAACGCCAAATTTAATCTGGTCCTTTGGTCCGGTGATATACTGAATCCCGGCATCAATTGCAAGACCAACTGCACTGGCGTCGGCAATTGATTCGGAAATGAGTTTAACGTTCAAACCACCGTAAATGCTGTTGGAGAATGATTTTGCATACGCGAGGTTGATGTTCAGGTACGATGGTTTGAAAACGCCCTGGGTGCCTTCCGGGGTATTGGTCGTCGTAATGTCAACCTCTCCGAAATTCATCGACATGATGGCCACACCAAGAACGCCTTTATTCTTTCCCAATACCTGCGAAAAACCCAATGCCATGATGCTGACATCAGAACCTTTCAACCAGTCGGTATAGGTAAAAATAAGTTCGGTCCCGGTGGTATGCGCCAATCCTGCAATATTTGAAAAGAAGGATTCAACACCAAAACAGCTTGAAGTATTTACAGAACCCCAGGCTGAGCCTTGGGCCCATGGATTGATGAGTAACTCCGATGCCCCAGCCTGTCCTGACCTGTCATTATTACCAGCTGTAACGTTTTCCCATGGAGTTGCAGTGAATCCTGCCAGGAAAAGTACAATTAAGCATCTGTATATATTTTTCATATTTATGATTTTATTAGTTTCTTAACCATTAATATTATACCATATGTACGATTAGAATGAATTCAGGTCAACCGGCCGTAAGATCCCAAACCATTTGAGTGTTCTTTCGCCAAGGCCATCAGCCTTCACATGGATCAGGTAAACACCCCCCGCAATCGGAATGCTGGCAAAATTCTTGAGATCCCAGTCTATGGATGTCTTTGCATCTACATTATTCGGTGGGGAATACGTCTTTGTACGTGGTTGTGCAATCCCGGATTTATCCACCTTGAACTGACGGATAAGCGTTCCATTCAATGAAAAGATCGTAACCGTACATTTTAATGGAAGATTTGTGATCTTGACCCTGTTATCCAGCTGGTTTCTTTCATAATCATCATATGCATAATATGGATTAGGAACAACGTTGATCAGGTCAAGTTCGCTCTTGGATGTTTCCTGATCGTTCTTGGTAGTTGCCAGAGTCCCGGTGCTGAATGAATACATCGGGTAATTCCTGTTGAGCGTATCATTGAATCCGGAAGGTAATGGAATTGAATAATAGCGCTGGTACGGCTTCTGAACCCTGATTTTTATTGTTACAGGATTGCTGAGCCAGGTCTTCCCGGATACAGCAAGCGGCATTCCGACATATAAACAGGATGCGTAGGCATTAGATTTATTAATGGCTTCAAATCCTTCCATCAGATTATTTCTTATAAAAGCACCACCATCATATGCCGGGAAGTTCAATTTGATCGTATCTCCCTTGGCAATATCCAGGTAGTTCCTTGAGCCCATGATGTAAACGTAATGCTGTCCCCCGAACACCGGATAACCAGATGTATTATAGAGCCGGCTGCTCGGATTGAAGAGCATATCCTTCCCCCCATCAGCAACCAGCCATGAGTTTTCAGCAAACATGATGTTCAGCCTTTCACCCGTTTCCAGGTTGATTACATAACCGGGGAACCAACCCATACCAGTGGGACTGATAAAATTAGAATTCCTAAGCGGGTCTGAACTTACTACACCGGTATCACCATATGCATTCACAGATTTCCCTTTGCGGAAATCATATTGAAGTGCTCCGCCTTCGGACAGACTAACATCTGAACACATTTCAATAACGGGGCTGCGGGTCCACTTTGACTTATCTGATGTAAGCACTATATCAACACTTGCCAGGTAATCCATTGTTGAGATGATCTTTGAACGGAGGCGGTAGGCAGGTTCTTCCTTGTAATTCAGCTGGGTGCTATATGCTACCAGGGAATAAGGAGCCCAGGTCCCGTTCTGAATTTTAGCAAAATTTTTCTGTGGATCCCAGGCAAATCCGGCTCCATTTGCCGATAAGTTCCAGTCACAGATCTTATCTACGTCTCCTTTGTAGGAACCTGACCGGATCCAGTTCTGATCGGAAGAGGGCACATCATCGTCCTGAACACCGCTCAGCCAGACATCATTAGGATTCTCATAAATAGCAGCAGGTGAAGAGAGTAACCCGTTATCAGTGTATATGGTACCATCTGCGAGTGTATCACCCGGAAACGAAACCTGGTTAATGGTCAGGGAAATACCCAACCCCAGATCCGGCCACCACTGTTCATATGGGAATATTGTTGTTGTATCGGAGGGTTTGATAAGTTGCCCGGTAATACTGTCATAAAGATTCCATTTCCCGAATTTTATATTCTTATTCAGGAAGGGATCATTTGTAGCCTGTCCGACCATGGAATCAAACCGGATAACATATTTTCCGCTGACAACATTTAGCGGATCAATAACCTTAATGTTCAAAGGTCCGGCATCGGCTTTATAAACTGGCTTATAGGAAATCGGGTAATTTGCACTTCCATAGGTATTGAGTGAATCCGCCATCGGTTTTGCAAGAATCTCAGCGATTGTCTGCTCGGAGAATTCAAGTGTTTTACCTCCATTACCCTGGCCCTGGATACGCGTAATAACCGGACCATCACCATATGCTGCATTAACCTTGTCGCCTAGTGGAATGTGAGGTATTCCGGTATATACCTTCAGGTTGTTACGCCCTCTCAGGTAAGGAAGTTTTTGACCGTCAAGACCGCTGGCTTCATTCGGATTATATGTCTTGTAATTATTATAGGCATATGCAATGGCCAGGTAATAATATTGCTTGTGATTGATCAGGGTCGGGTCTCCCGTGGCAAATTTATCCTCTGTCAGAACGAAAGAATGCTGAATTCCCTGGTCTGTCCCATCAACCATGACTTTGCCTACATTACCGTTGATCGATGCATCAAATGTCCAGTTCACTAACTTCGTCACCCCATTCTTTACGTCGCATTGAACCACGAGACGTGCTTTGCTCGGATCATCAATATCAGATGAACTGACAGTAGCATCTTTCAACTGGAATATCTGGTAACCTTCAAAATGGTAAAGGGAGTCATTCCTTGGACTAAGTGTATCCGGGTTTGGAATATTCGGATCAAACTCGGTATATTTTTCCTTTTCATTATTTCCGGCATCCAGGCTTTTATAATTTGTAATATAGAGCAAAAGCTGCTTGTCCATTTCCTGGATTACAAGTGTCGGAGCATTCGGACCGTTCAATACGGCAAAGCAGTTATCAAATAAAGCCTGGCATTTATCATCGACGACCCTCAGGAGGTCAACGGATTCGAATGGTGTTCCTGATATGGTACGGGCCCATGGAATACCAACTGTAATATAGTTACAGGCTCCCGGAAGCAATGTAAAAGGTCCGGCAGATTGCATGAAACGACGGTCTTCCGGTGGGTTTCCTGCGGTTTCTTCCGTCCAGTATTTATCCAAAGGAGGTTTCCCGTTTGTACCCCAGTCGCAGGGGTCGGAATCTCCCGGGAACATGAAATCGCATGGGGTGCTTGGATCTCCTCCTGCACTTACGTTTGCGTTTCCTCCGTATACCATTTTTGTATTGTCTTTCCAGATCCCTCTGAGGAAATTGTAGTATTCAGGAGCATAACTGGGGTCCTGCATATAAGCCGGAACTCCGGAACCCGAATTATTATGATAAACGAATCGCCTCATTCCAAACCGCTCATTATCAACAATACCATCACCGAAATTCACGCCATTGATAGCTTCTGATCTGACTTTGAACAGTCCTGAAAGGCTATCTTTCGGACCATAGGTAAAGTCAATAATGGATCCGTTCTGACCAACGATGTCGCAACTTCCATGATAGGATGGTCCTGCGATGCCTTTTCCGCTGAATGAAGGATTGTCATATCCGTCAGGATCAAGGTAAGGTCCCTGGAAGAAGTCAACACCAACAGCTGGTGGATGAGCGCCGTAAGCCTCAGGTTGTCCGGTACCATCAATGGGTTTTCCGTTATAGCAATAGCCAAGACCACGCTTTACATCGCAACCTACATAGTCATCTTTTGAATAACCAAGGTCCGGGTCAACCCACTGGCTGAAATATGTATTAGTCAATGAGAAAGTCGAACGGTTTATGATCTCAAAACTATAGAAAGTCATGTTGTTGATCTCATCATTCGTAGAGAATGCAAAAGCCTGGGCCCTGATCTCAACACCCAAAGGATCACCCTGGGTTTCTGAGTGAAAATTGCCTTTATCATTGAATACACTCCATAAAGTCTGGTCGCCTTTCAGTACCTGGTCTACCAGGATTCCAAGTGTATCGCCATCACCACCATTCTGGATCTTTGCCCTTGCTACACGTTCCCCTGGTTTCAGGAAGAGCGGGCACAATTTATTTGCAAGGTCATAATAAGGATAGTCACCCTGTTCAGGTGTATAAACACCAAGTCCGCTGACATCTTTGTACGGTGCGAGGAAATAGGCTTGTCCTTTTGACTGATCGCCATGAGCCGGCCAGTTCTTGATGGAGGCAGGAATGTTGTATGTGGGGTATTCTGCTTTGTTATCCCACCATGCCAGGTATTCCTGGACTTCTGCCCTTGTCATTGGATATAACTGGTCATAGGCTGCACAGGTTTCCTGATCAACAGCAGCTGTACCATCAACGGTAAGCGGACCGGGCCAGAAGTCATTTTTTGTGTGTGCGGATGCTATATTGGGCCCCTGGCCATATTTATAAGCTGCAAGTTTAAGGTTGTTGTTTACATCGATACCACCAATCCACAAGGAAAAGGAAAACATGGACGTTTTCTTCGATCCTTTCGGAATTTCATATTCTGCCGTTTCAACGAACCACCCGTTTCCATATGAGTAGATAAGCGTCCTGACATTATTGATATCCAGGTATGCGAAATTGGCTCCTGGCTGGCAACCTGCCGCCTGCTCTTTGACCTCATTCGAGCTTTTTGTTCCCGGCTTGCGGACCTTGTCAGCATATACAGCATCGAATACCATCATCAAGCAAAAGGTAAGCAGTAAAAAGCGATATATATTTTTCATGGTAACTTTATTTATATTTAAATCGATATAAATTCTTTTCGTCATGTTTAATTAGTATTGAGAAGATTAAAAATTAAACATTAAGCCCAATCGTGTCTGTCGTGGTGCACTGAAATTATTGGGATTATTGATAAAAATAGAATATAGATCCCTGTATGATTGCGAATCAAGCTGCTGATCGATCTGGTTCTGGTATTCAGGAGCGGTCAGGTAACCGTCGTCACTTGGTGATCCTGTAGCAGGATAAACATTGGTTACGTTAGCTGTGTTCAGCAGGTTCAGGATTTCAAAGTACACATTGATCGTACCCATGTTCTTTTTATTTTTGGACAAGGCGAAATTGAAATCTTTATCAATCCTTAAATTCAGGAGGAATTCCCATGGAAGTCTGGATCCGTTGATACTACCCGTGATGGGGCCTCTCGGTGTGGGAGTTCCCTGGCTTGCCGGCAGAATTTTAGTTGATTTGGTGTAAGGTGTTCCGGACCCTCCCGTTAACGTAAGGTTTGCTCCCAGATTTGAAAGGATCTGCAATGGAGGTTTCCCTTTCTTTTCTCTCTTGACAACAGGTCCGTTGTATTCTTTTCCGCTTCCGTAACGATAGTCGATACTGACATTGAATGCATGCCGGCGGTCAAAATCAAGTGGATTCATCGTACGAAGGTTTGGCTGATCAGACCTGATCAGGGTTCCTGCTGCATCCGGAGAAGAGCCGGTTCCCTGTGCAAACTGTAACGTATAGTTGAACCTGATCCTGGCGTTACCCGTCCTTCTTAAATCATAAGAGATGGTTAGACCTTTGACAGTACCAAAGTCAATGTTGGTATAGGAATAATAAGTTTTCGGATAAGCGCCGCTGAGGCGGTATTGCTGGATCTGATCGCGCATTTCACGATAGAATACCGATAATTTCAGTGAGGATGCATTGTTGATCTTCTGCTGGAAACCTAATTCATAATCAATTGTCTGTTCCGGCTGAAGATTCGGGTTGCTTATAACACCGGAACTTCCTGTTACATTAAGCCAATAATAGGAAATCGGGTCAATTCTGACATTCCCTGAGGCTGGACGCTGGGTTAAAATGTCATAGTGGGCATAGAACAAAGCATCATCAGAGATCGGGAAGGAGAAAGAAATACGGGGCATATAATTCACCTGCGGATCATAATCCCGGAAAACATCAGCACCGAGTATTTGATTTGCCGGGTCTACCAGGTAAGGCTTCACACCATTCGGGTCAACCAGTTTCGGGTCAGTCACCGGAGAACCATTTTTATCATACCATTGATTTCCGCTGCGGAAACCTGTAACATCAGTAGGTTTATTAATATCATTGACATACACGACATAATCGCTTCCTATTCCGGATGGTATGGAAACCGGCGTACCTTCAATACCTCCAGCTTTCTGAACATCTCCGACCGTATAGGCGGGATATAACAAATACGGATCCTTCAGCACCGGCTGATTTGCATCGAAGCGGTCAACACGCAGACCGATATTGAAGATCAGGTCCTTGAATGCAAATTTATCCTGGATGAAACCGGCCATATAGATAGGGGTATAAGGTGCAATTTCACGGGTATAATTACCATTGGCATCTTTTTTACTGAAGAAATCGTTGAAACTCGGTTTGCTGGTTTGTTTTTCACCTAAATAATTATAGCCATAATAACTTACGAGATTATCACCGTTATTCATCATTTCATCCGCATTGAAAAGGTCAAGTGAGAACAAAGGGTCACTCGGTCTCAGGGTATGCCGGATTTGATCTTTGTCATAATAATCAATGGAATTCGAGCTGAATTCATAAGAATAAAGATCGACCCAGTCAGTACCATCCACCCGGAGTCCAAGCTTCTTGCGGAGGTTGATATCAAAGTTTTTCTGAAGGGTTTGTGAATATTTCCTGAAATAATTAATGGTATCCATGAATTGATTGTCACGCATAACAAGTTGCGGATTTGCCAAATCGAGTTCGGCCAACTGGGAATTCGTAAGGCCCCGCATTGTGGTCCAGAGTGCTACAGGATTGTTTAGTTGCCAGCCACTGCTTGAACGTTGCTGATACTGGAGGCCGAATTGGATTTCATGGTTTCCGAAGTCGGCTGCAAAGTTTGCATTGACCGAGATCTGGTTGCTGATATTGTAAGAATATAAATTGTAGCGTGTTCCGGGACTGTTGAAGAGGCTGTAGATTCCTTCTCCACGGCCGGGTGACATTCCATTGATAAGTCCCTGGTTCTGGGTGATCTCATCAAGGCTTTCATAATAACCGGTCTTGTCAAACAAGCTGTAATATTGTGAGGTCCAGTTGGCTGATTCAGGGTTATAATCATAAGGATGATAAACTACAAGGGTGTCAGTAAAACCATTTTGAAGATATGCTTTCTTTCCGCTTACGGAATCGATCGTTTCAGTATCGGTATAAGCACGTCTTGTCATGGTGCCGAATGCGCCGACATACCCGTATTTGAATACCTCATCCTTGAGGCCCGGATCCATGTATTCGTTATAGCTGTGCGAATAGTCGCCGCTCAGGGAGTAATAAACATTCTTTACGAAAGTCTTGCTGTCCGGGCTTGTAGGAAAGCGTTGCGTAAATCGTGCATTTACCCTCCAGGTATTCTGATTGGTCAACCCGTTGTATTTCCAGTTGGCAAGAGAGTTGCCATAGCTGAATAGATTCTGATGGAGGTAGTGATATGTTCCTCCGAATGACATATTGATTGTCGGAGATACCCTGATATCGAATTTTCCTGAGAAATTCATGTCGATATATGAAGAATTCAGGGTGTGTTTGGATGTTTCAAGATCATTATAGGTCAGGTAATCTGCTTTCTGGTAAACACCACCGTTCTCACCGACATGGATCGGGTTTGCAGTAATTCCGTCAAGAATATCATCCTGAACTTTGTATAATTTAAAAGAGTATGGGGAACCATCCTGCTGATAAACAAAATCACCGGCAACAAAATATCCCAGGATCGGGGTTTTATTCCCGAATGTATCTTTCTTTGACAAAAGCGGACCGGTGAAATTTACTCCTGCCCTGTTATAACCGAACCTATCAATGAATTGAGAGGTCTGAAGGTCGATACCGCCGGAAAAGTCCTTGGATGGCCCTTTTGTTGTGACACTGATAACACCACCTGTGGCGTCACCATAACTTGCAGGAGTACCACCCAGGATGACCTCGACCTGTTCAATTGCGGACTGTGGCAGGGAGTTGCTGCCGATTACACGCATACCGTCGATGTAATATACTGTTCCGCTGTTACGTTGACCACGAAGGCTCGTGATATTACCGTTTGCATCCGTACCGACACCACCCACGGTGGTAGCAACTGCATCTGCCGACCGGTTTGCCATTTTCGAGATCTCTTCGGATGTGACAGTTCCACCAGAAGTTGTCTGGTCTTTTGAGATTAACGGAACCTTGTATTCCACCACTTCTACTTCCTGGAGAGTAGTTGTTTGCGCTTCTAACTCAACATTCTGAAAGGTGATTTTATCCGCGATAATTACGATACCTTTGATCTGGAAACCCCGGTAACCAACGTATGTGGCTTTAAGGTCAATTTTTCCGGGAGGGATCGGTTTTATAAGGAAGTTCCCGTCAAAATCCGAGGTGGATCCTCCAACCTGAACACCACCAACTTCAACGACTACATTGGCGAAGGGAATGGCTTCCTGGGTCTTTTTATCCGTGATTTTCCCTTTGAGGGTTCCCGACCCTGTTTGTGAAAATACTAACAAATTAGCTGTCAGTACAAATGCAAGAGTAAATAGTAAATTTCTTACCATACTATATAATATTAAGTCAGACTATACTTTTCGCTCAAAAAGTGGGTAAAGGTAACAATAAAATAAAATAAGTTCCAAATGATTTTTTCGCAGAAATAAAATATAAAATCTTTCTAAATTGTAGAAAAATTCAACCTAATCCAAGCCTTGAAGAAAATACAATTTCCGCTCCGGTCATTTTAGCGGAGTGTTCTTTTTTGCATCTCTTTTTGCTTTTTTCATCATCTTTTTTGTCGCTTTGGATTGATTATCCATATGCTGCTTAACTGCCTTTTCATATTGCTTCCGGCTTTCCCTCGCCTTCTTTTCCCTGTCCTTATTGATTTTCCGTTGATTGATCTTCGCTTCCTGGGGAACCAGGGATATTGCTTCCCGTGAGGATGCGCACAGGAACATGATCAGTACCAGGAATACAGTTATATTTTTCCAGCCTTTCATCATATAATTGCCGTAAAAATAATAATTATCTTTGCATGACGTTTTCTTTTAAAGATTGTTATGGTGACTGGATCTGTCCTGCCGTACAAGTTGTTATTCATCGGTTGGTTTTTCATTATTATCCTGGATTCCTGTTCCAAAAGTTCAGAAAATCAGCCAAATGATATCCCTGTTACTCCGGTCAACTTTTCAATAGACGTAACAAGCACTACCTATTCTGAACTGAATACCGTGTCCGGATCGATATACCTCACAGGCGGGTATAGAGGAATTCTTGTTTACAGGATTTCGACAACTGATTTTGTTGCATTTGAACGTGCATGTCCCTATGACTGGCAGAAAACCGATGCCCGTATTGTTCGAACTGCTTCAGGTTTGATCCTGGACTGCCCCTCTTGTAAATCTCAGTTCTCAATCCTTGACGGAACACCCCTTTCGGGTCCGTCAAAGTACCCGCTTAAGACATTTCAGACTTCATTTGAAAGTCCGATGCTCTACGTCTACAATTAACCAAGTCTTTTAATACCTGTAGTGCTCGGGTTTGTATGGACCGTCAATGGCGACACCGATATAGGATGACTGTTCCTCTGTAAGTTTCGTAAGTTTAACACCAAGCTGTTCGAGATGAAGTCTTGCAACTTCTTCGTCAAGCCGCTTAGGTAAACGGTAAACATCTACAGCAAAATCTGACTTCCAAAGTTCAAGCTGGGCAAGCGTTTGATTTGTAAAAGAATTGCTCATCACAAACGATGGATGCCCTGTGGCGCATCCCAGGTTAACAAGTCGGCCTTCAGCCAGGAGATAAATAACACGTCCATCCGGGTAAACATATTTGTCAACCTGTGGTTTAATATTTATTTTCCTGATGCCAGGCCAGGAATTCAGCCTGTCTACCTGAATCTCGTTATCAAAATGACCAATATTGCAAACGATGGATTCATCTTTCATTTTTGATAAATGCTCTGCAGTAATAACATCTTTGTTCCCTGTTGTAGTAACATAGATATTTCCCTCAGGTAAGGCGTCTTCAATGGTAGAAACCTCAAATCCTTCCATTGCAGCCTGCAGTGCACAGATCGGATCAATTTCGGTGACAATAACGCGGGCACCATATGATTTCATCGATTTGGCACAACCTTTCCCTACATCCCCGTAGCCAAGTACGACCACTACCTTGCCTGCAATCATAACATCCGTAGCACGTTTGATCCCATCGGCCAGTGATTCGCGGCACCCGTAAAGATTATCAAATTTCGACTTGGTGACAGAATCATTCACATTGATAGCCGGAACAAGCAAAGCACCTTTCTCTTTCATCTGGTACAACCTGTGGACACCTGTCGTCGTTTCCTCGGATACACCTTTCCATTCTTTTACAATATTATGCCATTTGGCTTTATCTTCTATATAACCGTTTCTCAGCAACTCGAGAACAGCGTTTTCTTCTGCATTGGAACCCGGTGTCTTCAACAGATCAGGGTTGTTTTCCATCTCATATCCTTTATGGATGAGCAATGTTGCATCACCCCCGTCATCCACGATCAGGTTGGGGCCTTTGTTGCCCGGGAATGTCAGGGCCTGGTTAGTGCACCACCAGTATTCACTCAGCGTTTCTCCTTTCCAGGCAAAAACAGGAATTCCTTTAACGGCAATGGCTGCCGCTGCATGATCCTGGGTGGAGAATATATTGCAGCTGGCCCACCTCACCTCTGCGCCAAGTTCAACCAGGGTCTCTATAAGCACAGCCGTTTGGATGGTCATATGAAGTGACCCGCTGATCCGGGCTCCCTTAAGCGGTTTCTCCCTGGAATACTTCCTGCGGATCGACATAAGTCCCGGCATTTCCTTTTCAGCGATTTCTATTTCCTTTCTACCCCAATCGGCTAATTTGATATCTGCTACTTTATAGTCTATTTTCTGATCTGTTTTCAGTGTTTCCATGTTGAATTTGATTTTTTGCAAAAGTAATCTTTTTCAGAATACAAGACAAAAAGATGGGTGCGATCCTTATCGGAGAGAATCTTTGTACGATTGATAGAACCTGTTGATATGCACAAATTCATGGTCTCCTTCAGTCATAAATTTTGTTGTATTTTTGCCTCTCGTAATTAATGAGTTGAAGAATGCCGTTGCTTCTCAATGAAATCATATCAGGAACGATTTGTCTGGGGATCTGGAAAATTGAGGAGTCTTCAGATTGTTTAAGATCGATGCTTTCTCTGAATGATAAAGAAGAAATATATATCCAATCAGTCAGGAATGAGCAAAGGAAGAAACACTGGCTAGGATATCGCGTCCTTCTTCGTGAGATCATGAAAGATCAGGATCCTGAAATAGTTTATGATTCACATGGCAAGCCTTATTTGAAGAATGATCCCCGTTTTCTTTCCGTTTCTCATTCGGGAGATCTCGCGGCTGTGATCATTTCTCAGAAATCCCCTGCAGGCATCGATATCGAACAGATCAGGGACCGTATCGAACGTGTTACGGAGAAATTCCTTTCGGAAAAGGAAATTTCCTCAGTCGGGATAGAGAACAGGCTTGAGAAGCTTTATGTCTGCTGGGGCGCAAAGGAAGCGATGTACAAAGTGTGCGGGAAACCTGATGTAAATTTCATTCATGATATGGAGATTGCTCCCTTTAATTACCTTTGTATTGGGAGAGGGTCTGCTAAGGCAGAAATGAAAACGCCCGGAGGAAAATTACATTTCGGAATAACCTACAGGAAGATCAATAATTATATGTTGACCTATGCAATTCAGGATCAGGTCTAAATCATTCCCGGCCAATGATCTTTGACTATTAACTTTTAACTTTTGACTTTTGACTTTCCATATATCCATGAATAAAAGCATCTTTAGCAGCATCAATGAACGGATCCTCATCCTGGATGGAGCCATGGGTACCATGATCCAGAAATACAAACTGGAGGAGGAAGATTACAGGGGGGAACGGTTCCGGTCTTATCATCGTCCGCTGAAGGGCAATAACGACCTCCTCACCCTTACACAACCTCAGATCATTTCCGAGATACATGAACAATACCTGGAAGCCGGCGCAGATATAATTGAAACAAACACTTTCAATTCAAACAGGATATCCATGGCTGATTATCAAATGGAATCCCTTGTTTATGAACTGAACCTGACGGCAGCGCTCCTTGCAAAGGAAATTACGGAAAAGTTTACCTTCCAGACACCGGAGAAGCCACGATTCGTCGCTGGATCCATTGGCCCGACCAACAAAACCGCCTCGATGTCTCCGGATGTCAATGATCCGTCATTCCGGTCTGTTTCGTTTGATGATCTTGCACAATCATATAAAATACAGGTCCAGGGGCTTATTGACGGCGGTGTTGACCTCCTTCTGATTGAAACGGTTTTTGACACCTTGAATGCCAAAGCAGCAATTAAAGCGATCAAGGAAGTTTTCAGCGAAAATAAGGTTTCTGTTCCTGTTATGATCTCAGCCACGGTCGTGGATGCCAGCGGACGCACCTTGTCAGGTCAAACTGTTGAGGCATTTTTATATTCAATGGCCAACGCCGGTTTATTTAGCATCGGCCTGAATTGTTCACTCGGCGCTTCAGAACTGCGACCATTCCTTGAGGAGCTTTCCTCCAAATCACCTTTGTTTGTCAGTGCTCATCCCAATGCAGGGCTTCCGAACCAGTTCGGGGAATACTCACAAACGCCCTCGGAAATGGCAATCCTTGTAAAAGATTTCCTTGAGAATGGATTTGTGAATATTATCGGTGGTTGCTGCGGAACCACACCAGCCCACATTCGCCTTTTCAGCGAAATCGCCGCAGGGATCAACCCAAGGAAACTTCCTGTTTTCACCCCGGAATTAAAACTGAGCGGACTCGAGCCGCTCACCATTTTTAAAGGAAGCAATTTTATTAACATTGGTGAAAGGACAAATGTCAGCGGCTCAAAAAAATTCGCCAGGCTCATCATCGGCGGAAATTATGAACAAGCATTGTCCATTGCACTTCAGCAAGTGGAGAATGGGGCCCAGGTGATCGATGTAAACATGGATGAAGCCATGCTGGACTCGGAAAAAGCTATGGTTAAATTTCTGAATATGCTTGCTTCCGATCCGGAAATCGCAAGGGTCCCGATAATGATTGATTCATCCAAATGGAGTGTCATTGAAGCAGGCCTGAAATGCCTTCAGGGAAAATCCATCGTCAATTCAATCAGCCTGAAAGAAGGTGAAGCCGTATTTAAGGAACATGCCGAAGCCATCCGGGATTATGGTGCAGCCGCAGTGGTCATGGCTTTTGATGAAGAAGGCCAGGCATCCGATTTTAAAAAGAAGATCCAGGTCTGCAAAAGAGCATATGATATTCTGACAAATGAGGTCGGGTTCCCCCCGGAAGATATTATTTTCGATCCAAATATTCTCACTGTCGCCACGGGTCTTGATGAACACAATAACTATGCAGTTGATTTTCTTAAAGCCACGAAATGGATCAAGGAAAACCTTCCTTTTGCCAAAGTCAGCGGTGGCATCAGTAACCTTTCATTTTCATTAAGAGGAAATGATGCAGTCAGGGAAGCGATGCATGCTGTGTTCCTTTATCATGCAATAAAGGCAGGACTCGATATGGGCATCGTAAATGCCGGGAACCTGCCTGTTTATGAAGAAATTGATGCCGGTCTGCTGAAATTGATCGAGGATGTTGTCCTGAACCGCAGAAAGGATGCAACAGAAAGACTTATTCTGTTTGCTGAAAATACGAAAACATCAGAAAAAAAAGATGTCAGGGAACAGGAATGGCGGAATGCTCCGGTAGAAGAACGTTTGAAGTACGCGCTGATTAAAGGTGTGGTTGATCATATTGAGGTGGATGTCGATGAAGCCCGGACGAAATTTGAAAAGTCACTGAAGATCATTGAAGGTCCGTTGATGGACGGGATGAATCATGTCGGCGAGCTTTTCGGGTCCGGAAAAATGTTCCTTCCCCAGGTTGTGAAAAGTGCCAGGGTGATGAAAAGGGCTGTTGCTCACCTGATGCCTTTCATCCAGGCAGAAAGCCAGGGAAATCCTGATGAAGATCATTCTGCCGGAAAGATACTGATGGCGACTGTAAAAGGTGACGTTCATGATATCGGCAAAAATATCGTAGGCGTTGTCATGGCCTGCAACAATTATAAAGTGATTGACCTTGGAGTAATGGTTCCGTCCGAAACCATCATCCGGGCCATAAAGGAGGAAAAGCCTGATATTGTCGGGCTGAGCGGACTTATTACACCTTCATTGGAGGAAATGGTACATGTGGCGAAAGAAATGCAAAGGACGGGAATAACAATCCCACTCCTGATCGGAGGCGCCACAACTTCTGAAATCCACACGGCCGTAAAAATCGACTGTCATTACGCTTCACCCGTTGTCCACGTAAAAGATGCCTCAAAAAGCATTGGTGTCCTTTCAAACCTGATATCCCCGGAGCATAAAAAAGCATTCGGAGAGGAGATAAAAAAGAAATATCTGGGCTTACGGAAACAGTACGAAAATGAAAAAGCAGCACATCAGTACATCCCGCTGAAAGAAGCCAGGGAGAATTCATTTAAACCCTCATTTTTACGCGAATCAATTGTAAAGCCGCAATTCATCGGCAACAAATACTTTCTCGATTACCCATTGAGTGAATTGCGGGAGTTTATTGACTGGACATTCTTTTTTCATGCATGGAAACTTGGAGGGAAATTTCCTTCCATTCTTAAAGATCCGGTAAAAGGCGTAGAAGCCGGGAAACTATTCGATGATGCCAGGAAATTGCTCGACGAGATCATATCGAAAAAAATGCTGATCGCAAGAGGAGCCATAGGATTTTATCCCTGCAATTCAAATGGAGATGACATTGAAATCTATGACTCTGAGTTTTCTTCACGAAAAATTGCTATGTTTCACTTCCTCAGGAATCAGGAAAAGAGGGAGGATCACAGCCCCAATTATTGTTTTGCAGATTTCATTGCCCCGAAAGAAAAGGGATACCAGGATTTTATCGGGTTCTTCGTAGTAACGGCAGGCCTGGGATTGGATGAATGGGTTCATTATTATGAGCAGAAACTGGATGATTACAGCGCAATCATGATCAAGGTCCTTGCCGACAGGCTTGCTGAAGCATTTGCTGAACGCATGCATCAGTTGATCCGAAAGGAACTATGGGGGTATGCCATCAACGAAACACTCGATACAGCATCCCTTTTGAAGGAAGAATACGCTGGGATCCGTCCCGCGCCAGGCTACCCCGGCTGTCCTGATCATTCAGAAAAAAGAATACTTTTTGACCTGCTTGATGTCGAAAAAACCATTAATATCAAACTTACCGAAAATTTTGCCATGTATCCGGCTGCTTCCGTAAGCGGTTTTTATTTCGGTCACCCTGATTCCCATTATTTTACAGTTGGTAAATTGAGTAAAGACCAGTTGACTGACTATGCCAGAAGGAAGAACATCAGCCTGGACCTGGCTGAAAAATATTTAAATGCTAACCTGAACTATTGAACGCATGAAAGTTATTGACCATCTGAACAAAGCAGACAAGACCCTGTTCTCTTTTGAACTCCTGCCACCTCTTAAAGGACATAATATAACCGGGATATACAAAACGATTGATCCCCTTTTGGAATTTAACCCTTCGTTTATTAACATCACCTACCACCAGGAAGAGGTCATCTATAAAAAACATAAAAGTGGCCTTCTCGAAAAGAAAACTATCAGGAAACGACCCGGGACGGTTGCAATTTCTGCTGCCATCAAATATAAATACCCCAACGTTGATGTTGTGCCTCACCTGATTTGTGGAGGTTTCACCCGTGAGGATACGGAATATGCGCTGATCGATTTCCATTTCCTTGGAATCAACAACATCCTTGCTTTGCGTGGCGATCCGCCAAAAGCGCAACGAAACTTTATTCCCGAAAAAGACGGACACTCACATGCTTCTGAAATGGTTGAACAGATCATCAGGATGAACAAAGGAAGGTATTTGGACGAAGAAATGGAGAACACGACGGCAACAGATTTTTGTGTTGGAGTTGCCGGCTATCCTGAAAAGCATATTGAATCGCCGAATCTCTCATCCGACCTGGATTTTCTTAAGTCAAAGATCGATGCCGGCGCTGAATATATAATAACCCAGATGTTCTTCGACAACAAGAAATATTTCGATTTCGTCAAGAAATGCAGGGAACATGGGATTACGGTTCCGATTATCCCCGGTTTAAAACCGATCACCACACTGCACGACATCCGGACATTACCACAGGTTTTTAATATTGACATTCCTGAAGTTCTTGTAAAGGAAATCAGGAAATGCCAGTCGAATGAAGACGCCTTCCACACTGGCATTGAATGGGCAATTGCTCAATCAAAGGAACTTATACGCTTCGGGGTTCCGGTTCTTCACTATTTTACGATCGGGATATCCGAAAATATCCGGCAAATAGCCACAGCTGTGTTTTAATTCCCTTGTATGAAAAACAAATCCACACTCTTAAAGAAGCTTAATGATGGCAGGAAGAAATTCGCTGTCCTGATCGATCCGGATAAAACTACCGCTGCACGGGTGAAAAGAATCGCAATCAATTCCCAGAAATACGGTGTTGACTTTATTTTTTATGGCGGCAGCCTCCTGACAAATAACAATTATGTCCAGTTCATACCCATTTTAAAGGATTACTGTGCGATCCCGGTGGTCCTGTTCCCGGGAAACTACCTGCAGATCAACCCGAAAGCCGATGGCATACTCTTATTATCCCTGATCTCTGGCAGGAATCCCGACCTTTTGATCGGGAAGCATGTAATTGCAGCTCCTTTCCTGAAAACGAGCGGACTTGAAATCCTACCCACAGGCTATATCCTTGTTGAAAGTGGTAAGCTGACAACCGTGTCATACATGAGTAATACGATTCCGATCCCTTCGGATAAAAATGAAATTGCTATTTGCACGGCTATGGCAGGTGAAATGCTGGGATTGAAGCTGATCTACCTGGATGCAGGAAGCGGTGCCCGCAATCCGGTTCCCGGACCGATGATCAGTCAGGTTAAAGCAAACATCAATATTCCATTGATCATCGGAGGAGGAATTAAAACAGAAGCAGATGCATTGCGTGTGTGCAAAGCGGGTGCCGATGTCGTTGTAGTCGGGAATGCGATCGAGGATAAACCGGCACTCATTTCCCGGATCGCCGGGGCGATCAGGTGACTTCATCCTTAGAGAAATTGTCCTGCAGGGCCTGGATTGAATAAATTTGCCGTCAGATTCCAACTTGTTATAGATTATTCTATCCCATTAACCGATATTTATCTACATTAAATTGATTTTGTAACAGTTAAACACCCTACTTCGCCCCATTTTCAGGTCACATGCCATAACCCATCGTTCATCGCCTTCTTTATTCAGATCATAGATTATTTTTCCCGAAACCGTAAACATAACTATATCTTTGTCTGTTCTTTATAACATATTTCTAAAGGTAAGAAAATTTTAATTGTTATTTAGACTGAATAAGTGTTTATATTTGCAGTCAATAATTTTTATCCTGTAACTTTTTAAAAATTCAACCGTCATATTACTGAAATTTTAAAAATGGATAAAGATTTTTAAACTAAAACAAGATGAAAACAAAATTCGGCATAGCTATCATAATTCTGACTTGGAGTATTAGCCTGTCATTCGGAAATATTTTAAATTCACGTTCCTTCGATCAACCGGTTGAGCTCAGGTCATCCGATGACCTAAACACAATCGCGCCTGTAACTCCCAGGGAAGCTTTTTTCGATGAGGACATGACAGGCATTGAACTACTCAACAGTTTTAGTTCGTTTGCTCCACTAACACCCGGAGAGGCAGATTTTAATGAGAACACGACAGGTTCCGGAGAAGAGCTCATGTTTCTTGCTCCTGTAACTCCACGTGAAGTTGACTTTAACAAGGACATCGAAGAACCTGTCATTTCAACTGGAGATGACCTGAAACTCTTGTCGCCTTCTGCTCCAAAGGAAGCAGATTTCAATGACAACCTGGTAACGTTCTAATGTTGACTATTCACCTCCGCAACAGGTGAAAATAACACGCTGATCAAACGAGGCCGCCATAACAGGGAGGCCTCGTTTCTTTATTTGGTAAAAACGCTATTCCTGCAAACGATAAAGAGGCATGATGGCTGGTCCTGTTTTATCAAGAGGATCATTCACCCTGCTGGTGGAAGAGGCTCACTTTGGCAAGTGAATAAATGAATTGGTGATGAAGTATTTAGTCTTTCTTTTTCCAGACAACATATTCCTTGAATTCATCCATTGAAAATCCAAGTTTCCCTTGGATATTATTAGCGACGGACCAGGCCGAGGCATTTTTCGGGCAATTGGAATAAACAAATTTACATACCAGGTCATACGCCTGCATCTGTTTCTCTTTTTTTTCTTTCTGCAATGCCGCAACGATCATTGCATAGAATTTTTCCTTTTCCATGCTTATCCGCAGATCGGATCCAATCTCCTTTTTCTTTTTATCAGAAAGCCTGATAAATCCGAACCGGTCATCGAAGAAATGATCAATGACGTATTTTTCGGCTGTTGTCACATTGTTGTCTTCATCGGCAACTGCAATCATGAAAGCATAACATGCTTCCTTAAAACTGAGGTCGGCCATAATGCTGAGTTTTTGGGTTTTGATTGACTACTTGTTAAATAATACATTGTAAAAGCAAATATATAATACTTTTTCCTAATGTTACCATATAATAAAAAAATGTTAACCTCGTATTAAAACCAATATTCATTGATTTTTAGCGATATAGATTGGGTATAATATTTTGCATGCATTAGGATCCGGACAAAAGATCAGGTTGGCTGGAAAAAAAACAGAATTCCCTGCAAAAACAAGGAGTTCCATATATATCATTTCCGAAGAAAAGGTAATCTCTGTGGTTGAGCCACTCAAGGGACTTGAACCCTCGACCTGCTAATTACGAATCAGCTGCTCTACCAACTGAGCTAAAGTGGCAAAAATTTGACAATTGGTCGGGATGAGAAGACTCGAACTTCCGACCCCCACGTCCCGAACGTGGTGCGCTAGCCAACTGCGCTACATCCCGATAAATTCCCTGTAAACGGGATGCAAAAGTACAAAATTTTTGAAATTCCTATCTTTTTAAAAGAAAATATACCATTAATCAACTTGCTTTCCTCTTCAATCGTCCAGTCCTCCTCTTATATCCCGGTAAATGGGTTCTGTTGCTTTAATCAAGGAATAATATCAGCTAATGGGATACCATCGGATTCCCTTCACATCCGTTTGCAGGCACCGCTGCAATTTCCCGGGATTTTAACTGCATAATGTTTCGATCTCTTACCCCATCCATAATCAATTGGATGTTAAAATTTTGTTAAACAATTCCCTTCATTGTAACTTTTCAAAATAATCCCGTCTTATGGTCATAAAATAAATGTATTCAAAACATCCAAATCCCGAAAAAAAATGAAAACAGTAGCAATTAATTTGGGAATGATCTTTTTTCTGATGGGAAAAATTGTTATCGCAGGTACAGACATTGAATCACCGGGAATAAGCTCATCCACCTCCTTTTCGGAAACCTATCTGAAATATCTCTCCCCAGTAACTCCCAAAGAAGCCACATTTGATGATTTAGTTCAAACGGAAACTCACGCCAGTTCAAAGATATCCCTTGAACCAACCACTCCCGGGACTGCTGCATTTGATGATTTACCACCCGTCACCTTGAGCACCAGTGAACTGATTATCAGACTTGCCCCGAGGATGCCTGTGGAAGTTGACTTTTTTGATCCCCTACCAAACGAGCCTGAAAAGATTGATCTGCGTCCCCATGCTCCAAATGTAGCTGACTTTGAGTAATATAATAATTCTCTCTCTACTTTCCCGCTCATTCAATAGGTTGTCACCATAAACATGACAGCCTTTTTTCCCATTTAATAATTCGGATTACCGGCAATATAAATCGAACCCGCCCGTTTGATCCTGAATTTTATTATCCACTATCTCGTCATGAAACCTGCTGTTAACACTAATAAAACCCAAACCAACTGGAATAAAAGTTCACGTAACTCGTTTATTATCCTCACCATCGTTTTATTCATTTCCATATTTGCACATCTCTATATTTCAAATAAAATGAATGCGAACGAAAGAAAAGAAATCATCCGATTGCCGGCTGACTGTTCCTCTTCCGTCGAATTATTACGTGACAATCATCATAAGGACCTCACACGTTCGTTGTATATTGCAGATGCAACCATCGAATCATCAAAATACAACCAATTGAAAGAAAGACTTCTGGAAATGATATTGGCCAATGAGAAAGGTGGAAAAATCCAGAATGTATCTCTTCTTTTAATTAACCTGAATGATGCAAGCAGGATGAGTATAAATGAAGGTGCCACATACTTCCCGGGCAGCATGATTAAAGTGCCAATCATGATCTGCTGTTTGAAGGAGGAACAGGAACATCCAGGATTTCTGAAATCGTACCTGTATTTTGACAAGGCGCCTCAATATCTTCCGGATCAAAAATACCAGGGTTTCTCCATTAAACCAGGAAAGAAATATTCTGTTGAAGAATTATTAAAGTACATGATCGAGGATTCTGACAACAACGCAACTTATCTTCTGATCTCCAATATCCAGGTGAAAGCACTTTATAAAATTTTCACCGATCTTATGATCCCGGACGCTGACAAAATCGAGACAGACACCTTCAGGATCAGCGTCGAGGAATATTCAAAGTTCTTTCGTGTATTGTATAATGCAACTTACATCAATAAAGAACTCTCAGAATTTGCTCTGAGCCTTCTCTCCAAATCTAAATTCAGGGAAGGGCTGACAAAATCAATACCCACCACCGTTACGGTAGCACATAAATTCGGTGAGAAAGGTCAATACAACATCCTGGACTTTTCTGAATCCGGCATTATTTACTATAAGAATTCTCCTTACCTGCTGACCATCATGACCGGGGGAACGAACGTACCTACCCAGGCAGAAATGATAAATATCCTCTCCGGGGAAATTTTCAGGTACATGAGCCAAAACTAATTTTTCCTGTTAAATTTGACCCTCTCTTAACACCAGGTATAAGATCCGGGGATGATGGGCATTTGATGCGAAATAAATGATGCATCATCTTTTGTAATCCTTTTATAATATAGTGCCTGTAAGTTATTCGGTCATGAGTTGGAGAACACATAACGGATACCAGGTAATCCGAATGACGGGACCGGCATTCGCATGTTACCTTGTTCAAAAAGACGACATGTCGATCCTTATAGATACTTCACGTAAATTTTTCAGGAAGCAATTGTTATCTGGTCTTAAGAACCAGGGAATTAATACCTTGAAATACCTCATCCTCACCCATGCACATTTTGACCATTGTGAAAATGCAGCAATACTGAAAGAGCAGAAAGGAGCAGTGGTAATTGCACACCATTTAACCACTTCAATGCTGGAATCGGGTACAAATGAAATGATCCGTGGCTCTGTCATGGCAACAAAACCAATTACTGATCTTTTCAAGCACCATATTCCTGCAATGTTCAGATACAAACCTGTACATCCCGATATTATCGTTCCTGACGCAGGATATGATCTCTCTTCAGAAAGGCTAAACATCCGGATTCTATGCACCCCTGGTCACACTCCGGGTTCGATAAGCATTATCATAGATGACGAGATCGCCCTGGTAGGAGACCTTATGACCGGCTTTTTCCCGGGGATCATCTTCCCGCATTTTGCGGACGAACCGGAAAGAATTTACGATAGCTGGAATAAATTGCTGGAGACAACCTGTTCAATATTTCTTCCTGCGCATGGATTCGCGATCAGAAGGAAAACAATTGAAAGCGCAGCACGGACCAAAAAATGAAACAAATGAATTGTATAAGGCACTGGACACTTCTCCTGGCCATTTCCATGCAGAGTGTTTTCGTCTGCTCACAATCCCTTTCCGAAATAGATGCCAGAAGGGTCATTCTGCCGAACGGATGGGGTATTACTTCATTGGGAGAGCATATTGAACTCGGTGACCTCCCGCTGAACATCGCAGTTTCACCCGACAGGAAATACCTGGCTGTCACAAACAACGGTCAAAGCAAGCAAAGCATACAACTGATTGCTGTCAAACAGCACAAAGTAATTTCTGAACGACAGGTTAAGGTCGCATGGTTTGGACTGGCCTGGGCTAAAGACTCCAGAACACTTTTTGCATCCGCCGGAAACGGTAATTATATTATTCAGTTCCGGGTGAAGGAAGGTATGTTAACGCCGGTGGATTCAATCTTTTTAGGAAAGCCATGGCCGGAAAAAATTTCTATTGCCGGGATTGCTCTGGATCAGCACAGAGACCTGCTTTATGCCGTTACCAAGGAAAACAATTCACTTTACGTTGTAAACCTGCCGGAAAAAAAGGTGATCAACCGCTTTCCTCTTGGCGGGGAGGGTTACTCCTGCCTTCTTTCAAAAGATGGTAAATTGCTCTATATATCCTGCTGGGGATGTAAGAAAGTCCTGATCTATGACACCGGGAAGCAAAAAATATCCGATTCAATCCAGGTTGGGGATCATCCCAATGATATGCTTCTCAACAGTAAAGGAACCTTTCTCTTCGTGGCAAATGCCAATGACAATTCCGTTTCGGTCATAAATACAAAATCGTTGAAAGTCGTTGAGGTATTAGATGCCGCTCTCATTCCGGACGCACCTTCCGGATCGACCACAAACAGTCTTGCAATGAGCAGTAATGGAAAAACCCTGTATATTGCCAATGCCGATAATAATTGTCTGGCTCTTTTCGATATATCAACACCTGGAAAAAGCAAAAGCAAAGGATTTATTCCAACGGGGTGGTACCCGACTTGTGTCAAAATTGTTAATAACACCATATTTGTTGCAAATGGCAAAGGCTTCGGTTCGCTTCCTAATCCCCTGGGGCCCAACCCCCTCAAAAAAAAGCAACCTGTTGAATTTCAGAAAGGAGTAAAAGTAAAAGAGGAGCCGATCCAATATATAGCCGGATTGTTTACAGGAACGTTGAGTATTCTCCCCGAACCCGGTGATGACCAGCTTTCCGTTTTCAGCCAGTCGGTATACAGAAATGCACCCTATTCAAGGGAGAAAGAGCACCTGCAGAGCCGAACGGCCAATAACCCAGTTCCCGGGAAACCCGGCGGCCCCTCTCCCATCAAATACATTTTCTATATCATCAAGGAGAATCGGACTTATGACCAGGTACTCAGCGATATACCTGCAGGAAACGGCGATACTACCCTGCTTCATTTTGGCGAAAAGGTAACCCCGAACCAGCATGCGCTTGCGCAAGAATTCGTTTTACTTGATAATTTCTATGTTGATGGTGAAGTCAGCGCCGACGGGCATAACTGGAGCCTGGGAGCATATGCGACAGATTACCTGGAAAAGAATTGGCCCACATATTACGGAGGCCGGGGTGGGTCCTATGATTCGGAAGGATCGAGGGAAATCGCGAACAATAAGAATGGGTTTATCTGGAATAACTGCAACAGGAACGGAGTTTCCTATCGCACTTATGGTGAATTCACCTATAATTTCAAACCCAACCTGAAAGTCCTGAATGAACATTTCTGTCCTTATTATCCCGGATGGAACATGGATATCAAGGATACATCCCGGTTCAACCTGTGGCAACGGGATTTCGATTCTCTTCTCGCCATCAGGCAGGTCCCCCATTTTAACACGGTCTATTTTCCGAATGATCACACTGAAGGACTAAAACTTGGCCGGCCGACACCCTTTGCTCATGTTGCTGATAATGACCTTGCTGTAGGGTTGTTTGTGGAACATCTGAGTCATAGCTCCATCTGGAAGGAAAGTGTTGTTTTCATCCTTGAAGATGATGCACAGAACGGTCCGGATCACGTGGATGCTCACCGTAGCACAGCCTATATTGCTGGCGGATTTGTGAAGCGGAAATATGTAGACCATACCATGTACTCTACCTCCGGAATGCTTCATACGATTGAGCTCATCCTAAACCTTCCACCCATGAGTCAGTATGATGCTTCAGCAGCACCGATGTGGCAATGCTTCTCTGACACCTGTAACGATCAGGCTTTCAATCATCTTAGTCCGAACATCGATCTTTCCTTGAGAAATACTGCGATGAATGAATGGCAACAGAAAAGCGAGCAGTTCGACCTGGGAAAAGAAGACAGGGTGCCGGATATGGAGTTCAACAAAGTTTTATGGTATGCCTTAAAAGGTGATCAACTCCCCTGTCCTGCCCCGCGGCGAGCGGCTTTTTTAAGGATCACTCCCCGTGAACTGGACGGAGATGATTAACCCATATCAGAAATTACCATCTGTTCTCAATAATATCTTCAAGCGGGTATGAAAGGTATTCATTTCCTTCTTCCGGTGTAACTGTTGATCCGGCTCGCTTTTCTGTCCAGTAGAGTTTCTGTATGCTTTTTGTCTCACCCGGCGAAAGTTTAACCATATAACTTTCCTGGTTGCGGCCTGAGTTGACTTTGAACTTAACTTTTGTTTCAGGCGACTTGTTGGTTATCTCAATCTCATACCATTTCCCCGTATCAACTTCCTTGACAAAGCGGTAGCGAATGGCCAGCAATACGGCTTTTTCACCTGCTTTGATCATTTCTTTCGTGCGAAGCTTTCTGAATATGGTATCAGACCAATCTGTTTTCCCTTTCGAAAAAGTAAAACTCTGCCCGTTCAGTTGCTGACCTTTTATTGTCAGGGATGTTATCAGGCAGATTATTGCAATAAAAAAGATTCCTGATTTTGTCATTTCCGGATGGTGTTTATTTATTAGTATTAAAACTTCCTGTTTAAAAACCGCGTCATTTGAGTTCATTACAAAATTAACTTAAAATCGGGATGGTAGACTTTCCGTCATAAAATTTTCAGGACAATTCCATGTATAGAATAAATTGTATATTTGTAATCTAATTTCCCATAATGCAGGTATCCAATCAACTGACCCTTCCCAACTTCTTCGAAGCGACCGTCAGTAAATTCAAGAACCGCCCTGCCATGTCCCTTGTGGGGGGTGCAATGATTAACTACGAAGAACTTGACAGCAGGATCAAGTCTTTAATGAATTTCTTTGAAAGACTTGGCATTGAACCCGGTGACCGGGTGGCCATCCTCAGTTCCAATATGCCAAACTGGGGGATAACATATTATGCAACCACTTTTATGAAAGCAGTGGTTGTTCCTATACTTCCAGACTTTCACCTGAATGAAATCGAAACCATCCTGAAACATTCAGGGGCCAGGATGCTGTTTGTTTCGGACAACCTTCTTTCCCGGTTCAGCTCATTGAAAGAAACAGAATCGATTGCGATAATCCGGATCGAAGATTTCTCTGTGATCGGATCGAATAATACCGATATTAGTTACACTCCTTTCGCTCTTCCCGAAAAATCATATTCTGTTGAAGAAGAAGATCTTGCGGCAATAATTTATACCTCGGGAACCACAGGTAAATCAAAGGGGGTGATGCTAACCCACAAGAATATCTGCTTTACAGCTGAAAAAAGCGGAAGGATCCAGAAAATTACAGAAACCGACCGGTTCCTTTCAATACTTCCGCTATCCCACACGTATGAAAACACCATCGGGCTAATCCTTCCAATGCTTAAAGGTTCGTGCATATATTATCTCGGAAAGCCCCCAACACCGGCCATTCTGCTTCCCGCATTGCAGGAAGTGAAACCAACACTTGTTCTTTCGGTTCCTCTAATCATAGAAAAAATCTTCAGAACCCGTATCCAGCCAAAGTTCAGCGGTAACTTCATTCTTCGGATTGCAATTCACATTCCTTTCATCCGCAAAAAGCTGAATGTTATTGCAGGGAAAAAACTTATGGAAACCTTTGGCGGTGAACTCGTCTTTTTCGGCATCGGCGGAGCAAAACTGAACAGGACTGTTGAGAAATTCCTTATCGAGGCTAAATTCCCGTATGCCATTGGCTACGGATTGACAGAGACCTCCCCGCTTCTGGCCGGATGTAATCCGCAAACAGCACGCCTTCAATCTACCGGCCCGGCCATTGAAGATATAGAATTGAAAATACATAATCCGGATAAAAAAACCGGTGAGGGTGAGATCTGGGCCCGGGGACCTAATGTAATGAAAGGATATTACAATGAGCCCGACCTCACTGAAGAGGTTATAACGTCAGATGGATGGTTCAGAACAGGAGACCTGGGAAAATTTGATAAGGACGGGTATTTATATATCAAAGGCAGGCTTAAGAACATGATCGTAAGATCTGGTGGAGAAAACATCTATCCGGAAGAGATTGAATCGGTGATAAATAATTTCAAGCATGTCGTGGACTCTCTGGTGATTGAGCAAAAAGGCAAATTGGTGGCTCTTGTCCAGTTCAACCGCGAAGAGATTGAAGAAAACCTGCGCCTCATGAAGCAGGACCTGCAAGATTATGCTGAACAGCATATTGAGGAACTGCGTGTTGAACTGCAGCATTACGTGAATCACCGGGTAAACAAATTCTCCCAGGTTCAGCTTGTCATCGTTCAGCCTGAACCCTTTGAAAAAACAGCTACGCAAAAGATCAAGAGATATCTTTACGCATAAACACAGGCATTTACCTGCCAGACAATTAGTTAATTTTGGTCGTTCGCCCTGGAATCAGGCACTAACCTAAGTAGCAAAGCGTGAGGTTGGATTACTGGCTGTTACATTGCCCTCATGCCACAGATCCGGTCTTGAGATCAGGATGGTTGATGACCACATTGAGTTCATTCTGACGCACATTATCGATAAAAATTCCGCAAACCATGAATACAAAAACTGTTTTATTACTTTTCTTGTTTATCGGGACTCTGTTTACAGGGATAAAAGCGCAGTTCCTGGACGATGCAAAAAAACTCCTGAACCAGGGCAAATCTGGTTTATCTGAAAAAGATGCCGCCGACGGAATAAAAGAAGCTCTTGAAAAAGGAACCGGTGAAGGCGTTAAAATCGTGTCAAAAATGAATGGTTATTTCTCAAACCCTGAGATCAAAATACCATTTCCTCCGAATGCAAGGGAAATTGAATCAAATCTCAGGGGCATAGGCCTTGGCAACAAGGTTGATGAAGCAGTTCTTGCCTTTAACCGGGCTGCTGAAGATGCTGCAAAAAGTGCCCAGCCAATCTTTGTTTCAGCCATAAAAAAGATGACGGTGACTGACGCTGTAAATATTGTAAAGGGAAATAAAGATGCCGCAACAAGATACCTGGAGAGAACAACTTCCCAGGAGCTAAAGGCTAATTTCATGCCTGTCATCAAAACCTCGCTTGACAAGGTTGATGCCACGAGGCTTTGGGAAGATCTTATCAAGGTTTATAACCAGATCCCTTTTGTAAAAAAACAGAATCCTAATCTGCCTGAATATGTTACAGATATGGCTATAAAAGGTCTTTTTGTCATGATCGCAAAGGAAGAACTCAGGATAAGACAGGATCCTGTTGCACGGACAACAGAACTCCTGAAGAAGGTGTTTGGGAATTAGGATCCAGGCTGCAGGCCTCAGGCTTCGGGCCTCGGGCCTCGAGCTTCAGTCTTTTGACCTTTGATTTTTGACTTTTGACTTAATTAAAAATTCAATGAAAAATCTGGTTCTTCTCATATTATTGATCACAGGCAGCAATTTAAGGGCGCAGGATAAGGACAGAACTCTGAATACCGTTGCCAATAATCCAAAAACTCTGCCTGTACTATGGCAGCAGACTTCTGCCGAATACAGGGCCTTGTGCTACCAGGCTTTTAATCTTGCCGCCCTGCGGATCAATGAAATCCCCGAAAATATCCTGAAAAGGGCGAAACCGGCTATTATCACGGATATTGACGAAACGATCCTTGACAACACCCCGGAGGAGGCCCAGCTGATCCTGAACGGGAAGTGGTATAACGACAAGGACTGGAAGGCCTGGACGAATATAGCATCTGCCCGGGCTGTTCCGGGAGCTGTTGAATTCATGCAACTGGCACATAGCAAAGGGATCAGCATTTTTTATATTTCGAACAGGGACACAAGTGAAATCCTGTCCACGGTAAAAAACCTTAAAGAGCTGAATTTCCCTGATGCAGACCATTCTCACATGCTCTTCATGTCGGCATCATCCTCCAAAGAAACCAGGCGGCAGCTCATCATGAACGATTATTATATTGTCCTTATGCTTGGCGACAACCTGAATGATTTTACCGCAGCTTTTGAAAAAAACACGATTGCGGGAAGAAGTGCTGAAGCAGACAAGCTTAAAGACGATTGGGGAAACAGATTCATCGTGCTGCCGAACAGCATTTATGGCGAATGGGAAAATGCATTGTACGGGTATAACCGTAAACTGACTTTCCAGCAAAAAGATTCAATCCGGGTGCATTTGCTGAAGGGGTACAAATAAGATTCTGAGATACTGAGATACTGAGATACTGAGGTGGTGAGGTGGTGAGTTAATAAATGAATAAACTTGTAATTTTGTGACCTTGTGACCTTGTGACCTTGTGACTTATTGAAAAACAAATTTGAGGACGGAACATGAAAAAAGCGCTCAGGATAATATTCATAACGCTGGGGGTCATTCTGTTGATCCTTGTATTTATGTTGCTGACCCCTTTCATTTTCAGGGAGAAATTTGCGGAAATTGTAAAGAGTACCGCGAATAAGTCGCTCCGGACGGAAATGAATTTTTCTTCGATGGAAGTTTCCTTCTTCCGTCATTTCCCGAACCTGACGATCTCACTGAACGATTTTTCACTGAAATCATCTGCTCCATTTACGATGGATACTTTGGTCAGGGCAAAGGATATTTCTTTCGGTGTAAACCTGGCCAGTTTGCTCAGGGGGCCGTTCAAAATCAATAAGGTGTTCCTCAACAAAGGGAATGTATTGCTTCAGTATAATGAAAAAGGAGCTTCCAGTTTCGATGTATATAATTCATCTGCTGATTCGAGTTCAAAATCAGATACAGCATCGAAAAATTTTTCCCTTCAGATCGAAGACATCAGTTTCATCAACACTGATTTTACCTATTCCGATGCATCCATTCCGATGAAGATCATTGCGCATGGGATTAATTACCAGGGAAAAAGTGACCTGAACCAGGCAATACTGAAACTCAGATCCAAGGTCAGGATCGATTCTCTGGATGTTATCTATAATGGCGTATCATACCTGAGATCCAAACCTGTTAAAGCGCAGCTTGCCACCAGCATCAATCTCAATTCACTGGATATGAAGTTTGAAAAAAACGATCTTGTGATAAAAGATATTCCTTTTGAGTTCAAGGGAGAAATGTCGTTCAGGAAAGACGGGTACAGCTTTTTCATTTCTCTTTTCTCCATGTGGGATGACAAGTATGCCAGCGCTTCTTTGTGGCTTGTCAATACAAAGACCATGTGGTTGTCGGCCAAAGCTGATATCAACCTGAACCTGGCAAACTGGGCGAAATACCTTGGGATCCAGGATGTCGTCCCGGCCGGGCTGCTGACACTTAAAATGAAAGCTGAAGGCGAATACAGGACCGGGCAGAATCCGGATAGCAAAACACCTGATACCATCATGTTAAGCATTCCTGATTTTACGTTCACCTCCACCCTCACAAACGGGTCCTTCCGCTATACGAAGTATCCCCAGGCGCTTAGTGATATCTCCTTTGATCTTAGAGCTTCAGCCACCAATCATGACTACAGGACGATCGTGGTCCAGCTGGAGAATCTAAGAGCCGGGTTCATGAAGAACAAAATCGAGGGGTATTTCAGGTTGAGAGGATTAAAAGATTTCCCTGTTGAAAGCCATTTCACCACAAGAATGAATATGGCCGAACTAAAACAGGTGGTCCCCCTTGACAGCATGGATCTGAGAGGAATCCTTGACATTGATCTCGATATAAAAGGAAATTACGCCCCGGAAAAAAAGCTGTTTCCTGTTGCACAGGTCTCAGTGAAGCTGAAGGATGGCTCCATAAAGACAAAATATTATCCCCGCCCGGTTGAAAATATCAATATCACGGCTTTTGTCACAAATAATACAGGCAAACTTTCCGATACAAGGATAAAACTGGTCCCTGCATCATTCGCCTTTGAAGGAAATCCGTTCAGTTTAACCGCCGATATTGCTGATCCTGACAATGTGAACTATGATATTGTTTCGACGGGATCAATTGATATTGCAAGCATTTACCGTGTCTTTTCACAGAAAGGAATGGACCTGAAAGGCTATATTGCAACCGATCTGAAGCTCAAAGGACGGCAGAGCGATGCAATGTCCGGTCACATAGAGAAACTCAGGAATTCAGGAAAACTTATTCTTCGCGATATCGCTTTTTCATCCACCTACCTGCCAATGCCCTGGATCGTGAAATCGGGGGTATTCCGGTTCGATAACGACCAGATATGGTTTGAAAAATTCGACAGCCGGTATGGTGCGTCAGATATTACATTGGACGGGCACCTGAGTAATGTGGTCAATTATTACCTTGCGAACAACCAGACCCTGAAAGGCAGTTTTAATTTCCATTCGAATTCGCTTCTCCTTGATGAATTCATGGCAGAAGAAAAGGAGTCTCCCCCTGCTGCCAATCCCGCTCCGCAACCAACTGGTGTAATCATCATCCCCGACAACCTTGAGATCGGGTTAAAGTCAGATCTTAAAAAGATCAGTTTCAGAAAGCTCGACATATCTGACCTTTCAGCCAATGTTGAGATAAAAAAAGGCATGGTGCTGCTGAAGGGAATGAAATTCGGGCTTATCGGCTGCCAGGTGGGAATGGAAGCCACGTACGGAAGCATCAATCCAAACCAGGCCTATTTTGATTTTCATGTGAATGCCGACAATTTTGATATTAAAAGGGCATATAACGAAGTGGAACTCTTCCGTAACCTCTCCGCTTCCGCCGGGAAATGCGAAGGGATCGTATCGCTCGATTATTCCCTCAAAGGAAGGATTGTCGGGGGAATGAACCCTGTTTACCCTTCGCTTGAAGGAGGCGGAACACTGACCCTGACGAAGGTAAAAGTGATGGGATTGAAGCTTTTCACGGCCATGAGCAAAAACCTGGACAAGGAAAAGATCAAAGATCCGGATCTCACGAAAGTCGAGCTTAAAACCACAATTAAAAACAGTGTCATCACCCTGGAAAAAACTAAAATGAAGATTTCGGGATTCCGGTTCAGGGTGGCCGGGGAAACCAGTTTCGACGGGCAGCTCAACCTGAAAACACGCCTTGGGCTTCCTCCGCTCGGGATCATCGGGATCCCGATCAGAGTTCTTGGCACCCAGGACAATCCGAAATTCAAGTACGGGCGGGGCAATAATGATGAGGATGTCCAGGAGACCCAATATTCCGATGAAATCCCGAAAGATATGCTCGAAAAGATCAAGAGCTCAAAGGAAGAAGAATTGAAGGATGAACCTCCTCAATAGGAATCCTGCAAAATTTCCTTGATTTTGTCGTTCTTGAATTATTCATCCAATTGCCTTACCCCGATTTCTCTTAAGAATATTTTTTTTTCTTCCGAGTGTAATTTATTTTTCTCCCGTATGTAATTTGTTTTTCTCCCGCTTGTAATATTTATTTCTTCCTTGAAGATTTCACGGCACGAACAAGAGGAAACTTACCGCGGGGGTTCCTGGCCTTGCGGTGGTGGTGGAGCCTCCCCTCTTCCCGAAGCAGGTGGCGGGGGTGGCGGGGGAAGAACAACCCTGAGCATTTCATGAAAGATCCCTGAAAATATCTGTTTCTGGGAGCGATCCAGGGTTTTCCGGATATCTGCAAAATGTGTATAAGTGATAACTTCCATCAATTTCCGGTTTGCGGTGATTGAATCGGCCAGGGCAAGTATCCTTTCCTGATCCTGTGTATCCTCCAGTACCAGATCAAAATAGCGATTGTGAAGGTCCTTGTCCTTTTCCGTAAGGATTGCCATCTTATCCCTGTGTTCCTGCCGTAGCTTTGTATATTCCTGTTGCTGGGAAGCAGACAATTTCAACTCCCTGGCAAGGAATTCCGAAGCAGCCTCCGGTCCCGCACCTCTGTTCATTCGTTCAAACCACATGGTTCCGAGAGTCCCGATATTCACGAGCACAAGGATGACGATCACGATCTGATAATACCTTTTGTTTTGCATGGCTCAGAAATTATAGGTTCCAATATATAAGAAATATTCCACGGCAAGCGAATTAACCGGATTGGCCTCACCCGCTGCTGAATTCCGGAGATGTATCATGGTAAACAAATTGAGGCTGATCAGCAAAAGGATAATGGCAGCCAGTTTCCATACAAGTGTGGTACTGCGCAGATGTTCCTTCTGTGTAATAAACAGCGCCCGCCGGATTATTTTTTCCCTCACAGCTTCGCTGAGCGAAGCCTGTTCAGCATTGTCCAGGCTGGCCATTGCATCATCGATCCATTGCTCTTTTGCGTTCATGTCTTTTTTGATGATTTATGAAACAAAAACTTGCACTACATCAGGTTGTTTTCGTAATACACACGAAGCAGTTCTTTTAACTTCCTGTTGGCCCTGAAAATATGTGATTCAACGGCTGACAGGGAAATCCCCATGACCTCAGCCAGTTCAGAATACTTCAAACCGTCGAGTTTGTGGAGGGTATATGCAGTCCGCTGGCTGAGCGGAAGCTTTTGCAGGGCAGTGAAAAGAGCGGCCGCCATCTCTTTTTTTTCAAGATTGATACCCGGATGAAAAAACGGCTCCTTTCCTGAAACATTGATCTGGTTCTCTATTCCAAACAGGCTCTGGATGGTTCCTTTCCGTTTCGCCCTGTTTTGCTTTCGAAGCAATTCAAGCGATTTGGAAACGGTGATCCTGTAAATCCAGGTTGAAAGTTTTGATTCCTCCCTGAATCCAGGTATGGTCTGGAAGACTTCGATAAAAACCTCCTGTGTGATATCTTCTGCATCCTCCTGGCGCTGAACCAGGCCAAGCGCAGTATTATAGACCCTTCCGGAAAATGTGGAAACCAGGAGCCGGAATGAACCCGGATCCCCTTTTTTTAACCGGTTTATGAAATCCTTCGTTATCAAACAGGGAGTTTTATATTAGTGGGATGCTCAACCGGAAAAAAACTTGCACCTGGCATTCGGATTCTTGAATGACCAAATTTCCACAATTGTTTCCGAATGCACTTTTTAACTGTGGTAAAGATATGGAATATGAAGCAAATAGAAAATCACATTTTAGGGAAAAAACCTTACAGGATGGAAATGAAGTTGTAACTTTACGAAGTTAATAATGAACGCTTTGATTCCGGGAAAGGGAAAAACACTTTAACCACCTTTTCCATGTCATCCCTGAACTCTATGAATAAAGACGAACTCAATCCTGGTGTTGATAAAGAAGAAATTTTACATGAAAACTGCATTCTACTGTCCGGCACTATTGATGATCTGCTGGAAGGCTGCCAGATAATAAGTTATGATTGGAAATACTTGTATTTAAATGAAACAGCTGCCAGGCACGGGAAACATCCCGTAAAATATTTTTTGGGCCGGACACTGATGGAGATGTTTCCCGGCATTGATCAGACAGAGCTATTCGGCGTGCTGAATGAATGCATGACGAAAAGGACATTCCGGTCAATGGAATTTGAATTTACTCATCCTGACGGGGAACGAATATGGTATGAATTCCGCATACAGCCAGTTTCGCAGGGAATTTTTGTGCTTTCAAACGATATTACGGGGCGAAAGCAAAATGAACATTTAATGCAATCACTTGAACAGAGATATCGCCGCCTGTTTGAACACATGTCGGAAGGATTTTCCCTTTGCAGGATGATCTTCGAAGGTGATTATCCGGCTGATTTTATTTACCTGGATGTAAATCCAAAATTCTATGAGCAGACAGGCCTCCGGGATGTTATCGGAAGAAAGGTAACAGAACTCCTTCCTGGTATCAGGGAGAAGGATTCCACGCTTTTTGAAACTTACGGACAAGTAGTTAAAACCGGGATTCCTCAGAAATTGGAATACCGGGTTGAGACGATGGACAGGTGGTTCTCCATTTCCGTGTACAGTTCAGGATCGGATTATTTTGTAACGGTTTTTGATGACATTTCTCTTCGCAAAAAAAGGGAATTCGAACTCAGGTCCTCGATTGACAGTCTTGGCCTGGCACTGGAAGCAGGTCATGGAGGAACCTGGGAATGGGACGTCAGTACCAATAAAAATACCTGGTCGGATGAATTGTGGAAGGTTTATGGCCTTGAAAAAGGGTGTTGCATACCCTCTTATGGCTCCTGGCTGAATACGATACATCCTGATGACAGGGAGAAAACATCAGCGAGTGTCGAAAACGCTTTTAAAAAAGGGATCGAGCTGAATATCGAATGGCGCCTTATCACACCGCAGGGCCTTCAACGATGGGTAACTTCACGTGGCAAACCCATTTTCGGTAATGAAGGACAGATTGTGAAGTATTTCGGAGTAGTATTCGACATTACAGATTACAAGCAAATTGAAGAAAATCTTACGATTTCCACGAAGAGATACCAGGATCTGGTTGAATTCTCACCGGATGCGATCTGGGTCAACCGGAATGGCCGGATCGATTTTGTAAATTCGGCTACTGTTAAACTTTTCGGGGCTAATAATGCGGACGAGATCATTGGTAAAGATTTTTTCGACATCCTTCATCCAGATTCCCATGCCATAGTCAGGGAACGGATCGAAAAACAAAGAAGAGGCGAAAAAGTTCCGCTTGCAGAAGAAAAAATTGTCAGGCTCGACGGTACAGAGAGGTATGTTGAAACTGCTGCCAAGATCATTGCCTCGCAACCGGACCTGGTCATTCAAGTCATCATGAGGGATATCACCAAGAGGAAAATGGCTGAAAATGCCCTGGTGGAAGAACAGATCCGCTTTAGCAAGCTTGCAGCTACAGCACCGGGGGTGATCTATTCATTTCATTTCTTAAATAACCAGATAAACCTGACATATGCAAGTCCAAGAATAGAAGACCTGTTTGGATTCTCACAGGAATCTCTGCTCAGCGATGCTTCTCCCATTTTGGAACGGGTTTTTGCCAGGGATAAAGAAGTTGTTATGAATTCCATGATGGATTCCGCCAAAAACCTCAGCCCATGGCATAATCTGTTCCGATTTGAACACCCTGTAAAGGGCCTTGTCTGGATTGAAGGACGATCAATGCCGGTCAGGGAAAATGATGGTGGGACTATCTGGCATGGATTTGTATATGATGTTACTGCATCAAGGAAAACAGAGGAAGCACTGAGGGAGAGCGAGGAACGCTTCAGGGGATTATATGATAATACGACGATCGGATTGTACCGGACAACACCTGAAGGTCGGATTTTTATGATCAACCCGGCCGGGCTTCAGATCCTTGGTTTTAATTCTGCCGAGGAAATAAACCGGGACATCCTTGAATCCGGAGGCTATTTACCGGACTACAGCCATTCCGAATTCAGGGGAATGCTGGAAGCACATGGGTATGTTCATGGCCTTGAATCCTCATGGAGAAAAAAGGACGGGTCCATCATTTTTGTGCGGGAAAGCGCAGTGTCCGTTAAGGATAAGGATGGAACTCTATTGTATTACGATGGTTCCTTTGAAGATATTACAGCCCGAAAAATTGCCGAAGAACAAGCGTTCCGGTGGCTCCGGGTGTTCAATGACTCGGACCTGGGACTTGCCATTGCAGATGTTTCAACCAACAGCTTTTTACAGGTAAATCCTTCTTTTGCACGTCAGCGGGGCTATGCTCCCGAAGAACTGGCAGGCCAGCCAAATATCATGATCTTTCACCCGGAAGAGCGTGATAAAGTGCTAAAACACCTTATGGATATTGACAGAACGGGTCATGGAGTTTTCGAATCCGTCCATTTGAAGAAGGATGGCACCAGGATGCCCGTGATCATGGATGTGACAAGCATCAAGGACCGCAAGGGTAAAACGGTTTCCCGGATTGCCTATTCCCTGGATATAAGTGAAAGAAGGTTATTGCAGGAAAGGGAGTCAGCAACACTCGATCTGCTCAAGATCTGTAACAACGCAAGCTCATTCGAAGAACTGATGAAAAAGCTGATGACCTTCTTCAGGAAGTTTACAGGGTTTGAGGCCGTAGGAGTAAGAATAAAGAAGGGTGAGGATTTCCCCTATTATGAGTCACGGGGATTTCCGGAACATTTTATCCTACTCGAAAACCATCTTTGCAGCTACGACCATCAAAATGATATTATCCGGGATGATGCCGGGAACCCAGCACTTGACTGTATGTGCGGTAATATAATCTGTGGCCGTTTTGATCCTTCAAAACCCTTTTTTACAAAAAACGGAAGCTTCTGGTCACCCGACACAACCCGGCTCCTGCAAACCACATCCGATGCCGACAGACAGACCAAAGCCCGGAACCGGTGTAATGGAGAGGGCTATGAAACCGTCGTTCTGATCCCCCTCAAAATGCATGGGAAACCATTCGGGCTATTCCAACTCAATGATAAAAGAAAAAACTTCATCACCATTGAAAAAGTGACACTCCTCGAGCAATTTGTGGATTATGTTGCAATTGCCATGGCCAAAATGCAAGCGGAAGACGAGATCCGAAAGCTGAACGAAGATCTTGAACAACGGGTCCGTGAACGCACACAGGAATTGGAATCATTCACCTATTCAGTTTCTCATGACCTGCGCGCTCCACTCAGGGCCATCGACGGTTTTACACGGATCCTCGTCGATGAATATGGGTCGGATCTCGATAATGAAGGAAAATCAATTGCAACCATCATTCAGGATAATACCCATAAAATGGGTCAGCTTATTGACGATCTCTTAAGGTTTTCCAGGCTGGGAAGGTCGGAAATGTTCCGGTCCATTGTCAATTCGATGGACCTGATTAAAGAGTGCCTGGAAGAAATCCAGATGCATGTTCTTTGTTCCGAAATGATCGTAATCAATGGGCCCTTTCCCTTGATAAGGGCAGACAGAGCCATGATGAAACAGGTCTGGTTGAATCTTTTGTCAAACGCCATAAAGTTCTCCTCCCGAAATGATACTCCAAAGGTGATCATTTCATTTTACAAGGAAGCTGAACAGGTCGTGTTTGCCGTGAAAGACAACGGAGTTGGCTTCGATATGAAATACAAGAACAAGCTATTTGGAGTATTTCAACGGCTGCACAGCCAGAAGGAATTTGATGGCACCGGTGTTGGTTTAGCGCTGGTTCAGCGCATAATAAGCCGCCATTCGGGAAAAGTCTGGGCAGAAGCCGAACTGGGAAAAGGTGCAACATTCTTTTTCTCGCTGCCGCTTTAAATAATCCTTTTTTTCCCTTTTTGCAGATAGCTGTTCAGAACTGAACCGTTATCTCTGCCCGGATGATCCTTCCGGGACTGCGTTGAAGCCTGTCATCCACATACCTGGCATCAAATATATTCTCGACATTGAGCGCTGCAGTAAGGTGCCCAAAGAATTGATGCCATGCCTTGAATCCAAAGGTATTATATGAAGGGTATTTTGATATCAGTAAAACAGGATCAGGTTCATTCATGTCGTTGATCCACCTTGATCCCACATACTTCCATAAAATATTAATGCTGACGATCCTGTTTTTCCACGCAACTCCGGCAGATACTTTATGCATTGGCACATCTGTAAGGAATTTCCCTGAAAGGTCTTTGTCAACGATCGTGTCGGTCACCTCAAATTGCCTGATGCGGCTGCAAGCATAGGTATAATTGCCGAATATCTCAAGCCAGGGAAAAGGATCTGCGTTTATATCCAACTCAAACCCAGTAATATCTACCAGTGTGATATTTCTTTTCTGGAAGACCGGCTCAATTTTGAAACCCATATCAACGGAATCCCCGGTACTGACATAATACAGAAAATCATGTCCTGTAGAATAATATACCGAAGTGGCGATTTGCAACTTTCTCCAGAGCGAGACATCCATTCCCATCTCAAAATTATCTATGTATTCCGGTTTCAGCCCCGGGTTAGATATCTTAAACCCATTACGGATCTTCCCGCTCCGGCAGAGATCATCCAGCACCGGTGCCCTGAATCCACGGGCAACTGAAAGGTAGATCCGCATTGTCGGGAGAAACCGGTACCCGATTGAAAATTTCGGATTCAACTGCATCCACGAATGTGAAGGGATTACGGTATCCTGGAAGTTAAGCATGTATTCGATCGAATAAGAAGGGTTCTCTATCGTGAATGACCCTTTGTGAAACCAGGCATAATCGAAGCGGAGACCGGCATTGATGTCCAGCCGCTTATCAAATAATGAAATTTCATCCTGCAGGAAAAGGGCATAATTTTCCATCTTTCCGGCATTCGAGATGAGATCAGTGGAGGTATAATAAATATCCTGGCCATCAACGCTTCCTGCCCTGACTTCAACGCCGGCAGTGAGAAGATTGTTTCTGATGGATCCTAAAGAGGCCGACATAAATCCGCCCCAGTCGCCTCTTTTAGATTTGACAAGGTAAAGATTGTATTCGGCCTCCCGCATGAATTCATTCAGACGCTCGAAATATTCCGTAAGATTATACGCATGCATCTTCCATGAGAAATCCCCTTTGGCTCCTTTGTAATGAACGACCCCCTGCCACGTACCGTGACGCTCATAGGCACCATCCACTTCGTAGATCTGAACTCCACGTCCACGCTTGTCGTTAAAGAAATTCAGACTGATGTCAAGACTGGATGACGGATTGAACTGGTACCCTATTTTCGTACCGATATCCGCTTCCCTGACAAAGGTATTCACCGTAAATGTATCCGACTTTTCAAGGTATTCCGGAATTTCGGCATTGTACCCGTCACTGCGTGTATAAAAGCCATTCAGGTTGTAAAAAAATCCTTTCCCGGGGGTTTTGTTCTTGACCCTCCCTGATAAGAAGTACCGGCCGCCGAGGGTATTAAACGTTCCATATTCAAGTGTTACGGTTCCTGAAATAACCTCGTCGGGAATTCGTGTTTTTATATTGATGATCCCTCCCATGGCATTACTTCCGTAAAGGGCGCTCCCCGGGCCCTTGATCACTTTGATCTGGTCTACGTTCTCCTTATTGATCAGGTGCCAGTTTACCGAGCCTTCGTCTGCCTTATTCACGGGGATATCGTCGACCAGTACAAGTGTCCTGCCCTGGTCATTGCCACTTAGTCCTCTCATGGAGATGACATTGTTATTTGAATAGATTCCCATGGTGCTGGAGAGGTTAACACCGGAAAGATAGTCAAGTATCTGGGGAATGCTCTGTCCCGGATTGTCTCTGATTGCTTCAGAACTGATCATATTGATCCGCATCGGAACCTCAAGAATGTTTTTGTCTGCCTTTGCCCCATGAACCTCGATTTCGGGGGCAACGATGCTGGTTCGGACAAGTAAAAACTCAACAGTTTCTGTGGACCGGTCACGGACACGGACAATTTTTTCTTCGCTCTGAAACCCGATATATGTTACACATACGGTATACTGGCCCTGGGGTAGGTCGTCGATTGAAAAACCACCATTTCTTCCCGATACAGTTCCCATTTTCGTCCCGGCTATCTTTACATGTGCACCCTCAAGCGGCATTGAGTCGTGGACACTGATAACCTTTCCTGTAATTTTACCTGAGGCAATACAGGAATAGGAAATAAAAAAAACCAGGCCTGAAATCAATAGGAACTTCCACTTTGCAGACCTGGCGATCAAGGATGGAAAAGGCTCTCGGATCAATCAACCTGGACCTTTACAGTATAGGGACTTTCGCTGTCACTAAATCCAATTTCCAGGAAATAAGTTCCTTTACGGACATCACCGAGGTTTATCGGGATGTAAAATCCTGCATTCTGCCTGGTGAATATCACTTTGCCGTTCAAATCTGTAACAGATAACCACCTTATTTGAACTTTCGAATCAACACAAAAGGTGCCGTGGTTAGGGACTGGGTAGACATTGATCCGGTTTGTGAACACAATATCTGTCGTGCCTGCTGTATTTCTTCCTGTGACCAGGATGTCGTCAATCATGTTTATCCCATGTGCAGTAAGTTGTGATCCCAGGTAATCGTTGTTTGATGTTG
Organism: Bacteroidales bacterium; assembly: GCA_963682005.1. GTDB lineage: Bacteria > Bacteroidota > Bacteroidia > Bacteroidales > FEN-979 > CAIYUC01. The sequence continues at coordinate 2,459,968 of OY820914.1, read as the reverse complement.
AAAGCCAGCGGAGGTATATTGAAGATGAGCCCTGATTGGTGATCGGGACAGGAAGATTATCAACCGCCCCGGTTGTCCAGTCGTTTGCAACATTTATTGTTCCGTTTGGGACATCCTCGTATGTGCCGCCGCTGATCTTCCATTGCAGTTTGAATGCGCCGGGACCAAGATCATAGGTTGGATAAATACTTTTCTGTTTTGAAGAAACTTTGAAATCTCCGTAGCCTGAGGCTTTGAATTTAATTGACCAGTATTTAGTATCTGCCCCATTTTCCCAGCCTGTCGTCGCAGCGGCATAACTGGTGGATCCATCTGTAAAAAAGACGGAATTAACGGTAGTGTCATTGGGTGTGACCCATTGAAAACGCAAGTCATAGCCTTTGTTCTGCGTGGTGCCCAAATTGGCATTCAGGCTGTCGGCAATGGTAGTGGAAGGAAATGTCCATCCGGTAAGTGTATCCTGTGCCAGTAATGCACAAGACCACAATGCTAAACTTAAAATCAGTACAGTTTTTTTCATTGTTTTCAGGTTTGGTTATTGTTGGATTTTTAATGAAAATGTTATTTTTCCTGCAGGATCATGATCGGCTGAAACAACCCGGATCAATCCCTTTTTACCGGTAGCGGTGAGAAAGGGAATGATATCGCCGGCATCAGCCCATTTGAATTTCCGTTTACCCCATACATCATCATATGCAAGAGAAAGCAGACTGTCGTTATGACAATTTTCATATGCAACAGGATCCACCGGGTCCGAGTCCACACTGATATCCCATTTGGTATAGTATTTAGTTGTCCATTGGCTGATCATGGGGAAATAGTCTGTGACGCCCCCGCCAAGTTCACCTGCTGAGGAAAATGTTGGTGAAGGGAGGTTTTCGTCCACATAGTAATAAGTAATTACATGAACATTCGTTTGATTGATGGTTGCACTGTCGGCAAACCAGGTTTTCCCTGTTAATGGATCAAGAAATTGTCCGAACAGGGTGTTCCCCTGGAATCCCATGGTAATCGAAGGATATTCAAAGATCCCGCCCCAGGATGAATTCGGATCTTTATAGATTGTCAGTGCAGCGGTGGCAAACTGTCTGTTCTTATCCATCACCTGCACCATCCATTGTGCCTCTTCTTCAACACTCTGGTAGAACACCTTCTTAATATCAAGTACATTGGTATTCATGCCCGTATCAAAAACTACTTTAGTTGCCTGGTCAGGCATGATCTTCCTGATCACGAGATTAGTAAGGCTGGCATCACCCGATGTCACCGTGATCCCAAAAACGATCGGCCTTCCGACTGCAACAACCGACCCATCCGCAGTGTAGGGAGGGCCCGTTTTCAGAGAGATGGAAGGCGGAGAGGCATTTTTATCTTTTTTGCAACCAGGAAAAAGACTAGGAATAGCCAGGAGGATTATCAGCAAAAACAGAGATGATTGTTTCATGGGTGCATATTTCAGGGCAAAATTAAATTTATTTTTCGATATGTCGCATGATGCATATCCATTTTCTATGTTTTCCTTTTACCCTTAAGAAAGAGGCTTGCCGGTACACATTCAATTTAGTATATATTACAAAATATTCAGAAATATTTTCCTGTAAAACATTTGACTTTATGATTTAATATCAATATTTTAGCGGTAATTCATTACAGATATATGTTAGGGTGTAACCAACGAACATTATTTAGATCATTCCCAATTATTATTCACTCATCCTAAATGTCCAAAATATGAAAAAATCGGGTCTTCTATCAGTATTGCTATTCGCAATGCTGACTATCTGTATGATCAATTTTGTCCCTGCCCAGAACCAATTATGTTATTATTCCCCGAACTGCATCAACTACACGAATCCACCATACGGATGCATGTCTCCTTGCGAGGCAGCATATGTTATTCCTGCTAATCCAACCATCTGGACGGGAGCCATTGACAATAACTGGTTCAATCCGGCTAACTGGACACTGGGGGTTCCTGCCATGAATTCGAATGTCTGGATCCCTTCGGGGTTGGCCAAATATCCCACGATACTCCTTCCGGGAGCGGTCTGCGACAGTATCTGGATCCGGAATGGTGCATCCATACTGGGGAATGCAAACCTTCTCATTGATGGCCGGGCATTTGTTGAACGCTACGTGAACCATGTCGGATTTCCGGAAATGCATTATTGGCACCATTGCAATTGGATGAATGACCAGGTGCTCATTACCTGGCCTTCCGATATTCATTATCTTTCCTCGCCCGTTCCCAATGCACTGGATAACACCGTCGAACAGGATGCGGTATTTCAGTGGGAAGAACCGGTACAGACATGGGTTCCTCTATGGCATCCGTGCAGTGATTCCTGTTTCGGGCCTCCTTTTATCTGGATACCAGGAAAAGGCTACTCAGTGGCTCCGAATGACAACTGGTGGTGCCAGACCACAGATTGCCCAATCTATAATACCCCCCCCGGTTTTTGCACAACTCCATGGAAATGTCAGCGGTACCGCGAATTCATTGATAACGAGCTTAATCATGGCGAATTTACGGTTAACCTGACAAGCGTAGCCGTTCCCGGCGGCATCTATCCTCCCGGCTGGAATCTCTTAGGGAATCCCTATCCTTCAGCAATTGACTGGTCGCTGACGCCCTCAAACAATGTCTATATCAACTCTGCCTGCATGTGGTGCGATTCACTAAATGCATATGTCTATATCGCAGGGGAACAGAATTTTATCCCCATTATCCAGGGATTCATGGTCCAGGCTGCCGGACCAGGTGCATGGGTAAATTTTGTTGAATCTGCCCGATTACATAATAATAACAAGCCTTTGTATAAGAACAGCCACGAAAACTTCCTGACGATAGATGTCAGTAACAACGGTGATGCATTTAAGGATAAAACATTCATTCATTTCAATGCAGAAGCAGGAAACGAGCTGGACCTGCTGGATGGCATGAAACTCGGTAATGGTTCAGGTGTCCCGATGATCTACACCGTTTTAGCCGACAATACTTCACTCGCTTATAATTCATTACAATCACTCCAATCCATTACCCAGGTTCCGGTCCATCTAATTCCTGGCGTTACAGGGGTTCATACAATACAGGTTAATGGAATTGAAACATTCAACGCAAACGCACCATTTTTCCTGGAAGACAAAAAATTATCAGTTGTCCAGGATCTCAGGGTAAATTCAGCATATACATTTGATGCAGTACCGGCAGATGATCCTGCAAGGTTCATTCTTCACTTTGCGCCTGTCGGTATGGAACAGTACAAATCCGGCGAGATCAACATCTATTCATTCAGCAAGAATGTAATTGTGGATATGCCGGTCAATGTCAATGGCACTGCAAGTATAATAAATATGCTCGGAGATGAGATCCTTTCGGCAGCACTGCGCCCTGGCCAACTTAATAAAATATCTGTTCCGGGATCCACCGGCTATTACATTGTGAGAGTAATCAGCAGCGGCACCGTGACTTCTCAGAAGATTTTCATAAACTAAAAAACGCAATAATCATGAAAAAATATATTCAAATTTCATTGATCACACTATTCCTGATTTCACTTTCTTTGGTCACACCTGCACAACCTCCGTTCAATGCACCAAACCCATATACACAAGGCAATGGCGGTCAGGTATATGGCGGGGGGTTACACAGTGGAGCAATAGATGGCGGATTAGGAATTCTTTTATTCCTTGCCGGTGGCTTCGGAATAAAAAAGGTCCGCATAATGAAAAAATGAAGACTATTGGAGCGATGGGTTCTTTTATGTATTGATAAGCTGCTCCCTTAACATGCTGACCTGTTGCAGAAGTGAATTAAAAAACTGTTCTCTGTCCTCCGGTTTTCCACCACTGATCAGGGTTGATTTCTCAATAATATACCTGAGTGAGTTTTCCACCTGACAGCAAAAGGGCGAATTCGCGGTTATCAGTAGGTTAAAGATATTGTATGTCAGATAGGTGACCCTTCGATCATCCATGGTGATATAAACAGTGTTTTCGTCTTGTAGAAACTCATTCCGATAAAGTTTATAACAGCCCGGAATTCCTACAGGATCCTTTCCAAATTCAAAGAGGAACCCTATATCAGCCTGGTGTTTCAGGTGTTTAATCCACTTTTCAATAATTCCGGTCAGCCGGATCGCATCTTCTTTTCCTGTAAAACAACCGCAGCTATAACAATGGAATACCTGCCGGAGCAATGCTGCCACCGATTCACTTGTCCATATCTCTGTTGTAGGTATTGACCTGTATATTGTCATTATTTTACGGCTGGTAAGGGCGAGATCATTCGGAATGTTAAATGAACAATGGTCTTCCATACTCTCATGATACTGGAAATGCATCTTCTTCCAGAAATAAATCTTAAATGCAGCGATTTCAGGAAATTCAAAAAAGTGGAAGATGGGAATATCCTTTGAGGAATAGATCAATTCCTTCTTTTTACATGAGTGAACTAATTGTAACTCATGAAGCGCTGTTTCAAGCCATTTTTCAAGTGTAAGCCCGTTGATTCCCGCAGCCAGGTCAGAGAATGGGAGCACCCCTGTCCTGATGTTCAAAAGATCATCTGCAGAAATATTATAATGATTACATATTTTAATTAATTCATCAACTGTCAATTCCTTTTCTCCCCGCATTCGCCTGTAAGCACTGTCATAGCTTATTTCAAGCACCGTAGCGATATCATGAACGAAGGAAAGATGGGAAGGTAAAAGTTCCCTGATTCGCTGAAATATGAACTTTTGAACAACCATTCTATGGAGAGATTACCGGCTATTACAAATGTAATGCAATTTTTGACGTATACAAATTTTTTGCATAACATTTTCATGTATTCAGCTCCGAAAAGAATAATTTACCTATTAATTCGGATGAAAATGGACTGACCTTTGAACTCTACGAAAGTACGGGAATGGCTCAGGTTGTTACTGGTCGGTCATGCTTGTCACTGACAACACTGTAATACTGGTCCACAAGCAGCCTGTAGGATGTCTCTATCCGGTAACCGACGGCTTTATCTGTGTAACGTTTACCGGCCTCCCTAAGCTTATCAGGGTGTTCGATCCAGTAATCGATTTTCTTTACCAGGTCAGAAATTTCCGCACAATTAAAAAGGGATCTTTCATCCAGTGCAAACTGTTTCGCTGCACTTTTCGGGCTGTCTGCAATCAACAGAGGCAATCCGCACCCCATTGCTTCAAGAACCGTCATACCCTCAATCTCGATGGAAGCCGCATGCACATATAAATCAGCAATATTGTAGTAATGGATCAGTTCTTCCGGCTGGAGTGTAAGGAAAACAGGCTTATTCGGGATCAGATCACCATATTCTTCCAACTTTTCTCGCATGGGGCCCTCACCGATCAGGATCAACTGGATCTGCTCCCGGTGAACTGATTGGTTGACCGCCTGGATGATCATCTTATGCTTTTTTTCGGGCGCATATCTTCCAACAGACAGGATGATGAATTTGCCCGCCCAACTTCCGTTCCTTTGATTGGGCAAAGGTTTATAAGAAGGAAGGATACCATTGGAAATCACGACACTCGGTGATGTAAGGCCATATCGTTTCAATTCGGTTTCAGCAAAACTGCTGGGGCAGATAACAAGGTCCGAAGAGTTATATATATAATCCATCCATAAACGATAACACCCGGTGATGAACCATTTGGCATGAATACCTGCATTCATGGCCAGGTGTTCGGCCTGAATATGAAATGTTGAAACGATCGGGATGTTCAGCTTCCGTGCAATTTTCACAGACTGAATGGCCAGGAGAAATGGAAATTGCAGGTGGATAATATCAACCTCCCGAAAAACCTTTCTCAGCCTGCTGTTTATTGGAATTGCAAGAGGAGTTTTCATTCTCCTCATTGTATTCTTGACAAGGGGCGGATAAAATTTGGGGAGCAGCGTTTTCCCGGGGGCCGGGTCACCCGTACTTACAAGGTAAACATCATGTTCATGACGAAGCAATTCGATAAATCGTTTCGTTGAAATGGCTGCTCCATTCTTACACTCGTCGTAAGCATCAATGACCATTGCGATTTTCAACCGCTTCTTTCCACTCTGATCTTCCTTCATAACGATAAATATTCTGGCTTTTTGCCAATTATTCAATGAAAGGACAGAATTGAATGACAAAGGTATGTATTTATTTTAAAATAGTTAAGGCTGTTAATAATTACCGGATTCAATACAAATAGCTGTCGTTTGTCTTCTACTAATATAATTATATCTATCTTTGTATATATTATAATCTTCCCCAACTGGTTCTTAAAATAATTCCTGCCAGCCCCGGTAAAATTCCAGATCCGGCAGGGCTGTTAATCATGACATCCGGTCAATTTAAACCCGGATATAACATTTAATTATAGCAAGATTGGAATCATTTCACGGAAAACAAGCGACTGATCTTCCTGCGGATTTTTCTCACAGGGACAATAACTGGCTTTGGTGGAAACACGGTGTTATCTACCACATTTATCCCAGGAGCTTCCATGATTCGAACAATGACGGCATTGGTGACCTCCGTGGGATCATCGGGAAGATCGATTACCTTTCAGACCTCGGGATCGATGCAATCTGGCTTTCTCCTGTGTATCCCTCTCCGATGATTGATTTCGGGTATGATATATCTGACTACAGGGAGATCGATCCTGTTTTCGGCAACCTGAATGATTTCAGGGAACTATTGGAAATTGCACATAAAAAAAATATCCGGATCATCATGGATCTCGTAATGAATCACACTTCGAACATCCATCAATGGTTCAAGGAATCGAGATCTTCCGTTGACAACCCTAAACGCGACTGGTATATCTGGAAAAAAGGCAGAAACGGCAATCCCCCGAATAACTGGAAAACTGTATTTGGCGGATGTGCCTGGGAGTTTGATGAATCTACACAGCAATATTATCTCCACACCTTTTTCAAGGAACAACCGGATCTGAACTGGAGCAATGAAGATTTAAAAAAGACCTTTTTCAATGAGATCAGATACTGGCTTGATATGGGGGTGGACGGATTCAGACTGGATGTACTCAACCTGATCGGAAAGGGGAAGCATTTTACAAACAATCCTCTGCCCCTGGGAATACCATTGCTGCAAAAGCACAAATACACGAGCAATCTTCCCGAGTCCCACCATATTGCCAGTGACCTGCGACACCTTTTAAACACCTACCCTGAAAGAATGTGTGTGGCTGAGGTTTATTCATTGCCCCCGGGCGACTCATCCATTGCAGCAAGTTACCTTCAGTCGGGCGATAATGGTGTTAACATGGCATTTGATTTTTCACTCATGCTGCGGTCATGGAATGCACGAAAATATTTTAAGGCGATCCGGAAATGGTACGATCTCATACCAGAAAATGGCTGGCCTTGTCATGTCCTTTCCAACCATGACCTGCACAGGCATCTTGACCGGTTCAGGTTCCGCAGGAATAAAGAGAAGAAAGCACGGGTGGCAGCCATGCTCCTGCTCACCTTGAAAGGCACGCCATTCCTTTACTATGGTGATGAGATCGGCATGCGGAATGCAAAGCTCAGGAAACATGAAATCCTCGACCCGCTTGGAAAACTGTTCTGGCCATTCTTTAAAGGGAGGGATAAAGGGAGGTCACCCATGCAATGGACGGATGACCACCATGCCGGTTTCAGTGAATCCAAACCCTGGCTTCCCGTAAATACTGATTATCCCGAAGTGAACGTCAGGTCTCAGAAAAATGATGAGAGTTCTTTTTTCCATCTATACAGGAGATTGATCCACCTGAGAAAGAAGCATGAGGCATTGAACCGTGGTGATTGGTCTCCACTCATCAATGGCAGAAATGGCTTACTAGTGTATCTCCGGGTGTTCGGTTTGGAAAAGATCATTGTCCTGCTCAACTTCTCCCCGAAGCGTAGAACTGTTGACCTGACAGATATCAGCAAAGGCAGGGTCCTGTTATCAACCCACCGGCCAGTGGATGAGGCTTTCATCCCGGATACGATTGTTGCAGAGCCATTTGAGGCAACCATTGTCGATCTTTCCAAAGCCGCATGACCGCTTCCTCCCGGCTTTTACTCAACCTTTTTCTGAATATCCTGCATCAGATTGAGCGGGGTATCTGTGATGACCATATTGATCAGCCAGGCAGGAAGACTACCTGCAGGATCTGCAAATCCTTCAAGGATCAATTTTAAATGTGTTTTATCCAATGGCTGGATGATCCATTTCTGCCAGTAGTTCTTAATCCTGACAAGATTTTCCATTTCCGGAACAAGTTCGGGTCGTGACCGGGAAAGAATGACAACTTCCCCTGTCACCGTATCATGAGTTATAGTTGCTTCCACGCATAGATCACGGTCATGCAATGGCCAGGGAACACCATAGATGAGGTAATAACTGAATGTTTTATCTTTCACCGAAGCAAGCACCTTCAATTCCCTGATGCTGGGATCCCATTTATCTGTGCTCCTTACACTGCCGATGATCGCATACACCTTGTCGACTGTGGTTTGCAGAACAGCTTCACCCCTGAAGGATTTCACTGCTTTGCCAGCTTCCTGCCGGGTATAAACCTTTATCCCGTTCTTCTCCTTGGCGAATTGCCAGGGTTGTGCAAATAAACTCACAGAACTCAATAATGACCAGAGTAACACCACCCATGCCGGTATGAAGAGCCTGGTTGCCCCAGTCATGCCCAAAATAGTCATTTTCATCCTCATAATATCTTCCTCCGCATTGACGACTGCGGATAATTCTGAAGGTAAATTCCGCTTTCACAGCATCAACGGTCAGAACGATCCGCCATCGCCTCTTTGAATGCTCTAAATTAAATAATATCTTTAATACCCCCGACCATGATTCTTTTCTTTTTTAACCTTACGGATTGACGGATCCTTGTTGGCGGACTCTGAATAATATTTACTTTTGCATCCATAATTAACGCTATTAATTGTTTTTAAAAAATGATGTTATGAAAAAGATTCTTACAACAATCCTCTCGGTGATTTTCGTCTCGGCACTTTCTTTTGCACAAACGCAAGAGGGTGACATCCAGATCATCCAGCAATATTTCGGGATGCAGAAACTGGTTCTTGTCCAGCAGTACATGAAGTTTGATAAAGCACAGGATTCCGTTTTCTGGCCGATCTACAATGCTTATGAGATGGAAAGAAAAGCGCTCGGGAAACAGAAAATGCAAATGATCCAGGACTATGTAAAAGTCATCAACAACATGGATGAGAATAAAGCAACCGAACTGGTTGATCGTTCAATGCGGAATGAGATCGGATTCAAGGAACTGCAGAAAAAGTATTTTCCGAAGATGACAAAAGCTGTCGGACCCGTAAAGGCTGCCCAGTTTTACCAGCTTGAGAATTACCTGAACAACATTATCAACCTGACCATCCAGGAAAACATTCCGTTCGTAGGCGAACTGGAACAAAAACATGATAAAGTAAAGAAATAGTCGAATGAAAGAGCACAAAGCAGGTTCCGGCAACCGGTTCCTGCTTTGTTCCTTCACATTTAACCTTCGCGATTCTCAGCCTAAGGAGTGGTGACCGTGCATTTAATCCCGGCCTTATGGCATATCCCCAGGATCGTATTGACTGCCATATCCGAAGCCTTTTTTGTAGAATTTCCGCCATGCGTCGCCAGGACTGTGATCTGCGATAACTGGACGGCCATTGAATCAACCTGAATGGAGATGGAATTTGTTTCGTTTGAGAATTCCACATATCTCCGGTTTTTTTCAGTTTTTGTGATCCTGATCTTTGGCACCGCTTGAAGGGTATCCATTGCGGCGCGGTAAACGTTTGAAGCGCCTGCGTCCAGAATTACCGTTGCCACATCTTTATTACCATCATCACTGTGCATGGATTTGACCTTGCGGACAATGGTGAGTATTTGTGCCGGAAGGGGACTGGAAAAACACACCATCAATCCGAAAATCAGGAAAAAAAAGGACATGTTGGATCTTTTCATTTCTTGCTGGTTTTAAGCAATAACATAGGAAATCAAGCGCTAAAATACAAAATTATTAAAACAGAACGTGCCTGATTTAGAATCGCTGTAAAGTATCCGCCGTATCGCGATATATTCAGGAAAAATATTAATATTGCAAAACATATTTTGATTGAACGCTACAGGTTCGCTGACGGGTATGCTCAGGTTTTCAAGGAACATCGTAGCTGATCTCGCTAACAGTTATATTTTTTCATGCCGGACTATAAGTTTTCAAAGTTCAACATTCTGTTAATCGCCTGTGCTGTTCCTTTCATGACACTTTTCGTGTCGGGTCTGTCCATATATCTTTCGAACAGGAATGAGGTTAAATTCAGCCTGTCTGAAATCGGGTGGACCCTGTCCGGGTTGTTCTTTGCCGTCTCCATTGTTTTCTTCATCATTCTTGCAGTTTTCCGCAAAAGCCCATTGGTTTCGAAAATTATAAGCGGATTCCTAGTGGGAATCTCGCTTTCGATCTGGGTGCAAAGCCAGTTGCTTGTTTGGAATTTCGGCCAGTTCAACGGCCTGGTGATCACCTGGAACAATTGGATCCCGAAAATGATCATCGATGGCATATGCTGGATAATCATTCTCGGCATCAGCTTGTATGCATTTCTCCGGCTAAATCAAAAAACTGTTCGATCAGTTTTAACTGGAATCTATCTCATCGGGATCCTTTCAATCATCATCAGCCTTATTGGCGCACCGCCGAAACGGTTGCTGGAGAAATCCAATTCTTCATTTAAGGACATCTTTACATTGAACCCTGACAATAATGTATTGATGATCCTTCTGGATGATTTTCAATCGGATTATTTTGATCAGATTGCGACAGAATTCCCGGATGAAATAGATGAATTCGACGGCTTTACTTTTTACCGGAATACGATTTCGCGGTATCCGACCACCAAAGCCAGTTTACCTTCGGTCCTGACAGGGGCGCTTTATAAAAACGATCAAAATTATTATGAATACGTACTAAAATCCCGCGACAAATTCGATATCATCAAGGCATATAAGAAAAGATCTTACACAACTCATTTCATCGGACAACTTCAGGGAATGTATCCGGAAATAATATCCATGATGGATGTTGCCGGAAAAAAAGGGGCAAGCTATTCCTACGCAGTGCTTGAATATCTTGATTATGGTGCATTCCGTGCACTTCCCACATTCTTTAAACCCCTGATATATGATGATGGCCATTGGTTTTTCTCTGCAATTTTCCGAAAAGAATATCCGCCCCTTGAGCATGGAGCTGATATAAAATTCCTGGAGCTTTTTGAGAAGAATGCCTCTCTTGGCAGGACCGGCAAAGGTTCGTTCAATATTTTTCACTTTTTTATTCCGCATTCTCCCATGTGTGTAAATAAGGACCTCAGGTACGATGCAGAACTTTCAGGGGAAAGCGGATATGTGCAGCAATCACGTGGTGCGGTAAAGCTCACCGGAAGGATCCTGGCAAAATTAAAAGAACTGGATATCTATGACCGTTCGGAGATCATTGTTCTGTCTGATCATGGCACTGGCTTGTTTCATGTGAGAAACAAGAAAAACTCAAACTATGATACCATAAACGGAATTCCTTTTTATATTCAGAGTTCCGCAATGGCGCTGCTGATGCATAAACCAGCCAATGCACATGGAAAAATGACGACAAGTGACGCACCAATGGAATTGTCTGATCTTGCTTGTCTTTTAGGTTTACATAACGGTGACAGCCTATGCCAGGGTCTTAAGATTGCGATGGCAGGGGGACCCAGGCAAAGGACATTTTACTATTATCACTGGGACCATGAATACTGGAAGAGTTTCTATCTTCCTCCGATCACGGAATACATTGTTTCAGGGCTTGTCGGTGATCCCGAGAGTTTTTCCCCCGGTAATTTCATCTATACCTCGGAGGGTGTGAAACCAAATCCTGAAGCTCCTACAAACATTTATACACTTGGACAAGAAATCCTGTTTACCGATAAAGGCAACGGGAAACAATACGCCAGGACTGGCTGGAGTCCGCCCGAGCCATACCAGATGTGGAGCAACAGCCCTGCTGCAGGGCTTTCATTCAGACTCGATAAGCCACCCCAGAAGGATCTTTTGCTCAGGCTCCAGTCATTCGGATTCCTGATCCCAAAGAAAATCGATTTCCAGGAAGTAAATGTTTTTATTAACCAGGTCTCAATAGGTCGTTGGCTGATAAGTGATAATAAATGGTATGAGATGGTGATCCCAAAAAAAGTTATTGCGGGCAGAACGATAAATATCATTTTTAAGATCAGCAACCCGGTACCACCCTCTGAGAGAGCAAACACCAATGATAAACGTCAACTTGGGATTGCCATCGTAAGGATGGTGATGGAGGAAAAAAAGTAAACTGTTTTACACGCCATGTCAATTAAAATCCATAATAGTTCATTCCGGGATCCCAGCGGATTTCTGTTTTATGATGGTGAACGGTTGCTCCGGCAGGTGAATGAATCTTACAGGGAAGATTTTGACCATTTGGTCGGATCGGGTCTTCTCAACCATCTATTCGAAAAAGGAATGCTGGTTGTTCATAAGGAAGTCAGCGATCATCCCGGGGTCAGTGAGTCTGCATACAAGGTCATTGAACCGGAGAAGGTTAAATTCATCTCATATCCTTATGAATGGTGCTTCACCCAGATGAAAGATGCAGCCTTGCTCACACTTCAGTTACAGAAGAAAGCTTTGAAGTTTGGCATGACCCTGAAGGATGCCACTGCTTACAACATACAGTTCAGCAAGGGAAGACCGGTGCTAATCGATACACTTTCCTTTGAAAGATACACGGAAGGTCAGCCATGGCAGGCTTACAGACAGTTTTGCCAGCACTTCCTGGCACCACTTGCCCTGATGAGTTTCACGGATATCCGCCTGATCCAGCTCATGAAGGTTTACATGGACGGGATTCCGCTGGACCTTGCTGCCAGGTTACTTCCGTTTAAAACCAGGCTCAATGTTTCTCTGCTGATCCACCTTCACCTTCATGCCAAAGCACAGAAAAAGTACGAAAATCAAGGGCAGGCATCCGGAAATGTAAGAATACCTAAGAACAGCCTCCTGGCCATGATCGAGGGACTCATTTCAACCGTTCAGAAATTAAGGATCAACACGAAAAATACTGAATGGGGCGATTATTATTCCTTTACGAATTATTCCCCCGAATCCTTCGGTGATAAAAAAAGGATTGTTTCAGAATATCTCAGTGAGATCAGACCAAAGGTATTATGGGACCTTGGAGCAAATACGGGAGAATTTACAAAGCTTGCAAGTGACCTGGGTACTGACTGCATTGCATTCGACATTGATCCTTTGGCGGTCGAGTCCCTTTATCTCAATGTCCGGAAGCAAAAAACGGATAATCTGCTGCCCCTCATCCTTGACCTGACAAATCCAAGTCCGGCCATCGGTTGGAACAACACAGAAAGGATGGCAATTAAATCAAGGCCATTGCCTGATACGGTCCTTGCCCTTGCATTGATCCATCACCTGGCCATTTCCAACAACCTGCCATTTACAAACATTGCCGCCTTCCTTAAAGATCTTGGCAAGAACCTTATCATTGAATTTGTGCCAAAATCCGACTCGCAGGTCAAAAAATTGTTCTCTTCACGGAAGGATGTTTTCCCTGGTTATGATGTGGATAACTTTGCCAGGAAATTTGAGGAATTTTACACCATTATATCCATGAATAAAGTTCCCGGATCTGAAAGAATTATTTTCCGGATGGAAAGAAGATAAAGAAAATGTAAATTTGCATTCAGACGAAATTTTTCACATTTTGTTATTCATTCAATCTAAACCTTCAACATGGGTATATTCCTTCTGTCCCTGATCAGTATGAATGTCCAGGGGCATTTCTCGCACACACTCCTATATATTGATCCGGGAACGGGCAGCATTATTCTGCAGGCTTTGGCTGCTGCTGTAGCAGGCGCCGCGATCACTGCAAGACTTTACTGGCACCGGATCCTGAAGTTCTTCGGATCCGGTAAGAATACGGGAGATGAAACCAGTCCGGGAACGGATGACGTTTAAATCCCCGGCATCAATTTCAAATCTGTGTTTGCAATGGTATTATTCATCACCTTGCGACAGTGAATTTCCCGGTTTTATGAAGGTTTTGCCCATCCAGGGAGTAGAAATAGACACCTGCAGGCATATCTTCAACCGGGAACCGGATAAAGCTGGTCCCTGTTTGTTGCTGATCACCAGATAACCTTTTCACTTCTTTTCCATCGGTATCAAAAACCTTTATGGTTATGTTACCAGGGCTATTCTCCGGGACAGGGATAGTGACAGAATGATAGGCAGGATTAGGATAAACTTTCGCCGTCAGATCCAAATTACTGAGATCCTCAGTCCCGGTTGACAATGACAATGAAAAATCATCCACGATCATCTCAGAGCCGACATGAACATCCGGGCCGGTGACCGGACCTGTGATTGATATCTGAATAACAGCAGAATCAGGAGTTTCCGTGGTTGTATAATCAAGGGGAACGGATAGATAGGTGTATGTTCCAACAGTGACAGGAAGTGCAACCGCCCCCTGGGCAATTGGATTTCCGGATTTTTTCAGGGCTACATTGACAGAAAATTTATCCCCGCCAACCGATGTGAACTTATAATAGCATTCGAATGAATGATATTGTTGTGAGATTGGAAAGCCATGACCGCCCGGACCACTTTGTATCACACAAGCCATGGGAGTTCCAAAGAAATTCACCACTTCTCCACGAAGGGCATACGTCCCGGTATGGCTGTCGTTCGATTGAACCACGTTTACCAGGCCAGCCTCGGGGGCATTGGAAGTAACCCAGCCATCAGGTTCTCCTGATGTCCAGCTTTCAAATCCCGGATTCGGAACCTGGGAATTTGCTGTGAGGGCAAGAAAACAACTTAATATAAATGTGTAAATCAGGTTTTTCATAGCTTTCTAATTTTTTGGATTATTACTCTACAATGCCGAACCGTTCGCAGTTTTTGTTTTGTAAATTTATGAAGATAAAAAATAATTCAGAAAGAAAATTTTCCAAAGCGAGAGGGTCTCCTGAAAATGGATCGAAGACCTGGTCGTGGAGGCATTGTTATTTAATCCTGATCCCTCCTTCAACCATTTCCATTTTAACGACCGGTAAAGCATTTTCATCACCACCTGCCGTCACCCCGAGGTATTCGAAGTGGTCATCCTCTTTATGATACCTGATTTCGCGGAAGGATGCTTTAGGATAATCAAGACTCGTGTACTTCAGGTTGAGATTAAGCTTATAGGAAGCTCCTTTGTCAAAAAGCAGGTCGACCTTTGCGTATTTGCCCGAGATCTCAATACCCTTGAAATTTTTATGTACCTGCAAAACATTGATTTTGTCTTCGTAACTGGCAGTAAAAAGCATGTTACCTTCAAGCCGGGTGATCTTATATGAGCAATATTTTGAACTGGCCTTCAGATCACCAACCTGTGCACAGGAAAATTTGTTTTCATGTCCGGATGTAAACACGATGGCTCTGCAGGATAGAAATTCCATCGTGGAATATTTGGCGGTTAGTGCAACGATATTGCCGTTCCCAGCTTTAAGTTCACATTCGTACAGGTTGAATGTCCCTGTATTAAAATCCGCCAGTTGGAAGTCGCTGTATTTTGCATTGACCGAAAGGTCTCCATGGCTTAACGCATGAATTTTGTCCTCATACGACTCGAGGGTAAGTGATCCCATTTGCCCGATCTCCACGGATGAATATTTGGATATCATTTTCACACTACCGGCATAGTGAAGCATTAACTTACCTTCATAAATGGTAATGCTGACATCCTTCACGGAATCGATGCCGGTTTTGCCGAATTTCGAAATGATCTGGTTGCAGTTCGGGAGATTGCCGGCGGTCAGGTCGCATTCATAAAGGTTGAGTGTTACATTCCCATCGAGGTCGGGCAAGGTTGCATCTTCGTATGACTGAACAAGTGCAAACGCATTGCCCCTGGGCATGGTCAGAACAAACGAGACATCCAGTTTCCTGAGCTTTGCCGCACTGCAGTCGGGAAGAGTTACGGAGAATTTTCCCGGTATCATCCCTGACATTGTTGTGTAAAACCGTGTATTAAAGCTCACTTTATCCCCCTCCTCTGTGAAGTTCATTTTCCTGATAACGCCAAGGACTTTCTCAACCTGGTCGGCTTCGCCATCAATGGTAACATAAATGTCTGCTTTTACACTGTTTTTATCCCAGGTCTCAACCTTAAGCTTGCCGATCTTGTTCTCAAAGATGATCTGCGTTTCAGGCTTTATAACCCTTTCGAAGGAAAACGATTCTTTGCTTTCTTTCTTTTCGCCTGCAACAGCCTCCATGTTCCCTGCCATAAGGACCAGGAAAAACAGGCTACAAAATTTGTTTATCTTTCTCATATTTTTTGTTTTTTTCGATTTCATTCAATGCTTTTTCGATCACCCTTATCTTCAGTTCATAAAGCCGGATGATGCCTTTTAATATCCTTGGTTGATTTCCAATTTCCTGCAGGTCTTTTACATAGATCTCATACTGATGGTCGATCTGTTCCAGGTTGCGCATCAATTCGGAAAAGTCCTCATGATTGACTCCGGATTTCCTGACTTCATTCAGTTTCCCGTTTACGGTCAGCCTGAAGAAGTTTTCTTCTTTTCCAAGTTGTGCAGATACATTATTGAGGGAATATTCGTTCAACCCGTTTTTGCTTTTGAATCCCAACAGATATACCGTTAATCCGGAAGAGACCGCCAGGATGATGATTGCTGCGGCCCTCAGAAGGGCTACCCTCCTCTTACGTGTTTTTTGAAGTTCCCCTGAGATACCTTTCCATACCTTTTCATCATCGGGTATCCCGACATCCAGCATGTTTGCCCGGCTTTCGATAAATTCTTCAATTTTGCTTTTCATACATGCGATGGATTAGCTGGTCCTGCAAAAGGCTTATCGACCTCCTGTACTGTGATTTTGATGTGGATTCAGATATCCCCAGCATCCCTGCAACATCCGAATGTCGGTAACCTTCAATCAAATGAAGTACACACACGACCCTTGCTCCTTCGGGGAGATTCAGGATTGCCTCGTGGATCTCTTCCACTGTAATCCCGGCAACTGAAAACTCCTCATCCGGGATCTCCTTTATTTCAGAGGACTCAATGGTCACAAAATCGGGGATTTTTCTGCGAATATGGTTTAGGCATTGGTTGATGACGATGCGCCTTAACCAGGCTCCAAGCGTACTTTGCCTGCGGAAGGAATGAAGTTCCCTGAAAATCTTCACAAAAGCTTCCTGCAGCAGGTCTTCTGCTTCGGATCTGTCGGAAACCATCCGCAGGCAAAGGTTATACATGGACCGGGAGTATTGTTTATACAAGCGGTACTGGGCAACACGGTCGCCCTGGATGCATTGTGCAATCAGGTCCTGGTTTATATCAGGGGTGTTTGCTTCCAATTCCGCTTTGTTTAAAATAAAGACACCTGAGTATCGCAAAAGTTGGAACCGAAGGTAAAAAACTTACACAATAATATTTGGTTTGTCCATTCATAACCTGATAAAATACTTCTCCTGTCCTGTATAAGGAAATTCTTTCTATTTTTGAATAAAATGTTAACCCTGGCCTGATCATCCCGTTTCCCATGAAAAAGCTATTCAGGTATTTGATCCCACCCGAAGAATGGAGGCTCATTGTAATCATCCTTATGGGCATTTTTTGCGGCCTTTCCGCTTTCGTTCTTTACATCTCGAAAGCTCCTTCCTACCTGTCTGACAATCCGGAAACCTGCATCAACTGTCATGTAATGAATCCGCAGTTCAACGACTGGGCGCACAGTTCCCACCGCAATGTCGCCACATGCAACGATTGCCATGTGCCTCATAACAATGTCTTCAGCAAATACCTCTTCAAGGCCCAGGACGGGCTGCGTCATGCGACAATCTTTACCCTTCGGAAGGAACCCCAGGTAATTTATATCAGGGAAGCGGGAAAGCTTGCTGTACAGGGCAATTGCATAAGGTGTCATGAACGGGTAGTGGGTACCGGATATCTTGGGATGGTAATTCCGGGATACCATAATCACCTTTTAGAGAGGCAATGCCTTGATTGCCATCGCGAGACCCCGCACAGCAGGGTAAATGGCCTTTCTTCCACGCCGAATGCCCTGGTGAAGACGAAGATCGAAAGCAGGACCGAACGGGATGAAGATGAGGAATGACGTTAGAATATCGAATATTGAATATCACACAGGACAATTACGACAATTTTTATCCGAATTTCACCTTCTGTAACAAGAGGAACCGGATTTCTAACTACGAAACGATATGGAAAAACATTTTCAACGCAAACCATGGATGCCGTGGGTGTTGTTTTTCAGCACGATCATTATTGTGTTCCTTTTAGGATTGCTGGCTTCTTCTATTGTTGAGCGCAAAGCTGAAACGGAATATGTATACAAGCCAAGGGTCGCCCTCAGTGAATATGAGCCCCGCAATATACTCTGGGGTGAGAATTTTCCGCGGGAATACCAGAGCTACCTTCAAACGGCGGATACAGATTTTCGCAGCGAATTCAATGGAAACGCCCCGACAGACGCACTTGCACGCGACCCAAAGATGGTTATTCTATGGGCAGGATATGCCTTCTCAAAAGACTATTATACCCCCCGGGGACACTATTATGCGATCACCGACATCCGGTCGACATTGCGGACCGGGACCCCGAATGGGCCTGATGACGGCCCCCAGCCCAACACCTGCTGGACCTGCAAAAGTCCGGATGTACCCCGCCTGATGGAAAAAATGGGGCCAAAGGATTTTTACAAAGGAAAGTGGGCATCTAAAGGACATGAGATCGACAACTTCATCGGATGTGCCGATTGCCATGATCCAAAGACGATGGACCTGCGCATTACCCGGCCTGCTCTTATCGAAGCATTTGCATCGATGGGGAAGGACATCTCAAAAGCAACGCACCAGGAGATGAGGTCGCTCGTTTGCGCTCAATGCCACGTTGAGTATTATTTTGACAAGAAACGTCCAGATGCTGCCGATATCGCCTATCTGACCTTTCCATGGAAACTTGGCCTGAGAGCTGACAGCGCACTTAAATATTACAACGACGCAGGGTTTACCGATTTCACCCATCAACTCAGCAAGGCACCGATCCTGAAGGCTCAACATCCGGATTATGAAGTCTTTTTAACAGGGATCCATGCTCAGCGCGGAATTGCCTGCGCCGATTGCCACATGCCATATACCAAGGAAGGAGGACAAAAGTTCACCAGTCATAAAATTACCAGCCCGCTGAGTAACATTGCCGGCACCTGCCAGGTTTGTCACCGTGAAAAGGAGGAAACCCTGCGCAACAATGTTTATGATCGCCAAAGGAATGCCAGGGAGATCCGTGAACATGCAGAAACATTGCTTGTAAAGGCCCATGTTGAGGCTAAAGCCGCGTGGGAAGCCGGTGCCCTGAGCGGTGAAATGGAGCCGGCACTTCAGCACATCCGGAATGCACAGTGGTACTGGGATTATGCGGCAGCAGGTCATGGAAGCGCTTTTCATTCACCTGTCGAAGTGCTGAGGTTAAACGGACTGTCCATTGCAGAAACCGGGGAAGCCCGGGTGATACTGGTCAGGATTCTTGACAGGTATGGTAAAAAGGAACCTGTTCCTTATCCTGATATTGCTACAAAGCAGAAAGCCCAGGCATATATCGGACTGGACATGGTCAAACTGGGATCAGACAAAACCGAATGGCTTAAAATAGTTCCTCCACAATGGGATAGTAAAGCAAAGGCACGTGAAGCTTCCTGGCCCGTCCAGGAAGAAAAACGATAAGATTGCCAATTCCTGTCAGCGGAAAAATAAAATTTGCAATTATTCAAGGATTAAGATTTAATTTTACGGTTACATACTAAATATCATCAGGTTATGAAAAACATATTCGCACTTTCCCTCTTTCTCACAATGAACCTGGCCATCGTTGCACAACCGACCCTGATAGGAGCACGCGTTGCATTTTCAGGAGGCACGGAGATTGTCAGGTGGCATGCCCTGGATTCCACGACCATTGAAAACTTCCAGACAGATCTCCTCGGGTACCTCCTCAGTTCCTCGGTCTTCGATTCATACAACGGCAATTATTACCTGGAAGGTATCAATGCGTTGGGGTATTGCCTGTTTTCATTCAACAGTCCGACCAATGAAATGAACAGTATCCCGTTTTCGGCCACGTCAAACATTTCCGAAATCGATATGAGCAATGGCAGCATCTATACGATTACAATTGATTCCACAGGTACTTTCATCGTCAACCAGCTAGACCTGATCACGGGGAATACATCCCTCCTGGGTGTGGTCGATGATCCTGGGATCTCGGGTATGGTGGTCGATGCCACTGCTTTTGATTCCGAACACGGGATCCTTTTCACTGAGGTGGAGGATTACTCCGGGAGTCTATCCCTTTGCAGGATCTTTGTCAGGAACCCGGTTTTCTCCTATGATCTTATTCCCATCCAATTGCCGAATCCCCAGTGCAATTTCTCGTGCTTTCAATACGACAACCTGAACAATATTCTTTTCGCCCTGAAAATGGACAACAGCACGGGTGGCGGAGTTGCAAGCATTGCCCAGATCAATGACTCGACCGGCGCGGTGAATGAGATCGGGCTGATCCCGCAAATCATCGGCATCGTAGCAGGCTCTTCTTCCTTCGACCAGGAGACTGGTTCCTTCCTGATCGTCGGAGTAGATTCGCTAAATGAGTATGTGCAAGTGTTATACAATACGATCACTCTATCCTGCACGACCGGCTTTGTTCCTGACGGAATCTCAGAGGTCGTCTGCGACAACTATGATTGGGCAAAAAGTCATTACGGGGTGAATGCCCTCGACAGGAAACCTGTGTCCGACGAGATTATCATTTCACCTGTCCCGTGTACCAACCAGTTCACCATTCGCCTGAACAACACGAACACCCCGTTAAACATCCGGTTGACGGATCTGCAGGGACGATGCTGCCTGGACATGGACTATCCGTCCTCCCCTGCCGTTGTAAGTGCAGCGTCACTTGTTCCCGGGATGTATCTTGTCACAATCTTTTCAGGTGAGAACGTTTATACCGGGAAGGTCGTGATCGGCAGGTAATTTCAGCGGGAAGAATAGTGTGATAATCTTTTGTTACAGTGAGGTACTGTACCCGATTTTGCAGGTACAATTTTAGTGAAATGATGAGATGAAAAAGAAGAAGGCGAAACAATTTTCACCATTTCGCCTTCTTGAATTTTAGCTATTTGTTCTGTCTCCCTGCCAGGACTCGAACCTGGGACCCATTGATTAAGAGTCAATTGCTCTACCAACTGAGCTACAGAGAGGTTTCGGGCGGCAAAGGTAATTATTCCCGGTTGATTTTCAAATTCCTTTTTGGAAAATTATTTATCTTAATCATTGCAGGCTGGAAACCACACTATGTAAATCTCATATCGACTGCAAGAGCAAATCCATCATTTCAATCCTGAATCTATAACAGCGATCTCTTTAGTCATAAATTAGTATTTTTGTATACTTAACGTAGGCTGGAAATCAGGATGAGCGCTCATAAGACACCGGACAATGAATGGATCGAATCTTATCTTCTGGGGAAACTGACAGAAGAAGAGGTCCGAGAATTCCTTGTGTGGGTGGAGAATGACAGGGAATTCGCACGGAAATTAAGGCTCATGAAGATGTTCCCTGAAATGATGTCTGAAGCTGGAAAGTACGAACTTAGCAAACAACAGTCTGAAGTTGCCAACCAGGAGGCCAGGGTCAGACAGCAGCGTTTACTAAACCGCAGGATCCTTTACTGGACTGCCATTTCTGCTATTGTGCTCGCCGTAATCCTGATTTTATTCCTGTTTCTCTTTCCTGCACGAAGGGAAAACCAGGCGATAATGAATAAAAAAGGAAATTCCGGAGCTTCTGTCGGGAATTTAGAATACCATACCGGTAGTCCATCCAAAGTCCCGGACAAAAATCCATCTTCACATCCTGAACCAAATAATATTTTATCCGGAAACCTGTCCACTCAACAACCTCAGATCAAGTCAGGACAAGAAGTAACCCAGTCTGCTAAAGTCAGTTCGGGTCGACAGGATATAATGCTGCTTACCCCCGGCGACGGAGGTAAATTCTCACAGAATGAAACGCTGCGATTTTCCTGGTCCATGAAGACTGACACATTTACGCGGTTTTACCTTGTTTCAGAACCTGCAGAAAAAGTAGTACTATGGAAAGGAATCCGGCCCGGTGTCAGGGGCTTCGAATACCCGGGAAAGTTGCTCTACCCGGGAAAATATTACTGGTATGTAGGAACCAAGGAGCAAACCCGTTCGATTATCATCTATTAAGGAATGTCATGACTCACGAATAAATCCAGTTCCCATTCAGTTTCCGGTTCTCACGGTTTTCTTTGTCACTGTACCGGGAAAGATTCTCAAAACACTTTCTGTGAGAGGATTAAAACATGAATGACCTGCTATTTAGGTCAGGATTTATCTTTATATTTGCGGGCTTCGGGCTTCGGGCTGTGGGTTGGACGACAAACGCCAATAGGAATTAGTTTCAATTCGTTACATGAAAGAACATAAAGAGTATAAATCAGCCTTGTCGGTGCAGGAAGGGATCGAACAACCTGAGCAGATCAATGCGGATGCTGTTAAAAAATTAAAATCGCGCCGTCTGAAGTCCCTCAGCATTGATGACTACCTTGAAGGGATCCGGTCGGGAAACCGGACGATCCTGAGCAAGGCGATCACCCTTATTGAGAGTTCACTTCCCGCACATCAGGAGAAGGCGCAGGAAATTATTGCGGGGTGCCTTGAGAGGCAGGCAGAGGCCGGAGGTCAGAAGTCTGAGGACAGAAGATGGAGAATGGAAGATGGAAGATCGGCATCTAAACATGAACCACAAAGCACAAAGTATGAAGTTATCCCCCCCCGGTCTGAAGCCCGAAGCCCGGAGCCGGTGCACAGCATCCGAATCGGGATCACGGGCGTGCCGGGTGTTGGGAAAAGCACATTCATAGAGGCACTTGGAAAGCATCTGACCGCACGCGGACATAAGCTCGCGGTTCTTGCGATCGATCCAAGCAGCACGAAATCCAAAGGAAGCATTCTTGGTGATAAAACGAGAATGGAAGAACTGGCTGTTGACCCAAATGCATTCGTCAGACCATCTCCTTCAGCAGGATCACTCGGAGGTGTTGCCCGGAAAACCAGGGAAACCATCCTCCTTTGCGAAACAGCCGGATTTGATGTGATTTTTGTTGAAACTGTCGGTGTGGGTCAGTCAGAGACTGCTGTCCATTCGATGGTGGATTTCTTTCTCCTGCTTATGCTTGCAGGCGCCGGTGACGAGCTTCAGGGGATCAAAAGAGGCATCATTGAAATGGCCGATGCAATTGTGATCAACAAAGCCGATGGAAACAATATCTCCATGGCAAACCTCGCCAAAGCTCAGTACTCAAATGCCCTTCATCTCTTTCCCCCATCCGGTTCCGGATGGATCCCGATGGTTGAAACCTGCTCCTCCAGGACAAAGGAGGGAATACCATTGGTCTGGGATCTAATTTCTCAATACCAGGCTATGACTACAAAATCGGGGTATTTTCATCAAAAGCGAATGGAACAGAACAGACAGGTGCTTTATGAAACCATCGAAGAAACGCTGAAATCAAGATTCTTCTCCCACAAAGAGATTCACCACATGTTGATGAAACTTGAAGAAGAGATCATGGCACAGAAGATCAACCCGTATATGGCGGCGAATCAGCTGATCAGAAGGTATTTTGGGGAATGAAGCCGAAGATCGGAGGTCTGAGGTCGGAGGTCGGAAGACAGAGAATAGAGGATGGAGGATAGGATTGTTCACTTTTCACTTTTCACTCTTCACTTTTCACTTTTCACTCTTCACTTTTGGAATTGGAAAGACCAGTGAGAGAATAATGAAGAAACCAAGGATTCCGACGATTGTGCCGAGGGATGCCTGTGAAGAAATATGGAGGTTAAGGGCGAGGGTGAGGATCATCTTAACACCAATAAATGTGAGAAGCAGCGCCAATCCAAGTTTCAGGTAATGGAATTTGTTCATGACATTGTTTACCAGGAAGAACAGTGACCGAAGTCCAAGGATCGCGAAGATATTTGAGAAGAATACGATGAACGGGTCGCGGGTGACCGAAAACACTGCAGGAACGGAATCCACTGCAAAAACAACATCAAAGAATTCGATAAGTACCAAAACGATAAGAAGGGGTGTAATGAGAAATTTCCCCTTCTCCTTTACCCAGAAACGGTTTCCCATATCCTCGGAAGTTACCAGGAAAATCTTTGAAAGGAACCGCACAACAGGATGTGAATGGGTGTCAATTTTGTCTTCGTCTTTCTTTGTAAAAAATTCCCTCCCCATATTCACGCCAATGATCACAAGGAATCCCCCGAAAACATACAACACTTCCTCGAAACGCTGGATCAATACGCTCGCAACGAAAATGAAGATAAAGCGCATGACGACTGCTCCCATGATCCCCCAGAAGAGAATCCGGTGATAGTAGGTGTCTTTAATATTGAAGGAAATGAAGATCATGATGATCACAAAAATGTTGTCGACCGAGAGTGAATATTCAATCAGGTAGCCTGTCAGGAATTCGAGTGAAAGGTTTTTATTATAAAGATGAAGCGCCTGGTCAAGGGTCAGTCCCGTAATATTGATCGGATGACGGAACCTGTCGATATTTGTCTGGATCTTTTCCAGGCTGTCGAGACCATGGAGCTGATACCCAAAAAACATGATCAGCAAATAAAAAACAAAGGAGATCCCAACCCAAACGCCAGTCCAGATGAGTGCTTCCCGGAATGAGAGTGCATGGCTCTTTTTATTAAAAATGCCCAGGTCGATACTGAGCATCAGGAATATGAATGCCAGGAAGCCGGTAAAGATCAGAATTTCGCTTGGACCAAAGTGCATCTTTAAATCAAGGTATAACGGGATTTCCGTCAAAATTAAGAAAAATTCTTAATTTTGTGGTCACTTGCAGTTTACGAAAAGCATCATCATGAAAGATACGTTGGATCTGAATCCAAATCAAATCGTCAGATTTCTCGAAAAGCCCCCTGTTGATTTTACCCGTAATGATCTTATCCGGTTCATTGAAGCGAAAGGTATTGAAATGGTCAATTTCCGGTATGCCGGGGCTGACGGACGGTTAAAAACCCTTAATTTCATCATCAACAGCCGGCGTCAGCTTGAAAATGTTCTCTCTGCAGGAGAACGGGTAGATGGCTCGAGTCTTTTCCCTTTTTACGTTGAAGCAGGATCCAGCGACCTTTATGTGATGCCACGTTACCGTACGGCATTTGTGAATCCGTTCTCCGAAATTCCGGCCATTGATATCCTTTGCTCTTATTACGACAAAGACGGAATGCCTTATGCCAATTCTCCTGAATTCATCCTGCGCAAGTCTCATGAGATCCTGAAAAAACAAACAGGTTTTCAGTTTGAGGTGATGGGTGAACTGGAATATTACATCATCAGCGAAAAAGATCCACTTTTCGAAGCTGCCGATCAGCGCGGGTATCATGAGTCGGGACCATTCTGCAAATGGGAAGGTTTACGGATGGAGGCCATGGAAGCGATCGCCAAATGCGGGGGCAACATTAAATATGGCCATTCGGAAGTCGGAAACTTCATCGAAGACGGACTGGCTTTTGAACAGAATGAGATTGAATTTACTCCCGTCAACCTGGAAGACGCAGCCGATCAGTTGTTGATCGCAAAGTGGATCATCCGTCACCTTGCTTACAAGCACGATGTCACCGTGACCTTTGCCCCGAAGATCACTACAGGCAAGGCCGGCAGCGGGCTACACATCCACACGCGGCTCACCAAAGACGGAAAGAATATGATGGTCGGGAGCAAAGGCTTGTCTGATACCGCAAAAAAGGCCATCAGCGGATACCTCGACCTGGCCCAGTCGCTCACAGCATTCGGGAATACCATCCCCACTTCATATTTCAGGCTTGTACCGCACCAGGAAGCTCCGACCAACATCTGTTGGGGCGACCGGAACCGGTCAGTCCTGGTTCGTGTTCCGCTTGGATGGAACTCAAAGAACAACATGCTTTCTGATGCCAATCCCAATGATAAGGAACCCTTAAGCGATTTCAATCACCGGCAGACTGTAGAGTTCCGGTGTCCTGACGGGTCTGCAGACATTTACCTGCTGATGGCCGGGCTTACGGTTGCCGCCCGTCATGGGCTTGAGATGGAAAATTCCCTCGAGTTTGCAGCAAAAAGATACGTTGATGTGAATATCTTTGAGGAAAAACACAAAAGCCGCGTCAGCGAGCTGGATCAGCTACCCGATTCGTGCTGGCATTCTGCCGACTGCCTTCAAAAGCAGCGTGCCGTGTATGAAAAGCACAACATCTTCCCTCCCATGATCATTGACGGTATCATAAAAAAACTGCGCAGCTACAATGACGAGCAGCTGAGAGGCGAAATCAAGGATAATGAAAAGGAAATCCTCAGGCTTGTCAATACATACCTGCATTGCGGATAGGATAAAGGTCAGATTTTCGATTTCAGATTACGATTTCAGATTTTAGAACAAAAGAACACCGGGTCAAACCACGGATCAATTTTTTTTCGCAACCTGTATTTAATTAAATTTGACAATCAATTACTTACCCCTTGAAAATATTTTACATACGCCATTATGTCATACTTACTTTGATCAAACAGGCCACTTTGTCATTATTTTTTCGATAAACTACGGTGGTACAGATATTGACAATCAGGGAAAAAAACCAATGTCAAACTTAAAAATGGAGGATTAAACTATGACACTAATCAGATGGAGTAACCGGCTTCCGTTAGCAGATATGTTCTCTAACTTCTTCGACAGTGATTTCAATGATTTCTTCAATCACAAATTCAGCGATCCTGCGGCCAACATCATTGAATTTCCGGATTCATTCCAGCTTGATCTTGCAGCTCCGGGCATGAAAAAAGACGACTTCAAGATCCATCTTGACAACAATGTTCTGACCATTTCGTCTGAAACTGAAAATGAAAAGAATGATGAAGGGAAAAACTACACACGGAGGGAATTTTATTACGGATCGTTCAGCCGTTCATTCACACTTCCGAAGAGCATCGACATGGAAAAGATCAATGCTGAGTACATAAACGGTGTTCTGAAGGTCGTTCTTCCGAAGAAAGAAGAAGCAAAACTGGAGATCAAGAAAGAGATCAAGATCTTATAAACCACGGCAGCGGGAAGAGAATGCATCTTTGCGTCAGGCTGACCAAGGGATAATAATCCCGGGGATCAGCCTTTTTTATTGATCCGGACAATGTTCAAAATCATTAATTTTGGAACTTTTCCGGACCATTCCAACCATGAACAGAACCTTAAAGGCTCACCTTTCGCTGATTGCCACCACACTGATCTTCGGGTTACATTATGCAGTGGCAAAAAGCCTGATGCCCGGATTCCTGCAGCCAATGCAACTTTTATTTCTCCGGCTTGCCGGAGGGGTGCTCCTTTTCTGGCTCTATCACCATTTTTTCGTCCCTGAAAAAGTAGAAAGAAAAGACTTGTGGCTCCTGGCTCTTTGCGGACTCACCGGGTTTGCGCTTAACCAGGCTTTCTTTTACGAAGGACTAAACCTGACCACACCGGTTGACGCCTCGCTCATCCATGTCCTGAACCCCATCCTTGTAATGATCTTTGCCAGCGTGATCATCAGGGAAAAGATAACGCTGGTTAAATTTGCCGGGATCATAATCGGCTGCGGCGGAGCCCTGATCCTTATCCTTTACGGAAAGACCGTAAGCATGAGCACCAATTCCTTCGCGGGAAATATTTATGTTTTCCTGAATATGGTCTTTTATGCGGTTTACCTGGTGCTGATCAAACCCATGGCCATGAAATACCACCCGATCACCATCCTGATGTGGGTTTCATTTTTCGGGATAATATTCATCCTTCCCTTTTCGGTCAGGGGCCTTTTCGACATTCACCTGGCCGAATTAACAACTGCCGCCTGGCTTTCAATCGGCTACATCATCCTGTTCAATACATTCCTGGCCTATATACTGATCAACCTTGCCATGAAAGTCGTAACCGCAAGCAGCGTCAGCTATTATTCTTATTTTCAACCAATCATTGCTTCAGTAACTTCGATTTCACTGGGAAACGAGATCATTACATGGCCGAAACTGTGTGCGGCATTATTGATCTTTATCGGGGTTTACCTGGTAAACAAGAAAATCAAGGCTGCATAGATTGGATATCAGAGCAGGTGCCTGAACGGGATGAGTATCCTTTCGAAGATCTTCTCGATCAAAGGCCGTTTCAGCCATTTATCATAATTAAAATCCTCTGAATTGCCAAGCGTTTCGCTGATGTGGTCTTTCAGTTGCCTCAATACATCAGGTTCGGTCCCGATCAGTGCGATCTCATACTGGTACCGGAAACTCCGGTAATCGAAATTCGCGGATGAGATGGAAAAGATCCTGTCGTCGATCACCATGAGCTTGGCATGCAGATTATGAGGGATGTAGAAAAGTAGCTTCACGTGGCTCTTGTGAAGCGTGCCAAGGTATTTATTCCGAAGGATATCGATCATCCTGACATCCGAATGCATCGGGAGAATGACCCTGACGTCAACACCTCTTTTTGCTGCATCCATCAGTGCTTTCCGCAGCAGATAACCCGGGAGGAAGTATGGCGTTTCGATGACAACCTTTGATTTCGCGCTCTTTATCAGCTGAAGATACCTCTTTTTCAGCTTCTGGAGGGGAAAAGAAGGGACATCCCGGACGAGCTCCCACTCCCCGAATTTCAGGGTCTTGGTGTAGGTAAGCTTATTGGTGATGATGTAAGTATTAAAGGCTTCGAAATTCTGCTGAAAAACCTTGCGGAACATGGCTGCCATTTCAAGACCGCGTGTTCTCAGGGCGAGTTCCCTCCAGTTGAGGTTGTAACCGGTAATGTTCATGGAACCCATGTACGTGATCTCATCGTCGATGACAATGATCTTGCGATGATCGCGCCGGTGGCCACGGGTGAAGATGTCGGTGCTTATCTTGATCTTCTCGAAGAACTTGACTTCACCGCCGTATTTGACCATCTCTTCAAAGAAGTAATCGGAGATCGGTCCCTTACCCCAGGAATCAATAAGCACCTTGACTTCAAGACCTTCGTGTGCTTTGCGGGTAAGGGCATCACGGAACTTGATCCCCATATGGTCGTTGGAAAACTTATAGGTCTCCAGGTAAATATAACTCTTTGCCCTCGAGATGTCGCTGAGCATCAGGGTATAAAACTTCAAGGGATCGTCGATGACCTGGAATTCCATGAGGTAAAATTATAATAAAAATGCGTAAGTTTGCAAAAAAGGGGTTATGATTATATCCATGACGGGCTACGGGAAAGCCTTTGCAGAGATCACAGGAAAAAAACTGACCATCGAGATCAAATCGTTGAACAGCAAACAGCTTGATCTTTCCATGAAGCTCCCGGGAATTTTCCGGGAAAAGGAATCGGTGGTAAGGAATTTTATTGCGCAGAAATTCGAACGGGGGAAAATCGATATTTTCATATCCACAGAGTTCAATGGAGATTCCCCGAACTATTCCATCAACAAGGTCCTGGCGAAGAAATACCTGCAGGAGATCCGCGAACTTGCTTCAGAGGTCGGCGGGCTTCCTGACGAACAGATCATTCCCCTGCTGATAAAAATGCCCGATGTTCTGCAGACAAGCACAGAGGGTATCAATGAAGGAGATTGGAACATCCTGATGGAAAGCATCGAAAGTGCCGGATCGCAATTACTCGATTTCCGGACAAACGAAGGGAGGATCCTTGAAAAGGATATCCTGTCGAGAATAAACCTGATCCAGAACCTGCTTGATTCCATTGAACCTTATGAGACCGCGAGGATAACCAGCGTGCGCGAGCGCTTATCCAGGGAATTCGAGAACCTGGCCAGGACCGATGGGAAATCTGTGATTCCTGACCAGAACCGGTTTGAGCAGGAACTTATTTTCTATTTTGAACGTCTTGATATCACCGAAGAAAAAGTACGGCTGAAGAAGCATTGTGACTATTTTCTTGAGACGATGAATCAACCTGTTTCACAAGGAAAAAAACTTGGGTTCATAACGCAGGAGATCGGAAGGGAGATCAACACGATCGGATCAAAAGCCAATCATGCCGAGATCCAGAAGATCGTTGTACAGATGAAGGATGAACTGGAAAAGGTGAAGGAGCAGTTGCTGAATATTTTGTAATCCCCCCGACCTCTCAGTACCCACCCCTGGCCCCTCCCTGAAACAGGGAGGGGAAAACAAAAATTAGTAATGTATGAAAGGAAAAGCAATCATAGTGTCGGCGCCGTCAGGAGCGGGAAAAACCACCATTGTGAAAGAATTGCTGAAAGCCATTCCCACGCTTGCTTTTTCGGTGTCGGCATGCACCCGTCCAAAGAGGATCAATGAGGTTGACGGGAAGGATTATTATTTTATCTCCCCGGATGAATTCCGGGAGAAAATCAAGCAGGATGCATTTATCGAGTGGGAAGAGGTTTACCCGGGAAATTATTACGGAACGTTTAAGTCGGAGATAAACCGAATCTGGTCGGAAGGAAAGAATGTTATTTTTGATGTGGATGTTGCAGGGGGTGTAAATTTAAAACGGTATTTCGGCCTGAAAGCCCTTGCCATTTTTATTGAGCCCCCATCTGTCGGCCATCTTGAAACACGTCTGATCAACCGGAAGACCGACAGTGCAGAAAGCATTGAAACCCGGTTGAACAAAGCGAAATACGAGCTCACTTTCGCCAAAGAATTCGATCTGGTCATCGTAAATGATGTTCTTGAAACGGCGGTTACGACTACGATCAAATCAATAACTGATTTTTGCAGCGAAAGAAATTAACAGCATGGCAAAAAAATCAAAGATCGGCCTTTATTTCGGTTCGTTCAACCCGATCCACTGCGGCCACATGATGATCGCCAATTACATGGTGGAATATACCGACCTGGCACAGGTCTGGTTTATCATTTCGCCGCAGAACCCGCTGAAGGACAAAGCCACGTTGCTTGCCGATTATCACCGGCTGGCGATGGTCAACATAGCCGTGGAGGATGATCCGCGGTTCCGGTCATCAAACATTGAATTCCATCTGCCCCAACCTTCATACACGATCCATACGCTTACTTACCTCCAGGAAAAATACCCGCAAAAATCCTTTATCCTGATCGCCGGCTCCGACAATCTTCCGAGTTTTCACAAATGGAAAAACCACCAGCAACTGCTAGACCTTTATGAATTTTACATTTATCCCCGCCCGAACAAGTTACCCAGCCGGTTCGACCAGCATCCTCACATCCACTTTACGGAAGCCCCGATGATCGAGATCTCATCCAGTTTCATCAGGAAAGGAATAAGTGAAGGAAAGAACATGAGGCAATTCCTGCCGGAGAAGGTGTGGAAGTATATTGAGGAAATGCATTTTTATAGATAGCGAGATCGGAGGTCAGAGGTCAGGGGTCGGAAGTCGGAGGATAGAGGATAGAGGATGGAGGATGGAGGATAGGAGTTTTAAGCCCGAAGCCCGAAGCCTGTCAAACAGAAATATTCCCGACCAGGTATGTAACAGCTTTCCCGCCAATTTCGACCCGGTTGCCGAGGTATTTGCAGTGTAGATGCCCGCGTCTTTTTGAGAGTTGAACGGCATTCATGGTTGTTTTTCCCAGTTTTTCCGACCAGTAAGGAATGAGGGTGGTATGTGCTGAGCCGGTCACCGGGTCTTCATTTATGCCGACCATCGGCGCAAAGAAACGTGAAACAAAATCTGCTTCTTTCCCGCGGGACGTGATGATCACCCCCCTGGCATTGGCCCTTATCAACAGGTTGAAATCAGGAACGATCGATTCAATGACAGCCTGGTCGTCATAAACAAGCATGTAATCTGTCTTTCCCTTCCAGGCTTCAACAGGCGGAATCCTGAATGCTGCAACGATCTCCACGGGGATTTCGATCTTTTCTATGGTATCTGTCGGGAAGTTCAGAATGAGGTTGCTCCCTTCTTTTCTCACGTTCAGTTCTCCACTCCGGGAACTCAACCTGATCTCATTGCGGTCTTCCCCGGAATACTGAAAGATCACATGGGCCGATGCGAGGGTGGCATGGCCGCACAGATCAACTTCTGCAACAGGTGTGTACCAGCGGATGTGGTAATGATCGTCTTCCTTAATAACAAATGCCGTTTCCGCCAGGTTGTTCTCCATGGCGATATTCTGCATTAGGCTGTCGGAAAGCCAGCCTTCGAGCAAACAGACACCAGCCGGATTTCCTCCAAAGAGGTGATCGGAAAAGGCATCGACCTGGTACATTCGAAGATTCATGATTTTAAAAGACTTTTCGTGTATAGTAATAAATTGCTTTCAGGGTTTCAACAGGTTCCTCGATATAGCCCATATGGCCTACGTTCTGCAACAGACAGAGTTCGGATCTCGGAGGAAGTGAGATCATCTCCCATGTTCGTTCAACGGGGATCTTTGTATCTTTCATCCCGATTATAAAAAGAACCGGCACTGCTGATTTTTTCAATACATCATCACGGAGCGGGCGGATCTTCATTCCTTCAAGGGCTGCAATAACTCCTTCATTGCTCATCTTTCCGGCACGGTTAATGAGTTTGTCGATGTCCCTGGTGAACCTTTCTGCTGTTTCTTCCGGGAAAAGCGACCTGATGAACTGTGCAGCAAATTTGAGCTTGTCCTTTTTGACCAGTTCTATCGTCCGCTCGCGGGTGATCTTTGCTTCTGCCGTATCTTCAAAGATATGCGAATGGAAGAGGCCGTAGCCCTTCAGCATATCCGGGAACCGTTCAGCAAAGGCGAGGGTGACATACCCTCCCATCGAATGACCGATCATCACACATTTCCTTACTTTCAGATCGACCAGCATTTTATGGACGACCATTGCCAGGAGGTCCATATCATGGACTTCGGACAGGCATTCACTTTTACCGTGGCCGGGAAGATCAATGCAGATCACCCTGTTCACATGCTTCAGTGCCGAACTGAAATCTTTCCAGATCCTCGAGGATTCCATGAATCCATGGAGGAAAACGATCACTTTGCCATGACCTTCATCGGTGTAGAAGATCTTTTTGTTGCGGAAGGTCAGATGTTTCATATTGTTTGGGATTTTAGTTCACCTCACCCCCTGACCCCCTCCAGGTCCCCGCATACGCGGGGATCCGAGAGGGAATCGGGGATTCAATTATTACATATTCATTATTGCTTCGATGTCGCTGATGGTTTTGGGAATTGGTTTTCCGAGGACCTGGCTGCCGGTTTCGGTTACGAGAACATCGTCTTCGATGCGGATACCGCCAAAATCCTTGTAGGTCTCCACCTTTGCATAATTGATGAAATCCGGGTGCTTGTTCTCTTTTTTCCAGATATCGATCAATTCAGGGATAAAATAAATTCCCGGCTCGATCGTCATGACAAAATTCTTCTGCAAACGCCTGCCGAATCGAAGGAATGCGAGACCGAATTCCTTGCTCCGTTTGACTTCATCATCATACCCGACAAAATTCTCGCCGACACCTTCCAGGTCATGTACGTCAAGACCCAGCGGATGGCCCAGTCCATGCGGAAAAAACAGCGTATGAACACCCAGGTTAACCGCTTCACCAACATCCCCCCGGATCAGGTCAAGCTGCTTCAATCCTTTAACGATCTCGGTTGCGGCAAGGAGGTGGATATCCTTAAATGGCACCCCGGCTTTTACAGCCTTTATCCCGGCCATGTTGGCATCCAGTACGATCTGGTAGATCTCTTTCTGGCGTTGGGAGAACTTCCCTCCAACAGGAACTGTTCTTGTGATATCACTTGCATAATGGAGATCCGATTCGCAGCCGGCATCGATCACGAGCATCCGCCCTTCTTCTAAAACATTCCCATGGTAATGATTGTGAAGCGTTTGTCCGTTAATGGAAAGGATCACCGGAAATGAGACCGGTCCGGCGAACGAGAGGGCCGTGCCTTCCACAACACCTGCAATTTCCTTTTCCAGGATGCCCGGTTTTGCCATTTTCATCCCGTTGGTGTGCATCAGGTAAGCCACATCGACCATGTTCGTGATCTCCCGGATCTCGACATCTTCCTTCACCATACGTAATTTTACCACGCCACGGATCAATTCTTCGGATGCACTTGCCTTGAGTTGCGAATGGTTAATTCCGAGGAGGTCTTCCATCCATAATTTCGTTTCTCCACGATACGGGGGCAGGAAATGGATCTTCCGGTTCCCCTTCTTTGCCTGTTCGATCACCTGCTTCAGTTCAGAAAGCGGCAACGAATTTTCGATACCTGCTTTCAGGCTTTGGTCCTTTATCGTGGGTTGTTGTCCCATCCAGATGATATCATCGATATCCACATCATTCCCGAAAATATAATCCTTCCCGTTATCGAGATCGATGATGGCCGCCAGGGAGGGATGGTCGAGACCGAAGAAATAGAGAAAACTGCTGTCCTGCCTGAATGAGTAAGTATTGGCCGGATAATTGAACGGGACATCCTCATTCCCCGGAAAGAAAATAATCCCTGATGAAACTTCTTTACGAAGCTGCTCTCTTCTTTTAATATAAACGTTTGCTGGAAACATGTTTTTTTTGTTTTTGACAATCAAAGTAAAAAATTATTATGCCATTTAATTTAAACTCTTAATTTTGAAAAGAGTTTTACCAGGAGACGTGGGTTGGAAAAAATATTCCACCTGCACAAATTCCTAATACAAAATAACGGGTTTTTATCCATCCTGGAATAAAAAAAGTAAAATTTTAAAAAGATTGTATGAACTCTGCTTTTTTAAGGTTTTCATCCATCACGAAAAAGATATGGATGGCATTGCTGGGATTGTTCCTGATGGTTTTTCTTATTGTTCATGTGAGCATTAATTTGTGCCTTCTCAGGAGTGATCCGACATGGTTTAATGATGCCGCTTATTTTATGGGGACGAACTATGTCATCAAGGTATTTGAAGTCGTCCTTTTCGGAGGATTTGTTTTTCACATAATCCTTGGGATCATTCTCCAGATCCAGAACTGGCTGGCCCGTCCGGTACGGTACAAGGTCCTGACGAAGACATCTACCCCGTTCTTTACGAAGTACATGATCTATACGGGTGGTATTGTCTTGTTATTCCTTGTATTACACATGATGGATTTTTACATCATCAAGCTTGGATGGAAGGACAGCCCTGTTCCTGACCTTGCTAACGGCCATCCGGATTTTTACCAGGTCGCCCAATGGCTCTTTTCCAAGCCGGGGTATTCCATTTTGTATATCTGCTTTTTCATCGTCCTCGGGGTACATCTTTTCCACGCATTCCGGGCAGCACTCCAATCGCTCGGGCTGAGCAACAAGACCTACAACCGCTGTATTGAGATCTTCGGGATCATCTATTCCATCGTTATTCCATTAGGCTATATCATAATTCCAATCTATTATCTTATCTGAAAGGTATCATGGCTGAATTAAATTCAAAGAACCCTAAAGGGCCGCTGGCCCAGAAGTGGTCGAATTATAAGGCATACCAGAATCTTGTTAACCCGACAAACAAGCGGAAACTGGATATCATCGTTGTGGGAACCGGTCTGGGCGGGGCCTCTGCAGCCGCTTCGCTGGGCGAACTCGGATTCAATGTCAAAAATTTCTGTTACCAGGACAGCCCCCGCAGGGCACACAGCATAGCAGCCCAGGGAGGGATCAATGCGGCAAAAAATTACCAGAATGACGGCGACAGCGTTTACAGGCTGTTTTACGATACGATCAAAGGTGGCGATTACAGGGCAAGGGAATCAAATGTTTACCGGCTTGCGGAAGTCAGCAACCAGATCATCGATCATTGCGTTGCACAAGGGGTTCCCTTTGCGAGGGAATACGGAGGCCTGCTCGACAACCGCTCATTCGGCGGTGCACAGGTCAGCCGGACGTTTTATGCACGGGGCCAGACAGGCCAGCAGCTTCTGCTGGGGGCATACAGCAGTTTAAGCCGGCAGATCAAGCTCGGAAATGTCAAGCTCTATAACCGTCATGAAATGGTCGAACTGGTCGTTATCGACGGAAAAGCCAGGGGCATTATTGCCCGCGACCTGATCACAGGCAAACTGGAACGCTATTTCGGACATGCAGTGGTGATTGCAACCGGGGGTTACGGGAATGTATTCTATTTATCAACGAATGCAATGGGGTCCAATTCCAGCGCCATCTGGCAAATATTCAAGAAAGGGGCCTTTTTTGCCAATCCCTGCTTCACCCAGATCCATCCGACCTGCATCCCTGTTCATGGCGATTACCAGTCGAAGCTGACTCTGATGAGCGAAAGTCTGCGCAACGACGGCCGCATCTGGGTCCCGAAGAAAAAGGAAGATGCTGAAAAACACCGGAAAGGCCAGATCAAGGCTAAGGATATCAAGGAAGAGGACCGTGATTACTACCTTGAACGCAGGTATCCCGCATACGGGAACCTTGTTCCAAGGGATGTCGCATCCAGGGCTGCAAAAGAGCGTTGTGATGCCGGGTTTGGCGTCGGCAGCACCGGTTTGGCTGTTTTCCTCGATTTTGAAGAAAGTATCGGCCGCTTAGGAAAGCACGTCATCGAGGAAAGGTATGGAAATCTTTTCCAGATGTATGAAAAGATCGTTGACGAGAATCCGTATGAAAACCCGATGATGATCTACCCTGCTGTACATTATGCGATGGGTGGCATCTGGGTCGATTATGAGCTGATGACGACTGTTCCCGGACTTTTCTGCCTGGGTGAGGCCAACTTTTCCGATCACGGTGCCAACCGTCTCGGGGCTTCTGCATTGATGCAGGGTCTGGCAGACGGATATTTCATCCTTCCCTATACCATACAGAATTACCTTTCCAGTGAGATCAAGGTTCCCCGAATGTCAACCGACAAGCAGGAATTCGAAGAGGCTGAAAAGAGCGCACGTGAACGGATCGAAAAACTGATGAGCATTAAAGGTTCGAAATCGGTGGATCATTTCCATAAGGAACTGGGAAAGATCATGTGGGAACATGTCGGGATGGGCAGGAACGAAACTGGGCTGAAGAAAGCCATTGAGCTGATCCGTGCATTGCGGACTGAGTTCTGGAAGGATGTCAGAATACCCGGTGGTGTAAACGAAATGAACGTTGAGCTTGAAAAGGCCAATCGTGTGGCGGATTTCCTCGAGCTTGGCGAATTGCTGGCTTTCGATGCCCTTAACCGCAAAGAAAGTTGTGGCGGCCATTTCAGGGAAGAATACCAGACACCTGAAGGAGAATGCCTGCGTGATGACCAGGAGTTCATGTATGTAGCAGCCTGGGAATATGTAAAAACAGGTGAATTCAAGCTGAACAAGGAACCGCTGAAGTATGAGGAGATTGAGGTGAAGCAGCGGGTTTACAAATAATTATGAATTAGGAGTTTGAATTATGAATTATGATCATTTTTTGTTTTTTTAACTGAAGAGAATCGCAATATGGATCTGACATTACAAATCTGGCGGCAGAAAGACGCAAAATCGAAGGGGAAATTCGTTACTTATCCTGTAACGAATATCTCTCCGAACTGTTCATTTCTTGAGATGCTTGATATTCTGAATGAGCAGCTGATACAGAAAAATGAAGAGCCGGTGGTCTTTGATCACGATTGCCGCGAGGGTATCTGCGGGATGTGCAGCTTATACATTAACGGCCGCCCCCATGGTCCGGACGATGCCATTACAACCTGCCAGCTTCATATGCGGAAATTCAGGGATGGCGATACGATTTGGATTGAGCCCTGGAGAGCAAAAGCGTTCCCGGTGATCAAGGACCTGATGGTGGACCGTACGGCATTTGATGCGATCATCCAGGAAGGAGGCTACATTTCTGTAAATACCGGCGGTGCGCCGGATGCGAATGGTTTACCTGTCAGCAAGGAGAATGCGGAACTCTCGATGGATGCTGCAGCATGTATAGGTTGCGGCGCCTGTGTTGCCGCCTGCAAGAATGCCTCCGCCATGCTGTTCGTTTCGGCGAAGATCTCTCATTTTGCACTTCTGCCGCAGGGCAAGCCAGAGGCGGCCATCAGGGCGAAAAACATGGTGAGGATGATGGATCAGCTTGGCTTCGGGAACTGTACGAATACCTTTGCCTGCGAAGCCGAATGTCCGAAACTGATATCGGTCTCCAACATAGCCAGGATGAACAGGGAGTTTTTGTGTGCGAAGGTCGGTTAGCCATCCTTATTCATTAAGCCGGTTCACCTCACCCCCGGCCCCTCTCCTGAAGGAGAGGGAGAAAGTTATCAACATTTCTGCAAAATCATTCCTAAAAACGTATTACCTTTTTGATTTTTCCGGATTAATGGTAAAAAAAGCCATGAACATCATCCGGTTTGAACCTGTTGAGATTGTCTCAAAGATCATTTTTGCCATGGAGGGCAGGAGTTTGCAGAGCCTGACCGTATGTTCCTTTCACCTTGTGCCGGTGAATGATCCGGAAGGCCCCGTAGTCACAGAGATCCGGCTTCCGGATATATATTTATCCTGAAGGAATTTATCCTTTGGCAAGAATCTCTTACTTTTGCGGGGCGTACCCTGGCACCTCATCCCCTTCACCCCTTCTCCTGAAGGAGAAGGGGACAATGGAAGAAACTCAGATGACCCCGCCTCGTCAACCCTCCCTGGATCCCTGCGTACACGGGGAACTTGGTAGGGGAAGACCGAAGGTCGGGGTGGGTACAGTAAACTTTGCAGGAGATGCTTTTCAAAGAAATTGCCGGACAGGAAGGAATAAAGCGGAAACTAATCCAGACGGTGCTGGACCACAGGGTGAGCCATGCACAACTGTTTTTCGGGCAGGAAGGTACGGAGAAACTTGCGCTTGCCATTGCCTATGCGCAGTTCATCAACTGTTCGGACAAGAAGATCCCCGTGGCCGGTGATCCTGCAGGCGCCGATTCCTGCGGTTTATGCCCATCCTGCATAAAATACCAGAAGCTGGTACATCCCGACCTCCATTTCATCTACCCGGTATCGACCACCAAACGGGTGACAAAGAAGCCACAAAGCAAAGATTTCATTGAAGAGTGGAGGAAATTCCTGATCGGGAACGACTATCATGTAAGCCTCCACGAATGGTATGAGCACATCGGCATCGAGAACAAACAGGGGATCATCAATGCTGAAGATTGTCACGACATCATCACCACGCTAAGCTATAAAAGCTATGAGTCGGAGTACAAGGTGATGATCATCTGGATGGTGGAGCGCCTGTTCTATTCGGCAGCCCCGAAGATCCTCAAGATCCTCGAAGAACCGCCGGACAAAACGCTGTTCATCCTCCTGGCGGAAGATCCGGAACAAATCATCAGCACGATCCTTTCGAGAACACTCCTGGTCAAGATCCCCAGGATCACCGACCAGGAACTCAAGGCCTATCTTCATGAGAAATACAATACGGGGGAAAAGGATTCCGAATTGATCCTCCGGAAGGCGAAAGGAAATCTGAAGCTGGCCATACACCAATTGCAGCATATCGAGGAAGACAATTACAATTTTCAAACTTTCCGGGGCTGGATGCGCCTTTGCTTTGCCAATGACATCAGCGGGCTGATCACGTTTGTAGCCGAAATCTCCAAGATCGGCAGGGAAAACCAGAAAGGACTGCTGCATTATGCCCTGCAGACCGTTGAATCATGTCTTTCGTACCAATGCAACGGTGATGAACTTGTTTCAGCAACCGCTGAGGAACTTGAGTTTATTACCAGGCTTTCCCCGTTCATCAACCTTTCGAATATCGACCTGTTCAGCGGGATATTCAGCAACGCCCTCTTCCATGTGGAACGCAATGCCTATCCCCAGGCGCTTTTCCTGGATGTTTCACTGAACATCGTTCGGTTGTTCGGGGTTTCCTCCAAAAAGAAAAGCTCCTGAAGGTCTGAGAAATTTTTTGTACTTTTGTTTTTATTAATTTGTCCCATGGATTACCAGGAACCCACTTCTGCGGATAACCCTTTTTTCAGTCGCGGCTGCACCCAGGCGCCCAGGCTTTACAACAAGAATGAAGGCGTTTTTCAGCATCGCTGCAGCAAATTTGATTCATTTGACTGGCTTGATACCATACCCCTCCCCCAGGGAAATAAACTGATAGACATTGTAGAAGTACGTTTTAAAAATTCGCGCAAGGATTTCTTCCGTGTTCCTCCCGATATGGAACTTGAAACCGGGGAGATCGTTGCCGTTGAAGCTTCTCCCGGTCATGATATCGGGATCGTAACAATGGCAGGTGAAGTGGTGCGGTTCCAGCTTAAGAAGCGGAAAATTGATCCGAATTCACTGGAAATAAAAAAGATTTACCGGCGAGCCCGTCTTACCGACATTGAAAAATGGATCGGTGCTGTGGAAATGGAGAATTCCACCATGTTCAAGGCACGCGAGATCGCCGTCAGGCTTAAACTCCAGATGAAGATCAATGACGTAGAATACCAGGGCGACAATACAAAAGCTATCTTCTATTATACGGCAGAAGACCGGGTCGATTTCCGGGAACTCATCAAGATCCTGGCAGAAGAATTCAAGCTGAGGATCGAAATGAGGCAGATCGGTGCCCGGCAGGAAGCAAGCCGTCTTGGAGGCATCGGCTCCTGTGGCCGTGAACTTTGCTGCGCCACATGGCTGAACGATTTCAAATCCGTGACAACCAATTCCGCACGTGTTCAGCAACTTTCACTGAATCCTCAAAAACTGGCGGGTCAGTGCGGCAAGCTTAAATGCTGCCTGAATTATGAATATGAGTCGTACATCGATGCACTCAAGGATTTTCCGAAAGATGATATCGTTCTTAAAACATCAAAAGGAGATGCCGTTCACCAGAAAACCGATATCTTCAAAAAACTGATGTGGTATTCATACATTGATGATCCGGGAAAATTCATGGCGATACCTGCCGAGAATGTGATCCACATCATCGAAGAGAACAAACAGGGCAGACAGCCTGAAAAACTTGAAGAATTCGCCTTCATCTCAGAACCAAAAACCGACTTTGATAACGTAGTCGGGCAGGATGATCTTACCCGTTTCGACAATCTTTAACCGATCAATCACCCTTTATATGACATTCCGCAGGACGCATCCTCTTTTCATGCTTATCCTTTTCGGAATGCTATTCTTCTTTTCCTGTGACCGCGGACGGTTCTTTGAAGATAATAAAGTCATTAAAAAGGGCGTTTGGGACAGGAACGAGAAGGTACGGTTCGAAATTGCGATCCCCGATACCATTTCGCGGTATTCATTTTTTCTCAATGTTCGCAACGACCTGAATTATCCATATTCCAACCTTTATCTGTTTATCCTTACAACGCATCCTGACGGGGCCTTATCAAAGGATACACTGGAATGTGAACTGGCCGATTACAGCGGGAAATGGTTTGGCAAAGGGATCGGTTCCGTAAAATTCAACCGGTTTTTATTCCGGAAAGGGATCCGGTTCAGGACGGCCGGATTGTATATCTTTGAACTGGAACAGGCCATGCGGGTGAAAGAACTGACCGGCATAAGGGATATCGGGTTACGTGTGGAAAAGGAAAAGTAAATGGCACAACGGGGTAAAACAAAGCTCTACGCGGCAAAGGAACGGAAGTACCTGAAAGGGTTCTGGATCACATTTGCATCACTCATCGTTTTTATCAATCTTGTCTTTCTTTGCATCTCGCTCGGCTTGTTTGGGAAAATGCCGAGTTTCGAGGAACTGGAAAACCCAAAGAGCAACCTTGCAGCGGAGATCATCTCATCCGACGGAAAACTCCTGGGGAAGTATTTTGTCGAGAACCGCTCCAATGTTCATTACCAGGACCTTTCCCCAAACATCATTAATGCATTGATCGCCACGGAAGATGTCAGGTTCATGAAACATTCAGGCGTGGATGTGAAAGCGGTATTCAGGATGATTTTCGGTGTGATCACAGGCACTTCCAAGGGCGGTGGAAGCACGATCTCCCAGCAGCTTGCCAAGAACCTGTTCCCGCGAAAACACAACCGCTCCTTCATCGAATTTGCGGTCATCAAACTGAAGGAATGGGTGACTGCGATCAAGCTCGAACGGAATTATTCCAAAGATGAGATCCTGGCCATGTACCTGAATACAGTTGATTTCGGGAGCCAGTCATTCGGGATAAAATCAGCCGCCAAAACGTATTTCAACAAGTTTCCGGATGAGTTAAGCGTCCAGGAAGCATCCCTGCTGATCGGGATCCTGAAAGCACCTACATGGTTCAGCCCGATCCGGAACCCGGAACGTGCGCTGGATCGCAGGAATACGGTAATGAACCAGATGCGGAAAGCGGATTACCTGACCCGCGAGCAGTATGATTCGATCAAAGTGATCCCGATCGACATGTCATCCTACCGGGTTCAGGATCATACCGCAGGGTTGGCAACCTATTTCAGGGAATACCTGCGGATGGTGCTGACCGAGTGGTGCAACACCCATTCAAAGGAAGACGGCCTTCCATACAATCTTTACAAAGACGGGCTTCGCATTTATACGACCATCAACTACAGCATGCAGGAATATGCAGAAAAGGCCGTTAAAGAATATGTTGGGACCCATCTCCAGCCATTGTTTTTCAAGCACTGGAAGGGACACCCAAATGCACCTTTCGTTTTTGACAAAGGGGTTGAAAGTAAAGAGATCCAGAACCTGCTCCTCCAGGCGATGCGCCGTTCCGACCGGTATTACCGGCTGAAAACGCGGAATGTCACCGATGCGGAGATCGTCAGGATCTTCTCAACGCCGGTGAAGATGAAAGTGTTTTCCTGGAAGGGCGACCGCGATACGATCATGTCACCGATGGATTCGATACGATATTATAAATTTTTCCTCCAGGCAGGAATGATGTCGATGGACCCTCACACCGGGTTTGTGAAAGCTTATGTCGGCGGGATCGATTACAGGTACTTCCAGTACGATCATGTGAAACTGAGCAAACGGCAGGTCGGTTCAACGTTCAAGCCGTTCCTTTATACCCTTGCAATGCAGGAGGGTGAATCACCTTGCACGAAATACCCGAACGTCCAGCCGGTGATCGAGTTGCCGGACGGCAACACCTGGGCTCCCCAGAACACCAATGAAGAGCGGAAAGGCGAAGAAGTTTCCCTGAAATGGGCGCTGGCCAATTCCAACAACTGGATCTCCGGGCAGCTGATGAAGAAATATTCGCCGCAGGACGTCATCCAGATCGCACGGAAGATGGGCGTCACGAGCGACATTCCCCCGGTATATTCGATCGCCCTCGGTTCGGCGGACCTGAGCCTTTACGAAATGGTGGGAGCCATGAGTACATTTGCCAACAAGGGAGTTTACGTGGAACCGATCTTCATCACCCGGATCGACGATAAGAACGGGAATGTGCTGGAGAATTTCGTTCCGAAACAGAATGAAGCCATCAGTGAAGAAACGGCGTACCTGATGATCCAGCTGATGAAAGGTGTGGTCGAGGTCGGCACCGGCGTCAGGCTGCGTTACAAGTATGGATTCGACAATCCCATCGCGGGAAAGACCGGGACCACGCAGAACCAGTCCGACGGGTGGTTCATGGGGATCACGCCGGATCTTGTCACCGGTGTATGGGTCGGTTGTGAAGACCGGGCCGCGCATTTCCGTTCGCTTGATCTCGGGCAGGGCGCCAATACGGCCTTACCGGTCTGGGCGCTGTATATGCGGCAGGTATATGCCGATGCCACGCTCGGCATCACAAAACGCGATTTCGACCCGCTGATGAAACCGTTGCATGTCGAGCTTGACTGCGACAAGTATAAGGAACCCGCGGAAAAGAAAACGGATGATTCAGACGAGTTCTAGCTGATCTCTTCGATGGTTTCGCGATAAATTACACCCCTTTCCTTCAATCCTTCCAGCATATATTCGGTACATCCGGGTTGCTGACCGATGTACTCGGGGACCGAGATCCCTTTCCTGGTATACGTTCCTGATGCGATCATCCGCAAGGCGACGGTTGCCGAGTAACCGGTGGTCCGGGCCATGGAATGGATGCGGGTGACCGGGTCATAGCGGTCGTAAAGA
Organism: Bacteroidales bacterium; assembly: GCA_963682005.1. Lineage (GTDB taxonomy): Bacteria > Bacteroidota > Bacteroidia > Bacteroidales > FEN-979 > CAIYUC01. Next base: position 2,415,764 of record OY820914.1, on the reverse strand, counting down.
TCGTAGGTGTAACGCAACCGCTTGCCATCTTTTTTTCCTTCCACCACCACTTTCATCACCGTAAAATCCTCTTCGCCCTCCTGCAGCTTCCATTTCGGAAAGAGCAGCTTTGCCGTAAAATCGATCGGGCGGATCTTCACCCCTTTCACCTCAACCGGTTCCTGGCTGAAGAATCCTGTTTCGCGAAGGACGGCCATTTTTTCGATATGGCCGGGAAAACGGAGCGTCTTCTCCTTCATGTTCGGGGCTTTCACCGTAAATGCCAGCGAGCGTAAACCATCGGTATTAAAGGCTTCCAGTGTTCCGACGCCTGGGAAGTTCAGCAGTTCGGGATCGGAAAGCGCCGGCCTGACGACCATGACGCCGTTCTCAATGTAGCGTGCCGGCCGGGTATATTCCTCAATCACATCGACCGGAGAAAAAACCGCTTTGTATTCGTAAGGCCATTCGCGGATGACGGGAAGGCCACCGACGTAATAAATAATGTTGTCTGTTTGATCCAGCAGCCGGTCGGCATAGCCGATGAGCACGTTGCACATTCCGGGTGCCACGCCGCAATCCATGATGGCCGTCACATTCTTTTCCTTTGCAAGCTGGTCCAGTTGAAAAGGATCCTCGATGAAGAATGCGATATCGACGACATTCTTTCCCGCTTCAATGATGGCTTTCAGGGTCTGAAATCCCATGAAACCCGGTACGGCATTGATCACCATGTCGTAGTGGCTGACCAGCCTTTTTACGTTTTCCGGGTCGGAGAGATCCTGCAGAACGGACTTCAGACGATGGTTTGTGATCAGCTTTGCCAATACAGCGTCATTGATATCTGCAACCGTTACCTTGAAATTTTCATCCTTCGACAGGTCGATGGCCATGGGGCCGCCGACGAGTCCTGCACCCAAAACAATAATCTTCATTGTTGCTGTATTTAGAGATAAAACAAATTGATGAATACAATTTTGTCAGTAAAATTACCAGTATTGGAATGGGACTGACCTTATAACAATCTTCTTGATTTTTAGCCTAAAAAAAAACCACAAAGGCGCTCGAAGGAAATCACTATGGCACGCAAAGGGCTTATCACTTTAGATTAAAATCTTTGTGCGCCTTCGTATATACTTTGTGCTACTTTGCGGTTAAGTTCTTGAATACAAACGGTCTAATCTTCAATAAATTGAATCGTAATCCTTGTTGGGAAGACCCGATCAACCAATAAAATAACTCCCCGAACTTCAGCCAAAGGCTATTTCAAAAGTAAGCATTTTTCGTGTGACAGGGTGACATGACAAAATACTGGCAAACTATTACCCTAAAAGTGACAATCTTTTAGTTAAAAGTAACTATCTTTTAATATAAAAGTGACGATCTTTTTTGGGGACCGGGTAGTTGGATTGTAAGTTGATATAAATCAGGATGAAACGCCTGCCTGCCCCCGTCAGGGGTGCAAAATATTAAAACCAAGCCTGCTTTTTTAGCTTTTAAGAACGCCTTTAAGAAAAAGTTTCGGGATGGTTATTTGTAGATATTCTTCCGATGCCCTATTGCAATTACATCAATGATCAGTGTAGAATCAAAAATCTGGTATATTATCCGATAAATCCCTTTCCGAATTCTGAATCCCTCTCTGCCTTTGAGTTTTTTATATCCTGAAGGTCTTGGATTTCGGGCCAATCCCTGAATTAACACGATCAATTTTTCCGCATCGCTATCGGGCAAATTATCCAGCTGTCGTTGAGCGGTCCTTGAGATGGTAATCGTATAATCAGGCATATTTCTTTTTTTTCTGCCGGTTCTTTATATAATGTTCCAGCGGAATGCTTTTTTCATTTTTTGCTTTTACTTCATCAAACAACCTTATATCCTCAAGTTCTTCAAGGTCTTCAAGGATGCGTTTGTATTCTTTTAAGGGAATTACGATTGAGATTTTATTCCCCTTCTCATCCGTCAAAAATTGTGTCTTCATGATTTATTTTAATTACGTCATGCAAAGTTACCGAAACAAGTCGAACGTAACCAGAAAAGAAAAAAGTTCGTAAACCGGACGGGGCTTAATAAAAATTAATTGTTGGAAATTATGTATGAGGAGTTTGAATTATGAATTATGACAATCATTGGTATTCCTGCATTTCTCATTATGCACTCCTGCATTGAAAAAGGATTTTCAAGGTACAACGTACGGTGAACAGGGAACAGTGACAAAAAAAAATTCCCACATTAGGCACAGTAGTTCACAGTAGGTCTATTGTGCCCTAATGTGCCTATTGTGGTGAAAAAAGCAAAGCTTATCATTCCACAGTCACTTCGAAGATCTTCCCAACATAATCACTCCCTGGGAACGGGGTGTTATCCTGGGAATAGGGGGACCCGATCCACCAGCGGGTGTTGTGGAATTCCTGGGTGACGATCAGGAGCATCTGGTTGTTGGGGATCGAGGAGATGGTCTGATCGACATAGCCTACAACGCGGAGCTTGTCTTTTGACGGGCCGATGCGCCAGATGATCTGCGTGGGTTGCCAGTCGATCTGGAAATAATAATAAGGCGAGGCAAAAAGCTCATCATCCCGTTCCGGGGTTTTCTCGGTGATGGCCCGGTAGCCTTCATCCCAGCGGTGCGCCCAGAATGTCTGTCCTCCAAAAGAGATCTGACGGCATCCGGCACTGAAATCTTTCGGTTCCCAGCATGCCATGTCCCAGTTGGTGCATGCCACCTGGATCTTATCATCATTTTCAACCAGTTCTTCCGGGAAAGGCACATTCCAGTTATTCACATTCCCCTGATCCGGGATCCCATAATTGTACACCGGTGAAGCAAGATACGAAGGACAGTAGGGAACGGTTTTCAGAATTTCGAAATCGATCTCGGAATACCCGACATTCTTTACACGGTTGTCTGTTTTTCCACCATAATAATTGGCAAGATATCCTTCCTTGTTGCAGCTTCTCCGGTAATTCCATTCCGACTGGCTCTGTGTGATCAGCCACACCGCGTTTGTCAGGCCGTTCCACATGTTGTTCCGGTTGAGCAATTCCGTCAGCTTTGCCTTGACCGTCCATTTTCCGTATGTAAAGCCATGGCGGGTGATGACTCCCACGTTCTGCTTTTCCCATTTGCCGAATTCCGTTTTCGGGTTCCGGAGGGTGATCGAATGACTGGCGGGATCTGAAATGACCGTTTCACACGGCCATTTTGAGGTGCTTGCCGTGATCGCGATCAGTTCTTCTTTAAGGTAAAACTGCTTGTTCCAGTTGTAATCCATCCGTGAATAATTCCCATTCAGAACATCTGTAATGACGGGAATGTTATTCATTTTGGTCGAAGGATCAATATAATGGACAAACTGTTCGAACGCTGCACTCTTTTGTAAAGAAGGATCCTGCCCGCAGGTCTTGCAGAAAAACTTATCCGGAACCTGCCCGTTAAACAAGGCTGCATTGATGTAGATACCGGCTCCCGGATCGGCGTTTGCAATCACGTTCAGCTGAAACGGAGACCTTTGGGCAATTGTGTTGTTCAGGCTCTTTCCTTTGCCACAGAAAAAAAAGAAATAAGGATTCACGAAATTTTCATCACTCCCGATGCTGATATTCCTGACATTTTCAGGGATCGTGTTTTGCTCAAGATTTTCTTTTGCAGTCACAACCAGCAGAAAACTGTACTTCCCAACCCGCGGATTCCGTTTCCACCGGTCATTGCCTTTTTCTCCGAAATACCTTTTTTCATTGCGTGGATTCCCAACTATGCGGAAGGCATCCCTTACTTTGTGGAATTTGTTGTCGGCGGGGATCACCTCCGTTTCAGCGAACGTCTTTTCCGTATCCTCCCAGCTCCCGTAAAAATTTTCCCAGGCATAGATATTCTGTTTCGAAATGTCTGTTTCATCCCACTCCGGAAACTTATACGATTCATTCTGGTAATAGATCTTGTAGTAGAATTTTTCAGGCGCATTGCCGGAATTCCTGACCTGGAATTCAAATTCAAACATCCCTTCCTTTACCTGGGTTACTGTAGGGATCATGAATCCGCTCGCATAGGCATCAGAATAATCAAGATTGATCGATTTATTGATAAAATCCTTTTTGCTGACATTCCCGGTTGTATCAATGTACCAGTTCGAAAGGGGAATAAAATCCCTGACGGTTATACGGCCTGAGGCAGCTTCAACGGATCCCTGTCCTTTCCGGCAGGAAACAACAGCGAAGACCATACCCAGCAGGCAAAGGATGACAATGAATGAATACCGGTTTTTTATCAGGGCCATTCGTTAATTTTTATGGTTAATTGCATTTATGCGTACCTAAAATTATTTTCCGTTCTGAGGCTGTCTCAAAAGGGAAAAATAACCGCTAAGGCGCTAACCTGCCCGCCGGCAGGCAGGGACGCTAAAAATTCTAATCTTGATTTTTAGTAGTTTTGCGTCTTCGCGTCTTTGCGGTGAAAGACAAAAAGCAGACTTTTGATACAACCTCATATTATCTTCATTTTTTCCCTGGATCCATCAGCGTATAAATCCCGGTTGAATTTGGCAGGAACGGGAGTTTTCTGCCATCCCGGTTCCGTGCATTCACCAGCAGGGACGTAATCCCCGGCGAGCGGAACATCCCCGGAATGATGGAAAGAACCTCGTAATACTTAGGATTGTGATCTTTTTCATATCCCTGGAAATCCACTGTTTTCAGCACCTCAAATGTCGTTTCGCTGAATTTTATCTGTTTCAGGTCGAACCTCCAATCGCGGTTATACCGCAGGATCATGGTTTCATTCCCTTCTGAAAATATTCCGAAAAAGAATTTATCGCCAGGCTTCAGGGTATCAAGACCGATGGTCTGTCCGCAGAACTTCTGGCTGGCCGGGAAGTACTGTACAAACTTCCGTGTTGACGGGTCGAACCGCTGCATCGAGTAGCAAAAGCGCGAAGTTGCCTTGTCCTTGTAAATGCTCAACACCAGGTCCTGCGGGTATTTCTCAATAAATTTCCCGGCCGTGACAGAGCCTGAAGTAATGATCCCTGCCCATTCACGGATATCGTTTACTCCTGAAGCGATGGATGTCCAATTGTCCTTGTCGCGCACCGAATAGCTGAACACATTCCATGAACCGTCATTCCGGATCACCAGGAGTTCTGTAAGGCGGTCTCCGTTCAGATCGGCAGGTCTGATGATAACTCCATTCAACCCTTCAGGGCATGACAAATCCTTGAGCAAAGTTTTCGAACGGACAATGAAGTTTGTGGCAGGCTCCTTTCCTGCGCACGGATCTCCGGGTTTTTCAAAAGTGCCAAGCAGGAGTTGATTTTTCCCAATGACCATCAACTGTTCCTGTCCGGTCCCGTAAAATGTTCCCTTCATTACTTCGCCGGTCAGGCATTCTGCCAGGACTTCCTGGGGCATTTCGGCATGGATCGCGGCGAAGGCTGATTTCTCGGGGCAAAATGTATAGAGTTCATTCTTTCCTGAAGGTTTCATTAAAAGGATATCATCGGCTTTTCCAATGAACCTGCCCGCTATGACCCTGTCCGACGATTCAATTTCTCCTCCCGGTTTACCTTTTTCAATGGTAAGCCCGGGAGCGTTGTCCTTGCTAATCTCTTCTTTATCAAAATAAATGGTCTGGTAGGGAGGATAATTGAACCTCGGCGTGAATGGCTTACCCCTTGTCATATCGACCATTGCAGAGTCTCCCTTCCGTTCCTTCTGTGTTCCGAATACTACATACAGATCGTCTACCAGGAACTTCGTGTCGCTTCTGTTCCACAGGTACATCTGAACCTTGCTCCCGGGCGGAAACCGGAGATCCGAAAGGTTGTATATGGTGGACACCTTGAACCATTTCCCACGGGGGATCTCATTCCCCTTTATTGTTATTCCTTTCCAGCATATTGTGGCTCCCTTCTGATCCGTGGCTGAAAATACGAAAACAGCATCCGGCTCATCCTTACCCCGCATAATATAGACCCATGCGCTGAGCGAGATGGCGGTCAGCTTATCCGGGCCGATTTCCGCTACTGTCCGTTCAACTGAGATGCTGTATGATTCCTTCCCGAACGCTTTCGCCGAGTACTGGCCTGAATGGGCCATTTCTTTGTACAGCTTGTCCGTGTTCCCCGTTACCGGATCGGTCTCATAACCAAAGAAAAAGGAATTGGGGGGTTGCTCTCCAGGTACCTGCTGGTTCACAAGTGAATCTTCCCCGGAAGGGGAAAGGGTTTTTATCCTGCCTGAAAAAGAGAAATACTTTTTTCCAAAAATAACTGCAACAACAAGTAAAATCAGGGTAATGACAAGAATTATGGTTCTTTTTCTCCGTAATATCATGTATAAGTCTTATCTCAGGTATATCAGTTTAATATTTTCTACGTTTTCGCTGGTCGTCATCCGGCAGGAATAAACTCCGGCAGGCACACCGTTCCCATTTTCATCTTCACCATTCCATACCAGCACATACTTACCCGGTTGTCTCATAAGATTACCGAAAGTACGCACTTTTTGCCCCGAGGCATTGAAAACTTCCACATGTATATTCTGCTGTTTTCCAACCTGGTATTCAATGGTTGCGAACTGCCTGAACGGGTTCGGGTAAGCTTTTACAAATCCTGTAGTTTTCAGATCAGTCACGGGATCCACGGCTACCGGCGGCCTGACTTCAAGGATGACGGGGATCACGACCTTGTTGTTGTAGGGATCCCTTGCAATAAGATCACATTTATATACTGCCGGATCCAAACCCTGGCTGTTGAACTGCAAGCTGACCGTGTCCGATTGATTTCCGAAAAGGGTACCGGAATAGTCTGAAAGCGTCAGCCAGGTATTGGCCAGTCCGAAATTGTTCAGTTTGACATACCCTGAACTGTTGTGTGGATTTGCCCCGATACTGTCACCCTTGATATTGTAAACCGTGAACAGGTCAATATTGAAGGATTCGCTGACTGTTCCCGAAATCACGGTTGTGGCAGATTCACCCGGTTTGATCACGCCCCTGTTCCCTGAACTCACTCCGTGCCAGTTCAGGGTGGCTCCGTTGCCCGTGACACCTTGGAATGCAAGGTCTCCTAACGAACCACCGGAATAATTTGTTGCCGTATTTACAATAACCCCCTGTGGAAATTCCATTTTTATATGTTTGATGTACTCATTGTCGGGGGAGGTGTTATGCACTGTGAAATTCCAGGAGAACGATCCGCCGGGAACGAATCCGTCGGTTCCGCAGGTTATGTTTGATCCTGTGACATTATCCGGAACAGGGTCTTTTTTGTTCATCGCCGTATCGAACACCAGGAGCGAGTATTCAAGAAGTCCTCCCCCGTTGTTGGAGATGAAAAGATTTTCAGAAGCAGTTTCATTCTGACCAAGGTTCTTGTAGAACGATCCAGGGGAAGCGCTGATCTCCGGCATGGCTCCTTCAAAAGGCGGGAACGTGACGAAATCGATCCAGCCGCAATCAGAACCGGTGCTTACCGAATAATCCTTGTGATAGATCCATTTCAAAGTGTGATATCCAGTTGAAACGTTGAATGTTTCTTTGCTCCATGTAACCCAGCCGTCCCATCTTCCCTGTTCCAAATTGTCGATGTAAAAGGCAAGATAGTCATAATTGGTACCGGCCGGATCATTTTCGCAATCCACCCTCTTCCAGAAGCTGATGGGTCCGGCCTGAAGGATATTCACGGTAAGCTGAAGGGCCGATTCCTGGTTGTCGAAGATCCATCCGGAGCGGGTGCAATAGGTTCCTTCATAAGGGTCATAAGGATCAATGGTCCATGGGCAATAACCAAAATACCAGTCGAATTTATTGAATGTACCTGTCTCAAAATCTTCGAAGACATCTCCTGAAAAGAGGCAGAGGCTGTCGCTTTTCGCATAGCCGTTGGCAGCAGTCAGCGCAGCATTCATCAGGTAAAGATGCATAAAAGGTGCATCCGGCTGTGCTGAAATATTGAAGGTGATCGTCTTGACTGAATCCGGTTTCAGCTGGGAAATGATCCCTGTGGCTGAATTCAGTACAAGGCTTGGATCGAGGGTGGTGAGTGTGACTGCCAGGTTATTGATCTTTGCACCGCCATGATTCTCAAATGCCACTTTCATATCCGTAGTTTCCCCCGGATCGAGCATCCCATTGTCTCCGTCAGTGAGCGTGACCAGACCGATCTGAATATCGGGTGCAAAGGCTGTGAGGTCGATCATACGCTGAAAATTCTGCTCCTGGGAAGCAATGTGAAGGACCAGGTCGAACGCATGGCTATTCGGGATATTCTGTGAAACAATGAACGAAAAAGCATTGTCCACCGTAATGGTCTGGCCGGCGTTGATGTTCCCGAACGACTGTGTACTGTCGGTCAGCACGATAAAAGGATCAGTTTCCGTAACAGTTGCGTTCACATTATGCACGATCTGTGACCCGATGTTTGTGATGATAAGTTTTACGTTTGCTGTTTCACCATATTCAACAACGCTGTCACCTCCTGAAGTTACCACATAATCAACGAGTAATCCGTTGGTGGAGAAATTGAGTGTCCGGGTTGATGAAATGTTGTTATTGTCGGTGACCATGAATTTGATCGGACGGTTCTGGTAAGGATGGACGGCTGTTCCGCTGAATACGCCGGTTTCCGAGATCTGCATCTCCGTGGGGAATCCGCAGGCAGTGAACTGGTCCCGCGTATTGGCCGTGATCGCCGGTGAATTATTCAGCAGCGAGTACTGCCAGTTCTTATTGTCTCCGCCGGAGATCCCACCGGTCCATGCGGTGGATGCCGGGTAATTCATATTTCCGTAGTAAAACTCGATCTTTCCATCCGAATAAAGCTTGACCGCAACATTCACGGATGATGTGCCTGCCATTCCATAGATGGAGGCTTTCCACCGGATGGTTGCTGAACTGGCGCCACCCTGAAACCAGATCCCGTCGCTCTGTGCCGGATACAGGTAAAGATCAGTCATGAACGGCGAAATGATCGAGGTCTGTTTGAAGAGGAGGTTCTTGTCGATAAGGTATGGCCAGGTGAATGGCTGATCATCGAAAAGAATATAACCGTCAACATAGACATAGATCTTGTTTACGGTTCTTTTATAATACGGGAACTCAAACCCGAGATCCTTTATGGCAAACCCGCTGTTCCCGTTGTCCGGAATAAGCTGCTCGGCCGTAACAGTGGGGAACGTGGCGGTTCCCGTCGTTTCCGGGTAATCCAGTTTTGCATCCCAAAGGTAGGGTACTGTCCCGTTCATGGCTGTCAGCTGCATGGTGTAAGGCTGGTAAAGGTTTGCTGCGGGCAACGATCCCGTCGTGATGTCAGGCTTGGAAAAGGTCATGGTACGGTTGACCGACAGCCTTGTGATTGAATTATTCACGATCGCGACATTGCTTGTCGGATAGGCCACTTCAAAAGGAGCACCGGTCGTATAGTCTATAACAGACCAGTTCACGATTTCGCCGGGATATAATCCGGACGGGTCATTTTCCTGGACCTGCAGGAACCATTTTGCCGCCTGCCCTGAGGTCAGGTTGCTCATCAACGGCGTCAGGTCAAGTCCGAATTCAATCGTTTTATCGGCTTCTGTGCTGCCTCCCTGCATGAAATGATCCCCTCCCTGGTAGTTGAAGATGGGGAATTCGAGCACATAGGCGGGTGTGGTTGCAGCCATGTCTGTGGCAAGTCCTGCCGTCACGCGTAATTTATTCCGGGAAGGATGCTTCAGGGTTACCTTCATGGTCAGTTTCGGAGCACATGTTTCCTTCACATCGATCACGTAGATCGTATGGTTCCAAATGCCTCCATACCCGATGGCATCTGCAAGATTCTTATACATCATGTAGCAGAACCCGCTGTTGCACCAACCGGTCCCAGCGTATCCGCTGGCCAGTTTCAATCCGCCGATCTCCCAGTCATGCATGTCAACGACACCATCTCCGTTGATATCTATATTATTGGTGTACATCCCATCGCCATTGTAGTCAAACCGGATGGAATCGTTGTACCCGCAGCAGGTGAAGGTATGAGAAGGACTTGATCCCCAGGTTGCTTCCACGTACATCCCGGCCTGGGGTGTCCCGGGAGGCAGCGTCGTGCTTGGGTTTCCGAAATAGGTTCCGTAAAACGTTCCCAGGCCACCGATCGGGGAGCCTTCCAGGTGATCATAAAGCCAGTATTTCAATGTTTGTAACCCTTCCGGGGAATCCGCGCGGATCGCCCGCATATAGTTGATCCTGTTGGCCATCCCGTTATAATAAACCCCATAACCTGAGATCCAGCGCAGGTAGCCTCCTGTACCGAGGTCTCCTCCGTAATCTGCTATATTCATGTTCCCGCAGGCCCTTACGATCTCCCACGAATCGAAAGCACTCGCACCTCCATAATTGTTTGCATCATTCAGGAAATCCCAGGTAAAATGGGTCGGATACTGATTGGCCGTCGTGTTGGCGGGAAGATTCCGCATCCGGTCAACTTCATAGGTGAAATTGAATGCAATTCCAGCCGACTGACCGCATTCATACCCGGTTTGTGATGTGATGGGACGAAAATAGGGCTGTGTCGAATTGTCAATGGAAACCGGAAGGAGGGGCGCATTCGGACCTTTATATTTATCCGGAAGTTTTAACAGCGGAATGTTCGACAGCATGATCTGCTGATCAGGGGAAAGAGCAGGCTGCCCGGCACCGCTGATATCAGATACCGGTTGGGAATTCAGGTTGTTCATACTCAGCAACCAAACAAACAGAATGGGGAACAGGATATAAATCTTTTTCATGGTCTTTTCATTATGGGTATAAAATTAATGAATTTGTCGGAGTATGAATGTATTGATTTTGCCGTAATTATTCGAAAGCAAATCTATGCAAAATACTTTTTATTATTAATTTTGGGCCTGCTCTGCACCGGATTATTCCTGTTTCCACGGCAGGAACCACAGGGGATGTCATGATCAGATCATCTGAATTCACACATGGGAACCATTGGAACGTATTTGAAAAACATCATCCTGGTTGGAGTTCTGGTCCTTCTTTTCACGCCTTATTTTGAAAAGAAATATTCATTTATTAAAGAAATTCCTCTGGCAGGAGCTTATGTTGCCGAAGATTCGATCCCGTTTTCATGGCCCGCATGGTTCTCCGGGAAATACCAGCAATCGGATGAGAAACTGTTCAACAGCAGGCTCGGGTTTCACAATACGCTTACAAGGTTCCATAACCAGGTTGATTTCAGCCTCTTCAACCTGCCGAACGTGAAATCCGTGATTGCCGGGAAATCAGGATACCTGTATGAGGATTATTACATCATGGATTGGTTGGGCGCGGACAGGATGAGTCCCTACACACTGAATAAGAAGCTGGAAGCCGTGCGGAACCTTCAGACTGAACTGAAAAAACGCAATGTAGATTTTGTCCTCGCCTTTTCCCCCAGCAAAGCCCGTCTCTACCCGGAATACATACCTGACCGGTTCACCAGGGGCCACCGGCAACCTTCCAATTACGAGCTATATACAAACCTGCTCAATACCAAATATAAGGACATTCATTTTCTTGACCTGACAAATTACCTCATGCAGGTTAAAAAAACAACAAAGATCCCCGTCTATTCGAAAGTGGGAACTCACTGGACACTATATTCCTCCCAGGTTCTTGTTGTTGATACGCTGATCCGCTACCTTGAAGTTTTAAGGAACATCCGGATGCCGCATTTTGTCATTGATTCGAGTTGGTGGACCGCCAAGGTGAAACCGCCTGACGATGATATCCTCGGGACGATGAACCTGCTGTTCCCGCGGACCACAGACACCCTGCCATATGCAAAACTGAAGCTCAGCACCACGAGAGGAACAGTGAAGCCGCGTCTCCTGGCGGTTACCGACAGCTATTACTGGAATATTTTCAATCATCCGCTGGGCAACAGCATCTTTGAGCGAAATGATTTCTGGTATTACAACTCCATCCGGTACCCGGAATACGAGTATAAAAATATCCGGAATTCGGATATTGATGCCTTACGGAAAAATATGCTGTCACATGATGTCGTGCTTTTATGCGTCACCGAAGCAAATCTTTCCACGTTGTTCACCTTTGCTGAGACTGCGCTTACCTGGCTTGATCCGAATAATCCTGAATACCTGAAATCGCAGATCAAAAGGAAGGAACGCATTGATTTTTACAAAAATCAGATCAAAGGAAATCCGAATTGGATCGAAATGGTAAAAAAGAAAGCCAAAGAAAAAAATGCGACACTTGAGGAAGCGATTCAACTTGATGCCGAATACATGTATGATATGGAACTGCGTGAAGCAGAACAATTGAAACAAAACCCGAAATAATCCTTTATTTCCTATTGATGAAAACAGATTTTCTCCTGCGTAACCGTTTCCTTCCCATTCATATCGTCGTATTTGTCACCCTTTACATGGTGCTGGGGTTCCTGGGATTTCTCCACCAGGTCCCGGGAAATCAAAACCTCATTTTATGGGATTCTGCCTGGTACAATAGTGTCCGTCTTTCCGGATACTGGTTTGATCCCGCAGCGCAAAGCAATTCAGGATTTTTCCCGTTGTTCCCCTATTTCTGGAGGGTTCTTGGCGTGGGCGTTTTCCAGATCAGCCTGATCAACGCCGCGATCGCACTGTTCTCATTCGGATTGATCGCAAACACATTCAGGTTTGAGACCGATGAATCACTGCTCTACCTCTCCCTGCCCGGGATGTTTTTTCTTTATATCCCCTACACCGAATCGCTGTTTTATTTGTTCTCCGCGATGATGCTCATCGGCTTATACAAGAAAAATAACCTCCTGATCATGGTTGGGATCTTTCTTTCATCGCTTGTCAGGCCAACCAGCTTTTTCTTCCTTCCGGCCATTATTTTCATGGAGATCATTAATGCCGGATTGGGGCAGAATGCCTGGAAAAAGGCGATCTGGAACATGATGATCTATTCGTTCGTCACACTGGCCGCATTTTTCCTGGTCGTTCTTATACAATGGTATCAAACAGGTGTATGGTTCGCTTATATTAAAGCTCAAACCATGTTCTGGGGCCATGCGATACACTGGCCAAAATTTCCTTTGGTGACCTGGGAAGGAGCCCGGCTGCTCTGGCTCGACGGGACTGCTTTCCTGTTTTGCCTCGCCCCACTTCCCTGGTGCATATGGTTACTGGCAAAGGTATTTTCCAAAAAAACCAGGGAATCCTTTGCTGTTCCTTCCCGAAGCATCATATTTTCAGCAGTGGCCCTTGTGATGACTGGCATTTTCATTCTTTTATCCAACCCGTATGCAGGCAAGGAAGGCACTTCCCTTTTAAGCCTGAACCGGTACGTTTATGCAACACCGTTCCTTGTCCTGATGCTCTGGCACTACCAGCGGTCGCCTCAATTCAGGACCTGGGCTATTTTGCTCATCATCCTGGCCACCGTTGCTGCCTGGCTGTTTTTATTCCTGGGGGATCTTCCTTACCTTAAGACATATAAGCTTCCTGCCATGAAGGAGATCGTTTATTTTACCATGATGACGCTGTATTTCACCGGTTATGTTCTTCTTAACAGGGAGAAATGGAGGAAAGAGTTGCGGATCAGCTATTACTGGCTGAATATGGTTTTGCAGCTTGCTATGTTTGATACCTTTCTTTCTGCTGTTTGGGTGGGGTGATGCGGCAAACGCGCCCCGGGATGCGGGGCTTACACATTACCCACCCCTCTTATCCCCTCCCTACTCGTAGGGAGGGGAAGACGAAGGTCGGGGTGGGTACGGTTAATGCGGAAATTCTCTGACCTCAAACCACCGGCAGCGCCTCCAGCCTGATCAGCGCTTCTGCTATACCATCCACATCCCTGAAAATCAGGAATAGCTTGTGATGCTCTTCTTTCATCGTGCAATACTGTGGCTGTTCCTGGACAAATTTAAGGATAGCGGTAAACTGATCGGACTGGTAATAGGGTGATTCCGGATCGCCGTTGAAATAGGTTGTCAGGCGGTTGTTTCTCAGGACAAGCTTTTCGAATCCGATCTTTTTTGCCAGCCAGCGAAGCCTGATGGTGTTGATCAGTGACTGGGTCTGGATGGGCAATGGGCCAAAACGGTCGATCAGGTTCTCCATGAAATTCTGAAGCTTTTCTTCGGTTTCGATGGAATCAAGTTCCTTATACAGGCTTAAACGTTCGGTGATGCTTGTGATGTAATGATCCGGGAAAAGGATCTCAAGGTCCGTTTCGATCTGGCATTCCTTCACATATTCCTTCGGAAGCTCATCGATGAACATATCCTTGAAATCCTGTTCCTTGAGTTCGAGCAGGGCTTCATCAAGGATCCGCTGGTACATTTCAATGCCGATCTCGGAGATGAATCCGCTCTGCTCGGCTCCAAGGATATTGCCGGCCCCCCGGATATCGAGGTCACGCATGGCAATGTTGAAGCCACTTCCCAGGTCGGAGAACTCTTCGATCGATGTCAGTCGTTTCTTTGCTTCCTCTGTCAGGAGCGACATCGGGGGAGCCAGCAGGTAACAGAATGCCTTTTTGTTCGACCGGCCTACCCTCCCCCGGAGTTGGTGAAGATCGCTCAGTCCGTAGTGATGGGCATCATTGATGATGATCGTATTTACATTCGGAATATCCAGGCCTGATTCGATAATGGTCGTCGCTACAAGCACATCATAATCGCCCTCGATGAAGTCAACCATCACCTGCTCCAGCTTATGCCCTTCCATCTGGCCATGGGCGATTGCGATCGTTGCCTTGGGCACCATCCGTTGGATCGTTCCGGCAATTTCCATGATGTTCTGAACACGCGTGGTCACGAAGAATACCTGTCCTCCCCTGCCAATTTCATGATTTATCGCATCCCTGATGATCTCTTCGCCGAAAGGATGGATCTCTGTTTGAACCGGGTAACGGTTTGGAGGAGGTGTACTGATAATGGAAAGATCCCGTGCTCCCATCATGGAAAACTGGAGTGTGCGCGGAATGGGCGTTGCCGTTAAGGTAAGCGTATCCACATTCACCTTCATCTGCCTGATCTTCTCTTTCGCAGAAACACCAAACTTCTGTTCTTCATCGATGATCAGCAAACCCAGGTCTTTGAATACGATATCTTTACTGAGGATCCGGTGGGTGCCGATCAGGATGTCGATCTTTCCTTCCTGAACCTCTTCAAGGATCTTTTTCTGTGCCTTGGCTGATTTAAACCGGTTAAGGTAATTCACGTTACAGGGGAAATTTTTCAGGCGTTCCCTGAATGTCTTGCTGTGCTGCAAGGCAAGAATCGTGGTCGGAACCAGCAGGGCGACCTGTTTGCTGTCACTTACCACCTTAAACGCAGCCCGTATGGCAATTTCCGTTTTCCCGAAACCGACATCGCCGCAAATCAGCCGGTCCATAGGGAAGGTTGCCTCCAGGTCATTCTTGACATCGACTGTTGCTTTCAGCTGATCAGGCGTATCTTCATAGATAAATGAAGCCTCAAGCTCTGTCTGCATGTAGGAATCCGGGGCATAGGCAAAACCTTCCGTAGCCCTTCGCTCGGCGTAAAGCTTTATCAGGTCTTTGGCAATATCCTTGACCCGCTTTTTCGTCTTATTCTTGAGATTCTTCCAGACATCCGAGCCCAGCCGGTGCAGCACCGGGGCTGTTCCATCCTTTCCGATGTATTTGGCGATCCTGTGAAGGGAATGAATGCTGACGTAAAGGATGTCGCTGTTTTTGTAAATCAGGCGGATGGCTTCCTGTTCATGCCCGTTGTTGACGATCTTTTCCAGGCCGTCGAACCGGCCAATGCCATGGTCAATATGTGTCACAAAATCCCCGGGCCGGAGCTCGCTGATCTCTTTCATGGTCATGGCTTCCTTGGTGGTATAGCCATCTTTCAGCCGGAACCGGTGATACCGTTCAAAGATCTGGTGATCTGTGAAACAGGCTAATTTAAGATCTTTCTCAATAAACCCTTCATGCAGCGAATAATGGAGGCTTGAATATTCAATCGGGGCCTGCCCCTCTTTCTTTCCCTGTATATCCTCGATGATCGAGAAAAGACGGTCTTTCTGCTTTGGATTGTCACACAGGAGGATATTCCTGAATCCCTTGTCTGTATTTTGTTTCAGATCTTCAATAAGCAGGTCGAAATTCTTGTTGAAGGAGGGCTGGGGGGACTGGTTATAATTTATTGTATCCGCTTTCTTAAAATAGCTTCGTTTCCCGAATTCAATGACCGGGTGCTTTTTCAACGCTTTCAGGAAATCCTTCTGATCCAGGAAAATATCAGGGTCGCCTTGCTTTTCAATGATATCAAGGGTATAGGTCATATCATCGATCCAGACCACCGCATCTTCCGGGATGAATGCAAAAAGGGAATCAGCCTCAATCCTCCGTTCACGGGTGATCCGGATGTCGGGAATGATGGTGATCTCCGTTTTCCTGTCGAGGGAAAGCTGCGAAGCCGGGTCAAATGCCCTGATCGAGGCCACACGGTCACCTTCGAATTCGATCCGGAACGGATGATCATCGGAAAATGAGTAGACATCGATGATCCCTCCCCGGATCGAGAATTGTCCGGGTTCGGCAACAAAATCAGCCCGTTCAAACTCGTAATCGATCAGCAGGTCGAGGATGAAATCATGGGAAACCATCTCATCCACCTTTAGCTTCAGGGTATTTTTATCCAGGTATTTTCGGTTGACGACTTTTTCCGCCAGTGCTTCCGGATGGGTAACGATGATGAATTTCTTTTCAAAGGGATGCAACCGGTTCAGGACTTCCGTTCTCGACAGCAAACCCTGGTTATCCTTGTTCTCTGCTGATGAATGTTTAAGGGATGAAGGGAAGAACAGAACCTGCTTGCGGGCCGTTTCGAGTTCCTTCTCTTCAAAGATCTGTTCAAGATCATTATAGAAATAGGCTGCACTTTCCTTGTCGGGAAGAATGAAGAAATGCAGGAACGGCGCGGTGTCGTATATGGCGGCGGAAACGAATGCCCTGGAAGAACCGACTAATCCTTTGAGATGGATTTGCGATTTATTGATTTGTTGAGTTGTTGATTTTTTGATTTGCTGAGGATCATCAATTTCGCTACTTCGCAATTTCGCTGCTTCGCTATTTTCAACTGGTGAGCTGGTGAACTGGTGAGCTGGTGAGTCGGGGAAGGGGAATGGCAATAGCTTCCCGCTGATTTCGCGGGTTCGCGGATCATCCTTAAAATAGGAAAACAGATCTGAAGGGTTCAAAATACGATCTGAATTGGGCTGCAAAGTTAGAGAAAATCATTTGTTCTTCCATTGAATTAGCTTCAATAATCCTCTGTGTACTTTGCGCCTTCTCCGTGATCTCTGTGTTAAAATTTGTTAACCACAGAGGACACAAAGAAGGCACAGAGATCACAAAGATTTTTCTTTACATTTGCTTCATGCAAATCAAGGTCTTCAAGTTCGGCGGAGCATCGGTAAACAGTGCCGATGGTGTCAGGAATGTCGCTTCAATCCTGAATAAATTCCCTGCGGAGCACCTCATGGTGGTCGTATCCGCGATGGGAAAAACCACGAATGCCCTTGAAGAAATGCTGGCCCATTACCTGGCAAAGGACAGTCTTCAGATGGTTGAATCCTTTCAAAAGATCCATGATTATCATTTTGCCATCATGAAGGATCTTTTTCCACAAAAAAGCCACCCGGCTTACCTGCATGTAACGCATCTCTTTGAACAACTCCGGGGGATCCTGAGAAAAGGTCATCTCACGCCGGGGTATATCCTCAACCATGATTTTGAGTATGACCAGGTTGTTTGCTACGGCGAACTGATCTCAACGGCCATTGTCAATCATCACCTGGAGGATGCCGGACTCTCCCCGGCACTCTTTGATGCGCGGGACCTGATCAAAACAAATGCATCCTACCGGGATGCAAAGGTTGACTGGAAAAAAACTTCTTCCAAAATAAAAAAGGAGATCGGCGGTTATTTCAAATCCAGGTCTGGTGAAAGAAAAGTTGCGCTGACACAGGGTTTTATCGGTAGCGACCCCGAAAACAATTCTACAACCCTGGGCCGTGAAGGTTCCGATTATTCAGCCGCTGTGTTTGCGTATGTCTTAAAAACCAAAGAGGTGACCATCTGGAAGGATGTTCCGGGGATCCTGAACGCCGATCCCAAGTGGTTCAACAAAGCAAAGAAACTTGACCGGCTGTCGTACCGGGAAGCCATAGAACTGGCCTATTTCGGAGCGTCCGTGATCCATCCGAAAACCATCAAGCCGCTGGAGAACGCCAACATCAGACTCCGGGTAAGGTCGTTCATAAACCCTGACCTGGAAGGCACTTCGGTTGAAAGCCTGGATGCATGGGATGTTCCGTTCCCCATCTATATCCGGAAACAAAACCAGGTTCTCATTTCCATTTCTCCCCGGGATTTTTCATTTATCGTTGAGGAAAACCTGAGTGAGATCTTCAATATCCTTGCAAAGCACAAGGTCAGGGTGAATGTGATGCAGAATTCCGCCATCTCCTTTTCCATCTGCGTTGATTCGGATCATCTGACCGCGTCGGGATGCATAAACGCGCTGCAGAAGGATTACACGGTGCGGTATAACGACAACCTGGAACTGTTCACCATCCGGCATTATACACCTGCCGCGTTAAGGCGGATCACCGGCAACAGGAAAGTGCTGCTGGAACAGAAAACGAGAAGCACAGTGCACCTTGTTGTGAAGTAGATGCTGGATGCTGGATGCTGGATGCTGGATGCTGGATACAAAACCTACTGCCTAATACCTACTGCCTATTGCCTATTGCCTGTTGCCTGTTGCCTACTCCGGCAAGACCACCGGAAAATCGTATTTGAAGTCCTCCAGGTCGGGTTTTTCAAGAATGTTTGATAAAAAATCCATGTAAGCATCCGTGAAGGTGAACTTATCGACGTTGTAGTATTCATCGGGCAACGGCTTATTCCCTACTGCGCCCATATCAATGGAGGAGGTGTGAAACTCTTCGACCTCGACAAAAGGGACAACAGAATTCATGACTGGCATCTGGCCATAATCTTCACGGAGCAGGAGATCCACAACTTTATCGGCAAGCGCCATGGTCAGCCTGCGGTCATAATGACGGCAATGTCCTGACCGGGCATAATAGCCGGAGATCTGTGCCCGGGCTTCAATGCCGAGTTTCTGGGAGATTTCGGAAGCAATGACCCCGCTGATCCCGCCAAAACGCGGGTGACCATATTCGTCCACTTCGGAACTGGCATAGACTACGTCCAGTTTCCCTGATTTATCATCATACCATCGAACGCCTTCAGCTACCGGGATCACCAGGTATTTCTTTTTGGACTTCAAATAGGTTTCTTTGATCGTTTCAAGCAATACCTCCTTACGTTCCCTGGTGATTTCCATTTCCGGTATCAGGCCAAGCGTTGCGCCGCCATAGCAGGCCGTTCCGGTAAGCCAGCCTGCATCCCGTCCCATGACTTCCATGACGATGATCCTGGAATGAGATTCAGCAGTCGTGCGGAGACTTGCAGTGAATTCAGAGATCACCTGGGCAGCTGACGGAAACCCCGGACAGATCACCGATTCGATATTTTTGCCATTGTAACGGTGGATGGTACGGGTACGAAGATCGTTATCAATCGTTTTCGGGAAACCGATCACAGGGATGCCTTCCGTTTCAAAGAGTCGCTTGGCAGCACCGTTGGTGTCGTCACCGCCGATTGTGACCAGCACATCGATCTTATACCGGTCGAGGTTGTCCAGGACCTGGGGCACACGGCTTTCCGGATTTTTCTTTGAAGGGAAAGGATTTGTACGGCTGGACCGCAATGCGGTTCCTCCATAATACCCGTCATACGGCTGATGCGTCAGGTCGACCACGTCGCCGGCCCCCAGCAGGCCTTTCCATCCACTGCGGATCCCATACACTTTATAACCAAGGATCGAGGCACGGTTCCTGATCATCTCAATGCTCGAATTTATCGCCGGCGTATCACCGCCACCCGACAGGATGCCCAATGTTTTCCCTTTAAATATCTTATGTTCCTGTTTCATTTTCTGGGTTATTTTAAATTTTCCTGAAATCTTTCAAGTGACAAGGTCACAAAGTAACGGAGTAACAAAGTAACAGAGTAACAAAGTAACAAAGTGACAAGGTGACAAAGAAGTTGATTAAGGCTTTATTGCCTTTTCAGCAGCAAATCTATAAATTTTTAAAGAAATCAAATCTAAAACAACAATTCCCGCTCTATAAATTTTTGAGATTCGGTACTCAGATTTGACCCACCACCAATTATCTCATTATCTCATTATCTCATTATCTCATTACCTCAGTATCTTCTCCACCAGCACCTGCGCCAGTTTGATGTTGGATTCATGTGTCCACCCGGCTATATGGGGGGTAAATAATACATTGTCAAGTTCCATCAGGTATTTTATTTCTCCGGGAAGTTTTCCTGCAAGAGTTTCAAATGAACGATCCTCAACCTCCAGCACGTCAAGAGCTGCGCCAATGACTTTTCCCGATCGAAGCGCATCTGCAAGATCTTTCGTATTTACAACAGGCCCCCGCGACGTATTGATAAGCCATATGCTCTTCCTGAATTTCCGTAAAAATCCCTGATCGACCATATGCTGCGTCTCTTCCGTGAGCGGAACGTGAATGCTCAGGATATCCGCCGACCGGAAGATCTCCTCCAGCGAAACCTCGCGTGTATTCCCGTCACTGTAAACTGTTTTATATTTATCAAAGGAGATCACCTCTGCCTCAAACCCTTTCAGACGCTGCGCAAAGGCGCTCCCCATATTCCCATACCCGATGATCCCAACTGTTTTCCCTTTGATCTCTGTTCCCCGGTTGGCTTCCCTGAGCCATTTCCCCTGCCTGACCTGCTTATCCGCACGGCTCATGTTGTTCATCAGCGAAAGAAGCATACCCAGGGCATGTTCTCCGACCGCATCCCGGTTTCCTTCGGGTGAGTTCAGGCAATGGATACCAAGGCTTTCTGCATATGCAACGTCTATATTCTCCATCCCTGAACCGACCCGCCCGATGAATTTCAGGGCCTTTGCTTCCGACAGTATTTTCCGGTCAAGGTTGATCCTGCTCCTGACAATGATCCCGGAATAGTCATGAACGATCTCTGCAATCGCTTCTCCCGTCTCAGTAAAATGCTCTTCGCACTGATATCCATAAGAAGACAACTGTTCCATGATCAGCGGATGGACTTTATCGAGAAAGAGAACTTTTTTCATACCGGAAGATTTCCTCTTTATGCTTTCTGTGAATTCTCCAGATCCCTGTAGTTAACTTTTCATCTTATAGGAGGGACAGTGGATTCACAAAAGTACAATTTACGAGGATATTTTCCTTCGAATTCCAGCTAATCCGCAAGAAAATATTAACTTCGCGGGCTCAATTGATCGATCGCCTGTGTGGACAATTATTGTTCGGAACATTCTCCGTAATCGCCTTGTTATCCTGATTGTTATTGCCATTCTTACGGGGTTTATGGGGTACATGGCAAGCAAGGTGAAATTGTCGTATGAGATGGCAAAAACCCTGCCCTCAACCGATTCGACCGCCATTCATTATGATTCATTCAAAAAGCAGTTCGGTGAGGATGGCAGTGTCCTGTTTATCGGCATCCAGGATAAAAACCTGTTTACACTCAACGAATTCAACGACTGGTTTGATCTTTCACAGAACATCCGGAAGATAAGCGGTGTTGAAGAAGTGGTTTCCGTGACCCGCCTGTTTAATCTGGTCAAGAACGATTCCCTGAAAAAATTCGAATTCATCCCGGTCTGCAAGGTAAAGCCAACAACCCAGTTTCAGGTCGACAGCATCAAGGCCGTCATTTTTAGTCTCCAATTTTACCAGGGACTGATCCTCAACCGGGAAACATCCGCCACCATCATGGCCGTTACGCTTGACAAAGCGCAACTGAATACAAAGAACCGTGTTAAGCTCATCCAGGAAATCAAGGAGGAAGCCGACAAGTTCGGAACAAAATACAACACCCCCCTTCATTATTCCGGCCTGCCTTTTATCCGAACCATGATCTCCAAAAAGGTTGAATCAGAGCTGAAATTATTCATGATCCTGGCTCTTGTAGTTGCAGCCATCTTCCTGTTCCTGTTCTTCCGGTCGGTAAAAGCAGTGCTTTTCCCTGTTATTATTGTTATCATCAGCGTTATCTGGGCGCTGGGGACGGTCGTGCTTTTCGGCTATAAAATATCTATCCTCACGGGGATCATTCCTCCACTGCTGATCGTGATCGGGGTGGAAAACTGCATCTTCCTCCTGAACAAGTATCATTACGAGTATTTTCATCATCAGAATAAAGTAAAGGCGCTATCAAGGGTCATCCGCCGGATCGGAAGTGCGAATTTCCTGACAAATGCTGCCACGGCTACCGGTTTTGCAGCCTTCCTGATCACGAACAACAAGCTCCTAGTCGAATTCGGCGCCATCGCTTCCATCAACATCCTTGTTGTATATATCCTGTCGCTTACACTCGTCCCGATATTCTACAGCTACCTGCCAGCCCCGAAGATGAAAGACATCAAGCATATCGAAGAAAGCCTGTCAAAATCGATCATCGATAAAGCGGTGATCCTTGTTACCGGCCACAGGAATGCCATCTATACCGTGACCATCATCCTTGTCCTCATTGCCGGTTTCGGGGTAACAAGGCTTACCACCAGGGGAAGCATCGTTGATGATATCCCGAAACGGGATCCGCTCTACCTTGACCTTCTGTTTTTTGAAAAGAATTTCAAAGGCATCATGCCATTCGAGATATCGATCGATACAAAAAAGCGTAAGGGTGTGCTCACCCTTAACAATCTCAGGAAGATCGACAGGCTGCAGGATACGCTGAA
Source organism: Bacteroidales bacterium (assembly GCA_963682005.1). Taxonomy (GTDB): domain Bacteria; phylum Bacteroidota; class Bacteroidia; order Bacteroidales; family FEN-979; genus CAIYUC01. Next base: position 2,392,938 of record OY820914.1, on the reverse strand, counting down.
AACCTACCCTGAACTCTCCAAGCCGCTTTCCATCGTGGAAGTCATAAAATCGGCTAAACAAGCTTTTTACGGCGGCGATACGGCATTCTACAAACTGCCGGACGGAAACGAACTTACGTTTATGGCGGGTTATATTCCCAGCATGAAAACAGGGAAACGCGCCCTGATCAAGAATTTTATCGATACCAATTTCCAGATAACGAGACTGAGCGTGCAGATGGCGAATGTCGGCACACATGACATCCAGCGGATACAGAACAACCTTAAGCCAAAGATCGATTCGATCTTCAACCCCTCGAAATACAATGTCGTTATTACCGGTACAAGCGTCGTTTTCCTGAAGGGCACCAATTTCCTGATCCGGAACCTTTGGGAAAGCCTGATCCTTGCGATCATCGTGATCACAATCCTGATGGCATTCCTTTTTACCTCCTGGAGGATGATCCTGATCTCTCTTATTCCAAACCTGATCCCGCAACTTATGACGGCAGCACTGATGGGTTATGCGGGAATACCCATCAAACCCTCCACGATCCTGATCTTCAGCATCGCACTGGGGATCTCCGTCGACAATTCAATTCAGTATCTTTCGAGGTACAGGCTTCAGCTCAGGCATACCAACAGGGACATTCCCTTTTCTGTAATATCCGCACTGAAAGAGACCGGCTACAGCATGATCTATTCCTCCACCGTTCTTTTCTTCGGTTTCGGGATCTTTGTCATGTCTTCTTTCGGCGGCACCCAGGCATTGGGCTTCCTGATCTCATTCACCCTCCTGATAGCCGGACTCCTGAATATTTTCATTCTACCCTCGCTCCTCCTTTCCCTCGATAAATGGAGCACCACCAGGAATTTCGAAGAGCCATTGCTGGAGATCTATCCTGAAGATGACGACATTGACCTGGAGGAATTGGAGGTGGACAGAAGTGATAAAGTGATGTAGTGTTGAGGTGATGATTATTTATTGATTTATTGATTTGTTGATTTATTGATTTGTTGATTTTTCTATCTTTATTGATTCAATCGCACTGAAAAACCAAAATAAATTTCATAATTCATAATTCACACTCCTAATTCATAATTCAAATCAAGATGAAGGGAATTATCCTCGCCGGTGGAGCCGGTACCCGCTTACACCCGCTCACCCTTGCTGTCAGCAAGCAACTGATGCCGATCTACGACAAACCAATGATCTATTACCCGCTATCTGTTCTAATGATGGCAGGAATAAATGAGATCCTCATTATTTCAACGCCGTATGATCTTCCGAACTTTGAAAAGTTACTCGGCGACGGAAGCAAGCTCGGATGCTCGTTTTCCTACATTGCACAACATGTCCCGAACGGACTTGCCCAGGCGTTTGTTCTTGGTGAGCAATTCATCGGGAAAGATAAAGCGGCCCTGATCCTTGGTGATAACATATTCTACGGAAGCGGGTTGGCTCAGCTTGTTCATCAGAACAGCGATCCGGAAGGCGGAGTTGTTTTTGCCTACCATGTTCATGATCCCGAACGATACGGTGTTGTTGAGTTTGACAAGAATCACAAAGCGCTGTCCATCGAAGAAAAGCCCAAACAGCCGAAATCGAATTTTGCCGTTCCCGGTCTGTACTTTTATGACAATTCGGTGGTGGAAGTAGCAAAAAACATTAAGCCCAGTGCCCGGGGAGAATACGAGATCACCGATGTGAACCGGCATTACCTGCAGGAAGGGAAGCTGAAAGTCAGCGTTCTGAGCCGGGGAATTGCCTGGCTTGATACGGGCACTTTTGAATCGCTGCTCCTGGCTTCGCAGTTTGTAGAGGTCATCCAAAACAGGCAGGGCCTGAAGATCGGCTGCATTGAAGAGGTGGCCTACCGGATGAAATTCATCGACCGGGCACAGTTGAACAGGATTGCCCAACCCCTCGTCAACAGCGGATATGGACAATACCTGCTCGCACTTCCTGAGGACAGAATGGACTGATGACTGATACGATCGCCATGAATTCCTATGATCATCTCCAAAACAAACTGAGAGGAGCCTTCAACTCCGTCTCATTTCCTTATCAGCCGCCGGAGCTGTATGACCCCATTATCTATACCCTTTCACAGGGAGGTAAACGGATCAGGCCGCTGCTTGTTCTGATGGGATGCGATCTGTTCAATGGGGATACCGATCAGGCTATGGATGCGGCGATCGGGATCGAGATCTTTCATAATTTCACGTTGCTTCATGATGACATCATGGACCAGGCCCCTCTGAGGCGGGGAAGGGAAACCGTTTACAAGAAATGGAATTCCAATGTCGCCATCCTTTCAGGAGACACCATGTTTGCATTGGCCATGGATTATGTCTCACGGATTGATGCAACTGTATTGCCAGAAGCACTCGCCCTTTTCGCCCGTACGGCCAGGGAAGTATGCGAGGGACAGCAATATGACATGACCTTTGAAAAGCAGGAAGTGGTTTCCATTGAGGATTATCTCCGGATGATCCGTTTGAAGACTGCAGTTCTTCTTGCCTGCAGCCTGAAGCTCGGAGCCCTTATCGCCCGCACTGATATGGCTGGACAAAATAACATTTATTTGTTTGGCGAAAATCTCGGACTTGCATTTCAGCTCCAGGATGACCTTCTTGATACATTTGGGGACGGAGGGAAATTCGGGAAGGAGATCGGCGGGGATATCGTCGCGAATAAAAAAACATACCTATATATAAAGGCACTTGAACTTGCCGATAAAAACCTCCGCCAGGAACTCATTGGTTTTTATACCTGGAAGGACCTGGATGTGGCGGAAAAGATCCTTAAGGTTAGAAATATTTTCAGTTCACTTGATCTTGAAAAGATCACCCGCACAGAGATCATGAGGTATGTGGAGAAAGCCTTGTCAAGCCTCGGCGCAATTGATGTGCCGGAGGAGAAGAAACAGGACCTCCGTGAATTTACTGATAAGCTTGTAACGAGGGATTATTAGCTGTTATTCCGTTTCCTTCCTGCTTTCAATCTGCTCAAGGGCATTGTGCAGTTCTTCCCATTTGTTCATTTCCGATGAATGCTGGTTTTTCAGGTGCTCATATTCTTCAAAAACCTTCCCGCTTTTCATGGCTTCCCAATGTTGTTGCGGATCGCCCAGAATATCTTCCCGTTTCTTCATTTCGGCTTCCAGCCTGCCGATCTCCTCTTCACATTTGGCGACAAGGCTCTTTACTTTCCTGACTTCCTTATCGTAATTCTTTCTTTTTTCCCAGGTCTGCTTGTTTACCGAAACAACCTCTTCCTGCTTCTGGTCTTCCTTCCCTTTTCCTTCGGCCTCAAGTTGTGAAAGCTGCCTGATCCTGCGTGTTTCCAGGAAATCATAGATATCCCCGATGTATTCCCGTATGGTGCCTTCGCGAAACTCAAACACCCGGTTCGTCAGTCCCTGGAGGAAATCACGGTCGTGTGATACGATAATAAGGGTGCCAGTGTATTGAAGGAGCGCTACCTTAAGAATATCTTTGGAGCGCATATCCAGGTGATTTGTCGGTTCATCGAGGATCATCAGGTTCGATGGGGTGAGCAGAAGCCGTGCAAGGGAGAGACGCGACTTTTCACCACCCGACAGCACTTTGACCTTTTTTTCTATGGCATCTCCGCTGAAAAGGAAACCTCCAAGAATTGCCCTGATCCGCGGTCTTACATCTCCTACTGCTATATCATCGATGGTTTTGAAAACGGTTTTATCAGGATCCAGGAAATCCGCCTGGTCCTGTGCATAATACCCGATGGTAACATTATGTCCGTATTTCAGGTCACCTGTGTGATCCAGCGTTCGTGCAATGATCTTGGACAAGGTCGTTTTCCCCTCCCCATTCTTTCCGACGAATGCAATTTTGTCACTCTTTATCACCGAAAAGTTAAGATCATTCAGCACTTTTTTCTGTGGATAGCTTTTGGAAAGGGATTTCGCCTCAAGCACGATCTTCCCTGAATGCGGCGCCGGGGGAAATTTGAAATGGATGGATGATTCATCAAAGGTATCGAGTTCGATCTCCTCGAACTTCTCCAGCAGCTTGATCCTCGACTGAACCTGTTTCGCTTTTGTGTTCTTGGCCCGGAACCGTTCGATGAAACGCTCGATCTGCTTGACCTGCCTCTGCTGGTTGTTAAATGTTGCCAGCTGGCTTTCCAGGCGCTCTTCTCTCAGGGTGACATATCCCGAATAGTTCGCTTTATAATCATATACTTTGCCAAGGGTGATGTCGACCGTGCGGCTTGTCACATTATCCAGGAATGCCCTGTCATGGGATACCAGCATGACGGCTCCTTTATAATTGACCAGGAATTCCTCGAGCCATTGAATGGATTCAATGTCGAGATGATTGGTAGGCTCATCGAGAAGGATAAGATCAGGATGGCGAAGAAGGATCTTTGCAAGTTCGACCCTCATTTGCCAGCCGCTGCTGAATTCCTTTAACGGCCTGTTAAAATCGGCAGGAAGGAATCCGAGGCCTGTAAGCACTTTCTCAAGGTTCACATGAATGGATTGTCCATCGAGTACATTGAACCGGTCATAGGCATCTGTATGCCTGCGGAGAAGCTGGTGATAACTATGGGAATCATAATCAGTCCGGGTTTTCATTTCGTGTTCATACCTGCTGATCTTTTCCTGGATCTCAAGAATCTCGGAGAATGCGGTCATGGTCTCTTCCATGACAGTTTTCCCACTTGCCAGCACCATTTCCTGGGCCAGGTAACCGATTGTGCTTCCTGAAGGAATAACAACTTCCCCCTCATCAGGAATATGCGTACCAATGATGATCTTCAGCAGGGTTGTTTTTCCCGCCCCGTTCTTTCCCACCATACCAATCCGGTCCCGGTCGTTAATGATGAACGAAACATGGTCGAACAGCGGCTCACCGCCAAAGTGTACAGAAATGTTATTTACTGAAATCATTCTTATTAATTACGAATTACGGATTACGGATTACGAATTTAATTATGAATAATGAGTACTGATTTGCGTGACACAACAGCATAATAATAATTCGTTCATCGAGGCCACCTCTTACTGTCGTAATTCGTAATCCGTAATTCTAGTTTACCGGTGTACAAAGATAGCAGAAATAAAAAAGGGCTGGCTACCGAAGAAGCCAACCCTTTTCAAGGATTCTATTTAAAGATTAGTGTGTAACCGTGATCTTGGTCATTGTACTACCCTTGGTCGTTGTAACCTTTACGATATAAATACCAGACATCAGGGAAGCTGTATTGATCTTTGCCAGTTTTGTCTGACCTTCTTCACTTCTGTAGATGGTCTGACCGATAAAGTTCACAACTTCGATGGTGTTGATGTTGTAATCGCTCTTCACGTTAACAACTTCATTCGCCGGGTTCGGGAATACAGTAACAGATCCGTTGGTGATTTCAGGAACACTTAACGTGTAGAGATATTTACCAATTGTATCTGTTCTCTCAGCATAGCTGCAGTTTTCAGGTGCATACACAGCCTGAACGTAATATGTATTCCATCCTGTTGTATAGGTAACATCGCAATAGCTGGTATCTGCAACAGGAGTTGTACCGTTGATCTTCACAAAGTCGGCATCATTCGGGCCCATTCTGTAAACATCGTAACCGTTAACGGCATCGGTGTTATCAGTGAGGGTTCCGGTAGTCGGAAGGATACCCTTTGCTGCGATCTTAGCGTGTGTGGTCGGGTCAATTCCGCAAGTTTTGCTTGCATACGGATTGACTGTACCAGCAGAGATATGCTGTAAGCCACTGACATCCAGCTTGTCGGCACCGACAGTCAGGTCATCAATTCCCCATACATACCATAAACCAGCACCATCACCGTCAACTGCCTGCCATGCGATATCGAGGTTTGTTCCAAGATAAGCACCGAGATCAACAACGTATGGTGTTAACCATGAATTCCAATCCGGGTACGGTGGCAGAGCTGAAAGGTCAAATACAACAACCCAGGTTGTACCAGCATCCGGAGAAACTTTTACATAATAGTGATCAAGGTAAGTTGATCCCTGGTATGCATAGCTCCAGAAAGTAAGGTTACCGGTAATTGCAATGTTGTGTGCAATCAGCCATTCATCCTGGTGATCATAATCCCAGTTGACACCGGCTGAACCGTTTCCTGTGTGAACACCCCAGATTGCAGCTGCATCTGAATGTAACCAGGTATAGGTTGCGTTGGTTTGAACCTGAGTAAAGAATTGCGGCGGGAATGTAGCGCCTTCAAATCCTTCATTCAATGGGTTACCAGTAGGAGCATCAACGCAATGAGGCGGTGACCATGTAAGGTGTGCACCAAATGGACATGTTGTAGAAACACCCTGATCAACTGCAAAATTCTGTGCAGGGTTGCAGATGCCGTATAATTTAATATTATCTACATACCAATGTAAGATGTCAGCTGAATTGGGTCCATGAGCACGGAAACGTACTTTGAAACCTTTACCTTTTACAGCAGAGATATCAATGTGTTGCGGAGTCCAGTTTACGCTGCCAGAATTGCTGAATTCAGCTTTCTGATGCCATACATTGTTGTACTTAACATCAATAGCAAGTTTTTCATTGCCAGTATTGTTCCTGTCGGCTAATTTATAGTCGAAGTCCATCCATACTTTTGCGCAATAAATCAGACTTGCATCCATGTTACCGCTTTCAAGTGACTGGTCATAACCAGTTACAATCGGTTGCCATGAGAAGTCAGCTGAAGGTGCAGGATTACCTGAACCGGTATTAACTGACCAGTTCGGTCCGTTTGCCCAACCATTGAATCCAAAGTTTCCACTTGTCCAGGGTTCTTCGAACGGTAACAGGTGGCCATAATGAATGGTGGTACAGATTGGACCCGGATCTTCAGGAAGTGATTCATCAAATCCCGGAGGCAGGTTGAACGCTGTGAGGTCGTATTTAGCTGTAACGTCATAGCAATATGTTCCCGGATCGAGAAGCATGTCATAGGTTGACAGTGAATCCGGTCCCGGAACGTACTTCAGGAATACTTCGTTCTTGTAAACATTGTATCCGACGAGGCCAGTTCCGGCATCCGGAGCGCTGGTACCAATAACGCCAGATGTCCTGTAGTCATGTGAATCAACGATTCCGTCTGCATGTGATAAGCTAGCAGGATCAACAGCTTTCGGTGCTGCCGGAGGAGTTGTTTCAGGTCCGAGAACAACATCTTTCTTGTCGCCATATACAAAGGCTGTAGCACGCACGGTAAATACACCAGGTGAACCACCGCCAACTACCTGGATCGGTGAGAAGGCCGTTCCATCATAGTAGTAACCGAGATTTTGTGCAGCAAACGGGCCATTGGTATCAAATCCAAGATACGGGGTGGCACCGGTGAAATTATTCCACTTTAACATGGCATAGAACGGACCATTAAATGGAATGTCATTCACAAGAACATTCATAAAGGTTGTCGGAGCTACAGCAGGCACATTGAATGCCGGGGATGAACCCAGTAAAGCACCGGCCATGCTGAATACGTCAATTGTAAAGTTCTGTGCAGTTGTTCCTGTTCCATAGTTGAACCATAAAACGTCGAAGGATTTCAGAACGCCCTGCTGTGTGGCCAGGATCGGGAATTTGTTCCCTAACCAGTCAGTATAGCCAGGATTGATTCTCCATCCGCTTTCTCCTACACCGTCATCATAGATGAAGGTCATCAGTTCACCAGCAGTACACTGTGGTTTTTCCCAGGTCAGGTATGCTGCATTGTCGACAGAGTCAACCTGCAGGTTTGTAACCGGGCAAAGGAAGTGAGAAGTGAATGTGACGCAATTCTTGGCTGAATAACCGCTACCCCAGATGGCAAGTACGCAGGCGTTGTATGTTTGACCATACACGACCTGGTCGCTTGGAATATGATAGAACGTATCCGGTGTGAATCCGCTCAATGCATTGTTCAGGTAGAAATTGTAACCAAGTACGCAAGGATTGTTTGTGGCAACATCTTCTGCTGTCAGAGAGACATTGTCAACATACCATCCGTCGATGTCGATTGAATCAACACCAGCTGCATGGAAACGGATCTTGAATGTAGCAAGATCAGTATACTGGCTGACATCCAGGTGGATGCTGGTCCAAGGAATGTTTGCTCCTGTTGAGTTATCCCAGGTCTGGAGAACATGCCATGTTGTACCGTCCCAAAGTTCGACTGCCAACGTGTTCAGGTTGGTGTTACCATAATTATCAAGGAACAGGTCGAAATTGAGTTTCATTACCGGTGAATGCAAACCAGCAAATGCTTTGCTCGTCAGGTAATGGTCATAACCCGTTACTTCCGGAGTCCAGTTGAAGAAAGCAGAAGGTGCAGGGTTACCTGTAGCGGTAGAAACTTGCCAGTTACTGTTTGACGGAGATTCAACCCATCCATTCGTTGTGAACGAACCGGATGAGAAATCCTCTGTAAAGAAAGGAACTGCCAGGTGGGGTGGATTCCATGTTGCAAGCAGGTTGCGGTCATTAACTGCAAGTCCTGTTGGCGGGGTTTTGATCTGGAGAAGGAATACATCAAAGGTCATATCGCCCATGAGGGAAATATTGTCCTGTACATAATCGGTATATCCGAAATGTTTTACAGTAAGCCTGTATGTTCCTTTGTATACATTGTGAATCGTATCGATACCGGAAGCCGGTGTGAATACGTGGTATGCTGAGTCAAATACAGCCGGCGGAGGAGTTGTCCCTGGTTTGTAACGCTCCAGGATGACCTCACAATTTGCCGGTGGGTTTGCAGCGCAGCTGATGTCAACATTCACAATAACGGTTGCAGTCCAGCATTTTCCAATAGCATTGGAAGTAACGGCATTTGACCACCTGTTATTTGTATACTGAGCTTTTACTGCCCACATGTACTGGTTACATGGTAAGCTTGGCCAGCCATTGTCAGTAAATGAAGGAGCACTTGGTGTTCCTATCGGGATCCAGCTGCCAGGTGTATTTTCCTGTCCCTGGAGCAGTCTGTAAACCTGATAATTTACCAGTGTTTCAGGACTGTCTGTCAGCAATGGTCCACCTGAACCATACATGAAAGCACGGATCAGGAAGTTTCCTGAAGCAGGTACCCATGGAGCGCCACCGGTGATGAACCGCTGGTAGCTTCTCATTTGCTGTGTGGTCGTATCAATTGCGATACCAGCAGCGTTGGGATATGCGCCAACCTGTTTGGTTACAATGTAGAAACTGCCGCTGTTGATTGTTACACCTGTTCCGAAAACGGTCGGTGCTTCGATCCATCCATACGTATTGGCAGGAACGGTGAAATCATAATATGAACCAATCTGGGTTCCGGGTGTACCACCAGTACCAGTTGCATCGAAGATACCAACCTTAAAGGAAACAGGATGTCCGCCTCCGGTATAGTCAGTGTTCTTGCCGATGTTGATCATACAGCCTTTTACAACTGCAGGATATCCAACCGGGGTGAATTTGGTTGCATCGAGGTTTCCTTCGATTTCCCATATAGCGAATCCTTCAGGAATACCATCGTCATAAATTGACAGATAATCACCCTGCGGAAGTCCCCAGGTAAGATTTACTGCTGTCTGACCAGTATTCAAAGCTGCCAGAAGGTTTAACGGAGCATTGGTTTTCTCGAGCAATGCAGCGTTTTGTGTTGTTGTATTCGGAGGAGTCAGTGTAAATGTGCCGATGGGCAGATCGTCAAAGCCAGGCTTGCTGACCGTAACTGTATAGCTGCCTCCCGGGAATACTTTCAATGAATAAGCACCTGTTGGTCCAGTGGAATAAGTAGTTACTGTAACTGAGCCGGAAACGCCCCTCACTTTTGCACCAACAACCGGTGCGCCGGTGGCTGCATTGGTAACGATACCGGTAAGTATTGCGGGAATCGGATCCATGCAGAAGTTTGCAGTCGTTGTATTGCCATTGGTGATGGTAATCGTCTGCGTTTGAAGAACGAAACCAGACATTGTGCACTGCAGTGTGTATGTGCCTATCGGTACGTTGTAGAATGTAAATGCACCGGATGCTGAGGTAGTAGCTGCAGGAATGGTGGTACCAAGGATCTGAACCATTGCTCCGGCCATTGGTGCTCCTGTATAGCAGTTGGTAACGATACCGGTAAGCATTCCTACGTACGGAAGTTCAACGAAACGTAAGTTTGGCCTTGTATCAGTTGTGTAGCTTGCAGAGTTTAGACAGCCGTTATCATTGTCCTGATAGTGACCGAAAACCTTGCCCGGCATGGTGGTTCCGTAAACCAGTGAGTTGGTTGTATAGGAGCCGTTATTACCGAAGCAAACTTCAACAAGGAGGTTCCTTCCGGAATAAACGAATGGGGTGGTAAGCGTGATCATTTGCCAGCCTGTTGCAGTAACACCATAGTTTGTGTTGTAAACAACAGTCATACTGTCTGTAACCCATGCGCCAATGGTTGTAGCACTGGTGGCTCTCATCTTGATGGTGAAGCCCTGCATGATCTGGGTTTGTACAGAGTTGACATTGAACCCGATCGAAGTGATCTGTCCGGGTGATCCGCCGGCTGCCTGGATTTCAGCTTTGGTATAAAGCATCTGTGTCCTGGCACCCATGTAGAATGTGTAATAAGGATAACCTGTGGTCAGTGTTCCTGTTCCAACTGTAACTGTAGCTGGAGGAGGAGGACCGACGGCCTTTACGTGCATCAGGTCGAGGTGACAGTTATTGCCATAAGCCGAGGTGAAAAGGAAAGCAACATATAACGTTGCCTGTCCTGCCGCGCCTGACGGAAGGGTAACTGTCTGCATTGACCATGCCTGGGTTGCAGCGTAACGGTTAATAGCCGTTCCTGCCGTTGTCCATGAGGTACCGTTGGTTGACCACTGAACTTCAACCCTGTCAGCATTTGATGCATAACCGGGATCCTGTAACCACATAAAATCGACTGACACGTTGTTGAATCCAACTGTCGAGAGGGCGGTGGTCCTTTTCAATCTGTTAGCATAACCTGATGATGCATTAAACGATTGAAACTCAACCATGCGTGTCCCGTCATTCGGTGTACAAGTGGGCCATGTTCCTGCTGACTGGAAATATGTCCAGTTGGTAGTAGTACCAACCAGATCAACAGCCCAGCCTGTAGGGGGTGTCTGACCAACAGCAGCCGACTCGAAACTTTCAGTGAGCAGCGTTGTTTGAGCGGTGCCCTGAAGTGCGAATACAAACGTTGATAATACGACAACTATCAACAACTGCATTAACTTCGTAAGTTTTCTCATAATTTGTTGTTTGTTTTGGTTAATATTTATTGAATTAGGATCAACTAATGATCTATTAATTGATATATATATAAAAGAATTTCGGCGTAAAGGTACTAAAATAATTTTCAATAGCACCAAATTTTTCCTCCTTTTTTTTCTTAAAAGGGGGGCCGATTCCGCGCTGGCTTGTAAAATGATATCAAACCTTTATCCAGCATGGTTTCCGGAGTGGTACAGAAATCAAATTATTTCAGGATTATCACCTTTTTTACCGCCGTTTTATTTTGCATATAAATTCTGACCAGGAAAATTCCGGTCTTAAGGTGGGTTATACTTGTTCGGAATGATTTGGTTTCAATTTCGCCTGAATTTAAAACCTCGCGCCCGGAATAATCCAGGATGATTACCCTGTAAATGGCTTCTGTGGCGTTTTTTACGCTTAACCATTCCGTTGCCGGGTTCGGGTATACCCGGATAATATCTCCTGATTTTTCAGGCACAGAGGTAATGACATCAACCAGTACCGTATCCGATGAGGTCGGAGAACACTGGTCAAAGATTGCATTCACGAAATACCGGTATTGCCCCGGCACGAGACCCGGGTCGGTGTAAATTGTATCAGTTACCATGATGGCGTTGATCTTCCTGTAGTCACCCGTATCCGCGTCCTGCCTGTATACATCGTATCCGGAAAGGAATCGTGGTGAACTTCCGGGAGAAAACTTATCCGATCCTACAGTGCAATCATCGATCGACCAGGGATACCAAAGACCTTGTCCGTCGCCATCAATGGCCTGCCATGCAATATCCACCATCTGTCCCGTGAAACTCGTCATATCGATCACATAGGGTTCGTTCCACTGGTTGAAGCCGGCCGGGCCGGGATAAGGCGGTAATGCTGACATATCGAGCATGATCTGCCAGGTCAATCCCTGGTCGGGCGAAACTTTGACATAGTAATGATCATTGTGCACGGACCCCTGGAATGCATAACTCCAGAAAACTAGGGAGCCGGTAATGGCAATATTATGCGCAGTCAGGGTTTCATCCTGGTGGGTGTAAGAGGTGGATAATGCTGCTGCATAGTTTCCGGAATGAACGCCCATCGGGGATAAAATATCACTGTGGAACCAGGTATCCGAAGCATTGGTTTCCGCCAGGGTCCAGCCTTGCGGGGGAAACTGATCCCCTTCAAATCCTTCATTGAGCGGATTTCCAAAGATGCAGTCCGGAGGATCCCATGTCAGAAGGACAGCGAGCCCCAATGCATCGGCTGCCAGGTTTTTCGCAGGGTAAGAAATGGCATAGATATTTATATTGTCTACATTCCAGTTCAGGATATCTTCTGTACTGTTTCCGAGGGCGGTGAACCTGATCCGGAAGGCCTTCCCGAGCACAGGATTGATGTTCTTATGTTCTGTTTGCCAGGGATAGCTCTGGTTATTCGCGATCTCATTGATCGTATGCCAGGTCTCATCATAAAATAGTTCTGTCCGAAGCAATTCATTGCCGGTGGCATTCCTGTTCTGCAACCTGTAATCATAATCGATCCATATATTTGCACAGGTAACCGCCGTTCCATTCATCACCGGGCTTACAAGAGAATAAGAATAGGCAAAGGATGGCGGCTCCCAGGAGAATTCGGCACCCGGTGCAGGATTCCCGGCTGCCGTATTGACATACCAGTTCCCCGGGTCCGGTTCCAGGGTCCATTCGTTGAAACTGAAGGTGGCCTGTTCCCACTGTTCCAGGAAAGGAAGCAACCGCCCGTAGTTGATGATCACGGATACCGGACCCTGCTGAAATGATTCATCGTACTGACCGGGAAAGCCGTAAGAAGTGAGGTCGTATTTTGCTGATACGGAATATGAATATGTGGCCGGGTTCAGTCCGAAATCATAATAATTCAGCGTATCGGGGTTCATGACCGAATCACGCAACACACCATTTTTATATATTTTATATCCCATCAGCCCGGGAGGCGGAACTCCGTTGTTGTCGATGATCATCTCCGGCTTGTACCAGGAGAGAAAAGCGGAATTTTCAATGCCCGCCCCGATCAGGTTGGATGGCGGGATCAGGTAACGGGACGTAAATGGTGTGCACGCTTTTGATGAAGATCCGCTGCCGAATAATGCCTGCACACATGCCGTGTAGTCATTCCCATAAAGAACCTCATGGCCCTGTATCGTATATGTTGTGTCGGTGGTGAATCCCAGGAGAACGTTATCAAGGTAAAAATGGTAGCCAAGAATGCATTGTCCGAGGTTTGAAGAACTCTCACTGGCCAGGATGCGGATATTATCAATGTACCAGCCATTGATATCATAGGTGTCTCCTCCGTAAGCCCTGAACCGGATCCTGAAACCCGTATCTGTATATGCAGAAATGTCGATGGTTTCGCTTATCCATGAAAAATCCCCTCCTGTATTGTCATAATTTTTTAAAAGACCCCAGGTGGTGCCGTCCCAGAGTTCAACGGCCATCTGGTTGATGGTGGTTGTACCATAATTATCCAGTGAGATATCGTATTTCAGCTCGAGTATTGTTGAATGCTGGCCTTCAATAAACCCCGACACCAGGGATTGTTCATAGTTGGTCTTTTGCGGAGAATAACCGAACATGGCCGATGGAACCGGATTCCCGACGACAGAGGAGATGGTCCAGTTCGTTCCGCCTGTAACGGTCCATCCGTTGGTAAAGAAGCTTGCACTGTCCCAGTTTTCAGTAAAGATCAGCCGTTCAAAAACCGGGGGTCTCCATGAGGTTTTCAGGGTCTTGTCATTTATCACCAGGTTCCAGGGAGGTGGCTTTTCCTGGAGAAGGGTGATCGAGAAGGTTGTGTCATCGCTGATGCTTGAATTCTGGGTGAATGCCTGGTATCCGAACCTGGTAACTTTCAGCTCATAGGTCCCTTTCCATACGTCAGCAAACCTGACGAGACCTGAAGTATCAAGTATTGCAGCATAGACAGTATCCGGATAAACAAGATTTTTCAATTGAACATTTGTACCTGCCACATTTCCTGCAGTGCAACTGAGTTCCGCATGGATAGTTACAGGTACTGTCCAGCATTTCCCGATCACGTTGGAAAAGACGGCCTGAGACCACTGGTTCCCGGCATATTGTGCTTTTACAGCCCACCTGTAAGGGCTGCAGGGAAGCGACGGCCAGGAAAAATCAGTCAACGTTGTCGAGGAGGAAAGACCGACCGATGTCCAGATGGCCGGATTTTGCTCTTCACCCTGTTTCAACCTCCATATCTGGTACCCCAGGATGGTGCCCGGGTAATCTGTGAGTTCCAGGGGGCCGCCCGGGCCATCTGCCACTGCACGCATCATAAAATTGCCGTCGGCCGGTATCCATGGGCCGGAACCGAAGCGGGAGAAACTTTTCAGCTGGGGCGAGGTTTTATCAATGGCCAATCCGGCTGCATTCGGTGAATTCCCTCCCTGGACCATGACCAGGAAACAACTGCCGGAATTCAGGACAGCAGGCAAGGGAAAATTAAACTCAACCCACCCGAGTGCCGATGGAATGACATCGACCGGCCCGCTCAGGATCGTCCCCGGGGTTCCGCCAGATCCCGACGCATTATAAATATAGACCTGGAAAAGCACCAGCGGGTTGCTTCCGGGAAGGTAATCAGATGATCTCCCGATATTGATCTTCCCGCCTGTGATCCTTGCAGGATAGCCGGGGGGCGTGAATTTCACGGCGTTCATGTTCCCCTGCGTGGCCCAGACCGTAAAGTCATCCTGGATCCCGTCATCGCTGATGATCTCATAGGCACCGGTCGGGACAGGCCAGCTGACATGCACGGAAGGGATGACCGTATCCCGGACTGCGCTGACGGATGGAGGAGGGTTTGGGTTTTCAACCAGTGGAATGTTCAATGAATTTGTCCCTCCGGAAATAAACGTCACCGGGGTGGAAGAATATGTAATATACCCGGGTTTAACCCCATTCACAGGATATGTTCCGGCCGGTATGCCGGTCAAATTATAAAAGCCTCCGAAGACAGAATAGGTCACCAGGTTATTCACGCTTATTTTTGCCCCGATGACAGGGGCACCTGAAAATGAATTGAAAATGATGCCGCTCAGGGTGGCAGGAGACTGGCCAAAAACCGAGCCGGCTTCCGGGAGAGAGAGAAGCAATTGAACAGTGACAAGAAGGAAAAAACGTGTAATGCTACACTTCATATTTCCTGTTTGGTTAACCCGGTCAACAAAATTAATCTGAACTTTCTTTTACAAATCCCTTCACCGCAAAGATAACAAATTAAGGACAATGAAGCAACCCGGAACTCAATTATGAAGGCAACGGGAATCTTTTTGATTATTTTTACTACTTTTCATTGTGATTTTGAAAATTTTAATAACTTTGCACTCCCAAAATCAAGAACATCAATCGAAATATCATGTACGCAATCGTTGAAATAGCCGGTCAGCAGTTCAAAGTGAAAAAGAACGATGAAATCTTTGTTCATCGTCTTGAAGGAGAACCCGGAACAAAAGTTGAATTCGAAGAAGTCTTACTTATAGATAAAGAAGGAAAGATCAGCGTTGGCGCGCCTCATGTTGAAGGCAGCAGGGTCTCCGGAAAGATCCTGGAACATGCAAGGGGTGATAAAGTTATCGTTTTTAAAAAGAAACGCAGAAAAGGATTCCAGAAGGAATCCGGCCATCGTCAGGATTTCAGCAAAATACTGATCGAAAACATCACTGTTAAAGGTGCTGCAAAGGAAAAGAAGGCAAAAACGGAAGACGAAACGCCGGCTGAGGCATAATGATCAGATCCCCGCTTGCGCGGGGATGACGGGTAAAACAGATCCCCGCATACGCGGGAAATAGCTGATCCCCGCATACGCGGGAAATAGCTGGCACCCGCTTACGCGGGAAATAGCTGATCCCCGCTTACGCGGGGATGACGAATAAGGAAATAATAAAACAAGGATACTATGGCACATAAAAAAGGTGCGGGAAGTTCAAGCAACGGGCGTGAATCCCACAGCAAACGGTTAGGTGTAAAAATTTACGGCGGTCAGTTTGCCAAAGCAGGCAGCATCATTGTTCGCCAAAGAGGTACGGTTCATAATCCCGGACTGAATGTCGGGATCGGGAAAGATCATACCATATTTGCGACCACCGACGGGATCGTTGAATTCAAGAAGAAAATGAAAGACCGCTCATATATTTCAATAATACCTGTTGAAGAATCAAAATAGCGGTATGTTTTCTTTACCCTAATGATCATCCCGACCCACAAGGCCGGGATTTTTTTTCACTGGCTATTGGCTGTTGGCTGTTGGCTATTGGCAATTGCCTACTGCCTACTGCCTATTGCCTATTGCCTATTGCCTACTGCCTATTGCCTACTGCCTACTGCCTACTGCCTACTGCCTACTGCCTATTGCCTATTGCCTATTGCCTATTGCCTGTCTTGCTTTCGCGGGGATGACGTAACCTTTGGCCAAAATTTTTTCTATTGCCTATTGCCTGATGCCTATTGCCTATTATTTGGCTATATTTGCATTTTCATGAATAATCAATCTGAATAACAATGTTACAACTCAGTGTAATCAGGGAAAATCCGGAAGAAATCATCCGTCGGCTTGCGGTCAAACATTTTGACGGGAAGGAGATCATCGGCCAGATCATTTCCCTGGATGATAAACGGAAAGAGACACAAAAAAGCCTTGATGATATTCTTGCACAATCGAATTCCATTGCCAAAGAGATCGGGATCCTATTCCAGTCGGGGAAAAAGGATGAAGCCAATAAGCTGAAAGAAAAAACGGCCGATCTTAAAAATGCATCGAAGGAACTAAGCATTGCTCTTGAAAATACAAAGGCAGATCTTGATGAACTGATGGTCAGGATCCCCAACCTGCCTAGTCCGGCCGTTCCTGCCGGGCATGCAGCCACAGATAATGTGATCGTCCACCAGGAAGGGGAAATACCCGTATTATCTGCCAATGCCATTCCCCACTGGGAACTTGCAACCAAATACGACATCATTGATTTTGGTCTCGGAACCAAGATCACCGGGGCGGGCTTCCCGGTATATAAAGGAATGGGAGCCCGGTTGCAGCGTGCTTTGATCAACTTCTTTCTTGAATCGGGGATTAAAGCAGGTTACCTTGAAATTCAGCCGCCTTACATGGTTAATGCCGCTTCCGGTTTCGGCACAGGGCAGTTGCCCGATAAAGATTCCCAGATGTACTATGTCCCGCTTGATGAAATGTACCTGATCCCGACAGCCGAAGTACCTGTCACCAATATTTACAGGGATGTCATCCTGAAAGAAAGTGATTTCCCGGTTAAGAATGTGGCCTATTCAAGCTGTTTCAGGCGGGAAGCGGGTTCTTACGGAAAGGATGTGCGGGGGCTGAACAGGCTTCACCAGTTCGACAAAGTAGAGATCGTTCAGATCGCCCATCCTGATAAATCTTATGAAACACTCGAAGAGATGCGGGAATATGTTACGGGGCTTCTCCGGCAACTGGAACTTCCGTTCAGGGTGCTGAAGCTCTGTGGCGGGGATATGAGCTTTACCTCGGCCCTCACCTATGACATGGAGGTATTTTCAGTAGCCCAGGAACGGTGGCTTGAAGTCAGTTCCATTTCGAATTTTGAATCATTCCAGGCAAACCGTCTGAAATTACGCTTTAAAAATGAAGCAGGAAAGGTCCAGCTTGCTCATACCCTAAACGGCAGTGCGCTTGCATTACCGAGGATTGTGGCCGCCTTGCTGGAAAACAACCAGTCGGAGAGCGGGATCAGGATCCCTTCAGCACTCGTGCCGTATACCGGGTTTGAATTTATACGTTAATTATGAATGGGGAGGTTGAATTATGAATTATGAGCCTACTCCGAAAAGTCATTTTTAAAACATTACCGCTAAGACGCCAAGACGCAAATTATTTATTACCCGTGAGTTCGTTTTTAGCGTCTTTGCGACTTTGCGGTGAATAAATCTTATCGGAGCCTACTTAATTATGAAGGTTGATAAAAGTGTCTGTTTTTTCGAATTAACCCTCAATGCTCCATTAATTTTGTATCTGTATTAATAAAAACCAGGTATCATGAAAAAAATTCTTTTGATCGGTATTTTCGTTTTATCGGCAGGTTTAATGTTCGGTCAGCTTAAGTTCGGCCCAAAAATCGGGTATAATGCCTCAACCCTCACAACCACTGCAGAAGGGATCTCAACCCAGTTCAAGTCGGGCTTCCAGTTCGGAGCGTTTGTCAGGCTCGGAAGCAGGGTTTACCTGCAGCCTGAACTTTATTATTCGACCCACGGAGGCATATTCAACGGAGAAGACAGTCTCGGCCAGAGTTACAAGCAAACCCTGAACATCGGCTCACTTGACATTCCGGTTCTTATCGGGTTCAAGATCCTCAACACTGACCTTGTCAACCTGAGGATCATGGTCGGGCCAGCCATGTCACTTGCAGTCAATAAAAAGATCACAAATGCCAACGACATCATTGGCCCGATCAAGAAAGCCGATATCAGCACGGCAAACTGGTATATCCAGGCCGGCGCCGGAATAGATGTCTGGCTCTTCACACTTGACGTGCGGTACCAGCTTGGCCTCAATAAAATCATCAAGGATGTTACGTTTGAAAACAACACCATTAATTTCAATACATCCAATAATGTGTGGGTGGTCAGCCTCGGGTTTAAAATATAAGTGGTGAGGTGGTGAGATGGTGAGGTGGTGAGCTGGTGAGGTGGTGAGTATTTTTCATCTTTGATGACTTGATGAATTGATGACTAAATAAATATCAACCCGATAAAATAATATCCGCCCATGTTTTGGAGTTGATTATTTAAATCAATTCTAAAATAGTCTGATCCTATGAAAAAGTTAGTGATGATGATGGTGGCTGTGATCCTTACGGGATTAACGCCAATTTTGAAGAGTGTTGCAGGAAACGGGCCAAAAGACCCCATGAGCAAGGACAGTTGGACGCTGAATTTCGGGATCGGCCCCGGGATCCAATACTACAGCGGGTATTCAGCCGGTTTCGGACCCGGCGTACAGGTTGCTTTCGAGAAAGGGATGTGGGAACTGGGGCCTGGTGTGCTTACACTGGGAGGTGAATTCGGCTTTTCCTACTTCCATGACAACCTGGGTTCCTATTATTATAATGGTACTGATTATCATCCGGGATATTCTTGGTTAACATTCATCCCGGCAGCAAGATCGGCATATCATTACAGCTGGAATGTCCGGGGTCTCGACACGTATGGAGGCCTTTCGGCGGGGATCCGTTTTCTTTCGTTTACAGCGACTGATATTGATTATTATAACGGAGAGTATAATCCGGCTCCTGTATTGCCCTTTTTCGGGATATTCCTGGGAACGTCGTATTTTTTCAACGACAATATCGGGATCAATGCAGAACTCGGATACAACATAACCCCGATCCAGATCGGCATGATATTCAAATTGAAATAGACCGGGATGTGAAAGTAGCAGGGAAAGATTACCGGACTGTCTGGATGGAAAATTCCTCTGTATTCTACATTGAACAGAACCTTCTTCCCTTTGAATTCAGGATTTCTGAAGCACGAACAGTCAGGGATTGCTGTATTGCCATACGGACCATGAAGATCCGTGGTGCCGGTGCCATTGGGGCCATGGCAGGTTTTGCCATGGCCCTTGCCTTCATGGAGTCATCCGATGGAGGCTTCACCGATCCCGGAACAGCAAAAAAGGAGATCGAATCAACACGCCCGACTGCGCGGAATCTTTTCTATGCAACAGACCGGGTTTATGCAGCAGGTCTCAGGTCTGTTGCAGAAGCGTTGGTTGAAGCGCAGGCCGTTGCAGACCGCGATGCCAGCGATTCAAGGACGATCGGAGAACTCGGGAACAGCCTTATCCATGACGGATGGGGCATTATGACCCACTGCAATGCAGGATGGCTGGCCTTTGTTGACTATGGAACAGCCCTTTCTCCCATCTATGTTGCCAGTGATGCAGGCAAGAAGATCTTCGTGTATGCCGATGAAACCCGTCCCAGGAGCCAGGGAGCACGACTTACCGCCTGGGAACTGAACAATGCCGGGATCCCTCATGCCATCATCCCCGATAACGCTTCCGCCCATCTCATGTCGCTTGGACGGATAAACATGGTCATCACGGGAGCAGACAGGATCGCGGCAAACGGGGACACGGCCAACAAGATCGGAACGCTTGAGAAAGCCATTGCCGCAAAGGCATTCAACATTCCGTTCTACATTGCAGCGCCGACGTCAACCATTGACATCCTCTGCCCTTCCGGCAACGGGATCATTATTGAAGAGCGCACACAGGACGAAGTGCTTTACCAGTCAGGTCCTGACCGGGACGGGGTGATGCAGGAGATCCTCGTCTGTTCGCCCGGTTCTCCTGCACTAAATCCGGCATTTGATGTTACACCTGCAAAATATATCACCGGGATCATTACCGAGAAAGGCATCATTCCGGCCGAAGAATCTGCTATAAAAAAACTTTTAAATCCCATATCATGAAAAGATTAATATTTACAGGAATTATATTGCTAGCTGGATTATTCCTCATGCCTTCATCCGGAAATTGTTCCGACAAGCCAAAGGAAAAGCCGAACAAGGAAGAAAAGAAATCCAAAGAGGAAAAGAAAGATTCATTGCTGAATTCCGGGACGTTCTCCGGGTTGAAATTCAGAAGCATCGGCCCGGCATTCACGTCCGGTCGTATCGCTGATTTTGCAGTGAATCCGAAGAATTACAGCGAATGGTATGTAGCCGTTGCATCCGGACATATCTGGAAGACCACGAACAACGGAACCACCCTGGAGCCGGTTTTTGACAACCAGGGCTCCTATTCCATGGGATGCGTGGTGATCG
This sequence comes from Bacteroidales bacterium, assembly GCA_963682005.1. Lineage (GTDB taxonomy): Bacteria > Bacteroidota > Bacteroidia > Bacteroidales > FEN-979 > CAIYUC01. The sequence continues at coordinate 2,371,854 of OY820914.1, read as the reverse complement.
ATCCGAACAATTCCAACGTTGTGTGGGTCGGAACGGGAGAACGGAACTCGCAGCGGTCGCTGGGTTACGGAGATGGCGTTTATAAGAGCATCGACGGCGGGAAAAGCTGGAAGAACATGGGATTGAAAGATTCCCGACAGATCGGTTCAATCTATGTTGACCCGCGGAATTCGAACGTTGTGTATGTCGGGGCAGAAGGCTCGGTCTGGGGTCCCGGTGGCGATCGCGGCCTGTACAAGACGACCGATGGTGGCAAGACCTGGAAAAAGATCCTGGAAATAAGTGAAAACACAGGTGTGAAGTATGTCATTGCCGATCCCCGGAATCCTGATGTTCTTTATGCCACAGCCGAGCAGCGCAGAAGACATGTATTTACCAAGATCGGCGGAGGGCCGGAAACGGCTATCTATAAGTCGGCAAATGCAGGGGAAACCTGGGACAAGCTTGAATCGGGCCTTCCGAAAGCCGATATGGGCGGAATAGGACTTGCCATATCTCCCGTGAATCCTGACATCCTCTATGCAATTATCGAGGCGGCGGATGATGCATCCGGCTTTTACCGCACAACTGACCGTGGTGCTTCCTGGCAGAAAATGAGCGATCATGTTGCACAGGGGCAATATTATAACAGGATATTCTGCGATCCGCTGGATGCCGACAAGGTCTATTCTGTGGAAACAGTTTCAAGATATTCAGAAGATGGAGGAAAAACCTGGAAAACGATCGGTAACAATAAACGCCATGTGGATGATCATGCCATGTGGCTGCAACCCGATAATCCAAAGCATTTCATGATCGGCGGCGACGGCGGCATCTATGAAACCTATGACGGCGGGAAAGAATTCATCTTCAAATCCAACCTTCCGGTGACCCAGTTCTACCGGGTACAGGTAGATAATTCACTGCCGTTTTATTATGTATATGGCGGGACGCAGGATAACAACAGCTTCGGCGGACCATCAAGAAATCTGACCTCTGTCGGCGTCCTTAGCGACGACTGGTTCGTAACCAACGGCGGGGATGGCTTCTGGTCACAGATCGACCCTGTTGATCCGAACATTGTTTATTCCGAATCACAATATGGAGGGATGGTCCGTTTCGACAGGAAAAGCGGTGAAAACCTCGACATACGTCCTGAGCCCAGGCAGGGCGAGAACAGCTATAAATGGAACTGGAACACCCCGCTGATCCTCAGCCAGCATTCCCCCACACGTCTTTATTGTGCCGCAAACAAGGTGTTCCGCAGTGATGACCGGGGCAATTCATGGCAGGTGATCAGTGAGGACCTGACGGCCCAGATCGACCGCAACAAATGGCCGGTGATGGGAAAATACTGGAGCATTGATGCCGTCCAGAAGGATGTTTCAACATCATTGTACGGCACCATCATTTCCCTGGCCGAATCGCCGGTGAAGGAAAACCTTCTTTTTGCCGGAACAGATGATGGTCTCATCCAGGTAACAGATGATGGCGGGAAGAACTGGACAAAGGTTGAGAAATTCCCCGGTATCCCTGAAAACACTTACGTAAGCTGCATCCTGCCGTCAAAATTTGATGAAAACGTGGTATTCGCATCCTTTGATAATATTTTACGCGATGATTTCAAGCCTTACCTGCTGAAAAGCACGGACAAGGGAAAATCCTGGGTCTCCCTGTCGGGAGATCTGCCACAGAGCGGCACCATTCACAGCATCCAGCAGGATTTTGTCAACCCTGACCTTTTATTCATCGTTACAGAATCGGGGTGCTACTTCACCATTGACGGGGGAAAGAAATGGATCAGGCTGAAAGCAGGGATCCCGACCGTCCAGGTTCGCGACATGACCATACAGAAACGGGAGAACGACCTTGTTCTTGCTACGTTCGGTCGCGGGTTTTATATACTCGATGACTATACCCCCCTGAGATTAATGACAAATGAGCTGCTGACAAGGGATGCCTATCTGTTCCCCGTGAAAGATGCGCTCATGTATCTCCCGAATGATACGAAATATCCGCAGGGATCAACGGTTTATGTGGCCAAGAACCCTGATTTTGGTGCGATCTTCACCTATTATCTCAAGGATGTTCCGAAAACACTGAAAGAAAAACGGCAGGAAAAAGAAAAAGAACTCTTCAAAAAAGGTGAACCGATCCCGCAGCCTTCTGAAACAGACCTGAGGACGGAGAAAAATGAGATCGCTCCCTTCCTGACCTTCACCATTACCGATGAATCCGGAAATATTGCAAGGGTGATCCGGAAAGCTCCTTCGAAGGGCGTCAACCGGATCAGCTGGGACCTGAGGTACCAGGGGACAGGAGGTGTTGAAGCCGGAGAAAAGTTCGATCCCCTGAAGGATAACGGAAGCGGAGTTCTTGCAATGCCGGGGAAATACAGCGTTTCCCTTGCCATCACATCCGGCGGTGAGACGAAAGTGCTGGCCGGACCTGTGTCATTCAATGCAGTCCTGATGAACAATACGTCTTTGCCTGCAAAGGACAGGACCGGAATGATCGCGTTTCATAAAAAGATCGCCGAGATATACCGTGTCATGCACGGAACCGAAGAGTATGCTGAAGGGTTGAATAAACGGGTCAATGATATCCTGACATCCCTGAACAGCACGCCCGGCGCTTCGCCAGAACTTGTTAAAAAGGCCATGGGACTGCATTTACAGCTCGATGAGATCCTCAACATCAAATTTAACAGGCATACCAATAAACCAAGCCTTGAAGAAAATCCCCCGGCTCCTGTTCCCCTTAACCAGCGTCTTGATAAGATTGCTTGGACAACATGGTCTTCAACAAGCCAGCCAACCCAGCTTCAGCTTGATGCTTACAAGATCCTGGAAGACGAGTTCCCTCCTGTGTATAACCAGGTTAAACGGATCGGGGAAGTTGATATCCCGGAAATAGAGAGATCGATGGATAACCTGAAGTCGCCTGCGATCCCCGGATGGTTGCCGGAACTTGGCAAATAGCAAAATTGCAAAATAACGAAATGCAAAATGGAGAAGCAGCGAAAATGAAGTTTGAGCGACTTTTTTTCGCTGTTTCACTACTTCGCTACTTCCTTACCTTGTATAAAAATCTTCAACTTTCTTACAAATGTAATTTATCTCCTTTTCCTTCAGCCCGTAGTAGAATGGAAGCCTGATGAGGCAGTCGGAAAATCGTTGTGCATTTGGCAACGGGCGTCCATCGTGCTTATCCCTGAAATATGGACTTGTATGCAGGGGCAGGTAATGGAAAACAGCATATATGCCGTTTTTCTTCAGGTACGCAAGGAGCTTATCGCGTTCATCAAGGGAAGCCGTGAGAATAAAGTACATGTTGCCATTGATGGTGGCATAGGTCGGGACCAGAGGCACACGTATGAACCCCCGTTCCTGGAGGCCTCTCATTTGTTCGTCGTACCTGTGCCACACATCCGTTCTTTTCTCCTGGATCTTATCAAGATTTTCAAGCTGGGTATGGAGGAAAGCAGCGATTGCATCTGAAGGGAGGAAGGAAGATCCCGTATCGACCCAGCCGTATTTATCCACTTCGCCCCGGAAGAATGCAGCCCGATTGGTGCCTTTCTCCCAGATAATTTCAGCCCTTTTAACGAATCGGTCATCATTGATGGTCAGCAACCCGCCTTCACCACAAAAAACATTCTTCGTTTCATGGAATGAGAAGGTTCCCATATGCCCGATCGAACCGAGCGGTTTATCCCGGTAGTAGGAATCCGTTGAATGCGCGGCATCTTCAATCACAAGCAGGTTGTTCTTTCTTGCGATCGCCATGATCTTGTCCATGTCGCATGCGATCCCGGCGTAATGCACTGCCACGATCGCCCTGGTCTTTGGATTGATAAGCGATTCCAGCCAGTCGTGATCGAGATTGGGGATATTCTTCATGGTATCGGCAAAAATGACTTTTGCATTTCGCAGGAGAAAAGCATTGGCTGTCGACATGAAGGTAAAGGTAGGAATGATCACCTCATCACCGGGCTGGATATCCGCCAGGATGGCCGTCATTTCCAGGGCATCCGTGCAGGAAGTGGTGAGCAGGGCTTTCCGGAACCCATATTTTTCCTCAAAGAACCGGTGGCATTTTTTTGTGTACTTGCCATTGCCTGACAATGTACCTCCTTTTGCCGCCATATAAAAAGCGAACATTCCCTTTGCCGGATAATGGGGTTTATTGAATAATATCTTCATAAATGACAATATGATAACGCGGTGAGCACAGGTGAAGGCATCCTTGAGGGATAACCAATTATTATTTGCTTATTTTTGTGTACGAATTTAAGATTTTTTGCTTACTTCCAACAGGTGGCCAATAGAAGTTATTTCCAGGATATTCTGAGTGTTTTAGGCAGCAATGTTGCAGTGACGATCAGCAATCTCGCGATCGGCATCATCCTGTCGAGGGTACTGGGAGCAGCAGGATTCGGAGTATATTCGTCGATCATTGTCGTTCCGGTCATTGTGATCGGGTTCACCCAGCTTGGCATCCGGCGTTCAGCCATCTTTCACATCGGGATGAAAAAGGACGCTGAAAGCGACATTGTTTCGGCCTTGTTCATCCTTCTTCTGATCACCAGTTTTCTCAGCATTCTCATCTGCAGCCTGGTTTACATGTATTCGGAGGAAAAGTCCTCCGAACCCCTTCTCATCGGGTTGGTCCTGCTGACGATCCCGCTCCTGCTCGGAAATGTATTCGCAGGAGGACTGTTTCTGGGCAAGGAACAGATCAAGCGTGCCAATTACCTGAATGCAGGCCCGTCTGTGGCCAACCTGATCCTTGTCATCCTCTTTGTGCTGATCCTGAAACTCTCGGTCCTGGGTGCCTTTATTGCTGTTTCCCTGGCTAATTTCCTGACGTTCATCATGGTTTACAAGACCATCATCCTCGATGACCGGTACAGGATCACCTGGAAATACCATGAGAAACTGATGAAAAGCATGGTCAAACTGGGGGTTATGAATGCGCTTGCGATCTTTGTCATGCAGCTGAATTACCGGCTTGACATCCTGATGCTGAAAAGGCTTTCAACCCTTGAGCAGGTCGGGCTGTATTCCCTCGCTGCACAGATCGCTGAACAATTATGGCATATTCCTTATGCCATCGAAACGATCATCATGAGCCGCAGTGCAAATACGAACGACAACCAGTTCGTGAATAAAACCGTGGCATCGATCTTCAGGATCTCCATCCTCGTAGGGATTGTCGGATGTACGGCCATGTTCTTTATAGCCCCGCTGCTGATCCCGCTCATTTTCGGTGAGGATTTCAGGCCGAGTGTCCCGATGATCCGCACGATCCTCCCGGGGATCCTCCTGCTGGTCGGGTTCCGGATACTCAACAGCCGCCTGATCGGGATGGGAAAGCCGCAGAATGCGCTCTGGACCTTTATTCCTGCGCTGATCCTGAATATCGTCCTGAATTATATCTGGATCCCGAAATATGGGGCCATGGGTTCTGCCTGGGCAACCAATGTAAGCTATGCGACCGGATCCATCGTTTTCATTTTCCTTTACGCATGGAAAGTAAAAATGCCTCTCCGGGAAATATTTCGCTACCGGAGAAGTGATTTCAATTTCTTCAAGAACCTTAAGCCATACTTCCGATGGAAAACACAAGCATAAAAGAGATACCCGTTTTCTTCATCATGGGTCGTCCCCGGTCAGGAACAACATTGCTGAGAACCCTGTTCGACGCACATCCGAATGTCAAAATCCCGCCCGAATTCCCGATCCTTCTGCCGCTTTACCAGAAATTCAGGAACGTGAAAGACTGGGATGAGAAAGCCATCCGGTCATTCATCGACCACATATACAAGAACAAGGCATTTAACAACAGGACGCTCGACAACCTGAAGATCGACCGTGAGGAATATACCGCCAACCTGATGAAAATGGCCCATTCAGGCGGCATCCAGGATTTCCTGAAAAGCTTCAATTACCAGGCATTTTCAATTTTTCCGAAAGAGAAGATCCTCCGGATCGGCGACAAGAATCCGATCTATTCGATCTTTGTAAAACGGTTCCTGAAGATCTTTCCTGAAGCCAGGTTCATCTGTATTGTCAGGGATTACCGCGACAATTACATTTCGATGAAAGGCCTGAAAGAGCTGAAGCTGGAAGCGCCGATCCTCACCCTGCAGGTGGCTCGCTGGAGGTATGTGACAAAGCGGTTCCTCCGCTGCAGGGATAAATATCCTGACCGTTTCAGGATCATCCGCTATGAAGACCTTGTTACCAACCAGGAAAAGGTGTTCAGAGACCTCTGTTCTTTCATTGATATACCTTATGATCCGGCTGTCTTTGACTTCTTCACAAAAAAGGAGGAGACTTTCAGGATCTATCCGAAGGAACTTGTAGAGAAATATCATAAAAGCCTCATGAACCCCATTAACACGGGAAGGATGAACCTCTGGAAGAAGGAGCTTACGGATAATCAGGTAAAACTGGCCGACCAGGTTGCGGGGAAATATGCGGATATCATGGGATATGAACGTCTGGATAAACGATTCAACCCGCTCATGTACCTGAAATCACGGCCGTTGGTGATATACAGCTACTTTATTTTCAAGCTGATGGAATATGGAACTTACCTTCCTTACCGGTTGAGCTGGTGGCTGTCATTGAATCTGCTGATCCTTGTGAAGATCTACAGTTATTTTACAGGAAAGAAGCTGATGGAGATATCCTAAAGGAAGTAGAAGGTCGTCCCGTTCTCTGTGGTTTCAATGTGATGAATGCAATTTCCTTTGCTTACAATGGCCTGCCATTGGCAAACGGGTTCAGTACCCGCTTCTTCCGCGCTGATAAACAGAGTACCCATTTCAGACTTGCCCGTTACAGTGTCGATCGCTTTCCGGATCCTGCCCGCTTTTTTCTCGAAGTTTTCGCTGGTGATGAAATACTCCTGGTTTTCCTTATCTTCCTGACCGGAAGCCAATTCATACCCAAGTTGTTTGATAAAGGTCTGTGTAGGCTTATTTTCTTTCAGCACATGGGCATAGCCGATGTTCCAGTTCAGCAACCTGAACGGGATCTCGGTCGTGATGAGTGAGATCATTGCAGGCAGTGGCGAATTATGATACTTTTCATACGGAATAAAGATCCCGGTTTCAAATTTCATTTTTTCCCAATCAATGTTCTTGAGGTTGACCACCCCAACCTTTTCCCCTTTGTACTCAATGATACAATAAAGGTTATTGATATTATTGATGGTTTTGAACCACTCCGCCTGCATTTCCGGAGTAATGTACTCGCGGTACTGATAATTCCTGACAACAACGGGGTCATTCCGCCACTGCCTGACCATTTCAATATCTGCATCTGTAAGTAAACTGATCGAAATACCGTACCTGGTGAATTTCATGGTTATCTGGGTTAATCAATACAATGGTAAATAACGTAACGGGATGAAATATATTTTTCACATTCAGATATTTGAAGTCAGATATCAGGGGAGGGCTCTTGCTTTCATGCGAATGAAGTCAGCAAGACATCGAAATTGCTTCAGCTAAAATGATCAGCTGTTCTCCATCGTCCGTTCTCTGTCATCCAACCTCCGACCTCCGTTATCAAATTACCTTTTTTATCGAATAGGGTGGCTTTTTATTCTGGACCTGATAGATACGGCTGAGGTATTCGCCGATGACACCGAGACTAAAAAGCAATATGCTTGTCGAGAAAAGGATGGTAACGATCAGGGAGGTATAACCAAGGGGAACGTTGAACAGAAGTTTCTTCATGATAAAGTAAGCGCCATAGGCCAGGGAAACCAGGGAAACTGTAAATCCTCCGTAGATCAATACTTTCAGCGGGATAGTGGTGTAATAGATCAGGATATTCCCCACAAGCTTGAGGATCTTTCCGGATGAATAGTTCGATTGCTGGTATTTTCTTGGTTCATGCCTCACTTCCACCAAAGCAATATCCCCGGTGTACCATTGCAGGATCTCGTCGATAAAGAGAAAATGATGCTGATGCTCCACGATCCTTTTTACGATCTCCGCCCTGATCATCCTGAATGATGAGCCCTTATCGATCGTTTTCCTGAAGAACTTCGACGACTTTTTAAGCGATTCACTTCCCACCCTCCGCACCAGGGAGTGCTTGTTGTCGCTGTAATACCCATAAACCAGGTCAGGCTCATCGGACTGTCCGGCTTCAATAAGCTTTCTGATCTCCCCCGGGGGTATCTGAAGGTCGTCGTCGATGGTTATGATGAATTGCCCTTTTGCAAAGGAAAATCCGCAAAGGGTTGCATTATGCTGACCGAAATTCCTGCTGAGCCTGATGGCTGTGATCACACCGGGAAAGCGGCTTTTCAGGTCCGTTACCGCAGCCCAGCTTTTGTCGGCACTGCAATCGTCCACGAAAATAACCTCATACTCCTTGCCGATCTCCCGGAATACCCCCGAGATCCCAAGAAACAACTCTTCCAGTGATTTTTCACTGTTAAACACAGGGACGACGACTGAGTAAATTGGTGACGACACTTATAATTACGGATTACGAATTACGAATTACGAAAAAGCTTAGATAATATGGTAATCTTTTCATTTTTAATTCTTCACTCTTCATTCTTCATTCTTCACTCTTCACTCTTCACTCTTCACTCTTCACTCACCCCCAAGTATCAGGCTTGTGCCAGTAATCCATTTTGATGAATCTGTCAGGAAAAACAGGATGGCGGCTGCCACATCTTCCGGTTTTCCGATGCCCAGCGGATATCTTCTCAGGTACCGCTCCAGTGCCTCTTCCTGCATCTTCTCTTCAGAAGGGCTCACGATCATCGGGGTATCAACCAACCCGGCCATCAGGCAGTTCGAGCGGATCCCCTTGGCCACCTGTTCCAGCGCAAGTGTTCTGGAATAAGCTTCCAGCGCAGCTTTCGAACTGCTGTAAAGAGCTCCTCCGAAATAAGGATTTTTCGTGGCGATGGTCGACATGAATACAACCGATGCGCCATCACAAAGTTTTTTACTGCGAAGCAGCTTGCTGGTCAGGTTGACCGGTACATGGAAATTTATACTGAACATCCGGTCGATATCAGCCTGGGTGATGAACTTCACCGGCAGCGGCCCCACGATCCCGGCGCAATGTACAATCCCGTTGAGTTTGGGAAGATCGGCGATAAGCTGATCCAATTCTTTTTCCAATGTGAGGTCAGCAACCTTACGCTGGTGGTCAGAAGTCAGAGGTCGGATGTCAGAGGCTACAAGCATTGAGTCCGAAGCCTGTAGCCTGTGGCCTGTAGCCTGAAGCTGTACATATGTTTCGTCCAGCCTTGCCTGATCCCGCCCGGTGATAAAAACCGTTCCGCCGTTTTTTGAAATGAGAATTGCCGCCTCCCGCCCTATTCCGGAGGAAGCGCCTGTTACCAGGATCGTTTTGCCGGTCATCGAAAGCTTATCCATTCTCAGGCTCTTTCTGTTAGAAATAGATCAGGTCAGGTATGCAAATCCGGTCGGTTTCAAGGATTACTGATCCCCATGACAATCCTACTCCAAATGCAGACAGAAGCAATTTTACCTTGCCTGTGGTCAGCTGATCCCTGAGTTTGACGACCAGGGTCAATGGAACGGAGGTGCCGCTGGTATTCCCGAATTCCCTGATTGAATAAGGGACTTTTTCCGGTTCAACCCTGAGCATTTTCCGCACTGTTTCTATGATCAGCTTGTTTGCCTGGTGAAACACAAGATAATCGATCTGATCCAATGAGGTTTCAGAATATTTCAACAATGATTTTATATTTGGAGGAACTTCGCGGAGGCTGAAATTGAATACCTCGATGCCATTGATCTCGAGATGAAGCCTTGTCCTGCGGATCCCTTTCCCGTATTCCTTATAATCAAATGATTTTCTTGACAAACCGTTCCTTGCGCCCCCATCCTGGATCATCAATGCTTTATAGCCTGAGCCGTCTGTCTGCAGGTTGAAGGTGATATCCGGGGTCTCAGTGGAGTACTCCAGTGCAGTAACAGTTCCTGCATCACCAAACAGCGGATAGGTACTCTTATCACGGTATGAAGTCGTAAGTGTGGAAATATCGCCGACCATCAGGAGGGCCTTTTTTACTGCTCCGGAGGTCACTAATCCTGCGACCGTGGATAGCCCGTAAACATATGCTGAACAACCCAGACCGATATCATAGGCGATGCATGAGTGCGGCAGGCCGAGCCTGTCCTGAATAATACAGGCAGTTGTTGGAACAAGGTAATCGCGTGATTGGGAAACAAAAACAAGCAGTTCTATTTCATTTTTGTCCCACTGCAACTCGCTGATCAACTTCTCTGCAGCAGGTACGCAAAGATCAGCGGTTGTAACACCTTTTGGAGCAACATGCCTGGTTTCTACGCCGATATTCTTGATCAGAAGGTCGCGCTCTTTCTTCGTGATCCAGGCATAATCCGCATTGTGTTCCGTATTTTCCGGAACTGCAGCCGCAATTCCGGCCACCCTGACATTTTGTAGAGAGAAAAGAGCCATTATTTTTCAAACCGGCTTTCGACCAGTGAATAGATATCATTCACTGTCTTTGACTTGACCAGGTCATCTGCAGTGAGGGTCACATCATATTCAGTTTTTACCATAGCAATAAGGATCAGCGCATTTATTGAGTTCCATTCAAACACATCCCTGAAATTACTATCCGGCTGCAGAACTCCGGGTTTCACGTCATCGAATTCATCCTCAATGTGCTTAATAAATTCTTGAACAGTCATTTTTAATCCATTTTAAGGCAAAGATATAATTTTTTTTGATACCCTGAAAAAGATGTTTCGCTCATATTTTTCAGTATGTATTTGTTTGAATGACTTTTCTTTGTAATTTCCCTCAATATTTTATTTTGATCACATTGTCATAACTTAATTCTATGGAGTCAAACTGTCCCAGGCTCCTGCTGATTAATCCTGTCAGCAGGTACAGGAAAGGGCTTGCTCTGCAAGATCATGACAAATCACCACCGCTCTGCCTTGCTATCATCGCTGCCTATACACCCAGCCCCTGGAAAACAAAGATCTTTGATGAAAATTACCGTGATTTTCGATTCCAGGATGCCGACCTGGTGGGAATTACGGCTTACACCCCCAATGCTTACCGCGCTTATGAAATAGCACAGGTTTACCATGAACGGAAGATTCCTGTGATCATGGGCGGGATCCATGCTTCCATGTGCACCGAGGAAGCCCTGAAATTCGTGGATGCAGTGGTTGTCGGTGAGGCCGAGAACATCTGGCCCGGAACATCATGTTCGAACGCGAGATCCATTACTGCAAGTGAGAATTTCGTACCTTTGCATGAATGAATGCAGCAGCCAAACGACTCATACTCATCAATCCGGCAAACACTTACCGCAAAGGATACCTCCTCAGAAGAGAATCAAAACAGGTTCCCCTTGGTTTGGGAATTATTGCGGCGTTGACCCCGGCGGACTGGAAGGTAAAGATCCTCGATGAGAACTTTCGTGAATTTCAGTTCCGTGAAGCAGACCTTGTAGGGATTACCGCTGTAACAGCCTCGGTGAACCGGGCGTATGAGATCGCTGCGGTCTACAGGGAGAAAGGGATCCCGGTGGTGATCGGCGGAATCCATGCTTCCGCCCTTCCGGATGAGGCGCTTCAGTATGCCGATGCAGTGGTGATCGGCGAAGCGGAAGGTTCATGGAACAACCTGATCCGGGATTTTGAATCCGGGAACCTGCAGAAAATATACAGGTCTGACCTTACCGACCTGAAGAACCTCCCTCCTGCCCGCCATGACCTGTTCCACCCGGCCTATCTTTTTGCATCCATCCAGACCTCCAGGGGATGCCCCATGAATTGTGATTTCTGTTCCGTTCCTTCCTTTAATGGTCACAAATACCGGCTTCGGGATGTGAATGCCGTCCTTGACGAAATCGGATCGGTTTCGCATAAGCTGCTTTATTTTGTTGATGACAATATCATCGGATATAACAAGATCGCCGAAGATCATGCGGTGGCGCTCTTTGAAGGCATGATCCGGAGAGGATACAAAAAAGAATGGTTTGCCCAGGCATCGCTGAACATCGCTGAAAAACCCGAAATCCTGAAGCTGGCGGCCCGAAGCGGATGCCGGATGCTTCTCATCGGGATTGAAGCGGAGGATGAAGCGGCATTGAAAGACTCCAACAAGCAGGTCAACCTGAAGCTTGGCGTGGAAAATTACCGGGAAGCTTATAAAACACTGCATAAGTACGGCATCAACGTGCTTGGTGCATTCATTTACGGGATGGATTCCGACACGGTCGGATCACTGAAGCGCCGCACCGATTATATCATCTCGAGCAGCGTGGATGTCACCCAGGCCAGCGTGATGACGCCTCTTCCCGGGACAAAGCTCTATGAGAAAATGGTTGCAGGAAACAGGATACTTTGCAAGAATTTTCCAAATGACTGGCAGCATTTTCATTTCTCCGACGTGGTGTTCAGTCCCCTCGGGATGACCGCGCAGGAACTGGCCAAGTCAACAGATACAGCATACAACAGAATTGCATCGATGAACAACATCCGCCGGAAGTTCATCCGCACCTGGTGGAATACAAAAAACCTCCGCAGCGCCGTCTGGGCATGGAACTCAAACCTGAATTACCGGTCGATTGCGATGGAGAGGGAGACGGTGGCGGTGAAGAGTGAAGAGTGAAGAGTGAAAAATGAAGAATGAACAATTTGCAATTAGCTTTTAGCTTTTGGCCTTTGGCCTGCAGCCTATAGCCTGAAGCCTGAAGCCTGTCCCCGCTTTCGCGGGGATGACGGAGGCGCATAGCACAATGAAATGAACCCGGAAAGAAAGAAAACCCTGTTACTCGTCAATCCCGCCGTCAGGACGGGAAGCGGGTTCATTGTGAACAAGGATACGCGGTACCAGCCGCTGAGCCTTGGGATCATTGCTGCGCTCACGCCGAAGGACTGGAAGATCAAGATCATTGATGAGAATTTCAGGGAATTCAGGTATTACGATGCGGACCTTGTCGGGTTTACGGCTTTCAGCTCGACTGTTGCACGGGCTTATGAACTGGCTGCGATCTACCGGGAGAAAAAGATCCCGACCGTCATCGGCGGGATCCATGTTTCGATGGTGCCGGATGAAGCGCTGAATTTCGTCGACAGTGTTGTGATCGGCGAGGCTGAATCGGTCTGGGCGGATGTCATCGCCGATTTTGAGAAAAATTCGATGAAGAAGATCTACAAAGGAAACCTCACCGACCTGGTCCATTCACCAAGACCTGACAGGCAGATATTCCATCCGGGTTACATCTTCGCCTCGGTTCAGACATCGCGCGGATGCCCGATGAACTGCGATTTCTGCTCCGTAACGGCGTTCAACGGAAGCCACTACCGCTACCGGCCGATCGACGAGGTGATCGCCGAGATGAAAGAGATCCCGCAGAAGAATATTTTCATCCTCGACGACAACATCGTCGGGAACAACAGCATGGCGCAGGCGAGGACCATCGAGCTTTTCAAGGCCATGATCGATGCCGGCATCAACAAGAACTGGATCGGACAGGCCTCGCTGAATGTGTCAGACAATGAGGAAATTCTCGAATACGCCGCAAAGAGCGGGTGCAAGATGCTTTTCATCGGGATCGAATCAGAACTTGAAGACCAGTTGATCGGCGCCAATAAAAAGCTGAATGCGAAGATGGGCGCCGGCTCTTATGACAAGGTCTTCAGGAAGCTTCATAAATACGGGATCGCTGTGATCGCCGGGTTTATTTTCGGCTGGGAGAATGACACGAAGGAAAGCATCGATCACCGTGCCAGTTTCACCCGGAACTGCCGGGCCGACTCGATCCAGGCTACCATGCTGACACCCCTGCCCGGAACAAGGTTGTTTGAGCGGTTCGTGAAAGAGGATCGCCTCGTGCTGAACAATTTCCCCGGCGACTGGAAGCACTATGGCTATGAATCCCTGGTTTTCCGGCCCGATACCATGAGCAGGGAAGAGATGCAGGATTACATCTTCAGGGCCATCGACAAGGTTTATGAGCCTTCATTCCTGAAGCGCAGGATGCTGAAAACCTGGTTCAGGACACGGAGCCTTACAACGGCTTACTGGTCTTACATGAGCAACTGGAACTACCGGAGCATGACTTTCGGGAATGCGAAAAAACCAAAGAACTGGCTGATCGACTGATGCCCATGAAACGGAAAACATTACTTCTTGTCAATCCTGCAAACCAGCTCCGGCCGGGGTTCCATATCAATGAGGCCACGCGGAACCAGCCCCTGAGCCTTGGCATCATCGCGGCACTCACCCCTCCCGACTGGAAGATCAAGATCATTGATGAGAATTTCCGGGAATTCAGGTATTATGAAGCAGATCTTGTCGGGCTGACGGCTTTTACCAGCAGCGCGCCGCGTGCGTACGAGATTGCTGCCATTTACCGGGAGAAAGGCATTCCAACCGTGATGGGCGGGATCCACGTTTCGATGCTTCCGGAAGAAGGAATGAAATATGTGGATGTCGTCGTGCAGGGCGAAGCCGAATCGAACTGGCCGCAGGTGATCCGTGATTTCGAATCAGGAAACCTGAAACGCCTGTACAATGAATCATTCAGCCGCGAGATCCGCCAGCCCAAACCCCGCCGCGACCTGTTCTATCCGGGCTATATCTGTGCCGGCATCCAGACAACGCGTGGATGCCCGATGAACTGCACCTTTTGCAGCGTTTCCGCCTTCAACGGCAGGCATTACCGCTTCCGTCCCATCGAAGAAGTGCTCGACGAACTGCAGGAGATCCCGCAGAAATTCGTGTTTTTCATCGACGACAACATCATCGGTCATAACGAAGTTTCAAAAGAAAGGGCCCGGCTGCTTTTCGAGGGGATCATCAAACGGGGGATAAAGAAATACTGGCTTTCCCAATCATCGGTCAACATTGCAGAAGATCCCGGACTGCTTAAACTTGCTTACCAGAGCGGCTGCCGGATGCTGTTTCTCGGCATTGAATCAGAATCCGGGGAACAACTGGAAGAGGCGAATAAAAAACTGAATATTCCGATGGGACCCACAGGCTACGAAAAGGTATTCAGGGCCATTCACCGGGAAAAGATCGGGGTGATCGCCGGGCTGATCTTCGGATGGGATACCGACACCGCCGAAACCATCCGGGCAAGAGCGAGGTATGCCCTGCGTTGCGGCGCCGATTCGTTCCAGACCTCTGTTCTCACCCCGCTGCCGGGTACACAGTTGTTTGAAAAAGTCAGCGCCGAAAAACGACTGCTTTACACCGATTTCCCCCGCGACTGGAGCCGTTACGACTATTTCGAGCCCACCATAAGTCATCCGGTCCTTCAGACCGATCATCTCTTAAAGGAAATACTGGCAGCACTTGGAAAGATCTTTTTCCCCCCGCAGATCCTGATCAGGGGATTGCGGACTTTCATTGCCACCCGGGATCCCATCTCCACCATGATGCTTAGCCTGAACTACTGGTACTACAGGAGGATCTTTCTGAAGGGTGGAAGGAATTCATAATGCAGGAATTCATAATTCAGGAATTCATAATGCAAAATGCATAATATTACACTTTCGCTTAGCTGGTTAGTTGCTTAGGTGCTTAGGTGTTTAGTTGTTGAGTAGTGTTGTTATCCTGGCACCTGATCAACCGATCACCAACCAACATGACCGAATGCAAAATGCAGGAGTGCAAAATGCAGGAATGCAAAATATTTTCTTTCTTAAATTTCATGAATTATGCATTATGAATTCCTGCATTATGCATTTTGAATTATCACCCCTTGCTGGCGCGCGTCTGTGACGCGTGCCCATCACTTAACCACAATCCTCCCCGAATAACTCTTCTTCCCGTTCGAAAGAATGGCGTTATAAATTCCTTTCGCTTCGGCCTGCAGGTTAATGCCGATCTTATGTTCACCTGATTCAACCGGCATTTTTTGAATGAGTCTGCCCTGGCTGTCGAAAATGTTCAACGTCAGTTTTTTCTCATTCTGAAATTCTTCGGGGAGGGTAATTGTGCATTTGCCGTCGTTGGGGTTGGCATAAATGAGAAGCTGATTCTGCTTCGGGATTGATTTGGGCTCAATACTCGTAATTGGTGAACATTCGGCCACAAAAACATCCTCGCCGCCGTAAGAGGTGAATGTATGAGGCCCTATGCTTATTGAGCCAACAAATGTGCCCGCCCATAAAATAGTACCCGATGGGCTGATCCCGAATTTATATATCTCTCCTTCAGAATATTGTCTTACCCCTTCGCAAATTCCTTCGGATGAATACTTAGCAAGAAACTTATCATTCATAGATCCCGAAATTAAAGTGTCAATCCCAAAACAAGCTTTTTCACTAAATGTTCCGGCAAGATATATATTCCCTTTTCCATCGGATAATACACCTCTTCCAAAAGCAAAACTATTTGAATTCAAATGCCTTGCCCATACAAATTCACCAGCACTTGTATACTTGGCAATAAAACAATCAATAACAGCCAGTGAATCGAAAAGAGTATCATTTTCAAATATTGCTTTTTGCTGATAAGAACCAGTTATATAAATATTGTTTGAGGTATCGGAAGTAAATTGCCCGCCACAAAATCCCAATGGTCTTGCTGCTGGTTTTAACCACTGTACATTCCCACTAGTATCAAAAGAAGCAAGGTATGAAGATAAATAGCCCGAACTTTTAATAATGGTAATAGTATCAATAACAATTGTGTCGTTACGGATATTTCCATTAATTAATAAATTGTCCTTTGAATAGAAAAGATTAAAAGGCGGGGCTTCCGTGTACGGAAAATACCCATATGGGCTGTATTCCCTGAATTTGTTTTTCACCCATAGGAGGTTTCCATCCGTCGTATATTTTGCCAGGAATCCTCCGGCTGGGATCCTGGTTTCCCCGAAAGTGGCTTCTTTTTCATTGCATCCCGACAGATAGATATTGCCCTGCTCATCATAGGTTATTCCTAATGGATAATCAAGACCTGGCCCCCCTCCGGTTCTTGCCCACAGGACATTCCCATCCAGATCCATCTTCATGATGAAAATAGTCTGGCCGTTACCAGAGATGATAGTGTCGTCCAAACACAACTGTGCATAAAAATAACCACAGCCCAATATAGCATCCCGGATCGTATCAATTATGCCACCAACACCAATGGAGATGTCAGGACTTGTGGATATTCCATCAAACTCTTTTATCCAGACCTCATTTCCTGTCGCATCATATTTCACGAAAAACGACCGATCATAATCTCCGCCTAAACTTATGCTGTAGGAATTGAAGTAACAAACCGGACCCTGTGTTGAACCGGAAACATAAACATTGCCATCCCTGTCGGAACCCATAATTCCTCCACCATCGGTAGAGGTTCCCCCGATATGTGACGACCAATAGCATTCCTGTGATCTGACCGGGCCCGGCAAAAGACTCACAAGGAAAATGAGGAAATGAATGGAACGAGTAAAGGTTTTCATGAGGCTGACTTTAAAAATCCGGAAAATCGTAAAGGTTAAAGTTACAACATATTTCAAAATAATGATTTTATACTATGGGGTAACTTGAGGGCGGATTCCCGCTTTCGCTGGAATGACGGTTGTGAATTGAGTTGGTGATTTGATGAGTTGTTGATTTGTTGATTTAGACGCTTCCCTTTATGATCCTTCGCCAACGAAGGCAGAACGAAGGGAGAGCGAAAGGAGAGCGAAGGAAGTTTTCACTGATTGGCAGGAAAAATGCAAAATGCAAAATTTCATTTTCTCTGCGACTCTGCGGTTATTTTTATCCGCGACAATCCGGAAAATCCGCGTGCCTTTCCAATGCAGTAATGCAAAATGCAGTAAGGGATTAGCAACCATTAAATTATGCATTATGAATTCCTGCATTCCTGCATTATGAAAAGTGAAGCTGAGGTGATTTAGCCGGCTATAACTCCACCATGATCCCGACCGAGGGAAGAACTGTGCCGGCATAATTGGTGATGTACCGCAGCTTGTAGCGCTCGATGCCCTGGTCGTCGGTGTACTTGACGATTGTGCCGTCAGGCTGGGTGTTGACGAGGATGTCGGGCTGATCGGCTTTGAAATTCAAAACATTCTGAACATCGACATATAGCATCAGCGACCATTTCTTAAAATAAAATCCTTTATCGATCCTGATGTCAAGCTGGTTGAACGATTTCAACCGCAATGTATTGAATTTGCCATAATCGAGGTAGCCCCGTCCCTGGACGTCCCAGGCGGCGACGATGCTTGACTTGTTCTCATCGTAAGGTGTATAAGGCGCTCCACCTACGAAACGCCATTTCATGCCGATCTCCCAGTTGTGTTTGAACTTCCTGCCTAACGTCACATTCAGCAGATTCCGGTTGTCCCAGGCCGATGGCACATATTTCCCGTGATAATCCGTGAACTCGCTTCTCACAAAGGTGTATGAAACGATGACATTGAACCCGAAGAGGTCGCTGTTGCGGTAAAGAAGCTCGGCTCCATAAGCCCTTCCTTTGGAAATAGGCAGCAGCGGCTCATTGCCGTAGATGTCGTAATCGGCTCCCTTGCTTGCCAATGCCACGGAATCCCTGATGGAAAAGGGATAATGGTTGTACATCTTATAAAACCCTTCCACCGAAAGCTTGGAGTGGATCTCCGGAAGGAACTCAAAGCCCAGTACAACATGATCGCATGAAATATAGCGGATGCCCAGCGAATCATTCACCAGGGTTCCCGTATTGCTCCGGTACCCGAGCGATGTATAGGCCGGCTGCTGATAGTACCTGCCGGTGTTGAAATTGATGAAGAACCTGTCGGTAATACCGTAGGAGGCGGAGAAACGTGGCGAAAGCTGCTGCCACATCCGCGACATCTTCTTCGAATAACTGTTCGCATCCATCCGTAACCCGAGGGAAAGAGTCAGCTTGTCTTTAAAAAAGCCTTTTGTAGCCTGTGCATAAACATTCCAGAAAAACACATCGATGTATGAGCTGTAATTGACGGGCTTCAGCTCATTTCCCGAGTAAAATTGCTGATAGGTGTTGTTCGTGTATTCGGAATACTGCAACCCGGCACCGTAACTGATCTTTACTTTCACAAGGTCGGTCAGGCCCTCGTACCGCACTTTGTTCTCGCTTTCCTGCGACTTGTAACTGATCAGCAAACTGTCGGGGACTTCCACATTGTTCTTGTATTTCAATTGCTCATTATCCAGCATGTTCCTGCTGAATATCCAGTTTCCGTAACCATTGTCGCGGAAATGTTTGTACACCACGCCGAACGTATAGCTCCACTGGTTGCTGGAGGGTAAAGATGAAAGCACATATTGCTGGAAGTCATTCGGGTTTTTCAGACCGGTGTTCAGCTTATTCTTATCGAAGGAACCGATGGAGATCACTGATAACTGGTTACGCTTATTGAGGTCGATCTTGTATTTGAGCTGGTAATCATTATAAGTGGGTAGAAAGGGCAGGCCAAGGGCGGAAAAGAGGAATTTCAGGTAAGATCTCCTGTAGGATAATATGAGTGTTGAATTTTTCGTGACGGGTCCGTTCAGTGTAATTCCGAGGTCGCTTGAACCCAGGGAAAGCCGGGCTCCGAACTTGTCCTTGCTGCCGTCGATCTGGCTGAACTCCAGGACAGAGCTGAGCGCATTGCCTCTTTTTGCCGGGAAGGCGCCTTCATAGAATTCCACTTCCCGGATAAAATCGACGTTGATGATCCCTACAGGACCTCCGGAAGCGCCCTGTGTCGAGAAATGGTTGAGGTTCGGGATCTCGACACCATCAAGGTAAAACCGGTTTTCACTGGCACCTCCTCCCCTCACGATCACATCATTCCGGAAGGTGGGTGCCGATGCCACGCCGGGCAGTGATTGTATGACCTTCGATATATCCCTGTTGGAGCCGGGACTGCGTTCGATCTGTTCGATATTCAGCCGCTGAAGCGAAATGGGGCTTTCTTCTTTCCGCGTAAATTCGGAAGGTTTCACTTCCACCTGCTGAAGGGTCACCGCCGACTCATCCATAGCGATCTCCAGGAACACCGTCTTTGAATTGGTGACAAGGAAATCCTCCGAAACGTACTTCTGAAAACCCACACAGGATGCAATAAGCCTGACATATCCCGGCTTTACTCCTGTGATCGTGAAATTCCCGTCGATATCGCTGGAGACCCCCTTTGTCGGCTCATTTTCAAGAATGATGTTCGTGAAAGGCAGCGGTTCATTATTCTTATGATTGAACACCCGGCCTTTGATCGTTCCGGATTGGGCCAGGGCAGTGACTGCATTGAGGGTAGTTAAAAGTATTACGAAGTAGCGAAGTAGCGAAGTAGCGAAGTAGCGAAATCGTTTAAAACTTTTTCTTATTTGAAAATAAAAAATTGAAACTCCTGAATCAAAAAACAGATGGTATATCTTCATCAATAAAAATCAAATGGTAAAAAACTTTCTACATGAATTTTCGCTATTTCACTACTTCGCTATTTCACTATTTCACTACTTCACTACTTCACTACTTCGCTACTTCGCTACTTCGCTACTTCACTACTTCACTACTTCGCTACTTCACAATTTGACAATGTTCTCAAATTCCCCGCGCAGGTAACTCCGGATCATTTTATAGCGCTGGATCTTTCCGCTACTGGTGCGCGGGATCTGGTTTGACCTCACAGGGATGAATGTATCCGGGCTTATCCCGATGGTTTGCATGAAAAGGATTTTTATCTTCCTGAAAAGGTCGGTTGTCGCCTGGTTCTGGGCGCCCACAAGGAATACGATAAGCTTGTCACGCCCCTCTTTTTCGTCGAAATATCCGCCGATCACGATCTTTCCGAAAGTGATCTCCTCAATCTGCATGGCAGTATTCTCAAGATCATGGGCATAATAATTCGTGCCATTGATAAAAATGATGTCTTTGATCCTGCCTGTTATATAAAGCTTCTGATCCCTGGTGAATCCAAGGTCGCCAGTCCGGAGCCAGTCATTGCAGAATGACCTGACCGTTTCCCCCGGGTTATTGAAATACCCGGGCGTAACATTGATCCCGCGGATCTGGACCTGTCCTACTTCATTCTCAGGGAGGGGATCATCATTCTCGTCAACAATCCTGATCTCTGTGTGATTCATCTTTTTTCCGACACAAACCACTTCAACATAATCCTCCCCAACGGTCCGGGGCACCGCAAGGTTATTGTGCTGCAGGTCATACCTGTTCACCGCCAGGACTTCCGGATCATGATGCAGTGCAGAGAAGGTGACTGCGAGGGACGCTTCAGCCATGCCATACACCGGCATCAGGGCATTTCTCCTGAATCCGAACGGCTTCAGATTGGTGATGAATTCGTTCATGACCATGGTTGAAATCGGTTCCGCCCCATCCAGCATCGCTCTCATCGGGCTCAGGTCCCAATGGCCTGCTTTTTTTCTGGTGAGGTATCTGCTGACGAGGACCTGGCCGAAATTCGGGCAACCGGTAATGGTAGCACGTTTGTCGCTCATGACATCCAACCACAGTGCCGGGTTCTTGATGAAGTCGGGTGTATCAATAATATACTGGTTCACCTGGCCATAAATGGAAGTAAAATGATATCCCATGAGACCCATGTCGTGATAAAGCGGCATCCAGTTTACCGAGACATCGGCCGTTGTAAGGTTTAACGCAAAACTTATATCCGAGGTGTTCGTGAGTATATTCCTGTGGCTAAGAACGATTCCTTTCGGATCGCCTGTGCTTCCTGATGAAAACTGGATCAGTGCGGTGTCATTTCCTTCAGGTTCCCTGATCTCATGATCGCCCGGTACCTGTTTTATGCTTTCAATATCGATAAAGTATTCATCGGGGATCTCTCCCTGTTTCCAACCGGTAAAATAATGGTGTGAAAGAATGATTCGTGGTTTCGAAAGCACCTGAAATACTTTGGCTGCTTTTTCGGCCGAAGGGTTGAATTCAGTGAAGGATAACGGCGGCTGCAGGACCGTGGGAATGATCCCTCCCAGGAAACAGGCCCATAATAACGGGATGATCTCTGCATTCTTATCCAGTGCCAGGATGATGTGGTCACCTGCCCGGATATCAAATCGGGCCAGACCGTTCAGCAGCTGACCTGCTTTATGATGGAGTTCGGTATAGGTAAGAAAATGATCGCTCCCGTCGGGATTGATGAAACCTACACCTTTCTCCGGATGCATCGTGGCAACCCTTATCAGCAACTCAGGCAGGTTCTTCGGGATCATATCTTCGTTTTCTGACTTTACTTCTTCCTGTTCTTCCTGATCGAGGCATTGGCCAGGTCATAATAATAATTTGCCTTGTCCATATTGCCTTTGAGCCGGTATAGCGAATTCAGTTTCATGCAGATATCGTACTCCGGATTTTTTTCCGCTGCCTGCTCCCAGAATCTGACAGCCCTTGCCGTATCGCCCTGCTGGATATAATAGTTCCCTATATTCCTGTACGGGATATCCGAGGAAGGATCCACCTGCATGGCATCCTGGTTCATCCTTACGGCTTCTTCAAATTTTCCGATATCATTATAAACATTTCCCATGGCGATCAATGCCTTGATCTCTTTTGGGTTTTGCGCCAGCACTTTTTTATAGCAGTAAATGGCGCTGTCAAATTGCTGTTTCTTCCTGTATGCAAGCCCCAGGTTGACCCAGGCCGGCTGGAGCTTCGGTTCAAGTGCAATCGCCTTCTTCAGGAACCAGATGGCAGAATCAGGATTTTCTGCAAAATTAATGTAAACGGAACCGAGGTCATTCAGGGTTGCATAGTTATCCGGGTAGAGGTCGAGGCCTCTTCTGAAATACTTTGTAATGACAGGAGTAAACGACTGCCGCATCGATTCCTGGTCCCTGGGGTCGGCCTTGTAAACCCGGTTCATCATCTGACCGGCATACTGGATGCAGACTTTCGAAGACCTTGGTACACGCTTGAGGTCGGTGGCTGTAAGGTCGTATGAATTCCGCCATGCCCTGTTCCGTTTGATCGTTAGGTAGATGGAAGGAACGGCAAGCAGAATGACAAGGGCGAGGATCTTGATCCGGTCGCTGAGCTCGATCGTCAGACTTCTTGGCTCTGTCCTGAAAAGCTTGAAGACCAGGTAAACCAGGGCAATGATGAACCCGGTTGAAGCCAGGAATGCAAACCGCTCCCCGACGATCCCCACAACGGGTGTCGGCAGGTTCGAATACATGAAAATCGCGATCAGGTAGAAGAAGATCGCAAAGGAAAGAACGTGCTTCTCACGGAATTTCATCACCGCTATGGCCAGTAAAATGGCATAGATGACAATGGATACGAGCACCCATATGTTCCAGAGGTTCGTGATCGGGATCGTGTCGTATCCGTAATAATAGACCATAGGATATGGATAGAAAAGCATCCGGATATAGAACAACAGGGCAAGCATCGCTGTCCCCAGCCTGTGCCACAGGTTCTTGTCAATATAAAGAGGATTCTCGATAAAAGAATTCACCCTGGCCGCATGGTGCAGGAATAGTTTCGGGCCGAACTGGGAAATGGCGATGACCGCAAGAACTGCAAGAAAGAGAGGCACCATCTTTTTGAACGGGATATCCGTGAAGAAGTACAGAACAAGCGGGTAAAGCAAAAGGAACGGAAGGATCGAGGACTTGGAAAGATACCCGATACAAAAGACGATCATTGCATAAAAAACAAACCGGATATTCTTGTTTTCCGCATACCGGAGGAAATAGTAAAGCCCGCCAAATCCGCAGAGGAAGGCGAGCATCTCATCCCGGTTCTTGAGGCTGGCCACCACTTCGGTATGGAGGGGATGGACCATAAAAAGAACGGTGATCAGGAACGGAAACAGGATATTATAGTCTTTGAAAAGTCTTTTCAGGATAAAAAAGAGCAGTGTACAGAGAAAAAAATAGATCAGGACATTCACTGCATGGCTCCTGCCCGGTTTTTCACCCCACAGCTGGTATTCGAGTGCGAATGTCAGCTTTACGATGGGACGGTAGTCGGCTGACTGGCTGCCGACATTGCCGGTCTGTGAAACATACGGTGTTGAAAAGATCTGCGGAATCGCTTTCAGTCCCTGAGTGACAACACCGTTTTGAGGACCGGTGACAAATTCATCATCAATTGCATATTTGTTCAGAATGGTATTTCCGTAAAGGACATAAGCGAGGATAAAGAAAAACAAAACAATAAAACCATTGCTTTTTGCAGGGTTGTAGGTCTTGAAAACTTTACCCGTGGCTTTGGCAGGTTTTCCCTGCCTGGTTGCAGGTTTCTTTACTTTCACAGGGGGTTGGGTAACGACCGTTTTCTTTTTTTTCTTCGGTTGATCCATGAACATCAATATTTGGAGCAAAAGTAAATATTTTTCCTTTACGGCTGCGGATAATCGCCAGTCACATCGTACCCACCGCGACCTTCGGTCTTCCCCTCCCTGGATCCCCGCGTACGCGGGGAACTTTGGGAGGGGATTTGAGGGGTGGGTATGTAGAGCGGGGTCGGTACATTAAATTACAACATCCTTCGTGATGAGGATGAAATCCTCAACCGACAATTGTTCCGCCCTTTTCCCAAGGATGACATCATCTTTCTTCAGCGTTTGAAAAGAAAATGAACCGAGGGCGTTCCTCAGGGTCTTCCTGCGCTGGTTGAAGGCCGTTTTGACCACCCTGAAGAACAGCTTTTCATCACAACCCAGGGCAATGGTCGTATTCCTCCTCAACCGGATCACCGCGGATTTCACCCTGGGTGGAGGATTAAAGCAGGTTTCATTCACCGTGAACAGGTATTCGGTATCATAGAATGCCTTGAGAAGAACACTGAGAATCCCGTACTTTTTAGAGCCGGGTGGTGAGCTGATCCGTTCGGCCACTTCCTTCTGGAACATTCCCACAACACAGGGAATGCTGTTCCTGTTGTCCAGGACTTTGAAAAGGATCTGCGAGGAAATATTGTATGGAAAGTTACCGATCACAATGAAAGGGGAAGGGAATGCAGAAAGGTCTGTATCCAGGAAATCGGCGCTGATCAGCTTTCCTGAAATTTCAGGAAATGTTGCCCTGAGGTATTCAATGGATTCATGGTCGATTTCAATGAAAAACGTTGTTAGCCGCTCATCTGCTAAAAGGTATCTGGAAAGGACCCCGGTTCCGGGGCCGATCTCAACGACATTGGTAAATTCTCCGGGAATGGAGCCGATGATCTTGCGGGCGATGTTCTCGTCGCGAAGGAAATGCTGGCCCAGGTGCTTTTTCGGTCGGACCATTTATTGAATTTTATCGCCGCGCAATGTTCTGAACCGTTTCCGTGCATCGACCACGTAGATGCTTGCCGGGTATTTCGTCATCAGTTCCTCGTATAGCGCCATGGCCTTTTCCTTATTCTTTATCTGCTCCTCATTCAGAAGACCCCGCCGGTAGATCGCGTAATCGGTGAGGATATTATCGGGATAATTGCTGACGAGTGTTCCGAGCAGCGTATCGGCGTCATCAAACCTTGCCTGCCGGATCCTGATGGTCGCTTTTTTAAACAGCACCTGGTTCATGATGGTGTGGTCTTTAAAGATCATCGGGATGGAATCAAGGGTTTGAACCGCCAGTTCTTCCTTGTTCCGGAAATCCAGGAGGTCGGCATGGGCAAAAAGGCTGAGCGCAACGGTACCGCTGTCGGGATCAAAATTCTCGCTGATCAAAAGCGACAGGGCCATGGCATCGTTGGCGATCAGCTTTGCAGTGGCGGCTTTCAGCACGTCGAGCTGGGCCTGGGCCCATTTGAACTCGCCGATATAATATGACAGCTTTGCATTCCTGAATTTTGCTTCCTGGCCGATCGCATCGTTCTTGAAATCCTTGTATACCTGCTGGTAAAGAAGGGTCGCTTCCCATTCATCCCCGGTGAACAAAAGAATATCAGCCAGGTCAAGCTTGCACTCCGACTTAAGCTGCGGTCCGATGTCGTTCAGGTTGATCACATTATTGAGCTGATCAATGGCTTTATCGGTCTGGTTCAGGTAAAATGCATCGAGATGCGCAAGATTTTTCACCAGTGAAATAGATTGTCCGTTCAGGCCCATTTCCCGGATCTTGGCCTCAAATTCTTTTTCGATCTCCGTCAGCTCCTTCAGGGCGGGTTCAGGTTCGGAAACCACTTTCAGGTAACGGGTATTCAGTATTTCCGCCTGGCTTTCATTGTAAAAAGGAAAATCAGGGCCTTTTGCGATCAGGTATTTATAGGCTTCCACGGCCTGCTCATAATCTTTATTCGACACGCACAACCGGGCGAGTTGCACCACCCTGTTCCCGTTCTCCTTCAGGCGCCTGTCGAGCGATTTCGCCTGGATCAGCGCCAGCTCAAAATCTTTTTGCTGAATGGAATACCACCAGAGCAATTCTCCTAAATAGGATTTGTCGGGTTCCCGCTGAGCCCTGCTCAGCAATGCTTTCCTGAAGATCTCATTCTTCGTGTCATCCAGATCATTGGCCAGCGAACTTTGAAGCCGGTCTTCCACCGTTGAGATGTAGGTGGGATTGTAATCGATCAGGTTCAGGTATTCTTCGATCATTTCCTTTGAATTGCCTGTCCTTTCGTAGATCGAAGCGAGCTCAAAGCTGAAGGGGTATGAATTTTTCAGGAGCTGCCTGCCTTTCAGGTAGACTTTAATGGCATAATCATTTTCGAGCCGGGTGATGAAGGCATTGGCCAGTTCAAGGATCTGCTGCTGGTTGGCGGTCAGGTCCTTTACGGCTTCATCATACAGTTTCCTTGCTTTTTCCTGGTTTCCCTGCCGGAAATTAATGTACCCAAGGTCAACCAGGTATTTCGGAGCATCCGGATCAGCCTTGCGTGCCTGTTTGACAAGCTTTTCAGCCTTGTCGTAATCGCGGATCTCGATCAGGCAGTAAAAATAATAGGTGTAATAGATTGGCGGCTGCTTCGCATAAAGCCGCTCATAGATCTCTGCCGCTTTCTCATAATCCCTCTCCTGGAAGAACTGCATGGCCAGCTGCTCGTCGCTCGACTGGGTGGGGGCCTGCTGCTGGAAAGGAAGCTGCGGCGGCTTTTCGACGGGGTGATCCTGGGCTGAGCAGTGAACAGTGAACAGTGAACAGTGAACAATGAAATAACAGCCAAGGGCCAAAAGCCAATGGCCAAAAGCGTTTCCAGACGGGTTCCTTTTCTGCGTCATTCGTTCAAAAGATTTATTGCCAGGTATGCCATCAGGCCCATTCCGGTCATAAGGCTTGATTCGTCAATATCAAATGTTGCCGTATGAAGGTTTGAGATGATCCCTTTCTGCTCATTGCGTATCCCCAGCCTGTAAAGGCATGAAGGAACCTCCTTTGCAAAATAGGAGAAGTCTTCCGATGTCATCCTTGCATCCAGATCAATAACGTTGCTTTCCCCAAGATAGTCTTTGGAAAGGCTCCTGATTTTCAACGTCAGCGGTTCATCATTGACAAGCGCCGGATAGCCGTGTGCGATGGTAACATCACACGTGCCTCCCATGGCTTTTGCAAGCGAGGTGGCCAGGCCGGTGATCTTTTCATGGATTCTCTTCCTCCAGGATTCATCGTATGTACGCACGGTTCCGGCAACGGAAACTTCGTCAGGGATGACGTTTGACCTTCCTTCACCGATGATCCTGCCGAATGAAACAACCGTCGGGGTCATCGGATTGGCATTCCGGCTCACGATCTGCTGAACGGCTATGATGATATGCGAAGCGATCAGGATCGGATCGATCACCTGGTCGGGGGTGGCGGCATGACCTCCTTTGCCTTTCACGGTAAGGTAGATCTCATCCGTGGAGGCCATGTACGCACCGGGTTTCAATCCGATCTTCCCGGCATCCACGTTATTGATGACATGCTGACCGATAACAATACTGGTTTCCGGGTTTTTCAGAACGCCTTCCCCGATCATGCCGGTGGCTCCTCCGGGATATGTTTCTTCCGATGGCTGGAAGATCAGCTTGATGCTTCCTTCGAACCGGTCTTTCAGATCATTCAGGATCTTTGCCGCACCAAGCAGGCAGGCCATATGCACATCATGCCCGCAGGCGTGCATCTTCCCCGTTACGGTCGATTTATAATCGACCGTATTTTCCTCTATAATGGGCAACGCATCCATATCGGCCCGCAGACCGATGCATGCCTTACCGGGGTTTATCCCCTTTACCAGGCCGATGATTCCTGTCCCTGCTATGTTCCGTGTATAGGAAATCCCGTATTCATCCAGCTTTTGACAGATGAAATCGGCGGTTTTGTATTCCTCTTTTGAAAGCTCGGGGTTCTGATGAAGATGCCGGCGAACCATCCTGATCTCCTCGAAAAATTCCCTGGCAAGGTCTGCTGCTTCAGCTTTTAATTTCATCATCCGTGAAATTTGGAGTTCAAAGGTAATGAAAACATTTTAACCCTTCTTTTGCCCTCATGATAGTCCAGGTCTGTTTTTAGATTTCATTGAAAGCTGTTGATTTTCATCGCTAAGACGCTAAGACGCGAAAAAAATATTCCATTTATATATTACCTTTTACCATTAAAGCTGATTAACCAGTCATTATAATCAAATATTAAGGAAGTATAAAAAAAGAAAGAAATATATATTATTCAAAACGAACGGGGAACGTCTGCTACCTGTTCATACGGCACGGACAATTTCCTATTTAAAGCTATCCGATAAAAGATTGGGCTTCCTGATCAATTTCAATGTTCCTGTTTTTAAAGATGGAATCCATCGATATGTAAATAATCTTTAGCGTCTTCGCGTCTTTGCGGTGAAAGAAGAAGAATAGACATTCAGTAGGCATATCCCAACCTCAAGACCTGAAATGTCCAAATTATGGTGGTGTTCATAGAAAGCTGTTGATTTTCACCGCTAAGACGCTAAGACGCTAAAATATTTTCCTTTTATGTATTACCTTTTACTATAAAAGCCGATTAACCATAAAATTTAATCAAACAGCAATAAAAACATGGAAAAACAAAGAATCGAATATTATGCGAAACAAACCGTCGATGCAGGTTACAGAGTTCATAAAGAACTTGGGCCGGGTCTCCTGGAGTCAGTTTATCAATATTGTTTTATGGAAGAATTGAAAATAAGAAACTTACATGCAAGTCAGGAGGTTTTTTTACCTATAAAGTACCGGGGGAATATTTTGAACAAGGAGTTTCGACTCGATATACTTTTGGAAGAAGAGATAATTATTGAAATTAAAGCCGTTGAGATTCTGTTACCTGTTCATTGCGCTCAAATTATCTCATATTTGAAACTTTCCGATAAAGCATTAGGGTTCCTTATAAATTTCAATGTTCCTGTTTTTAAAGATGGAATCCATCGATATGTCAATAATTTTTAGCGTCTTTGCGTCTTTGCGGTGAAAAAAGTAATTCCGGAAAACTCTATTCTGCAATGACTTTTTCTGTGGAGCTGAAAGAAGATGAACTGACATTCAGCAGGTATACCCCCGGATCGATCCCCCCGAAGTCGAGGCGGTAAAGCCTTTCACCCGGTGACAGTAAAAAACTCCGGGACAACACCATTCTTCCCTGCAGATCCCTGAGCGAAACATGAACGGCTCCTTCAGGATGAACAAGGAATTCAATATTCACATGGTTCTTTGCAGGATTGGGATAAACCGTGAACATGCCGTTCCCTGTAAAACGAGGTTCCTGAATGCCAATGTTCGGCTGAACGGCGATGTATGATTTCTTTTGGATGGAACGGCTGTGCATACCATCCGACACAGTGAGGGTAATATCGTATTCTCCCGGGTTTTCATAATGCACAACAGGATCGCGGAGGGATGAAGTATCAGGCGTTCCGCCCGGAAATTCCCAGTTCCGTGTAAGTATATTTTCGTAGGAGTCGTCCGTGAAAAAAACATCCGAATATGCTTTTACCGATCGCTGGTCGGAATGAAAGAAAGGATAAGGTCCCGTGAAATTCACCCCGAAAAATCCGAGGTACCGTTCCATGAGCGTCAGTTTATCCGAAGGAGCAGTGCTGTCATGGAGCGACCCGAATTCCACGATGGAGCCGATCGTCCTGTAATCCTCTCCGGCGTAGCCGATTGCAGGGAATACGGTAGGGTTACCCGGAAGGGTGAAAAAGGAAAAGGCTGGCGAAACAGGTTCAAAGTCAAAAACAGAATAATTTTCCGGGGATGTGTACCTGAATGTCATATCCTGGCCCGGGGTACCACTTATCCCCGTGAATTCATTGATAAAGAAAAGCGGGATATGACTTGACTTATACTTAAAATAAGAATGGATCTGCAGGGCTGTGCCCATATTCCAGTTCCCGCTCCATTCTTCCATGTATAAATTCCCTCCGTTATTTAAATATCCTGATAACAGAAGGTTTTCTGATTGCAGAAGGTGGTGGGTGCCTGAAGATGCCGTTCCGGGTAGTACAAATACGGTGGAATACCGGTCAAGGTCTTCAGGCATTGTAAACAACAACGAATAATTCAACCCGAGCGCGTCGAGGGCAGATGCCATGGAATCGGCAGAATTGGTATTACCGGTCAGTTTTATCAAAGCTGCCGGAATTTTTCCCAGATGCAGGCTGAACGGAAATTCAACATCGCCCGTTTGTGCATTCCCGATGATCAGTCTGATGGCTGCAGAATGTCCCGCCACGGCTGTTTTTCCGGCCCGCAGCTGGTACCGGAACTCGGATGTTGTGCCGGCATTGATCTGATCGGCTGTCTGAACAGGCGGCGAAACAATATGGATGAGGGTGTCCGGTGAAACGAAAGTTATTGCTACATCTTTTGCATTTGCAGCGCCGATGGCATTCCGGACCCGGAACACAATGTCAGCCACCTCGCCCGGCTCCAGCATACCGTTGGAACCATCATCAATTTCAGGTGATGCTACAGTAAATGCCGGTGCTGAAACGAGTAAACTGACATCCTCAAGCCACTCGCGGCCTTCTGAACTGCATATGATCCTGAAAGGAACCACATACTGGTTATTCAGGATCGAGTCCAGAATAAAAGCAAAGGCATGATCAACCGTTGCCGTTTCTCCGGCATTGATCACACTCACCTCTTCGGTACTGTCCCCGATGGTAATAGCATCTTCCGGTGTCCGGAGAATGACCCGGATATTGTTCAAAGCGGTTTGACCATTGTTGGTGATCTTCACGTTAAACCAGGCGGGTTTCCCGTATTCCAGGGCATTGTTCTCGGATTCGATCTCTTCATCAATGACCAGTTCCTGGGAATAGGAAAAGGACCTTATATCAAAGATTTTACGGCTGTCGGTAACCTTTACGGGCAGATTGTATGTTACGGATGAATCCGCTCCGGATATTGTGAGTAAACCGGACGGGGAAACAGAAGTTCCCGGGGGGAGTGTCTTCTGATGGTACCGGAAACTTTGGTTGGCGAGGTTGTCAAAATCCCAATTGGGCCATATATTTATATTCTGATCATCGCCGTTTGAAAATCCGGAATAGGTTCTTTGTGAGAACGCGCCATTCGCAATATTCCCGTATAAAAATTCAAAATCCCCATCAGGGTACAGCCGCAGGGCAAAATTGTTTTCTGACTGATTCGTATGACCTGAAACGGACAACTTCCACCAGATGGTTACCCTGCCTCCGTTTGCATCACACCACATAAACGGATGCTGATCATCGTATGCGAAATTATAGGCAAAAGCCGGGCTGATCGTTTTCATATTCCTCAGCATCTGTTCCTCGAGTTTCAGGTAAGGACCCGGGAAATGCTGCGGATCAAAGCCGATAAAACCAAATCCATTGACATAAATGGTATCGTAATTCTTCCCATAAAAAGGAAAACTGAAAGGCAGAGCAACGGGTGTGTACCTGACCCCTTCATTTACCGGCACGAGGGCTTGGCCACTGTTCACAGGGAACAGGGAATCGCTGCCTGAAGCATCATAAGAGCGGAGCAACGACCATTCATAGGGAGGGTAACCGCCGGAAGCCTCAAGCTGCACCTGGTAAGGCAATGCGGGGGTAACTCCCGGCAGCGACATAGTTGTTATCCTGACTTTATCAAAGTTTGCCTTCCCGGTTGCCGAAGCAAATGTAATGTCATCCTGTATGACCGGGACATTTGTCTGCGGGCTGACAATTTCATTCACACCATTTGAATAATCAAGGAACGAAAGACTGTTGACCTGGCCGGTTGAACCGCTGGCAGAGTCACGTTCATCCACACCCAGGAAGAACCGGGCCGTTTCTCCGGATCCGATATAACCGAGCAATGGTGTCACATCCAGGCCGATCTCGATGTTTTTCTGCGAAGGGATTGAATCGTTGCCCTGCATAAAATGATTCCCTCCCTGGAAATTAAAGATGGGGAAAGAGATGGTTTGTTCCGGGAGATGATGTGATGTATCGGCTGCAATCCCGGCCAGGATGCGCAGTTTATTCCGGGATGTAAAATCCAGGTTTACTTTCATGGTGAGCAAAGGATGATAGGCTGAATCCGGTTCCACCACGTAAACCGAATGATTCCAGATCCCCCCGGTTCCTGTCCAGTTCGGCAGGCTCTCATTGAAGTTCAGCGCCATGGCTCTGAAGAGGACATAGCAGCAGCCGCCATTCTCCCACCATTCGCCGTAGGAATTGGCCATGATGTAAGCCCCGATCTCCCAGTCCTTCGGATCAACGATGCCATCATTATTGATATCGATATCGTTGGTATACTGCGAATCACCGTTAATGTCGTACCGGATCGAGTCATTATACCCCACAATGGTCATTCCATGGGACGCAACAGGGTAAAACCCGATAAGCACGGATTTACCGGCCTCCGGCGTTCCCTGGGGGATCCTCTTAAGATTATCCGCAAACAACGGCGATGCACTGAATGCAGCTATTCCCCCGGTTGCAGAACCATCAAGATGATCATACAGGTAATTTTTCAGGGTCAGGATGCCTTCCACCGTATTGACCGGTATCGCCCATATTTTCCTGATCTTGTTGCTCATTCCAGGGTAATAGTTGTTGTATCCCGATAACCAGCCGAGCGTTTTTACACTGTCTTCAGGAGGGTAGTACTGATCAGATGGCTGCCCCTGGTCTTTTATGATTTCCCAGCTGTCAAGGAATCCGACCCCAAGGAACTGCTCTCCGCCGTTCAGAAAATTCCAGGTGTAGTGCGGTGAGTATTTGTTTGCCATGAGATTACCTGCCAACCCGCGCATCCGGTTGATCTCATAGGCAAATGTGTAGCAAACACCGGCGAACTGCTCACATGTCGCATAGCTGTTCTGATTCAGGATTCCTGAAAAGAAATTATTTTTCGAATTATCCACAACAGAAGGAAGTGTCCGGCCAAGGTACATCAGGGGAGTCTTTAAAACCGGGATCTTTGATGCCTTTAAAGGATCATGGTATGAAGATGATTGGGAATTCATCATTCCCGGAAGGCCGTTCCTGAACTGGGCCCGCAATTGATTCCCCATGACCAGGGAATAGCAAATGATCCAGAGGAAAGGCAAAAACTTTACGGACAGGAAATGTTTATGCATGACACCTTTTAATGAAAGGACTCTCAAAGGTAGGAAATTGGGAGATACGATCAATGCAGGAATGCAAAATGCAGGAATATTTCGCTACTTCGCTACTTCGCTACTTATCAAAGTGGAATATTTCCGTGCTTTTTCGGCGGCATCGTCTTACTTTTGTTCCGGGTGAGTTCAAGCGCCTGGATCAGCTTGGTACGTGTTTGCCTCGGATAAATGATCTCGTCAATGTAACCGAGTTCAGCGGCCTTGTATGGGTTGGCAAACGTTTTCCTGTAATTGTCGACGGCTTCCTGTCGTTTTTCTTCCGTAAGTTTTCCTTTATGAATGATGTTGACCGAACCTTCCGGGCCCATGACGGCAATTTCGGCAGTCGGGTAGGCAAAATTGACATCGCCTCCGATGTGCTTGCTTGACATCACGCAATAGGCACCGCCATAAGCTTTGCGGGTGATGACCGTGATCTTCGGGACGGTCGCCTCACAGAATGCATACAGCAGTTTGGCCCCGTGCTTGATGATCCCTCCGTATTCCTGGGTTGTTCCGGGAAGAAAACCGGGAACATCTTCGAGGGTGATCAGCGGGATGTTGAAGCAATCGCAGAACCTGACAAACCGTGCTCCTTTCACGGCCGAGTTGATGTCGAGGACACCGGCCAGGAAGGCAGGCTGATTCGCGACGATACCGACAGGATGGCCGCCCAGTCTCCCGAATCCAGTAATGATGTTCTGCGCATAATGAGGCATTACTTCGAAAAAATTATGATTATCAAGGACCGTCGTGATGATCTCCTTCATATCATAAGGTTTGTTAGGATCTACCGGCACAATGGTCTGCAGCTTTTCATCCTGGCGCATGATATCATCGGTACAGGGCTGGATGGGAGGATCTTCCATGTTGTTGGAAGGAATGAAACTCATGAGCTCGCGGATCATCATCAGCACCTGCTCATCGTTCTCAGCAGCAAAGTGGGCCACGCCGCTTTTGGTGTTATGGGTCATAGCACCCCCAAGATCATTCATCGTAACCTCTTCGTGTGTCACTGTTTTGATCACTTCCGGGCCGGTAACGAACATATAGCTGGTATCCTTGACCATCAGGATGAAATCCGTCATGGCCGGGGAATAGACCGCCCCGCCGGCGCAGGGTCCGAAAATGGCCGAGATCTGTGGTACAACCCCTGATGCAAGTACGTTCCTGTAAAATATATCGGCATAGCCGGCAAGACTTTCAACCCCTTCCTGGATCCGTGCTCCGCCTGAATCATTCAACCCGATAACCGGCGCTCCTGTCGTCATGGCCATATCCATTACCTTCACAACTTTATCGGCATTGGCGCGGCTCATCGTGCCTCCGAAAACCGTAAAATCCTGGGCAAAAACAAAGACCATCCGGCCATCGATCTTGCCATAGCCTGTGATCATCCCGTCGCCGGGGATCTTGTTCTTTTCCATGCCGAAATCGATGCAACGGTGCGTAACAAGCTTATCCATTTCCACAAACGTATTCGGATCAAGCAATGTCAGGATCCGCTCCCGTGCTGTCTTTCGTCCTCCCTTATGGATCTTGTCGATCTTATCCTGTCCGCCGCCAAGCTCAGCCTGCCTGTTCTTCTCTTCAAACCGACGGTAACTTTCTTCTAGTGTCTGCATTTTCGTTTCTTATTATAATAACTGGTGAACTAGTGAGCTGGTGAACTGGTGAGTTAATATTTCACTACTTCGCTATTTCACTACTTCGCTACTTCGCTACTTCGCTACCTCGCTACTCCATATTGGCTACTCAAGCTTAAGCAACAACTGGTGCGCTTCCACGATATCTCCTTCCTTCACAAGGATCTCTTTTACGACCATATCCCCGGATGATTTGAATTCGCTTTGCATTTTCATGGCTTCGACCACGATTACCGTTTGTCCTGCCACTACCCGGTCTCCGGATCTGACGGGAATTTTGACCACTTTTCCCGGCATTGGCGAAGAAATCAGTTTTGTATCGTCCTGGTCGAACCCCTGTAACCTGCTCTGCTGATATTTGGTTTCTGCATCGATGATCTCGACATTGAATGAGCGGGAAAAGGTATTCACCAGGTATTTCTTCCCGTTCTCCCCGCGGATCAGTTCAAGATTATAGGAATGTCCGTTGAAAAGGATTGAATAGACCCCCTCCTCGACCATCACGATGTCGATCTCGTATTTGTTATCATCCACTGCAATAACCACCTTGTTGCCGGCTTTATTAAGCAGCTCTATCTTTGCCAGCCTGTCTTCGAGCCGGATCTCATATGCCATACCTGTTCTGTTATAATCGTAAAACACTCCGTTTCCGTCCGAAATCTTTCCATGTTGAAGCCAGGTCTTCGGTAAAGACCGGTGGCTGCACCCGTTCAAGCTTGTCAAGATAATCCATGAAACAGGCGATCAATGCCATGTCTTCACATTCAATCCCGCAATGTTTCGGAGTAAAGAGCCTGTCGATGTTCTTTTCGATAAAGTCTGTGCTGTATTTTCCTTCAAGGAATTCAGGCACATCCATGATCCGTTCAAGGAATTTAATATTTGTTTTAACCCCGGTGATCTTATACTCATACAAAGCTCTGCGCATCCGGGCAATGGATTCCTTGCGGGTCTTTCCCCATGAGATCAGCTTTGAGATCATCGGATCGTAATACATAGGGATCTCGTAACCTTCATATACATAACCGTCATAACGCACCCCAAGTCCCAGCGGAACGGTGATCTGCTTGATCACGCCGGGCTGGGGCATGAAATTATGGTCGGTATCTTCCGCATAGATCCTGCATTGGATGGCATGACCGTTCTGCTGCAATTCTTCCTGCTTAAGGGTCAGCGGAAGGCCGTTTGCAATGTTGATCTGCTCTTTGACAAGGTCAACGCCGACCACACGCTCTGTGATCGGGTGCTCCACCTGCAACCGCGTGTTCATCTCGAGAAAGAAATACTCAAGGCTGTCGCTGACGATAAATTCGATGGTGCCTGCACCTTCATAATTCACCGCTTTTGCCGCCCTTACCGCAAACTGACCCATTTCTTCCCTGAGCTTCGGATTCATCAGGGGAGAGGGCGTTTCCTCGATCACCTTCTGATGACGCCGCTGGATGGAACACTCACGTTCAAACAGGTGGATGGCATTTCCATGCCGGTCGGCGAGGACCTGGAATTCTATATGGTGTGGCGATTCAATGTATTTTTCGATGTAAACGGAATCATCCCCGAATGCATTCATCGCTTCCGATTTTGCGGTACGGAAAAAGTGGATCAGGTCTTCCTGCTTTTTTACCAGCCTCATCCCTTTGCCGCCTCCACCTGCAGAAGCCTTGATCATGACCGGCAGTCCGATCTGATTGACAATGTCGACAGCAACAGACTCTTCCGTTATTTTTTCCATGGTCCCGGGAACAACAGGAACCCCGGCTTTCGACATGGTCTGCCGGGCCATGATCTTATCCCCCATTGTGGCGATCGCATACGAAGAAGGGCCGATAAAAATGATGTTTTCTTCCTTGCACCGTTCAGAAAACTTCGCATTTTCAGACAGGAACCCATAACCGGGATGGATCGCATCGGCCTGGCAGTTCTTTGCCACTTCGATGATCTTTTCCAGGTTAAGGTAACTTTCCCTCGAAGGGGAAGGGCCGATATAATATGCTTCATCAGCATACCTGACATGCATCGATTTCCGGTCTGCTTCAGAAAACACAGCCACTGTATCCAACCCAAGTTCCCGGCAGGAACGCATGATCCGGATCGCGATCTCTCCCCGGTTTGCTACTAAAACTTTTCTTATCATCCTCGTTCTGTGAATAAATTCACATTTATTTGATACTTCGATTTTTAAAAAACGAAATTACTACTTTTTTTTATTCGCTACGAAAATAAATATATAGATATGACAACATTCAACTCCGGAGCGGGTCTGAATGAATTGTCATCCATATCAAAATTTTTCCGATCTTTGCGACGAAACTAATCAACCGGATGCGAACAAGAATAATTTTTACGTTTTTCCTCTTCCTGTTTTTTTCGCTGTTTTCCTGCCGGCATAACACGCACAACGATACGAATTCCAAGACCAGCGGCCACTCACTGATCCGGACCAGACCGGTGAAACCTGCGGACCCTTTATTTGCTGAACTGGAAAAGCTGAAGCAGGATAAAACCCTCGGCGATGCTACGATCGGTTACATCATCATGGATTGTACACATAACAACCCGGAGGTCATTGCAGAATACAATCCAACCAAAACATTCATCCCTGCATCCACCCAAAAACTCCTTACGACAGGTGCCGCTCTTGAGCTTCTTGGCAACCAGGTGGCACGGCAGGTTATCATGACAAACCTGAACAGCCTAAACTGGCTGGCAAATAAATTGCTTCGGAAAGTCGGAGAAAATATTTATGGCAAGCATGAAAGCGATTACGGTTGCCGCGCTGTCATGGAGTTCTGGAAGAAGAAAGGCATCGGTGTTGACGGCCTGATGATGTACGACGGATGCGGCCTTTCGAAAGAAAATTCACTTACTCCAAAACAACTTTTCGAAGTGCTCTATTACATGAAGTTTTCTCCTCATTTTCCTGTTTTCTACAGTTCACTTCCCCTTTCGGGAATTTCAGGCACACTTGCACGTTACATGCGCGGTACACCGGCCGAAGGCATGATCAGGGCAAAAACGGGAACGGTGAACGGGGTAAAGAGTTTTGCCGGATATGTTAACACCTTATCCGGAAAAAAATTAATTTTTGCCATTATTGTGAATAACTTTACATGTCAGACAAAAGTGGTGAAAAAGAAACTGGAAAATGTCATGATCAGGATGGCAGAATACGATTAAAAATTCCTGTCCCCATTTCCCGCCATCTATTCCTTATGATCCGTTCCATGGTTTCCATTCAGGAATGACAGATTGTTATGACCTTCTTCAAAGAAAATAGAAAAATCTTCCTGAAGATCCTTTTCGGGCTTCTCTGTATTGGCCTGGCCCTGTTTTTCATCCGGAAGGAAAAAACAGAGATCCACGATGTCAGTATGATCATGTCAAACGCTAAACCTGCATGGATCCTGCTTGGTATCATAATCTCCCTCCTCTATATCAATTTGCAGGGCCTGATGTACTTTTTCAGCTTCAGGTCGGTCAATAAGAATGTTGGGCTGATATCTGCCATCCAGGTCTACCTGAAAAGGAATTTTATCAGTGTATTCCTGCCTGCCGGCGGAGTGGCCTCGCTTGCATTCTTTACCAAAGAATTCGAACTTCAGAATATTTCAAAAACCAAGATCCATTTTGCATCTTCGATCTATGCTTTTACCGGGATCCTTACGGTGATGATCATTGCGATCCCTGCCATGGTCTGGGCAGTGCTGCAAAATGATCTTTCAGCCAACCAGTTTTTCGCTTTCATCAT
This sequence comes from Bacteroidales bacterium, assembly GCA_963682005.1. Classification (GTDB taxonomy): domain Bacteria; phylum Bacteroidota; class Bacteroidia; order Bacteroidales; family FEN-979; genus CAIYUC01. The sequence continues at coordinate 2,332,970 of OY820914.1, read as the reverse complement.
TGTCGCAATATTCGTCGGGACCCTGGTCATCCTGTTCTATTCCGTGATCCGGCAATCGATGCTTTATCCCTTTATCATTAAGATCTTCCCACGGGTGGAATCGTTCCTGACAGAGATGCGCAGCATTGCCATGGATAAGAAATCCTTTTTCTTCACCATTTGCTGCTCCCTCATGATTGAGATCACAGGTATCGTCCATCTCCTGGTGGCTTCACATGCACTCGGATTTCAGATCACACTTGAAAATGCCGTGATGGCTTATATCACATCTGTGCTGTTCCTTATGATCTCCCCCTTCCTGCGCGGACTGGGGGCAGTTGAACTTGCCATGACCTATATCCTCACCCGGTTCGGTTTTTCAACGGTTGACGCCATCTCCATAACACTAATTTACCGTTTCTTTGAATTCTGGCTTATCCTTTTATTCGGTGGGTTGAGCTTCCTCTTTATCAGGAATAATCTCGTATTGAGGGTCATTCCTGCCGTACTCACATTTTTTCTCGGGATCGTAAACATCATTTCGGTCCTGACACCGGCCATCCAGTCACGGGTGAACGCAGTGCTGGAATTCCTGCCGCTTTATGCAGTCCATGTTTCCAACTATTTCGTGCTTACGGCAGGGTTGTTCCTGCTTGTGATCTCTGCTTTCCTCCTGAAAGGACTAAAGACAACATGGTACATCGCACTCTCACTTACCTTGTTTTCGCTGGTCGGCCATCTGACCAAAGCCATCGATTACGAAGAAGCATTCCTGGCCGGTATCGCCTTCCTCGCCCTGGTTATGACCCGTCATCAGTATTTTGTGAAGTCGCATCCGAAATGGGAGCAGATCGGCATCCTCACTGCTCTGGCCTCGATGGGTGCTGTTATTATTTATGGAACGGTAGGATTTTATTTTCTCGATAAAAAATATTTCAACATCGATTTCAACCTTCTGCAGTCTGTCAAATATTCCCTGCAGAATTTCTTCATGATCCGGGGCGATGACCTCCAGACAACGCATAAGTTTGGCACCGACTTTCTCTTGTCGATCCGCATTGCGGGTTTCCTGTCGCTCTCTTTCCTGCTTTATACCCTTGTGAGGCCCTATGTCCTCAAGCCAAAGACCGATGATGCTGAAAAAGATAAGGCGGTCGAACTTGTCAAACGATTTGGGAAATCCGGGCTTGATTATTTTAAGACCTACCAGGACAAGCTTTATTTTTTCGGAGAGAATGGTAGTGGATTTCTTTCTTTCAGGATCGCCGGAACTTATGCAGCAGTTCTTGAAAATCCTGTTTGTCCCGATGAAAAAGCCATGCGGTCCGTTATCCTGGCCTTCGACAGGTTCTGCCTTGACAACGGACTGAGAAGTTTCTATTACCGTGTCCCCGAACAAAGTATATCGACATACGAATCCATCGGAAAAAAAACCCTGATCATCGGGCAGGAAGCGATCATCGACCTGAAGATGTTCACGCTTGACGGGGGCTCAAAAAAATCAATCCGGAATGCCTGCAACAAAGCGCTGGAGAACGGGTACTTCGCCAGGATCCATACACCGCCGGTCAAAGAGGGCCTGCTCCAGAAGATCAAAGCGGTTTCCGATGACTGGCTCGACGAGACAGAGTTCAGGGAGATGGCATTCGCCCAAGGCTATTTCGACATCAAACAGCTTCGGCGGGAGACGCTCATCACGATCGAGAATCACGAAGAGAAAGTGGTGGCCTTTCTAAACCTGATCCCCGATTACGCTCCCGGGGAAGTCACCTTCGACCTCATCAGGCGATCCGGTGATGCGCCCAACGGGATCGTTGATTTCCTCCTGGTTGAAACGATACGTTACCTTGCATCCCGCGGGTACAGGTCCCTGAACCTTGGCTTCGCCCCGATGTCAGGAATTGAGAAAGGGCGCGATTTCCCGGAAAAATCGCTCAAGTTTGCGTACGAAAAGATCCGCACCTTTTCTTCATTTAAAGGATTGCGTGATTTCAAGGATAAATTCGGACCGGAATGGAACAACAGCTATCTCGTGTACGATCATCATTATGATCTCTTCAATATTCCGTCGATCCTGACAAAGGTATTTAAACCGTAAGGTCGGTCGGCGTTCGGCGCAATTTGAAATTGCGCTGAACGCTTACACAAACGACTGCAAATCGTAAAGTTTCCTGTAAACGCCGTTCTTCTCCAGCAGGTCGTTATGGTTACCACGCTCAACGAGTTTCCCATGCTGGTAAACAATGATCTCATCTGCAAACTGGATGGTGGATAACCGGTGAGCGATCACGATGGAGGTCCGGTTCTTCATCAGATTTTCGAGCGCCTGCTGGACAAGTCGTTCCGATTCAGTATCAAGTGCAGAGGTTGCTTCATCGAGGATCAGGATCGGGGGATTTTTAAGGACAGCCCGTGCGATGCTGAGCCTCTGGCGTTGTCCTCCGGAAAGCTTCGTCCCCCGGTCGCCGATATTTGTAAAATAACCAAGCGGCATTTTTTCAATGAATTCATGGGCATTGGCCACCTTCGCCGCCGAGATCACATCTTCCTCGCTGATGTTCTCCATCCCGAAAGCAATGTTATTGAATACCGTATCATTGAAAAGGATGGTCTCCTGTGATACGATCCCCATCAATCCCCGGAGGTCATCGATCACAAGGTTGCGGATCGGAATTCCGTCGATGCGGATCTCCCCCTCACGGCAATCATAGAACCGCGGGAGGAGGTCAACCATGGTTGATTTTCCGGAGCCCGATGGTCCTACAACGGCAATGGTTTTGCCCTTTTCGATGGTGATGTTGACTTTTTTCAGAACGACATCCTTTTCGTACCAGAAACTGACATTGTCATAAATGATCTCACCCGTAAAATCCTTTTTGTGAACAGGGTCAGGGATTTCTTCGATCACTTCCGGTTCCGAAAGGACATGGTTGATCCTTTCAACGGAAGCAGCACCTTTCTGAATATTGTAATAAGCCTGTGTGATCGATTTTGCAGGGGGTATGACCTGGGAAAAAATGCCGAGGTAAACGATGAATGCGGCCGCATCCAGCAGGTTTCCGGGTGTAAAAACAAGTTTGCCACCGTACCATAAGACAATGGTGACGACACAGGCACTCAGGAACTCACTCAGCGGTGAAGCCAGGTCGCGTTTCCGGTAAAGGCGGATCATCAGCCTGGTATATTCGGCATTGGTTTTCCGGAATCGCCGGTTTGCAAAACTGATGGCATTGAAGGCCTTGATGATCCTAAGTCCCGAGATGGTTTCCTCGATCATGGAAAGAAGAACGCCCATCTGTTTTTGTCCCTTCACTGAACTGCGCTTCAAACTTTTGCCGATCCGCCCGATGATCAGGCCGCTGATGGGAAGCAGGACCAGTACAAAGAGCGTAAGCGACGGGCTGATCAGTAACAGCGTGACGAGATAGGTGACGATGGTGATGGGGTCACGGAAAGCCATTTCCAGCGAACTCATGATGGACCATTCCACCTCCTGCACATCATTGGTCATCCGGGCCATGATATCTCCCTTCCGCTGTTCCGAAAAATAAGAAAGAGGAAGGATCAGTACTTTGTTGTACAAGTCATTCCTGAGATCGGTCACCACCCCGTTCCTGACCACTGCAAGAAAATACATGGCCATGTAGCGGAAAAAATTCTTCAGGAAATAGAGGATGATGATCAATATCCCGATGTAAAACAGTACTTTTTCGTTCCCATACAGGGTAAGGACCTTCCCGGAGAAAAAATAAAAATTCTCGCGAAGTGAATCAAAATTTGTCCAGATAAGCGGCGGGGCTGATTTCGGGATCATCATCTGGTGAAACAGCATCTGCAAAACAGGAATGAACAACCCGAAAGAGACCAGGGAAAAAAGGACCGCCAGGATGTTGAAAATGACATTCAGGAGCGCATAAACCCAATAATTCGTGGCATAGCGCAATATTTTGAAGAAATTTTTCACAGGAACAAAGATAGAATGTTTTGACAGAACAAAAAACAAGCTCCGCGGGTCCTGCTTACTTAAGCCCGATTTTCCTGCCCTGGCCGGCAAGTTCAACGACTTCTGCGATCCTTCCGGCCCGCGTTTCTCCTTTCTTTGCTGCATTGATCCACCGCAGGCAGAGATCCTGGTAAGACTGTGAATATCCCAGGAAATTGTCCCGGGCAAGAAGGTCACTGTCCAGTTCCTGAATCAGGTCATCAGGGAAATCGATGCGTGTGGACGGGGTTCGCTCCGGCAGGATCCGTTCGGGGTTTTCAACAACACATTCGTACTTCGCCATACCGGCAGCCGTCATCCTTCCTTCAGCCATCAGTTTTTTTATCCGCCGCAGGTTAGACTGCGACCATTTGCTCGTATTTTTTCTCGGGGTGAATTTTTGTGCATACCTTTCGTCATCAAGCTTTTTGACAAGGCTGTCAACCCATCCGAAGCAGAGCGCCTCTTCTACGGCATCCTCATAAGAAATGCGTGGCTTACCGGATGGCTTTTTATAGTAGACCAGCCACACTTCTTTTGCTTTGTCGTGGTTTAATTCAAGCCATCGACGCCACTCTTCACGCCAGGCGAAATATACAAGTACGGGATCGTTCATATAGATACAAATACAGCAATACCCCCCGCCAATGAAGGAAACCCGGACCAGTCTGTTACATTCTTTTCATCATTCATGGCCAGGTCATTTAGAGGATACAATGTTATTCACATGCAAAATTAATATTCTTTCGGGGGATTGATATATATCAATAAAATTACGATTCAATTCCCCGGCGATAAAACAGGATATACCTACGGAAACATCCTGATGAACTCCATCTTCGTTTCAAAGAAGGCATTCAACAATTTCTTCTGCATCCTCCAGGTGCGAAGCCAGTGGAAAATGATCAACAAGCTTGATCCTCAGGACAAGGATCGAAAAAACTAATGTTCCCGTTCGTTTTTTCTTTATCTTTGCCTTATGGAATCCACACGCCAGAATAAAATCGCAAGGCTGATCCAGAAAGACCTGGGAGTGATCTTTCAGCTTGAAAGCCGCAATCTTTTTGACGGGGCAATGATCACCGTCACCAAGGTAACTGTTACCAAAGACATCTCGATCGCCAAAATATACCTGAGCATTTTTGTCACCAGCGATAAAAATGCACTGCTGGAAAAGATCCGCATCCATACACGGGAGATCAGGTACCAGCTTGGCACACGCATCCATAACCAGCTGCGGATCATTCCCGAACTTCATTTTTTTCTTGACGATTCACTCGATTATATTGAGAACATTGACAACCTGCTGCATCAACCTTAACGTATGCAATACGATCCGATAAAGCGAACCTTAGGCAACACATTCAACAAAAGCCCATTCCTGCGGGTCTTGTTTTATAAGATGCTGGATATTCTCCTGCTCAGGACCTGGCATGTAAAGAAGGAGATCAGGGCATGGAGCAAAAACAGGAAGTCGAAGCAGGTCATCCTTGATGCCGGCTCCGGTTTCGGACAATATTCCTTTTTCATGTCGGGAATGAACAGGAACTGGCTGATAAAAGCGGTGGATGTAAAGACGGAACAGATTGACGACTGCAATGCCTTCTTCACTGCCCGTGGACGAAAGAATGTGCTTTTCGAACCCGCCGACCTGACGATCTTCAAAGATCCTGACAAGTATGACCTGATCCTTTCCGTTGACGTTATGGAACATATTCTTGAAGATGAACTGGTGTTCCGGAATTTTTACGATTCCCTGACGCAAGACGGCATGGTGCTGATCTCCACTCCTTCCGACCAGGGCGGCTCAGATGTTCATGACCACGATGAGGAACATTCATTCATCGATGAACATGTCCGGGACGGATACAACATCACCGATATCCAGGAAAAGCTGAAAAGATCAGGGTTTACCAGGACCTCGGCACGGTATTCCTATGGAAAACCCGGTCAGATCGGCTGGCGCCTTTCCATGAAATACCCGATCCTGATGCTGAATACATCCAGGCTCTTTTTTATCATTCTTCCTTTTTATTACCTTCTGACGTTCTGGATAGCACTTGTTTTCAACTACCTTGATGTCAGGCTACAGCACCGTTCAGGAACAGGGCTGATCGTGAAAGCCTGGAAATGACCGCCGGATCACAATCATAAAACAGGACTCCTTGAACTTCTCCCTATATATCGCTCGCCGTTACCTCGTTTCGAAAAAATCTCACAACATCATTAACATCATTTCCGGTATCTCGGTCGCAGGCGTCACCATCGGTACCATGGCGCTGATCATTGTCCTCTCTGTTTTCAACGGCTTCCAGATCCTGGTTATTTCTCTCTTCAATTCATTCGATCCCGATTTCCAGGTAACGCCAAAACAGGGCAAGACCTTTCTGACCACAGAAATCCCTGAGGCGCAGATCAGGAAGATCCCCGGCGTACTTGCCCTGACAGAAGTGATCGAGGAAAACGCTCTGATGAAGTACAAGGACAAGCAGTACATCGTGACCATGAAGGGGGTGAGTGAGGATTTTCAGCGAATGATCAGGATGGACAGCCTCATGTCGGACGGAAAGTTCGTTCTCCAGGATGGCGACAAGGATTTTTGCGTGCTGGGATACGGGATTGCCTATTACCTGGGTGCGAACCTGCTGGATTTCCAGAATCCCCTGGTATTGTTTGTTCCGCGAAGAGATGCCAGCTTCTCAGGAATTCCAGACAATGCCTTCAGCAGCGATGTGATCTTCCCTTCCGGATTTTTTTCCGTCCAGGAGGATTTTGATACAAAATTTGTGATCCTGCCCATCCGTTTCGTTAAAAAGCTGCTCGATTATCACAATGAGGTTACAAGCCTGGAAATTGGCATTCATAAAGGATTTGATGCGGATCAGATACAGAGAGAGATCGCGAAACTGGCAGGCAACAAATTCGTGGTCAAAAACCGCTTTCAGCAGCAGGAATTCCTTTTTAAGATCATGAAGTCAGAGAAATGGGCCATTTTCCTCATCCTTTCCTTCATTCTCTTCATTGCAACATTCAATGTCATCGGGTCGCTTTCCATGCTGATCCTCGACAAAAAGAAAGACATCGCAGTGCTGCAATGTCTTGGTGCCTCACAAACCCTGATCCGGAGGATCTTTCTTGCCGAAGGCATCCTGATCTCATTGGTCGGAGCACTTTCCGGGATCGTTCTTGGCGGAATCATCTGCTGGCTGCAGCAAGTCTTCGGATTTATCCGCCTGGGGGATGCCGGGAGCACATTCGTGATAAGCTCCTACCCCGTTCATATGGAACTCACCGATTTTCTCCTGGTCTTTCTCACCGTCATAGGCATCGGCCTGATCGCAGCCTGGTACCCCGTTCACAACATTAAGAAGATCAGTGTTTCCTCAATCTATCAGAGGTCCTGATTTAAATAGCAAAATAGCAAAATGGCAAAATGGCAAAATGGCAAAATAGTGAAAAATAATATTCTGTTGCTCTGTGACCTTGTGACCTTGTGGTTTAATTATGAATTATGAGTTTGAATTAGGAATTATGACCCGATGACTTGATGACCCGATGACTTGATGACCCGATGACCTTATATCCTGACCTCGCGATCCTTCTCACAGAAAAATTTACCGGAAAATCCTAATTTCCTGAATACAAATACTATTTTTCTTATATTTGTTGAACTTTTGGATAGAAATAGTAAATTCAATACCAAACCTAATCAGAAACATGAAAAAACGTTTATCAATGCGGTTTTCAAGGAAAGCCGGAGCAGGTCTGCTGCTTTTTGTCATCTTATTCTCCGTGAAGGTATTTGCCGGAGAGATCAGGATAAACAATGGCAAGACCGAAGTCAATTACACTGAGAACAATTATCAGAAGCTGACATTTACTCAAACCTTGTCAGCCATTCAGTTCAGGGAAATTCAAACCAGGCTCGGTTCATTTACCGAATTCAATGTCCAGGGGTTTGGATATTCAAACCGTGTAGGTGATCCGAAACTACCGGTTTACCATAAGTTGATCGAGGTACCGCTGAATTGCACCTTTGAGATCACGTATTCATACCTGACTGAAAAGGAATTCGACCTTGCGGCAGAAGGGATCAGCACCCAGCTCATTCCTGCACAGGCACCCCTAAGTAAAAACATCACGGATCCTGACCAGGTTCCTTTTGTTTATAATACCGCCGCATATCAGAAAAATGATTTTTCAGGACAGCCCCTTGTGACAGTCACGCCAGTCGGTATCCTCAGGGCTGCCAACATTGCCCGGCTCGATATTTCCCCGGTTTCCTACAACCCGGTAACCGGCAAAATAAAGGTTTACCTGGGATTCGAAGCTACCATTACTTTCAAAAATGGTAATGTTCCTGCAACCCTCCAGATGAAAAAGAAATACGGATCATCTTTTTTCATGAACAATTACAACCAGATCCCGAATTTCAAAGCGCCCGATTCACTGATCACTTCCGGGCCGCAAACCTATGTAATCATTGCTGCTCCCTCATTCCAGGCTGCATTGCAACCGTTCATCCAGTGGAAAACCCAGAAAGGGTTCAAAGTGATCCAGGCTTATACAAGTAATCCTGCCGTCGGAACCACCACCACTTCCATCCATAATTACCTCGCAGGCCTGTATACGAACCCTCCTTCAGGTTTTGAACCTCAAACATATGTTCTTCTTGTCGGTGATGTGGCCCAGATCCCGGCTTTCACAACAGGAGGCCACCCTTCAGACCTGAAATACGGCGAATATACAGGAGACAACCTCCCGGAAGCTTATTACGGCCGTTTCTCCGCAAACGATCTTACACAACTGCAGGCATATATCGACAAGACCCTGGAATATGAAAAATATACCATGCCCAATGATGCTTTCCTTGGCGAGGTGACCATGGTTGCCGGGGCCGATGGTTCACACCAGATGACCTGGGGCAACGGACAGATCAATTACGGCACAACTTATTATTTCAACCCTGCCCACAACATGCTTTCACACACTTACCTTCAGCCGGAACCGGGTGGCGGCAATTATGCAACCAATATCCATACGAATGTTTCCAACGGTGTTGGCTATGCAAATTATACGGCTCACGGAAGCGAAGACGGCTGGGCAGACCCTTCATTCTCAATTTCAGATGTCGCCCCGTTGCAGAATAACCACAAATATTGCCTGATGGTTGGCAACTGCTGTCTGACCTCCAAATTCAGCGTCACATGCTTTGCTGAAGAAATTACAAGAGCCACTGGTAAAGGAGCTCTCGGGTATATCGGATGTTCCGATTACTCCTACTGGGATGAAGATTACTGGTGGGGAGTCGGGTTCAAATCAGTGGTTTCCAACCCGGTTTACGATGCCACGCACCTCGGATCCTATGATGCAACGTTCCACGATCATAGTGAAGTTTGCAGCGACTGGGCTGTTACAATGGCTCAGATGGTTGTCGGGGGAAACATGGCCGTTGAAGAATCAAGCTCAGGAATGAAACAATACTACTGGGAAGCATATACATTACTTGGCGATCCTTCATTGTCCGTTTATTACGGAATCCCTCCTGCGATGACTGCCCAATTCCTTACCCCGGTAATTGCCGGCACATCTTCATTAACCGTAACAACTGAGCCCTATGCTTATGTAGCACTTTCCGTTCAGGATACGATACTCCTGGATGCAAAGACCACGGACATGACAGGAATTGTTACCCTGAACTTCCCGCCGGTTGTTCCTCCGGATCCCCTGAAACTCGTGATTACAAAGCAGAATCGCAAACCGAACATTTCCAGCATCCCGGTCATCCCTGCTACGGGCCCTTATGTAGTGCTGAATACATTCACCGTCAATGATGCAAACGGTGGAAACAACAATCAACTGGCTGATTTCGGTGAGACTGTAAAACTTAATGTGACAGTTCATAACATGGGAGTTCTCGAGGCAACCAATGTTGTCGGAACGATTTCAACCAGCGACACGAATGTCACCGTCACGTCCAATTCATACAGTTTCGGATCAATACCGGCCGGTGGAAGTATAACCGGTAATGATGCATTTACCATTATCATAAAAGATAATGTTGCCGATCAGCACAAGGTCAATTGTCAGCTTACACTGACGGATGGCACCAATACATGGAATTCCACACTGTGGCTTACCCTCAACGCCCCAACTTTGAATATCCTCGGTTTAGCAGTCATGGACCCCGCCCCGGGAGGAAATAACAACGGAGTGCTTGATCCAGGTGAAACTGCAACACTGAAGATCATGGCAACCAACACCGGTCATGCTTCCGTTTCCAATGGGATCGGACATCTCCAGGTGCTGAACGGATCGGGTTCGTATATCATCGTTTCTGATCCCGACCAGGTCCTGGGCACTTTTGATGTCAATGGCTCGGTAAATGGTTATTACCATGTAACGGTCAATGGAATTACCCCGGCCGCTACCACCATTAACCTGAACAATCTGGTGACAGCCGGAACAAACAGTCAGTATGAAACCGGGGAATCATTTGACCTGGTGATCGGACAGGTTCCTTCATTCAATATGACGAACGGTTCAGCCACCACATGTAATGCGACATTCTTTGATTCAGGAGGTGAAAATGCCAACTATATTGACAATGAAGATTTCACCATGACATTCAATCCGGGAACAGCCGGTGCCCGCGTAAAAGCAATATTTTCCAGTTTTGACATTGAAGATCAGACCAATTGCAATTATGATTACCTGAAGGTCTATGATGGCACTTCTGCCTCATCCCCTCTTCTCGGCACCTGGTGCGGAACGAATTCTCCCGGAACAGTTTTAGCTACGGGAGGTGCCCTCACCTTTGTTTTCCATTCCGATTACAGCCAGAACTTATCAGGCTGGGCTGCCGACATCAAGTGCTTCGGAGGCCAGCTCACACTTGTGGCAAATGCATTCCCGCCTACTGTCTGCATGGGAAGCTCATCACAGCTAACTGCACTGCCGACAGGTGGATCAGGAAACTACACTTACCAGTGGAGTCCTGCAACATATCTTGATAACCCGACTTCTGCAAACCCGGTTTGCACACCGACACAGAATACTACTTACACCGTAACGGTTAATGATGGCACAAATTCCGTAACATCATCGCCCATTACCATCACAGTCAGTGCGATTCCAACAGCCCCGGTGATCTCGGAAAACGGGAATACGCTCACATCTTCAGCCGCTGCCGGCAATCAATGGTTTATGAACAATGCCCTGATACCCGGCGCCACCCAGCAGACCTACAATCCAACCTGCTCGGGAAGTTATTATGCTGTTGTTGCTGATGCAGTATCCGGTTGTTTTTCCGAACCTTCTAATTCAATCCTTTACCTGTTGACGGGTTTGGACAATCTTGCAGCTGATAAAATGGTTTCTGTCTTCCCGAACCCGTTCCGCGATAATGTTACTATTTCCTATACGACCCAGAATTCAGGATCGGTGAAGATCACGTTGTTCGATTCATACGGAAAACAGATCCGGGTTATTTCAGATGCTACGAACCAGCCGGCCGGATTTTATTCACATGAAGTAAATGCTGACAACCTGACTTCCGGCATTTATTATTGTAAAATTCAAACGTCAGCCTATTCTGTTGTTAAAAAATTAATGCTTTCAAGATAAGCATAGTACCCCACCCCTTCGCCCCTCCCTTCAAGGGGAGGGGATGGGGAGAGGTCATGAAATATTAAACATTCAACCCCCATGAAAAAAGCCCTTTTACCATTATTTCTGCTGGTACTCACCTTCTCCGGCATCAGTTCCAATTGGATAAATATCCGTTCAGATGTCCAGTCACCTGCAAAGATACAGCTGGTGTCTTCAAGCATTGAAAGGTCGACCGTTCATTTCAGCATGGATGGTTTCAGCCTTCGGGAGGTTCAGACACCTCATGGCACCGCCTATTCAGTAAGCATCGGCAACGGTACGCCCATCCAGGTATCCGGATCACCTGATCTTCCGAAGCTAGCATCCTCCCTGATCATTCCTGACCTTGCCAGGATGAGCACAAGGATCGTATCCTCAAGTTATAAGGACTTTGAGAACATGGAAATAGCGCCGTCAAAAGGAGTTATCATGAGAACAGTTGACCCGGCCACAGTTCCATTCCGGTACGGGAAGACCTACGATGTAAATAAATTTTATCCGGGGGATCTTACGGATACAAGGGATCCGTTTATCCTCCGTGATCTCCGCGGACAAACCCTGCTGGTCTATCCGTTCCAGTACAACCCGGTGACAAAAACGCTCCGTGTTTATTACGACATGACAGTTGAGCTTTACAAGGCAGGCGATAATGGGGTTAACCCCTTTCACAGGACGAACAAAAACTTCAGTGTCAATGCCCCTTTTGCTGCAGTTTACCAGAAGGAATTCCTGAATTACAACAATGCGGATTATACACCGGTGAATGACTATGGTAAATTACTGGTGATCTCTTACGGCCAGTTCATGGATGCAGTTCGCCCTTATGTAAACTGGAAGAATTCCATCGGATACCCGACAAAGCTTGTTAATGTGTCGGATATCGGCACGACTGCGGCAGCGATAAAAACCTATGTCGCCAATTACTACAATGCGAACGGGCTTACATTTGTGCTCCTCGTTGGTGACGGACCGCAGATCCCGACGAATACCGGCGGAGGTCTTGGAGGCCCTTCCGACAATGCATATGGGTATATTGTCGGGAATGACCATTATGCTGATGTTTTTGTAGGACGTTTCTCTGCCGAAAATGTTGCGCAGGTACAGACACAGGTAAACCGCTCCATCGATTATGAAAAATCCCCTCAGTTCCTTACGGATGACTGGTTCACATCGGTGATCGGCATCGGATCTGACCAGGGACCCGGTGATGACAATGAATATGATTATCAGCATATCCGTAATCAGCAGACACAATTGCTTGCATATACCTACACTGCCAATCCTGAGTTATTCGATGGTTCACAGGGCGGAAACGATGCACCCGGAAACCCGGGCCCTTCGCTTGTTACCACTGCCGTAAATGAAGGAGCCAGTCTGATACTGTATACCGGCCATGGAAGCCAGACTTCCTGGGGTACGACCGGTTTCAGCAACAGCAATGTAAATCAACTCCAGAACCAGGGAAAACTTCCATTCATCTGGTCTGTGGCATGTGTCAACGGCGATTTCGCCAGCGGGACCTGCTTTGCAGAAGCATGGCTGCGGGCCAGCCAGGGCGGACAGCCAACGGGCGCCATCGCATTCTTTGGCTCCACTATTAACCAAAGCTGGAACTCCCCGATGGAAGGCGAGGATGAGATGACAGATATCCTTGCAGAATCCTACCCCACCAACATTAAAAGGACGTTTGGGGGAATTTCGCTGAATGGCTGTGCAAAGATGATCGAATCCTATGGTTCCGACGGCGCCAACATGGCCGACACCTGGACGATATTCGGCGATCCTACCCTTCAGGTCCGGACGGACAATCCGGCAACATTGACCGTTTCTCACGAAGCCACCCTCGTTGTGGGTGCAAGTTCCCTGACGGTTACCTGCAACTACAACGGGGCACGGGCTACCGTTTCAATGCACGACTCATTATTGGCAACAGGTGTTGTAGACAATAATTCCGTTACGCTGAACTTCCCTCCTGTTCAGTCTCCAAGCGACACCGTTCATCTTGTGGTAACAGGTTACAACCATCTGCCTTACATGGCAGACATCCTTGTGATCGCACCAAGCGGACCGTATGTAATTTATTATGCCAATCATGCAAACGATACGACAGGCAACAACAATGACCTTGTGGATTACAGCGAAAATATACTCCTTTCTGTCTCCGTGAAGAATGTCGGGGTTGAAAACACAACAAACCTGAATGTGAAGGTAAGAACAACCGATCCTTATGTTTCTCTTTCAGATTCAGCGGAATCATATGGCGTTTTGACGCCCGGCCAGGTAAAATCAGTTCCTGATGCATTTGCATTCCATACTTCAAACCACATTCCCGATGCTCACGTGATCTATTTTGATGTCATATCAGCCGACGGAACCCTGACCTGGAATTCAAGTTTCAGCATTGCCGGGCATGCACCATTACTGACACTTGGATCTGTGATCGTCAAGGATTCGACCGGCAACAACAACGGTCGCCTCGACCCGGGAGAAACGGCTTATCTGAAGATCTTTATCTCCAACAGCGGATCTGCCGAAGCGTACAACGTCGTTGGTCACCTCGTTTCCATAAACCCGTATGTAACGATAACGGAAGACAATGAAACATATGGCAACCTCCTTGGAGGCAACAGTTCTTATAAATTGTTCTCCATCCAGGTTGATCCGTCAGCACCGGAAGGCCAGACGGCCCCATTCATGTTACAGATTTCAGCAGACTTAAACATATCAGGCAGCGGCAACTTTGACCTCGTCATTGGAAAAATCCCCGTTCTGATCATAGATTTTGATGGAAATACAAATTCGGGTCCGGTTATGAAAACGGCCATTGAGGCCCTTGATCTGAACGCCGAATATTCAACGGCCAGCATCCCGGATGTAATGACCGAATATTCCTCCGTTTTTGTTTGTCTTGGCACTTATCCTGATAATACGGTCCTGTCGAATTCCGATGGACAGAAACTTGCAGATTATCTGAACAGTGGCGGAAGGCTTTACATGGAAGGGGAAGATACGTGGGCTTATGATCAGCAAACAGCTGTACATACACTGTTCAACATCAACGGAACTGCTGATGGCTCGGGAGATCTTGCAAATATCCTCGGATATACCTCCACCCTGACTGCTGGGATGAACTTCAATTACACCGGCGACAACAACATGGCTGATCATATAACAGCCATCACTCCCGCATACCCTATTTTCAAAAACCAGGCACCTGTGTATGATAATGCCATTGCACATGATGCAGGAACATACAAGACCATTGGGGCATCGTTCGAGTTCGGAGGCCTTGCAGATGGAACGTTCCCTTCAACTTTAGCCAATCTTATGGAGCAATACCTCAACTTCTTCGGAATCCAGCCTCCGCCGCTGATGGCAAATTTCATGGGATTCCCGACTGCCACAACACCGGGCGGGACCGTGAACTTCACCGATTATTCGACCGGTGGCGTTACCAGCTGGAACTGGAGCTTCCCGGGGGGAACTCCATCAACATCAACCGAGCAGAATCCTTCGGTGACCTATTTCAATACCGGAACCTATGATGTTCAGCTTATCATCAACAACGGTGCAGGCCAGGATACCATGGCAAAGCCAAATTACATCCTTGTCGATGTTGCATCTTCCATTCAGCAAAAAGGAAGCAAACTGAGTTGTTCAATCCTGCCGAATCCTTCAAGAGGGATTTTCAGGTTGAACCTTACATCCTTGAAAGAAGACGTGGTAAGCATCGAGCTTTACAATACGATCGGTACGCTGATCTCTTCCGAGAGCAACATACCTGTGAGCGGGAAGCTGACGAAATCGTTTGATCTCACTTCCCAGCCCAATGGCATCTATTTCCTTAAGGTGAAAGGAACCGAAACAACACTTACGGAAAAGGTTGTAATCGGTAGATAGACCCACTGTCGGGAAGAACAGGTGAAATATACCAGACTACCTCACTCCGAATCTTTCCCTCTTTTTTATGGAGAGGGAAGAGGGGGGTGAGGTAGTTTAATGATATCCAAACACAAAACACTCCGTTAATGCTGGATTTCCCGGTCCTCATTTACTTCTTCTCCGGTACAGGAAACGCCCGAAATGTGGCCCGCTGGTTCTCTGAAGCTGCCGCTTCCAGGGGAAGACCCGTCGAGGTCATCGACATTGCCAGAATTGACAGGAAGCACATTCCGCCTCCCGCGCCAGGCTCATTGATCGGCTTTATCTCTCCGACACATGGCTTCAATTATCCGCCGGCCATGGTTTATTTTATATTCAGGTTTCCACGATCGAAAGGGTCCCGAGTTTTCCTGATGAATACCCGTGCAGGGCTGAAGCTGTCGAAATGGTTCATTCCCGGGTTGAGTGGGCTCGCCCTGTGGCTTGCCGCTCTTGTTTTGCTGATCAAAGGGTATAGGATTGCCGGTCTGAGATCGATCGACCTGCCGTCGAACTGGATATCCCTTCATCCGGGCGTAAAAGAAAAAGTGGCAGCATCGATCTATGAACGGTGTAAAAGGATCACCCTCTCATTTGCAAACAGGATCCTTGACGGGAAACACGTTTATACAGCTTTCCGCGACATCGTACAGGACATCCTCATCAGTCCCGTCAGTCTCGGGTATTTTTTCGTAGGGCGGTTTATTATCGCCAAATCATTTTATGCCAGCAATAAATGCACAAATTGTGATCTCTGCATCAATAACTGCCCGGTGAAAGCCATTCTGAAGGTCGATGGCCGGCCCTTCTGGTCGTATCGTTGCGAAAGTTGCATGCGGTGCATGAATGACTGCCCTGAACGGGCCATTGAGACCGGCCACGGCTATATCATCGGGATGATGATCCTGCTGAACATGTTTCTTATTGCATGGTTCTGGCAGGGAGTAGGACGGCTTATCACAATCCCAGCAAGGAATGGCTGGATAGACCTTGCCGTCTCGATCACAGGCTGGGGGCTTACCTTTGTGGCAATGGTTCTCTCCTACCGCCTGTATCATTATTTATTGCGGATCCCGGTGATCCGCGAACTGTTCTATTATTCCTCATTTACCCGGTACAAATTCTGGAGACGGTATAAGCCATCAAAGAAGATCATTCAATAATTTTACGTATTGTTTTTCTCCGTGTTCTCCGTAAAAACGCTGTGATCTCTGTGGTTATGATTTTCAATTCCACCACATTAGGCAAATAGAACACAATAGGCTGAAGTGAACTATTGTGTCAACAGGGGTTCAAAAACAACTGAATTTTGCCGGAAATTTATTACCTTTGCCACCACTGGCTCCGTAGTTCAATTGGATAGAATGGCAGATTCCGGTTCTGTTGGTTGGGGGTTCGAGTCCCTTCGGAGTCACAGATCAAATAAAAAACCCGTGTAATTTAATACATTACATGGGTTTTTTGTTGATTGGAAGCACATAGGGAGAACAAAATTAAAAATCAAGAATGAAAAATTAACTTTTCACTTTTACCTTTTCACTCTACACTTACCTTGTTCCGTCAATAATATTTTTTCAAAAATACTGATTATCAGGTATACTGACACCCCATTAATATTCATATATTAGCTAATTCATTGCTTTCCGGAAAACATCTTAAAGGTTTAAAAATCAAAAACGAGCAACATGGAAAAACAAAGCACGCCAGGAACCCTGCGGAAGAAAAGGTGGTTCCGGATCATCCTTAAAATCTTTCTGAGCCTCATCCTCTTTGTGATCCTGGCATTTGGTGGTGCTTCCATCTATATTTATTACAAGGGCAATAACCTGCTGAAGGATTACCTTATAAAAACAGTTGCCTCCTCGTCCAAAGGAATATACCATCTTGAATTGCAAAGGCTCAGCATCAACCTGCTGAACGGAAGGATCAACCTGCTGGGATTACACCTGGTACCGGATACCGCACTTTATGCCAAACGCTCAAAAACGGATACGCTGGCACCTATGCTGATCGATGCAAGGATCTCGAAATTCCAGGTCAGGGGTTTCAGCATCAGGGATATCCTGATCAACAGGAAAGTCGATATCGGGAAGATCCTGATCAACGCACCGGAACTGACGATCATCCTGAAAAGAGCCTCAACAAAAGCAGAAAAGCAGGCTTCAAATCCCAGGATGCTGGCCATTCCTTTGCCCAAAGGGCTTCAATCCCTGTGCGTCCATGAAATAAGGCTGGAGAAAGGGAAACTGACCATCGATGACCAGTCAAAACAACCGGCTGAAAAGTTCATGGTTCCTGTGATTGATATCGCGTTCGATAATCTGCTTGTCGATTCCACACACAAGGGCATTCAACGGATCCTGAATACGGATGATATCCGGATCGGGTTGAAGGGGATTGTATTGAAAACAAAAAACGGGATGTATACGATCGCCCCGGGTGAAATAAATTTATCCACAGGGAAATCTCTCCTGTCGGTGAGCAACCTGAAGATCACACCGAACTATTCCAGGAAAGATTTCAGCCGGACCCTGGGCTACCAGATGGACCGGATGGAGATCAGCATCGGAAAGGTATCTTTGCAGAACCTGGATCTGCGTCAGCTGCTGGTCAACCGGAAGTTCATTGCCGGAACTGTCCTGGTCGACGGTCTGGTTGTTGACGACTATCGTGACAAGCGTGTGCCGATGCGCCCCGATTTCAAGCCCCTTCTGCCGCAACAGGGGCTGCTAAAGTCGAAAGGGTACATAAAGATCGATACGGTGAAGCTGACGAATGGCAAAGTAACCTATTCGGAACAGGTTGGTGAGGATCCCGGTTCCCTTTTCTTCGACAAGATGAATGGGACCATTTACGGCATCACCAATGATTCCGTGCTGGTACAGCAAGGGGCTGTAATGAAAGTCAGTGCTTCGATGTACCTGATGGGAAAAGGATTGCTGAATGCCGGCATCGATATCCCACTCGGTGCAAAGAAAGATGCGTTTACATTTTCAGCCATGCTTACCAACCTGGATCTTACGGAAATCAACCCCATGCTTACAAAGCTGTTTCCCGCCGAGGTCACCTCCGGAAAAGCAGAAAAAATGATCATGACTGCTGTGAAGGCTGATGACGATAAGGCTATGGGTAAGATGGATTTCTATTATAAGGATCTCCAGATTAAAATGAATGCAACCGAACAATCCACCTGGAACAGGATCAAATCAGGGACCATCAGCTGGGCAGCGAATGTGTATGTAAAGAATGAAAATCCCAAGAACGGCAAATTCACACAGGGGATCGTATATTTTGAGCGCGACAAGCACAAAAGTATTTTCAACTTCCTCTGGAAAAGCACTTTCAGCGGGATCAAATCGACGATCGGGATCAACAAGAAAGAGCAGAAGGAACTGAAAAAGGCAGGTACGAAAAAAAAGAAATAAAGAAAGCCGCCCTTTCGGGACGGCTTCCTGCACAAAAGAATGTTAATTGTTCGCCGGTAAAATTACCTGCCGGAATCAACCTTACCTGATAATATAAGCGAGGCCGACCTTCAGATTCAGCATCTGGAGGGATTTTGATTTATCGTTATAGATATCAATGTGGTTGGTTGTCCATTTATAATTGAACGCCACGAGGGCTCCCCAGTTTGAGAAGTTCCCGAACTTTGCCAGCACACCGATTTCGGGTGTAAGAGAAAAATCCCAGTAAGTTTCATAAATATCATATTCCTGTATCAGGACGTGGTGTTCCATATAGTCGCCGCCGATGCCCAATCCGAGGTAGGGAGAAACCATTTTGCCCGGATTCAGATGGTAGGCAATGACTGCCTGGAAGGGAACCATCCAGGTAAAGCGGTAGTTCGTGGCATTGATCGCAAGCCCTTTATCGGGTTGGGTAAACGTTTCATGGTCATATTCCTTTGAAACACGCTGCCAGCAGATGTTAAAACCGACTGCAATGTTGTTTGCCGGCAGGAAGTAGCGGCCTCCTAAGTCAAACCCTGCCATGCTCGGCTGGCTTACCCATTTGTTAAAATCACCGATCGGAAAGGTATTGTTCCATGAGAATGTATAATAGGAAGATGGCTTGAAACCCAGTGCTGCTTTTTCCTGGCCATTTGATACCAAAGCAAACAAAAGAACTGCGAATAAAATTGAAACTATCTTTTTCATGTCTGTTACTTTTTAGGATGATTAATTGTGGGTGGTTGCTAACTGTGGAGTCTGGGTAAAGGCCTGGTCAACGCTGCCTGTAATTTCAGCGGTGGTATGGTTTCCTGTCAAAAGACCACGTATGTATGCATTCCATCTTATAGCATATGTATTATTAACTGTATTCGGATACTTGCGATCGATCAGCTCAATATTGGCTGTTCCTGCTGTATAAGAAGAATAATAGGTCGGGTAATAAGGATAGTATGGATAATATCCTCCCCAATAGTAAGGATAATACGGGTAATAGGAGTAGGTATAGACATAGGTATTCTGGTAGAAAACCACCTGGATCATAAAATCTGCATTTGTAATAGTGTCTACTTTCGTAAAACCTCTTGTATTCATATTGTTTGCAATCTCGTTCAGAACAGCAGTTGCAGTTGCATTGGTGAGGTTAGTAGTATCTTTGTCAGTAACTTTCGTGATAAACGGCATTATCCAGTAGGTCTTATAATTGTTGAAATTGACCTTGGTATCATACTGCGTAACAACAGCAAGATCCTCAAGCAGCCTGTCCGATGTCGGAGGATATTTCGTACATGATGACGAAATCAGCGCTGACGCTGCAAAAATGAAAAGAATTAATTTTGTTTTCATACACTTGAATTTATTGATTGATTTTTTTTGTAAAATTATGAAAAAAAAGTCCGAATAAACATTAATTTTTGATACTTATTGTTAAGTAATCTCATTTTCAATTCCTGACCGAAAAGAGTTTGGGCTAATCTTTCACGCACCTCACGGAATAACCGTAAGATTTGGCATTTGTACCTCTGGCAACCGTGGCATAGTTATAATAAAGATTCCTGTAATAGGCCGTGGTACTGACAGATTCCGTAGTGGAAGACATATAGTTATTGACATTGATCGCAGTAAAAGAACCATTGCTGACGCGATATCCTGCAGGCAATGCAGTGAAGCCGCTTGAATTTGTCGCCCCCAGGTTCGGACTGTTCCAGTGTGTTATTCCCGTTTCCTTCATCTTGCCGCCGCCGTCTGTTCCGCTCCAGGTGACAACATTGCAATTCACGTTGGGATCAAGGTATGTTGTCATTGTACACCATTCGGCATCGGAAGGCAAATGCCAGAAAGCAAGGCATATTCCCTGGACTCCGCTTGGAGATGCGCTGCTGGAGGCCGTATAATTCATCATTTCATCCCAGAGGTATAAGCCGCCATATATGTCGCAATTCGATTCCTCGTCATTGTAACAAAATTTTTCGATGGTGCCATTGTTTGTGGGGGAAGATGTACCGCTGATCCTTACCCCGATATCGAGATTTTGCTTCAGCCAGCATTGCGTTCCGATGGCAATCGTTCCATAGGACCTTCCGTCACGCAGATCGATGAACGGGTTTCCGCAGAGCCAGTTGACAATAGGGCCGCTCCATGTTGAAGATTTCACTTCATCCCCAACTGCGGCACCTGTCTGGGCAACGGGTGTTACGGAAAACCTGATGTACTTGGATGCATCGGTGGTGGTGAGCATATACGTCTGGCCCGTTGCACCGGAGATAACACTTTCGTTCAACCCGGCTGAATTGTCAGTACGATACCATTTGTAAACTGACGCACCCTGTGGATCATTATCCGCATCCGTATATGTATACAGTCCATACATCGTATAAGTCAGGTAGGGCTGGCCTGTTTGTGAAACATTTACAGCCATTGGATAATGGTTTGTGGCGAGCGGATTCCACTTCCCACCGTAAAAACACTGAAGGTAATAGGGAGCATCGCAATCACTGCAGAAGATCATTAACCCGTCGGGCGGGCTGGTGAGGGCATCACGCTGCGCTTTGTTCATGCGGGGAGGTAAAAATCCCTGGGTGGTGCTTTTGACTTCCAATGCAGCAGTATTCTCAGGAGTGGTTGTCCCGATGCCGACTTTCCCCTGGACAAGCAATCCATTTGCAGGCGCCGTGTTTGTTCCGGCATAGGCGGCCCCGATCACAGCGCTGCCTGAGAGATCAAGCTTGTTTTGAGGGCTTGTCGCACCAATCCCGACATTCCCGGTGGTGTAAAAGATATTCTGCCCGGTTGTGGTCCACTGGCTTGAGACTTTGTTGTTGAATGCAGTCCAATCGGTATTCGAAAGATAGCCGTTTGCCGTAGCTGTTGCCTTGGTGATGGAGAGTGCCGGTGTTTTTCCGCCGGTGCTGGATAAGGGCGCCGTGGCGGAAATGCTGGTCACTTTGTTGTTGAAGGTATTCCAGTCCGTGTTTCCAAGGTATCCCGATTGTGTTGATGTTGCCTGCAATACCTGGATCGATGTACCGTTCCCATATACAGCACCTGTTCCTCCTGCGATCGAGAGGACCGATGAGGATGTTTCCGTAAGGTTCGCCCAGGAGATCCCGCTGGCAGAAGTGGCCCATGTTCCGTCATCTTTCAGGAATTTCCCCGAAGGATTCCCGGTTGCAGGCACCCCTCCCGGCTTGCCGGTGCTCATCTGGGGAAGCCTGTCGCCGTCAAATGTTCCCGATGTAATGTCCGATGCGGGATGTGCATGTGCTGCCGGGGTGAAGGTCGATGGTTTATTGACAAGATAGCTCCAATCCACCTCAGCCCAGGTCTTGTTGCTGAACCAGAATTTATTTCCACTGCCGGCACTGATCGCCGGCTCCTTGCTGTAGAATGTGGTCCAATCGTTCTTTGAAAGATACCCGCTCACGGCCGATGTCGCCTGCGGAACCGAAAGGGTCGGCGTTGATCCTCCCGTAGATGATAAAGGGCTCGAGGCATTGACGGTTGATACACCATAAGCCAGGGCAGTGCCGTTTTTCCGGAGTGTCCCTGAAAAATTGAGGTCACCGGTAATATCAAGCGGATAATTTGGGTTTGTGTTCCCGATCCCTATCCTGGTTCCATCATCATAAAGAAATGAATCAGCCACCCAGGATGTCCCATTGAAGCGCAGTGTTTGTCCCTGGGTTCCGTTTGGAAGTGCATTGCCTGCAATTTTTGCATATTCGGCGTAAGGAACGGTGAGGAATTGAGAAATTCCCATGACAATGTAATTATTGTTACAGGAAGAATCAAACTCTGTCTGGAGATAATAGGAATCAGCGCCCCAGTTAATTGTGGAAAACGTTCCCGAAAGAACTGTCCCCCTTCCAATCTCCAGCGTGGCCTGGCCGAACTGATTGGTTGTTTTTACATGGGACTCACTGTAAACGACCGAACCGGTAAGACTTCCTTTCCTGATGCTTAACCTGAAGTTCACCTGCTGGTCCGGCATCACGTTCCCCAACCCATCCCTGACCACAGCCTGATAGTTGATAGCTTCCGGCACCTGGCATACTGCACGGGCGCAAAACAGTATGCAAAGCAGAACGAAACTGTTAAAAAGAAATAAGATTGCTTTCATATGGGTTGATTTGTTGTCTTTGTTTCCATTGTAAATATACGAAAAAAACACCAGTTACCATACAAATACCTTGACATCGACACTTTAATGATTTATTTTTACAAAATGAACCGTCTATCCCAAATCCTAAACAAATAATTTATGCTGAAAGCGCTCGAAATTGTGATCTCCCTGACGGGAATTTATTTACTGTACAGCCTTCTGGGCACCATTATCCAGGAGTTTATTGCCCAGATACTGGGATTACGGGCAAGGATGCTATCCAAAGGAATCGCCCGGATGCTGGATGAAGTAAAAACGGGTATTCCGATCAGGAACGTCTTCTCCCGGCCCCTGGCCTATGTCATGCAGGCATTTCCGCCTGCAGCTGCAAAGAAGCTCACGAATAAGTTTTATCAGGAGCCTTCGATCCGTTTCCTCGGTTCCGGCTCAATTTTCAGCAAACCTTCCTACCTGTCAGGACAAGTCTTTTCATCCACCCTGATCCGTATGCTGAAAGGTCATCAATTCGAGGAAAGCCAGCCACAGATCAGCCTGGTTAAGAATTGCCTCGAGCACAATCTTTTGCAATTCGACAAGGATACACTCAGGCACCTCAGGGATTTGTTTGCTGAATCGTCAAACGATATGGAAAAATTCAAAACCGCTGTGGAGGCCTGGTACAATGAAACCATGGAACGGGTCTCGGGCTGGTACAAGCGTCAGTCGCAATTCATCCTGTTCTTCAGCGGCCTGGTCATTGCCATCCTCTTTAACGTCGATACGATCGGGATCGCCAACAGGCTTTCCGCCAATGATGATCTGAGGGCAAAGGTGGTTGAGTACGCCGGTAATCTCTCAGATTCACTGACGATGCCGAATTCAGAATTTTACAGAAACTTTGCGCCCTACCTTGCTGATTCACTACGAAGCAAGAAGGATTCGGTGAATGTCAAGGCAGAAACCTTTAAAGTGATTTATAAACAGGCCGATTCTGTAAACAATATGCTTGCCCTGGGATGGAACTGGAAAGTTACATCCGGGCCCATGGTAAACACCCGTTGTAACTGTCCTTCCATTCCCCAGCGCTCCGTCTGGCTTGCATTCCTTGGCTGGATCATAACTGCTTTCGCCATCTCCCTGGGTTCTGGGTTCTGGTTCGACATTCTTAACAAGGTGGTGAGGCTGCGGAGTTCAGGCCTGATCCCCGCAAAGGATTCACCGGGTCTGTCAAACAAGTGACCTGAGAAGGATTTTTTTAATACTAATTTCCCCTTTTATTACGTTTTTTATAACCAACCCAAAAAAACACAATCATGAAAAAGACAACCTTTCTTTTAATCTTTTCATTAGCGATAGCTGCAGTGATCTTTAGCTGTAAGAAAAAAGAATCCAGCAGTGATGACAAGGTTAACGTTACACAAAACACGATCTCAGCCAAATGGCTTGTGACAGGTGCCGTTGACACTCTTTTTACCTCTTTTGAGTTCAATAAAAGCGGCTCATATTTAATTATCGCGCCTGATGGTAACCTATTCGGGAATTATACCATTTCCGGGTCCAAGGTAACGCTTATTAATTACGGAACGATTGAATTTACAAAACTTACCAGCAGCGCTTGTACCTTCAAATTAACCCCAAATGTAAAAGCTACCGATGCTTCCATTACAATTTCGGCTACAAAAGCCGATGAAATTTCCCTGACTGGTAATACAGAGCTATTGTGCAAAACCTGGAAAATGGTTTTAGTGAATTCAGAACCGGTCGCCGGAACCATGTACGACGGGCAAGTCATGTTTACACCCGCAGGAACCTATCTGATCCATTATAACCTTTATAACACCAACGGCATTTCACAATGGAAATGGAAGGACACAAATCAACAGGTCTTATGTTACAATTGGGAAGGAATTCCCACTTGTGATTCCTATGATGAGGTTACCATCAACACACTCACAACTTCCAATTTAAAAATGACAGAAGTATACCTGGGAACAGTTTATGAATTAGTTCCTTATACTGCGAAAGAGGAAGTAAATTTCAGCCCGCTTTCAAAACCAAAAACCAAGGATAACTTTTTCGGCAGATGATGATCCGGGCTATGAAGAAGGCTTATTATGAACATCCTCGTCGCAATCGACAGGGAATTAACCCAAATACCTCAACCCCTGTCCCCTCAAGGTCCCCGCATAGGCGGGGATCCGGAAGGGCTGCAGGGGATGAGGCAATCAATTAATTGTAATCCCTATTTTTTCAACGGGAAGAAAGTCTTTTCAACTTTTGAATGGAATGTACCATTCTTACATGTATAAGACGATGTAACTTCAACAAGAACCTGGGTGCAAGAGGTATTTGTGTAATTCCACTTTACAACATATATATTCTGGAGTTGTCCGCTGATGAGTGAATATAAAGTCTGCAGATAGGTAGCATCCGGCGTATAATAAAACCTTCCGCCAGTTGACTCAGAAACATATTTGAGCGTTGTTGAATCGGCATCTCCGAACCCAATGGTGTAAATCGGGATCTGCTGTTGGTTGGCCTCATCAATTATTGACTGATAATTATACTGATATGAGTCATTATCCAGTCCATCGGTGAAGCCGATCAGTGCGGGCATGAAGGTTGTATGGGTATTTATAAAAGCCGAGGAGTTCTGGAGCCCGAGTCCGAGGGCATCATAAAATGCGGTACTTTGATATGCTCCCGGCCATGATGACAACAGGCTGTCCAGCAATTTTTGCTTGTCTGCGGTGAAAGAAAGCACTTGTTCCACATACGAACTGAATTTGATGATGGACATCTGGTCGTTTGCTTCTTTAAGATTGATGAATGTAGAAACTGCTGTTTCAAGATCCGGAATATAACTTGTCATGGATCCGGAATAGTCAAGGACAAGCGACGGAGCAATATTGTTTCCTGATTCATTCAGCTTGGTAAATGTCAATGAAGCGATGGCTGCTGTGTCTGTTTCGCCGACACAAACCTGCTTGATCGTGAAGTTGTATTGATTGAACTCTGTAAATGGGTGGCCATTCTGATCTGTTACTGACAGATACAGCTTGATTTCAGTGGATTTAAGCGGATTCAGCTCGATCCTTGGGATATTAAGCTGAATGCTGGTTGTAGAGTCATCCTTTTTATTGGAATAGGGCTTTTTTGAGGTATCAGTTGTTTCCTTTTTACAGCCTGGAAGCACTGTGAACAGTGAAAATGCAAAAATAATCAAGGATAAAAATCCTACGGTGCTCAGTAAATTGATCTTTGTTTTCATAACGTTGGGTTTTTTAGAGGTCATACGCTGGTTTTAAGGGTTATATTTATTTCAAAATAATAGCTAATTTTTCAGGCACCTGACGGAAAATCCATTTTGGCTCAGGCTTTCATAACGGCCGATCGCGGGACCCGAAACATCAAGGATCCTGGCCCAGCTGTTCGTGGGAGTAACATTCGAAGAAGTCCAGTAATACCCTTTCACACCCAGATCGGAATAAAATCCGAGGTTGTAAGTCCCCCCCATTAACGCTTCAAATCCCGTCGCACCACCCGATTTCAACTGGGTTCCCTGGTCCGTGCCCCGATACCCTGTCTGATCTGCTTCAATTGCCGACATGCCAAGGAAAATTTCCAGGGTTTTCCATTCATTATCACTTGCAAGATGCCACCCCGACGGACAGGCGGACGTTGCCGTTGAAAAATCATACAGTCGTCCATACTGGGCGCAATTTGCCGAAATTCCGTTATAGCACCAGGAAGTCCCTGTCTGGTAGTTAAGGTTTTCCCTGAACCAGCATTGGCTTCCGATTTCTACCGTGTGATAAACCTGGCCCTGGTATGTTAATTGGGTAACCCCGTTGCACGGATCTCCCGGAGTTTGATCCTCGGTTGTGAAAGACCAGACATCACCGTCGGTTGAATGGTTGTGGTTGTCATGTGCCTTTACATACCAGAAATAAGTTGTATTATGGGCCATTGAAGGGGGCGTCCACATTGCTGCAGTCAGGCCTTGTTGGGCCAGCGAGGGTGGATTTCCTGTACCGAAATACAGGTCGAAGGTAAGCGGATCCTGATCCGGATCAGTACAGGTCCATGATAATGCAGTAGTCACCGGCTGGTTTGTACTTCCGTTTGCCGGTGAGGGGTTTGATGGTAAACCGGGAGAACCGTTCGAAGCGGCTTCGGCAATTTTCTCCCTGATTGTCAGGACCTCTTTTTCATAATCAAGGCTCAGCCCGAAAATTTCTGCCTTGACGCCAACATTCACACCTAAACCTGCATATAAAGCCCACCAGGGAGTCGTCTGAATATCTGCATCAATTTCGCCAAAAAGTTTTGCATTCAGGTACGGAGAAACGATCCCATAGAATTTGAAAGCCAATTCAGGTTTAAGATACGCCTGGGCATTTGCAGTTGCAGTTAAGGTTGGTGGTAAGAACGTAAATCCTTTGTTCGTATTTTCATAGGTCGACCAGTTTCCGCTTTCATACTTCACCCCTACCGTATAGTTATAATGCTGTTCGATGCTTGTCGTAACATTGCTTTGAATATCGACATTAGCGCCCGCCATAAGGCTGACTTCGGGGATAATCACAACAGGCAAGGCTCCGACGAATACGAGGATGGGTTGAAATTCCAATGTAGCAAGGGTTATTTCATCATCCCAGCTGAAAGAAAACAGATTGATCGTATTGGCGAGGTCAAGCGATTCGGAAAGCGTATAAGAGATATCCAGTGTTTCCACATGGGGCGGGAAAGGCTGAAAATCAATGTAGGCATTGATGGAAGGAGACATATTGAATTCGCCATCCAGGGTAAGCTGATCTTCGGTTGTATTCAGGTTTCCATCGCCATCATAAAGAACCACATTGATCGGGACCTGGATGCCGTCGTTCGGCATTTTACCGGATTGGGAAGGCTTTATTGAAACACCTTTAACGAAAGTCCTGACAGATTTTATCTTGCTATACGTCAACGCCTGGTTTATCCGGAGCTTGCCTTTCGACAAGGCTTCCGTCAATGCAGCAGGAACAGTTGTAACTGTTCGTTTCCCCCCTGATGTTGAAATTTGTGTGACTTTCCGTAAAAAGCCCTGGCCATATGTTGAGACGATAATATCTCCGACAGCAAGGTTGTCAACAATCGTGCTTCCGGCATTGAAAACAAATGCCTGGGAGGCTGAATCGAAAGAAACAAAGTCTCCGGCCCATGCCTCTGTGGTAAATATTTTGGTTGTTGCAGGAATGACAATTGAATCCGAAGCAGAAGCAGGATTCTCTTCCTTATTATCTTTTTTGCAGCCTGTTATACCTGAGAAAAAAAGGAATGACAGCAGGATACCAGTGGATAGTAACGTTGTCCTTTTCATCCGTAATCTCTTTTTAGGTTTGTATCCGGGTTTTTATGATTTGGAAAAACAAAAAAAAACTTCATTGCAACTTATTCACAATCATCCCTTTTGATGCCAATTCAACCGTGATCTTCCAGCCAGAAAATTAATTTAATGGTAAATATAGGAAATAAAATGAAAAACCAAGGGAAAAATTTTCTTTTCCCCAATGGTCTTGATCGGCACAAATTTCAACAACATAAGGATCCCGGAAAGCCCGGAAATCCTATTTCACAAGTTTTTCCTTATGCAGTTTTTCACCCGGGGTGATCCTTGCTTTCTCGATCTTTTCTTCGTTTGATGTTCCTTCTTCTTCTACATCCAGGAATTCGGCTGCATCAGAGTATGCGATTGAAACTCGGCCAAAGAGGGAGATGATCTTCCCGGTTGCAAGTCCCAGCACCAGCGCGACGACAATGGTGATCAGGATACCTGTGAACTGGCTTCCTACACTGATCGAATTCACAACGAAGATCGCCATGATCCCACCAAACAGGCCCGGCAGACCATGAAGGTTTGAAACGCCGCAAGTATCAACTGTTCTGAGGAGGTTCTTCTGTTTATCCTGGAGAAGCGCAAATCCCATGGTTGAAATGGCACCGGCAGCACCCCCGATGATGACCGCTGTCATTGGCCCGGCCGTATCGCAGGTGGAGCCGATCGCAACACCACCGGCCAGGGCGGCATTGGCAATATCGGCAATGCTTATCTTTCCTCGCAGTAGGACAGTAAACACATAGGTAACAAGTGTTGACCCGCACAAGGCAAGGAAAACATTGATGACGGTATGGGGAATTGCTTCGACAGGAACCAGGGCGGCACAGAAACTTGGCCAGAAGACCCACAGGACCATGCTGCCAAGCATCGAATAACGGTCGCTGGTGGCATCGGATTCAACGGGTTTCTGGAATTCTGCGCTGGTGGTAAGTGACACTGCAGCTGCTACGCCAAATATCGCACCAAAGGCATGTATTACGATGGATCCCCCGGTATCAACAAACATCCCGCCCAGAAAATTCAATCCGTTCCCGATGACGATCCATTCATTCAGCATGTAGGCACAGGTGAACAATACCGCCAATACAAGATACTGAACCATCCTGATCCGGCCAAGGACTGCACCTGCAGCGATCAAAAGACTTGCAGCTGCAAACTCGGCAAGGATCAGTTTTTCAATTTCACCATGTTTTGCCTCTCCGAATGCCAGGCCACTGCCCAGGTAATAAACAGGAATAGCCATGCTTACCAGGAGGAACGTGGCGGTAAGGGCCGACCGTCCATAATTTTTAACAAACACCATCAGGAATCCGAAACCAAGGATCAGCATGGCCATGATGTGGATGGCACGCTCATACTGCTGAACTTCAAGGATCGAGGATACTTCGGTGGAAGGATTTCCCTGTGCAAAACCATTCACGGCAAATCCGAGTGTTGCAAGAACCAGGAAGAGTGAAGATTTGAGTTTGTTGTTTTTCATAATGTTACTTTTTGATTGACATTTAGTGGTTGAATGATATTTTGTTGTTGAATAAGAAGCCGGCAGCCGGCTAGGTGGTTTACGGATATTAAAATTAGAAATCTTCGTATAAAAGTGACGCGAAAATAAGGAATTGTCTTATGCGTTTTCATCCTGCGCCAAAATAATTAATGTGACCACTTGCCGGGTCATTACCTTTATTCCAAATGGCTTGTAGCATTTGACTATCTTTGCGCCTCGGGAAAAAGAATAAAAATGATAACATACCTCCAGGTTGAGAATCTGAGTCGCAGTTACGGGGAAAAGGAGCTTTTCACCAACATCTCATTTTTCATCAACCAGGGTCAGAAGGTGGCCCTGATCGCCCGTAACGGGACGGGAAAAACCACGCTTCTGAATATCATTGCCGGAACCGAAATGAAAGATGGCGGAACGGTCACATTTCTGCATGATGTTTCGGTCGGTTACCTCAGGCAGGAACCCTCGCTCGACGAACAGAATACGGTGTTCGAAGAGGTTTATTCATCTTCCAATGAGATCCAGCGGATCATCCTTGAGTATGAAAAAGCCATTGAAAATGAAGACCGGGAAGTTCTCCAGAAAGCGATGGAGCAGATGGATGCAAGAAATGGCTGGGAATATGAAACAAGGATCAAGCAGATCCTGACTCAATTGAAGATCAGCGACCTTGACCAGAGCATCAGCGAATTATCCGGCGGACAGCGGAAAAGAGTGGCCCTCGCGAAAACGCTGATCACCGAACCTGATTTCCTTTTGCTTGACGAGCCCACAAACCACCTGGACGTTGAAATGGTGGAATGGCTTGAGGAATACCTTTCAAAGAGCAATGTAACTCTTCTGATGGTCACACACGACAGGTATTTTCTGGACCGTGTGTGTAATGAGATCCTTGAAATGGAGGATAATTCCATTTTCCGCTACAAAGGAAATTATTCCTATTTTCTTGAAAAGCAGCAGGAACGGAAGGACATCAATGATAAAGAGCGGGAGAAAGCGGTCAATATATTGCGGACAGAGCAGGAATGGATGCGAAGAATGCCCAAAGCGAGGGGAACCAAAGCAAAGGCCAGGATCGACAGCTTCTATGATCTGAAGGAAACAGCCGATAACAGAAGGCATGAGAATAAACTGACCCTTGACATCAAAGGATCATACCTTGGAAAGAAGATCCTGGAGATCAACGATACCTATTTCAAATGGGACAACCTTGTAATTCTCGACAGTTTCTCCTACATCTTCAAGCGAAATGAGAAAGTTGGCATCATCGGCAAGAATGGATCCGGTAAGTCGACATTCCTGGATATTATCACCGGGAAGTTAAAGCCGGACATTGGGAAGATCGAGACAGGCGAGTCGATCCGGTTCGGTTATTACAAACAGCAAGGAATAACATTCAAAGAAGAGTCAAAGGTCATCGACCTGATCAGGGAGATTGCGGATGCCGTAAAACTGGGTAACGAGAGGATCGTTTCAGCGGCAGAATTCCTCAATTATTTCATGTTCCCTTTCCCCATGCACCAGCAACCTGTGTATAAGCTCAGCGGCGGTGAGAAACGAAGGTTATACCTTGTGACGGTTCTTATGCAAAATCCGAATTTCCTGATCCTTGATGAGCCGACCAATGACCTTGACATCCTTACCCTGAACGTGCTTGAAGATTATCTTGCAACATTCAAGGGGTGCGTGGTCACCGTTAGTCATGACCGGTATTTCCTGGATAAGATCGTTGACCACCTGTTTGTTTTCAGGGGGAATGGCGTTATCAAGGATTTTCCGGGAAACTACACCATTTTCAGGGACCACGAAGATCAGCAGAAAAAGCTTTTAGCCAGGCAGAGCAAAACCCAGTCCGTTGTAAAGGAAAAAGTGAAAGTCCGGGATCCGAACAAGCTCAGCTTTAAGGAAAAAGCAGAGCTCGAAATGCTTGAACAGCAGATCGCACAGTTTGAATCCGAAAAATCCGACATTGAAGCGGAACTCCATTCCGGGAATTTATCTCCGGATGTCTTGATATCCAAATCAGAACGATATGCATTCCTGCTGCTCGAAATTGAATCAAAGACTGATCGCTGGCTTGAGCTCAGTGAAAGGATGTAATGAGCAGATATTTACCAGAATTATTGAAACTATTTTTTGTAAAATTCCAAACATTTTCATATATTTATCACGTAAAACCCGCTTTACCTTTTCATCGTAGAAAACTTCCATGACGGAAAAGAAGACCATATTACTTGTCGAGGATGAAGCCCTGATCGCCATGAACGAGGCTCATATCCTCAGCCAACAGGGTTTTGAGGTGATCACAGCCCTGAATGGAGAACAGGCGATTGACAAAGTCCGGAACAATGGCCGGATCGACCTGGTGCTGATGGATATTGACCTGGGTCGCGGGATGGATGGAACCCAGGCGGCAGAGATCATTCTCCGGGACCGGGATGTTCCCGTTGTTTTTATTTCAAACCACACAGAACAAAACATAATTGCCAAAACCGACAAGATCACCTCGTACGGCTATGTGGTCAAAAACTCAAGTGACACCATCCTCTTTGCTTCAATAAAAATGGCATTCAGGCTCCATGAAGCAAAGAAAGAGCTTATCTCAAGGGAGGAAAAGCTAAAGCTTGCCCTTGAAGAAAGGAACTTTGTTGAGAACCGGCTCAAAAAGGAGCAGGAGAATTTTATCAAGATGTTCTCGGCAGCCCCGATCGGACTGGTCCTTCTTGATCATGAGCTTACGATCATCCGGAGTAATAAAGCAATGGGGTCTATAATCCGGAGCAACCCGTTTGAAATCACAGGGAAAAGGATCGGCAACGGACTGGGTTGTATGTTCAGTACAGAATCGGTTGAGGGGTGTGGGTTTGCATACTCCTGCCAGGACTGCCTTCTCAGGAAGACAATTACCCATGTATTCGCCACAAAGACCGGTGTGAACAACGTCCAGCTCGAGCCAGTTCTGTTTATGGTCGACAGGCACGAGAAGCGGTGGATCAACCTGAATGCAGAACCGGTCACCCTGAATGGTGAAGCATATATCATTCTGACCCTTGAAGATATCTCTGAGCGGAAACAATCGGAAACAGCCCTGGAGGAAAGCAGGTATTTCATCAGCAGGATACTGGAGGCGACTCCCAACCTTATCTATACATATGACCTGACCGAGAAAAGGAATAAGTATACGAACCGGGAGATCCAGGATTTCCTGGGCTACAGTTCAGAAGAGATCATGGAAATGGGGCCCGACATTTTTCCTTCCATTCTTCACCCTGAAGATGCACCAACCGTTATAGCCCATCACCATAACCTCTTAACCTGCGGTGATAATGAGGTGCATGAAGTTGAGTACCGGATGAAAAATTCAGATGGAACCTGGCATTGGTTGCGGAGCAGGGATGTCCCGTTTTCCCGCGGCAAGGATGGCAAAGTAAACCTCATACTGGGGTCGGCGGATGATGTCACCCGCAGGAAAGAGATGGAGGATGACCTCACCAAAGCCGTTGAGGAAAAGGATACCCTGCTGATGGAGCTTCAGCACAGGGCGAAGAATACTTTGTCAATTATCAGCGGCATCATCGGGCTTGAAGCCAATCACACGACCGACGAAAATGCCCGGACCATCATGCAGCGTATGAAAGACCGCATTTCGTCCCTTGCGAGGCTTTATGATATGCTTTATCTTTCCATGAATATTAAAACGGTTCGCCTGGATGATTATATAAGGGAAATTGCCCACTCCCTTATTGCGGCCTATTCCTCCGAATTTGAGAGGATCAACCTGGAAATGACCCTCACCGAAATGATCATTGATACGAGAAGAGCCATACCCATCGGGCTTATCATCAATGAGATCGTGACCAATTCCGTTAAATATGCCTTTTCAGGAGGAAGCGGTGGCAAAATCAGGATCGGTCTCGAAAAAGAATATGATCATGTGATCATAACCCTTTCCGACAATGGAAAATGGGTGAACCTGGAAACAGAAGGTAAAGAACTGAAAAACCAGGGAATGTTCCTGGTACACGTGCTTACGGAACAGATCTCAGGCCAGATCAGCAATGTCATCGGCAACGGAACACAGTTCAGGATTTCCTTCCCCTTTGCAGAATACGAATAGCCATCCTGTTACTTCGGCCTGTCATTTTCGAGGAACGCTCTTTTCACCCCGCTGTATCCGATCGTCTTCTGTTTTTCGAGGTATTCAATCAGTGCAGTGGCAGAAGAGACTGTTGTAGAAGAGCCGGCATCGCGGTGCTCAAAGGAATAGCTGGCGGCCATGTAGCTGTTCATGGCCACAGAATATTCACGGGTTGGATCAAGAAGCTTTCCTGTCAGATCATTCATTCTTACCCCAATGCAGCGTCCATCGCCGCCGGTGGTCACACTGTAATACATCCCTGAAACCTGCAGATCAACCTGGTTTTTCATATTGAAGGCATTGCAGATCAGTGATGAGATCTCTTTTGCATTCATCCGGAAGATAACGATCTTATTGTTGAACGGATCAAGCTTATATATATCCTTTAGCGTTATATCACCGGCAGCAATTGAATTTACACGGATACCGCCGTTGTTCAGAAAAGCAATGTCTGTTTTGAACTGACTGGTGAGTGCATCCGTCATCAGGCTGCCCAGTTCATCGTACCCGGAAAGTTCTTCTTTTGCCCGGGCGATGACCCGTTTGAATTCATCATTGTCGTTGTATGCATCGACCATTTTCTGAACCTCCGGTTTCCCTTTCTTCAAATCCCTTAACGGGATGATCTCATCCCTCACCGATGTTATATGACCATTCTGAACATACAGTGTAGCCTTGCCGATCTCTTTCAGGTTCGAGCCTGACTGCAGGATCGTGACCCCGTTCACAACCATGGGTTTTTCGATCAGGGTGTGCGAATGTCCTCCCAGGATCAGGTCCAGCTGCGGCATTTGCTGAGCCAGTTTTACATCATCATCAACACCAAGATGGGTGAGTCCTGCAACGATGTCGAATTTTTCCTTCAATTCCGCATACTCCTTTGCCTTTTCAATCCCGTTGAAGAACCGGATCCCTTTCAGATTTGAAGGATGTGAATCAGGGATTCCCTGGTCATTCAGCTCGATGACCCCGAGAAATGCGACCTGGATACCATCCATCGTTTTCAGCACAACATAGGGCTGTGGTTGCCTCAGCACGGCTCCTGATGCATCGAAATTGCAGCAAATGAACGGGAATGAAGCCTGCTCAAACCGCCTGTTCATGGTTTCCTGCCCAAGATCGAACTCATGGTTGCCGATCGCACTGACATTAAAACCACAGCGGTTCATCAGGTCGATCATCGGGAAGCCCTTGTCTGAGTACATATCCACGATCGGATTTCCGGTGAAATTGTCGCCTGAAGCCACAAGAAAAACATCCGGGTGCATTTTGCGCAGGCTGTCGGCCAGGAATGCCAGCTTCGGAAGATTGTCAATTTTGGCATGCATGTCATTCACATGAAGGATGATGATCTCGGATGTTTTGACATCGGATGTTTTCTGTGCATATAGGCCCTGTGAAAGGATGAATGCCAATCCTGCGATGAAGAAAAAATTTCTGATTCTCATTTTGATCTCTTTTTTATCAGTTTGATTTCCTGTCCTTCCACCAGCTCTCCGTCAACGTCGGTCCGGTTGCCGTAACGGTCAGCCGCCATAAGTATTTCCGACAGCAGGAGTTTCGCATCCTCCGGAGAATAAGCTCTGACGGCATCGATGATGGTCGCACCGCGAAAAATATCTATTTCCGTATTATTGACGAAAACTTTCAAAGGACCAGGGGCTGGTTGTTGCGTCAAAGGTAGAAAGATTATAGAAATTGGTGACAGGGTGGCAATATAACAAAGTAACAGAGTAACAAAAATTTTCCCTCAAATTCATCGCGGTGTTTTGTAATTTTGACACAAATGTACTGGCGGCTTTAAGATGAAGGTGTTTTCCAATTTTTTCAAAAACCTTTTCAGGGAAGATCGGAAACCGGGATATGGTGGTCTTGAGATCATCAAGTATATTGGTCCGGGGTTGCTGGTCACTGTTGGGTTTATTGATCCGGGAAACTGGGCATCCAACATTGCAGCGGGTTCATATTTCGGATACCAGTTGCTGTGGGTGGTCGCTTTGTCAACGATCATGCTGATCTTTCTTCAGCATAATGTGGCCCACCTGGGTATTGCCACAGGGCTTTGCCTGTCGGAAGCAGCAACGATGTATACGCCTTCGTGGGTTTCACGGCCGATCCTCATTACAGCCATGGGCGCCTCGGTTTCCACCACGCTCGCCGAGATCCTTGGCTCATCCATCGCACTGAACATGCTGTTCAGCATCCCGATACCTGCCGGTGCCTTTCTGACTTTCATTTTTGTCGTTATCCTACTCCTCTCAAATACCTACAGGAAGATCGAGAAGTATATCATTGCCTTTGTTTCGATCATCGGGCTTTCCTTTCTTTATGAGCTTGCTTTGGTAGATATCAACTGGGCCTCGGTGGGATTAGGATCTGTAAAGCCTACCATTCCTGAAGGTTCGATCATCATCGTAATGAGTATCCTCGGAGCCGTGGTGATGCCTCATAATCTTTTCCTTCACTCCGAGATCATCCAGAGCCGCCAGTGGAACAGGGAAGATGAAAAGGTGATCAGGCGGCAGCTTGATTATGAGCTTTTCGACACGCTTCTTTCGATGGTAATAGGTTGGGCCATCAATTCCGCAATGATAATCCTTGCTGCCACTACTTTTTTCAGGCAAAAGATCCTGGTGACTTCCATCGAAGAAGCGCCCGGGATCCTGTCGCCACTGCTGGGGAACCATGCAGGCTTAGTTTTTGCGGTGGCCCTTCTGTTTGCCGGAATTGCCTCCTCCATTACCTCCGGGATGGCCGGGGGATCCATATTTGCCGGTTTTTTCGGAGAGCCCTACGATATCAGGGATAAACATTCAAGGTTCGGTGTACTGATATCAATGGTTCTGGCCGTCTTGATCATTTTCCTGATCAGAAACCCGTTCCAGGGCTTGATCATATCCCAGATGATCCTCAGCATCCAGCTGCCATTCACCATCTTCCTGCAGATCTACCTGACTTCTTCGAAAAAAGTCATGGGAAAATATGCGAATAAGCTGATCACCAAATTCATGTTGTATACCGTGGCAATGATCGTCACATTCCTGAATCTGAAGCTGCTGATTGGATTGTTGTATTGAAATCTGTACCTTTGCCCGGCAAAATGAATGTCCTCGAGGCAGAGTAGCGAGGTATCAATTTCGAAAGAACTTATATCTACTCGTCGCAAGCGACGGGGAATTAACCCAAACACCTCAACCCCCGTCCCCTTCTCCTGAAGGAGAAAGGGACGGGGGTTGAGGTACTTAAGCATCACAGACCCTTTTCCAAATGGCCGTGAAAGCATCTTCCATTTTTAAATCAATCCTGAGGGGATTTTTGGGGTTACTTGTTTTCATTCTTGCTGTCGAACTGTTGCTTTATTTTCTGGCGCCGGTCTATGATTTTCCGAAACCTTCTCCATTCAGCGGACAAAAGATCTTTAATCCATACAAGGATATGGACAGTACGAACTGGATCAAGGGAAACTTCCATTTCCATACACGTGCCTGGTCGGGGCTGACAAGCGGACGGCAGAACTCAAATGAGGCTTTCTGGAAAACATACCGATCCCTGGGGTATGATGTGCCTTGTATTTCAAATTATCAGAGTATAAGCACGTTCAACAAGGATTCGTCTTTTTACATACCTGTTTATGAACACGGATTCGGCATACGGAAGAAACATCAGCTCTGCATCGGGGCCAAACAGGTCCTTTGGATGGATTATTCATTCATCCAGAACCTTAATCAGAAACAGGCCATGATAGACCGTTTGCGGGAAACTACAAAGGTTCTTGCGCTTGCACATCCTGATTGGGAGAATGGATACACCCTGGGTGACATGCAATGGCTTTCCAATTATGATCTCCTGGAAGTACTGGATGCAAACTGGCGATCGATCCCGCAGTGGGATGCGGCATTATCTTCCGGTCACCCGGTCTTTATCCTGGCTGATGATGATGCACATGATATTAACGATCCATACGAGATCGGGCGGTGTTGTACCTTCATTAATACCCCGGTCAACCGATCAGAAGATATCATGTCGGCACTTAAATCGGGGAATGCATTTGGTGCGGAGATCAACATGCATGACAAGGAAACATTCGCTGATAAAGCTGTAAATGCGAGGAAGGTGCCGCGGCTGAACCAGGTACGGCTGGATGCCGATACCCTGAGGATAGCAGTCTCCAGGAAAGCACTCAAAATTGAATTCATCGGGCAGGACGGCGCTGTTAAAAAGACGATGACAGATACTTCCGTCGCCTGGTACAAGATACTCCCGGAAGACACGTATATCCGGCCTTTCATCATATTTCCCGATGAAAACAATAACCCTGGTACGAAATTCTACCTGAACCCCGTGTACCGTTATGATGGCGATGTACCGACGAATGCTCTGCGGGCGGAGATCAATTATCCGCGGACATGGATCCTGCGGATCATGTCGATACCTGCCCTGTTCATTATACTGATCTTCCTTGCTTTCAGAAGGTATAAGAAAAACAACCTAAACTGATCCGGGATGACCGAAGAAAAAAAGATCCGGCAGATCCTGGTTTCCGTGATCATCATTTCCATTCTGGTCAGAGGATTCCTCGCTGCTTTCCTGGAACTCGGCAATGATGAAGTGTATTACTGGACGTATGCGAAATTCCCGGATCTGAGTCATTTCGATCATCCCCCGATGGTGGGACTGATAATCCAGCTCTTTACCCTCAACCTTCATTTTGATCAGGAATTCTTCCTGCGGCTTGCATCCATTGTCTTCGGAGCTGTAAACACATGGCTGGTCTTTCTTCTCGGACGGCTCATCCGCGACAGCATTACAGGCTTGTACGCATCCCTCCTTTACACGGGGTCATTTTACTGTTCCATCCTGGCCGGGACATTTATTCTTCCGGATTCACCACAGGTCTTCTTCTGGCTGATCTCCCTTTACCTGCTTTTGAATGCCTTGCCCGACAAGTCTCTTTCCCGACGGAGCAGGAATTTCCTGCTGCTGGCAGGGGTTTCGACAGGGTTCGCCCTGCTTTCAAAATATCATTCGGTATTCCTCGTTAGCGGGGTCTTTCTGTACATTTTATTTTTCAACAGGAAGTGGTTCCGTGCAAAAGAAACCTACCTGTCGTTCCTTATCGTCATCGTGATGTTCATCCCGGTATTGTTGTGGAATTACCAGAATCAATTCATCAGTTTTACGTTTCATGAAGGGAGGATCGATGCACAGGAGGCGGGGATCCGCTGGAATTATTTCGGCACGGAAATGATCGGCCAGGTTTTCTACAACAACCCGGTAAATTTTATCCTGATCATTCTTGCTTTCATCGCTGTCATCCGCGGCAGGCGATTGATGGATCGAAATCATCTCTGGTTATTGCTTCTGATCAGTTTACCGCTTACGCTCATTTTCATTGGTTTTTCCCTTTTCAATGCTACCCTTCCTCACTGGACCGGTCCCGCTTACCTGGGATTTATCCTTATTGCCGCGGCATACCTCGGGGAGCGATCATCCCGACGTGAAAAAATGGTGATGATACCGGTAGCCGTGAAACTCTCGATCGGATTACTGCTGATCGTGGTAGTCCTTGCAAGCGGACAGATCACCAGAGGCTGGATCCCCGTCGGGAAACTTGGTTTTAATGATATCAGCAGGCAGTTGTACGGATGGAACGAACTGGGAGAAAAATTCAAGCCACTTTCAAACAAGTATACGAAGGCTGGCATCATGGACCCGAAGGCTCCGGTCATTTCGTTCCGCTGGTTCCCGGCTGCCAATTTTGATTATTATGTGGCACGGCCTGCCGGCACTGAAGTATATGCCATCGGGGAACTCAACCGTATCCACAAGTATTACTGGATTGACAAGGAAAGAGGTCCGCTGAAAAAAGGGATCAATGCCTGGTTTATTGCACTGAGTGATGATTTCCAGGATCCGCACAACCTTTACCCCGGGTTGTTTGATTCGATCCCAAACCCCGATACGCTTCACATCCTCCGTGGAAAAGAAGAAATCCGGCAGGCCTATGTGTTCAGGCTGATGGGGCTTAGGAAGGAGATTGTTTTTGACTCGATGAAGGTGTGCTACAGGTAAAAAGATGCGGGATGCGGGATGCGGGATGCGAGATGCGGGATGCGGGATGCGGGATGTGGGTCTCCCCCTCGCCTTCATCCCCGCGTATGCGGGGATCCAGAGAGGGGGCCGGGGGGTGAGGTGCATTGCGCCGCGGGCTGCGGGCTGAAATGAGATAGCGAGATACCGAGATACGGAGATACCAAGATGGTAAATTGCGAAATTGTGAGTGTATGCTTAGTTTACAACAACTTTCCTGGTAAATGATTCCCTGCCAAAACTGATCCTCACCATATAATACCCGGTCTGTATGCTACTCATATCAATTTTCAACAATTTGTCTTTCACTTTTACCCGGTGAAAAAGCTCTTTTCCGTGGAGATCATGAATGGAGACATCCCTGATTTTGATTCCTTCCGGATTGAGGATCGAGATAATTTTTTCACGTGAAAAAACCGTTATTGGCCGATCCTGTTTTTCAGGAACCCCGGTGAAGCCGGAGAAATGAACAATGAAGCGCCATATGGGGTCACCGGAGGCTGAAGCGAAATTATAGTCGTGATCCAGCCTCAGATCCTGTGTGGTCCCCGTAATGAGATCCTCCAGGATGATGCTTCCATCCCCGGCAAAGGATTCAACATTGGTGGCGATCATGGTATAGTCCGAAGCATTTCCTTTCTGGAAATAGACCGGAACTGATGCCATGTGAAAAGGCATAATGTTGGTGGAAAGCTGAGCCAGGGATGGAGTGACGCTGTACATGACCGGTGCTCCTGCGATGCCGGGAAAGAAATGGCTGTCGAAATTCAGATCGTATTCATCGGTTGCATTGTTGTCAAATCCGATCACTGTTTCCTGGTAAGTGTTATCTGAACTTGCATACGCAGTTAGTTTCAGTCTGAAGTTCGGATCTGCAGGATGTTTTCCATTGGATCCATTTGTGGTGTTCTGACCGGATCCCGCCAGGGCAATCATCAATGAAACCAGGAGAACCGCAGCATTTCGGCTTATTGAAAGGCAATAACCTGTTTTCATGATCCAATTTGTTTCGGGCATCGAACAGCGGGCTTGAGGTTCCTGTGTAATAAAAATTGCGGGATTAATTCAGAAATACCTTTTTGCAATATGACTCCCCTTCGGTGAAGATTTTAATAAGATAGCAACCTGAACATTTCCCGTTCATATCGATCTTCAACATGTTATCGCTGATCCTGTTTCTCCTGTAAACCTCACGACCAGGAACATCATATACGACTACCTGTCTGATCAATTTACCTGAATTATTCACAATCATAATGCTTTTATCACATGCATAAACAGAAATCAACTCCTCTCCTTTCTCATTAATAACTGTGTACCCGGAAAAATGAACCTTGAAACGGTTCATCTGATCATTAAATGAAGAAGTGAAGAGATAGTTTGGATCTTGCCTTAGATCCTGGGTTGTGTCGGCAACAAGATCTTCCAGGGTAATGGTCACATCCGGCGGAAAAGTTTCCATGCCACTGGCGGTCATGGTATAAATGCTTGCATCCCCTTTGCTGAAGTACACAACGAACGTGCCTGGCAGAGCCGTTGTCGGGGTAATGTTCGTAGATAAGGAGTGCTGGGAGGGAGTAGCACTCCACATCGTCGGGCTCTGGCTCACGCCTTGGAAAAAGCGGCTGTCATAATACAGGTCATATTCTTCTGTTGCACCTCCGTCAAAACCCACAACAGTTTCCTGATAGGTGTTGTCAGAATTTGCATATGCGGTCAATTTTAATCTGTTTTCAGTCACATCCGCACTCTTGTACCAGCGGGTCGTGTCATGGACCCTGGCGGCAGCCGGGATCGTCAGGCTGTTTGTTGGTCCGTTCACCCACACCATCATTCCGTTTGCCGCAGGGATGACAGAATTCGGTCCAAGGTCCGTATAGGTGCCCCCGGGATTCAACACCTTGCATATAAATTGCACATTCGACAGATTCCAGTCGCCATTATTCCACTTCAGGGCTGAAGGATAAGGATTGCCCAGCAAATGCCAGCCATGATATACTGTCGTAGCTGTATATGACAGGTTTGTCATATCGTAACTGCCGGTATTTGGAACACCGTCAAAGAATTTTGTGGCTGTGGACATGTAGGAAACAAGATATCCTTCGCATAGAATCATTGTTGGCCACAGGTGTACATGATAATTTTGCCAGTAATCGGTGGGTTCGTCCCATCTGTACATCTCATCATAGGGGCCGGGGGAAAAATTGGGGACAACCGGTTGATCCAGTACCGGAGAGGAAAGGAAATGTCGTCCGTCTGGAGGACCCGTATATCCTGTGATATATCGCTCTATCCATGCAGTTCCTGCCCCGCTGATCGCTCCTGAAATCAACGATCCTGTTCCCAATTCACTGGATTGAATTTCCAGGCCATGGCTGTCATCGATCGTAAGGGAATTGGTAACCGTTAAGGATCCTGCATATCCTATTGTTATTGTGGCGCCGGTACTGATGTGTACATCCCCAGCCACTACCGTCGCCAATCCTGTGATCACAGGATATTGCAGACATCCGACCGGAATTATGATTGAAGCGGTAGCTGGCGGGACGGTGGCAGGCGACCAGTTGCCAGCTGTGTTCCAGTCAGTACTCACCTGGCCCGTCCATGTAAAATCGATCAACCTTCCAGTACTTGAAGGTTCCTGTGTATACCCGACTGCCATTGCAACAACAAAAATCAAAAAAGCAAGAACTTTCTTGCCTGTCCGACTACCAAAACATGTTTTCATAGGAGTAGTATTAGTGTTATTGGCTTCAGGCTTCAGGCTTCAGGCTTCAGGCTTCAGGCTTCAGGCCTCCATCCTCAATTCTCTATTCTCCATCTTCCGTCTTCCGTCTTCCGTCTTCCGTCTTCCGTCTTCCGTCTTCCGTCTTCCGACCTCCGACCTCACTTCCCCACCATCTTCTTCGGATCGACGATCTTTGTAAAATCTTCATCCGACAGGAGACCGAGTTCCAATGTGGCTTCGCGAAGGGTTTTATTCTCCTTGTGCGCTTTCTTGGCGATCTTTGCTGCATTATCATAACCGATGTGGGGATTCAGCGCGGTGACGAGCATCAGTGAGTTTTCCAGGTTTCTGTTGATCGCAGCCATGTTGGGTTCGATGCCGGTCACACAGTTGTCATTGAATGAAACACAGGCATCGCCGAGCAGACGGGCTGACCGGAGCAGGTTCGAAATGATCAGCGGCTTAAAGACGTTCAACTGGAAGTGGCCGTTCATTCCGCCGATGTTAATTGCAACATCATTCCCGACAACCTGAGCACAAACCATGGTCATGGCTTCGGGCTGTGTCGGATTGACCTTTCCCGGCATGATGGAAGAGCCGGGTTCATTTTCGGGCAGAATGATCTCGCCGATCCCGCAACGCGGGCCGGAAGCAAGCAGGCGCATGTTGCTGGCAATATGCATCAGGCTTACAGCCAAGGTTTTCAAAGCGCCGGAGGTTTCCACCATGGAATCATGGGCCGACAGGGATTCGAATTTATTGGGGGCGGTGATAAACGGCAATCCTGTCAGTTCAGCAATTTTTTTCGCCACCAGGACATCATATCCTTTGGGAGCATTCAGCCCTGTGCCAACGGCTGTGCCGCCAAGTGCAATTTCCGAAAGATGAGGAAGTGTATTTTTAATGGCTGACAAACCATGGTCGAGCTGGGAAGCATAGCCCGAGAATTCCTGTCCAAGCGTTAATGGCGTGGCATCCATCAGGTGTGTTCTACCAGTCTTCACGATATTATCGAAGGCGGCAACTTTTTCCCATAAGGTTTTCCTGAGTTTATCGACACCCGGCATGGTCGTTCCTGTGACCATCGAATACGCCGCAATGCTCATGGCGGCCGGAAATGTATCGTTTGACGATTGAGATTTATTTACGTCGTCATTGGGATGGATCACGGTCTTTTCACCGAGTTTTCCGCCATTCAGCACATGGGCCCGGTTTGCGATCACCTCGTTGACGTTCATGTTGGATTGCGTTCCCGATCCCGTCTGCCAGATCACCAGCGGGAACTGGTCATCCAGCCTGCCTTCCAGGATCTCGTCACAAACCTTTACGATCAGGTCTTTTTTTTCTGCGGTAAGAACGCCCAGGTCGGCATTGACCATGGCCGCCGCTTTCTTCAATATCGCAAATGCCCGGATGATCTCCTTCGGCATTGATCCGGGTTCACCGATCCTGAAATTTCCGATCGAGCGTTGTGTCTGGGCGCCCCAA
The DNA here is from genome assembly GCA_963682005.1 of Bacteroidales bacterium. Taxonomy (GTDB): domain Bacteria; phylum Bacteroidota; class Bacteroidia; order Bacteroidales; family FEN-979; genus CAIYUC01. The sequence continues at coordinate 2,288,565 of OY820914.1, read as the reverse complement.
TACTTGTCGGCGGGAACCTCAATGGGTCCCATCGTGTCTTTTTCAATACGTGTTTCCATGGTTCTGGTTTTTATTTGGTTATCAAAGAATTTCGTCTATGGCAGAAACCGGATCGCCGATCACGGCCCGGTATTCACGTTCAATGATCGGCCTTTTTAACAATTTTGGAGTCTCCACGATGAACCTGATCAGTTCATGATCGTGGAATTTTTTTCCTTTCAGGTTCTTTTTGAAATATTCTTCCTGTGTCCGGATGATCTGGGCCGGCTTTAAATTCAGCTTCACCAGGAGTTTTTCGATGTCCTTATCGACGAGCGGATTTTTCAGGTATTCGATGATCTCGAATTTCAGGCCTTTCTCCCGTAGGTATTTCAGGCCTTCGCGGGATTTACGGCACAATGGATTGTGGTAGATTTTAAGCATTAGCCATCATTTAAAAAATCCGGTTTGGATTGCAACAGTATTTTTTCTTTCACCGCTAAGGCGCCAAGACGCAAAATCTCGAAAGTAATGTATAATTTTTTAGCGTCTTTGCGTCTTCGCGGTTATTTTTACAAGGAATTATTTACTGTTCCCGAATTCCATCAGGAATGCTTTGATAAAAGCATTCAGGTCGCCGTCCATCACACCCTGAACATCCGAAGTCTCATGATCCGTGCGGAGATCCTTGACCATCTTGTAGGGATGCATCACATAACTCCGGATCTGGCTTCCCCATTCGATCTTCTTCTTATTTCCTTCGATCACAGCGATCTTTTCCCGTTTCTTCCGCAGTTCGATTTCATAAAGCTGAGACTTCAGCATTTTCAGTGCTTTTTCACGGTTCTGTCCCTGCGACCGGGTTTCCTGGCATTCGATCACGATGCCGGTCGGCTCATGCTTCAGCCTGACGGCCGTTTCCACCTTGTTCACGTTCTGTCCGCCCGGGCCACTGGACCGGAAAGTATCCCAGCTTATGTCAGAAGGGTTGATCTCGATAACAATGTTATCATCGATGACCGGGTACGCATAAACGGATGCAAAAGAAGTGTGCCGCTTGTGGTTGGCATCGAAGGGCGACAGCCTGACGAGGCGGTGAACGCCGTTCTCTCCTTTCAGATAGCCGTAAGCGTATTCACCTTCAAATTCCAGCGTAACCGACTTCAAGCCTGCCACATCGCCGGGTTGAAAGTCAAGTTCCTTGACCTTGAATTTACTCCGTTCGCCATAGCGGATGTACATGCGCATGAGCATCTGCGCCCAGTCCTGCGATTCGGTACCGCCGGCGCCGGAATTGATCTGCACGATGGAGCTTAACCGGTCTTCCTCGCCGCTCAGCATATTCCGGAATTCAAGATCTTCGATGATCTTCAGGGTTTCGGCATAATGCTCATCCAGGTCCGATTCGGTTCCTTCGCCCCTTACAAAAAAATCAAAAAGGATGGCAAGGTCTTCATAACTGCTGAAGGCTGATTTATAGGAATCTGTCCAGATTTTTTTATCCCGGATGGATTTCAGGACCTGTTCCGCTGCTTTCGGATTATTCCAGAAGTCGGAGGCCCCGGTAAGTTTTTCTTCTTCTTCTATGAGCGAAAGCTTTTTGTCAATGTCAAAGATACCTCCTCAAGGCATCAAGCCTTGACTGGAGGCTCCTGATGTTTTCCGGTGCGACCATCTTCAGATTTTGAGTTCATTTAAAATATCGAGGATCATGTTCATCTCGTACCCCTTATTATTTACAAAAGTGATGATTTTTTCCCGGACATTCAAGTTTTTTTCAGGTTTTATTTCCTGTTTCTTTTTCACGATCATCCGGGTGAGGACATCCTGGTATTCTTTATCGTCAATTTCCCTGAGGCCAGCCTGGATCAGCACGCCGGGTATATTTTTGAGATGAAGTTCAAATGCTATTTTTTGCCTTCCCCATTTATTGGCCCTGAATTTTCCACGTGCATACGCCTTTGCAAACCGTTCTTCATTGAGGAAGTTTTCTTCCTTCAACTTTTTTACGATCAAATCTATCTGGCTATCCTTGATATTCCAGTCCTTCAGTTTTGAAACTACGTCTTTCGTGCATCGTTCCTGGTATGCGCAATAATGCTCCAGCTTCTTATTAATGATATCCGGAGTTGATGATGATTCCTGCATTGTTTTCATGACAGATCTAATTTTGACATTCGTTAGTAGATGTAGCTCATTTTTTCACCATTCAATTTGGATACAAAGTTCCGAAATAATGCAGTATAATTGGATTTTTATTCCTTTTATTTATTTCACGGGCCATTAACTCATTCCCTGCCGGACAAACAGTCAGGTTTTCGGACACTACCTCGATTTATTTTGTAGATTTGCTTATACATGAAGTCTTGGACTGTCTTTCAGGGTTGTTGCCGCATTTGTGATCATTGGATGATAATCCTGATGCTGATCAGCGCTCATGGTTTCGGGCAATCATTTTCATTCCGGAAAATCAATTCCGGAACCAAGGCTGATATAAGAGCCATAAAAACAGACAATCAGCAAAACATCTACTTTCTTACGGATAAAATTTTCATGCTTGAACAGGATAAGTGGAAAAAACTTGATTTTCCCGCTGAGGGGTCCATTTATACCATTTATCCGGCAAGCAAAAAGGATATCTGGTTCACAATAAACCAGGTCACCAATACCTGCATGCTTTATCATTTTCATGATGGTATCACCGAGAATGTCAGGTCGCCATTTTCCAACCAGATCTTTTCGATCTTTTTTCTGTCTGAGAATTGTGCATTATTTGCCGGGATTGCTGATATCGCTGTGTATGAGAATGGTTCGTTCAGGATGTTTCCGCCTTCACCCGCACGTCATTATATAGTCAATTTATATGGGAAGGACCTGTCTTCTTTCTGGGCGCTCACCAAATTGGGTGGATTGTTTCTTTATGAATCGGGGTTTTATAAAAAAGTACTAGGTAATGAGACGGTAACGGATTTTTGCTTTACGGATATGCATGACGGGTTTATCCTTTCAGATGACAAGTTATACCGGGTAGACCGATCCGGCACAAAAAGTATTCTAAAAAATGCGGGGTTAAGGAATATCAGGAAAATTATCCTCCTGGAGAATGGCATGGTCCTTATGGTTGGTAATAAGGGTTTGGTCATGAGTTACGCCAAAGGACAATTGGTCACGTATCCGGCTCAGTGCAAGGAGAATCTCACGGACATCGTCGAATCCGGCCCGGAAAACATATGGATATGCGGGGAAAATGGACGTCTCCTTTACAGCGGATCACAACGATTTCCCGAGTATATTGATCAGAACCAGGGTTTTTCATCCCGAAAGTTAATTTCATACTGGATCAGTACAGATGACGAATACGGTGTTGCCATGTCCGATTTCAACGGTGACGATGAAGTCGATATTTATGCTGTCAGGATCTATGAACAGAACAGGCTCTATATAAACAATCATTTAACCCCAAACCTGCTGGATGGTACAAGTGGGTTTTCGGAAGAAGCTGTAAAGCGAAATGCCCATGGTGTTATCGACCCTGAAAATTTCTCCGTACAACATGAGCTTAAACTGGGTATTAGTGCCGCCGATATCGACAATGACGGTGATCAGGATATTTACCTTTGTTACCTGAACAGCACCAATAAGCTGTTGCTGAACAGGGGTAACGGTTATTTCAGGAATGTTTCTGACCGCGATAACAGGGCATGCATGAATATGAAACGATCCAATGCTGCTGTTTTTGCTGATGTTGACAACGACGGAGACCTGGATCTGTTCGTAACAAATGAAGAAGGGTCAAACCGGCTGTTTGAAAACGATGGTACCGGTCATTTCAAAGATATTACGGCAACTTCGGGGCTTAGTTCAATTGGCGGAGGAATGTGCGCCTCGTTTGCCGACGTCAACAACGATGGGCTGCCTGATTTGTGTGTTTCCTTCTGGTATCCGTCAAACAAATTGTATTTCAATGAATCGAAAAACGGCCTGATCCATTTTCACGATGTAACAGCCCTTACCGATCTCGCGAAAGCTTCCCCTTCCAAAAGCAATGGTGTTGTATTTGCCGATGTGAACAACGACGGGTTCACCGATCTGTTTATCGCCAACCGCAATACAGCGAACAAAATCTACCTGAATGATGGCAAAGGACTTTTCAGGGATAAGACTTCCGAATATTTTGAACCGGAAAGTTACATGAGCAACGGGGCCGTATTTGCCGACTTTGACCTGGATGGGTACCAGATCTGTATGTCACCAATGTGGGTGAGAACGTTTTATTTAAAAATGTGAACGGCCGCAACTTTACAGATGTTACCGCTGCCTTTGGCGCTGAATTGAGTGGTTATTGCACGGGGTGTGCAACCGGGGATGTTGACAACGACGGGGATCCTGACCTGTATGTAGCCAATTACGTAAATGGAAACAGCAATCTGTTCCTGAATATCACTGAAAAGAAATCCTTCCTGAAAATGAAACTTCACGGAATTCGTTCAAACAAGGATGCAATCGGGACAAAAGTTTGGCTGTACAAGGTTATCGGGAGAAATACCGGAGGGATCCTGTCAGGATATCGTGAATTGAATGGTGGAAGCGGGTATAGCTCTGTATCCGCGAAGGAAGTGATTTTTGGTGTTGTGCCCGGAGCCGAATATTATGCGCTGATCAGGTTCCCTTCGACACCTGACACGGTGAGGATCGATCACCTGTTTGCCGGAAAGACAATAGACATTAACGAAATGAAAGGATTTAAAGCCTTCACAACCGGCCGTGTAAAAAGTGCTGTGCGTTTCTTCATTGACCAGGAAAACCAGCCTGAAATTGCCAAATATATCCTGGTTATCCTGCTATTGGTTCTATACAACCTGAAATTACACAGAAGGATGCGGAATATTGATTTGGTTCGGATGCTGATCACGGGTCTGATCTTTATCGTCTTTCTTTTTGTCAACCAGTTTTTTCTTTTTCGCTGGTTCTCCGGCGCATTTTTTATACCAGTCATCATCGTGTTGGGTTTGCTTGTGATCGTTCACCTTTTTATTGACAGGATATTTACCCGAAGGCTGGCCCTGAAAGAGAAACAGGATCTGCGCGAGAAGTTGTCGCGGGATCTTCATGATGACCTCGCTTCCACATTGGGAAGTATATCCATTTATGCTGAAACCCTGAAAGGGATGAGTGAAACATCGCTGCCTGATTTCAAAAAACTTCCGGTGAAAATTGCCGGGCTTACGCAATCAGCAATGCAGTCCATTTCCGACATCATCTGGATGACTTCCCCGAGGAATGATTCATTGCAGAGCCTGATCTCAAAGACCGGCAATTATATGCTGGAGATCCTTACGGATAACAAAATCAACTTCTGCTCTGCCATTGAAATCCCGGATGACCCGGTTATTCTGAAGGAAAAGCTGCGCAACGATACTTTTTTAGTACTCAAAGAAGCGCTGCACAATATTATTAAACACTCCAAAGCAGATAATGTAGAGTTCCAGGCTAACTACAAAGACAGACTTTGTAAAATATCCCTGAAGGATAACGGAGTTGGAATGGGTGATTCAAGACCTGCTAAAAAAGGATCGCATGGCAACGGACTGGTAAACATGCATAGAAGAGCCCAGGAATCAGGAATTGATTTAATTATTTTTTCAAATCAGGGAGCAGGAACTGAAATCGTTCTTCAGTTCCTAATATGACCTGTTCAGGCTATTTATTTCCAGGGTAAAAGAAGTTATTATTGCAAAAAAATTTTCATATGCCGGTGTCGGTCGGGATCATCGAAGATCATTCAGAATTCAGGCAGAGTCTTGTCTACCTGATCTCTTCCTTTTCCGACTATTCGATATCCTGGTCCTACTCTTCCGTTGAAGAAGCCCTTGAAAGCGAAGAAGGAACGGATGTCCTTTTGCTTGATATCAACCTTCCGGGGTTGACAGGCATTGAAGCCATCCCTCTTTTCAGGCAAAAGTTCCCCGAACAAAAGATAATCATGCTTACCATCTTCGAAGATGATTATCATATTCTTGAAGCCATAAAAAGCGGTGCTGACGGGTATATCCTGAAAAAAACAAGCCCGAACAAAATACTGGATGCGATACAGCAGGTATTCGAAGGCGGGGCTGCGCTGACCCCTATGGTGGCCAAGCAGGTAATGGCCTATTTAAAACCTGAAACCGCCAGGCCCGGATCATCATCCAACCTGACATCCCGCGAAAAGGAAATCCTCATCCTCATCACCCAGGGAATGACCAATGAAGTAATGGCTGAAAAATTGTTTATCAGCATACAGACCGTGCACAACCACATTAAGAATATTTATGACAAACTCCACGTCCATTCCCGGGCGCAGGTTGTTGCCAAGGCTTTTAAAGAAAGGCTCATCTGATATCAAATGGTAAAATGGTAAGATCCAAAATGGTAAAATGGCAAGATCCAAAATGGTAAAATGGCAAGATCTAAAATGGTAAAATGATCCTTTCTTTTACCATTTTACGATTTTACGATTTTGCATTTATTTTCTCTTTCATCTTTTTCTTAATTGATGTAAATATTTTCACCAATTGCTCCACTTCTTCCCGCAATTCAGTGGTTTCCCCAGGTGACAGTACCCCGATCCTGATCAGGAAATCCAACCAGAATTGTGTCTCGTCACATTCCTCAACGACGATACAGATTTTAGCGTAGAACTCAGCAGCTGATCTGGCCCTTGTAGCAGCACGTGTGTTTGCTGCCACCGAGGAAGAACTCTTGAATACCTGATTAACCGTTGGCAGATTGAGAACGCTTATTTTTTTTGATTGAAACAGTTGGTGAACCTTTACAGCCATGATTAAGGTTCGCTCGCGTAGCTTTTCATTAAACTGGTTTTTGTCCTGATTTTCCATCTGTAGTTTATCCATTAATCAGGAAAGCAGGTAGAAGGTAATACATCCCGGGGGGTTATTTTCAAATGGTAAAATGGCAAGATCCAAAATGGTAAAATGGCAAGATCTAAAATGGTAAAATGATCTTGTCTTTTACCATTTTGCTATTTTACGATTTTACATTTGAATAAAAATGACCTGTTCAGGCTATTGCGGATCAGTTGCCTTCCATCCATTTTTGCATAAATAAAAGAGGACCTCTGAAAAATTCTTTCAAAAGGTTCTCTCTATCATTATTAAAAACCAAATGCTATGAAATCAATCTTCATACGCTTAATCATTCTTGTATTCGGTTTATTTTTTGCATCTGCACCCTCTTTCTGCCAGGTACCTGGATCCATAAATTACCAGGCCGTAGCCCGCGATGGAAGCGGGAATACGTTAATCAACCAGCTGGTGAGTTTCCGTCTGAGTATTCTGCAGGGAAGCCCGTCGGGAGCAGTGGTCTATGCCGAATCACATGTTTATACCTCGAATCAGTTTGGGCTTGTGACACTGAAAATCGGCGGAGGTACAGTGCTTTCAGGGAATTTCTCAGCCATCGACTGGGGCAGGGATGACTATTACCTCCAGACAGAAATGGATCCTTCCGGAGGAACAGCCTATTTATTGACGGGAACATCACAGTTTTTATCTGTACCATATGCCTTGTATTCCAAAACATCAGGAAATGCGCTTCCTGCCGGAACAGCGGGACAAACATTGAGAAATGATGGAACCACCTGGATCCCAAACTCAACGATTTATAATGGAGGTTCAAAAGTCGGAGTCGGGATTGCGACTCCGGATAATTCAGCCATGCTGGAAGTTAATTCCGCGAACAAAGGATTTCTCCCCCCACGCATGACCCATGCTGAGATGAGTGCTATTACCGATCCTGCTGAAGGGCTTATGGTTTTCTGCACCGATTGCGGAGTGAACGGAACCGGTGTCGTTGTGATCTTTATGAACGGGGCTTGGAACACTATTGCCTATACCTGCATTCTTCCAGCATCACCAATCAGTGGAACCCAGGTGCCATCTCCGGCACAGATCGTATGGAACTGGAACACGGTTTCCGGGGCTGCGGGGTATAAATGGAATACGACGAATAATTATGGAACAGCGATCGACATGTTCACCACAACAAGTAAGACCGAAACCGGATTGACTTGCAATACTCCTTACACACGATATGCATGGGCATATAGTGCATGCGGAAGTTCGACTCCTGTCACCCTGATGCAAACTACAACGGGAACCCCGCCGTCAGCGCCGACGGCCGGAGGGCATATGCCATCGGCAAACCAGATCGTCTGGAACTGGAACACAGTATCCGGTGCCACAGGGTACAAATGGAATACGTCAAATAATTATGCAACGGCAACCGATATGGGTTCAGCAACAAGCAAGACAGAAACAGGATTGACTTGCAACACAGGCTACACGCGTTATGCCTGGTCTTATAGTGCCTGTGGAAACTCGGCTCCCGTGACGCTGACACAAACTACAACGTTAAACCCCCCCATAGCTCCAGCAGCCGGTACTCATGTACCATCGGCCACTCAGATCGTCTGGAACTGGAATAACGTTCCCGGGGCTTCAGGTTATAAATGGAATACGACAAATAGTTATGGAACGGCGACAGACATGGCGGCCGCAACAAGTAAAACCGAAACAGGACTGGCCTGCAACACGGCTTATACCCGGTATGCATGGGCTTACAGCGTCTGTGGGAACTCGACACCTGTTACTCTTTCACAAACCACATCCCCAAATCCTCCGGCAGCACCAACAGCCGGAATCCATGTGCCATCGGCAACACAGATCGTCTGGAACTGGAATTCTGTATCCGGTGCTACAGGCTATAAATGGAATACGACAAATGATTTTGCAACGGCAACCGACTTGGGCACTGCGACAACAAAAACCGAAACAGGACTGGCCTGCAACACGGCTTACACCCGGTATGCCTGGGCTTACAGCGTCTGTGGGAACTCGACACCTGTTACTCTTTCTCAAACCACATCATTAAATCCTCCTGCAGCACCCACTGCCGGAACCCATGAGCCATCAGTGACGCAGATCCTCTGGAAATGGAATTCAGTGCCAGATGCAACAGGTTACAAGTGGAATAGTTTGGATGATTTTGAAAGCGCTGAAGATGTAGGCAGCAATACCAGTTATGAAGAGACTGATCTTACCTGCAACTCATCTTACACGCGGTATGCCTGGGCCTACAGCGCCTGCGGAAATTCTGCATCTGTCGCCCTTGAACAATCCACAATTCTGAATTCTATGTCATCACCCACTTCGGGAACTCATGTGCCATCAGAAACCCAGATCGTATGGAACTGGAATACGGTATTCGGTGCCACCGGTTATAAATGGAACACGACCAATGATTATGCATCAGCTACCGACATGGGCACTGCCAGGTCAAAGACGGAAACAGGGCTGATCCAGAATACTGCTTATTCACGATTTGTCTGGGCATATCAACCTTGTGGTTTATCGATCTCAACGACACTGACACAATCTACATCGGGTGATTTCTGCGGCTCTTCCTTCTCAATTAACCACCTTGTTACAGGAGGCGTGGCCCCGGTCAACAAATTGACAACGTATGGCACCGTTACAAATATCCCCGGGGAGCCTTCAAAATGCTGGATTACCAGCAACCTGGGGGCGGACCACCAGGCCACTGCAGTAAATGATGCCACCGAAGCCTCTGCAGGCTGGTACTGGCAATTTAACCGTAAGCAGGGATATAAGAATGACGGCGCAACCGCAACCCCGTTATGGACATTAACCTCCATCAATGAAAATCTTGACTGGCAAACTGCTAACGACCCGTGTGGCCTTGAACTTGGAGGGACCTGGCGTGTTCCCACTTCCACTGAATGGGGCAATATCAGTGCAAGCGGCGGTTGGACTAATTCTACCGGTCCATGGACGTGCGGTCTGAAGCTCCATGTTGCAGGCATGCTGAACTATAGTGATGGAACAATCGGCAACCGGGGCTTTGCCGGTTATTATAATAGCAGTACGCAATACAATGCCACCAATAGCTGGAACCTCGTTTTCAGCAGTGAAGGTAACCACATGCCCCATGATGCCAAGGCATATGGCTTTTCGGTGCGATGTATCAAAGATACATGTTCCTTTATTCCGAATGCTCCGGATTCCGGCACCCATGTTCCTTCAGGAACCCAGATCATCTGGAACTGGGCTCCGGTGACCGGCGCCACCGGCTATAAATGGAACACAACGAATGACTATGCTACCGCCACAGATATGGGTACCGATACATCCAAAACTGAGACAGGACTTATTAAACACGCCGCTTATACAAGATTTGTCTGGGCATACAACACGTGTGGGCATTCGCCGGCAACTACCCTGGATCAATTTTTACCGTTTGAAATCGGCGACAGCTACGGAGGCGGGATCGTCTTCTATATAGACAGTACATTGCAGCACGGGTTGATTGCCGCCCTCCAGGATGAATGGTCTGCGATGTGGGGATGTCCGGGAATCTTTATACCGGGAACATCCACAGATATCGGCACAGGACTGGCAAATACTGCGGCTATTGTAACAGGCTGCACCCAGCATGCCATCGCAGCAATCCTTTGTTATTATGATGTGATGAATGGATACGACGACTGGTATCTGCCATCGATCTACGAACTTCACCAAATGTACCTGCAAAGAGGTTATATCGGCGGTTTTTCTCTTTCAGGTTATTGGAGTTCGTCACAGTATAATGAATCCGGTGCATGGTTCCAGGATTTCAACGGCGGTGGAATAGGAAGCAGCGGAAAGGGCAATTATGCTGAGGTGCGGGCTATCCGGTCGTATTAATTTAAACATTTCAGGATTATTTCTATCACAAATAAAATTTATTGCTATGAAATCAATCTACCTGTTATCCTTCAGTCTTGTTTTAGGGTTATTGTTCATCAGTCCGAAATCTTTCGGCCAGGCACCTGAGGCAATAAACTACCAGGCCGTCGCGCGTGATGCAAGCGGGAACCTTCTGTCCAACCAGTCAGTAAGCTTCCGGTTGACGATCAGGCAGGGAAGTCCGTCGGGGATGGCGGTCTATGCTGAAACCCATAGTAAAACCACCAACCAGTTCGGTATAGTGACTATGATAATTGGCGGCGGAACTGCGCTTTTGGGTAATTTTTCAACCATTGACTGGGGAGGAAATGAATATTTTCTTCAGACCGAAATGGATCCCGCAGGTGGAACATCCTATTCATTGATGGGAACGTCACAGTTTTTTTCCGTGCCCTATGCTTTGTATTCCAAAACATCCGGTAATGCGCTTCCTGCCGGAGATGCAGGACAGACATTACGAAGCGATGGAACTTCATGGATCCCGAACTCAACGATTTATAATGAAGGATTCAGGGTTGGTGTGGGGACATCGAATCCTGATAATTCGGCCATGCTGGATGTATATTCGGTGGACAAAGGGTTCCTTCCCCCGCGCATGACACAGGTTGAAATGAATGCTATTCCCAATCCGGCCGCAGGTCTGATTGTATTCTGCAATGATTGCGGAGCGAACGGAACCGGTGTTGCCGTGGTTTTCATGAATGGAACATGGAATATTCTTGCCATCAGTTGCACGCTTCCCAATTCTCCTCTAAGCGGAACGCAGGTTCCATCGGCGACGCAAATCACCTGGAACTGGACTGCAGTACCAGGGGCAACAGGATATAAGTGGAATACGATAAATAATTATGCAGGCGCGACGGATATGCTCACTGCTACCACAAAAACCGAAACCGGGCTGACATGCAATACCGTTTACACCCGGTATGCATGGGCTTACAATACCTGCGGTAGTTCGGCGCCGGTCGGACTGACACAAACCACATTGCTGACCACACCTTCAGCACCGACAGCTGGTACGCATGTTCCTTCGGCAACACAGATCGTATGGAACTGGAATACTGTATCCGGAGCTATCGGTTATAAATGGAATACGACAAATGATTATGGAACGGCGACCGACATGCTCACCGTTACGACAAAGACAGAAACAGGGTTGACCTGTAACACAGGGTATACCCGTTATGCCTGGGCTTACAGCGCCTGCGGAAACTCGACACCTGTTACACTTTCACAAACCACATCGTTATACCCTCCTGCAATACCGACAGCCGGCACCCACGTGCCATCGGCAACACAGATCATATGGAACTGGAATTCGGTTTCCGGGGCAACAGGTTATAAATGGAGCATCAATAATATCTACGCTTCAGCAACTGACATGGGAACAACCACCACAAAAACTGAAACCGGTTTGACCTGTAACACCCCATATATGAGATATGCCTGGGCTTACAGCGCTTGCGGGAATTCGACCCCCGTTACCCTGACGCAAACCACATCCTTAAATCCTCCGGCAGCACCGACAGCCGGCACCCATGTGCCATCGGCAACACAGATCGTATGGAACTGGAATTCTGTATCCGGAGCAACAGGTTACAAATGGAATACGACAAACAATTATGCAACGGCGACCGATATGCTCACCATAACGACAAAGACAGAAACAGGGTTGACCTGCAACACAGGCTATTCCCGTTATGCCTGGGCTTACAGCGCCTGCGGAAACTCGACACCTGTTACACTTTCACAAACCACATCCTTAAATCCTCCGGCAGCACCGACAGCCGGCACCCATGTGCCATCGGCAACACAGATCGTATGGAACTGGAATTCTGTATCCGGAGCAACAGGTTACAAATGGAATACGACAAACAATTATGCAACGGCGACCGACATGCTCACTGCAACTACGAAAACCGAAACAGGGTTGACCTGCAACACAGGTTATACCCGTTATGCCTGGGCTTACAGCGCCTGCGGCAACTCTACTTCCGTTACCCTGACGCAAACCACATCTTTAAATCCTCCGGCAGCACCCACAGCCGGCACCCATGTGCCATCGGCAACACAGATCGTATGGAACTGGAATTCTGTATCCGGAGCAACGGGTTACAAATGGAATACGACAAACAATTATGCAACGGCGACCGACATGCTTACCGCAACCATGAAAACCGAAACAGGATTGACCTGCAACACAGGTTATACCCGTTATGCCTGGGCATACAGCGCCTGCGGGAACTCGACACCTGTCACGCTGACACAAACCACATCCTTAAATCCTCCGGCAGCACCGACAGCCGGCACCCATGTACCATCGGCAACACAGATCGTATGGAACTGGAATACAGTCTCCGGTGCCACCGGTTATAAATGGAATACGACGAATGATTATGGAACGGCGACCGATATGCTCACCGCAACCATAAAAACCGAAACAGGATTGACCTGCAACACAGGTTACACCCGGTATGCATGGGCTTACAGCGCCTGCGGAAATTCAACCCCTGTCACGCTGACTCAAACCACATCCTTAAATCCTCCGGCAGCACCGACAGCCGGCACCCATGTACCATCGTCAACACAGATCGTATGGAACTGGAATACAGTCTCCGGTGCCACCGGTTATAAATGGAATACGACGAATGATTATGGAACGGCGACCGATATGCTCACCGCAACCACAAAAACCGAAACAGGATTGACCTGCAACACAGGTTACACCCGGTATGCCTGGGCTTACAGCGCCTGCGGAAATTCAACCCCTGTCACGCTGACACAAACCACATCCTTAAATCCTCCGGCAGCACCGACAGCCGGCACCCATGTGCCATCGGCAACACAGATCGTATGGAACTGGAATACAGTGCCAAATGCAACAGGTTACAAGTGGAATAATGTAGATGATTTTGAAAGTGCAGAAGATGTGGGCAATAATACCACTTTTACTGAGGCTGATCTGACGTGTAACACGGAGTATACAAGATACGCATGGGCATATAATTCCTGTGGAAACTCATCCGGAACAACTCTTACTGTAACAACCTCATCTTGCGGCCCATTTTCCTGCGGCCAGAGTATCACCGTTAACCATGTTGCAGGAACCATAGCACCAGTAACGAAAACAGTTACCTATGGCACTGTTATAAATATACCCGGCGAACCTTCAAAATGCTGGATCACCAGCAATCTCGGCGCCGATCACCAGGCAACCGCTGTCAGTGATGCTACCGAAGCCTCGGCAGGCTGGTACTGGCAGTTTAACCTCAAACAGGGATACAAGCACGATGGTACAACCCGGACACCCAGTACTTCCTGGATAACCACAATAAGTGAAAACCTTGACTGGCAGACGGCCAACGACCCTTGTGCCCTTGAGCTTGGGAGTGGTTGGCGTATACCTGCTTATAGTGAATGGAATAATATTTTTACTACTGGTGGCTGGACAAACTGGTGGGGCCCATGGAATTCCCTGTTAAAAATTCATGCTGGTGGAACATTGCAATTTAGTGATGGAACGCTAAATGGGAGAGGCATACAAGGGGATCGCTGGAGTAGTACCCAGATAAATAATACATTGGGCTGGCATTTAGGGTTTACATCCGGTAATTGTTATATGGGGACTAATACAAGTAAAGCTCATGGATTTAATATTCGTTGTATCAAAGACACATGCTCCTCCACTCCGACTGCACCTGCCTCCGGCACCCATGTTCCTTCACCAAACCAGGTCATCTGGAACTGGAACACGGTACCCGGCGCAACAGGTTATAAATGGAACACGACAAATGATTATGCTACGGCAACCAACATGGGAACAGCCACGACCAAGACTGAAACAGGACTTAACCCAGGTACCGCTTATACAAGATATGTCTGGGCATACAACACATGTTACACTTCTGCAGCAATAACCCTGACACAATCTACTTCGGCCTGGAGCTGCGGTTCTTCATTTATAGCGAACCATGTTACAGGAACGGTAGCGCCTGTTACCAAGACTGTTACATACGGTACAGTGATCAATATACCCGGTGAACCTTCAAAATGCTGGATCACCAGCAATCTCGGCGCCGACCACCAGGCAACCGCGGTAAGTGATGCAACCGAAGCCTCTGCTGGTTGGTACTGGCAATTCAACCGTAAGCAAGGATATAAGCATGATGGGTCAACCAGGACCCCCAACACCACCTGGATAACCTCTATTAATGAAAACCTTGAATGGCAGACGGCCAATGACCCGTGTGCTCTTGAACTTGGAACCGGCTGGCGCATTCCAACTTCCACAGAATGGACCAATGTTGATGCATCTGGTAACTGGACAAACTGGAATGGCCCATGGGGCTCCGGGTTAAAACTCCACGCTGCAGGGTACCTCGTAAATAGTGATGGTTCACTGAACTATCGCGGCTCATACGGTGACTATTGGAGCAGTACGCAGAAAGATGCCGCTAACGGCTGGAACATTGCCACCGGCAGCGGGTTCAGCACGATGGGCAACGGGCCCAAGGCGTATGGCTTTTCGCTGCGCTGCATCAAAGACACCTGCACTTCCACACCGAATGCCCCGACTTCAGGCACCCATGTTCCATCGCCAAACCAGGTCATCTGGAACTGGAACACGGTACCCGGCGCTACAGGATACAAATGGAATACTACGAATGATTACGCAACGGCGACCAACATGGGTACAGCCACAACGAAGACCGAAACCGGGCTTAACCCAGGTACTGCTTATACAAGATATGTCTGGGCATACAACACATGTTTCGCTTCTGCAGTGACAACACTGACACAATCTACCTCGGCCTGGAGTTGCACTTCTTCCTTCATTATAAATCATGTGGTAAATACCGTTGCCCCGATTAACAAAACGGTTACTTATGGCACCGTGATTAACGTACCCGGCGAACCTTCAAAATGCTGGATCACCAGTAACCTGGGCGCCGATCGCCAGGCAACGGCCGTCAGTGATGCCACCGAAGCCTCGGCAGGCTGGTACTGGCAGTTTAACCGCAAGCAGGGATACAAGCATGACGGCACCACCCGGACCCCTAATACTACCTGGATAACCACAATAAGCGAAAACCTTGACTGGCAGACAGCCAATGACCCCTGTGTCCTTGAACTTGGCAGTGGCTGGCGCATTCCCACAAAGACCGAATGGACCAATGTAGATGCCAGCGGAAACTGGACAAACTGGAATGGCCCATGGAACTCCCTTCTCAAAATACATGCTGCAGGTTCATTGAATTATACCTCTGGCTCGAGCCAATACCGTGGTTCCGACGGCAACTACTGGAGCAGCACGCAAGGCAGCAATACGTATGGCTATTACTTGTATTTAAGCAATAGCGGTTACAGCTACGTCGACAACTGGTGGAAAACCGACGGTTTTGCCATCCGTTGCGTGAAAGACACCTGTACTTCCACACCGAATGCACCGGCTTCCGGCACCCATGTTCCATCGCCAAACCAGGTCATCTGGAACTGGAATACGGTATCAGGTGCTACTGGATATAAATGGAACACAATAAACGATTATGGAACGGCGACCGATATGTCCACTGCAACGACAAAAACCGAAACCGGGCTTAACCCCGGCACCGCTTATTCCAGGTATGTCTGGGCATACAACACGTGTTTCGCTTCCGCAGCGACAACGTTGACACAATCTACGTCTGCCTGGTCGTGCGGTTCTTCTTTCACAATTAATCATGTGGAAAATACTGTTGCGCCTGTTGCCAAGACGGTCTACTACGGCACCGTCATCAATATACCCGGAGAACCTTCAAAATGCTGGATCACCCGGAACCTCGGCGCAGACCGCCAGGGAACGGCTGTCAATGACGCTACAGAACCCTCTGCAGGTTGGTACTGGCAGTTCAACCGCAAGCAGGGTTACAAGCATGACGGCACCACCCGGACACCCAACACCACATGGATAAACCCTATCACGGAAAACATTGACTGGCAAACAGCCAATGACCCGTGTGTCCTTGAACTTGGATCCGGCTGGCGCATCCCTACCAAAACCGAATGGACCAATGTTGATGCCAGCGGAAACTGGACAACCTGGGATGGCCCATGGAATTCCGGTCTGAAAATCCATATGGCCGGCTATCTGATCAATACCAGCGGTTCGCTGACCGTTCGCGGCGTTGATAATTACCAATGGGCGGGCACCGGGAGCAGCCTGATATACGGCTGGGGTCTGGACATTGGAAGCGCGGATTGCTATATCAATGATCACCTGCGGGCTCATGCCTTTTCGGTGCGTTGTATAAAAGACACCTGCACTTCCACACCAAATGCACCGGCTTCCGGCACCCATGTTCCATCCCCAAACCAGGTCATCTGGAACTGGAATACAATACCCGGCGCTGCAGGATACAAATGGAGCACTACAAATGATTATGCCACTGCAACCAATATGGGGACTGCCACGACAAAGACCGAAACCGGACTTAATCCGGGCACTGTTTTTACAAGATATGTCTGGTCATACAACACATGTTTCGCTTCGGCAGCAACAACCCTGACACATTCTACATCAGCCTGGTCGTGCGGTTCTTCATTTATAGCGAACCATGCTGCAGGAGCCATTGCCCCCGTTACAAAAACGGTCACTTATGGGACCGTGATAAGTATACCCGGTGAACCTTCAAAATGCTGGATCACCAGCAATCTCGGCGCCGACCACCAGGCAACCGCGGTAAGTGATGCAACCGAAGCCTCTGCTGGTTGGTACTGGCAATTCAACCGTAAGCAAGGATATAAGCATGATGGGTCAACCAGGACCCCCAACACCACCTGGATAACCTCTATTAATGAAAACCTTGAATGGCAGACGGCCAATGACCCGTGTGCTCTTGAACTTGGAACCGGCTGGCGCATTCCAACTTCCACAGAATGGACCAATGTTGATGCATCTGGTAACTGGACAAACTGGAATGGCCCATGGGGCTCCGGGTTAAAACTCCACGCGGCAGGTCTTGTCAGTGGCATTGATGGTTCACTGTGGGATCGCGGTTCAATCGGCTATAACTGGAGCAGCACGCAGGACAATGCCACCAACGGCTGGCTCATGCGCTTCAGCAGCGGGGTCAGCTACATGAGCAACGACGACAAGGCGTATACCTTTTCAATGCGTTGCATCAAAGATACCTGCTCTTCATCTCCGAATGCTCCGACTTCCGGCACTCATAGCCCGTCACAAACGCAAATCGTCTGGAACTGGAATACAGTTACCGGGGCTACCGGGTTTAAATGGAATACCACAAATGATTATGCAACGGCTACCAACATGGGAACAGCCACGACCAAGACCGAAACAGGTCTGAATCCGGGTACTGCCTATACAAGATATGTCTGGGCATACAACACCTGCTTCTTTTCGGCAGCGGCAACATTGACACAATCCACATCAGCCTGGAACTGCGGTTCTTCCCTTATAACGAACCATATTGCAGGAACTGTAGCGCCGGTTACAAAAACGGTTGCATACGGCACCGTGATCAATATTCCCGGTGAACCTTCAAAATGCTGGATCACCAGTAATCTTGGCGCCGATCGCCAGGCAACGGCTGTCAATGATGCCACCGAAGCCTCGGCCGGCTGGTACTGGCAGTTTAACCGCAAACAGGGATACAAGCATGACGGTACAACCCGGACCCCAAATACTACCTGGATAACCACAATAAGCGAAAACCTTGACTGGCAAACAGCCGATGACCCGTGTACCCTTGAACTTGGTACCGGATGGCGTATACCAACCGCTACCGAATGGGCCAATGTTGATGCAAGCGGAAACTGGACAAACTGGAACGGCCCATGGAATTCCGGATTAAAAATGCATGCTGCCGGGCACTTAAGGGCCAGCGATGGTTCATTGTTCAATCGAGGCACAAGCGGCCACTATCGTAGCAGTATGCAGCTCAATACAACGAATGGCCAGTACCTGTATTTCTACAGTAGCGGAAGCGTCGTGGGTTACGACCTCAAAGAGTATGGCTTTTCATTACGCTGCATCAAAGACACCTGCTCCTCTACTCCGAATGCTCCGGCTTCCGGCACCCATGTGCCATCACCAAACCAGGTCATCTGGAACTGGAATCCGGTTTCTGGTGCTATAGGTTATAAATGGAACACCACAAATGATTATGCAACGGCTACTAATATGGGAACAGCCACAACAAAGACCGAAACCGGACTGAACCCGGGCACTGCTTATACACGATATGTCTGGGCATACAACACATGTTTCGCTTCTGCAGCGGCAACATTAACACAATCCACCTCGGCCTGGTCGTGCGGTGCTTCCTTTTTAAAGAACCATTCTGCCGGAACTGTATCACCTGTTACAAAGACGGTTGCATACGGTACCGTGATCAATATCCCCGGTGAGCCCTCAAAATGCTGGATCACCAGTAACCTTGGTGCCGACCACCAGGCCACCGCTGTCAGTGATGCTACCGAGGCTTCAGCCGGATGGTACTGGCAGTTCAACCGCAAACAGGGGTACAAGCATGATGGCACAACACGGACACCCAACACTTCCTGGATAACCTCAATAAATGAAAACCTTGACTGGCAAACTTCAAACGACCCTTGTACCCTTGAACTTGGCACCGGATGGCGCATTCCAACCTCAACAGAATGGACCAATGTTGATGCATCAGGTAACTGGACTAACTGGAATGGCCCTTGGACCTCCGGATTAAAAATGCATGGAGCGGGCTTCCTGGGTAGCAGCAACGGTTCGCTGACCAATCGTGGTTCGTATGGGGACTATGGAAGCAGTACACAGAACAATTCAACCACAGGCTGGGACTTTAACTTCGACTCAGGAAACAGCTTTATGTCAAACAGCCTTAAGGTAAATGGTTTTCCGCTGCGCTGCATCAACGACGCCTGCTCTTCAGGTCCGAATGCTCCGACTTCCGGCACTCATAGCCCGTCACAAACGCAAATCGTCTGGAACTGGAATACAGTTACCGGGGCTACCGGGTTTAAATGGAATACCACAAATGATTACGGAACTGCTGCCGATATGGGAACAGCTGCGACCAAAACGGAGACAGGGCTTTCCTGCAATACTTCGTATTCACGATATGTGTGGGCGTATAATCCATGCGGGTATTCACCTGTGGTCTCAATGACCCAACTGACATCCGATTGCAACTGGGTTTGCGGACAATCTATTACTGATGCGAGGGATAACCAGGTATATTCAACCGTTCTTATTGATTCACAATGCTGGATGAAACAGAATTTAAATGTGGGTGCGAGGATCAATACAGCACAGGAATCAATAAACAACAGCATAACTGAGAAATATTGCAACAACGACAATGAATCAAATTGTGCTGTTTATGGCGGATTATATCAATGGGGTGAGATGGTTCAATACCTCAACGGAGCATCCAATTCAACGTCATGGGACCCGGTCCCCGCAGGCAATGTCCAGGGGATTTGCCCGGCAGGATGGCATTTGCCAACAGATGAAGCCTGGACGACATTGACCACATATCTTGGCGGAACCGCTGTTGCTGGTGGCAAGATCAAAGAAGCAGGCTATGTCCACTGGGTTGCCCCAAATACCGGCGCTACAAATTCAAGCGGTTTCACAGCGCTGGGCGGGGGAAACCGCGATTATGGCGGATACTATTACAGCACAACACAAACCGGCGTCTTCTGGTCTGCTACAAATTATTCCGGTGACCATGCATGGTACTACAGTCTTGCCTATTACCTCGAGCGCATTGATCGCTTGCATACAAGCAAGTACGACGCCTTCTCTGTACGATGCATTAAGGATTGAAAAATCAAATGGTAAAATGGCAAAATAGTAAAATAATCTTGCCATTTTACCATTTTACTATTTTACATTTGCTGGCAACGATCATTAAAACTTCGAATAATGAAAAATCTTCTTGCAATTTTTCTTTTTTGGGGGATTGCGATCTCATCTCTTTTTGGACAACCCTTTTCAATCCATGGCACATTTATCTACAACAATGCTGCCAATACCCCAATTGATAATCTGAAGGTGGTCCTGAAATTAAATTCCATCCCAGTTGACAGCACTGTTACCTCTGCATCCGGGTATTACCAGTTTACGGGGTTAACGAACAACACGTACACCATCGAGGCATATACCTCAAAACCCTGGAGCGGGATTAACGGAACCGATGCTCTGACAGTGGAACGCCATTTTACGGGGATTGAACAATTAACGATTCCGATAAAGCTTACCGCTGCTGATGTCAACAACAGCGGGGCAGTCAACGGCACCGATGCCCTGAAGATCAAGCGCCGGTTTGTGGGAGTGGATAATGTTTTCGACCGGGGTGACTGGAGTTTCGAAAAAGTGACAGGGGGAAATACGATTATTATTGCAGGAGCTGATGTTACAGAAAATTTATACGGACTTTGCATCGGGGATGTAAATGGGAGTAACACTCCTCTGCCTACAGAAGAGTTGCCGACTGTGACAACTGCAAGCATTGTAAATATCACTCAAAATTCTGCCTCCGGTGGCGGTAATGTATTTGCCGATGGTGGCTTATCCGTATCGGTAAAGGGAGTTTGCTGGAGTTTGACAACCGGTCCGACAATCGCCGACAACCATACCACGGATGGAAGCGGAACGGGGGTATTTGTGAGCAGCATGCCCGGATTGTCAACGAATACGCCATACCATGTGCGGGCCTATGCAACAAACAGTTTGGGAACAGCTTACGGAACTGAGGTGACATTTTCAACCTTGCCAGATTTGCCTATCATAACGACAACAGCCGTAACAAACATTACACAAACCACTGCTACCAGCGGAGGAACTGTTTCCAACGATGGCGGAGGTCCGGTTCTTTTCCGTGGTGTGTGCTGGAGCATAAACCCGAACCCGACAATTTCCGACAGCCTGACCATTGATGGAAATGGCACAGGCGTGTTTGTAAGTAATCTCACAAATCTCCTTCCAAACACCCGTTTTTATATCCGTGCTTATGCCACAAACAGCGCGGGAACTTCTTATGGAAATGAGGTGACTTTTAATAATACCTTTCATATTGGTAAAAATTTTGGTGGTGGAATAATCTTTTACATTGACAACGATGGACAAAACGGGTTAATTTCCGCAACAACCGACCAAAGCACAGGTGCACCATGGGGTTGCTATGGAACTCTGATTGGTGGTACTTCCACTGCTCTGGGTTCGGGACAAGCCAACACCGCGGCTATCGTCAATGGCTGCAGCACGGCAGGCATTGCAGCCCGGATTTGTGACAACCTTGTACTAAATGGATACAGCGACTGGTACTTGCCATCATTAGAGGAGTTGAACCAGATGTGCCTTCAAAAAACCATTATTGGCAACCTTTCTCCAAACGTTTATTATAGTTCCTCCGAATGGAGTGATCTCAGTGCATGGATGTTTGGCTTCAGCGGTGATTGCAGTCAGGCATACTACTATAAGAATAACCAGCACTATGTACGGGCCATTCGGGCATTTTCAACATTGATAAGTTTACCAGCAATAACAACAACCGCGGTGACAGATATTACCCAGACTACCGCTTCTGGTGGAGGAAATGTGACATCTGATGGTGGAGATATTGTCACACTCAGGGGTGTTTGCTGGAGCAGAAGTGCAAATCCAACAACTGCCGGCAACCATACTACGGATGGCGGCGGAACAGGTGCGTATGTCAGCAGCCTGACCGGGCTTCTTCCAAATACCACCTATTATATCAGGGGATTTGCTACGAATGGGTTAGGAACAGCTTACGGAAATGAGGTGAGTTTTACCACACAACCATGGCCTTGTGGTTCCTCAAGCACAATTATCCATCTGGCCTCAGGAAGCATAGCACCGGTTGACAAGACGGTCACCTACGGCACGGTTACAGGGATACCCGGTGAACCTTCAAAATGCTGGATTACAAGCAACCTTGGAGCCGACCACCAGGCAACAGCTGTGAATGATGCCACGGAAGCTTCAGCAGGTTGGTACTGGCAGTTCAACCTTAAACAGGGATATAAACATGATGGTATAACGCGGATACCAAATACTGACTGGATAACCTATATCAATGAAAACCTTGCCTGGCAGGCCACCAACGATCCTTGTGCCCTTGAACTTGGCGGCGGCTGGCGTATCCCTACCCCAACAGAATGGGAGAACGTGGATGCCGTTGGAAACTGGATCAATTGGCTTGGACCATGGAACTCCGGGTTAAAGCTCCATGCCGCGGGATTCCTGATTTACGCCGGTACTGGTTCACTCCTCGAACGCGGGATGACAGGCGCCTACTGGAGCAGTTCTCAGGCCAATGTCAGCCAGGGATGGTCCCTTTACTTCGATAGTAACGACCCCTATCTCAGTAACGACGACAAAGCCGATGGCATGACTTTGCGCTGCATCAGAGACTGAAAACCGAAAATTTAATTTCAGTTACTTCTGCCGGTCAAAAACATCCACCTCCCTGAAATAATAAGGACCGTGGGATGAGTCTTCGCTGATCCACATCAAGTATCGATAATTCGGCTTTTTGTTCTTTTCGGGAACTATTGTATAAACTGCCTTCCCGAATCCCTCAACATCCAGCGGCGTGGCAATGGTGATATATTCCCAACCTGAAGCTTTCGGATCACCTGTGAAAACCGGTTTCTTGTCGGGTAATCCCCAAAGGGAAAAGAACCGGGAGCCGGTTTTACCGTTCAGTACTGTAAATGCATGAATGCTGTCGAATCCGATTTCCTGCTGAAGATCCATGAGGATCCTGCCTTCACCCTGTTCAAAGACAACATCCTTTGCAGAGTCTCCGGGCAGCAGTTCAAACATGCCGTCAATTATGGGGGAAACCAATCCTCCCTGTTCAGGCATTTCGCCGTTGATCTTTTCAGTGCCTGAATAATAGTACCTTGCCGTTACTCCGTTCGGACGGTGCATGTCTGCATAATCCTTCGACGTTACCCTGGCCGGCAGGTCATTCAACTCCCTCCTCCTTTCGAAATGCAGTGTTGCCATCGGTATCATATCTTCCTTCACATAACGTTTATCAAGGATCAGGGGAAAGCCTTTCCTGGCGGAGAAATCATCGTAAAGAGGTATGACCGGCGAGATCTGGTCATACGGATCATCAGCCAGGGATATTGCAAAAACCAGGATGTTGTCATTCTCCGGAAGCTGTAAAAATCCGGCTGCGGGACTGACATCCAAGTCATATTTAAAGATGTATGCATACTGGAAAGGTTCGTTGATGGTGTCCTTGTGAACATGCGTTGAATACCAGGCCACCTCATCTCTTTTGATAAATCCTTTTTCAAGACCTTTGATCCTGCCAAGCTTGTCCCAGGTGCGATTGTCGAACTGCCCGATCTTGCCGGTATAATTCTGCACACGAATGGTCTTCTTGCTTTCTCCTGCCCTGAACAACCCGGCGGTATCACGTATGGCGGCCGCCAGTATATACACCTTGTTATAATTTCCCACTTTGGGAAGGCTGATCTTTTGCCCCTTGCAGGCTAGCACATTATTCGCATAATCAACCTTGCTGCCCATGGTAAAGTTCACACCATCCATGGTCAGTTTATCAGGAAAAAGCTCCGCAGGGATGCATATGCCATCTTTGTCAAAACGACCGTTCTTCTTTACCCGGTCATTGCTTACCACATCCTGGTCATACGGTATGGAAAGCGGAATACTGGTACGTTCACTCAATTTGCTGACAGCCTGTTCCGGCTGAATGGCAAAACTCCGGATCTCATATTTCTTCAGATCGACGACCAGCTTACCGTTTTTCACCGTGGCTTCACCGAGCGACCGCTCCTGCCCGTCAATCTCAACCGCTGTTTTTATCTTTGAAAGCATAGAAACCTCAACACCTGCTACATCTTTCCCAAACAATTCCTGGAGGCGGATGATCACCTGGTCGTTGTTTTCAGCTTTTTTCATGGCCCGGATATCCACTTCGGGATTGCTGACCTGGACCAGTGAAAAGCTTTTCCCAAGAGAACCCGGGTGATTGGATACTAGGAATGCGATCAGCGGCTGGTTCAGGCTCCTGCCCTGCCATTCGCTTTTCCCTGCACGCCAGTCGCCTTTGTGGCTGTAAATTCCATAGGTGAATTCATGACTTCCCCAATCCTGGGTGGCCTGGTCATGAAAGAAATTGGTTGTCGGGGTGTAGAGAAGGGTAAGCCTCAATGTCTTGTCATCAGGTTTATCGGACCCGAATTTTGAATCTTCCAGGATGGTCACGCCGAAATTCCCCGATTTATCAGTAAGATCAAACCATTCCCGCGATGGGACTTCATATTTCTTCTCATTGTTGGTTGAGCGCTCAATGGTGCCCAGGCCCAGGTTATACGTTGCATTTGTGTTGGTTGCGACCAGCGGGAATGAGGCTTTCAGACTGACGCCTTTGGATTGCCAGTCGGCATCGGTGTGGACGATGATCCTTTTTCCGGCTTCACCGGTGCCCAGGAACACGTACTGATCGAATGCAGAATTCCTGGCCGTCCGTTCGATCCGGAAGCAAACCCTTACAGGGCCGTTCTCCAACAGGGTGATCTTCGCAGGACCTCCGACAAACCCGACAGGAGGGTTTTTCCTGTCATTCCAGTCCATGTTCCAGGCCGGCCAGTATTGCGGGTGTTCTTTCTGGAATGCAAGCCTGGCAGGTCCGGACAGAACCTCCTTCGCCTGTTTCTTGTCGAAAATACTTGAAATATCCCCGTTTACATCGAGGATGACCTTGTAGTATTCGTTCTCAATGAAGTTCTTCCCCGTCGCAAGGGTGGTCTTAAGCTGGCTGGCTTTGGGTGCAACCTGCAGGTCATAACAGGCAAGTCCGAATGAAGGAACATTTGCCGTGAAGAGGATGACAAGCGAGGTTTTCGTCCTGGCAGTTACCTGGGAAGGAACTTCTTTCCCTTCGGGATCATACACGGCAATGAATTCCGGGGCACCCTCGGGGTATTGAATAACCGCTTCAACAATATCCTCCCGCTGGATGGCTAGCGGGTTATAGACGACGATCGCTTTCCCTTTCGTTCTCGTATCGAGCGCCCTGATCACAACACCGGCGGAAGATTCCAGCTGTGAAGCGAACTGGTTCATGCCCAGGACTTCATCATTCCAGGCGTATTCATAGGCTTTCGGGATGCAAGTACCGGGGAGGATATCATGCATCTGGCTTCCGAGCACCAGCCACCAGCTCCTGTTCAGAACGGATTGCGGGTAGGCCTGGCCGCCAAGCCAGCTTGCAGCGACTGCGAGGGGCTCCGTTGCCTGGGCCAGGAGTTCATTTTTCCGGTTCCACCGTTTCATGTAAGCCTGGGAGGTGATCGAACCGGCGGAGTGCTGGGTCAGCAGAAGGTCTCCCGAAAAGACCGGCAGACGGTCTTTTTCCTCCTGTGTCAGATCCCGGAACAGCTGATCGGATGAGCTCAGGTAAACATGGATCTTGCTGTCGGGGTTGTTAACACTCCCCAACCCGTTCCTGATGGCGATCTCTTCAGGTGACCCGCCGATATCGCCTGTTCCATAATACCTGTAATCGGCATAAACCCCATATTTCCTGCCATTTTCCATGACCCGGTCCACCCAGTATTTCATTGTATCGATCCGGGGATCGATATTCCCGCTGTAATCAGTCGCGTTCAAAGCAGCTACGAGACCTTTTCCATCAGGACCGTTCCAGTTCCCGATGTTGAATGGAATTCCTACAGCGGAGCCCCAAACCAGCTTCTGCGTCGAAAATCCTTTTATTCCGCAATGGGCGAGCACTGAAGGCAGGTGAGCCTGGAAGCCAAAACAATCGGGCAGCATAAAATCAACACTTTCCTTCCCGAATTCGTTCCGGAAATAATTATTCCCGTAAAGTACCTGCCGGATCACCGATTCCGGGGAGGGAATATTGGCATCACACTCATCAACCGAGGATCCCGAGACGAACCAACGCTTATCGGCAATGTACCGCTTCATCCGCTCGTATTTCTCCGGATAATATTCCTTCATCATCTTATAGCGCCTGGCCCCGGAGAAATTGAATACATACCCTTTATACTTTTCAAAAAGCGCAAAATTCTGATCCAGCGTGGATTTCAGGTACACGTTCACGGTCTCCGGATAATCCCACCGCCACTGTGTATCGAGGTGGGCATACCCAACAGTGTACAGGACCGGGTCTTTGGAAAGGTCATACGCACCATCACCTTCTTTCCGGGCAGAAGCCTGCGAAAAAACGTTCATTGACACCAATGCCAGGAAGATACCTGTTGAAATGGTTCGAAGTCGTCTCATAATCCCTGATTTTACTGCGTAAAATTAGGGAATAATTTATTCAGCAAAAAAGTCTAATTTTGTAAAAAATTCAATAGTACAGTGAGAAAAACCATGAAAAAAATTGTATTCCTCATGCTGATCGTGGGGATTTTTTCTTCTTGCAGCAGCATGAAAGAAAACAAATATAGTATTTCCGGAACAATCAAAGGAGCGGATACAGGCCTTGTTTACCTCCTCCGGACCATCGATGGAAACACAGTTGTTGCAGATTCCGCCATTCTTAAAAATGGAGAGTTCCGTTTTGAAGGAAAAGT
Organism: Bacteroidales bacterium; assembly: GCA_963682005.1. Taxonomy (GTDB): domain Bacteria; phylum Bacteroidota; class Bacteroidia; order Bacteroidales; family FEN-979; genus CAIYUC01. The sequence goes on along the minus strand of OY820914.1, from coordinate 2,261,170 downwards.
CGATTCTCCTGACCGGTGGCTGCTTGCCATCCGCGGGATGAACTATAGTTTCCCGTTCTTTATCGAGAATTCGAAGATCACCCTGACTGCCGTCGCCGACAGTACGGAAAAACTCGAAGTTACCGGATCAGCCACCCAGGACATCTATAAAAAATTCACTGTCAAGGAAGACAGCATCAACCAGATCATGGAAGAGCTTGGAAAGAAATCGGATTTGGCAAGCCAGGCAAAAGATACAGCAGCCATTAAAGGGATTGATTCGATATTCGAGGTTGTTGACAAGGATATGCAGAAGATCATCGTGGATTTCGCAAAGACCAATTCAACTTCGGTAATTGCACCTTACCTGATCATCCGGAATTCATACCGGTTTGAATACCCGGAACTGAAGGAGATTGCCGCTACTTTTGATACATCACTAAACAAATCAACATACTACCAGACAGTGATGACCCGGCTGGATCTTATGAAAAAAGTCCAGGTGGGTGAAACGGCTCCCGATTTCACCATGAATGATTCCACCGGAAAGCCGCTTTCACTCTCTTCTCTCAAAGGAAAGATCGTGCTGGTTGATTTCTGGGCTTCCTGGTGCCGGCCATGCCGCGCCGAAAATCCCAATGTCCTGAAAGCTTACCAGGGATACATGAAAAAAGGATTTGATGTCCTCGGAGTTTCGCTCGACAAAGATCGTTCTAAATGGATGAAAGCCATAAAGGCTGACAACCTTGGCTGGAACCATGTTTCAGACCTTGCAGGCTGGGGAAATGCAGCAGCCAGGCTATATGCCGTTAATTCAATCCCATCCAATGTCCTGCTCGATAAAGATCAGAAGATCATTGCCCGGAACCTTCGCGGCGAGGATCTTCAGAAAAAGCTGGCAGAACTCCTCGGTCCACCCGAGAAACAGAAAACAGGCGGAAAGAGGAAGTAGCGGGGACAAGAATCTAATTGATCTAATTGACCTAATTGACCTAATTCATCTGACATGAAATTATCCTGGCTTTCCACTTTGATGCTGGGCTGTTTGTCCCTCGCATCATTTTCCCAATCCAGGTACACCATCACCGGAACGATCAGCGGCCTTCAGCAAAAAAAAGTTTTCCTTGGCAGCTATTATGGTGAAAAAATATCGCCGGTCGATTCCGTTATGACGGATGCAGTCGGGAAGCTATCCTTAACGCTCAAGCCCGACATGATAGTTGGTCTCTACCGTCTTTCATGGGGCAAGGATCAGTTCTTGGACCTGATCCTGAACAATGAAAGCATTGATTTCACTACGACAGCGGAAGAACCGGGTGATAGCATCCGGATCCTTTCCTCGAAAGAAAATTCACTCTTCTTCTGGTATCTCAGGCTGGAAGCTGCAAGCCAGAACAGGCTCCAACTCCTGATCCCCCTCGTGGATTTTTATCCTTCCAAAGATCCCTTCTATAAGGAGATCACCACCCAGTTTGAATCGATACAGAAGGAACAGCAGCGGATCCTTGACTCCCTGGTGCGCGTGAATCCAACCTCCTATGCTGTCAGGATCATGAAACTCCAGCAGGCGCCTTACCTTTCGGCTTCACTGACCAAGGATGAACGGCTCAATTACCTGAAAGCGCATTTTTTTGACAAGGCTGACTTTCATGATACATTACTTTTACGGAGCAATATCTGGCCGAATAAATCCGTTGCCTACCTCGGTCTTTACGGGAATAACAGGCTGAGCCAGAAACAGCTGGAAGCAGAATTCATCAAGGCGGTCACAGCCCTGCTGAGCGCGGCTTCCGTGGATTCGGATGTGTATAAATTCCTTCTCGATTACCTGATCAGCGGATTTGACAAGTACCATTTCGACGGAGTGATAACGTATATGGCTGATCATTTCCAGGATCCTTTCTCCTGTGAGGACCAGGCCAGGAAAACAGCCCTTCAGAAAAAGCTTGATACATTTAAGAAAATCTCGCTCGGTAAAACGGCACCGGACATTGAAGTGCCTGATGCAAAAGGGAAAATGATCAGGCTTTCGGAGATCAAATCGGAATACACCCTGCTGATCTTCTGGTCGAGCGAATGCGGTCATTGTGTTGAAATGATGCCGAAAGTAAGGGATCTCTACAACAAACAGAAACCGAAACGCTACGAGATACTGGCCGTTTCACTTGACAAAGATGCAAAGGAATGGACAAAGTTCATCCAGGAAGAAAAACTCAACTGGCTGAATGCATGCGAGCTGAAGGGTTTTGACAGCCAATCGACCGATGCCTACAACATTTACGCAACACCCACCATGTTCCTGCTCGACAGGGACAAGAAGATCATTGCCAAGCCGATCTCCTTCCGGGAACTGGACCAGGACCTCAGGGACAATAAGCTTCAATAATTAATCCGGATTTTTTATCTTTGCGCGGTTCTTCCATAACCTGTTTCATTTTCTTCAGGAACAGCTGAAGGATGAAAGGATCCAAACCAAACCGTCATGTACAATTACATTAAAGGAAAACTGGTCGAACTGAATCCCACGTATGCTGTTGTGGATGCCAACGGGATCGGGTACCAGCTGAACATCTCCCTGCATACTTATTCCCGTTTGAAGGAAGACGAGAATTGCACCCTTTATACCCACCTGGCAGTCAGGGAAGATGCCATGATCCTTTTTGGTTTTTCCGAAACCGAAGAACGGGATCTTTTCCTTATGCTGATCACGGTTTCCGGAGTAGGAACGAATACGGCCAGGATGATCCTTTCTTCACTTTCCCCGGACGAAGTCTGCCAGGCGATCGTCCAGGGGAATTCTGCAGCCCTGCAGCGGATCAAAGGTATTGGATCAAAAACGGCGCAACGGATCATCATTGACCTGAAAGATAAACTTTCGAAAGAGCTAATTCCACGGGAAAAATTAGGATTCCAGCACAATACGAAGAAGGAAGAAGCGTTATCAGGATTGATAATACTTGGTTTCCAGAAAACAATGGCCGAAAAAGCCCTGGCAAAAATTATTGAAGCAGAGGGTTCGGCCTTATCTGTGGAACAACTGATCAGGCATGCTTTAAAAATTTTATAAGAATAAGCATGCATGATATATTATTTTGTATCGGATAACGAAAATATGTCTTGAATTTGCATCATCGCTATACATACCTCTTACGATACCTCGTTATTCTATCAGGCTTAGGACTTTCCCTGGCCGGCACATCTTCATTTGGAAAAAACCCCTTTAGCGGATTATTCTTCCTTCCTCCCGATACGACGAAGACAGACACCGGAACCCTGAAATATCCCTTTACCGACGAATACACCCTTCCCGGTTCTCCGGAAGAGAACCAGTTCTACCTTAAAAATCCTTCCAACGTTAAAATGACGGTCGAATATGATCCGGCGACCAGGCAATATGTTACTGTTTACAAAGTCGGGAACATGACCTACCGCATTCCGAAAACAATGAGCTTCGAAGAATACCAGGCGATGGATATGCAAAAGATGCTGGACAACTACTGGCAGGAGCGGAGTGAAGCGGCAAGCATCGACAACAGCAAGGGATTCATTCCTAAACTGCATATTCCCGGGAAGGTCTTTGAAACGATCTTCGGCAACAATACGGTGGATATCCGTCCCCAGGGATCGGCGGAAATAACCTTCGGCATCATTTCAAACAGGCGTGATGATCCCATGCTCAGTACCCGTCAGCGCCGGCAGACAAATTTTGATTTCGAAGAAAAGATCCAGATGAACGTGATCGCCAAGATCGGCGACAAGATCGAATTCAAGACGAGCTATAACACACAGGCCACGTTCGATTTCGAGAACAAGCTGAAGCTGAAATATGAAGGCAAGGAAGATGATATCATTCAGCTGATCGAAGGCGGCGATGTGAACCTTCCGCTGAACAGCACGCTTATCCGGGGAAGTGAAAGCCTTTTCGGGCTAAAGACCAAGCTGAGATTCGGACGGGTGATGGTTACCGCCCTTTATTCCCAGCAGAAAAGCCAGACGAAGAATATCACGGTGCAGGGGAATGCACAAACGACCAAATTCACCATCCACGCCGATGAGTATGAAGAAAACAAGCATTTCCACCTCGGGCAGTTTTTCAGGAATAATTACAAGAAGGGTCTTGCTAAGCTTCCTGTTATCAGTTCCAATGTAAATATTGTGAAGATCGAGGTTTGGGTGACCAACGTCGGAGCTGCCGTTACGGAAAACAGGAACATCGTTGCCTTCCAGGATCTTGGCGAATCAGCCCCCTATAATCCCAAGTTCAAAGGTAATCCCAGTGTCCCGGTCCCTTCCGATTATTCGAATGACCTTTTAGCGGTGATCATGCCGCATCCTTCCGATTCGGCCTTCGTAAGGAACATTAACAAGGTGACGCAATACCTGAAGATCCTCGGACTTACCTCCGGCGTCGACTTCGAGAAAGTGGAAAGTGCCCGCAAGCTTCTCCCTACCGAATACACCTTCAACCAGAAACTCGGGTTCATTTCGCTGAATACCACCCTGAATCCCGATCAGACACTGGCAGTGGCCTATCAGTACCAGATCGTGGGCGACACAACGGTTTACCAGGTTGGGGAATTCTCCGACCAGGGGATCCATTCACCCTCCAACCTGATCGTCAAACTGCTGAAGAGCACTACACTGAATACGGCCGTTCCAATGTGGAAGCTGATGATGAAGAACGTTTACCCGCTGGGCGCTTACCAGGTGCAGGCACAGGATTTTACGATGAACATTCTGTATTCCGGAAATAAAAACGGAGTTCCGACCGCTTATATCGCAGAAAGCCGGATCAGTGGTCATCCGCTGCTTAAGGTCCTCAACCTCGACAACCTCAATTCACAGATGAACCCCCCTGCCGACGGCATGTTCGACTTCATCGACAATGCAGCTTTAGGCGGAGGTACGATCCAGTCGAACAACGGAAGGATTTATTTTACAGTGCTGGAACCCTTCGGGCAGGACCTCCGGGATTCCATTTACGACCCGATGGATCCAAAAGGATCACTCGCACTTGCCGATAAATATTGCTTCGACTCCCTCTATACGGTTACCAAGACCATGGCCAAACAATTCACGGAGAAGAACAAATTCGTGCTTGAAGGCTTCTATAAATCTTCATCAGGTTCGGAAATTTCCCTCAATGCATTGAATGTACCCCACGGATCCGTAAGGGTTACAGCGGGAGGCGTTCTTTTGCAGGAAAATGTTGACTATACAGTCGACTATACCCTTGGCCGGGTCAGGATCATCAACCAGGGGATCATGAATTCAGGAACCCCGATCAGCATCTCGCTAGAAAGCAATGAAATGTTCAATGTGCAAACCAAGCGGCTCATGGGGGCGCATGTTGATTACACGATCAGCAAAGACTTTATTATTGGCGGTACGATCCTCAACCTCAATGAACACCCGCTGACAATGAAGGTCAATTATGGCGATGAACCAATCTCAAATACCATGTGGGGACTGAATCTTTCCTACCGGACCCCCTCCCGGCTGATCACCAAGATCGTCGATGCCATTCCTCTGATCTCAACAAAAGCACCCTCAAATGTTTCGGTTGATGCTGAATTTGCACAATTCATCCCCGGGCATTCCAAAGCGATCGGATCAGCGGGAACTTCCTATATCGACGATTTTGAAGGTGCCCGATCCACCATTGATCTTTCGAATATCGGCACATGGTTCATGGCTAGTACACCACAGGGACAAATTACCAACTCGATGTTCCCTGAAGCGGCCCCCACCACAGGCCTTGCCTATGGGATGAACAGGGCGAAACTGGCCTGGTATATCATTGACCCGCTTTTCTATGATAAAAACCAGAACCTGGTTCCACCGAATGTATCCAACAATGAGCTGTCCAATAACTATGTCCGCCAGGTATGGGAGACCGAGGTTTTCCCGAACAAGGAACCCCTGAACGGCGTGCCGGTAAACCTTTCGGTGCTTAACCTTGCTTATTATCCTTCGGAAAAAGGACCCTATAATTTCGATGTTCAGCCAACAGGCTTTTCAAAAGGATTAAAACAGAACGGTCTGCTGGAAGCCCCAGAATCCCGCTGGGGAGGTATCATGCGAAAGATCGAAACAAGCGATTTTGATGCAACGAACATTCAGTACATCGAATTCTGGATGATGGATCCTTTCTCCTATGATTCCACAAATTCCGGGGATCTTTATTTTAACCTTGGAGATATATCCGAGGATATCCTTCGTGACGGAAGAAAAAGCTTTGAGAATGGCCTGCCCACCACCGCTGTCGTGAAAGAAGTCGATACAACCATCTGGGGACGTGTTCCCGTCACACAGTCACTGGTTGATGCTTTCGACAATAACCCTGACTCCAGGATCTACCAGGATGTTGGATATGACGGGTTGCGGGATGATGATGAACGTACCTTTTTCGATTCAACCTATATCCGGAGGATCGCCTCATTGTATGGCACCACTTCGGCTGCTTACCAGCAGGCCACGCGTGACCCGTCCGCAGATGATTACCATTATTTCCGGGGAACGGATTATGACAACGATCCGAAATACAGCAGCGTGCTTGAAAGATACAAGCAGTTTAATGGCCCCGACGGGAACTCTCCATCCACGGCCAACCAGAGCGAGACATACTCGACCAGCGCCACCACCCTTCCCAACGTGGAGGACATCAATAAAGACAACACCCTGAGTGAAACAGAACAGTATTACCAGTATGTTGTCCACCTGAGACGGGATATGATGCGGACCGGGGTGAATTACATCACCAACATTTACAATGCAACCGGTATCCCACTTGCGAACGGACAAAAGGGAAGCGTCAAGTGGTACCAGTTTAAGATTCCGATCCGTACGCCGGATAAGACAGTAGGAAGGATCCAGGGATTCACCTCGATCCGCTTTATGAGGATGTTTTTCAAAGGATTCTCTGATTCCATCGTATGCCGTTTTGCACATCTTGAATTATCGAGGGGAGAATGGAGAAGGTATACATACGATCTGCTTCAGCCGGGTGAATATCTGCCAGACGAAAATGAAAACCTCACCACATTTGATATTTCGACGGTGAGCATCGAGGAAAACGGCACCAAACAGCCGATCCCGTATGTCATGCCCCCGGGTATCGAACGCGAAACGAACTGGGGTTCCACCAATCAGCAAAAACTGAATGAACAATCCATGGTCCTGAAGGTTTGCAACCTGATCGATGGCGACGGAAGGGCAGCCTATAAAACCTGCGAGTTCGATTTCCGCCAGTTTAAAAGGCTCAAGATGTTTGTGCACGGGGAACAATCCATCCGCAGCCAAAGCATCAAGAACGGGGATTTGACAGTATTTCTCAGGATTGGTTCCGATTTTACCCAGAACTATTATGAATATGAAGTTCCCCTGACAATGACACCCTGGGGAACCCCGGCAACCCAGCCGGATATTATCTGGCCCGATGCAAATGCCATTGATATCGACCTCGACGGGCTTGTCCAGGTGAAGCAGGACAGGAATGTTGCCATGCGCCAATCCGGATCCACGGTATCACCGGCCACTCCTTTCTCGGAAATGAGTGGAAAAAACCGGATAACTGTTGTGGGATCTCCCTCCATCAGCGATGTCAAATCCATAATGATCGGAGTCCGAAATCCAAAGAAGTCATCGGCCACGATAGATGATGACGGTCAATCAAAATGTGCTGAAATCTGGGTCGATGAGCTTCGCCTGACCGATTTCAACAAAGATGGCGGTTGGGCAGCAACTGCAAGGGTAGCAGCTACATTGGCCGACCTGGGACGGATTCAGTTCTCGGGGACTTACACCAGCGATGGATTCGGCACAATCGAACAAAAGCAAACAGAAAGAGCACTGGCTTCGACTTTGAATTTCGGTTTTGATACAGATATCGAATTCGGCAAATTTTTTCCCGAGAAATCCGGCATCAGGATCCCCATGCACTTTGATTATTCACTCATTCAAAGTGCGCCGAAATATGATCCGCTGAATCCCGACATTCTTTTCAGCGATGAACTTGACACATACAACAGCAAAGCACAGCGGGATTCCGTGAAGCAACAGGAGGAAGATTACACCCAAACCAAGAACTTCAACCTCATGAATGTCAGGAAAGACAGGACCAGCGATAAAAAGCCAAGATTTTACGACATTGAGAATTTTAATGTAAGTTATGCTTATTCCGAGATCTACCACCGCAATATCGATATTGAATATGATCTGAGAAAGAAATATGCCGGCGGACTCGGGTATAATTTTGCAGCCACCCCGAAGGTGGTACAGCCATTCTCAAAGATCAAGGGCCTCACCAAACACAAGGCCTTCCAGCTCATCACCGACTTCAATTTCTATTACCTGCCGAAATCATTTTCGTTCCGGACCGACATGAACCGGGAATACGATCAGCGCAAATTCCGGAACAAGAGTGTGGCCATCATTCCGATGGAAACCTATTACATGAAAAAATGGGACTGGTCGAGGATCTATGACGTGAAATACGACCTCGCCAGGTCTGTCAAGATCACCTTCATGGCCAACGCCAATTCCTTCATCAACGAACCAGCCGGAAAAGTAGACAGATCGGACAACAAACAGATTTGGAACGAGATCTTTTCGTTCGGTACAATGTCAAATTACAACCAGCAATTCAATGTGACATACGATCTCCCGTTGCAGAAGATCCCGATCATAGACTGGATTCAGTTGTCGGCCGGGTACCAGGGGATGTATCACTGGACAGCAAGTCCCTTGTCTGTTCAGCCGCAGTATGGCAATACGATCGAGAACAGCAACAACAAGATCCTCAACGGTAGCATAAACCTGGTTTCCCTTTATAACAAAAGCTCCTACCTAAAAAAAATCAACCAGGCCGGCGACAGTCGAAGCGAACGCAAGGGCAGCCAGGGTGCCAAAGGCGGGAAGCCTGACAAGAATAAGCCTGCAGAGCCCGACACGCTTAAAAAACATTTCAATGTCGGAAAGTTCCTTCTCGAAGGGACACTCAGGATCGTGATGGGCGTACGGAAGATATCCTTCAATTATAACAGGGGGACCGGGACTTTATTCCCCGGTTTTATGCCGGAACCTGATGCACTTGGGAACAACTGGTCAAGTAATGCACCCGGACTCGGATTTACATTCGGCAGCCAGAAGGATATCCGCTATGAAGCTGTGGACAAGCACTGGCTCACGCAGGATACTCTTCTCAATACGGCTTATAACAATAAGCTTACGGAGAATTTCAACCTGACCTGCAACATCGAACCGCTTCCCGACCTTAAAATTGACATCAATGCCGTCAGAACCTATTCATGGGCACACCAGGAATATTTTAAAGCGGATGCAAACGGGGATTTCCAGTCATTTTCTCCACTGGACGGAGGAAGCTTTACCATGTCCTATGTAATGATCGGTACATCCTTTACCGCAATGAATTCAGACAACACCTCTCCCCTGTTTGAAAAAATGAAATCATACCGGCTGCAGATCGCCGAACGGTATTCCGCTCAAAACCCGTTTTCCGCAGGGAAGATTGATACAACAGGATATCCTTACGGCTACGGACCCAACGACCAGGAAGTTCTGACCACAGCATTCCTGGCTGCATATGCCGGACGGGATCCTTCAAAGATCAGCCTGACCGCCTTCCCGACGATCCCGCTGCCAAACTGGAGAGTGACCTACGACGGGCTCATGAAGATCAAGGCCTTAAAAAAAATATTCAGGACATTTACCCTTAGCCATGCATATAATTCAACTTACAATGTTGCTTCCTTTACTTCCAATATCAAGTACAAAGAAGTAAACGGCTCATCCTATGTAGTTGATGACGCGGGGAACTTCATTCCCAAATCCCAGTTTGCTATTGTCACCATTACCGAGCAGTTCAACCCGCTGTTCAAGATCGATATGGGCTGGGTGAACAGCCTGCTTTCCTCATTCGAATGGAGAAGATCGAGAAACCTTTCCTTTAGTTTCGTCAACAACCAGCTTACCGATGTTTCCTCGAACGAAGTGGTGGTGGGATTGGGTTACCGTTTTAAGAATATCAGGCTTTCCTTTATCTCACTTGGAGCTGCCGGAAAGAAAAGCAGGTATTCCAGCGATCTGAACCTGAAATTTGACTTCTCCATCCGGAAAAACATGACTGTACTCCGGAGGGTAGATGAGGATATAAACCAGATATCGACCGGATCGCGTATCACATCCATTGCCTTCACCGCCGATTATGCCCTGAGCCAGCGGTTCAACCTGAGGTTCTTTTTCAATAAGGATATCACAGCACCATTCGTTTCAAACCAGTACCGTACTTCTGTCACAAAAGGAGGGTTAACATTAAAGATCACGCTGGCACAATGATCCTGAATAAGCGGATATTCCCGGGAAGCTGTTTGTAAAAGATTTTATTGTTTCTCAAAAAATAACTACATTTGACCATTGATTCGTTAAATTTTTAACACATGAACGTTCCGAACAATTTAAGGTACACAAAAGACCATGAGTGGCTCAGGGTTGAAGGTGAAGAAGGATATGTAGGCATTTCTGATTTTGCTCAGCATGAGCTGGGGGATATCGTTTTCATCGAAGTCGAAACTGTTGGAGAGATCCTTCAGAAAGGTGAATCTTTTGGTACGATTGAAGCAGTGAAGACTGTTTCCGATATGTACATGCCCGTCAGCGGTGAGGTTCTCGGATTCAACGAAGAGCTCACCACAACGCCGGAGATCCTTAACAAGGATCCCTATGGAAAAGGATGGGTAGTAAAGATAAAGATCCAGAATATGGCTGAGGTTGAGCAGCTTCTTGATCCGGCAGCCTATTCAGCCCTGATACAGGCATAGGTTTCAATCATTCATTTCTTGAAAGCTTTTCTCAGAAATAACCGTTGGGCTATTCTCTGGAGTTTGCTGATTTTATTGCTGACCAGCCTTCCCGGAGACCTGATTCCCCGGATCCCTGCATTTGCCGACCTCTTTGAACCCGATAAGATCGTTCACGTGGTCATGTTCGCGGTATTGGTATACCTGTGGCTTCAAGGACTCGGGATCAGTCATCCGTCATTATTCCTGGCCAGCAACCGTGTATTTTTGGCATTATCCCTGGCTATCCTGCTTGGAGGGGGAACTGAATTGCTTCAGGAATACCTGGTCCCCGGCCGGATCGCTTCCTTGTATGATTTTATTGCAAACATCGCCGGAAGCTTTGCCGGCTGGGCAATTTTCATTTACGTAGAAAAGAGAAAACGGTAAGGATTTATTTGCAGCTTGAATCCTTAGCACCGAATTCGCTGATAAGGTTCCTGAATGTTTCCTTAACGGACTTAATGCTCGTCGCCTTGAACGCATTGGAGCCGGCAAAAGCGTACCCATTGTTGAAATTGCCCTTCACTGCATTGATAAGAGCAGTAATGATGCAATAAGGACTTGAAGAAATGTCGCAGGTTTTTATGCACTTGAACGGGCAACGTATCGGTTGTTTCTTCCCCTGCTTTACTTTTTCCAGGAAATCGTTGAAAATGGCTCTGCCGGGCATCCCGACAGGGCTTTTGATGATCCCGATATCTTCCTTTTTGGCATTGATGTAAGTATATTTAAAATCATCAGAAGCGTCGCATTCATTGGTAGTCACGAAGATCGTTCCCATCTGTACGCCCGAAGCGCCCAGTTTCATGATGTTATAAATATCTTCACCCGTATAGATCCCCCCGGCAGCGATCACCGGGATCTTCTGATTGTATTTTTCTTCAAAAGTCTTGACCTCTGCAACAATAGCCGGAACAAGATTTTCGAGCGAATAATGCTCATCGTCGATCTGATCGTTCTTAAAGCCAAGATGGCCGCCTGCTTTAGGTCCTTCAACTACAATCGCATCAGGAAGGTAATGGTACTTTTCATACCATCTTGAACAGATGATCCTTGTGGCACGAGCCGAAGATACGATAGGCACCAGCTTCGTTTTACTTCCCTTTTTCAGGAATGAAGGCAATTCCAGCGGAAGTCCGGCCCCGGCAAAAATAATTTCCACTTTTTCTTCGATGGAAGTTTTAACCAGGTCCGTGAAATTGGACATGGCGACCATGATATTGACACCGATCACCCCACGGGTTTTCTCACGTGCCAGCCTGATCTCTTCCCTCAGCCCGTAAATGCTGGCTTCAAGAAAATCGGAAGAAAATTTTCTGTAAAGGATACCCAGACCGGCACTCGAAATTACACCTACACCGCCTTCATTGGCTACTGCAGATGCCAATCCGGACAAAGAAACCCCCACTCCCATACCTCCCTGGATAATCGGAACAGGAATAAGAAGGTCACCAATTGATAATTTTTCCAAAGAGCAAATATTTTTGCAAAGATACGGCAGAAATCGGTCAGTATTACAAGAATAGATTATTTAAATCCTTATAAATGTTATATTTAGACTTATCCGACTTTTCCTGAATGCTGCAAAGGATTGAGGGATGTGCAGTTTAAGGTCGTTAACTATTTTTAGCTAACGATAAATGATTGGAAGTAATGGTCTTTCTGTAATGCTATTACCCTCAGCTGCCTGATGGATGGTTTTATCAGGTTTTCATTTTTTCATTCAGAATTCTTGTGAGAAATCCGGAACCGTCAATCTTGAAGGTACTGGAATTCGACGACGGCTCTTTTTTTGATTGTTTTTCAATACTGAAAACAGACTCAGTCCTTAACACATCTGATTGAAAACCCCATCCACAAACTGCGGGAGCTGCTGTAACAATTTGAGTTGGCTGCGGCGTCCATATATAGATCCATTGCGGAAGAACCGTAGCCTGGAGTGCTACTCCAATATCCAAGACCGAGGCCCAGGAAGCCGAAATCACCATGTAGATTGTAACCACGGACGCCGGAAGGCAAGGCAGTAAAACCACTTTCATTGGTGGCATATGGATTAACCCAAGGCCAATGAGTTATTCCGGTTTCTTTCATTTTACCACCTGCCACACTTTCGCCACCAAGGTAAGTTGTTAATGTTGCCCACTCAGCATCCGTGGGTACATGCCATCCAATGGGTGCAATGTTCCGACTGTCGGATACTGCATACCAATTGTACAACCTGCCATAAGTATTAATGGTATCACTGTTTGCGGTATTTTTATAATTGCAGTAAGCGTCTGTTAATAAATTAAACCATGCTGTATTATCGGTTACTTCGGGTATGGGGTCACCATTACGGTATTTAACCGTCCTCAGATTTTCCGCCATCCATGTTTGTGTGCCAATAGTAATGGTCTTATAAACATTACCGTCCTGGTCGGTCATCGAACCATAAGTGAGATTGGGATTAAAAATGATCCCGCTGTTGGTTGGAGCCGTGACATTGATCTTTACCGTTTTGCTTACAATGTTGTAGTTTGCTGCATCGGCCGGTGTGAAATCGGTTTTCAAATCCTGGTTCTGGCCCACATTCAGGACTGCACCGATGGCCGGAGTGTAAACAAAAGTGCCGGGTACATCGGCGGTTGCATTAAGTTGTGTGGCAGTTAAAGAGGTTCCGACAATAATATCTGCCGGATTTGCCCAGGTGATCACCGGGTCTTTTTTTGAAGAGGAGGATGAATCATCTTTCTTGCAACTGTTTGCAAGCGATACGACCGCTAATCCAATCAATAGGATGATTAAATTTTTTGCTGATCTTTTCATTGCAGTTTTATTTGAGGTTTATACTAATTTCTGTAAAAGAATTGACATTGAAGAATGATCCCTTTTTACCATCTTACATCTTGCTATTTTGCATTTGATTTTCCCGGAAATTAGCATGAACTCCAGGGTCCCCAGTACAGGGAGACATTTATTTACAGGTTACTGCACCACAATTTTTCCGTAATAAAAATCTTTGCCGCCCTGAAGCTTGATCATGTAGATTCCTTTGCGATAGCCTGACAGGTCTACCTCTTTTGATGTTTGTCCGTCGAATTTAAAATCAGAATAAACCCTTTCTCCCTCTGTATTGAAGATTTCTACCGAACGGATATCGCTGATGCTGCCTAAGGTAAACGTTCCGTTGCATGGATTGGGATAGACAGATATGCTTTTCCGCACGTTCAGTAAATCATTTATTCCTGCAACCGTGTGAAAATAATAGTAGGCACTATCACCGCTTATAATAGCTCCTGTATACTTCCACATTTTTCTTGAATAGCTTTTCATGAAATTGTTGGCATCATACGAATAGTTATATATCATGTCATTCTCCCAGGCGCTGCCATTCCAATTCTGGTACAATTCACGTGTCAGATTATTGCTGGCATCGTAGGTATTTGTGGATTTCCAGGAATTCACCCAGACGCCGGATGTCCAGGTCTGCGATAATTCAATGGTCGGATTATGACCGGAAACATAGGTAAAGGTGTATTGATAAGAATTCACCCATGAACTGCCATCCCAATGCCGGTGTAATTCATTTGTCAGATTTTGGCCGGCATCATAGGTATAGGTGAGTTGATTATAATTTAACCAGGCGCTGCCGTTCCAGCTTTCCTCTAAGGTTAGTAACGGATTATTGCTGGCATCATAGGTATCGCTGTACTGTCGGAAATTCACCCAGGCGCTGCCGCTCCATTCCTGGTGCAGCTCAGTTGTGAGATTATTATTAACATCATAGGTAAACGTGTATTGATTAATATTCACCCAGGCACCTGCTACCCAATGCTGATATACTTCGTTTATCCGGTTATTGCCGGCATCATAGGTATAAACGTATTGATACGTATTCACCCAGGCGCTGCCGTTCCATTCCTGCTCCAATTCAAGGATCAGATTATTCCGTGCATCATGGGTCATGTTTCCTTTCCTGGAATTCACCCAGGTACTCCCGTTCCAATACTGGCCTGAATAACTTGTCAAATTATTGCTGGCATCATACACGATACCGATTGTTCTGCTATATTTCTCCCATCCCATGGTGAGGGTATCCAATTGCCACAGATATACACTGTCAAACAGCTGAATGGGGGAACGCTGATTTCGTGTACCATGGGCCATTCGTATCTGTTCCTGGTGAAACCTTGAATTTTCCCGGGAAATGGTCCCTTTTTCATCCGCATTAATTCCAATAATACTTTCCGTGGAAATGAAGGATGGGTGTTGCATCCCGGTCATTGGGCGGTTGATTTGTGCAATCGCATTCACTGATAATGCAAGGATTGCAATGAGTAGGGCGTTTTTCATTTGATTCAATATTAAAATGTAATTACCTGTTTGTTTTATCAGAATTGTCGCGGGTTTAATCCCGGATGCAGCGAATACTATGCCCCCTGTTTTTGTCTGAACCACCCCAGGATACACCGGAGTATATTGAATATATCTGCGTGTTCAAAATCTCATATACAGTCTCAGTAGAACTCCACCAGAAACCTTCATAGCCAATACCAATAAAATCTCTCCATCCGGGCACAAATGGCCGCATTCCTCCCGGCAGGGCTGTAAAACCTGTTTCGTTGGTTGCTCCCGCATTCGGGCTTTGCCAGTGCGTGGTACCTGTTTCTTTCAGTTTACCTCCGGCAACACTATCGCCCCCTAAAAAGTCATATAAAGCATGCCATTCATCGATGGTGGGAACATGCCAGCCGGCAGGAGTGATTTTCCTGGGATCGCTGACGGTATACCAGTTGTAAATCCTCCCATATGTTGCCACATTACCGGCATCGTTGTAATAATTGCAGTATGCTCCTGTAGTAAGGTTGTGCCAGGTCGCGCTGTCGGGTACATTTGGCACAGGGTCTCCATTGCGGTATTTCGTAGTCCGAAGGTTTTCCGCCATCCAGGTTTGTGTGCCGATGGTGATGGTCTTATAAACATTGCCCTCCTGGTCGGTCATGGTTCCATAGGTAAGATTGGGATTAAAAATGATCCCGCTGCCGGTTGGAACCGTGACATTGATCTTTACCGTTTTGCTGATGTTGTTATAGCTTGCTGCATCGGCCGGTGTGAAATCCGTTTTTAAATCCTGATTCTGGCCCACATTAAGGACAGTACCAATGGCCGGAGTATAAACAAACGTGCCGGCTACATCGGCGGTTGCGTTGAGTTGTGCGGCAGTTAGCGATGTTCCGGCAATGACGTCTGCCGGATTTGACCAGGTGATCACCGGGTCTTTTTTAGAGGAGGAGGATGAATCATCTTTCTTGCAACCGTAGGCAATCATTAAGATTGTGCCTATCAATGCCAATGAGAAAATCAGGTGCTTCGCAAATTTTTTCATAACTGTTTTGATTAGAGGTTTTTATCTTTGACGAGTCTCTTTTCTTGTAAGTTGTGGTTTGAATTCCGTCCTCCATTACGATCAGGTTATTTGAATCTTTGCGGTTCAGATACCGGGGGAACAGTTGGTCGTCAGACCAGATCGGTAAGCTTTTAAATTTCCTCATGGCATAATATGAAAAATCAGCGTTAAGCCTTTGCCGGAGAATAAAAAATTCAAAATTAGGTCCCGTAAATGTAATGAAATAATTACGTAACAGGGATTCTCAGGAAATAAATATTTTGATCAGCATAAATTTTGCCATGTTGCCAGATATTAATGACGCATTCGTGGGGGTTTCAATTGGTGTTGTGATGCAGGAAAAGATCACTGCAGAGTAACTTTCCTTCCTGTGATCTGGCATGGAAATGTTGAAGAATTTATTTTGAAGGATGGAAGTGCCCGAAAACGATCCCGGCCTTTGATTTCCCGATGACTTCAGCAAGTTCCTCAAGGGTTGCAAGCTGAATGTTCTTCACCGACCTGAATTTCCGCAGGAGCTCCTGGTTGGTCGAATAGCCGATACCCTTGATCTCGGTCAGCTGGGCTTTCATGCCGCCCTTTTCCCGTTTCCTCCGGTGATGCGTGATCCCGAAGCGGTGCGCTTCATCCCGCATATGCTGGATCAGCCGGAGGGTTTCTGATTTTTTGTCGAGGTACATCGGGTCGGAATCGCCGGGGTAATAGATCTCTTCCAGCTTTTTTGCAATTCCGATCACGGTAATCTTGCCTCTCAACCCGAGCTTTTCAAGGCTTGTCATAGCGGCAGATAATTGACCTTTTCCACCATCGATGATGATCAGCTGGGGTAGTGGTTTTTTCTCATCCAGCAACCGGGTATAACGGCGGGTAATGATCTCTTCCATCGAGGCAAAATCATTCGGTCCTTCAACCGTCTTGATATTGAAATGCCTGTATTCGCTCTTATCAGGTTTTGCATTTTTAAAACAGACCATGGCTGCTACCGGGTAAGATCCCTGGATATTGGAGTTGTCGAAGCACTCGATGTGCACAGGAAGCTCGGACATCCGCAGGTCACTCATGGCCTGGTTCAGGATACGGTTTGAACGGTGTTCCGGATCGACAAGCTCCTTTTGCTTCTCCTTTTCCATCTGGTAATACTTCACATTCCGTTCGGATAATTCGAGAAGCTTTTTCTTGTCGCCGATCTTCGGGATGGTGAACGCCACTCCCGGGATCTCGTAATCAACAGGGAAAGGAATGATGATCTCCGGCGCTTCGCTGTGGAACCGCTGGCGTATATCGGTAATGGCCAGCTCAAGAAGTTCTTCCGGCGATTCATCCAGCTTTTTGACAAGCTCGACCGTATGGACCTGGATGATCGCGCCATTCATGATCTTCATGAAATTGACATAGGCATGGGTGATATCCGGAAGGATTGAAAAAACATCGACATTGTTGATCGATGGGTTCACGATCGTTGATTTGCTCTGGTATTTTTCAAGCAGCAGGTATTTTTCCTTTACGATGTGAGCCTTTTCAAATTCCATCCGGCCGGCATATTCCATCATCAGATCTTTCAGTTGCTGTGATACGGAATGAATATTTCCCTTGATGATTTCCCGGATCGAACTGATGGAAAGGTCATAATCTTCGGCGGTTTGCAAGGCTTCACAAGGCCCTTTGCAGTTCCCGAGGTGATATTCAAGGCACACCCTGAATTTCTTTGCCCGGATATTCTTTTCGGTCAGGTTCAGGTTGCAGGTACGGAGCGGAAACAATTGCCGGACAAGGTCCAGGAGTGTATGCATCAGCCTGACATTGGCATACGGACCGAAATAAAAGGAGCCGTCGCGGATCACATGACGGGTGGAGAACACCCGCGGGAAAGGCTCATTTTTTATGCATATCCAGGGAAAGGTCTTGTCATCCTTCAGCGCAACATTATAATGTGGCTGGTATTTCTTGATCAGGTTGTTCTCCAGCAACAGGGCATCCTGTTCTGTATCGACGACGATATAGCGGATATCGGCGATCCTACGGACCAGCATCTGCACTTTTCCACTAACCGAGTTGATCTTGGAAAAATAAGAACTGACACGCTTTTTCAGGTTCTTTGCCTTGCCTACATAAATGATCTTGTTCTTCTCATCAAAATACTGGTAAACCCCCGGCTTCTGCGGAAGATTTTTCACAATGGATTCGAGGTGCGAGAAATATTTATTCAGCGACTGACCCAATTCTATTACGGATTATGTAAATTTGGCCTCCTTTTAAGGAAACAAAGAACAAAGTTACCGGAATTTTCTTTGTGCCCTTTGTGACTCCTCAGTGACCTATGTGGTTATTCTTTTCTTTTTTACCACAAAGAACACAAAGTATTCACAGAGTTCACAAAGGGATACAAATAAATTTAATCAAACTAACCATGAAAACTCTACGATTTTTCTTTGTCCTTCTGGCTATTCTTGTTTGTCAGACTGCTTTTTCCCAGGGAGCCTACAAGCTTCAGAAGGAGATCCCGGTCAACGGAGATGGAGGATGGGATTACCTGACAGTCGATCCGAACATGGCCCACCTGTTCATTTCGCATGGAACGATGGTACAGGTTATGGATCTGAATACGTACCACCTGATCGGGGTTATCTCCAATACGAACGGTGTGCATGGGATCGCCCTGGTTCTGGAATCGGGAAAGGGATATATATCCGCCGGAAAAATGGATTCTGTGATCGTGTTTGATTGCAATACGCTCCAGGTGCTGAAAAAGATCAAAGTCGGCCAGAATCCGGATGCGATCATTTATGATCCGGTTTCAAAGCGTGTTTTCACATTCAACGGCAAGAGCAACGACGCAACAGCCATCGATGTCCTGAATGATGAGGTGGCCGGGACCATTGCCCTCACCGGAAAGCCTGAATATGCAGTCCCCGACGGAACAGGCAGGATGTTTGTCAACATCGAAGACAAGGGAACGATCATCAAATTTGATGCAAAGACCCTGAAAGTGGAGGCCGAATGGCCCCTGGATCCTGGGAAAGAACCGACCGGCCTTGCTTTTGACAAGAAAACAAACCGGCTGTTCTCGGCCTGCAGCGGATCAAACCAGATGATCGTGATGGATGCAACCAGCGGGAAGGTTGTTGCAAAATGCCCGATCGGCGCAGGTTGCGACGGGCTGATCTTCATTCCGGGAACAAAAGAGATCATCACATCAAACGGGGAGGGAACAATAACGGTCATCCGTCAGAAAGATGCTGACAATTACGAAGTCAAGCAGACGTTGCCGACAAAAAAATCGGCCAGGACAATGGCATATGATCCTTCACTGCGAAAAATTTACCTTCCGGCTGCGGAAGTAAAAACGGAAGACGGGAAGCGGATCATCACTCCGGATTCTTTTAAGATCCTGGTCGTTGGATCAGGTATTAACCGGGTAAGCCGTCCCTGACGGTTTTCGTTGCATCCCAGCCCTGGGCTGTCAGTTCCACCGACTTCCCGTCCGGGGTTATCATCTCCCGGCCTCTGGAGGCAGGGGTCATATGTCCGATGATTGAAACACCCTGGACCGATTTGATCTTTTCATAGTCTGCCTGGTTCACAGTGAAAAGAAGTTCATAGTCCTCTCCCCCGCTTAAGGTACTAACCGAAGGTATGATCTTGAATTCCATCGAAAGTTTCCGGACCTCTTCATCGATCGGAATTTTCTCTTCATATAGTTTGCACCCGACGTTGGATTGCTTGCAAATATGCAGGATCTCCGACGCAAGACCATCAGAAATATCGATCATGGCAGTGGGATGTACTCCAATTCCATGCAGGAGTCCCCGGATATCTGTTCTGGCTTCCGGTTTCAGCTGGCGCTGGAGTACATAATCAAAACCTTCTAATTCGGGTTGCATTTCGGGGTTCACTTTATAAACCTGCTTTTCCCGCTCAAGGACCAGCAATCCCATGTAGGCTCCGCCAAGGTCTCCGGTCACACAAAGCAGATCTCCTTCTTTTGCACCGTTCCGGTAGACAACCTCCTCTTTTGAGGCTTCACCTGTTATGGTAATGGAGATGACGAGACCAGATACACTGGAGCTGGTATCGCCACCTACCAGGTCAACATGATACGTTTCACAAGCGAGGAGTATCCCGCTGTACAATTCATCGAGCGCCTCCACAGAAAACCTGTTGGATACCGCCAGGGAAACTGTCATTTGTTTCGGAACCCCGTTCATGGCTGCGATATCCGAGATATTGACAACGGCAGCTTTGTAGCCGAGATGCTTCAGCGGCATATAGGTGAGGTCGAAATGCACCCCTTCGATCAGCAGGTCAGTCGAAAGAAGCAGGAGTTTTTCTTTCGTATCGATCACGGCCGCATCATCGCCCACCCCTTTTAATGTTCCCGGGTTTTTGATCCGGATATTCCTGGTAAGGTGATCGATCAGGCCGAATTCGCCAAGTTCTGCCAGTTCGGTCCGCTGTTGTTTATCGCCTGAGGGTTTTCTTTCTTTTTTCGTGTACATGCGTCAAAGTCAAAGGTCAAAAGTCAAAGGTCAAAAGTATAGAGACAAAGGTACTATTTTGATATTGATGGGATGATCACTCGTTATTAAATCCCTAAGGGATTAAACGTGTGTAGCAATGATGTTCCCACGTTATTGTTCGACCCCGAAGGGGTCGCAGGGATTTCCGCCTCAATCCCTGCTATAAACGTTTGATGCCTCCGGCATCATCCTTTTCAATCCATTGTTCCGTGTTCTTAAAGGTTTATGGCGTAACAGCAACACTTTTGAAGATCCCCGCAAACTCATAAAGCGTCTGGGTGACGTGGCTGCAGGAAAAAAGCGGATCACCCGGGGCACTGCATTGCCTGTCGCGGTTGATGGACCACATGGGAAGCCTGTTGATGTTTTTTTCCACCGCCCAGGCAGCAAGGTCGGTGGCATCCGACTGGTAGAAGACTTCCCCCGGGACATCGTTCTGGCCAATCATCGGTGTAACCCCGATTTTTCTCCAAATCAATGAATCGGACAGGCTTTGCCCTGCGTTCTGGTACAGTGTCTTCAGTTGCAGAAAAAGCGCTTCACCCGCTGAGATTGCCGCATTTCCCATATCAATGCCGGAACCTCCGTAATCCATTGCCATGATATTCACGCTCGACAGATCGACATTCTGGCTCAGGGCGCTTTGGACTACGGCCAGCCCGTCATTGGTAAGACCGCTTGAAAGAACAGGGAGGGTCAGGCTGATCTTCAATCCCGGATATTCTGTCTGTAAAAGTTTCATCGCTTTTGAGCGACGGAGAATGGATGCGGCATCGGCCACCAGGAATCCCTCGATATCAAAATCGATGCTTGTCAGGGAATAGGCATCGATCACCGTCTTGTAAGCATCCCGCGCCAGGAACTCATTTGATGCGGCATAAGCCAGTTCAATCCCGTTCGCCCCGCCAAAGGACATGATGATGTCGCCTCCCTGGCTCCGCAATGAAGTGATCTTATCCTGGTAATAGTCCATCAACAGGGTGGAAAAACCACCCCAGCAGGGATTTGCACCCGCCGTAAACTGGTCGTCCACGATAAAGGCACAGGTATAATGATAGACGCCGGTTTCGGCAACATTCCCGATATCAAAATTGGGCCACAGGGTACAATCCACGTAAGGGGCGAAGACCAGGTTATCCGACGACGGGGGAAGCGGGTTTACAAAACTTATCGTAACATCATCAGCGCTGCTGCCGCATTCATTTGTGATGGTCCAGCGAAGTGTATAAATTCCTGGAAGAGTTCCTGTAAAATTGCTTTGGGGGTCAGCAGGCGAGTCAAGTATTCCGTCAGTGCCACTGATGATTTCCCAGTGTCCGGTTCCGGAAGAAGGCGTGTTGGCAGACAATACCGTTTCATTGACCGTCAAGGTCTGATCCTGTCCTGCATTTGCGGGAGTGGGCTGCGGTGTGCAGTTCCCGCATAATTCCATCCAACTGGATCCTGTGAAATAATTCAGGCAGTTGGTCGTGGTATTCAACACAACAGACCCGGCAATGGCATTTAATGTATCAATTTGTGACTGGCTGAGGGCGCGGACATTTGTCAAACCGGGCCCTGCATTTGCAACGGAACCTGCCGTCTTTGAATAATTGGCATACGGTACCGCCAGGAATTTCTCGGTTCCCATAAGTATGTACGAGGATCCGCCCTCCGGATCCATCTCTGTTTTCAGCCAGTATGATCCGGAGCTCCAGTCGATCGAAGAAAAGTTACCAGAGATGGCCGTACCGCCACCCAGGGCAAGGGTTATCAGCCCGAACTGATTCGTCAGTCCCGCCTGGGTCTCCTCGTAAACCATCGTCCCGGAAATCCCGTTGTGCAGGATGCTGAACCGAAACGAAACCGTATGGTTGGCAATTACAACCCCGTTGTTGTCGCGGACAATGGCCTGGTAATTGATCGATCCGTCGGATTGAGCCAGTGCTGCGTCGGCCAAAATGAAATAGATGAAAAGTGTAAACAGGATTTTCATGAAGCTTGATATTTTTTGTGCGTGAATATTATTGGGAAACCTTTCTTCTTTTCAAGGCATATTCAAAAATAAGGCTTTTTCAATTTGTTTCTCATTTAGATAAAATTTTAAGGTTCATCGCAATAATGCTTAATCGATAACAAACCGTTCGTCTCATCGTACCCACCCCGACCTTCGGTCTTCCCCTCCCAAAGTTCCCCGCGTACGCGGGGATCCAGGGAGGGGATTTGAGTGGTGGGTATGTAAAGTGGATATCATCCGTATTCATTTCATATTTTTGCAGAAAAGCAAGAATATGGATTTTCTCGAACTGGCAGCCAAAAGACAAAGTGTCCGGTCCTACGACCAGAACAAACCTGTTGAGCCGGATAAACTGAACCGCTGTATTGAAGCGTTGCGGATCGCTCCTTCAGCGTGCAATGCACAACCCTGGAAGCTGGTGGTCGTGAATGACCCGGAATTGAAAAACAAGGTTGCCGGGGCCTCTGCAGCCAAATGGCTCGGATTTAACTTTTTCCCAAAACAGGCGCCGGTATTGGTCGTCCTGGTACGTGAAGAACCTAACCTGACCTCAAAACTCGGTACCGTTCTCAAAGACAAGCCATACACCCTGATGGATATCGGGATCGCGGCGGAGCATTTCTGCCTTCAGGCGGCATCCGAAGGACTGGGAACCTGTATCCTCGGCTGGTTTGACGAGCCGAAAGTGAAGGAACTGCTTGGCATTCCGAAGAAAAAACGGGCTGAACTCATTATCACACTAGGATACCCGTTAAAAAATGAGATCCGGCCGAAAACCCGGAAGAAGACGGAAGAGATCTGTTCGTTTAACCGGTATTAAGCCGTAAAGGAAAATCGAATAATTACCCAAGAAAATGGTACCTTTGCATCGCCAGAATGGCAGATTTACCGAATGGTACAATTAATGTGTGGACAGATTCTAAATTATTTTATCGATGGAATCAGAGAGCAATAAGATCCTTGACGATTTAACTCAAGGGGAATATAAATATGGTTTTACGACGGATATTGAGAATGACATGGCCCCGAAAGGGCTGAATGAGGATATCATCCGGTTCATTTCCGCGAAAAAGCAGGAGCCGGAATTCCTGCTTGAATTCAGGTTGAAGGCATACCGGTACTGGCTTACAATGAAAGAACCTACCTGGGCCAACATCCATCATCCGCCAATCGATTTCCAGGATATCATCTATTATGCTGCTCCGAAAAAGAAGGTAACCATAGGTAGCCTTGATGAAGTGGATCCCGAACTGCTGAAAACCTTCACAAAGCTTGGCATTTCTCTCGATGAACAGAAAAAGCTGGCCGGTGTTGCCGTGGATGCAGTGATCGACAGTGTTTCCGTCAAGACCACTTTCAGTGAAACACTTTCAAAGCAGGGGATCATTTTCTGCTCCTTCAGCGAAGCGGTAAAAAACCATCCCGATCTTGTGAAACAGTACATGGGATCAGTGGTTCCGTATACCGATAATTTTTTTGCCACCCTTAACTCGGCCGTTTTTACCGACGGATCGTTCTGCTACATCCCGAAGGGAGTCCGCTGCCCTATTGAATTGTCTACCTATTTCAGGATCAATGCCGCCAATACCGGGCAGTTTGAACGGACGCTTCTCATTGCCGATGAGGGTGCCTATGTAAGTTATATGGAAGGCTGCACCGCTCCCCAGCGGGATGAGAACCAGCTTCATGCCGCTGTTGTGGAGATCGTTGCACTGAAAGATGCCGAGGTAAAGTATGCCACCGTGCAGAACTGGTACCCGGGAAATAAAAAAGGGGAAGGGGGAATTTATAATTTCGTGACGAAACGGGGCATCTGCAAGGGAAGCAATTCAAAAATATCATGGACACAGGTGGAAACCGGTTCTGCTATTACCTGGAAATACCCAAGCTGCATTCTCCTGGGAGATAATTCCGTCGGTGAATTCTATTCGGTAGCGGTAACAAACAACATGCAGCAGGCCGATACCGGCACCAAGATGCAGCACCTCGGGAAAAACACGAAAAGCACAATCATTTCAAAGGGAATCTCAGCCGGACATGGCAACAACAGTTACCGTGGCCTCGTCAGGATCTCGAAAAATGCCGTCAATTCACGGAATTATTCCCAATGTGATTCATTGCTGCTGGGCGATAAATGCGGGGCGCATACATTCCCGTATATCCAGGTCGAGAACAAATCCTCCATTGTGGAACATGAGGCCACAACAAGCAAGATATCCGAAGACCAGCTGTTCTATTGCCAGCAAAGGGGCATCGATACAGAAAGCGCCATCGGCCTGATCGTCAACGGATATGCAAAGGATGTACTGAACAAATTACCGATGGAATTTGCCGTCGAAGCCCAGAAGCTTCTTTCCATAAGTCTTGAAGGAAGTGTTGGATAAAAATATAAAATGACCAATTTACCTAATTGATCTAATTTCTAATGAAACTCCAAAAATCAATTCCCGAAAATTGTTTTTGTTAATTCGCTTTAGGTTTCTTAGGTCAATTAGAACAATTAGAAATTAGATTTTAGAAATTAATTTATACATATGCTTTTATCAATCAAAAACATCCACGCCTCGATCAATGGCAAGGAGATTCTGAAAGGAATCAACCTCGAGGTTAACAAAGGCGAAGTTCACGCGATCATGGGCCCGAACGGAACCGGAAAAAGCACGCTGGCCTCTGTTATCGCAGGGAGAGAAGTATTCGACGTTACTGCCGGAGATATCCAATATAACGGGAAGGACCTGTTAAAGCTTCCGGTTGAAGAGCGTGCCCGTGAAGGGATTTTCCTTGGTTTCCAATACCCGGTCGAGATACCCGGAGTCAGTATCACCAATTTTCTCCGGACAGCCGTGAACGAAATACGTAAATACCATGGACAGGATCCTATGCCTGCCGTGGATTTCCTCAAGATGATGGAAGAGAAGAAAAAGCTGGTGGAGATCCATTCAAACCTTACAAACAGATCGGTGAATGAAGGATTTTCCGGTGGCGAAAAGAAAAAGAACGAGATCTTCCAGATGGCCATGCTTGACCCGACCCTTGCCATTCTTGATGAAACGGATTCCGGCCTCGACATCGATGCCCTCAGGATCGTGGCAAACGGCGTTAACAAGCTGCGGAGGAAAGACAATGCTTTCATTGTGATCACGCATTATCAAAGACTTCTTGATTACATCGTCCCCGATTTTGTGCATGTGCTTTTTGAAGGAAAGATCGTTAAATCAGGAGGAAAGGAGCTTGCCTATGAACTGGAAGAAAAAGGCTACGACTGGCTGAAGGATGAAAAGTAAAAGAAGTGATGAAGTGATGAAGTGATACAATAACATTTCGCTATTTAGTAACGATGTCTACAGATTTAAAAAATATGCTCACGCCGGAAAAGATGGTCAGCCTGTTTGAAGAGGAGGGTCCTGCCCTTTTCAAGGGTGAAAGCGGAGTTATGTCCGGTTTAAGGAGGGAAGCCATTGACAAGTTCAGAGAACTTGGTTTTCCCACAACGAAGCTCGAACAATGGAAGAACACCGACCTGAAACCGAGCCTGGCCAAAGAATACGAGTTTGTATTCAAGCCCGCCGAAATTGCCGACTTTCAGAAGGTGTTCCGGTGCCATATCCCGCACCTCGACACAGCACTGATCGCCCAGTACAACGGATGGCATGTTTCCAAAGATGTTCCCCTGATGAAGCTCGGCAATGGGATCATCCTCGGGAGCCTCGCCGAAGCAAAGATCAAATACCCCGAAATCGTCGAGCAACACTACGGACATTACGCCCAAATATCCTCAGGAGGACTGACTGCACTTAACACGGCCTTGGCCCAGGATGGGGTTTTTATTTATGTCCCCGATGATGTAACCAGCGCAAAAACCGTCCAGATCGTCAATGTGATCGATCACAATGAGAATGTCTTCCTTCAATCCCGCAACCTGGTCATTCTTGGGAAGAACAGCAGGCTTTCCCTTGTTCACTGCGATGATTCCTATAATCACCAGTCCTGCTTCTCAAATGTCGTAACCGAGGTTTTCGTTGGTGAAAATGCATCCCTTGACCATTACAAACTGCAGAACATCAATAATGACACAACCCTGATAAGCTCTGCCTATTTCAATCTTGAACAATCGGCAACCCTTATCTCCCATTACGTTTCATTCAATGGTGGATTGCTCCGTAACAACACGCATGTAAGGTTCAACGGCAAAGGCGGGAATGCCGATATCCGCGGGCTGTACCTGATGGACGGGAAACAGCACATCGACAATCATGTATTTGTTGACCATGCGTTCCCGGAATGTACCAGCAGCGAGCATTTCAAGGGCATCCTGGATGAAAATGCAAGCGGTGTTTTTAATGGTCACGTCCTGGTCCGGCAAGGTGCCCAGAAAACAAATGCATACCAGGGGAATAAGAATATCCTCCTCACCGATACTGCAAAGGTCAACTCTAAACCTTTCCTGGAGATCTATGCAGATGATGTGAAATGCGCCCATGGATCCGCCACGGGACAACTTGACCAGGAAGCCTTGTTTTACCTCAGGCAGCGCGGGATCAGCGTCGAGAATTCCAGGATGCTGCTGATGTATGCCTTTGCCAATGAAGTGATCAGCAAGATCAGCATCGAACCATTACGTTTCAGGATCGAAGACATGGTCAAGAAACGACTCCGCGGCGAACTCTCTATCTGTGAGCATTGTGTGCTTCATTGCAATACCCCTGACAGACCCATGGAATTTGATATTGATGTGACGAAGATATGAATTTCCCGATAGACAGAATCCGCAGCGAATTTCCGATCCTTGACCAGAGAATTTATAACCGGCCGCTGATCTATTTTGATAATGCTGCTTCTACGCAGAAGCCAATCCAGGTGATCAACGCGATCGTTGATTTCTACTCACACGATAACTGCAATATTCACCGCGGGGTCCATTACCTGAGCCAGAAGGCGACAGAAGCTTATGAAATGACCCGGAAAGCAGTCCAGATGTATGTCAATGCCACATTTTCCCATGAGATCATTTTCACGAAGGGAACCACCGAATCCATCAATCTTGTCGCATCCTCCTTCGGTAAAAAGCACCTTACCTGCGGAGATGAAGTCATCGTCAGCGAGGCAGAGCATCATTCGAATTTTGTGCCCTGGCAGATGGTTTGTGAGCAATATGGAGCAACGCTTAAATTCATTCCGGTCACCTCAGATGGCGAACTTGATGTGGACTCTTTTAAAGCACTTGTAAATGAAAGGACGAAGATCATCTCGATCGCACATGTTTCAAATGTTCTTGGAACGGTCTTTCCTGTTGAGGAAGTGATCCGGTACGCTCATCAGCATAATATTCCCGTCATGATCGACGGGGCACAGGGTATTTCCCACCTTCCGGTTGATGTGCAGAAGATGGATTGTGATTTCTATTGCTTTTCGGGGCATAAGATGTACGCCCCGATGGGAATTGGAGTTCTTTACGGGAAAGAGAAGATCCTCGAAGACCTGCCTCCCTACCAGACGGGAGGAGAAATGATCCGGGAAGTGTTTTTTGATCATACCACCTTCAACGAGCTTCCGTTCAAGTTCGAAGCAGGCACTCCCAAT
Organism: Bacteroidales bacterium; assembly: GCA_963682005.1. Lineage (GTDB taxonomy): Bacteria > Bacteroidota > Bacteroidia > Bacteroidales > FEN-979 > CAIYUC01. The sequence continues at coordinate 2,232,853 of OY820914.1, read as the reverse complement.
GTTGAAGGCGTATACGGATTGAATGCCGCACTCAAATACATCCAGGAACTGGGGATGCCGAATATCGATGCTTATGAAAAAAGTCTCCTGGATCATGCAACCATGAAATTAAATGCGATTGACGGGGTCCGTATCATCGGAAATGCAAAAAACAAAACAAGCCTGGTCTCTTTTCTGATCGGTAATATTCATCCTTATGATGCAGGTACTATCATTGATAAGCTGGGGATCGCCGTCAGAACAGGTCATCATTGCGCCATGCCGCTGATGGAAAATTTTAAGATCCCGGGTACAGTGAGGGCTTCTTTTGGTTTATACAATACAAAGGAGGAGATTGATGCCCTTTCAGAGGCGATCATACGGGTTAAACAAATGTTCGCATAAAAAGAAATCAGAATATGACGATTCCTGAAATAGAAGAACAGATCATCTCAGAATTTTCCTTGTTTGAGGACTGGATGGACAAATACAACTACCTGATCGAAATGGGAAGAACTCTTCCGGTTATTGATCCGAAATACAGAACGGAGCAATACCTGATCACCGGGTGCCAGTCCCAGGTATGGCTTTATGCAGAATTCAGGGATGGGAAAGTGTTTTTTTCAGGCGACAGTGATGCTGTGATCACCAAAGGGATCGTGAATCTCCTGATCAGGGTATTATCGGATCAGAAACCTGAGGACATCATCAGTTCCAATATGGATTATATCGACCGGATAGGGCTCCGGGAACATCTCTCTCCTACCCGGTCGAACGGACTGACATCCATGATCAAGCAAATGAAAATGTATGCCATGGCGTTTAAATTGAAATCTAAAGAAGATGGAAAAGACACAAAATAAACTTGAGGAACAGGTGATCGAAGCGCTGAAACGTGTGTTCGACCCCGAGATCCCTGTAAATATTTACGACCTTGGACTGATCTATGAGCTTAAGATCGATAAGGAAGGCCAGGTTCAGATCCGGATGACCTTAACGGCACCGAATTGTCCTGTGGCTGAAGACATGCCCGGTGTTGTCGCTTCGGAAGTTCAGAAAGTAGAAGGCGTGACAAAGGTCGATGTGGAGCTCGTCTTCGATCCGCCCTGGGATAAGGATATGCTCTCGGAAGCTGCCATGCTTGAATTGGGATTGCTCTGATCATCCGGTTTGTTATGTTCCCGTTGCTCATCTCATTACTTTGTTCTTGAAGTTAAGCCGGTTTTATTAAATTTGCATCGATATTTACCACCACCTGATGAATGCAAAAATCGGTAACCTGTTATCCGGTATCAACCTGCCCCCCGATCTGAGAAAACTGGAAATTGAACAGTTGCCTGCGCTCTGTACTGAAATCCGTGAGTTTATTCTTGACATGGTATCTGCGAACCCGGGACATCTTGGGGCAAGTCTCGGCACCGTAGAACTGGCCGTTGCGATCCATTACGTGTTTGATACTCCATTTGATAAGGTGATCTGGGATGTCGGGCACCAGGCTTACGCTCATAAAATCCTGACCGGCCGGAAAGATGTTTTTGATACGAACCGGATGTATAAAGGGATCAGCGGCTTCCCGCGGATGTCGGAAAGTATTTATGATGCATTCGGAACAGGCCATTCCTCCACGTCGGTATCAGCGGCCCTCGGAATGGGTGTTGCTGCCAAGATCAGCAATGAAAAGAACCGGCACCATGTTGCAATCATCGGCGATGGTGCCATGACCGGGGGAATGGCGATGGAAGCCCTGAACAATGCCGGAGTATCCAATGTCAACCTTTTGGTTATCCTGAATGATAACGGGATTGCCATTGACCAGAACGTCGGTGCCATTAAGGATTACCTTGCCGATATCGTTACTTCAAGAACGTATAACAAGATCCGGGATAAGATCTGGCGTATACTTGGCGGGGGAACACGGTACGGAAAAAACTCCAGGGCGATCGTTCGTCAGATCGGTAATGCACTGAAATCAACGATCCTGAACCGGAGTAATCTTTTTGAAGCCTTCAACTTCCGTTACTTTGGTCCTGTTGACGGTCATGATGTGATCAGGCTGACAAAATTATTGAAAGACCTCCGCGGAATTGCCGGTCCGAAACTGCTTCATATCATTACAGTAAAAGGAAAAGGATTTGAACGGGCTGAAAAAGACCAGACGATTTATCATGCTCCCGGCTTGTTCAACAAAACCACGGGTGAGATCATCGAAGATAAATGCCACACCCATGCCCCGAAATACCAGACAGTATTCGGCCGTTCCATCATCGAACTGGCCGAATTGAACCCGAAAATCGTAGGGATCACACCGGCTATGTCAACCGGTTGTTCCCTCAACATGATGATGAGCAAAATGCCCGACAGGGCTTTTGATGTGGGCATTGCCGAGCAACATGCCGTCACCTTTTCAGCAGGACTTGCCGCGTCGGGGATGATCCCCTTTTGTAACATTTACTCCACGTTCCTGCAGCGTGCATACGACCAGATCATTCACGACGTCGCTCTTCAGCGGCTCCAGGTTGTTTTTTGCCTCGACCGTGCAGGACTTGTCGGTGAGGATGGAGCTACGCATCACGGCTCATACGATTTAGCATACCTGAGGTGCATACCGAATCTGGTGGTCGCTGCCCCGATGAATGAGGAAGAATTGAGAAACATGATGTTCACAGCTCAACTTGAAGGTGGCGGACCCTTTTCAATCCGGTACCCGAGAGGCAGGGGTGTCATGCCTCAATGGAAAACTCCGTTCAGCAGGATTGAAATCGGCACCGGCCGTCTGATCCGTGATGGTAAGGACATGGCCATTCTATCAATTGGAAATGAAGGAAATACAGCTTTGGCTGCCATTAAAAAACTTGATGGGGAAGGAATATCAGTGGCGTTGTATGATATGCGGTTCCTGAAACCCATTGATGAAAGCCTCCTGCATGAAGTATTCAGCAAGTTTCAGAAGATTCTCACCATTGAAGACGGAACCATCATCGGAGGACTTGGAAGTGCTGTGATTGAATTCGCTTCCGATCATAATTATCATGCCACCATCAAAAGGCTGGGCATTCCTGATCATTTCGTCGAACAGGGCTCAATTTCTGAACTTCACCATGAATGCGGATTCGATGTTGAAGGGATCGTGTCGGCAATCAGGATCCTGGCAAAAGGATGAGGTCGGAGGACCGAGGACCGAGGACCGAGGACGGAGAATGGATGATAGAAGTTATAAACCCGAGGGCCGAGGCCCGATACGTGCACAAATTTTATTTACTTGAAATAGCCGGCATTTGCCTGTCGTATTTCCGTTCAGTCAGAAGTTTCAGCATGAAATCGGCAACATCAGCACGCGGCACAGTCCACGAACCGGGCGACCCGTCGTAGATCTTATACCTTCCTGTCTTGGGAGAATCGGTGAGGCCTGACGGGCGGATGATCACCCAGTCAAGTTTGCTGTTCATTACAATATCCATTTGCCTGACTTTGTCCTTGAACACATTTCTCAGCATAAGGGGGATCATGATCTTCCCGAAGAAGAATCCTCCGTCATTTCCCAGGATCCCTGCGGAAGACATGCAGATAAACCGTTTTACCCCGGTTTCTTCCATAGCCCGGACAATGTTCTTTGTGCCATCAGACAAAACCGTATTCGGCTTCCTGATTTCCACCCCAAGCGTACTTATCACAACTTCCTGACCCTCGACAGCACTCCTGACCTTTTCATAATCAAGGATATCACCCTGTATAATTGTGAGGTTCCTATGCTCTATGGTAATTTTTGACAACTGACGTGTGAATGCGGTAACGGTATAACCTTTTTCCAGCGCCTGGAACACAGTGACAATCCCGGTCCTTCCGCCTGCACCGAATATGACGATCTTCATACTTTTTGTTTCCGGCAAAATTAGCAAATAAGGCTGGGCGAAATTTGAAATTTCGCCCAGCCTTATATTTTAATTATTTCTAAAAGACCTTTTCCTCCTGCATAATCAATTGCGCTTGAATAAATATAGTCAATCGGATTCTTTACAATACCGGCATTAACAGGATTCTTGTGGATATAATTCAACCTTTGCTTAAGAAAGTGTTCAGAATACAGGACAATTGCATGGTTTCCACGCTTCCATACCTGAAAATATCCATTCTTATTTTGTTTTGAGGCTGCATTGGAAAATAAGTCCAAGAACCAACTTCTTCTGCTTTCAATTCCCGTTTGTATTTCCTTAATTATTTCTTTACTCGTAAATTTCTTCAAATCCCTGATCGTATCACTTAGTTGATAGTTGGCACTTCGGACTATCAAATGAACATGATTAGACATGATGACCCATCCATAAATTTCAAGTCCTTTGTTTTTCTGACAATATTTCAAACTTTCAAGAATAATATCCCGGTAACTTTGTCGTGTAAAGATATCGATCCAATAAACTACCTGAAAAGTTAGAAAATAAACTGAACCCTGGTCTTCAATCTGGTATCCTGTTGACATAAAATTTTCTTTTTCTTAATTAATTTCTATTCCAATATTCAGTTTTTATTAATCCGGAAAATTCAAAAAGGTAATACCTTATTTAAGGATTTTATATTTTTTTAACAAATTCAATGCTGGGCGAAATTTTAAATTTCGCCCAGCATTGAATTAAAATTTCGCCCAGCATTGAATTAAAATTTCACCCAGCATTGAATTTTTATATTTTTACAAAAACAAAGAGCGTCTTGGCCTACAAAGAACTTTTCCGGAAAAAATCGATCGGCCGGATCCTTCATGATGCCAGTGAACATTTGGGCGAAACAACCAGGATGAAGAAAAGCCTGAATGTGTGGGACCTGACTGCGCTTGGTATTGCAGCTATCATTGGTGCAGGAATTTTCAGCACGATCGGGAATGCGGCTGCCAGCGGAGGACCGGCAGTATCGCTTCTTTTCGTCTTCACGGCAGTCGCTTGTGGTTTCTCGGCCTTGTGTTATGCCCAGTTTGCTTCCAGGATCCCCATCAGTGGGAGCGCATATACTTATGCCTATGCAAGCTTTGGTGAACTTGTCGCATGGATCATCGGATGGGACCTCATTATGGAATATGCTGTTGGCAATATTGCTGTTGCGATCTCCTGGTCGGAATATTTCACCGGGTTTCTTGCGGGGATCGGACTTCCTTTTCCAGATTTCCTTAGCATCGATTTCCTCAGTGCGGCAAGGGGATACCATGAAGCAGTGAGGGAAATTGCAAATGGCATTCCATTGGATACCCTTTCATCCGGACTTCAGAAAGCTTATCTGGCCTGGCAGAATGCCCCGGTTATCGCCGGTATTCACCTGATCGCCAACATTCCGGCATTTGGCATCACCGTATTTATCACCGTCCTGGTTTACATCGGGATCTACGAGACAAAAATGGCCAGCAACACCATGGTACTGCTTAAGATCGCCATTCTTCTTGTAGTCATCGGTGTCGGAAGTTTTTATGTCAACCCCGGTAACTGGAGTCCTTTTGCACCCAACGGGGTCGGAGGCGTGCTGAAAGGAGTTGCGGGGGTATTCTTCGCCTACATAGGATTTGATGCGATCTCAACTACGGCAGAGGAATGCAGGAATCCAAAGCGGGATCTTCCCCGGTCGATGATCTATGCACTTGCCATCACCACCGTTTTATACATCCTTATCAGCCTTGTTCTTACAGGCATGGTCCATTATGCTGAACTTGGTGTCGGGGATCCCCTGGCCTACGCCTTCCAGAAACTACACCTGACCAGGCTTTCCGGTATCATCGCCATAAGCGCGATCATAGCGATGGCCAGCGTTCTGCTCGTTTTCCAGGTCGGGCAACCCCGGATCTGGATGAGCATGAGCCGTGACGGATTGCTCCCCGGGATTTTTTCCAGGCTCCACCCGAAGTTCAAAACACCTGCATTCTCCACCATCCTGACAGGTATCATTGTCGCAGTTCCCTCCCTTTTTCTCAATCTTACAGAGGTCACCGACCTGACAAGCATCGGGACCCTATTTGCATTCGTCCTGGTTTCAGGAGGGGTGCTTGTTCTCGATAAAGAAACCCGGAGCCCCGAACAACGAGGAAAGGATAAAGGTTTCAGGGTGAAATACCTTAACAGCCGGTATTTTTTACCTCTTGTCTGGATCGGAGTGTTCATTACCCTGTGGTACTGGAGCCCGCCGGAATTAACACAATTATTAAGGTCCATAGATCTGACATCCAATATCCAGCATCCAGCATCCAGCATCCAGGATCTCTTGAAACAGGAATTTCCCATCATACTCTTCACAATTTCAGCCATCATCATGACCATTTTTGCTGTTGTCAAACAATTTTCCCTGATCCCTGTACTTGGCCTGCTTACAAACTTTTACCTGATGGCACAACTCGGTGTGACGAACTGGATGCGGTTCATTGTCTGGCTGGTTGTCGGACTTGTGATCTATTTTTCATTCAGCAGGAAGCATAGCAAATTGAAGTCGGAAGATAGAGGATAGAAAATAGAGGATGGATCGAGGAAATCATAATTCATAATTCAACCTCATAATTCATAATTAAATGAGCTTTGTTGAAATCATCGTTGTAATTGTTGCCGGCATCTTTGTCGGGTTCATTAATACATTATCCGGAGGTGGTTCCGTGATCAGCCTTTCACTGCTGATCCTGCTTGGATTGCCCGCAAACATTGCCAACGGAACAAACCGGATCAGCATATTCTTTCAGACACTCTCTTCGGTCGGCAGCTTCACGAAACAAAAGATGTTTGATTCCTGGAGGCCTGTCTGGCTTGGGATCCCGGCAACCATCGGGTCGATCTTCGGAGCTTACCTGGCTGTTGATGTAAAGGTCAAAGTGATCGAGATCGCGATGGCTGTCGCTATGGTGATCATGGTCTTCTTCCTCTTTTACAAACCGGATAAATGGCTGAGGGAAAATGCTGCATTGCTAAAAAAACCGCTGAAATGGTGGCATTTCGTGATCTTTTTCTTTGTGGGATTCTATGGCGGCTTCATCCAGGTCGGTGTGGGATATTTCCTGCTGATGGCGTTGGTGCTCGGTATCGGGTATGATCTCGTAAAAGCCAATGCAGTCAAGAACCTGATTGTATTCCTTTATGCGATTTTCGCCCTCCTGGTCTTCGCCTTCGACGGCAAGATCAACTACCTTTACGGACTGATCCTGTCGATCGGCAGTGTGATCGGCGCACTGATCGCAAGCCACCTTGCCGTTAAAAAAGGAGCCGGGTTCATCCGTGCCGTTATCGTTCTCTCGGTGGTCTTAACCATCCTGCAGGTCACAGGCCTGATCAATTTCTCCGCATTATTAAAAAAGATCTTATAATCCGAAATCATGAAACTGCAAAAAAGAACCAACGAAAACTTCAACATTCAATATTCCTTGTTCAATATTCAATATTCATTTTTTCTTTTCTCCTTCCTCTTCACACTTGCCGGGCATGATCTCCGGTCCCAATCGATCCCTTATGACGGTCCCGATCAGAAATGGGCGCTTGTGATCCACGGAGGTGCAGGTGGTTCGGTAAAGGAGAAAATCACGAAGGAAATGCAGGAACAATACAGCAATGTACTCAATGAAGCGCTCAAGGCAGCGGCCGGGATCCTGAAAACCGGGGGTAGCAGCCTCGATGCAGTTGAAAAAGCGATCAGGATCATGGAAGACTCTCCGTTATTCAATGCCGGTAAGGGGTCTGTATTTACAGCAGAAGGAAAAAACGAAATGGATGCTTCGATCATGGATGGGAAAACCGGCAAAGCTGGAGCCGTTGCAGGAGTCAGTACTATCAGGAACCCGATTTCAGCGGCCCGTGCCGTCATGGAGAAATCGAAGCATGTAATGCTGACAGGCGAAGGAGCTGAAAATTTTGCAAAAAAACAAGGACTGGAGATCGTTGACCCTTCCTATTTTTATACAAAAAGGCGCTGGGATGAGCTTCAGAAATCCAAAGAGGAAGCGGCTGACACGGCAAAGGAACACGGGACGGTGGGAGCTGTTGCCCTTGACCTGGACGGTAACATTGCGGCTGGCACATCAACAGGAGGTATGACCAATAAAATGAAAGGCCGGATCGGCGATTCGCCAATCATCGGGGCCGGCACCTATGCAAATAATGAAACCTGTGGTGTTTCATGTACCGGCCACGGGGAATTCTTTATCAGGAATGTCGTTGCCTACGATGTTTCCGCCATCATGAGCTACCTGGGCATCTCCGTGAACCAGGCAGCAAACTACATTGTGAACAACAAGCTTGCAAACCAGGGAGCGGAAGGAGGCCTGATCGCCATCGACCACGACGGCAACATCACGATGCAATACAATACCGTATTGATGTTCAGGGGATATGTTTCGGCAGAGGGGAAAACAGGGACCTTTATTTATTAAAGCAACAGGAGAATTATGAATTTGGAGTTTGAATTATGAATTATGATGGTTTTCAGAATTCTATCATCTATCATCCATCATCTATCTTCTGGCCTTTTACTGCCGATTGCTGACTGCTGACTGCCGACTGCCGACTCCGGTAATTATGCCTCCCCGAGCTTCACGGTCACTACTTTCCTGATCCCCTTTTTAAGGATGATCACTTCTTCCGTCTTCCCGATAAGATTTTCGTTGAGTTGCAGGTAGATCTCGTCGATCGAACCGACGGGGATGTTATTGAATCCGACGATCACATCACCGGGTGACAGGGCTGAATTATCCATATCTCTTCCGGGAAGCACCTGCTGGACAAGGATCCCTCTTTTTATATTCAGCTGATTATAATCGACAACCCTTTTCGGGATCATGATCGTTTGGCCGACAATCCCCATCAATGCACGCCTGACTTTCCCTTCCATGATCAGTTTGCCGACAACATATTCCGCAACACTCGAGCCTACTGCAAAGCATAGTCCCTGGGCTGGTGAAATGATTGCCGTATTGATGCCGACCACTTCACCCCGAGAATTGATCAGCGGCCCACCCGAATTACCCGGATTCAGGGCTGCATCCGTCTGGATGACATTGTCGATCAGCCTGCCTGTGTAACTGTACATTGAACGCCCCAATGCACTTACCACACCGGTTGTAACGCTGTACTGGAACCCGAAAGGATTCCCGATCGCAATCACCAGCTGGCCTACTCTCAGCTTCCCCGAATCACCGAAACCAGCATAAGGGAAATTCTTACCATAGATCCTGATCACGGCAAGGTCAGTTGAAGGATCCTCCCCTTTAACCTCCGCCATCGCGGTTGTGCCATCCGGCAGATTCACGTTGATCTCTTTGGCCCCGTTAACCACATGACTGTTGGTCACAATAAAACCTTCCTGGGAAATAAGAAATCCGGAACCTGTCCCTTCCTTGGGAAGATTACTCAGGTTTTTATGCTCCGACCAGAAACTTGAGATCTGAACAACTGAAGGACTGACTTTTTTCGTAGCTTCGATGATGATCTTTGAAAAGGAATCAATGTAGTCTTCCTCCTCATTCTGCTCTGCCCCGCCCTGTTCCGGTGGTAATTCCGGAGCCATACCTCCATCCATATTTACTACCCTTTTCATACATTTTCATTATATGTTCATTATCTTCTAATTTCAGGCCAATCTGATCAGAATGACAATCTGGCAGCAAATTAATATTTTTTATCATCTCCGGATTTTTTTATTGACATTTCCGTTTTACGTATGTATCTTTGGTCAATAAATATGAAAATGAAATCCCTGACCCTATTAATCATCCTGATGGCCTGCTCCGCAAAGCTTTGCTTTGCAGGCACGGGTAACTCCAATGACGGACTGATTCTTTTTATCTTTCTTTCAGGCGTTTTGCTTGTCATTGCATCAATCCTTTTCCTGGCCGATTTCATCCGAAAAAACGGATACAGGATACTGGTTTGTATGATCACCTTCGCCGAACGGATTGTAAGCCTGTTTCAAAAGCTTAAACATAACCGGAAAGATCCGCTTGAACTCACAGGTTCTTTCTCCTGAAGAGCTTTTCCTTTCAATCGCTGACCAAGTCACGATATCATAATTAAAGTGTCTGATCGCTTCCCGGCTACCTGATCACAGTCAGGAATTATGCTATTTTTGCATCATCAACTTACAGAAAAGTTCATTCTATTAAAATAAAAACTGAACCAATGAACAGAAAGATCGTTATTGGCCTGATATGCGGACTGGTTGCCGGGGTGATCGACCTGATCCCGATGCTCATACAAAAATTGCCTTGGGATGCAAACCTTGGCGCGTTGTCGATGTGGATCGTTGCAGGATATTTTATCAGTACCTCCAATCTCCGGATCCCATCCATTGTTAACGGAATACTTGTTTCACTTCTTTGCCTGCTGCCCTCGAGTTTCATCATTGTCTGGAACGGTCCTTTTGCTTTCGTACCCATTCTGGCCATAACCATTATTCTTGGCGGCCTGCTTGGATTTGCCATCGACAGGCTAAGCGGAAAATATTGAATCACATAAAACATGAAGAACATTAACATGATCCGGAATCTTACCGGGGTTGCTTTTTCACTGATCCTTATTTTCCTGACCAGCTGCTCAGGTGTCAGGCTTTCACTTTATTATTCACCGGATAATTTCCGGTTCGCCAAAGTGCTTATCGTAACCTATGACACGCCTGAAACCCACAACCTGAATACGTTGATTGCCGACCAGGTGAAATTAAGGTTGCAGAAAAAAAAGATCGAGGCCCTGGTAATTCTTTCTTCCAGAAAAGATACATTTGAATTATCGCCGGCATATGCTTCAGCCGTTGCAACCTTCGGCCCCGACTGTGTTCTCACAATGCTGCCTTCAACTCAGGTCCCTTATGCCTCGGGCATCATTACCGTAAATTACAACATTGTATTTTATCACAATGGTGACTCAAAGGAGATCAACGCCTATTTCTCAGGGGGTCTACTCATCAATTACACGGAAAATAAACAGGATGCAATCGCAGAAAAGGTTTCAAAGGGGTTATTCAGGTCTGTTTTCGAAAAAAGGATCCAGACTTATGGATGCGGTTGCTGATCGTCTGTCACATGTATTCAATGAAACGAATCGTCAAGGTCCTGGTAATACTGGTCATCACCGCACTGACGGTCGCTTCAGCCATTGTATCGCTTCAACCCCCGGGGCGGGTATCTGAAAATGCCCCGCCGGAGAGATTCTCCTCCGGAAGGGCCATGAAACACCTGAAGAACATCGCGGCCGCACCGCATACCATCGGAACAGCAGCCCACGATACAGTGAGGAATTACATCATGGCCTCGTTAAGATCACTGGGTCTTGAACCTGAGATTCAGGAAACCACCTCTTTCAATAAGCATAAAGCTGCGGTCATCGAAAACATTATTGTCAGGATCAAGGGGATGCGGGGATCGGATGCGCTCCTCCTGGCTTCACATTATGATGCCCGCTTTCTTTCTCCCGGGGCCGGTGATAATGGCAGTAACGTAGCTGCAGTCCTGGAAACGCTGAGAGCATTGAAATATCATCCGGCACTTAAAAATGATCTTATCATTCTTTTCAGTGACGGGGAAGAAGAGGGAACGCTGGGTTCAAAGGCTTTCATCGAAGAATCACCCATGGCAAAAGGGATCAGATTTGCTTTGAATTTTGATGCCCGTGGTTCTTCCGGCAGATCCGTAATGTTTGAGACAAACCGTGGCAATGGTGCAATCATCCGTGAACTCAACCGATCCGGCCCCCCTCCTCTTGCGAACAGCCTCATGTTCGATGCTTCACAATTCCTGCCGAATTATACTGATTTCACCTGGTTCATGGAGACAATTCCTTCGGGAATGAATTTCGCCAACATCGGTACCGTTCAATATTACCACAGTGTTAACGACAACGTAGGTAATTTTGATGAACGCACCCTGCAATCACAGGGAAATGCCATGATGCAGGCCGTTTTGCACTTTGGTTTGTCGGATCTTCAAAAGCTGACATCAGCGGATGTAGTTTATTTCAACTTCTTCTTCCCGCGTTTGATCATATACCCGGTCTCATACGTATTTCCCCTTGCCTGTTTGGCGACACTCCTGTTTTGTATCTTCTTCATTCTCGGACTCCGGAAAAATCACATCAGGATTTTCCCGTTCAGTAAAGCTTTCCTGCTTTTTCTTTTTCGGGTTTTTGCAACCGGCCTGATCGTATTTCTCCTGTGGAAATGGCTGGGTCCGATGCATCCTGAATTCAAATCATTTGAGCAGGAATGGATTTACGGTAACGCCCTCTACCTTGTTGCTTTTTTTGCTTTGGGTGTGACAGGAATATTCATCGGTCTTCCCTGGTTCACTGGGAAACTGGGGATCCATAATGTAACAGCAGGTGGACTGTTCACCTGGGTTGTCCTTGTTTGGATTACGGCTTTCTTCCTCCCCGGGGGAAGCTATCTATTCGTCTGGCCCTTGCTTTTCAGCCTGGCCGGAATGATCATCTTTACAGTCAGGAATGAAGCTGAAGGAACCTCCGGCGCCACGCTTTTCGGTCTCCTGCTTTTTTCCGTCCCCGGGATCTGGATCTTCACGCAGATCATCCTGATGCTTTCTGAAGCCATGACGCTGATGATCGCCCCAGGATTGGTGGTGATGCTCATTTTGTTATCTGCTACCATGCAAATACCTGTTTTGATACTGGCGGGAAGAAAAAATTTTCTGATCCCGGTGATATCGGTAATTATCGCAGCAGTAAGTATTGCTGCAGCTTTGCTGAACCGCGAACCCTCTGAAAGGCAACCGAAACCTGACACCATGTTCTACACCCTCGACCTGGATAACGGGAAGTCAAGGTGGGTAACCTGGGACAGCGCCACCGATGCCTGGACCAGTCAGTTTTTTACTGATCATCGCGGGAAAGAGGCACTGCCTGAATTTCTTTTCTTTGACCAGTATGGGCCTTCAAAACAAAAACCGCTCTCTACATCGATGGCTCCCCGTAGAACATTTTATGGCCCGGGATCAGAGATCATCAGCAATGAAGCAAATGGGGGTAAACGAATCCTGAAGGTCAGGATCTTTTCTCCGGATACCGCCGTGCTTGTCATGGTCAATCCGGAATCCGCCGAACGGATATCACATGCAACCCTGAATGAAAAAGTCATCGTGGGGGAAGAAGGAAAACATAATTTCCAATGGCCTCTCATGTTTTTCAGTGCGCCGGATATTCCCTTTGAGATTACATTCACTTTGAAAGACTCATCCTCTATTGCAGTTCGTATCGTTGATGTTTGCAAGGGATTGCCCGTTCTTCCGAACAGTCTGCATAAGCCAAGGCCTTCATGGACGATCCCCTTGCCCGGGTTCTTCGATGCTACCCTAATTGGAAGAACTTTTCAGTTTTGATGATCACGCGTGGAACTTAGCTTGTTAATTAGAATGAATAAAAATAATTTTATCCATTCCCGCCGGATTTATATATTTTATCGTATTTTTATGAGGTGGAACCGGTACAGGTACCCGATGAATAAATAAACGATATCTAACTAAAAATCAATGATATGAAAAAATTTTCCTTTCTTCTGGTTCTTACAGCTTTTGTAATGAACCTGGCATTCGGGAAGCAAGTTGACGTGGCCACGGCAAAAATTGTCGGTCAGAATTTCCTGAACACCCGTACGACGAATGCAATGCTGAAAGCCGTTACAGGCCTTGAGCTTGTTTATACTTCTTCAGCCCTGGGCGGAACGTATTCTGACGGCCAGATCAATTACTTTTATGTCTTCAACACCAGTCCGTCAAAAGGTTTTATTATTGTATCCTCCGACGATAAAGCTGCTCCCGTGCTGGGTTACTCGTATGAGAGCGGTTTCGATGCCGGGAAGATCCCGCCCCACGTTGCATCATGGCTTGAGTGGTACAACAAAGAGATCCGGGCTGCGATCACGGATAACCTTGTGCCGGCCAGCGATGTGACCAATGCATGGCTGGAGCTTAAAAAGGAAGGCAGGTCCCCCGTTTCCCTGAAAAGCACAAAAGGTGTTGCGCCTTTGATGCAGACCCAATGGGATCAGTCACCCTATTACAATGCATTATGCCCGTTTGACCAGCAATACGGCGAATATACCGTTACCGGTTGCGTCGCCACGGCCATGGCCCAGATCCTGAAATACTGGAATTATCCTGTGAACGGATCTGGATTTCACTCTTACAATTCAAACAATTTCGGAACCTTGTCTGCTGATTTCGGAAGCACGAGCTATGGCTGGAGTTCCATGCCAAATCAGCTTTCCGGGAACAACGAAGCTGTTGCAACCCTGATGTACCATTGCGGCGTAAGTGTTGACATGAACTATGGTGTTGGAGCGACCGGTGGAAGTTCTGCCTATGTGGTCAGTTCACAAAGTCCTGTCCAGAACTGTTCAGAGTATGCTTTAAAGACTTATTTCGGTTATAAATCCTCCCTTCAGGGATTGATGCGGGATAATTACAGCCTCGCCGATTGGATCTCACTGCTGAAAGGCGATATCGGTGTCGACCGCCCGGTCTTATATGCAGGGATCGGCGACGGCGGAGGTCATTGCTTTGTTTGTGACGGATTTGACGATAACAACAACTTCCATTTCAACTGGGGATGGTCAGGACAATACGATGGCTATTTTGCCATCGACGCATTAAATCCATCAGGAGTCGGGACAGGTGGCGGATCAGGCGGATTCAACAGTTACCAGCAGGCCGTGCTAGGGCTTGAACCTGAGACAGGCGGCGGCGGTGCAGGGAGTTATGACCTTAGGCTTTATAACTGGCTGACAACCCCAAACAACACTATTTATTACGGAGCCGCTTTTGATGTTTCCACCCAAATCGCCAATTATGGCGGGACCGATTTCCAGGGAGATTTCTGTGCTGCAATCTTCGACAATAACGGCATTTACGTCGGCATGGTGGATAGCATCATGAACTATAATTTACCTTCGACCTATTACGCAGATCTTACATTTACGTATCCAGGCTCTTTTACATTCCTTCCCGGGTCTTACAATATTGCGACATTTTTCAGGCCAAATGGCGACAACTGGTACCTCGTTGCGGATGGAAGCTATTCAAACCTGATCTCCATGAATGTGATCAATCCCAACGACATTGAACTATATACACCAATGACGGCCTCCCCGGGAACAACAATTATCCAGGGCCAGGCCATGGGTGTTCACCTGGATGTAGTTAATAATGGCACATCGGACTTCAACGGGATCTTTGATGTTTCGCTTTACGACCTGGATGGATATTTTGTATACAACATTGGCACATATACCAATCAAACGCTTCCGGTCGGATATCATTATACCAATGGACTTGACTTTAATATCGGAAGTCTTGATTCTCCTCCGGGAACCTACCTGCTCGCCATGCAGTATCTTGAGAGCGGAGGCAGCTGGCAGCTTACCGGGTCAACCTATTACCAAAACCCCATCGAGATTACCGTCCTGGATGCCCCCCCGGTCCCCGACCAATACGAACCAGACAACACGGCGGGCACCAGCTATACGCTGCCTGTCACGTTCACCGGGAATCAGACTACTGTCAACACCTATGGTTCAAACTGTCACCTCGGATCGAACAACGATCCTGATTATGATTATTACAAGATCGATCTCCCGGCTGGTTTCAGCTATGTAATTTTTGCACAGGTTTACGACATGAACCACACGGGCGGCGAGGTTTATACATTGGATGCCATTTTTAGTTATTCGACAGACGGAGCAAACTGGTCTTCAAATTTCGATGCACAAGCGGCCGATTACATAACAATTTTGAACGGTGGATTTGTCTTGTTTAAAGTTTCTCCCAAATTTTCCGGTCAGTATGGCACCTACCTGCTTTCCATCGGTATAACAAGAAATCTGACCGGGCTGGAGGAATCGAGCCTCAGTGCTTCTGTGAGGATGTTCCCGAATCCTGCCGGTGACTATACGACGATCGACTTGTCATCACTGAATGTTTCCGTGGAAAACATCCGTGTAATGAACACCCAGGGCCAGATCATTGAAATGATCACCCCGGGGAAAAACCAGTCAACGATAAAACTCAATGTATCCGGGTATTCCGAAGGTATCTACTGCCTGCAGTTCATGACTTCGGACGGAATGTTCCCGAAAAAGATGATTGTAAGGAGGTAACGATTTACTGCTTATCATACTCCTGGAGTTCATCATTTATGAACTCCAGGTTTATGCCGGCTTTGAGGAACATCTGCTCCGATTCTGCACCATCGTGGTATTTCCGTTCGCAGACAACGCGCCTGATCCCGCAATTGATGATCAGCATGGCACAGGTACGGCATGGAGTCATCCGGCAGTATAGCGTCGATCCTTCAAGTGAAATCCCCAGCCTTGCAGCCTGGCAGATTGCATTTTGCTCGGCATGCACGGTTCTCATGCAATGCTGCGAAATACGGCCGTCTTCATGCAATACTTTTTTCATCAGGTGTCCGACCTCGTCGCAGTGAGGCAACCCGCGCGGAGAGCCCACATACCCGGTCACGAGGATCTGCTTGTCACGGACTATGACACATCCGCTCCGTCCCCTGTCGCAGGTAGCCCGGCCGGCTACCGTATGGGCAATCTCAATAAAATACTCATCCCAGGTGGGACGCTTATACTTTTCTTCTTCCATTTTCCTGTTTATAGTGCAGCATGTAAAAGTACTTAATCAGGATGAGTTATCAAAAATCGGGAGAAATTTGCTATTTTTGTTAACCGTTTAACAGTGAACATCTAATCCATCATCACGATGAAAAAATATATCTACTTCTTCATTATCACCGGCTTATTTCTCCTTTTTACGGGAAAAAATAATCTCCGCAGCCAGATCACCATAGCCCTTGAAGATACAGCCGCAAATCCATATTGGATCCGGATGATGCAGGATCCGGAGGCAAACTTTTACGACACACAGCGTGCTTTTGAGCGCTATTGGTGCGGCCGGACAAATCATAAAGGAAACGGCTGGAAAGTTTTCAAAAGGTGGGAATATATCAACCAGTTCAGGGTTCAGCCCGATGGAAAACTGCCTGAACCGGGGTCTGTAGCCCGTGAATATGAAAAATATACCTCCTCGCATTCACCGAAATCGATCAACGGAAACTGGACCCAGATCGGGCCTGTTGCTTCCCCCGGAAATGCCACAGATCAACCCAACGGCCTCGGGAGGATCAATGCTGTAGGATTCCATCCTACAGATCCCAATATCATTTTCATCGGATCACCATCGGGCGGATTATGGAAATCCGCAACCGGCGGGAATTCCTGGACAAACCTGACAGCCAACCTTCCTACATTGGGCGTTTCAGCTATCCTTGTTCATCCAACAACACCAAATACCATTTTTATCGGCACAGGCGATCGCGACGCCGGAGATGCCCCCGGAATGGGTGTATATAAAACAACCAACGGCGGAGTCACTTTTACGGCATCAAATTCAGGCATGGGAAATGTCACCGTGGGAATGCTGCAGATCCACCCGTCAAACTCCTCGATCCTGCTGGCAGCAACCAGCGGAGGCATCTATAAAAGCACCGATGGCGGCACAACCTGGACACGGAAATCATCAAACACTTCCAATTACAAGGATATCCGGTTCAAACCTACGGACCCGACAATTATGTATGCAACGGAAAACGGGAAATTCTACCAGTCAGCAAATACGGGTGATTCCTGGACCCAGGTAACATCCGGGATTCTTTCCGGTTCCCGCCTGGTGATCGGATTAAGCCCGAATCAACCCTCGTGGGTATACCTGTTGCAAACATCCGGACCATTCACAGGATTGCTGAAGTCGACCAACAACGGGTTGAATTTCACGACACAATCCACCTCCCCGAACATCATGGATTATGCATGCGACGGAAGTGGAGGAAGCAGCCAGGCATGGTACGACCTCTGCATTGCTGTCGATCCTGCCAATGCAAATATTATCTATGCAGGAGGGGTGAATATCTGGAAATCGACCAACGGCGGTGTTTCGTGGACCATCAGTTCACATTGGGTCGGCAGCTCATTCGGCGAAACCTGTGCTCCGTCTGTCCATGCCGACATTCATTCCCTTGACTGGTCGCCACTGAACGGAAAATTATACTCCGGGGGTGATGGCGGGATCTATTCAACCTCAAACGGCGGAACCACCTGGACCGATATTTCCTCCGGCCTCGGTATTGCCCAAGTTTACAAGATCGGACAGAGTGCCTCAAAGGGCAGTCTCTGCATAAACGGGTACCAGGATAACGGAACCTCAAGCAACAACAACTCAGTTTTTACTACGGTTATCGGGGGTGATGGAATGGAATGCCTGATCGATTACTCCGATACGAATTACAGGTATGGAACCATCTATTATGGAACCATTTTCCGTGCAACTTCCGGGAACAGCTACTGGTCGATCACAGATAATATTCCTGAATCCGGAGGCTGGGTCACTCCATTCATCCTACATGCCACAGATCCGAATACGATGTTCCTTGGAGACCAGAGTGTATGGCGGACCACCAACGTGAAGGCCACAAGCACTGGAGCAATCAACTGGACGGCCATCTCCACCGGGTTGGGTAATTGCGTTGCCCTGGAACAATCCCCTGTAAACGTTGATATTCTTTATGTTTCGAGGGGCTCAAGCCTTAAACGCACCGATAATGCAAATGCAGCATCTCCCACATGGACGAACTGCGCCATGCCCGGCGGGATGGCTGCAACATCCCTGGAAGCCCATCCGACCAACCAGAATATCGTTTATGCCACGGCCGGTGCTTCTGTATATAAATCAACGGATAAAGGGATGACCTGGACGAACATCTCAGGTACCTTGCCAAGCATGTACACAAATACCATTGTAATGGATAAGAATAGCAACGACGGCTTATATGTTGGCAATGAAACGGGAATCTACTACCGGGATGCCTCGATGAGCGACTGGATATTATTCAATTCAGGGTTGCCGATCGTTGATGTCAGGGAACTCGAGATCTTTTACGATCCATCGAATTCTTCCAACAACAGGATCAAGGCAGGCACATACGGCCGCGGTCTCTGGCAGTCGGATCTTTACAGCGTTCTTACCGTAACGCCCGGGAACCAGAATGTACCTGCTTCTCCGGCCGGCTCAACTACATTTAACATAACCGGTTCCGGAACCTGGACGGTTTCAAGCAATTCGACCTGGTGTACGGTCACCCCACCGTCCGGATCAGGGAATGGAACGATCACGGCTAATTATACAGAGAATCTTTCGGGAAACCAGCGGGTAGCAATTATAACGATCACCCCTGCCACAGGCTCTGCAACAACGGTCACTGTAACACAGGCCGGGGCAGCGCCCACACTTGCAGTTCTTCCCGCAAACCAGAATGTGCCCTCTCCTGCAGGCTCCACCTCGTTTACTGTTACATCAAACGCAACGTGGAATGTTGTAAGCGACACCTCATGGTGCACCGTTACCCCGACCGGTACCGGGAATGGGACCATCTCCGTTAATTACCTGGAGAATTTTTCAATAAACCAGCGGGTTGCACATATCACCATTACAGTTACCGGATTAACTCCGCTGGTCGTTACAGTTACCCAGGCAGGTGCCGCGCCAACCCTGGCGGTGAATCCTCCCAACCAGGATGTCAGTTCCCAGGCAGGAATTACAACATTCAATGTTACCTCCAACAGTTCCTGGACAGTCGTTAGTGACGCTACATGGTGTATCATCAACAGCGGCGGGACCGGCAATGGTACGATCACAGCCAATTATGCAGAAAACATTACGCTGGTTCAGCGGATCGCGCACATCACCACCACGGTATCCGGACTGACACCTGTTTCGGTGACTGTCACCCAATCCGGTGCTGCACCCATGCTGGCGGTCAACCCGTTGAACCAGGATGTCACGTATTTACCGGGGATGACTTCGTTCACCGTCACTTCGAATACAAACTGGACTACTTCCAGCGACGCACCCTGGTGCACCCCGACACCTTCCGGTACCGGGAACGGAACCATCGAGGCGAATTACACGGAGAATGTTTCAACTACGCCACGCATTGCAACGATAACCGTCACCGGTTCGGGGCTGGCTCCGCAGGATGTAACGGTTTCGCAGGATGGTGCCCCGATCGCCGTGGAAAAGATCCACAGCAAAGGAATCCTTCTGTATCCGAACCCGGCGAGGGGTTCTTTCACAATCATTCCGAACGAATTCAAAAGCCAGTCCCTGGAGGTTAATATCCTTGATCTTACTGGGAGAACGATCCTTTCCCGAAACTGCCAGGGTGAGGATTCATATCGCTTTGATGTGGTCTCTTTCCCTGAAGGGTGCTACCTGGTGAAAATGAAATCCGAGAGCACAAGCAGGATTGAAAGGCTGATCATCCAGCGGTAGAGAGCCAATTTTCGTGAGGATGCCTTTTTAAACATAGCATACCCACCCCTCTTTGGGGGGTGTCTAAAAAGTCTTTGTGCGCCTTTGTGACATCCTTTGTGCACTTTGTGGTTATTTTTAAAGAATTGAACCACAAAGGACTCAAAGTACACGCGAAGTAACACAAAGGAAATCTTATTGTACGTTCAAACTTATTAGACACCCCAAAGATCGAAGGTCGGGGAGGGTACAAATAAACGTTAAACCAGGCATATCAGTTACCCTTTTTAGGCCTGGAAATAACCCGTTGAAGGTTCTCCTCGACCTGCCTGAAAAGTTCCTCTTTCCCGCCATTATTCAGCAAGACAACATCGGCCATCACGATGCATTGCTGCAGGTTCTGCTTGTTCGGGTCATCCGTATCCATCTCCCGGTGTTCATTTTCCATGAATGTTTCATAGGAAATGCTGTCCGTTTCGGATTGCCTCAGCCTTATGCGCTCATAACGCACCACCGGGTATGCATCAACGGCAAACAGGAAGAATTTCCCTTTGGCTTTCAGTGAATCGATTTCGCCCGGTGTGCGGATGCTTTCGATCACGCAGTCTCTCCCGGTTTCCATGGCCCGCAGGAAAAGTTGATCCGTGACATACGAAGGTCCGTGTTTCGCCCTGAGTTCATTGGCGATGCTGAACATGCTGTTCCTGTCTTCGGGAAGGCCCCGTTTCCTGATCTCTTCGAGGAGGTAAGCCCTGACGGAGAAGTGCTCAAACCCTTTCTTCCCGGTGAGGTATTCGACGATGGTCCCTTTGCCTGCCCCGATCGTACCTGTTATGCCGATTATGATCATAGTATCTAAAATTAGCACGCGGATGACGCGGATTTAACGGATTTTCGCTGATTTAATTATTTCCTCTCATTACCAAATACTTTCCTCCCAAATTCGGCTTTTTTCCAAAATTCAATAAGAGTCCCACTTCAATATCTGTTGCTTTTAAATAATTGATCAACTGGAATTCATGTTCCTCTAAAAGATATTCAACAGCTTTAAGTTCTAAAATTACTTTATCATTGACCAGGATATCTGCAAAATATTCACCAACCTGAATCCCTTTATAATTGACAAGGATCCGTTTTTGACTTTCACATTTTAAGTCAAGTTGCCTTAATTCAATGATCATAGCATTTTGATATACTTTTTCAAGAAATCCAAATCCAAGATCATTGTAAACTGTGAAAAAACCTTTTATTACCCGTTCAGTAATATGGTTATTAAGTAATATCATATCCGATTAATTTATCCGCGGGAATCCGTTAAATCCGTGTTATCCGCGTTCCATTCTCCATTAATCGGAAAAAAACGAAAAGGTAATACGTTTTACGCTAAATTTTTCCTTCCTTCAGCCGCTCAATCCACTTCTCGGCGGTGACCGGTTTGAAATCATTCAATTTTTGCAGCAGCACCTCCGCATCCTTTTCAATGATCAGGATCTGACGATGCTCCGGCCGGAGGAATTTCTCATCCACCGCATGATCCAGCATGATGCTCAACAAATCATAATAAAGAGCGACATTCAGGATCCCGACCGGTTTGTGGATGATCCCCAGCTGGTTCCATGTCAGCATTTCGAAAATCTCATCAAGGGTGCCATAAGCGCCGGGCAGCGTAATAAATGCATCCGACAATTCCGCCATCAGCGCTTTGCGCTCCTGCATATCCTTCACAATATGCATTTCCGTAAGGTTGTCATGCGCCACCTCCTTCGCCACCAGGTTTTCCGGCATCACACCAATCACCCGCCCTCCGCCATCAAGCATAGTATCAGCCAAAACCCGCATCAGCCCTACATTTGCACCCCCATAAACCAGGTTGATCTCCTTTCGGAGAAAAAGATCCGCAAGTGATTTTGCACTTTTCTTATAAAGGTCTCCCGCTCCCATGCTCGAGCCGCAAAAAACACATATCGTTTTGATCATTCTAAGATTTATTTGGAGGTTCTGTCAAAAGAAAGAATTTTACCACAAAGGCACGCGAAGGAAATCTCTAAGGAACATGAAGGATCAACGCACCATGTATTTCACCTTTGTGTTCTTTGTGGATATTCACTATTAAGGCAGCCTCAATTATTTTCCTATTTTTGTCTATTCTTTTTCAAAAGTAAACAGATTCTCCAAACCCCGAACGGAAATTCAAGATGAAAACACTTTATCCGTTAAAATTCAAGCCCATTTTCAAGGAAAAGATCTGGGGTGGTCAGAAGATCAGGACAACCCTCGGACTCGATTTTTCACCCTTGCCGAATTGCGGCGAAGCATGGGTGATCTCCGGGGTGAAAGGATGTGAATCAAAGGTCGTGAATGGCTTTTTGAAAGGCAACAAGCTGAATGAACTGGTGGAAATTTTCATGGATGACCTGGTCGGGGAAAAGGTTTTCGAGACAAACCAGGAAGAATTTCCCATTCTCATTAAATTCATCGATTCCCATGACTGGCTCTCCATCCAGGTTCATCCCGATGACAAGCTGGCTGCAAAACGCATGATCGGCAGCGGAAAAACAGAAATGTGGTACATCATTGATGCTGACGAAACAGCCGAACTTATTTCCGGATTTTCTGTTCCTGCTGACCAGAAAACCTACCTGAAATCATTGCAGGAAAAGAAGCTGAAAGAAATCCTGAACTTCGAACACGTAAGAAAAGACGATGCCTTTTTCATTCCCTCCGGACGGATCCACGCACTGGGACCGGGAATCCTCCTGGCAGAGATCCAGCAGACTTCCGATACAACCTACCGCATCTACGACTGGGACCGGGTTGATGAAAAAGGCAAATCCCGCGAATTGAATACTGATCTTGCCCTGGAGGCCATTGACTTCACATTTCATGAGTCGTACCGGACAAGGTACAAACCCGAAAAGAACAAGACCAGCCAGCTTGTGGAGTGCAACCATTTCGTTACGAATCTTCTAGACCTGGATCATCCCCTGCTGAAGGATTACTCGGAACTGGATTCTTTTGTGATCTATACGGTAGTTTCAGGCCGGGCCGTAATTCAGAATGATTCAAATAAAGAGATCCTCACCATCGGAGAAACCTTGCTAATCCCGGCAATCCTTCAAAACATCATCATCATTCCGCAACCTGAATGTAAGATCCTGGAGACCTGGATACCATAATTTTTTTAATTTTGTGGCGTTAAAATCACTGAAAAATAGTTACATAAATGAAAAATCTTTTCTTCCTTCTTCTTTTAAGCATTTTAACCCTTACGGGGATTTCCCAACCTGCAACAGGCACCAAAAACAAACTTCTTCCGACCGTCGATATTAAAGATGTTAAAGGCAATCCGTTCAACACAATGAAAATAGCCAACGATGGAAAACCGATCATCATCAGTTTCTGGGCCACCTGGTGCAAACCGTGTATTAAAGAACTGACGACCATTGCAGATGTATATTCAGACTGGCAGGAGGAAACCGGTGTCAAGATCTATGTTGTTTCCATCGATGATGCCCGTTCATCAGCCCAGGTCCAGCCTCTTGTCAATGGCAAGAGTTGGGATTATACCGTTCTGCTTGATCCCAACGGCGATTTTAAGCGTGCGATGAATGTCGGGCCCATCCCACATACGTTTCTTCTCAACGGAAACCGTGAGATCGTATGGCAGCATACCTCGTTCTCGGAAGGTTCCGAACTGGAACTGATCAGCCTGGTAAAAAAGGTACTCCTTGGAGAGGAAATCAAATAAGAACCATATTCTTCTTCTGTTCCATTTATAAACCAAAAAAAATTCCCGGCATTGAAAAATATTTACCGCCTTTCACTGACCTTTTTTTTGTTCCTGTTCCTCTTCCCCGCGTTAACCTTTGCACAGGATGCATTCAAGTATGGGGAAGTTCATGGTAATCTCCAGTCGGATGCTCAGTATTACATGCCTGATTCCAAGATGGGGATCACTGATTCATCCATCGATGGCAAGCTTCTCCGGATGAATTCCTTTACCAATGTTATTTATACACTTGGAAGTTTTTCCGCCGGAATGCGCTTTGAAGCATACCTTCCCCCTCTTGTTGGTTATGATGTGCAGAATGAGGGAGTCGGGGTTCCTTACTGGTTTGTGAATTACAAGAATGACAAGCTGGATATCACGGCCGGAAATTTTTATGACCAGTTCGGGAACGGGATGATGCTCCGGACCTTTGAAGAATGGACCCTTGGCTATGATAACTCGCTGCGGGGCCTTAAGATTAAATTCGCTCCGGTGAGCGGCATCACCCTCAAGGGGGTTTGGGGAATCCAGCGGAATTACTGGGATCCATACAAGGACCGTGGTATTGTAAAAGGTGCCGATGCCGATTTCTACCTGAACGACATGATTCCTTCCCTCGCGAATGCCAGGACGAAACTCACACTTGGCGGCAGCTTTGTAAGCGATTACCAGAAGGGCAAGACCAGGGATCTGATCATCGACGATACAGTGTTCACACTGAAGTTGCCTGAAAATGTCTCCACTTACGGGGGCCGCATCAACCTGAATGTCGGCGGGGTCACCTTCTATACCGAGTATGCCCATAAGATCAACGACCCGTCGGCGATGAACGAATACATATATAAGGACGGGAACGGACTTTACACCAATGTGTCGTATTCACAAAAGGGGCTCGGTGCATCTGCTTCTGTGAAGATCATTGACAACATGAGTTATAAATCCAACCGAAGTGTGACCAACAACCAGCTCAATATCAATTATCTTCCTTCCCTGACGAAGGAACATACCTACGCGCTTGCCGCCATGTATCCATATGCAACCCAGCCAAACGGCGAGTTTGGTTTCCAGGGGACTGTTACTTATACCATTAAGAAAAATACAAAACTGGGCGGAAAGAACGGGATGACCATGGCTGTCAACTTCTGCCAGATCAATTCGCTTTCAACTGATTCGGTTGATGACAACACATATATCGGCAAATCGGGAACACTGGGGTATAAAACGAACTTCTTTACCCCCGGAGATGAGCTCTATTACCGTGATTTCAATATTGAAGTGGATAAAAAATTCGGAAAGAAATGGAAGGGGATCTTCACCTACCTGAACCAGGCTTACAATAAAGATGTGATTGAAGGTCATTACAATGAATACGGGATCATTTATTCCAACATCGGGATTGCAGATCTCACTTACAACATCACAAGGAAATACTCGATACGAGGGGAAGCACAAGGTTTATGGACCAAACAGGATAAAGGGAACTGGCTGGCCGGACTGCTTGAATTGACGATCTCACCGAAATGGTTCTTCTCTGTCCAGGATCAGTGGAATTACGGCAACAGCGAGAAAAGCCAGCAGATCCATTATTTCCTCCTGAATGCAGGATACATTTACAATACCACAAGGATCTCCCTTTCTTACGGACGTCAGCGCGAAGGCATCCTTTGCGTGGGTGGCGTATGCCGTTATGTACCCGCCGCAAGCGGTATAACCCTTACAGTTACATCCAGTTTTTAACAACGAAATTAACGACCAAGATAAACATCCGATGAAAATTTTGAAGGTCTTTTTATTACTGATACCCGGAATTGCACTGATCATGCAGTCCTGCGATAAAATCAGCCAGCCATATTCCACGGTAAAATCATTTAATGACGATACCACCGGGATAAACATCCGGAAAGTCCTGCTTGAGGATTATACCGGTCATTTGTGCACAAATTGCCCCAAGGCCAGCATGACTGCCAAAACGCTGGAAGAAGCTTCCGGCGGCCATCTGATCGTAATGGCCGTTCATGCTGGTAATTTTGCAAACGCTGCCACATCAGGCGAATGGTCGCAGAATTTTAAAACTCCGGCCGGTGAGGCATGGTACTCTGATTTCGGGATCCAGTCGAATCCCATCGGAATGCTCGACCGGAAACCTTATCAATCGACAAGACTGATAACCCCTGACCTTTGGGCAGAATTCATCGATACACTTCTGTTGTATCCCCAGGAAGCACGGATAGGAATCCTTAACACCTATAATTCTTCCTCCAGGAATGTCAATATTACCCTTAAAATGAAATTTCTTATCGATGCTGAAGGATCGTACAATGTGACTGTTTGTATTGTTGAGGACAGTATTATCGGGCCGCAGAAGAATAATGACCCTGATGTAGGAACCGTTCCTGATATCAATCCATATACATTTATGGATGTTCTCCGTGGATCCATAAACGGATCAACCGGTGAACAATTCATCACCGACCCGGATACAATTCAGACTTATGTGAAAAACTATTCGTACACCCTGAATTCAGAATGGGTGCCGAAAAACTGCGCTGTCATCGCATTTATTTCAAATGCAAGCACAAAGGAGGTCCTCCAGGCGGAAAAGGCAAAGATCATAAAATAGGCTGAAGGCTCTTTTGCAAGTTGGCAGTCGGCAGTCGGCAGTCAGCAGTTGGCAGTCGGCAGTCAAAATCTACCATCTATCCTCTATCCTCTGTCCTCCGACTTCAGTCCTCCGACCTGCGGTCCCGATTAATTTTTCGGAAATGACCTTTGACTTTTGACTTATTTTTCTATCTTTGAATGATTCTAATTAAGAAACCCATTTAATACAGAAAATATGTCAGAGAAAATATTGGATAAGGTTGCACCCGGTGTAGTCACCGGCAACGATGTGCAGGAGATCTTCCGGATTGCAAAGGCCAATCAGTTCGCATTGCCGGCAGTCAATGTTGTAGGAACGGATTCGGTCAATGGTGTACTTGAAGCAGCAAAAGCAGTGAACTCCCCCGTGATAATCCAGTTTTCAAACGGCGGATGCGTTTTTTACGCCGGTAAATCACTCAAGAATGATAACGAAAAAGTGGCCATCACCGGCGGAATTTCCGGCGCTATGCATATTCATGAAGTCGCCGAACTATATGGTGTTCCGGTGATCGTTCATACGGATCATGCGGCCAAAAAACTGCTCCCCTGGATTGACGGTTTGCTGACTGCGGGGGAAGCCTGGTATAAAAAGAACGGCAAACCTTTGTTCAGCTCCCATATGCTTGATCTTTCGGAAGAGCCCCTTGAAGAGAATATCGAGATCTGCAAAAGGTATCTCGAAAGGATGAGCAAGATGGGGATGACCCTGGAGATCGAACTGGGGGTCACGGGCGGCGAAGAGGATGGCGTTGACAATACCGGCATCGACAGCAGTCGCCTTTATACCCAGCCCGAACATGTTGCCATGGCTTACAAGGCACTGAGCAGCATCAGCCCGAATTTCACCATCGCGGCATCATTCGGGAACGTTCATGGAGTTTATAAACCGGGGAATGTGAAGCTCGAGCCGGTCATCCTGCACAATTCACAGGTTTACATTCAGCAGAAATTCAATACCGGCCCGAACCCGGTGAACTTCGTATTCCACGGCGGCTCAGGATCAGAACCGGAAAAGATAAAGGAAGCCATTTCCTACGGTGTCATAAAAATGAACATTGATACTGATACCCAATGGGCTTTCTGGGAAGGGATCATGAAATATTACAAGAAGAATGAAGGCTACCTGCAGGGCCAGATCGGCAATCCGGAAGGTGAAGACAAGCCGAACAAGAAATATTATGATCCGCGCCAAATCCTGCGTGAAGGTGAAAAATCACTCGTTGAAAGGCTGAAGATCGCCTTTACGGATTTGAATTGCCTGAACAGGTGCTAGATACCGGATATCGGATGCTGGATGCTGGATGCTGGATGATCACTTAAACCTGATCACATTCAACCAGCATCCGGGATCAGACTTTTAAAAAATTTTCGTGGGATAATTTCACCAACTCACCAGCTCACCAGTTCACCAACTTCTTAGAAGCCCAGTCCCGATGCAAGCAGTTCCTTAGAGTGGATGCTGAGCACAGGGATTGGCGAATGGTTGACAGTTTGATTGGCATACGGTCCCATCCAAAGGTTGGAGGCAGTTGTTTCCTGTTCGGTCATGATGGAGATCAGGTTGGCATCGATGGTTTGCGCATACTTGATCATGGCATCGGAGATATTGTCGGCATCCATGCTTGTCATAACATAACTGATCCCCTCCTTGTCGAAATACGTAGCCACCTGTTTGGCGTAATTATCCACATTCTTCCTTACTTCCGAGACCTTTGAAGTATACAGTGAAAGCACATGGACCTCCGCATCGTGGGCTTTGGCAAGGTAACCTGTGAATGAAGACTTCTGTCGCGTCTCAAGCGTGCTGTCGATGGGAAGCACGATCTTTTTCAGAGGCCGCTGTACATTGATACCCGCCCTGATCGTAATTACCGGGCACGGGCTGGATGAAACAATACGGTTGGCATTGCTCCCGATCCAGAATTCCTCAAACCCTTTGGCACCATGCGTCCCTACAACAACGAGCATGGCCCTGATCTCCCGCGCTTCCGAGGTGATCTCCTTATAAACCTTCCCGGTCCGGATCTTAAAACTGATTTTGTTTTTGGGGAGTTCTTTCTGATATTTGGCGACCAGGTCATTGAACTGCTGCTCTACTTTCGCTGCCGTGTCTTTGTTTATAACCTCGAACTTATCCTTTTCTGCAACAGGTTTCTGCACCCAGATCAGCAACATGTCACTTTCGGTTTTCTGAGCAATGGACAATGCATGGATGAATGCATTGATTGAACAATCCGAAAAATCAATCGCAACAATAATTTTACTCATATCGATTCAATTTATTGGTTCAACATGGGGTAATTTGATCAAGTCTTCGATGATCCATGCGTTCGGATAGTTCACGATAATTTCATTTAAGAACCGGCGGGCATCAAGTTTTGTCCTGAAATCCCCAACCCGTACCTTGTAATTTGGAGCCTTGAATGTAAGATATGCGCCAACGCCCGGATATTTGGCCAGGAAATCGTCGTAAATCGACTGCGCTTTTGTCTTTGAGTTGTTCCCGGAATCAAAAAAGATCTGAATCCTGAAACCATTTGTTCCTGATCTGTTCTGGTTGATCTGGACCTGCTTTGCGATCAGCTGGTCAATCCGGTCATCCTGGATATATTGAATGCTTCCGGTGCCGGAAGTCTGCGAATACGCTTTCAATGCCGGAAAACTCATCAATAAAAGGAAGAGTCCGGGCAAGAAGATTCTATATTTCTGTTTTAACTTCATAAGCAAAAGTGTTCCTGGGGATGCATGCTCAGCACGGGAACAGGTGACTGGTTGATCAGTTGCTGGGCATGGGGTCCGAGAAGGATGTTCATAGGCGTTTCCTGCTCTGTCATGATCGCGATGAGATCGATGTTAAAACTGGTGGCATAATTGATCACCCCTTTTGTTATATTTTCCGAAACAATGCTGTCCTGGATGTATCTGATCTTATTCCGCACGAGATATTGCACTGCGGCATGCAAATATTTCTCAGAGATCCGCTGAACGGATTTCAGGTTGCTGTAATGCGTGGCAATAAGATGAACTTCCGAATCAAAAAGCCGGGCAATTGTGGCAACCAACGGCAGTTTTTGCACGGTTTCCGCAGAACTGTCAATGGGAACAAGGATCTTCCCGATGTTGCCTGTGACCGGAAAATCGTGCCTGACGGTGATGACCGGGCAGGAGGCATATGTCATGATCTTAAATGCATTGCTGCCGATCCAGTATTCCTCATAACCTGATAGTCCGTGCGTCCCCTCAATGATCAGCAAGGCATTTACATTCTTTGCAAGCATTTCAAGCTCTGTGTAAATTTTCCCTTTTCGGAGCTTGTATTCCATTTTAATCCCTTTTACCAGCTGGCCCTTGTATTGTTCAATGATCTCTTCAAAACGCTTCTTGGCTTCATTTCGTGTATCATTGGAGGTGTCGGGATAGATGGATTCCACAGGCGTCGGTTTGTCGATCCATACCAGGATCAGATCCGACAGGAAACTATTCGCGATCGGAATAGCATATTCGATGGCATGAATGGATGTATTCGAAAAATCAACAGCTACAACGATCGGGCGCATACATAACAGGTTAGGTAATTTGTATCTGTAAAGATAAAAAATAATTGTTGTTCCTCATACATCCGCCTCTTTATTTTCTCAGGATGATGACACTGGGGGATTTTTGCTAATTTTGTGAAAAGGTAATATCATAACGCATTTATCCTGAATATTTTTTAAATGAACGACAATCTTGATCCAACAGGTGAAAGTCTGAGTCCGGCTGAAAAAGAAATTGAAAAAGTTCTTCGGCCATCTGAATTTATTGACTTTGCCGGGCAGGAGAATATCATTGAAAACCTGAAAATATTTGTCCAGGCTGCCAAGCAAAGAAACGAACCACTGGATCATGTTCTGCTGCACGGTCCGCCAGGGCTGGGTAAAACCACGCTTTCACACATCATCGCCAATGAACTCCGGGTGAACATAAGGGTCTCTTCCGGACCCGTGCTTGATAAGCCGGGCGATCTTGCTGGCCTCCTCACCGGGCTCGAAGAGAATGATGTCCTGTTCATTGATGAGATCCACCGGTTAAGCCCGGTGGTTGAGGAATATCTCTATTCGGCCATGGAAGATTTCAAGATCGATATCATGATCGAGACCGGCCCGAATGCAAGAAGCATCCAGATAAAGCTGAATCCTTTCACCCTGATCGGTGCGACAACCCGTTCGGGATTGCTTACTGCACCGCTTAGATCCCGTTTCGGGATCAATTCCCGGCTGAATTATTATCCATCGTCCACCCTTGAAAGGATCATCCGGAGGTCCGCAGAGATCCTGAATGTTCCCATTGAGGACCAGGCGGCGATCGAGATCGCCCGAAGAAGCCGCGGCACTCCCCGCATTGCCAACCTGCTTCTGCGCCGGGTCCGCGACTTTGCCCAGATCAAGGGAACCGGCACCATTGACATTAAAATAAGCCAGTACGCTCTTGCCGCCCTGAATGTAGATAAACACGGCCTCGATGAAATGGACAACAAGATCCTTTCTGCGATAATCGATAAATTCAGGGGCGGTCCTGTCGGATTGACAACGATCGCCACGGCCGTCTCAGAGGATCCCGGCACAATTGAAGAGGTTTACGAACCGTTCCTCATCCAGGAAGGATACATCATGCGGACACCCCGCGGGCGCGAGGCCACAGAACTTGCTTTTAAACACCTCGGGAAGATCAAACCCGGTGCAATGCCTGAGTTGTTTTAACCCAGCCCCTCCCCTGAACCCCTTCCCCAATTGGGGAGGGGGCACGGGGTTGGGTTGCCAATCAATATGGAAACCATAATCAAATCAGAAGCACTTCGCCTGGGCTTTTCCTATTGCGGGATCGCTCATGCAGAATCGTTGCAGAATGAATCAGGTTGGCTGGATCGGTATATTAAAAAAAGCCCCCCCGAACTTGCTGGTTATCTTTCCGCAACACTCGACAAACGGCTGGACCCCGGGTTGGTGCTGGAAGACGCAAAGTCCGTTATCGGCTTGCTTATAAATTATTATCCTCCGGAAATCCAACGGGAGGAAGACAACTTCATCATCGCCAAATACGCCTATGGCGCGGATTACCATATCGTAATTAAAGAAAAGCTTCGCCAGCTCCTGGATTTCCTTAAAATTCAGTTCCCCGGGATCAAAGCCCGAACCTATGTGGATACAGGACCGATCCTGGAAAAAGCATGGGCCGAAAGGTGCGGACTTGGCTGGAGAGGGAAAAATACCGTCCTGATCAACCGGTCAGGAGGCTCTTTCTTCTTTATCGGGATCATCCTGACCAACCTCGACTTACCTCCTGACGAGCCGGAAACCGACCATTGCGGAACATGCACAAAATGCCTCGATGCCTGTCCGACCGGCGCACTCGAATCACCACATGTCCTTAATCCATGGAAATGTATTTCTTACCTCACGATCGAATCGAAAGACCCGGTTCCATCAGCATTGAAAGATAAATTCCATACCCGGATCTACGGCTGCGATATCTGCCAGGATGTTTGTCCGTACAATGCTCATGCAATTCCGCACCGGGAGCCGCTTTTCCTTCCTCCAGAAACCTTTCTGGGAATGAAGAAGAAAGATTGGATTGAGCTTAAAGAAGAAGATTTCAATACAATCTTCAGGGATTCACCGGTCAAAAGAGCCGGCTACAGGAAACTAATGGAGACGATCGGGATATTGAATGCATGAATACCGGCAATGTATCTTTGCGCCTTTGCGGTTATTTGCCCTCTTTACCTTCACCCCATTTAAATGAATCAATCCGGAAACCGGCAAGAAGCAACGCCCGGTCAACAACAGTCATGACAAGGTCTTCCACCGTTTCCGGCTTATGATAAAAGGAAGGAGATGCGGGACAGATAATGGCACCCGCCTCCGTCAGCAGTTTCATATTGTTGATATGGATTAAACTAAGTGGCATTTCCCGTGTTACGAGGATCAGTTTCTTCCTCTCTTTTAAGATGACATCTGCCGACCTGGTAAGAAGATCATTCGAAACCCCGGAAGCGATCCGGCCCAGCGTGCCCATCGTACACGGACAAATGATCATCACGTCATATCCTGCGGATCCCGAGGCCATCGGGGCAAAGAAATCATTCGGCTTATATACCTGGAAAGGAATCGTCGTTTCATCCAGCGGACCCAGTTCATAATCCCATACCGCCTTCGCATTCTCCGAAAAGATCACCCCGCATTTGTCAAACTGCTCCCTGATCGTCTCCAGCCTTTTCAGCAGCATCTTCCCATAGATCACCCCGCTTGCGCCTGTGATGCCGATGATTATTCGCTTATTCGTCATTTCACCCGGGAAAAATTTGTTGAGTTATTGAGTTATTGATTTGTTGATTTGATGAGGTATTGTTCCATTTCGTAATTCGTAATCCGTAATTCGTAATTTATTGGTCTCCCTCCGGCTACAACCCGAAATCCTTTTCCTTGAAATACCAGATAAGCGACAACGACATCACATTATTGAATTGGCCGTATTGCCAGAATATATAACGGTAATACGACGGAACACCTTTTTCGTCGGGCTTGTGTCGGATGGACAAAAGCGAATAGTTAATCCTGTAATTGACCTTTAAATGCTTTGAAATGTCGTAGGATGCCCCGAAAATCCCTGCAAGTGTGACGGTTCGCATCGGATATGGATCGGCATCCGGGCCTTCTAATCCGTTGGATTCAAATCTTGATCCTAAAAGTACATCCATGGCGGGGCCGGCTTCCAGAGAGAAACGCTTCGCGAAGGTGTACTGATAAAGAAACGGGACTTCAAGATAATGGAACCTCATCAGGAAATCGGTTCTCAGGACGCTATCCTGGCCACGGCTGCCCTTTTGAATGTATTCCATTTCAAGCTGGAAGGAGGAATGAGGTGAAACCTTCAGACTCACAAAGGCACCTCCTGAAAAGCCAAATTTATGATAGCCTCCATTGTTATCACCATCCACCTGGCTCACATTCCCGCCCAGGATCAATCCGCCATTAAAACGTTGCGATAATGCAAATAACGACAAACAAACTATAAAACCGGAAATCAGGAATAATCGTTTCATCAGGATCAATTTTCTGTAAAATTACAATTTATCAGGATGAAAATGTCAGAACTTTTCCTTTGCGTTCCTTTGTGGGTACTTTGAGTTCTTTGCGGTTTTATTTCTTTAAAAATTACCGCTAAGGCGCAGAGGCGCAGAGATAATTCGACATCTGTCAATCTGAACTGAAAATCGTAATTCGTAATCCGTAATTTGGAATTGATTACTTGTCTCTTTCGGTTGTAAAGATCACCAGCTGCTCCATTGAATTGCGGAATTCATTTTCGGGGAATTCAAGGAGGATATCAAGGGCTTTCTGGCGGTAGTGAAGCATTTTATCCCTCGTATATGTGATCCCGCCGCCTACCCGCACTTTTTCAAACAGCTCGGCGACACGGGCCGATTCATTGTTGTGGTTTTTCACAATGTTGATGATATGACGCTTTTCCAGGAGCGAAGTATTGTTGAGGATATAAATCAACGGAAGTGTCATTTTCCGGTCCTTAATATCTGCACCATTTGGTTTCCCGGTTTTGCTTCCTGAATCATAATCAAAAAGGTCATCCTTGATCTGGAAAGCAATTCCTACGTATTCCCCGAAAAGCCTCATCTTCTCCACGACATCAGGTCCGGCTCCCGCAGAAGCTGCGCCGCAGGCACAACAGGAAGCGATCAGGGATGCTGTTTTTTTGCGGATGATCTCAAAATAGATATCCTCCCTGATATCCAGCCGCCGGGCTTTCTCAATCTGCATAAGTTCACCCTCGCTCATTTCACGAACAGCATTCGAAACGATCTTCAGAAGATTGAAATCATCATTCTGAAGCGAAAGCAACAATCCACGGGATAAAAGGTAATCCCCTACGAGCACGGCAATCTTGTTCTTCCACAACGCATTGATCGAAAAGAAGCCTCTGCGCATGTTCGAGTCATCCACCACATCATCGTGAACCAGTGTGGCTGTATGCAGAAGCTCTATCAGGGATGCAGCACGGTAGCTGGTTTCACTGATCCCCCCGCACACCCCGGCGGAAAGAAATACGAACATGGGACGCATCTGTTTCCCTTTACGTTTGACAATATAATGCGTGATCCTGTCAAGCAAAGGAACAGAGCTCTTCATCGAGTCCCTGAATTTCTTCTCGAAGATCCCGATGTGATCCGCTATAGGTTCCTTTATTTGATCCAGTGTGCTCATGATCGTTTTGAATGGTAAAAATAATCAAATATTCAATCGGTTGAAAGTGCCGGGAATGCAGAAATTTCGGAAATTTGCATCCCTGGAACAACATATGGCTACATTTCTTTTTGATGACGTGATCTTCGGACCGGTGAGAAGCCGGCGCCTTGGATTATCGCTGGGAATCAACCTCCTCCCGACCCATTCAAAATACTGCTCATTCAATTGCATTTACTGCGAATGCGGCTGGACCCCGCATATCACTTCACATCCGGTTGAATTTCCGTCCCGGGAAGAAGTCAGCAAATACCTTGAATTGAGATTAAAGGAACTCGGACAGGAGAATTATCTCCCCCAGGCACTGACATTTGCAGGCAATGGTGAACCCACCATGCACCCGGACTTCCCAGGGATCGTTGATGATACAATTTACCTTCGTGACCTTTATTCGCCACATTCAAAGGTCGCTGTTCTTTCAAACGCTTCAATGCTCGGTGATGAAAAGGTTTTTCGGGCGCTTACAAGGATCGATGACAATATCCAGAAGCTGGATGCCGGCTTTGAAAAGATGTTCCGGCTGATGAACAATCCCGTTTTGCCCGTCAGCTATGATGATCTGGTTGATAACCTTGAAAAATTCAATGGCAGGGTGACGATCCAGAGTATGTTCCTGCGTGGAAATTTCGGGGATCAGAAGGTCGACAATACCAGCATTGAAGAAGTAGATGCCTGGCTTGAAAAGCTCATCCGCATCAACCCGGAACTGGTCATGATATATTCCATCGCACGCGCCACACCGCTGCATTCACTCGAAAAGATACTCCCTTCCGAACTGGAAAAGATTGCGGAAAAAGTTGCAGCTGGCGGGTTGAAGGTGAAAGTATATGGATGATAAATGACCCGGCATCAATCCTCCCCCTCGCCTTCAGGAGAAGGGGCCGGGGGGTGAGGTGACTTCGAGCCTCAGGCTGCAGGCTTCATGCTTTTTCAAAGGATGATTTCTTAGGAATTGTACTTAACTTTGCTTTTGTAAGTGAAAAGTGAAAAGTGAAAAGTGAAAAGTGAAAAGTGAAAAGTCTATTGCCTATTACCTATTGCCTATTGCCTGAAGCATGTTAAACTACCCCCCCAAAATAATCCTCGCCTTCGGTGAGACGATCAGCGGAAACCAGGAGATCCTTGAATGGCTGCTGAAGAACGGGTATGGGGAACTGGCGGCTTTATCCTATGCGATCAGGGGAAGTACGGAGGCATTCACCTGGCTGATGAACAACGGATACCCCCACCTGGCTGCGCTAGACAGCGCCATCGACAATGATCCGAAGGCTGTGCAGTGGCTGAAGGAGCATGACCAGCTGTTCCTTATAATCTTTGCAGATGCCTGTAATGGTAAAAAAGATGCAATGGAATGGATGATCAGGAAAGACCTGACCGGGTTACTTCGGGTTTCCCAGAAAATCCGCTTTTTCCGTGATAACCAGACCTACGATTATCACAAAATGCATTTCTGATTCCGGACTTTTACAAAAAAGGAAAACTAACAATCGCTACCCGCGGCCCGTGGCCCGTGGCTGATTGATTACCCACACTTCGAATACCCGCAACTCTTGCAAACGAGGCAGCCTTCCTGGTAGATCAGTCCGTCCTTGTCATTGCATTTCGGGCAGGCATGCTCGGCGGCTTTGGTGCCGTCAGGGATGAATTTCTTTAAGGTACGTTCAACACCATTTTTCCAGGTGTTGATCGAATCCACTTCGAAGTGAAGCTTGCCGATGATGTTTACAACAAATACAAGGGGCATTCCATGACGGAGGATCCCCGAGATAAGCTTGGCATAGTTCCAGTATTCCTTCTGGAATGATCTTGACAAGCCTTCGATCGTGATCTTGTATCCCTGCCTGTCCTCGAACTGGAAATCATACCGGGAGGTAATGCCGTCGGGACGTGTCTTTACGATCCAGCCCTTCTGTACCCAGGCCGGGATCCAGAAATCATCCATTTTCCCGGTGAAGATCTCATAAGGACGCCCGTTGAGCAACCCGACGACCGCGATCCATTTTTCATAATCATTCTGAAATCTCACAATCTCTGCCTCAAGCTTTTCGGGACGATGAGGTGCTTTGGTTTCCCTGAATTCTTCGGGATCTTCTTTCTTCTCCTTCTTTTCATTGGAAACCAGGACTCCAGCACGGCTGCCATCGCGATAGACCGTCATTCCCTTGCAGCCAACCTTCCATGCTGTTGCATAGATCGACCCGATCATTTCCTCCGGGGTACTGTTCGGCACATTGACGGTTACACTGATTGAATGATCTACCCATTTCTGAACGGCTCCCTGCATGGTCACTTTTGCCACCCAGTCTATTTCATTGGCTGTCGCCTTGTAATAGGGTGATTTCTTGATCACTTCCTTAAGCCCGGCATCTTCCATATGTGCGACTTCATCCACATTGTACCCCTTCATTTCAAGCCAGGTCACGAATTTATGATGGAAGACATTGTATTCCTCCCATGAATCGCCTACCTCGTCTGTGAAGGTCACCCTGACATGCTTTTCATTGGGATTAACTTTTCTCCTTCGTTTGTAGGTCAGGGCAAAAACGGGTTCAAGTCCTGAGGTCGTCTGTGAAAGAATACTGACGGATCCTGTGGGTGCGATTGTAAGGATGGCAATATTCCGGCGGCCATCCTTCACCATGTCTTCATAAACATCAGGAGCTGCATCTTTCAGGCGAAGGATGAAGGGGTTATTTTTTTCACGTTCTGCATTATAGATTGGAAAAGGGCCCCTTTCCCGTGCAAGTGTAACCGATGACCGGTACGCTTCAATGGCAAGCAGCTTATGTACTTCCACCGAAAAATTCGTGGCTTCTTCCGAACCATAACAGGTGCCAAGGGCTGCGAGCATATCCCCTTCTGCAGTGATCCCGAAACCGGTCCGGCGACCCTGGATGGCTTTCGCTTTAATGTTCAGCCACATGTTCCGTTCGCGCAACTTAATATCAGTGTCTTCCGGATCACAATCAATTTTCTCGATGATCTTGTCGATCTTTTCAAGTTCAAGATCGATGATATCATCCATGATCCGTTGTGCTTTATGAACGTATTGGATAAAAAGTTCCGAATTGAAACTTGCTTCTTCGGTGAAGGGCCTGTCAACAAAGCTGTACAGGTTGATTGCAAGAAGCCTGCAGCTGTCATAGGCACAGAGCGGGATTTCACCGCAAGGATTTGTGGAAAGCGTTTTAAATCCGAGGTCGGCATAGCTATCCGGCACAGATTCGCGGAGGATCGTGTCCCAGAATAGGATGCCGGGCTCGGCTGATTTCCATGCATTATGGATGATGTTATTCCACAAGGTTTTCGCTTTGATCTTCCGGGTGATTTTCGGATGTTGTGATTCGATTGGAAATTGCTGAACGAATTCACCATCCTCAAGAACGGCTTTCATGAAGTCATCGGTGATTTTGACCGAGATGTTGGCTCCGGTGACTTTCCCCGCTTCCAGTTTGGCATCGATAAAATGCTCGGTGTCAGGATGCTTGATGGAGATGGAAAGCATCAATGCTCCCCGCCGCCCTTCCTGGGCTACTTCCCGTGTCGAATTCGAATACCGCTCCATGAAAGGAACGATCCCGGTTGATGTGAGTGCACTATTCTTGACCAGGCTGTGTTTCGGACGGATGTGTGACAGGTCATGCCCGACACCACCTCTTCTCTTCATCAGCTGGACCTGCTCCTCATCAGTTTTCATAATGGAACCGTAAGAGTCGGCCTGACCATCATTACCAATGACAAAACAATTCGACAGGGATCCGATCTGGTAATCATTTCCAATTCCGGCCATCGGGCTTCCCTGTGGTATGATGTATTTGAAATCCCTGATAAGCCCGAACACTTCTTCCTCGCTCATCGGGTTGGGATATTTCAATTCAATGCGGGCGATCTCACTGGCAATCCTGTGATGCATATCCTCCGGCGTCATCTCATACAATTGGCTTTCCGAATTCTTTAATGCATACTTATTAACAAAAACATCCGCTGCAAGACTGTCACCTTTAAAATAAGCTGTTGATTTTTCAATGGCTTCCGCTGTTGAATATATTTTACGCGCTTCTTTTTGATCAGCCGCTCCCTGTTTCTTCTTGTCCTTCAACTGTTCTTTCATTTCCTGATCCTCTGTCGCCTCTTTCGGACGAACTCTTTTTGATAAAACATCGTCATAGAAATCCTGTTTCTTATCCTGCTCAATCTTTACGATGTTATTATTTTCCATGGTTGACATTATTTGAGCGTAGTATTTCTAATTTCTCTGATTTCGTAACATATACGGTAAAAGGAAAAAGGTCATTTTCCTGCCGGCAATATACAACGAGAAATCAATCACGGTCAATTATTTTATCAACACCAGAGGTTGAAAAAAATGTAATGATTTGAATTAAATAAATTTAAGTTCTGATAATTCGCGGAATAAATCGTGAATGGTTTATATGAGGATATCGACCTTTCTAAATATGCTGTAAATATCTCAATGTGTTATATTTATAAAAAGAAAAACGGGCATGCAAAGTTACGTAAACGGTGCAGGATTAATGACTCCTGGGCAAATTTTTTTATTGTTTGTTAAATCTTGTTAAAAATAAACCCAAAAATATAATCTCGCGATACCTTTGTTTAGATTATTTCTAAATAATGGTTCTTATAATAAACAAAAAATTCAATCTTATGAAAACATTCATTTTCCTTTCAATATTCGTGGCTTCGCTTTTTTCAGGACAATCGTCCAATGGTGGAAAGCCGGATTTGCGGAACATCGCAGTCATACACTACCAGGTAAATATACAGAACAACCTGCTAGGACAAGTTCTATGTCCAATGGCAGTTTTTCTGACAGACGGCATGGGTAATGCTGTCGGTTCACCACAGCCATATCGTTCATATATTGCCACCTATCACTTTTATGAGATCGGACCGGTCCAGGGATCAAGGATTGCACATCTTGAGATCATTCCGAAAAATTCCAACGTTGTTTGTGTACTTCCTCCGGATGCAGCATCTATGAACGGTACATTCAACAATGGCAGCACATACCAGTTCTTTATGAGACTTGGAACCAGTATTCCCTCACCAATCCCCCAACCAGTACCCGGATGTTAATAAAGCATGGTAGTCTGGCAACCTGAAAATGAAAAATAAACATTCATTAACATACTGATATTCCACATAGATCACAAATAAATTTAATACTTCCAAAAAACAATCACCATGAAAAGGATAGCATTTCTCTCAATTATACTTATGGAAATCCTGGCAATCCCGCCGACTTTCGGGGGAAATAAAGGCAAAATGGCACGCCCTTATATTCATTATCAGGTTAATATTCAGAATTATCTGCCATCAGGTCAGACAATCTGTCCTTCATCTGTGATGATCACTGATCAGAACGGTTACCCGATCGGTACAATTCAACCGTATCATCCGTATATAATGTCTTATCATTTTTACGAATTAGGTCCGGTTAACGGGATAAGGGTCGCACACCTGTCGGTTGACCCATTCGGCGACGTCATATGCCCTGTTACCCCGATACCTGTGCCCAGGACGGGGCCGTTCTTAAACGGAACAACCTACATGTATTCCATGGTTTATGGCATCAGACCTCCCAGTCCTATCCCATTGCCTCCGGCTTCTGAATAGTATCTGAAACAATACAAAATGCGTTGCAGGCTGAGATTAATTGGTATTCACCTCAGTGTCTCAGGTATTCGGGAGACCCAAATACCGCAGCAAGACTGCCTGCCGGCAGGTTAACAAAAAACACCTCAACCCCAGTCCCCTTCTCCTGAAGGAGAAGGGGTGCATGGGATGAGGTCAATAAAATAATTCTAACAATTAAAAAATAACAGTCATGAAAAAATATGTTTTTCTTTCGGTTGTAATCCTGGCCATAATGGCAGGATACACGATTAATGCGTCGAACCCGGGAAATAGCATACCCTTTGCATTGATTCACTACCAGGTAAATGTGGCAAATCACCTCCCTCCCGGACAAACTGCCTGCCCGTCATTGGTAATGGTCACTGACGGCAATGGTAGTGCGGTCAATGGATCACAACCCTATGACCCGTCAATCAGCACTTACCATTTTTATGAGATGGGACCAGTTACCGGGACAAGGGAAGCCGTTATCTTTAATGTACCGCAAAATTCTGATTTGCTTTGCCCGTTCACGCCGCAGCCTCAGGCTAGGAAGACAACCTTTTATAACGGGCAAACCTATAGATATTCGATGATTTACGGACCACGACCTCCATCACCGGTGCCGTTACCGCCTGCAGGACAATAATTAGCCCGCACCGGGCAACATTGTCGGGGTGACTCGCGAGTCACCCCGACAATGATCCCTTTTTTTATTTGTCAATTTTCCAGGTTAATTTTTTACCGAACCCCAGCCGGTTATCTGTCATTTTCAAAACTTCCGGGGTCACCCCCCAAAGCGTGAGCGGGGCAAGGCGCGCTACCGGAAAGGCCCCCAGGTAAGCTTTCTTCGCCAATTTCAACGCCCCTCCTTCAAGCCTTTTCATAGGGCCTGAGAATTGGATCCCCCTTATCTTTCCGACCATTTTCGTTTCCAGTGCAATGGCTCCGGCCACCATGAAATCCTGTCGCTTCAGTACTTCACTGATATGTATTGTATCATCATCCGAAGTAAAGATGAAGAGGTTGACCGCTTCAACATAAACATAGAAGCAGGTGGCGCACCATGGACCTGTATCTGTTGAAACCGCAAGAGTGAGAACATGATGTTCCCCGATGAATTTCAGAATGTGCTCCGGTACAGGATTCATGGCTTAATAATCAAGGCTTAATGAGAGGTAGAATATTGGTTTTCTCACAACACCGTTCTCAATTCCCCAGGCCAGGTCGCCCCTGACATAATAACCCAGGAGATGGGCCCTGAGTCCTCCGCCTAACCCTGCCACAATGGGGTCTTTTAGCAACTCAACGGTGATAAATAAGGGTCTGGCCGAAATCTGATAATTGTACAGCTGATTTTCTGATGAGTACGGATTAACGCCCGTCCAGGCAGTCCCAACATCGCCGAAGGCAACGATCTGGAAGTTGTTGAGAAAATCAGAACGGATCGGCCGGTTGAACAGGTAACGGAAGACCGGGAGCCTGATCTCAGTATTGATCACTGCAAAACTATTTCCATTTCTTATATTCTGATCAAACCCCCGCATGTTCGTTGCAAGTGTCTGAAATGCGTAATTCTGATCCTGGGCAACAGGTGTGCTCAGGTTAAACCTGGGAAAAAGCCAGTTATCCACTCCTCCCATATAATAAACAAGCTTGCTTTCGCCAAATGATGTACTTGCAGCGAACCTTAAAGCCAGGATCATGGTCCGGTGGATCTTCTCATAATGACGGATGTCGGCGCCAAGCACGACCATGTTGTTATTCTTTGCATTCAGGAGTTGGTAATACTCTCCGAATAACTTGTATCTCGTTCCCTGGTAAAGATTCAGTCCCAGGCTCCTGGTATTGTCATAGGTCAGTTCACCTTTGACACTGCCCCAATACTTATTGGCATCCGGGATCCTCAGGTTGAACTGATCGGTCGATAAATAAACCGCCCTGTCGTAACGGATAGCCGCCGTTCCTTTAATGTTCAGTACGGGGGTGAAAGGCCAGGTCAGGATATAATAAAGTTCATTGATCTTGTGTCGGATGTAAGAATATCTTCCCAGTTCCTCAACGGCCTGCTTGTGAAAGATGATCTGGTGGTCAAGCCGGTACCGCATATTGGAATAACTGAACAGGTACTCGTTGTTGATGAGGTTAAAATTCAGCCTGACACCTCCGGTAATCCGGTAATCCTCCATCAGGTCAGTGACCCCCAGCATGAACAATGCATTGAACCCCGGATTGATAAAAATCGGCTCCCGTGCATTGGTGAACGGCTGGTATGCTGAATTCAGGTAGTTGAAATCCAGTTGGGTTACCAGTTGGTCAATATTATACCCGACATTATAGTTCAACGGTCTTGCTTTTGCATATTTATCGGTTGTATCCTTTCCGGCAGATGTGATAAGCATCAGGTACCTGGAACGGGTCATGGAATCCGGCCTCGAAGGTGGAGCCGAAGGCTGGAATTCTGGGACCAGTTCCCGGAAGTTGGTGTCGGTCAGCACTTTTTCCCTGTAAACATCACTGGTGCGAACCGTTGAAAAATGCTTGTTTTTCTGGACCGGGCCTTCCTCCTTATTTTGTTTGACTGTATCCGGAGCATGCGAAGGGTTCTTTAACTCCCGCTGACCAAAGATATGTTTCCCGAAGTAGGTAGGCTGAAGATTTTCCGGGGACAGGCGTTCAGGAAGGACAAGATCCGAGATCAACAATGAAAACCTGTTATTCCGGAAAAGGATCTCCCCGGCCTTCCCTCCTTTATAGCTGATATCCTGGCTGAGGATATTCCTCGAGTAGTTGGTGACTGCCATGGAAGAGGTGAAATACCTGTAATGGGTTGTGGTGTCGATGTTGGTTATCGCACTGTCAGATCGCGCAACGTAACGGTTATATATTCCATTTTCATCGCTGAGGTAGGAGAAATAGTTGTCAGAATAAGGCATGGGCTGGATCTCATCAGCAAGAGGAGTATTTGTGACCCGTGTCAGGATATTCCTTTTTTCTGCATAATTGTATATAAAAATATCATTGGTAAAATGCAGCCTGGTGAAATCTGTTTTGGGATCGAAACGGATGGTGTCACTATCCCGGTTTGAACTGAAGATGATCCGGCTCGAATGATTGATGAACCTCGGATTCAGGTCATTATAAACATCTTTCGTGATCTGTTCATAAGACCCTGAAGCAATATTGAAGACATAAATGTCAGATTGCCCCTTCTGGACGGCTGAAAAGACCAGCAAGTTCCCATTGTCGGAATAGGAGAAATCAAGGATCTTCTGAAAATTGAAAAGGACCTGCTTCTCGGAATCCCTTTCTTCTGTTCTGTAAAGGTAGAGGTAATCTTCCCCTTTCCGTTCGGTTATGATGGCCAGGACTTTTCCGGAAGGGTGCCAGGCGAGGATCGGGAAGGTATAATCAGGCCGTTCAGCAAGACGGTACCCGCCACGATAGATCCTTTTCCTTTTGTTTTTTTCAAGATCAACAATATAAACCTTCTGGATCCCAAGGTCGTGGGTACAATAAGCCACATGCCTGCCGTCCGGACTCACCTTCAGCTGCGTATAGACCTTCCCCTCCTTATGCCTTTTTACCAGGGATTTTCCGGGAGGAACACTCCTTGTGCTGTCTTCTTCCGTATAGACCGTTTTATAGAATGAAAGCCAGTCTGCGATCAGCGTATTGAAAGATGAACCGATCACGTATAAAAAGCCCTTTTCCACATTCCTGCTCATCCGGGCCATATAAACGATATTCGGAATGCTGGATTCTCCGTATTTCATGGCAATATAGTTCCAGAGGGAGTGTCCTGCATAAGCTGCTTCCAGGCCGGTTAGCTTGCTGAATTTTGTGTACCGGCCGGTCAGCACTGCATCCCGTACAATATCGTCGATCTCCGGATTCCATTTCTCTGACATATAGGATATAAGTCCGTTCAGGTACCATTCGGGCAGGTTAAACAGCGTGGTGTTCTTTATCTGGGCCCCGATCCCCGTTCCGTAAATCATTTCATTCAGGATCACCATGGCGATCCCTGACCGGATC
Source organism: Bacteroidales bacterium (assembly GCA_963682005.1). Lineage (GTDB taxonomy): Bacteria > Bacteroidota > Bacteroidia > Bacteroidales > FEN-979 > CAIYUC01. Next base: position 2,188,173 of record OY820914.1, on the reverse strand, counting down.
TGCTGCTCAAAATGATCGTAATTCCCGTCGAAGAAAAGCAGCACTTTCCCGCCGACGATCCTTGTCACCCCGCCTGTATTGTAGCTGTCCCAGTCACCGGTCAGCCCGATATTGCTCTGCTTGAGATCCGAAAGGTTGTTGAAAATGATGAACTGGATCTTTTCTTCGATGTTCGACTGAAGCCCCAGCTCGATCTCCTTGATATGCTTGTCGGCATATTTTGCGGTATAAAGGGCCAGTTCCTTCCCGTTGAGATAAAAATAGGTATCGAACTTATCAAACCTGTAATACGTCCAGAGAAAATTATTAAACTGAACCCGGCTTTTTCCGAAGTTCAGCTGCGAACCGTTATAGAACTGGCAGAAGGCATCCTGGATGGAGATGAAACCGAATAAAACGACAAACAAGAAAATCCTGATAAAACAGCGGTATATTTTATAAGATCCGGCATTTACCATGGTTTGCAGGAAAATTTGTCCAGAGGATTTGCACTGCTAAGTTAAGATTATTCTAAATGTTCGGGGCAATTATTTGCAAATTCATAACTTTGCAGAGCCGCTATGATCAAAGGATTTCTAAATATTTTATATGATCTCGATCCAGAAATTTGTCTTCAATACCTTCATGGTAAACACCTACCTGCTTTATGATGAAACAGGAGAGTGTATAATTATTGATGCTGCCTGCTACGAGGAGAAAGAAAAACAGGAGTTGAGCAGGTTCATAAATGAGAACAGGCTGACCCTTGTGCGGAACATCAATACCCACTGCCATGTGGATCACGTGCTTGGGAATGATTTCATTGCTGCAGAATTCGGGATCTACCCTGAATATCACCAGTCGGGAGCCCCGTTCTTCCATACGTTGAAGGAGATCGGGGATTCGCTTGGGTTCGTGATCGGAAGGATCCCGGCTGTAAAGAGATATATTCTTGATGGTGAAATTATTACTTTTGGAAAATCCGGATTGAAGGTTCTCTATACACCGGGGCATGCTGAAGGAAGTGTGTGTTTTCTCAGTGAAGAGCAGAATTTCGTCATCACGGGGGATGTTCTTTTCAGGGATACCATCGGCAGAACAGATCTTCCAACAGGGGATTTTGACCTGCTGATGAAGAGCATCCATGAAAAACTCTTCACCCTGCCCGATGACCTTGTCGTCTATCCGGGCCATGGCCCGGAAACGACGATCGGGTACGAAAAAAGAAATAACCCGTTCATCAGGTAATTACGATTTACGAATTACGAATTACGGATTTTTGACTGCTGACTGCCGACTGCGAACTGCTGACTTATGAAAAAATCCATCCAAAAAGTCCTTATCATCCGCCTCAGTTCCATCGGGGATATCGTACTTACGACACCCGTGATCCGATGCCTGAAAAAGCAGATCCCGGGGGTTGAGCTTCATTTTCTTGTCAAGAAACAATATCAGCAGGTTATTTCAGCAAATCCGCACCTGGCCAAAATCTGGTCATATGACCATAATTTCGCAGAGATCATTCCGCAATTGAGGGAAGAAAAATTTGATCACATCATTGATCTTCATAAAAATCTCCGGTCCTATTATGTCAGGTTAACCCTTGGACGACGTGGCTCTTCCTTTTCAAAGCTGAATATTAGAAAATGGCTCCTGGTCAATTTCAGGATCAACCTGCTTCCTGCAATTCATATCGTTGACCGGTATTTTGAGGCTGCCGGGGGGTTGGAGATCACGAACGACGGGCTGGGCCTTGATTACTTCATTTCCGCGCAGGACCATGTTGATCCTTTTGCATTCCCCGAAATAGCCGGTCAGAAATACATTGCCTTTGTCATCGGGGGCAAGCACAACACCAAATTACTGCCGGAGGACCTGGCCGTGAAAATCTGCCGGAATATCCGCGGACCAATCGTTCTGCTGGGCGGCCCGGAAGACCGTGAACGCGGAGATCGTATCCGGAACCTTTCGAAGGGAAATGTTTACAATGCCTGCGGCGCATTCAGCATCAACCGGTCGGCCTCCGTCATCATGCAGGCTGAAAAGGTTATTACCAACGATACCGGGCTGATGCATATAGCAGCCGCCTTTAAAAAGACTATGATTTCCATCTGGGGCAATACCATCCCGGAATTCGGAATGTATCCTTATTTTCCCGCCGGATCACAAAACCGGTCATTTGTGTTTGAAGTTGCCGGTCTTTCATGCCGTCCCTGCAGCAAGATCGGGTTTCCTCAGTGTCCGAAAAATCATTTCCGGTGCATGAAAGACCAGGATATCCCGGCTATCATAAAAACAGTTGACATTGAATAACATGATATTTGCCGATACGCATACGCATTTATATGCGCGTGAATTTGATGATGATCGTGACGCTGTAATGGACAGGGCTGTCGAACAAAATGTAAAGTACATTTTCCTGCCGGCCATTGATACGGAATACCATCAATCGATGCTGAGCCTGTGTCAGAAACATGACAAGCACTGCTTTCCGATGATGGGTCTTCATCCGACTTCCGTCAAATCCAATTACAAGGAAGAACTGCGGGTGGTGAATGAATACCTGGATGATCCTTCCTTTAAATTCTATGGGATCGGTGAGATTGGTATTGATCTTTACTGGGATAAAACCTTCCGGGAAGAGCAGGTTGCGGCGTTCAGGTCACAGGTTGAGCTGGCGATCAGGTACCGGCTTCCTGCGATCATTCATACGAGGAACTCCTTTGACATCGCTGTTGACATCCTTGAGAAAATGAAAGATCAGCATCTGACCGGAATATTTCATTGTTTCGGAGGAAATGCCGGACAGGCGGACAAAGCAACGAAACTGGGCTTCAAGCTTGGCATCGGGGGCATCATCACCTATAAGAATTCAGGGCTTCAGCAGGTCGTTGAGGTGATCGGTCTTGAGCACCTGGTACTTGAAACCGATTCTCCCTGGCTGACACCCGTCCCTTACCGGGGACAACGTAATGAAAGCGCGTATATTCCGATCATCGCTCAAAAGATCGCCGAGATCAAAAAGGTATCGGTTGAAGAAGTGGCGAAGGTTACGACGGGGAATGCATTAGCTTTGTTTAAAATCAGGTAATGAACTAACCATACCCACCCTTTTTTTTCCCTCCCAAAGTTCCCCGCGTACGCGGGGATCCAGGGAGGGGAAGACCGAAGGTCGGGGTGGGTAAAATAAACAGGAGAGTATGTACGACCAAACCTCCATATTGGTGATCTATACCGGCGGAACAATCGGTATGATCAAGGACAGGGAAACCGGTGCGTTGGGACCCTTTGATTTCACGAACATATACAATGACATGCCGATCCTCCGGAATTTCAATTACAGGATCGATTTTCATTCCTTTTCCCCGATGCTGGATTCGTCGAACATGCACCCGTCGTTCTGGGTTGAACTGGCAAAAGTGATCGGCGATAACTATGAAAGCTATGATGGCTTTGTCGTGCTTCACGGTACCGATACGATGTCGTATACGGCATCTGCAATGAGTTTCATGCTGGAAAACCTGAACAAGCCCGTCATCCTTACCGGATCACAACTTCCGATGGGCGAACTCCGCAGCGATGGCCGCGACAATTTCATCAACTCGCTCGAGCTTGCGGCAGCCAGGGACGAAAATACGCCGGTTGTTCCGGAAGTATGCATTTGTTTCGAGAATAAGCTTTTCCGGGGAAACCGCACGACGAAGGTAAATGCAGAGCATTTCAGCGCCTTTCTTTCCGGGAACTATGATGCACTGGCTGAGATAGGCGTATACATCCGGTACAACCACAACCTGATCCTGAAGCCCAATTTTAAAAAGCTAAAGGTTCATACCGTCCTGGAAGAGAACATCGCCATTCTGAAGCTTTTTCCGGGGATCACTGAGAAGGTGGTTCATGCAACGCTCAACAGCGAAGGGTTGCGGGCTGTCATCCTGGAGACATTCGGAGCAGGCAATGCCCCGACAGCCCCATGGTTCCTGGATCAGCTGAAACAGGCCATTGACAGGGGGATCATCATTTTCAATGTCACCCAGTGCAAAGGAGGAACGGTGGAGATCGGTAAGTATGAAACCAGTCTCGAACTCGGCAAGATCGGTGTGATAGGCGGTTACGACATCACCACCGAATCGGCTGTCACCAAGCTGATGTACCTTCTCGGAAGCGGCTTAGCCAAAGAAACAGTGCAGGATCTGTTGCAAATTTCGCTTCGTGGAGAAATGACCGTTGGATAATCCGGAATATTTGTATACTTTTGCAGGCCAATTTGCTATTGGCCTTTAGCTATTGGCTGTTAGCAAAATTTTTATCATTAAACGCCAATAGCCAAAAGCCAAGAGCTGAAAGCCAACAGGAGAGATGGCCGAGTTGGTCTAAGGCGCACGCCTGGAAAGTGTGTAATCGCGAGAAGCGGTTCATGGGTTCGAATCCCATTCTCTCCGCCACCTGAAAATGCTGCTCTGCGAAGCAGCATTTTTGTTTTAGACCGGATGAAAAACTTGTTTTTCTATCCGGGAAAAAAGAAAAATGAAAACACGGAGTGTGCAGCATTTTCAGGTGAAGCCCCCCCCTTTCAGGGATCATGAGCGAAGCGAATACTCCCGCCACTTCCATAATTTACCCCTCGAAATCATGAATGCCATTGTCGCTGAGTTAAAATGTGAGCACTGAAATTTGTCACACATTAATCGGTCGAAGAGGTATAAGGTAATACATGTGAACAAGATTTTTTTTAACAACTTATCCGGCTTTATCTTCTTCTCATCATAAAAATCCGCATTTCCCATTGCTTAATCATAATTTCAAATTATATTTACATCAATATTTGGAATTTCATATTCAGGCTCTGATTCATTAGTTCCATGAGGATGTCTCAAAGGAGCCTCTTTAAAATAACCGCTAAGACGCAAAGACGCGAAAAATTCAAACCCCAGCTATATGAAACCATGTGTACTTCTTACGATCTCCATTTTACTCTTCATTTCATTCAAAACCAACGGGCAGGAACGATCAACGGGAGTTCCCGTCCAAACACCGCTTGACATTCCGACCATTACCGGACCTGATACAGCCTGCGCCGGGATGGGCGGCTATAACTACTTTACGGAGGCCGGGATGTCAGATTACATCTGGACTATATCATCTGGCGGAACGATCAATTCTGGGGACGGAACAAATTCAGTTTTTGTAACATGGGATACTCCAGGGCTCAATTCCATCAGCGTGAACTATAATTCGTCTCCCTCGCCTGCGGTCTTTCCGGTCAATGTTTTTTCAGGAGCCTCACCAGGGATCTGGATCTCGGTTTCAGCCAATCCCTCCTGCCTGAATCAACCGGTCACCTTCACTGCGAGTCCGACGAACGAAGGCCCGAATCCTTTCTACCAATGGAAGGTCAATAATATCAGCGTGGGAATGAACACCCCCACGATGACCATGATGCCATTAAACGGAGATGTCATCAGATGCCAGCTGACATCAAACCAGCCATGCGTAACAATGAATCCTGTTTTTTCAAATACAATTTTTATGATAGTGAACCCAACACCCGTGGTGATAAATAACCCTCTTTCCATGATGTTGTGCTCGAATTCTCCCACGAATATTATCCTTGCTGCAAATTTCCCGGGATCAACCTTTACCTGGACATGCACTTCAAGTTCCCCGAATGTAGTGGGATTTAGCGACGGGAGTGGGAGCATTATCAGCCAGTATTTAATGAATCTGGGTAATATCCCTGAGTCCATAATCTATCACATCACACCCACACTTAATGGTTGTTCTGGCCCGGTCACCGATTACGTGGTAACGGTCCTTCCCTTTCCCTCCATCACCAATACCCCCATGTCAAAACAGATCTGTTCCGGCAGCAGCACCAATATCAGCCTGACATCTAATGTCGCAGGTACTACTTTTTACTGGTCTGCCACAGGTAGTTCTCCTAATATCTCAGGCTACAGCCAGGGTTCCGGGTCACTGATCAATCAGTCATTGATAAATTCAGGATTTACCATTGAAACGGTCACATATCACTTAACCCCGGTAGCCAATGGTTGCAACGGTCCGGCTGCCGATTACACCGTCACAATTTACCCGGGTTCGAATGTCTATTTCAACCCCTCATCACAGTCGATTTGTTCAGGACAAATGACAAATATCCAGATACTGTCCAATATTCCGGGAACCTCATTCACCTGGACAGCTACTCCAAGTTCCCCCAACCTGGCAGGGTTTTCTCCCGGAACAGGCAACCTGATCCAGCAAACCCTGATCAATCCCGGATCTTTGCCTGAAACCGTAACCTATACCGTTACTCCTTCTGCCAATGGTTGCACCGGAATGTCCGGTCATCTGATCGTTACCATTAACCCGACAAACAGTGTTTTCATCACTGCATCAGCAAATCCATTCTGCCAGGGGACAGCGGTAACCTTTACCGCAACCCCGTCGATCCCCGGCGGGGCTATTTACCAATGGGAGGTTAACGGGATGAATGTCGGGAACAATAGCGCGACATATACATATTACCCCGTGGATGGTGATATTATAACCTGCTCAGCCACATTCTCCCCAGGCTGCGGGCCAAGCACCGTTGAGTCGAATCCGATCAGCATGGTGGCAGCCTTTGCCCTGCCAGTCAGCGTGACCATTTCTGCATCTGCCAACCCGACCTGCCAGGGAACTACGATAACATTCACGGCCACACCGGTCAACCCGGGGAGTGCTCCGGTTTATCAATGGAAAATAAATGGAGGCAATGTCGGCAGCAACAGTACAATGCTCATCTATACTCCAATCAACGGAGACATTATCACCTGCACCCTTCAATCCACTGCCCCCTGTACCTCAGGAAATCCAGCCACATCGAACGCGATTACGATGTCGGTCGTACCACAACAGACGATAGGTGTAACCATATCGGCTTCCGAGAATCCCTTCTGCACCGGGTCACCGGTGACTTTTACAGCAATGCCTTCGAACGGCGGAACAGCCCCTGTGTTTCAGTGGCGTGTCAACGGGTTCCTTGTTGGAACCAACTCCACGACTTACGTTTATACCCCGGTTAACGCAGATTCCATCACTTGCCTGATGACCTCGAACCAGGGTTGTATCACCGGGCCAAATCCGGTCACATCAAACCGGATCATCATGTCTTCCGCCACCGGCCTGCCTGTCAGCATCAATATCATTGCATCCCTAAATCCGGTATGCCAGGGAACACTGGTTGTTTATACAGCAACCATTGTAAATGGAGGATCATATCCCTTATACCAGTGGAAAGTGAATGGGGAGTCAGTAGGAGTGAATTCTAATATATTTCAATATATTCCCACCAATGGAGACATCCTCTCTTGCACCCTGACTTCCAACTTGACTTGTACTAACGGGAATTCTGCCACCTCCAATTTTATCACAATGAATGTATATCCCCAGGAGCCTGTCAGCATATCTATCACAGCCTCTGCAAACCCATTCTGCCAGGGCACCGTGGTTGATTTCACGGCAATGGCAAGCAATGAAGGAACTTCACCGATTTTCCGGTGGAGAATAAACGGGATTAATGTTCCTGCGGCAAACAGTCCGAATTTCTCTTGTACTCCGGGGAATGGTGATGTAATATACTGCCGCCTCACCTCAAACGCTACGTGTGCATCAGGAAACCCGGCCAACTCTAATGCCATCACCATGATCGCAAGTTCCACACCGGTCAGTGTTGCCATTACAGCTTCTGCAAACCCGGTGTGTGAAGGAACTCCTGTCACATTCACAGCAACCCCGGTCAACCCCGGGAATTCGCCATATTATAACTGGTTTCTCTGTGGTAATATCGTTTCAGCCTCGGGCCCTGTCTTCAGCTACTTTCCTTCAAATGGTGATGTTATAAGTTGTTCTCTTACTTCCAGTGCCGAATGTGCATCCGGAAATCCTGCCATGTCCAATCCGGTCACTGTAACAGTCATCCAGAGACCTACAGCAGGTTTTTCGGGAACCGGTACGATCTGTTCAGGCACATCGACAAATATCACCCTTTCATCAGACATCCCCGGCACTTCATTTTCCTGGACTGCATCGTCTACCTCCCCGGGTGTCACCGGATTCTCCCCCGGAACAGGGAATATGATCTTCCAGGTCCTGTTCAATACCGGCGGTTACCCCGGAATTGTTGATTATACAGTCACACCGACCGCAAACGGATGCACCGGCCCGGCCATTCACGTCATTGACACGGTCTTTCCTGGGCCGGATATCATCTTTACACCTCCAAACACGTATATCCTTTCGGGACAAACGACGAATATCCTCCTGTCGTCAACAGTCCCGGGGACGACATTTTACTGGACCTCTTCTTCCTCCTCCGCAAATGTCACAGGCTATTCACAAGGCGCAGGCACACTGATCCAACAAACCCTTTATAACTCGGGAAATACAATAGAACAGGTGTTTTACATGGTGACACCCTCATCCCACGGATGCATCGCTTCCCCATCCCTTTATATCGTGCAGGTTTCACCGGATATCCAGACGCCTGTCACCTATGCGGGAAGTACCGCAGGAGAAACCTCATTGCCAACGCTGGTCCCCGTCACGGTTGATCATTTAACAAACATCGGGTCCATTTCGTTGCGGCTTGAATATAACCCCTCAAGGGCTGTATTCGACTCTGCCACCAACATAAATCCCTTGCTGGGAACTGTGATCGTAAATGATGTCCACATCAATGATACCCTTCATAAGGTGATGATGGTATGGTCGGACATTACACCGGTCACCCTTCCTTCGGGGAGCAAGATCCTGGATCTCGTTTTCACATACCTCAATGGAGTCGCCGTGCTTTCCTGGAACAATGCCGCGAACAATAGCTCTGACTGCGAATATACCGATGCTACGGGAAATGCCCTTCCTGATACCCCTACATCCTTCTTTTACCACGACGGGGTGATCCAGCCGGGGCTCGACATCAGCGGGCACTACCTGTACAACAATTCAGCAAATACGCCGCTCGATTCATTATGGGTACTGCTGAAACACAATGGGACCGGCGTCGATTCGACACGAACAGATCTTTCCGGTTATTTTCTCTTTTCGGGGACAGGGTCCGGGATCTATACGATCAGCGCCTGGTCTGGCAAGCCCTGGAACGGTAACAACGGGTCGGATGCACTGAAAGTCCAGCGTCATTTTACCGGGCTGGAACTGCTGACGGAACCTGTACGGATCGCTGCGGCCGATGTCAACAACACCGGTTCCGTCAATGGCACCGATGCTTTGAAGATCAAACGGCGTTTCGTCGGACTCGACACTTCTTTTCCGAAGGGGGATTGGATCTTTGGAAAGACTGGTACGGGCGGAGACTCCATCATCCTGGCAAACGCAAGCATCAGCCAGTCATTCTATGGATTATGCGTTGGGGATGTAAATGGTTCCTTCATTCCGTCAACGGGTGGAAAATCAGGACCGGTCCTTTCCTTGGAAGAGTCGGGTGAGATAAACATTGCAGCAGGAATGGAGTTTCAAATACCCATCTACCTGAAAGATCCGAATGAAATAGGCGCCTATTCCCTGGTACTGGCATTTCCGGAATATGCCCTGGAATTCATGGATGCCTCTTCTGCAAAAGGTGTTGTAATAAAGAACAGCCAGCATGGTGAACTGAGACTGGCCTGGTCGGAGGTGGATCCCTTGATATCATCACGGGAAGATCCGTTTGCCATCCTGAATTTCAGGGTAAAGCAGATGGATGTCAACCCCGTGATCAGCCTCAATCTCATGCCAGGCTCTGAAATTGCCGATCCGATGGCAGAACCATTGAATGATGCGGTTATTTACTACCCGCATATCAACGTACAGCGTGAGATTAATGTTCCAACCGGAGCCGGGATCCGGCTGCTTTCCATTTATCCGAATCCCGCAACCGACCAGCTGACCCTCAGTTATGAAATCGCAACGGCGACAACCGTTGACATCAACCTGGCCAGTTCAGCGGGAGCCCTGGTGCTGCATCAGCAATACAATGATCCAACGGGCAAATGCGTGAGGCAGATCAACGTCTCCTCGTTGCCTGAAGGGATCTATTTCATCCGGATCAGGGCGGAGGGGGATGATTCTGCAGGAATAATGAGTAAGGTTGTTCTTATGAGGTAGGATCAATTAATCTATAGAGATGATACACTATTCGCTAAAGCAATTATCCTTATTGTTCATACTGAACATACCTGTATTGATTTCCCTCGCCGAAGGCACCAAACAATTCAGACCTGCCGAAACCAATAAAGGATATTTATGCATTGATCCGACCCGGAATTCGTTCTTTCTGAACGGCGGTGATGCTGACCACCGGCTTTGGATCCATATCTCTGATTTTACCAGGGAATCCATTTATTTCGGATTCGGGTCGCTTTATTCAGGTTCGGGGACGTCTAACTATTATATTTACCGGCCCGACGGAACTATATTAAGTATTGGATCCGTGCCTACTTATGGACTGCCGGGATATATCAGTACCTGGACGCAGGCTGTTTCAGGACCCGACGTCATTGCGCCCGGAACGGGCTACCCTTCACTCAACTGTATTCCTGACATGAACGGAGATTATTACATGGCATGCCAGACCACACCAATGTCTTCAAAATCATGGGAAAATTTCGATATCACCGTTATTAACACCACAACCATGACGGCCATCGAAGGCCGGGTATGGTCAAAAGCCTGGCAGATCTATTGTGATATTCCTTCTTACGGTTCAGCGAATAAATTCTTTGGCAAGATGTACGTTTATTCCCCTGACAGCATCGTCACTAAAATTGATTTCAATGGCATAGTGCCAGGTATTTTCACTGTTTCCTGCAATGAATCGGGGTGTTACCCGATCTCACCCGGGATGCCTGCATCAGAAGCCCGGAGATCCGTTTCTCTGGAACATACATATCCCCAGTACAAGATCTTCCTGAATGATCCGGATAACGCTGTATATCCAACCGGAACGATCGGACGGCTTGATGACATGATCCCTGTGACAACCATCCCTCATTGTGATGGTACGGTCGATTTTTCCTTCGGAACAACGAAATCGGGCAATGTCGACATCAGTCTGCAATTGAGTTCACTTGGTCCACCCTATTCTGACAGAATCTTATCTGTGCCGGTTACTGCCGGCATCAATACGATCCAGTGGGACGGCCTGGATGGCTCTTCTCCGGCAACCCCTGTTGTCAACGGCGCCGCGGTCCCGTTTCAACTGAGCTATGTGAACAGCCTTACCCACTTTCCGCTCTATGATGTAGAATTCAACCAGAATGGTTTCAATGTAAGCATGGTCCGGCCTGTTACTTTCCCATCCCCGCCTGACCCTCTCTTTTACTGGGATGATTTAAACTTCCCGATGGGAACTGCCAATTTCACTGGTTGTGCAAGCCTGCCCGGAGCAGGATGTCATACCTGGATGATCCCACCCTCCGGAGGATTCGGGGACAGCCGTACACTCAACACATGGTATTCCATAAATTCCGCTACACCCGTCATGTTTTTTACGGAGAAAAGGAGCCCGCAGTTACCGGGCATCATAACAGGTCAGGGTACTATTTGCCCCGGGACTTCGGGCATATCATATTCAGTGGCTCCTGAGCCGAATTCTGACTCCTATGTATGGTCATATACCGGAACCGGGGCTTCGATCCATAATAACGGGACCCATTCTGTCACCGTTGATTTCGACGGGGGCGCGACCACAGGAAATATCACGGTACATGGCGTCAATCTGTGTGGTGACGGGCCTTCTTCCTCCCTGGGACTGACGGCTTCCGGCCCTGCTGGACTGTCCGGTTCATTTTACTATAACAACGACTTCGGCACCGCCCTGGATTCCGTTAAAGTTTACCTGAAGAAAAACGGGATAAAGACCGATTCAACGCTCGCCAATCTTTCCGGTGTGTTTTCGTTCACCGGGAAACCCTGCGGGATCTACACTGTTTCAGCCGCAACCCGGAAACCATGGAGCGGTGTTAACGGTACGGATGCCCTGAAAGTGCAACGTCATTTTACCGGGCTTGAACTGTTGACGGTTCCAATCCGGCTTATGGCTGCGGATGTCAACAACACCAATTCCATCAACGCCACCGATGCGTTAAAGATCAAAAGACGGTTTGCAGGGCTTGACAATAGCTTTGACCGCGGAGATTGGGTCTTTGCAAAAGTGAACGGCGGGGATACGCTGATCCTGGCAGGAAATGATATCAGCCAGGATTTCTACGGCCTCTGCACCGGGGATGTGAACGGATCAAACATCCCTTCAACAGGTCAGAAAGCGGGTCATGGCATTGAACTTATCTCCGTGGGATCACTATACACGGGGCCCGGAGAAGAATTTGAGATCCCTGTCCTGGCGGGTCAAAACACTGCTTTCTCTGCTGCCTCCTTCGTTTTATTGTTCCCTCAGGAACTTATCAGGATCAATGAAATCCGAATGCTAAAGGGTGATTTGATCTATACAGTGAAAAATGGTGAAGCAAGAATGGTCTGGGCAGAGACTGAACCCGTGACGGTAATGAACGGTGAACCGGTTTTCATCCTGCATGCGGAAACCACGAATAACTTTACCGCCGGAAACACCATCCGCTTCAGCATGTCCCCGGAAAGTGAGCTTGCCGATGAGAATTCGGATGTGATCAACGGTGTGGTATTCAACATGCCTCTGATCAGGACTGTTTCGAATGAAGGATCCAGTCCCTATGAAAATTCTGGTTTTAACGTACAGGTTTATCCCAATCCTGCGTCCGGCAAGCTTTACCTGGAGTTTGAAACAAACGGTCTGTCAACTGTAGAAGTTTCATTGCTTTCTCTTTACGGGAGACCACTGCTTCAGAAGACAATTAACTTTGATGGCGCCCGAAATCTGGCAGGTGAACTATCGGTTGCAAAACTCAGGAACGGGGTTTACCTGCTGAAGATCACCGAATCAATAACCGGTCGAGGTTATACAATATTGAAAAAAGTGGTTATTAATAAGTGAGGGGCGGTTTGTCCATTAATGCACTGAATCTTTTAACTCCTTTTCAAGTGTTGTTTCAATAAATTTATTCAACGACATACCAGATTCAAGGGCTTTTTGAAAGGCAAGTTTATGAACAGAAGGCTTTACCCTGACGTTAAAACTTCCCTTAAATGGTTTATCCGGCTTGATACCCTTTTCGTTGCAGAAAGCTAAATAATCCTCTACCGCGTCTTCAAATTCTCTCTTCAGATCATGAGCATTATCAGACTCAAAGGTGATCATATCGTTTATATATTCAATTTTCCCCCAGAAAATTTCATCTTCAGGAGAAAAGTTTATGGATCCTAAATAACCTTTATATGTGAGTGTATTCATGGGATTAAATTTTTCTTCAACAGGTTCAAAAAAAGGATTAACTGATCAAATCATTTTATTATTCTTTAGTTTTTCAATCACGGTCGAGAGAATATATCTTTTTAATTCTTTTTGCGGGTGAGGCTTGTGGAATAAAATTTTGTCGTTGAGATCCTTGTTATAAAACATGACCGACGATCCTGATTTTCTGCTTCTCTCCTCTTCAATGTATCCGAACCCTTTTAATAGCATAACCATTTCATCATAAGTAAAATTTTTAGGCATCTTTAGTAATTTCTCCTTAAGTTTCTCCCGGATACTCATTCATCTTAGTTTATGCAAATATAAGAATTTTTTCTTTGCAACCAATTATCAGTTGCAAAAACAGATTTGTAAAATTCTATTGGTTAAATGAAAAATCTGATGAAGGCTGATATTAAGAGATCTGTTCATATCCAATTTCCTGGCTTAACCATGACCTGCATGATCCATTTTCCATTGCCTGTATTATAAATCTAATGATTGTCCGATAAATCAATTTGCACGACATGAAAAATACATTTATTTTTATCCCTGTTGAAAAACGAATCCCTATACTGGTTTACAACCATTGAATTTTTGTCCCATGAAATATCTCTTTTTATTTTTTACTGCCGGATTTTTCCTTTTTTTCCTGAACCCCGGTAAAGCCATGACTGAAGCTGACTCCCTTCCCTTCACCATCGGCCATTATAAGATCATTGTAACGGTGCCTTCATCCTGCGACCGGTTCGAGGTTGAGGCAAGGCTGACACTGAATGTTCATAATGTAAATGCCCATACCCTGTCAATTCAGCTGGGGGAAGGATTTAAAGGGATCAATACCGATGTTCAAACCGTTCTGGACGGGAAAAACAACCTTTTGTCATTCCAGGTTGACACTTCGATGATTACCATCACCATGCCTGCGGATCTGAATCCGGTCGAGGAAAAGATCAGCCTTAAATACAGCCTGAAAAAAGATCCCGGCAATAAAGGGGTTCCCTATGGCAGGTTTGCCTGTGAGATCAGCGATACCATCTTCCATATCAATTCGGGAATCACCCGTACCGACAACTGGTATCCGATCATCAAAGGGACTTACCAGGAGCGGCTGCCATTCTTCGATCTCGAATTTGATGTACCTGAAGGGTTCGAGCTTGTCGCTTCGGGACATCTTACGAAAACACAACTTGCCGGTGACCGGAAACTGCTGTCCTGGGAGAACTATCCGGATATCACCGACCGGAGCCTGTTTTTCTTTGCCTCCAAGGACATGAAGAAGGTAGTGAGGAAATATGAGGATCTCACGGTCATTTTGATTGTTCCCGGCTTTACCGCAGATTCCGTGATCGGGAAAGTGGCTGATCTGACCGAAAAAGCGTATCGTTATTTCACACTCAGTTACGGAAGTGTTCCCGGAAAGGAATTCAAGGTATTCTCGTTTGCCTATGATTACAGTTCCGGATTCAATTTTGCCTGTGTTCCCCGGAATTATTTCACCACCTCGCAACAGACCAATCCCATGGGGTATCCCTGGCGCAACTTTATTCATGAAATATCACATACCTGGTGGGGAAACCTTGTTTCCTCCCTTTCGCATGAAAATTACTGGATGTTTGAAGGTTTTGCAAAATATTCGGAGATCACGGCACTGAAGCCGGTATTGGGACTGGATATTGAGAATTTCATCCTTCAGCGGACCAGGCTTGTCGCCCTTCCGTACATTGATTACACGCATCCCATGTCAAAAGCGGGCGATGAAGAGAACCGGCAATTGCAGATTGTGGAAAGCTATTACCAGGGTGCACTGTTGCTGAATTACCTGGAATATATCATGGGATCCGTGGATTTTGAACGCGGGTTGAAGAAATATGTCAGCGATTTCAGGGGAAAGAGAGCGAAAAACAGTGATTTCATCCATTCCATGCAGGTCAGTACAAAGACAGAAGTGGAGTCGATCCTGAAGGATTATATTGAAAAACCGGGGGTCGGTGAATACGAAGTTAAATGGGAAACCGGTCAAAGCGCAAACGAGAATAAATGCACGGTGGTGAATTCAGGTTTCAAGGAAATCGTGGCACCGCTCAAGGCAAAAACGGATCTTGATTCGGTTTCATTGCAGATCAGGCTGAAACATGGAGAAAAATACGAATTCACCCTCAAATGCAGCTCCAACAAGCAGGTTCTTTCACTTGCCATCGATCCGCTGGAGATCTTCCCGTTGCGACCTTCCGGAAAACTCGGGGCGGGAGCTACATTTTTCCCCGGGAACGACGGTATTGTCAGGGTATTCGATATTGTTCCCGGCACTCCCGCAGGAATTGCGGGACTGAAAGATGGAACCGAGATCATTTCCGTAAACAATATGCCGGTAAAGAATGTCACGTTCCGGAACCTGACCGACCTGATGACACAACCCAGGGGAACAACACTGCGGCTAACCGTGAAGGACGGCAGGGATTCAGTAAGGGAGGTAGAGATCCGGTACAATGAGCAATGAAGAATGAATCCTTGGCAATTTTTTATTGCTCATTCCTCATTGTTCATTGCTACTTCCCTGGATTCGGGGGGGTGATCATGCCTTTTCCAAGTTGAACATTGTTGAAGGACACAACCATGTCGAAAACATCAACAAAGCCGTCGCCCGTCAGGTCCTCGGGCAGATAGCCGTATGCTCCGCCCTGCGATTCGTTGAATACAGCATTGTTATCAAAAATATCAATATACCCATCCTGCTGGGTGCTCATGCTTCTTACATCACCGGAATAGATGCCGAAAAGTGCAGGTGAACCAGACAATTGTTTCAGGTTATTGCCAAAAGCCCGGGTATCCGACGCAGTAAAATCATAACTGACTGACGATCCGCTGAAATCCACGGGTTGATTGCTCCAGGTTTCAATGCCCTGCCGGTGCCGGATCACAATATAATAGCTTCCTGTCAGTGACTGAGGGGTCATTGCTGTAACCTGACCATTTGAATTAAGGAAAAGATGGTGGCATTCATAAACAACATTCCATGGCTCCAGTGCATTGGCCAGGAATACACTGAGGGTATCCGTAATTGTTCCGGAGAACTTGTCATATGTATTTTCCCCGTCAGTGCAATCCTGCACTTTCTTCATTTCACCCTGATCAGGATCAAAGAGACCTTCGATAAACGTTGTCAGATAGCATGCTTTGCCTGGTGCAACGGTTATTGTTGCCGGAATGGAATACTGAGCCTGGCAACCACTGTATTGGACAACAGCGCGAAAATTCCAGGTACCGGTTGATCCGGGATATTCCGAATAAGCCGTCATCCCGGCCGTTCCCGGGATATCGGTATATCCGGAACCATCGTGCTGTACCTGCCATTTCAGGATGGTTCCCTGGTAACCGGAAAGCATCAGGAGCCCGGTGTTCTGTCCGATGGTTATTGATTTGGTACCATTCACTGCGCCACCATTTACCCGTTGCAGTACCTGGCCATTGATGTAATAGGAACCAGTCGGCGCATCGTTAAGCGGTTCGCCTGCTTCATCAGCGTATTCACAATCCTGGCCCTGGTTCGTGGTGTTATTGAAAACGATATTCCCGTTTCCTGATTTGAATTTAAATCCAAGAGACACCAGGGTAGCACCATCCGGCAGGGAGGCAGGAGAAAAGCTGACCCATGTGATCATGATCTTGTAAGTTGAGCTGTTTGCTGAAACGGGTGTGGTGCCGATGATGGCCCCCGGAAGCAATGGATGGAACACCGTAGCAGGTGCATTATACTTCATGATCATCGTATCGTACTCGATACGGAGAGAAACGGCGGCAATACTGTTGAATCCTGAGACCTTTAACGGAACTGAAATCAATGAATTCTGACAAACGGTATCGGATGTAATAACTGAAACCGGGGCATTCTGGGAGGTTCCGGGGTTAGCTGTAAAACAGACCACGGAAATCAGCAGGATCAGAAAAAAACAGATACTTTTCATGAAATAATATATAATGTGGAAATTCAAATGTGAGTCCCAAAAATACACATTTTTATCTATTATTTTTCTGTATTTATTGCTTATATTTACCTAATCATCCTAACCAAAGTAAACAGACAACGCTTCATTCAAAACATCTTACATAATGTATCCTGGCAAGCATTTAACACTGGTAAAGTTAATCCTTCTGGTGCTTCCTTACTTTTTTTCTTTTCCGGATCTGTATTCACAGGAATCCGGGCCTTTTAAACCGGTGGATTTCATTCCGGCGAATAAAGCTTTGATATATCTGTACTGGATTTCCTCAGGAACAGGGGGGCAGGAATATGTTGTGATCAATGAACAACCGGTCTCCTATTTACCCCTTTATGAGAAGGGTTGTCTTGTGTACTTTGCAGATCCCGGGATCATTACTGTCAATTCTTTGAAAGGAAAAAAAAGGGACCTCGTATTGCAGGTTTCTGCGCGCGAAACAGTTTACCTCAGGGGATTTTCCCTGGCAGGCGAGACAACGTTCCGCAGAATGACCCCTTCAGATGGCCTCAAAGATCTTAACCGGTGCAGGCTGTACGAAAAACAATTCCTGGTCAACCAGGATAATTTCCGGTCTGTCGCCCTGATTTCCACCACCATCAGCAGGGCTGAGGCAACGGATGCACCGTTATCCAGTTCCGCCATCTTCATTGAAAAAATGTATGCCATCCTCGATAAGATCATTCTGATGGAACGGCAGGTTCTTCCTTCTTTAAGGGAAACTGCCGCTGATGAAATTTCGAAGTACTTTAACTCCAGGGTCATTTATGGCGAAGGGATGAAGGATAACTCCACGATCACAACCCTTAAAAGCAAATATGATTCGGTTACCCCTGTAATTATTAACGATAAAAGCTACCCCGGGCTGAATACCATCAGGGATGATTTAATTCCTTTTCCGGGATACCACGGCAACATAAGTCACTTCTTTAAAGATGAGGACAATTATAAACAGGTCATTTCTGAAATCGGCAAAGCCGTCAATACCGATATCATTGCAATATGCAACTTAAACTACACCGTTTCCCTTAAGGGCAACAGTTTTATTAATTCAGGAAAAATAGACCTCTCCACACAATTGTATTTATTTTATCCTGACGGCAGGCTGCTGGCATTTGGGAACAAAAGCATCCCTTTAGTCCGTGAAATCAAAGGATACGATTTAAATGATTTTGAAGATGCCCTGAAGATCTTTCCTTTTGCCCTGGTTCCAATATTGGAAGAAATTACATATGAAATCACACGAAAAATGGGGAAAAATAAATGAAAATATGAAAACAAGGATCATTATATTTCTGGTACTTTTCATCTTTACCCAGCATTCCCAGGGGTTTTCCCAGGAGTTCCTCACAATCACCCGGACCATCACCGTCCTTCCCTCTCTTGCAGGTATCCTGGCGACAGATGGTGAAGGAAAGGAAGTCTCGCTTTCCTGCACAAACTATAAGATCCCGACGGGCCTGGAAATCCCGTTTTGCTTTATTGATTCTGCCCGTTCAGAACTTGTACTGTTTGCACGAAAATCAGGAAATGAATCATTCAATCTCCCGGTATACATCATGGCCTATGATTATCAAAAAGAAGAACTGCTGTGGGCTAAACAGGGGAAATACCTCAAGGGAATAAATGGTTTCCTGACGAAAAACCTGGTGGTGTTCAGGGTTAAAACGGCTCAAATGTGGAAAAACTATGCATTCGGTAAGAGTGACGGACAAATTGTTTGGAAGAACAACTTCGAATTGAGATCCCCGATCATTTCACGGGATATCGCATTCGATGGGTCTTTAAAGTGCATCGATCTCTCAACGGGGAAGACAAAATGGAAACGGAAGATATCCGATGATTATGGATGGATGGAAAACATTTTCCTGGGTAATGATATGCTGGCGATGGCAGATGGTGCCCACCGGATCAACCTTGACGACGGAACAGGGTGGGATGTTGAAATGCCAACGGGTAAAGTCGAATCCACTGATATGATGGCTCAAATGATTATCGGAGGCTGGGGAACAGGATTATCAGGAATGTGGGATTATATGGAGCCGGAAAACAAAAGAGTGGCAGGTTATCCGGGTAACTATGCGATCAATTGTTCCGGTGCATATATCAGAACCGGGCTTGGCTCAAATATCCTGCTGGATCAGGATCGCTTTTATTTTTCAGCCATGGATAAGCTGGTTTATGCCGATCTGAAAACAGGGAAAAAGATCTGGCAATTACCTTTAACGGAACCGATGACCGGCCGGGTATTCCTTGATCTCAAGGGGGACAACCTGATTTTCATTAACCAGGGTTGTGGATTCAGGAATAAAGAACTGCGAACGTATTTTGTCCCGTATATTCATATTCTGAATAACAAAACAGGCAAATCCCTCTTTTCAAATAATGTGAAAACATCCTTTATGCCTGTGCTCGATTATATCATTGCAGATACGTTGATCCATCTTATGACCCAGAATGACATCTACACTTTCAACATGAAGTGCATACTCACTGAAAAGCTGTCATCGTCACGGGATTCTTCATTAAGGTATTCCACAGGCCATTTCCTCTCCTTCCTTCCTCAAAGGATGTGGAACGACTTTTGGGTGAAACCCGGGAATAAATCAAACCAGGTGAAAAATTTGACGACCCTCCATGATGAGGGCGCAGTATATTTTCTCATGACAGAAAAGGGACTTGTATGCTTAGACGCTAATCTTCACGCAATATCCTGGATCTCCGAAGACAACGTTTTCCGGTGTCTGTATCGGTTCTCCGACAAATGCCTGTTGGCCCCGGTAAAAAAGTATGCAACGCAACGCATGATCATTCCTGATAAAAATTCAAGTGAGATTATGTTTCACCTGAACTTAACCTGCAAGTCCGAGATCTCAGAGGGTCATTTGCTCCTCTTTTCCACGCCGAACAGCATTTCGATGCTGCCCTTTTCTGTGTTCGATAAAAATGAGTGATGGTCTGCTATAAAGCGAAAGTAACCCTCATAGTATCTAATTCCAAATATCATCCTCCTGACCTGCATCGGGGTTGATCGAATCAGCGGGCAAGGGGCCGGGTTTCCTGAGTAAAAGTTTTGCCGGACCTTTAAGATTTACCTCAGGAATGAGCTTATCATACTCTTCCTGCGTGATCTGTCCCTTTTTCAGCATCTTCCCGGATAAGAGCCTGTAGAACCCTGCCAGGGATTCCCTCAGGTGGCCATTCTCATCAAATGAATACCTGAACCATTTGGGCTTTGGAATAATGGAAGCAAGAAATATGGCTTCCGCCAGGTTAAGCTTTGAAGCATCCTTGCTGAAATAGAACCGTGAAGCTTCATTCGCACCATAGATCAGCGGTCCCCATTCAATGATATTCAGGTAGACCTCGAACATACGGTCTTTTGTGGCCAGTTGCTGATTTTCGATCAGCCAGACCAGCAAAGCCTCCTCCAGTTTCCGCCCGACCGTTTTATTCCGCTGCAGAAAGACGTTCTTGACCAGTTGCATGGTAATCGTGCTTCCTCCCCTCACGAATTTTCGCTCTTTGATATTTGTTATGATCGATTCCCGGAAGGCATCCATGAGGAACCCCCTGTGCAGGTAAAAACCGCCATCCTCAGAATTCAGAACAGAAACTTTCAGGAAGTCTGAAATCCGGTCGAGGGGACGGTAATTCGGATTTTCCGGGCCAATGATGAACGTTCGTACCGGTTTTCCATGCTCATAGGCTGTATATGGGAAAGATCCGTTGATCCTGTATAGATCCAGGTTCCCGTATGAGCTTACATAGAATTTTTTTCTCTTCAGTTCACTGTCAAACCTGAGTGAATCCGGGAGCGAGAGGTCAACAAAGAAATCAAGATAATAGGAGAGATCTCCTTTTACGGTCACTCCGCTGAAATTGGTGAACAATCCGACAGGGATGGACGAGAACAGCTCATCCGCCGGGAAATCGGGCTTATGGATTTTCAGCGTGAACTGCTTCGAGGGTTTTGGCCTGTAACGGATGTATGGATGAAACGTAAGCTTGTTGAATGTGACCAGGGAAGAGCTGTCAAGCTCCATGTAATCATTCCCGAAGTTCACTGAAAAGTCGAACCCGAGCCGGTCGAAGACCACGGTGCTTGCTGCTATCTTTTCATGATTCACTTCCAGTCCCGAAACGCCTGCAGAACCTGAAATTGTGGTGATCTCACCGGGAGAGACCCTTTCCTCAAACCTGAATAAGACGGTGTCAAACCCGATCAATGCCTTGTACCTGTAAGAAATGTATGGGATGAAGATCTTGCTTCCTCTCCCGGGGTATAAGCGGAATGTGACTTTCTGTGCGTCATCATCGATGCTTCCTTCTGTGATCCAGATGGAAGTTGAGTCGTTCTCGGCCACATCAATGGACGTCTTGAAATGATGATCCGCGATTTTAAACTGATCAAAATGCAACTTCACGGGATGGTCCCTGTTGTTCCAGGTCAGTGTAAAATCATCGATCTCCATGAACCCGGGAATTCTTGTAAAAACAGCATCCGAAAGAACAGAAGCCCTGGATGCATAGTTCCCCTCATCGATTATTGTATCCTCTGGCGTGATATGCTTGCCGCGATCCATCAGGAAGGAGTAATTATCTGAGCTATCTTTCCGGATCAGCGAAACAGAGATATGATGCAGTTTCAGTTCCTTTATCTGAACCCGGCCTGTAATGAGCTTCCAGAATCCGATCGTCATGGATGCCGTGTCAATCCGGAGCAGTGTATCACCCTGGTCAGGTTTCAGTGTGATCCCGTGAACAAGCACTGATGACAAGGCTTTTATCCGGATGGTATTTATCGCCAGCCGGGCGTTATGTGATTCGTTGAAATGGCTGATCTTCCGTTGGATATACCAGGTGACAATAACACTCCTGGAAAGGAACGTGATGAGGACAAAAGAAATCAGGCCAATGATCCCCCACCGGATGATCCTGTTGCGCTTTATCTTTCCTGGAAAATAACCTGGAATCTTTTGGGCTAATCCCTGGATTTGTTTTATACTCTGCATTTCATTTTCAAAAGTAGCATGTTTTTACCCTACTTCACGGGCTTCCCCAGTGAAATATCCAGCCTGACAATGCTGATGGCAAGGTCGACACGGGCTTTGAGCAGCGAAAGACGACTGTCGGCCGCGGAAGTCTCTGCATCCAGCAGATCAAGGTTGGTGATGGCCCCGATGGAGTAATTGACCTGGGCCAGGTTCAGCGCTTCTTCAGCCTGTCTGACCTGGAGTTCGCACTGCTTTATTTTCTCCTTTGAAGTGTTGAGTCCTGCTTCATTTTCATTCACCTCCGCTGAGATTTCGCGCTTTACCGATTCCGTTTCAAACTTTGTTGTATTGATCTGGGAACTGGCAATCCTTACATTGTACTTGTGGCGTGTGGCATCAAAGATCGGCACCCTGATCCCGATTCCGACGGCAAAATTGGGCCTGGGCATTTCAAGGTCAGGGAAATAGCCGTTCTTCAACCCTCCTGATCCATAAGCACCCAGGACAGGATTGTTCTGGATCTTCACGGCATCAAGATTGAGCACGGCATATTTCTCAAAAAGATGTGCAAGAAGCATTTCATTTCGGTGTTCCAGTGCATAATTCACCAGCGAGTCGGAACGAAAAACGGGCTCTTCCAGTCCATAGTTATTTTTCACAGACAGCGCTGCTCCCACCGGATTTCCAAGAAGTGCATTCAGCACACCCCAAAGGGTTTTCTTTGATTTCAGGAGATCGAATTTCTGATTCTCGGCTGTAGAGATCCTTACCTGGGTTGTCAGGATCTCGTATTGGGTAGCTGAGCCTGTTTCTTTTTTCCTGTTGACAAAATCGAGGTGGTTATTGAGTGTACCCAACTGGATATCCTTGATTTTAATGGCTTCCTGGATATACACCAGGGAATAATAACTGACAGCCGTCAGCAGTGTCAGCTTCTCCTTCACCAGGTCAACATTCTTTTCCGAGATATCCCTGGAAGATTCGGCCAGCCTGACATTCCGGGCTGTTTTTGCAAAATCGTAGATGACCTGGCTGATATCCACCGAACCGTTGAGTACATTCCCTGGCGCCATCTGGATCGAACCGAGGTTCTCAATGGTGATATCGGGAATGGGACCGATCCTTGTATACGACGCCTGGCCGCTGATCATCGGGTAATAGGTTGATCGTGAAAGCCCGATCCCCGCTTCCGCCGATTGAATCCCTTCCATCGCTTTCAGGATGGCGGGATGCGTGCCTGTAACCTGCCTGAGGATCCCTTGCAGGTCCATTGAATCCGTGCTGATGACAGGCTGATTCTCCTGAATATTCTGGCCTTTTCCCGCGAGTGAAAGAAAACAGGCAGACAGTGACAGAAGAAGAATCTTGAAATTATGGTGGTTCATAGAAATTCTTGTTTATCATGCTATTTTTGAACCACAATAATCACAACAGACCACATTTGCGAATTTGCTTGTGGCTGATTCTATTGTGCCTATGTGGTGAAATTTATTTACTACCATTTGCCATTGCCTTTTTCTTTCTCAGTTTTAAAAATACCACCGGAAAAATGCTGACCAGCGTCAGGATCGCCGCCACCATAAAATCGTCATCAACCGCCTGGATAAAAGCCTGGAGGTTGATATGGGAAAGCAAAACGGCCTGGCTCTGCCTGGCTGCCACGGTGCCGATGCTTCCCTGGGCTGAAGCGACAAATCCCCTGATATGCTGCATGACCGCCTGTGTGGCGGGTGAGTTCGAATCCATCACTCCGCCGAACATCTGCATGTGATAGACCATTCTTGTTGAAAGGACGGTGGTTAGTATTGCGACGCCGAAACTTCCGCCCACCTGCCTCACGATATTGGTGATCCCTGATGCCTGTGCCATCTTTTCTCTCGGTATATCACGGAAAGCGATCGCATTCAGCGGACTGAACATCATTCCCATCGCAACACCCCGGATATAGAGGGTTGTCATGATATAACTGTGTTCGGTCAGGTACGACATGAAGCTGTTCAGGTAGAAGCTGAAAGCGAGGAGGATCGTACCGATGATGACCGGGATGACGGGATTTATCCGGTCGGATGCAAAACCGGCCATAGGCGCGACAATTCCCTGGATGATCCCAACGGGAAGGAAGACCGCGCCTGCCTGAAGTGCTGTATAACCCAGGGAATTCTGCAGGTAAAGCGGTAACAGAAAGGTGCTCCCGAACATTCCGATCCCAAATACAAACATGATCAGGTTGGTGATGCCGAAATTCCGGTTGGCAAGCAGGCGTAAGTCAACCAATGGATTCCCGACCATCAGCTCATTGATGATAAAAACGGAAAAGGCAATAAAAGATATGGCAAAGCAAAGCAGAACATACGGGGCATGCCAGCCTGAAGAATTTGTGCTTGCATTTCCCTCAGTCAGGGCATAAAGCAGGACAGGCAGAAAAACACTGGCAGATATAAACCCGATCGTATCAAAGGATTTCACGCGCGGATTCCTGAATTCTTTCTGTATGATGGCGGTAGCGAGCATACCGGCTACACCGACAGGCACGTTTACATCGAAGATCAGTGGCCAGTTGAATGTATCCACAAGGTAGCCGCCGATCAGCGGACCGAAAGAGACCGAAGCAGCCGCAGCCACGGACCAGAATCCAAGCGCAATTCCACGCTGTTCTGGAGGGAACTCCCGCGTGATGATCGCCATGCCTACCGGCATCAGCGCACCGGCTCCAAGCCCCTGGATGACCCGTGAAAGGATAAGAATATCCTCGGTTGGAGAAATACCACACAGGAAAGAACCCAGCGTAAAAAGGAACAACCCGAAGAAATAGATCCGCTTGTAGCCGAACCGGTCGGCCATCCAGCCAGCCGTGGGGAGCATGACGGCAAGGGCCAGCATATATGCTGTGAGTACCCATTCTATTTTATCGATCCCCACGCCAAAGGAGGCCATGATCTTCGGCAAGCCAACATTTACAATAGTGGCATCGAGAACCGCCATGAAGGTGCCGATCATCACATTCCCCAGCAGCCACCACCGGTATGAGGGGGATTCGGGGTCGAAAGTCGTCTGCTGCGAACGGATGAACCGGGTGATCCGCGGGAATAGCCTGTCCGTCGACATACTGCTTATTTAAATATCTTTACAAGGACCGACATCCCGGCAGCGAGCCGGATCCTGTCGTATTTCTTTTTCGGGTCAGCGACTGAATCGATCGAGATCTTTACCGGGATCCGCTGGGTGATCTTTGTGAAATTCCCTGAAGCGTTATTTGGCGGGATCAGGGAGAATTGCGATGCTGTATTTGTTCCAAGATAAAAGACTTTCCCGTAGAATTCAATGCCGGGGTATGCATCCAATGTGAATTCTGTTTTTTGTCCCTTGTGTATCCCCGATATCTTCGTTTCTTCAAAAAGAGAAATAACCCACAAGAGTGAGTCTTTTGTGATGGTCATTACCGCCTGGCCTGGTTGGGTTACATCCCCGGGCAGCAGCCATCGCTTCGCCACCCTGCCGGAAACCGGTGACAGGATCCGGGTATTTCCAAGCATCGTTTCGATTGTTCCGATCTGTGAACCGGCCACCTTGATGCTTGATTCCGAACTTTCGATCTGGGCCTTGCTTACCCCCAGCTGGGCTTTCGCTGCTTCGAGCTGCGCCTGGGATGATTCATAGCTTTTTTTCGCATGGTCGTACTGTTCCTGGGAAATGACTTTCCCGGAAAGCTGCGCCGTTGCCCGGTCGAAGTCCTCCTTTGCTTTTGCCATGTTGATCTCCTGCACCAGGCTTGTTTTCAGGTCGAGGTCATAACGCGCCTGTGACTGGTGAAGAGCCGATATTGCCTGCTCACGGGCTGCAGTCGCCTGGATCTTCTGGGCGATCAGGTCAGTGCTGTCAAGTTCAACCAGCAGCTGTCCTGCCTTCACACTGTCTCCTTCATCGGCATACATCTTCACGATCCTTCCCATGATCTTGGCGCTGACAGCCACTTTGTCGGCATCGATGTATGCATCATCCGTGGTTATATAAGCTGAATAATCCTTGTACCATATCCATCCGGCGATTATCACCACAAGAACTACAAGTGTCAGTGCAATGTAAGCCCGGATCTTTTTTCCTTTGCCTGGCTTATTGTTCTGTACTGTTTCATTATCCATAACAAACACTTTTTTATGTGATATCCCTTGTTGCTGCTCCTTCTCCTTTTATATGGGCCTACTGATATCCGGCTAAAATCCCGGCACTGACCAAGAATATCCGGCAAAATTAAAGTTAAATTCTGATGTTTTTTGGGTTTGTGATCCGGCACCCTTTATATATACATCCGGAGAATCCCCTGACAGGTCTTTGATCTGAATTACATTTCTCCCTGCCCGCCGTGCAGGGCATTAACATGTGTTCTGCTTCTCACGAAATAAAACAATGCGATCGTAAGTGCCACACTCAGGCTGATTATTATGAGGTTGTTCGTACTTCCAAACTCTTCATAGGCCGGATCAATCTCTCCTCTGGCAATGAAAAAGGAAACGATCACAGCCGAGCCATTGTTCAGGAAATGCGCAAATACCGGCAGCCAGAGTGATCCTGACCACAGGAAGAGATACCCGAACATGATCCCGAGCAGGATCCTTGGCAATACGCCGTAGAACTGAAGATGAATGGCCCCGAAAATGACGGCGGTGAAAAGAATCCCGGTATGGACATTCCGGAACCACTCCGAAAAAAGCCGTTGAAGCACTCCCCTGAAAAGCATTTCCTCGCCGATGGCCGGCAGGATGGCGATCATGAACAGGTTGGTCGCGAGACCGCCGATGGTGGTCGTGCCCAGGAAAGCATCCGTAAGCTTCCCGGCCTGGTCCTCCGTTTCTTTCATCCAGTTCTCCAGGCCTTTCAGGAATTCCGGGAGCTTCATCATTTCATTCACCGAAACCAGCCAGTTGATCATGGGAAGGCTTGCAAACATGATCAGGGTTACGATCAGGATGGTCAAAGGTCGGGGCGATCTGTTCATCTTCAGGTAATCACCAGCATTCCCATAAAAAAACCATCCGGCAAGAATAGAAGGAATGATAAAAAAACCTATGGATTGGATGATCTGGAAAAATTTGAGCAGGGTGACAGAATCCGGGTTTGCAAAATCCGTCAGGATGGTCATATCCGTCATCAGGTTCACATGGAATAAGGGGATTGCAAGGAGGATCCCTGCAACGAAGAACAGGATGAAACCAGAGATCACCAAAAGGATCACGAAGAAGAGTTTGGCAAGAGGGGAGAGCTCCCCGAGCAAGGGTCTTTGCACCAGATTTCCTGTATTTGTTAATTTTGACGCAAAATTACATTATTCTGGTCAGGATCGGTAATATAGAGATCGGGGAATTTCCTCTTTTCCTCGCACCCATGGAAGATGCAACGGATTCACCGTTCCGGTCGATATGCAAGACCTATGGGGCCGACGTGCTGATCACCGAATTTGTTTCTTCAGAAGGATTGATCAGGGAAGCAAGGAAGAGCACCCTGAAGATGACTTTCGGTGAAGATGAGCGTCCGATCGGGATCCAGATCTTCGGCCATGACATCGATTCGATGCAGAAATCGGCGGAAATTGCTGAAAGAGCTGCTCCTGATTTTATTGATATAAATTTCGGATGCCCGGTAAAAAAAGTTGTCCTTAAAGGAGCCGGTGCCGCGCTGCTCAAGGATATCCCGAAAATGGTGCAGCTGACCGATGTGGTCGTAAAATCGACCACACTGCCTGTCACCGTAAAGACGCGACTCGGCTGGGACGAAAGCAGCAAGAACATCATTGACATTGCGGAACGACTCCAGGACGTCGGGATAAAGGCGATCGGTATCCACGGTCGGACAAGGTCGCAGCTTTATGGCGGGAGAGCCGACTGGACGCTGATCGGAGAGGTAAAAGCCAATCCACGGATAACAATACCGGTGATCGGAAACGGCGATATCAACAGCCCCGCGATGGCCCTGGAGATGAAACAACGCTATGGTGTTGATGGCATCATGATCGGTCGAGCATCCATCGGGAATCCATGGATCTTCAGAGACATAAAATCGTTCCTGCACGACGGTTCAATCCCTCCCGCACCATCGCTGGATGAACGTATCCGGGTTTTACAGCGCCATCTAACTGAAGGGATAAAGTACAAAGGAGAGATCACAACCATCATGGAAATACGGAAGTTTTACAGCGGATATTTCCGCGAGCTGCCGGACTTCAAGAAATACAGGATGCGACTTGTAACGGCCGGCAGTATCGGGGAGGTTGATGGTATACTCAAGGAAATCGGGAACTCCTGTAATATCAATGAAAGAATGAAGTAATGAGATAATGATTAATTTCAACCAATTCCCACTACCTCATTACTTCATTACTTCATTATTTCATTATTTAAAACCGTGCTTCCACCAGTTCCTTCAGCCTAAGAAAGACAGGTGTTCCCGTATCCCAGAGGTTTTTCTTCCGCAGCAGATCCAGGAACTCAAGCGCAACAGGGAGGTCATGAAAACCGTTCAGTTTTTCGATCATCTCATTATAGTCACGGAGATTCCCGCTGAAAAGTTCATTGATGATCATGAATTTCTCATTGATGCTGATCGCAGATTTCAGATCATCCGATTTCGGTCTTCTTCCTCTCGATCCAAGGTTTTTCTCGCGGGCTTCTTTCAATCTCTCCGTAAAACCTGAACCGGCATCCGAGAACAGGTCGATCCCCTGGTCGGGTTCCGGATATTTTGATTTTTCATGGATTTTTTCAGAGGCAGGACCCGGGGAAAAGTGTTCTGGATGTTCATTGTCCAGGCCGGAAGCCATCTCTTCAACAGGCTCGGGAACCGATTCCTGTTGCGGCTCATGCACAGCCGTCATTTCAGCTTCGGGTTTCTCTTCCGGTTCTTCCCTGAACTCCCTTTCCTCCATGCTGATCACGGGGATCTTCGATTTGAAGACCGGGATCTCCCTCACCTTTTCCTCGAAGTAGGCAAAAGGGTCATCCGACCGCTGAAGCATATGGAGTTTCTCGTAAAGCTTCCTCACATTTTCCATGATGATGTCGAATTCGATCTGGGGAATCTTGCCATCGTAGTTAATTATCGCATCGAACTGCTCATTGATGGCTTCCATGAGCCATTGAACCTCGTCTTTAAGGATCTCTTTATTCACCGGAACCATAGTTGAAGAAGCTAAGCTGATTTTTTATACTTTTGTCCATATTTCAGGTATAAAGATAACAAATATCTCAGGATAAAGATGTTTATTGAGAAAAACAATACAGCCCGGCTGGGATGGATCGAAGTGATTTGCGGATCGATGTTCTCGGGAAAAACGGAAGAGCTGATCCGCCGGCTGAACCGGGCCAGGATCGCCCGTCAGAAAGTGGAGATCTTTAAACCTGAACTGGACACACGGTATGATATGGAAAAGGTTGTTTCGCATGACGCACATTCCATATTGTCTACCCCTGTTCAATCTTCCTCCCAGATCCTACTGCTCACCAATGATGTGGAGGTTGTCGGGATCGATGAAGCCCAGTTCTTCGACATGGGGATCGTTTCCGTATGCAATACCCTCGCCAATAACGGAATCCGGGTAATTGTTGCCGGCCTTGACATGGATTTCCTTGGCAATCCTTTCGGGCCGGTTCCTGCGTTGCTTGCCACGGCTGACTATATCGACAAGTTCCATGCGATCTGCATGAACTGTGGTGACCTGGCCATGTATTCGCATCGTACGGTAAAAGATGAACAGCTGGTGGTACTCGGCGAAAAGGATTCATACGAGCCGCTTTGCAGGAAATGCTATCTCGAAAAGCATAAAAACCACCCTCTTCCCTGACGGTAAGTCAAATTTTTTCTGTAATATTGCCCCGATTTTACTTTAAACGTTTCTTTATGAAAAAATTCGTATTATTCACACTGGTTGTAGTCGCAGTCATGAATTTCACGGCCATGTCACAACCTAAAAAAACAGACAAGATGATCAGATTCACTATTCATACGGATTATGGTGATATGAAGGGAGTTCTTTACAATGAAACCCCGAAGCATCGCGATAATTTCGTTAAGCTCATTAAGGATGGATACCTGGATGGCACCCTGTTCCACCGTGTTATCAAGGATTTCATGATCCAGGGCGGAGACCCGGACTCCAAGACAGCCAAACCCGGTCAGATGCTGGGAAACGGGGGTCCGAGTTATACCATTGATGCTGAATTCAACCCGAAATTCATTCACAAAAAAGGCGCATTATCTGCAGCCAGGACCGGCGACCAGGTGAATCCGAAAAAAGCTTCATCAGGCTCACAATTCTATGTCGTACAGGGTAAGAAATACGACCCGATGCAGTTGGATCAGATGTCGCAGCGCAGTGGTGTACAATATACCGATGTGCAGAAAGACATCTATAAGACCATAGGCGGAACCCCATTCCTCGATGGCAGCTACACCATTTTCGGTGAGATCACCGAAGGGCTGGATGTGATCGATAAGATCGCAGCCGTTCCATGTGACGCTCACGACAGGCCGCTGAAAGATATTAAGATGACGGTGAAGATCATTGAATAAAAAACTGGTGAGGTGGTGAACTGGTGAACTGGTGTGTCAGTTTCTCCACAAGTTTTATGTTTGCGATAATCTATCATTGATCATAATTCATAATTCACCCTCATAATTCATAATCAGAAACAATGCAGTCCAGGATCCAAAAGCTTTTCGCGGAAATTGATCAATCTGTTGCCTCCTCCATTGAGGAACTGGAACAGATCCGTCTGAAATTCCTCGGAAAAAAAGGGATCCTGGCTGATTTGTTCAGTGAATTCAAGAACGTTCCGCCCGATCAGAAGAAAGAAACTGGATTATTATTGAATGACCTGAAGAACAGGATCACGGAAAAGATTGAATTGCTTAAGTCATCGCTGACTGATAGCACCGAGCACCAGGGTAAAGTTATTGATCTGACCCGTCCTGCGGAATTTGTGACGGTCGGGGCCCGGCATCCCCTTTCCATTGTGCGCAACCAGATCATCGAGATCTTTTCACGCATCGGTTTCAGCGTTGCTGAAAACCGCGAGATTGAGGATGACTGGCACAATTTTACGGCGCTTAACTTCCCTGAAGAACATCCTGCCCGCGATATGCAGGATACGTTCTTCATTGAAAAAAAACCCGATATCGCATTACGCACACACACCTCCTCGGTACAGATCAGGGTGATGGAACAACAGCAGCCGCCAATCCGCATGCTGTTTCCGGGAAGGGTTTTCCGGAATGAAGCCATTTCAGCGAGGGCTCATTGCATTTTCCACCAGGTCGAAGGGTTGTACGTGGACAAGGATGTTTCATTTGCCGACCTTAAACAGACCCTCCTTTTCTTCGCCCATGAAATGTTTGGCGAGCATACCCGGATCAGGCTCCGTCCCTCCTATTTCCCTTTCACCGAACCATCAGGAGAAATGGATGTTTCGTGTAACATTTGCGGAGGAAAAGGCTGCAACATCTGTAAATATACCGGATGGGTGGAGATCCTGGGCTGCGGAATGGTGGATCCGGATGTCTTTAGGAACTGCAATATCGATCCTGAAATATATACCGGTTTCGCCTTCGGAATGGGCGTAGAACGCATCACCATGCTCAAGTACCAGGTAAGGGATCTTCGTCTTTTCTTTGAGAACGATCTCCGGTTCCTCAAGCAGTTTACTGGAGCTTATTAATGAATAGCGAAGTAGCGAAGTAGCGAAGTAGCGAAGTAGCGAAAAAACAACTTTCCCTTTTGCCTATTGCCTATTGCCTACTGCCTATTGCCTCAAAATTTATTCTTCGTAAACAACTTAATCAGCAGCCAGAACCCGAAGAAACCTGCGATAAAGAATACGATCTCCCCGAGAAGCCTGGTATGGCTCCATTGCGTGATGATGGAGGCGCCGATGATCATGGCCGCGATCACGATGGCGATGGAAACACGGTTGGAGGCCTGGTCGATGTGCTCGCTCAGCGGATCGAATCCCCGGAGGTCGATCATGGTCCTGAACCGGCCTTCTTTCATTTTATAGAGAATATCCGAAATATCAGAAGGCAGATCCTTGATCAGCTTGTAATACTGGATCAGCGAATCGAGCAGTTCCTCGGCGAGTTTTTTCGGATCGTATTGCTTTTTGAGCAATTCCAGTGCAAACGGTTGCATTTCCTTCGCAAAATCAATCTCCGGGTAGAGTGTCACTGCCACCCTTTCGATCGTTATAAGCGATTTCACAAGAAGGTAAATGCTTGGCGGGATCCTGAGGCCATACCTCACGATGATGTCCACCGATTCATTCATCACCTTCCCGAAATTCATCTGATGCAGTGAAAGGTACTTGTAATGAGCAAGCATATCCGATATCTGGAATTCAAGCTCCTTGAACCGGCTGAAATTTTGTTTTCCCGAAAGGAGGAGGAGGGCCTCTGTGATCTGCTTTGCATCACGTTTCAGGTATCCGAGCACATATTTCCCAAGGAACTGAAGGTGCTCCGGGCGAAGGGTGCCCATCATCCCGAAATCGAGGAATGCAATTTTGTTATCCGGAAGGATGAAGATATTGCCGGGGTGGGGATCCGCATGAAAGAACCCGTGATTGAAGATCTGCTCAAACACCAGCCTCACAGAGTTCCGGGCAATGACCACAGGGTCGTTGCCGGATGTGAGCAGGGTTTCCATGTCACTCACCTTGATGCCACGGATAAATTCCTCCACAATGATCTTCTCTGAAGTATATTCCATGAAGACCTTTGGAACAAAGACATCCGGATCACCTTCAAAATTATGATGAAAACGGATCAGGTTACCTGCCTCATGCCTGAAATCAAGTTCTTTGGTAATGGTGTGGCCGAACTCCTTTACGAGGCCGACCACATTGATCGCTTCCATCTCCGGGTTGTTCTTCTGCATCCTGATCGCGAAATAGTTCATCAGGTGCAGATCGAGGCTTACCTTCTTTTCAATGCCCGGCCTGCGGATCTTGATGCAAACCTCTGCCCCGTCAAGCAATACGGCACGATACGTCTGGGCGATGGATGCGGAAGCGAGATGAGCACGGTCAAAATCCCTGAAGATTTCGGAGATCGGGCGGCCCAGTTCCTCTTCAATGGCAGAAATCGCTGTATCATCATGCATCGGATCGGCCTCATCCTGCAGCTTCCTCAATTCTTCCCGCAATTCCTCCGGAACGATGTCGATCCGGTCGGCCATGATCTGGCCGAACTTGATGAATGTAGGCCCGAGCTCTTCCAGCGCAAGCCTGATACGTTCCCACCGGTTGTATTTCCCGATCCGGGCATACCTTTTCTTTGAGACCAGGTATTTGCCCAATCCGTTCTTGCTTATCCATTCACTGAACCCATATTTGACTATGACTCCAATGATCTCTCTTGCACGGCCTATCTCATTAACAGCCATACCAATCCCCATCAACGTCACGTAAAGAAAGTATTAATGTTGTATTATTTCTTTCTTACCGGTTTTTTCACTGCACTCTTTTTCTCCGGGGAACCGGAAACCCTCACCCTGGCAGGGGCTTTCCCCTTCCCCTCCAACTTCTTCAAACGAAGTTCCAGCTTATCGAATTCCTCCCGGGAAACAAGGTTCATCTTGTTCATCGCTGCTTTCTGAAGCTCAATGATCTTTTCCTCAAAATTCTTTTTTGTTTCTTCCGATTTCTTCACCAGCTGATCAAGGAGCTTTCTCGCTTCTTCCTTTGTAAGGTTGTTCTCCTTGGCGATTTCAACCACCGATTGCTGGATCTTGTCTTTGGTCATAAAAGCAATTTCCAGTCCTTTGTCGATTGTTTTTCTGATCTGTTCAAACATATTATTTACTCCTTTCTAATAAAAGTCCGGTACCTCCCCGGGTTTTTAATTCCTTCCTTAAGTTCATCAGGTGCAATTCAATATCTGTAAGCAGATTTTCAATATTTTTAACCGCCGCCATTTTAATCTCGTAGGCCATCAGTACATTCTGGATGGAGCTGATCCCTTTCAGCAGCATATTCAGCCTGTTCTTTTTCAACTCGCCTTCAACGACAAGGATGAAGTCCACCTGGCGTGCTTCCGGAACAAGGACAAATTCTTCGCTCCGGTTCGAAATAAGACTGAAATGGAGAAAATTATCCTCATCCCTGAACTGATAAAAGGAAAAGCCGGAAGGATCCTTTCTTCCTGCAATGTAAACAGACATATCTGTTTCCTTCGCAAAAGAAAATCCAAGCTCTTTATTCAAAAGATGTGTGAACCTGTAGTCTTTGAAATGACAGGAGATACCGATCAGGGTAAAATAAGCCGGTTCAGAATGAACATCCAGTAGAATCTTCCTTGCCATGCAGTTGCTTTCAATCTTAAAAACAAAGTTAATGCATTAAAGGGCGGATTCGGTCAATTTTTTTTTAATAGCTGCAGGCTATTGGCTACAGGCTGCGGGCTTCGTGCTTCAGGCTGCGGGCTTCGGGCTGCGGGCGTCCTGCTTTTAGGAGATAATGTTCTTTTCATGTCACTATAAAGTATTGAAATCATTTCATTATAAAAAAGGAACAGTTGTGCTACCTGGATTTCCCTTTCTTGTGATGAAGTTTATAAGTGTAATGACTCTGACTGAAATTATTGAAATACTTGATTTAATAAGGCATTGGAGATGTTGACCATCTTTTTGCTGCATGTGGCAATTTTATTTTGTCAAATGCAGCAGGGATAATAATTCTTTAAATTAAATACAAACAAACTTCTTAAATTTGAAACAAATTAATGGCCAACAAACCCAATTATCTTGCACAGACTAACTATGAAACGACTGATTTTTACATTTGCCTTCTTCGGAATTTTTGTTCCTGCCCTATTGGCACAAACCTATTCAATGAACGGAACATTTACTTATAATAACGCTGCGAATACCCCGCTTGATGTTGTGAAGATTGTTCTCAGGTTAAATTCAATTCCCATTGACAGCATCGTCACAACCGGGCTTGGATACTTCCAGTTTACAGGATTGTCAAACAATTCATATTCCATTGCTGCTTTTACCACCAAACCCTGGGGTGGGGTTAACGGAACCGACGCTCTGATGGTTGAGCGCCATTTCGTAGGTCTTGAAATGTTAACAGTGCCGATAAAGGTTACTGCCGCAGACGTGAACAATAGCGGGAGCATCAATGGGACCGACGCAATGAAGATCAGACGCAGGTTTATTGGATTGGATACCTCCTTCGACCATGGCAACTGGATGTTTGAAAAGGTAACGGGAGGAAATACGGTCATCATTTCCGGGGCCGATGTTACGCAGAATTTTTACGGGCTTTGCATCGGGGATGTTAACGGGAGCAATTCGCCGCTGCCAACGATGGAATTGCCAACGGTTACGACTGCAAGCATTATCAACATCACTTCAAACTCCGCAACCGGAGGCGGATTTGTTTTTTCTGATGGTGGCAGTTCTGTTACCACACGGGGTGTTTGCTGGTCAAACGCCCCTTCTCCAACCATAGCAGACAGTCATACCAATGATGGCAGCGGAACAGGAACCTTTGTAGGCAACCTGACAGGGTTGGCCGGAGGTGTTTTGTACCATGTTCGTGCTTATGCAATGAACAGCCTGGGGACATCCTATGGGAATACTTTGACATTTACCACACTTGCACCGGCTCTTACATGCGGAAACCCGATCACCTATGCAGGGAAAAATTACAACACAGTTCAAATAGGAACGCAATGCTGGTTTAAGGAAAATTTAAATATAGGTTCAAGAATCAATGGTAGCCTGGAGCAAACAAACAATGGAACGATTGAGAAGTACTGTTACAACGATCTGGAATCAAATTGTGATATCTACGGTGGTATGTATCAGTGGAATGAAATGATGCAATATGTCACCACTGACGGATTCCAGGGATTATGTCCAACGGGATGGCATCTGCCAACCGATGCCGAACTCACCTTGCTGGTTAATTATTTAGGGGGTGACGGCGTTGCCGGCGGGAAGATGAAAGAAGCAGGAACTGTACATTGGCTGAACCCCAATTCAGGCGCTACCAATGAAAGTGGTTTTACAGCTTTGCCAGCCGGTTGCCGGAATTGCAGTGCCGTATTTAACTTTCTGACATACTACACCGACATTTGGTCATCAACACAACCTGGCGTTGGAGCTACGCATGCTTACTATCGTACCCTCAGCTATAGCGATACAAATGCATCACGTTACCTCAATGAAAAAACAGGTGGTTTCTCAGTAAGATGCATGAAAGACAACTGATTTTCAAACATCACCGCAGAAGAGATAACGATTTCTCTATTCTCTATTCTCTATTCTCCATCCTCCGATCACTGACATCTGACATCAGACCTCACTCTCCCCCTGTATCTTCGCCCAGGCTTTCTCGGCGGCGAGTTGTTCGGCACCTTTGATTGAATAATCCTGGCCGGTTGCAATAGGTACGGAATCTACCTGGATTTCCACATTGTATAACTTTTTATAACCGGTTCCGGATTCATCAATAACGATGAAGGTTACCTGTTTTTTCCTGCGCTGTGACCATTCGATCATCTTGCTTTTGAAGTTGACTTCCTGGTTTACGAGGTCATCGATATTGAAATAATGCCGGATAAGCCGTTCAAGAAGGACCTTCCTGGTATAGACATAACCCTTGTCGAGGTACATGGCCCCGATCACCGCTTCGAGGGCATCACCCTGGAACGACTTGTATTGGTTTGAAGAGCCGGTATCAAGCTGTACCAGTTTGTTCAGGCCCATTTTCTGGGCAATTCTGTTCAACTGGACACGGCTGACGATTTTGGATCGCATTTCAGTGAGGAACCCTTCGTCTTTCAGCGGGAACGTCTTGAATAGATAGTCTGCGGCAACCGCATCCAGGACAGCATCGCCGAGGAACTCGAGCCTTTCATTGTTTACCTTTAATCCTCCAAGGGAATCCTGACCTGCTGATTTGTGAAGGAATGCCAGCTTATACAAAAAGATATTATTCGGATAGTATCCGAAAATATCATGAATGGATTCATATAAGGATTTATCTGAAGAAAAATAGTACTTAACCGGTCTCAGATGCAGGAAGGACAAGGGAACTCAGGCCTTGAATTTCTTAAAAATAATGGTAGCATTGTGACCACCGAACCCAAAGGTATTGGTAAGGGCAGCATTCACCGTGCGTTCCTGGGGTTTGTTAAAGGTGAAATTTAGATTACTGTCGATCTCGGGATCATCAGTAAAATGGTTGATCGTCGGAGGGATGATATCATTTCTGACAGCGAGAATGGAAGCAATTGCCTCGATTGCCCCTGCTGCGCCAAGTAAATGGCCC
Organism: Bacteroidales bacterium; assembly: GCA_963682005.1. Classification (GTDB taxonomy): domain Bacteria; phylum Bacteroidota; class Bacteroidia; order Bacteroidales; family FEN-979; genus CAIYUC01. Next base: position 2,150,513 of record OY820914.1, on the reverse strand, counting down.
GTCATCGATTTCGTCGAATTGATATTGACCTTATAGGCATGTTCGCCGAAAACCTGTAAAATGGCTTTGGGTTCTATGATATCACCGAGTGGTGTTGAAGTTCCATGTGTATTGATATGATCTATTTCCTCCTTTTGCATGCCTGCGTCCTCCAGGGCACTGCGCATCGAGATGATAGCACCAAGACCTTCGGGATGTGGCTGGGTCATATGGAAGGCATCACCGGAAAGTCCGGCTCCTGCAACTTCTGCATAAATCTTTGCACCGCGGGCAATGGCATGTTCAAGTTCTTCCAGGATAACACCACCGGCACCTTCGCCTATTACGAAGCCGTCGCGATCCTTGTCATACGGACGGGAAGCCGTTGCATAATCCTCATTCCTCGTGGAAAGGGCATGCATGGCATTGAACCCGCCCAGACCGGTCGGGTTGATTGCTGCTTCGGATCCACCGGACACAAAAATATTTGCCTTCCCAAGCCGAATATAATTGTAGGCGTCAACAATCCCGTTCGCCGAGGAGGCGCATGCTGATACCGTAGCAAAATTGGGCCCCCTGAAACCATATTTAATTGAAATATGGCCAGCTGTGATATCGGCGATCATTTTCGGAATAAAGAACGGGTTGAACCTTGGCGTACCATCTCCCCTGGCAAAAGCCGAAACCTCTGTCAGGAATGTTTCCAGTCCGCCAATCCCTGAAGCCCAGATAACGCCAACCTTGTCGGTATCCAGGGATGCAATATCGAGACCGGCATCCCTGACGGCCTCATCGGCACATGCAATTCCAAAATGAGAATAGAGATCGTATTTTCGTGCTTCTTTCCTGTCGAAATAGTTTTCGGGATTAAACCCTTTTACCTCACAGGCAAATCTCGTTTTGAATTTGGAAGCATCAAAACGAGTGATCGGGCCTGCACCACTAACCCCCTGAAGCAACGCTTTCCAATACTCATCAACTGAATTGCCTATCGGGGTTATTGCACCCAAACCAGTAACAACAACTCGCTTTAATTCCACTTGAAAACTGTTTAATGATTTATTGTTTTAAAACGAATCCCTCCAGGGGAGGGATTTTAAACTCATTTCTATAGGCAGGAAGGAACAGCTAAAAGTTGACCATTAGCTGCAATTACTTACTTGGTGTTGTTTTCAATATAAGAAATCGCTTCTCCTACCGTGCTGATTTTCTCTGCTTGATCATCGGGAATGGCAATATCAAATTCTTTTTCGAATTCCATTATCAACTCAACCGTATCTAAAGAGTCAGCACCGAGATCATTTGTGAAACTAGCTTCGGGTGTAACTTCATTTTCGTCAACACCAAGCTTATCAACGATGATAGCTTTTACTTTTGATGCAATGTCAGACATGTTTTCTGCTTTTTTGGTTAAACGGACTGCAAAGAAATGAATTTTATAAGTTAAAAACAAAAATATTTAAGATTTTTTAACATAATTCAGAACCAAAATTTTGAGAATCAATGCTTCTCAATCAATGAGCATAACAGGTACACGGGATTTAGGGGCAACGCCCCCGACTGAAATTTTTTTTCATTTTTCAGCCAAGAGTGATTAATTTTGCTTCATGGTGAAACTAGCAATCTTTGCGTCGGGCAACGGGACGAATGCCCAACGGATTATCGAGTATTTTCGCGGACATGACAGTATATCTGTCGAGCTTGTCTTGTCGAACAATCCGGCTGCTCATGTGCTTAAAAGAGCAGCTGACCTGAAGGTTCCCTTTGAAGTGGTTAGCCAGGAGGAATTTCCCTCCTCCAGGAAAGTCCTCGACATCCTTGAAGAGTACAAGATCGATTTTATCGTGCTTGCCGGGTTCCTGTTGAAAATACCCGGATACCTTCTTTCCCGTTACCCTGATAAAATTGTTAATATTCATCCTGCACTGTTGCCAAAATACGGTGGAAAAGGAATGTACGGAATGTCTGTACACAAAGCTGTTCTTGGTTCCGGTGATGCGGAATCGGGTATTTCCATCCATTTCGTAAATGAAAAATACGATGATGGAGCCATTATCTTCCAGGCTGAGTGTGAAGTCTCTCCTTCCGATACCCCGGAAAGCCTGGCAGAGAAAGTCCATGCCCTGGAACATGAGTATTATCCCGTGGTGATCGAAGCCCTGGCTGTTGAAGAGATAGAAGAGGATTAGTACCCTGGTTTCCCTAACAACGAGAACATTTTCCCTTTATACGCTTCCACCCCCGGCTGATCAAACGGATTGACGCCGAGCGTATAGCCTGATAAGGCACAGGCAAATTCAAAGAAATAAATCAGCTGGCCGAGCACTTCTGCATCAATCACCGGGACACTGATCCTGATATTAGGCACGTTTCCTTCGGTATGTGCCATCCGTGTTCCGAGTTCAGCCATTTTATCCACTTCCGATAATCGTTTCCCGGCAATAAAATTCAGTCCGTCGGTATCATCCGCATCCAGCGGGATCCTGAGCTCATTCAGGGGTTGATCCACTGATAGTACCGTTTCGAAAAGGTTCCGCCGGCCTTCCTGGATATACTGGCCCATCGAATGAAGATCGGCCGTAAACGTAACGGAGGCAGGAAACAGGCCCTTATTCTCCTTGCCTTCACTCTCTCCAAAAAGCTGCTTCCACCATTCACTGAAATAGACCAGCCCGGGCTTGTAATTCACGAGGATCTCAATGGCTTTTTCATTCCTGAGAAGGGCATTCCTCATTGCCGCATACCGGATGGCCGGATTTGTTTCCGCAGTAAATGTGCCGGACAAATGATCCTGCATTTCCTTTGCTCCATTCACCAGGTTTTCTATATTGAACCCGGCGACGGCCACCGGCAGTAAGCCAACAGGAGTCAAAACAGAATACCGCCCTCCAATATCATCGGGTATGACGTACGTCCTGTATCCTTCCGCATCCGCCAGTTTTTTCAGGGCCCCCTTCGATTTGTCGGTGATGGCAATGATCCGGAAGCCTACATTGGTCTTTCCGTATTTCCGTTCGAGATGATCCCTGATCAGCCTGAAAGCAACGGCAGGCTCCGTGGTGGTTCCGGATTTGGATATGACCGCCACCGCATAAGACTTTTCGTCAAGGATCTTCAACAGATCATAATGATAATCTTCATCCAGGTTATTCCCTGCAAAAAGGACATGGGGGAAATCCGGGTTCGGATAGATCATCGGATAATTATAACCCAGGGCATCGATCAGGGCTTTGGCCCCTAAGTAGGATCCTCCGATCCCGATGACAACGAGAACCTCCGCCAGCCGCCGGATCCGGTCAGCATCTTCATTGATCTGGCTGATCATTTCCGCCGGTATGGATGTAGGCAAATTCAGCCATCCCAGAAAATCATTGCCTTTACCTGACCCGTCAATCAATGATCTGTGGGCCGCGGACACTTCCTTTTCGATTCCTTTAAAAGCATTCCCGTCCACAAAAGGCAGGGCATGACTGATATCAACATTTACCTTTATCATACAACTCCTGATTAATTATTACTAAAACGAAATTAACTGAAAGTTGATACTTCACAAAAAAAAAGTGCATCCCATTTTGGAATGCACTAAAAATCAATAAACAAAATTTTACTCAGCGATTTGCACAAACCCTTAAAACGGAAAAATGAAAAATCCCAATCAGGTGTTTGAATTTTTTGATCATACAAATGTATAAGAGATTATAAGACAATGGTGTTAATGAATATTAAATTACGTTAAATTGTGTTAAAATCTTCAAGCCGATTTTAGTGTACATTTGTATCAATGAACCGCAGGAGTATATTCTTCACGATCATCATCATGTCTGTTGCCCTGGTTGGATTGATGGGTACACTGATCTACTGGATCAGAAATGCAACCGAGGTCAAGGAATCTACATTCCGGAATTCTGCCAATGAAGTGGTCCGCCAGGTAGTCAGCAAGATCGAATCCCTGGAAAAAAAGAAAGCCCAGGTTATGAACCCCTTTGAAGGCATGCTGAATTTTACCAGGCACCTTCCCTATGAAACGTTCCTGACGCCAAACAGCCTCGATTCACTGATCTTTCTTGAACTGAACCGTAAAGGCCTCGATACAAAATTCGAATTCATGATCTGGCGATCGGAAAACGACAGCATCATCATGGAAATGTCGTCCCGTTTCCGCAAGGAGTGGATGCAAAAAAGTCATGCAGGCCAGATCTTTCCGAATGATATTTATACAACCCCAGAATACCTTTTGATCTATTTCCCCCATGAAAAACAGTTTCTTCTCACTGAACTCTGGGGTATGATCGTTGTATCGATGCTGCTCATCATCATTATCGTTTATTCATTTGCCTATACAATAACGACGATCTTCCGCCAGAAAAAGATTTCTGAGATGAAAAATGATTTCATCAATAACATGACCCATGAATTCAAGACACCGATTTCAACCATTTCACTGGCATGTGAAGCGCTGACCGATAAAAACATCCTGAAAAGCGAAGAGCTGTCGGAAAATTACATCAACATCATTATCGAGGAGAACAAGCGGCTGGGAGGCATGGCCGAAAAAATCCTTCAGACAGCGGTTCTTGACAAAGGCGAATTCAAAATGAAAAAGGAGAATATCAATCTCCACGATGTGATCTCTGATGTGGTGAAGAATATCAAGATACAGGTGGAGATCAAGGACGGGGTGATCATCCGGAATTTAGGGGCAAAGCATCCGGTCATCGCCGGCGACAAGGTTCATCTTACGAACCTAATTTACAATCTTCTTGACAATGCAAACAAATATTCTCCCCGCCGTCCCGTTATTAAGGTCAACACAGAGAACAGCTCCAATGGAATTATTCTCATCATTGAAGACAATGGAATCGGGATAAGCAAAGCAGAGCAGAAAAAAATATTTGAAAAGTTATACCGTGTTCCGACCGGGAACATTCATGAGGTGAGGGGATTTGGCCTCGGATTGAATTATGTAAAGGCAATTGTGATGGAACACAAAGGGAAGATCAGCCTTGAAAGCGAGATCAATAAAGGCAGCAAATTCAAGGTTTTCCTTCCCTTTGGTGATCTCATGTAATCATTAATTTTCAGACTTATGGAAAAGAACCAGACAAAAATACTTCTTGCAGAAGATGACCGCAACCTTGGGATCATTCTGAAAAATTACCTGGAAGCCAAGGGCTATTTGACAACATTATGCCATAACGGACAGGAGGCGGTAGACATTTTTCATAAGAAGGAATTCGATTTTTGCATTCTGGATATCATGATGCCTGTTAAGGATGGCTTTGAAGCAGCCAGGGAAATCCGTTCCGCAAATAAAAAGATACCCATCCTTTTCCTCACCGCCAAATCCCTCCAGGAAGATAAGCTTAAAGGATTTGAGATCGGGGCAGATGATTATATCACCAAGCCTTTCAGCATGGAAGAACTGCTTCTGCGCATGCTGGCCATCCTGCGACGCACCGACGATCCATCGAAATCTCCCGGCAATGAGAACATATTCAGGATCGGGCAATATGCATTTGATTTCAACCGTCAGACGCTCACAATGAAAGAGAAGGAACAAAAACTGACATCCAAGGAGGCCGGTCTGCTTCACCTTCTATGCACAAATGCCAATGAAGTACTTGACCGGAGCACAGCGTTGAACAAGGTCTGGAACGACGACAGCTATTTCAATGCGCGAAGCATGGATGTTTATATCGTTAAGCTGCGGAAATACCTGAAGGAAGATCCGAGTGTTGAACTGATCAATGTTCACGGTATCGGCTTCAAGCTTGTAATGAATAAATAACGCTGTCGTTTATGGCGAAGCTCTATATTGTTCCAACACCGATCGGGAATCTCGAGGATATCACCCTTCGCGCTTTGAGAATACTGAAAGAGGCTGATCTCATTCTCGCGGAAGATACACGTAAGACTGGAATCCTGCTGAAGCATTACGGGATTGAAAAAAAAATGAGTTCCCACCATCTTTTCAACGAGCATAAAACTGTTTCTTCCCTGTCGGAAAAGATCAGGGACGGGATAAATATTGCACTGGTGAGCGATGCCGGAACACCCTCCATCTCGGATCCGGGATTTCTCCTGGTAAGGGAATGCCTGAAGGCGGGCATTGAGGTTGAATGCCTTCCGGGACCTACAGCACTGATCCCGGCGCTCGTGAATTCAGGCCTGCCTTCCGACCGGTTCATTTTCGAAGGATTCCTGCCACATAAAAAAGGGCGCCAGACAAGGATGATCCAGCTCGCAGAAGAAAGCGCCACCATGATTTTTTATGAATCACCGCACCGCCTTGTAAAAACGCTTGAACAGTTTATCGGGTATTTCGGAGAAGAAAGGCAGGCTTGTGTTTCCAGGGAAATTACTAAAATACATGAGGAAAACCGCCGGGGTTCATTATCTGCTCTCGCAGAATATTACAGGCAAAAATTGGTAAAAGGAGAGATCGTTATTGTTGTTGAAGGAAAAAAGTAAAATCAAACATGGATAATATCAAACGAGGCATAATTCTTAAGTTCCCCATCTTCAAGTAAAAGCTTCTCAACTTTCGCTCCCAGCGGACCCACCTTGCACCATTCGATAAAATTGTTAATATTTACCTCCTCCCCTTCCGCTTCGATATATACAGATCCATCGTCTGCATTCTGGACGGTACCGCAGATTCCATATCTGTACGCCGCCTGCATGGCAGAAAACCGGAATCCGATCCGCTGAACTCTGCCAAAAATTTTGATTTTTACATTTTTCATTTTAAAACACTTTAGTGGGACAATCCATGGCCTCCACGGTGACTCCGGTGAGATCTCCTGGAAGAATGCGAATGAGTGGTTGATTTGGACAGAAAAAAATGTTTCACATCAGAATAGTAAAAAGAAAGGATCAAAAGCAATATACCAAGCGTCAGGAAAACCATTACGATTGCCCAGGTTTGCATCGAAGGAAGATCAATAATAAGGATTTTCCCAAGAATAACTGCCAGGATCACGAGAGAATAAATCCTGAGAAACCGGCTTTTACGGATGAATCCGAAGGCAAGTATTACAAGTGCACACAAGAGCAGAAGAAATGTGTATGGAATCCGTTGCGTTTGATCGATTATCACATCAATCTTTTCCCCGTTAAAATATCCTGCAATCACCATCAGATGATCAAATTCGGAGAACAGGATGAACATGGCGATCATGGAAAAGAACATCCAGTAGGCTTTTATGATTCCCTTCACGCCCTTGAATGCCCGGTTGGCGTACCGTAATAATGTAAACAGTAAAACGATGACCAGGAACAGGTCTACATAATGAAAAATGAAAGGTGCCAGAAATGAGGGATCGCTCTCAAGATAAATATTCCTGATCTTGATAACGTGTGAATGAACGAGGGCAGGATAATCCAGCAGGGTGATCACGGCCAGAATAAACATCATCGGCAGAAACGACGAGCGTTGTTTTGCCAGTACCAGGATCACTATGATAAAATAGGCCAATAAAAATGCAAACCATAAAAGATGTTTCAGGTACTGCAGCTGAAAGAACAAAGTCGTGTAATAGTTGAAAACCCAGAAAAGGGAGAGAAAAACGGTCACCAGCATCATCCCTTTCAGTATTACCCTGTATTTACTGAGGTCAAACCATTTCTTGGATAACTCAATATGCATTTTCTTTACAATCCCGGTGTTGACAGGAATGGGGATCAGGACGAAGAAACTTGCAACAAGTCCTTTAATGAAAATGTTTACATCCGGAATATTGCTTTTGGAAAATGCCACCGGAAAAAAATCAAATATCCAGTAATACAGATAGAAGAAAAAGAAAATACCCATGGAAAGGAGAGAAAACACAATGGAGAAGTGGTGCCCTGAATATTTGGCATAAAGCATTGCAAAAAGGGAATACACAGAAAAAAACAGAATATACCCGTTCATCCGGAAAATGAGCGGAAGGATCATGGCTATCAGCACTCCCGAGAACATCTGGTAAGGCACCTTATTGAATGAAACCTGCCGCATATTGGCAATATAAAAGGCTGACATGTTGAAGATCAGGAGAAGCACCGTAAAGAGAAGCTCAAATTCCTTATACCCATAATTGTGCAGGGTAAAAAGCATCATTCCAAAATAGAAAAAAGAATTGAGCAGGATGATCAGCGTTTCAAGTCTCTTCTTGATCTTTGGATAATTATAAAAGCTTTTAAAGAAAATATTTCCGAGAAAAAAGGAGATATAAAAAATTGTCCCGCAAACGATCAGGACGTAAAACAAAACAGCATTCCCTGTCAGGATCAGGTTTATGATCAGCCATAATCCGAAAACAAGCCAGGTAGAGAAAGAGACAAGTTCAAATTCAACGCTTTTTAATTTCAGCGAAATGATCAGAACGAAAAGTGTAACGACAATTGCAATAAAAATGGTGATCATGGATGCCGGGGTCAGGTCGCTGTAAACCAGCTGGTACTGGGATACCTGAACAACAGAGATTGATTTTGCCGTCAGCTGCTTCCAGAGCATTCCGATTGGTGTTACGGCATTGATCAATAGATAAACAGCGCCGAGTATCAGAAAAACCCCAATGATCTTAAGAAAATGTTTGGTAAGAATCCGTTCTGCCCGGCGAAGGTGTGATCGTTTCGGCTGATCTTCAATCCTGAACCGCTTCCTCCCATGACGGTGGTGGGTGCCCGAAGGATGCCGGCGATGCCTTGTCGAATGCCCGCGACCTCCTGACCGCATACTCCGTTCCGGGTTTTCAGGTTGATCATCAGCAGGCATTTCCTCTTTCGGAAGCTCGTTTTCAGGGGGTATTTCTGACATTTACAAATTGTATTTCATGTAAGAATCACAAAAATATGAAAAAATTGGTACCTTTAGGTTCAATTAATGAAAAATGTGCGGACGTTATTCTTTTGCTATTGAGGACGAGTTGATCCGGGAAAGGTTCGGCGTCACAGTCAGAAGTGCCATTTACAAAGCAAGGTACAATTGTGCTCCGGCCCAGGACCTTGCAGTCATTTCAAACGAATCCCCCGGAGAATTGAAATTCTTCAGGTGGGGATTAATTCCGTTTTGGGCCAGGGATAAGTCGATCGGGTATAAAATGATCAATGCAAAAGCGGAAACGATCCGGGAAAAGAATTCGTTTAAAAATGCCTTCCGGAACAGGAGATGTCTTGTCCTGAGCGATGGATTTTTTGAGTGGAAAAAGGAGAAAGTTAAAACGCCTTACCGTATTACATTAAAGGACTATTCACCATTTGCCATGGCTGGCATCTGGGAAAAATGGGGAAGCCCTGACGGGGAGATCATTCATTCTTTTTCAATCATAACAACAAGCCCGAACAGCCTTATGGAGAAGATCCATGACCGGATGCCTGTGATCCTGTTGCCGGAAGATGAGAAGAAATGGCTGACAGATCCTGGTGAAGAGACCCTGGTATCATTATTAAAGCCCTATCCAGCCGATTTGCTCACCGCTTTCCCTGTTTCCACCCTTGTCAATTCACCAAAAAATGATTCTCCCGCGATCATCGAACCAGCCGGGTTTCCGGGGCTCTAAAAGACCATGAGGTTGCATCCCCTTAATTCACTGTGATCAAAGCGGCCAAGCACCAAAAAACTGCCATCAGGATTCAGGGTTCCGAGATCCTGGGTTGAGATGAATGAACAGGAATTGAAATTTGCGAGATCCAGGATATTGATCCCTCCCGAATCACCCGGCTCAAGGTATTGAAACGGATCATTTACCTCCCTGATCATGACTTTCATCCAGGGCGGACAGGAAAAGACCCCTTCCTGGCGGGCATAGGCCTGTGATAACAGTTCTGTCATGCCATATTCAGATTGGATCGCTGAAACCCCGAATCCCTTATTTAAAGCCGAATGGAGCTCCTCCCGGATCAGTTCCTTTCTTTGTCCCTTCATTCCTCCGGTCTCCATAACGATCAACCCCGGGAAATTGACCGGGAACTTTTCTGAATAATCAAGTAATGCATAGGAAAGGCCGATCAGCAAGGTTTTTTCACCGGAATGAGACAAATCTCTCAGAACCCTGTCAAGTCCGGAAAAATCATGCAGAAAAAAACCATGCTTTTTATTGAACCCTGCGTTCATCAGCCCAGCCGTCATAAAAACCAGCGATGAATCAGGGTTTTCTTCGGGGGATGGCATCAGCCCCAGGATGTTCCATTCATCCGGATCACCGTAAAACAGCCTGAAACATTCGAACATGGAGGTCACATAAACATCCACATCCTGCACCAGGTGCCGGCTTCGCAGTGATCCAGTGGTTCCGCTGCTCAGGAATACCTTTTCTGCTGATTCTCTTCCACTGCAAACATGTTGTGTCCTGAAGAATTCGATGGGCAAAAAAGGGACCTCCCAAAAGTTTTCAATTTCAGACAACGGCTTTCCGAGGGATTCCACATATGACCGGTAGACTCCGTTTGTCTCAAGCTGGTAACGAAAAATGTCCATCGCTGTTTCATTGAACTCCCGCTCATTACTGATGCTGAACACCTTTTTCCTGAAGTCAATTTTCATTTGTTATGCCGGTTTTAACTGAAAAAACCGTACTTTTATGGTCTGAACAAAAGTAGTGAAATTTCACATGAACAGTGAACAGTGAACAGTGAACAGTGAACAGTGAACAGTGAACAGTGAACAGTGAAGAGTGAATAGTGAACAGTGAAGAGTGAGAAATTGTGAATTTGAGGCTTTGTCATTTGAATTATTAACCCAACCATGAAACGGCTCCTTTTCTTTTTTGGTATGATTGCCGCGATTATTGCAGTGTCTGCGGGCTGCATCAAGAAAGAAAAGTATCCTGATACGCCCCTGATCAGCATGATCAGCTATACGAGCGTGTTTGGAACCGGGGCTTATGCGGTAGAGGGGATCATCACGATCAGTTACCAGGATGGGAATGGGGACATCGGTTTGCGGGAAGATGAAAAACAGAGTCCCTTTGATACAGGAAGTCCGTATTATTATAACCTTGTGATCAGCTATTATGAAAAACAAAAGGGGGTATTCACCCGAATTGAGCCATATTTCCCGATCAGTGCCCGGATCCCACCATTAACAGAAGGGTTTGCGAATGAACCGATCAAAGGAACGATCACTGATACCATACCGCTGAATCCCAAACCGGTTTATGACACTGTTCGCTTTGAATTGTTCATTTATGACCGTGCACTTCATAAAAGCAACGTAGTTACCACGCCCGATATAATCCTTCGGAAGCCATAAGCAGGAATGGATAAAATATATTCCAACAGGAAATACGTCATTATCGGGCTGTTCATCCTTACTGGCCTGGCCTTTATCGTCAGGTTGGTCTATATTCAGCTGATCGCGGATAAATATATCCTGTCGGCCAATAATAATGTCCTCCGCTATGTGACTCAGTACCCGGCCCGCGGGCTGATTTACGACCGTTTTGGTAAACTCCTGGTATACAATGAAGCGGCCTATGACCTCATGGTAACACCACACCAGGTCAAAAACATTGATACGGCTGAACTTTGCCGGCTTCTGGAGATCGACAGGAAAGAGTTTACCGACCGGTTAAAAAAAGCCCGTCAATATTCACCTTATCGTCCTTCCATTTTTGAAGCCCAGATAAGCCGTGAAAATTACGGCTACCTGGAAGAGAAGCTTTTCAGGTTTCCCGGGTTCTTTGTTCAGCCCAGGACACTCCGCAAATATACCTATCCCATTGCCGCACATACGATGGGGTATATTGGTGAGGCCGGTCCTGAAATCATTGAAAAAAATCCCTACTACCATTCCGGCGATTATATCGGGATCAGTGGTTTGGAAAAATCCTACGAAGATGTGTTGCGCGGGAAAAAAGGGTTGAAAATAAAAGTGGTGGATGTATTCAACCGCGACAAGGGCAGTTTCCAGAACGGAAAGTATGATACCAGTGCGGTTGCCGGCACCGACCTCCATTCCTCGCTTGATGCGGACCTGCAGGCATACGGGGAACAGCTTATGACGAACAAAAAAGGGAGCATTGTTGCAATCGAGCCTTCAACCGGTGAGATCCTCTGCATTGTCACAAGCCCGTCTTACGATCCAAACCTGCTCGTGGGCAGGGTCCGGAAAAAAAATTATACGTTCCTGAGTGAAGACACTGTTATGGTGCCATTGTTCAACCGTGCCCTCATGGCTATGTATCCCCCGGGATCAACATTCAAGCTGGTGGATGCGCTGATCGGCCAGAGCGAAGGGGTTCTCAATGCCGAGACCCGGTATTCCTGCCCCGGCGGCTTCTCCATCGGGAACGGGAAAATGGTAGGCTGCCACAACCATTTTTCACCTCTGAACCTCCGCCAGTCGATCCAGTATTCATGCAATACTTATTATTGCAGGGTGTTCAAGTCGATCATCGATAATTCGGCTTATTCATCGACACGGCAAGCCTATGAATCCTGGAGAAAGCATGTAATGAGCATGGGCCTGGGAAAGAAGCTGGGGATCGATCTCCCCGGGGAGCTGAACGGCAACATTCCAAGTCCGAACTATTACGACAAATACCATGGCGTGAACCGCTGGAGGTCATTAACGATCATTTCCCTTGCCATTGGCCAGGGGGAGATCGGGATCACACCGGTTCAGCTGGCCAACCTGGCCGCACTCATTTCAAACAGGGGATTTTATTACATTCCTCATATCATCAGGTCGGCAGGAACACAGACTGAGCTTCCCGCGGAATTTCGCCAGAAAAAAGTTACGGATGTCGACCCGAAATATTTTGAACTTGTAGTAGAAGCCATGCACGATGTGGTTGAATCCGGCACTGCTACCAATGCCAGAATGGACAGCATCGCCATCTGCGGAAAAACAGGAACGGCCCAGAATCCTCACGGAAAGAACCATTCAATCTTTATTGCATTTGCACCAAAGGATAATCCAAAGATCGCTATCTCTGTTGTTGTTGAAAATGCCGGTTTCGGTGCCACCTGGGCTGCGCCAATTGCCAGCCTTATGATTGAGAAATACCTGAAAAGGGAGGTTAAACGAAAGGAGATCGAACAAAAAATGATTGATGCAAACCTGATCCATTGACAGGGCTGGTTGAAAAAAATCAGGGTTTCCTGCGGAATTTGTGAAAAGATTAAATCATGAGAGAGCAAAAGGGAATATTTGCCAACATAGACTGGGTCCTGGTGATCTTCTACCTTGTACTCGTAACCCTTGGATGGCTCAACATCTATGCTGCCGTTTTCGACGAAAACCATTCAAGGATATTCGATCTTTCACAGAAATACGGGAAACAGGTCATCTGGATAACAGCTGCTTTCTTTCTTGCATTCCTTACGTTACTTATTGACGGGAAATTCTTCAGCCAGTTTTCGTATCTGATCTATGGCATCGGGATTTTTTTCCTGGTAGCAGTTATTTTCACAGGAAAAGAGATCTCCGGTTCTAAATCCTGGTTCCAGATCGCCGGAATTGCTTTGCAACCTGCAGAATTTGCAAAAGTCGGGGCATGCCTCGCCCTGGCCAAATACCTGAGCACACTTGAAGCGAATATTAAGAAAACGCGGACATTGCTTCTTCTTGCCGGTCTCATTTTCCTGCCGGCTATCCTGGTGATCTTCCAGCATGATACAGGCTCCGCCATAGTTTTTGCATCGCTTATCATTATCTTATACAGGGCCGGACTGTCAGGAAACCTCATGATGTTCTTCGTTATCATGCCGTTGCTTGCTATTCTGGCATTGCTTATAAATAAATTCATCATCATCGGGGGATTGTTTTTCATCGCCCTATTTATCTATTTAAATACGAAAAGAAAGATCCGGAACTTACTGGCTGTTGGAGGAATCTACCTGCTTTCCACCGCCTTTATCTTTTCTGTGGATTTTGTTTTTAATCATATCCTGGAACAGCATCAGAGAACGAGGATCAACGTGCTTTTCGGAAAGGATATCGATCTTAAAGGAGCCGGATATAACGTAAATCAATCACTGATCGCGATTGGTTCCGGAGGCTTTGCGGGGAAAGGGTACCTGAAAGGAACCCAGACAAAATACAATTTCGTTCCGGAGCAAAGTACTGATTTTATTTTCTGCACAGTTGGAGAAGAATGGGGATTCGTAGGGAGTTTCGTTGTTATCGCTCTTTTTATTGGATTGTTTATCCGGATCATCCTGGTTGCGGAACGGCAGCGGTCACGGTTCAGCCGGTATTACGGATATGGAGTGGCCTCCCTCCTTTTCTTCCATTTTTTTGTCAATATCGGAATGGCGCTTGGACTGCTTCCGGTTATCGGTATTCCGTTGCCGTTCTTTAGCTATGGTGGTTCTTCATTATGGGCATTCACGATCTTATTGTTCATTTTTATCCGTCAGGATTCCTACAGATATGAGCTTTTATGATAAAAATGCAAGTTTTTGGTAACTTTGACATCTGATATAAATATGTAAATAAGTTAAAGTTGCCGACCATGCCGATAAAAATAAAGCGCAATATTGCAGTCAGTGATGAAGGATTGGTCTTTAACCCGGAAAACGGAGAATCATTCTCACTGAATCCTTTAGGAACTGATATCCTCGCCCTTATTAAGGAAGGAAGATCGGATAAAGAGATATCCGAAAAGATCATTTCTCTTTATAACGTTGATAAATCAACATTTGATAAAGATTTTCACGATTTTATTAATCTTTTAGGCCATTACGAGCTAACCGAGGCGGATGAGCAAAAGAAAAGTTAATATAGCTGTAACAGGTCTGAATGCGATCGATAGCCCGGGCCCCGGGATATCGGTGATCCGCGGATTACTGGAGGCCAAATCGTTTTCAGCAAGGATCATCGGTTTGTCCTATGAATCGCTTGAACCGGGTATCTACATGCACGAACTGGTGGACAAGACTTACCAGATCCCTTATCCGACTGCCGGGACAGACACCCTGCTTGCCCGGATCGAATACATTCATTCACAAGAAAATCTGCATGTCATCATACCAAATTTTGACGCTGAACTTTTCACCTTCATTCATCTCGAAAAGAGGCTGAAAGAAATGGGTATCCGGATGTTCCTTCCTACAAAAGCACAGTTTGAAGAGAGGCAAAAATTCAACCTCGATGAATTCGGGAAAAAATATGATATCCTGGTGCCCAAAAACAAAGTTCTGTTCGATATTAATGCCGTTACCGGTCTATCTTCGGAATTTTCCTACCCCCTGATCGTGAAGGGAAAATACTATGACGCATCCATGGCATCCAACAAGGAGGAAGTCCGGGCCCATTTTAATAAGATCAGCGCCAAATGGGGATTTCCTGTCATAATCCAGGAATACATCCGGGGAACCGAGGTCAATGTTGCAGGATTGGGCGATGGGAAAGGAAATACGATCGCGGCTGTTCCAATGAGGAAACAGTATATAACCGACAAAGGAAAAGCATGGGGTGGCATTTCAATCTCCGACCCTCAACTCATGGAACTTACAGATAAATTCACAAAAGCCACACACTGGAGAGGTGGATTTGAGCTTGAACTGATGAAGACAAAGGACAACCGGATCTACCTCCTGGAGATCAATCCACGGCTCCCTGCCTGGATCTATCTTGCAGTAGGCTGCGGTCAGAATATTCCTGAAGCGCTTGTTAAAATGGCATTAGGAAGCAAGGTTGAACCATTCCGCACCTATTCTGTCGGGAAAATGTTCATCCGGTATGCATGGGATATGATCATTGATAAGAAGGAGTTTGAGGAGATCTCAATTTACGGGGAACTTTAGAAGATAATGAGATAATGAGGTAATGAGATAATGAAATAATAACCCTGTGACTTGATGACTTGATGACTAAGAATAAGGATGAAAAATAAAGCCATGACAAAAAAGCGGTATGAACGGCCGGTGATCAAAAAGCTGGAGACAAATATGCCCAACAAGTTCGGTATGAGGACGGAATATCTTCCGATGACACATATCGACAATGTTCCGGTTTCGGATCTGGTCTCCGGGCACGGATCACCTTTATTTGTCATCTCGGAAAAGATGATAAGGTCTGTTTTCAGGAAAGCAAAAAAGACATTTGAAACACGTTACCCGAAGGTTCAGTTTGCCTGGTCTTACAAAACCAATTACCTGAATGCTGTCTGCAGCATTTTTCACCAGGAAGGTTCATGGGCTGAAGTAGTTTCAGGTTTTGAATATGATAAAGCCATTGCACTTGGAGTGAATGGAAACAAGATCATCTTTAATGGTCCTGACAAGAAGGAGGAAGATCTTGAAAAAGCAATCACGAATGATTCATTGATCCATATCGATCACCTTGATGAATTCTATTCCATCGTGGCCCTCTGTGAAAAGCTGCATAAGAGGCCCCGGGTGGCAATTCGTGTGAATATGGATACAGGAGTGTACCCGATCTGGGACCGGTTTGGTTTTAATTATGAGAACGGCCAGGCATGGGATGCAATCAACAAGATCATGCATTCAGGAAAAATGGACCTTGTCGGGCTGCATTGTCATATCGGTACCTTTATGCTTGCACCATCAGCATATGGAATCGCAGCGACCAAACTCTCAGAACTGGCATTAGGGATCAGGCAGAAATTCAACAACTCCATCAAATATATCGATCTCGGAGGCGGATTTGCTTCAAAGAACACACTCAAGGGTTCATATCTTCCAGGAACGGATATCAACCCATCCTTTGATGATTTTGCTGAAGCCATTTCAACTGCCATGCTGAATGCCGATTTTAAGAAAGATGAGCTGCCCCTCCTGATCCTTGAAACGGGCAGAGCCCTGATCGATGAGGCAGGATTCCTGATAAGCACGGTAATTTCCAACAAAAGATCAAGTACAGGAAAACGGACCACCATCATTGATGCCGGTGTGAACATTCTCTTTACATCCTTCTGGTATGACCATAAAATCACGCCTGCCCAACCATTTACACATTACTCGGAAGACACTTGTCTTTATGGGCCGCTGTGTATGAATATCGATGTTATTCGTGAAAATGTAAGCCTTCCGTTGCTTAACAAGGGAGATCATATTGTGATCCAATCAGCAGGTGCATATAATATGACACAATGGATGCAGTTCATAACACTGCGTCCGATGATCGTGCTGATTGACATGAACGACAAGGTGCATGTAATCAGGGAAAGAGAAACGCTGGAAAACATTACAGAACTTGAAAGAACACCTGATCACATCCGGAATTTTGAACTCTAATCCAGCAGAATGATCCATCGGCTCAAAATATTGTTTCCTTCATTTATTTCGAGTATCCTGAACAGCTATACACAGGTCTTTTTCTCAAACAATAAGCTGTTTGCCGTAATTCTTATTTTTGTCACGTGTTTTGATCTTTTTACAGGATTAAGCGGCCTGGTTGCCGTTATTGTGTCCAATATCACGGCCTACCTTATTGGCTTTAACCGCATCAAGATTACAAAAGGGTATTATGGGTTCAACAGTCTCCTGACAGGGCTGGCATTGGGTACGTTTTATCAACCGGCACCACAATTTTATGTTGTACTCTTGTTTTCTTCAATACTTACGGTTTTCCTTGCCGTAGCAATGGAAGGGGTGATCGGAAAATACGGCCTGCCTTTCCTGAGTGTTCCGTTCCTGATCTCCGTATGGCTCGTAATTCTTGCCTCCCGCCAGTTTACTTCGCTTGAAGTCAGCAACCATGGCATTTACACGATGAATGAAATGTATGGACTTGGCGGAATTTCTTTACTGAAGCTATATACCTGGTTCAACACGCTTCCTCTTTCCGATGTAGTTAAAACGTACTTCAAATCATTAGGGGCCATCCTTTTCCAGTATCATCTTTTGCCGGGAATATTCCTGGCAACAGGTCTTTTGATCTATTCGCGCATTTCCTTTCTCCTTTCACTGATCGGATTTTTCTCCGCATACCTTTATTACCAGTACATCGGGGCAAGTTTTACGGAGCTTAGTTATGGATTCATCGGCTTTAATTTCATTCTCACGGCCATCGCTATCGGTGGATTTTTTATCATTCCTTCGCGCTATTCATTTTTATGGGTCTTTCTACTGACACCTGTAATTTCCATCTTTCTGACCAGCACAAATACGTTGTTCTCGTTATTTCAGCTTTCCATTTTTTCACTACCGTTCAACCTGGTAGCTCTCATCTTCCTTTATATAATGAAATTCAGGGAGCGGTTTTTCACGAAACCAGAGATGGTCGGATTCCAGCAATATAGCCCGGAAAAAAACCTGTATGCCCAATTGAATTACCGTTACCGTTTCGGGCGGGCGGTCTATTACTCCTTTGCGCTACCCTTTATCGGAGAATGGAAAGTCACCCAGGGCCATAACGGGAAAATGACACACCAGGGAGAATGGAAACACGCGTGGGATTTTGAGATTGTTGATGAAGAAGGACGATGTTATTCGGGTGAAGGGAGGAAGCTTGAAGATTACTACTCCTTCAGCAAGCCAGTAATTGCACCGGCTGATGGCTGGATCGAGGAAATTCATGATGGAATCGATGATAATGAACCCGGACTGCTTAATCTTCAGCAAAACTGGGGAAACTCAATCGTCATCAAGCATGGGGATCAGCTTTATTCAAAACTATCCCACCTGAAAAAAGGAACCTTTAAAGTATCAAAAGGAAGCCCGGTAAAAAAAGGTGATATTGTGGCCAGCTGCGGTAACTCAGGCCGTTCGCCAGTACCTCATATTCATTTTCAGATCCAGGCAACACCTTTTATCGGATCAAAAACCCTGGAGTATCCGATCGGCCAATATATTCAGAATGATCATATGAATTTCAGCCTGCATTCATATGGACAACCAGATACAGGACAAACGATCACGAACATCAGCAGGAACAGTGCTCTGGAGAATGCTTTTCATTTCATTCCCGGAGAAAAGTTTGCATTTATGGTTACAACCGGGAAAGGAATTCCCGTGAAAATAACCTGGGAAGTCCAGGTCAATGCTTCCGGTACGACCTATATTTATTGTGAGAAGACCGGTTCCAGGGCCTATTACGGGTTCAACGGTGAGATCCACTATTTTACCTATTTCGAGGGGGACCGCAAGTCATTGCTGTATTACTTTTTCCTTGGCGCTTACAAGGTTTCCACGGGATTTTACAAAGATATGATCCTGACCGATGAGTACCCGCTAAGCAACCTGAACATGAGATTTCTCATTTTCTTTCAGGATTTCATTGCTCCCTTCCACCTTTTCATGAAATCTGGTTACTCGATCGTCTACCTCGGAATGAAGGATGATTTTACAACCACACTGATAAATCTACGTTCTACAACAACCGTGAATATCGGCCGAAAAACAACGCGCAGGGTGACCTTTGATTTCGAAATAACAAGAAAGGGCATTGAAAAATTTATCGTCAATGAAAAAAATTCCAGGATCGAAGCTACCCTGGCTGAGTATTAACAGGAAAAATTTAACCTCAACTTTCAATGAAAGGCTTTTCTGTAACAGGGTTTCTGATAATTCTTTTCTCATTTTCACATGTAGCGAAAAGCCAGGACCGTTTTCGCCCGATCGATTCCGCAACGTACCGGTTGTTCGCGGAAAAGAAGTGGGACAGCCTGATTTACACCGGAAAAGAAGCAATCAGAGACGGAATAGATTATTATTACCTCCGTTTACGAATGGGTGTCGCAGAGTTCCAGAAACAGAAATATGTTAAAGCTTCTCAACATCTTTTTAAAGCGGCTACCTTTAATTCCAGTGACCCATATTTGCAGGAATTCCTTTACTATTCCTGCATTTATTCTAACCGGCCTGAAGAAGCAAGGGTTGTGACGTCATTGATGACGGACCATCTGAAGAATGATCTCAGGATAAAAAATCCGGTTGTCGATCAGATCAGTGCGGAAGGGGGCATGACATTAAGTTCAGAAAACTCGATCCGGGAAAATCCCGATCTTATGAAGGGCGATAGTATTTATGGTGAAACTGATCTTTACAGGGATTCGTATTATGCTCACATTGATCTGACCTTGAATCTTTCGCCGGAGATCAACCTTAATGGCGGGTATAATTATCTTAATTTCTCGAAAGTAAAGTATTTCCAGTATGGTACAATAGTCGAAAAACTGGACTCGGTAACGCAATTCCCGGGCGGATATACGAACCATTATACCTGGAGCCCGGGTGTGGTAAATGATCACTTTACGTATAATGTCACCCAGCATGAGTTTTATATTAACTCCGTGATCTCATTGTCCGGGAGATTCAGCCTGCGGCCATTCGTGCATGTTGTCAACGTTCATTCAACAAACATACAATCTTCATATAATCCTCAAACGGTAACAGATACAATTGTCTACGACGGGCAGGCACTTAATCCGTATGTCCTTTATACTTATTCTAAACCCGGTTATACCTATGTATTAAAAGATACCTCTTTCACAGATTTTGTCGCATCTCTTTCCTTAACGAAAACATTTTCCATATTTGAAACTGCCCTGGCCGGGAGTTATTCAAACCTGAACAATAAAAGGCAATTCCAGTTAGCTGGAACGGTAAGTTATTATCCTCTCGGGAATTTAAACCTTTATGGAACGACAATGGTCACGGGGTTTTTCCAGGGGAAAAACAAGCGGTTGATCGTTGGGCAGGTTGCAGGGGGAAAACTGTTCAGGAGGTTATGGGCAGAAGGGTCAATAGTTTATGGCAACCTCACAAACACAAATCTGAACAACGGGCTTGTTATATATAATAACAGCGACAAGATTGATTACAGGATCGGAGCTGATCTTTATTACATCCTTTCCAAACACATACAGATTTATCTAATGTATCAGTATTTTGAGAAAGAGAATCTTTCAACATACTATATTTATGATACAACAGGGTCGAATAACTCTCATCCAAAGACAGAATATAAACATTATCACACAAATTCATTTATAGGAGGAATCAAATGGAAATTTTAAATTTCACTTCGGGAAAAATCACATTTTTCATCACCCTGATGTTGATTATCAGTACAGGGATTATTGGCCAGAATTTCAAGCCGGTTGAAGATGCTTTTGCCAATAGTTATGTATATGAGCAGAAAGCCGATTACACAGGCGCAATCAATGCCTTGAAGGCTGTATATGATGAGAAATCTTATGAGATCAACCTGCGGTTGGGCTGGTTACAATATTTGTCAGGATCATATAAAGAGTCATCCACATACTATCAGAAAGCCATAAAGCTAATGCCTTATGCCATTGAGGCAAAGCTGGGGTATGCCTATCCTGCATCAGCAATGGGCAACTGGGACCAGGTGATTGCACAGTATCAGGAGATCCTGAAGATAGATCCACAGAATACCACCACGAACTACAGGATGGGTTGCATTTATTACGGTCGCCAGGATTATGTAACAGCTGAAAAATATCTTGAAAAGGTAATAAATCTGTATCCGTTTGATTATGATAGCAATATCATGTTTGCCTGGACGAAGTACAAACTTGGTAAATTACGTGAAGCGCAGGTTTTATTCCATAAAGTACTCATGATAAAACCAAATGACACATCAGCTCTTGAAGGTTTGGGAATGATCAAGTGATGCAGGCTGCAAGCTACAGGCTGCAGGCTGCAGGCTTGGGGTTCCGGGTATTAGTGAATGATTTACCTTTCGAAAAAGCTGCCATAAAGCATTCTGTATTGCTCAAATACCCCGTTTCTCCATTTCTTCATTTTCATGTCTTCCATCTCCTAACTTGTCTCTTTTCGGAATTGAAAAAAAAGTGGGGTAACAACCTTTCGGTTTGTTACCCCACATGTTAAGGGAAGGTCAATTAGCTGTGATCAGCTAATTCACGATCTCTAACTTCTAGTTTTCGTCCTTAACTACTTTGTACAGTTTTTTTCCACCATACATTGCTCCAAGGGCAAGCAGAATGCTAAGCCCTCCGTCGATCGGACCACCAATAGGACCAGCTGGCTGGTCATTGAAAGAACCATGTCCTTCTCCCGGCATTGGTGGGGGAGGCGGAAAATCGGCCCTGACAGTGCTTCCGATAAACAAGAACATCAGTAGTGCAAGGGGTGCTATGAATTTTTTCATTTTCTTCATATGTTGAAATTTATTTTGTTTTTAATTCATTGAATTGTACTGCTGATTAATTCAAAAAGAGCTTTTTGGAGTATGGTTTCTGATCGGTAATAACCTTAACCATATAGTAGCCCGTTTGTGCCCATGGCATATCGATCTTCAGCGTTTTGCCGTCAATCTGGGTCCTGGAAACAAGTTCTTTTCCAAGAAGGTCATATACGATAACACTCTGGATCGTTTTGCCACTGTTGTTCACTACGTAGATGCTCTTATCCCATGAGTAAGCGGAGATCATGCCTTCGTTCATATCCTGGACGCCGAATACACCACCAAAATGGAGGAGGAAACGGTTTTCCTGGTCTGCTGTTGCTGATGTGAACGAATAAACCGGGTTGACTCTCAGATCCTGGGTAGTTCCTGCTACCAGGTCTTCCAGTGTTACGGTCACGCCCTGTGCAAAGGTCTCGATGCCGCTGGCTGTCATTGTGTAGTTGGCTGCTTCACCTTTTACAAAGCTTACAGGGATCGTGTTACCCTGCGGTATGGCTGGCATGATGTTCGTTGACAGGTTACCATTGGCAACGCTGTACATAACCGGAGCCTGGGCTATCCCTGTGAAGAAATGGCTGTCATAGTTCAGGTCATAATTGCTGGTTGAATTCTGATCGAATCCTACTACAGCTTCTACATACGTATTGTTGGTCGTTGAGCTGGCCGTCAGTTTCAAACGGTTGTTTGATACATCACCGTTCTTATACCATGGGGTAAAGTCATGGACCCTGGCTGCTGCCGGGAAAGTCAGGCTGTTAACAGGACCGTCTACATAGATAAATACACCGTTTGCTTCAGGTATCACTGAATTGGCAGCTATGTCCGTATAGGTTCCGCCCGGGTTCAATGCCTTGGCGATAGCCTGTACATTGCTCAGGGCCCAGTTGCCATCATTCCATTTTACGGCTGATGAATACGGGTTGCCTAAAAGATGCCAGCCATGATATACGGTGGCCGGGGTGTAAGTAATGTCGGTCATGGTGTAATTGCCTGTATTGGGTGATCCGCTGAACAGTTTCGTGGAGGTGGCCTGGTAAGCTACCAGGAAGCCTTCGGCTAAGCCCATGGTCGGCCAGTTGTAGTTCTTGTAATTCCTCCAGTAATCGGTCGGTTCTTCCCATTTGTACATATCATCATTGGCTCCCGGTGCAAAATTCGGAGCTATTGCCTGATTTGAGATCGGTGATGACAATAAATGCCAGCCGCTGGTTGGGGTGGTATAACCCGGGATGAAACGCTCGATCGTTGTGGAACCTGCTCCTACTACTGCACCGGCGATCAGTGATCCTGTTCCGGCTGCATCGCTCTGAAGGGTAAGTCCGCTGATGGCATCTACTGTGACGGTGCCTGTTACTGTCAATCCTGCGCCTGAACCTACGGTTACTGTAGCTCCAACAAGAATATGAATGTTACCTGTGATGACGATTGCCTTTGCATTGGTGATCACCGGGAAATTCGGGCATCCTGATGGGATGATTACGGATGCTGCCGGTCCTGGTACCAAAGTCGGTGACCAGTTGCCGCCATCATTCCAGTTGGTATTGACAAGACCTGTCCATACATAATCGGCTACGGTTACGCCTACAACAGTACTATAGTCTTCCGGGCAGCTGCCGCTTTGTACGACGGCCCTGTACTGATAGTTCCCGATAACGCCTTCGCTCTGGTGCAGCGGATTCATTCCTGCTGTACCTGCGATATCATTCCAGCCGCCGCCATTGAAGTTGTTCTGCCATTTGGTGATAACACCTGTCTCACCGGCAAGGAATACATCAAAGAAAGAAGCTACACCAACATAGCTAACGCCTGTTGAGGCTGTTCCTCCTACTGATGCCGGTGCCATGCTTACTGCAACCGGTCCCCAGTTATAGGTCAGGTATTCAGCTGTACGCCATGCATACACCGTGTAATTGCCTGCTACGATGCCTGTATTCCATACAATGGCTGCACCTGTGCCGGCTACCCAGTTTCCTACAGGGTTGCCTTCGAGTTTCAACAGGTATTTCACACCCGTCTGTGAATTGCTCAACGTTACATTAGGTGTTGATCCGCCGCAGAATGTGCCGCCGGTCAATACGTAAGTCGTGTTGATCGGAGCGTTCAGTGTCGGGTTCACCAGGTTTGTATTGTTCATGGTCATCGTGCACAATACGGCAAGATTCGATGCATTCATGTAGAATACGGCTGTTCCGGTCGGTGCTGCCACCGTTACCGTAAGATTAGCCAGTGCCTGTGCATAAGCTACGGCGCTACCGCCGAATGTCCCGTTGCTGCTGTTATACAGGCTTACGCGGCAGATCCTTGTTCCTAATCCCGTTGATGAGATCATGCTGCAGGATGCCTGGTTAGGTGGGTTGGCCTGGGCTGTAACCACAAATCGACTGTTTGTCGCCGTCGGTTGCGTAATTACTGAGGGGATCTGGCCCACATTCGTCAGATCTGAAAAGCCCGGAACCACTGAACAATATAACGATCCGCCATTCTTTATTGCTGCGTTGAACGTTACTTTGTACTGGCCGGATGAATAGTAAAAATCTCCGCTTGCCCACGTTGACTTAACATAAATGTCAACATAATAGTGGCTCGCATCAATCAATGTGTCATTCCTCAATGTCACTTCGCAGGATTGTGACCTGGCTGCCATCGAGGCAATCACGAAAAACAACAGGAATAATGCTGCTTTCATGCTAATTAAATAGAGTTTGCTTTTTTTCATGTTTGCTTATTTTAAGGGTTTAAAATTAGTGTTCTATAGTTGTTTATATATATAGGATAAGGAACACACGGAAGGAATAACCTTCCGTGTGTTCCATTTTCACTTATTTTGGTGAATTAGTAGATCTGTGAATAGCCTTCTTCATCGGATATGGAGGTGTATTCATTCCAATTGCCTGTTGCATATTGTTGAAAACAAGCGCCATGTCAAAGATATCCACAAAGCCGTCCGGTCCCGTTCCACCTGCCGGTGCAAATCCGGTCAGGTCTTCAGGAATATAACCAAAGGCCGCCAGCTGTGACAGGTTGAATACATCGTTGTTATCAAAGATATCAATATATCCATCCTGGACTCCAAACATACTGGTGATATCACCGCCCCAGAGACCAAAGATACCGCCTTCATCAACAGCCTTCTGGTTGTTTCCGAATGCCTGGGATGCTGCGATTGTGAAATCATAGTTGATAGCCATTCCTGTAAAAGGCACAGGTGCAGCACTCCATGTTTCTACAGTCTGACGATGTTTGATGACAATAAAGTAATTGCCCGAAAGAGTTCCCGGTATGTCAGTGATGTTGATATTACCATCCGTATCAATAAACTGTCCGTGTGCCTCATAGTTATAAGGTATTGGTTCCGGCCAGGAGACAAGGTCTTCTACCAGCAATACGCTTACCGTATCAACGTGAGTTAACGGCCATTTATCGAATTGGGTGTAATCATCCGGATTGACATCCTGAGTCTTGTTCATCATACCTGTTGGAACATCATAGAATCCTTCCAGGAAGACTTTAACCGTAAGTGTTTTGGTTGTAGCAGCAGGTCCGGTAACACTGATTGTGTCAACATACCAGTAGTTGATGTCATAAAGGTAACCGTCAACAGTCCAGGCAATGAATGTTGTACCGCCCAGGTTGTTCGTGATATCCATTTCCTTTAATTCAGCAGGAATATCGATACCAAGACCAGCCGGATAGACCCACTCGTTTGTCCAGGTAACTCCGTCGGAGCTTGATTGTACCATCACGTTCACGTCGTTGATCCCGGCAGCGTAATCATCAAGATACTGCCTGAATGAAAGATGTATTGTTGAGAGTCCGGCGGTGTTCATCGGAGGTGTTACAAACCTGTATGTTCCGGTTTCATCCAGCCATGTGCATTTTGCTTCATATGGTGTGCCACCGGCAAGGTTTGAATTTGAAATTGACCATGCGAATGAAGCTGTGGTGGACTCCTGGTACCAGCATGCCGGACTTGCAGATGTCGGGAAATCCTCGATAACTGGCAAATCAAAGCTCGGGCAAAGCGTGTTGAACGTGTAAGGTCCTACCCATGCACTATAAACTCCACTGCCGCAGCTTGACCTTACATAGAACTGGTAAGATGATGAACCTATCAATCCACCAACTGGTACCGTGGTTGCTGTGGCTACTGTTCCGGAGCCAACAGGAAGTGGAAGTGGGTTAAGTCCTATTACATATTCCCATTCGGTTTCTGTCCCTACCGGTGTCCAGTTAAGGTCAGCTGTAGTTTCCGTGATATTGAGAGCTGTCAGGGAAGTTGGTGCAAAACATGTGCTGCATGTCATCGTCAGGTAATATTTTGACAATGAATCACAAATAACCTTTTCGAGGAATTGTGGCGCTGCAAAAGCATAATAGGTGCCAGCTGTGAGATGAGCTGTCAGGGATGCTGTTGCACCAGCCACAGATGTTGTCGAGTAAAGGAATGCAGTTGCAGGACATGGTGAAGCGATGAATCCCATGAGGAATGAAAATTCTGCCGCACCTGTCAGGGTAACGTCCATAGTTTCACCGATGGTGAATGTGTACCAGTCGGTATCACGGGTTGTTCCGTTAAAGAATGCTGTTCCGCAAACTGTGGTACCGCATGAGATGGGTTCAAATGCCGGAATGACATTGTTACAACCATTATTTGTGGTATCACCGCAAACTTCGAGTTCTGCCACTGAACCTGCCGGGCAGTTAAAGTAATGTGTACGGAAGGTTTTCTTTACCCAGAGGCTGCTGTCGCCAGGAGTACAAACAGTTCTTACATAAACATCGTAAACTGTTCCCGGGAGTAAAGGAGTCATCGTATAAGACGGTGTTGTGAGAACATCGGCCACTGTGCCTGTTCCGTGTGCAAAACCGGTTGGGCCATATTCAACAACCCAATGTGTTACCGGGGAGATTGTGGATGGTGTCCAGCTTGCAACAGCAGAAGTTGTGGTCAGTGTAGCATTCGGAACAACAACATCGGTTGGCCAGTAGCAGCTGTAGATCTGAACTGTAACACTTATCTTCGGGGATTCTCCCTGCGGATAAACGGCAGTTACATCATATGTATAGCTTCCTGGGGAAAGTCCGAGGTCATCATAGAACAGATCCGGCTGGTTGTTTGAGAGCTGGGTCAAATTCCTGTATACATTGTACCCTGTTTCACCAAGAGGAGGAATGTTATCGCCAAGATCTGAATTCGCATTCATTTCAATGGTTTCAAGGTGTAGTGGGTGGTCAAGTAATGCTGCAGTTGGCTTAACTGTGCTGTTTCCAGGAGTTGGTAAAGAAGCCGGAAGCATAATATCTGCGGTCTTCTGTTCGGTCATCGGGAGCAACATCGGAGATTTCGAGGATGTTCCGGAAACATATCCCTGGATCATGAAATTATAGTTCAATGCCCAGTCAGTAACCATGGAATACCATGCGCCACCGCTAAGAATCATATCACCTTTACCTGCAATACCAGGACCAGCATCAATACCAAAAGGATAACCCTGGGCAGCGATTGCCTCGAAGCCAAACCAGAATTCCTGGCTTCCGTCAATCTGGACCGGTGTTGTCAGTGTAACATCGTTATACACATTGAATGTAATGGTAGGAACAGCCTGTGAATAAACCTCGGAAAGAGATGCCGAGCTTGCTCCCTTGTAAACCTTCAGTGTAAAGGAATATCCGGTTGTTGCATAAGAACCTCCTGTGTAGGGAACGAACCGTATCTTTTTCAGGTACATTCCGCTGTACGGGGCGATATCGGCAACTGACCACCTGGAAGCACCCACTGCATTACATGAACCTGAGCCCCAACCAACGCCACCACCGGACGTTGTATTCTCCCATTTGATCCACTGATCAGGGGTGGAATTCGGTGCAAGCCAGGTAAGATGTACGTTCGGATAAGTAACAGTTGCAACTAATCCGCTTGGTGCAGCAAGATTGTAATTGAGGCACTCATCCTTAATTGTAACGGCTCCTTCTGTGATTGATACACCTGCATCATGCTTGGTAATGTAACCTGTCTGGCTGAAATCAACCGTATAGGTTCCAACAGGTAATGCAGAGAATTGATAAACACCACCGTTATCAGTCGTAGTGCTGTATGCTCCTGCAGTTACCGGTGCATTTTTCAACGGGTAACCATTGAAGCAATCGGTGACAGTGCCCTGTAATGTTCCGGTTGGAATAATCGCTAACCCGAAATTATCAAAGCCAAGATCCCATGGCACACCGGTATTGTTTACTTTTACCATGAAATAGTAAGTTCCGCTGGTGGTTGGGGAGAATGTTTTCATTACGTTGGTACACGTTGTAGGAGCAGTTGTTCCAGCTGCAAGGAAAGGATCTCCCAGGGCTGTTGCGCCTGTTCCCGACTGTGTGGTGTTGACCATGGCTGTAGCTGTCCATCCGGCGTAATTATCACCTACCCAGTCAAAAGAGAACCCGTAAACGGTTCCTGCTGACAGAGAGAATCCCGGAGTGATGAGGAATTTATCTGTAGCCGAAGGACTATAATATACATACACATAATTCGGTGCCGAACACGGGTCGTTGTAAGAAATTGAAGCGGCATTGCCAGAAGACCATGGCGTGCCTGAACCCGATGTAACTAGCCAGCAATCCGGCACAATATTGTTACCGATGGTTACCATGGCATCGAAATTTTCGCTCCATGGGAATGTGCCTATAGGATCGCACAATGTTTTGAATGAGAAAGGACCATTCCATACACTGTTTCCATTGGGATCTCCGCAAATAGCACGTACATAATACTGGTAAGTTGTATTGGCTAACAAACCGCCGACGTTTACAGGGTTGAGGTTTGTTGCCGTGCCGGAACCCGTCGGCGGAGCAACCGGAGATACGCCGATGACATATTCCCAGGTAGATTCTGAACCGCCAGCTGTCCAGCCAAGGTCAGCAGAGTTGTTTGTTATATTCAACGCTGTGAGGCCTGTAGGTTTCGGACATGGAGGAATGAGCTCCCATGCGACATTGTCAACATACACATAATAATAGGTGGTTGTGAGCGGATGCCTGAATGCAATGTAAGTATCAGAACCTGTATAAGAAGCAAAACTCAGGGTATAGGTAGTCCACGCAGAGATGCTTAATCCTGTAACTGTCTGGAAAGCAGTGAATGTTGCGGGGTTAGCAGGATCAGACATTGTTCCTACGATGATCGATGTATTGGTGCTTGATCCCTTTGCATCAAACGTAAGCTGGAATGTACCTGAATTCAGGTTGCTGAGCCTCGGCGAGATCAATATTGGTGCTTCCGTTGCAATGGTTGCTCCGGAACTGTACAATATCACACAATTCGGAGATGAACTGGGCAACGATGTATATGTTTGTACATACTGAGATGTCCACAATGGTGAAGTATATTTTTTCCAGCAAGCCGGGAGAACAGGTGATACGACCGCATCGAAATTCTCATTTATCGCGGCAACCGGGTCGCAATCTGTTGTAAATGTACCCGCTAATGTCCATGTGCTGAATTCTGTGCCACAATTTGCTCTGACATAATAATTGTACGTTGTATTGCCAGAAAGTCCCGCGAGTGGTGTAGGATTACTTGTAGTAGCTGTTCCTGCACCGACCGGAGGTCCGTAAGGAGCAACTCCATAGGCATATTCCCAGGCAGTTTCTGTGCCACCAGGTGTCCAGCCGATGTTGGCTGAATTATTGGTGATGGCAGTAGCAGTTAAATTGATCGGGAACGGACAGGTTGGTGTTTCATAGATGTTGATGTCGTCAACAAAAATTCCGTCTTCATCCATTGCGCTGAAGCCATGCCAGCCGACATAATATGTTCCGTTTGTAGCCGGTGTGAACGTACATGTCGCCAATGCGTATGAAGTGTTGACAATGCCGCTCATTGTCCAGATGGCGGAACTTGTCATACCCGCCACGGTGGGTGCATCGCCCCATTTAACTTCCAGGTTTTCGGGGAATGAAGCAGAATAAACCCTGTAATAAAAATCAACAGTATAACTCTTGCCACCTGTGAGCGGCAATCCGTTGGAAATGAACCAGTCGTTCATGGCAAGCGAACTGTTATAACCAATGAACATACAGTTTGGTGCTGACCTTGGATTGGTTGTGGTGGTATACCAGTAGATTGCGTCTGCATTTGCATTGATAACGGTCCAGCAACCTACTGCAGGTATTGTATAAGAATCAAAATTCTCTAGGAAAGGCACAGATCCGACATCACACAATGTTTTGAAGGTGTATGGTCCTGCATATCCGCTGAACGTTCCTCCGCAGCTGGATCTTACATAATACTGGTACGTGGTGTTTGCAAGAAGACCGCCTACTGGTGTAGGATTTGTGGCAGTCGCTGTGCCTGCTCCGGAAGGAGGGGCAACGGGGCTGACTCCGATGACATATTCCCAAGCGGTTTCTGTTCCGCCTGCTGTCCACCCGAGTTTTGCACCGGTTTGTGTGATGTTTGTAGCCGTTAAATTGGTTGGAGGTAGACAGGAAGCCGCTGTCATATCAAACTGGATTCTGCTTACTGCTGTTGTTGTTGACCCTGTCGGTGGTGTAGCAGGGTTTGGGTTAGTACTGTCACTGTAGTAATATATACTGCGGGAGGTTGCACCCGGGATCCATGAACCCCAGTAAACACTGCTTGCAGAATAGCTGGGAGTATTTTCGTCAACGGCAACAATAATGTTATTACCGGCGACATAAGGGAATGGAGTGCTTAGTGTAATTTCCATCCATGTTCCAACTGCAACAGCAGGAATGCTGCCTGAAAAGACCGAAGTCAGGGTGCCAACGGCAACCCAGTCCGTGGTTGAGGAGAAGCTTGTTTTTGTCGTATTTCCGATGTAAATGGTCCAGTTCACCCAATTGGTTGTGGCTGTCGGACCACTGTTAAAATAGAACCGGATCTTGTTGATCGGACCGGTATCACCGCCACCAGCTACAATGTCAGAAGCAAGAATGATCTGCTGACTGTAAGTATAGCCATAATAAGCATTGATCGGCAATACAGAAGATGTTGAAGTACCCGATCCAATTTGAACTGTAGTGCCCCATGAGCTTCCAGCCCAAAGGAAAAGCAAGAATAGAAACAGTAAAAGCTTTTTCATAAAGATTGAATTTTGGTTAATGATTGATTGAATTAACGGGACATATATAGTGATTTGATTTGTGGCAAATCAACGCTAAAAATTCGAAATCATCAGTATCTATTATGCTTTTATGCTTGTTCTATCAAATATTTCTATGGATTTATACTAAAATTAGACCGGTAAATATAAGAATTTTTGTTACTTCAAAATAAATTTTCAAAAAAAACACCAGATCACAAAAAAATATTTTTTGTGACCAAATTCACACTTTCATCCGAAAACTCCAGTCTATCCTTATGTTCCCGGCATTTCCCCTTCATACTGAAGTTTTCCCTAATGGAATTTCGAAGTGTAAATATAATACAAAATGGGATAATCTGAACTTGTTAACATTTTTTAATAAATTTTTCCGTTGACGCTATGTTTTTGTTTTCTATTTCACAATTGGAGGATTACCTAACTTTTATGGTTGATAAGATTTTTTGACCCTTAATGAAATGCAACATGGCAAGATGCAAAATGGTAAAATAGATCCTGTTATTACCATTTTGCATTTTAGATTATACATTTTAAAAAAAGGAATATGGAAAGGATAATGAGTGCCAGGTTGCTCAACCCCAATAACCCCATAGTGAAAAGCCGGTCTGAGAGGTCCTTTCCCAGGAGGTCCGTTGAGTTGGCCCCGAAGAAAAAGAAAAGGATTGCCAAAACAGGAATGAGCACATATGATCTCCTGACGGCAATAAAGTAGATCAAAAACGTGACAAGGGGACCGGTGGCAAGAAAATGCTCGGAATCGGTTTTTACGAGATCCGGCAGCAATGCAAGAATGAGGAACCATTCAAAACTTAAGCCAGCAGACGCATCCTTTTCCGCGTTACCATTTCTTTGTTCTCTCCTCTTGTTCAGGAAAATAAATGTTGCGAGCAGGATTCCGCAGAAGAAGATCACCAGGACTGAGGCCCATTCTGAGAGGCCAGGATATAAAAAATGCCTGAGCATATAATCAATCGAATTCATCCCGGGAAAGCCCTGTTCATGGATCCTCATTGTTTTGATCCAGTCATGATACAGCGTTATGCTCCGGTAAGGCCCGGGGAAAATGAAGGGAATGATAAGTCCGGCAAAAATAAAGAGGATGATGGATCCGATCACCCGGGTCTTCATTCTGACTACCAGCGGGATCAGCAAAAGCAGGAAGAACGGCTTTGCCAGGAATACGATGGCCAGGATCAAGCCGGCCTGGAGATCTTTCTTCGCGAGGATTTTAACCAGGGCAATCAAACAGAGCAACAAAAGGACGATATTGATATTCCCGAGATACAATTCCCGAACAAGGTGGATAAGGCAGAAGGCGAAAGCTGCGGATAAAAGGAGTCCTTCCTTTTTCAGAGGATCGGTAAAGAACCAGGTCACCATAAGCCTTCTGATCAGGATGTAGGAATACCAGAAACAGAAACTGAGGATAAAAAAATGAAGGATTGCCGCAACCTGGTATGAGAAAAGCGTATAGGGCAGAAAGAAGACCAGGATCACAGGACTGTATTTATAGATCCCTGATGATACCCCGAACGACTGAAGGTAAACCTGCCCGCCGGAAACCAGCATTTTTGCCGCCATGTAGTATACCTTGAAATCCGACATCCAGAACCGCCCGTTCACCATATTCAGGGTGATGTTGAGTATGCAGATCACAACCACGAACACTGAAAACCCCATCAAAGGATTCTCCTTATTAATTATGGTATGGCGAAATTGATAGTTGACTTTCACGAAATCCGGATTACTGTCCAAATGTAAGGAATAAAATAAAACCCCCCGTGAAGCAAATTGGTTTACGGGGGTTTCCAAATAATCCGGCTGACCCGTTACTTTTTGTCCTTGTGCATATTCTCAATCTCGGTTGCAGTCAGCTTGTCAACCTTTTCGATCTTTGCGTTTGCCAGCATATCCTGCGGGATCATTTTCTTGACGGCTTCCTCTGAACTGCCCTTCATTATGGAATAGGCGGTATGGTCGCCGTTTCCCGCATACCCATGATCAGGCGGAGGTGGTGAAATATTTTTACGGGACACACACCCATACTGCCGGTTCAATTACCCTGCAGGAACAGGAAATGGTGAAGAGGCAGGATATCACCCGGAGGGTGTTTATAAGTAATCCCTGATCATCACGTTCTGAAGTGAAGATTTCCGTTACTTTGCATCCCTAAAATGGGGCATTACATCATTGTTGCACCGGTTATCCTGTCGTTCCTGATCCCGGTCATTCCCGGGAAGGTGAGGTATTATTATGTACTTACGGTAGCAATAATAACAGTATTGCTCACGTCCATCCCGTGTTTTACCATGATCCCCGGACAGGGGATCCGGCAATTTGTCTTTCTTGGTCCGTTTGGACAGATCAACCTCGTTCTTGACAATCTCAGCGCTTTTTTCATCCTTGTAACGAATTTCACGGTGCTGACGGGATTGATTTATTCCAAAGGATACCTGGAAATTTACAGCAGATCGAAAAATGATGCGCAGTTCGCCCTTCATTATTTCAGCTATATCTGGCTCCATTTATCCATGCTTGGAGTGCTCATGCTCAGGGATGGGCTGTCGTTCCTGATCGCCTGGGAACTCATGGCCGTTTCCTCTTTCATGCTGATCCTGTTTGAAGCTGAAAAAAGGACGACCCTGAAAACGGCTGTCAACTATCTAATCCAGATGCACATCGGACTGGTTCTGCTGGTGATCGCCTTCCTGATCTGCGAGGCGGGCACGGGTGAGATGAGCTTTGATGCGCTTGGATCGTATTTTGCCGATCATTCGAATTCCGGCCTGTTCCTGCTGTTTTTCGCAGGTTTTGCCATCAAGGCGGGATTCATACCATTTCATACATGGTTGCCCGAAGCCCATCCGGCCGCTCCGACACATGTCTCCGGTGTGATGTCGGGTGTGATGATCAAAATGGGGATCTACGGGATAATCCGGGTGATGACTTATATCCGTCATGATTTCCTGAGCATCGGGTGGATCGTTCTCATTATTTCGGCCATTTCCGGCCTTCTCGGGGTGATGATGGCCATCATCCAGCATGACATGAAAAAACTGCTGGCCTACCACAGCATCGAAAATATCGGGATCATCGGGATGGGCGCCGGGATCGGCATGATGGGGATCGGGCTCAACAACCCTGTACTGGCGATCCTGGGGTTTACCGGAAGCCTGCTTCATGTGCTCAACCATTCCCTGTTCAAATCTTTGCTTTTCTATGCTACAGGAGCAGTCCATAAGATCTTTCATACAAGGAATATTGAACAGCTCGGTGGTGTGATCCATAAGATGCCGCATACGGCCTTCCTCTTCCTTTTGGGTTCCATGGCGATCTGCGGTCTTCCCCCGCTGAACGGCTTCATTTCTGAATTTCTCATCTATTCAGGGCTGATCAGAGGGTTATCCGCAGGCACAGCCTATGAATCATTGGTGATGATGCTGGCATTGACCGCACTTGTCATGATCGGCGGACTTGCTATATTCTGTTTTACCAAGGTTTTCGGGGTTGTTTTCCTCGGAACACCGAGAAAAGATTACAGCCAGCCATTGGCAGAAGTCGGGACAGGGATGCTTTTTCCTCAATACCTGACCGCCATTTTGCTTGTGGTGATCGGCTTTATTCCTATGCTTTTTATCCGTCCCATTTCGTTGATCGTTGAGGGTCAATTCCATCTTCAACCGGGCATCGACCTGGTTTCCATGACCACCATCTTTTCAAAAATATCGGTTATCAGCATCATCCTTATTATAATGGTATTGATCGTCTGGGGTATCCGGCATTTTACCCTGCGGAACAGGATACTGAGATCTGGTCCGACCTGGGGTTGCGGGTATACAGCCGGGACGCCCAGGCAGCAATACACCGGGACGTCCTATGCTGCTAATTTCGCGGAACTTTCGGCTCCGATCGTGCATTCCTGCGATGAATACCTGCCTGTTCCCGAAGATGAAATTTTCCCGGCAGCCAGGGAATTCCATCGTCATCCCAGGGATGTTTTCCGTGGCGGATTAAATTATGTGCTTGATCTTATCATGCTTGTGCTGAAGAAACTCGCACGGTTACAAACCGGCAATATCCAGCATTATATATTGTATGCCTTTGTCTTCATCCTGATCATTTTCTCACTGTTGTTCTTCAATATCCTATGACAGCATTATTTCTTGCTATATTGACCAGCTTGTTTTTCCCCGGAGTGATCGTAAGGGTGAAAAGCCTGTTAAGCGGCAGGAAAGGTCCCGGATTATTTCAGCCCTGGAAGAACATCCTGGTTCTCCTGCAGAAAGGAAGCGTGATCAGCACGACCACGAGCATAATTTTCCGGATTGCACCAGTCATATACCTCTGTTCTGTTGTTACGGCCATTCTGTTATTGCCTTTCCCCGGGATTCACTCCTATTTCAGCTTCGGGGCAGATTTTGTATTTTTCGCATACCTCCTTGCACTGGGGAAGTTCATTTTCATTCTTGGTTCTCTCGACACCGGAAGCAGCTTCGAAGGAATGGGGGCCAATCGTGAAGCACTCTATTCCATGCTGGCGGAACCGGCCTTTTTCATTCTTTTTGGAACACTGGCACTGCTTACCGGTCAGCCCTCCATGCAGGAAATATTCGCCAACCTCCGCCTGGAAGACCAGCAAGGCCTGATCATCGGGATCATTGCCATTTACCTGTTGATCCAGGTGGCCATGATCGAGAACAGCCGGATGCCGGTGGATGATCCGAAGACACACCTTGAGCTCACCATGATCCATGAGGTGATGATCCTTGACCACAGTGGTTTTGACCTGGCGCTGGTACATATCGGCAATGCACTGAAATTCGCCCTTTACGGCGGGCTGATCGCTAACTGCCTGATTCCGGATGGGATCACAATGCCGGTACAGATCGCTCTGTATTTCATTATCCAGGCCGGTTTTGCATCATTGATCGGCGTAATGGAATCGTTCAGGGCAAGAAAAAAGCTTGCTAAAAATCCGCAGTTCATCGTGACGCTGAGCTCCATTGCTCTGATTGCGTTTGTGCTTGTCCTGCTTATAACGTTTAAAATGATCGGATAGGATGAATGTCGCTCTTATCATAATTTTTTCCGTCACCCTGATCTACTTCAGCATCACGGAGCGGTTCAGGATCTATGCCGGCCTGATCGCACTCCAGGGGGTGCTGTTGTTTGCCCTGTCGATCCTGGAATTGCAGAAGATCACCCCTGTGACGCTGGTGTTTGTGGCGATCGAAACGCTGGTATTCAAGGTGGTGATCGTTCCGTATATGCTGTTCCGGATCATCGGGAAAACGGGAGTCACCCGTGTTCATGACAAATCGTTACCAGGATTTTATTCCCTGCTTTTTGTTACCCTCGGCCTTCTTCTCAGCATCGTGGTTTCGTTTTCGATGCATGGACGCACGACGGATATTGTTTACTTCATCGTCTCGTTTTTCGCCGTTTATACAGGGCTCTTCCTGATCATCTCGCACCGCAAGATCTTTTCACACATGGTTGGATTCCTGGTCATTGAAAATGCCGTTCTGCTTTTATCAATGGCTATTGGAAGCGAGATCCCCATGCTGATCAACATTGGGATCCTGCTGGACATTTTCGTAAGCGTGCTGATCCTTGGAATGTTTGTCATACGGCTCAAACAGCATACGCATGATTTAACCCTGCTGAAAGATGACTGACCCGGGAAAAATCCTAGTTTTATTCTTCTCCTTGTCGTTTTTCATGGCAATGGTGGCAGGGCTTGTACATGTGAAGGCACTAACAAGGGCCATCACCATTGTCTTTACGATGATGCATCTTGGTTTTACACTGTATTGCTGGATGCACCCCGGAGAAACGGCGCTTGACTTTTTCACGTTTGATTCACTTGGTGTTTTGCTTTTATCCGTGTTGTCATTGCTTACCGTAACCACTGTTTATCACGGGTTCATTTATGTGAAGGATGACAATCCTCGCACCTATTCGATCTACCATGCCGCTCTCATCGTCCTTGTCCTGGCAATGACGGGTGCTTACCTTGCCAACGGGATGACTGTGGTATGGATCTTTGTTGAAGCCACCACGCTGGCTGTTGCCGCCCTCATTTATCATGACCGCACCCCGCTTGCGCTCGAGGCAACATGGAAATACGTATTTGTCTGTTCCGTAGGGATCGCCCTTGCATACATTGGGATCCTTTTTCTTGGATTTACCGTGCATGATGCGCGGCTGCTTCATCTTTCCTTCGACAGTATCACCGGGATTGCACGGCTGGCCAATCCGCTGTACCTGAAGATCGCCTTCGTTTTCGTCCTGACCGGATACAGCACAAAAATGGGTCTTTTCCCGATGCATACCGTAACGGTTGACGCGCATACCGTCGCCCCGGCCCCGATCAGCGCCTTTATTTCGACGACACTGATGAATGTCGGGTTCCTGGCCATTTTCAGGGTCTATTCATTGTTCTCCGCCACGTCGATCCTACCGTTCATGAACCATGTGCTGATCCTTTCCGGCATGCTGTCGCTGCTGGTTTCCTCCGGGTATATGCTGAAAGCAAAGCACAATAAAAGGATGCTGGCTTACTCCAGCATGGAGAACATGGGGATCGTCGCGATCGGGCTTGGTATCGGCGGGATCGGGTACTATGCGGCGATCCTGCACATTGTCCTTCATTCCTTTACCAAAGCGGGGCTTTTTTACCAGTTCGGACAATCATACAAGGTGATGGGAACTTACGAGCTTGACAAATCCGGGAATTATATGAATCTGTTCCCTGCAGGGGCAACAGCATTACTGCTTGGATTGTTGTGTATAACCGCCATTCCACCTTCCGGGATGTTCATCTCTGAATTGTTGCTGCTGAAGGCAATGGTACAGGCAGGAAACTGGGTATACCTCGCCATAACGGCGATCTTCCTCTGTTTTGTGATGTATGCATTGCTGACAAGGGTTCTGCATATTGTATTTTCACAACCCCGGACGCCGCAGATACCAACAAACCGGAAAGTGAATCCGTGGCAGACAACAACCCAGTTCATCCTGTTCGGGATTGTGATCTTCATCTGTTTTGTTCAACCGGCACAATTCCGGGATCTGATCAATGAAATTATCAAGGGATTACCAAAATAAAACTCCTCGCCGCAGAGCAGCGAGGTATCAGATTGGCAAATTATTTCTATCTTCATCGCAAGCGACGGGGGATTTACCAAAACACCTCAACCCCCGTCCCCTTCTCCTGAAGGAGAAGGGGTGAAGGGGATGAGGCTAAATAAAATCAATTAATGGCGAGTAAAATCATTGAAACGGTATTGAATCCATCAGTTATTAAACTGGCTGATATCCCTGTGTTGGATTACCCGGGATTTTTAAAAGCCATTGATCAGTTAATGACCAATGACCGGGTTCATTGCCTTTCATATTTTGCCTATCCAACAGAAGATCATTACAGGTTCATCTGCCTGATGGCCGACGATTCGACAGGGAAGACCTGCATTTTATCGCATCAGCAGCCAAAAGCAGAGGATATTCTTCTTGAATCCATCACAGCCAGGCATTTTGCGTTCCATATTTTTGAACGGGAGATCCATGAAGATCATGGCATTTCGTTTACCGGGCATCCCTGGCTCAAACCTGTGCGTTTCCCAACCGGCCGGGCAAAAAAGGAGCAAACAATGAACAATTATCCTTTTTATGCGATCGAAAGTGAAGACCTGCATGAAGTTGGTGTAGGACCGATCCATGCCGGGGTGATCGAACCCGGGTATTTCCGGTTCATCTGCAACGGGGAAAAGGTACTACATCTTGAGATCCATCTCGGATACCAGCATCGGGGGATTGAACAACTAATGCTCAGGAAGGATTCTGTTCTGAAGCGTGTTGTTCTGTCAGAAAATATTTCCGGAGATACGGCGATCGGGCACTCGTGGTGTCACGTGCAGTTAACGGAGGCGCTGGGCGAAATATTTAATATTTCGCCCAGCGTACAAAATATTTCGCCTAGCACACAATATATTTCGCCCAGCGTACAAAATATTTCGCCCAGCACACAATATATTTCGCCCAGCAATATTGAACGTACGATCGCATTAGAGCTGGAACGCATTGCCATGCATGTCGGAGATACGGCGGCATTGTGCACGGATATTGCTTTCCAGTTCGGGCAGGTCGTGAATGAAGCGCTTCGCACGATCGTGATCAACACAACGCAGCTTTGGTGCGGGAACCGTTTCGGGAAAGGACTGATCCGTCCGGGGGGAAGTCATTATCCTTTGACAAGCGAGCTTGTTGCTGCGATTTTGGCCAACCTGAAAGATGTCGAGGAGCGGTATTTACAGATGGCGGATGAATTATTCGCCATGCCAAGTGTTCTGAACCGGTTTGAATCAACCGGGAGAGTGTCTGCGCACCAGGCTAGATTGATCGGGACTGTCGGGATGGCTGCACGAAGCAGCGGACTGAACCGTGATATCCGTTCATCACACCCCTTCGGGGCATACAAGGATCTCCGCTATGAAACGGTTGTTTTAGACCAGGGCGATGTCTGGGCAAGGGCGATGCTGCGGAAAACGGAAGTGGAAAAGTCAATCCGGATGATACGGTACCTGTTATCGGATAAATTTGAACCCGGACCTGCTGTGAAACCCCGGTATGAGTTCCCGCTGGCATCTTCTTCCCTTGCTGTTTCGATGGTTGAAGGATGGAGAGGTGAGATCGTTCATGCAGCGATAACGGATGAATCAGGAAGGATCATTTACTATAAAATCAAGGACCCGTCAATGCATAACTGGATGGCGCTGGCGCTGGCGGTCAGGAACCAGGAGATATCAGATTTTCCACTGTGCAACAAGAGTTATAATTTATCGTATTGCGGAAATGATCTGTAGACCCCTCCCCTGCCCCTCAGCCATTCCTGCTTTCGCGGAATGACGGTTGTTGATTTTTCATCTGGTGAGGTGGTGAGGTGGTGAAATGTGAAATAGCGAAATAGCAAAGTAGCGAAATAGCGAAATTGTGACTCGGTGACTTGATGACTTGATGACCCGATGATTAATGACCAAAATAATCCCCCGCATAAATGAAAATAGTTTCCATTTTCCGCCGGCATGGACGGCAATATGTACCGGATCTGAGGTATGCCACCTTGCCGGACGGATTCCGCGGCCGGCCTTTAATAAGCATCAGCATCACCGGTGAGGAGGCAGAATGTGCTGTAAAAATTTGTCCTTCTGAAGCAATTACTGCTTCCCCATTCAGCCTCGACCTGGGAAAGTGTGAATTCTGCCGTGAGTGTGAATTTGCCGTACCGGGAAAGATAAGGTTTACCAATGATCACCGGTTGGCGACAAATGTCAGGTCACGCCTGCTCATTCATCCGGGGGAAGATGATCCAATCCGCCTTGATTCATCTGTGATCCGGCCGGAGATTTCTTCACTTTTCCGTCATGCGCTGAAGTTACGCCAGGTCTCGGCCGGGGGTGACAATTCTGCCGAAATGGAATTGAATGCCGCCGGAAATGTCAATTTCGATATGGGCCGATACGGGATTGAATTTGTGGCATCTCCCCGTCATTCCGACGGAATCGTCATAACAGGACCAATTACCGGCAATATGTCGGAAGCGCTTCAGATCTGCCATGATGCAGTACCTGACCCGAAAATCGTAATATTGGTGGGGACAGCCGCAATCAGCGGAGGCATCTTCGCCGGAAGTCCTGCCCTTGACCGCAGGTTTCCTGATACAAACCACATCGATTTGTTTGTGCCGGGCAATCCGCCCCACCCGCTCACCTTCATCAATGGGGTTTTGGATCTCATCGGGAGGTAAAAGGTCGGAGGTCAGAGGTCAGAGGTCAGAGGTCGGAGGTCAGAGGTCGGAGGATAGAAAATAGAGAATGGGATCAGACTGCCGACTGCAGACTGCCGGTTTCTCCCTACTTCATTGGGTTCGGCGGGGTATTCATCCCGACCCCGCTTTGCATATTATTAAAGACCAGGGCCATGTCGAAGATATCCACAAACCCGTCGCCTGTTATATCCTCGGTGTGATATCCGTATGTCCCACCCTGGGCATGATTGAATATCTCATTATTATCAAAGATATCCACATAACCATCCTGCCATCCGGAAATACCGGTGATCTCGCCGCTGAATAATCCATATACGCTTGACTCAGCCGATACTTTCTGCTGATTGTTGCCGAAAGCCTGGGTGGCTGCGGATGTAAAATTATAGATCACTGCCCCTCCTGCAAACGAAACAGGGTTTGCACTCCAGGTTTCCACACTGGCACGGTGCTTAATGACTATGTAATAGGAACTGTTGAATGCCGGCGGGACGAGGAATGCGAGCGTGCCGTCCGGGTTGATGTTCAGGCCATGGGCCTGGTAAACAAAATTCCAGGGGAAGGAAGGCTGTGCTAACAGGACGCTCAGCGTATCAACCGTATTCCCGGAAAACTTGTTCCAGGTGATCTCTCCATCCGAATCCTGGGCTTTCCTCATTGCCGTGGTTCCATCATAAAGGCCTTCAAACAGAACGGTAATGCTGGCGGGGATCCCGCTTGCGATGTTCAATGTGCATGGGATCATCACCTGCGGATCGACCGGGTCATTGCTGGTTACCTTGATATTCGCGGTGTAGGTTCCGGCGGCCAATGAACCTGCTTCAAAGCCGACGCTGACTTGCTGGTTTCCTGAAGGCAGGACGGTCCCTGATGCTGTATTTGATCCGTTCACTTTCAGCCAGGAATAAGGAGATGTGTAGTTGTATGTGACAACAAGGTAAGGCTTGTTGGTCTGGCTCCATCCGTCGAAACCGATGTAGTAAGCGGTACTGCCGTCCCTGTCCATGATGCCGATGGCAAACCAGTTCTGTGCGAGTGCTGCCTGGAGATTGGCATTCACGCTACCTCCGAGTGTATGCACCTTCCAGCCGGTCGTGTATGTGCTTGCTTCGCTCCGGTACAGGTAATACCCTGAAGCGGATTCAGCCACAATATCATTATAAAGGACCGACGGGGTGGCTGTAAGCGGATCGTTCGTTACCGGGTTGATATTCCAGTATGGGTAATTTGTAGCATTCACATAGCCGTGAAATTCGACCGATGTGATAACGGCTGCATCCGGAATTCCGCTGATGTCGAATTTCATCCATCCTGCTTCCGTGGTCGGGTATCCCTTGACCAGGCTGGTTTGTGTTCTGGCCGATGAAGTGGTGGATCCCGTATTGTAATTGGCATTCAGCGGATACACGGTGGCGGGAGAAGAACCTCCGTCACTGTAAACCACCTGGGCTGTATACGACAGGTTCTGACCTCCCGGGTTCCCAATAGTAAGCTGATCCGAAGCAGATCCGTTCGTCGCTACCGTTTTGGTAAAGTGATCGGGGCTCAGTGCTATATCAGGCGGACCCGGAACGGGGCCATAGGGAGGGAAAATGATATAATCCACCCAGGCCCGGTCACTTCCTCCTATGGTGTAAGTGTCCTTTTCATAACTCCATTTGAACGTGTGGAGACCGGCTGTAACGGCATAGCTCACTTCCCCCCAGTCCACCGTTCCCGACCATTGTGCCTGCTGCACATTGTCGATAAAAAATTTCAGGTAGTCGTAGTTGGTTTCCGAGGAGACCTTCCGGTAGAAGGATACGGTACCTCCCGCAGTCAGGTATAAGGAAATGCTCATTGACGAAGTCTGGCTGTTGCCGATGCTTCCTGAACGCGAACAATAAAGCCCGTCGTAAGGTGTCTCCGTGGTGATGGTCCAGGGGGCATTCCCGGCAAATGTCCATTCGGTTTCAAAACTCCCGGTTTCAAAGCTCCAGGCTGAACTTTGCTGCAGCAGGAAATTAAAGACATGACCGCCGACGGAAACGGCCTGTTGCTGGATCAGGGTTGCATATCCTGCTTTACTGATCCTGAAGTCATAAGTACCTTCCATTACATTGCTGATGGAATACTGCCCGGAAGAATTGGTTGTTACAGATGCGATGGGGGTATTCAAAACCTGGACGGTGGCGCCTGAAACTGGCAATCCTGTAGTAAAATCGGTCACCGTTCCCGATACGGTCACGGCTTGGGAAGGTACAAGGTTTACATTGAGAAGGGTTTGGGCCAGGCTGTTGATGTTGACATTTGTGAAAGTTTGTGAAATATAGCCGTAGAGTGAAAAAGTCACTGAATAATTTCCATCCGGCAGCATCCTGTAATACCGGCCAAACCCGGCATCTGAAACATAGGGCTTGCGGAATGCCCCGGTATTATCGATGCCCTGGACATAGACTTCAGCCTGGATCGGAAGCAGGGTGTTTGCATCCTTTACCAGACCCGTAAGTGTCGATTTTTCGATCCTGTTCAGAAGGATCAGTGCCGCCTGAAGGTTTCCGACACACATGGAAGCGATTTCCGTAGACGGTGGAATGAACTGGGTTCCCATCTCAATTGTATAGCAGAAAACACCATGTTCCCCGTAAGCATAATCATCGGTAGTTCCGGATGCAGGGTAGAGGCCTGAAGATTTTTCCGGTGTATAATACCCTCCACCGGCAGCGGGAATGGTATTCGCCATGCTCACGGCCAATGCCTGGAGACTGGTATTATCAGGTGCATAGGGATCGATCGCATACCCGTAAGGATAGAGCACCAGTTCACTGTAGCTATGGTATGTGATCCCTGCCACGAAATGGTGCTGGTCGATCACATTCTTCATAGCCATGGTTTCAGGTTCAGAGAAACCTGACGGCCCACAATAGGTAATGTCGGTAGGATCGGTCGATGTGCCTTCTCCTCCCCAGGCCCAGGAATAATTCCTGTTCAGGTCAACACCATCCGAAGTACCTGCGTCAATCGTGCTGTTCGAGTTGTTATCCCGGATATTCTTCCTCCACCAGACATCCACTTCATCGATCACGATCTTATGCCCGTTGGGATTGACCAGTGGGATGAACCAGATCTGCTTGCTGTTCACACTGTTTGTTATTGCCGGGTCAATACCGTAATTGTTGACAATATAATTCAGGATATACATCGCAACCTCCAGGGCGATCGGTTCCCGGGCATGATGGGTGCCCATGTAAAAAATACATG
The DNA here is from genome assembly GCA_963682005.1 of Bacteroidales bacterium. Classification (GTDB taxonomy): domain Bacteria; phylum Bacteroidota; class Bacteroidia; order Bacteroidales; family FEN-979; genus CAIYUC01. The sequence goes on along the minus strand of OY820914.1, from coordinate 2,106,277 downwards.
GCTCATCTTCTTCAACGGCCACATTGTCGGAGATCTTCATGGCCCAGATCTCATGCTTATAATTCGCATAGGCCGTTCCGGTGTATTCTTTTCCGCGGGTATCGCCCACATCATATATCTTGCAGATGGATGGATGTGCAGCCTGGATGCTTACCAGTTCATTATACAGGTCGGTGTAGGTTCGATAACCTGCAATCGTTTTCCCTGCAAAAAGATGGTCCTTCATCTGCTGTTCTGTTTGAGTGATAACCAGGGAATATCCTTTTAACGTCAAATTCTCAAATGTCTTCTGGTCAAGAACAAGATCGATATACTTCCCGGGTGAAAACGAAGCGATATCATACCCGTTCTTTAAGAACTCGTTCAGATCGCTCACCTGCGGCGAACTCAACCTTGCCACGAACCGGTCCTGCGCCTGGACAAAACTGATCAAAACCATACAGGTCAAAATAAGTAGAATTCTTTTCATAGGAAAATGATATAAGGTGTCAGCAAATATAATTAAGAATGAGAAAACCGGACATAGAAATATTTCGTGGCTTAATCTCTCTTAAGAATAACTTCATTTTCTCCCGTTCATAATTTATTTTTCTCCCGCATGTAATTTAGGTCTCTTCCATGAGGAATTCCTATTACTTATTCAATGGCGAGATTTTATCCCGCCGAAGGCGGGAGGCAAGCAAAAGAAAAGGACAGAAGGAAGAAGAATTTCAATTGTTTTGTGATGGATGAGTGAAAAAAAATATGTATAAAGAGTAGCCTTGTATGGGGAGGGGTCAGGGGTGGGGTTGTTTAATTTTCAGGGTAAATGCAGGCAGGATCAATTCTTACGATCGTCCTTGTCAGCCATGAAGATGATCGTGAACTCGGTTTCATTCGTCCGGCTCAGGGTTATTTTTCCGTTCATCTGGTGAGTAGCCCATAGGTTTACAAGCTGCAGACCGACAGAATTAGGGTATTTCCAGTCTAAATCAGGAGGAAGTCCCACCCCGTTGTCGGAAACCTGCAGAATGTAATTGTCTTCCATTTTCCTGAGACTGATCCTGATCTCAGGCGCTTTTCCGAGATCGTCCGGGAATGCATATTTCAGCGCATTGGTGACCAGTTCGTTGATGATAAGGCCGCAGGGCATGGCCCATTGGGCATCCAGGGTGATTGCATCCGCCTCAACGTTCACTTTTACCCTGTTCTCCATGCAAAAGGTTTTCAGAAGATAAGATGTAAGGAGGTCCAGGTAGGTTTGCATGACAACTTTGGAGAGCCCGTCGGCCTGGAACAGCTGCTGGTATATAACGGAGATGGTGCGCACCTGTTCAACGATCTGCGACATAATGCCCAGGGAAACAAGATCCTTGATTTCCCTGCTTCTGAGCTGGATCAGTGAAATTATCGTTTGCAGGTTGTTCTTGACGCGGTGATGAACTTCCCTCAACAGTGTTTCCTTCTCTTCAACAGATGCCCTGAGTCGCTCTTCATAGATCTTGCGCTCGGTCATATCCCTGACAATGGCCCACATTGTGGCGGGCTTTCCGTCATCATCGCAGATCAGGAATGTCCTTATTTCAATCGGGATGACTGATCCATCCGTCCTTATATATTCCTTTTCATAAACCCCGGATGATCCTTTCAACAGGACTTCTTCCTCCACGATCTTCAATTCCTTTGCATGCCATTTTTCCGGTGTAAGGTCAAAATAGGTAAGCTTCTTCAGTTCCTCAGCCGGGTAACCGACCATCTGGCGAAAGCTCTCATTGAATTCCTGGATCACACCGTCCATGTTCACGGAAACAAAAGCATCTGTCATGGTGGAGTGAAGCGTCCGGTATTTTTGTTCTGAACGGTGAAGCTGTTCTTCGATTCGTTTCTGCTCTGTAATTTCCCGCACCGCACCGACGATCTGTGTATGATTTCCGTCGAGCCCTTTATCCTGCTGTGCCAGTACCCTCACCCAACGCTCATGACCAAGCTTATGAAATGACCGGCATTCCATTTCCACCTTTTCAGTCGTTTGCAGGACTTGTCCGATAAAAGAGAAGAACCGCTGATGGTCTCCCGGATGAATAATGTTTTTCCAGAGTTCGGGGTTATTCGCTTCACTGACATTGCGGCCTGTCAGTGCTGTAAGGTTATCAGAGGCCCAGAGAAGTTCCAGGTTCTTTTCACTATCCACATCCACAACAAAGATATAATCGGTGGTCATCCCCGAGATCAGGCGGTATCGCCATTCACTCTCCTGAAGCCTTAGTGCAGCGTCCTGGTGCCCTGTCTCACCTCCGGTTGATCCAGTGTCAGGTTTCGCTCGTGATTTTTCTACCATCCGGAAATCTTCTTTGTCTATACTGCAGTATGTTCTGGATAATCTTGTAAGGTAGTAAAGATAACAATATTTTCTTCATTTCCAACCGGATAATACAATATGTTATGCTTCTAAATGGAACTCCCTGCTGCATGCGGGAATTCATCCGGAAGGAACCTAAATTATCCAGGCAGAATTACTATTGAAGAAAACGATTACTTTTTTACAATTGCATCCTCAATAATGACAGGATAAATATACCCTGCACCAAAATCTTTGTCAAGGGATACTTTTCCCTGGAGGATCACAACGGCTCCGACTTTAACGGTATCTGCAGTGGTAATAGTGAGATCACAATTGTTACCGTCCTTTGTTCCATCCTGGAGGTGGATCCAGTTCTTGTTCATGATTGCAGGTGAGAATTTGACCACCTGGCCGCGTATGGTCACGCTTTTTCCTGCGTATGATGACTTCCCTGCGTACAGTTCAGCAACGGTGATCCCTCCTTCAACCTTCTGAACCGATATACCTGCAACTTCAGGCACCTGCTGCTTGCCTGCCATGGATTGAGGTGCAGTCTGGACCGGCTTTGTTATTGGCTGATCGGTAAAGTCCTGGATAAAAAAGATGCTTTTGAAGGTCCGCTTCAATTCTTTGCTGGTGAAATTTGTCATCTCCCCTCCCTGCGACCAGTAATATGTGGCGCCCTCTTTTAAATCAGCTTTATTGATTGCAACCCAATATTCATTTCCTTCTTCCGTGACCCTGGCATACGTGTACATGCTCGTCTGGATGATCTCTTCAACTTTTACCATATGAGCATTGGGTGCAAGGTTTTCAGGCCGTTTATTGCCTGTACCGCAGGAAATGGCGAGCATCACGAACATGCCCATCATTATATAAATCATTTGTTTAATTTTCATAATTTTGCGTTTGTTTTGATAAAACAGAATCGGCAAAAGTACTGAATTTTTTTAATCCCAAAGAATGTCTCTGTCCCATAAAGCCTATCTTGCTGTATTGTCATTGATTGTCCTGGCTTCTGCAGTCCTGCTTGCATATACGGGTTTTCCCTATTATTCACTCCCGCTGGAAGAACGTTTTTTCCATCCTTCACACATATTACTGAAACCCGGTGGTATATGGGGGCATGGCATGGGGATCGTAGGTTCTTTTTCAATCATACTTGGAGTTATCATGTATGTGGTACGGAAGAGGATGCGTTCACTTTCCCGGCTCGGCCACCTGAAGTACTGGCTGGAGTTCCATATTTTCCTGTGTACCCTGGGTCCGGTACTGATCCTTTTCCATACATCATTCAAATTCGGGGGATTGGTTGCAGTGAGCTTCTGGAGCATGGTTGCTGTATTCCTGAGCGGGATCATCGGGAGGTTCATCTATTTGCAGATCCCGCATACAATAGAAGGCCGGGAATTAAGTTTATCTGAAATAAAGGAGATGAAAAGCAATATCGGGAATGTTCTTTCTGCTTCATACAAGCTTGATGCAGAAAGTATCAACCTGATCGTTGAATCAACACGAACAAAGGTTCCAGTGATCCGGGAAAAAGAAGTTACCGGATTCATTGGTCATTACCTGGAAGACAAACGAACGTTGCGGAATGTAAAAAATGCTCTTAAAAGGAATAATCTTCCCGGTCAGGAATGCAGAAAGGTTTTAAAACTGGTACGCCATGATATTTCATTAAACCGCCGGATCGACCGGCTTGTAACCATGCAAAACCTGTTCAAATACTGGCATGTTGCACATTTTCCCTTTGCCCTGGTGATGCTGATCATCATGCTGATCCATGTTGGAGTGACCATTGCCTTCGGTTATCGCTGGATCTTTTAATATGGAAATACTTCTTGAGAACATCCTGATCTATTCACTCGCTGCCGTCCTTTGTCTTGGGGCGGTGTTCTTTTATTTACGGAGACAGCGGCAGAATTCGAAAAAAGTCGAGGCTAAGATAGAAAAAGCCAAACTGGAAGGTCTCTTTGAGCCGGTCTCCCTGCACCCGGTCGTTGACCCGAACAGCTGCATTCAAACCGGTGCATGTATCGTGGCCTGCCCGGAGAAGGATATTCTTGGCATCAGGAATGGCAAGGCGACAACGATCAACGCATCACAATGTATCGGGCATGGTGCCTGCTTTCATGCCTGTCCAACCCACGCGATAACCCTTTGCATCGGAACGGAGAAAAGAGGCGTCGAACTGCCTCATGTCAACCAGAACTTTGAATCGAATGTTCCGGGTATTTATATTGCAGGAGAACTCGGCGGAATGGGCCTTATAAAGAATTCTGTCGAACAGGGAAGACAGGCCGTTGAGAACATGGTGAAATCAGGTAAGAAGCATCACCAGGCACAATATGATCTCATCATTGTCGGGGCAGGTCCCGCAGGGATTTCCGCCACACTCGCCGCAAAAAAGCATCACTGGAACTGCCTCACCCTTGAACAGGATACGCTTGGAGGAACCGTATTCACCTTCCCGCGAAAGAAAATTGTAATGACCACTCCCATGGAGCTCCCGCTCTACGGAAAGGTAAAACTTTATGAGACAACAAAAAGTGAATTGCTCGACCTGTGGATTGATGTGCTGAAAAAGAACAGCCTGTCAATCGTTGAGAATGCCAAAGTGGAATCGATCGTTCCGGAAAGTGATCATTTTAAAATTGAAACGCTGAAAGGTGATCAATATACATCCAAACATGTACTGCTTGCCACCGGAAGACGAGGAACCCCGAGAAAACTGGGAATCCCGGGCGAGGCGACGGAAAAAGTGGCATACCGGCTGCTTGAACCGGAGATGGTGAGCGGTAAAGATATCATCGTTGTGGGTGGCGGCGATTCAGCGATCGAGTCGGCCCTGCAGCTTGCAGGACAGAACAAGGTGATCCTTTCTTACCGCGGCGAAGCCTTCAGCCGTATCAAACCCGGGAATAAGGAGCGGATCTCAGCCGCCCAGGCCGATGGAAGCATAGATGTCAGGCTCAACAGCAACCTCCTTTCCATTGAGGAAGAGTATGTTGTCTTTTCAGAAGGCCGGCCGGAAGAACCTTCAAGAATTAAAAACGATCTTGTGTTTATCTTTGCAGGGGGCGAATTGCCAACACAGTTCCTTCAAAAAGCAGGCATACAAATTACAAAGAAATATGGCGAGGTCGTGCTCAAGCACTAAGAGAGACCCGCCACTTCAACGCTAATCCGCTGCATGAAAAAGTCGCTACTGATCTTACTTGTATTTGTTGTGTCCCCGTTTTTTCATGCCGCGTTAAGCCAGATCTCACCGGGTGAGCTTGCTTCTGTACATGCAGGCCTGGAAGGCATTTCCAATTGTACGAAATGTCACTCAATGGGCGATAAGGTAACGAACGATAAGTGCCTGGCCTGTCATAGCGAGATAAAATCCAGGATTGATCAGAGCAAAGGTTATCACTCATCTTCTGCCGTCAGGGGAAAGAATTGCATTACATGCCACAGCGACCATCATGGAAAGAATTTCCAGATCATACGATTTGCAAAGGAAAGCTTCAATCACGATCTTACCGGGTATGCCCTGTCAGTTCCTCACTCGAAAAAGAAATGCCAGGATTGCCACAAGCCTGAATTCATCTCTTCAAAGACGATCAGATCCAAAAAGTTCACTTACCTCGGATTGAGCCAGGAATGCCTGGCATGTCATGCAGATTATCACCAGAAAACCCTCGCCGCTTCCTGCCTGAATTGTCATATGGCGGACGCTTTCAAGCCGGCTTCGAAATTCAGTCATGTCAATGCGAAATTTCAACTGAAAGGGAGGCACCAACAGGTTGAGTGCATGAAGTGTCATAAGGTGGAAACGAAGAACGGGGTGAAGTTCCAGGAATTTACGGGCATTTCCTTCAGCAACTGCAATAATTGTCATGCCGATGTTCATCAGAATAAATTCGGCCAGAATTGCGTGCAGTGCCATTCCGAAACATCTTTCCATTCAGTGAAAGGGATCAGTAATTTCGATCACTCGCGGACAAATTTCAAGCTGGAAGGCAAACATCAGCTGTTAGCATGTCAGAAATGCCATAAGACCACTGTTACGGCCCCGTTGAAATACGGGCGTTGCAGTGATTGCCACAGCGATTATCATAACAATCAGTTCAGCCGCCAGGGCATTTCCCCCGATTGTTCTTCCTGCCACTCGGTGCTGGGATTCACCGGATCTTTCTTTTCCCTTGAGCAACACAACGCGGGAACCTTCCGGCTCAAAGGCGCCCACCTTGCGACACCTTGTTTTTCGTGTCATAAGAAACAGGAGAAATGGAGCTTCAGAAATATCGGAAAGAACTGTACGGACTGTCACCAGAATATTCATCAACCATTTATGAGCAGTGATTTTTATTCCGTCCCGGGATGCATTTCCTGCCACAATGAAACCTCATGGACATTGATCTCGTTTGATCATTCCCGGACAAAGTTCACCCTCTCCGCTCCTCATGCCAAGCAAACCTGCAAAAGCTGTCATTTCAAAAAAGACGCGACAGGGAAGGAAGATCAAAAATTTTCGGGGTTGCCCACTGATTGCAATTCATGTCATACAGATATTCATTTCAGCCAGTTTGAAACGAACGGGAAAACCGATTGTTTAAGATGTCATTCCCCGGATCAATGGAAAATCACTACCTTTGATCATAACCTGACGGCCTTCAAACTGGACGGAAAGCATCAGAATGTCGCATGCAACAAATGCCACAGGAATGTTACTGCAGGGGAAAACACCTATGTTCTTTATAAAATCAAAGAAACAACATGCAAAAGCTGTCATTGATCTTCCTTTCGCTGCTGGCAGTGTGGATAATGCCTTGCGGGCTCAGGGCTGACTCCCCTCACGGGAAGGAGTTCACCATCAACTGTGACGTCTGCCATAGTTCGAAGGGATGGAAACTTGACAGATCGGTCTATTCCTTTGATCATAACACCACAGCACTTCCCCTCACCGGTCAGCATGAATTTACCGAATGCCGCCAGTGCCATCCCTCACTCGTCTTTTCAGAGGCAAAAACCAGCTGTTACGATTGCCATACCGACATGCATTACCAGACTGTCGGACCGGACTGCTCAAGGTGTCATACCCCGAAATCCTGGCTTGTCACCAACATCACAGAAATGCACCAGAAAACCAGGTTTCTGCTTACGGGACCGCATTATACATCCGATTGCCAGGGTTGTCATAAATCGGCCTCACTGCTCCGGTTTGAGCCTCTCGGCATAGAATGCTATGATTGTCATATCACAGATTATTCCACTGCATTAAATCCGAACCACGTTCAGTCGAAATACTCGACCAATTGCCTGGATTGTCATTTAATGACAAGCTTTAGCTGGTCAGGGGCCGGGTTCAACCACGCGTTTTTTCCCCTTACGCAGGGACATGCGAACGTCGACTGCAGCCAGTGTCATACCAACGGCAATTATACGGGTCTTACCACTGACTGCTTTCAGTGTCATGAAAAAAACTACAATTCAACCACCAATCCGGATCACAGGCTTGCAAATACCACAACCAGCTGTGCGAATTGCCACACGACCCTCCCCGGGTGGAAACCTGCAAAATATGACCATTCATCGATTTGGCCCATGACCGGCGCTCATGTGAATGCCGGTTGCGACCAGTGCCATAACGGAAGTTATACCCGCTATACGGCCAGGTTGTGCAACGACTGTCATCAGGCTGACTTCAACAATACGACAGACCCTCCTCATGCCGCTGCACAGTTCAGCACCGACTGCCAGTCCTGTCACAATACATCAGCCTGGAAACCGTCGACATTCGATCATGACGGAAAATATTTCCCGATCTATTCGGGTAAGCATAAGGGTACATGGACCTCCTGCACGGAATGCCATACCAATCCCCCGGCATACAATACATTCAGTTGTATCGACTGTCATGATCATAACCAGGCGGATATGAACAACAAACATTCAGGTGTCAATGGGTATGCTTATAACAGCCTGGCATGTTATACATGTCATCCCACAGGAAGCGGGGAAGGCGCTTTCAACCACAACAACGGCGGATTCCCGCTGACCGGGGCGCATACAACAGTCAACTGCAGCCAGTGTCATGCCAACGGGTTTTCCGGTACACCAACAGATTGTGCCGCATGCCATATCAGCAACTACAACCAGTCGACCAACCCGAATCACCAGGCCGCCAACATCCCGACTACCTGCGCCACCTGTCACACGACCAACCCGGGATGGAAGCCTGCCACGTTCTCGATCCACAACAATTACTGGCCCTTGACAGGGGCTCATGCATCAGTCTCCAGTTGCAACCAATGCCACAACGGGAATTACACCACCACCCCGAATACCTGTATCGGCTGCCACCAGGCCGATTACAACCAGAGTAATAACCCGCCTCATCTTTCGGCCCAGTTCCCAACGGATTGCCAGACCTGTCACACAACCACAACATGGAGCCCGTCGACATTCAATCACGACGGACAATATTTCCCGGTCTATTCCGGCAAGCACAACGGAACCTGGTCTCTTTGCTCCGACTGTCATCAGAACCCTGCAAATTACCAGGTGTTCACTTGCATCAGTTGTCACGATCATAACCAGACTTCCATGGACAACAAGCACTCAGATGTTACAGGGTATTCCTACAACAGTGCTGCCTGTTTCCAGTGTCATCCGACCGGGAATTCAGGAGGTAAAATGATCAAGAAAAAAGTCCAGAAACTTGAAGATTAACCGATAAAGAATGAGGTATATACTACTGATCCTTATTTCAAGCCTGCCTATCCAATGGCTGTATGGTCAAACTGACCAGCCGCCTCTGGAAGGCACTGTTACGTATGTTACCCCTCAAAGTGTTTATGTAAAATTCTCATCTACATCCAATATACAACGGGACGATACTTTATTCCTGATAAAAGACGGGATCTCAGTACCGGCTTTAAAAGTAAAGGACCTCTCCTCCACCTCCTGCGTCTGCGAAATCATTTCCGATATAAAGCCGGCGGTTTCCGACAAAGTCATCTTCCGGCGGGAACGAAACACCCCGGTTGCCAGGCCTGCTGAAGCTACTGTTGCAGCGCCGGCCATGATCAGGGAACAGCAGAAAGATACAGTCGCAGCTGTCACCTATCCGCCGGTCGCAGGTAAACAACAGATCCATGGCAATGTTTCCGTTTCATCCTATACTGATTTTTCGGATAATTCCTCCACGAACTCCCAGCGCATGAAATATACATTCGCCCTGGATGCACGGAAGATCGGGAATTCGAACCTATCCGCCGAATGCTATATTTCCTTCGTGCAGAACAGCCGTTACTGGGATGAAGTGAAAAGCAATATTTTCAACGGGTTGAAAATATACAACTTTGCCATTTCCTATGAATTCAGCAAGAAGGTGCGGTTGCTGGCAGGACGGAAGATCAATCCGAAGATATCGAACATGGGTGCTGTTGACGGCCTCCAGCTTGAACTGACATTCAAGCCGGTTACCATCGGGGTCCTTGCCGGAACCAGGCCTGATTACCGTGATTACGGGTTCAATGCCAATCTTTTTCAGTTCGGAGGTTACCTCTATAATGAATTCCAGGTTAAGCACGGGCTCGTTCAAAGCACCCTGGCCTTTATCAACCAGACGAATTCAGGAAAGACCGACCGCCGGTTTTTTTATCTTCAGCATGTCAACTCCTTTGTAAAAAACCTGACTTTCTTTGGATCCGCGGAGATCGATCTTTATCAAAAAGAACTGAATCTGACTGACAGCACGTATAATCCTGCAAATAAACCATCTCTCACAAATCTGTACCTTTCGCTCAGGTACCGGGTGATCAAACAACTAAGCCTGTCCCTGTCCTATAGCGCCCGTCATAATGTGATTTATTACGAAACCTATAAGAGCTTCCTTGACCTGCTGCTGCAATCTGAAGTTCTGCAAGGTTACCTTTTCCAGGTTCAATACCAGCCTATCAGGAAACTGGCTATCGGAATTACTTCAGCTTACCGTTTTGAGAAATCCGACCCGAGAAGCACCAGGAATCTTTATGGGTACATCACATACAGCCAGTTACCCTGGATCGGCGTTTCTGCCACAGGAACTCTTACCATCCTTTCAACCGGATACATTAACGGGAATGTGTATGGTATAGGGATTTCAAAGGACCTTGCAGCAGGCAGACTGACCCTGGGACTTAACTACAATTATGTTGATTATCGCTATTACAATTCCGAATACAAACAACTTCAAAACCTCGCTGAAGCCAGCCTGATGTGGAGGATCTACCGCAAGATCTTTCTTACCGTTTATTATGAAGGGACCTTCGACAACCTGAACAATTCAAACAGGATCTATGCCCAGGTGAACTGGCGGTTCTGATCTCCGTGATCGTCGGTTTCCACCGACATTCACCCGGGAATATCTCTGTGGTGGATCTCCTTGTGACCTCTCTGTCTTCTCTGTGCACGCTATGGTTAACTTTTTTAACACAGAGATCACAGAGCAGACACGAAGAACACGGAGAAAAATTCAAACGATTTTGCATATTCTGCCGAATGAAGGAAGTTTCGTTGTAACTTAGCATAAATTATTGAAAATTAGGAAACTTTAGACCCACTTGAAGGAATAATCACTACTCCACTTCTTGAAAACGCGAACGAATGCTTTTTTGCTTTTTCTTGCGGCCTGTATTACATTCCTGATCCTGATAGGCGGATATTTATACTATCGCGACCAGAAACTAATCATCCGTAAGGAAAAAACCGAGATCCTGAAAGGGATAGCGCTGCTTAAGATTGATCAGATCAAATCCTGGCGTTTGGAACGGGTCGCTGATGCGAATACCTTTTACAGAAATTCCATCTTTGAAAAAAGTGTTGAAAAGATCTTTGAAAATAACAAGAACCAGGAGTTAAAAAAGGACATCCTTGAACATCTTACCACGGTCAAAACTCAATCCGGTTACGAAAACATCTTTCTGACCTCAGGTTCAGGCAGGGTCATTATTTCCGTTGATCCCACAGTTACTGCCATCGACACCCTGCTTAGCAGTTCCCTTGCCGAGGCCTCAAACAAGAAAAAAGTGATCTTCACAGATCTTTATTATTGCTCATTCCATGAAAAAATTCATTACGACATCATTGTTCCAATCATAGACTCAAGGGAAAAGACCATCGCCAACATTGTCATGAGACTTGATCCGAACCAGTATCTATACCAGCTTTTTCAGTCATGGCCTGTTCCCAGCAATTCATCAGAGATCCTCATCGTTCGCAAGTCCGGCGACAGCGTTATTTACCTGAACGAATTGAGGTTCCTGAACCATACGGCGTTGACCCTTAAATTCCCCATCTCCAGGAAAAGTCTTCCGGCAGTTCAGGCCGTATTGGGGTATGACGGTGTCTGGGAAGGGAAAGATTACCGTAATATTGATGTCCTTGCTTACCTGTGTAAAGTGCCTGGCACAAGCTGGATCATGGTGGCAAAAGTTGACAAAAAAGAAATCTTTTCCGAACTCAATTACAGGGCGATCATCATTTCACTGGTAATGATCATCCTGATCATTTTAACGACGGTTACGATTTCACTTTACCAATATTCCCGTCAACGGACTATCTACAAGCAATTATTCCTGAAGGAACGGCTGCTTACCGACACGCAGGAAGAGTACGGTACAATGCTCTACAGCATTGGCGACGGAGTTATTACGGCTGACCCGGAAGGCATCATCCGGCATATGAACCCCGTGGCCGCAGCATTGACAGGCTGGAGCGAATCCGATGCCAAGCAGAAAAACCTGGAGAAAGTGTTCCACCTGGTAAATGAAACAACCCGCGCCAAAGTTGAAACATCACTCGCTGATTGCCTGAAGGGAAAAGTTACCATCCTGATCCCGGATGGGACCCTTCTCATTTCTTCAGAGGGAAATGAAACGCCGATCGAAGGGAACATTGCCCCGATCATCGTCAATGATCTGCTTCCGGCAGGTGTGGTGATTGTGTTCAAAGACCAGACAACAAAAAGGAAAGAGGAGGAAAAGCTGAAAAAGTCGAATGCCGAACTGGAGCGATCCAATAAGGAGCTTGAACAGTTTGCCTATGTAGCCTCCCATGATCTCCAGGAACCGCTGCGCATGGTCGCAAGCTTTACCCAGTTGCTCTACAAACGATACAGCAACCAGATGGGAAAGGATGCAGATGAATTCATCATGTATATCGTTGACGGCGCCAACCGGATGCAGCGGCTGATACAGGATCTGCTTACCTACTCACGGATCAATACCCAGGGTAATATCATCAGTGAAGTTGATTCACATAAGGCATTGGGTGAAGCCCTTTCGAATCTCAGGGTCTCCATCAGGGAGTCCGGCGCGATGATAACCAATGAAGATCTTCCGGTAATTAAGGCAGATTACGGGCAACTCGTCCAGGTATTCCAGAACCTGATCAGCAACTCCATTAAGTTCCATGGCCCTGCACCGCCCCTGATCCATGTGTCTGCGGTCATGAAAGAAACGGAGTGGATCTTTACAGTCAGAGACAACGGGATCGGCATTGAAGAACAATATTTCAAACGGATATTCCTCATCTTCCAGCGTCTGCACGCCGGAACGGAATACCCGGGAACAGGCATCGGGCTCGCCATCTGCAACCGTATCGTTCACCGGCACGGAGGAAGGATCTGGGTGAATTCAGAACCTGGTAAAGGATCGGTTTTTAATTTTACAGTTAAATGTTAGACAATTTTCGCTATTTCACTTAAAAATTTATCACATGGAATCATCCGTGAAACCCATTGAAATCCTCCTCGTCGAGGATAATGAAGGCGATGCACGGCTGGCCAAGGAAGCACTCCAGGACAGCAAGGTCATGAACAACATCCATCATGTTCCTGACGGAATTGAAGCGATGGATTTTCTTCACAGGAAAGGAAAATATAAGGATGTCCCGCGTCCTGACCTGATCCTGCTTGATCTGAACCTGCCACGCAAGGATGGCAGAGAAGTCCTGGCAGATATCAAGAATGATGAATCCCTGAAAAGAATACCGGTGGTTGTGCTCACCATTTCAAGCGACGAACAGGACATCCTGAGAACCTATAATCTTCATGTGAATTGCTTTATCACCAAACCGATCGATTTTGAACAGTTCCTGAAAGTTGTTCACTCGATTGAAGATTTCTGGCTGACCATCGTGAGGTTACCGCCAAATGCCAAATAACACTCAGATCATGCACGTGAAATCCGAAAAATCCGACCTGCTCCTTATCGAAGATAACCCGGGTGATGTGAGGATCGTCAGGGAACTGCTGCGCGACCTTGGGGAACTGGGATTCTGTCATGTCAGCCGTCTGTCCTCCGCAATTGATCATCTCAGGAAGAACAGGATTGACATCGTTCTTCTTGATATGGGATTACCCGACAGCCAGGGGCTGGATACGATCAGGAGGATTGTGGCTGAAATTCCCCTCATCCCTGTCATTGTGCTGACCGGGATGAAGGATGATGGGCTGGCGCTTGAATCAATTAAAGCCGGCGCCCAGGATTACCTTGTCAAAGGCTTTATCGACGCTGAATTACTTCGGCGTTCCATCCAGTATTCCGTTGAAAGAAAACGGATGGAAGTGGAGCTTTATCAAAGCCGCGCCAATATCGCAGCCCTGATTGAAAATTCAATCGACCGCATCTGGTCGGTCGATGTGAATTCCTGTCTGCTTATCGGCAATAGCGGTTTTTATCAATATTCCGACCAGTTTTTCGGCAGGAAGATTGAACCGGGGGAAAATACCCTGGATCTTACCCTTGACCCCTCCATCAGGGAGGAATGGAGAACCTATTTTAAACGAACATTGCAAGGTGAACGCTTCAATATTGTACGGGAGACTCCGGTCGAAAACGGCACCCGGATTCTCGATCTTTCCTTCAATCCCATACTGATCAAGGATGGAACCATCACAGGAATCGTGATCTCCGGTCGCGATATAACAGAAAGGATGAAATCGGAAGAAAACCTGATCAAACTGAATAAAGCCATAGATTCATCAGGTGAGATCGTTTTCATGACAGATACTGACGGGATCATCACCTTTATCAATCCTGCCTTTACAACCCTGTACGGCTATACACCGGATGAAGTGATCGGAAAGGTCACCCCGAGGATCCTGAAAGGTGACGCCACCGAGCCCCTTATCTACAGGCAAGTCTGGGAACAGTTAATGAACGGAGAGGAGGTGACAGGAGAATTTGTTAACAAAACAAAAGACGGGAGACTCGTTCATATCCACAGCTCCTCTTCGCCGGTATATTCAGAGGATAAAAAGATCATCGGTTATCTGGGGATCCAGCGAGATATAAGCCGGCGCAAACAAACAGAGAAGAAGCTCCTGGAAAGTGAACAAAAGTTCCGCACGCTCTTCAATGATAACCTTGCAGGCAATTTCATCACATCGGCCAAAGGCGAGATCCTTCTTTGCAATTCGGCCTACGCACGGATTTTTGGTTTCAATACCGTTGATGAAGTCTTACATTTAAATGCCAACCGGTTTTATAAAACGGAAGCCGACCGGGCACAAATCCTGCAAACGTTGCGGGAAAAGAAGAAGCTTGAATCGGTCGAATTTGAATTCGTACGTACCGACGGCCGGCCAATCACTGTATTGCTGAATGAAATTGGAGAATTCGATGAAAATAATGAGCTGGTGCGGATTACCGGGCACCTAACGGATATTACGGAACGAAAACAGATCCAGGAAGAGATCAATAAGCTGAATGAAGAACTGGAGCAGCGTGTGATTGACCGTACGATAGAACTCCAACGGACGAATAAGGAGCTGGAAGCATTCTCTTATACGGTTTCTCATGACCTTCGCGCGCCCCTCAGGGCCCTCGACGGGTATGCCAGCATCCTTATGGAGGATTATGAACAGGTGCTGGATGACGAAGGCAAAGGGATCTGCATCAGGATTAAGGAAAATTCCCGCCGGATGGGTCAGCTTATCGACAACCTGCTTGCATTCTCACGCCTCAGCCGAAGTGTGATGAATGTTTCATCAGTCAATATGAACGAACTGATTGGTTCTGTAATTAATGAACTGGTCTACCCGGAAATGAAAAGCCGGATCGATTTCAACCTTGGGAAACTTGAATCCGTTCCCTGCGACAGGACATTGGTTCAGCAAGTGTGGGCGAACCTTATCTCCAATGCTATTAAGTTCACATCACACCGCGACCGGGCCAGGATCAGCATATCCTGCAAGAAAACAGGCGACAGGGTCGTATACACCATCGGGGATAACGGTGCCGGGTTTGACATGAAGTACGTCGACAAACTTTTTGGTGTATTCCAACGGCTTCACAGCGAAAAAGAATTCGCCGGAACAGGTGTCGGCCTGGCCATCGTGCATCGAATCATTTTAAGGCATGGAGGTGAGATCTGGGCGAACAGCGAGGTTGACAAGGGAACAGAATTTCATTTTTCCATTCCCCTCGAAAACCAGGTCACCCCTGACAATCTGTAGGCAGCATAAAGCTTCAGGCTGCAAGCTTCAGGCTTCAGGCTGCGGGCTGCGGGCTTCGGGCTTCGTCGTCAGACCTCTGACCTCTATCCTCTATCCTCTGACCTCTGACCTCTGACCTCTGACCTCTGACTTCGGCAAGCTAAAAGTCACGGCTTTCAAGATCTGACCTTTGATCTTCTTTCCCGGAATGATTCCATTAAACAAAAATTCCATTGTTATTTTTATTTAGTCTATCTTTGCATAAACTAAAAACCAACCGACATGTACAAATACTTACTTTCCCTGGCAATGTTACTGACATTGCTTGGCTCTTCCTGCAAGAAGGAATCCACCACCAACACAACACCTCCCGACAATGGGTGTGTAAAAACAGTTGTAAATGTGACTTTAGATATTGACGCACCCACCGTTTGGGATGCATGTCATATATATGTTATAAGTGTCATCCAGATAAGCGTTAACAGTGACCTGACCATTGAGCCGGGTGCCGTGGTCAAATTTACAGACAATGTTTCCGACAACTCCATCCTTGTCTCCGGTTCGGGCAGGATAAGCGCCATAGGAACTGCCGGTAAGCCCATTGTATTTACATCCATTAAAGATGATGCAAATGGGGGCGACAACAATGGCGACGGAACAGCTTCATCTCCCCAGCGCGGTGACTGGGGCGGCATCGTTATCAATTCAAACAATTGCGTGTTCAAACATTGCAATTTCTTTTATGGCGGAGAGGGACCGGATGCCGGAACAGGACAACCTTCGCTTGAATTTTCATATTTTTACGGAATCATTGATTCATGCCTGTTTGCTTATTGCGGAGGTGAGACCAGGTATAATGGTTATGGGGTCGTCGATGCCAATTCCTGCCATGATGCACGGTTCAGCATCACCAATTCCGTTTTTTATGGCTGCATCAAGCCGCTGTTCCTGAATCCTTTTATAAGCATCGACAACAGCAATACGTTTCATAATCCCTCCTCTCCGACTGAAAAAAATGACCTGAACGGAATCTTTATTACCAGCGACGCCAATGAAGCTACCTCCAATGTGAGCTGGCTGGAAACCGAAGTGCCATTCGTACTAACGGGTTCTTTTGCAGTTGGTGACGGGCTTAAGCTGATCCTGGGACAGGGAGTGATCATCAAAGTCGCCATATTGCCCTATATCGGCTACAACAAGATCTCGATCCATGAAGGAAGTTCCTCCATCGAGGGCCATGATCTTGCCGGCGTTATTTTTACCAGTTACCTGGATGATCTCCACGGAGGTGACACCAACGGGGACGGAAATGCATCATCACCTTCAGCCGGTGACTGGTATGGCATTCAGGACATCTCGGCAAGCATTGGCACAAATAACCACTGCTATGAATGGAGCAATATTCTTTATGCGCAGTATCCATAAATGAAAATGGCGAACCGGTTTTCGCCAATTCGCCATTTCGTTTCGTCATTCCCGCGAAAGCGGGAATCTCTGTTTGCCTGGTGGCATCGACTGGAATCGAACCAGTGACACAAGGATTTTCAGTCCTCTGCTCTACCATCTGAGCTACGACGCCTTTCCGTTTCGGGACCGCAAAAATAAAATAATTTTTTGAATATCAAAAATTGAATTTGTAGCGGACCATGAAATTGAAAGAAATTTTTCAATCCGTCTGCAGAAACTGAAGATTTGTTTCTATCTTTGACCGCTCTATAAACACGATCGACATCCCCTCACTACCTGATAATTGAGATCCAATCCGGATTATCACTAGATCAGTACCCCAAATTAAAATGGCAGAAACAGAACAGGAAAATATAAATAAAAAAGTTGAGGAGATCCGGATAGAAAGCCGCCTGGATTTTTATTCAAGCAAGATCAGGGATCAATATGCCATCATTCTCTCTGCAGAATATATTACCATTACCATCAATTCCACGATTCAGTTCCTCCTTTCCTACTTCCTCGTCACATTAATTTCTCAATTCGTTACGGCATTCACGGCATATGCCTTCGGCATCCATACCATCATCCAGTTCAACACCATCGACTTCCTCATCACCGCGTACGACTGGAAGGCGAAAACAATCATCGGGGTATTTACTTCCGCCCCGTTGATCATGATTTTTATCTGTATCAGATCTTATAAGCTTACCCATAAGAACTGGAATTACTCCAGAACACAACGGATGTTCTTTCTTTGGCTCTTTTACCAGTGCCTGACGTATCTCATCGGTGGATTACTTGTTGGTTCAATATTCAACCGCAGGCTCGGGATCGCTGTCGGGTTCCTGCTTCATAACAGGATATACCAGATCCTGATGATCCTGCCCGCATTGGCATTGATGCTTTACCTTGGGTTCATGTATGCCAACCTGTTTTTTTCCACGAGCAAGATCTACCTGAACACCCTGGATGACTGGAAACGAAAACCTTTCCTGGTGAGCCAGGTCATTTTCCCCTTTATCATTGGGAACATTGCCATCGCCCTTTTTGAATTGCCACGTATTGCCCTGGTGAACAAGCTTGTAAATATTTCCATGATCTTCCTCATCATCCCGATCTGGATACGGGCTAGCAGCTATCCGGCATTGGATTTCGACCAGGCAGAAAGAAAGTTCAAGATCCAGTGGGACTGGGTTCTCTGGAGCCTCCTGATCATTACGGTCATCGGCATCCTTCTGAAGATGAACTTCCATGTCTAGCCAACATCCCCGCTGATGAACCTGGTTCTGGATATTGGTAACACGAATAAAAAAATCGCACTCTTCGGTGAAGACGGTACCATCCGCACATTTATCCAGCATCCTGAGATATCGTTAAAAATACTGCAGAAATTCGATCTTGACCATCCGGGAATAGAATCCTGCATTCTCTCTTCGGTGACGGAAACACCTGAGCCGGTAAAGACTTTTCTTAAAGACCATTATCGCTTTATCGAACTGACTGAAAAAACACCCGTTCCCATCCTGAACAGGTACACTTCGCCGGAGACCCTTGGCAAAGATCGTCTTGCCGCTGCTGTCGGAGGCGCCCTCATTTTCCCCCGACAGGATATTCTTGTCATCGTAGCAGGAACCTGCATAACGTATAACCTGGTAACATCCGAAAACGAGTTCCTGGGGGGTGCCATCTCCCCCGGCATGAATATGCGATTTCAGTCGCTGCATACTTTTACAGGCAAATTACCGTTAGTTTCCTTTAAGGAGTTTCCGGAAATTCCGGGCTCTGATACAGAACAGTCAATCCTTTCCGGGGTCATTCATGGGATAGCTTGTGAGATAGAGGGATTTACGGGGCTTTATAAAGAAAAACACCCTGACCTTAGGATCATACTCAGCGGAGGTGATCTGCATTATTTTGATAAAAGATTAAAAATTAGCATCTTTGCATTCCCGAATCTTGTTCTGCATGGCTTGCATCAAATATTACTCTTTAATGTTGAAAATGCGAAATAAACTACTTTCCTGCTTATTTCTGTTCTTATTGTTGTTTTCGGATATAGCGCATGCCCAGATACGTATCTCATCTCCGTATTCACGCTTTGGTCTGGGCCAGGTACGCGAAAACAACAATGCCTGGAACTTCTCATTGGCAAACCTCGGGATCGGAATCCGGAGCCCATACCATGTAAACATTTCCAACCCCGCTTCATATACGGCATTTGATTCTTCCTCGTTCGTGTTCGAGGGAGGTTTTCTCAGCGAATTCGTGGAGTTGAAATCGGTTGCACAGTCTGAAAACAGGAATTATACCTCTGTCGGCTACCTCCTCTTCGGTTTACCGGCCACAAAATGGTGGAGAACATCAATCGGCCTCGTGCCTTTCAGCGATGTCGGCTACAATGTTGCCTCCCCTGAATATGTTGAGGGGATCGGGAGTGTTGAACGTATTTATTCCGGGTCAGGAGGAATTTACAGGTTCTTCTGGGGTAACGGTTTTAAGATCACAAAAAATCTTTCCGTCGGATTTAATGCTTCCTACCTGTTTGGGACCATGAACCGGCAGGCATCGGCCATATTCCCCGATTCCATTTATTTTCTGAATACCAAGGTTGATAATTACATAACCCTGAATGATATCTATTTCAACTATGGCATCCAGTATATGCTCCCATTGAAGAAAGATCTAAGGATGACCACCGGCCTTGTTTTTGCCCCTGCTTCAAAGATGAGTGCCCAGGCGGATATCCTTGTACAGAATTTTTTCCTGGCCAGTGACGGGATCGAACATCCCCGTGATACACTCCTTCAGAAAGCAAGCTACCGGGGCGATGTACTCATTCCAATGATGATCGGGGCAGGCGTTTCCTTTGAAAAAACGGATAAATGGATTGCGGGTATTGATGTGAGATGGCAAAACTGGAAGAAATTCAAGGCATTTGATGTCAGTGATTCATTGGTTAACAGCTTCCAGGTAAATGCAGGAGCAGAGTTCCTTCCTGACGTTTATAATTTCTCAAGCTATGTGAAACGGATCCGCTACCGTATTGGCATCCTCTACAACAGCACATACCTTGACCTCAGGGGAAAACACCTGAACGAATATGCCGTCAGCCTTGGTTTCGGACTCCCGTTGAGAGGAGTCAGAACAAACCTCAACCTGGGTGTTCAGTTCGGGACGAGAGGAACCACAAGTAACAACCTGATCCAGGAAACCTATTTAAAGTTCGTCGTCGGGTTCTCCATTTATGAAAGATGGTTCGTAAAAAGAAAATATTATTAATGCCTGCCAGATTGCGTTCCCGGCTTCCTCTTATTCTCCTGATGTTTTGTTTTATTTTCCTTCTCATTTCGGGCTGCAGGGATGATAAGCAGGTTATTGACAACTCTCCGCTGAAAAAGCTTCCTCCCCTGGTTTCAGCCAGGAATGTAGAGGTCATCTTCAGTGATTCCGGGAGAATTCAGGCTAAGCTGAACAGCGTTCTGATCAACCGTTTCGGCGGAAAAGATCCGTACATGGAATTTCCGAAAGGATTTACCATCCGGATGTATGATTCAGACCAGAAAGTGGAAACATCCATCACCGGAAATTACGGCAAACGTCGTGAACTGATGAAGATCATGGAAGCCCGGGGAAATGTTATTGTAAGAAATGAAGTTAAAAAACAACAATTGAATACGGAACATCTTATCTGGGACGAAAACAAACGAAAGATTTTCAGTGATGTCAGGGTAAAGGTCACGACTCCCGACAAGGTCCTGTATGCCGACGGCCTTGAATCAGATGAATCCTTCTCCTGGTATAAATTTGTAAATGTTACCGGGGAAATGACAGTGAAAAAAGATTCCATCTGATTTTACTGCAACTATTTGTACTTTCAGGAAAATTGTATAGTTTTGCAAACTATTTTAAAAAAAGACTCTAATGGCGATAATCGGAAGAATCAGAAAACATTCAGGTTTAGCAGTTATCATTGTGGGGGTTGCTATTGCAGCCTTTGTTATCGGGGACTTTGGGAAGAAACGTGTGCGTGGGACGAACGATATTGGCTCGGTGAATGGTGAAGCAATCCCGTATCCGGATTTTAATACCAAGGTTGATCAAACCGTTGAAATTCAAAAGGAAAATTCCAAGAACGATAAGGTCACAGATGAGGATATGTACGGGATCCGTCAGAATACATGGAATACCATGCTGAAGGATCTTATCATGCAAAAGCAGGATGAATTGCTTGGACTTGTCGTTTCTCCTGAGGAATTATTCGACCAGGTCCAGGGTAAAAATCCGCATAAGTACATCCTTCAGTATTTCAAAGATCCGAAAACAGGAGTGTATGACCCGGCTCTTGTGATCAATTACCTGAAAAACCTTGACCAGATGGAACCTAAAGCAAAGGATCAATGGCTCAGGTTTGAAAAGGCAATCAAGGAAGACCGGCTTCAGACCAAATACAACAACCTGATCGCAAAAGGATATTATGTTCCAACCGCCTTTGTTAAAAAAGAATATCTCGATCAAACCCAGGTTGTGAATGTACGCTATGTTGCACCGAACATCCAGGAAATACCTGATAATGAAGTAAAGCTTACGGATGCCGATTACCTGCATTATTATGAAGAATACAAGCCGTTCTTCGAACAGGATGAAGAAACCAGGGATCTCGATTATGTTGTCTTTGACGTACTTCCTTCAGATGCTGACCGGAAAAAGATCGCCCAGGATGTAGAGAGCATTTATAAGGATTTTCTGACAAGTACCGACCTCCCGAATTTTGTGAATGCCAATTCAGATAAGAAATACGACAGCACGTTCCAGAAGAAAGGACAGTTGCCAGGCAGACTTGACTCCATTGCACTAACAACCCCTGCCGGCACCTACATTCCTCCGTTTGAATTCAATAATTCCTGGTACATGGCGAAATTCCTTGCTATCCAGGATCGGCCTGACTCTATGAAAGCAAGCCATATTCTTATTTCTTACGCAGATGCTAAAGTCAGTGAAACGGTGAAGCGTTCCAAGACCCAGGCAAAGACCAGGGCCGACAGCATCCTTGCTGTCCTGAAGAAAACACCTGACCGCTTTGTAGAAATGGCCAAAACCTTTTCCGATTACCCCTCTGCCAAAGAAGATGCAGGGGATCTCAAATGGTTCATGGACGGAAATGCAAACTTCTCACTGTTCTATAATGCAGGACTGGGAATGAAGGTTAACGAGTTTAAAGTTCTTGAAACAGGTCTTGGGTATTCCATTTTCAAACTGACCGAAAAAACAAAACCGATCAAGAAAGTCCAGGTGGCTGTTCTTCAGCGCCAGATCGTACCAAGCAACCAGACATACCAGGATACCTATTTAAAAGCCAGTGCATTTGCGGGACAGAATAAAACCCCTGAAGCATTCGATAAGGCTGCAACCCAGAAAAATCTTGCCAAACGTACATCCCAGTCAGTTAAAGTAATGGATAATTTCCTGCAGGGACTTCAATCAGCACGCGAGATCGTTCGTTGGTCATTCCAGGAAACTACGAAGGTTGGTGATGTTTCACCGGTCTTCGATCTTAGTGGCAAATACGTCGTTGCTGTGTTAAAAGCTTCTACTCCCAAAGGACCGATTCCAATGGAAAAAATGAAAGACAGGATCCAGGCTGCCGTGAAAAATGAAGTAAAAGCCAGGATGACAAGCGAAAAAATGGCAAAAGCATTGTTAACCACGAAAGACCTTTATCAGCTGGCTACCCAGTTAAAATCCAAAGTGGATACCTCCAAGCTCACATTTGCCGGTTACAGCAGTTCCGCTCTTGGCCGTGAAAATGATATTATCGGGCAGTTGTTCACCTTCAAAAACGGTGTTTTGAACGGACCACTACTTGGAAAATACGGTGCTTATTTTGTCATCGTGGATGAATTACAGCCTGCACCGGAAAAGAAGGATTTTACCATTCAACGCAATACAGCCATTCAGGGCTTTTCCAACAGGGTCCAGGGCTCTGCTTATGAGGCTCTCAAGAAGGTTTCAGTGATCAAAGACGACAGGTTACGTTTCTACTAGCCTGATTTTCATTTCAGCATAAACCAAAAAAGACAGCTACCCGCTGTCTTTTTTTTGTCTTCTATCCCCGTGTAAAAGGGGATCTTTACTCCATGTGATCCTGGGATTGCGATGTATCCGGATAAAGAGGGATGACTTATTCCGCCAGAATATGAACTATATTATTCTGAACTTCGACCACACCTCCTTTTACAATAAAGAACTGGGGGGCAGATCCTTTGGCGATTACCTTGATCTTGCCTTCTTTAAGTACGGAGATCAGCGGGGCATGGTTGTTCATGATCTCAAATGATCCGTCGATTCCCGGTAGCTGGACCAGTACGATGTTGTCGCCGGTAAAAAGAACTGTATCGGGAGTGATGATTTCAACCTTCATGATCCAACGGGTTATTTATTTTCTGCGAGTATCTTTTTGCCTTTTTCAATGGCATCTTCGATCGTTCCAACCATGTTGAATGCGGATTCCGGGTATTCATCCACTTCCCCGTTCATGATCATGTTGAAACCCTTGATGGTATCGTCGATATTAACGAACACACCTTTTAAACCGGTGAATTGCTCTGCTACGAAAAATGGCTGCGACAAGAAGCGCTGAACACGCCTTGCCCTGTGCACAGTCAGTTTATCCTCATCGGACAGCTCATCCATTCCAAGAATGGCGATGATGTCCTGAAGTTCCCTGTAACGTTGCAGGATCCTTTTCACTTTTTGAGCTGTCTCGTAATGTTCTTCCCCGACAACTTCTGCAGAAAGGATCCTGGAAGTTGAATCAAGCGGATTCACGGCAGGGTAGATGCCAAGCTCGGAGATCTTACGGTCAAGCACCGTTGTTGCATCAAGGTGGGCAAATGTAGTAGCAGGTGCCGGATCTGTCAGGTCATCTGCAGGTACATAAACGGCCTGAACAGATGTAATGGAGCCTCTTTTCGTGGAAGTGATACGTTCTTGCATAATGCCCATTTCTGTAGCCAGTGTAGGCTGGTATCCCACAGCAGAGGGCATTCGTCCGAGCAATGCCGATACTTCTGAACCTGCCTGTGTAAAACGGAAAATATTATCAATGAAGAACAGGATGTCGCGGCCGCCGGATTTTTCGTCACCATCCCTGAAATACTCAGCAAGGGTAAGACCCGAAAGAGCAACACGCGCGCGGGCTCCGGGAGGTTCGTTCATCTGTCCGAAAACAAGCGTGGCCTGTGATTTCGCCAGTTCCGTCATGTCAACTTTTGAGAGATCCCATCCGCCGTTTTTCATATCCTCCTGGAATTCTTTCCCATAGCGGATAACACCTGATTCGATCATTTCCCGCAACAGGTCGTTTCCTTCCCTGGTACGCTCTCCTACTCCGCCAAATACGGATAATCCTGAATATTTTTTTGCGATATTGTTGATCAGTTCCATGATGATGACCGTTTTCCCAACACCGGCACCGCCAAAAAGGCCGATCTTGCCGCCTTTTGCATAGGGTTCGATCAGGTCAATCACCTTGATCCCGGTAAATAGTACTTCTTTCTGTGTGGTAAGGTTCTCAAATTTCGGAGGATCATTATGGATAGGGTAAGTGTGACCCGTGGAAATATCTCCGAGTCCGTCGATCGGCTGACCGATCACATTAAATAGCCGTCCCCTGATCTGGTCTCCGACCTGCATTGAAATCGGTCCGCCACGGTCAACGACCGACATGCCCCGCCGCAAACCGTCGGTGGAATCCATGGCAATGGTCCTGACCCGGTTTTCTCCAATGTCGTACTGACATTCCAGGATGATCGAAAGACCTTCATTATTTTTCACTTCCAGGGCGTCATATATATCGGGAAGCTTAACATTTTCATCAAAAACTACATCGATAACAGGCCCGATGATCTGTGCGATCCGGCCTACTTTTTTCTGCTCCATGAATGCTGAATTGATTTTTTTGCAAAGATAAAAGAACTCCGTCATTTATAATAATTTTTTATTTCTGCTGTTATTATATATCATTAGTATCCTGTTTTTTGCCATTAACACATGAATAAATAATCATGAGTAGATTTATATACCCATTGTTCCTTATTCTTTTCTTTCCTCTCACACTATTATCACAAAGAAACATTTCCGCCATTATTGACACCTTTGAGACCAATAACGGGCCGGTTGTTCTTTATCGCAATTTTACCTGGGAGTACCTGGCGGATGAACCCGTGATGATGAATCCTGAGGATGATTCTACGGGACTCTTCACCCATGAGTGGATCAACGACCAGGTTTTCGTTCATCCG
Organism: Bacteroidales bacterium; assembly: GCA_963682005.1. GTDB lineage: Bacteria > Bacteroidota > Bacteroidia > Bacteroidales > FEN-979 > CAIYUC01. Next base: position 2,080,734 of record OY820914.1, on the reverse strand, counting down.
ATGATGCGTGACTCCGTGAGAGACACAGTGATCATGCTGACTTCGTGCGACCGGGCATTTGTCCTGCCGGTATATGGCAGGTTATTCAGGGGATTCAGCTATGTCCACAAAGGCCTTGACATCGATCTCAGAAAAGGTGACACGGTAAAAGCTGCTTTCGACGGTGTTGTCAGGTATGCGAGGTACAACCGGGGCGGGTTCGGAAACCTGGTCATCATCCGTCATTACAATGGGCTTGAAACCTATTATGCTCATCTTACCAGGTTAAAGGTTCATACCAACCAGGTGATAAAAGCGGGCGACCTTGTAGGGTTGGGAGGCTCAACCGGAAGGAGCCGATCGCCACACCTGCATTTTGAAGTCCGTTATAAAGATGTACCGGTTGATCCCCTGCGGCTGGTCGATTTCGACAATCAGAAGCTGATCTCTAACACCTTGCCCATCACGAAAAATGCTTTCTACCCGGCGGATTATGATGGCAAAGCGGTTTATTACAAGGTGAAAAAAGGCGATACCCTCGCCAGGATCGCAAAAAAGAACAAGACCAGTGTGAAAGCGATCTGCTCAATGAACAAGATCAAACCCGGCACGAACCTCAAAGTGGGAAGGCCGTTGCGGGTCAGATAGAGGACCGAGGTCAGAGATCTGAGGTCAGAGGATAGAGGATGGACTTAATTACGAATTACGGATTACGAATTACGAATTACGAAATCTTTTGCCTACTGCCTATTGCCTATTGCCTATTGCCTAATTCGCCCCCGGTATCGTCTTAAAGAATTTCTTCTGAAAAATAATGAGGAGGATTACGCCGCATGTGATGGCTGAATCGGCGATATTAAACACCGGCTGGAAAAAGATCAGTTCATCTCCTCCGAAAATGGGGAACCATGAAGGGTAATGGGTCTCGATCACAGGAAAATAAAGCATATCAACAACTTTCCCATGCAGAAAATGCCCGTATCCTCCATCCGGCGGGAAGAATTTCGCTACTTCCATGAAAGTGCTTTCGCTGAATACAAGACCATAAAAGGCGCTGTCGATGATGTTTCCGATGGCACCGGCCATGATCAGTGCAATGCAGATGATCAGACCGTTGCTGACCTTTTTCCTTGTTACTTTGTACAGCCACCACCCGATGATGATCACTGCAAGGATGCGGAACAAACTCAGGAATAATTTTCCAAAGTTTCCACCGAGCTTCATCCCGAAGGCCATACCTTCATTCTCAGTAAAATGGATAAAGAACCAATGACCTGCAATGCTGATGTTCTCTCCCAGGGTCATATTGGTTTTCACCCAAACCTTTAATACCTGATCGAGGATTAAGATCAGAAAGATAATGACTACCGCTTTTTTCAACTTCTGACCGTATTTATGATTTGGATTGAAAAAGGTCCTGTCACTGGTTCGATGCGGAAGGTGCGGGAGGAGGAGTAACGGGGACCGGAGCCTGGTTGCGCTTGGCTTCAATGCTGAGCGTAGCATGAGGCACACTTCTTAACCTGTCCTTGGGGATCAGTTTTCCGGTTGCCCGGCAGATCCCGTAGGTCTTGTTTTCAATCCTTACCAGGGCATTCTCAAGGGCCTTGATGAATTTGGACTGACGCGCAGCAAATTTACTGTTCTCTTCTTTTGAGAAAACCTGGTATCCTTCTTCCAGGACTTTAAATGTGGGAGAGGTGTCATTGGTGTCATGCTCATTTCCTGTCGTGTAGGACTCTGTAAGCAATTCAAGGTCATTCCTCGCCTTTTCCAGTTTCTTGAGAATGATCTGCTTGAACTCGTCCAGTTCCTCATCGGAATAACGTGTCTTGGTCTTTTCAACACCAATATCTTCTTTCTTGGCTTTCATAACACAAAAATCAAATTTGTAGTTAATGCTGACTTTATACAATCAGTCCGTAAAATAAATAACGACACAAATCGCTTTCATGTCGTTCATCCGATATCAACCCGATGGATTGATATTTCTGTTGATATTGTTTCAGTGAGTTCGATTGAAACCTTATTGTCGGTTTCGATCCTGTCAACTATATCAAATGATTGTGCTAAAGTTTCCGAGCAAATATAGGATAAATTATTCAATATCGCCAAATTAATTTGTTCATTACCCATTAATTTGACGATAATTTTGTCGGTCACTTCAAAGTTTCTGTCCTTCCTCAGATTCTGAATCCTGTTGATAAGTTCCCTCGCAATTCCTTCTTCCCTGAGCTGCGGGGTGATGGTGATATCGAGTGCAACCGTCAGGTTGCCGAGGTTGGTGACCTGCCATCCCGGGATATCCTCCGAAATGACCTCAACGTCTGACAATGAGATCGAAACGTCATTCCCCCCGACATTCAACAAGATCTCTTCGTTTTTTTCAAGGTGTCGGATCTCTTCGTTCGACAATGCCGTGATCTTTTCGGCGATCTGCTTCATTAGCTTTCCATACCTGGGACCCAGTTTCTTGAAATCTGCCTTGGCCTTCTTCACAAGGAATTCAGCTTCGTCTGTAATATATTCCAGCTCTTTCACATTGATTTCGGCGAGGATCAGGTTCTTGACAGAATCCACCTGTGTTTTCAAATGATCACCGGAAAGGGGGATCAGGATCTTATTGAGCGGCTGACGCACACGGATGTTTGTTTTCTTGCGCAATGACAAAGCCATGGAGGATATCTTCTGTGCCAGCTCCATCCTTTCCTCAAGAGATTTATCGATCATGCTGAGGTCAGCTTCTGGAAATTCCGTCAGGTGAACGGATTCCACACTTTTCTTCCCTGTGGCATTATTAAGGTCAAGGAAGAGACGGTCGGCGAAAAACGGGGCAATGGGCGCCGACAGCTGTGCGATCGCTTCCAGGCACCTGTAGAGGGTCTGGAAGGCCGAAATTTTATCCGCTGTGTATTCGCCTTTCCAGAATCTCCTCCGGGATAAGCGGACATACCAGTTGCTTAAATGCTCATCCACGAAATCTGAAATGGCACGTCCGGCCTTGGTCGGCTCATAGTCCTGGTAATATTCCTCCACAGCCTTGATCAGGGAATTGAGCTCCGACAGGATCCACCGGTCGATCTCAGGTCGCTGTTCAAATGCTATTTCTTTCTCCTCGTATGAAAAGCCGTCGATATTGGCGTACAGTGCAAAAAAAGCATAGGTATTATAAAGTGTTCCGAAGAACTTCCGCTGGATCTCCATGATACCGTCAAGGTCGAATTTCAGATTATCCCACGGCTGCGAGTTGGTGATGATGTACCAGCGTGTAGCATCAGGACCGTATTTATTGATGCATTCGAACGGATCGGCGGCATTGCCCAGCCGTTTCGACATCTTGTTTCCGTCCTTGTCAAGCACCAGTCCATTGGAAACGCAGGTTCTGAAAGCAACGGAATCGAACAGCATCACGGCAATGGCATGCAGGGTATAGAACCATCCTCTTGTCTGATCCACCCCTTCAGCGATAAAATCAGCCGGGAAATATTCAGCCATCTGCTGTGTCTGATCGAACGGGTAATGATATTGGGCATACGGCATGGCACCTGAATCAAACCAGACATCGATCAGGTCAGGTTCCCGGAACATTTTTTCACCATTGTCATTGACAAGGATGATATCATCCACGAAAGGCCTGTGAATATCAAAAGTATTGTAGGTTTCATCCGATGTATCACCAGGCATGAAATGATCCAGCGGATTGGTATTCATGACGCCCGCCTTCACTGATTTTTCGATCTCTTGTTTTAGCTGTGATAGTGAGCCAATGCAAATTTCCCGGCTGCCGTTTTCCGTCCGCCAGATCGGCAGGGGTGTTCCCCAGAAACGGGAGCGTGAAAGATTCCAGTCGACCAGGTTCTCAAGCCAGTTCCCGAACCGCCCCGTACCGGTCGATTCCGGTTTCCAGTTGATCGTCTTGTTGAGCTCGATCATCCTGTCCTTGAATGCTGTGGTTTTGATGAACCAGGAATCAAGCGGATAATAGAGGATCGGCTTGTCAGTACGCCAGCAATGCGGGTATGAGTGCTCGTATTTTTCCGTCTTGAAGGCTTTGTTCTCTTTTTTAAGCTTGACGATTATATCCACATCTACAGAGGTATCCTTCTTCGGATCAAAGGAATTGTCGTATTCGGACCTCACGTACCGGCCGGCAAATTCGCCCATCTTTTCGGTGAATTTTCCCTGTTTATTGACCAGGGTGAGAGACCCGATCCCGTTCTGCTTTGCAACGCGGAAGTCATCGGCGCCAAAGCTCGGTGCAATATGCACGATCCCTGTCCCATCCTCTGTTGTTACGAAATCACCAAGAACGACGCGGAATGCATCCCCGTCATCAGGCTGTGCATAAGGCAGCAGCTGCTCATAGCGGACACCTTCAAGTTCTGATCCTTTGAATTCCCTGATCACCCTGAAGGGAATTTGTTTCTGTCCCGGCTGATATTCACCAAAGGGTAGTAATGCATTGGCTTCAGGGAAGTAAGTGGAAATGAGAGGCTTTGCAAGAATAACGGTTTGCGGCAGATGCGTGTAAGGGTTAAATGTTTGCACAATGACATATTCGATCTCCTTCCCCAGGGCCAATGCGGTATTTGACGGCAACGTCCATGGAGTGGTCGTCCATGCAAGGATGTAAAGGTCCCCGAATATTTCGGTAAAAAGGAATTCAGACTTCTCATCCCGTGTGACTTTAAACTGGGCAACAACTGTGTTATCCTTAACCATCCGGTAGGCTCCGGGCTGGTTCAGTTCATGTGTGCTGAGGCCCGTTCCTGCTGCAGGAGAATATGGTTGTATCGTAAATCCCTTGTAGAGCAGCCCTTTCTCATAAAGCTTGCTGAGAAGGAACCAGACTGATTCAATGTATTTGTTGTCGAACGTGATATATGGATCATCAAGATTAAGCCAGTAACCCATTTTCACGGTGAGGTCATCCCAAAGATCCTTGTATTTCATGACCTCGGTGCGGCATTCTTTGTTGTAATCCTCAACCGAGATCGACTTCCCGATGTCTTCTTTTGTTATGCCAAGTTTCTTCTCCACACCGATTTCTACGGGCAGACCATGTGTATCCCATCCGGCTTTGCGGTGGACATAAAATCCTTTCATCGTCTTATAACGGCAGAAAATATCCTTGATGGCGCGGGCCATGACATGATGGATTCCCGGAATGCCATTGGCTGAAGGAGGTCCTTCATAAAAGATGAAAGGGGTCTTCCCTTTTGTAAGCTCAAGGCTCTTATCAAAGATGTGATGTTCTTCCCACCAGGCTTCTACTTCTCTTCCTATGCGAGTCAGATCAAGATTCGGGTATTCAGGATATTTTGCTTTCATCGGGTTTCCTTACTGTTTTCCGCAGAAATGCTTATTCTCATCCCCGCCGGTAAAAAACGGGCAAAATTACAAAAAATTTCAATTCAATGCTTTAGATATAGGGTATAATGAATTTGGCTTAGGGTTTGAGGTGGGGACCCACTCTCCTTACCCACCACTCAAATGGGGTTGTCTAATAAGTATGAAAGTACAATAAGATTTCCTTTGCGTTACTTCGTATGTACTTTGAGTCCTTTGTGGTTCAATTCTTTAAAAATAACCACAAAGTGCACAAAGGATGTCACAAAGGCGCACAAAGACTTTTTAGACACCCCCAAGACCGAAGGTCGGGGTGGGTACAATTTGCCAAACGGCTTGACTGGCTTAGGAATCGAACCGTAAGTGGGTCCGATAGCTACCGGACTCCGAAAATCAAGTAATTTTACAACTGAAATGACTGAACCGATTGCAAAAAATAAAGGGCCCAGGCACTATACCATACCCATATTTATCCCGGGAATTGCCTGTACATTCAAATGCATTTTCTGCGACCAGGAGAAAATAACGGGAAAAGAAAAAATACCCTCACCCGGATCGATCCGTGAAACAGTCGATCTTCATCTGTCAACGATCCCGAAAGAAAACACAGTGGTCGAGATCGGGTTCTTCGGGGGGACATTTACAGGATTGCCCCTGCAAATCCAGGAACAACTGCTTAAAACGGTTCGTCCATACATAGATTCAGGACGGGTCCGGGGCATAAGGCTTTCCACACGTCCTGATTTTATCAGTGATGAGGTACTGGATATCCTGGGAAAGAACAAGGTAAGTACCATTGAACTTGGGGCACAATCCATGAATGATGATGTGCTTCTGCTTTCCGGCCGCGGACACACTGCTGACGATACGCAAAAGGCAGCTAAAATGATCAAAGACCGCGGTTTTTCGCTGGGGCTGCAGATGATGGTCGGTCTTCCGGGTGATTCACCCGGAATAGCCCTGGATACAGCCTTGAAATTCATCGCGATGAACGCTGACAATACAAGGATCTACCCTGTGCTGGTCATACGGGGAACATACCTTGAAACACTCTTTCATGAAGGAAAGTACAAACCCCTTACGCTGGAGGAGGCCATTCACTGGACAAAACCGCTCATCCGGCTGTTTGAAGAGCATAAGGTACCTGTCATCCGGGTCGGGCTGCATCCTTCCGAAGGGCTGCTGAACCAGACACATTTAGTTGCAGGACCTTTTCATCCTTCGTTCAGGGAACTTGTAATGAGCGAAATCTGGTATGACAGGTTAAGCAAACTCCTACGCAATGAAGAGAAAAAGAAGACGATCATCATCTCGGTAAATCCTTCTGACCGGAATAATTTGATCGGATACCAGGGTAAGAATAAAAGGATGCTAAGGGAAGCATATCATGAAGTGATTTTTGTCGATGACTACACGATCAAACCAGGAACCTGCCATGCTGATCATCGTTGATAATAAGATTCCCGCCCTGGCGAAGGAAAAGCTTGCACGCCTTGGAGAGGTTGCCGGGCTGATGTCGGAGGACCTCACCTACCCGGCTATTTCCGGGCATCCCGACATCTTCTTTTGCCAGCTTCCGCAGATGGTGATCACGTCCCCGAACTTACCCGGTAAGTATTTTCAGCTGTTGGACAAGAACCGTATCCGGTATGCCAAAGGCACGCTGCCTGTGGGTTCCGAACATCCCCTGTCCATCCATTATAACGCCGCAGCCAATGATCATTACCTAATTCACCGGCTTGAATACACGGATCCCCTTATTCTTGAAAATGCACATTTCCTGAAAAAAATCCCAGTTAAACAAGGATATACACGATGCAACCTGGTATTGTTAAAGAAGGATCATTTTATAACATCCGATGCAGGCATCATGAAAACCCTCTCGCGAAATGGCTTCAAAGGATTGTTCATTGCTCCGGAAGGAATTGTCCTGCCCGGTTTCAGCAACGGGTTTATCGGCGGCACCATGGGGATCCTTCATGATACCGTTCATGTACTCGGAAATTTTGCGTATCATCCTTCCGGTGGAGAAATTGCCCGTTTCCTGAATGGGCTGAATTACAGGATTGACGCACTTTATGACGGGCCATTGTTCGATGGCGGGGGGATCCTCTTCCTGCAATAACGGGCCTGCTATAATCCGGAAAACCTTTGTATCTTTGCCTTCCAAAAATTCACACCCTCTTTTATGAAAAGATTTCTCCCAACATTTTCATTGATCTTTCTTTTCTTTTTCAGCATAAACGCCCAGATTCCCTTAGGGTACTACAATGATGCTGCAGGATTGACGGGACAACCGTTGCAGGCAGCGTTGCATGGCATTATTGATGAGCACACTTCCGTTACTTACCAGTCAATCTGGTATTATTTTCAATCCACCGATAAAAAATCTGACGGAACCGTCTGGGATATCTATTCGGATGTTCCCTATGGCACGCAGAATTACACCTACCAGTTTACATCAGACCAGTGCCCCACCGGGGGACAGCCGACTGAAGGCATTTGCTATGTGCGTGAACACTCATTCCCGAGAAGCTGGTTCGGCGGAGATGTTTCCCCGATGTGGACAGACATTTTCATTCTTTATCCCACCGACAGTTATGTGAACGGGAAACGGTCGAATTATCCTTACGGGACTGTTTCCTCGCCAACATGGACATCCATGAACGGTTGCAAATTCGGACCCTGCACGGCCGATGGATATGCCGGTACCGTATTTGAACCCATTGATGAATACAAAGGGGATCTGGCGCGAACCTATTTTTACATGTCAACACGGTATTATGGAATGGATGGATCATGGCCCGGAAGTGATATGACCAACGGTGCTCAACTTAAACCCTGGGCATTAAAGATGATGCTGCAATGGAATGCACAGGATCCTGTTTCACAGAAGGAAACCGACCGGAACAATGCGATTTACCACATCCAGTCGAACAGGAACCCTTTTATCGACCATCCCGAATATGCCAATGCCATCTGGGCAACCGGTGCCGGGATTCCTGAGGGTTACTATACTGAACTCTCTCTTTATCCGAACCCGGCAACGGAATACACTTCTCTCTCACTTCCGGCGGAAATAAAGCAAAATGAACTTCACATTACCGTCCTTTCTGCTTCCGGAAGTCAGATACGCCTTAAAACCAGCATGAATGGTGATAAACTGACCTTCGACCTCACGTCACTTCCATCCGGGATTTATTTCGTTTCCCTTGTGACGGGCAATGGGAATGTCTATCATGGGAAAATAGTGAAGTAGCGAAGTAGCGAAATAGCGAAGTAGCGAAGTAGCGAAGTAGCGAAGTAGCGAAGTAACGAAATAGCGAAGTAGCGAAGTAGCGAAATAGCGAAATAGCGAAATGTAAAAAAATCTCAATACGTAACTCAATGAAAATAAAGCAAACCCTCTTATTCTTCTCATTATTTGTTTTCAGCTTTTCAGGAATTGTTTATGCACAGATCCCACCGGGATATTATGATGCGGCGAACGGATTGACAGGAACAGCATTGCAGGCAGCCTTGCATAACATTATCAAGAACCATAATTCCATCACTTACGGCGAAGTCATTACAGCTTTCTCAACGACGGATGTAAAAACGGGAAACATTGTCTGGGATACCTATTCGGATGTCCCGGGGGGAACTCCTCCTTACGTCTATCATTATAATTCGAGTGATGAATGCGGGAATTATTCCGGAGAAGGGGATTGCTACAACCGGGAACATTCATGGCCGCAGAGCTGGTTCGGCGACGGAGCCTACCCGATGTATTCCGATCTTTTTCACCTTTACCCGACCGACGGGTATGTCAACGGAAAACGTTCGAATTATCCGTATGGCAAAGTAGGCCAGGTTTCATGGACATCACAGAATGGGAGCAAGCTTGGGTCTTCAGCATCATCTGGTTACACCGGAACCGTTTTTGAACCCATCAATGAATATAAAGGAGATTTTGCCCGCTCCTATTTTTACATGTCGGTACGGTACTATACCGAGGACAGCGGCTGGCCTGGAAGCGCCGCCACTACCGGTTCGCAGCTCAAGGCATGGGAACTTGCACAGTTGAAGCAGTGGAGCAGCCAGGATCCTGTTTCCACGAAAGAGATTAACCGCAACAATGCCATTTACCAGATCCAGGACAACCGGAATCCGTTTATCGACCATCCCGAATATGTTAGCGCAATCTGGGGACCTGTAACCGGTACCGATGATATATCAGCGGGAAATATTACCATTTACCCGAATCCCGTTAAGGATGTCTGTTACATTTCTGATCCGGAGAGGAGTTTTAGCCGTGGCAGCACGATCCTGATAACAACAGAAACCGGAACCCCTGTGAAAGCGGAATTCCGGTTTGAGGAAGGCCGTGTGGCGATCGATGCCGCACAACTGCATCCCGGTCTTTACGTGGTGACTGTCACTTTTCCCGGCACAGCCATCTATCATGGCAAATTCATCCGGGAATAACTTCACTTAACTTTATTGAGTTTTCTCTGATAAGCTCTATTCACCGCAAAGTCGCAAAGACGCTAAAAATAAACTCATTAGTAATAAATAATTTGCGTCTTGGCGTCTTAGCGTTGATGTTGTAAAAATGACTTTTCGGAGAAGACACTTTATTGAATTACTGAAATAAAATATTGCATGGCTGGCACTGAGATACGCTGCCCTGTAATGTTGGTGAATTTCGTTTCCACAACCCCATCCGTTTTCACACGTGCATAAGCCATTACGATTCCATCGGGTAATTCTCCATCCGGTGAAATATAAACTGTTTTCCCCTTCCGTGCCTGGGGAACCGTAAATGTTACCGTTATTGCAGCCTGGCCCTCGATGGTTTGTCCCGGGTCATTCACTGTTACCGGGGATTTCGGTGGTGCGGCACAGCGCATGATCTGACCTGTTACCGGGTCAACATACATATTCGGTTCGCTGGTTGTGGGTGCAGTTGCGCCCATGCAGAAGAGTGTTTCAACCTCGTTGTTCCCCAGCCTGACTTCATTGCTTGCTGTCACCCTGGTTCCATAACCGATGCCGGTTGAGTTGTAATAATTGACAGATTCGGAATTAAAATCAGATTCCGTACCGATCATCGTGTTTTGATGTCCTTCCGGACTATAGTTCAGGCAATTCGCGCCGATCGCAATGTTTCCATAGCCGGTCGTATTGCCTGCCATGGCATTTCTCCCGATGGCCGTATTATCCGTGGATGTCGTTTCGTGAAGGGCGTGCCAGCCGATGGCGACATTATTCCATCCTTCCTGGTTTACAGCCAGTGCTTCATGACCGATGGCAACATTGCTGTTCCCGGTAGTGTTCGATGATAGTGAAGATGTTCCGACTGCAGTATTATCAACCGACAGGTTTTCAGAAAGTGAATTCCAGCCGATGGCAACATTGTTATACCCTTCCTGGTTTGCTATCAGTGCCGCCTGTCCGATGGCAACATTGTTAAAGCCGGTGGTATTCGATGACATGGCGGCTGTACCAAGCGCCGTGTTTTCATTTCCGATGTTCTGATTCAGTGCATTCCAGCCGACAGCCACATTGTTGATCCCTTCCTGGTTTGCGAACAGGGCTCCATTACCAATCGCAACGTTATTGAATCCATTGGTATTTGAAAACATGGCAGCATTGCCGACAGCCGTATTCTCGCTGGAGGTGTTCTGGTTCAAGGCTCCCCAGCCGACACCCACGTTGCTGACTCCTGTCTGGCCGGTATTCATCGCTGCATGTCCGATGGCGACATTGTTGTACCCCGTAACATTGGAATACATGGCAACCGTTCCGACGGCTACATTCTCCCCTGAAAGGTTTTCCCTCATTGTATTCCACCCGATGGCCACATTGCTCGAACCTTCCTGGTTAACGTTCAATGCTCCGTAGCCCACGGCAACATTATTGGAGCCAATGGTATTGGAGAACATGGCGGTTGTCCCGACTGCTGTGTTCTCCCCGGTAAGATTCTCGTGCAAGGCATTCCAGCCGACAGCCGTATTGCTTGAGCCTTCCTGGTTCACCGCCAGGGCGCCATTCCCCAGGCCGACATTTGCTGTACCAATCGTATTTGAAAACATGGCTGAATTTCCGACCGCGGTATTTTCCCCAGTAAGATCCTCATGCAAAGCATTCCAGCCGACAGCGGTATTGCCTGAGCCTTCCTGGTTCACTGCCAGCGCGCCATTGCCGACGGCCACATTGCCTTCTCCGATCGTATTTGAAATCATAGCGGAATTTCCGACTGCCGTGTTGTCTGAAGAAAGATTCTGATTCAACGCCGCCCAACCAATGGCCGTGTTGCTTGTACCCTCCTGGTTTGAGCTCAGGGTTCCGTTTCCAAGGGCAACATTGCCTGAGCCTGTCGTATTCGATACCATGGCTGTATGTCCGACTGCCGTATTATCCGTGGCCAGGTTCTGGTTTAATGCCGCCCATCCGATGGCAGTGTTGTCAGATCCCTCCTCGTTACTGGCGAGTGCTCCGTTCCCCACTGCCACGTTCCCTGCACCTATCCGGTTGAAATGCATGGCGGTGTGTCCTACTGCCGTATTATCACTAACCACCGTTTGGTTAAGAGCTGCCCAGCCAATCGCTGTATTATAGGATCCTTCAACATTCGATTCAAGGCTTCCGTTACCGAGGGCTACATTTTCTCCGCCTGTTGTATTTATCCCCAATGCATTATGCCCGACTGCCGTATTTCCCCCTACCAGGTTCTGGTTCAAAGCCGACCATCCGACGGCGGTGTTATCGGACCCTTCCTGGTTTGCAGCCAGTGCAGCGTGTCCAACACCAACGTTCCCCCCTCCTGTCGTATTTGAGATCATGGAGCCAGATCCGATGGCAGTATTGCCCCCGGCCACACTTTGGTTCAAGGCTGACCAGCCGATGGCAGTATTGTCGGATGCATCATTGTTTGAAAGCGCATTATAACCGAATGAAGTATTGGCCCTGGACATATTCACCTGGCCTGATTTCGTATTGTTCACCCTGAAGATGAGGCTAGCTGTATCGGTGGTTCCAATGAAATTGACGGATGGATCCATCCCGGCATTCCCGGAAATTGACCAGGTATTCCCGAAATTATTTCCTGCAGCCTTCGCATAAAGGGCATAAGGCACTGAAAGGAACTGGCTGGTGCCCATGAGCTGATAATCCGGACCGCCGGCAAGGTCAAGCTCTGTCTGAATAAAATAGGTATTGGCGCTCCAGTCGATGGTGCTGAATGAACCTGAAACAACGGTGCCATGGCCGATCTCAAGAACAGCAAGACCAAACTGGTTGGTGGTCGCCAGGTGGGTTTCCACGTACACGCTGGTTCCTGAGGCTGATCCCTGCAGGATGCTAAGCCTGAAATTAACAAGCTGACTTGGAACAGGAGCCCCTGTTGCATCCCTGGCAATAGCCTGGTAATTGATCGCCTCCGGGGTCTGTGCCATCATGGCGGATGCTATGAAAAGCATCAGCAGAATGGTAATTGATTTTTTCATGGTAAAATTTTTGAATGGTTTATGGTTAAAATATGGGCTGACATTTTAACGGAATCAAACTATCCAGCAGGAAAAACACCAGGGATTCCGGTTCGAAAAGTACTAAAAACCGGAATATTTGTCAAGGAAAAGATAGAAATTATTTTCGAATTCAGATTTTAGATTTCAGAATGCAATACGGAATGACGATTTATGAATAGGAACTAACTGTGCAACCGTCAATACTCCATTCTGATTGCTTTTCATAATTTCATTCGGAAATTCGAATCAGGCATTCGGAATTAATGTTAACTTTGTTCAACAAGCTTGTGTTTCCACAAAATGAAAACAACCGGATTTTCACGACATCTCTTCTGGAGTTATAAGCAAGATGCGGATCTGCCCGGTGAAATTATATCTAGGCAGGTTATCCTGTATGGGGAAATACAGGATATGATAATACTGAAGCAAAGGATAGAGGTTTCAATTATTCAAAAAGTGCTTCGGGATATTTCCATCTCAGAAAAAAACCGGAAAAGAATCAATTTCATAAGAAAAATCATCCTTACAGAATAGATCATGGAACTGACTGGGCCCGATTTTACTTATCTGCCTGATCAAACAGCTTTAGTTCTTACGGAACTGGGGCGTCAGTTATTTATGGAAGAATTCACTCTTGTTGGAGGCACGGCCCTTTCATTGCAACTTTTTCACCGCCTGAGTGAAGATCTGGATTTTCTTTTTGAAGGAGAGACATTACCGGCAAAAAAAATTAAGCGGAACATCCATATTCTTTTCAAGAAATATCGTATTATCAGGGAAAATGATCAGGATCAGATAGATTTTCTTATTCAGGGGGTTAAAGTCACTTTTTTCACATCAGAATCAATCCTGGTTGATTTCCCCATTAAAACCGATTCTTTCAGGTTTCAGCATCTTTATATTGCAAATCCGCTCACAATAGCAGTGCTGAAATTATCTGCCATTGCTCAACGAAATACATTACGGGATTATTACGACCTTTACTTTCTTTCCAAATATGTCTTTCCTCTGGATAAAATAATAGAGACAACCAAACAGCTGGTTCCGAACCTTTCACCGGTAACATATACCGAAACGCTGGTTTTTACCGATGATATTCCCGAAACAAACATGGCAGAGCATCTTCAGCCAAAAGAAATGATCTCAAAACAGGAAATTGCTGATTATTTTATTCAGGAGATCAGGAAAATCAAAGAAAAGATCTGAAATCGCAAATCAAATGGCCGGATCTTCAGGAATAATGATCCATGCCAGGATGTACGCAAGTAACCCGATACCACCAGCGAAGAATAAAACAGCCCATACCACCCGGATCAGAACCGGGTCAATGTTGAAATAATATCCCAATCCCCCGCATATACCGCCGATTACCTTATCTTTTCGTGATCTGTAAACTCTTTTTGGTTCCATGATATCAGTTTTGGTGACTTTGACGAAGAGGTCCCGGCAAAGTTACAAAAGGAAAGTCAGAATTCAGAGTTCTAACTTCTATCCAGTTTTTCCTCCAGCTCCCGGATATGCCGCGAAGGAATATGAAAATCCAATTCCAGGGTCCCTGCTTTCAGGGTGCAGGTATGGTGCTTGCGGGATACACGGATGAGCCAGTTCAGGTTGATCAGAATCGAACGGTTGATCCGGAAAAATGATCCTGACGACAGCAGTTCCTCAACCCTGGCCAACACCATGGTCACAGTTTCTTTTTCGTCGACACCATAATGAATGTTGGTGTAGTTCCAGTCTGCTTCACACCATATGATGTCTGAAGGATCGATCATTACAAATCCATTCCTTGAGTTGAACCGGATTTTGCCTACGGGATTGATGCGGTTTATAAGAAGATCTATTTTGTCCCGGAAATTATTTTCCCGGCTCTTTGCCCTGAACCTGGTCAGGGTTGTATTCAACTCGTCTTTATCCACAGGTTTCAGCAGGTAATCGAAGGCTGCATTTTTTATGGCTTTGATGGCATAATGATCGTAAGCCGTGGTGAAGATCACATTAAAGTCAAGATCCCGGTTGCGAAGGTCTTCGAGGAGCTCAATTCCGCTTTTCCCCGGGAGTTCGACATCGAGGAACAGGAGCCGGGGATTCTCCGAAAGGATCCCGGGAAGGGCTTCTTCAGATGAGCCGAAAATTGCGATAACTTCAATACCGGGAATTTCAGAAAGATACAGCGCCAGGGTTTTTCGTGCACCTGCATCATCCTCCACGATCATGACAGGTATCTTTTCATCATTCATAGAAATTATATTTCAGATGGATGGGAATAAAGATACGGACTTTTGTCCCCCGTGCATTTTTCATCTCATCCGAAAGGTCGAGAATCTCATATCGTATTTTTTCCTCATTGTACCGGTTGAATATCTCATAAAACTGATCCATGATGCCGAGGCCCTTCCCCGTCGATTCACCGGAAGCCTGTTGAGACATCCCGCGTCCGATCCCATTGTCTTCCACCTCAATGACAAGGCACTTGCTATCTCTTGAGGCATTGACTTTAATGATCCCGCCGTTTTTAAGCGGCTTGATCCCATGCTTCAATGCATTCTCTGCATAGATCTGAATGACCATTTTAGGCACCATCCAGCGGATATCCACATCCTGGGCAATCTGTACATGGTATTCGAATTTCCGTTCCAGCCTGTTCCTTTCAATCTCCATGTACCCGTTGACAAAATCGATTTCCTCCTGCAATGTCCGTGAAAGCCTGTCAGACTGCACCAGGCAGGCTCTTACGAGCTTCGAGAACAGGATGATGTTCCTGTTCGCTTCTTCGGGATTGTTCTGTGATACCGATGCACTGATGGAATTGATGGCATTGAATGTAAAATGCGGATCCATCTGGTCTTTCAGCAACAATAACTGAAGTGAGGCAATTTTCTTTTCGGCATTGTATTTTTGTTTCAATGCAGCCTTTTGTTTCAGGCCGATAAGGAACACCAGGAGGAGGATAACAAGATAGATCCCGGCATAAAAAGGATACTTTAACAAATAGTATGGGTTCCTGGAATAGGTGCACATGAAAAAGTGTTCATTGCTCTGGATGAAGAGTTCAGCTTCGTTTTTTCCATTAAGCTTCAATGAAAGATTTACCATGATGGGATTACTCACAGGAATCTCCAGTCTTACCGGGTCTGAAAAATCATTTCTTGTAATGATGCAAGGGTTCTTCGAACTGTTGTAAAAGATAAACTCCGGTTCTCCATCCCTGTCAATATCAACCCGGGAAGGGCGGGTACAGGGAAGGTCCCGGATCTCAAGTTCCCGTATAATTTGCAATTTTGCATTGAGTTGTTGAATGACCCCGTTATGATTGACCTTGAAAAGCTTTTCCCTTTTACTGCCCAGCGTAAGAATATCAAAGGGATGCCTGGCATCCGATTCCCTTGAAACTACTTTTTCCAAAAGTTTGCCGTTTGGATCATAAACTGCCATGAAAGAGGGCCTGGGAGGAGAACCCCGGTGATGATACCCTGCTATGATCCATTTTCCGTCATTTGAAGTAAAGGGGATCGTCACAAGACTCGAGGTAAACCCGGTGAATTCTTCAGGCCGGAATACATACCGGAGTTTATGATCGAGGATGATCAGCCACGCACTGCTGTCATGACAAGGTATGAGCGAAGTATCCGGGTAGTTGGACGGAGCATAGGTATTGCAGAATATTTCAGGAAAGCGGTCTCCGTTAATGTCAAAAATATCATTGATCCCTTTCAGCACGCCGCATTCTGGTGAAGCAGCAAGGGAGTCATACATCAGGTCCAGTGCAAAAAGAATCCGGGGTTTAAGCGGGAATCCGGCCATTACTGTAAATACTGCTTCCTTGCTCCCATCCCTGTCAAGGTCGGTAAGAAGCGCATCATCCACCCCGTAATCTTCCTTTTTCTGACCTTTCAATATCTTTACAATGAACCGGTTCCTGAAGTAAAATTTCGCTTTGTGACCCGGGTCAGCACAATGGAGGAATAATGAGTCATTCCGTTGGGTAAACATAAAAATCCTGACTGTTCCTGAGTTATCATAATCACCACAAAAGAACTGTTTTCCACGCGGAATCATCTGGCCGTCAAAATCCCATTGATTGGTAATGATTCCCCGGTGGTTCGTTACCTTGATGGTTGCAACACCTTCCGTATTCGTAAAGGCTTCGATCTCTTCGCTGTACCCGTCATGATCCAGGTCTTCATATGCAAAAAGGGCATTTCTCCTTTCGAGGATACCCGAATCAGTCAGTTCGGATTTGTATTTTTCGAAGAAATCAGGCAGCAGCAGGATGACTGCAATTGAAATGACGAGGGAGCTAAAATAGGGGCTATAAAGGACAGGAAGGAAGAATTTGAATACCTTACGGGGCATTTTTGTTATTTTTCAATAAAAATAACAAAAAGTTTGATTTAAGAATGAATGTCAGAATGAAGAATGACGAATAAATTCCATGGATCATTCGTCAATCATTATGTAATCGCAAACCTGAGATCTGAACTCCCATTTACGAATCATAGGCCCATTTGATCCAGATCGATCCCCAGGTAAATCCCCCGCCGAATGCAGCAAGGATGATGTTTTCCCCTTTTTTCAACTGTTTTTCCCACTCCCAGAGGCAAAGGGGGATGGTGGCGCCGGTGGTGTTGCCATAACGCTGGATGTTGATCATGACCTTCTCCTTGCCGATACCCATCCGGCGTGCTGTGGCATCGATGATGCGCAGATTGGCCTGGTGAGGGACCAGCCAGGAAATATCTTCAGATTTCAGGCCGTTTTTCTCCATGATCTCAGCCGAAACATCTGCCATTTTTGTAACAGCAAACTTAAATACCGACTGACCTTCCTGGTAAACAAAATGTTCCTTTGCATCAACCGACTCATGTGAGGGGGGCTTCACGGAACCGCCGGCTTTCATGTGCAAATAGGGCAATCCCGAACCATCCGACTGTAAAATTGAATCCATGATCCCGACATCTTCCGTGGTGGGTTCAAGCATGATCGCTCCTGCTGCATCCCCGAACAACACGCAGGTTTCCCGGCTGGTATAATCGGTGATGGACGACATTTTATCGGCGCCAACCACGATGACCTTCTTGTACGTTCCGGTTTCAATATATTTTGATCCTGTAATGATCGCATAAAGCAACCCTGAACAGGCGGCATTCATGTCAAAACTGAAAGCTTTCTTGATCCCGACTTTATCACTGATGATATTTGCTGTTGCCGGGAATGTCATATCAGGAGTTACCGTCGCACAAATAACCAGTCCGATCTCGGAGGGATCCGTATGTGTTTTCTGTAAAAGTGATTTTACAGCCTCCGCTGCCATATCGGATGTTCCGAGCCCTTCTCCCTTCAGGATATGGCGTTCCCTGATGCCTGTCCGGGTGAGTATCCATTCATCCGTCGTATCTACCATTTTTTCCAGCTCCTGGTTCGTAAGGATGTAAGGTGGTACGTATCCTGCAATACCCGTAATCGCTGCCCTGACTTTTGTCATTTATTTAAATTATTCAGAAATGAATACAAGGTTATTTTACTTGACATTATTGATCGAATACCGCTCAAGGGAATGCCTGATGTGCTGCGACAGTTTGGCATCATGAACCTCTTTTGCGAGTAAGATCATTTTATAAATGGCGTTGCCGTTTGATATACCGTGACCTACGATCACGGGGGCATTTACGCCAAGGATCGGGCTTCCGCCATAATTTTCATAATTGAAGCGATGAAGGTATTCATCATCGATCCCGCGTTTTGCAAGTACTCGGTACATGGCTTCGATCTGTTTGAGAACGATGTTTCCAATAAAGCCATCGCAAACGATGACGTCAACATTATCTTTAAAGAGCTCGCGGCCTTCGACATTCCCAACAAAATTGTAATCCTTTGTATCTTTCATCAGCTGGAAAGCCGATTGTGTGATCAGGTTTCCCTTTTTCTCTTCTGAACCTATATTGAGCAGGCCGATCCGTGGATTTTTTATATGGAATACATGTTCAGCAAAAACCGATCCGAGCAGTCCGAACTGATACATCACATCGGGTTTGCTGTCGGGGTTTGTGCCAACATCGATCAGGATGGATGAACCTCCGTTTTCCTTTGGGATATAGGCCGGGGCGCTTGGACGGATGATCCCCTGAACGGTATTGACGCTGTAAATTGATCCTACCAGCATGGCGCCGCTGCTTCCGGCGCTTGCAAATGCATGGATCTCCTTGTGCTTCAACATCCGGAACCCCGTGGCAATGCTTGAATCCGGCTTGTTGACGAGCGCTTTGGTAGGGTGTTCATCCATTTCAATGACATCGGGGGCATCCACGATATCAAATTTGGCTGGATCAACTTTTTCTTCCTTCAGGAATGTGATGATCACATCCTTGTCACCTATCAGAACTATTCTCGTTGATTCAGGAAGTTCCTTCTGTGCCCTGATGGCCCCATGAAGCGTAGCTCTTGGTGCAAAATCTCCACCTAAAACATCTAATCCGATTCTCATTCTGTAAGGATTAAATTACAAATCTGGATGAAATTCTGGTGCGCCTGGAATTTCCGGGCGGTAAAGGTAGCATAACTTAATTCCCGAACCCAGAAATCTTTTCAACCGTCAACATTGCTATTCAGTGGTTGTTTTTTCAATGGCTGGTTTGCCTTTGTAATAGCCGCACTCAGGACATACCCGATGGTAAAGGACCGGGGCTCCGCAGTTTGAGCAAAGAGCAATGGTTGGAACTAATGCCTTGTCATGAGTTCTTCTTTTATCTCTCCTGGTGGTGGAGATTTTGTGTTTTGGATGTGGCATAACAAATATTTATTTACAGTTTACAAATTACAATTTACGATTCATCTTTTTTTAGCAGATCATTCAGCACGTCCCAGCGAGGATCCGGAGCATGCCTGTCCGTCAGTTCGTCCAGCTTCTTCAGAATCTCCGGATCACACATGCTGTTACCGTCAGGATCTTCCGGATGAACTCTCCTTGCCGGCAAATGAAGGTGGACAAATTCATAGATGAAGGGACTGATATCCAACTGACTCTGTCCCTCCGGGATCACCTGCAGGTCTTCTTTCTCCTCATAATATCCTTCCCCGAATTTCACCACCAGGTGATCTGATCCTGAAAGAGGCAGATCAACCGGTTCGAAACAACGGTCGCACGGCATGGTAATGATCCCTTCAAAAGAAAACATAAGAACAAGCAGTTTCTCTTCCTTTTCCAGGTCCAACCTTACAGCAAGGCTCCCTTTCCTGATCTCTGAATACTCAAAATGCTCAAAGAACGTATCATCGATCCCGAATTCGAAATGATGAATTCCCTGCTTTAATCCACTAAACGGGATTACGAATTGTTTGAAGTAATCCACTCTGTCCTTGAAATCAAAAAGTTTGCAAAAGTAAAAATTAATCTTGTGAATTACAAATAATTATTTACTCTTATATTTGCAAATACCAAGATATTTCACATAACAAAGAACGTCATGATCAATAAATTAATTGCAGGGATGCTTCCTTTCATGCCCAAAAAACTTGTCTGGATATTTTCAAAGAAATACATTGCAGGCGAAACCATCGAAGATGCCATCAGGGTCTCAAAGCAATTGAACAAACAGGGGATCAAAGTTACGATTGACCTCCTCGGAGAATTCATCACCAACCTTTCGGAAGCTGAAAAGAACAGGGAGGCTTATTTATCGATCATCGACCGCCTTGAAAAGGAACACCTTGACGGGAATTATTCCCTTAAACCCACGATGTTCGGCCTTTTGCTTGACAAGGAGGTTTGCTACCGGAACATTCGGCTGATCGTGAAGAAAGCAGCTGAATACAACAGTTTCATTCGTGTGGATATGGAAGATTCACAGTGCACGGATATGGAAATCGAGCTCTTCCGTAAGCTGAAAAAGGAGTTCCCGAAGAATGTCGGACTTGTTGTTCAGGCATATATGAGGAGAACGCTCGGCGACCTGAAGAACCTCGCCGACATCCATTCTGCTGAAATCCCCCTGAACTTCAGATTATGCAAGGGAATCTACGTTGAACCCGAGACGATTGCCTATAAAAAATACCAGGAAATCAACGACCATTACCTTGAAGACCTCGAATATATGTTCCGCAACGGGATGTACCCCGGCATCGCCACGCACGACAAACCGCTCGTTGAAGGTGCATACAGGCTGATTGAAAAATACGGCATCCCGAAAACCGGTTATGAATTCCAGATGCTTTATGGCGTGACGCCGGAATTAAGGAAGTCAATCGTCGAAAAGGGTCATATCGTCAGGGTGTATATTCCCTTCGGCAAAGACTGGTTCGGATACTCAACACGGCGGTTGAAGGAAAATCCGAAGATGGCGTCTCATATCATTAAAGCATTGTTTGTTAGAAAGTAGCAGGCAGCTGCGGGCTGCGGGCTGCGGGCTTTCCTCCTGCCGTCATTCCCGCGAAAGCGGGAACAGGCTTCAGGCTACACGCTGATGGATTTCGTAATTCGTAATCCGTAATTCGTAATTATCACTCCTCCTACTTGAACGCCTTCTCCAGCAAGCCATCCCCTCCGACTTTCAGTCTTGAAAAATAGGAAGGAACTTCTTTCCCGAGAAGTTTATCCACATACATCCGGGCAAGGTATTGTCCCAGCATAAAACCCTGGCCGCGCAGCCCGAGGAAAAGTCCCTCTTCCGGATCAATGAGCATACGTGGTTCCACATAATAGCCCGCCCAGATCGCCTGGAATCCCACGGACGAAAGCTCCGGGATCCAGTTGGTGAAGATCTCTGCAGCTATTTCGGTGAATTTTTCTGAGTTTATTTTTATGTTCTTATCTGACTCCAGTGATTCAACCGCCGGTGATGCACATCCGATGATCTGGCCCGTCTCACCAAGCTGCTGTCCGTAAACAGCCACAAAGCCCTTGTACTTTCTCCGGTCGATCAGCATGCTCAGCGGATTGCCGTTGATGCCAAGCATCGGGAGCCTCCGTGTGATGAATGCCTGGTGCCGAACAGGAAAAAGCCCGGTCTCGATGTTCATCATCCGGGCGAACTTTTCACCTTCCGGTCCGAGTGCATTGATAAAGATTTCCGTTTCGTACTCGATGTATTGGCGCTCATGATTTTTTACAAGGATAAAATAGTGATCTCCTGATTTCCGCACATCGATCACCTTGCAATCCTCTTCCACCTTTCCTCCACGTTCGATCCCAATCCTGCGGATCATATCGATCACCCTGCCGGGGGTAGCCTGCCAGCAGTTCCTGGTAATCAGGGCAGAAATATAGGTATTCAGGTTTGCATTATAATGAGGACTGACTTCCTTGCGGAAATCCTTCGGATCGACCATGTAAGCATCCGACCAGGCCATGGATTCAACCAGTGAATTGTACATAGTCTCATCATGAGCGAACGTTACATAGTTGATCTGCCGGTAGTCGATGTTATGGATTTTCTGCAGGTCCTTGAAGATCTCATGGTTCCGGCTGGCAATTTCCGAAAGCTCCGGTAAGGAGAAATTCGGTCTTCCCCCGGCTATGTTCCTCCAGGAGGCGCCCCGTCCGAAATTGATGAGGACCGGCTCAAGACCTTCTTCGCTCAGGTACCTGAAAAGAGCACTTCCGCCGATCCCACCTCCGGCCACAAGCGATTTGACTTTTTTCTTTTGTGTATGATTTCCGTTCCACCCTGTGATGACGTTTTCATGCGTATTCCTGGGGTAAAGTTCTCCCATCGCAACCTGGTTTGCAAGAGGACCTCTCGGCGTCGGCTCTCCCACAATGGAAATCCCGGTTCCAGACAACGTCTGCTTCAGCCGCTTGATGCAACGCTTTCCGCGACAGGCACCCATGCCAAGCCTTGTGGTATGCTTCACCTCATCCACCGATATGAATTTGCGGTCACCTATGGTTTCAAGGATCTCAGCAAGTGTGACGTCGTCACAATGACAGACATAGGTTGGTTCGGTGATTTCCTGGTGATGATCTTTTAGTACGATCGGTTCCGGGTAATTTTCCTTAACAATGAACCCCCTGACATTAACAAGGTTTTCTCCGTGCAGATCCAGCGATTTCACCCTTGCAATGTTCGTTTTATTTGGTTTTTTCAGGACTTTTTCCACGATTCCTTCACCCAGTTTCTTCCCATTGTTATCGACCAGGAAACATTCTGATTTTTCTTCCACATGATATTCGATGGGCAGGAACAGCCAGTCTTTTTTCAGGTTGTACCCGAAGATTGCAAGTCCGGGACATTGATAAACACAATCCATGCACCCCGTGCATTTTTCAAAGTCGATCGCCGGTACGGTACTGGTGGAGGATTTTGTGATTGCACCGTTGGGGCAGGAAAAGGCGCATGGATTGCAGGCAAAACCGTAAATGCAATCGATCAGGACAAATCCTTTTTCATTCATTCTCACCGGTTCCGGAATATAAGGATCTTCTATCACCTTTACCGGATGCTGTTGTGAATCTATGTATTCTTTCGATGTTACCAGGTAATCATCATAGTTGAAGCGTTCACCCATTTCCTGGAGGATCTCATAGGCCACCTGTTTCCCCCGGACCACCGCACTGGTGCCTTCACCGATCCGGATGGCATCACCGGCTCCGAAGCATTTCCGGCCAAAGATCTCATTCCCTTTGATCAGCAGCTGATCATCCTGGACGAGGCCGGTGCAGATGTTTATCGCGTCGATCCCGTCAATGACCTTTTCTGTACCCCTGACCGGCTTAAAATCTTTACATTCGGCCACAACTGCACCTATGATACCTGTATGATCTTCGTTCGGTATTGCTTTCAGCAGGATGTGGGATGTCATTACGGGGATACCCAGTCGCCTTACCCTGTTGGCCTGCACCGGGAAGCCTCCTTCAAAAGCCTGGGCCTCCACGATCGCTTTCACTTTGGCGCCCGCCTGCATGAGCTGGTAGGATGTGAGATATCCGATGTTACCGGCACCTACGGTGAGAATCGTTTTGCCAAGCAGGGTCAGCTCGTTGTTCATCATCTTCTGAACGACCGCAGCTGTGTATACACCCGGAAGGTCATCATTCTCAAATGTCGGCATGAAAGGCACCGCCCCTGTTGCAACAACAAGGTATTCGGCATCCACGTAATAAATTTCCTCGCTTCTGATATTCTTTACCGCGATCCGGCCTCCTTCGAAAATATCCCAGACTGTAGAGTTCAGGAAGATCCCGTCATGATTTTCCCCGGCCAGCGTTTTTGCGATGTCAAATCCGCGCATGCCACCGAATTTCTGCTCTTTCTCAAAGAAGAAGAACTGGTGGGTCTGCATGAGGAACTGTCCGCCGATCTTGTCATTGTTGTCTATGACAAGATTTTCGACATGATGCTTGTTCAGCTCCTCCCTGGCTGCCAGGCCTGCAGGACCAGCCCCGATAATGGCGACGGTTGTTTTATAAACATTGACGGGAATATCTTTTTTCACAGGTGCAGGGTAAGGCTCAAAATCCCCGGGGATTTCCCTTACTTCCTTGATCCCGTCAACAGGTGTCACACAGATCCTTTTAACCTGGCCGTCAACAAGCATTTCGCATGCGCCGCATTTCCCTATGCCGCATTCAAGGCTTCGCTCACGATGCTTCAGGCTATGGCTGTGGACCGGGAACCCGGCCTGGTGAAGGGCTGCGGCAATGGTAAATCCTTTGTCTCCCGTGATCTCCTTTCCTTCAAAGATGAATTGTACTTTTTCTGTTTCATGAATTTCAATGATCGGATGCTTTTCGATTTTAAACATAATGGTTCAGATTATTTTAGAGCGATGCTGGATACAGGATGCTGGATGCTGGATAAATTCACGTACCCACCCTTCTGATCCCCTCCCTATCAGTTGGAAGGGGAAGGGGGAGGGTACATTTTAATACTACTTCCCGCTTCACCCGTTCTGTCAGCATTAAGCATCAAGTATCTTTGACGGGGCAAAATTATCGTTTTTATTCATTGGCGGATAAAATCCGGGGACTTTCTTTACAAGTGAAAATAAAAGCCGATGCAGACAATATTTTCTACCTGGATGCTCCTGCTCACTTTTTCTTCATAGAGCATCCGCGTCTGGTTGCTGAGCTTCAGGAATTTATTGATCCGGAATTCGATGAGGTTTCTGAATGTAAGGTCAACCGGGGATTTATAGTTCTTGAACAGGAGGAGGTCGCAATCCCAGTGAAGCCTTGATAATAGTTCCGTGTTTACCAGGAACTGGAGGCTGAGACCATACTCTATGCTGGTGCCATGTCCCGAGGGAACACCATAATACTCACTTACGTTGCGGATATTGAAAATTCTCCTGTTATGGATGTGGGTCATTTTGGCTGCAGTGATCCCGAAAGTCAGCGACCCGAAGTCTTTCCAGGTAATCCCGAAGCCGGACGAAAATGTCATAACAAGGGGTGTAAGAAAAGAAGACCGGAGAAGGGCAACGAGGGTGCCGCTGTCGCTGGTGCTGTAATCATATCCTTTCAGGAACGGAGTCGTAAGGTTTGAGCAGATTGTAGCGCTTAGCTTTTTTCGGATCAGCAATTCAAACCGGGTAATAATTGTGTTTTCATCCGAATTGACCAAGGTGATGCTGTCGAAAAAATACCGGCACCCCAGGTTATGGACGAATTGGTTGGAGAAGGAAAGCAAAGGTTCATAAAGGATGAGGCAACCATACTTCAGCGTTTGGCTGACATTGAGCTGATTTGCATTTTTATCATGGATCCAGTTCAGTAACAGAGCAGCATTCATTGAAACCGAATAGTCGAATTCCTCTGAAACGGCAATCCCTGTCAGAACAAGGGATGGCATTCCGGAGGTGGTTCCCGGCCCCTGGCGGGACGTATCAAATCCGGTAACCGGCTGTCCGCTTAACTGGCATCCCAAAAGGGCCAGAATTATTACCTTCCAAAGGAACCCTTGTACATTTTCGTATGACACAGTTTCATTTACTCCCTCCTACCCTTACAACTGTTTCCGTTTTGATTTCTGCATTCCAGCTTTTCTGAAAATCAACATTTATCTTATAGAGTTTGATCTTCAATTCAGGATGATCGCTGATGTATCGATGAACTTTTCTGAAGGAGGTTTTGCTCAACCTTGCGAAATATTTTGCAAAACAGACCAGGATAAAGTAATCATAGTTTTTATCGTCGCTGATATGTACCGGGTTCCCATTAAAATCAAAATACCTTTCCATATCGGATTTTAAGGTGAGTGATTTATCCAGGGCATTCGTATTTACAGGAGGGACTGAATCAAACGTTCTGAGTTTGTTCAATGATCCTTCGCAGGATGCCCATTGCATGACCGGTTCTCCGGTATGGTCGTAAACACGGATCTGCACAGGCTTGAATCCCGGCGCCCAACCCGGTTTAAATGGCTGGCTTTGTAGATGCCGGAGAAGGTTTGTATCGAGACAAAAGACATCCGACGTATCCTGATGGATTTTAATCAAAAACTGATATATGGATTCTTTCGTTTCAATTTCGGGAGTTTTCATTCCGGCCATTGTCATTATAAGGGAACTACATGAGAAACCGGAGAAAATCATGATCAGAATCAGTAGCTTGCTTAAGATTTTCATTTTACTTTATTGTTAAAAAATTAAAGATCAGAGGCTGCCCATTTTTAATTATGAAAACAGACAGCCTCATAAATTGCCGGCTATTTCAAATAATAGTCAAAAGCGGTTATCAGATCAGTCCCGTCCTTTCGCACTTTGTAAGTTCCCTTTTTAAGCACTACGAGTTTACCGCCTGTTTGAAAATTGGGAAACCCTGCTACCAGTTTTGGATCTACCGGGGAGTCCTCTTTCAAATCGAAACTGCCACTGCCAAAATGTTTTGATGACTGGTCCTTTTCAGATATTTTAATATAAAATTTGTCTGTCTCCTTATCATAGCCGAAAAAAGTCAATCCCTGGTTCCCTTCTGTGTTCGTTGTCAGGCAAATACCCCATCCATCATCACAACTTCCGGTATTAGTGATCGACCATTTTGCGAAAATTCCGATTTTGAACCTGACCCAAAATGGTTTGCTGTAACCATCGGCAGGAATGAAAGTGACTCCCATAATTAGTAATAAGAAGAATAAAGTAATTTTTTTCATAATTAATCTCTTGTTTTAGATTGTACGGCCTTTTCTCCCAAGCCCGTATTGGGCAGTCGTTAATTTTCGGCAGAAACGACTTCAACTACCCGAAAAATCCATCTCATCCCTGATCAATTTTTCATTTGCCGGATGAACTGCTTATCCATACCTCCTTTTTTAAGATTTTGATCTGTTTTTACATTAATTGGTCGGGAAGCATTTGGTTATAATCATCGTGAACTTTATTTATAAACACTTTGAAAGGTCGGCCATGATTGAATTCGTTTGAATAAAAATCCTTGTTCTTATTCTTCTTTCGAAAATTAACTTCACCTTCCCTTAATCATTTAATAAGCACCACGTTCTCCTTTTTTTGGTTCACAAGGTTTTATCGTCACTGGCTTGAAACCGGGGTCATCACAAGCCTACAACCCTTGGCACCTGCCTGATGCCCCAGGAGGCCTGGAAATCAAGGTTCACATAAACTATACTTGCCGATATCCTTTTATTGTCCTGAATATTCTTTACGATTCCGAACGCACTATTATTCAAAGATCCTGCATATTTGGCCCAGTAAACCGCGACGATAAAATCGCAATTGCTCATTGACGTTGACCCTTCGGACGTTATTTCCGTCAGACGGTTCATGATATCAGAAAAAAGGTATTTTGGATCAATCGGGTATTCCTTTCCGGGTTCAAGTCCTTTGGAAAAATCATCTGCTTTACCTGTACATGACCCGGTTTCGGAATACCTGATCAATTTCCCGTCTCCGGTAAAAAAATCAACAACCGGTAACCCGCCGATCAGATCATACAATTCTTTGATCCGCAACGAATCCTTTGCAATAAAACATCGGGAGTTTGTGTCCGGCATCTTTTTCTGAAGGTAATTCAATGTGCTTTCCGTTGATTCAAGCCCTGGCTTTTTCACTCCTTTGATCTTGAACAGTAAAGGAGTGCATCCAACAGAACAAGTCAGGATAACCGAAAGAATACTTATTGTAATTATTGATTTCATGGGCTTTTCTTGTTTATTATTGATCCAAAATACCAGTTGTAAAGAAATCTTATAGCGTTATCGTAATGCTATACTCACCGTTGGAATAAGAAACCGGGTACTCTCCCTGTTTGATAATTACAGGTGTTTTCGCTTCAAGAGCCTTGTTAACCTCCGCGGATAATGAATAATCATCATCGATTCTTACGACATTTTTTCCTTTAAGAAAAGGCAGCAATGCACCATGCCGGTGTTTCTGAAGGTCACTTTCCTTAAGGAGGATCACCAATTGATTTGCTTTATTCAAATATGCACGACCGGGTAACAAGCCGTTTGAATTACCATGATCCTCCCAGGTGATTTCAATTGAAAATTTGCAAAAGCCAAATGGGTTCATACAATTTGATTTCTTTGAGTTGAAGTCAAATTCGAACCGTATGACCGGTCCGGGAGCTACAGAAGAGGTTTTCATGGTGCCGGCCTTCATCATCTGCGAAAAAGCAACTACAATCATTATGGCAAGGATCCCGATTTTTTTCATTTGTTTCATGATTCTTCTTTTTGTCAATTGCATACCATATCCACCGTTGGTATTATCCGGTCAATCATTAAATTCTGGAAGTAATAATTGGAACTACCCGAAAAATCCATCCCATTCCCTGATCAATTTTTCATTTGCCAGATGAACTGCTTCTCCATACCTCCTTTTTTAAATTTTTTGATTTGGTTTTACATTAATCGGTCGGGAAGGCAAAAGGTAATACGCCGGCGGGCATTTTTTTCAAAAAAAATTTTCCCGGGTTATCAAACATCATGTCAGGCGCGGAAGAGAACGTTATTCAGGAGAACAGGACCGGGGAAGGATCATTATCAAATGTATTTCCGGATAGTTTCCTGGTCAATTCGCCCCATGAATTTTTCGGTCTTTCAGTTGAATCGGTATAGTCTCATTGATTAATTGAATAAAAATCATTATTTTACAAAAAATTCTTGGAATTTTGTAAAAAAATTTTTAGTATCTTTGCACCCGCAATTCGCGAACAGAAAAACCATCCGGTGACTATGGAAAAACCAAAAGTACTTTTTGTCCAACAGGAAATCACGCCTTACCTCAAGGAAAGCCATATGGGCGTAATCGGGAGATACCTCCCCCAGGGAATACAGGAAAAAGGGAAAGAAATAAGGACATTTATGCCGCGGTATGGAAATATCAATGAGCGCCGCAATCAACTGCATGAGGTTATCCGCTTATCAGGGATGAACCTGATCATTGACGATACCGATCATCCTCTCATCATTAAAGTAGCTTCAATCCAGCAGGCCAGGATGCAGATCTATTTTATCGACAATGAAGATTATTTCATGCGTAAATATACGATCACCGATAAGAATAACAAGTTTTTCAAGGATAATGATGAACGGGCGATCTTCTTTTCACGCGGTGTGATCGAAACCGTGAAAAAGCTGGGGTGGAGCCCCGATATCATCCACTGTCACGGCTGGATGACAAGTCTTGTTCCCCTCTATGTCAAAAAAGCGTTCAAGGATAACCCTCTTTTCACTGACACAAAAGTCATCTATTCAATTTATGACGATGATTTCAAGGATGTCCTGAATAAAGAATTTGCAAACAAAATAAAGCTTGAAGGCATATCCGCCAAAGATCTCAAATACTATAAAAGTCCTTCCTACGTTAATATCATTAAAGCCGCGATTGATTTTTCGGATGCCGTGATTTTAGGCTCACCGGATATCAACAGCGAACTTGGATCATATGTCAGGGGATCAGACAAACCATATCTTGAATTCCAACCAATGGACAAATATGTTGACGCGTTCTCTGATTTCTATGATGAGATTCTTGTCAATGAATCTGTTACAGTTGATTAAACCCGGAATTCTTTAAATCTATACACTTGAAATTGATCCGTCGTTATCCTGGTCTGCTTCCTGTTTTCCTGATGCTGACAATGATCAGCATAGTTTCCTGTAAAAAAGATCCTTACTCCATCGGCCTCGACCTTCTTCCTGCTTCTGATACCCTGAATGTAAAGAAGGTGGATACCTGCACCGTAGTGGCATATTCCCTGATCCAGGATTCGATCAGGTCGGACAAATCAACATCCATCCTTCTCGGATCAATCATGGATCCGGAGTTCGGAATCACCACAGCCAGCCTGTATACACAGCTGCGATTATCAACGGAAGCTGTTTCTTTCGGAACAAATCCCGTTATGGACTCCCTGGTGCTGATACTGCCTTACGGCAGCACATACGGCGATATCACTACCCCCCAGAACATCAAAGTGTATGAACTCAGCCAGGATCTTTTTTACGATAGTCTTTACTATTCAAAAAGACGCATCGCCGTAAACAGCACCATGCTGGCCAACCTTACCTTCACCCCTCATCCCAAAGACAGTGTAACCGTTAACGGCGAAGTGCTTTATCCACAACTCAGGATCAATCTCAACCATCTGACAAATTACCTGGGAAACAAAATCCTGGATGCCCCGGCTACGAGCCTTGCAACAAATGAAAGCTTCCTCACCTTCATGAAAGGACTCAATATTGAGACCACACCGGTATACAGCCAGGGAGGCCTGATGATGTTCCCGATTTCCGCCACACAGTCCAAGATGATCCTCTATTACCATAACAGCGAAAATAATTCACTGCAGTTCACATTTACAATTGGCACCGAAACGGCATATTTTACGAGACTTGACCACCGGGAATACGCCGATGCTTCACCCGATTTCAGGAGGGAACTGATCAGCCATGACACAACTGCCGGAAGGAATAAATTATACCTCCAGGGATTGGGCGGGGTGTGGACTAAAGTCAGGTTTCCTTATATAAAGACGTTCGAGAAGGGTCATCATATTGCGATCAATGAGGTTCAACTCATCATGAAGAATTATGAGACGGATACCACCTTGAACCCACCGGTTTACATCAACCTGGTACGGCGTGATACTGCCGGGAACATAGGATCTGTAATCGATTCCGATGAAGGATCCGGTTATTTCGGAGGCACCTATGATGCCGGATCACGTACTTACCGGTTCAGGATCACGCGACATATCCAGCAACTGATCCTCGGAACAACCCCTGATTATGATCTTTTTCTCATGGTCAACAACCCGGTATCCAATGTCCTCAGTCCATACCGTGTCATGCTCACCGGCACACAACCTACTCTGCCTCAATCAACATCCGACAGGCTACACCTTCAGATCATCTACACAATGATTGACTGATCAAGGATTTCTCAACATTTTTCTTGATTATGAAATAAATTCCTGATAATTTTGACTGTTTATATTTTGATGTTATGTGTGGAATTATTGCTTACATCGGACCTCGTCAGGCTTACCCCATCCTGATAAAAGGACTGCATCGCCTGGAATACCGGGGTTATGACAGTGCCGGGATCTGCCTGATCGATACAGAACTTAAGATATATAAATGTAAAGGAAAGGTATCAGACCTTGAAGCCTTCGTCAAAGACCATGACCTTTCAGGCACTTCAGGAATGGCCCATACGCGCTGGGCTACCCATGGCGAACCCACCCAAATCAACGCACACCCTCATCCTTCCCAGAATAAAAGCCTTGCAATCATTCATAACGGGATTATTGAAAACTATTCCACCATCCGGAGTGAATTAATGAACCGTGGCTATATATTCGTAAGTGATACAGATACAGAAGTCCTTATCCACCTTATTGAAGACATCCAGGCCAACGAGACGGATGTGCTTGAAGAAGCAGTGAGAATCGCACTGAACCAGGTGATCGGAGCCTATGCCATTGTTGTGATGTCGAAAGACAACCCGGACAAGATCATTGCCGCACGAAAAGGCAGCCCGATGGTGATCGGTGTCGGCAAGGATGAGTTCTTCGTTGCTTCGGATGCTACCCCGATCATTGAATATACGAACAACGTCGTTTTCATGAACGATGAGGAAATTGCAACGATCGAGCGGAACAAGGAACTCAGGATAAAAACAATAAAGAACAAGGATAAAACACCCTATATCCAGAAGCTCCAGATGAGTCTTTCCGCCATTGAAAAAGGCGGGTTTGATCATTTCATGCTGAAGGAGATCTATGAACAGCCAAGGTCGATCAAGGACAGCATGAGAGGGCGCATCAATGTTGACAAAGGATTCGTTCACCTTGGCGGGATCAAGGAGTATGAGCAGAAGCTGCTGAATGCAAAACGCATTATCATTACAGCCTGCGGAACATCCTGGCATGCCGGGCTGGTGGGCGAATACCTGCTTGAAGAACTGGCACGGATCCCGGTGGAGGTTGAGTATTCATCCGAATTCCGTTACCGGAATCCTGTTCTGTATGAGGATGATATTGTATTAGCCATTTCACAATCAGGAGAAACTGCCGATACCCTGGCTGCCATAGAACTTGCAAAAAGCAAAGGGGCAACGGTCCTCGGAATCTGCAACGTAGTGGGATCATCCATTGCCCGGGCCACACATGCCGGCGTGTATACCCATGCCGGTCCGGAGATCGGGGTGGCATCAACCAAGGCATTCACAGCACAGGTTGCCGTTCTGACACTGCTTGCATTGCAAATGGCACAGCGAAAAGGCACAATTCCCCGATCAAGGATCCACCAGATCCTCACGGAACTCGATTCTATACCGGCAAAGGTAGAAAAGACGCTGCTCCTCAACGACCAGATCATGGAGATCGCCCGCATTTATAAAGATGTGAAAAATTCCCTCTACCTGGGACGTGGCTATAATTTCCCTGTTGCGCTGGAAGGAGCGCTAAAACTGAAGGAGATCTCTTACATTCACGCCGAAGGATACCCTGCAGCCGAAATGAAGCACGGTCCGATCGCACTGATCGACGACCAGATGCCAGTGGTGGTCATTGCCACTAAAAAAGGAACCTATGAGAAAGTGATCAGCAACATCATGGAGGTCAAAGCCCGCAAAGGAAAGATCATCGCCATTGTGAACGAAGGCGATGTGGATGTAATGAAACTCGCCGATCACTGCATCGAGATCCCCGATACGGAAGAAATGCTCGTTCCTTTGATTGCCACCATACCTTTGCAGTTATTGTCATACCACATCGCCGTAATGCGCAACTGCAATGTCGATCAGCCGCGTAACCTGGCGAAGAGTGTGACGGTGGAGTAGTTTTTAAGCGTGATGTGAATAATCCAGCACGACTTTCTGGATCTGTTTTGTTACATCAGCCCATTTCAATTTTGGATCCTTTATTAAAACCGGCCAGTCGGCAAGGTCGACATCTTCGAAATAGATAAGACTTTTCAGGATGAATGCCGCATTTTCCTGGTCATACTTTTCCCTGTAAAACTCCAGCATCTTTCCCATTTTGTAATCCCTGAGAAGATAATAGATGTCAATGAAATCCTTTGACCGCTGACCGCTGGTTGAAATGGCGTTCAGCTTCATTGCAATGATATCAGGAATTGATAAAAGCGTTACACCCTGGACTTCTTTAGGTTCATCAATAAGTTTGTAACGGTGGGCAATGATGTCAACTTTGATTTCCGAAATTGAACCCTTCAGGGTATTGGCAGCAGAAAAAGACAACTGAAACGGATAATGCTGGTGGATTTCCTCGAGCAATGCCGCCGCATCAAAGGAAAAGCCTGAGAAAAGGTCAATGTCAGCCGATTTCCTGTGGTTGAGGTACAATGCAAGAGCAGTTCCCCCTGCCAGGTAGAATCCATGAAGACAGGGTTTGGTTTGCAGTGATTTTATGAGTTCCAGAACTGCGGGCCCGACTGCTTTCGCTGGTAACATCTGAATTCTATGATGGGTTTATTAAAAAATTTTGCTATAAAATTAAGTGTTTTGGGATCCAGGTAATTCAGATTGCTTAATACATCTGTTACCTTTTTTTTTCCGTAAAATCTCAATGTTTCATTCATTTCATGAATATCCCCACGCGTAAACACCCTTTCAATGATTAACCGGAAGGCGGAATCCTCCTTCATGATTTCAGGATTGACATCCCAAAAATATCGGGGTTTTAATTTTGACTTGATGAAATCCCGGGAATTCATTTTTTATATTCTCCTTATCAAAGATACTGCTATTTCCCGAGATAATTGAAACACCGTGTGCAAAAAGCAGCGGAGTTCCGGATCTTTTTTTTGTTAAAAAAGGTGATCATGAAGAATGAAATATGAGACTATCGCCATAATGCGCAACTGCAATGTCGATCAGCCGCGGAACCTTGCGAAGAGTGTGACGGTGGAGTAGTATGGAAGGGTAGTAATTTGGCCGGGTTGATGCATGATTTGAAAGAAAAATATTTATCTTCGCCATCCTGAAAGATAAGCATGTGTTCATCTTTCAGAGTAAAAAAAACCTAATCAAAAAATTATCTCCCGTTAAATCTGAATATATGGAAAACCTTATCTCCTGCTGCGGATTGAACTGTGCCACCTGCGACGCCAGGATCGCCACGCTGGCCAATGACGATGAACTAAGAAAAGCTACCGCCGAAAAATGGCGTGTAATGTACAATGCCCCGAATATCACACTTGAAATGATCAACTGCACGGGATGCCGCGAACCGGGCGTCAAGATCAGCCACTGGGCCGAATGCGCAATAAGGAAATGCGCTGCATCGAAAGGTTTCCAGACCTGCGGGGAATGCGCAGCACTGGAATCCTGCGAGATCATCAGGCCGGTTCTCCAGTTTGCCCCGGATGCCTTGCAAAATATAAGGTCGTGAGCTGAAAGAGGGTGAAAAAAAATCAACCCTTGGAATTAAATTTATCTCCTTCCCAATTTTTCGGGTTATTGATGATGTAATGCCGAATGCGGGTATATTCATTTGTATCACGGACAATATGGTCATGAAACCGTGATTGCCAGGCGAAATTGATCCCCGGCATTTCCCTCCTGATATTTTTTGTACAAACCGATTTGAACGAACCGATCACGGATGAAATATTATTGGACCCGGGATTCCGGAACCGTTTTGAACCGATCGGCGGGGTCGGCGGTGGATTTGTGGGATTTGTGGGATTTGTAGGATTTGTGGGATTTGTGGGATTTGTAGGATTTGTGGGATTTGTGGGATTTGTAGAGACAAGGCAATGCCTTGTCTCTACGTTATAAACGTTATAAACGTTATAAACGGTATCAACGGTATCAACGTTATCAACGTTGTGTACGTTGTCAGGGTTGTCCACGTTGTCCATACCGTAAATATCGGTTCCCTGATGGTTGTTTCCCGCGGTATTTTTATCAATCACCACCAATGCGTGAAAATGATTGGGCATGATGACAAATTCATCCAACCTGATAAACGGGAAATGTCCGGGTATTTCCAGCCAGAATTTTTCAATGATCCTGCCTGCTGCGGAAAGGATCATTTCATGATCAATTATTTCGCCGAAATGGTGAACACGGTTCGCCGTGCAAATTGTTATAAAATAAATGCCATTCCAGCCGTAATCCCAATTACAGTTACGGGAATTATGCGAGGGCATGGGGATTCCCGCTTACGCGGGAATGACGGACCGTGACTATTAAAGTCTCCCTGCCACCGCCTCCCAGTCGATCAGGTTGAAGAAATCGGAAACATATCCCGGGCGAAGGTTCTGCTTATCGAGGTAGTAGGCATGTTCCCAGACATCGCAGGTGAGCAGGGGCACCAGTCCGGAACGGATCGGGTTGCCGGCGTTGCTTTCCTGGGTGATGCCGAGGGTGCCGTCGGGGTTCTTCACGAGCCAGGCCCAGCCTGAGCCGAAGAGTGTTGCGGATGCTGTCGAGAATTTCTCCTTGAAATCAGCGAACGATCCAAACTGCTTTTTGATGGCATCGGCCAGCTTGCCGGTTGGTTCTCCTCCTCCGTTCGGTTTCATGCAGTTCCAGTAAAAGGTGTGGTTCCACACCTGGGCGCCGTTGTTGAAGATGCCGCCGGTGGCTTTTTTAATGATCTCTTCCAGCGAGGCGTTCTCGAATTCCGTGCCGACGATCAGCTTATTGAGGTTGGTCACATAAGCCTGGTGATGCTTGCCATAGTGAAATTCAATGGTCTTTTGGGAAATATATGGCTCCAGCGCGTTCATCTCCCACGGTAATCTCGGTAATTCATGTGTCATAGCTTTCAATTTTTAATGGTTCATACTCTGTTAACACTCAATAAAAAATTATATCACTCAACAAAACAGCTTAAAAAAACCTGTTGCACGAAGTTCCACGAAGAAAAATGAAGATTCACGAAGAATAATTAATACTGTCTTCGTGTTTCTTCGTGACTTCTTCGTGCCCTTCGTGAAAGAAAGATATTTTTAGATTTCATTTCGACCTGTCTCTTGTTTATCGCGTCTTTGTTATTTCCCTTTCTCAAGATACTCCATCGACCGGATAAAAGTGGGATCGATGCTATTCAGGTAGGGGTAAAAGGCAATATTATCGAGGATGTTCCGCCCGATAAATGCCTTCAGCATGATTTTGATCCGTGCATCGGAAACAGACTGATCCCCGGCTTCACGCTTGATCCCGTTCTTTTCCGCATATTTCAGGAACTCAGCATAATCCTCTCCCGTCAGGTTAAATCCTTTATCAAACTGTTCATAGGTCTTGAACCGGTTCAGCTTCTGCCTGTTCCGGTCGGTAAATTCAAATGCAAACTGGTTGATGGTCCCTTTGTTTGCCACCATGTTATAAAACTTCAGCCGGGGATCCTTTTCAACAGGCACCCAGATATCCGGCTGAATGCCTCCGCCGCCATATACGATCTTCCCTTTCGGGGTCTTGAATTTCAGCGAATCGGGAAAATGGATGCTATCGGGATTTCCTTCCTGCGTATCAAGGATCCGGTGGTAATACTGATTGTAGTAATCCTCAGTGCCATTCTTGTAAGGACGCTGGATGCAGCGGCCCGTTGGGGTGTAGTACTTGGCCACAGTCAGCCGGATGGCAGAACCGTCTTTGAAATTCATCTGTTCCTGGACCAGGCCTTTTCCGAATGATCTCCGCCCGATGATCTCTCCGCGGTCGTTATCCTGGATCGCGCCGGCAACGATCTCGCTGGCCGAAGCGGAGAATTCATCGATCATCACCACCAGTTCCCCCATCTCGAACAACCCGTTCCCCGTGGCATTGGCCACTTCCTTCGGATGGTTGACACCCTGTGTATAGACGATCAGCTTGCCGGCGGGCAGGAATTCATCAGCCACATCAATGGCAGCCTGGAGATACCCTCCGCCATTCCCGGTAAGATCAAGGATCAGCTTCTTCATACCCCGGGCATTTAGTTTCTGAAGGGCATCGTGCACCTCATCGTGGGTGGTGGCTGAAAAATTATTCAGCCGGATAAACCCGATCCCCGGTTTCACCATGTATGAAACATCGAGGCTGTAAGTAGGTATCAAATCCCGGATCACCGTGTATTTGATCAGTCCGTGTACTCCTCTTCGGAAAATGCCAACCTCAACCTTTGTCCCCTTTTTCCCCTTAAGCTTACGCATTACATCCTTATCAGATATCTTAACTCCTGCAACCTTTTTCCCGTCGATGGTCACGATCCGGTCGCCTGCACGGATTCCGAGCTTTTCCGACGGTCCGCCGGCAACGGGCAGTACCACGGTTATTGAGTCGTTCTCGAGACGGAATTGCACCCCGATCCCTTCAAAGCTCCCGAGCAACGGGTCGTTGGCGTCGTGGAATTCACTCGCTGAAATGAAAGTGGAATGCGGGTCGAGGCTATTGAGCAACCCTTTGATCGATTTATCGACAAGCTCAGGCTTAGAAACAGAATCCACATAATTCTGGTTGACGTAATTGATCACCTCATTCAGCTTATTCTCGCTTTTTTTCAGCTTAAAGAGCGAAAAACCATTATCTACATGTCCAAGCTGGATGCCAAGAATGATCCCTAAGAGCAGAACACCGGCCAGAATTAACGGAAGGTAGACAGAGAGCTTATTTTTATTCATTCAAAATAGTTTTTACAGTAACGACGGATTGCTATAAATAGTATCCGATCAGACTTTCTCACCACATTCGGGACAGAATTTTGCCTTTGGCAGCAGTTTGGAGCCACAGGTTTTACATTTGGCATCCGGCTTGACCAGGGCGCCGCACTCGGGGCAGAATTTCGAGTTCGTCTGCATGGGAGTTCCGCATTCCGGGCATTTGGCAACGATGTTCTGGCGCCAGTCGGCTGTTGCGAGGTGCTTGTCCTCTTCTGCCATCGCCGCATGTGCATGGATCTCCTCCACCGCTCTTTCGGACTGTGCTGCCGCCATCTCAACCCCGAGGTCGGGGGCACACTCCTTGCAAAGCCCTTTACGGGTATTCCAGCATTCGTCCTTGCAAACCCAAGTATGACAGTGCGGACACTGGAGGAACATCGGCGAGCATTCGGAGATGGCTTCCCGGAAAGCCTTGTCATGGGCATTCTTCCATGAAGCATCCTTGACCCTGTTGCCAACCGAGGAGATGGATCCAAAAATACCTCCAAAAAGGCTGCCGGCCGCACCAAGCAGTTCAGAGGCCCGTCCCGTCAGCGATTCATTGAAGGATGACCTGTAAGTCGTTCCGCACCTGTCACAGGAAAATTCAAACTGGAAGCCGGTATCGTTGCTCAAATCATTGTAATTGCGTGCAAATTTCATTTTTTCGGCCATATCAAATCGTTTTGGTTTTCGTTAAGACATAAATCGCTCGATGATCATTGTTTCGATGGCAGCAGCCAGTATCGTCCCTATAAAGTAGCATGGGATCCCGGCCCAGTGAAATCCGAAACCCGGGATAAGTCCGCCGATCGTTGTATCCCTGAAAAAATATCGTACTTTTGACCCTGGTTTTTGATTCTGATTTCAAATGTTATCCCCCTCCTCGTGAATAGAAAACCAGCCTGACATTTAAAATTTAATTCGAGCAGACATTCATATGAAATACCTGAAAATGGTCTTTCCCGAAATGATGGGAATTCGTTGCAAAGGATATTTCATTATACAAAGATATACAATATGCAGAAATTTGTTTTAAGGGTGTTCACCTTTCTTGTCATTGCTTTTGGATCTCTGCTTGACTGCACACAAAGTGCCATGGCCGGCCAGAATGAGAATCCTTATGAGAACAGCTCATTTCTGATCGTTGATTCGGTGAAGTTCCATTTCCGGACCTGGAACGAAAACCTCCCCAATCCGAAGGGGAAAGTCTTGTTTATTCACGGATTCTGCGGATCCACTTTTTGCTGGAGGATGAACTGGGACACGCTGGTGGCTTTAGGATATAAGGTTGTAGCGGTCGATCTACCCGGATTTGGTTACAGTGAGCGCAATGAGAAGATCAACCAGTCGCAGAGCAACCGGGCAAGGCTCTTATGGGATCTGCTGACACAAATAGACGCACGTGATACGACACGCTGGAATATTGTGGGACACTCCATGGGCGGCGGAACCGCTGAAGCCATGGCCCTGATGCAGCCGCACAGAACCAGGTCGCTCACGATCGTCGATGGCATGGTCTTCCTGAAAAATGAGAATCTGAAGGGTGCATTCGTTACAACATCAAAATGGAAAGATGTAAACAAACTATATGTGTATTATGCAGAACATTACGTTTTGAGTCAATCCGTGCTGACAAGGCTGCTGAAGAAGGCTTACGGGTATCTTCCGGATTCATCCGTGATTCAAGGATACATCAGACCGCTCCGGATCGAAGGAACGGCCGAATCGGTCATCAGCATCTTTTCCAATGCCAATGAGATTTGCAAACTCAACGCCTCAGGTCTGAGCGAAATGCCTGTCATGGTGGTCTGGGGAGAGGATGACGGTACGATTTCCCTGAGACACGGGAAAAAGCTGAAGAAGAAAGTTCCCTCCATCGATCTAAAGATCATCCCCGCCGCCAAACACATGCCGATGGAATCACATGCACCGGTTTTTAATGCCTACCTGGCTGATTTTCTTCAAAGGAATAATAAATAAGCCTTTTCCCCTTTCCCGCTGCAGGGGATTGACCCAAATTACCCTACCCCGTTACGGGGGTATCTAATAAGTATGAAGGTACAATAAGATTTCCTTTGTGTTACTTCGTGTGTACTTTGAGTCCTTTGTGGTTCAATTCTTTAAAAATAACCGCAAAGTGCACAAAGGGTCGCAAAGGCGCACAAAGGCTTTTTAGACACCCCCCAGAGGGAGAGGTCAGAAAATATCAGATCCCCTTTAACATTTCTGAAACAGCATTTTTATAACTTCGTCCGATCGGGATCTCCTGTTTCCCTATAAATACCGACAATGTTGAATACGCTGTTATTTTCCTGAAGGGAACAATATAGGATTTATGAACACGGATGAAATCGCCGGGTGGAAGCCTTGATTCAAGATCATGCATGGATTCCCTTGAGAGATGAACCTTTTCGAACGTATGAATCTTCATATACTCTCCGAATGCCTCAATAAACAGAATATCGTTCAGAAGGACCCTGAAATTTGTTTTATTATCCCGGACCAGGATATGCGCGCCTTCACTGAAAGTCGTACCTTTCAATGAGTGTGGGGCATTCGTCTCTATTCTTTCATAGTACTTATTCACCGATTTGAGAAACCTTTCAAAGGAAATCGGTTTAAGCAGGTAATCGATCACATCCAGCTCAAACCCGTCCAGCGCATATTCCCTGTAAGCAGTTGTAAGTATGACTTTGGGGGGATGCGTCAGTGTACGGAGAAACTCAAGACCACTGATCTGTGGCATGCGGATGTCGAGGAATACCAGGTCAACCTGTTCTTTCCTGAGAATTTCCAGGGCCTGCAGCGCATTTTTACAGGATGCTACAATCTCCAGCGCTTCAACCTGCTGAATATGGTTCGTGATCAGCTTAATGGCGAGCGGTTCGTCATCAACAACCAGACACCTGGTTTTCCTTCCTGCATTATCCATATCCTAAAGAATAATATCCAGATTCAGTGCAAATATTTTTTCGCTGTCGTCCATCTCAAGCTGGTAACGTCCCGGATAGATCAGCTCAAGCCTTTTCCTCGCATTGGCAATACCGATTCCCTGCTTTTCCTTTTTTGCCATTGTCGTCTTGCTATTGGTAAGGTTCAGTTCCAGTTCATCGCCAATGACTGAAATTCCGATTGAAATCCATGGGTTTCCGGGATCGTTGCTCGCTCCGTGCTTGAACGAATTCTCAATAAATGCATGAAGGATCATCGGGGCAATGAATTTGCCGGAAAAATCGCCTCTTACATTCAGTTCAAGCCTCAGATTCTCGTCATACCTCAGCCGTTCAAGTTCAATGTAGTTCGAAATAAAGTGAATTTCTTTTTCCAACGCGACTTTTTCAGCCGTACAATCATAAATGATATAACTGAGGAGATCGGAGATCGTTATGATCACCCCGGGTGTACGTTCCGATTTTTCGATGGCCAGTGAATAGAGGTTGTTCAGGGTGTTGAACAAAAAATGGGGCTGGATCTGCGATTTCAGGAGTTTCAGTTCCGCTTCCTTTAATTTCAGTTCAGCCTCGATCCTGGCTTTCTCAAGATTCTCCTTTGCAGAATTGTCGCTGATGAACCGTTGTGCAATTTTTACCGAAGCTATCGGAACCATCCCGGTCACCAGGATAATGATCGTCAAAAGATGGTTGGAAAGGTTAAAATGGGTTTCCGTATGCCAGATGAAGGGATTTGTCACATAGTAGGTCAGCATCCCCGACCATACGGGGTAAAGGAGCAAAACGGCCGTCTGAAGCACAATATAGAGCGCAATCCTCTTTGAAAAAAAGAATTTCGGAAGCAGGTAATAAAGGCTGAAGTAAGCAAACAACATACCTCCCGGAAGGTAAACCAGGTTTCCGAGGAACATCTCAGGGAAACCGCTGAAGTTGTCGCGGGCCGTGAAATAAACCGTAAAGAATAATACATTCAGGATCCAGTAAAGGGCATGCAATAAAATCCGCAGTAGTATCCTTTTATGTCCAGAAAATTGCTTCATCCAGTTCTTGAATGTTAGTACTCCGCTTTAAGCATGCAAAGATAACAACCCGCAATCCGGGAATCGGGCAGGCTGCATGGATTTTCAACAGAATCACCATTTCCCGGCATGAACGACCGGTTCCTCAATACCAACAGTGAAAAATCCGGTTTTTTCCCGGCCCATCCCGGTTGAATAACATTTCCATCCTTTTGTGCGATCCTTCGGGCGGTTGATTGAATATTTTATTTCCTGCTGTTCCGTGAATATATTTTTGCATCAGACAAATTCCTTAATGCATAAAAATATGAAAAATTTCCTCTCTTCCCTCTTTATTCCGGCCATAATCTTTTTCATTTGCAATGGGGCACTTGCACAGATCAACTTTTCATCATTGCCTGTGTGGCAGGCTGCTTCGGGCAGTTATCCGACCGGGCTGGGATGGGCCGACCTCAATGGCGACGGACACCTGGATGTTGTTGTCTCAAACGGGCTGGATGTATCCAATGCACCAATTGTTGCTTTTTATAATAACGGCGGTGCTCTTCCTTCCACACCTGGCTGGACCTCTTCCGAACTTGCGCCCCATGATTGCATCTATCTCGGGGATTTCAATCAGGACGGCAAACCGGACCTGGCCGTTTCGAAACTCGGAATTACCAGTACAGGCTTGCCCCCGCTTCATCATACGATCTATTTCAATAACGGAACAGGACTTTCCACTTCGCCGGGGTGGCATTCCCCGCTGGGGAATGGGTTTTCCTGTACAGGTGGAGATGTTGACGGTGACGGTGACATCGACCTTGTATTCGGACAGGGGGACTGGCTGTCGAACCATCTCCAGAAAACCAAACTTTTTATCAATAACAACGGGACCTTTGATACCATTCCCGGGTGGGAGTCGGATTCAGCCTGGTTTGTGGACGAGGTGGTGCTGGCAGATGTGGATAATGACGGCGATCTTGACCTGGCCATCGGGAATGAACGAATTGTCGGGAATGCGGGGATCGCCATCTTTTACAACAATGGCGGGGTGCTTGAAACAACACCCTCCTGGCATACTGATTCAATTATCGGGGGCCGGCAGATGGATTTCGGGGATATGGATCATGATGGCGACCTTGACCTGGCGGTTGCATCCCCTACCCAGCGTTTCTATGTTTTCAGGAACAATAACGGTGTCCTTGAAACGACTCCCTGCTGGAGTTCGCCCGACGTGAGTGAACCTTCAACGGTATCCTGGGCCGATACCGATGGCGATGGGGACCTGGAACTTGCGGCCGGATCATGGTTTTCTCCCCTGCTGATCTTTGACAACACCGGCAGCATTCCAGAAGAAACCCCTTCCTGGTCGGTACCGAACGGACAGGGAACGCAACAGGTCACCTGGGCTGATTATGACGAAGACGATCTCCATGATACAACATTCACGGCCACCGGGAATGGAATACGGAAACTCTTTTACCTCGGCATAAAGCACATCCAGAAAATCGCAACCATCAGTGTGGCCGGGATGCCTGTTCCTATAGATCAATATTGCCATGATCTCCCGGAAGGCTGGGTTTCGCTTGCAACAGCACCTCCTGCCGGTGATCTCCTAACGGTTTCCTATACGTTCTCGAACGATCTTGATCTCACAGTCACGAACTGGACAAAGGTTAAAATCTATGAAAACCTGAATGTGGTGACGTGTACAAGCGAGTTAAAAAAAAAAGAAAGCC
Organism: Bacteroidales bacterium; assembly: GCA_963682005.1. Taxonomy (GTDB): domain Bacteria; phylum Bacteroidota; class Bacteroidia; order Bacteroidales; family FEN-979; genus CAIYUC01. The sequence continues at coordinate 2,037,149 of OY820914.1, read as the reverse complement.
GGACAGAATTAAGTCAAAATCATCCCAACCCGTTCTGCGGGTCAACGGTCATTGATTTTTCTCTGGCAAAGAGCTGTTTCGTCACAATGAAGATCTATGACCCGATGGGAAAAGAAATTTCCGCACTCATCCGGGAAACCAGGCCGGCAGGGAATCAGAGCGTGGTCTTTGATGGTGGTGGCCTTTCGGAAGGGGTTTATACATGTCTGCTAAGAACAGATGATTGTATCCGGACCAGGAAATTAGTCCTGGTTAAAGATTAACGGGTTAAAAAAACAATTCAAACATTGTTTCCTATATTTCAACTAATTTATTAGTTATATCACAGAGTAGTTAGTGTGTTTTGATCCTTAGGATTTATCTTTGATTATCCCGTGGATCAGAAAGTAAAATCTTTTTCAAATGAAAAACAGGATACTTTTTACTTCCATTTTCCGGACTGCAATGCTAATTACAGTTTTTGGAGCAACAACCTCAGCTGTTTCGCAGAATCTGCTTCATTCGCCGGAATGCACTGTATGGGACCAGGCACATCAACGGTACCTGGTTTCCTGCTACATGGACGGAAGTATTGTCCAGATCGATACAAATGGAAATCAAACTTATTTCCGGCCACCATCAGGGAATCTGCTGAGCAATACCATTTGCGGAAATACCTTGTATGTTTCAGCCACAACAAGCATCAAGGCATTTGACCTGGATTCAGGGACCGAACTCTGGAACCTGGTCATTCCCGGATCGCACCAGCTGGACGGGATGACCTGTGATAACGCCGGACACCTGTATGTAGCCGATTTTCATAATGCAGGAGGCAATGATCAGATCTATATGATCAAACTTGCAGACACTTCCTGGTCGGTTTTCGTTTCCCCTGGCCATGGGCTTTGCCAGTCGCCACAGGATATAATCTATGATCCCGGCAACAACAGGCTGCTTGTGGCCTGCTATTACACTTCCCCTCTCCAGTCTGTCAGTCTTGCCGATTCAACAGTTTCAAACATAGTGATGCCACCTTTTGGAAACCTGGACGGAATCGCCATGGATAACGATGGCAATACCTATGTGACTTCCTGGTCGACCGGTGCGGTTCATCGGTACGGACCTGATTTCGTCAACCCACCGGAACTGATACGAAATGGTCTTCACGGACCTGCAAACCTCAGTTTTAACGGGGTGGATGAGGTACTTGCGATCCCGGAGTTTGACGGCGATTCGGTCGTTTTTATACCAGTTTTCCCTGTTTCCGTGATGGAAAAGGAAGAAGGGCGTCTTGAAATCTTTCCAAATCCTTTCCATGGAAAGTTCCAGATCCGGTTGAATTCAACTGAAACGGGGATTGTAGAGGCTTCTCTGTATTCGATGGAAGGCAGAAAAATCTGCTCAAAGGAAGATCAAAAGACCGGTTATGAGCTTAAAATGAACATGGATGCAGGAAGCCTGCCGTATTCGGTCTATATTCTAAAAATGATGGTCGGATCAAAAGTACACCGCAAATTGCTTATCAACATAATGTAAATGTGATCTTATCAAAATTGCTGACCTATGAAAAGTTCATTTCTTTTTGCCGCATTCCTGGTTTTTGCCTCGTCAATCCTTGTTGAGGCCCAGCATCAGAATGTGGTCATCGGAGGTCCCCTTTACTGGGGGTACCCAACCGAACCTGCTGTCATCATGAACCCGGCGAATACGGATGAGATCCTGGTTGCCGGCATGTCGGATAATGATTACATTTCGAGCGACGGCGGCCATACCTGGACCCATGAGTTCCTCAATTCCCCCTATGGAGTCAACGCTGATCCTGTCATTCTCGTGGATCAGTCCGGGCGGTTTTATTTTATCCATCTGGTCGACAGCATCAACCGGGTCGTCTGCCACCGCAAAGACAATCTAACCGCTGATTGGAGCATGGAATCCAGCATAGCCTGGGATGGGATCCAGGAGGTGGACAAGGAGTGGGCTTCGTATGATCCGGTGACCAATTCCATCTATTTGACATGGACATATTTTGATGACTGGGGAAGCTCAAATCCGGCAGACTCATCATGCATATTTTTATCGCGCAGCAGCGATGGCGGGGAGACCTGGACCCAGCCGGTGCGCGTCAGCGACCAGAAAGGAAATGCCACCGGGGGAACTTATTCCACGCATGGTTCTTACAACGTGACCGGTCCTGCAGGCGAGATCTACGTTGCATGGTTCGGGCCGTCAGGACTGATGTTTGACCGGTCACTGGACCAGGGGGTCAGCTGGCTTCCCCAGGATATAAATGTCACAGGCCAGCATATTAACTGGCAGTATTCCATCCCTGGGGTAAGCCTGGGAGTTTCTTTTCCCGTAATTACGTGTGACCGAAGCGGAGGTCCTTTTAACGGAAACGTTTACATATGTTGGGCGGATAGACGAAACGGCGGAAATGATGTCGATGTGTTCCTGGTAAAATCATCAGACGGGGGACTTACCTGGTCATCCCCCATCAGGGTGAACAATGATCCTCCGGGGCGACACCAGTTCTTCCCGTTTGTGACTGCAGACCAGGTAACCGGAAAAGTCTGGCTTGTCTTTTTTGACAGGCGAAATCATACCGACACCAATACCGATGTCTATATGGCAGTTTCGGAGGACGGGGGGGATACGTTCACCGATTTCAAAGTCAGTGAGACTCCATTTGTGCCTTTCAATACTGTTTTTTTTGGTCATTATATCGGTCTTACCGCTCATAATGATCATGTATTCCCCGTATGGAACCGGATGGACAATGGAGAAAATTCCCTGATGGGAGCGATTGTTGATCCATTGATCATAGGAAATGAAGACTTATATGAGGGACCCGAAGCCAGGATACAGAACTATCCCAATCCGTTCAACGAAAGTTCCTTTGTTTCCTTCAGGTTAACCGGATCTTCAGAGGTCTCGATCCAGGTGTATGATATAACCGGGAAAAGAATTGCCACGCTCGCCGACCGAAAAAAGTACCCCATGGGAAAACATGTGATAAAAATTGATGCAGGAATGATAGGATTGGTCCCCGGAGTTTACCTGGTTCATTTATCCACAGGAAAAGACCAGTTCACAGCCCGGTTGTTGTTTGTTGAAAAGTAACCGCGGGTTTTGCCGCTGTAGTTTTACTTATAATCAAACATCTTCAAAATGATGAAAAAACTATTTTCCTTATCAATCCTCATTTTCCAAATGACATGCGGGTTGGGCCAGAATGTTTCATTTAGTGGTCATTTTCTCTATCAAAGCCCCACATCCAGGGTTTTTGATGTAAAAACCGGGGACCTGGACATGGATGGCAACCCGGATATCCTGTTCACGGAACCTGACCAGGATCTTCTTCAATGGTACCATAATGAAAACAACGGACAATTCTCATTGAAGGAGGTTGGCGCTTTCGCTGCGATCGGGGCCATAGTCGTTGATTTTGACGCTGACCAGGATATGGATGTGCTGGCCTGTTCCTACGACCTCAACCAGGTCGTCTTTTTTGAGAACAACGGAACCCAGGTTTTTACCATGCATGTAATTTCCACTTCCCTGCAGCATCCCCTGGCGCTGGCCTCAGGAGATATCGACATGGACGGCGACATGGATATCGTTTGTGCAACACAGGATGCCGGAACAGGCATGATCCTGCTGCGCAATGACGGGAACTTAAACTTCACGTCCATGCAACTCAGCGCAGAGTCATACAGCAGCACGTGGGCAGCCATCATTGATCTTGACCAGGACAATGACCCGGATATTCTCGGGAATAATTTCATGGCGACAGGTGGGTTGCTCTGGTATGAGCAGACTGCTCCCGGGACTTTCATGGAGCACCTGATCCCGTTTCCCATGGCTCATGGCGGAGCCGTCGGGGATATCGACGGCGACGGGGATCTTGATCTTGCCGGGGCATCCTGCGGATCGAGCATTGCCTGGTTTGAAAATGACGGGAATAATTCATTTACGAAGCACAACATGACGCTGGGGATGAACTGCCCCGTTTCTGTTGAGATCGCAGACATCGACAACGACGGGCACCAGGATATCATAGGGGAGATATGGGGTTCTGGGAATATCTCATGGTGGCGGAACAACGGCGACCAGTCCTTTATCATGAAACATATCTGCGATACCCTGATCAACCCGAGCGGACTGAGTGTTACCGATCTGAATCAGGACTCACTGCCAGATGTAGTTGCCGGGTCATATTCACGGAAACTCGATTGGTTTGAAAATGAAGGGCCGGGAACCGGCTCGGGGGATTTGAGAGATAACCTGGCAGTTGATGTGCAAAGAGATCCCGTCACCGGGAATGTTGTCGTTCATTTCGGTGACAAGGAATCCGGCCATTATGAAGTTCAACTCTTCGATACAATGGGTCGTGTTTGCTTTTCGGCTATTTCAGTGGCAACCCGGATCGAAATACAAGCCAGCAGGCTTAAGCCGGGAATATATCTTCTGCGGGTCATATCCTCCGGCAGGCAATCCTTAAGAAAGATCATTATCGGGTAATGAAAAAAATAAAATAAGCCGGCCTCATGAAAACAAGACTTTTACTTTTACTTATAGCCTTAGGCCTCCTATTTAGCGCCTTTGGCCAAAAGTCTGTCCTGGAATTCACCTTTTCCGGCAGTAATAATGGCATCTACACCAGTCTTGACAGCATCAAAATCGTGAATAAAACACACAGCTGTGATACGTTGCTGACCTGGCCTGACACCGTGCTGGTTGTCGATTATCAGACCGGAATCTCCACAATCAATAATGGGAAACCCGGGTTCCGGCTATTTCAGAATTATCCGAATCCGGTGGAAGATAAAACGACCATCTGCCTGTACATTCCGGAAAAGGACCTGGTAAGGTTGTGTGTCACAGATATGAAAGGGCGGCGGGTTTCAACGTTTGAACGATCACTCGGGAAAGGAGACCATTCATTCAGGTTTACTCCGGGTGGCGCAGGGCTCTGGTTCGTCAGCGCTCAATGGAGAGGGAAGAGCAGCACCATCAAAGTCCTCATTCATGATACGGGGATTCACAGGGAAGGTTCTTTTGAATACCTTGAGCCAAAGAGGGACTTTCCGAAAGTGGAAACAAAAGAGGTTTTGCAGGACTTCATTTTCCTCCCGGGCGATAACATGCTGTTTACAGGCTACTCAAATGGATTGCAATCCGGCATCCTTGATTTTCCAGATTCAGATGAAATGTATATCTTTGAATATGCAATCAACATTCCCTGCCCGGGGATTCCGACAGTTACTTACGAAGGCAAGGTATACAATACAATTCAACTGTTCAGCCAATGCTGGCTTAAGGAGAACCTGAACACCGGAATCATGATAAACAGCAACCAGAACATGCTTGACAACGGAATTACGGAAAAATATTGCTACAATAATGACGAAAACAATTGTGATGTTTACGGAGGTCTTTATCTCTGGAACGAGATGATGCAGTATACAGCGGAACAGGGGATACAAGGTATTTGTCCGCCGGGGTGGCACATTCCCTCTGACGGAGAATGGAAATTACTGGAAGGTGCTGCTGACAGCCTGTACAGGATAGGAGATGCGGTTTGGAATGCTTCGGGGATCAGGGGTTTCAACGCGGGTATAACGCTGAAATCAACTACTGGCTGGAACAGTGGATGCACAGGAACTGATCTTTTCGGATTTTCAGCTCTTCCGGGTGGTGCCCGCAGCACCAATCTGCAATTCTATGACATGGGTGAATATGCCTGGTTCTGGACATCCACGGAAACAGGACCGAATACGGCCTGGCTACGCACGCTGATCTGTTCCTCCGGTGGTATCGACCGCGGGAATTATTACAGGAATAATGCTGCCAGTGTGCGGTGCGTCAGGGATTGACAAGAACAGCAACCCGGGTTCGTTGAACCGGGGAAATTATTTATTCAAACAAGACATATGAAAAAAGCAGGAATTATTATTTTGCCATTTCTCATTACGATCATTTCCTTTTCCCAATCAGCCGGGCAACAGCTTCCGGATACTGTTTATAAATTTCCGGTCCGCCAGGCTGCTTACCAGGAAGGGAAAGGTCCCGTTGTATTAATTGACGAGGCTCACTACAATTTTCACACAAAGGGCGGAAACTTTTTTGCCTTCAGCCGTTTGCTCGAACAGGATGGGTACCAGGTAAAAAGCCTTGACAAAACAATCGAGAACAAAGATATTCTTAAGGCGTGTAAAATCCTGGTGATCGCGAATGCGCTGGATCCTTCGGATACCGGGGAATGGGTGGTGCCAAATCCTTCCGCCTTTTCCGGCAAAGAGATCTCCAACCTGAAAGAATGGGTTGAAAACGGGGGAAGCCTGCTGCTGATCGCCGACCACATGCCCTTTGCAGGTGCTGCTTCGCAGCTCGGAAAGGCGTTCGGCTTTGAGTTCATCAATGGATTTGCAATCACAGGAGAACACACGTGGCCTCCTACTATTTTCTCCGCCAATCATGGAACGCTTGCTGATTCGCCCGTGACACGCGGATTGAAAGATTACGAGAAGATCGATTCCGTGACGACATTTACCGGTTCGGCGTTTATGGCTCCAAAGACTGCAACCAGTCTTTTTCGCTTCAGGGCAGGCGATTATTCACTTATGCCTGATACTGCCTGGCGATTTACCAAAAATACACCACGAAAAAGCCTTGACGGCTTTAGCCAGGGAGCCATCCTTGATTATGGCAAAGGTAAAGTTGCCGTTTTCGGTGAGGCGGCCATGTTCACAGCCCAGGTGGTGAACGGATCCATGAAAGTCGGTTTCAATTCGGAAACGGCACCGCAGAATGCACAGTTCGTGCTCAACCTCATCCATTGGTTAGGCGGTGTTGAAAAATACAACGGCACTCCACCAAAAGAGAAAAAAATTAAAATTAAAACTGACCAGGACTAACACTTCCCCTGGCCCCTCCCCAGAGAGCGGAAGGGACGAGGGAAAGGTCTGTAATTTTAAATTATCCTCCTATGAAAAAAAACATGTTAATTATTCTGATCTGTTTGTTAATCTCTGGATTAACATTAAACGCACAGACAAAAGAAGACAGTCTTGCGATTGAAAAAGCCTGCCGGAACTATGTTGAAGGCTGGGCAACCGGCGATGTGGACCGGGTGGCAAAAGGAGTTTCACCTGAACTTGTAAAACGAACCGTTTCACAGGATAAAGAAGGTGTGAGTTATATCAACAATATGGGAGCTTCACTTCTTCTGATCGCAACAAAAGGGAATAAAGAAGGGGTAAAAGGAAGGGACCTGGAACCTGACAAACCATTCAACCTTAATGTTCATATTTCCGACATTTCCGGTGATTATGCACTCGTCAAAGCATCAAACACAAAATATGGGTTTTTCGACTATTGCCAACTGGCAAAATTCAATGGAGAATGGAAGATCATCAATGTGTTATGGGGTTGGTTGCCGAAAGAGAAATAACCAGACTATAGAAAATATCCCGGATATACATTTTCAGTTATCTGATAAAAAGGATCTATGAAAACAAAGAATATTCCGCTGCTGTTTTTCTTCGTTCTTTTCGCCGGTTCATTTGTCTGTTCGCAGGAAAAAGCGGAATCCGTCATCGTAACGTATATTGCAAATGAGGGATTCCTGATCGAAACCGGGAGCCACAAGATCCTGGTAGATGCCTTATTCGGAAACATCAAAGGAAACTGGTGTGATCAGCCCGGCGATTCTGTTACCCATCTCATGCTCAAAGGTATTCCGCCGTTTGATAATGTGGATCTCGTCCTGGTGACACACAAGCACAGCGATCATTTTAATGCCTCCATGGTAATTGATTTCCTGACCAATAGCAGGAAATCCATTCTGATCTGTCCCGGACAGGTAAATGAAATTCTTCAGCGGAATGCAGGCTATTCAATGGTTTCGCAACGAATTCACCCGTTTGAATCTCGCAGATCATACGATACTTCGGTTTCCATATATAAAACAGATGTCAGAATTTTAAGGATCAATCATGGGTCCTGGCTTGAGACGGACTCCGTAACGGGGACAAAATATGACATTCACAGGGATGTCGAGAATTTCGGGTACATCATCGGGGTAGACGGGTTTTCCCTTTTTCATTCCGGCGATGGCTCTGCATCAGCAAAACAGCAATTCGAAATGTATCGTGTCGGAACAAAAGAGTTTGATATCGCATTTGTTGACCGGACATTTCTCCGGAAGGAAGGACAGGAATTGCTGAATGAATATATCCATTCACGGAATATCATTTTCATGCATGTGGAGCCGGGAAAAGCAGCCTATTATCAATCCGTCATAAAAAGCATTCCCGAAATGTTTGTTTTTACCCATCCAATGGAAAAAAGAGAATTCCAAAAACCTCAATAAACAGATAAAACCAAGGATCCATGAAAACCGGGATGCTGATATTGTGGATGATAATTCTATCCTTTATTTTGCCTGCCCAGCCTGTTTCTACAGCACAACAGGTGAGGGCCCTGATGGAGAAGTACGAGTACGGACAGGCGTTCAGGCTGGCTGAGCAATCTCTTGCAACTGATTCAACACAAACCGAATTGTTGGTGCTCGGGGGGAAGGCCCTGACGGCGCTGTTCCGCTTTCATGACGCCGAACTTCTTTTCCTGCGCGCATGGCGGTCGGACACGACAAATCCTGTGTTCATGAATGAACTGGCCGGACTCTACCAGCAATCGGGAGATCTGAAACAGGGAATTCGGTGGTACCGGAAGATCCTTAAACTGAACCCGGGCAATGAGTATGCTATTCTCAAGCTGGCTGCCTTATACACACAGACAGAAGAGTACAAGGAGTCATTAAACCTCCTGTTGCCGCTTTTTATCCGGGATTCTGCTTCGTTCTATCTCCTGAAACAGATCGCTTTTGCCTACCATGAACTGAAGACACCTGATTCAGCATTGATTTTTTACACGAGGGCACACATCATAAATCCATCCGATCCCGGGGTCATGGTGAAAATCGCCAATCTTCTCATGCAACGTAAAGCCTATGATCCGGCCCTGGCTGTAACCGCCGGCTACATGAAGCAGAATCCCTCGGTCTACCAGGTGCAGCGTCTTAACGCTTATGCCGCCTACATGCTGAAAGACTATCCGGGGTCTGTGGAGCGCTTCAGGCAGGCCATTGTGCTTGGAGATCCATCCAAATTCACGATGAAGTACATGGGGCTTTCATTTTACAAACTTGAAAAATATGATTCCGCAGCGCCTTTTTTCCGGAAAGCCTTCGATCTCGATACGACCGATGCCGAGGCTTGCTTTTATTACGGAGTTTCAGCCAGCCGTTCATTCAATCCTGACACAGGGTTGTGTTACCTCCATAAAACCCTGGAACTGGTGCTGCCACCGGGCGACTTTCTCAGGTCGATCTATTCTGAGCTTGCCGGTGCCTATACTTTGGCAGGGAAGCCTGATACGGCGCTGGAAATTCTGATCAGGGCACACGAGGCAGATCCCGGGGATTCGATCATTGTTTTCAAGATCGCTTACCAGTATGATTATTACCTTCGTAAACCGGCAGAAGCATTGCCATATTATGAAAAATTCGTTGAAATGAAAGGCGCTGAAGCAGGCCCGGCAACCAATTTGCCCCAGACTGTTTCTTACCGGGATTATGCTGTGAACCGGATCAACGAGTTGAGTTTTTATAAAACCCGCAAGAAGAAAGGAAAATAGCAGGACTACTTTCCCGGCATTTTAAAGATTTTCTCATCAACAGGTTTGTTGAGCTCGATGGATTCAAGCTGCAGCGAATTGTATGGCTGGCCCCCGAAATGAGTATCCTGGGTGAATGCAAACAGGACACCCTGGACCGGGCGGTAATCGCGGAAATAATTTTCCATGGCCACTTCCTGTCCGCGGACCGTCCTGTAATAAAGTCTTTTCTGAAGGATGAATTTTTCCCGGTCGATGAACAGGTATTCAATGCCTCCTTCCTTCTTAGTGACCTTCAGTTTATAAACAATCGCTTTTTCGACGGTATCGGATCCGGCGAGCTCGACGGTATGACCTTTTGCTTTCCAGTTGACTAGCAATCCTTCAAAATCAGCGCGTGTACGTAGGTCTTTGGCCCGGTCTTCAGGCATGACCTGGGGGCTGGGATTCCCGGTCCATGGAGTGGTCCACCAGGCGGTTTGTCCATCATATGCCTGGTAAGCCGTCAGATCCGCCACATCGAATTCCATGAAGAACCTGTCAGGGCGCATCCGGGTGATCTTCACCGGCATGGCGTCGTTCTGGATCATGGTACCGGACATGATGATCGTATTGACCTTCTGAAGGTTTTCAAAGCCAATCGCTTTTAAATGTTTTGCGATAACCTCGTCCAAAGTGAGGTCCTGGGCGTAGGCAACGCCGAGACCCAGGATGAGGGCGACGGTGAGGGAGTAAAGTTTTTTCATATCTTGCTATTTCGCTATTTCACTATTTCGCTACTTTATACGCCAGCAGCGACTTCCCATGCCTGATATACAATATGCCGTTGCAGATCACGGGATGGGAAAAATGCGCCTTTGTTCCTTTTGTCAGCTTGAAGGTGCTTACCTGTTCGAGTTTCGGGCCGTTTGGTTTGAATAATCCAACCTGTCCTTTTTCATTGTAAAGATATAACATCCCATCAGCCAGAATGATGCTTCCGCGATCGAATTTTACAGAATCGATGATTTTCCCGGCATTGGTTTCCACAACATAATACTGGCGTTTTTCATACCCAGAGGTGTAAATATAATCCCCCACCTTGATGAATCCCCCGGTCAGGTTGTCGCAGGCAGGATTTTTCCAGATTTCTGTGATCTGTGTGCCATCGTCCGACAACTTCAGCTTGAATGCTCCATTCCCGTTCCCGGCAACAGCGTAAATGAATCCGTTCTCGAAGATCGGAGTGTTGACCTGGCAGTCATTATCCTGTCCTTCCTGTTTGTATGACCAGAGCAGTTTCCCGTCTTTTGCATCGATTCCGAGCAACATGGTTCTTGAGTAGGTAACGAGGATGTTCCTCATGGGAAGCCTGATCATCATCGGAGAACAGTAGGCCGTCATTTCCCCGGCCCCTTTGCAGATCCACCGGATCTTCCCGGTAAACCGGTCGAGAGCCACAACATTGGTGTCGGGGCTTCCGGGAGAACAAAACACAATATCTCCGTCCACGAGCACCGATTCGGAAAAACCAAACCTGGGAACCGGACCATGGAAATCGGCCATCAGGTTAACCGACCACTTTTCTTTTCCCGACTTTGCTTCAAGGCAGGCCAGCTGGCCCCAGCCGGCAGTAAGGTAAACCAGGTCATCCATTATGGTGGGCGTGCTTCTCGACCCCGGGTAATTAATGATCCACTCTTTGCCGATCCTGGATTTCCAGAGAAATTTTCCTGAAAGATCCAATGCATTTAAATAACTGGTTGTATCAGTTTCACCGTTGACAAAAATGTTTGTTTTTGTGATCACAGGGCTACCATAGCCATTCCCCAGGCCGTCAAATTCCCAAAGTAATTGTGGGCCGGCTTCCGGCCAGGTTTTCAGGAGCCCGGTTTCGTAGTATACCCCGGAACGCTCGGTTCCGCGCCATTGAAGAATTTCCTGGCATTGTCCCGGAAGGGTATTGAGCAACAGGAGGGCAAAAAGGCCATTGAGGAAGAAGTGTTTCATCGTTTACATTTTAGATAATTTATCTCCATCCAATTGAAATAAGGAAGAGTTCTCTGAACAATTTTCCGGGTTGAACGGATGGGAATCAACCCCGTACCCTCCCCGACCTTAGGTCTTGTAGGTACATTTGACCATCAAATATATGCAATCAGGAATGATCAGGTATCTATTATCGGTAAGTTCGTCAAAATTCTTGATGAATAATATCAATTCTTACCGATAAATGAGTCGTCTTCAGCCCGCAGGTTGAATCGTCTTTTTTCGTACTTTTGATCCACACAATTCAACATCCTGTATGAAAAAAACGTTTTTGTTACTGGGGATATGCTTTATCTCCCTGAATATGCTGTGGTCACAGGAATCGGCCCAGTGGCGCGGACCGGACCGTGATGGCATTTACCCTGAAACAGGCTTGCTGAAAGCCTGGCCGGAAGCTGGACCAGATCTGCTCTGGCATTATGATGAACTGGGCACAGGACATGCATCTGCCGCAATTGCGAATGACCGGGTTTACACAACAGGCATCATCAACGGGATCGGTCAGATCTTTTGCTTTTCCCTTGATGGAAAATTGCTCTGGAAGATCCCATATGGGGAGGAATGGACCGAGAGTTGGCCAGGAGTCAGAAGCACCCCGATGATCACCGGTGGGAAGCTTTACATGTTCAGCGGTTTTGGAAAAATTGTATGCAGGAAAGCCGATGACGGGGCATTTATCTGGAGTGTCGATGTGACAAAGGATTACGACGGACGTAACATCAAGTGGGGGTATACCGAAAACCTGGTGTGTGATGGAAACAAGATCTTCTGCACCGTGGGTGGGATCAATAACAATGTGATCGCTCTCGACCGAAATACCGGTAAACTGATCTGGAACAGCAAAGGAATGGGTGAAGCAAGTGCATACTGTTCTCCCGCAATCATCCGGCTGATGGGCAGAACCCTCCTTGTAACACAAACCGAAAACCATATTCTCGGCTTTGATGCAAACACCGGTGCTCTTCTCTGGAATCATGAACAGACCAACAGGTATTCAGTTCACGCAAATACCCCGCTGTACAATAATGGCATGCTGTTCTGCTCTTCCGGTTACGGGCGTGGCGGTGTCATGCTGCAACTTTCTGCCGATGGCGGCACTGTAAAGGAACTCTGGAGAAATGCCTCGATGGATAACCGCATGGGAGGCTATGTCCTGCTGAACGGTAAGCTTTACGGGAGCGACGACTCCAACAAGGGATGGTTCTGCCTCGACTGGAAAACCGGAAAGGAACTTGGAACATCCACATTCACGGGAAAAGGGAATATCATCAATGCGGATGGTTTACTCTACTGTTACAGCGACAAAGGCGAAGTTGCGCTGGCATCTCCTACGGCAAGCGGGTTTGCACGGCTTGGGGGGTTTAAAGTACCCTTCGGGACGGATCAGCACTGGGCACACCTTGTCATTGCAAAAGGAAAGCTGTTCGTTCGTCATGGTTCATCCCTGATGGTGTACAATATCAAAAAATAATTTCCAAACTATGAAGCACCTGTTTTGTCTCTGTTTCTTATTGGTTACGTTGAACCTGAGTGCGCAGGTTTCTGCTCAATGGCGCGGGACTGAACGCGACGGCATTTACCCGGGTGACGGCCTTGCCGAAAAATGGCCTGCCGAAGGACCTGCCATGCTGTGGAGTGCAGAAGGGATTGGAACGGGTTACTCTTCCGCTGTTTCCGACGGAAAGCAGATCTTTGTCACCGGCAAAAAAGAGTCGCAGGATATGATGACCTGTCTTTCAACCGATGGCAAGATCCTCTGGCAAACGAAATTCGGTCCCGCCTGGGATGGTCCATTCCCCGAAACCCGCACCACACCTACAGTTGACGGTGACCGGGTTTATGCGATCAGTGGAAAAGGCGCGATCGTCTGCCTCGAAAATGCGACGGGCAAGATCCTCTGGTCTGTTGATGGTATCAGCACATACGGTGGCGTTTACGGCACCTGGGGCGTGTGCGAATCCCCGCTGATCAACGGAAACCAGCTTTACTATACCCCTGCCGGAAATAAAACCTCCATGGTCGCCCTGGATAAGATGACGGGAAAGACCATCTGGATGTCAGAATCATTGCAGGATACTTCGGCATACGTCTCACCCCGGCTTATAAAGTACGGATCAAAAGAGATCATCGTCTCCCTCATGGAACGCTGGTTTTTCGGTGTTGATGCCGGTACCGGGAAGATCCTCTGGAAATACAACTTCGCCGACCTTAAACCGGAAAAAGGATTGAAAATATGGCCGGGGGCTCCAAGAACAAATACCGTTACACCTCTGTTTGCCAACGGGATGCTTTACATAACCGGAGGGTATGACCATGCAGGATCGATGTTCCGGCTGTCGGAACAAGGCGATGCGATCACCCAGCTATGGGTGGATACACTCCTGGATTGTCATCACGGGGGTGTTGTGAAAGTCGGGAACTACATTTACGGTTCAAACTGGATCGATAACAGCCGCGGAAACTGGTGCTGCATCGATTGGGAAACCGGAAGGAAAATGTATGAACACAAATGGTTTACAAAAGGTGCCATCATCTCTGATGGTAAAATGCTTTATTGTTTCGAGGAAAAAAATGGCAACCTTGGACTGGTAAAAGCTGATCCGGAGAAATTCGAGCTGGTAAGCAGTTTCATCGTTTCGCAGGGAAAAGGGCCCTATTGGTCTCACCCTGTGATCAGCAACAGAATGCTGCTGGTGAGGCATGGCGATGTGCTGATGGCCTACGATATCTCTGGAAAGTAAAAACAAATAAAGGGTTAACTGCTGCACTCGTCGAGGAAACATACTGGTTTGTCTAAGAGATTTCCCCGTATTTATCGTTTTTGGTTATTTTGACACCAGATGCTGAAAAAGAACCTGCTTACTGTTGTGATCATCCTTACAATTCTTTTGGGAACCGGAATGACCGGTTGGTGGCTGTTCCATGATCCTTCGCAGTATCTTAAAGAATCGGTTCCGGGGATGGACAGGCATGGTTCGGCATTAACGGGCAAAAGCCAGGAAGTGAAGATTGGCGAAGCTTTTACGTATTTCGGAACGGTGAATGAGATTCCCGGGCCCGGTTGGCCCCGTTTCCGCGGAAAAGACCTCGACAACATCAATAAAGAAAGGATCCCGCTGATCGAAAAATGGGGGAACTTCTCTGAGCGGATAAAATGGAAGATCGACCTGGGGGAAGGCCATGCTGCTCCTGCTGTTTATGGCGGTCGTGTTTATGTGCTTGATTATGATGAAAAGAAAAAGACTGATGCCTTGCGCTGCTTTTCATTGCTGAACGGAAATGAGCTCTGGAGAAGGGAATACAAAGTCCATCTCAAGCGGAACCACGGATTGTCGCGCACGATCCCGGCGGTCAATGACAAATACGCCATCACCATCGGTCCGAAATGCCAGGTGATGTGCGTCGACCGCCTGACAGGCGACCTGAAGTGGGGCATTGACCTCGAGAAGCAATACGGAACGGAAGTTCCTTTCTGGTATACGGGTCAGTGCCCGCTACTGGAAGGAGATACGGCAGTCATCGCCCCAGGAGGCAAAGCCTTGCTGGCCGGCATCGATTGTAAAACCGGAAAGCCGGTTTGGGAAACGCCCAATCCGAAGAAATGGAAAATGTCGCATTCCTCCATAATGACAGCAACCATCAGCGGAAAAAAAATGTACATCTATTTTGCGATCGGAGGGATTTGCGGTGTTTCAGCATCAGGAACCGATACCGGGAAAGTGCTATGGGAGACCGGTGAATTCGCGCCCGCCGTGGTTGCTCCTACGCCTGTCGTCCTGGATGATGGCCGGATCCTTTTAACGGCAGGCTATGGTGCAGGTACCGCCCTGATCCGTGTGACAGAAACAGGAGGCGTATGGACTGCAAAGGTCCTCCAGCAGTTCAGGCCGCAGGAAGGCATTGCATCCGAACAGCAAACACCGGTATTTTACAGGGGAAAGGTGTATTCCATACTCCCGAAAGATGCGGGCGGGGCGAGGAACCAGTTCGTGGGGGTTTCTCCTTCTGACGGAAAAAAGATCCTGTTAACGAGCGGGAAAAATGAGCGTTTTGGACTTGGGCCATATCTCATGGCCGATGATAAATTTTTCATCCTTGACGACGATGGTGAAATGACCATTGCACGTGTATCTGGTACAGAATTCAGGACGCTGGATAAGGCGAAGATCCTGTCGGGGCAGGATGCGTGGGGTCCGCTGGCCATGACTGGTGGCTATTTGCTGGCCCGTGATTCGAAACAATTGGTATGCATTGATATCCGGAAAAAATGAAGAAGAAACTTTTCCTGGTTTTTGCCATTGCGCTTTTCCTGTCACTTGTGACCTGGATCTTGCTGGATATGTTCACAGGAACTCCGGAATTGCAGAAAAATCCTTTTGATTACGGGATGAAGGACTTACGAAAATCGGATTCCGTTCCGGCTTTTTCGGAGATCAATCCCGTTAAATCCATCCTCCCTGAGGTTAAATGTCTTGCCACAGACCTGCAGGGAAGGATCTACATCGGTGGCCAGGGAGGCGTTGAGATCCTGGATGCTTCGGGCCACCGGCTGAGCCGCTTCAGCATACCGGGGCTTGCCACGTGTATCGCAGCCATGTCTGATGGCAACCTGGCGATCGGGATGGAGGACCATATGGAGATATGGAACCCTTCCGGGGTGAGGATCTCGGCATGGCTCCCGGCTGATACAGGTTCAATTCTTACGAGTGTTGCCTCTTCAGATAACAGGATTTATGTTGCTGATGCAGGAAAGTTGATCGTTTATGAATATGACAGGACAGGACAGATCCTGTCAAAGATCGGGGAAAAGGATCCTGTAAGGAAGATTCCGGGATTTATCATCCCAAGTCCCTATTTCGATGTTGCCATTAATTCAGCAGGTGAACTCTGGGTGGCAAATACCGGTCGGCATGAACTGGAACGGTACGGACCTGACGGGTCACTCCTGGCTTCCTGGGGAGAATCTTCGGGGTTGCTGGACGGATTCTGCGGTTGCTGCAATCCTTCCAATTTTACGTTCCTGTCCGACGGTTCATTTGTCACAAGTGAAAAAGGGATCGAACGGGTGAAAATCTATTCACCCGATGGCAAATTCAAAGCACTGGTCGTAGGACCGGAATCATTCAGTGAAGGTACACGGGGCCTGGATCTTGCACCCGGTCTGAAAGGAGCAATCCTGGTCCTTGATCCGTCAAGAAACCAGGTACGGATCTTCATCCCAAAAGAAAAAAAATAACAAATGGAAAAACATAACCGCAGGAATTTTTTCCGCCTTGCCATACGGGGCACACTTTTCGGAGGACTGGCGCTTATTTCAGGCGACCTTCTTTTCAGGCAGGGAGGATCATTTTTCGGGAAAAACCGGAAGTCAGGCATTCTTGTCTGGCAGCTCGATCCTGCCAAGTGCATCCAGTGCGGCCGTTGCGCCACAAACTGCGTAAAATCGCCGTCGGCCGTGAAATGCACCCATGCCTATTCCATGTGCGGTTATTGCAACCTTTGCAGCGGCTACTTTAAAGCCGGCACCAAAACGCTCGATACCGGCGCTGAAAAGCAACTCTGCCCGGTAAGTGCCATAAAACGTACATTTGTTGAAGATCCTTTCTATGAATACATCATCGATGAAAAACTCTGCATCGGATGCGGAAAGTGTGTGAAGGGTTGCGGGGCCTTTGGCAACGGGTCGCTCCAGCTGCAGGTGAGGCACCATCTCTGCGAAAACTGCAACGAGTGCTCGATCGCACGAAACTGCCCGTCGAATGCGTTCAGCCGCGTTCCGCTGACGGATCCTTACCTGCTTAAAGGTTTCGGAAAGGAAAAAATATGATTCGAAAGCTGTCCATCGTTTTACTTTTCATGGTGACAGGGTTATTCCTTTCCCCGGCGATGGCTGTACAGCGGTTTCCCAAGCCTGAATTCGAATCCGGTTATGTCACCCCTGAACCTTTTCTTCCGATGCCGCGGGCGGAACTCCTCGCGTGGCTGGATGTTGTTCTACTCATACTGGCGCTCTCGCTTTCCTCTTACCTTGTCCTGAAAAAACGTTCCCGGCTGGGTGTTTTCTGGCTTTCCATGTTTGCCCTTGTATATTTCGGTTTTTACCGCCAGGGCTGCATCTGTTCCATCGGGGCCATACAAAATGTGACCCTTGGGATGTTTGAAGGTTCTTATACCATCCCGTTGGTGGCGCTCCTCTTTTTCCTCCTTCCGCTGATCTTCACATTATTATTCGGAAGGACGTTCTGTGCGGCGGTCTGTCCGTTCGGGGCCATCCAGGATCTCATCTCCTTCAAACCCCAGCGCATGGGGGCCTGGCTGAATGCATTCCTGGGGATGATCCCTTTCCTTTACCTTGGATTGGCTATATTATTTGCAGCCACCGCAACCGATTTCATCATCTGCCGGTACGATCCTTTTGTAGGGATATTCAGGCTGAATGCTTCGTTCGGAATGTTCCTCTTTGCGGGGATCCTCCTGCTTTCGGGAATATTCATTGCACGTCCCTATTGCCGGTTTTTGTGTCCTTACGGAGTTATTCTCAACTGGATGAGCAGGTTCTCCTGGAAACATATGACCATTACCCCGGCGGAATGCATCCAGTGCCGGCTGTGTGAGAATGCCTGTCCGTATGATGCGATCGATTACCCGCAAACCAAAAAAGATCCGGCCGGAAAAAAGAAACAGGTTAACAGGCTGATTTTACTTATATGCCTGCTGCCGTTAATGATCATCGGAGGGGTTTGGACAGGCGGACAACTGCACCAAACGTTGGCCGGGGTGAATTCAAAGGTAAGATTGGCAAGACTTATCCAGGAACAAAAAACTACGGATGACCAACCTGAAATACCCGAGATCACTGCATTCAGGGCTTCGGGGGTTCCGTTACAGCAACTGAAGACGGAGGTTGAAGGAATTGAAAAGTCATTCCTCGCCGGAAGCCGGATCTTTGGCGGATTCATCGGGCTTGTCTTTGGATTTACGCTGATCGGCCTGGTAAGAACACCCTACAGGACGGATTATGTTCCGAACAGGGGAACCTGCCTGAGCTGCGGGAAATGCATGGATTATTGCCCGGTAAAAGCGACGTAATACCCACCCCTCTTATCCCCTCCCTACTGGTAGGGAGGGGAAGACCGAAGGTCGGGGAGGGTACATAAAAGAAAGGCTAAGAATAAATGCTGAAGACAATTAAGATCCCCGATCTGCTCCTTGTGAGGTTCCTGCGGCTGACTGCTGCAGTTACCGGGATCTTTTCGCTGGTGATCTGCATCCTGATCATCGCCACATATATCCAGCTGAAACGTACAGACCCGCTGAACACCCCGGCATTGGCCCATTTGCATGAACAACTTGCCAGGGACCCGGGAAATACCGGCCTGCAGCAGGAGATACGGCAGATCGACCTGCTGGTCAGGAAAGCATTCTTTACCAGCCAGTGGCAGATCCGTACGGGGGGCTACCTGCTTGCTGCAGGGATCCTGCTTATGATCATCTGCATGAAAGCGCTTGAACTGATCACCCCGAAAATACCTTCGTTACCGGGATCTGAACCAACTGATTATATCGAACAACGAAATACCCGGAAAAGGTGGGTTGTGATCGCCGGAATCGTGCTGGTTTCGTTTACCCTGGTCCTAGCGTGGCTCACCCACCGGATGCTCAACACTGCTTCTCCCGAAGCTGCACTTCTTGAAAAAGCCGCTGCAGGAGCCGATTCAATCAGGCAGGTCCGGGACAATCAGAACGCGCCGGGCTCTGTACTTTCAGATTCTTCAGTTCTTGCGAAAAATGAAGCACCCGGGAATGCAAATCCTGCCGGGACTTTTCCGACAGAACAGGAGATCCTTTCGAACTTCACTTCATTCCGTGGACCCGGTGGAAACGGAGTTGCCTTTCAGAAGAACATCCCTGTTTCATGGGATGGATCTTCCGGAAAAAATATACGATGGAAAACGGAGATCCCACTCCCGGGATTTAATTCTCCCATTATCTGGAAGGATAAGATTTTTGTTTCCGGGGCAAAGGAGAACCAGCGGGTGGTCTATTGCATCAATGCATCTGATGGAAAAATCACCTGGACAGCCGACCTGTCCAGGATACCCGGAAGCCCGGGACCGGCGCCAAAGGTCAATGCAGAGACAGGCCAGGCAGCCCCGACGCTGACCACCGACGGGTTCAGGATTTACGCCATCTTTGCCAATGGCGACCTTGCAGCGTTAGATATGGCGGGGAAGATCACATGGTCCAAGAGCCTCGGCCTCCCGAAGAATCATTACGGATATTCCTCCTCATTGAATATGTACCAGGATCTTCTGATCGTTCAGTATGATCAGGCAGGATCAGGAAAAGTGATGGCATTTAAAGGTGTTTCCGGGAAAAAGGCCTGGGAAACTTCACGTGATGTAAAGATATCCTGGGCTTCGCCGGTAATCGTGAATACGGGTAGCCGTTCTGAGCTTCTCCTGGCATCGGAACCTTACGTTGCTTCTTATGACCCTGCAACGGGAAAAGAGCTTTGGAAGGTTGACTGCATCTCCGGGGAAGTCGGTCCATCCCTGGCTTTTGGAAACGGAATGGTCTTTTCCATCAATGAATATTCAAAGCTGGCTGCAATAAAGCTCGGGCAATCACCGTCTGTTGCATGGGAAGACAATGAATACCTTTCGGATGTACCGAGTCCTGTCGCCATCCGGGATATGGTCTTCGTCGTCACAAGCTACGGGGTGGTTGTATGCTATGATGCTGCAACTGGAAAGAAGAACTGGGTGAAGGAACTGGACAGATCCGTTTATTCGTCTCCGATGATCGCAGACGGGAAGCTGTTCGTGATGGACAAGCAGGGGTTGATGCACATTTTCCGGGCGGATAAAACCATGTCCATTATCGGGGAATCACCTCTTGGAGAGGGCTCGGTCTGTACACCGGCTTTCGCGGATGGAAGGATCTTTATCAGGGGAAATAAGAATCTTTTTTGCATAGGGAAATAAAAATTTACAGCTAAAAGGCCCGAAGGGCCTTAACATGAATAACCGCCGAGGCGCAGAGAATATGAAATAAGATAACGAAAGGCCCGAAGGGCCTTAACATGAATAACAGCAAGAACATACAGGAAGTCGTTGACCATATTGTACTGAAGTACGGTACCGGGAAGGAATCCGTCATACCGATCCTGCAGGCGATCCAGAAAGAGTATCGGTTCCTGCCGCGTGAAGCATTGAGACTGATCTGTAAATCTACAGACATCACTCCTGCACGAATCGAAAGTGTAGCTTCCTTTTACAACCAATTCCGGTTTGAACCGGCGGGAGAGCATATCATCCGGGTCTGTACCGGAACTGCCTGTCATGTCAAGGGCGCGATGATCGTTTATGATGCTTTTACCCGTGAACTGGGACTGAAGGACGGCAACCTGACCGATCTAAAAGGAAAATTCACCCTGGAGAAGGTCGCCTGTCTCGGCTGCTGCACACTGGCCCCGGTTGTTAAAGTTGATGACATCACCTACGGACATGTAAAACCCGGAGATGCGGGTTCCTTGCTAAAGGATTTCCTCGGAAAATTTTCAATGTCTGCAGTCCCAGGAAATCTTCCCGGTCCAAACAATCACCCGGTGCAGGGAGAGATCAGGCTTGGTCTTGGCTCCTGCTGCGTAGCAAGCGGCAGCGCAGAAGTCAGGCAAATGCTGGATGAGGTCCTCCTGAAAAACAGGATCAATGTTGACGTTAAACAGGTTGGATGTGTGGGCGTTTGCAACCAGGTGCCGATGATGGAGATCATCCGGCCCGGAGAACCTTCCATATTCTACACAAAAATGAAACCGGATGATGTCCGGGAGGCCGTGATGGCCCATTTTCGTCCGGCCGGTAGGCTGGACCGGCTGAGAACAAAGGTTTATCACCTGTTCGACAAGGCCGTAGAGGAAAGCGCTCCGGTCACCTTCCAACGGTATGAGGAGGATCAGCGCGAAACACCTTTGTGCGATTTTCTTGATCCCCAGATGGCCATTGCCACGGAATACCGGGGAAAGATCTCTCCACTAAATCTTGAAGAGTACAGGAAGAATGGCGGGTTCACTGCCCTTGAATGGTGTCTTTCATCGATGAGTCCACAGGAGGTGATTGCAGAGATCTCCACCAGCGGCCTCAGGGGACGCGGGGGCGCAGGATTTCCTACCGGCAAAAAATGGCAGATCGTCAGTGACCAGGAACAAAATTCAAAATATATCATTTGTAACGGGGATGAGGGTGATCCGGGGGCCTTCATGGACCGGATGCTGCTCGAATCCTATCCTTTCCGGATCATCGAGGGGATGCTTATCGCAGGATTTGCCACCGGTGCATCCGAAGGGATCTTTTACATCAGGGCCGAATACCCCCTGGCAGTCCAGCGGGTGAAAGAGACACTGGGAATCTGT
Source organism: Bacteroidales bacterium (assembly GCA_963682005.1). Lineage (GTDB taxonomy): Bacteria > Bacteroidota > Bacteroidia > Bacteroidales > FEN-979 > CAIYUC01. Next base: position 2,015,050 of record OY820914.1, on the reverse strand, counting down.
GTCCGGGAAGGCATCCTGGGAAATTTTGTGCTTAAATCTTCTTTCCGGTTTTCCATCCGTGTTTTTGAAGGGGCAGGTGCATTTATCTGCGGAGAAGAAACAGCGCTGATCGCATCCGTTGAGGGCGAGCGGGGAAATCCGCGATTGCGGCCACCCTACCCCGCCATCCGGGGATTGCATGAAAAGCCAACGCTGATCAATAATACTGAAACGCTTTCGCTGGTTCCATGGATCATCCGGAACAAGGCATCGCAATTCGCCTCCATCGGTACATCAGGGAGCAAAGGCACAAAGGTTTTCGCACTTGCAGGAAAAGTGAATCGTGGCGGTCTGATCGAAGTCCCGATGGGGATCACAATCCGGAAAGTTGTAGAAGAAATCGGAGGCGGCATTGCGGGAGGCAGGACATTCAAGGCCGTCCAGATCGGTGGACCTTCAGGCGGATGTATCCCTGCTTCAATGGCCGACCTGCCCATCGACTTCGAAGCCCTCTCATCTGCCGGCGCCATGATGGGTTCCGGCGGGCTGATCGTACTCGACGACCGGGATTGCATGGTTGACCTGGCCCATTATTTTCTTTCCTTCACCCAGGGACAATCGTGTGGCAAGTGCACCTTTTGCCGCATCGGTACACGCAGAATGCTTGAACTTCTTGAGAAGATCCGCAACGGGCGCGGTGTTCCCGACGACCTGAACCATCTTGAACAGCTTGCTCACAGTGTGCAGAAAGGCAGTCTTTGCGGGTTGGGAAAAACAGCCCCAAACCCGGTGCTGACCACGCTCAGGTATTTCCGTCATGAATATGAAGCCCATATCAACCGTCGCTGCCCGGCGGGGAAATGCCCTTCACTGATAAAGTATACCATTTCTGAGAAATGCATCGGGTGTACCCTTTGCGCCCAGCGCTGTCCTGCCGGGGCAATCGCGTTTAAACCCTATGAACTCCACGAAGTGGACCAGGAAAAATGCATTAAATGTGACATCTGCCGGCAGGTTTGCCCTGAAGATGCTGTAATTGTAGCCTGACAATGAAGATAACCATCGATAATATGTCCATCGACGTCTCCCCCGGCACCACCGTGCTGGAGGCAGCGAATTCCCTGGGCATCCGGATCCCGACGATGTGCTACATGAAAGGGCATTCAAACCATCCTTCATGCATGGTCTGCCTGGTCAAAGATCTCAGCAGCGGCAAAATAATCCCATCCTGTGCCATGCCGGTGAATGAGGGAATGCAGATCCAGACCCATTCACCGGAGATCCGGGAGGTCAGGCGTGAAGCACTGGAACTGATCCTGAGCGATCATGTCGGCGATTGTGAAGCCCCATGCAGGCTCTCCTGCCCTGCCTTTATGAACATCCCCCTGATGAACCGCCTGATCGCAGGTGGCCATTTTTTGGAAGCGCTTACGATTGTCAGGGAAGAAATTGCATTGCCGCTGATACTCGGCTACATTTGCCCTGCTCCCTGCGAGAAAGCCTGTCACAGGAAGGAGGTTGATTCTGCTGTTTCCATATGCCTGCTCAAACGCTTCACGGCGATGGATGAGGAACGGAGGAATAAAAACCTTTTACCGGGCATGCAGGAGAACGGGAAAAAAGTAGCGGTGATCGGCTCCGGACCTGCGGGCCTTTCGGCGGCATTTTATCTCCGGAGGCTTGGATATTTGGTCAAAATTTATGAACGGAAAGAGCTGCCCGGGGGAGCACTCAGGTATTCGATCCCGGAAGAGAAACTGCCCCGCAAGATCCTTGATGCAGAGATCAGCACCCTGCTTTCGATGGGGATCATTCTTCTGACCGGGCAGGAAATGGATGCAAAACGGTTTGAGGAAGAGATCATACCCGGCCATGATGCCGTCATTCTTGCCACCGGCGATCCTGCTGAATATTCCCTGGAATCTTTCTCCCTGCCCCTGAATGAGGAAGGGAAATTTTTCAACCCGAAAACCTGTGTCACTGGACGCCCGGGAATATTCGGTTGCGGAAGTGTAATAAAAAACCAAATCATGGCTGTGCGATCTGCAGCCCAGGGAAGGCTTGCTGCCGTTGAAACGGATCTTTTCCTCACTACGGGAAAATCCAAGCGGATCCGGTACAGCTTTCATTCTGCCATTTCGCATCTTTTACAGGGTGAAGTGGAAGAATACCTCCAGGAAAGTCACATGGGGCAGCGGATTGAACCTTCCGGTGGCTGGCTTGAGGGTTTTACACCCGAAGAAGCAATGAGCGAAGCGGCCCGGTGCCTTCATTGTGATTGCCGTAAACCTGTAAGCTGCAAACTCCGGATCCTGTCTGATCAGTACCATGCAAACCGTAAACGGTATGTTGGACCCGACAGGAAAAAACTGGCACGGATCGTCCGTCACGAAATGCTGGTTTATGAACCGGAAAAGTGTATCAAATGCGGGTTGTGCGTAGAGATCACGGCGGAGAAAAAGGAAGAGCTCGGGTTGACATTCATCGGGCGGGGATTTGATATCCGCATCGGTGTCCCGTTGGGCGAATCACTCCGGGAAGGGATTGCACGTTCAGCATTTTTCTGCGCCGAAAGCTGTCCGACCGGCGCGATTTCATTCCTCGACCAGGAAGAAGGGGTGGAATATAAATCCAGATACCGGATGACGCGGAATGGTTGGGAGAAAATAAGTCATTTTCAAATTCATGATCAGGACGATATAAAAGAATGAAAGTGAAAAAAACCTACCTGCTTCTGGCCTTATTGGCAATCGTCATCCCAGGCTTGGCCCAGCAACGAAGGGCCGACTGCTGGCCGGGATACCGTGGCGATCCTCAGCTTACCGGTTGCGCAGCAGCAATCATCTCGCCCCCTTTTAAGCTGCTTTGGACCTTCAAAACCGGAGATGCCATCAAATCCTCGGCGGTGGTTTGCAACAATACCATTTTCATCGGGTCAAACGACGGGTTTCTTTATGCATTATCTGGTTCAGGAAAACTGCTCTGGAAATTCAATGCAGGCAACAGCATTGAAGCGCCGCCCCTGGTGACAAAGATTTCGGTAGTGGCCGGAACGCTTGAAGGCAACATATTCGCCTTGGACCTGTCAACAGGAAAGGAGATCTGGAAGTACATCACGGAAGGACAGGTTTCCGGCGCCCCGAATATCATCTTTGCAAAAAACGATCCGGGGTTCGGGATCCTTGAAGGCAGCTATGACTATAACCTCCACTGCATCGATGGTGCAACAGGAAAGAACCGGTGGAAATACGAAACAGCCAGCTATATCAACGGCACACCAGCATTATTCGGAAAGATCGCGATTTTCGGCGGGTGTGACGGAAACCTCTACCTGGTCAATACAGGGAATGGCGAATTGATCGACAAGGTCGATATCGGGACTTATATGGCATCGTCTCCGTCGATCGGTGGAAACAAGGTCTGGTTTGGAAATTATGACGGAGAGTTTTTCTGTTTCGACCTGAGAAAGAAAAAGATGGTCTGGAAAACGACAGGCGGTGGTCAATTCCTTTCTTCCCCCGCCATTTCCGGAAATCGTGTGATCATCGGGTCTCAGAACAAGACCGTTTATTGCTTCAATGCTTCGACCGGGGCCATTCTGTGGACATTCAAGGCATTGGGGAAGGTGGATGCATCACCTGTCATTTCAGGTAACAGCGTTATCATTGCATCAACCGATGGCAGGGTGAGGGTCCTCGACCTCACAACCGGGGCCATGACCTGGAGTTATGATATCGGCTCCCCCATATACAGCACTCCTGCGGTGACCTCTGCAGGAATCGTCATAGGAGCCGAAGACGGAACCATTTATATGTTTGGAAAATGAAGATCGTACACATCGTTCCCGGGTTCGGTGGAACATTTTACTGCGGTAACTGCCTTCGCGATTCATCGCTGGTGGCCTCACTGCGAAAGGCCGGACATGAAACGACCATCCTGCCTGTTTACCTCCCGCTTGTCATGAACGGGACTGTCGTTCCCGACGGACCACCAGTTTTTTACGGGGCTGTCAGCATATATATTAAGCAGATGTTTCCCGTCCTGAGGAAAATGCCGGCTTGGCTTCACGCATTGCTCAACTCAGGCCCCGTGCTTAGGTATGCTGCGCGGAAAGCAGGTTCAACCCGTGCAAATGGCCTTGAAGCCCTCACTGAATCAATGCTTCTCGGGGAAGAAGGCCTCCAGGCCGACGACCTGAAAGAAGTCGTGACCTACTTAAAGCACCACGAAAAGCCTGATATCGTTCATTTTTCCAATGCGTTGCTCCTCGGGATGGCGGGGATGATCCGTCGCGAAGTCGGAGTACCGGTGGTTTGCTCCCTCCAGGATGAAGATGTCTGGATCGATGTCATGGAGCCCATGGCCCGTGAAAAATTATGGGGGTTGCTGGCAAGGCAGGCTTCAGGTGTTGATGCACTGATCGCCGTAAGCGACTGGTTCGGGGCTGAAATGAAGCGTAAAATGAACCTTCCCGAAGGAAAGATCCATAAAGTCCCCATCGGGGTTGATACCTCGCAATACAGAAACTCACTACCTGCAAAAGAAAACAGGACGATCGGGTACCTGTCACGTCTTTGCAGTGAAAATGGGCTGCACATCCTTGTTGATGCATTTATCCTCCTTAAAAAAGATCCCCGGTTCAGTGATCTTAAGCTCCGCCTGACCGGCGGCCATACGGGTGATGACAAAAGTTTCATCAGGACCCAGTTCCGGAAACTGAAGAAAAACGGATTATCAGATCATGTGGAGAAGTTTGATGATTTCAGTTTCCCCGGCCTGTATGATTTCTTTTCAGGGTTGACACTGCTCTCGGTACCTGTCCTGAAGGGCGAAGCATTTGGCCTTTACCAGCTTGAATCGATGGCATCGGGGATACCGGTGGTTCAGCCCGCACTGGGCGGTTTCCCGGAGATTATCGAAGAGTCGGGTGGTGGTGTGGTTTATCAGCCAAATGAACCCTCAGTCCTTGCAGAAACCATAAGCCGTCTGCTGAATGATCCTAAAAAACTCGTCTCACTCAGCATTGCCGGACGGAAGGGGGTCGAAGAGCATTTTGATTGTAACAAGGTGTCATTGGAACTGATTTCTGTTTACACATCGGTCAAGGAAAAGTGGAAAAAAAACTTAGGCACTGCAATATGACGATGAAATGGAATATTAATTCTGATTAATTGGAAAACGAAAAATCTGAATGACTAGTAAGCTTTCAATACCGACACGATTGTCTTTGACTTATTGATCCTCGGGGAAATTTATTTTGGCTTCCAATCCTCATTGTATACATTGTCAATCTTTACAATTAGGCCCAAACAATGGCTTGTCAATTAGTTCAATTTTACAATTTCACATTTAGAATCTATTGAGGCTTTTTTAGAAATTCAATACATATGTTTATATTTGCGAAATAAAGTCGTTTTAACTGACAATTTTAGGTGAGTCTTTATCGAAATATCTATTAAGAAGGCTAAAGCATCATAATAACAGGCATCAATTCTTCTCGATTAACTGAATTATCTAGAAATAAATCGGCACCATTAAGAGTTTAGGAATATACTTAGTTACTATGGCAATTGACGATCCACCTGAAGAAATACTCCATAAAGGTTGTGGACATTTAAAACTTTTAAAATAACATGATAGCAAACCAACCAACTTATATAGATTTATTTGCCGGTTGTGGTGGTCTTTCATTAGGACTTCATAATGCAGGTTGGAAGGGATTATTTGCTATCGAGAAAAGTCCAGATGCTTTTAAAACTCTACAGTACAATCTAATTAAAAATAACCATCATTTTAGTTGGCCGCTTTGGTTACCCCAAGAAAATATTGAAATTACCAGCGCAATTAAAAATTATAAAAACGAATTCTACGCATTACGGAACACGGTTGATCTTGTTGCTGGTGGACCACCATGTCAAGGATTTTCAACTGCTGGAAGAAGAAACGAAAAAGACCAACGTAATGATTTGATTAAATCCTACATTGTCTTCGTAAAAATAATAAAACCAAAGATCCTTTTCTTTGAGAATGTAAAAGGTTTTACAATGGAATTCAAAAAGAATAAGGATAAGGGTAAGGAATATTCAAAATATGTAGAAAATGCTTTAACACGTGCAGGCTACTTTGTAAAAGGAGAATTAGTGAATTTTGGAGACTATGGAATTCCACAAAAAAGAACAAGGTTTATTTTAATCGGAATAAGAAAAGACTTATCTAACGCTTCAAAGAAATTTGTGGAGACATTTTTTACAACGCTTAAAGAAAATAGAAATTCATTTCTTTTGAAAAAGAATCTTACTTTTAATACCAATTTACAAGATGCCATTTCGGATTTACTTAAAATAAATGGGTTGGTTGAGTCTCCGGATACGAAAAATTTTTTTACTGGGACATATTCTGAAATAAAGAGTCCTTATCAGGCATTAATGAGAGAAGGGGTCGATAACAATATAGCTGATAGCCATCGATTTCCAAAACATAGGCCTGACATTGTTGAAAAATTTGATGCCATATTAAAAACCTGTTATAAAAACAAAGAAATAGACACAAAAACAAGAGAGCGTTATAATATTAAAAAGCATACTATAATACTACTTGACAAGAACAAAAAAAGTCCAACAATAACAACACTCCCTGACGATTACATTCATTACTCTGAACCAAGAATATTGACAGTAAGAGAATATGCTAGAATTCAAAGCTTCCCAGATTGGTATGAGTTTAAGGGTAAGTACACAACAGGTGGTAATCTTAGAACAAAAGAAGTTCCTAGATATTCACAAATTGGAAATGCTATTCCTCCTCTTTTTGGAGAACAATGTGGATTAGTTTTGAAAGGACTGCTAAGCTTATGAGTGATAAATACTTTAAAATAAGTTCTGCATTAAAAAATCTTATTGGCAGTGATTTAATTACTGACAACTTTGTTGCAGTATTTGAATTAGTAAAAAACTCATTTGATGCTAGAGCAACAGAAGTAAAAATCACCTTTGAGGATATTTATTCAAAGGATGCCAAAATCATCATTCAGGACAACGGAAAAGGGATGGACTATAAGGATTTAACGGAACGATGGTTATTCTTAGGTTATTCTGCAAAACGAGACGGAACTGAAGATTACAGAGATAAAATAAAATCAGGACGAGTATATGCAGGTGCAAAGGGTGTCGGTAGATTTTCATGTGATCGTCTTGGAAAATATTTAAATTTAATAACAAAAAGCGAAAAACCAGGAAGCAAATTCGAGAATATTTTTGTTGATTGGAAGAGATTTGAAAAAAATCAAAAGGTTGAATTTAAGGAAATACCAGTTGTTCATCATGTTCTTGATAAAATAAAATATGATTTGACAAAAGGAACAATATTGGAAATTACCGACATACCACTTGATTTTTGGAATAGAGAAAACTTTAAAAAGCTAAAAGAAAAATTATCGAAATTAATCCGCCCAGATTTAAATGCATCAGATGAAATACAAAAATTTAGTATTATTTTATCCGTTCCTGATGAAGCAAATAAGGACTTAGATGTCATAAATAAGCTAAAGCAGGAAACCAACAATGATATTCAGCTTTACTATAATACTGTTAACGGTGAAATCAAAAATTTTGTTTTTACTGAAATGGATATCAAGACAACAAAAATTGAATCCTCCATAAACGACAATGGAATTATTACCACCCGATTAACTGACAGAGAAAATTATATTTATGAATTAAAAGAAAAAAGCGAATTTCCTCTTTTATCAAATGTTGGAATTACTTTATACTTTCTCAATCGTTCTGCTAAAGTTACATTTAAAAAAAGAACTGGTGTTGAGCATGTGGAATTTGGAAGTTTATTTGTTTACAAAAATGGATTTAGAATTTATCCATATGGGGAAAGGAATGATGACTCGTTAGGGATTGATAACAGGGCCTTACAAGGATTTAAACGATATATTGGGCTTCGAAGTCTAATTGGAGAAATTTCTATTCAAGGTACTAATTATGAGTTAAGAGAAACCACAAGTCGTGGAGATGGCCTTTTAAAAAATAAAACATATGATCAACTTGCAAATAAAGAAGATGGATATTTAATTAAAACATTAAGACGATTAGAAAAATATGTTATAGATGTTACAGAGTGGGGAGTTAATGATGAAGATGAAACTGAAAATCTTTCAAGTGAAAGAGTAAAAGAAAATCTTGTTAAACTAATTGCTAACATTTCAGATGACAAATCTTTTCTTGATTTAAATTATAATAAGGATATAATTGACCTTATTTCAAATAAAGAAGAAAAAAGTGCCAAAAAATTGGTTAAAAATTTTAAACGAATTGCAGCAGAATCACAAAATATTCAACTTTACAAAGAAGCTGAACGTATTGAAAAGGCAATTTCTCATTCGCTAAAAAGAGCAGATTTAGCTGAAAAAGAAAGGGATGCAAAAATTCAAGAGAAGAAAATCGTTGAGCAAGAATTAGAAAAGAAAAATGAACAATTGGCAATTCGTGATTCAATAGAATCACAAGATCTCTCAAATGTCACTAATTTACATCATCAAGTATATGTAATTGCTGATACCATAAAATCCATTCTCAATGAATTGTATTTCAAGATTTCAATTGATGAAGAAATAAACAATAGAGATTTGATTCGCTTTATGGACGAATTAATTGCTGAAAATAATAAAATTGAGTCCCTTTCAAGGTTTGGTATGAGAGCTATTTTTGAAGATTTTAATTCTAAAAAAGAAAATAATATTACCGATTTTGTGTGTGATTATGTGAACAAAATTTCAAATTACTTTAAGACGAGCAAAATAAAAGTTGACTACAAGGCCATATCTTCAAAATCATTTACAACATCTTTCAGACCATTAGATATTTCAATAATTATTGATAATATGATCAATAATTCTAAAAAACACAAAGCAACACAGTTATCAATAATAACAGATTCATTGTCTAATAAGTTTAATATTATATTTAGAGACAATGGTGTTGGATTTAGCAAAGAAATTACCGATATAAATGAGATTTTTAAACGGGGATACTCAACAACTAAAAGTACTGGACTTGGTCTTTATCATATAAGCAATATAATTAGGGACTACAAATGGAACATTATTGCAAATACAGATTACAAGAAAGGTGCTGAATTTATTATAACAATTATGAAATGAACTTAGAATACAAAATTCTGTGGTTTGAAGATGTGCAATCTTCCTTTTATGCTAAGCAAAGATTGGTGAAAAGAATTGTTGAGGGATTGGGATTTATTTTCCCCGAACCAAGAAATGAAATCAATGCAGACAATCTTGATAATATAGATTTTCAAATTTACGATTTGATTATTGCTGATTTGAATTTGGCCAATGGCGAAAAAGGTTCAGCGATTCTAAATTCTATCCGTGAGAAAGGGATTTATACTGAAGTAATTTTTTACTCTTCACAAGGCGAAGACTACGTTAGAAATGAATTGACAAAATTTCAAATTGACGGTGTGTATTGTGCTGATAGAGCGGATGATGACTTCATTGACAAAGTTAGAAATGTAATTTTCACTACCATAAAGAAAGTTCAAGACCTTAATAATATGAGAGGGTTGATAATGGCAGAAACGAGCGATATTGATAATATAATGTTGAAAATAATAAATACAGTAATTGAACAAAATTCTTATGGATTAAAGGATAAATTAATTACTACTATATTTGCAAATGTTAAAAGTAAAGTTAATAATAAAAAAGATGACTTTGATAAATATGAAAGGAATGCAAGAATTGATAAAATAGTTAAAGACACGTTAATGTTCGATTCTTCACAAAAAATTTTAGCAACTCAATTTATTATAGATTCCATTGACCATGAAATAACAAACCCTAATAAAAATAATGTCTTTAGCCATAGTTACAGTGAGTTAAAACAAAAACGTGATTTGTTAGCACATGTAATTGAAGTTTTTGAAAGTGGAAAGAAAAAATTGAAAAGTGGAAATAATGAATTAGAATTTACTGATGAATTCTGTATTGATATCCGAATAAAAGTTAGACAACACAGTAATAAACTTGACAAGATATTGGATTTGATTTTAAGTCAATAATACCATTTTGTATTTGCATTTTCAAAAACATGCAAGCGATTACTCCAACCAAATTTTTATTAAAAAGTTAGCAAAACAAATCCTCGAAGAATTTCTAAAATTCCCTCTTCCACTAAAAGAAAAATCACAGGCGATTCCAACGATTCTTCATTTAACATGCATATGAGTATTTGATGGAAATATTGAAATCGATTACAATATTTGAAAAGGAAACTCAAACCTTTTATAAAACATATACCATCAATGGGAACCGTCCTGTATATAGCAGAATTGTCAGACATAACGAAAGAATACTTCCAGCATCCGGTGGGTGAGCCAAACCGCGTTCTGGACCACATTTCACTTACTGTTTCTCCGGATGAAATGATTGCAGTCACAGGTCCGTCGGGGTCCGGCAAAACCACGCTGCTGAACATTCTCGGTTCGCTGGATCAGCCCACATCAGGACGGGTTATCATTGACGGGAAGCCGGTTGAAGGGCTTGGTGAACAACAGCTGGCTGAGCTCCGGAACCGGTTCATCGGGTTCATTTTTCAGCAACACATGCTCCTGCCCCAGCTTACGGTCCTTGAAAACATCCTTCTCCCGGTTCTTCCGGTAAAAGAAAAGATATTCAAAGAAGAGGCACATGCCCGCGCCATTGAGCTCATCGCCCAGGTAGGGCTTGAGGATCATGCCAGGCATTACCCCGGCAGGCTTTCCGTAGGTGAATGTCAGCGGGTAGCGGTGATCCGCGCATTGATCAACAAGCCGTCATTGCTCCTTGCGGATGAGCCGACAGGTTCGCTTGATGCACAAAATGCAGCGATGCTGGCTGAATTGCTCGTGGAACTGCATGAAAAATATCATTATTCCCTTGTGATGGTGACCCATGATCCGGAGGTGGCCCGGAGGATGAAAACGCATTACCGTCTGCTGAACGGCAAAATTCAACTGATCTCATAATCGCATCCAATGACTATCATCCGCCTGATCCTGCAGAACATAAGGCATTACGCCCGTTCATGGCTCCTGACCCTGGCCGGGGCCATCATCGGAACAGCGGTACTGACAGGCGCACTGATAACCGGCGATTCGGTACGGTACAGCCTGACTTCCCTTGTAAGTATGCGCCTTGGCAAAGCGGAGTTTGCCCTGGCCCCTGCTGACCGTTTTTTCAGGCAGGACCTGGCCCGGGAATTATCGGCCTCCATGGGGGTTAAGATCATTTCAATTATCCGCACCAGCGGAACTGTCTCCGGACCAGGCCAGGATCTGATCCTGAACCGGGCTGAGATCATCGGGATAAACGAGGGTTTCTGTGGATTTTGGGAACCGGACGGAAATGAGACAGGTTTTCCGCTGCCCGCCGAAGACGAGGCTGTAATCAGTAAGAATGTCGAAACCAGGCTGAAGGTAAAACCGGGTGATTATATTGTCGTGCGGATTTCCGGCGAGGGGTTTGCCCCTGCCAATGCCCCTTTTGTCTCAGAAAAAACGGAGACATACGGATTGAGACTCAGGATAAAAGCCGTGACCAGTGATAATGCAGGTGGACGATTCAGCCTTCAAAACAACCAGTCTGCACCGTTTAATATTTTTATTCCGGAAAAGGTCCTTGCTTTAAAAATGGGAGTGCCCGGTTATGCCAATACCCTTCTGGTTTCCGCAAAAGGCGAGAAGTTAGGAACGGACAGTCTGAATAAGCTGCTTCAGCGGGCATGGACACCTGCCGATGCAGGGCTTCTCTTCTCTGAACCCGGACCGGGGCTCAGGCAAATCGTCTCCCGCAGGATCTTCATCGAAGATACATTATCTGCTGCGATCAGGAAATCCATTCCTGGCGGGGCCGGGGTCCTGACATATCTGGTAAATGATATTTCCCTGGATGGCCGGTCAACCCCATATTCTTTTGTAACGGCTGCTGACCATGGTGTCGGGCCCGGTACACCGGGTTCCGGGCAGATCGTGATCAACGACTGGCTTGCCAGAGATATCGGTGCCAATCCCGGTGATTCGCTAACCCTCCGTTACTGGACAATGGGCCCTGCACGATCCCTGATTGAAAGATCAAAGCGGTTCAAGGTTCATTCAGTGGTGCCTTTGGAGAACAACGACTCGAACCGGGCTTTGATGCCGGATTTCCCTGGAATGAAAAACACCGGGAACTGCCGCGACTGGGAAACCGGGGCCCCTGTTGATCTGAAAAGGATCCGTGCCAAAGATGAGGATTACTGGAACCGCTACCGGGGAACCCCGAAAGCCTGGATCTCACTGGCCGACGGACAGAAAATATGGAAAAATCCCTTCGGCAGCCTCACAGCTTTCCGGTTCAGCAACACGATCAGTGAAAAAGCCATGAACCAGGGTGTTCGTCAGCTTGATCCAACAACTATCGGACTATCCTTCAAGCCTGTTTTTGAAGAAGGGTTGAAAGCTTCGGCCAATTCGACAAATTTTGGTGATCTTTTCCTCAGCCTCGGGGCATTGATCGTATTTGCAGGACTTCTTCTTTCCGGGTTGCTCTTATCCCTATTTCTGCGCCAGAGGTCCGGTGAAATGCAGCTGATGCGTGCGATCGGTTTTCGCAACCGGATGATCCTGCATGTTTTTTTCCCGGAGATACTGATCGTGTCGCTGGCAGGAGGGCTTATCGGTATTCTCGCTGCAATCCTTTACTCTCAGCTGATCATTTCCAGCCTGAACAGCCTCTGGCAAGGCGCTGTCCATACTTCATCCCTTATCCTTAACATCCGGTCCGGCACGCTTCTTACCGGGTTTGTTTCAGGAGTAATTCTGAATCTGATGATATTTTCATTTATCCTTTTCAGGAGCCGGAAAAGATCGCTTCCTTCCGTTTACGATAAGCATGAATTACGGATCCCAGGAAAACGCCTGTTCCGTAAAACAGTGGAGATTGCAATCGTTATCCTTCTTTTTTATTCAGCAATCGTGATCATGCTGGCAGAGACTTTTTCGGGCCGGTTCTATCCATCGACGGCATTCATGATCGCAGGAATCCTGGTCCTTGCGGGGACCATCGAAGGCATTTCTGTTTTCCTTACAGCCAAAGCTGCCCGGGATTTTAAAATTTCGTCCGGGCTTATAGAATATATCACGAGGAATGTCCTCCTCCACCGGATGCAAACCATAGTGACCATCATCCTTCTTGCAATCGGCACCTTTGCCATCCTGGTAACCGGGTTAAACCGGAAAGGAGGAGGCCACAGGGATGAGCCTTTCAGCTCCGGAACCGGTGGATTCAGTCTCTGGATGGAAACCACGCTTCCCGTGAATTTCGATCTGAATTCGAAAGAAGGTGGAAACCCCTCCCGGTTCAGCAACAATAATCTATGCCGGGGATGCCGTTTCATCCCCTTACCCGGCCTGTCAGGAGACGATGCCAGCTGCCTGAACCTGAACCAGGTTTCACTGCCGGGATTACTGGGAGTCCCCGCAGGGTATTTTGATAAACGGGGTTCATTCTCTTTTGTCAATCTTGTTTCCGGAACAAACCGTTCACATCCCTGGAAAACACTGGAAAACACGGACGATCCGGTTTGCATCAATGGTTTTGCAGATCAGTCGGTGATTACATGGGGAATGCACAGGAAAACAGGTGATACGGTTCAATACAAGGATGAGAGCGGGAAATGGCTGAAGATCCGGATCGCGGGCGGCCTTGAAAATTCTGTCTTCCAGGGATCCCTGCTTGTTTCCGACAGCCTCCTCCGGTTGCATTTTCCTTCTTCGGCAAGGATCCGGAAGATGTTGATCGATGTACCGCGAGGTACGGAGGTTTCTGTATCTCATACATTGGAAGAGCGATTCCACGACCAGGGAGCTACCGTCATTCCTGCAGGTGAAAGGCTTGCTTCTTTTGAAGTGGTGGAAAACACGTACCTGGATGTGTTCATTGTGCTGGGGGCGCTGGGATTACTCATCGGAACAGCCGGCCTGGCAGTCCTCGTCCTGCGCAACCTCCATGACAGGCGACGGGAGATCGCGCTCTATATAGCAATCGGTTTCCCGGCAAAACTGACTTACTGGCTGCTTGCAGGTGAATTCCTGTTCATCCTTTTTTCAGGGATCGTATCGGGGATGATCGCGGCCATGGCCGGTACGCTGCCAAGCCTTTTCGCCACTAGCGAGGGCTTGATCTTCCCTGTTATCTTAATCGTGATTGTTGTTGTGAACGGAATTTTATGGATCCACTTCCCGGTGACGCGGACGCTGAAACACCTCAAAAACCATCCATTTAAAATATAATAAGGCCAGTTCAAAATAAATACAAATTCTGTATTTCGTGTCTTTGCGATGAAAGACAAAAAGCAGTCTGTTCACACAACCTCAATTCAGTTCGTTGAACATCCGTGAAAAAATTTCCTTTTCTTTTTCGGTATAGGAAACGCCTGTCCTTGCCAGTTCCTCCAGTCCGGTCATGCCCTGGTTAAGCAATGGTTCTGCTTTCCTGGCTTTCTGAAGGTATTCATGTGAGGCTGGTTTGTCACCCTGGCAGTAATAGGCAAGAGAAAGTCCGACCAGTGCATCAAGGTTATCCGGACTTTCTATCAGGCATTTTTGAAAAGATTCGATGGCTGAAACATAATTATTCATATCCAGGTCGCAATAACCGATATTCCCATAGAGATGAGCATTGTGGGGATTCCTTGATAATCCGTCACGTGCCACGTTGATGGCCGCTTGATAATCCATGTTAAAAAAGTAAGCCGCCGCCAAATTCTGATAAACATCCGGGTGATCCGGATCGAGCTTCAGGGCCATCTTGTAATCGGAAATTGCTTTATCATAGGCTTTCAATGAAAGATAAACCAACCCGCGCCTGAGGTAAGGATGAGCTTCTTTCGGATTCAGCCTGATTGCATGGGTAAAGTCATCAATGGCTTTCTCCGTGTTTCCGGCTGATAAATAATAATCGCCACGGCTTGTGTATGCAAGAAGGATCTTATCCGGGTATTTTTTTATAACATCCGACCAAAGAACCTCATCATTTTTCCACACCTGGCACCGTGCGAAAGTGATGGTGCCGAAATAGATAAAAACCATGAGCACAAGGATGGGATACATGTTGCTGTTGCCCGACATGATCCTGCCGGCAGTTTTTTCCAGGACCCAGGCGGCAATGAAAAACAATCCCACATAAGGGATATAGGTGAACCTGTCAGCCTGGAAGGCCGTTCCCGCTGAGAAGATCTGCAGCATAAATGCAATATTGAGCAGGAAGAAAAGCAACCCGAAAATGATCACCCTGTTATGCCTCAGTTTCCAGAAGACAAGGGCTGCCAATAAGAGTATCACCAGGGGATTCAGGTAATAGAGGATTGGCAGGGGCATTCCTTCAGGAACAGGAAAGCCATAGGAAGAGGAAAGATTTAACGGGAACAGAAAACGGACCAGGTACATGGTCAGTGCATAGAATCCGTAAATGACACGGTCTCCAAGGCTCAATAGCTCATTCATCTTTAAAGCGCTTTCTTCCTGAAGAAAATAAATTCCTGCCAGTCCAAAAAAGAGCGACAGGATGAGGAGAGGAACCTTTTCAAGTATGTTTTTCAACCTGAACGGGCGCTCAAAATAATAATCGATCAGGAACAGGCTCAACGGCAGTGAAACCGCCTGTATTTTAGAGAAAAGGGAAAGGATGAAAAAAAGCAGGCAAAGCATCAGGTTGAGAATACGCCCGTTCTTATTCCGCAACGAACGGATATAAAATATCATGGATGCCAGGTAAAACAAGCTGTAAAGCAGATCTTTCCGCTCGGTGATCCAGGCCACGGACTCGACGCGCATCGGATGGATGGCCGCCAGCAATGCCCCGAACGCTGCAAACATGACATCCATCTTCAGCATGCGGAGTAACTGGAAGACCAGGAGTGTGCAAAGAATGTGTAAAACAAGGTTGGTTATATGAAACGGCAGCGGGTTATTTCCAAACAACCTGTATTCCATGGCAAAACTCAATAAAGGCAGAGGAACATAGGTGCCGTTCACAGGTTTCGAAAAAATCTCTTTCATCGAATCAGGCCCCCAACCGGTCACATTGGTATTTTCCGTGATATAAACATTATCATCCCAGGTATTGATAAACCCATTTTTCAGGGAAGGGCTGAATGCAATGACCGTCAGGATTACCAGAAGAGAGAATTGTATCCCGGGCTTGTCGAAAATTGAATTCTTCCGGATCGGTAATTCCATTTTTTTTGCAGAAACGATTTTCTTTTTTTCTTGCTTCATAATAGTAATAATTACCGGCAAAATGCAGGTCTTACCCCTCCCGTGATCTCATCTCCAAATCCCAGGGTTTTCCCTGGAACAGGAAATCAGTTTTCAAACGGGAATCTTCTGAATTTTTATGTTCCGCCAACAGATACTGCAGGCGCATGCAAAAGTAGCAAATAAAGAAATGAAGGGATTGAAATGCTGATATTCCATGCACATACATCGGGATGGTGTGAACTGAATATTGATTTATTGGCAGGAATAAGTAACCTTTCCTTTCTCGTATTGCTTGTTTTTAAAAACTTCCGGATAAGAAAGTCAAAGATATCGGTTACATGCTTCAGTATACCTTGATGAAACGCAGGTGTTCATCCTGTTCGCCAGGCCGTTTTATTAAGAGAAGATACACGGAGGGAGGGAGATGGCTGATGTGGATCTGCGCAGTAGTCTGTCCCGGGGGAAGTATGTTTTCAGAAACAGGGCGGCCATTGAGGTCGAGGATTCGGAATTCTGAGCCTTTTGTAAAGGGTTTGTCGCTCCTTAATGTCACAGCAGAATTTGCGGGATTGGGCCACAAAGTAAATGTGGTCCCGGGTGTCCGGTCGTTCAGATCAACAGCCCATGGCTCGAACCAGGCCCGGAATGTGAGATTGGATGCCTTCAATGTATCAAGGAAAACCGTATTCAGGGTATCGGCAATAATACCGTTGCCTTCCCAGTGGGTGAAGTTGTATCCTTCGTTCGGCATAGCCTCGATTTTCACCGGGACCCCATTGAAATAGATCCCTTGCCAGGGGTATTGTTCCGGTGAGATCGTACTGATGCGGATGGTTCCGGCGCCTTCCGGCTGAACGTCCAATGTAATATTCACCAGGTCAGGCAGTCCGAAATTGTTCATGATATGGTTTCGAACCTGTTCGCTGCGCAGTGACAGCTGGTCCTGGAATGTTTGGTGATTGTTGGAAAAATCAATCATCTGACCAGGAATGTTATTGGGATCCCCCCAGCGGACAATCTCTTTGCGCATTTCGTTTACGGTCTGGCCGAACATATCTTGTTCAACCGCAACCATCCCATCTGCAAGATAGGCTGTATTCATCAGGTCAGCAAAGCGGTTGACGAAATAATTCCGGAAACGGTCGTTCAGCATTCCCTTATGCCAGATACTGATGTAGGGATTGGTTTGATCAAACGTCATCATGTAAGAGATGTGATCGTAATAGCAATCGGTCCATCCGTTCGGAAGCAGTGCTAATTCCTGGTCGATGATGCAGAACCTCCACCGGAAACCGGTAGCGTCGGAACGATAGATCTTGATATTGTTCCAGAGCCAGTCAGTATTACCCATCCATGATTCGCCGATAATGTAATCGTTGTATGCTTCCATGTCGAAGTACTGATCGGCCTGGTTCCAGAAACTGGTATCGGCAGGATCTAACTGACTGAAAGCCTCAATCGCCTCCCAGAAGGGGTCAACGGATCCTTCCACCGCCCGGAGCACAAGGTTGTACCAGGCACTGAGTGAGAGTATATCGGTCTGATCCGGATCTGCTCCCTCGGAAGTCTCGAAGTACTCGGTATCGAATTTCTCACGCAGTTCATACAACCCGAAATAATCCCCGTTAATGTAAACCGTAACGGGCCGCCACGCAGAATAATAGTTGTGGGTCTTTTTAGACATTAACCTGACCTGACAGGCATCTTTATAAGGATAGACCAGGTACTGGTTGCTCCCGTTCCGGAGGTAAAACTGGCTGTATTTTGTGCGACCGGGCTTGTCGGGTATCAAAGGGTAATTGATGGGACCATCGCCCAGCACAGGATCATCGAGCTCAATGCGAAAAGAGTGCTGTGGATTAGCGCGTGATCCGCCCAGTCCGCCGTCGATCTGCATACCAGCCCGCTGTGAAAAGACAAGGTTCTTCGTCGAATCGAAATACTCTACGTAGGCAGTCTTTTCCCAGTCATACCACCAGTTGTCGAAAATGCCGGTCAGTCCGTAGAGGTTCGAATAGTCAGTAACAACTGAAAGGACAGGCGTGAGATGGCTCACATGGAACAGGTAGGTAGCCACGACGATCGGGCTTGGCAGAACACCTGATGCGAACGCGCGCGCCTTCAGGACCAGGGAATCAGAAACAGAAATGGGTGTACCATTGTAGAGTGCAGATGCAGGTGTCGGGTCACTTCCGTCCATCGTATAATGAACTTGTGATGAGCCGGTATTCGGGTTGGTGACGGAGACATTGAACGGTGTCTCGTAATATCCGCAAGGCACTGAAAATACAGGGGGAAGGAGATATCCGGTGTAAGTGGATGATGCGTTGTTGCTTTCGGACGGTGTAGCCTGTCCGAAAAGGAAGACATTCGGCGAAGCATCGGGGTGACAGCCTGCGCTGTTGTCGAGGTCGCCGCAGTCAACGAAAAGCTGGCTCACCGTTGTTCCTGCAGGAGAGATCAGGTAAATGGTTTCACCGGTACTGGAGATCTTGAAATTTGTGTGGAAGTAGTTATTGGTATCCACCACTTCGAAGGTCGAAGGCACTTCGCTGTATGATACCAGCCTCATATGGATCTCAATATAATCGTAAACGGTAGCCGGGGTTGACGAGACAACGTTTAAGGCCAGGCTGGTTATGTTCCCGGCGGTAAGACCGGCTGAGGCAAGCTCTGATGCCAGGATGAGCATCTGGTGCCGGGCACCCCAGTACCAGTTGCCGTAAGGCGCGGGATAGTCGTAAGGAGAATTCGTGATGTTCCCGCTGCCAACAATATGCCCGTTCAGCTTCATATTCGGTCGTTGTGCTGCCCGGTTGCCGTAAGGAGCTATGCATGCGGCCGGACTGCCATCCATGTAACTGAAAGATGTAGACAGGAAATTGGTTGCAGTCTGTTTGAATACCGAGTTGGTGGTGTAGCCTGCAGAGCTGTATGAACAAGTGTTGATCAGGATGTTTGAAACGCCATCCCAGTAGAAGGGGGTAGCGAAATTATGCGTGTTCCATCCTGTGGCCGGGGTGAATGTGCCTGTGTTTTTTACGAAAATGAATCCCGATAAAGGTTTGCGGTCTTTTCCGCTGCAGAATATGGTCCGGAATTCCCCCGGCTTAATGTCGGCCCCAGGGAAGACCCATTTGAAAGGATTCCCGGGATCATCCGTGAGGGCATAATTCAAAAGACTTACTGCAGATGATCCTGCATTGTAAAGTTCGATCCAGTCTGGGTAATCTCCGTTTTCATCCGCAATTGAAGAGTAATTGCGATTTGTGCCTTCATTGATCACAACCTGCGCCATGGATATGTTGACCGCCAGGAACCATATAAGTACGGATGTAAGTGCTTTTAAACAGGTCATGCGTGCCGATGAGTTATTTTCATGAACTGGTTTCCATGCATTTTACACGAATACCGGTTTTGTTGATTTTCGAAAAGTGAAATTTACGGCAAGTTAGAAAAAAAAATGAATGCAGGTCCGTTATATGCAACCTAATTAAAGGTGACTATGAACAGAAAAACAATCCGACGCAATAGTACAATCCGTTGCCGGTTGTCAGATTTATTTATTTTCCGGAACAAGGAAAAGATATCCTTTGCCTTTCATCGTAATGATCTCGATGCGCCGGTCCTCCGAAAAATAGTTGCGGATCTTCCGGATATAGACATCCAGCGTCCTTGAATTGAAAAAGGTATCGTCACCCCAGATGGCCAGGAGCATGCTTTTCCGGTCGGTCACATGGTTGGTGTTTCCGGAAAGCATCGAGATAACCTGCATATCGCGCAACGACAACCTGATCTTCCGTGTCGGGGACTCCAGTTCACTCCGGTCGGGATAAAAGGTATACCTTCCCAGTCTGATGGCTTCACCGGACATCCCGGCCGCCGGGGTTTTTCCTTCAGCAAGATAGAACTGGTTGTGGATACGGATGATCAGCTCTTCAACGCTGAATGGCTTCCGCATGTAATCAGTCCCTCCCGCCTCAAACCCTTTGACCAGGTCAGCGGTTTCCGTTTTAGCCGTAAGGAAGATAACCGGCAGGAATGGGAAACGTGTCCTCACCTGGTTGCACAACCGGTAACCGTCAACATCGGGAAGCATGATGTCCAGCACGCAGATCCCGGGGGAAAATGCGCGGATATCCTGGAGAATAGTAACCCCTGTGGTTCTCCACAGGACCTCGAAATCCTGCTTTTCGAGCGTTTCTGCTACGATCTTTCCGAGGAATGGTTCATCCTCGACATACAATACTTTTCTTTTCATCCCTTCGGAAATGTTAGAACAAAGGCACAGCCTCCTTCATCCGGGTTATCCAGCCTTATGGCTCCCTTATGCTGCTTCATTACCTGTTCGGCATAGCTCAGTCCCAGGCCATGCCCCTTTACATTATGCAGATCCCCCGCCGGAACCCTGAAAAACTTATCGAAAACCTTTTCCCTGTATTCCTCCGGGATTCCTGGTCCGTGATCGCTGACCGTCAGTTCCACCTTATTCTGGTCCTGGGAAAGATGCATTCTGATCCACGGCTTGTCCCCTCCGTATTTCAGGCTGTTATCAACCAGGTTGATCAGAACACCTTCAACGAACAATTCATCGATGGTGCATAAATACTGTTCATCCGGGGCTTCAAATGAGATCACTGCCTTAACTGCATCAAATCGCTGTTTCATCGACCGGATCACTTTTTCAGCAATAAGTTTGAGATCCGCTGTGCGCAGGGAGACCACATCCTTATGCTCCTCAAGCAGGGAAAGATTCAGGACCTTGCTGATCAGCTGATCAAGCCGGTCCATCTCCATGGAAGCCATGTCCAGGTATTCGCCGGTAACTGCAGGATCCTTCTTCATGTCAAAATTCCGCAGCGATTCCAGCGCCACTTTTACGGTTGCCACTGGTGTTTTCAGCTCATGGGTGATGTTCCCGATAAAATCGTTGCGCATGGCATTCAGCAGTACCTGCTTTTTCAGGCTGCGGTATGTGAACATGAATGCAAAGCCGGTTATGACAAGCAGGGCGATCACAAAAAGGATCTGTGGAATGATCCGCTTTACCAGGTACCAGGTATAGTTGCTTATCTCCGCACCAACGGAACCGTTAAAGATCCGGCTGGACAGGAAGATGTGCCGGCCAAGTTTTGCTACCGAATCAGTTGCCTTCCCGGTATACCATGCAATTCCGAAATGCAGTTCCTGCCTGACCAGTTTTTCGTGGAAAATTTTTTTGAACATCGCAGTATCGATCTGGGCCGGAAGATATTGCTTAAAGGCAGAACTCCCCTGTCCAGAATCAATCGCCTGGTTGATGATCAAACGGATGCTGCGCAGGGCAATGTTGCCGGAATCGGAAAAGAACCGGCCTTTCTGTCCCGTGAAAAATTGATTTCCCTGGACTGAATCAGTAATATTGATCCGGTATACAAGCGGCTGTTTCCCGGGATCCACGCAGGCTCCGATAACGGTATCACAGACCACGCTTTTAGAGGTGTTTTGATTGCCGGTTCCCCGATGGACCCGGAAAACATTCATCTGTTGCGGATCAGCGATCAACGGATCGATCAGGTTGATGATCAGGGTTGAATCCATCACCTGCATCCTGGCGTCGGAGAATTGCCTGTTGAGTTCCTTTTGCAGGATATCCTTCTCCGTATTGTATCGTGAAGCGATCCATTGAAAGACAAAAACCAGCAGCAATATCCAGCTCAGTGTCATGAGAATACCTGCCAGCCTTGTATGTTTTATCTTTTTCACCCGGGTTTAAAGAAACAAAAGTAAATCAATCTCATCTTCTTATCAACATCATTAACCTTAATTAACCTTAATTGGCAAAACCTTAACCTTCCGCAAGGGTTGCCCGGGTTACTTTTGCTGAAGATAAAAACACCGACACTTTAGATGAGATTGTCTCAAAAGCAAAATATTTTACCGCCAGGTCGCACGAAGTACATGACGAAGGAACACAAAGGGACTGAATCCCATATACTTTCCCTTTGCGCGCCTTTGTGAAATCCTTTGTGCCCTTTGTGGTTAAATAAACAGCTTCAGACCAGAAGTCAGGGTGGGTATATAAAAAACAAAAAACATGATGACAAAATCAAAGTTATTGATCCCGGCTGTAATGTTGATCCATATTACAGGCATCGGGCAAACGACGGCCGGAGAACAAAATTCCGGAACAGCCAGGTATGATGAAAAGATGAAGCTCGAGATCAAACTCGAAGGAGAATCTGCCCAGTATTCCGATATGCTTCCAAAGGAAAAAACCGAGAAGAAGGTGTTGTACTTCACTCCGGAGGCTTCAGTATATATGAATAATGCGGAAACCAGTAACAGTGAAACTATGGAACAAGAATCAGCAGGAGCCATGATCCAGGTCCGTATAGAAAATTCCGACAATGTTGTGTACCGGAACCTCAAGGAAAACAAGAGGACTGAACAGCGTGAATTCATGAGCCGTATGTTCCTGATCGAATCGGATGCCGGGAAAACAGACTGGAAGCTGACCGGCGGACAGAAGACCATCCTGAATTTTCCCTGCCAGGAAGCGATCCGTGAGGATGACGGGAAAAAGGTCAGGGCCTGGTTTTCTCCGGCCATACCGGTTCCGACAGGGCCGCAGAACTTTGGAAACCTGCCGGGACTGATCCTTTCCGTCGATATCAATGATGGCAAGAGGATAATCATGGCGACTTCTGTTGATTTTTCACCGGTTGATAAAAGTCTCCTGGCAAAACCAAAAAAGGGGAAAAAGGTCACGGAGGAAGAATATAAGAAGCTCGTCGACGAAAAGATGAAGGAAATGGGTGCCGAAGGGGGTTCCGGACAGCAAATGATCATAAAGATCCAACGCTGAGACCATGTTGCGCAATCCGTTCATCCTGTTCCTCCTGGTCCTGGCACCATTGGTGTCGGTTGCCCAGTCATCCCTTTTCCGGGGAGATGTCCTGGATGAAAAAGGCGCAGGTTTAGCCTATTCGACAGTTGCTTTGCTGAATCCCCCCGACTCGACCCTTGCCTTTTTCGGGATCACCAATTTAAGCGGCCAGTTCGAGATCCGGAACGTGAAACCGGGCAATTACCTGATGCTGGTTGCTTTCACGGGGTACCGGACACTTTACAGGAATATCAGGTTGCCGCTTGAAAAGGGGAACGATTACGGGGCGATCATCATGAACCCTGTCCCGGTCAATCTCCGGGAAGTCCAGGTGAAAGGGGATTATATTCCTCTGCTCATAAAAAAAGACACGATCGAATACAATGCTGCAGCCTTTAAAACAAAGCCTGATGCTGTTGCTGAAGATCTTCTCAGGAAGCTTCCGGGGGTGGAGGTCGATCGTTCGGGAAATATCAAGGCGGTGGGCGAGGATGTAAAGAATGTGCTGGTGGATGGCAGGGAATTCTTCGGAAATGACCCGAAGGTTGCTACGAAAAATGTTCCTGCCGATGCTGTTAAAAAAGTTCAGGTCTATGACAAGAAATCGGACGAGAGCGAATTTACAGGGGTCAGCGATGGTTCCCATGATAAGACGGTGAACCTGGTGCTGAAGGATGATAAGAAAAAAGCGGTGTTCGGGGATGTCATGGCCGGTGGCGGAACCGGGGATCATTACCAGGGAAGTGCAAAAGTCTACCGTTTCACCGGCACAAACCAGTTTGCGGCACTTGGAATGATCAACAACATCAACCAGTTCGGATTTTCCTTCTCCGACTATCTTAGCTTTAACGGTGGTATCGGTGCGTTGGGCAGCGGCGGAAGCGCAAAGATCCAGATCACCTCCGACAACGACTTTCCGGTGAACTTTGGCCAGCCGGTGAACGGGTATGTGACATCAGGAGCGGCCGGGCTGAACTTTTCCCATGAATTTGCAAAGAACAGGCGGTTTTATGTCAGTTACCTTGGAAATGCCGTAAATACGAAACTCAGCCAGGTCGTCACCGCCCGGAATTTCATTCCGGGCAATGCATTTGTTCAACAGGAAAATTCATCCTCCTTAAATGAAAACTGGGTTCACAGGTTGACATTCGGCTGGAAGAACAGGATCGATTCGAGCCAGAATATTTCCTTCTCTGGCGGTGCAATTCTCAATAATGGCAGCAGTTCCGGCAGTTCGGTGAACGGCAGCTACAGGAACGACAGCCTCATCAATACACTGAACAGTGCGAGTGCCGGCAATTCGGACCGGCTCAGCGGAAACCTGGGCGTTTCCTACATTAAAAAACTGAATAAGGACGTCTCAAATATCAAAGTATCGGCAAATGCTTCCGGGTCTTATGGCTTGAGCAAAATACAATGGCAGAATATCACCCGTTACTATGTGCCATGGAACTTAGCGGATTCCCGCCAGTACCAGGACAACAGAACCGACAGGATTTCCGGCAGCCTGTCGGTCGTGTTCACCCGGAAGCTGGGAAAGCTGTTTTTCCTTGAATCGGGTATTGAAGGCAGTTATAAGGGAGAACAGATCCGGCGTGAACAGGGGATCCCTTCCGAAACCGGAAAAGGCATTGATTCACTCAGCCCTCATTTCCTGAGCAGGTATTATGCGTTCATGCCCTGGCTCAGCCTGAACCGGAACACCGATAAGTTCAGCCTCTTCATCACGGCCCGGGCAGAATCGGGCAGGATGATGAACAGCCTGGACAATACGCCTCATTTAACTTCGGACCTCCTGTATTTTACGCCGCGCCTGGGGATCGAATATGAATACACGAAAGGCCGGAGGATCATGTTCTCGTTTGAATCTGCGGTCAATACGCCGGCTGCAAGCCAGCTGTTACCCGTGGCCGATAATATCAATCCGCTCATGCTGGTTTACGGGAACCGTTCGCTGAAGCCTGAATACAGTCATGCTGCACGCTTCAACTGGCTGCTTTTCGACCAGTTCTCGTTCACCTCACTGTTTTCCTCCCTGAATTTTACCTATACTTCCAATAAGATCAGCTGGTCTAAAACGATAAACGACAGCCTGGGTCAGTCACTGACCATGATAAATGTCCCGGATGATTACGCAGCCGGGGGATCCATCGATTTTTCCACTCCGCTCAGGAAACTTGGTCTGATATTTCATACCAGCCTCAGGGAAAACTGGAACCGCGGGATTATTTTCGTAAACGGTGAGGAAAACACCAACACAAACCTCACCCATCGGATCACCGTCAGTTTTGACAACCGGAAGAAAGAGAAGTGGGATATGAATTTTGGTGTTTCATTTTCCCTGACCAATGCGCGGTATTCCCTCCAGGAATCGCTTAACAACCGCTATTTCGACCTTGCTTATTTTGAGGAATTGCGCTATACCCCGAATGAGCACTGGAGTTTCGCGGCCACCGCCGATGTCACCAACTACAATGCAAAGACATTTAACGACATGGTCAATATTCCTCTGATCGGGGCGGAAGTAAGCTTTTATTTCCTGAAGAATAACAGGGGGATGTTGATGCTGGCAGGCACTGACATTCTCAACAAAAATACCGGCATTGAGCGGGTCAGTGAGATGAACTACCTGCGTGAAACCCGCTCGAACACCATCGGCCGGTATATCATGCTTTCATTCAAATACAGGCTGAACAAATTCCAGGAAAAATCAGGACTCGATATTAAAATCAATAACCGGCATTAATCACCTGAACCAAATCACCTTGTCATGAGAGGGCTTATGGATACCGAAGACTTCAGGGAGAACATCAGGAATTTCCTGAAAAAATAGAGTGGTTCCTGATGCAATTCATATTGGTTCATCGTCACTCCATTGTCATTCACCGATTTCATTTTTTCTTCCATGCAAGAACATTTACTTTTATTCATTAAATTGGAAACAAATTGGTAAAAAACATGAATCAATAACTTAAAACGGAAGCCTTATGAAAAAATCAGTATTTACAGTTCTGGTATTGCTTTTATGCATCTTTCAGCTTCATGCCCAGGAGGGAATGTGGCTGCTCACCCAGATAAACCAGCTCGATCTTAACAAGAAAGGCCTGAAGATCGCGGTAAGCGATGTATACAGCAAGGATAAACCATCCGTTTCCGATGCAATCGTTCAGTTAGGCGGCGGAACAGCTTCCTTTATCTCCGGTGATGGTTTGCTTATCACCAATCATCATGTGGCTTTCACCGCCATCCAGAGAGCATCCAGCGTAAACAGCGACTACCTGATCAACGGGTTTCTTGCGTCGAAGCGAAGTGACGAGATAAAGGCCCCGGGATATGCGGCAAGACTTCTGACTGACATGAAGGACGTGACCGCCGAAATCCTCGCAGCCGCAAAGGGGATCAACGACCCAACGGATAAGAACAAGAAAATTACAGAGAAGATCGTGCAGATGACCGATTCCGTTGAAAAAGGAAGGGAAGATATCAATGCCTCGGTGGCACAGATGTATAATGGCAGTCAGTACATCCTTTATGTACATAAGGTTTTCAAGGATGTCCGTATCGTTTATGCCCCACCAAGCTCCATCGGGAATTATGGTGGCGAAACCGACAACTGGATGTGGCCGAGGCACACGGGCGACTTTTCATTTATGAGGGTGTATTGCGCACCCGATGGGACCGGGAAGGAATATGCTGAAACGAATGTTCCGTATCATCCGAAGGTATGGCTGAAGGTGGCCAAAGATTTCCTGAAAGACGGAGATTTCAATTTCGTCATTGGTTATCCGGGACAGACCACGCGTTATCGCTCCTCGACGTCAGTGTACTGGAACGAGCATTACAATTATCCGTTCACGATTAAAAACTTCCGGGAGATCATCGACCTCTGCGATCAGTATACAAAGAATAGCCATGAAGGACAGTTGAAAGTGGCTTCCCTGAAAAAAGGGCTGGCAAATACGATGAAAAATTACCAGGGCAAGGTCGACGGGATGAAAAAAACCCACTTTTATGAAAAGAAACTGGCGTTTGAGAAAGAATTTGTAGACTGGGCAAACCGCAATCCCGATACAAAAGTGAAGTATGCTGATATCCTGGCAAGGGAAAAGGCTGAATACAAGCTTCTCGAAGGAACGAAGGACAGGGACAATGTGTTCGGAATTTTCCAGGGACTGGCCGGCACACCGCTGGCTTTAGCCCAGCAGGCGATTTATTTTGCCCAGCAAAGGGATAAACCACAGGGTGAGAAGGATCCCGGATTTTCGGAAGAAAATGTGGACCAGTCGATCGACAGGTTGCAATACACGTATGCAAATTATTTTGAACCTGTTGATAAGGCGCTCATGATCCGCGCCCTGAAGATGGCAAAGGAACTACCCCAAAACCAAAGAATAACAGGCGTTGAATACGTCTTCAGCAACTCCTCAAAAACCATCGATCAATTCGTGGATGAAGCATACAGGTCGTCAAAGCTTACAGACATGAACTATACAAAAGCACTTTTCAAAAAATCCACAAAGGAACTTCAGGCGCTGAACGATCCCTTTATCAATATGGCCTACAGCATCGATCCGATGGCTATTGAGATCACGGATCTGAACCAGAAATTCGGCAACAATGTTACGGAACTGCGGAAAGTGTACCTCGAAGGCTTGTTTGCATGGAAAGGAACAAGCATGTATCCTGACGCAAACGGCACCAAGCGGTTTACCTGGGGAAAGGTCAAGGGATACCGCCCCGCAGATGCGGTTTGGTATGATCCTTTTACCACACTTGAAGGGGTGAGTGAGAAGAATACAGGGGTTGAGCCTTTTGATGCGCCTGCCGGACTTGTAAATCTGTACGAAAAGAAAGATTTTGGAAGATGGGCAAATCCGGCCATGAAGGATGTTCCGCTGGCGTTCCTGAATCAATGCGACATTACAGGAGGTAATAGCGGAAGCCCGGTCATGAATGCCAAAGGCGAGATCTGCGGGGTTGTCTTCGACGGCAATTATGAATCCATGATCAGTGACTGGCAGTATGATTATGCGCTTCAGCGCTGCATAAACGTGGATATCCATTATGTAATGTTCATTACTGAGAAGTTTGCCAATGCGGGGTTTATCCTGAAGGAAATAGGGATCGGAAAATAACAAGGGCTCTGTAGTTTGCAAATTCGCGTCTTTCTGATTAGGTTGTCTCAAAAATTAAAATTCACCGCAAAGACGCGAAGACGCTAAAAGTATTGTATTTGCTTTTCTGCCCTTTGCGCCTTTGCGTCTTAGCGGTGAAAAAAAAAACCTACACTGTTGTGACTCCCACAAGACCAACGGCCTGGGTGGATAGATTGAAATAATCAGGTAATTGATGATACGGAACCTGTTATTATTGCTGTTCATATCACTTTTATTCCGGGAAGTTCTTGCAGGAGAAAAAGAAATCGGTCCTGATCCATTACTTACGATTCCCGGAATAGGAAACGGATTCAGCTCCCCGGCTGTCACCCGCAAAGCAAGTCCCGGATAACATTGTCTGTTTCATGGATTCATCAATTCCGGGCAGGTTGATGTTCGATCCCGATAAGATTTTTAAACAATTTCTCATCTCCTTTGAGTTTATCAGCATTACCGTAAACACAATAAGCCTTCTGTTGCAACATGTCACGGATCAACCCGGAAAAACCTTTGATATCAGCGGCTTTTGTTGAAAGTACCGCATCCCGGTCTTTCTGCAGGTCTTCTGCCTTGCGTTTGGTAAAATAATAATTCACTGCCAGGTCTCCCTTATGAATATTCGTCTGGGGGATATCCATCTGTGAAATGGTTCCTATGATATACCGTGTCATGGCGGTTTCATCAGCCTCGAATTTATCCAGGAAATCAACTGCTCCGTCAAACGTATCAAATGTTTCTTTCAGGTTCGGATCACGATAGGAAGAAAAAAATAGTAGTCCAGTGGGCGATATGCTGGCGGACGCTCCATAAGCGCCTCCCATGACGCGGATCCGCTGTCTCAGCCAGTCCCTGGAAAGGATCAGGTTGAGCACCCTCATTTTCCCGTCCCAGGAATATCCGAGTTTCTTAAAATTAAACCCTTTGTACACATACTGAACCTTTGACGCCGTTTGGATCCCCTCATTTTTCTTCTCAGGATCGAAAGACCAGGTTTGGTCCGGTGCTTTTCCCTGGGGTAACGATTTTACAAAGGTGGCGAGGTCCCTGGTAAAAGATTCCAGTTCTTTTGAGCCGCAGGTGGCTGACGCAACCAGGTTTCCTTTTGAAAACAGCAAAGCGGAGGCTTTTTTCAAATTAGCAATGATCTGATCCGGATCCTTTTCAAATGCTTTGGTCTGGTCCGTCACAAACCAGTAATAGTCAAGTCCGGCTGTAAGCTCATTAAACACCCCTGAATTGCTGTAATAGGAAGGTAAACGGGTTGAAGCCACACTGGCCCCTTCCTGCGTTTTCGAAGCCTCAAGTTGCGATTGATGCCGGACCAGTAATGTTCTTAATCGTGATGTATCCGAAAAATCGGTTGTATTCAGGATTTCGGAAGTCAGTTCAAATGTCTTGCTCAACTTGTCGCTCATGGCTGAAGATACTACGACAAACTTAGGAATAAGGTCATTGTCATCAAGGTTCCCGAGGTAGGTCCGGATGGTCGTGTATAAATTCCCGGTGTGAATATTCATGGCCTTGTTCAGATCACCATAAGAATAACTCCTCGTATTTAACGAACCCAATAAATTGGAAAGCAATGAAACCCACGGGATCATCTCCTGCGGAATTGTCCGAATGTCAAAATAAAAGTTTGTATATACAATGCCGTTGGTGAATTCCTCATGATACAAAACAGGTACATCATTCACCTTCTTTTGCGAAATGCCGTACCAGGCGGCTTTTGGGCCGATATCGCCAAGGGCCAGCAAAGGGATGGTGGCAAGTGCTTCCGGGGAATCCTGACGTTTCTGAAAGGCAATAAGGTCCTGCGTTTCGTTAACGAGTGAAGCAACGGATGCATCAGGGAGTTTTGACTTATAGGCTTTCAGTTCTTCTGTGACCTTTGCATTCCGCTCTTTGTCCAGCCCCGGGCTGGGAACCAGTGTCAGCAGTAAAGCGTGCGGGTTATTCAGAATATATTTGCTGATGATGGATTCCAGGTATTTGCTGGTCAGGGCCTCGTTAACTTCGGTGAGAATTTTCTCGTATTCAAGTCCCTGGAATGGATTATCAGCAAATAACCATCCGGCTTCTATCCGGTTAAAATAAGTGAGCCCTTTCTGGGCATCATTGCCTTCTCTCAGGTGAAACTGCATGCGGTTCAGTATCCCCTGGATTTCACCCTTATCCAGGCCTTTTGCAATGACCTCCCTGATGGTTTTCATCACGATCTCCATAAACCGGGCCTGATCCGAAGCATTGGCATTCTGGACCGTGACCTGTAAGACATTTTGCTGGTAATTGGCTACGGATGCCTGAACATCCTTTCCAATGCCGGCTTTTTGCAATGCCAGCCGGACCGGTGCCGTTTCCTGGTTAAAAAGAAGTTCTGCGATCATTGAAAGGGAGGTGGTCAGCGCTTCATCTGTATTGTGGCCTGCAACAAAGGTCAGGGAAAGGTATGACTGGTTAATGGTATCCGCATTTTCCATAACAGGATAATATGCAGTTCGCTCTTTCATGGCCGGAAAGGGCTTCTGGTCCCTGATGACTGCACGGAAACCGGAACGGGTATATTTTGACAGGTATTCCCGGTCAATAAAATCAAGTTCTTTATCAGGATCAGCATTCCCGTAAAGAAGAATGAAACTGTTCTCCGGATGATAATATTTTTTATGAAAGCCCAGGAATGCTTCCTGGGTAAGTGTTGGAATCGCTGCCGGCAGACCACCCGATTCAAATCCGTATCCGTTGTCGGGAAACAGGTTCCTGTAGATCTGGTAACTGAGCTCTTCATCCGGATTGGAAAAAGCACCTTTCATTTCACCATAAACCACCCCCTTATAGATCACCGGGACATCTTTACCTGTCAGCTCATAATGCCATCCCTCCTGTTTAAGGATCCGGGGATCCGAATAGATCAACGGATTGAAAACGGCATCCAGGTAAACATTCATCAGGTTGAAATAGTCCTTGTCATTCATGCTGGCTACCGGGTAAAAAGTAAAATCCTTACTGGTAAAAGCATTCAGGAATGTTTTCAGGGATCCTTTGGCCAATAGATCGAACGGACTTTTAACCGGGAATTTCTGAGATCCGTTCAGGACGGAATGTTCCAGGATATGCGGTGCTCCGTTGTCTGATTCGGGAATGGTCTTAAAGGCGATCCCAAAGGTTTTATTGGGATCATCTGCGGCTATTTTAAACAATTTAGCCCCGCTTTTTACATGCTCATAATAGGAACATTCTGCATTTACCTCCTTGATGAACCGCTTTTCGATCAGCCTGAATCCATGTGAGAGATCCTGACTTTGACCGTTCAGGTTGAAGAAGACCATGCATATCATCATTAAAGAGAACCTTGATGACAGATGAACGATTTTAGATTTTTTCATGGCAGATAAGTTTTTAGAAGTTAAATATTTTTCTGTTGTTAAATTTTTTCAAACCCCATTCGAAAGAAAAAGTAAGCGATCAGATAAATACACATCCCGGTCATCAGGGCGATGGAATAACCAAACAGGGATGCAATGAGAATGATCCCGACTGATTCGATGACCGATGCACTTCCCGTCACCGCAAAAGCCCAGTCGATCTGCCCTTTTCGCTGCGCTGCAGCTTTCGGGAATGGCATTCCCATGAAATACCCGACGGGGGCGATCAGCATCATGCTCAGGAATAACCTTGGAATCAATGCCCAGTCATCTAGAAAGTAGAACAACCGCCTGAAAAGGAAAATATCCGCAAGAAGCCACAAAGCGATGCTTATAAATATAAAATGGGAGGAAAATTTCTTTGAATGCCGGCTGCCGATACCACTTGAAACCAGCATTACCGTAAGAACCAATGCCAGGCTGTATATGGTTGACCCGATGAACAGGGAATATTGCTGAATAAGTATTACTTCAAGCATCATATACCCCATCCCGATTAAAAAGAAATAAAGCCAGGGAATAAATTTCAGCTTTTCTCCTTTCACCAGGTAGGGTAAAAGGTTAAGCGGGATGACCAGGAGGACGCAAACAAAAAGAATGGTCAGCATAATGACGCGGCCTAAGGGAAAACCAGTGAATTCATAAAGGGGAACCTGGTCCATCCGGGAAAAATTTACATTCTTCAGCAAACCCAGCTGGGCGATAAAAGGTTTGTCGTCTGTACAGGGAGAGATGTCGATCCTGGCATTTATGGCGATCGGTCTCCAGCCAAACTGAACGATCCGGTTGTAAATGTTGCTTTTGTTGCTTTCTGTTGCAGGATATAGTAAATGGATCTGGTTAAAATTCTCCTTTGTAAGTTTGCCGTATGCGTTTGTGATGGTTTCCCGGTCAAGGGGTTGTTTTGAAACAAGCAATATTTTTCTTCGCATCCCCGGCAGGTTATACACGGCAAAATGCGATTCCGGATCGGGGATTTTCAGGAGTATCAGAGCATCCATCAGTTCGGAGACCAGCCGCGGCATATAAAACTGGTGTTCGATGGATAAAAACCCGTTTGGGGACAATGCTTTCCAATAATCTGCAAAAGCCTCGGTAGTGAAAATATAATTCTCAGCGAGGGCAAAAGACCCGGAAGCAAAGGCTGCCCATGAATTGGAACTCAATGAATAGATGATATCAAAGCGACCATCAAATTTCCGTATGTAGGCCCTGGCATCCTCGGTTATCACCTTTACGCGGGAGTCATTGTAAATATTTCCCGAATATGCTTTCAGGAAACCCTCTTTCGTCAAATAATTAATATGTGGGATAACCTCCACGGCATGTAC
Organism: Bacteroidales bacterium; assembly: GCA_963682005.1. Classification (GTDB taxonomy): domain Bacteria; phylum Bacteroidota; class Bacteroidia; order Bacteroidales; family FEN-979; genus CAIYUC01. Next base: position 1,981,995 of record OY820914.1, on the reverse strand, counting down.
TTCTTTGGCATTATATTGCAACGCCTGGAGGACATCGGTTCCGCCACCCGCCCCCAGTGACAGGAAAGAGCAGTCAGGAAATTTCCTGATCAGGTACCCGACGTCAATACCAAACTGAAACTTCAGGGAGTCGGGGATATTCCAGTTACCGTCGAACTTATACACCGGGGTGTTGGCTATATTATCAATGTTGATGCCCCGTGTTGTACTGTCTCTTTCATAAATCTTGATCTTCGCGGTTGCATCCCAGTGTTTGTAGATGACCGGGGCCGGTTCTTCCCTTTTTTGTTCCGGTATGCCTCCTCCATAATAATAACCGGCACAAAATCCCAGGAAGATCAGGGCAGGAATAATCTTCATCCAGCGCCAGGCTACGAGAAAGGAGGCCAGGAAGACAGGCAGGGAACAAACCAGTAACGTTATTTCAGCACCGAAAGAATTCATGATCAATATAAAGAAGATGACTCCAAGGGAAGCTCCGATGAAGTCCCACATATAAAGACGGGAGATCTCGGAAGGACTGTTTTTAAACAGGTGTGCAATGGCAATCCCGCCAAAGAAAAAGCCTGACCCGAGAAGGAAAATGGCTCCGATGAGTTTCACCACCATCATGGGTGCGGAAATCAATTTTGCAAAATCAAGATCCAGCCTGAACACAAGCGGAACAGCAACCAGGATCATGATGCCGGTCATGGTTAACCATACGGGGAGCCAACCTGGCCGGTTCATCCCGGGAACCATCCTGTAAAACAAGGACCCGAGGCCCAATCCAAGAACAGCCAGGGAAAGAACCAGGAACGCAAATGTATAATAGAACTCGGCGGAAAATAACCTTGTCCAGAACAACTCAGTTGACAGGATCGTCAATGAAAGCAGACCTATACAAAAATATTTTTCATGCTTCATGATGAAAAGGTTAAAGATAGAGCAACATCAGTTGAATAATAGAGTATCCTCTTCAAATTTGCACTGACATTATGATAAAGTAAAATAAAATCGGTTTCCCCTGTTTATTACTCGATATGGGGATATTTTACCGGGTTAAGAAAAATCCGCCTGAACTTCGCGGAAGAATAATCTGCTCATTGCTCTCTCTTCATTGTTCATAATTCATGTGTCGCAGGCAGGGATTTGCTTTGTGTCTTCCGTGACCTCTGTGGTGAAAAAAGAAATCTTAACCACGGAGAACACAGAGTTTGCCGGCCAGGAAGGCACAGAGTTCACAGAGTTTTTCCGTATTATGCATTTTGCATTCCTGAATTCCTGCATTAAAAGAGGTTCAAACTCCCCATTCATAATTTAACTCACCGTGAATGGTGACAATTAAAAAACAACCACATTAGACACAGTAGTACACAGTAGTTCTATTGTGCTCTAATGTGTCTATTGTGGTGAAAAAATGAATACGGATGAAACGGATTTGCTTTGTGTCCTCAGTGCTTTCCTGCCTGCCGGCAGGCAGGCTCCGTGACCTTTGTGGTAAAAAAATCTTAACCACAGAGAACAAAGAGAAGTCACAGAGTTCACAGAGCTATTATGCCCTGTGTGCCTGAAGGTCATAATTCCTAATTCAAACTCATCATTCCTAATTTAATTCACCGTGAACCACAGGATTTATCCCGGCATTACACGACTGAATACCGGATATCGTAACCGTTTCACCGAATACATTTTGCTGAATGAAAAGGAAGAAATACATTTGGTATGAATCAACAAAACCCAGAAAATAATACATATATGGAACGCAGGAACTTTCTCTGTTCGCTTGGGAAATGCGGGCTTACAGCCAGCCTTCTCGGTTTTATGCCGTCTGTATTGGCCGGGGAAGACAACACAGCCCGAACAGTTCTGGCAGACGATGATCCCAACCTGATCAAACATTCATGCGCTGAGAAAATGGAATTTGCAGAGGAATGGATCGGTAAATTCATGAGGGTGCTGGATGATACGCTTGATGAGCAAACCCGGAATAAGATCATGGAATCCAACGGAAAAGCATGCATGACCGGCTGGCTTAAAAAATCGGGGAAGACCATCACACCGGTCTCTTTCGATAAATTTGCCGCCTGGGCGGAGAAAAATGTGAAAGACGGATCAATCCGTTTGGAAGGCAGGACGATTTACTATGCATACATGGATAACTACCAGGGAAAACCGGCGCCTGAAGGAGTCTGCCTCTGTCCGTTCGTTGAGTCAAAACCCGCAGGACTTTCCCCGACCTATTGCCAGTGCTCTGTCGGGTATGTAAGGGAATATTTTTCGCAGGTATTGGGCCAGCCGGTGACGGTCGCACTGCAGGAATCGGTACTGAGAGGCGGGAAGAGATGCCGTTTTAAAATTGATGTTTAAAAGGAACTGCCCTGCAGCAAGCTAAGGGGCAACAATCCTTACACCTCAACCCCCGTCCCCTTCTCCTGAAGGAGAAGGGGTGCAGGGGATGAGGCAATTAAAATATTTGCGTCTTGGTGTCTTAGCGGTAATGTTATAAAATGACTTTTCGGAGGAGACTCCATCAATAATTGCTGCATTATCTACATTGTAATGACAAAGCCTGTCACCTTCTCGTTCGATTCAGCATGGATGGATCCGTGATGAAGCCTTAAGATCTGGCGTGAGAGGCTTAATCCGATCCCTGAACCGTTTTCCTTTGTTGTAAAAAAAGGGATAAAGATCTTTTCAAGCGTTTCCGGAAGAATTTGCGGGCCATTGTTTAAGATGCGGATCAGAGGCCTGTTCTGTTTTGAAATTTCAACGGATACTTTGATCTTCCGGTCGGATGACATCTCTTCCAGGGCCTCCATCGCATTATTCAGAATATTGATGATAACCTGCGTCAGGAGTGTTTTATCGCCGGTGATCTCCCTTGCTTTCGGGTTGATCACAGTCTCAAAGTGGATATTCCGGTCAGCCATTTGCTCATTGAAAAGGATCCGGATGTGCTTAAGCCAGTCTTCGATGGGAAAAGTATCAAATTCCGGCCTTGGGATCCTTGTCAGTTTCCTGTAACTGTTGACAAAATTGACCAGTCCGTTCCCCCGTTCTTCGATGGTATCAAGCCCCTGTATCACATTTTCAATGGTTTCCTCATCAATCATCTCCCGGCGGTCCGGACTGCCTTCTTCAATGAAAAACTTCCGGAGTGTACCTGTAAGCGAAACGATCGGTGCAATGCTGTTCATGATCTCATGTGTAAGCACCCGGATCAGCTTTTGCCATGAATCAAGCTCCTTTTCATCAAGTTCATGACGGATGTCCTGCAGGGAGATCAGCCGGGAGATCTTTCCACCGTAGCGGATTTCCCGTGACCGGATCAGCAGGTTGACTTGGGAATCGCCGGTCAACCGCCTGTAAGTTTGGGTCTCGCCAGGATTGACCATGGCCAGGAGATTGAAAAGACCGGGGTTGCGAACGGGAACCAGGTGCAGCGGCGTAAAGGAAGGAATACCGGCATATTCAAACGCTTTTTCATTCATGATCTCCACCTCGTTGTTCTGATTGATCGCCATCAGCCCTGTGGCTGCATGATGAATGAATGACTGGTAATATTTTTCAAGGTATTCATTCTGCTGTTTGATCTGGTTGATCTGGTCATTGAGTGAATTCAGGCTTTGATACAGGTGCCGGAGCGATTTCTGCCGGATGGTTGTAGGGAACTTCAGGGAGGAGTCGTCATTCTTTATCGCTTCAAAGAAAAAAGCGATCTGCCGGTTTGACTGGTTGAAATGATAGATGATCGTGATTCCTGCAACAGGTGCGGAAAGCAGGAACAAAAGAAACCACGGATCTGAATGGTACGCTGTCAGAAACCCCGCAAGGAAGCCAGAAAGAACAATAATGCCGATGCTGATGATGGTCGTCAGGGTGATTCGTTTATAGCCCATACTTCTTCATTTTTTTATAAAGTGTTGTACGCGATATCCCAAGGTTCCTGGCAGCTAAGCTTAGGTTTTGACTGAACTTGTTCAGCTCCCTTGTGATCATTTTTTGTTCCATCTCTTCCAGTGTCACTGTTTCATATGGACTTTCCGGATGATGCAGGTTCAGGGAAAGATCCGCCGGGGTTATCCTGCTGCCGTCGCATAATATGACTGCTTTCTCGATCGCGTGCTGCAATTCCCTGATATTGCCCGGCCAGTGATAGCTTTTCAGCCGGTCTATCGCCTTCGGCTGAAGCCTGAGGCAGTTTTTCTTGTATTTGCGGCTGTATTTTTCCGTAAAAAAGTTGGCCAGGTTCTCTAAATCTTCGATCCGTTCCCGCAATGGAGGTAATTCGATCTGGATGGTATTGATCCTGTACAAGAGGTCCTGCCTGAACGTCTTTTCGCGGATCATTTGCGTTAAATTCCTATTGGTCGTACTGATCAGCCTGATATCGACCGGGTTTTCTTTGTTGGAGCCTACCGGGATCACAACCCGGTTCTGAAGTACATTTAACAGTTTAGACTGAAGATGCAGCGGAAGGTTCCCGACCTCATCCAACAGGAGGGTTCCTTTGTGAGCCAGCATGATCTTGCCTGTCCTGTCTTCATGAGCATCGGTGAAAGAGCCTTTGGCATGCCCGAACATCTCGCTTTCAAAGAGGCTTTCAGCCATCGATCCCAGGTCGACAGCCACCAGCAGTTCATTGTACCTTCCCGACAGCCGGTGGATCTCTTTTGCGATCAGTTCTTTTCCGGTGCCGTTTTCACCTGTGATCATGATGTTCGCATCGGTATGGGCCACTTTCTTCACCAGGTCGAGGATCTTTTGCATGACGGGAGAAACCCCGATGATCATCCGTTCATCCCTGTTGAATTCTTCCTTGATGTCCTTTTCACGCTTCAGCAGGGTTCCCACGGTCAGGTTCGATTTCCGGAGTTTCAGCGTGGCTTTCAGTGTTGCAACCAGCTTTTCATTTTCCCAGGGTTTGAGAATGAAGTCGGCTGCCCCTTCGTGCGTGGCTTTGACCGCCGTTTCAATATCACCATAGGCAGTGAACATGACTACTTCAATAGCCGGATCATGCTTCTTTATTTCCCGAAGCCAGTACATCCCTTCATTTCCTGAACTTTCTCCTGCCTTGAAGTTCATATCAAGCAGCACAACGTCGATATTCCTGCTTTCAATCTCATGGAGAAGGAGATTCGGGTTGGAGATGGCGAAAACTTCCGCAAACTCGTACTTCAGAAATATCTGCAGGGCATTCAGCACGCTCTTGTTATCATCAACAATGAGCAGCCTCCCCTCTTTACTTTTTCTTTCCATGATGATCGGTTTGAATGTGAAAAATCACAGGTATTTACCCCAGGTCAAACCCAGGACCCAAATTCCACAGCAAACTTCGGGGTATAATACCCTCCGCCTGCGGGATTGTTCAACTAACAAATTTGGTTCATCACAATATTGCGTACCTCAAATTATTTTCCTTTGTGAATTACCCCGGCCTTCAGGCCGGGGGCTCTGAGAAACAAGGTAAACAAGGGCTTTAGCCCGAAATCAGTTTGTCAAATCCGTACTTCTTCATAAAATCGTCAGACTCTTTCTCAAATGAATGCTTCCGATGATGTTCTTCTTGTTTCCGAATATATTCTCTGACATGGTTAACTGCAGATTGACTTACGGATACTGCAAAGTATTCATCCTGCCATTCAAATTTTCCTGGGAGGATTTTAACTTTATTGATCCAGAATGAAGATTCGCCTTTTATTAACATCAGGATTTTATCGATATTCTGGCCGGAACCAAGAGAGATCAGGCAATGAACATGCTCAAGATAACCATTCATAAAATCAATATAAATTCCTTTATCGACAGCATTTTCCCTGATGTGATCGAAAACTTGTTTTCTGATATCAGAAGATAAAACGGGTTCCCTGTTTTTGGTTGTCCAAACCAGATGCAATAGCCCATGATTCCCTTTTTTTTGGGCTAAAGCCCGGTGTTGATGCCCTGTTCCAAACCCCGGCCTGAAGGCCGGGGTAACTCATATTATCTTCCTTATATAAAAGTATGCATTTCTGTGATGACCTACAAATTACCAGTAAATGTACATAAAATTTACAGTGACCTGTCCAATAAGTTTACATGTTTTCACATATAAATCATGTTATTTGATTGATTTTTAAAACTATAAAAAAACGGCCCGGGTATTGACCTTTCCTTGCATCATTCACAAAAAACTGCAACAATGATCAAAACAGTAAATCTCACAAAACGTTTTACGACCGATGAAATCGAGACGACCGCATTGAACAGTGTCAACCTGGAGGTAAAACAAGGTGAATTCATTGCCATTATGGGACCTTCGGGATGTGGGAAGTCAACCTTGCTGAATATCCTCGGGATGCTTGATAATCCGAGTGAAGGGTCCTATTTTTTCAACGATGTGGATGTTTCAAAATTCCGTGAAGGTAAGCGGACACAATACCGGAAAGGCAATATCCAGTTTGTATTTCAGAGTTTTAACCTGATCGACGAACTCACGGTTTTTGAGAATGTGGAATTACCGCTTCTTTACCTGAAAAAAACGGGTTCCGAAAGAAAACAGCTGGTGACTGATATCCTTGACCGGATGAAGATCGGCCACCGGAAAAAGCATTTCCCGCAGCAACTTTCCGGGGGCCAGCAGCAGCGCGTTGCCATCGCCCGTGCCGTGGTCCCTTCCCCGCAGCTCATTCTTGCCGATGAACCGACCGGGAACCTGGATTCCAAAAACGGGATTGAGGTGATGAACCTGCTTTCGGACCTGAATAAGCAGGGAACCACCATCGTCATGGTAACCCACTCTCAGCGCGATGCCGCCTTTGCACACCGTATCGTTAATCTGTTCGACGGCCAGATTGTTACCGAAGAGGTTGCCGGCAATCTGCAAACCCTTTGACAAATGAGGTGGTTGAGGATTATTTCGGTCTTTCTTCCGCTACTGGCAGGTGGTTCCATTTACCTTGCAGGACAAAAGGTGTGGACCCTTGATCAGTGCATCCGCTTTTCCTGGGAGAATAACTTTTCCGTCCACAGCCAGGAATTGAGCCTTAAAATCAGGCAGACCGATTACCGCCAAGCCCGGAACGACCTGCTGCCCTCCCTGGATCTGCAATCTTCGTTCAACCATTATTTCGGAAGATCCATCGACCCATCGACGAACAATTATGTGGATGTCCAGTTTTTCAGTAATGATTTCGGCGCTTCTGCTTCGGTTGATCTTTTTAACGGTTTTGTCAAGATCAACACCATCGAAATGCAGCGTCTTAACTGCCAGGCTGAAAAAAGCAGGCTGGAACAGGTAAGGAATGAGGTGGCTTTTAATGTCATCAACAGCTATTTCTCCCAATTGCTCCAGCAGGGGCTCGTTTCCATTGCACGGGAAAATTTTTCACTTTCGCGTGATCAGCTTGATTATACCATAAAATATGTGGAAATCGGCAGGAAGCCGGGGACCGATCTGCTTGAAACGGAAGCAAACCTGGCGGCCGACAGCTTTTTGCTGGTGCAGTCTTACAACCTGCTTGACCAGGCTGCACTCGGTTTGAAATACCAGATGAATTTTCCCCTGGCCGACAGCCTGGTCATCGACACCTTGGTTCCGTCACTCCTTTCAGGGACCCTGGATACACTTTCCATGGGTGTGCTGTTCAGGGAAGCATCCGAAGCATTGCCCGATCTGAAAGTTGTCAGAAACCAGATGCTGGCAGCAAAAAAGGCTGTCCAGGTAAGCAAAGGCGCATTCTCACCCCGGATCGGCGGGTATGCCGGCTGGAATTCACAATACGCCGAAACAAACCGCGATCCTCTCAATAATATTTTTCCGTTTTCCGACCAGTTATCGAACAACTCCAGCGAATATCTCAGCCTTGGCATTGAATTTCCCCTCTTCTCAAGATTCTCGAAGAACACCTCGCTGAGCAAATCGAAACTTCAATATCAGCAGGCAAAGATCCAGTTCGACGAAATCCGGTATAAACTTATGATGGGCGTGGAGAAATCACTGACCGAGTGGAGGTCGGCACGGGCGGAATATGAATCATCGCTCAGCCAGCTTGCAAAAAGCAGGAAAGCTTATGAAGCTGCGGAAAAAAAACTGGACAAGGGACTCATCAGCATCATTGAATTCTATATCCAGAAAAACAAATGGGTCAGGGCAAAAACCGAAGTCCTGCGCACAGGATTGCAGGTTCTGCTGAAAGAACGCTATATACGATTCCTGATGACAGGGTCGCTCCTGTCTGGTTGAAATGATAAAACAACCGATTCGACAATAAAACTCCTCGCCGCAAAGCAGCGAGGTCCTCGTCGCAAGCGACGGGGTATTAACCCAAACACCTCAACCCCCGTCCCCTCAAGGTCCCCGCGGACGCGGGGATCCAGAAGGGGTGCAGGGGATGAGGCTAAACAAAACAGGCATGGATAATAATGCAACAACAGGAATGGACAAGATCATCGTTGAACGGCGGTGGATCAGGAAAAAATACTGGAAATATATCGGAGCAGCCGTGGTTCTTTTATCGGTCGTTCTCTTTCTCATATTCCGGGACTGGACCAGCACTGTCAGGGTCGATAAGGACCGGATTACGATTGCCACAGTTTTCCACGGGGTGTTTGACGACTACATCACCAACGACGGAACCGCCGCCCCGATCTCTGTTGTATACCTTGATGCTTATGAAGGAGGAAAAGTGGAGGAGATCCTGATGGAGGAGGGTAGCATGCTTCAGAAAGGGGATGTCATTATCCGGCTTAGCAACAATGACCTTAACCTCAATATCCTGAACAGCGAAGCCCAGCTCGCAGAGAAGGCCAATTTCCTCAGGGAAGTCCGTATCCGCATGGAACAGGAAAAACATTCCCTGGAACGGGAGGTGCTGACAGCTCGGTATGACCTGATCGCCAAAAAGAGGACCTGGGAGCAAAACAATGAGCTTTACAAGGACCAGCTTGTCTCCCGTGATGAGTGGATGCGTTCGGAAGAGGCCTGCCAGCTTGCCGTGAAAACGCAGGAGCTTGTTCTCCTCCGCCAGCGGCAGGATTCTGCTTTCCGGTCTCTCCAGATAGAGCAGATCACCGACAACCTCAGGAACATGCAGAAAAACCTCGACATGGTCAAGCAGCAGCAGGAATACCTGAACGTGAAATCCCCGGTGGACGGACAACTCGGAAGTCTCATGGTGGAACTGGGCCAATCGATCGAGCGTGGGTTCAGGATCGGGCAGGTCAATATTCTCACTTCCTATAAAATAGAGGCCGATGTGGATGAACACTACATCGACCGCATCAGGAGCGGGCTGACGGCCTATATCGAGAGGCCGAATGACACATTGCAGCTTGAGATAAAGAAAGTGTACCCGGAAGTTCGTAACGGCCGGTTCAGGATCGACCTTGTATTTACGGGAAAACTGCCCGAAAACATAAGGATCGGCCAGTCGTATTTTATCAAGCTCAAGCTGGGCCAGCCTGTTGATGCCATCCAGGTTCCCCAGGGCAGCTTTTACCAGACATCCGGAGGTCAATGGATTTTTGTTGTGGATAAAAACGGACAATTCGCTATCAAGAGAAATATTAAAATCGGAAGGAAAAATCCGCAGTATTATGAAGTGATCGATGGATTGTCACCGGGTGAGCAGGTGATCGTTTCCGATTATGCCATTTTTGGAAATAACGACAAAGTTGAATTGAAATAAGTTTCCATATCATGATTAAAAGTTATTTTAAAACCGCTGTCGCTCATATTATCAGGAATAAAACCTATTCTTTGGTAAGCATTCTGAGCCTGACCATCGGGTTAGCAGTATGCATTCTGCTTTTATTATACGTCAGGATTGAACTGAGTTTCGACAGGTTCAATAAACATGCAGACAATATTTACAGGTTGTGCAATCCCGAACACCCTTTCCATTCGCCCCAGATCGCGAAATTCCTGGCCGACAATATTCCTGAGATAAAAGGCTATACCAGGATTTTACCCCGGGCAAATGAAATTGTCGGATATAAAGAAAAGCGGTTTAAAGAGACCCGGGTTGCATGGACCGATGCGGCTTTCTTCCGTATTTTCTCCGTTAAGTTCAGGGAGGGAAACCCGGAAAACGCTTTAATTCTGCCATTAACCGTCGTAATTTCTGAAAAAACCGCGCATAAATATTTTGGAAATGAAGACCCGATTGGCAAAGTGCTGAAAATAAATAATGAAGCCAATTATACCATAACCGGCATAATGGACGAAATGCCTGGGAATTCACATTTCCGATACGACATAATCCTGACCCTTTCAGGTACCGAAAAAGAAGAAGGAATGGACAACTGGGGGTGGCAGAACTTCCTGGTCTATTTTCTTTTTCCTGACCACTTCTCCAAAACTGTTGTTGAGGCAAAATGCAACAACCTAATGAAAACCGTTAAAGACCAAAATAATCTTCCTTCTGCATATTCCTTGCAACAACTGAAAGACATCCATCTGTATTCTTCTCATTTTAAAAATGACATTGAACCCCAGAACAGCATTTTGTACGTCCTGATTTTTTCAGCAATTGCTTTCCTGGTCCTACTTATTTCCTGCTTCAATTATATCAACCTTTTTACTGCCAGTGCAACCACAAGAGTGGTGGAGATCGGCATGAGGAAAGCATGTGGCGCATCACGCAAACAGCTCGCAACCCAGTATATTTTCGAATCTTTTGTAATGGTTATTGTCTCGTTTATTCTATCACTTCTTGTTATTGTTCTTAGTTTGCCTGTTTTCAATGAGCTGTCGGGAAAAGACCTGTCAACCCTGGCTCTGATCAATGCAAAAACAATCCTGGGTATTCTCGGGATCCTGCTGCTCGTGGGAATTTTCGCAGGATGGTATCCCGCTTTTGTGCTTTCATCGTATAATCCCATCAGGGTGTTTCAATCGTCCAAAAACACCAGGGAGCAGAAATTTCCATTTAGGAAAATCCTGGTAGGCTCGCAATTTACAATCGTAATTGTCCTGATAACCATTTCAATTGTCATGTTCCGGCAGATCAGGTTCCTCCAGTACGGAAACCTGGGATTCGACAAGGAATATGTCCTGGTATCCCAAGTCGGGAGCTTTGGGAATGAAGGAAAATACCTGACCCTGAAGCGGGCACTTCTTGACCAGGCTTCAGTGCTCAGCGTTTCGGCAGCCAGCCGTGTTCCTTCAGAAGGCCTTAACAACATCGGGGCGGTCAAGCCACAGGGACAAAAAACCGCTAGGCTGATACCCTATGTCCATGTTCAATTCGATTATTTTAACACCTTGAACATCAAAGCTGTAAAAGGACGGTTATTCTCAAATGCATATAAAACAGATACCAGCCAGGCCCTGATTCTGAATGAAGCTGCAGTGAAAAGCCTGGGAATACAGGGAGATCCTATCGGGCAGACGATAAAATGCAGCTGGCCAAGGTCTGAAAGGAAGATTGTAGGAATTGTCGGCGATTTTCATTTCGAATCTCTGTATGAAAAAATCAAGCCTGCTGTTTTTGTTATTGATTTCCATGAATGCAGGGAGCTAATGGTCAAAGTGCAGCCTTCAAATGTAACAACTTCTATCCGTAAAATAAATGAGATCTGTAAGACCGTTTACCCCGACCAGGTATTTGAATTTCATTTGTTGGAAAAACAGCTTGAGCAGCTCTATCAAGCCGATGAAAAGAGGTTTCACCTGATGGGATATTTTACAGTGCTGGCAATTGTTCTTGCATGTATGGGTCTATTTGCGATGGCTTCCTTTATCATCACAAGTCGCACGAAAGAGATCGGGATACGAAAGGTCAACGGTGCAACTGTTTCAGAAATAATGCAAATGCTCAATGTTAGTTTTGTGAAATGGATAGCAGTTGCATTTGTTATTGCAACACCAATTGCCTGGTATGTCATGTCAATATGGCTTCATGGTTTTGCCTACCGGATCAGCCTATCGTGGTGGATTTTTGTACTTACGGGGATTATCAGCTACCTGATAATTATGATCACCATTGGATTCCAGTCATACAGGGCTGCAACGGTAAACCCGGTGAAAACGCTGAAAACGGAATAACCTTTTCACAAATCAGATATAGGAGGTGAGACCATCATGAATGATTTGAAATTTGTCCTGAGAATACTGAAGCGCAACCCGTTCATACTTATTACAAATGTGATAGGGCTTGGGGTTGGCCTCGCCGCATCTTTGCTCATCCTCATGTGGGTGCTTGATGAACTTGGGTATGACCGGTTCCATGAGCATGCGGACGAAATCTACCTTGTTGCCCAGGACCAGTACTACACGGGTGACCGGTATCGTGTTCCCGTTACACCCCATCCATGCGGCCCGGAGTGGAAAACCCGGATCCCTGAGATCAGGAACATGAGCCGCTGGGTGCGCCAGCCAAAATCCCTGCTCCGGCTGGGAGAAAAAGTCTTTTATGAGAACTCCGTTGTTGCAGCCGACTCCACCGTGTTCAGCATCTTCTCGTTTCCCCTTGTCACAGGAGACGCCCGGTCGGTGCTGAACGACCCTCACTCCATTGTTGTATCCGAAAAGCTTGCCCGGAAATACTTCGGAAATGAGAACCCGGTCGGAAAGACTCTCATGCTTGAAAACAGGACTCCTTTCACTGTTTCTGCAGTGATGCGGGATATCCCTGAAAATTCGACAGTGAGGGCTGAAGCAATCATCCCCTATTCATATCTTAAGGAAATCCTGCCTTCCGTCAGTAACTGGGGCAACAACGAGATTTTTACATTTATTCAGCTTGAAAAAGGCACAGACCTGAAAGCCGTTGGAAAAAAACTTACCGCTATTATTTTAGAGCATAATCCGCAGACAAATGCCAAATTCTTCCCTTTCCCGCTGGTGCAAATGCGGCTTCATTCCCATTGGGGATTCGGGGAGGGTAAAGGGGGTATTCTCAATGTGATTATTTTTATCACCATTGCCATATTTGTCCTCCTGATAGCCTGCATCAATTTCATCAATCTTGCAACAGCCAAATCGGAAACACGGCGAAAGGAGATCGGGATAAAAAAAGTAGCCGGCGCCAACCGCCGTACCATGATTGTTCAGTTCATGATGGAATCAATGGTTGTTGCAATGATATCCCTGATCGTTGCCCTTGTTTTGGTTTGCCTGTCGCTGGGTATTTTCAACACCATTTCAGGCAAGCATTTCCTGCTTCACGATATTTTCCATCTGAAATTTGTAGCCGGCTTCATCGTTGTAGGGCTTGTCACCGGCTTCCTGGCAGGGATCTATCCTGCTTTGTACCTGTCATCGCTCAAGCCGGTGTTAGTCCTCAAAGGGGAAACAATATCGGGCAAAAGGAACGGCAGTTTACGGAAGATCCTTGTCGTCGTTCAGTTCAGCCTCTCGATATTTATCGCACTGGGAGCGGTTTTTATGTACCTGCAGTTAAAATTCATGCAGGAAAAGGAGTTGGGATTTGATAAAGAGAACCTGGTCTGCATCCCGATGTCGGGCAACATCAAGAAAAAATATTATCCATTCAGGAATGAACTTCTGAAGGAAGCAGAAATAGCCGGAGTTACAGCTGCATCATACAATCCTACTGACATCGGCAGCAATTCAGGGGGTGCTTCCTGGGACGGAAAGGACCCGAAACAGAATGTCCTCATCGGAATTAATGGTGTTGATTATGGGTATCTGCAAACATTGAAAATGAAACTTGTGTCGGGAAGGGATTTCTCCCCTGGTTTTCGGGGCGATATGGCCAAAGATTCCACGGGGAACTTCCTTGTCAATGAAGAGGTTGCAAAACTTATGGGTGGAGGCGATGTGGTCGGTAAACGGTTTGATTTCGGCGTCAAAGGAATCATCGTCGGTGTGATGAAAAATTTTCATTTTGAAGCGGCAAGCCAGCCAATCCTGCCCATTGCCTTCAACCTTACCGATACGACGTACCTCGGTGTGATCCTTGTCAGGCTGGCAGCAGGCAATCTCCCGGCCTCTTTAAAAACACTGGAAAAAACATGGCATCGGGTAATTCCCGATTATCCCCTCGATTACACTTTTGTGGACAGGGATTATGATCTGCTTTACCGGAGTGAGATGCGGATGGCTCTTTTGCTAAAGTATTTTACCATCGTGGCGGTGATCATTGCCTGCCTGGGGCTTTACGGGCTGAGTGCATATTCTGCCAGCCGTCGTGCCAGGGAGATCGGGGTGAGAAAGGTGATGGGCGCAAGTGTCTTCTCGGTAATTTATGATTTATCGAAAGATTTCCTCGTCCTTGTAGTGATTGCCATCGCTATTGCCCTCCCCCTCGGATGGTATGTGGTTGGAAAAATGCTGAATGAATTTGCGTACAGGATTGATATGAGCATACTGGTCTTCTTTACGACAGGCTTGTGTGCACTGGTTGTTGCCATGGTCACCGTGAGTTTCCAGGCATACAAGGCATCCGGGGTCAACCCGGCAGAAAGCATGAAATATGAATAGTCTGTTCTACCGGGATAAATGCATTGTTGCATGGACTTTTACAAGGGAAGACAACACTATTTTCCTGGTCATGTGCATCAGTTCCGGCGGAGGTCCTCAGGGAGGAATAAATGATAAAACAGTCTGAAATCAAAACCGTTGACTATGTTTTTTAGATATTTTCATTCAGGGCTCCGGAACATCATTAAGAATAAGTCATTTTCGGCGATCAACATCCTTGGACTTGCCATCGGGACAGCCATCTGCCTGCTCATTGTTTATTATGTTACCTGGGAGAAAAGCTTCGACCGGTTTTATAAGAACAGCGGGCGCATTTACCGCCTCAGGTACGAGCGCACCGACCAGGAAGGACAGGCTGTGCGCTTTGCTTCCTGCTGTCCCCCGATGGGACTGCGCGTCAGACAACACCTCCCGGAAGTGGAAAAGGTGGCACGCCTGTTCCGGTATAAAGCCTCTGTATCATACCTGGAGGATAAATTTATAGAAGAGCGGATGTATTTTGCCGAACCCGATTTCTTTGAAATTTTTACCTGCACATTTATCCAAGGAGATCCGGTAAACGGAATCAGAAATCCGAATACCGCCTTTATTTCCGAATCCACTTCCCGGAAATATTTCGGGATGGAAAACCCGATTGGAAAATTGCTCAGCGTCGATAAAAAAACAAGTTACCGGGTTACAGGAGTTTTCAGGGATATACCGGCCAATTCACACCTGAAGTACGACATCCTTTTGTCGTATGCCAATCTTCTTGATCTCTATGGCAAGGATATCGAGGATTCCTGGGGCGACAGCGGCTGGTTCACCTATTTATTGGTGAAACCGAACACTGATCCTGGGCTCCTTGCAAAGAAATTGTCCTCGCTGGTGGATCCCGGGTTCGTCCAGGATCTGAAAACGGCCAACCTGACCTGTGGATTCCCGCTGCAGCCGCTGAATGACATTCATCTCAATTCAAATTTCATGATCGAACATGAACCCGGCGGTGACAAGGATACGGTGCAATTTCTTTCATTGCTGGCTGTCATGATCATCATCATTGCCTGGGTAAACTATGTCAATCTCTCAACGGCACGGTCACTGGCCAGGGCAAAAGAGGTGGGGATCCGGAAAGTCTCCGGCGCTTCGCGGATCCAGCTTATGTTTCAGTTCTTCCACGAAACGGTGATCATTACTTTTTTTTCCGTCGCACTTTCCATCATCCTGGTATTGCTGTTTCTCCCGCTCTTTCGCCGGATCACCGGAACGCCGGCTGAATATGCGATCCTGGCGCAACCATGGTTCTGGTCATCGCTATTCGCGATCTTTGTTGCAGGCAGCTTCCTTTCAGGACTGTATCCCGCAGCGGTGCTTTCCTCATTCAAACCGGTATCGGTGCTCCAGGGAAAGCCCGGTAACGGGACCCGGGCATTCAGCCTGAGAAAAGGCCTCATCATCTTCCAGATGGCGGTGGCTATAGGAATGCTGATCTTTACCCTGACCGTTTTCGGCCAGCTGTCATTCATGAAGAGCCAGGACCCGGGTTTCAGTCTCGATAACAAGCTAATTATCCGGGCACCGAGGGTTCGGGATCCTTCCGTTCTGAAACCATTGCAAACATTCAAGGAATTGCTCCTGGAAAACCCGGCCATCAAAGAATTCAGTGTTGCAACGGATATTCCCGGAAGACAGGTATGGTGGGATGCCGGAGGAATTGTAAGAGTTGGTTCGGATGACAATAAAAACTACCAGATCGTCGGGATCGACTGTGATTACCAGAAAATATTCGACCTGGAACTGGCCTCCGGTCGTAACTTTTCGAAAGAATTCCCATCGGATTCAAGCGCCCTGATGCTGAATGAAACGGCCGCCAGGTGGCTGGGATTCTCTTCCTCCGCAGCAGCCATCGGGCAAAAAATCGATTACTGGGGAAATATCTACAATGTGGTCGGCGTACTCAAAGATTATCATCAGCAGTCCTTAAAACAGGAATTTGAGCCCACCATCTTCAGGTTCATGCCCGAAGGCAGGGATAAAAGGGGATTGTTCGTACTGAAAATAACAACACATGACATTCCGTCCACAATAGCAGGTATTAAAAAGCAATTCGATGATTTCTTTCCCGGAAATCCATTTGTTTTCTATTTTTTCGATGAATATTACAACCAGCAATATAAAGGCGATGAGCTTTTCGGGACTGTTTTCGGAATCTTTGCCTTTCTTGCCATTTTCGTAACCAGCCTTGGGATCCTGGGACTTTCATCCTTAATGGTTTCCCAGCGAACACGGGAGATCGGAATTCGGAAAGTGATGGGATCCAGTGTCTCCGGGATCGTGCTTTTTCTTTCGAAAGATTTCCTGCTGCTCATTCTTATTTCATTCGTTATCACTGTGCCAATTGCCTGGTACGGCGCAACTCGCTGGCTTGAATCTTTTGCAGTAAGGACCAGGATTTCCGCCGGAATGTTTCTGGTTCCGCTGCTCATTGTCATTCTGGTTACCGGGCTGACTATTTCTGCACACGTCATCAAATCTGCCCTGGCCAACCCCATTGACGGCATCAGGGAAGAATAAAAGATCGCATGACCTTTCGTTCATTCATCTCATCCTTAATATAGCGTAAGTTACCGATTCCATTAGCGTTTTAGCGCTTCCTGAAGTATTTTTATCCTGGAAATCAAGGTTTGACAGATGAGTCAAAAAATTTTGAACGGATAAACAATCAACCGTATGAAGATAAGAAACTTCTTTCTGCTTTCAGCAGTAATGCCGGCGGTTCTTTTTCTTGCTTCCTGCCAGGATAAGCAGGGAAAAACCGCAACCGTTCCCTTCATCCTCGATCATAACCGGATGCTGGTTGATGCAGAGTTCCAGCGGAAAGACGGCAGCTGGTTCAAGGCCCGGCTTTGGGTCGATACCGGGAATCCTGATTTCCTGGTCAGCGAGTCGTTTGCACAGAACCTCGGCCTGGCATCCGATCCGGGCCAGGCAGGACGGCCAATGACCACCGGCATGAAAGTTCGGATTGGCGGAATGCCTGTTAATTTCGACAGTGTAAATATATCTGTCGGAAAAGGATTGAAATGGCTGTTCAATACCATGCATAATGACGGCAACCTTCCTTCGACAGTTCTGAAAAGATATCATGTTGTATTCGATTACCCGGATAAGATGTTCACGATTGCTGAACCGGGGGTTCTAAGGCCCAGGGGGATCAGGTCGACGGCCTTGGTAAATCCTGTGAACGGGATCATCCAGATGGATGCGGTTATCGATGGAAAACCGTATAGTCTCGCCCTGGACAATGGAGCCTCTTTCAGCTACATGTCGGATACGATCATAAATACGATCATCCGTCACCATCCTGACTGGCCCGAAAGCAAGGGTGCTACAGGCTGTGCCAATATCTGGGGTCACTGGCCCGGCGAGGCTGACTGGAGCATGGTGCGCATTCCGGAATTTCAATGGGGGGCACTGACCATTGCAGATGTAGGTATAGCAGGGCTTCCAGCCTTCTTCCGCGGAAATAAGGATCTCGGGGCCTGGTATTCCCAAAAAACCGCACGCCCGGTGAATGGATTCCTCGGACCCAATGCATTCCGGAACTACAGGGTTGAGATCGATTACCGCGAAAACGCCGTCTACTTCGAAATTGGCATCATCAGTAATAAGGCACTTCGCTACGACATGGATATCGCAGGACTGACAATTGCCCCGCTGGATGATGGGAAATACCAGATCATCGGTGTGGTGAAAAGGAACGGAAAGTCCGTAATTGAAGGCATTGAACCCGGGGATGTGCTTCTCCGTGCAGGCGACCTTCCTGTCACCGGTGCCACAATGGGGGCGGTGACTGATGCATTGAGAGGCAATCCCGGCGATATCCGGAAACTTGTCATTGAGCGCCAGGGGAAAGTATTTACTATATTTGTCAGGGCAGAAAGATTTTTATAGCCTTAAAAGAAAACAGTTTGATCTCAATTGCAGGTTTTCTGAAGCCGGGAGTCCTTTCCTGTGTACTCTTTTTTTCATGTGCGGTCCTCATTGCACAGGCACCGATTCCGGAAATGATCCTTGTCCCCGGAGGAACATTTAAAATGGGTTCGGTCGCCGGAGGAAAAGATGAACAGCCTGTTCATAAAGTGACCCTGGATGATTTCTACATCGGAAAATTCGAAGTCTCCCAGTCTGAATGGAAACAGATCATGAACAAGGATACCATCGTATGTTATATCGAAGGCTGTGACAGTTGCCCTGTCGAACGGGTGAGCTGGTACAACGTGATGGAATTCATAAAAGAACTGAATCGGAGATCAGGGATGAACTACCGGCTTCCCACCGAGGCGGAATGGGAATATGCCGCACGGGGCGGAACTCAGTCAAGAGGGTTCAGGTACAGCGGAAGCAATAATGTTTCCGCAGTTTCATGGAATGTTGGAAATGCTCAAGCCATGACACATCATACCGGGTTGAAAAAGCCCAATGAGCTCGGTATTTTTGATATGTCCGGAAACGTGTACGAGTGGTGTTCCGATTGGTATTCAGAGGGATGGTACAAAGCATCCCCCGGAAAAAACCCGAAAGGACCTTCCACGGGAAATCACCGTGTAATCCGCGGTGGAAGCTGGTACCAGGACTATTCAGGGCTCCGCATTACGGACCGCGACAGTGCTAACCCCACATTCAAATATGGATATGTTGGATTCAGGCTATGCAGGTCAGCGAGCCCGGGGAAATAAATCATCCTGCGTCATCTGACCTTTACCAGACTCACATGCTTCGACTGGTTAGCTTCTGTCAGGGTGCATTCATAATAACCTGCCGGAAGTTCAGAATCCCATTCCCTGGTGTATGTGCCGGGTTCCACCTGTTCGTTCACCAGGATCTTTACCATGCGACCGGAAATATCGCAGATCTCGAGCCTGACTTTCCCCGGTACCCCGACCGTGTACCGGATCGAAACATGGCTTTGGAACGGGTTCGGGAAGGCGGAAAGTGAAAGCCGTTCCTGATTTTCCTTTACAGGATTGATCCCTGTAACATCCGGGGTAATATAACTGTAGTAAACGTCTTCTTCTCCGTTCAGCGTATTGGTCCATGCAAGGTGTGCCCCGTTATCATCCGAGATCATATCGAAATAATCACCCATTTTATTTTGCTGTGGCCATCCTACTGTGGGATCAAATGATGAGGTCAGCCGTTCATTGAGTGACCATGTTTGCCCCTGGTCCATTGAATAGGAATAATAAAGTGATGAGAGGTAGGAAAATAGCGGCGTATCGCGGGTATCAAGCCATACAACATCGATCCGGCCATTCGGAGCGACGGACATGGTCCCGAACCACTGGTAATTCTGTATGCTGACATCGTCATTGATCTTAACCGGTGCACTCCAGGTCAGGCCGCCGTTACTGCTACGCGAGAACATTATATCGGCAGGGTCATTGTTGGAGAGGCGGACCATTGAAGCCACAACATAAACGTTATCTCTTCCCGGACCGTTGGAGCGATCCACGTCGATACTTACCTGTCCCAGTAAACCGACAGGGTTCACATCTGCTCCGGAAGTGATGTAGCCATCCATCTCAACCTGGGTGGCCATGTCCCAGTTGACAAAAGATCCCGGGTCCCAGGCGCCATCTGACCTGCTCACAACGATTCCGTTGATGCTGCCTGCACCTCCGATGTATAATTCCCCTTCATTGCCAACTGACATCGTTCCCCAGTAAGGATTCCCGATCACTTCAGTGCATGGTTGATAACTGTCTCCGTGATTGATCGACCGGGTGAAGTAGCCCGGCTGACAGGATGAATAATATGAGGTCCAGAAGGAATAAATATTCCCGCTGCCAGGCCCCCCGCTGTTATCAATGGTCATCCACTGCTTATCCCCGCCGAATGCCTCAGCACCTGCATCCCAGCTGGCACCTCCGTCGGTGCTCCTGAATACTTTGCAGGTATAGGTGACATTGTCGGACGTCAGGCTGTTATAAAAGCACACCCCGTTGGAATCAAAATCCAGCACGGGGTCGGATCTGAAAATACCCGCTTCGATCTTGCCGGGAAATGTCCAGGTATGGCCTGCATCCGCTGAATAAGCCCAGCCTGCCTGTCGGAAGTTGCTCAGGACATTGTCGAATTGCCTCCAGCCAATAACGATCCGGTTCAGGTTGGTGGGGTCTACTCCTATTGACGGCTCATTTGCCGCATCACCGATGATGTTATTCCCGTTTGCATCCACGTTGGCCTGCTTCATGAAAAAACCTGTCGACCTTATCGAGGCAGACGGGGACGTTTTCTTATTCCCGTAAGCGTTCGGAAGGTAAGGATCATCAGGACCTTCATGGTGCATCGAACGGTTCTTCTCCAGGGAAGAAGGAACATTCTGACTGAAAGAAATGAACGGCCACATCAGCATCATGCTGATCATGGCGAGGATTTTTGTTGCTGTATATTTCATGTGTCAAATCTACGAAAAAAACTGATATAATCCTGTCTCAGCCTGAAATCCGCAGCCTGTAACCGATATTATGGATGTTCTCGATCCGGACAGAAGGGTCTGATTTCAGGATTTTCCGCAAACGGGAAATAAATACATCCAGGCTGCGGCTGGAGAAGTACTGGTCGTTTTCCCAGACTTTCATCAGGATCTCCTCCCGCTTTACGATCTGGCCGGTATTGGCCGCCAATAATTTCAGGAGTTCACACTCACGGTAGGTGAGCTGATGATGTTCACTCCCTGATGTCAGTTGCTGGTTGGCCGGATCAAACAGGAAATGGCCGAAAGTGAGGATGACCGGCCGCTCCGGATGAGGTGAAACGATCCTGCTTCTTCTCAGGAAGATCTCGATCTTTAACGCGAGTTCCTCAATGCTGAACGGCTTGGTAATATAGTCGTCGGCCCCCAGCTGAAGCCCGAAGATCCGGTCCTCCTTCGCTGACCTTGCCGTCAGGAACAGGATGGGAATGTCGCTGTTTTTCTCCCTGATCCTTCCGGCCAGGGTAAAGCCGTCCATTCTGGGAAGCATGACATCGAGAATGCAGAGGTCATAAACCCGGGTGGCCATCATTTCCAGCGCTTTAATTCCATCCTCGCAAAAATCCACCATATATCCCCTGAGCTCAAGGTTGTCCCTTGTCACATAGGATAATGCCTCATCATCTTCAACATACAATATCCGGGCTTTGCTTTTCATTTTATCAGGTTAAGATTTTACAGGAATGATGATCGTGAAAGCAGTTCCTTTCCCCGGCCCGGTATTCAGGAGGATTTTCCAATTATGTGCCCGGCAGATAAGCTTCACATAATACAATCCGATCCCGAATCCTTTTACATCATGAACATTTCCCGACGGAATTCGAAAAAACTTCCGGAAGATAAGCTTCCTGTATTTCCGGTCGATGCCGGGTCCGTTGTCGGAGATCGTGACCATGACAGAATTCTTCTCTTTCCTGGTCTGGATCCGTATGAGCGGCTTTCCCCCGCCATATTTTACGGCATTATCCAGGAGGTTGTGGAAGATGTTGGTAAGGTGCACCACATCTGCATGAACTTTATCAACCCCCGGGTCCAGTTCCGTTTCAACAACACCTTCCGTCCTGAAATTATCGGTGATGGTCCGGATCAGGTCATTCAGTCCAACCTGTTCCTTTTTAAGCTGGATGTTCCTTTTTTCGATCCTCGCTACCTGGAGAACTTTTTCGACAAGCAGGTTAAGCCGCTGGTTTTCCTGCCGGATCAGGGAACCATATTTCAGAAGACGGTCAGGATCATTAATGATTCCCGGATGAGTGATGACTTCAGCAGAAATATTGATGGTCGAGATGGGCGTCTTGAACTCGTGGGTCATATTATTTATAAAATCGCGCTGCAATTCCGAAAGCCTCCGCTGCTGCAGTATCACGAAAATCGCATAAGCAAAGAAGACCACCGACAGGATAAGGATGGACGAGAAAAAGAACAGGACGGCCATATCGGTTGCTATGGTGCTGCGAAGCGAGGGAAAGCGGATGCCGAAATAATAAAGGTATTCGTGGTGCTTCGGGAGATCATTCCGGAGCCTTGGTTTTTCCTCTGATCCACCCGCCGAGATGTAATTCCCGTAGATCATCCGGTCGGTATGGCAGTCATAGATCGCATATTCATAATCGGTCCGGATGTTCAGCTTTTCGAACTCGCTTTTCAGGTAGAATTCCAGAACATTGGCATCGATCACACTGTTTACGTCAACCACAAAATAATTGGAGGTCATCTGCCTTACGGGGTTTCCATATGGGAAAGTGGCCTGGTTGAGACGGGAAATTTTTTCGGCCACACTTTTCAGTCCGATCACAATGCTTTGTGTCAGCTGCTTTTCCCTTGTATTCCATGCCTTGAATAAAAAATAGGATTGCACGGAAAGGATCCCGACGATGGAGATCGCCCCCAGGAGAACTACGATTCGAACCTGCTTTCCGCGCATACTTCAATGTTGGGATGGTATAAAAATACATAAAATTCATGGGCGCTTCAGCTGATTTACATTTCATTCACAAAGTTTTACACATCGTTTACATTGTTTTACACCCTGTTAACGCCTGTTTCATGATACTCTCCTGATATTTGACGCATAAATTTTAAAACCAAATCCTATGAAAAAAATGATCATGTTGACAGCCATCGCGCTGTTGGTTGCGTTGTCGCAAACGATTGCACAGAAAGCCCCCCGTGACACGGCATCACTTGTAAAAGCCGCTGAAAAAGTCAACGGGGCCATCGCCAGGTTTGACAAAACGACTTATGAATTTGCCGATCTGAACCAGGGGTCGCCGGGAACAGCTTCATTCACCCTGGTGAACGATGGAAATGAGCCCCTGATCATTTCATCGGCGAAGGCCTCATGCGGGTGCACAAACCTCAGTTATTCCAAAGACCCGGTTCTTCCCGGAAAGTCCGTTACCATCTCTGTCACTTACAATGCCGCTGCCATCGGCGACTTCATCAAGACCGTCACGGTAACCACAAACGCTTCGGATAAGCCGGTCGTCCTGCAGATCAGGGGAAAAGTGCTTGCCAAATCCTGATGTGATCGTTACTGATGGTGCAAACATTATCCATAAATCAATTATTTCCGGTTACCAGGCAAACCGAATAAAATGACCCTGTCAGGGTGCCGGACCCTGACAGGGTCATTTCAAAAAAAGAAAACAACCTTTTTGCAGGCTTATTTCTTCTCCTGTTTCTTCTCCTTATCCTTATCCAGCTTGTATTTTACCGGCAACGAATATGCGACATTGACTTTTTCACCTTTTTGCTCACCGGGGATCCATTTAGGCATCATTTTTACAACACGGATCGCCTCCATGTCGCAACTTTTGTCAATACCCCTCAGGATCTTGACGTTCGAAACAGTTCCGTCATCCTTTACGATGAATGTTACAAAAACGGTCCCTTCAATGCCTTTGGCCTTCGCATCTTCAGGATATTTGATATTCATGGAAAGGAACTGTATCATTTTGTCTATGCCTCCGGGATAAGAGGGCATCTTTTCTACAACGGTAAATACGTTGTCTTTATCCCCCTGTTTGGAAACCGGTGCCGAAGAGGTCTTTTCATTACCACCCTGGTCATTGGCAGATTTGACGGATTCTTTCGGGCTGTCCGTCTTTTTTTGCTGGCCCATGCTTGCGGTACCGGAACCGCCCGGATTCTGCCCGTTAAGCAGGTTCACAGATCCTGCAGGGAAAAAGAACAAAATGGAGAAAATGACCGGAAGGGCAAAAAAGACTTTCAGTTTTGCCAGTTTTCTTGATCGTGTTTTTGTCATCATAATAATCCTTTTTTTAAGAAGTGATACATTGAAATTATTGGATATGGCAAACATTGGCTTCCCGATGGTCCGGGAAACCAGGATGGTGCTGTAATCTTCCGAACCAATGCCTGACTGGATCACCCCTTCATCTGCCAGGTATTCATGCTCGGATTTCAGCGAATGCAATATCATCCAGGCAAAAGGGTTGAACCAGAGAACGATCCTGACGATTTCAAGAAGGATGAGGTCCGCCGTATGGAATTGCCTGATGTGTTCCTTCTCATGCTGCAGGATTGTATTAAGATCGACTGATCCATCTGTTTCATGGTCAACAAAAATAAAATTCAGAAATGAAAACGGCGCACAGGACTTCCCGACGACGACCAGGTTAAGATCGTGTTTCCTGACATGCTCATTCCTCCGGATAAGGAACAGGAAGAAGACCAGCCGTGATATGAACAGGATCCCGAAAACGATAAGCCCCGCTAAATAAACCACGACAGCCGGTCCCGCCCAGTTAAATTGTGGCGATGATGCCGCCACCCCGATCTTTTCGGGGGTGATGATCACCGGGTCAAGGAGATAAGCCAGGGACTGGATCGGCTTGATCACGTAAAGATCCGGCCTGAACAACGGGATCAGCATTGAACCAACGGAGGCAAACAGCAGGTAAAACCGGTTCAGCCTGAAAAAGGTCTCTCCCCGGAGGAAGAGCCGGTATACCAGGTAAAATGCTGCCAGGCAGACAGACGACTGGATCAGGTATTGAAGCAGGAAGTTCATTTTTTCTGATTTTTCTTTTTGAGGATCTCCTTTTCCATCAGTTCCCGGATATCCTCAAGTTCATTGATACTCAGCTTTTCTTCACTCGTAAAAAATGATGCCATTGACTTGTATGAATTCTCAAAGTAATTGGCAACGAAATTCCTGAAATAAGATTTCGTATATTCTTTCTTTGTTACCAGCGGATAATACTCATGGGTCCTTCCATAGGCCTTATGCCCGACAAAACCTTTCTGCTCAAGGATCCGTGTGATCGTGGATACCGTATTGTAAGCGGGCTTAGGCTCCGGGAGCTGGTTAAGGATATCATGGACAAGCGCTTTTTCAAGCGTCCACAATACCTGCATGATCTGCTCTTCCGCTTTCGTAAGTTCCCTGATCGGTTTTTCCTTTTGTGTCATAAAATAAATTGTGTATTTGAATAACGTCACAAATATACAACTAATTATTTAGTTTGTCAACTAAACTATTATATTTATAAAAATTTTTTATAAATATAAAAAGGACCATATTTATATTTAATTTCATCCGTTAAAATCCTGGCCCATGAAAAAATTCATTATCTGGTTTGTTTTCATACTGATCGTTTTTACCGGTTCATACATTTACTGGAAATATTACTATACATACAGTGAAGGGACACGGGCAGGTTTGTTGCAGAAATTCTCTTACCGGGGGAATATTTTTAAGACCTATGAAGGTGAAATGGTGTTGAGCAGCATTGAAAGCAAGAAGGATGTTGCCCTTGCATCAGAAAAGTTTCTCTTTTCCGTGACTGATAAAGATATCGCACAAAAGCTTATAGAGCTCGAGGGACATTTTGTTGTTGTCAAATATCACCAGAAACATGGCAGACTATGGTGGAATGGTGATACGGAGTATTTTGTATTCAGTGTTACGGACAGCAAGTAGATCCTGATTCATCCATCATTCTGATTTTGCAGCTGGCTTCTGCAGGTCCGGCTATTTGGTTTGGGACCCTGACAGGGTCTAAGATTCAGACGGGACCCTGACAGGGTCCTATAACGCTCCTGCGTAAAATTACCTTTCCTCAAATCATAATTTTACCTTACAGGGCCAGGTTCAAAACACCTGTAAAATCAGGTTTTTCAGCGCTTGATCCACCCTACCCCGCCGGCGTACCTTTACATCATGAAACTACAAACCATAAACCCCAAAAAACACAAAGCCATGAAAACAACAAAAATTTTATCCGTTATCAGTTTCGTACTGATCGTCCTGGGAGCCAGCGCAATAAATCCAGACCACGTTAGCCAGGTTGCAAATCCCTCTTCCACCGGTAACATCAAATACACGGTGACTCTCCATGTGAATGCACCTGTTTTTCCTTCGTATGCAAATTTTTATATCGTATTGAAAGATGGCAGCGGACAGTATATCTCCCGTCCGCAAAAAGTAGGCAGTGCAACGGTATTTTATTTTTCTGAAATCGGCCCGGTAAGAGGCTCAAGGGTCGCATCCCTGATCGAAGTCCCGCAGGAAGGCGCCTATATTCCTTTCTATTGCAACCCCGATATTAAAACCGGGTTGTTCAGGAACGGCGTAACTTACATGTTCAATCTCTACCCATCATTCCAGCAACCGAATTAAAAGACCACCCTGACAGGGTCCAAAAAAAATAAAAGCCGGGCAATGCATGCCCGGCTTTTTCATTATTATTCCTATTACTTTTACAAATTGAATCAGGCTATAATATTTAATCTGTATGATCCGCGTATACATACTTATTTTTCTCATCCTTTCCGTTTTCGCCGGAAACGCACAAAATACTGCTGCCGAAAAGGAAATGCCCGCCCTGAAATCCGTATTTGACAAGTACAACATGAATGGAACGATCATGATCATGGATCAGAGAACAGGGACCATGACGGGTTATAACAAAACGCTCTGGGATACCGGCTACCTGCCCGCAAGCACATTCAAGATCGCAAATTCGCTCATCGGCCTGGAAACCGGCGTGATCGATACGGGTACCATCTTTAAATGGAAGGGGGAAAAGCGAAGGCTTCCGCAATGGGAGAAAGACCTCTCTGTTGCCGAGGCTTTCCGGGTTTCCTGTGTCCCCTGCTACCAGGAAGTGGCTCGTAAGATCGGGGCCGGAAGAATGAATTTCTACCTTGAGCTGCTTCATTATGGAAAGATGATCGTAACGGACAGCACGATCGACCTGTTCTGGCTTGAGGGTGATTCACGGATCACCCCCCGTGAACAGGTGGATTTTATGCGCCGGCTGTTTGAAAATAAGCTTCCGCTGTCCGTCGATGCCATGAACAGCGTTAAAATGTTCATGCTCCAGGAAGATTCCTGTCCGATCAGGATCTCCGGGAAAACAGGCTGGGCGATCCGGAATGGAAATAATTACGGATGGTTTGTGGGGTACCTTGAAACGGGTGAATCCGTGTATTTCGTTGCAGCGCTCATCATCCCGAAAAACCAGGATCAGATCACGGATTTCGCCATGGCCCGAAAAACCGTAACCCTGGATGTCTTCAAGATGCTTGGACTGATCCCCGAGAAATACTGACAACTATTCTACGGTGCCAGGTCCCTCCCGGCTGGCACGTGTTTGCGACATATGCCTGACCGCAGCAGCAGCTATCAGCAATATGAGTGACAGGATCATCGCCCACGCCCAGAGCGGGAATACCGTTTTTTCATCCGCTGCGTAGCTGTGCAACCCTTTCGATAAATAATAATTAACACCGACAAAGGTCATGACGACACTTCCGAATCCAATGATGGACGCTGCATTGAATACGAGCCGTCCTTTCAATCCCGGAACGAAACGCATGTGAAGGATCAGTGCGTAGGTGATCACGATCACCAGGGCCCAGGTCTCCTTGGCGTCCCAGCCCCAGTAACGGCCCCAGGATTCATTCGCCCAGACACCACCCAGGAATGTTCCCAGCGTGGCCAGCGCAACCCCGACTAGCAACGCCATTTCATTCGTGTACGTAAGTTCCTCGATGATCAGGCCTAGACGGGATTTTTCTCCCGGGCTCCTGAACAGGAACAGGAACATATTGATGATGCCCAGGATGAATCCGAGTGCAAGGAATCCATAGCTAAGTGTGATCACAGCAACATGAATGATCAGCCAGTAGGATTTTAGCACCGGCTGCAGGTTTGTAAGCTGCGGGTCATAGCTGCTGTGCCCTGCCGTCATCAGCACCGAGAAGGCCAGCACCACCGTAGCCGCCAGGGTGATCTTCGAATAGCGCGCAAAACTGAACCCTGCCAGCAGGCTTCCCCATGCGATCAGAAGCAGGGCTTCATACCCGTTGCTCCAGGGCGCATGCCCCGTCAGGTACCAGCGAAGCCCCAGTCCATAGGTATGATAAAGAAATGAGGCGCCAAGTATCGCAATAAAAAAATAGAGTGCCCATGATACCAACTTGCTTTTCCTTGTCCGGAGATTATCTGTAAAAGCAAGAGCGAGCAAAATTATACTGAGGATCCCATAAATATTCTTCAGCAGGATGAAGATCTGCGAATTGTTGTAATAGATCTCCAGGTCGATCATCGAGGGTGAGGGTAAAAGTGAAGAAGGTGTGCCGAGCCGTTGTAGAGCTGAGATCTTACCCAGCACCTGGTCAGCCTTCGAATAATCACCCGAGGCGGTGGCATCAAAGACCGTCTGAAAATAATAGCGCATAAGATTGCCGTAATCCCAGGTATTTAAAGGCAGATCCGCAATGACAGCCTTTGCTTTGTCACTTAACGGTATGCTTGAAAGCGAATCCACGAAACTGATCCATTTATGGTTTGCAGAACCTTCAAGCGGAAAAACCTTCAGCAAACCTCCGTTCATCACAGTCATCATGATGTTGAGCCGCTCATCCACTTTGATGATCTCCTTGTCAAATGTATTTTGTGCTCCCTGCCTTTTCCTGAAAGCCTGTTCAGCGTAGGTCGAAAGCTTATAGGTGTTCTGATCAAGGAAATCATAGAAAGAGGCATATTTTCCTTCAACCCCCAGCAGATCCTGAACCGGTTTTTCCCTGACATATATGATCTTCTGATTTTTCCAGTATTCCGGGTCCATCAGCATATCCATGAACACCTGCATCCCGGTCATGTCGCCCTTGGCATCTGAATGGAACTGATCTTTGCGCGACAGTTTGTGCATCACATCCGTGACAAGCGTATGCATCGGTTCAAAACGGCCATCGAATGTCTGTACGATTAGGTGCCCGAATTTATCAGCGTGCTCCCTGCTTACCGGTTTCCGGGGTATGCTTTGTGCAAGAGAAGCAGTGCTAAGCCCGCAAAGTAACAGGACAACAGCCGTCATTCCGGCTTTTCTTCTCATTCTTACCTCCCCGATATTCCGCAGCAGCTGCTGAAACCTGGAATTCCGGTTGAAGAGGGTCAGCACGAATCCGACGCCAAGCAAAATATATCCTGCATAAGAAACCCAGGTGCCCCAGAAATCATGATTCACTGAAAGGATGGTTCCTTTTTCATCGATATCATACGACGACTGGAAAAAGCGGAATCCTCCGTAATCGAGAACATGGTTCATATAGATACGGTGTTTTTCCGTGAGGTTCTTTCGCTTGTCGGTTAAGGTGATCTCGCTGGCATAAGAAGAAGGGCTCATGGAGCCGGCATACCGGTCGAGGATGAAATCGTCCAGCTTCAGCGAGAACGGGAGCCGGTATTCCTTTAAAGATGAATGATCCATCCCTTTTGCGGATGACTTCATTTCGCTGGCAGAAGCAGTGATATAAAGGATATCGGAAGATTCTCCCTCCCTGATGTGCATGCTCCCGTCGAAACTCAGGTACCGTGTGATCCCCGCCCCGATGATGAGCAGGATGAACGCGAGGTGGAATAAAAGAGCAGCGAATTTTTCTTTCCTGAACAGCTTGTATTTCCCTATGATCCCGATAAAATTCAAGGCAAGCAACAACAGAACAAGCTCGAGCCATTTTGTGTCATAAACCAGCAATCTTGCTGTTATCGTGTCATACTTTTCCTCGATGAATGTTGCGGTGCCAATGGCCGCTCCAAAAATAAACAGCAACACAAGGGTCAGCTTTGGTGAGAAAAGACCGTTAAAGATTTGTTTCATGTTGATTGAATATGATGATTTGTCTGGATGGTTCGGCGAAGTTTTAACTTCGCCGAACGTTTTTATTAAGAACGATTCTTTTTAAGATTTGTTTTCAGACACTATATAATATCACACATAAAAAACCGGAGATTCCCAGGCCGGCTTTGTTTGAAACAACGCTGTATCAGTTTACGGGTTAAAAATAGTCCTACCTTTGGACCACCGGGATAACCTGGTATCCTTCTACAGGGCCTGCCAGTATAAATGCTCCCGGTATCCCCATGAAATATGATTAATCCCGCTGCCTGAAAAATGATGATCCGGAAATTCTTACTGATGACTTTATGGGCCGTCTGGCTGCCTTATGCTGTTTTGGCGCAGAACTCCGGGAACGGGATCATCACGGGAAGGGTGATAGACATACAGGCGGGTACACCCGTTGAATATGCAAACATCATCCTCCTTGATACCGCAACCGCCAAACTGGTCGCCGGGGTTGTTTCGGACAGCAGCGGCCTATTCAGGATGAACAATGTTCCCATGGGAACTTTTTTCCTGGAATACAGTTTCATCGGTTATGTCAGGCAACGGACGAAAGCCATAACCCTGACACGAAAGAACCCCAGGCTGAACCTGGGAGATCTCCCGATTGCTTATTCTGCCGTAACGATGGGCGAGGTGAATGTGACCGCCGAACGAACCACCATGATCACCAAAATAGACAGGAAAGTCTTTAACGTGGAAAAAGACATCATGGCGCAAACCGGGACTGTTACGGATGTTCTGCAAACCATCCCTTCCGTTTCCGTCGATATGGATGGTAATGTGAGCCTCAGGGGCTCTGAGAATGTCACCATCCTGATCAACGGAAGGCCATCGCTGATGAGTGGTGCAGCCAATCTCGAGCAGATGCCTGCATCGATGATCGAGCGCATCGAGGTGATCACAAACCCTTCGGCCAAATACAGGCCCGACGGAACCGCAGGCATCATCAACATCATCCTGAAAAAAGACCGGAAAGCAGGCATCAACAGCACATTGGGAGCAAATTTCGGGGATTATGGCCGG
Organism: Bacteroidales bacterium; assembly: GCA_963682005.1. GTDB lineage: Bacteria > Bacteroidota > Bacteroidia > Bacteroidales > FEN-979 > CAIYUC01. The sequence goes on along the minus strand of OY820914.1, from coordinate 1,950,881 downwards.
TTCAACACAAATCTTCAGCTCAACTATAATTCGGGGAAGGTCAACCTGTACGGAAGCTACGGATACCGGCAGGATCACCGGATCAGGACTTCCAGCCTGACCTCCCAAACGATCGACACAGCAACGGGCAACAGCACCTGGCTGATCCAGAATTCCAGCGGGACGATGAAGCCTCATTTTCACCTCGCCCAGCTTGGCGCCGATTGGAATGTCAGCTCAAAAGATGTTGTGGGGATCTCCGCTACATACAGCTACCGGGTGTTTAACCGAAGCGATGTATCCGCCAACACGTACAAGGATTCAGCCCTGGTACCCACGGAAATATTCAACCGCACCCTCGATGGAAGAGAAAACGAGAATGGTTACGGGGTAAAAGGATATTACGAGCATACCTTCAACAAGGAAGACGAGCATCTTGTCAAGATCGATTTCGAATACCAGGATGACACCGAAAAGGAAGATGACTACTGGACCAATGATTATACCCTGCCTGCCTATCCCCAGTCAAAAGACCATTCCCTGGCGACAAACCGCGACCAGGAGATCAACATTTCGGTGAACTACCAGAGACCTTTATGGGAAAATGCCAGCCTGGAAGCCGGGTACGAAGGCAATATCCCCCTGACGACCCGCGATCAGCAGGTCTGGCATCAGTACGCTGATTCTGCTGTCTGGATCGAGGATACGGAGCAGCGCAACATGTTTTATGCGAACCAGGCCGTCCATGCCCTGTATGCGACGGTCAGCTGGCAATGGAAGAAGTTCTCGGTGCTTGGCGGGCTGCGTGCCGAGGATGCACCTACTTACCTCGAATTTAAAACGATCGATACCACCGTCAACCAAAATTATTTCGCCCTCTACCCTACCCTTCACATGGGTATTACCTCGGGAAAGAACGAATGGCAGCTGAATTACAGCCGCAGGGTAAACCGTCCCGACGGGGAAGATATGAATCCTGTCCCCGAATATCGTGACCCCAGGAATATCTTCGTCGGGAACCCGGAACTCAAACCGGAAGATATTCATTCGATCGAATTCGGTTATTCCTTTAAACATGAAGGACTGACGGTCGTTCCATCGCTTTTCTACAGGTACAAGGTGAATGGTTTTTCATGGGTCACGCATACCGAAAATGACACCATCCTGGTAACTACCATCGAAAACATCGCTACGGATCAATCGGCAGGCCTCGACCTCAGCGGAACATGGCAGATCAGGAAGATTGCGGGAATCAATTTCGGTGCATCGGGATTCTACAATGAGATCGATGCATCAAACATCGGGTACAGCAGTCATAAAGCAGCCTGGTCATGGAATGCAAAGGTCAATGCTTCTTTCAGCATCACGAAAACGACGTTTTTCCAGTTCAACGGACAATACAGGTCCGAAGTCCTTACACCGCAGGGATTCCGGCGCCCGACCTGGGTCATAAACCTCGGTTTCCGGCAGGATTTCTGGAAGAAAAAAGTTTCCCTCATCGCCACCATCTCCGACCTGTTCAATTCACAGGTTTGGAAAACAAGCATCAATACCCCTGAGTTGGTGTCGGAATCGATGCGAAAGCGCGATGCCCGGGTCTTCTACGTTGGATTCCTCATCAATGTAGGCACCAGCGCCAAAAAGAGCAAAGAACCCAAATTCGAGTTCGACAACGGGATGGACCGGTAATCTTCATCCTAAAGGAAAACAAGGTGCGATAAATCAGCGTGTCTGCAAACTCAAACCGGTCATCCGTCAATCCTCACCTTCTCCACTATTTTTCCTGTATTAAATTTACGGTTAAGAAAACCGATGCATTATGAACTGTCTTTCCTTTCTCCGGATCATGATCCTTCAATTCATTTTTATCCCGTGCATTATGGCTCAGTCTTACGACTGGGCGAAAAATGCAGGCGGTCTTTTTAATGACTTCAGCCATGACATGGCGATGGATGACAATGGAAACATTTACCTCATCGGGGACATTGAGGGTGTCAATATTGACTTTGATCCCGGTCCCGGAACAGCTTATCTCAGTTCCGCAGGCGGTACCGATATTTTTATTGCAAAATATGATTCCCTCGGGAACTTTGACTGGGCCCGTTCAATCGGGGGAGTTAATGATGATGTCGGCGCCAGGATCGTGGTTGACGGGTCAGGCAATGTTTTTATTACAGGCTGGTTTGCATCGGTGAATGTGGATTTTGATCCGGGGCCGGGAACTGCGATCCTGGGCACTGAAGGCCTTACCGATATTTATTTTGCCCGTTTCGATACCGATGGAAATTATGCCTGGGCTTATAATATCGGCAGTACATTCCAGGAAGGGGGACATGATATTGCGATCGACACATCCGGTTTCATCTACATTACCGGCTACTTTGGAGGCACCAATGTCGATTTTGACCCCGGGCCGGGAACCTCGTGGCTCAGTTCACAGGGCAATTCAGGTGATATCTTTATCGCAAAATACAGTGTTGACGCAATCCTGCAATGGGTTGTGAAAGCAAGCGGAAGCCAGTATGAGGTCGGCAACGCGATCAATACTGACCCGGATGGGAACGTGATCATAACCGGGGGATTCATGGGCACCGTCGATTTTGACCCCGCGGGAACAGGGATATCCTTAAGCTCAGAAGGAGGCTATGATGTCTTCATCGCAAAATACGACGCATCAGGCACCTTTGCCTGGGCCGGCAGGATCGGGGGAACTGGGAACGACATCGGTTCGGATGTGGTGGCAGGCTCAACCGGGACTGTTTTTATCACATGCAATTTTCATGGTACGAACATCGATTTTGACCCGGGACCGGGAACAGCCTGCCTGAGTTCGAACGGGGGGTATGACATCGCTTTTGCCGCATTCGATGCTGCCGGAAATTACCTGTGGGCGAACCAGGCCGGCAGCCCGACAGATGATTTCGGCGTGAAGATCGTTCTCGATAACCAGGGGAATGTTTATCATACAGGGTATTTCTCAGGGTCCGACGTTGACTTCGATCCGGGTGCAGGCACGGCATACCTCAGTTCGGCAGGATTGAACGACATTTATTTTGCCCGTTATGATCCTGACGGAAATTTCACCTGGGCAGCCGGCATCGGAGGTGTTTTCACTGACTTCGGAAACAGCATGGCCGTGACTTCTTCAGGCAAAGTCGTTGTCACCGGGGGATTTGCCGGGTCAAACATAGATTTCGATCCCGGGCCCGGAACGATGTACCTGAGTTCTGTGGGCAATGAAGACCTGTTTTTCGCCAGCTACTCACAAACGAGCACCGGGATTGAAGCCCCCGGATCTTCTTCAACAGAGGGGTTGATCATCCACACTGTTTTTCCCAATCCTGTGGCGGATCAAACCGTGATCGGGTTTACCGTTCCGGGATGCGAACAAGCATGTCTCTGCCTTTATAATGCAGAAGGTATGCTGATAAGAAACCTTCTGAATGAGAATATGGCACCGGGATATCACTCAGTCGCCCTCACTTCCGGTGATCTCGCCCCGGGAATTTATATCCTTCGGCTTTTCAGCGGCGCAGAAACGCAAACAATTAAGATCATCAGGCAATAAAACTGCTATTCATCATGGAAGTTTGTATTTTTATATACAATTTTTAAGATCAGGCCGTGAAAAAGTTCTTCAGATATAAAGCGGGTATTTGTTTTATGCTCTTCCCGGTGCTTATGATCTATCCCCTCCTCGACTCAGGACCGTTGACCGGAACCCGGACGGATCCGAAGCCGGCTGTGGAGCTGAGCGATCATGCCCGGCTCGAAGTCCTCTGCAGGCTTGCAAAACAGCATTCATCCGCAAAATCTTATCCGCTGGCCAAACAGTACATCACCGAAGCCTTTGATCTTGCAGCAAAGAAAAACCTGCGGATTCCATACAACCTTTACTGGGCTGACGCGGAGGTGATGTTCTCAATGAAGGATTACAGTCATGCCTGGAAGCAAATGGAAATGGCCTGCAAACTCCTGAAAGAAACAAGCCAGTACCAGCAAACGGCGGAAGCAAGCACATTCTTTGCCAGGATCATGCTGTACACCGGGGATTTCGCAAATGCGATCGAACTATTCAGGGGCACGATCCTCCTCGCACAGGAAAAGAAGCTGAACAACATAATCCCCGAATGCTACCGCGGACTGGCAGATACTTATAATGTCCTGAACAAGCGCGACGAAGAAAAGAATGCCATACAGATGCTGGTGAAAACCTCCCGGGAGGAAAATGACCAGGAAAACCTTGCCCGGGGTTATTACCGTCTGGGGGAGTACACCCATGCTGTTGACAGCAATTTTGCCAACTCGAACAGCTATTACATGGAAGCCTTGAAGATCCGGGCCAACAAGGGAGACACGAGCCTTTTCCCGGCTATCCTGAACCGCATCAGCTGGAATTATTACCTCCTGAAGCAGTTGGATACTGCACTGAAGTATTACAACAGGACCCTGGACATCAGCATGAAGCAGAATCAATATCCTTTTATTGCGAATGCCTATGGAAATATCGGGACCATTTACAGGGACAAGCAGGAATATGAGAAAGCCCTTTACAACTATGGGAAAAGCGCCACCTATGCGATGTTGTCGAAGGATTGGTTCAATCTTTCCTGGATCAATAAGGATATGAGCGATCTCTACATTATGACAGGGGATTACAAAAAAGCGTATGAATGCTATGTGGCTTACAAGGCGTATGATGACTCGCTGAATCAGAAAAAATATTCGGTCAGTCTCACAGATGCCCGCATGCGTTACGAAACCGATGCAAAAGCAAAAGACCTGGAGCTTGTGACCCTGAAGCTTGACAAGCAGCGCTATTTCATTTTTGCCCTTGCCGGAATCCTGTTACTGATCCTGGTGACCGGGCTCCTGCTTTTCAGGCAATCAAAAATGAGTGCCCGGCGCAGGATCAGCGAGATGAACCGGAAGATATCCGAGATCACCCAGGCAAACCTGAGGCAGCAGATGAACCCCCATTTTATCTTCAACACCCTTAATTCCATACAGTATTACATGTATCAGCACGACAAGATCACAACCAATAATTACCTTACGAAATTCTCAAGCCTGATGCGTAAAACGCTGGAAAATTCACAGTTTACGGTGATCCCTATCAAAGATGAACTGGATGCGCTTCAGCTGTACCTGGAACTGGAATCGCTCCGTTTCAAGGAGAAATTTGAATACCATATCAGCATGGATGAGGAGATCGATCCGCTGATCTTTAAGATCCCGGCCATGCTCCTTCAGCCTTACGTAGAGAATTCGATCTGTCACGGGCTGATCAATAAGGAGGGAAAAGGAATGCTGAACATCAACATCGAATCGATCGACACCTGTCTCTTATTTACCATCGAAGATAACGGGATCGGCCGGGAAGCCGCACTGAAGATCAAGCAAGGCAAAGAAAAGAATCATCCCCCTCTCGGAACGAAAATAACCGAATCACGCATCGAACTCGCCAACGCCCTCCATGGAACGCAGATGAAAGTGCAGTACACCGATCTGAAGGATGAACAAGGCCGGGCAGCGGGAACCCGTGTTGAGATACAAACACCCATTATAACATGAACAGGCTGAAAACACTTATTGTAGATGATGAGCCGGATGCCGTTAACTTTATCGCATCAATCATCAGTGAATATTGTCCGGCCCTCGACCTTGTAGGGATGGCATCATCAGCCAGGGAAGGTGTGAAGATCATACTGGCAAAGGCCCCCGACCTTGTCTTCCTGGATGTCGAAATGCCCCATGGCAGCGGATTTGACCTGTTGCAGCAGTTCCCTGAAAAAACATTTGATGTCATATTCATTACAGCGTTCAATCATTATGCGATCCGTGCCATCAAATTCAGCGCGGTGGATTACATCCTGAAACCAATTAATATCAATGAATTCCGGGAAGCCGTCGAAAAGGTGATCCTTAAAAGAAGTTCCGTACAGAACCGGAATGCAAGCTATTCCAGCCTTCTCGAGAACCTGGCTTCGGCCCAGCCTTCCAAGCTGGGGATCCCGGCAAGCGACGGGATGGAATACCTGAATACGAACGAGATCATCCGGATCGAGGCCGACCGGAGCTACAGCTGGTTCTACCTTGTCAGCAAGAGAAAGATCCTGGTTTCAAAACACCTGAAAGAATACCAGGAATTGCTGGGTGATCAGAATTTCTTCCGCCCCCATAATTCACACCTCGTAAATCTTGAGCATGTGAAAAAATACATCCGTCATGACGGGGGGATCATTGAAATGGATGATGGCTCCCAGATCCCTCTTTCCCGTCCCAGGAAAGAATTTTTCCTCGCCCGGATGGCAAAGATCTCGAAGTAAAATAGTGCTATTCAAAAAACTTCCGGAGATCACCAAAATTCATCGTTCCCAGGAGTTCGGCCAGCTTGTCGTCCTGGATCGACGCATTTTGAGGGACCATAAAAGGCCCGCCATTGTCAAGGGTTGTAATGCATGCAGATTCAAGAACAAGGAGCTGGACGGAGGTCCGTGGCTTTGATTTGTCGAAGTAAGCGGGATTGAGCTTTACGATTGCTTTGCTGTGATCATCAAGCTTTACTGAGGCGGCGCCGAATTTATCGCCGAGGAATGCCGGACTGGCAAGTTCAGCGGGGGAAAATGCAGCCAGTTCATCCTTGATCTTCCCGATCATCATATTGTTTCCCATCGTTTCATCAGGCTTTTCCCTGTTCAGTTTCTCATATTTCCGGATGAGCCCCTCATCAACCTCTTTGACCGTTGCAGGCACCCAAACCGGTTTCCCTGTGCGCCCGATGATCACGACCCCGTTTTCATATACCGGGCACCCGTTCACCTCCTTCACCAGTATAGGTTCTTCACTCATCAGCATGCCGGCAGCATCGTAAACAGGGTCGCCGCCCTGCACGGTAAGGCCTGTAAAAGCCCTTTCCGGCTGGTTGACAAAAACCGTAAACCCCACATTGCATTCAACACATTTGAACTGCGGCGTTCCCTTAACAAGGGTCCAGGGGTATATCGTTACGGCAATCTCCGTCCGGAGGCTGCCGCACCAGGTTACCACCGGTGTTGTGGTTGCAAACGAAGACTTCATAAAAACCTCGATGCCTTTCGGATCGGCCAGCACGGGATTGGCTTTCAGGAAAGACCCCAGTCTTTCCAGCTGTGGCTTTGTTGCAAATTCCTCTTCCCTGGTGACACGCTGCGCATAATCCACGGAAGAATTATACGGAACATACGTATAACTGACATGCCCCTGGTAATCTTTAAGAACCTTGTCCTCCTGCGCATTCAGTCCTGAAAAACAGAGCAACATGAGCACGGCCGGTATGATCTTTTTCATATTCTGCGGTATTACTTTTTTACGATTTCAACCCTGCGGTTCTTTGCTTTTCCTTCTTCAGTTCGGTTATCCGCCACCGGTTTCTCCTGACCCCATCCCACAGATGAGAGCCTTCCCTTCTGGATCCCTTTGGTGACGAGTGCATCCACAACTGCCTTTGCCCGGTCCTCCGACAATTTTTTATTCCCTGCCGGGGTTCCTGTGTTATCAGTATGGCCTTCAATACTCACTGAAAGACCTGTGTTTGCTTTCAGCATGTCAAAGATCTGGTCAATAATGGGAATGGATTCCTGTTTTATGGTCGCCTTGCCGGTATCAAAATGAATGTCAAGCGCGATGAAGCCATCTTTGCTAATGGCCTCGAACATTGCATTGGCAGTCACCACCTGCTCCATGCCTTCCGCCTCGATGATCACAAGCTGGTATTCGTTATCGTATGCCACAGGCGTCGTGATCCAGGTTTCTTTCCCGTTCTTTGAAATGACCGCGGTGATATGGCTGCCGGAATTCATCGGGTCGATGAGCGATGATTTGATCGTTGCCCCGATCTTCTTCAGCGCATTTTCATAGTTCTTCAGGATCTGGATGCCTGAAACATCTTTCCCACCATCCTTCAGGTGATAATTTATGGAGAAGTACTTTCCTTCAACCTTTTTGACATCCGGCTCCGGTTTGCTATCGGAAGCACCGACCGGGAAATTGTAAGTGAAGAAATCCTTGGTTTCGCAACTGGTGATATAGAAACCCGGCATGCGGGTCACAAGCGGATGATCCAGGCACCCTTCAGCATCTTCATTCTGGGCCTGCATCCTGGATGGAAGAAAGCTCATGCAGAGCATCATTCCGAATAGTATCACTGTTCTCATCTGGAAATGTTTTGATGGCGCCTACTCATAAGCTTTTCGGCCTTCGCTGGATCGGTCGTATGAAAATACATACTGTTGATCTTGATCCGGTAACGAAAATACAGAAAATTCTGTAAAAAAGAAATACCAGGTAACACATTATTATGTTGTGAGTCCTCACGTACCCACCCCGACCCCGAGTACTCGGGGTCTTCCAAGGGATCAGCGTACCCACCCCTCTTATCCCCTCCCCGGAGTGTCACATACCCACCCCTCTTATCCCCATCCTGGGGTGTCACATACCCACCCCTCATATCCCCATCCTGGGGTGTCACATACCCACCCCTCTTATCCCCTCCCTACAAGTAGGGAGGGGAAGACCGAAGGTCGGGGTGGGTACGTCCTCCTGCAAGAGAAACAGTACCTCAGGCTTTCTTCCTCACATAAAACGCAAGCCAGGCGGAGCATATCGTCTAGCCGGGCGCCAGGTCAAATACATGCATGAATACAAAATTATAGCAAAACAAGGTTGTGACTTTCACCGCCAGGATGCCAGGGCGCAAAATATTAAAAATCAACAACTGACTTTTTTAGCGTCTCTGCCTGTCGGCGGGCAGGTTAGCGGTTCTTTTTCCATTTAAGACAACCTCACAAATTTATGGTGTAGTTATAAACAACCTGACCGGGTTCCTGCTTTTCTTTCGGTTTTTCCGGTTCAGTCTTCTTTTCCACGGAATAGGTAAAGTTTACTTTTGGAAGCTTGAAGTGTATCGTGGTTTTCGTGGTGGTTGTCACCCGCACGCCCCGGTTCCGGACTTTCTCGAACCGCAGCAGGCTTACAACCCTCATGGCTTCTTCATCGCATCCATGCCCGATCCCTTTAAGGATTCGCGGATTCTGAACAATGCCGTTGTCATTGATCTCGTATTCAACAAATACGCTTCCTTCAACTTTGGCTTCGATGGCGGCTTTCGGGTACTGCAGGTTTTTAACAATGAAATCCCTGAAGGCCTCGCTTCCCCCGATGTATTTCGGGTACTTTAAAAACTTTTTCTTCTTTTGATTTTCAGACATGGATTGAGTTATAATTTATTACTAATACCTCATCGTACCCTCCCCTTTTATCCCCTCCCGGAGTGTCACATACCCACCCCTCTTATCCTAATCCCGGAGTGTCACATACCCACCCCTCTTATCCTAATCCCGGAGTGTCACATACCCACCCCTCTTATCCTAATCCCGGAGTGTCACATACCTACCCCTCTTATCCTAATCCCGGAGTGTCACATACCCACCCCTCTTATCCTAATCCCGGAGTGTCACATACCCACCCCTCTTATCCTAATCCCGGAGTGTCACATACCCACCCCTCTTATCCTAATCCCGGAGTGTCACATACCCACCCCTCTTATCCTAATCCCGGAGTGTCACATACCCACCCCTCTTATCCCCTCCCTACTAGTAGGGAGGGGAAGACCGAAGGTCGGGGTGGGTACGCTGATCCCGGGAAAGACCGAAGGTCGGGGTATTACCGTATTATTGAATGCCATCAAAGGTAATAAAAGATTTTTATTGGTTCTTTGCTGGCAGTTGGCTCTTGGCCGTTAGCTATTGGCTATTGGAATTCAGTTCCCGCTTTCGCGGGAATGACGTCAAGAGGCGAGCCCGCAGCGCGAAGTCTTAGACCCACAGTCGGCAGTCCACAGTCCGCAGTACGCAGTCCACAATCCGAGTGTGCACTATTTCCTGACAAGGGTGCACCATTATTAGCGTTGTGTGCAATGTATATTGTCAAGTGTGCACTATTCTTAATCGCGAGTTCACATTTTCTCTTGGTGTGTTCCATATTGTTAGTCAAGTGTGCACATTAATTAGCCATGTGTGCAATGTATATTATCAAGTGTGCACATTAATTAGCCATGTGTGCAATATATAATGTCAAGTGTGCACAATAGGTAGCCATGTGTGCAATGTTTTAGACAAGTGTTCACAATAAATAGTCGTGTGTTCACTATTGTTAGCCAAGTGTGCATAAAATTGAGCCGCGTGTCACTGTTCACTGTTCACTGTTCACTGATCACTGATCACTGTTACCTGTTCCCAAAAAGCCTTGTCCTCAGGCCGGACGGGCCTCGTCGCCACATCGCAACTGTACCTGGGGCTCCCGAATGCAATCATACCCCGGGAAACCGGGGCCCCAGCTAAGGTTGCTCCTGTGGCGACTGTAATTACTCTCTGTTCCTATTATCAGCTAGGAACTGGTGAGCTGGTGAGGTGGTGAGTTGATGAGATAAAAAGTATTAAAAGAAGGATTAATCTGAGAAAAGGGAAGATAAAATCCGTTTTTATCTGCGGTCGTCGAAGGCGATCAGCGTCATCCGTGTTCCATTTTATTGGCTCTTGGCTCTTGGCCGTTAGCTATTGGCGTTCAGAAGTCAGAAGTCAGAGGCCCGCAGCCCGCAGCGCGAAGCTCGCAGCACGCAACCTGCAGCTCGTGGACCGCAGCCCATTGTCGTAATTCGTAATTCGTAATTGTATTTGGTCCTTCATAACGAAATTTTTTTGTTAAAATGTATTACCTTTTTGAATTTGGCCGATTAATGTAAAAAAGGCTGAAGAATGAAAACAGTAATCGTAGAAAATGGCTTTATTGATGGAGTTGAAAAAGTGAAGCTCTATTTCAGGGAGGACAAGGAAATTGTCGACCTGTTAAGGACATTACCCGGAATAAAATACGATCAGGTTCGGAATTGTTATCATCTCCCGGCCGAACAATGGTCTTTTACAAAATTGAATATCCGGTTTAAAAACAAATTGCAATTTATCCGCAAGGGATTTGAATCACCCCTGATCTGGAATGAGGAAATGACAGCTGACGTTAAAAAGAGACTTACAGAAGTTCCTCCGGAATTTACGAAGACTTTGTCTTTAAAGAATTATAGCCGGAGAACGATCCGGACATATACTTCTCTCTTCCGGAAATTCCTTGAATTTTTCCCTGGCAGGGATCCTGAGACACTGGACGGGGACGACATCCGTTCATATTTATTATACCTCATTGAGGAAAGGAAAGTCTCGTTGTCACATGAGAACCAGACGATCAATGCCATCAAATTTTATTATGAAAAGGTACTGGGGCGGCCGGTTGAGAAATATTATATCCAGCGGCCCAGGGCCGGGCGAAAACTTCCGGTTGTATTAAGCGAGGAGGAGGTCGCTCATTTATTGCGGCAAATAAAAAACCTCAAGCATAAGTGCATTGTATTGCTTATATATTCAGGGGGGCTCAGGTTGAGTGAGTGTGTTAACCTGGAATTAAGTGATATTGATTCAAAAAGGATGTTGATAACGATCCGGAATTCAAAAGGCGGCAAAGACAGGCAGACTATTCTTTCTGCAAAGTTATTGCCCCTGCTCAGGGATTATTACCGAATCTACAAACCGAAAAAATTCCTGTTTGAAAGTTTGCAGGGAGGTCAGTACAGCGACAGAAGTGTGCAGGAAATCGTAAAGAAGGCGGCGTCAAGAGCCCGGTTTCTGAAAAAAGTGACTGTTCACACTTTGCGGCATTCCTTTGCGACGCATTTGCTTGAGCGTGGTGTTGATCTCAGGTATATCCAGGCTTTGCTTGGGCATACGAACACGAAAACTACCCAGATTTATACCCATATTACCCGGAAAGGAATGGAAAATATTGTAAGTCCACTGGATAATTTGGATATTTAAAATTATTGTATATTTGGGTTTAGGTAATAATCCGGAATTTCTCACGGGGTGCGGGATGTTATTATTCACGGTTAAATACCTCAGGGCAAGCTTTGCACAAAATGTTCCTGACTATCCTGCGGACCGGCGTAGTAAGCTGCAGGGAATTATCCATAACGCTCAACCCCCGGCCTTTCAAGGTCTCCGCGCAGGTTGGGATCAGGAAGGGGGGCAGGGGATAATGAAATAATGCTAAATCTAAAAAAGGGTGCTAAATTGTATTCGTATTTCCAATGATAAAACCAAATGTCGAAGAAACCCGGGCGCATAAATGAAATTCGTTAATCAAATACCATCAAATTCAATTCGTAAACACAAAGGTTTTTATGCACTCAAATACAATTTCGCTATACACAGAAACTTCTTAAATACAACACTTTTGCATAATCGTTAGCGGCAATTTACATAAACTTTGAAAAAGTAAATTTTATGAAGTATATCTTTTTTTTGCTGGCCATTTTGATATTTCTTTCATCCTGCAAAAAAAAATCAAATTCGAATGACTCAAACACATATAAATTAAGTGATGATATCTGTAATGCATGTGCTAACACTTATCACTACACTATTGTTGGTGAAGATACTTTATTGTTTAGAAGTATTATTACACCAAATAATGATATTCATAATGATGAATTTAATATTAAATATTTAGATACCATAAGAAGTCCAGAACCGGATAATTTGACAATTTTTAACAGAATTGGCAAACAAATCATTCATTTTGATAATTACAAAAATTCATGGCCATCAAAAGTACCCCCTTACTATCAACAAGATATTTCAGGCCTTTCAAATGGATTGTACAGATATTTACTTAAAAAGGGATCGAATAATATTGAAGGATATTTCATCATTCTGACCGTAATGGACAATTATATTGATATGAATCTGAATATAATGCCTTGTCATGCATGTATGAATGTTGATTATGATGATCCGCTTTTTTTTATTGGGAACCTAAAAAGCCGCTAACGAACCGTCAGCCGAGCAATGCGGGCGGGTTTCCGGAAGCTGGCATTTACCAAACCTGCAAATGACGTACAAAGTAACAAGAACATACAAGTAAATCCCGCACTGCGGCTGCCGGCCGGCGTTAGCTGAAAGCCAAAATATATAAAACAAGTAATCAATATTGTTCTTTATATAATAATTGGAACTTATCGGAAAACCTGGTGTCGTTCTTTGAAAACTGCATGGTTTGTTTGGAAATCTGTTGTGTGGGATGGGTGTGGTGCCAGAATCATGGTCCAATTCATCAACCCCGTTCCATTCCTAATGATTATCCGGATTAATAAAGGAAACGCCGGGGTGTGGATTCACATACAAACCCGTAAAACATGGTTCCGGCTTGCCGAAGTTATCCCACGGTTTTGCATGCGAATCAGGTCTTGGGATGAGTGTGTTTCGAATGAGTAGTCCGGTCAGATTCTTTTGTACCTTTAGACACAAGTGCAATTTGATACAATTGGATTGTGTGGGTGTGATTTCCAAACAAACCTGCGAGAATGCTTGATACTTCTTTGTAAACGAAAAGGAAAACGGCCTTCAGCTAACGAGCCGTTTGATGCAATGCGGGCGGGTTTCCAAAGGGTTATATTCACCAGATCTAAAAATGGAAATCAATACGAATACATAAAACAAATAAATCCCGCATGCATCAACCGGCGGGACGTTAGCTGCGAGTTTTAAACCATGAAACTATTCCTAAACATATTACTTCTTTTAGTTTCAATAAATGTTTGTGGGCAAGCAGATGAACCAACAACAACTTGGAACAACTATATTTTTTCTGGTCGCGATGAGAAAGAATTCAAGGATAGCCTATCTCAATATGATTTTGCATCACTGTGGAAGGAAAGAGAAAATACTAGAGTTGGTTTTATAGGGGATAATTATCAACGAATTCGAATAAAATTTATCTCAGTAAATAAATTGAAAGATAGTCCTTTAGTTTACGAAGTCACTGGCAAATCGATGGTCGATAATTTAATATGTGATTTTCATGGAATTATTACAATTACAAGCATAAAGATTGATTCCTCAATGCACTTTGGTGTTGACGACGAATACAAGAATCAAAAAATTAAAAAACAAGGTGTTGTAATTGCAGCATATGATTTATTGGAAGACAGCCTACAAAGACATTCCGGGTTTTTTAATGGCATTTTATTCACAGCATGGTATATTAACCGCTTTGGAAAATTAATGTATGATGATATTGAAATTTACTCCGATCGCTATAGAAATAATCAGTTTATCGGCACATGGACAGATTATAAATCCAGAAAGATGGAAAAGTGTAATTGGGGTGATTACAGAATCCCAAACTCAGGAGACCTTGATATAGGGGCTGGTGAATTTTCTCCAGATGATAAGTATTTAAAATATGGGTGGCAAACATATCGTGACAGCCATTTACATGATAATATAAAAGCGAAACAATTTGAAGAAAAAGAATGGTGGAAATAAATAAAACCCGCAGCTAACGTGCTTGCAACCGCAACAAAACCAACAATGACAATGCTTAGTAAAGGTGCGTCATTGCTGCGGTTGCAAGCGGGACGTTAGCAACAATAATTATTTTAATGAAACAAACAGTTACCCTTTTCGCTTTACTAATATTTCTTATAAGTTGTTCATCAATAGGGAATAAAGTACTATACAAAACAACTAACCCGATTATTTTCAATAAATTCGGCTATGTGAATTCAGAATATGATACTGTAACAAACGGTTTATACTCCAACGCCAATTATTTATTTACATCAACTGTGAATGATTTCATAGAAGCAAATTCAACAGCAACGCCTGCTTACCTTCAAACTGTGATTGCATATGACAATATAGACACTCTTAAGTTGAAAAACATATGCAATGACAATGGTTTCGATGTCATTCTTCTTACCAAGCTTTATTTTATTAGCCGGTATTTCGTTTATAAAGGGTTATTGAATATTAAACCCGATAATCAACAGTTTTTATCCTTTACGCAATCCGACGTCTGTGTTGAAATGAAATTATTTGATAATAAAGGGAAACTATTAGTATTTGTTTCCTACAATACTCCTCAAGGGAATGGAACAGCAAACAGTCCAAAAGAAGGAATTGTTAAAGGCACAAAAGGTGGAATGAAGGAATTATTTTCGGTCATCAACCCAAAAAATAATTAATGTTGCTAATAAATAAGGCTTCGTGTGGTACGCCTTGGCGTACCCAGCATGAAGCCCGTGTTGCGCGGAATCCCGTCCTGGCTAAGAAGGCCAGCCGGCTATGCATTTTAAATCAAATAGAATTCGCTGTGGGAATCAGGATATGGAACTACTCATCGTGATTTTTTCACCGGGATTGGTAAAAACAGGAGATAATTTTTTGGATTATCACGATTAAAGAACGTTTTTGTTAATAATATGCACGACACTACCGGGTTCACTTTCTGAACAATTTACCATTTACTACGATTTTCTGTTTACAGTTTGTAATCCGTTATGGGATTCCGGCGGACCTCGCACCGGACCAAACCGTTCGATGATGACCAATGTGCCCTGTTTACAATGCGGGCAGAGATCCGGATCGTAGTCAAGATGTTCGCGGCACAGTTGCTTCCAGTCTTTTCGATCCGTTTTCTTCGGGGGATTCATTCCAAGGGAACGTTGCAGCATCTGCAATTGAGGTCGGTTTATGGATGCCAGCAGCCCGAAATGGCGTATGCGGACAAATCCCCTTGGCAGGATATGCTGGCAGAACCTGCGCAGGAATTCCACCCCTGAGAGATGCATTTGTTTTTGCTTGTTGTCGCGGTAATCCAGGTATTTGAACCCGACACCCTTTTCATCGATTGAAACCAGCCGGTGATTGCTGATCGCCGTTTTATGGGTATAGCGGCCCAGGTACTCCACCACCTGTTCGGGGCCGCCAAAAGGTTCCTTTGCGTACACGACCCAATTGGTTTTATAAAGCTCCCGGATAAAAGGGGAATCCTGCGGATAATGTTTCTGAAACTCCCCGATGAACTTGCCGCGAAACACGGTGGATAGGTTACCAACCGGGAAAAGATAGGCCTTGCCTGAATTCGATATTTTCACCGGCTTCCAGTGGCCTTTGACATCCAATCCGCCTCCCGGAACAATGCAGTGCAGGTGCGGGTGCAGCGAGAGGTTCTGTCCCCAGGTATGCAAAACGGCGATCATTCCCGTCTCACAATGACGCAGGGTCCATGAGAATTGAGCCAGTGTTTGCCAGACAGAGCGGAACAGCGCGTTATACATCCCTGCAGGATCATGCAGGAATAAGCCGTTCAACTTGTCCGGAACGGTGAACACAACGTGGAAATATGGGACCGGAAGCAAGTCTTGCTTTCGGTTCTCGATCCATGCTTCCCGATGGGTATTCTGGCATTTGGGGCAATGACGGTTGCGGCAGCTGTTGTATGAAATGCGGATATGCCCGCATTCTTCACAACGATCCTTGTGTCCGCCCAGCACAGATGTGCGGCAATATTGGATAGCCCGTACTATCCGCTGCACATAGGTGTTGGGTCGGTGAGTCTGAACGAAGGAACTGCCGAAGCGGTCGATTACCTGGGCCAGTTCATATGCCGGTCTCAACCCTGCTTATACAGGCGGTCGAACGGGCTAAAAAGGTTCGTGCGTCTTGGTTTGGCTACATGCAGGTAGATCATCGTCGTTACGATCCGTGTATGCCCCAGCAGTTCCTTGATTGAGAGGATGTCCATACCAAACTCGAGCAAGTGTGTTGCATAGCTGTGACGCAATGTATGAAGTGTGATTCCCTTTTGTAGCTTGCACTTCTTTACCGCTTCACGTAAGGCCCATTGCATGCCGCGCACACTTAAGGGAGAGCCGGGTTGCTGACCGTTGAAAAGGTAGTCTGCCGGCTGACAGGCATGATAATACTTGCGAAGACCATCAAGCATCAGGGGTGACAGAGGTACGTACCGGTCTTTGTGGTACTTGCTCTGCCGTACGTGGATCATCATCCTTCCGGAATCAATATCCGCTATTTTTAATCGGCTCGCTTCATGTGCGCGCAATCCGGCCGAATAGATCAGTGCCAATAATATCCGGTGCTTTAATAGTTCCGGCGCTTTGAACAAAGCAATACATTCCTGATAGTTGAGCACCACCGGTAATTTTCGCTCATGCTTAAGACTGGGCAACTTGAAGGCTTTTTCCTTCATTCCCATCAACTGATAGCAATACCGCAAACCGTAGATGGTATGTTTGAACTGGCTTAAGGATGGCGTTTTTGATCTTCGGGCCAGATCGGCCAGGTAACGGTTAATCTGCTTCTCGCTGAGATCTTGCGGTAATTTTCGGTAGTGAAGGCAGATATGAGCGATTTTACGGGCATAATTTGAGAGTGTGCTCTTTGTCTGTCCCCTTAGAATAACCTTTTCCTCAAACTCCTGGTAAAGTTTTCGAAAGCCGGGAATCTCCAGACTAGCCCGTTCAACGATAGTAATCGTTCTTTTTCTTACTTTAGATGTTGCTTTTTCCATAGTATAAAGATTTTGTGGTGAAATTCATTTATACTACATTTATGGAAAATTGTCACTATCCCGTTCCCGGGGTTATCCCGGGACGGGATTTAGTGCAACGAACCGTCAGCCTGCAATGCGGGCGGGTTTCCGAAGGTAAGCATTCACCAAACCTGTAAATGACGTAAGAAACTCTAATATAAAACAAATAAAACCCGCACTGCGGCTGCCGGCCAACGTTAGGTGTTATTAATAAAATGAAACAGACAGTACTAATCTTCGGAATTCTCTTTTTCTGCAAAGTTGGGTACACTCAGTCTGATTTTGAAAAGATAGTTGGTCAGACAATTTATTTAAAAAATGGAAAGTCAATAAAGACTGAATTATTTGAATTAAAATTTATCGGTCAAATAAAAGAAAGTAAAAAATCTTCCTACCTTATTTTGTCTGGCCGACCCTGTGATCCTTGTGATGCGAATATTTCAATTTTTATTCATTCAACATCAGACGGCAACTTGACATTAAATAATAATTCTCCTTTCTATTCCTTCCCTGGAAAAATTAAATATTATGAAGATAATTCAGTAATATCAGAATCGAAGGCCTTTTATGGAGAAGTATTACCAGGTCGATACGGCGTTATTTGGTTTCAAAGTGATTTAAATGATCAAAATAAATGGGTAAAAACTGTCTTCTTTGCAGAAATAATGGATGGCAAATTAGTGGAAAACAGGAAAAATGAATCCCTATCTTCCACACTTGAACAAGTAAAAAATAAAAAGGCCATTGAAATAGATGGTATCGAACAAACAAGTGAGCCTTAATGTATTATTAACAACACCTAACAAGCCGCTAAAACCAATGCTTACAAGCCCGGTATCGCCAGCGCGATCGCTAAAAGCCACGCACTGGTTATAGCGGCGCAACGTTAGCTGAAAGCCAAAATATATAAAACAAGTAATCAACATTGTTCTTTATATAATACTTTGAACTTACCGGAAAACCTGGTGTCGTTCTTTGAATTCAGCGTGGTTTGTTTGGAAATCTTAAGTGTGGGATGGGTGTGGTGCCCGAATCATAGTCCAATTCATCAACCCCGTTCCATTCCTAATAATTATCCGGATTAATAAAGGAAACGCCGGGGTGTGGATTCACATACAAACCCGTAAAACATGGTTCCGGTTTTCCGAAGTTATACCACGGTTTTGCATGCGAATCAGGTCTTGGGATGAGTGTGTTTCGAATGAGCGGTCAATTCAGATTCTTTTGTACCTTTCGAAAACAATTACAATTTGATACAATTGAATAGTGTGGGTGTGATTTCCAAACAAACCTGTCAGAACGCATGATACTTCTTTGAAAGTGAAAAGGAAAACGGCCTTCAGCTAACGAAACCGTCAACCACAAAGCGGGTAGTTTTTAAATGTAAGCATTCACCAGGTCTGAAAACGGTATCGAAATTTCAAATATAAATCAGGTAAACCCGCACTGTGGTTGCCGGAGGACGTTAGGGGCAATGATTTGAATCATGAAGAAAGCAGTTACAATAATTCAAATTGTTCTGATATTATTCTGTACTTGTTGTAAATCGACCTCAACTATATCCAAAACTGAACAAAATGACAAATCAGCATCTGATGAAGATCAAATTTTTTGGGATCCCTATGAAGAAGCATCATTTCCGGGTGGGACTGAGGCATTGTTTTGTTTTTTAGCAAATAACTTGAATTCCAAAATTGTCTCAAATGATACTATGTGTACTGGAAAAGTTTTTGTAAAATTTAAAATCGATACGGTTGGTAATATCTCAAACGTAAAAATATACAAAGGATATAGTTCAAAAGTTGATACTGAAATAACTAGAGTAATCAGATTAATGCCCAATTGGAATCCGTATAAGGTATTGCATGGGAAATTGAAAACAGGAAAATGGGTTAAAGATACTTGTTCATATATTATTCCAGTTAAAATACCATATAAACATCAATGCCCCTAACGAGCCGTCAGCCGAGCAATGCGGGCAGTTTCCGGAGGCTGGCATTCACCGAACATACCAGCAGCCGTGGTAAGGAAAAGAAACAACAAGTAAACCCCGCACTGCGGCTGCCGGCGGGGCGTTAGGTTTAATTAAAAAAAGAAAGTCATGAAAAAGATCATTAGTACATTTTGCCTTACATTTCTGATCTTAAATTCTTTTTCACAGGATTATCACAGATTGATCAAGGTCGGCAAGGACTGGGATGTATGGTCAGAAAATACTCTTAACGTTTTCCTGGATGGAGCGGCCAGGATCTATTTTACTGGGAATGACACCCTGATCGACGGTCATGTGTACCAGGTCTCAAGGCAATATCCTTACCGGCCGGTAAATCCGGGTTTCCTGGTACCGCCTTTCTACATCGATACAACCTCTTACCCGACAGGTCAATTTATCAGGGAAGACACCCTTTTGAAAAAAGTTTACATTTATGCAAATGAGCTGACCCCTCATGACCAGCTGCTCTATGATTTTTCATTGTCTGTCGGGGATACTCTTCATTCTGATTACGCGACCAACCCTGACGGAACCCATATCGTTGTGAGTTCGATTGATTTAGTAGCCTTGCAAACTGGCGATTTACGAAAAAGGTTCAATTTTAATGAAACAGGTGGCTTTTATGGATATTACGTTGAGGAGATTGGCGGTTCGCGGGGACTGTTCACATCTTACATTCCCTTTTATTTTGACAATGAAATATATGGATATTTCTGTATTACCGATAACAATACGCTTATTTATAACGGCCCATGCTTTGCTTTTTTTGTCGGAATGGATAATCTGAGAACCGACCCAAAGATAACCATCATACCCAACCCGGCTTCAGGAATGGTCAATGTAACATTACCCCGGGAAATAAGCACGGCCATTTTTAAAATCATCAATCTTAACGGGAAAGAAATCCTGAGGCAGGAACTTGATGAACCGAATAATAAAATTCAGATTTCATCCGTGTATCCAGGACTTTATATTTACCAGATCCAGACTTCACAAAGACTACAACAAGATAAAATAATCATTTTTTAACTAAACCTAATAAATAAGGCTTCGTGTGGTACGCCTTGGCGTACCCAGCATGAAGCCCGTGTTGCGCGGAATCCCGTCCTGGCTAAGAAGGCCAGCCGGCTATGCATTTTAAATCAAATAGAATTCGCTGTGGGAATCAGGATATGGAACTACTCATCGTGATTTTTTCACCGGGATTGGTAAAAACAGGAGATAATTTTTTGGATTATCACGATTAAAGAACGTTTTTGTTAATAATATGCACGACACTACCGGGTTCACTTTCTGAACAATTTACCATTTACTACGATTTTCTGTTTACAGTTTGTAATCCGTTATGGGATTCCGGCGGACCTCGCACCGGACCAAACCGTTCGATGATGACCAATGTGCCCTGTTTACAATGCGGGCAGAGATCCGGATCGTAGTCAAGATGTTCGCGGCACAGTTGCTTCCAGTCTTTTCGATCCGTTTTCTTCGGGGGATTCATTCCAAGGGAACGTTGCAGCATCTGCAATTGAGGTCGGTTTATGGATGCCAGCAGCCCGAAATGGCGTATGCGGACAAATCCCCTTGGCAGGATATGCTGGCAGAACCTGCGCAGGAATTCCACCCCTGAGAGATGCATTTGTTTTTGCTTGTTGTCGCGGTAATCCAGGTATTTGAACCCGACACCCTTTTCATCGATTGAAACCAGCCGGTGATTGCTGATCGCCGTTTTATGGGTATAGCGGCCCAGGTACTCCACCACCTGTTCGGGGCCGCCAAAAGGTTCCTTTGCGTACACGACCCAATTGGTTTTATAAAGCTCCCGGATAAAAGGGGAATCCTGCGGATAATGTTTCTGAAACTCCCCGATGAACTTGCCGCGAAACACGGTGGATAGGTTACCAACCGGGAAAAGATAGGCCTTGCCTGAATTCGATATTTTCACCGGCTTCCAGTGGCCTTTGACATCCAATCCGCCTCCCGGAACAATGCAGTGCAGGTGCGGGTGCAGCGAGAGGTTCTGTCCCCAGGTATGCAAAACGGCGATCATTCCCGTCTCACAATGACGCAGGGTCCATGAGAATTGAGCCAGTGTTTGCCAGACAGAGCGGAACAGCGCGTTATACATCCCTGCAGGATCATGCAGGAATAAGCCGTTCAACTTGTCCGGAACGGTGAACACAACGTGGAAATATGGGACCGGAAGCAAGTCTTGCTTTCGGTTCTCGATCCATGCTTCCCGATGGGTATTCTGGCATTTGGGGCAATGACGGTTGCGGCAGCTGTTGTATGAAATGCGGATATGCCCGCATTCTTCACAACGATCCTTGTGTCCGCCCAGCACAGATGTGCGGCAATATTGGATAGCCCGTACTATCCGCTGCACATAGGTGTTGGGTCGGTGAGTCTGAACGAAGGAACTGCCGAAGCGGTCGATTACCTGGGCCAGTTCATATGCCGGTCTCAACCCTGCTTATACAGGCGGTCGAACGGGCTAAAAAGGTTCGTGCGTCTTGGTTTGGCTACATGCAGGTAGATCATCGTCGTTACGATCCGTGTATGCCCCAGCAGTTCCTTGATTGAGAGGATGTCCATACCAAACTCGAGCAAGTGTGTTGCATAGCTGTGACGCAATGTATGAAGTGTGATTCCCTTTTGTAGCTTGCACTTCTTTACCGCTTCACGTAAGGCCCATTGCATGCCGCGCACACTTAAGGGAGAGCCGGGTTGCTGACCGTTGAAAAGGTAGTCTGCCGGCTGACAGGCATGATAATACTTGCGAAGACCATCAAGCATCAGGGGTGACAGAGGTACGTACCGGTCTTTGTGGTACTTGCTCTGCCGTACGTGGATCATCATCCTTCCGGAATCAATATCCGCTATTTTTAATCGGCTCGCTTCATGTGCGCGCAATCCGGCCGAATAGATCAGTGCCAATAATATCCGGTGCTTTAATAGTTCCGGCGCTTTGAACAAAGCAATACATTCCTGATAGTTGAGCACCACCGGTAATTTTCGCTCATGCTTAAGACTGGGCAACTTGAAGGCTTTTTCCTTCATTCCCATCAACTGATAGCAATACCGCAAACCGTAGATGGTATGTTTGAACTGGCTTAAGGATGGCGTTTTTGATCTTCGGGCCAGATCGGCCAGGTAACGGTTAATCTGCTTCTCGCTGAGATCTTGCGGTAATTTCCGGTAGTGAAGGCAGATATGAGCGATTTTACGGGCATAATTTGAGAGTGTGCTCTTTGTCTGTCCCCTTAGAATAACCTTTTCCTCAAACTCCTGGTAAAGTTTTCGAAAGCCGGGAATCTCCAGACTAGCCCGTTCAACGATAGTAATCGTTCTTTTTCTTACTTTAGATGTTGCTTTTTCCATAGTATAAAGATTTTGTGGTGAAATTCATTTATACTACATTTATGGAAAATTGTCACTATCCCGTTCCCGGGGTTATCCCGGGACGGGATTTAGTGCAACAAGCCGGCAGCTCGCAATGCGGGCGGGTTTCCGGAGGTTGGCATTCACCAAACCTACAAACGACGTACATAGTTCTAATATAAAACAAGTAAATCCCGCACTGCGGCTGCAAGCGGGGCGTTAGGCCTCATGGCGAAAATACGGTTAGCAAACCAGGCAGTAAAACTTGACAGATTTAGGATTATTTTGTACTTTTGAAATAAAAAATGCCTACAATTCTTGTTATCGCCGGATGGAGAATATTTTTTTACTCCAATGAGAATCAGGAACCTATTCATGTTCATGCCGAAAAAGCTGAAATGGAAATAAAATTTTGGATTGATATTGAAAATTTTGAAATATCAGAAGCTTTTGCATTTAATCTTACCCCACAAGCAAAAAGAGAGATAAAAAAAATAATTTACGAGCATTTTGATTACATCGTTTCAGAATGGAATAAATACTTTAAAACAACCTGACGCCATGGAAAAGATATTCAATATATCACAGATAACATTTGACAAAGAAAATATTTTCATTAGAATCAATGATCAAGAGTATCGATTCCAGATAAGTACTATTTCTGAAAAATTAGCCAAGGCTGATGAGAAACAACGCAATGATTATTTCATTTCTCCTTCAGGGTATGGTATTCATTGGCCAAGTATAGATGAAGACCTTTCTGTCAATGGGCTCCTTACTCTTCTTCAAAATCGCCACGTGGCCTAACGAGCAGCTAAATTCAAAACGGGCGTCATTCCAGACTTTAGAAATTTGACGCTTAATAATCATATTACAAATACAAACTTTCTTCCTTCTGGGATCCCGTTCTAAATTTTTTTTGCAGGACGTTATGCAAAATTATAAAACAGCTACGAATGACGGAATTTAACTAGAACTTAAACAAGTGAAAAATATTTATATAACCATTCTGACTATTACAGTATTTTATGTTTTTACTTCATTTGTAAATATTGGAATTGATTCAAAAAATGATCAAATCCTTGATACTACATATTCTAATTTGCCAATTCTACATTTAAATGGCACTCCGTATGAGAATGGATTTCAGCACGGAAAGATTATGAAGAACAGGATTTCTGAACTTGTTGGACTTTGGAAAAAAGACCTTGAAGTAAAATATCAAATATCCGCAGATAAATTTATTACAACCTTTCTCGACTCGACTGATTATATTCCTGCAATTAAAAAATGGACACCGGATTTATTGGAAGAGATTAAAGGGATTAGTGACGGTTCTGGAATAGATTTTAATACCATATTTGCATTTCAGCTCATTGATGAGATTTGGACTAATGCTAGATTGATATACATACCACATCATTGTACTTCTGTGGGGATAAACAATTATAAAAAGGACGGCAGTCCAAATTATATTGCACAAAATATTGACATTACTCCATTTTATCATGGTTTTGAAATTCTATTGGATATAAAGGATAAAAATACAGATTCGAGAAAGCTAGTGACAACTTTTGCCGGATATATAGGAGCAAATGGACTAAACAAATATATTGGGATTACAGAGAATACTTTATCGGACTTAAAGAGTTCAAATAATGGATTGCCTGTCTGCTGCATTGCAAGGGGTGTTTTAGAAAAGACTTCGTTTGAGGAAGCTGTGAATTTTATAAAAACTATTAAACATGCCTCTGGTCAGAATTATATTGTTGGCTCAAAACAGGATATAATATCGTTGGAATGTGCTTCTGACTTGGTTACGCAATATTGGCCAGATTCAACAAAAGACTATACTTTTCACGCAAATAGACCACTTACAAATAATTCATATCATCAAGCATATTTGGCTTATTTAAAAGCATTGTATGGTTCAATTCCTGAATCTATAAGTTTCTCAGACCAAAGATTAGAATCAATTAAAAACATAATATTAAATAATCAGCATATTAGTTTGGAGACTATTAAGGATGCTCTTTCTAAAAAACCTATCTGCAATAGCAATACTTTTGTTTCTACGATTATGGAGTTTGACAATGACTATAGCGAACTCAGGATTTCTCCAGGGAAACCTGATTCGACAGAATATATTGTATTTAGAATTAAAAAATAACTTTGCATAACACGCGGTATAGCCAACAAGGGTTTCAGAGGTATACGAATCATTGTAGCCCGCTTCAACTTGTCGTGTACCTTGATAGGACAATCGCCCGCAATCCCTTACTGGCCATACCGCCACCGTTATACCGCATTAATTTAAAAAAGACTTGGCAAAATCAATTTATATACTTATCTTTGGCGTTAGTATCGCAATGCGTGCCTATGATCAAATCGTTCAACTCGAAAGAAACTGAAAAAATTTGGAATGGCAATCGATCTGCTAAACTACCAAATGAAATACAAGTGATTGCAAGAAGAAAGCTGAGAATGCTTAACAACTCCGTGGATCTTAAAGACCTAAAAGTCCCTCCAGCAAACAGACTTGAAAAGTTAAGTGGCTCCTTCAAAGATTATCATAGTATACGAATTAACGATCAATGGAGAATTATCTTTACCTGGCATGATGGACATTCTCATAATGTTGAAATTATTGATTATCATTAAAACTGTTTAAAATGTATAAACTAAGAAACATACATCCAGGGGAAGTATTACAAGAAGAATTTCTTATTCCCATGAAAATATCTGCTTACCGTTTATCCTCGGATATTGGGATACCGCAAACCAGAATAAGTGAAATTGTTAAAGGCAATCGCAGAATCACTGCCGATACAGCAATCAGATTAAGTAATTATTTTGGTAATTCTGCTAAATTTTGGCTTGGATTACAAAATGATTTTGATCTCGAAGAAGAAATTAGTAAAAAGAAAAAGGAATTTGAGTCCATTAAAAAAGTGAAAATTAACGCGGTATAATCGAGTAGGCGGCCCCGGCCAATGATAGCCGGGGTGCACCTCTCACACCACCGCATCCCGCCAAATGGCGGGATAAACTCCCGGGTCTCGTATACGGCGGTTCATTCATCATCAACGCAATTTAAGATAGTAGTCAAGAAAAGCCACATAGCCGCGCTTTTGCAAGCGTTCGAGAGTGATGGTGGTTGTCAGAATCGGACTGCACGAAACACCCCATCCTCCTATCCTGCTATGCGCCCATTTCCAGGCCATTTGCCTGGGAACACCAAGCCTGATCAGATTTATTGCCCTGCATTTCCCTTTGTTCCAGTGATGCCAGATACAGTATCGTAAGCGACGGATTACATTATCATAAGCCGTTTGCAGGTTCTCTCTTCTCAGAATGAGGGTTAATAATTCCATCTTTATTCGCTTTGTGTTCCGGTTTCCGGCGATGTTATCCCCGGCTCGGGCACCCCCTTTGGCGCCGTTGATACGTTCGTTCAGATTCCGGAACGATGAATGTTCGGCCCTTCATTTCATTTGTGAGTCCTCCGTATCTCTGTTACGGCTCGTTTCCTATAACTACTATGGCCACTGCTGACTTCTCCGTTTAAGCTTCTAAAACTTACGGAGATCTCCCGCTTCCTTCAGCGTATGGGTCACCCCAAACCGCCTTGCGGCTTGCTAACACTTCCCGGCGTTACCCGGTATGTAAGGGACTTTCACCCCCTGGAAAATATTTTGCCACCCATCGTATCTATCTCCAATAAATTTGTACATTTAAACTTTTTATCGAGGCTGCGACGGGTGTGCACTGTATGCTCATGCAGGGCACACACGAGCCGTCAGTCGAGCAATGCGGCGGGTTTCCCCTGCCTGCCGGCAGGCAGGCGCACTATGGCTGCCGGCCAACGTTAGCACCACTAAAAAAACCATAGCATTATGATAAAAAGTAAGTTAATCACAACGATTATAACATTTGTTTTCGTCGAATTTATCATGATTCCCAATTCTTTTGGTTGCAGTATGTTTAAAATTACAATGTATGGAAAAACGATGGTGGGCAATAACGAAGATTATTGGAATCCCAATGACAGGATTTGGTTTGAAAACGGTCAGAATGGCGAATATGGCGCAATGTATGTCGGATTTGACAACTTTTGGCCACAGGGTGGGATGAATCAGGCCGGTCTAGTGTTCGATGGATTTGCAGAAGATTATAAAGCAATTAATGACACAGCAGGAAAAAAAGCACTCAGCACAAACTTTTTGAAAGAAATAATGAAAAGATGCGCTAATGTTTATGAAGTAAAAAAATATTTGAGTCAATATAATTTAACAGGACTGGAATCATCCATGTTTTTTTTCGTTGATAAATCTGGTAAATATCTGGTAGCTGAAGGAGATTCTCTTATTATTGGTAATAAAGAATGTTATATTGTTTCAAATTTTTATCCTTCGCAAACAAAAAATGAGTGTGATGTTCCTCTTTCTTTTTATCAAAAAGGGAGAAAATATCTGGAAAACAATAAGGATACTTCTATTAGTTTTTGCTCCTCAGTCATGGATACAATGCATCAGGAAAAGGTTTGGGGGGCTGGAACAATGTATACAACTGTATATGATTTAAAAGGAGGTATCATTTATTTATATTTTTTTCGTGACTATACACATGTTATAAAATTTAACTTAAATAGGGAACTTGCAAAAAGTAATTATAGTTTAAATATTCCGGAATTATTTCCCGAAAATAAAAAAGGACAAGATTATTTTAAGAATTATAATGTAATTAGTAATGAATTGGATTTACTTAAAAATGAAGATATATTCAATGATTCCCTACGTTATAATTTTGTAACTAATACTCTTTTTGCTAAGGATTTAAAACTAATACGTACCTTTTCAAAAAAAGTTGATGAAATTGGCAGTAGCTGGATGGAAAAAGGTAATTACAATGCAGCAATTGGAGTTTATTTGATTAAAGTAAAATTAGTACCTGAATCTTGGGATGCTTATGAAGGACTTGCCGAAGCTTATATGAAAAATAATCAAAATGATTTAGCCTTGATCAATTACGAGAAGTCAGTAAAGTTAAATCCAGACAATGAAGAAGGCAAAAGACAAATTGAAAGATTAATGAAAAACAAAAATTAACCTTGTGCAACAAGCCTGTAAAACAAATGCTGATAACTGTTTCTTGCTTATCGAAGGTAATAACGGCCCATGGTTT
Source organism: Bacteroidales bacterium (assembly GCA_963682005.1). Classification (GTDB taxonomy): domain Bacteria; phylum Bacteroidota; class Bacteroidia; order Bacteroidales; family FEN-979; genus CAIYUC01. Next base: position 1,922,866 of record OY820914.1, on the reverse strand, counting down.
TACAGGCAAAACCGAGTGCAGCAGGCAGGAGCCCTAAATCATAATGAAATGATATGAAAATAGCAATTATTGGAGCTGGGGGAGTTGGTGGATACTTTGGCGCTAAATTGGTCAACGCCGGATTTGATGTGACCTTTCTAGCACGAGGAGAGCATCTCAAGGCATTACTAAACAAAGGACTGGCCGTTAAGAGCATTCTTGGTGATTTTTGTGCAGATAATATAAAAGCGACTGATAAGATATTCGAAATTGACAAGTCCGATTTATTAATTATCGGTGTTAAAGCATATCAAATCAAGGAGATTCGGGATGATTTACAAGGGCTTATACATCATAACAGTATGATCTTGCCCCTTCAAAATGGTGTTATGGCAACAGAAGAGTTATCCGAAAAGATTGACAGAAAAAACATTTTAGGAGGATTGTGTCGGATAATTAGTAAAATAGAATCACCAGGAGTGATTAATCATTTTGGAGTAAAACCAACCATTGTTTTTGGGGAACTTGATAAAGTGAAAACCGGGCGACTAGCTGCTGTTCAAAAAGTATTTGAAGCTGCGGGTGTTGAATCAAAAATATCCGAAGATATCGAAGCAGATTTATGGAAAAAATTCATTGCGATTTGTGTAAGTGGATTATTGGCTGTTACAAAAACTACTTATGGAGAACTTCGAGATCTAAAAGAAACCAGGCAATTAATGATAGATTTATTAACGGAAATATTTTTGCTTTCTCAAAAAATTGGAATACGTATTGAATCAGATTTTGTTGAAAAAACGGTTTCTTTTATTGATACATTTCCGCATGATTCAACATCATCATTGACACGGGATGTAATGGAAAACAAGCCTTCTGAAATTGAATATCAAAATGGAACAGTTGTTCGACTTGGAGAAAAATACGGGATTGCCACACCGATAAATAAATTTGTTTACCATTGCATATTGCCGAATGAATTGAAAGTTCGGGGAATAAAAATATGAACCTACAGCTCACGACATGCCGCCAATCGAAACAACGCTAGCGTATTATTGCTTTATAACGGCTTACACCCTTGCTGCGGGTAAGGGACAAACGTTATGCGCAAAAACATAAAGATAAACTACAATGAAAATAACATCCTTAGTTGCGTCTTCTTTACTATTTGCAGGCGTGTCATTTATTTTCTTGAATTGCAGTAACGTTGAAAACAATAAAAAAGATTATCTGCAAAAGGTTTTAAAAAATCTTTACAAGATTAAATTCGTGACCTATTATACAACATCAGAATCCTGGGTGCCGGGAGATACTTCTGCTTCTGGCGTTTATGATCATTATATCAAAGAGTTTGACAACCCCTCAGATACAACAATAGGTGCAAGTTTTGTGCAACTTTTGCAGGAAGACACAACGCATATGACTTTTTGCTATGATGGAACGATGAGGGCTGTCGTGTATGATGATGAAAAAACGATTTCAATTGATAGTTTCAGTGTCAGACCATTACCTTTCCGACCACTAACCCCTCCATTCTTCAACTATACAAAAAACATCATTGAATATGCCCTGGAGACACAAGACAGTATAACATTGATTGCTAAAGATATTGGGGATTCGTACTATTTCAGCCTGACAATCTTTGAGGATAAACAGGTTGAATTCTTTGGCAAAGCCCATTACATGGAGAATACTCCATACAACTCCGGTGAAACATCATCGAAATATGAACTTTGGATAAATAAATCCTCGGATTTACCTTATCGGGTCAGGAGGGAAATGTCACATGATATCTCAGTTATCACCTGCCGGAATATTAAAATCGACAACATAAAGATTGAATATTTCAAGGCTTCAGATTACTTTGAGCCTGAATATGCCATTGAAACGTTTGGTCAAGGAAGCAAACGTAAAAAAGTGAGTGATTTAATCGGCAAAGTTGCTCCAGATTGGATTTTAAAAGATGCGAATAACAATACAGTTGCTTTAAAAGATTTGAAAAGCAAAATTCTAATGATTCAATTTACAAGTGTTAGCTGTGGACCTTGCCGAACATCCATTCCTTTTTTGAAACAATTAGCTTTCGAATATAACAAGAAGAATTTTGATTTTGTAGCCATTGAAAGCTGGACAAAAAACTCTAATGTGCTTAAAAGCTATCAGGGGCGAAATAACTTTAATTACAAATTTTTAATGTCAACCAAAGATGTAACCAGGAGTTATCAGATAAAATCAGTACCTGTATTTTTCATACTTGATGAAAATCGTGTTATTAAAAAAGTAGTAAATGGATATGGAGAAGGTTCAACAGATGAAGAGATCAGGGATGCAATTAATGAATTGATTTAGAAGGTTACTACGCATAGCGGGCCGTCACCCGGGCAATGCGGGCGGTTTTTCCTGCCGGCAGGCAGGCAGGCGCACTGCGAATGCAAGCGGCACGTTGGATGCGATGCGGAAGGGCCGGTGAACATCACGGTTACAGATATCCGGGGAAGGTGGTTTAAGGAGAACCTGAATGTAGGAACCATGATCGCCGGCAGACAGGATCAGACCAATAACGGCATCCTTGAAAAATACTGCTTGTATGACCAGCCCGACTGCTGCACCACCTACGGAGGACTCTACCAGTGGAAAGAGATGATGCAATACACCAATCAGCAGGGCATACAGGGCATCTGCCCGCCGGGCTGGCACCTGCCCACCGACGAGGAGTGCAAGGCGCTGGAAGGGTCGGTCGACAGCCAGTATGGGATCGGGGATCCGGAATGGGATTTAACGGATTGGAATGGTTATGATGTCGCAGTGAACCTGAAGACCACCACCGGCTGGAATTTTAATGGCAACGGAAACGACCGGTTCGGTTACTCAGCCAAGCCGTCCGGCGAGCGCAACACAGGCGGTGGTCTCTTCAGCAACAACGGATACAATATGTTCTGGTGGACCTCAACCGAATTCAACATCAATTGGGCCAATGCACTATACCGTTAGTACCAGCTACCCGGGGGTAAGCAGGGTCGCTGCCTCAACTATAACCAAATAACACGCACCGAATAGAAAACAGTGAAGTACCAGAGCCCGCACTGCGGCTGCCGGCAGAGCGTAATCGCTATTGAAATAAAAAAATCGTACTTTTGTATTCCGAAACAATGAAATCTGAAATTACAAATATCATAATCGCTGAATTACAGGTGTACAACCCTGTAATGATAGGGATTTTCGGATCCTATGCCAGAAACGAAAATCACAGGGACAGCGATATTGATATCCTCGTAAAATTCAATTCTACTCTTTCGCTTCTCCAATTGGTACATATCGAAAGGTTATTGACTGAAAAATTGGGAATTAAGGTTGACCTGGTTACCGAAGGCGCCATTAAAAATAGAATTGTAAAGGAAAGCATTAATAAAGATCTTCAAATCATTTATCAATGATGAAGAACGATCAGGCATATCTTGAACATATTCTAACCTCAATTGAGAAAATTCAATCTTTTGTAAAAGGTATTTCAAAAGCTGATTTTGATCAAAACCCAATCATTCAGGATGCAATAATCAGAAACATTGAAGTCATTGGAGAAGCCTCAAAAAAGGTTTCAAAGCAGCTTACACAAGCACATCCTGATATTCCGTGGCAAGATATGGCTGGAATGCGGGATAAATTAATTCATGATTATTTGGATGTGGATTTGGATGTGGTGTGGAAAACTGTCGAAATGGATCTGCCCCTTCTCAAAGAGTTGATAAATAGAATTTAATTTCAACAACCCATAAGGAACCGCCAAAACCAATGCTAACGCACCCGGGATCGAATGCAAATGCCTGTAAGCCAATCATGGTTTTCGCAGCTCGACGTCACGGGTAATTCAATGAGAAATCAGATATCTTTAGAAAACAGCAGAAAACAACAAGATCATGGTCGCACATATTCAAAAAGAAAAAGCTGAAATGTTCCTGAAATTTCATCAGGACAAGGAAATTCTGGTTCTGTTAAACTCATGGGACACCGGAAGTTCCAAATTAGTTGAAGCATGTGGCTTTAAAGCAGTGGCAACAACGAGTATGGGAATGGCTGCCTCATTGGGCTATCCTGATTGCCAGGTAATGCAATTGTCAGAAATGACTGAAACTTTGACGGGGATCGTGAATGCAGTGCAAGTTCCGGTTACGGCGGATATAGAAGCCGGATACGGGAATAATATAAATGAAATCATAGATTCGGTTAAACGGATAATTGCAACAGGCATTGTCGGAATAAATATTGAAGACAGCATGGATTTAAATCCGGTATTAATTGACGAGGTGGAATTTTGTGAACGAATCGCAGCCATTCGTGCGTTATCAGATTCACTGGGGTTTCATCTGGTAATTAATGCAAGGACTGATTCATTTTATACCTCGCCAGGTTCGGAAAGAGAAAAATTATCCGAATCAATCAGGCGTGGCAATAAATACCGTGAAGCAGGTGCAGACTGCATATTTATTCAGCCTGTGTGGAAAAAAGAAACGATTTCGACCCTGGTTAAGGAAATTAATGCCCCGATTAATATTCTCTGCAACCCCGGAATCGGGGCGGGATTACCTCCATCTGTGCGTGAACTGCAGGATTTGGGTGTCGCCCGTTTAAGCCTGGGTTCAAGTGTGATGAAAGCTACGTTGGCTTTAATAAAAAAAATTGCTGACGAACTATTGGAAAAAGGAACATACACGATTTTATCAGATTCGCTTACACCGCTTCCCGACGCAGTTTTGGCTTATAACATGGCTATCGGGTCAAAAAAATGATGAACAGCCATGAATGAATCATCACTCAGCCTTGCAGGCGGGTAATGCAAGAAGGCATTCTCTAGATCCGCAGATAAAAATCAAAGAGAGGACAAGCATAACCATCATGACAGTGGCCGCTAAGGGTTATACCACCTTAAATTTCACTCCGGAACAGGATCCATGCGACAGGATCATGAAACGACCGGTCATACATCTAACCATCCGTTCAAATGCAATCCTGCTTGCATTCTTTCTTCTCAGTATTTCATCTCTCAAATCACAAACCTGGAAATGGGGAACCGTTACCGATGTTGATGGAAATGTTTACCGTACGGTTATCATCGGACATTTTGAATGGATGGCGGAAAACCTGAAAACCACATCTTATAACAATGGTTCTGTGATACCTAATATTACCGACAGCATTGCCTGGACAGGATTAAGCAGTGGCGCTTATTGCTGGTATGGCAATGATGAACGAAATGCACAAACCTATGGAGCACTTTACAACTGGTATGCTGTTAACACCGGCATGCTCTGCCCATATGGATGGAGGGTCCCTTCGGATGAAGATTGGAAATACCTGGAGGGCTGCGCTGATACCAGGTACGGCATAGGTGATACGGTATGGGATAAAACAGGTGGACGGGGAAACGCTGCCGGGCAACGGTTAAAGTCAAAATCAGGCTGGAGTTCGGGAGGAAATGGCGGTGATGATTTTGCTTTTTCTGCTCTTCCGGGTGGAGAACGCTGCAGCCATGGCCGCTTCTTCATTGGAGGGAGGAGCGGTTTCTGGTGGAGCAGCAGTGAATTTGATGCGTCCGGTGCCTGGTACAGGAACATGATCTATGGGCTGGAGGAAATGTTCCGTAACACCCACCCCAAATGGATGGGTTTTTCCATCCGTTGTGTCAGAAATAAATAGGATACCACCGCCGGAATTCAATTATTGACAAATGCAGAACAACCCGCCAGGGCAATAAACAAATACCACATAAAAGATTATTTGTATTTTTAACCCCATTCTCCGGCACCAGAACTGCCAATGCAAACACATTAACAGATCCTTGGTCTACATGTCAGTACTAAATAAGACAGTGAATGTTTTCCGGTTAAATCCTGATTATAGGAACAGAGTTTTCGGACTCGACCTGATGAGGGCCCTGGCGATCCTTTTTGTTGTGATCGCCCATGGTTCGATGCTTGAAAAAGCAAATACCGGTTTCCCCTGGATACGGTTAATGGATGGTGTAGAGTTGTTCTTTGTTTTAAGTGGTTTTTTGATCGGAGGCATCCTGATCAAGATATTCCTGAAGAGTCCATCGTTTGGAATAAAAACCATGGGCAATTTCTGGATTCGCAGGTGGTTTCGGACCTTGCCAAACTATTACCTCGTACTCATCTTAAATATTGTTGTTGTTTACTTCGGCCTGATAAAAGAAGATTTTTCACAGGTCAACTGGAAATTCTTCCTGTTCCTCCAAAATTTCTCAGGACCGTTTACCGGGTTTTTCTGGGAATCATGGAGCCTGAGCATTGAAGAATGGTTTTACCTGCTTTTTCCGCTAATTCTCGGAATTGTGTATTTCTCTTTTAACAGGTTCAGGATAAACAGAAAGCATCTTTTTCTCGGTGCCATATTAATCTTCCTGATCATCCCGTTCCTTCTCAGGTTCTTCATCGCATCAAGGTTTGATGTGGATCAGTTCTGGCTGGGTACAAAAATATATAAGGTTGTCATCTATCGCCTTGACGGTATTGCATTAGGACTGCTGGCGGCGTTTATCAAACACTGGTATCCCCTCACCTGGCATAAGTACAGAAATGTTTGTTTTATCTCCGGCATTCTGATCTGCTTTATCATCCTGTATACTACTTGGGCACCAAATGATTTCTCGACAAAAGTCTTTAAAATACTATTTCAGAGCATCGGATGCTGCCTGCTGTTACCAAAGTTTGACAGTATGAAGAAGGCCCCGGTAATCGTAGTAAAAGTCTTTACGCACATCAGCCTGATCTCCTATTCCATGTATTTGCTCAACCTGGCCCTGGTGTCGGAAGTCATTCAGAGCAATTTTCCGCCTGAAGGTCCCCTGTCCGCCTGGGGTTTGTATTTAATTTACTGGTTTGCTGTTATCGTTTTTTCAACGTTACTTTATAAATATTATGAACTGCCATTGATGAACTTGAGGGATAAATGGAAAAAATGAGGAAAGATGAATAAATATGTGATTTTCCTTAGGGCCGTCAATGTAGGCGGGAGCAAAAGCATGAAGATGGATACCTTCTCAAAGGCGTTGGTAAAGAGTGGTTTCGGGAATGTAAAAACGTATATCAACAGCGGGAATATTGTTCTTCATTCGGATTGTTCAAAAGAAGAGATCTTTGATTCAGTGAATAGAATACTGCTTGCGGAGTTCGGGTTTTCCGCTGAAATAATCATCAAAACCGGTGAAGAGTTGGAAAAGATCATCCGGTCTGACCCCTATGCGGCCAAAGAAGATGATTTTTCGAAGAGGATTGTTGTAATGGCCTCCGGAAAAATCAAGGATACCGGAAACAAACCTGAATTCGAGGAAAACTTTTATATCATTGACGACCTGATTTACATTTATTACCATAACGGGGCAGGCCGGTCAAAATTCACCAATAGTTTTATAGAAAGGAATTACAAGGTCGTTGCAACATCCCGGAACTGGAATACATTGCTGAAGATGATGGAAATGGTGCATGAATGAAAGACCGAACCAGGTAACTGCCCGTCAGGAATATTAGTTTTTAATCAGAGTGCCAGGGTTATTTATAGTATTAAATCAGACATTTTGGTATTTTTGTTTTTGAAGGGTTACAGAACAATTCTGAACCAGGAAGCAACAGGTTAATGCAAAAAATCAGATCTGAAATATTAATAGCAGTTGTTCTTTTCATCTTCCTATTTCCCAGGGACGTATACTCCAACAATAAGATCAAGACCATTGTTGTGATTTTTTCCTTGAATTCAAATTTGCCTGCATACCAGAACATGCTGGATGGATTCAGGAGTAATTTCTCCAACGTTCCTTCAGAGCCTTGCAATGTATTGGTTGAGTACCTGGATATCGGAAGGTCTTCGAATGAGGATTATGCAAAAAACATTGTCGACCTTTACAATCATAAGTATAAGGAAAACGCCATTGATCTGTTGATTGCTGTTGGACCAATGGCCTATCAGGTCTTGGCGAAGTACGGTCTTAACGCATTGAAAAACACGCCCGTCATTTCAATTGAAAATGAAAATGTTCTGACCGATTCTATTTACCATCAGCCGGACAAGAACACACTTGATATCATTATAAAGCACAATATTCAAGGGACATTGAAAGCTGCTTTTGAGCTTTTCCCGCAGAATAAAAACGTTTACATAATCAGCGGAAGCTCCCTTATCGATAATTACTATACATTTCTTACCACCAACGACACGAAGGCGTTTAAAAACACACATCGTTTTACATTCATTTCCGGGGTTTCCTTAGATTCTACGTTGCAAATCGTGAAGAAAATTCCTTCAAATTCCATCGTTGTCATTCCTACATTCATGACAGATAATAACAACCATCCATTTTCAACTCCGGAAGCGATCGGTATTATCTCGAATTATTGCAATGCTCCTGTTTTCCCCATATTTGACAGTTTTATCCGGACAAAAGGTGGTATCGGGGGATATGTACTCAGTTTCGTCAATATTGGAATCGAATCCGGAAGAATTGCCCAGGAAATCCTTAATGGCAAGCCTCCGCAGGATATCACCGTGAATAAATCCAGCTTTTACCAGTTTGTCTATGACTGGAAACAGATTAAAAGATGGAACCTTTCGAAATCAAAAGCAATCCCCGCTGAGAGCAAATTTTACAATCGGGAGGATTCATTCATCGGTGAATACAAATGGCAGATCCTTTTCGTTTTTCTAATCCTGATCTCGGAAAGTTTTCTTATCATTTATTTATTTAAGCTGAACAGAAGGCAGAAGGATATTGTGCGGCAGAAAACAGAAACTGAAAGTTTATTCCGCGAGCTGGTGCGGGAAGACCGGTTATCCACGATGGTTGAAATGACGGCTTCCATTTCCCACGAACTTAACCAGCCCCTGACGGCCATTTTATACAGTGCGCAGGCAGGGAAGCGATTCCTGGATTCGGAAAAATTAGATCCCGGACAGGCCATGGAAATCTTTGATAACATCATTGAGGACGATAAACGTGCCGCTGAACTTATCAGCAGTGTAAAAAGCATGATGAAACTGGAGAACCGTGAAAAGGAAGAAGTGAATGTGAGCACACTCATCAGGGAAACGGTCAGTATTTTCAATTCAGAAGCGATCCGCCAGAATATCCACCTGATCATTAATTTTCTTGATAACCCAGTTTTTGTTTTTGGTGATAAAATCCAACTCCAGCAGGTTCTTTTAAATTTCATATCCAACGCCGCCCTGTCAATGGAAGGCATTTATCCTGAAAACAAGATTATAGAGTTGAAACAGCGGCTGAATAAAGATACGATCACCATTTCTGTTTGTGATAACGGTCCCGGAATTGATGATTCCGTAAAGGAGAACCTTTTCAAACCATTTATAACATCCAGGAAAAGCGGCTTCGGGATTGGTTTAGCGGTAAGCCGGTCTATCATTGAGAAACACAATGGAACGATCTGGGCTGAAAATGCCAGAGGAGGCGGGGCATCATTTTCATTCCAGTTACAGGTATGCAAAAATGAGCGATAGCAGGGAAACCATATTCATTATTGACGATGATCTTTCGGTCAGAAGGTCCCTTTTGCTTTTCCTAAGCGCCAGCGGGTTTTTGGTGGAAGCGTTTTCAAGCGCTGAAGAATACCTTGAAAGGAAACCATACGATGAGAATGGATGCATCCTGCTTGACGTGAATCTTGGCGGGAGGAGCGGGCTCGAATTGCAGGAAGAATTGCTGGTGCAGGCATCCCACCTTCCCATCATCTTCATCACCGGCCACGGGAATATCCCCATGAGCGTCCAGGCACTGAAAAAGGGGGCCGTTAATTTTCTCGAGAAACCATTCAAGGACAATGAACTGCTTCAATCCGTTTCCGAGGCGCTGGCCATGAGCAGGCAACTGAAAGCCGATAAGGAAGAAGTAACCGCAGCCTGGAAACTTATCAGCACCCTTTCACGGAGGGAAAATGAGATCCTGAAATACCTGCTTACCGGGATGCTGAACAAGCAGATTGCATCCGAGCTTCACATTGCCGAACATACGGTAAAGCTTCACAGGCAAAGCATTTGCGAGAAACTTGGTGTAAAATCGGTCCCCGAGATTTTGCGGATTGCGGATAAAGCGGGCTTCACAGCCATCCAGGCAAGCGTCACAGACCCGCGCCAGCCGGGATAATGAGATAATGAAATAATGAGGTAATATGCAATTATTAATTATATTTTATTTCATTACTACATTACCTCATTCCCATCTCCTGCAGAGTTCGTAATTCGTAATCCCATAATTGATGATCTCCTCCGCTCATCAACTCATCAGCTTATCAGTTTATCAGCTTCTTTCCCGTATAGAACCAAAGTACTATAGCTTTCCTTTTTTTGAAGAATTACCTTTGAGCCGAAGAATTCAGCTGGTTTTGACATGGCTGTTTGCACAGATCCGGAGGCACAGATGGTTTATTTAATCGATGACAACAAGTCCGTAAGACGAGCTTTTGAGCTGTTTTTCAGATCTGCCGGATTCGAATTCCAGTCATTTGAAAGTGCCGCTGGTTTTTTATCCGGATTCAAACCCGGGTTGAATGACATCCTTGTTCTTGACCTGAACATGCCCGGAATGAATGGAATCGATCTGCTTAAAAAACTTGAACAGGACGGCATTCATCTGCCGGTTATTGTTGTGACCGCATTCGACGACCCGAAAAGCCGGGCCTATTGCAAAGAGTACGGTGTGCTGGCTTACCTGAGAAAGCCGGCGGACGGGGAAGCTTTGATTGACATTATCAGGTACAGTCAAAATCCGGCACTTTAAAACAGGAATAAGCAATTGTATACAATTATCGGAATAATCCGAGCGAAAATTGAATCATTTAATCACAATCAAAAACAGAACCTTATGAAAATAAAATTCTTATTCTCACTAATCCTGACAGGTTTGATGGTTTCATGCGGTCCATCAACCCAGATAACTAAAAGCTGGACAGATCCATCATGGAAACCTGGCAGTGCGGTACCCTGTAAAAAAGTGCTGGTCGTAGCCTCGTTAAAAGATGAAGCATCCAGGAGGCTTGCCGAAGATAAAATCGTGGCGCAGATTAAAAATGCAGTGGCTGTGGCATCATACAGTTACCTGCAGCCTTCTGACACGGATCAGAAGCTGGTTGAAGAAAAGCTGAAAAAGGACGGGTTTGACGGGATTATCCTGATGCGCCTTACAGATGTCGATAAAAGTGTTTCTTATACACCGGGAACGTCTTATGGCGGGTGGTACGGGTACCGCTATGCAACGCCCGGGTATTATTCAGAAGATAAAACATTCTATGTCGAAACAAACTTTTATTCCCTTGATCAAAATAAGCTTATGTGGTCAGGCACCACCAGCACGCTTAATCCTACACAGCTTGATAAAACCCTTGATGATATTATTCTGGCCATAAAAGCTGAGCTGTATAATAAAGGACTGATTAAATAATAACCTTAAAAAAAATAAAACATGAAACAGAAATCCAGGATTATCCTGTTATTGCTCATTGCAATGACAATAGTGATTTTTAGTTGCAAACCCAGGCAGCAGAAGGAAGGCGGTCAGTCCGCCACAGCGAAAGAATTCAAGGGCGTCGTCAAACTTGATGTCCGGGAATCGGTTCCCGACTGGGGTCCATACACACCAAAGCAGGCTCCAAAGGATGCACCGAATATCCTTTTCATACTTTTTGATGATACGGGTCTGGCATCCTGGTCGCCAATGGGCGGGAGGATCAATATGCCAACATTGCAGAGCCTGGCGGATAACGGACTGATGTATTCTCAATGGCATACCTGTGCACTTTGCTCTCCTACCCGTTCGACGATCCTGACCGGCCGGAACCATCATCTTAACGCGATGGCTTCTATTACTGAAGGAGCAACGGGGTTCCCCGGCTCGAACGGACGAATTCCGGAGGCATGTGCCACTGTGGGTCAGCTTCTGCAGGACAACGGCTGGAGCACTTTCTGGATCGGGAAGAACCATAATGTTCCTTACACGGACGTTGCTTCGGGGGCGAGCCGCAAGAGTTGGCCTTGCCAGATGGGATTCGACCGTTTTTACGGGTTCATCGGTGGTGAAACAAACCAGTGGTATCCGGATCTTGTAAGCGATAACCATTTTATCGATCAGCCCTATCTTCCGGAGGAAGGTTATCACCTCTCCAAAGACCTGGCAGACCAGGCAATAAGCATGATCAGTGACGAAAAGGCAAGCAATCCTTCAAAACCCTGGTTCATGTGGTTCTGCCCGGGGGCCAACCATGCTCCGCACCAGTGTCCCCAGGACTATATTGACAAGTACAAGGGCAAGTTCGATGATGGTTATGAAGCTTACCGCGAATGGGTTTTACCGCGGATGATCGCAAAGGGAATCATTCCGAAGGGGACGCAGCTTACGCCGTTCAACCCTTTGCCTGAAGCAATATCAAACCCTGCTGACATGGTACGTCCCTGGAATACACTCAATCCTGAGGAAAAGAAACTATTCTCCAGGCTGGCTGAAGTTTTCGCCGGGTTTTCGGAATATACTGACGCCCAGGTCGGGCGTATTATCGACTATCTGAAGCGAACAAACCAATTTGAAAACACGATCATTTTCTATGCTGCAGACAATGGCGCCTCAGGAGAAGGCACGCCCAACGGATCAGTAAATGAGAATAAATTTTTCAACGGTTTCCCTGATGCATTGTCTGAAAACATGAAATACCTGAATGAACTGGGCAGTCCGAATACGTATGAACATTACCCGACCGGTTGGGCTGCAGCCTTTTCAACTCCTTTTCAGATGTTCAAGCGTTATTCTCAATTCGCCGGCGGTACATGTGATCCGCTTGTCATTTCATGGCCAAAAGGCATCAAAGCGCACGGAGAAGTCCGCAACCAGTATCATCACTCCACTGATATTGTCCCAACCATCCTGGATGTTTGCGGAATCCAGATGCCGACCTCTTACCGAGGTGTGGAGCAGGTACCTCTTTCCGGCATTTCTATGCGGTATACCTTTGATGCCAGGCCGGACGACCCCACAAAAAAACAACGTCAGTATTTTGAAATGCTTGGCACACGCGGAATCTGGGAAGACGGATGGAAAGCAGCCGCCCTTCATGCTCCAATCAGTGCCAAGGGCAACTTTGACAAAGATGAGTGGCAACTCTATCATGTTGATATCGACCGATCCGAGTCGAAAGACCTCGCAAAGGAAAATCCGGACAAGCTGAAAAAATTGATAGCCGCATGGAATGAAGAAGCCAAAAAGAATAATGTATTGCCGCTCGATGACCGTTCTGCGCTTGAACTGATCAACCTGGAACGGCCAAGCGGCGAACCACCGAGGGATCGTTACATTTACTATCCTGAAACGTCCCCGGTACCGGAAGGTGTGGCTGTCAATGTAAGGGGCCGTTCCTATAAAATCCTCGCGGATATCGAGATCACCGATGCGAACTGCTCGGGCGTCATCTTTGCCCACGGTTCGAGGTTTGGTGGTCATACACTGTTCATCAAGGATAAGAAACTGCACTATGTTTATAATTTCCTCGGAATCCAACCGGAACAGGAGTATGTGTCCCAGGTGCTGAAACCAGGCAAATACACGGTTGGCATGGAGTTCACCCGGGAAAAAGCAGGAGATCATCATGAATCAATAGGAACGATGAAGCTTTATGTCAACGACAATGCAGTGGCCCAGGGCCCGATGAGGACCCAGGCCGGCAAATTTACCCTGTCGGGTGACGGACTGTGTGTTGGTTATGATAGCGGTGATGCCGTAAGTAAACAATACAAGTCGCCCGGAAAATTCAAGGGGGGCACGATCCGTTTTGTAGGGGTTACTGTCGAAAAGGCGCAGTACTCAGATCTCGAGAAGGAGGCTCAAAGCGCTTTCAGCAGGGATTAGAATTCACTTTGCATTTTTAAAATTCGTATTATATTTACCAAAATTTAAAACCATACATTATGAAAAAGTATTTTTTGATCATCGCAGCATTGTTCCTGGCATCCTTTGCCTACACACAGTCGAACAAAGAAGAGGTTGACCTGATGCAGGCCGCCTTTGGCATGGACAAGAAAGCGGTAGTCGCAGATTTTGTCAAGCCGTCACCTGCACAGAAAGATGCTTTCTGGAAGCTTTATGATGAGTATGAAACCCAACGCAAGGCACTGGGCAAAGAACGGATTGAACTGCTGAAGGAATATGCTGCCCAATACCAGACCATGACCGCTATACAGGCTGATACCTGGACAAAGAAGGTCATTGAGCTCCAGAAAAAGACCGATAACCTCATCGTCACATTTTATGGAAGAATAAAAGCCGTCTCAGACGGGCTTGTCGCTACTCAGTTTTACCAGATTGAGAACTACATCCTGACGGCGATCCGGATGCAGATCCTCCAGCAGGTTCCTTTTGTAAAGGCACAGCCGTAATAGCCGGGAAAATTTGAACAGAATATATACCGCTAAGACGCGAAGTGTTGAAGAATAAACTACCCCGCGGCAAGCGGCGAGGAACTAACCAAAACACCTCAACCCCCGTCCCCTCAAGGTCCCCGCGGACGCGGGGATCCAGAAGGGGTGCAGGGGATGAGGTAATTAAATATTTTCAGCGCCCTTGCGGTCTTACCGGTCATTTTTGATTGGAAAAACTGACTTCGGCAGCGCTCCATTAAGGTGCTGTGTAATCCCGGAAGATCCAAGTTTTTTATTAAGAAATCAAGATAATTCCTTATTATTGTCACCTGCTTTAGATCAAGAGATTAACTATTACCTTAAATCCTGAAGATGAGATTACGATATACCCTCTTTATCCTTAGTTTCCTGTCGATGAACTTAATCCTCTCAGCGCAGGAACCAGTTCCCCGCGACACCTTTGACATCACCATGCACACGATGCAATTTCCGCATCCAATGAAAAAGTGGGGGTTCAAGATTTCCGCGGGCCTTTCGATGGTCAGGCCACCAAAGGACCTGCTTGAAAACGCCATCCAGGCACCCCTGGTCAATTTTCATGCAGCATTCGGTTTTCCATGGAACCTTTCAATTGAAGGAGATCTGACTACCCTTATTGTTTCCAACCAGCTTTCAATTGGTCCGAGATACAGTTATCTCTATAAGAATTTTGGCGTCAAAGTAGGATGGGACGTCGCCTTTGGCTACGGGCAGTTAAAGCAGGGGGCATTTGACAACAGCATCAGTTCATGGACGCACTACCCAAACCTTTCTGTTGGATACAAGCTAAAAAAAATGGCATTTACGCTGAAAGGGGAAATGGTCATCGTTACAAGGGCCGTAACAAAAACTGGAGAAAATGAACTGGTCAATTCAAGGAATTTCGTGAACGGCGGAACACTCGCCATCTACATTGAGCAGCGGATCCATAAGAACAAAGTCTTTGTGATTGGGATCAAGGACAATTATGAAAAATTGTATTGGCCAACCTGGATGCTGTTTTCGACGTTTAACCGGTATTATCATATTCCCGAACTTTATTTAAGCTGGATATTATGAAGATTAGATTGTTATATTTTACAGGGCTGTTGCTGTTCTTATTCAGTTGTACCAAGGATTCTACGGTGCCAATCCCCGGTGAAGGGTCTATATCCATCGTGAGCGAAACGAATCCCTTGCCGCAGTCTTCGAAACTCCTGATGGAGGGGATCTACAAAGTGACTTCCGGATCGGAGAAATTCGGTGAGTACGTGGTTGTGAAATGGAACCGGACAAGCCTGGCATTTTTCTGTGCCAACGGGCTGCATTTCATCCTGGAGGCCGGTCATCTCGATTCTGTTATTTTCATACAGGGATACTGGAGGGATGGATACAGTGATGCTACCGGGTTATGCAACATGTATATTTCCAAAACGGAAGGAGGAACCACCATTGTTACGGGCAATGGAGGTCAGCAAAATATTTTCCGTGGTGCTTATGGTGAGAACAGCGGATTGCCCGATCAGAAACTGACCCTGGAATACCTTCGCCCGTTTTCTGATAAAGTAAAGAACGGCAATTTCTATATCCTGGGCCATCGTGCAGGAGGGCGTAATTCAGACCGGTTGCCGGTTTCCGAAAACAGCCTTGCCATGGCCAGGTACACCGAAAAGCTGGGGACTACAGGCGTCGAGGTTGATCCAAGGCTGAGCAGTGATGGTGTCCCTTTCATTTATCACGATGCCGATATCAACACCCGTCTTACCCAAAAAGGACCGCTTGCCGGTGAGGTCAGTGCATATACCTGGGCACAGTTGTCATCCTTCGTTAGACTGATCCATGGTGAAAAGATCCCAACCGTAGAGGAAATGCTTACGTATGTTGTTGACAGTACAGAACTGCGATTTGTATATCTTGACATGAAGAGCGCTGAAGCTGTACCCATCGTCATACCGATCCAGCTTCGTGCATTACAGCGTGCTAAGGATAAAGGCCGGGATGTCCTGATCGTTATGGGAATCCCGTCAGCAGATGTAATGAATGCCGTACTGTCTTATCCCGATTACCAGAATGTTCCCACATTGTGTGAACTGACAGTAGATGATGTAAAGGCGGTCAATGCACGCGTATGGGCGCCCAGGTGGACCCTAGGGACACAAAACGACCTGGTACAGCAGGTGCACAACGAAGGCCGGTTAGCCGTTTGCTGGACGCTTGATACTCCAAGCTGGATTAAGGATTTCGCGGAGAACGGGCATTTTGACGGAATCCTGACCAACTATCCTTATGTTGTTGCATATTATCATTATATTCAGGAATAATCCTATGAGCGGAAAAAAAACTGTTTTAACCCTGGTATTGATCTTCTTTACCCTGGTTGTCTTTTCACAGAAAAAAGACAGTGTGAAAGTGCGGCTGAATCACTATATACTTACCGTTGGTGCCGGCTGGACACATTACATCAACAACCTGGACAATGGTGATAAAAACATCAAACAGGATTTTGCCGGCGTTTGTCTTAAATTCTTCTGGGAACCTGAGTACAGGCTGAGCCTCGGACTTGAAACCGGGTATTATAAGCTGTTCACAGTTTCAGGAGAGGTTGGCGCAGATGCCACAGCGGTGGAGGTTAGCCGGAGTGTTGTCCCTTTGCTGCTCCTAGTCAGGATGAGGATCATCGACAATGTTTACCTTGGAACCGGAATGGGGCTTGCGTTGATCAACAATAAAGTGTCGGGAGGCGGAGAGAAAATAATTACTAAAACCACCTCCCTGTCCAATTTCGAAATTTCAGGTGCATATATTTATCCGCTCAGCAAGCACTGGCTGGTTGGAGGAGAAGCAAAGGCGTATCATTTTGCCAATCTATCCGACTGGATGTACTCCATCCAGGCCACTTTTGCCGTGAAATTATGAGAATCGCCCTTTGTTTCCGGCTTTCCGAACACCATTCTTTTCTGAAAATTCAATGGTGGGGAATTCTGATCACCCGTTAAAATGATTTGCCGACACCAGAATTAATACTTTAACTTTGTGATCAAACAATCCCGGTATGCGGACATTTTTCCTTTGCCTGGCGTTCTTTGCAGGGGTTCATCTTTCCGCTTTTACACAAAAATCCCTGATACCAAAGGATAGCATTTCATTTATTGAAAACACCCTTAAGAAAGTCAATAAAAACGTAAACTTCACCATCATCCCCGGCCCTGTATATGGCGTTTCCCAGAAGCTTGGTTTCGCCGTACTGCCAATGATCGTTTACAATCTAAACAAATCAGATTCCTTATCGCCGCCTTCTTCCTCTGCGGTGATGGTCTATTTCGATTTCTACGGAAGCTGGGAAACAGGTCTCAAGCAAAGCCTTTACTGGAATGAGAACAAGTGGAGGGCGTTTATCACGTTTCAGATCGGCGATCTGCAATTGAAATATTTTGGCATTGGCCGTGATACATCCATCATCAGCAATAATGATTCGAACTATGTCTGGAGCCGGCAAAAAGAACTGAATGTCATGATCACCTGCTTCAGGAAGATCTACAAAGGGCTTTACGGGGGATTGGAATGTCATTACTCCCTGTCGAACCTCCAGGGATCTGACTCAGCGAACACTGAAATCATTGAGAAAGCCGGAATAACCACCGGAAAGCTATCGCAGACGGTCCTGATCCCCACATTTGTGTGGGATAACCGGGATAATATTTTCTGGACAACAAAAGGATATTATGCCAGTATCAATTTCCAGCTGTCAAACAGGTTTCTTCTGAGCTCGAAGGACTACAGCATCCTGGCGGGATGGGTGAACGGCTATCACAGCCTTCTGAAAAACAGCAAAAGACTGACACTGGCCTGGCATTTTTTTGCACAGGCCGGCTGGGGCGAATTTCCATACAGCAATTATGCCAACTACTGCCGGGGCGACAATGCAACCGGTTATACGGGGAACAAGTACGTCAACTACTCCGAGACAACGGTCCAGGCAGAACTGAGATATGATCTTTGGAAATACATTGCTTTCGGTGGGTTTATGGGCACCGGCAAGATCTTCCCTTCGTATTCACTTTTCGGACAATCAGCATGGCTTCATTTCACTGGTGTCCGGCTTTATATCAATATCATTCCATACCGAAACATCCGGTTGAAACTTGAAGCATCAAAGGGCCGGCAGGATTACGGATTTTATATCGGGATCGGGCAGGCTTTTTAACAGTGAACAATGAGCAATGAACAATGAACAGTGAATGGTGAATAGCTGGTTTTAGTTTAGTAAAATCAGTTTTTGTGACTTGCAGATAACATTGTTTGCCTTTACCTGGAGAACATAAACGCCTTCCGGAATCCTGTCAGGCAGGAAAAATGTAAACGAGCGCATCCCTGGCTCCCGGGTTCCTGCAGAGAGCGTTAACAGTGAGTTGCCTGAAAGATTGATAAGTTCAACTGAAATATGACTGGCTTGCTGAACCTCATATGCCAGGTTGATCTGACCACCCCTTCTCACTGGATTTGGTGAAATGGTAACAGGAATGGATTCATGTGATCCCGGAACATAAACATCCACATCATTCAGGTACCGGGCAACGGCAAAGTCAAGGTAATCGGTTGCATTGCGGGTTTTCCCTGCAACTATGATCTTATTTGAATGAAGGGCAATTCCCAGGGCTTCATCTGCATGTCCGAAAAAATCAGTGGTGACAATGCCATTGCTCCCGAACGTGATATCAGGACTTCCGTCCGAATTATACCGCCACAAGGCCCAGTCATTATTGGCCGGCATCAGTTCACCGGTGCATCCTGCGATCAGTATTTTCCCGTCCGGCTGAACCGCCATGGCATCCCCGAACGTGTAGGGGACTTCACCGTAAGTGACAATGCCATCCGTACCGAACGCAGTGACCGGCTGGCCATTTACATCAAACTTCATCATCAGGAGGTGATAGAAATAATCAGGCTGGGTCACGGTAAAACCTGCCAGGATCGCTTCATCATTCCCGGTAAGCACCATATCGTAGAATTCGTCATCGACATTATTCAAATTCAGGTTAACAATGCCTTCGTTCCCATAAGCCAGATCAAGGTATCCGCCATCGTCGAACCGTGCGATCAGCAGTGAGAACCAGCTGAGTCCGTTTGAAATGTGGCCTGCAGCAATGATCTTCCCGTCGGACTGAACGGAAACTGCTGAAAAATCATTATCCGTTTCTGTCACGGGAATGCTGGCCACACCACTGAATCCAAACGACGTATCAAGGATGCCTGTGTCAGTGAACCTGATCACCACGGGAACATTCCTCATCTGGATGTCCTGCGAATAACCTGAAACCAGGATCTTACCATCCGCCTGGAGGGCGATGGCGTAAGCAATATTCTCTCCAATACCTGTATTAAGCAGCACCACACCGTTCTCACCAAAAGCGGGATCAGGAACGCCATTTTCCGTCAGTTGGATGACCAGTATTTCCCAGGTGGTATAATCGGTGGTATAGCCGCAAACGAGGATTTTTCCATCCTCTTTAATCAGGCATTTATATGCACCGTTCTCGACATTCGGGGCAAAGTTAAAGTGTCCGCCTGTGCCGAATGACGGGTCGAAAGATCCATCCGCCAGGTACCTGGTGACTTCTATTGTTGATGTAAATGATGATGTCATCGACGTTCCGGCTGCAACGATCTTTCCGTCGGGCTGGACCTTTACATCATTATAGAGATCATAAGTATCCCTGTCATAAACTACTTTTCCTGTGCCATTAAATGTTGAATCAGGCGTTCCGGCCGTTTGCCCCGAAACATAGGCATATGGTGCAAATAACCCTGCCAGGATCATCCATGCGATTGCAATTTTTACTTTGTTTGTTGCTTTCATCTTTTCTGATTTTAATTTCCTTTCTCAAATTCCTTAACCAATTCCCGGACCTGCCGTTCACCAGGGTAGCAGGATAACAGCTTTTGAATGACAGGGGTTGCTTTTACCCTGTCGTTCTTCTTCATATGAAATGTAAACAGCGCATAGAGCAGGTCAAAATTACAGGGGTCCAGCTTAAGGCCTTTCTGTAGCGTGATCGCACACTTCTCTTCCTGGTTGATGGCCTGGTAGAGGAGTCCGAGGTTATAGTAGATCCGTATATTCCCCGGATTTTTGGCAACGGCTGATTCGAGGAGGGCTATCGCTTCCGGGTATCTTTTCTGCTCACCATACAACAGGGCAAGATAATAATATCCATCTGTCACATCCGGATGGCTGGCGACCATTTCCTGCAGCAGCTTTTCCGCTGGTTCCATTTTCCCCTGCTGGTAATAGATGATGGCCAGGCTTGATTTTGCAGGATAAAAAAGATTGTCGATCGCGATGGCTTCCTTATAGTTTTCCTCCGCCTTTGAAAGGTCTTTCAGCTGGGAATAATAGTTCCCGAGGTTGGATCTCCCGGCCGGAAAATCGGCTACATATTCCTGGGAGATCCGGTATTCATCGCGTGCTTTCAGGAACAGCCGGTATTGAATTTCATTAAACGCTTCTCTGCTGAAAGTCAGTAGCCGGTTCGCGGCTTCCATCCTTACCGCTTTCACCGGATCGCTGAGTAAGGGTGTCATCATGCGGAGCAGTTCCGCAGAATCGCCCGTCATGAAGTTTTCGGCAGCTGTATGCCGCAGGAGAGGATCGGGGTCTTTCATCGCCTTTCTAACTGCCTCCTGTGCTTTGGTGCCCGGATAAGCCGACAGATACCCGATGGCGGTGGACCTGATGATCTCGGGATAGAGATTGCTGTTGATTATTTTCAGAAGACCTGAATCCGCTCCGGGTCTACCTGCGGCGGCATCTGAAAGGATCGTTGCATAATGGGCCTTTTTCCGTTCACCATACCACTTGTTCACGTTTTGAAGCGCCCATTGATCGGTTTTATCATCGTGACAGCGGGTGCATGCATTCGGGGTACCAAGCTTTACTGAAAGGTCGGGTCGCGGGATCCGCATGCTATGGTCGAAGCGCTTGTCGATCCCCATATAAAACCGCCCGGGCATATGACAATCCCTGCAAAGATTCCCGTCGCCCGGTCCGAGCTTCACCCCGTTCTTGTTTACGAAAGAAGTACCTGTCTCTCCTCTTGATCTGTGCATATGATGATCATAGGTGTCGTATTCATCGGCCCTGTGACATTGCGTGCACAAAGCATTCCCTTCAAATTTCCTTTTCAGGCTGTGCGGATCATGGCAATCGCCGCAACGGACATCCTTCAGGTACATTTTACTCTGGGTAAAAGATCCGTATTCATAATCCTCTTCCAGGAACTGGCCGTCGGTGAAATAATACGGTGCCACCGGCAGCTGGGGAACAGCATTGCTCAACAATTCCGTATGAGAAAAATCATAAGGACCGAGTGAACTTCTGCGCGCATGGCAGGGGGCGCAGGATTCGACATACTGACGCGATGCGATCCTGCTTGTTCTGACAATGAGACCGGTATTGTTATCCTGCGGCCTTGCCAGTTCAGGAAGCCTTGCCCACGCAATATGCGCTGAGCCGGGTCCGTGGCAGGCTTCACAGTTGACATTGATATCATTCCAGGTGGTATGATAGGATTTCGTTTCCAGATCGAAGTTTTTCTGCAGGTTGGTGGAATGGCATTCGGCACACATGCTGTTCCAGTTCTGTGCCTGGTTTGTCCAGTAAAGCCAATTGCCGGGCGACAAGTCTTCCGGCTTGTAAACCATCCCCGCCATATGAAACCACTTTTTCTCCGGGACATTCCAGGCGATTGGCAGGCACTGGTATTTGCCTTTTTCAAAAGGGATGAGGTATTGCTGAAGAGGACGGACCCCGAATGTATGCGAGATCTCGTATTCCACCATCTTCCCTTCAACACCTTCAGTGAAGACAAAGAACCGGCCACCCCGCTTATAGAATTTCGAGGTTTTGCCGTTGTATGTAAATTCTGCGTTGTTAAAATTCCCGAGAACGGTGCTATCACAAGCAACGCTCATGGCTTTGTCATGATCTGAGTCTTTCCAGAGGCGGTATTCCTTCTGATGGCATTCGATGCAGGCCTTCCCCCCTGTAAACCCTGCCGAAGGCTGTGTGATCTTACCCTGGTTCCGGTTCATAAACAAGGAAAGCGGGATCGTAAGAACAATCATCACAGTGGCAACCAGACCGGTATATTTCCAGGAATTCTGATTCATTGTCCTTGTGCGTAAATAAGCTGTTCTTTCCTGTATGAATTCCTTTCCTTCAGGGTCCCGATATCCACTTTCACAATGCCATTTTCGATCATGACCGGATAGTAACTGAGGGCTCTTGCTGCCGGAGGATTCAGAACTTCTCCATGGATATCAAAAGCAGAAGAATGACAGGGGCAGATAAAACGTTTCTTTTCTTCTTCCCAGGAGATGGCACATCCCAGGTGGGTACAGCGCAGGGAAACAGCGATAAATCCGCCATCCTGCATCCGTGCCAGGAAAAATCTTCCGCCCGGAAATGCACTCACCGTGTTCAACCCGAATGATTCGGCCGGTCCTGCTTCCACCAATTGCTTTGGTGAAACAGTTGTTATTGCTTTCCCGGAGAAAAAATAAACAGGGATCATTCCCAAAACTTCGACCGCAGCAATAATACCCAGTCCCTTCCAGGCTGTGCCGAAGAAGTCACGACGGGTGATGCCTTCAGGAGGGACGGGTCCCGATTTTTTATTCTTATTTATATGTTTAAACTTAAGCATTGTTAAATCATTCTGGACCCCACCCTCTCCACTCCCCAATGCGGAGAGGAGAGCAGGAAAGGGTAAATCAAATCCTCCATGGCCAGGTAAGCTCCATGTCTTTTCCCCTGAAAAATATTCCCGTAATTGTAAGAACAATGAATGCCATAAAGATGAATGTAAAAAAGGCCTGGACCAGCTCCTGTCTGGAAAGGCCGGCATGTTTCACGAACAGTCTGTAATAGCCTGCCGTCAGCAAAAGCAGTATGGCCAGGGGAATGATCCCGTTGGTGATTACCGGGGGAATGCCAGGCAGTGCGATCTCAAAATTCAAAACATATGTGTTGAAGATAATTCCTGAAAGGGTGACAAAGACAGCGAAAAGGGCTGCCGACCGTGCAGAGTTTTTCCCTTTTCCGGAGATGAACCATTGGCCATTCAATGGTTCCTTATATCTGAAAAAAGGGATCCATGCCAAAAAAACAGCGACAAAACCGGGGATTATAAATGCTGCGAAAACCGGGTGAAAATGCATCAGCAATTCCTGCACCCCTGCGAAATACCAGGGTGCCCTGGTGGGATTCATGCTATAGGCCGGATTCGCCTTTTCGAGCAGCGGTGCACTGAAGAATGCAGCGAAAGTGAACACCACGGCGATCAGAACAAGCGACACGATGAATTCCTTGTAAACAAGGTCGGGCATGACCGGCACCATTTCTGATTTTTGAGGATTTTCAGGGAGCATCACCCCTCCTGCTTTCCTTACGCGCCAGAAATGATAGATAATAAGGATCAGCAGCAGGAATGGAAGCACAGCTGTATGAATTGTATAAAATGTCTGGAGTGTGCCGGCGTTCAATTCCTTTCCTCCGATGATCCACGAACGAAGCGCATCGCCTGCCAGGGGAATGTAACCGATAATGTTCGTACTTACCGTAATCGCCCAGTATGCAAGCTGATCCCAGGGAAGCAGGTATCCGGTAAAGTTTGAAAATACGACAAGAACCAGAAGGATAAGTCCGAACAGCCAGTTTATCCTGCGAATTCCCTGGTAAGCCCCGGTAAAAAAGACCCTCAGAAAGTGAAGGAATGAGATAATGATTAGAAACACCCCGCTCCAGTGATGAATATTCCGGATGAACGGTCCGAACAGTACCTGGTTTTTGAGGAACAGGACGGAGTCGTATGCCCCGGCCGGAGTCGGGGTATAATAGAACCGGAGCATGACCCCGCTCATGATCTGGATAATGATCAATAACGCCGCCATGCCACCCAGCCCAAACGTACGGGTGAACCGGATTGCAGGCTCATGAATTTTTGAAGGATGAAGGTGTAGCAGTAAATTCCGCATCCAGGGGTTTGCTAAAAATGAAAACCTATCTGAACAAGGTAGCGGAAACCAATACTGAACAGGTCAAGCTTGCCATTCCGCTTGAACGATTTGTTGATCACATACTCCCCGATCATAGGATATCGCTCTTTTAGCTTATCATAAAGGTCCTGGTGCAATTCTGCGATCTTCTCAACATTGATGTCCCCGGTAACATTGATTTCTCCTCCGTAATAACTGACTGCCGGACCAATCAGCACGAAATCTAGGGTCAGCCTTTTCCAGAACACGAACTGGTAACCAAGTTCCACGCCGGCGTTGAATACATAAACACTTCCCTTGATCGTTGCACCACTGTCGACCACCGTATGAAGTACATCTATTCCGTTCTTGAACCAATAGCCATAATAACTGGCATAAGGAGCAATGAAAATTCCGTCGGGAACCGGGCGGGAATTTCTTTTCATGAGGTAGAACCTGTATTCCATGGCAACGTTGATCCCTGCTTTATGACGGCTCGTAATTGCAACAAGATTCGCGATGGTATCCCTGAAAAGACTCGGGAATTCAAGGTACCCGACCGAAAGGGTAATGGATTGCTTCGGGTTCAGGATACGCTCATAGCTCAAAGTCACGTTCTTCATACTCCATAAAAGCATGGGAGTTGGGTTGAACTTGATGACATTCTTGTGATATGGCTGTGGTGCATGGAACACCGAATCGGTCTTCTGTGCTGATGAATACGACGGAATTAGCAGAAAAGAAATAAGTATACTCCCAACAATTGCTTTCATATCAATACATTTTAATTATTTCAAACACCCTGGCTGCACTTGCAAAAATACGATCGAAATCCTGATTTCACAAGGAAATGTAAAAATACGGGAATTCATCTCTTCAGGATCACTTCATGAACAAAAATGAGAATCCTATTCCAGGTCTTCGGTCCCCCTCATGACTGCAGGGAGGGATCCAGGCGGCAGGCATAGAAAAATCTGTTAAATTTTTGTTAAAAGTTTTCATGGAAATAAACTTCCTGATATTTTTGCGAGTCAATTTAAAAGCTGGTCATTATGGATGTGATCGTTGATAAAATAACCAAGACCTACGGATTACAAAAAGCCGTGGACAGCATTTCCTTTCAGGTGAACAAAGGGGAGATCGTAGGGTTCCTGGGCCCAAACGGGGCTGGGAAGACCACAACGATGAAGATCATCACGTGTTACATGCCGCCAAACGAAGGCGATGTCAGGATCGGCGGCTTATCAGTGAAGGATCATGCGGAGGAGATCAAGAAGCACATCGGGTATCTCCCTGAGACAAACCCGCTGTATAAAGACATGCCGGTTATTGATTACCTGCAATTCGTAGCGGAGATACAGGGTGTTCCAAAGGGCAGGATCCGTGAACGGATCATTGAAATGGTACAGGTATGCGGATTAAGGAATGAGAAGTACAAGAAGATCAATGAGCTTTCAAAAGGGTACCAGCAAAGGGTCGGACTGGCTCAGGCGCTGATCCACGATCCGGATGTGCTGATCCTTGACGAGCCGACCTCGGGGCTTGACCCGAACCAGATCGTCGAGATCAGGGAATTGATCCGGAAGATCGGGCAGGAAAAAACGGTGATCCTCTGTTCGCATATCCTTGCAGAAGTAGAAGCTACCTGCGACCGGATCCTGATCATCAACCAGGGACATCTTGTTGCAGACAGCACAGCCAACACTTTGAGAAAACAGGCACAGAACAGGGAAATCGTCAAGGTGACCATTGAAGATGGCGACCGGAACGAGATCTTCCGGAGTCTCCAGGGCATTGAATCGGCAGAGCTTGTTGATTTCCTGCCGGCCTATTCCCAGTCGTTTGAGGTGCAGAGCAAGCCCGGTATGACCTCAAGGAAGCCCATATTCAAAATGTGTGTTGAAAAAGGATGGTCGCTGACTGAAATGACACCTGTCGAGCGTAAGCTTGAAGAGGTGTTCAGGGATCTGACAATAACGAATTAATAATCAAATAAAGCATTTTATGGACAAGATCTGGATTATTGCAAAAAGAGAGCTCAGGTCATTTTTCGATTCATTGATGGCCTATGTCATGATCGTCCTGTTCCTGGGATTCAGCGGATTTTTTACATGGATCTTCGGCAGTGACGTGTTCCTTGTGAACCAGGCCAGCCTCCAGTCATTCTTCGGAATTTCATTCTGGACGCTGTTCTTTTTCATTCCGGCTGTGACCATGGGAATGCTTGCCGATGAGCGGAAATCGGGAACGATCGAGCTCCTGGTGACCAAGCCTGTCAGTGACTGGCAGATCATTGCCGGGAAATTCCTCGCAGCCTTCTTCCTGATATGCATTACCCTTGTTCTGACACTGCCCTATTATATCACGGTAGCGAACATCGGAAAAATGGACCATGGGGCTGTGTGGATGGGATATCTCGGACTTCTGTTCATGAGTGCTTCATACATAAGCATCGGTATCTTTGCGAGCAGCATTACCACCAACCAGATCGTTGCATTCCTGATCACCCTGTTCATCGGAATTTTTTTCCAGCTCGTCTTCGGCCTTGTGGGAAGCAGCTCCGGAGGCTGGTTTGCCGGGATCTTAGGCTATCTGAGCATGTCTACCCATTATGAATCGATGGCCCGGGGTGTGATCGACACCAAAGACCTTTTCTATTTCCTGTCGATCATTTTTGCAGGACTTATCGGGACCGAGCTCGTCCTGTCAAGACGAAATATTTCAAATTAAACGAATCTGAGATATGAAAAGAAAGTCAATCTTAACGTATATTTTACTTATCGCCGGGATCATCATACTGATCAACATCCTTGCAGACCGGTTCTTTGTACGGCTTGATTTTACTTCTGACAAGCGATATACACTCAGTGAAGCCACAAAGAACATCCTGAAATCACTGAAAGAACCTGTTACGGTTACCGCCTATTTCAGCGAGGAGCTTCCAACCGATTTCAACCAGTTGCGGCGTGACTTCAAGGAGGAGCTGATCGAATATTCAAACCGGTCCAAGGGAAAGGTGATGTTTGAATTCATCAACCCGAACAAGGATGAGGCGACAGAACAGAAAGCCATGGGCGAAGGGATCAATCCCGTGCTGATCAATGTGCGTGAGAAAGACCAGATGAAGCAGCAGAAGGCATACCTGGGAGCCGTGGTGCACTATGCAGACAAGAAGGAAGTCATTCCGCTGATCCAACCCGGGGCTGCCATGGAATACAGTCTTTCGACAAGCATCAAAAAACTGACGGTGGAGAACAAGCCGAAGATCGCCTTTCTTGAAGGCCATGGCGAAGCGTCACTGAATTCCATGATGCAGGTGATGCAATCGCTTTCCATCTTGTACGATGTAGTACCGGTAAAGCTGAATGATCCGGGAACAAGTCTTGACAATTTCAAAACCCTCGTGATCGTAAACCCGAAAGACTCATTCCCTGAATCCGATCTCATGCGGCTGGAGGAATTTCTTTCACGCGGGAACAACCTTTACATTGCTATGAACCGTGTGGATGGCAACCTGCAGACATCATCCGGTACAGAAGTTCACACAGGACTGGAAAAATGGCTGGAAACAAAAGGGATCAGGGTCAACCCGAATTTCCTGATCGATCAGAATTGCGGAAGCGTAATGGTGAACCAGCAACAAGGGTATATGACATTTCAATCAACCGTCAGGTTCCCTTACCTCCCCCAGATCACGAAATTTGCCAAAACCCCGGCAATGAAAGGGCTCTCCGCCGTGATGCTCCAATTTGCGAGTTCCATCGATTTCACCGGTTCCGGTGGAAATACCACATTTACACCCTGGGCGATGACATCCGAGAAATCTGGCACCGAAAATCCTCCCCTCACCTTCAACATCAGCCGCAATTGGCAGGAAAAGGATTTCCCACGCGCAAATCTCACGGTTTGCGGCTTGCTGAGCGGCAGGATCTCAGGGAACCTGAACTCAAAGATCATTGTGGTTTCCGACGGGGATTTCCCGATCAATGGCAGCGGACAACAGGCCCGGCAACTGCCTCCTGACAATATCAATTTCATGGTCAATGCCATCGACTGGCTTTCGGATGACACCGGTCTTATCGAACTCCGTACCAAGGAAGTCACCTCCCGCCCGCTTGATCCGATGGACGACGGGAAAAAAGCTACCCTGAAATACCTGAATTTCCTCCTTCCCATTTTCCTGATCATCGGGTTCGGTATCAGCCGCTGGCAGAGCCGGAGGAATATCCGGATGAGGAGGATGACGGATAACTATATCTGAGGTCGGAGGTCGGAGGTCTGAGGTCGGAGGTCAGAGGTCAGAGGTCAGAGGTCAGAGGTCAGAGGATAGAGGATGGATAATAGATGTTTTAAGCCTGAAGCCCGAAGCCTGTAGCCTGCAGCCTGAAAATTTTCTAAAAATTTTCCCTTCCGGGATTGTTTATTTACTTTTACCTTTGAAAATGATTTTTAAATCCTTATTTATTCTTAACAGTATTCACCCGTAATCTAATGAACATGGAAACATCTTTTCAGAAAAGATCAATTTCTGCGGAAGCTGCAAAAAAAATGATCATTGCTGCAGAACTCAAGGCACGTGAGATCGGAATCGGGATATCAGTATACATCGTTGATGAAAGCGCTGTTCTGAAGGCATTCAGCCGAATGGACAATGCACCGATGGTAACGATTGATGCTGCCAGGAAAAAAGCCGTTACAGCCGTCGGCTATGGAATGCCCAGCGGGGAAGCGTGGCATAATTACATCAAGGACGACCCTATTTTATTCAATGGTATCCAGCAGTTCCAGGATTTTATCCTTCTCGGGGGAGGAATGCCTGTTTTTATTGAAGGCACCATGGCCGGGGCGATCGGCATCAGTGGCGGTCATTACAAGCAGGATGAGCAATGTGCTCAGGCAGCTATTGCCATTATTCAGTAACGGCTTCCCCTTCCATGAATTTTGACAAGATCATACCGGTACTTAATGTATTGGATAAATTCGCTTCACGTTCAAC
This sequence comes from Bacteroidales bacterium, assembly GCA_963682005.1. Lineage (GTDB taxonomy): Bacteria > Bacteroidota > Bacteroidia > Bacteroidales > FEN-979 > CAIYUC01. The sequence continues at coordinate 1,893,423 of OY820914.1, read as the reverse complement.
GGAGATCCGCGACATCCATGAATTGGCCACAGAAGTGGAACGGCTCCTTGAAGATGTGATCGCCCCTGAATACAATGGATTGTACCTCTATGATTTTGTTGACAAAAAGCTGAAGTTGTATTATGCAAAGGGTTTTACAGATGCTGAGCGGCTTGATGCGGAAAGTACCGTTATGGACCGTCATCCCGGGCATGTATTCCGGACAGGTAAAACGTTCTATGTGCCCGATGTCAAAACCAACAATCCTCCCATCAGCATCGACAGTAAAAGGAGTTTCCTCATCCGGACAAGGCTGAGCATCCCTGTATTCAACGGGGATAATATCGTTGGTGTCTTCAGTATTGCCAGCCCGGAACCGAATAAGTTCACCGAAGAGCAGATCGCCGTATTTTCATTTATCGGCAATCTTGCCGGTTCCGTTTATGGTCACATCCAGAACCGGAATGAGCTTCAAAAACTTGCGTTGATCGCAAGGCATACTGACAATGCGATCCTCATCACGGATAAAGAAGGTCGGACAGAATGGGTCAACAAATCCTTTGAGAAAACCACCGGTTACCTCTTGGAGGAGATCATGGGGAAAAAGATCTTTGAGATCATCCAGGGAACAAATGAAAAAAAACGGAAAAACTCCAGGATCCTCCAGGCCATGGCGGAGCGGAAATTCATTGAAACGAATGTCGAGTATTATACAAAAAGCGGAAAGCTTTACTGGGCCTGGCTCCAGGTTCAGCCGTTGTTCAACGAGAACGGCGAACTGACACAATTCATTTCCATTCACCGGGATATTTCCGCCCGGAAGAAGATCGAGGATGCTCTAAAAGTCAATGAAAAACAAACCCGCCTGATCATCGATACGGCGTTGGACGCTTATATCCTGATCAATTCGAAAGGGGAGGTGATCCGCTGGAACAAGCAGGCGGCAAAGATGTTCGGTTATTCGAACCGGGAGGCGATCGGAAAGAAGATCGCAGACCTGATCATTCCTCTTGAAAGCAGGGAGAAGCACATTAACGGATTGAAAGATTTCCGCGATACTGGTTTCGGACCAATGATCAACAAACGCATCGAGATCCTTGGCCAACGAAAGAACGGTGAACAGTTCCTGGTGGAACTCGCTGTCAATCCTGTCAAAATAAGGAACGAGAGGTTTTTCAGCGCTTTCATCAAGGATATCTCTGTGCAGAAAAAAGCCCAATATGAGCTGGAGTCGACGACTTCTCGGATCAGCACCCTGATGCGGAACCTGCATACAGGGATCCTGGTAGAGAACGAGAACCGGAAAATCGTACTCGTTAACAAGGAATTCTGCCACCTGTTCGATATCCCCGTCGATCCTGAACATCTCGTCGGGCTGGATTGTTCAGATACGGCCGAACAGTCGAAGCATTTTTTCAGGGAACCGGAGAAATTCTTACAGCGGATCTCCGAAATCCTGGCGGCAGGCCAGCCTGCTTTCGACGAACAGCTTGACCTGGCCGACGGCAGGGTATTTGAGCGGGATTACCTTCCGATCTATTCCGGGGATAAATATATGGGGAACCTTTGGCGTTATTCCGACATCACCCCGCGGAAAAAAGCTGAAACTGCGCTGAAAAAGGCACAGCAGGAAGCTATTTCAGGCAGCATAGCCAAAAGCCAGTTCCTGGCGAATATGAGCCATGAGATCCGGACACCGCTCAATGCCATCCACGGACTGACCCGGCTTCTCGAGGACACACCCATGTCGGACGAGCAGAAGAAGCTGATCAATGGCCTCAACAGCTCATCCGAAGGGCTCCTGGGCATTGTCAACGACATTCTCGACTTCACCAAGATCGAAGCCGGTCAGATGGAACTTATCGAAACGGAATTTGCACTTGACGACCTGGTAAAGAAAGTCTTCGATTCGTTTGAATACAAGGCGGCAGAAAAAGAAGTGACCCTGAAGAATAATTATGACAAAGAGATCAATTGCCATCTTTTTGGTGATAATGTGAGGCTCCGGCAGGTATTGATCAACCTGATGAACAATGCCATCAAGTTTACCCAGAAAGGGCATGTTACCCTGGAATGCCGCCTGGAAACAAGATCTGCCGACTCCTGCAACATTTATTTCAATGTTTCCGATTCGGGGATCGGGATTGCAGAAGAGCACATCTCCAGGATCTTCCAGAGTTTTCAGCAGGTTGATGCCGGGATTACCAGGAGCTATGGAGGAACCGGGCTGGGGCTTGCAATCAGCAAACAGCTGGTGGAGCTGATGGGTGGCAAGCTGGAAGTCAGGAGCAGTAAAGACATCGGAAGCGAATTTTTCTTCACACTTCCTTTCCGGAAAGCCGAAGCGCCCGTCAAACCAGGTGAAGAAGAGTCTCCATTGCTGAATACCGAGCCTCTCCGCGGAAGAAGGGTTTTGCTTGTGGAGGATAACCAGTTCAACCAGTTCATTGCAAAATCGATGCTTGAAAAGTGGAGCATGGATGTAACATTGGCCAATAATGGCAAAGAAGCCCTCCTGAAGTTGCAGGAAGAAACATTTCAGATCGTTCTGATGGACCTCCAGATGCCGGAGATGGGTGGCCTTGAAGCTACTCGCAGGATACGCTCGGAGCTCGGCCTTGATGTTCCGGTGATCGCCCTCACCGCGAATGCCATAAAAGGAGTGCTTGAAGAATGTTATACCGCAGGAATGAACGACTACATCGCAAAACCCTTCAACCCGGAAATCCTTGCAAAGAAGATCAAAAGCCTGATCGGAAAGAACGAAAGCACCGCAGGATCTTAATTCAGGTATTTCTTCAGCATTTTAAACAAATCCTCTTTCATAAAGGGCTTGGAAATGTAATCATCCATGCCGTTATCCAGGCATTTTTCACGGTCCCCCGCAAGGGCGATGGCCGTGAGTGCAATGATAGGCGTATGCCTTTTACCCTGTTCCGATTCCCGGATCAGTTTCGTTGCCTGAAACCCGTCAAGTTCCGGCATATGGATATCCATAAACACCAGGTCGATAAGGTTGTCATTGAACTGCGTAACGGCTTCCGCGCCATTGACCGCTGTTATAATGTTGGCACCCGTCTTCATCAGCATCACACTGAGGAGTTTCAGGTTGATCTTGTTATCTTCAGCAATTAAAATGGTTTTCCCGGGACATAACTTAATGTCAAACCGGGCTTCATCTTCCCTCATGGTTGTGGTTTGCATTTTGCTTTCCTTTTTTATTTGTAGTAAGTCGAGTAAATCTTTCATCTTCACAGGTTTTGTCAGGTAATAATCAACCCCAACCTTCTGCCCTTTTTCGCGTATGTGTTCCTTTTCAATGGAGGAGAACATGATGACGACCGGTTTGAATGAAGTCCCAAGGTCGCGCCTGATAATTTCTGCAACTGTTAAACCGTCCATGGATGGCATGTGCATATCGAGAAAAATCACATCATAGGGCTTTGGATCATCAATGTCTCTTTTCAGGTATTCGATGGCTTGCAGGCCATCTTCAGCAACCGTTACTTCGATGCCCCAATAATTGAGCATGTGCTTCAATATCCGCAAGTTTGTAACATTATCGTCAACCACAAGAGCCTTATGGATATTCATTGGTGCCGGTAATGATTGATCCTTGTGCGGATCTGCCAATATCAGCGGTATCTCGAAATAGAATGTACTTCCCATTCCGGGTTCGCTTTCCACCCACACTTTCCCTCCCATGATCTCTGCAAGCTTTTTCGAAATCGACAGCCCCAGGCCTGAGCCACCGTATTTCCTGGTGGTTGAGCTGTCAGCCTGGGTAAACCTGTCGAAGATGTTATCCTGGTACTGGCCGGGAATACCTATACCTGTATCTCTGACGCCAAACCGGATCCAGGCTGTTTCTCCCGGCTGCTCTCCTTTCAGGATCATACTTGCAAAAACACAGATCTCTCCCTGGTCGGTAAATTTGATGGCATTACTGATAAAATTCATCAATACCTGGCGGATCCGGAGATGATCCCCGATAAAATAGAGAGGAAGATCAGGATCGATATCGCAAAGGATCTCAAGCTTTTTCTCATACGCTTTCACGGTCAGGATATCCACACTCCGCTCGATAATTTCACGGAGGTCGAATTCTGAGTTTTCGAGCAATAATTTTTCCGCTTCAATTTTGGAGAAATCCAGGATATTGTTGATCGTTTCCAGAAGAAGGTATGCTGAAGACTCTACGGATTCAAGGTAATCGCGCTGGCTGCTGGTCAGCGTGGTGGTCAGGGCCAATTCTGTCATCCCGATGATCCCGTTCATCGGGGTCCGGATCTCATGACTCATGGTGGCCAGGAAATCGGATTTGGCGCGGTTTGCATTCTCCGCTTCTTCCTTGGCCTTCTTCAGCTCGTTTTCATTGGCTTTCCGTTCGGTTATATCGATGAGGATGACCAGTGTTGCCGGTTCTTCGTCGAAGATGATGTTGTCGGCCCTGATTATGGCATCCCTGCAATCTCCGGTCTTCGTTACCACCCTGATCTCGTACTCTTTCACAGGTTCAAGCCCTGCGTCTCTTTTCTGCATGGCTTCCTTAACGATCGCCACCGATCCGGGGTCAACATAATCAAGCACACTGGTGCCGATCAGCTCCCCGAAAGCATGCCCGATCACGTTCAGAGATGCTTCATTGGCGAATAAAATCGTTCCTTTCCGGTGAATGATGATCATATCCGGCAGTTTGTGCACCAGGGTGGAATAACGCTGCTGGCTGTCATGAAGGGCCTTCTCGGCTTTCTTCCGTTCAGTGATGTTTTCAAAGCTTTCGATGCCGCCAATGATATTCCCGTCAATATCTTTAAGCACATCAACATTTTTGGCGATATACAACCTTTTTCCGTTTTTATCAGTGACTGTGCATTCTTTGCCGTGAACTGGCTTTATGACAGTTTGGTCATACAATCCGCAATTTTCATCACAGGGCGTTTCCGCAAATGAATGGCAGCTTTTACCGATCATTTCAAGTGCGGAATAACCGGTGATCTTTTCAGCCTGGAAATTCCAGCTGGTAATCCGCTGCTCGGGATCCACAGTAAATATGGCACTTGGCGTTACATTGTAGATCATTTCGGCAAACTCCTTGGCTTCCCGCAGGAAGATGTCGGCCTGCTTTTTCTCTGTTATGTCTTCATCAATGGAGATGAAACTGATCACTTTCCCTTCCTGGTTGATGATCGGGGCAATATTCGAAGATGTCCAGTAATATTCACCGTTCTTTTTCATGTTGTACATCTCCCCGTTCCACTCTTTACCACTCAGGATGGTCGCCCAGAGTGTATTATAGAATTCATGCGAGTAGAACCCCGACTTGAGGATGTCGAGCTTTTTACCTACGACCTCATCTTTCGAATACCCGGTGATGCTCGTGAACCTCCGGTTGACATATTCAATGATACCTTCAACCGACGTGATCATAATAATATTCGCGCTCTGTTCGACAGCAATGGAGAGTTTCGCGATCTTATCGTCCGCCTTGTTCTTTTCTTCGATTTTCCGGAGAAGGTCTTCCTCCTGAAGATAATACTGACCAATGAGCCGGGCAATATCACTAAATTCATCGTCCTTCATCAACAGACCTTTCAGCGGCTCAAGGGAAGACTCCGAAAGGCTTTTTGTTATTGCATTCATGGGATTTGTCAGCCACTTGTTCGTCCAGAAGAAAACAACAACGAAAACAAATAACAAAAAAATGATCCCGGTGAGCACAACCAGTGTAAAACGGTTGAATTCATCGTTCAGGTAATTTTTACTGTTGAACTCGATTACAGAAACCGGATTCCCATTCCAATCGATCAGGGAATGGAAGATCTTTTCAATGCCGTCAGTATCCTTTTTTGGTATCCGGTAATTGAACGGGTGCAGGGTAATATTGAAGCCTGTGGCTTTTTCAAGTTCCTGCTCATAGGCTGAATCCCATTTTTTCGCAGAGATGAGGTAACCCCTCGGGGTTGTTTTATGAAAATTATCAGAGGTGGGCACTATGGAAGCGCCGAACAGTTCAAACAATGATCCGCCGACAGTATAAAACCCGTGAAAAACGTGGTTGTTCTTAAAAATCCTTAGAACCTGTTCTGTTGTAAGTGTCATCATGCGGGCATCCGTAATGCTTACAGCCGATATCCGGTTTCCTTGCAGGTCAAAGGCTCCAAGGTAACTCATATCAAAGGTTGACAGGATCGGTTCGAGGTTTTTCCTTGCCCAGGATGTATCACGTGATATGGTAAGCTCCACCATATCATCCCAGGCAGCATTATCTTTGGTGGGCTTATGAAAACTTTCCGCCTTGAACTGGAGTACTTTGGAAATGATATGTTTGTCGCTCTGGAATTTGGATTGCAGGTAAAAGGCTTGCTCTTTATACCGTATGAACTGGTAACCGGTCAGGATAAGAAAAAAGATTGCAAATAAAGAAATAAAAAGAATGGTAATCTTTCGTTGCGTCTTCATGATTCGCAGGTTATTGAAGATTGTATAGCCGAACAGAGTTTACTTCAGAGTGGGAACAAAGTTAATTAAATGAAGGAAATAAAACATTTATAATTGAATATTCCAAAATCTGCTGTAAATTGCACACTAATCAACTCATTCCAAGCTCCATGAAACTACAGAAATCTTTCGTCTACGGGTTATTCGAAGCCGGAAGATCAGTACTCGATAAACTTCATCCCGGGACCGGTTCTGAATTCCTTAATGACGGGATCCTTTCGCAAGGATATGACATCGCAAAAAGGGGCCAGGCAAGCCTTTGGCTTTGCAGTCGGATCTACAACGAGGATGAAATCCGGAAAAACCTGGATCTGAAAACAGAAAAGTCCGCTGAACTTGTACTTGAACTTTACCTGAAAGAAGGAGTGCGCGGGTTCCGCCGGCTGAATGGCAAATTCACCATCATCATTCGTGAACCTGCTAAAATGACAATCGTCCGGGACAGGAATGGTGAGGGCCGGATGATCTACTTCACCAATGATTTTTTCACTGATTCATACCAGCAGTTATTTGATTTCAGGTCGTTCACTCCGGAGCCCGACTTTACCGGAATCGTCACTTTTCTGAGGATCGGGTATATCCCGGCCCCATTGACTTCATTGAAGGGCGTACAGAAAGTTCCTGCAGGAGAGATCCTCACTATCATCGGGAACAGGCTTTCCTTTGAAAAGCTGTTTGATTTTGAGGAGATCATTTCAGCCGAAAGAAAAGAAATGAAATTGCATGAGGCGATCGATCAGTATGCTGAATTGCTGAAGAGATCCATCCGGAGACGCATCGGAAATGCAGAGGAAGTGGGGGTATTGCTGAGCGGAGGTTTTGATTCCGGGGGAAATCTCGCCATGCTGCGGGAAGTCTACCCGGGAAAGATCAAAACCTATTCGATCGGGTTCAAGGACAATCCTGCTTCCGAGCTGCCTTATGCCAGGATGATGGCGAAGAAATTCGGATCCGATCACTACGAGTACCAGATGGATGGCAGTGAAATCGAATTCCTGCCTGACATCATAGATCAGCTGGGCGACCCGTTCTCTGAGTCGGGGTTTATGCTGAACCATTCGGTCATGAAGATGGTTGCCGGGGAAAATCTTCCCGTTACTCTTGGCGGTGATGGCAACGATCAGTATTTCGGGGCAGGGACCCGTGAAACGGCCTGGCATTACCGCATGCGCAGGTTCGGGTTGTCGCCTCTTGCTTCCCTCTTTAACACCCTCAGCGATGTGAGCCTGTTTGACCATGACAACCTGGCCTTCCGCATTCATTTCCAAAACCAGAAGATCCTGAAAGTGATGGAACCGGAGGTATTCGGATTTCACGATTACCAGCTGAAACACCTGTTCCGTCTCGGGGAGATCCCTGAACATCCTTATGTTGACGATATCCCGCATCATTTCAATGACTACGATGAGCTCTTTCTCCAGCGGAATTATTATCTCCACATCCGTCATTCAGTAAATGAAGTGATCATTTATAAAGCATCAAGGCTTGCTGAGCATTTTGGTGTTCATCTCGCCTTTACCTTTACAGATCTCGATATTTATAATTTCCTTCAGCACCTCCCGTTAAACCTCAGGGCGAAAGGAACGCATAAGGAAACCATCAAAGGGAAAGGCGTTACGAAATACATCCTGAAGGAGCTGATCAAGCCAAAACTGCCGGAAGCCGTGATAAACAGACCAAAGCAGGGTGGGTTTTCCCCGCTGGAGATCTTCTTTAACGATCCGGCCAGAAGGAAGGCGATCTATCAATACATCCGTTCTTCCGGTTTCGCAAAGACCTTGAAAGAACCTTCTTTTCTCGACAGGATATTTACAAAATACGAAGCCCTTGCTTCCGGAAAAAGTTACTGGTTCTGGTACAAGCAGGTAAAATCAAACCAGATGCTGAACCTCCTGATCCTGACGATCTGGTGGGACAAGGTCATGGAAAACAGGAAAGCCGGGGATCTTTCATCATACCTGTCAGCCAAATAACCAATTCGTCAGCACGAAAAGACAGCCTGCAAAAAATTAAAAGGATTTCTTGATATTCATATTTTGTCCTTTGTAAACTGAAAATAATATTTCTTTACTTTTGAAGTCGTTCCAAAACAAACACAATTAAAAATAAGAACTATGAAAATAACTATCGTCGGCAGCGGTTATGTTGGTCTGGTGACCGGAACCTGCTTTTCTGAAGTTGGAATTGATGTCACTTGCGTTGACATTGACCAGAAGAAGATCGAAAACCTCAAACAGGGAATTATCCCCATTTACGAACCGGGGCTCGAGGAAATGGTTCACCGCAACCAGAAGAAAGAGCGGTTGAATTTTACAACGAGCATTGCTGAAGCACTTGTAGATTGTGAAGTTGTGTTTATTGCGGTTGGTACACCTCCCGATGAGGATGGCAGTGCCGACCTGAAATATGTGATCGGGGTTGCTGCAGATTGCGGAAAATACATGAAAGATTACCTGCTGATCATTACGAAAAGCACCGTGCCTGTCGGAACGGCAGCAAAGGTAAGGTCAGCCGTTGAGGAAGAGTTGAAGAAACGCAATGTAAACATTGATTTTGATGTTGCGTCAAATCCGGAGTTTCTCAAGGAAGGCGCTGCCATCGATGACTTCCTCAAGCCTGACCGGATTGTCGTTGGACTGGATTCTACCCGTGCGGAGGACCTGATGAAAAACCTGTACAAGCCATTTACACTGAATGGTCATCCGGTGATCTTTATGGACATCACTTCTGCGGAAATGACAAAATATGCGGCAAATTCAATGCTGGCCACCAAGATCAGCTTCATGAACGATGTCGCCAACCTGTGTGAGATTGTTGGTGCGGATATCAACATGGTCCGGAAAGGGATCGGTTCCGATAGCCGGATCGGTCATAAATTTATCTATCCCGGCATCGGGTACGGCGGGTCATGCTTCCCGAAAGATGTAAAAGCCCTGATCCATACTGCATCCGATTTCAAATATGAACTCCGTGTGCTGAAAGCTGTGGAAGAAGTGAATGAAGATCAGAAATCGGTGCTGTACCACAAGGTAAATAAATACTTCAATGGTGACCTGAAGGGTAAGACCATTGCCATGTGGGGTCTGTCTTTCAAGCCGATGACGGATGACATGCGTGAAGCTCCCGCCCTGGTCCTGATCCGTAAGTTCATTGAAGCCGGGGCAAAGGTAAAAGCCTATGATCCTGTTGCCATGCACGAAGCCAAGCGCATTCTCAAAGACTCCATCACCTTTGCCGAAGACCAGTATGATGTGCTGATCGATGCCGATTGCATGGTGCTTGCTACCGAATGGCCGGAATTCAAATTCCCGAATTTCAATGTCATCAGGAAACTATTGAAAACCCCTGCAATCTTTGACGGAAGGAACATTTATGACCGCGTAGAAATGAAGCGCAAGGGATTCGACTATTTCTGCATCGGGATCGATACATCGCGGTAGGATACATACTGAAAAAACCAGACCATGATCAGGAAAAAAGTATTAGTCACAGGTGGAGCCGGGTTTCTTGGCTCACACCTGTGTGAGCGTTTATTGAAGGAAGGCAACGAAGTTGTTTGCCTCGATAATTACTTCACGGGCCAGAAGCAGAACATCGTTCACCTGCTCGGCAATCCTTATTTTGAGCTTATCCGGCATGATGTGACTATGCCTTTTTTCATCGAAGTGGACGAGATCTATAATCTTGCCTGTCCAGCATCCCCGATCCATTACCAGTACAATGCAATTAAAACTGTGAAGACTTCGGTCATGGGGGCCATAAATATGCTGGGGCTCGCCAAGCGGATCCGTGCGCGTATCCTGCAGGCCTCAACAAGCGAGGTTTACGGGGATCCCGACATCCATCCTCAGCCGGAATCATACTGGGGCCACGTAAACCCGATAGGCACGAGGGCTTGCTATGACGAAGGGAAACGGGTTGCCGAAACCCTGTTCGTCAATTATCACAAGCAGAATAATGTCAGGATCAAGATCATCAGGATCTTCAATACCTACGGTCCGAGGATGCATCCACAGGATGGACGTGTGGTTTCAAATTTCATCGTCCAGGCACTGAAAGGAGAAGACATCACAATATATGGCGACGGCTCCCAAAGCAGAAGTTTCCAGTATGTGGACGACCTCATCGAAGGCATGATCCGGATGATGGGCTCGCGGGAAGAATTCACCGGTCCCGTTAATATCGGCAATCCGAATGAGTTTACGATCAAGGAGCTGGCGGAAAAGGTAATACAGATCACAAACTCCGGCTCAAAACTCATTTACATGCCTTTACCACAGGATGATCCGCTGCAGCGGCAGCCGAATATTGAACTGGCCCGCCAGGAACTTGGTTGGGCCCCTAAGATCCAGCTTGAGGAAGGCTTGAAAAAAACAATTGATTATTTTGCATCGATCATCTGACAGATACTGAGATAGCGAGATACTGAGATAGCGAAGTAGTGAAGTAGCGAAGTAGCGAAATAGCGAAATAGCGAAATAGCGAAATAGCGAAATAGCGAAATAGCGAAATAGTAAGAGTTTAATCAATGTGCCTTTAAGTTCAGCCGGGATAATTTTATGCATCCTGTACCATGGCGGACGGGAGAAATGGACATCCGCCACACTATGTCAAATATCCAAATCAGCTTGCAATGATAAACTGGGATAAATTCAACGAGCATTTACAATACTATGATCAACAGCTGATCCTCGAGGTGATTGGTATCTTTATCAGGGAATATCCGAATAACATCACAACCCTTGGAAAAAATGTTCAGGAAAAGGATTATCATAATGTAGATCTGCATGCCCATTCCCTGAAATCAAATTGCGCCCTGTTCGGGGCTGTTGAAGCCGCTGAGCTTTGCCTGAAGCTTGAACTGATGGGTAAGAAAAAAGCAGATGAAGACATGGACGGCGTTTTCAGAATGTTTGTGACTGCAAGCGAACTGCTTGTTGCGGAGCTTGAAGAATACCGTCAAAAATTGTCGGCCTGACAAACTGATTCCTTTCGAACGATTTTTGTAAACACTTCCATTTTCTGGAATTATTTCCTATATTTGGACCTGCCTGCTTTTTGCATAAATAATTAATGCCTGAATATTAGCCCGTTATCTTTCGGAAAAATTCCGGCATGACTTTAGCAAAGGGAAAACCGGTTTTAAAAAGGTTATTGATTAGATTTCACACATTAAAAGTTTGTCCCATTAATTAAACCCAATGAAGTGAATAGTATCCACAGGATCGCTTAGCATCCTGTGGGAAAATGATCCCGTGTCAACTACATGTCCGGGATGAACAGGAAGCTCGGTTTTAGTATACCCTGTTGACAATGGATGTACCGGTCAGCTCATTGACCGGTGCATCCCTTTTATCAGACGCATCAATATTGCTTACATTAATTCTTTCAAATTTTACGCTGAAGCTGAATTTAACACCTGATCTACTTAACGTTCCAATTCCAATCTGATGACTGACCTGGTAGTTTTTATCGTCGAAGATGATCCTATTTTCGGTTCATTGCTTGAATACAACCTAAAACAGAATAAGGATTACACGATTTTCCGGTACCCGACCGGAAAAGAGTGTATAGACAACCTCTACAGGAAGCCATTTGCCATCACACTTGATTATAACCTTCCTGATATGAATGGAAGGGAAGTGTTGAAAAAAACCAGGGAAGTTCTGCCGGATGTGGAAGTGCTGATGGTTTCCGGCCAGGAGGATATCTCCACGGCCGTTTCATTGATCAAGGATGGTGCCTACGATTATTTCGCAAAACAAGACAGTGATATTAAAACCAGGTTATGGAATTCCCTGAACAAGATCAGGAACAACCTGGAATTAAAAGGAGAAGTGGAGAATCTTCGTGAAGCATTGGCCACCAGGTATGATTTTGCAAAAGTGATCCTGGGAAACAGCCCGGCCATCACACAAATATTTTCCCTGATCGAGAAAGCATGCAGGACGAATATTACTGTATCGATCAGCGGTGAAACAGGAACAGGAAAAGAGCTTGTTGCACGGGCAATCCATTACAATTCGCCGCGGCGGAAAAGGCCTTTCATTGCAGTTAACATGACAGCAATCCCGAAAGAGCTCCTCGAAAGTGAATTGTTCGGATTCGAGAAAGGTTCTTTTACCAGTGCAATTGCAAGGAAAAAAGGGAAGTTTGAAGAAGCAAACGGAGGAACATTGTTCCTGGACGAGATCGCAGAAATGGATATCACCCTTCAATCAAAGCTTTTAAGGGTTATCCAGGAACGGGAGCTGGTGAGGATCGGCAGCTCGGAGGTCATAAAGCTGGATATCCGGTTCCTTGTGGCAACCAATAAGAACCTCGCAGAATGTGTGCGGAAAGGAACATTCAGGGAAGACCTGTATTACCGTCTCCTGGGACTTCCCATTCACCTTCCGCCCTTGCGAGACCGAGGGAACGATGCGCTTATGCTTGCAAAGCATTTCGCGGATGAATTTGCCAGGGAGAATAGATTACCGAAAAAGAGCATTTCAGCCGATGTGCGGACAAAGCTGCTGAAGTATCCTTTCCCGGGAAATGTGCGCGAACTGAAAGCAGCTATTGAACTTGCGGTGGTAATGGCCAACGGAGAGCAGATCATGGGAGATGATCTTTCCTTTGCCACAATCAGTGAGAACCTGGATCTGTTCATCGATGATTCGCTCTCGCTTCGCGATTATAACCGTAAGATCGTGCTGTCATATATGGTGCGATACAATAACAACATGGCCATGGTTGCGAAAAAACTGGGTATCGGCAAATCCACGCTATACAAAATGCGCCAGGACGGAGAGATATGAAAGGGATTCTCTACCGATTGATTTACTGATCCGCCTTTATGAATTTCCCTGAAAAACTTTTATCGCCAATCATCAGTATAAACAGGTAAATCCCTCCGGGCAGGTTTCCAACATTGATTTTTTGCGTCCGTACGCCGGGATCCATCTGGCCGAGATCCTTCTGGCCGATCAGTTTCCCTCTGAGATCATACATATTCAGTTTAATCCCTGATCGCCCTGTTACCGTAAAACGGATGGAAAGTGATTCTCTGACCGGGTTGGGCCAGAGTTTCAGTTCAGCAGGTGATGACGTCAGATCATCCGGAATTGACTGGAATTGGGGATTGTACTCTATGGCCCCGATATCAGGACTGCCCCCGCAGATCCGCGGATGATGGTAGAAATCAATGGAAATGCCGTGTATATCAGGATAACCATAATTCACCAACGGAGACCCCTGCAAAGGTGCATATCCGGAACCGGCGAATCCCGCGCTGTCGGCGTTCCGGGTAAAGTAGTTGTTTTGAATCAGCAGGTCTGCAGCAGTATCAGGCACCATCACATAAGAATCGATCCCTTTCACCGAAAAATGCCCGTATTCGTAGAAATCGAAATTGCCGGGGTTGATGATTGCATTTGAAGCGACAAGATTATTCCTGCTGTTAATGCTCAGGAACCTGATGCCGTCGGATTTCGGGTGGATGATATCGTTGTGCATGATGATGAAGGACGAATCCTGCAGGACCGACACATCCGTTACCATGATCCCGTACTTCATCTGGTAAGGATCATCGGGATAGAAGCTGAGACCTGCATCTTCTATGATGTTGTTGAAGATCCGGTAGCCGCCGAGCCCGTGGCTTTCGATGCCATCTCCTTTTCCACCCGAGATATAATTGTTGTAGCAATCGCATTTTGAGCCGCCACCAATGAGGATCCCCGACATTTGTCCGAATACCCCGGCCTGGCTGTCATACAGAACAAGGTTATCGTAGATCCTGCAATCGTGCGATGCTGAGCTCACCTGGATCCCGTCCCAGCATGTAGACCTGACAATATTGTTGTAGATCCTCACACCGTTGAGGAGACTGGGCATGAGCAAGGTGTCGGTGCCGTTGCAATTTACCGTCTGGCCGAAATACTTGGAACTGCCGATATACATTCCTTCATTTCCCGTATCTTCAAGATAATTGTCGTGAATGACCGTATTGTATTGCGTGAATTTATCACGGGTGGAGTTGAAAAGGCAGTCGGGATCCGATTTCGCATAAATGGCGCCGAAAAGGACATTCTTTATGGAAACATGATCCAGTTCAACGTCGGAGCTCAGTTTCCCAATGCCGATGCCACCTCCCCTGCTGACCCGGTCAATCCGGATCCCATAAAAATCAGAAGAAACGCCTGATCCTGTGATCCGGAAATAGCGGCAGTTCTCAACCGAAATGCCGAAGTAATGATCCGTATCGATGATAACGACGCCATTGCTGTTGATGAATACGATTGGATTCCCGGGTTCACCTTGGAAGTTGCGGATCAGGAGGAAATTTTTCCGTCCGCCCGATAGTAAAATGGTATCACCTGGATCGACAAGGTTATACGGGGCATAATCTGCATCCAGAACTGTGGTCAGTGAATCGACGATGAAATGGGTCCGCTGGGCATCACAGGGATTTCCCGGAAGCAATCCTGCCGGTAAAAGGCAGATCATCAGCAAAAATTTCCAGAAAAATCCGTTGTCTTTCATTTTCCGCGTTTTGCGCGTTCCCAGTTCACCGTTTGGGTCCGTTTGATGTATCGTTTAAATCCAAGGAATACCGACAGGTTCATGATGAAAAAGTAGTAAGGCACGAACAACAGTTTGATCCTCACCGACCTGTTCTCAAGGTACCAGCCCAGCAATGCTGCAAGATAAAATGCGATCTGCAGCCAGAAAATGATGCTGTAAAAACCCAGGTCAACGATCCCTTCCTTCAGGGCAAGAATCAGCCCGATGACCAGCATCAGCAGCAATGACAGAGGTGCCAGCGTCCACCTGAGAACGCGGTGCGAAATATACTGGAACGATAACGTGCCATACCTGAAAATATTGAGGAGCGAGCGAAGCCGGATCACCGACTGGATCCCTCCGGCCGAAATACGGATCTTCCGCTTGAGCTCTTCCTTTACATTTGCGGATGCTGTTTCAATGGCATAGGCTTCGGGATCGTACTTTATGGTAAATCCTTTCTGTGCCACGCGCAAGGAAATGATAAAATCGTCCAGCAGGGTATCGCGCTCCACTTCCTGGTATAGCTCGCGACGGATGGCGAACAGTTCGCCAGCCGCCCCGACAACGGAATAAAGCTCTGCATCCCATTTTTTAAGCGTGGATTCATATTTCCAGTAGAGCCCTTCGCCGGCACCGGCAGCGGTATCTTTTTCCTTGCTGAATATCCTTTTTTCACCTGAAACACATCCCACCTTCGGATCGCTGAAAAGACGCACGATCCGGCGGATGGATTCTTTCCCGAGCATAGTGTTTGCATCACAAAACACTACGATGGGTGAAGTGACCAGCTTCATTCCCCTGTTCATGGCGCCGATCTTCCCGTTCCGTTCCGGGAGATGATGCACTTCAACCCCTTCGTATTTCCGCAGCAGATCAGGGGTTCCATCGTCAGAGCCATCGGTCACCCAGACCATGTGCAACTTTTCACGGGGATAATCCAGTTCCTGGGAGTTTTTTATCTTCTCCTCCACGTAATCCCTTTCATTATAGGCAGCGATGAACAGGGTGACATCGGGTTCGTAGGCCGGATCTGCATCTTTCTTTTTTGTTCCGGAGAAAATCCGTTTCAGCCGGATCAGGATAAAAAGCAGTATTCCATAGCCGATGTAAGCGTAGAAAACGATGAAGAGCAGGAACCAGAATGTTATTTTCAATCCGATCATAAATTCTATATTAATTAAAGCTAAAAATTTCCAATAGTCGCTCAAAGTAAAACACTAAGGATCATTAAGTGCTTTAGTCTGGATATTTTTTCTTTGGTCGCCTTGTAAAATCCTTTGTGTTTATTGTTTTTACGTACCCACCCCGACCTGCGGTCTTCCCCTCCCTACCAGTAGGGAGGGGATAAGAGGGGTGGGTATGTTGGGTTAATTCCCGGTCCCAGGTCCTCGGAACAAGAAGATAAAAGTTTTTTCCAAATAGATACCACTCTGGCCTGCGCTGATGACATTCATTCCTTCTGAATCTACCATTTTTTAAATTTTCCTCGCAAATATATTGTAATCATCAATGATCCCGAATTCAAACGGGGCGATCTCCGAGAGTGTCTTTTTAATCGCTTCATCCCCTGAATGCTTGTCTTCAATGATCAATGTTAACCCGGGCTGATCCCTGATAAAATCCTTTGCTCCGCGGATGGCTTCATTCTCCATTCCTTCAACATCCAGCTTGAACAGGACTTGATCTGATGGTAGTATTCCCAATTCCGGCAACAGCGAATCCATGGTCCGCTGCTGAACCTTGCAATCGGTGGGCATGTCATCACGTACCCGGTGTGACGCCCCGGTATTCACAGGATTAAAAACAAAGAACACTTCCGTGTTTTCATCCCCCAGTGCAAACGGAAACGGCTTTATCTTATGCCCGAGGTTGTTCAGTGCGATGTTGCCCAGCAGCGACTGGTAGTTATTGCTGACCGGTTCGAATGCGATGCACCGGTCCACATACCGTGCCATCAGGATGCTGTAATCACCGATGCATGCACCTCCGTCGATGAACACGGTAAAATTGTTCTTCCGGTCAAGGATGAATTTTTTCACCCCCCATTCATAGAATTTGTTCGCGTACTGGAAGTCATTGGTGTTTTTCCGGCAATGGAAATTCCCGATGGAAGTGCGGATCAGCCGGTCGTTCTTATGAGATTCACCTTTCCGGATATACCTGAAAGAACTATGAACGGAAACCACATCACCGTACTTCAGGTAGTCGACCAGGTAGCGAAAATAGGTGGCGAGTTTCTTCATCTGTTCATAAAATCCGTTATATTTTCTCCCACTTCCCGGTTTCCGGGTTGAATTTCTTGATGACCCTGCAAGGATTCCCGACTGCAATGCAAAACGGGGGAACATCCTTTGTCACCACGCTTCCCGCACCTACCTGCGACCGCTTCCCGACGGTGATGCCTGCAAGAACCACGGAATTGGCGCCGATATGGGCCTCCTCTTCGATGCTCACCGGCCGTATATCGAGCGGCTGTATGCTGGAGTTCTTTTTAGCATCCTTGTACCCGTGATTGAAGCCACACACGAATACATGCTGTCCCAGCCCGGAGCCATTCCCCATAATTACCGGTCCGATAATCACGGAGCCAATGCCGACCCTCACCCTGTTCCCCAGGATAACATCTCCGGAGCCATTGTTGACCGTGGTAAAATCCTCGATGGTTGTCAGGTCGCCTATCTCAAACCTGTTCCAGGGGAAAACGTCTATGCGTGATCTCCGGCGGATGGTCGATCCTTTCCCACGCTTATGGACCATCGGGTTCAGGAACCATCGCACCCACCATCGTGGACGGGGGTTCCGCTCGGGTGTGATCGTCCACAGGAAAAAGCTTTTCAGCTTCGGTTTGGATTTTAGATTGTCGATGATTGCCATGCCAGTATTTATTATTTTGTATTTTGTCTCTTGGTACCCTCCCCGACCTTCGGTCTTCCCCTCCCTACTGGTAGGGAGGGGATACGAGGGGTGGGTACGCTATCATTTTTCCCTTGAAGTCACCAGTTCTATGCATTTATAGATCTCCGCCACATTGTTCTCCCAGGTATGGCTTGTGGCGTATTCACGCCGCTGCCGCTGCTTTTCAGGGGAATCTTCCGCAAGTGCCTGTTCGATGATACGGATATAACCATCCTTGTCTGTTGCAAGATAGGTATGTTCCCTGAAGTAATCCATGGCTTCCGTTGCCGTAGCCACAACAGGCTTTCCCATCGCGAGGTATTCATCGATCTTACGCGGGTAGTTACCCCGGGTCGCATCGTTGATCAGCTGCGGATTCATGCAAACGTCAAATCCTTTGATGTAATCGGGAAGCACCAGCGGATCGCGTGAACCGAGAAAATGCACGTTGCTGATCGAATGCAATTCCGATGCTTTGAACGCATCATCCTCCGGACCGACAAGCACGATGCTCCAGTCGGGGCGGGCTTTTGCAATGCCTGCGATCAGACCGATATCCAGTCTCCTTGATGCCATGGATCCTACATACCCGATCACGGGGTGCTTAAAGCCAGTGGCATCTTTTGCCGGTGAGATCTCCCGTTCAACATCATTGAACAGGGAAACATCACAACCCTGTCCGACCATGTAAGAATGGGGGTTGAATTGTTTTCCGTATTCCGCATAGAGCGTTGAATTATTCACCACCACATCGGCTTTTCGGATCAGTTGCGGTTCAAGCCGTACACCCTGTTTGCGCCAGTATGGGTTCTTCGTAAGGTAATCGCGCATATAATACACATATGTGGCCGGTTTCAGCAGTTCTTTCATATACAAACCCAGGAACATCGAGCTGTCGTTGAACAGGATGATGTTGCTGAAACCAAGCCGTTCAATGGCAGAAGCGATGGCTTTTGCAAAGATCCTGTTGTTCCTTTTGTTCAGAAAATCATACGTGCAGGGAGATTTGATCCAGTTGATTGATTCAACAAGCCCTTTCGGGTATAGATTCCAGAAAGTGCCGTCAATTTTAACCAGGTCGGGGTCTTCCCCATTCTGAACCCGGATCCGCTTGCGGACTTTATCCGTCTCTTTGTCCTTTCTCCGGGTAATCCGGTCAAGCGGTGCGTTGACATAGAGAATCCGGTTATGGCGGGCGAATTCAACGGCAATGTTCTTGCAGTTGCTCCCGATCTCAATATCCCAGGGCTGGATGCCGATGACAACAATATCGCGGTTTTGTATCATGGTAGTCGTTTTAGTGAATTTTGCGGTTGTTAATCTCCTTATAGATCGCGAGTACATTTTCAGCCATTGAATGCCAGGAGAATTTTGCAGCCTGGGGAATTCCTTTTGCAATCAACACCTTCCGGAGCTCATCTTCCGATGTGAGCTTTATCATTGCGGCTGTGATCTCCTCCGGTTTGAACGGATCGATGATGAATGCCGCATCACCAGCTATTTCCGGCATGGAGGATGTGTTTGAAGTGATCACCGGAACTCCGCAAGCCATGGCTTCCAGCAAGGGGATCCCGAAACTTTCACGGAGCGAGGGATAGAGAAAGAGGGTACTCTGGCTGTAAATGGCGGGAAGATCGGTGTTCACCACATACCCTGTCAGGGTGATCCGGTTGATCAGTGTCCGGTCGCCGATCTGGTCGAGGATCTTTGCCAGTTCCGCCCGGTCATAATCGAGCATCACCAGCCGGATATCGCTTCTGGTTTGCTTCACAAAATCGGAATAGGCTTTCAGCGTTCCCTTCGTGTTTTTCTTCGGATCGGTATTTCCGAGAAAGAAGAAGAAACGGTCGGGCAGTCTGTATTTCGCCTTCACCCTGGAAAGCTCCGCTGCATCTGTCACAGGTCTAAAATGGGTGCCAACGCCGTTGTAAACAGCTTTCAGTCTCGGATCGCCCTTCATTCCGAAAAACTCCCCGATACGGTTCTTCTCAAAATGAGAAACGGTAATGATGGCACCGCTTTTCTTCACTACTTTCGGAACGACCATCCTGCGATAAACGTTCCCGAATTTCTGGTAGGTGGTGCCGGAACCGCTGAGGATCTGCGGATAGCTGCTTTCCATGTAAATGATGTCATGAAGGGTGACCACAAGCGGGATCTTCGTGTTCACAGGGGCCGTGTTGCTGGTACAGTGAAGTATCTCGCAACCGTCTTCCCTTGCGGCACGTGGTAATGCAACCTGTTCCCATATCGGGTAAAATCCACCATCCAGTTCAACGATCCGGAAGTTCGGTGTAGCTTTCAGGGTTTGCCTGTCTTCATCAGGACTGACATAAACGATATACTCATTTTCATGATCGATCTCCTGAAGGTTCCGGATGAGTTCCAGGGCGACCATATCCATCCCGTGTTTTTTTTTCCTGAAAAGACGTTGTCCTTCAATCCCGATTTTCATGTTGATGGTCTTTTTTTATGATCCAGTTTGGCTGGATGAATGTTGCGTATGAATGAATTGTTTGTTTGCACCCCTGATCTTCAGCAAGGATCCAAGCATCAGGAACATTCCCTTCGGGAGACTCAGCACCGCTTTCAGTGTTCTTGCATTGTAGAAATACCGCGGCACAGAGAAGAGGAATGCAAGGATGCACAGCGCAAGCACTGCGATCCAGCACCAGGCAAGGACTGTCAGGTCGGATGTCAGATGGTCGGATGTCAGAAGGTCAGAGATGATGAAGATGGCTGAAAAAATAATGACAGCACCGAGTAACAGGATCCTTGGAAGCTGTATGAATTGTATCGCTTTGTCGAAATAATCGAGGTTCCCCCTGGTGATCAGTGCACGGAGTGCGGGAAAAAAATCCCTGCGGAAATAGACCAGTTGGGCCGAAAGCCATCTTCTGCGCTGGTTTGAGAACACTTCTTCTTTCCTGACTTTCTCGTCGAGCACGATGGCATCATCAAGATACAGGATCTTCCTGCCTTCACTCAGCATCCGCAGTTCGATATCCTTATCAAACCCGCCGATGGCCGTTACATTGCTCATCATGCTTTTAAAATACAGGTAATCAAATGCCATTCCCGAGCCGATGATGGCGGAAGAAAGTCCCAAAACGCGGTGACCTTTCCGGAAAATATGATTGTTGATCTCTTCGCTGACCGCATCAAGGATCGCCAGGGAAGTATCCATGTTCCTGGCTTTCCTGTGCCCCTGGACAGCTATCGCTCCCTGGTCAAATGTTGCATTGATCTTCGCCAGGAATCCCGGCGCCATCAGGTTGTCGGCATCGAGGATCACGACAATGTCATAGGTTTCCGGAAGGATCTCCATGGCTTTGTTCAACGCTTTGGACTTTGTACTTTTCTCGAAGCTTACCTTGATCACCCTGACCGGCAAAGTGCCAAGATAATCAAGGGTTTCCTGCTGAAACGAATCGGCGATGATGACCACATCGTAATATTCTTTCGGATAATCCTGCAAAAGCGCATCATTCGCTACTTCCCTGATGACCACATCTTCTTTGTACCCGGGGATCATTACAGCGATCTTATGCAGTCTTGGTTGATCCTGATAGGGTTTCTGCCTGTAGAAGATCCCTGCCAGTGCGAATATGAATATATAAAGCACCGACAATCCAAGTCCTGCAAGGAATATCACCTGGACTATGGTAAAGATCATCAGAATTGTCGTGCTCATGGAGGCGGTTTATTTCAGAATACCGGGTTTGAATGGACTTCTTTTGAAAACAGGTTCTTCACATGCCACATGATGGCTTTGTGATATGCGATGAAATGTCCGTGTTCTCCCTTTAAAAGGAGCTTGAGTGCATTTTTCGGGATCGAAATGCAAAGCTGGTAAAGGGTTGCCACCACGAAGGGAAATCCGTGGATATTCCTGCGGAGATAGAGCAACCGTGCGCGGTTCATATAATAAACCTTTGTCGGGCTCAATCTGCCTGTTGAAACAGACTCCTTATGCAGGACAACCGAATTGTGAACATACCAGAGCGAATACCCGGCTTCCTTCATCCTCGTTGCCCAGTCGAGCTCCTCGTAATAGAGGAAGTAGCACTCTGCCATGAGCCCCACTTTCCGGATCACGTCCATTGGCACCATCATGGCTGCTCCGTGAACAAAATTCGTGACTGCGTCCTTGTCGAACTGACCGGCATCCTTCACACCGTATCCGTATCCCCTGCTTCGCACCGTATAAGGATTCACGGGGGAAAGACCCGCGAACTGGAGCGTATCGGGCGTATGAAAGAATTTTATCTTCGGGCTGGCAGCGCCAATGCCCGGATTGTTTTCGAATTTTTCAACGAGTGGTTCCAGGAATCCGGGATCGACTTCCGTGTCGTTGTTCAGCAGCAGTACATATTTGCCTTTTGCCACCCTGATCCCGATGTTGTTTCCCCCGGCAAAGCCAAGGTTTTCGCTGCTCCTTATGAAATTAACCTCAGGGAATGATCCTGGAATAATGGAAGGATCATCGTGGGGTGAAGCATTGTCAACAATTATGATCTCGATATTGGGATAACTGATCTTCTTCAGGGAAGCCAGTAATTCACAGGTGATTTCCGGATGGTCATAATTGACAGAAATGATCGAAACAAGGGGATGATCCATTGGTTGTTAAGTGTTTACCTATTCAAGCATGACAAGTTTCTGAGCGATTGGCAGTGGTGATCAGATTTTTATTATTCGCCTCATTGTTTCATTGAATACAAATATATTAAAATAGATGGAAACCGGGAATTTAAATAACCAATTCCGCCAATTACATTTTCTGTCATAACGAACTGATCGAATGCCGGGGCGCGGAGGCGCAGAGAAAAAGATTTTCAATCAAAAAATTTCCTTTCTTTGTATAGATGATTTATTAACCTGTGAACTAAAAACCTGAACTCTATGATACTAAGAAATCCGAAATCCAGGAGGGATCTGAGGATCGGAAGGAATGACACCGTTCTGGAAGTTGGCGGAGGTCATAATCCTCATCCGCGGTCGAATGTCGTCTGCGATAAATTCATCGACACGAACTACCACAGGTCGGGGGATATCAAGGTAAGGAAGAACCAGAGGTTCCTGCAGGCGGACGGGGAGAACCTTCCGTTTAAGGACAAGGAGTTCGATTATGTGATCTGCAACCAGGTATTGGAGCATGTTGACAATCCCGCAAAATTCCTGGATGAGCAAATGCGGGTAGCCAAACGCGGCTACCTGGAGGCTCCTTCGCTTTTCGGAGAGTATCTTTTTCCGAAAGAGTCGCACCGGTGGCTGATCCTGGAAATCAATAAAAAGATCGTCATGGTGGATAAGAAGGATGTTTTCCGTACTGCCAAATTTGATATCAGTGACGTGTTCCTGCATCATCTCCAGGGGATCTCTATTTCGTACAAGATGCTGAGAAGAAGCTACCCGGAGCTTTTCAATATCGCCATTGAATGGAACGACAGTTTTGAATTCCTGATTGAACCGACCGATCCTGCATACCTGAAGTATTTTAACCAGTACTGGGACAGCCAGATGATCAACAGCCAGATAAAGCCCCGGCCGAAAGGAAGCGAGCTTCTCACGACCCTGCAGGCCTTTTCGGGTGTCGTTTTCGGGTTCTTTAAGAATTCACTTTCAGGTTACAAAAGTTAAAAAAAGAACACGGAAAAAAGGGAAAAAGACGAATCACGGGTATGTACCCCAGGGCCAGCACTGGACCCAAATTCTACAGCATACTCCGTGGACTTAACCAAAACACCTCAACCCCCGTCCCCTTCTCCCTAAGGAGAAGGGGTGCAGGGGATGAGGCAATTAAATCCGTGTTCGCCGCAGGCGATCAGTTTCATCCGAGTTCCAATGACAATCGCAGAGTAAAAGAAAGTAACAATCAGGAGACCTCACTCTTTTGCTCAACAGGCTCCGAAGTAATAATCTTCTCGTCAAGGTACGCCGAATTCAACATCAGCGCCATCGAGGTGTAGATGAGCATCCCGGTGGGCATTGTTCCGAGGGCCGCATTTCCGTACGAAGCGATCATGATCCCGAACATCCCTGACGCAAGGGCGGTGATCTTCATTTTCAGGACCGGGTCCCTGATCTTTTTCATGATGAGCCATGAGGCTTTGATGATCACATAGAACAGGATGAACAAATGCAGCACCAGTCCGATGATCCCCTGCTCGGCCCAGATCAGCACATACCAGCTGTCGGTTGCGACCTGTGATAAAAATGCATTGGGCAGGTATTTCTGCGCTTTTACGCCGGCGTGTCCGATCCCGCCTCCCAACGGCCGTGAAGCGAGGTAAACCCTCAGTCTTTTCTGGTTGGCCAGCCTCACCTGCAGGGAGGGATCATTGGGATCAAATGCGGAGCGCATCCGCCTGATCTGCTGGTTATCCTGGCCGATGGTTGTGTATTTGAAGAATCCATAGACGATCGCGAGAAAAACAAACCCGGAGATCGTCACGGTCCAGTTCTTCTTTAAAATAAAATAAAGCAGGAATCCGCCCAGCGGAACGCTGATGGCCCCCCGCGTTCCGGAGATGAACATCCCGTAGAATGCAAGTAGTGCGACGGCAATAAAAAACAGTCTTCGTTTCCAGGCTTTTTCGGCCAGTGCAATGATGGTGAAAACCACCGCGGTATAACCCTGGTTCGATCCGAACTGGGCCGCATCGCTCATGAAGGAGAAGATCCGGAGTTTCCCGAAAATGATATGGGTTACGGCTCCACCCCCGTCAAGCCAGGCCTTTTCCCACTGATCCACACCGATCGTAAGCTGTATGATCCCTTTCATTGTTGCGAGGATCGAAAACACGCCCCATACATAAAAGAAAATATTGATCTTCCGCATATCGTCGATGAACAGCAATACAAGCGGAACGATCAGCATCATATAGAGTGAAATGCCCCTCATTCCTGCAAGCCAGGCCTGCCGGTTCTGGACTTCCGGGTTAAAGAACTGCAGAAGTGCATAACCAAGCCAGATTGCAGAAAGCACCGTGATATCTCTTTTGGCGGGTGTCCAGTCAACCCGTTCCCGGAACTTTTGAAATATGAGGGCCAGATAGGTCAGGAACAGGATCCCGTCCATGGCCAGCCCCACCTGGCCGATCGATTTGAAATACCGGGAAATGCCAAGCAGGAGGAAACCGAGTGCGATGGCTGTGTATAAGCCGATGATCGGCTTGCGGAACAGCCAGTAAAAATAAGTCAGGATCAATGGCAGGGCGATCAGCGCAAGGCCAGCGGCAGGGCCCTGCTTAACGATCAGCCATGCAGAAACTCCAATGAAGACAAGCAACAGCAGAACATACCCCGGCGTTCCAAGTTTCCCGGAGCCGACAAGCATATCGAACGGATTTGTCCTTTTTTGCATTTGGTTAATATCTCACCTCACCCCCTGGCCCCCTCTCCTGAAGGAGAGGGGGATTTTCGGTTTTTTAACGTTTTACCTGCACATCACTTCTATTGCATGCTTTGTCTCCTTGCTTTATAATACATTGACCTGTAAAAATCAATCCCTGACGAGAAGATCTTCCGGTAATCCAGATCCAGCTGCTTATCCAGGAAGTAATATCCGACCCAGATCCCCAGGACTGTAAAGAGGATGGATGCGAATGCCACCATAGCCAGCGATTTGAAAATGAACACCGCCACCAGGTCGCCGATGATATTGGTGATCGCCATGTACATCACTTTCTGGAAATTCCGGTCCGGCTTATTGATGCTGTCGAGACCGGCCCCGGTCATCCGGTCGATGGGAAGGAGGAGGCCGTAAACAGAGAAAATCCGCACGATCATTGCCGTATTTACCCCCGTTACCGGATCCGTTCCCAGGTATTGGCTACCCCCAAGGATCAGCACGAAGAATTCGGCGAATACAAAGGTAATGATGCTTATGACCAGCAACAGGTAGGTCATTGCACCCGAGTAGGTGTAAAACAGGCTTTTTACCTCCTCAACCTTCCCGTGAATACTGGCTTTCGACATTTTCGGGAAAGCGGTGGCGACAAAACTGCGCAGGGGGATCTGCTGCAATTCGGTGAGTTTCATCGGTATGCTGTACAAGGCCACGGCAGCTGTTCCGAGCGGACTCAGACTGATGATGAGGGTATCGGCGCTTCGCAGGAGGTTTGTTCCGATCAGCGTGAAAATGGTATATTTTCCGAAATCAAGGAGCACTTTATTGGTTCTCCGGGTAGCTTTCCGGATGTGGCGTATTCCATCCCAGCCGGAGATCACACAAATGGCTGACGTGATAAGGTTGATCGCAAGCTGCGCCCAGACAAGCTGGACCAGGGTCATATCGAAAAAAAGATAATTAGCCAGGAGGATGAAGAAAAAACCCCCGGCATTCAGTGTCTTCACGAAAAGGATCTTTCCGAACCGCTGTTCGGCCTGCATGATCACCAGGGCCGTGTTGAACGGCATATTGATAAAAGCTAGGAACGGGTACCAGGTAAAGAACAATTCATAACCGGCAGTCTTGATGGGACCCGGAAAAGCGAAGTGAAAAAACCAGATGATCACCGCAATTCCAATGGTGGCCAGGAGAATGATCAGCGCATTGGATCCGATGTATTTCAGCCTGTCTTCCTGGTCAACCCCTGAAAGATAGCGGATGATCGCCCAGTTGGTGATCCCGAAGCGGAACATTTCAATAAAAGTGGCGGAGGAAATATACAGCACCCAGATTCCGAAAACCTCCAGCGGAAAAGTCCTTGCAAGGATGGCAAAGCCGGCAAACCCGAACAGGGCAAAAAGGAGATTCCCTGCCAGCGACAGGAAATTGGCCTCCCGGACGACTTTATTCAGTGTTGACTTCACCCCTTTTGTTTCTATGGAAGTTGCCTGGTATAAAACTCAAACCGGATCGCTTTTTTCAGCATCCTGTGGATCCATGACCGCTTTTTGATCAGTTCCCCGAAGGACAACTCAATCACGTTCAATTCCACACCGTTCAGCAGCAAAAGGGGTTTCCGGCCCGATACCTTATTGAGTGCATCCAGCGCATTCCGGTCGGCATCCTGCCAGGTACGGTTGGCACGGCAGACGATGACAGGTAATGAGCATCCGGCGATAAGCCCGGGCGGGTAGGAATAATACAGCAGGGACGGGATCTCAATGAACAGGTAATCCGGTTTAAACCCAGGATGGATCCCGTTCTTTTCCAGCAATTCCATGCCATTCTCAACAGAGAAATATTCCTGGTCGATCCTGAACTGTGAGAACTCATCCGGGCTTAGAAATTCATCCGGTGTTTGAAGGAACGGACTGTCATGATCAACCCGTGAATCAGGATAGCCAAGGAGGCGGTTCAGGAAATGGAAGGATCTGCGCGGCTTAATGGCGCCTGAAGTTGAAACGGCAGGCGGATCTTCGGGATAACCGGTCTGGGAGATCTCGGTCAGGCGAAGTGATTCCCGTGAAAAATTCAGCATCAGCACCTTTTTGCCCTGGCTTTTCAGTTTCCGCGCCAGGTTTTCCATGACGACACTCTTCCCCTCATTACTTAATGTGCTTACAAATACGAGGGTTTTGGTTGCATTTCCCTGGCTTAATATTTCCGGTTGCCGGTCGATCTGCTGAATGATCATTTCGAGCAACCGGTTGGTGATAAAGGGAAAGTTCAACGTACCCGTACTGAGGAAAATTTTCGGAAAGATGCCAAGGACTTCCAGTCCCGTAATTTTTGAAGCTTTGACCGGGGATCTCAGGGTATCATCAAAATATTCCATGACAAGGATCACCGCAAACAGCACCAGGAAACCCACCAGGGCGGCAATGATCACCATGAGCTTCCGTTTTGTCGGGTTGGGAGAAAGGGGGTAATACGGTGGATCAACCGGCTTGATGCTTGAAGACAATTCAGCATCCTGCATCTTCAGTTTCGCCAGGTTCAGTCCGTGCAGAAGTTCAAGGAATTCCTGTTCTGAAACGGAAATTTCCCGTTCGATACGCTTAAGATTGGCCCCGGCCGGGGCATAGGCGGCATATTGTTTCTGGAACTCCCTGATCCGTTCTCCTAAAACGATCAGGCCTGCCTTCGTCTCCTCATAGTTAATGACATTATTGATCCAGTCGTTAAGCAGCGAATTTACCGGGACACCTTCCGGTGATGATCCGTATTTATAAAGCTCATTCACGGAACTGCGGATATCATCCTTGAGCAATTCCGCCTGCTGCTTCAGTTTCCCGAGATCCGTATTGGTGACCGAATCCTTCGATCTAAGGACTTCCGCATTGGCGATCCTGAAGTTCAGATCTGCCAGCTGGTTGCGCTTATCGATGATGCTTGTGCTGTTCATCTGGATCTTCTGCTGGACCTTTAATTTTTCTTCGATGCTTTTGATCGCTGCATCATAACCGGCAAGCTTGATCCGTTTGTTGGCGAGGTCAACATCCAGGTCTTCCTTTACGATGGCCACCGCCTTGCTCTGCTCGTAATAATTGATGATGTTGTTGTCCTCATTGAATTTCAGGAGCTTGTCTTCGGCAATCTTTAATCGCCCTGAAGCCCCGTTCACCTGATCCTCAAAGTATTTCACTACTGCATCCGACCGGTTTTCCTTGATGTTCCTGTAGTTCATGATGCAAACCCCCGACAGGATGGCAAGGGTTTGCTGGCATATGCCGGGATCATCGGATTCATAGCGGATCTTCACCAGGTCGCTTGACCCGATCCGGGCAACGGTGATCGAAGAGATCGACCTGATCGAATAATGCGGGTTATAGAAATTCAGCAGTCCGTAAACAAAATTTGTATCATCCCTTCCCATATATTCCATCAGGTTTCTCACGGTTTGTTCGTAAGCTTCCGGATCTATGGACGGAGGCCGCAATATCCAGATTTTCGCGGATTCTGCAGCAAATGTGTCAACAGTTGAAATTGATCGGGATCCGGGTTTCCCGGCGGCCGTCCTGACAACCAGTTTCCGGATGTAACCAGGGGTTATGCTTATCAGGGCATCATATGATTTCTTCGAAATGTATTTCGGATCGGCATTCCCTAGCATCAGATGCTGTGCAAGGAGGCGAACAGACACTTCCTGCAAGGTTTCCCTTGACTTGATCACATTGATCAGGTTGTCAAACGCCGTGTTATTTGCAAAAAAGCTGAAAGATTTATCCATTTCGACCGATGACCCGGAGGCAATGCCCGTATAAAGGATCGTTTCAGACGAAAACCTGTAGGAAGGATGGCGTGTCAGGAAGATGACGATCAAGGCCATCAAAATGGGTGTGATCAGCAGAAGGACGATGTGCTTTCGCAATAACCGCAACAGGTCTATTATCTTCATGCGATACTGAAAAATTAATATTAGTAGATATTCAATTTTATTCCCACAACCTCTTCCAGGAGCATATAGGCCGTTTGAAAGTCCATCCGGGTGCTTTCAAAATCGGTTTCTGCCCGGGTCGCAATTTCCGTAATACGGGAAAATTCCGTTAGGGTGATGGTCCCGTTTGCAAATTCTTTTTCGGCCATCTGCATGTTGATCCGTGATGTTTCAACATATTTTCCGAGGATTTTCAGAAGGTGTTGCTTCATGACCAGGTCGTTGTAACGGGAAATGACCCGTTCCCTGAGGTCCCTGGCTTGCACCTCCACCATCTGCTTCGCCTGGAGGGATTCGGTTTTCGCCATCCTGACCAGGTTATTCCTTCCGACAATATCAAAAATGGGGAACCTCACATAAGCCCCGACACCGTATTGGGTGAGGGTTTGGGTGGTGGTGTAATTGGCGGGGGTTTGTCCTCCCAGGGTGTTGTTGTAAAGATAATCGAACGTACCGTAGCCTAAATTACCCTGCAGGCCGAAGTTCCGCAACCATTGGCCTTGCGTCTCTTTTACCCTGCAATCATTGACCGAGATCTGAAGATTCCTGAATGAAATGTACGGATCATGTGCTCTTGCTGAATCAAGGAGGTTGCTCAATGACGGGAGCCTGTCGCGGATTTCATCTGTGAGCGGATCAAACGGTTTGGCCTTTTGGGCAAAAACCGGTGATGCTGAAAACAGAATGACGAGGATAAGGCAGAATCCCGTACGTATATAATTCATAAGCATCTGTTTATGACTGATCCATTAAACTGAATCCTTCTGAAAAAGAGCCGGAACTGTTCTCAGGATCAGTTTGAGATCATACCAGAATGAATAATTATCGCCGATAAAATGATCTGCATATTCATTATCAAGACGTTTGCGTTCCTCCTCCGACATAACCCCTCCCTTCCCACGAAGCTCGACCTGCCACAGTCCTGTGATCCCGGCCGGAGCAAGGAATCGCTTGGCGATGGAATCAAGGGTAAGCAACTCCGCTTCATAAACAGGAAGAGGTCTGTTCCCGACGATCGACATGTCGCCTTTCAGTACATTGATAAGCTGGGGAAGCTCATCGATGCTCGTATTGCGGATGATTTTCCCGACGCGGGTCACCCTCGGGTCGTTGGAGATCTTTACAAATGCAGATTTTGTACCTGCAACTTCCTTCTTCTGGTAATTGTACCAGTAATCGCAAATGGCATAACTGCCGATATGCAATACCGGGGAGCAGGTTTCATTTCCGGGAAGTCCTTCGCACACGGGACAGGGTTTCGAAAAGTCAATTACAGCCTGGTTCTGGGCCGTTGCATATTGATTCTTTTCTTTAGCCAGTTTTGCAAGCTCTGCATCCGAACCAGTTCGCATGGAACGCAGTTTATAAAAATCAAACGGTTTCCGCCCCACACGTTTTGAAATGTAATAGACTTTCCCTTTCGACTCAAGCCTGATGGCAATCACGATGAGAAGCAGAACAGGTGAAAGACAGAGTAGTGCAGATGATGCTACCATGACATCAAAGATCCGTTTCGACAATGGCATGGTGTATTTCACATGTTCAATAGCTGCAGGCTTCCCCTCCTGGTTTTTCCTGTAAAATTCCATCAGGAAGCTGACCCTGCCGAAGAGATCGCCGACCGAAGCGACCGGGAGGACAAAAAAATCATCGACCCTTTTGCTGAAGGCCTGTTTAAAATGATCCTCCCTGAATTCAAAAGCAAACAGGATGAAAGGGATCGCGGTCAGTTTCAGCTTCTCCCTGGCAAAATCGAACATCTCGAAACCCGACCCGCCCGATATGAACAATTCACATATGATTGCATCGGGAAGATCGCATGATTCAAGGCAGTGGACCGCGGTTAAAGTATTTTCATGAACGACAAGGGAAATGCGGGAATCAGCACCCAGAAGATCAATAACCTCCGAAGAACTCCCGATATAAAGGATGTGTATTCTTTTTTCCATGGTGATGCAGCCCTGGCAGCAGTTACAAGTTAGTGAAAGTAAGTAAATTGAAAAAGATTGACCCTTCTACCATTTAATTGCATAGTGGATCGGATTCAGGTTTTTTTTGATCAGTTCATTCAGTTCTTCAGGGTTGAAAGGCTTTGCCAGGAAATCCTGGGCCCCGAGCTGGTAGCATTTGATCCTGTCCTTGCTGCTTTCGACCCCGGAAAGCATGATCACAGGGGTATGCTTTGTATAGCCGCGCTGCCGCACTTTTTCAAGGAACTGGTATCCGTCGGAATTGGGCATCTGGATATCGCAGATGATCAGGTCAGGAAGGTTCCCCTCAAGCCAGTTCAGGGCTTCCAGACCATCGTGCTTTAGTGTAACGTCATATGAATCCTTCAGGAAACTGTCGAGAAGCAGACAGATGCTTTGTTCATCGTCAATCACGAGTATTTTGTTTTTCATCTAGTGGTGTTTTAGTCCGGGCGGTTTCGTTTAACAAAGCAAATATAATAAATAGTTCCAACGTTTTACAAAAAATAAAAGCCCGCGGTTAACGTGGGCTTTTACACTGCAACAAACCGGGTTATCCCCATTTTTGTACGGCCGCCCCAATGGAAGGACCAGCCTTTTGCAGGTCTTCGATCTTCATGACCGGGAACCATTCAACATCCGCATTCAGCCATATGAAGAACGGTTCAGCCAGTGCAGGAATTCCCGAGGGGTCATCCGTATTAACGACAATGTACCCTCCCCGCTGGCCATTAATCGTACTGAAATATGCTGCTTCGGCTTTAATTTCACTTAAAAGCTTACTCATCTTTTCTCCGAATTTCGCATCCCTGATCTCAGCATTTCCTTTTTCAATGGGAATCCGGACTTTCATTATATATCTCATTTTACGTATGTTTTTAGTTTATATCAAAATATAAATGTATTAATCACCTGCTAATCAAATTTGTTAACAGGGCACAAAGGTAATTTGGAATTATTCCAGATAAACAGTCGTGATGAAAATTATTTTCCCGGACTTTTTGAAGTGATGAAGTGATGGAGTGATGGAGTGATAAAGCCATAGGGTCACAAAGTGCTTATCTCATCAGCTCATCAACTAAATATTCACAGGGTATTAGAAAGTTATCCCCGTGAAAGTTTAGGAACAATTATTTTTTCATGAAGGTACCGGTATAAACCTTCGAAATTCCGGTCAGCCGGAAAGAATAACAACCCGGTCGCAAAGAAGTAATATCAAGTGGAAGAGTGCAATTATAGTTTCCCATGAAGACAACTGTTTTCCCTGCAAGGTCAAAAACCTCGATCCGGTACGAGCCCGTTCGGGGCGTGGTGAAATGCAATGATCCGATTGCAGGGTTGGGATAGCAGCTGAAACCGGGCGATGGTTGCCCTTCAGGGATCCCCATGGTCGGATCCTGGAACAGGTCATCCAGGTTGAAAACCACGGGGTCATTCATATAGGCAGGTTGTCCGTCCCTGTACACCGAGATCCTGAGGTAATCAAGCTCGGGTGCGAACTGCATGAACTGCGTGTTGGTAGAGAGGTGAGAATAGTCGCGCATCAGGTTCCAGCTTGTATCGAGGCTTATCTGCGTGCCATCTCCGATGTGGCTCCGGATGCCGTTATACCGGCTGCAGAAATGCATCAGGTTGTTCCGTGCGATCTGGTAATTGGCTGTATAAAGATTATCCCCCGGAATGCTGTCGGGATAATCACTGTACCGGTAAGTGTGGATCGGGGCTGTATTGGCCAGTTCCGCCACCATGGCCACAAGGCTGTCGGTTGTATTGGACCGGGCCAGCGAACTTACGATGAACCCGTCGGCAAAACCATTTACGCAATCGGACAATGCAGCTTTCACATCCTGTACATTCCGGGCACCGTCATTGTTGTAGTCTGCAGCTTCGATGGCTTTCCTCAGGGCAAACCAGATCGGGAGGTATTGCTTGTTATGCAGCCCTGACGCACTAAAATCATCCATCATGTTCTGGAAGGCACTGAAATCCGGGTTGAACCCCGACAGAATGCTCATCATCCCGGAGAATCCGACCAGCAGCCATTTGCTTTCTGTCGTTTCCTGCGGAAAATGCACGACGATCATATGATTCCTGTTAATGACGGGCGAGTACTCCCAGTCAAGATGGCGGGTGATCACGGATTTGCCGTCGAGGTCAGTGCCGGCCGTCGCGTCGTTCCAACTCATCAGGGCCGAACAGTTCATCCCTGATTTTTTGAAAAGCAGGTTGGAAATATCGAGGAATGTATTTCCGACCAGGATATCCGTCTGATCAAGGTTGGTTGTATTCAGACCTGCCGCATCCATCCCTTCGATAATGGATTGCGCTTCATCCTTATATTCCTGGGGAATCGAAAGGTCCACTCCCTGGATTACGAGGCTTCGGGCACTGGAGTAAAAAGGTCCGAATTCCGGTTTGATGTAGTTATTAATGATATCGGTGATCTTGTCTCCCGTAAGATAACCCAGGGCATAACCCCGCTCCTGGTGGGTTCCCCACACTTTCACAACAAGGATGTTCGTTGTGTCGGCATAAATTACGCCTTTAACTGTCTGGGCGATCATGATGACCGGTGCCAGGATCAGCATCAGGAACAGGTAACTGGTTTTTTTCATGGCTTGGCAATTTTTGGTTTGAGCAGGTGGTCCAGCTAAATCAAAAGTAAAAAGAAATAAGAAAACAGGCAAAAATGTCATCTCCCGATAAACGCGAATACCCTATTTTGCCTTCGTCAGGGTATATATCACCGTTCCCCGTTCCGTGGTCGTATCCTCAATCATCCGGAGGACGATATTGCCTGTGCCCGAGATGGGGTTGGCACCAAGATTGGCCACAGTCGTGCTGAAGGTGACCTCTTCACGGATCGTATCCGTAGAATTCGGCACAGGGAACACCAGCATGATCTGCTTGCCGGAAAATGTGACTGAGCCGTTATTTACCGTGCCATTGACCACTACATCGGGGATTGTGGTAGGACCCATGGTAAAGTTACTGACCGACGTGAATGCACTGCCCACCGTTTCCGAATGCGTGGTTCCCGTAACCCCGAATGAGTAAGTATGCGGATACGTGATATTGATCGTAGCAGTGGTTGTATAGTCTGCAGTCTGGGGAGTGGGTACCGGATCCACGTTATCTTTTTTCTTGCATCCGGAAATCAGGAAAACAGTCGTAACAAGTGCCGTTAATACAATGTTGATTGTTTTCATAATCTGATATTTTAACCAATAAAAATATGACAATAAAAAGAAGAAATCAAGGATTTCTGAGGATTTTTTTCAGATTTCGGCAGGTGTTGCATTATAACCGGCCGCCTGCCTGAAATTCGGGAACAGTCTGGATTTTAAACCGGATTTCCAGGAATGGAAATGAAAAAGGCTGTGCCTTTGCCGGGTTCAGATTCAATACGGATATCACACCCAAGTCTTTTAAGAATTCCCTTCACGATAGACAAGCCCAATCCGCTGCCTTCATGGCCCCGTGACAGGGATATATCCTCCTGGACAAAATTTTCGAAGATCTTCTCCTGCCATACCTTGTCGATCCCCGGGCCGGTATCCATTACTGTGAATTCGATCGCCGACTGGTTCCGCCCGCAGTCGATAATGATCTCACCGGTTTCGGTAAATTTCAGGGCATTGCTGACCAGGTGAGACAGTACTTTTCGCAGCAACCCGGGATCTGAACGGATTGTAAGATCATCCCGTTCTCCCTGGATTTCCATCCTCCATTCCAGGTTCTTCTCATGGGCAGATGGTCTGTATTCAGCTTCCAGGGCGTCCAACAGGTCTGCCGCGTTGAATACCGTAATGGAAACATCCAGGCTTTCTGAAAGGATCATGGAAATATCAAGGTAGTTGGTGAAGGTTTCCGTCAGCCTGTCGGTTGAATCCTTCAGCAGGGCGAAATACTCGCGACGTTCCTCCTGGGAAAGTCCCGGCTCTGCCAGCAGCGATCCATAACCCAGGATACCATTAAGCGGTGTTCGTACCTCATGAGAAATATTACGGATGAATGCCGTTTTAAGCCGGTCGCTTGCCTCTGCTCTTTCCTTTGCGGCTTTCAGCTCTTCGATCATTCGTTTGCGACTGGTATAATCCTCTTTCAGCGCAATATAATGGGTGATTTTACCCATTGTGTCGAACACAGGGGAGATCACAACAGCCTCCCAGTAAAGGGTTCCGTTCTTTCGTTTATTGTGAAACTCGCCGCGCCATTGCTTTCCCGAACTTATGGTTTCCCAAAGGATCCTGTAAACAGAGGCCGGAAGTTCGCCCGACTTGAAGATCCGCGGGTTTTTCCCGATCAGGTCTTCCCTTGAATAACCTGATACCTCACAGGTTTGCGGGTTAACATATTCGATGTTCCCTTTCAGGTCAGTGATGATGACAGAAACCGGGCTTTGCTCGACGGCTCTCGATAATTTCCGCTGTTCTTCTTCGAGTGATTTCTTTTGCCGCAGCAATTCTGCTTCATGGAGCGCCCGCCTGATAGCCGGGCCAATCCGCTGGATCTTCGATTTGAGCACATAGTCTACGGCCCCGTTCTGCATCGATTCAATGGCAGCATCTTCGCCCATCACACCGCTTACAAAAATGAAGGGTACCTGCGGATACTGGGATTTAACAATCTCCAGGGCTTCAGATCCCGAATATCCGGGCAGGTCAAAATCAGATAAAATCACATCCACCTGCTTCATGGCAAGGATCTCCAGGAAATCCTTTTCATTATCCGCAAGGTAATATTCATAAGAAGGAAATTCTTTTTTCAATGCGGATTCTATGAGGAAAGAATCCGTCAATCGGTCTTCAAGGTGAAGGATATGAATTGGGTTGTCCATTCGACTGTATTGTTAAAAACGTTTTCCTGCATCAGGATTTCGGAAGCGTGAAGCAGAATGTCGCGCCTTTGTCGACTTCACCTTCTGCGTAGCAGTATCCTCCGTGACGGGTAACAATCCTGTTCACATTGGCCAGCCCGATCCCTACACCTTCGAATTCAGTCGGCCTGTGAAGCCGCTGGAATACCCCGAACAGCCTTGATGCATATTTGCTGTTAAACCCGGCGCCATTATCCCTGATATAGTAAACGATTTCCTTCTCCTTATCGATGCTCCCGATTTCAATGACCGCTTCCGTTTTCCTGCCCGTATATTTTATGGCATTTGACAGCAGGTTGATCCACACCTGCCTGATCAGCTGCTCATCACATTCAGCATCCGGCAAATGACCGGCAGAAATGGAAACAGTCCTGTTCTGCAGTTCCTGTTCAAAGAATTTGATCGCTTCATCAACAATGACAGGCATCCGGACGATTGTTTTCTTCATTTCCGTGCGATTCAGTTTCGAAAATGAGAGGATTGCATCAATCAGCAGGCTCATTTCCTGTGCACTGTTTGTCATGAAATCCAGGTACCGGAGCTCATCTTCCGACCGGTCGGCATTTATTTCCTTCAGCAGTCCGATAAACCCGTTCAGATTTCTCAAAGGAGCCCGGAGGTCGTGCGAGATGGAATGGGCGAAGGATTCAAGTTCAACATTTGCCTCTAAAAGTTGACCTGTACGTTCCTTAACCCGCTGCTCCAACTCTTCGTTCAGTTTTTGCAATGCTTCTTCGGCACGCTTTCGCTTGGTAATATCTGAATTGATCCCACGGTATCCGATCAGTACCCCTGATTCATCAATGATCGGTACGCCATTGGTCAGCACGACACCTTCGGATCCGTCTTTCCTTACAATCCTTGAATTATAATCATGAACATCCCCCTTCTTAAGGAAGATCTCCTTTACATTCATCATCATCTGGCTGCGATCAGGCTCTGGTACAAGATCAAAGAAGTGAAATATTCCGATCAGTTCTTCGGGCATGTATCCGTAAATCTGCATTGATAGTGGACTTGCATAAGTAAACAATCCTGTGGCATCAACTTCCCAAACCATTTCACGGCTTTGTTCAACAACCTCCCGGAACCGCTTTTCGCTTTGGATCAGCCTCATCTCCATTTGTTTACGAGTGCTTATATCCCTGATAATAAAAAGCATTTTTGATGGCTGCCGATCGGCATTCCTGATAAATTCCGCATTTACTTCAATATCGAATATGGTTCCATCCTTTTTCAATCCTTTGAATTCACCGGGTCCCGGTATGATGTCGCTGTGTAGTTGCTCAAGGTATGCCATGGCGTTGCTGTAATCACCAGGATCCAGGAATTCGAGGAATGAACGGCCAATTACTTCGTGACTTTCGCCATAGCCGAACATTTTTATTGCACTTGCTGAAGTCATAAGGATATGGCCTTCCATATCGGAAACCGAAATATTATCAGGCGATGCATGCAGTATGGACCGGTAAAGTGCTTCACTTTCAGCCAGGGCTTTTTCTGCTTCTTTGCTTGCTGTTATGTCATTTATGCTTGACAGGATTAAAGGTTCGCCTTTAACCTTGACGATATGTGCAGAGATCAGGCCAACCATGATATCGCCGTTCTTTCTCCTGAAGAGGCACTCCATTCCCCTGACGGCCTTCCCCTCTAAAAGGCTTGAAATAACACTATTCCTTTCTTCAATATTGACCCAGAGGTTAAGTGCAAATGTTGAATCATTTATCACTTCATCTCTGGAGTACCCTGAAATTGAAAGAAATGCGTTGTTGACCTCGGTGATCAGCCCGCTTTTCGGGTGTGTAATGGAGATGGCATAGGGCG
Organism: Bacteroidales bacterium; assembly: GCA_963682005.1. Classification (GTDB taxonomy): domain Bacteria; phylum Bacteroidota; class Bacteroidia; order Bacteroidales; family FEN-979; genus CAIYUC01. The sequence continues at coordinate 1,855,495 of OY820914.1, read as the reverse complement.
AAGTAAAGAAGATCTCTGAATACTTTTCTTCGCTTACTCTCAAAGCCTCCGCTATCAGCCTGCCTTCTGTGATACCTGCGCAACAAACGATTATTTCCTCAATATTCCCGTCAGCATTAAGAACCGGATAGCCGTTAACCATGATATGGGAAATTTCATCCTGACCGGGTAGCGCAATTCCAAATACCCTGTTTTTCAAAGGGATTTGGTTTTTGATGATCCAGTTTACAGGAATTTCGCCCGGTTCAACGGGAGAACCGGTTTCATCCAGGAAGGTGCAGTTAAGATAATTGATGTGCTGGTCGTCCGTATGTTTGCCCGACAATCCAAACATTCCTTTCGCTTTCGGATTACTTTGAATTACGGAGGTATCAGGGGCATGAACAACGATTCCGATGTCCAGGATCTTTAAAAGATCATGATAACTTTTATTTTCCTCACGTAAAAGAGCAAGTTCCCTTGTAAGAACTTCCTTTGATTTGTCCGGATCCAGCATGACAGATCTCAGTTAATGGTAGAATCTTGTAGTTTCTTATGGGATATGAGGTCATGATCCGGATATTGGGTGGAAAAACATGACACCACTTCCCGTTACCTGAAAATTACAGGGATAGATTGTAAATCTAATACTTATTTAATTCAAACCCACAATAAAAGAAATTATCTGCCTGAGAAAATGAATTAAATTTCGATGACAATGGTTATTTCAAATTGTATTTATGCAATTACAAGAATGCCAGCGGATCGATGCACCTGGTATTTATCCGAAATGCACTTTATCAAAAAAACATATACAATATTTCCTTATCTATATGCGTTTTAAGTAACCTTTACTGACGCCTATGCGTCTCAGCGGTGAATTAAATCAACCTTTATGAAAAAATCTCCATTTTTTGCAACGATCACTTTAATGTTCTTTTCGGCAGTGACCATGGCCCAGGTGCCTGCGGAATCGAGAATGATGACAGATCCGGCTGTGAGCGGCGATCACATTGCATTTGTATATGCCAATGACCTGTGGAGCGCATTGCCGGACGGATCGAATGTTACAAGGCTCACATCCAATGAAGGCGCCGAATTTGCCCCAAACTTTTCGCCGGACGGAAAAACCCTTGCGTTCACCGGTCAGTACGACGGTAATACGGATGTGTTCACCATTCCTGTAGAAGGAGGTGTTCCGACCCGGTTCACCTGGCACCCGTCAGATGACTATGTCCGGGGGTTTTCGCCCGATGGAAAGTCGATCCTGTTCTCTTCATCCCGGGAATCATTCAGCGGAGGTCTTCCGAAGTTCTACCTGGTACCTGTTACCGGCGGGTTCCCTGAAAAAATGAACCTTCCCAGCGGGGTTTACGGAAGCTTTTCTCCTGACGGGAAGAAAATCGCATACACTCCGTATTACAATGCATTCCAGCAATGGAAGAACTACAGGGGCGGACGGATCGCATACATCTGGATCTGCGACCTCTCATCACTGGCCGTGGAAAAGGTACCCCAGCCGCAGGGCGGATGCAACGACTGGCGGCCAATGTGGATCGGAGACCGGGTATATTTTCTTTCCGACCGTAACGGGGAATTCAACCTGTTTTCCTTTGATACAAAATCGAAAGAGATCAAACAGCTGACAAAGTTCACCGATTTCCCGATCAACTCAGCCGGGTATGGCGGCGGAAAGATCATTTTTGAGCAGGCCGGGTACCTTCATCTTTTTGACCTTGCTTCCGGCAAATCAACGCAGCTTCATCTTCACATCCCGGCCGATCTTTCTGGCATCAGGCCAAGGTATGTCTCTGCGGCAAAGAACATTCATTACTCGAACATTTCACCCAGCGGCGCACGTGCCTTATTCGAAGCACGGGGAGATATCATTACTGTTCCGGGTGAAAAAGGCGATCCGAAAAACCTGACAAATACGCCGGGCGTTTATGAACGCAGCCCTTCCTGGTCGCCCGACGGGAAGAAGATCGCATGGTTTTCCGACGAATCGGGAGAATACCAGCTGGTTGTCGCGTACCAGGGTCCTGACGGGGAACAGAAAAAATATTCCATCCCGGGAGATGGTTTCTACTACGACATTTTCTGGTCGCCCGACAGCAAGATGATCAGTTTCGCCGACAACGGATTCAACCTGTATTACATTGACCTTGCCTCCGGAAAGACCAAAAAGATTGCGACAGAACCGGTCTATGACATCTTTGGGGCGATGGTCCCAGACTGGTCACCGGATTCAAAATGGATCACTTTCGGGATGGTCATGCCGACAAATATCCTCCGTGTTTATCTTTATTCGCTTGAACAGGATAAAGTATTCCCGGTCACCGACGGTCTGAGTGATTGTTCAGGCCCAGTATTTGACAAAAACGGAAAGTACATCTATTTCTTCGGATCGACCGATGCCGGTCCTGTACGGCAATGGTTCGACCTTTCATCGGAAGATATGCACATGAAGAACTCCCTTTACATAGCTGTATTGGATAAAACGACCCCGAATCCGCTGTTAAAAGAAAGTGATGAGGAAAAAGGAACAGGTTCAGAGGATAAGGACAAGGTTAAAGAAAAAGAAAAAGAAAAAGAAAAAAAGAAGGATAAGGAAAAAGACGGTTCAAAAGAAGATACTTCAAAGACTGTAAAAACCATCATCGATATCGCGGATCTATCCAACCGAATCCTGGCCCTTCCTGTGCCTGCAGGATTTTATGGATCCTTATCGGCAGGCCCGGAAAAACAGATCTATTATATGGAAAATCCCGTGTTCCCATCCGGGGACGGACCACCATCCGGAAAGCTTCACAATTTCAACCTCGAAACGCGAAAGGATAACATTGTTCTCGACGCCCTGAACGGCTATGGGCTTTCATTTGACAAGAAGAAGATCCTGTATGTCCTGAACGATTCCTGGTGTCTCACAAAAACCGGCGACAAGATTGAAACCGGCAAAGGCGGGCTGAACCTCGATGCAGCGCAGATCCGGATCGATCCGCCCGCCGAGTGGCAGCAGATGTTCAACGATATCTGGCGCATCAACAGGGACTTTTTCTACGATCCGGGAATGCAGGGAGCGGACTGGAATGCCATGAAGAAAAAGTACAGCCAGTTCCTGCCTTCCCTCTCCTGCCGCGATGATTTTACCCGTTTGTCAAGGTGGATCTGCAGCGAGCTTTCAGTAGGCCATTCCTATACCTTCGGGGGTGAGCAGTACCGGACGGCAAAGAGTGTTCCTGTCGGGTTGCTGGGTGCCGATTATACCGTGGAAAACGGCAGGTATAAGTTCTCCAAGATCTATGGTGGCCTCAACTGGACCCCCAGTTTAAGATCCCCGCTGACTGAGCCTGCCGTGAATGTAAAAGAAGGCGATTATCTCATCGCAGTGAATGGTAAGGACCTGAAAGCACCGGTTAGTGTATACAGTCTTTTTGAAAATACGGCCGGCAAACTCACCGAGATCAAAGTGAGTTCAAAGGCTGACGGATCAGATGCACGAGTTGTGCAGGTTGTTCCGATAGAAAGCGAGGGTGATCTACGGAACCGCTACTGGGTGGAGACCAACCTTAAGAAAGTGAATGACGCCACCCAGGGTAAAGTGGCCTACGTTTATGTTCCGAACACAGCCACGGAAGGCCATGATTATTTCAAGCGTTATTTTTTCCCGCAATCAGGAAAAGACGGGATCATCATTGATGAACGTTTCAATGGCGGCGGTTCGCTGGCCGATTACATCATCGACATCCTTCGTCGTCCATACCTGAACTACTGGGCTACCCGATATGGCGAAGACATAAAGGCGCCCAATGCTTCCATCCAGGGACCGAAGGTCATGCTGATCAACGAATATGCAGGCAGCGGCGGGGATTACCTTCCCTGGACCTTTAAAAAACTGGGCCTTGGAAAGCTTATCGGCAAGCGCACCTGGGGTGGCCTGGTCGGCATCCTCAACTTCCCGGGCCTGATGGACGGCGGTTTCATTACCGCGCCGAACGTCGCCTTCTGGAACGAAGAGGGTTTCAGGATCGAGAATGAAGGTATCGCCCCGGATATCGAGGTAGAACAGCTTCCTGCCGAAGTGGCTGCAGGAAAAGATCCCCAGCTCGACAAGGCTATCCAGGTGGTACTTGATGAACTGAAGGCGAATCCTCCAAAAAAGCCTGCACGGCCTGCGTACCCGGTGAGGGTGAGGAAGTAGGCAGATGGTGAGGTGGTGAGGTGGTTCATTCTGACTGCCGACTACTGACTGCCGACTGAGAATTACCGCCTTCACTTCAAGATGATCATCTTTCTCGTGGCGCTTAGTCCGTTTGAATTTATCGTATAATAATAAACACCCGCAGGAAAACCGGTTCCGTTCCAGGTCGCTACATGTGAACCCTGATCCTGCCTTTCGTTTACAAGGATGGCCGCTTCCCTTCCGAAAGGGTCGAAAACAGCAAGCCTGGTGAATCCTGGCTGAGGAAGATCATACCGGATCCGGGTGGTCTGATAAAAGGGATTCGGAACATTTTGCGCAAGCTGAAATACCTGCGCGTTAAGGTTCCGGACGCTTTGCGCTCCGAATTCTTCGCCGCCCGATTCACGATACCGCGCATAAAACTCCTGGAAATACAAATTCGTGATCCGGGGACTGAAGATGGTGAGTGAATTTTCATCATTTACAAGTTCGGCATCGGGTTCCCAGTTGAAGGAACCGGTTGCCATTATTTGATTTCCGCCGGAAGAATCGGGATCGATGATGCAGTATTTGTGATGGATCAATCCGTCGATCGTATCAAGAAATACCCGTGCCGGGGGGCTCCATGCATTGGGAACAGCCGTTCCCTTCATTCGCGGATATGCGCAATTTGATATCGTTGAATTGGACAGGTCAAATACACCCCTGACCTGGCGTCCTTCATTGAATATCGCATGCAATGCATCTTCTATGGGAGAATAACTGAATTTGAGCATGCAGAAATAGAGGCTCTTCGTCGCTTTTGTCTGGAACAGGTTATCAAGGAATGCCCCGACAGAATCAGAAGGCGCGAAATATATTTCCATCCGTGTGCCGGCTACATTGAGGATATGGGGGACATTATCGGCCTTTTCAGCCCCGAACTTCGCCATGGAAGCGAGGTACATATCGCCATGGGATCCCCACATCTCTTCGAACTCTCTTGTATAAACCGCACACAGCGACTGGTCCTGGATAACGATGATGTTGTTTCGGTCGGAATGAAATTGCGGATGCGTCACATTGGTCGACCCGGTCCAAAGGTACATGGAGGAAGGATCGTTGTTCCCCCGATAATCGAATATCCAGAACTTATTGTGCATAGAGTGGGTCGTATCATAATTCCTTACCAAAACCGGGATTCCATGATATGCCAGGGAATCGACCAGTGGCGAGTTGGGAACATTGGCCGTTGTGATGAACCTGATCCTGACCCCCCTGTTCTTCGCCTGGATCAGGGCTGAAGCAATGGATGAATAATAATTGAACTGCCATAGCGTAATATCGATGCTGTGACTTGCATTGTTGATCCGGTTCAGCAGCAGGGCTTCAAAATTCTGGCTTCCGTTTGCGTGTTCCCCCTTACTGACCGTCGTATCTACCGTATGGTTAAAATAGACTTCCACATTCCCTGAAGATGAGGATTGCGTGATTAAATACCCTGAATCGGCAGCAGTTCCGCCGGCATTTTGAGACAAAACCCGGTATTTATAGATCGTTGCCGGCAGGAGGTTGTTGATCTGAACAGCATGATTCGTCTCCAGCCCCGCGATGTGGGAGGAATCGGTGAAAATGAGCGGCTGATAATTCGAATCCGCCTGCATCCACAGGATCTTCGAATCGGCCGGCAACTCGGTGGTCCAGGTGACATTGACGCCGGTTTGCGTAATATTATCGTAGGTGAGGGCCGAGATGACCGGCGCGCTTTTCTCATGCCCGGACTTCGTTTGCGGCCGAGCCTGGCATGACAGGATGCTCAATGCCTGGTATCCGGTAAGGATAATGACAAATATTGCTACGCGACTTTTCATAATGCTCTTGTTTTCATTTGGGTAATTCAATCAAAGTTATTGTATTTATTTGAAAGACATGCTTGTTTTTTTAGGTATATCAAATTTATCGTATATTTGCGATAAACAATCCGGAATGGCTTATCCGAGTACTGATTACAAGGAAGATGAAATCCAGATGGCCCGCTTTGCGAAAGCGCTGAGCCACCCGGCACGCATTGCGATCGTAAAACTCCTTGCCTCCATGGATACCTGCTTCTGCGGTGAGATCGTGGATGTACTGCCCATTGCCCAGGCTACCGTTTCCCAGCATCTGAAGGAATTGAAAGAGTCAGGATTGATACAGGGAAGCATTGAACCTCCCAAGATCCGGTACTGTATCGAACCGGAGAACTGGAAAAAAGCACAGAAGCTTTTTACTGATTTCTGGGACCAGTCGTATCAATTGAAAGTAAATTCAAATCTGGTATGAATATCAGATCATTGCCAACATAACTAATTTTATTCAGTTCGCTAGAAACCAAACAGTATTTGACCCCAAACCTGAAGATCCATGAAAATCAAACTTTACATCACCATCCTTCTGGGCATGATGCTCGCAACATCCTTATCAGCCCAGAAACCGACCACAGCCCTGGAAGTCATTTATTTCCATGCTACGCGAAGATGCCCGACTTGCATGGCTATTGAGGACAATACTAAGAAAACGCTTGACACATATTTCAAAGAACAGCAGAAAGCCGGAACGATCAAATTCACGATCATCAATGTGGATGAGGATAAGAACAAGGCCATTGCGGAGAAATACGAGGCAACCGGATCTGCTTTGTTCCTGACAAAAACGGTTTCTGGCAAGGAAAATAAAACCGACATGACTGATTTTGCATTTTCCTATGCACGGAACAATCCTGAAAAATTTACCAGCGGATTAAAAGACAAGATCAACGAACTCCTGAAATAGTGTGAATGGAATATCTTCAGAACCTGCTTGATTCAACGCAACTGCCCTTTCTGTCAGCGTTCATCCTCGGCATTATGACAGCCATCAGTCCATGCCCGCTGGCCACCAATATCACAGCGACGGTATACATCAGCAAGGAGCTTGAAAACAGGCGGAGGGTCTTTCTCAATGGTCTGGTATATACGGCTGGCAGGGCTTTCAGCTACACCACACTGGGCGTTATCCTTTTCCTTGGTGCCAGTAAGTTCCACCTTGCACGATTCCTGCAATCCAACGGCGAAAAATACATCGGCATCCTTATGCTGGTGATCGGTATCCTCATGCTGGATATCATCAATACCGGACGGTTTTCCTTGAACTCCCTGACCAACCGGCTGACCAGTAAACTGAAGCTGACCAGCCTCTGGGGCTCATTTGCCCTGGGGTGCCTTTTTGCACTTGCTTTCTGCCCGTACAGTGGTGTTCTCTATTTCGGGATGCTGATCCCGATGACACTGACCAGTAAACTCGGGATCCTTCTGCCGTTGGTCTTTGCGATCGCCACGGGACTCCCTGTAATCATAATCGCCTATATCATTGCATTCAGCTTGTCGTCCATCGGTAATTTTTACAACCGCATCAAAATATTTGAGAAGTGGTTCCGGAGGATCGTTGCGGTTCTTTTTATCTTCGGTGGCCTTTATTTCATTATTATTTACTTTTTCAAGACATCCATTTAACACATTAGCAGAATGCCCACATTATTTGACAATTGCCGGCTGAAGTTCGACGGTATTTCGTACCCGATGCCTATGGAAGTCCCGGAATTATTGAAGCTGGGGGCAGTACTCGTAGATCTGCGTGAAGAACTGGAAACAGAGATCCGGGCCTTCGGCGTTGAGAATGTGATCTACCTTCCCCATCATGAATTTAATGGGAAATGGGAATCGCTTCCCCTGGATAAGCCTTTGATACTGGCCGATTCTGTGGGACTGTGGAGCAAAAAATATACAATTTTCCTGCATTCAAAAGGATTTGCGAATGTAGCCAGCCTTGCGGGAGGTATGGCCGACTGGGAAAAGGACGGGCTCCCGATGAAGCCGGGGAAATACCAGCCGCTGAACGGGGTTTGTGCATGCATGATCAAGCCAATGGAGAGAAAATAACATCATACCCACCCCTCTTATCCCCTCCCTGGATCCCCGCGTACGCGGGGAACTTGGGAGGGGAAGACCGAAGGTCGGGGTGGGTACAAAACAACCCATAAATGAGCCCTTCAAAAAAACGACTTTCCTTTCTTGACCGGTACCTGACCTTATGGATATTCCTGGCCATGTTCGTTGGTGTATTTTCGGGATATTTCTATCCTTCGATCGTAGGATTCTGGAATCATTTCCAATCCGGGACGACAAACATTCCCATCGCAATCGGCCTCATCCTGATGATGTACCCCCCGCTGGCAAAGGTGAGGTATGAGGAGCTGGGTGATGTTTTCAGGAACGTTAAAATTCTTACCGTATCGCTGGTTCAGAACTGGATCATCGGCCCGGTGTTCATGTTCCTGCTTGCCATCGTGTTTCTTCGCGGTTATCCGGAGTATATGGCCGGACTGATCCTCATCGGGCTGGCCAGGTGCATCGCCATGGTGATCGTCTGGAACGACCTCGCAAAGGGTGACCGGGAATATTGCGCGGGACTTGTCGCCTTCAACTCGATCTTCCAGGTTTTATTCTTCTCCTTTTATGCCTATATTTTCCTCACGGTCTTTCCGGCATGGCTGGGTTTAAAGACGTTCACCGTGGATATCACCATCAGTCAGATCGCAAAGAGCGTTTTCATCTACCTTGGAATACCCTTCATTGCCGGGATCATTACACGGTTCAGCCTGATCAAACTGAAAAATAAAGACTGGTATGAACGGAAATTCATCCCGAAGATCAGCCCCATCACCCTGTTCGCCCTGCTGTTCACCATCATTGTGATGTTCTCGCTGAAAGGCGAATATATCGTGAAGATCCCGCTGGATGTCGTGAGGATCGCGATCCCGCTTGTCATCTACTTTGTGGTGATGTTCGTTGTCTCCTTTTTTATCGGGAAACTACTCAAGGCCGGGTATGAAAAAACCGCCACCCTTGCATTCACCGCTGCCAGCAATAATTTCGAACTGGCGATTGCGGTTGCTGTTGCCGTGTTCGGGATAAATTCAGGCGTGGCTTTTGCCGCCGTGATCGGGCCCCTGGTCGAGGTACCAGTCCTGATCAGCCTGGTCAATGTTTCATTTTATTTTCAGCGGAGATATTTCAAGAATGACATGGTGAGCTAAGCGTTGTTTTACCTGCACTGAGTGCCAGGACACAGGGAATATCGCACTAACGTCGTTCACACCTGGTCATCAGATAAGCGAACTGAGCGAAGTATCCGAGAGGATCTGGTAGGTATTATCGCGGATCTGCTTGAAAACTTTCCGGATCTTGCAGCTTTCCTCATCCTTGCAGAATTCACACGGCTGGTAAGCTTTTTCGGAGATGCAATACATCATCGCAATGGTTCCCTCGAAATGGCGGATCACCGTGACCAGCTTGATCTGATCCGGTTCCTGCATAAGAAAGTATCCCCCGGTCTTCCCCTGGCGGCTGCCGACGATCCCGAGCTTTTTCATCTCCTGGAGGATGTTCTCAAGAAAACGCCTCGGAATACTTTCACTGGCCGCGATCTCACTGGTCAGTATCGCCCCTTTTCCATATTCCTTCGCAAGTTTGGTCAGGGCGAGCATGGCATACCTCGTCCTCTTCGATAATATCATCATCCTCTTTTGCTTATATCGTGTAACTTTTTCAGATCATTGATCAGGATCTTTTTTCCTTCCAGGGTAATAATCCCTTCCTTATTGAATTTCGAAAGGGTATTGATCACATTTTCATGCGAACAGGCAGCAAATTCAGCGATTTCCTTACGCGTCAGCACGAATTCGTCAGGGTTGTTCTTATAGACCTGTTCCCTCAGGTAGATCAGGATATCGGCAATCCGCCCGTTCACCTGCTTATGTGCCATGCTGATGAAGTTAAAGATGGATGACTGGAACATCTCTGTTGTCCGTTCACACAATGCCAGGACAAAATTAGCATGCTTCAGGGCAACTGAACGCATCGCTTTGCCGTCGATCATGCAAACTTCGCAATGGTCCATCGCCACGAGCGAAAAAATATTGGTCTCGCCGAAAAACAGGTTCGCTCCACCCAGCAGCTTGGGCCCGGAAACAATGGTCATGATGTAATTCTTCCCCGTCTCGTACTGATAACTGAATTTTACGATCCCCCGGTGAAGAAATACCAGGTGATGGGAAGCCGCTCCCTGCTTGAGGATCGTTTCCCCTTTTTCAAAATGAAGCTGAACGGAGGTGCGGCGCACCAGCTCAAAATCCTCAGGCGGCATGTAATGCGTGGAAATGGTCCTGAAAATGCACGTTGAACAATCGTAAAGGTTCCTGCTCGATTCTTCCATGTTTAAATCTAATATATCAGAATATGAAAAATTACACCATCCGGAATTAATTGTTGCAGGCAAATGTACACTAATTTGGTAGAATTAATGTATATTTTTGTGAAAAATTTTAACAATGGATATACAAAAAATTACGATCTGCGGGGGACAGGGAAAAGACGGTTCTGCAGAGGCTGTTGAAAACCTCGAACTCCGTACGGGAGACATCATCAGCATCGTAGGTCCCACAGGTTGCGGGAAGACAACCCTGATCAACGACATCGAACTCTTTGCCAACCGGAACACACCGTCGGGACGGTGCATCCTGATCAACGGAGAACCAATTCCCGAAGATTTCAGCTTCGATCCTTCGAAACATCCCATTGCACTGATCTCCCAGCACACGAATTTTCTCAGTGATCTGCCGGTCGGTGAATTTCTGATGATCCATGCGAAGATCAGGGGAGCCACGAACATCGAAGATGTGGTGCAGGAAACCATTGAGTTTGCCAACCAGCTCACCGGTGAAGCGATCATCCGGGAAACGGGAATGACTGAACTGTCAGGTGGTCAGACACGCTCGCTGCTGATCGCTGATGCGGTCGTGATCGGGAATTCCCCCATCATCCTGCTCGATGAGATCGAGAATGCGGGCATCCATAAAACGAAAGCCCTTGAACTGCTCAAGAGATATAAGAAACTTTTCGTATTCGTTACGCATGATCCTACGATCGCTTTGTTATCCGACTGCCGGATGATCATGAAGAACGGGGCCATGCAGAAGATCGTCCGCTCAAATCCGGAAGAGAAATTAGCGGCCGATAAACTGCGTAGAATGGATGAGATCATCCTGCACTTCCGCGGCCTGATCCGCCAGGGAGATGAATTGACGGAAAAACATCTTGCAGATATTCAATTGGTATAAACCTGAATAACCCCACCCCGTCACCCCTCCCGGATCCCCGCATTCGCGGGGACCATGAGGGGAGGGGAAGGGGGAGAGGTCATAAAACCCAAATCCATGAAACTAATCATTTTTGCCGGGCCACCAACATGCGGAAAGACCACCGTTATCAGGCAGGTCATTCGTAGAATGCTTACCCGGGGCCATTATCCTGCATACATCAAGATCGACGTGCTTTTTGCCGATGAAGACGAAACCATGAAGAAAGAGTTCGGGATCCCTGCGCGGAAGATCTATTCAGGCGAATTGTGTCCCGACCATTGCAATGTGGTCGTTCTCGATGAAGCGGTGGAATGGGCGGAAAAAGAAGGCTCTGACTACCTTTTCGTGGAAACGGCAGGCCTTTGTCTCCGTTGTTCTCCCTATGTGGAAAATTCGCTTGGAATTGTGGTCCTCGAGGCTACCAGCGGCATGAACCTGCCCAGGAAAGTCGGACCGATGCTTACACTTGCGGATATTGCCGTGATCACGAAAATCGACCTGGTCTCACAGGCAGAGCGCGAGGTGTTCCGGTACCGTGTCCTTGAAGCGGCCCACGACATTTTTGTCGTCGAAAGCAATGCCCTGTACGGGATCGGCATCGACCCGATCGTCAAAAAGATCGAACAGATCAACCCCCTTGAATTTCCTATGTTCCTGCGGGGAAATCCACCTGTCGGTACCTGTACCATCTGTGTCGGGAAAAAAGAGATCGGGGCGAAAAATCATTTCGGTGTCCTCCGCACCATGGACCAGGAACTCTTTTATATCGGGGAATGACCATGAAACGGATCTATCTCGACAACGCGGCTTCCACACCCATGGATCCGGCAGTCATACGGGAAATAACCCGTACCATGACTGAATGTCCAGGGAATGCTTCCAGTCTTCACGGGGAAGGAATCCATGCCAGGGAAATTCTGGAAAGATCACGGTCAGGACTGGCTTCCATCCTGAAATGCCATTCCGGTGAGATTATCTTTACCTCCGGGGGAACGGAATCAAACAACCTTGCCCTGAAGGGCTTTGCACTCGCCAACAGGAATAAAGGGAATCACATCATCATATCATCCGTTGAGCACGATTGTATCCTGAACACATGCAGGTGGCTTCATCGTGCAGGTTTCCGCATCACACAGTTGCCGGTTGACAGTGAAGGAAGGGTTGATCCGGATGATCTCAGGGCCGCGATCGATTCCGAAACGATCCTGGTCTCTGTAATGCATGTGAACAACGAAACAGGGACGATCCAACCGCTGAATGAAATCGGCAGGATCACCGAGGAATACAATATTGCTTTCCATACCGATGCATGCCAGTCGTTTGGGAAGATCCCCGTATCTCCTGAAGAACTTAAGGCAGACCTGATCTCGGTGAATGCGCATAAAATATACGGACCCAAGGGTGTCGGGGCACTTTATATTAAAAAGGGGATATCCCTGGATCCGCTGTTTCACGGGGGAGGACAGGAGCAAGGGTTGCGGTCGGCTACCGAAAACATTCCGGGGATCGCCGGTTTTGTGAAAGCGGCTGATTTGTGCCGCGATGTGATGGAAGAAGATTACCTGAAACAGGTGATCATGCGTGAACGGCTGACCAACCGACTGTCACAGGATTTTGAGAATGTATATTTCAACGGTTCTTCCGATTCCGTTCCCGGGATCATCAACTTCTCGTTCAGCGGACAGGAAGGTGAAGGGATCCGGTTGCTGCTCCTGCTGGATGAAGCAGGAATAGCAGTGTCAGCGGGATCTGCCTGCTCATCAAACCATGGCGGGCATTCCGGATCGCACGTCCTCCAGGCCATTGGCCGGAACCCGGTGGAAGCCCGGGGTGCAATCCGTGTCAGCACCGGGCGGTTTAATACCATGGATGATATCTGCATGTTCTGCGATATCTTATACAAGATGACAGTACAAATGAAACCAATTTATTCCATTTAACACCTCACGATATGAGAGAAATAAGATCCACTGCCAACGACATCCTGGTGCAGCTTCCGTTAACCGATTGCGGCGGTTGCGGGTTCAAATCCTGCCAGGAATTTGCCAATTTTATTCCCGATCATCCGGATGAATTAAAACGATGCATCCACATAAACAGGAACAAGCCAGGAAAAACAGTTCCGGGTGACATTTCCAACCTCCTGCGGGGCGGTACTGAGGAACGAGTATGGATCGACAACCTGCAACGTCCCTATGATTTCATTCTCGACTGTTTCGACAATGAACCCGGGCCGAGGGAAACCATTTTGCCCTACAATCCTGCACTTGTGAAAGAACTAGGGGTAAAAAAAGGCGATGTCATGATCGGCCGCCCGATGGGAATGTCGTGCGGATGCCCGATCACCCATTGCGGCATCGTGACGGATGTCGATCCCAGGAACGGCGTGATCAACTGGTGCGTTACCGGTCCGCTGAGACCTCGTAACGAAGGATTCATTGACATCGGGTATTATGTAGCCCAGGCATACGACGGGCTTATCAGGGATGCAAAGGAGGAGATAAAACTCGGCAAACGCTACTGGTTCCTCCCGCGCCGGTGCATGCTTCAATGGCGTCACAGCGGCCTGGTGAATGCCGTTACACGCCTGAAAGAAGGGGGTTATAAGGTCAGGATAGAAGGGTTGTTCATCGGGTAAGTGCGATTAAAAAAACGCTGACGATTTCTGAAGGATCCTCCGGTAATAGGAGAAAATGTTCCCGCGCGAGATAAAACCGATATACTTTGTACCGTCGACCACCGGAATATTCCAGAGATTGGATTGTTCAAATTTTTCGATGGCGGCCTCCATGATCTCCGATTTATCAATGGTCACTGTGTTTTGGGTGGTGACATCCAGCACCGTGAGGGTTTCAAATAATTCAGGTTTGAACATGACATCCTTGATACTCCCGAGGGGAATGATGCCGATGAAGTTGTTCTCCTTATCCACAACAGGGAAAACATTCCGGGTGCTCTTCGTAAAAGCTTCGATCAGGCTGCTGAATGAATCCGTCACATTGATCGCGACGAACCCTCCGGTTTCAATCATTTCATCAAGATGCAGCTGTTTCAGGATATTCCTGTCCTTGTCATCGGTGAACAAATGTCCTTTGCTGGCAAGGTTCTTTGTGTAAATGGTATAGGGTTCAAAATACCTGCTGATAAAAAAAGAAATGGCAGAAACGATCATCAGGGGAACAAAAAGCACATATCCTCCGGTAATCTCGGCGATAATGAAAATAGCTGTCAAAGGGGCATGGATAACGCCACTCATGATCCCGGCCATTCCGACGGCGATAAAATTGGAGGTGTGAAGGGTGGCAATTCCGGTGCTGTTGACCGCGAATGCTGTTCCAAATCCTGTGAGGGCACCCGTAAACAATGCCGGCGCAAATATTCCCCCGTTCCCCCCCGCTCCAAGGGTGAGGGAAGTTGCCACCACTTTTACAAGGATCAGCAGGACCACCCCCGCAAGAAGGGTCCAGGGACTAGCCGGAAAGAAATTGAACATGCTGTATCTGAGGATATCATTATAATTTCCCCGGAACAGGTTTTCAATCAGGCTGTAACCTTCTCCGAATAAAGAGGGAAAAAGAAAAACCAATATTCCAAGGGAAATGCCCCCTAATAAAGCTTTTGGCAGTATTTTCTTCCTTCGTTCGAAAAACCCTTCCAGGAAAAGAGTTACCCTCGTCATATATACTGAAATCAACCCGCAGAGGATTCCGAGTAGGACATAGAAAGGCAAAGCATGATAATACCAGGTATTGGTAATAAGATAGAATAACTGCCCGGTGTAGAGCAATTTTGAAATGACCATGGCCGTGGCTGTCGATATCAGGAGGGGAATGAAGAGGGGAATTGTGATATCGGTAAGCAGCACCTCAAAGGCGAAGATCACCCCGGCGATGGGGCTGTTGAAAACTGTTGCAATGCCTGCAGCAGCGCCGCATGCCAGGAGTAACGAACGTTCCCGGTACCCGAATCCCAGTTTTGTTGCAATATTTGAACCGATGGCCGACCCGGTAATGACAATCGGCGCTTCCAGTCCTGCCGATCCGCCAAAACCGATGGTGACCCCGCTTGTCACAATGTGCGAGTACATATTTTCTTTTTCAACCCTGGATGATTTCCGGGCAATGGAAAAGAGAATGTTCCCAAGACCTCTTTCAAGATGATTATTGAAGAATATCCTTATAATCAGAACCGTGAGCAAAATACCCGCCAACGGAAGCAGGAAATAAAAGATATGCGTGTTTGTCAATGAAAAGAAATATTCAGGGATTCTGTGCATCTGCCGGACAAAAAGCTTGAGAAGAATGGCCGCCAGTGATGTAACCGCACCGATCAGGATGCTGGCAAGGATGAGGTAAGAGCGTGTATCAAGATATTTCTTGCGTAAAAGTGTGAGCCCTGAATAGAGATTTCTGAACATGCGGAGCTGTTATGATCATCCAAATGTAAGAAAATTGAACCATAGAGGAAATATCCGGCCGGTTTATTCAGATAAAATCGGTTATTCCTCTATGCTAACAGGCCATTGGAACCCTACGATCCAAAGCCGGTGTTTCATACCCGGCAATTTCACTCAATCATCTCTATACAGGATTTGTATCCGCCGGATGAATATTTTTCCTTCGGGATTATAGGACAATATAGGTATCATACAATAAGGTTTAAGAAATATTCAAGTATCATTTTTCCAAAATATTATATCTTTATCCAAAAAATTCCACTATGAAGACAATTCTACGCTTGATCTTTTTTGTGCTGTCAGCATTTATTGGTACAATCAGCTCAGCACAGACCACCAATGTTAAAATGCCGGAAATGATCCTTGTCAAGGGCGGTACATTTACCATGGGGTTGGATAATGGCAATAAGGATGAACTTCCGATCCATAAATTGACACTGGGAGATTATTACATCGGGAAATACGAAGTGACATTTTCGGAGTTCAAAAAATTCGTAGATGCCACTGGTTATATTACCGATGCGGAACAACCTGATACGATCCGCACCAAGCACGGGCTTCCGCCGAAGAATGTGAATAACGGGTCCTGGAAACAATACATGAACAATAAACCTGTACCCCTCTCTGATACTGATAAGCCTGTGGGCAACATCAGCTGGTACGATGCCATGGCATATTGCAAATGGCTCAGTGAAAAAACAGGAAAGAAGTTCAGCCTGCCTACTGAGGCAGAATGGGAGTTTGCAGCCCGGGGAGGCACATTAAGCAAGGGATATACGTATTCAGGAGGTAACAACCTCGATGAGGTGGCATGGTATGTCGACAACTCTTCTGCTGCACCTCACCGCTGCGGCCAGAAACTGGCAAACGAGCTGGGGATTTACGACATGTCGGGAAACATCAGGGAATGGTGTGCCGACTGGTACGGCGAGAATTATTACAAGCAAAGTCCCGGATATAGCCCGATGGGGCCTGAACGGGGGAAGAACCGTGTATTGCGCGGCGGGGCATGGGGCTCACCGGAAAATCGCATGAGATTCACCTACCGGAATAATGAATACCCTTACAACAGCGCCCTCGACATCGGATTCCGCCTGGCCATTCCGGGAATGGCTGTCAAACCTCCTGAACCAAAAAAGCAGGAAAAAGCAAGCATCGCAAAGGATCTTGACGAAAAAGGCATGGCCGACATTTATGGGATCTATTTCGATACCGGCAAGTGGAATGTAAAACCTGAAAGCTTCCCTGTCATCGACCAGATCGTGACCTACATGAAAGATCATCCGGGAACCCGGTTTGAAATCCAGGGTCACACCGATAATACCGGCACAGTTGCCGGAAACCTGGTATTGTCGGAAAAGCGCTCAGAAAGCATCAAAGCCGAGATCATCAAAAAAGGCATCGATCCTGCGAGGCTTGAATCCAAAGGCTATGGCGATGCAAAGCCCATTGCCGATAATAAAACCACAGAAGGCCGCACACAGAACCGCCGTGTGACGATCAAAAAGCTATAGTTACACTGAAACTTTTTTCCTGTCCCTTATTATCCGTCCAGATTATGAGAAAAATCCTGATGTGTGCCATCATTATGTCCATAACGACACTAAATTGCCATGCATGGGTGTATCCAGAGCACCGGGACATCATGGTACTTGCCATTCAGAAGCTGGACCCGGCACACCGGACGCTGCTTGAACAGCTCTGGGCAGAGGCAAGAAAGGGATATGAGTCGAGGCTCGATGTTAAAGTCGCAGATGCGACCCAGGGTGTGGACTTTCAGTACCTCGATTATGCGGCCTGGCCGGGTATTGCCGGGGATCATTCGACATCGGCTGACGACATGGTCCATAACATTCTTCAGACCGGATGGATCATGGATGTCGCAAAGGTTGCTGCCTTGCTGAAGGCAGGACTTGATTCTGCCAGGAACCGCAGCGAGCGGGAAGGAACGCTGAGGAATTCTGACCTGCGCCTGCTCCGGGTCGATCCTGAATATGTTTCACGTGCAGGATCGAACAATGTTCATTTCATGATCGCAAGGGCGGATGTGAATACCTCGGCTTCTGACTATTTTGAAGCCTGCTCGGTGGAGGGTGCTGATCCGAACCTGGTCGGCACCTATAAATGGTTTCATGCAAGTGCAATGCTGAATGCATGGCGGCTGGCCAACGAGAAATTATCACCGGAACAACATTCTGCCCTGGCGCTTTCAATCCTTGCTGACGAGGCTTTTGCCATTCATTTCCTCGAAGATGGCTTTTCCGCCGGTCATGTGGCGGGAATATGGGGAAATGCTGCCCTGAGAAAGGGCACGCATGACTACTATGATGAAAACGGGCTTGAAGTCACAACCTGGAAAGGTGACCGGGTTATTCTGACAGGAGATGCCTACATGCGTGACCTAGATGCTGACAGGGCGGCCAATACGGTCGTCATGAGCCTGATTCAGCTCCTTGATGCTGCCGGTCATAAGCTGCCGCCTGTAAAGTTCAATGACCAGGCCGGTTGTTTTAAACCGGATACGTTTAACATCGCCAAAGCCTCCAGGATGCCCCTGCGAACCATGGATCCGGGCTTCAGGGATCTTTTCGATCCTGTTCTGATCACACTGCCTGTACCAGGGCTCAATACAGGGCTTGGAGAGATCCCGAGATTCCGTGCCGAGCTCGGACCGTTCATCGGGCTTGCCCCCGCTGCGAGGCTCTCCGTTCTGACCGGAGGATTCAGTCCCGATCAGCAGACTGTGGGGGTAGTTCCCCGGCTTGAATTTGCATTGCATACCGGTCTCGGAATGGATGGCGTGCTGAATGAATCGGGTGACGGGCTTGTATTCCTCGATCTTGGTTTCCGCCTCGATGGGGCATCAAGCATTAAAATACAACATGATCCCGTGTATAATTATTTCGGATCGATCCTTTCCGCCATCCCAAGCAGGGAAGGCCTTTACGGTCGTCTGCGACTTCCTTTTTACCTGGTTCCCGGGGATATCCTCATTGCAGGCCCGATCCTGTTGCTGTTCGCCCCAAAACAGCTAAACACCATGATCGCAACAGCCGGGAACGGGGGGTTGATACCGTGGCAAACAGGGATGATTACACCCATCGGCAGGTTCCAGTTCGTCCTCGGCCGTGAAGTGGGCGTTTGCTTTTATGGTACAATCCAGGGTCCGGATGCTTTCCTGGTTCCGGATGAACGGTCGGAAACCGGCAATTTGTCGCTTATAAGAATGAGATCGACCCAGCTCGATTTTCCCATTCTCGAATACCGCCCGTTCCGGACATTCTCCCGCAGACAAAGCGCCAGCCTTGTCCTTCAGATCAATGCCGGTGTCGATATCCCCGGAAAGGTGACCATGCTGGAGCCGGTCGATATCGAACCCGTCAAACTCAGGCCAATCTGGATGTTTGGCGTCAGGCTCGGATTTGACTGGAGGTTCTACTATGCAAGGAAAAAATCGTAATAAGCCCTCCTCATTTATTCCCGGCAATGATCACCTTATTCTTATACACCACCTTTCCCTGGTCAGAGATCGAAATCAAATAGGCTCCATCGGACAGATGTCCATTGATCCTGATGCTTTCTCCTCCCATGAAGTTGTCGTGCAGGACCATTGAACCGTTCATGCTGTAAACAGTGCATTCATAAAGTTTACCCCGCTCCAGTGACGGACAATTTATCGGCTCTCCCATGACATAGGGGTTTTTCAGGTAACATTTACAGGTTTTTCCCTCTTTTTCAGGAATACCATAAATGTGGTTCGAATAATACATCTTGTCCTTTTCAACATTTTCCCAGTCACTGATCTGCGAGTTCCAGATCTGGTAACGGGTTTCCGTATTCAGATTGTTCGAATTGAACACGTACAGGTAATGATAACCATAGTTGACAAGGCCTGTACTCGTATCATAGGATTTGTAATAATATTCAATCCTGTTTCCGTTAACGTCATAAACAGTCACCCTGAGGTATGAATCCGCCCACGCAGTACCCGTCCATACCAATCGCCTTAATTCAGTGATATCATTGTTACTGTTATACTGATAAGTCCTTTTGGAATAATTGTTCCAGGCACCCCCTGTCCATTGCTGCTGCACCTCCTCCGTTACATAACTGTTTGAATTATATGTGTACATGAGTTTTGTGGAATTAATCCAGGATGAAGTGCCTGAATTCCAATACTGATCTACCGCTTCCGACACTAAATTATTACTGTAGGTATAAAGTCTCTGGCTGGTGAGCATCCATGCTGACCCGTCCCAGTAATCAAAAGTTTCCTTGACAAGCTTCTCTGATGAATAGTAATATAATACCCGGGAAGAGTTTATCCACCCTTCTGATATGGTATCATACTCCTGGGAAACGGATTCAACCGGGTCATTTTGAGTGTTCAGTGTATTTAAAGTCCTGAAGCCTTCTTCTATATTATATGTTTGGTAATCCCAATACAGATAATAAAATTCTATGAGAACCCCGGCACCATTATACCTGTACAGGTAACCTGTAAACCATGTATGATTCAGCTTATTGTAATAATTCCAGGCCTCTTCGATCAGAACATTGGCACTATTGTATTTCAGTGAGTCATGTTCATACGGTTGCCATGAACTGGTCCCCTCGTCCCACTCGTCATAAATCCACTCAGTCATATTGCCGTTGACATCATATACCTCAATGATCCGGGAAGAATAATCCCATGCATTGGTTAGTGTATTCCAGGTATAATCAGTATAAGTAATTGGATTACCTTCGTTATTGTACTGATTAAGAATGCGGTAATTAGGATAAGTCGACCAATTGCTGATGGAACTTTCCCAGGCGTAGTTCAATGAACTGTCAAGTAAAAATCCTGATTCAGGATTGAACAGGTTCTCTTTTGTCAGTTGATGAACATCTTTTGAATGTTGCCTGTTTTCAGGCACCAGGTTTTGCGAATGTGATCCGAATGCGAGGATCAATGCAACCGTAAAAAGTAAATACTTTTTCATGGCTTTCAGTTTTTTATTAACGAAATGTGTTATGAATGACCGGATTTCCCCAGGTTCACTGATGCAGGATTAACATCAATTCCGGTCCTTATGCAGACAGACGGCAGGAAACCGGAAAACTGGCTTCAACGTTTCCTGATGCATTCAGTGGATAAAGATAATTCTTTTATAATGGAAATGAAAGGAAAATTCCCATTTTATCTGGAGAACCCTGTTTCCAGCCCGTTACTCCCCTTTAAAATTGGGTTTCCGCTTCTCATAAAATGCATTGAGCCCTTCCTGGTAATCCTTGCTGGTGCCGGCTTTCCGGCGAAGCATATCGATATGTTCGAACGTTTGCGGTGACAATGGCAG
Organism: Bacteroidales bacterium; assembly: GCA_963682005.1. Taxonomy (GTDB): domain Bacteria; phylum Bacteroidota; class Bacteroidia; order Bacteroidales; family FEN-979; genus CAIYUC01. The sequence continues at coordinate 1,834,343 of OY820914.1, read as the reverse complement.
GGCATTCCCGAGAATGTTCAGCTGTTCCTTGATCACGCGGATGCTGAGCGGTGAGTTTGAGATGATCTTATTGACGATGGTCATGGTGAATGATTCCAACTCTTCCACCGGGACGATATGGTTCAGAATGCCCAGTATATGGGCTTTTTCGGCAGGGATCGGATCTGCCGTAAAAAACATTTCTTTCGCCGTATGCGCCCCGATGATATCGATGAACTGAAGGATCCCTGAGGTGTTGTAAGGAACACCGATCTTCGCCGGGGTGATGGCCAGGCAGGTATTTTTCGTACCGATCACCATGTCGCAAACAAAAGCGATATTGCATGCCCCTCCCCAGATGCTTCCTTCCGCCATGGCGATCACCGGTGCCGGGAAATCCATGATGCTCCGGATCACCTTCTGCAACGGGTTGTCATAAGCTAAAGGATCGCTCCCGTCGCGCGGAAGCTCGTCGATATTGAAACCGGCCGACCAGACTTTTGCCCCCTTGTTGGCACGGATGATCACCACGCGCGCTTTCCGGAGCAGCATCTCATCAAATGCATCGATCAGGTTGCAGAGCATTTCAAAGCTCAGCGCATTCCTTTTTTCATCGTGGTTCATCGTGATCCAGCCGATCTGATCCTTGAATTCAGTAATTACCAGGCTCATAGATTAAGGTTTTAAGGGTTTCAATGGTCAAAGATAATGGAATTGAAGGAACAACCCATTTCGCGACTTCGCTGTTTCGCTACTTCGCTGCTTCGCTCCGTCACCACTTCACCAACTTCCCGCCAGCCAACTGTTTCCCGGATCGCACACGAATGAAATAAGCGCCAGGCGCCAGGCCTGAGGCATCGAACGTCAACCGGTTCTTTCCGGCGAACCCGTTCTGCATGGTTTTGCTCACGATCTGCCCGTCAGGGCTGAATACCGAGATCTCAACGATTCCCGGATCCTCCAGGTCAAACACAAGACTGGAAGTTGTATGAACAGGATTCGGAAATATCCCGATATTCAATTTTCCATCCTCCATTGTCCATCCTCTGATTCCGGCCGCAGACACTCTCCCTGTCCTGGTGATGTGGAACTGTACCGGGCCCCCGTTGCTTTCGATCCGGAACGTGACGGCATCAGTGTTTTCATCCACCGGGGCGTAGAATACAGAGAACGTATAGTCGAACGGCCCGGTGATCGTGGTGGCCAGGTTGAAGTCAGTACTGAATTCGGTTCCTGCGAGTGATGTAAGCGATGTGAACCGCAAGGTATCATTGGCCCGATTCGTGATTGTGAGCCGGATCGTATCGGTCGTCCCGATCACGATTGAATCATTCGGAACGATGGTATCGGAAACAGCCATGAGCAGCGGGGCGAAAGTGTCAGTTGTCGGGAAGCCCGCATTTTTCCAGGCATTGATCCCTCCAACCATGTTGATCACCGACGGAAAACCCATTGAAATCATAAGGGTAAAGACGTTGGCGCTTCTGCTCCCGCCCTGGCAATGGATCAGGTACATCTTATTCCGGGGCAAAAGATCAATCTGGCTGGAAAAATCAGCATCATAATAGTTCCTGTTGATCGCTCCTTCCAGATGATCCGGAATATATTCGCCGGGTGTCCGCACATCCATGATCACAAAGTCGGGATTGAGCGCATTGGCCTGCACCAGGCTGTCGCACCTGTAGACATTGAAGTTTGCCTGGATGGAATCAGCGTCCTGTGAAAATCCCGGGAAGGTGAAGAACAATAGAATGATCCACAAAATTCCGGATCCTGCTGCTCTGGTGTACAATCCAATTTTCACGGGTTATAATTTAATAAACTCGACCCTCCGGTTCAACGCTTTGTTAACGGGGGTATCGTTTGGTGCAACGGGCTTGGCTTCTCCCTGCCCATCTGATTCAAGACGTGAAGCACTGATGTCAAAATTCTTTACCTGCTCACTTTTTACAGCGGCACCGCGGCGTTTCGACAGGTCGAGATTGGCTGCATCAGCCCCGTCACTGTCTGTATAACCGACGATCCTGATCCGGAGATCGGGGTTTTCTTTCAGTACGTCGGCAATTCCTTTTAGCGTGCCGTAAGATTCGGGTTTCACCACATCTTTATTGACATCGAAATAAATGCCGTAACTCACCAGTTTGCCTTCCGTGAGGAGTTTGTTGCGCATGTCGGGCAGACCTGTGGCAATCCTGAAATTCGTTACCATCGGTTCGCCGGCATCCCACAATTCAAAACGCATCATATTATACTGGTGGCCTGCGGTCATTACCTTCGGCAGATCAAATATCTTGACCTGGTCCTGGTAAACCCTCAGCCTGGTTTTCTGCACCCAGAACGACAGGCGGTACTTTTTATCCGGATTCATCACCGCATTTTCATTCACTCCGTCAAGCGTGTAACCGGTTTCGTCGTAGGCACTGTATGTCGCACGGTAGCCAAACTCCATTTTTATTCCGACTTTCCCCGGAACAGCGCCTCCTTCATTCAGGTCTTTTGGGTTTTCTGCACTGTAGAGGTAAAAACCGAAATTGAAATTTTCACCTTCTTTTCCGTTTGGATGGGCGATGACATCAAATTCTATGGTGTAATTATCGGGAAGCTTAACACCTTCCTCGAGGGAAGTCGACCCTGAACCTGTCATTTTGAACCATTTTCCGGGGTACAGATTTGTTGTAACCACTTCCCCTGAGCCATTGGTATTCCAGGCGGCAGGGAAATCTCCCACCACAGCTTCGCTGAAATCATTGAAAAATATCACTTTCTCACCCGGCGTAAAATCGTATTTCGAATACGATTCAAAGGCTGGCTGTTCCTGCTGTGCCGATACAGCCAAAGCAAGTCCTGAAAATAGTAATGTTAAAATTGATCCGGAAGTTCTTGTCATATTCAGATAGTTATAGTATGAGTTGTAAAGATATTATTTTCCCGGATGATCACGATGTCCCAGGGGATGAACCGATGAAAACTAATTCATCGGGTAACCGGGATCTGTCCAGTCAACCTTGAGGTTATGACTCAGGTTAAGCAGCTTTGGGTTTTTAAACCCCTGTTCTTTCAGCAGGTTGAAGGCCGGTCTGATATTCGGGCAATTTTTGAAAGGGCAGCAACCACAATAAATGACAACCATTTTATCTTTTGGAACACCGGCAAGTGCCTTGGTTAATTTATCGAGGTTTGCCTTTTTATTCGTACTGCCGATATTGATGGCTCCCTTAATGTCGTCAAGCGGACCGATATTGAATATGATCGGTTTCTGGCCGTTCGGCTTACCGATCATTGTAGCAAGTGTTTCCGGCGCCATCAGGTCTTTTGACGTCCAGGGATCACCGGACTGTGCTGACAGGATTATCGTCGTGAATGAAAGGAAAACCGTAAGTATTCCAGACAGGATATATTTTTGCCTTTTCATGATAATTTTTCAGCAAAGATACGCAAAACCCGAAATCTCGAAACCTACGGCGCGGGTGGGAAATTCAAATCACTACCGGTTCCAGTAATGTCCGAATACGAAGTAGTAGGCGAACTGATCTTTGCTGACGGCAACGTCAAAACCCATTCGCAATTTGAAAAGTCGTGCCACCAGGTAGCGGAATCCGGCACCGCCGGCCCAATGCCAGGTATCATCGCTCATGTACTTCGAATCGCTCCAGGTCCTTCCGGATCCCACAAAGCCTACAAGGCTCCACCGCCGGGTCACATCAACACGCTGTTCTGTTTCAAATAATAGTGTTTTCTGCCCCTGGTATCGCATCATCGGGATCCCCCGCATATCAAGATAAGGGTAATAGTAAAAAGGCACCGTATTGAACATCGCCTGGCCGGTTGCCCGAAGTCCGCAAACCCAGGGTTTCCAGAACTGGATGAACATATTTGCATTTACCACCAGCTGGTCATAGTCAAAATCACTGGCTGTCCATTGGCGTCCGAAGGTATAGGTGGTTTTGAACCTTAATCCTTTATCAGGGGTAAACATTGAATTCCGGTAATCAAATTCAAGATAGATCCCGCCATTACCAAGGTTTTTATTTAAATTCTTCGAATCGAAGATCGAATCAAAATCAATCCTGAAAGTCGTATCGCCTGTATTCTTCAGATCATAGTTGACGATCATCCGTGTAAACTGGTACCTCAGGCCAACATAGATCTTTCGCTTGTAAAGATTCTCGCTCACATCTATTGCCGCTACGATCGGTTTCAGGTTGAACTGCTGCTTCAGTTGTTTATCAAGATGTGGTAATTCACGGTAAAAATCCATATGGGCATCCGCATATCCGGCCCCAATGGTGTACCTCATGCCGATGGAAGGAAAAGAACCCTGCCTTAACGCCCCGACACCCCATGTATTGTTGAGGGTGTACATTCCCGCAATCCCGGTGATATCGGGGAACCGGTAAGCGTCTTCTGATTTGCCTGAGGACTTTTGAGGACTGATAAAAACAGCAGCCAACGCAAGGCCAAAGCTCCCGAGTGCCGGTTCCGTTATAATTGTCGGCCAGGGAATAAATCCATGAAGGTTGATGATGTAGTTGCTCATGTCGAACTTATGATCAAGCGTGTCCTTGAACGTCGACGTTTTCTTCTGGGCCATACCAGGCAAGGTTGCGATCGCCAGAATAAGGAACAGGGACAGTATGCTTCTTTTCATCTCGGTCAGTTTAGGTGACAGCCGTAAGGCAGAAAACAGGGATAAATATAACAATTTATCATACCGGTCTTCAATTCAGAAAGAATTTTGGTTCCGGAAAAGTTCGGAGAGCATTAAGAATTTGGATTTTAGATTTTCAGATCTTAGATCTTGGATTTTTAGTTTTTAGATCTTAGATCTTAGATCTTAGATTATATTTCCCTGTATCCTTTCTATATGTTTCCTGTATTCTTCCTATATCCTTCCTGTATCCTTCCTGTATGCTTTTTGTATGCAAAAGTGTATCAGAATATACCGAAGATATAAGCAAGTGATCTTCCACCCCATTATAAAGTAAAGAGATAAAGAAAGAAGTATGTTGTGAGGAAAGAAATTCAGGAGGGATACATTTTACCCAGGCTATTGAAACTCCTCGCCGCAAGCGACGGGGTATTTACCTAGGCACCTCAACCCCCGTCCCCTTCTCCTGAAGGAGAAGGGGTGCAGGGGATGAGGCTAAATAAAATCAACAAATCAACAACTAAACAACTCAACAACTCATCAGATGATCCTCAGCATACAGCTTTTTCCCTCTCGTTTCAGGGAAAGTCCAGATCCACGCGCCGGTGAGAAGGGCGAACAGGGCGGCAAGTGAAATGCCTCCGCCCAGGCCGAATTTCACGGCAATAACGGAGATCATCACGGGAGTAAGGAATTGTACGCCCCGGGCCAGGTTGAATGCCGACCCCATCGCCGTGTTCCTGACGGAGGTTGGGAAAAGCTCTGAGAACAGGGCGCCGAACCCTCCGAACATCCCGGTACCGAAACCCACCATGAACATGAAAGCAAGGATGATCGGCGGATACATCACGATATGGTCCCAGAAGATCGTCACCATCACGAGTCCCAGGGCCATGATGACGGAATATATGCTATAGGCGGGCCTTCTGCCGATCCTGTCGGACACAATACCAAAAAGCAGGTACCCGAGAAATCCGCCGGATTGCGTGACGAGCATCCAGAGAACGGATTTAGTCAGCGTAAAATTCCGTTCCGTGTGAAGGTAGCCCGGCATCCAGGAATAGGTGAGCCAGTATGCCGACATGTCAAAAATGGCCAGAATCAGTGCGAGGATGAAATATTTCCGGTTCCTGGTGTTGAAAAGCTGGCTTAATTGGTTTATCCCGGCCATCCCCAGTTCCTGAACAGACCGTGATCCGGCCTTCAGGTTCTTTTTCCGTTCCAGCCAGAGATCGGATTCCGGTAAATGCTTCCGGATATAGAGCACCATGAATGCGGGAAGTACCGATACAAAAAAACAAAACCGCCAGCCGATGACAGGAGCAAGCAATCCGCCCACCAGCGAAGCGAGTGCAATACCGATGGGGGCTCCGGTTTGCATAAACGCACAATACCGGCCGCGATTCTTGCAGGGGAATGTTTCCCCGATATAGGTTTGACCTGTTCCCCATTCGCCGCCGACACCAAGCCCGGTAATGATCCGGAAGATCATCAGGAGCCAGAATGAGCCGGCCAGCCCTGATAACAGGCTGCCGATGGAATAGGTAAGCACAGTCCATTGCAAAACCGGCCGCCTGCCGTAACGGTCCGCCAGGATCCCGAATATCACTCCCCCGATCGCCGTTGCCGCCAGGCAGGAACCCAGCACATACGACATTTGCATATCGCTGAAATGGTACTCCTTTGCAATCGGGATCATCAGAAAGGTGAACAGGATCAGGTCATAAAAATCGAAGACCCACCCGGCCCAGCTCATCCCGAGGATCTTGTAATGGACCTTTGTCAGTTTCTGGTGTTCATTGAGAAATCGGGGAGTTGTTGCAGTGGCGGCAGCAGTAGACGGTGGTGTGGTCATTGAATCCAGGATAAGGTCCAAAGATAATGAATATCCCCTACGTACCCACCCCTCTTATCCCCTCCCTGGATCCCCGCGTACGCGGGGAACTTGGGAGGGGAAGACCCCGAGTACTCGGGGTCGGGGAGGGTACACAAGCAGGTCTATTTTTTCGAAACCAGGCTCTCCTTTTTTTCCAGGGCATCGAGTCGCGACATCAGTAATTCCCTGTCTTTTTTCAGTTGTTCCACCTCCGATTGAAGGTCGGAGATGGCCTTTTTCTGATCCTGGATCGCTTTGACCATTGGCGTAATCAACTGGTTGTATGATACTGTTTCGATGGAACCGTCAGGGTTATAGCTGACAAATGAAGGATTGACCTTCTCTACTTCTTCGGCGATCAGGCCATATTGTTTTTTCTTAAGGTCATCCGATTTGTAAGCGAAGTTGACAGGCCGCAGATTGTACAGCCAGTCGATGTTTTCCATGTCCCGGATGTTGTTTTTATACCTTGCGGAAGAAGAGACATAACCGATCTTCCCGGTGTTATCAACATAGAGATCCCTGTTGGTCGTGCCCACAGTGCCGACATAGGCTCCCATGCAATAAAGTGAGGTCATATCCGCATTCCCCAGCATGACCTGGTTGCTCAATGTGGATTTTGCATCATACCCGATAACAATGGAATTTTCAACCGTGCCGGGATTGATGATCGCGTAATACCCGATGGCCGTATTGTAACTGCCCGCACCGGTTCCATAGAGAGCGCCTGCTCCAATAGCAGTATTGTATTCACCGGTCGAAAAAAACATAGCACTCGCCCCGACTGCCGTGTTGAATACACCTGTCGAATTGTGGTTCAGTGCTTCATAACCCATGCTGGTATTATAATTCCCCAATGAGGTATTCAGGGATGCCTGGTAACCTACCGAGGTATTGTAATTACCCGTTGTGTTATTCAGGGATGCCTGGGAACCTACTGATGTATTATAGGCTCCCGTTGAATTAATTTTGAGTGCATCATTTCCGATTGCAACGTTATGACGACCATTGTCGCTGCTTGTAGGATTATTCCAGTAAAGGGCCTGGAATCCCACAGCCGTATTGTTCAAATCGTTGTCTGTCGCATCGCCGGTCTGGCTGAAAAGAGCCTTGTACCCAAGGGCCGTACAGTTGTTTGCCGTTTCATTCCTGTACCCCGCCTGGTGTCCTACAAAAACGTCATAATGGCCGGCCGTATTTGAAAAACCAGTTTCACAACCGAGGAATGTATTCCGGTCCGAATTGTTCAGGATGCCTGCCTGGTACCCGATTATAGTATTATATCCTGCAGCATCAACAATGCTCCTGCCGGCGTCATAGCCGATCCCGATATTCCCTACCGATGTCGTAACAGATTTTAAGGCTCCCTGGCCCAGGGCTACATTCTTGTCTCCGCTGGTAAGGGAATATAAAGCGCTGTCGCCGATTGCATTGTTGTAAATTGCAGTTGTAAGAGTAAGGTTCCCGCATAGTTTGCCGATGAAATTATTCGATGTGCCCAGACTGCTGATGTAAGGGGTCGTTCCCGAATAGATGATCCCGGAAGTGGTGGTAGTTGTGGGTAACCGCAGGTTCCCGGTAAGTTCAAGCTGCTGGTTTGGGGTCGCGGTTCCGATCCCGATCCTTCCTCCATCCGTGGCCGTGAAAAAAGCTGTTCCGTTATCCTGGAGCTGAAAATCGCCGGTGCCCGTCAGGTTGACCATCGTATTGCCGCTCCCGCTGTTGACGATCGTGAGCGTTTCGGTACCGTCCTGGGTGATGGCGGTATTCTCTGTGAGAGCTCCACCGAGTTTTACGGTGTTTGTGGCGCGGGTCAATCCATTCTGTATTGTCAGCGGCTGTTCGGTGCTCGCCCAGGAAAGGGTCCCTCCCAACGTTGAAGTCAAAGCCTGCCCTGCTAAAGCGGGATAGGCGGCAGGCAGCTTATAGTTTAAGTCCGCAGCCTGGTCACCACCGGTAAAGCTTGTGAAGTAGGAAGGCGTTGTACCACCTTCGAGGATGCCAAAATCTCCGTTGATCCTGACATAATTTGAGGTAAAGTCTCCATAGATCAAAGGTGCTGCAGAATTGGAATTTTCGATGTAGAGTTTGTTGCTGCCGGTTTCATTCATGCCGGCCGAACTTCCGATAAATATATTGTTCATTCCTGTCAGGTTGTTGCTTCCTGCATATGAACCCACAAATGTATTGCTTGAACCGTCGTTGTTCGAGCCGGCGAAATAACCGAGGAACGTGCCGTATGTCTTGGTATTTTCAGCTCCGGCATTGGACCCGATGTAGGTATTGAAACTGTTTGTCGAATTCATGAGTCCTGCATTATAACCCACCGCTGTGTTTCCGAATCCGGCTGTTTGTGTGCGGAGCGCATAATACCCTACAGCCGTCATCCCCTCTCCCGAAGTTAATGAATGAAGGGCATCTTTCCCGATCCCTGTATTTCCACTGTTCGTCAGGCTGAAATTTCCTGAGCTTGCTCCCAAAAAGGTATTATCAGTTCCGTATGCATGGATAAACCGGTTTCCACTTATGTTGATAACCCCGGTTGTTGCGGTCGTTTGCGGAAGGTTCATGGAGCCGGTAAGGGAAAGCTGGTATAATGGGGAAGATGTTCCTAATCCCAGCCTGCCGTTTGTATTATCCCAGAAAAGGCCGCTGTTGCTGCTAAGTGAACCGGCTCCTGTCCAGAATGCCACATGCCCGTTCACTCCCGAACCGGTAAGATTCGATCCGCCCAGCAGGATCCAGCCCGCTGCAGTTTTTACGTAATACCCACTCACACCATCAGTCTGGTAAACGGTCAATCCTTCAGCCGGACTTGCAATAGCCAGCCGTTGTGCCGCAAGCATCCGCGGTAGAAGGATCCCCTTGGTGGTTGATTTGACCTCCAGGATGGAAGAATTATCCGGACTTGCCGTACCTATGCCTATCTTGGTTCCATCATTGGTCAGGTTGCCATCCGGAAGCCAGCCCGTACCACTATTTCTCAACGTCTGGCCGCTGGTCCCGGAGGAAACACCATTGCCTGCAACCTTTGCATATTCGGCATACGGTACCGAAAGAAACTGTGTGGTTCCCATTACCTGATAAGCCGTACCGCCGGCCGGATCCATCTCTGTTTTCACATAATAAAGTGCACTGTTCCAATCGATGCTGGTGAAAGTGCCGGACACTACTGTGCCCTGGCCAATAGCCAGTGTTGCCAGGCCGTTGGCGTTGGTAGTTTTCAAATGGGTTTCGCTGTAGATCACAGTCCCGGAGGCGCTCCCGCGTAATAAGCTTAACCGGAAACGTACGGATTGGTTGGGTAGAATGTTGCCGCTTGCGTCGCGCACGACAGCCTGGTAATTGATCGCCTCGGGAAATTGTGCCCATGTGGTAAACCCCAGGAACAACAACAGCAGAATGGAGATGTTCTTCTTCATGACAGGTAGTTTTAAGTGATTTGAAATATAATTTGGCAGAATAATTCTTTTTCGGTTTTTAATCTTGACCGATGATAACTTCAGGTTATCATTTTCTTCCGTTTGACAGGTTTATTCTTCCGGAAAAGCAACTATTCTGAGCGACTCAAATTATATAGTTGATTTAAAACACACCTACTTTGATCCTATCATATAGAGAACATCGCCAAATATAACAAAGATTCATTAAAATAACAGGGACTTTTTTAATTCCGTGTTGTTCTCTGTTCGATATGCGATGAGAGGTGGTGAGGTGGTGAGCTAGTGAGCTAGTGAGGTGGTGAGGTGGTGAGCTAGTGAGCTGGTGAGGTGGTGACTAGTGGGAGTTGTATTTCATTCAATATTCGATATTCAAACTCTTTATTGAATGGCTCTCCGTGCCTTCAGGATGTATTTGGCCGTATCGAGCGGGCTGATCCCTTTGTAGGACCGGATCACGCCCAATTCGTCGTCACATTCCGAATAGCCGGCAAAATGCGTGGATATCCTTGCTTTTCCGCCTGACCGCGAACTCAGTTTGACAGGAAAGTCGAGCGATGTGGCCAGCGGAACAATTCCTCCCAGCGTAAAGCGGCCGTTGTCCATGGACGGACTTTCGAAACTGCCGCGCATCCGTGTGATGTCGCTGGTGATGATCCCGAGAAGGTCCTCCGGGGCGTTGATCATAAACCGGATCATCGGTTCGAGGAGCGTAGTGCCGGTATTGACAAGCCCATCCATGATCCCCATGGGTGTGGCCACGGCAAAGTCTCCCGCCCTGGAATGTACCGGGTGGTCCTCTCCTTCAATGAGCGTTATCCTCAGATCCGTGACTTCCCAGCCTTTGATCCCCTGCTTCAGTGCAGCGGCAATGGTCCGCTCCACTTCGTTCTGGTATTTCTGCTGGATGTCATTCACGGAAACCCGGCTTTGATAGGTTACACCACTGCCCCGGTCGCCGGGCCCGATCCGGAATTTCATGATGGCCCAGCAGGGCTTCGGCATCCAGTACCTCACAAATCCTTCGCCTGGCCTGGAGGGAGTTTCCTTGTAGATGACAGTCGGGTTTTCGAAGGTGGCCGCAATGCCGAAACGGTCAGCAAGGATCCGCTCCAGCACCTCCATCTGGATCCAGCCCATGATCTTCACATGCATTTCGGCTTCTTCCCTCAGCCATTCGAAATCCAGCACAGGATCCTCGGCGGCGAGTTCCTGCATGGCTTCTGCCAGTGCAGAATAGTCCTTGGGATTGACTGCCTTCACCTGGACGGTCAGCAGCGGTGTCCGGATTTTTACAACAGGTGGTATGCTTTCCCTGGAAACCCCCAGCAAATCCCCGACCTGTGCACTTGCCAGTCCGCTGATCCCGGCAATATCTCCGGCCTCAGCAAACCCTGTATCCTCATACCTGTTGGAAATGATGCGGCGCACCTGTGTAACTTTCTCTTCAACCTTCCGGGTCGAATTGAAAACGACCTCCCGGTTGCTGATGCTTCCGTTAAAAATCCTGACAAAGGCGATCTTCCCCATGATCCTGTCATGACTAACCCCAAAAACAAGCGCAGAAAGGGGCTTCAGCGGATCCCCGCCAGGTGCCGGGAAATAATTCACCACAAAATCAAGCAGATCTTCTATGCCGCATCTCATCTTGGCAGATCCGAACATGAGTGGGTACACGTTGCACGATCTGATCATCAGGGTCAACTGGCGGTCAAGTTCTTCAAAAGAAAGTGGAGCACCTTCAAGATATTTGTTCAGCAGTTTTTCATCTCCGGCGACGATATGCTCCGTGAGGCCTGAATCCATGCTTTCCGGGGTCCACAAACTCCTTACCGATACCTCATTTTCATCTTCACCGGAGGTGTGCTGGAGGCAAAAGGGTTTCACCTTCAGCTCTTTTTCAATATCCCTGATGACGGCCTCGCTGTCGGCGCCGACCCGATCGATCTTATTGATAAAAAAGAGGACGGGGATCTGTCGTTCCCTTAATGCCGACCAGAGTGTTCCTGTATGAGCCTGGACTCCCTCAACTGCTGAAATAACAAGGATGACAGCATCCGGAACACGCATGACCCGTTCCACATCCGATGAAAAATCGACATGGCCGGGGGTATCGGTCAGGTTAATCCGGGTATTCTTCCAGGTAAAGGAAGTGTGGGCTGACCTTACTGAGATTCCGCGCTCCTTCTCGACCGGGAGAAAATCCGTTTGGGCCGTTCCCTGGTCGACATGACCCGGTTTCTTCGTCTGGCCTCCCAGGAAAAGGAATTGCTCGGTGATGGTGGTTTTACCGGCATCGGCATGAGCCATGATGGCGATATTCCGGATCGGTTGCTGCATTCGATGATTCATACGGGCTGCGAACTTAGTAAATTATCCGGGAATAATCCTCCCTTCCTAAAAACCGGTATCTTTGCGGCTCATTTTCGGTCTGTTTAAAATTGATCTGCGAATTAAGAAAATGCAAAATGGTAATACAGATCACATTTCCTCCATTTTACCATTTTAGATTTTACATTTTGTTCATTTCATGGAAAATTTAAACATTCTCTTAATAAACCAGGGATGATTTCAGTTGACGGGCTGACCGTAGAGTTTGGAGGGACGACTCTTTTCAGGGATATTTCTTTCGCTATTAACGACAAGGACAGGATCGCCCTCATGGGGAAGAACGGGGCCGGGAAATCGACCCTTCTGAAGATCATTGCGGGAAATAAAACGCCAACACGCGGCAAGGTCTCCTCGCCGAAGGATGCCGTGATTGCATACCTGCCGCAGCACCTGAGCATTGTCGACAGCCGGACGGTCTTTGAAGAAGCCGCCCAGGCTTTCATCCATATCCTTGACATGGAGCGTGAGATCGCTGAACTGAACGTCCAGCTTTCCACCCGTGATGATTATGAATCGGCTGAATATTATGACCTGATCGAACGGGTATCCACGCTCAGCGAGAAATTCTATTCCCTTGCGGAAACGAATTACGATGCCGAGGTTGAGAAAATATTGCTGGGACTGGGATTCAGTCGCGAAGATTTTAAACGGCCCACCGGCGAGTTCAGCGGCGGATGGCGCATGCGGATCGAGCTGGCAAAGATCCTGCTGAAGAAACCTGACCTCCTCCTGCTCGATGAGCCAACCAACCACATGGACATCGAATCCATCCAGTGGTTCGAGGATTTCCTTATCAACAGCGCGAATGCGGTGATCGTCATCTCCCACGACCGGGCTTTTGTGGATAACATCACCACCCGCACCATCGAGGTGACCATGGGCCGGATCTACGACTACCGGGTGAACTATTCGTCATACCTCGTTCTCCGCAAGGAACGCCGCGAACAGCAGCAGAAACAGTATGATGAGCAGCAGAAATTCATTGCCGAGAACCAGGATTTCATCGAACGATTCAGGGGAACCTATTCCAAGACAAACCAGGTGCAGTCGCGGGTCAAGATGCTGGAAAAGATTACCCTGATCGAGATCGATGAGGTGGACACCTCCGCACTCAGGCTCCGGTTCCCGCCTTCACCGCGGTCAGGAAGCTATCCCGTGATCCTCGACGGGGTCTCGAAACTCTATGGAGATCACAATGTATTTTCGGATGCTACGTTCAGCATCCAGCGTGGCGAACGTGTAGCCTTTGTCGGGAAGAACGGCGAAGGAAAATCAACCATGGTCAAGGCGATCATGGGCGAAATTGGCTTCGACGGCAAGCTGACCATTGGCCACAATACGATGATCGGCTATTTCGCCCAGAACGAAGCTTCGCTCCTGGATGAAGGGATCACTGTGCTGGAAACGATCGATGATGTGGCCAAAGGCGACATCCGGACGAAAATAAAAGACCTCCTCGGTGCATTCATGTTCGGGGCCGATGACTGGACCAAGAAAGTCAAGGTGCTTTCCGGCGGAGAACGCACGCGGCTGGCCATGATCAAGCTGCTGCTCGAACCGGTCAACCTGCTGATCCTCGATGAGCCTACAAACCATCTCGACATGAAAACAAAGGACATCCTCAAGAGCGCCCTTCAGGATTACGACGGAACGCTCATCCTTGTTTCCCACGACCGCGATTTCCTCGACGGCCTTGTTTCCAAGGTATATGAATTCGGCAACAAACGTGTTAAAGAGCACCTGGGCGACATTCATAGTTTTCTTGCAAAGAAAAAACTGGAAAACCTAAGGACGTTGTCGTGATTGATGGGGGATCCCCACCCCTCTTATCCCCTCCATGAGCCGCACATACCCACCCCTCTTATCCCCTCCAGGAGCTGCACATACCCACCCCTCTTATCCCCTCCAGGAGCTGCACATACCCACCCCTCTTATCCCCTCCCTACAAGTAGGGAGGGGAAGACAGAAGGTCGGGGTGGATACGGTAATTTACCTCTTCACAACAAACTGCTTCACCATCTTGTTATCCCTGTCTTTCAGGACAAGCGTATAAACACCATCCGGAACCGGCCTCAGATCAATCGTTTTCTGCGTCATGTCATTTACATGGATTTCATTCATCGTATAGACTTTCATCCCCAGGATATTGTAGATCTCAAGGCTGAAGGTTTTTATAACGGATGAACGGATCGTAATGGTAAACTGTCCGTCGTTCGGAACCGGTTTGATTGAAAATACCGGGCTTTGCAATGATTCAGCACCCGTAATGAGGATGTAAACATGGTTCGACTCTGCAGAGGAACAGCCGTTGATCGTCACCACCGTCCAGTAAGTTCCGGTTTCCGAAACAACATACTGCTGGCCGGTAGCGCCCGCAATCAGCACACCGTCTTTATACCATTGGTTACCCGTTGTCGAACTACTCGTCAGGACCACCCCGCTGGAATCCACGACAGGGGTGGCAGGAGCCGGGTTCACCAGCACATTCAGGCTTGAGCCCGGTCCGTTGCCGCAAACATTATTCCCCTCAACGGTGACGTTGCCGGAAACGGCACTCAACGAATAGTTTACTGTGATGGATGTTGTTCCTGCCCCGGAAACAATGGTGCCTCCTGAAGGAACGTTCCATACATAGGAGGTGGCCCCGGCGACGGGATCCACCGAATAAACATGTCCCGTTGAATTGGCGCAAACGGTTTGATCCCCGGTAATGGTACCGGCTGCAGATGGCAACACACTTACGGTTACATTCTTCACAACAGGGGCCGGTGCCTGGCATCCGCCTGAATTGCTGTAATTGATGCTCAGTGTCTGTGGTCCTGTCACATTCCACTGGACCATGACGGAGCTGGTGCCGGTCCCGGAAAGGATCGTCCCTCCTGATGAGATTGCCCATACATAATTGGTCATACCGGCTTCCGTAAGGTAATTGTAGCTGGTGGTACCTGTACAGGCTTCACCAGGACCTGTTATCGTTGGGGTGGGTACCTGGCTTACATTAACAGCAAGGGTGGATCCCGTGCCTGACTGGCAGGAGTTGGTGCCGGCAACGGTAACATTCCCCGGGATTGCTCCGGTTGTGTAAGTTACCGTGATGGAGTTGGTTCCGGCCCCGGCAGTGATATTTGCGCCGGTGGGTACCGTCCAGGTATAGGTTGTGGCATACTGGATCGTGGGAACACTGTATACGATACCTGATTGATTCTGGCAGACCGATGTTGGACCTGTGATGGTTCCGGCGGCTGCCGGTGGCTGGCAGGTGGTGAACTGCAGGTCAGCACCGTATGTGGTGCCCATGGTGTTGACACCGACACAGCGGAAATGGTAGGTACTTACCGGAAGAAGGCCGCTCAGGTTGGATAGAACGGCTGTAGGCGAAGCACCGATGACTGTTCCCGGGCTCCCTGAGGCCGTATTTCCGTATGAAACATTCACTCCCCAGTTGAATGTCACGGTCGTACTCGCCCCGTTCGCATTCACCGATCCATTGAGCGTGGCAGTAGTTCCGGTGATTGCGGTTGCAGCAAGGGTTATTACGGTTGGAGCAAAGGCAGCCTGCCCCGTCATAGTGATCAGGAGAGAATCTTTCATGGTTACATCCTGGACAGCGATGGCCTTTGCATAAACAGTCCCGTTTCCGGTCGCTGTTACAAGTCCGGTCGTACTTATCGTTGCTGATCCTGTTCCCGGTACGATACTCCAGTTCACAGCCTGGTTCGCCGTTGAAGGGAACACCGTTGCCACCATCTGAAGGGTTCCTCCATTGGTTGTTATCGTTGCGGGTACGCCGCCTTGTGTGGCAACGTCAATCCCGATCAGGCCGCCGATTGAAATGCCCTGTGCATACCCTTTGTAATTCGATCCCCTGTTCTCCGTCCAGGTGCCTGCACACCGGTTCGGACCATCGGGGGTAAAACAGTACCTCATTTTTGGAGTACCCGGGGAAGCCGTAGTTGAGCTCAGCTCGACCCTGTTTCCCGGCCAAACGAAATTCCCGTTTGCATCCAGCCTTGTCGCATAAATTTTTTCAGTGACATCATAGCTCATGAACATGGGATTGTCATTCACAAGCTCCAGGTTCCCGCAATGCTGATCCGTGTTTGTGCTTATTGCATAGACTACTTTGGCACCGTCGCCGAACTGGCGGGCGCCCGAGGTCTTCAGGAATTTCTGTACATAGACCCCGTAAACCGTCTGGTTCGGATCCATGAAATTGCAAACCGACCATACATAAGGAGAACCCGGTGCCAGGTTAATATCGGTCTGCCCCTGGTAGTTGTCGTTGGTGCCGGTGGAAGTATTAAAGTTCGAACCGTTAATCCCCCAGGGCAGCACGCCACCCGGGTTGATCCTTTCAAGAAAAGAGTTAAAGCGGTTGCCGGTGGAGCTGTAGTATCCGTAATAGGTGGTGTCGCCTTCTGCCGCGATGGAATAATAACGCGCCCCGCTTGTCGTCTGGCTGCAGATCTGTGTGGCGGGATAAAGGGCCGTGCCGGCATTATCAAACATCTGTGCATATAACGTGGTTGAAATTCCGACGCCGCGCTTTTGATAGACCATGGTGAATTTACTCCCCGTGTTCCCGATCAGTTCCCCGCGTGTGGTGGTGCTTCCCCCGACCATGATGGAAATGGGTGTCGTCCATGCCAGGGTTCCCGTTGTGGTGATCTTCTGAATTCCGAGGGTGTTGCCTGCATCTGCATTCCATGCAACAACCACCTCGCCATTGCCCAACACGGCGGGATAAGGTGCGAGACCTCCGCCAAGGATCACTCCCGTAGCATTCCAAAGGTGGGTGCCCGCCTGGGAGATCTTGTACATGACTGCCTGCATGCTCCCGGTTCGCATGTCCTGGCAGGCAATGATCAGGTTATTGGAAGCATCTACGCAAACGTTAAAAACAAAAATTGCGCTTCCCGACGTCTGGCTGCTTACGAGCATTCCATCTGCTCCAAGAAGCTTATAACCGTTGGCATCGATCAGCTGCGCCCGCATATCGTAATTGCTGCCAGTCTCCGCATAAAAAGCGATCCATGTTTTGCCATCGGTGGTCGGTGCCGCCTGCATATCGGCAATGGGGATACTGGAAATCTCCAGGTTTATCGAGGTATTTGTGTTCCATTGCGCAATGGCTGTTCGCGGGAAAATGGAGAACAGGAGGAGCATTGCCGGCAATAACAGGGCAATGCCGGAAACTGAAAAGACCGTTGATTTTGTGTAAGATTTCATTTCGATGGGATTTTTTGTAAGGAATGTTGTTTTGAAAGGAATGGCAAATCTATTTTTGCAGACAAAGATAGTCCCAAATTGAATTCGGGGTTGTTTGTCCCGGGGAATTTTTATCGGTGTTATTTGAATATTGAATATTCCAGACGGCAGCAAGGCAAGGATCAACGAATCTTGAATTTCGAACTATCACCTGTTGCCTGTTGCCTGTTGCCTATTGCCTGAAAAAGCACGTGGATCAGTGAACAGCGTATAGTGTACAGTGAACAGTGAATCTTAAATTTTTCATTTCACTGTTCACTGTTAGTTGTTAATTGTTCACTATCAGCAGCTTACTGTTTTACAAATCTCTTGATAGAAATTTCTTTGTCTGTGGTGGCTTTTATTAAATAAACTCCCTGTGATAAATTTCCCAGATCTATTGTAAGCTCTTTGTAAACGACATCAAAAGTCTTGACAATTTGTCCTTCTATTGTCAGAATTTCTATTGTAGCTTTTTTCAACATTGAGACTTTTATTTTATCCTTTGCCGGATTTGGATAAAACGTAAACAAATCAGGTTCGTTACCATTTACAAAAATGCCATTCGGGTTATTTGTTGCAATATTTGAACAAGAAAAATTATACGATTTTGTAGGATTGCAAACACTGGGGTTAATCACTTTGATTTGATAATAAATATTACCGGAAGGCGCTGTAAAATCACTGTATTGTGTGCTGCTGCCTGAAGTAGTCCCTATTAATTGTAAATTATCCGCAGCAGTTCCTCTGTATATCTGATAGGATAATACAACAAATCCTTCGTATGCTTCCCAAATTAAATTCCATGCCGTTCCCTGCCCCTGGTTAATGGTCAAATGCATCGTCTTATGATAATCGCTGAACGCCAAATCAAATCCGCAATGATCTACTCCTGAAATTCTGTATTTGCCGGATTGAACATTCGGGTATGAGGAAGTATCAATAAAAACGTTCAGTGACGCAAACGGTTGTGCATGTATCTTTACATACACTCCGGTAGTATTTGTCTCTCTGTAAATAGTGATCGTGTCAATTAACGTTGCATCGGTTCTATCCCAAATGACCATATTCTTATTTGTGGCACTGTCAACACCGACCATGCAAATACCAGGTGCGATCCCCGGGATAAATGAAACGGCTGCAGTATCCGTAATGGTACACCCATCGAGGGTTAATGACACGGTATAGATAGTCGTAGCCGGCGTCACCGGGTAGGCATAAGGATTTGCCACAACAGGATTACTCAATCCTGTGACGGGAGACCAGGCATAAGCCAGTGTTCCGGGTCCCTCATGGTTTGTTGTTGCCTGTAACATCGTACTGTCTCCGCAGGAAAGTGCTCCTCCCGTACCTGTAACAGTCAAAGGTGCAATTAAAAAGTTAATTAATTCACCGGAGATCGATAAGCTGTCCCCGATAGAATATATGGCACCAATAGGTAAGACTAAAGTGTCCCTGTTATAATAATTCTGACCATCAACCCTCCAGTTACTTGTACCTCCGCCGGTAGGTCCAATAAGCATGATTGAATCGTTGTTGGGACAATATGCAAAGGTAAAATCATAAGTGAAAGTGCTGTCCACATGGATATAACTATACGTTGTCGCATTAACCCGAAAGCCTGCCATCGTCAGCATCATTACTGCCGATACTGTAATAAAGAATTTACTTTTCATTTTTATAATTATGAGGTTAATAATAGTTGATTTCTGGCTTTTTTTTATCGCCTGATGTGGAACGATTATGTATTGGATTGATGATATTGAAAATTTGCCTGGTGAGAAATGTCCTGTCTTTTCAAAACCGGATGTATTCCAGCTTTGGATGTAACTACCATCCGCAATAGGTTGTCAAATATAATGATTTATTATTGTATCCAAATTTTCTAAGGGATTTTTAAAAAATAAGTGAAGAGTGAAAAATGACCAAAGCGCCTACGGCGCTGTCCGGACATTATGGTTTCCGAATGTCGAATATTCCTGCCTGCCGGCATGCTGGGATCAACAAATCTTGAATTTCGAACTATTGCCTGTTGCCTATCCCCGCTTCCGCGGGGAAGACGTAACCTTTAGCCAACGTTTCTATTGCCTATTGCCTGTTGCCTGAACAACTTACGCGGATCAGGTGTTTTCAAGCACGACCATTGTAACGGAAACAACAAATCCAAGCACGGTAAATACCCCCGCCAGCTTCCCTCCATGTTCAAACGCTTCAGGCATCATGGAATTGGCGAGCATCATCAGGATAGCACCTCCTGCGAAAGCCTGGATAAATGACAGCCAGTGAACGGATGCAGTGCTGAAAAGACTGAAACCGGCAACAGTCGCAAAGGCACAAATAAGCGCAATGATGACCCAGAGCAGGATGATTTTTTTCCTTTTCCAGCCATTTGCTTTCATGCCGGAGGTTCCTGCAATGGCTTCCGGCAGGTTTGAGATGAAAACCGCTACCAGCATGGCAAGGCTGACTGTTCCTCCTTCAAATATTCCGAGCCCGATAACAATGGATTCAGGCACTCCGTCGAGGATGATGGCCAATACCATGGGAACCACCAGGCTTGATTGCTGTGAAGCCCCGATGTTCATCCTTTTCCCCGCCCCGAGTCTTTCAATCAGCTTGTCGCTGAAATAAAATGTAGCTGCCCCGGTGAACAAGCCGAATGCAGGAAAACCCGTTCCTTTTGCCAGCTTTATCGCTTCATAGATCAGTTCATAGGATATCGCGGAAATCAGGGTGCCCGCCCCGAAAGCCATGATAATCCCGATGGCTCTTTTGCTTAATGTAAACCTGGAGGCCAGAAGCCCGCCCAGTATCAACGATGAAGTGGCCAGGAAGCCCCATAGGAATGAATTCAACATTTGGATTTCAGGTTAAAGTGAATGTGACCGGGCGGTGTTGTTCAAAATTATTAGTATCAAAGATAGGAAATGAATGCATCGGATCACAACGGAAAATTTGTCTTTTCTTTCTTGCCTTATAAAATATATCCTGATCCATGATCACTTCCTCTGAAAACTGTTGATCTTTGTATACTGCATTTTAAAGAAATTGCAAAGCAATTTTCTTTTAGATGCAGTTATGCCGAGAGGAACAGCGGCTATGAAATTGCAACCCTGTTCCGGCCCGGTATATTAAGGATTCACAAGCCCGTTAAAGGCCGTTTTATTATCCACGATGAAGCAGGGAAACCTATCTTCATCCAATTTGAACTTAAATCCATTCCTTATGAAAAAAATGATCTTGTTTTTGTTTTCGTGGATACTGTTTACCCCGGTATTGACCGCACAAACCAATAAGATGCAGGAACAGAGGATCCTCACGGAGCCAATGAAGGGATACAGCATTCAGTACCAGCCTGCCGGTATAATTACACAGCCTGCAATGCCCTCTTCTGTGTTAATTCCCGGGACAAACTGGCATGCCACAGATGGCGCGGCCATCGACAATTTTGCCAAGGTCTCATCCGCAGCGCAAAAGACTGCAGCCGGATGGACCCTCAATAACCAGCGGCTTTCAGTGTACGGCACAACCAACGTTCCGCTATGGGAGGTACCTGCAACCATCGAGACAACGGATATATCCACAGATATGAATGAGGACGGAACCCGCATCGCCAGCGGGTACAGCCATTCCGTCGAGGTCTATGGAACCACTTCCTCCATGCCGTTATGGTCAACGACAATCTCCATGTCGGTGACCGGAGTCAGGATCTCCGGCGACGGACTGAAGGTTTTTGTGGCGGCTGCGAATGTGCCGGTCAACGACAGCAGTTACGTATATTGCTACAACGTCGGGCAGAATACACCCGCCTGGACAAAATCATACCCCGGCGGGTATGCCAGTCTCGTCATCAATAAGTCTGCTACCCGCGTTTTGCTGGGGGTTTACGGAGGCGGATACACATTCGTCCATGTTTTGAACGGCACCAACGGCTCATTCATCTTTGATGCCCCGACTTCTGACCAGTATCCTCCGGCCATTTCAGATGACGGGAAATACATTGTGAACGGGAATTTCTCCGGATTCGTTTTTCTTTACGAATATAACAGCGCATCTTCCACTTACATTCAAAAGTGGAGCCATAAGGTGAACGGCACGAACTCATGGATCTGCGGCATGGGGATCTCTGCGGATGGCAGCACCATTGCTGTCGGAACCCTGATATTCCTCACCAACAGTTACGACGGTGAATTGTATGTCTTTAACAACAATTCTCCCGATCCGCTGTGGATCTATCCCGGCATGGGCGACATGGTCCAGTGCGTTGACATCAGCGCCGATGGTTCGGTCATTGCCGCTGCAGGCTGGGGGCCGCTCGACAACTCGGCACCCGATTGTTTCCTGTTCAGAAAGACCAGCAACACTCCTTACTACACGGTCAATACAGCTGGATCACTGGTTTGCCTCGATCTCTCCGATGACGGAAAAGTTTGCGTCACAGGCGGGAAAGCCGTGCATGCCCGTGCTTTCGGGAATGGCGGCAACCTGTATAATATAAATGCTGATCCGGGCGGCGGCACACTCACCGGCCATGCCATAAAATCAGGCGCTTCAGTTCAGGCAGGCGTAAAAGCTGAGATCCTGGGTCTCCCGACCTATTATGGTTTTACGAATGACTCTTCGGTTTATAATGTCAAATTCATACCTGCAGGAACATATTCTGTACGGTATTCGGCAGTCGGATATTTCACACAGGTCATTTCAGGCGTTCAGATCACCGACGGCCAGACCACAACCCGGGACGTGACCCTCCTTCCTGTTGGCGCTCCGCCTTCAAACCTTTCAGCTACCCAGGGCGCATACCTGCATGTACACCTTTCCTGGACGGCTTCCGGCACCGCTAACCTGACAGGGTACAAGATCTACCGGAAACTTTATGACTTTTCGGATTACCCGTCAACACCGCTGGGAACGACGACTTCCGGGGTCCTTACCTTCAACGACAGCACGGCTCTTCCGCTGACGCATTATTACTATGCAGTTACGGCAGTCGTATCGGATACCCTCCAGTCTCCATACTCCAATGATGCCATCGGCTGGACGGCTACCGGGTTTATCAACAACAACCTCAGCGCCTATGTCGGAACAACGCCTGTGATCGATGGCGTGATAAACAGCAATGAATGGAGCGATGCGTTCCGCGTTGACCTGTCTGATTACCTGGGCATCAACGACAATGCGCCTGACCCCATCGGGAGCGTTATCGGCTATTTCAAGGTCAATGCCGCATTGACTGAATTATATGTGGCCGTAGAGAATTTTAAAGACCTTGATCTGAACGATCACGATGAAGTCGCCCTTTATGTAGATGACAACAACGACAGGGTTTATCCTCCATCTACGGATAATACCGAAGGAAATTACTGGGCCGTGCATTATGCCACCGGCGACCTGATCCGTTACCGTCCCATATACAACAACGGCGGTGTAGGTGCAGTCGTGCTGGTACCAAACGCACAGGTGAAGGTTGCTTTATCCTCCGGTCATGTCGTGTATGAATTCGTCATTCCGCTGGGAACAGACTCAACCTGGCAGATCCATTTCAACAGCCAGCACCAGAGCAGCATTTTCGTATTTGCCCTCGATGACCCGACTCTTTTTAATGGCTGGTGGCCTTGCACGAATGCAGGTATTTTCGTGCCAACGGATTATGGAGTGATCACCTTTGGCGCTTCCGACCAGGTGCCTCCGCCGCCAAACAACCTGCAACTCTCAAACGGAATTGCCCAGGATATTGAACTTCACTGGTTACAGCCTGACATCAATGATTTCGATCATTTCAATATCTACGAATCCCAGGATGGAGGTCCTTTTAACCTCATCGATAATACGGTTGGTGTCCAGTATTTCCTCACAGTGGTTGAGGGTTACTACCAGTTCTATGTGACCACCGTGGACCTTGCCGGACATGAATCCATCCCGTCGAATACCGTCTCTGCCGATGTGCATGTAGGGATCCGGGGTGGACCGGGAGATGTCTCCATGGTGAAGTTTGGTCCGAACCCGTTCACGGACCAGGTAACCATAGATATTACTACGGAAAAACAAACATCGCTCCTTGTTGAAATTTATGACCTGACCGGAGCCCTGGTTCTTATGCTGCAAAACGGACAGGTGATGAAAGGTCCGCACCATTTTACATGGAATGGAAGATCCTCTTCGGGGAACATTCTACCGGCCGGGATATACAATCTCGTGGTTCGCGCCGGTGGCGGGACACAAAATTCTTACCGGCTGGTGAAAATCAGGTAGCGGCGGGGATTTCCAAAAATGACCCCACCCCATTACCCCTCCCCGGTATCGTACCCACCCCGACCTTCGGTCTTCCCCTCCCTACCAGTAGGGAGGGGATTTGAGGGGTGGGTATGTTTAAGGGTGATCTCGGTGCGAACCGGCCTGTTCCGGCCGACTTCATCTTCAAGTATCGGGTTCACTGATAAATTCGGACAAGTCAGAATATAAAATTTCCTCGAATTCCGAAAACCGGCTTTTCTGAACTTCCGCAAACAAGTAAATGGCCACGGGGAGTGTCGTATAATCCGTTTTGATGTAATGCAGCGGTTTTGAAAAGTGCGCGATGAATTTATCATAATCGAAACGGATCTTCTGTTTGTTCAGATGTTTCGGGATATCAATACCAAACATCCCGTAAAGCTTGTCGCTGCGTAATTCCAGGATCTTTTCCCAATCGGGTTTCTTTTGCTGGAAAAAGTATTCATATGGATTTATTCCATAGAAATAATACTCAACATCGGCAACGCAAAAGCCCATGAACCGCATGGGATTGATCTCAATCGGGATGAAGCCTGAGCCTTGCTCCTGCCGCATTTCGAGGTGAAACGGGAAGTTTCGAAGATCCCTCAGTCCGGCAATCCTTTCCAGGTAGCGGATGATCGGATCGTGATATTTCCGCACAATCTCATCGGAAGTCATATACAACCGGTCACTCATGTCGGACCGGGAACTGAACAGATGCGTCAGGATATTCAGGATTACCGGCTCTCCGGATTCGTTGAAATATGTATCAATGGCGATTTCTGTGCCTTCGATATAGCTTTCTATCAGGAATTCGTTCAGGCTGACCACTTCATCAGGAAAAACATTCTCCATCAGTTCAACTTCCTTTTTTATGCTTGCGAGGGCGGCAATCCATTCTGTTTCATCATGGACCGAATGGATCCCGATGCTCGCAAACCCCCTTACCGGCTTAATCACAAACGGTATTTTCAGCGTTGAAAAATTCAGCGCGTCCAGTTCTTTCAACGAGGCTTTAAAGTACCAGACTCCGGGGTTGAGTTCTGAAAAAAGGTCCCGGAGTCTTGATTTGTCCTTGAAATAATTAACATTCCTGGTAACGGCAAGTTCAGGACAATAACGGTTCAGCAATGCGGTGGCATTCTCAGAATTACTGTACAATTTCGGGTGAGCGACCGCTTTCAGCAACGAAAAAAAAACATCATTTTCAACCAGGTTCATTTCACCGGCACGTGAAAGACTTTTCGAAAACCGGGTTGCTAACACTGGTACTTTTAAATCAACGACTGTTTGTTGCAGGAAATCAGAAACATATGGCTTTTCAAGAATGATCATTGCGTTGAAAAATTAGGGCAGGCGAAATTAATTGTTTGATCGTAAACCATCCTTATATAATTCAATATTACCTTTGTTTGGAATTATTCTAATTAACAAAAAAGTTATGGAAACGATGAAGAAGTTGAATCTGGGAAGTCACGGGGAAAAGCGTGAATTCCCGAAAGGTAAGGTAGAGGTGGTAACAATCGGCGGGGTAACTTTTGGGAGAGGCACATTTCTGCCCGGCTGGAAGTGGTCGGAATCTGTAAAGCCCATTGCAAATACAGATAGCTGCCAGGCGCCACATACACAATATCATGTTTCAGGAAGATTGCATGTGAAGATGAACGATGGTACGGAAATGGAATTCGGTCCGGGTGATATCGGTTCTGTTCCGCCGGGTCACGACGCCTGGGTCGTCGGAAATGAACCGGTAGTTGTGATCGATATAACCGGGCTCTCAAATTACGCGGTACTAGGACAGAGCGATCACCAGCATGCGGTGAAATGAAAAGAGGCTGTCTCAAAAGAAAAAATTTACCGCGAAGTCGCACGAAGGAAATCACGAAGGAACACGAAGGATTTGAATATTATTAGTTTTTCTTTGTGCGCCTTTGTGTTTTCCTTTGAGTCCTTTGTGGTTAAACCATTTTGAGACAGCCTTTTTTGTTTAAACACGCACTTCCTGCCTAATTGCTTACGACAGAAAATTTCAACGGCAACGGTCTACATGAGATGATGGCCGCCAATTTCCCGACCTCCTCCCTCGAAAAGCCGCTTCCAGTCAATGAAATTTTGCCGGTTTTGATCTCACCCGAAATCCGGGGTGAGGAATATACCTTTTTGTCAATAGCAAAATCCATCGTTTTATTTATATTTTTCCTGGTTGTTTCCTCCAGCAATTTCCAAACCTTCTCCTTGAACGTGATGCTAAGCGTGGGGTGACCCTGGTCATCAACATCTGCATGGGCTTCAAGAACATCCTGTTCATTCAGTACATCCTCGGGAGTAGAACTGCAATAAAACTGAAGGTGTCCCTGGATCAGCAACAGGTCCGTAAGAGTCTCCCGGGAAAGTGTATCATCTGTGGTAACGACCAGTTCGGATCTTGCATCTTTCTGCGTAATCCGGACATCCCTGAGACTCATGAATGTCATCCTCCGTAACAGAATTTCCTTTGACTCCGACAGAAGTTCAGGTGATGCATTCGCAGGAATGCTTTGGATCGTAATGACCTGTTCTTTTTTTAATTGTGTTTGTGAATTGCAAAAGGGAAGGATCGCAAAGAACAGCATTCCCATCAAAATATATCTTAAGTTTTTCATGGTGATATGTTTAAATTCAATGAATACGATAATAAAACCAGGCATTCTCATGCTATGGTCAATGATACAAATAATAGGGGATTATATTACCGGGGGGACATCATCATTTTCCTGCTCAGGAACTTTTTGCAGGGAACATAAACCGGTGACAGGGTTTACAAGAAGTGATTTAAACTGGCAGGAGCTGAAATAGCTTGATATTTGCCTGTTTAGAAGGAATTCTCGGGTTGAAATGCAATCCGGGAAAGGACCTTTAACATGGGGTGTGTTAATTTGGTGAATGCTTGTTCCCGGGATTGAGATTGAAGGGGTGATAATTGACTCTGGTCCGGAGCAGTTCGTGTTGACAACGACAGACGGGCTGCAGGAATGGCCCGATATTCGCTTCTCTTTTTCTCTTTGAACGAAAGAAAAAAAGACAACCATCAGGATAAGCAGCAGGATGCCTGAACTGCTATTTCTTCTGTTTTCAGCCATGCGGACTCAAATGTACGATATTATATGACACATCGACAGATCTCAGAAGTTTTTTGCACTTAACTGATATTCATGACTGGAAATCATTTTATTTCGACAACATCCAGGAACAAGGTATCGGCATTGACACCTGTAAAGATCCCCAGGCCGTTGTCAACATTCGAAGGCGGTTCCTGGTAATTCTGCGAGGTGCTGGACTGGTGCATGAAAAATGTGCTGTACTCCGGGTTGATATGATAGAGAATGATCCGGTTCCGCCCGAAATACCGGATCGTCATGGGCTGGATATTGATCTGTGTTCCCGTAACAGGTTGCGATGACATGACATCATTTACCGGGATTGAATCCTTATACACCGGAACAAGTGTTTCTTCAATGCAATCTACCGTTACAAGGTAATAGCTTCCGTCATCATTGGCAAATGTGATCTCGACCGGATCCGGCGGTTTCGTAAAGGTTGAATTTTCAGGATCGGACTGGGCCATGGATATGGAAGTTGCTGATTGGGTCACCGACTCAGGTTTTGTCGGGATCATGGTGGAGGATGTAACATTTGCTTCGTTAAAACTGAACGCAAGAGTGTATGTCGTGTCGGGATACACAGGGATCATCCCGGAAGTATCCTTATATACCCCTTCTCCCATGGATACCAGTGAAAACCAGCGGCCATTGTAACCGATCCTGACATCGAGATTGTTTATATCGGCATCAGAGGTTTGCACCCCATCTTCGTAGGGCGTTTTCCTGCTGATCGTAACGCTGATCTTTTGTTCAGGAGCAAGGTACGCCTCAACGACCGCCTGATCGGTAAATTCGTGACTCTCTGTTTTCTGACAGGATGTTTCCATGAGCAGGATCAAAATGCCCGGGAGCATCAAATAAACAAGCAGGATAAATCCCTTACTGCTGAATCTTTTCATCATTCGTGGTCATTTGATTTTTACTGAGAATGTCAGGTTGGGCGTGAATCCTAGGAAAAGCTTGTCGGTCTCAATGATGTTGCCGTCGATGATCTGGTATTCCTTGTACCAGATATTTTTGCGGTTGTATACATTAAAAACGGACAACCCGATGTTTCCCCATTCACTGCGGGTTTCTGTATTCCGCAGGTGATAATTGACGCTGGCATCCAGCCTGTGGTAAGGAGGCAGACGACTGCTGTTCTTGTCGCCGAAATCGATGAAAACCTGGTCAGTGCCATTCAGTAGTTGGATCTCATATGCTCCGTCAGGCGCCGTATACGGTCTTCCGGAAGCATACAACCAGGTAAGCGAAAAACTCCAGTTCTTGTAATCATACATGCCGACCAGCTTGAATTCGTGGGTCACATCCTGGGAGGCAGGAAAATAGCTGTTCCCGTAAACAGCGATCTTGTTTTTTGCTTCTCCCAATGTATACCCGACCCACCCTGTAAAGTCGCCGAATTTCTTCTGAAAGAGAAATTCGACACCGGTCGCGTAACCGGTTCCATTGAAGAAATTCTCTGCATAGGTCCCTCCGTCCCTGGTTGGTTTAAACCGCATTGAATATTCAGTGACCCCGTTAATGCTCTTATAATACCCTTCCATACTCGCAAGGAAATTTTTATTTTCATAGCTGATTCCAGCGATATAATGCCAGGCTGAGCTTACAGGGATCTTATCTTTGTCGGACAGGATCCAGAAATCCCGGCTGCCTGAAAGGAAATCCTCACGCACCACCCTGTTTGCAAACTGGTCATACAACCCCGTCTCCCCGATCAGTTTGAGGTATTTATTAAGATTGTACGATACTGAAAATCGCGGTTCAGGGTAGATCTTTTCGCAGGGGGAGAACCAGGTTAGGCGGATGCCGGGGGTAAGGATCAACTTTGCATTGAAAAGCCTGATCTTATCCTGCAGATAGACTCCGCCGGATAATCCGTTCTCTTTTTTATTGAGGACGATACTGGTATCATTTTCTCCAAAATCGTATCCGATGATATAATCGGTGAAAAATATCCCGAACCCGAGGTGGTTCTTGTCATTGATAGCATACGTATAATCACTCTTGAAGCTGAGGTCAGTCAGGTTGTTTTTTTCAATGACACCGGAATTCAGGCTGCCCTGGTTTCCGTTTTCCCCGGTAGATGTCCCGCTGTTTGAACGGTTGCGGTCACTGAAGTAATTTGAATAACTCAAAAGGCTTGTCCCTGATAATCGGGAAGTCCAGTTGCGCGTCCAACGAAAACCCGCACCGATATTGCCATATCGTGTTATATCCGAATTGTCCATGCTAAAGCTGAACCCCCCTCCGCCTCCCTGTCCCCCGGAAATGTTCATGCTGTTATCAAGATTATCCGTTCCGTCATAAAAGCTCAATGAAAGAATATCCTTTTTCGATGGTTTTAGCGTCAGCTTGACATTTATATCGTAAAAATAAGATTTGACTTCAGATTCCGTTGAAGGCATTTCTCCCATCGGTCCTCCCCCGTGAAAGGAAACCTGCCTTACCTGGGTTGACTTATTGAACTGCTTGAAAATCTTGTCATACAGCAAACCCTGGTATGACCTGCGGAAGGCCACCAGTGAAGTAAACCGTTTGCCGATGGGTATTTCCGTATATACATTAAAGCTCAGCAGGCTAACCTCTCCACCAAGTGAAAAGCCTTTCGAATTACCGTCCTTGCCTGTGATCTCCGTGACACTGGAAAGTCGTCCGCCATATTTGGACTCAAAACCTCCTTTGTAAAGCTGAACATCCTTGATGGCATTGGAGTTGAACGCAGAGAAAAAACCATAAAGGTGATCCACCTGGTAAACCGTGAACCCGTCATAGAGGATCAGGTTCTGATCCGGGGTTCCGCCTCTCACGTAGAGGTTGGAAGAGGATTCATTGGCACCTGATACGCCGGGAAGAAGCTGAAACGCACGGATCACATCCTTCTCCCCGATATTCGGCAGGGTCGAAAGTTTTTGCGGTGTGATCTTCAGCAGGCTTATCTTGTCGTTCGTGATCATCAACCGTTCCTGGTCTGCAGCAACCACAACCTCTTTCAGGATATGTGACTGCATTTCCATCTCGATGAGCAGATTTGATACGGGCGTCTCAGGGGTCAGGAAAACAAGACCGGTTTTATAGCCGAGATAACTGACTACAATGGTCGACGTATCTGAAGGTACGTTCAAAAGGCTGAAGTACCCATCCTGGTTGGAAAAAGTCCCGATAGAAGTCCCTCTGACACCCACATTTGTAAACGGCAATGCTTCCCCGCTTCCTTTATCCCTGACAACCCCTGTCAGGATAAAACCTGACTTCGCTGAAGTTCCGGAATAGGTTCTTTTTAGTTCCGGCTCCACGGGTTTTGAGGTCAGGTTCTCATATTTTTCAAATATATAGATCACTGAATCGGGGGCTTGGTACCATTTCAGTTTATTGGAACCGCATTGCTGATTCAGGAACAAGGACAAAGGCTTCATCACCGGGCGCTCATCGACTGTATACTGCCGGAGAAGGTCACGGTCGTAAGCAAACCTGATGTGATACTTTCCGGATATTGCATCCAGGACCCTGTCCATAGTTGTGATATACAGCGAATCGAGGTAGATCTTATCCGGATTCTGCGCAATGACGGTAAAGGACAGAAGTTGTATTGAGAAGAGGAACAGTATTCTTTTTTTCATCGGGAATATGTTGCAACAAAACTAATTAACTGTAATTCCCAACCATGACAGAATGGATAAACCCCTAAATTTCACCGGGGAAAACAGCCGGTTCCTCTAAAATCAACATCCTGAAGACCGGATTCTTCTACTTTTGATCTGATGAAAACAAAAATTGTGACCACCCTTGTTCATGTTGCAGCCTGGATGATTTTCCTGAGTCTTCCTTTCATTTTCAGGCCAAAGCCGATTTTCCCACCGGGGATGGAGCCGCCGGACCAGGGAAACATGTTCTTTCATTTTCTTGCATTTAATGTTTACCTGATCGCCCTGTTCTACTTCCACGGGTACTGGATGCTCAATCATCTTTTATTAAAGAAAAGGTGGTGGATCTATTCGGGTATCTTAGTCATCCTTTTCATTGTATTCATGTTCCTGCGGGAAATGCTGTTTGTCAGGATCAGGCACAACGGGTTTGGGCCTTCCGGTGAATTTGAGCTGTTCAGGCCCGAACGGATGGATTCCATGTTCCTGTTCATGGTGATTATTGTGATCAGCGGGGGCATCTGGATCGTCAGGAAATGGATGATGTCGGAAAGGAAAACACGGCAGATAGAATCGGAACGAATGACCATGGAACTTTCACTCCTGCGTTCACAGATTAATCCTCATTTCCTTTTCAACACTCTGAACAGCATATACAGCCTTGCCCTCGTGAAAAGCGAAAATACCGCTGATGCAGTAATGAAGCTTTCGGATATTATGCGATACATGACTGAGGATTCCAATTCCGATAAGGTGCCGTTGGTCAAAGAGGTGGATTATATCAGCCACTATGTAGAGCTTCAGAAGATCCGTCTGAATGATCCTTCAAATGTCAGTCTTGAGGTATCAGGTGATCTTACCGGATACATGATTCCTCCCCTTGTGCTTATGCCGTTTGTTGAGAACGCTTTTAAATATGGCACAAGGAACAATGAACCCACAATGATCAGGATTAATCTTCAAATTGAAGATTATTACCTCATATTCAATGTCTTAAACATTGTAATTAACGACCGGAACCATTCCAGTAAGGCCCATGTAGGCATAAGCAACACCCGAAAGCGCCTGGAACTGATCTATCCCGGCCGGCACTCCCTTGAAATTTCAGATGACAACAGGTTATTTACGGTAAGATTATCAATCCGCCTTACATGATAAAGTGCATCGCTCTTGATGATGAGCCCCTGGCATTGCAGGTGATCCGGAAATACGCAGCCGGCATATCGAATATCGAATTGCTTGAAACATTCACAAATAGCATACATGCAAAAGAATACCTGAAATTTCACATCATTGATCTGGCATTTCTTGATATCCGGATGCCGGAGATCAATGGAATTCAGTTTTTCGAATCCTTGAAAACGAAGCCCCTGGTCATTTTCACAACGGCATATTCGGAATTCGCTGTCAGGGGTTTTGAACTTGAAGCAGTAGATTATCTTGTAAAACCGATAAAGTTCGACCGGTTCCTGCAGGCCGTGAACAGGGCAGAAAAGATCATTGAGGGCCCGGCCACCCCGGAACCAGATGCCGGTACTTACCTGGTTGTAAAATCAGGCCACACTTCCCTGAAGATCGCATTTGACCAGATCCTCTATATTGAAGGACTTGACGATTATGTTAAGATCCACCTGAAAAACAATCCCAAACCGGTTCTCTCCCTGATAAGCCGAAAGAGCCTGATGGAAAAACTTCCATCAAGCAAATTCCTCCGTATTCACCGGAGCTATATCATCCCGATACAACTCATTCGTTGTGTAAATAACCGTCATGTCTCCCTGGGCGAAGTTAATATTCCAATAGGCGACACCTATATCAGGGTGGTGCAGGAATGGGTGGCCCGGCACTGACCTTCACCTGGAAAATTATTCATACACCTCCGACAGGGGATTTCTCAAAAAGAAATAATTCTTCTTTTGGACCACTTTCAGGGCTGAAAGGTTGTGCAGGCAAAGTAAAAACCCGGGGAGGCTTCAATATGATTGGACGGTAAGCCTTTTTTCCCGGGTTATTCCAGCATCAACAGTTATGAGAGTGTGAA
Source organism: Bacteroidales bacterium (assembly GCA_963682005.1). Lineage (GTDB taxonomy): Bacteria > Bacteroidota > Bacteroidia > Bacteroidales > FEN-979 > CAIYUC01. The sequence goes on along the minus strand of OY820914.1, from coordinate 1,801,682 downwards.
CCTGGTAATTGAACACAATATTAATGTGTGCCCGTCAGGAATTCGAAAATAATAGAAGAACCTTTAAATTTCACCGGAGAAAGGGCAAATACACGATCGGCATTTCGATTTTATTTAGAACGATTATGAATAATTGTTGTATCTTTGCGCGAAAACCCGGATCAACGGGTATTAACCTCGGGGTACCAAGTACTCCGGAGACCCAAATACAGCAACAGGCTGAGGGGAGTTAATTAATCCACCTAAACCCCCGTCCCCTCAAGGTCCCCGCGGACGCGGGGATCCAGAAGGGGCGCAGGGGATGAGGTAATAAAAAAGAAATCATCATGACAGATAAAAAGATAATAGCAGTAATGGGAGCCACCGGGGCACAGGGCGGAGGCCTTGCCAGGGCGATCCTGAATGATAAAGAAAGCACGTTCGCAGTGCGTGCTGTCACCCGCGATGTGAACAGCGACAAAGCCCGCAAACTTGCAGAGATGGGTGCAGAAGTCGTTTATGCTGACCTGGATGATCAGAAAAGCCTGGAAAACGCATTCGACGGAGTATATGGAGCCTATTGCGTGACCTTTTTCTGGGCTCATTTCTCTCCCGAAAAGGAAAAGGCAGGTGCCCGGGCCATGGCTGCGGCACTGAAAAATTCAGGGGTCAGGCATGTGATCTGGTCGACACTCGAAGATACCCGCAAATTTATCCCATTGAGTGATAACCGGATGCCTACGCTTCTCGGTGAATATAAAGTCCCGCATTTCGATGCGAAAGAGGAGTCGAACCAGTATTTCACCGATGCCGGTCTGCCCACCACGTTCCTTTACACCGCATTTTACTGGGAGAACCTGATCTATTTCGGTGCAGGTCCTCAGAAAGGTCCCGACGGAAAACTATATCTGACCATGCCCATGGGCGAGAAAAGATTGCCTGGGATCTCTTCGGAAGATATCGGTAAATGCGCTTACGGTATTTTCAGAAAGGGCAGTGAACTGATCGGAAAGAAGATTTACATAGCTGGAGAGCATCTCAGCGGAACGCAGATGGCCGCCTCAATTTCAAAGGCAATGGGCGTGGAAGTTATTTACAATGATGTTGATCCCGAAATCTATCGCGGCTTCGGATTCCCGGGTGCTGATGAAATGGGAAACATGTTCCAGTTCAAGCGTGACTTCAACGACTATTATGTCGGGATCCGCGATCTGGACTATGCCCGTAAGTTGAACCCCGGTCTCCTTAAATTCGATCAATGGCTTGAAAAAAATGCAGCAAACATCCCGGTTCAGTAATCTTTTTCATCAATATTCAATGTTCCCTGTTCAAAATTCGATATTCATTTAATATAGATTCCTATCTTTATTCCTGCATTATGCATCGCTGCATTTCTGCATTTATCGAATATTCCAAAACCGGAGAACGTGCCAGAACAGATGAATAAAAAGGCGTCGCCAGTGATGGTGATCGTTGCTTTTGCCACTGTTTACGTGGTATGGGGATCCACCTATTTTTTCATCCAGGTGGCTGTAAAGCATTTTCCGCCGATGATCCTTGGAGCATTGCGATTCCTGATGGCCGGTTTCGTGCTGCTCGGATGGTGTGTCCTGAAAGGGGAAGGGACAGGCAGATGGCGGCAGATCAGACCTTCGGTGATCAGTGGTGTTATGATGCTGTTTGTGGGCACCGGTGCCGTGATCTGGGCTGAACAATGGCTTCCGAGTTCCCTGGTGGCCGTCCTTGTTTCATCATCCCCATTCTGGTTCATCCTGCTTGACATCCCCAGGTGGAAAGAAAACCTCGCCAACCGCTCCATCATAACGGGCCTGGTATTTGGTTTTATCGGGGTGGTCCTGATGTTCGGTGAAAAGGTCATGGCGGCCATGTCCTCAACCATCAACAAATATGAACTGATCGGTTTGTTCATCCTCCTGATCGGGACCATGAGCTGGGCAGCCGGGTCGCTCTATTCAAAACACCAGTCATCCGGATCCTCTGTTGTAAATGCCGCATGGCAGATGGTGGCCGCAGGAATTGTATTCATGGCGGGAAGCTTTATTTTCCGGGAATGGAACGGATTTGAATGGCAATCCGTAACGCCGGGCTCATGGTCGGCACTGCTTTACCTTGTTATCTTCGGCTCGCTGGCGGCTTACAGTGCATATGTGTGGCTTTTAAATGTTAGGTCGGCTGCGCAGGTGAGCACTTATGCATACGTGAACCCGGTGATCGCCGTTCTGCTCGGGGTTTTTTTCGCAGGTGAACATATGAGTTACCTGCAGATAAGCGGTCTCGTTGTGATCATCGTCAGCGTCATGTTGATCAACCTGGCAAAATACCGGGGAGAACACAGACGGGCGAATATTAAATTAAGGTGATACTTATGCGATTTAAATTAAAAATTGTTTTACCTTTGCTGAGAATTTAAAAAGCATTCTGATATGAAAAAAATATTCGTTCTTGTGTTTGTTCTTTCGTCAATGGTCTTTCTTTCCTGCAGCAACAGTGAAAACAAAAAAGGCGGAGATGCCGCGAAAGAGATAAAAATTGGTGTTGTTAACCAGTTAAGCACCGATATGTTCAAAAAACTGGTCTATGACTACCCGAAAAATCCCAACGAATGGGTTTATGTAGGGAAACAGCCCTGTATTATTGATTTTTATGCTGACTGGTGCCGGCCATGTAAAATGGTTGCCCCGATAATGGAAGAGCTGGCTGCCGAGTATAAGGGGAAGGTTGTTTTCTATAAAATAAACACCGACGAGGAAAAAGAACTTGCGCAGGCATTTAACATCCAGTCGATCCCTGCAATTCTTTATGTACCGGTCACCGGCAAGCCACAGATGGCCGTCGGGCTGTCAGGCAAAGAGGCGTATATCCAGCAAATCCAAACCCTTCTGTTAAACGGGCAGCAATAATGCTGAACTATTGTTTCAGCCTTAATCTGACGCCTGTTACCCTGCATTGCCACCTCTTTTATTTAACCTCATTGTCCTTGTTCATCAGGCATGAAAGTCTTTATTCCGGAACGGAAGAATAAAGACCGGGAAAAACAGTTATCATCATCCGACATAAATTAAAAGAAAAGGAAAATATGAAAATCGCACTACCTGTCTTAAATGGATTTGTAAATGAACATTTCGGACATTCAGAAAATTTTGTTGTCTATACAATTTCACCGGATAAGAAAATCGAATCGGTGCACCCTGTTGTTTCCCCGGAAGGGTGCGGCTGCAGATCGGGAATTGCCGGAATATTATCAGAAGAGGGTGTATCGGTCCTGCTGGCCGGGAATATGGGGACCGGGGCTGTGAGTCACCTGAATGCCTGTGGTATTGAAGTTGTGAGAGGATGCTTTGGTCCGGCCGATGACATAGTAAATGAATTCCTCAACGGAACCGTGGAGGACAACTGTCAAACCTGTTCCTCTCATGAAGGCTGCCATGATCATGGTGCACATTGATCACGTTCATGAATGACCTTTGACGGCTATTTTCAGGATTTTGTGATTCAGCCTGAAGAATCCCGGAGTTTACCCAAATGAGGGGGTGTACAATAAGTATGAAAGTACAATAAGATTTCCTTTGCGTTACTTCGTGTGTACTTTGAGTCCTTTGTGGTTCAATTCTTTAAAAATAACCACAAATTGCACAAAGGATATCACAAAGGCGCACAAAGACTTTTTAGACACCCCCAATAGTTCACCACGGTATGAATTTCACTGAAATCATCGTCATTCAAACCGCGCAAGGTCCTCCGGATATCCTATTTTATGACGACCTTCTCCGTCCTTACATTCTGCCCGGAATAAATTCTTACCAAATAAATTCCTTCAGGCTGGTTCGACAGATCGATTCCGGCCTTTTGTCCGTCAATTTCTGAATGATATACGATCTCTCCAAGCAGGTTGTAAATGTCAACCATCCCCTTTTCCCGGGAAAGGGTTAAGGTAAATTTTCCGTTGCAAGGGTTCGGAAAAACGGATGAAGATAGTTGTTCCGTAATTTCAGGCACGGCCAGGATCGGGCACAACCCGCTCACCTCAACAGGAACATTGCTGTTGGTGTTTGTTCCGTTACCAAGTTCTCCGTTGTTATTGCTTCCCCAGGTCCATCCGGTGCCATCGTTTTTACGTGCAAGCGAATGTTGTTCTCCAGCTGCGATGGCCGTAATGCCAAACAAGGAATTTACCTGAACCGGGATTTTGCTGGCTGTGTTGGTTCCGTCACCAAGCTGCCCGCTGGAATTGTTTCCCCAGGACCAAATCCTTCCGTCAAACTTCAATGTGAGAGAATGCCACCTTCCTGCCGCAATGCTTGCAACGTTTTCCAGTGAACTAACGGCAATAGGTATATTGCTGTTCGTAGTGGTTCCATCTCCAAGCTGCCCGCTTTCATTGGCACCCCATGCCACAACGGTGCTGTCATTTTTCAGGGCAAGAACATGAAAATATCCGGCGGCAATCGCCTTGATGCCTGAGATGAAGCTTACAGGAACCGGGATACTGCTGTTGGTGTTGCCCCCGTTTCCAAGCTGGCCTTTATCGTTGATCCCCCATGCCCAGACGGTGCCGTCATTTTTCAGGGCAACAGAGAAATTCGTACCTGCAGAAATCGCCACGATGCTGGTCAGTAAATTTACCTGAACAGGGTAATTGCTGTTTGCGAATGTTCCGTTACCGAGCGCCCCTTCACCGTTAAATCCCCAGGCCCACACTGTGCCATCGCTTTTCAGCGCAAGGGAATGGTAACGTCCTCCTGCTATGGCGGTGACATTCGTTAAAACATTTACGGCAACAGGAACATCGCTGCTGGTGTTGGTCCCATTACCGAGGGCGCCGTTTGCATTGTCGCCCCATGCCCAGACTGTGCCATCCTCTTTCAACGCAAGGGAATGACGGTCGCCGCAGGCAACGGTTTTGACACCTGAAAGTGAAATTACTGACACAGGAACATTGCTGTCATCATTTGTTCCGTTTCCAAGCTGTCCGTTGATGTTGTATCCCCATGACTTTACCGTGTTGATATCGCAGACTGAAAGAGAAAAAGCTCTCCCGCCTGCAAGGGGTTGTGCATTTGCAGCATTGCTGAGTCCGAATAGTGCGAGCAATGCGATGAGGTAAAATGTTGTTTTCATATTTATCGGTTTTTAAGGTTGGTATTTATTGTTGTTTTTCCCGCCATGTCTGTCTCAAAGATGTTAACCAGGTATTTCGCCGTTTTCATTGCATCTGAAACCTGGCATATCCTCCGGTTTCATAATAACCTTATTGTAAAGATACAAGATTTTTTCATTATTCCTTCTTTGTGATCCTGAAATCACAACCGTTTTTAAGGAAACGATTATGGCTGAATTTGACGCCTTCATCCTCAGTCCTCAGTCGGCAGTCGGCATCTGTTAATGGTTCCTGTGATCCTTTAAGGGAATTATATAATACTTTAGCAGAAACTTGTAAGGTTTTGTGTGACAAATGAACGAACCTTTGTATTGGAAAAATCCATTCATCCCGATCTCACCTGAGCGATAGTTCCATTTCTGTCAGGTTGGTTAAAACACAAAAGTGATGACCTGACGTCAGTAAAAGCCGGAAATGATCTTATTGAAGACAAGGTGGGCCATAATCAGACTTTACCCTATGAGTAAGATTTCATATTACCCTGTTGTGATCATTCTGTTATTTTCAATTACCTGTACATCCTGCTGGTCAGGGCAGAACAAACACAGGGGAACACATCAGGATGAACAATTCCGCACCGCTTTGAACCACCAGGGGAACCTGCCGTTCGACAGCAACCTTGTGACCGACTTTTACAGGTCATATCCAGAACTGAAAAAATACCGCGATGATGTTTTGAAGGTCTACCGCCAGCATAAATTCACCCGGATCTGGTTTGATGAAAAGGGTGTGTTGGAATTCGGATATACCCTCTATGCAAAGGAAAAGGAACTTGCCGGGGAAGGTGTGTTTTCCAGGTTCCCTTACCAGGAAAAGATCGACGGGATTTTCGAAACGGATAGAGGGAACAGGCTTTCCATCACAGAAACGGAATTAATGCTGACCAACCTCTACCTTTACTATACGGAAAAAGTGTATCAAGGCCTCAGCGACTCAACCACAACGGCCATCGGGTGGTTGCTGCCACGTAAAACGGTCTCTTATGCCAGGCTGCTGGATTCCATCATGTCCGATCCTCAGTCACTCAACGGCAACGACAGTGTTTTATCCGGTCAATATTACAAGCTGCGAGATTACCTGAAGAAATACACCTTGATTCAGAAACAGGGTGGATGGAAAACCATAGAACCTGAACCGGGAGTAAAATCCATTAAACCGGGAGATTCCTCCGGAACGGTGCTGCAGATCCGCGACCGGCTCTTCATTACCGGGGAACTGAAGCAGAACAACAAAAGCAACCGGTACGATCCGGAACTGGTCGCAGCTGTAAAACAGTTCAAGCTGCACAACGGGATCAATATAAAAGCAATTATTCTGCCGGAACACATCCGTGCAATGAATGTACCCGTAAGCGACCGTATAAAAACGATCATCGTGAACATGGAGCGTTACCGCTGGATCTCCCCAGAATTTGCCAGGGCTAAAGTCTACATCGTGGTCAATATTCCTTCGTTCAGGCTGACCCTTGTGCGTGATGGTAAAAGCGAGCTCGAATCCGCTGTTATTGTCGGTGACAGCCTGACGAAAACGGTTATTTTCAGCGGCATGATGAGTTCTATCGTCTTTAGCCCTTATTGGAATGTACCCCAAAGCATTATCGAAAAAGAAATAAAGCCCGGGATTGCAAAAAATAAAAATTACCTCGAGGACCACAATCTTGAGTGGTACAAGGGTGTGTTGCGCCAGAAACCGGGGAAAAACAATTCATTGGGGCTGATCAAGTTCATCTTTCCGAACGTGGATGACATATACATGCACGATACCCCTGCCAAAAGCCTGTTTGGACGGGAAAAAAGGGCGTTCAGCCATGGCTGCATACGTGTGGCGAAACCCAGGGAACTGGCGATCGACATCCTGAAGGATGATCCTGCCTGGACCCCTGCAAAAATCGACGCGGCCATGCATGCAGGAGTAGAGAGCACATACAGCCTCAAGCATAAGATCCCGGTGTATATCGGGTATCAGACCGCCTGGGTTGACAGGACCGGTGAGATCAACTTCTATCCCGATATTTATAACAGGGATGAAAGGCTTGCCCGGTTGCTGATCGATGAAAAATAATCAAGTAAAGACGCGAAACCTGCTGACAGCGAAGGGGACGGGCGCTTTTGTCAAACCATAATGATTGAAAATCTGTTTACTACAGTATTTTTATCTATCTTTACCGAATGGTTAGACATTTTTTGTATTTCCTCCTCCTTCTCCTGATTCCGGTCCTGAACAAGTCGGGTTCAGGCAATCCGGCCCCCTCCATGAACATGCAATGCGATATTTACACCCTCTTAAAACTGGCCGAGAAAGGCCTGTCGGGTGAAGTATTTCAGCTTGGGATTAAAGGACTGAAAAAGCTTGAAACCGATGGGAAGCTCAGGAATCCCGGCATCCTCACCATCGTCGATTTCTCCCAGTCAAGTAAAAACAAACGGCTCTATGTGATCGACCTGGTTCACAAGATGCTTTTATTCAATACTTATGTTGCTCATGGCAGGAATACCGGTGATGAGTATGCGACGCGCTTCTCAAATGTGTCGGGATCATACCAGAGCAGCCTTGGATTCTATGTCACAAAAGAAGAAATTGCAGGTTCCGGTGTCGGGTTGGCGCTGATCCTGGATGGCGTTGAGAAAGGATTCAATGACAATGCGCAGAAACGCGAGATTATCATTCACGGGGCAACTTATGCCACGGAGAACTTTATCAGGAAAACAGGACGGCTCGGCCGGAGCTTCGGCTGCCCCTCTCTCCCTCCCGAGCTGATCAGGCCGGTCGTTGAAACCATCAAGGAAGGCACATGCCTGTTCATCTACAACCATGACAATTTCTACATCAGCCATTCCACCCTGCTTAATTGTCCTTCGCAGGGACTATAATTCTGTATTCGGACTTTAAAAAAGCCGGCAGCCCGTAGTCCTGTTTACCCGTCACTAAGTTAACTTTCCGAAAACATCACCCCAGGACAATGCCGGCTTCACACTGAATAAAGCGTCTGAACGACCGTTTGATGGTTTTTTGTCATCCGGAATGAAAGAATTCAGTGATTTCATTTTTCTGCCTGAGAACATGATCCCTGATCCGGGTTCAATATTAGCCGTCAGTTCTGATATTGCAGGTTCTTCATCATCCCCGCTGCGATTATACCTCGGCTCAGGCCGTTCTTCCTTATGGAAACCTCCCGGCGAAACCGGCTTCTCATAATCTTTATCGGTCAGCCTGCAAAGATGTTCAAGGATGGATTCGAGCTCCGGGTGCACGATCTCATTTCTCAGCCCTGCCAGGAATGCATATATCTTTTCAGCAAGCACAGGATCGGTAATTTTCAGACCGAGAATTGAATATTGCGGGTTTGAATAATAATACAGCCCTCTTTCCTGGACAATCGGCGCATTGAATCCAAGGATATCGCTTCTCATGACCCGGATGTCATCCCTGATGGTCCTCTCGGATACGGAATAAACACCGCGGGCATCGCCCAGCGCTTCGGAACATGCATCAATAAGTGCCCCGATCGACCATCTGTGCTTCCCTCCGTAAAGGCAGCTGTTGATGGTTTTATAGCGTATCAGCGCATTTAAATTGGCAGGCATGATTAAAAATATTTCTCATTGCAGATAGGCTGCAATGGGTTGTTGTTCTTTTGCACGGAATGGCTTGGTTCCTGAATTCAAAAATACGAAAAACGCCATTCTGTACCATGAACGAATTTTAAAATCAACGCTATGAAAACAATTGCAAAAACTTTGACATCGTATGGGAACTGCACCTTGGTCCAGCTTGAGGTATCGCATGGATCTGAATTTGCTTTCAGGCCGGGAGGGCCTGAAATAACCAGCGGAGGCCTTATCATTTCTGAAGCAGGCGGAAACGGCATTGTCGGGAAGCTCATTGCTGTCAATAACACAGACTCTTTTCTTCTTCTGACCGATGCCGATGTTCTCGCCGGGGCGAAACAGAACAGGGTACTGAACAGATCCGTGCTTTTCCATCCTTTCTCGAAAACAATGATAGATGTTTCCTGCATCGAAAAGCGGCGGTGGCACTATACTACCGCAACCTTCAGCTCGCCATCCGAGGTTGCCGATCATGACCTTAGGAAAACTAAGGCAGAATCAGCTTCAAGGAAAAACAATCATCCGGAGAAAGGTCCGGGAACGCAGCAGACTGTCTGGTCCCATATTTCCAACAAAATGAAGGAGGTTAGGTTTGAATCGGATACCGAAAATTATTCAGACCTGGTTTCCTTTAAGCAGGGAAGACAACGTCCCGTTTTTCCCGACTGTGAACCGGAAAAAGGCTGCAACGCACTTGCCGTGCTGATCAACGGGAAAACAGCATGCATTGATATTTTCGGCAATGAAGAAGTTTACCGGCATTACTTCCCAAAATTGAGAGATTCGGCATTCCTCCAGGCGACCGCCGGCCATGGCGAAAAAGCGATGGATTTCCATGAAGCGTTTTATAAGGTGACCGAACTGCTTGACCATTTTGACCGTACAGAGAAAACGCAAGACCGGGACTATTCAGCGGCTGGATCCCTTTTCACAAGGGATGAGACCGGCTTTTTCGGAATCGGGCTGGAATTTGAAAGTCACCTGGTCCACTGCAGCCTGTTCGGGAAATAAAAATCAGAGGTGTATGGTACTATATGGGAGAATATTATTCTAACCGAGGCTGTCTCAAAAGGGAAAAATAATCGCTAAGTTGCGTCCCTGCCCGCCGGCATGCATGGACGTAAAAAAAATCTATCCTTAATTTTTAATAGTTTGCGTCTTAGCGTCTTAGCGGTGAAAGACAACAAACTGACTTTTGATGCAACCTCTTTTCCCGCTACCGGCTAAAAGAAGACTGCTGTTGTTGAGAAGGATCTTATAGATGTGTTTGTTCAGGATCGGGTACACGGGCTCTTCATCAGGGTCATGCCTCTTTACCGGCGCTGTTCGCACGGGTTTAACCTCAAGGAAGTTCCAATTGTGGTATTCTTCGCTTTCTATGACAGCTCCGCTCCTGAGGCCTTTGGGATAGAATGCGGAGAACCTCTTTTTATTAACGTTGAGCAATATCTTTTCTCCCCCGTGCTGCTTCAGAAACTCCCGTTGCCTGATCAGTATCTTTCGGTTCCTCGACGAATATGGGTTATCTCCCTTCGGGCGGGGCATCTTTTCCAGCAATTCGTAAGGGAGCTTTACAGCCGTGATCACAAATTCCTGCCGCTTCAGGCTCCTGTTGTACCTGCTTCCGCAGAATTCGATGCAGAGGAAGTTTCTCGAACTGTCGGGTGGATAACAGGCCAGGTATGGCGCAGGCTGTGAGAAACAGGCTGGTGCCGGCATCATGAAAATTAGCATGGGAAGAATTCCGGGAAGGATGAAGGTTCTCATAACTGACGGCTTTTTTGAAGGTTCAAAAAAGTATAATCAGTTCATAGGCGTCATTTTAAAGATAACGCCCTGGTCTTTGAGATATTGTACCTTACAACAACATTATCTATTCTTACAGATCGTTTTGCCCCATTTGTCGATTTGATTTCTTATCATGAATGATGCAAAATAAATTTGCCACGATTAAATTTCCATCGTATGATATTGAACCTTTTTACCATTCTGACCGTCATCAGCATTTTCATTACCATGATCCTGTCGTTGTTCTTCTTTGTCAATAAAAGAGGATTCATCAATGAAAATAAAATATTTGCGATACTGCTGCTCATCTTTAACCTTCAGATCTTCTATTCTTTTGCAACAAGCAGTTTCGATTTCAAATTTTTCATGGAGTGGCACAAACTGCTTTTCCTTGTCAGGCAAACTTCTTTCCTGACCGGTCCGCTCATATACCTTTATGTGAATTCATTTTTGAAAAAAAGGGATGTTTTCGATTACCGCATGTCGGTTCACTTTTTACCCTTTGCAGGAGCGGTTATTTTCCTTCTTTTCTATTACCGGAACCTGGATCAGTTTATCATCTGGGAATCAATCATCGATCTGAAATTCACAATACTTATCCTTACACATAACCTGATCTATATCGTGCTTTCCCTGTTAAGCATGAAAACAACAACAATCAGCCTCAGGGGATTTTATAAAAGCATCCTGGTTTCTTCCAACAACAGGTGGCTTCAGATTGTTTTGGTTGGCTTTATCATAATCTGGATCGTGAATTTAAATTCTTTTGCAGTTTATATGATCGTGAAAAGGCCCGGCTGGTGTGCGTATACGGCAAGCATTTATGCACTGACTGCTTTTTTGTTCATTAACACCATCATGTTCTTTCTCCTGTTAAAACCAGACGTTTATTACATCATTGCAAAATATAAAAACAATAAACTTTCGGAACCTGAGAAATCGGAGTACCTGGAAAAATTGAATTCCTTTATGGAAAACCATAAACCATACCTCAATCCTGAAATTACACTTGAATCTCTTGCCAATGAAATCTCCGTAAATCCCAGGATCCTCTCGCAAATAATCAATGAAACGTTCAAGAAGAATTTTAAGAGCTTTATCCTGGAATACCGAATCAGGGAAAGTATGCAGATACTGGCAGATTCAAAATACAGGAAGCTTACCGTACTTGAGATCCTGTACCAGGTCGGGTTTAATTCAAAGTCGGCTTTTAACAACCAGTTCAAGTTGTTAACTAATTTCACACCACAGGAATACCGGTCAAGATATATTGATGTATAATATTCCCGTGTGAATTAACAAATTCTACCCTGGATTTGCTTCATCCCTTCTTAAGAATAAAAATAAATCGGGTTTACCCTTTGGGCAAGTAATGAATTCAATCTCTTCGTTTCTGTCCATTATACCCATCCCCCGTCCCCAGTTCCCCGCGTACGCGGGGATCCAGGGAAGGGGTGCAGGGGTAGGGTACGGTTAAGATTATTGGCATAATTGTGTTCAATCAGGAAAAATAATATCAGGCTAATACATCTGTGGAAATCAGCGGGAAAATTTGAGTTTCACAAATAAACAAGTAACTGAATTCCGGAAAAATGGTCCGTTAACACGTAAGTGGTCGACGCGTGTAATTCTTTGTGCTTGTTTTGCGCAAATTTTTAACCAGCAAAATTATCTGACATGAAAAAATCTGCATTGACAATCATCCTGATTATGCTATCAGGGACCATGGTATTTTCGCAAATACCGGCTGACAGTTTATACCTTGGGCAGACACCGCCCGGGTGTGTTCCTCAAATATTTCATCTGCCGGTTGACTCCAACTATTTTGCCGCAGAAAGAATTGCAATTTCCGGTGACGGCACCGAAATCCAATATTCCGCCCTGAAAGGGTATTACCCTCCCAATTCTCCGGTCATAAAGCGCTACAGATATACCGGTAATCAATGGACCGGTCCGTCAATACTATTTACAGGATACCTTGCCCCGGGATTCTCTGTCAGCTCCGACTCGGTTTTTATCCAGAATGGGGACAACCCATATGTAACTTATCTTTCCGTTAAAAACGGGCTGGTTTGGAGCAATCCCTCAAGAATCCTGGCATCCCTTACCTCTGCACATTATCTGCAGGTTTCGGATAAAAAAAATTATTACATCTCGACCCAGTCCGGACCGACGCTCGGAGGCAACGACTGGAGCAGACTGTCATTCACCGGGGGTGATACCACTGCCACATCATTGGGCCTCCCGTTGAATACCCCCGCGAATAACCTCGATTTTTTCATCGCACGCGATGAAAGCTTCATGATAATTGCCCGGCCGGGGACAGGGCTGTGCATCAGTTATCCTGACAATAACGGCAGATGGACAAATCCCAAAAGCCTCGGTTCAACGATCAACTGGGGACTTGGAATGTGGGGCCCGTTCGTCACGCCGGACCACAAATACCTGTTTTACACGACAGGGACAAAACAGAATTACTCCGACACATATATCTACTGGGCCCGGGTCGATGGTTTGATTGACAGCCTGAAGCACACCAATTTTATTCCGTATATCAAAAATAAAATACCCGATCAGGCAGATACAGCAGGCCATTCATTCAATTTTACCATTCCCGACAGCACATTTGTTGATGATGACGGCAACAGCACGCTGACCTACAGCGCTAAACTTACCAACGGACAACCCCTGCCTTCATGGCTGGCTTTTGACACGATTGCAGCCACCTTCTCCGGAACGCCAACGGATACTGATACATTGAATATCCGCATTAAGGCCGTAGATCCTGCAGGTGCAAATACCTCGACGACATTCAAAATCGCTATTCAGGAATCTTCCGCAATTCATCAGAAACAAGGCCGGTTGATCCGCATCTTTCCCAATCCTTCAAGCGGAATGGTTAATGTGATCATGGAGGGATCCCATGGGAAAACCGCAATGGTCGAAGTCCGGGATTATACCGGAAGAACTGTTCTGACGAAGAGTTTCAACAACAGGACTAATCTGAACCTTGGAGGCAAACCTGCCGGGATCTATTTCCTGAAACTGATGCTGGATTCTGAAATTGCCATCCGCAAGGTTTGTATTGAATAACGGGAGACTTACTATTTAATCCATAAGAATCGAATATTTACAAAATGAAAAAGCATCAGATTAATTATTTCAGGTTTACTTCCTTGTTCGCCTTCATTTTTATCCATCAGTTGATGTATGCACAATGGCCGCAATGGCGGGGTCCCATGCGTGATGGATCCAGCAGTGAGATCAATCTCTTAAAAACCTGGCCTCCCGAAGGACCATTATTGGTTTGGTCCTCCGATACCATTGGCGACGGGTATGGATCTGCGATTATCCAGGACGGGGTTGTTTATGTTGCCGGCACGAGAGATTCCAGTGAAATTATTACTGCATTTGACATTAACGGAAAATTGATCTGGCAGAAAAGGTTCGGGAAAGCACTTAAAGATACGGAGGGTTGGATGGCCCAGGTAAGTACGCCGACTTTTTATAAAAATAAGATTTATGCCTTGACCGCTTCGGGCGAAATTTCATGCATCAATTCCAAAACGGGTGCCCTGAACTGGACAATAAGCACCCCCGGGAAATTTGAAGGAGCCGTTGGATGTAAAAGCATGTTCTGCGAATCACCCCTTGTGTCTGATGATAAAGTTATTCTTACCCCCTGCAGTAAAAATCATACACTCATTGCACTGAACAGTTCTACCGGGGAAACAATCTGGGCATCTGAAAGTATTGCTGATACGGGCAATTTTGTATCTCCTGTGATGATCCGGGGAGAGGATAAGAAACTGATTATTACCAATACCCAAAAATTTTTCATGGCTGTCGATTTAAATACGGGGAAGTTCGTTTGGAAGGAACGGGGTTCTGCCACATATGTCCCTCTTCCGGGCGACAAACAGGTTTATTTTTCGGGGTTTAAGGAGGGTGGCAGGATGCTGAATATAAGTGAAGACCTGGGTAGCTTCAATTTTACATGGTGCGACAGCCTGAAAATAAAAAATATGGGTGGAGCCGTTAAGCTCGGCAACCGGATTTTCGGAACATATGAAAATCGCAAAGGTATTTTTTGCGTCGATTGGGAAACAGGCAAAAAGCAACTCTATGACAACGAAATAAGGGGTGCAAATCTTTTGGCCGCTGACGGAATGATCTACAGCTATGAAGACAGAACCGGACGCATCAGTCTTCTGAAACCCACAGTTGATAAAATTGAAGTTGCCGGTTCCTTTAAGGTTTTGCAGGGCAATGGCGCAAACCTGGCACACATGTCAATCGGCAATGGAATTTTGTTTGTCAGGCATGGAAAAACCCTGATGGCATATAATATTAAAAAGCAATGAACATCCTCGCCGCAGAGCAGCGAGGTATTCGTTGGTCATGCTGAGCAGCCTGCCAGTCGGTGCGCGTCTGCGATGCATATCAGTTGGAGGCTGTCCCAAAAGGGTGGCCTCTTTTTTATTTTGCGCTCAGGCCGCGCAGGCCTCATCGCCGCAACGCAACTGTGTCCGGGGCTTCCTGTTCTCTTACCCTAATCCTGGAAGCCCGGGCCCCGCCCAAGGTTGCTTTTGCGGCGACTGGTGTTTATCATTTTCTTCAGCGATAATCCACAATAAAAGGGTCTCAACATGACCATTTTTTAAGGTTGTGAGCTAAACTGAGTAATCCGGCTTCGATTTCGACTTTTTCACACCCTTTAAGCATAAATCGCTTGAAGCCTTTGTTGTATTTAATATTGCCAAAGACTGGTTCTACATCGACCGGACGTTTCTTTCGGTGCCTGATACCTTCTTCGCTATTCAGCAAGGCCCTGGCCCTTTCTTTTAGTATCCGGAGTTTATGATTTATCTCAATGGTACGATTGCCTGGCTGATTATAACACACTCCTTTCAACGGACAACCCTGACAGTTTTGAGCCTTATAACATGCATATTTTTGCTTGACACCATTCTTGTTAGTGCGGATTCTATTGCCAGCACGTTTCATAATTTGTCCCATCGGACAGTAATAGCAATCTGCTTCTTCATTATAATGAAGCCTTTCCGGAGCAAATGGATTTTTGTTTGAGCGATTGTTCTGATCCTTGTCAAAGTAGGGATCTTTGACAAAGGCCTCGATAAAATGATCTGCTAAAAACTGATAGTTGTGCTCGGAGCCATATCCTGCATCTGCCGTCACGCTATTGGGTAGTTGACCATAAAGTGTGTTGAACTGTTCCAGGTGAACGGGCAAAGTCTTAGTGTCCGTTGGGTTCTGGTGAATGCTATAGTATAGAATAAATTGATCGTGGGTAGATATCTGCCAGTTATAGCCGGGCTTCAGCTGCCCATTACGCATGTAATCCTCTTTCATGCGCATGAACGTTGCATCGGGATCCGTCTTTGAGTAGTTGTTGCGTCCTTTAAGGATTTTCTCCTGATTGTCGTACCGATCAAGGATATCCGGCCAGTTTTTGGCTGCATATTTTAATTTCTGGTGTACCTTCTTGCTAACCGGCTTATCTTTCAATGCTTCATTGATTTTAGTAATCGTGTCGGCAACCTTCTTTGAATCGATCTTTTCGAAGGTCGTAGGTGTTATATCCTTAAGTTCTTCTTGTGCGATTTGCTGGGTATAGGCCCAAAGATCTTCTAACTGCTTTTTGATTTTTTCTTTATTTGTCTGGATTGCTTTACCCCATACGAAGGTGTAACGGTTGGCGATTGATTCGATCTTAGTGCCATCGATATAAACTTCTTTCAGGGTTACCAATCCTTCAGCAGCCAGCAACTCGACGACGTTCCCAAATACCTTCTTGAGAACGCCCTTTAATCGTTCACTGCGAAACCGGTTAATGGTATTATGATCAGGAGTGTTCATCCCAGAAATCCACATAAAATGGATGTTCTCCTTTAAGGCAGCTTCCATCCTGCGGGAAGAATAGATGTTGCTCAAATAGGCAAACACTACGACTTTCAGTAACATCCGGGGATGGTAACTAGATGTCCCGCCGCCTTTGTACTTTGAAAAGAGAGGATCAATGTCGATCTGGTCGATCACCTGGTTTACAATACGCACAGGATGATTAGCATCGATCAAATCCTCAAGGGAGGGTGGAATCAGCATGATCTGATGCTGCGCATATTCTTTAAATTTAATGTTGGTACGTTTTATCTGTTTCATGCTGCAAGTTAATCATATCTTGCAGGTATACAGCTCTTTATGTTAATTAATTATCACCAAGATATTAACATTCAATGTATTATAAAATAAAAGAGGCTGCCTCAAACTTTTGAGACAGCCTCCTCTCTCTTAAACTAAAAATAGTCCTTTAACATGTTATAGGTCTTTTAAGCTATTTTTTCTTGTTTCATTTGCGCCGGATTTACAAATTGAAATGCCATGAAAAAAATTAACTTGTTATTTATTGTCTCCTTCGTGCAATTATGTCTTTATGCACAGGAAGACGTTACCATTGGAAAGTACAGGAAATTCAATTCCGTGATACTCGGTGGTGAAGTCACTTACCTTGAACATCTGCCCGACGGTTATGAAAAATCGGGTAAAACCTACCCGGTAATCTTCATGATGAATGGTCAGATCATTCCACAGTTTGCCAATGATGCCGCGACTGTGGATAATTTATCGAATGACCGCATCCCGGATTTGATCCTCATCGGGATCTCCAACACGGGTGCGGCACGGAATTACTGGTCCTGTCCCAACGACAGCGGATTTGTGCCGGGTGGTAAAATGTTCTGCACCTTTTTAAAAGACGAACTGATCCCTGAGATCAACAAAAACTACCGGACAAATGGGTACCGGATATTGGCAGGCCAGTCAAATACCGGTCTTTATGTGATGTATAATTTTTTATTCTGCCCTGATTTGTTCAATGCGTATATCGCGGCCAGTCCAATGTTTGGGTGGTGTCCCGAATTCTTTTTAAACAACACGAAGACCTTTCTTAAAGATCATCCCGGGATCAGTAAAAAACTATATATCTCTTATGGCGATCTTGATTATGTGCAGGTTCTTAATCACATGAACGAGTATAAAGAGGCGTTGAAACAATCGCCCGGCGGGTTGAAATGGAAAGTGGAATTGATCGGGAACACGAGTCATGTTCCCTCGGCAACCGTAAACAATGCATTGCTGTTTTTCTTTTCCGGCTGCACCATGACCACTGAATGGAAAAAGGCATCTGTTGCTGAAATAAAATCCCATTTTGAAACACTTTCAAAGGAATACGGTTTCACGGTAAATCCAAAGGCTGGCGTATTATTCGACATGGCCATTGACCTTGGGGATGAAGAAAAAACCGACCAGGCGATTGAAATTTCGAATTACCTGGTAAGCCTGTATCCAGACTCCGAACATTACTATTATTACCTGGGGAAACTTCACCAGAAAAAAGGAGAGATTGAACCGGCAAAGGAATATTATAATAAAGCGCTGAGAGTCAATCCGGATTACGGGCAGGCAAAGGCGGCACTGGACAAATTGAATAAATAAAGATCAATAGTGATAATAAAGGTTTTAATTAAACAAACAAAAATGAAAAAAATCAGTTCAACATTATTTCTAATTGTCATGTTCACAACAATTGTATTCAGCAAGGATCTGACACAAACAGTAAGAGGTACCATCATTGACGGCGACAGTAAATTACCGGTAATCGGTGCGACCGTCATAATACCCGGGTCCGACCCGCTCATTGGTACTGTAACGGATGTAAACGGCATGTTCAGACTGGAGAACATACCCATAGGCAGAATTACCCTGCGGATATCTTATTTGGGTTATGAAGCGAAAACCATTCCCGATATTATCATAAACACAGGTAAAGAGGTAATCCTGGATCTCAGCATGCAGGAGTCTGTTGTAAAAATGGCTGAAGTGGAAGTTACAGCAACCAGGAATAAAGGGGAAGCATTAAATGAAATGTCGATGATCAGCTCCCGCTCTATTTCTGCGGACGAGACCAACCGGTATGCCGGCGGTTTCAGTGACCCCTCCCGCGTGGTTGCCAACTTTGCAGGGGTGGCACATTCCCCGGCAAGCAGCGATATAATTGTAAGAGGGAACGCACCCAAATATATGCAATGGCGTTTGGAAGGCATTGAAATATCAAGTCCGTATCATCTCAATGATCAAAACTCATCATTTGGTGCGCTTAGTGCGTTAAACAATAATTTGCTGGCCACTTCCGATTTTTACACGGGAGCCTTTTCGCCGGAGTACGGAGGTGTGTTATCAAGTGTTTTTGATGTTAAGCTCAGGACCGGAAATAACGAAAAATTTGAAGCAGCGGCGGGGGTGGGTTTATTGGGTATTGACGTTACCATTGAAGGTCCATTTAAAAAAGGCTATTCAGGATCATACCTGGTAAACTACAGGTATTCGGCCATTTCATTGCTTAAAAAACTGGGACTGGTTGATGTGGCAGGTACTGTGGATTACCAGGATGCTACGTTAAAAATTGTGCTTCCCACTAAAAAAGCAGGTACATTTTCCATCTTCGGGTTGGGAGGATTAAGCGGGTTTGCCATAGAAAACATAATACCGGGAGGCTTCGATGTACCCGGCAAGCCCACAAATGCAAATATTCTCAGGGATTATGACAAAAATGCCAGCCTGTCAAATATCGGGATCACCCATGTACTGACCATAAATGGCAGCAGCTTTATTAAAACATCCCTGTCATGGTCCGGAGCTGGAATTGATGATGATGTTTTCAAGAAAAGTATAGTAAAATCAGACGATGGGGAGGGTCGTTTCGTAACTGATACGGTAAACAGAACCTTGAATTTTAAAAGCAAAATACTAAATTCTGCGTACACCGGTGCTGTTACATATAACAACAAGCTGAATGCAAAAAACAAGATCCAGATCGGTTCAAAATATACCCGGTCTGCGTATGAATACAATCAGGGAATGCTCAATGATGCCACAGGAGCCATGTTTACTGTAACTGATTTTAATAACAGCATAAGCACGATAAATAATTTTATAAGCTGGAAACATAGTTTTAATGACAAAATCAGCATTGTGTGCGGCCTTCATAACATGAATGTATTGCTTAACAATAAGAGCACACTGGAACCAAGAGCAGCGATAAACTGGAAGCTGTCCGGGACCAGCTCAATTCACGCCGGGTATGGGAAACACAGCACGATGGAAAGCGTTCATAACTACTTTACCAGGATAGAACAACCCGATGGCAGTGTTATTGAACCAAACAGAAACCTCGATCTGCTGAAAGCTGACCATTATGTGGTTGGGTTCGAAAAATATTTCACTGCATTTTTAAAAGCCAATGTGGAAATTTATTATCAGAACCTTTATAACTTACCTGTAGAAAACAACGATACGAGTTATTATGCAACCATAAATGAAGGTTTCGATTACAGGTACGTGGCCCTGGTAAACAAAGGCACCGGAAAAAATTACGGGATAGAAGTCACGGTGGAACGGTTCTTTCATAAAAATTACTATTTCCTGATTAATGCTTCATTATTCGATTCCAAATACAAATCACTGGAAGGGATAGAACGAAATACGCAATATAACAGCAATTACCTGGTCAATATTCTGTGCGGTAAAGAATTTAAAAATCTTTTCAGAAAGAAAAACCAGACTCTGGCAATTAATGTCAAGGCATTTTATGGCGGTGGTAAAAAATACATCCCGCTTTTAAAAGACCAACAGGGAAATGCAGCTGTCGACCCCGCAAACAACAAGTATTGGGATTATAATAAAGCCTACGATAATAGTATTGATGATGTTTTCCAGCTGGATTTATCCTTAAGCTACAAGTTTAACAGGCCCAAAGCCACACATGAAATATTTCTCGACCTGCAGAATATTACAAACTACCAGGGAAGAATAACAGAATATTACGATGCAGGTCAACCCGGTGCAATCGGCTACACACGACAAATGGGGTTTTTCCCGAATATCATGTACCGGGTGTATTTATAAATAAAGATCATCACAGAAATACGGATTTTTTATTTACAAGAATATATTCAGAATCCCACTCTCCATACCCACCCCTCAAAGAGGCTGTCCCAAAAGGGTGGCCTCTTTTTTATTTTGCGCTCAGGCCGCGCAGGCCTCATCGCCGCAACGCAACTGTGTCCGGGGCTTCCTGTTCTCTTACCCTAATCCTGGAAGCCCGGGCCCCGCCCAAGGTTGCTTTTGCGGCGACTGGTGTTTATCATTTTCTTCAGCGATAATCCACAATAAAAGGGTCTCAACATGACCATTTTTTAAGGTTGTGAGCTAAACTGAGTAATCCGGCTTCGATTTCGACTTTTTCACACCCTTTAAGCATAAATCGCTTGAAGCCTTTGTTGTATTTAATATTGCCAAAGACTGGTTCTACATCGACCGGACGTTTCTTTCGGTGCCTGATACCTTCTTCGCTATTCAGCAAGGCCCTGGCCCTTTCTTTTAGTATCCGGAGTTTATGATTTATCTCAATGGTACGATTGCCTGGCTGATTATAACACACTCCTTTCAACGGACAACCCTGACAGTTTTGAGCCTTATAACATGCATATTTTTGCTTGACACCATTCTTGTTAGTGCGGATTCTATTGCCAGCACGTTTCATAATTTGTCCCATCGGACAGTAATAGCAATCTGCTTCTTCATTATAATGAAGCCTTTCCGGAGCAAATGGATTTTTGTTTGAGCGATTGTTCTGATCCTTGTCAAAGTAGGGATCTTTGACAAAGGCCTCGATAAAATGATCTGCTAAAAACTGATAGTTGTGCTCGGAGCCATATCCTGCATCTGCCGTCACGCTATTGGGTAGTTGACCATAAAGTGTGTTGAACTGTTCCAGGTGAACGGGCAAAGTCTTAGTGTCCGTTGGGTTCTGGTGAATGCTATAGTATAGAATAAATTGATCGTGGGTAGATATCTGCCAGTTATAGCCGGGCTTCAGCTGCCCATTACGCATGTAATCCTCTTTCATGCGCATGAACGTTGCATCGGGATCCGTCTTTGAGTAGTTGTTGCGTCCTTTAAGGATTTTCTCCTGATTGTCGTACCGATCAAGGATATCCGGCCAGTTTTTGGCTGCATATTTTAATTTCTGGTGCACCTTCTTGCTAACCGGCTTATCTTTCAATGCTTCATTGATTTTAGTAATCGTGTCGGCAACCTTCTTTGAATCGATCTTTTCGAAGGTCGTAGGTGTTATATCCTTAAGTTCTTCTTGTGCGATTTGCTGGGTATAGGCCCAAAGATCTTCTAACTGCTTTTTGATTTTTTCTTTATTTGTCTGGATTGCTTTACCCCATACGAAGGTGTAACGGTTGGCGATTGATTCGATCTTAGTGCCATCGATATAAACTTCTTTCAGGGTTACCAATCCTTCAGCAGCCAGCAACTCGACGACGTTCCCAAATACCTTCTTGAGAACGCCCTTTAATCGTTCACTGCGAAACCGGTTAATGGTATTATGATCAGGAGTGTTCATCCCAGAAATCCACATAAAATGGATGTTCTCCTTTAAGGCAGCTTCCATCCTGCGGGAAGAATAGATGTTGCTCAAATAGGCAAACACTACGACTTTCAGTAACATCCGGGGATGGTAACTAGATGTCCCGCCGCCTTTGTACTTTGAAAAGAGAGGATCAATGTCGATCTGGTCGATCACCTGGTTTACAATACGCACAGGATGATTAGCATCGATCAAATCCTCAAGGGAGGGTGGAATCAGCATGATCTGATGCTGCGCATATTCTTTAAATTTAATGTTGGTACGTTTTATCTGTTTCATGCTGCAAGTTAATCATATCTTGCAGGTATACAGCTCTTTATGTTAATTAATTATCACCAAGATATTAACATTCAATGTATTATAAAATAAAAGAGGCTGCCTCAAACTTTTGAGACAGCCTCAGACCGAAGGTCGGGGTGGGTACAATGTGACGAACGGCTTGACTGCCTTAGGAATCGAGCCGAAGGTGGGTTTTCGTTCTTTTCTGTAGTTTATCCCGCCGAAGGCGGGAGGCACGCAAAAGAAAAGAACAGAAAAGTAACCGTATGTAATTACTTAATAAGTAGTGACAACCGTGAGGCGAACATGAAAACAACTATTCAAAAAACATCCAACCATGAAAACAATCCGTTTTGCAATCATTTTTTCAATCCTGGTCAACGCCGGTTTTGCACAGACCATTCCCCCCGATAGCTTATATTTAAGCCAATTACCGCCGGATACAATACCAAAGATTTTTGCTCCGGGGATCATTTGCCTGGATAACAGGTTTGAAGGCACTGGCGCATTTTCACCTGACGGGAGAATGTTCTGTTTTACAGTTACGAATGGGAGTTTCTCTTCTCAAAAATTATTTTTCTGTGAATATGCGGATAATAAATGGACTAAGCCAGATACTGCAGGATTTTCGAAGGTATTTAATAACCTCGAACCTTCTTTTTCTTTTGATGGGCAAAAGCTCTTCTTTTCCTCAGACAGGGATAAAAAAACAAAAGAGAACAGGAGAGATTTTTATTTCGTCAACAGGTTGAAAAACGAATGGTCGGAGCCTGTTAAAATGGAGCCTCCGATAAATTCAGATTACACAGAATTTTATTTTCGCCAATCAAAAAACGGGACCGTTTATTTTGCCTCGAACAGACCCGGCGGGCATGGGTTCGTCGATATATATTTCTCAAGACCCGACAATGGAAAATATGATACGGTAAGGAATATCGGAAGTGTGATAAATGTAAACGGAGGCTATGCCGGAGATCCGTATATTGCACCTGATGAAAGCTATCTGATATTTTCGTCGGTGCGATCATCAGGGGCAAACGGTAGTGACTTATATATAAGCTTCAATGAGGATGGAACCTGGACAGAACCTGTTAATATGGGTAATTTAATAAACACCAAAGCGAATGAATATGGTCCGTTTCTTTCACCGGATGGAAAATACTTGTTTTTTATCAGGCATGACGGGATAAAAGGAGATATATACTGGGTAAATGCGGGCATAATAAAAAAGTTAAAGAAAATGGTCCGTTAACCTGTAACAGGTCGATTTTGGAAATGCATCGTGATTACTTTGTGCAAAAAATCATTAACCAAAAATCTTTTGCACCATGAAAAAATTGTTACTGACATCCGTCCTTGTTTTATTATTCGGGAGTATTTTAAGTTCTCAAACAATCCCGTCCGATAGTTTATACCTGGGGCAGACACCTCCCGGCAATACGCCGCAGGTATTTGGCCCGGGAATCATATCCGTAACCGGGAGAGTTGAATATGGCATTTCCATCTCGCCTGCCGGGGATGAAATGCTGTTTGCATTAGGGAACTGGCCCTATAAGCGCACAATGATCATGAAATATGAAAACAATCACTGGACAAGCCCCGATACTATTCCTTTTTCAATAACCCGGTCGGCAGATGAAGCCATTTATTCGCCAAACGGCCAGCGGGTTTATTATTACGCTTATTCCCCGCCCAATCCCGTTGGAGGAGCCGATTTATGTTATAGTGTAAAAACCGGTTCGGTCTGGGGAGAGCCCATTAATCTTGGCACCCCGCTGAATACCACCCAGGATGAATACCATCCTTGTGTTGTTGCAGATAGTTCTGTTTATTTTGAAAACGTTGCAGGGAAAATATGTTATTCAAAGTATCAGAATGGCAATTACATTCCAAGAATTGTTTTGCCTGCCATGTTCAACGATCCTGATATGGCATGGGGCAACCCGTATGTATCGCCCGACGAAAGTTACTTTATTTTCAATTCTTCCCGGACCGGTGGTTTCGGGGGCACTGATCTGTATATTTCCTACAAAAAAACGGACGGTTCATGGACCAATCCAAAAAACCTGGGAAATATAATAAATACCGCTACAAATGAATGCGGATCCGAGATCACCGATGATAATTTATATATGACCTATGTTTCAAATAATGATATTTATTGGGTAGGATCGGATTTCATCGACAGCCTGAGATATACCAATTTTGTTCCGTATGTTAAAAACCCGATTCCTGATCAGACAACCATTTGGGGTGAATTGTTCACCTTCACCATTCCTGACACTACGTTTATCGATGACGACGGCAACAACACCCTCGTCTATGGGGCAGAACTTGCCAATGGAGACCCTTTGCCTTCATGGTTAACATTTGACACCTTAGCAGCCGTCTTTACAGGCATCCCTCCCGTCATTCAAACGCTGAACATCAAGGTAACAGCCACCGATACTGCGGGAGCATTTGTTTCAACAACGTTTAATATTATAGCAGAAGAACCAAATGCAATAAAGCAAAAAAGCGGACAGGGCGTCAACATTTTTCCTAACCCGACAAGCGGGATGATCCATATTTCCTTACCTGATCTGTCGGATAAAACGGCAATTGCCGAGGTATGCAATCTGCAGGGGAAGGTCGTCCGAAAAGATACCTTCAGAAAGGATATCTCTATTGACATGAGGGATCATCCGGATGGGATTTATATTATTAAACTGCTTTTTGACGATAAAATAATTGTCAATAAAATTTGCGTACATTAATGCCAAAATCCCCGGAACGACACACAGATGTTCATTAGAATTGGTCAGAAGTGATTGATAAAGCGCTTTCGGAAATTGTGAACAGTGGTAAAGCGCCCCGGGATGATTGCGGCAATTATTTCAAATGAGGGCGTCATGGCCATAGGTTCCGCAGGCGTTCGTAAGGCAGGTTCTGGTGTTGCCATAACCTGCAATGACCTGGTACATCTTGGTTCCTGCACCAAAGCCATGACCGCCGCAATGTTTGCAACGCTGGTGGTAAAAGGGACTAGTTCCTGTGATTTCAGCACTACCGGAGATATTTGCAGTCAGATGATCACCAAACTGATTAAGATGGATTTGAATGTTGATTAACGGTCGATCAGTTTTGCACTGCTCTCACCGTATCTTTCACCCGTAATCTTGATCCGGGAACAGGCGGTCTCGATCTCTGCCAGTTCCTCTGAACCAAATGCTATATGAACGGCAGCGAGGTTTTCATAAAGTCTTTCCAATTTTGTGGTGCCAGGTATCGGTACGATCCAGGCCTTTTGTGCAAGCAGCCAGCCCAATGCAACCTGGGCAGGCGTAACCTTCTTCTTTGCCGCCAGTTGGACGACAAGATCAACCAGGGCCTGGTTTGCTTTCCTGTTTTCCGGTGAAAAACGGGGGACGGTATTGCGGAAGTCTGATTTGTCGAAAGTTGTACTCTCGCTGATCTTTCCGGTCAGGAAACCTTTTCCCAGCGGGCTGAACGGAACGAAGCCGATACCGAGCTCTTCAAGCTCGGGAATGATCTCCGCCTCAGGTTCCCGCCAGAAAAGAGAGTACTCGCTCTGCAATGCTGTGACCGGCTGAACGGCATGCGCCCTCCGGATTGTTTTCACACCCGCCTCTGAAAGGCCAAAATGTTTTACCTTTCCCTGCTTTATCAGGTCTTTAACGGTTCCTGCAACCTCTTCGATGGGTACATTGGGATCGACCCGGTGCTGGTAAAAGAGGTCGATTACATCTGTTTTCAGCCGTTTCAATGATTCTTCGGCCACCTGCCTGATATGCTCAGGGCGGCTGTTAAGCCCGGGAAAAGCATTCACCTCAAAACCGAATTTGGTGGCGATGACTACCTGGTTACGGAATGGAGCCACAGCCTCACCCACAACTTCTTCATTGGTAAAGGGTCCATAAACTTCGGCCGTGTCAAAAAATGTAACACCTGCCTCGAAGGCTGTCCGAATGAGTTTTATCGCATCCTTCCTGTCAGTGGCAGGACCGTATCCATAACTTAACCCCATGCAACCAAGGCCAAGGGAAGAAACCTCAAGACCGCTTCTGCCTAGTTTTCGCTTTTGAATTTTCGTGTCCATAACTGTATACTATAAAGATGCAAATTTAGTCTAAAGAAAAACAGCGGACTTAGCAAACGAAATAAATATTCAGGTAAATCTCGGGGATGAACCTCATGGCAAGCCCTGGACGCAAATTTCCCAAGGCGGATGGGGGAAAAGAAAATATTAAAAAATATGCCTTAGGGTTTGAGGCGGAGGCCACACTCTCCATACCCACCCCTCAAATCCCCTCCCTACCAGTAGGGAGGGGAAGACCGAAGGTCGGGGTGGGTACAATGTGACGAACGGCTTGTCTGGCTTAGGAATCGAGCCGTAAGTGGGTCGCCGAAAACCCAGGCTGCCTTTTTCCCTGCCCGCCGGCAGGCGGGTTTTCGTTCTTTTCTGGAGTTTATCCCGCCGAAGGCGCGAGGCATGCAAAAGAAAAGAACACAACATGACTACTGTAATTGCTTATTAATAGTAAAATGTGTGTTTTAAGTTATATGAGATAAAATATATTTTAACTTAAGTACGCGTTATTGCGATGAACCTAAAATTTAAGTTTCACGAATAAACCCTTTTGGAATTAAAAGTCTTTATCAACGAACAAGACGTCAGGGAACCCTTACACAGCCGGACCTCGCAGACAAGGCGGGTGCCGGACTGCGGTTTGTCCGGGAAATGGAACAGGGAAAAGAAACCTTGAGGATGAACAGGGTTAACCAGTTTATTAAATTGTTCGGATATAAACTTGCTCCCGTAGCGATGAACAATGTATAATGAAAAATGAAAAGTGCGTGTGACCTTGTGTCCTTGAATGAGTTTTAAGAAATAGTTACCGATTGTACTATATTTAAAACATATTAATTACCTTTGTACCTAATATAGTACAAATGAACTTAAAAAAGCAGATACTTTTTCCCAAACACCAGAAGATGCTGGAGATCCTCGGGGAAAATATTAAACTTGCACGAAAACGCCGAAACCTTACCACAATACAGGTTGCCGAACGTGCGAACATTGGAAGGAATACGCTTTACCTGATTGAAAAAGGCAGTCCCGGAGTATCTCTTGGTGCAGTATTCAATGTTCTACGGGTGCTCGGCCTTCAGGATGATATCCTTAAACTGGCCGCTGATGATCAGTTTGGTAAAAAGCTTCAGGATATTAAACTCCTTGGGAAAAAGTAAAAATGTCGATTGATAAAACAAACATATTCGTTTACGCTCATTGGATCGGAATGCCCCAACCCGTATTCATCGGGATTTTGACTGCACACCAGGGCAAAGGCAGAAGAACGTACACCTTCGAATATGATGGGCATTGGCTCAGGGGGAAGGATCTGTTTCTCCTTGATCCGGACATTGGATTGTTCTCAGGACCTCAATTTCCAGGAAAAAAAGAAAATTTCGGGATCTTTCTCGACTCCATGCCCGACACCTGGGGAAGAACCCTGATGACCAGGCGGGCAATACAAATTGCAAAATCTGAAGACAGAATTGCACCTGCGTTGCATGACCTGGATTTCTTGCTGGGAGTTGCAGACAAGTGCCGGATGGGTGCGATACGTTTTAAGCTTCAACCTGAAGGGCCTTTTCTTGACGACGATCGTCAAACACCCGTGCCTCCATGGACTTCCGTCGGAGCATTGCAACACATTGCTCACTTGGTTGAATCCGGGAAAAATTCCAAAGAACTGCATAAATGGCTGATCATGCTGATGGCACCCGGATCTTCCCTTGGCGGTGCAAGGCCAAAAGCAAATGTAATGGACAAGAATGGCCAGCTTTGGATTGCAAAGTTTCCATCGAAGAACGACACCATCGATAAAGCCAAATGGGAATTTCTTGCTTACAGGCTTGCAATTGCAGCCGGCATCAGAATGTCCGAATCCAGGATTGAAAAGGTAGCAGGCAATTATTACACCTTCTTTACCAGGCGGTTTGACCGGATCGGGGAAGAACGGGTTCATTTTGCCTCTGCAATGACCATGACCGGAAATAATGAAGATACGCTCCGTGATAAAAGGGTCAGCTACCTTGACCTATCCATGTTCATCCAGGATCACGGTGGAAATATAAACGAGGATCTTGCTGAACTCTGGCGAAGGATTGTATTTAATATTGCTGTTTCTAATACGGATGATCACCTGAGAAACCATGGGTTTATCATTGAGAAAGGTGGTTGGCGGCTCAGTCCTGCTTACGACATAAATCCATCTGATGACAAGGAAGAGCTTGCGCTGAACATTGATGATAGCAGCGGTGACTTAGATTTTAATCTTGCCTTTAGTGTCGCCGGGTATTTCAGATTGACCATGAAGGAAGCTCTTTCAATTCAATCTCATGTTTTACAAGTTGTCAGTAATTGGCAGAAGACAGCAAAGCAGATTGGAATCTCACGTTCTGAGATCGGGAGAATGCAACATGCTTTTCGCATCTGAAGTTAATTAATAACGGATCTAACCTCTTTACCATTCACCTTATTGTCCAGTGCCAGAAGAATTGTATCTACCTTTATTGAAATTTTTCGTGCGAATATCAAACTTAAGTTAACGATCATATATTCCAGATCAATGAAACACCTGATAATCCTGTTTTCAGGATTGATCCTGTCCTGCGGCATTTTCGCCCGGTCAGCCCCATTCAAAAGAACCATCAAGCCGGTCGATGAAAGACCGGTCCAAAGGAGTGACCGGCCTCATTTTGATTATTCTGCCGTCACGGTTGATCAGATCCAGCCGGGGGTGATCCGTGTCAAATTAATTGGGGGTCTGACAGAATACCTTGATACAGCTATTTTCAAAACAAATCCGGACGGGGTCAGACTTTTCGGGATTCCTCAACTGGATCGGTTAAACGAAAAGTACAAAGTCAGCGGGATCCGGCAGACCTTCTTCATCTCGATGAACGAAAAGCAATTTGACCGGTGTCACAGGAAATGGGAACTGAATCTCTGGTACGACCTGTTCGTTCCTGTGGGGACTGATACGAAACAAATGGCTCTCGATTATGCAGAATTAGGCGAAGTAAGCCATTCGGAACCGGCATTTATTTTGAAGATGGAAGATCCGGGCGAATACAGGATCGTGGATCCTACGGGGAAAATTCACGGGAGGATGGATTTCTATCCAAACGATCCGAAATTCGGAGAGCAATGGGCTCTTAATAATACGGGGCAGGCCGGGGGAACCCCCGGCAGCGACATCCATGCTCCTGCCGCATGGGATCTGTGTACCGGTGATCCGGATGTCATTATAGCAGTGATGGACCAGGGAGTTGACTATCATCATGAAGACCTGTATTCTAACATGTGGCCGGGTATCGGGTACAATTTCGTTCATAACAATGATACCATTACACCGCAGTACCATGGTACCCTGGTCGCCGGTATCATTGCCGGGGTGACCAACAACGGGAAAGGGATTTCCGGGGTTGCCGGCGGTAACGGCACCGGGAATGGTGTGAGGCTGATGGCCTGCGAGGTCGGCGAGAATGGCGGCTTTAGCCCGGGGGTGGTGGATTCCTATATTTGGGCAGCCGATCATGGAGCAGCCATTTCAAATAACAGCTGGGGGATCACATCAGGCAATTTATTTGGGTTCGCTTTACTGGATGCAATCGATTATTTCATCGTAAACGGCGGAGGCTCGGTAATGGAAGGAGGTATCGTGATCTGCGCGTCGGGGAATGGAAGTTCGCTTGAATTTTTCCCTGCCAGCTTTTGCAACAGTCTGGGCGTGGCTGCTACGAACAATAAGGATATCAGGGCCTATTATTCAAATTACCAGGACTGGATCGACCTCAGCGCCCCCGGCGGAGAAGTACCTCCGGATGAGGCCGGGATTTTAAGCACACTACCCGGCAACCAGTACGGATCGGATAATGGAACCTCCCTGGCATGCCCCCAGGTGGCAGGTGTCGCTGGGCTTGTCGTATCTTATGCAAAGGGCCAGCTTACAGCACAGGATCTGCGCGATATCCTCGTCAATTCAACGGACAACATCGATCAGCTCAATCCCGGGTTCATCGGTAAACTGGGCAGCGGAAGGGTCAATGCATTTAAGGCCTTGCAGCTGGCCCAGTCATACATTCACCCTGGTTCAATCACTCCGCCCGAAGATTTAACAGCACAGGCCGTGAGTGACGCCCAGATCAACCTGAACTGGCAACCTGATGCAGATAACGACTCGGTTTTACTGGCCTTTAATTTTACCAACAACTTCGGACACCCGGAAGGAATTTATTTTCCCGGCGAAGCGATCGACGGCGGCGGGATCATTTTATATTCCGGGAAAGGCACCGGGTTTAATCATACGCTGCTAAATTCCGGCACCGTTCATTATTACAGCATCTGGTCAAAGAAAAATAACAGTTACTCCTACAGCACACGCAGATCTCAGGATACAACTTTCTGTGGTCCTGCAACGGTATTGCCCTGCCTCCAGAATTTTGACATGGCACCTTATATACCCCAATGCTGGACTGACAGCAACCCTGCATATCCCTGGCAATACATATGGGGAGATAATGAAAATCACCCCCCGGCTCCTCATTCCGGGCAATACAATGCATGTTTCTTTACGGGGACCGGAAACGGAAAGACCAACAAACTGGTAACCGGCATGTTTGACCTGGGAGGTTATTCCATGGTTCAGCTATCCTTCTGGCATACGCAGGAAAAAAGAGGGACCGGCCAGGATGAACTCCGGATCCATTACCGGAATTCCACGGGCGGTCCATGGATCCTGCTAAAAACCTACACCCAGAATATTTCTGCATGGGTAAAAGACTCCGTTCAATTGCCTGGTCTCTCTTCCTCATACCAGCTTGCATTTGAAGGGACAGAACACTTTGGCTATGGCGTATGCCTCGATGATATTGAACTTACGGATGTCGCTCCGCCCGTTTTATCCGTTACCCCCGGAAATCGCGATGTGCCGCCGGATGAGGGCAGTACGGACTTTCTGGTCAACACCAATAAATACTGGACAACGACAAGCGACGCGGATTGGTGCCGCACGGAATACACCGGCAACGGAATTGACACCATGGATGTGCATTACCTTACAAATCCGGACGCCATCACAAGGGTGGCGCATATCAGCATATCCGTTCCGGGGCTGAACCCCGTGACCGTAACGGTCACCCAGTCAGGAATTGTCGGGACTAACAATATCATTGAAGAAAATGATCTTTCTGTCTGGCCGGACCCGTTTAAAGACGAATCGATCCTTTCCATAAGGGGAAAAGATCTTTGTGATCCGGAAATAATCCTTACCGGGATGAATGGAAGAATGATCCTTCAGAAGAATTTGGAGGGTTTGAACGAATTCCGGCTTAAATTGCCGACAATCGCGGCCGGTTATTATATTCTGATCATCAAATCGGACCGCCGGGTTTATGTGAAACCACTGATTAAGGTTCAATAGCATGCAAATTGAACCAGGATGAGTTTCACAGGATGTTCCCGAAACCGGAATATCCGCATTTCGGCAGGCAGCGAACCGGAATGAGATTGCTCTCGTTGGTTTTTGAGACCTGGGTGTGAATGTATCAGAAATTTTCTCCTGTTCAGGAGGCAATTTTATTTTAATAGAGTACCTTTATCGTGTCAAAAAATTGAGCCATGAAAATCAAAAAAACACTTTTACTGATATTATTTGTACTCCCGGCATTGACCTTTGCCGGAGACATTTTCGGAACCATCACCAAAAACGGGAAACCTTATGCGAAACAGCTGGTGAAGATCACTACCAACGATGGCACCGTGATAAAAACAGACAGTACTGACGCTTTCGGGTACTTCACCATGAACATCAAGCAGCTGGGCCAGTTTAAACTGAGTACAGGAGGAGCCGTTACAGATGTAACTTCAAATTCCAGTCCAACAGGATACACATTTGTCCTGGTTCAAACCAATTCGAAATGGCAACTGATCAAAAAATAGAACCTGCAAAACCCAAAAAAGACATCTGGGAAAAGGCAGATATCATTTTACGACCCTTTGGTGCCCTGATCACCGCCCTTACGATTGCGTTTGTAAGTTATGCTGCATCGGATTACCTTAGCAAGAACCAGGAAAAAGACGCAAGAACCAAGCTTTACACCGAGCTGATGACCAGGCGCGAAGAATCGGAAAGTGCTCTGCGCAAGGATATGTTCAACTCCATCATGAGCAATATTCTGAAAGATAATGCCCGTGCAACCCTTGATGAAAAGATACTTCAGCTTGAACTGCTAACCTATAATTTTCATGAATCCCTGAACCTGATGCCGCTGTTTGAATACCTCAACAGGAGTAATAATGAGGAAAACAGGGACCCGGTTTCACGACAGGCTTATAAATACAGGTTAATCAAAATGTCGAAAGCGACAATCGCAAAGCAAATATCAACCCTCGAAGCTGTATCATCACCCATTACGCTGACATATGAAGATACCTTGTTCTCCTATAAGAACAAGAAGGAGTATAAAACGGACAACGCATTCAAGGCACGGATCGATGAATTATATGAACAAAATTCAATGGCCTTAAATGGAACAGAACCTTTCTGCACATATCCGGATTCCGTTTTCAATGGGAAGACCTGGGATTCCCTGCAACAAATTGTCCGGATTAAAATCCTGGATTATGATACCAACGATGCTTCCGTAAAAGTACGGTTAACGATCCAAACCAATTATCCCGGCAAAAACAGGGCTCCCGAAATGCCGCGTCAGACCGAGTTTATGGTCAATTATTTCGAGTTTCCGATGATCGACAATACTCGGTTGAAAAATGATATGCGGCTTGCCGTGGTTCTGAACAGCCTCGTCAGCGAAGACAGGCTTGACAATTCCGGCCGTCCGGCGGGTAAAAGCAACAGGATTGAACTAAAGGTTCTTTATTTCCCCGGTTCACGATCCAGCCTGAAAGAAAAGCCCTATTTCGACGACATCGTTTCGAAGCTTCTCATCAAGAAATAATGGTAAAAGCATTTCCTGGTTCGACCTTGAAATGCTTAAAAGCGGAATCTTAATGCCATTTCTCCATATTTATCTGCTTGCGCTGGTTCTGATTATTTCCATGATGACCATTCTCTGGATCATCAGTAATATGATCAAGAATGTGAGCATTGCCGATCTGTTCTGGGGATCAGGGTTTGTATTGACCTGCCTGCTTTATTTCATGAAAACGGATGGCTTTGAAACTCGTAAACTATTATTGCTGATCTTGGTTGCTGCCTGGGGATTGCGTCTTTCTGCTTACCTTGCCTGGCGCAACCGGGGCAAAGGCGAAGATTTCAGGTACAGGAAATTCAGGAAAGATTATGGAGAAGACCGCTATTGGTGGATCAGTTTTTTTCAGACATTTCTTCTGCAGGGTATATTAATGTGGCTCATTTCTTCGCCTTTACTCGGGGCTCAGTATTACACCTCCGGGAATAACCTCGGAGTATTGGATTTCATTGGTGTTCTTATATGGATCATCGGTTTTGTTTTTGAAACAGGCGGGGATATTCAATTGGCCCGCTTTAAGGGAGATCCTGCGAACAAAGGAAAAGTACTGAACAAAGGATTCTGGCATTATACCCGTCATCCCAATTATTTTGGCGATGCGGCCGTCTGGACCGGGTACGGTTTTATCTGCCTTGCGACCGGAAGTTATATCCCGGTGCTGGGCTCAGTTTTAATGATTGCCCTGATCATCAGGGTCTCGGGGGTTGCATTGCTGGAAAAAACATTGAAGGAAACGAAACCCGGATACAGGGAATACATTGAAAAAACAAGCGCTTTCATCCCATGGTTTCCCAAAAAATAAGCTTATCCAAACAGGAAGAAGCATGAACAAAACCCAAATTATTAAGCTGGTGGTCTCGATGGTATTGCCGCTGGGAGTCGGGGCTGTAGCAGGTATATTCACCGGAAAAGCAATACCCGGATGGTATGCATCCCTCAATCAGCCTTCGTTTAGTCCTCCAAACTGGGTGTTTGGCCCGGTCTGGACAGCTCTATACATTCTTTTAGGTATTTCGCTGTTTCTTATATGGAAACTTGATCCGGGGAAAGAACGGAACCTGGCAATTTTGGTTTTTTTGGTGCAATTGCTACTGAATTTCGGATGGAGCTTTATTTTCTTTTATTTCAAAATGGTTGGCTTTGCACTGTTTGAAATCATCCTCCTGTGGGTGTCAATTGTCATTATGCTTTTCCTTTTTTATAAAATCAAACCAATGGCCGCTTATATCAACATCCCGTACTTTTTGTGGGTTACCTTTGCATCCGTTCTTAATGCGGCATATTATTTTCTGAACAGAGGCTAACCCTGTACGGTATATATCGTGTTTTGATTTATAAACAGAGAGGAAATTGGTACCGCCGGTTTTTATCTGGCCAAATGGTTATAAATTTTTCTTTGTGAGATATTATCGCGTTACAATTAAAATATCCTGGCTCTCATGCCTGACCGTGTTTTCTTTTCTTTTACTTTCTTGCGCTTCTCCACTCAAATCTTTACACAAGGCAATTATAAAAGCACCGTATGACGTCATTATTGTTCCGGGTATCCCATACGAGGATCAGGACTGGGCAAGCAATGTCATGAAGGACCGTGTGGTCTGGTCATTTTATCTGTATCAAAAAGGAATTGCCCGCAATGTGATCTACTCAGGAAATGCCGTTTATTCTCCTTATGTGGAAGGGAAGATCATGGCTATGCATGCAATTGCTCTAGGCATACCGCGGGAGCATGTTTTTTCGGAAACGAAAGCCGAACACAGTACTGAAAATCTCGTTTATTCTTACCGGATGGCAAAAAAATTGGGCTTTGAGAAGATTGCCGTAGCAACGGATCCATTCCAGTCAAATACCCTTAAAAGCTTTGCCTGGGATTACTATATCCCGGTCGATTTCATTCCGATGGTTTATGATTCACTCCGTTGCGTTACGATTGATACCTCTTTTAAAATTGATCCCTCCGCAGCTTTTGTAAGCAATTTCATACCGCTGCCTCAACGGGAGAATATAATAAAACGCATCCTGGGGACTCTTGGGTTTGAGGTCAAAAAAACCGAATCTGAATAAGAAATTTGTTCTAATTGCTCTTCACAAGGAGATTATTAACCGCCATCGCCCATCCGCCATTATTAATTTTCTGATAATCATAAGCATATTGGAGATTACCGGTCTTAGGTGCCGCAATTAAATACGTTTTTAAACGAAAGTAGGTGGCAGTTTGTCATCCTTTTGCAAATAACGGATATACGATGTGGCAAGAAATCCGATACCACTTCCCTGGCTGTGCCCGAGAAGAATAAAATCACGAACGCCTTTACCATACTGTTCTTTGATCTGGCCCACGAGTATTGAAAAGAAAAAAGTTTTTTGGATATTCCAGTTGGAAATTTATCAAGGTGCAATAAGTTGCACTTTGAATTCTTTTTTGAAGTGAATGTTGTAAGAATTCCTAAATAGTGCAATTAATAGCACTATTTTGTATTATTTGTATAAATATGTATTATATTTGCTAAAAAGAGCAATATAATGCACCAAAAGGAATTAATACAAACACTAAAAGAGCGCAGGGAAGCTCTAAGTGTTACCCAGGAACACCTTGCTGAATTATCCGGGGTTGGACTACGGACGTTGAAGTCGATCGAGACCGGCAAAGGAAATCCAACAATCGATACATTGGCAAAACTTGCTGATGTTCTGGGTTTAGAGTTAAAGCTTGAAGTAAGAAAAGTACAATTGTAATAGTATGCGTTCGGCTGAAGTATATTATAATGGGGAATTAGCAGGGATTCTGACGGAAGAATCCCGCAAACAATTCCGGTTCAGGTATGATGATGACTGGTTTACGAATAATAACAAGCCAGCAATAAGTCTTACCATGCCTAAAACTCGTCAGGAATATTCATGTGAATTCCTGTTCCCGGTTTTTTTCAATATGATCAGTGAAGGATTCAACAGAAAGCTCCAGAGTAAATCTTTACGGATTGATGAAAAGGATTATTTTGGGTTCTTACTGGCAACAGCCAGATATGATACAATTGGAGCAATAACCATTAAACCTGTTTTGGAAAATGAAGCTTGAGGAATTAACCCATTGTCCGGGTATACTTGCTGAAGGATATTCAACCTACAGTCCTTCTTGTATTCGCAAGTTATACAATGGTAAGAAGGTAAGTCATATATTATCGTATGATTCTCCCGGGCACGATGAAGATGTTGCGAAAGAGTTTCTGGATAACCGGAAGAGAATTTCGATTTCCGGCGTTCAGGAAAAATTGAGCATGCTCCTTGAAAAAAATGTATTAAGGTTGACCAAAGAAGGGGAGCAAGGAACATACATTCTGAAACCCATCCCAAGGGATCTCAGATATCCTGATCAGGTACCGGCCAATGAGCATCTTACTATGCAGATTGCTCACCAGGTATTTGATATTAACACTGCTGAAAATGCAATGATCTTTTTCCAGGATGGAACTCCTGCATACATAACCAAGCGATTTGATGTTAAAGGTGAAGGTCTTAAGTGGGGGAAAGAAGATTTTGCCTCCTTGGCCGGAAAGTCTTCGGACAATGCCGGACCAGATTTTAAATACGATTCCAGTTATGAAGAATTGGGAATCCTGATTAAAAAGTTTGTTCCATCATGGAGGATAGAGATTGAAAAATATTTTGCTTTAGTGCTGTTCAATTATTTGTTTTCAAATGGTGATGCCCATTTGAAGAACTTCGCCCTTCTAGAAAGCGGCACCGGGGATTATTTACTGACCCCTTCCTACGATCTTGTCAACACTCGCATTCATGTTGATGATTCTGATTTTGCTTTAGACAGGGGTTTGTTTTCAGACGGATATCGGTCTGAAATCTATCAAAAAAGAGGTCATGCCGGTTTTTCGGATTTTATGGAGCTTGCCAAAAGGATTGGAATAAACGAAACCCGTTTCCTGAAAATCAGTGCACCATTTCTGGAAAAGCAACCCCTCGTTGAGACATTGACTCAGAACTCTTTCCTTAATGTGAAATGTAAGAGAGCATACCTGCTTCATTACAGTACCAGGCTGAATTGGCTGAAACGTGATAAATGATAGGAATGTAATTACAACAATTGAAGGAATTACTTTTTTCAAAGATGTTTAATATCCTGTAGTGTTCTGCCATGCACATCATCTGCACCACATGATCGACAAAAGACGACAACAGGCACTCAGCCCGATTATTTTAATCAGGTTGAGTACCATTACGATGATGGCGATCCATGATTCACTTGTTTGTTCAAGTCTGGCCTTTATCCGGTTTAATAGTTGCTCTTCACAAGGAGATAATATGGATATACCGAATGGTTCTCCCATGCCTGGAAATGTACTGTATCCTGGGGGAAGACTTTATAATATTCAGTATCCGGGAATAAGGGAACCAGGTCGCCGGAACGCTCGAAGTCAAAAGTTCCCAATAAAACCGGCTCAACATATCCGGGCATGGCCTTAATTATCCTTGGATAAACATTTTCATGGATAATCGTTAGCATTTCCCTGGCCAAGGCTGGTCCCGCTGATAAAAAACGGTTATAGGTTGCATCGAAGTTCGGACCGGCTGGGAAATTTATACCGGACAAAAAGCCTTTCATATCATAAAATGGGCTGATCCTGGGGAAATCAACCGCGGTCTGAAATGTTAAACCGATACAGGGTACCCAGTCAAGGACGTTATTAACCGCTATCGCCCATCCTCCGTTATTAATTTTCTGGTAATCGTAAGCATATTGGAGATTACCGGTCTTGGGCGCCGCAATTAAATAAGTTTTTAAACGAAAGTCAGGTGGCAGTTTGCCATCTTTTTGCAAATAACGGATGTACGATGTCGCAAGAAATCCAATGCCACTTCCCTGGCTGTGCCCGAGAAGAATAAAATCACGAACGCCTTTACCATACTGTTCCCTGATCTGGCCCACGAGTTCATCAGCGATATGCGCAAGACCAAGCAACATGCCCAGATGAACCGCTGCACCCGGCAGTTCGGCTAATTTATACTCAAAGGTTTTCGTCGCTGATATTCGAATCTTTCCATTTGCAGGGACCATCGGACTGTAAAATGCAGCCGCAAAACTCAGGCCTCCCGGGTCAACGATAGAACCCCTGATTGCAATCACTGCTTTGTTGTCACTGGTATTCCATACATCAAAACGGTTCATGAGAGGAGAGATCGTTGAACGGAAAACTCTTTTGAATCCCTCCGGTTCAGGCGTTTTAAATCCGCCTATATCAGCGGAGTCATAGGCGCGTTCCATTACCGGGATCAAAGAAGTCAGTTCAACTTTATTATACCCCGGAACAATGGCTTTGGATTCTTTCTTTTCAACACACCCGGTGATTGAAAGACATATTACCGTTACTGCAATAAATAAATTTAATGATCTCATAACTCAATGGTTTTGAAGAGGTTTTTTACGATTGAATAGCAGAATGAGCTTACCCTGGAAGAACCGGAGCATCTGATTACCTTGCGTTGCGCCACACCGGGCACAATATTATATGTCTGGCAATAATACATCCGACCTGTTACATCATGTTCCTCCCGGAATGGTCAACTTTTCCGGCTTATCCAGGTTCATGTCAATCAACCCCGTAAAGGTATCAAAAAATCGATTTAGTGGAAGGAGGCTGATCGCATGATGTATCCAATGCCGACAGAAGGACCTGACAGGAGGATAGAAATGAAAAATCAAATTCAGGTGTAAAGTCTAAAACGTAAAGTGCAAGGTCTGAAACGTAAAGTGCAACTTGCAAATTATTACACTTTGCACCTTGCACTTTGCATTTGTTGTGGGGCACACTACGCTTAAGAAATATCTAACCATCAGTTCATCCTCGATTTTGCAAACGTGGTCTGTTTTATTGGAATGGAGGACCTCAATCTCGCAGTTCAAACGCTGGTGTCATTGTGCCTTTCTTTTTAATGAACATTAATGATGAACTTTTCAGTGAAGGTTTTACCTTGATAATCATATTTGTACAGGTAAATTCCATTACGGAAGGATGACACATTAATTTCCGGGGAATAATTATCTGAATGATAAACTACTTGCCCAGGAGATGAAATGATTTCAATATTGGTAATCCATTCGGTGGGATTACTTGTGGTTAATCGCAATTTTGTGGATACAGGGTTCTGAATGATTCTCAGCGGCCTTGCGGGTTCTATTTCGCTTACCCCCCAGGGACCGGCAGTTGTTCTGTAAAGCTGGGAAAAACAATAATTGAAATATTGACAATAATTTGTTACAAAATATCCGATGTCCGGGGTAAAAAACCGAATTTGAATAATATCATGGGTTGTCGGGGTGAGAACGGTTTCCCATTGGTTTCCGCCGGTAAGGGTTTTAAGAACAATTCCATGTGTACCGGCTGCCCAACCTATATCAGACGTAAGAAAGAAGATGTCCAGAACATCTTCCATGGGGATTAAACCTATTGGATTCCAGGTTGCCCCAAGGTCGGAGGATGAGTAAAGATAATTGGCCGTATCCAATATAAAACCAGTTGATTGATTTGGGAAGCAGATTTTCTTTAGCTTGTTATTGGGATAATTGGGGGCGCTCCAGGTATGACCAAAATCGAAAGTCCTGAAAAGGGCATAGCTGATACTCCCGCAAAAAGCGAAACCAGTGCTGTCATTAATAAAAAGAATGGATTTCACATCAGGGAAAAATGTAGTATCCTGAATAGAATACGAATCCTGGTTATAAAGAGTCAGCCCCCTGGTTGTATCTGAAGCGGGCACACCCAACATAAAGTAATATCCATAATCAGACCGTAAAAAAGAATAAACGACATTATATCCAGAATGCCCCCAAATAGGGTTCCAGGAGGAGCCTCCATCTGTTGTACTGGTAAGAACAGAAGTCATATTCATGTAATTGTATGCGGCAAATCCGGTATCGTTCGTTAAAAACCTAAAGCTTAGGACAGATCCAAAAGTCCCGGGAAATTCCCCTCCCACTTGCGCAAGCAATGTTCCTTCGCCATTTACTGATTTATAAAAGCAACCGTATGACCAGGGATTTGATGGAGTCCCTCCAACTGTATTTACAAATTCATAGGCAACAAGAGGTGATGTAAAATATACGTTTGGCTCAACGTAGCCAATTGAATCCCATTGGGCTCTGGCCGTGGCAAATCCCATAGTCGACATCAGAATAAAACAGTAGATTCTTTTCATAAATCATTGGTTTGGGGAGGAAATTGATCAGGTACTCCGTTGAATTATTTATGAACTCATCCAAGATTTGATCTAGATTCAAAATTACTTAATCGTAGATATTTCCATTGCAAATATCAGAAAATAATTAGGCTTAGATGAAAAACAAAGAAGTTGGATTAATATTGATTTAGGATGCAGGGAAAAAATGAGAAAAAAAGAGGTCTGTAAAATTCTAAGGCGGAATGGTAAAGGCTTAAACGTAAAATAAAGTGATTGATTTTATTGGGAGAATTGAAGGATTGTAACTTAATAACTCATTTTTATTTCAATTCGTTTCCAACGGAAAACGCATCACCTAGTTTTTCACCGACAGTATAGTACGCCATGCTGCCGAATGACCCCCACATCATGGGTCGTACCTTCTCGATGTCGGGCAGTTGTTTCGGATTCAGAACCTCGCTATCGGCAACCATTCCGACAATTTCACCAAAGAACATCGTGTGGGAGCCAAGATCAATCTCCCTGACCAGCTTGCATTCCAGGGTATAGGGAAATTCTTTTACGATTGGAGCATTAACCAATTTACTCCTTTCTGGGGTGAGGCCGGTCGCTTTGAATTTGTCGTATTCTTTACCGGAAACCATGCCGACAAAATCGGCCTCCTTAAGATACTTTTCAGAGGGAATATTTACGGTAAATGCCCCGGCTTGTTTGATGTTGTGAAAGCTGAGTGTGGCCTCCCTGAGCGACACACTGATACAAGGGGGCTTGCTTGATGCGATCCCGCCCCATGCGGCATTCATCATATTGGGCTTACCATCCGAACCATATGTTCCAATAATGAGCACCGGCGATGGCAGTAATAACGTTTTCGGTGGCAGAGAAATTTTCATTGTTTTCATTATGTTTTCGCTCAAATCCTTTTGGTTCATCGCAATAATGCGTACTTAAGTTTTCGGCGTCCGATAGCTATCGGACCCACTTACGGCTCGATTCCTAAGCCAGACAAGCCGTTCGTCCCATTGTACCCACCCCGACCCCGAGTACTCGGGGTCTTCCCCTCCCTACTGGTAGGGAGGGGATAAAAGGGGTGGGTATGGAGAGTGGGTACCCCGCCTCAAACCCTAAGGCGGAGACCTTTCTTTGCCAACTTTCTATGGGTGGTTGCCAAAAAAAGTTGGGGAAAGCGGAATCTCTGAATAAATCTAAAAGCCAGGTACGCATTTCAGTGATGGCCCATCTTATTTAAATCGGTTCAACAATGTCAGATTGATAAGCTGATCCTATTTTGCATTTTCCAGAACGGTTGTTATCATCTCCCTGGTATAAAGAGCTTCCGCTCTCCACAGTTTTGCAACCACTGATAATTTATCAACGAGAACGGGAATATCTTTTTCCGGAATATTCCCTTCTGTTAATGTCACCGGGGTTCCGATTTTTATATACCAGTTTTTCAATCCCTCAATACCGGCATCAGCCCCTTCGACACCAAAAATATTTTTGGCAAACCGCTCGAAACGCCCGGGCAACATATCCTTTTGCCATTTCATCCATGCAGGCATCAGTATGGACAAACCGGCACCATGTGGAATGTTGTATTCTGCCGAGAGGGTATGCTCAAGAAAATGCGTGTCGTAGCGATTTTTCTCTACACCGCAAAAAGTTGTGAAATTCAATGCCTGGGTTGCGGCCCAGGCGAATTCTCCCCGTGCTTCAAGATTGGTGGGATCTGCAAGTAAGATCTCAGTAGTTCTGATAACCGTTTTCAGAATATTCTCAACATAACCGGCAATATATTCAGGCAAATAGGCAGCTGACAAGTACATATCCAGGCTGTGCGCAAAAATATCGGCGGCTGAATAGGCCAGATATTCTTTGGAAACGGAAGACTGTAACGCCGGGTTTATCACTGAAACAGTCGGATAAGTGCCGGCACCGGCCAGGCTGAATTTTTCTTTTGTTTCGTCTTTGGTAACAACGGCAAAGTTGTTCATCTCGCTGCCGGTTGCAGCCAGTGTCATGATATCGAAAATCCTTAATGCTTTGTTCGGAACAGCTTTGTAGATAAAGAAATCCCAGACATCGCCATCATAAGTGGCACCTGCGGCAATCGCCTTTACCGAATCAAGCACAGAACCTCCTCCGACAGCAAGGACCGCTTCACAGTTTTTTTCTTTGGCCAGTTTTATTCCCTCATACACTTTGCTTAATAAAGGGTTGCTTTGCACACCCCCTAATGATTCAAAGCGTATTCCATGACCGGAAAGCGACCTGGCCACCGTATCGAAAAGGCCGTTCTTCTTTATTCTTTCCGAGCCATAAACGATTAATACGTTTGAAACTCCATATTCGGAAATGTACTTCCCGATTTTCTCTTCTTTGCCAAAACCAAATTCAATCCGGGTTGGATTGTAATACGTGAATGCTTTCATAGCTTTTATGTTTTATCCTGATCTATTCAATAAAAATACAAC
Organism: Bacteroidales bacterium; assembly: GCA_963682005.1. Taxonomy (GTDB): domain Bacteria; phylum Bacteroidota; class Bacteroidia; order Bacteroidales; family FEN-979; genus CAIYUC01. Next base: position 1,758,608 of record OY820914.1, on the reverse strand, counting down.
ATTTTTCTCTTATGCCTGATTTCACTAACTTCACCGTTCATTTCAACTAACACCCGATGGATGCAGATTTTGACATCAGGTACACCGATCGCCCGATCACTCCATTCGGAGGTCTGACAACCGTAAAGAACTTCTATCAGAACAGCGGACTTCAGGACGTGATCTCCTCGTTACCATTGCCTCAGCCAGGCTCTAACAGGGGATATGATCCCGTGGATATCATCGAAGGTTTTCTGGTCAGTGTTATCCTTGGAGCACGCCGTTTGGCCCATGCCGGACTGCTTAGACACGATAAAGTAGTCAGCGAGATGTTTGGTTGGTCTAAAGGAATGGCAAGTGAAAGCACGTTTAGCCGATTTTTTAAAAAGTTTGATGTCGAGTTAAACGATGAGGTTTTTATCGAACTTAACCGTTGGTGGTTTACCAAACTCAAGGTAAAATACCACACAGTGGATATCGATTCTACTGTCATTACCCGTTACGGCAATCAGGAAGGTGTTGAAGTGGGCTATAATCCAAGAAAGCCAGGTCGTGGTTCTCATCATCCTTTAATCGCTTTTGCAGATGAAGCCAAAATGGTAATACAGTCATGGATGCGCACTGGCGACAGCGTCAGCAGTACAGACATCAAAGATTTTATCACGATGTTGCTTAAAACCCTGGACAAATCGAACATAGGATTGGTCAGAGCAGACAGTGGCTTCTTTAGTGAAACAACGTTGGACATTCTCGAGGAAAACGAACTGAAGTATATTGTTGCAGCAAAAATGTATGCAGGCTTGGTCCGGAACATCTTCGAAGCGGATAGCTGGGTTTCGTATTCCGACGGAATAGACATGTGTTCCATTGAATGCAAGTTAACGGGTTGGGATCATGCCCGCAGGGTAGTGGTTGTCCGAAAAAGCAAAAGCAAATATCAAAACTGCGGCGGCAAGTCTTTGTTTGAGGAATACGATGAGTTTTCCAACTACCTCTATTCGGCGTTCGTAACGAATCTGGAACTGGCCGATCCCCTTATCTGGGAACTCTACCGCCATAGGGCCGAAGCTGAAACTCAAATCAGAGAACTGAAAGAGAGTTACGGCCTTGACGGTTTTTGCTGTGAAGATTTTGGTGCCACCGAAGCAGCCTTTCGCTGGGTATGTGTAGCGTATAATCTGATGAGTCTATACAAGATCGCTTTGATAAATTCCAAGCATGATCCGACTTTGGCAACCCTGAAGTTCCAATGCATTGCAATAGCGAGTTACCTTGTCAGACATAGCAGAAAAACGACTTTAGTGATGTCAGTGAATGATCGACGAAGGGCCTTTTTCGACGGGTTGTTTCAAAAAATTGAAAATATCACGCCCAAATCGAAGTTTTTGTTGAAGAAAATGTTTCTAATGAATTAATCAGGTTTATGTATTATTTGAGACGGGTCACACAAAAAGTCAGGGTTACCGCCTTTATACAAATACCTGTTTTACGTGCCAAATTTAATGATTTGTGGGGTCCGTCAAAGAACATTTCATGATCTGTGCAACGGTCATTTATTCCTTAACAATTTATATGCGACTTTAAATATTAAGCGCGACTTTAAAGTTTAGTTGCAACTTTAATATTATCGCTGTATCTTTGTATCATGAAAAGCATTCGTTATAGTGTCAGACTGAAGAATAATCATATGGCAGATGCCTTATTGGATAAATCAATATTCGAATATAAGGCCCGGGTGAATGACTTAAGATTAGTTCAATCCACAATTTTATCTCTCGCAAAGATTCTATCTGAATTCCCAGATCATACTTGTGTATTTATCATAGATGGGACAAAAATTAGTAAATCCCGGTTATGGGATGAATGGCAATCTCTGTATCATCTATTTCAACCATCTATCCTAAAAAGGTTGCGTATGGTGGTTTTTGCCAAGGGCTCGATCATTGATAAATTTGGCGAACTTAATAATGATGAGATTGATGCCCTGGTTGAGATTCGCGAAAAATTAAGTAAAGATATATTTGAAAATGTTTATCATAAGAAAGATGCCCTTTTTGAGATTCTTCGGATTTTACTGGTGCATTGGTTCCGGCGATCAGGCTCATTACAATTGAGCAAGCTGGAACAGCTTTCAGGTTATTCATACCCAACAGTTGCCGCAACAATTAATAAGCTGGATGATTATCTGATACGTTACTCTGACCGCAGTGTTGAACTTAAATCATTTCCACAGCGTAATTGGCTCAAGTTAATCACAATGAGTGACGAGACAAGATTAGTTTTTGGTTATTGGGCTTACCGGCCTAAATCTATGGAAGATCTGATAAAAAGAGTGCAGGAAAGGCATGAAAATGATATCGCATTTGGAGGTATCATTGGTGCCCGATACTACTTGCCCGGAATTGATTTAGTTGGCATCCATCGAATAGACCTTACTGTTCTTAAATGGGATTCTTCTAAAATTGAAACATTAATCAGGGAATTAGATCCGGGTTTAAAGAAAATAGAACGCGGTACGTTACCACAAGTCGTAGTGCATAATCTTACCCGCTCCGAATCATTATTTAGTCAGGGGGAAAAATTCAACATTGCGGATGAAGTTGAATGCCTTTTGGATTTACATGAAGCCAGATTGGAATCACCCTTTTCTGATCTTCTTGAACATTGTAAAGAACAAGTGAATCGATGAAAGAGATAAAACCCATTGAGGTGATCCGGAAAGTAGCTGGTGCACTCCCCTCAGAATGCGGTGAAAACATAGTGATTATAGGAAGTCTTGCAGCTGCTTATGCTTATTTGGGTGATGATCAAAATATGATCGTGCGGACCAAGGATATTGATTGTCTTTTAAAACCATTTAAGGTTGCGGTCGAAAAAGGTCAACTGATCACGAAACAATTATTAGATGCCGGATGGCAACCAGGAAGAAATGGACCACACCAGAACGCGGGTACTCAAAATACGCCAGTAGATGAACTTCCTGCAATCCGACTTTATCCTCCTGATATTGATCCCAATGAGGAAAATTCCTGGTTTGTTGAGTTTCTCACAGAACCAGAATCTTCAACGAATAAAGGTAAAATATGGACAAGAATAGTTATTGACGAAGACCACTATGGATTGCCTTCATTTCGATTTCTTGCAATCACTGCATTTAAACCAAATAAAATTGATGATTTAGGAATATACTACGCCCAACCAAAAATGATGGCTTTGGCAAATTTACTGGAACATCCTCAAATTAAACCAGAACGGATAAGCACCGCTTTTGCCGGGCGTGATATAAAGCGAAGCAACAAAGATCTTGGTCGTGTATTAGCAATTGGGTATTTAGAACAAGAGAAATACAACCGTGATTTCAGGGAATGGGGGTATGAGTGGGGTGAAGCGTTAAAACAATGTTTTCGTGATGAATGGAAAAGTTTAGCGGGAAATGCTGGTATTGGATTATCTGCACTACTCCAACGTGATGAAGATTTAGATGAAGCTTACCATACTTGCCAGTATGGTTTGTTAACTTCCTTTGGAATCACAAAAGAGATTCTCAAAGAAGTGGGGGCTCGGATTTTAGGTGATGCTGTCGGAACTTTGCAAAAAACAACAAATTAATTGACTTTCAAAACGCGGACTTTGAAAAGGAATTTATAAAAACTAATTAATGAAGAGTTCTAATTTGGTTAAGGCCTCATCAACAATCTGAAAAACTTTGTTGAAAAAAGGTACAGCTAAATCCTTATATGTTTGGTTGGATGAGTTGCTCATAAATCTTTATTGCCGTTTCATGACATCGTTTATCATTCGCATTAATCAAATCTGCGTAGACTAATAAGGGGGGTACAATATTGTCATTAACTTCATCACCACCCCACCATGTTTTACCATTTCTTAATGGTATCATTTTCCAATTCGTAAAGTCGTCTTGTTTCCCGGGAGCATTCGGAGCCCAAATATAAATTGATCACGAATCACACTGCCCGCAAGACATTCATCACTAACAGTATCATGCTTGGGATGAATACCAAGACCATCAAGGAGATTACCGGCCACAAAAAGGACAGTGTTTTTAACAAGTACGTGAAGATCTCCGAAGAGTTTAAAAAGCTGGAGATGGAGAGAACATGGAATAGTATTCCAATGGAGGTTAAGAAATCAAGGAGGTCCCAAAAGAAAAAAACGAAGGAATGAATTCGTGAAATTGTTAAAAAACAGTTGTTTGCTAATGATTTATGTTAAAATATTTGTTAAGTTTGTAAGCGCGAAACGTATCACATTGTAATACGTTTCGCTCCTGATCACTTAAAAGAACTTAAAAGAAAAATGCAGAATTATAATTATCTGGAAGACTTTATAGATGAACTTCGTTCCAATGGAAAGTATTCCTTTACATTGAGTGACGTAAAAAATCGATTCCCGTTCTCACCTGAAGCAATAAGACAATCTGTAAATCGACTCAGAAAAAAAAATAAAATAGCTCAGGTGCGGAAAGAGTTTTATGTAATTGTTCCACCGGAATACAGTGCCACAGGGATTATTCCCCCGTCATTCTTTATCCCGGACCTGATGAACTTCATGGACAGGGATTATTATGTAGGTCTTCTCAATGCAGCATCTTATTATGGAGCAGGGCACCAGCAACCGCAGGAACATTTTATAATCACTGTCCCTCCGACTATTCTACCCATTGCCAGTTATTCAATAAAAATTAACTTTTGTAAGAAACAGAGCTGGGACAAACGTTTTGTCATTGATCAGAAAACGGAAGCAGGATATCTGAAAATCTCTTCTCCAGAGTTAACGGCCTTAGATTTGGTATTCTACCAGGATCGTGTTGGGGGATTTAATAGAATCTCAACTGTTTTACAGGAATTATCAGACCAGATCAAACCAAATGCACTCCGGGATTGTTCAAAATCATACAATATTATTTCAGTGGTTCAGCGCCTGGGGTTCTTATTGGAAAACGTATTGGAGCAATCGGATTTGGTTAAGCCCTTGAAAAAATTTCTTCATGATACAAAATCCTTTCCATTGTTGTTGAACACAAAAGGTCCAAAAACCAAAGATCTACAAATTGATAACGATTGGAATATTCTAACCAACGTAACCGTTGAACCCGATATATGATCCCAACTGCATTCATTACCGCATGGAGGAAAAATGCTCCATGGATTGAAAACTCTCAGGTTGAACAAGACCTGATCATCGAAAGATCCCTGGTTGAAATTTTTAACGATCCGTTTTTAAAAGAGCATCTTGCATTCCGTGGGGGTACAGCTATGCACAAATTCTTCATGAAACCCCAACCGAGATATTCAGAAGATATAGACCTGGTGCAGATTAGACCCGAACCAATCAAGGAAACGATCAAACATATTCAGAAACAGTTACCCTTTTTTGAAAAAGCAGAAACAAAGCAGAAAGCAAATAATAATACCCTCATTTTCAGATACACTTCCGAATCCGGATTGCCTTTAAAATTAAAGGTTGAGATTAATTGCAGGGAGCATTATACGCATTTGGGTACACAGACATTAAGATCAATGTCAATAACTCCTGGTTTACAGGAGAAGCAAATATCAGAACTTACAAGTTGGAAGAACTCCTTGGGACAAAACTCAGAGCATTATATCAAAGAAAAAAAGGTCGGGATCTTTTTGATCTTTGGTTCGCTCTGAAAAACCAAAACCCGGATTGTGGAGAAATCATTCAATCCTGGAAATTCTACATGGACCAGGAAGGACATTCTGTGACTGGGAAGGAATTCATCAAGAACGTAGTGAATAAACTATCTGATCCTGATTTTACTGGCGATACAAATGGAATATTGCGACCTGATATTAGCTACAATCCCATTGAGGCTTATCCATTTGTTCATTCAAAACTTCTCTCAATAATATGATTGGAAAGTAATTGATAATCAATAATGCTGCCGGAAAAAATTACTTTCTCTGATTGATGCCCTCAGGATCGGCAGGACAAGGGAACAACAAATCGCTTTGCAAGAATTAAATAATCGCTTAGGATCAATAGGTTACTGAATTGACCGGAGAGGTGCAAATATTAAGTGTAAGGTGTAAAACGAAAAGTGCAAAGTGCAAAATATTACACTTTGCACCTTGCACTTTGCATTTGTAATATTACCCGTTAGGGTATGCCTCTTAATATTTTTATAAAACCATACCCGAAAGGGTGTTATTTAGTTGATTATTATTTTTTTGCACCCTAAAGGCTATATCATATGGCTAAGGACACTAAATAAGAGAATTCTGAAAAAGGTTTTGATGTTTCTATTAATCAGCTCATTTTTGCTTACCGGCTGCTTCTCTTCCCGAAAGGTTGATAAGGAAAAGAAGACTGTTACCGTGGTTCAGAAAATTGACCAGGTATCCGAAAAGGCCAGAATTGGGCGCTTTGGTTATCTCTTTCCGGTCTCGTATTGCTGATCCTGATATTCGTCTTTTTATGGAAAAGATTCAACTTTGGGAGGTTTTTCACAAAATCTTGTTAGATAATATGTAGTGAAATATTATTTTATTTCATCTTAATACCATAATTTTATTTTTTATATTTGCGATACTGTCTAATAGCACAATTGTATTTTGCATGTGGCGGGCCAAGTAGATAAAAAGAAATTGTGGTCAAATATAGACTGACTCCTTTAGTGACAAACAAAATTTATTTTTAAGGTTGAGATCAGCAAACAATGAAATAAAACGGGGCATATCCAAAAAGCCAAATGAGGCAGGAATCAAAATCATGAAATGGTAAGTTAAAAAAGCAATCTCAATTGTTATTCTATTTCTTCTTGATGCATTACTTTGTTCTGATCCTTCACTTTTACGAGGAGCGCCAATTGGACTATTAGATTAAGCCATTCGTTTAGCATTGGTAATCTTTTAAATTTATAGTGCTGGTCGATTTATAAAAGGGAAGTTTTTTCCTTTAAAAACAAATAAAGAAGATACGAGTGGAGTATATTTTGTAAAAGTATATGGTTTTAACCTGATCTATTCAATAAAAATACAACATTTTTCTCTTATGCCTGATTTCACTAACTTCACCGTTCATTTCAACTAACACCCGATGGATGCAGATTTTGACATCAGGTACACCGATCGCCCGATCACTCCATTCGGAGGTCTGACAACCGTAAAGAACTTCTATCAGAACAGCGGACTTCAGGATGTGATCTCCTCGTTGCCATTGCCTCAGCCAGGCTCTAACAGGGGATATGATCCCGTGGATATCATCGAGGGTTTTCTGGTCAGTGTTATCCTTGGAGCACGCCGTTTGGCCCATGCCGGACTGCTTAGACACGATAAAGTAGTCAGCGAGATGTTTGGTTGGTCTAAAGGAATGGCAAGTGAAAGCACGTTTAGCCGATTTTTTAAAAAGTTTGATGTCGAGTTAAACGATGAGGTTTTTATCGAACTTAACCGTTGGTGGTTTACCAAACTCAAGGTAAAATACCACACAGTGGATATCGATTCTACTGTCATTACCCGTTACGGCAATCAGGAAGGTGTTGAAGTGGGCTATAATCCAAGAAAGCCAGGTCGTGGTTCTCATCATCCTTTAATCGCTTTTGCAGATGAAGCCAAAATGGTAATACAGTCATGGATGCGCACTGGCGACAGCGTCAGCAGTACAGACATCAAAGATTTTATCACGATGTTGCTTAAAACCCTGGACAAATCGAACATAGGATTGGTCAGAGCAGACAGTGGCTTCTTTAGTGAAACAACGTTGGACATTCTCGAGGAAAACGAACTGAAGTATATTGTTGCAGCAAAAATGTATGCAGGCTTGGTCCGGAACATCTTCGAAGCGGATAGCTGGGTTTCGTATTCCGACGGAATAGACATGTGTTCCATTGAATGCAAGTTAACGGGTTGGGATCATGCCCGCAGGGTAGTGGTTGTCCGAAAAAGCAAAAGCAAATATCAAAACTGCGGCGGCAAGTCTTTGTTTGAGGAATACGATGAGTTTTCCAACTACCTCTATTCGGCGTTCGTAACGAATCTGGAACTGGCCGATCCCCTTATCTGGGAACTCTACCGCCATAGGGCCGAAGCTGAAACTCAAATCAGAGAACTGAAAGAGAGTTACGGCCTTGAAGGTTTTTGCTGTGAAGATTTTGGTGCCACCGAAGCAGCCTTTCGCTGGGTATGTGTAGCGTATAATCTGATGAGTCTATACAAGATCGCTTTGATAAATTCCAAGCATGATCCGACTTTGGCAACCCTGAAGTTCCAATGCATTGCAATAGCGAGTTACCTTGTCAGACATAGCAGAAAAACGACTTTAGTGATGTCAGTGAATGATCGACGAAGGGCCTTTTTCGACGGGTTGTTTCAAAAAATTGAAAATATCACGCCCAAATCGAAGTTTTTGTTGAAGAAAATGTTTCTAATGAATTAATCAGGTTTAAAGAATATTATGGAAAAATTGTTATTAATTAGCGAGAGAGATGTATTCAAATTATGATGTATTCGTAATTATAAAATTCTAAAATCTTTTATAAATGAAAAAAAGCGTTTTAGTATCATTGGTCAGTCTTTTTAGTGTAATTTCAACTCATGGGCAAAAACTTACTGAAAAGGATGTCAACTCCTCTAAAGAATTAACTTTTTACGGTTACGATTATACTCATTTTACTTTAGCAGATCCTAAAAGAATGGGCCAAAACATTAAAAATTTCATTTTCATATGGAATGAATACTGTAATAAAAGCATTAACGAGAAGAATTTAAAAAAATGTTTCAATAAAGAGAAAGTTACGATCAATCAAGAACCTACAATTAAGTTGAACAAAAGACTAAATTCAGATGACCTTGGATCGATGAAAAAAAATATTCTCTCCAAAGATTCAATTCAAAATTGTATTAATAATTATTCCATCTCAGAGAAAGAAGGGTTAGGGTTTGTAATTATTTATGAATGCTATGACAATGACAGTAAGACTATTTCTGCATACTATTCTTTTTTCGATATTGGATCAAAACAAATTATTAGATGTGATTATTTTACCTCCAAATACCAGACCAGTTATAACCGGGTAAACGATTGGGCTATAGCCACTATAGGAGCGCTGAATAATTATATTAAGTTTTTTAAAAAAGTTTATAAATAAATCTTGTGAGAGAGGAATCACTTCTATTTTTACCAACCTTAAAATCAATTTTAATAAATCAAACCTGGCTATAAACGAACCTAGAGCCGTGCAATGCTGCATTATTTGAAAGCTGGCTGAAAACAAACTGCCAAATAATAAATAAAACATAAAATGGATAATTGCTAATAAAATATTAAATTTTTATGGGAAACTTTAAAAACATATCATTAAAAATCCTTGTTACAGTAATTATTTGTATCGTTTTTTTTACCGTATATGGCTGTAAAAAATGCAGGGAATGTACTTCTAAACTTCCAAATGGAAATGTGGTTGCTACTGAAGAGGAATGTGGTACCAACGAGGATCTTAAAGCATTTGAAAACGTTTTTCGAATCAATAACCAATGGTACGAAATTGAATGTATTGATAAGTAGAGCTCTTAAAAGATCTAAAGAATTAAAATTCTATTAAAATAAACGATCAAGCACCTGGACAATATATAGAACTGGATTAGTAGGTTTACATATAGCAACATACAAACGATGATGGCAGTTAAAGATATAAACAAGAAACACAATTAATGCGACTGTTGGCAAAACCTTATATTCAATATAAAAACTAATTGTAGCAAAGCAATTTATATGAAAAAGTATTTATTGGTTCTATTATTTTTTGTAGGATTAACTTCCGAAACAATAGGACAAAAAGAAACAACAAGTAACAAAAATATTTATACAGCTAAAGAAATTGTATTCTATGGATACGATTATACACATTTTAAACTAGCTGATCCTAAAAGAATTGGTCAAAACATTAAGAATTTCATTTTCAGATGGAATGTATACTGTAACGACAGAGTCAATGAAAAAACATTGTCTAAATGGTTGAAAAAAAATAAAGTAATAATAAACCAAGACCCTACAATTAACTTAAACAAAAGACTAAATTCAGATAACCTTGGGTCAAAGAAAAAAAATATTCTCTCCAAAGATTCAATTCAAAATTGCATTAATAATTATTCAATTTCCGAGAAAGAAGGATTAGGATTTGTAATTATTTATGAATGCTATGACAATTATAGCGAGACCGTTTCCGCATACTATACTTTTTTTGATATTGCAACGAAAATAGTATTACATTGTGACTATTTTGCATCTAAGGACTCTAAAAGTTATAATCGTGTAAAGGATTGGGGAGCAGCTACAGTTATTGCAATTAAGAAATATGTAAAAATCTATCAAAAGAACCTGGATACAAATAAAAAATATTAATTATCATAGGTATTGGTGGGCAAAATGGAAACTTTTGTTAAAAGTATCTTTTTACTTTCAGTCCAAAAGTATCCCTTCGGCCACAAGCATCTTTTATTGATAAAGGGTAAGTTTTATTTTTGCCCGGGCAGAAGTGTGTGCAGTTGATTGGCGGGGTAATCCGGGATGATAGAAAGGATTTTGGTCAGGTAAGCAAATGGCTCCACTCCATGAAGTTTAAATGTTGAAACAAGAAAGACAGTGTGTGTTCAACAAGTACGTGAAGATCCCGGAAGATTTCAAGAAGTTGGAAATGGAGAGGACCTGGGATAGTATCTCGATGCAGAATAAAAAATCCGAACAGTCTAATATTGAGTAATTGGAAAATATTATCTGTTCACATTTTCCTCATGTTCACGTTACGTGAACAGTAAAAATTTATGAACAATAAGCGAGAAACCAATCTTTCCCTTATAGCGGATATGTCCGTGAAATATATAAAAAATTGTCGTGTATCAATCATAATTCAGAATTCTTGTGTATTTGCAATTCGCGAATCGCGAATCTAAAATATATCAAATGAATAAACACAATGGTATGCGGCCACAGGATGTGGTAGTTCTACTGAAAATTGCAACACATAGAGACCAAAACTGGTTTGGGAAAGACTTGGCAACGGCTTTTGTTATTAGTCCATAGGAAGTAAGTGAATCATTGAACCGGTCATCATTTGCAGGATTACTGGATGCTGATAAAAGGAAACTCATGAGACAAGCTTTTCTGGAATTTCTTGAGCATGGTTTTAAGTTTGTCTTTCCAATTCAACCTGGTCCTATTGTTAGGGGTATGGCTACAGCCCATTCAGCGCCTCCTTTAAATAAACTTATTCAAAGCCAGGAATTCTATGTCTGGCCCGATGCGCTAGGGGAACAACGTGGCCAGGCAATTGAACCACTCCATCCGGGGGTGGTAAGGGCAGCAAAGGTTGATACAGAATTTTATGAATTACTTTCACTGATCGATGCCCTAAGAATCGGCAGGACAAGGGAACAACAACTGGCTTTGAAAGAAATAAAAAAACGTTTAGGATATCCCAATCAGAAGAAAAATTGATATTGACAGTATTAAAGAAGTTGCTTCTGCGTTGGGAGACCTCAACGAGGAATCTGTATTTGTCGGTGGGGCAGTTGTTAGTTTATATATTGGATATTCAAACGAATTTAAAAAAATCATGATTCTTCAATTTTTTTCTGTCAACGTGTTTGTGGAATACATTTTGTTCACTATATTTGCTTGTTCACGTGCACGTGAACAATACAATACAATGAACGATGAAAAATGAACTTATAAATATTGCCCTGAATGCCCTGAATGATAAAGTACCTTTAGGCATTCAATGGGAATTAACTGCCATGGTTCCAATAAAGAACCAGAACGGTACAGTCTTGATTCCTGATGGGAAAGTCAACGTGAAGGTTGGTGGAAATACTCTAACCTACTGGATCGAAGCCAAAAATCAGATAAGGGTTATTCATTTACCTGCAATCTTTGATCTGAAAAAAGAAATCAAAGATTTGATTGTAATAGCTGAGATTATTTACCCCAACATTCGTGAGAAATTGAAGCAGGAAGAAATCAATTACATTGACCTGGCAGGGAATGTCTTTTTAAGACTGGGGAATAATATTATTTACGTTGATGGAAAAAAAGATAAGAAACTTAAGAAGGCATATATCACAGACCGTGCTTTCAACAAAGCCGGGTTAATCCTTATTTTTCATCTTCTACACCAGAAAGATTATCTTAATCGTCCGTATAGGGAAATTGCAAATACCTTAGGTATCGCACTCGGGAACGTTACCTATATTGTCAATAGCCTCACTGAATTAGGCTATATAAGAAAGATAGAAAAGCAAAAGTATAAACTTCAGAATATGGAAGACCTTCTTCAAAAATGGGTTCAATATTATCCCCTAAAATTGAAGCCTAATCTTCATTTAGGAGATTTTAAACCATGGGGGTTTAATATCCGGGACTGGAAGACTTTTAAGCTTGAGCCTGAAATAGCATTATGGGGAGCAGAACCTGCTGCGAACTTACTGACAAACTATCTCGTGCCGGCAGCTCTGACAATATATACGAATAAAAATAGACAGGAAATAATTATCAATCTCAAGTTAATACCGGAAACGACAGGAATACTGAATGTTTATAAGAAATTTTGGGAATTTAAGGATGATGATAAAAAAACGGTTCCTCCGATCCTCATATATGCGGATTTAATGAATACCGGTGATCCAAGAAATATCGAAACAGCGCAAAAAATTTATGACAAATATATTAAAGAAGAACTTTGAGAAATATCTCCGGGACCAATACGGTGAAACGATCGAATCTCTGGAAAGAGTATTTTCCAGACTCGGGATTGACTTCTTTTTAATCGGTGCTTTGAGCCGGGATTTGTGGCTGAGCCATCTCGACAACCTTCCTTCATTCCGGATGACAACTGATATAGATTTTGCAGTCTTGGTGAATGACAATGACCAATACAATGATATTCTTCAATCATTAATCGGATCAGAAGGATTTGTTGAAGACCCTGAACCTTATCGATTGTATTCATCAGCCGGAATTATTGTCGACTTAATTCCATTTGGAAAAATTGAGAAGAATCATGAGGTAAGGATTAAAGGAAAAAAATGGACATATCTCACAGTTCTGGGAACACAAGAAGTGACGGGGTTTGCTGTAAAAATGGATGATGGCTTTCATGTGATAACCCTACCGGGATTTTGTATTTTGAAGCTTAATGCCTGGAATGACAATCCTGGTCAACGGGGTAAAGACATGGAAGACTTTAAATACATCGTAGAACATTACTTTTTGATCTCTGGTGAGGACATATTCTTAAATACCGAAGATGACTGGTTTGCAGAACCATTTAATGAGAAAATAACCGGTGCTCGTTTTCTTGGGAGACAAATGAAGAAAATCCTAATGATGAATGATCAGCTTATGATCAATATTATTTCAGCCCTGAAGAAGCAACTGGATAATTTCACCTTCGAGGATATCGATAAGATGTTCAAGATCAACCAAGATGATACTAAGATCACTATGTATAAACTTATCGCTGAAATCCTCTTTGTCCTAAAACAAGCGTAAGTGGGTACTTATAAAAATTACCTGGAATTCATTGCCAACCTCTTAATTGCTTCCTCTTTTATACGGGACTGAGTTTTCTTATCAAATTGGATTCCTTCAATTTTTGCTGAGGCAATTGCATTCCTGAAGATTTCATCGAAGGATGGCTTATAAACCGGTTTAATTTTCATATAACAAAGATAGTTTGAGTTCTCAAATTGATACAATAAAAAAGACAGACTGGTCTTATGATCCTGCACTTTCCGCCTTGATCTCAAGTATTTTCTTCATAGCTTCATTTGCATAATCCTGATCAATTCAATAAAAGTACAACATTTTTCTCTTATGCCTGATTTCACTAACTTCACCGTTCATTTCAACTAACACCCGATGGATGCAGATTTTGACATCAGGTACACCGATCGTCCGATCACTCCATTCGGAGGTCTGACAACCGTAAAGAACTTCTATCAGAACAGCGGACTTCAGGACGTGATCTCCTCGTTACCATTGCCTCAGCCAGGCTCTAACAGGGGATATGATCCCGTGGATATCATCGAAGGTTTTCTGGTCAGTGTTATCCTTGGAGCACGCCGTTTGGCCCATGCCGGACTGCTTAGACACGATAAAGTAGTCAGCGAGATGTTTGGTTGGTCTAAAGGAATGGCAAGTGAAAGCACGTTTAGCCGATTTTTTAAAAAGTTTGATGTCGAGTTAAACGATGAGGTTTTTATCGAACTTAACCGTTGGTGGTTTACCAAACTCAAGGTAAAATACCACACAGTGGATATCGATTCTACTGTCATTACCCGTTACGGCAATCAGGAAGGTGTTGAAGTGGGCTATAATCCAAGAAAGCCAGGTCGTGGTTCTCATCATCCTTTAATCGCTTTTGCAGATGAAGCCAAAATGGTAATACAGTCATGGATGCGCACTGGCGACAGCGTCAGCAGTACAGACATCAAAGATTTTATCACGATGTTGCTTAAAACCCTGGACAAATCGAACATAGGATTGGTCAGAGCAGACAGTGGCTTCTTTAGTGAAACAACGTTGGACATTCTCGAGGAAAACGAACTGAAGTATATTGTTGCAGCAAAAATGTATGCAGGCTTGGTCCGGAACATCTTCGAAGCGGATAGCTGGGTTTCGTATTCCGACGGAATAGACATGTGTTCCATTGAATGCAAGTTAACGGGTTGGGATCATGCCCGCAGGGTAGTGGTTGTCCGAAAAAGCAAAAGCAAATATCAAAACTGCGGCGGCAAGTCTTTGTTTGAGGAATACGATGAGTTTTCCAACTACCTCTATTCGGCGTTCGTAACGAATCTGGAACTGGCCGATCCCCTTATCTGGGAACTCTACCGCCATAGGGCCGAAGCTGAAACTCAAATCAGAGAACTGAAAGAGAGTTACGGCCTTGACGGTTTTTGCTGTGAAGATTTTGGTGCCACCGAAGCAGCCTTTCGCTGGGTATGTGTAGCGTATAATCTGATGAGTCTATACAAGATCGCTTTGATAAATTCCAAGCATGATCCGACTTTGGCAACCCTGAAGTTCCAATGCATTGCAATAGCGAGTTACCTTGTCAGACATAGCAGAAAAACGACTTTAGTGATGTCAGTGAATGATCGACGAAGGGCCTTTTTCGACGGGTTGTTTCAAAAAATTGAAAATATCACGCCCAAATCGAAATTTTTGTTGAAGAAAAAGTTTCTAATGAATTAATCAGGATAATATAAACTAATTACCGTCTAAAGAATTATTTTTTCGCGAAGCGATTCTTACTGCATAGTTTATTTTCCATACAAATGAATATTACAAGTACCTCATATTTAATCCAATAAATGACTCAACAATTTGAATGAACGAGGATCTTCAATTAAGAGGAGCTACTTAATAAGAAAGAATAGCTTTTTCCTATGTAGCAACACTAAAAATTTAAGTTTAGGCAATGTAAGGGATATTAAATTTATTATCCTGATTAATTCATTAGAAACTTTTTCTTCAACAAAAATTTCGATTTGGGCGTGATATTTTCAATTTTTTGAAACAACCCGTCGAAAAAGGCCCTTCGTCGATCATTCACTGACATCACTAAAGTCGTTTTTCTGCTATGTCTGACAAGGTAACTCGCTATTGCAATGCATTGGAACTTCAGGGTTGCCAAAGTCGGATCATGCTTGGAATTTATCAAAGCGATCTTGTACAGACTCATCAGATTATACGCTACACATACCCAGCGAAAGGCTGCTTCGGTGGCACCAAAATCTTCACAGCAAAAACCGTCAAGGCCATAACTCTCTTTCAGTTCCCTGATTTGCGTCTCAGCTTCGGCCCTATGGCGGTAGAGTTCCCAGATAAGGGGATCGGCCAGTTCCAGATTCGTTACGAACGCCGAATAGAGGTAGTTGGAAAACTCATCGTATTCCTCAAACAAAGACTTGCCGCCGCTGTTTTGATATTTGCTTTTGCTTTTTCGGACAACCACTACCCTGCGGGCATGATCCCAACCCGTTAACTTGCATTCAATGGAACACATGTCTATTCCGTCGGAATACGAAACCCAGCTATCCGCTTCGAAGATGTTCTGGACCAAGCCTGCATACATTTTTGCTGCAACAATATACTTCAGTTCGTTTTCCTCGAGAATGTCCAACGTTGTTTCACTAAAGAAGCCACTGTCTGCTCTGACCAATCCTATGTTCGATTTGTCCAGGGTTTTAAGCAACATCGTGATAAAATCTTTGATGTCTGTACTGCTGACGCTGTCGCCAGTGCGCATCCATGACTGTATTACCATTTTGGCTTCATCTGCAAAAGCGATTAAAGGATGATGAGAACCACGACCTGGCTTTCTTGGATTATAGCCCACTTCAACACCTTCCTGATTGCCGTAACGGGTAATGACAGTAGAATCGATATCCACTGTGTGGTATTTTACCTTGAGTTTGGTAAACCACCAACGGTTAAGTTCGATAAAAACCTCATCGTTTAACTCGACATCAAACTTTTTAAAAAATCGGCTAAACGTGCTTTCACTTGCCATTCCTTTAGACCAACCAAACATCTCGCTGACTACTTTATCGTGTCTAAGCAGTCCGGCATGGGCCAAACGGCGTGCTCCAAGGATAACACTGACCAGAAAACCTTCGATGATATCCACGGGATCATATCCCCTGTTAGAGCCTGGCTGAGGCAATGGTAACGAGGAGATCACGTCCTGAAGTCCGCTGTTCTGATAGAAGTTCTTTACGGTTGTCAGACCTCCGAATGGAGTGATCGGACGATCGGTGTACCTGATGTCAAAATCTGCATCCATCGGGTGTTAGTTGAAATGAACGGTGAAGTTAGTGAAATCAGGCATAAGAGAAAAATGTTGTACTTTTATTGAATTGATCAGGATTATTATACTTGCATGTTATATGCAAAGATATATAGGTGGAAACCCAATATTTTAACCCGTTTAGTTTGGAAGAGATTAACCACTACAATCTTATGATTAATAAAAAGGTAGTTGGATCAATGGTCTTCGGCATCAGGAGGTACCCTGTTAATTAGATTATTCTGAATAGTTACAATTTTGTTATAACTTTACAATTGGCTGTTTGCAGTTACGACTTTTCTATTGATAATTGAATAGAGCAAAATTTCCTAAGTTTGAAGTCTATATTTTTGGATCAAGAAAATGCCAGATAATATTAAAATAAATATAAAGACCCTACAAAACCTTAATTCTTCTTTAGCTACAAGTCTTGAGCTATCTGAAATTTCAAGGATACTGTGTGATATCTGCATCAAATTTCTTTCCGTTGACTTCTGTGCATTTGGTTCTTTTTTCAATAACGCATCATATATTAAAATACTTGCAATTGTTCCACCGTCAAAACGGATCAACATCCTAAATAGGGTACTAAAACTATCAAAACACGTCAATTTTCAACCTTCGTTTCATAATTCAGAAATATTCACAACTATTAGTATTAAAGACTTCATTGATTTAGACCCAATGATAAGTAAAGAACTGATTTCCCGAAAAATAAAGGATATTGGTATAATACCGATAATTTCGGATACAAAGGTTCTTGCTGGTTTACTATTTCCCATTCATCCTAAATTTAAAATTGTCGAAACCACAGCGGATCAGCTCAAATTATTATTTGATACTGCATCTATAAAAATTAGGTTTTTTCTTGAGCAGGACTCTGCCCAAGTTAAAATAGATCCGAAATTAAAAAGATTAAGTTTACAGTTAGATACTAAAAAAGATTTTGGATTATGTTTAATTGATAAAAACTTCACTATTCGTTGGGCTAATAATTATTATATTAGAAGGTTTGGCAATAAACCCTTAGTTGGCTTAACGTGTTTTAAAGCGATTAAGGATTTCGATCAACCATGTAGTTGGTGCCCACACACTAGTGTCAGGTCTACTCAAAATATACATGCATCAATATCCCCTTCAATTGATCCTACCAATCCTTCAAACCTTTTATATTCCCAATTAGTAAGTATCCCTTATAAGCTAGATTACCTTGATAATGTCGAAATTATTTTAGAGATTTTAATTGATTTTTCGAAAATAAATATTGAATCAACACAAAGACGGATTAACAATTACAAAAAGAATCAATCTTTTGTAGACTTTTTACGTACCGTAAGCCCAGACAGTATCCTGTATGTAATTGGCTTTTATTTGATCGCAGAAGAGTATTTTGAATTAGATGAGATTGAACTTTTAGTATTTCAAAATGATTATGCTAACCAAAAACTTAATCTTGAGCAAAAGATAACATATAGAAGTCAAGACTTGGACTATAAATTGAAAGCACAATTTGAAGCAGTATTATTTCATAATAATGAAGAATATGATTTAGCAGATCTTGAAGGGCTTATCATTGGGGAATTAACTGAAGATACGACACAAATTAATCTTTTTAAAGATAAATATTTTAAAACTTTAATTGATAGCAAGGAACCGCATAGATTATCACCAAAGGAGGTTAGTATTAACTTATCTTTCGAGAATGACAGAACTTTGGTGATTATTGGACGAGTAACAAAAACGAATCAGTATTTAAATGATGGAAAATTTTATGCATTAGCTCTCTTTACAGCATTTATTAAAGATACTATTGCTTCAAGCATTCAAGTTTCCAGCCTCAATAATTCTATTACAAAGCTTACAAATACGATTAATGAAATTAATACCCATCAAGATTTGCTAATCCATGCAGCACCTTTTGTCGTTGGCAAGGTTCATGATTTATCAGCACTTTATAGTCAGTTTAACACTCAAATAACATTAATTCGCGACCTAAAAATTAATGTAGGAAATGAAAATGTTCAAAAAACCTTCTCCCAGGTTGTACAGCAAATAATGACGCAAACAAAGAATTTAAAAATGATTATGGATTCAATGAAATCAGTGCTTAAGATTTGCTCCCCAAGACCTGAAATTATTTCGTTTGTTAATTTTTTTGACGATATAAAAGAAGTATATACACAAAAATGTTTGTCTGAGAATATAGAAATTACATGGGATTTAGAACCATTAATAACGCTTTTTGCAGATCCAATTTTATTAAATCAAATATTTCAAAATTTGTTAAATAATTCAATACGTGCACTCAAACTGGTCGGAAGACAAGAAAAGAAAATTTCCATCTCAACAAAAAAAACAAATCAACATATAGTTATTGAAGTATATGATAATGGGTGTGGGATACCTCAATATCTTATCAACCATATATGGAAAATGTATTATTCTACAAAAGAATCTGGTACCGGTTTAGGCCTATACTTTGTACGTCATATAATTGAAGAGGTTTTTAAGGGAACAATTGAAGTACGCTCAAATTGGGGTTTCGAAACGACCTTTACAATTAATATTCCAATACATTAATTAATACAATATTTATACATTCCATTATGAATTACCACAAAAAACCTCCTTTTAACATTTTTTGGCTGGATGATTATCCCGATGAGGTCATACCAATTGTTGAAAAATTAGAAAGTCATGAATTTTCTGTTACAATTTACAAGGACCCTAAAAAATTGAAACAAGATATAAAAACTAAATCAGTTGAGTTTAGTATAGGCATATTTGATTTACAGTTAGATAATTCAATATCTGATGGAATCAAGGAAACAAAATATATAAGAGGGATCTATTCAAGTCAAAAAAAATTAGTACCAGCATTTGGTGCTGTTTCAAGACATAGAGAAACCTATGAATCAATGCTCAGGAATAACAACCCATATTTATTTGAATTTGATAAATCAGAACTTTTAAACGGCAGTTTTGCAAATTTTAATAATCTATTATTTCGCTACTCCCGTATCCATGAGCTCAATAAGCAAGCATTAGAATATGAAAAGCTGCATCCAGTTACAATTGACGGTTATAATACTGCGGAATCAAAGCAAACTTGCTATGGTTTTGTTGAGAAAATTGATGACGAGATCGCAATTTTAAAATTTTGGGATCCAATGACATATAAAAATTGCTTTTTTCGCAAGTTTACAATAGACTTTATTTTTGAAAGAAATATTCGTAATGAACATCAATCTGTCAGACTAATCACCTTTAGCCAAAAAAAGAATGGACCTGTTTCGGTTCAAATAGAACCTATTGGGAAAGTTGATCTCAATATAAGAAAGCCTTTAAATCCTAATTTTAATTATGATATTTTTAAATAAAAATGAATAACAATACTTTAAAGATTAAACTTTTCAATGTTGGGCATGGAGATTGTATTTTAATAACATTTCCTGATGGCAAACATGGGCTTATAGATACACAATATGATTCAAGCAATATATGTCCTGCTTTTAATGAAATTGATAAAATAAAGCATCTTCATTTTTTATGCCTAACTCACCCGCATAAAGATCATTATTCAGGCATGCTAAGATTCCTTAAGGATTCCAATATAAAAATCGATAACTTTTATCATTCAGTGGACATTGGGCTTAATCAAGCTTTGAAATTTCATAATTTGTATAGTGTCATATATGACTCCGAAGCTTCCTTTGTTACTAATCGTGAGTTGCTTGAAAGAGGAGGGACGGAAGATGAACTTCTAGCAATATATGAAGATGTTTGGAGTCGTAGTCCGAATTTTCGTAGTGCACTAGTTGAAGGTCAAGAAATAGAAAGCATCTCCGATGTTGAGATAAGATCTCTTGGCCCCACAACTTCAACACTAAACAGGTACAATAAAATACTTGTGAATTTTTTTAAGAAGAAAAATATTACTCAAAAAGAAATTAAGAAATTAAGAGACTATGCTAACAAAATAAGCCTTGTATTGTATTTGAAATACGGGGGGTGTGGAATTATTTTATCGGGAGATTCACTGTCAACAAATTGGAGGCAAATGATAAAGTTTATCGATCGAAAAAAAATTCCATTAGCCACTGTTGTTAAGGCATCTCATCATGGGTCTAAAGATAGTTTCTATAAAGACATGTGGAAACAAATAATTAATGAGAAGGGGGTTGTACTTGTTTCTTGCGGTAGACCGATGCATCCACATTCGGAATTTGTAACAAATTTGAACTCAAATGGTCATTTGATATTTTGTACAAATATGGGTAACCATTGCGATCAAAATAAAAAATTAATTTTGCCGCCCCATTCGGCTGGTGCATTAAATTGTGTCTCAGATGATATTTCAAATAAATGCTGCGATTGGATTGAAGTTGTTATAAAAAAAACCGGAAAAAACCGGATCGTTGTTAATTTCGGGAACAAAGATGCATTTAGGTCTTGTATAATGTACCCCGATCTTAGGGCAGAGAGCAGGTGTTTTTAGTTTGTTTTTTCTTTTTCTTTAAAAATAATAAATCTTTTGTTGTTAACCGGTTTTGAGACGGGAGATAACTCTGAAGGAGTTATCCTCGGCGAAAAACCTTTCTTTTTTTGCTTCTTTTTTTCTTTGTTAACATCTGTTCATTTGTTCATAACTCAGGCCGCCTTCCGGTACCTGACCTCTGGGGTGTTGTAGTCGAGCGATTGATGGGGCTGTAAGCTCCCCCTATTTCCGGGCCATTCAAAATTAGAGTTTTTATTTTGTAAGTATGCTTCATAATAGATCAATTGGGGCCCTGTATCCCAAGGCTTTATGAGGCCTTTCATTATTGTAATCGTCCATCCATTCTTCTACTTTCATCCGGACTTCAGAAATTGTTTTAAAAACATATGCACTGAACATTTCTGAGCGAAAACTTCCATTAAACCGTTCAACAAACCCGTTCTGCATTGGTTTTCCTGGTTGAATGAAGATTAAATCAACTTTGTTGTCTTTACACCAGAAGTCAAGTTTGCGGCTGATAAGCTCAGGTCCGTTATCAACACGGATCATTTTAGGCAAACCCCTGTACTCCTTGATTTTTTCCAATACTCTGATAACACGTAGTGCGGGAATTGATGTGTCGGTTTCAACTGACAACAATTCCCGGTTATAGTCGTCTATAATGTTTAATACACGGAATTTTCTTCCATCCCATAAACTGTCTTCGTAACCCTTCGGCCACGAGCATCTTTTTCCAACGAGATATGATTGCTATTTTTGCCCTGGCAGAAGTGTGTGCAGTTGATTGGCCGGGAAGTCGGGGATGATGGACAAGATTTTGGTGAGATAGGCGAAGGGTTCCACCTGGTGTAGCTTGCATGTAGCCAGGATGGAGTAGATCACAGCTGCTTGTTGGGCGGCTTCATGGGAACCGGCAAAGAGGTAGTTCTTGCGTCCAAGCGCCACCGGCCGGATGCTGTTTTCGATTAGGTTATTGTCGATGTGGAAGCGTCCGTCATCGATATACCGGGTCAGCCGAGGCCAGAGATTGAGCGTGTATGCAATGGCCACTCCGATAGCGCTTTTTGGGGGTACGACAATAATCTGTTCCTTAAGCCAGGCTTCCATCCGATCGAGAGTAGGTTTTGATTTTTCCTGACGCAGTATTTGGGTGACGTCGGGTCCCAGTTCTTTTTCCCGGATGTCCTGTTCAATGTCATACAAGGCCTGGAACATTTTCAATGCCTGGGCGGCTAGCGTGGGATTATTCTCCTGTGCATGCTCGAACTTGCGCCGGGCATGCGCCATACAGGCCAGAAGAGTGATGTTGTTTGTGTTTTCAAGGTGGTTGTAGGCAGTATAGCCATCGGTTTGCAGATACCCGGCGTAGTTCTTCAGCAGTTCATCGGGTCCTTCTTTCCCCCGGGTTTTCCGGTAATCGAACAGCACCAATTTGTTGCCGGGATCGTAATAGACCCAGTGAAAACCTTTGTGTGTGGCCCCGGGCTTGTCCTTGGTCTGCACTGGGATCGGGGTTTCATCGGCCATGAGATAATCAGATGCCAACATTCTTGACTTCAGTGCCTGGTATAGCGGCTCTATCAAATCACACCCTCCATTGAACCAACCGTTAATGGTCGATTCGGCGATTTCGAGCCTCTGGCGTTTGAACATCTGGACCTGGCGGTAGAACGGAAGATGATCGACAAATTTGCTCACCAGAAGATGGGCGATCATGCTGGCTCCGGCATTGCCTTTGGGTATTGGCAAGGTAGGTAACGGTGCAATGACGATGCGGGTCTCTTCATCGGTCTGCTCCACAATGTACTTGCGACGGACAATGCGACGAACATAAGCGCTGGCCGGTTCATATTCCAAAATTTCGGTAACAGTTTCACCAATCTTCTTTGCATTGGCAGGAAGGTTTTCCGGCTCGATTATTTCTTCCCGACGTTCCAGGTGAGCAGGCAGTTCCAGACGAAGTGGCTGCTTTTTCTCCTGTTGTGGTTTGTTGCGTGTATAGGTGATTTCTTCTGTGGGCGTTTCTGATGGTTGTTCTGCTGGGAGATCGAACAAGGTAGCCTGATCCGGATTGACGGCAATGAAACGCTCACTTTTGGCTCCGTAGATCAGACGTTTCAGTTCGGAAAGCTGATGTTTGAGCCAGGCATTTTCTGATTTGAGAGCCTCAAAATCTGCTTTACTGATGGTGACCATTTCTGTGCTTTCCATGATTCAAATTTATCATGAAAAACTCTTGCTAAATCACTATTTCAGCGATATTTATCAACATCATTTTGTGACAAAAAACGCCTTCTTTTTTTTGTATATTTCATTGATATACCAGTGACCATCATGGTCAGTTCCCCATAGCCGATCTGATGGGAAAGCCCTTGAAAAGATGTACTGGGAATTTCAAAGGTGCCTCGTTCAAGTCGCTTATAGAACAGCACGAACCCTCCCGGTTCCCATTTGAGCAATTTCATCCGGTTACGTGGCTTGTTGATGAAGATGAACACATCCCCGCTCATGGGATTCTGACCCAACCGTTCTGTGACCAGACCGCACAGACCGTCAAAACTCCTGCGGATATCGGTTGGTTCCCGGTACAGGTAATATCGGGCAGCGCCAAGGGAAAACATCCGACCTAAAGGCTGATCAGCATTTTTATATACCCGGCCGGCGCCTGAACGGGTAGAAGCAGTTCAACACCGTTGGGATAACGAATACTGATGCCCGGTGATGTTATCCCGGTCAGTTGTATAAACCCTGAGCCGGTTGTATCGCCATGTCGGTGCTTATGGATCCAATAACGTAAGGTCGCTAGTTTGACATTCTGTGCCCGGGAAAATTCTGCCTGGCTAAGACCACTTTGCTGCCACAGATCAACCATCGTGATCATCTGTGAACGCTTATCATGAAGAGTCATAAAAGTTTTTGGCAGCAAGTTGGTCAGGATCGATCAACTACACAAGATGCTCGTGGCCGAAGGCTTACCTGTCTTCCATAAAATCCAGTGACCACACCTGATTTATCTCCGTGGGCTGGAATAAGGCCTGTTTTACCCTGGCCGGTAATCTCTTCTTGCTCCTTCTTCTGATATTCAAATGCATTGCTGTGTAAACCCTATAAACCCTTTTATGATTCCATACAAAACCTTTTCTGCGAAGCCTGTAGAAACACATCCAAAAGCCAATGCTGGGATGTTTTTCTATCAGCTTACCAAGCTCCTCTATGATCTTATCGTCATCTTTTGGGACAGGATCATACTGGAAAGTACTTCTTGGAAGATCCACTTCATTACAGGCCTGACGAATACTAACCCGATGTTCAATGATCATGTGGTTAGCGATCTCCTTCTTTCGTTCAGGCGTTATAACTTTTTTTCGACAGCATCTTTAAAAGCATGATGTATCAGGCTTAGATCAGCATACATCTTCTTTAGCCTTGAATTCTCTTCCTCGAGCTCTTTTAACCGTCTAAGCTGCTTGACATCCAGTCCACCATACTTCGCCTTCCAGTTGAAGAATGTAGCCTGGCTGATACCATTCTCCCTGCAGAGATCTTGTGATTTAACACCTGCTTCCTGCTGTTTGAGAATCGAGATAATTTGTTGTTCTGTAAATTTTGTTTTTTTCATACGGCAAATATCATTTAAAATCAGAAAATCCTCTAATTTTAAATGGCCGATTTTCAGGGGAGCTTACAGTTTTATGGATATTTATATCTGTACTTAATCGTCAAATATACAAAAGAATCAGCTAAAATGATTTGGTTTTCTGCTAGTAATATATTAGCAAGTGTTTATGCTATTTATACCAGTTGCTTAGGTAAAAGAGGTGATTATCTTTACATTCATAGCTTATTGAAAATCCGTTTCATATTTCAAAATAATTGTCGAAAAAAGTGGTGCATTTTTTCCGATCCATTCGAACTTACAATCATTTATTATAGTTTCGCCATAAAAACCCCATTCCCTGTTAAATATATCTATTATCGTGGATTCTACCGTTTTTATTTTAATTGATTTAGGTAAAGTAAATTCATATTTTATTTCATTAAGCCATGCTAATACATCATAACTATAAAAATCACTTGTTAGATTCCAGGTCTTTTTCCAAAAATATTCCATTTCTATTTCGATATTTGCTTCTGAAGGATAGGTTTTTAACCAATTAATTTGGAATGATTTGTTTGTAGGTGAATCATAAAGTAAAACTATTTTTGAATTGACTTTTTCCTTGTTTATTGTAACGTTAGCTGTAAATTTTATATCTTTTATTGGTGTTTCCCCATCTCCTCTTATATGCACCGCCCTTGATGCCTGTGAAGTCAATGATATAAAGTTTAAGGATTCATATGTGTAACAATCTCCATTTAAATTTACATTCTTTTTATTAAATGTTTATTGACTCTTGCAAGATTTTTGTACACTTCTCCAATTTGAAGAAATGCATTCAACCGGGTTTTAAATTTTGAATATTCTGTTTTATTAAACGTTCTGATATATTCAGTAGCAATAAATTTAGATATAAATATAGGATCAGGTTGAGCGGTTATTATTTCCGTAAGATATTTTATACAATCATTTTTCCATGATTCCTTAATTTCAAAAAGCTTTTTTTCTGTAAAACTTTTATATTTATGAATCCTAGTATGGCAATTGGAGCATAGTCCAATTAGATTTTCATAATTGTTTAAGCCTCCCTCGTAAATAGCCTTAATATGATGAATCTCGTCAATATTATTTAGATGACATATACAACACAAACCCCTTGTTTCAAGAATTATCTTTTGGTAAATTAATTGTGGTATTTTAATCCGTTTTATCAACTTAGTCAAGTTTTACCTTTATTTTTTATGTCGAGAATTCAAATTATATCATTATAGTACATTCACTTTCTATGCCTTATGTCCAAATTATTTAATCTTATCCATAATATCTCTCCTCTTCAACTTTGCTGCTATCCTCTTCAAACTCAGTTTCAATGCCTCCGGATCACTCAGATCTGAATAGGCAATTTCTATGACATCATAACCAAGAGCTTCGAGTTGCTGACGGATAAGGACATCGACTTTGCGTCGGTCTTCGCTACCATGTATTTTCTTTGATAACCCATCAAGGTAAATCGTAAGCCGAATATCTTTTACTTCGTCTTCATAATACAGATCAGGCACGGTGGAATTATAAGGAGGTCCAATGGAAATTCTATGCTGTGTGTCAAATGTAGGAAAGCCATATTGAATCAAAATAGAAACCAAATCTATTTCCCCCTTATTTGTTCCTTTGTTTTCACCTGTGTTTTCCTGAATTTCCTGTTCCGGTTCGAGATCGTATTCAAAAGTCAAATCCATTGCATACTCTAATAACAATTTTGCAGCGGTATTTCTATTTAGAATATCATGGTAAAATGCGTTGAAATAGGTACGCATGCAGTTATAACAACTATCATCGCAATTGTTTGAGCAGTTGTTGAGGTTTTGAATAGCAATTTCAATAATATTTTTCCAATGAGCAATTATCTGATCCAGTAATCCTGACCCACCGGGCATTGGATCATAGATGAACAATTTTACTGTATCGTCATTATCCTGGTAAATTACAGAATGCAAGTCATTGCGATCCATTTCAAGTTTTGCGCAAGCACCTATAATAATCCCCTCACCTAGGTTAATTGCAGCAGTATCATCAGGTAGACCATGAATTAAAATACCATCCACTTTATCTTCGGCATGAAAGGCAACGAACTCAGGTTCTCTACCACATCGTTCTTTGTGAAATTCTTTGAAATGGGTAAACTCGGCTTCTGAAGAAAAGGGCGAACGCGTTGCACCGCAAACAGTGCAAACAGGAAAACCTAATTGAGTATTTATCTTTTCAGTTGGGCCGATATTAAATAAATTAATTTTCTGTCCATACATAAGTGAAATAGAATTCATTCCTGCTGAAAAAACTTTCCCTCCGCGCCTACCTTTGGCTAATTTGCCAAGTAACACAACAGATAACTGAAATCTGTTAACTTCCTCATCACTAATTCGAGAGATATATTGTACATCGGAATCACTTAGGGGAATAGAAAAAAGTGTTTTAGATTTTTCATCAGAATACTGTGCTTGACCAGAGGGATCTGACAGGATATTCAGAATTTTCTTCTCAACATTTACCTGAACATTCTTATAAGTGCTTGTGTTTGAATCCAATTGTAGATGATATAAAACATTGCGGAACCGACCACCATTTGCATATATAAGATTTCCAGGAACAAATTCCCTTAAAGCAATGAAAGGCGGACGCGACAATTCAAAATCTGGTTTATGAGTGCCTCCAATAAACGACATGTTTGCAAACGCCTTTATTCCAGTATCATATAAACCATATCCGGGCAAGTAACCTTCATTTGCTAAAACATTCAATGTATAGTTGTCTTTGTTTTCCTGATTTAAAGCTTTAATAAAATTTTTGCAACGATAAAGGATTTTTTCCTCCTCAGGTTTGAGTAAGCGTTGTGACTGATAGTTTATGTACTTATCCTGGACATGGACGGCCCAAAGCAAGCGTGAATGTAACAAATTAATGATTTCCTGCAAATAGCTACATGATTGTCCAACATATTGAGTCAACAGATTGTTTGTGATTATCGATTTGTCCTCTTCAGGCCAGTTCTGCTCAAAAACAATTTTAACCGTTTTAACAAGATGATCAGAGTGAGATGTGATAAAACTATCAAAAATATCAATGTTTACAGGCTTTAACAGATAGTTTCCAGATGCATCAAACAGGAATTGTCTTATGAAAGTCGGAAATGCTTTACCAAGTATATTTTGAATTATCGATACGTCCTTTACATCAAATGAATCTGGCAAGGCTGATGATTGTATTATCCTTAAAAGCTCAGATAAAATAACAGCATGAATGTGCTTACGAACCATCACTTCATTATGAAGATTGAACTTTGGCGTGGAAATAACACCGTTCAACATAAAGGTCGGTTCATTGAAGTAATACAAATCATGTTTGCTTCTGCGGGAATATGTGTAAATGACAGCAAGATGATGCCGACGGCCAGCCCGACCTGCTCGCTGCCAATAGTTTGCAGGAGAGGGCGGCATATTTCGCATAAGAACCATATCCAGTGCACCGATATCGACCCCAAGCTCGAGGGTAGGCGTTGCAACAAGAGTATTGTATTTACCATTGCTTTTCTTGAATTCTGGCTCTACAATCTTTTCCCTGATTTCGGCCGGAACCTGAGCAGTATGCTCATGGGGCTTTAACATTGAAAATTCGCCAGATAATAAATCAATATTGTAATTGTCTTTTGATGGTATTTTAAAAGTAATGGTCCCTTTGCAATGCATAGCAGTGCAGACATTATGGGGACTTGTGCGGGTGTGAATGCGATGGCAAATGTTACATTGATATGAACCCCAATAGGCAGATAAACCAATCTTTGAAACATTCAATTGGTAGACATTGGCTTCCAAAATTTTCCCATTTTTACCCATGAGGTTAACCGGTACAAGAATTTTAGCATTATCCGTAAGGAAAACCCACAGATCCTTAAGAAATTTTTCTTTTATTTGTTTATCCTCGATTTTCCATTTGCTTATTAGGTTTTCCGGCAGGGATTGGCCTTTCTTTGCTCTAAAAGTAACCTGGTATGTCGTTTTAACCGCAGCACTTTCAACTATACCTTTAGGAGGTATAGGTTTATTGGTTACACCTGTTATCAATGGAAGGTAGCCTTGCTGGATTTCGTAATCGCCCTCGAACCATGATTTGGAATAAATAGGAGCACCGGAGTCATACAAATATCTGTTGCGGCGGAATACATCAATCAGAGATGAAATTCCTTCAGCAAGTTCTGATACTGTAATACCAAGAGTTTTTGCATAGTCTATTATCCAAGGATTTTGTGAGCCAATGCCAAAGTATTCAGTTTTCATCAAGCCCCAGCATTCAAGTCCTTCTTTCTGATTAAAGCTGGTGCCAAGTTCGCGCAATATCTGAATACGCAAATAATAATTCAGCTCAACGAAAAACTTATTACCATATTCTTCGGGCTTCTGCAACTCAAAAACTTCAGGAGCCAGCACATTAGCTAAAGACTTATCTGCCAGTAATGTTTTTTGCAAATGATCTACCAAATCGCCTACCGAAACAGGATGATCATTACTTTGGAGAAACTGATAAATGAGGTGGCGGAAACGGTAACGACGAGCATGATCTTGCATCCAGCCTGCCTGAAAAGCAGCGTCCTGACGATTATCAGTAAAAACGATGAGTTTTTGATTATTCTTTGTAGCTGCGTTGATCATGTTTTGGCTCATGATGTGAACATCGGATACGGTCACAGCACGAAGTGGTCGGATGGGTTCATTGGAGCGCCCAAAAGCACTTGACTTTGCTTTGCAGGAAAGACAGGAAATGAGCTTGCCTAATCCATCTACTGGTACAATATATAACTTAACCAAGGTTCCAACCTTCTTGCATTTTGGATTGGAACACTTATCCTCTTTATCTTTCTGCAAAGTGCCGCAATAATGACAGAAGTATATTTCTTCGCGATTTTTATCTAGTTTCTCCCCAATATTGCCTTCTTCATCATCTATTTCTGAAACAAAGCGATCTGTCAACACTACCCTGTTTTCTGGTGAAACAGGGGCAGGAAGCCATATTATATTATTACCTTCTGCCTGGCCACCTTTAAGTTCTTTTCCATCAAATTGAAGGTACTGATTAAAGGATTCAAAATAATGCTGGCCGCAGGTTTTGCAAACAAATAATGGCAAATATGCCTTTTCATCATAGCCCATGAAATAAGAAGCATCCTGTTTGGAAAGAAACAAGCGAGTATGATGATCTGTTAATTTTGTAGTTTTCTCGAATGCTATTACTGCACCTTCGAGGCCTTTTACAAAATAGTGCAATTTGGGCCGTAGTAGCGGATTGTTTTCTTTTTGGGCAATTGCCCCTAAAGCCAGGTAAGATAAAAGTTCCGCACTGTTATTTTCAGAAGAGCTACGATCTTTTCTAGAAAGTTGTGTTAAAATACGTTGAATAGATTCATTGAAGGGGAGGGGTTTATCCAGATGGTGGAAGAGTGCATAAATGTATTCGTTTGATTTGAGGTTGTTAAAAATGGCTTCGAACATATCACCATTCATGGATAATTGCTGACCGGTTAATTCCGCATAGCCTTGTTTTAACATGACCTGATCGGACAACTCAATGGATTTTAGAATTTTTTCTAGGATCACAATGACATCACCAGATGGTAATGAGGGTTTGTAACGTTCAATGGAAAATTTTTCGTTTTCGTATTCCTCCTCAATTATTGATATCTTATTGGAATCTACTCCAAAAAAGCGATGGGCAAATATTTTTCCCGCTTCAGGTCCCAGATCGGGATCGGCAATGGTGGCAGAAGTGCCAATGCAAATTACTTCATCCGCATTTTTGCCGGCAAGGGAACGCAAGCGCCTGATCAGACATGAAACCTCAGCACCTGCTATGCCTGAATAGGTATGGGCTTCATCGAAAACCATGTATTTAAGCGGGGAATTAAGAAACATCTTAATATCCCGTGGGCGTGTCATTAAAAGCTCTAATTGCTTAACGTTAGTGATTAGGATACGTGGTGGTTTGGATGAAATCTCATCTTCGGTTAATCGTTCCTCTACAGGTGAAACCTGCATCATTTCCTGCTCGCGGAATTTGGTTTTTAATGCAAGGTATTCTGCTTTGCCCTGACCTTCCTGCATTCGCTGCACATTTTTAATGCCGCTACTATAAGCAGCAGTGGTCCCAATATACATACCGAAGGTGATACCTGAACCTGCCAGCATGTAACGCAATCGATCCAACTGGTCTTTGGCAAGTGCGTTCATTGGATACACCAAAACAGCAACAATTCCTTCGGGAGCTTTGGCGTCGCGAAGTTTCAAACAATGATTGAATATAGGGAAAAGGAACGCTTCGGTTTTACCGGACCCAGTCCCCGTGGAAATAAGGCAATGCCTGTCTTTGTAAATTTCCTGCAATGCCCGGTATTGATGCATAAAAAGTTGAGGATAGTCAGATAATCCAGGTAAAGCGGGATGCACTTCACCCCGGGCAGCCATGTCTTTTAAATTTTCGCCCCATTTGAATGAACGGCTAATGGACACGTATGGGCCTTTGATCAAAGGTTGAAAATCGACACCACCTTTGAGTAATTTCCTTGCCTGATCAGACAAATCAGGATCGGATAACGGGAATGCGGTAAGCTGGTAATTAAGAAACTTTGTGTTTACATTACTAGCAAACTTTATGGGGTTGAATATTTCCATCGTAATTGTTTTATTCGAAGAGATTTAGTTGATCATCTGATTTTTTGGGAGGAGCAATTGTTTTATTTACATAAATGGGAAGCGGTTCATTAACAAAACCCTCCTCTTTTGATAAAGGAGTATTATATTCTGTCTTTTTCTTTATTACAGTAAAATATTCAGATTTTTTAAATTCTTCTATTCTTTTTACAAGCTCAGGAGAACCATTAGTGATAAATGATTCTGAACCTAAACTTATTAGGTCATTGAATGCTAATTGTACCAAATTCTGATACTTGAATTCAGGAGGAACTCTTTTGTCAAGTGATTTAAAAGTATTTAATATATGAGTGACTTCATTTATGTTTAAATCAAATAAATTAAAACACAATGCATCAATTTCGGCTTGAATTTTTAAACGTTCTGCATGATCTGTAACCGGGATATCTCCTGACCATTCATTTGGCAAATCAAGATTATTGCTTATTACAATTGTATTCCATAACTCAGATAAATGATCTGTAGTAGCGATTAGTTTTAAACCATTTTTGATTATGAATTTAATTTCTTCTGATTGAAGATTGATTAAAGGGAGCACGAGTTGTGGAATATAAAAGCTATTTATATTCGATGAAATTTTTGTTCTGACATTATAGTCATTTACCATCGAAGAAAGCAAGGTTGAATATAAGATCAAATCAGTTGGATCTTGCAATACAAATAAACCAATAGAATTACCAGCAGAACAATTCTTAGGAATTACAGAATTAATAAATGTGCGTTGATTTGAAATAGACGATTGAATTCTGTAAGCAATCCGAAAAAACTCAAAATGAAAATGATCACTTAACTTTCTTTCTGGAAATTTTTTAATATACGAATCAACATTTACCCAATATCTTGGTATTAATGGATAATTTGGTCTAAACTCAGTTGTTTCAAGTTTTCCTCTTTTAAATTTTCTTGATTCTGATTCGTAATAATTATACCTGTAATTGAATTGCCAAATCATACAACCCTGGTATACTGGAAGCATACCTTTTTTAATAAAATACTTTGAATCATTAGTGAGATCAAATTCTCTAAAAACGATGATTTTGTTGTCTATTATTTCCCCATTGTCATATAACTTATTGACAATGTTAATATCCATAACCGTTGGCAAATCAGGTATAGACAATGTTAAAGGCGATATTTTACGAATATCATTTTTACCTATTTCCACTATCACATCATCAATATCATTAAGTACAGTTGCGTCCTCCCAACTAAAAAATGCTCCTTTAAAAGTTTCTTTACTTGAAGCTCCAATTATCAGGATATCAAACTTTGAGTTATGTTCTAATCCCTGAAAAATCAATTTTTCATTATCAAACTTAACCAAAAGTTCTAGGTACGGTATGAACTGTTTACGTAACTCAAAAGTGCCATCATCCCTGTGGACCGAAGATGGTAGAATAATACCTATTCGACCATCTTTACACTTGAGTAATAAAAAATACTCAAGAAACATCTTATAGGTGTTCAAATCTGCACTACCCTGTAAGCGATAAGGATGGTCTTGTGTAGCAAAGCAAGAATGTTTGCGTTTGCTTCGCCAGTTGTTGTGAAGATGGACATTATTGTTGCCTCTTGCAAGAGAGATGCTGTTTTTATCATTCCCATCAGGATCGCCAAAAGGGAAAGCAGAATGCTTTATGAAATTGCTCATTCCTTTGAAATAGGAATTGTAGAGCAGCCAGTTATATTCTATTATATTATTGCTTTCAAACAGTCGCTTTTGGTGCAATAAGGCTTCTTGTTTGCCATAGGTACGGTAAATGGGATCGAGATTTGAGAAGAACTCTTTTGAATTGGGTTTACTTATTTCCCATGGCGGATTACCGATTACTGCATTAAAACCAGAGCGTGAGTTATTGAACACATCCGGGAACTCGATTTCCCAATGGAAAAATCGTTGCTGGGCAGAAATTGCATTTACTATGTTTTGTTGTGCTTCGGTTAAATTATAAAACTCAACAGGATCGGGAGCATCAATAATTTTATCGCCGGGCCAGAACCAAAGGGCACACCAGGCATCCATACGTTGCCTTATTCTAAGATAAGATTCAGATTTTAGAAGTTCTTCGTAATGTCTTTGCTTTTCCTGCAAACCAAATATAGAAACATCGGCAGTATGGAGTTGATTGTATTTTTGCAACAAGTCGTTGTGAATGGTTTCTACATCTTGAATGTCTCTGTCAAAAGCCAGTGTTCTCTGCCCGATACGTATATTTATAAGTTCAACCATTTTGGATTTGATAGCCTGATCAAAACGTTTTTTAATCGCTTTGGTCCAACCTTCTTTTTCGTAAGTTACCCCATTAGAGTGGCTTTTGTCACCCCCTTCGCGTTGCCACGCAGCTATTGGATATTCATGGAAAGTATCCAGCCATGCACCCACAAGACTATTACCAGTTTTAATTTTGTGATCGAGAAATTCAAAAGGCAAGTCTTTATCCATCGTCTCTATCCAAAGAGAAAGCTTTGCCAGTTCTACTGCGGTAGGGTTTAGATCGACACCATAAATACAATTTTCAACCACATAGCGCTTAAGTTTTGCTTTAACGCGTGGTTCAAATAATTCATCATCAGGTTCACAGGGTAAATTATCAGAGAAATCCGGGCTATCCTGAAGTTTGCCGAAAGGCAGAGTTTTACGAACGAAAGTAGCCGGGTTTAAAAGATCAGCATATATTACTAAAGAACTGAAAAGTGATTCTGTTATATAATTAGTAGCCGAAACAAGGAATGACCCGGAACCACAGGCAGGATCGCATATTTTTAGGTCGAGGATTTCTTCCGGTTTGCGAGGATATAGATGTTTGGTTTCGTATTGTTCAAGTCGCTCCTGCACGAGGTTAGCTGTTTCACCTGATGAAACAATCGTTATATCTGGTTTTTCGGGAGTATAACATAAGGGTTCAAGGGTGCGTATTACTGTAGGAACAGCCAATTGCGGACGGGTGTAAAAAGTGCCGGAACCTTTACGGGTACCACCCCAACGACTAATATAATAATCACCAGATTCGAAAAATTCTTTGTAAATGGTTTTGGCTTTTTGGCGTAATGCAGTTTTGAAAAGATAATCGTCAGCATCGCGCTTTGGCTTTTTCACCCACTTCATGGCAACGGCAGCTTTTTCAGCCCAAGCCTGAATTCTTTCGGAAAGTTCAGATTGTTTTTTAGTATCATCATCCTCTACAGATTCCTCAACTTCTTCAATGATCTCTTCTTCCAGAATTTCCACTTCTATATCCTCAGCCTCTTCTTCAATCTCATCTGCGATGGCAATGGATTTACTGTCTTTCATTTTATCAAAGAGGTCTTTAATTTGCGTCTCAGATAAAGCTTCAAGAACAGATAAAGGTAGGATGGGTTGAATACCTGTGTTGATTAATAACATTGGCTCGGACGCTGACTTTAATTCATAGTCAAGAATACCTTCGTAAATCATGCCAATGTATTCGGTACGAAGTTCTCTGAAATCTACAGGGCCAGTGACGAACTTAACAGAGCGGCCGTATTTGATTTTTACTTTGCCGAATTTCAATCTTTTAAGAATATTGTAGACTGAAGCATTGGTGAGTTCAAAGTTTGGATCTTCAAAGAGTGTCAAAGCCCGTTTTACAGGATCGAAACTGGCAACATCGCCAGGTTCGAATAACTGACCACGATATTCCCTGACCTGTAAGTTTGATAAAGGGGAACCCTGATAGATGAGGCGGAAAAGACTGAGAAGGCGATACCACGCACTGGTGTTCATTTCCATATAATCGGAAGTGGCATGAGATTTTGCCTTGACTAATTGTTCAAACAAACCTTCGATACCATAGTTTGAATGATATATTTCATTGCTTCGGGGCAACAAATGACGGGCTTCGGCAAAAAGCACAACCACCAAACGCATAACTACACGAACAGAAGCCTGAAATATTGCTGAGAGTTCTGCTTCTTCACTGATAGACGTACCATCAGGATTTAGCCTGACGACATAAGTTAAGTCAGGATGTTTCTTTTTTGTTTTCCCAAAATCTCTTAACAATACTTCCAGAGATTCCCTGACCTGTTCGCCCAGGATGGCAGATAATTCCCCCTGGCGGGTGCGCGAAGATTCGATGGCATCATACAGGGGAAAGGCAGTTGAATCGGTTTTGTAAAAACCTGATTTGCCTAAAAGCGTATAAAAACCGTATTGCTGAGATTGAAACTCAGTACCTTCGAACCAATTAGAAATATTCCATTCCACCCAGCTATCATGATCGAGACCAACATAGCAAAGCCGAAGTTGAAAACCATTGGTAAAAAGAGCAAGACGAATTTTTTTATTCCTTAAATATTCGAGAATCTTTCCATATCTCTTTCTGCTTTTGCCCATACCCAACTTAGGATTTTCATCAATGAAAAGAGCCAGGGCAGGTCTAACATCGGTTGCAAAGCGAAAAAAGAGCCGGTTAGGTTTGATGTTTTCACCAATAATGTTTTTGTACGAATAATCCGGTGAAATATTCACTTCTTTTTTCCACAGTGCGGAACTTAATTCTAGAAAATTCTCAAATAAGGAATCGAGCCACTGGTAATTGGGATTAGCTGTTTTGCGTGATTTTAATGGATTTTCCGTAGCAGATTTGAACTTCAGATATTGGTCACGAAGGGCATTACATGATCTCTGTGGGGGCTGCTCAAAACCTTCAGGTATAAGTTCTTTAAGAACGGCAGGCGAAATAATCATACCGCCATGCTGTAATTCCAGCCACCAACTATATTTTGAATCATCCATATTTTATTATTTCAAAAGATTGCTATTTAAAATGAACTCCACCCCCACAGGATAAAGATTGAAATAAGCCAACTTGTATTTTTTGGGGATGACCATCTCCAACATTTTAGTTTTATCAGAAGTAATGATATTTTCAAGATATGCAACCCTCTCTGTAATTACTTTCTCAAGATCTATTTCAAGAGCACGCAATTTATCTTTTCTTTCTTTAGTTACATCTTCGAAAATTGTCTGTTGCAGTAGCTTTGTTCTTTCGGTTTCGATCTGTTTTTTCAGCTTTTCAATGAATTTGCCCTTCCTCTTTTCACGGAGTTCGTTGATTCTGTTTTCGTATAATTCTTTGGCAGCTTTTTTTTCTGAGGTAAGTAAGGCTTTTAATTGAGTAATCATGGATGATTGTAGTTCTTTTGATTTTTCAGCCAATAATTCAGTGACACTATTTTCAGATGTAATCCAAAGATTCTTGATCTTATTAAACCAGGTGGTTAGTTGTGCACTCGTGAGTTTTGATTTTTCGTGCCCTTTGATAGTTCTCCATAATTCAGGAGCAATTGGATTGAACTTGCCATCAAATAAATATCCTGGTATTTCAATTACCTGTTTGTGAATGGTTTCACGGAGATCATTATTTGCTGCAACGAGACAATACAAAACAACTATCATCTCATAATCCGTGGGGAAAGTGGTATGTTGAATCGTAAATCTGCGCAAAACAGAGCTATTATCAATGAGTTCAGTCGTGTCCCACATTTTTCGCTTAAACAAGTCAAGTGAAAGCTGAACTATTGGATGCCCAAGGCGAATTAGTCTCGTATCAGGTTTTGAAAGATAAATCTTTAGATCGTTTTCAACTTTTTCAAAGTAGGCAGGATCGAAGACCAACTTATATTTTGCCCCTGTAAGTCTTCCTTTCTTAATAATCAAGGTATCATTAATAATATTTTGCCAGCGAGGTGGAATAATATCAATCAAATACACCTTCTCATCATCAGGGTGTTGTGATAATTTACCGCCTTCATGCAGGAAAGCTTCTTGTACTATTTTGGCCAGGTGTTGCGGTGTAAGTAAAAGTTCTTCTTCAGTTGTTTTAAGAATCTGGTACGCATTCGTATATTCCTTGAAATCAACCTGCGAAATCTTTGACATATCTTCATTAACAATAACGCTGTGCTCTAAAGCATCAATATCGCTTTCCGCTTCTTTTCGGCTTTCTGAAGAGCCCATAAAATATTTTTCAATATTATTGTCAATCAGTTCACCTACTGATCCAAGATCTTCACGTATTTTATTGATTTTATTAATAATGCGTTCGAGAAACAGAAGATCCTCTTCTTCCTTAGATACAAAATGGAAAATCTTCACATCGCGGTTCTGGCCAAACCGATCAACCCGACCGTTACGTTGTTCAAGTCGGATGGGATTCCAGGGTATATCGAAATGAATAATAAAACGACAATTTTGTTGGAGGTTAAGACCTTCAGAAGCAGCATCGGTAACAGCCAAAATCCTTAGTGGGCTTTCAGGATCATTGAAATAAGTTTTAATATCGTTTCTATCTGATTGCTTTGTGCCGCCAAACAAAGTTCCAACAACTGGTTCATCAAGTCCAATCTCTTTAAGTTTGGATAAAAGATAATCGAGCGTATGTTTGTATTCAGTGAAAACAATTACACGCTCATCATCTTTGAATTTCTTGCCAGATTTGAGATTTGCTTCCATCCATTCAAAGAAAGCAGTGAATTTAGAGTCATCAGGAATTTTTTTTGTTGTGGATAGAGATTTCTCAAAATTTTTCTGTTCCCAGCCAATATCATTAAGGAGGTTATTGATTGTATCAATTTCTTCTCTAAATGCATCTCTTTGTTGAAAAAGGAAAGAACCAATTTTTCGCACTGCATCGTCTTCACGAATTGCCTTTTCTCCATCATCAGTAATATCTTCGTCAACACGTCGCATCGCAAGATCAACTTCGGCTTCGTCAGCACTTTCAAGTTCAAAACCAGAAAAATGATTCCACCAGGTATAAGCGAAGGCATAGACACTGGAAAGAAGGCGTTTTGTCAATATTGTAATCAGGAACTTTGCTATAAGTTTAAGCTTTGGAGGGCCCTCTTTGACAAAGGCCATGACTTGATCTTTGTAAGCCCTTAAAGCATTGTAGAGTTCTTTCTCGAGTTTATTTTGAACATACGCATCATCAATCGGTAAAATGAAGCGCTTTTTAAACTTGTTAATTAGTCCTTTATCAATGAAGTCGGATTTTAACCGACGCACCACATAGTTTTGAATGAATTCAAAATCACTCTCCTCCAGAACACGTTTTTGCTCAAAAACCAGTGGATTTAATAATTCTAACAAGCCCGAGAACGATTCGGTATAGCCATTATGTGGAGTAGCGGTCAGAAATAACCTGTTTTCAAAGTAAGGAAGCACCTGTTTGACCATTTTCAATCGTTCTGTTTCTTCACCATAGCATCGTGAAGATATATTATGTGCCTCATCAATTATGATTAAATCCCAAGGCAATGAGGACTCGTGCTCTTTTATAAATGAATCAGATGCAGAGCGAAAATTTTCTAAAACATCAGACTGCCTCAAATAATCAATAGATGTAATAATCCTTGGAGAACTAGACCAAGGATTGCTATCTAATCCAAATTCTTTTTGATGCTTAAAGACCGTATCGCGGTTAAGAACATTAAAATCAAGATAGAATTTTTCATCCATCTCATCCTTCCATTGAATCTGAAGCGATGCAGGACAAAGGATTAAGATTCGATTTAAACGACCACGCGCAATCAATTCATTTATAATTAAGCCAGCTTCAATAGTTTTACCCAACCCAACGTCATCTGCAAGAAGCATTGTTATTCGGGGCATCGACAAGGCTTTAACAACCGGGTACAATTGATATTCCTCAATCTGAACAGCACTATACCAGGGGGAAATAAGCTTAAAAGATGCTGGAGAATAAGAAGCAATGGAATCAATATTAACAATTGAGGACCACCGAATGCTGTTCAAATAACAATCGAAATATGCGGGATCATCAATATCTGTTGATTCAGATATGCGCGGAAGATTTGCTTTTGAGATAATCCGGGTATTATGTTCAACCTCCCAAACAATATATTCACTTTTGCAAATTGAAAAGGAATCAATATAATCTATCCAGATGCCATGATATTCTTTTTTGTTTTCAGTCTTTGCCTTTAAAATATCTCTGACTATTGCCGGTCTGTTGCGGACTAAAACGAGTTGACCTTTTTCGGGGATTATTGAATTCATGTAGATAATAATGTCATATAAATATTTACTTTACTTATTCAAATATATTTAATCGAGTTCTCTGAATGCCCTTAGATTACTCGCCCTCAATCAAGACTTTTTGTAAACATTACTGTTTTTTATGGTACTGAGGCACGCTTAAAGTGTCTTATGAACAATGTTTGCCCCATCGCACCATAATCCTTTAACATTGAATTGACCATTTAAGGAATATCTTATTGCGACTTCATCAGTAAGATTTCCAAAGAAACCGCGTATTTCTGTTGCGTACCGATGGAAGTCGACATCATTCTCGGGTGTGACGAATATAAAAAACGTCATTCCGTTATCAGTAATATTCGCTGATTTAAATGATTTCTTGTGTTGAACTGCTTCTTCGTATGTCATTGCTATTTATTTAGTTCTAAATTTTTCATCAACGGGAATAGTCTTAAATTCAAAATCTACATAATGTGAATAATTTTTTGACCCAAATTCATCTAAAAAAGTATTAAATTCATTTAGGTACTTACTTCCAGGAGCATCTATCTTCCTCAGTTCTTCCTTAAATGCTAGCCAATTACCGAAAAGTTCAAGTATCGTTTGACTTACTGCATATTTCTTAATGTTAAAGGGTTTATGTTCAATTATCGCTAAAAGAAAACCATCAAGATCTTTGTTAAGTAAGAAGTCTTTCAATATTTCCTTAACCTTCACTGGTACTATTTCCTCATCTCTTGTATAAGTATTGCTTCCGGTTTTTACCAAATTAGTTTGCTTACTGTTATGATATAAATTCCAAACATTTGGATCCAATTTGTCAATACTTGCGATGTATCTCCTTAAATAATCAATACTGATCTCATTTATCTCAATTTTACTTAATGGAAATGAGTATGAAGCTTGCATTTCAATTAATTTGGCAAGCTCGGCTTCAAAAGAAAAAGGACTTACTGCTGATTTAAATAGTCCTCTGATAAAAGATTTTAAGATTTCTTCTCCCCCTGGCTCTTGATAGAATTTAATTACTAACTTATTCATATTATTATTCATCTTGTCAATCAGATCATGTCCATCATAACCAATTAATAGTCTTGATGAATCTTCTGTGTCCTTGGGTTTTTGGTTAGCTAGAAAGAAAATTGCTCTTATTACTTTTTCAAAATCTTCTCGATTGTCAAATGCCTTTATTTGGTGAAATTTATTTTTTAATTCAACCTCTAAACCTTTACTAACCCAATCAGCAATTATTCTGTTAAATTCTTCTTGAGTTTGCAACCGAGCTTTGCTGAATTGCACCTCGGATAAATTACCTTCTATTAAAGAATATGCAAAATATCGATGAAACTTACTTGGAAATATAATTGATAAAGGAGATCGTTTGAGTGAAAGAAATGATATTGAACTACCAAAGATATCGTCGACAAAATCAACTATTCTTAAAATCTCATTTTCTGGGATAGAAAGCTCATTTTGCTTTTTACTAAGATATTGTCCAAAATATGTTTGACTTACGATATCCTTAGGTGTTGTTCGATCTTCCTCTTTTTGCTCAATTCTTTTCAGCTGCAAGAAATCCTCGCCACGTGTCTTTTCAGTAGAAGTATCTAAGAAATCTGATGTCTTTCTAAAAAGCAATTCATATGCAGAAGGATACTTTAATCTGAGTAATTCCATTCGCATAAAATTGTTGAAATCTACTTCACCTATCAACTTACTGAAATTTAGGCTGAGTGAATTAGTCAATCTCGTTACATCCCTCATACTATCAAGCCAGTCATTTAAAAACTCTGGCACCGAAGATGGTGTACCAATGACTTCGTCATCGATCGTAGTATGTATTACGTCTGGCAATTTTTCCTTCAATTTTTCAGCAAGTTTATATCGTAAAATATCCTTGTTAAAATAAGGTAGTGTCACTTCTATTTGAAAAATCTTTTCTAAAAACTCCTCCTGATTATATGGATTATGCTGTTTAAGAGCATTAATCACGTAATTCCTATCATAAGTAACGATGAAGTATGTATTATAAAAGTTTGCTGTATTACGTATTAATCTTATTATCTCTATGATTTCATTTTTGTCCAATCTATCAAGGTCATCAATGTAGACAACAAGTTTTTTATCAATTTTCTTTAATGCTGTATTAATTTCTTCATATAACTTGTTTACTGAATTAAAACTTGTTAGGGCAGCAACTGCGGTTTGAATAGATTGAGCAATAGTATTTCTATTTAAGGTAACAAGTTTGTTCGAATACTTTATAAGTAGTTTCGAGAGTGAAGAATGGTAGGGGCGTATAGTTTCTTGAACTGTTTCGAAAAAGTCCTTTATAATGGCTTCTGGCGAAGTATTATTCCATGGATTAAAATCAACTTCGAGGATGTTTCCCCCTTTTACATTTCTTTTAATTAGATCAATAAAAGAAGTTTTTCCTAAACCCCATTTCCCATTAATTCCAATAGCAAAAGACTTGTTGAAATGGCTGGACAATATCATCCTTCCCAATTGCTCAGCATACGAATTGTATCCCAATTCATCAGCGCCATTCTGGCCAATTGGTTGGTCATCAAAGAAGGCATTCTTGTCATCTTTTTTAATCTTTTTTTGTTTTATGCACAGTAACAGCTGGCAAGCCAATATTAATATTAGGATATCTGAATATTTTATAACTCCCCATGAAGATATTGATGTAAATTCCCATCTTATACCTGTGGTTCTGTAAATAGTATAAATGAATACAAGGGCAATCAAGATGATTGTTAAATTCCAAGATGGTGTATATCTTCTAAACCTATAAAAAGTGAGAATAATTGCCGATATTGAAACTACTAGGAAGGTAATGTCATTATACCAAATTGAGTCAATATTACACAGTAAAGTATTTACAACAGTTATGTCAAGAAGCAATTCTATAGGTTTTCGTACAGCAAAAAACAGTAAAATGCTTACGAAAATTAGGGATTCCTTTCTTAAAATAAGTTTAGATATTTTATCTATAATCTTCATTTCATATGGTTTTATATTAATCTTAGCCTTCGACTTTATATTACAGGACAAAATAGGTCCCTTTAAGGCATATTTCAGAAAAATTATAATGAGTCCAATAATTTTTTACATTTTGAAATTGCCTCGTAAAGAGAAACTTTCCAATAGTTAACCCCATAATCCACAGCTAGGGTATCTGCTCTATCAGCAAGGTTTTTTATGATAACAGCTTTTTGTACACCATTATTTATTGATTTTAGCATTATGTCAATTTCAGAGGATATCATCGTATTAGCTCTTGCCTGATATTGGTCAATTAAATCAAGGTCCTTAAAATGAAATTTAACAACTCTGTATTCACTCACAGACAAAGCTATAGGTTTTCTAATATATAAACTAATCCTAGGTGTAACAGATCCTCTTGGATAAATTAAATTCCCAAAGAGAAAACGATTAGCAAGAAATGTATCATTATAAAAATGAATATAACGGCGTATTCTACTTTTACGCCATCTTTCACCCTTTCTATTATTGCAGTGATAACAACAAGGAATTAAGTTTTTTTGAAGTATTGAATATTCGGGAAATTCGGTTTGAGAAATGTAATGGTCGAGCGTAGAAGGTCTGTCTAATAAACAATAGGGACAGAGTGTTTTAAGTGGATCAGGCTGAATCTCAAATATTTTACCTTTAATATATCTAAATGTAATTGTAGGACTTGTATAACACAATCCTAACGCTTCTTTTTCAGCCTCTTCTCTTCCCAGTATAATTGAGTTGGGTTTTGATTCTAACGTTGGGAATTCAGTCAAATATTCCTGATAATTTGATTCTATCCTGTCTATTAAGCCTCTTAAAATTGTTTTTCCTGGATTATATTTTTCTTCAGAAATTGTGCCAAAGGTTACTATCTCATTGTAGTTAGTATATTTGCAATTAATCATTTTTTCCCTTGATTAATGTTTGAATGAATAGTAAAGAATTGAGACTAAGCTTCTTTTCGAATATTTCCTCTATTTCCCTCATTGAATGTTTTAAAGCCAACTTTTCTAATACAATTTTATACAATTCCTTTTCTTCATCAGCCCGGAAAATTGAATTACTTATGTTTGAAAGGTTTTCTCCAAAACATTCAATAGTTGGTTTGTATATTAGTGGAAAATTTTCATATCTATCAAATATCCTAATAAACATTGATGGGATTTCTTGAATTATAATAGGTGAATGGGTTGAAATAATACAATAGGAACTATATTCATCTAGTATGCTATTTATGGTCCTTAATAATCGACCAGCAATATTGGGATGTAAGTGAGTCTCCGGTTCATCAAAAATCAATAATGAATGGTCATCAATTATTGAAAGAAATCGTGTAATAAAGTGAAATATGATTTTCTGTCCAGAACTAAAGATGTCTTCAGTTCGTTGATTAAAATCCTTTCGAGTTGAAATTGAACTAAACTCATTTAAATTATAGTTAAGATATTCTTTCTCTAACGAAGTTGAAATTGATTTTTCCCATATTGTCTTCCTTTTTCTATCCTCTGAAATGATCTTATAAGCATCCCAGACAATATGTTCAATATCTTTCTCCAACAAAAGCCCATCCCTCGATTTAATCCCAATAAATTCATAACTTATATCCCTTTTTTCAGGAAACTTAAACTTATCAAAATAACTAAATGAAGCTGCAATTATTTTAGTAAAAAATGGTCGATCAGGATGAAAAATCCCTTCTTCACTATTATTAGATAACTTATTCGCTAGTTGAGAAATAAATTTTGTTTTACCTGTCCCATTTTTCCCCACAATGCAAAAGAAGTTATTTGGCAGATCTTGATTTGCGTTAAAACTGAAATCGACTTTATGTGATTCTACAGCTTCTTCAAATTTAAATTCGAATAAAAAATTTGATACTTTCTCTTTTTCTGTTTCTTCAATAATAGACTTCGCCTTATAAAAGGCCAGCTGTGCCTCTGTAGACCTGAGTAGCGACACTTGAAAACCGGGTAGATTTTTTAACGCCTCCTTTGGCTCTCCAAAAAACGCACTATCATTTAATGCTCGAAGAATATCTATATATGCTTTTGGAAATTCAAGTTTCAACCTTTTATAATAATCGATTGTCATTCCTAAAGAATAGTAATTTCTATTTAAAGATTCAAAGAATGGTGGCGTT
This sequence comes from Bacteroidales bacterium, assembly GCA_963682005.1. Classification (GTDB taxonomy): domain Bacteria; phylum Bacteroidota; class Bacteroidia; order Bacteroidales; family FEN-979; genus CAIYUC01. The sequence continues at coordinate 1,713,754 of OY820914.1, read as the reverse complement.
GCTGTTGAATTTTTACCGTTCTCCAAAATCTTCACAAAACCAATTTCAACTTTTTCATTTATACTCTTATGGTTTATTAGTTCGAAAGTGGTTTGAAACCCGTAATCATCCCAAGAATTTTTTGAAATTGATAGACAGGGATAAATCCAATACTCCTTAGAAATGTCACGATAGTTTGTATTATAAAATATAATATTAGAAACTTGAAATTCCTTATTTTCCCATAGGTTAATTACGCGTTCTCTAATATCTTGTTTTTGAACCTTCCGAATACCTTGCTGCAGTTCATAAATGAAAATATCTGTTTTTGATAATTCAAACCACTCCGCTTTGGCATATGTAACATTATCATTGAAATCAATTTCATATTTATTACATTGAATTTCATAGTTTTTGTTAGAAGTTATTGGTTTAACTTTCTCTAATATTTTGGCAATAGCATGAACCGTAAAACCTTCAGTGATTATTACTAAATCCCCTGGCTGATAATTAAAACTTTGCTCACCAATGACTATGCTTTCTTGGTGAATAAAATTATAAAAACTTGGAGCACCTCTTCCCCAGTTACACCCTAATTTCCAAATAGCAATTTTTTGAATCACTTCAAACCCTAGATTTTTTAATACACTATTTACTTGCTCACCTCCATAAAGTTGTCCAGGTTCTTCACCAACGGCCAGTTTGTAGCTAATCCTAATTATCTCTTTTGGAGGATAATGTTTGCCGTTTATTATAACATCATATCCAATTGATGGATGAAGTCTTATTTTTTCATTTTCAATTTTCTTAACAGCCTCAAATATGTGTTGTTTTTTTATTTTTGCTGGTTCAAAGGCCATATTTATCATTTTTGATAGTTCAAAACTTGTTTACGTCTTTTCTGCAGTTTTCTTTAAAAGCTGAAATTATGCTCATTTAGTAAAAATTCATCAATTTGGTTACAAAAATGACTTCTTAGCGAAGGGTAGAAGAAATAATGTGGATCATTAAAATAGTTTTTCTTTGGCGGGAAAGTGCCCACAATCAGAACAATCATTCCTTCTGGGAAGAATCCTCCAGGAATATTCTTATAATTATCCTTGGCTACATGAGAGAATAAATGGATTTCGACCTCGGTCATTGTAAGTGGGTTACCAATATCTAATTTCAAGATAATCTGTTAGTGATTTGCAATCACGGCAAGAATAGATTGGTTCAAGAAAATCCTTTGGTGTGAGGCATTTATACCTAATTGGTTCAACCAGGACATTTTGCCATGCTTCCTCCATGTTATTTCCAATTAGGCCAGGAGAAGTCAAAGTATTTCTTAATTTAAGATTATCTTCAGGTATTACATGAATATGTATCCAATCCTCTGCATCATACTCTTTCATTTGTACCATTGACCAACCCAAAAAAGTTTGCCTCATCAGTTGATAAAATGGTTCGTAAAAACAATCTTTATAATATTCCAGTTTGATAGGACAATCTGGTTTTGATAAAAAGTCTTTATATGTTTCAAGTCTAACTTTCCCAGAAGTACCAATAGATTTATCATCCGAGTTATATGATTCAGCCTGATTAATTCATTAGAAACTTTTTCTTCAACAAAAATTTCGATTTGGGCGTGATATTTTCAATTTTTTGAAACAACCCGTCGAAAAAGGCCCTTCGTCGATCATTCACTGACATCACTAAAGTCGTTTTTCTGCTATGTCTGACAAGGTAACTCGCTATTGCAATGCATTGGAACTTCAGGGTTGCCAAAGTCGGATCATGCTTGGAATTTATCAAAGCGATCTTGTATAGACTCATCAGATTATACGCTACACATACCCAGCGAAAGGCTGCTTCGGTGGCACCAAAATCTTCACAGCAAAAACCGTCAAGGCCGTAACTCTCTTTCAGTTCTCTGATTTGAGTTTCAGCTTCGGCCCTATGGCGGTAGAGTTCCCAGATAAGGGGATCGGCCAGTTCCAGATTCGTTACGAACGCCGAATAGAGGTAGTTGGAAAACTCATCGTATTCCTCAAACAAAGACTTGCCGCCGCAGTTTTGATATTTGCTTTTGCTTTTTCGGACAACCACTACCCTGCGGGCATGATCCCAACCCGTTAACTTGCATTCAATGGAACACATGTCTATTCCGTCGGAATACGAAACCCAGCTATCCGCTTCGAAGATGTTCCGGACCAAGCCTGCATACATTTTTGCTGCAACAATATACTTCAGTTCGTTTTCCTCGAGAATGTCCAACGTTGTTTCACTAAAGAAGCCACTGTCTGCTCTGACCAATCCTATGTTCGATTTGTCCAGGGTTTTAAGCAACATCGTGATAAAATCTTTGATGTCTGTACTGCTGACGCTGTCGCCAGTGCGCATCCATGACTGTATTACCATTTTGGCTTCATCTGCAAAAGCGATTAAAGGATGATGAGAACCACGACCTGGCTTTCTTGGATTATAGCCCACTTCAACACCTTCCTGATTGCCGTAACGGGTAATGACAGTAGAATCGATATCCACTGTGTGGTATTTTACCTTGAGTTTGGTAAACCACCAACGGTTAAGTTCGATAAAAACCTCATCGTTTAACTCGACATCAAACTTTTTAAAAAATCGGCTAAACGTGCTTTCACTTGCCATTCCTTTAGACCAACCAAACATCTCGCTGACTACTTTATCGTGTCTAAGCAGTCCGGCATGGGCCAAACGGCGTGCTCCAAGGATAACACTGACCAGAAAACCTTCGATGATATCCACGGGATCATATCCCCTGTTAGAGCCTGGCTGAGGCAATGGTAACGAGGAGATCACGTCCTGAAGTCCGCTGTTCTGATAGAAGTTCTTTACGGTTGTCAGACCTCCGAATGGAGTGATCGGACGATCGGTGTACCTGATGTCAAAATCTGCATCCATCGGGTGTTAGTTGAAATGAACGGTGAAGTTAGTGAAATCAGGCATAAGAGAAAAATGTTGTACTTTTATTGAATTGATCAGGTTCAGTATATTTCCATTCAATCAGTACCAATGTTTTTTTTCTATAGTCATCTTCTGCAAGCATTAAGGCATCAACAGATGTACAATTTGCTCCTCTTGTAAGTATCTTCTCTTTTCCCAGGCGAACTTTACCCACTTTCTCAAACTCAACATACCCATCATCCAAGACTGTAGCCCTTTTAAATTTATTTTTGATTTTTCTAAGAATCCTTGAGGCAATATCTTCTCTCTGTCGGACGAAATAAAGATGATTTAAACAAGCTATCTGTGAAGAGAGAAGATGCCCGGTTGGCTTATTTGTTGTATCCCACCAAGCGATTTTATTTCTCATGAAGTATTCAATTGCATCCGATCGAACACCCTCCCATAGGTTGAGTTCAGGTTCTGATAGAACATTAGCTCTGAGCAATCCTCTAAAAGAACCGCCACCAGGGTTTTTAAATAGTAAATGAAGTATAGAAATAGCTCTCTTTTCCTGAACCTCTTTGTATGAGAATTTTACCATAGGAAAACAGAATTGTAATTACCTGCGGGCTTATCAATAATCTCTTTCCTATATACAATTGAATGAGAAAAATTGATGTATGGAAGTATGTTTGATCCCTATCAACCAAAATTAAGAATATTTCTTAATATCAGAATTATATTTTTTACTTCTTATAATTTTAAGTTCTCTCGAATTCTCACGCAAATTATTTTATGAATTGGGTAGTTTAATTACAAAATAATCAAATTAATCATGGCTTGACCAACAAATTTGAAGTGTGAACAAGAGTCTACTTTGAATATTACGAAACACCATAAGATGAATAATTAATACAAATCAACTTAGAAATTAATTTCTTGATATTTCGGTGAAGACACCGAGAAAAAAACTTCCCAATCCATCACCCAATCCATCACCCATAAATAAAAAATCGCTTGTATTTTATTGAAATACAAGCGATTGATTCAGAATCAAGTACCCGGAGCCGGGGGATTAGATATTTGACTTTATTTAACTACGTTTTTCTGTATCAACTGTTTACCAGCATTTTAAATTTTAGACTTTTTCTAAATAAATCCCGTTTTTCGCTATTTTTTAAGTTTTTTGGGTACTCATTTTGGGTACTCACTTTTTCTTCTTAACTTCGCTGTTTTCAAGCTAATCCTATTTTAACCCACATGGCAAATATACACTTTTATTTACGATCAAGTCAATCCAATAAAAAAGGGCAACAATCTATTATTATGAGAGTGACTCATAATTATCTCAGACCAATCTTCTTTATTGGGTTTATGGTGCATCCAAAACATTGGAGTCAGTCAAATCAAAAAGTTAAGCCAAGCAGGCAAGACGAACCAGATAACAACGCTACTACAATTAATAAGAGGATTGCACTGTATAGAAAAAAAGCTGAAGCAGCGATTGACAATGCTTTAGAAGAGGGTATCACAATTACAGAAATATATTTGAAAAATGAAATTTTCAATGCTACTGAAAAGCCGAAAAAAACTAACAGGACCTTCTATGAGGTTCTTGATGAGTACATTGAAAGCAGTAAGGCTATCCGGGCAAATAGGACCATCGTTTGCTATGGGACTTTCAAAAACTTTCTCATGGATTTCGAGAAAGACACAAAGTATAAGGTGGATCTCCACTCTATTAACTACAAATTCTTTGACAATCTCAGAACCTATGCATTTATTAAACGCAAAGCGAAGGATAACTACTTTGCCAAGATCATCAGTAATCTAAAGGCATTTCTCTCCTGGTGTCAAAAAAGAGGTTATGTGAAGGATACTACATTCAAAGATTTCAAAGCTGTTGAACGTGAGAAAGACGTCATCTATCTGACATTAGAGGAGCTTATGCTGCTCCTGAACTTTGAATTTGAATCTCCAAAAAGATCCCGTGCGAGGGATCTCTTTTGCTTTATGTGTTTTACCGGTATGCGCGTTTCAGACCTGAAAAATCTAAAAAAAGAACACATCAAAGACGGCCAGATCTTCAAGACTATCGTAAAAACTCATAAGACGGAGGTTATTCCTTTGAATCAATTTGCCCGGAACATCCTTGCAAAGTATGAGCACCTGGAAAACTATCCTCTGCCAAAACTCTCTTCACAAAAACTGAATGACCATATTAAAGATTGTTGTGAGGAGGCCGGAATCACAGCATCAGTCAACTATGTCGACTATTCAGGTGGGAAAGCCAGGGAGCATACAGAGCCAAAATATAAATTGATCACAAACCATACCGCCAGGAAGACTTTTATCACTAACAGTATAGTCCTCGGGATGAATACCAAGACCATCAAAGAAATCACAGGTCACAAGAAAGACAGTGTGTTTAACAAGTACGTGAAGATCTCAGAAGATTTCAAGAAGCTGGAAATGGAGAGGACATGGGATAATATTCCGAGTCGTCAAGATAAGAAATGATAGAATGGAATCCATTTAAGGACCATTGTCCTTCAAATAGTCGATCGGTTCCCTCAATATTGATAAATACTTTATATTTGCTTGATCAAGAGACAATAAATTAACAATTTTAATTTATTGATATTCTGTATTTTATGATCAGTATCAAAAATAATTCACTTAAAAGTGAAACATAACTTGCAAAATTCAGTTATAAGTGAATAACTTTGAGGTCAAAATATGGGATGATGAAAGAAGGTTTTGTACCTTTTATACAGTTCAACTTGAGGACTCTGAAGAAAATGAAACTGATAAATTTTTCTCACATTTTGAAAACAGCCCGACTTACGAAAGTGCTGCCCAAGCCCTATTATCATTCATCCTCCTCTCAATAGGAGAAGACCATGGTGCAATTGATGAACTATTAAACCGATATGAAGAGGAAGTTATTGGTCTACCGGTTAAAGGAAGGGTCAAACTTGGAGAATTCACTTATAATTATCCTGAATTCCCTTTGAGGATTTATGTGCTGAAAATTACTGATGAGATTGTTGTTCTATTCAATGGTGGTATAAAAGATGGACCAACAAACATGGAGAGTTCTTTACATCATAACTGGGTGGAGGCTTGTGAGTTTGCAAGAAAAATTATTGATGGGATCAAGGAAGGCGCAGTTGTGGTAGATGAAGTGAACAGGAAATTGTTGAATGAAAAAGGGGCTGAAGAAATTTTTTTATAAAAAAGACCATGAGAAGTAAAGTTGCAGATCGTATATTATTCAAAACACCTGAGGAAACAAAAATATTTGCCAGGTTATACGGCGATTTAATCGTGCACATTAATCGTATAATAAAAGAAAAAGGATATTCTCAAAAATCACTGGCTGATAAAATGGAGAAGAATCCTTCTGAAATTCATAAATGGCTAAGTGCTGAACATAATTTTACCTTACGTTCTATCGCCAAGTTACAAGCTGAGTTAGGAGAAGAACTTCTAATTGTGCCTGTAAGGAAGCCAGTTATTGAATTCAATTCGAAGTTTGTAAAAACGACTTATGCTGTGACTGTATATAGTCAAACAACCTCAATGCCAGACAAATCAGAAAACTGGAAAGTAGCTGAACCGATAGTAAACGCCCAAAAAGAACAAAAAAATGCCGCATAACATATTTGAAGCCGATAAGCTATCGATTATTGAATTAAAATTCATTAAGGATCAGATTGAAGCTCCCGAAGAGTTTTCAATTGAAAAAATAGATGGATATAATTTAGAGAATAGTCTTCAATTAGCCTTTAATCTTGAAGAGAGACTAAGTAAAGTTGATTTCAAAGTTGAAATAAAAACGGACAGTAAGGGCTCTAATTCTGAAGAAGCAAATGGTAGTTTTCATATAGTCCTGATATATAAAATTGAAAATATATCGGAACTTACAAAACTAAACGAAAATAATATTGTTGAAGTTCATCCTTTTTTAAGTAATGCATTATCATCAATCACTTACTCTACCTCAAGAGGACTTTTGTACAAACGTATGCAAGGAACTGTTCTTCAAAAATTTATTTTGCCAATTATCGATCCAATAAAATTACTGGGGTAAGTATACGAATTTGTTGTGGTGGTCATTTCATTTATTGGTCCTCTACTATTCTCAATCTTTTAATAGCTTCCTTTTTAATACGGGTCCGAGTTTCCCTATCAAACCGGATCCCTTCAATTTTCGCCGATGCAATTGCATTTCTAAAAATTTCATCGAAGGATGGTTTATAGACTGGTCTAGACTGCATCTAACAAAGATACCTATCCTATTCCTTATCCAGAAACACATTAGACCTTATCGGGTATTATTTTGCCAGATTTATAAAATACATACCCGAAAGTTAATAGGCAGAATCTGGTCACATTTTTTCTTTGTTCACGGAACGTGAACAGTAAAAATTTATGAACGACAAACGAGAACCCACCTCTTGCATTATAATGGATGCGTCAGTGAAATAGTTAAAATATTGTTGTGTATTAATCAATTTTATTAAAATGTTTATTAAGTTTGTGAGCGCGAAAGGGGTTACAATGTGACCCCTTTCGCGCCCGATCACTTAGAAGCAAACAAAATGCAGCTTTATAATTATTTGGAAGAGTTCATTGATAGACTTCGCTCCGAGGGAAGGTATTCCTTTACTTTAGGTGAGCTAAGAAACCAATATCAGTTCTCTGCAGAAGCAATAAAAAAATCCTTACAGCGACTCAGAAGAAAAAGGAAAATAGTTCAGGTACGGCAAGAATTTTATGTTATTGTTCCACCGGAATATAGTTCCACCGGGATTATTCCCCCGTCATTCTTTATCCCGGATATGATGAAATTCATTGACCGGGATTATTATGTAGGCCTTCTCAACGCAGCATCCTATTATGGGGCAGGACACCAACAGCCTCAGGAACATTTTATAATCACGGTTCCTCCGACTATTCGCCCTATTGCCAGTCATTCGATAAAAATTAACTTTTGTAAGAAACAGAGCTGGGACAACCGGTTTGTCATTGATCAAAAAACGGAGGCAGGATATCTGAAAATCTCTTCTCCAGAGTTAACGGCGTTAGATTTGGTATTCTACCAGGATCGTGTTGGGGGATTTAATAGAATCTCAACTGTTTTACAGGAATTATCAGACCAAATCAAACCAAATGCACTCCGGGATTGTTCAAAATCATACAATATTATTTCAGTGGTTCAGCGCCTGGGGTTCTTATTGGAAAACGTATTGGAACAATCGGATTTGGTTAAGCCCTTGAAAAAATTTCTTCATGATACAAAATCCTTTCCATTGTTGTTGAGCACAAAAGGTCCAAAAATCAAAGATCTACAAATTGATAACGATTGGAATATTCTTGCCAACATAACCGTTGAACCTGATATATGATCCCAACTGCATTCATCACCGCATGGAGAAAAAATGCCCCATGGGTTGAAAATTCTCAGGTTGAACAAGATCTGATCATCGAAAGATCCCTGGTTGAAATTTTTAACGATCCGTTTTTAAGGGATCATCTTGCATTCCGAGGGGGTACAGCTATGCACAAATTCTTCATGAAACCCCAACCGAGATATTCAGAAGATATAGACTTGGTGCAGATTAGACCCGAACCGATCAAGGATACCATCAAACATATTCAGAAACGGTTACCCTTTTTTGAAAAAACCGAAACAAAGCAGAAAGCAAATAATAATACCCTCATTTTCAGATACACTTCCGAATCCGGATTGCCTTTAAAATTAAAGGTTGAGATCAATTGTAGGGAACATTATACGCTATTTGGATACACAGACATTAAGATCAATGTCAACAACTCCTGGTTTACAGGAGAAGCAAAGATCAGAACTTACAAGTTGGAAGAACTCCTTGGGACAAAACTCAGAGCATTATATCAAAGAAAAAAGGGTCGTGATCTTTTTGATCTTTGGTTCGCTCTGAAAAACCAAAACCCGGATTGTGGAGAAATCATTCAATCTTGGAAATTCTATATGGATCAGGAAGGACATTCTGTGACTGGGAAGGAATTCATCAGGAACGTAGAGAATAAACTATCTGATCCTGATTTTACTGGCGATACAAATGGAATATTGCGACCGGATATTAGCTATAATCCCATTGAGGCTTATCCACTTGTTCATTCAAAACTTCTTTCATTACTATGATCCTTTATACTAGGAGAAAATTTGAAAATCAATAATTCGCGATTCGCGAATCGAGAATACTACGAAGCATTTTCTATCTTAAGTTCCAATATCCTCTTCATCGCCTCATTTGCATAATTGAATTTGAAGCACCAATCTTTGCAATACTTCTTTAATTCAGGCTTCAGGTAACGATCAAAGGAATAGTCGTACTTGAATAATCCGTAAGTTTTTCCTTCAAATAAATCAATGTATTCTGAAAGATCAAACTTTTTGTATTCTTCCATAAGGCTCTCGATTTCTTTTCTGACCAGATCCTCTGTGGGTGCACTATAAGGCTTTGAAAATACATCCCTGAGTCCTTCAGGTATTCTAAAATGCTTCTTGGTTTTGGTGCCTTTAGGTAGATTGATCTTATTGAGATACTTTTTAAAATTTTCCTGATCATTCAATAGTTCACTGTACTTTCCCAGATCAATATTCCTGTCCTTCAATTCCTTACCTAGTGCTATCAAGTCTTTTTTGTTAAAGTACAAGGTTTTACCTCGTTTGAAATAATTCGTAAATCCGAATTTTTCAACAATCATTTTACCACAATGCCAGGGCGCATGTTTGATCACTTTATGTATCTGATTTCCCGGAAGCCATTCCCCGCGTTCTATTGCCAATTTTTGGAACTCCTTTGCAGCTTTGGCAACTGCTTCTTTTGAAAATCTTTCAGCAGCCGGCATATCAGATGTTCCAACCAGATTTGAAAGCAACCGGCGGATCTGCTTAATTTCAGTTAGAATCTTTTCTTCCATAGAATTTAAGTTATTAAATCGAATTGACCTTGTGATTACCTTCTGTTATTGTCTAACCATTCATGCAAATTCTCGCCTCCTGTTTTGTGCCTGGTCTTTTCAATCCATTCATCAATTTCCTGTTTCTTGAAATAAATCTTCCCGCCAAGCTTATAATAAGGGATTTTATTAGTCCTGAGATTAGTTACGGCAGATACTGATATGCCAAGATGCTGAGCAAGCTGCTTTGATGTTATCCATGTGGGTGAAGATGCGGTTGGATTATCAATTCTCTGAATCAAGCCGCCAAGCTTTTCTTCAATTGCTGCCAGTCTCTTTTCGATTAATTCAAATGGATTTTCCATGATGATAGGGGTTTAGTGTTCACCCATAAAATTAGTGAATTTTGGAATTTCTGTTAAAATCAGGACAACTGAAACCTATTTTGATATTTAAGTTTTTTCAATTTCGCCGCCTTTAATATTTCAATAAATTACATGAATTCTGATGAACATGGGTAAAGCGAAGTTTGGAACTGGATTTTATCTGGCTTTTTTAAAACAAACTGATTTGTAATGTATATTTGGGATTCATATTAGTAACTTCATATTTTCACATGTTTTGTTAGATTGCGCGCAAAATATTTTACCTGACCGTGGAAATTCTTCAAAAATATATACAGGCTTTTAAAAAACTTCACGTCGACAGAGCGCATGGTGTTGCCCCTCATAAACCAATCCTGTTGCTTTCCATTTTGCAATCGTTTCAAAACAACCTGATCTTAGATCCGTCAATATTTCTAACCCCCGAATTAGTCGCCTTATTCAAGGCCAATTGGAGCCTGCTGGTAGTTTCTTCCCGTTTCGAATGCCGGATCACATATCCCTTCTATTACCTGAAAAGTGATAAATTCTGGAAACTCGTTCCAAAAAGTGGTTTCGAAAACATCGATCAAATGGGCTCAGTCATGAAAAGCTTTTCAAGCTTAAATGCTGCCATTGATCATGCAGTAATTGAAGATGATCTTTATTTACTGATGAAAGACAACTACAGTAATACCATCTTACAGCATGTCTTACTTGATGAATATTTCCCTGAAACGAAGTCAAAATATTTATACCAAGGGAGCTTGCAACAGGACTTGTTTACTTCCCTCGAAGATAAAATTCTGCATGAAGATGCTGCCGAATATAGAAACGAGATTCAAAAGCTGATAGAGAAAAAAGATGAAGAGGAAATATTTCTTCGGGGAAGCGTGTTCAAGCGTGAAGTCCCTAAGATCTATAACTACACTTGTTGTATCTCCGGAATGAAAATCAACACCATTTCTTCGGTGTCCATGGTGGACGCCTGTCATATTGTGCCGTTTAGTCATAGTTTCGATGATACCATCACCAATGGTATTGCCTTATGTCCAAATCTGCATAGGGCTTTTGATCGTGGGTTGATCTCCATTGATAACAATTACATGGTCAGGGTTTCCCGGATTTTTAATGAGGAGAAAAGCAGTTATAGCATTAAAGCCTTTGATGGACAAAGGATATTATTACCTGCAGAGAAGGAATTTTATCCGTTGTTGATGAATTTTGAATGGCACAGGATTAATAAATTTGAAAAAGTTCTCATTAAAAACTAACGGTTTAATTATAAATCAATGGATGATGGGCTGATCAGAATGGCCGCTTTCGATTGGCTAAAAGAACAAGTCCGGATTTACGGAGAGGTTTTATCATGGACCATGATTACAAATGGATTTGTGTTTCAGGATCAACGTATACATCTGGCGGGACAATCGGGAATATGGAAACCACAGATAATGCAACTTCCTTTATCAATTAGGACAGCATTTGATGGGCCATATCCGGATAAATTGAATAAAAATGGCCTGATTGAGTACAGGTATCGGGGAAACAATCCAAATAATTGGGATAACGTCGGACTTAGCCAGGTTATGGAGAAGAAATTACCTCTCATTTACTTTTTTGGAGTATTTCCTGGAAAATACTATGTTGCATTCCCTTCCTATATTATTCACGCTAATCCAGAGAAGCTTGTATTTACAGTTCAGGTTGACGAGGTTGAAGCTCTTGATTCAATCTTGACGGTTGAAGATCCAAATGCCATCCTGTTCCGCAGGGCTTATGCAACAACAACCGCTAAGATAAGAATACATCAACAAGGGTTTCGAATTCGCGTTTTGATGGCCTACCGGAACCAATGTACCTTATGCCGTTTAAAGCATCCTGAATTGCTGGATGCTGCTCACATCATCGGGGATAATGAAGATTCAGGTGACCCTATAGTTCAAAATGGTCTTTCCTTGTGTAAGATCCATCACGCAGCATTTGACAAAAACATTATAGGAATCAACCCTGATTACCGCATTCATGTGAGAAACGACATCTTAGAAGAAACCGATGGCCCTATGCTGAAATATGGTTTGCAAGCACTCGAGAGTCAAACGATCATCCTGCCCAACCATCGAATAGACTACCCCGATCGGGAGAGACTGGAACAACGGTTTAATCAGTTTCTAAAGGCTTCTTAATAAATACCAATTACTTCCCTTTGATTATCTCCTGCCTGGGATAATCATTAAATATTTGCATTTTATCACTTCATTATTATCTCACCATTTTATTCATCGCTTGCATAACAGATTCATTTTTATCTTTCAAATTCGGATAAAAACAAGAATTGTTGTGTTTATAATATGCTCATTAACAGGCAATAAATATCTCTTGCTTATTAATTATTTAGAATCAATATTAATTTATCAGTTAAAAGCCCATTTTGTCCGCTGATGGAATCGAGTGAATTTGGTGAAGATGGTGAATCTTTTTTATTGCCTTATTTTTCAATGCTTTATATTCTCCATTTTTGTTCTTGTTTTTTCCTTATCGTCCTCGATCTTATCTGATTTTATTTAACTCATTTTAAATCAAATCGTTAATTCTTGTCCTTTAATTTCGGGTCTTGTGGGTCTAGTTTTGCCAAAAACTTAAACACACTTAACCCTATGGAAACTGTTTTCATGTTAATTAAAGACAAAAAGGAATTTTTTGATGTACTCAACGAATGGGAAGCCTCAAAACATTCAGTTCAGAAAAAAGAAGTAAATGAAGCTGATGAAATTTATCTCTCCCAACGAGAAGCTGCCAAATTCCTGAGGGTATCACTTCCTACAATTATTTCCTGGAAGAAAGCCAGGAAAATTCCATTCTACCAGCATGGCCGGAAAATTCTTTTCAAGAAATCCGAAGTCCTGGAGGCCATGAAAAACGCTGTGGTATAATTCCCTTTATTATCAAAGGAATTTGGACCCTCTGTTAGGATTACCCGACCATTCTAATATTGTTTAACATTTACAAAAGCCAATCATGTCATCTTCTGATAATAATAAAGAAATCCAGGCCATCTCTCCTGATTATGGTTCAAGTACAGAGAATCTCGATTCCAAAATCACCCAATCGAGGGCTGGTCAGACAAGATCGTCTAAAGTACCCAGGAAGGAGATTTCTCAAAAGAACAATGAATCTAATCCTTCACCAAAAAGAAAATCGTTGGCCATTGTGGAGGTTCAGCAAGCTCTCAGGGACTGGTATGACCTTCGATTTAATGAAATCAAGCATGTTGTCGAGGGCCGAAAAAAAGATGAACGAGATTTCAAAGACATAGATAATGAAAACAACATGCTTATTCAATTATTGAATAATGGATACCGCATTTCATCCGGGATCCTTTGTGCTTTGCTCAATTCTGAGTTTGTTGCACCCTATAACCCATTTAAAGAGTATTTTGAATCATTGCCTCACTGGTATGATATAGACGATGATTTCATTGAAAATCTTGCAAACCATATAAATGCAAGGGATCAAGTTGAGTTTAACCACCATTTTAAAAAAATGTTGGTCCGAACCATTTCCTGCGCCATTGATGACCATTCATTTAATAAACACGCCTTTATTCTCGTAGGTGGAAAACAACACACCGGAAAAAGTACTTTCTGCAGGTTTCTGTGTCCACCAGCTCTTCACAAATATCTATCAGAGAACATTACTCTAGACAAGGATGGTTTGATAAGTCTTAGTCAAAGCTTCATCATTAACCTTGATGAACTAAGCACCCTGTCAAAGTTTGAGATCAACCACCTGAAAAGCCTGTTTTCAAAAGATTCCGTAAGTGTCCGACATCCCTTTGCACGCAAATCACAAACTGATCCACGCCGGGCCTCTTTTGTCGGATCCACAAACGAGGATACTTTCCTGACTGACAGCACCGGGTCAGTCCGGTGGTTGTGTTTTGAAATTGATTCAATTGATTGGGATTACTCCAGTAACATTAATATTGATCATGTCTGGGGCCAGGCCTATACTCTATATAAAGAAGGGTTCAGGTTTCAACTTACCTCTGAAGAGTTGAAGGAGAATGAAAACCGGAATCAGCAATTCCAGCGATTTCCTATGGAGTATGAATATATTCAGCAGTACCTATCACCAGGAACGGAATCCGACCATACACAATTCATGACCTCTACAGAAATCAAGGACCATATTATCTCAAAGTCTGATCGCAAAGCAGATATCAGAAGTACTGAGAAACTTGGCAAAGCTCTTGTCCAACTGGGGTTTGCAAGAACATCAAAACGCATCTCAGAAAAAGGTCATCCTGTTTATGGTTATTATATCAACTTTCTGATTTAATTAAGTATGCTTACTACTCCTACTACAATCAATCTTTGTCCAGTATTATCAATTGTTTTGGTTGTAGTAAGTATTTTGTTTTATACCTACTACAGCTTACAACACTATCATATTCAATCTTTTGTAGTAAGATAGTAAGTGTAGTAGCCCCGTACATAGAGAGCATAAAAAATTCATTTTCAATTAACCGATTGAAACCATAAGTAAATACTGGTTATAAGAATATATCGACATGAAATTTTCAGAGGCTAAAGAAGTTAAAATAATTGATTACCTGGAACTGAATGGATTTACTCCATTGAAAATCGTAGGGGGTAAGGCCTGGTTCTTTAGCCTGCTGCGACCCAAAGAAAGAACGGCGAGCTTTATCATTAACCTTCAAGAAAACACATGGCACGATTACGGCACTGGTGAACATGGTGATATTATCAACCTGGTTTCAAAACTGAATAATATTAATGTGTCTGATGCCCTGGAGCTGGTTGGAAAAGCCTCGTTTACCTCTTATCAGCCTTATGAATACAAAAGAATTGAAACTGTTGAAGATAAGGGAAAAATCACAGTCCATCATTTAAAGGAAATTACCCACCCTGCCCTGTTCAGGTATATCGCAAAACGGAAAGTCGCCTTGTCTTTCGCCCGCAAATTTCTCAAAGAGGCCCACTACTCCCTTTATGGCAGGAATTACTTTGCGCTCGCTTTTCAAAATGATTTGGGTGGATTTGAGCTGAGAAATGAACATTTTAAAATCGGGAACTCTCCAAAATACTGTACTACAATTCAAGGTGCTGATCCTTCAAAGATCAATGTTTTTGAGGGATTCATGGATTTCCTTTCCTGCTGTACCTATTACAAAAAAATACCGAAACACAAGACGGTTGTTTTAAATTCCTTGTCCTTTTTACCAAGGATTGAACTTCTGTTGGTTGAAGCTGAAGACGTAAACCTTTACCTGGATAATGACACTGCCGGACGAACTGCCACTGAGAAGATGATTAGCAGATGCAGGAAGGTCACAGATTGGTCTCCCGTTCTTTATCCGGATCATAAAGACTTCAATGATTTTTTAACCGGTAAAATTCAAAGAAGTCCTGTTTCCTTAAAAAATGTCGAATCCTGAATGAATTGCAACAATCAAAGTATCGCTTCCTGATTTTACTTAAACCCAATTCCCAGCTATGAAAAACAAGATTCTGAATTACTTTATTAAGGACAGGTCCTATCGTTCCGGTGTCGCGCTGATCAATGAGTTCAGTACGAAGGGACATCTTAAATGGCAACTTATTGCTTTGCCTGAATCAGATTTTATGACCGGGGTAATATATGATGAACTTCGTGAGCTTGCAGGTCTGACCTATGATCAGTTTTCAATGATGGTTCTCAGACCTGTTGTAAAATCCGGCTTGTTATCCCAAGATAAAAGCCACCAGAAGGATCTTGAATCAGTGATGGAAACCGATAAGGGACCAGCAACAACAGAGGATATCTGCGTAAAAGACATTCCTGTAACATTTGTTGACCTTAACTCAATGCCTGTTTTCAGATTAAGATTGGAATTCCCTTTTCTGAATTCACCTTCCTGTCCTAATGAGTTAAAAATATTAGTGGCGGATATGATCACTGCCCATGATGCATATAAGAAGCATCATGCTTCTTTGTTCTTAGCTCACACAATTGAAGAGATATTCCATCACTCCAAGGCGACTGTGGAAAAATATCTTGAAAACCGCAGTATATGGGATGAACTGGATTATTACAAGGATCATGGTGTTGTCCTGGGTAAGCATCCCATCTTCAGATTCATGAATAGGATTAAGCAGATCCGCGAGATGAATACAGGGAGTCTGCTATTGCTACGTGATCATCTGTTGTGGAATATCAAGTATCAGAAAAGAAAGCTCAAGAAAGAACCTGGGAATACTATGACAAAAGAGCGATCACAAAAAATGCAGGATTACCAGAAGGAACTCATCGAAGTGAAAAGGCTTCTTAACCTTTAACTGGTCTTTCTTTTTTTATTTCCAATTCTATCTTCATTATTTCCTGAAGCATTTATGCTCTCTCTTTGAAGTCAATAATGGTTGCATGTGGAAAAACATGTAATTGCAATGTTGCCCATCTCAGAAAAAATTATCAAGCCTTTTTGCCTCTTGGTTCATATGCAGTTTAGCTGTTGTGCATCTGTTCTGCTTTGCAGGCTGTGTGGGATCTTCGCTCATATATCCGGTTTTGAAAAACTTTACAGGGGTAACTATTATGCTGAGCGGGTCGTTATCCAACGGGAGTTTGTTTTTTAAAATAGAAACCTCTGATAGGTTTAAATGCTGATTATCAGCAAAGAAGCTAAAATCGATTTTTAAAAAATGCCAAAACATGGCCTTTTTTGATCAAAACATCTTCTTTTTTCTTTGAAAATGACCGCCAAAGTAAAAAGAAGCAAAAAAGAAACCGGATAAAAGGTACTTCGTGGAATCTGAAATTGCTCCAGGTTATTACCCCGGAATCACCCCTGTCATCCATAAGCGTAGATGCCAGGTTAATTTTCACAAACAAGTTTGGTAAATGGTTTCCATTGTTATGACCGCAATTGATAAGCGGTACGGCCGGGGGCCGTGCAGTTTACTTGAAAATTCTTTGGAAGGTACCTATATCGATGCCGGAAAAAGAATTCCGTTTTTCCTTAAAAAATGTAAAGGGCGACCTCCTCAGAGGAATTGTCGCATTCTGTGCATTCAGTCCAGAGTACTCGGGACTGACCTGCACCCTTGACATCATTTAATCGATTCGGTTTAAAGCTTTGCTTCGTTCAAAATTTTCAATTTAACCAATGGGTGAGCTTGATACCCTAAAAAAGTCCGAAAGGCATCGGCTACATTTCATGAATAAAGTTATCCTTATCGGTTTTGTAGGCAATGAGCCTAAGACAGTTGTTTTTGCAAACGAAAAATCAAAAACCACCTTCAGCCTGGCTACGACTGACTTCTTTGGCAAGACAAAACGCACTTCGTGGCATGTCATCGCTACCTGGAACGGTCTTGGTAAAATAGCTGAAACGCTTCTTAAAAAAGGTACTCACGTTGCAATCGAAGGAAGTATTGTCTACCGTGAATACACCAACAAACAGGATGAGAAGGTCTTCATTACGGAAATCGTTGCTGACAAGCTGGAAGTGCTCGACAAAACAGCGAAATCGTATGATTCAACTAAAGTGGTTGAGCCGATCGCAGTTGAAACAGAAATGAGTGCTTTGACACAGGAAGGTGTGTCTTATGAACCAGGTGAAGATCTTCCTTTCTAAAAGGTTGATCACTCGAACAAGGCAGGCAGACCCGGTTCCCGGGTCTGCCTGTTTTTTTATAGGCGTACTGAAAAACAAAGGGGAATCTCCTGTTTCCTCTAAATCATAGGCCTGGGATCATTCAGACTGCTATAAGCAAAGCAGTCCGATAATTTGCAGGGCAAATGGATCCCATTCCTTATGACCGTCAACTGACAAGCGGTACGGCCGAAAGGCCGTAGTGTTATGCTCGAAATTTTGCTAAAAAGATACCTGCGGATAATTCGATCAGAATTCTGTGATCTTAAAACTGTCAAGGGCAGGCTTTGTTTTTTCAGTTTGGAAGTCAAACAGACCAAAACCCCTGACTTTATTTATTATCCTCGGTGATTGCCACTGGCGTTTAAAAATTTCATCTCTAACCCTCTAAAATCAACGCCTTATGACACGTTTAGAAAAAATTACCCGCGATCAGTCGTTACAGGAAGTATTGACTCAGGAACTTGATTCAATCTATTATCCTGGTTACACAGAAGAAATTATCGCTTCAGAACCGGAACGCTTTGCCTGGGAACTCGCTGAGTTCGCCGGTCCTCTTGCGTATTAAAAACAGTAAGTTCTGCTGCAGGCAGACCCGAGTACTCGGGTCTGCCTGTTTTTTTATGCTCGCAACTGGAGCAAGGAATAAGAGGCCACCGCACTGTAAATCGAATTTGAAGCAAAGGTACCTGCGAAAAATTCGTCCCGAAAACCCGGGACTTAAAACTTTCAAGGGCGACCTCCTTTGGGAACTGTCTCTTTCAGTGCATTCAGATTGGGGAGTCAATCTGACCTGCACCCTTGACATCATTTATTTTTCTCGGTTCTGTCACTGGCTTAAAATTCAATTACTCACGCTAAAACTTATCCAACATGAAAAAATGCAGATTGATTGCCGACCAGGTCATGGAACTATCAACACGTTATGAAAACAAGATCCCGATGCGCCTTTGGGCAGAAGATGACCTTCCCCATCACAAGCTCCTGATGAAGGGATCAGGCGCCTTGTCCGATGCTGAATTGCTTAGCCTGATCATCGGATCCGGTGTTCCCGGGGAAAACTCTCTGGAAATAGCTCAAAAACTGCTTTCCAATTGCGGGAACTCCTTATGCGAATTCTGGAAGACCGGATACTCTGACCTCACAAAGATCAAGGGCATCGGCCAGATGAGAGCCGTAAAGATCAATGCAATGTTTGCCCTGGCACGCCGTAGGAATGAATCTGAGGTCATCGGTAAGAATAAGATCACCAATAGCCGGGATGCTTTCGAGATTTTCAAATCCTTAATGGGTGACCTTCCTTACGAAGAGTTCTGGATGCTGATCCTGAACAAGGCAAATAAAGTTCTCCGTAAGATCCAGATTTCAGAAGGGGGTGTTTCCGGCACGGTGGTTGATCCCAAGAAGATCTTCAAAATGGCTCTCGACCTTCATGCTTCAAGTCTCATCCTGGGTCACAACCACCCAAGCGGTAACACCCAACCCAGTGAAGCTGACCAGAAGATCACCCGGAAGATCAAGGATTGCGGGATTTTATTGGATATTTCGGTCCTGGACCATATCATCGTCGGGGATGACAGGTATTATTCCTTTGCGGATGAAGGTGTAATGTAAAATCAAAGCCCCAGGTAACTGGGGCTTTTCTCCATTTAAACATAATATTAGATTACTTGGGTAAGAAATTTGATGGCCATTATATTTATTATTCTTATTAGGTACAAAAATTAAATATAACTATTATATTTGCAATATATTTACAAAATAGCCTCACAAAATGGTATTAGAGATACGTATAAGCAACTTTTTCTCTATAAAGGATGAAATTGTGCTCGATTTCAGGGCTGCCAACCTAAAATCTCACATTGCAAAAACGCTTCAGGAAAATGTCTTTGATTTCAATAAGACCTCTGTATTGAAAACCATAACTATTTATGGAGCTAATGCCTCTGGGAAAAGCAATATATTGCGAGCTATTCAGTTTAGCCATGCTTTGGTTTTTGAATCGCATTTGCATAATGAAAATACGGTCTATAATTTCCAACCCTTTAAATTCAACGGCTATGATAAGAAGCCCAGTTCCTATTCTATCCGGTTTGTCAGCAACGGAATCGAATATGTTTATTCATTTTCACTTACACGTTACAAGATATTAACCGAGAGTTTATTTTATTATCCCAAGGGCAGAATAAAAGAGGTTTTTACTCGGGATGAACGCCGTGGAAAAACCAAGAAGGAAAAATATTCTTTTGGTAACCTGTTAAAACGCCCATTTGATGTTGCCGAAAATACTTCCGATAAAACACTTTATATATCACGTGCAAGCCAGATGGATAGAGAAATAGGAAAAGAGATTTTTAATTTTTTCCATGGCTCTATTATATTGCAGTACCTGGGGTTCGGTGTATCGGCCATTGAAAGCCTCACTAATGAAAATAAAAGTCAACTTTTAGAGGCTCTTAAAATCGCCGACAGCGATATAGTAGATGTAAAAATTAAGGTACTGAAAAAACCTGGGAAAAATATCAATGCAGACCTGAAAAGCTTAACTCTTACAGTAGAGGACGTTATACAAAATCATCTTGAGATTAAGACATACCATAAAACATCTCCTGGGGTGGCATTTGATTTTTTGACGGAAGAATCCCAGGGTACAATTCAACTTTTTTTCATCATGCTCACATTGCTGTATGTGGTGAAACACAATAAAGTATTGTTGATTGATGAAATTGAGGACAGCTTACATCCAAAGATTATCGAATATATTTATAATATTTTCAGAAAAGGGAAATCGGCCCAGCTTATCTGCACTACTCATAATACCCGCTTTCTAGACCTAAAAAAGTTCAGGAAGGACCAAATCTATTTTGCAAACAAAAAGTCTGATGGATCAACAGATCTGTATTCGCTTTATGATTACAATGATTTCCGTGACACGATGGATTTGGAAAAAGCATACATGCAAGGACGTTTTGATGCTATTCCCATAATTAATGATTCGGCCGAAAAAATAAATTCTCTGTTGAATGACTAGAAAACGTACTGCTTCAAAAGGAAAAAAAATCAATCCACATTTTTGGGTTTTTTGTGAAGGGGAAACTGAAGAAGCTTACGTTTCATTTCTACGTTCCCGATATCGAATTCCAATCACAATTGTTTCCAAAATAGTTGGCAATAAAATTAATGAAAGGTTTATTAAAAGTTATAAGAAAGGCAAACCTACTCATGAAAAGGACAAGGATTTCTTAATGTATGATTCCGATGTGCCCGAATTATTGGAACAACTGCTAGCTATTAAATCTACCATTTTATTGGTTTCAGCCCCATCAATAGAATTATGGTTCTTATTGCACTATAAAAATCAAACTGCCTCCATCTCCACAAAAGAATGTATTAAGGAACTAAATAATAGAAACAGAATTAGTTATCAAAAGGGGGTGATTGATTGCAAGCTCGAATCAAAATTATCCAATAACCAAGTAGAGGCGTGTAAACGGTCTAAAAGACTAAAATTATTCCAAAACCCTTCCTCAAATATCCATGTACTTATTGAGATTTTAGAGGATACTAATAAAATATAGCAGCCAATAATTCTCTAAAGGACTTATTACCTGTAGAGATTTCAAAACTCATATACGATATATTCTAGTAAAATTTATATATTATTAAACTGACGAAATCATGAAAACTCTGGAGAAAATCCAACCAATCCTCCTTGAGAGTGAAGACACTATTATTCATCCATTAAGAAATTTGGATATGGGTCGTCTTGATCAAATTACAAATGATCTATTTGAACTTTTTAGCGATTCACTTGTTTTCAAATACAGCCCAGAAAAAAAAGTTGTTTCGATTAAAGAAGCAAATGATGCCGTTTTTGGGATTATCACTGGATATAATCATGGAACATATGCTCATTTTATAACATATAAGAAAAACCTGGAAGTAATAGGTGTTTTCTATTTAGTCTCACCCTCATTGGCACAATCAAAATATTCTAGCATACCTACTTCTACTTGGCTTATTGAATATTATTTGAAACCAAAATATTGGGGAATGAGCATAATACCTAACGTTTTGACAGCAGTTCTTAATAAAATGATCACTCAGTCGATAACGAAGTTTGGAGCAATTGTTTTTCGCGACAACCTTAACTCTATTAAAGTTCTTGACAAATTGAATTTTAAATTTTATGCGAAATTTGATTTTTACCAAGATTTATATCTAATGACAATCAATGTCTGATGAATTCTGTTTTCATATTTTTTGAACATTTTAAAAATTGATAAATGGTAAATCTTAATTAAAAGAAAACTTTTCATGTCAGAACGATCAATACTTATTCAGCTAATTCAAGGTACATTTTCAAAATTAACTTTACTTGATTTTTCCCCATTAGGGTTGCAATTTATAGATGTGAGATCAAAAGCATTCAAGGTTTTATTAAAAAGTATACCAAATCAACAACACCCTAAAGAGTATCATGATGTATTTGTTGAGACATTCAAGGATTTTTTAAAGGTTGATGAAAAACTGTATGTACTATGTCCCTTGGATTTGACATCATTACCGGCTTTGGATGATTATGTATTAGGATTTAATTACCTATTAGTTATTTCACCATCATTGATCCAACCACTAGGACAAATGGAGTTTTATCATGCAGGAGGAAGTATACAATGGCAGATGAGAAAATTCAGATATGAACCAGATCAGTATTTTTTTGTGGATAAATCAGATTTTAAAGAAATTAATCGCTTTTTACCAAAATTTATCGAACATATTAGGGGCAATAAATATATACAAATAGCTCTCGAAAATTTTGTATTTAGTTTCGTTGCAAACTTTGATCACCTGGCACTTTTAAGCCTTACAATCTCTTTTGAAACCATTTTAGATGGGAAAGAGGAATTAAACTTTAGATTAAAAAGAAACCTTGCTATCCTTTGTGGATACTCAGCATCAATGGGAGAGAGAATATTTGAAAATGTTGGCGAAATATATAAATTGAGGTCTGCAATTGTTCATGGTGCAAATTATAAGCCAGATCTTGTTGAGCATTATCTTCCATATGCTAGAACTCTATCTGCTTGCATGATTATTGAATTAATAATTCATTGTTGTACGGATATTGAAAATTTTAATAAGCAATGTGCAAAAATTGGTTTTGGAGATCATCTGAAACTTATAGGTAATACAGATATTATTCATTTTAAATATTCTCAAAGATCTCATGGTCTTAGAACTTTACTCCCAAAATTTAAAACAAGTTAAGATAATTACTCTGGTGCGGCTGCTTTTTAGAAGTAACTAAAAAGCAAGCAAAAACCCACCGCACTTTTTTAAACTCGAAATTCCTGCAAAGGTACCTGCGAAAAATTCACTGAACTGCGTTTAAAACTGTAAAGGGCGACCTCCTTTGGGATCTGTCGCTCTTCGAGTGCTTTCAGATCGGAAGTCAATCTGACCTGCACCCTTGACATTATTTATTTTTCTCGGTATTCACCCTGGCAAAAATTTCAAGTTAACCAGGTGGGCCAGAAACCAAAATAAGACCTCAGGGCAGGGGCATATAACATGAAAATCGCAGAAATTTACGCTGCCATCACCGAAAAGATCATTGCCAACCTCGAAACTTCCGGATCCTGGAAGAAGATGTGGAATGTTCCGTCACCAGTCAGCCTCAATGGCAGGTATTACCGGGGCGTAAATCGCCTTGTTCTTTCTACCGTAACCTACAAAAGCAGGGTTTACGGCACTTTTCAACAGATAAGATCCAACGGCGGCATGGTTCGCAAGGGCGAAAAGGCCACCACTGTTGTATTCTGGAAGAAGACCACTGAGAAGGATGAGATCACAGGAAAACAGGTCAATAAGTTCCTGCTCAGGCTCTATTATGTCTTTAACACGGATCAGGCCGACTTCGACCAGCAGGGCAATGAGAAGATCGCCTCCCTTCAGAAAACGGTCGATGACAAGGTCTTCAACGATACCGTGGAAGCACAGTCCATTGTGGATGGTTATCAGAACGGACCAACCATTTCCTATACTTCGAATGACAAGGCCTGTTACCAGCCGTTTGCCGACCATATCTCAGTTCCGGATATCAAGTATTTCGTATCTCCTGCAGAATTTTATAATACGATTTACCATGAAATGGGCCATTCAACAGGCCATTCGAAAAGATTGAACCGGTTTGAAAGCGGCGAAAACCACTTTGGCGATGAGCCTTACTCCAAGGAAGAGCTTGTTGCAGAGCTTTGCGCCAGCTACCTCACCAGCATCGCTCACCTGGAACTGGACTATCGCAATGCCGCAGCTTACATCCGCAGCTGGAGCGAAAAGCTCCGGGACAACAAGCAGTGGATCGTCTGGGCAGCCTCCAGGGCAGAGAAAGCAGCCGATCTTATCCTGGGGATAAAGTCATCCGTACCTTCTGAATCCACGGAAAATGTGGAAATCGAAGCCCCGGTACTGGATTCTGTCGAAGCTTAACTGAAATTTCAATTCATCGGCCATCCCGGGAATCCATGATGGCTTTTTATTCACTTAATACATAAACAAATGACAAAGTACGCCGGTGATCCCCGTCAGATAGTTGCCAGGTTCGACTCAAAATGTCAAACCTGTGGAAAGCCCATCAAGAAGGGTACAAACATTATCTATTGGCCGAATGGAAAGCATGCCGGCCATCTTGAATGCGATGAAGCCGATTATCGAAATTCTCTTGCTTCATTTGAGGATGAAGACAGGTACAATCAGCATTACATGTGATTTACATTGTGTCTTCAAGGACCGTTCCGGAAGATCCGGAACGGTTTTTTTATACTCGTCAGGGGATAAAACGCTTTTTTCTTTCCGGCTGCAGGACAAAGAAAAAAGCTTGGCAAAAAAGAAGTCCACCTTCGGTTTGCTTCGCAAGGGGCAACTTTTTGGAAATAAGTAAAAAGTAGCAAATAAGCCACCGCACGTTACTCAAAATTCGCTGCAAAGGTACCTGCAAAAAATCGCTTCACTTAAAATAGTCAAGGGCGACCTCCTTTGGGAATCGTCGCTTTCAGTGCATTCAGATTGGGGAGTCAATCTGACCTGCACCCTTGACTTTATTTATTTTTTTCGGTAATGCATTCGGCATGAATTTTTCATAAACCAGGCGTGCCAGATGCCTACATAAGTCTTCAGGGCAGAAGCAACAAACAATGACAAAGATTGCAACACCTTCGATCAAGAATTCAACGAATGGGAATGGCAAAGAAAATGGCAATGGTGCCGCAGTTGTGAAGCAAGCAGTTGCTTTGATCGGTGAGAAGAAGGCCGAAGAGAAGCTGCCTGAACCGGTCAAGATTATTCCTGCTGAAGAGCCTAAAAAGGAATTGACCCTGATCGAGAAGATCCTCAAGGTCGAAAACCTCCAGCTTGTCATCGAAAAAAGGGGCAAACTGGTTCAGACCCGCAGCGAACTGGAAAGGTTTCAGACAGCATCCAATGATTTCAACTGCTCCATGCGGCTGAACGACTCAGACGGTAATGTCTTCACCACCAGTTTCACCCCTGGTATCAAGAAAGTTATTGATTTTCTCAAGTCCTCCTTCGATGCAAGCATCTCTGATGTTGAGGGCAAGATCAAGTTCTGACCTTAGGTCAATTTGAGATTTCGGCGTTCAGGCTTAGGCCTGAACGCTTTTTTTATGGTCGTATTGCAAGTCGTTATTATTGAGAGGGTTCGATTGTTAGCCAATATAATGTATTCCTTATGTTTCTTTTGGGGGTTTAATTGTATATGTTTATTTATTCCTAAATTCGCTATTTAAAAGGTTCATTTTCTTAATTCTAGTATTTATCATTCATAAATCAGCCGGATCGTAGAATAGCTATTCTGAAATCAAATCTTTAAAGGATCATGAAAAATTTCACTAATCCAAAACATCCTAATCAGAAATATAATAATCAAAAAACAAATGGAAGTAATTGACAGTAAAAAATTCACTGAATATCCAGGCTACTCAATTGAATGGGGAAACGCCACCTGGACAGAGAATAAGGATAAAGAGAATAAAGCTTTCTCAATTAGAAATAGGTACTCCAATGAAGACGGGGGATTTAACCTTAGAGGGTCAAGCGAAGTTCCATGGGATGATTTTAATAGGATGATTTCTGAAAGTATTAAAAGAAGGCACTTTTCTAAAGAAGAATTAAGTGTAATACTGGCTGATATTGCTGAGTACATGAAACAGATTTAGCTTACTTCATAATCACAAGAATGGGAACTACAATACATTTTTCTGCTCGCCTGGCCTGGCATGCAGATGGTTGGAATGGTCATATTTGCAAAGAACCTTATAAAAATATCTATTGTACTGGTCAATATTCCTATCCGGGTAAGATGTATGAAAATAAGAAGGAGCAAATGATCGAGCAAGAAGAGTTTTGTGGGTGCAATTGCGCTGGTATTAAAGAGAAATACATTCCACCGTGTTGTTTCAGTATAAACGCTTTTGGAAAAGAAACAATCGAGGCGCAGACAGCATCACCTGAGTGGTATGAGAATTATGAGATCAAGAAATGGGAAATGCCCCCAAATACTTTCAGCATCTGGCCATATGAAGAAATGTATTATGAGGAAGATAAAAATGAGGATGATACTTTTAATTATGAAACCCGTATAGGCAATGTAAGAAGATTTCTTTCCCCTTTTAAAAAAAATCAAAGTCTGATTTTTTACTATAGTAATTACAGTAATCCATTTTCTGAAGCTGAAAATAAACGATATGTAATAGTAGGGATTAGCCGCCTGAAACATATACTTCCTGACTTTATGACTTATGATAAGGCCACAATAAAGGAAAAGAAAAGGTATGCTGGAGCTTTTGTTTGGCAAATTCCCATCACATCAAATTATCCCGATGAGGGTTTTCGGATTCCATATCATCTGTATAAAGACAGACCCGATATCCTGGAAAAAATCGCCTTGTTTCCAGATAACGAGCGTTGTTTTAAATATGCAATGCGCCAAATGACTGATGATGATGCATTGGAAGTTATTGAAAAAGCACTGGAGGTTGTAAATATTTTGCAACATGAAGTGGGTGACACTTCCGAGGATTGGGACCTCCGGAGAAAATGGCTTGAATCCATAATTGCTGAATTATGGACCAACCGAGGCCGATATCCAGGACTTCCTATGGTGCTTAATTATCTTGACATTCCCGGATTTATTAAATGGTTTAAAGATGAAGCTATTAAGGGCTTTGAAGAAGAGGCTTATCAAACAATTAAAAATGCTATATATTCAAATAAACAAGTAACGGGCATTTCAATAAATCTGCAGGAATGGAACGATTTTCAAGATTGGGTTGCAGGTTGTGAAGATGAAGAATTGACTCTTCTTTTAGATATTTTACCGAGGTTCGATATTCAGGATCAACAAATAAGTAACATCCTGGATACTGATAGAGAAAAGAACAATATTTATTATACTATCAAAGAAATAATTGAAAATCCTTATATTCTTTGTGAATCATATCTCGGTAACAACCAGGATGATAAAATAACATTCAGTAAAATTGATCATGGGTTGTTGCCTTCTCCTGATTTGGGTCTTGAACAAATGACATCCAAAGGCAGTGCCATAAGATTCAGAGCTTTATGCGTAAATGAACTTAATAAGGTTAGTACACATACATTTACTGACGCTGAGATTATTCTAAATAAAATAAATCGTAACCTATCATTATTGAAAAAGTGGCGTCAGTATGAATTCAGGAAAAGAAACTTTGAATCTTATAAAGCGGTGTTGGATAAAGTTATAGTCCAAAGAATAGATAATGAAGAAAATATACACCTTTATTTAAAGACAGTGTATGATGATGAGCGTTATATTGAATACAACATACGAGAAATGTATAAACGCAGGATTTCATCTTTCAAAAGTCCTGTTACAGAAAGAAATTGGCATGATTTCCTTTATAACTCATCTTCAAAACTTGCAGAACTAGATCCGAATAAATACGAACAGGCTGTCCAAGGTCAAATGGCTGTTTGTCAAAAAATATTTACCCAAGGACTTAGTGTCATTTGTGGAGGTGCCGGAACAGGTAAAACAACAATTGTGCGTTCAATTATTGAAGCCATTGAGAAAGCCCATGGAGTCGGAACTTCCTTTTTACTTTTAGCACCCACAGGTAAAGCAGCTGACAGGTTAAGAGACAGAACACAAAAACCAGCCCAAACCATTCATTCTTTTCTAGCAGAACGTGGTTGGCTGAACGACAATATTACTTTTAAGCGAAAAGATGGAAAACAGGAAGAAGATGTAAAGATCTATATCATCGATGAATGTTCAATGCTTGATCAATCTTTGGTTGCAACTCTTTTCAGAGCAATAAACTGGATTACTGTCCAACGAATCATTTTTGTAGGCGACCCCAATCAACTTCCTGCTATTGGAATTGGAAAAGTCTTTTCAGATATAATCGATTGGCTTGATGATGAACATACTGGAACACTTCAAATTAACCTCCGCCAGATGGAAAACCGTTTGGCAAATAAGGGTACTGGAATCCTTGACTTGGCAAGTGTCTTCATACACAAACGTTTTGAAAATAATGATACTCAAATAGCTGAAAGCTCAGAAGAAAAAGGGAAAACAATTGATTTATTAAAACAGATTCAAGAGTTGGATTTTTCTGGAAAGCTTAAAGATCTTAATGTCGTTTTCTGGGACGATGATGCACAGTTAAAAGAGTTGATGTTTAAAACACTAATAAAGGATTTAGAAGAACTTCATGGTGAAAAATATGACGAACAATACTACTATGAATTATTGAAAAAAGTATTTGTTGATAAAGATAATAATAAGCGGGCAGATGAATTTCAGGTTATTTCACCTTATAGAGGAGAACTCTTTGGAACAGATACTTTGAATCCCTATTTTCAAAGCAAATTCAATAAGCAAAGATTTGAATGGAAACAATTCATTGATGGCATTTCACTTTTTGATAAAGTAATTCAAATCCGAAACCGGCCAAAGTCAAACCCCATTTTTGCTTATAAGGATGGGAAGAATGTTCAAATTCAGATTTTCAATGGGGAATTAGGGTTCGTGTCACCTCATTCGTTTGATAATAAAAAATTTAAAGATGAAGAAACCGGCAGATGGTACAAATACCGATGGTTGTCTGATAAATTTCGACCAACAAGATTTTCAGTCCATTTTGAAGGTCGAAAAGAAATAGTTTCCTTCGGAAAAGAATTAGGCAAATATCAAGATAAAAAAGGTTGGTGGAAAAATTTGCCTGTAGAAAAACCATTAGGAAATCTCGAGCTGGCATATGCTATTTCTGTTCATAAATCGCAGGGAAGCGAGTTCACTTATGTTTACTTGGTCTTACCTAAGTATAAAAAAGCATTGCTGTCAAAGGAGCTAATTTACACAGCAATAACTAGGGCAAAAACCAGACTGACGATTTTTGCAGAGCAAGATATCAGTGCCTTCCTGCAGCTTACCCGGCCCGAGGCAAGTAATCTA
Organism: Bacteroidales bacterium; assembly: GCA_963682005.1. Classification (GTDB taxonomy): domain Bacteria; phylum Bacteroidota; class Bacteroidia; order Bacteroidales; family FEN-979; genus CAIYUC01. The sequence goes on along the minus strand of OY820914.1, from coordinate 1,684,377 downwards.
TCTAAAATAAATTCATCTCTTTTTGAATTTAAACCATTACCAAAAGAATGGCTTGTTATGAATGAATGGTATGAGGAAGGGAAAATTCATGAAACCCTATCCTCATTCATGGTCCGTTCAAAGTCGGAAGTGATCATTGCCAATATGCTTTTTGAAAGAAAAATTCCTTTTAAATATGAGTTCCCTTTATTTGCGGAGGCAGATGGTTCATTTTATTTACCAGACTTTACAATTACGATAAATGGTGAGGATTATTATCTTGAACATGTTGGAAGACTTGATCTAAAGGATTATAGGAAACATTGGGAGAAAAAAGAAAAATGGTATAAAAAAAACTTTCCTGGGAAACTACTTACAACTATAGAGAGTGGAAAACTAAGTCCCGATTTAAATAATATTATTGATAAGCTGTTAAAACAATAATCAAAAATAAAACTGGTACATGAAAAATATGAGGTAATTGAATATTTTTAATAAAACAACCAAATAATCAGTCAAAGAGTTACTAAAAGTAAATGCCTTTCCTGAGAATCATTTAATAATACTTACGCAAATGCCTTATAGATTTATTTTATGTTAATCGACAATAGCAAATCTTCGAAACATCAAAAAGTCCATGAATGGATTTCGTCGGAAACCCAAGATGGGAATATGGATATAGTTACAGGCTATTTTACCATTGGAGCATTGGCTTATCTGGCTAAAGTCATTAATGATAATATCACAGAATTTCGATTGGTCCTTGGAGATATTGTACATCAAGGATCCATGAATGAACGGGTTATTGACCTCTTAAATGAGAATATCACCATGAATGCTGTTCTTCAGCTAGGAAAAGTAGCAAGTGAAGCTGTAGAATTTCTTAAACAGCAAAAAGTTCTAGTTAAAACCCTTGAGCCAAATTTTTGCCACGCTAAGTGTTATATTTTCAGAAATAAAAAATTATCAGTCTCATACTATTTACTAGGAAGTTCAAATCTTACTGAGGCTGGTATCGGAATGAAAGAAACCAATAATATTGAATTAAATGTTCTTGGTCAGGGCACTGATGCAAACTATCTGGAGATTGTCAGTTGGTTTAATGAGTTGTGGGAAAAACCACAGGCACATCAGGAAAAAACCCTTACCGATACATCTGGGAAAGAGTCAAAAATTGATTTTAAAAAATACCTGATCAAAGAAATTGAACAGATTTTTATCAAATATACACCTGAAGACATATATTATAAAATTTTATTTGAGCTTTTTGGATCTGATGTTTCCATTGATTCAGCAGATATTGAATTTATTAGAAAACTTGGGAGATTGGAGGATTCGAAGGTTTATTCTTCATTATACTCCTTCCAACAAAAAGGGGTATTAAGTCTTGTAAAAATGCTCAGGAAATACAACGGTGCCATCCTTGCAGATGCAGTTGGATTAGGAAAAACATGGACTGCTCTTGCAGTAATAAAGTTCTTTATGAGGGAAGGTTACGAGCCTATTTTATTTTGCCCAAAGAAATTACATTGCAATTGGCGCCGATATTTAAAAAAGCACAAATCCCGGTTTGAAGAAGACCAGTTTGATTATACCATCCGATATCACACCGATTTGCAGGATGACAGACTTGAAACCAATCATTCAGACGGATTAAAAATAAAGGAGTATTTCCAAAGTGAAAAGCCTAAACTGTTGGTCATTGATGAAAGTCACAACTTGCGAAATTATAAATCTGCGAGGTATCAAATGCTCATGAAGGAGATTCTTCAACATAAAAATAATCAGAATATTAAGATACTGATGCTAACAGCTACCCCGATAAACAACAGCTTAGATGACATCAGAAATCAGTATATGTTGATCGTTCGAGGCAATAATAATGGGTTTGCAGAATCATTGGATATCAGAAGTCTGTATGATGAATTCAGAAGAGCACAAAATATTTTCAGAGATTGGTGTTCTCTTGCAGATAGGAAAGTATCAGGATTAAAGTTCCCAAGTGGCTTCATGAAACTAACAGATCATCTGACGGTTGCAAGAACAAGGGAAATGGTTCAATCCATTCAGCCTGATCTAAAATTCCCATTAAAAAATCCCCCGGTTAATATATATGTAACTCCGACTAGTATAGGGAATTTCGAATCATTTGATGATTTGTTTGAGGCTTTTCCCCCTTATTTGTCTGCCTATTCTCCGGCACTTTATCTTCCTAAACAGAAAGGGGTTCAATCCATTGAAGATGAACAACAGCGTGACTTTTTTCTGGTTAAAATGATGTATATATTAATGGTCAAGAGGCTTGAGTCATCCTGGTTTTCATTTTTAAGTACGATCGATGCTATTTTGACATATCACCAGCTTGTATTTGATAAAATCAAGGATTATGAAAAAAACAAAAAGAAAAACTCCATTCAAACTTCAATTTCAGGGATAACTGATGAGGATAGCGATGATGAATTTGAACTGGGTAAAAACCGGCCCATATTAATTTCCAAGATTGAAGCGGCAGGTAATCTTGAACGGTATAAACACAATTTAAAAGAAGATATCCAAAAGTTGGAAAACCTAAAGATCAACCTGCAAAAATTTCAGGCTAAAATAGGGAAAGAATCAATATTTTCGGGTAATAAAAAATGTCATGACGATAAGCTCCAGATACTCATTGAGCAAATTGAAAAAAAATGGAAAAGGGGAAAAAACAACGATAACAGAAAAGTTTTAATTTTTACTGCTTATAAGGATACTGCAAATTATCTTTATGAGCAACTGTCTAAAAGAGGATTTGAAAACTTATCAGTTGTATCGGGCCAAGGGGGGAGGGTTTCAGGCTCTGATGTACTCCATCAAAATCTTGAACCCATCCTTGAACGATTTGCCCCATGTACTAAGCTATATCTTGAAAAGGAATGGAATGATTTTAAGCCAGATATAACTAGTGATTTGCGATCTCAATTCAATCAATGGAGTGATTGGATTCATATGACTGACAACAATGAAGTAATAAAAATATTGAAAAATCCTGTCGATATCCTCATTTCCACTGATTGCTTGAGTGAGGGACAGAATTTGCAAGATTGTGATCTTGTTGTAAATTATGATATCCATTGGAATCCCGTAAGGGTAATACAGCGAATGGGTCGTATTGACCGCCTTGCTTCTCCAAATGAAGAAATTTTTGGATTAAACTTCTGGCCTTCTGACAACATTAATACATATTTGAATCTTGAAGAACGAATTGTCAACAGGATGGTTGGTATGATGACGGCCGGCGCTGAAATTGATAAAGAGTTTGTTGAAAAGCTAAAAGAAAAGATGGATGAAAACAAATTTGAAGAGAACCAAAAGAGGCGTATGATGGAGCAGATGGAAGGTGATTGGAAAGATATTGAGGTTAATGATCAGCAACTTGGATTTAATGATCTTTCCCTTGAAGCATTCCGGCAAGAACTTGTTGAAAAAATAGATTCTGATCTTAAAGCGAAACATAAGCCACTAAGTGAACTTCCGAAAGGATTATACAGTGGTTTTATAAAGGTTGATTCATCCTGTCCCGTACCTGGAATAATTGCTTTGCTTGCTTTTCCATCCAGACCTGCCGGGGTTAAAAGCCATGCCTATAAAAAATATGACCTGATTTACATTGACTCCAATGGTAAACATGTACTAGAAAACCATGGAGAAGTTTTAAATGCTATGTCAAAGCATAAATCAGAACAACGTTATGTGCCTGAAGAAGTAGAGAATGGTGAAGAAAAAGCTATCAATAAATTATCTCACAGTTTGAAAACCTGGCTTGAGTCACAGTATAAAAAAATAGTGACAACTGAATCAGGAGAGATTAAAGAATTTATGGGAGATCAACAAATTACCGCCCTTGACAATTTGAAACACGGAAAATTGGAAGGTGCAAAATTAATTAAGGATGGTACGTTGGACAGCAGCTATTACAACCCTGAAAATTGTGACCTTTTGGCCTGGGTCCTGGTATCGGATTAAGGATTATACACTAAAACAAGCTCATATGGATATTCAGTTCTTTAAAACAGACAAGGTAAATACTTCAATAAGAAAATTATTCACAGAATTCTTGAATATACCACTACAGCCAGGTTTTGCCCTACCATCTTTACCTGGAGATATATTAAAGAATAATTTCAGACCTGCTTCACCGGTTCATTCCCTTATTGATGATATCTATTTTGCAGGAATAGTTGATGATTTGATATTCGCTGGAAAGAAAAGTACATCAACCATTGATATGATCCGTGAAGGCAGAAAGGATTACGATGGGTTATTGATTTTCGGAGTTAAACTAAAAAAAAGGAATAAAGGACTTTTGCCGACCAGGTCACAAATGGCCGAGATAACAAGGTTGTTTAACAGAGAATTCTGCTATACACCTGTTCTGGTAATATTTGAATATGATGGACTAATTTCACTTTCCAATTGTGAGCGTGTCCCGTATAAGATTCAACGAGAAGGTGAAAAAACTGGGAAAGTAACAATGCTGAAGGATGTCAATATCTTGCATCCACATGCTGCGCATTTAAAGATTCTGACATCGCTTGTAATAGATCCTGATAAAATTAATTCTTTTCAGAAATTGTATAAATATTGGCAAACAGTCTTCTCAATTCAAGCATTAAATGATCAGTTTTATTCTGACCTGCAAGATTGGTTTTATTATGCAATCAAACATATCAAATTACCTTTCAAGCCGGATTATATTGACGAACATGAACATACTAAAAATTTTCTTGTTCGCCTTTTAGCACGATTGATGTTCTGCTGGTTTTTAAAAGAAAAAGGACTCATAAAGAGCGACTTATTCGAATTATCAGATTGGGAAGGTAATAAGTATCCACTAACAAAAGATGTTGAAGAGCCTGGCTTTCTCAAGAGCAATAGTTATTATCGAGGAATATTGCAAAATATTTTCTTTAATTCCCTCAACCAAATAGAAAAAAAGACTAAGAAAGACTTTAAATGGACAAAATATATTAGTGAAGATTTCAATTATGAATGGTTTTACTCTATACCATATCTCAATGGTGGAATCTTTGACAAATTGGAAGAGGATAACGCAAAAGAAAGTATTGAAGATAGTGTTCTAAAGATCCCTAATTACCTTTTTTATGGTATTACGAAAAAGGAAAAAGTCAGCAAGGGAAGAGGGCATACTAGATATACAGAAATAGAAAGAGTTGAACACAAGGGGCTTAATGGCATATTCAAATCATACAAATTCACTTTGGAAGAAAACACCCCGTTTGAAATTGATATTGCGCTTGACCCGGAACTTCTTGGTCTTGTTTTTGAAAACCTCTTAGCAGAGTTAGATCCAAATCTGGAAGAAAGTACTATTAAAAGCATTCGTAAATTAACTGGAAGTTATTACACCCCTCGAAAAATAATACAAGAAATGGTGAATGAGTCGCTATTTCTATACCTTTCAAAATTTTTCGAGACCAATAACATGGGATTAACCAATTATAGAAAATTGCTATCCAAATTGGTTTATCATAACACCTTGGGTGAATTTAACAATGTTTTTTGTTCTGCAGTCGTTCATGCATTGGATAAATACAAAGTTCTTGATCCAGCTTGCGGTTCCGGAGCCTTTCCCATGGGAATGTTACACCGGATAGTTGAAATTTTAAAATTAGTCGATCCTAAAAACGAGCGTTGGCTGGAATTAAAACTTAAATCGGTTGATTCTGCTCAAAGAAATGAATTCAAGAAATTGCTTAGTAAACATATGGATGATTATGGCCGTAAATTAGGAATTATCCGTGACAGTATATACGGTATTGACATTCAGCCATTAGCAGTTCAAATAACTAAGCTGCGTTTCTTTATATCTCTGCTTATTGATCAGCAGACAGAGAAAGGCATTACTCCGATGCCTAATATTGAAACCAAGATTATTTGCGCGGATAGCCTAAAAAATATTCTTCCTGACCTTTTCGCTGCACCAGGTATTCCTAAACTGAGAGAGGCTCGGGATAAGTATTATCAGCCAGATCTCACATCGATCGAACGCACCAAAATAACAGATGAAATTGTAAGCATTTTGGATGAGGCCTTCCCCTTCTTTGCAAGGGAAATTACTGGAAAAGAAATAAAGGGTCAAAATAAAGAACTACTTAAAGAATGGTTTAATCATGCTACCATCGCGGCTCCTTTTTTTAATATGGACTTTTTCTTCCCTGAGCTTAAAGAATCCGGAGGCTTTGACTGTGTGATTGGAAATCCACCATATGGAGGAATAAAAATTAGTGATGAGGTCAAAGATGAGTTGTTTCTTGAAAGTAAAGACCCATACGGGGCCTTTATTGCCCGATTTTTAAGTAATTTCAATATTCAAACACCGCTGAAGAATGGTGGGGTCCTTGCCTTCATTGTAAGTGATACATTTATGACCATTAAAAGTCATCTGCCACTCCGTAAAATGATGATGCAAAATTATATTCATAAAATGCTACGTGTACATCCCGATACATTCCGTGCAACTGTAAATACTTCAATAATTATTTGTGAACGGAATATGTCAAAAAACCGCAAAGAAGATCATGTTTGTCAGATGTCTGATATGACCAATATTAGCATACATGAAAATTATGAACACTTTATTGAAGTAATGGAGCAGTCCAAAGGGGTCGATTTTCAAATATCAGATACTAAGAATACGTTTAGTAACAAAGAATATGCAATATATTATTACCCACAAAATTTGATATCTACAAATAGTAATATGCCTTTTTTTGTGTCGTCTCCGAAGATATTTGCATTAATGAATGATTGTGGCAGAGACTTAAAAAAAGAAATTAAAGATATTGGCGGGAAAAATGTTCAAGTACGTAAAATATGGATGAATAATAAAGACATTCCAGTCGTTAAATTAGAAGATATAGCTGAAGTAAAAGTTGGATTACAAACTGGCGATAATGATGCATATCTGTTTCAAAATCCAGATTCAAGGGGTACCTACAGGAGCATTGAGGATTTTAAAGCATATTTATTGACAGAAAAAGAGTTAGAAAAAATTCGTAGGCACAGTGATATACGATTGAAAGTAATAGATAAAGGAATTTCAAAAAATAATATAAAAAGTGACCATTATTTTGGCGGCAGATATATTGTTCCATATGACAAAGGGGGTGAAAGTGATGCAGAAGGTGGTTGGATGCCAAATTATTTTGTTCCAACAAACTACTATATTGATTGGAGTGAGCAGGCAATTAAAAGGATGAAAACATACACAATTGCTCAAAGAATTAGAGAATACAAAGAAAACAAACAAATAAAATCTTCATTTGAAACAACAACTTGCGCTGTCTTTAGAAGCCCTGAGAGATACTTTACAGACGCAATAAGCTTTTCTCGTACTGGGGTTTATAGCCCAACCTTCAGATTAGGATCAATTGCTCCATTTGATACTGAAGGCTCAATGATTTTTCAAAATTACTTTTCAAACAAACAACTACTAGGCATTCTAACTAGTGTTTTTATAAGATATCTTTTGAAAAATTATATTGGGCATACAGTTCATGCACAAGTTGAAGAATTGAAAGAGTTACCTATTCCAATTTCAACAATATCATTGATTGAAACGATTGTAAAAAAAATTATCCAAGCACAACAAGATAATCCCCGCTATGATTATGCAAGCCACGAACAGATAGAAATCAATCGAATTGTTTACGAAACATATGGCCTAAATGTCAACGATATTGAAGAAGTTGAAAATTGGTATAAGCGGCGTTATCCTAAATTATCTGCAGCCCAAAAAGAAAACTTACGCAACCTTGGCAGATCAGATGATTACCTTGTATTATATGGCTTTCAAACAGAGAAAAAATGAATTACTGGTTGGTGAAATTTGCTCCCTTCCGCTTCAGTTGGCAGGAGATATTAAAAAGCGGAAAGTTTGAAATTTATTCTGTCAGAAATTTCCAGGCTCGTAATAATCTTAATGAAATGAGATTAGGAGATGAAGTTTTGTTTTATCATAGTCAAGTCAATCATTGTGTGATGGGTAAGATGAAAGTAATTAAAGAGGCTCATCAGGACCCAACAACCCAAGATGAACGATGGGTTTCAGTAACTTTTGAACCAATAGAAACTTTCGACAATCCGTCACCATTAAGTAAAATCAAGCAAATACCGGAATTACAAAACATTGGTTTGATAAAACAGCCAAGGCTGGCTGTGATTAAATTGACTAAAGATGAATATGTAACTATAATAAAACGGATAGCCCCATAATTTATGTGGTATTGAAAGCAATGAGGATTATTTGGAGTTGAAATATCGAAGTCAAGTATAAAACTAGTTATTATGGAATTTAAGATAATAAGTATTCAGTCAAGAAAGGGAGGCGTAGGTAAAACTACTGTAGCTTTAAATCTTGCAAGACTCGCTTTAAAGAAAAACTTTGTTGTATATCTTGATCTCGATTTTACTGGAACAGAAGCCAAACTTGCAGCCGAACAGCCAATTTGGGCCAAATATACTAATTGTGTAGAATATTTAGATCCTGTTAATAAGGAGAGAAAGAGTGTAAATTTACCTGAACTATATAATGACTATTTGAATGGCCTTTTTGCAAAAATATCCACTGGAAACAATAATATACCAAATTTCGATTTTAATCTACAAGAAGACCAAATAAATATATTTAATTCTAAAATTGACAACAGTAATATCATTAAGAAATTTAATATTCATGAAGAAACAGAACCCTATGTGCTTTATGATAACCTCCACTGTACTTGGTTTTTAGATTTTGTAAAAGACCTCATCCTCTCATTCAAACAAAAATTTGATAAAATCACCTTAGAGAAAAAAATAATTTCTAAGAACTTAATTATCATCATAGATAATAGTCCGGGGTATACAGGTTACCAACCATATATTGAAGAATGGATAACAGATATTGGTCCCATAAATGGAAAATTTTTATTCGTAAGTTCTTTGGATTCTCAAGATTTGATTGAAAGCATTCAGAGTTTAAATGGGATTCATGAAAAATTCATATATAAGCTCGATGCAGGAAAATTATTTTGCAAGCTTGTTGCTGATAAAAACTTAGTTGAGGAAGAAATTATATTCGTGAATGATTATGAGGAAAATTACTTCTCTCAACTTATAGAATTTGATAATTTATTAAAAAGGAAAACCAATCTTTCTGGTTCTCACAAAAAGGATAGTGATTTTGATTTTCCAGTCTTTCTTAGTGCTAATATTGATTTGGACAAATTTTTAGTCCAACCCCAATGCTATTTAGGATTAGTTATTAACAAAGTCCCAAAACTTCTATTTAATAGGACATTTGATTTCAACTTAAATTTTATTGCTGAAATTATTGGGGAGAATTATAAACCCAAGAATTTGACGTATAAAAATGCATTTAAAACGATTACCGAAGGTAACTGCAAAGAATATCCAATCCTAGAACTCATTAAACGCGTTAAGGATCAAACTATCTTATATGATGAAAATATTGAAATTCAATTTTTAAGAAAATATCTTATGGAGAATATTAATACATCAGATGAGACAAATAAGGAGGATTTATTAATCGATAGAGCGTATATAAATTTTAAAGCGAATTACCTCAATGTTCCTGAAATAGAACCTGTGTTTTATCAATACAAGAGTAATAAGGACCAAATCGAATTAATATTTAAATATATTTTATTAAGTGAAAATATCATCCTGGAATATTCGAGTAGTGTAGAAAAGCAAAGACTACTTGAATTTAACGATTTCTGGAGAGATAATTATTTTTTTCTCTTGAATATAACCGGATCCTCAAAACAATTTTTAGCAAGGCCCAAGATCAATTATTCTCGTTTTCTAAAGAGACTCAACTTAAGCTCCAACGAGATTATTAAAGATGCAGAGTCATTATCTCAAAAACATAATGTAATTAAATCCTCAGATTTTCATGATCATAATAATGCACAGAAGTATAGATTCATTATAAACTATTTATCATTGATTTATTCTATAAATAAAACTGTTAGATTGAGCAGGTCTCTTAAGGAAGAAAACACTTATTCATTATTTGTTGATGTAATAAATAAAATGATAAAGAAAGATAATGAAATAGACTTCAAAAAAATTGACCGGTTTACACATCCGTCTTATTGGATTGAAAAATCGAAACAAAATACTAATATATTTTTACAAAAGGAATACAGCGACAATCCAAATATTAATGATCTAGATGAAGCCGTAAATCTATTCGAAGAATACAAAATGTTCTGTTCAAGTGTTGCTCGATTATTAAGACTTAAAAACGAATATTTTCTTATAGCTCAAAGTTCAAATATTTTGTTTAAAGTATTAAGGACCAGTAAAAAAAACTACTTCAATTTGCTGAGAGAAATACTTGATAATCTTATTTTACATCAAGAAATAAGTATTGAAAATTCAAGAAGATTAATTAAAACCTCTATGAATATTGAGCTAGATTTGCAACCTAAAAAAGAAGAAAAGTATTTTGAAATGGATTTTAATTTAGCTTCTGCAGATGACATCAAAATTATGATACTATTTGAAAATGTTTTAAAACCCTTATTAAAAAAACAATGGCAATTGACTTAGATTATTCGGATTATATCTCAAGGTCAAACATCAGAGAGAAAAACCCTCCAAGACTTTCAAACAAGTTTATTAATCTGGACAGAAGCAAATATATTGAATTTCAAAAAAATTCAAAGTATTCTAAATCAAGATTATATTGGCTTCGTTTTCGAAAAAGAATTGATTATCATTTATACCAAGAAATTCGGGCAGCTTATAGGAAGTCAAATTTTAATGGAGACAGATATCTTCCAGCGATTCAATTTTTTTGGAAAGAAATGATAAATTCTGAATGGCTTGCTACTGTGGATTGGAAAAAGTATCATAGAGATCATTTAATCCATCAAAATCTTACTGCGTATATTGGAATGGTTTTATTAAACGGAAGCAATACTCAATATGGAAATACAAGTACAATTGAATTTCAAGGTGAGAAATTGAAAGATATTATTGTTGACTTAATTTGCACACATCCTAATTGTCAATATTTCAGAGATTATGCAGTATCACTAGGGATTAATAAAGAGATGTTTCAATTGACAGCCATTAATAGAAGATTCTGGGAGAAAATCATCTTGAACACATTTTATGCTGCGGCATTATATCACGATATTGGTTATCCTTGGCAATTTATCAATAAAATACAAGATAGTTTGAAGAACCACGATATTTTAAATAATGAAAAATATAACGAAGCAGCATTTGTCTACAGAAATTTTAAAGATAAATTACTTATTTATCCTCTTAATGGCTATAATTACTCCGATAGACTTAATCCTATTAATTGGCAAACCCAATTAGTAGAAATGATCAGAGAGTTTCTAAATGAATCTCACGGCTTACCAAGTGCAATAGCATTTACTTATCTTAATGATATTTTAAGAGAATTTCCTGATGAGAATCTTTTACCGTGGCAAGTATTATGCATTGATTGGGCAAGTATGATAATAATGATGCATGATTTGGCAGGTTTTTATGGAACAATTGAATCTACCAGAGCGGGATTAACATTTTCTCCAAGGTATCCTCAATTAAAACTTGTATTTGAAAAAGATCCACTTTCAGCCATTTTGACGTTGTCGGATGTTATTCAGGATTTTGGAAGATTTAATGCGGAATTTGACAATTCAAATCCTCCCGGAATAAATATTAATTATGGGATTAAATGTACGGGTGTTACCTTGGATTGGGACGAGCCTGAAGGAACTCTCAATATAAATTATAAATACCCTATTCCAAGAGATCGCTATGAGAAAAATAAATTCTTAAAAAAAGAAGAATTTCAATATTTTGATCCTCATAATGGATATATAGATTTGTCATTTTTAGGTATTGATCAAGTTAAAATGAAAGCAACAAGATAAAGGAACTCATGTTATTATCGAAATGACTCTGATGAAATCCTAATTCTATTGGTAAAATGACTTCAAAAGTATTCTCCATACATATTTGCGCTGAAGAAGAATCGAAAACCTTTCGTGCTAATATGAAATTTCGGAAAGATCAATTCCTTTAATACCCTTATGGCACTGACATTGGATATAGGTCAAATGGTATCGATTATATTTTCTACAACAGTGAGGCTACAAAAACCCGATCAGCCGGTGTTTGCCTGTATGCCATCGATCACTGGAGCCCTAAGATGATCATTGTTTTAGGAACTGTGGGAGGGATAGGGTCGGAATTAAAAGTTCTGGACCTAGTTATTGCTTCCAAAACTGCCCAGTATGATTGCATTGTGGCTATGGGAACAAAGAGGTAGTATTTCTATAAAATGTTGACGGTTGAGGCTGATAATTCATGGATTGATTTTGACAAAATTCCTTTAAAACTGATTCCGGGGATCATTGTAACCGCAGACCAGGATATTGGATATATTAAAGCTAAAGAGCTCAGGAAACATGACGTTATTGCTGCCGATTGGGAATCGAGAGCAATCGTGCATATATGTAAACTTAACATAACTCCTTTTTCTATAATCCGTGACGTTTCGGATGTTCCAAAATCAGATAGAGTTGAAGATATTTTTGCCCAGGGTAAAAAATTCAGGGAAAACACTCCAAAAATTATGAAAATCCTTTTAAGAGATGTTTTACCATCATTATTGAAAATGATAAATTAATCTTGTGTAATTCTTTATTGTTTTTAAGAAACGCTTTTATTTTGAAGGATGATTTTTTAACAGGTTTTTTAAGATACTTATCTTGCAACTTCTAACACATAACGCTATGGCAATTCCGGACTTTCAATCAATTATGCTACCGCTGATGCAACAGGTTTCAGATGGCAAAGAATATAGAATTCGCGACCTAATTGAAATCCTTGGCGATCACTTCCACTTGTCGGAAGATGATCGTAATGAACTTCTTCACAGTGGTCAACAACCAATTTTTGACAATCGTGTCGCATGGGCGAAAACGTACTTAAAAAAGGCAGGTTTGTTGGATTCGCCTAAACGTGCAGTAATTTGTATCACTCCAAGGGGATTAGAAGTCCTAAAGGATAAGCCGGATATAATAAATGTAAGATTTCTACGCCAATACCCAGAGTTCATAGAATTTCATACAGCAAAAAGAGAAGATACGAACGAATCTGTTGGATCTCAAGATACCGAGACAATTAATGAAACACCAGAAGAAAGCCTTGAAAATGCATACCAGAGCATTAGAAAGACTTTAGCAGAAGAACTTATTGGCAAGGTATTTAAACTGACACCAGCTTTTTTTGAAAGGCTTGTTGTTGAACTTCTTGTTAAAATGGGATATGGTGGTTCTATTGCAGATGCCGGGAAAGCAATTGGGAGAAGCGGGGACGAAGGTATTGACGGCACCATTAAAGAAGATCGATTGGGTCTTGACATCATCTATATCCAGGCGAAACGATGGCAGCAGGGAAATGTCGTCGGCCGGCCTGAAATTCACAAATTTATTGGGGCTTTAGCAGGTCAGGGAGCAAAGAAGGGAGTTTTCATAACAACTTCATCTTTTACCAAGGAGGCTTTGGATTACACTCCAAAAAATGAAACTAAGATCGTATTAATTGATGGAGTCCAATTGGCTCAACTAATGATTGATTTTGACCTTGGGGTAACACTTCAACAGAGGTATGAGATTAAACGGTTAGATAATGATTATTTTGGGGATGAATAGGAATATTCCATATCGATTACGGAATTTGAATTTGTTATCGTGATTAAACAAGATTTCGAGCAACTATAATAACTATTTCGGAATTATTCCCTTAAAAATCAAATTATGTCACGAAAACTTTCATCAGATTTCATGTCAGATCTTGTATCTATAACTGGCAGCCTCAAGGAAATTCTTGATCTGGTGAAGGCCGATCATACTCTTGAATTCAATATTCGCGATAATTATGTCAACATTTATTATCGCGGAGGTAATATTCTGAGAATAACTGAAAAAGGACAACACACTTATGAATTTTGGTTTAATCATAATTACCAGAAATCTAGACCGCCAATTGAAATTGTGAACCTGCAAACCCATTTACAAAATAAGGATTGGCTACGTTTCTTTCCTTTTGCCAAACAGGCTATGGATTTTTACTTTGCAGACAAACAATCAGAGGAACGGGAATTTGCACAATTAGTGGTACGGGACAATAACTATTCCGGAGTTTCCAACGGAACTGATTACTTCATTATTGATTATGAATATGACAATCACAACGGTGCACAATTCGATCTGGTTGCTGTTGAGTGGCCTTCAGATGCGCAGCACAGGAAAATGCCTCATAAGCATAAGCCCAAATTGGTGGTCATAGAGATGAAATACGGTGATGGAGCTCTTAAAGGAACAGCTGGGATGGTCAAACACGTGAAGGATTTTGTTGCTTTTTTAGATAGCGATGGTCAGGTTATTTCTTTTAAGCAGGAGATGGCGGATCTGTTTAAGCAAAAAAGAGAATTAGGACTTGTAAAATTCGGAGTTAATGGCAATAACAACAGCATTGAAGAATTTTATGAAGAAATTGAGATGGTATTTCTCATTGCAAACCATGATCCTGAAAGCAAAGTTTTAAGAGAGGTCCTCTTGGAGGTAAACAAACTATATCCGAAATTTATTGTAAAAGTCCTCACTTCAAACTTTCTTGGTTATGGGCTATTCAATCACACGATTCGTACATTAATTTCGGATGCTCTTTAGTTCCAATCATTGATGATGCTGGGAATATGGTCATGATTGTGCGACCCACAATGCAATCTGACTTAGAACTGATACCAAATATCGACGGCGGTACATTCATTTATTCCATGTGGGAAGGCTATCTGCACGAAGAAAGAACAACAGCTTTCGTTGAGTACCTTTCAAACCGAGGTTTGACTGTGCATTACCTGCATACCAGCGGCCACGCTGATGTTGAAACCCTCAAGCGCATGGTGGATGCCATCAATCCTAAGAACTTGGTCCCCATCCATACATTCGAAGCAGATTCCTATAAGAAGATATTCACAAATGATTATGTACGGCAGGTGAAGGATAAGGAGATTGTGGAAATATGAATGACTCAATCTTTTGCTAAACTCAACCAAAAAATCCAGAAAAAATCTTTTGGGCACTTATTTGGGTACTTAAAAAAGAAAAACCCACGATTAACGTGGGTTTTAATGGTGTTTTCGTACCCGGAGCCGGAATCGAACCGGCACGAGATTGCTCTCATTGGTTTTTGAGACCAACGCGTCTACCTATTCCGCCACCCGGGCGAAGAAGAGTGTGAGTTTGGGTGTGATGGACGTGTGGGGGGTGTGGGATTGTGTTCGAAAAATTTTTTTATTACGGCAGCGAAATTACGAATATATTTGGAAATGCAAAATCACCCGGGTACTATTGTCACGGACAAAGGAAAACAGATCGGGATCATCCTCAGCGGATCGTTCGCGGGGTTCATGGTGCTGCTGGATTCAAACATCGTGAACATCGCGCTCCCGTTCATCGGGAAGTATTTCAACATCGGGACGAGCCTGGTTGTTCACATCACACTGGTGTACCTGCTGGTGCTGTCGGGGATGATGATCATCGCGGGAAAACTGGCGGACAGGATCGGGATCAAACGGATCTTCATCTCGGGTTTCATCATCTTCACGGCCAGTTCGCTGATGTGCGGTCTTTCCACTTCCTTTACATTCCTCATCGTCGCCCGGGCAATCCAGGCCGTCGGCGGGGCCATGCTTATCGTCACCACGCTTACCCTTGTCACCCGGTTCATCCCGGCGGAAAAGCGAGGCTGGAGCTTCGGCATCCTCACACCGGTGAATTCCCTCGGGGTGCTCGTCGGTGCCCCGCTTGGGGGACTTATTACCGGCTACCTCGACTGGCACTGGATCTTCCTGATCAACATCCCGGTCGGTATTGCGGCGATCATCGTCGCCCATAAGGTCATCCCTGACGATTCTGTGAGGAAAGGCGGGAAGAATCCTTTAGCAGGCTTCGATTACCCGGGGGCAATCCTGAGCTTTCTCGGCCTGGCCCTGGTTGTTTTCTTCCTGAACCAGGCCGGCAGGATCGGATGGGCTTCCCCGGTTACCTATGCCGGATTGGGCGCATCCATTGGTTGCCTCATCTTATTTTATTACCTGGAAAAAAGAAACAAGGATCCGCTTCTCGACATGTCCATTTTCCGCAGCAGGAATTTCTTTTTCGCGATCCTTGCCTCTTTCCTGGGATATGGGCTGATGTCGGGGAACAGTGTCCTGATGCCGTTCTACCTGGAGTACATGATGCACATCCGGGTGGAGTATGCGGGATTTCTCCTGATGATCTTTCCCCTGGTATTCAGCCTGCTAAGCCCGGTCACCGGGCGGCTTTCTGACAAGGTTTCCAAGCCGATGCTGACTTCTTCGGGGATGATCATGGCATGCATCTCCTGCATCTTTTTCCTGTGGTTCCTGCCGGAGGCTCACATATGGATTGTCGTGTTGTTCCTCGTTCTCATGGGGTTTTCTTATTCGATGTTCATCACGCCGAACAACAACCTGGTCATGTCGCTGGCACCGGAGGGAAAACAGTCTGTCACTTCCAGCGTATTCCGCCTTTCGACCAACATGGGGCAGCTCTTCGGCGTGCTCATCATGGAGGCGATGTTCACCCTTTGCTTACCCTCCTCTTCCCAACCGACCTCAGCCCAGCTAAAACAGGCCTCACAGGAAACACTTCTCACAGGGTTTCAGTATTCCTATTTTGGGGGTGGAATTCTTGTCCTCCTTGCTTTTCTGACAACCCGCCTGACGAAAGCCAGCCCTGTTTCAACCCGTACGGAAATGGTGCCGGAGATGTAGGATGCCATTTTAACCTTTAGCATGAAGCCGGTTGTTAACAAAAATCCTTTGACACGATCGAAATTATATCCTAACTTAGCTGCTCCAAATCCTCCCCTCCAATGGCAGCAAGAATCAAGATCTTCTCAGGCCGGTCATCCGCCTACCTGGCCGAGAAAATTGCGCAAAGTTATGGCTCAGAACTGGGAAAATGCTCCGTCACGGTATTCGCCGACGGGGAATTCCAGCCTTCCTATGATGAAAATATCCGCGGATCGGATGTGTTCATTGTTCAGTCAACCTATTCTCCTGCAGAAAACATCCTGGAATTGCTGATGCTTGTTGATGCGGCACGCCGTGCCTCCGCCCGGTCGATCGTGGCGGTGATCCCCTATTTCGGATATGCCCGGCAGGACCGCAAAGACAAGCCACGTGTCTGCATCGCATCCAAGTTGATCGCCAACCTCCTCTCGGCAGCTGGCGTCAACCGCCTGATCGCGCTGGACCTCCACGCTGACCAGATCCAGGGGTTCTTTGATTTTCCTGTTGACCACCTTTTTGCTTCTTCAGTCTTCATTCCCTATTTACGCAGCCTTCACCTTTCGAAGCTTACGTTCGCTTCGCCCGATACCGGCGGTGCACGAAGGGCCGGATCGTATGCTAAATTCTTCGGAACTGACTTTGTCATCTGCTACAAGCACCGCGAGAAACCAAATGAAGTCGGAACTATGGCCCTCGTGGGGGATGTCAAGGGAAAGGACGTGATCCTTCTCGACGACATCATCGATACGGGAGGCACACTGGTCAAAGCAGCGGAGGTCATCCGGACCAACGGCGCGAAAAGCGTTCGGGCTGTTGTAACCCATCCGCTCCTCTCCAAGGATGCATATGAACTGATTGAATCTTCCGTTCTGGATGAGGTTGTTGTGACGGATACCATTCCTTTACGCCGCGAAAGCCCGAAAATCAGGGTGGTCACCACTGCGAACCTCTTCGCCGAAGTCATCCAGCGACTGAAGAAGAAGGAATCGATCTCCTCTTTGTTTAAGTTTTAAAAGAAATTTCTATCTTTGCACCCCGATTTCCGGGAAAATGCAAAATGCAAAATGCAAAATGCAAAATGCAAAATGCAAAATGCAAAATGCAAAATGCAAAATGCAAAATGCAAAATGCAAAATGCAAATAGCTAAGGGCCAAAAGCCAAAAGCCAATTCAACAATTCATTAATTCAACAATTCAACAATTATGAAAACAGTATCATTGAGCGGTTCTCCTCGCGAGAACGTAGGGAAAAAAGATGCTAAGAAAAACCGCAGGCTGGGGAAGATTCCCTGTGTCCTTTACGGTGGTAAAGAACAGTTGCATTTTGTGGCTGATGAAAAACTTTTCCGTCACATCATCTTCACCCCTGAAGTATGCCTGGTAAAGATCCAGGTTGCCGGTAAAGAACACGACACAATTTTACAGGATGTGCAGTATCACCCGGTTACAGACAAGATCCTTCATGTGGACTTCCTGGAAATTTTCCCGGATAAGCCGGTTACGATCGGTGTCCCGGTAAAAGTGGACGGAACTGCACCCGGTGTGCTGAAAGGCGGAAAGCTGATCGCCAAGATGCGTAAGCTGAAGATCAAGGCTTTACCGGAATTCTTGCCTGATAATATCCATGTCAGTATTGATGGTCTTGATATCGGTGACTCCGTAAAGGTGAGCGACCTGAAGATCGAGAACCTCACCCTCCTCGATTCGCCCAACAACGTTATTGTTGGCGTAAGAACAGCCAGGACGGTTGTTGAGGAAGTACCTGCCGCCGGCGCTGCCGCTGAAGGTGCTGCCGCCGAAGGTGCTGAAGGAGAAAAGAAAGAAGGAGAAAAGAAGTAAACAGATTTCATTGAAAATGAGAGAGAGCACAGGTTTTTCTAACTTTGTGCTCTTTTTTTTGCTGCTTAGTTGCTTAGTTGCTTAGTTGCTTAGTTGCTTAGTTGCTTAGTTGCTTAGTTGCTTAGTTGCTTAGGTGGTGAGGTGGTGAGGTAGTGAGGTGGTGAGTTTATTAATAACTTTGTGACCTTGTGACTAAATTATGAAATATGAGTTTGAATTTTTGAATTATGACTCTGTGACTTGATGACCTTTTGACCTTCAAACTTTTGACCTTTGACTTTTGACTTTTGACCTTTGACTTATTAAGATGAAATACCTTATTGTCGGGCTTGGAAATATAGGTGATGAGTATTCGAATACCCGTCATAACATCGGGTTTATCGTGGCTGATGCAGTGGCACAACATTTCAAAACGAGCTTTGCCGTTGGACGGCTGGCTTCGATTGCAACGTTCTCCTTCAAGGGAAGGCAGGTGGTCCTGATCAAGCCGAACACCTATATGAACCTGAGCGGGAAGGCGGTGAAATACTGGCTGACCAAGGAAAAGATCCTGCCCGAGAATTGCCTGGTGATCGTGGATGACCTGGCGATTCCATTGGGAACTCTTCGTCTCCGGAAAAAAGGTAGTGATGGAGGTCATAACGGCCTGATCAGCATTATTGAAAACCTCGGAACAACCGAATTTCCGCGCCTGCGGATCGGCATCGGCAACGACTTCGCCAAAGGCTACCAGGTGGATTATGTCCTCGCCCGCTGGACAAAGGAAGAGGAAAAAGTCCTGCTTCCAAAGATCGAACAAAGCGTGGATATCGTGAAGAATTTCACCACAGTCGGGATTGACAGGACGATGAATCTGTTTAACACTAAAAGTGAAAAGTGAAGAGTGAAGAGTGAAAAGTGAAAAGTGAAAATTATTCACTTTACGTTTTTCCCTTTTCACTCAATTGTTTATAAATCAGATCCATCCTTTCAGCTTGTAATATGCCAGCGCAATGTATTCCCTGATGAATCGCTCTTCATAGCTGAGGTGTGTCCAGAACCGGTAGCGAAGGGTGATGTTCTGACCGAGCCCGGGAAGCATCCATTTTCTTCCGCCAAGTTTGCGATCTGAGTATGAAAGATCAGAATTCAGCGTGCTTTCAAATGCCGGCACTCCATCTACCTTGATAAAACCTGCTTTCCTGAATGCCAGGACGGAACGGGCGAGGTGTTCGGGAGAGGTAACGATCAGGATACCCCACCCCTGACCCCTCCCCAATTGAGGAGGGGATAAAGGGGAGGGGTAGTGTGCCAGCATCTCCCAAACGTTCACAGCCTCCGCCCTCGTATTTGTTCCTTCGGATTCAAAGATGATCCGTTCTTTCGCGATCCCGCGGATGGTCAGTTCTTTTTTCATCAGGTTGATGGAACTGAGCGAATCGATTGTATCGCCAGGCAGGGTGATGATCACCTTTGCACGGGTGAAATAACTTGCGGCCTTTGCGGCGTAAAAACAGCGCATGAGCCCTGTCTCGCTGGGCATTCCGCCACCGCCCATCACGACGATGTAATCAGGCGGACGATGGATCCCGGAATACTTTGTACCCATGTTGTAATAGATCCAGAAGGGGGCTGAGGTGAAGGCGAGGATGATCAGGACCATGGCGAGGAAGCCGGCCGTAATGAAGAACCATTTTAATATCCTGATGATCATGGTTGCAGATACTCTCTCTATGAAGGAGATTGTTTCCTTTTTCTTCACCGCAAAGGCGCAAAGACGCAAAAGAAGGTATTCAGAATTTGGCGTCTTAGCGTCTTGGCGGTAAAGTATTTTAAAACTTCCTTTGAGAAGATTATATTGTCAGTTTCTTCCGGACAATCTCAGGGATGGCATCCATCGGGATGCGGTCCTGAAGCATGGTGTCGCGGTCGCGGATCGTGACGGTGTTATCCTGGAGCGTCTGGTGATCGATGGTGATGCAGTAAGGGGTTCCGATAGCATCCATCCTGCGGTAACGGCGGCCGATGGTGTCTTTCTCTTCGTAGAAACACCGGAACTCGTATTTCAGCTTGTCCATGATCTCACGCGCCTTTTCGGGCAGACCGTCTTTCTTGATCAGCGGAAGAACAGCCACTTTGATCGGAGCCAGAATGGCCGGAATGCCTAAAACGACCCGTTCGGTGCCGTCTTCCAGCTTTTCTTCTTTATAGGCATGGCTAAGTACCGCGAGGAAGGTGCGATCCAGGCCAATTGACGTTTCAATTACATACGGAACATATCCTTCATTTTTCTCCTGGTCAAAGAACTGAAGCTTCTTGCCGGAAAATTTCTGGTGCGACCCGAGGTCGAAATCGGTCCTTGAATGGATCCCTTCGAGCTCCTTGAAACCGATCGGGAATTCAAATTCGATGTCGGCGGCCGCATTGGCGTAATGTGCCAGCTTGTCGTGGTTGTGGAAGCGGTATTTGGAAGCGGGGATGCCAAGCGAGGTATGCCATTTCATCCGTTCCGCCTTCCAATATTCGTACCATTCCATTTCTTCGCCCGGTTTCACGAAGAACTGCATTTCCATCTGCTCGAATTCGCGCATCCGGAAAAGGAACTGGCGCGCGACGATCTCGTTGCGGAACGCTTTGCCCGTCTGAGCGATGCCGAAAGGCGGCTTCAACCTGGCCGTTTTCATCACGTTCAGGAAGTTGACAAAGATCCCCTGCGCGGTTTCCGGGCGAAGGTAGATCATGTTGGCATCCTCATTCACCGAGCCCATCTGGGTGGAGAACATCAGGTTGAACTGGCGCACATCGGTCCAGTTCTTGGTGCCTGAAACGGGACACACGATGCCCAGTTCCTCGATCAGGAGCTTAACATCATCCAGGTCATTGTTTCCAAATGAAGAATAAAACCTTTTCTTGATCGAATCGATCTTCCCCTGGTTTTCAACTACGCGGGGATTGGTCTCGCGATACATTTTTTCATCAAATGTTTCGCCGAAACGCTGCTTCGCCTTGTCAACCTCTTTCTGGATCTTGTCTTCGATTTTCTGGATGTGGTCTTCGATCAGAACATCGGCACGATAACGTTTTTTTGAATCCTTGTTATCGATCATCGGATCGCTGAATGCATCTACATGCCCTGAAGCTTTCCACACGGTCGGATGCATGAATATCGCAGCATCGATGCCGACGATGTTCTCATGGTACTGAACCATCGATTTCCACCAGTATTCGCGGATGTTATTCTTGAGCTCTACGCCGAAAGGGCCGTAATCATAAACTGCGCTTAAACCGTCATAGATCTCGCTCGAGGGGAATACAAACCCATACTCCTTTGCATGGGATATGATCTTCTTAAATAAGTCTTCGTTTGTTGCCATGGGGCAAAGGTAAAGTTAAAAGTGAAAAGTTAAAAGTGAAAAGTCAAAAGTGGGAGGTCGGAAGTCGGAGATCTGAGGTCAGAAATCAAAATGCATAATGCCGGAATGCATAATTGAATCCGCTCCGAAAAGCTTTTTTCACCGCAAAGTCGCAAAGACGCTAAAATAAACTCGCTGATATTAAAATATTTGCGTCTTAGCGTCTTAGCGGTAATGTTTTAAAAATGACTTTTCGGGGCAGGCTCATAATTCATAATTCAAACTCCTCTTTCATAATTCAGTCGCTAAGAATGATGATTTTTCCGGTGTAGGTTGAAGCTGTGGGGAGGATAACCCGGTAAAAACAGGTTCCGGGATAGAGGATTTCCTGCCTGGGATCAATTGTCAGGGAATTCCCTTTGACCTGCTTTGTAAAGCAAAGCCTTCCATAAATATCGTAGAGTTCGATGACAGCTCCGTTTGTGAATACGCCATCGAGATTGATGGTGAAAATACCGGAAGCAGGGTTCGGAAAGACTCGTACAGGATCATTTGGTTTGATTTCCGGAACGGAAATGATTCCCCCGCAATCAGGATACGATGAATTATGATATTTCAGGGAATCATGCTCCAGGAAACACAGCAGGGTTCCGGCCATGTGTCCGCTGGTCCCTCCTTCCAGAACTCCATTCAGGCATCCCATTCCCTGGATCCAGGTTTCCTGACCGCCGTTGGTAAGATCCTGCAGAAAATACTTCTGCCGCACTTCGCCGTCAAGCATGGTGATCCAAGATACCTGTTCCACATTGAACATAAAGCCTCTCAGATATATCGTATCACCCTCCTGGACATCATAATCATAGATCATCATTTCCGGATTTTCCAACGAATAACGCAGATAAACTTTTTTCTGGGCGTCTTCACGTATATAAGAATCAACGCCCCAGCCATTCAATACTGAATCCTCGGTGATCCAGACTTTTTTATATACAAAACCGTCCGCTGTCACCTCCCCCTCGAACTTTATATTCTGGATTACCGTGACAATCGGAACACCCGGGTAGATATGCTGAACAGTCCAGCCTTTCCCGGTGGTGACAGTTGGATAATAGGTTTGGGCAAAAGTCCACTGGATACTAAATGCCATGATCAAAACCAGGAAAATTTTTTTCATGATGCGTGGAATGGAGGAAATATTTACACCACCCAAATATAACAGGAAATGAGCGTTTTTTAAAATTTTCTGCGGGAAAAGGCTAATTTTTCATTCCACCGGAACTGGAATTTTTTCTCCCCGATCCGAACGAACAGCTTGTCCTGCTGCTGCTCGAGGGTGATATCCAGGTGCCTTGACCTGGCAATATTCAGAAAGGTAATGACCTTCTCCAGCCCGCTCCCGGTCTTGAAATTAACCACTTCATCCGGCATGGCCATCCTGTTTTCCGAATAAATGGATCCGGAAGGCCAGGAGGTCAGTTCAGACCAGGCCGCCTCCAGGTCATGGTCATGGAAATATTCAACAGAAACCGGGTTCCTCTCGAATGCAGCCTTAAAGAATGGTTCCCAGTCGCAGGAATCCATGTAGCGGCCGGCGTAGAAGGCGAGGTCAATGATCTCGGATGCGGGATGCGGGATGCGGGATGCGGGATGGCGGAGGGCTGAAAGATAGCTGATGAACTCTTCGCGGGTTGAAGGTGGTGAGCTGGTGAACTGGTGAGCTGGTGAGTTTAAATTTTCACTATTTCGCAATTTCGCTACTTCGCTTTGTGACCCTGTGACCTTGTGACCTTGTGACTTTTCAATTGGCGAACTGGTGAGTTGGTGAACTGGTGGGTTAATGAAGGCTTTATTCAAAGATGGTAGTTTGGGTTCGGTGTGGACGAAGCGTTTGAAATCGCTGGTGAAGGAGGTATTGTCCTTTAGCTTCGGGAACTGAACCATGAGCCTGGCCAGGAAATCCTGGTAGGTCCTTTTATTGAACAGGTCATCTTCGGGATTCAGGATGAACCGGTTATCCATGGGTTGAAGATAGAAATCCTCTTCTTCCATTTCACAAAGCAGTTTCTGACCTCCTTTATCTCCAAGCCTGTTCTTGCTTCCATGTTCATAGCTGAATGCCTTTTCCAGGGCGATGTACTTGGTAAATCCGCGGCAGGGATAACCGACCTGGAACAGTTTCTGGTGTTTGCTGTAATCCCGGAGAAAATTGATAAATATCTCATAATCGAGAGATGTTACGAGAAAGCGCAAAAGCTTTTCACGGAACAGCTTATAAGCCTCCGGATCGATGGTCGCTTCCGGGTACATGGAATGGATATAGCCGGAAAGGTGCGAGACCAGGGTGACCTGCTCATGTTCCAGCGCCCGCCGTGCCAGGGCTGACAGCTCAGACCCATTGAACCACATGGATTTTGTAACGATGCGCCTGTTGTTTGTGAGCACGCCTTCATCCACCAGCACAAAATTCTGGGAATGGAGCGGTGTACCCATCAGGAAGATATTCTCCAGCGGGATCTCGCCAACGACGAAGAGTGCAGAAGCATAAAGGCAGGCGAGGGAGACACATTCACCGGCCCCGGTCTCATAACCCGGCTTGAGGAGGAAGGCATTCATCGCTTCCAGGGTTTCGGTCTTCCAGTAAGGAATGATATCCGAATCGTACTTATCAAGTCCGAAATGTTTCCGGATATCGATATCGAAATAATATTTGTCCCCTTCATACCCGAAAAGGGCATTTGACCGTGCAAGCAGATCCGGATCGATAAATCCGCTGAAGCGTTCGATCTCGGCTTGCTTATCTGTCAGTCCCCAGGTATCGAGATCAAGGTTGAAATTATAATGATCCATGATGTATTGCTTGATCCGGTGGATCTTCTTCAGGGGTGTCATCCTGCTGATCCCGGCAAACCATTTGTCATCACGCCATTTCCATATCTCAGGAGACATGACATTGGCCAGGACCAGGGCATACATCAGTTCCGGGAAGATAAAGATCTCCATATCGGAGAGGGTGAAGGCGGATGAATATTTTTCGAGCTGACGCGGGGTCATCGGGTTGAGAAGCTGAGGTTGCATTGAATTTTTTAACCACAGAGAACACAAAGGAATTCACAGAGGACACAAAGTGAAAAATTATGCAAAATTATTCCTTCGTGTAACTTCGTGAATTCCTTCGTGTAACTTCGTGTTAGAATATTTTCTTAACAATTAGTATTTAATGAGAAGGCGGATCTGTTTATTCAACCACCACCTTCTGTATTTCATGAACGCCGTCTGCATCGATGCTTACGAAGTAGATCCCTGGTACGATGGAAGCGATATTCATTTTATAGCCCGATGAAAGATCCTGTCCGTTTATGGTTGCAACCAGTTTCCCGAGGGTGTTGTAAAGCCTGATGTCAGCTTTCACCTTCTTTCCAGAGATGAAATTAAGCTCATCTTTGGCAGGATTCGGGAAAATGCTGATATACTTTGCAGCGATTTTTTCACTGATGCCAACGGTATTATCGACTTCAATCACAAGCTCGGTTGAGAATGAGCCTCCCCCGCAGGTATTGACGCCCTGAACGGAAACATGAGCCGTGCCGATAAATGAATTATCCCAGGTTGCGGTTCCGGTGCTTCCCGTGCCTGAAATCGTGCCGGCATTTGCAGGTGTGAGGGTCCATGCATAGGTTGTTGCGTAGGTTCCGCCTGTGGTTATATAATCCGTTGTAGGGGTTGATCCGGTGTGAACATTGGTAATACCATCAGGTGTAGCCGGTGTTTCCGGGGCCTGGGGGTCGACATTTATAACAACAGACGCGTTCATATTCATGCTGCAGGTGGTGGTTGGGTTGTTCGCAACAACGGTATACGTACCTGCTGTAAGCTGGTTCCCGAAACTGATGGCGCTACCTGTCCCAGTGACAACCGTAGATGTCGGCGTACCATTCAGGTAAAGGGTATAATTCACGGCAGCTTCTGAACCGTCAAGATTTACCGGCAATCCTGTTCCGCCTGGTCCGCAATAGGTACCACCCCCGTTGACCGAGTAGATCTGGGGACCAGTGTTTACGGTGATATTGATGAATTCCGACCATGGACCCTGGCAGCCGCCATTGATCCCGGCCAAATGTAACTGGGCCGTTCCAATGTAAATTGCCGACCAGTCAACCGTGACCATTGAACCGTTGTTCGTCAGCGTTCCGGCAGAAGAGGGAATAATTTCCCAGATGTGGGATGTAGCAGGTGTTGCTCCTGTACTGGTGTATGTATTATTCGGCGGATTCTGGCAAAGTTGTGTGCTGCCCATCGGTGTGCCGGGCTGGGATGGTACAGTGCTGATGGTGATTGTCAGGGGTGCCGACCAGGGGCCGGTCCCGCAGGCACTTGTACCCTGGACCTTTAATGTTGCATTGCCTGTGAAGCTGCTGCTCCAGGCAATCGTACAGGTGGTTCCGTTGTTTGTCAGCGTTCCGGAGGAAACAGGTTGCAGGTCCCAGGTATAGGAAGCAGCTCCCGGCGAGCCGGATGTGGAATAGACCTGGTTGCCGGGGTTCTGGCACATGGCAGTGCTACCCTGCGGCTGGCCGGGTGCAGCGGGTGCGCCTGAAACACTGACATATCCTGCTTTTGTTATTTTATTTCCGCGGCCGGTGGATAAATTCCAGGCAGTAAGGGTGACATCATTTGTTCCTGCGGTTGTATAGGATACGGAAGGGTTTTGAACAGATGAAGATGTCGGGGTTCCGCCGGGGAAGTTCCATTGCCAGCCTGTAGCCCCGGAGGACTGGTCGGTAAAATTCGTGGTGACCGGAACGCACCCGGTTGTGGGAGCACCTGCGAAATCTACAGGCATTGGTGATGGCAAAGCGGTCAGCATGACTTTATTGCCATTCAATATTTCTTTTGTTCCGTTATCCTGAACGAAAGCAACCAGTTCGCATTCGCTGGTGACCCAGGAAGCGTCCTTTGTAAATGAAAGGGTGATGATCTGCATGTCGCCTGAGGTAAAACTAAGGGCAGTGCCATTTTCATCCGGAACCATTTTCCGTTCAACATAATTAAGTTCGGTCTGGCCCTGCCATGCATACTGGATATTCGATTCAGTAAGCACAAGATGAGCCTTCAGGTCAGTTGAAGTTATGGCTGCAAGCTTATGGATCGAGAGAACGATGTTATATGTGTTTCCTGCGCTGGTCCCGGAAATATCGATGGCCAGTGGCGAAGGAATGGCATGACGCTGATTGTACAGGGGAAGATAGTTGGAATACATGCTTGTTGTATGATTCCCTCCTACATAACTGAGAACTCCGTCGAAAAAAGAAGTCGGGAATCCGGTGATCCCGTAATAATTGTTCCGGGCATCCGAGGCGGTATTGGTGAAGGAATCGCCGTTATGGTATTCGACCACGGCCACCGCACAGCCGTTTGCGATCAGGTCATCTGCTCCCATTGCGGCACCCGGGCAATACTGGCACCAGGTACCGGTGCCGATTTCCTGAATAACCATTGTCCTCTGTATGGCTTGTCCGTAAACAATTATTGTCGCTAATCCAAGAAATAAAAATGTAAAGATTTTCTTCATACGTAAAAGTTTTTGGTGATTGATTTCTGTAAAAGGTTCCCAAAGGTAAAAGGAATTATCAAAAGTTTGCTATTTTTGTAACTCATAAACACCAATGATTATGTATTATTCAGGACAGGAAATTGTTGAGATCGCGGTCAGGATAGAAGAGAACGGATTTGCGTTCTATTCAGCTGCTGCTGAATTGATCAGGGAATCGGTTGACGTTAAAAACCTCTTCCTTGATCTGGCTGAGATGGAAGTCCACCATACAGATGTATTCCAGAAACTGGCGGATGATTTCGAAGCAGAAAAATTCGAATTCAATAAAGAGGAATCCTCTGATTATATCAATCACCTTGCCGATTCCCATATCTTCGGAAAGAAGGATGCAGGAGCCGCCCTGGCCAAGACCATCAAGACCCCGAAACAGGCCCTGGAGATCGCTTTTAAGTTCGAAAATGACAGTGTGGCATTTTATGAAGAGCTTTATAAAAGAACGGAAAGCGATTCCCGCGAACTTATCCAGCGGATCATCGAGGAGGAAAAGAGCCATGCTGCCATGATCAGCAAATTCATGTAAAAACAATCAGAAAATTTTTCCATTCTGACGAATAATACGTACATTTCAACGTATTAATACGCTTGTGTGCGCTTGTGTTATATGATAGTTTTGCATCAAATTATCAGAGATATGAGCTACTCAAGCAAAGATATCATCATTCTTGCAGCAAACATCGAGCAGAACAGGTTTGAATACTATTATTCAGCTGCAAAAAAAGTGAAGGGAAAAAATGACCTGAAATACATATTCCTTGATCTTGCCGAGAAAGAGGCTGAGCACAAAGAGGTCATTAAAAAACTGGCGATGCAGTATGATATTGAACTGTATGATACCAGCGGGATTGGCAGAAACAGCAACATAAACCACACGTTTGCCCATCTGTTTGTAAATCCCACATCCAGTCCTAAAGTAAAATTGCCGAAAGATGTCTTAAGGATCGCCCAAAAGCTCAACAATGACATTATTCAATTCTTCCATGATCTTTCCAAAGAAACCGTAGGCAACACCAAGTCCCTCATCCACCGTATCATTGAGCAGGAGAAGGCAAATGTCGAACTGATCGGCCGGTTTCTCTGACGTATTCTTTTCTTTCGTGTTTTGTTGAATGAACCTGCAGCGAGCCTTGACTTAATCTCATGGCACTAAAAAAAGCCGTCCTTTCGGGACAGCTTCTTTGACCATGTCAAACAGGTTATATAGATCAATCCGGCTGTCGAAGGCTCGGATAGAGATTAAACATATAGGTGTTGCCACCTGTAAAAGTGTCGAACCTGTAATCAGGGTTCAAAAAATACGTTGGCGTTTTAAGACGGTCATCGGGTATTAAATACGCGGCCCGATACCCTATTACCGGTCCCATTTCATGGAAATCATAAGTCGTCTTCCTTGGCGTATATAACTGTGGGGGCACAACCATTTTCCTTGTTCCATCAATGACGATCACCCAAAATTTTGCCTGAATTGTCAGAAAATCTGCTGAAGGATAAACATTCACCTGGTAGGTGATAGGAACCTTGGTTACAGAACCGGAGTTCCCGATTTGTCTTGCATAACCAACCCCACTGCTTACACCAATCATTGCTGCAACAACAAGTGTAATAAATACTACCTTTTTCATGTTTGTAAATTTAATTTGTTGTTGATTTTATTATTATCCTTATTTAGAATAATTTTAAACAAATGTATAACTTCCTGATAGTGAAGTCAAGTTTTTTAACATATCTTAACATTAATATATTTAGATGTTTCTTTTTATCAGGGAGAAACCACACCGAAAGAGTGTAGGAATCCGGATCAAAGAAGGTTCCCCAGGAAAAGGGGAATGGCCCCGGCAAGAATTGTGAGGATTGTGAGGAAGATAACGTGGACCTTGTATGACCGTTCCGGTTTAAGCAGCCTGCCATCTCCTTTTTCGAGGTACATGGCAATGACCGGCCGGAAATAATAGACAGCACTGATGGCAGAACCAATAATCGCAATGATCATCAGCCATACAAGTCGTTGCCCGAGGATGGTAACAAAGAGGGAATATTTTGCAAAAAAGCCTGCCAGTGGCGGGATGCCGGTAAGCGAGAGCAAGGCGATGGTAAGGCATGTCGCTTCAACGGGATTTTGCTTTGCAAGGCCGTTGAAGGAAGAATAAAGGTCATTTCCATGAACTTCACGCACAAGCATCAGGATACCGAAAGCGGTGATGGTGGCGATTGAGTAGGCAAGTGAATAAAAAAGCAGCGTATTGGCAGAAAGCTGGCTGAAAGCGATCACGGCAAGCATCATATACCCTGAGTGGGATATGCTTGAATAGGCGAGCATACGCTTGAGGTTTGGCTGATACAGACCGGTCAGGTTTCCGATGAGAATCGTCAGGACTGCCAGGATGGCCAAGGTCGGTTGCCAGACTTCCCGGATAACGCCGAAACTATTGCTGAACAGCCTGTACAAGGCAACGATGCTGGCAGTTTTTACCACCGACACCATAAATGCGGAAACAAATGTCGGTGTTCCTTCATAAACATCCGGTGCCCAGAAATGGAACGGGACGATGGCAATTTTGAATGCGAGTCCGGCGATCATAAGGAACAACCCGGCCCTGAACATTCCCGGAAGGCTGTGCTGGTTCTCCGCCGCATAAGCGGCTATGCAATCCAGGTTAAAGGATCCGCTGGAACCATAGACCAGGGCGATTCCAAACAACAGGAAGCTCGACATAAAAGAGCCCAGCAGAAAGTATTTCAGGGTAGCTTCATTGGAGGTGATCGCTTCTTTATGGCTTCCGGCGAGAATATACAATGCAATGGAGAGTGTTTCGATCCCGATGAAAAGCATGATCAGGTTTCCGAAGGAAGAAAGCATTACACAACCAACCAGGGCAAAGATCATGATGGCATAAATATCCTCCAGTGACCGCTGAACAGGCCGGTAATAGTGCCCTGCAAACATAAATACAAAGAATGTCGAAAGGATCATCACCGTATTGAATGCCACAGCATAATTGTCATTGATGAGCATTTCGTTATAGAAATGACCATTAGAATTCCACCCCGCCATGGTAAGTCCCAGCGATACTAGCATTCCGATAAGGATGGCCGGGAGAAGCCAGGCCTTTTTCCCCATGATGCCCAGGGAGAGGACAACAAGCCCGAGAATGGATAACGAAATGATAGTCTGCATGGATGACCAGGTCTGTGTTTTAATTACTTTTAATTCTCTTTATCTCGCCAGCATCAATATATCTTTAATTGCCGGTTCTGCAACCTGCAGGAAAAATCCCGGTGACACACCGATCCAGAAGATCATGATGACGACCGGGATAAGCGACCACATTTCGGTCTTTGTCAGATCACCAAATGTCGCGGTCAGGTCATTTGTATTCCCCAGCATCACACGCTGGTACATCCTCAGCATATAAACGACTGTAAAGATGATCGACAGCCCGGCAACGGCAGCAACCCAGTGATTGTATTCGAACAGTCCGAACAGCAGGAGAAACTCGCCGACAAATCCATTGGTGAGTGGAAGCGCTACGGTTGCGAGCAGAATGATCATAAAGAAAACCGCAAATCTCGGGGCAACAGTGGCAATCCCTCCCAGGTCTTCGATCTTTCGTGTTTTCATCCTCGATTCGATCACATCGAGTACAATGAACAGTCCCACGATATTGATCCCGTGAGAGATCATCTGGATCACAGCCCCTTCCAGTGCTCTATTCGCGAGGGTGAAGATGCCGGCGGCGATCAGTCCGACATGGGCGATGGAGGAGTATGCCGCAAGTCGTTTCATATCTCCCTGCCGTAAAGCGATCACGGAGGCGTAGACAATTCCGGCAACCGACAATACCAGTGCAACCGGGCCCCATTCTTTCAACGCATCAGGACAAACCGGCAAGAGGAACCGGAGCAGTCCGTAAATGCCCATTTTCAGCATGATCCCGGAGAGGAGCATGGTCCCGGATGCAGGAGCTTCGGTGTATGTATCAGGTTGCCAGGTATGAAATGGAAACACCGGGATCTTGATCGCAAATGCGAGGAAAAATGCCCAGAAGACCCAGCCCTGCTCGGCCGGATTGAGTGAGGCGCCATAAAGGAACCGGATATCGAACGAATGTGGGGTCTGTGTTTTAAAGTAAAGGAAGATCAAGGCCCCGAGCATGGCAAGACTTCCGGTAAAGGTATAGATAAAGAATTTGAAGGTGATCCGGATCCGGTCATTTCCGCCCCAAACGGCTGCAATAAAGTAAGCAGGGATCAGGGCCAGTTCCCAGAAAATGTAAAAGAGCATGCCGTTATTGGCCGTAAAAACGCCGACAAAGGCCATTTCCATCAGAAGGATCAGCCCATAGAATGCGGATGGCCTGGTGTAAATATGCTTAAAGGAAGACAGGATGATGAGCGGTGTAAGGAATGTGGTCATCAGCACCAGAAGCAGACTGAGACCGTCCATGGTGAAACTGAGTCTGATACCTGAAATACCCATCCACTCCGGGTTGATCGTCAGGTTGCAATGACACTGCGTTGAATAAACAAACAGGATGTATAACGATAAAACAAATTCAGCAAGTGACACTGACAAAGCAATGGGCTTCAGCCAGCTTTTCTTTTTTGTCATGAAAAGAAAAAGCGAGGCCGCCAGGGGAATTAGTATGAGCAGAGCTGTCAGCATGCAGTTAAATGAGTACGTTGAACACTAAGATTGCAATGATCGAAATGACCATGATAAACAGGTAAAACCCGACATGACCGGTCTGGATGAACCTGATCGTATTTCCGATCTTCAGGGTGACGCGTCCGGTCCCGTTCACCAGGTTATCGATGAGTTTTGTTTCGACGAACCTGTCGAAGAACTTCGACAATTGGAAGAGCGGTTTTACCAGGATGAAATCATACAATTCATCCACATAGAGTTTCCGTTCCAGGAAGTTCCCCATCCAGGATTTCCGCACTTCTGACTGAACTCCTCCCCGCCTCCTCTTCTGAACGAACCTTGAATAGGCAATTCCCACCACGATAATCACATAAACGACGGTAATCGCCATGAGCAGCCATTCCATGCGCGGCTCCATGATGTACAACGGACCTTCCATCAACTTATAAGCCGTGTTGAATACCGGGTTGAGAAAATGACTGAGCCACATATTGCCGTCGAAGATCTCCGGAAGGTTCAGAACCCCTGCTGCTGCTGAAAGGAAGGCCAGGATTACCAGGGGCCAGGTCATGATACGTGGTGATTCATGGATCCTGCCTGCCTGCTCATCCGTGCCTTTATATGTTCCTGCAAACGTCAGAAAGAGAAGCCGGAACATATACAAGGCCGTCAGCAATGATCCCAGGAGCGCGATTAACCACACAGGGATGCTGTAACTGAAAACATTCATGAGGATGGCATCCTTGGAAAAGAAACCGGAGAAAGGCGGGATCCCGCTGATGGCAATTGTGCCGACCAGGAAAACCTGCCAGGTCAAAGGGATCTTTTTCCTCAATCCGCCCATGTTCCTGATGTCCTGCTCTCCGTTCAGGGCATGGATCACGCTTCCCGCGGCCAGGAACAGAAGGGCCTTGAAGAAAGCATGGGTGGTGAGGTGGAACATGGCGCCGGAAAATGCTCCCATGCTTAGTGCAAGGAACATATACCCGAGCTGACTGATGGTTGAATAGGCCAGGATCTTTTTTATGTCGGTCTGCCAGAGAGCGATGATCGCTGCAAGCAAGGCAGTAGAAAGGCTGATAACAGTGATCACCGACATGGTAAATGGCGCCAGGGCATAAAGAATGTTGGAACGGGCGATCATGTAGACACCTGCTGTGACCATGGTGGCGGCATGGATGAGTGCGGAAACCGGTGTGGGTCCGGCCATGGCATCAGGGAGCCATGTGTAGAGCGGTATCTGGGCGCTTTTCCCGACCGCCCCGACAAACAGAAGCAGGGTTATTGCGATCATGACCCCGCTGCCGGGGGTCATCATTCCGGCCTTTGAAAAGACATCCGTAAAATTCAGGCTGTTGAATGTAGTGTAGATCAGGAACATTCCAAGTAAAAATCCGAGATCCCCGATCCGGTTCATAATGAAAGCCTTGTTGGCCGCGGCATTGAATTCGTGATTCTTAAACCAGAAGCCGATCAGCAGGTATGAACACAATCCCACTCCTTCCCATCCGATGAACATAACCGGGTAACTTGCACCAAGCACGAGCAGGAGCATGAAAAAGACAAACAGGTTCATGTAGGCAAAGAACCGGTTGAACCCGGCATCGTGAGCCATATACCCGACCGAATAAACATGGATGATGAACCCGACACCTGTAATGATGAGGAGCATCAGGCAGGAAAGGGGATCGACCAGGAATGAAAATGGCAGGGAGAAGGTGCCGAAGGAGATCCATTCGAATAGTTGTTGAGTTGTTGAGTTGTTGAGTTGTTGAGTTAATGAGGTTCCCACTTCCGTGGAAATGACACTGGCGAAGTTGTCAATATTTATTAATACGATTACGGAAAGAATGAACGGGATTCCGACCATGGCGGGGCCGAGGATGGAGGCAATCTTTCTGGGGATTGTCCTGAATCCAAGTCCGAGGATCAGAAAGCCCAGGAGGGGAAATAGCGGTATGAGGGTTACTAGTATATTCAATTCTGGTATTTTCTGGTTAATCCGGGAATCGCTGTGATTTCTCTGTTAGCCTCAGTGAAATTTATTAACACAGAGAACCACAGAGAAAAAGCACAGAGAACCACAGAGAAAAATTTCATGAATTCAGTGAGTTACCATTTTAATTTATTAAGAACATCAATATCGATTGAATGGGTGGTCCGGAAAATGACCACAATGATTGCCAGTCCGACCGCGACTTCTGCAGCCGCCACGACCATGATGAAGAAAACGAAGATCTGTCCGGCCGGGTCATTGGTGTATGCCGAAAACGCGGCCAGGAGCAGATTGATCGAATTGATCATCAGTTCAACGGACATCAGGATCATCAGCGCATTCCTTTTGATCAGCACACCCATCACGCCGATGCAGAAGAGCAGGGTGCAGAAGACGAGGTAATCGTGGATCGGGATGATGGTGATATTTTGGGTAATAATATTCATTGCACCTTTTTAAATCTGTTCTTTCTTCCCTAAAAGCACCGCCCCGACCATGGCTGTTAGGAAAAGGATCGAGGTGATTTCGAATGGCAGCATGTATTCGCGGTACAGGATCTGACCGAGGTTGCGGATCAATCCGATCTGAGTGGCGGACGGATCCTGTAAAATGTGCAGGTCATAGGTCCGTAGGATCCCGATCAGCACGAGTATGAGCATTCCCCCTGCCACGACAGCCGCGAGTTTGACCCAGATTTTCCGGGGTGATCGCTCTTCATTGTTCAGGTTCAGCAGCATGACGGTGAACAGGAAAAGCACCATGATGGCTCCTGCATAAACGATGATGTGTACGACGGCCAGGAACTGTGCATTGAGCAGGATGTAATGTCCGCCGATGGCAAAGAACGTGAGCGTCAGGTAAAGAACACTGTGTATCTGCTTCCTTGAGATCAGCATCATGATGGCGCCATAGAGCGCCAGGATGGACAAAAAATAGAACATGTAGTGCGTGAGCATGGCGAACAGTGTACAGTGAACAGTGAAAAATTAAAAATTAAGAATTAAAATGTTGATCAAAAATCCATTCTATTTATTCTTGTTTGGTCTTTAGAAATTAGAATTTAGAAATTTACTTATTGTGCCTCCTGCTTTTATCTTTTTTAAATTCAAGTACTTCCGGGGTTTCTCTTTTTGAAACATCAATTCGCTTATCCGGATCGAGTGGTTCGAGGAGGATGTCTTTGCCGTAAATGAAATTATCCCTTTCGAACTCGGAAGGCACCAATGTCTGTGTCAGAAAGATGGCCTCTTTCGGGCAGGCTTCTTCGCAGAAACCGCAGAATATGCAGCGGATCATGTTGATCTCGTAAATTGCAGCATATTTCTCCTCCCGGTAAAGCATTTCTTCGCCCGGTTTCCGTTCGGCAGCCACCATGGTGATCGCTTCGGCCGGGCAGGCGACGGCGCATAGTCCGCATGCCGTGCAGCGCTCGCGACCTTCATCATCCCTTTTTAGCACCTGTTGTCCGCGATAGATCGGGGAAAATTCCCGGGTCACTTCCGGATAGCGGATGGTAGCTTTTTTTGTGAATAAATGGCCAAACGTCAGCCGCATGCCATTAAAAATGGCCGGAAGATAGATCTTTTCCCAGAAGTTCATCTTCTTGAAGGAAACGATCTTTGAGCGGTTGGTTATGGGTTTCATAATTATTTTCTAAGCAATATAACGATTCCGGTGACAATGATATTCAGGATTGCCAGCGGAATCAATGATTTCCACCCGAGCCGCATGAGCTGGTCGAAGCGGAACCGGGGCAATGTCCAGCGCACCCACATAAAGATAAAGCCAAAGAAGGTGATCTTCACGAAAAGGATGAAGAAACCCAGGATGGCTTCGGAGTTCGGCGAAAGTCCGAGCTTATCAACGAAAGGAAAGTTATATCCTCCGAAAAATACCGTGGCCATGATGGCTCCGGAAATGAACATGTTGATATACTCGGCGAAAAGGTAAAATCCCAGCTTCATGCTGCTGTATTCGGTATGATAGCCACCAACCAGCTCCGTTTCGCATTCAGGGAGGTCGAAGGGTGACCGGTTGCATTCGGCGAATGCACAGATCAGGAAGATCAGGAATGCCAGCGGCTGGTACCAGATGTTCCA
Source organism: Bacteroidales bacterium (assembly GCA_963682005.1). Lineage (GTDB taxonomy): Bacteria > Bacteroidota > Bacteroidia > Bacteroidales > FEN-979 > CAIYUC01. Next base: position 1,647,964 of record OY820914.1, on the reverse strand, counting down.
GTTAAATCCTTTCTGCTGCTCAACAATATCGCTGAGACTGAGTGATCCGCTCATCATGACGATGGATATGACGGCCAGGCCCATGGCCAGTTCGTAGCTTATCATCTGTGAAGAAGCCCTCACAGCACCCAGGAGCCCGTATTTGTTGTTCGAGGCCCATCCGCCGATCATGATCCCGTAAACACCCATGGAGACGATGGCGAAAATATAGAGGATCCCGATATTGACGTCAGCTACCTGAAGCGGATAGGCCGTATCCCCGATGACAAGCGGCTTCCCCCAGGGGATCACGGCGCTGGTGAGCAACGCGATCAGCATGGTGAGGGAAGGACCCAGGATGTACAGGAATTTATCGGCGGTATTCGGCATGAATTCCTCCTTGAAGAAAAGTTTCACCCCGTCTGCCAGCGGTTGCAGGATCCCGAAAGGTCCGGCGCGATCAGGCCCGAAACGATCCTGGAAAAAGCCTGCCACCTTGCGTTCGATCAGCGTCGAATACATGGCGACCAGCAGGCTGATCACGAGGATCAGGGAGGCGAGGAGGGTTTTATAGATGAGGAAGATCAGCATTATCTTTAATTTAGAACTTTACTCCATTTTGCCTTCCATCGGTTTTGTTACAGAAGGCTTTAAAAGTTTTTCATACTTATTGGCCGAGATGACGGATTGCCGTTTGATCTTTCTCGGTCCTTCGATGGTCCAGTCAGTTGTTTCTTTTTTTTCGAACCGGCATTCGTTGCAGATGAATTCCTCCAGTTCTCCGTATTCGTCTTTTCTTCCGGTGATCCTGTAGATCTGGTTCCCGAACATCCATGCGACAGCTTTTCCTGAACACTTTGTGCATTCACGGTGAACATCCACCGGCTTCAGGAACCAGACGCGGCTTTTAAAGCGGAATGTCCGGTCGGTGAGTGCACCAACGGGGCAGGCATCGATCACATTTCCTGAAAAATCATTATCGATGATGTTTTCGATATACGTACTGATCTCTGAAGAATCGCTGCGGTAAAGCATTCCGTGAACCCTCTTATCGGTAAGCTGATCCGCGATAAAGATACAACGATAACAGTGAATGCAGCGGTTCATGTTGAGTTTTATATAGGGGCCGATATCGATGGGGGCAAACTCCCGCCGATTTTCTTCATACCGTGTATCGACGAGCCCATGCAGGTAGCTCAGGTCCTGGAGATCACACTCACCGGCCTGGTCGCAAACGGGGCAATCAAGCGGATGATTGATCAGTAGGAACTCAACTATTGCTTTCCGGGCATCGAGGACCTCCTGGGAAGTTATGTTTTCAACGACCATTCCATCCTGGACAGGCGTTGAACAGGAAGCAACCAGTTTTGGCATCGGTCTTGGGTCCTTGGTGGAGGAATTGGTGACCTTTACAAGGCAGGTCCTGCATTTCCCTCCCGTTCCCTTCAGCTTCGAATAGTAGCACATCGCAGGCGGAACGATCTTTCCCCCGATCTTCCGCGCCGCCTCCAGGATCGTTGTTCCTTCGTCTACGTCTGTTGTTATATTATCGATTGTTACCTTGAACATCTCTTTAATGGTTCTATCCCGTTAATTTTTCACTTTTCATTCTTCATTTTTCACTGTTCACTGTAAGTTGTTAACTGTTAACTGAACCCTTACCTGTACTGCATGGTGTAAGCCGGCTGATCCAACAGGTTTCCATGTCCAATGTTTTTTTACCGCAGAGGCGCAGAGACGCAGAGAAAGAGATTATTGATACTGAATTTTTCACTTTTCATTCTTCATTTTTCACTGTTCACTATACGTTGTTAACTGTTTACTGAACCCTTACCTGTACTGCATGGTGTAAGCCGGCTGATCCAACAGGTTTCCATGGTCAATCCTTTTTACGATCTCAGGATTTTCAACGTGGAATTCAAATTCCCTGCGGAAATGCCTTATTGCGCTTGAAACCGGCCATGCAGCAGCATCACCGAGGGGGCAGATCGTATTTCCCTCGATCTTCCCGGCGATGCTCACCAGGAGGTCGATGTCCTTCATTTTACCTTCTCCGTGTTCGATCCGGCGAAGGACTTTCTCCAGCCAGCCGGTCCCTTCCCTGCACGGGGAACACTGTCCACAGGACTCATGCCAGTAAAACCGGCTGAAATTCCAGGTATTCCTGACGATGCATCTGTCCTCATCATAAACGATAAACCCGCCGGAACCAAGCATTGTACCGCTGTCGAACCCGCCTTCGGCCATTGATTCGAACGTTATGAGGCGCTTATGTCCTGACGGTGTTGCGATGATCAGCTCCGCGGGCAGGATCGGTACAGAAGAACCGCCGGCCACAACCGCTTTGAGCCTTTTCCCGTTTTTTATCCCGTTACAATACTCATGCGAATAGATAAAGTCTTCCGTTGATATGCCGAGATCGATCTCATAAACCCCGGGATTATTAATATTTCCGCAGGCGGAGATCAGTTTTGTGCCGGTACTCTTTCCTTTCCCGATCCTTGCATATTCTTCGCCGCCCATTTCAATGATCGGACCGATCGTGGCCAGTGTTTCCACGTTGTTCACCACGGTCGGACAATCATATAATCCGCGGTATGCCGGGAAAGGTGGTTTGATCCTCGGGTTCCCTCGTTTTCCCTCAAGCGATTCGAGGAGAGCGGTTTCTTCCCCGCAGATATACGCTCCTGCTCCCGGATGCACATATACATCAAGGGAAAAACCTGTTCCCAGGATATTCTCTCCAAGGAAATTATTCTTGTATGCATCGCGGATTGCCTTGTTCAGTATGCCGACAAGGTATTTGAATTCACCGCGGATATAGATATAGCAATGATTTGCCCCAAGCGCAAAACTTGAAATGATGATCCCTTCAATCAGGAGATGTGGCAGGTGCTCCATCAGGTACCGGTCTTTAAAGGTGCCCGGCTCGCTTTCATCGGCATTGCAAACCAGGTAGTGCGGTTTGTCCGATTTCCGGTCGAGGAAACTCCATTTCAGTCCAGTGGGGAAACCGGCTCCGCCTCTTCCGCGTAAACCGGATTTGGTAACCTCTTTCACGATCTCCATGGGCGACATTTCCTTCAATGCCTTTTCCACAGACCGGTAGCCACCTTCACTCCGCCACGTGTCGAACCTGCAGATGCCTGGGATGCCAACCTTATGTGTCAGAATTCGTCTGCCCATTTTGATCCTTCCGGTTTTTCGTTTTCGGTTTGTTCACGGAGATGTTCAATGATCCTGTCAATCTTACCCGGGGACAGTTCCTCATGGAACTTCGTATTGATCTGCATCACCGGGGCATTACCGCAAGCTCCCAGGCATTCCACTGTTTTCAGCGAGAATAAACCGTCCGGGGTGGTTTCCCCCTCCTTTATATCAAGTTTTTTACAGATATGATCCAGGATCTGCTCCCCGCCTGAAATGGCACACGCCCCGGTGCGGCAAACCTCGATCACATATTTCCCTGTCGGTTCAAGATAAAACATCGAATAAAATGTTGCTACTTCATATACTTCTACCGGCTGTATCTTCAGCAGGGAAGCCACGTAATCCATGGCATCCACGCTGAGGTACCCGCCAAATTCCTCCTGTGCCATGTGCAGCACAGGCAATAAAGCTGATTTCTGACGCCCTTCAGGGTAATGCGAGATCATCTCCCGCACTTTTTCCATGGTCGTAGCAGAAAACTCAACCTTCTTATTCTCCTTCACGTATATTTTATGTTCAACAGAACCGCTCATTCTTAATTTTTAATTGTTCATTCTTCATTGCTCATTGCTCATTGTTCATTGCTTATGAGTCCAACTCCCCGGCAATCACATTCATGCTGCTCAGTGTCAGGATGGCATCAGACAAAACACCTCCCTGCGCCATCTCCGGAAATGCCTGGTAATAGATAAAACAGGGTCGACGGAAATGCAGCCGGTATGGTGAACGGCCGCCATCGCTGACCAGGTAGAATCCCAGTTCGCCATTGCCTCCTTCAACAGAATGATAAACCTCGCCTGCCGGAATGCTGATCTCTCCCATAACGATCTTGAAATGCCAGATCAGGGCTTCCATCTTATCATAAACCTCTTGTTTCGGAGGAAGATAAAATTCAGGAACATCCATATGGAAGTTTCCCTGCGGGAGATTATCCAACGCATTACGGATCAGCCTGAGGCTTTGCCAGATCTCGGCCTGGCGAACGGTGAAGCGGTCATAAGTATCACCATTGGTGCCGATGGGTACGGTAAATTCAAAATCATCATAGGAGCTGTAGGGGCTGGTGACCCTGACGTCATAATCGACACCGGCCGCCCTGAGGTTCGGGCCGGTGAAGCCATATCCAAGCGCTTTTTCCGCAGATATCGGACCTACATTCACGGTGCGGTCAAGGAAGATCCTGTTGCGGAGAAAGAGGTTCTCAAAATCCTTCATTATTTTCGGGACCCTGTCGAGGAATTCCCGGATCATGGTAAGGACCTTCGGGCTGAAATCACGTTCAAACCCACCGATCCTGCCAAGGTTTGTTGTGAGGCGTGCGCCGCACATCTCTTCATAGATCTCGTAAACCCTTTCCCGCTCCTGGAATACCCATACGAATCCGGTAAGTGCACCGCTGTCGACCCCGATCACACTGGTACAGATGAGGTGATCCGTGATCCGGGCCAGTTCCATGATGATGATCCGCATGTAATCAATGCGCTTGTTTGTCCTGACACCCAGGAGCTTCTCAACCGTCATCTGCCAGCCGATATTATTGATCGGAGAGGAACAATAGTTCATCCTGTCGGTCAGGGGTGTGATCTGGTAATAAGGCCTTCGTTCGGCGATCTTCTCAAACGCCCGGTGGATATACCCAATGGTCTGTTCTGCATGAATTACCCGTTCACCATCCAGGGTGAGGATGTTCTGGAAGATCCCGTGTGTGGCGGGATGAGTCGGTCCGAGGTTCAGGGTCGTGTACCGTTTGTCGGTATCTTCCGGGTGAATGGTCGTTATTTCAGGCTTGTCTGTCATTTTACCTTCCAAAGAAGTTATCGTCTTTATCATCCCTAGAAGAATCCTCCAGGGGATATTCTTTCCTCATCGGGAAATAATCAAGGTAATCCACATTCAATATCCTTTTCAGGTTTGGATGTCCCGCAAAAAGGATTCCGTAAAAGTCGTAGGTTTCGCGTTCCATCCAGTTGGCCGTGGGAAAAATATCCGTAACCGTCTTTACGGATGGATTATCTGCGGAAACAAAGGTTTTTATCCTGATCCGCTGATTCCTGTAAAAATTATGCATGTGATAGACAATGCCAAGCGGAAGTTCCTGTTCCGGGTAGTGGATCCCGCAAAGGGTTGTCAGGAAATGAAATAGCAGTGCATCATCATCCTTCAGGAACTGAATAGTTTCATGGATCCTTCCTGACGTAACAGTAACCGTCAGCATATCCGACGATTCGTCAGCCGACACCAAGTCCGTTCCGAGAAGGGTCTTAAGTTTTCCGATGATGGCTGAGTTTTCCAATATTCAAACATTTGGGCAGTTACCGTATTCCGTATTTCTCCAATAATGCCTTGTATTCCGGCGAATAACGTCTCCGGAGCGATTCATTGCCTACCAGTTCCTGTATCTTCATAAATCCCTGGATCACCTGTTCCGGGCGCGGAGGACAACCTGGCACATATACATCCACCGGGACGATCAGGTCGATACCCTGGAGTACGCTGTAAGTATCGAAGATCCCACCGCTCGAGGCGCATGCTCCCATGGCGAGCACCCACCGGGGTTCTGCCATCTGCTCGTAAACCTGGTGAACGACCGTTGCCATCTTTTTTGCGATGGTTCCCATCACCATCAGCAGGTCGGCCTGGCGGGGACTGAAGCTAAGCCTTTCCGCTCCAAACCTTCCCAGGTCATAATGCGCTCCCATCAGGGCCATGAACTCAATCCCGCAACAGGATGTGGCAAACGGAAGCGGCCAGATCGAATTCTTCCGCGCCAGCCCGATGACTTTATCGAAGCTGGTTGCGAACAACCCCGGGGCGGAATAGCCTTCTGGGGCTTCTACGGCTGTAAATCCTGGCGTTAACATTTTATTCTCTCCATTTTTACCTGGTGAGGTGGTGAACTGGTGAACTGGTGAGTTTTTAATACATTCAGGTCAACCATTAATTGAGTTTCTGAAAACTTATAAAAGGATTTCCTGTCATGGAATTAACTCACCACCTCACCACCTCACCAGCTCACCACCTTCATTTAGTCCCATTTAAACGCATCCTTTTTTATGATGTAATAGAACCCGAAAAGCAGAAATCCGAGGAATATCAGCATTTCGAAGAACCCATCCCATCCGAAGGTCTTGAAATTTACGGCCCAGGGATAGAAAAAAATGATCTCAACATCAAAAAGGACGAACAATATTGCAATTAAAAAGTATTGAACCGAAAAGGGGAAACGTGCATTTCCTTTAACCTCAATTCCGCATTCGAAGTTTTCCTCTTTCCGGATCGTATGGATCTTTTTCCGTTTCCCTCCGATTACATGCGTCAGTGTCATGGTGATCAGCACGAACCCGAAGGCTACGGCAAACTGCACCAGGACAGGGATATAATCGGACGGAATAAAATTCTTTTCCATTATTTAGAATTATTCTACAAAGGTAGATGTTTTTTAAATAACAGTGAAAAACGGGATAAAATTAATCGATTAATTGAATTATCGGTAATTTTGGTGATCCTGAACACAAATTTCCTGTATGAACGCAATGCCACTCGTAATAGGAGCGATCGCTGTATTTGTTCTCGCCTATCGTTACTATTTCAGCTTTATTGCAGCCAGGGTCCTGGCCCTGGATGATTCTCATTCAGCACCTTCAGAGCGGCTTTACGATGGGCAGAACTATTTCCCGATGAGCAAATGGGTGCTGTTCGGGCATCATTTTGCCGCCATTGCCGGAGCCGGTCCGCTGGTTGGTCCTGTCCTGGCATGCCAGTTCGGGTATTTCCCCGGATTCCTCTGGATGGTCCTTGGCGCTGTGCTGGCAGGATCGGTTCATGACGTTGTGATCCTTACTGCATCTGTGAGATATGATGGGAAATCGCTGGCCGAGATTGCAAAGCAGGAAATCCGCAAGGTGACCAGTGGTTTTACCACATCCCTGGCCACATTCCTGATCATCATCATTGCCATGGCAGGACTGGGTCTGGTTGTGGTCAACGCTTTGACTTCCAGCGCCTGGGGAACGTTCACCATTGCCTCCACGATCCCTATCGCCATTTTTATGGGGTTGTGGATGTTCCGTTTCCGGAAAGGGAAAACGAAAGAAGCTACTGTTATGGGAGTGCTGCTCCTTACCGGTGCGGTCATCTTCGGGAAATACATACCAGGCTCATCCCTGGCTCCCTGGTTCACATACGATCATCATACACTGACAATCCTGCTGGCCGTATATGGCTTCACTGCTTCGGTTTTCCCGGTATGGCTGCTGCTTTCCCCAAGGGATTACCTGAGCTCCATTATGAAGCTGGGCGTGATCGCCATGCTGATCGCGGGAATCATCATCGTCCAGCCGACCCTCCACATGCCGGCTTTCACTGCATTTACGCATGGAGGTGGTCCGGTCATTCCCGGAACCTTATTTCCATACCTGTTCATTACCATTGCCTGTGGTGCTATTTCAGGTTTCCATGCATTGATCGGCTCGGGAACTACGCCGAAAATGATCATGAAAGAGTCGCACATCCGCCCGATCGCAGTCGGTGCAATGCTTTCCGAAGGCATCGTGAGCATCATGGCACTCATCGCCGCAGCCAGCCTTCTGCCGCTTGATTATTTCCAGATCAATGTTTCTCCGGAAAAATTTGCACACATCCTGCCACAACTCCAGTCTATGGGGTTTACGCAAACGAATCTGAAAAGCCTTTCTGAAAGCGTTGGGGAGAATGTCACAGGTCGTACGGGAGGCGCCGTTTCGCTGGCAGTCGGGATGGCTTCGATCTTTTCGAAACTCCCCGGTTTCAGCTCCCTGATGTCATACTGGTATCATTTTGCGATCATGTTCGAGGCCCTTTTCATCCTTACGACCATTGACGCAGGAACCCGGGTTGCACGGTTCATCCTGCAGGACATTCTCGGGAAGGTTTACAAGCCTTTCGGCAAGACGAACTGGCTGCCCGGAAATCTTTTGGCCAGCGGCATCGTTGTTGTGTTCTGGGGTTATTTTATTTATTCAGGAAGCGTTTCCACCATCTGGCCGATGTTTGGAACGGCTAACCAGCTGCTGGCGGGGATTGCGCTTACGATCGGCACATCCTTCATCATTAACAGGGGAAAAATAAAATATGCCTGGGTGACGATCGTTCCCCTCGTATTTATTTTCGGTGTTACATTTACGGCCTGTATTGAAAATATAACTGTTATTTATATCCCGCTGCTTTATGCGGGAAAAACCATGATGCAGGGCATTATTAACCTTGGACTAACCGTTGTGATCATGCTTTCGGCCATTTCGATCCTTGTGGATGCGGTGCCGCAATGGATTAAGGCGTATAGAAACAGGGGGGCTGGAATGGAAGTTGCGAATTAATTCACAGTACCCTCCCCGACCTTCGGTCTTCCCCTCCCTACTGGTAGGGAGGGGATAAGAGGGGTGAGTACGTAAAAACAAAAATTATGACAACACTTCGTGTATTAGGCAAATCAGACCTTATGGTCACCCCCGTGGGGCTGGGAACCTGGCAGTTCAGCAAGCGGAATAACATGGCCGGGAAATTCTGGCCTTCCTTGTATGACGACCTGATCCTTCAGATCGTCGGCAAAGCCCTTGAAGGCGGGATCAACTGGTTCGACACTGCCGAGATCTATGGCGACGGTGCCTCAGAGATGGCCCTGGCCAAACCCCTCTCTGAGCTTGGGAAGAAACCCGGGGATGTGCTTATCGCCACCAAATGGTGGCCAGCCCTGCGGACGGCCTCGAACATCCTCAAAACCATCGACAAGCGCATCGAAGCGCTGAAACCTTTTCCGATCGATCTCTACCAGGTGCATCAGCCTTACGGTTTTTCCGGCGAGCGGGAAGAAATGAAGGCAATGGCAGAGCTGGTAAAAGCCGGAAAGATCCGGTACGTCGGCGTCAGCAATTTTTCTGCTGCAAAAATGCGGAATTCATGGGACACATTAAATTCACTCGGCCTCCCGCTGATCTCCAACCAGGTCAGGTACAGTCTGCTGAACCGGTCCATCGAGTCCAACGGCATTTTGAAGACGGCAAAAGAGCTTGGGATCACGATCATTGCCTATTCGCCGCTTGCCCAGGGACTACTTTCCGGGAAATTCCACGACAATCCTGAACTGCTTAAGAATATTGGTCTCAGGAAATATTCGGATCCTTTCAAACCTGCAGGGTTGGAAAAAAGCCGTCCGCTTATCGGTCTGTTGAAAGAGATCGCGGCAAAGCACAATGTCACCCCATGCCAGGTTGCCCTCAACTGGCTGATCCATTTTCACGGTGAGTCGGTGGTCGCCATTCCGGGAGCAACGAAGGAGTCGCACATCGCGGATAACGTCGGAGCCCTGAAATTCGTGTTATCCGATGAGGACATGGACAGGATTGACAGTGCCAGTAAAATTTTTATAAAATAATTTATAAATAAAGTATTATGCCACACGACCCGTTAAAATCAATTTGTTCGATCGATCCTGTTTTCATGGATCATCTGAAGAAAACCAATGAATTGCTCTATACCGATGGAGCGCTTCCGAAGAAGTTCAAATACCTGATGGCGATGGCATTTGATGCCACCCAGGGAGCAGTCGCAGGGGTTCATTTCCTGGCACAACAAGCTATTAACAATGGTTCGACCAAGGAAGAGATCGCCGAAGCGCTGCGCCTGGCCTATCATTTCGGGGGCATCGGCGCGGTGTATATCGGGTCGCAGGGGCTGGACGGATTAGTTGATGAGCTGACGAGCTGATGAGGTGGTGAGCTGGTGAGGTGGTGAGGAGAAGAATTGCATACCCAAATTTTTTGCCAGGCTTAAACCCGATATACTTCGAGGCATCTTCATACTGCAAGGGAAAATGTTTCCTCCCTTACAAAATGAAGACGAACAACGCCAGGTCTTTCTTTTTCGTCAAAGTGGCAGATAACGGCATCTTTTATCACCTCTTTCAATTCCTTCTCAGTATCTGCCTGTGTGTAAATATCTTCTCCCAATCCCCGGGCAGTATAACCGCCTTCGGGTGCATCTTCAACAAGAAAAATTATTTCGTTCATCGTTTTCTTATCAATTAATCAATACAAAGTTACATTTTTTCTTCGTCCTGTTTCTGACCTGCCTTCCGTTCTTTCTTCATAGATAAAATTTATTATCTTGCATCCGGAATATTTATTCAATTTTTATCTATATATCCATGTTAGAAACAATCCTGGGAGTCGGCTCCCGTATAAAACACCCGCAGTTCGGCAAAGGCGTGATCGTGCAGATCAGAAGTGATGCCTGGGAAATCACCTTTATCGAGCACGGAATACGAGTCATCATGAGGGATTACGAAGGCCTCGAGGTCATCGAAGCCGTAGAAACGCCGGATGATCTCAATACTTACGAAAAAATTGAAAAGAGCCTGATCCGCGTTCTGCGGCGCTTCAGCGACATTCATGAAACTGTACCGATCGGAACAAAGTGGACCGGGGGGAAGATGCTCCTCGTGCCCGGGTCGCAGGACCTGAAGGAGAAGGAAATCCCGATCGACGCCTTCTTCCACAAGATCGTGATGATCCGCGACCGGATGCGGGTTTTAGAGCAAAAACTCAACGCCAGCGCCCTCACTGACGAGGAAAAGGTGGATATGCAGCAGTACATCACACGGGTGTATGGAAGCCTGACCACGTTCAATGTGCTGTTCAAGAGCAAGGAAGACTATTTTGTGGGGGATAAAACTGCGTAAGTGCATATATGGTGGCGCGCGACTATGTCGCGTGATTGATCAGTGCGTCTGAGAAGTGCGGATTCATGGCACGCGTTACAAACGCGCGCCAGCCAAGGGATTACGAAATATTATGCATTTTAAATTCCTGCATTCTGCATTTCTGCATATTCATCAGTATTCGATCTTATCGGATTTTTCCTGCCATTCCCTGAAGAGTTCTGTGGCTTTGGAATTACCGATTTGAATGAATTCTATTGACCGCTCTTCAATCGGCATTTCCAGTTCTTCATAAATGTGATTATCCTTGAACCCGATATCAGCCGCTTCATAGCGGGTGGCACAATAATAGACGGACTTGATGTTTGCCCAGTAGATCGCTGAAAGGCACATCGGGCAGGGTTCGCAGGTGGTATAAAGGATGGCCCCCGAGAGGTCGAAATTGCTGATCGTTTTACAGGCTTCGCGTATGGCGACGATCTCCGCATGTGCGGTGGGATCGTTCAGCGAGCTGACCCGGTTCCCTCCTTTTCCGATCAGGATGCCATCCAGCACGACAACCGCGCCAAAGGGCCCGCCAATATTGTATCTTACCGATCTGAATGCCTCATCAAAGGCTTCATTCATATAATAATCATGTGAACCCATATGCTTGTAAGGTGTTATTATCAACCACAAAAGTAAGCGGGATTTCGGGAGAAAGCAAACTTTATTCACTCAGCTTCATCCCCTGCACGAGGCTTTCTCAAAAGGAACAATTTAACCGCGAAGGCGCTCAAAGTGCAACACGAAGGAACTCAAAGGAGTTGATATATCAGTCATCATTCCTGCCTGGCCGGCAGGCAGGCGTTTTATCTGTGTTCATTTTTTTTCTTAAATTGCACTAACAAAACCCAAAATCATGACGATCAATTTTTCTTTTTCAAGCATCAATAATGCCAACTATGCCACAGCGCAAAGCGATGGTGTGAAGTTCCTTGTGGGTACACGGACTTATTACCAGGGAAATACCGGGTTGTTCAATACCCGCGCCGTTCCGGGGCTGATTTATGATCCGTCGAAATACGAGGTGGAACACGGGTTCTGGGCCTGGTTCATCTACCCGACGGCCATGTGTGAAAGCAAGGGTTCGTTCTTCTGCCTGAATACCTACGACAGGGCGCAGTTCACCTTCAGTTTCATGCAATATGCGGCACATGTTCCCAACGGGGATTTTGTGAAATTTTTCAAGAAGCTACTTGCCCTGCCGAATGCCGCGGACTATTTCCCGAAGCTGGTTTTGCAAAACGGGCGGATCTATTACAAGGCACAATCAACAGGTACGCTTCAGCAACTCGAGGATGACAGAACCACACAGGCGTTGATGGATTACCTGAACCCGGGCCTTTCGGAGGTGGAGCAGCAGGAGCTGATCTGCTGCGCACGGTTCGTGCACTGGGCGATGAACGACCCGATGCATGTAAAAACGCAGGTGGATGTGGCTGTGGAGCATTTCCGGTCGAACATGAAGGACTATGCACGAGATTACAACCTTGACAATGTGCCCGACAAAGTGTGCCTTGCGATCTGCGATATCCGCCACCAGGGAAGGGCGCGAAGCAGCGATATCCTGAATGCGATGAATACGGGCGGAAACTATGAGAAAGCTTACAACAACCTCGTAAACCTGGGGATCACACACTATACAGACCGGATCAAAACGTTGAAATCCTCGGTCAGTAATCTTGTTGCGCAAGGGAAACTCGGGACGAAGGTATACAATGCGGGGTCGGGGGAGTTTGTTTAATGAAGTAATGAAATAATGAAGTAATGAAATAATTATTAATTAGTTATTACTTCATTACTTCATTATTTCATTACCTCATTCCACTTTTACATCTCTAAGGTCTTTCCGGTAACAGCCCCCTCAAGAAGTTCTATGTAACCTTTTGCAACGGTGTCGGCCGGGGTGCCGGCTTTCGGATCCTGTCCCATTTTCTGAAGGGTCTCTGATATCCAGCCGGGAGAGATGATGTTGATCCGGATGCCGCGTGGCATTTCCAGCGCTGCGGCCCGGACAAAGGCTTCCAGTCCGCCATTGACGATGCTGAAGCCTGAGCTTCCCGGTGTCGGCTTTCGTCCCAGCACACCGCTGATCAGGGTAAAACTGCCATTGTCGTTCAAATGATCCACGCCGTACCTGACCAGGTTGACCTGCCCCATCAGCTTGTTCTTCAGGCAGAAATCGAAATCTTCATCCGTCATTCCGGACAACGGTTTGAATATACCGTTCCCCGCCGCAGATATAACCGCATCCACCCTGCCAATGGCTTCGAACATCTTCTTTACCGATCCCGGATCTGAAATATCGACCCTGATCCCTTCATGGTTCTTCGTGACCGGGATGACTTCATATTTGCCCGAAAGGGCCTTCACGATTGCGCTTCCGATGGTTCCTGTTGCTCCAACGACAATGATCTTCATGGTGTTTAGTTTCTGAATATTGAATATTGAACAGAGAATTTTGAATACCGAAGGATAATCCTTTTCTCTGTGAACTCTGTGCCTTCTTTGTGTTCATTGTGTTAAAAAGATTTTTTAACCACAGAGGTCACAGGGAATCCACGGAGACCACAAAGTAAAAAGATCATCACGAAGAACACGAAGGATGCACGAAGTTCCACGAAGGAATTCTCCGTTTCATTTATGTGCAAACGTCATTCCCGCGCAAGCGGGAATCCACATGCCGCCGGGTCACTATTTGTAGATCGGGGTGATCCCCATATTGTAGAACATAAACGCCCACTTATCGGTCTCGCTTTCGATGATCCTTGCAAGGGAAGCGCCGGAGGCGCCATGTCCCTGGTTGATCTCGATGCGGATCAGCGTGGGATTCGGTCCTTTCTGTTTTTCCTGCAATGTGGCGGCGAACTTGAACGAGTGAGCCGGAACAACGCGGTCGTCGTGATCAGCCGTCAGGATCAGTGTTGCCGGGTATTCTACGCCATCCTTTATGTTGTGCAGCGGCGAATATTTGTAGAGATAGGAGAAATATTTTGCGCTGTCGGATGTACCGTATTCAACCGTCCAGCCCCAGCCGACGGTGAATTTCTGGAAACGAAGCATGTCCATCACCCCGACTTCCGGCAGGCAGACCCTGAACAGGTCGGGACGCTGGGTCATCACGGCCCCCACAAGCAGTCCGCCATTGGAACCGCCGTTGATGGCCAGTTTTTCCTTGCTGGTGTACTTTTTCTCGATGAGGTATTCGGCTGCTGCAATGAAATCATCAAAGCAATTCTGCTTGTTCAGGAGATTTCCCGCCTTGTGCCATTTCTCTCCATATTCTCCGCCTCCGCGGATATTGGCCATGGCAAAGATCCCGTCATTCTCATAAAGAATAACCTTCGTGTTGCTGAAATATGGCGTCGAACTGGCGTTGAAGCCGCCATAAGCGTATAGCAATGTAGGATGCGATCCGTCGAGTTTCATTCCTTTTTTGTGAACAAGGAACATCGGGATCTTTGTTCCGTCTTTTGAAGGATAAAAAACCTGTTCAGTCTCGAAATCATCTATGTTCACCTTGATCTCGGCTTTCCGGAAGATCTCCGATTTGCCGGTCGCAATGTCATACCTGAAGATCGATGGAGGATAGGTGAATGATGAAAAATCATAAAAAGCGAAGCCATCTTCTTTGGCGCCACCTATCGATGAGGCCGATCCGATGGATGGAAGAACCACTTCATGGTCCAGCATTCCGTCAGGAGCGTATTGGTAGATCTTCGTGGAAGCATCTTTCAGGTAACCCACAAACAGCTTTCCTCCAACCATTGAAGCGGATTCCAGCTTTTCCGGTTTCTCCGGAACAATGTCTTTCCAGCTTTGCTTTTCAGGATGGGCGGGATCAACGAGGATCACCCGGTAATTCCCGGCACCGTCGTTCGTGTTGACCAGGATCTTGTCGCCGATGTTGTTGATAACGCCGTAGTTCAGGTCGAAGCCGGGGAACACGAGGCTGAATTCTTTCTGGCCTTTGGCGAGGTCCTTGTACCAGACCTCCACGCCATCCGTGCCTTTCGATTTATACAGGAAGAGAAAACGCTCATCTTCCGTTACCTGTGATCCGATGTACATTAAAGGATTCTTTTTATCCTCATAGATCAGCTGATCTTTTTCCTGCGAATCTCCCAGCTTGTGGTAAAAGATCTTCTGGTATTCATTTTTCGCGGTCATTTCGGTGCCTTTCGCCGGCTTGTCATACCTGCTGTAGTAAAACCCGTTGCCTTTCCATGCAACGCTTCCGAATTTGATCCATTCGAGCTTGTCAGGAAGCTGTTTTTGTGTAGCGATTTCCATCACGTAGATCGTTTGCCAGTCGCTGCCGCCCATGTTTATGTGGTAGGCAATATATTTCTTGTCATTCGAATAACCGTCGAATTCAACGGATGCCGAACCATCTTTTGAGAGTGTATTCGGATCCATGAAGACTTTTGCTTCGCCGTCCAGTCCTTTCTGAATATAATAGACCGACTGGTTCTGAAGACCGTCATTCTTAGAAAAGATTATGTAATCGCCGATCTTTTCCCCGCCGAAATATTTCGGGTAGTTCAGGATCTCTTTGTACCGTTTCATGATCTTATCCCGGAAAGGGATCTTTGAAAGATAATCTTCGGTGAATTTCTGTTCAGTCAGGGCCCATTCCTTCGTTTCGGCGGACGTATCGTTTTCCAGCCACCGGTAAGGGTCTTCGACTTTGGTGCCGAAATAATCATCGACCTGGGTTACTTTTTTCGTTACAGGATAATTCATTTTCGCGGTGTTCATTTGTTTGCAACTGTACATTCCCGTGAGGAACAGCAAAATTGCAGCAATACGGATGATTGTTTTCATTTGATCAGGATTTATGGCAATAAAATTATGGATTTTTTTTAACAGAACATAGATGAAACAGATCAAAACGGATTAAAACGAATTTTAAATCCCGCAGTTACACTAATTTTCGCTATTTCGGTACTTCCCTTCTTTGCTATTTCTTACATTTGTCCTTTAAAAATCCATACGTTTTGTCCGATAAATTCTCACCCATACCATTACCCCGGCTTTTGACGCTGGTCCTTTCGGGGATCCGTAACAACCGGATCCCGGGGATCCCGGGATCATTGTTCTTCAGGCCAAAGGTTACTGATCCCTTCAGGATGAAACGGTATGGCAAGGTCCTGGAAACTCCCGTCGGCATCGCTGCCGGACCTCACACGCAACTGGCGCTGAATATTGTCGCTGCCTGGCTTTGCGGTGCGAGGTACATTGAATTGAAAACCGTTCAGACCCTTGATGAGCTTGAGGTGTCAAAACCCTGCATCGACATGCAGGACGAAGGCTACAACTGCGAATGGTCGCAGGAGCTGAAGATCGGGCAGTCGTTCGACGAGTACCTCAACGCCTGGATCCTGATCCACATCCTTCACCGTGAACTTGGATTTGAAGGTCCCCCTGGCATGATCTTCAACATGAGCGTCGGCTATAACATGGAAGGCATTCTCAGGGACAACGTGCAGTGGTTTTTCGACCGGATGCAAGATTGCAGCACCGAGCTGGCCCATGCCCGGAACACGATCCGGAAGGTCTACCCTGCGATCGATGAGATTGGAATCCCTTCCCGGATCTCCGACAACATCACCCTCAGCACGATGCATGGCTGTCCTCCCGAAGAGATCGGAAAGATCGGAAACTACCTGCTGACAGAAAAAAGACTGCACACCACCATCAAGCTGAATCCTACACTGATCGGACAGGAAATGTTGGCACACATCCTTGGCAGGGGTGATTCACGAAATCATCCTGGCTGTGGCGTACCCCCGGAAGTTCCTGACGAAGCGTTTGCCCACGACCTCCGCTATTCCGATGCCCTGAACCTCATCCGCTCTCTATCTGAAACAGCCAAGAAAGAAGGGCTGGGCTTCGGCATCAAGCTGACCAACACCCTGGAAACTGTCAACAACAGGAACGTTTTCAATACGAAGGAAACCATGATGTACATGAGCGGGCGGTTGCTCCACCCGGTCAGCATCAATGTGGCAAGGAAGCTTCAGAATGATTTCGGCGGCAACCTCGATATCTCATTTTCCGGAGGCGTTGATTGCTTTAACATCGCACCCGTTTTAGCCTGTGGCCTGAAGCCAGTGACCGTTTGCAGCGACCTGCTGAAACCTGGTGGTTATGGCCGGTTGTGGCAGTACATGGAGAATTTACGAACAGCTTTTACGGCTGTAAAAGCAAATTCCTTGGATGAATTCATAATGCAGGAATGCAGGAATGCGGGAATGCATAATAAAATAGTTCAGAATGCAGGAGTGCAGGAATGCAGGAATGTTGATGAAGCCGCCCTCCTGAATCTCAACAGGTATGCCGATGAGGCAAAGGATGATCCTGCTTATAAAAAATCAAATCTTATTGATCCGGATATCAAAACCAAACGTCAGCTGGGGTATTTCGACTGCATCCATGCGCCATGCAAGGATACCTGCCCGACGAACCAGGATATTCCCGGTTATATGTACAGTGTGTCTCAAAATGACATCCCGGCGGCCTTTACCACAATCATGGACACCAATCCTTTTCCGGCTGTAACCGGTATGATCTGCGACCATCCCTGCCAGGTGAAGTGTACGCGGATCAATTATGATGAGCCGCTAATGATCCGGGAAATCAAACGCTTCGTTGCAGAAAATCATGATGAGCCGTTTCCGGTAATTCCTGCGACCGAAAGCAAATACAAAGTGGCCATTATTGGCGGAGGTCCGGCCGGATTGTCATGTGCATGGTTCCTTACAAAGAGCGGGATCCGGGTGGATCTTTTCGAGCAGAAAGCGATGCCGGGTGGTATGGTTTCGGCTGCCATCCCGTCTTTCAGGCTGACGAATGACGCGATAAAACAGGATATTTCACGAATCCTTGGAATGAATGCCGGAACGGGACTGTTCACCCTTCATGAAAAGAATACGGTCACCAAAGAGGACTTCCCCACCATCCAAGAGACGCATGATGCCGTATTTCTCGCAGCCGGGGCGCAGCGATCTGCACAGATGCATATCGAAGGCATTGAACTGCCCGGTGTGATGGACCCTTTGAACTTTCTGTTTGTCGTTAAAAAGAAAAATTCGTATTTCCGGGGAAAACATGTCGTGATCATCGGGGGCGGGAACACGGCCATGGATGCGGCCCGAACTGCCTACCGGCTGGTGGGCGAGAATGGAACCGTTACGATCATATACAGGCGAACGATCAAAGAAATGCCTGCTGATAAAGGAGAGATCAGCGCCGTACTTGACGAAGGCATTATGATCATTGAGCTAGCCAACCCTGAGCGGATCCTTTCTTCCGATGGTCATGTTTCTTCCATTCTATGCAGCAGGAATATTCTGGGAATAAAGGGGAATGACGGACGTCCCGCCCCGATTAAGGTCCCCGGGTCGGAATTTGAAATATCCTGCGATACGGTCATCCCTGCCATTGGCCAGGAACTCGACATAGATTTTCTCGGGACTTCTGAGATAATTACTTCGAGAGGAAAGTATAAGACGAACATTGACGGGCTTTATGTGGGCGGAGATGCGCTTCGCGGCGCCTCCACCGCCATCAATGCCATTGCCGACGGACGGAAGGCTGCGGAGGAGATCATTGGGGATCTTAACATACCCCTCCCCCGGCCCCTCCCCGAAACGGGTAGGGGAGAAGGAGTGCCGAAGAATATCCCGGAACTCCTCCATCGGAAATCTGTTCGACGGTATGGTGTCTCCCCCGCGGAAACACCCCTGGACGACAGGCGGAATTTCAACCTTGTCATCTCTTCCTATTCTCAGGACGAGGCGGTGAATGAGGCTTCCCGCTGTCTTTTCTGCGACGAGATCTGCAATGTCTGCGTCACCGTTTGTCCGAACCTGGCGAATTTCAGCTATATGATGGATCCGGTGAAATTCAGACTGCAGAAAGCGGTTCTAAAGGCAGATGGATCCATCGGGTTTGAGGATGATTGTGATTTTTCTGTTGAACAGAGGTACCAGATCCTTAATATCCGCGATCTTTGCAATGAATGCGGGAATTGTACCACCTTTTGTCCGACGAATGGCAAGCCATATAAGGATAAACCAGGGCTGTCCCTTTCCATCCAGACACTGAACCTGGAAAAAGAGGGTTATTTCCTGAGCGAATTGCCGGATAAAAAAGTACTGATCTATAAACAGGATAAGCAGATTAAGACATTAACCCTGCTGGAAGGTATGTATATCTATGAGACGGATGAAGTGAAAGCGGTGATCAATCCGAAAAATTTTTCACTTGCCGAGGTCAAATTCATTGTCCCGTGTGTGAAGGAATGTCATTTCACCTTTGCGGCGGAGATGAGTGTAATATTACAGGGAGCGGGTCAATTCACCTCACCCCCTGGGCCCCTCTCCTGAAGGAGAAGGGGCGAAAGAATTAAAACAAATTGCGGAAATCCGCGATTGATCTAGAAAAATCTGCGAGAAAAAATAAAAAACCATGATTGAAATTACTGACAAAATCATTAACGAATCAATTCTTCAGAAAGCCGTTGACCGGTATCGTGAAAAGGGGATCATTCTTCCCACTTTTGCCCAGATGCAAAATCCGGAGCTGATCCCGGATTCCATTAAAAACAAACTGAAAACCATCGGGTTGTGGGACCTTCATCCGCTAAACCTGTTCCGGCTGACCTGGAAAAACGAGCCGAAAGCCGTTGGCGGACTTTATGGAAAACCCAATTTCATTGAACTTCCGAAATCCCTCACGGGGATCGATGCACGGATTGTCGTGATGCTCGGCAAATGGTTCCCGACCGGTGCTCATAAAGTCGGGGCTGCTTATGGTTGTCTCGCTCCGAAGATCATCACCGGGCAGTTCGACCCGACCTATCACAAAGCGGTCTGGCCATCAACCGGGAATTATTGCCGAGGCGGAGCGTTTGATTCGTACCTGATGGACGTGACAGCAGTAGCCATTCTTCCCGAGGAGATGAGCCAGGAACGGTTCTCCTGGCTAAAGGAGATTGGGGCGGAAGTCATTGCTACACCGGGCTGCGAATCGAATGTAAAGGAGATCTATGATAAATGCTGGGAAATCCGCAGGACACGCAAGGACTGCATGATCTTCAACCAGTTCGAGGAATTCGGGAATTCCTGCTGGCATTATGAAGTGACTGGTCATGCCATTGAGGAGACATTTAAGATCGTGGCCGGGAAGAATACCAAAATGGCTGCTTTCATTTCTGCGACCGGTTCCGCCGGAACGATTGCCGCCGGCGATTATCTCCGCACGAAATTCCCGTTCATTAAAGTAGTGGCTTCGGAAGCCCTGCAATGCCCGACATTGCTGCGAAACGGGTTCGGCGGACACCGGATCGAAGGCATCGGCGACAAGCATGTTCCCTGGATCCACAATGTGAAGAACACCAACGTGGTCACGGCCATCGATGATGAATACTGCATGCGCCTCCTGCGTGTTTTCAACGAGGCGGATGGTCATAAATACCTTTCAGAGTGCGGTGTCGACGAGGAAATCGTCAATTCCCTCAGCATGATCGGAATATCCGGCATCGCCAATATCCTTGCTGCAATAAAAACAGCGAAACATTTTGACCTGACGTCGGAGGATGTTATGGTGACCATTGCCACCGATTCGGCGGAAATGTATGGATCGCGGCTGAAAGAACTGACTGCAGAACGGGGAAACTATTCGTTCCTGCAGGCCGCAAAAGATCACGAAAAATGCATGCTGGGCACGGTTTCCGACAACATGAAAGAGCTGACTTACGAGGATCAGAAGGTGATCCACAACCTGAAATATTTCACCTGGATCGAGCAGCAGGAGAAAGACGTTGAAGACCTTCGCCGCCTGTGGGACGACAGGGAGGTCTGGCCGGCACTTTTCGCCCAGCCGGCACGATGGGATGAACTCATTCATAACTTTAATGAAAGGACGGGGCTGGCTCAATGAGCAATGAGTAATGAAGAATGAACAATTAAGAATTAAAGGATTATAAAGGGAATTGAGGCTCTGCCTCTTTGCGTCTTTGCGGTGAAAAAAGAAATGCAAGCTATGCCTGATAAATTCCAATACGAATGCAACGATTGCGGGAAGACCTATAATTCGGAGGTGGTCATGTACCTCTGTCCTTCATGCCAGGAAGGGAATCAGCCTGATCTTCCGCCGAAGGGCGTTTTGAAAACCATTTACGACTATGAACAGATCCGGTTTTCAATCCCCGGAAAGAATATTTTTGAAATTTTGCAGGATGATCATTTCATGGAAATACTTCCAATAAATGACATGAAATCCTTGCCACCACTGAAGGTTGGGAATACGCCTCTTTACCGGTTTGAGAAACTGGATTCTGCTGAACTTCCGTTTGAACTCTTTCTGAAGGACGATTCCCAGAACCCGACTTTTTCCTTTAAGGACAGGGCCTCGGCGCTGGTGTCGGCCTGGGCGAAAGAGAATAACATCGATACGATCATCGCAGCTTCGACGGGAAATGCAGGGTCATCGCTCGCAGGAATCTGCGCTTCGCAGGGACAGAAGTCGGTGATCTTTGTTCCGGCATCCGCGCCATTGGCCAAACTGACGCAGATCATGATGTACGGCGCAAAGATCATCCCGGTCAGGGGAACCTATGACAATGCTTATGACCTCAGCGTAAAGGCAACGGAACAATCCGGCTATTACAACCGGAACACCGCTTTCAACCCACTCACCATCGAGGGAAAAAAGACCGTTTCCCTGGAGCTTTTCGGCCAGATGAACCAGCAGTTGCCTGATCGCATCTTTGTCCCGGTCGGTGATGGGGTGGTGCTTTCCGGCGTTTACAAAGGGTTTGAAGACCTGCTGAAGCTTGGGATCATCGACCGTATCCCCGTCATGGTGGCAGTCCAGGCGGACGGAAGCAGGAATCTTGTGGATAATCTGTTCGCCAATGAATTTAAAACAAGCGGTTCGAAGACGATCGCCGATTCCATTTCCGTGGATATTCCGAGGAATTTCCATATGACGACTGATTTCATGAAGAAGTACGGGGGAGAGTGGATCACAGTAACGGATGAGGAGATCCTGGAGGCTTCGGCTTTGCTGTCGCGGAATACCGGGATTTTCTCGGAACCGGCTGCTGTTGCTGCTTTTGCAGGCATGGTAAAATACATGGCCGCAGACAAACTGGAAGCCGGGTCGAAGAATGTTGTTTTGCTTACCGGAAGCGGGTTGAAGGATCTGAAATCGGTTCAGCCGCTGATCACGCTGCCTGAGCCGGTTGATCCTGATATCAAGGACATTGAAGATATTTTGAAATAGTGCCAGGCACGCGATTGAGACGCACGTCAGCTTGAGATTAATATTAACAGTCCATAAAGTCCCGTTGAAATGAAAACCAAAGAGATCCTTCTTCTGATGCTGATCCTGGCATCATGGAACATTTACGCGCAGAAATACCCCGGGGAGCTTTTTCCCAGGGATTCCGTTTTCTTTGAATACAATACGATCCCTTATTACATTGATACATCCCAGCCCGGGAACTGCTGGCAGGTTGGTCATCCGTCGAAGGTGCTTTTTAATGAGGCTTATTCCCCATCCCTGGCCATTGTAACGGATACGCTGCTCCCTTATCCCGTCAATACTCAATCCATATTTTCATTCACAATTACAGATACGACATTCCCCGTTTATTATCCTCCATGTGGCGGGGCAACATACCTTCAGTTCACGCATAAGTTTGATACCGATACAATCCTTGATTACGGGTATATGGAATATTCTTTTGATCACGGTGCGTCCTGGAATCTTGCCATTGATACAATTTTCGATAACGGGTATTATTGGGGTCCGATGTGGTTTTGGTGGCAACCGGATTATTCTGTGACTTCCGGAGACCAATATTATCATCCCAGGCATATTTCGGGTCATTCTAACGGATGGCTTGTCTCCCAGTATATTTGGGAATGGGTTATTCCACTGAAGGATTCTGTCATAGTGGCTCCTGATTCGATCGATGTCCGCTTCATCTTTCACAGCGATAATGTACAAACCAACAAGGAAGGGTGGATGATCGATAATATTGTGACCGGTTGTATGGAGCTGGGTTCCGGAACGCTGTTTCATAAAAACAATGATCCGATCCGCATATCTCCGGTTCCGTTGACAACCGTTTCAGTGGTGGAATGCTCATCAGGTATGGAGAATTTATCATTTGAGGTATACAGTCTCTTAGGAAAATCTGTATTCCGGAAAGACATTAAAAGGAACAGCTCGTTTCTGTTGTACAGGGATAATTTTTATCCCGGACTTTTTATATGGTGCCTGAAATCCGGGGATAAGAACATCCAGACAGGGAAACTGGTGGTTCAGTAATTATAATCCAAGGCTTACGTCTAAGATCTACGCCTGCCTGAAAATATTTTGAACGAGAAGATATCTCTGTGAACTTAGTGTATCCTCTGTGTCCTCTGTGTTAAAAAATTGATACCACAGAGATCACAGAGAAGGCACGGAGATCGCGGAGAAAACAAAAAATCAATTATTTTTATCAACGCAGATATTAATTACCGAATGATCTCCTTCTTCCTCAATAACCGCAAAACAGAATACACCGGCAACGGCGATCTTTCCCTGCTTAATTATCTAAGGGGGCAAGAGCACATTACTTCGGTGAAAGACGGCTGCTCGGGCCAGGCATATTGCGGCGCCTGCCTCGTGGAGATCAACGGGAAGGCCCGCCTTTCGTGTACGCAGAAAATGAAATTCCTGGAAGGGGCGCAAGTCACAACCATGGAGGGGTTGCCGGAAAAAGTGAGGGATGTCATTGCTCATGCCTATGTGGGCAAAGGAGCCGTTCAGTGCGGTTTCTGCACACCGGGACTGATCATGCGGACGAAGATCCTGTTCTCGGAAAATCAAAATCCATCCCGTGAGGAGATCAAAAAAGCCATAAAACAACATTTCTGCAGATGCACCGGCTACATCAGGATCGTTGATGCCATTGAAGATGCGCTGATAACCCTGCGCGAGGAGCCTGAAGTGCATCCTGGCAATGCTTCGGGCGGTGTGGGCCAATCCCTGGAAAAATACCAGGCTTATGAAACAGCCATCGGGAAACGGCTTTTCGTCAATGACATGGTTTTCGACAGGATGCTTCATGCTGCACTCCGGTTCAGCGACCATCCGAGGGCAATGGTCATTTCCATCGATACTTCAGAAGCTGAGAAGGCTGAAGGCGTCATCCGGATTTTCACGGTGGACGATATTCCCGGGAATCATTACACAGGACTGATCGTTGAAGACTGGCCACTAATGATTGCCCGGGGTGAGACCACCCGTTATATTGGCGATGTCATTGCAGGGGTTGTAGCATTGAGTGAAGAAACAGCCCGGAAAGCTGCATCCCTGATCCGTATCGAATACGATGTGCTGGAACCGGTTTCCGATCCTCATAAAGCCCTGGAGCCAGGTTCTGCAAAGGTTCATCCCGGCAGGAACAACCTCCTCGAAAAATGCATCGTACGCCGTGGTGAACCTGTTGAAGCAACATTCAGGGATTCAAAATACATTGTCTCCGGAATTTATGAAACCCAGCGGATCGAACATGCATTCCTTGAAACCGAAGCTGCTATTGCCCTTCCTGACGGCGATGGGATCCATCTTTACAGCCAGGGGCAGGGTGTTTATGTTGACCAGAAGCAAGTCGCATCACTCCTGGGATTGGAAGAAGAACAGGTCAGGGTGACCCTGGTTCCCTGCGGCGGAGGGTTTGGCGGACGTGAAGATATGACTGTCCAGGGACATGCCGCATTATTTGCCTGGCACCTGAAAATGCCGGTGAAACTTCATCTTTCCCGTGAAGAATCAATTATCATGCATCCGAAACGTCATCCCGTGTGGATGGATTTCACCCTGGCGTGTGATGAATATGGAATCCTCACCGGGCTTAGGCTCAGGGCTGTGGGAGACTCCGGCGCTTATGCTTCAGTTGGGGCAAAGGTAATGGAGCGAGTTGCTGGTCATGCTTCAGGGGGATATTTCGTTCCTAATGTTGATATTGAATCACTTACGGTCTATACGAACAATATTCCATCCGGAGCGATGCGCGGATTTGGGGTCAACCAGGTTAACTTTGCCCTCGAAAGTTGTATCGACGAACTTTGTGAAGCAGGTGGTTTCGACCGCTGGAAATTCAGGTTCGACAATGCTTTGGATGAAGGAAAAATGACTTCGACAGGACAGGAACTTGGCAAAGGTGTGGGTATTAAAGCATGCCTTTTGGCATTAAAGGATAAGTTTTACGAATCGAAATATGCAGGACTTGCAACAGGGATCAAGAATTCCGGTGTCGGGAACGGAATGGTCGATTTCAGTGATGTAAAGATCAATATTCTGGACGGTGGGCGTGTATTGATCGAACACGGCTGGACCGAGATGGGACAGGGAATACACAACATGGCGATCCAGACCTTATGCCAGGAAACCGGGATCGATCCTCTCCTCGTGGATGTTGTCGTGGATACGAATGCTGCCATTCCGACTGGGATGACCACTTCTTCCCGGGCAACGGCACTTCTGGGCAATGCGATCATTGATGCCTCGGTTTCCCTGAGAAAAGACCTGGAATCTCATTTACTGGCAGAACTTGCCGGACACACTTATCCGGGGAGCTATTATTGCAACTGGACGACGAAACCCGGGTCTACTGCTGAAAAAGTGATCACGCATTATTCATATGGATATGCTGCCCAGCTTGTTGTCCTTGATGATTCGGGGAAAATTGAAAAGGTTTTTGCCGCCCATGATGCCGGGAAGATCATGAATCCGATGCTCTTCGAAGGGCAGATCCATGGAGCCGTCCATATGGGATTGGGCTATGCCCTTACCGAGTACCTGCCGATGGTAAACAGCCGGCTGGTCAGCACGAAACTACGTGATTGCGGTGTATTGAGCGCCGATGAAACGCCGGACATCGAAGTGATCGGTATCGAAGAAAAAGACCCGGTTGGCCCTTACGGCGCGAAAGGGGTCGGGGAGATCGGACTCGTTCCGACAGCCGCTGCCGTTGCCAATGCACTTTACACTTTTGATGGTATCCGGCGAATGAAATTGCCTGTGAAACGGAAGGAAATGAAACAATGAGGTAATGAGATAATGAAGTAATGAGATAATTGATAATTACATCATTATCTCATTATTTCATTACTTCATTGAAAAGCCCTTGCAGCCCGGGTGGTGAAAAAATCCATCTTTTGAAAATGAACCCAAATTCAATAACTATGCAGGAAAAGGTCTCGGTCAATACAATGTTGTGCAAGAAAACGGGAAATGTGCTCCAGGGTCTTCAGCTTCGCAGGGAATTCTACCGCCGGCCCTTCCTGTCGATGACTGTTCCGGCAGAGACTCGTCTCCGCGCATTTTTCTATTCTGTCGCCATCTGTCATCAAACTTATAACCTTCATCATCCCGGACTTTCCCTTTATGGCTGGGACTATCTTGAACGGGTTTTTACACAGCTCATGCAAGACAACGATCCGCTTCTGCAACCCGGATTTTCAAAAGCTTCGGGCATCGATGATATATGCAGACGACTTGCTTCCCTGTTTTCCGCTGACGGAAATCCGGATCACACAACCCTCGACAGGCTTGATGAACGGGCACAGTTCATGATCGACCTGGATGTTTTCGTGGATGATTTCTTTGAATCCCGGATCGAAAACCTCATTGAAACGGCCGACAACGAGCTGATCCATTCAGGCACCGGGTTTTATGAGATCCTCCCGGGACTGATCGCATTCAGCGATCCGATGAAAAAAAAGGTCACCTTCCTGCTGAAATTGCTGGAAGAAGCCGGAATGGTCAACATCCGTGACAAGCAGAATTTTACTCCCATCATGGATTATCATATGCAGCGGGTCCTTCTCCGGACAGGCTGCGTTGAGATCCCGGACGAGGATCTGCATCATAAGCTTTCTGACCACAAGCCGATTCAAAGTGACGAAGAAGTCCGTAACGCCTGCATCGATGCATTCAAGCTGATCGCAGACGTCTCGGGGCATCCGGTGACAAAGCTGAATGACTTTTTCTGGTCGCTGGGAAGAAGCTGCTGCAACAATGAACCGCTGTGCCGGGTCGGCCGTTGTGAAAAGGATCCTTGCACATTTTATGAGATCGTTGAACTCACCGATCACAGGGAATGTATCCTGAAGGATGTCTGCAAAGGTTTCCGGGACGATCATTACCGCAACCTCTGGCAGCCTGTTGTCGAAACTCATTATTACTAAACGCTTCATTCATGATATTACTTAAAAACGGAACCTTCATCGACTGGAAAACGCTTGAATTCCGGCAAACCGATATCCGGGTTCATCCGGGTATTGATGGCGGGATTACCCGTAGGGACATGTCGGGTAGGGACATGTCGCGGGATTTTGGTAAGGACATGTCGCGACATGTCCCTACGGGTAATCAACCAACCCAAACCATCGATTGCACGGGGAAATTCATTACCAAATCTTTCGCTTGCGGCCATCATCATGTTTATTCCGCATTGGCAAGAGGGATGCCTGCCCCAAACAAGAACCCGGAAAACTTCAGGGAGATCCTGAAATACATCTGGTGGACGCTGGATAAAGCGCTGGACCTTGATATGATCTATTCCAGCGCCCTGGTCACGGCGATGGCCTGCGCGAAGAACGGCGTTACCTTCGCCATCGACCACCATGCCTCGCCGGATGCTGTTCAAGGAAGCCTGGAAACCATTGCCCGCGCCTTCGATGAAGTGGGCGTGGGTCATCTGTTATGCTATGAGATCTCAGATCGTGACGGGCTCCGGATTTCACAGCAGGGACTTGAAGAAACAGGAAAATACCTTGCGGAAAGGCAAGGCCTTGTTGGCCTTCATGCTTCTTTTACCATTGGGGATGAAACACTGAAAAAGGCTGTTCATCTTGCAGAAGGGACGCATTCCGGTATTCACGTTCATGTTGCAGAGGATAAATATGACCAGGAACAGTGTCTTGAAAAACATGGCACAAGTGTCATCAACCGTTTCCATGAAGCCGGGGTGCTTCAGTTCCCGAAGACGATCCTTGGTCATTGCCTGCACCTGGATGACAATGAACGGAAACTGGTTGCAGATTCACCTGCCTGGGTCGTTCAGAACACCGAAAGCAACCTGAACAACAAGGTCGGGCATTTCAATTCTGCCGGACTTGGCAAAAATATCATGCTCGGAACCGATGGGATGCACAGTGATATGCTCCGGAGCGCAAAGGCCGCTTTTTTTGCAGGTCATATCCACGATTCCATTGATTACATCGAGACTTACCGCCGTTTCCGGAACGTTCATCATTACCTTGAAAATAATAGCTTTTCCTGTGACAGCGAAAACAACCTTGTCGTTTTTGATTATGATTCGCCCACGCCAATGACTTCTGAAAATTTCATAAGCCATTTCCTGTGGGGGATTGAATCGAAGCACCTGACCCATGTAATCTCTGGCGGCAAATTAATTGTTGAGAACGGCAGGATCCTGACCGCTGATGAAGTTGCAATTCTGAAAGAATCAGGGAAACAGGCGGAAAGGCTTTGGAAACTGATGGACAAATGAACAGGAGCCCTTTACTGATAATTAACGGAACCCTTGTTTCCCCCGAAAAAAACATCCGGGAAGACCTTGTTATTGACCAGGGAAAGATCATCTCAAGAGGCATCCTTGATCCGGCTGAATATCCGGGTTATACAGTATTAGATGCTGATGGAAAAATAATTTTTCCATCAGCGATCGATCCGCACGTCCATCTTGCGCTGCCAACCCCTGCAGGACCTTCTTCGGATGATTTCATCACCGGGAGCAAAGCCGCCATTGCAGGCGGAACGACATGCATCATGGATTTCGTCACGCCGCACCGTGGCCAGTCGCTCATTGAAGCCCTTCATGCCCGTAAAGCTGAAGCGGCATCCTCTCTTGTTGATCACCGGTTGCACCTGGGAATAAGCGGATGGCACGAAAATATTGAAACTGAGATCAGGTCTTGCATTGAGGAAGAAGGAATCAGGTCGTTCAAGACTTACCTCGCCTATCGCGAATCGATCGGTATCAGCCTTTCTGAGTTGGAACGGGTGATGAGGATCGTGGGTCCGGCCGGTGGGCTGGTCATGGTGCATTGCGAGGACGGGGAAATGATCAGCGGGCTGCAGCAGGAATACCTGTCGAAAGGCCTGACCGATGCCCGTTATCATGCATTATCACGGCCTCCGGAGACGGAGATCCGGGCGATTCAACGGGTCATTGAATTATCCGCAAAAACTGGTTGCCCTGCGTACATCGTTCATATTTCCACCGGTGAAGGGGCTGAAGCGGTGAGGCAGGCGAAAAAATCAGGGTTGAAAATATTCGCAGAAACCTGCATCCAGTACCTGATGCTGAATGATTCGGTTTATGATGAGACGCTGGATAATATGAAGGTCCTCCCGTATGTGATCTCCCCTCCCATCCGCGCTGAAAAGGACCGGCAGCAACTCTGGCAGGGATTGGCCGATGGCACGTTTGACACGGTGGCAACGGATCATTGCCCGTTCAATCTTCATGGACAAAAAGATAAAGGAATCAATGATTTTACGAAAATCCCGAACGGAGCCGGCGGGATTGAATTCCGCCTGCCGCTGTTATATACCTATGGAGTACTGACAAAAAAGATCACGATAAACCAGTTCGTAAGCCTTGTTTCTTCCCGGCCGGCAGAGATATTCGGATTATCGGGTCGCAAAGGAAGGCTGGATCCGGGATTTGATGCGGATATTGTCATCTGGGATCCGGATTTTGAAGGGTTCATTTCTGCGAAAAATCAGTTCCAGCGCTGCGATTCGAATATTTATGAAGGGATGAAAATTCGCGGCAGAGCTGAAACGGTCATTTCGAACGGGGAAATTGCTTTGCAGAAAGGGGTGCTGAAGGCAGGAAAGCACAAAGGCAAATTTCTGGAATTATAAATTATTACCCATGACAAATGCGGGAAGAAACCAATCGTACCCTCCCCTTAAATCCCCACCCTACAAGTAGCTACTCTTTTTACACATCTTAGGTTTTACTATATTTATTTGTTGTTCCTTTCTTTTGCTTGGATCAAACAGCCCCACCCCTAACCCCTCCCCAAGCGGGGAGGGGAACAAACTCACCGCTGTATGAAATTCACTAAAAATCATCGTCATTCGCTAAACCGCGAAAACTCCGCTCCCGGTCTTCGCTGTCGCTCCGACCGGGATCGTCAAACAGTTCGCGGTTTTTCACGCTCAATCCTCGATTTTCTTCACGTGAATTTCATAAGGCGGGAAAAAAATGATAAAATTGCATGCCTTAGGGTTTGAGGCGGGGACCCACTCGGTGAAGATTCCGTAAAAAGCCAGTTAGAGAAGTGATCCCGGCCGGAGCGATAGCGAAGGTTGGGAGAACGGCTTGACTGGCTTAGGAATCGAACCATAAGTGGGTCGCCGAAAACCCAGGCTGCCTTTTTCTTTTCGTCCTTTTCTTTTGGGCAAGCAAAAGAAAAGGACATAAGGAAAGAATATTTGCCAAATGTTTTTTAATCGATTAAATAAATTGATGTGTATAAAGAGTAGACAAGTAGGGAGGGGAAGACCGTAGGTCGGGGTGGGTACAATCAAAGGCTTCGCGGTACTTTGTTTTCAGACATCTCTTCAAGGATCCTTGCCGGGTTTTTAAACCGGTTTGTAAGCATCATTGCAGCGATGATATAAGGCTTGAACCCCGCCTGCTTGTAAAGCGGAACGCGGTACTGTTCAAAGACTGATCCCGAAACTTCCCCTTCCTTGCAGGAAACCCCTGAAATATCAGCCGGAAGACAATGCATATATAGTGCGTTTCCTTCCTTTGTCATTTTCATTTTTTCGCGTGTGCATTCCCAATCTTTGAACTGTGCATTATTGGCCAGGCACTCCTTTTCCAGCGATTTCAGACCATCATGATCGTTTTGCCTGAGAAGATCCGTACGCTGCCGCATCACATTGAACGGGGCCCAGCTCTTGGGATAGACGATATCAGCGTCGTAAAAGGCTTCATCCATTGAGTTCACCACCCGGAAACTGCCGCCGCTTGCCTGCGACTGTGTGCCGGCCAGGTCAACCACATTCCGGATCAGGTTGTATCCTTCCGGAAATGCAAGATCAACCTTCATCCCGAAACGGGTCATCAGTCCGATGATCCCCTGCGGAACCGACAATGGCTTGCCATAGCTCGGTGAATAAGCCCAGGTCATAGCGATCTTTTTGCCTTTCAGGTTTTCCAGCGAGCCAAATGTGTTTTTCAGGTGAAGCAGGTCAGCCATGGACTGGGTCGGATGATCGATATCGCACTGGAGGTTCACAATGCCCGGCCGTTGCGGCAATACACCATCAGTAAATGCCTCATCAAGTGCTTCGCCGACTTCCCGCATATAGGCATTCCCCGCACCGAGATACATATCGTCGCGGATGCCGATTATATCGCTGAGGAAGGAGATCATCACGGAAGTCTCGCGAACGGTCTCTCCATGGCTGATCTGCGATTTGCCTTCGTCCAGATCCTGCACGGCAAGTCCCAGGAGGTTGGCTGCAGATGCAAACGAGAACCTGGTCCGGGTTGAATTGTCGCGGAACTGCGAAATAGCCAGTCCGGAGTCGAAACAGCGGGCCGAGATGTTGTGGTCGCGCAGGTATTTCAGGGCGTCAGCGGTGGCCAGGATGGATTCGAGTTCTTTGCCGGTTTTTTCCCAGGTAAGCAGGAAATCTTTCTGGTAGAGGCTTTCGCCTGAGGATTCGATAATCCTGAGGAGGTTTGTCAGAGTATTGTTCATAGTATGAATTAATAATTTGATGTTTATTCTTACATGAAGCTACACGAAGATTTTCATGAAGTTTCATGAAGGTGCTGTTTGCCGCGAATATCTTACAAATAGTAAGCGATCGCCGCATAAAACGCTGAAGCAGCCACAAGGTCGCTTACCGGCACCTTTTCATTCGGGGCATGCGCCAGCACTTCATTCCCGGGTCCAAACCCGATGCAAGGGATCTTATAATAGCCGTTAATTGTAACCCCATTCGTTGAAAATGTCCACTTATCGACGTTGGGTTCCCGGCCGAAAAGACCTTTAAATGCCCCGGTGGCACCGGTAACCAGCGGATGATCTGCTTCAATTTTCCATGTCGGGTAATATTTTTCCATCCCGTAACGCTTGCCGGTATAGGCAGTTTCCTCGTAATTCAGGACTTTCACCACGGCATCCTTGCCTTTCAGGATATCTTCTATTTCCTTCACGGCTGATTCTTTTGTTTCGCCCCATGTCAGGCGGCGGTCAAGATGTATCTTCGCATAATCCGCAACAGCACACAACGACGGGCTTCCCGATACAAATTCCGAAAGGGTGACACTTCCTTTCCCGAGGAAATCATCGCTCTTCAGCCTGTCATTCAGTTTCTCTATATCCAGGGATGCACGTGCTGCCATATAGATGGCATTCTTCCCGCGTTCAGGCGCAGAGCCATGCGCAGAAATTCCCCTGAACTCGATCTCCATTTCCATCCTACCCCGCTGTCCGCGATAGATGTTCAGATCGGTCGGTTCGGTGATGACCAGGAAATCGGGAACGATCTTTTCTTCCTCCACGATATATTTCCAGCATAAGCCGTCGCAATCTTCCTCCATCACTGTTCCTGTGAAATAGATGGTCATGTCACGATCAAAAGCAAGCTCTTTGAGGATGCGGCCTGCTGTCACAAACGAAGCAGGACCTCCTTTCTGGTCAACGCTTCCGCGTCCAAATACAAAGCCATCCCTGATCTCTCCCGAAAAAGGATCGGTATCCCAGTTTGCCCGGTTCCCGACATCCACGGTATCAATGTGTCCATCGAAGCAAATGGACTTTTGCCCGTTCCCGATCCGGCCGATCACATTGCCAAGACCGTCGATCCGGGCTTCATCAAAGCCTGCTTCGAGCATCTGCCGCTGAAGTTCTTCCGCCACGGCTTTTTCGCCGGTGCTCATCGAGCGGATCTTTATGAGTTTTGAAAGGTTACCGGCTGTATAGTCTGCATATTTTGCAGATAGTTCATTAATCTTTTTGAGTGTTTCTTTCATAGAACAGAATGTATTTTCAATTTTCTCAATTTCTCTGCCGAAAGCAGTATCACTTCGTTCGTGGCCGGTAAAGAAAACTCCGGCTCAATTTTATGATCCCCCACGGCAGAGATGGCATCTTTGATCGCCAGCCATACCGAAAATGCCAGCATGAGCGGCGGTTCGCCGATCGCCTTGCTTCCATGGATCGTTCCCGGGTTGGGTACATTCTTCAGCAGTTCAACCCTGAAATCCACCGGGATATCATTCACTGTCGGTATCTTGTACGTATCCGGAGAGTGCGTAAGCAATTTCCCGCTATTGTCCCATTTGATTTCCTCCGTCGTACACCAGCCTACGCCCTGAATGAAGGCTCCTTCTATCTGTCCGCGGTCGATGCCTTCGTTGATCGAATCACCCACATCCTGAAAAATATCCGTTCTTAATAACTGATGAGAACCGGTCAGTACATCGATCATCACTTCGGAGACGGCCATCCCGAAGGAATAATAAAAGAACGGATTCCCTCGTCCCTTGTCCCAGTCGAAATGAATTCCCGGTGTTTTGTAAAAACCTGTGGCGCTCAGGCTTACCTGCTTCAGGTAAGCTGCCTTTACGATCTTTTCAAACGGGATCTTTCGTCCGGGATCATCGATGTAAAAAATGAAATTATCCTTGTAAACGATTTTAGCTTTTGGCAAATGCTTCCCATCGAAGAGAGAATAATGCTCATCCCGGATAACATCAACCAGTCTTTCCTTCAGGATATCGATGGCGTTTTTAACGGCCATCCCGTTCATATCGCTTCCGGATGAAGCGGCTGTGGCGGATGTATTCGGGACCTTGGAGGTATTCGTTGCGGTGACCCTTACCTTATCAGGGGTTACCCCCAGTTCTTCAGAAGCAATCTTCAGGATCTTGGTATGCAACCCCTGGCCCATCTCCGTTCCGCCGTGATTGACCAGTACCGTCCCGTCGGTGTAAATATTCACCAATGCCCCGGCCTGGTTCAGAAATGAGGTGGTAAAGGAAATGCCGAATTTCACCGGGGTCAGGGCTATTCCTTTCTTTAAAAACTCATTCTGCCGGTTAAATTTCTCAATTTCTTTTTTTCGTTTTTGATAGTCCGATGACTGGATCAGCTTATCATAGATCATAAAAAGGTGATTGTTATTCACCTTTTCACCATATGGTGTGATGTTGTTCTTTCCTGCCTTGTAGAAATTCAGGAGCCTGACTTCAGCCGGATCCTTCTTCAGGAATCGGGCGATCCTGTCGATGGCGGTTTCGATCACAGCCATTCCCTGAGGGCCACCGAAGCCGCGGAATGCGGTGTTCGAAGGCAGGTTCGTTTCCCAGGCGCTGCCTGTGATACAGATATCGGGTATATAGTAGGCATTGTCGGCATGGAACAGGGCGCGCTGGAGTATCGCTTTCGAAAGGTCCATTGCGGCACCTGCATCGGAGTTCAGGTCCACTTTATATGCCAGGATCAATCCCTCATCATTAAACCCGATCTCATATTCGGAGAGGAACCGGTGCCTTTTCCCGGTCATCACCTGGTCGTCGTCGCGGAACAGGTGGATCTTCACGGGCCGCTTCGTGGCATTTGCAAGCAGGGCGGCCCATGCGGCCACATGATTTCCCTGCGTTTCCTTTCCGCCGAAACCGCCGCCCATCCGTCTGACTTCAACCTCCACATCGTTTTTATTTATTCCGAGAACTTCTGCAACAATGGCCTGGGTCTCGTTGGGATTCTGGCTGGAGGCATGGATCATCATTTCCCGGCCTTCCCCGGGAACAGCAAGGGCCGTCTGGGTTTCAAGGTACCAGTGCTCCTGGGCACCAGTTTTCAGCGTTCCTTTGATCACATGAGTTGCTGTTTTCATAGCAGAATCAACATCTCCGCGTTCGATTTTCCCTCCGAAGATGAGGAGGTTCTTCTTCGCCATCGCGGTTTCGATATCCAGGATCTCCTCAAGAGGCTTGTATTCGATTTCGATCAGCTTTTCGGCTTCATGGGCGATCTCCATTGTTTCAGCTGCGATCAGCACAATTGCCTGGCCGATGAATGTAACTTCTTTTTCCGCCAGGCAAAGTTCATCATGGATAACAGGACCCATCTGGTTCTGACCGGGAATATCCTTTGCCGTAAGAATGGCGTGAACACCCTTCACCAGGCTGGCTTTTGAGAAATCCAGCTTTCTGATCAAAGCATGGGCATGCCGGCTGAAAACGACCTTCCCCATCAGCAGTTGCCCGCTTACGGCAATATCGTTCACATAAACCGATTCCCCGGTCACATGTTTAACAGCGCTGTCGTGATGCATCTTTGCTGACATTCCCACAATAAATATTTTTCTTCTGTGTCTTCGTGCCTTCTTTGTGATCTCTGTGTTAAAATTTTTTTAAACCACAAAGAACACAAAGGGTTTCGCAAAGGTCACAAAGTAATTTTTCTAACTATTCTCCAAATAAAACTTCAATAACAAATTCCCGGCCGCAATACTTCTGAATTCCGCCCCAGACCTTGCATCCGAGATCGGCGTGAATTCTTTGGAAAGCACCTGCATGGCCTTCTCCACTGTTTCACGGTCCCAGTTTTTTCCTTCCAGGAACTTCTCTGTCTTTAAAGCCCGCTTTGTTGTTGCGGCCATCCCTCCGAATGCGATCCGTATCTCTTTCACTTTGCCTTCTTCAGGAATAACCTTAAACGCTCCGCAAACGGTGGATATATCGAGATCTTTCCGCTTCGATACCTTGTATGATGAAAGGATGGCATTTTTTTCGGGTACCGGGATGAGCACTTCCGTGATCAGCTCATCGTCGCGGAGATCAGTTTTCCTGTATCCCGTGATGAACTTCGCGATTTTAACCTCCCTGTGGGAACCAGAAGAATCAAGCCTGACCTTCGCATCCAGCACAAAGAGAAGCGGCAGTGTATCCCCGATCGGGG
This sequence comes from Bacteroidales bacterium, assembly GCA_963682005.1. Taxonomy (GTDB): domain Bacteria; phylum Bacteroidota; class Bacteroidia; order Bacteroidales; family FEN-979; genus CAIYUC01. The sequence continues at coordinate 1,611,997 of OY820914.1, read as the reverse complement.
AGGCGGAACCTACATTTCCGCCGATTGTTGCGATATTCCTGATCTGAAGCGATCCGAAAACCCTTAATATTTCAGCCAACGCCGGCAGCCTGCTTTCCGATTCCCTGATAACTTCTTCCATTGTCATTCCCGCTCCGAAAACAAGCTGGTTTTTCATTACAGCGAACAACTGCAGGTCTTCAATGGCAGATATATCGAGGAGTTCGCGAAGGAGCTCTTTCCCTTTTGTCTGCCGAAGCGCCACATCAGTGGAGCCGTTGATGATGACAGCCCCCGGGTGCATTTTCCTTAGCCTTAAAGCTTCGTTGAGGATAAACGGCTTGTAATATGCCTGGGCAGGTGTGACCAGTTCAATGGTTTCCCTTTCTTTTTTCAGCAGGTTCAGTAAGAATTTCACAGTGTATTCATTCTCTGAAAACTGGTCTTTCCCGTTACCGGAGCATGCTTTTTCCGCTGCTTTGATGATCGGCTGGTAGCCTGTGCAACGGCAAAGGTTCCCCGTAAGGGCATCATTGATTACTGCACGTGAAGGCCGCTTATGGTTCCTGTACAGTGCGAACAGTGACATGACGATACCCGGAGAGCAATAACCGCATTGCGTTCCGTTTGTTTCAACCATGACTTCCTGCACAGGGTGAAGTACCTTTCCCTTTGTTCCGGGAATGGCCAGGTTTTCAACGGTGATCAGTTGTTTCCCGTGGATCATCGGGAGGAACAGGAGGCAGGAATCCAGGGCTTTATAAACGATTTTTCCATACGCGTCAGGCTCTGCGACAACAATCGTGCAGGCACCGCAGTCTCCTTCGGCGCAACCTTCCTTTACACCCAGGTGATCCGGAAGGGATCTGAGATAGTTCAGCACAGTGGTGGTTGGCTTCAAGCCGGGTGTTTTGGAGAAGTCAATTTCCATAGGTTTTCCGTCGAGGATGAATCGGATCGTGCTGCTCATATCATCAATGCTAACTTTGACTGTGCACCAGTGTATTCCTTGTGTCGATCAGCTTTGCCAGGATGCTGATGGCTATTTCCTGCGGTGTTTCCGCATGGAATTTAATCCCGATCGGCATATCGATCTTTTCTATTTCTTCCTTTGACATGATCTCTTCTTCGAGGAACCGCTTTTTTACAAGGTCGGTTTTCCTCGTGCTGCCAATCATTCCAATATATGCATGCGGTTTTCCTGCCACCTTCTCCAGGATCTCTTCGTCATACAGGTGCTTCGGCGTTACAATCACGATGTATGTGTTATCCGTAAAAACCATTTCATCGATGGCCTTGAAATAATCGTTGCTGATGCAATTGCAGAGGGTGAATGCCTTATCCCCGAAAATGTTCTCCCGCGGGTCTATGACGGTCACCGAAAATTCAAATTCTTTAGCGAACCTCGCCACGGCTTTTCCAACATGCCCTGCGCCGAAAATGACCAGCTGCTGCGACGGGTTGATCGGCTCAATATAGACTTCCATGTACCCTCCGCAGTGCATCCCGAGGTCTTCTTCAAGCTGGAATGTGCATTTTTCGGGGGTTCCCGATGCGATCAGCGCAACGGCTTTCTCCGCTACTTCTTTCTCAACGCTGCCGCCGCCAATGCTGCCGAAAATGCTGCCGTCAGCATAAACGATCATCTTTGAACCCTGCTTTCGTGGTGTTGAACCCCGGGTATCAACGACGATGCATACCGCAGCACGTTCCTGCCCGCTCCTGATCTCTTCCACTTTCGAAAAAATACGCTCCATGATCCGTTTCTTCTTGTTATCGCTGGTAAAATTACTAAAATATCTTACCATATTACCCGCCAAAAATCCCCAACGATACTGTATAACCGGTAAGAAATTTTACCACAAAGGCACCCTAAGTACATCTCAAAGGAACACAAAGGATTTGATAATCATACATTTTACCTTTGTGCACCCTTGTGACTTCCTTTGTGCGCCTTTGTGGTTTCTCCTTTTTAGTCAATCATTGAATAAATTTAATGATAAATTCGCAACCTGGTTTTAAAGATATGACCTCCCCCTGATGGAAATCATCCGCCATAAACCGCTGCCCTCGATCTGGCTGAAAGCCGCGGTCGCAGGGAGTTTATGGGCTTCCGTGGAGATCATCGCCGGGAGTTTCCTTCACAATCTGAATATTCCTTTCACCGGGGCCATTCTTTCTTTTATCGGGGTTTACCTGCTCATCGCGTTTCTCCAGGTATGGAAGGTGAATGGACTGGCCTGGAGGGCAGGCCTGATCTGTGCACTGATGAAATCAATCTCTCCCAGTGCGCTCATCCTGGGACCGATGATCGGGATCTTTACCGAAGCCCTGATCATCGAATTAATGATTTTCCTGTTCGGGAAAAACCTGGCAGGATATATGTTTGCCGGCGCTCTTGCCGTGTTCAGCACACTTGTTCAGCTGTTTTTCAATCTGCTTATCCTCTATGGATTTGATTTTGTTAATATCCTCGATTCACTCTATTGGTTCTTTGCACATCAGGTTCACCTGGACCATGCAGACCCGTTCATACTTGTGATTTGCATTGCAGCCATTTACCTGGTCGCAGGAATGGTCGCAGCCCTGCTCGGATACAGGTCGGGAAAGTTCCGCAGCAAAGGGAAAATCTCAACGGGATCCATTAAGAATATTGAACTGACGGATGATCCTTCTTCATTCCTCGCAGTCACCAGCCGGGAGTATTCTGTCTGGTACCTTGTGCTGAATTTTGTTGCGATCATTCTTGCTCTTTTCCTTTTCAATTCAGAAGAATTGTTTATCTCCATCCCATTTGCCTTGATTTATGCGGGTTTTTGCACCTTCCGTTACAAAAAGTCACTGATCCGGTTCAAAAAAATTTCTATCTGGATCCAGTTTATCGTAATCACCATGGCTGCCGCATTTTTTCTGAACGGGCTTGCGGGTTCGGGAAGATTTTCCGCAGAAGGGCTGATCATCGGGCTGAAAATGATCCTGCGTGCCATCGTCATCATCATGGGCTTTGCCGCCATCAGCATTGAATTACGGAACCCCCTGATCCGCGCTGTTCTTTACAACAAAGGCTTTGCAAATCTCTACCAGTCGCTGGGAATGGCTTTTTCAGCATTACCGGGCATTATCTCAGATCTTCCTGACTCGAAAAACATTTTCAGGAAGAATCATTTCTCTTCCATTTTCACCCGGTCGGAATTACTCCTCGACCAGTTTGAAAAAGAACAGGGTTCCCGGTCAAAAGTTTTCATCATCACCGGAGAAATTCATGGAGGGAAAACCACGTTTGCAAAACAGGTGATCACCGGTCTTAAGGAGAAAAAGTACAATGTCGGGGGATTCCTTGCCCCGGCATTTTTTGAAAATGATGTTCAAAACGGATATGACCTTTGGGATATACGATCAGGTGATCATCTTGATCTTTGCAGGCTGAATCCCCACAAAGGCTGGGTCCCTTTTGGCCGGTATAATTTCAACCCGCAAGGATTTTCAACAGGAAAAGAACTTCTCGACAATTCAAAACATCACGAGGTACAGGTGTTTTTCATCGACGAGATCGGCCCGCTGGAAATGAAAAATGAAGGCTGGGCAAAGGCCGTGACCAGGCTGTGCCGCCAATCCATGATTCCGCAGGTATGGATCGTGCGCCGGAGCCTGCTAAGCTCCGTTTCCCGGCACTGGAATGTCGCTGATATTGAAGTGTATGATATAGCTACCGACTCAACCGAATCAATGATCAGAAGTTTGGAGGCGTTTATCGGCAATGGTCAGAAAGATCGGCAGAATGCTTCGTAATCTGCAGGTGTATTGACGTTCAGGAGGATTTTTTCATCAGGGAATACAAATTCTGCTCTCGAAAATTTATCCAGGACTCCCTTGAAATCTTCCGGGACATCCATGTTCCTGAGATGGTCAACGATGCTGCTTCCGAGGAGGATCGGGTGTCCGCCGTGGCCATGGCAGACCGGCACGATATAATGATCCGGTTTAGCCAGGGAAATCATCCCTTCAAGGAGCCTGTTGTCAACGAATGGATTGTCGACATTCTGGATCAAGCATGAATGGCCTTCCGGAACTTTATGGATCCCGAGTCTGACAGAATGCGATCGGCCAAGATGAACATGATCATTGATGACAAATCTAACAGGAACGCCTTTCAGGGAAGACAGATCAAAAGAGCGGTTCACCACCAGGATAACGGGGTCAATTCCAAGCCTGCTGTATTCGCTCACGAGGTAACCCGCAAAAGTCAGGCCTTCACGATGGTCCATCGAGGCTTTTTCCGAGCCCATCCGACTGGAATTTCCTGCCGCAGGGATGATGATGGCGGTTCTCATTTTATATTATGTATGCTGGACGAAATTTAAAATTTCGTCCAGCATGTAAAAATATTGCTTTTTTAAATATTTTGCCTGGTTGCTTGCATATTGAACCTTTTTTTCTAAATTAGAACCCCTCTAATCCATCCGATAGCAATGCATTCAGTATAAATGACCAATTAATTTCTATTCACCATTAAATCCTGTCCAATGAAAAAAACCTTATTCTTTCTGATCTCAGCCCTGCTTCTTTGGTTCAGCGCAGGCGCACAATGGAGCACCAGTCCCGATGAGAACACTCAGATAACATTCGGAACCGGAGAAGATGTGATCCCGAAACTGGGTACCCAGTCAGACGGGAATTCTTATGTTTCATTCTGGTCGAATGAAACAGGGAATTACGATGTACGGCTTCAGCAGCTTAATGTCAACGGGTATCTCCAGTGGGATCAGTCCGGGTTGCTTGTCAGCAGTCACCAGAGTGATTCATGGCTTACCGACTGGGATATGAAGGTCGACCAGCAGAACCATTGCATTATGGCCCTTCAGGATATCCGGACCGGCGACAATGATGTTTTTGTATACCGGACAAACATGCTCGGTGAACAGATCTGGGGCCCCGACGGTATTGGACTGTCAAACGCCACGCCCAGTTTCGAGCCTGATCCTATGATCGCCATACCCGATGATGGAAATCCTGTATTTGTCTGGCAAAGCGATGTTACAACCGCAAAAACAGGACTTCGTCTTCAGAAAGTGACGACTGATGGCACGAAATTATGGGGCCCGGACGGTATCGTTTACCAGAGCAGCACTGCCGATAATTATTCGTTTCCGAAGATCATTGCCTCCGACAACAATTCGGTTATCGTGGTATTTGTGAAGCAGGGTGCATCTTTCTATGATCCGCGCTTCATGTATGCACAAAAATTCGATGCAGACGGAAACCCGCTCTGGGTGGCGCCGGTACCGATCCTTGAAACCGGATCACTGCCGGTTGTTCCCTATATCGTCCTTGAAAGTGATTCTGCTGGCGGGGTGTTCGTCGCATGGTTCGACGACAGGATCATGAATTATTTCAACTGCTTCGTTCAACATGTTGATAACCTTGGTCATACCGCAATGAAAGTGGATGGACAGGAAGTGTCAAATATCACCGGAACAATGCGGCTCTATCCTTCAATTACCTACGATCCGCAAACATACCGCCTCTATGTATTCTGGCGAGAGGAAAATACTGACCAGACACTCTGGGGTCTTTATGGCCAGAAAATGTCGCAATCTGGTGACCGTTTATGGACGGATCCCGGGAAGATCTATATCCCTCTATCTGATATCGATGTGGATTGGATCAGCGCCAGGAGAGCGGATTCTGTTGTCATGGTCATGTACGATTACTACGATCTCGGAAGTTCCATGTCCAACAGGATCCTTGCCTTTTGCGTGAATTCCAGCGGCGATTATGTATGGGGAGATCCGCCGGTACCTGTTTCCAATGTCGCTTCCTCAAAGATCCACCGTGAGATCGGGTACACACATGACGGTCAATGGATCACGATCTGGGAAGATGACCGGAACGGGTCGACCAATGTTTTCGGGCAGAACATAAAACGGGATGGTACGCTGGGACCTGTTTCAGTCGGGATCAGCGACCACGGAATAGCTGCCGCTAACGGCATGACACTTTCAACACCCTATCCAACCCCGGCAAAAGAAATGGTTTCCATGGATGTTTCCATGAAGGCGGAGGAACGGATCACCCTTGATATCATTGACCAGAAAGGGAATATCGTGTCCAACATAACAACCGGGATCTTGCCGTCAGGCACACATCATTATACCTGGAAATGTGAAGGATCTGACGGTAATTCTTTGCCTTCAGGCATTTATTGTGCAAGACTTTTATCAGAAGATGCATGTCTTGTAAAGAAAATCGTAATATTGCAATAACGTTTAAAAGAGATATCTAAATTCTCAAGTGCCGGTATTGCTGCTTTTTACATAAAATAAAACCCCGATTGAGTCAAGGACCCTGTCAGGGTTGAGGACCCTGTCAGGGTTGAGGATCCTGTCAGGGTTGAGGACCCTGTCAGGGTTGAGGACCCTGTCAGGGTTGAGGACCCTGTCAGGGTTGAGGATCCTGTCAGAGCCGAGGACCCTGTCAGAGTCAAGGACCCTGACAGCGTCAATTTTTCACGAATAACAGAAACCATTAACCAAACCAAATTTAACACCATGAGAAAAACTTTATTTTTTATTTGCCTGTTTCTTGCAGGTAGCCTGATCGGCAAAGCCCAGCTATCCGGAACCTACACGATACCCGGAAGCTATGCTTCGATAGCAACGGCATTTTCAGCGCTTAACTCCAGTGGAGTTAGCGGGCATTGTGTTTTCCTGATAAACGCCGATTATACGGAAACGGGCGTCAACCTGATCCTTAATACCAATACAGCCTCCGCATCGGCGACTATCACCTTTAAAAAGGATCCGGCCCAGACGGGTGCAAACCCCAAACTGATCGTGAGTGCAGGAACTGCTGCTACAACAGATGGCGGCATCATCATCGCAGGAACGGATTATGTCACGTTTGAAAAAGTTGATATTGACGCTTCTGCCCAGTCCACGGTTGAGTGGGGATATGCCTTCGTAAAAAGGCAGAATACCGCTCCTTTTGACGGGTGCCAGCATCCTTCCATCAAAGGGTGCAACATCACTATGAACAGGTCCAATGTGAAATCCACCGGGATCTATTCCGGAAATCACATTGCCACCGCCACAACGGCACTTGTGATAACTGCAACCACGGATGCCTGCAATGATGCCCAGATTGATAATAACGTTATTACGAATGCATACATCGGTATCTCTGTTTCAGGTTATACGTCAGCACCATCGCCCTATACGCTCTATGATCATAACAACGAGATCGGGCAATTCGGGAAAAACACGATCCTGAATTTTGGAGGGGCAAATACTGACACTTACGGGATCTATATCACCGCCCAGGATCAGATCAAGATCATGAATGACTCTATTGTCAGCGGGACCGGGTCCACGCAACGTGTGGCCGGAATAACGCTTGCGGGAGGGATCAGTTCAAACGCAGAAGTTGCCAACAACTTTATTACCGTGATAAGCAATGCCACCACTTCACAAAATCTTTACGGAATATGGAATGCTCTTGGCAATACGGCCGCGTTAAACACCGTCAGTATCCATCATAACAGGATAAAGAATTGTTTATCGACCGTTACAACAGCCGGAGCACCGATGTATGGTATATTCAACAGTGCCTCTCCGGATACCATCAGGATCTATAACAACACAATTTCCGGCTCTACCCTTTCTACCACCGGGTCCCATTATGTTATCCGGCAATCAGGATCAGCAAGCAACGTATTTATTAACGATAATTCCATATTTAATATCACCAATAACGGTACAGGAGGACTGACACTTATCCACAACCAGAGTTCAACGGTTGCAAATATTTTCTCAAATACGATCTATAACTGCTCTTCCAATGGAGGAACGGTCTATGTCGTGTATTCTGCCCTGGGAACTACCGCCAATGTGTATAAAAACAATTTCTACAGCATAAACAGCAACAACGGGAATACGGCAGGCTGCCTGGTTTACGGGATAAACAACAGCAGTACTCCGACGATAAATATCTACAACAATTTTATTTCTGATCTTACCGCAAACATGGCTACGAATAATCCCGCCATTTGCGGACTCTATCTTAACGGAGGAACAACCAACAATGTTTTTAACAACACCATCTATCTTAACGCCACCAGTTCGGGAAGCACTTTCGGCAGTGCAGCCATTTATGCCGGGACAACCCCGACGACGACCCTGCAGAATAACATTTTCGTAAATACATCAACCCCCGGCGGAAGTGGCGGGTTAACTGTTGCATACAGAAGAAGTTCTATCAACATCGCAACATATGCAGCGAGTTCCAACTATAATGACTTCTACGCCGGCACCCCCGGGCTGAATAACCTGATCTTCTATGATGGATTTTCATCTTATTCATCATTTTCCGATTACCAGGCATGGCTGGCACCGATCGATGCGACATCCTTTAACGAGATGCCTCCGTTTGTAAATGGTGCAGGAGCACCGTATGACCTTCACATGCTGACAAATGTCGTGACGAAATGTGAAAGTGGCGGCACCGTAGTTTCTTTGCCGGCAATTACAACCGATATCGACGGAGATCCAAGATATCCCAATACCGGGTACCCAGAAAACGTATTATCACCGGCTACCGCACCTGATGCCGGTGCTGATGAATTCGGCGGATTGGCCCCGCCTCCGCCGTCAAAAACATTAAACCTGGTGGTTCTTATCGAAGGATTATTTGATATCGGAACTGCCACGTTGAAAAAGACACAGGAATCTACCGACGGTGCGATTACATTCGATAAATTCCCGGGGAATACGGTGGATACGATCAGTGTTCTCCTGGCCAACGCAACAAGTCCCTGGGCCTATGTATACGAAGCCCATGGCGTGAACCTCAACATGGATGGAACCCTTACAATATCTACGATTCCCGGAATCTTAGCCGGAAATTATTACATTGTGGTCAAACACCGCCAGGGAGTGGAAACCTGGAGTGCCAATCCGGTATCATTTTTGGGAAGCACCGTCAGCTACAATTTTGCAAGCCCCGGATCAGCTTTCAGCAACAATGAACAGTTATTGGATGGTTTTTACACCTATGGAATATTTTCCGGAGATATCACCAGTTCTGTCCCCGGAACCCAGGATGGATATATTGATATCTTCGACAATAATGATGTGTTCAACCTGGCACAAACCGGAGCATATGGCTATATGTCTCAGGATCTCAACGGAGACGCTTTTGTTGATATCTTCGATATGGCTTTGGTGTTTAACAATATGCAGGTTGGTGTTGGAATGATCACCCCGCCGAATCCGGGAAAGAAGAAATAGAATGAGCTAAAGAAACAATTTTTAATTACTTCATTATTTCATTTAAAATAACCCTGTCAGGGTCTTTGACCCTGACAGGGTTATTTTTTTCCTGACCGCAACAATATTTCCCGGCTTGTTTATTGGGGATCAATCGTTTGAAGTCCCGGTATAAGAATTTATAGTAAATAAAAATCATGCCCTGTTGCATGCATTAATATATTTATGTACATTTGTCGATGTGTTGCACTGTTGTAGCCCTCGCGACACTATTGCCAGAATTACTTTAGTTTTCATTATTAACTAAAACCTCAGCCATGAAGAAGACAGTTACCATCATTGCCATTTGTGTGCTTATTCCGTTCCTTTTTATTGCTTCATCACCCATCCAGGAAAAAGCTCCCGCAACAGATACATATGTTGTTATAGCATGGAACGACCTGGGAATGCACTGTGCGAACAAGGATTTTTCAAACATGTGCATACTGCCTCCGTATAACAACCAGAGCGCCGTGGTCATCCGTCGTGGATCGCCTGCGATGCTGCCACTCGTAATGGGTGCTTCAAGCGGTATAAACGTGACCTATGAAGTACCGGGAAACACTTATTCCGTCGGGAAAACCAACTTCTGGTCTTATGCAAACCAGATCTTTGGAGTTACACTTCCAAACAACATCGGACTCACTGGTTACGGGCTTTCAGGTTCCATGGCCGATTCGGTGAATTACTTCCATGTATCGGGGATTCCCGTCACGCCCTTCCAGGACAATGATCTTGTGAATGAGAATCCGTTCCAGCTTACCCTGATCAAAGCCTTTAATTTAAGCGGCGATCTTCTTGCAACAACCCAAAGCGTGATACCGGTTTCGAATGAAATCAACTGTGTCAGTTCCGGTTGTCACTCAAGCGAAATGTCTATTCTTCAGAGTCATCCCAACGTTTCAGGATTTAACATAAACAACAGGCCGATCTTATGCGCGAACTGTCATGCGGATCCTGTTCTTGGCACAACGGGAAATGGTAGTGCCCCGAAGTTTTCCCAGGTCATTCATGAAAAACATGGCGATGCCATCCCGACCGATTGTTATAAGTGCCATCCGGGGCCGAATACGCAATGCCTTCGCGACACGATGCATTCGGCGGGTATGTGGTGCACGAATTGTCACGGCAACACAAAAAACGTTGCCCATACCATCGAACAGGGCCGCACCCCCTGGCTCCAGGAACCTTCCTGCGGAGCAGCCTCCTGTCATGGATCCAATTATGCGGAAAATCCAGGCAAACTCTTCCATGAATCACGTGGCCACGGGAACCTGCTTTGCAGCACCTGCCATGGTTCTCCCCATTCAATCCTGCCGTCATCACGGCCGGAGGACAACATCCAGAATATTGCCCTCCAGGGGTTCAGCGGGACTTTGAGAAAATGCAGTGTCTGCCACGGTTATACCCCCGCCGGTGCCGGACCTCACGGATTATATGCCAACGCTGAACCGGTGTCGGGAACTTATACGATACCGGGAACAGAATATCCCACCATAGCTTCAGCCTTTGCAGTTATGAATGCCAACGGTGTGAACGGGCCTGTTACCTTTCTCATCAATTCAGGATATATTGAAAACGCAGTAAATCTAACCCTTACAGTTCCGACAGCGGGAGCCACCTCTCCCATTACATTTAAAAAGAACCCGTCCCAGACAGGCCAGAACCCAAAGATCACCGTCACGGCGGGAGGTTCAGGTTCGACTGACGGAGGCATTATCATTGCAGGCACCGATTACGTAACATTTGAAAAGGTGGATATTGATGCTTCTCTCCAGTCATCCATTGAATGGGGATATGCACTGGTAAAACGAAGGAATACGGCCCCTTTTGACGGTTGTCAGCATGTTGCGATCAAAGGGTGCAACATCACCATGAACAGGACAAATGTCAAATCGACAGGGATCTATTCCGGAAACCACATTTCTACATCGACATCCTCGTTGTCGATCACCTCTGCAAACGATGCCTGCAATGATTGCCAGATCGACGGGAACGTGATCACCAATGCATACATCGGGATCGCCATCACCGGTTATGCAGCACCATCGCCCTATTCATTATACGATCACAACAATGAAGTGGGGCAGTATATGAAAAACACGATCCTGAATTTTGGTGGCGCCAACACAGACGCTTATGGAATATATGTTGCGGCCCAGGACAAGGTAAAGATCATGAACGATTCCATTGTAAGCGGCACGGGTTCCACGCAGCGTGTGGCAGGCATCACCCTTGCCAGCGGAACAAGCTCCGGCGCCGAGGTTTCAGGCAACTATATTTCCCTGATCAGCAATGCCACAACGTCACAAAATCTTTACGGGATATGGAATGCCCTGGGCAGCACCGCAGCTTCAAACTGTGTCAGGATCCATCACAACCGGATCGCGGACTGCGCCTCGACTGTGGCCTCATCATCCGCTCCACTTTACGGAATTTTCAACAGTGCTTCAGTGGATACGATCAGGATCTACGACAATACGATTTACGGCTCAACACTTTCCACAACAGGCCCGCAATATGTGATCCGGTCGCAGGCATCTGCCAACAACCTGTTCATCAACAATAATACGGTGTACAACATAACTAACAACGGCACCGGGAACATGACGATGATTCACAACCAGAGCTCTGTCACGGCAAACATATTCTCAAACACGGTTTATAGCTGTACAGCCAGGGGAGGAACCGTTTACGGGGTCTATTCTGCGCTCGGCACCACGGTGAATGTCTACAAAAACCACTTCTATAACCTCAGCAGCAACAATGGAAGCACGGCAAGCTGTCTTGTTTACGGGATTTACAACAGCAGCACTCCGTCTATCACCATCTACAACAATTTCATTTCCGACCTCAAAGCAAATATGGCGACATCGAATCCTTCGATTTGCGGGCTTTACCTCACCGGTGGCACCACGAACACGGTTTACAACAACACCGTTTTCCTGAATGCCACGAGCTCGGGCAGCAGCTTCGGGAGTGCAGCCGTATATGCAGGAACCACCCCTGTTACCAACCTCAGGAACAATATCCTTGTAAACATCTCTTCGCACGGTGCTTCGGGAAACACTGTTGCATTCAGCCGCAGCAGTGCCGCCATCGGTACATATTCCGGGAACAACAATGATTTCTATGCAGGAACGCCCGGACCGCACAACCTCATTTACTTTGACGGCACAAATACCTTCCAGGGATTTTCAGCATACCAGGGATATGTTTCGCCTGATGATGTTGCTTCATTCAGCGAGAATCCTCCTTTTATAAATACCACCTCTTCACCGGCCAATCTGCATATTCAGACAGGGGTTAACACGTTATGTGAAAGCGGAGGCTCCCTCGTGACAAATCCCCAGGTAAGTGAGGATATTGACGGAAGCTACCGTTACCCGAATCCCGGGTACCCGGATAACACTGGCCAACCTGCAACCGCTCCAGACGTTGGTGCGGATGAATTTGCGGGCGGCCCTTTACCGGCAGCAAAAACGTTGAATCTTACAATTTTCCTGGAGGATTTTTATAATAATCTGACAAGAATGATGAATAAAGCCCAGGATTGTACAGATGGAGCAAATACATTTGACAAATTCCAGGAAAATGTGGTCGACACGCTGAGTGTGATCCTTGCAAATGCAACTAACCCCTGGTCATACCTTTATGAAATTCACGGTGTAAACCTTAATACCGACGGCTCTTTGTCAATTCCCACAATCCCGATGTCGCTTTCAGGCAGTTACTATGTAATAATAAAACACCGCCAGAGTGTTGAAACCTGGAGCAGTATTCCTGTTTCATTCTCAGGAAGCCCGGTAAGCTATAATTTTTCATCTTCCTCTTTCCAGGCTTATGGAAACAATTTGAAGCTTGTAGCGACCACCCCTGATGTATATGCCATTCTCTCGGGCGATATTACCGGGTTTGCTCCCAATTCACAGGACGGGTATGCGGATGTTTTCGACAATAACGATGTGTTCAACAAGGCACAATTAGCAGCATATGGCTATATGACGGAGGATCTGAACGAGGATGCATTTGTTGATATTTTCGATATGGCACTTGTATTTAACAATATGCAACTTGCAGTGGGGATGATCACTCCTCCGAATCCCGGAAAGAAGAAATAGAATGAGCTAATGACACAATGAGATAATTATTAATTAATTTAAAATAACCCTGTCAGGGTCTTTGACCCTGACAGGGTTAACTTTTTTCCCTCCTTCATGTCCTCCTTCATGCGATGAAATTTGGCTTCATTCAAAAGACGAAAACATATGCTGCATCACTTTCTGTCAGAATCCGGAATTCTGCACACCATAACAAGAAAATAATTTCGTAACCATTTTGTTTTCAGCACTTCTTGTTGTATCTTTAATGTTTTATTAATGACAGATGCTATCATTTTCATTAAAACAAATGCGCTATGAAAAAGATCCGTACATTCTTTGCAAAGCTCATTTTTCCATGCTTTGCATATTTGTTTTTTATGTGCTTTGCCCAATCTTCTTTTGGGCAGGAAACTGGTAAAACCCGGGATAATTTTACCGATGATGTGAAATCCTGGTACAAAGGCTGGAAGGGTAATCCTGACACCATAACGGTATTTGTTGACACGAGCACCTTAAATGCAAATGAACGAAAATCCGTCGACACTGCCGTTAAACGCCTGAATGGTTCCGGGTGTAAACCCAAGCTTAAAGTCACTTACGACCCTGCTAAAAAAACAACAACAGAAGTTACCCTGAAAAAGAATCCTGCTCTGGGAAACCCGGGAGAACATACCCCGACATCATCCGGTGGAAAAATGGAACACTCAAAAATTGAGATCAACCCGAATGCATCGATCGGGGTTGGCGAGCTTGCGACTCATGAGTTGGGTCATGCGCTCGGCCTTCTTGATACTGATTCTTCCGTTAACACTGGCGACGCAATGAAAGGTGTGGGATCTAACGGGACAGCAGGAAACCTGTCAAAACATGATTCCGCAGAAATAAAGGCAGCTGCCACTTTAGCTGCGAGCGTTAAGCACGTTCAGGCTCCCACAAGCGCGATTATGCCAGGCCAGAACGCTGTGATGACATTCCGCATGGACCAGAGCTATCCCCCGGGCGCCCTGGCAATGATCAGCATACAACCGGTTGGCAACCCTTATATAACGGTTGGAGTGACTTCTCTTATCGGGGATATCCTGACGGTTGAGGCATTCTTTTCTCCGCTTCACTGGTCTGGATTGTTTTACCTGGATATCAACATGGAATTCATTCCGCCATATGAACCTGTTTCCTTCAGAGGCTGGCATTACGTACACCAGATACCGGTACCGCCAACGGCCTTCGAATGTCCTTTCATGGTCATGTTTTTTCCAGATCATCAGTTGGTTGAGTGGGAAGGTCTTTGTACATATCCATATCCCGGTTCAGAATTACGATCTGTGCTTTGGATAAACAATTATGTGGCTATTGAAAACAAGGGAGGAGGACCTTATGCTCTCAACCTTCCGTCAGGCACATATACCCTGCGCCTGGATGTGGATGATTTCAAAGGAAATTCATCATCGAGTGTACAAACAATCAATGTTACAACAACCGGAACATATAATATTCCGACCCCTGCCTATCCTACGATCGCTTTTGCGATCAATTCTCTTAATTCCGGACTGGTTCCCCCTGGTGCGGTAACCTTCAATATTGATGCAGGATACACGGAAAACGGGGTTAACCTTGTTCTTAACACTACATTGTCAAATGCAGGTGCCCCGATTGTTTTTCAAAAGAATCCATATCAGTCGGGAGCCAATCCAAAGCTGATCGTTTCGCCCGGAAGTGCCGTAGCTACCGATGGAGGGATTATCATTGCCGGAACTGATTATGTTACCTTTAACGAAGTTGATATTGATGCATCTGCACAATCAACGGTTGAATGGGGATATGCACTGGTCAAGCGTCAGGCTGTGGCACCGTTTGATGGTTGCCAGCATGTGACCATCAATAGTTGCAATATCACGATGAACAGATCAAACGTAAAGTCAACAGGTATTTATGCAGCCAATCATACTGCCACTGCCGTGACCCCACTTCTTGCAATAACCGCGACCACCGATGCGCTTAATGATTGCCAGATCGACAACAACGTTATTACGAATGCATACATCGGGATCTCTGTTTCAGGTTATACTTCAGCGCCATCTCCTTATATTCTCTATGATCATAACAATGAGATCGGGCAATACGGGAAAAATACCATCCTGAATTTTGGCGGGGCCAATACTGACACTTATGGTATCTATATCACTGCACAGGATCAGATAAAGATCATGAATGACTCCATCGTAAGTGGTACGGGGTCAACGCAACGTGTAGCCGGAATCACTCTTGCAGGCGGTTTGAGTTCGAATGCCGAGGTTTCCAACAACTATATTACCGTGATAAGCAACGCCACTACTTCACAAAATCTTTACGGAATATGGAATGCACTTGGAAGCACTGCAGCATTAAACTGCGTAAAGATCCATCATAACTGGATCAGGAACTGTGCATCGACTGTAACGACATCCTCTGCGCCTATGTACGGTATCTTCAACAGCGCAACGGCTGATACCATCAGGATCTATAACAACATGATCTATGGGTCAGTCCTTTCCACTACAGGATCACAGTATGTTATCCGGTCGCAGGCATCGGCCAACAACGTATTCATAAACAACAACGCCATCTATAATATTACAAACAACGGTACAGGTGGTTTGACGCTTATTCATAACCAAAGTTCAGTCACTGCCTATATTTATTCAAATAACGTTTATAACTGCACCTCAAATGGCGGTACGGTATATGGGATCTACTCTTCGCTTGGTAATACGGCGAACATTTTTAAAAATAATTTCTATGGCATCAGCAGCAACAATGGCAGCACTGCAAGCTGCCTGGTTTACGGCATAAACAACAGCAGTACTCCAACGATTAATATTTACAACAACTTCATCTCCGGGCTGAATGCCAATATGGCCACAAATAACCCAGCCATTTGCGGTCTTTACCTGACGGGGGGTACGGCAAACAATGTTTATTACAATACCATCTACCTGAATGCCAGTAGTTCCGGGAGTACTTTTGGTAGTGCCGCCATCTATGCAGGAACAACACCCACAACCATTCTTCAGAACAATATTTTCGTGAATGTTTCCACCCCGGGCGCTTCGGGTTACACCCTGGCTTACAGGAGAAGCAGTACCACAATTGGCAGTTATTCATCAACGTCGAACAATAACGATTTTTATGCTGGCATTCCGGGTCCCAACAACCTTATTTTCTATGACGGGACGACACCATACTCAGCTATGGCCGCGTTCCAGGCATATGTCAGCCCGGCTGATGCAGCATCATTCTCAGAAATGCCGCCGTTCATCAACCATATTTCGGCACCTTATGACCTGCATCTGTCAACGGGCGTCAATACCTTATGTGAAAGTGGCGGGATTGTTGTCTCTACCCCTTCGATCACCACCGACATCGACGGAGATCCCAGGTATCCGAATCCCGGTTATCCGAATAATCCCGGGCAACCTGCAACCAACCCGGATGTAGGTGCCGACGAATTTTCAGGCGGTATTATTTCTGTTTCAAAGACGCTCAACCTGGCATTGTTCATTGAAGGGCTGTTCAATACCGGAACAGGATTGATGAACAAGGTGCAGGATTGCTCTGACGGAGCCACTTCTTTCGATAAATTCACCGGGAATATTGTCGATACCCTAAGTGTCATTCTTGCTGAAGCTTCTGATCCATGGCCATTTGTTTATCAGACCCATGGCGTGAATGTCAATACGGATGGCTCAATTTCAATCGGGACAATACCGGCAACCCTCGCCGGAAACTACTACATCGTTGTAATGCATCGACAGGGCGTTGAAACCTGGAGTGCCAATCCGGTATCCTTTTCAGGAAGTGTTGTTTCCTGCGATCTCACCGGATCGGCAGGTCTGGCATTTGGAAATAACCTGAAACAGGTTGCTTCTTCAGCGTTCGCTATATTTTCGGGAGATATCACCAGCGCTGTTCCCGGTATAAAGGATGGGTATATTGATATTTTCGACAACAACGATGTGTTCAACCAGGCACAAATAGCAGCATATGGCTATATAACACCGGATCTGAACGGAGATGCGTTTGTTGATATTTTCGATATGGCCCTTGTATTTAACAATATGCAACTTGGTGTGGGGATGATCACTCCTCCGAATCCCGGAAAGAAGAAATAGAATGAGATAATGAAATAATGAGCTAATGAAGTAATTAATAATTATTTCATTAGCTCATTATTTCATTCATAAGGACCCTGACAGGGTCTTTTTCTATTGGATCAGGATCTTCTTTATCTTTATCTGGTCCTTTGGAATTACCACGTAAAAATAGACGCCCGGCTCGAGGCCGCTTCCGTTCAGCTCGAACTTGTGGCATCCGGCAGGAAGCACACCTTTATCCTCGTGCATCACCTGTTGTCCAGTCACATTATAAAGTTCAACGGAAACCGGGGATGGTGTTTCAAGCGTTACAACAAAGCTGGTCGTTTCCCTGAATGGATTCGGAAAATTCTGACTCACGGAGAAATTACCAGATTCGGGGACAGTGGGTATGCCGGTCGGAATGAACGTAGCGGTAGGAACTTCCCGGTATTCTGCCGACACATCATGAACCGGGATTGTATTTTCCACTATGTTTGATCCCGGCTGTTCTGATTTCTGGTAAACCAGGACCAGGTTGTCTCCCTTAAGGCTCTTTGCCATCGATGCATACATAAATTCCTGGTAGAGGTATGGCAAACCTGCATTCAGGTCAACCGGATCCGTCATGGTCGCATGCCCGCTGAACCATGCTCTTCCATATATGTGATGGTAGTTGTAATTATCGGGTGACGGGTGTCCGGTCGCGGCGGCAGACCAGACAAAGAAAATGTTGTTGTTTCCGTCAACCGTGATCTGCGGGAAGCTGCTCATGGAGTTCCTGTAATTTGGCACGGCAATCAGTGTGTCCCCCGGATTCAATCCGTCAGAAACATATCCGAGCAGTTGTCCGTGTGCCTCCAGTGTATCCAGGTCAAGGCTGTCCTGGAGCATCGGCATGGTTGAATTCCAGTAAACCAACCCGTTATAATTGATCGTGATATACTTTGTGCCCGCCTGAATAAATCCTCCGCCAATCCCAAACGCAAGATGGATGATCCCTGAATGGTCCATTTCTACTGCCATTGCCCCATCTGCTCCTTTCCACCGCGGCATTTCCTGAGTCCCTGTTGGGATCTTGCAGTTGTCATTGCTCAGGACCGGTATTTTCTCCCAGTTTTCACCGTTGTCGACAGACCGCATGATGAAGGTATCCGTGTATGGTTCACCAATAGCGAAATATATGGTATCGCCATGAGGGGTGCCCCAGGCATAGGCATCACCGGCTATCCCGTCGTAATCAGCTGAAGTAAGCTGGGGAAGTATGATCCCGCTTTTATCCCAGGTCTGGCCTCCATCCAGGGAGCGGTAATACAGCAATGCCCCGTCAAGTCCCTGGTATATCGTTCCGTTGTTTGCAACAGGTTTTGTAAGAACGATCATGTGCAGGTAAGTGTGGTCCGGCCCGCAGGTGATCAGTCTTGGCCAGCCAAGCGCCGGAGCACCGGAAGGCGGATTAATGTAAGATGTGGTCCAGGGTCCGGTTCCCTTCACCGCGCGGGTTTCCATGATGAGCGGATCGGCTGCAGTCTGATGACAAATGATGATCTCCCCGTTTCCATTCCATGGTTCAATGGATGGCCAGCCGGTCTTTGCACCTTCCAGGCGGGTTGTGGGAGCCGGTAACCAGGCTGTCCCGTTGAAATAATTATACCCTGTACCCCGGTCTGCATAATCCGGATCCTGCATGCCGCGTGTCCAGGTCGCTCCTGCAGTTCCGTCAGAAAACAGGCATATTCTATCCTGGATGGAATGGTTGGTCTGCATGTCATACCTCGAGCCTCCCAGGAGATCTCCATAGGTGCTTTTAGAAAGGACAACCGGGTTGGCCGGCTGAAAAGGAGACACAGGGGATTCAACGGCCGTCCTGGGAACGTCCGTCACCACCCGTGATTCATTAACCGCAAACTTTTTCGATTGCGCATTGGCCAATATGCATAAGCACATGACCAGGATGAAGGTAAGAATTGTTCTCATTTGGTTTCAATTTAAAGATTTGTTGATCAGGAAAATATTTCAATTTCAAGCAAAACATTCCGTTGCAATCAATGATGACAGCCCGAATAACATACTTCGGAAACCATTCCGTCCCATTTTAAAATCCGATAATAACTATTTGATTATAATACAGGTACGAATATATTCTATGAATATCACAGCTCAAATTTTATTCTGTAAGTTGAATTGAAATACCGTTGAACATGTAATATGTTTGGCCGATCGATATTATCGTGAAAAAGAGGCATTTTATCGTGAGAAAATGGTGGTACTTCTTTTCTGTCAGTCTTTTACCGATGAGATTTACGCGGAAATGGATGGATTTGAGATGAGGCGAAGCCGGAACCAGCCAGGATAAAGGACCCTGACAGGGTCCAAGAAAATTAGTTTGGTTGAGACCCTGACAGGGTTTAAAAATCTCTTCTGATCATTTTAGTTTATTAATCTTTTTTATTTACCTTTATCGTAAAATTTCTTTAATCGTAAAAATGAATTACTTATGAATTACTTTTACCCTAATTCTTTGGCGAGGGTGTTCACACTCTGCCTTGTTTTCCTTTCATTTGTTCTGCAGGACAAAGCGGAAAATCCTCCTTCCTTTCCATCCTCCTGGTCCATTGTGGCCTCCTATACAATCCCCGGGAAAGCTTCAGGGCTTGCCTGGGATGGCACCTATATCTATTTCGGGATCTACGGCGTAAATGGCAACCAGATACATAAATTCGATCCGTCAAATGGCACCAATTCACTCCTGTGCACCGGACCGTTCGAGGATGCTTACGGACTGACATACAAAGGTCCGAACCTGGTTACCATCGATCAGCCATCAAGTTCAAGTCAGCCTTCTGTGGCCCTCGAGTTCACCATGACCGGCACCCAGGTAAGCACGATCACCCTCCCCGACCATTACATGTCGGGAATCGCATATGATAACGGCGATTATTGGGTCTGCACCTATTACAACGACCCCGGTAAAGTATATAAGATCAATTCTTCGGGAACGGTCCTTTCGCAGTTCGTCCCGCCAAACAATCAACCGTGGGACATCTGCCTGCAGGGAGGTGATCTCTGGATCGCTGATTATTACGGCAACATGCTCTATAAAGTTACCTCAACAGGGACGCTTCTGGAAAGCCATGCCACCCAGAATACAAAACCTTCCGGCATTGTATATGACGGAACTTACCTGTGGTATTGTGACGGGGAACTGGGTTCTTCAAGTACCCTGTATAAAGTTGATCTTCTCGGTTCCGGCACCCCGGTCATTACGGTTCCGGTGGCTTCCCATGATTATGGAACGGTTACTGTCGGGAGTTCCTCCACCTGGAATTGCCAGGTCCAGAACACAGGCACGGCGCCCCTTTCGATCAACACCATCAGCATCCCTCCCAGCCAGGGTATCTCCACGACATTTGTAACCCCCGCAACGGTAACACCGGGAAATTCCGTCACGATCCCCCTTACGTACAATCCGCTGTTCGTGGGTTCTCTGAATACCACGGTAAATATCCTCTCAAATGACCCGATCCATCCGTCTGTTCCCATTACCCTGACCGGAAATGCAGTGTATGGCGGTCCTCACATTAATATCACCTCGACCTCTCATAATTGGGATACACGCCGGATGGGATCTTATTCCCGCTGGTTCCTTCCTGTAACGAATGATGGAGATGCCACGCTGACAATTTCCGCCCTTGATTTTTCCGACAGTCATTTTATCCTCGATGACGGGACCACGTTGCCATTGAATATCCCAACATTGCAGACGGTCAACATAGGGATCTGGTTCCATCCTACCGAAGCGACCAACTATACGGGAATACTGTCCATTTCTTCCAACTCCACCTCCCAGAACCCGTTTTTGGTCAACCTTCAGGGCTCGGGTGTCGACATGCTTTACCCGATCGGTACCCCGCTCTGGTACTACCAGATCAATGATGGCTTTGACAACAGTCCGAAATCGATCATGCCGATCGCTGATATCACCGGTGATGGCGTGGATGATGTGATTATCGGTTCTGAGGATTACAATGTGAGGTGCTTCAATGGTAATGCATCAGGAGAAGGGGACGTAATGTGGGCCTTTCCGATCACCTCCGGGTATGTTTACCAGGAAAATTCCATAGCTACGATAGATGATATCAACAACGACGGATACCGGGATGTGATCATCGGAACCACAGGGGGAGACCGGTCTATTACGGCAATTTCAGGGAAAGCAGGATTGCAGCTCTGGAAGCATAGTACGAATGATTATGGCTCCGGAGGCTGGGTTTACCAGGTCAATGCCAGTTACGATTACAACGATGACGGATTCCCTGATGTCCTTGCCTGCGCGGGTGATGACGGGAACGGCACCGGCCCGAAAAGGACTTACTGTCTCAACGGAAAAACCGGGGTGTCGATATGGCAGAATCCCGCAGGTGGCGCTGTTTTTTCAGTGTTGGGGGTAACCGATTTCACAGGGGACGGCAAACCTGATGCGGTGGCAGGTGCCACGAACGCCAACGAAACCCAGGGAAAAGTTATCGGTATTGACGGTTCCGACGGATCAACCAAGTGGACTTTCGTCACTTCCGGCAGCTCCGTCTGGGCTTTGATGCAGATCGATGACATTACAGGTGACGGGGTGAAGGATATTGCAGCAGGTGATTTCTATGGGCATATCTATTATCTGAATGCCGCAACAGGGCTCCAGGAGAAAACTGTCTCCATCGGGAACGATATTGTTTTGAGGTTCGAAAATATGGGAGATGTCAATGGCGACGGACATCCGGACATACTTGTTGCTCACAGCGGCCCGGAAGCGGTTATCCTGAACGGTTATTCGATTGCAACGATCTGGTCTGTACCAATATCCGACCAGTCCTGGACCATTACCAACGTCGGGGATGTTTCCTGGGATGGGATCAATGATGCCGGGATTGGCACGCTATACAACAATAATAACGCGTATTTCCTGAACGGGAACAACGGAAGCACACTTGAAATGGTTCCAGCCGATGCTGCCATGGATGCCATTGGCGCCATTCCAGATATTGTCGGCGATACAAGCATGGAGCTTGTGACCGGTGACAGGGATGGATATGTGGTCTGCCTTTCCGGCGGGTATAATCCCATCATAGGAATACCACATGCCACAGCTTCTGAAAAGTCCGGAATCAGTGTTTACCCGAATCCCTGCAAGGATGTGCTTACAGTGTCTTTCCTTCTGGATGCACCTTCAGCAGTAAGGATATCAATCGCTGACGTGACCGGGAAAATGGTGTTTAGCAGGAATGAACAATGCAGGAATGCAGGAATGCAGGAATGCAGAGTTACACGGGGCCAGGTTGGTCAACCAGGGTTATACATTGTTTCTGTGCAGACCAATGAAGGGGAAAAGCATTTCAAGGTGATCTTTGAATAAAAGGCTATCCCAAAAAGCCTTAAATCACCGCAGAGGCGCGGAGACGCAGAGGAATATTGTATTCATCATTAATGATTCTTTGTGTCCAGGTGTCGCTGCGGTGATTTTTCAAGAAACCAGACCTGAATGATTGCATCAACTGCAATGATTTAATAGCTCCTGATGCAGCGCAGTGCATTGCCCGACGCCTTATAATAGTTGATATAATTGCCCCCGATTGAAGAAGTGAAGTACAATTCATGTCCTCCGGCAGTTCCATATTGTGTAGCACTCCAGTATTTACCTTTCGCACCACGCCATGATAAGAAATTACCATCATCAGGAGGTAGCGAACCGGCAGCATGAATTTTTAAGGCAGAATTCCAGGGCCCATTCCAGTTTGTCCAGTTTCCCCCTCCGGAAGCATCTATATTCGCCCATTCTGTGCTTGTGGGAATACGCCAGCCAACGCCAAGTTCAAGGGCACACGGATCATTTGAAGCCTGCCAGTTCATGTCTTCATCTATGGTGGTTATCCAGGTGGTGTTCGGTGTCCTGTTGATACCATCATGCTTGTACCCCTGTTTCCGGTTAAACTGCCAGTACCATCCTGCTGAGGCTTCTGTTGCATCATCGACTGCTGTAGCCTGGTGGTCGGCGCCAAGGTTGCTGGTGATCCAGCATTTGGAAGGATCCCCGGGGATATTGCTGACTGTTGCATAGGTGACTGTCTTGGTGACCGGCGCAACTGATCCGGATGAATGGTATCTGGTAATTGAAGTACCACAGGGCACCCCTGTAATAAAAGTAACCTCGTTACCATAAGCAGTGCCGGCCGTGTTGGTGGCATATGCCCGTGCATAATACAGAATATTCGGGGTAAGACCGGTAATGTTACTGGTAAAAGGACCGATCCCGCTGCCATCCGTTGTGTGGCTGCCACTGATCGTCGGGTTTTGCGCAGTACCCCAGCATATACCACGGGCAGAAACCGTTCCTCCCCCGTCGGTCAGTATTGTTCCTCCGCCCGTAGCAGAACCAGAGGCAATGACAGTAACTGCAGCAGTGTTTAAAACTGGCAGGGATACAGGGCCCGCACCACTCATACACCTTACGCTGAAACCCTGCAATTTACCGAAGTAATTGCTGCGCAGGATGGCATCACCTCTGTATAGTTTCCTTTCCCATTGGTTATTGGCGATATTGGGTGTTGAAGTCCACCAGTAGCCATCATCTCCAATTTCGGCAAATGGCCCGCTGATGCTACGAAAACCACCCGGAAGTCCGGTAAACAAGCTGCTGTTTGTTGCCCCGACATTGGGTGTATTCCAGTGTGTGGTTCCAGTTTCCTTCATCGCGCCTCCGGCTACACTTAGGCCCCCAAGAAAGTTGGATAATGTCGTCCATTCTGCATCTGTCGGGAGATGCCAGTCAGGCGGGCAAATACCCTTTACTCCTTCTGTAACTAAGTATTGCATCATTTCGTCCCATTGATAGATCCCGCCGTAAACATCACAATTCGACTCAAGATCGTTGTAACAGTACTTTTCAATGATGCCATTGCTTGTTTGGGTCGCCGATCCGTTGATCCTGCTGCCGATGTTCAGGTTTTGCGCCAGCCAGCATTGGCTGCCGATCTGGACGGTGGTGTAGGTTTTACCTTCATATGTGACACCCGGCATCCCGGGACAGGGCATCCCGGGCAGCGGTGTATCGCTCCCGTTGACATCCCCGGTGCAAAGCCCGTAAAAATCCTGCACTACATCTGCGCCCGCTATGAGGATCGTATTTCCGCCTGTCACCTTTTCGAAGGTCCATTCACTACGCTCAAAACCGGTGTCCAAACCGGCAAATCGCCGTTTAATCTTCAGGGCGTCCGTTCCGTTGATGGACCCGCTGTTGTTGACATCCGCAGCAGTAATCCTCACAGGGACCGTCAGCAGTTCAAGACCGGCAAAATGACGCTGGACTTTCAGCGCATCAGTACCATTCACACCTTCCCAAGGCTTACCGCTATAGGCGTCAATGGTGTAGGTATTGTTCGTCAACCCCGTAAACTGGTAATAGCCGAGTGACGAGGTATATGTGCTGTCGATTCTCGTTCCATTGAGCTTTAAAACCACTTTCACATTATCCATCGGGGTCGAAGCAGTGTTGTTATATAAAAAATATCCGCTGAGCGTGAATGGCGAAAGGGCCAGGCTGGCAGATGTCCACAACACAAATACCAGGAAAATATGGAATCGCTTTTTCATATTGTTGGATGTTTTTGTGGGTATAAAAAATAAATCATCATCTCAAATTCCCTTCATTTATAGGCCTCTTCAGTGAAATAGTCTTTTACTTTCACAGAAAGAACCTATTTTTTGATTACGAGTTTAACCGTTTTCGAATATCCCTCCCCGGAGATGCGGAGGAGATAAACCCCGTTTTCCAAAACTGCGACATTGATCTTCTCAATGAAATTCCCGGATGTATCCCTTGTGATCTTTCTGCTGAGAAGTACCTGCCCGGGCAGGGAAAGCAAAGTGATTTCAATAGTTGCAGGTTCGTTTGAGTGATAGTTAACAGTGACAACGTCCTTCGCAGGGTTCGGATAGATCTTCACATCTCGCGGAATGCTCGTTTCTTCAGGGATCCCGAATATATGACTGCCATCGGGAAGGGAGTCTTTCACAAAGATGGCCGTTATCTTGTCGATATTTTCCATTAACAAATGAACCGAAGAACCGGGTACCCCTGAATAACTCCTTCCGAAAACATAGGCGAAATCAAGTACCTGCCTGTCTCCGGGATGAAAAGTAAACGGGCCCATGGAGATGAGTCCTCTCCGGTCGGCCGGAGGATTTCCGGCAATCTCTTCCGTCCAGTCTTTTGGTCCGTTCGGCGGGTTACAACCCGTTCCATAATCCAGTGAATCCGACATGCCCGGAAATGCAAAGCTGCAAGACGGGCCGTAAGCTCCACCGGCTGTATACCCGTTACCGCCATAAAGAAAATCATCTCCGTTCTTCCATTTTCCCGTGAGAAAGTTATAGCATTCTGACGCATACTTCGGATCTTGCACATAATACGGGACTCCTGGCGTCGAGTTGTTGAAGTACAGGAATTTTCCAACTCCAAGCCGTTCATTGTCAATAATGGAATCCCCGTAATTCAATCCCAGGATGCTTTCATTGCAAAGCTGATGTCCGTTCTGATCCAGTTTCGGATCATCCATATTGTTTGCATCTTTCACGGGGCCTCCCAGCAATGTGATGGCTTCAGCCGGCGGATTTTCGCCATATGCATAGGATTCGCCGTTCCCATCCACCGGGGTGGCATTGTACGCATAAAATGAATTCCGCTCCACGTCGCAGCCGATATAATCATCCCCGGCCCATCCGATATCAAAATCAGTGAAACAGCCCAGGTAAGTGTCACGATATGTATTTTGAGACCGGTTGAAAATCTCATAGTGGAAGAAAACAGTATTTTTCAGGGCTGAATCATTGGGAAGATCAAATGCATAAGCCCAGCCATGCACCTCAACCCTTACTTTTTCGCCATGTGATTCCAAATGCTCACCCCGATCATCATTATACAGGAAGAAAACACTCTGGTCTCCGAGGATATACGGATAATCTCCATCCATCGGATCATAGATCAAATCATTGTTCTGGTCATGAAAAGGGGCAAGAAGAGCAGATTGTCCAAGAGCCGGATCACCATTGCCCGGCCAGTTGAGGATCGGCTCGATCGGTGTATATCCCTGTTGCGACCAATGGCTTTTATGATAATCTATATCCGAACGGTTTATCTTCCATACCCGGAGCCAGTTCCAATCCTGAACGGGTGAATAATTGACCGTATCCATGATCGGGCCGGCCCAATAATCCATGCAGTTATATTTTAATGAAACGGCCATACCCTGCCTGTATTTTTCACCGGCAAAATGAAGGCTGTCAAGATTGTCTTTCCCTCCGATCCACAGACTTTGAGAGAATATCGTGCTTTTTCCTGAATTCTTCGGAATAAAAAATCCCAATCCCTGGTCGGCCCCTCCTGAAAAAGTAAAAAAATTGGTTCCGAACGGGTTGATCCTTGCCTGCACATTATTGATATCCAGGAATTCGAAGGAGTTATTCGCAACATCAATAATTGCATACCCTGTTGATCTCATGGTTGATCCGTTTTTTTCTTTCAGTATGTAAGAGACAGTATCTTTTCCGGCATTATAAATGGTAGGCAGGTAGGTGAAAACACTATCAGTAAAAGTAACAGCCTGCGTTAATCTTCCTCCGGTGCAGAATTCCAGGATCAGCGAATCTGATGATACCGGGTTGTGATCATTTGAAACAAGATTGCCACTGATCGTTTGGTAGGGATGACAATTGAACAGATCATCATTCGCATGGAAATAATTATCATTGTACTGAAAGTTGATTTTTATGGTGGCCAGGTTTGAACAATAGTTATGATTGCTTTTCCTTGTGACACGATACTGCAATATCCTCGGTGAATTATTGTTCCAGATGGTGTCATGGTAAAGGATCTTCTGGTCAGGAGTGATAGCGGCAAAGAAATATGGATACGGTTCCACAATGTCGTTTATTATTTCAAGTGAATCACCAAGCGGGTTGATGTCATTGGCCAGTACATCGATGAGTTGTTCGGTTCGGGAAGTATAGGTTATTTCATCATCATGGGCCACCGGAACATTGGGATTGGCAGTAACATCGATATAAACAGGACAGTAATTGGAGTAGAGGGTAGTGTCGTTCTTCTTCCTGATCCTGTAATGGATCGTGTCCCTTCCGGAAAAGTAGGATGAGGCCGTGTATTCAAAAATGGAGTCATTCATTCTGACCAAATGAGCGTGAATTTGATTATAAGAAAACCCGGGATCGATTTCGATCGGATCGCCCAGTGGATCTGAATCATTTTGCCTCACATTGATGTAAACCGGATCACAGGCCATAGCAGTGGCGGAATCAGGCATAGCATAGGGTAAGCTTTGATTTGGCCTGCAATTTATAACGAGATAAGCCGGATCTGAATAGTTACCGTGGACGTCTTTTATGTAATAGGAAAGAGAATCCATTCCTGTATAATAGTTGGAGACATAGGTTATTGAAGAATCTGTAAAGTATGTAACCCAGCCATGCAATGGGTAGTATGTACGAAAGATCCAGATGTGATCCCCGTCGGGATCATAATCGTTTTTCAGGACATTTACGGTTACCGGGATTTCCTGGAGAACGGAAGCCGTATCCCTCACGGCGACGGGGTTCGGTTTCTGCCCGGCTGACAGTTGAGGAATGCAAAGAAGAACTGAACAGAACACCAGGTTCAGGGTAAAACCGAAGATCTTCTGTTGATGGATTGAATAAAAACGTTTCATAAAACCTCCTTTATATATTTTCTGATCACAAGCCTGATAATTCCAGACGGCACTGACGCATTGCTTTTATCCGCAATATGAATAATGTAAACACCATCGCCGATGCCGGATGTATTCAATGTTGCCCGAAACCGTCCGTTCACATCACTCGTCAATTCCCTGGTCAGAAGAACCTGCCCGAGTATAGAACGTAAAGTAACCTCAATCGTCGTTTGGGCCAATGCCTGGCCTTCAACGCAAACATTGTCAGCCGCAGGGTTTGGATAGATCCGCACCCTGTTTATGACCGGTTCACCCGTCTCTGCTCCAAGTGTTGAAGTCGCTTCAATTAAAGGGGACGTGAGCATTATGCCGGATAAGGCCCCGGCATTTTCGTCGGCAAATTCACATTCTTCGGTTGCCGTGATCTTTATCGTTTGCCCAGAAGTAAACTGATCCGTTGCTTTTGCTTTCAGGATGATGACCGGTTCCCCTTGCCGGAAAGTGACAGGGTCGGTATCAGACCAGACTATTCGCGCTTCGCCGTGCTTAACATTGAACAACATGCCTTCCCTGCTAAATTGAATATCTTCAATTTCGAGGAATTCCTGCGGGAATTGCAGGACAAGGGAGATTGCACCCAGCGTTATATCCTGCTCTGAATAGATGGGGATATCGAATTCATCGACAGGTCTGACTTTAAGAACATCTTTGGTCATAAGATTTATACCCGTTGCGGATTTTGCGCCCGGACCGGGCGTATTTGTACCGTTTACATCACCGACCGTGAGTCCGTAAAAATTTGCCTGGATATCGGTACCGCTTATAATGATTGTATCTCTGTCAATATGTGCTGAATCAATAATAAATGCGCTGTTAACTTTCTGGAATGTCCAGTCTCCCCTGACAAAAAAATTATCTAATTCAACAAATCTTCGCTCGACTCTTAACGCATCTGTTCCATTGATATATTCAGTATTATTAACATCCCCGGACGTCGTGCGAATCGGTGTAGTCAAATATGCGATCCCAACAAAGTGCTTCTTTATATTTTGGGCATCTGTTCCATTCGCCCCCATAAAAGGTTTGCCTGTACTTGCCCTGATCGTATAAATGCCATTTGGCTTTCCTGTAAAGGTAAAGTTCCCGGAAAGGTTGGTTCGGGTTGAATCGATCTTAACCCCATTTTGCTTTAAAAACACCCACAATGAATCAAGCGGTGTATTTGCCGCGTTATTGTATGTGAAGGTGCCGGTGATATTAAATCCAAGGCTCACATTCAGGCAGGCTGATTCATCGCCATCTCCGCAGTTATTTGTTCCATGAACGGAGATGCACCCGGAAACTGCGTTCAGCGGAAATGTTACAACAATGGTGTCATTATCGGGATTTGATGTAATAATTGCTCCGGGAGAGACAGTCCATTCATAATGTGCCGCATTGATAATTTGAGGAACGGAATAGCTTACACCACTTTGTCCGGGAAGAACCATCACGGGACCACTCACGATTCCCGCTGCAGCAGGCCTGGGATTCACAGTAACAATATAATTCACCTGGGGACCTGAACAATTGCTGATAACAGGAATTATGTGATATGTCGCCGTCTCGTTAGTATTTCCGGTATTGATCAATACCTGGCTGATGATTGTCCCGCTGCCGGCTGAGTAGCCCGTGATATTTACCGAACTGCCATCGGCCGTCCAGGTATATGTGGCTCCGGCCACTGTTGATGTGAGGCTGATTCCTGTTGAGAGATCCGTACACATGGTCTGGCTCAACGGGCTGTTGGTAACAGAAGGAACCGGGTTTACGGATACGACATAATCTACCGCTGTACCCATACATCCGTTCGCCGAAGGAGTAATATGATAGGTGACCGTTTCCACAGTTGCCCCGCCATTAGCGAGGGTTTGAGAAATATTGTTCCCGCTTCCCGAAGAGAAACCGGTGATATTGACAGAGCTTGCTGCAGCCGTCCAGGTGAATATTGTTCCAGCAACATTTGCCGTTAATAAAATGGCGGTCGTTTCACCAGAGCAGATTGATACTGCTAACGGGGTTGTGGTCAATGCGGGTTTCGGATTCACCGTTACAATGACACTTGCCGCTGTTCCGATGCAGCTATTTGCAGTAGGTGTGACCGTGTAAGTCACTGTTTCCGGCGTTGTTCCTGAATTTGTCAGCGTCTGGCTGATCGTGCTGCCTGATCCGCCTGAAAAACCGGTGACATTAGCTGAACTTGGCGAGGCTGTCCAGGCAAAGGTCGGTCCCGCCACATGTGAAAGGTTCTGGATATTCGTTGCGTTTTGGGAACAGATCGTTTGGGCAGCAGGATTGAAATAAACATCCGCCACCGGATAAACGGTGACGATATAATCAACCGCTGTCCCCTGACAACCATTGGCAGAAGGCGTAATGTGGTATTTGACTGTTCCGATGGTATAGGCAGTATTGACCAGTACCTGGTTGATCTGCGTATCGCTCCCCGAAGAAAATCCGGTAACAGACCCGGAAGTCAGTGTGGCAGTCCAGGTAAAAGTTGTGCCGTTAACATTCGATGTAAGTGATATATTGGTGGCTGAACCACTGCAGATCTGCTTGCTTAACGGGTTGTTGGACACATTTGCTGCAGGGTAAACGGTAACGGTATAATCCGTAACAGCCCCGCTGCAGCCATTTGCGATCGGAGTTATGTGGTATGTGACTGTTTCAATGGAATACCCTGTATTGTGAAGGGTCTGGTTGATGGCGAACGTAGGCACTGAATTGTCAGAATAACCGGTGACATTGCCGGAACTCGGCGAACAGTTCCAGGTGAACTGGGCTCCCGAAACATCCGAGGTAAGCGTGATATTAGTGGCTGTTCCGTTACAGATCTGCTTGTTTAACGGGAAATTGGTCAGTGAAGGATATGGATTCACCGTAATGGCAAGAGATGATACAGGACCGGCTCCACAGCTGCTTGAGCCGTAAACAGTCAAATTTCCAGAAGTTGCTCCAATTGCAAAATCAAGCGTCACCGAATTCGGACCTCCGGGCTGTGTAATGGTTTCCCCGTTACCGGAATAATTCCAAAAATATGTTGTTGCGTTTGTGATCACTGGCACCGTATAAATAATTCCGGTTGCACCGGCACAAACGGAGGTGGCTCCGTTGATCGCTCCCGGCATTCCAACAGCATTGTTCGTTACCTGTCCGTTTATGTAATAAAATGCAGTCGGCGTGTCAATGAGTGCATCCCCTTCAGGACCGGCATATTCACACTCAACACCGTCATTAATATCATTATTGAATGTGATGGCAGCTGTTCCGGACTTGAAAATAAAGTTCAGATCGAACAATTTGTTTCCGTCTGAGATCGATCTTGGTATTGCATCAGACCAGGCCACAAGGATCTTCCGGATGGAGCCTGATACGGGCAGATCATTGTACATTAATTCGTGCAAAGCAGTGTCGCTGCTGGTCAATGACACAAATTTTATCACAGCAGTGTCGTACTGTATTCTCAGGGAAATTGCAGTGATTCCGTTGAATCCTGTAACAGTTACAGGAAGGAGGGCTGCACCTCCGGGACAACCGGTTATTGAAGGGATTGTGGTTACCGGGGCATTTACACCACTTGCATACCCCATGAAGAATAGAAGGAAAATGGTGAACAAAATGGTTTTCGGGACAAGATTTTTCATATTACCTGGTATTTCTGAAATTACGTGTGTACAACAGAAATTCTATCTGAAAAGTGCCAGGGATCTTTAAATCCGGCACTTCAAAAACAGCAAGTTAGAGTAATATAAAATCCACCTGCTCTGAGACGCAGGTTTTACCAAGCGATGAATCAGCTCGAAAAACAGGATGACAAGAAAGGCCCGGAAGTTTTATTTCCGGATAACAAGCCTGGTATTCAGAATTTCTGCATTCGTATTTCCTTTTTCAGTGATCCTGAGAAAATAAACGCCCTCCTGCAGATTGGTTGTTGAAATTTGATCTTTGAATTCCCCGCCGGTTCCATGACTGAATTCTTTTGAAAGAATGATCTGTCCGAGTATGGAATGCAGGCTGATCTCAATCACTGAAGCATCGATGGTTTGATAATCAACAGTAACAACGTCCCTGGCCGGGTTCGGATAAACGGTCAGACCGGTAATTACAGATTCGTCTTTATCCATATCGATCGCGGCCATGGGCTCAATGATTGGGGCCGACAATTCAACACCGGGTATGGGCGTGGCAAAGACATCGGCAAATTCACTTTCCTCGCGAATTCCGATCCGGACTGATTGCCCGGGCGTAAACTTGCTTGTAGCCTGTGCTTTCAGTATGAACACCGGCTCTCCTTTCCTGAATGTGACCGGTTCAATTTCCGACCATGCGATCTTCGCCTCACCATTGTTCACTGAATAAATTATTGCTCCTGCCACTGAAGTGATTTCCTCCACTGTTATCAGGTCCTTTGGGAAATTCACGATCAGTGAAATGGCGGCAACAGACAATTCCTGCTCGGCATAAACAGGGATATTAAATTCGTCACCCGGTTTTATTTTGAGAAGATCTTTGTACAGAAGGCCGATCCCTGCGGATGATTTCGCTCCCGTTGATGGTACGTTTGACCCGTTGACATCACCAGCGCAAAGCCCGTAAAAGGCCTGGCTGACATCTGCTCCTGAAACGATGATCGTATCCTTATCCGCGGTTTTTACATAAATGGTGGATGAGCCTGTTGTTTTTTCGAATGTCCAGTCTCCCCGGTCAAAAGAAGTTATCGCACCAACAAACCGCTGTTTTATTTTCAGTGCATCTGTGCCATTGACAGATCCGCTGTTGTTCACATCTGCTGCTGTAATCCTTGCAGGTATGGTGAGCAGTGGATTGCCGATAAAATGATATTGCACCAGGAGGGCATCCGTTCCATTGGCATTCATAAAAGGTTTTTTTGTCGTTGCCCTGATCGTATAGGTTCCATTCGGCTTGCCGGTGAATGAAAATGCACCCAGCAGGTTCGTCCTGACCGAGTCAATCTTCACGCCATTCTGTTTTAAAATCACCCACAATGAATCAAGGGGGGTATTTGCTGCATTGTTGTACTTGAAGGTTCCTGTAATGTTGAACCCAAGACTCACATTCAGGCAGGCGGATTCCGGACCGTTGCCGCAATTGTTTGTCCCGTGAACGGAGATACAACCGGAGACGGCTGACAGGGAGAAGGTAACGGTGATCGTATTCGTATTGGCGCCTGCTGTGATCGCAGCTCCATTAGGAAGAGTCCATTCATACCCGGTCGCATTGACGATAGTTGGTACAGAATAAACAACGCCTGTCTGGCCGGGTAAAACCATGGTCTGCCCGGTGACTGTGCCGGGAATGGCCGGTTTTGGATTCACGGTCACGACATAATTTGTGACAGAGCCTGAACAGCTGTTTGCTGCCGGTGTTATATGGTACGTTGCCGTTTCGTTCGTATTTCCCGTGTTGTTCAGTACCTGGTTGATTGTTGAACCGCTTCCGGCCGAGAACCCGGTGATATTTGCAGAACTGCCATCAGCCGTCCAGGTGAATGTGGTTCCTGTGACACTTGCGGTCAGGGCAATATTGGTGGATAACCCGCTGCAAATGGTCTTGCTTAGCGGAGTGGTGGTTATAGCGGGGATTGGATTCACGGTGACAACATAATCCGTTACCGTACCTGTACATGCGTTCGCAGACGGCGTGATGTGATAGGTGGCCGTTCCGGAAACGGCACCGCTGGTCACCAGTGTCTGTGCAATGGTGCTGCCGCTGCCGGCTGAAGCGCCCGTAACACCGGTCTGATTAACTGTCCAGGCAAAGGTAGTACCGGTAACATTGGCTGTTAAGATGATATTTGTTGTTGAACCTGAACAGATGGATGCTGTTAAGGGCGATGTTGTTAATGCCGGTTTAGGATTGATTGTAACGACAATGCTCGACAAAGTACCTGTACAGGAATTGGCTGTCGGTGTTACAACATACGTTACGGTTGCTGTGGTTGTGCCGGTGTTTGTAAGCACCTGGCTGATCGATGATCCGGTGCCGTTTGAAAAACCCGTGGCAGTGCCGGTGGTCAGAGATGCGGTCCAGGTAAATGTCGTTCCCGTTACATGTGAAAGGAGATTGATGCTTGCAGTTTGCTGGCTGCATATCGTAAGAGATGACGGATTAAAATATACATCTGCCACAGGATAGACTGTAACGACATAATCCACTGCGGTACCGGTACAGGTATTTGCCAAAGGGGTAATATGATAGGTGACCGTTCCGATGGTATATGCGGTATTCACAAGTGTCTGGTTTAGTTGAGTGCCGCTCCCTCCGGAAAATCCTGTAACAGTCCCGGAAGTAAGAGCCGCTGTCCAGGTAAACGTGGTGCCGGCGACATTTGATGTCAGCGTAATACTGGTGGCGGAACCGCTGCAGATCTGTTTGCTGAGCGGGTTGTTTGAAACATTTGGTACAGGGTAAACTGTCACTACATAATCTGCTATTGCCCCTGTACATCCATTGGCCGAGGGAGTGATGTGATACGTAACCGTTTCTACGGAATACCCGGAATTCGAAAGTGTCTGGTTTATCGTTGTCCCGCTTCCGGCCAGGAATCCCGAAACATTGCCTGAGCTTGGGGTCGCTGTCCATGAAAATGTTGTTCCGGATACGCCCGATGTCAGCGCAATACCAGTGGATGATCCGCTGCAGATCTGTTTGGATAATGGGTTGTTCGTAACGGAAGGGATCGGGTTTACGGTAATGGCAAGAGGCGCGGATGTCGGACCGTTCCCACAGGTATTTGTACCATATACAGTCAAATTTCCGGAGGTTGCGACGACTGAAAAATTGATGGTGATTGAATTTGTATTCCCGGGGTTGACAATGGTTACCCCGGTACCTGAATAACTCCAGACATAGGTTGATGCATTGGTAACCGCAGGAACTGAATAGGCAATTCCGCTAACACCCGCACAAACACTCGCCGACCCTGTGATCGTTCCGGGTGTTCCGACTGCATTGGTGCTGACCTGCCCGTTTATATAATAGGTTGCATCCGGCGTATCATTCATCGCATCTCCGTTCACATCGGCATATTCGCACTCACTTCCGCCGTTAACTATATTGTTAAAATTCACGGCTGTTGTTCCAGAGATATATGTAAAATTGAGGTCAAATAATTTGCTCCCGTTTGCGAGGCTTTGTGCGGTGACATCCGTCCAGGCAATCATGATCTTATGGATCGTCCCTGAAGAAACAAGGTCGTTCGACATTAACCCTGCAAAAGCGGAATTAACATTTGAAACGCTCCCAAATGTCATAACGGCAGCATCATATTCTATCCTGAGAGAGATGGAAGAGATTCCCGTAAAGCCGGTTACCGTGACCGGGAGAACTACAGCCCCTCCCGGACAAGCCTTAACTGCCGGAATTGTCGTGACCGGGGCATTCCCCGCGGTTGCAAAATCCAGGCTGAAAAACAGGATGATCACAAGTATTGCTGCTTTCGTAAAGATCTTTTTCATGGTTTACCGATTATTTGTGTTTTTTAAGGAACTAAAGATAATAAAACATTTTATTTTTACGTAAATATTACGTTAATTTTTCGAAATAACGATCTTCAATGTCTTTTCACCGGGCATCCCCCGGTTGCCGGAACGGACCCTGAGAAAACAGATCCCCGGAGAACAGTCTGAAACATCAAGTTTCCGGATGCATTTTTCATTTCCCGGAATTTCAAATTCCCAGGTTTTTAATATTTGTCCATAAACAGAAAGGAGTTCAACTTTAATATCATCTTCAACTGACAGGGCAATTTCAAGATTGATCGTTTGCTTTACGGGATTGGGAAATACATTGAGTCTCATGAAGGAGGAAATGTTTTCTGCGATCCCGTTGGCGGGAAGATACCCGATCACCGGGAGGAATAGCGTAACCCCATCGATCACATTGGTGAATTCATCAGCGAGCTCACTTTCCGGCCCAAGGGTAATCCTGATCTCACCCCCCGGAGGAAATTGGGTGGTTGTTTTCAGCTTAAGCAATAACAGTGTATCTCCCTGCCCGACAACAAGGGGTGCAATGTTTGACCAGGCGAACCGGAGTTCCCCGCCTGTAATATTAAAGACCGGATTATCCCCGGCAAAAACAACATCCTGAATGGTCAATTGAGCAGCAGGGAAATTCAGGACCAGTGAAACTGCGGATAACCGGAGCGCCTGGCTGATCGTCAGCGGGATCTCAAATTCCTCCCCTGGCCGGACTTTAACCAAGCCCTGGTAGGCAAAATAAAGGGTTGCAGAATTCTTGAGTCCGGAAGGGATATTTGATCCATTTACATCTCCGACACATAATCCGTAGAAATTCTGTGCAACATCACTTCCGTTAATGGTCACGGAGTCCCCGCCCGTGACAGGCTTTGCGAAGGTCCAATCCCCCCGGTCAAAGCCGGAATCCATTCCTGTGAACCTGCGTTTCACCTTCAGGGCGTCTGTGCCGTTGATGCTTCCGCTGTTGTTTACATCCGCGGCCTGGAGCGATACCGGTTCTGTGAGCAATTCCAGCGCAGCAAAATGACGCTGGATCTTCAGTGCATCCGTACTGTTCACCCCCGCCCAGGGCCTGGTGGTCCTGAATTTTGCATTATACTGCCCATTGAATACATGGTCGAGGGAATAAGATCCGTTTGTTGCCGTAAAAGACGAATCTACCGGGGTTGAATCCTTCTCCAGGATGACCCATAGTGAATCGAGCGGTGTGCCTGCCAGGTTGAAATAATTACAAAATCCCGTGATAGTCCTGAAGGCATCAGGATCAAATTCGGAGGCACCCATGTCAATCGTATCCTGCTTTACCCTGACACCTTCGTAAACGTCCAGGGCAGGTATTCCGAGCCCTGTTATGTCAGGTGTGCCGTGGTTAATGCATGGCGAACCCTGATTCAGCCGCCAGTTTGCTGCAAACCCGCTGAAATAGTATCCTGCCCCACCCGGTTCCTCTGAAAAGTCCGGGTTCGCATCGATGTTGTTTTCATCTATCCCTGTATAGTCAAAAGCAGGATTATCATTTGATGCATTTCCATTAAGGATATTCTGAATTCCTCCCTCAATATCACAATTTTTAAAACCAGGGATTCCGTTTGTGAAGAATATCTGATTTCCCTGGGGGGAAACGTTTCCATACAAGATTGAATTTGTTACCAGGGGATTTGCTGCATAAAAGGAAATTCCACCACCATTTACATCAGAGGTGTTAAATGCTATCGTGTTATTGCAGAGGATCGGGGCCCCTTCGGAAATAAGGATTCCCCCACCTTGACCATCATGAGCGCTGTTATTCACGATGACATTATTGATGCATGTAAGATCAGAAGATGGCATGATCATGGCAATGCCACCACCTACGCCGCCAGTCGTGCGATTATTATTTATAAAATTGTTTTCGAGGGTACCCGATGATGCTATAATTTGCAGTCCGGCACCGGAAGCGGCGGTATTGTATTGAATGATATTGCCTGTGATTTGTGGACTTGATCCATAAACGTAAAAACCGCCCCCCGAATAGTGATCATAGTTTTGTTCGATCCGGCTCGATGTAACCTTAATGTTTGATCCGTTATTAATCGAAAAACCCATTGTGTTTAACCGGATCACAGACTTGTCCACGGCCAGTCTTGGGTAATTAACACAGGAAATGCCGGCCCCGGAACATCCCTGGATCCGGCAGAACCGGAACAGGGAGCTGTCGGGAGAAATTCCATCGGCGAAAGCCATGCCGAGCCATGTTTTTGCCGGGTCAACCGGTTGGAAAAATATGGAGTCAGACGAAGTTCCTGTTGCGGTTATCCTTCCATTGATGGTCAGGCTGGTTCCTTCAACAAAGGACACTTTTGTACCGGGCAAAACCCGCAGGCTGTCTCCTGCAGGGACTGTTATGTTGCAAATTACCCGCACCGAATCCTGCCATACTCCGTTAACCGTACCGCAATACCCGGCCTCACCGGAAACCCGGAGGCGGTAAAGGCCATTGCTGGTGTAAATGTTCAAGGTGTCTTTGAAAAACCCGGAAACTGCGGCATTCTGGATGACAGACAACTTCAATTCCGCATCAATGAATGCGGAATAAGGGGAGCCTAACCCGGCAAGGGAATCAACATGAAAGCCCGGAGAGTTTATGACATAAAGCTTTGCCGTCATCGTGTCCGGAACATTTAACGGCGTGATCCAGGAAAGTTGTTCCGGAAAAAGGATGACAGCGGATGGCGCAACCATGTTTTGATTCTCTATGGCCCCCAGGTCAACCCTTCCGCCATAGATCCTGGGATGTCCCAAAAAATCTGTTTCCGGCAGGATGACCGCTGGTAATCCGGTATTTACACAGGGCGATGCATCCTGTAATCCCCAGTCGGCATTTTGAGCATTCCCCGTAAAACCAATGGTGTCGGCCGGGTTTTCAAACAACGGGTCAGCGTCAAAATTATTCATATACCTTGTTGTATCGTAGGTGCCGTTTCCCCAGAAATAACCGATGCTGTTCCTTCCACCCTGGATGTCATTATTTATCAGGATGGGTTGATTCCCGACATTCATCATGAACTGGGTCGTGTCGAGGACACCCCAAACTGAATTGATGTTGTTGTAAATAATGTTGTTTATAAATGTCGGATTCGGATAAGAGCCGGTACCATATCTTCCGCCTTCGGAAATGATAATGGCACCACCTGACACCGAACCGCGAATGGTGGTGTTGTATGCAATGGTATTATTTGCAATGATAAATTCATCCGTGTTTTGCCTGTTTGTGATCATCATGGCAGAACCAACGCCACTGGAATTATTAACGAACAGGTTATTTGTAATCCTTGGAGTTCCAAATTCAACATGGATTCCAGCGCCACCGCTTGGAGAGTGGTATGGATCTATGTTAAATTTATAACCATAATTGTTTGAAATGATATTTGATTCAAATACAGCATCGCCTAAAATTGCCACCCCTCCTCCATAATATGAAGTGTTATGAAAGAAAGTATTATTCTTTACTAAAATCCTCTTGGTTCCTCCGGAGACGGCCAGCCCTCCACCTTCACCATCACCCGCATTATCATGAAAATAATTATTACAGATAACGACAGAATCATTGATTGAAACGCCAAACAAAACACCTCCGCCCACCCACATTGCATGGTTATTGTAAAACTCTGAATTTTTGATATTGAAGGGATTTTCGTCTATGTTTATGCCTCCGCCATAGTCCGCCGAATTATTGTTAAATATAGCATGATCCACGACAATTCTTCCATAGCAATAACAGGAAATGCCGCTGGCCTTGCTGTATTCCACCCGGGTATATTTCAATTGGGAACTGTCGTTATTGCTCATCACCATCCGGTTCATCCATCGGTTATCCCAGTTAATGCCCTGCCAGCCTGCCACGGTATCACTCGCGGTAATGCGTATCATATTTGACGGGGTGCCCTCCAGGAATAACCGACCGAACACCTGGAGCCTGCTGTTGGGACCAAACTTCACAATCGTGCCGGGTTCGGCTGAAACCGTAATTCCATCTACGATTGCTGTATTGGTGTTGAATTCTAAAAACCCGCTCAATATTGTGTCAGCTACGAAGGTTGAACCGTCATTCGGTTTTATCCCGATAACGGCATGCTGGTGATTGGTAAAGTTGAAATACAAGGGATCTATTAAACTCAGCGAAAAGTATCCGTTTGCCTGTCCGCCCCAGCCAAAATTAAAATGGTATTTCCCGGTAGCATCAATACCGTCGCATACGAAAGCATGGGAACCATTGCCGTCTCCCCTGTAATAAACCGGGCGGTTTGCAGCCAGTTCGACCATAAGCAGCGAATCCCAGCCCGTGGCGGAATAGGAATCAGATTGCTGGTATTGTATGGAGGAATAAGCATACCGGAAATAATTTACAAAAGCCCGGGTCATAGGATCCTGCCCCCCCTGGTAACCAACCGCTGTACTGTAGCTGAATAAGGCGCCACAAGCCACACCGCAATGGAACATCAGCCTGGCCACATTGGAATCAACCGTGGTGCAAACATCATGCATGGAGGGGAAATCGTAAAATGTTTCTCCGAAATTGGCGCTGAAACTGTTTCCGGGTACCGGACCAT
Source organism: Bacteroidales bacterium (assembly GCA_963682005.1). Lineage (GTDB taxonomy): Bacteria > Bacteroidota > Bacteroidia > Bacteroidales > FEN-979 > CAIYUC01. The sequence continues at coordinate 1,571,620 of OY820914.1, read as the reverse complement.
AATTCCCCCAGTCATAGCTGAATGATCCCACGCCCTGCGGGGGCCAGTTGTGGTATTTCATGATTTGTGCCATCGCGGTTGGCACGCAACCCGTCGCAGAACCATCAGGGCACAATGCATTATATGGCCATCCCTGGTCCCATTCCGTAGTAAGCAATGGAGTTACAACCGTTGCATTTGTTTCCGTGAACTGGTTGTTCAAAATCATTTCGTAAGCCGATAAACCGTCCGTCAGTTGAGGCTCAAGATTCAGAATAAATGCGGAATCAATCTGGCTTGCATACATATCAAGCCAGCCTTTTACTGCTTCATTTGTAATAACATCGGGTATGGCTTTATCAAAACCATAACCAGGTACCGGTGTTGCAGCATCGTTTGCTGAAACAATCACAAATCCGCCCTTATCGAACGAAAAGATGTAAAAACATTCCCTGCTGTTGTATTTATAAGGAATGGATTTCGTGATCACCGCATCCTTTTTTGCCTGCGGAGCATAGTGCCGGTACCAGTTGAGAGCGACTTTTTCTGTTGTGGATTTTTTTACCTGACCGGCTTGTAAGAATTGTGAATTCAGTAAGAACAGTGAAGTAACAAGGCATAGTAATCGTAGTTTGTTCATGGGGTTGGTTATAGTTGTTAGTTAGTCAGTAATTAATTTTTCAGTTTCACGATCTTATAGATATAATCAGAGGATACACCCCCTGTTTTACATTCAAGTTTCAGGTAATAAACACCGGTGGGTAACGCAGAGATGTCGATCTTCCTTGATACGGACCCTCTCTCAACCCAGCTCTGTTCCAAATAAACCACTTGTCCGAGGGGATCAATAATCCGCAGATCAATATTACCCGCAGAAGAGAGATCAAACTGAACATTCACAAGGTCACTGGCGGGATTCGGATAAACACTGATATTTTCCTTTTCACTTCCTTCTTCCGTTTTTGTCACCAGGTCCGGGATCGATAAGACAACCGATGGAAAGATATTTCCCCACCCATCTGCAATTTCTGATTCATTTGTCAACAAGAAAGATGCTGGCTGCAGGGTATTGAAATCATCCGTGGCTTTTATATGCAGAGTCAATAAAACATCCCCTGATCCCAGGTCCAGCGGTTCCGGATCCGACCAGGCAATCCTGACCTGGTTCCCGGAAATATGATAGATTAACCCGGATCTGTTCATGGTCACGTCTTCAATGGTCATCCAGGCTGAAGGATAGTTGAAGACCAGCGAAACCGCACCGAACTGCCCCGGTGCGTTTACACGGACAGGAAGTTCTATAATCTGTCCCGCAGTCACCCTGATCGATCCGTCGAGAACAAGTAAAACATTTTCCTGCCCTGATTTGCCCGGCACTGGCACATTTGAGCCATTGACATCGCCCACACAAAGGCCGTAAAAGTTCTGGTTTACATCATTCCCGTTAATGATGATGGTGTCTCCGCCGGTAACTGCCTTTGCAAATGTCCAGTCCCCACGGTCAAATCCGGTATCCATGCCGGTGAACCGCCGCTTGACCTTGAGGGCGTCGGTGCCATTGATGCTTCCGCTGTTGTTGACATCGGCGGCCTGGAGCCTGACAGGCTCGGTTATGTATTCAAGGCCCGTAAAATGGCGTTGTATCTTCAATGCATCCGTACCATTCACTCCACCCCAGGGTTTTGTCGTCTGGGAAATAAGGGAGTAGGTCCCATTGGTTTTGATGTAAAAAACATAGTTTCCTGTCAGATCTGTTTTAATCGAATCTTTCACAACATTGTTCCGCTTAAGGTAGACCCTGACAGAGTCCATTGCTGTGTTCTGAGAATTATTGTAACTGAATACCCCGCTTATTGCGATCGGGATGTCTGCGATAAATGCATGAACGTTCGAGCTGGTGAATGATCCGGCCCGGTCAAACGCCTTCACAAACCAGGTATAGGCTCCATTGGTCAGGTTATAGGGAAGCACTACTGAAGTATCGGTTGCCGCCACTATCACGATGGGTTTTCCCGAAATATTCAGCTCATATCTTAAAAGTCCGCTACCGATATCCGAGGAAGAATGCCATTTGAACAAAGGCCTCCTGATCTTTACAGTGTCATCATTAACTGGAGAGACAAGAGTAAAAGCAGTGGGAGGTTCCCAGTCGACAAAAAAGATCCGGGTATGGATTGATTGCCTGATATTCCCGACATTGTCAAATGCTTTTACAAACCAGGAATATTCACCCTGTTGTAATACTGCAGACGGAGAAATTGTTGTTTGAGCAGCAGGAATGCTGTCCCGGTTTTTTACCTGGTTTATCCAGAGTTGATACTTGCGCAATCCACTGCCTCCTGTTGAATCGAGCGTATTTTGCCAGGTCAGGTCCGGGGTGGGCAGGTTTACAATCCCACTGTCAGGAGGCAAAACCAGGTCAAACACATTGGGTGGAGCGTTATCTATGTAAAAGGATCGAGTGGCGCACGGTTGGTTGTTGTCAAGAGAGTCAAACCCTTTTACAAACCAATTATGCTGACCATAGCTTAAGGGTGACGAGAATACATAGGTTGTATCCGGAAGATCATTTGCTTTAAGGATACCATCAACGAATAGCTGGAATTTTTCAAAGCCGATCCCCTTGTCAGGCGCCGAACCCCATTTGAACAACAGGGGACCTTCCGGTAAAAATCCATCTGAAACCGGTAAATACTGATGGCATAATTTCAACATCGGAAGATTGGTTGTGCTATATGTAGCGCCTCCATAAACAGCGCCATTATTTTGTCCGGTGAGGTCGTAGGCTGTACTTCCAGTCTGCTCGTCAAAATTCCAGTATCCTGCAAGACCAGGTTCATTCCCTGATAGTGGAACCTCTTTATACTCATTGATCTGGGACTGGCTGCGGCAATAATTCCAGAACCTGATTTCGTCAAGCTTCCCGCAGAAGAGATCCAGGTTGTTACTGCCGGAACCTTTGCGTCCGAAAACAACCGGAGTCGTGGTGGGTGCAAGAGTTCCGGTAAAATTGCCCTGGGCCTGAACTTCGCCATTTATGTAAATCAGCATTTGGGAGGCTGTTTGTGTTCCGCTGATCGTGGCTGCAACATGGTTATATGTTCCGGCATATAAAAAATTACTTGTTATGATTTCACCAATATTCTTGATCCAGAAATGGATTTTCCTGGATGTTCCCGTTCCGTCTGTATAGATCGAATAATCTCCCGGCATTCCCCAATCATCGGTTTGCTTTGAAATGATCCTCGGACTATTATTCCCCCCCGATTGAAAATTAACCCATGCTTCAATGGTAAAATTGTAGGTCATATTTAAAATACTGGCTGATCCAATGGACACATAATCATTTATTCCATCCAGATTCAGAGCGGAAGAGTTATATACCCCGGGAGGAATATCATCAATTTTGAGGGTCCAGGTCTGGTCGGAGCTCCGGGAATTGCCGACGTTATCGATTGCTTTAATCCACCAGGTATGAGAACCATTTGCAAGTGGGCTGACCGGAGTTGTAGTTGTTGATGAATTTGAAATATTATCTTTGTTCAGGACCCCGTCAATCCATAACTGATATTTTGCAAGCCCGCTGCTTACATCAGAAGATGCCGACCATTGAAATGTAGGTTGAGTGTTTGTGGTCCAGCTATTATTGGCGGGAGCAGTGAGATTGAAAACACTTGGTGACGCTGCATCAGCACGAAAACTCCAGGTTTCATTTGATTGAGTCGTACAAATGTTATTGCCGGTCACATACCAGGTGTGCATACCATTGCTCATTGCCTCATCAGGTAAAAGCTGGTATGATGTACCTGTAATATTTTCTTTTTTTAAAACGCCATCAACATATAAACTATACTTCGTGCTACCTGTTGAAGTACCCCACTGAAATAATGGAGTGCCCGAAACCCATGATCCGTTAACCGGAGAGGTTAAGCTAAATGTGCCGGGAAGAACATGGTTAATGGCAACGGTAAGAGAAGATGTTTCACCGGTACATCCGGCTTTGTCACCTTGAACGATGATGGCAACATTAGTATTGCAGGTTCCGTTCCATACGACGGCTGAGGTGGTTCCTGATCCGGAAATTGTACCTGCTGATGCCGGCTTCAAAGACCAGATATAGGAAGTGGCATAATCAGCTCCGGTTGTGACATACTGGTAGTTCCCCGTGGGTTGGCATATTGAGTTTGGACCTGCAGGTTTGCCAGGGATGCCAGTACACCATCCTCCGGAAGTTGTTTTGATAATTGTGCCATTATACCCCACGGCAAAGCCGGTATTGACATCCGGGAAATAAACTGACCGTAACGGAACCATAGTCCCGCTGAATTGTGGCGTCCATGTTATCCCGCCATCACCTGTTTTCAGAATGATGCCATTCCCACCAACAACACAACCTTTATTGGCATCGGTGAAATGCACAGAATATATTGCATCGGAAGTTCCGGATGTCTGTGCCGTCCAAGTGAGTCCATGATTGGTTGTTTTCAGAATTGTTCCGTTAGCACCAGCAATATATCCTATACTGTCATTGGGGAAAAAAACAGCATTTAAATTATTGGTTGTTCCGCTCGCTTGTAATGTCCAGCTTGCTCCACCGTTTGTTGTCCGCAGAATTAATCCACCAGTTCCTGTAATGTAACCGGTATCAGTGCCAATGAAGAATACAGAATAAAGGACGTTCGTTGTCCCGCCCGTTTGTGTGGTCCAGGTTGCCCCGCCATTCGTTGTTTTTATGATCGTCCCGCCATTACCAATAGCATAACCAGTACTTGCATTTATAAAGAATACTGACCATAAAGGTTGTGTCGTTCCGCTTGTTTGGAGTACCCAGTTCGTTCCGCCATCTGTTGTCTTAATAATGGTTCCGTTATTACCGGCCGAATATCCTGTACTGGCTTCCGGAAAAACAACAGAATTCAGTGCATTGGCAGTACCACTTGTTTGAGGTGCCCAGTTTGTCCCGCCATCAATGGTTTTCAATATTCCATTATTCCCGGCGATATAACCCGTATTGACATCGGTGAAAAATACTGAAAGCAAATATTGAGTTGTTCCGCTTGCCTGGGAATTCCAATTCGGGGTAGCAAACATGGTTGACAGAATTATCCCGCTGTTCCCAACGGCATAGCCCATATTCGCCGGGGTAAAATGAACAGCGCTTAAACCATTGGTTGTCCCGCTTACCTGAGCAATCCAGTTGATACCGCCATCGGTAGTTTTTAGAATTGTTCCCGAAACGCCGACAACATATCCCACATTGGAATTAATAAAACAAACTGAATTCAGTCCATTTATCGTCCCGCTTGTTTGAGGAGCCCAGCTGGTTCCGCCATTGACTGTTTTTAAGATCGTTCCATTTTCTCCCACTGAATAACCTGTGTTTGGATCAGCAAAACAAATTGAATTCAGACTATTGGAGGTTCCGCTGGTTTGTGTGATCCAGGTGCTGCCGCCATTACCTGTTTTGAAAATTGACCCTGAAATATCAGCAACATACCCTGTATTCGCATCTGTAAAATAGGCGGAAGTTATCATATCAGATGATGCGTCTGTTTGTAATGTCCAGTTTATTCCTCCATTGATGGTTTTAAGAACCATTCCGGACCATCCGCCTACAGCATACCCGCAATTAGCATCCACAAAAAAGATTGAAAAGAGCGGATCTGTAGTACCGCTGGGCTGAGTAGTCCAATTTAATCCGCCATTGGTTGTTTTCAATATCGTTCCATTATAGCCTGCGACCCAACCTGTATTGACATCCATGAAAAAGACCGAACAGAGGGTTTGAGTCGTTCCGCTAAATAATGAAGTCCAGGAAGAACCACCATTAATTGTTTTTCTGATCAAACCACTTGATCCCACAGTATAGCCCGTATTTGCATCCGGAAAATATACAGATCTTAATGAAACCGTGGTACCGCTTGTTTGCGCAGTCCATTGTGCATTTGCAAGGTTGGTGTTGAAAATAAAGCACGAACAAATAACAAAAAAATAAAACGTAGTACTGGTTTTCATAGGCTTGTTCTTAAGTTATGCCGGGATAATTCGAATTGAAAAAGCCGGTTTCAGGAAATGTTTTAATACTGTTTGTTTGATGAAAAACATCTTGAATGTCTGATTTATAATACAAGATCACTCCGATACCCATTGGAATCCTGGACAATACCATGATCCTCCCGATCATAAAAACCATTACCAGAACAAGCAAAGCAATCGAAAGAAAGCCTGTGATGAGAAAATTTCTGATATTCAACTTGTCAGTCGCCGGGATTTGAGCTGTGGAAACCCCTTATTTGGTTATAACAAATTTATAAAAATTCTTTAATACCAACTGTTTTTCAGCATCTATTATCCGGCAGAAATAAAAGCCACTTGATAGAAATGACAGATCAAGGTTTGCAGAATGTCTTCCTGTTGATTGCGATCCAAGGTTCCGTTCACAGGCTTTTGTGCCGTCAGCTTTGGTGATTTCAACGATAACAATTCTTGTTTCCGGCAGGGAATAATCGAGGTTGATCCGTCCTTGTGAAGGGCTGGGATAAATCCTCATCAAGCCGGTAAAAGCATTGTCGTTTGCAGACATTTTTAATGCGGGGCAGGTAAGTTCAATATTTTTTAACGGGTTTCCCCGGCTATCAGCAATTTCTGTTTCACTTGCCAGTGATAATTGCTCTTCACTGTGATTACCGGATTGCAGGGCCTGCTTAATGAAAAGGGTTAAAAACAGATCTCCGCTTTTAAGATCAAAGGGATCAGGATCCGACCAGGCCAATCTCAGCTGGTTCCCGGCAACTTGATAGATCAGTCCGGACCTGTTCATGGTCACGTCTTCAATGGTCATCCAGGCTGAAGGATAGTTGAAGACCAGCGAAACGGCACCGATCTGTGTGGCTGATTTTATCCTGACAGGCACTTCGGATGTCTTGTTTTCTTCCAGTTCAATGACCCCATCCGTTAATAACTCCACAACGTCGGAATTTGATTTACCCGGTCCGGGGATATTGGATCCATTCACATCCCCCACACACAAGCCGAAAATATTCTGCGTAACATCCGATCCGTTCACGATCACCGTATCCCCGCCAGTAACAGGTTTCGCAAAAGTCCAGTCACCCCGTGCAAAACTTGTATCCATTCCCACGAACCTCATTTTCACCTTCACGGCATCCGTGCCATTGATGCTGCCGCTGTTGTTCACATCGGCTGCCAGGAGTCGCACGGGTTCGGTGATCAGCTCTATTCCGGCAAAATGCCGCTGGATCTTCAACGCATCCGTTCCGTTCACCCCTTGCCAGGGCTTGCTGCATATGGCCTGCAGCGTATAAGTGTTGTTCATTACCGGGTAGAATTCAAAATTCCCTGCAGGATTTGTTGTGGTTGAGTCTATCCTGGTACTGCCTTGTTTTAATATGACTTTGACATTGTCGAGCGAAGTCAGTGAGTCATTGTTGTAGTTGATTGTTCCGTTTATCCTGAAACCGGGCGAATAATGCACATCTCCATTGATATAAAATGCAGATGACGGTGTATCTGTCAATGGGTCGCCGAATGCATCCAGGTAGAAGCAATCATTACCTGCATTTGCTTCATTATTCCAGGTGAGCGGGGATGTTCCGGTTGAATAGAAGAAGAAGAGATCGGCGATCTTCCCGTCAGGCGGGATGCTTTTAAACGTGGTCCCCGACCAGGCAACTGATATCTTATGAAGAGAGGCTGACACAGGTACATCAGCCACGGTCAGGCCCGGAAGCTGTGGATTTACATTTGAAAAGCCCGTAAAGGTCAGAACAGTTGGGTCATATTCGAGCCGCAATGAAAATGCGGAGATGTTGTTGAAATTTGAGACCGTGACAGGCAATGTAACGGGCACATTATACTGGGTTCCGATTGAGGGGACCTTTGTAACGGGGGCAATATAGACCGGAGTTGTTGTATGCAGCTCGCCGTATGTGCCCGGATCACACCATACATGACCGTCGGGCCAGTGCGCATTGAAGTTGCCGGTTCCCTGGTCGCGGGTGAACAGGTAGCATCCGAAAACAGTGTCGGCAGGATGAAGCGGTGTATTGTCAAAGTCGATCCTGGCTTCATATTCGCGGTGTCCTGCATTCATCGACATGGCAGCTGTCACACCCGCAGAGACCGGCACAGGCAGGGCGAATGCAAGTCCGGATGGGAATGTTCCTGAAATACCCCTGTAACTGACCTGGACGGAGTTATCAGCGAGTTGGTCGATCCATAGATTCCCATCGGAATTATCGAATATCTTGTTGGCATTATTGTCGAAATAAATGGCACATTGATCCTGGCCGTTCGTGGTATCAGCAAGGTCCCTGACCCCTATATACAGGAAATTCCTGACCCTCTTCAAATATGCGGAAACTGGCTGTGCCGGTGCCTGGTTAAACACCCCCAGCGAATTTGTGATGTTTATAATCACGGCATCGGCCCATTCTGAAGGATCGATCACTCCGTCGATCACCAGCGGATAAGATGAATTTGGAATGTTGGCCTGGTAACCGGTCGTTCCGCAGGTTGACGTTACGGCGTTTGAAAATCCGGTTTCGATACTGTCAACAAAGGCTGTCACTTTATATGAGTAGGAAACCGCCGGGGTCACATTCGTGTCCGTATAGCATCCAGAAGGAATGAAATCCGAATAACCTTGTGTATTTCCGATCAGCGTGAAAAGGCCGGCCGGCTCCGTCTTCCTGTAAATATTGTAGTATGACGGAGGATCATCCGGACCGGGCGGGTTTGAGGATGGCCACCGCCAGTTCAGGGGAATGCAGCTCTTATAACCGGCACCGGCCACTAAACTAAACGGGGTTCCGGTGGTTTGTGAATACAGTCCGGGTCCGCAGAAGAGGAGCAGGAAAAGCAGGCATGTTTTGCCAATGGTCATGTTCCCGATTATTTACAAGATGAACATCATGGATGAATCTGGGTATAAAGTTACCCACAAGGAAGGAGACCTCAAAAATTTCTTTTCATACAGGTATCTATATAACCTCATCCCCGGCCCCTTCTCCTTCAGGAGAAGGGGTGCAGGGGATGAGGTGGTTTGAGAATCCCTGCCTACCTATAATAAAAAACCCAGGTTATCTGGAAACTACCAGCTTAACAGTAGTTTCCCCGCCCGTTTCTTCTCCCGTCCGGATCTTAAGCAGGTAAACGCCATTCGCGAATCCTGAAAGATCAATTTTATCAAGGTATTTCCCTTGACCGGCATGAGAAAAAGTCAGCCTTTTCAAAGTCTGTCCCTGTACAGATGCCAGTTCGACGCTGATTTCAGCAGCTTTGCCCAGTTCATACTCAATATTCACCTCGTGACCGGCAGGATTCGGGAATACACTGATGTTCCCCGTTATGCCATTATTCGCCGCTGACCGTAGTTTCAGTGTGCTCAATGCCGCATCCGGAACAGGATTTCCCCATCCGTCGGCCAGTTCAGATTCATCGGTCAATGAGAATTCCGCCGTCATGCCATCCTTGAAGTCCTTTGATACCCGGATCCGTAGCGTTAACAGCTCATCCCCGTTAACAAGGTCAAGGGGTTCAGGATCCGACCAGGCAAGCCTGACCTGGTTCCTATTAATGTTATAGATGAGTCCTGGCCTGGTCATTGTCACGTTTTCCACCGTTATCAATTCACCGGGGTAAGTGAGCACCAGTGAAACGGCACCGAACTGACCCGTATTCACGATTCTCATCGGAATGTCCAGGATCTGGCCGGGTGTTACATCAACTGATCCGTCATTGGTAAGAGAAACAGGGTTCTGCGCTGATTTCCCTGCAGACGGGGTATTTGATCCGTTCACGTCGCCCACGCATAGCCCGTAGAAGTTCTGTGTAACATTGGATCCGTTTACAATAACCGTTTCCCCTCCTGTTACCGGTATGGCAAAGGCCCAGTCGCCGCGGACAAAACTGCTTTCAAGACCAACGAACCTCATTTTTACTTTTATAGCATCTGTTCCGTTTATGCTGTTGCTGAGATTGGCATCGGCTGCAAGTATTCTCACGGGTTCCGTTAGCACCTCAATACCCACAAAATGCTGCTGGATCTTCAGTGCATCCGTGCCGTTCACCCCTCCCCAGGGTTTTGTGCATCGCCCGGAGATGGTGTATGTGCCGTTTGCTTTATTTGCGAATGAATATTGACCAGATGCATTGGCCTGCGCGGAATCTACGATGGTGCCGTTCGACTTCAGCCGCACCCACATGAGATCCAGCGGTGTGTTACCGGTATTATTATACAGGAAAGCCCCGTTAATGGCAAATCCGGCGCAGGAATTCACGATGACCGTCGCCGTTGTGGAATAGGCGGCCGAATAACCTGTCACCGAAAGCTCGGCACGGTAATAAGTCGTTGTTGTTAAATTTCCTGATATGTAGGTTGTCGTAGTTGCTCCCGATCCTCCGGAAACGTAGGTCCAGCTCCCTGAACCGGTGGGCGATTGCTGCCAATAGATCGACCCGGTGCTTCCGGTAAGGGTCAGGGTTGCCGGGGTTCCTGTGCATATCGGGGAGTTTGAGGTTGCTGTACCCCCGACAGGCGGGTCAGGATAATAAACCGATGTCTCCCAAAGTCCGCGCCCGTAAGTTGCCGCTCTCAGCTTGCTGTTTTGCGAACTGGCTGCATAATAGATATCGAGTTCGCCGATCTTCAGGTTCGGTAACCCTGTATTAAACGGGACCCAGTTGCTGGAGCCTTTCTTGAAATAAACGCCAAGTTCTGTTCCCACATACAGTTGAACCTCCGATGTGGATTGCTTGTTCTGAACGATCGAATAGGCCGGAAGTGAAGGTAATCCCGTGGAAATATTTGTCCAGGTGGTTCCTGAGTTTGTCGATTGGTAAACGGTGGTTGAATTATAGCCGCCAAGGGTGACCCATACAGTACCAGATGCATTGTTTTGAACCGCAATGGATGTGATGTTCCCGCTGCCTACAGGCAATGTACCGGTTATGTTCGTCCAAACGGTACCGCCATCCTGAGTCATCCAGATTGTATTTGTTGAGGCAACATACATTTTCAGTGCATAGGAAGGTGCGATGGCCATGGAACGGATTTTATCCGAGGTGGATAACGTTCCCAACTGTGTCCAGGTGTTGCCCCGGTCGGTGGTTTTCCACATATTAGTATATCCTGCATACAATACTATGGGAGCTGTCGGGTCAATCATGTAAGGCGTCACCCAGGCGCCGTCCCCCGATGAAGGTGGTTGAATCATTGTTGAGGTAGTCCAATGATCTGTCGTCCTGTAAATCTCACCGTAAACATAGGAGCCATATTGGATATTGTTATTATCGAAATCGATCAGGCATTCCATACCGTCTCCTCCGATGATGTCATACCAGAAGCCCGAGGTGTAAAGCTTTGTGCCGTTATCCTGCAGCCCGGTGACCGTTTCATTGGAAACGGTTTGTGAAACACCCAGTTTGTACATCTGGCTTGAAACAATCCCGTTGGATTTATCCGTCCAGCTGGTTCCGTTGTTTGACGACAGGTAAACTCCTCCGTCGTTGCACTCAAACAGGTCACCGTTGCTGCGGAATACGAGGTTGTGTTTATCCGCATGTGCTGCAGGAACACCATCTCCCCACCAGTGGTTTACGATTGACCAGGATGTTCCGCCCGTTGTTGACCGCCATGTATTGACACCTCCTACAAGCAGGATGTTTGCATTGGTCGGTACAACCGCAAGGCTCAGGTCATACCAGCCCTGTCCTCCGGAATCCATGCCGTCAGAATTCCAGCCGAGCAAATTCAGCGTGGTACCTGCAAAAACCTGTGAATAGCTGGTACCGCTGGTTGTCGATTTGTATATGGCATACAGTCCATTGTTTGCTGCAGCGGCAAGTGCGTATACCCATGTTGGCTGGTTTGCAGAAACCCCCAGTTCGATCCTTTTTGCTGAAGCATCGTAAAAAGCTCTTGTCCAGTTTCCGCCTCCATTCGAGGAATACCATATTTCCCCACCGGTTGTTGATCCGTATAACGTATTGAAATCGCCCGGCTTGTATTCCATGTCGATAAATACTGTTGAGGTCAGAAGAGTGCTCCATGTAGTTCCGCCATTTGTGGTTTTATACACTCCGTTGGATGTTGCCGCGATCAGTGTCTGGTTGTTCCCGGGATCCAGCAGGAGACGGTAAACCATTTTATTGTCAACTAATGCAAACGTGATCCCTGTTGTATTCCAGGTCGTTCCCCCGTTGGTCGATTTGAGGACTCCGATACTTCGGTTATCCCAGTGATCCTTGTCGCCGGTGGCAATGTAGATCGTATTCGATGTGGCAAAATCGGTCGGAATTACAATATCGCTTACTGCAAGCACCCCGTTATTATCGGTCAGGCAAATCCAGGATGACGCGTTGTTGGTTGTCACCCATAAGCCTCCTGATGCCGCTCCGACCCAGTACATGCTGTTATTGGACGGATGAAAAGCGATGCAGTTCAGCCGCCCGATACCTGAATAACCACCATCGGAAACGATCGGCCCTTTGGAAACCCAATTTGCAGTGAGGGATGCAGGAGATTTTATGTCCGGATTTTTTTGCAGGTATTCTTCATATACCTGCTCTGCGGTTTTTTCCGGGAATGCACCTGTCGCCGGGTTTATCTGACCTTCCATGTTATATTCCCACCGTTTGAACTGTTTCCATCCTGCAGCCTTCTTTTTAACCCCGTTTTCCATGTAATATCCTTTATCTACCTTGAAAGGAGCCCAGTATTCGTCAAAGGCTTTCCTGTAATCATACAAGGTCAGCTCCTTTTTTAATTTGTCCTGTGGCAGGTTTTTCAGCCAGGGTTGAGAGAACAACGCAGGGGCAAACAATACCATCAGAAATAACAGGTATCTTCTTTTCATAAAAGGTTTATGTTAAAATTGGGTGTTAAGATCGGAAATATTTTAATTCCTGATAACAAGTTTTAAAACTTTTGATTCATGTGATGATCTTCCTATCACATCCGCTTCCACTAAATAAACACCATTTGCAACACCATGAAGATCCAGGTGCTGTTTGGCTTTCCCGGGCTGTTGGTCAGCAAAGACCGTGTTGAGTACCTCTCTTCCTTCCACGGAAAGGATGCGAATATGAACATCCGAATTTTCAATCAGATCATATTCAATGTGAACAACACCAATGGCCGGGTTCGGGTAAATGCTGACCATTGCCCCCGTGATTTCATTTTCCTGCACAAACAACAGTTCCGGAGCACTAAGTACAACAAATGGAACCGGGTTTCCAAAAGCATCTGCCAGTTCGGAACCGCTTTCAGAAATGAAGCCACCGGAAGAAGAAGCCAGCATGCCTGCGGCCCTTATCCGCAAGGTTAAAAGCACGTCCCTTTCAGCAAAATCCATCGGTTCAAGCTCCGACCATACAATCCTCAACTGGCTCCCGGAGGCATTATAGATCATTCCCTTCCTGTTCATGATCACATCTTCAATCGTAATCAGGTCGTCCGGATAGGTCAGAATGAGTGATACAGCTCCAACCCGGGCTGAATTCATTATCCTGACCGGAATATCTGCTGTTTGACCTGCGACCAACTCAACCAATCCGTCCCTGATAAGTTCAATAGTATTCCTTTCCGCTTTCCCCGGACCGGGCACGTTTGACCCGTTGACATCCCCGACACACAATCCGTAGAAATTCTGGCTGACATCACCGCCATTCACAATAACCGTATCACCCCCGGTCACTTGTTTGGCAAATGCCCAGTCGCCACGGAGAAAGCTTGTTTCCATTCCCACGAACCGCATCTTCACTTTAACGGCGTCGGTTCCATTGATGCTATTGCTATTGTTGGCATCACCTGCAAGTATTTTAACAGGTTCTGTCAGCAGTTCAAGCCCGACAAAGTGCCGCTGGATCTTCAGTGCGTCCGTACCGTTGACCCCCAGCCAGGCTTTGCCGGATGAAGCTTTCAACGTGTACGTGTTGTTCAGCACCCCGTTGAATTCAAAGTAGCCGCTGGTATTGGTTAAGACCGAATCCATGCGGGTGTTTCCCTGTTTCAGCACCACCTTGATATTGTCCAGGGCTGTCTGTCCTGCATTGTTGTACTGGTAATTTCCGCTGACCTTGTAACCGGGCTGGTAATGAACCTCCCCGTTGATGTAATAGGTGTTTGAAGGAATGTCGTTCATGGGGTTTCCGGATACATCGGCGTACTCGCAATCCGTTCCTGAATTGGCATCATTGTTCCAGTACAGGGCGGAAGTCCCGGTTCCGTAAGTAAAGACAAGATCAAGAAGCTTGCTCTGGGATGACAACGTCTGTGGACTGACATCCGTCCATGTCATCATTACTTTATGAAGAGAAGCAGAGATATGTACATCATTTACCATCAGTCCTGTCAGTTGTGAATTTGCATTTGCATAGCCGGTGTAAGTAAGTACCGTAGGGTCATATTCAAGCCTCAGTGAAAGTGCGGTAATGGCCGTGAATCCTGTTACAGTGACTGGTATGGAAACCATTGAATTGTGAGGAACACCGCGTATTCCGGCAGTGGTGACCGGCGCATTGAATATGGCCGGCGGGAGATTCAATTCACCATATGTAAGCGGATCTGGCCATATATGGCCGTCAGGCCAGTAACCATTAAAGATATTTGCCGTCTGGTCCCAGGTGAAGAAATAACAACCCAGTGCATTATTGAGCGGCTGCACCGGACTTGCCAGGAGATCGATCCTGACCTCATACTCGCGGTGACCGGAATTCATGCCCATGGCGGCCGTTACACCAGCAGGATTCAATAAGGTTGCTGCAAATGTAAGGTTATACGGGAAGGTGCCCGAGATCTGCCTGTACCTGATCCGTACCGAATTGTCCTCCTGCTTGTCGATCCATAAATTCCCATCGGTATCATCAAAAACATGATCAGCATCATTATCGAAATAAAAGCCCATTTCATCAAGGTCATCCGTAACATCAGAAAGATCCTTGAGTGCGATGTACAGGAAATTGCCTGATTTTTTCACATAGGCATAAACCGGCTGGGAAGGTGGAGCGTTGAAAACCCCGAGTGAATTTGTAATGTTGACCTGTGTTGCATCTGACCATTCCATATCATTGATGATCCCGTCGAGGACAGGAATATTCATCGTATTGACCGCTGTAGCACTGAACCCGACGGTATCACAGATTCCTGATACTATGTTTGAGAATCCGGTTTCGGCACCATTGATCACAGCGGTTGCTTTGTAATAATACGCGATCCCTTTTGACCGGCCGGCGTCGGTAAAGCAGGTAGGCGGATTGAAGTTGATATAATTGAGGGTACTGCCGACCTGGGAGAAATTGCCAGAGGTGCCTGTTCTCCTGTAGATCTTATAATAATCAGGAACGATGGAAGGACTCTGCTGTTCATTGGCGCTCCCCTGCATGTTTCCCTGGTCTGCTTTGCCCCCGCTCTTATCCGAAGGATACTGCCAGTTAAGCGGAATGATCGTCTGAAAATTATTCCCTGCTACTAAATTTGACGGCGGAGCATTTCCTGTGCAAAGCAGATCATTCTTCGGGACTGTAACAAATTGAATGTAGTTATTGTCAACGAGATTTTGAGAGCCCCTGGCCCAGCTTCCTCCCAGTGAATCGGTCTGGAAGGTCAAAAACAGGTTATCATTGCTTCGGGCTGCCATGCTGGGGAAAACGCATTCTTTCCCTGTGTAGCCGGTTCCGGTCAGGTCAACGATGTTATCGCACCAGGAGTTCCCGTCTGCGACGGAGGCCCTCGCATAAATATGCCTCAGCAGGGATCCGTTCGGATCGGTTAGGGATGTGACCCCGCACCAAACAGCGAAAAGGCGGTTGGAATTATCGATGACCAGGTTCGGCATCGTGGTCATGGATGTGCCGTAATTGGGCAGTGTTGCGGTACTGTACCAGACCATGGGATCCTGGGTTCCGGCCAGCCAGGCCCCTGCAGAGACCAGTGTTGCGGAATCCAGGCTTTGGGGCAGTTGGGGTTTATCCTCATTCCAGTATATTAATCCGCTCGTCCTGGGAAAATAACTCTTGTATGTCCCGTCACTGATCGCCTGGGAGCGTCCGAAGATCACATGTGCCTTCCCGGCATTATCAAGTGCAACTGCAGCCGATCCGTCTGAACAGTAAAATGCATCGACAGGAACCCCGGAGCTGAGGTAATAAGTATTGTATGCGCAGGGCCAGATGACCGTCTTTGTCCATGTTGTACCGTTATCGGTCGATTTCATAAGGAACTGGTCATGCCAGTTTTCACCGGCTGTAAAGCAGATTGTATCTCCTTTGGGTTCTGCCCATGAATAGGTGTCTGCCATAAATCCATAGTACTGCGTGGCGGTCATGCCCTGAAGCAGTTGCCAGCCGGACCATGTGGCGCCTCCGTCGAGCGATCTGTTATAGACCAGCGCACCGTCAAGCCCCTGGTATAAGGTTCCTCCGCTGGCAATGGGAGTCGTGACGGCCAATACATGAACCCGGTCATGGCCGGTCCCGGATGTGATCATCCTGGGCCATAATACGCCCGACGCACCAGCGGGGGGTGAAAGGGTGGTATGGATCCAGGAACCGGTTCCTTTGGCTGTTCTTTTCGAAATATTGAGATTGGAGCCCGTATGTGACAGGACCATTTCCCCTGAAGCCCCCAGCGGGGCGTAGGAAGGCCATCCCGTCCTGATGGTCTCTATCCGTGCAGTCGGGAAAGAACTCCATGAACCGCCGTTAAAATAAGAATATCCTGTTCCCCGGTCCGTAAATGATGTTTCAACCATGCCGAAAATGAAAGTTGAACCAATGGTTCCGTCCGGATATAAGTAAATCCTGTTCTGGGGGCTGGCATTCGTTTGCCCGTCATATCGGGTAACCCCGGTCCTCCCGTTGGGAACGGGATATGGCACAAGCTGTGGGAGAAGGACACTGGATCCGTTCAGGATTTCTTTTGTAGTATTATCCTGAACAAAGGCTACCACTTCGCAGTTACCTGTTACCCAGGTTTCGTCTTTTGTAAAGGAAAGGGTTATGATCTGGGTATCTCCGGATGCAAAGCTGACGGTCGTTCCGTTCGCATCCGGAACCATCAGTCTTTCCACATTATCCACGTGGGTCTGTCCCTGCCAGTTATAGGGAATGTTTGTTTCCGTAAGTGCTACCTGCAGTTTCAGGGAGGTTGAGGTAATGGTGGACAGCTTATGAACAGTCAGCACGAGATTATACGCGTTACCTGAACTGCTTCCTGCTATATCGATGGATAATGGTGAAGCAACAGCATATCGCTGCTGGTAAAGCGGAAGGTACTGCGGATATAAGCTGGCGGAGTGGTTTCCCCCGACATAGCTGAGAAGGCCGTCAAACATGGCTGTAGGAAACCCTGTAATGGAGTAGTAATTATTCCGTGCCGTGGCGCTGGCATTTGCAAAAATATCGCTGTTGTGATACTGTATGACGGCTACCTGGCATCCGTTGGCGACCAGGTCACTTGTACCCATTTGTGCTCCCGGGCAATAGGAAACCCAGGTTCCCATTCCTATTTCAACAATGACCTTGTTTCGGGCGGTCGTTTGTACGATCGTTGCCTCGACCGGGGAAGAGGATGGTGACAAATGATAACCGTAAACGGCTTTCACCATATATGAGTAAGTTCCCAGCGGAAGGTTGATATCGTTATAAGACAGGATGGTGACCAGCGTCGGGTTGATCATGACTCCGTTCCTGTACACATTGTATCCTGACAACCCTGCAGCTCCCGGAGGTGCATTCCATGAAAGATGAACATTTCCCATATTCACGGAAGCCTGGAGATTTTCAGGAACCAGAAGAGGCGGCATCAGGCACCCGACAAATTTGAACATTCCATCAGTAGTGGCATCTGTATTGAAACCACCGGCCCACCCGGTCGAATCATTCAGCCAGTCTGTGGCAAGAAATTGTGTGCCGGGTGTGGAGGTCATTTCATTCCATGTATGACCACCATCGAAAGAATAGGTAACCCCCGAGCGGTTGTTTACAACATCCGCCCCGGTGGTCACATAGGTGCATTCTGTTCCCGGAACATTTGAGAGTCCTGATGTTAATGAATTTCCGGTAAATGAGACTGAACTCCAGGCCGATCCCCCATCGGTGGTTTCCGCAAGGAGACCGGTTGTTCCGGAACTTTGATCCTGAACGAGCCCTTTGAGGGCATTTGCGAATTGGGGGCGGACATATTTATTAGGTAAAGGGGTCACTGTAGACAAACTCCAGGTCAGCCCCTTGTCTGTCGATTTGTAGACCCGGCTTAAATTGGTACCAAACCAGACTGTGTTGCCATAAACATCATAAAAATCCATAATTCCAAATTCACCACTGATTGGGTTTGGAATATTGGAACCGGAAACCTGACTCCAATTGGTTCCTCCATTCGTTGTAATGTAGATCTCAAACTCACCATTGATGGGATCACCTACACAAACACCTTCATTGGAATTCCAGAAATGAACGAAATCCGGGAAGGATGCAGCATTAGAAAAGGATGCAGTGGGTTGCCTGGACCAGGTTGCACCACCATTGACAGTTTTAAATATTCCCTGGGGATTTGTTCCTGAAACCAGGTAATAGGAAGCCCAGGCTGTATTTGCATCGATTGCACAAATATTGCTGTTGTTTAATCCTGTTGTATTTGTAACGCTACCTGCAACCCATAAGGTGCCGCCATTTGTCGTGCGGGTGAAATCGGAACATGCTGCAAATGGATCCGTGCCATCATATGCAGTTGCCCATACTACATCCTGGTTCACAATATAAATATCGTGGATCCCCCTGCTTGCGGCCGGAAATCCGGATGCCTGGACAACCCAGCCCGTTAACGGGCTATATGACACTGTAATGTAATTCGTTTTTGTCAGGGATCCTGTTCCATTGGCATTGGTCGCCTGGAGCGTTACGGAATACTGACCAGGTGCGGAAAAGTAAACATGTGGATTCTGGGATGCCGATGTATATCCTGTAGCATAAGTACCCGTGGAAGGAGAAAAAGACCAGTTCCATGATGTTGGTGTATTCGTCGACTGGTCAGTAAATATAATGGCCTGGTTCAGGTAGGGAGATACATTATTAACCGTAAAATCAGCCACCGGTGGAAGGTTCCCGGATGACTGGACGGCATAGGCTTTTATGCACAGGTCATACGGATAGGATGTACCGCCCCCGATGGGTGTCCATGATGTCCCGTCACTGCTGAGCCAGCAAACACCCGTCTGAATCGTCACATTGGTTGCATAACCCGTCGAAACCATTTCGATCGGTACCGGGTAATTAAAAGAAGGGGTGGTGTATTTTATCTTGACATAAAAATCATTGCTGGTCGTCATGGGAATGGACGCCGGAAGATCGAACGTATAGTACCCGGGAAAAGTGCTGGTCTGGCCCGTGAGGCTTCCAAGCAGCCCCGACAGGACCGATCCTGAGAAATTATCATACACTTCAATATCAAAGGTGGCGTTACTTCCATTGATCCAGGTGCCGATTTTGGTGACAGGGTAATTGTTCGATGCAACGAATTTCACAAGACCGTAAGCGATGCTGGTGCCATAGCCAAAACTGGCGAACATCCCGAAATCATCATAGTTGTAGATTTTTGAATTCGCTGAGTAGACCATTCTTGTCGGGAAATATCCATTATCCGTGAGAATCCTGGAATCGTTGTATGAAATATAGAAATACCCGCTATTGCCCCATGATGAACCCCAGCTGTTTTTGATCAGCCAGGCGCCGGTGCCTCCGGCGGTTACTTTTGTATCATCCCATCCTGCAATGGTTACCGCATGGTTTGTATTTTCGGCACCGTCAAAGTAATAGGTGTAATCTGATGCATTATAATAAGAGGCGTTCCAGTAAAACGCAGTATGGATCGCTCCGTTGTCATATAAAATTTGTTTGATCGTTGCCGGGTCATCCGGCAGGTAACAGGCACTTGTCTCGTATGCTACTGGTGTGAGCCCCGTCGTGCATGCCTGCGGAGACTCTGAATAAGGGTCCGCCGTTTCAGAAATGGGTCCTGCCCTTCTCGACATGTAAGCGGACGACAGGTGAAAGTTCCCGCCCTCGCAGGGACCCCAGTCAAACAAATGGCAGTTTTTCAGGTTGTTCTCCGACAGATCATACGTGCCGTACCCCAGGGTGATCCATCTCGACTCCATGGAGGCCATGGCGGCAAATGTCCAGCATGAGCCGCAACCTCCCTGGTTTTTTACTGAAGTCATGCGTCCGCTTGTTCGCAAATCGAAGACAGCCGGAAGGGTGAGGGGATTTTGGGGTGCTACAAATCCTGAAAAATCGGGTTTTAATACCGGTGGGATATATCCCAGCCCATGTCCGTCGGGGGTGACGGTGGTAACAGATCCGTTCTGAAGGTCCTGAAGATACCTGGTATAATCAGGATTAACCGGTGCTTTTTGAATTGAAGCCTGTCCGAATACAAATGATACGATCAGGAAAGCAGCAAAGAGGGCGGCAAACTTTTTCATGGTTATGAAATTATTTGGTTATTACCCATGCAATGTACTGCAATTTCCCCAAATATCATTCAATAATAGTGCATGAATTTATAAATCCTGACAGGTTTTGATAAGGGAAAGAAACTTGAAATGGTAGTCTGAGCCGGCGGATCACTTCCCCGGGTTAACGGGCGTAATCATACCGGTTGCGGTCTGCATATTGTTGAACACAAGCGCCATGTCGAAAATATCGACGAACCCATCGCCGTTCAGGTCCTGGGCAACATACCCGAACCCGGCTATCTGCGCCAGGTTGAAAACGTCGTTATTGTCAAAGATATCCACATAGCCATCCTGGGTCCCGGTCATTCCTGTAATATCGCCGCTGTATAAGGCATAGCCGCCTGAGTTTTCGGTCATATGCTTCATATTGTTCCCAAATGCCTGGCCGGCGCCGGCGGAAAAATCATAATTGACCGATCCGCCCGGACCGCTGAAGGAAACCGGGTTTGCGCTCCAGGTTTCTACTGACTGGCGATGCTTAACGACGATGTAATAGTTTCCGGAAAGCGGCACATTGAATCCGGGAATGTACCCTTCCGTATTGATATATTTTGCGTGGGCCTCAAGCACAATATCCCAGGGTTCATCAGCATTAGCCAGGTAAACCGAGAGGGTATCGCAATAATCCAGCGGGAACTTATCGAACGTATTGGCTTCGTCAATGCAATCCTGGGCCTTTTTCATGGTCCCGGCATAGGAGTCAAAAAGACCTTCCATGTAAGCCCTTACATTCAGTATTTTACCGGCAAGAACGGTTACCGTTGCCGGCGAAGAGTATGACTCATTGCATCCATTGTATTTTGTGACAGCCCGGTAATCCCAGGTTCCGATGGCGGACGGCACTTCCGAATAAACCGTAAGTCCTGCTGTTGAAGGAATGTCGTAATATCCGCCGCCGTTGAATTGCCTTTGCCATTTAAGCACTGTGCCGACCTGTCCTGACAAAGATAACGCCCCGGTGCTTTCGCCGTTATTAATGGTGGTGCCTCCGGATACTGTACCGCCGTTCTCCCCGTCAACGATCAGTCCGTTGAAATAAAATGCAGCTGTTGGCATATCATTCAGCGGTTCGAAGTTCTGGTCGGCATACTCACAATCCTGACCGTCATTATCGGTGTTATTGAATGTCAGGATCCCATTCCCTGACTTGTATAAAAATCCGAGGTTTACAAAAGTGGTTCCGTCGTCGAGCGCAAGCGGGGACATCTTCATCCAGCTGATCATGATCTTGAATGTTGATCCCCCTCCTGCAACCGGTGTGGCCGCGACCAAAGCGCCGACGATCGCAGGGTTGAAGGTGGTATGGTCAAACAGAAGCACGTTGGTGTCATAATCAATCCGCATGGAAACAACGGTGATGTTAGAAAAATTATAGACTTTAACAGGGACGGTCAATGATGAATAAGGGCACACCGTATCATTTTGCATAACGGTGACGGGAGCATTCTGAGATCTTCCGGCGAAGCTGATAAAAATGACAAGCAGGAAGACAATAGAGCAGATTTGTCTGGTTTTTTTCATTGCGTGTAGTTTTAGTAGTATTTGTAAATAAGTGAGATTCGTCATTTCCTTACGTTCGGAAAATCATGTTGCAAGATACGAAGAATTCCAGACAGGTCAAAATTCATGATTCAATTTTCATGATTCATAATTAGGAGATCATGATTTATTTCGTAATTTCGTTTTTTAATATTGTTCATTGCTCACTGCTCATTATTCATTATCCAGCGGGATGTTAGCTCAGTCGGTTCAGAGCGCATGCTTCACACGCATGAGGTCGGGAGTTCGAGTCTCCCACATCCCACCACCGCTATGTTAGATTTTCGAATTCAGATTGACGAATTCTTTATTGCTCATTCTTCATTCTTCATTCTTCATTCTTCATTTTTCATTGTAACAGCCCACCTTTCCCAGAGCAGAGATATCACAGACCACCTTCTGCGAATATGGATAATCACGGATTTCTTTTCACTTTACGCTAATAATAATTTATATTTATTTTCGTTTTAAGTTCAGTACAAAGTCTTAAATTTGTCAAAGCATCAAGATCCCTTCAATGGGAACCAACCGGGTGGGAACGCCACGGTGGTAAAACGATGCGGATCGAAAGGTCAAAAAAGGTTCCAATCCGTCTTTTCCCTTCATTTCCGCCGCGTTTTCAGGATGCAATATTGTTTAACCTTAAAACTTTATTGCCATGGAAACAGAAAAAGAAATCAGCAGCAATTACACTCCGTTATTCTTTTGCCATTGGATATTCCGGTACGATGATTACCATAACCGGGTAGTCTTTCTCTGGCGGGGAAACAACATCCTTATTAATGTCAGAACATCAACGCCAAACAATGGAAGGGACATGCATGTTTATTTCGATTTCTATTTAAATAACAGGCATTTCACCTACTTCTTCGGGCACAGTTACCAGGGTGCAGGATCAAAAGGTGAAATTCCTGAATTCGAGCAGAATGGTTTTCGGTTGATCTTTAAACCAAGGGGCATGTACCTGGAGATTGGCGAAGAACCATTGGATAAATCAGCCCCGGCAACAGTTTATCCATATCAATCCAGGTTACCAGAACAAGATTCCTGGTTCCCTATCTATAAGAGATCTCAGATGAGTTCAATCTCTGATAATCATGACGGTGATGACAAGATCAGCCTTTGGATCAGGAAAGTTTTCAGCCATGAACATTCTGAGGGCAGGTTCATCTATAACTATGAAGTGTATAATTCAAACAAACTGAGAATGCTATATGAAAGCGGAAATTTCACATGCATTAAGATTTCTGATTATTTCAGAAAGTATGAAAATACTTATTTTCCTGCCATCGGCTGTGAAATAAAAGATAAGTCCGGGGAGGTATTGACGTATTCCTTCGGACGAGAAGGGCTGGAATCCTTGACGATCCACAAAATTCTCGGATTTATGGATTCCCTGAAATATTTCAGGGATTGGAAGGAATACCGGTCACGTCATAATTAACCCAAACCACTTTAAAGCAGGTATTAGCACTTAACATAACGCGATTCCGTTGACATAATTCAATTTATGAGGTATTATGCGGGTGATTTTATATTATTGTCTTAACTTTCAGAAATATAGCAGATATTAAAATAATGTTTGAAAAGGAAAAATCTGCAAGAACGAACTATAGTGAGAAAATCAGGAAAATGCAGGATACGACACGGGATTTCTACCTGGATGATGATAAAACGCAAATAACAAACTGAAAACAAATGGATCCGTTGAGCCTTATCCAGAAATTGAGTGATTGTCTTGACAGTTACAAAGTTATCAGCGTGCATTTGGTGTGGATTGATGGCTCGCATGAAACCCTTTTGCTTGAACCCTACCTGATCGGAGATAATACGGATAGTCAGTGGACATTCATATACGGCAGGATCCATGCGACACACCAACTGGTATACCTTCCCTGTGCATACATCGTTTCTTTTGAATTAACTCCGGATGATTTCACGGTTGAAGAACAGAATAAAACATACTACATTCGGAATAATGAGAAAAATAACGTCCTGAAAACCTTATCCGGTCTGCTGGTTGAGGATCTTTCGGATCCGGATGAGGATGAAGATGAGGACGAAGATGAGGATGGTGAAGAAGAATCAAGGCCGGAATGTCCTTATTGCGATGCAGAGGAAGAATGTGAACATCTCGTCTTTCACTATGACCTTTCTGAAGGAGAATGCATTTTTGAGCATAGCGATTTCAGTAGTATGACACCATTTCTTGAAAAAGTATTTTCAGAACTGATTACCGGAAATAAAAACTACCAGCCGACGGAAATCAAGCGCCATGGCTTGAATAACGAACATTTTTACCTTAAAGAACTTTGGGATGAGGCTGTGTTGTCTTATGACAAGCGAAAAAAAACGGCAGATATCAACTTCAATACTTTTATGTGGTTTACCAGGTACCTTTTTGCATTCGGCCCTTCGGATTTTGACCTGGATGTAGAGTTGATGAAATATGTTGGGATTTCCAGTCCAATCTCAGATTCCGATATGATTATATGCTTTGCTGAAAACCCGAAGAAAGAATTGGAGAATGCGAAAAAGTTGATCAAATCGCTTATCTTTGAGAATGTTAAAGAAACAAGGGCCGGTTTTTAATCAGGAACAGAAAGAGTCAAATCACAGGTATGAACCCCATGGCAAGCCCGGGATTTCCGATCTCTTGTTAGGGTCTGTCAAAAAAAGCACAAACCAGGATTGCCAACCCGGATTCCTTCTTTCTCCTCCCGGTTTCCTCCCGAAGTGCTCTCGAACTGCTCCCGAACTGAATTTTCTGACGAACGGGAGGGAAATGTTACCGGAAATTGCTCCGGAAGGAAAGTAATTGGAATTTTTGTTAGGGTAACCAACGCCATGGCCGGCACAAAATCAATATGTTCTTTGAATCACAGATCATGATCCTGAGTAACTTTGACGTGTATTCTTTTCCTGATCTTACAAAAATGATTTCCTTTGCCCGTTCATCCTGATCAATGACCATGAGATTCTACTCCCTCGATGTTGAAACAGCCAACCCGGATCAGTCCGCGATCTGCCAGATCGGTGTGGGGGTTTTCGATGATGGAATCCTGGCAGATACATGGATGTCATATGTTGATCCGCAGGATTATTTTCACTGGCGGTTCATTGAGATCCATGGGATTACACCCGATATGGTAAGAGGTCAGCCAGCCTTCCCTCATGTTTATCCTTTACTCCGACAAATGTTTGAAAACAATATCGTTGTACATCACTCCCCATTTGACCGGGTTGCATTCGCGAAAGCCTATGAGAAATATGGGCTTGAACCTTTTCATGTTCAGTGGCTGGATTCTGTGAAAGTTGCCCGCCGGGCCTTTGGAAGCGGCTGCCTGGAGGGAGGATACAACCTGGCAAACCTGGCTTCCTACCTCGACATCGAATTCCGGCATCACGATGCGCTGGAGGATTCCGTTACCTGCGGAAAGATCGTTGTTGCAGCCGGAAAGAAAAGAGGGATCCCGGTTCATGAATGGTTCGGCCAAATTTGATTCTGATATCTTCATCGGTTCAGATAAAGAGCCGACTCAGGCTTATAAGAGAGCCAACTTATAGCAAAATTTGATTTGCGGATCATTAATTATTTATTTAATTTCGATGTGATTTTAAAATTCTCTTAAAACCCGACCACCTAAACAAAATGACATGAAACTACGCATACTACTTGTTGACGACCAGGGTATCTTCCGTAGGGGAACAATAAGCATCCTTATGAATTACGATCCTGAATGGGAATTTTTCCAGGCTGGCGATGGACTTGAAGCCATAGAAGAGGCAGGGCGCCAATTGCCTCACGTTGTCCTGATGGATATCCTGATGCCAAATCTCGACGGGATCCAGGCGGCCCTCTCCATCAGGGAAAAATACCCACAGACCCAGATCATCATGCTTTCACAGGAACTGACCGAGGAAAAGATCCATGAATGTCTTGCTGCAGGCATTAAAGGATTCGTTACGAAAAATTCATCGAACCAGGCCCTGTATGATGCAATTATTGCTGCCTCAACGGGAAAACATTACATAAACGGCGAGATCATGGATCAGGCCTGCAGCAAGTCAGAGGAACAAGTCACCAACCGGATATTCAATGGGATAACCCTGACGGAAAGAGAGTACCAGGTACTGGAACTGATCATCGCCGGACTCACTTCGATGAAGATCGGCGAACGGCTGGGCATCAGCAACCGGACGGTCGATAATCACCGCCTCAGCATCCTTGAAAAAACCGGGATGGAGAACACTTCATCTTTGATCCGGTTCTATTACCGGACGAAATACGGGAGTGGTCTTGCGCAATGAATTGGTATTTTTAGAAGATTTGCGCATGAGGAATCCGTCTGCACGGATCATAACTTTACTCCTGTTCATCCTGATTTCGGGATGTGCCCGTACTTCAGCCGCTGATCAATTATGACATCGCTCTTCTTTATACCAAGGCATCAAACTGCCGAGCAGATGGACCTGGTTGAATTGCTATCGGAAGGACTCACGGCCAAGTAGTATCCTATTCCTTCTTACGATGTGGAAGTCATCCACAAAGCCTGGTTCCAGGAAGGAGTTGCACCCATAAGGCCATCGGTCAATACAGACAGCAAGCGCAGCATGAAGGTTCGTATAAGTTATCCTGCCGCTGAATCCAATTCCTGTTCGGCCACAATATGGGTCTACAGCCTCGACGGCCGCGATCTGATGGGCCCGTTCCGCGTCACCTCTGGCGATTTTTTCATCGGCCAGCTTTAGGCAACAGGGCCGGTCCCTCAAAATCAGCAATTAACAATCTTTAACAAATGGAAATATTGATTTCCGGACAAATAGAATTATTTTTGTTTAAAACTAGTCTAAATAAATATTGCAATAATCACAGTTTTTACCCTTAATACAATTTCAGGAGACGTTTATGAAAAAGAATCTTTTTACTCTATTGATCATTTTCGGACTTTTTTCTCTTTCTGCCATTGGTCAGCAAGATGCAAAATATTTGGTCCCGTTTACCTTGGATAATAAGGGAATTTGTGCAAGAATGGCCCATCCTGATTCAACCTTCGCCACTTTTTCGGAAATATCACCAACCGATTCTCTTTTTATCACTCCGCCGGATGAAGATTTTTGGGTCATCTCAACTTCCTCCGCCGACTATGATAATGATGGTGATCTCGATATCGCGGTTCTGGGGTACTATGTCGTTTACAATGTCGGAGCGGAAGACAAACTGATCCTCATGCGGAATGACAGTCTTTCAGACCCTGATAAATGGAGGTTCACGTATTTCAATGTACCGCTCGGGACACTTACAGCAGGAGCATCCGATATGGCCTGGGGGGATGCTGATGGGGATGGTGATCTTGATCTTGTGGTCGGAACGGATGGAAATACCGTGATTTACAGAAATGACAGCGGAACGCTTGTTTTAACCGACACTAATTTACCCGGTTATTGGGAGGACAACAGCCAGGCCTATTTTAATCTGCGGTCAATCACCTGGGCAGATTATGACAATGATGGCGACTTTGACCTGTTGATCCCTTCAGTCTTTGATTTTAATACCTACACTTATCATACGGCATTAATGCGGAATGACGGACCGAACAGTACCGGGGGATGGATCTTTACTGAATTTGATTCTGTTTTCGAACCAACCATGCACGCTCAGAGTTCATGGGCAGATTATGACGGCGATGGTGATCTTGATCTGCTGCTTGTGAACATTGCACCGGTGTACGATGATGGTTTTATCCGTCGTTACCGTAATGATGGCAATGGTGTTTTCACCGGAGATAGCATCCTGGGCTCATTAAGCATTGAACATGGAGAAGCTCAATGGGGGGATTATGACGGAGATGGCGATCTCGATATACTGGTTGCCGGCAATCTCAGGGAGCTAAATGGCACGTATACGCCAATGGCTCTTCGTATTTACCGTAACGACAGTATAAATTTTGTTCCATTGGAAGTCATTCCGAATCCATACGGAGAAGGCTGGTTTGATTTCACTGCGGCGACCTGGGCAGACTACGATTCCGATGGTGACATTGACATACTCCTCGCCGGCCATTATAATTCAGGCGCAGAGATTGAAGGCAGGGCGAGAATTTACACCAATAATAACAATGTCTTTACGGATTCAGGCAATGAACTCCCTGCGCCACATGCGAGTGGTGATCGCGCCGGTACATTTTCGTGGCTCGACATTGACGGTGATGGCGATCTTGATTACTTCATCGCCGGGGAATATTTCGTTCCAGGAGGGAACGGACTGGTTGAGGCCCAGATGCACCTTTATCGCAACGATGCCACCGGACTGAACCTGGCCCCGTCAGTTCCGACGGGATTAGCCCTTACACAGGTATCAGATAGTTCAGTTAGTCTATCATGGCTCCCGGGCAACGACGACCACACTCCCACTGATGCACTCACGTATGACTTGAAATTATTTCATGACAATGTCCCTGTTTCACTTCCCGAACGCACACCTGAGCCGGGGAATGTCAGTACTGTCACTGAATGGTTGTTCACCGGGCTTCAAACCGGCACCCTCTATTCATGGACCCTCAGCACAGTGGATGCTGCTTATATTGGAAGCCCTGTTGCATCAGGAGAATTCACCATGGGCAGTGTTTCGGTCAACGAGCCCGGCGAAAACGGTTCAAAAGGGTACTACCTGGGTCAAAACTATCCGAATCCCTGCAATGGGTTTACGACGATCCGGTATTCAATTCCAAAGGAGGGCATGATAAACCTGATTGTTTATAATCTTAACGGAGCTGAAGCCGTTAGAGTGGTCAGTGAGAAAAATCTCGCGGGTACATACACGGTAACCCTTGATTTAAAAGGCTTATCAGATGGTATCTATTACTACAGATTTCAGGCAGAAGACTTTTCTCAATCAAGAAAAATGTTAATATTAAACGCCAAATAAAAACTTTTCAAAATTCCGGACAGATAGAAAAGGCAGCTTTCCGAAAGGGCTTTTTCCTTTGACTATTGAACGACCATCAGGATTGATCTTGAATTATTTCCAAAAGTAAGCCTGCAAGTGTAAATTCCAGGGCTGACCCGGTTTTCCAGGTCATCGCATCCATCCCATTCAACACTTGAAGTACCGGATTTATAAAAGGCACTGACCAGATCACGGACTACTTTTCCATTAAGATCATATATGCAAAGGCTAATGAGTCCTTCCTTCAACAAAGAAAAAACCAAAGTAGTTTGCCGGGCCAATGGATTGGGGTAATTCATTAAAGACAAAGCAGCCTCAGTCTTTTGGGGTTGTGTAATTCCTACCGGGTTTGTGATAACATTAAGCACAGCAATACCGCGGCTTAAACAACTCATCCATAACTCATAGCCATTCTGGACCTCTTTTACTTCCATATCCGGGATCTGGGCGTGAGGCAAGCCACCTTCTTCAACAGGGAAAACACCAAATTGAGTTCCGTCAAACCAGCATAATCCAATCCGGGTCGTATCCACACTGAAAATATTCGTAAACCACAAAATCCCGTCGGGACTATATGCAAGCGGTGTAATATTTTCACCAGGGATTTCACTGTTGGATGGGGAGAAAAACTGGTAGGCGTTGTTGTTGGCATCCAGTTTAAGTAATCCCTTGTTTGAACCTACCCAGGAAATACCATCAGGTGCAGGTATTACTGCCGTCAGAACATCACTCTGGGGATCAAGTTCCTGAAAATCATCAACTACTTTCGAATAATTATAACTACCATCAGTTCTCAGCACCTCGTAACTTGAGCAAGCCCATACGGTACCTGGCCTGGTCGGGTCTTTCTTAATATCCGCGCCAGTTCCTGAAAACGGCACTGAAGTCCATATTTGGTTTGCGTCGTTATAGTAAGACAAGCCTTCATTTTCGCCCAGACTCCATAACCTCCCTTGCGAATCTTCAACCAACCCTCTTGATCTTGAATTGTCATAGTTTAGTAAGCTGTAGGAAGAGCCATCCCAGCTGTGCAGGTAATTGAACATTGGATTTATCACCATGGTTCCATTTGACGGGCGGTAGCAAATAGCTTCTGCATTATCCGTCGGGAAAGGGAATGGAAATCCCAAACCATAGGTATATTGATTGAAGCCAGTCCACCTGGTTCCGTCAAATTTCTGAAAACCTCCAATACCCGACCCTGCATTGCCTGTCATCCATACATTTCCTTCCGTATCAATGGATAAATCTTCTACAAAATAATCCACCTGGGATGAGTTTGTTATCCGGTGGCGCTGCCATTGCCCTGTCACAACATCCCGTCTTGCAGCCCCTTCGACTCCGCTTGCCCAGATATTCCCTGCTGCATCAATATCCAATGCGTATGTAAATGCACCATCTCTCCAGATACCTTTGCTTTGCCAGATTGACCCGTTGTATTGAAACACTTCACTGTTTGATCCTGTGATTAACGCTTCATGATTTCCGAATGCCTTGAATGACCATATATCCGATAAGACAGACGTTGGTTGAGAAGGAATAACCCAGGTACCATCAGGTTTACGGTAATCGAGTGAAAACGGGTTACCCGGGGTGGTATACCTGAGCGCCCAAAGATTTCCTTCCCCGTCAATACAATCATTACCGGGAAGCGCAACCACCTCACCCGCCACACTATTTTGTGGCAATAAAGTAAAAAGCTGGGTATCACTATCAAAGGTAATCATCGTATTCCATCCGGCACCATCAATCCAAACTGAATACCCTCCGGAGGGTTTATTCTGAACAGACAGGTGTTCACAAAAACCAATGAGGCCGGGCCAGTTATTCGCTGTTGAACCGTATCCCCAGTATTGCCATGCGTTTGTGGACGGATCAAAGTGATTCAAACCACCCTGTCCCCAGTTTGAATAGAAAACCGCTGCCCATATGGAACCATCCGGTGCAACATCAATATCCATTGTCCTTCCTCCCGGGTGTAACGAATTATTCACATCCCAGAACATGAATGAACTTCCCCCAACTGATGGATCAAATTTCAGGATTCCCCGCCAGGTCGCCATCCACAGGATTCCGTTTGAATCTTCAGCAATATCAGAAATTCGTGATGAACCATCCTCACTATTGCTGCCCATTACCGGGTATTCAACATTTGAATAATTAATCCACCTGTTGTCTTGCATAATATACTTTGAAAATCCGCCTTCCTCCCATCCGGGAGTGTAAGCAGCAATGTATGGATTATCTTCATGATCGATCCAGAGGGCCTCAGAATAATCGCCGAGGATTCCTGTATTCCCTGTCGTATAGTATCTCCACGCATATTGATAAGACGACTGGCCCACAGATAAAATTGAAACACTCAGAAGTATGAAAGTGATAACGATGCTCTTCATTTTTATTTAGACTTAATAAAACATGTGCAAAGATACTTCTTTTGGAATATCAACAGCATTACTTTTATGCTGACAGCTGATAATTTGGAAATGTTTTTCGAAAAGATATGGTTCAGGGATCTGATTTCAACGATCCCCGCCGGCCGGCGGGGTTGATCGAATATTCGGGTAGTTAATTATAATTCCGCTTAGACGGGCTTTTCAATGTTGAATTATCATCTTACGGACCGATCGTTCCGCGGCATTTTCAATTACCACTGAATAGATCCCGGATGGTGCCGTCTGAAGATCGATTGACCGGGATGTTATCCCATTGCCCATTGTAAAGTCATCCCCCAAAATCCTGGTCCCAATAGAATTATACACAGACAAGGCGTATTTTGTTTCTTTTAACCCAGTCATATTGATGGTGAAAACTCCCTGGTTGGGAACCGGTGAAAGGGTGAAAGCCGGGGTTTTCATGTTCGCGGTCCCTGCGAACAGCAGGTAGATATTATTCGAGGTATCCGAACTGCAACCGTTTTGAATCACAACATCCCAGTATATTCCCGAATGCTGGGCGGTATATTCCTGCGATGTGGCGCCGGGAATGGAGATACCGTCCTGGTACCACTGGTTGCCTGAGGGAGAATTGCTTGAAAGGGTGTACCCGTTGGCTATAATTACAGGCGCCGGAGGGAGTGCAGAGACGGTAATGTAGTTGGATTTCAACAGCGTGTCGCTCCAATAGCCATTGCTTACAATGAGCTTGACAAAAAATGATCCACCGGTGTTATAGGTGATCACGGGGGAAGCAATGGTGGAAGAGGAAGGTGTTCCGCCTTCGAAAGACCAGTTGTAGGTGAGGTTATTGCCGTAAGACTGACTGGTGAAAGTTACGGAACCGCCCGAACAGATATTCGTGGATGAGGCTGTAAAACCGGCTGTGCACGAGGGTTGCCGTTTAAGAAGCGTGCCTTGCGAACCGCATATGTATCCCCATCCTCCTGCTGTGAAGATGCATTCGTAAAGGGCCGCCTGGTGAGACGACTGGGGGAAACCATTGACCCAGGTCGTACCGCCGTCGGAACTTTCCGCTACTATTTCAGGGGTTCCGCATACGTACAAATGATCCTGGGTCTCCCATCCGATATCGTGCCATATATCGATCCCCACCACCTGCACATCCCATGTGACGCCGCCATCATAGGTTTTAACAACCACCCCGTTGTCACCGCAAGCCATCCCTATATTGTCGTTGAAGAACCTGATTCCTGTAAGGAGAAGACCGGCTTGTGAAAATACAGTGGTCCAGGTTGAACCATTGTTTACCGATTTCTGAATATGACCGGCATTATCAGCCAGGAAATAGGTGTTTCCGCTCACATAGCATCCGTGATAGGGGACTGATGCCAATCCCGTTGCTGTCGTCCACGTCGTGCCCCCGTTGCTGGTTACCCACACGCCGGCAGATGTATTGGTAGCGCCCAGCAGGATGCCGTTATTCGCATCTTTGAATACCACATCCGTGAAATAGTAAAGGTCGGCCACAACTGCAGGAGAAGTCCAGGTGGTTCCTCCATCCGTGGTCTTTCCGAATCCGCTCCATCCGCTCGCCAATTTTGGCCATCCGGCAATAAATCCATGGTTCAGATCAACAAAACAGGATCCCTCACAGCCTTCATTTGTGCCGGTCCATACCGGTGACCAGGAGGCGCCTCCGTCCGTCGTTTTAAGAACGATTCCATTGCCGTTATAGGTCAGTGATTCCCCGGCCATGAACCCGATATTGTCCTGTCCCGAAGGGAAATCAATCCCCCGGAAAATGTAATTGTAACCAACATTATACTTGACCCACGGCGGGCCCTGCTGGGCAATAAGATAAAACGGAAGTGCTATTGTGAGGATCATGACGATGATCCTATGGCTGAAATTTTTCATTTGAAGACGGTTAAAAAATGTGATTCATTGTATTCCTGCTAAATCAAAATGATTGCACTGCGAAATAACACAAATAAATTAAAACACTTCCGGAAGGATTGCCTAATTTTTGTTAAATGTTTTTGAATTGCATGATCCGACTTCTTTGCCGGGATAATGTTTTTGAACAATTGAACATTGATCAACGAATTCTGAACTTCGATCTGACTTCAAAGATCGTAAATGAATATTCGAGTATACAGTTCACGACATTCCGGAACGCCAGTCGATCTTTCCCCCGGTTATTCTCCTTTCCTCAACCGCTCAAGGATTTCGAAGACCGCCGGACAGACTGCACTGTTTTTCAGCATCAGTGCCATCAACTGGTAAACCCGGCGCCTGTCGGTATGGGGATACTCATGGCACGCCCTTGGCCTGACATCGTATATAGAACAGTAGTTATCGCCACCCAGGAAGGGACAGGGCATCGAACGGAAGACATAA
Organism: Bacteroidales bacterium; assembly: GCA_963682005.1. Lineage (GTDB taxonomy): Bacteria > Bacteroidota > Bacteroidia > Bacteroidales > FEN-979 > CAIYUC01. Next base: position 1,537,820 of record OY820914.1, on the reverse strand, counting down.
TCGCCCTCTTCATCCACCACGAGATACTGCTCTACAAACCCGGAAGGCCTTATTCGCAGCGAGGCAGCTATCCGTCGCACATCGGTATCGGTAATTCTTGGGCCCAGGGAACGGCAGCAGTTGGCACAGTCCAGGCAGTTGATCTGATCGAACACCGCTTCATGAAGGGCATGAACCCGCTCGTCGAGTTTCCTGCTGTCGGTTGAGGAAAGCCGCTTTACCAGGGCTGCATGTTCTCGGCTGGCAGCCCTGGCCATCATGGCTAGTTTGTCGGGTGCAATCATCATTGTGGGTTTAATGGTTGGCGACTATGGTAAGCATTCTGGAAAAAGACGACGAAACGGAGTCAAAGGTAGAGGTTTTCCCTGGTAGTGGCTTATCGGATAGCATCATTTTCGAAGGAGCGGAATGGTTATCCAACAGTGTTGTTCGATTTGACCCCCTAAAATGGAAATGGCGGTTGTCCTCACCTCTTCTGGCCGGATGTAGCTGAACCCATCAAACAAGTAGCAATAAATGAAAGGGCTTGGCGATGTTCCGCAAACCTATGATGAGCCAGATCATTGGTCGACCAAGTGATCCTCTCCCCTTATTTTGAAAATAAGATGATTAGAATATGAACACCTAAAATTTGCCGGACAGAAGTCCAATAGTGTCAACTTTCAGCAGTATGGGGAGCAATACCGGACACGATAGAAAACGATTCCCCTGGCCAAAGTCAGAATAACCAGCCTGCCTGTCAGGGGCGGAAGGTGAGGTCGGGGAAGAGGTTGCCCACACCGACAGCTACGAATTGTACTCCGATAGCCAGCACGATGAGCCCGAATACCTTGGTGAATACATTCAGCCCGGTATTTCCCAGGATCGTCAGCAGCCTGTGCGAATAGCGGAAGGAGAGGTAGTCTGCACCCGTCACCACGAGGATGGCCAGGAGCAGTTCGAAGAAGAGTCTGAAGGAGTCAAAAATGCCCTGTGAAAATACGATCACCGTGGTGATCACCCCTGGCCCGGTAGTAAGCGGTATCCCGATCGGAATCACGGCCAGCGAAATCATATTGGGCAAAACGGACCGGCCTGAATCCTGGCTTTCAGAAGGCGGGTCGTTCATCATCTTGTACCCGATTCCGGCCAGCAGGATCCCGCCTGCAATACGAAAGGCATCAAGGCTGATCCCGAAGAACCGGAGGATGATCGTACCGGTAAGCATGGAAATAACCATCGTCAGGAATGCTGTAAAGGTCGAAATCATTGATAACCGGTTCGTCTCACTGCGCGACAAATCTTTTGAGATCCGAATGAACATGGGGATCGCTGAAATGTTATTGGCAAGCGCCAGGAGTGCAAATAAAAAGTGTTGGAACTTGATTTCCATTTGTACAATCCCCCCTAATTAAGTGAAAGAGGAAAAACTCCAGCTAAAATAGAAGAATATAGATCAGCATCGCAAGCCCAACGGTTCCGATGAGCCACCATTTATGCTTATTCAGAAATTCCAGCATAGTACCAGATTTTAAAGGTTTGCAAAAATAAACAAACGGTGAGTTCAGGAAGCCGACATGCGAATATAAGATAATTTCCTGTACAATTCCAACCCGGCCCTGCGTGAAATGGTCAAATCAGGGGGCATATCCTTTATCCTCATAGCGAATATTCCAAATAAAAACTTTTAGGAGATCGGATTCATTCCGGGTCGGAACAGGATTGCAGTTTCGTAACCGCTTTCCCTCCCGGCATACCTGATTCTGAAAGAGAATTGCTTTGCATTTTCTTAAAATTGTAAAATGATTTATCACTATTGTACCTGTAATTTTACAAATTACAGAAAATCTGACAAATAAACCTATGCTAACTTTTTCGTTTCTGTCCATTGTACCCATCCCCCGTCCCCTTCCCTACTGGTAGGGAAGGGGTGCAGGGGTAGGGTACGGTTAAGATTATTGGTATAATTGTGATCATTCAAAAATTGCATTTATAAGACGGCAAATGGTTGCATTTTATGTTGGATTAATTACATTTGCGCCTTAGGTCTGCTTTATTCTTGTATTTTGGCAGATTAAGGTTGTTCCTCCTCGTATCATCTTTCTTAAATGTATCACGCATGAAAAAAACAATCCTGACGATTGCATTGATGCAATTTATTTTCGTTAGCCATGCACAATTAACCCTTGATCAGTGCCAGGAAAAAAGCAAAGCCAATTATCCGCTGATCAAACAATTTGATTTGATTTCAAAATCAACGGAATACACCATTTCAAACGCCAACAAAGCATACCTGCCCCAGGCAGGCGTAACAGGGATAGGCGCCTATATCATAAGCGGACTTCCTTCGTTTTCACTGCCCGGGACTCCGTCGAAAGAGTCAAGTGATTTTAAATTCATCGGAATAGCCCAGATCAACCAGGTTATCTGGGATGGCGGCGCAACGCATACGCAGAAAAGTATTGCCAAAGCAAAATCAGAAGTTGACAAGGCGAATATCGATGTTTCATTTTATAGTATCAGGGAAAGGGTGAACCAGGTTTATTTTGGTGTTCTGATTATCGATGAACAATTAAAACAACTCGCTGTCCTTAATGAAAACCTGGAACGCAACCTGGCTGATATTACACTCACCCAGGACAACGGACTTGCTTATCAAAGCGATGTGGATGAGGTTAAATCAGAATTGCAAAGTGTGGAGCAAAAGAAGATCGAATTCATATTTGCCCGCAATGGGTATGTTGACATGCTCTCATATCTCACGGGGCAACAGTTAAATGAAAATGTGACCCTTGAAAAACCTGTTACAGCCGAATCTGTTTCAGCTTTTACGATGAACAGGCCCGAAATAAAATTGTTCTCAAGCCAGGTTAAAGTAATTGATGCGAACTCCTCGCTCAACAAGGTTCTCAACATGCCGAAAATTGGCGTGCTGGGCATTGGAGCCCTTATTGAACCAGGCTTCAGCTTTGGCAATACGACACTTTCTTCGATCGCTCTTGCAGGAGTAAGCATCTCATGGAATACAGCCGGCATTTACAAAACCTCAACAAATAAAAAACTTGAAAAGATCCAGTCAGAAATGATCAGCAATCAGCAGGAAGCCTTTATATTCGGCAACAACCTGCAACTGAAACAGGTTTCGAGTGAAATTGACAAAGAGAAGGAAATCATGGGTAAGGATAATGAAATCGTTACACTTAAAAATAACATCAAACGGGCATACCAGTTGAAATATGATAACGGAATGTGTTCGATGAGCGATCTGATCAATGCGATCAATAAAGAGAGTGAAGCAAGGTGCAATATGGCTTTGCATAATATGCAGCTGCTCATGAGCATTTATAATTATAAAACCATCACCGGAAATTAACTTCAATCAAAAACAACCCTCAACGTATGAAAAACAGCATTTTAATGATTTCTATACTCGCGCTGCTGCTTGTATCATGCAAGAACAAGAACAATCAGTGCGATGCATCGGGGACATTTGAAGCTACCGAAACAATCGTGTCAGCCGAAGCGAACGGAAAAATTCTTGAACTGAATCTTGCCGAAGGCCAAATCCTTAAACAAGGTGAGCAAGTCGGGTATATCGACAGCATACAATTGCATCTGACCCGGTTGCAGTTAATGCAAAACCGAAAAGCGATTTTGAGTGGCCGGCCTGATGTGACGACACAGATTGAATCGCTGCAAAAAGAACTTGAAAATGCGATGAGTGATAAAAAACGGATTGAGAACCTGGTAAAAGGGCAGGTGGCGTCACAAAAGCAACTGGATGATGCCAACACGAGAGTGAGTGTGCTTCAATCGAAAATTGACGCGCAGAAAAGCATTCTCAACACGACCACCTCCACGCTCACCGAGCAGGGGAACACCGTTGAATTTCAACTTGGCCAGGTTGAGGATCAGTTGCGCAAATGCAGGATCATCAATCCCATGAACGGCACCGTTCTAACCAAATACGCCAATGCGTTTGAGATGGTGTCGATTGGAAAGCCTTTATACAAGATTGCCGACCTCACAACTATTATTTTAAGAGCATATATAACCGGAAATCAGCTTCCGAACATTAAACTCAACCAAAAAGTAAAAATTTTTACCGATAATGGCAAAGGGGGATTCAAAGAAACTGAAGGCATTATTACCTGGATTAATGATAAAGCTGAGTTTATGCCAAAGACAATTCAAACCAAAGACGAACGGGCCAATATGGTTTATGCTATAAAAGTTAACGTGCAAAACGATGGCAGTTATAAGATCGGAATGTACGGTGAAATAAAATTTCAATGATCATGACAGATGTCGTTCTGAATAATATTTCGAAGAGTTACAACAAAGGCGCAGTGAAAGCCGTGAAAGATGTTTCTTTCTCGGTGGATCAGGGCGAGTTGTTTGGTTTGATCGGGTCTGATGGCGCAGGTAAATCAACCATCTTCAGGATGCTGACAACATTGCTTGTGCCCGACAGTGGTAACGCTTCTGTTCTGGGTTCTGATATCCTGAAAGATTATCAGGCCATTCGCAGGCAGGTGGGCTACATGCCGGGCCGGTTTTCACTCTATCAGGATTTGTCGGTAGAAGAAAATCTGTTGTTTTTTGCAACTGTTTTCAATACCACCATTGAAGAAAATTACAAACTCATTGAGGACATCTATGTTCAGATTGAACCTTTTAAAACCCGGAGAGCGGGAAAACTTTCCGGCGGGATGAAACAGAAACTGGCACTTTGCTGTGCCTTGATCCACCGTCCAAAAGTTTTGTTTCTGGACGAGCCTACCACAGGCGTTGACACCGTTTCACGTAAAGAATTCTGGGAAATGCTGAAGCGTTTGAAACAACAGGGCATAACCATTTTGGTTTCTACGCCGTACATGGATGAAGCTACGTTATGTGAACGCATCGCCCTGATCCAAAACGGGAGCATTTTATCAATCAACAAACCAGAGGCAATAATTCAGCAATTCCCCAATAAACTATTCGCAATCAAAGCCGGCAACATGAGCCATTTGCTTCAGGATTTGCGAAACAGTGACCTGGTAAGCAGCTGCAACTCTTTTGGCGAATATCATCACATCACATTTTCAGACGGGGACGAATCAGAAATCCAGCAACGTCTTATTTCGCTTTTGCAGCAAAAAAACAAGCATGCTGACCTGGAAATAAGAAGCATCACACCAACAATTGAAGATTGCTTTATAAACCTGATGAACTAGGATGACAGACGAGGTAGTAATAAGGACGGACAAGCTCACCAAGCGCTTTGGCAATTTCATTGCCACCGATCAGATAAGCTTTGACGTTTACAAAGGAGAGATTTTTGGTTTTCTCGGAGCCAATGGAGCCGGTAAGACTACGGCCATCCGTATGCTGTGCGGACTTTCAATGCCATCATCGGGCAGCGCCATGATCGCAGGTTATGATATCTACAAACAGACGGAACAGATAAAAAAGCATATTGGCTATATGAGCCAGAAGTTTTCCCTGTACGGGGATCTGACCGTTTTGGAAAACATCAGTTTTTTCGGCGGTATTTATGGGCTGACGGATAAACAGATAAAAGAAAAATCCGAAAGCCTGATTGAAACGTTGGGTTTACAAAGTGAGGCAAAGAAACTGGTGGCATCCCTGCCGCTTGGCTGGAAGCAGAAACTGGCTTTTTCCGTTGCCATTTTACATGAACCCAGAATTGTTTTTCTGGATGAGCCCACGGGTGGAGTCGATCCTGTTACCCGGAGGCAGTTCTGGGATATGATCTATTCGGCTTCCGACAGGGGCATCACGGTTTTTGTTACCACACATTACATGGACGAGGCGGAATACTGCCACCGGATTTCCATGATGGTGGATGGCGTGATGAAAGCATTGGACACACCCGCCAATTTAAAAAAGCAATTTAAAGCGGCCTCGATGGATGAAGTGTTTTATGAATTGGCACGGGGAGCACAACGCAAAAGCGATTAACTGATGAAACAATTCCTGACTTTCGTTCGCAAAGAATTTTATCACGTGGCACGCGACAGTAAAACGCTGTTGCTGTTATTCGGAATGCCAATAGCTCAAATTATTTTGTTTGGCTTTGCACTCTCCAACGAAATTAAAAACGCCAACATCGTGATCTGCGATTACGCCAATGATTATGCATCTCATCGTATCATTCAATCCCTTGAGGCGAGCAACAATTTTGATGTTGCAAAATCAATTCTGAGCCATAAAGATCTTGAAAAATCATTCCAGGAAGGGACCATAAAACTGGCGATCATCTTTCCCGGGAACTTCAGCAATGACCTCATGCATCTGAAAAAAGCGCAGGTACAGATCATCGCCGACGCTTCAGACCCGAATACCGCCAATACACTAACGGCGTATGCCACAAATATCATTATGGGTTACCAGAAGGAATTGCAACAGTCAAATGCAGCCCCGATGATGATCAACACGGATGTAAGAATGATCTATAACCCTGAATTAAAAGGCGTGACTAATTTTGTTCCGGGTGTGATGGCGCTGGTGTTGTTTTTAATCTGCGTTCTTATGACCAGTGTTTCCATCGTAAGAGAGAAAGAAATGGGCACCATGGAAGTTTTGCTGGTTTCTCCTTTCAAACCGGTATTGGTCATCATCGCAAAAGCAGTCCCTTATTTTGTCTTATCGCTCGTCAACCTCACCGTAATTCTTGTTTTAAGTGTTTTCGTCATGGGGATGCCGATGAACGGAAGCATTCTCCTTTTATATCTTGAAAGTTCTATCCTTATACTCACCGCTCTATCACTGGGACTTCTTATCTCAAATTCGACCAGCTCACAACAAACAGCCATGCTCATTTCGCTGATCGGAGGGATGTTGCCCGTATTACTTCTGACGGGATTCATGTTTCCATTGGAAAACATCCCCTGGCCACTTCAGTGGGTTGCCAATTTTGTGCCGTCGAAATGGTATTATATCATTGTAAAATCAATTATGATAAAAGGGCTGGGGTTTTCAGCCATTTGGAAAGAAACGCTCATTCTTACAGGAATGACACTGTTTTTACTTGTGGTAAGCATTCGCAAATTTAAAATCCGTTTGGAATGAGAACATTAAGATTTATTCTTCAGAAGGAGTTCCGGCAAATCTTCCGCAATAAGACCATTCTGCCTATGATCATTGGCATGCCTTTGGTGCAACTCCTGATCCTGCCGCTGGCTGCCGACTATGAAATCAAGAACATCAATATATCCATTGTCGATCATGATCGTTCTGCGTTATCAAGACAACTGGCGGGAAGGATAATTGCATCCGGCTACTTCATAATGAATGATTATGGCGATTCATTTAACAAGTCATTTCAGCAGTTTCAGAAAGACAATTCCGATCTTATCCTGGAAATTCCGGCGCATTTTGAGAGAGATCTGGTAAAGGAGCAAAAAGGAAACCTTTTCATTGCCGTCAATGCGATCAACGGCACAAAAGCATCGGTGGGGAGCGCCTATTTAAGCCAGATCATTTCCACGTTCAACTATGACATCCACTTTATCAGGATGCCGTCACAACGGATCGGCCCGATGCCAACAGTGGAAATTACATCCCTCAACTGGTTCAATCCGTTCCTGAATTATCCGTTTTTCATGGTTCCGGGAATATTGGTGGCGCTGGTCACCATTGTAGGGTCGATCATGTGCGCCCTCAATATTGTTGTGGAAAAGGAAGTGGGGACGATTGAACAGATCAATGTGACCCCCATCAGCAAGCTCTCATTTATTTTAGGCAAACTGATTCCGTTCTGGTTCATCGGAATTTTTGTTTTCTCCCTTGGTCTGTTTGTCGTGGCAGAAGGGGTTTATCACATTTTTCCTGTTGGTTCTCTCTGGGTGCTATATGGCTTCCTGTCTATTTATCTCGTTGCCATTCTGGGTTTCGGGCTGCTCATGTCAACCTATTCGTCGACGCAGCAGCAGGCCATGTCGCTTTCTTTTTTCTTCATCATGATCTTTCTTCTCATGAGCGGACTTTTCACGGCCATTGAAAGCATGCCTCCATGGGCACAGCAGGTTGCGCGGTTCAATCCCGTAACCTCTTTTATTGAAGTCATGCGCATGGTCGTGCTTAAAGGCAGCGGCTTTGCCGATATAAAAAAGCAGCTCTTTACCGTCAGCGCCATGGCCGTATTCTTCAATACCTGGGCAATCATCAATTACAGGAAAAGATCATAGATTTCCGGGACAACGATCAACACCTGTGGAGCAAATACTGCAGAAAAGAGACCGTCTGCATTTTAAAAATTTATTTACCGGGTGCATGCAATGACGGGACAGGCTGTTGGAACAATCCGCCTGATGAAACAACCTGTTATTCTCCTTTCCTCAACCATTCAAGGATTCCGAAAACCGCCGGACAAACCGCACTGTTTTTCAGCATGAGCGCCATCATCTGGCAGCCCCGAAGGATTTCCCGGGTATCACATGATGATCATCTTATTTTCTGCTACCAGATGGCCATCCTGGATGAGTCGTAGAAAATACAACCCGCATGGCAATTCATACCTGTGAAAGACAACCGATTGTCCGTAAAGGTTGCTTATCTGTTTCACCAATTGTCCGAAACAGTTGTAAATCAAAAGATTTGCATTTGAGACCTGCGAACTAAATTGCACCACCGTACCAGAGGAGAATGGATTTGGAAAGATGGATATATCGTTGGTAAGCCTTTTCTTTGACAGAAGACCTGTGGTTACATCACAAGGACCGTTCAGAAATGGAGTATAATGCACTTGCCCTGCTTCAATATTATCCCAGTAATCAAAGATAATGCTGTCAATGGTTGCCGTTGATGTTGTTCCCCACCAATTGTCCATCGCCCAGATATCCTGGGGTGCATTATTGTATATAATATAATTCGTGGGCCTGTCCGGGAAATTGCAGCAGCGCATCTGGATGGAATCGATACCCCCATCACTTCCCATATTGATCTTGATGTCCGTTGAAAAATGTTCAAACGAACTGCGGGTGATGGTGAACTTTAATAACCGCTCTTCAAATGCGGGGCCTCTTTCTATCGCGATCAGTGATCCCTTTCCCGTAAAAACTGTGGAATCGATCGTTCCATACCCTAACCGAATACATGAAGTACCAGAATAACTTCCATCATATTTGAACTCGCTCGAGTAGATATCCACTACAGCCTGCGGCATGTTTACCAATACATTACTGAATTCTGAATTTCTGGCAGAGAGATAGGAGGTAAATTCAGCCCCCAGGCCGTTAACAGTTGAATTGTATACCCGGCAATCCTTTATGTCTATGCCTGCATCGTACGTCGCGATCTCAAATGTAGCATTAATGCATGAATCGTTGACAAGGATGATCCCGTTGTTGTATGCATCCGACCAGATTTTACTGTTCATGATAAAACTGTTGCTGACCTGGATTTTCTCGCTTGCAGGATAAGCTCCGTAAATGGTGCTATTTGTTATCGATGAGTTGTTAATGACGAGCATTGCTGTTGAAGTATGGCCATTTGTGGTGATCTGCGTATTGGTAACAGTCAGGTGATCTGTTATCAGGGTGTCAAAATTATTATCATAACTATTTGTCGACAGTTGGATCCCGTCTTTTGGTCCGTGAAATTGTATATGCGAAACAGCGCTGTTGCATAAGTTGGATTTCTGGAAAAGGATCATTGCGCTGCCGGCCACATTTCCGTAAAAGACGATTGGGTTGGCACTATCGCCGATAGCAACAAGGGTTCCCTGTTTGATGATCAGCTGGTATTGAGTGTTAAAATTAACAATAACCCCGGGTTCAATCGTTAATGTAATGCCATTGGGGACACCTACGTTCCCGATTACATAATAAGGATTTCCTGCCGGGGTCCAGGTCGTGCTGGAGGTCAACGTGCCCCCTACATTTGTCTGTCCTAATGCTTCAAAATAAACCAGGAGGGACATCATTACAATGATACAGAGCTTTTTCATGGGTTTTGATTTAATTCCGGGGAATTATTTTTGATCCCTGATTCTCCAGTTATTTCCTTCTTATGAACAAGATAAGGTCATTATCGGTTTGCCATTCCAGATTAAAATTCATTACAGACAAACTTACATGACAATTTAGATTCTTCCCGAACCAAAGAGAAAATCAGAGACCACAGCCTTAACTTTATAGTGATAATGAGCCCAAACCTCATTGCTGCACATAATCTAAGAAGATATAAAAAAGGGCCATGGACCGATGAGGATAAAGATAGTATATTTTTATGCTTTCTGGCTGGAATCGGTCAAATATTTTATCGGAATATGGTACTCTATCACCCGACATTAATGCGATGCGTGATTTGATCATGGAACAACAACTTGAACAAATTGCCGGGAAAGTGGCAAGTTTAACGAATTAACAAAGATACATTTGTGTGCTGACTGAATATGTTGATTAAAGTTTGATCCGGGTAGTTTCACTGTGTAAACCCCTGCCTGCAGCCAGGTTGTTTTATCATTGATGAATTGCTTAAATTTGACACTATCAACCATTGGAACTATGACCAAGAACAGGTTAGAAGCATTCAGTGACGGCGTACTCGCCATCATCATTACGATCATGGTCCTGGAACTTCGTCCCCCGGACGACATCTCTTTCGCTTCCCTTCGGCCACTGATACCAAAGGTCCTCAGCTATGTGATGAGCTTTGCATTCATCGGGATTTACTGGAACAACCATCACCATCTTCTGCATACTGTAAAAAAAGTGAACGGGGGGATCCTCTGGGCAAACCTGAACCTCCTTTTCTGGCTTTCCCTGATCCCATTTACAACAGCCTGGATGGGTGAGCACGGTTTTGCGGGTCCTCCCGTTGCGTTGTATGGGATGGTGCTCCTGATGGCTGCAGTTGCATACTATGTCCTGGTTCGTTTTATCCTTTACAAACACGGACGGGATTCAGTACTGGCGAGGGCGATCGGCAGCGACTTCAAAGGGAAGATCTCGGTCGTAATCTATGCCGTTGCCATCCTTTGCGCGTTTATCCTGCCTATGATGGCAACGGTACTTTATGCGCTGGTGGCCCTGATGTGGCTCATCCCTGATATGCGGATTGAACGGCTTCTTGAGAAGGAAGAATGACGGGCGTCATATGGGCAGTAATGAAACCAAAACAATGAGCAAAGAGGAGTGATCAATAAATATGTAACGATTAACGTTGTTAACTGTCTTACTTTTGCAATTCAATCGGGGATGATTTCATCACCGCTCCTATTTTTAAACCATTAAATACTGATAAAATGAAAACAGGATTCAGAACTTTCTTCTTTTTCGCAGCCATTTCGGCCCTTCTATTTGCAGGATGTAAAAAGGAGGGGCCTCAGGGACCCCAGGGAATCGCCGGACAAGATGCTACCGTCTATTATTCTGAATGGTTCTCACCAGCAGCCTGGTCGGGCGTATCGGGTGACTGGTATTTCGCAGCAAATGCCCCCGATCTGACCCAGGGAATTGTTGAGAACGGTGTCGTGCTTGCTTATGTCTGGCTGGCCGATGATGTTTATTCCGGTTCTTCCGTTCGTCCCCTGCCGGCTTATGCCATCGGTGCAAACTGGTCTTTCCTGATCCATGAATATGGAAGCATTGAATTCGACTGCGACATGTTTGCGCCGCCACTTACCACTGGCAACAAATTCCGGTTTGTCGCCATACCGGGCACCATCCCGGCTGCAAAATCAGGAACGCCCGGCAACAGGAGCGTACAGGAGTTGAAAAACATGACCTACAAAGAGGTTTGCAGACTGTACAACATTCCTGAAAAGTAAAGATGATGGATTGAAACGATTCCCCTTCAATGGGTAACTTATCCTGGTCCTGGGTCAAAAGCAAATGTCAAGTAAGAAGGAATAAGGGCAGGGTTTATCACTGTCATAAGCCCGGGATCGGATAATATGCCCTGACTCTATTGCTGTCTGATATGGATGTTCCGATTATTGTCGTACCTTTGAATCCCTTTTGGGATTTAAATAATTTACCTGTGACTCCCCCATTCCGGTTGTCCGGCTTTCGTAAGTTTTTCCAGGGAAATTGGATTTCAAATGAGTATTTTTTGTTGAATACCCTTGCTATTCAGGTCGAATAGTGTTATGATCATCCTTAAAACAGTAAAATATGGCAGGTTCACAAGAAACCTTTAACAAGAAAGACAAAGAAAAAAAACGATTAAAGAAGCGGCTGGAAAAAAAGCAAAAACTTGCAAACCGCAAGGCAAACTCACTAGGAGGCGGTCTTGAAAATATGATGGCTTATGTTGACGAAAACGGGCAAATCACGGATACCCCCCCCAATCCGGCAAACCGGAAGAAGATCGATGCAGAGAGCATAAATATTAGTGTTTCCAGAAGAGATAAGGAGGAAATACCCACGGTTCGAAAAGGCAGGGTTGATTTTTTTGACAGTTCAAAAGGTTTTGGTTTTATTAAAGAACTTGATACCCAGGAGCGGTTTTTTGTCCATGTAAGGGGATTAATTGAAGAAATCGCGGAAGGTGATATGGTTACTTTCGAGGTAGAGCGGGGTTTAAAAGGAATGAACGCTGTCTCCGTGAAGAAAGGTTAACACTGCATCAGAATACACCGGCGTGTCTTGAGGACAGCGCCAGGAAGTACGAATCCCCGTATTGTCTACTCAGAAATCATCGGTGGCTTTACATAACCGGCCATCTTCCTGTTCGGCGCAGGACCCATAAAAAATTCTATAGTCCCCCCTGAATTGATATCGTTGTACGTTATGAAATTCTTTTCATACGCATTACCATTCAACAGTATTTTTTGAATATAAATATTGTTTGCTCCTGCATTGTTGGTTATAATTTTAAACTGCTTCCCGTTGGCCAGGTTGATCGTTGCATTTTTTAGCTGTGGTGAACCAAAGCAATAAATTCCGTTGGCAGGATTCACCGGGTAAAAACCCATAGCGCTGAAAATGTACCAGGCCGACATTTGTCCGCAGTCTTCATTTCCCGAATACCCGGACGACTGATCATTGTACAGTTCGTTCAGTATTTTTGCGCTGTAATACTGGGCCTTCCAGGGCTCGCTGGTATAATCGTACAAATAAACAATGTGATGGCTCGGTTCGTTGCCATGTGCATACTGCCCAATGAAACCGGATGCATTCCCATTCACATCCTGCGGTTTTGCTTCAAGCGTAAAGAACGTATCGAGTTTTTGAATGAACTTTTTATCACCACCCATCAAACCGATGAAGGAATTCACATCCTGCGGCACATACCACAAGTATTGCCAGGCATTCCCTTCCGTAAAAGGATATCCGCCGTTACCGCCGTATGAAAGAGGATTAAAGGGTTCCAGCCAATCATTCGTGCTGTTCTTCGCCCTGAAAAAACCAATATTCTTATCGAACAGTTTTTTGTAGCTGCCTGAACGGTTGATGAAATAGTTATAATCCGCCTCATTCCCCATTTTTTTTGCCATCTGGGCCACACACCAGTCATCGTAAGCGATTTCGAGGGTCACCGACACCGACTCGGTCTGGAGATCCTCGGGAAAATACCCGTATTTATCAAGCAGGTTGAACGGAGATTTTTTGTGTGACGTCCTTGAGGAGGCGCTGACCGCTTCATAGGCAAGCTTGTAATCAATTCCTTTTATTCCTTTTAAGTAGGCATCAACAATAACCGGAATGGCATGATTGCCGATCATGCAATAGGTTTCCGTTCCCCATAGCTGCCAGATGGGCAAATAACCGTAAGATTCATACTGGCGAAGCATCGAATTGATAAATCCTGCCGTTCGTTCCTCCTGAACAAACGTATAAAGAGGGTGAGCTGCACGATACGTGTCCCAAAGGGAAAAAGTGCTGTAATGCTTTTTGTCGGGTGCTGTTTTCCTGCTGTCATCCGTACTTAAATAATCACCGGAAACATCTGCAATGTTATTGGGCTGGATAAACAAATGGTACAACCCGGTATAAAAAATGGTTTTCTGTTTTTCGGTCCCGTCAATATCAATGCAAGAAAGTTCCTTATTCCAGCTTTCTTTTGCACGGACAGCTATCTGATCAAAATCAAAATCCTTTATTTCAGCCTTCAGGTTTTCCCTGGCGCCTTCCTCTGAAACCGAAGAAATACCAACGCGTACAATCAATGGCTGATCGTTGTCGTGATTGAAATTCATGATGATTTTCAGGTCGGCATTGTTGGCGGCAGGAACATCGGGAAATTCATACGGCCCCGATTTGAAGACATGCGAATCAAATGCACGCGAAAACTCGGCCCTGAAATAAACTTTCCTCAGCTTGGCCCAGCCTGAAATGATGCGGTATCCTTCGATGGTTTTATTGTCGATCACCCGTACATGAGCTGACAATATCTTGCAAAACCGGTAGGGACTATTCCTTACGAGGGAGTGATCAAGATCAACGACAAGGTGATATGGATTTTTGTCGGCAAAAACATACCGATGCATCCCGCAATGTTCGGTTGCGGTCATCTCTGCCTTGATGTTATAATCGTCCAGAACAACGCTGTAGTAACCCGGCGAAGCTTTTTCCGTTGAATGTCTGAATTTTGAACGAAAGCCCTTTGTTTTACCGTCGTCGCTTCCGGGCTTCCATTTTAACTCGCCTCCGAATGGCATAAACAGAAAATCATAAAGATCGGGACAACCGGTGCCGCTGAGATGGGTATGGCTAAACCCGAGGATAGTCGTATCCTTGTAATCATACCCGCTGCACGGATCGTCAGGATATTCTCTCGTATCAGGGCTAAGCTGAACCAGGCCGAACGGCACACAGGCTCCCGGGAAATTGCTTCCCGACAGGCTCAGGCTGTCGACTGCGCCTGTGCCGATAAACGGGTTGACATATTGCGAATAATCCCTGTTTTGTGTCTTGTTCCGGTCGACCCCGCATCCCTGGTAAAAAAGAGCCGCTCCAATACTAAGGATGAATAAAAGCTTTTTCATAACTGAATTTTATATTGCAATTCTTAAGTGGTGTTTTAGTTTTGGCACGCGTCACAGACGCGCGCCAACAGGGCTAAAAACCAATCAGACCGTCCTGCTTAACTGAAAATCGAGACGAAACCCAGTTCTTTCGGGGCGATTGACATGACAGGAATGGGCGACAATCGTACAAACTCCTGGGCGCGTGATCCCACGAAAAATTCGATCACGCCGGCTTCCTGCTGGGTCATGATCATGACGAGATCTATATCTCCTTGCTTTTCCGCGTAGTTAAGGACGGCAGGGATGAGGGCTTTCTCGTTTTCCACATCCATGACAATTTCAGCGGTGCATGGTATCCCCTCTTTTTCGATAAAATGCTTTACCTGCCCGGCCAGCAGGCTGAGCCTGTTGTAAACGTCAGGGTCATTTTTGCTCCATATTCCCGATACCACCTTGATTCCCGCTCCGTAGATCCGGGCGATCTTAATGCCCCAGGAGACTTTCTGCCTGCTATCGGCGGTAAGATCCAGGGGAAGAAGGATATTCCTGCAGCCGTTGTAATGATGCCGCGCATTGATGGTGATCACCGGGCATTTGATCGAACGCAGTACCCGGGAACTGTTGGCCCCCATCACCCCGACGGCGTCGCCGGGAAGATCGGGCTGGCTGTGCGTGCCCATAACGATGAACTGGGCCCCGATCTTATCAGCTGTATCAAGGATCTTCGAATAGATCCGGCCTGTTTCAAGGATCGTTGAAACCTGCAACCCGGTATCAGCCTTTATTTTTAAAGAGAGATCTTCCAGTTTCTCTTCCAGTTTCTTCAATATCTCATCATCATATGTGGCGCCGAACAGGGATTTTAAACCGGCAGGGGGTTCATAAACATACAGCAGCACGATCTCTGCCGGCAGCAGCCGGGCCAGGTTGTAAGATTGCTCAAGGGCGATGAGCGACTGGGGTTCGAAATCGACGGGGACAAGGATCTGCATCATAAATAACGGAGTTTTTTAAATGCTATGGCACAAAGTTAATTATTTGGCCAGTTAATACCAGCCTGAAGCCGGAAAAACCGGTCTGTTATTTGGTTTTACTTAAGCACATCTATTCCAAGATGGGTACAGGCAAGATGCAATAAGGCTTTCCAATCGCCCGGAAGGATGAGATGATGGTTTCCAAGCGGATATTCCCTGAGCAATCTGACTTCCTCTCTGGTGAGTTTCACTTCGATCTGGGTGCGACAGGCCGTACCGGACTTCGGCCGGGCAGTAATGTTCCCTGATGCAATAAACGCCTTGCTGAGCTTGTTGTCGAAACGAAAAATGGTTACCAGGTCATCTTTAAAATTACCTTCAATGGCGGTGCCCTTCCCTGTTTCAAAGTGTGTTTTTACTGAAAAATCAGAAACCAGGCCGGGAGCAATGGTACAATGTGAGAACATGCAAACATCATTCGTCGCTTTGTTTATGTTCGCCATCCAGGGAATGATCCCTGTCAGCTCTTTACAAAGCATCATGCCGGCAATCGCCGTGATGTCGCCTTCGCAACCTGCCGGGATTCCGTCGTAATTGAATTTTGCCAGCGGCAGGCACGCGGTGACGCCGTCTTTTTGTACCATCGGGAAACACTCAACCGTGATCGCATCCAGGTTCCATTTTTCAATGGTTGCCCTCAACAATTCGTTTACTCTTGCAGTTTCGTTAAGGTCGGCCTTCTTTTCATCCGAAAAGAATTCAAGAAAATCCCCGGAGGCTTCAACTCTGGAATAATGATTCAGGCTGCTCCAGGGAATACCGATCAGCTCAATTCCAAACCTGGATTGCAGCAGGCCAGCCGGAATGTCGGAGGAAATAAGCCATTCCGAAACCTGTCCGAACAGTCCGAGCCTTTGACCGTTTAACCTGTTCATTGCGTGCTTTATGGTAAAGAAGTCATTCAAAAGGTCTTTGGTTCCAGTTTCTTCTTCATCCAAGAGCATAGAGGCAATCTTCCTGTCGTTCAAACGGGCCTTGACTTCCGTGGCAGAAGCGTATGAATTGTCGTGCTGTGAGCCGATCAGGATATAAAACCGGCCCGCAGAAACCATTTCCGCCGCCAATTGTTCGGATCCGCCCGTGAGGAAGAACAGGACATCGGGATTTCTTTCGGCAAGCTGGTATTTGTCCGGTGAGATCAGTTTTTCAATCCGGGCACCCGCATTCTCAAAAAGAGCACCCGGTGCACCTTTAAATGCCAGCGGTTTAATTTTTATCACAAGTAATATCTTTGGGGTTCATTACAAATTTAGCGATCGAAATTAATTTCCGTTCCGTTTTGAGGTTGCACTAAAGAAAAAATTTTACCGCGAAGGCGCTCAACGTGCAACACGAAGGTACTCAAAGCAGGTTAGGTCCTGCCAAAATACCTTTGCGTGACTTTGTGAGATCCTTTGTGATCTTTGTGGTTGAAACCTTTCAAGGCATCCTCAATTCGTTTTATCTACTTTCTTTTAGCGTCTGTTCAATGCGTAAAATTACGCACTATAAAACAGTAAAATCCAAAATATTATCAGGCAAATCACCCCTTGATTCCGGCATGTCGGGGAACGTACATTTGCATCATCAGATCTTAAAAACTTAAACGATGAAAACAACAACAATAATCATAGCAGCTATTTTCTCTTTTCAGGCAAGTATTCTTTTTGGCGGAAACAATGAAACGACATCCCTGAATAATGATTGCGAATATTCCTGCCTTACATGCATCTCTGGACCGATGACCCCAACTGTGGCCACCTTTGAAGATGAGATGACCGGAATAAACCTTGCAACACTGGCTCCTGTAACTCCGGAAGAAGCCGATTTTTCTGATTTTGTTCCTGAAACCAGCATTGATTTAACAAACCTTGCGCCCTTCTCGCCTGCCGAGGCTGATTTTACTGATGATATCTGGCTGCAGGCAGATCTTACAGCATTGGCCCCAACAACACCTGCCCTGGCTGATTTTGAATAGTCAATAACAGCCATTCACAGGCCGGATGAAAGGGTCAGCCTTTTCGGCTTTTTCATTTAGTTTGGAAACTGTCCTATTTTACATTCTTGATGCACCGGATATAATAACCGAAGTTTTTATTGTAGCCATATACAAGATAGGCTTGAGCAGTGTTGTTACTGAGGTACAGATACCATGGGAAGGAGGAATTGTATTCTGTTGCTGACCACCAGTAACTCGTTTTTCCCAGACCAATACTACTGAATGTACCATTCCCGTTACGGTGGGCACCCGGCAGAGCCGAAAAGCCGCTTTCATTGCTTGCACCAGTATTGGGCGCATACCACAAGCCTGACCCTCCTTCAATAGTACCAATAGATTTCATTCTTCCACCAGCTACACTATCTCCTCCAAGAGTCGTTATCAATGTGCTCCATTCTGCATAGGTGGGTATATGCCATCCCGTTGGGGCAAGTTTGCCCGTGTTTACGGTATGCCAGTTATAAATAGCACCATAAGTGATTTTATTAGCAGAATCGTTGTTATACCAACAATAGCCAGGAGTACTTAATGTATCCCATCCCGTAATATCTGTCACCAATGGTATGGCAGAGCCATCATTGTATTTGGTGGTTTTGAGGTTCTCAACCATCCACACCTGCGTACCAATGGTAACAGTATGATATACATTGCCGTCTTTGTCCGTCACGGCTCCGATTGGTGGATCAGGTGCAGGATTATTGTCTTCACTTTTCTTTTTGCAACTATTGCTAATCATTAACAGCACTGCGAGTGCAGCCAATGGGAAAATAATGATCCTGATCTTTGTTTTCATAGTTACTCAATTTTTAATGGTTATCATTATTATCAGGATCAAATGTAAGGAAAAAAATAAGGCATGTCAATAGATTTAATTCCGGGTACCGATAATTATATCTTTGTGCTCCTGTTCTATTGGGAGGTAAGTTAAGATATGACAAAAGCGGCGGTCAGGGTTCTGTGATAACCTAAATCAGTTCGTTTGTCCTGTTCCTGAGTCAGGTTAAACTAATAAATTTGGAAAAGTCGGCGAAACGTGAGCGAAATTTCGTTTATTCTATTATGATTAAAGAAGGATAACCTTGAAGCGGGTTCAGGGAATCTGGAAACCAAAAACATTCTTCAATTCGGCTGCAGTATAGTTTACGATCCTGACCCTGGTCATATAGACATTGGTCAATGGCCTGTTGTTATTGGGGTTTGTCGGGACCACGGCAATGGCATCGACTGCGCTGAACCCGTCAATCACAATACCGAAAACGGTATATTTCCCGTTTAGTGACGGGTACCCGGATTTATTATTGACAATGTAAAATTGCGACCCGTTGGATTCCCGGTTCGGATTCACATTGTCGGCCAATCGTGCAGCTCCGATAGCAGCGTAAACGTGAGTGAGGTCAGACCTGATCTCCGCAGGGATCGTATAGCCAGGGCCGCCATATCCTGTTCCCAGGGGATCGCCGCCCTGCTCCACAAAATTGGCAATAACCCTGTGAAATATCAGGCTGTCGTAAAACTGATCCGTGACCAGCTTGATGAAATTATGCCGGTGAAGCGGCGTTTGCGGGTAAAGCCAGATCAGCATATTTCCAAAGTCTGTCTCAATCCGCGGAAGTTTGTAAGAAAGGACGATGGATACGGTATCTGTGCCATTTTTACTTCCGTTGGTGACTTTTACCCAGAATGATCCTGTTGTGTCAGCAAGAATTGTTTGGGAGCAGCGAGGCATCCGTTGGTCATGCTGAGCAGCCTGCCCTGAGCCTGTCGAAGGGAAGTGGAAGAATTAGATAGTTCCAGTCACACGATTGCATTGACAATTTCATGTTTGCGAATAGGAAAAGACTCAAAAAAGGCTTACCTTTATGAGAAAATATGAAAAATCGTTTGATCTTTGGCATCCTGTCACTCCTGCTCCCTTGCCGGATTTTTGCCCAGGGAAGCTGGAACCCGCCGGGTCTTGATCCCGGTTTTCCGCGAACACTGCTTGACAGCGCTTCCGTACCTGTTGTCAGGGCAACACTTCAGGATACTGATCATCTCTTTTTATATGGAGCCATCTGGGTAAGTGCAAATTCGGCCATCCCTGACGGCAACTCAACCAACACCGAACGGTATGTCCGCTCAATGATTGCCCGGGAAGCGGCCTTTGTTTACATTATGGACCGGAGGTTTTCATCCAACACCATAGAACCATTGTCTCAAAGCGATCGGGACTTCCTGCTCGCCCGTGTAATGTCATTGCTTGAACAAATTAACACCACGGTTGAAGCCGGAACTTTCTGGACCTTTTATAATCCCTGGCAGAACAGGTCGAAGGAACTTATTTCATACCTCATAGCCTACGATCTGCTGAAAGGTGCCGGTGTCGCACAAACGTTACTGGAACCGTCGAAAACAAAATTGCTGACTTTTACGGCAAACCTTTACCAGATGGCTATGGCATCGTACACCTTCCTCAACCTGAAATTTTTTACCTTCCAGTTCAACAACCACAGCATCATGACTGCTTCAGCCCTTGGAATGTCCGCGGTTGTTTTCAATGATTATTCAAATGCCAATGTGAACTATCAACCACAGAACTGGATCAATGCAGGGCTCTATAACCTGGATAACACACTGTGGATGGAAAATGGCACCTATCCGCGTGTTTCTGAACCCGATACCCTGGCGGGATATGCCGAAGGACCGAACTACTTCAAATATGCATTCGAAAATGCTTTTCCTTTTATCCGTTCCATGGGAAATTTTTTGCCGGATGGATATTACCCGGTCACTTTTAACAACACGGTGCGAGCCATCCGGAATCCCTGGTTCGACCCTCGATACGACCGCATTTATGATTGGATGAACAAGATCCGGATGCCCGACGGAAGTTGTCCTTCCATCCATGACAGCTACCTGGGGTTTGGAACCTCCATCATGGCACTGTCGGGGAAACCACAATTCAACTGGCTCAATCCGGGCTTTTCGCTTAATGACCCTTTTGTCCGGACACAATATATTGCGACGAATATACCACACGGTCCCGCTGAAGATAGTCTGTTTCAGGCATTGCCTGCAGCAGGAAGTCTGATTTTCCGCTCCTCCCGGGAGCCTTCCGCGGTTTATATGCATTTCATCGGTAAACATGGAATTGCGCTTACCGGAGCCAAAGCCCATCACCAGGGGGATGCATCCAGTTTTTCACTGATGGCATATGGTGAACTCCTTGCCGTTGATCCGGGGTATCCCGGCGCATCGCTGGCCGAACTTGAAAATAAAGCCATTGACCACAGCCTCATCCTCGTTAACGGAGCCGGGCCATTGCCGCCGAATGGTGAGTTTGTAAGCACATCAACAAATACAGCATTTATTGAACATTATTTCGATACCCCCCTCCTCGATTATGGCGAGGTTCGGGTTACATACCAGGGTGCCGATATCATCAGGAAAAACCTGTTCGTACGCAACTGCTATTTCCTTCTTTCGGACTTCGTATCATCAGCAACGCCCAAAAACTACACCTTTCAGTTACATGGGAACGGATTATTTGGAAGCACGCCTTCAGCATCAACAGGGGCCTTTGTTCCTGATTTCAGCAATGGGCAGGGCGTTTATTCAAGAAATTCTGTCTCGCTTCTGGCACGGGTTACTGCAACAGGGAATGTTTCAGGATATTCCTACGAACCTGACAGCATGGTTATTGCCGGAGGATTCAGAAAATATTCGAAGATGCTGGTTCAAAAGAATGGCATTGCCAGTACGCTTTTTCTTTCCACCCTGTTCCCCTATATTACGGCTCCGCCCCTGGTATTGCCGGCGGGACAAGGGAGTACAGAGGCCTCCTTCAGAATCCGGACAGATACGTTCAGGGATCTTGTTTTCTGTTCGCAGAATGGCATCCTCTACACCGTTTCTTCAGATTCTTCAGGCATGAACAAACCAGTGAAAGGCAATGGGAAAATCAGTTTTTTGTCGGAGACGACCGGTGGTCTTTTTTCCATTGCGTTTCTTCAGGATGGCGACAGTATTATTGCCGGAACCCGAACCATCATCAGGACAAACAAAAAAATGGATGTTGCCTGGATGAAGATTGATTCATCGCTCTATGGGGGCTATGTTTCCGATTCCTGCATGGTTAAGGTTTCTGCCGACAGCCCTTTGCAAATTCTGCAGGGGCCAATATCCTCTGTTTCGTACGATTCAGTGCATCAACTCGCAGTTGTCACATTCAGTGGAAAAGGGAATTTTTTATTCGGCCCCATAAATCTGACCTGGGTATGGACCGGATTGGAAAACGGGGATTGGCACAATCCGTCGAACTGGCAAATGCTGAATCACGCGGCCATCCATGGGGTACCTGTTGAAACAAACAATGCCATTATTCCTTCGGGAACCCTCCACTTGCCTGTTGTTTCTTTGGCAATTCCTGCAATCTGCCATGATCTGACCATCCTTCCGGATGCTTCGTTAACAGTTGAGGCCCTGAAATTTCTTACTGTGAAAGGAACCTTGACCATTGGCGGTAATTAGCGGCCGCTGTTGGTTAATAAGATTTTATGAATTCAATGGCCATAGGCCAGTAATTGTTATGACCGGTTTAATATGGATAACTCCGTTGACTTATCCCGTTTTCGCTTCAGTTCTGCCTCAATCAGCTCATGCCTTGCGATTTCCTTAACCAGTTTTTTATTAATCTTTAATATTTCTGCTATTTCCAATTCATTATCAATCTTTATATCAATAAGCTGAATCCGCAATTTCTGGATAACATCTAATTTTTTCTCTAATAAATGTTGTAATTCAAGAAGCTTTTTTTCTGCCAGCTTCATTTCCGATATGTCAGTTGCGATAACGATGCAATGATCCCCTTGCAGATAAGAAGGCAGAAGGTGAAAGGATAGTTTCAGATATAATGAGTCGGTTACGGATGTAATAAGAACATCATTTTTGATTTTCGTCAGCCGAGCATGCAGATGATCGAATTTAGATTGATCATTCTGTGCTATTAATTGTCGAAATGATAAACCAATCACGCGTTCAATAGGATTGTTTACAAGTTGAGCAAATTTTTTATTGCAATAGATAATCATACCCTCCTTTGTAAGCGTCAGGGCTCCTTCATTCATCTCTTCTACAAAAGTACGGTATGGTGTTTCTGCAGAGCTGAGAGAATAGACTTGTTCGCCATTTGCTCCCGAAACCACAATCGCATCCATCTCGCCGTTTCGGATTGCCATGAGTGTTTCTTCCGTCTCAAACAGCCGGGAATGTAATTCCTCATTTTCAATAATGAGTTGTTCTTTTGTTTTGTTCATGATTATTTTACTTCTGTATCCATTTTGCTTGATGTTCCCGAATTAGTTTAGCTATTTTACCTTTTTCAGGTCTAATCCGATAAGTACCTTTTCTTTGTTCGACATATCTCCAATAATGCGACGGAATGGAAGCGGCAGTTTTTTGACCAGTGTAGGGGCCGCAATGATTTGCTCATCCTTTGCTAAACGTGGCATCTGGTAAAGGTCGATCACCTCCAGCTCATAACGTCCTTCAAGATATTCTTCGCAGATCTTTCTCAGGTTTGTTATAGCTGAGATTGACCTGTTCGTAGTTCCTGTTATGTATAACCGTAAAAGGTATTTTTCCTTGTCCAATCTGGAAATTGTGAGATCTAAGTTTCCCATGGAATCCTTTATTTTCTTCTTCATGATTTTTCCCAATGAGCATTGTATTTATAAATCAACTTCCAGGTAATAAATCCAGCCCGACAAGAACACGCTCCGTATTCGACAGATCACCGATTATCTTACGAACAGGTGCAGGTAATTTTCTTACCAATGTCGGTAAAGCCAGGATCTGGTATTCGGCACCCAGCTGTGGATTCTTCAACAGGTCAATGACCTCGATAAAGAATTTGCCATTTAATTTTTCATCACATATCTTTTCAAGGTTTGTGAATGCTGTTATTGCTTTGGGTGTTTGCCCGGCAACATATAAACGAAGTATCCATTTGTCTTTTTCGGTTGTATCCGGGTTTTTTCCTGCTTTTATTTTTTCTGCACTATTTTGCTTTGGTTTCATCGGTCGATCTTTAATTATTTTCTAAGTTTATTCATTTTCCTTTTTATTACAGCCGCTTTCCGGCTTGCTGCCATATCCATTTTATCCTGTGCCAGACGTTTGATCATTTCCTGTTCTGTTTCTATCATTTTAATGGCTTCGGATTCTTCCGATTCAAAATCGGCATGCAATGTTGCAATCCGGGCATCGAGGACCTTTTGTTTTCTTTGCAGTTCTCGTTTTTTTTGTTCAATATTATGCATGCGTTTTAATACTTCGGCATTTTCAAGTGCTTCCTGTGCCATACGGGCTGAGCCGGTCAAAACTCCATTGGCGCCGATATAAACCTCTCGTAATTCAATCCCGTGATCTGTCAGGATAAATTCGCGGATCTGGTTGGAATTGGCCATCCCGCGCGACTTAAGGACGTACATCCCCCGGTTACGTTCACCGCTCAATTCTATATCACGAAGTAATATCCAGGTATCAATCAATGATGATATTCCAACATCAGAATTATCCAATGAGCTTTCATTTGATGTCAGGCTGGTAAATAAAGCGGTTACCTGGTTCGCCTTAAGAAAATCAACGATGCGCATTATCATCGTTTTTACTTCAGCTTCTTTATCGCCGATGATGAACGTATTTATCGGATCCAGTATGACGACGTCAGGTTTGAAGAGACTTACAATTTTATGCGTTACCGCCAGGTGCATTTCCAAACCATAGAATGTTGGCCGGGTTGCCTGGAATTGTAAAAGGCCTTTGCGGACCCATGGTTCAAGTTTTATCCCAATTGAAAGCATATTGCGCATTAACTGGTTCGGAGATTCTTCAAAGCAGAAATAAAGAACACGTTCACCCCGTTTACATGCAGCTTCTGCAAAGTGAGCAGCCATACTTGTTTTCCCAACCCCGGCCGTACCGGAAATAAGTACGGTGCTTCCCCGGTAATAGCCTTTCCCTTCCAGCATATTGTCAAGTGCGGTTATCCCGCTTGAGATTCTTTTGTTTGATACAATATGCTGTAACCCCAGGGAGGTAATGGGCAAGACTGAAAAACCATTTTCATCAATCAGGAATGGATATTCATTCGTGCCATGCATTGAACCACGATATTTGACAACCCGTAAACGGCGGGTAGAGGTCTGTTCAGTCACCCGATGGTCGAGCATGATGACACAATCTGAGACATATTCTTCCAGGCCTTGCCGGGTCAGTGTTTCGTCTCCCCGCTCGCCAGTTATGATTGCTGTAACGCCCTTAAATTTTAACCAGTGAAATAACCGCCTCAGTTCAGCACGTAAGATCAGCTGGTTTGGCAATCCGGCAAACAGTGATTCAATCGTATCCAATACAACACGCTTTGCCCCGATTTTATCAATTGCATAACCAAGCCGTATGAATAAACCTTCCAGATCGTACTCCCCCGTCTCTTCAATTTCACTGCGCTCAATCTGAACGTGGTCAAGTGCAATTCTTTTATTCCTGACCAGGTCTTCCAGATCAAAACCGAGCGATGCCACATTTTTGATTAATTCGTCATTCGTTTCTTCGAATGACATGAAAACGCCCGGTTCATTAAACTGAGTTGCACCACGTACAAGAAATTCCATTCCGAAAAGTGTTTTTCCGCAGCCTGCGCCACCACAAACGAGCGATGGTCTGCCGGTTGGCAAACCACCTCCTGTTATTTCATCGAACCCCTGAATTCCTGTCGGAGACTTGAGAAGACTTTTATTTAATGATTTACTCTCTGCTTTTTTCATCGGTTTTAACCATATTGCGTTTTGAAAGATTTCGAAGGACAAATAACAGGTCGTCAGGAATAAGAATTTGTGGTTGCCCAATCACTACTATTCCTGAAAAGTTGCCAAAAGTACGACACGCTGTTGTATTAAGTGTTACAGAATATTTGAAACATGTTACATTATTCACACATTCTGCTGCGCGACACACATTTTGGTTTAAAGGTCAGGACAACCACATCGGACACTTCAACAAAGCTGGCCGTTCAGGCTATCCACTCCTATTATCCGAATAATGCACAGATGTACGTGATTATTGACGATAAGTAATGTTTTTTTCCGGGGAGGTTCATTTCACGAACCATCTATATTTCATTGTTTTGATTGTTGCGAAAAATATATTATATTTACATTTCTTATGGTTACGTAATGTTTCTTTTCATTAAATCCTACCTCTATGAAAAAGCATTTACATTTCCTGATCAACCTGGCCGTTTTTTCAATCATTACATTTCACCTTTTTGCCCAGGTAGGTGTAAACTCTGATGGAAGTCAGCCAGACTCATCAGCCATGCTGGATGTAAAATCCACGACAAAGGGGTTCCTGGTACCCCGAATGACGACAACAGAACGCAACAACATCGTATCGCCATCGGAAAGCCTGATTATTTTCAATACGACAACACGGTGTTTTGAAGCATACAATGCATTGTCATCAAATTGGGAAACGATTCACTGTTTTCCTGCTTGTCCCGTCCCTGTTGCCCCATTGGCCGGCATCCAAACGCCATTGCAAACCCAGATAATATGGAACTGGAATCCGGTAACCGGAGCTACCGGATATAAATGGAACACCACGAATAATTACGCTACAGCCATCGATATGGACACTGCTTTAATAAAAACCGAGACAGGTTTGGCTTGTGACTCGGCTTACACCCGGTATGTATGGGCTTACAATGCGTGTGGCAATTCAACCACCCTCATCCTGAATCAATCAACGGTTCCATGCTTGTTTACCTGTGGGCTGCCACTTAGTGACAGCCGTAATAACAAAACCTACAACACAGTACTAATCGGTACTCAGTGCTGGTTTGCTCAAAACATTAACATAGGGACTTACATCCCCGGCACTTCAAATCAAACGAAAAACAGTATCATTGAGAAATACTGTTTTGATAACGACACGAACAATTGTACAACTTACGGTGGTTTATATTTGTGGAATGAAGCCATGCAATACTCAACAACACCCGGAGCGCAGGGAATCTGCCCATCTGGCTGGCGTATACCAACTGATGACGAATGGACAATTCTGACAACCTTTCTTGGTGGAGAGAGCGTTGCAAGCGGAAAGATGAAAGAAGCAGGTACGGCACACTGGTTATCACCGAATACAGATGCAACCAACAGCAGCGGATTTACGGCTCTTCCAGCCGGTAACAGATGGGTCGGTGGCGATTTCAATGATCTTACCAAATACGCTTATATCTGGTCATCATCGCAATACGATGCAAACAATGCATGGTACCGGGGCTTTTACTACAATTGGGGGTTCATCTATCATGGCCATGACCCCAGGGCGAACGCCTACTCGGTCCGGTGTCTCAAAGAGGATTGCATTTCACCTCCTTCGGCCCCTTCTGAGGGTTCGCATAATGCTTTTCCAACAGAGATCATCTGGACCTGGAATACAGTTCCCGGCGTTACCGGTTATAAATGGAATACAACAGATGACTTTGCGACCGCGACCGACATGGGGTCTGCAACTTCAAAAACCGAATACGGACTGACCTGCAACACAGCATACACTAGATATGCATGGACTTACAATGCATGCGGGAATTCAACAGCGCTGACACTGACGCAGTCTACCACGCTTAACCCTTCAACACCCGCTGCCGGAGCTCATGTTCCGTCACCGATACAGATTGTATGGAAGTGGGATACGGTACCGGGTGCCCCCGGATACAAATGGAATACAACAAATGACTTTGGTACTGCGACCAACATGGGGACAGCAACTGAAAAAACCGAAGCCGGACTGACCTGCAACACCGCATATACAAGATATGTATGGGCATACTGTGCCTGCGGAAATTCAACAGCCCTCATCATGACCCAATCAACCGATGCGTGTCCTTATGTATGCGGACAGCCGATCACTGACAGCCGCGACGGCAAAACCTACAACACGGTATTAATCGGCACCCAATGCTGGGTTGCTAAAAATCTCAATGTGGGCACAAATATTCCTGGGTCTTCAGACCAAACAAATAACGGTTTCATAGAAAAGTACTGTTACAATAATGATACGAACAATTGTACCACATATGGCGGTTTATACCAGTGGGATGAAGCCATGGAACGCTCCACAATGCCCGGGGTGCAGGGAATCTGTCCTGCAGGCTGGCATCTGCCGGCCGATCCCGAAATAACAATATTGACAACGTATCTTGGCGGGGACAACCTTTCGGGTGGAAAGTTGAAAGAAGCAGGTACCGCACATTGGTTATCACCAAATACGGACGCAACCAACAGCAGCGGATTTACTGCCCTGCCGGATGGCTACAGGAGGACAGAAGGCACGTTCAGTGATCTTACCAAATACGCTTACATCTGGTCGTCGACGCAGGCCGATGCGACATTTGCACATGCCTGGGGTTTCTATTACACTTCCGGGATCACGGGACGGAGTTCCTATGACCCCAAGACGAATGGCTATTCCGTGCGGTGCCTCCTGAATTGCACAACAGTTCCGTCACCTCCTTCCGAAGGATCGCATGTTGCTTTGCCAACACAGATCACCTGGAACTGGAATACAGTATCCGGCGCTACCGGCTATAAATGGAATACGACGAATAATTATAATACGGCCACAGATATGGGTTTAGCTACTACAAAAACCGAATCCGGCCTGACCTGCAACACCATATATACAAGATACATCTGGGCCTACAATGCCTGTGGAACCTCAACGGCGGTGACGCTGACCCAGGCCACCCCTGTCAATCCGGGAGCCCCTCTGTCAGGAACGCACATTCCCTCCCCAAAACAGATCGTTTGGAACTGGAATACAGTATCCGGTGCTATCGGCTATAAATGGAGTGTGACAAATAATTATGGAACCGCCACAGATATGGGTACTGCAACGACAAAAACGGAAACCGGGCTGATTTGCATCACCTCGTATACAAGGTACGTCTGGGCTTACAATTCATGCGGAACCTCAATTCCGACAACCCTTACACAATCGACCACCAATGTAGATTGTCCATCCTCAATAACTGATCCGCGGGATGGGAAGATATATGGTGCCGTCCTGATCGGTTGCCAGTGCTGGTTGGCTCAAAACCTCAACCTGGGCAAGAAAATACCTGGTATCTGGGACCAAATAAATAATGATACTATAGAAAAGTACTGTTACAACAATGATACGAATTATTGTAACACTTATGGTGGGTTATACCAGTGGAAGGAAGCCATGCAATACTCAACAACACCCGGAGTGCAAGGGATCTGTCCTTCGGGTTGGCATATACCAACTGATGCCGAATGGACAACACTGGATACCTATTTGGGTAGTGCTTATTATGGATCGGGCGGAAAATTGAAAGAAGCAGGTACCGCACATTGGGCGCCACCCAATACGGGTGCTACGAACAGTACCGGATTTACTGCACTTCCACATGGATGGAGGTACACTACCGGCATCAACAGTCCCGGCACCCATGCGTTCTTCTGGTCGTCGTCTCAACATGATGCAACAGATGCATACTACCGGCTTCTCTACTATTCTGAAATTGGTATTTTCCGTGGGTTCCTATACAAAACGGATGGCTACTCTGTGCGGTGCATGAAGGATTAAGTGTTTCATTGAATTTTTACTGTAAAACACCTGTATTCCTATTGCGCTGGCCTAAAACTGTTTATGATGCCACCATCCTGTTGCTCAAAGACATCGCCAGTTTTTCTCTTGCTTTGTCTTGAACTGAAATAACAAAAGCGTATCCGAATGACAAGACCTAAGCGTTCATATACCGGCGGGCCTTAAAGACACCGCCGGGCAGTATAAAAACCCGCCGGATAAACAAGAAGAGACTGGTTGGAGCGACTTTCGGTCACTTGTTCTCCAGCGCTTCAATCCGCTTCAGTAACTCTTCGTTCTGTTTCTGCAGCGTTAAAATCAGGGTCTGCTGTTCCTGAACCGCTTTCACGAGAGGAACAACGAATTCGGCATACCGGAGGCTGTACAGGTCGTCCTGATTTTTAGGAGTACAGACACCGCTGAAGTCATAATTAATATTCTGTGCGGCCTTTTCCACCTCCTGGGAAATAAATCCTGAATAATGGATGTTTTCCTGATCCCGGATCCCTTTCTCGTCTACATCGGTTCCTTCCTTATTATCGGAATTCACGTGCATGAAACGATTCATACCCCGGATATCCCATTGATAACTGACAGGTCTGAGTTGCATGATAAATGGCAAACCCGGGATGTCTTCTTTTACATCCCTTTTAAACCGGCCATCAG
The DNA here is from genome assembly GCA_963682005.1 of Bacteroidales bacterium. Lineage (GTDB taxonomy): Bacteria > Bacteroidota > Bacteroidia > Bacteroidales > FEN-979 > CAIYUC01. Next base: position 1,507,588 of record OY820914.1, on the reverse strand, counting down.
AAAGTACCGACCAGTTCACTATACCGCCGATCCATAGAACATTTCCGTTGCCGACTTTGATCATGTTGTCTGCCGTTGGTACTGCATTGTACCCAAGGGCCGTTGTATTTATTTTATTACTGATATTGATTGGTCCTGCATTGTAACCGATGCTTGTGTTATACGTTCCGTCCAAAGCCACGCTGAAAGCTGAATAACCAACCGCGGTATTATAACTTCCGGTGGTATTTGATTGTAAGGCGTACATTCCGACTGCCGTGTTGTTCCCCCCGGAACTGTTAGCCACTAAGGAACTGAATCCCATCGCGGTATTACCTGAGCCTGTATTATCCATAAGTGCCATTTCTCCAACAGCTGTATTTTTCACTCCCGATTGATTCGCATAGAGGGCATCAAATCCCACTCCGGTATTTGAGTTCCCCGTTGTAATGCTGGTAAGGGCACTGGATCCGATCCCCGTATTGTAGCCGCCTGTCAGCGTGATATTCCCCGCACCGTGGCCAAGGAATGCATTTCCGGTTCCATAGGAATGCAAGAAACGCTCTGTACCGAGAAAGAGAGAACCATTATCAGGGATCGCTATATTCCCGTTCACATCCAGCCTTTGTGACGGAGAGGTATTGGCGATGCCAAGCCTCGAATTTGCAGCATCCCAGAACAGGTTAGCACTGCCGGCAAGCGTTGTGGATAAACCCGACCCCGACCAATAGGCGATCCGTGTGGCAGTGCCGCTTCCGGTAACGGTTCCGATAGTCCCTGTGCTGCGCATGATCTGTCCGTTGATGGAGGCATACAGATTTGGCATTTCCGCGGTTGTAGCAGCGTAAGCTCCCTGGCAGTACATTGAGGTTGTTGATGAATTGCCCAGCTTGACAGAATTATCGAAATCGGAACTGGTACCGTCCCCGATCACGATTGTGTTCGTACCGCTTGTACTGCTGCCGGTCCCAAGAACAACAGAACCTGAATTCGTCATTGCAACATAAGAACCATTCCCGATCACGATATTGTCTGTTTCACTCGTAAGGAGTGTGGAGGCATCTTTGCCAATTGCGATATTGCCGCTGCCTGTTGTAAGGTACCTCAGGGCATTGCTTCCGATGGCTGTATTATTATATCCGGTCTGGTTGTTGTCAAGTGCATCGAATCCGATGGCAATATTATCGGAGCCGGACTGATTGCTGGAAAGGGCAGGCGATCCAATGGCCACATTGTTATTTCCTGATATATTCGTTGTTAAGGAATTGGATCCGACGGCTACGTTGTAAGATCCCTGTGTAGTATTGTTCAGCGTATTGCTTCCGACGGCTGTGTTTTGCGTGCCTGTTGTGAGATCAAACAACGTGTAATAACCAAGGCCTGTATTCGAGGAGCCGGTTTGTGTAAGATTCCCGCTGGTCTTGCCGAAAAAGGTGTTGTTGTTTCCATAGGTGTGGATAAACGGGCTTGCACCGACATAGATAATTCCGGTGTTCGATGTTGTGGGAGCTAAGCGAAGGTTTCCGGCTATCTCAAGCTGTTCGGCAGGAGCATCCGTGCCGATTCCGATCTTTCCAAGATTACTCGCAGTAAAAAAAGGAGATCCATTAACCTGTATCTGAAAATCGCCGGTGCTGGTTAAATTAACTGATGTATTTCCGGTGGATCCGTTCGAGAACGTAAGCGCTTCTGCACCGTCCTGCGTTATCGTTGTGCTTCCAGTCAGGGGTCCTCCGAGCCTGACTGTATTTGAACTGACGGTCAGTCCGTTTTCAAACGCAAACAATGCAGACGGAGAAGTCCATGCAAGGATTCCTGTACCGTTGGTTGAGAGCAGCTGACCGCTTGTTCCGTCATCCACCGGAAGTGTGTAGGTATAGGATGCAGCCTGGTCTCCTCCCTGGAAGATCGTATAAAACGAGGGGGTAGTACCTCCTTCGAGGATACCGAAAGTTCCTCCCACAGATAGTTTCTGGGAAGGCGATGTGGCTCCTATGCCGATATTTCCGCCATTGGAAGCGGTAAAAAAAGTATTTCCGGCATCCTGGATCTGGAAATTGCCGGTACTTCCCAGGTTGAAAATTGTATTACCGGTTCCGGTATTATTAAAAGTGAGGGTTTCGGCCGCATCCTGGACAATCGTTGTATTCTCTGTAAGGTTGCCGCCAAGTTTTGCGGTATTTGCCGTTCGTCCCAGGCCATTGGAGAACACAAGCGGCGATTCCCCGGAAACCCATGATAGCGTTCCGCTTCCATTGGTGGAAAGGAGCTGTCCTGTGGTACCTGCTGTTACCGGGAGGACCAGGGTCAGATCGCTATTCTGATCACCGGCCTGGAGGATGCTATGGTAAGCAGGAGCAGCGCCGGATTCAAGCAGTCCGAATGTGCCTTCAACACTCAGTTTCTGACCGGGACCCGATGTTCCGATCCCCAGTCTTGCATTCGTGATATCCCAGAACAAACCTGCATTCGAGGTGAGTGTAGAAGGACCCGACCAGTATGCAATATGACCCGAAGTCCCGGTTCCGGAAGGTACGGAAGCGGTACTGCGCATAATCTGTCCGGAAGAATTAACAAACATATTGGGACTGCTGCCGGTCGTCGGGCCGTATGCTCCCTGGCAATAGAAGGAGGAAATGCTGCTGTTGCCCAGCCTGACCTGGTCGCTGGCATCCGCCCGTGACATCTTTCCAATAGCAATCGCGTTAGAGAAAGCCCCAGAAGTAACATCAGAATTCATCCCGATCAGCACATTTTCAATGCCCGTCGTAACCGCTGCTCCGGCGCTATACCCGATTGCAGTGTTTGAATTCCCGGTCGCAGAGACCAGCGCTGAATTACCCATCGCCGTGTTAAAGCTTCCTGTCATATTTGTATAAAGACTCTGCACACCATATCCATTATTGTAATTCCCTGTTGTATTGTTATAACCGGATTGCGAGCCTGTGAAGGTATGGCTGTAACCAGAGGAATTGTTATACCCTGTCTGATAACCGAGAAAGGTGTTATTCAGTCCATTATATAAACCCGAAAGCGTATTTGCGGCCCCTGAAAAAACACCCAGGAAAACATTGCGGTAATGATCGGAATTCAGATCAAGTACGCGGGTTCCGTCGCTCTTTTGAAGGGACAGCAGCGGATTGTAATTGGTTTGCGAAGAACTTCCCTGGATCACCAAGGGCGTTATATTGGTATTTCCGGAAATATGAAGGGGAAACTGTGGGTTATTGGTTCCTATTCCCAGCCGGTTGTTTGTTCTGTCCCAGAACAGACTATTGCTACCGCTTTGTGAACCTGAACCTGTCCAAAAGTTCACCTGGCCATTGCTTCCTGAGCCGGTCAGGTTTGACCCGCCCAGCCAAAGCCAGGCCGAACCGTTGTAAAAATAAAAGCCACCGGGTTCGTCGGTCTGAAATACGATCAGACCAGTGGCCGGAGCCGGGATACTGCCTCGCTGACCTGCTGACATACGCGGAATCAGCAACCCTTTTGAAGTGGATTTCACATCCAGCATGGCGCTGGGATCCGGACCGGATGCGTCTTTATTGATTGCAACCTGACCAAAACAATTCATTCCGCTCACCCAAAAGATGATGAAAAACAAGTAAATCTGTTTCATGATTTCCAGAATATTTAGTGAATTATTTGATTTTCGAAAGGATATAGAAGCAGTAAATATAAATAATTGATCCCAGCCAGCAATTAATTATCAGCCGTTCCCCAGTTTGTGTTCATTATTATCTCAGACCAGGCCGGGGGTGAGGAAAATTAAAATCGGTGGTTTAGGATTTTATTGAAGCACATCAATCCCAAGAACGATACAGGCAAGATGCAATAGTGCTTTCCATTCGCCGGGAATGATGAGATGATGGTTGCCGAGCGGATTTTCCCTGAGCAACCTGGTTTCGTCTTTGGTGAGCTTCACTTCAATTTGTGTACGGCAGGCAGTGCCTGATTTTGGCCGGGCAGCTATGTTTGCTGATGCAACAAACGCCTTGCTGACCTTGTTATCGAAGCGAAAAATGGTTATCCGGTGCATCTTTAAATGCTAATAGTTTTACATCTATCACAGGCACTAGCTTTAGGGTTCATTGCAAAACGGGGTACCTATCTGTGATTATCCTTGATCAGCGCGGGTTTTCACCTGATTGTCCGGGGGATTAACCAGCTTACATAATCAACGTTCTCAGATCAGATAAAAGGACGTCAAGTGAATCAATACGGATAAATCCGACACGGGGAAACTCAAGGTCAATAATGACTATGATCGTGATCAGCATGACAAATATAAATCCGAGAATATGGATCCAGCTTCTCGATTTTCTTATTGACATTCCAAATCCGGAAATTAAAGAACAAACCAGGGCCATAACGATCATTACGATAAAGATGATGTTTGGCTGGTGGATATGCCTGACTGCTGTCCGGGTGCTGTATATATCTATCATGGAATTCAATGCAGGCAATAACAACAGGGAGGCGCTCATATTGTCCGGCTGATGGCATGCAATGACTGAAGCTTTCCATATCTTCATTTGCAGCGTAGCGGCCTTCTGCTCCAGAGCGGTAACTTTGTTCCCGTCGGATATATTACGGTAGACTTCAATCCTGGTGTCAAGGTAATCCCGGAAATACCTGCGAATGGCCGGGGAAGTCCGCTTTTTCTTTTCCCGGAAGGGATTTCGTTGAGCAAAACGGGTCATGCCACCAACCGCTTACGGTTTATGTTTCCTGACAGACACAATCATACCAGGAAATTTACACGTGATGAATTGGAAAAGAACTGACATTAAAGCAATCATTTTTGTATATCAGCCTGGAAGAAACCACAAAGGCGCCCCAAGGACGTCACGAAGGGGTGCAAAGGAATATCCCCGGAGATTAAAATCTTTGTGCGACTTTGTGTGGACTTAATGCGACTTTGCGGTTAAGTTCCTGAACAAAAACGTTCTAATAATCAAAATATGGATTCATTATCCTTACTGGTATGATCCCGATCAATCCATAAACTGAAGGGTTCCTGTTAATCCTGTCAAGTCTTCTTAAAGGGCGTCTTTTTTACCGGGGCCGGGAAGGATTGAAAATAAATGACCCTGTGTCAAATTCCATTATATTGATATTATTTTTGTTGTGTCTAAATAAATTTAAAAACGGAGGGTAAAATGCCATTATTCATGGATGTTCACCATCATATTCCTGAGTTAACAAGGGAGGCTGTTGCAAATGCACATGCAAGGGATCTTGAGGTTCAGAAAAAATTCGGTGTCAATTATCAACACTATTGGTATGATGAAAAAAACGGGAATGTATTCTGTCTTGTAGAAGCTCCGGATAAAGAAGCAGCTATTGCTGTTCATCGCGAAGCTCACGGACTGATTGCAGATGAAATAATTGAGGTGAAGGAGGGATTATAGAGAGGCTGGAAAAGCGTGTAATACTGACCATCAATATAGCCTCATTCACACGATAAAGGGGTTGTCATCCTCTTGCAACCTTGAACAAAAAGGGAGCAAATCAATGAACATTGAAGAGTGAACAGCGGATAAGTATTCGTTGTTCACTTTTCTTTTTTCGCTAAAACCATTTTGTTATTCACTTTCATGTCACATACGACCAAATCGGCGCCATGCTTGTGCCTGAAAAAAGGAGCAGCAGGGCAGAACGGTGCTGGCATATTAAAGGATTCCCTGTATTTAGAATTTCATTTCCCCAGGAACTTGCGGGCTCTTCTTTCAGCATTTTCCCTAAGGTTGTAATAGTATAGCGGGTAGTCCCACATGTGGTAAACACCGTGGCCGAATTTCCCCGAAAGAACATCCTCATCCGCGCTGCTGCATACCAGGACACCTTTTGCCGGATCAATGCGTGCATCGGCATATGCTGGGATCTTTACGTAAATATTATCGGCCCCCGGCATAAAGGATCCCAGGCTTTCAGAGGTGGAAGCAAGGGTTGCATCCCGTTTCCAGTTAACCGGGTTGATCACAAGGCCGATGCTTTTTCCCATGATGAAATTTCCGCCTTCGGGTACATCCGGAGACTGTGTATTGTACGAGATGATGACGCCGGTATCGTCAGGACCAACGGCGAATTTCAGGTGGCTGTTTTTCGACATGTACCTGGCCGTTACAGGGACACCTATCACGTAAGCAGCGATCATCCGTGCGTAAACATCCGGATGTGCCGCCATGTACTTCGACAACAACGGCATCAGCATCAATGAACCCTGGGAATGTCCGGCTAAAATAAACGGTTTCCCGTTGTTGTAATGGTTGATGTAGTAATCAAATGCTGCGGCAATATCGCTGAAGGCGGGGCTCCCGGCAACAGTTTGCAGTATGTCCTTCTCATTCATTGGGTGATCGGGAAGAGTTGCCTGGCGATAATACGGTGCATAAACATTACCCACCGTCTCAAAAGCTGTTGCCTGGTTGCTGAAGGCCACTGCCGCACCTTTCAGCATAATGGGGTTGTCGATGGGGGCATAGTCCGGCTCCGACGGATCCACCTTATGATAGGCGGTCGGGTAAACATAAAAGACATCAACGGATTTCGAAGGATGAGCAGGCATTGACAACCAGTGCCCCGGGAATGAATAATCGGTGACATTCATTTTAGCGGTCTTATCCTGGCAGAAACCGGTATTGATCGCAGTCATCAGCAGGAATGACACAATTGGGAATAAAAACTTCAGGACCTTCTTTTTTCTCATGTATGTTAAGTTAAATTTGATTTCGCTCTGAAAAGCTTTTTTTCACTGCAAAGTCGCAAAGACGCTAAAAATGAAGTTGTTGGTCCTTCGTTCGGCATTTTCTCTCAGGTTATAGTAATAAAGCGGATAATCCCAGATATGGTAAACACCAAGGCCATAATTCCTGGAAGGATATAAAAGCTCAAGCGCATTCGAATCCACGCTGCTGCAGATCAGAACCCCTTTGGCCAGATCGATGCGTGCATCGGCATAGGCCGGAACCTTTGCAAAAGTGCCATCAGCCCCCGGAATAGATGATCCCAGGCTTTCTGATGCTTTAGCCAGGGTCTCATCCCGTTTCCAGTTGACCGGGTTGATCACAATGCCGATATCATCTCCCAATAAGACATTGCCTCCCGCCGGAATATTCGGTGACTGTGTATTGTACGAAATGATTACTCCGGTGTCGCCAGGTCCTTCGGCAAACTTCAGGTGTTTGTTGGATGAAAGGTACGCGGCTGTTATGGGGTAGCCAATCGCATAGGCGGCAATCATCCGTGAAAAAACGTCCGGATGGGCTGCCATGTAATCTGACAACAAAAGCTTCAGCATCACGGTACCCTGGGAATGTGAAGCCAGAATGTACGGCTTCCCGTTGTTGTAATGTTTGATGTAGTATTCAAATGCAGCGGTAACATCGTTGATGGAAACGGGATCCTGAATCTTCCCCCGGTCTTTTGCAGGGAAAGAGAGCATGTACCCTGAATCGACCTGGCGGTAATATGGTGCGTATATATTTCCTGCCGTCCCGAAGGCGGTTGCCTGGTGACTGAAGGTAAATGCCGCACCTTTCATCATGCCGGGATTGTCGATGGCGCAATAGTTGGGCTCATCCGGATGCGCCTTATGGTATGTGGTCGGGTAAACATAAAAAACATCAACGGGTTTCGAAGGACGGTCCGGTAGTGAAAGCCAATGCCGGGGATCCGAATAATCGATGACATGCGGGGTTTCAATCTTCATCTGTTTCAATTTAAGTGTATCATATTTCGATTTATCTTCCTCATGAAATTGGCAGCCCTCCTTTCGGCATTTTCGCGCAGGTTGTAATAATACAAAGGAATGTCGTAAATGTGGTAAACCCCCATGTCGAGGCCGCCCGAGATTGCATGAATGGCGATTGGGTCCACACTGTTGCAGATTAGAACGCCTTGAGCAGGATCGATGCAGGCATCGGCGAAATCAGGTTTCTTTTCAAAATGGGTCAGGGTACTGTCCGGCATGTATGATCCCAGGCTTTCAGAAGCCGGGGCCGGGGTTTCGTCCCTTTTCCAGTTGATCGGGTTGATCACCAGCCCGATATTGTCTGCCACCACGATATTTGTTCCAGGGACTACATCCGGGGATTGTGTATTGTATGAAATGATCACGCCCGTATCACCGGGGCCTTCTGCAAACTTCAGGTGTTTGTTCGCAGCCATGAATCCGGCCGTTACCGGGTAATCGATCACATAGGCCGCGATCATCCCGGCATACACATCAGGGTGCGTCTTCATATATTCGGAGAGGAGGAGCATCATCACGCTGGCGCCCTGTGAATGCCCTGCAATGATGAAGGGGCGGCCGTGGTTGTAATGACGAATGTAATAATCAAATGCTGCTATGACATCGGCTGCAGGCACTTTCCGGCATACCTCCCAGCGCTGATCCTCGGTGAGGGAAAGCGTGCTTGCCCCGTCGGCCTGTCGGTAAAACGGCGCATAAATATTGCCTGCCGTTTCAAAAGCAGTTGCCTGGTGGCCGAAGGCTGATGCCGCCCCTTTAAGCATGCCTGGGTGGTCGATGGCGCAATAGTTGGGTTCTGCAGGATCCGCCTTTTGCCAAACAGTCGGGTAAATATAAAATACATCAACAGATTTCGAGGGGTGAGCAGGCAGCGAAAGCCAATGCCCCGGGTTTGAGTAATCGGTGACTTCTATTCCCATATCTCAATTCAGTTATAAAAATGATTTTCAGTATGTTTTGTTTTGATTGTCGCAAATCTCAACTAATTTCCGATTCATTCGAACATGCTTTCATGGATTACCTGTAGTCCAATTCCTGATTTTAATGCAGGTGTTTGCCCTACAAAAGCTTTTAGCCTACATGAAGTCAGCCATTGAAGCCCTGCTTACAGGTCAGCTTTCAATCCCCGACGTTGTCGGTCAGCTGCTCGTTGTGTCTTTTCATTGCGTAAAAATACGTTATGTAAAACAGCAAAATCCAAAAGATTATCAGGCAATTCAAGCCTTGATTCCGGCCTGTTCAGGGTTGTACATTTGCAACATCAGAACCTAAAAACGTATAAGATGAAAACAACAACAATTATCATAGCAGCTATTCTCTCTTTTCAGGTTACTATTCTTTTTGCCGGAAACAATGAAACGGCATCTCTGAATAATGATAGTGAATTTTCCTGCCTTACCTGCATAACTGCACCGGGGACCCCATCTGAGGCCAGCTTTGAAGACGACGTGCCGGAAATTGACATTGCAACGTTGGCACCTGTAACTTCGGAAGAAGCCGATTTCTCTGATTTTGTTTTTGAAACAAGCACAGACTTAACAAACCTTGCACCTTTCGCCCCTGCTGAAGCTGATTTTAATGATGATATTTACCTGCAAGCCGATTTTACAGCAATGCATTGATTTTTATTTTCCACTGATTTTTTCGGATAAACAGACAACGTGATATGAATGGGAATACAGTTGTTCTTTTGACCGGGTGTTCGTTCCTTCGACCTGGCCATCCAGCAGTTACTTTGAGTTTTCCAGGCCTTTTTTTGCTCTCCGGTTATCCGGGCTCAGCCTGAGTGCCGCGCTGAAACACTTGCCTGCATTTTGTTTGTCGCCTTTCTCCAGGTAAAGTTCTCCCAGTTCATTCCAGGCGATGATGATGCGGGGGAATTCCTGTGTATAAATAGTGTAAAGGTCTATTGCGTTGTCATAATCCTTCTCCTCCGATAATTTGTTGCCGACATTTAATAAAACCATGTCATCATCCGGGTTCATTCCCGCGTTTTCCACCTCCTTCCGGTAGTTCTCCCTGAAATAATTCCCGCCTTTTGTCTTGATGATTTGATAGAGGTATTTGGATGCCGGCTGATGCAAAGGAATCAAAGGTTTGTCATTCAGGATGGCCGATAATCTTATCCCGATCTCTTCCGCCGTTCCTTCATCATAATTCGAGAGGATGATCGCTATATTTTGTGTTTTCATATTTACCGTATAAAGCGTGCTTACGCCCGGGGCGCCTCCTGCAGGCGAATACCGCCCTGTGTTCCGGAATTCTGCCCAGGATGTGAATTTTCCCGGACTCATTTTGCCTGACACAAAAATGAGTTTGCTGCTGTCGGATAATAACCTGTTATCATAAAAGAGAGAAGTAATGAATGCGAGCAGATCATGGGTCGTGGTATAAATACCCCCATCGCCTCCGCCTGCAAGGTGAAACCGGCTATTGTCCAATAAAGGCCCAATCTGGTTGGTCATATATCCTGTAGCGATTCCCGGCAATGACGGGATGTAGCCGTTGATGGCGGTATTGTTCATATTCAACGGGGAAAGAATCAATTCTTTAAGATTCTCATAATAGTTTTTCCCGGTCACTTTTTCGATAATTGCACCAAGCACCACATATCCGGAATTTGAATATAGCACCCTGGTGCCCGGCTCAAACTGAAGTTTTTCTTCCCGGATGACCGGCAATAGATCCCGGATTACAAGTGGTTTCCCGTCCATTTGCTGAAATGCGGAAGAAGTATGGTAATCGCCCAGTCCGGAGGAGAAATCAAGGAGCTGACCCACCGTCACCTTGGATACCTCCTCCGAAAACCCCGGAAGGTACTGCCCGATGGTGCCGGCAAGTGATATTTTATGCTGCTCTGCAAGCTGCAGGATCATCACCCGGGTAAAATCTTTCGTAATGGATGCCAGTTGAAATTTTGTTTCCGCTGTGTTCGGGATATTTTTTTCGTAATCGGCCTTGCCGAAAGATTTTTCATACACAACACCTTTGTTGTGAACAACCAACACATTCCCTGAGAAAATATTCATCTCAACGGCTTTCTGAAAGAGCGAATCGATCCGGCTTACCGGAATCAGCCTCATTTCCTGGCCATGACATATCGTGGCTGAAATTGCGCCCAGGGAAAGGAAAAATAACTTCAATTTTTTGTTTTTCATGATGACTATGGTTATCGTTTAGATCCAATGTGCTGAAATTTGTCAAAGCAAAAGTAACACAGTGAACCGGCAAAATTCTTTTGGAACAGTTAAACCTTTGTTAATTGTGATGGGATAGTCGGCAACCCAAATCAAATGAGTTGAACCTAAAATACATCACCGAATTAGGAAAATCGCTCCACCTGCCTACAGGCAGCCAGGGGAGCTCAAACAGACTTGTACTGATCAATTCGCGAAGAACTTTCCCTGGGCGACGATGCGGTTATCCTGCCTTAAGACCCGGTAAAGGAAAAATGCAGGTTGAGTGACCTGCGTTCCGAATGGCCGGATAACCACGTTGGTCACCGGAATATCCATCACCTCCCTGCCCGTAAGATCGAAAAGGACCAGCCGCAGCTTTGAATAATCGCGGCAGCCGGAAAAGTCGAGTGCCGTTCTGCCGTCGGGCCCGGTTATGATTTTCACCCAATTGAGGAGGACATCGCCGGTTACGAAGATGGAGTTTGTGGTTTTCCACTGATCGTAAAGGATCTGCAGCGAATCGATCGGGTCGGTGGGCACCTGTCCTGAAAAGCCCTGGGGATAAGCCATCCACAAATCGAGGTAAAGGCTGTCGGCAGCGTTGTTTGGCTGGGCCACCCGCAGAAAAGCGGAAAGGGAGGAACTGTTGTTCGGGGCGCAACGGGTATCGGCGCCGATCACCTTGGCTCCCTGCAACGCTGCCATCAACCGGTCGGCCAGCGTTCCCTGGGTTGAGAGAAACCTGGTCTGCATCGAGTCGAGGATCCCCTGGCCCATAAGGATATTGCCCTGGATGGAATAAAAAATGCCTGCCGTATCGTTCTTGTAATTGGTACAATTTATCCCTGTGTAAGCGGCTGCCCGCGGTTGATTGTTGCGAAAATCGACAATGCCATACTGCCGTGTCGAGGAGTTTCCCTGGGCATCATTGGCTATCAGCCAGGTGATGATCTGCTGCGGCGATTCACCGGCCATCATATGGGCATGGGCATTGGCCTGGTTAATGCTGTTCCAGGCTGCCTGCGTGTGTATCGCGCCGATCCCGGGGATCACGTCGCTCAGGATTGCAGCTCCGTGCGGATAGGCTCCGCTTGAAGTGACGCACGACGCACCCGCGCTCCCGATCTCCCCTGTGACCGTATCAACAGCGACGATCGAAAATGTGTCCTGGGCCTTCCCCTGGCCTGTTGCCATGACAATGAACAATATTGCAGTACCAAGCGTTATTAAGGAAAAGAATAAGCGGGTATGCACGAATTTCAAAGAATAAACATCTCTTTCCATTGATTAACTTTTTTTACGGTACCTGGAAGCCAAAAACACTTTTCAATTCAGCGGCAGTGTAGTAAACGATCCTGACCTTTGTCATATATACATTGGTCAATGGCCTGTTGTTATTGGGGTTTGTCGGCACCACCGCGATGCCGTCAACCGCAGAAAACCCGTCAATCACGATTCCGAAAACGGTATATTTCCCGTTCAAAGAAGGGTATCCGGAATTATTATTGACAATGTAAAACTGGGAACCGTTTGACTCCCTGTTCGGATTCACATTGTCGGCTAATCTTGCAGCACCGACAGCACCGTAAACGTGAGTGAGGTCAGACCTGATCTCTGCCGGGATCGTATACCCCGGTCCGCCATATCCGGTACCCAGCGGATCACCGCCCTGCTCCACAAAATTGGGGATAACCCTGTGAAATATGAGGCTGTCATAAAACTGATCTGTGACAAGTTTTATGAAATTACTCCGGTGAAGGGGGGTTTGCGGGTAAAGCCAGATCAGCATATTTCCAAAGTCAGTCTCAATCCGCGGAAGTTTATACGAAAGGACGATGGATACGGTATCGGTGACCGTTTTACTTCCGCTGGTGACGTTAACCCAGAATGATCCTGTTGTATCTGCAATAATCGTCTGTGATGTACCCCCGGTTGACCATAAATAGGTACTTCCCGCATGCCCGGCGTCCAATACCAAACTGTCTCCTTCCATCAGGACCCTGTCTGGTCCGAGGTTTACACTCAGGGTATCTGGTGGTGTTGAAGGAGTATCTTCCGTTTTTTTCTTGCAGGACTGCAGAAGAATTGCCTGGATAAGGAAGCTGATCAATAAGAAATAACAACACTGTTTCATACGAATAATATTTCCATTCAAAAATAAGATATTTATAGTTGCCTCGTGATGAAATACGTTTTCAGAACAAATCCGGCCACATGAACATCCTGAGAAAAGGCACCAGGACCGGTACTTGCCTGTATTTAGAAAACCCGGCGGCGTACGAACTACCTGATGGTGTTTAACCATGTCTCTTGTTGTGTTTGGGACGTATTTTGCATGAATGGAATTTTTCGCTTCTCACAATTATTTGTCCCCCCGATGAGTTTTATGTATCAGAATATCCAAATCCGGCAAGCATGAAACAGCAAATCATTCAAAGCATCAGCGACCCCGAAGCCCTTGAAATGTTGTTCAGAAAGGACAAAAACCGGTTTACACTTGATTTTCCCGAAGCTTCAGCAGGGATTGAAAACGACTTGGTCAGGTTCTGGCGGATCAGGCTGAAAAAAGAGACTGTCGGACAGGGACAACCTTTGTTAAAAACCGATCTGAGGATTGTCGCGATCCTCTCCATTGCGATTGCATTACTGGTAAAATCACACCTCGTTTTCGGCAGTATGAAGATCGAAGACTTCTGGCTCCGGAATCTTCCCGCCATCATCTTTGCCGGACTTACGGCCTGGTTTATCCTGAAAAACAGGATCACCGGAATTAAAAACATCCTGCTGCTTGCTCTTCCTGCCATAATTCTGGCAACATACCTGAACCTGCTCCCCGGGAAGCCGGGTGATTCAGCAATACTGGCATTTATGCATGCACCGGTATTCATGTGGTTCCTTTTCGGGCTGGCCTGGGTTTCTTTCAGATATACCGACACATCGAAAGTCTCGGCATTTATCCGCTTTAACGGCGAACTGGTCGTCATGTATGGATTGTTATGTATCGCGGGAGCCATTCTTTCAGGCATGACAATCGGCCTCTTTTCCATTATCGGGATGGAAATAGGACAGTTTTATATTGAAAACATTGGGATCGTCGGGCTGGCTGTTTTCCCGGTCGTGGCAGCCCTTCTGATTGACCTGTACCCGGATATCACCAGCAGGATCGCACCGGTCATTGCCAGGATCTTTACCCCGCTGGTATTTATCTTTGCCCTGGTTTACCTGGCTGCGATCACGGTCTCCGGCATCGACCTTTCGAAGAACCGTGATTTCCTTATCATCTTCAACCTGCTGTTGCTCGGAGTGATGGTGATCATCGTATTTTCCCTGTCGGAACTTGACAAATCCAATATCCGCAAACTGAATGTCATCCTGTTGTTCCTCCTTGTTGCCGTAACGATCATCATTGATCTTTTCGCCCTTTCCGCCATTATTTCCCGGCTATCGGACGGATTCACCCCGAACCGGACCGTTGTGCTGGTTTCCAATATCCTGTTCCTGGTCAACCTGCTGCTTGTTCTTCCTGATCTTTACCTTGCAGGTTTCAGGAGAAAACCGCTGGACCGGGTTGAAAGGATCATCAACCTTTATCTGCCGGTCTATTTCATATACAGCATCGTGGTGATCTTTATTTTCCCGGTGATCTTTTAGGATGAACTGACAACATGAAATCAAGTGCTCACCTGTTTTGAACCGGACATCTCAGGTGCAAAACTCATTATTATTATTTGCATGATGTAGTCGTTACAGCAAGGGTTCGCCCTGTACCGTTCCCGCAGGAATTGGACGGGGTGACGGTGATCGTTCCCCCACCGGATCCGGCTTGTACGGTTATGCTGGATGTTCCCCCGCCGGCAGTTATACTCCATCCTGTGGGAACACTCCAGCTATAGGTGACACCCGGTACATTCGTCACGCTGTAGATCAGTCCTTCTGCATGCCTGCAGGGGGAAGTCGGTCCCGAGATGACGGACGGCTGCGACGGTGCGGCAGCCGTTGTTGTCACCGCTTTTGTCCGTGGGGTGGTTCCCGTCCCGCAAGCATTGGCAGGGGTGACTGAAATGTTGCCCGATGAGGTTCCGCTTGTCACTGTGATGCCATTGGTACCCTGTCCGGCCGTAATTGACCAGTCTGAAGGAACAGTCCAGGTATAGGATGTCCCGGCAACGTTTGTCACGCTGTAGGTCCGTCCGGTCGTATTCTGGCATGGGGAGGCGGGACCCGTAATGGCAGAGGGCTGGGATGGTATTCCGGCCATGGCGGCCACGGCCAGTTTCTGTTCGGTCCCGTTGCCACACACATTGGACGGTGTGACCCTGATCGTATCTGCTGCAGTTCCGCAGGTTACGGTGATGCCGCTGGTTCCCTGGCCGGCAGTTATAATCCAGTCAGAGGGAACGGACCATGTATAGGTAACCCCGGCAACATTCGTGACGCTGTAGGTCAGCCCGGCTGTATTATGGCAGGGATAAGCAGGTCCTGTGATTGCATCAGGTTGCAATGGTGCTGCAGCGGTTGTTGTCACGATTAGATTACTTCCGCCCTGGTAACCGCAATTGTTGTATGGTCTGACCCGGATAGTTCCGGCTGCTGTTCCGCTTGTTACCGTTATGCTGCTGGTTCCTGCACCGGCGGTCACCGACCATCCGGAAGGAAGATTCCAATCATATGAAACCCCGGCAACATTCGTTACGCTGTAACCCAACCCGGCGGTATTCTGGCAGACAGAGGCGGGTCCTGAAATATCGGATGGTACTGCGGGTATTGTGCTGGTCGTTACAGCCAGTGTCCGGGCGGTTCCAATGCATGACGTGGAAGAGGAAGGCGTAACTACGATATTGCCTGCGGCCGTTCCGCTGGTTACAGTGATTGCATTGGATCCCTGGCCTGAATTTATACTCCAGCCGGTCGGCACAGTCCATGTATAAGTAATCCCCGAAACATTTGTCACGCTGTAGGTCAGACTTGCTGTATTCTGGCAGGGAGCTGTAGGTCCCGTGATGACGGATGGCTGCGAGGGTATAGTTGATGTTGTCACAGACAGTGTTTGTGCGGTTCCTGGTCCACAGGAATTCAATGGGATAACTGCTACAGTGCCCGATGCAGAGCCACTGGTTAGGGTAATGCTGGAAGTTGAGCCTCCTGATGTTATTGACCATCCGGAAGGAACGAGCCATGCGTATGTAGCCCCGGGATCATTCGTTACACTGTAAAGCAGCCCGGCCGTATTCTGGCAGGGCGAAGTCGGTCCGTCAATGAAGAGTGGCTGCAAAGGAACGGCAGCCGTCGTCGTTACAAACAGCGTTCGTTGAGTTCCGTTTCCGCATCCATTGGAAGGAGTGACGGCGATAGTACCTGAAGCGGTTCCGCTGGTAACCGTGATGCCTGCAGATGTGCCGCCGGCAGTTTTTAACCATCCGGACGGAAGGCTCCAGTTGTAGGTAACCCCTGCAACACCTGTTACGCTATAGGCCAGGCTGGCCGTGTTCTGGCAGGAGTTGGCCGGCCCGGAAATCACGGATGGCTGTGAAGGTACAGAAGGTACTACTGCAACTGTTAATGTCTGGGCGGGGCCACTCCCACAACCATTGGAAGGCGTGACTGTTATAGAACCTGAAACTCCGCTTTCGAGTGTAACATGTATGCTGTTGGTACCCTCCCCGTCATCTATATACCATCCCAGGGGTACCGTCCAGTGGTAGGTTACCCCTGAAACAGCCGTTACGCTGTAATTGATATTTCCGTCATCCTGGCAGACAGAAGCGGGACCACTGATGACTGATGGCTGGGAGGGTGCGGCAGCCGCTGTCGTCACTGTCAGCGTCTGGTCGGTTCCATTTCCGCAACCATTGGAAGGGGTGACTCTGACAGTTCCAGAGGTTGTCCCACTTGTGACGGTTATACCGGAAGTTCCCGCCCCCCCGGTTACAGACCATCCGGTGGGAACGGTCCATGTATAGCTGACTCCCGGCACATTTGTCACGCTGTAGCTCAGGTTTGCCGTATTCTTGCAGGGGAAAGCCGGACCCGTTATAGAAGAAGGCTGCAAGGGCAGACCTGCTGCAGTAATCACAGCCATGGTTCGACTGGACCCAGCCCCACAGGAATTTGAAGGAATGACGACCATATTCCCGGAAGCGGTTCCGCTGGTCACGGTGATACCGCTGGTTCCCTGGCCGGCGGTTATTGTCCAGCCTGCAGGAGGAAGCCAATTATAATACGTTACCCCCGGATCGTTACTCACACTGTAGGTCAACCCTGAAGTATTATGGCAGGGGTTATTCAGTCCTGTGATAACGGATGGCTGGGAAGGTGCCGAAGCGGTTGTAGTCACAGCCAGGGTTCGGGGAGTTCCGCTCCCGCATGCATTGGAAGGTGTAACTTTTATGGAGCCCGATGACGACCCGTTGAATACATAAATAGTGCTGGATCCCTGTCCGGCATCGATATTCCAATCAGAAGGTAATTCCCAATAATAAGAAACCCCGTTAACAGTTGTTACACTGTAAACCAATCCGTCCCCGTCAAACTGGCAGGGAGAAGCGGGTCCACTGATGACGGAGGGCTGTAAAGGAACTGAAGTGATTGTTGTCACAGCCAATGTCCTGGGGGTGGTTCCTGTACCGCAGGCATTGGCAGGGCTGACCGAAATATTACCCGACGCTGTTCCACTGGTTACCGTGATACCGTTGGTTCCCTGGCCGGCCGTTATTGACCAGCCGGCAGGAACCGTCCATGTATAGGTAACCCCGGCAACGGTCGTCACGCTGTAGACCAGCCCGCTGGTATTCTGGCATGGGGAAGCGGGCCCGGTGATGGTGGAGGGTTGCACCGGGACTGCAGTTGTAATCACTCCCAGCGTTTGAGCGGGTCCATCGCCGCAGGAATTGGAAGGGGAAACTATCATTGTGCCCGTTGTCGTTCCGCTGGTTACGGTGATGCTGCTGGTTCCCTGCCCGGAAGTTATCGACCATCCGGCCGGAACCGTCCAGGTGTAGGTAACCCCGGGCCAGTTATACACGCTATAGATCAATCCGGCCGTATTCTGGCAGGGACTGGCCGGACCGGTAATGAGGCCTGGTTGGTCAGGCACATCATTGGTAATTGTTACTGCCAGTGACCGGGAAGGTCCGTTCCCGCATGCATTGGAAGGGGTGACCGTGATCGTTCCCCCGATGGTCCAGGCCCTGACTGTTATGCTGTTTACCGTCCCGTCTGTTTGCACCCACCCTTGGGGAATAGTCCAGGAATAGGTGACTCCCGGAACACTCGTCACACTGTACGTCACATAAGCATGTGTGCATGGAGAAGCGGGCCCCGTGATGGCAGAAGGCTGCGCAGGAACAGGTGTTGTTGTGACAGCAAGAACCTGGGTTGTACCATTCCCGCAAACATTGGATGGGGTGACCCTGATGGTGTCTGATACAGTTCCGCTTGTGACGGTAATGCTGTTGGTTCCCTGCCCGGCTGTTATTGACCAGTCTGAAGGAACTGACCATGTGTAGGTAACCCCGGCCACATTCGAGACACTGTATGACAGCCCGGTTACATTCTGGCAAGGTGAAGCGGGTCCCGTGATTGCAGAGGGTTGTGATGGTTTATCAATTGATGATACAGCAAATGACTTGGGAGTTCCATCCCCACAATATGACCAGGGGGTGGCCACAATATTGCCGGAGGCAGTTCCAACACGTACCCAGAGGGTAGTATAATTATGAAAAATTTCCCAGCCGGGAGGGACGGTCCAAATATAGCCATTGCAAGGACCTCCGCCATAGGCATCATAGATGGCAAATTCATTTATGCAAGGATGCTCCGGACCAACGATTGCGGTTGGTTGACCCGGAGGTAATGTGACCGTGACAGAAAGTGTCCTGGAAATTCCATTTCCACATGAATTGGAAGGGATAACCCCGACAGTGCCAGACGCAGTGCCGCTGGTTACCGTTATGCTACTGGTTCCCTGTCCTGCAGTAATTGACCATCCGAAAGGAACAGCCCAAAAATAGGTGACCCCCACCACATTCGTTACGCTGTAAGTTTGGCCACCGCTATTCTGGCAGGGAGAATCAGGCCCGCTGATGGTCGAAGGCTGAGAGGGTGGCGTTCCTATCGTTGTCACTGCGAAGGTTTTGGGAGTTCCGCTCCCGCACACGTCGGATGGGGTGACCCCGACAGTGCCTGATGAAGTTCCCGTGTTCACTGTGATGCTGTAAGTTCCCTGCCCGGCCGTTATGATCCAGTCTGAGGGCAGGGTCCAGTTATAGGTAACCCCGGGAATATTCGTCACGCTGTATGTCAGGCCGCTGGTATTCTGGCAGGCAGTAGCGGGTCCCGTTATGGCTGATGCCTGGGGCGGGTTTGTTGTAGGGACCAGGGCAAGGGTTCGCACAGGCCCGGAACCGCAGGAATTAAACGGTATCACGGTCATCGTTCCCGCCGCCGTTCCCGATGTGACCAGGATGCTGCTTGTACCCTGTCCGTTTGTAATGGACCATCCTGTAGGGACAGTCCAGTTGTAGGAAACTCCCGACACCCCCTGAACACTGTAGGGAAGTCCGCCATCATTGATGCATGGATTGGAGTTCCCGCTTATGTCGGAAGGCTGTAATGGTGTTTGGCAACCATTCAGGCAGTTGGTCCATTGAGTACCGGTATAGTAACGCAGGCAATGGGACGAAATATCGTAAATCTCGAGTCCTGCCACAGGATTTTCAACAGCATTGGTATCTGCAACCCGGGGGAGAAGAAATCCCTTGTTTGCACTGTTGACATCAAGCATCGCCGAATTATCGGGCGTGGCGGTTCCGATCCCTACCTGCGAACCTGTATTGGTCAAGGTTTGATCGGAAACCCAGGAGGTGCCGTTATTCCTTAAGGTCTGCCCGGCTGAACCCGCCGGAGGAAGTCCGTTCCCTGCCGTTTTTGAATAAAGAGAATACGGCACCGAAAGGAATTGCGAGGTTCCCATCAGCAGGTAATCGTTCCCGCCGTCAGGATCCATTTCGGTTTGAAGAAAGTATGCGCCGTTTCCCCAGTCAATGGTGGCGAAATTACCGGAAAGGACAGTGCCGCTGCCGATGGCAAGGGTAGCCAGCCCATACTGGTTGGTCGTGATCATTTGCTTTTCACTGTAAACAACTGCACCGGAAGCGCTTCCCTGCAGGATACTCAGCCTGAAGCTGACATCCTGGTTGCTGATGGGATTTCCGGCTGCATCACGTGCAACGGCTTGGTAATTGATGGCTTCGGGAGTTTGCGCAGTAAGCGCAGATGCTATCAAAAGCATCCATAAGGTGGTAATGATTTTCTTCATGATAGGGTAGTTCAGGATAAGAAAAAGTGAAAGATCGACAACTAAAATTGCGTGAAATACTTAACCAGGGCTGAAAAAGGCAGGCATTTCCCACGTCAAAAATAAAAAGAAAAAAAACAATGTCAAGGGAAAGTTATATTTTTTCCGGTTTCCGGAAAAAAACCATGATGCCGCCAGTGACTTGCCGGAACCTTTATGACCGGTATTCACGATGGAGAATTTTCGGAAAGCATCCGCTCACGGGAAAACCATTTCTTATTACCTTTACATCTTACTTAATTGCATCCTCCCATGAACTTCCCATACATGCGTTTTTTCGTAATCCTTTTCCTGACATTCACGTTTATCCTTTTCCCGGAAAAAAAAGCGGCCTCGCAGAACTTTCCACCTATGGAGATAACGATCCATGATTCAGCCGCAACCGAAGGATATTATTTTTTTGCCCCCTATGCCTCTTCGCTCCCTTATACTTACACTCATCCCCAACTGATCACCGACAGGTTTGGGAACATTGTCTGGTACAGGATCTTTCACGGACTGACCCAATCTACCACCACCTATGATTTTAAGATCCAGCCTGACAGAAGGATGACCTTTTATTCACTCGGCAAAAAGAAATTTTGCGTGATGGACAGCACTTTCACGGTAAAAGATTCGATCGATGCGGTGAACGGGTATGAGCTCGATGTTCATGACCTTCAGTTCCTGCCCGACGGGCACTATCTTTTACTTGCACAGGAAACACGGATCATGAACCTGACGGGTTATCATTTTTTCGGTTTTAGTCATAATACGCCGGGTAATGCCAATGCGCAGGTGATCGGCGTGGTCATCCAGGAGTTTGATGAAAATAAAAACCTGGTCTGGGAGTGGAAAGGACATGACCATTTTGCGTTTAACGATGTTGATTCCCTCTTCCTGTTCAGTCCCATCAAAGTTGACTGGACCCATGCCAATGCCGTGGAACTGGACGATGATGGCAACATACTTCTCTCGTGCAGGCATTTTAATGAAATCACAAAAATAGATCGTCAGACCGGGGATATCATCTGGAGGTTCGGGGGAAAAAGAAACCAGTTCGCCTGTCCCAACGACCCGCTGAAGTTCAGTGGTCAGCATGATATACGCAGGATCAGCAACGGTCATATTACCATTCTTGACAACGGGACCTATAATGTACCTCCGCTGGCCCGTGCCCTTGAATTTGAACTGGATGAAGGTGCGAAAACAGCCAACCTTGTGTGGGGTTACTCATATAACAGTTCTGTTTACAGCGTCGCTGTGGGAAGTCACCAGGCGCTTGACAATGGCAATCACCTTGTCGATTTCGGGACCATCCCCGACGGATATCCCTGGTTTGTCCTTGTAAAACCCGATAAATCTGTCGCGATGGAGATCTCTTATGATGGATCATATACAAGTTACAGGGCTTTCAATTATGGGTCCCTGCCATGGATATTGAACCAGCCGCTGGTGGATTGTTACAGTTCGGGCGATGACTATTTCCTGGAAGCAGAACCCGGTCATTCCCAGTATTTGTGGTCCACGGGAGATACAACACAGTCCATCCGGATCACCGGAACAGGGGAGTATTGGGTGTATGTTCCATACGGAGAAGGGAATATCAGTTCCAGGCACATCGTGGTAACAGATATGTCCAACCCCTGTCTTTACCTGTCAGGTAAAAAACCGCCTGAACGAATGCATTTGTCAGTAAAATTCGTTCCAAATCCTGTCCGGGAGAATGCTGAGATCCAATTCGACCTCCCGGAAACATCAGATATCTCTGCAGAAATCCTGGATATGACAGGCAGGGAAAGGATCACTATTCCTTCTGCCGGTTTTCCCGCGGGAAAAAATTTACTTCATGTCAACCTTTCACAACTTGAGAAAGGCATTTATTTTCTTCGGTTTATCGCCGGTCAATCGGTCATAACGGAGAAGATCATTGTATTATAACCTGCCGGAAATTCCGGGAACAATGTTGCATCCGGGATACGGCAGATCCTCCCCGGAATGGACAATCCTTTTACTGATTCATGGCTTTGTGTGTTCTTTTCAACTTCATTGTTAATGAAATGATGATAAGATTTCAGGACCGGGTGTTTTTATTCATAAAAATACCATTAGTTTTACCGTAATCTTAAACACACACCTATGGCAAAACCAGTAAAAAAAGAAGTAAAGAAAGCCGCTCCAAAGGCAGCAGTAAAAAAAACAGCCCCTGCAAAAGTTGTTAAGAAAGCCGCTCCAAAGGCAGCAGTAAAAAAGGCAGTTCCTGCAAAAGTTGTTAAGAAAGCCGCCCCAAAGGCAGCAGTAAAAAAGGCAGCACCTGCAAAAGTTGTTAAGAAAGCCGCCCCAAAGGCAGCAGTAAAAAAGGCAGCACCTGCAAAAGTTGTTAAGAAAGCCGCTCCAAAGGCAGCAGTAAAAAAGGCAACGCCGGCAAAAGTTGTTAAAAAAGCCGCTCCTGCAAAAGTTGTAAAGAAGGCTGCTCCTAAAAAAGTGGCAACGAAGCCTGCCGCAAAAAAATAGGATCGGGATTACATTGTTTGAATAATACGCATTTCCTGGCCGCGGGTCAGCGGTTGCCGCTTCTGCCGTTCAGGTTAGCAAATGTGTACAGGGGTTCAAAACCGGCCGTTTATTCGATTGACTCGATATGGGCCGGGTTTTTGTGTTTCCTGTTCCTCATTATATCATCTTTGCCAGTCAGGCGCCTGACCCATACCAGGCCAGTTTTACAGGGGGGACTTAATCTATGAACTACCCCGCAGCAAGCCTGCCTGACGGCAGTCAGGCAGTGGGAACTAACCCCAAAAGAGATTAGACTGGGAAAGAGAAAAACCGGGTAAACTGCCCAAAGAAGAAGTCGGCTATTTTTTCTTTATGAACAACCCGTCTTTCATCATGGCTTTAACGGTCGTCTTAGCAAAGGTATATGCTAGCTTATCTGTTGCTCCATCGAGGGTTCCGCTCAACTGCTGGCTCCACTGCTCGTCTTTTGAATCCCGGTTATAGAAATATGCGCTGACCTTTACCACGGTAACCACTTTGGCACCCCCTGCGATCGGGGCGCTGGCACCCATATAGCCACCGTACATTCCCACACCTACGCCAACGCTGATTGTCGGGGATTGCTCGGCACGCTTCTCCGCTCCATCTACCTCATACACCAGCAGTGCATCTACCGTCAGCGAATCGGCGATAGCAAGGAATGCTTCACGGGATATCACCCCGGTTCGCCGGATCGTTGAATAGGCCGTGATCGCGACGATCCCCTTGTCGTTGAGAAGCGTTGCAGTAAAATCTTCGAGTTGCCGCCTGGCCGTAACATCTGAAACCTTTGCGAGGATCATGACCTTTCGGTAAGGAAGCGGCTTATAGTCGGTCGATTTCCAGGAAGTTTGCGAAATGGCGGCTGACTGTATAAAAACAAGCAGGCAAAAAGCAATCAGTAAGTTTTTCATGTGGTTATTTAAATTAGAAATAAATTTTGAACAGGCAAAGGTAAATAAAACCTGCCGGTGTGCGAAGTACCCGGCGGTGTTTGAATCCCTCAAAATTATCTGCCGTACAGCAGATGCGAACCAGTAAGGCTTTGAATACTCGAATAACGATCAACCCCGCCTGCCGGCCGGCAGGGAACTTTGAAGTCAGATCGAAGTTCAGAACTCGTTGATCAATATTCGATTGTTCAGTTGAGGAACCCGGCACAGGGGTTTTATCGCGCGAAACTAACCGGGTCTCCGCTTCCGCGGGTATAAATGGTAACGAGAGTGCTATCTGGGTCCCCGCTTCCGCGGGGATGACGGCATGGCAATGTTAAAAGGGGAGGGGATCACGGGGCGGCTGCGCCGCCCCGTGATCCCCTTTTTTACTTTATGACGCGCACGCGTCATCCCCGCGCAAGCGGGAACCGGAAGCCGGGACCACCTTTTATAATAATTCCCAGTCGGCAAGATTCTTTAAAATTTAAAATTCAGAATTCGGGTTTTTGTCTGCCTGCCGGAGGCTGGAATGCAGATTAGAAGGACGTTACAAGCGAATTTTCAAAATAGCGACCCTTTTAAATTAAAGTGTTTCAGTGTTGCACTTTAAGACAACTTTTGCTATCTTTGCAAAATGAATATCAAACAGGGATATCGAACCATAATATTTTTCAAAAATTACTTTGAAGACTTCTTCATTAAGCAAAAGAGAAAGTAAAAGAAAAAATTATCTGGACTTTTGATTTGATAGAAGAACTGCCCCGGGTACCTGAAATATATTTAAAACATATTGAGGATGCTTGTGATCTGTATGAAATTCGTGTCCAACTCGGCAATGAATGTTTTCGGATATTTTGCTTTTTTGATCAGGGCAAGTTAATCGTTTTAGCACAAGGGTTTCAAAAGAAATCACAAAGAACACCCAAACAAGAAATTGAAAAAGCTCTAAAAATTAAAAAAGAATATGAAAAAGAAAAAAAATGACATAATGACACTTGAACAGTTTAAGGACAAGCATTATGGTAAACCTGGTTTAAAAAAACGTGCTGCATTGGAGGAAGGATACGAAGAATTTAAACTTGGAGCCTTGCTTCTTGCAGCACGTATTGAAAAAGGATTAACCCAGGGAGAACTTGCGGCAAAAGTCGGGACTACAAAATCCTATATTTCGAAAATCGAAAACAATATTAAAGAAGTTCGTTTTTCAACACTTAAAAAGATAATTGAATTAGGGCTGGATGGACAGTTAGAGTTGTCAATAAAATTATAAAGTCTAAGAAATGCGATTAATAACCGCAACGATCGACAAATGATGATCAATTTCGTAATCCGTAATCCCGTAATTCGTAATTGATCACCCCTCCGGGGTGAAATCTTTGTAGAAAGCGAAGTCCACACCAAACCCTCCCCTTCTCCGGCGGAGAGGGGGCCGGGGGGTGAGGTAGTTGAGATTACGGGAGAGAAGGGTCCCGATAATCCACGCTGGGTTCCCGCTTGCGATGTACTGAAGAGTTACGAGAATGCAAACTGGGTTCCCGCTTGCGCGGGAATGACGCCATGGCAATGTTAAAAGGGGAGGGGATCACGGGGCGGCTGCGCCGCCCTGTGATCCCCTTTTTTACTTTATGACGCGCACGCGTCATCCCCGCGCAAGCGGGGACCGGAGGCCGGACCAATCCTTATTTTATTCTCCGTAAAGTTGGGTGAAATGTTTTATACCCCTGCGGGTCTTCCAGACCCCGCCGGGTATTTCGAAAACCTTTCCGAAGTACCCGGCGGTGTTTAGGTAACGGCAGAATATTTCCTGCTTGCGACACCGGTGATGGTGCTGTTAGATAGACGGACAAGGAGGATCATCTCAACTCCTAATACACAATATTTGCTCAAAAAGCAGGTAGAATAGACGATCTACTACAGGATAAAGATAAAAATGACCCCACCTTTTTATTGATCATTACGGAAATGTGAACCCATATTCACAGGTTTCATGAAGCTGACGAAACAAACCTGGTGACAAGGAGCCTCTGAGTAGTTTCTGAGTGAAATTCCCCTTAACCCACTCGTCGTAAGAAAATATAAAATAAAGTTAAAGAGAATGAGATAGTTGCTGTAATTTGAAGTATGGATAATTGCTAATGACCAGAAATATAAATTTAATACGGTAATTCTCTAAGACAACGAATTGGCATACCAAATCCACTGTTGATACCCTGCATCCCTATAAAATTTTCGAGAGATACGGGGAAACAAGGATTATCAGGGATGTCAAGATTTGAAACAAAAAGAAAAGACCATCCCGTCAAGAAAGGATTGGTCCCGCAAGAAGGGTTACGTGACCAATAGTATCCGTTAATACCTCTGTCAATGGGTAGGCCATTCGGTAATCCAAGATAACCCGCAGCATGTAACTTAAGGTCACAATTCCAGGGATCGCTTATGGTTATCCATGAATGGTCATCCTGCATTTGTGTAAAAAACGTATAAGGTGCGACAGTCCACGAATTGCCAAAAGCGATTCTGCAAGGATCTGTCTGACTCGACCATTCCTCACCGCTATTATTTGGAGAGTTAATAAACAGAGATGAACTTGGAGTTAATGTCCCTTCGCTATATTGCCAACCCTGTGAGGATCCGAACTTGTAAAACCAACCTGATGAAAGGTCTGATGGATCATTCCATGATGTTGCCTGTTGGTCTGCCCCAAGGTTTTGGGTAATCCAGCATAAATTTGAATAATTATTAGGTCTAATTGTCTGATAGGTTATGGTTTTATCAACCGGTGACCCTGAACTTATAGTATGTATTATGGTTAACGAATCTCCACAGCTAAATACTAAAGTTGTTTGTGTTAACGTCCTGGGCAAAGAAATTCCACATGTATTATATGCCCAAACAAATCTCGTGTAATTTGTGTTATATGTAAGGCCTGTTTCAAACTTGCAAGTTGAACTTCCCAAGTCAACCGCTGAAACATAATCATTTGTAGTGTTCCATCTATATCCACTCGCTCCCGAAACCGAATTCCATCTCCAGATAATCTGTGCCTGTGTGGCGGTGTGTATGCCTGCATTTGGGCTTGAAGGCAATGGATTCATTAGGCAATCGTCTATTACAAATCCTTTCCATTCGCCATTCACCCAGGTTGCCATTCGTCCCGCTCCGTTGTTTCCACAATCTGTACAGTAGACTAATAATCCATCAGCAGGATTTGCAATCGCACTAAGGGCTATTTTATTCATCCTTGGTAACAGAACACCTTTTGTAGTTGATGCCATGTCCACCAGGGCTGAGTTATCAGGGGATGTAGTACCAACTGCCATTTGGCCTGCACCAGTCATCCTTGCCACTTCCTGGTTATTGGTTTTAAAAGTTACCGGTAAACTATCGGAAGTCCCGATAAAATTGGTGCCGGGTACAGTCCCGGAGTTGCCATTGAGAGACCAGTTTGCAGTTCCAACCGTCGACCGCATGATCTGCCCGTTCGCATCCACGGCAAGATTGGGTGAACTTGTCGTTGTGGCAGCATAGGCTCCTTTGCAGACAAGGGAGGTAACGCTGTCGTTTCCCAAACGGATCTGCTGGCTTGAGGTAGCTAAGGCTCTATATCCTATTGCGGTTGCATTGTAGTAGTTCCCGCTGTTCACATCCGCCTGGTAACCCAGGGCCGTGTTGAAATTGCCGGTTGTATTGTTGAATAGTGCTCCGCTACCTTGTGCAGAGTTCCCTATTCCCGTTGAATTTTGTGCCAGGGATGAAAAACCGTTTGCTGTGTTGCTCCCTCCTGTTGTGTTTGTTGTAAGAGAGCTCACGCCGCTTGCAGTATTTTCGTTCCCCGTTGTATTGTTTTCCATAGCAGAGATGCCTGTAGCTGTATTGGAGGACCCCGTTGTGTTGGATGATAAGGCGAAAGAACCAACTGCTGTTCCATATTTGCCACTATTGTTGCTGCGTCCTGCCTTGTACCCTAAAAAAGTATTGTAGTTGTCGCTCAGGTTGTCTGCAGCACCGGCTTGCTCCCCAAGGAACACGGAATAGCCGGTGCTAAAGGTCTCAATCTGTCCCTTGATCGTTATCCTTGCCCGGAGTATGTTGTTAGTTCTGATATTAAGAACTTTGTTGTCCGTAGTCCCGATAAAGTTTGTACTGGTAACTGTCCCTGAGTTCCCGGTTAGTGACCAGCCTGTAGATCCTGATGTAGTCGAGCGCATAATCTGTCCGTTCTCATCGACAGTCATGTTGGGAGGATTAGAGGATGTGGAAGCATAAGCTCCCTTGCATAAAAGTGATGTGACGCTGTCGTTGCCCAGCCGTACCTGGTGGCTGGCGGTTGCCACCGCTTTGTAACCAAGTGCGGTGGCGTTGTAAAGGTTGTTGCTGCTGACATCGGCATTATACCCCAGCGCCGTGTTGAAATGGCCGGTGGTGTTGGTGTATAGCGCCCTCCGGCCGTGGGCGGTATTGCCTGTGCCGGTCGTACTGTGCAAAAGTGACTCATACCCGGTTGCCGTGTTGCTTCCGCCCGTGGTATTGAGTGCAAGGGCACTGACCCCGCCGGCGGTGTTGTCATTTCCGCTTGTATTGAATGTCAGCGAAGAATTGCCGGTGGCTGTATTATTCGACCCCGTGATGCTTCTCTGAAGCGAGGCCGATCCGAGTGCCGTGTTGAATTTGCCCGAGTAGTTATAACTCCCCGCATAGGTTCCCACAAAAACATTCTGGTTATTATTCAGATTGTCATTCCCGCCTGCACCTTCACCCAGAAAGACAGAATACCCGGTATTGACAGGCATGATCTGCCCCTTGGTGGTAATGTACATACGCAGGATATTGTTTGTCCGGAAAGCCAGGTTGGTATTGTCAGTTGTTCCAAAGAAATGATTGGAGGGATCCGTACCGCTGTTGCCGTTGATGGACCATCCATCCGTGGTTCCGCCTGAACTCTTGGCATATAACGCATATGGCACCGACACGAACTGGGATGTTCCCATCAGTTGATATGCCGTTCCGCCTGAAGCATCAATCTCGGTCTGCAGGTAATAGGCATGCTCACCCCATTTAATATTGGAAAAGCCTCCCGAAAGATAGTTTCCCTCGCCGATACTCAGCGTGGTCAGTCCATGGGAATTTGTTGTTACAAGGTGGTTCTCGCTATAAACCACGATACCTCCCGGCTCATCCTCAAGGATGCTCATCCGGAACCGGACGGACTGGTTGGCTATGGGATTTCCATTGTTGTCGCGGGCAACAGCCTGGTAGTTGATCGATTCTGGCGCCTGGCAGAATGAGTATTCAGCCAATAACAACAAACAAAAAACAAAACCGATTGACAATGAGCGTGCTTGTTTCATGGTCATTAAGTTTTAGGGATTTGAACTACTGTCTTTGTAATGGGTGCCGGTAACGTCTCATTTATATAAATAATTAGATATAAATATCTATACCTTAATGGATCAGGATATTTTTCAAGTAAAAATAAAAAGAAATATTCTACAGCCGGGGGGATGATAAAAAAACCTTACCTGACTCTCAAAGTATTAATGATGACTTTGAATTAGGAGTCTTGAAATTATCATTATTTAGTTACAAGGTCATAAGGTCGGAGAGTAACAGAGTAACAAGGTCACAGGGACAAATCCGCTGCGGTATATGACCGTCATCCCCGCGAAAGCGGGGACAGCTCGTCAGCTAAATAGTAACAGAGTAAGAGGTCATAATTCATAATTCAAACTCCTCATTCATAATTTAGTCACAAACTCACTAGTTCACCACCTCACCATCTAAATAGTAACAGTGTGACAAAAAAGAGGATATAATTCGTAATTGAAACAGACCCGGCGGTGTTTGAAATCATTCCGAAGCACCCGGAGGTGTTTGTAAAAGAATGGAATGCCAATAGTAAGGAATTTTGCTTATAACACATAACTTATGTTTTATAACTAACATTTTATAACTTTGTAGAAATTTCAATCATGAAAAAGATCCCGAATCCTTTCCCTACCTCCGGGTATTACGGGGCAGAATATTTCTGTGACAGGATCACCGAAACAGAAAAAATCCTGCATCAACTGGAAAATGGTCATTCAATCACCCTTGTTTCAGTCAGGAGAATGGGCAAGACAGGGTTGATCAATCATGTTATCGGATCTCTGCCAAAAAATTGGATCGGTATTTATTCAGACATCCTCTGGGCCGAAACGCAGGCTGATTTTCTTAATATCCTGGTAACGGCCATGGTCAATTCTGTTCCGGAGAAGTCGACATCAGGAAAAAAAATCTGGAATTTCATCAAATCGCTGCGTCCTTCCCTTACATTCGACAGCCTTACAGGGACACCCCAGCTGACACTGGATATCAAACCTGCGGAAACATCCCGACAGATTGAAACGGTGTTCCGGTTCCTGGAAGAACAGCCAGGCCGCATTCTCCTTGCCATCGATGAATTTCAGCAGATCCTTTCCTTCCCGGAGAAGAACACCGATGCATGGCTTCGCTCGCGGATCCAGCAATTGAAGAATGTGCAATTCATCTTTTCCGGAAGCCGGCAACACCTGATGACAGAACTTTTCACAGCCTCTACCCGACCTTTCTTCCGCAGCACACAATTTCTGAAGCTCGACAGGATCGATCCAACCGCATATAAAACGTTTATCGTTGAACATTTTAATAAGGGTAAAAAGAAGCTGACCGGAGACATTGCCGGCCAGATGCTTGAGTGGGCCAATCACCATACATATTATGTCCAGCTGATTTGCAACCGGGTATACAGCCGTCCGGAACAGACCATCACGGAACAGGTTTGGGCTGAAGAGGCGAATATTCTACTCAGGGAACA
Source organism: Bacteroidales bacterium (assembly GCA_963682005.1). Lineage (GTDB taxonomy): Bacteria > Bacteroidota > Bacteroidia > Bacteroidales > FEN-979 > CAIYUC01. The sequence continues at coordinate 1,477,038 of OY820914.1, read as the reverse complement.
GGAGTCGGTATTTTATAATTACCGTGATCTGCTGACCCAATCCCAGTGGTTGCTCCTGAAAGCGATCGCATCCGAAGGAAAGGTCCATGCACCGACAAAACAAGACTTCCTGGCCAGGTATTCACTTCCCGGATCTGCAACCGTGATCCAATCTTTGCGAGCCCTCATGAAAAAGGAGCTGGTCTATTCGGATCATGATGCCGACGGTAAATTATTCTACAGCGTCTATGACGTTTTGTTTCAACGGTGGATACAGAAGAACAACCCGTGATTCCGCCACCTTTTTTATCACCGGCGGTGTTTAAATCTTTTCCCGAAGCACCTGGCGGTGTTTGAATCCTCACAGAATTACCTGCCGTACAGCAGATGCGAATCAGCAAGGCTTTGAATACTCGAATAACGATCAACGATCTTTGAAGTCAGATCGAAGTTCAGAACTTGTTGATCAATATTCGATTGTTCAGTTGAGGAACCCGGCACAGGGGTTTTATCGCGCGAAACTAACCGGGTCTCCGCTTCCGCGGGGATAAATGGTAACGAGAGTGCTATCTGGGTCCCCGCTTGCGCGGGGATGAAGGGTAAAGTGAGTGCTATCGGGGTTCCCGCTTTCGCGGGAATGAAGGGTAAAGTGAGTGCTATCGGGGTTCCCGCTTTCGCGGGAATGACGCCATGGCAATGTTAAAAGGGAGGGGATCACGGGGCGGCTGCGCCGCCCCGTGATCCCCTTTTTTACTTTATGACGCGCACGCGTCATCCCCGCGCAAGCGGGGACCGGAGGCCGGGACAACCCTTTATTATAATTCCCTGTCGCAAGGTTCTTTAAAATTTAAAATTCAGTATTCAGAGTGCAATTTCAAATGACGATTGACGAATCCTCTCGTAATTCGTAATCCGTAATTCGTAATTAATCCAGACCCCGCCGGGTATTTCGAAAACCCGCCGGTGTGCGAAGCAACCGGCGGGGTTTTAATCATCACAAATTTATCTGCCAATAGGCAGACGTGCATCAACAAGGCGTTCTACGGGCACTTCAACTCAATTCCTTGAAGGAACGTGCAAATATCAATTTAATGGCCTGACACATCGAACGGAACATCCATGAAGCATTTCTTCATTAATAGGGACGGCTCCACCGGTTACAACCTTTAATATAGTACCGAATCCGGGAAAACTCGGGTTCCATGAACTACTCCAGTAACGTCCTTCATAACCCCGGTCATCCACACGAGGAGAATACCATATGCCTCCGGCTTTATGAATTTTCAGAACGGAGTTATATGGATTAGATCCTAGGACAATCATCCCATACTCATTCGCAGTTGGAAGGCGCCATGCATTGCCTAACTCAAGAGAACATGGATCATTATTCTGCGCCCAGTTCGAAGTGAGATTACTTGAACCATACCAATTACCACATGGGGGTGTGAGATAATAGCCATTTTCCTTAAATCCTTGAATATTGTTAAATTGCCAGTACCACCCAGCTGAAGCTTCTGTGTTGTCATCAAGGGAAGTTGCTTCATGATCAGCTCCCAAATTGCTTGTAATCCAGCACAAATTAGAATATGACACAGTGTTGTAAGTCACGGTTTTATTAACAGGAGCAACATCACCCCCGCAGGGGGCACCGGTAACTATATGATTTTTTATGATAGAATTTCCACAAACAAAGCAATCCTGTGTGGATTGTGTCATGATCAAAGGTGAAGAATGTCCGCAGTTATTGTATGCCCAGATATATCTGGTGTAAGAGGTCCCGCAGGTCAGCCCTGTTTCTGTTTTTGAAGTAGTGTCTCCTATATTTATTGCGGAAGCATAATTATTCGTAGTGTTCCATTTATAGTTGGGATAAGCGCTACTATTAGTCCATCTCCACTCTATGGATGTTTGATCTGGCACATGAATCCAGGCAGTGGGGGTTGGTGGGATTGCCTGACTTAGTGTGGTCGCATTCAGGATTGTGGGTGTGCCCTGAACACAATCGCTCGTCCAGACATACCGGGCATAACTGGTGCCGCAGGAAAGGCCGGTTTCAATCCTTGAAGTGTCACAAGTTATTGAGGTTGCATAATCATTCACCGTATTCCATCTATATCCGGGTGAACCATCAACCGGGTACCATTTCCAGGTAATTTGCCGGTATGAGGCAATGTGAGGACCCTCATTAGGATTTGGAAGATCCGGAGGACATTGTGCAAATTGGATGGAAACAACGGCACTGCTTGACCCGCAACCATTCGTTATCGTCCATGATAATACATAGGTTGAATCAGGCAAACCGGTGAATGTGCTACGAGGGTTTGATGGATTACTAACCACACCCCCTGACCCGGAAAGCATTGTCCAATGCCCGGTTCCTGTGGCAGGGAAATTGGCGGCAAGTGTTGTAGAAAGACCCTCCAGATTTTGTTGATCCGGCCCTGCGTAAGCAAGTGATGGTAAAGGAGTACAAGGCTGGCAGTATTCCTCCCATGTCGTGCCATTGTAAAAGTTCAGGCTGTGCGTGTCGGTATTATAAATCAGCATACCCCGGGTGGGATTTGGGATAGAATCTCTTTGGATTGTAGTAAGCAGTATAACCTTGGTAATGGAATCAGCATCAGACATCCATGATGGGGCTGCGGTGGTGCCATTGGATTTGAGCACCTGGCCGACATTGCCCAAGTCCAGTTCCTTAACTTTCCCTGAAGTATCGGAATAGAACATTTTGTTAGGAGAAGCAGAATGATCCGTGGCAGAAGTCATCGCATGAAGCTGTACATGGTTATTATTGACCGTCGACCGCATGATCTGCCCGTTGGCATCCACGGCAAGGTTGGGAGAAGCCGTTGTTGTGGCAGCATAGGCTCCTTTGCAAAAAAGAGAGGTCACATTATCATTGCCAAGCCGTACCTGGTTGCTGGACGTGGCATTTGTGCCGGATCCAAGTACGATGGTATTTGTTGATGTCGCGTTGCCTCCATTGGCCATGTACCCGATCGCTATATTGTCATTCCCCGAGGTGTTGCCAAATAATGCACCCATACCAATCGCAGTGTTCCTGTTTCCATTTTGATTGGATACCAATGCGCTTGTCCCTGTCGCTGTATTGTTCGTTCCGGTTGTATTCGTCGTGAGTGCAGATGTGCCGATTGCCGTGTTATACTCTCCGGTCGTATTGGTCTTAAATGCCTGGTATCCGGAGGCAACATTGCCAGTCCCTGCAGTGTTGCTTTTTCCGGCCTGGTAACCCAGGAAGACATTTTTGTTTAACGTCAGATCATCGCTAGCACCTGCTTCTTCACCCAGAAAAACTGACTGGCCTGTATTAAAAGTCTCAATGGCGCCTTTGGTGGTAACACGGGTTCTTAACAGGTTGGCTGTCCAAACATCAAATGCTTTGTCATCGGTTGTGCCGATGAAATTGGTGCCGGATACCGTTCCGGCATTGCCTGTAAGCGACCACCCCGAAAAACCGGTTGCTGTCGACCGCATGATCTGCCCGTTGTTGTCCACAAACAGGTTTGACGGATTGGAGGTGGTGGCGGCATAGGCACCCTTGCAGAAGAGGGATGTGACGTTATCGTTACCCAACCGGACCTGGTCGCTGGCAGTGGCAACCGTGCTCGCTCCGATGGCTGTCGCGTTGGATAAATTTGCCGTACTCACACCCGCATAATATCCGATGGCAGTATTATAGTTGCCCGTCGTATTGTTGTATAGAGCGCCATAACCCAGGCCGGAATTGTAATTCCCTGAAGTATTTGTCTGTAATGAGATTGATCCGTGTGCCGTATTTCGCGCTCCTGAATTATTGGCGATCAGGGCTCCATAACCGTTAGCGGTATTGTGATCACCTGTGCTGGAGGCCAGGGCTCCCCACCCTGTAGCCGTGTTCGCATTGCCCTGGGTATTGGATTGAAGGGCATTGTAACCATGGGCCGTGTTCCATGTGCCGGTCGTGTTCGACTGAAGTGCCCAATGTCCAAAAGCCGTGTTATATGTTCCGGTGCTGTTGCTTGATAATGCGCCATATCCGATCGAAGTAGTTCCTGCAGGTTCTATAAACCCCGACTTCTGATTGTTCACCCTGAAACCTAATGGAATATTATCCGTCGTTCCGATGAAATTCGTTGCAGGATTTGATCCGGTATTACCCGTTAATGACCAGCCGTTGGTTGTGCCGCCCGATGACTTTGCATAAAGCGCATAAGGCACCGAAAGGAATTGTGTGATCCCGAGCACCTGGTATGATGAACCTCCGGTAGGATCGAATTCGGTTTCCAGGTAATACGTCGAAGTGCCCCAGCTGATGGAGCTGAAGGTGCCGGAAAGAACGGATCCGGAACCAATTGCAAGATTTACCAGTCCGAGCTGGTTGGTGCTTTTGATCTGTGACTCTGAATAGACAACCGGGCCAGACATGCTTCCCTGCAGAATGCTCAACCGGAACCTCACCTGCTGGTTCACGATGGGATTGCCGCTGTTGTCCCTGACAACAGCCTGGTAGTTGATGGACTCCGGGGCCTGGCTCAAGGAGGATCCGGCCAGTAACAACAAACAAAAAACAAAACCGATTGACAATGAGCGTGCTTGTTTCATAGTCATTAAGTTTTAGGGATCTGAACTACTGTCTATGTAATGGGTGCCGGTAACGGCTCATTTATATAATTAAATATTTATAAATGTCTATACCTTAATGTTTAAAGGAGAATTTGAAGTAAAAATAAAAAGAAATATCAGGAAGGCAATAGAAAGATAAAAAAAACCTTACCTGGAATTCTAATTATGAATGATGAGTTTGAATTATGAGTCTTGAATGTCATCATAATTCCAGATTCGTACTCACCTGCACTTCTCAATGATCCCGATCATCGCCCGGGGATCGAGCATTTTTGGCTTCAGGAATATTTTTACGGAAACATAGGCTACCAATGCGCCGGCGCCGATGGCAATAAAATATGCGGGGTTTCCCTGCACCATAAGAAATGCTGCAGTTCCGATCACAGCAACGGGGATCAAGGTGTAATTCAATACCCGGGAGGTTGAAGACTGATAGTACTTCCTGGCTTCTTTGTATGCCTCAGGATAAGCCCTGAGATATAACCTTGAAAATTCCGGAAGGCTTTTCCTGTCAACGGGGATCATTTTGAGGGTATCCCATGGGAACGTGACAAAGAAGGTAAATTCATTGGCATACCTTCTCGGTACATTCCCGGTAACGATCATGCTGTTATGATAATCCGGGTCCCGGGCATCCCTGGAAACCATCCGGATCTCACCAAGATTCTGAATATAACGGGTATAATAGAGATTGATCGGCCCGCTAAATATTTGGGGTGCGAAAATATGATACGAGTCAAATGCAGTACTCCGGAAATAAACACTATCCTGGATAAAACCAAAAATCCTGCTTGCCGGATACATCCTGGAATCCGACCAGGTTTCAAGGAACTGGTCGGTGAAATTTTTCCGCCAGTAAACAATTTCCGAAACCGTGTCGTTCAGATTCAGCAAAATGGTTGCGGGTTTGTAATAGATAAGCGGAGCCACATGAAGCGATGGCTGTTCAACATCCGGGATGGTCCGTTTTGATGTCTTTTCAAGAACATCTAATTGCTGGGAGAAAGACTGGATGACTGCTGCAAGAGTCATCATGCATAAAAGCACCGGGTACCTGATTCGCATTCTCGTGGGATGAATTAATGTGTAACAATGATCTTCTGCATCAAAGCCCCTCTTGTTGTAGAAACTTCTAAAACATATGCACCCGGGGGGACATCGGACACTTGCATGATCATGCAGCGGATTGCATCTACTCCGGTATCACCCGAGAATTTTGTCTTCAGGCGTTTTCCTCCCAGGTCATAAAGTGACAGGACGGTCAATCCGGGCGCCTCCACCCATATGAAATTGTTGGCGGGGTTAGGACCGAACCTGGCCCAGGGCGCTGTCTCGGAAGCGACCGGCCTGATCCCCGAAGTGTTCGGGTGGCGAAGATCCATCCGCTGGAACCAGATGCTCAGCAGACCGTTGCGGGTATCACCCCAAACAGCCGACATGGTATCCTCCGCCATCACCACATTCATGAAATCATTGCCTTTCCCCATCAGTACCTGGTCAAATGCAACGATCGTATCAGAGATCCGGAAGTTGGGAGAAAAAGCCAGCGAATCATGCCACCGGACCGCTCCCCAGATTTCGTAGGACGTTGCATAACCAGTGTCCGGCGCATTTCGCCTGTCGCGCCATGCAGCAACAAGATCGCCGGCGGGACTGAAACCCGCCCAGGCCAGCTCCTGCATCCGTTCGTTTCCGGCAGGATCATCGTTGATCCGGGTCGTATCGGCCCAGCTTATCCCGAAGTCATGAGATTCAACCAGGATGATGTCCGGGTCGCCATAGAAGCTTGAAATGCTTAAAAATGCCAGGTGAGCAGAATCTGATGGATCAACGATCAGCTGGTATCCCTTTTTGGAAAGCGTGTCGTAAATGCCTGTGGCCCCGGAGGAGACGGGATGATAGTCGAAGGAAGAACCGCCGTCGGATGAACGGGCTATAAGGAACCGTGGCATTAAGCTCTGTGACAGTTCCCAGCTCGGGTATATGGCATAGAATGTACCGTCAGGACCTGTTACCGGTGCTGCCATTGGACCGGCTATATAGGGCCCCACAAGCCAGTTCAGGGTGTCGAGGTAACGCCAGGGATCCCAGTTTTGCCCTGCATCGGTTGACCGGATGAAATATGGCCGGTTTGGCGTGGGAATCCATGGTGCAGGTTTGGTGGTCACATACATGTTGCCTGAATAGATCCCGCCGGACCGGTCGATGGTCAGCCAGGGGCGGTCGATGGGTTTCTTCAGGCCGTCGTCCCAGGCATCGATAACCTTCCTTCGCTGGTCCCAGTTAAGGCCGCCATCCGTCGATCTCATGACATACACTGCTCCGGAATCCGGGTTCTGACGGTAGTCGACATATGCTAAATAAATTCTGCCCAGGTGATCCAAAGCAAGGGAAGGATCTGCAGATGTAAAACCGGGTGAGGCGTGTGGAATGCTCTGAACAGGGCTCCAGGTCTGCCCCCCGTCAAATGTGGTCCTTGTCTTTATGGATATCTGCTGAAAAGGGATCCAACCCATCCAGGCAACGACAAGGTGACTGTTATTCAGCGGATCAATGGCCAGGTATGGCTCACCGTCAAATAACAATCCCTGGGATAAATTACTGTTCTGAGAAAAAAGTCCGGCAGTAAGGAAAACGAAGAAAACAATAGCCGCTGTGCGAATAGACTTCATTATTTTAGATCGCTAAAAGATGCATGATTTTCCGTTTTTAGTTTGACTACTCTGATCCCGGTTTTCGTCTTTCCCGGTGGATTCTTTTAGATTTCGAAACATGGGCCGAACCCAACACAAAGATATTCATTTTTAACGATCCCTGTCTTCTGATCATGGTTCCACGAAGTACATATCGATCATCCCCTTATTCTTCGCCTCAATCTTGCCCCGGTGTACGCAGTTGTATTTTGTCTTCACCAGTTCGTAGGTGTTTCCGCTGATGTTGATCCTGCCGGCTTCACTGTTCTGTTCCATGCGGGCGGCAATATTCACCGTATCGCCCCAGATGTCGTAAGCGTATTTTTTCACACCTACGATTCCTGCCACCACCGGGCCGGTATGGATACCCAGCCTGAGCTCAAAGGAAATTCCCTCGATGGCATCCTGCTGTTTCTTTCGTTCCAGCATGAAGTCACGGATCTCGATCGCGGCGTTCAGGACATCGGTTGCATGGGTCAGGGTCAGTGCGGGCATTCCGCCTACGCAAATGTAAGCATCACCAACCGTCTTGATCTTTTCCACCCGGTGCTTGTGGATGATGTTGTCGAAGGCGCTGAAGCAATGGTCGATCTCGGCCACCAGTAGTTCTGCGCTCACTTTTTCACTCACTGATGAAAAACCTTTGAAGTCGGTAAACATCACCGTGACCATGCTGAAGGTACGCGCTTTCGAATGGCCTTCCTTCTTGATCTCTTCCGCAACTTCTGATGGCAGGATGTTAAGCAATAGGTTGTCGGATTTTACCAGAAGTTCGTCGCTTCGTTTCTTTTCCTTCGAGATCTTATTGCGCTGACGGAAAACGACGAGCAGGAAAATGACCAATCCAGCCAGCCCTCCCATCATGGAATACCTTCCATTCCTTTGCCTGATGTCTTTTTGATCCTGTTCCGCCCTGGTTACCTCTTCTTTTTTATCAAATTCATACTGCATTTGTGATTGCACTAATTTTTGCGTATTCCCTTTATTGATCAAGCTGTCACGATAGGCAACAGACAATTTGTAATGCACCAATGCCAGGTTAAAATTGTTCCGGGCACCATCCAGTTGTGCAAGGCTGGCATAACTGTTCTTAATATCATCCAGACCTCCAACCTCTTTTGCCAGCAACAAGCCTTTATTCATGTTTTGATCTGCCTCGTTGAATTTTTTCTGTTTCAGATAAACTCCCCCGATGTTATTGTAAGAGGAGGCCATCCCTGCTTTGTTTTCCAGTTCTTCACAAATCTTTAATGAAGCGGTGTAATACTTCAGCGCTTCATTATAATCACCCCTGGCATAACAAATATTTCCAAGATTATTGTAATCAATCCGGACACCTTGTTTGGAGCCCATTTTTTCATGGATTTTTAATGCCTGGAGCTCACACTTTATCGCTTCAGGATAATTACCCTGGGCTAAATAAATAAGTCCGATCTGTGAGTATATCCCCCCTGTTTTGTCACCGAGTTCTTCACGTAGCTTTTTTGCATCCAGGAAATATTTCAAAGCATCCGTGTTATTTCCCTGCATTTGATATATGTTTCCAAGGTTAAAGTAGGACTGGGCGATACCTCTTTTGTTCCCGATTTTCTCTTTGATTTTTAAAGAAATGAGTTGGTTCTTTAATGCTTCAGGGTAATTGCCCTGGTCAAAATAAAGAATTCCGATGTTGTTGTAATTATCTGCCTTCTGCCTGGCATCTCCAGTTTTCTCATTTATTTTTAACGCGGCATAAAAAAACCTGAATGCTTCGGGATAATTACCCAGTCCTTCATAAATAAGCCCTAAACTATTGTTGGAACTGGCGGTACCCTGTAAATCGCCAATTTCCTCCCTGATCTTCAGGCTTTTTTTGATCATTTCGATAGCCTGCGCGTAATCCCCTTTAGATTTTATGATAATCCCCATACTGCTATACGCCCTTCCTATTCCTTTTTTATAACCGATCTGCTCTGATAATGCCAGAGTTTGTCTGGCATAATCCATTGCCGTATCAGGGTCATTATCCCAATAGGCTACAGAAAGCTGGATTAAAATGTTTGCCTTGTTAGTGTCCTGCCTCGCCGTTTTCAGGAGGTTTTGCAGCGAGTCAATGAGCTGCTTGCCCTGTACCTGTATCCCGGGAAAAAGCAACGAGAAGAGAGCCGCAAGGATGCAAAAGAAAAAGAGCTTTTTCATTGTATGGGAATTATATTAACCAGGGTTACGTCCCCTTTACTAAAGAGTGGCATGCGTCGCAGATTTATCTGCCGCCTGGAAGATTCGCGCCAGAAACTTAATTTCGCTATCTCGCTACTTCGCTATTTCACTATTTTTTTCTTCCACGAAGTACATGTCGATCATCCCCTTGTTCTTCGCTTCGATCTTGCCCCGGTGTAAGCAGTTGTATTTTGTCTTCACCAGTTCGTAGGTGTTTCCGCTGATGTTGATCCTGCCGGCTTCACTGTTCTGTTCCATGCGGGCTGCTATGTTCACCGTATCGCCCCAGATGTCGTAGGCATACTTCTTCACGCCTACGATGCCTGCCACCACCGGGCCGGTGTGGATACCCAGCCTAAGCTCAAAGGATATTCCACCCACGGCATCCTGCTGTTTCTTGCGTTCAAGCATGAAGTCGCGGATCTCGATGGCGGCGCTCAGGACATCGGTTGCATGGGTGAGGGTCAGCGCGGGCATTCCGCCTACGCAAATGTAAGCATCACCAACCGTCTTGATCTTTTCCACCCGGTGCTTGTGGATGATGTTGTCGAAGGCACTGAAGCAATGGTCGATCTCGGCCACCAGCAGCTCGGCGCTCACCTTTTCGCTCACTGCCGAAAACCCTTTGAAATCGGTGAACATCACCGTGACCATGCTGAAGGTACGCGCTTTCGAATGGCCTTCCTTCTTGATCTCTTCCGCAACTTCTGATGGCAGGATGTTAAGCAATAGGTTGTCGGATTTTACCAGGAGTTCGTCGCTTCTTTTCTTTTCCTTCGAGATCTTATTGCGCTGGCGGAAAACGACGAGCAGGAAAATGACCAGTCCGGCCAGCCCTCCCATCATGGAATACCGGACATTCCTCTGCACAAGGTCTTTCTTATCCTGTTCTGCTTTTGCTGATTCTTCCTTTTTATCAAAATCATATTGCATTTGTTGCTGGGTCAGTTTTCGGGTATTCTCATTATTCACCAGGCTGTCCCGGAGAGAAATGTACATTTTGTAATGTTCGAGCGCCTGTCTGGGTTTTCCTTCGGCACTGTCAAGTTGTGACATGGTCAGAAATATATCCCTGGTGCTCTCGATGTTTTCTGATGATTTTGCCAGTGATAGTGCTTTATCAAGGTGCTGAGCAGCATCGGTAAATTTTTTCAGTTTTGTATAGGTATCACCGATGTTCATATATATTATTGAAGCGTTGTTTTTGTCATTGACAGTCTCTGCAAATTTCAGGGCAGTGAAATAGTTCTTCAGGGCTTCCGGATAATTTTTCTGATGATAGTGAATATTCCCAATGTTATTGATAATGAGGGCCAGACTTCGTTTGTTTCCGGCCTCTTCTGCGTATTGTTTTGCAGACAGGAAGAACTTCATGGCTTCCGGATAGTTTTTCTGGTTGATATAGTTTGCCCCGATGTTGATGTAACTGGATAACATCCCGGGTTTGTATTGGATCTCTTCCGCCATTTTCAAGCCTTCGGAGTAATATTTCAGTGCCTCGGGATAATTGCCCTGGGAATAATAGATTTTACCAATGTTTGACAAACAGGCAGAGATGTCTTTTTTATTTCCTGTTTTCTGAAGGATCTTTAATGAAATGAAAATATTTTTCAACGCTTCGGGAAAATTCCCCTGTCTCTGGAATAGGTTGCTAATGCTGATATATCCTTTTGCCATTCCGGCTTTATCGCCACATTCTTCATAAAGTTTCAGGCACATGGAATCACATTTCATCGCTTCCCCCATATTTCCCCTGTCGGAGCTGACTTTCCCGAAGTACCAGTAAGCATGTGCCATGCCTCTCTTAAACCCGGTTTTTTCCGATAATGCAAGCATTTTCTTTGCCCACCCCAGGCAGGAATCGGGATTGCTATGCATATAACTGGCACATATCTTGAGTATTGTATTGACCTTGTTTGTGTCATCCTTCGCTGTGTTCAGAACATTCTTAAGAGAGTCGATGCGGGCTTGACCTGTCAGTTTCGCATGGGTGGGTGAGGATAATTTCAGGACAAGCGTTGTCAAAATGCATAGCATGAGAGCTTTTTTCATAACGGGTTCGACGATTGAGGTTTTGTTCATCCATTTACAAATGACGTTCAAAAGTATAGAAAAGATTATGGGAAGTCAAAAGAAAAACACAACAAACACAGCATCCGATCAAATTTTTCCATAATTCATTGCACGAATGGTCCATGGGTGTGGATCAGTATATCCATCGGTTTACGGAGATCCTCTTTCCCCCGGTTCTTTCCTGAAATGGAATGGTCCTATTCCCCGGGGAATTTCAGGTCATAGATGCTCCGGATCCCGGAAAAATATTCAGGGAGGTTTACATCGAGTTCTTTCAGCAACCCGTTGTGAAGGTCATAAACCCAGGCATGGATCTTCGGGTATCCCGTTGCATACCATTTACGCTGAACATGGTCGATCTTGATGATGTTGACGCATTGCTCGACAACATTCAATTCAACAAGCCGGTTGAATTTCTCATGAGGATCATCGATCTTGTCCAGTTCATCCTGGTGGATCCTGTATACGTCGCGCAACGTCTGAAGCCAGCTGTTGAGCTGCCCCATGTCGGAGGGATGCAGCGCGGCCTTTACACCTCCGCAGCCGTAATGCCCGCAAACGATGATGTGCTGCACCTCGAGGAATTCTACGGCATACTGGATCACCGCATTGATATTGTTATCGGTGCTGACCACGAGATTAGCTATATTCCGGTGGACAAAAACCTCCCCTTCATCCAGTCCCATGATCACGTTGGCCGGAACCCGGCTGTCGGAGCAACCGATGTACAGAAAATGCGGTTTCTGATCCCGTGCAAGGGTTTCGAAAAAATGCTCATCGGCTTCCAGCTTGCTTTGAACCCATTTCCTGTTGTTCTCAAAAATCTTCTGGTACAGATCCTCCATGATAAAATAATGACCAATGAAAAATGAAAAATGAACAGTTGTTTATCATTTGTCAGGAGACGTTCAGGAGGTCATCGAGGCCGGCGATCTTGAAGGTTTTTTTGATCATCGGATCGGAATTGATCACTGAAAAGCTTCCTCTTTCCGTATTTTTTGCCGTATTTACGCAGATCCTGATAAAGGAGGACGAGATGTAATTCACCTTCCCGAGATCAAAAATGATCCTGTATCCTTTAACCGGTTCCACTGCGGATGTTTTCAGGCCCAAGATTCTTTCTTCGATGTGATCCTTTATTTTAAGACTTACCTCTGTATCGAGCCTTCCTGTAAATAAACAGGTCAGTGTCTTCTCGCTGTGACTGAAATCTATCTTAACCATGCTGAACAAATTTAATGATTTTTACTGTATTCCCTTGCCAGGTTTTCTGCATCACGGGTCTCGTCCAGGTAGATGTTCTTGTCAAGTCCGTGCCAGTTTGGATTCAGCCTCCTGCGGCAAACACGCTGGACATTGATCAGGTGCCTCGCGGTTATATTCTCCGTTGTGATGTTCTTTCCTCCTGTACCGCATCCAAGGGTCAGGGATGGTGCGAGGTGATTGAATGTTCCGCCCACAGCCCCCTGGGAAGTCGGTGTATTGACAACAATGCGGCCGGCATTGATCACGCTGGAGAATTCGAGGATGCGCACATCATCATTCGCGTATATCCCTGCGCTGTGACCGATGCCTCCCAGGTAATTCAGGTCGATGCAGGTTTTGATCGCGGACTGGTAATCCTTGCATGAATAAAAGGCCAGGACCGGGGCCAGGACTTCATAGGAAAGCGGAAATTCTTTCCCGATCCCGTCAAGCTTTGCGATCAGCAAACGGGTTCCTCCCGGAGCATTGAGTTTTGCCATATTCACAATGGTTTCGACCGATTGCCCAACGATCAACGGATTCATTGTCAAGGAATCAGGTACTATGGCAACGCGGCCCAGTCGCTCAGTTTCAAAGGGATCCAGGAAATAGCCCCCCTGTCGTTCAAACTCCGCGCGAACCGCTGCTTCAATCTTTTCTTCTACCACAACGGCCTGTTCACTTGCACAGATGGTGCCGTTGTCAAAGGTTTTTGAAGAGATGATGCCGGAAACTGCAAAAGGGATATCTGCGCTTTCATCAATAAAAACAGGCACATTCCCCGGACCGACGCCGATGGCCGGATTGCCGGAGCTGTAAGCGGCTTTGACCAGTCCTGTACCTCCGGTCGCCAGGATGAGGGCTACTTTCGGATGCCCCATTACAGTTTGGGTAAGTTCACGCGAACCTTCGGAAATGATCTGGATGCAATCCTCCGGGGCACCGGCTTTCAGGGCTGCTTCATAGCAGATCCTTACAGTCTCTGTGCAGCTTTTAATCGCTCCCCGGTGTGAACTGATGATGATCGGGTTCCTGGTCTTAAGGCAGATCAGAATCTTGAACATCACAGTGGATGTCGGATTTGTAACCGGTGTAACCGAAAAGACCGGACCAAGCGGCTGGGCGATTTCTGTGATCCCGGTCATGGGATCTTCTGAAATCACTCCAACGGTTTTCTCATTTATTATGCTGTCATAAACCAGCTTCGTTGCTAATACGTTTTTAAGGACCTTATGCTCCCAAATCCCGATCCCAGTTTCTTCGTGCGCCATTTTAGCCAGTTTCACCCGGGCATTGAACCCGGCTTTATACACCGCTTCAACAACTTTATCCGTTTCTTCCTGGGTAAACTGATGGAATTCCGCTGCCGCAAGGATTGCTTTATCCAGAATTTCATTTGCTTTTGCAATATGATCTACTGCCATAATTTTATTTTTGAATGATCGCAATTGTACAAATAATCCTGACCGTACCCTACCCCTGCACCCCTTCCCTGGATCCCCGCGTACGCGGTGAACCGGGGACGGGGGATGGGTACGATGAGCTTATACAAAAATGTTAGAATTGGTGTATTATCCAGGTTTTATATAACGTGTAAAATTGCTGGTACAATAGTGATTAATCTTTTTAATTTTTTCCGAAATTAAGAAATATTTCCGGATAGAAAATTACTCCCCGAACATTTATGGCTTCGATGTTATAAAAAAGGAATGGTATCCTGTTGTTTCATATATTTATTATCTTTATTGCTTAGATATAAACAGCCGGTGATGAAAATCAAATGGCATGAACTCCATGGCCGGCGCGGACCCATAACCATCATCCCATGAAAACAAAAACTGTCTGTGCGCTGGCAACCATTCTGATTGCCGGCGTGGTTCTTTTCTTCCATGCATGCAAAAAAAACGACAATCCTCCTGTTATCAAGGAATTCCAGTATGCCGGTGTGGCATTCCCGCGTCTGTCTCTGAAACATGAACGCTATTATGCCATGGATCACGATGACCGTTCCCTGGAAATGGAATTCGGGGAAATGGTTGATCCGGCAACTGTCCAAGGGAATTTATTGCTCTCCGACAATTCCGGGTCGCTGGAATCCCACTATTTGCTGGAAGTTTCAGGACGGAAACTCGTTATGCTCTTTCATTCTGATTTCTGGTTGTCTCATGGTTGGAAATACCTGCTCACCATAGGTCCTGGTTTGAAATCGACATCCGGGAAAAGCCTTGGTCAAAAGGGCCCGGTAGAGATAAGAACCTCGGCCAACCTGGTGTTGCCTGATACTGCTGGTTCCCGAAATCAACCGGCTTCCCGCCTTTTTCGAAAAAGCGACCAGCGAATCTCCATTGCCTGCATAAGCGATATCCATATGGGCGACCAGCGGGCAATCAACGGGAATTATTGCTGGTTCGGGAAAAACAAGCAGGCGCTTGAAGATTTTCTTGATTTTATCCTGAATTCATCCCAGGTAAAGCAATTGGTCATTCTCGGCGATCTTTTTGATGAATGGGTCGTTCCTTATTCAGTTTCACCCTTCGATCCATTGTCAGGGATCAGTAATTCAAAGGAATATTTTCAGGCCATTGCAAGTTCCCCGACGAACAGCACCATAATTGAAAAATTAAAGATGATCGCTGCTTCGGGAGTTATTGAACTGATTTATATCCCGGGTAACCATGACATGCTTTTGACACAGGATGTCCTCCAGGAGATCATCCCCGGTATCACGTGGAAGGGAGATTTTACAGGCATCGGTAAATATGTACCGGCCAATGGGATCATCATGGAACATGGTCACCGGTATGATTTCTTCAACTGTCCTCAGCCGGCGGTAAATCCCGGTCACATCCTGCCGCCCGGATATTTTATATCAAGGTTGTATGCACAGGGCATGTATATACAAAATGCCCTCCGGAAAAACGGGGGAATGAACCCGGCAGGCTCTGCTGAATTTCTTTCGGCCTGGAACCTTGCCTATTTATATACCCTGGTTCATTTTTCAATGACCCCGCCGCCACCTGATTCAGCCAATGTCATGATGGGCGGAATTGACGGGTATTCAGTCCCATTATCCTTCAACGGGGCCAGGGACATTTATACCAGCAGCATTGAAGGATTGTGGCCGCAAACACAAACAGCCAACGGTGTTGCTGTCGGGATGGATTGCATCAATGCGATTTTAAACGGAACAGTGCTGTTGAATGGTGCCATGATAGAATTCATGGATCCTTCAACAACTACGAATCTATTCAAGATGGTTGTTTTCGGTCATTCCCATGATCCGTCCACCCTTGTTTATCCTGCAGGAAAACAATACACCAGCATTTATGCCAATACCGGTTCATGGATCGATGCAGGTGAATCAAGCCATCCGGTAAGAACATTCCTGATGATCAATCCTGCTGCCTGGACCGGATCGGATATCGATGTCGTTTCATTGTATCAGTTCAACATCGACAGCAACAACGGATCTCAGAACCCATCCTATGTCCCTGTTCTTATCTCGGAAGAAAGTATTGAAAATGAATAAACGGGTGTTTACCTGGCTATCCCTGCGGTACACCCTGACGATTCATTGCTTTCATCCGGATGGAACCCGGCCAACAATTTTTTTCATTCAAAAATGCAGGTCTCTTTGAGTTCATACATTTATGTTTTTTTGGATAATATTCTGGTAATTTTCTAAATTTGTTTTCCATAAGATGATCTATCATTCTTTTTGCCTGTTCTTTGCAATGAACGTGAGATTTATTGATTCTCCAGGAGTAAATTGTTTTTTACAGGAGTCTGAAACGGGGTACTAACACACTATAAATGAAAACTGAACAATACATCTTTACCGGACCCGGAGATTGGGTAAAGAAAAGCGACCTTGATCTCGGAAAAACGGCCCAGCTTGTTTTTGTATTCGGGAACCGGGAACTTTTAAAGGATCAGAAGCACATTGACTTTATCAGATATCAGTACCCGGCAGCCCAGATCGTCGGCTGTTCAACCTCCGGTGAGATTTGCCAGGAGGAGGTCCTTAACAACCGGATCGTTTGCACCGCTGTCTGGTTTGAAAAAACCAAAGTCCTCATTGCAAAAGAACATATCCGGTCTATGGATGACAGCTATGCGATCGGTGAGCAGCTTGCCTTGCAGCTTGCCGGAAAGGATCTTGTCCATATGATGGTTCTTTCGGAAGGGTTGAACATCAATGGCAGTGAACTGACAAAGGGTCTGAATAAATACCTCCATGACAAGGTGCCTGTTACGGGTGGTCTTGCCGGCGATGAGGCCGATTTCACCGAAACCGTCATCGTGCATAACCAGGCCGGTGAAAAGAATCTCGTACTCGCGATCGGTTTCTACGGAGAACATTTGCATGTAGGTTACGGATCGAAGGGCGGATGGGATTCTTTTGGTGTTGACAGGATGGTAACGCGGTCCCATGGAAACATCCTTTATGAGCTCGACGGTCATCCGGCACTGGAACTTTACAAACGGTACCTTGGAGATCATGCCGCCGATCTTCCTGCTTCTGCATTGCTATTCCCACTAAGTTTGCGGTTGAAAAATTCTGAAATCGCACTTGTCCGTACTGTACTGTCCGTCAACGATGCGGATGGAAGCATGGTGTTTGCCGGCGATATTCCCCAGGGCGAATATGTAAGACTGATGAAGGCCAACCTGGATAAATTGATAGACGGTGCAGATAAAGCGGCAGAAATGGCGAATATCAGTCTCAATAACAACGCCCCCGACCTTGCCATTCTGATCAGTTGTGTAGGCCGGAAGCTTGTGCTGAAGCAACGTGTGGAAGAAGAGCTGGAACGGGTTCGGGAGGTAATCGGAAACTCGGCAACCATGACCGGCTTCTATTCTTACGGGGAGATCTGCCCCATCAGGCCATTTGAGAACCAATGTGAGTTGCATAACCAGACAATGACAATAACTCTTTTTCAGGAACTGATTTCTTAACTCATATGAGCTCCGCCTGGAACCATCTTCTGCAACGCCAGATAAAACGACACCTGGGATCGATTGATAATTTGCCCGAAGGAGTAATCGGGCTCTTTCAAAGCATCAATGACACCTACAACAGCCTCGAGGACGATATCCTCCTGCTTCAGAATTCCATCGAGATAAGCTCCCAGGAGCTTCGGGATGCTTATCATCAGCAGAAACAAGACGCTGAAGACCGGAAGGAGACCATTGAAAAGATAAAAGAAGCCATTTCCGCGCTCACCCCGGAAGGGGAAACAAGCATTATCGGAGATAAATCCAGCCTATCTGAGAACAGTTTGCTTCTTGGTTCTCTTATCAGGCTGATTGAAGAACGGAAACAAATGGAATTTTCTCTCAAGGAGAGTGAAAATTCATTGCGCGAGATCCTTGATTCGCAGGATGTCGGTGTTACAATCATTGATGTGGAAACGCTCGAGATCGCATTCATCAATAAAAAGGGTGCCGATCTTTTTGGCCGTTCAAAAGAAGAGATCATCGGGAACCTGTGTCATCCCATGATCTGTCAGAAGGAATCAGGGATGTGCAATCTGCATGATCCCACCCTTCTTGTCCGGCAGGCTGAACAATTTTTTGTCAATGCAAAAGGAGAAAAGATCCCTATTCTTAAATCGGTGGTCTATTCATCATTCAAAGGCAGGAAACGCCTGGTTGAATCCTTTGTGGACATCTCCTCCCTTAAGGTTGCCGAGGCGGCCCTGATAAAGGCAAAGGATGCTGCAGAACAGGCCAACAGGGCCAAATCGGAGTTTGTCGCCAACATGAGTCATGAGATCCGGACCCCGCTGAACGGTGTGATCGGATTCTCGGATCTGCTTATGAAAACCAAGCTGAATGAAACGCAGAAGCATTATATGCAAACGGTTTTCTATTCCGCCAATTCATTGCTGGATCTTCTCAATGACATCCTTGATTTCTCCAAGATCGAATCAGGGAAATTTGAACTGAATCCCGAACGGACCGACCTGATCGTTCTTTCGGAACAGATCTCTGATGTCCTGAAATTCCGTGCCCATGAAAAAGAGATCGAGCTCCTTCTGAACCTTCCTGTTGACCTGCCCCGCTTTATAAAATCGATTCCGTCAGATTGAGACAGGTGCTCATGAACCTGCTTGGAAATGCGTTTAAATTCACTGAAAAAGGGGAAGTGGAGTTCAAAGTGGAAGCAGAAACGCTGAATGCCGGCACCGGCGAAACCCGGTTTACATTTTCCGTGCGGGATACGGGGATCGGGATCCCTGTTGAAAAGCAGAAAAAGATCTTTGAATCATTTTCACAGGCAGATTCAACCACTTCGCGAAAATATGGAGGTACCGGTCTCGGGCTTGCCATTTCCAATAAACTCGTCGAAATGATGGGATCGAGTCTTAATCTTGAAAGCGAACCCCGCAAAGGGAGCAGGTTTTTTTTCTCCATTGTTGCTCATGCAGAACAGGGTGAACCAATGGTATATGGCGATCTCAACTTCATAAAAAATGTATTGGTCGTGGATGACAACCTGAACAACCGGACGATCATCGAACATATGCTTCGTACGAGGGATATTCATTCCGACCTTGTGTCCAGTGGCCGCGAAGCACTTCAAATGATCTCGCCGGCGCTGAAGTATGATGCGATCATCATGGATTACAACATGCCGGAAATGAACGGCCTTGAAGTGATCAGGAAAATCCGTGAAATTTGTACCGCGCCGGTTGAAAAGCAGCCCATCATTATTCTTCACAGTTCATCCGATGATGAAAAGATCCACCGGGAATGCCGTGAACTTGGGGTCAATGTGACCCTGGTCAAGCCGGTAATAATGACGCAGCTTTTCAATGCCCTGGCAAGAATCCATTCGAAAACCGCCATTTCGCAGGATTATCTTCCCGATTCTTATCCGAAAGAGCAGGAATACCTGTCGCGGGATCATTATAAGATCATGATCGCAGAAGACAATAAGATCAACATGATGCTGGCCTCCACCATGATCTCCTTTCTGCTGCCCGGCTCTTCCATCATAAAAGCCAATAACGGGATCGAGGCCGTCAAGCTTTTTAAGGAAACAAAACCTGATTTTCTTTTTATGGACATCCAGATGCCGGAGATGAACGGTTACGATGCGGCGGAGGAGATCAGGAATTACGAAAAGACCACAGGTACCCGGATACCGATCATTGCACTTACGGCAAGGACCGTCAAAGGCGAGGAAGACCGCTGCCAGGTGGCAGGAATGGATGATTATATCTCAAAACCGGTTGTTGAGGAAACCATAAGCCGGATCCTGAAGAAATGGCTCCCCGGCCAACCGGTAAAATTTTAATGTGCGGAACCGGAAATGATGTTTTCCGCGATGTCTGCCGCATCTTTAACATACTTCAGGCACTCTGTTTTAAACAGGTTTTGATCCTGTATTTTCCTGTTATCTTCCGGATCATTCATGTTCAGTCCGTGCAACAATTCCAGGCAAGAAACAGAACCATGGCATTCCATGAACCTGTTGAAGAATTCCAGTGTCTTTTGATATGTGATCCCGGTCTGTTCATACGGATCATCCTTCCCTCGTCCGAAATGCAATCCAAGTGCCAGCATGGCCCCTGTTACTGCACCACAGATCATTTGCTGCCGGGCCATCCCGCCACCAAAAGCACAGCCCAGCTTAAGGCACTGCTCTTCGGATAATCCAAGCCCGGGGCCCAATGCGGCCAGCACAGATTGCGAACAGTTGAAGCTGCCTGAAAAATATTGTCCCGCTATTTCGGATGTTGTCATATTCCTCTTTCTTTTCGGATCACATTGAACGGTTGCCTGCAATGGTATCCTGGTCGTCAAAGCCGGCTGTAACAGGTGCTTTAGGGCTCATTATCGGGTATACGGTTGTTGCCTTAAGGGTATCATCCGGAAAATCCGCTTGCGTTGGCGTGCACGGGCCAAGGCTGATAACATTGCTTTCGGGACCATCTTCGAACGATGCAACAGATGGTGTTACCGGCGCAAGAACCGACAAACCTGCAGCACCAGACCATTCCTCGAAATCGGCCACCCTGGGTGTTTCAGGAGCTAATGCCATGATGCAGCAAATATTATTTCCATTGGTTTCATTTAACGGCGTGCTTTTACCGGATGCAAAAAGAAGCGGTATCTGGAGACTTAACAGGAACATCAGGATCAGTGAATTTGTTTTCATTTCTTATTGATTTTAATTTCGACGGCAAATTTATACCTATTGGCCGAAGCGGCGGATGACAAATCTGTTTAATCTGGAATATCCCCGATGAAAGGGTGATGATGCCCGGTGAGCGAATGAATGAAGTCAACATAATTATATTACATTTGTTCTTCTGATCATTAAATGTGATCTCAGAACTCAATCAATTAACCAAATTCAAGCCCATGAAAAAGTATTTTATTCTTTTCCTGATCCTCATATGGGGTTCAATGGAAAGCTTCCCACAAGTTGGGATCGGGACAAATACACCCGCCGGATCATCCATGCTGGATGTAACCAGTACTTCCAAAGGTTTGCTTGTTCCCCGAATGACTTCCGCACAACGGACTGCCATTGCAACTCCCGCCAATGGATTGCTCATCTATCAAACCGATGGGGCAAGTGGATTCTATTTCAATTACGGTTCATCCACCACTCCTGACTGGAAGCTCATCGGACAATCCCAATCAAGCTGGGGAATTTCGGGAAACAGTGGAACGGTGAGCGGTACTAATTTTATTGGTACTACAGATAACCAATCCGTGGATTTTAGGACGAATAATATACTTGGCGCCCGTTTAAGCAGCGGCGGCCATCTTCAGACGTTTACAGGATGCAATTCGCTTTTTGTCGGAGAAGGTGCAGGACTCAATAATAATGTTACTTCCGGGATCATCAATACATTTTTAGGTTATCGTGCAGGAATGGCCAATACCGTTGGAAACCAAAATACGGCAGTCGGTTATTATTCCATGAATGCCAACCTGGGTGGGATCGATAACACAGCCGTTGGTGCATATACGCTGATGAACGGCACTGGTGGTTTAGGAAATACTGCAATCGGGCTGGGCGTTCTTGAGAACAATTCCGGCAATTATAATACATGCTTAGGATATGGAGCCGGAGGATCCAATACTACCGGAAACAGAAATGTTGCGGTGGGTTGTTTTACCATGGGTACGCTTCTTTCCGGAACTTACAATACTGTCCTTGGAAGTAATGTGGATATCGATGATGGTGCAAGAACCAACACCGTTTCGATCGGCGGGAGTGCATGTCTTGCGCTGGGAGGAAGCAACCGTGTAAGGATTGGAAATGCGTCCATGGGCAGTATCGGAGGCCAGGTAGGCTGGTCAACCATTTCCGATGGGAGATTTAAGGAGAATGTTCATGAAGATGTTCCCGGACTTGCCTTTATCCTGAAATTACGTCCCGTCACTTATACTTTCAACCTGGTAAAGGAAAACGATATGATCGGCGGCAAGGATCGTTCCCCGGAGTCGGTGAAAAGCCTTCTGGAAGGCTCAAAAGTCGTTTACAGCGGGTTTATTGCCCAGGATGTTGAGAAAGCCGCCGCTGAAGTGCATTATGATTTCAGTGGTGTAAATATTCCAAAAGACTCCCGGGATTATTATACACTTAGGTATGCCGAATTTGTTGTTCCAATCATCAAAGCAATGCAGGAACAACAGCAGATCATAGAGCAACAACAGAGAGAAATTGAACTGCTCAAGACCCAGGTCAGGGGTCTGACAGAAACAAGGCATTAACGAACCGGGTCGCCGGGATAATGATTATTCCATCGTTATTCAGCCGGATTGACCAATGTATCGTTCGGGAGTGCAGTTTCCTGTTTTAGCGTTGTCTCTGTTTTTTGCTTTATCGCAGATAAAGGTTTACTGAGCCTTACCAGCGTGACCGTGCCTTTGGGTCTTCCTCTTTTGGAGGCCTTTTTCCCTTTTGGTTTTTTTGCTGAAGCCACAGGTGTTTTGGCAACCGGTTTCTTTTCGATTTTCTTTACCGGTTTCTCCTCTGCTTTTTTCGCCTGCTTTGCAGCAACTTTTTTCAGGGGTGCGGAAACAAAATCAGATTTCTTTTTCACCTCAACAGGTGCAACTGCCGCGACAATGGCCTTCTCTTTAGCAGGAGGCTGAGAAACACGGGGTTTTCTTCCGCGCTTTTTCTTTTCGGCAGGTTCTGCCTGTTTCGCCTTTGGCTTGCGGCCCCGGCGTTTTGGCTCTTTCGGCTCACTTTTCATCGTTTCTTCTTTGAACGATGTGGTTGAGGCTCCCAGTTTTTTCAAGATATCCTTGATCTGAACAATATACATTTCAGCATTTGCAAGTTCTTCCATATATTGTTCTTTCAGGAACTCCAGTTCCTTGTCAGAAAATTTGATTGCTTTCATTCTTTTTGTTATTGTGTTTCGGCGGCTAAATTACGGACTTTTAGTCTAAATCCAAAATAACTGTATGGGTTGCCCGATTCATTCAATGGAATATGGGGTTCACTGTATGAAATTCGTCGTACCTTTATCATCAGGATCAAAATTGTTGGAAAAATGGGAAACGTTAAAGTCAGGGTGATTCTTACCGGAGCCACCGGAATGGTGGGGGAAGGTGTTTTGCATGAGTGTTTGCTGCATCCCGGTGTGGAAGCGGTTCTGGTGATATCCAGGAAACCCTGCGGGATCAGCCATCCGAAACTGAAGGAGATCGTACATGGAGATTTTTTTGACCTGTCATCCGTTGAAGTCCATCTCACCGGGTACAATGCCTGCTTCTTCTGCCTTGGAGTATCATCCGTGGGCATGAAAGAGCCGGAATATTACAAAATCTCTTATACGCTGACCATGCATATGGCAGAAACCCTGAGCAGGTTGAATCCCGGGATGGTTTTCTGCTATATCTCGGGGGCAGGGACTGACAGTTCAGAGAAAGGACGAATGATGTGGGCCCGGGTGAAAGGAAAGACGGAGAATGACCTTATGAAGCTCCCGTTCAGGGCGGCCTATGCTTTCCGGCCAGGGTTCATGCTGCCAACGAAAGGCTTGAAAAACACCCTCCCTTATTATAAATATGTGACCTGGCTGTATCCTATGGTGCAGCCCTTGTTCCCCAAATACTTCGGCACGCTCCGCGAACTTGGCCTTGCGATGATCAACTCCGCCCTGCTCGTCCCGGAAAAAAGGGTGCTGGAGGTGAAAGATATTGCGGAACTGGCGATGAAAATCAGCCCCGATGTCGGATCTGTGAATTAATGATTACCTTT
The DNA here is from genome assembly GCA_963682005.1 of Bacteroidales bacterium. Classification (GTDB taxonomy): domain Bacteria; phylum Bacteroidota; class Bacteroidia; order Bacteroidales; family FEN-979; genus CAIYUC01. The sequence continues at coordinate 1,452,981 of OY820914.1, read as the reverse complement.
GCAGCACTTATTCCTCCCTTATCCATCTTTTACGACCACGGATAATCCCAAAACTTTTTGTTTTTTAAGGAACTGTCGTTAAAGATTTTAATGGCAGTTAAAGAATATCGTCTGTGCTGCACCAACCGGCTGCTGCTACAGTACAGAATAATTTTATGCAGTCGTTATTAATTACACTATATTATGTCATTTGAAAATTTAAATTTGATTGAACCCATCCTCCGGGCATTGAAAACCGAAGGATACACTGTGCCTACTCCTGTCCAGGAAAAGGCAATCCCTGTTTTGCTGAGTGGAAAAGATCTGCTGGGATGTGCGCAAACAGGAACAGGAAAAACAGCGGCTTTTGCCATCCCGATATTACAGCTTCTTTACGGTAATTCAACACCTGCTGGAGGAAAACGCCAACTGAAAGCACTCATTGTCACCCCTACACGGGAACTGGCGATCCAGATAAGCGAAAGCTTTTCGGCTTACGGAAAACATACCGGACTCCGGCATACCGTGATATATGGCGGAGTGTCGCAACATGCCCAAACAACCGCTTTGAGAACCGGAGTCGATATCCTGGTTGCAACACCGGGAAGGCTCCTGGACCTGATGGACCAGGGATTTGTCACCTTGCAGCATATCCGTTTCTTCGTACTTGATGAAGCTGACCGGATGCTTGACATGGGGTTTATCCATGATGTCAAGAAGATCATCGCAAAGCTGCCGTCAAAACGTCAGTCTCTTTTCTTTTCTGCAACCATGCCTCCGGATATCCAGAAGCTGGCCGGAACGATCCTTGTCAATCCTGTAAAAGTGGAGATTGTTCCCGTTGTTGCCACTGCAAACCTGATCAGGCAGGCCCTTTATTATGTAGACAAGATCGATAAGAAATCTCTTCTGATCCACTTGCTGAAGGATAAATCCATTGAAACGGCGCTGGTTTTCACCCGCACCAAGCATGGGGCCGACCGTGTCAGCAAAGACCTGATGAAAGCCGGAATCAAAGCCGCGGCCATCCACGGAAATAAATCACAGGGGGCCAGGCAGGATGCGCTGAATAATTTCAAGAACAAGCAGACAAGGGTTCTCGTTGCTACGGATATCGCGGCCCGGGGCATCGATGTAGAGCAATTATCACACGTGATCAATTTCGAGATACCGAACATCCCGGAAACATATATTCACAGGATTGGCCGTACAGGCCGGGCCGGGTTGAACGGGGTTGCACTTTCTTTCTGCGATTCTGAGGAAAAGGAATACCTGAAGGATATCTACAAGCTTATATCGAAACCGATCCCCGTCGTGGAAGATCATCCTTTCCCGATGAACGAAAAGGGCCATGTCCATGCGGAAACCAAGGTAAAACCGGCGAACAGCAGAAGGGTTTTTCAATCCAAGTCTCCTGTAAACGGAAACGCCCGTTCTGCCAGGAATATAGCCATGCGGACAGGAAACCGGTAAAAACAAACTACACCCGGCAACCGGCGGGGAATTAATCCAAAGCACATCAACCCCCGTCCCCTTCTCCTGAAGGAGAAGGGGTGCAGGGGATGAGGCAATTAAAATCTTTTACCTGTGGTCTCTTTGGTAAAAATTTACAACCATAGAGAACACGGAGAAGGCACAGGGGTCACGGAGATTCTGCATAAACAGGGCATTCTTGGATGTAAACAAAACAGACAATACATTCATCTATCTGGATAAGATGCAATTAATTCGTTCTTTTTGAGTTATATTTGTAAATTATTTATTGAATTATTATTTGCATGAAGGATTTCTCCTCTGGAATAATTAACTGTCTCCTTGTCCAGACAAAATTTTCCCCTTTTAGCTTTTGGAATTACCAGGCAGTCTGCAAGATCGTAGGAAAAAAATATCCTGCCGCCCCGCTGGGATTGTTAACAGTAGCAGCACTTTTACCCCAGCACTGGAAATTCCGTTTAATTGACGAGAATGTCGAACCCTTGCTGGATGAGCACATCCTTTGGGCAGATGTTGTATGTTCGGGGGGTATGCTCCCTCAGCAGAACAGCATTCTTGATCTTATCGTCCGGACTCATAACCTGGACCGCAAGATCGTTCTTGGCGGACCAGACCCTACATCACAGCCGGACATATACAAGGATGCCGATTACCTGGTGCTCGGGGAAGGTGAGATCACCATTCCGCTATTCTTAAACGAACTTCAGAAGGGGGCGCTGAGCGGAACATTTGTTTCCTCTGAAAAAGCAAACATGCTTGATACGGTCGTTCCGAGATTTGATCTCATCGATTTCCACAACTATATCATGATCGGGATCCAGTTCGTTCGCGGATGTCCGTTTAATTGCGAATTCTGTGATGTTATTGAATTATACGGCCGTACTCCCCGGTATAAGTCGAACGAACAGCTTCTTAATGAACTGCAGACCCTTTATTCATTAGGGTATCGTGGCCACATCGACATGGTTGACGACAATTTCATCGGCAACAAAAGAAAAGTCAAGGATCTTCTGCGTGAGATCATTAAGTGGTCGAAAGAACGGAAGCACCCGTTTTATTTCACCACCGAAGCATCGGTAAACCTTGCGGAAGATGATGAGTTGCTTCAGCTCATGAAAGATGCGGATTTCCGTTATGTCTTCCTGGGAATTGAAACGCCTGACAGTGATACACTGGCGTTGAATCAGAAACAGCAGAATGTCAACATCCCGATTGAAACTGCCGTAAGAAAGATCCTGTCCTACGGGATGGTCAGCAACGGAGGTTATATCCTTGGCTTCGACAGCGACAAGGAAGAGATCGCCGGCCAGATGGTAAAATCCATACAGGATTCAGGGATCTGCATGGCCATGATCGGGTTACTGTATGCCTTGCCGAATACGCAACTCACGCGCCGGCTTGCAACAGAGGAACGGTTGTTCCATCAAGCGTCCAAATCCGTCAGGGAGGAAGATATTGATCAGATGACCAGCGGGTTAAATTTCAAGACCCTGATCCCCCGGACAGAAATACTGAAAAACTATGTAAGGGTGATCGACAGCATATTCAATCCGGCAAACTATTACAAACGGGTCGTATTTACAGGGCTGAACATTAAACCAGAATACAAACATACCCCTGATTTCTTTACATGGCTGGTTTACATGCGGTCGTTCCTCCGGGTATGCAGGATAGCCGGGTTTTCCCGGGCTACCGGGCTCCTCTATTGGAAAATGTTCTTCACTGTCATCCTGAAAAACCCGAAGGGAATTGAAGCCGCCGTAAACCTGGCCGCCATGTTCATTCATTTCCGCAAGCAAAAGGATTATATCGTTTCTGTCACCAACAATATGATCGCTGCTGTGGAAAAAACAGGTGAACATAAATTCAACACCATGATGCTGCAAAGCAATGGTACCGGCAAATGACCCCACCCCCTACCCCTCCCCTTGAAGTGGAGGGGTAGGGGGAGAGGTCTTTTTTCCCTAAATTGCAACCTGAAATCCTTTCGGTTATGAAAAAAATTCTGTTGCTGGTTTTTTGCGCTCTTTCTATTCCGATGATGCTTCTGGCACAAGATGACAAATGGCTGCTGCGGGGAATTGAATCAATTGAAGCATACGACAAACTCTCCAATTTTACAAGATCGATTGATGAATTCGGGGGAACTGCCACGAAATTTGCGCTGCGGGGAGAGGTTTATTTTATTTTGCAAAAATACGATGATGCCATAAAGGATTATTCAACCGCCATCGAACTCGATCCGGTTTATGCTGCGGCTTTCAACAATCGCGGTGTTGCGAAATTCAACCTGAATGATTACAAAGGTGCCATTGCCGATTATGATAAGGCGATTGAGATCGATCCGAAATTTGCCAGCGCATACAACAATCGCGGATCTGCTGAAAATAAACTGAAAATGTACAAGGAGGCCATTGCCGATTATGCCAAAACCACCAGCCTGGATCCCAAAAATGCTGAAGCTTACAAAAACATGAGTCTGGCCCTTTACCAGATCAAGGATTATACAGGAGCGGTGAAGGAAATATCAAAATGCATCTCTATCGTTCCGGGAAGTTATGATTTGTACAATACACGGGGGTTTTATTATTTGATCCTGGCGGATTATGACAATTCAATTGACGATTTTAATAATGCGATCACCCTGAGCCCTGAAACTCCTTATGCTTATGCAAACCGTGGTTATGCTTTCTTACAAATGGGACGGTCTGGTAAGGCGATCGAAAATTTTAATGCGTGCCTGAGAATCGATGAACAGTCTGTTTATGCGAATGTGAATCTGGCCATTGCATACTTTCAGAAAGGCAACATGAAAAAGTCCGGTAAATACCTTGATGTTGCAAGATCTGCTGAACCCCGTTTATCCAAAGGTATTGAAGGGATCTATGAACTCGAGCCCGAAGGTTATTTCTGGACCGTTAAGGATAAGGAGACCCTCAGGGAGATGTTCAATGACCCGGATTAACGAGATTCCCGCGAAAGCGGGAATGACGTTGGTGTTCCCGCTTTCGCTGGGATGACGCTGGTGAGCTAAGAATCATAATTCATAATTCACCCTCATAATTCATAATTTTAACAGTTTGAACCCGTGCGTCCATTCATTCCGGAGCATTCCCGGGATGCACCAAAGCATGCATAACGGCTCGATGGCTCTTGCGGCCTCGGCTTTCCCCATGTCTTCGGGCTCAAATCCAAACTGTTCCAGGATCACCCTGACTTCTGCTTTGGCTTTCTCATCGTTCCCGCAATAGAACATCGAAGGTTTTCCGCCCGGGAAAGCCGGGTTGACCATGAATGAATTCCCTATGCTGTTAAAGGCTTTCACGAAGCGGATTTCCGGGTAGGCTTTCTGAAGTTTCTCAAGCAGGGATTCATTGAGATCGGTGAAAAACTTTATCACCCCGTTTACCGGAGGTGCATCTTCAATCGGGTTCGTGGTGTCGATCACCGTTTTCCCGGAGAATAACGAGGCGCCGGTTTTCTTTATCAAATCAACCGCCACATTCCCTTTTACGGCAAGAATGATCATCTCCCCGAATTTCGCGGCATCCGCAAAGCTTCCCGTATATGCATTCTGCCCGGCTTTTGACTTCCATTCGGTCAGCTTCTTTACATCGCCTGTTCCGATCATCACTTCATGTCCAACCTTTAAAAATCCATTGGCGAGAGCCTGTCCGACAGGCCCTGAGCCGAGAATTCCAACTTTTTTCATCGCTCATCGTTTTTGTTGATCCAACATTTGTCGATTCCATTGTGATAGTACAAAGGTAATACAGATGCTGGATGCTGGATACTGGATGCTTGATGCTTGATGCTTGATGCTTGATGCTGGATGGTAACTTTGTTACTTTGTTACTTTGTCACTCTACATCTGGTGAACTGGCGAGGTGGTGAGTCATAATTCATAATTTACCCTTTATTTGTGTAGTCATAACAATGGATCAGGATGGTGATCTTTTTAGCCGGGATGATGATCTCGGCAAAGGCCAGGTAATTTAACCCGCATGGAAGAAGGTTATAGGCCGCATTGAATTCGATCTGGTCTCCCTCGAAAGTGGTGACGATGGATGCCTTTGAAATGCTCCACGTTTTATGATCGATCCACCAGTCAAGCTTATCGCCCTTGCTGACGACATTTTCTCCGGATACCAGGATAAGTCCATTTACATCGGCGACAGGGGGGGGTGCTTCGGAAAAGAACTTGCTGACCTTGTCCTGTTGCGGAAGGGAATATTCAAGGAGGTAGGCATGAAGCCCTTTCATGAACGCTATGATTTTCTCCTTTTCGTCCTCGGCAATCTGATGGATCAGGAAACTTGAAGGGAGCTTTGCTTCCTGGTCATTGATGATCTTCCTGATGATCCTCCCGTCGGGACCCATGATGTTTTCTTCGATCAGCATTTCCATCACCTTTCCTTCTCTTGTTATATCGGTGCGCGAGTTCCAGATGTAGTTCCGCTGAAGTTCGTCACTGGCTTTCCGGGATTCCAGGAATTTTTGTTCCAATTCCCTGGTTTCCGGTGCTGCTTCCTGGGCCCAAAGGCCTTCAACAACCAGCAGGCATATCAATCCAATCCATTTTGTAGCCGTAATACCTACTGATTTCATTGTTTCCTCTTTTCGTGAATTTTCAATATAAAGGTAAGCCAAAAAAGAAGAAATATTTTCCCAGTGAGACAACAATATTCACCTGTTTTTCATTGTTTAAGATTTATCCAAGCTTTCATTTATGAAGATCTTCCTGTCCTTTCTCCTGCTCGTTCCATTCACTCATCCGGGCTTTGCCCAGAAAAAGGATCAGCTGAACACAGCCAAAAGCTGCTCCTACATGAAGCCGGAGGAAAAGGCGATGATCGCAGAGCTCAACCTGCTTCGTTCCGATCCGAAAGGCTACATTCAATTCCTGGAAAAGGATCTGAAAAATGCAAAGGAGGTGCTTGCAAAATACGGAAAGGGTGAAAAGAATTATTCCATCTCGCAAACGGTCCGGTTCGTCGACGGGAAAGAGCAGCCCATGAAAATCGATACGGGCTGGCATTACCAGAACGAGGAGGAAGTTGAAGCCATTGAAAGCCTCATTAAAGAACTGAATAACTTGTCACCGCTCACCATTCTGCAACCCGATAAAGGTCTTTATGCAGCAGCTGAGAAACATGCAAATGACCAGTCGCGGCATCACTGGAGCCTCGGCCACCGCGGCAGCGACAAGTCCTATCCCTGGGACCGGATCCGGAAATTCTCGCCGAAGATGAAAGACGGGAATGAAAACCTTGCCAGCAAATACCCCGAGCCCACCGCCCGTGAGATCGTACTCCTGCTGCTGATCGACAGCGGGATCCCCGGCTACGGCCACCGCAAGAACATCCTGAACCCGAAATGGACATCAGTTGCATGTTACTCTGCCGGGTTGCATGAGGGGATGTTCCAGTGGATACAGGAGTTTGGGTATTAGGCGGTGAGGACGGAGGACAGAGGATGGAATTAATTACGGATTACGAATTACGAATTACGATGGTATTGAATAAACGCCTATCTTTATATCCAGCATCCAGCATCCAGCATCCAGCATCCAGCATCCAGCATCCAGCATCCAGCATCCAGCATCCAGCATCCAGCATCCAGCATCCAGCATCCAGCATCCAGCATCCAGCATCCAGCATCCAGCATTCGACATCCGTTTTTCACGTTTATTTCCAATAACATGTATTTTGTTCAGATATTTTGTAATTTTACTTTGGTTGAAACTTTGATATTCCATGTTAAACATTGAATAAACTTACAAATAGTTAAAACCATTTTTGAATGATCGCAATTATACCAATAATCTTAACCGTACCCTACCCCTGCACCCCTTCCCTACTAGTAGGGAAGGGGACGGGGGATGGGTACGATGAACTGAAATGAAAATATTAGAATCGGTGTATTATTCAGATTTTCGATAATTTGTAAAATTACTGGTACAATAGTGATTAATCATAAAACCATTTATTGAAATCAGGATTTCTCTTGTTCACGAACGTGACTATTATGAAAAAAATCATCCTGGTATTCATCATTCTTTTTTCATTTCTTGAATCAAAACCCCAGGAATGGCAGTGGCTTAACCCTGAACCAACAGACAATGACTTAACATCCGTCTGTTTCACTGATGCAAATACGGGGTTTGCGGTTGGGAACAATGGAACGATATTAAAAACCACCGATGCTGGAGTGTCATGGAATATTCAATCCTCCGGAACGACTGCGAACCTCTATTCTGTTTATTTCATCGATGCAAACAATGGTATTGCTGCAGGTGATTCAGGCCGTGTTCTCAAAACCAGTGATGCAGGTTTATCATGGGAAATGCATTCGGCCGGTATTGATTTGTCATTGTGGTCCCTGTTTTTTACAAATTCGTCGACCGGGTACGCAGTTGGCGGCACTTATTATCCCTCCGATACCGGAATAATCATGAAATCCGTAGATGGGGGCATGAACTGGACTATCCTGGCTTCCGTGTCCGGAAAGATGCTCTCCTCCGTCTGGTTTACCGATGCCAATACCGGTTACGTTGCAGGCGATTCGGGAATGATTCTGAAAACCATTAACGGGGGACAGACATGGGTCAGCCAGGTTTCGGGAACCTATCGCCATCTGAAATCTGTACGTTATATAAATGCTGACACAGGCTATGCTGTGGGCTATTATGGAATTATCCTTAAGACGACAAATGGAGGAAATACATGGACCAGCCAGGTTACTTCAACTCAAAATTCTCTATTAACCGTTTTCGCAAGCAATGATACCGTCGCTTATGCAATGGGATGGAAACCTGATTACCTGGAGGGTGTTATTATAAAAACCAGCGACGGAGGCTCTACCTGGACTGAACAGGATGCAGGAACCTATAATGCGATCAATTCCTGTTATTTTTCGGATACAAATACAGGTTATGCAGTCGGTCGATATGGCACGATCCTGAAAACCGGCAATGGCGGTTCACAGTGGAACAACCTGACAAGCGTCACTGAACAGGGACTGTGGTCTGTTGTTTTTCTACAGGAAAATACGGGAATCGCGGCGGGCTCTTATGGAACGATTATTAAAACAACAGATGGCGGAATAACATGGAATCATAAGCCATCCGGTACAAACAGTCTACTTTCAACGATGTGTTTCCCTAATGGTTCAACCGGTTATGCCGTCGGATGGTTCGGCACGATCGTGAAAACGACAGATGGCGGCGAATCCTGGAGCAGCCAGAGTTCCGGAACGCAGCAGAGTTTTTTTTCCGTCTCATTTTCAGATGCCAATAATGGATGTGTCGTTGGAGGAAACGGTCTGCTCCTGCATACGAACAATGGAGGTACGACATGGATAAATGTACCTTCAGGAACCACTGATGAGTTAAATGATGTGAGGTTTATCGATCAGAATGTAGGTTTTATTGCCGGCCATCATGGCAACTACCCTCATTACGGAATTATATTAAAGACAACAGATGGCGGATCATCCTGGTTTTTGCACTCGTCTGGCATACCTTACGGATTAAAAAAGATCTTCTTCTTTGATGCGCTCAACGGTTTCGCCATTGGTGATTCGGTTGAATATCCTTACACACCCTCGATCCTTAAAACTACAGACGGCGGGATTACCTGGGCAGCTAAGGGTACAGGGACCTGTTCACTGGAGTCAATTCATTTTTATGATCAATATGTTGGCTATGTGACCGGCCACTGTGCCCAAATCATACATACAATCGATGGAGGTTCAACATGGACAAACCAGGTTATCCGGCCTGTGAGCTCACCATTATGGCTTTTTTCCTCCTGGTTTACAGATGCCAATACCGGGTATGTGACGGGCAGCTACGGAACCATATTGAAAACCACAGATGGCGGAGGAACCTGGATTCCCGGAATACAAGAATCAACCGTGCTTAAGATCTCACCAAATCCTGCGTCAGAAATAATTTCGGTTGAATTTCCGGATCATGTTTCATATGAGGAAACTAAGAATGAAATACATGTTTATAATATTACCGGTAATGAAGTCTTGACCGTGTACAGTATCGGTTATAAGACCGATATTCAGGTTGGGGATCTTCCATCCGGTTTATATTTCATCAAAGTTGCCGACCCTACAAAAGTGCTTGTCGGAAAATTCATCAGGGAATAGCCGGTGGCTTTTGGTTTTCATTTGGAAGTCGAAAGTTTGCGAGGGGTCAGAGAATTAATTACGAATTACGGATTACGAATTACGTTCCCGCCTGCTTGCCGGCATGTAGGGATCAATGAGTTTTGAATTTCGAACTATTCCCTTTTCCCTAGTGCCTATTGCCTATTGCCTAATGCCTATTGCCTGACCCTACTTTTTAAAAATAAAATAGACCGCCAGCACGAGGAAAACAAAACCGATGAGCTGGTTCCAGCGGATGGTCTCGTCTTTGAAGGCGATGAGGGTGAATGCGGTGAAGACGACGAGGGTTATCACCTCCTGGATCACTTTTAGTTCGACCAGGGAAAATGGTCCGCCGTTTGACCTGAACCCGATCCTGTTGGCCGGTACCTGGAAACAATATTCAAAAAACGCAATGCCCCAGCTGATAAGGATGATGGCGGCGAGCCCGAGTTTGTTGAACCATGGCATCTGGGAGAATTTCAAATGGCCGTACCAGGCCAGTGTCATGAATCCATTCGACAGGATGAGAAGCCCGATGGTGAGGAGTCCTTTCATTTTTAACGGGAGGTTTTAGTTAATTAAGGGCCCAAATTTATTGTAATTTTCCGTCCCGGCCCAGGTAACAGAAAGATCGTTTTTCGCCGTTCAACCACCTTAATCTGTTATTTATCGATTTTCTTTATATACGTTTCCCGTCTCATAATAATTTTGCTCTCCTTCTGAAAAATTAATTTTCAAAACATTAATGATCATGAAATTCAAATACCTGTTAACCGGTATCCTGTTCCTTGTTGCCGGAAGCATATATGCGCAGCAGGAAAACAATAAGGTCTTCAGCCTGAAAGAGTGCATCGATCTTGCGGTTGCAAATAGTCCGCGTTTGAAAAATTCGCTGCTCGAACAAAAGAAATTGAATTACCAGTACAGGGAAACCATGGGAAAAGGCCTTCCATATATTGGCCTGTCTGGCAGCTACGATGATTTTGTAAGCCTGCCGACACAGCTTATACCGGGAGAATTCTTCGGTCAGCCGGGTCAGATGATCCCTGTCCAGTTCGGAACGAATTACAACCTGAGCGGAAGTCTTGAAGCAAGCCAGCTGATCTACAACCAGTCATACTTTACCTCGCTTCAGCTTGTAAAAAGGATGATGGAGCAGAATGAGCTGGAATCGGTTCGGCTGAAGATCGACCTGGTTGCAGAAGTGGCACGGGGGTTTTTTCTTGCACAGGTTGCTCGTCAGCAGATGCAGAATTTGCAATCGAACCTCGTAAAGCTTGATAAATTGTACGATATTTCCCTTCAGCAATTCAACTACGGGCTGATCAAAAAGGTGGATGTTGACCGGATCAGCGTTAACCGGCTGAATCTTCAGACGGCGATCGATAACCTGGAGGTCCAGTACCGGCAACTGCTGAACATGCAGAAGTATTTCATGGGGATCGACCTGGCACAGGAAATCGCATTTCCTGATTCAATAGATGTTGCCACGATATCTCTTGAAGCTGCACCAAGCCTGGATGATCATATCGATATCCGGATGATCGAAAAGCAAAAACAGATCAGCATGACCAACATCAACCTGAACCGTTCAGAATTTCTCCCATCCCTCAACCTGGTCGGAAATGTCAGCTATACGAACCAGAGCAATTCGTTCTACCTTTTTGGGAAAAGCACCGACTGGTACAATACAAGCATGTTCGGACTGCGGCTGAATGTACCGGTTTTCAGCGGCCTCCAGAAGCGGGAACGGGTGAACCAGTCGAAGGTTCAGCTGGAACAGATCAAGGTGACGGAGGCTGACACCCGCAACATCCTTTCCGTTCAAACGGCTGATGCCGCAAGGAAATACACCAATGCCATCAACAATGAGATCAGGCAACGTGAAAATGTCGTCCTGGCTGAAAAGGTGTATCATATTTCGCAGGAGCAATACCAGAAAGGACTGATCTCGCTAACGGATATCCTGAATGCGGAAAGTTCCTTGAGCGATGCACAGAGCGCTCATTCGCTTGCCTTGGCAAATACGAAGATCGCCGGGATCGATTACCTTAAGTCAACAGGAAAGATTGAAGGATTAATCTCAAAATAAAAAAACGAACCGCAAAGACGCGAAGACGCTAAAATAAATGAATTCACCCTTTTGCGTCTTAGCGACTTAGCGGTAAAAAAACACGTCAAGAATCGACCTCTTTCGATAGAGTAAAAAATAATGAAATACAAAAATTAACGAATACCATGAAACGAATCATAATTATTTCCCTGCTGATTGTTTTTCTTGTCGGGGCTTGTACACTAACCCTGCTGTACAACAAAAAACGGATCGACGAAAAGTCGAAGATGGACGGGAATCTTTCCGAAATACCTGTCTTCGTGATAAAAATCGAAAAGAAATCCATTGACAAAGACTTTGAGGTAAGCGGGACCTTTTCTCCTGTTCATGAGCTGACGCTGATGTCGGAAGGACAGGGAAAAGTGGATCAGCTGCTTTTCAATACCGGCGATGTGGTGAAAGCAGGGCAGTTGCTGGTCAGGCTTGATGATGAAATGGTAAAAAGTCAGCTCTCGCTTGCTGAAACAGCGCTTCAAAAGTCGAAGAAGGAATTGAAAAAGTTCGAGGAACTGCTTAAGTCCGATGCCGTTTCCAGCCAGCAGGTTGAAGATGCAATGCTTGCAGAGAAAAAGGCAGAAACCGATGTGACCACCTTAAGGAAACAGCTTGATTTCGCAAGCATCAAAGCCCCGATCCCCGGAACGATCACAAAGAGGCTGATCGAGACCGGTTCGCTTGTGATGCCGGGGACGCCCGTAGCGGAGATCGTCGATATCAGCAAACTGAAAATGATCGCCGCCGTTGCTGAAAGTGAAGTGGTAATGATTTCTGACAGAATGAAAGTAAAGATCTCATCCAATCTTCACCCGGGTGTAATATATCCCGGAACGGTTGTTTCCGTTGGTGTGAAAGCTGATGATGCACGCCGGTTCCCGGTGGAGATCGAGGTGGTCAATAATTCTTCGGATCCGCTGAAAGCAGGGATGTTCGGCCTGGTGGATTTCTCCTTTGAAGGAACCCGGGATGCACTGACCATCCCGAGGTATGCCATCATCGGAAGCATAAAGACTCCGCGGGTTTACGTAGTTGAAAACGGGAAGGCCATCCAGCGTGACATCCGGATCGGAACAACCACCGACCGGGAAGTAGAGGTCCTTGAGGGGCTGAAGGAAGGCGAACTTGTGGTTACTTCGGGCCAGATCAATCTTGATAACAATACATCTGTAAAAATAGTAGAGAATAAATAAAAATCCCCGCCGATGGCGTCGGGGAATTAACCTGGGTACCCTCCCCTCTTATCCCCTCCCAAAGGTCCCCGCGTACGCGGGGACCTGGGAGAAGGGGTGCAGGGGATGAGGCAATAAAAACCAAAAATATGAATATAGCTGAACTTTCGATAAAACGCCCCACGCTGGTCGTGGTGATCTTTGCCGTGCTTACTTTCCTTGGCATCGTCAGTTACTTTGCCCTGAATTATGAGCTGTTCCCAAAATATTCACAGCCGGTGCTTGTCATCGTGACGCCATATCCCGGGTCTTCACCCTCGGAAGTGGAGAGCTCTGTGACAAAAAAGATCGAGGATGCGATTTCTTCCCTGGAAGATATTGATAATATCCAGAGCACGTCCTATGAGGGGAATTCGGTGGTCGTTGTTATTTTCAACAACTCGGCCGACATGGATAAGGCCATCGAAAATGCCACCCGCAAGGTGAACAACATCGCCTACCTTTTTCCGAAAGATGTCAGACCCCCGATCATCAGCAATTTCAGTATGGACGACATCCCCATCATACGGCTCGGGATCACTTCCTCTCTGCCTGCAACAGAATTATACGACCTGGTCAAAAACAAGATCAAACCGATGATCTCGACGATCAACGGAATTTCACAGGTGGACCTGGTCGGAGGCGAAGAACGTGAGATCCGTATCAATGTAGACAATGAGAAGCTGAAAGCACAGCAGCTTTCGATCCTGGAGGTAACGGAAGCCATACATTCCGCGAACATGGAATTTCCGACAGGGAAGATCAAGGATAAAAATTCGGAGATGATCATCCGTCTTTCAGGGAAATTCGCTTCGCTGGAAGACATCCGAAGCCTGGTGATCCGGACAAATGCCGACGGTGTTCCCATCCGTCTTTCGGATGTGGCCGAAGTGCAGGATGCCAAGAAGGAGACCACGAGCATCAGCCGCTTCAATGGCGAGAACTCGGTCGGATTACTGGTCTTTAAGCAGCCTGACGGGAACGAGGTGGAGATCTCTAAAAAAGTCCGGGAATCGATCACCCATCTTGAAGATATCTACAAATCAAACAACATAAAGTTTGCGATCGCAAACGACACATCCGATTTTACGCTGGTCTCCGCCAATGCCGTGATGAAAGACCTGCTCCTGGCCGTTTGTCTTGTTGCACTGGTCATGCTCGTTTTCCTCCATTCATTCAGGAATTCCTTCATCGTGATGGTGGCCATTCCTGCATCACTTATCTCGACCTTCATCGGGATGTATGTGTTCAACTTCTCGCTCAACATCATCTCCCTGATCGCCATGTCGCTGGTTATCGGGATCCTGGTAGACGACTCCATCGTTGTGCTGGAGAATATCTACCGGCACATGGAAATGGGAAAAGACAGGCGCAGGGCGGCGATCGACGGAAGAAAGGAGATCAACTATACAGCGATCTCGATTACGATGGTCGACGTCGTTGTATTTCTTCCGATGGCGGTGATCACGAGTATGATCTCCGGCCTGCTGCGCCAGTTTGCGCTTGTCGTTGTCTTCTCAACCCTCATGAGTCTTTTCGTCTCATTCACCATAACGCCTTTGCTGGCGTCAAGAATGGCCAAGCAGGAGCATTTCCGCAAGGGAAGCCTGCTCGACAGGATCATTTCCTGGTTCGAACGGGGATTGACCAGTTTCACGGAAGGATATGCGTCGATCGTTGCCTGGTCGCTGCGTCACAAGATCATTGTGCTGGTCGGGGTCACGATCATGTTCTTTGCTTCTGTTTCACTGGTCGTAGGTGGATTCATCGGGAGCGAATTTGTGAGCCTGGGTGATCGCGGAGAAGTGATCATCGCGATGGAACTGCCCAAGGATGCTGGCATCGAGAAGACAAACCAGCTTACGCTGCAGGCGGAAAAATATGTGATGAGCAGGCCGGAGGTGACAGGTGTATTTACTTCGGTGGGTTCCTCAACCAGCTTTTTTGAAGGAGGTACTGCGGCCTATAAATCAGAAATGCACATCAAGATGGTTGAGAAGGAAAAACGTAACCTGACCTCCGAAGAATTTGCCATCAGGATGAAAAAGGACCTGATGAAAATGATCCCGGGAACCAAGGTCAGGTCAACCATCGTATCCCTGGTTGGCACCTCCGATATGGACCCGGTCCAGGTTGTGCTGGCCGGTCCGAACCTCGACACGCTGAACCGCTGGTCGGAAAAGGTGATGGCTGAGATGAAGAAAGTTCCGGGCACCTACGAGGTAAAGCTTTCTGTTGAAGCAGGAAATCCGGAGGTCGACGTCAGGCTTGATAAGGACAAGATGGCCCGTCTCGGGCTTTCAACAGCGATGGTCGGCATGACCCTCCAGAACGCATTCAGCGGTAATAATGACGCGAAATACAGGACCGGTGATAACGAATATGATATTAATGTTGTACTTGACCAGTTCGACCGCAACAGCATGAGGGATGTTTCCGGCCTTTCATTTTCAAACAACCGTGGAGAACAGATCCGTTTGAACCAGTTCGCCGACATCAGGCCGTCGAGCGGAACAACGGTTCTTCAGCGGTATAACCGGGTGCCTTCCGTAACGGTTCAATGCCAGGTGATCGGCAGGCCGGTCGGTTCGGTTGGTGAAGATGTCATGAAGGCTGTTAAGGGCATGAAGCTGCCGGAAGAGATCTCCATCATCCCGGAAGGTGACATGAAATATCAGACAGAAGCATTCGGCAGCCTGGGAATTGCATTCCTGATGTCGATCCTCTTTGTTTACCTCATCATGGTTGCATTGTATGATTCGTATCTATACCCGCTCGTGGTGCTCTTTTCCATTCCTTTGGCCATCATCGGCGCACTGCTTGCCCTCGGGCTTACGATGCAGTCACTCACCATTTTCTCGATCCTTGGCATGATCATGCTTGTCGGACTTGTCGGGAAGAATGCGATCCTGCTGGTGGATTTCACGAACCAGCTGAAAGCGGAGGGATACAGCACCTATGATGCGCTGATCCATGCCGGCAAGGTACGTATGCGCCCGATCCTGATGACGACCTTTTCTATGATCTTCGGCATGATGCCCATCGCACTGGCATCGGGGGCAGGTTCCGAATGGAAGAATGGCATGGCCTGGGCACTGATCGGCGGGCTGATCAGTTCGCTTTTCCTTACGCTGGTGGTCGTTCCGGTGGTGTACCAGTTCTTCGATAAAATGAAATCAAAGATCACAAGGAAAAAGCAGATCCTGGTCACTTCTTAGATCAACCGGTTTGTTTTAATTATGAATTATGAGTTTGAATTAGGAATTATGAGGCAGAAGATGTTTTTATCGCGGAGGGGAAGAGGCGTAGAGCAATTAACATTCAGCGATCCTTTGCGTCTTTGCGTCTTAGCGGTGAAAAAAGGTTTTCTGAATGTATTCTATGATGAATCAGGAATTACTTTTTCCCCGGTTCCTTTGTTTGGATGCCCTGATCGCCGGCATGGTTCATCAGGTCACCGGGGATGGTGAGTGTTCCGCTAACGGTTACGGATTCCCCTGAGTTAATGATATCCAGAACCCTGAAGATTGACATTTTTATTCAAATTTGATCGTTTCGTTGTACGTCCCTGGCCAAACCTGTATTGCATCTCCAATGAAAGCGTTATTTATCGCCAGCTGAATACTCGTGAACTGTACGGCACCGTTGATGTCGACAATGGTGATCGTTCCAAAGGCAATAATGGCCCAGATCGTAAATGCTGCTGCACTTAATCCCTGTGAAGAAAAGAAATTCGAAAATGCGTGACTTTTCAACTTATTAATTAATTTTGGCTGTTATTTCACAACGCGTATCTCTTCCTTGCGTAATTAAAAATTCAGAGAACATACCTTTTCATCGTACGAATGATTTTTTCTCATGCTTTTAATCGGTTATTTGCTCTGAATATTAAAATCTAAACGCTTCACCAGTAATCATACTATATTAACCTAAATCCAATTCTATGCGAGCAAAAACCAAATTCAGGACCAGCTCATTGGTCATCATGTTTTTTTTATTTTTGTTGAACACCGGATGCAAGAAGAATGACAGCGTCAATATCGTCACGGGGAAAAATGTTTACACGATCGCGGTAATTTCCGACATTCACTACATGGATCCGGCCTTGTATTCCGACACCAGTCACTCACTTCAAGGGTTCATCCCATACGACCAGAGACTAATTGTCCAAAGCGATGCGATAATGAGAGAAGTTGTAGAGGAACTGATCAATGCAAAACCTAAGCCCGATCTTGTCCTGATACCAGGCGATTTGTCGTTCGACGGTGAACAGGCCAGCCATGATAAGGTTGCCCTGTTTCTTTTAGAGTTGACCAGCGCAGGCATCAAAGTCAGGGTAATCGATGGAAACCATGATATAAACTTCAGGATGGCAGTCAGTTTTCTCGGTCACGACACCATGCCTGTGGCAAATATTACCCCGGCATACTTTAGAAACCTTTATTCAAACTATGGATACAGCGATGCCATCTCTATCGACCCTACTTCGCTCAGCTATGTCTCCGAACCGCTACCAGGTCTCTGGCTGCTTTCGATCGACGACTGTAAATACGACATAGGCATTTCGTATAATACTTCGGTGAGCGGGGCCATAAAGCAGTCAACCATGACATGGGCATTGGCTCGTCTGGCTGAAGCCGGAGCCAAAGGGAAAATGGTGTTCGGTATGATGCATCACGCACTGATTAATCATTATACCGATCAAAATGTATGGGCCCCGGGGTTTGTTGTGGATCGCTCATCAACGGTATCTGACTCGCTCATGAATGGGGGATTAAAGGTGATGTTCACCGGCCATGGTCATTCAACTGACATCGCAAAGAAGACATCAGGCAACAATTTTTTGTACGACATTGAAACCAGTTCTACCGTTGTTTATCCATGTACTTACCGGATGATCACCTATATTAAAGATTCCGCGCTGATCATTTCAACCATTCCCATCACGAATATCAACCATCAAATACCTGGAGGACAAACATTCCAGGCTTACGCAAAGCAACGGCTCTGTAGTACCATGGATACGGACTTTGCTGCCAGTTATCTTAGTAGTTATCATATGGATACCGCGGTGCGACTTGCTCGAAGGATGCGGACTGCGAACATGGCTCAAATGGCCGGCGATGAACAGATTTTTTCAACAAGCGAAAATGATTCGATTGAAACGACCATAAATTGGTTAGGCGGAGGCGTAACTGCTGAAAACCTGAAGACCAATTGGCTCAATTTGTGGTACGACCTGACACCCGCCGACAATTTCCTGATGATCTGCCTGAAGTCGGGTGCCTGCTATAAAAAATAGTGAGATAATACCCTTTGAATTTCTACATGAATTTTAAACAGGCTCTAAAGAACATAGAGTCTGATGAAGGATAAATATTTCAAATCCTTAAGGTAATTATGAATCAGGAATTACTTTTTCCCCGGTTCCTTTGTTTGGATGCCCTGGTCACCGGCGTGATTCATCAGCTCGCCAAGGGTGGTCAGGGTGCCGTTGACCGTCACGACCTTCCCCGGATTGATGATGAATGTCCCGCCCGTGCCGACGGTAAGATTGTTGCATGGAGAAGAAACATCGAGGGTTACCGGGGATAAAACCGTCACATTGTCGTGCTGGTATGGAATTCCCGTATCCCATGTTGTTGCAGCATTCCAATAACCGCTGGCAATAGAGTTTGTCGGGTTATCCCATTTGTAATCGGATGTTGATTTTAATCCTGCATGAGGAGAGAAATACGGTTCAAGGCTTCCATAGACCAGCACTTTCTTGCGGAAATTCGAAAGATTGCTGATGAGGTTCAGGTTGGTGCGGATATCCCCGGCCGGAAGCTGAACAAACAACATGGTGGATGCCTGGATATCGTTGATGTTGTCGGAAATGGCGATGTTGTAATTCGGAGCCCCCGTAAACGGCGGAGTGGTGTTTGCTCCTGTCTGGCTGATCGCAACACCTACAATATACCCGGAAACCCATTTCAATGTCATGGTCTGGTTGGCAATCGCCTGGCTGCAGGTATAAGGATTCAGCAGCGTACCTGTTCCGGAGCCGATGGATGTGGTGGCGGATCCGGTTGGAATGGTCCCGTTGATCTTGTAATTGATGTTTGTTCCTGAATTGGTATACGGGAAGATCTTGAAGTAATAGGTCATGCTTGCCGAAAGTCCTGTAAAAGAATAAGTCTGTACATTGGCGAAGATGTTCTTGATCAAACCGCCGTCATCCGTGGGAACCCCATCCACGGGGTTCGTAATGTCAGCAAAACTGACGGTGCTTCCCTTGATCAGGTAGGCATCGGGAATGACCGTACCCGTGGCATCCGTCCAGGTAAGAACAACCGTGCTGTATGATGGCGATCCGATTGCCACGGTAAATCCGGTTACATGGTTGGTCGGCTCGGCTTTGATCCCGGTATTCGGAACCCAGATATTCTCGGCATATTCCGGATGGTCAATGAAAGGATTCCGGTTATGCTGGATCAGGTATATGGCGTTGTTCCTGTCAGTCTCCTTTTGTGAAACCGGATCCTGCTGATGCCACAGAAGCATCATCGCCAGCGCCCAGGGATTGAGCTGCGAACCGGTGACCATCGGACTTCCCGGCCATCCTGCATCTTCCGTGTAATACCGTGTTGACATGTAAAAGTAACTGCGGGCAAAATCCCCCTTGTATTCATTCCGGGGCTCAAAAACTGTTCCTGTATATCCTGATGTCACGCAAGGTCCCACTTTGCATCCGTTCTGAGAAGTCCATGTGGCTGTTCCCACTTTTCCGAAGGGATAGTCGCTGTGCCGGTTGTTCACATACTGATCGGCAGGGTAAATGTGGAACAAGTCAGTGTTCATCGGCGAGGTATCCCCGAACCAGCTCTTCGGCCAGGAGTGTTCCCGGCTGTAGCAATCGCCTTCCTGTGACGCATTTCCGCACTGATCGCTTCCAAACTGGTAAACATATGGAGGATTCCCGTTCGCCGTCCCGTCAGGGATGTCCGAATACATGTCCCAGACCGTCCCGTTCGGCTTGTCGTCGGTGGTGTAAAATGCGTTCCAGACCCCGGGTGTATAGCTGATTACCGTGTGGTTCTTGATGATATTGTGCAGCGCGGCCTGCAAGGCTGTCCCCGAAAGCCCCGACGCTGTGTTGTAGTAACCGGTTGGGATCTCGGCAAACCCGGCAACCATGATGCCGGAGAAAAAGACAATAAATGAAATTGAGGCAATTTTCCTGGAGAGAGAATGAGATAAAGCGAATGTAAGTATATTCATGTCAGTCGGATGCTGGTTGTGTTGATGTGGCTGCAAAGATAACACTTTAGGAAATGCAGGAATGCAGGAATGCAGAATGCAAAATATTATCTTTCTGTGACCTCTGTGCCTTCCTGCCCGCCGGCAGGCAGGCTTTGTGGCCTCTGTGGTAAAAAATTACGAAGGCACAAGGCTAATACACATCGTCTGTTAAGAAAAATGAATGTTGTACGTATTTTTTTAACACGAGAAGATACAATATCTTTATAGCCTGAATTCAAATGCTGCCATCATGAAAAAGACCGGACTAAAAATTATGTTCCTCCTGAGAATCACTTGTTTTACGATCATGACCGGATTGTATTCCATTTCCGGGGTTTCCGGGAATAAAATGATGGAAAGACTTTCCGGAAATGATTTTCCTGATGTCGGTATGATCAATAATGATTCTGTCTATTGTTCCGGAACCGGCAGCCAAACCGGCTGGTTTGCCCGTTTTGTGCGGGAAGACCCCGAAGGGGACCAGTACATGATCAGGCTGTCCATGTTCAACTCATCATCCGAACGCCTGGCTTTTTATAACGAGGCACGGCGATTTGGGATTTTTATGATGGATAAGAACGAATTTAATAATGATTCCACCCTCTTCATCGTGCATTCACATGACCGTAACGAAACTATGGCACGGCTTGAGGCGCTTTTTACGGAGGTCCGGAAGACAAAAGGCTCTGACCCTTCCAGTCAGGATTTAAACCGTGATCTCTGGGTGACATGCGAGACGGCGATGGAAGCCTGTGGAGGAAATGCTTTTACCTACCCTTCAGGAACGACAGGCACTGCAATACCTCCGACCGGCGGCTATCCCAATTATGGCTGCCTGGGTTCTGAACCCTGCCCGGCATGGTTTTATATGCGTATCGGCTTAGCCGGAGATATTATCCTGCTGATCGAGCAAAGTAATTTTCATGATGTTGACTTTATCTGCTGGGGTCCGTTCACCAGCCTGACAGACGGTTGCGCAACGGGATTGACCGGAACCTGCCATTCTCCGGGTGGTCCTAATTGCTGCGACAATACCAATATCGAATGCTGGGGTTTTTACCCGCAGGGGAACATGGTCGATTGCAGCTATTCACCCCAACCTTCTGAAACATGCCACATCCTGAATACACAACCCGGAGAGATCTATATCCTGATGATCACGAATTTCAGCATGCAGCCGGGTACCATCACCTTTTCCCAGATTGACGGCACAGGAATGGCGGATTGCAGCATCGTTCTCCATTGCTCCATGATCGCTATGACGGGCGGGCCATCTACCTGCAACCCTTCCACGAATACTTTCTCCATCTCGGGGAACATCGAATTCAGCAATCCTCCGTCAACAGGAACACTTACCATTACGGATAACACGGTTATTCCCCCGGTTTCCCAGGTATTCAATGCGCCATTCACGAGTCCGCATCCATACAGTCTCAACGGAATTCCCTGTGATGGCCTCAGCCATACGATTACGGCAGCATTTTCGGACTCTGTGACTTGTACCATGAACCGGGTGTTCACCTCTCCTCCCCAGGTCGTGAAAACGCTTGTCGTAAAAGCATATCTTGAAGGAATGTATGATAAGTCATCCGGGATGATGAATAAGTCCCTGGATGTCGACCCGCTTTCGCTTGTGCAGTTTGACAAGTGGCCGGGTAATCATGCCGATACCCTGAGTGTACTCCTTGTCCAGGACCTTGGTCCGAACTGGCCCGATCCGATCCCATACAACTATAAACATCATGGGTCATTCATTGAAACGAACGGCACCATCACCCTTTCAGAATTGCCACTTTCATTATCCGACAATTATTACATCATCCTGAAGCATCGTCAGAGCGTTGAAACCTGGAGTTCATTACCCGTCTCATTCGCCGGAAATAACATTACGTATGATTTCACCACGGCCATGTCGCAGGCTTTTGGCGGCAACCTGAAAGATCTGACGGGCAGCAACGGTCCGTATGGATTATGGGGTGGAGATGTTACCGGTGTCGTACCCGATCTTCAGGATGGCTTTGTGGATATCTTCGATAACAACCAGGTCTACAATGATAACCTGGTGGTAGCCATGGGATATATCATTGAAGATATTACAGGCTGTCCGCCTTCCGGAGGAACAGGCCCCGACGGGTTTGTCGATATTTTTGACATGGTCCTTGTTTTCAATAACCTGCAGCAGGGTGCCGGACGTATAACTCCTCCGTTCCCGGCGAAGAAATAAATTGCTCTTCCGGGAGAAAATAAATGGAACACGGATGACGCGGATCGCTTTCAGCGACCATGGATCTTCAAGGATTTGAGATATCCGTTTTATCAGTGATTTTCCGTTTGATCCGTGTTCTTTTTTCTCCTAAAAATTAATGTTCGGAATTTTCCGTAATTTCACAGATTATTTTTATTGATGGATCACAATTATACCAATAATCTTAACAGTACCCTACCCCCGTCCCCTTCCCTACTAGTAAGGAAGGGGACGGGGAATGGGTACGAAATTTGCACAACGAATGAAAAAAGCTACGCTGATACTTCTTGGTTTACTTTCAGGAATGATATTGTTCGCCGGGACGATTGAGAAAGTATTTTACTTTTCAGATCCATCCGTAAAAACCTCCGGCACCTGGTCAACGGTTTCATTTGACAACACAAAACTCTCGGGCATTCCAGGCGAGCCGGTTCTCCCCTATGCTGAAATCATTCTTCTGATTCCACCGGGAGAATCTGCCATTTCCATAGATATTACAGGCGAAAATGAAACTATGATCCCGGGCTCTTTCCTTCTTTATCCGCAGCAGGAAGTACAGCCCACCGATTCTGAATCAACGCATGATTTCATAAAAAAAGAAGCTGTTTACAGGATGAACGGCATCTATCCCGCCAGGCCGGAAGGTCAACTGATGACCCAGTACATGAATGGATATGCATTAGCGATTTCATCCTTTTCCCCGGTAAAATATAATCCTGCAGAAGGAACGGTTTCCTACTATGCAAAAGTCACAGTCAGGATCAACACCAGTCCTGATGCTGCTTCTGCAGAAGCATTGAAAAGCCTGGTCTCCGTAGACATGGCGCTGACGCGGGTACGAAGCTTCGCCCAGAATCCGGAGATGACCAAACAATACCCTCAACCGAAAGCCCCGGCAACCGCCTACCAGTACCTGATCATCACCCCGGCCCTTTTCCAGAATGAATTCCAGTCGCTGATCAACCTCCGTACCTCCAAAGGATTGTCATGCCAGGTCAAGACAACGGAAAGCATTTCCTCAACCATGACCGGTTATGATCTCCAGGAGAAGATCAGGAATTACATCAAGGATCAATATCTGAACAACCAGATCCAGTATGTGCTGCTGGCCGGCAACAATGTCCGCGTTCCTGCCAGGGGATTTTACTGCTATGTGCAGTCTGGCGGTGGTTACACTGATTCAGGGATCCCGGCCGACCTTTATTATTCAGGGATGGACGGGACCTACGACCTCGACAATGATCATATCTATGCGGAAATTACCGACAATCCGGATCTTCTGCCTGAAATCTCCGTAGGACGATTCCCGGTCAACGACACCGCCGAGCTCCGCAAAATGATCCGGAAGACCATTGGCTATGAGACAAACCCGGTTTTCGGGGAAATGAATAAACCTTTGCTGGCGGGTGAATGGCTTTACGGTGCCCCTCTCACACTCGGCGGTTCGTATATGAATCTGCTCATCAACAACCACAGCGATAATGGGTATTATACGCATGGCATTCCTTCTTCTACCAATTCCATTGAAAAACTCTACGATTCAATCACGCCTTCTTCTTCCGTATGGAGCTGGACCGCTTCCCAGCTGATCGCAAAGATCAACTCGGGAAAATCGTTTATTCACCATCTCGGTCATGCCAATACGAGCTATATGCTGCGGATGAACACATCCGATATCACCGATGCCAATTTCTCACAGGTGAACGGCATCACACATAATTTCCAGATCCTTTATACGCAGGGCTGTTATGACGGTGCCTTTGACCAGGCAAATTGTGTTTCATCCAAGGCTGTTACGATCAACAATTTCCTGGTTGCAGGTGTGTTTAATTCGCGTTACGGCTGGTTTGACGAAGGAACCACCGAAGGTCCTTCCGAGCACCTGGAGCGGGAATTCGTGAGCGCCCTTTATAACGATACCCTTCCTGAAAAGCACATGGGCACCTGTCACATGATATCGAAGATCAAAACTGTTCCGTTCATCTCCCTTCCGGGGGAATTCGAGCCGGGAGCCCAACGCTGGTGCCAGTATTGCTGCAACGCTTTCGGCGATCCGGCCCTGGAGATCTGGACGGCAGACCCGGTAACCTTTACTACCGCCACCTGGACCGGTGCGATCGATACCGACTGGAACAAGGCCGGGAACTGGAATCCGGCATCCGTCCCTACAACGCTGAGCAATGTGGTGATCCCGAATGCAGCAAACATGCCGGCCATCAATACGAACAACACCATTTTCTGCCACGACCTGGTCATCCAGAGCGGCAGCACATTTACGATCAACCCCGGGAAATCTGTATTTCTCCGGGGATCGGTCATCCTGAACGGAAACAAATAAAATCCGGCCTAAATGAAAAAACCGTTTACCCGTTCATTCGCACTGACCCTCCTCGCAATCCTGTCATTCGCCGGTATCGGGAGGCCCCAGTCGGGCATAACCATTACAGACCTGCGTCATGATTCAATGACAACATTGGTTACTCCCCAAAAAGTAGCGCCTTTCGGGAAGACGATCTTTGTCATCAGCAGGAAAGTTGGTCCTTTTACACCGTTACAGAGGGCAAAGTCAACGGAGCAGCGGCTCCTGGACATTGCTGAAGATCCCCTGTTCAATGCCGATTCCCTGAAACTGTACAGGTCGGATATTTCCATTGATCTTTATTATAAGGACCTCTTTCTCATGGCGATCACAGAACAGGATGCCGCTGCTGAAAATATTTCACAGGATAGTCTTGCTGTTACAAGGTTGAGGTCGGTTTCTCATGCCGTAATCGATTACCGGAAAGTTCAGATGGGAAAAAACCTTGTCCGTGATATCCTGTTTGCCGGTGCAGTGCTTCTTATCCTGATGATCCTGACCTGGCTTGTCAACTGGTTATTCCGGTTCATTAACCGAAGGATCCTGTCCTGGGAAGGAGATCTCCTTGAAAAACTCCATATACAAAAATCGGAACTCTTCAATAAACCACGCCAGATCAGCTTTCTTAAAATGCTAAACAAAGTGTTCCGGTTTGTTTTACTGATCCTTCTGATCATCCTGGCCTTGTTCCTGATGTTCTACATCCTGCCCTGGACAAAAGGATTCACGATCGGCTTTCTCAGGTACTTCCTTTCTCCCATCTCCGATTTTGTGAAAAGCATTTACCATTTTCTGCCAAACCTCATCATTATCATTGTATTTATTTTTATTGCCCGGCTGGTCATTAAGTTTTTCCGTTTCCTGAAAAGAGAGGTTGAATCCTCTACATTCAAGATCCCCGGCTTTTACCCCGATTGGGCCGTTCCGACGTTCAATATCATCCGCCTTATCATCTGGGCCTTTACGCTGATCGTGATCTGGCCGTATCTTCCGGGATCCGACTCCAAGGTATTCCAGGGTGTTTCCGTATTTGTCGGGATCCTTTTTTCGATCACGTCGGCCAGTTCCCTGTCGAACATCATGGCCGGGTTTTCACTGACATATACCCGTGCATTCCGCATGGGAGACCGCGTCAGGATCGGTGAAATCACCGGTGATGTGGTTGAAAAAACAATGCTTGTGACCAAGCTCCAGACAATCAAGAACGAGGTCGTGACCATTCCGAACTCCAAGATCATGGGAGGCGAAGTTGTCAACTATAGCACCATGGCCGGGGAATCAGGCCTGATCCTTTATACTAGCATTACGATCGGCTATGATGCCCCATGGAAGACCGTTCACGAACTCCTGATCCGCGCTGCTGAACGAACAACGGGGATCCTGAAAGATCCGAAACCCTTTGTTCTGCAGACCAGTCTCGACGATTCATACGTTTCCTATCAGATCAATGCATTTACGGATGATCCCTGGAGGATGATCGTGATCTACTCTGACCTTCATCAGAACATCCAGGATTCGTTCAATGAAGCGGGCGTGGAGATCATGTCGCCGGGCTATCATGCCGTTCGCGATGGAAATACGACAACAATTCCCCCTTCGTTTCGCTCAAAGGATTACCAACCCGGATCCTTCAGGGTCGGAAAATAACGTTTGTCCATGAACTTTTCAATCAAAACCCGGGAAGTCCTTTTCTTTATCCTCTTATTCCTGTTCCTGTACGGGGTGATCATCATGATCTTCGCGTACCTCTATCACATCACCAACAGTATCGGCATGACAACCTATGGCAATGCCATTGCAGATCCGGTCGATTTCCGGAAAGCCGTTTATTTCAGCATCGTTTCCTTTCATACGATCGGATTTGGCGATATTCATCCTGTTACCGACCAGGGAAGGATGATCGTGATGATCCAGTCGACGATCTCACTTTTCTATACTGCCATTTTCTCCGG
Source organism: Bacteroidales bacterium (assembly GCA_963682005.1). GTDB lineage: Bacteria > Bacteroidota > Bacteroidia > Bacteroidales > FEN-979 > CAIYUC01. The sequence continues at coordinate 1,426,187 of OY820914.1, read as the reverse complement.
ATTCCTGGTCTATTTCGTGATCAAGCGCCCGCATGATCTTTTCGTTACGAAACAGATCTATATCCGCCACCGGAACGGGAAATTCTGGCTATCGATCAGGATGGGCAATAAAGGGCGGGATATCATCGATGTGAACAGCAAGTTCGAGGTCTGGACCATCGACAAGAATACACGGTTCAGGATCTACCAGCACGAACAGCGGCTTCCCGACCTGGAGAAGATCCTGTATTACGACATCGACCTGGATGCTGAACGTGCGGAGAACCTGAAACGGAACCTGCAGCGGTCGCTCCAGAAAAAGATCCACCTCCATATGAAGTTCTCATTCATCGGGAATGATATCCGGAGCGGCGAGCAGATTGCCTATGCAAAATACTATGATTCGGATGATCTTCGTTTCGGGACCATTTTCCTGAATGTTTACTCATGGGATACGTCAGGCAGGCGAAAAGATTTCCGCTGGAAGAATTTTGAAAAGATCGCTCCCCCTGAACCCGGAATTACGGAGGCGTTCTGCGGGAAATGAGCGTAAACGCCCCTCTTGATGGTTGTCCTGAAAGAATTTAACCGCAAAGGCAACAAAGGATGGCGCAAAGGCGCACCAAGGTAATTAATCCCTGAAATCAGCTACTTTGCGTTCCTTTGTGTTGCACTTTGAGCGCCTTCGTGGTTAAATTATTCATTTGATAAAATGACAGAACGAAAGTCGGGGTATGTTTACAATCCCAGTTCCCCGGCGATCGGCAGCATGGCCTCGATTGACAGTGCGGCAAATTCATCAATCGGGATCCCGATCATCTCGCATTCCATAATATTCTCCCGTTTCACCGATGCCGCAAAGGCCTTTTCCTTCATACGCTTGATCACCGATTTCGGCTTTACGCTGGTGAGCTTCCTGTCGGGATAGACATAGGTAGTGGCGAAGATCAGCCCCGTGATGGTTTCTCCGGCGGCAAGGGCATGCTGGAACTCCGTCGAGCGCTCCTTCCCGCTGGCCACCTCATTGTGCATCCGGACCGCATCCAGGATCTCCGGATCAACCTCGTATTCTTTGAGGAGGTTTTCCGTCTGAAGCCCGTGAACGTATGGATCGGCATTGGTGACTTCTACATCGAGATCATGCAGAAGCCCGGCAAGGCCCCATTTTTCCTCATCCCGGCCAAGTTTCCGGGCGATCCCGCGTAACACGGCTTCCGATGCGAGGCAATGAACGATCATCTTGTCGTTCTTTATGTATTGATGAAGAAGATCTAAAGCAGTGTTGCGGTCTAATGTCATTTGTGGAAAGGTGTATTAGGTGGTGAGCTGGTGAGGTGGTGAACTGGTGAGTTTTATTTTAATAATTATGAACAAAGATATTTCTTTTTAAGTGGTGAACTGGTGAGGTGGTGAACTGGTGAGTTTTTTATTAAGTTGTTAACAAAGATATTACCTTTTTGAAGGATGAACGATAAAGCAGAAACAAAAAAATGGCAACATTAGCTTCATTTAATGACAAGTTCCGGGTAAGAACCAGGAATTTTTCTGTTGCAATATGTAAAACATTTGCAGGTTTATCTCAGAATGAAGCAACAAAAGTGGTTACAAGACAAATTCTGAGAAGCGGGTCCTCTGTTGCTGCAAACTTTCGGGCTGCATGCCGTGCCAGATCTTCAGCAGAATATTATTCGAAACTATGTATTGTTGTTGAAGAATGCGATGAAACTCTCTTCTGGCTTGATCTGATCGGGGAGATATTACCTGAGAAAAAGAACCTCTTTCAACCACTCGAGGAAGAAGCCACAGAACTTCTTAACGTTTTTTCATCGACAAAAAAGAAACTTAAAATACGTCTTACCGGAAAAAAGTAATTCAAATTATTTTAACTCACCAGTTCACCACTTCACCAGTTCACCACCTCACCAGCTTCTCCACTTAAGTTCGGATTTATCGATCAAATAAACCAGCGCCGCTATCGACGCCGAACCCAGCTGCAATTCCCTCGGGCTGACCTTGTCAAATGTATCCGACGCCGCATGCTGGTAATCGAAATAGCGCTGCGAGTCGGTTACAAGGGCGATGAGTGGAACGCCGAAAGGCTTCAGATCGCGGATATCGACGCCGCTGCCTCCCTTTTCAAGGTTATACAGACCATATGGCAGAAGCAGTTTCTTCCAGGACTGGATCTTCCCCACCTCCTGGTCGGTTGCATCAATGGAAAATCCTGTCGGTGTGAACCCTCCCCTGTCGGTTTCGATCGCTGCGATGTGTTTATCCGTTCCGGGGGCAGCATCCTTAACGGATTGTGCATACCTTTTTGCGCCCCGCTGGTCCATTTCCTCATCCATGAAAACTACCACCCGGAGGGTATGTTTCGGCCTTATCCCGAGTGCTTTGAATATTCTCAGCACTTCGATCGTCTGAACGACGCCGGCGCCGTCGTCATGCGCCCCTTCGCCGATGTCCCAGGAATCGATGTGTCCGCCGAAGGCGATCACCTCTTCCGGATGCTCCGTTCCTTTCAGTTGCCCGATCACATTGTAAGACACTGCTTCCGGTTCTTCCCTGCAGATGGTGCGGATGGTCAGTTTCAATGAAGGGTCTTTTGCCAGCATTCCGCTCAGCAGGTCCGCATCGTTCGTGCTGACAGCAATGGCGGGGATCTGTTTCACGGTATCCGCGTAATGCATCACGCCCGTATGCGGGAAATCATCATGCGCCAGTGTGGCCGAGCGCACGATCACGGCCGCGGCGCCGAACCTGGCCGCCTGTGTCGCCCCGAAAACCCTGAACTTCGCCGTTCCTCCGTAGGCATTGAATGTATAATAGAACGTCGGATCGGCAGGATGGTTGAAGAAAACGATCTTTCCTTCGATGTTCTTCTTCCCGAGGACCTGGAGCTCTTCAAATTCCTTGACTTCGATGACCCGGGCGGAGATTCCCTTTTCTCCTGTGCCGATGGAGCCGCCGATGGCGCAGACATGAAGATCATGATTGCCGTTCGATTTCGATTGAACAACAGCTGATTCTTTTTCTCCGCGCACCCAGTGCCTGACCTTCAGTTCCTGCCGGTAAACCGTGTCGAGACCCATTTTCTTCAGGGTTTCCTCCGACCAGTTCACTGCTTTTTCGGCCTGCGGCGATCCGCAAAGCCGGCCGCCGATCTTCTTGCAGAGGTATTCAAGGTTCTTTTCAGCGGTATTGTCCTTCAGCGCCTCGCTGAAGATCGAACGGATCACGATCGAATCGTTGTCCTGGGAATAACCGGAAACAGCCAGGAGGAGGAACATGGCTGCGATCGAAAAATATGATTGTTTTAACATTGAACCTGTTTGTTTACGGTGCAAAGTTATCACTATTGAAAACAGGTTTCCTGGAAATTTTCCTCTGTGAACTCTGTACCTGCTCTGTGTTCTCCGTGGTTAAAATTTCTTTCGTTTACCACAGAGGTCACTGAGTCGGCATTATTCAAATAGTATTTCCTGTCCGTATTTTACTATTTCAAAAACCAACGGATCTTGTAGTGAAAAATCACTTTCCTGAAATGGGTGGGGTTCGATTCTTAAGTCGAATTTCCTTCTTAATTTCATTAATTCGACTTGTGCTGAAAATGGGTCGGGCAGATTTTTAATTACCAGGGCCAGATCAATATCACTTTCCTCGTGTTGATTATTTCTTGCAAATGAACCAAAAAGGTATGCTTTTGACAACTCATACTTATCCCTGGGTATTGCTTTTAAATAAGCTGTAATAATATTTATAATTGCGCTTTTATCCATGTTCTTATTCCGGTGATTTGATCAATCCAGGTTTCCGCAAATTCTTTGGTGCATTTTATATAAAAACTTTGTTTAACATCCTCATACCTTGCATTAATATTGAATGTGGTAATCGTATCTAATTGATTTAAGATTTCATCGGAGCAATCAATATCTGCTTTTATCGCTAACCGGGTCAAATCATGAATCGGGACCGGATGTTCCTGTTTCTTTTTAATATAAATTGCTTTAAGGAGCTTTTCAATAACCAAATGACCAATAAACAAAGACCAACTATAATCTTTTGATTTATAAAGGTTCTTCATTGTTCGAAAATCTCTGTCTGAACTTTCAATCCAATGATTCACAAACTTATCAATGTTTTCTATATCAATTTTGTTTGTCATTTAAAATCGATCATAAGCAAAGATAACTAATTTTCATTTCATTTGAATTGGGCATTTCACTCACCGCATTACGCTAAGCTTAACCGTATTCGTAGCGCTGCCCGTGCTGATGCAAACCAGGTATAGCCCTTCCGGGAACACAAAGCAAATCCCTGCCTGCGGCCGGCAGGCATTCTATCCGTAACCTATCCGTTTTATCCGTGTTCTTTTTGTTTCCCACAGAGGTCTCCAAGCAGATTATGTTTCATCTTGATTTTTATCGACTTACAATCTGCTTGCCCGGTCACCAAAAAAGATCGGCACTTTTTACCAAAACATCGCCACTTTTTGGAAATAGTTCGCCAGTATTTTGTCATGTCACCCTGTCATATTAAAATTGATTTCTTTTGAAATAGCTGTTGGTTGAATTTCCTTGATCGTTTTATTGATTAACCAGGATCATCCTGCAAGGATAATTAATCATTTTATTAATGATCAAACCTTTTATATTCAGGAACTTTTAATTCTTCGTTCTTAATTTTTAATTGCCCCTGTTCACTGTTCACCGTCCGTTGTTCGCTGAAAAAAGTTATTAACAATTGTATGACCTTTTTCATTTTCCCGGATAAAGCAGCATAACCAAAAACGTTATCCGATGAAAACAACAAAATTGATCTTTTTTTCCTGGATGATCTTTTTCCTCCTGGAAGTTGAAGCAGTCATTGCCGGGAATGAAATTTTACCAATAAATGCGTTCGCCATCCCGGGACCCGGTGACATTGTGATCAACCAGTTCAGTCCCTCCTACGGCGGTGCGAGCGACGAATACATCGAGCTGCTGAACAAGACCGGGCAGGCGTTCGATCTTTCATTGCTGAAGATCTCCTACCAGTCGGCCGCCGGGAATACCGGAAGCGCCGGCGGCAACCTCACCGGGACGCTGGGGCCTTACCAATTTTGGCTCTTGTCGCCGAATGCAGTCGTAATTGTGGGCCAAAACAACGGCCTTCCCCGTGATGGTTCGGTTACGGCAGGAATGGCCACCGCCAGCGGCCAGGTTGCCCTTCGGCTGAAAAATGCCCCGAACACGATTATCGACGGAATTGCATATGGAACGATAACCGTGAACAATCTTGGAGAGGGAACGCCTGTGCCTTCACCCCCCGCATCCGGTGGCTACGCCCGCATCCCCGACGGCACCGACAGCAACAACAACATCTCTGATATCACACTGGTGCAGAATACCAATATATACCTCCGGAACAGCTCTTCACTCCATATCACCGGAACCTATACACTTCCCCTGTTGAGTTATACAGATGTGACCCTGTCAGGGTCCGGTCCGGGGGTAACCTTGTCCGGGATCACAAGTCTTGCCGGGAAACTGACGATCAATTCCGGGAACCTGACAGTAAGTCCCGTGCAATGCTTATCGGTAGAAGGCCACACGACGATCGGGGTTCCTGAAGGACTGATCCTGGAATCGGATGTAACATCCACCGGAACTTTCCTGCCAGAAGGGAATGTTTCGGGCACGGTAAAGGCCGGCCGGCATATTTCCTCCTGGACGACGGGTAATGACGGCTGGCATTTCCTGTCTTCACCCGTATCCGGCCAGCCGGTCTCACCTGGTTTTACAGATCCTGTTCCGGCCAATTACGATTTCTATACCTGGGATGAACCCGGAATGGCCTGGCTGAACCAGAAAGTTCCGGCAAATAATATTTCATCATTCATCTCCGGAAAAGGATACCTGGTGTCATATGCCACAACCTCGGCAAAATATTTCTCCGGACCGGTGAATAATTCGGATATCCAGGTTTCAAACCTTACTTACAGCAGTTCCAACGCGAATTTCTACGGCTGGCATCTACTTGGAAATCCGTTTCCTTGTCCGCTCCGGTGGAACGATGGAGGAAACTGGGGGCTGGTCAATGTTTCAGGAATTGCAAAGCTTCTGAACAGCGGAGGAACATATACCGATGTTCCGCCAAATGGAATCATCCCCTCCATGAACGGGTTCCTGGTCCAGGTTTCCGGCTCCACGAACGGGCTCACCATCCCGAAGGCTTCGCGGGTCAACCAGGCTTCCGGCTGGTACAAGAATTGTGATGACATCCCGAACAGGCTTGTGATCAGGGCCTCTTCAACTGATGACAGCACATATGCCGAATGTGTTGTTGCCATTGATCCTGCATCCGGTTCTGGTTTTGATCTTTGCTGCGACAGCCATTTTCTCGGGGGATTTGACGGCACCCCGAAATTGTATTCTACCATGCCCGGGGGGCTTTATCTTTCCACGAACACATTCCCTCCTCACCCTGATAATGCTCTGATAAATATCGGGTTTATTAAGGGAAATTCAACCAGTTACAGGATATCTTTTTCAGGTCAGGAACATTTTGATACGGGGATAAATATTTACCTGGAAGACACGAAAACAAATCTCTTTTATGATCTAAATCAAATTTGTTTTTTTACCTTTGCTTCTTGTCAGGGGGATAATTCTGACCGTTTTCGCTTGCATCTGGGTGGGATTTTCAGTATTGAAGAGCGAAAACAGGATAATGAAACAAGTATTTTCACCCGGGGGAATGCAATTTATGTACATAACAAAAATGGTTTCCCGGCGAAAGGTTGTATTTTTGTTTTTAATCCCCTTGGGCAGTTGTTGATTAAAAAGGAACTGAACAGCAATCCTACCAATGTGATTGGATTTTACCCTAACCCCGGCTGTTATTTGGTCCGGGTGATCGCGGGAGGATTTCTGAGTGAGGGCAAAGTGATAATAAATTAATCCTAAAATATCCAGTTAGTATGAAACGAATCATACGGTTCTTTTTTGTCTTTGCATTTCTTTTTTTCTCATTATTTGCGATCAATACCGCGGTGGCTGATCCGCCGGATCCGCCGGATCCACCCCCAATGCCTGGTGATCATGGTTTTACCTATGATGTTCATGTCGGGTCCATTGATGGTGGATTAAGCATCCTGCTGGCCATGAGCCTTGGGTATGGGGCATTGGCATTTTCGAGGACAAAAAGAAATGAATCCGAAGAAGAGGCCGTGGTAGAGTAACCATCCTGAATACACGGGTGACGATTGTCATTCCTGCATTTTGCCGGTACTCTGTTGCATTTTGAGTTGTTTCAGTTCGTTCTCCAGGCTCGCCAGGTATATTGCGATCTGCAATGAAATATGAACCTGGTACGTATCAAATGGTTTTATCAGGAAAGGCACCGGTTTTTGCCGGAAGGCCCGTTCTATCGTTTCAATCTGACCAAGTCCGGTCAGGAACATGACCCCGCATTTATATTTGGCGTAGATCTGCTTTGCTGCATCAAGGCCGGTCAATTTCCCTTTCAGATTCATATCCAGAATAACGGCATCCGGAAATTCCTCAGTACCGACGGTTTCTTCAAGATAGGCTAATCCATGCTCGGCATGCGTGAACATCTCCAATACTTCATATCCCATTTTTTTAAGCTGTTTTTGCAGATCCGTTGCGGAAATAAATTCATCCTCAAAAATTACAATCTTGGTCCCTGTCATGATCTTGTTTTTAAATCCATATATACACATCTGTTTACACTCATCGATCATAAAACAATTGAACGAAAACCCACCTGCAGGTGGGCAGTGAAAAAGGCAGCCTGGGTTTTCGGCGACCCACTGACGGTTTGATTTCTAGACCAGTCAAGCCGTTCGGCAAATTGTACCCACCCCGACCTTCGGTCTGAGGTTGTATTAAAAGTCTGCTTTTTGTCTTTCACCGTAAAGACGCGAAGACGCAAACAACTAAAAATCAAGAGTAGAATTTTTAGCGCCTTAGCGCCTTAGCGGTTATTTTTCCCTTTTGAGACAGCCTCTTTGAGGGGTGGGTATGCAGAGTGGATCCCCGCCACAAACCCTAAGGCAAATTCATTTATCATCCTTTCCCATAATTCTTCCTGATCTCCGCTATCTGTTCCTCTGTTAATCCTTCCGGTTCAATGCCTGCCTGCCGGGAATAAAAATAGATCTGGGCCGATTTTGATAGGAGATCGATGGCATCAAAGGCCTCTGAAACTGTTTTCCCGGTAGCAAATACGCCGTGCTTCTCCCACATAACAACCGGGTGGGTCTCCAGTTGTTTACAAGTGAGTTGTGCAATTTTCGCTGTTCCGGGAAGGGTATAGGGAACGAATCCCATCCCTTCGGGAACGAAGATGACGGTCTCGGGATGCATTCCCTGCAGAACGCGGTTCAGGGCCTTTTCAGACTGCATCCCCGGAATCTGTGTCAGGGCGATCAGTTCTGTGGCATGGGTATGAACAAGGATCTTTCGTGCCGGATCCTTTTTCAATAACATTTCATGGATGGTCAGATGCGTCGGAAGCTCGGAGGTCGGCTGAAGAATACTGGTTTCCCTGCACCGGCAGAGGTGGCTGTATCCTTTCCCCGAATTATCGATCCGGATGATACAGATATTTTCTTCCGGATTCCTGGCAAGATCCCGCATCCGGGTCCCGGTCCCTGTCATAATGAATACATTCCCTCCGAGTGCATATTTTTTCTTTTCCGGGAACGGGACCATGGAACCATCCGGTATCTGAAGATTCTCCCTGTTGAGAATATCCGTAATATTTACCGAAATATTGCCGGCATTCTGTTCAGCCCATCCTCTTTCCCACAAATAGCCTGCGATCTCAGCCATTTCAAGGATGATCTCCCGGACGTTCCTGTTCTTTAACACGATTTCCTTTAGCACTATTTTCTTTTTTTTCTGAAAAACATTTTTAAAATCCGGCTGCATTCTTCGGCCAGGACGCCTGATACAACCTCTGTCTTTGGGTGAAGCAACGCCTGGCTGATCAGGCGGAAACCCCGTTTTTCATCAGCCGCACCATAAACCAGCCTTCCGAGCTGTGTCCAGAATGCGCCGCCGGCACACATGACGCATGGCTCTATGGTGACGTACATCGTGCATTCATCCAGGTATTTTCCGCCAAGATGGTCTGATGCAGCTGTATATGCCTGCATCTCGGCATGGGCTGTCACATCGTTCAGGGTTTCCGTCAGGTTGTGGGCTCTTGCGATGATCTTCTTGTCGCAAACGACTACGGCCCCGATGGGAACTTCGTCCTTCTCAAGCGCCTTCATCGCCTCTTTCAGTGCTTCGTTCATGTAGAATTCGTCGGAATTCGCGGGGTATTTGGGTGAATTTGGCATCTCTTTATGGCTGTTACCTATTAGCTGTTGGCTATTGGCAAATTTAATGGATTTAAGGTAACACGACATACCCACCCCGACCTTCGGTCTTCCCCTCCCTACTGGTAGGGAGGGGATCAGAGGGGTGGGTATATCTATTGCTAATACACTATTACTTTTTCGGAACTGACAACCTTCCTCCCCTGCATAAGACTGATGGAGTATATCCCTGCCGGTTTTCCGGAAAGGTCGATCTGCTTCTGAAAGGAACCTGCCACGCCCAGGAAAAGATTATCAGCAACGATCTTTCCCGTTACATCCATCACCCTGACCGTAATATCTCCCGGATAATTCAGGCTGCCCGTAATATTCACAAGACCATGGGAGGGATTCGGATAAACACTGAATTCAATACCAGGGTTCTTTTTTATCCCGGTTGAAACATCGAATGTTGTTGTAAATAAGCCCCGGCCATGGGTTGCGGCAATAACAGTATGATCCGCACTGCGAAGCATAAGCATGTCAACCCGCACATTGGCCATGCCGTCAACAGCCGGTTGCCAGGTCACGTTGGCCTGGTCTAGGTTTGTACTTTCCCAGACGCCTGTTTCGGTTGCGAGAAGTGCGATCTTCGAGGTTTGTGGCTGATAAAGCGCCCAACGGATCGGCATATCAGGCAGGTTTCCTTCCACATCCTGCCAGTTCTGGCCTCCGTCAACCGTTTGCCAGACCGATGGCACACCATAATTTGAGAAGGTGACCATCAGCGTATCGTCAGAACCTCCCACGGCGATGGACGAGATGTTTGCCGTTGGAAACGCATTTCCTGTGATCTCCGTCCTGACCGGTGATGATTCTGCGTGATTTACCCGGAACAGGCGGCCTTCCTGTGTTCCTGCATACAAGGTGGTCTGGCCTGCCGGTGAATGCGGCGAATACTTTATTGCGGAAAACCATGCAGATGATCCCGTGAGCATCTGGAAGGATGTGTATGAAAAGAGTTCTGGTATGTCAATCCTCAGGATCTGATCACTGTTCGTCCCGATGAAATCCACGGCATTGGTATAAAGCTTTTTCAGCTTGTAATCATAATCAGCAGGATTTACAAAGATCCCGCTGTTGAACCCGTATTCGTTGTAATAAGATCCGTTCAGGTAAACAATGTAATCGTTGTAATAGACCGAAGAGATAGAGGTTGCTGCGTCCAGCTCATCATAAAAGCAATAGGCTCCGTCGCCGCCGCTCACCATATCGTTGATCGTGAGGGGATGGCCAGTATATCGAAGGGTTCCGTTATCCTGGAGCCCGCCCAGATATTCCTGGGTTCCGGCTATCGGGTTGATGGCACAGGTATAGAACTGAAGTGTCGTATAGTTCTTATTCCGTTCCTCGAAGACCGGCTGGGTTGCCGTTCCGTTCGTGGTATAAAACACACCTCCGTCGGTACCAAACAGCATATGTGTGGATGAGGATGGTTCATAAACGATGATGTGCTGATCGGCATGGAGATAATCCGGGCCGCCCCCATAGTACATTTCAGCCCAGTTGCTGACCCTTTTCCAGGAATCGCCCCCGTTGGTCGACTTATGCATGTCAAGTCCACCGATATACAGGCTGTTCGGTGAATTGGGATCGATTGCAATATCTAGAGCATGCCAGGCGATGGTTGCAAAGTTATCGCCGGAGGTCAGATCATTGGGCTGGCTTTTCATAATCCAGGAAACGCCTTTATCTGGTGAGCGGAGAATGTAATAGCAGTTGAAATAATTGTAGTTGTTCGCAGAATTCGTGTAGCCTGAGGCGATGAGCGCATAGACCACATTGGGATCCGACGGTGCGGTTGCAAGCACTACCCGGCCGGGAATGGTGTAATACATATCATTTTCTATGTCTATCCGGAAATTCTCATTGACATTCCATGAACCGGGAAGGCCGGTATCGGAGTAAAGCAGCGTAGCGGCACCATTCCCGTCGAGGTTGGGCCGTGTACCAACATAGATCCTTCCATCAGTGCCGATGGCAATGTCAGATACGGAAAAAGGAACCGTATGTCCCGGGATCAACGGCAATACCTGGAGCCAGGTCGCTCCCCCGTCGGTTGAACGGAAAAGGCCGTCGGAAGGGTTGCTCAGATGCTGCTGGCCTTCATACAAACCTGAAGCCACCCCCGCATAGATCACACTCGCCCCGCCCTCATTCCTTACATGGATATCGGTGACATAGGCAAAGCCTGCGGTTCCCGGGAGAATGTCCCAGGTCTGTCCGCCATCCGTTGATTTCCAGATGCCGTCGCCCAGTCCTGAGGATTCGCGGTATGTTTGCAAGGCTGTTTCTGCCTCCCCTGTTCCCAGGTAGAACGTTTGCGGATTGTTCGGATCGTAGGTAATGCACCGTATCGCCATGTTGTTCGAGAAATCGGTCGTCGGCACCCAGGCTGAAGCCGCATTCGAAATATCGGGGTTGTACCATAATCCGCCGGTTACTCCGCCAGCCCAGACTTTCTTGTGCGTCGCATCATTCGGATCGAACATGATCGCGCGGGTACGGCCTCCCATGTCGGCTTCGTAGCCAGTCCACTGGAGGTTCAGGGGATCGCTCTTCATCTGCTGAAGTTTCCTTGTTTGCAGATAGGCTGCGTGAAGGCGCTCGCGTGGCACGGTCCCTGTGCGCGGATCAAGAGTCATGAAATACTCCTGGATGGCGGCTATATCAGGCTGGTCGGCGGCCAGCTCGTCTTTATCCTTTTTGAAATTCCGGGGGAGTTTCTGTTTGGCTTTCTTCAGGAAGGCTTCGTATTTCGATCGCTGAACTCTTCCGGACCTGTCGCCGGAAATGGCCGCGGAAAGAATTGCCATCCCCAGGACCAGGATTAAAAAATGGATTTTTTTCATTTGGATTTCTTGGTGTTTAATGCTTTTAAAATAAACCACTATAGGCACAGCAGGGCACAATAGGTCCATTGTGAACTAAGTGGCTACGGTCGTGAATATAATAAACAAAGTTACTTTTTTTTAACACAGAGTTCACGGAGAAGGCACAAAGGGCACAGAGTCTTTCACTGATCATCATCCATTCAAATATCCGGTGTTCAATTTGTATTACCCTTCTTGGGTGCGGGGAGTCTTGCTGACAATTGATGAAAAGTAAGGAAGCCATTAGTGTGTCATTGAGACATGTCTGTTCTACAGGGTCTTTCTTTCTTAACTTTTTACTTGATTTTGCCGTACGAAATTTGTATCTTTGTACGTCAATTGCAAATCACGGATCATGGAAACCAAATTAACGATACGGTTAAAGAAGAAGGTGATCGACCACGCGAAACAGTATGCTGATGCTCATCATACCAGCCTGTCGAAACTGATCGAGAATTACCTGTCGGCCATAACCGATGAATCAAAATCCCCGGAAACCATTTCACCATTGGTAAGATCTCTAAGCGGGGTGATCGATCTTTCCGCCTCAGAAGATTTGAAGGAAAAATATCACAATCACCTTAAGGAAAAATATTTATGAAGAAGAAAAAGGTTTTTGTTGATACGGATATCATCTATGATCTTCTTGGCAGGCGGGATCCTTTCTATATGCCGGCGGCACATCTTTTCACCATGGCGGATGAGGGGAAAATCCAGGTTTTCATCTCCGCCCTTTCGTTTGCAAATATCCATTACCTGATCTCGAAGCAAAAATCGGAAAAAGAAGCCCGGCAGATACTGCGGAACTTTAAGGTGCTGGTCAATGTGGTTCCATTGAGTGAAAAAATCATTGACCTGGCCCTTAACTCCGAATTTGTGGATTTTGAAGATGCCCTTCAGTATTTTTCAGCATTGCAAACTGACCTTGGAGTATTACTGACACGGAATCTGAAAGATTACAAAAAAGCGGAGATTACGGTCCTGACCGCCCAGGATTACATCAATTTATAATCCGGCCGAATTCATGCCACAATAATTTCTTACCTTTATTATCAATTTTTAAACCTCCCCGTTTTAATCGACGGGGAATTAATCCGGTGCCCGCCAATCTTATGAGGTTGTATCAAAAAATTAGATTGTGTCTTTTACCGCAAAGACGCAAAGACGCAAAATACTGTGAATCTAAAACTAATTTTTTAGCGTCTTAGCGCCTTAGCGGTTATTTTCCCTTTTAAGATAACCATAAGACCGGAGGTCGGGGTGGGTACATTAAAACTCTCAGATATGAAAAAGAACATTGGTACTGCTGACATGATCATCCGGATCATCCTTGGTGTCGTCCTGCTCTTCCTGGGATGGTACCTGAACACCTGGTGGGGTTTGGTCGGATTGCTCCCGCTGGTAACGGGCCTGTTCGGTTTTTGCCCCGCTTACCTGCCGTTCGGGATCTCTACGAATAAGGGGGAAGCGGAAGGGTAAAGATTGACGATTTGTTGAGTTATTGAAGGGCTGAAGGATTGAAGGACAGAATATTCTCTGCGCCTCTGCGCCTCCGCGGTTATTTTGAAAGGCACGTTAGGTAATTCACGGATTACCCTTCCAGCAGCGCCTTTTTCAGGTCTTCGAGCTCGTAGGCATCACGGAGGAAGTAGGGCCCGATCCGGGTCCGGCACAAGGAGGTGAGGTGCGCACCGGAATGCAATGCGCGGCCGAAATCCCTCGCCAGCGCCCGGATGTAGGTGCCTTTGCTGCACACGATCCGGAAATCTACTTCAGGCAGACGGATGGCCGTGATCTCAAAGGCCGAGATATTGATCTGCTTCGGAAGCATTACCACTTCCTCCTCCTGGCGTGCATATTTATAGGCTCTTCTTCCCCCGATCTTGATCGCGGAAAAAACCGGAGGATGTTGTTCAATATCGCCGGTAAATGTTTTTGCCGCTTCATGGATCTGCTCCTCCAGGATGTGCTCCCAGGGATAGTGCTCATCTATTTCCTTTTCCAGGTCGAACGACGGGGTGGTAGCGCCCAGGGTGAACGTTCCGGTGTATTCCTTTTCAAGTCCCTTGAAATCCTCGATCTGCTTGGTAAATTTCCCGGAGCAGAGGATCAGCAACCCGGTAGCCAGCGGATCAAGCGTTCCGGTATGGCCGATCTTGACCTTTTTGAAGCCCAAAGCGGCACGCATAAACCCCCGGATGCTGTTCACAACATCAAACGACGTCCAATCATAGGGCTTATTGACCAGGAAGATCTCTCCCTGTAAGGGATCGAATATCATCAGCAGACTTTGTTATTTTTCCATGAAAGAAATAAAATGTAAAATCCAAAATGGTAAAATGGTAAAAATCTGAACTGTTTTACCATTTTAGATCTTGCCCTTTTTTATGTTCTTCATTCTCAAAGAAAGTATATCAGACACTATAGGATGGTTAAGTTCTTTCCAAAGATGATCAACAGCAGGATGGCAATGCCCGCAATGATCCGGTAATAACCGAATACTTTAAACCCGTGTTTGGTCAGGTAGGCGATAAAGGCTTTGATGGCGATGATGGCAACGATGAATGCCACGGCATTACCCACGATCAGCAACATCACGTTGTGGTGGGTCAGCAAGGCGGGGTTCTCTTTATGCACATCCCAGAGGCTTTTTGCGAAGGCCCCGGCAAGGGTTGGAACGGCCAGGAAAAAGGAGAATTCGGCGGCCAGCTTCCTCGTCATCTTCTGTTGCATGCCCCCGATGATCGTGGCAGCACTCCTGCTGAAGCCCGGTAAAATGATCGCCAGAAGCTGGAAAATCCCGATCACCAGCGCATTTTTATTGGTCATCTTTTCATCCTCCTCAATTACAGGGTTCCTGAACCAATTGTCCACAAACAACAGGATGATCCCCCCTCCGATCATCACGATCGTTATAAACAGCGGGTTTCCAAGGATGTTATCGATGTATTTCTTCAGCAGGACCCCCACAATAACGGCAGGAATGAACGCAATGATCAGCCTGATATAGAACCGGAACCCGCGGAAATCAAGGAACTTTTTCCAGTAGATCAGGAGAACGGAAATGATGGCTCCGAACTGGATGTTTTCGATGAAGAGCTTGGTAAAGTCGTTTTTTTCGATGCCGAATAATGCGGAGGTCAAGGCCATATGCCCCGTGGAAGAGATCGGAAGGAACTCGGTGATACCCTCAACAATGGCAATGATGAGTGCCTGGAACAGCGTCATCTCAGTCTTTGGGTTTCTTCATGATGGCCACGATCTCGATGATATAGCCTGTGAGAACTAGGATCGGGGCAAGCGTAAGGCGCTGAAAATCGAATATTGCCGGATTAAATACCTTCGGATCTTTCGATCCCCCGCCGATCATGAGGATAAAACCAAGGACAATGAAAGCCAGTCCGATGAACATGATCTTGTAATTATCCTTATTGAATGCAAAGTCGCTTGCTTTTACTGCTGCCTGCTGCTTTGGCGGGGCCTGTGCCGGGGCTGGCTGGGCTTTGACTGCCTGCGCCTGGGTTTTCGGCGGTCCTGCTTTTTTTATATTCTTTTCCATTGATGTCTGTTCAAATAGGCGTCAAAAATAGTGATTATTTTGTTAATATCTTTTCGGAATGTTAATATGTTTGTGGATCCAGTCATCCAGCCATCCAGAATCCATCTATCCTGTTATACAGCATCAGGTATATAAATAATCCGTCTTCATCCTCAGGAACTTCCTCACCGCAAAATAGGTCGAAAACCAGGAGATCAGAATCCCCAGGAGAAGGATGAACACTACGAGGATGACATACATTTTCATGTTCTGAATATTCAGCAGCTCGGGCACCTGCTGGATCGCAAAATAGACCACCAGCATCAGGCCTCCCAGTGCAAGGACCGAACTGATAACTCCGTTCACGATTCCTTTAATGATGAAGGGTTTCCGGATAAATCCCCGGGTGGCGCCTACCAGTTGCATGCTCCGGAGAATGAACCGTTTCGAATAGACCGACAGCCGGATCGTATTGTTGATAAGCGCAATTGAAATGACCAGGAGAATCAGGCTGAATCCAAGCAGGACAAGACTGATCTTGTTGATGTTCCGGTTAACCAGGTCAACCAGCGATTTCTGGTAAAAAACCTCCTTGACTTCAGGAAATGCAGTGAGTGTCTTTTCAATTTTCACCACATTCTCAACCGTTGTATAATCCGCTTTCAGCCTGAGGTCTATGGCCGTAAGCAACGGATTGTAACCAAGGAACCCGATAAAATCCTCGCCGAGCTCTTTTTTCAGGATCACGGCCGCTTTTTCCTTGGGAATGTATTCGGTGGATTTGACATATGGCAAAATGTCGAGTCTTTTCTGGAAAGCAAGAATATCGGCCTCTTTCACGTCTTCTTTGATCATGATCGAAAAGCCGATGTTCTCCTTCACGTAATCGGAAAGGTTCTTCGCATGCAGGATCACAAGTCCGAGCAGTCCGATTATGAAAAGCACAAGGGTGATACTGATCACGGAAGTGACATAGGATGTATGGATCTTCCTCTGGTAATATTTATTTGGATTCTTTGCCATCTGGCCCGATAAGACAGCGAAATTACGGGATTTTTTTCAATTTTTCCTTTTCATCTCCTTTTTCATCTTCTTCTGCTCCTTGCTGTTGATCCCGATGGTTGAGATGATCCCGCTCTGGATGCTCTTCCACACATAATTGAAGAATCCTTTCGAGGGGTCCCGGTGAAAGTAAATGATCCCTGTTGTCAAATTCCCTTTTTTATCTGGATTCTCGTCAGGTATCACCAGGTCATTGGCAGCAAAATTGAGGATCTTCGTTTTGAAATTCTCCCAGGAAGTCTGTTTCTTTTTAAGCATCCCGACTTTCAGCCCGGAATACCGGAACTCGAGCATGCCTGTCGAGGTTTCATCCCCGGCCACGAGTTCTCTAACATTGATTTCATGGATTTCCCCCTTCCGGATTCTCGCTGACATCAGCTTCGATAGCATGGGATTGAATTCACACATATCCATTTCCGAAAGGCTTCCGGTAAACCTGAAGTATGTACCCTTGCCCTGCAGCGGGATCGTAAAGTGCGCCCTTACCAAGCCTTTTCCCATGAACCGAGCAGTTCCCGTAATCTGCATTTCTTTCCTTTTATTAGCGAGTACGAGGTCGTTGGTCAGGTTCGTCATCGAAATGTCCATCCTGTCGAAGAAAAGCTTCCCGGGCTCGTCATTGACCTGTTCGGAATAGGTTGCATGACCGTTTTTCAGCCTCACTGTATCTATTCTCAGGTATGGACTGAATTTCCGGAGCATTTCCTGCGGCATGGGTGGTGAATAGCCAATTTTCAGAGGAACCCGCTTGTCGCGGTAATCGCAGAGTTTCATGTTTTCGACGGAGGCCTGGTCTGCTATGATCTTCCGGTGAAGCAGCATTTCCCGGATGTTCGTTCCTGACAGGGTGATTTTTTTTATGGTAAGATCGACCCGGTCGGCCTGGTAACCCAGCCGTCTCGAAAAATCAAACTCCGAAAATTCAGGCCTTATGCGCAGTTGTGTCACCGTGATCTTCGATAAACCGGTGGACAGTCCGATCTCCCCCATGGTGATCGTGTACATTCCGTTTTTTGTCCTGATCCTGATCCCGCGTATCCCGAGGGCGATATCATCGGAATTCAGGATCCTGGCTTTCTTTCGCCTGATGCTGTCGATTTGGATGTTGTTCACGTCCGCCCAGAAAGAAGGAACCAGGATCTCCGTAACTGGTTTTTTTGTACGGTCAGTGATGGTAAGCCGTCCGTTCACGATTTGGAAACGGTCGATCCGGATTGAATTCAGCGTGGCCGGCAGCGGGATGGAAAGCGGATCTCGTTTCGGGCCTGGTTTCTTCTTTTTTTCTGCTGAATGACATGCGATAAGATGAACCACCGGCGATTCAATGCGGATCAGGGTGATCTCAACGTTTTTATCCCTGACGGCTTTCAGCACATCAAACCCGTTCACCACAAATTTATTAACGCTGGCGCTTACAATGAACGGCGGCATTGTGTCATTGGGGTTTTCCTTCCTGAAGTTCGCTGTATCGGGAATGAGCTTGAAGCCGGTCACCCTGATCTTTCCCGACAGCAGGTCGAAATAGAGCGTCCTGATCTCGGCCTTGTAAAGACCCCTGCTGTCGGCCCGGATCAGCCGGATCACCTGGTCCTTCAGCAGGCTTCCCCCATAAAACCATGCCACACCAAACAATGAACCGGCAAGGATAATGAGAACGATCAGGACTGTCAGGAAGAATTTTTTTATTCCTCCCGGTTTCTTTTTTTTCGGGGCTGGGCGTCTTTTTTTCCTTTTCAATTGGTTTCTTCCGTTTTCCGGATCTTTCTCAGATCGCGCTGTTGCCTGGTATTGATCCCGACGGACGATTTCAGCCCGCTGAACATGATCTTCCAAACGTAGTTAAAAAAGCCCTTTCTTTTATCCCGCTCGAAAAAAATAATCCCGTCGCGTAACTTACCTTTTGATCCCGGGTTGTTGGAAGGAAGCACAATATCATCAAAAATGAAGTTGAGAAAATCTGTTTTCCATTTGTTGAAAACATTGGATTTCGTATCGGTGATCTTTACGTTCAGATCATTGTACCATATGTTCAGCAGTCCGGAGGCGAAGCTGTCATTGGCATTGACGTAACTGATGCTGGTCCTTTTCTCTTTCCCGGATGCGATCCTGGCCGGTTGCAGGGGTATGATCATCTGGTTGAGGTCGGTGAGGTCAAGTGGGCCGATTTCGGCGGAAAAGCTGAACGTATCCTGGCCGGTAATGAGCGGGAAACGGAAAGACGCTTCGATGGGCGCTTTTCCAAGGAGGTAGGTCGAACCTGTGAGCCCGAGAATGGTCCCTTTATCGTACCGGGATGGGTCATTGGTGACATTTGTTGCCATGGCGTTCATCCGGTCGAAAAAGATCGTTCCCGGTTCTTTGCCTGTTTGTTCCGAATACCGCGCAAACCCGTTTACCAGCTGAATGGTGTCGATGGTCATCGGAAATGGTAGTTCCTGCAGCATTTTCACCGGTAATGGTTTCCGCTTCCACTCGGGGAGCGGAACCCTCTTATCCCGGTAACTGTCGAGAAAGGACCCTGTCAGGGTCAGTTTTTCAGCATACAGCTTCCTGTGTTCCACCAGGTCCCTGAAATTTATATTCGAAAAATCGGCCCTGTTTATCCGGATGTCGAGCCGGTCCTGCTGGAACCCGATGCGCTTTGAAAATTCTTCCCGCGAAAAGCCCGGTGTCATGCTGATGGAATCGATCGAAACATGCCTGTTCCCGGTCGAAAGTCTGATCCCGCCCAGTTTCCATTTATAGAGACTGTCCTCTGATGCCCATGAATACCCCGGAATGCTGATCACAATGTCTTCGGAATCCAGGAACCGTGAAAGATCATTTGTCAGCGTTGTATCGAACACAAGGTTCCTGGCCGAGAAGCTGAACTCATCGACCCTGATCTGCGACAGGATGCCAATACCCGGGCGATCAACAGACAGGTTCACATGTTCGCTCTCCAGTCGGCCGATCCTGATCTTCCGGGAAAACAGCCCGCGGCCCGGCGGCTCTTTTTCATTCCTGCCCGGATCGCTTTTAGCCATGGGCGTCTTTTCCGGTAAAGAGATCGCGATGTCCGCTCCTTTTAAGGTTACATTATCAAGAAAGAGATCATTTTTATGAAGAAGCGCATTCAGCGGATAACCGGTGATGCTTAGTTCCGGGGTGTAGAAAATAGCGCTCATCCCTGTTTCCCCGGATTCCCTTCCGGTAGCGGAAAAACGGAGATCCTTCACGACCATGACTGAAGGAGGCGAATGAACGGAAGCGCTTTTGAACGTCAGGGAATAACTGCTGTCAAAGAGGATCCTGCCATCAGCATCGATCGTCATTTGAAGCGAATCAAATTTCAGGCGGTCATTTCCTGGTTGAATTTCTCCCGGGATGAAAAACAGCTTCGAAAGAAAGAAATGACACGCATTAAAATCCAGGGAAGTCCTGTGATCATCGACAAATCCTGTATAATCGACTGCTGCCGACTTTATCCGGGTCTGATCCACCGCTACTGACCTGACCAGTTCTGTGATCTGGCCGGGTAGTTCATCCTGTTGCGCCTTTTTTCCGGTTGCTGGTTGTTCATATTTAATGACCAGGTGCGGTTTTACCAATGTCATCTGTTTTGCCTGCAAAATGTTCTCATTAAGTAGCTTCTCATTGCTGATCCCTTTGAGATGCAGCTGCTCAAGCCGGAAGTCGATGCTTGCACCTTTTTCGGGACGGATCTCCGCTTTCAGGTCAAATGCCTCCGTAAGAGAATCGTCGGCCGAAAGTGTTAATTTTTCTGCAGAAATCCTGGTATGGCTTCGTTTTGCATCAAATGAAAAAGGGGAAAGGGTGATGTCAATATCGCGGCTGTAAAAAAGCCTGGCCTGGTCCCGGTAATGCACCGAATCAACAAGGAAGTCCCTCAACCCCAGGCTGGCCTTTCCCGAAGAGGTTGTCTCATTATTCCTCTTCGGATTACGGATTATGGAGAACATACAATTGTGCACCAATACGTTTTTGACCTTTACGGTGTTGAAATAAGGAGAGATGAATTTAAAAAGAAGGTCCCCGGATTCCATCCCGTCGATAGCTCCGGAATTATTGTCCTGCCTTGCGATCTTTGGTTTTGTGCTGTTCAGGATGATCTTCATCTCCGGATTTGTTATTTCGAGCAGATCAAAACCCAGGATCCGGTTATTGAATGCTTTTTTGATGTCAACATTTCGTATGGCAAATGCCGGTATGAGAATTTTCAGGATGGACCGGGTCGTATCGTTCGTTGTAATTTTTGTTCGTTCGGGTAAAAGGGATAAATTGCTGATTTCGATCAGTGAATTCTTTGTTGAAACACGGATCTCTCCTGCCTGCAAGGAATGGATCTTATCATGCAGCCGGAGCAGGAACCCGAAAATCCTCAGGTCGATCTCCTGCGCATAGAGGATCTTCCCCAGGTCCCGGTGTGCCAGGGAATCAAGGAAAAAATGATCCATCGTGACTGAAACAACAGGAATTTTAATTTCCGGTACTGTGTCTTCGTTTTTCCTGTAATATTCAAATCCCGCATTATTCAGGATAAAATTTCCGACGGTGACCGATTTCAGCTCGCCGGAAATGATGGTGTACAGATCTGCCAGGATAAACTTTTTGCCTGTCCCCGACCCTTTCCCCGACACCGATCGGGGACCATTGCTGGCATTGTTCGACGTCATCTTCAGATTAAAATTGTCAAGCCGGACATTGCTGATCTCCACACGGCGGTCGACAAGTGTTTTATAAACATCCACCCCGGTTATATTCAAATCCGGAAGGTCAATCCGGTAAAGCGCTCCATCCCTTATTGCCCTTATCCGCTCAGAGCCATAATTCGGGACAAGTGCAATGTCATTTCCGTAAATTCGTGCTTGTTTCAGGGAAAATCCTGCCTTGGCAGCTGTGAGGAAATACATGCTGTCGGCAAGACTGTACCGGAAATGATTTACCGTCAATTCGATATCGGAGGAATAAAACACACGTTTGCTTTCTGCAAAACTCCCGGGGCGGATGTCGAAATCACGCAGGATTGCTGAGTAGGTGTAATTTCCTTCGGCTGATTTTCCTGCTTTGCTCGTGTGTTTCGAGTAGAACATCCCGTCAGCCACATTGATCGAATCAATGTGAAACGATTTGAAATACCGGGAAATAACAGGGTAAATATCCTCATAGAGGTGGGTGAATTCTCCTTTTTTTTCTCCCGTTGTATCCGGAAATGCCACAATCAGGATCTCTGGCTGAGTGATATTCAGGTTATTGATCAGGACCTCATCCAGCCGGTACATCTTCCAAAGGTCGGCCTGGCTCAGTGTCAGCGATTTGAAAGAAATTATATAAAGAGCATTCTGTGTTTTTCCCGCTCGCTTAAGGCCGGCGTAAAGTGCGGTGTCAGGCGTCATCATGAATTCTGTGATCATCACGGTTCCGCTGGCCAGGTTGATTTTCAGTTTATTAAATTCAACATGGTAAAGTCCTTTGCTCTCGGCATTAATTTTATTCTGTATGTAGCTTCTGAAGATCAGCTCGCCGTTATCCTTCAGAATAAAGTAAAACCCGATTGTCAGAAAAAAGAAAAGGAAAAGGCAGATCGCCAGGATTTTCAACATGATCCTGCCTGTCCTGTGTGTTTCTGCTTTTTCCTGGCTTTCTTCCATGGAACGACGTTCTGGAATGAAGTTCAAATTTAATGAATATATCCAACGGTCTCCCCTGTGATCTCTGTGAATCCTTTGTGCCATTGTGGTATTAAATACTTAACCACAAAGAATACAGAGAAGGCGCAGAGTTCACAAAGGAAGCCATTCACCAATTCATCTCCTGTTTCTTCAGATTTTGTTAATTTCGCGGAAGAATAGCTGGTGAGGTGGTGAGGTGGTGAGGTGGTGAGGTGGTGAGGTGGTGAGGTGGTGAGGTGGTGAGGTGATGAGGTGGTGAGGTGGTGAGAGATTAGGTATTATCATCCAGCATCCAGTATCCAGTATCTGATACCAGTTATGTAACAATCTTTGAATAAATACAATGGAATACAACTTCAACGACATCGAGAAGAAATGGCAGAAGTACTGGATGGAGAACCAGACTTTCCGGGCGGAAGCCGATAAATCAAAACCGAAATATTATGTGCTCGACATGTTCCCTTATCCATCGGGAGCAGGGCTTCATGTCGGACATCCGCTGGGGTATATAGCAACTGACATTTATTCGCGGTACAAGAGGCTGACCGGCTTTAATGTGCTTCACCCGATGGGTTACGATGCATTCGGACTTCCCGCGGAGCAGTATGCTATTCAGACAGGTACCCATCCTGCTGTAACGACCGCCAAAAATATCAGCCGTTACCGTGAACAGATGGATAAGATCGGGTTTTCCTTCGACTGGAGCCGTGAAGTGCGGACATCGGATCCTGCTTATTACAAATGGACTCAATGGACATTCATCCAACTGTTCAACCACTGGTACAACAATAAAACAAACAAGGCTGAGGCCGTCGGAACGCTCATCCAGGTATTTGAAAAGGAAGGGAATGCATCGGTTGATGCATCTGTGACCAATGAATGGTACAAGGACCTGAGGAAAAAAGACCCTGTCTTCGGCGAAAAATGGAATGGAATTTTTTCTGCTGATGAATGGAATTCTTTTACGGAAAAGCAGCAGCAGGAGATCCTCATGAACTACCGGCTGGCCTATCTTTCCGACGCTTTTGTGAACTGGTGCCCCGAACTTGGGACAGTTCTTGCCAATGATGAAGTGAAAGAAGGATTTTCGGTTCGCGGCGGCCACCCGGTCGAACGAAAGCTGATGAGGCAATGGTTTCTCAGGATCACTGCTTATGCACAGCGTCTGCTTGACGGGTTAGGGACGATCGACTGGCCGGAATCGATACGTGAAATTCAAAAGAACTGGATCGGCCGGTCCGAAGGCGCCGGAATCACGTTCCCGGTCAAAGATTCGTCACTGGTCCTCGATATTTTCACCACACGGCCCGACACGATCTTCGGTTCAACATTCATGGTGATCGCTCCCGAGCATGAGCTCACAGAAAAGCTTACAACACCTGAACGGCAAAAAGAGGTTGCAGATTACCTCGCATGGGCGAAGAACCGTTCAGAACGGGAACGGATGACGGAAGTCAAAAAAGTGACGGGCGCATTTACCGGGTCGTATTGCCTGAACCCGCTGAATGGTGCGGAAATTCCCATCTGGATCGCTGATTATGTGCTGGCCGGTTATGGCACCGGTGCCATCATGGCCGTTCCTGCACACGACAGCCGCGACTATGATTTTGCGAAGCAGTTCCATCTCCCGATCACAGAAGTGGTTTCCGGCGGTGATATTTCTGAATCCTCCTATGACGCGAAAGACGGGATCCTTATCAATTCGGACTTCATCAACGGTTTGAATGTGAAAGAAGCCATCCGTGCCGTCATTCAGCGCATCGAAGAAATGAAGATCGGTACCGGGTCGGTGAATTTCCGGTTACGGGATGCTATTTTCAGCCGCCAGCGCTACTGGGGCGAGCCATTCCCGGTCTACTTCAGGGACGGCATGCCGTATGTCCTCGAAGAATCGCAGCTTCCGCTTGTTCTTCCTGAAGTTGACGCCTATCTGCCTACGGAAACCGGCGATCCTCCCCTGGCCCGTGCGAAAAACTGGAAAACACCGGAAGGGTATCCGTATGAAACCAGCACCATGCCCGGGTTTGCCGGATCCAGCGCCTATTACCTCCGGTACATGGATCCGCGGAATGACAATGAATATTTTTCAAAAGAAGCCAATGATTACTGGCAGAACGTGGATCTCTACATCGGTGGAGCGGAACACGCCACGGGTCACCTTATCTACGCCCGCTTCTGGAATAAGTTCCTGTTCGATATCGGGCTTGCATGCAAGGATGAACCGTTCAAAAAGCTGATCAACCAGGGAATGATCCAGGGAAGATCAAGCATTGTTTACAGAATCAAGGGAACAAGCAAATTTGTTTCTTTCAATCTCCGCAGCGGCTACGAAACCATGGACATGCATGTTGATGTAAGTCTCGTGACCGATGATGTCCTGGACACGGACGCTTTCAAGAAATGGCGCCCCGACCTGGCAGATGCGGAATTCATCCTCGAAGAAGGAAAATACATCTGCGGTTCTGAAGTCGAGAAGATGTCAAAATCATTGCATAATGTCGTCAATCCGGATGACCTGATCGACCATTATGGCGCCGACACCCTTCGCCTGTACGAGATGTTCCTCGGACCGCTGGAGCAATCCAAACCCTGGGATACCCACGGGATCGAAGGTGTGTTCCGCTTTATCCGCAAGTTCTGGCGTCTTTATCATGATTTCAACAACGAATTCCTGGTGACGGATGAAGAGCCGTCAAAAGCGGAACTCAAAGTCCTTCACAAGACCATCAAGCGCATCCAGGATGACATCGAGCGGTTCTCGTTCAATACCGCGGTAAGCACATTCATGATCTGTACCAATGAGCTTTCGGAGCTTAAATGCAATAAACGTGCGATCCTGGAAGACCTTGTGATCCTTGTTTCTCCATACGCCCCGCACATGGCGGAGGAGTTGTGGGAAAACCTGGGCCATAGGGAAAGCATTTCAACGGCGAAGTTTCCCAAATTCCGGGAAGAGTTTGTTCTCGAGGATTCTTTCTCCTATCCTGTTTCATTCAACGGGAAGATGCGGTTTCAGCTTGAGTTGCCGCTTGGGGTCAGCGCTCAGGAGGCTGAACAGGCGGTGCTGACGGCCGAAGAATCCCAGAAATGGCTCCAGGGTAAGCCCCCGAAGAAGATCATCTTCGTGCCGAAAAAGATCATCAATGTCGTGGTATAGTTTTTGCTATTCCACTGCCCTGCTGATTTTTTAAATCATGAATAAACACATCCTTGCATTTTTCATTTTTAATTTTTCATTTTTCATTTCACAATCCCAGGAAGCCACCAAACCTTCCAATACAGCATTCATCCGTGGAGAAAAGCTGAAATTCCGCGCCTATTATGATTCATTCGTAACAGGCAAAGTAACTGCCGGCATTGCCACGCTGGAGGTGACGCCGGAGACCAGGCAGGTGAACGGCCGGGATACCTACCATGTGATCGCGGAAGGGAAATCAAAGGGTGCGTTCAACCTGTTCTTCAAGGTGGATGACCGGTTTGAGACCTACATCGATGAAGAATATTTATTTCCGCTTCATTTTATAAGAAAAACGCGGGAAGGCGGGTATTCAAAGGATGATGAGGTGCGGTTCAACCAGTTTTCAAATTCTGCCTCAAGCTCGACGGCAAATAAGCACATACCGACGGGGACCCAGGATATTGTTTCCGCTTTTTATTTTTCCCGGACGATCGATTTTTCAAAGGTTAAACCCGGCGATCGTTTCCCGGTAAAGTTCTTCCTGGATGATTCGTTATATAATTCGGCTGTTGAATTTACGGGCCGTGAAGATGTGGAGATCGAGATCGGGAAATTTCATTGTCTCCGGTTCCGCCCGATGCTTGTGACCGGGAATGTCTTCAGCCAGCCATATGCCATGAGCCTTTGGATCACGGATGACCTGAATCATCTGCCGGTGCTGGTAAAATCCGAAGTTGTGGTCGGATCGGTCAAACTGGAGCTGATCAAATACCAGGGCCTGGCGAATCCTGTCACTTCTATGACCAGGTCCCGGGAATAACTTCATGCGTCTGACGGCCGGTGTCAGCTATCGTTATACGCCTGATTTAAAACTCATGAACACATCTTCCGATATCCTTAATAATTTCACAGGTACGGTTGGCCTTAAGTTTGGGAAGTTCTGAGCGATCAACCGGGTTTTGTAAAATCTTTTATACTTTGATGATTCCCAAAAAACTTACCCACCCCTCAAATGAGGTTGTATCAAAAGTCTGCTTTTTGTCTTTCACCGCAAAGACGCGAAGACGCAAACAACGAAAAATCAAGAGTAAAATTTTTAGCGTCTTAGCGCCTTAGCGGTTATTTTTCCCTTTTAAGACAGACTCAAGACCGAAGGTCGGGGTGGGTACGTTGCGAGGCGCCTTTAGTTTCCTTCATTTTTCCGTATCCCGGCACAATCTTTGCAATCCGCTGCCATTTTTCGCTTTGTTGTACCTTTACGGATTCTAAATAAAAATAATCTTCCATGAAAACCTCTTTCTCGCCGGTTCATCGGATTTCCTCTTTTTTCACCGGTTTATTGCTTCTTTTGTGCATAAGTTCATATGCCCAGGATCCGCAAACCTCATCGGTCAGTAAATTATGGAAGCAGGTCGATTCCCTCACCAATGCAGGGTTGCCGAAATCCGCCCTGGAAGTCGTAGATAAAATCTATGCCCGGTCACAAAAAGAGAAGAACGACCCGGAATTCATCAAAGCCGCTATTTACAGGATCCGGCTCCGCTCGGATTTCCAGGAAGAATTCCTCGCCGGGACCGTGAACGATCTCCGCGAAGTGATCAAGGGATCTTCAGAACCGGTGAAACAGGTACTGAATTCGATCCTCGGCGAGATCTACTGGAAATACTACCAGCTGAACCGCTACCGTTTCCATGAACGGTCAAAGCTGCAGAACATCCAAAACGACAGCATCCAGACCTGGGATCTGACAACCCTCGCAGGAAAAATCACGGAAACCTACCTTGCGTCCCTGGATCATCCCGAAATCCTGAAAAGCATCCCCGTCACCCGGTACAGCGAAATCCTACTTGCGGCTGAAAAGCGTGACCGCTCTAAAGAAAAATCGGAGATCCGCGACCCTTTCCGCCCGACTCTTTTTGACTTTCTCTCCTGGAGGGCGCTGGATTATTTCATGAGCCCCGACGGCCCGCAGCAGGCGGCAGCTTCCGCATTCAAAATCGATGATCCCGCGTATTTCAGCCAGGTTCCTGTTTTCATTAAAATGAATTTTGCGGCAGGAACGGCCGAAAGCCGGTCTCCGGATTATTTTGCGATCACCATTTTCCACGACCTGGCAGCGTTTCACTTCAACGACAAAGATCCGCAGGCACTGATCGATGAAGAACTTCAGCGGTTTTCCTTTTTATTGAGAAGAACGACCATTGAGAACCGGGATAGTATCTATCTTTCATCGCTCAAACAGTTTGAAAAAGATTACAGCTGGTCACCCTGGTCGACGGATATTTCTTACGCCATTGCCCAGGTGCTGTATGCCAGCGGACAGGAATACCGGCCATTGATATCGGACCGGCACAAATGGGACATCCGTTCTGCTGCGGAATTTTGCGAGGCTGCAATGAAGCGTTTCCCGAAAAGTGACGGGGCAAGAAATTGCAAAACCCTTGATGAACGTATCCGGCAGGCTTCGGTGGAGATTAAAACGGAGTTTGGAACCGTCCCCGAAAAACCTTCCCTGGCGTTACTATCCTTTAAAAATGTGCCGGAAGTATGGTTCAGGATCGTAAAGGCCGATCCTGAAGAGACGATGAAAAAGACTGCAAACATGAGGCAGGAAGAGATCCTGAAATATTACCTCGGCCTGCCGGTCGCCAAAGACTGGCAAATGACGATGCCATCGGACGGCGATCGCCAGGTGCACAGCGCAGAGATCAGCATCCCGGAAGTGCCTTCCGGATATTATATCCTGATCTGTTCCTCGGATAAGGATTTTTTAAAGGCCGGAAGGGCAATTGCCTATTCCTTTTTTTATTCAACACACATAAGCTATATTTCACAACGTTCCGAAAAAGGCGGGTACGATTTCTATTTCCTCGACCGGGAAACAGGACTTCCGCTGAAAAATGTTTCTGCTGAAGCATGGACGAAAGCTTACGATTACAGGTCCAGAACATACGAAACAAGGAAACTGAATGATTTTTCGTCTGACGAAAATGGGTTCTTCTCCATCCCCCCACTCACAACAGGCTCTAACTATTCCGGCTTTTACCTTAAGCTGAAATGGAACAGCGACGTTTTGATCACCGATAATCTCTACCAGTATCCATACGCCGAACAGCCGCCCAAGCCAGCATTGCGCACCTCTTTCTTTACGGATCGGGCGATCTATCGTCCCGGGCAGACCATTTATTTTAAAGGAATCCTTCTCGAGCAAACGGGTGAGCATTACAGGATCATGCCGGGTCAGACAACTTCCGTTACATTCACCGATGCCAATTACCAGAAGATCTCCGAACAAACATTTGTGACCAATGATTTCGGCTCATTCAATGGCAGCTTTACGGCCCCGCAGGGTGTATTATTGGGCCAGATGACGATCTCTAACGGATCGGGCTCCATCTCCGTTTCAGTCGAGGAATACAAACGTCCGACCTTTGAAGTGTCGTTTGATCCGCCTGAAGGCAATTACCGGCTGAATGATACCATCACCCTGAAAGGAAAAGCGATCGCCTATGCAGGAAACTACATTGATGCTGCACTGGTGAAATACCGAGTCGTCCGAACAGCCCGATTTCCTTTCTGGTCGCGCGGCTGGTACATCCCATTCCCGGTCTCTCCCGAAATTGAGATCACGAACGGCACCGTCAAAACTGACAACCAGGGAAAATTTACCCTGAAATTCAGGGCCATTCCCGACGGCGCAATAACAAAGACGGATAATCCTGTATTTGATTATCACATTTTTGCTGATGTGACCGATCTCAATGGAGAAACGCAATCAGACGAGAATTATTTATCGGTTGGATATACATCACTTCTGATCGATGCAGGTGTTCCGGATAAAGTAAGCAAAGATACCGACACCACTTTCAAATTAACATCTGTAAACCTTAACGGAAGACCAACTCCGGCCGTTGTTTCTGTTACAATCCAGAGGCTGAAGCAACCTGACAGGGCGTTTAAGAAACGGCTGTGGGAAACCCCGGATCTTAGCATCATGTCGCGGCAGGAGTTCTATTCGCAATTCCCGTACGATGTTTATGATAATGAGGATGATCAGGGAAAATGGCCTGTTGAAGAAACGATCCTCGAAAAAATCATGAACACGGCCACGGATACGATGCTGCGGATCGCAGAACATATGACTTCATTAAAGCAGGGAACATACCTTCTGACCTTGAAATCAAAGGATCCTTATGGCCAGGATGTTGAAAAGAAAAGGTTTTTCACAATTTATTCACCGTCGTCGAAGGAAATGCCCGTGAATGCGCTGAACTGGTTCGTTCCGCTGAAGATCACCGGGGAACCGGGTGAAAAAGCCCGCTTCCTTATCGGCTCAAAAGAAGAGAATGTAAGCGTGGTTTATGAAATACGGGTTCATGATAGCCTGCAATCGCGCCAGTGGCTGAAGCTGAATGACCGGCAGATGGTTGTCGAGATCCCGATCCTCGGATCCTGGCGCGGAAATTTTTCTGTCAATTTCGTTTTCATCAAGCACAACAGGGCTTTCCAGAACAGCCAGGTGGTCACGGTTCCATACACCAATAAAAAATTGAACATCCGGTACGAAACATTCCGCAACAAACTTGTTCCGGGAACCACGGAAGAATGGAGGATCACTGTTTCTGATGCCGCAAAGAAAGGCGCGGAAGCAGAATTCCTGACGACAATGTATGATCAGTCCCTGGATGTTTTTGCCCCGAATAACTGGTATTTTTCGCTCTACCGGACCTATTACTCATTCCATCCCTGGGAGACGGGCAATTCAATCCGGCTTTCACCCGGAAGCCATATTCCGTCAGTTCTTGCGGGTAGTGAGATCATCGGGAGAGAATATCTTCAGCTGAACTGGTTCGGTTTGTCTTATTTTGGCATGGGTGGCCTCTATTCAAGAGCTGGCGGGAAAAGTTCACTCAAAGAAACTTCAACAGCAGCGATGATGGCCGGAGAACAGGCTCCTCCCGCAATGGACCAGGCAGCTACGGCACAAACGGAATCCGTAGTTGCCAATAATCCTGAAGCTCAAGGGAAGATTCCGTCAAAACCCTTTGTAAATCAGGGTCCGCAGGTCAGGAGGGATTTCCGGGAGACAGCATTCTTCTATCCTTCTTTACAGACTGACAGGGAAGGGAACCTTGTTGTAAAATTCACTATTCCGGAATCGCTGACAAAATGGAAGATCCTGGGGTTCGCTCATACGAAGGATCTTGATTACGGTCTGGTAGAAAAGGAAGCCATTACGCAGAAAGACCTGATGGTGTTCCCGAATGCACCGCGGTTTGTTCGGCAGGGCGATACCGTCGTCTTCAGCGCGAAAGTCGTTAACCTCAGTGATCATGCACTTTCCGGTGATGTTTCCCTTGAATTTTCAAACCCCGTCACCCAGACCCAGATCATGCTTCGCGCACCTGATCCAAAATCCCGCATCCCGCATCCCGCATCATTTTCAATCAACAAAGCTATAAGTGCCGTCGTAACCTGGTACCTCATCATCCCCGCCGATCCTCAATTGTCGATGTTGCAATACAGGATAACCGCAACAGCCGGGAATTTCAGCGATGCCGAAGAAAAGGCTTTCCCCGTACTGACCAACAGGATGCTTGTAACGGAATCAGTGCCGCTTCCGGTAAGAGGGAAAGGCACATTTGATTTCAGCTTTGAGAAATTACTAAATTCCGGCACGACCCCGGGAAAAGACAATACGTTGAAGAACTACAAACTGACGCTTGAATTTGCTTCAAATCCTGCCTGGTATGCCGTTCAGGCATTGTCGACCCTTGATGAGCCGAAGTATCCGAATGCCGATAATATTTTTCATGCTTTCTATGCCAACAGCATTGCATCATTTATTGCAAATTCAAACCCGAAGATCAGACAGGTCTTCGAATCCTGGAAGAGTACCTCGCCGGATGCGTTGCGGTCGAACCTTGAGAAAAACCAGCAGCTGAAATCAGCCCTTCTCCAGGAAACACCCTGGGTGATGGAAGCAAAATCCGAGAGCGAGCGGAAACAGAGGCTGGCGCTTCTTTTTGATCTGAACACCTTATCGAATAACCTGAACGAAAACCTGGCCCGGCTGAAAAAACTGCAATCGCCCAACGGCGCATGGCCCTGGTTCGACGGGATGCCCGAAAGCCGCTACATCACGCAGGATATCGTTACCGGCCTGGGGCACCTCGATCATCTCGGGATTAAGAAACTGAAGGAAGATTTTTCAACATGGGATATGATCACCAAAGCCATCCGTTATCTCGACGGTGAACTTGTAAAAGATTACGAGGATCTGAAGAAAAACTACCCCACGAAGCTCGATGACAACCACCTTGGAACGACACAGGTCCAATATCTCTATTCCCGGAGCTATTTCTTAAAGGATCTACCCATTTCATCCAGCATCCCTGCCTCGCCGGCAGGCAGGCAGCATCCAGCATCCAGCATCGAGAAAGCATTCAACTACTTCCAACAACAAGCTGCAAAGTACTGGCTGAAGACAGACCTCTATTCCCAGGGCATGATCGCCCTCGCACTGAACCGCCTGTCGGTAAAGGATGTTCCGCAGAATATCCTGAAATCGCTGTCGGAAAGAGCGCTGCATTCGCAGGAACTGGGGATGTACTGGGCAATGGCCGGGGGGTATGAATGGTACCAGGCGCCGGTCGAGACCCAGGCTGTCCTGATCGAAGCATATGATGAGGTTACATCCGACCGGAAGGCCGTTGAAGAAATGAAGATCTGGCTGCTGAAGCAGAAGCAGACCCAGGATTGGAAGACCGGCCGGGCGACGGCAGAAGCCTGTTATGCGCTTCTTCTCCGCGGAATGGATTTGCTGGCAGAGACACCGGATGTTAAGATATCTGTCGGGAAAGAAAAGATCGATGAATCCGGATTGACTGATAATAAAGCTGAAGCCGGCACCGGTTATTTCCAAATATCCTGGTCGGGGAATGAGATTACGCCCGGTATGGGGAAAGTGAGCGTTACAAAATCCGGGGAAGGTGTGGCGTGGGGTGCCCTTTACTGGCAGTATTTCGAAGATCTTGACAAGATCACACCACATCAAACCCCGTTAAAAGTGAGCCGGAAATTGTTCCTTGAAAAAAATACCCCTTCGGGACCGGTTCTCAGTGAAATCCCCGACGAAAGTACATTATCCGTCGGCGATAAGATCAAGGTGAGGATCATTCTCGTGGCCGACAGGAGCATGGAGTATATCCACATGAAAGATATGCGGGCATCGGCTTTTGAACCAGTCATTCGGCCGGGGGAAGGGCTGTCCGGCTACCGCTACCAGGATGGACTTGGCTATTACCAGACCACAACGGATGTTGCAACAAACTTCTTTTTCAATTACCTTCCGAAAGGTACATACGTCTTCGAATATCCGCTGATCGTCAATGCCGCCGGGGAGTATTCGAACGGGATCACGACCGTGCAGTGCATGTATGCGCCGGAGTTTTCGGCACATTCGGAGGGGCTGCGGGTTAAGGTTAAATAAACCCCTTTCGAACCTTTGTTTTCATTTATTTCACGAAGGACACGAAGTAGTCACGAAAGTCCACGAAGATTAAAGGACAAGTCTTTTAATTCCCTGTTTCAGAATCGGCACATTGAAATTAATGAGCAGGCCTGTTTTAATGCCTGCGAATCTCATGTAAGTCAGGATCTGTGCAACATGAACAGGCGCAATAAGATCAATGGATTTCAGCTCGACAATAACATTGTTTTCCACAAGAAGATCAAGTCTGTACCCGCAATCCAATTTGATTTTCTTATAAATGACGGGTATCGGTTTTTGCCGTTCGGTCTTAAGTCCTTTAACAGAAAGCTCATAAACAAGGCAATCCTCATACGCTGATTCCAATAATCCCGGCTAAAGCAACTTATGAATTTCTATTGCACAACCTATAATCTCCCTTGAAACATAATCAAATTCCATAATTTCTCTTTTCCTTCGTGGATCTTCGTGACTACTTCGTGTCCTTCGTGAAATTTTTATAACTCATTTTATCACATTTTCATCAATGGACATACATTAATCGGATTCACATCCAAAAGGTAATACCTATTTATAAAGTTTTTTTTTCCGTATCCCGCATCCCGCATCCAGCATCCAGCATCCGTCATTTTTTCTTACATTTGCCTTCCTTTAAATTCAAGAGCAATGCTACGAACACATACCTGCGGTGAACTGAATATGGCGAATTCCGGCATCCAAGTTACACTTTGCGGCTGGGTCCAGCGCTCCCGCGACATGGGCGGCCTCACCTTCATCGACCTTCGCGACCGGTACGGGATTACCCAGCTTGTATTCAACATGGAAAAGAATTCAGCGCTTTGTCTTGAAGCCCGGAAACTCGGACGTGAATTTGTGATCTCCGCCACCGGCATGGTCGCCGAACGAAGCAACAAGAATATGAAGATCCCCACAGGGGAGATCGAGATCCTTGTTGAATCATTCGAAATCCTGAATGCCTCGAAAATACCACCCTTCACGATTGAAGACAATACCGACGGCGGCGAAGAGCTCCGCATGAAATACCGTTACCTCGACCTTCGCAGGACTTTTAACCGCAAGAACCTTGAATTGCGCCATAAGATGGCGATCGAGACCAGGAATTACATGAATGACGAGGGTTTTATCGAGATTGAAACCCCGGTCCTGATCAAGTCCACGCCGGAAGGAGCACGGGATTTTGTGGTGCCCTCACGGATGAACGCCGGCCAGTTCTATGCGTTGCCCCAGTCACCGCAAACGTTCAAGCAGCTGATCATGGTAGCCGGTTTCGACCGCTATTTCCAGATCGTGAAGTGTTTCCGCGATGAGGACCTCCGCGCCGACCGTCAGCCCGAATTCACACAGATCGACTGCGAAATGTCGTTCGTTACCCAGGAAGATATCCTGAATACTTTTGAAGGACTTGCCAAATACCTGTTTAAAGCGGTAAAAGGTATTACGATCACGGATTTCCCGCGCATGACTTACCAGGATGCGATGAAAGACTATGGATCCGATAAGCCGGACATCCGTTTCGGGATGAAATTCGTGGAGCTGAATGATGCCATGAAAGGCAAAGGTTTTAAGGTCTTTGACGACGCAGAACTGGTGGCCGGTATTTGCGCCGAAGGATGTGCTGAATACTCGCGCAAGCAGTTGGATGAACTCACCGATTGGGTGAAGCGCCCCCAGATCGGCGCAACGGGACTCGTTTATATCAGGTACGGAACCGATGGCTCAATTAAATCCTCGGTCGATAAATTCTATGCTCCTGAAATTCTATCCTCTATCCTCGCCATGTTCAATGCTAAACCAGGCGATTTAGCACTGATAATGGCTGGAAAAACGATACAAACACGGAAAGCGCTTGGTGAGCTGCGCCTTGAAATGGGAACACGGTTAAAATTAAGGGATCCGGAGAACTTCAAACCCTTGTGGGTGATCAATTTCCCGCTGCTGGAATGGAATGAGGAATCAAGCCGTTTCTATGCCATGCATCATCCCTTCACCTCGCCGGTTCCGGCCGATATCCCGTTACTTGATACCGATCCGGGCGCTGTTCGTGCAAATGCCTACGACCTGGTCATAAACGGTGTTGAGATCGGCGGCGGTTCGATCCGTATCCATAACCGCGATCTTCAGAAGAAAATGTTCAGCGTTCTTGGATTTACCGATGAGCAGGCGCAGGACCAGTTCGGATTCCTGATGAATGCCTTTGAATACGGGGCACCACCCCACGGGGGGATCGCATTCGGCTTCGACCGCTGGTGCGCGCTTTTCGGCGGGGGTGATTCGATCCGCGATTTCATGGCCTTCCCAAAAAACAATGCTGGCCGGGATGTGATGATCGACAGCCCGGCAAAGATCAGCGACGAGCAGTTGAAAGAACTCAATATTAAGCTGACGGTTTAAAATAAATCTCTATCATTAATCCGGAATTTTCAAAAAGGTAATACGTTTTTCAAAAGAAAATTTTTGCCCTGCCGGTTTCACATATTGAATCAAAGAATCAGAAATTCCTGAAGTTTAAAAATATCATTACATTTGGCGCCTCTTTTAAACTCAAGAAGCATGGGAATAAGAACACTTTTCACAGTTATGATCTTTTCGGGACTGGTGATCATCACCGGATGCAAAAACAATGATCTGAAAAAAGATGCCGACCAGATCGGTGATATCATGTGCAGGAATATTGAGATTGCCGGCAAGCTCCGCATTGCAAATCCAAATGATACGGCGGCCATCAGCAAGTTGCAGCGTGATTCGCAGAACCTTCAGACGGAAATGACAAAAATGTACGCCGATTTCAAAAAGAAATACGGGGATAAAGTAAACGATAAAGAGTTCAGTAAAAAATTCTCAAACGAACTCCGCCGCGCAATGCTGAATTGCCCGCACCTTTCAAAGCAGGACCGGGAACAGTTTGAGAAGGATCTGGCTGAATAGACTTCTCAAGGATTCTCTTTGATATACTTAATTGTTATGTCCGGAGAGGCCATATTCGGCATTGTGTACCAATCCTTATACTTTGCTTTCAGCGTGGCCTCCCTGGTTGTATCAGAAACAGCCTTCTTCATATCCCAGAAATACTGCCACATATTCAGAACGATTTCTTTGTCCCCCACCGGACCATGGCCCGGAACGATGGTACTCGTACCCCAAGTCTTCAGGATCTCATTAAGTGACCGGATCCACCCTTCCACACTGGCCCCGCTCTCCTTTTTAAGGACCGGGTTAACCCCGTTGAATACCAGGTCTCCCGTGAATAACACATTTCTTTTTTCAAGGTAAACTACTACATCATGAAAGGTATGACCTTGTCCCAGGTCATACAGTTGGATTGTTTCATTGCCGAGTTCAAGTGTTTTCCCAAAGTTGATCAGGTCGGTCGGCATGTTTTCCTTCCCCACAGCGGTCTCCAGGATTTCTTTATCGTAATTCCCGATATAGATCGTAGAACCCTTGTACAGGTAGTTTCCTTTTGTATGATCTCCATGCAGATGGGTGTTGATCACGATGATCTTCTTTTCGCCGGCTTTCCGTTTCGCGATCCTGTAAAGAGAATCCGCATCAGCGCCCATCTTTGTGTCGATCACCACAACAGCATTGTCCGTAACGAGAATACCGCTGTTCCCCCCGCCGCCAAGATAGATGGTCAGGTCTTTGTCGATCTGCTTAATATCCTTTTTCATTATAGACTTCTGCTGCGAATATGTTGTTCCTCCTGATACCATAAGGAAAATCAGAAAGCTGATTAATTGTTTTGATTTCATAATCCCGATTTTGTAATGCAAAGATACTATCACAACCCGGCGGTTGAAAACAAGAAGTCCTCAAATAAGCTCAGAACCTCTGATTATTAAATTCCTTGTAACTTAATATCACACTATTTCATTATCTCATTATCTCATTATCTCATTAATCATTTCCTCCTCCTCAGGATACCGCATGGCATTGATCAGTTTCACTCCTTCGTAATTGTAGATGTCTTCCTCCCGGATATTGCGCGATACTATCTTTTCTCCTGCAAGCAACCGCTCACGGGTGGTCCCATTTAACAAGGGTTTCGCAGGGGTGAACCAGGATTTCCCGTCGGAAAAGATCAGGTTCGACATGGATGTGTCGGTAACAAGGCCATTTCTAATAATTATGATCTCGTCACAAGCTCCACGCTGGTCAAGAAGCGATTGCAGGAACGCCCGGTCGGTGTATTTTACATGGTAATCGGCCGGATCATGTTTTATCACTTTCAGCGATCGGATCGGCTTTTTCTGGTAGTTCTTAAAATTTACCTCGTGGATTTCCTTTTCGTAATAAACATTGCAGCGGACAAGTCCTGATTGGAATTCCGGCGGTACATGGATGTGATCTTCCAGGCGAACCTGATCATCAATAGACCAGAACTCTTTCCGGGCCCGTTCCATCCTCTGTTTATGCCAGGAAAGATGCATTGGACGGCCATTTTCGATCCGTATGGTTTCAAACAACAGGGACATAGATCTTCTTTATCAGTTCTTCATATTCTTCCCGAACGTCACTCATGGCCGTTATTCCGCCGCCGCTTTTGTAGATCAGCTCATCTTCGGAGTTTTCGATAAACCTTATCATCACTGCCGTATCCAGTGTGATGCCGTCGAAATATCCAAATACGCCTGTATAAAAACCCCTTTCATAAATTTCCGTCTCCCGGATGATCTGCACAGTTTTCTCCTTGGGAGCCCCGGTGACAGAACCTGCCGGCAATAATGTGAACAGGATGTCTCCCATCTTGTTTCGCCAGTCATTCTCCAGAATTCCCGATATCTCTGAGCTGACCTGAAGTAATTCTCCGCTGTTTGTTTTGATCCGGTCGATATAACGGAACCGCTCCACCTTCACGTCATGGGAAACCATGGCAAGGTCGTTACGGAGAAGATCAACGATCGTGTTGTGTTCGAATGTCTCTTTTTCATCTGAAAGGATCCTGTTCTCCGCATCCGGGATCGATGCATCAATGGTGCCTTTCATGGGGAATGCAGAGATTGTGTCATCCTTGATCTTAATGAATGTTTCCGGTGAAAACACCACGAATTGATCATTTAAAAAAAGCTTATAGGGGGCACGGCTCAGGTGAAAGATCTCTTCAAGGGAATAATTGGAGGTGACCGGTGTCGGAAAAGTCAGGTTTGTTAGATAGGTATCTCCGCGTTTCAGGTAGCCGAGTATCTTGTTGAATATGGTTTTATAGTTCTCAAAAGAAAGCGGAAATCCTTTGAACCGGATCGGGTATTGAAGCATGATCCGTTTGTTGTGATTGAGTTTTCCATTGATCTCGAAATAAATTTTTTGTGAAAACGCTTCTTCCGGCGTCAATACCAATCCCTTCGTTCCCGGGAAATCCAGGATGAACAAAAACGGAATGGCTTTGTTGCCATATTCATTAATTTTGACCCTCGTTTCGGCACTATTAAGGAACTTCATATGAAAAATGTATTGTTACTCGATAATCATGATTCGTTCACGTATAACATGGCAGAGATCCTGCGCCGGAATGACAAAGTTAGTTTTAAAATTATCTCATCCAAAGATATACGGACTGACCAGATCGGTTCCTTTGACAAGATCATTTTCTCTCCCGGTCCCGGATTGCCTGATGAACAGCCTGCCATGTTCAATATTCTAAGGTCGGCGGCAGAAACAACATCTATCCTGGGTGTATGCCTGGGGTTCCAGGCGATTGTTGTTTATTTTGGCGGAAAACTGTTCAACCTCCCGAAAGTCATTCACGGACAGCCGAAAAAAGTATCGGCATTGAACACCGGTCACCGGCTGTTCCAAAACATTCCCCCGGATTTTGTTGCCGGACTTTATCATTCGTGGGCTGTCGCTGAGGAAAAATTTCCTGCCTGTCTGGAAATTACAGCCGTTTCCGAAGATGGGATCATTATGGGCGCGGCGCATAAAACCCTCGACATCTGCGGAGTCCAGTTCCATCCCGAATCGGTCCTGACCCCGTTGGGGCAGAAGATGATTGCTAACTGGCTTGAAACATAAATAGCAGCGAAGTAGTGAAGTAGCGAAAAGTATTGAAAAGCCTGGGCCTGATAGTAAAGCAAAATAGCATTTCTCGTCGCGTAATTCCGGAATCATTGTTTCGCTACTTCACTACTTCGCTACTTCGCTGCTTCGCTGTCCCGTATCCTGAAAATCACTACTTTTGCAAAAAATTTCTGATGAGGAATAAGAAGATCGAGATAACAGCTCCTGTCGGC
Organism: Bacteroidales bacterium; assembly: GCA_963682005.1. Classification (GTDB taxonomy): domain Bacteria; phylum Bacteroidota; class Bacteroidia; order Bacteroidales; family FEN-979; genus CAIYUC01. The sequence continues at coordinate 1,386,769 of OY820914.1, read as the reverse complement.
TCTTTTGAGTCTCTTTATACGGCCATCCGGGCAGGTGCCGACTCGGTATATTTTGGTGTTGGTACCCTCAACATGCGCGCACGTTCATCCATAAATTTTTCGCTTCAGGATCTTGTACGGATCAGCCGTGTCTGTCGTAAACATAATATACGAACATATCTTACACTGAATACAGTGATCTATGACGCGGAGATAAAGAAAATGCAGCACATTGTCGATTCCGCAAAGAAGAACGGCATTTCGGCCATCATAGCCTCTGACAGGGCAGTGATCCAATATGCGAATAAAGTGGGGATCGATGTCCATATGTCGACACAGGCGAACATTTCAAATACGGAAGCCGTAAAGTATTATTCACGGTATGCCGATGTGATGGTCACCGCCAGGGAACTTGATCTCAGCCAGGTTGCCGTCATCACCAAAGCGATCCGTAAAGAAAAAATTAAAGGACCATCGGGGGAGGAGGTGCGGATTGAAGTTTTTGCCCACGGGGCCTTGTGCATGGCGATCTCCGGCAAATGCTACCTCAGCCTCGATAACTACAATGCATCTGCCAACCGCGGAGCCTGCTACCAGATTTGCAGGCGCCCATACCGCATCACTGACCTTGAAGGTGACGTGGAACTTGTGGTGGACAATGAATACATCATGTCGCCGAAAGATCTTTGCACCATTGGTTTTTTGGATAAGATCGTAAAGGCCGGTGTAACGGTTCTTAAGATCGAAGGCCGTGGCCGCAGCCCCGAATATGTGAAAACCGTGGTTTCCTGTTACAGGGAAGCTGTTGATGCATTGGAAAGCGGAACCTATACACCGGAAAAGGTTGAAGGATGGATGGATCGGTTGAAAACAGTTTATAACCGGGGTTTCTGGGATGGCTATTACCTTGGCCGAAAACTTGGCGAATGGACCAGCCAGCACGGATCTGTTGCCACACAAAGGAAAGAATATGTCGGGAAGGTGATAAATTATTTTACAAAGCTCAAGGTGGCTGAGATAAAGATGGAATCCGGATCGCTGAAGATCGGGGACCCGGTTTACATCATGGGCCCCACAACCGGGGTGCACGAGCTGGTCATTCCGGAGATTCGCGTTGACCTGAAGAATGTCGATAAAGTCGTAAAGGGAGAGATCTGCTCCATGCCTGTAAAATCTCATGTCCGTAGGGCCGATAAGATTTACAGGATTGTTCCTGCAGAAGAACCCGCAATCAATTAATGATGCTTTTTAACCTCCACACGCATACCAGATTCAGCGACGGTTCCGATGATCCTGAAAAGTATATTGAAGAAGCAATCCGCCAGGGATTTCATACGATCGGCTTTACCGACCATGCACCGGTCCCGTTTGAAAACACATTTGCCCTTCGTGAAGAACGGATGGACGAGTATTGTCGTGCTGTCCGGCAACCCCCACACCCCGTCCCTCTCCCCGGTCGGGGAGGGGCTGCTGGGGGAGGGGCTGCTGGGGGTGAGGTCACCATCCTCCTCGGCCTCGAAATCGATCATATTCCCGGCATTACACGCCCATTTTCCTATTACCGGGAGAATTTTAATCTCGATTATATAATTGGCTCAGTCCACCTTGTGAGGAACTGGAACGAAGAACAGTTGTGGTTCATCGACGGCCCGGAACACTCAATTTATGATTCCGGTCTTCGGGAGATCTTTGGCGGAAATATAAAAAAAGCAGTGACCGCCTATTATTACCAGCTTTTCGACATGATCACCACGCAGAAACCCGATATCATCGGTCACCTGGACAAGATCAAGATGTACAACAGGAACAAATATTTCCGGGAGGATGAATCCTGGTACATGGGTCTTGTTGATGAAATCATTGATGTTATTCTGGATTCCGGATGCGTGGTTGAGGTAAACACACGCGGGATATACAAAAAACGCTCCGACACCCTTTTCCCAGGTCCGGAGATCTTAAAAAAGATCTGTAAACGCGGTATTCCGATCACCCTCACTTCCGATGCCCACAAACCACATGAATTATCACTCTATTTCCCTGAAGCGAAGGCCCTGTTAAAAGAAATAGGGTTTAAAAATCAATGGCTGAGAATACCGGGAGGCTGGAAAGAAGTCGCGTTCCAAGCAGCAAACAGTTAATTTTTCATTCTTCATTTTTCACTGTTCACTGTACGTTGTAAGTTGTTCACTGGTTCGGTTCCCTACTTGAAAATCGCAATCCCTCCCGCCACCAGCTGATAAACCCCGAAAATGCCGAGCATGGCCGCCGAGATCCCGGTCAGGGTTCTTTGCAGTTTCGGCCCCCTGTCCCGCGCTTTGTGGAAAAGCAGAAGGATCACGGCAGACGTGCAAAACATCGACAGGTATAAGCCGATGATAATCCCGATCCCAAACCCCGGTCCCGCTTTCCAGCCTTTGAGGAACATCGGTCCGATCACCAGGCTCCATCCTAAGTAGGCATTGGGATTCAGAATATTGATCACCATGGCATTCAACAGGGTCTTCCGGGCAGTGATATCCGGTAGTTTTTCTATTTGGGCTTCTTTCCTCCATGACATCAGCGCCCTGTAGGCAAGGAACAAAATAAATCCGCCTCCGATGATCTGAATGTATGTCAGAAAATAATCCGGGAGCGTGCTGAGAATGACCAGGCACAAAACCGCTACCGGTCCGTCGGTGATGGCCGGGGTAAAGATGGACGGCCACGTTCGTCTCCATCCAGCCCTCAGTGTTTGTGAAATGAGATACAGCGAAAGCGGCCCGGGTTGCACGGCAGCCGCGAATCCAAACGTGATCGCCGGCAAAAAGTAAGTCCAGAAATTCAGGGATTCATTCATTAATTACTGAAACACAGAATGCTCCATCAATATTATCATAATTCATAATTTCTTATAAAAATTCCATATAGTAGTGCCCCATATTGGCCTCGTAGAATACTTCGCCTTGTTTCCGGAACCCGTTGCGCTCATAAAACGGCACCGCACGGAGCTGTGAATGCAGGTAGATCTTCTTCCCTTCCTTCCTCACATCCTTCAACACTTCCTTCAAAATAATCTCGCCGAATCCGCGATTGCGGAATCCGGGCAGCACGGCGAACCGTTCCAGCTTGATCCCCTTTTCCGTTTCCCGCCATCGTGCCGTTGCAATGGCTTTATTTGCGATTAAGAGAAGATAATGATGCGCAGACTCTTCATGCTGATCGTATTCAAGATTTGGATCGACACCTTCTTCTTCCACAAAAACCTTGCGTCTGATGGCAAATGCCTGTTCTGCCAATTCTTTGTCCAGGAAACTAAATTGTTTTATTTCTACCATTTCTTAAGTGATGTAGTGATGGAGTGATAAAGTGATTGACTCATTTAAGATTTTCCGTTCAATATTTTTCATTCAATGTTCAATATTCGATATTCATTTCAATAATTAATACCCGCTTTCATAATCACTCCATCACTCCATCACTTTTTACTGCTTTCCCATGATATGCTTTTCCTTCCACATATATCGCCTTATCCGGCAACGTCGGACAAATATACTCACATGCGCCACAACCCACACAGGTTTTTTCATCCACCACGGGGATTTTCAGATCGCCAAGGTATGGAACCAACTTAATGGACTTTGTGGGACATTTTTCTGCACATTTCCCGCAGGGTTTCCTTTCGGCAACAACAATGCAGAGGTTCCGGATAAATATGGAAACCCCGGCCTGGATCGTGGCTTTCTGTTCCTTTGTTATGGGCAGGATCGCACCGGTCGGACAAACCTCCGAACATTTTACACATTCAAATTTACATAATTGCCGCCGGAAATCCATTTTCGGCTGGAAAAGTCCAGCCAGGCCGTAGTCAAATAAGGCCGGTTGCAAAACTCCGGTCGGGCATAGGCTGATGCAAAGATGACATGCTGTGCATTTTGATGTAAAATTCCAGATGCTGACCGATCCCGGCGGTGTTACCGGGTTGGCTTTGAACGCAGATGATTTTTCCGGAGATCCAAACAACTTTTTGACACCTGTGACAGCTACAGTTCCTGCAATCATTGTCAGAAGAAACGTCCTTCGTGAATTTTGTGCTGATTCAGATGGTTGTACAAATAGCCTCTTTTCACCGCGAAGACGCGAAGGCGCTAAGAAATCTGTTACTTTGTCAAGGATTCTCTGCGTCTCTAAACCTCTGCGGTTATTTAAAAAAAGGCTGCTTATCCCATTTATCATAGCCGGCAGGCGAAATTTAAACCGGATGCTGTTGCTTTGACATTTCCCGATGCAGTTGTAACATGAAACGCACCGGTCAATATCTATCCTGTTCTCAGGAAATTGAATGCACCCGGCCTTGCAAACCTTTTCGCAATCCCCGCACTGGGTGCACGTAGCCTTATCGATTTTCAACCCCAGGATTGAAACCTTTGAAACAAGTCCGAGCAATGTCCCCACAGGACATATTGCATTGCAGTACCACCGGTCCCTGTACATGGCAAGGAGGGTTAGAAGTATGAAGATGCCAAAGGAAAACAGCATCGCCGGCCTGGAGATAAATCCCGTCGGTACCAATCCCATGCATGGCCTGACCAGGTTTGAAAAGATCCTCCCCGAAATGCTGAACGGGTCAAGGAGGTTCAGGAAAAAGATGTTCCCCGTCATGAAGATCAGGATGACCAGGGAAAGAATTGAATACTTTAACCAGTCAACTGGTTTCTGGTATTTATAAGCTCTTCTCTCTCCAAAACGCAGGTTCAGTCCCGAAATGATATCCAGGATCACACCAAGCGGACATAAAAACGAGCAATAGACCCGTCCAAAAAAAAATGTAAACGCAAGCACTGCGATAAAACCGGCAGCTGCAAGGGAGGCCGCCCGAATGAAAAGCAGGAACGAGGGAATGAACTGGAAAAACAGGATGCTCCTGATGATCTCTTTGGAAAAGATCCCGGTGAAATTAATGAAAATGAAAATAGTCAGAAAAAGAACCGCTAATGAGAACACCATCCGGAGAGGCCTGAGGATCTTCAATTTCATCCTGCGATTTTTTCGTGGTTCCTTGTGATCATAACGCTTTCCCGGTCGAAAATTTGAGTTAAAATTACGAAATTTATCTTCGCTAATTTCTTACCTTAGCCACAAATAATCGCCCTTTTGATCCCGCATGATACCATAGGAAATATACTGTCTGCCAGCCGGATAGAAGAAGTAGTCGGTGATTTTGTGCTGCTGAAGCGCCGGGGTACGAATCTCATCGGCCTCTGTCCGTTCCATACGGAAAAAACACCTTCGTTCACCGTTTCCCCGGCCAAAGGCATTTATAAATGTTTCGGTTGCGGGAAAGCCGGGAATGCTGTTAATTTCCTTATGGAACACGAGCATTTCACATACCCCGAAGCACTGCGTCACCTGGCGAAAAGGTACAATATCGAGATCGAAGAAGAAGAGCAGACACCGGAGAAGATCCAGGAGCAGAATGAAAAAGAAAGTCTTTTCAATCTCAATGCCTTTGCACAAAAATATTTCTCGGAAACGCTTTTCAATAAGGAAGAAGGAAAGGCCATCGGACTGGCATACTTCAAGGAAAGAGATTTCCGGGAGGATACGATAAAGAAATTCCAGCTTGGCTACAGCCTGGAAAAATGGGGGGATTTTGCAGATTATGCCCAGGCTAACGGATATAAGGCGGAATACCTGGCAAAAACCGGACTCGGTATCCAGAAAGATGACCGGGTCACCGACCGGTTCCGCGGACGGGTGATGTTCCCGATCCACAGCGCTTCCGGCAGGATCATCGGCTTTGGAGGCAGGATCCTGACCAGCGACAAGCACCTGGCAAAATACATCAACTCCCCCGAGTCGGAGATCTACAATAAGAGCAAATCCCTGTACGGGATCTATTTTGCAAAGTCGGCGATCATCTCGAAAGACGCCTGTTTCCTCGTGGAAGGCTATACCGACGTGATCTCCCTGCACCAGGCCGGCATCGAGAATGTGGTCGCCTCCTCCGGAACATCTCTGACCATTGAACAGATCCGGCTCATCCAGCGCTATACGTCGAACATTACGATCCTGTACGATGGTGATCCCGCCGGGATCAAAGCCTCCATGCGCGGCATCGACATGATCGTCGAGCAGGGGATGAATGTGAAGATCGTCCTGTTTCCCGACGGCGAAGATCCGGATTCATTTGCCCGCAAGAACAGGTCCGCCGACGTGGAAGCATTCATCGCCAAAGCCTCCGTCAATTTCATCCTGTTCAAAACACGTCTCCTCCTTGAAGAAACGGCCGGAGACCCGATCAAAAAAGCAGGATTGATCAAGGAGATTGTTAATACGATTTCTCTGATCCCTGATGCAATTTCAAGGTCATTGTACCTGAAAGAGTGTTCCGGGATCCTTTCCGTATCTGAACAAACCCTCCTGACAGAAATCAATAAGCTGCTGCGGAAAAAGCTTACCCAAAAAACACAGGAGGCCGGGATAAAAGAGGAACCGGATATCGATCTGACAGAGCCGGCAGCACCTTCACAGTTTGAATATGACCCCGAATCAAGCGAATGCCAGGAGAAGGAGGTTGTCCGCCTGCTCCTGCTGTACGGCAATGATAACATCCTTTTCAGGAAAACGAATGAAGATAATGAACCTGTTGATGTAAGCATCAGGGTGGCAGATTTCATTGTGAATGACCTGTTGGCAGATGAGATCGTATTTGAAAACAAGATCTGCCTAAAGATCTTCGACGAGGTCCATGCAGCACTGGAACAGGAAAAGATCCCCGATAAGGACCACTATTACCATCATCCGGATATTGAGATCGCGACATTTGCCATCGATCTCGGGATGAAGCCATACGAACTGAGCGGTCACTGGGAAAAGAACAATATATTCGTCGATCTTGAAACCGAAAAGCTGAAAGAGCGGATCACACGGGCCCTGCTGACCTTTAAAGCAAAGAAGATCGAAAAAATGATCCTGGATAACGCGAAGAAGCTGAAGGAAATCCAGGGAAATAAAGAAGCGATCGAGGAGATCTTTTTCTGCCTCAGTCAACAGATAAAATTTGAAGGTCTCCGGAAAAAGATCCAATCCGGCGAATTAGGCCGAACCATCATCAAATGATTTGTACGGAGAACACAAAGAAGGCACGAAGTACACAGAGTTATTTCCTTTATTTGATGTCTTTAACAAATACCACTTCGCGGTAACGCTCAAAATTCCACAGATCCATCAGCGCTTTGAATTCACCGTATTCCTCCGGCCGGATCAGCTTTTTCTCCAGGACAATGCTTCTTTTTATCCGAAGCTTTTTACCTTCATTTTTTAATTCATAGCTGAACGTTCCGGCTGAATTACTGACTTCCTTTTTGGTTTCCGGAGAGAAGAGCAGCATCCCTTCAGGTACAGCCACACTGAAATCGTATTTCTCCTCGATCCCGGAATTGATTTCCAGCGGCGTTTCACGCTTCGCCGGAAGCAAGTGAATCCCCAGGCTTTCGATGCCGTTCGACGCCAGCGGAAGTACCAGGATGGAGAGCAGGGAATCCTGGTGGAATGGCTTCTCCTTCTGCACAGAGTATGCTACAACCGATTCCTCCTGGCCGATCGTGGCGATCTTTTGCTCCTTCAGGTCACCGGAGGCGATGCCACCGCCAAAAATCGATTTGGCCTTGCTTTTATCCCGTTGCAGTTGCAGCCATGGATTGGTTCCGTTGAATACACCGGCCGACAAATCGCCTTTCAACTGCTTCTTTTCGTAAAATTCAAATATTCCGTTCAGAATGATCTTGTTTTTATAAACTTCGGTTTTCCGGAATTCAGGTTTGTTTTCGGCATTCATTTCAATGAAAACCCTGTCAGGATAAGTATATTTGAGGTTCTGCGGATTCAATGTGGTGACGGAAAGATAAACCGGACCCGATTCTTTCAGATCGGTTTTCACGATGACGTCTTCGATGTCGAGCAACGTTCCGAGATTTTCATCAAATAATGAATTCCGCACCACGTAAACCGGAAAAGACGGGATGCCGGCTTCTTTCAGAAGAGCGATAAGCAGGATTGCTTTTTCCGCCATGATCCCGCCGTTGCTGTGCCAGGTCTCCGCCGCCGGCCGTAAAACAAAGCCGCAGTATTTCATCGGGATCGGCCACAGGCGGAATTCATTGACCACTTTCTCCTGCAACTTCAGCACGATATCCATCTGATCTTTCTGCTCGGAAAGGACCGCATTCACCGCTTTTTTCATCTCTTCATCCGGTACAAATGATGCAGTCGGCTGCACCATGATTGTGGAATAAAGCAGTTTCCTGTCACGGTCGGTGCTGAAGATCAGGCGCGGATAAAGATCATTGGCCGGCCGCTGGAGCTCTTCCTGTGATATCGCTGGTACATTCAGGAATTTCCAGGTATAAACGCTGAATTGTCCGTCATTCGTCACAACCGGGACCTGGTCAGTATTGAGTATCTTATAATTCAGTTTTATCATGGAAGGGATTTTCACGACCACTGTCAATTCTTTTATTGGCTCATTTTCCGCAAGCAGTTCGTTTCCCATCAGGACCGGGATCAATCCGGGCTTTGAATGGATCGTATAATCAAGGTTCACCAAAGCATTCCGTTCTGTGGCCGTATGCGTGATCACCATTTCCCTGAGTTTGTTAAAAACCGGTGCATTGGCTGCCATCGAAGGAAGAACTTCATTGAATGAATTTTTCGGGGCGATGATCTTTACGCCATTGGCCATGACCGTGGAAGATTCATTGATTTTCAGCGACTGGAAATCGGGGTTATAGACCACGAACGTTTCTCCGTAAAGATTGTGGAATGACCGGTAAGTCTGGAGTTTCAGCTGCTTTATATACCTGAACTCCTGGCTTCCGTCAGGATTCAATGTGTATTCCTTTGTCAGCCGGAGGTAAACGGCATCGTAATTTTCATCCTGGGAATAGGAAGTTATAGACAGGAGACAAAGGAAAGATAACAGAAGATTGATAATGGAAGATCGAAACTGGAAGGTATATTCGTTCATGGTTGTTACGAGTTTAAGTTCATTTGATTAGTTCTGGACCTGGAAAATGATGTGCCCGTCGATAAATGAATTCTGGGCGCTGACAGCATCCCGGAATTCCGGCCAGTCTTTCGCATCATAGATCCGTTTTCCAAGGATGATCTTTTCTTTCAATGTCAGGATATTTCCCTTCAGTTCATATCCTCCGGAAAATGAGCAAACACTGCCTGGTTTTTCCTGCTTTTCCGGGAGATATATCATCTGTTTGACCTCCGGTAAACGGATCGTTTCCGTGAGCTCGACCAGCCTGCTGCAACGGTCCCTGAACGGATATTTCCGCTCTTTCAGACTTGTTTCAAAGGCAAGTTGTGGCTGGAATGCTTTGAAAATGCCGGCGGCTACGATTGGCGTGAACATGATTGTATTACCGGATTTCATTCCGTAGTCAGGAATTGTGAATTCTACCTTTATAAGGATCGGCCCCGCTTTGTAATCGATCGGATCCGGCGGATAGTCGATCTTTGTCACTACCGCGAGCGGGCTGATCTTCAGCAATTCTTTTTCGACATTCTGGTTCCACTGGGTTTTGTTCGAGTATTTGAACAGACCTCTGACTGATGCATCTGATTGTCCCTCGGCTGTAATGCTTACTGTTCCGGTCAGTGTTCCGTCTTTGGCGAGTTCTGAATTCCCGTTTATCCGGATGTAGTGATTTTCCGGCGGAGATAAAGGCGTTGTGCCAAGGTCAGCTCCTTCAGGCACACCCATCAGGTATTGCTGCTGCTGCTCGGCACTTGACCACAATTCGCGAAGGAACGGAACCCAGGTCGGATCGAGCAGCTTGTACTTTCCGTTTCTGAGCTTTACGACCGTAACACAATGGTTGAACTGGTCGGCAGGGATGTAATCGATCCGCGAGCCGGCCATGGTCATTGCCGGGTAGGATCTGAATCCCGCCGCACGAAGCATGGTGATGAGCATTCCTGCTTTGTCCTTGCAAACCCCGCACCGGTCAGTAAAGGTCATGGCTCCCTTGTGCAGCGTAAATCCTTCCCCGGTACCCATCGACAACCCTGAATACCGGATCTCATCCGCGACCCAGTGGGTTAGCCTGGAAATGGAATCGTTTTCATCTTTGGCCCCCGAGAGGATCTCATTCACTTTCTTTTTTATTTCGGGTGTAGAGTCAAAACTTCCGAAATCTTCATTGACCTTATAGAACCAGGTTGATTTCATTTCCCAGTCAGGACTGGTCGACAGCAGCAATTTGGGAGACACATCCGATAGGGAAACCATCCTTGATTCATTCTTCAGGGGAAGAATGTCCTTTTTCGAAAACGTCAGTAATTTTTTTCCTCCGTCGGGTAAACAGGATGACTGAACCTCACCATTGTAGAATTCATACTGAAGCTCCTTATCCTTTGGGATCATAACCTGGTAAACCTTTGATTTTACAGGGTTGCTGCTCCAGAATTCCACGATGTCGTAAAAATGACCCTTCATTGGCGGGATGTACCGGTCATCTTCATCGCCAGGGTTTCCAAGCAATGCATAGGTGAATCCTTTTTTGAACTGGATGACTTCGATGGCATCACCCGGGTCAAGCCGTCCGACTTCCAGCATAATTTCACGTGCTCCCCAGTAAATGGCCCGTGCCGGGGCTGGGTAATCAAGCACTTTCTTAACATCCAGCGAACTAACCGTCCCGTCTTTCCTGTAGACAGTTACTTTCCTGATTTCCGTATATGCTGACAACGGATCATATCCGAATTTTACGACACTCAGTTCCAGCGCACCTTTGTAATTGAGCGCTTTGGTCAGTGTATGTGTGACAACATAGGTAAGTCCCGACTCCTGCATGTCAACGCGTGTGCTGTCATAAACAACAACAAGGTTGTCATTCGGGTAGGTCGTTGCATCACCCGCTGCCTTGATCAGATCCTTGTTGGGATCTGCGGCAAATGCCTGGGTGGTGATCAGTAATGAACTTAGTAATGAAATGAGTTTAATCATATGATCTGTTTTGATTATGTCTTGTATTTACCCATCCCTTTATCCCCTCCCTACTGGTAGGGAGGGGAAGACCGAAGGTCGGGGTGGGTACGTTATTTTCAACTCAGCATCTTGAGCATATTCACTTCTTTTTCTTCCAGGAAGCGCCAGTGCCCGCGGGGAAGGTTCTTCTTGGTCAGACCGGCAAAAACGACGCGGTCGAGCTTGACAACATTATACCCGTACTTCTCGAATATCCTGCGCACGATGCGGTTTTTCCCGGAATGAAGCTCTACTCCTATCTCTTTTTTATCATCTCCGTTCCCGGCATATTCAATCACATCCACCTTGATCGGGCCGTCATCAAGCACGATCCCGTCCCTGATCTCCATCAGAATCGTTTTGGTGAGCGATTTATCCAGCACCACATGATATATCTTCCGGATCCCGTATCGCGGATGCGACAATTTTTTGGTGATCTGACCGTCATTCGTCAAAAGCAATACACCGGTGGTATTGCGGTCAAGGCGGCCGACAGGATAGATCCGTTCCTTACAGGCTTTGGCCACAAGGCTCATCACCGTCTTTTCATGATGCGGATCTTCAACTGATGTAATATACCCTTTGGGCTTATTGAGCAGCACATACCGTAGTTTTTCCTTCGACAAGGTCTGATCACCGAACTGGACCCTGTCGCTGAGCGTGACTTTGGTTCCAAGTTCCTTCACAACAATCCCGTTCACACTCACAGCCCCGGCCTCGATTAGCTTGTCAGCTTCCCTCCGGGAACAGATGCCGGCATCGGCGATGTATTTGTTCAACCTGACCGTATATTCTTTTTCGATCAGTTCCTTCCCGGGCTTCAGTTCCCGCTCAGGCCTTCTGTATGCCCTTCTTTCCCCGGTATACCTCTTAACCGGCTCATCACCTTCCGGCCGTTCTTTCTTCCAACTTCTTTCCGGTTTCTCTGTTTTTGATTCCCTCTCCGGCCTTTCTCTTTTGTATTCTCTTTCAGGTTTATCCTTGTCCCAGGGTTTTTCCGGATGTTCCCGATACCCTCTTACTTCAGGTTTGTCCTTGTTTGCGTCTCTTGCCGGTCTTTCCCTTTTATATTCTCTTTCCGGTTTATCCTTATCCCAGGGTTTTTCTGGCCGTTCCCGATTCCCTCTTGCGTCTGGTTTTTCCGTCCTTGATCCTCGTTCCGGCCTTTCCCTTTTGTATTCTCTTTCCGGTTTATCCTTATCCCAGGGTTTTTCTGGCCGTTCCCGATTCCCTCTTGCGTCTGGTTTTTCCGTCCTTGATCCTCGTTCCGGCCTTTCCCTTTTGTATTCTCTTTCCGGTTTATCCTTATCCCAGGGTTTTTCTGGCCGTTCCCGATTCCCTCTTGCTTCTGGTTTTTCCGTCCTTGATCCTCGTTCCGGCCTTTCCCTTTTGTATTCTCTTTCCGGTTTATCCTTGTCCCACGGTTTTGCAGGTTTTTCCGGCCTCCCTGATCGCTCAGGCTTGTCCTTCCTGTATTCCCTTTGCGGTTTATCCGTATCACGGGCTTTTACCGGACGTTCTTTCTTCCAGTCTTTCTCAGGGAGGGATTCCCTCCTAACAGGACGGCCCGTTCTTCTTGCAGGTTTCTCCTCATCCCGTTCCGGGCGAACGGGCTTTTCGTCACGGCTTTCACGCGGTTCAGCGGGCCTTATCCGCAGCCTTTTCTCGGTTTTCTTCCGTTGTTCACCCCTTGTGGATGGTTTATTGGCATTTCTCATATAATTTCTTTAAATATATAAAACTCATCCCCTTAGATAAAAGACTCTTTTCAGGGTTTGGAAATAAAGTTCTTTTTTACCCACCCCTCTCTTCCCCTCCCTACTGGTAGGGAGGGGAAGACCGAAGGTCGGGGTGGGTACGTTTAACTGAATATTCCTATCCAACCAAGTTAAAAAGTTCCATTATCAATTGCTCTCCGGCTCAAACGGCGGCTTGATCTTCACCCCGTCATACCTTATCTCTGTTCCGTTCCGGTAGGTGATGATCAGAAAAGGCGTTCCGTCATAATTGTACTTCACCCAGTCGCCTTCCTTCTTACCCATGATGTAAAGTCCTTCATCCTTCAATTTTCCATTATCCCAGTAATAGTAATGCTTTCCGTCGGGATTGTCATCGATGAAACTGCCTGAGAATTGTAAAACACTATCCGCCTTATTCCCGGAAACAAATAAATAGTAGGATTTCCACAGTCCATTCTTGAGCCCGTCACGGTAGATGCCCCTTTCCAGGTAATCGCCTTCGATCGAAAACCAGGACCCATTCTCAAGATCGTTCACATATTCGCCTTCTTCAACAACTTTTCCATTCTCGTCATATTCCGTATGCGGACCGTCTTTTTGCCCGTTCAAATAATCCTCTTCCAACAATTCCTGCCCGTTCCTGTGAAACCATTTCCAGGTGCCGGTCAGTTTCCCTGAAGCCGTATATTTTCCTTCCTGCTCGATCTTCCCGTCCTGGTAATAATATTTCCAGGCCCCGACCGGTTTTCCGGTCTTATAATCACCTTCGGACCTCAATGATCCGTCCTCGTAATATTCTTTCCAGTGTCCGTCCCTGCTGCCATCTTCAAGGATGATCCCCTCGCCTGTCATGATCCCATTCCTGAAAATGAATGATTTAACGACCTGTCCTTCCTCGTTGTATTCCCTCCGGATTCCTTCCGGTACATCATTCCTGTAAGTTCCGCTGATCTTTATCTTCCCGTCGGGATAATACTCATTCAAAACTGTGAGTTTAGTGATCTCTTCAGCCTGTTCCTGCCTGACATCATTCACATACTTGGAAACACTCAGCAGGTCGCCGGTTTCCGAATATTCTTTGAAATACCCGTTTTTCTTATCATCAACATAGGTTCCTTCCAGTTTAATGCTGCCGGCAGGATAAAATGTAAACCAGCGACCCTGTTTCCAGTTGTTCTTGTCTTTCCGGTTGATCTTAAGCCTGTCGATGACAAACCCCCGCTTGTACTCGATCAGTGTGATAATATCTCCCTCTTCAGAATATTCTTTGGCAAATCCCTGTTCCATTCCATTCAGGAAGGGTATCTCCAGTTTAATTTTCCCGGATGGGTAATAAATCCTTGTATATCCTTCCTTGACATCGTTTTTAAATGTTTCCCTGATCGTTTCCTTATCAAGGTAAGACGTTTTCATCCCATTCTTCTTTCCGTTCCTGTACGTGACTTCCAGTATCAGCTTTTCTTTATCATTGTAAAATTTCCAGGTGCTGTCGAGCTCAAAGTTCTTCCGGTTGCCTTCCGATTTCAACTTACCGTTCTCGTAATAGGATCTCCAGTAACCGTCGGGCTTCCCGTTTACCATGGTTCCTTCGCTGGAGACTACCTTATTGGGATAATAGAACCGTTGATATCCGTTGATTTTAGTGCTATCCTGGGCAAATGAAAAATGAAAAATGAAAAATGAAAAATTCAATATCAGTAAGATGCGTGAAATGGAAAAAAAACAGCGTGTATTCATCAGCACAAGTTACTTATTTTGACAATTCGAGCATCCGCATGATTGGTAATTTTGCTTTTTCCATCAGCACCGGGCTTAAAATGATCTCCGGCTCTTCCTTTTCAAGGCAACTCAGTAATTTGGGCAATGTATTCATTTTCATGTATGGACAATCATTGCATGCGCAGGTCTCATCTGTAGGAACGATAAGGAATTCCTTGCCTGGTGATTCCTTTTTCATCTGGTGAAGGATGCCTGTTTCGGTGGCAACAATGAATTTTTGCGAAGGATCTTTGATCGTATAATTGATCAGTGCCGTGGTCGATCCGATGAAATCCGCAAGTGCCAGGATCACTGCCTTGCATTCCGGGTGTGCGATAAGTTTGGCATCCGGATTCTTTTCTTTCAGCTTGATGATGGCTTCCAGCCTGATCACATCGTGCACTTCGCAGGACCCATCCCACAGCACCATGTTACGGCCGGTCAGATTGTTGATATAATTACCCAGATTTTTATCCGGGGCAAAAATGATCTTCTGATCTTTAGGGAACGATTCAACGATCTTTACAGCGTTGCTGGAAGTGCAGATGACATCCGATAAAGCCTTGATCTCTGCCGAGCAGTTGATATATGAGATCACAACATGACCGGGATGTTCCTCCTTGAATTTACGGAAAGCCGCCGGCGGGCATGAATCAGCCAGCGAACAGCCGGCATTGAGATCAGGGAGCACGACTTTTTTCTCAGGATTGAGAATCTTCGCAGTTTCCGCCATAAAATGAACACCGGCAAATACAATAATGTCTGCATCAGTCTTCAGCGCCTCCTGCGACAATCCAAGACTGTCTCCAACAAAATCGGCCATATCCTGAATCTGCGGTATCTGGTAATAATGTGCAAGCAAGATCGCATTTTTTTCCTTTTTCAGCGTTATAAACCTGCTGATGATCTCTTCATCAGATAGTAGCTGAAAGGAATTATGCTGAACAGTCGAAATCATAATAAATTATAAAAAGGATTTTAAAATATTTTTTTGCAAATGTAATAGGCGTTGATACGGTTCATTTTTTTTTCAATGAAATCTTGCATTTTGAATTTGTAATAGTCAATGAACAATTTTACGAGGGTTATCAAGGGATATTTTTTTGACGTATAATATTTTAATAAAATTATTAACAACTGTTAGTAAATAGCATTGTTAAAAAAATGTACTTCAGGGTAACGCTGTTTTGTCGTTAATAATTTTTCAAAAATGAGCGTTGTAAAAAGGAAATTCAAATAAAAATGAGATTCCAGGCGAAAAAAATCAGGTTATAAGAATTTTGTAACAAAGTTACTCAGATATCAACAATCCTTTGTCAAAATTTTAAAATTTTGATTCATAATCATATATTAGCCGGCCGGTTTTAATCACTCTTCATTATCACCGATTTATCGTTACTTTTGTTTTAAATTTATTAACAATGGTTGATTTTGATAATCCTGTCGCAATTGCAGCTGATCATGCCGGATTTTTTTACAAGGAATTCCTGAAGGAAAAGCTCTCTGCTGAAGGATTTCTTTTTCAGGATTTTGGAACGTTTTCAAAGGATAGTGTGGATTACCCTGATTATATACATCCCTTGGGGCGCGCAATACAGGACAGGAAGATGAATGCGGGGATCATTATTTGCGGCAGCGGCAATGGTGCTTCCATGGTAGCAAACAGGTACCCGGCCGTACGCTCTGCCATTTGCTGGAATGAAGAGATCACGAAACTTGCCCGTAAGCACAACAATGCAAATGTCATTTCCATTCCATCCCGTTTTGTTTCGGAAGAAGAAGCCCTGAATATGGTACGGATTTTTTTTACTACAGGTTTTGAAGGTGGACGTCATGAAACGCGGGTGAATAAAATTTCACAGACGCTTTAACAGTTCTTACAGATATGTCCCATTATTTAGAGAAATTTCTTTCCGATTCGGTAAAAAAAGCCTTTGATCCGGAACACCGGCGCAGGCTTGATTATAACATCTCTAAATATGACCAGGCTGTCATTAAAGGGAAGGAACAGTTCCGGGACCTCGAACTGGCACGGAAAAGAGCCTCAAACATCAAGCATAAGGCTATTGACAAGCTCGACCGGTATCTGACCGAATTCGAGACCAATTTTGAGAAAAGAGGGGGCAAAGTGATCTGGGCGCTCAGTGAAAAGGAAGCGCAGAAAGAGATCCTGCATATTATAAAGAAGGCAAATGCAAAGCTGATCGTAAAGCAGAAGACGATGCTTTCCGAAGAGCTTGAAGTGAACGAATTGCTGCATAAGCATAAGCGTGAAGTTCTCGAAACGGACCTCGGGGAATATATCGTTCAGCTCGCCGGCGAAAAGCCCTATCATATCCTGACACCTGCAATGCATAAATCCAAAGAGGACGTGGCTTTGCTCTTCCATGAAAAATTCGGCCTGCCTTCCGATACAAAGCCACAGGAGATTGCCGCATTCGTAAGAGAGAAGCTTCGCTCGAAATTTATACAGGCGGATGTCGGCATTACTGGCGGGAATTTTCTGATCGCCGATGTCGGTGCTGTCGCCCTCACGGAAAATGAAGGGAACGGGTTGCTGAGCATAGCTTTCCCAAAGATCCATATTGCACTGGTCGGTATTGAAAAGATCATCCCGTCGATTGAAGACCTCGATCTGTTCCTTCCGCTCCTCGCAACCCATGGGACCGGACAGAACATCACCGTGTACAACAACATTCTTTTCGGACCGCGGACAGCTGATGAGCCTGACGGTCCGGAAGAAATGTACGTGATCCTGATCGACAACGGCCGTACGGATGTGCTTGAACTGAAGGAACAGCGGAAAGCCCTCTATTGCATCCGCTGCGGCGCATGCCTGAACGGCTGCCCGGTCTATCGCGCCATCGGGGGCTATTCTTACAATGCAACCTATTCGGGACCGGTTGGCTCGGTGATCTCACCCCATTACCTGGGATTGCGTGATTTCAACCACCTGAGCTATGCTTCATCCCTCTGCGGAAAATGCACTTCTGTCTGCCCGATGAAGATACCTCTGCACGAGCTTCTCCTTTATAACCGAAATGAAACGGTGAAACAGAATTATTCCGGTTATACCTGGCGTTTCATCATGAAAGGCTGGAAGATGGTGATGATGCACCGCTGGATGCTCGATAAGTCAAGCCCAAAGATGAAGAACCGTTTCATGAAAAGGTTCTTCAGGAAAAAATGGGGGCCAAGAAGAGAGATCCCGAAAATTGCCAGTAAGAATTTCAAGCAGCTCTGGCAGGAAAAGTATAAACTGAACTGACAGAAGATCAGAATTTCCTTATAATAGTTTGGATAGCACCAAGGTAACCGGGTCCGAAAAGATTCAGATGGATCAGCAGCGGATAGAGGTTATATACCTCAACACGTTTACGCCACCCCTTTTCCATCGGGAATGATTCATTGTAGGCATCATAAAAATCGTCATCGAATCCCCCGAACAGCATACTCATTGCAATATCGACCTCACGGTGCCCGTAGTAAACCGCCGGATCGATCAGGCAGGCTTTTCCTTCGTCGCTTACGATGAAATTGCCATCCCACAGATCTCCATGGATGAGCGAAGGTTTTTCATGCGGACAGATGTTGTCGAGCTGTTTGTACAACCGGTAGAAATTGGAGGTCTCACCCGAGCTGAAATACCCAGCGGACCTGGCTTTCCGGAATTGACGTTCAAGACGCTCTTCCGTGAAGAAAACGATCCAGCTGTCATGCATCTTATTGACCTGTTCGAGCGATCCCATGTAATTATCATGATCAAGTCCGAAAGATTCCCCGTAATGCCGGTGAAGGCTGGCCAGTGAATAGCCGAAATCACGCATGAAATCAGGCATCCGGTAAGAACCGTCAATATATTCCATGAGGATGTAGGAATAAGTCCCGGCATTCCCTGTCGTGATGACCTTCGGAACCCTGATTTCATTGGCTTCCTGAAGGATTGACAGGCCCATCGCCTCTTTTTCAAACATCCCGGGATATTTGGCAGCTTCGTTGATCTTCAGGCAAAAATCACCATCGATGGTTTCCACGCAATAAACATCATTGATCGATCCACCGGTCAGCGGATTCGAAGAATGAACGAAAAATTCCTTATTTAAGCTGGTCTGAAAGAAGTCGGATAATGAATCTTCAACTTCCCTTGGTATCATAAGAGGACATTATGATGCTGTGAATGGGGCTTTTTATCAAGTAATCTGTCGAAAAGGAAAAGGAATCCACCGGCCCCGATAATGATCAGCCCGATCGGTGTATACTTGGAATGGCTGAACAGGTCACGGATCCAGGAAATATACAAATTGAAAGACGGCAGGATAAAATTGGTATAGAATCCTTTGCCGGGTATGTAATCGGTAAAGGGAAGATCAGATGTAAACAGGAAGATCAGCAGGATTACCGAACCAAGGACATAAGGCCATGCAGACCTTACCATCAGGAAGAACGGCTGACGAACCCTGACGGGTTCCGGACCTAACTGGATATTTCCCATGACCCTGCTCACAAAATCATCGGAAGGACTGTCCAACGGGCTTTTCTGGACCAGCTCCTTTAAAAAATCATCCCTCAGGATATCATCTTCTTTCATACAGTTGCAAAGTTACGCATTTCTTTTGATCATCATCGCATTCATATCTTCATACAATTTCTTCCGTATCCGGAACAACTTCACTTTCACATTTGAAACAGAAAGACCGGTGATGGAACTGATATCTTCAATTGAATTATCGGCCTTGTAAAACAATGTGACCAGCAGGTTATCATCACCCGGAAGATTCTTCAGGGCCCGCTGCATAAGCATTTCCCGTTCAGTCTGATCCGACTGCTCAAGGTTTGCCTGCGCATCATCCGATGAATAATTCTCAACAACGGAAGAATCGATCCCGACAAATTCAACCTTTTTCTTTCTTGTCCTGCTTATGGCTGCATTGTATGTGATCCGGTACAGCCATGTCGAGAATTTTGATTTCCGTTCAAATGTTTTCAGCGACTGATATGCTTTCAGGAAAGCATCCTGGGCAATTTCTTCCGCATCTTCCCGGCTGTTCAATATTTTAAGAGCGATCGAAAATACCAGGTTCTTATGCTTTGAAACGAGCGATGCATAAGCAGATGCATCACCATTCAATACCCGTTCTATATAAAAACTGTCGTCCTGGTATTTCATTTTGGGTTTAGACGTGGGTTGGTTCGGATGGTTACAATTATAATTTCATGCCTGTACTCCCCCGACCTCTGGTCTTTCCCTCCCTGCTGCCATGGTGGGGACTGAAGGGGTGGGCTCATTAAAGATTACCGCATTGTTTTGTTTGTTTAATTACCTCATCCCCTTTACCCCTTCTCCTGAAGGAGAAGGGGACGGGGGTTGAGGTGTTTGGGTTAATTCCCCTTCGCTTGCAACGAGTGAAAAAATATTTTCCAATTTGATACCTCGATGCTCTGCGTCGAGGATGTTCATTATAAATGCAATGATAAAATTAAACATTAATCATGGAGTTATGCCTTATTCTATAAAAAACGACTTGTAAATTTCTTTAAGAAAACTTGCATATTGTTGCCCAGTTAGGTAACTTTGTTTCGGTATTGAATCTCTTATGAGGACAACTTTCGTTTATGGAAATGATTTTTGGGATTTTTATTACGCTCAAAAACCCGAAGTCCAGGATAAAATTGATTGGGTTATTGGTCTTGTAAGGTCTTTAAGAATGATTCCCGATAAATTCTTTAAATACCTTGAAGGGACTGACGGCCTCTTTGAAATGAAAATTAAAGTAGGCACAAGCGCATATCGGATATTCTGCTTCTTTGATCATGGGAATTTAATTATCCTGTTAAATGGCTTTCAAAAGAAGAGTGACAAAACTCCTAAAAATGAAATTGAAAAAGCAAATCGTTTAAAACATAAATATTATGAAGAAAATTCAAGAAAATAACCTTGTTTCCTGGGATGATCATCTGGATAAAAAATACGGCAAATTGGGTACACCGACAAGAGATAAATATGAGGAAGAATTTGAAAATTTTAAAATAGGTGTACTTATCCAGGAAGCAAGGAAACAACAAAACCTGACACAGGAAGAGTTGGCGGTAAAATGTGGTACAACAAAAAACTACATTTCAAGGATTGAAAATAATGCTAGTGATATTCGCCTTTCCACTCTTATGAGAATAATACGTGACGGTCTTGGTGGACACCTGAAATTAAGCCTTGAACTTTAAGATATTAGAATATTACGGGGCATAGCGAACCGACATCCAATAATACGGGCGGTTTTCCGATGACAAGTATTCACCAAACCAGCAAATGATATACGAAACTCAAATATTAACCAGGTAAATCTCATTCTGGCAGACGGGCGTCATACGGATACCTGCGCAACAAAAGAAGAAAATCCTTGGATAACATCTTGATTTTTTATACGTTTGTATTAACAAAACCACAACGGATGAAGGAAAGATCGCTTCCATTCAATCTGATTCTTCCGGGGAAAAACAGCTTCATTCTTTTCCTTGTACTGGTTTTGTCAATATGTGGGTATACGCAGTATGTATGCGGAACAAGGGGCATAACTGTGGTTGTTCTCAAATGCCAGCAGGATGGTTTTCCGGGGGAACTTCCACTGGTTTCTGTTGATGCAACCGCTTTGCCCGACAGCATTTGCGAGGGCAGTATAACACAACTCAATGCTGCCGTTACCGGTGGGACTGGACCTTATACATATTCCTGGAGCTCGCTGCCCGCAGGGTTTTCCTCATCATTGCCGGATCCGGAAGCTTTTCCGGAGGAATCGACCTGGTACTATGTAACTGTAACAGATGCTTCGCTGGAGACAGCCACCGATAGTGTTTTGGTCACGATCAGGCAGTTTCCCCCGGTTCCCGGCGCGATCAACGGGCCGGCAGAGCTTTGTGCTCACGGAACGGCTGATTATTATATTATGGCGGTCCCGGGAGCTTCCCATTATTCCTGGACAGTGCCGGAGGACGCAGTAATAAACAGCGGGCAAAATACCGACTCCATCAACGTTACATTCGGGTCGACTTCTGCAAACATCTCTGTAGTGGCCGGGAATGATTGCGGAAACAGCAACCCCAGTGTATTAGCCATAATCCTTTCTGATTCAGTTTCAACCCCGGATGCCATTGAGGGTCCGGGCCAGGTATGCAGAAACATCCTTGCCAGCTTCTCGATACAGCCCGTGCCGGGAAGCACCGGATACCTCTGGACTGTTCCGCCTGATGCATCCATAACAGAGGGACAAAACACAACGGCTGTCAACGTACTTTGGGGTCATTATCCCGGATCCGTAAGTGTGAAAGCGGAGAATTCATGCGGATATGGTGGGTTAAGCAGCATATGGGTGATCACCGATTCGGTGCCGGCTGTAACCGGACTGATTGCCGGGAATGACACCATTTGCATTGGCCTGGTGGCCTATGTCTACCAGGTAGTTCCCGTTCCCGGTGCCCTGCAGTATATATGGACATTGCCGGCAGGTGCCTCATTTGACGGGGAGCAGGATACTTCTTATATTAAGGTGCTGTTCTCGGAGGTGAATGATTCAGGCAAAATAGCTGTTTATTGCAGGAATCTTTGCGGGACCGGTCCGGAGATCAGCAAGATCATTGTCTCCCGGAATTGTTCGGGTATTTCAGAAAATCAGGATCGGCCTCCGCAGATCAGAATATACCCGAATCCTGCCGGGGATAAGGCAACCATCGCTTTTTCCAATGTAAACGGACCTGCAACGTTCATCATCACCACCATGGATGGCAGGATCCTTTTCCCGGAAACAAACCTTAGTTCAAAACAGGACATCGTAAAACAGGTGGATCTTTCAGGATATCCCGACGGGATGTACCTTGTAAAACTGGTAACAGGATCCACGATCAGCGCAGCGAAACTGGCGGTCAGAAAAAGTTTTTCCCATTGAGTTGTAACCGATTGGGCCCTTCGGCGTCAAAAGACCAAAAGTTAATCACAAACCCTTAATTCGAAAAAAGATGAACGCTGAATTTTTGATCCCGATGTCGTTTTTCGCCATGGTCTTTGGAATTGTTTACATCTCCATCAAAAGGAAAGAACGCAGAATGCTCATAGAACGCGGCCTTGACGCCTCGTTGCTGGAACCCAAACACAAAGATGCCTCATCCCTGAAATGGGGGATGGTATTCGTGGGCGTTGGCCTGGGAATATTCATCGGAAAGCTACTGGTTGCCTATACTTCATTCAGTGAAGAAGCAGCCTATTTCTCCATGATCTGCCTCCTTGGCGGACTGGCGCTGGTGATCTACCACTTTATAGAGAAAAGCCAGGAGAAGAAAGAACCTCCCGCACAGCTTTAGGTTACGGACCATACTATTGTAAGAAGCTCTCTGTTTGCAGAAAAATGCAGGCAGGGAGTTTTTTTTATTTTCGACAAAAATATTAACCACAAAGGCACTCGAAGGAAGTCACAAAGGCACACAAAGATCCCCCACCTCGCCGACTGCAGGCTATCAAGATCCCGAACCCAGGGCAAGGATAAGTTACAGGAAGGATACAGGGAGGATTCAGGAACATCAAATCTAAAATGGCAAAATCTAAAATCTAAAATCAAAATCCTTGATCCATTATTAACCACAAACTGTCAACTTATTTTAGGACGACTCACTTATCTGAAGCGAGCAACGATCTCTTCGCTGCCATCCGCTGAAATAGTTTTTGAAAAGGATATTACCTTTTTTGGGGTGAAACCGATTAATGAGTAATGAAATAATGAGGTAATGAAGTAATGATATAATTCAGGGTGATATGAGAAAAAATGTTATTAGGGAGAAATCTTTGGCGTTTGCCGTAAGGATCATCAATTTAACGAGGTATTTAAAAGGTCGTAACGTAGAACAGGTTATTATCACTCAACTTTTGAAGAGCGGGACATCAATTGCAGCGAATGTAGCTGAAGCCTGTTCTGCGATTTCAAAAGCGGAATTTTCGTCGAAACTTTCCATATCCTATAAAGAAGCGAATGAAACCATGTGTTGGTTGAAAATACTGGTGGAAACACATTCAATCACACAAAAACAATTTGATTCGATGGCATCAGACTGCACCGAGATTCAGAAGATATTGTATTCAATATTGAAAAAAACGAGGATGGATCAGGGGAAATGAGATAATGAGATAATGATGTAATGATGTAATTAATAATTATCTCATTATTTCATTACCTCATTAATAATTAGCGCGAAGCGCGTGGAGTATAGGGGATTGCTTTATCTTTTCCTTAACCATTGATTAAGTGGTTCTTAGATTTTGTTTTTGTTATTACTGAGAAATTTTTGGGTAACAATTCTCCTATTTTCTTTCTCCTCTTCTTCTGTCATTTCATAATCCGGATATTTCTTAAGTAAATTAGTATAGGCTAAATTAAGAATCCAGGATACTTTAAAGTCTAATTGTTTTTGATAATCATTCGAATTCATAAATAAGTCAAATTCCTGGCTTAGTTTCTCAATCTGCGGAAACTTATAAATATTCTCAGGAATCGGAACCTCTGATTTATCACGATTTATTTTTTCTAATAATAATCGAGAGAGGTAATATTCCAATCTATCAATCCTTTCTAAAAGAGTCTTAATTTCTTTCACCAATCCTTGTTTATGAGGATCCTCAATAAAGTGACTGATAGGAAGTCTGTAATGATCACAAATAGTAATAATACTATTAGCATCTATCGCCGATTCACCCTTTAGAATACTTGCTACAGTATTTCTTGTCTTTCCTATCAGCGTAGCAATATCTTTTATAGCAATGTTATTATCAACAACATACTGATTTAATTTCTCTTCAACTTTCATTTTTCAACAGCTTAAAAATAAAAAAAATGATTAAAATTTGATTTTAGAGATCAAAATATTATATATTTGCACAAAAAATAAGCACGAGTTGTAAAAATAGCAAATCAATGTGTAAATATACAAAAAAATGAATGAAATGGATGCAGAGATAATAATTATTAAGCCCTCAGAAATAAAAAACCTCATTAAGGAGGCATTAAAGGAACATGCACAGGAAGCCCAAGTCAAAGAGCTTAAGTATTATTCTATCCATGCAACAGCTAAGCTCTTAGGACGGTCGGACCGGAAAGTCGGTAATCTCATAAAATCCGGACTCCTAAAATGCACGAAGGAAAAACGGATTTCAAGTGTTGAAATTGAAAATCTTTTAAAAAGTCAATAATTAAAACCATCACCCTTTGGAAGAAGGAGAATCTTTTGCCCTAAAGATTTACTGACGGTTTTTGTTTTATGCCCCCGAAAAGGGGGCATTTATTCTTGCAAATTATGGATAAAGATAATCAGGTCCAAGACCAACAACCAGAGGATAATCTATCTCATACTGAAGATAAGTATATCCGGGTAGGAACCGATTACTATCTTCAAGGTGTTCAGATCACATCAAAAAAGCAAACGGTCCCCTGTCTTTTATTTTGGAAGAAGAGTGTTATTCTGGAGGACCATGGAAGGCCCGCATTCTCTAAAATCAAGAAATATATCTCGTTTGCTAACATCCCAGATAACAAAGCAACATATCAACGAGAGTTTGAGGTTCATGGGAACCTGTTTTATAATTTGTATGAGCAACTAAAACACAAACCCAAGGAAGGCGCGATTGACAATACTCATAAGTTCTTAAAGCATGTGTTTCAAAACATGCTACCGGTTATTGAGGATTATTTGAAAATATTGTATGAAAATCCCACTCAGAAATTACCGGTTATTTGCCTGGTATCTAAAGACCAGGAAACCGGCAAAACTACCTTTCTTCAATGGCTTTGTGAAATTTTTGGTAATAATGCTATACGTCTTGGCAATGAAGATTTCAGTAGTAAATTCAATGCTCATTGGACTGGAAAATTGATCGTCGGGATTGATGAATCTTTTATTGACAAGATTCTGATAAAGGAAAAAATAAAACGCCTCGCCACCGATGATCGAATTAATATGGAAGCCAAAGGTCGTGATATTATAAAGCTGGATTTTAATGGGAAATTCATTTTACTAAGCAACAAAGAAGATAATTTTATTCAAATGGAAAAGGAAGATAATCGGTTCTTTGTCGTAAAGGTTCCAACTCTTAAACCAGAAGAGAAAGATCCAGATCTGTTGGAAAAATTAAAAGAGGAAATACCAGCGTACTTATCCTACCTGGAGAAAAGAGACCTCATCCATCCAAAAAGGTCCCGTTTATGGTTTGAACCAAAGGATTATGAAACTGAAGCTATGCGAAAAATCATCGTAAATACACGGACAAAGGTTGAGAAAGAAATGCTTCGTTGGTTTGATGATCTGTTCGGGAGGGAGGATGTTGGTGAAGAGATAAATATTGTACCTATAAAACTTGCAGAACAGCTTAAAGAAACACTAAGACAGATAAACGCGCTTCCTATTGATATTGAAAGAATTTTCAAAGAGGAGTGGAAATTATCCCCGGCAGTAGATAAACCACAAAAGTTTAAATACCCTACTGTAGCATCACAGTATGATGAATCTGAACACATGATGGTTGATACACTATCATTTATTCAATGGACTGGTAAATTTTATTCTATTAAAAAAGAGTTCATTGCCCAAAGGCAGGGAAAATAAAATAATAGTTTTTAATTCACTTTGTTTACAACAATTACAATATAAAGATAATCAGTGCATTAGGAGGTAAATTAGTAGTAAATTTAGTGTAAACTAAGGACAACTTTACAAAGTTTACAATATGTTTATCTGATATGTCGCTGTTTTTCATTCTGTTACCTTATATCAAGGTTTATAAATTAACACTGCCCATCTAATATGAACATTAACACGACCATTAATATAAAATGCAGATGATTAAAGAACGAATAAAATTCTATGCTGATACTCCCCGTGGTGAGAAAAACAAGTTCTTCTCATGGGCTGTAACGATCCTGACCCTTGAGGAAGCATTATTTCGATTTTTTGAACAAGGCTTTGCTATTCGAGCAGCCTGGTATGAAAAAATGGATACCGATTCAGGGGAAACAGAGAACACCCGCCTTGATGTTCAGCGGGAATTTGATAAGTACTGGAATTTACAACTAAAGAAGAAAATTCATATTAAAGGTCATTTTAAACGGTCAAATTAACTAAGAAAACAATGAATGATAAAGACAGCCAAATTTTAACCCTTTTGAACCAGGGTCGCTCTTACCGGGAAATCGCCGAAGAGTTAGAAGTAAGCACCCGCAGGATCGCAGAGGTTAAGAAAACATGGTTTCAGGATGAAACCGCCTCCGACGAGGGTTTCGGCCAACAAGAAAACACGAAAACCTCTATGGATGAGGAAAACATATTAATGCATTCGCACGGAGGAAAACAAAATCAATCAAACAAACCACAAAAAACAAATGCTATGGAAGAAAATTACACCAATGAAAACAGAAATCAAGGTAACCCGGACAATGATTTCGCTTCAATTGAGATCCGGAAAGCAGAATTAGAACATGACCTGGCAATAAAAACCTTGGAAATGAGACAACGTGAACGTGATCGCGATCTCGAGTGGCAAAAGATTCAATTGGAGGAAAGAAAATTAGCCGCAGAGGAGAGGAAAAAGGAAAGCGAAATCGATGACAAAATAAGAACATTGCAATTTCAGTGCTTGCAAATATTTAAAAAGTCAGTGCAACGGTATTGGGTCTATGAGGATGCGATTTCAATTTTTGATGACATAGCGGCAATAATAAGTATAATTAATGAAACATGCTATGTGCATGAACGAAACGCAAGTGATTTCTTTGAGATTGAAACCTTAAACACCCTTCATCAGGTCTTTGATAAATTCACGGATGATTGGGATGAGGATATTGAGAAGAAATCCCTGGAACATTCCTATGCATTAGCAAGAAAGCTAAGGAATCTGGTATATTGATGAACACAAGGACCAATCGAATATATCAACAAGGCAATCACATGTACGTTCTTCAAGAACATTATTTTCTTTTACACCAAACATTTACCCCGGTTCAATAATTTCTTTTAATTTTACTCCCGTTGGGAAATCAACCAAAATACCCACACCTCTTATCCCCTCCCTTGATCCCCGTGTACACGGGGAACTTTGGGGGCAGACCGAAGGTCGGGGTGGGTACTTTGAAAGGAAACATCCATTAAGCAGCCAATGACCGTAAAATCAACCCTCTCCGAACGCGACATCTGCACACAATTCATCCTGCCAGCATTGGTCAGGGCGGGATGGAATGTGGAAAAGCAGGTACGGGAAGAGGTACCATTTACGGACGGACGGATCTATGTCAGAGGCAGCAAAACGGCCCGGGGTGAACGGAAACGGGCTGATTACATTCTCTACTATAAGCCGAATATCCCAGTGGCTGTTATTGAAGCCAAGACAAATAGCCATTCTCTTGGTCATGGAATGCAGCAGGCCTTAGGGTATGCCCAGATGCTGGATATTCCGGTGGCGTTCAGTTCCAACGGGGACGGATTCCTGGAGCATGACCGGTCGGGATATTCTGAAACGGTGGAACGGGAGCTGACCCTTGAGAATTTCCCGTCTCCGGAAGAGCTTTGGGTGAGATACAAGAAATACAAAGGGATCACCACACCTGAAGTTGAAGAAATTAGCCTGGCCGATTATTACTTCGACGGATCGGGCCGAAAACCCCGCTACTACCAGCAGATCGCCATAAACCATACGGTGGAAGCGATTGCAAAAGGACGTAACCGGATCCTGATGGTGATGGCAACTGGTACAGGAAAAACGTATGTGGCATTCCAGATCATCTACCGTCTTTGGAAAAACGGGACGAAAAAGCGGATTCTTTTCCTAACCGACAGGAACGCCTTGATCCTGCAGACCAAAAAAGGCGATTTCAAGCATTTTAAAGACCGGATGACGGTCATCCGGAAGAAGAAGATCGATAAAGCCTTCGAGATCTACCTGGCATTATACCAGGGCCTGACAAACTATAATGAGGATAAAGATGCTTTCCGCGAATTCAGTCCCGATTTCTTCGACCTGATCGTGGTGGATGAATGTCACCGGGGCAGTGCGGCCGCCGACAGCGCCTGGCGCGAGATCCTCGATTATTTCAAATCGGCCACGCAGATCGGTTTGACAGCAACACCCAAGGAAACCAACGAGATCTCTAACATCGAATATTTCGGCAAACCAATCTATACCTATTCCCTCAAACAAGGTATCGATGACGGTTTCCTGGCTCCCTACAAGGTGATCCGGGTTGGTTTCAATGTGGACCTGGAAGGCTGGCGGCCGGAAGAAGGCAGGGAAGACAAGGACGGGAATCCCGTTGAGGACAGGATCTACAACACGAAGGATTATGACCGGACCCTGGTGATCGATGAACGCACCCGGCTGGTGGCCGCCAAGGTGATGCAGTACCTCCGAAAGACTGGTCTCTTTTCCAAGACGATCATCTTTTGTGTTGATATCGAACATGCCGAACGGATGCGACAGGCGATCGTTAATGAAGCTCCTGGCGAAGTACGAGATAATCCCAAATATGTCATGCGGATCACCGGCGATGAAGAAGAGGGAAAGCGCGAGCTGGATAATTTCATCAGTCCGGAAGAGAAATACCCGGTAATCGCAACCACATCCAAGCTGATGACCACCGGCATCGATGCCCAGACCTGCAAACTGATCGTACTCGACAGCAACATCGCCTCCATGACGGAGTTCAAGCAGATCATCGGCCGCGGAACACGCATCAATGAAGAGTATGGAAAGCGCTTTTTCACGATCATGGATTTCCGCAATGTCACTGACCTCTTTGCCGATCCTGCCTTCGACGGCGATCCGGTGATGGTCAAAGAGGTCAATGTGGAAGATGATCTTACCATCGAGGAAACAGGTGATGATTCCGAAGAAGTGATCATCGATGATGCAACAGGGGAAGAGGTTGATTTTACACCTCCGGAAAGTAAACAAACCCCATTAAAACCGGAGATCATCGACGGGGGAACGATCATCACAGAACCACGGCAGAAAGTCTATGTGGCCGGTGTCGAGGTCGCGGTCCTCAGTGAACGGGTGCAACATCTCGATGCCGAAGGCAAGCTGATCATCGAAAACCTGAAAGATTACACCCGCAAAAGCCTCCTGGGCGAATTCCGGACTCTGCAGGAATTCATTACCCGTTGGAATGAAACAGATAAGAAAAGAGCGTTGATCGACGAGCTTGAACATCACGGAATCATCCTGGAAAACCTCCGGGATGAAGTGAAGCGGGATCTCGATATCTTCGACCTGATCTGTCATGTAGCCTTTGACCGGCCGGCGCTGACCCGAAAAGAACGGGCCGACCAGGTACGTAAACGGGATTACTTCACCAAATACGGTGAAAAGGCACGGCTCGTGCTGAATGCCCTGCTCGACAAATATGCCAGCGAAGGGATCGAAGACATAGAAGATCTCTCTGT
The DNA here is from genome assembly GCA_963682005.1 of Bacteroidales bacterium. Taxonomy (GTDB): domain Bacteria; phylum Bacteroidota; class Bacteroidia; order Bacteroidales; family FEN-979; genus CAIYUC01. The sequence continues at coordinate 1,356,817 of OY820914.1, read as the reverse complement.
CCTCCGGGTTGATCCGCTCAAGCAGTTGGGAACCCCGTCAGAGATAATCCACATTTTCGGTGGGAAAGAGCAGTATTTGCAGGCATTGAAGGAGCTTGAATCGCTGATTTACGAGGTTGCTGCATAACCAGTTATATATTCGTTATAGAAAATCGTCATAGAAAATAAACAAAATTTAATTATGGATGAAATATTGATCGATGATGAATATAAAGGGAAACGAGTCGTAATTACTCGAGATTCAATATCCTTTGATACACAAAAAATCAAATTCGAAGACATAACAGATTTTGATTTTTCAGCATTCTCAAATTCAATAAATATGTTAACTACGGTTGATTTTTTTGCTTTTGCAATTCACTCTCCTTATGCTACATTAACTTTTGATGCTGGTAGTAACTTCCCTGCATTTGCTTCAAAAAATAACCGTGAAGAAAAAAGGAGAAAAGTGTCTCGGTTGTTTGAAATTGTTTATCCACATCTCTTGCCCAATTATCTTAGAAACGCTGTTAATCGGATAAAAAAAATTGGATCTTTCAAAGTTGCAAAAATTACATTTACACCCAAAGAAATTCAAATGACCCAAAGGGCTTTCGGATGGATGAGAACGATCTATATTCCTTATGGTGAAGCTAAAATTACATATGAAAAACCTCGAGAAATAAGGTTATATATGGGAGGTGACGGTCCTATGTTGAAAATTCATAACACGGCCACCAATGAATACCACGTATATTCAAATAAAATAATACATCAGCCATCCTATGGAGAGGCACAGAAAGCCATTGAATTGCTTCATCATATCAAAGAAACCCTGCCATTTGAAGTAAGTAGGTCAAATAATAAAAGGCTTTAATTGGCCAGTAACAGAACAGTAAGAAATTAGCGTCTACTTAGAACTTCTCTTTTGATTATGAAGAACATCGGCAACATCATAAAAAGTCTCCAAAACATCATGCGCAAAGACCCCGGCGTTTCGGGCGATGCACAGCGCATTGAGCAACTTGGGTGGCTCATCTCGTTGAAGATCATCGATGACAAGGACCAGGAACTGGAACTGCTTCATTCCTCGTTCCGGTCGCCGATCCCTTCCCGGTGCCAGTGGCGCAACTGGGCCGCCAACGATGAAGGCATGACGGGCAATGAACTGAGCGAATTTATCGACAAGGAATTGTTCCCTGCCCTGAAGAACCTCGATGTAAGCGACGGCAACAAGCGGGCACTCATTGTGAAAGAGATCTTCGACGGCACCAACAACTATATGAAGAATGGCACAATCATCCGCCAGGTGCTGAACCAGCTCAACCAGATCAATTTCAACAGTTCCGAGGACCGCAATATTTTCGGCGATATTTACGAAACCATTTTGCGGGATCTGCAAAGTGCCGGCAATTACGGGGAATTCTACACGCCACGGGCCATCACCGAGTTCATGACCGAGATGATCAACCCGCGGCTGGGCGAAAAGGTGCTTGATCCGGCCTGCGGGACCGGCGGCTTCCTGACCTGTGCCATTGAAAACATCAGGAAACAGGATGTGAAAGGAGTAGATGACCTGCACCTGCTTGAAGAGACCATCCATGGAATGGAATTCAAACCCCTACCTTTTATGCTGGCCGTGACGAACCTTATCCTCCATGATATTGAAGTCCCCAACATCGATTACCACGACAGCCTGAACCGGGAATATACTTCCATCGGCGCCAAAGACCGTGTGGATGTAATCCTGGCCAATCCCCCTTTTGGCGCTTCCGTGACCGATGGCGTTGAGACCAATTTCCCGCAAAACTTCCGGACCACAGAAAGCGCCGACCTCTTCCTGATGCTGATGATCCGTTACCTGAAAGAAGATGGCCGTGCCGCCATCGTATTGCCCGACGGCTCCCTCACCGGTGACGGCGTGAAACAACGCATTCGCAAACATTTCCTGGAGAACTGCAACCTGCACACCATCGTGCGGCTCCCCAATTCCGTCTTCCAGCCCTATGCCAGCGTGGCTACCAATCTGTTGTTCTTCACCAAAGGCAAACCCACCAAAGAGATCTGGTATTGGGAGCACAAGCTGCCTGAAGGCGTGAAAGCGTACAACAAGACCCGGCCCATTCAGAAAAACGAATTCGAAACCCTGAAAAAGTGGTGGATCCACCGCGAACCCGGCGAACTTGCCTGGAAAGTCTTTATCGCCGATCTCGAAGCCAACGGTTACAGCCTCGATATCAAGAACCCTCATGTTTCCGAAGTTCAGCATACTTATACCAGTGCTGAACTTCTTACCTTGCTGCATGATTCCTTCCGGCAAAGTGATAAACTGCTTGAGCAATTGAAGAAGGAGATCTGGAATGGGTAAATGGGTTTCCTATAGATTGAAAGAATTGTTGAAGCAATATAGGTTAACACATATTGTTAACGACAATACAGTATATAGACAAATAACAATTTCAAAATGGACTGGGGTTAGTTATAGAGAAAGTAAAATCGGAAAAGAAATAGGAAGAAAAAGGCAATTTTTTATTGACTTAAAGAAATTTCCTAATACAATATTGTTTACTCGCCAAGGGATAATTGATGGATCAATTGGGTTAGCACCCGCCGAGGTTGATGGCTGTATTGCGACGGAGAACATGCCGATGTTTTCTGTTAACAGTGAAAAAGTTTACCCGGGATTACTAACCAATTTCTTAAAAAGTGATATTTTTCGCAATAAAGTCAAATTAATTACACCTACAGGTTCTGCTCAAAAAGCAATTCATGAAAGGGATTTGTTAGAATTAGATTGCCTAATTCCTGAAAAAATCGAAGAGCAGAAACATCTTACAGATCGAATAAACACATATCTACTATATTGTAAAAAGCAACTCATAAACCTTGAGAATGATTTTAGAGATACTAACCTCCTTCGCCAATCCATCCTCCAGGAAGCCATTGAGGGTAAGTTAACGGAAGAATGGCGCAAACAAAACCCAATTCGAAAGTGCGATCCAAATACCGATGCTGCTGTATTGATCGAAAAGATCAAAGAGGAGAAGCAGAAGTTGATTGCGGAAGGGAAGATCAAAAAGGAAAAACCGCTTGCACCCATTTCAAAGGATGAAGTGCCGTTTGACTTGCCGGAAGGGTGGGTTTGGTGCAGGTTGGTTGATATTACAGTTTTAATAACTGATGGCAAACATGGGGATAGTTCAAACCAAAGTAATTCTGGATTCTTTTTTTTATCGGCCAAAGACCTAAAGGATGGAGAATTAGTATATGAAGGAGCCCGGGAGATTTCGTATCAAGATTTTTATGATACTCACAAAAGAACTAACCTTGAACCGGGGGACATTTGTATTGTTAACACTGGTGCAACAATTGGGAAGATTGCAATTGCAAAAGAAAATGATCGAACACGACGTACAACCTTTCAGAAAAGTGTTGCGGTAATTAAAGTTGTAAGACCATTTATCGATATAAAATATTTGGTGAATTTCCTGAAGCATCAAACTTCAAATCTGCTTGAAGTTTCAAGAGGCTCAGCAATAAATAACCTATTGCTTGGAGATATGAAGATCTTATTAATCCCCCTCCCCTCTCTCTCCGAGCAGCAGGCCATTGTTTCCCGTGTTGACCGGTTGCTGGCGATGGTTGATGAACTGGCGCGGCAGGTGAAGGAACGGAAGGTTTTGGCGGAGAAGATGATGCAGGCGGTGATGAGGGAGGCGTTTGAACCCAAAGATTAAAATGTTAAAGATCTCATAAGGTTATTAGAAATACTTGATAACAAAGGACAAGATGAAATTAGGAAAACTCGAAAAAGTAGAACTGAGAGCCCAGTGGAGACACGAAGCCAGTGAGTTCACACCCTGGCTTGCCCAGGAAGAAAATATTGCAATTCTTGGTGAAGCAACCCAGATGGAATTGGAAGTAGTCCGACAGGAGGAATCAGTTGGCCCCTTCCGTGCAGACATTCTTTGTAAGGATACAGCAAATGATAAAACTGTATTGATAGAAAACCAGCTTGAGCCAACGGACCATCGTCATCTTGGGCAAATTATAACCTATGCAGCCGGCCTTGATGCTGTTTCCATCATCTGGATTGCTGATAAGTTTACTGAGGAGCACCGGGCAGCACTGGATTGGTTAAACCGTATTACGGATGAATCCATCAACTTTTTCGGGATAGAGATCGTCTTATACCGGATCGGGGAAAGTCTTGCAGCTCCGATGTTCAATGTGGTCTCCAAACCAAATGATTGGACAAAGACTGTTAAGCGAAATGTGGAATCCGGCCAATACTCGGATAATCAAATGCTCCAATTGGATTATTGGACGGAAATGAAGAAGTATATTGAATCGACGGGGAAACATAGTTATCGTCTTCAAAAGCCGCTTCCACAGCACTGGGCCACTGTTTCTGTCGGACGTAGTAATTTCAGGATATGTCCAGCCATGAGCACCCGTGATGGGTTTATAAGGATTGAATTGCTAATTGACGGCAATACAGCTAAGGAGAATTTCCGTCAAATGCGAAACCTTTACCAGGAAGAAGCTAAAGCTGTTTTCGCTGGTGGTCTTCAATGGAACGAACTACCAGATGCAAAAGTCTCAACAGTATTCCTGAAAATCGATGCAGATACGACAAACAGATCCAAATGGCCAGAACAGCATGAATGGTTCAGGGTGAACCTGGAGAAGTTCTATACTTTCTTCAGCTCGAAGGTGAAAAATTTGTAATTATGAAGGTAATGGAACGGAAAGGGTTAGTTAAGCAGATGTTTCGAGTGGTGATGAGGGTGGAGCTAATTCAAATGACATCTATTTCTGTGAAAAATGATTAGTAAATGGATCGAATTAATTCTTAAATTTATCAAGGCATTACAATATCGGCTTAAGTTTTTTAACATTGGAAATAGGAAGATGACTCAACTTGTCAACATAAATAATACGTTTGATAGTTACCAAAGGATTATTGATTTTTATCAGGAGCATAAGGATAAAGTTTTTGGGACTATTCATATTGAACTTCGTAACTGGTTTGCAGCAAATATGAGTGCTGCATTAGGAGGGATATTGGATTTGTTTTCAAGAAACCTTAATTCAATTGAGTTTGATTACATCAGCCCTGAAATCGAAAGAATATTACTTAAAAACGATTTTCTATCTTACTTTGGACATTCCCGTATCCTTGATAATTTTCACACAACAATTCGTTATTTAAAATTGAAACTAACAGACGGGAAATACTTTAATAATTATGTGGTGGATGAATTGATCGGCAGAGGAGAATTGCCGCATATGTCGACTTTGGTCAAAGAAAAGATGGCTTCAGCGATCTATGAAATATTTGTAAACGCTCAAATCCATAGTAACAGCAAGAACATTTATACCTGTGGTCAGTTTTTTCCAGCCGAACATAAAATTGAGTTTACAATCGTAGATACCGGTATTGGTTTTAAAAGAAAAATCAATGACAGATTTAATTCAAATCTGAGTTCCGTTCAGGCAATTCAATGGGCAACAAAGGACCGGCACACAACCAAAATAGATATTACAGGAGGCATTGGTCTTGCGTTACTCAAGGAATTTATCGAAAAAAACAAAGGTAAGATGCAGATTATAAGCGATGATGGCTTTTATCAATACGATATTAAAGGAGAACACATGCAACTTTTTAATGGTTCTTTTCCAGGAACTATTGTAAATTTGCAATTCAGAACAGACGATAATAGTTCTTATGTGCTTAAAGGTGAATTTACTAAAAATGATATATTTTAAATAGAAATGGAGAATTCAACAATAAATATTGTAAACACTGTCGGTGGAACATTCTGTGTTGAGGCAGAAGATGGGCAAAAAGTATTTGACCTCGTGAAAAAAGTTTTATTGGAAAAGAGGAGAGTAACTTTATCATTTCTGAATGTTGAAATGCTCACAACAGCATTTTTAAATACTGCTATTGGTCAGCTTTACCGGGATTTTTCTGAAGAAGTGATTCGGGAGTGTGTAAATGTTGAAGATCTAACACAAAGTGGACTTGTTTCTTTAAAACGGGTTGTTGATACTGCGAAGCTATATTACAGTGACCCTGAATCAATGCAAAATAGTATAAATGACATTTTAGGGGACTAAACAATGGCAACAAAATATTCATTATCAAACATACCAAGTTTAAGCGGAAGGAAAATCTTTTTTGATGCTAATGTGTTGATTTATATATTTTGGCCTTCTGGAGCATACAGTTGGGAAACATCCTATTCATCTGCTTTTGGAAGTCTTTTACGTCAAAAGAATGAATTATTGGTTGATTATATGGTCATTTCTGAGGTTGTAAACCGTGCTCATCGATTAGAATATAGTAAATATTTAACTGCAAATTCGCTTACTCAAGCCAGTTTTCAATATAAGAATTACAGAAATGGATTAGATGGAAAGAAGGCGTTATCAGACATATATTTAATCATCGAAACGAATATTCTTGCTAAATTCACTATAGTTGGCAAGGCTTTTACTTCATCAGAAATCCAGTCGTTCTTAACCGTTGATTCTCTCGACTTTTCTGACAAGGGCATTTTATTAACTTGTAAGGAAAACGCTTGTGTATTAATTACAAATGATATCGATTACCGATCAGCTGATATCGAAATATTGAGTTCAAATCCAGCATTTTAACGATTAAATCGAACTCTATTTCCTCTATTATGGAAAAAGAGATAGTCAGATAATGTTGTTTTACTCCCATTTTTTCATCTCCTCAATCTTTCGTCTATCCTGAAGTTTCGCATAAATCCGAGTGGTTCCAAGTTCTTTATGTCCCAGAATTTTACTGATCACCATGATGTCGATGCCAAGGGACAATGCCACGGTGGCGAAAGTGTGACGGGCGCAATGCATAGTAACCTTCTTTTCTATCCCAACAGCAGACACCAGGGTCTTTAAATCCCGGTTTGAAACCTGGTTGCATCTTACTTTAAACACCCGCTGATTGATAAACCCCTTTTGGGGTATTAGTTCCCGGGCCTTCGGTATTAAAGGTATGGTAACTTCATCTTTTGTCTTGTGCATGATAATCCTGATATGAGACTGCCCATCTATTTTTACAATGCCGGTGAATCTCAGATTTCGTAGGTCCGTGTAACGAAGACCTGTATAGCAGGCAAAGAGGAAATAATCCAATACAATACGAAGATTTTTTGATGACGGCTGATGATCTTCAAGCAGCTTCAACTCTTCCAGGGTTAAGAAAGATCGCTGACCTTCCTTTTTCTTCACTGGCATATTATGATTTAGAATGTTTTCTTTTACAATCCCTTTGGCCTTGGCGCGGTTTAACATGGTATTGATGAAAGCAAACATCTTCTGCCTGGTATTTTGCTTATTTCCGTTGCTCACCATTTTTTCATTCAGACGACGTAGAAAATCCATTGTAATATCCAAAAACGCAAGAGCGGGCTTGTATCTCTTGAGTTTTGATACATAGCTTTCATAGGACCGGATTGTTTCTTTCGCAAAACCAGCCTTTTTCATGTGGCCGATCTCATCAAGACAAAAGTCATAGAAAGACTCCGTACTACCCAGTTCTGTGTTAATCAATAACTGAACGAATTGCTCTTTATTAAGGCTCCGGTTAAAAATAGTCGCATCATTTAGGATCTGCACTACCCTGGCTACTGTTGCAGATAGAGATTTATTAGCTTCAAACGGATTAGACACCCGGTTGTTCCGGATAAGGTTGTTCTTGGGATCCCAATATTTCAGCGCGGGGACAGAAAGACCTAATGAGTGTTTATAATACTTGCCGTTTATTCTGGCCCTTAGTATTAGCGGAATTTGGTCGTTTGAATCAAGGATTTCCTTGCGTGGCAGGATTTTCCAGGAGTTCTTTTTCATGGTTTGGCTTTGTTTTGGGTAACATTTGGGAAACTTTCCCGCCAAAAACCATCTAAAAACCCTTTATACGGATTTTGCATAAATCCTGCAAAACCCGCATTTGGAAAGAAAAAGAAAAAAAATATTTGTACTCTTTTGCCCTAAGAGGTGGAGTATAGGGGAGTCGAACCCCTGACCTTTAGACTGCCAGTCTAACGCTCTAGCCAACTGAGCTAATACCCCGAATGCACGGCAAAAGTAAATAGAATATTCTACATTTGCAATAAGACTTTCTCTGTGACCTCTGTGTCTTCTCTGAGCACTCTGTGGTTAAAATTTTTTAACACTGAGTACACGAAGGGATTCACAGAGGCCGCAGAGGAAAAATATGCACCGAAATGAAACGTCTCTTTGCCGCCATAAAGATCACGCCTGACAAGGTTTTTATGGACCAGTACCACCAGCTCCAACTACAGCTGAAGCACGAAAAGATCAAATGGGTGGAGGATCACAATATCCATATAACACTGAAATTTTTTGGTGAAACGGAAGAGAAGAAGATCCCGGAGATCAGCAATGTGCTTGATGCAGTAGCGGGAAAAACAAAGGCTTTTGACCTGTCATTGCAAAAGCTGGGGATTTTCGGAAGTTCTTACAGTCCGCGCGTTGTGTGGGTCGGCATTGAGCCGTACAGCGAGCTTGTTGACCTGATGAAGCTTTTTCAGCAGGAACTCCGGGCAATCGGGTATGAGCCCGACCGCCAGAACCTGGTCCCTCACCTGACGATGGGACGAATAAAATTTCTTGTCGACAAGCCATTATTCCAGAAAACAATCAGCCAATACAAAGAGATCGCATCACATCCTGTGAAAACCGTGGATTTTAATCTTTATGAAAGCATCCTGAAAAAGGAAGTACCTGTTTATATCGTATTGAAGAAATTCGCTTTAGTATAACTTCCGTAACTCTGTCACTTTGTTACTTTGTTACTTTGTCACTTCTTATTCGTAATCACAAAGCAAGTCCCTCCTTTTCCTGTAACAACCATCGATGCATCTACCTGGTCGGTTAGCATCTTTACAATGCGCATCCCCAGGGATTTTGTTTTTGCCGGGTCGAAACCTTCAGGCAGCCCGATACCGTCATCTTTGACCGTAAGTTCCCAGTATACCAGGTCATCTCCCGGTGGTACTTCATTGTTGTTCAGCAGCCTGAATATCACGTGAACACATCCTTTTTCCCGGCCGTTGAATGCATACTTGAATGAATTGATCAGTAGTTCATTCACTATCAGACCCAGGGGCATGGCCGTTTTAACATGGAGATGGCAATCGTCGATCTCTGTGTAGATCCGTACGCCTTCTTTCATCATGGCACTCGAGATCTCCCCCGAAAGCTGCTTCAGGAATTCACTGAATGAAAGATTGCTGATGTTTCTTGAATTGTAAAGCTGGTCATGGATCAGACCCATGGTCTTTACACGGTATTTCAGGTTGGATATGGGTTTATGGGCTTCAGCCGCCGCTTCGCGTTTTTCGAGGTCCATCAGGCTGGCAAGAATGGCAAAGTAGTTCTTCACCCGGTGATGGATCTCGCTTACCATGACCTCTTTCTGGTTCGCATTCTCCATCAGCATCTTTTCGTGTTCCACATGTGTCGAAAAATCACGCACAACGGAAAGAAGCTCAATCAGTTCCCCGGTGTGATCATCGAAGATCGGGTTGATGTGGCTTTCTGCCCAGAAACTGGCTCCGGATTTATGAAGAGCGAGGAATGTGAATTTTGTGGGCATTTTATCATGGATCATCTTATCAACCTCCTCCTTCACCTTCCCGATATCCTCCGGATGGATCAGGCTGTCGGGGTATTTCATCCCAAGCAGTTCTGCCTGGTCATAGCCGAAAAGGTTTTTGCACGATGGGGAAACATAGATGATTCGGAGAGAACGATCAATCTGGACAATGACATCCAGGGAATTATCCGTAAGAAAACGGTGAAGCTCCTCGCTTTCCCTGAGATCATCCTCGATCTTTTTCCGGATGCCGATCTCTTTGTCAAGCTGGTCATTGATCTTTTTTAGCTCCTGGCGGGATTTCTTATTCCGGATGTACAGGCGGTAAATGAATGAAGTGAAGATAATGGAGAGGAATATGAAGACGAACAACAGGAAGATCTGCTGGTTTTTGATCCTGAGGTTGAGTTTCTGTATGGAGATCTCGTTTCTCAGAAGCTCGTTGTTGCTTTCCGACTCTGACAATGTTTTGTTGACTTCAAACTGTGAAATAACATCCCTTTTTTCCTCAGCCTCAACGCTGTCGGACGCTGCGGAGTACATCCTGAAGGTCCCCAGGGCGTTTTTCCAGTCGTTCATGTGCTCATAATATTCAAACAGGTGCCGGTAACCATATGCCTGCAGCCCTTTTTCATTCAAATCCTCAGCAAGGGCTAAGCCTGATTTCAGAAAATAATAGCATGAATCATATTTTTTAAGAAGGAAGTAGGAATAGCCGATGTTCAGTAGGGAGCTGGCATACAATGAAAGCTGGTTCGACTGTTTCCTGTACTTTGAGGCAAGAATATTGTATTTCAGGGAGCTTTTATAATCTTTGTCTAACTGGAATGCATGGGCCAGCAATGTGTACATTGACCCGAGCTGGGGCGCCTTTGTATGCTTCAGGCAATATCGCACAACTTCGTTGTAGTAGAACTGGGCCTTGTCAAGCTCGCCCGTCTGCATATAAAATGTCCCTGCTGACCGGTATGCAAGCAAAATAACAAATTCTGTCCTGCATTTGTTGGCCAGGTTCAATGCATCCATATGACACTGGTATGCGGCAAGGGTGTCACCAGTTTTCAGGAAAACATCACCAAGCGATCCACTAATAAGGATGATCGCATTCGTGTCATTCCTGGAGCGGGCAAGGTTATTGGCTTTCTGAAGGTATGAGACCGCACGGTCATATCTTCTCAGCTGGTTGAAAACAAGCCCGATCTGTGCTGTAGATTCAATTGTCCCCGAATCACACCCGATGCTTTCATAGATTTTCTTCGATTCAAAATGGGATTCAAGCGCCTGCAGGTAATTTTTCCGGGATAAATAGAAATTTCCAATGCACTGCAAGGCATCAGCCTCTCCTTTTTTGTAATTAACCGGTTTCGACATGACCAGCGCCTTCATTCCATATTGATAATACAGACTGATAGAACTATCCCGGATATCATTGGCCATCCTTATAAACCGATCAACCTGCGACCGGATATATGCCGGATCTGATTCATCCTTTCCGGAAGCCCCGTAAGTATTGGGGTTTAAGAAGAGAACGAGGTGTAATATGAAGAAGAAAAATAGAGTAAACCTGAACCTCATCGTTCGTAGTTGATATGAATCCTCTAAGTCACAAATGTAAGAATTATTGGGCATGAGATTGTGCAAAGCCACAGAATTTCCTTTCTGCGGCGTTTTTTATTCCAAAAAATCCCTGTACTTTTGCGTTAATTCATTAACAACTCAGAAGTATTATGGAACCCACTCACATTGAACACATTGGAATAGCTGTACAGAATCTTGAGGAAAGCATCGCGTATTTTGAAAAACTCCTTGGATTGAAATGCTATGCCATCGAAGAGGTGCTGGATCAAAAGGTCAGAACGGCCTTTTTCAAAGTCGGACAAACCAAGATAGAGCTGCTGGAATCAACCAATCCGGAAGGCCCGATCGGGAAATTCCTGGAAAAAAAAGGAGAAGGCGTGCACCATGTTGCATTTGCCTTTGACAATGCGGATGTCGCGCTGAAAGCGGCAGAGGAAAAGGGAACACTGCTGATCGATAAAGTGGCGCGGAAAGGAGCGGAAGGAATGAACATCGGCTTCCTGCATCCGAAATCAACCCATGGTGTGCTGATCGAATTCTGCAGCAAATAATCCAAAGAACTTCAATCTCCGCGGAAGAACAGTTCTGCCGGAGGAACTTTCCTGAACATTAATACAAGCCATATGTCAATTGAAAAGAAAATCTCGGAATTACTCGAAAAACGTGAATTAGCCAAACGGGGAGGCGGGGAAGAGCGCATCAAATCCCAGCATAAAAAAGGAAAATATACAGCCCGGGAACGCATCGAAAAACTTCTGGATGAAGGAAGTTTTGAAGAGTACGATATGTTCGTGACACATCGCTGCACCGACTTCGGCCTGGGAAAGGAAGAATACCTCGGTGATGGAGTTGTCACCGGAAGGGGAACCATCGATGGCCGAGTCGTGTTCGTTTTCTCACAGGATTTTACCGTTTTCGGAGGATCCTTGTCAGAGACATTTGCCCAGAAGATCTGCAAGGTGATGGATCAGGCGATGAAAGTCGGCGCACCGGTGATCGGGATCAACGACAGTGGCGGGGCCCGCATCCAGGAAGGTGTGAACAGCCTTGCCGGGTATGCCGAGATATTCATGCGGAATATCGCTGCATCTGGCGTTGTGCCTCAGATCTCGGCCATTTTCGGTCCGTGTGCCGGTGGAGCAGTTTACTCTCCTGCCCTTACCGATGTGATCATCATGAGTGATAAATCCAGCTATATGTTCGTGACCGGACCGAAAGTCACAAAGACGGTTACGGGTGAAGATATAACAACAGAGGACCTTGGAGGCGCTACGATCCATGCAACAAAATCGGGTGTGGCCCATTTCCGCGTAGAGCATGAAGATGAAGGGCTGATGCTGATCCGCAAACTTCTTGAATACCTGCCTCAGAATAACCTGGAAGATCCTATCGTAACCGAATGTACCGACCCGATCGACCGGGTGGAGGATACCCTGAATGAGATCATCCCGGAACAACCCAATCAACCCTATGATGTAAAGGATGTCGTCTATAACATTGTCGACGATCACGAATTCCTTGAAATGCATATGCACTACGCCAAAAATATCGTGGTCGGATTTGCCAAATTCAACGGAATGCCTTGCGGAATCGTTGCCAATCAACCCAATTTCCTGGCCGGTGTTCTTGACATCGATGCCTCCAAGAAAGCAGCCCGTTTCGTTCGTTTCTGCGATGCGTTCAACGTTCCGATCATTACGCTTGTTGATGTCCCGGGATTTCTACCGGGCAGCGCACAGGAATACGGCGGCATTATCACCAACGGCGCCAAACTGATGTTCGCATACGGCGAAGCGACCGTTCCGAAGATCACCATCACGCTGCGAAAATCCTATGGCGGGGCACATGATGTTATGGGCTGCAAGCAGCTTCGCGCCGACATCAACTATGCATGGCCGTCAGCAGAAATCGCCGTTATGGGACCAAAAGGGGCGATCGAAATCCTTGAAGGAAAGAAGATCAGCGAGATCCAGGATGCACGTGAAAAGATCAAGTACATCGCCGAAAAAGAGAATGAATACCGGGAAAAGTTCGCTAATCCTTACGGAGCCGCAAAATTCGGGTACATCGACGATGTGATCGAACCAAGGAATACAAGATTCCGCATTATCAGGGCTCTTCAGACCCTCGCGACAAAAAAGGATCAGCTTCCGCCGAAAAAACATTCGAACATTCCATTATAATTGTCATTCCTGCATAATCTTTGATCCCCATGAGACCATTATTCATTTTCTTTGATCTGAACGCGATCAGCAACCACGCCCTGGTCATCACGGTGGTGACATATATCGTCGTATTCCTGACGTTGACGATCCTCGGGTTTGCCATGAGGTATGTTCACATGGCCAGCAACTTCATGTATAAGCAGAATCGGTTGAGAAAAAACAGTTCGGAAGAACCGGCCGAACCGGTGCAGAAGATCACCGGCGATGAAAATGCCGCGATCGCAGCCGCACTGTTCCTGTATTTTTCCGAGCTTCATGATGAGGAAAAATACGTGATGACCGTGAAAAAGGTATCGAGAACTTACTCTCCCTGGAGTTCCAAGATCTATGGCATCATTCATTCATTAAAATCCTGATATTTTTAACTGTTACCAAACTTCTGAACGAAATGAAAAAATTCAAGTTCACCATACACGGAAACAATTACGATGTGGAGATCCTTGGCTTTGAAGAAAATGTAGCTAAAGTGGATGTCAACGGAACACTCTATGATGTTGAGGTCCAGAAAGACCTGAAGATGTCAAAGACTCCGACCCTGGTGAGGAAAGAAGCCCCGCAGCCTACAAAGAAGGAAACCAAGATCCCCAAAACGATCACCCGCACCACCAATATGGCCATCAAGGCCCCATTGCCGGGGACGATCATCCAGGTATTGGTAAAACCCGGAGATAAGGTGATCATCGGCCAAAAACTTCTCACCATGGAAGCCATGAAAATGGAGAACAATGTCCTTTCGGAAAAAGACGGAACGGTAAAAACGGTGAATGTCAAAAAGGGAGATACAGTTATGCAAAATGATGTTCTCGTAGAAATCGAATAGACCCTTTACCCTGTCCTGAAACTTAACCTGTGCGATCAATGAAAAAAAATATACTTCCCTCCTCTCTCATTGTGTTTTTCTTATTCATATCCGTTGTAACCTTTGGCGCGGAATTCAATGTTCATTCTCTTTGGAAAGACACCGGTTTTGTTCATATAAACCTTGCGAACACCCTGATGATCCTGCTGGGGATCCTGTTGGTCTTTGCTGCAATAAAATTCGAATTCAAGCCATTTCTCCTGGTCCCGCTCGGCGTTGGCGTGATCATCGGGAATATTCCTTTCGCACATGAAGCGATCTATCCCCTGGGCGTTTACAAGGAAGGCAGCGTAATGAACATGCTGTACCAGGGTGTCCTCAACGGTCTTTATCCCTCGCTGGTCTTTCTGGGCATAGGTGCGATGACAGATTTTTCGTCGATGATCTCCAATCCCAAGCTGATGTTACTTGGTGCCGCTGCACAGGTCGGGATCTTTGCCACATTTCTTGGTGCGCTGGTCTTTGGGTTTCAGTTACCCGAAGCAGGTGCGATCGCACTGATCGGTGGTGGTGACGGAAATACCTCCATCTTTCTTTCGTCACAGCTGGCCAATGGATTGCGGACACTTCCCGACGGGACGATCGTTCAGAACCTGATCGGCCCGATCGCAATTGCAGCATACCTCTATATGTCGCTGGTTCCATTGATCCAGCCGCCAATCATGAAACTCCTGACCACGCGGAAAGAAAGGCTGATTAAAATGAAACCCCCGCGGTCGGTACTTCGCAGGGAAAAAATTGCGTTCTCAATCCTCGGTCTGTTGCTTACCGCTTTTCTTGCCCCGGCAGCTCTTCCGATCCTCGGCATGTTCTTTCTCGGGAACATCCTGAAGGAATCTGGTGTTACCAAAGCCCTGGCAGGAACGGCAAGCACTGTGCTGATCGATATCGTTGTCATCCTGATCGGGGTTACCATCGGGGCTTCAACGCAGGCGGATGTTTTCCTCCAGCCTCAGTCATTGCTCATATTTCTGCTAGGTTTTGTTGCTTTCATGGTTGCTACAGCCGGAGGTGTTATCTTTGCCAAAGTCATGAATATTTTCCTGAAAAAGGAAAACAGGATCAACCCGCTGATCGGCTCTGCAGGCGTTGCAGCCGTGCCCGACAGCGCAAAGGTGGCGCAGATGGTGGGCCAGAAGGAAGATCCGACCAATCATTTGCTGATGCATGCCATGGCTCCAAATATCGCAGGGGTGATCGGAAGTGCAATAACAGCAGGTCTTTTATTAGGTTTCTTATTATAAAAATATGCTGGTAATAGGTATTGCAGGTGGATCCGGCTCCGGAAAGTCTACCGTCGTCGACAAGATCATTAAAGGACTTCCGAAACATTCCGTGACGGTCATTCCCCAGGATGCATATTACAAGGATAATGGTCATCTTACACCGGAAGAGCGCAGCAAGATCAATTTTGATCATCCTTCCTCCATCGAATTTTCTCTCCTCAACAAACACCTCGAACTTCTCCGGCAGGGCAATACGGTCAACATGCCGATCTATTCATACCTGACCTGTGCCCGGGCAAAGGAAACAACTCCGGTTGAATCAAAACCTGTCATCATCGTCGAAGGGATCCTCATCCTGACCAATCCTGCCATCCGGAAGAAAATGGACATCAAGATCTTTGTGGATGCCGATTCCGACGACCGCCTGATGCGGATCATCTGGCGGGATATCCAGGACCGCGGACGCTCATTCCAGGAAGTGCTCCATCATTACGAACAGTTCGTAAAGCCGATGCACCTGCAATTTATTGAGCCCACCAAACGTTATGCTGATATCATCATCCCGCAGGGTGGTGAGAATAACGTAGCGATTGAAGTGCTGACATCCCGGATACGGATGCACCTGCACAAATAAAAGTTCAACCTATGCAGGCTTCATTTTTAAATCACCTGGCAGGTGAAAGCAGCCCCTATTTGCTTCAGCATGCCCATAATCCGGTTGACTGGCATCCGTGGAATGATGAGGCATTGAACAAGGCAAAGCAGGAAAACAAGCTCATGGTCATAAGCATCGGCTATGCAGCTTGTCACTGGTGTCATGTGATGGAGCATGAAAGCTTTGAGGATCCTGATGTGGCCCGGATCATGAACGCAAATTATGTCTCCATCAAGGTGGACCGCGAAGAAAGGCCTGATATTGACCAGGTTTATATGTACGCTTCCTATGCGATCTCAAGCCGGGGCGGATGGCCCCTCAACGTGATCGCACTGCCCGACGGAAGACCTGTTTATGCCGGGACTTATTTTCCAAAGGGGAACTGGATCAGTATCCTTGAACATTTTGTGAAGGTTTTTACCGGGAACAGGGATGAATTATTCGCATTGGCGGATGAGATCCTTCTGCAAACAAAGAAAATTGACAAGCCCACGGGAATGGGACCCGGTACCACGGAGACCCCGGCGAATATGGATGAATTGTTCGGGAACTGGCTTCCCTTCCTTGATATGGAAAACGGCGGGTCAAAGGGAGCACCGAAATTCCCAATGCCGACGAACCTTGAATTTCTCCTGGATCATTTTTATCGCACGGGAAATGAGAAAGCGGAGCAAGCAATCCTGCTGACATTGGATAAGATGGCCGCGGGAGGTATATACGATCACCTGGGTGGCGGTTTCTGCCGCTATTCGACTGACTCACAATGGCACATCCCTCATTTTGAGAAAATGCTGTATGACAATGCGCAGCTGGTATCACTGTATTCCATGGCATTCGCCCTGTTCCGAAAACCGCGTTACAAAGAAATTGTTTATTCGGCATTTGAATTTATTGATCGGGAGCTGACTTCGGAAAACGGGTTGTTCTTTTCTTCCATTGATGCCGACAGCGAAGGAAAAGAAGGTGCCTTCTATGGCTGGACATCGGGTGAAATCAACAGTCACCTCGGGGAAGATGCAGGTATTTTCTCCGATTATTTCGGGATCACCAAACAAGGCAACTGGGAAAATGGGCTGAATGTGCTGCATGTATCAGGCGATGAATCCGCAATTGCCACGAAGCATGGAATTTCCGGGGAAGAACTGAAATCCGGTATCAGTAAGTCAAAAGAGATCCTGTTCAACATCCGTGAAAAGAGGGTTCATCCGGCTACAGACACCAAGATCCTCACATCGTGGAATGCCCTTATGATCAGCGGTTATATTGATGCTTACAAATCATTTGGCGAACAGGGGTTCCTTGATAAAGCGGTTCGTGCCGCAACGGTCTTGACAGAAAAATATCTCCGGGAAGATGGAAGCCTGGTCAGGGTTTGGACGGGGGAAAGCAGGTTTATCAACGGGTTCCTTGATGATTATGCATTCCTGATCAGTGCATTTATTGACATTTACCAGGTTACGTTTGACGAGAAATGGATTGACCGGGCGCAAATGCTGATGGAAACCAGCATGAAGCTGTTCCTGAATACGACAACCGGACTGTTTTATTATACATCAGAACAGGATCAGGCACTCATTGACCGCCGGATGGAGTTGAACGATAATGTCATTCCTTCCTCAAACTCACAGATGGCAGGGAATCTGTTCGTTCTTGGCCACCTGCTTTACCGGGATGAATGGATCGGCCACTCCGAAAAAATGGTAAAAGCCATGCAGCAAAGCATTGTTCAGAACCCATCCTATTATTCAAACTGGGCATTGATTCTATCTTCCATCCTCCATCCTCCTTTTGATATTTCTGTTGTTGGCGAAGACTGGGAAAAAATTACCAGGGAATTGCTTTCGGGATACCATCCGGATATCATTCTTTCCGGCGGCAGGGATGAAGGTTCGATGGAGATCCTGAAAGGGAAGCTGGTTCCGGGTAAAACCCGCATCTATGTTTGCAGGGGGAAGACCTGTTTTGATCCGTTGAATTCAGTTGATGAGGTTATACGCCTGATTTTTAAGGAATGAATGTTCACAGGACCCCAAACAGGGCATGAAAAAATTCAAATGATGTAATGAAATAAAAACTTAATTGTTAATTAAAAATTACTTCAATAGATCATTACATCATTCTCTTTGTCTTAATTCCCGGATTTATCTATGTCCCGGAATTTGATTATTTTTGTCAAATCTAAATAAAATAATTAAAATGGAAACAAAATCTACGCTCGATATCCTGAAAATGGCCATCCTTATGGAAAAACGGGGATTCGCATTCTATACCAAAGTGGCAGAACAAAGCCAGAATGCTGACATAAGCAATGTGTTCAGGGTGATGGCTGAGGAAGAGAACATCCATATCCGCTTCCTTTCAGAACAATTTGCCGCCTTTGAAAAGAATAAGAAATTCCAGGGTTCATCATTGCCTGATGTGAAGGATGACGGAATCGCGAACCTGATCCTGAACGAGGATCTGAAGAACAAGATAGCCGCTGCAGGCTTCGAGGCCGCCGCCATTTCAGCCGCCATCGACATGGAGAAAAAAGCGATCGAAGTTTACTCTTCACAGGCGCTTCAATCATCCGACCCGAATGAAAAAGATCTCTATAACTGGCTTGCAAACTGGGAAAAGGGACATCTGAAAATACTCAACGACCTGGATAATGAACTCAAGGAAAAGATCTGGTTCGACAACCAGTTTTGGCCGTTCTGATCTTAAAAACGTTATTCACCGCAAAGGCGCAAAGACGCGAAAAGCGAACACCGCGGTATTAAAACATTTGCGCCTTAGCGTCTTAGCGGTAATGTTTTAAAAATGAATTTTCGGAATTGTCATGAGATTTGAATTCCGGAATTTAAATCGCCGTCCTCATCGCTTCAACCGGATTCAGCCGGGAAGCCGAATAGGCCGGGATGATCCCTGATACAAGCCCGATAATAGCCGATACGCCAATCCCCAGCACCACATTGCCGGCGGTCATGGTAAGATGAAAATCGAATCCATAGGTAACCGCAATGGTCAGGCTGAATACCAGCAACAAACCTACGATCCCTCCGATCAGGGAAAGGAAAATGGCTTCAAACAGGAACTGAAGCAGGATGAAATACCGCTTTGCTCCCAGCGCTTTCTGGATCCCGATGATGTTCGTCCGTTCTTTCACGGAAACGAACATGATATTGGCGATGCCGAAACCACCCACCAGCAGCGAAAATCCGCCGATGATCCAGCCTACTGTTCCAATTACGCCAAACAGACTGTCGAAACCTTTCGTGATAATACTCGTTTCATTGATGGAGAAATTATCCTCCGCAGAAGGCTTCAGCTTCCGGATCGACCTCATGATCCCGGTCAGCTCGTCTTTCAGCTCCTCATTGGAGACCATCGGTTTTGCCCGGGCTATGATCGTGGCATCCATGTCCCGCAGTTCCACAAGTGTCTTGAAATAGTTGACCGGCAATATGACGAGTTTATCGTTGGAGCCACCGAACATATCCTCCCCCTCTTTTTTCGTCACACCGACGACCTCGATATTCCGGCCAAAGATCTTGATCTTCTGACCGATCGGCTCTAAGTTCACAAATAGATTTTGTGCGATTTCACTTCCGATGATCGCTACGTTTTTCCCACCATTGAATTCGGATATTGAAAAATACCGCCCCTCCCCTATATCGAAATTCCAGACTTTGTCAAAATCCTGCGTAACCCCCATCACTCCTACATTTTCGACATAATTGCTCTGGAATTTCACAGTTTTATTGACCTGGACCATCAGCGCAACAGCATCTGTAAGCGAGCTCCGCTTCTGCAGTTCACGCAGATCTTCGAGGGTCGATTCAGGACGTTGAAAATATTTCCACCAGGGATAATCCCCACCCATCGCCCAGGGCCATTTCTGGATGAATAACGTGTTGCTTCCAAGGGATGCTATACTTTTGCGGATGGCAATCTCCATGGAGTCAAAGATGGTAAAAACAGAAATAATGCAGAATATGCCGATCGTAATTCCGAGGAGCGAAAGGAGCGTCCTGACCTTGTTAACGGCAATGGCTTGGAAAGCAAACAGGTAGCTTTCACGGATCAGCCTGAGAAGGAGGAACATAGGAGGGTTTTAACAGTCAGATTATTTCCATGTAAAAGTAATACAAATACTTCAAAAAAAATTGGTAACATTGCAGGTCAAAGAAACACGACCAAAAATGAACTGTTTCTGCCTTCCGTAAGGTCCCGAAACAGGTCTGTTATAATACACAATCCATGAAGAACGAAATCAGGATCAGGTCAGCCTTGATCTCCGTTTTTTCAAAGGAACGGATCGATCTTATTGCTGGCATCCTGGATGATCTCGGGGTTCGCATCCTTTCTACGGGAGGTACTGCTGATTTTATCAGGAATCTTGGAATTGAAGTTACATCGGTTGAATCCGTTACAACCTACCCCTCAATCCTTGGAGGAAGGGTGAAAACCCTTCACCCGAAAATCTTCGGGGGGATCCTTTACCGGCGGGAGAACGATCAGGATCTGGATGAGATCAGGAAATTTGACATCCCTCCTGTTGACCTTGTGATCGTCGATCTTTACCCCTTTGAGAAAACCCTGGAACAAACCGGAGATGACGCGGAGATCATTGAAAAGATCGATATTGGCGGGATTTCGCTTATCCGTGCGGCAGCAAAGAATTTTCAGGATGTTCTTGTGGTACCTTCATCGGCCCAGTATGATGAACTGATAAGCCTGCTGAGAACAGGATCAGGCACAACAAACCTTGAAGACCGGAAATATTTTGCCGCACAGGCTTTCAATGTTTCATCACATTATGATTCGAAGATCTTCGGATATTTCAATAAAGAGAAAAAGATAAACGCATTCAAGCAAAGCTTTGGCCAGTCTTTCCCAATGCGGTATGGAGAAAACCCCCATCAGAAGGGATTATTCTATGGGAATCTTGACGAGGTCTTTGAACAGCTTCACGGGAAAGCCGTGTCGTATAACAACATTGTCGATATCGATGCTTCCATCGCCCTGATCAAAGAATTTTCGGAACCCACGTTCGTTGTGATCAAACATACCAATGCCTGCGGTGTGGCAAGCCGCCCGACCCTGAAAGCTGCCTGGACCGATGCCCTGGCCTGCGATCCGGTCTCTGCTTACGGCGGTGTGATCGTTGCAAACAGGCCCATCGACATGGAAACTGCAACGGAACTCAATAAATTGTTCTTCGAGATCGTTATATCAGAAGGCTATGATGAAAAAGCACTGGAATTGCTGAAATCGAAGAAAAACAGGATCATCCTGAAAAAGAAATCCTTCAGCTTTCCCGATCTGCAATTCAAGTCGATCCTGAACGGAGTTCTGACGCAGGATAAGGATCTGAAAACGGAAACGGAAGCTGATTTCAGCCTGGTGACAAAAAAAGGACCGGAATCAAACGAGGTTTCCGACCTTATCTTTGCAAACAAGATCGTGAAACATCAGAAATCAAATACGATCGTCCTGGTAAAAGATAAACAGCTTGTCGGGAGCGGGGTCGGTCAGACTTCCCGCGTTGATGCACTGAAGCAGGCCATCATCAAGGCGAAAGAGTTTGGATTGGAACTGAAAGGGGCTGTCATGGCCTCCGATGCATTCTTTCCGTTCGCCGATTCTGTGGAAATCGCCTTTGGTGCCGGAATTAAAGCGGTCATCCAACCCGGAGGTTCTATCAAGGATGCAGATTCTGTTAAATTCTGCGATGAACACGATATGTCCATGGTTTTCACGGGAACCAGGCATTTTAAACATTAAAATACTGATCCGATGGGATTATTTACAAAAGAAATAGCAATCGATCTGGGTACGGCCAATACGATCATCATTTACAACGATAAAGTTGTTGTGGATGAACCCTCGATCGTCGCCATGGAGCGAAGCACGGGAAAAATACTGGCCGTTGGAAAAAAAGCCCAGATGATGCATGGGAAGACCCATGAGAACATAAAAACGATCCGGCCGCTCAGAGGAGGCGTTATCGCCGATTTTCATGCGGCAGAGCACATGATCCGGGAAATGATCAAGATGATCGAGATCCGGAAATCCTGGTTCCCTCCTGCTTTGAAAATGGTCATCTGCATTCCTTCCGGTATTACCGAAGTGGAAGAACGGGCCGTAAAAGACTCAGCGGAACAGGCCGGGGCCAAAGAGGTCAGACTAATCCACGAACCCATGGCTGCGGCCATCGGGATCGGGATCGACGTGCTGGAGCCGATCGGGAACATGGTCATCGACATTGGCGGTGGCACCAGCGAGATTGCGGTGATTGCCCTGGGTGGTATCGTCAACAACAAGTCCATCCGTATTGCAGGTGACGAATTCAACGCCGATATCGAGGAATACATGCGGAAACAACACAATATCAACGTCGGTGAACGCACGGCTGAAAGGATCAAGATCGAAGTCGGCGCAGCAATGTCGGATATAGAGAATCCTCCGCCCGAATATAAAGTGCACGGAAGGGACATGCTCACCGGCATTCCCAAAGAAGTCATCGTAAATCATGCGGAGATCGCTCATGCCCTTGATAAATCAATTTCGAAGATAGAAGCAGCCGTGTTGAATGCCCTTGAAATGACTCCTCCCGAACTCTCTGCGGATATCTTTGAAACAGGGATCTACCTTGCTGGCGGCGGTTCACTCCTCCGTGGGCTCGACAAGAGGATCCACCTGAAAACAAAATTGAAGGTCCATGTTGCGGAAGACCCGCTGAGAGCTGTGGCCAGGGGAACAGGCATCGCACTGAAGAATTTCGACAAATTCACCTTCCTGATTAAGTAACGGAAGCCATGCGCTATCTGCTTTATTTCCTCCGGAAACATTACTACTATCTCTTATTTCTATTCCTGGAGGTCTTATCGCTTATCATGCTTTTCAATTTTAATGAATTTCAGAATAGTTCATTATCAAGATTTTCGAGTAATTTATCAGGTTCGTTCCTGAACCTTACCTCGGAGATTTCCGAATATTTTTCCCTGAGCCGCACGAATAAGATCCTGGCAGAAGACAATGCACAGCTCCATTCTAAAAGACCGGATGCCTTTTACCAGTCGGATACCCATTCATTTTACAGGAACGACACGCTTTATGAACTGGAATACCGCTATATCAGTGCAAAGGTCATCAGCAATTCAACCCATAAACGGAATAATTTCCTGATGCTGAACAAAGGGAGTATCCATGGAATTGAAAACCATATGGGCGTGATCATCGGCAACCGTATCGTTGGTCAGGTGGTGAGCGTTTCAAAGCATTTCTGCTGGGTCATGTCGGTGCTGAACAAAGACAGCCGCATCTCCGGAAAATTCAAAAAAAACGACCAGCTTGTGAACATCGAATGGGGAGGGGGTAATTATACAACGGGGGATGTAAAAGAGATCCCGAAGCATGTCATGATAAAAAAAGGCGATACGATCATTACCAGCGGCAATTCCGACATTTTCCCGGAAGGTTTGGTGATCGGTACCATATCAGGTTATACGATCGCCCAGGATGAGAATTTTAATTATGCAACCATAAAATTCTCCACCGATTTCAACAGCCTGGGTTACGTTGAGGTGATCATCGATCTGATGCGAAAAGAAAAAGAGTCGCTCAAAGCGTCTTTCAAGAGTACAAACAAAGAAGAGAATTAGTAGATGGGCTCAGTATACCTGAAAAATGTCGGCCGGTTCTTCTTCCTGGTTTTCTTCCAGGTACTGATCCTGAACAATATCTGGTTCAGCGGGTACATCAACCCCTATTTCTATATCTATTTCATCCTCCTGATGCCTTTTGAAACCCCGCGGTGGATGCTGCTGCTCTCCTCTTTCCTGCTTGGAATGATGGTGGATATCTTTGTGAACACGCCCGGACTTAATGCCTCAGCGTGTGTTTTAATGGCTTTCGCACGGCCATTCGTGATCAGTTCTATTTCAACTGGCACTGAATTCCAGATAGGCCATTCCCCCTGCCTGAAAAACCAGGGAATAAAATGGTTCGGATATTATTCTGTTATCCTTGTTCTGATACACCATTTCGCGCTCTTTTACCTCGAGATCTTCCGCTTCAGCGAATTCTTTCTCACATTTGTCCGTGTCATCCTGAGCAGCATCTTCACCCTGCTCCTCGTCTGGATCAGTGAATACCTTTTTTATTCAAGGGAAAAATAACGTAAATGCAAAATTGAAAAATCCAAAATGGTAATATAGGATTTTCGCTACTTCGCTATTTCGCTACTTGATAAGGCTATACAGCCAGGCAATCTCCTGCTTCCAAAGCTCCTCATCAGGAGTTTCAAGGATCAACGGCATATTATCGAACCGGGGATCGTTCATGATCCATCGGAAAAGGTCTTCGCCAATCAATCCTTTTCCAAGGTTATCATGCCGGTCGACACGCGATCCGAGTTCCTTTTTTGAATCGTTGATGTGGAGGCCTTTCAGGTATTTAAATCCGACGATCCTTTCGAATTCGGCCATGGTTGAGGCATACCCTTTTTCGGTCTTGATGTCGTATCCGGAAGTATAGGTGTGGCAGGTATCAAGGCAAACGCCAACACGGGATTTATCTTCCACATGTTCGATGATGTATTTGAGATGCTCGAACTTATAACCCACCCAGCTTCCCTGGCCTGCTGTATTCTCGATCACGGCAGTAACGCCAGTCGTTTTATCCAGGGCGATGT
Organism: Bacteroidales bacterium; assembly: GCA_963682005.1. GTDB lineage: Bacteria > Bacteroidota > Bacteroidia > Bacteroidales > FEN-979 > CAIYUC01. The sequence continues at coordinate 1,331,960 of OY820914.1, read as the reverse complement.
TGATGGATCCGGCGATCAGCTGCATGCATTCTTCCTCGGTGATCTTTTTCAGGTGGCCCCCCGGGTGAAAATTCAGGAGGGTCAGGCCAAGCAACTCACATCGCTTCATTTCATCAAGGAATGATTTACGTGACTTTTCGAGCGGCTCCTTTTCCGGGTTGCCGAGGTTGATGAGATAACTGTCGTGCGGAAGGATTTGTCCGGGACTGTAACCATATTTCTCACAGTTGACCTTGAAAAGGCGGATGCTGTCTGCCGTCAATGGATTTGAAAACCATTGCCGCTGATTCTTGGTGAACAAAGCAAATGCTTTGGCACCGATCTCATTTGCGTTTACCGGGGCATTTTCCACACCGCCCGAGGCACTTACATGAGCTCCTGCATATTTCATAGTTACGAAGGTTACAGACTGTTTACAAAAATTCAGGATGTAAAATTACGATACAAAAATGATCCGGGGACATGATATACCGGATATTTGAGCAGAAATTCTGAATGGGAAAATTCCCAACCGGAGAATATAAACAGTTTGTTAATAAGTTTTTTTGCAGAAAAAATGATTAAAACCGGGAAATGAAATGATTACAAATTTCGCAATTATCAAGGGTTTTTAGAATATTCGGAAAAACAAGGAAATCCGCCTTCCGGTAAAAAACGATTTCAAACCGAAAAAAATCATTACATCGAATTGTTTTTTAATGTATATTTGTGCACCATCTTCCGATAGGATGGTTATTTTTCGGTTTTACTACTACGATAGTAAAAGTTAAGGGACACCGGTACAGCTAATAACTTACCGGTGTTTTTCTTTCCCCCTCACCAAATAAATAGTCACAAGGTCACAACATCACAGCATGACAGAGTAACATAGAGACAAAGTCATCCTAATTCAACCTCGTAATTCATATATTAAGGGATAAAGTAGCAAAGAGTTTTCTCGACAGCTCATCAACTCATCAGATAAAAAAAAACCCGTCCACACAGGAACGGGTCTTCACGAAAATCCGGAGGTATCGAGCGGAGTCGAACCGCTGTACGAGGTTTTGCAGACCTCTGCCTAGCCACTCGGCCACGATACCAGCTAGAGCGCGCAAAGATAGTAAAAAAGTTTAAAGTGCCAAAACACACGAAACTTGTTTCACTTTTCCACCCAGCGGCGGATTTATCTTGGATATCTTCACATTTAAAGACACGACTTCCGGAAAAGACGTAGCTATGGTACCCAGGATCCGCCTTGCTACATGTTCAAGCAGGTGCGACTTCTCTTCCATGACCTTCCTTACGATCCTGTAAACCTCCTGGTAATTCACCGTATCCTGAAGCTGGTCAGTTGTTTCAGCAGCAGATGTATTAAACTCGAACTCAAGATCAACGACGAACAATGTTCCGATGATCTGCTCCTCTTTAAAATGGCCGTGATAAGCATAAAACTCCATTCCTTCAAGCAGGATCTTTCCCATAATTGACTTGATTTGAAAGCCCGAAGGTATCAAATTCCATGGTTTCTTCATCAGAATTGACCGATTTTTGTAAGTTTGCATCCTCATATTATCAAGGAATTTATATGGAAGAAAAGAAAGAACTGACGGAAGATAAAAATCCACGATCGCTGAATTTCATAGAGGAGATCATTGAAGAAGATCTGAGGAGTAATGTATATGACGGACGGGTCCACACGCGTTTTCCGCCTGAACCCAACGGTTACCTGCATATTGGCCATGCCAAATCCATTTGCCTGAATTTTGGTATTGCAAAGAAATACAACGGTAAAACGAACCTCCGGTTTGATGATACAAACCCGGTGAAGGAAGATGTCGAATACGTTGATTCCATCATGGAAGATGTGAAATGGCTGGGGTTCGACTGGGAAGATCGTCTTTTCTATGCGTCAGATTATTTCGGAAAGCTTTACGAATATGCTGTTATACTGATAAAAAAGGGATTGGCCTATGTATGCGACATGACCGCAGAGGAGATCAGCGACACGCGTGGAACGCCAACCCGACCTGGCAAGGAAAGTCCTTACAGGAACCGTTCCGTAGAGGAGAACCTCGATCTCTTCACCCGGATGCGCAATGGAGAATTTGCTGACGGATCGCGCGTTTTGCGGGCCAGGATCGATATGGCATCGCCAAACATGCAGATGAGAGACCCGGTCTTGTACAGGATCCTCCATGCAACACATCACCGGACAGGCGATACCTGGTGCATCTACCCGATGTACGATTTTGCCCATGGCCAGTCCGACTCCCTGGAACGGATCACTCATTCCATATGCACCCTTGAATTCGAAGTTCACCGGCCGTTATACGACTGGCTGGTTCGCGAAATCGGGATCTATGCACCAAAACAAATTGAATTTGCAAGGCTAAACCTGAGCTATACGGTGATGAGCAAGCGGAAACTCCTGGAACTGGTAGGGGAGAAGAAGGTGAACGGATGGGATGATCCACGGATGCCTACGATTTGCGGAATGAGGCGAAGAGGCTATACGCCTGATGCGATCCGAAACTTTGCTGATACCATCGGTGTTGCCAAAAGGGATAATGTGATCGATGTGAGCCTGCTGGAATTTCTCGTGCGCGAGGACCTGAATAAAAAAGCAAACCGTGTGATGGCGGTACTGAATCCTGTGAAAGTCATCCTGGATAATTATCCGGAAGATCTTGTTGAAGAAATGGAAGCTGTGAATAACCCGGAGGAAGAATCAGCTGGAAAAAGGAAGGTGGCATTCTCAAGGGAACTTTATATCGAAAGAGAGGATTTCATGGAAGATCCTCCCAAAAAGTTTTTCAGGCTTTCTCCCGGGACCGAGGTGCGTTTGAGGTCTGCCTACATCATCCGGTGCGAACGTGTCGTAAAAGACACCGTAACGGGCGAAATCGCCGAAATCCATTGCACCTATGATCCTCAAACCCGGAGTGGCATGCCCGAAAGCAACCGGAAAGTGAAGGGTACATTGCACTGGGTGTCGGGCAAACATGCTGTCAGTGCCGAGATCCGGCTTTATGACAGGTTGTTTGTAAAAGAAAACCCCGATGATGCAGAAGAAGGAAAAGACTATAAGAATTATCTCAACCCGGATTCGTTGAAAGTGATTACCGGTTTTATTGAGCCCGCTGTCAGGTCCGCACGGCCCGGCGACAAGTTCCAGTTTGAACGGATCGGGTATTTTTGTGCAGATAAAGATTCCTCCGGCGACAAGCTGATCTTCAACCGGACTGTTACACTTAAAGATTCATGGGCCAAAATTGAAAAAAATCAGGGAACCTAAAGATTATTTAAAATAAACTGATTACTTTTGCACTCGAAAATTACCACACGCAATCTTCAATCACACCCACACACAAACATGAATTGTCCGATGGTGTAACTGGCAACACGACTGACTCTGGATCAGTAGAGTCCAGGTTCGAGCCCTGGTCGGACAACAAAAAAACCCCGGGTTCTTGCATCCCCGGGGTTTTTTTTAAAGTTGAATCCCCGAAAATTCAATCTTTAACACAACGTACTGAAAAAGCATTTATCTTAGAAGAAGGATAAGTGGCGACACTGGGATCAATATTATTCATCCCGTATCCCCAGGCTTTATTTATACCAGAAGTTGTCGAAGACCATAGAAATGTGGCAAAATCCTTGTAACTCCAATTTTTATTGATATGCCGCACTCCCGAAACCAGTGCATCAAACCCGGATGACCCTGAGGCCAGTAATTCACCTCCTGCATGTGCACTGGTATTGAACAATTGAAACACTGCTTCCCATTCCTGCTGTGAGGGAACATGCCATCCCGGAGGACAAATCCCTTTCTTCGAACGGTCACCCGCATAATCCATCAACTCATCCCATTGATAAAGCCCCCCACCCGTAAAACAGTTGTTCTGGAAATTTTCATAGCAGTATTTTTCCACAAGACAATTATCATTTTGGGACTGACCTGCATTCTGGAAATTCCCAAAATTGAGGTTTTCTGCCATCCAGCAAACCGTGTCTAACAATACAGTTTCATAAACATGGCCATCACGAACATCCGTCAAAGGTTGCCCGCAGGTAAAATCTGAGCTTGGCAATACAGTCATCGTGCGGGAATTAGCTGAAGAGCACTGGAAAAAATTTGTATAGGTATAGGTAATGACTTTTGTTCCTGTTCCGGCTTGCATAGGATCAAAAACACTCGTAGCTGAATTGACGCCAGGTCCGGAATAGATTCCGCCAAAAGGTATCCCGCCGCGAAGCGCTATTGGCCGGGAATTCACAAGGGCGGCCGTGTCATTGCATGCACTGAAGCTCACGACCGGCACAGAACTCACGATCATGGCCACCGGATTACTTATGGCAGGATTCCCGGTTGCACAAGGTGCCGCATTTGAAGTCAGGGTGCATGTTATAACATCTCCCATCGCAGGAGTATAGGCATAAGTCGGACTGTTATTTCCGGCAATAGTGCCATTTACTTTCCACAGATAAAGGGGAAGTGTACCCGCATTAATTGGATTCGCTGTAAAAACAACAGTATTTCCGCCGCAGGACGGATTCGTTGAAGGACTGATCGTCAGGCTGACCGGCAGAATCGGATAAACTGTCATGGCAACAGGATTTGATGTGGCCGGATTCGTTGTGGCGCAGCTAAGGCTTGAAGTCAATTGGCAGGTAATGATATCCCCGATCCCCGGAATACATGTGAATGAAGGGCTGTTTGTACCTGAATTGATCCCGTTTATCATCCATTGAAATACAGGTGATGACCCGCCATTCGTGGCCGATGAGGAAAAATACACCGGTGTGCCCTGACAAATATTGTTTGTTGATCCGGATATTGAGATATTTACCGGAAGATCGGTACTTACGATCATGCTGATTGGGTTCGATAGTGCAGGATTACCTGAAACGCAGGAGATGCTGGAACTCATCTGGCAGGTGACAACATCCCCGTTTAATGGCATATAGGACATTACCGCAGCATTCGGACCTGTATTTATTCCATTTACTTTCCATTGATAGAATGGCGTATCCCCTTCATTGATAGGGGTTGCAGTATAGAGCACGGGAGTCAGTGGACAAACAGGATTGGCGGAACTTGTAATGGAAATGCTCACGGGCGTGTTCTGGTTGACCGTCATGTTGATCTGGTTCGATAGGGCCGGATTATTTACTGCACACGAAAAGTTGGATGTCATCAGGCACTTTACTCCATCCCCGTTTGAAGGCGAATAAGAAAATGAAGGATTATTGGTCCCCACACCGATACCATTGACGAACCATTGGTATGTCGGGTTCGCACCTCCATAGACTGGATCTGCAACATAGGTGATCATTTGACCCTGGCAGGATGGATTCGAGGAGGTCGAGATAGTTACGTTCACAGGAAATCCCTGGCTGACGGACATGGTGATCGGGTTTGAAAAAGCAGGATTTCCTGAAGCACAATTGATATTGGATGTCAGCCTGCAGGTAACAACATCTCCGTCGGTGGGAATGTATGTAAATGAATTTCCGCTGGATGAAACAACAGCGCCGTTAACCCGCCATTGATATACCGGGAAAGAACCACCATTCACAGAAACGGCATTAAACGTCACAGGATTCCCAAGACAGGCAGGATTGGCGGAAACAGCAATGGAAACGCTTACCGACTGGTTGGGACTGGTTGTCATTGTGATCATATTGGAATTAGCCGGATTTCCGGTAACACACTCTGCCCCGGATGTAAGCTGACAGGTCACTATATTCCCGTTTGTTGGAACATATGTATAGACCTGACTGTTGCCTCCTACATTGGATCCGTTAATTTTCCACTGATATGCCGGGGCAGTCCCGCCATTTATAGGCGTTGCCATACAAATTACAGTACTACCCTGGCAAACTGGGTTTGCAGATGGCGAAATAGAGATGCTTACAGGCAGATTCTGGTTCACTGTCATGGGAATGGGATTCGACATGGCAATATTGGTTGAAACACATGTAGCATTTGATGAAAGATAACATTCGACGATGTCTCCGTCCGATGGTGAATATGAAAACTGAGGTTCGTTCAAACCGACACAAAACCCATTCACGGTCCACTGGTAAGTGGGTTCATTGCCTCCTGCAGTGGGAGTGGCAACATAAGTTATAGGCAGACCCTGGCATACAGGATTTGCAGAAGCAGCGATGGAAATGCTTACCTGGAGATCCAGGCTGACATCCATTTGTATCGGGTTCGATAGTACCGTAGTAAGGCTGACACAGCTTGCATCAGAGGTTAGATCGCAGGTAACGATGTCACCATCAAGCGGGGTGTAAAGGAATGTCGGTGAATCGGTCCCTTCATTTATTCCATTAACCTTCCACTGGAAAGATGGAGATGAACCGGCATTCACTGTTGTGGATGTAAAAGTCACCAGGGTGTTTTCACAAACCGGATTGGAAGAGGACTGGATATTGATCACAGCGATGAGATTTGAACTCACCGACATCGGAATGATATCAGATGTTGATGGATTCCCGGATGTGCATTCAAGACTTGATGTTACAGTACATTTCACAGCATCGCCATTAACCGGGGTATATGAATAGGTTGAAGAGTCATCACCGGATAGTATTCCGTTTACGAACCACTGATATGAAGGCGACGATCCCCCGTTTTCAGGGGTAGCAGTAAATGTAACAGAATTGCCCTGGCATACTGGATTTGAAGAGGGCGTTATCGTCGCACGCACTGGCAGGTTTGGGGTCATGATCATAAGGATGGAGTCAGAAGTCGCCGGGTTTCCGACTGCACATAATGCATTCGATGTTAACTGACAGCGAATGATGTCTCCATTGGTTGGCGCAAAAGTAAAGGAGGTTGTATTCGATCCTATCGGGATTCCGTTGACGGTCCATTGAAACAAGGGCTCACTGCCACCATTAAGCGGGTTAGAAGTATACGTCACCGGCATCCCTAAACAGGCAGGATTGGAAGATGCAGAGATGTTAATTTCAACCGGAAGGTTCGGGTAAATGATCATGGTAACAGGGTTCGAAACAGCGGGATTACCGATAGCACAATCCAGACTTGATGTAATAATGCATTTTACAACGTCCCCGTTGACCGGCGTGTAAGAAAATGTCGAATTATTCGTGCCAACATTCAACTCGTTTACTTTCCATTGGTAAACAGGGGTAAAGCCGCCATTTATAGTTGTAGTGGTAAATGCGACAGGTATACCCTCACATATCTGGTTTGCCGAAGGGGTGATAGCAATTGAAACGGGCAATACATCGTAAACACCCATTCCGATCTTGTTAGAGATAGCCGGGTTTCCACTGATACATGCCGCATTGGAGGTCATCATGCATGTAATCGTATCCCCGTGTAAGGGTACATAAGAAAAAGCATAAGAATTTGTGCCCGTATTGATGCCATTCACCATCCATTGATAAACCGGAGATGTACCTCCATAATAAGGGATTGACGTATATGTTACAGTCGTGCCGGAGCAAACAATGTCAGATAAACAAAAAATACTATCACCAACCTGCCTGTTTGGCTCTATCGTCATGATGATCTGATTGGAGATTGCCGGATTATTGGCACAACAGGGCAGGTTTGTTTCATGTCCCTGGCATGTTACAATATCTCCTGAAATTGGGGTGTAAGTGTAAGTAAGACTATTTGTCCCAACAATCTGACCATTGACTTTCCACGTATAATTTGTTCTTGGCGGATATGGACCGTTATATCCTCCATAGCTCGGAACAGCTGTAAAGGTTACTGGGGTTTCCTCACAGGAAGGATTTGAAGAAGCACTTATGCTTACATTTAAGGGGATCCAGGGATAAGCCATCATGGATATAGGATTGGAGGCAACAGGTTTTGGCGTTGCACAACTCATGCTTGAGGTCATCTGGCAAATGACAATATCTCCGTTAACAGGAGAATAATGATATAATGGGCTATTTGTCCCTACATTAATGCCATTAACTTGCCATTGATAGGCAGGAGCCACACCTCCATTGGAGGGGGCTGCTGTATAATAAACGATCTTACCCTCGCAGAACACCGTTTGAGAGGCGGAGACCACAACAGATGCCTGAACGCTGGTACTGACAATGATAACAATGTTTTCCGAAACTGCAGGATTTCCACTCGCACAGGGAGCATTTGAGGTCAGGACGCAGCTTACTGTATCATTATCAACAGCAATGTAACTCAGGGTATTACTATTCGTTCCAATATTCTCGCCGTTTACCCGCCACTGGAAAACAGGAACTGATCCTCCATTGGTTGGAATTGCAGTAAATATTATCGTATCTCCTGCACAGTAATTTTGTGGAGAAACAGAGATGGAAACGCTTACCGGCAGATCCTGGCCCACATTCATCGTGATCTGGTTGGACATTGCCGGGTTCCCGCTGATACATGTTGCATCCGATGTCACCCGGCATTTAATAACATCCCCTGCCGCCGGAATATAGGAATATACCGATATGTTATCTCCCACCATAATATTGTTTACATACCACTGGAATACAGGATTCGTACCTCCGTTTGTTGGTGATGCCGTATAAGTTACGGATGTTCCAAGACAAACTGGATTTGAAGAACAACTAATTGTTACTCCAACCGGAAGTAATGGCCGGACCGTCATCACGATTTTATTCGATACGGCATTATTGATCGTTGCACAACTTGAATTTGAAGTGATTAGGCAAATAACACTGTCTCCGTTTGATGGAACATACTTGAAAACAGGGCTGTTCGTGCCAGTGTAGATTCCGTTTACTTTCCAGCGATAGACTGGAGATGACCCTCCGTTAATGATAGATGCAGTGAAGGTCACTGAATCAACATTGCAGGAAGGGTTTGATGATGCAGCAATCGTAATGCTGACCGGTCCTATCGGGTTGACGTTTAGTGAAACTGTATTGGAATTGGCAGGATTCCCTGTTGCACAGGTTAAACTGGAGAACATCTGGCAGGAAATCTGGTCACCATTGTTGGGTACATAACTGAAAACAGCACTGTTGTTGCCGACATTCAAACCATTATTTTTCCATTGGTAAGAAGGCGATGATCCGCCATTGATGGGGAAGGCTGTTAATGTAACAGTATCGCCTTGACAGACAGGATTTTCGGAAGAGGAAATGGTGACGCTCACCGGAACCTGGGTGCTTTCATGAAGGATGATTTGGGTTACTGCAGGATTTCCCTTGATGCAGGTTGCGTTTGACGTGAGCTTACAGGCAACTGTATCTCCGTCATCCGGGTAATAAGTAAACGTCTGGCTGTTTGTTCCAACAATAACTCCATTAAGAGTCCATTGGTAAGCAGGAGCTGTTCCCCCGTTTGCTGGTACGGCTGTGAGGATTACAGGGTCTTCGGGACAGAAAGGATTTGAAGAGGAATTTATGGTAACACCTACTTGTTGTTCTGAACTAACACTCATAATAATGATGTTTGACAAGGACGGATTCCCACTGATGCAGGATCCGCTTGAGGTAAGCAGGCATACAATGGAATCGTTGTTGGACGGAACATAGGTATAGGAAGGTAGATTCGTTCCTGCATTTATGCCGTTCACCCGCCATTGAAATGACGGAGATGATCCGCCATTTACAGGAGCTGCAGTAAAAGTTACTGAGGTTTCTTCACAAACCGGGTTCAATGAACTTGTTATCAGAATGCTTACGGGCTGTCGTTGATTGACGGTTATGGTTACCGGGGTGGAAGTAGCCGGATTATTTGTTGCACAAATCAGGTTGGATGTCACCTGGCATTTCACGACATCATTATTGGCCGGGGGATAGCTGTATGTAGTGGTATTTGTCCCGATAGGGATGCCATTCACAAACCATTGGTAAGAAGGAATAGTTCCGCTGTTAACAGACGCCGCAGAAAAGGTAACGATCTGTCCCTGGCATACAGGATTAACGGACGGTGTAACATTTATGCTGACCGGGAGGTTTTCGCTTGAGGTCATGACAATCTGGTTGGATAGGGCAGGATTCCCGATTGCACAATTAATGAGGGAAGTCAGCCTGCAGGTAATGATGTCTCCATTTAACGGAGTATAAGTGTAAACAGGACTGTTTGATCCGGCATTAATTCCGTTTACCTTCCATTGGTAGGTGGGGAAGGGTCCCCCGTTAACAGGAGTCGCAGTAAATGTCACAGATTGTCCCGGGCATACAGGGTTAGCTGAGGCCGTAATTAATACACTTACAGGGTTCAGCTGGCTAACGATCATGGTGATCGAATTCGAAATGGCCGGATTGTTGGTTACACAGAACATGCTGGATGTTAATTGACACCTTACGATATCCCCGTTATTTGGCGTGTAAGTATATGTCGTATTGGTATTTCCAACATCAATACCATTGACAGTCCATTGATAAGCAGGGGCCACACCTGCATTTGTTGATACAGCGGTATAGGTAACAGAAATTCCTTGACAGATATAATTTGCAGAAGCAGAAATTGATATACCCGTTGTGATGTTCGGATGGACGGTCATTGCAATTGGATTGGAACTTGCAGGATTACCGGTAGCGCATGGATTACCGGAGATAAGCCCGCAGGTTACGATATCGCCGTTTGCCGGAAAATAAGTGAAGACGGGTCCGGAAGCACCCATGTCGAATCCATTTACGAACCATTGATAAATGGGTGATATGCCCCCGTTCTCGATCACAGCAGTGTATGTGGCGGGAATACCCTGACAAAGAACATCCGAATCAGTGGAAATTGTGACGGAGGTGGGTTGACTTGGATTTATTGTCATAACGATAGGCACCGAAGTTGCCGGGTTTCCGGATGTGCATGTGGCATTTGAAGTAATATTACAGGTAACAACATCTGCATTGTCCGGTGTGTAGCTGAATGCCGGGTTGTTCATGCCCGATGCAATACCATTGACAATCCAATGATAAACAGGGTTGGTGCCTCCATTGACTGGTGTCGCCATGAATATGACAGGGGATCCTTCACATGTTGGATTTGCAGAAGCCGAGACCGTTATGCTGACAGGCAGCACGGGGCTGACTGCCATGGTTATTGAATTGGAAATGGCCGGGTTCCCAATCACACAGGTTATGGAGGAAGTCATGGTACATGTGATCACATCTCCGTTTTGCGGCTCATAGGAATAAACGGGAGCATTGGATCCGACAATAATGTCATTAACTTTCCATTGATACTCCGGTGATACACCCCCATTAACAAGACTGGCATTATAAGTCACCAATGTTCCTTCACAGACCGGATTTGAGGACGCAGAAATTGATGTGCTGACTGGAAGATTTGGTATTACCGACATCGTAATTGCATTAGACCCGGCAGGATTGCCCGTTACACACATTTCGTTCGATGTGACCTGGCATGTAATAACATCACCGTTTGCCGGAACATAATTGCAAACGGGATTATTTGTTCCAATATTGATGCCATTGGCTTTCCATTGATAATGAGGAAAAGAGCCGCCATTAACCACCGTTGCTGTGAATACTGCAGCCGATCCGTTACAGACGGGGTTTGAGGATGCTGTTATAGATATTCCGGCCATAACAGGCTCATCCACATGAACATTTACAACCGTTGGTGTCAGGGCCATGCACCCGTCATTATTCATGTAATTGACACTAACCGTCTGATTACCCTCTTCTTCCCACCGGATGGTGATAGAATTGGTTCCGGCTCCATATGTGATAACCCCCCCCTCGGATACATTCCAGGTATAATTCGTCATCCCGCTTTCCGTAACATAGCTATTCGCGTCAACATTGACACACCCGCTGTCAGATCCCGTGATTGTCGGAACTGGTAATGTGTCACATTCTGTTTCAGTAGGAGACAGGATTTGAACATCTTGAAATTCAAGATCTTCGGGGGGGGCGAACAACTGAAGATTTCTTTCCGTCAGATTTAAGCTTTCTGCATAACCGCCGATAAGGAAATGTCCGAAAGTCCGGACAGGCATGATCGCCAGGCAGAACATTAAAAAAATCAGAACAATGGTTATTTTTTCGGTTTTATACATTGATTCGGACAGAAATTGTTAACGCCTCCGATAATAAGCGTTTCCAGTTGTTTATTCGGTTTCAGTGATTTTTATATTGTTATGGTATGTGCTGATATTCATTTTATTCAGTTATTTTATTTTTCATCCTGTTGAAATGATCTATTATCCTGATATTAATTTATTGATTAATAATGACCTGATATTCGCAAATGTAGAAATTAGAACAAATCAAGTCAATTGCGGTTCCAAGGAAAATTCAATTCTGGTAATCCGGAAATTGTTTGGGCACAAATTGAATCCTTGTATTAATTATCAGTATGTTAAATAAAAATTGTGACGTAAAATTTACACGCCGTTTATATTCTGAAATCGCTTTTTTTAACACCATTTATAAATACTGGCACTTTCACGGGAATTTTCACAATTTCTCTTTCCATTTCAGGACTTTAGCATTTTGTACTCCCGAAAGTATAATCTTTATAAAGGTTATTGGTCGGGGACGATTGTTTTTTTCAACAGAATTACTGACAATAAAGGTCCTTCCTTCGGGAAATCTGCATCAGACACAAAAGTTCTATCTGGTCATTATACGGAGCATTGGAAAAAAAGGTTTCTTTTGACTAGTATTCACACCAAAGTGTTAACAAATCAAAAGAAAGAAAAGAAAGCGTTTCAGAAAGAAGTTATTGGATAATTAATTACAGAGTTAATTACATAACGATGTTAGGGCGGTGAAAATCCATTGATGAATACGAAAGCGGAAATTGAACACCAGTATGACTAACCTAACCGGTCTAATCCAGAAATAAGTCTTTTTTCTACCTCCTCTTTGCCCAGAACAATCATGATATCGATCATTCCCGGTCCCTGGTTATCCCCAACAATGAGCATGCGCAGCGGATTCATAAGCTGACCCATCTTTAATCCTGTTCGGCCAAGAAATTCATCCAGAAAAGGATGAAGGCTTTCTGATGTAAATTCTCCTGACTTATGCAGCTCCTCTGAAAATGATTTTACAATAGACCCGGTATCTGGTTTCCAGATTTTCTGAAGGACCATGGGGTTATAAGTGGAAGGAGGAAGAAAGAAGAACCAGGCATTGTCCCAGAGGTCAGGAATGAGGCGCGCCCGTTCTCGTATGAGTTTACATACCTTTAAAATGTATTCATGCTGAAATGACAAACCATGCCTGAGAATGAATAAGCTGAGCATTTCAACCAACTCATTATCACTCTTTTTGATCATGTACTGATGGTTGTACCATTTTGCTTTTTCAGGATCGAACTTGGAACCGTGTTTTCCGACACGATCAATAGTGAAATTGCGGATAAGTTCATCCATCGTAAAAAGTTCCTGTTCGGTTCCTGGATTCCATCCAAGGAATGCCAGCATATTGATGAACGCTTCGGGAAGATACCCCTCTTCTCGATATCCTTTTGAAATTTCGTTCGACTTCGGATCTTTCCATTGCAAAGGGAAAACAGGAAACCCAAGCCGGTCGCCATCCCGCTTGCTGAGCTTGCCATTACCATCAGGTTTGAGCAATAATGGAAGATGTGCAAAAAAAGGCATCTCATTTTCCCATCCCATGTAACGGTATAATAATACATGCAGAGGGGCTGACGGCAACCATTCCTCACCACGTATCACATGCGTGATCTTCATCAGGTGATCGTCAACAATATTTGCAAGGTGATAGGTTGGCCACCCGTCAGACTTGAACAGAACTTTATCATCAAGGTTATTGGAATGAACAACAACGTCGCCCCTGATCAGGTCAGATACTTTTACTTCCTCATTCTCCGGAATTTTGATCCGGATCACATAATGTACACCCTGGTCAAGCAACATCCGGGCTTCTGCCTCCCCCAGGGACAAAGAATTCTTCATGGACATCCTTGTCAATGGTCCGTACTGGGCGTTCTCCGGGGCGGAATGTTTCAACCGTTCACGCATCTGTTCCAGTTCCTCTTCCGTATCGAATGCATAATAGGCATGGCCGGAAGAAACAAGTTGGTCAGCATATTGACGGTATATCCCTTTTCGTTCCGATTGCCGGTAAGGACCAAAGGAGCCACCTTTCCATGGGTCTTCGTCAAAAACAATCCCGCACCAGGCAAGCGATTCCCTGATATATTCCTCTGCTGTAGGGACATATCGGTTTTGATCAGTGTCTTCGATCCGAAGGATAAGTGTTCCTCCGTGGGTCTTTGCAAACAGGTAATTGTACAGGGCGGTCCTGACTCCCCCGATATGTAATGGTCCGGTTGGACTTGGAGCGAACCGGACACGGACAGCACTTTTTTCCATATTTGCTGATTATTAATTAACGACGAAACTCAATTTTTGGTAAAATAATCTGAAGGATCTTTTCAACAGATTGATCGATCGTCAGTTCTCCTGTTTTTAATGACAAATCTGCCTCTGCAGGAATATCAAAAGGGGAATCAATCCCTGTGAATTCCTTGATCAATCCGGATCTTGCCTTTGCATACAGCCCCTTTGTATCGCGGGCTTCGCAGGCTTCTAAAGAAATATCGAGGAAAATCTCAATAAAATCATCCGGGCCGATGATGCTTTTTGCCAATGACCGGATATCATTTGTCGGACTGATAAAGCAATCGATCACGATAATCCCGTTCTGGATGAACAATTTCGTAACCTCCGCAATACGCCGGATGTTCTCAATCCGGTCAATGACCGAAAATGTGAGGTTGTTATTGATCCCCATCCTGACAAGGTCGCCATCAAGGATCTGGACATGGTACCCTCTGGAGAACAATTCCCGCTCAAGGGCAAGACCCAGTGTTGACTTTCCTGACCCGGACAATCCTGTAAACCAAAGAGCTTTGGCATGCTGGTTCAATTTGACTTCTTTTTCAGTACGACTAACAGGTGATTTATCAGAGAAAAACAAATTCATTTATAGTTATGTATTGAATAAGTGAAAAGTAGGGCTGCAAAATTAGCTTATTTTTATTTTCTGACGAATCAAAAATCGCGCTGTTTGTTAACTTTGCAATAAAAATAATCAGACATAAAATACGTTTAACCATAAAGAAAAATCGAAATGCCGGATAATTATCAGATACTTATCCAAAAGCTGGATGAGTTTATCAGAAAATACTACAGGAATCAGCTTCTCAAAGGCCTTATCCTGTTTGGAGGCATTTTGGTTTTTACATACCTCCTCATTACGGCTTTTGAGTACTTTGGACATTTCGGTCCTGTCGTCAGAACGATAATGTTTTACCTTTTCATCATTGCCAATATTGCAGTAGTTCTCGTTTTTGTTACCGATCCGCTTTTACGGCTGAAAAAGATCGGAAAAATCATTTCATATGAACAGGCCTCAGAGATCATCGGAACTCATTTCCCGGAAATACGGGATAAGCTGCTGAATACACTGCAGCTGAAAAAACTAAGTGATTTTCCGACCGAAAATATTGATTTACTCAGGGCCGGAATCGAACAGAAGATCAACCTGCTCAGGCCAATTCCATTTGTTAGTGCTATTGATCTTTCGAAGAATAAACGATTCCTTAAGTACCTTTTACCCCCGTTGTTCATGCTACTCATGATCACACTTATCTCCCCCTCACTGATAACCCGTCCGACGGAACGAATCATTAGACACAATAAGGAATTTGCAGTTGATATGCCCTATCATATACTGATCCTTAATAAAACGCTTGAGGCTTTTCAGCAGGAAGATTTTACATTGCATGTTAAAGTGACGGGGGAAAAGGTGCCTGACGAAGTTTATCTACAATCTGAGGGAACCACTTTCAAGCTTGAAAAGGAAAACAATGTTCTCTTCTCTTTTACTTTTAAAGCTGTTCAGCGGACAAAAGAGTTCAGCCTTATTGCCGGCAAATTCCATTCGGAGGCATATATTTTAAAGGTTTATCCGAAGCCAACAATTCTCAACTATGACGTTGACCTGAACTATCCTTCCTACCTGGTAAGAAAAAATGAAACCCTTGAGAATACGGGCGATATAATTGTTCCTGAAGGAACGGTAATCACCTGGAAAATTTATACCAAGGATGTTGATGAGATCATGTTCCGGCTTGATACTGTGACAAGAGTGCTAACCAGGAAAGACGGGAACAAATTCGAATTTAGCACAACCACAATGAAGAGCCAGCGTTATATCATCAGGCCGGATAATTCCTATTCCCGTAAAAATGATTCGCTTGCATACCAGATTACTGTTATCCCGGATGCACACCCTTCAATAATGGCTGCAGAGGTTAAGGATACAGCTGCAAAATCGAGGCTTTTCTTTGAAGGGATAATAAAGGATGATTACGGCTTCAGCAGGCTTACCTTCAACTATACTGTCACTAATCACGGGGACTTGGCAACGAAGCAGTCTTACACCGAAAATCTTTCACTAAACAGATATCTGAATCAGCAACCATTTTATTACTCCGTCGATCTTTCCCGGATTATAAAAAACCCGGGTGACGAAATGGATTATTATTTTGAAGTGTGTGACAATGATGGAATCCATGGACCGAAATGTGCCAGGTCGGGGATGTTCAACTTCAAAGCGCCATCGTTAAAGGAGATAGAACAGCTTACGGCAAAACAGGAACAGACAATCACAAAAACCCTTGAAAATTCTATTGTGGAAGCAAAAAAGCTTCAGCAACAAATCGATGAATTAAATAAGAAACTGGTTGAGAAATCGACGCTGAACTGGCAGGATAAAAAACAGATTGAGGATTTAATTGAAAGACAGAAGGAACTGAAAGAAAATCTTGATAATCTTCAGCAGGAAAATGAGAAAAAAAACAATTATGAAGAGCAATATAAAAACATTGATCCGACCATTATGGATAAGCAAAAGCAGCTTAACCAGCTGTTCAATGAAGTAATGGATGATGAAACAAAAAAAATGATCGATGAGCTGAAAAACATGCTGGATAAGATAGATAAGAACAAGATCAGCGATATGCTCGAAAAAATGAAGTTCAGTAACAAGGATCTTGAGAAGCAACTCGACCGGTCCCTAGAACTGTTCAAACAGATCGAATTTGAGAAAAACCTGTCAGAAGCCATAGACAGGTTGAATAAACTGGCAGAAAAGCAAGACAAGCTTTCAGATGAAACGGAAAAGAAAGAAAGTAGTAATGAAAAACTTTCATCCGACCAGAAGGAGATCAATGATGAATTTGATAAAATGAAACAAGATCTCGATGATCTGAATAAGAAAAACAGTGAACTTGAAGAACCGAATAAAATGCCAGATACCAAAAAGGAAGAGGAGGAGATAAAGAATGACCTGAATAAAAGCTCAGAATCACTGAACAAAAAGGAGAATAAAAGCGCTAATCAGTCACAGAAAAAAGCCTCCAAGGGCATGAAGTCTCTTTCCCAGAAGCTTGAATCCGCAGCGGAAGAAATGGAAAGCGAAGAAGCAGGGGAGGACATGGAGCGATTACGTCAAATTCTTCAGGATCTCGTCAGTATTTCTTTTGATCAGGAAGATCTAATGAGAAAAACACAGATTGTGCAGCGGACTGACCCAAAATACCTTGCAATTATTCAGGATCAGAAGGACCTTAAAGATGATATGTCGTCGGTGGAGGATTCGCTGTTTCAACTTGCCAAAAGACAGATCATGATCAAACCTTATATCATGCGGGAAGTATCAAGTGTAAACCAGAACATAGAGGATGCTGTGAGTAATTTAAATACAAGGAATATTCAGCTTGCCACAGCCAAGCAGCAATACGTAATGACTTCCGTTAATAATCTGGCCCTTTTGCTTTCTGAAGCATTGAAGCAAATGGAAAGCAATATGCAAAGTTCCTGTTCTAAGAGCGGGAAATCTTCCTCGTGTAAAAGCGGTAAATCCGGAGGAAAAATGTCGATGAAGAGCATGCGGCAAATGCAGGAAAATTTAAACAAGGAGCTGAAAAAACTAAAGGAACAAATGGATTCCCAGAAAGAAGGAATGCAGAAATATGGAAAATCCGGGAATCGTCAAATGAGCGAACAACTGGCGCGAATGGCTGCTGAACAGGAAGCCATCCGTAACCAGATGGGAAAATATATGGAACAATTAAACGAAGAAGGCGTAAAAGATCAAAACAGCCTGAATGGAGCCATGAAACAGATGGAACAAACCGAGAAGGACCTGGTGAACCGAAAAATTCTTCAGGAAACGTTAAACAGGCAGAATGAAATACTTACACGGCTTTTAGATTCTGAAAAAGCAGAGTTGAAAAGAGGGCAGGAGGAAAAAAGGCAATCTACTGAAGCAAAAGAAGGGAATTTCAGTAACCCTAAATCAAATTTTCAGTATAACATACAAAAAACAACATCAACTGAATTACTAAAAACAGTTCAACCGTCTTATAGGTATTTTTATAAGAACAAAATTAATGAATACTTTTTAAAGTTTGAAAAGTAGGCAAAGAAGGATTGAACGGCCGAATAATTTGTGAAGGATAGTTTATCTTCATTCCTCCGGCTATAACAGACAAGGAGATAGTGTTGGTAAGATGTTTATTTAAAATCTGGGACCTATGAAAAAGCAGGAAATAAAACTAAAAATTGCTTCCTCTTCCGGTAACATGCAGAGAGTTGTAAAGTTTGTCGAAGACATCTGTGATTTGTATAATATCCATGGTAATTATTTTGGAAACATAATGGTTGCGGTTGAAGAAGCCGTTTCTAATGGAATTGTCCACGGAAACAAAAGCAATCCTGAAAAAAAAGTTACAGTCTCTGTGAAAAGGATTCCATTTGGAATAAGTATAACGGTCGAGGATCAGGGAAACGGCTTCAATCATGCTGAGATCCCTAGTCCGATTGATGCGATCTGCCAGGATGACTTTTATCAGGGGAAAGGCCTTTTTCTTATTAGAACACTAGCCGATGTTATCGTGTTCAATGAGAAAGGAAGTCAAATCGAAATGATATTTAACACTTCAGGAATTAACCCTGAAACTTCAATCATAAGGAAAAACCAGGTTCAGCTTTATTTCAATAAGCAAAAAACGTTAGTTTAAGATCTTCCTTTGAGCCAAAAGATCCAGTTTTTTACGGAAAATGTTAAATTCTACCTTAGTGGAAAAGGAAAATTACGGGTTTGGCTGAATAATGTTATTTTGAAAGAGAATAAAAAGCCATGGTACGTAAATTTTATTTTCTGTAATGATGAGTATCTTTTTGAGTTGAATAAATCCTACCTTGGGCATCTGAACCTGACAGATATACTTACATTTTCCTTTTCAGAGAAGATCGATAGTATTTCTGGGGACATCTATATCAGTGTTGACAGGATCAGGGAGAATGCTCTTAAATACAAGGTTTCTTTTTCAGAAGAATTACATCGGGTTATGGTTCATGGAGTTTTGCATCTAATAGGATATAAAGATGGTTCAAAGGCAGAAAAAATGGAAATGAGAACGAAAGAAGACTCTTATTTGAAAGAGTTGACATTGTGACAAGCCATCTATCATGGACGTTCTGGAAAAAGGGTCTTCAGACAAGATTTAAACCGGATTTTTAGAAAGAATAAACGGTTGAAATGCACAATGAAGTTTCCGCAGAAAACGCAACAACAATTGTAAAATATCGATCTCCGCATTAGAAGAATTCTTATTTGATTACTTCGTATACCGGAAGTAATTTTCAAAGGACATCAACCAATGTTAAAAGTGTGGGTTATGGCTACTATGAGCTACGTAAACGCCACAATTACAATACTATAAGCGTGTTTAAAATTTTTTTCTCGCATTAAACGTAAGTGGCGTCATGGAATCAAAAATGATAATAGGGTTGTAATCTGTATCTTTGCAAAGGATAAAGAAATTAATTGTTTCACGTGGAACATGGATGATAAAGCCAAATATGATATAATCGTTGTCGGGGCCGGACATGCAGGATGTGAGGCCGCAGCAGCAGCATCTAAATTGGGCTCTCGTGTCCTGTTGATTACAATGAACATGACTAACATGGCACAAATGTCATGTAACCCCTCAATTGGAGGAATTGCAAAAGGACAAATAGTTCGGGAAATCGATGCATTGGGAGGAAATACTGGTATTGTTTCAGATGCCACAATGATCCAGTTCAGAATGCTGAATAAATCCAAAGGTCCGGCTATGTGGAGTCCTCGTGCACAAAATGATCGTTCCCTGTTTTCTGTAAAATGGAGGAGTATTCTGGAGCAAGAATCAAACCTTGATTTCTGGCAGGACTCAGTCACAGAAGTAGTCGTAAAAGAAAATATGGTTGTAGGTGTGAAAACTCAGCTTGGGAATATAATTTATTCCAAAGCTGTTATACTTACAAACGGTACATTTTTGAACGGAATTATCTATATCGGAGACCAGAAGCTGTCAGGAGGAAGGATAGGGGAGAAGTCATCAAAGGGACTTACAGAAAACTTGAAAGAGATTGGATTTCAAGCAGGAAGAATGAAGACAGGAACCCCAGTCAGAATTGACGGCAGGTCTGTAGACTTTTCAAAAATGACAGAGCAGAAGGGCGATGAAGATCCAAAATGTTTTTCATTTCTTGAAAAGCATAAATTAAAAGTTCAGAGAAGCTGCTTTCTTACAAATACAAATTTGCGTGTTCATGATATCCTGAAGAAAGGATTTGATAAATCACCTCTTTTTACGGGGCGAATATCTGGTCGCGGACCAAGATATTGTCCTTCAATAGAAGATAAAATTGAGAGATTTTCGGACAAGGATCATCACCAGCTTTTTATAGAACCGGAAGGCTGGAATACAGTTGAGTATTACGTAAATGGTTTTTCTTCATCCCTTCCACAGGAAATCCAATTTGAGGCACTGAGGCAGGTAGATGGATTTGAAAAGGCTAAATTTTTTAGGCCTGGTTATGCAATAGAATATGATTATTTTCCCCCCTACCAATTGAATTTTACCCTGGAAACAAAAACAGTGGAGAATCTCTATTTCGCGGGGCAGATCAATGGAACAACCGGTTATGAAGAGGCTGCGGGGCAGGGACTCATGGCAGGAATCAATGCTCATCTTAAGATTTCGGGGAAGCCTGCATTGATTCTTTCGAGATCCCAGGCGTACATTGGAGTACTTATAGACGACCTTATCACCAAAGGAACCGATGAGCCTTACAGGATGTTTACTTCACGGGCAGAATACAGAATATTGCTCCGCCAGGATAATGCAGATGAAAGATTGACCCCTTTGTCATATAATATCGGGCTTGCATCAAAGGATCGGCTGAATAACCTCTCCGGAAAATACGATAGAATTACTAAAATAATAGCATTTCTAAATCAACAAGTGATTACACAGGAAGAAGCAAACCCGATCTTGCTTCGTAAAGAAACACCGGGCATTTCTCAAAGTACCCGGCTTTTCAGTCTGCTTCTGCGTCCCCAGATATGCATTTATGACCTCCTGAGGAATTACTCCCCAATGTCAGGATTTGTAGAATCCCTGGGCTCAGTTGCAGAGGAAGACCTTGAAGAGGCTGAAATAAAAATCAAATACGAAAGCTATATAGGAAAAGAGATGGAGATTGCTGAAAAACTATTGAAATTTGGTGATATTCCCCTGAAAAGTGATTTCAATTACCTGGATCTAACATCTCTTTCTCTTGAGGCAAGGGAAAAGTTGAGTCGTATCAGACCCGGGACAATAGGACAGGCTTCCCGGATAAGCGGTGTTTCTCCTTCAGATATAGCTGTATTAATGGTATTCTTGAGTCGGTAACGTTTCACGTGAAACAAAGAAAGTAATTTGATGGAAAAAATCTCTAATTGTATTATTTGTGGCTCTGACATTTTTAAGGATTTTCTCAGGTGTAAAGATTACCTGATGAAGCGGGAGGAATTTAGGATCGTAACATGCAAACAATGTGGATTCCGCTTTACAAATCCAAGGCCCGGGGTTGATGAAATAGGAAGGTATTACGAATCAACAGATTATATTTCTCATAATGCGCAGAAGAAGGGAATTGTCGAAAGTGCATACAGAATCTTACGTGCATATTCAGTGAAGCGAAAAGTGAAACTTCTTCAGAGATTTCCAGGGAATGGGAATGTCCTGGACATTGGATGTGGTACCGGTGAATTCCTCGCCGGATGCAACAGGGAGGGATATAAAACTACAGGCATCGAACCCAATGTATTTGCCCGTAGATTTGCAAACGAGAAACTGGGGTTGACCGTTGTTCCTGAAGAATCACTTGAAGAATTGCCGCATGCTTCTTTTAGCATTATCACGATGTGGCATGTTCTTGAGCATGTTCATGATCTTGAAACCCGGATGATGAAAATCAAAAATTTAATGTCTTCAACGGATTCGGTATTTATCGTTGCTCTTCCAAATTCTGATTCATGGGATGCTGTTCATTATAGAGAATACTGGGCTGCTTTCGATCTGCCACGTCACCTTTATCATTTTACACCGGCAACATTTCTACCCCTGGCTGAAAAATTCGGATTTACCGTGATCGAAATGCATCCCATGAAGCTGGACGCATTTTATATTTCTTTGCTCAGTGAAAAATATAAAAAGGGACGTCATGATTTCCTCAGTGCATTATTTTCGGGACTCAAGTCTAATTTTTATGCACGAAATAAGAAAATAAACTATTCAAGCATCATCTACATCTTAAAACCGGTGTTTAACGAAAAATAAAGCGTTCTGGCAGCTTACTGGGTGTTTTCAATATAAAGGGTCAATCCAGGGGAGAACGTGCAATTAATGCGCTCTAAAAGAGTCAGTCATATTGGTTTATAAACCAATAAGTTATATGAAAAACCTGAAATATTTCCTAAACGAGCCGGTTTTAATTTCCTTATGCCTGGGATTTTTTTGTTTTCTTGTCTCCTTTGTTTTTCAATTCACTTTTATCGTTCCTCAAGGCAAGGAAAAAATAAAAAGAAATTTTGAGCGTGTACTTCATCAAAAAGAAAAAACGGCAGCCGGCAGACTGGAACAACTTCGATTATCTGCCCTGACCGATTCGCTTTTTCATGTTACCAAAATGGAGGAGGATCAACAGGGAATTTCATTCTTCATCTATAAAAATAACGCCCTTTTATATTGGTCAACCAATGCAATACCTGTTCCTGATAAGACAGGACAACAAGAAGCGCTTTTCTCGGAGAGGGTGAAAAAACTAAAAAACGGATGGTACGAAGTTCTATACACCAGGGATTCCGTATGGCAAATAGTTAGTCTAATACTGCTTAAACACGAATATTCCTTTGAGAATGAATATCTCGATAACAGGTTCCCGGAGGATTTCGGGATACCAGCCGGCACAAGTCTTACCCTGGGCAGGGGAGATATCAGGATTCAATCATATGACGGGAATGCTTTATTCAGCCTGAACTTACCACATAAAGAGGTTAAATCAGAATTCTCCGCCTTTTTCCTTTTTCTCCTTTATTTAACAGGATTCCTTTTCCTGATAGCAGCAATCTACTTTCTTTACCGGAAACTGCAACGTCGATTCCCGGGAAATGTTCTGTTTTTCATCGGTTTCATCATTGATGTCCTCTTACTTCGCTTTTTCCTGTTCTATTTCAGGATTCCTCATATCATCTATAATACAGATCTGTTCGGACCGGGATTGTTTTCAACATCCAATATTTTGCCGTCCCTAGGGGATTTCTTAATAAACAGCCTGCTTCTTCTTATCATATCCTATGTTTTCTTTCTGCAATTTCCTTCAGCATCAAAGGGTAAAGCAAAGAGTTCTCTGATTAGGAAGATCCTCTCTTTTTGGTATCTCCTTGTAATCGCAGGGTTGGCATATATTACGATACGATTGGCCAGGGACCTGATCTTTAATTCGACGATCCCATTCACCCTTCAGAATATCTCTGCCCTAAATGGTTATAGTGTTCTTGGGTTAGTTATCATTGCCTGTCTTTTCCTCTCCTTTTTCCTGGTGTCGGTCAGGCTTTTTAGCTATGCTGCCGAGCTGTCACGACTCGATCAGCATCGGGGATTAAAAAGGTTCCTTTTTCCGAAATTCAATTTAGCCGGGATACTTGTTTATCTTGTCTTCTTTTCAATCGTGGGAACCATATTGCTTGATCGAACGAATTCGATGCTTGAAAAAGAAAAGAGGAAACTCATTGCCATGAAATTGAGTGGTGAAAGAGACCCTGTAGGGGAACTGCAATTCGCCAGTGAAGAAGATAAACTCCTGAAGGATCCGCTTCTTCAAAAGATCAATTCTGTCATTCCTGACACTTCCGGCTCCCTGATAGAAGACAGTATCACGGATTATCTCGAAAACAAGTATTTTAAAAAGGGCTGGGGCAGTTATTCCATCCAGATAACCTTCTGCTCCAACAGGAAGATACTTCGCATACAGCCGCAAAATTATCCCATGAATTGCGCAAGGTATTTTCAGAACATTATCAACGGGTATGGCAAGCCAACTCTCAGCAGACATCTATATTTTCTCGACTATGGATATGGTTACCGGAATTATTTAGCAGTCATTCCGGTGGGCTCCGTGCCGGGCAATGAAGATGGTTCCTATAATGCCTATGTTGAGATCAGTTCCTTTTTGGCATACAGAGACGTAGGGTTTCCGGAACTGCTCATCGACAGGAAACAGAATCCGGTCCCGGATCTTTCACAATATTCTTATGCTTTTTACAGGAATGGCAAGCTTCAGCACAGGGTAGGGAAATACCAGTACAGCCTGGATCTTGATCATGCCATGACACATCGTGTTAAGTCAGATCATTTTTATAGCAAGGACGGAATCAGCCATTATTGTCATCCTGTTGATGATGACACCATTTTCCTATTAAGCAAAAAAGAAGACACGTCACTTGATAAAATTGCCCCTTTCTCATACCTCTTCATCCTGTTTTCCTTATTCTCAATGTTTTTTTCAATAATCGTACGGTTTCCTTTCTTCATGCGCATTTCAATGTTCCGGTTGGGTGATCGTATACAGATATCCATGATCGGTATCATGATAACCTCGTTCCTTGTTATCGGAATCCTTGTAGTTTATTACATTATAGGACTTAATTCCAATAAAAACATTGACAATATCAGTGACCGCACACATTCGATACTTGTAGAGCTGCAGCACAAATTGGGCATGGAGGAGGAATTACCACCTGACAGCATACAAAATCTGGATGAGCTGATGATGAAATATTCAAACATCTTTTTTTCGGATGTCAACCTTTTTGCACCGGACGGGAGACTGCTTGCCACATCCAGACCACAGTTGTTTGAGGAAGGATTGATTTCCGGACGGATAAACAGAACTGCTTTCACGAATCTGAAATATAACCACAGTTCCCTTTATATCCACAAGGAAACAATAGGGAAGCTCACCTATTATTCTGCCTATATTCCATTTTTTAATGAGAGGAACAGCTTGCTGGCATACCTTAACCTACCTTATTTCGCCAGGCAGGACGATTTAAAGCATGAAATCTCCGCATTCCTGGTCGCCTTTATCAACATTTATGTGTTCCTGATCATTGTCGGGATCTTCATTGTACTTATCGTTACAAACTACATCAGCCGGCCGTTACGGATGCTGACGTCAAGGATCAGGCAGATCGCTTTCGGTGAGAAAAATCAGAAGCTTGAATGGAACAGGCAGGATGAGATCGGAAGACTTGTTGATGAGTACAACAGGATGATCGATGAGCTGGAGAAAAGTGCGGAACTCCTCGCACGGTCGGAACGAGAAAGCGCATGGCGGGAAATGGCCCGACAGGTTGCCCATGAAATCAAGAATCCGCTGACACCCATGAAGCTGAGTGTTCAGTATTTACAGAAGGCATGGGATGAGAAGGGTCCGGACTGGGATCAACGATTACGACGCTTCACGGAGAAGATGACGGAACAGATCGATACGTTGTCGGACATCGCCAGTGATTTTTCGGATTTTGCAAAAATCCATACAGTGGTCAATGAAGAACTTGATCTCAATGAAATTATGGAAACTGCCATCTCCATGTACAAGGATATTCCATCGGTTTCGATTTCCTTTCATCACGCTGGATTTCCCTGCCTGATCGAAGGCGACCGGAAGCAACTTATACGGGTACTGACCAACCTTCTGAACAATTCTGTCCAGGCCATTGAGGAGGGCAAAAGAGGGAAGATAGACCTTTTCCTTTCAAAAAAGGGGAATTGGTTTTTAGTACAGATTGAAGATAACGGGGTAGGAATAAACCCGGAAGAAGCAGGTAAGATATTTCAGCCTAATTTTACAACAAAATCCAGTGGGATGGGTTTGGGCCTCGCAATTGTGCGCAGCATCATTCTAAGCCATGGCGGAGAAATTTCATTTTCATCCAAACCCGGTGTGAGTACAGTGTTTACAATCACCCTACCCGCTGGTGAAACACTCATTCAATGATTTCATTCCTATGAAAAAGTACATTCTTCTGTTATGTTTAATCGTTGTCAGTTTCATTCAGGGTTGCAGGAAGGATAATGATTATATCATATCCCACCGGTTTAAGAATCATTCATGGTACCGGTTCAATATACTCCAGTTTGAGATCCCGCTTAAAGCATCGCCCAAGGGGTGGGACATCTATTTTTTTGCAAACCATTTGAAGGATTACCCGTTTGACAATCTCGATTTCCATATGATCATGACAACGCCTTCAGGAGAAGAGCGCATCAAGACATACAATTTCCTGATCAAGCGAAAGGATGGCGGGTTTACGGGTGATTGCGGTCATGACTCATGCATGGTACAAATCCCCTTGAAAAAAGAAATATACCTTCCTGCTGAAGGAGTTTTAAAAATTCAGATCGAAACCCTTGTTCCCCGCATTGAGATAAAGGGCTTACTTAGTGTTGGGATCCGGATGCATCCCCGAGTTTAAAATTTCGGTTATACTGATCTTATCCTGTGCAATCTGGCTTTTCAATTCATCCAGGTTGCTGAATTTCATTTCATCACGGATGCGGTCAATAAAGTGTACCACAATCTCCTGATCATACAGATTACCATCAAAATCGAATAAATTCACTTCAACTGTCAATTCATGCTGATCCAGCGTAGGGCGGATGCCGATATTGGCCATCCCTTTATATAAATTATCCTCATGTGTAATGTTCACCGCATATACTCCATTTGCAAGGAATAGCGGGGTGTGGCGATGTAGCTTGAGGTTTGCAGTCGGATACCCCAATACCCGACCTAATTGCTGCCCTTTTACCACGATTCCCCGGAGGGAATAAAGATCACGCAGATGTGCGTTTGCTTCTCGTATATTGCCTTCTGCCAATGCTCTTCTCACTGCAACAGGGATTTTTTTAAACTTCATGTTGCAAAGCTACGAACAAAATCGACTATTGATGAGATCAGGGAGCGTCTTTCTTCCGCATTATTTTTATCATGACGAGCTGAAAGACCGCATAGATATAATGCGCCCAGACACCGGTAAGCATGATGATAAGGGTGATGATCATCCAGATAGGAGCAACCGGGGTCCAGAGTTCCCTGGTGGGCTTTTCTGCAGTGAAATACTGTTTTGGAATACCCCAGGAAATGATGGACTGGCCCTGTACATTGCCATATTTATCGCTTTCTTCAATTTTTGCAATGACTGTAATATTCCCGAGCGAGTCACCTACCAGTTTTTCAGGATATTCAATTCGTCCTTCCCCATTATCGTCAAGATCAAACTCGCCTATTTTCAGGAGGCTGAGCATCCTCGGGACATACACACTGATCTTTTCCTTCTTTACAGGGGCAGTTACTCCATTCTTTTCAACCTGTGTTGCTTTAACGTGAATATAATGGATCGAATCTTCCTTTGAAAAATTCACTGTGATCTTCGCCAGTTTGGCGGAGGTGCTTTCGGCAGCTTTGGTATACTTGCCTTTTCCGCCAAAAGATACGGTATATGTTGTCATCCCGTCCTTATCAACCGGTAATCCGGCATTAACCGGTACTTTCAAAATAACTGTCCCATCGATATCTGTCTTGCCTTTTCCAAGGACCCTTGTTTCCGTTCCTGCGGAGGCAGAGAACTCCAGGATGGCATTCTGAAGGGCAAATGGGCCTTCCTCCCTCTTCACGCTTATGGATGCCGAGAGGGCGATACTATCATTGGAGGTGCATTGATATAAAAAAAATATCCGGGGATTCAACTCTGTTACGGTATCTTTTTTTTCCTGGGTGAATGCTGAATTCTGGCTCAGGGCCATAAATGCCAAAAGGAAGATACAGGTAGCTTTTTGAAGGATTCTCATGATGGCAGGTATATGGTATTAAATTAAAGACTCTTCATTCTTAAACGGACCCTCCGGAAGCTCATGCTCCGGCACCTCCGACATTTCGGAAATATTCATCACCGGGAAAAACTTTGAGCCCAGAGTATATAACAGGCATAGCAAGGCAACGCCTGCTGCCGTAAGGGAATATTCCACCCAGGTGGCAGAATAGTTTGCCCATTCCGGGCGTGAATCCTGGATCGGGAGGTACGGAGATTCGAGGGTGGGAACCACGATCAGGTAGCGGTTGATCCAGAGAGCGATGATTACGATAACTGCAGAAATGGTAATGGTTGAAATGTTGCGAAGCTTTGGAATTCCAACGACAAGCAATGGGACCAGCACCCCGATGTAGTTTGAGAAAATGAATGGCCAGTAGTATTCTGAGAAAAGGATCTTAATTAGGCTTTCGTCATTTTTCTCGGAACCATACCATTTCGTGAGGTAATCACTAAAAGTAAAATAGCCGAAAAGAGCTGCAAGCACAACCATAAGCACGCCCATGGCAACGAAATGCTTACGTGTAATGTATTGTTCAAGGTGATATACACGCCGAAAGATGTACATGGCAACAACAAGAACCCCGGTTCCGGAATAAACTGCAGCGATCACGAAATAGGGTCCGAAAATGGTGCTGTGCCATCCGGGTTGAAGTGTTACGCTGAAGATCCATGCCAACACGGAATAAACAATGATTGCGATGGCAATGACCATGGCAGCCATTATATCCGTGGCACGTTTCAGTCTTTTGACCTGGTCTGCAGTTCCTGTGTATCCGAGAGCGAGGATACTATAGAGTTTTTTTCTCCATTTAGGGATCTTGAGCTCGGAAAAATCACGGAGACTCGCAATATCACGTAATGTTGATAAATAGAGGAAGATAAGACACCCGAAAATATCAGTCGAGATGGCGATGACGTCCCAGGTGATCGGGGATTGGATACGTCCAAAAATAGCCAGGTAAGGCAACCGGTCAAGCCGCCCGATGCAGAGGAGGATATACCCCGGTCCGATCAGAAGAGAAATGATTGCCAGGTATTCGGCCAGCCGGATAATGGGCTTTCTCCATTCTGTCCTGAAAAGTTGCAAAGCCCCGGAAATAATAGCTCCGGCATAGCTCATCCCCATAAAGAAAATGAAGTTGACGATATAAATACCCCAGACGACATTGTCCCTCATCCCGGTTACAATATGTCCCTGTGTCACCTGTGCTATGAATGCATATACACCGAGCGCGATGACACATAAAAGAAAGAAGATCCAGAGAAATGCAGCAGGTGTTGTCTTCTCAAGGTGAGGGGCCACCTCCTTCAATAATTTGTCCCGAATTGCTTTATTTTCCATTGTTTGTATTATGGGTTTTACCGTAAGGTGTGTTGTTGTACCTGTTCTTTACGCTTTCGTCAAGGCCGTTAAATCCCCGGTCAACAGGAAACTGCCGGTCTACCGGGGGAAGGTAATAAACGCTTGGGCGTGTACCGAGGACTTCAAGGTACCTGAACCCGGCGCGGTCGCGGATCAGCTCACTGAAACGGAGAGTCTCTGTTCCGTTTGTAACGGTGTCTTCATCGATATCCCCGAAATAGATCACACCCATCGGGCAACTTTGAGCACAATAAGGGAGTTTCCCCAATCTGATCAAATCCGGGCAGAAGTCGCATTTCGAAACAGTGCCTTCTTTTCCAGGACTGCTGGCCTCCGGAGAATAAGGCTGATCGTCCTTCTCATATTCCTCGTAATGTTTCCATGCAAAAACGCGGGTTGAATAGGGGCAACCCGTCATGCAGAACTTGCATCCGATGCAGCGTTCATTATCGATCAGAACGATCCCATCGCTTCGCTTATAGGTTGCTCCGACAGGGCATACGCTTACACACAGGGGATTATCGCAATGATAGCATGGTTTGGGGAACCAGTATGGAGCCGATTTATCAGAATCCTGGAGCAGGTAAACCTTCATGAATTCCTGGCTTTTCGGAAGATAATGTCCTTTCTGGCACGCTTCCACGCATTTTCGTGCATTTTTGCATTTTGCGAGGTCGATGACCATGACAAATTTCCTTCCGGGGATGCCGGCGTGTGATTCTTCAATGGATACACGTGGAGCGTGAATATGGGCCTTATCGACTTCGATGATCTCTCCGTCGGTGGTGAGCGCTTTCACTTTTTCCCCGGATTCAGGTTTTGATTTATCGATATAGGCTGCGATGAGGTTGCCTCCTGCGACTACGCCGGCTCCGGCGATAAGGCCTTTCCTGAGAAAATCGCGCCTTGACTTTTTCTTGTTGTTTTTGTCTTCCACGATGAATGGTTTGTTGATTTATTTTGACTCAGTGGGTTTCATGGTATCCATTGATAATACCTGCAAAATTGCTCAATGGTGTCTTCCCGATGGTGCAGAAATATACATGTATGAGCATAAATAGGGAGATCAGGAATCCGGCAAGGATATGAAACAGGTCAGTAAGGTGGAGACCACTGAAACCCAAAAACTTCAGCGGGATGAACACATCCGGATACATCATGGCCCAACCTGTGATAAAAACAACTGGTACCAGCAGATACATGGTCCACACATATGTGAATTGCTGAAGGGGGTTGAATTTTCTTTCTTTTGTAACCGGGAAAGGAACGGGATCTTTCCTGAATATTCCCCGGATGTAATAATTGAACTGTGATTTTAATCTTGAAACAAGGCCGCGGAATCCCATCCTGTAATAGATTCCATTTCCGGAAAACAGGTTCCCGATAAAGAAGATAAAATAGTTTACCGTGAGTAGTATTCCAACAATATTATGAACAGAAACGGCAACGTCAAAGCGGATCAGCGGGAATTTCGGGTTTGAAAACTGCATACTGATCCCGGTAATAATGAGCAGAAGACAGAACACCGCATTACACAAGTGCCATATCCTGATATAAACCGGGTAGAGGTATAATTTTTCTTCAGACATAATTCTATAATCTATATTATTTTTTTATGATCCTCAAAATTGCATGAATAAAGATCCCTATCAGGGTAAGGCCAACAATGACGAGGCTGAGCATATTAAGGAAATAATTCCTGTTTGCGCCGATGACGTACTTATCATTCACGATTGAACCTGTGATAAACCCCCTGGTGCTTCTGATCTCCCGGACTTCATAGCGGTAAAGTGCAGCCATCAGAACGGAACTGGTAGAGTGGCATTCCTGGCATTTTTTAACTGCCTGGTTTTTCGGAAGGATTTCATGGGCAACAAGGGTGCTATCGGTCGGGGATTTCTTTGTGTGGCATTCTATACACCTGACAGAGCTGAAATGAAGACGCTGATTTGGAAGCCAATCATGTTTTGAGATCAGGTTCGGGCTTTCTTTATCAGTGAGGATCTGGAAATTCAGACTGTCGGTATGGCAATTCAGGCAGATTGCATTATCGTAAGCAATTGTCTGCTTTATATTCTGATTTGTCCGGGCGGTAATTTTATATACATGTCCGTTATGGCATTTCCAGCAGGTGAACCCCTCTCCAAGGCGTTTCACATGAACACTTGCATTGAATTCGGTTTCAATGTTTTCAAAATGAAATTTTGCATATTTTGAGTCCCCGCCATGGCAATCAAGGCAATTAGGCATTGCCTGCATCATCAGGTTTCCAGCGTGGGGAAATGTCAGATAATCCTCTGAATGGCAGTCCGTGCAACGGAATTCCCTGTGATTTGATTCGTAAAATAGATTACGTTTAACGATTAGTTCGGAAAACATTTTCCGGGTGATGATCTTTTTATTCTCTTTATTTTCAAATTGATACCTTGACTGGCCATGGCAACCAAGACACTTTTCATTTTCAGCAGCATTTTTATGTGAGGAAAAGTAGGTCGTGTCTTTGACTTCTTTGGGAGAAGAGATTGTTTTTATTGCAGTGGTATCGGCAGCCCTGCTAAAAAGGAAGAGAAGTCCGGATGCCGCAATAATTGTTAATAATAGCCGGTGTAGGTTGAAACTGGTTTTCTTCTTCATTGTAAAAAGTGAAGTTAATTAACAAAAAAGAGGCTGTCACAAAAGCGAGAAACATGAGCGTTCTTTATCCCTGTCTACTCCGAGGGCCTTAAGAAACGCTGTGTAACAATAGTTTAAATTTACATAGCGTAACACTGAGAAAGCACAGAGCGAAACAGAGTCCTTTTGAGACAGCCTCCAATAAGGCATTACAAGATTACTTTTTTAATGTACGCATGAAAGCGACAAGAGCCCAGCGGTCTTTTGCTTCGGGAATTTTCTTGTCGTATGCAGGCATTTCATCTCTTCCGACAGATGTTCTGTAGAAGATTTCACCATCGGTGAAAGCCTGGAAATCCTTTGATGAAAAATCACCTGGATTGGTTTTTAGCGAAGCGGCTTTTGGACCGTCGCCCAGACCTTTGCTGCCGTGGCATGATTTGCAATGTTTTGCCCAAAGTTCTTTTCCATTATCAATAGCAGCCTGATCACCGGCTTTAACTGTGCTTTTCATTGCCTTGTCCTTATCAGGAACGGGCCATGGTTTTGCTTTGGCCCCCTGGGCTGTAGCATTGTTTCCCATCAGGAAAACGACAGCGAAAACTGCCGTTACCACCAACAAAATTGCTTTCTGTGTTGTTTTCATTTTCCAATTAATTAAGTTAAACATGAATTAAAATCAGAAGCTCCACAGACGGGTAATGTTGAACCCGAGAAGAATAGCTCCATTATAAGGATTATTATTGTTATACATGACTGTTTCCTGAGGAACCAGTCCTTGTGCAGCACTCAGGAATATCTGGAAACAATGGGTGCTGGTTGAGATCTCAACACCGAGGCCGAAATTTGGCCATGGCGCAGTATTCAGGTAGGTCAGCACGGGCTGTGAATAACTCATGATAACCGAGGTCTGAGGTGTAAGTTTCAGCCTTCCGATCCCGGAAATATTAAGGTTGTCATTCATTAGCGATGTATTGTCGTGATTATCTTTCATGGTAGAATCGACGATATTATAATGCACCCATGCTATACCGAGCTGAAGGGAGATCCTTTTACCGAACCGGCGGGCGATCATGATCTCATTAAAATAGGAGAGACGGTCGGTCCATTTGAATTCGGTACCAAATACAGTTTTATTCCTGCAGTCGAGACCAAGGTCACCAAAATAACCAATGGTAAGCGGGAAACCACCCTCACGCTGACGGGCGAAAGTATATTTTAGGGTGAAATCCTGCATCGTTTTCAATTTCGTCGTACCGAAACCTACCTGAAGGCCTTTAATAATTGTATAATTCATTCCCAGACGGATATTTGATGCCCCCCAGATCCCGTACAGATCTGTCCAGTGGTTCTGGATTGTTCCGAAATCATGCTGGATCACAAATTCCAGGGATTTTGGTGACGGAACGAAAACAGTCTGGTCAGCAATAAAATATCCGCTTTCAAACGGAGTTTTCGCCAGTGGTTTCTTTTCGGCAACTGAGTCCTGTCCAAAAACCATTCCAAATCCGCCTAAAACAAACACAAGGCAAAGGAAATATTTCTTCATATAACCTATCGTAAATGTATTCATCGTCTTCAAATATTAAGTTAGATTGATTTTAATTATTTTTAGCACCTTGCTGGATCCAGTAAAGAACGAGGTTTGGATCTTTGCCTGACATCTGCCAGTAAACGCTCATTGATCCGCCTGACTTAACCTCAGTATAGATAATGCTTGAAGCAGGATTCGCCAGGTCAACCAAAGCAGGAACGACGTTATTGTATGCATTTGCGGCAGTAAGGTCCGGGGAAAATGCGCCAGTTGCGTGGCAACCGCTCTTGGCACAATCAGTCGTAAAGACCGGGAGAATTTCTTTCGAGAAACTGATCGAATCAACAGGAGCAGGAGGTACTGCAGGTGGCTGAATGGTTTTTGAAGTACATGCTGCAATAAAAAACAATCCGAGGATGATCAAAAACACATAGTTTATTTTGCTTGTTTGCATGATGATGAAGATTAGTTATTAATTATTGATTGTACTTTACACCGAACATCAGTCGAAAAAGACTGATGCTGAATCCCTAAATACAAAGATAACCAGAAATCAAATATTATTCATTTAAATATATAAACGAAAACTTATGATATAACGGAAAAATTCTTCACAAGATGTAGGGGTTTGAAAAAAAGGCTTCAGGTTCGCTGAAGCCTTTTTTGTTTACAAATAACGGATTACAAACCGGCCGCATTCATTGCTGCGATCGTATTGTTCAGAAGAGCTGTTACATACTGGGTATTGTGAATACCTAAGCTATATTCTCTTAAACAGAGCTGGAAATTGATAATGGCTCCCATCTGGACCATCTTGATGGTGGGGAACATCGGTTTTCCTGCATTTGTGGAACCGGATCCATAAGGATTTCTCCAGTAACCGGTTGGATTTGCTGATGCATCATAGATATCAAGGTATCCATCATAGTTTCCTGTCGAAACACCGGCCCAGAGGTTTGCTGAAGTAGCATCGGCATGAAGAATGTCATGACCGGCTCCGGCAGCATTGATCTTGGTGGCAAGGTTGTCGAGCAGTGTTTTTACGCCCGCCCTTGTAGCTGTCCATTTTGTGGAAGCTGCACTGATCGGGCTGTTGGCGTGGCAACCTGTTACATTACAACCATTGAAGTTCCATGTAGTGCTTCCGCTTAACGGGGTTTCTTTTGAATTCCTTACATTGAAAGCATGGCCTCCGGCGATCCCATTCATCGGTTCTGCCATGTGGCAGGACTGGCAGGATGCCTCTGTTGTGTGAGGAGAATTGGCATAAGAGGCGGGGTCACCGTATTCAATACCACCCATTCCGGCATAAATTGCGCCAACAGCACCATAATGAGAGTGCATTCTGTAAGAAGGCCTTACCCATTTATTAGCATTCGGTGCTGCACTGTCAAACATGACTAAATTCGGGAACCGTTTAACGCTGTCGTAATTGAGCAACCTGGCATCATTTGCTGCAGGACCTGTGCAGGTGAAAGGACGTGGCTGGTGGCATTTCACGCATAAGTTGCCCTTGCCGCTGTCAGCCGGGAGATTGATGGTTTTTGCACCCCCCAACATGGTCATGGAAACAGGGGCCGTGGTGGTGAGCGATGTCAGATCTGAATACCCATAAGTTGTATGAAGGCTGCTGTGGCAGGTGAAACAACCGATTTCACCAATTGCGTCTGAAGCCACAGAGGAATAATCATTGACATATTTACCAGTGGTGCTGTTGAATGTAAATGATGACGGAATGTTGTTCGCACAAACATACACAAATCCTTTTTGTTCGTGGCAAGGAGCACAACCGGGGTTTCCGGCCTCCTCAAAAGCGGCTTCGCCCCATGAGTGTTTTGACACTTCAAATTCAGTGGCAACCCTGTCGACAACAGCAGCGGCATGACATTGTTTACATGTTTCATTTGCATCTGTTCCGTCTGTACCATTTGTTCCGGCAGGGCCGGTTTCGCCCTGTTTTGTACAACCGGAAAACACACCTGCAAGCGAAACAAACAGTCCGGCTGCAAGCAATAGAGTTGAGAACTTTTTCATATTGATTTTTTGGTTTGGTTAATAAATTTCTTTTTCTGTTGATAAGTTATTAACGATTGTGGTTAATTTTTTAACAATACAAATGTATCTAATAAAACATATGGACCTATTAACATAGAAGTGAGATTTATTTTTCTATTCGATGATATAAAGATGAATGGTGCCTGACATCGATCAAGATATTATTGATATATGTCAATGGCTATCTTTGTAACCCGGGCTACGAGTGGACAGAAGAAATTTTGCCCGGGATGTATTGGCACTTAAAACTGCTGAAAGAGGATCATTAACCTGTTTCGCTTATCTTTTTTAGTAGTTTCGGGTCAAGAATATGGACAGTGGAACCGTCAACTGAAAGAATGTTCTCATCTTTGAACTCTTTCAGGATCCGTATGGCGCTTTCTTTCGACATCCCTGATATGTCGGCGAGATCCTGCCGGCTGATCGTCATGGTGAAAGGATTGCTGCAATATATACTATCTGAAAGATAAAATAACGCATCAGCAATCCTTCCATGCATTTGTTTTTGAGTGAGGCTGATGAACTGATCAAAATTAAAGATAGCCTGATTGCTGACCCGCATGATGAATTCCTCGGCAAAATCCGGATTTTCGCGGATAAGCTGTTTGTACGTTCCCGCATCAACCATACAGGCAGTGGACTCCTCAACGGCGGCAGCAGAATAGTGATGCCGGTTGTCCACATAAACACCAGGTCCGAGAATATATTCGACTGGTTTTACAAGGCCGATGATCAGGTTCTTCCCATACCCTTCAATATAGAGTTTCGCCAAACCACTTGTCAGGCACAGGAAATGAGGAGAAGGTGTGCCTTGCTTGAACATGACCTCTCCTGCTTTGAAACTAACCTCATAGCGGTTCTGGTTGATCGTTTCCAATTCCCGCTCATTAAGCTTGTTAAAAATAAGAGATTTGCAGTTACATTCAATGCAATTGAGCGAATGCGAAAACTTTGACATCTTCTGCCTATAAAATGAAACTCCCTGCTGGAAATTCTTCATAGACAAAAGTACGATTAATTGAAATAAATGCGAAAAATATCTGCTTTTTGTCAAAAAATCATTGATAAATATCAATGATCAGACAAGCGCCCTGGAAATAAGGTATTGCGCTATCTGAATGGCATTGGTAGCAGCGCCTTTCCGAAGATTATCAGCCACAATGAACAGGTTCAAGGCATTCGGTATGGATTCGTCACGCCGGATCCTGCCAACAAAAACGTCATCTTTTCCCCGGGAGTCAATAGGCATCGGGTATACATTCTTTGCCGGATCATCCTTAATGACAACGCCCTCCGTCCCGGATAACAGCGCGACCACATCCGGTAACTCAAAAGGTTTCTCAAATTCTATGTTGACCGCTTCCGAATGACCGCCAAGAACAGGCACCCTGACAATTGTCGCGGTGATCTTAATGGAATGATCGTCAAGAATTTTTTGCGTTTCCCTGATTAGTTTGATCTCTTCTGTTGTATATCCGTTTGGCAGGAAATCACCACCATGCGGAAAAAGGTTTAGGTCGATGGGATGAGGGTAAGCCATTTCCCCCCGGATGCCTTTCCGCTCATTTTCAAGCTGCCTCACAGCCCTGGCCCCTGTGCCCGTGACCGATTGATATGTCGACGCAACAACACGGACGATCTTATATTTTTTATGAAGCGGGGCAAGCACCATTACCAACTGGATTGTTGAACAGTTTGGGTTGGCTATGATCTTGTCTTTTTTTGTGAGTATGCGGGCATTGATCTCCGGAACGATCAGCGGAATGGTCGGATCCATCCGCCAGGCGGAGGAATTATCGATCACTGTCGCACCCGCTTCCGCATACCTGGGAGCCCATTCGCGAGATACAGAAGCACCTGCAGAAAAGACGGCGATATCAGGGCGGAGACGGATCGCCTCTTCATGAGACAGGATCGTATGTTCTTTTCCATTAAAAAGCACGGACCGGCCAACTGACGCAGGTGAGGCCACCGGGATGAACAGTCCGGGGTCCGGGATCCGTTCCCCGAGCACATCGATCATTTCACGGCCAACAAGGCCTGTGGCGCCAATAACAGCGAATTTCATACAGGAAAATATCTTGTTTCCATTATTCAGGCGCAAAGTTAATTCAACATTTTTAATCTCTGATGTATTACCTTTTTGATTTTTCCGGATTAATGTAAGATGGAGGTCTGAGGTCGGAAGATGGTTAAAATCAATTATCGTAGGGGTAAGTCGTGACTTACCCCTACGATTACGAAAACAATCAAATAATCATTAATTAAAAGAGTATGAAAAAATTAATTGTGTATTTAATGTTTACCCTGCCGGTGATTGCATATGCCCAGGTGGCGGAGGATTTCAGTGATGGGGATTTTACCGGAAACCCGGAGTGGACGGGTGATACAGCGCAGTTCGAAGTGAATACATCGTTGCAGCTTCACCTGAAAACAACAGGTGCAGACACCTCAGCAATATCAACGGCCAACACAAGGATCAGCGAAACCGAGTGGCATTTCTGGGTCAAGCTTTCATTCAACACGTCTGCCAATAATTTCGCAAGGGTTTACCTGGCATCGGATAATGCGGATCTGAAAGGATCATTGAACGGGTATTTCCTGCAGATCGGAGGGAGCAATGACAGCATCGGGTTTTTCAGGCAAACCGGCTCAGCGAGCCAGCAATTATTCCGATTCACGAAAACCACCACCGGAAATTCATTGAATGTGATCCGGGTGAAAGTTATTCATGACGCTTCGAACAAATGGTATTTTTCATGTGATGCTACTGGTGGCATCAATTATAGCGACGAAGGGTCCGTGCCGGAGGATCAGATTACAGCCACAAACTGGCTTGGTATTTACTGCCGGTTTACGGCCAGCAATTCAACAAAGTTCTATTTCGACGATTTCTATTCAGGACCGGTCATTGTGGATACGGAACCGCCACAACTCAGCAGTGTAAGTACCTCCGGAGACCGGTCCCTGGTGGTCAAATTCAGTGAAATTATTGACAAGAGCAGTTGCGAAACCATCACCAATTATCAAACAAGATCATGCGGGTCACCGGTTTCAGCAATGCGCGACACAATTGAAGCTTCCAGGGTCATGCTGACATTCGGAACTGCTTTTCCCGACGGAGTTACGGATACACTCACCGCGACGGGGATCAAGGATATTGCCGGCAACACGGCCCAACTCCTGTGGGCACCGTTCAGCCGGTACAATGCAAAGCCATTCGATATAGTCATCAGCGAGATCATGGCCGATCCGAGTCCGCCTTACGGGCTACCCGAAGCCGAGTATGCCGAGCTTTTCAACAGGACGAAATACCCGTTGAACCTGAAAAACTGGATCTTTGAATATGGGAGCAGTCAGAAAATTTTACCGGAGGTAACGATCAATCCCCACGGGTATCTTATCCTTTCGAAAGGAACACTGTTCAATACATTCGGTCCGGGGATCGATCTGTTCACTTCATCTTCAACACTTGCAAACGAAGGATCGATACTGATCCTGAAAAATGCCGACGGAAAAATAATCCATTCGGTAAGCTATTCCTCCGACTGGTATAATGATCCGGATAAGGCAGAAGGCGGGTGGTCGCTTGAGATGATCGATCCGGGCAATCCCTGTGGTTGTGCCGATAACTGGGCTGTTTCAACGGAAGAATACGGAGGCTCTCCCGGGTTCATCAACTCGGTTTCCGGTGCCAATCCGGATACGATTCCTCCGCATGTGAAACGGGCGATCATAGAGGATCTGCGAACCATCAAAATCCTGTTTTCTGAACCGATGGACAGCCTGTCTTTTCTAGGTTCATCCGACTGGATGATCACCAACGGGATCGGAAATCCGGCAAAGGTCAATTTAATTTCCCCGGATTTTTCTTCTCTCCGGTTAGCGCTTGCGGAATCAATTGAAAGAGGGATCATATACCAGATCTCACCGGGGACCGGGATCAGGGATTGTTCCGGGAACCTGCTTGATGTTTCAGGACAGATCAGGATCGCGATCCCGGACACAATAAGTCCCGGTGATATCGTGATCAATGAGATCCTGCCGGATCCGGCATCCGGAGGCGAACGGTTCATCGAACTTTTCAACCGGTCGGAGAAGATCCTTGACCTGAAAGGGGGTGTGTTGTCATCCTATGATTCTGTGGCAAATGAATTGAAAGATCCCTGCAGTGTTTCGGGGGAAGGGTTCCTGTTATTTCCGGGTGAATATGCGGTTCTTACAAAGGATCCGGGAGATATCCGGAAGCGGTATGTTTCCGGGAATCCTGACTGCTTTATCAGCCTTTCCTCTTTTCCTTCCTATAATGATAATGAAGGAACCGTAGTTATTTCGAAAAAAGCAGACGGAACCATAATTGATCTTGTAAGCTATTCAGGGGACATGCAATTTCCATTGTTAACCACCACAGAGGGTGTGTCCCTTGAACGGGTCAGCGCTCACGGATCTTCTCAGGAGCTTAAGAACTGGCATTCAGCTGCTTCATCCTGTGGATACGCAACACCGGGATACAAGAATTCCCAGGATGTGGATTTTCAGCCTTCAGAGGCATGGATCACTATACTTCCCGGGATCTTCACCCCTGATAATGATGGGAAAGACGATCTCCTGACAATTCATGTTCATCCGGACAGTCCGGGTTATATGGGATCCCTGGTTGTTTATAACAGGGACGGCCGGTTTGTGAGAAGGCTTGTAAACAACAGCCTGTTCGGAGATTCAGAGACGTTCTTCTGGGATGGTGTCGATGATACCCGGGTTAAAGCCCCTGTCGGTATCTATATACTTTTTCTTGAGGCGATAAAACCGGATGGAACCGTGAAACGAGAAAAGAAGGCGGTTGTGGTGGGGGTGAGGTTTTAACGTACCCACCCCGACCTTCGGTCTTCCCCTCCCTACTTGTAGGGAGGGTACCGTAAGTTGCACTAAATCCCGTCCCGGGATAACCCCGGGAACGGGATAGTGACAATTTTCCATAAATGTAGTATAAATGAATTTCACCACAAAATCTTTATACTATGGAAAAAGCAACATCTAAAGTAAGAAAAAGAACGATTACTATCGTTGAACGGGCTAGTCTGGAGATTCCCGGCTTTCGAAAACTTTACCAGGAGTTTGAGGAAAAGGTTATTCTAAGGGGACAGACAAAGAGCACACTCTCAAATTATGCCCGTAAAATCGCTCATATCTGCCTTCACTACCGAAAATTACCGCAAGATCTCAGCGAGAAGCAGATTAACCGTTACCTGGCCGATCTGGCCCGAAGATCAAAAACGCCATCCTTAAGCCAGTTCAAACATACCATCTACGGTTTGCGGTATTGCTATCAGTTGATGGGAATGAAGGAAAAAGCCTTCAAGTTGCCCAGTCTTAAGCATGAGCGAAAATTACCGGTGGTGCTCAACTATCAGGAATGTATTGCTTTGTTCAAAGCGCCGGAACTATTAAAGCACCGGATATTATTGGCACTGATCTATTCGGCCGGATTGCGCGCACATGAAGCGAGCCGATTAAAAATAGCGGATATTGATTCCGGAAGGATGATGATCCACGTACGGCAGAGCAAGTACCACAAAGACCGGTACGTACCTCTGTCACCCCTGATGCTTGATGGTCTTCGCAAGTATTATCATGCCTGTCAGCCGGCAGACTACCTTTTCAACGGTCAGCAACCCGGCTCTCCCTTAAGTGTGCGCGGCATGCAATGGGCCTTACGTGAAGCGGTAAAGAAGTGCAAGCTACAAAAGGGAATCACACTTCATACATTGCGTCACAGCTATGCAACACACTTGCTCGAGTTTGGTATGGACATCCTCTCAATCAAGGAACTGCTGGGGCATACACGGATCGTAACGACGATGA
The DNA here is from genome assembly GCA_963682005.1 of Bacteroidales bacterium. Taxonomy (GTDB): domain Bacteria; phylum Bacteroidota; class Bacteroidia; order Bacteroidales; family FEN-979; genus CAIYUC01. The sequence continues at coordinate 1,290,294 of OY820914.1, read as the reverse complement.
TCTACCTGCATGTAGCCAAACCAAGACGCACGAACCTTTTTAGCCCGTTCGACCGCCTGTATAAGCAGGGTTGAGACCGGCATATGAACTGGCCCAGGTAATCGACCGCTTCGGCAGTTCCTTCGTTCAGACTCACCGACCCAACACCTATGTGCAGCGGATAGTACGGGCTATCCAATATTGCCGCACATCTGTGCTGGGCGGACACAAGGATCGTTGTGAAGAATGCGGGCATATCCGCATTTCATACAACAGCTGCCGCAACCGTCATTGCCCCAAATGCCAGAATACCCATCGGGAAGCATGGATCGAGAACCGAAAGCAAGACTTGCTTCCGGTCCCATATTTCCACGTTGTGTTCACCGTTCCGGACAAGTTGAACGGCTTATTCCTGCATGATCCTGCAGGGATGTATAACGCGCTGTTCCGCTCTGTCTGGCAAACACTGGCTCAATTCTCATGGACCCTGCGTCATTGTGAGACGGGAATGATCGCCGTTTTGCATACCTGGGGACAGAACCTCTCGCTGCACCCGCACCTGCACTGCATTGTTCCGGGAGGCGGATTGGATGTCAAAGGCCACTGGAAGCCGGTGAAAATATCGAATTCAGGCAAGGCCTATCTTTTCCCGGTTGGTAACCTATCCACCGTGTTTCGCGGCAAGTTCATCGGGGAGTTTCAGAAACATTATCCGCAGGATTCCCCTTTTATCCGGGAGCTTTATAAAACCAATTGGGTCGTGTACGCAAAGGAACCTTTTGGCGGCCCCGAACAGGTGGTGGAGTACCTGGGCCGCTATACCCATAAAACGGCGATCAGCAATCACCGGCTGGTTTCAATCGATGAAAAGGGTGTCGGGTTCAAATACCTGGATTACCGCGACAACAAGCAAAAACAAATGCATCTCTCAGGGGTGGAATTCCTGCGCAGGTTCTGCCAGCATATCCTGCCAAGGGGATTTGTCCGCATACGCCATTTCGGGCTGCTGGCATCCATAAACCGACCTCAATTGCAGATGCTGCAACGTTCCCTTGGAATGAATCCCCCGAAGAAAACGGATCGAAAAGACTGGAAGCAACTGTGCCGCGAACATCTTGACTACGATCCGGATCTCTGCCCGCATTGTAAACAGGGCACATTGGTCATCATCGAACGGTTTGGTCCGGTGCGAGGTCCGCCGGAATCCCATAACGGATTACAAACTGTAAACAGAAAATCGTAGTAAATGGTAAATTGTTCAGAAAGTGAACCCGGTAGTGTCGTGCATATTATTAACAAAAACGTTCTTTAATCGTGATAATCCAAAAAATTATCTCCTGTTTTTACCAATCCCGGTGAAAAAATCACGATGAGTAGTTCCATATCCTGATTCCCACAGCGAATTCTATTTGATTTAAAATGCATAGCCGGCTGGCCTTCTTAGCCAGGACGGGATTCCGCGCAACACGGGCTTCATGCTGGGTACGCCAAGGCGTACCACACGAAGCCTTATTTATTAGTGCCCGGTTGCGGCGATGGCTGCTATGCTGATCCTGACGCCATCGATAACTTGTAAGGCAATCACACAAGACTCAATCGTGGCCCCGGTGGTGATCACATCGTCGACGAGGAGAATGTGTTGTCCCTTCAACGTTTCTTTATCGGTAACAGTGAAAATCTCTTTTACATTTTCCCAGCGTTTGAAGCGGGATTTTTTTGTCTGGGTTTCGGTCGCCTTGGTTTTATCCAGTGTGGTGATGTCAACAGGGATCTTCATCGACCAGGCAAGGCCGTTGGCAAACTGTTCGCTTTGGTTGTACCCGCGCTTTACCTTCTTTTTTTTGTGCAAAGGAACAGGGATGATCACATCTGCGGATTTGAAGAAAGGAGAGTCCCTCAGGTCCTGACCATAGCGCTTACCCAGGAAAAACCCGATATCCGGCCGGTTTTTGTATTTCAGCTGATGAACCAGAAACTGGACTTTATTTCCTTTATTGAAATGGTAGCTGGCCGCTGCACTGAAAATATCCGACCGGCCCCTGAAAATTTCGGTCACAGGGTTCTCTTCACCATGGTGATACATCGTTTTGGGCAGGCGTACCTCACAAAAATTGCAGATCACCTCTTCGTGCTTGAACAGGCTATTCCCGCAACAGGCGCAGATGTTGGGAAAGATCAGGGAGAAGAAATCGGAAAGGAACATCATAGGCTTATTTTTTTATGATTTCGGGGGGTGCGGTCACGACCGCACCTTACGATATGGTATCATGAATACATTAATCCGGGAAAATCAAAAAGGTAATACGTCAATGGTAAAAAAACCGCAAAAAAGATGTACGTTTGATATGAAATTACCTGAAATGCCAGAAAACAGTATTCTTGAAATAAAAAACCTGACCACGATATTCCGCAATGAAAACACGTTTTCAACTGCGGTGGAGGATATTTCATTTAATGTTGATAAAGGAGAGATCCTGGGAATTGTAGGGGAATCGGGATCGGGAAAATCCGTTACGGCACTCTCGATCCTCAGGCTGATTCCTGACCCCCCGGGGAAGGTGATGAACGGGAATATCTGGTTCAGCCGCGGAGATGGAGACAGGACGGATCTTCTCTCCCTAAAGGAAAAAGAGATCCGGAAGATCAGGGGCAAAGACATTTCCATGATCTTCCAGGAACCGATGACATCGCTGAATCCCGTTTTTACAGTCGGAAACCAGGTCATTGAAGCGATCCGGACCCACATGGATACGGACAAAAAAGAAGCAAAAAATAAAGTCATCAGCCTTTTCTCCGAGGTGAAGCTGCTGGACCCGGAACAGATCTATAAATCCTATCCGCACCAGTTGTCAGGCGGACAGAAGCAGCGGGTGATGATCGCTATGGCGATGGCCTGTAATCCGAAGATCCTGATCGCCGACGAACCGACGACGGCGCTGGATGTGACCGTTCAGAAGACGATCCTGGAACTGATGAAAGAGCTTCAGAAGAAACATGGAATGAGCATTATTTTCATCACCCATGATCTCGGGCTCATCGCAGGGTTTGCCCACCGCGTGCTTGTTATGTATAAAGGGAAGATCGTTGAGCAGGGTGAGACAAAAGCTGTTTTTTCAAACCCGGTACATCCCTATACGAGGGGCTTGCTGAGTTGCAGGCCGCCGGCCGGGGTCAGATTGAAGAAATTGCCTACCGTAGATGATTTCCTTGCAACAGCAAACGGAAGTCAACCCGGTCATGAAAAAAATGCAAACGAACTGTTCTCGCCCGCCAATTACGTGACTCCAGGGGAACGGGAACAACTGCATCATGACCTCTATGCGCGGTCACCTATATTGACCGTGACGGGGGTTAAAACCTACTTCCCTGTGGAAACAACGCTATTCGGAAAACCTCTCCGGTTCAAAAAAGCGGTGGATGATGTTTCTTTCGAAGTCTTTCCCGGGGAAACGATGGGCATCGTCGGGGAATCGGGGTGCGGGAAAACCACGCTGGGAAGGACGATCCTTCAGCTGATCCGGGCAACCTCCGGAAAGATAAGCTACGAAGGGATCAACCTTGCGGATCTTTCACCCGAAAAGCTTAGAGAAGCAAGAAAGCACCTGCAGATCATTTTCCAGGATCCGTATTCGTCGCTAAATCCAAGGGTCACCGCCGGGGCATCCATCATGGAGCCGATGATCGTTCATCAGCTGTATGGAAACAACAAGGAAAAGAAAGAAAAGACGATGGAGCTTCTGCGGCAGGTGGGGCTTCACGCTGATCATTTCGGCCGGTATCCGCATGAATTTTCAGGAGGACAACGGCAACGAATATGCATCGCCCGGGCCCTGGCGGTAAATCCGAAGCTGATCATCTGCGATGAATCGGTTTCGGCCCTGGATGTATCCGTCCAGGCACAGGTACTGAACCTCCTGAATGACCTGAAAAAGAATTTCGGATTTACCTACCTGTTCATCTCGCACGATTTGTCGGTGGTACGATTTATGTCGGACCGGCTGATCGTTATGAAATCGGGAAAAATTGTGGAAATGGGGGACTCCGATGAAATCTACCGCTCACCGAAAATGGAGTATACAAAGATGTTGCTGGAGGCGATCCCGGAAGTTAATTACGAATTACGGATTACGGATTACGAATAATGCAGGAATGCACAATGCAGGAATGCATAATAATTACCACTTTTAATTATGAATTAGGAGTTTGAATTTTGAATTATGAAAAAGAAAAAGATCAATAAGAAGAATGCAACAGGGAATGTGAACTCGTTTGTGAAGAGTGTGCTGGAGGCATTCCAGAACAACCCGTTCTCGGGATTCAATTACAAGGAGATATCACACCGGCTTGGGATAAGTGACGGGGCAAGCAGACAACTGGTAAGCGATATTATCGACCGGCTCTACGAAACCGGGGAGCTGATCATGATCAAAAAGGGGAAATTCCAGATCAATACCGCGACCGAGCGCTACCTGAGAGAAGCCAGGACCTTCGTTTCCGGCACGGTTGACATGAAACAGACCGGAAAAGCGTATGTGATCCCTGATGATAAAACCGAGGATGTGTTCATTGCTTCCACCAATACCGGTCACGCCCTTCACGGCGACCATGTGAAAGTGCACCTGTTCCCTCAGCGTAAAGGCAAGAAAACCGAAGGGCAGATCGTGGAGATCATCAAACGGAAGAAAAAGCAATTCGTCGGTACAATCGAGGTGTCAAAAAAGTTTGCGTTCCTCATCCCCGACAGCGCCAGCATGCCTGTCGATATTTTCATTCCCATAGGAAGCCTGAACGGGGCAAAGAATGGGCAGAAGGTGATCGCGGCGATCACAGAATGGCCGCCACAGTCGGAGAACCCCTTCGGCGAAGTGATCCATGTACTCGGGAAGCCGGGGGAGAACAACGTGGAAATGCAGTCGATCCTGGCGGAATTCGAGTTCCCGCTCTCGTTCAACCCAAAATCTGAAAAAGAAGCGGAGAAATTCCCGGAACAGATCCCTTCTGAAGAGATCAAAAAAAGAAAGGATTTCAGGGATGTTTTTACCATCACCATTGACCCGGCCGATGCCAAGGATTTTGATGATGCACTTTCGCTGAAGAAATTGCCGGACGGGAAGTGGGAGGTCGGTGTCCACATTGCGGATGTTTCGTATTATGTGAAACCCGGCACAGCGATCGACCAGGAAGCCTTCGACCGCGGAACGTCGATCTACCTTGTCGACCGGGTGATCCCGATGCTTCCCGAACGGCTTTCAAACCAGCTTTGCTCGCTCCAGCCCGACAAGGACAAGCTTTGCTTTTCAGCCGTATTCGAGATGGATGACAATGCCAATGTCCTGCATGAATGGTTCGGGAAAACGATCATTCACTCCGACCGGAGGTTCAATTATGAGGAGGTCCAGCAGATCATCGAGACCGGCCGCGGGGAGTACCAGGAAGAGATCTCCATCCTTGACGGACTGGCAAAGAAACTGAGGGAAGAGCGTTTCAAAAAAGGGTCGTTCAATTTCGAGACACAGGAAGTAAAATTCGAGCTGGATAAAGACGGGAAGCCGCTCCGGATCTTCATCCGGGAGATGAAGGATTCCAACAAACTGATCGAGGATTTCATGCTGCTTGCCAACAAAAAAGTCGCCGAATGGGTGGGTAAAAAGAGAGAAGCAAAGGATGCAAAGACCTTCGTCTACCGCGTTCACGATCAACCCACTCCCGAGAAGCTTGAAACGTTCATCCAGTTTGTTTCGAAGCTTGGCTACAAGATGAAGATCTCTTCGCGGAAGAGCCTGGCCGATTCATTCAACAATCTCTTTGCGCAGATCAAGGGAAAAGGCGAGGAGAACATGATCGAGACCATCGCGGTCCGCACAATGGCGAAAGCGTTTTATACGACGGTTAATATCGGGCATTACGGGCTCTCCTTTCCTTTTTACACCCATTTCACTTCGCCCATCCGCCGTTATCCCGACCTGATGGTCCACCGGCTGCTGTTTGAGTATCTCGCGAACGGGAAATCAGCGAATAAGGAAGAATATGAGGGCCGGTGCGATCATTCATCGGAAATGGAACGGAAGGCGGAATCCGCTGAGCGGCTGTCGGTGAAATACAAGCAGGCGGAATACATGCTTGACAAGATCGGGCAGGAGTTCGATGCGCTGATCTCGGGCGTCAACAAGTGGGGGATCTATGCGGAGATCACCGGGACCAAGTGCGAAGGGATGATCCGGCTGAGGGATATGGTGGATGATTTCTATTACCTTGATGAGGAGAATTACCAGGTGATCGGCTCGAGGAAAGGCCACCAGTACAAGCTTGGCGACAAAGTAAGAATCCGGGTGAAGCGGATCGATCTGCCGAAGAAGCAAATGGATTTTTCGCTGGTAGGATAGAATACCAGCACCTCGTACCCACCCCGACCCCGAGTACTCGGGGTCTTCCCCTCCCTGGATCCCCGCGTACGCGGGGAACTTTGGGAGGGGATTTGAGGGGTGGGTATGTTGAGCGGTGATTACCTCTCCGCACCGGAGAGGGGGAGGTTCAGGATTATTTCTTCTTCTCGATCATGTCGAAAAAGACCTTCTTGTAGGTTTCGCTGATGGGTACCAGCCGGTCGGCGATCTTGATGCGGTTCCGTTCGATGCTTTCGATCTTGTCCAGTGCCACGATGAACGATTTATGCACCCGGATGAACCGGTTTGCAGGCAAAAGTTCTTCCAGCTTCTTATAATTCAGCAGGCTCATGATCTTTTTGTTACGTGTGATGATCCGCCAGTAATCGCCCATCCCTTCCACATAAAGCACTTCCGAATACAGCACTTTTTCCATCCGGGTTTCCGTTTTTACGAAGAAATAAGCCTCCCCCGAACCCGTTGCTGCAGCCGTGGCCACCGCGCCGGGTTTGTTCTTCAACATATGGTCGAGCTGGATCTTTTCATACACCTTGTCAACCCCTTTCACAAAGCGCTCAAAAGAAATGGGCTTCAGCATATAATCCATCACATCGAGGTCGAATCCCTGAATGGCATAAGTGTCAAATGCCGTTGTAAAGATCACGTGAGGCCGGTGCTTCAGGGCGTTCAGCAGCTGGATACCGGTCAGGTCCTCCATCTGGATGTCGAGGAATATCAGGTCGATGCTGTTGTTCCGGATGTACTCGATGGATTCCATCGCATTGTCGAATGTCCTGATCAGGTTCAGGAACGGGACCTTTGAGCAATAATCACTGATGATATCCAGTGCAAGGGGCTCATCATCGATGGCGATACAGGTTATGTTCATTTTACAATTTTTTATTTCAACGTACCCAACCCACCCCCTGCCCCCTCCCTGCTTGCAGGGAGGGGATAAGAGGGGAGGGTAATGAGGATTGATTTTTTAGTTTTCTATGATCAACTTAACATCATACATTTCTTCTGTTTGTGAAATCTCAAGCGAATGCCTGCCGGGATACAGGAGGTCCAGTCGCCTGCGGATATTGGTCATTCCGATCCCGCCGGTCTTGTCGTTCGTGTCGACCGGATTCTTCCGGCGGTAGTTCGAAACCATGAATATGATCTTTGTTGGCTCCACGGTCAGGTTGATCCGGATCCCGGGATCGGGAACATTCTTGCTGCTGTGCTTGAATGCATTTTCAACAAACGGGATCAACAGCATCGGGGCGATCGTTTTCCCGTTGATCTCTCCGAATACGTTCATTTCCACGAAGGACGGCTGTTTCAGCCTCAGTTTCTGCAGTTCGATGAAACTTTTCAGGTAATCGACCTCCTTCTCAAGCAAGACTTTATCGGTGTTGGAATCATACAGCATGTATCGCATGATAGATGACAGCTTCATCAGGGCAGCCGGGGCATCTTCCGACTTCATATAAACAAGGGAATAGATGTTATTCAGCGTATTGAAAAGAAAGTGAGGATTGACCTGGGATCGCAGAAGCGCCAGTTCGCTCGCCTGTGTTTGCTGGATCATTTCGGATTTGATCTTCTGTGTATCAAACCAGTCAATGGCAAAACGGATCAGCACAGCATAGATCCCGTGAATGATGACAAGGCGGATATCATTGTAAAACCAGATGCTGGTATCCATCATGTCTTTCGGAGAGGCCGGAATGATGTACTTATAGAAAACAAGTTCAACATAAAAGCGGAAAGCGGAAATGACCATGATCATCACCAAAACCAGGAAAACACTGATGAATTTGTTTTTGTTCTTAAGGAAGAAGGAAAAGGAAAAATAAATGACATAAAAGTTGATGACATTTAAAACGAGTGCAAGGATTGCATCGGCATAGTTATATGACTTCTCACTACTGATGTACAAGGGAAACAGCAGCTGATTCAACATATAGAACCAGTAGCAGAGATGGATGATGATCTTGTTTTTCTTTTTCATTTGTGAAACTTCAATTTTGAGAACGACGTGACGTAAAATTGATAGTTGAACAATTCCCCGGGTAACCGGGGAACTTTCCTGATATCCCGGTGAATAATTATTCACGCAAAAGTGACGACAAATTACGTAATAAATATTGATTTGTAAAGTGTTTTGGTTGATTAATATACTGGTTTGGGGAATTCCTCGGTGTTCTCTTGGAAATGTCCGGTGAAAATGGAGGTCGGAGGTTCCCGCTTTCGCAGGAATGACAGGTGGAGGTCGGAGGTCGGAGGTCGGAAGACTGATGATAGATGATGGAGGCCCTTGGCCTTTGGCCCTTAGCCCGAAGCCTGAAGCGGAGTTTTCCTGACTGTTGGCAGGCAGTGAATAAGGCAGCCTGGGTTTTCGGCGTCCGATAGCTATCGGACCCACTTACGGCTCGATTCCTAAGCCAGTCAAGCCGTTCGGCAAATTATACCCACCCCGACCCCGAGTACTCGGGGTCTTCCCCTCCCTACCAGTAGGGAGGGGATTTGAGGGGTGGGTATGTAGTGTGGGCCAATCATTATAGAGCAACAGACTCTGAAGGCCGGGGTAATTCAAATTTATTTGCTTAATAAGAAGTTCGCAATCCTGTGATGAACCAAATATGTTAAGGATCAACAATTACTATTTTATTTACAAAAGAAGCCTTTCCGTTTAAAAGCTGACAATAAAACATACCAGGACGGACTCCCTCCACATTCCACTGGATCTTACCTTTCGATTCATGTAGAGGAAATACTTGTTGAACTTTGCCTAACACATCAAAAATCACAATATTTCCTGGTGCCGCACTCTCATCAAGATTATATTCGAAAGTGATAATACGGCTTCCCGGATTTGGGTAGATTTGAATTTGTTCAATTTTGCTCTTAAGGATTTCCTGACCCACATATGTACTGTCTGTGACCGACAACAGCCAAAAGTCGCCAGTGCCAGGTCCATGATGTTCACAATTAACATCCCCCGAATTATCTGAAGTTTCTGTGCCACCCAATAACATTAATCTGCCGCCAGGCAATACACAAAAATCTTCCAACCAGTCATACTCCAATCCTCCCAAACACTGTTGTGATAAAAGTTCACCTAAAGGTGATATTTTAAATAACCACATATCACTTATTAACATGTTCGGGTAGGAGTGATTCCCGGAAACATCCCCATCATTTGATTGAGTCTCCCCGCCGATGAAATAGGACCCATCACTTGCTGTTTCGATATGATAAGCATACTCAATGATGGCGCCACCAAAACACTTTTGCCAGATCAATGTTCCATTATGATTTATGTTAACTACCCATATATCGCAATACAAACCCGGATTGTGTAGCCCCGAGACATCCCCGTCATTCGATGTGGTTGCAGAAACAAATATATAGCCCGAATCCGGTGTTGAGATAATGGAACCCGTTCCTTCAGAATTGCTCCCTCCGTAACATTTCTCCCATTCAATATTGCCCATTGAATCTCCTTTAACTATCCAGACATCGCTTGATCCATGCATGTAACTCATCACATCCCCGTCTGTAGATGAAGTGTTGCTGATTAAAATAAACCCTCCATCGGTCGTAGAGATTATACTGATTCCATTATCCAAGTCTGAACCGCCAAAAGATCGTTGCCATTTAATGGCCCCTTGATGATCAATTCTGACAACCCAGGCATCAATAAGTCCGTGATTCCCCGTTACATCTCCATCTTCTGAATCCGATTCACCACATATCAGAAAGCCGGAATCTTCAGCAGGTGCAATATCGAGTAGTATATCGTACCCTAATCCTCCGAGACACTTGCTCCATTCAATGGTTCCCTGTGCATTTATTTTGACCAACCAATAATCAAAAGAGCCATGATTTCCTGTCACATCTCCGTTATAATATCCGGGTGAAGACATCGAATAGGTTGTTCCGCATAACAGATATCCCCCGTCCAGGCATGGAACGATCCTCCTTGCGGTCTCATCAGCACTACCTCCATAACATTTCTGCCATTGCAGATTGCCGTCCAAATCTGTTTTTATCAACCAATAATCATTCTGCCCATGATTACCTGAGACATTTCCATTGTTGGAATATGTTGTGCCAAGGAGCAGAAATCCATCATCTGTATTCACAATACTATGCCCCCCTTCTTCAGAACTTCCTCCATAGCATTGCTGCCAGTTGATCTGGAAGGGTTGGGAATTTCCGTTAAAGGCCAGTAAAAATAACCCGCAAATAAAAAGGACCGAATGTTTCATAACAGGAATCCGGGTTGAGATTGCTATTCAGATATATCGTAATCAGATGGCTAATATATGAAATAATTTGCTGGAATCCAAGAGCGTGGGTAAAATGATGGCTCTGGTAGCGCGCGTTTGTAACGCGTGCTGATTTCTTTTGCTTGTCATATGCTGACCAGGCACGCGTCTCAGACGCGCGCCAATGGGTTTTATCTTACGTTTATCCTACGTTTATCTTACGTTTATCATGCGTTTATCCTACGTATTTAATGCGTATTGATAACTTTTTAACGCGTGCTGATTTCTTTTGCTTGCCGGATGCTGACCAGGCACGCGTCTCAGATTTATCTGCCGATAGGCAGACGCGCGCCATTCCGTGGAGATTCCCGCTTTCGCGGGAATGACGATAGAACCTAATGTGATCTATGTGACTATTGTGGTTAATAAAAATGTAATTTTGGGAAAAGTCAGAACAATGCGAAGCCTTGCTTTCATTGTATTCATTTCCTGCCTTATCGGGTCCGCGGATGCCCAGCAGCGCTTCCATTTCTACTATGGGAAGGTGATCGACCAGGTGAGCGGGAAAGCCATTCCGGATGCGAACATTGCATTCAAAGGCTCTAAAAAAGGCACCAGCACTGACAGCAAAGGGGATTTCTCGTTCTATATGGATGTTATTCCCATAATAATGGTGGTGAGCCACCTGGGATATGAAACCAAAAAAGTGTACCTCGATAAAACGTCCTTTTCGCTGGTGGTTTACCTCCAGCCAGCGTCTGTTTTGCTCAACGAAGTTGTTGTGACCGGGAAAAGCGAAGTGGAACCGGTCTTCCGTGAAGAGCATTTCAATGTCCTGGATTTTAAGGTGGATACAATGAACATTTATGTCCTTGTGTCGGATAACAGGAATTACCAGGAAAAAGTGATCTGCCTGAACCTGTCAGGAGATACGATGGCTGTTTCCGAAGATCTTGATGTGAGCCCTTCCGGATTGTTCAGGGATTGCCTGGGGAATTTACATGCGTTGACGGACGATTCGGCATACCAGGTTTTCGGGGAATCACATAGATTGAGCCTTATCTACCCGGTATCCCGGCGCAAGTTCAGGGAAGTGCTGGAGAATTGTGTCCTGGCAACACCGAAGGACCTTTACTTCAAAAAGCCTGACCGCACCGGGCAGTCGGTCAGCTATGCCAGGATCGACCGCAAGACCAGCGAGAAGCAGATGCTTACAACCATTGAAGACAGCCTGAAAAATAAAATGCTGAGGAGGAATTCAAGGGATCTTGAACTGCTTTTGCGATCGGAGATCCCGTCGTCGCGGCAGGATTTTGTTGACTGGAGCTATGTGCATAAGGTGCTTTACAAGCCGATGTCAACTTACCTGTGCAAGATCGGCGATTTCATCTGCGTGGTGAATGCTTCCGACATGACCATCGAATTCTACAACATGGACGGAAATTACGCATCCAAGCTCTTCCTGCAGATCAGAGAGACCGGAGGAGAAGGTTCCTGGACGAAGGAGATCTATATTGACGAATCCGACGAAAAGGTGTATACCTCGTTCCTGAAGAACGGTTTCAGCTCCATTTACAGGATCGATCTGAATACGGGCGAACTGAAGCGGAAAACCAGGTTGTTTCATCCGTTCCCGGAAAAAACGCAGATTGAACGGGGATATGTGTTTTACCTTTATCATTCTGCCGGCTCCGGTGAGAACAGGTCGCTTTACCGGGAAAAATTCTGAACGAGTCACCCCGCGTTTCCTTATGTATATCGAAAGAACCCGGGGAATGGCCGAATTTATTTTCAGAGAGTTTCAACTTTGGGTATTTTCATACCGTCAATAAATGCAATACATTTAAATTTGAGTTTGCTCCGAAAAGGTACTTTTGAATTATAACCGTTAATCAAATCCCATTGAAAATAATAGGAACATAAAGACAGGTAACAAAACGTTCTCGCTGATCTACACAGATAAGAAGTCTGATTCACGCAGAATTCAGTTTATCAGTCAAGCTAATCTGCGAAATCAGCGAATAAATTTGCGGTGAAAAAAACTTTTCGGAGGGGCCTCAAATATGAATTATGTAACTATGGTGAATTTTATTCGTCTTAATGGTCAAAATAAAAGGGTCATCACAGGAATGCGTACTTTTATTTAAGGAAGGTAATATGAATTACCCCGGCCTTCAGGCCGGGGTTTGGAAAAGGTGACTTACAGCGGGCTTTAGCCCAAAACAAAGGAAGTCATGGGTTATATAAAGATATGGGTACATCTGGTTTGGACCACTAAAAACAGGGAACCCGTTTTAGCCGCTGATATCAGGAAACAAGTTTTCGATCACATCAGGGAAAATGCTGTCGATAAGGGCATTCATATTGACTTTATAAATGGTTATCTTGAGCATGTTCATTGCCTGATCTCTCTTGGTTCAGGCCAGAATATCGATAAAATCCTGATGTTATTAAAAGGCGAATCATCATTCTGGATCAATAAAGCTAAAATCATCTCAAAAAAATTTGAATGGCAGGATGACTACTTTGCAGTATCGGTAAGTCAATCTGCAGTTAACAGTGTCCGTGAATATATTAGGAAACAAGAAGAGCATCATCGGAAGCATCCGTTTGAGAAAGAGTACAACGATTTTATGAATAAGTACGGTTTTAACAAACTGATTTCGGGCTAAAGCCCGGTTTACCGTGTTTCTCTGAACCCCCGGCCTGAAGGCCGGGGTAATTCAGAACGGAAAATAATTTAAGGTATGTATTATTGTGATGAACCAAATAAAAATGTTATGAAAACGAAAATTACCCTTTTCCTCATTATTATGACCGGGATGATGCTTTCCGTCATGGCTCAGTACCCGGGAAACAGGATCCCCCAGAATGAAGCGCTGCAGAGCATCCAGCCGCACCCTGAAGAAGGGATTGCCGGATTACCCTGGTCTGCCAAAGGAATTCCCGCTCCGGATTATTCTAAACATGCAGCGACAGAGCGTATGACGACATTCTTCAGGCCATCGCTCCCGACCGTGAGCATGGATTCGCTTATCAATTCGATCGTTTCAAAGATCGATGCAGACAGCCTGAAACAGCACATTCTCGGGCTGGAGGCATTTGTGACTCGGTTCATGCTTGCGCCGAATCACCGGTTCGTGGCAGAATCGATCCGGCAGAAATTCCTTTCATACGGATGCGACGAAGCTGTCCTTGATTCCTTTGAGATCGTCGTTGGATGGCAGGGTGTGATAGATACCACCTGGCAGTACAACGTAATCGGAACCATGCATGGCTCAAGCACCCCGGGCATCCAGTACCTGATCGGCGGCCATTATGACGACATCATCTGGCAGGGCGGGGATCCCATGATCTACATGCCCGGAGCCGACGATAACGGGTCGTCCATTGCGGCCATATATGAGGTCCTCCGCGTATTCCAGGAAAAGAGTTTCCGTCCGAAAACAACGGTGAAATTTGCAGCCTTTTTCGGTGAAGAGCTTGGATTGATCGGGAGTTACATCTATTCATATATTGCCCGGATGAACAATGATCCCCTGAAGATGATCGTCAACCTCGACATGATCGGAACCGAGCGAAGCGCTTCAAACTGGAAGGTGAAGCTCTACAAATACAGCAACGACCAGTTTGCCACCGATATGGCTGAATATGCAACAAAGAAGTTCACCATCCTCAACCCGGTCATCTATAACAACAATGCGCAGGGATCCGACAGTTATTCATTTTTCTACATGGGATTCACGCCGGTTTATTTTGAAGAATTTGATTTCTCGCCCAACTGGCACCTCCTGACGGATACCGACACCAACATGAATTTTGCCTATTTCAAAGAAACCACCAAAGCTGCGTGTGCCACCCTGCTTCTTGGGTGCAATGCACCTTCAACCGTACATTTTGCCATCTCCGACCCGGGAAACGGAAACACCCTGGGCCTTTCGTGGAACAAGAATCCGGAAAACGATATTGCCGGTTACAGGATCCGTACCGGAAGATCGTCGGGACAGTATGATCATGAATATTTCACAACGGATACGACATATCAACTAACGGGGTTAATGAAAGACTCTACCTATTATATTGCCGTTTCAGGCGAAAATACCGATGGCTATGAAGGTGTGCTGAGCGAAGACAGCGACGCCCCGGCGCTTGTGACCCTGAACCAGGGGATCCTTATTGTGGAGGATTCAAAAGGCAGCCTGAATAACGATCCGGATAGTGTGATATCCTCATTTTATAACGGACTTGCGGTCAATTACCATCATGCCTATTACAATGCCCATGACGCCGGGAAGATCGGGCTTCCGGATATGGCAGCCTACAACGCCGTGATCTGGCATTGCAATAAATCCGGGGGAACTTCGGTCTTTTCAGCGAATCAGCGGGAGGTGAAGCAATACCTCGACCTCGGCGGGAAGGTCCTTTTCTCGGTATATCAGCCTACGGCATTTCTAGAGGGGACGATAGCCTATCCCATTTCTTTTGCACCCGGAACCTTTATTTATGATTATGCAAAGATCGATTCCGTCACATGCATTTTGGGTTCCGCATTCAATAAGGCGGTCCCTGCAGCAGCGGGGTATCCTGCGCTGGATGTTGATTCAAGCAAGGTTCCGCCGGAGAACCTCGGTCATATGCTGAAGATCGAAGGGCTGCATTCCACGCTCGGCGCCAATGCGATCTATAAATACGGATCGGGGTTTGATTCAACAACCACCCTGGGCATCATGAAGAACCAGCCTGTCGGGATGGAATACCTGGGAACCGGTTCAAAAGTCATAACACTGAGTTTTCCGCTCTATTACATGAAGACAGACCAGGCAAAAGCACTCACCGAATATGTGATGCATGACAAATTCGGGGTTTTCCAGATCGGGATGGATGAAAAGCAGGACAAGCCTGCTGCAGCCCTTTCCATGAAGGTTTATCCAAATCCGTCTGACGGCCGGTTCACTGCCGAAGTTGAAATGCCGGTCCGCGGAAAGATTGAAATTCGGATTATTGATCTCCTTGGAAGTACGATATCCGCAACCACCCACGAATATGTTACCCCTGGATTGGATTACTTCTACTTTGAAGGAAGCAACCTGAGGCCCGGGATCTATTTTGTTGTCCTTGAATCTTCATCCGGCAAGATCACACGGAAGGTGAGTGTCACCAGGTAAGCCGTCTCAGCTTCTTCAGGTACCCACCCCGACCTTCGGTCTCCCCCTCCCTACTGGTAGGGAGGGGAATAAGGGGTGGGTACAATAATTAAAGCACTTCCTTTTAGCCCCGACCAAAATCAGGTTGCCTTAAGGGGATGGTCATCACGAAAATCAGCGAATTGACCGATTCTGTTTGGCAGAATGGGGGGGCTGGTGTATTTTCATTCCCGAATATCTTCAAATCCTACCGAAAAATGAAAAATTTTACCAAAAACAGGAACAAAATCAGCATGGTTATCGCATCTTTGTTGTGTCTAATTCTTAGCATTATGAGCAGTGAAACCATCGCATCAGAGAACTCCCATGGATTTAAGCTGGTAGAAAAGCGGTTTGTAAGGGAAGTGGATGCAGATTGTTATTTCTTTGAACATGTCCAAAGCGGGGCAAAGCTTATCAAGATCGCAGCAAAGGATCCGAACAAGACCTTTGCCATTGCCTTCAAGACATTCCCCGAATCGGATAACGGATGCCCGCATATCATGGAACATTCCGTTCTGAACGGTTCAAAGAATTTTCCTGTAAAAAGTCCGTTTGACGAGCTCGAAAAAGGATCCCTCAATACATTCATCAATGCCTTTACATCCAAGGATTTTACGATGTACCCGGTGGCCAGCATGAACGACAAGGACTATTTCAACCTGATGCATGTCTACCTCGATGCCGTTTTCAATCCCCTGCTTTATACCGATCCGCGGATCCTGAAACAGGAAGGCTGGCATTATGAGCTCACCAACAAGGACAGCGCAGTCGTTTACAAAGGCGTTGTATACAATGAAATGAAAGGCGCCTTTTCCAATCCTTCCAGGGAGCAATGGTACCAGGTCTTTAAAAACCTGTTCCCGGATAACGGGTATGCCTATGAATCGGGCGGTTATCCTTCTGCCATTCCAACCCTCACAAATGAGGCGTTCATCAACTACCATAAAAAGTACTATCACCCGGAAAACAGTTATATCTTCCTTTACGGTGACGGGGATCTGCAGAAGGAGCTTGAATTCATCGATAAAATGTACCTGTCATCTTACCACAGATCAGGATCTGCTGTTACCATTTCAGATCAGAAGCCTTTCCATGCCATGAAGGATATGACAGCCTATTACCCGGTTATGGATGGCGCAAAAACGGAGAACCAGACATACCTTTCGTTGAATTTCGTTGCAGGCCACAATACAGACCAGGCGCTGAACATGTCGCTCGATATCCTCTGCGAAGTGCTGGTGAACCAGGAGTCGGCACCAGTCAGGCTGGCTTTGCAGGAGGCGGGCATCGGACAGGATGTTTCTGCCAGCGCCAGTAATTATATGCAGAATTTGGTGCAGATCATCGTTCAGAATGCTAATCCTGAAGACAAAGACAAATTTTACAGCATCGTCATGTCTGTTCTGAAGGCACAGGCAGAGAAAGAACTGGATAAATCGGCTGTTGAAGCCGTGATCAACAGGCAGGAATTCCTTTACAGGGAAGGGAATGATGCACAGAAAGGACTGACCAACATCAACAGGTCACTGCCAACTTTCTTCTTCGCCAATGATCCATTTCTCGGGCTGGAATATGAGAAGCCGCTGGCGGAAGTAAAGAAAGCACTTACAACAAGGTATCTTGAACCAATCATCACTAAATACTTCATTGACAATCCCCATGCCCTCCTGCTTACCATGGCTCCCAAACCAGGCCTGGAAAAAGAGGCGTCATTAAAGGTAAAGAAAGAGCTGGCGTCATACAAGGCAAAATTAAGTGACAAAGAAACAGATGCGCTTGTCAAGGAAACAGCCGATCTGATCGCTTACCAGAAGAGGGAAGATACGCCTGAAGCCCTGGCTACGATCCCGATGCTGGAGCTGAAGGACATCAATCCCAAAGCAACCTGGCAAGGGATGGAAATACAACATGTAGGGAAGGTTCCGCTTCTTTATCATGAGGAGTTCACAAATGACGTTGTGTATGTCGATCACTATTTTGACATCCGTGTTCTGCCTGAAGAGATGATCCCTTACGCTTCGCTTTTATGTAATATCATCGGGATGATGAGCACCGAAAATTATTCTTTCGGAGACCTGGATAAAGCACTCAGCATCAATACCGGGGGATTTTACACGAACCTTTCCACGTTCTCGGAAAATATGAGTGACATAAAGATGATTCCGAAATTCAGGGTCACGACGAAGGCGATGAACAATAAGCTGGATAAACTGGCCAGCCTCACGCAGGAAATCCTTTTCAGGACAAAGTACAATGACCCGGAACGGCTGAAACAGGTGATCATGCGTCACCAGTCACAACTGGATGCAAGCATTCACAGAAACGGACTTCAGTACGCAAACACGCGGCTCTATTCCTATTTCAGCAACCAGGGCATGTTCAACGAGCTTTCCTCGGGAATGGATTATTACTGGTTTGTGACAGGCCTTGAAAAGGAATTCGATTCCAAAGCCCCGGAAATCATAGAAAAACTGAAACAGGCAGCATCGATCCTGTTCACCAGGGATAACCTGGTCATTACGACGACATGCAGCCGGAAAGATCTGAACACACTTAACGGAGAACTTAAAAAAATGCTGGAAGATTTTCCCGCCGGGAAAACCCAGTTGAACAACTGGTCATTCACATTCAATAAAAAGAATGAAGGGATCCTCACTGCTTCGAAAGTACAATATGTGATTGAAGGATATGATTACAAAAGACTGGGATATGAGTGGAACGGAAAGATCCGCGTCCTGAACCAGATCCTTTCGACAGACTGGCTCCAGAAGCAGATCCGGGTGATCGGCGGGGCTTATGGCGGATTCAGCAGCTTTTCAGCCTCAGGGATGGTATCGTTTACCTCCTACCGCGATCCGAACCTGAAGGAGACCCTGGACAATTATAATGCAACGACCCAATACCTCGGGAAATTTGAGGCGGATCAGAAAACGATGACCCGGTACATCATCGGAACGATCTCTTCGATGGACAGGCCGCTGACTGTTTCCCAGAAAGGAGACCAGGCCTTTACCATGTACTTCAACCACCGGACAGAGCAGGATATACAGCATGACAGGGATGCCGTTCTTAAGACAACCTCAGCAGATATCCGCGGCTTTTCAGGCCTGGTGCGCGACATCCTTGCCCAGCATGCCATATGTGTTTACGGGAATGCGGAAAAGATCTCATCGAACAAGGATCTTTTTGGCAGCCTTGTGAAGATCGATAAAGAGTGACAAGGTATTTTTCTTTTCATGCACACTGCTGCTTGCCTGCTTTCTTAAATCAGATCCCGGAGTTTCACAGAACCGGATATCAATTCTCCATCCTCTATTCTCTATTCTCCATTATCAGCCTTCTGACTTCAGACCTCCGGCTTCCGACCATCAGTTAAAACAAAACACCCGTATCTTTGCAAAGGATAAAGTGGCGGCTGATGGACAATTTCATGGATCCCCTTTACGAAGAAAAAATCAAACATATCCTTTTGGCAGGTCAGGCCATTGAAGAACGGGAAAGAATTCAGCGTGCAATTACCCTGCTTATTGACCTGTCAGGAAAAGAAAAGGATCATGATGGGATAAACCGTTCCCTGGATACTGCTGTTTCCGGGCTCAATGAGATGAACCTGGGGATAGAGCCTATACTGGCGGTACTGTTGAAGAGTCCTTTTGATATGATGTTGCTGACACCCGAAACAGTTACGAGGGAATATGGGGCCGGGGTGATGGAAATGATCACGGGAATGCAAAAGATTGACCGGCTTGATACCTCCAAGCATCTATCCAATTCGGAGAACTTTATCAAACTGCTGCTTACACTTTCCGGTGATATTCGTGTAATCCTTGTGCAGCTTGCATTCCGCTTATACGATACCCGGAACCTGGTAAAATATCCGCCGGAAGTCCAGGCAAAGATTTGCGGAGAATCCTCCTCCCTCTATATTCCCATCGCACATCGTTTAGGTCTTTACCGGGTAAAAACGGAAATGGAAGACTGCGTGATGAAATTCACAGAACCTGAGATCTACCGTCAGCTCGAGCAAAAACTTAAAGAAACACAGAAGGACAGGGATCAGTATGCAATGAATTTTATTAAGCCTATCGGGGAATCGTTGAATACAAACGGTTTCGATTGTGAAATCAAGAACCGCATCAAGTCGATCCCGTCGATCTGGCGGAAAATGCAGGTACAGAATGTTGAATTTGAGCGGGTCTATGACCTTTTTGCGATCCGGATCATTCTGAAAAATACGGTCGAAAATGAAAAAGCGGATTGCTGGAAGGTCTATTCTCTTGTAACGGACATCTACACTCCAAATCCCCGCCGGTTGCGCGACTGGATATCCTTTCCGAAACCTACAGGGTATGAATCCCTGCACACCACGGTGATCGGTCCGGAAGGAAAATGGGTAGAGGTCCAGATCCGGACATCCAGGATGGACGAGATCGCCGAGAAAAGTTTTGCGGCCCATTGGAAATACAAAACAGGGCATCATCCCGGGTTGAACACGGATCTGTTCGCTTCGATCCGCGAAATGCTCGAGAAACCGGTTCAATCGGGCCAGGAACGGTCTGCCAATCTCGAAAAAAAGGCATTATATACCGACGAGATCTTTGTCTTTACGCCCAAAGGAGATCTTAAACGGTTAAAAGCCGGCTACACGGTACTGGATTTCGCATTTGAGATCCATACCGGGATCGGGGCTTCATGTACAGGCGCCATCGTCAATGGCAAGATGGTTCCCCTGAAACATGTCCTCCAGAATGGCGACAGGGTCAAGATCCTTACCTCAAAGACACAGAAGCCAAGTCACAACTGGCTTGAATTTGTGAAAAGCCCCAGGGTGATCGCCCGGATCAAGCATACCCTGAAAATGGAGACCTACAAGGATTCGGACCAGGGAAAGGAGATCATCAGGAACAAGGTTACAGCACTCGGATTTGAATTCACCGACATCGTTATCACAAGGCTGATCCGGTACTTTGAATGTGAGAACAACTTAGACTTGTATCAGAAATTCGGGGAAGGAAAACTGGATCCGCTGAAGATCAAGAAAGCCCTTGCTGAGACGGAACAGGAAAATCAGCCGGTCCATCCCGGCAAGGAAACGATCATCCCTGAAAAGCTCCCGGACCTGCCTTCAGAAAAGCAGGATTACATATTCATCGAAGAACGGCTGAATTCTGTTCAATACCAGTTTTCGAAATGCTGCAACCCGATTCCCGGCGATAAGATCTTTGCATTTGTAAGCGTGACACAGGGGATCAAGATCCATAAAACCAACTGCAGCAATGCACATCAGCTTGTTACGCGTTATCCCTACCGTATTCATGAAGCCCGCTGGAAAATAATGGAACAGGAAAAGGCATTCACGGCCAACCTGAGCGTTACCGGGGATTACCAGGAAAATCTTGTAAACAGGCTGACGCAGTTCCTTACCAACGAATTAAAGACGAGTGTTCGCTCTGCCCGCCTTGAGATGTTGCCGGGTAATTCCTACCGCTGGGAAGTCGGCATCCTTGTCTCGGGCAAAATGGACCTCGATGAGATCATCCGGAGGCTGTTGAAGATGAAGGAAGTGACGGATGTTAAAAAAATAGCGGGATAATTATGTCCCCGCTTTCGCGGGGATGACGGCAAGTTTAAAGCTTGCAGCCTGCAGCCTGCAGCTAAAAAGTAAGAAGTTTATCGTCGCTGTTGAGGATATCAGTCAGAGGTTCTCCCATGTATTTTACAGGAATTCCAAGGGCCGTTATTTTATCAGTAACGCCATAGGCATCGGTGCAGCCCTGGCAGGCTTCTATGATTATTCCGCTTTGAAGGAGGTAATCAAGTTCTCTCTGTACCAACCTGTCTTCTGCCAGTAAGTTTGCTGAGGGTCCCCAGATTATGAGGTGAATCTCATCCCACCATCCCATGCTTTTAGCATTCAACAGGTACACGAACACCATCCGGATAGCCACATCTTTCTCTCCTGTCGTCCAGAGCACATGTAATTTCTTCATCTTGTAACTTTTTGGGTGGCAAAGATAAGACAATTACGAATTCATAAATATATCAGGGTTGTTTGAAAAATTCTTCCTCAGAAATAACCTTAATTTCATTCAGTTTCGCTTTGGACAATTCAAGGTTGATTTTCGCCAGGTCTGTGTTTTTGAATTTTTCAAGATCGGTATTGATCTGTCCGATCTCCTGTACAAAACCGTTGAGACCCGAGAGCTGGGTATCAGTCGGCCGTCCCTGGTAGGACAGGATTGAGCCATAGATAAATGCCACTTTTTCACGAAGCCGTTCCTCCCCGGTAATCTTTCCCTCCTGCACGGCGACAAGCTTCACATGCAGTGTATCCATCCGTGTTGCAATTCCGGAAAGTGTTTTTGAGAGTGATTTAGAAGCTGATTTTGCCTCTTTTCGCGCCTGGTCGCGGATACCCACGGTTTGCCGGTCAATGTAGGCAAGGGTTTCCAGTAAGTGGTATGCTTTCATCACGGCTTCCTGCCTCATTTCCCGGTCCTGCAGCGGGTGTATGGATTTCGGATCGAGAAGTATCCTGATCGTTGTTTCATAAACCTGTTTATCCTTGAACAGTTTTACCGTATATTCTCCCGGCGTAACATTCGGACCGGTCATGGCCCAGCCTTCCATCTGGGGTGATGCGGGAACTTTCGGCGGTCTCATCCTGATCGTCCAGGGAACTATGTTGACCCCTTTCCGCATCCCGGCCGGAAGCTTCTGGATTATTTTCCCATCCTTGTCGCTGATCTCGATATGCATATCGCCAAAAATATGACGTTTCTTCAGGTAATAAGCGATGGGTGCCGCTTCGCGCGGATTGGGACCGATGTATTCATCATCCCCGTTCCATCCCTGTGATCCCGGGGTTTCGCGGATGACATAATCCTTCGTTTTGATGAATGCAACATCCTTTCCAAGGGTCTCAAGGGTTAATTCCCTTACCGGGGTGAGGTCGTCGATGACCATGATCCCGCGGCCATGAGTTGCAAGTACCAGGGATTGCTCCCTTGGCTGGAATGTTATATCCATGACCGGCACTTTCGGGAAGTTCCCCTTGAAAGGTGCCCAGTTCTTCCCCCCGTCAATGCTCAGGAAAAGGCCTGATTCGGTTCCTAGGTACAGAACGGACCGGTTAACAAGATCTTCTTTGATCACATGACAGTATCCTTTGATGGACGTATCAGCCAGGGCAGTCCATGTTTTTCCAAGGTCATCAGACTTGAAAACATAGGATGTTTTATCACCCAGCCGGTGTCCATCAAATGTGGCGTAAATGGTATTCTTATCGAAGTGACCCGATTCTGCATAGGAACACCAGGTATGTTCGGGAAGCCCAGGGACGTTCTTTACAACATTTGTCCAGTTCCGGCCGCCGTCAATGGTTACCTGGAGGTTCCCGTCATCGGTTCCTGCCCAGATCACCAGGCTGTCAAGGGGCGATTCGCTGACTGTGTATATAGTGCAATGATTTTCTGCGGAAGAGTTGTCAATGGTCAGGCCGCCTGACTTCTCCTGCTTTTCCTTTTTCGGATCATCGGTGGTAAGGTCAGGAGAAATCCTTGTCCAGGTATCTCCGCGGTTGCTTGTTTTGTAGAGGTACTGAGCTCCCGTGTAGAATGAATTCCCGTTCGGGCTGAAGATCAGCGGGGCATTCCAGTTGAAGCGGAGATCCTTTGTTGCGTTGTCTTTTAGCGGGATCAGGGATTTATACTCCCCGGTTTTCTTATAATACCGGGCGATCTTGCCTCCCTGGAACTGCCAGTAAAGGATGTTCGAATCCTTTTTATCACAGTACACATAGAAGCCATCCCCGAAACCAACATTTTTCCAGTCGTTGTTCGTGATCCCTCCCGATGCACGTGATGGTCCATACCAGGAGCCATTGTCCTGCAGGCCGCCATATACATTGTAAGGATCAGCATTATCAACACTTACATGGTAGAACTGTGATACCGGCAGATTGCGCATGAACCGCCAGGTGTTTCCCCTGTCCATCGTATAATAAACCCCGCCGTCAGTTCCCATGTAAATAAGGTTATGATCCTTCCTGCTGATATAAAGTGGGTGGCAGTCACCATGAAAATTGCCCCCTTCAACGGCAGCGGAACTGAACGTTTTACCCCCGTCAATGCTCATGTTCAGGTTGAACCCGGGTTTATAAAGGATGTTCGTATCTGCGGGATCGGTGGCGAGGTAAGAGAAATAGAACGGCCGGTCGCTGATGGCTTCGGATTGGGTCATCAGTTTCCAGGTCAGGCCTTTGTCGCCGGAACGGTACAAGCCTGTTTTCTCCGATTCAATAATGGTGTAGACAATATCTGATTTAACCGGAGACACTGAGATGCACACACGTCCCAGGATACCGGAAGGGAAATCCGTTGTAAGCTTGCTCCAGGTTTTACCACCATCGGCCGAGCGGTATAATCCGCTGCCCTTTCCTCCGGAGCTGAATGACCAGGGGGTTCTCCTGAATTCCCACATGCCGGCATACATGATATCCGGATCCTGCCAGTCAATCGCAAAATCACTGCATCCCGTATTTTCATCGATGTACAGGATCTTCTCCCAGGTTTTTCCACCGTCAGCAGTTTTATACAATCCCCTTTCGGTACCGGGATTCCAGAGGTTGCCAAGCGCCGCAACAAACACAACATTTGAGTTAGACGGGTGCACCATGATTTTCGAGATACGTTCGGTCTTGTCCAGTCCGCATTTCTGCCAGGTTTCTCCGGCATTGGTCGTCTTATATATCCCATCACCTACAGAGGTTGAATTCCTTACCCAGACCTCACCAGTCCCAACCCATACCGTATCAGGATGGTTCTGGTCTATGGCAATTGCGCCAATGGCGGGACAATACTTGTCGAAAACGGGTTTAAATGTTGTTCCGTAATTCTTGCTTTTCCAGACACCGCCACTGGCAGCTCCCACGTAAAGGATCGCGGGATTTCTATTCACTGCATCCATGGCAGAAATACGGCCACTCATGGTCGCCGGGCCAAGCTGCCGTGCCATGATATCGCCAAACGTATTTTCATCCACCCTGATCTTATCCTGGGCCCGGGCATTTCCCGCAGTGAGTATGATCAATGCAAGAATACAAGCAAGAATACCTTTCATGTTATTTTTTTACCGGTTTTTGAAAAATGCTGTCATCCATGTCAGGATTAATATCAACTTTATCAACCACAACCTGCGAAACAACCTGGTCCTTGTATTTGTTAACGATCGTATGGGGGATCAATACCCCGTTCTCATCTTTGTAATCAGACATTAGTGTCTCGCTCTCCGTTTCATTGCCCTGTATCTTCACAAGGGTGACCGATTTCAGGATAACGAAATTCTCGGCATCAATAAAGAATGTTTCAATGTCGCCATCCGGTTTTGTCACTTTGATTTTGTAAACCGAGGAGCCTTCCACATCTTCTTTACCCAGCAGTTCTGCCTTATAGCCCTTGTCTTTCCAGTTGTATAGGGACCCTTCAAATTCCGCCTGGTTCTTCATCATCCGCGACTGGTCTTCGGTCATATCCTGCGGATCGGTGGATCCCGACCAGGGAATGACTGCCCAGCCCTTCTGACCATCATAAGCCTGGATCATTTTCATACCTTGAATATCCACTTCCATCCTGACCTTACCCGGGCGTTTCACGGTGATGAAGAATGGATACTCAACACCCTGTGCCATTGATTTCCCTGTCATTTTCATCGATTTCCATTCATTCATCTTTTTCATCCCAACCGTTTCAAAATACTTGTTTAGGATGATATCAAGGGTCATTTCCTGGGCGAACCCTGATACTGAAATACCTGCCAGGATAATCAGAAACAAAGAAATTGCTTTTTTCATATTGCTTTTTTAGATCATGTTAATGAATAAATATTCAGAATAATTTCGGTTTTCAAAGTTAAGCAAGAGTTTTATTTGTATGAGAGATATTCGGTAAAAACACATTTATTTCCGTTGAAATGAAGGCAGGCTTATTTATTGACATTATATGCGATCATATTATTTTGTATCAGAATTTAATAGTTTAGTATTGAACAATTTTTTTTTATATTTGTCCGTCGTTATCTGAGGAATAACCCAACAATACCGTGAATGAAATTTTTTATAAACACATGCATAGTATTCACTTAACCTTCAAACCATGAAAACAAAACATTTACTTTTTGCAATTGCCGCATCCGTGCTTGTGATGTCGGCGACATCGTCATTCAGCCAGGGCTTTGGCCTTGGGATGAGATTCGGCGGTACATTCTCCAAATATTCAAACTGGTCAAAACTTACAACAGACGAATTAGTCGAGGCATCTGATCTGAACCCTGCAAAAGCTGGGCTCCAGGCAAGTTTCGTCTTAAATCCAATGTTCAGCAAAATGTTCGGTCTGGAGATCGAATTTAACTTTGAACAAAAAGGTGCCACAGTGAAATCCTCCTATGAGAATGAGGACGGAAAGAATGTTGACACGAAAATGACGGCCACGTACAATTACATGACAGTCCCGATCCTTTTTAAAGGAGGGTATGCATTTGGGATGTTCAGTGTATATGGTATGGTCGGGCCTTATGTCGGCGTTGCTTTAGGTGCTAAAGAAAGATATTATGAAAATGACGCATTAAAAGAAGAGTACACAGTAGAATTCGGAGAAGGAGAAGCTTCGGGTGACAATGGAACAATCGGTGCTCCGTTGAACAGAGGAGCTATTAAAGCGAGCCGGCTTGATGTAGGTCTCACACTGGGCGTACAGCCAGGTGTAAGATTGGGACCCGGCGATCTCGTTCTCGATATCCGTTATAACTGGGGATTTATCGGCGTGGATAATCCAACAGCAGCAGAAAAATCAGACTATAACGATTATGCTTCCGATAACGATTTGCTTCCATACTACAGTTTTTGCAACCGTAACTTCGGAATATCAATCGGCTATATTTTCCGCCTTGGCGGAACACAGGAATAATACCTGAGGAGTTACAGAATTTATCACCCAGGGAAAATAAGGTGCTTCGGAAGCAAGTGATTGTTTCCGGAGCATTTTTTTTATCCCGAAGAAAATTTTCCGGGAGATTAATGACATTTGGTAATCATCTTTAACTTTCATTACTTTGTAAGACATTAACTATTTATCTGGAAACCAGCCGGAAAATATAAATGCATTCCCGGCGTTTATCTGAAAAACTTTTTACGTGGACATCTACCTCAAAAAAAAGCGATGGAAATTGTTCCTTTTCGGTGCGGCTGTCGCTATCGTTGCCATATCGCTTTATTATACCAACATCCTGGTTGAGGAGATCCGCAAAGATGAACGCAAGAATGTATCGATCTGGGCTGATGCAATTCACCGCAAAGCCGACCTGGTCAACTTCACCAATACACTTTTTGAGCAGATCAAGGATGAGGAGCGACGCCGTGTCACCATCGTGGCGGAGGCACAGAAAAGAATTATCACATCAACATCAAACGAAGACCTGAACTTCTTTCTCAACATCATTTCGAACAATACGACAATCCCCGTAATTCTGACTGATAAAGAAGGGAATATCACATCCTACAGGAATGTTAAACTTGATTCCGTTACCAGGCTTGAAGGAGAACTGAAAAAGCAATTTTCCGTGTATCCCCCCATCATCGTGAATTTCCTGAGAACACAGGCCTTCCTCTATTACAAAGATTCAAATATTTTTACGGCGCTGAAGAATGTGCTCGACGATCTCATGCAATCATTCTTCTCAGAAGTTGTGCTGAATTCTGCATCTGTGCCGGTTATCATTACCGACAGTACACAGAAAACGGTAGTCGCTTACGGGAATATCCCGGGAAAGAAAATGAATGACCCGGCTTTTGTGAACAGTACGCTTCATTCGATGAATTCACAGAACAAGCCGATCAGGGTTAACCTGGCAGATACCGGTGTCCGCTTCATCTTTTACCAGGATTCCTTCCTCCTAACACAGCTGAAATATTATCCACTGGTTCAGTTTGCAGTGATCGGGATCTTCCTTTTTATCGCGTATCTCTTATTCAGCTATGCAAGAAGATCGGAGCAAAACCAGGTTTGGGTCGGGATGGCCAAAGAAACAGCCCACCAGCTCGGAACCCCGCTCTCCTCAATGGTTGCATGGGTTGAATTGCTGAAACTGAAAGGCGTGGATGCAGAAACGTTGTCGGAAATAGAGAAAGACGTTAACAGGCTTGAAACGATCACCGACCGGTTTTCCAAGATCGGATCCACGGCACGGCTTGATAACATGGATATTGTTGCTGTTGTGCGCAATGTAATTTCTTACATACGAACGCGCACTTCCCAGCATGTGACATTCAATCTCAATTCAAACAAGGAATCAATCAATGTTCCGCTGAATATGCATCTCTTTGAATGGGTTATTGAAAATCTGTGCAAGAATGCCGTCGATGCCATGGATGGAAGCGGTAACATCACGATCGATATCAATGAAGATGATTCGGAAGTAATCCTTGATATTACCGATACCGGGAAAGGGATCCCGAAATCATTGTTCCGGACCATCTTCCATCCCGGTTATACCAGCAAGCAGCGAGGATGGGGACTCGGTCTGACCCTGTCGAGGCGGATCATCGATAATTATCACAACGGAAAGATCTTTGTTAAATCATCCGCACTGAATAAGGGAACCACATTCCGCATCATCTTAAACAAATAGCCGCTTTGGCAGGTCTTTATATCCATATTCCCTTCTGCAGGCATAAATGCCACTACTGCAATTTTTTCTCCGTAGCGTCATCAAAGTATAAAGATGCGTTTTTTGATGCTTTGCACGAAGAGATCTATCTTCAGCGTCATTATCTTCAGAATGAAACGGTGAGGACGATCTACCTCGGAGGCGGGACTCCCTCGTTTGTGAACCCGGCACAAATCAGGAATATTCTCGAAACGGTTCACAAATATTACCCGCTCGATCCGAACCCGGAGATCACGCTTGAAGCCAATCCTGAAGATATCAATCCCGGGTCCCTGGAAGAGTTCAGGAGCATCGGAATCAATCGCCTCAGCATCGGGATCCAATCGTTTTTCGACAATGACCTGAAATACCTCAACAGGACTCATTCCGGAGATGCCGGCTATCTTTCGGTCGTCCAGGCCAAAGAAGCCGGTTTTGAGAACATCAGCCTTGACCTGATCTATGGTGTTCCGACCCTGACCAACGAACACTGGGAGGAAAATCTGAAGCAGGCCTTTTCGCTCGATATCCCCCATATTTCGGCCTATTCACTGACGGTGGAGGAAAAGACCGGGCTTGATGTACTGATCCGGAAAAAAATTCTGACACCCCCTAAAGAAGATCACATCATTGAGCATTTTCACATTCTGCTAAAAAAGATGAGAGATCAGCAATACCTTCATTACGAGATCTCGAATTTCTGCAGGGATGGATGGTTTTCAAAGCACAACAGCATGTATTGGACCGGCGAGCATTACCTCGGGCTTGGACCCTCGGCTCATTCCTACAACGGAACCACAAGGCAATGGAATGTAAGCAGCATCCTTCAGTATGTGGATCAGATAAACCGGGGGGACCGCTTTTACAAGGGAGAAGACCTTACGGAGATCCAGCATTTCAATGAACGTGTGATGGTCACACTGCGGACAATGTGGGGGTGTGATGTGAACAGGATACGGGAGGATTTTGGAGAAGAAATGGCCTCGGGCCTCGGGCTTCGGGCTGCGGAATACCTTAAAAATGGACTGTTGCGTGAGAAAGAAGGCATCTATTATCTGACAGATGAAGGAAAACTTTTTGCCGACCAGATAGCTGCCGATCTATTTCTTGAAGCGGAGGACCGTTCCCAGGGGTAATTTCCGGCCTCCCCGGTCGGTAAAATAAAGTTCCCCGCTCTGGATCTGGCTGACATCACCAAAATGTGTTTTAACGAGACTTTCAGCGATCAGGGATGAAAACCCCATGGAATACATGCTGAGCATGAAAAAGCTGTGTTCCGGAGTCAGCAGATCCTTACAAAGACTGATCATTTCATCGATGGTATCCTGGAGTATCCACTTTTCCCCTTCAGGGCCTCTTCCGTAGGCCGGGGGATCCAGGATGATCCCATCATAGCGGTTACCCCGCCGGGTTTCCCGTTTAACAAATTTTAGCGCATCCTCCACCACCCACCGGATGTCTTTTAACCCGCTTGCTTCCATCATTTCCCTGGCCCAGTTGATGACAGGCTTAACGGAATCTACATGAACGACGTCTGCACCAGCCGCCTTTGCCGCGAGGGATGCACCGCCGGTGTAAGCGAAGAGATTGAGGACACGGACCCCTCCCCCCGGCCCTCTCCCCTGCAAGGGGAGGGGGGGAAGGACGTTGGTTAGGTAGTCGTAGATGTACTCCCAGTTATCTGCCTGTTCAGGGAAAACCCCGATGTGACCGAAAGACGTCAACCCGAGACGAAACCGGAGATTCATCGATTTATAGGAATAACTGATGAACCACTGTTCAGGCATCCCTTTCCGGGTGGTCCATTCTCCTTTCTCTGTGGATGTTTGTTTGGCGGGATCTGTTCCTTTTGCCCTTGTGTAACGTGCATGATGCAGGTCGTTCCACTCTTTTTCCGGAAGGAATTTCTTCCAGACGGCCTGCGGTTCGGGACGGATCAGGATATATTTCCCGAATCGCTCCAGTTTTTCGAGATGACCGGAATCAATGAGCTCATAGTCGGTCCAATGACCGATGGTAAACGTATCCATTCAGGCAAGGTCTTTGATCACAAGGATTTTTAACTCTTTTTCTCCGGAATTCACCCATCCCCGCTCAATACCGGGAGGGACCCCAATACACGTATCAGCACCTGCTGGTATTTTCTGCCCGTCAGCCTCAAGCGTTCCTTCTCCGGAAAGCACATAGAAAATAACACGGAATGGATTTGTGTGAACGGCAATGTTTTCACCGGGATTCAGGGTCAGGTGAACAATCCCAAGTCCTTCGGAAGAAAACATTTTTCTTCCTGTTGGTTGCTGCATGGCAATTGGAGCATCTTCAACTTTACAGATCATGACTTTTCCCATGAATGAAATTCCTGTATTCGTGGATGATCAGCAGGTTTATTTTGCAGGATTCGGGGGCGTATTCATTCCGATAGCGTATTGCATGTTGTTGAATACAACGACCATGTCAAAAATATCCACAAATCCATCTCCATTGACATCTTCCGCCATATATCCGTATGAGCCGCTCTGGGTCTGGTTAAATACGGCATTGTTATCGAAAATATCGACATAGCCATCCTGGCCGGAGATCATGGATGTTACATCACCGCAGTAGAGACCATAAACATTAGGAGAACTGGAAAGAAGTTGCTGATTGCTGCCATATGCTTTTCCTGCCGCATCCGTAAAATTATAAGTAATGGAGCTGCCGGCGAAAGAAACCGCGTTTGCACTCCAGGTTTCAACACTTTGGCGCTGCCTGACCACGATGTAATAATTGCCTGCAAGGGCTGAAGGAATATCCGCAGTCAATGTTCCATTGGGATTGACCTTCTGGTTATGCGCCTGGTAAATCCAGGCCCATGGTGATGTTGCTGCTGCCAGCAATACACTTACCGTATCCACGGTAGTCCCGGTAAACTTATTGAATGTATTTGCACCGTCCGTGCAATCCTGTGCCTGGTTCATCGTCCCTGTCCCTGAATTGTACAACCCCTCCATGAATACGCTGATATTTAGCGGCTTATTGGTCGTATTAACCTGCCCGTTGGTATAAATTACGGTCAGGTCAACCGGAGGCAATCCTGTCGTGACCTGGCAGGAAGGAGCGAAAATAAGCGAGGTGGAACCCGGCCCGATAAAGGTGAAATTGAGTTTGCAAAGAATTCCGGTAACATTGGGGAACGGCTGATTTGATGCCGACCAGGCAATGTTTACGGATGAAGTGCCCGAATTGAAATTGCCCTGTAATCCCGGAGTAGAACCATTTATGTTGCTCAGTCCCGTGAAAGTCAATGCGGTCGGATCTATGGTGATGATCAGCCCGATGGAGCTGCAGTTTGTAAAGTTGGTGACATTCAGCGCCAGGCTGATCGATGTTCCGGGCGTCGAGGTTATCGTTGGAAGCGAAGCTGTGCCATTGACACCCAATGATACCCCTGCCATACCCATGATTAGTATCGAGAATAAGATAAATTTCGTTTTCATGACTCTGGATTTATAACCTGCAAACATAGTGAAAAAACCGGCAATTTCAAAAATCCACACATAACATTCACAGATACAACAAATTCAAAAGTGAGCAGTAACGCGTCCTGGCATCATGGTCGAGGAAAAGGATTTCCTCCTTATTTCCGCAGGAAATAACTGTGGAACAAACCGTCCGGACTGTTCTCCGAAAAACTGACAAACCCCAATGCCGTAAGCTTTTCTATCATCGGCATTGGTGGAAATGGCGTGATGATCTCGTAGATCTCTCCGGGCATCAGGGCCGAGGATTCCTGTATTACCCGCTCCAGCGGATGCTGTCCGGATGCGAGGATCGGCCTTGCATCCAGCGAAACCTTTATTTTTTCCTGTTGTAACCAAGATGGTCTTTCCATGATATTCTCTGTTATTTTAATCGTACCCACCCCGACCTTCGGTCTTCCCCTCCCTACTTGTAGGGAGGGGATTAGAGGAGTGGGTATGAGGGTTAATTCCCCGTCGCTTGCGACGAGTAAAGAAATATTTTTCCAATTTGATACCCCGCTGCTTGACGCGGGGTAGTTCATTGTTTTTACGTAGTCTATTCCGATTTCTTATATGAAAGAATCCGCTGGTCACCGGCAAGTTTGCGCTTTTCCGTCAGGTTCTGTGAAACTTCTAATGTTCCAAGGTAATTCCCGCTTTCATCGCGCAGGGCAAAATACTCGATGTGGATGAACTTCCCCTGCATGCTGATCCAGAAAGGAGCGCTGTCAGCTTTACCTGCTTTGAAATCTGCCAGGATCTGCTCAACCACATGAACGCTAGAAGGCGGATGGCACATGCGTACATCGCGCCCGATGATCGCCCTGTTCCTGTCGAAAACACGTTCTTTTCCCTGCGTAAAATATTTAACACGGTCGTCTTTATCAACAAAAGTGAGATCAACGGGAAGGGAATTCAATATTGCCAGCAGTTCGCCTGCTTCCAGCGATCCGCTGGGCAGATGAATGCTGTTCCTGTCTGTCGGTTGCATTTCTGCTATCGGCAAATCGGATGGCTTCCATTCGATCTTCGGGTCATATAAGCAGTATCCTATCTCATTGGTCTGTCGGTAAATATCATACCAATCGCTTTCAGTCAGCTTGTCCATCGTCATCGGGAAAAGGATCTCCTCTTCTTTCATGATCATATCAGGAATGGCCTGAACAGCCGGTTTCAGGTGGATCTCAATCATAGCCTTCAGTTCGTCAGCGGAGGTTTCCCGCGTTGTATTCAACGCCTCCAATGCATTCTTCAGCAATCCGCGCGTTTCATTGTGCTTGCCCCACATGACTGTCGGTGGTCCTGTAATACCATATTTTTCAAGATACGGGAACAGGAGATTCTCCTTGCGACGGTAATGCTTATCCACATCCATCAGGCTGTTGAACAATGACCGGATTTGCAGGATATATGCAGATATTCCGATGCTCACCACCAGCTGATCTGTCTTTTCGAAAAGATCCTTCAGGTTGGCAACAACTTTTTCGAGTTCCCGGTTCTCTTTTTTAAACGTGTCAACCGGGTGCCCGGGGGGAACGATCTTCGCTCCGGAAAGGTCGATACTCTCTTCAAGCACCATGGAATGGAGATCGCACAGTCGAAGGATCTCGGTTTCCGGCAGTCCCTGGCTGATCAGCTCCTGCTCGACTTCAACAACATCACCGTAGGGGATCTTCTGTAAAAGATCCATCACTCTTTTTTTCACTTCTTCTGGAGCAATCCCTTCATGCAACTGAAGGATCATATGCTTCAGCAGTTCTTTCCGCTGGTTTGGATTATCAATAAATTCGCTCATTATGATTCAGATTTTACATTTAATAATTAGCCTTTTATCATTGTCAGCACCATCTTGAACTTTTCGGTGGCATTCACGGCATGGGTAATATTGGCCGGCATGATGATCGCATCGCCGGATTTCAACAGGAATGGCTTATTATCAATAATGATTTCGGCCTCCCCTTCCATCACCTGTACCATTGCATCAAACGGGGCAGAATGCTCACTCAGCCGCTGCCCTTTATCAAAGGCGAACAGCGTTACATTCCCGACCGGACGGTCGAGTACTCTTTTACTTACGATTCCTTCTGCGGAATAATCAACGTTTTCACGGAACCTGAAAATGGTTGCAGGTTCAAAAATGCTCTTTTCCATATTTTTTGATTTAATTTATGAGTACAATGTTTTCGTTTAGCGATCACCTCATCATGTGATAGATCGCCATCATCGGGTGTTTATAAATCATTTTCGGTCCCGAAAACCGCATGACCTCTTTTATTTTTTCTTTCATTTTCGGTGAATAACAATGCACCGGACATCCCTTGCACACGGGTTTGTCGGGATTGAAATAACAGCGTTCGATCCTCAGGCGTGCATAATCCACCAACCCGCTACACTCTTCGCACAGATTGACATGTCTGTGCTTCTGCTCACAATAGATTTTAATCATTGCTTCCACGATCTTCAACTCCATCCTGTTCGACTTTTTCATCTCTCCCTCCGCTTTATCAGATCCATAAAGCTCTCCAAATTCTCTCATCATCTAACTTTTTCAACAGACCATCCACCCCTGATGCCAAAGATAAACCAGGCAAGGGCGAATGCCCCAAATGTAAAAACCGTATCGCCGACGACCCTCAGCCAGCGAAATAAGTTAACCGTTGGATTCTGCATGAAATCTGCCGAGCGTGCATACCACATTCCGAATTTCACACTTACCCAGGTTTGCATCATTCCCACCGGCAACAGGCTGAGCAGCAGCATCAACATCAGGCCGGCGTTGATCATCCAGAAGGCGATCCTGATGTACTTGTCCTTCCAGACTTTATGAGGTTCCATGCTTTTCATGACAAAAAGCATAAGTCCGATACCAAGCATGCCATAAACACCGAACAGGGCAGCATGACCATGAAGCGGGGTAGTGTTCAGCCCTTGCATGTAATACAGTGCAATTGGGGGATTGATCAGAAATCCGAAGATCCCTGCCCCGACAAGGTTCCAGAAAGATACGGACAGGAAAAAGTAGATCGGCCATTTATAACCGCTCAACCAACCGGTGCTTCGTGAGATCTTCAGATTACTATATCCTTCAAATCCCATCAGCACCAGCGGCACCACTTCAAGAGCGCTGAACGTGGCACCCAGCGCAAGAACGGCCGTTGGAGTTCCGGAGAAATACAGATGATGGAATGTACCCAGGATCCCTCCCGAAAGAAAAATTATGGTTGAAAACAAAACGCTTATTGCGGCAATTGCCTTATTCACCAACCCCAGGCGAACGAAAAGGAAGGCGATCACAACGGTTGCAAACACCTCAAAGAATCCTTCCACCCAAAGGTGAACGACCCACCAGCGCCAGTATTCCGCAATGGGAAGCGCTGTTTGCCTGCCCCACATCAGTCCGGCCCCGTAAAATGCAGCGATAGCAATAGAGGAGATCAGGAACAGCACAAGAAGGTGCCGGTTCTCTGCCTTGTTCCGGAGTGCAGGCAACATGGCCCTGCCCATCAGGAATAGCCAAAGGATCAGTCCTATGAATAGAAACAATTGCCAGAATCTTCCCAGGTCAACATATTCATATCCCTGGTGACCGAACCAGAAGTTCTGAACCAGCCCGAGTTTCTGCATTACGCCAAACCATTGACCGATCAGCGATCCGGCAACAATAACAAGCAGGGCCAGGAACAGGAAGTTTACACCGAGCCGCTGGTACTTTGGTTCATGCCCGGAAACCGCCGGCGCAATATAAAGACCTGTAGCCAGCCAGGATGTCGCGATCCAGAAAATAGCCATCTGCAGATGCCAGGTCCTTGAGATCGAATAAGGAAGGATGCTTGCAAGCGGCAACCCATAGAAGCCGGAGCCTTCCACCCCGTAATGGGCAGTTATTACTCCCATGAGGATCTGAACAAGGATCAGCAGCGTGACAACATAAAAGTATTTCAGGGTCGCCTTCATCGAGGGAGTCATGGAACTTCCCAGCAGCGGATCTTTATCGGGAAGTATGTGATCCGGCAAACCTTCCTCACGCCGGATAGCGTAAAACCAGGCAAGGAGCCCAATCCCGGCAAGCAGCACGATTACGGAAAAACCCGTCCAGATGATCATGGAACTGGTCGCATGATTTCCCACAAGCTGATCCGATGGCCAGTTATTCGTGTAAGAAATGTCATTGCCGGGCCTGTTTGTAACGCATGCCCAGGCCGTCCAGAAGAAGAAGGCATTCATTTTCCTCATCCGCTCAGGATCCTTGATGGTATTTGCCGGAATGGCATAAGCATCCCTCAGTTTCGCAAGGGCCGGATCATTCATGAACAAAGAGGTATAATGGTTGCTGTTCGCACGTATAGCTTCCGCTCTTACTCCTGAGACCACCGTCTGATCACTGGAAGGATCATACGTGTTTTTGCGAAGCTCCTCCTGGAGCCGGACCTGTAGAACCGCTTTCGCTTCAGGATTCAGCTTATCATAAGGTTGCTGAAACTCGTCCTGCGACCATTTGTTTACGATGAATTCCGCTTCGCGGTGAAGCCAGTCGGCCGACCAGTCGGGGGCAACATAGGCTCCATGGCCCCAAACGGTTCCGATCTCCTGCCCACCCGTAGATTGCCATACATTCTGGCCGTCCCTGATATCCTGACCCGTAAAAAGAACCGTTCCGTCAGTGGTGACGACTCTGCCCGGAATTGTCGGAGCCTGCCGGTAGATTTCTCTTCCATAATAAAGCAGTACTGCAAAACTTGCGACCATGACCACAATAAAGATACCCCACAATTTTCTTATATTCATATGTTCTCCTTTCTTTACCGGACATGGCCGGTTGATAATTGATCTGAGTTGATTGTATTATAGGTAAGTTAAATCATTTCTTCTTCAAGGATCTCTCCCTTTATGCTTATAACAGTAGTCTTTATCGGCATTTTACTGCCGGCAGCATCCCGGGCCATCCTTGCCATCTGCACCAGCCCGCCGCAACAGGGGACTTCCATGATGATCACCGACAAGGAATTCACCTTTGCCTCACTGATCATCGCAGTCAGCTTGCTGATATAAGATTCCTTGTTTGAATCGAGCTTTGGACAGGCAATCGCGAGAGACCGGCCTTTCAGGAATTTCTGATGAAAATCCCCCATTGCAAATGCTACACAGTCAGCGGTAAGAATAACGTTGGCTCCTTTAAAGTAAGATGCCATGGGATTCAGAAGGTGAAGCTGAACGGGCCACTGTCTGAGTTCCGAGGCAGCAGAAAGTATCTGTTCAGGGGCGACGGTGGCCCCAACCTGAGGTTCAATCCGGAAATCTTTGGGTAATGACCCCGGACAGCCGCATGGGCTGCTTGTTTCCACAGGGTGGTTTGCTGCACGAACGACGACAGGTTCAGCCACAATCGGGGGAAAAAGTCGTTCTTCACCCATATCGATGTTGTTGACCTTAATATAATTGATCGCCTGGGATAAATATTCCTGTTCATTATGATCGCGGAGATGCTCAAGATGTGCAAGGATCGTGTTCCTTCCTTTCGGAACGATCGTTTCCATCACACGGATCTCATCGTAAGGCTCAGCTTCCCGCTCTTCGATGGTGATCGCATCCTCAGGGCAAAAACCGATGCAGGCACCCAACCCATCACAGAACAGATCACTGATCAGACGTATTTTCCCATCGATAACCTGGAGGGCTCCTTCGTGACACGCCGGGATGCATAACCCGCATCCGTTGCATTTTTCTTCGTCAATGTTGATAATTTTTCGCTTCATTGGTTTTTATTTCGTATTTAGGTAAGTAAATGCCTGATAAGACAAAAATTTTTTTACATATAATCCTTTAATGTTTGTTTTCCTAAAAAGTTCTTGAATTCCTTCGCCAGCTTGTTCACCACATTTAACATGAGACAACGGTCAAAATAGCAGATTTCATTAACAAAAGGGCAGTCGGTCAGTTCAAGTGGACCTTCAATCGATTCATAAATATTCAGGAGGGAAATTTCTTCGGGCTTTTTTTTCAGTGTAAAGCCTCCTGCAGGTCCCCTGACCGATTTTAACATATCATTCTTAACCAGGCGCTGCAAGACTTTGGAGATATGATTTTTCGAAAATCCTGTATTTTCTGCAATCTTGACAGCATTGATGCCGTTTTCGGCCCGGGCAATGATAACCATCCCATGAATGGCGATCGATGCTGCTTCAGACATTGCAAAAATTTTCGACATAAAATTTATTTAGGTACTTGAATGCGCAAATATAGAAAATATTTTTTAATTCCCTCACAGTTTGAGAAATTTTTTTTAATTGGTTTACCAATACATTATTATCAATATTTATTGCAAGGCAAAACAAAAACGCAACTTCTTATCAAAACAATTTTATTTGGATATCAATGCTTTTATTATAGAAACAAGTACAGCACAAAAAGCTTAAAAAGCACGTTGTCTAAATGAATCAATAAAATTTAGTATGGCGACATTTAAAAAGGACTGGTGAGAGAATCATCCATGAGACGGAAAGCCATTCCTGAATATGCAACAATAATAACCAATTATTAAAGCACAACGCCAATTCTGACTAACTACATTTTTTCCAAATGAAAAACACAATTAGTATTAAAGCTGCAAGAAATGCTCTAAAAGGGATACTATAATCGCCCGAAGAAAGAATCAATTTTTTGAGGTTTCGTAAGTGAATATTCTCCTTTTCGGCGCCGTCGCTTTTTTTAAAAATCTGCTTCAAAATCAAAAGCAAAATCCCTATTATTGTTAAGAAAATCCCAAACTCAAAATAAAATAGTTTCGGATTAATATCTTTAGCGCCAATAATTAGCCAGATTAACGCAAAACAGGCTATACAAAACCCCAATAAAATATACCACTTTCCTGTATTATTTTTCATAAAGTTGTTAAGATAGGTTTAGGTTGCAATATACAAAATATTTTACCTAAACATTGAGGAACTCCCGATCGATATTTTAGCATGATAAATCTGTAATTCTGCTTTTTATATTGTTCGCAAAACAGGCGGAAATTTTTTTGTCGGCATCCCTGCATATGGTTGCTTTAAATGCTTTTTGTACAGATGTTCCTGTAGATCGTCAAATCTTAAGTAAGCTCAGGATGTTCTTCTCTATTGCCTTTAACTTTTTCTTTGAGTTTTAGTAATCATACACACAACCCTTATAGCTTTCCTGGATTGTATATTCATCCGGATGTGTGATCAACCAGCACGGATTTAGGTTGCAGAGGTAATATCATTCCTTCCTGAAAACAACCCGGTAGTTGCAATATCATCGGAAGTATTTATGAATATAACAATGAATAGTAAGAAAAACTTATTTAGCAGGGAGACTAAAAGGAATTAGTGAATAATCTTAACTTTATGCTCAATATTGATTTTTTATTTGACCACCGGAAGATACAGAAGCAGTTAAAAATATTGATCTCCAATGATAAAACTAATAACAAGTCTTCAGAATCCTTTGGTAAAAAACATTTTACTCCTCCAGGAAAAGCCGAGGGAACGGAAAATTCAGAACCTGATCGTGATTGAGGGTCTGAGGGAGATTCGTCTCGCCCTGGTTGCGGGCTTTACAGTATCTTCCTTACTTTATTGCAAGGAGTTTATTGGTGATAAGGATCTGCAGGCATTGTTATCACAATCGATATCTTCATTTGAGATTGCAGAGGTAACGCCTGAAATTTATAACAGGATGGCCTACAGGAAAGACCACGAAGGGGTTATTGTACTTGCAAATCCGAGAAGGACTCGTTTTAATGACCTGAAAATAAGCGCATGTCCTTTGGTGCTTGTACTTGAAACGGTAGAGAAACCGGGTAATCTGGGGGCCATCCTTCGAACAGCGGATGCAGCCAACCTGGATGCGGTGATCATATGTGATCCACAAACCGATATTTATAATCCGAATACGATCCGTTCAAGCATCGGATGTATTTTTACTATACCGGTTGTAACGACTTCGACGGATCTGGCCATTGCCTGGCTCAGGTCGAATAAGATCAAGATGTTTGGAACTGCATTGACGGCGACACACAGCTATCATGAGTCGCATTTCAGAAATCCTGCGGCCATCATCATGGGATCGGAAGCATCAGGGTTAAGTCAGAAATGGCTGGATGAGGCCGATTTGTTGATCAAGATACCGATGAAAGGGAAAATCGATTCGATGAATGTTTCGGTTTCTGCGGGAATCGTAGTTTATGAAGCATTAAGGCAGAGGAATTTTATGTAAAAAGATGATACGGGAAAAAAAATGAAGGGCTGAATGTCCCGTTCAGCCCTTCTCTGATCTGTCAGCATAAACCCAAATGAAATGAACCTTTGATAGTATTGATTTACTTACGACAAAATGTTACATTTAATTAACAGATCAGCTAATCAGCCAGGTTAACCACTCCCGGCTTTTACATAAATTGGTTAGGATTACCGGATCTTGGAAGTATGGCTACAAGATTTTCGGTGCGATTTAAATAATCATCCAGACCAATATTTTTATCTGTGGGCATAAACAGGTTTTCGGCACCTGGTTTTGTGCCTCCTTCGCCAGCTTTATCGACCCACACAGAAATATCCATTCTATCCGATGTGAACACAAGTGTTCCCCATTCATGCTCATCAATTTCAACGGTAATTTTATCATTATCTTCGAGGTAAAAAGGCCCTAAAATTGTAGAAAAATCAAGGCGATATATCCAGATCGCGGCAGTGGCCTTGGGTCCGCCACTCGCAACTGTAGATTGAACATTCATATCTCTTTTTTCTTTTGCACCCCATTTCCCGGGATGGGACTTTTCCTGGAAATTAGCAATGTTAAACATCGGGACGTGAAAAGAAGGAATTGGTTTGACAGCCAGGACCTGAAATCCGAGGGCAATAATCAATGCTGAAAGAATTAGGACAAACTTTTTCATGATTTTGGTTATTTGGTTATTTTATAATGTAACTAGGGTTCATTTGGACTGTGAACAAAGGTAAATGGGAAACAAACTAAAGTCAATTGCGGTTTTCAATGTTTTTCTTTTAC
Organism: Bacteroidales bacterium; assembly: GCA_963682005.1. Lineage (GTDB taxonomy): Bacteria > Bacteroidota > Bacteroidia > Bacteroidales > FEN-979 > CAIYUC01. The sequence goes on along the minus strand of OY820914.1, from coordinate 1,249,258 downwards.
GGTAAACCGGAACGAAATGTTACATCAAAACGGAATTGGTATTAAAAATCAAGGAGATATAAAAAAAAACGGCGTGCATGAAGCACACCAGTCTTTTTTTTCTTTTGGCGGGTTTCCCTAACTAAAGGGATTTTAAAACAGTTATTCTCAGGGTATAAATAGCAATGATATGGTTTAAAGGTTTTAGATTATTCCATGCTCCACAAGGATCCGTACCAGTTCAGTATTGTTTTTGGCATCACATACCTCGCGGATGTGTTTGAGGGTTTTTTCGATGTTTGATACGGTGGTCCCTTTGATATCGGCTATTTTTTGCTGTGTCATTCCATTGGAAAGAAGCCGTACGATTTCCATCTGGTTTGCGGTGAGGGAGCGTTTAATGCTGGCGATATCGTGACCAAGTTTTTTATGGAGGAAATCCTCTTCCATGATCCCGGCAAAGACCGTCATGCCCTGCATGACTTTTTCAAGTGTAAGTTTGATCTCTGATTTTTCGGCTGTTTTCAGTAAATAGGCTTTAACACCGGCTTCAAACATCTTCCGTTGCCAAAGGGTTGATCCTTCTGACGTGAAGATGACGATCGGTTTATCAGGAAATTTTTCTTTAAGCCGTTTTACATTTTCCAACGGTGGGGTCGAATGTAGCCAGAGATCGAGGAGAATGATGTCGAATGCCTCAGGGTCGTTCTTTTGTATTGCCTCCTCAACGGTTGCTGCACTTGAATAGATTTCAACCTCATCGCGGGATGGCCTGAAGAGATTCCTCAGCCCCGTCACGATTATCGGATGGTCTTCTATAACAAAAAGCCTGATCATACATTGAACGATTTAGAACTTGATGATTTTTTACGATTTTTAGGAATTGAAATGATCCATTTTGTACCATTGCCGGGGGAGGAGGATAATTTTGCCAGACCTCCCAGCACTTTTGCCCGTTCAAAGATATTCATAATTCCCATACCACTGTTTTTTAATTCAGTTGTTTCAAAACCAGGACCATTATCGGTATAAGATAAGATCAGGTTCCCATTCTGGGTGATAAGGCTGATATTGACATGGCCATCCTTCACGTATTTGCTCGCGTTCGTCAGAAGTTCCTGCACAATCCTGTATGTATGCAATACCATTTCTTCCTGGAGGTCTGTATAATCTTCCGTCATTTCCAGGTACACCGGGATGCCCGTAAGCTTTTGGATATCCTCACATTGTCCGGTAATGAGCTCATTGAACGTAAAATGTTCCAGCATGGCTTTGTTCATCCGGTGTGAAATAAGCCGGATGCTTTTTCCAAGATCCTTGATCTTGCCACGGATCTCCGATTTGATCTTCTCATCCGGGATGTCAAGGTTTTCAATAGCCCCGGTTATACCCATGATCAGCTGCCCGGTGATATCATGGAGTTCCCTTGCAGTACGTCCCTTTTCACTTTCCTCCATTTCAATGAGCTTTTTGGCCGAGGTGATCTGCTGGACCTGGAATTTCATATGGCTCCTTTGCTGCAGCCAGAGGCTTATGAATACCGAGCCGATTATGACCAGTACTGAAAAAATGAGCCAGAACCGGGTGGTTTGCAAACGGTTCTGCTGGATGAGCAACTCTTTTTCCTTGTTCTGGATCGTGAGCTCCTTGTTTTTTACATCCAGTAACGTGGCAAGTAACCGCACCTGGTCGGAAGCCTGTAAAGTATCTGAAAGGATCCTTGTCTTCAATGCTTTTTTCTGCCACTTCAAAGCATCCTGGTATGCGCCTTTGGCAGAAAGGATATCTGCATAGGAATCGTATAGTGTAGAAAGCCAGCTGTTATCTTTTTCCCGGATCGCCAGGGGAATTGCATGATCAACCAGGCAGGATTCAGCTTCAGGAATATTACCGAGATCAAGGTAGATATAAGCCATATTGTTGTATGCACCATATTCGATCTCAGGTAAATTTCCGGATTCAGCGAACTTCAGGGCGCTTTTATAATAGAACAGGGCAGAATCAGGCCGTGTATGCCTGTTCCCGATATTGATCAGAATGGAGGCAATCTCTTCTTCGGTCCTCTTGGCTTTTTTCAGGTAATTAATCGCTTCATACTGCATCTTTATTGATCTGCGCGTATCGTTCTGGAACTTGGCCAGGTTCCCCATTGCAACCCCCATCTGTTTATAAAGTTGGTGTTCCCTGGCTATTTTAAAGGATGTTTCGTACATCAGCTGGGCATCCACATTATCATGAATATCAATACGCATATTCCCCAGTAGATTATAAGCCATGGTCATATACTCGTATTCTTTCGCGATCTCTGCAAGGCGTATGGTTGAATCCAGGAAAATGACGCTCTGCTTGTAGTTATATGCTTCTTTGTATAAAATCGCCAGATTGTAGATGATTTTTACCTTCTGATCCAGCCGGCCTGAATTTTCAGCCAGTTTCATGGCCTTCATGAAATAGAAATAACTCGAATCCTTGTAAGTTTTGCTGTAGCTGATGCCAAACATGATATAAGCCTGAACGATCGCTTCCGGACTTCCTGCCCTGGTTGCCAGGGAATAGGCGATGCGGGCATATTTGTGGGAAAGGTTACTGTTGACGATCCTTGTCTCACTCACAAGAGTGTCCAGCTTCTGAATGGTATCAGAGAGGGAAGAAGCCTCGACTTTTTTTATTCCAGGGGCCGCAATGCCAAAAACATCCAGGCAATGAAATAATGTAAATGTCAGAATGAGCCCTAAAAGAAAATTCCGGGCAAGTTTCATCTTTAATGAAGTTGTATCGCAAAAGTAGTTAATTAATATGACAGATCAAAGAGAATAAATGATTTGAGCATATGAAATATCTCATAGTTCAAAGAAATCACTTATAATGTTCGTCTTTTTCATTCAGTTTCAGAAAACTGTGAGGAAGCCGGCTTTCAATTTTCAACGGTTCACCGGTAACCGGGTGTGAAAAGGAGAATGAAAATGCGTGAAGGCGGATCTGTCTCTTGTATTTATCCCTGGAGCCATATTTCCTGTCACCGACAATGGGGCATCCGATGGCGGCAAGCTGAACCCTGATCTGGTTTTTCCGGCCCGTTTCTATCCTGATCTCCAGGAATGTATGAGATTCCATCTCCTTCAGTGTTCGGTACTGTGTGACTGCCAGCTTGGACTCCGGCGATTCCTGGGTAATGTACATTTTCTGGGTGTTCGTTTCCTTCAGCCAATGACGGAGGGTGTCTTCAGGAATACGGGGGCGTCCTTCAACCAGGGCATAATACAGCTTTTCCGTTTCTTTCCAGTTCTCTTTGATCTTCTGTTGGATCTCTTCGCTTTTCGCAAAAAGCAAAATCCCGGAAACTTCCTTATCAAGGCGATGAACCACAAAGATCCGTTCTTTTCCTTTGGATCGCTCCTGGAGATACCCGAGCACCTCCCGATATACAGAAGTTCCCACAGTTCCTCTTTCGCCATAAGTAAGCAGACCGGCAGGCTTTTCAACAAAGATCAGATACTCATCTTCAAAAAGAACAGGAAACGGTGATCCCTGTGTGTTTGCCGTCATCCGGTACCGGGTATACTCCGCTTCATCCCCGGGATCAAGCAGCGTAACCGGGTTCGTAACGGTTTTGCCGTTTACCTTCAGGTTTCCATGCTGGATCATCTTTTTTACGGAGGATCTGGATGCATCCCTGAATTCCTTCATCAAAAGATCAATGAGAGAAATTTTTTCCGTCGGACGGATTTTCATATTATCTGGTTTATTCGTTCAACCTGATGCTGATCCTGACCGGCAGATGATCGGAATATTCAAAACCGGTGTTCAGGGTCTCAACAGATAAAACACTAATATTAGGCGAAACTACGAAGAAATCAATGATTGTTGTTCCTGTTTTTCCTTTTATATACGAACTATTTACATCCCTGTTCGTGGGAGAGGTCGGATCGTAGGCAAACTGCCAGCCCGGGAGAAATATTTCACTGAACCCCGGCGATATTGAATGAACCTTGTCTCCCGTAGCGACAGCCATGGGGATAAAACCTCTCGGATTCATATTCCAGTCACCGCCAATGACAATGTAATTCCTTTTTTCCCATTCAAGATCAATGAATTCTTTAAGCTGGGCCAGTTCGGTATTCCGCAGGAAGCCACCTTCATCATAGGTGGAATTATGCAGGTTTACGATCACCAGGTCTTTTCCGTTGGCGAGCGGGAATCTTTCCTCCAGGAAGCACCGCTTCAGGAAGACAAGCCTCTTCGGCCAGGGAAACATTGCTTCATAGCTGTGCCTGACCACCCTGGCCGGACTGAACCGGCTAAATGCAGCAATCCCGGAAATTACACCTCCCATCGGGGAATGCAACGGCACAGGAACAAACCGGCAGTTATAGTTGATGGCAAAAGCGGAGTAATGATCGTTGAGAACCCCGCCAATGATCTTCTCCTGGTCCTTATGGTAGCTTCTTTTTGCATCCTTATCCACTTCCTGAAGGAAGATGAAATCGGCCGATACCTGCCCTGCCAGAAAATTGCTGATTCCCGATATATAGCGATCATACTGTTCCCCGGAGGGCCTTACCTTCGTTCCGCCTTCATAAAAGAAATCCATTTCCTTCCCGAGTCCGGCATAGCCGATGTTCCATGTCAGAAAAGTAAGCCGGGCGGAACCTGGAACAGGCTTGGCGGAAATTAAATTTCCGCCAAGCGTTGTCATTGGCTCCGGTTTATATTCTGTAACCATTAAGAAAAGAATGATCCCGGAAAGAGAAAGGAAGATAAAGAGGGACAAACAAAGGAGGATCCATAATAGCTTCCTGGTTCTTTTCTTCATGAGGTCGGTTTAGAGTATCGAAAGTTATCAAGAATTTTTTAATTTTACCCTTCCAAAAAGAAATTCAACGGCTTCTTATGCCATTCCTGGGGTCTATAATCAAAACCGCGTACGCGTTAAGGCAGTTTCCCCTCGACATACGGAGGAATTTCAACCCGCTGGCACTTCAGAAGAAAGAATTGCGAAAGCTGCTTATTCGTGCGCAGGAAACGGCATTCGGGGTACATTACGGGTTTTCGGAATTCGCAGAATACCCAGGGTTCATGGAGGAATTCAGGGAGACTGTGCCGATCCATGATTACAGCTCGATGTTCAGGAACTGGTGGTACAGGAGCCTCAACGGGGAATCATGGGTGACCTGGCCAGGCAAGGTTAAGTACTTTGCACTGACTTCAGGAACGTCGGAAGCGTCTTCCAAACATATTCCTGTTACGAACGATATGCTGCATGCGATAAGGAAAGCCAGCACCCGCCTCCTTGTGACAACCACCAAATACAATTTCCCGGATGAATTTTACGAAAAGGGTGTCCTTATGATCGGCGGCAGCACACATCTCCAGTACAACGGCACCTATTACCAGGGGGACCTTTCCGGCATTACCGCAGGATCTCTCCCGTTCTGGTTCCAGCATTTCTATAAGCCCGGTTTACGTATTTCCAGGGAGCAGGAATGGTCGGTAAAGCTGAATGATATTGTCATGAATGCTGGGAATTGGGACATCGGGATCATTGTAGGTGTTCCGGCGTGGATCCAGATCATCCTTGAAAAGATCATTGCGAACTACCATGTGCACAACATACATGAAGTCTGGCCCAACCTGTCAGCATATGTCCACAGTGGTGTCTGCTTCGATCCTTACCTGAAAAGCTTTGAGCGGCTGCTCGGCCATCCGATCGTTTACAACGAATCATACCTTGCCTCTGAAGGATACATTGCCTATCAGCAGCCATGGAATGTGAAAACAATGACGATGATCCTGGATAACGGGATCTTCTACGAGTTTATTCCATACAACGACACGAATTTTGACCAGGAAGGGAACCTTCTTCCGCAGGCAAGGGCTATCACCATTGCTGATGTTGAGGAAAACAGGGAGTATGCGCTGCTTGTTTCGACGTGTTCAGGCACATGGCGTTACCTGATCGGTGATACGATCCGGTTTACATCAAAGGAAAAGAGTGAAATCATCCTTACCGGGCGCACGAAGCATTTCCTGAGCCTTTGCGGGGAGCACCTTTCACAGGATAATATGAACCGGGCCATCACACTTCTCCAGGAAGAATTCAATATCAAGATCAATGAGTTCGCGGTGGCTGGTATCTGCGAAGGAAGCCTCTTTTCACACAAATGGTACCTTGGAACCAATGATACGATTGATCCGGAGGTGGCAGCAACGAAAATCGACGAGTTCCTGAAAGCGCTCAATGATGATTACCGGGTTGAACGATCCGAAGCAATCCGGAATGTTTATGCAGAAGTGCTTCCTTTGCATTTATTTTATGACTGGATGAAGATGAAGGGAAAAGAAGGCGGAGCAAATAAGTTCCCACGGGTGCTGAAGAACAGCCAGCTTGAGGAGTGGGAAAAGCATGTTAAGCTAATGAGGTGATGAAGTGATGAGGTGATGAGAAAAAAATTAGGTAACAAAGATAAATAGTTGTTTTCCAGGTTAATCAAATTCATAATTCATAATTAATAACTGGTGTTACATCCTCTTTTTGAAGGAATTATCTTAGGGATCAGTGTTTCGATCAGTCTCGGGCCGGCTCTTTTTGCCCTTTTGCAGACCAGCATCAAGCATGGAATCAAAACAGGACTTTTCCTGGTATTCGGGATTTTCCTCAGTGATGTGATCGTTGTTTTTGCAGCTTTCTTCGGTTCATCCCAGATCGTGATCAATAATGACACACACATTATTTTCGGTTTGATCGGCGGCGGGATCCTTCTGATCTTCGGCTTGTTCTCTGCAACGAGGAAAGTACAGCTGAACGAGCACATCGAGGCGATCAATGAGATCAAAGTAAAGCACAGAGGGCCCATCCCTTATTTTTTCAAAGGTTTTTTACTGAATATCGCAAACCCTTTTCTTTGGGGGTTCTGGATCACTTCGGTTGTTGCAATCAGTTCGTCATACCGGGGCAACAAGATGGCCGTGATCATGTTTTTTTCAGGCACCTTAGGTACGATTCTTACCACGGATATTGCTAAGTGCCTGCTCGCAAACAAGATTAAGATTGCCAATAACCCTTATGTAAAGCTCTGGATCAACCGGATTGTCGGCGTGATCTTCATGCTTTTCGGAATTTTCGTCATCGTAAATGTCTTGTGGAAAATCCCGGGACCATGGAATTAATTCATTGAGAAATCATCTGAAACATTATTAATCCTGATACAATGGAAGCAAAAACGTTTAAAAACTGGTGGTTCCTTATGCTTAACGGGATCATCGCATTACTGGCAGGAATCCTGTTCCTCTTTTTTACTGAAGAAACGATCAGCACCATCATGCGGGTATTCGGCGGGATCATTCTTGCTGTCGGACTGGTACAGCTTGTGATTGCAATCATCAACCTGAACAAGGAGAAACAGGTCTTCACCAGCTTCATACTGGCCGTGCTATACCTGGCGATCGGGTTGTTCATCCTCCTCTTTCCCGATCTTTCGATCCGTATCTTTTTTATCCTTCTGGGGGCATGGGCATCCATCCTGGGTGTTTTCCAGCTGATCCTCCTTGTGATAACAAAGAAAACACAGGCAAACAACTATGTAATCCTTTTCAACGGGATCCTGACGCTGATTACCGGGCTTATCCTCGTTTTCAAGCCGTTCGAGGTTGCAGGTTTCGTGGGGAAACTGATAGGTTTTCTTTTGATCGTGACAGGAGCGGTTCTGTTTTATCTTTCTATTTACCTGAGAAAAATAAAAGAGACCGTCATTGAACGGCAAGGCAGTTAAGTAATATTTCCCTTTTTTGGAGCGATTCAAACACCAAGGGTGTCGCGGTTTTCTGCGGCACCCTCAGCTGAACGGATTCATCATTAACCAAAAACCAGTATTCAATTTGACCCTGACAGGGTCCTGGACCCTGTCAGGGTCAAAATTGGGGCTTATTTCTTCCCCGGATTCGGAGGGGTGTTCATGCCAATTCCGTACTGCATATTATTGAAAACGATGGCCATATCAAAGATGTCAATAAAGGCATCTCCGTTCAGATCTTCAGCCATATAACCAAAGAGGCCAAATTGAGCATTATTGAATACGGCATTGTTGTCGAAAATGTCAATATACCCATCCTGGCTATCGAACATACTTGTTACATCTCCGCTGTAGATCCCAAAGACCGATGATTCGGGAACAAGATTCTTTTGATTATTTCCGAATGCCTGTCCTGCTGCATTTGTAAAATCATAGTTGATGTAATAAGCGTTGAATGAAACCGGTGCAGCGCTCCACGTTTCAACCCCGGCGCGGTGTTTTATGACAATATAATAGTTTCCGGAATAGGTAGGGGGAAGAGAAATTGTCATTGTTCCATTCTGGTTTAGCGGTATTCCGCTGGCCTGGAATGCATAATCCCAGGGGTCTGTGGGATTTGCCAGCAGAATTGTGAGTGTGTCGGCAATATTCCCGGTGAATATTTCATAAGTAACAGCCCCGTCTGTGCAATCCTGTACTTTATTCATCATCATAAGATCCTGCGAAAACAGTCCTTCGATGTAGGCTTTGAGGTTCAGTGTCCTGTTACCGGCTTCTGTTGTAAACGTCATATCCCTGCCAAAAACAAGATGGCCGTCTGAAGTAAGGCCTCTTGCCCTGAAATGGTAGGTTGTATGAGGGTCAAGAAGTGAAAGTGAAGCTGTCACCGAAGCGGGAGTTCCCCCCGTGATGGAAGAAGGATCGCCTGTTGCAACATTCCCGTAGGCAGTAGTGAATCCATAGTCGAAATAGCTGCTTACGATATACTCATTGGCAGTGATGGTGCCGTTCAGTGTTGCTGTTGAGGATCCCACACCGGTTGCCGCATCGGTTGTTACAAAAACATTCACCCCGAATTCATAGGCTCCGATATCAGGAGGATTTTTTCGTGTGGCACCTGTTATATCCGTCGTTACATCTGCCAGGAATACACCAAGATTGTTCAGTGTGTCAGAGGTGGGCAGAAGATATGACGGACTGGTGAACCAGGGATCAAGGTTCGCGGCATTCTGATCTTTGCCCGTCGCCGATTGCCACGAGGCCAGTGTCGCGTAATCGGTTGTATTGTTTAAAACGCCGATGTATGGACCGATTCCGGTGATATAATAATCATTGTTGTCAAGGCTTGTATAAGATGATGCAGGTGCCATGCTGTAAATTCCGTATGTCTTGGATGCAGGTGTACCGGATACCGGGAGCAGTGAATTTTTCAGGATATTATTCCTGATATCCATATTCGTTACCGCATTGGAAATGATGATGCACCCGCTTTTTGTGGGTGTTGTACTGCTCAGGACATTTCCAGACAGGTTCACGGAATTATTCCATATTTTCACATTGCCTCCGTTGAGCACTGAAATTCCTGCAATATCCTGGTAGACCGCAGCAGATCCGGCTCCTTTTATATCATAGATCACGTTGTTTGATATTTCAGTTACTGAATTTCCTTCTGCCCGGTACTGGATGCCCTGTGCCCCGTAATTTAAGGTGTTGTTATAAAATCCGTGCACCTTGTTCTTCCTTACCTTGGTATTAGTAGCAAGGGTGTATATGGAGATTCCCATCTGTGTAAGGTTGGCATTTCCATTCACCGACGGTCCCATCACATCATTCCCTTCGATGAGGGTATTGTCCGCATACAGGTTATAGATCCCGTAAAGCTGGATGGATAGTGAATCGACCGGTGAGCCAATAATGTTGTTCAGAACATTGCAGTTTGTGGCCGGGTATGCCAGCGTCCCCTGTATCCTGACTCCGATCCTGGCACAGAAGATCTCGTTATTTTCTACTGTTACGTTATTATTTCCGCCACCAGACGTCGAATTGGTCCTTACGCCATAGGTTGTATTTGTAATCTGGGCACTTGCCTTGATCTTGCAGTTTTTGACGGTCACGTTTGAAGAAGCCGTATTGAAACCTCCCGCATTTGAGACATAAACTACTGTAGCGCTGCCCGTGGAGTTTGAATTATAGAGCGTGAGATTTCTGTCGGTTCCGCTACTGTTCGAACCATCGATGGTCACATAGTTTGCACCAGCCAAGGTAATGAGACTTATGGCATTGGATCCTTTGATCGTGGCTGTGACGCCTGGTGCGGGTTTAATGGTAAGTGTATTAGTCGCACTCAGCCCGGGGATCCTGTTGATCGCGATCGGGAAAGTCTCGGCATCATAGGATGCATCGAGAAGAAGCAGGGTAACAGGACATGAGATCGCCTTATTGTTGAGGTCGTTGACCGCGGATGTAAGTGTTGTATAATCCCCAAGCATTCCCACATTATATGTTCCGCACAATCCCGGGAGAATCGTATAAAAGAACGGAGTGGGCGGAGCAGAGGCGGAAGACGGGGGGTCAGCTGTAAACCCGCTGGCTCCGGCAGGAGTGGAACCAATGTTGGGATTGGGAGTCTTGGTATCCTGGGAGACGATAAAATACCTGATCGTGTCGTGAAGAGCAACTCCATCTCCGAATGAAAAAGTATAAACATTGCTTCCCTGGGATGATCCGGGAGCAGCATTCCACGATCCGTAGTTGATTTTCCAGTAAAGTACCGGCAAACCGGAACCGGCCGTAGGAACTCCTGTCATATCCGTAATCGTGGTTGTCAGTAATCGTTCCGTTGTTGAGGGGGTATTTGGCAGAGGTGTCATAACGATATTCGGAGGTGAGTTATCCAGCCACATCCCGCCGAACTCCTCGGCACCGATATCCGGGCGGGTCGGTGGGAAAGCAGGGTTCACCGGATACCCAGCATTCGGGTAACGTGGTGTGTCATAATAGTCGGAAGTTATGGGGACAGGGCTATTGACGGTGATGCCGGCGCTTTCGACCTGCGTTTTTGCCGCTATGTTTATGTGCATGTTATAGGGCGAGTTCACGACATCCATGAACGGGGTATTTTCACTGATGGATGCATTTTCAGCCGGGGCAACCCTGGCCTGATACGTTTGAAGGATCGTATCCTGGTTGGTGCCATCGTAAAAGATCAGCCGGTATCTGCCGGGAGTGCCGGCATAATAATTATTATTGTTTGACGACGGATCAAAATTGGCCTGCGAACTCCCGCCATAATAAAGAGCGACTGTCCTTCCGATACCGGCTGGTACAGATACATTATCAACGATATTATTCTGGAATTTCACCACAGGAACGGTATTCGTAAAGATGCCGGCCGTTCCGAAATCAGTTCCGGAGGATGAAGCATCGAGGTAAATTGTATTATAGGATGCATTCACAACCTGTCCTGCTACTATATTCAAACCGGTTATTTGCCGCGTACCTGAAGAGGAAGGAGTCCGGAATTCTGCTATATAGTTGTTGTAGACATTGACCGTCGCTGTGTTTGCATCTTCGACCGTGATCCCGTTCAGGACCGGGTTCGAGGTGCCTGATGCAGAAATCGTGGTTACCTTGTTCTTATAGACATAGGTTCTTAAACCGTAAGCATGACGAATACCGTAAAAAGTACCATTTGTATTGGTCAGACCAGAGATCGTATTGCCATATATCCGTTTCTCAATCAAATTGGCCGTAATGCACCTGGCATCAATGCCGTGGGTTGTTCCGGTACATGAGGCTGTATTGTTGGTGATGGTATTATTGTAGATGTTCGATGACCAGCCGTACCAGTAATTCTTAATATAGCTGTTCACTGCTGAACCTGACTGGGAATTGATCGCATTCCCCGAAATGATATTGTCATAAACATTGCAATAAGAGCCTGACATCATATTCCCGCTCTGTACGGAAATGCCGATAAAGTATCCCGTTGTCGTACTGCTGAACCCCAGCGTATTATTGATGATTGAATTCCCGGAAATTTTAATGAATGCACCTCCTGTATTATAATCAATACCGGTAAAATAACCAGTGGTTGCACTTCCGTGGTTGATGTTCTGGATGATATTGTTCGTGATCTCAACGCTATCGGTTGTATTATCGAGAATGGCCTTGTAACCGATCGTCGGTTGCACGGAAAAATTCCCGATCGTATTGTTGCAGATTTTTATATCGTACCCTTGCGTGGAAATATGCTGCGGGCACCCGACTGCATAAATATCAATGGAGGAAAACAGGTTGTTGACGACCTTCATGCCTTTCTGATATGAGGACTGGAAATACATCCCGTTAAGAAAAGCATTTCCCCCGTCAACGCCGATTTCATTCCCGGTATCCCAGAACCCCGATGTGGTTGCGCTGGATGATCCGGTAATGTTAACACCCTGCGCCATCTTGTTGCCTGAAACAGGATCGTTCGTGTTGACCAGGCTGTCATTAAATATTTTAATATAAGAATTTGTCCCGGACTGTGCAGTAGGGGTTACCGAAGTATTATCGAGTTTGGTGGTGGAGGAATAAATCGCATAATTCTTCTTCAACCCGTATATCTTACAGTTTTTTAATGTGAAATGCTGGGTACCGTCAGTTGCAGATGCCCGTGCCAGCCAGATACCAAACTCCATCCACTGTGTTGAGTTGGAATTTGTCGGGCGATCCATGATGTTTATCCCATCAAAGGTTACATAGTCGGTGCCACCGAAGGCAAAAATTGCATCCCTGCTGGTATTCAAGCCAACTGCAGCGATAAAAAGCGGGTTGGGCCCTTCTCCGTATTTCTGAAAAATGATCGGCTTCCCCGCACCGCTGGTAGTCGTGCTAACAACCCCTGCAAGGCTCGAAACAAAGGTTTCTGTGTAACCGGCGCTGATGCTGAAGGTCACGCCTCCTTCCCCGACTCCCTGAGCATTCAGGGCGACAATGGCCGATTCCAGTGTGGGAAATACGGTTCCCGGGATATAATAGGTGCCCGAAAGCTGGGCTTTCGTCATCAACCCCGAGAAGAGAATAAAAATAAATAACAGTAAATGTTTTTTCATTTTTTTTTCGGTTTTAAGTTTGCAATACTCTTTTTGGTTTTATGATTTGATTGATCGGTCTGATCTGGGTTAATCTCCGTCAGAGATGAATTCAGCTCCTGCATGACCTTGATCTCCGCATTCAGTTTTTCTATCAGGTACGATAGCTTTTTGTCGGAACTTTCTTCGGTAATGGATTTTTTCCTGGTTTTCATAGTTGCCCGTCACGATATTATCCGGGCAAAAATAAGCGACCCGTCATGGCAGATGCAAATAATAAGCATTATCAAAACATTCCGGAGAGATTCACAAAATGTTCACAAAGACAGGAAGGTCAGAATTGAAACAAAAAAGAATTCAGATTATCAGACGTTTGCAGTCCAAGTTTCTGGCGAAGCCGGTGACGCGACAATACGATCGCACGTTCACTCTGATGTGTAAGTGCGGATATTTCCTTGGTGGTCATATTAAGTCGGAGGAAAGCACTGAGCCTGATCTCATTGGTAGTCAGATCGGGAAACTTCTCCCGGAGGTGATTGTAAAATTCGGTATGGACATTCTGGAAACGGATCTCAAATTCTTTCCAACTGTCTTCTTTATTGGTTGAACTAAGAAGTTCCTTGATGATCTCGTTCTTGATCCTGCCGTTTGCAGAATCCTCTTCCGTATCCATTTTCTGAAGCTTTTCAGCGATCCGGAGCACCATTTCGTTGATGGTCGTGGAATGCATGACCTTACTTGCCAATTCCTTGTTCTGTGCCTCCAGCTTCAGTCCGGCCGCTTCCTTTTCCAGCTCCGCCTGCCGTTTCTCAAACTGGATATGCTTCTTCTTCTGGTTTTCGATCCTCAACCGCAGCAGCAAGATGAAAATCAGGGCAAAGAGAATGACCGCAGCACCGATGAATATAATAAGGTTCCGCCGCTGGATCTCTTTTGCGTAAGCTAATTGTATCTTATTTTCCTTCACGTCTTTCTCATATTCCATCTGAACTTCAGCCAGTTTCACAATGTTGATGGACTGCGTTTGGTTTAACGTATCGGATGTTTGTTTGAAGAGTTTAAAGTAGTAAAATGACGAATCGATCTGCTGCATTTGCTCATAAGTCTTTGCGAGGTATTCTTCCGCTTCATTGACCCGTTCAAGAACACCAAGCGAATCGGACAGATGGTACCCAAGGAGAAGCATTTTCCTTGCAGGCACATAATTACCCATCAGGAAATGGGTGACACCTGTAAAAACAAAAACATCAGAGAGCAGGAGCTTTGATTCGATCAGCTCATTTCCAGAACCCGGTTCCTTCGCGATACTCATTGCTTTCGAGAGGTATCCTAACGCTTCAGGATATTTTTTATCTGAAATGAGAGAGAACGCGTAGGATTGATATGAAGATCCCAGGTAGTACTTCTTTTTTATTGACTGGAAGATTGCAATGGCCTGGTTTGAGCAAACTTTTGACGAATCGGGTTTTGAAATGTGATTATAGGCATTGGCCAGGTTCATCAGCACTGTTGCCATCCTAAAAGAATCAGCTTTAAGCTGAAAGTAGGATAAAGCCTTTTTGTAGTAATCGATCCCCGAGGAAAATCGTTGTGAGGCGATAAAGATCCTTCCCAGGTTGTTGTTTATGCGTGCAAGCATGTCAACATCCCCGACTTCTTCTGCAAGTTCCCTCGCCTTGAGGTAATTCTTGAAGGCTTCCGAAACATTGCCGGTTTGAGCATAAAAGCTCCCGATGAAATTCAGCAACTTTACCTGCTTTTTTTTGTCTTCTTTTTTTTCATAACAAAAAACAGCAATCTTGTACAAACGGCGCGCTTCATTGAAATCATTCCTGCTACGGGCAATATCCCCCCTCATTTCGAAAATTTCACCAAGCAACGACAACGAGGCCGTTGCTCTGAGCATTTTCTGACCTTCATCGAGTAACTGAAGGGCGGTGTCAGCCGATCTTGTACGGACAAGTTCAGCCAGTGACAGGTAGATCCGGGCCTTCTCCTCCTTTTTTTCAGTCTGCACCAGGGCACTGTACAAACTGTCCTCCTTTGTTATTTTCCCACAAAACCCGCGAAATGAAAGACAACAGACCAAAGATCCCGATAAGCATAACCGTATCATCCAAATAAAGAACAATTTGAATACAGGATAACAGGTTATTTTCATATAGGCTACGCGGATTTATCCGGTAGCAATAATACAAAAAATGTGTTTTATTTCCGACAAATAAGTTCATCTGCGATGAACGACCCCAGGAAAGGGGATGGAGCTTAGTCAGACTGACCTGATCAGCTTTTCGAATTCGGTTTTGAAATTATTCCCGATGGGGAGCATCTTGTCGCGGATCTTTACATGGTTGCCTTCGATCACATCAATCTTTGAAAGAGAAACGATGAATGATTTGTGAATGCGGGGAAATGTTTTCGGCGAAAGGATCACTTCAAGATTTTTCAATGACTGGTAACTTACGATCATCCTGTCCTTCGTAAAGATCTTCACATAATCACCCAGGGCTTCAATGTAAAGGATGTCATCAAATTTCACCCGGTAGGTTTTTTTGCTTGATTTGATGAAAAGGTGGTCGTCTTCAGGAACGTCGCTGGTTTTAATGGTCTCCGACAATTGGGCCTCCCGGCTCATCAGGATATCCTGGGCTTTCTGGATGGCTTTCAGGAAGCGGTCGAATGCGAATGGTTTCATCAGGTAGTCAAGCACAGCAAGTTCAAAGCCCTGGAGGGCATATTCCGCATAGGCCGTGGTGATGATGACCAGTGGCGGATTTGAAAGGCTTTTCAGGAACTCAAGGCCGGAGAGCCTGGGCATGTTGATGTCCAGGAAGATCAGATCGATCTCCCGGTTCTTCAACACTTCGAGCGCATCAATCGCCTTAAAGAATTTCCCTGCGATCTTTACAAAAGGGATCTCTTCGCAGTATTTTTCAATTACCCTGTGTGCAAGGGGTTCATCATCAATGATTATACAGTTTATTTTCATGTGACCCGGATGGTTAATTCAACACGGAAAACATTTTGTTTATTGTACAACGACAAGGTATATTTTCCCGGATACAGGAGCTCAAGCTGCTTTTTAACATTGATAAGCCCAATCCCATCTTTCTTTTCCAGCTCATCTTCATTATAAATGTCGGTGTTGTTTTCAATGATAAAACCAACTTTATCCCGATGTTCAAGGTTAACGAAGATATGGATATACGGATGACTCGACTTCTCCTTGGCCCCATGCTTGAAAGAATTCTCAATAAAGGGAAGGAACAGCAATGGGGTTATAGCAAGGTCAGTATGATCTCCGATGATCTGCAGGTCTATTTCCGCGGCATCATCGAGCCGCAGTTTTTCCAGGTAGAGATAACTTTGCAGGAATTCAAGCTGCTTTGACATCGGAACGATGCTGTCTTTCGTTTCATAAAGCATGTAGCGCATAAGCCCGGAAAGCTTCAGGATCAGCTCAGGCACTTTTTCCGATTTGTCGAGGCTCAGGGAGTAAAGGCTGTTCAGGGTGTTGAAGAAAAAATGAGGGTTGACCTGGGTCTTCAAAGCACTTAGCTCGGATTCGATTTTCTGTCGCTGGATTTCATTGATCCTGATCTCGGCATCCTGTAGAGAAATAGAATCCCGTGTGAACTTTATCAATGTTGAAACCACCAGGAAAATCAAAACGAGCAGGAATTCCGCGATCACTTCATTCATGTAATGGCTGGGAAACGTTCCTTCAATCACCATCGACACGAAATAATTCAGGCAGATGAACAGGATGATGTTAAACAGCTGAAGGATGGAAAAGAGGAGGAACCGGTGCCTGTTGAAAAAGACAGGGATCAGCCAGAACATATTGATGTAAACTGAAATGGAAAGGAAAAATACAGTGATAAGGATATTAAGGGCTGTTTTGAAATCCAGGGTTGCCAGCCTGAAATCGCGGGTATACAGGATCAGAACAGTAAACAGGACGATGCTCAGAAGCCAGAAAAGCAGGTGGACTATAATGCTGCTGAACCGGATCTTTTGCGAGTAGGAAACAGAATTCATTTTCAATTTTTTTCAAAAGTGAGAAGTTTTATCCGGGGAACCAACCTTTTTAGACATCATTGAAGTAATTCTTGTTGAACCGGAATATTCCGCAGGTGAAAAGTTAACTTGTTTTCGTCCTGCAAAAGTATCCTGTTACCGATTTATTCCTTTGTTGGTCAAAAATAATTCCTCGTGATTGTAAATGTATGTAATATTGCACTTTCATTTTTAAAAGAAGCTATTTACTGATTAAATTTCTGAGTTCTATGTTCAAAAAATCTATGAGAAACACCGTTGGCAGGACAAAATTACTTTTGCCGGGAACCCGGTTCTTTGCAACCCTGATGATGTTTTGTATCATTGCCGTTAAAAGCATTGCGGTCAATCCGCCCGATGAGGGGATGTGGCTTCCGATGCTGATCGACAGGCTGAATTATACCGACATGCAGAAGATGGGGCTCCATCTTACCGCGGAAGAGTTATACAACATCAATCATTCAAGCCTGAAAGACGCGATTGTGGGTCTTTCAAACGGACCCGGCGGCAACGGATTTTTCTGTACGGCTGAAGTTGTTTCAGGCCAGGGTCTTTTATTCACCAATCACCATTGTGGATACACGGCTGTTGACAATCACAGTACGACAGAGCACGATTACCTGAAGGACGGGTTCTGGGCCATGAGCTTTAAAGAGGAACTGAGAAATGAAGACCTGTGCGCCTCTTTCCTCATCCGGATGGAAAATGTGACGGACTCGATCATTCCATTTCTTTCCGATACCATGAAAGAGGCTGACCGGTCGGCAAAGGTGAAAGAGATATCCGCCAGGATGAAAAAAAGAGCGTCCGAGAGCAGTAAGTATGATGTTGTTGTAAAGCCTTTCTTTGGCGGCAACGAGTATTATATGTTCGTTTTCCTTACTTATAAAGACGTCCGCCTTGTGGGCGCACCTCCGTCATCGATCGGGAAATTCGGTGGCGATACCGACAACTGGATGTGGCCCCGGCATACCGGAGACTTTTCGATATTGAGGATCTATTCCGATTCGGCCGGGAATCCTGCTGATTATTCCGAAAAGAATATTCCGATGAAGGCAAAATACCACCTGCCGATAAGCCTGAAAGGCTTCAAGAAGGATGATTTTGCCATGGTCTGGGGTTACCCGGGGAGCACGACGAGGTATCTCACCTCCTATGGCCTCGAATACAATCTCAACGTTTTATATCCTTCCCTGATAAAGATCTTTGGAAAAGAGCTTGAGGTCATGAAAGAGCGGATGGATGCCGATAAGAAAGTTCAGCTTAACTATGCAAGCAATTATGCGCAGATCGCCAACTCCTGGAAGAATTTTATCGGACAGGAAAAGATGCTGGTCAGGAATAAGATCGATGACAAGAAGAAAGGAATTGAAACGGACTTCAGGAACTGGTATGGAAAGGATCCCGGGCTGACGAAAAAATACGGGAGTGTGCTGGATAATATAAGGAACGGCTATGAAAAGCTCACCAGCGTTGCGATCCCGTTCTTTTATGCAAACATAGCAGGAAATAACCTTGACATCCTTACATTCGCCAACCAGTTCAATTCGTTGCAATCCGCCCTTGAAAAGAAAAGCAAGGGGGCCGAAAAAGAAGCCATCGAAGGGCTGAGAACCGCTACGAAAGAACATTTTGAAAAACTGGATCCCGCCACTTCAAAGAAAACCTTTTCTGAACTCCTGAAGCTTTACGCCGCAAATGTGTCGAAGGCTGAGCTTCCCACGATTTATACAACGATCGAGAAGGATTACAAGAACAGCATTGATGCTTTTACCGATGATCTTTTTGAAACCTCTGTTTTTGCGACACCGGAAAAGGTGAACAAATTCCTGGAAAGCCCGTCGAAAAAGGTATTTAAAAAAGACCTTGCATGGATTACGGCACAATCCTTTACTGCAGCAGCCGGCAAATATTCTTCGGTGTTTGCAGAGAACAGGACGGCCATCAGTGCCGGTAACCGGCTTTTTATTGCAGGTCTTCGCCAGATGAATCCCGACAAAGTTTTCTACCCGGATGCAAATTCCACCATGCGTATGACATATGGAACCGTGGAAGATTATTTCCCGGCCGATGCCGTTCATTATGATTATTTTACCACACTTGACGGTGTGATGGAAAAGGAAGACCCGAACAACGAGGAATTCATTGTTGAACCGAAGCTGAAAGCACTTTACAAGGCCAAAGATTACGGCCCGTACGGAGAGAACGGGAAAATGATCGTTTGCTTCACAACCACCAACGACATCACAGGCGGAAACTCAGGAAGCCCGGTGATCAATGGCAATGGACAATTGATCGGTCTTGCCTTCGACGGCAACTGGGAAGCCATGAGCGGCGACATCTCCTTTGAACCGCAGCTTCAGCGCACCATCTGTGTCGACGTCCGTTATGTGCTCTTCGTGATCGACAAATATGCCGGAGCCACAAACCTGATAAAGGAATTGACATTGGTGAAATAAGTCAGTTTCCGTTTTAATGAAATAATGAGGTAATGAAGGAATAAATAATTATATATAATTTCATTATCTCATTATCTCATTATATCAATACCTCCTACTCTATTTTTTCTTTGTAAAAATATGCAGTACTTTTGTATTGCATTTTTTGTTCTTAACATGGCTTACCTGGTACTTATTTTTCTCCTTCTTCTCAACGGGATCTTTGCAATGTTTGAGCTGGCTGTTGTTTCTTCACGAAAAACCCATCTTGAAGATAAATCGAAAAACGGGAGTAAAGGAGCATCTTTCATTCTGAACCTTCAGACGGATCCTGAGAAATTCCTTTCGACGGTCCAGGTTGGGGTGACGATAATAGGCATCCTTACCGGTGCAGTCAGCGGAATGATCTTCGGGGCCGGGCTGGTGCCGTTCTTCGTCGGGATGGGCATCCAGATACACCTGGCCAGCGTCTTATCGGTCATCCTGATCGTAGGCCTGATCACGTATATTTCCCTTGTGTTCGGAGAGATCCTGCCGAAAACGCTGGCATTGAACAACCCTGAAAAGACAGCGATCTATCTGAGTCCCCTGATCCGGATTTTCGCCTACGTCTCATATCCAATCGTTGCATTTTTAAGTCTTTCTGCAAAGCTGGTCACCCGATTGTTCAACATCAAAGCGGGGAACAAGCCTCCTGTAACTGAGGAAGAATTACAGATCCTGCTGAACCAGGGCTCTGAACACGGAGTGATTGATAAAAAGGAATCGGATATCATAAAGGAGGTTTTCCGTTTTGGCGATAAAACAGCATACAGCCTGATGACTTCAAGCATGGATATTGTGTTTATCGAAAGCCAGCAAACTACGGATGAGATGATCGAAACCATCCTGAAGACCCCCTTTTCAAGATTTCCGGTGTGTGAGAAAACCATTGATAATGTCATCGGGATTATCTCAGTCAGGGATATTCTCCATGCGATTTCCATCAAGAAACCGGTCGATCTGAAGGAAATGATCTCTTCTCCGCTTTTTATTCCTGAAACGATGCAGGCGATCAAGGTGCTTGAATTATTCCGGGAGAAAAAAGTCCATATCGGGATCGTTGTAAATGAGTTCGGGGCGACGGAAGGGCTGATCACATTGCATGATATCTCAGAGAATATCCTGGGTGATCTCCCGGCATTGCTGGACGAAACACAACCGGAGGCTTTTAAACGTGAGGACGGCTCTTATCTTGTCGACGGAAGTTACAAGATCGAGGATCTCCGTGACCTGTTTGAGCGGCTGGTTCTTCCCGATGAATTCGAGTGGGAGAACATCACAACGCTGGGCGGCCTGGCGATGGCGGTTCTGAACAGGATCCCTTCCGCAGGAGATATCTTCAGCATTTCCGGCTATCAGTTTGAGATCATGGATATGGACGGGAAAAGGGTCGACAAGATTCTCGTCAAAGCCAAGGAACAACCTTAAAGTTTCTTGTCTGCCTTTAGCCTGACCACAATCTTTTCCATTTCCCCAACAAGGTCGTCAAACCGCTTGTATGCGTCGGTATAAGGCTTTGTCGTCGTCATATCCACCCCGGCTTTTTTCAGGATATCGATCGGGTAATCACTGCCTCCGGCCTTCAGCATGGAAAGATAGCGGTTCCGGGCTTCGTCGCCGCCTTTCAGCACCATGTCGCTGAGTGCGAGCGATGCGATGATCCCTGTGCTGTACTGGAAAACATAATAGTTCCTGTAGAAATGAGGGATCCGGCTCCAGCCGCACTGTATGTAATCTTCCACATCGCAAACACCTTTGTCGTCTCCATAATACAATTTGTTCAGTGACAGGAATTCCTTGTCAAGCCAGTCGGGCGTAAGCGACTTTCCATCCTCAACCCGTTTGTGCATGTTCAGTTCGAACTCGGCGAACATGGTCTGATGGTAGAGTGTCCCCCGGATCTGCTCCAGGTAATTGTCAAGAATATACAATTTGAAAAGGTCATCCTTTTCATTCTTCAGGAAATAATCCACCAGGAGATTTTCGTTGAATGTAGATGCAATTTCTGCCAGGAATGTTGCATAGCTTGAATTGACATAAGGTTGGGCGGCATTTGAATAATAGGAGTGCATTGAATGTCCCAGTTCATGGGCCAGGGTAGAAACATCATCATATTTCCCTGTGAAATTCATTTTTATGAACGGATGTACACCATAGACTCCCGAGGAATAGGCCCCGTTTTCTTTGCCCTTGTTGGGATACCTGTCGATCCAGCGGTTCCTGAAGGCAGTCTGGAGCACATCTGTGTATTCTTTCCCCAGGGGTTTTGCCATTTCCAGGATGATCTTCTCCGCTTCCTCATAGGAAAATTCCTTGTCCACCGTAGGAACTGCAGAAGCAAAAAGATCGCTGTACCTCAGTTTCGCCATCCCCAGGAGTTGCTGCTTGACCTTCAGGTAGTGATGAAGCGGGGCAAGATTATCCTTGACAGAACTTACCAGGTTGGTATACACTGACGAGGGGATATTATCATCAAAAAGCCGCGATGAAAGGCAGTCGTCGAATTTCAGGACCTTTGCAGAGAACAGGTGCTGCTTTATTCCGCCGTTCAGCAGGACGGCAAGCGTATTTTCATAGTTCTTCAGGTTGCTGTAAAACGTGTTCATCACCAGTTCCCGGTCATCAGGATTTTTTGCGGCCCTGTACAGCTGAAAATTGGAAGGAGTGAGCGAAACCGTTTTTCCATCGCTCAGGGTAACATCTTTAACCGGGATCTCCAGGTTATTGAGCATGGAAGAGGCCTCAGACGAAACGTTTGAGAAAAGTCCCGTCATGGAAACGATCTCCTGTTCTTCTTTGGGCAGAATATGGTCCTTTCCGCGAAGAACATCCCCGATGCTGAATTTATATACTTCAAGCCCGGGTTCTGCCTTCAGGTACGAATCAAACGTTGCCTGTCCAAGTGTGATCACATCCGGGTTGAAGAATGCCATTTTCGCACCATACTGTACAAACAGCCCCTGCATCTCTCCCTTCATCCCCTTGAACTGGTTATTGCTGAGATCAACATTGGCCTGGTGGCTTGCATAGCTGTAAAGCTTGACGGCCAGTTTGCCCATTTCTTCACTTTGCCGGCACATCACGAGCATCGTCTTTGCCGATCCGGTCCATCCCTTCGACATGTCATCGATCTGCCCGAGCATCGCAGTTAATTTTTCCTTATCTGCCTTCCAGGCATCTATGTTCGGATAGATGTCGTCGATCTTCCAGGTATCTTCAACCGGGATGTTTTTCCGCTCAGTTGTTGAATAATCCGGCACTTTCTTGTCATTCTTATCGCTGTTCACGGGTTTTGTCTGTGCGAATGCACCTGAAACCAGCATGCATCCTGTAATAATTAATGCAAAGATAGGTTTGTTATTTGTCATAGATTACTGAGATTGATTCGTTTTTCAGAGGCCGCAAAGTTATTGTTTTTAAATTCCTGAATCAATGTTGAGATCCGAATTTTGTTGCTTTTTCCGTTGTTTGAATTCGTTGAACCGGTAACCGAGGCTTAGGATCACGGTTGGCGATTCGGGTTGATATCCTCCATACACCCTGAATGAAGGTTTATGGTTGTCGAAATTATACCCGGATGTGCTGAAGATATCGTTCACGGATAGCGTTGCAGAGAATTTCTTTTTGAAGAATTCCTGTTTTGCGGAAATGCTGACCGATCCGCTTGCCTTAAAATCGCCCTCAACGATCTTCATCGGAGAATTATACTGGCCGTTCAACTGGAGACGCGTTGTTTCGGTGATCAGGAACGTAGAGTTCAGCTGGGCATTGAACAGGTTATTGTTTGATTTCAGCTGTATTTCTTCCATTGTCGTATTCTGTGTGTAGTTGCTGAAATCCATGTCAGGAACGAGTTTCCACCATTTGAAAAGAGAGATGCTCGCCGAGAGTTCCAGGCCGATCGTATAGTCTTTGCTCATGTTGTCGGGGTAGATCCAAAGTCGCTTATCGGGGGCAAGGGTCATTACATTGTAAATACCCTGGTTCGTTTGCCTGTAATAACTCTGTGCGGACAGGAATCCCCATTTGAACTTTTTCTGGTAATTCAGCTCGTACGAATCGATGAACTCGGGCTTCAGATTGGGGTTTCCCGACTGGATCGTATAATCATCCATGAAGTAAGGGAAAGGATTCAGCTGGCGGTCATCCGGGCGGTTCACACGCCGGCTGTAGCCCAGCTGGATCTCCTGGTCGGCAGGCAAAGAACGGTTGAAATTGATTGAAGGGAAAAAGTTATACATGGACATCGGATAGCCGGTCCCGTCGGTTTTTTGCTCCAGGTTGCGGCTATAATATTCGCCCCTCAATCCTGCCTGGTACCCGATACCCCAGAGCGAACCGGAAAAAGTCACATAAACAGCTTCGATATTCTGACGGAACCCGATCCTGTTGCTCAGGAGCGTGTCGGCAATCATTTCATTTGTAGCTGTGTCCAGGTAGTTCCATTCCCAGGAACTGTTCTTGAATACCTGGTCGGTCTGGAACCCGGCTTCAAGCTTGTAATCACCGGTGAACGGCTTCGTATAATCCACCTTGAACTGGAGATAGTTCCGGTTGCCATTTGTAAATGACTCATTTTGTGTGACGATTGAACCCTGGTCATAATCCGGCGTCGAATTGTACCGGCTCTGTGTCTCGTCAAAATCGGAAATGACTTTTGAATAGGTCAGAAACGAGCTGATCTCATGCCCTTTCTGAGCGAAGCTGTGGGTATAGCTGAGGTTCGAATTGATGTAGCTTCCGGTGGCCGATAAATTATCCGGATTGACGTAATAGCTGGTTGAAACAACTGGATCATACCATTCCTGCAGGTGGGAGGAAAAATCGCGGCTGGTATTGAAAATATTATAATCTGCGGAAAGAGAAATGGTGTTGTTTTTATTGATCGTGTAATCGACCCCGCCCCGGATGGTGTAGTTCCGCGGATGGTAGGTCCTGAAGGTTTCATAGGTGTTGTACCTGGTCGTATCTGAATAGTAGGTTTCCCTGTGATAGAGGTTGTGGGGTTGAAAGGCGCGGTTGATCACCTCCGCCCCGGCAAAGAAATTGACCTTTTTCAGTCTGAAATTGAACAGGATGTCGCCGGTGTATTTGTTGTTCAGTCCTGCTGAAGCATTGATGTTGGCGCTTGTTCCTTTCGTTTTTTCTTTTTTCATGATGACGTTGATGATCCCGGCGGTGCCTTCCGGGTCGTATTTTGCCGAAGGATTGGTGATGATCTCGATGTTTTCAACCGAGCTTGCAGGGATCTGGGAAAGACCTTCGCTGCCCTGGACGGGCGCTGGTCTTCCATCGATAAGGAGCTTGAAATTCCCGCTTCCGCGAACAGCAACATTGCCTTCAGCATCCACGTTCACGGAAGGAACATTCTTCAGGAGATCCACGGCTGTTCCTCCCTGTGCATTGAGCTGCTGGCTGGCATTCACTACCTTCTTGTCGATCCGGAATTCTACCGGGTTCCGGTCGGAAGTGACTTCCACCTCTTTCAGGCTGTTCTCAGCCTTTTCCAGGAACACAGGCTCGATGCTGATCTCTTTCTTATCCCCGGAAACAGAAATCCCGGGGATCTTTTTCTTCTGATACCCGATAAAGCTCACTGCCAGGTAATATTCTCCTTTTGGAATATTCCGGATCACGAATTTTCCCGTGGAATCAGCCACAGATCCGTTGATCATTGAAGAATCACGGATGCTGTAAAGCACAGTATTAGCATATTCAACCGGTTTCATCGAAACCTTGTCGAGGATCTGGCCTGACAGGACACCGCTTCCTTTCGGAACGGCCGGCTGCGGGAACAGGTCGTCCACTGTAAGAAGGGATAGAGCAATCAGGAATAAAAGCTTTTTCATGGTTGGTCGGGTTTAGTATTCGTCAGGCGAAGTATTAAACTCCGCTCAGGCGGAGTTTTAAACTCCGCCTGACGGTGCGACTAAAATAGAATGGGTAGGAGACATCGGAAAATGGATTCGGTGATCGGGGAGAACTACTATATGAGCGGTACAAACGGACGATGAACCGGTTATCGTGACAAAAGGAGGGTTCAGCGGAGAATTTGGGGGACTGGATGGCGGAGCAAAGGATAGGGTGATCTACTATACTGCAAAACAGGTTTTATTGTATAATAAATCACGAATTGCTGTACAATAATTTATACCTGCTATACTGAAATCACCAAATATTGACGGTTGCGGGAAACAATTTATTATGGAAAGGGAACAAAATCAACGGGCTCCTGTTTACTTCACCACTACGAGCTTGATCGTTTTCGTTGTGGTTGCGCTCCCACCGCCAAGCATAAGTGTTGCAGTGCAAACCCCTTTTGAGAGGCTGCTTCCGTCAAAAATGAGCGTGTGTATACCTGCGGACTGGGGTTCATTAACCAGGGTGGTGACATTTTCTCCGATGATGTTCCGGACAACAAGTGAAACCATTCCGGAGAACGGCAGGCTATAGGAGATCGTGGTTTTGTCAGAGAAGGGATTCGGGTAATTTTTAAGTGATAATTCAATGGGACCCGCATGATCTTCAATTCCGATGGTTGACGCCGCAATGGCATCAACGTTCAGAATGGCACCGGTGATCGTATTGTAATCCTTGTCAGCCAGTTCATTCAAAGGATTGCCAGCCAGTGCAAAACGGATGACAGTACCCCCGTTGAATGTTTTCGCTGTTGTCAATCTCAGATTGACAACAGCTTCGCCGGCAGCAAGAGTTATCGGATTTTTTGAGTACCATCCGATCCTGAGTTCGTTGCCATTCACGGCCCATTCCGGTTGTATATCGGTACCGGGTATGATCACATCATGGATCTCAACAAGACCGGCGGGGAATTCCAGGATCAAGGACAGGGCTCCGACTGATGACGGATTCACCAGTGAAACAGGTACTTCGATTTCCGTTCCGGCTGCGGCATTCAGTATTCCTCCGGAAATGAGCTGCAATGATTCACCTGCATCCTTGTTGTCCCCGGGGACATAACTTCCGTTAAAGTCGCCGATGCAAAGGGCCAGTATATCGAATGGAACATCTGCATTCGAAACATTCAGGGCCATTTCATTTGGCCATTGTGGCGGACCATTATACGGATTAATGTTTGAATGGATTGTGTTCCCCGATGACGGCCAGTATGTCCAGGGTGTTCCCGTTGCTGTTGTTCTTGTGAAAGGTATGCTGTAAATAAAATATTGCTGGATCATGTAGGCATCGGTTGCCTGCATCCAGTAATCATTCTGAACGTCACCGGCACGATATTTTACCGGTTCGATATCCGTGAAATGTGTTGGCCACCAATTCACGAAAGCTGCGTCAGTAGCATTGATACCACCTACTGATTTATTGTTCTGATGAACAACAACAGCGTAGTTTCCATTATTGATGTGGTTGAATTCATAGTGACCCGTAATATCATCCGTTGTATAACCTGACACTTTCGCATTACCTTCCATGAGCCACAGCTCAACATTGTTCATGGCCACATTGGCGGCGGCATTCTTGTAATAGCTGAGCGTTCCGGAAATCGAATGACCCTGATCAACAGTGATCGTAATGGTGTTTCCTGTGATCGGACAGCATTGGGGAATACCAGCATCGGAAGCAATAATACGGTAATCCGTATTAAATGCCAGAGCCGGGGGATTGAAAAACAACCCCCCTGTTCCGACATTACTCCAACCACCGCCATCATTCTTCTGCCATTGATATGTGAACGATCCTGAACCACCTGAAGCAGCCGTTGTAACAGACAATGTTTCAGGTATGGTATTGTAGAAAATATTTTGTGAACTGCCGATCACCGGGGCAACAGGTTCTTCCAGGACAGTGATGATGGCTTCGGAAGACCAGGCCGATGAACAAACACCGCTTTGAACCAGAGACCTGTACTTTGTCGTTACGTTCAGATTTGATGCGACCCAGGAGTCTGTTGTGTTTGAAATATCGACCGGTGTCTGCCAGTTGTCAGTCGATTTTTGCCATTTAATGACGGTGCCTGTGTAACCGGCAAGGGTCAGTACTGTATTGTTTGTTCCGTAGCAAACCGTTTCTGATCCGGTAACAGAACCTCCGCCAGAAACAGGGTCAACAGAAATCATGGCGTCTGAGGAAAAGGCCGGAGAGCAAACCCCGCTTTGTACAACAACCCTGAATTTTGTTGTAGCTGACAGGTTTGTTGCCATGAATGTATTTGCAGTATTTGATATGTCAACTGAATTCAGCCAGTTATCCCTTGTGCTCTGCCATTTGACAATAGTTCCCGCATATCCTGTGAGGGTTAATTCTGTGCTGTTCGTTCCGGAGCAGACGGTGCCTGAACCCGTAACTGTTCCTCCTGCAGAGACCGGATCAACGGTTATTATTGCATCTGAGGAGAAGGAAGAAGAACATGTGCCGCTTTGGACCAGGGCCCTGTATTTTGTGGTTTCGGTTAGATCTGTGGCCGTAAATGTACCGGATGAATTCAGAATATCAGCCGCAATTACCCAGTTATCCGTCGAACGTTGCCATTTCAGGATGGTTCCCGTATGTCCCGAGAGCGTCAGCAGGGTACTGTTTGTTTCGTGACAGACATTTGCTGATCCGGCGATGGAACCCCCGACGGATGCAGGGTCAATGACCCAGCTAACAGTATTGTATTCACCTGGTGAACAATACGTAGCCATTCGCCTGGTTCGTATCTCAACACCCAGTTTCCCCAAAGTAGGCACGAGTGCTCCCGAAACATAGGCTGTCCATTCTGACCAGTTTTCTCCGGTCTGGGTGCGATACTGCAGTTCATCAAGGTTATTTCCTCCGCTTCCTGTGCTGAAGGTTGCAGAAACATTCATGCCGCTACAAGCATTGGTGGCATCTGGCGATTTTGCCAGCGTTCCGCTGATGGGAAGCTGTTCCACGGAAACCAGCAAGGAGGCACATCCTGTGCAGAATGCCCCGTCGAAATTTCTTGCATAGTATGTAGTTCCGGAGGAGGGTGAAACTGTAATGGGATTTCCTGTTCCAACGAACGTATTGCCGCAACTACCGGTATACCAGTAAACTGTTCCGACTGCGTTATTGGCTGTAAGTTGTGTTTCAGTTCCGGAGCAAGCCGGGTTTGCTGTGGCTGAAACGGAAGAAGGGTTTGGCGGTAATCCTGCCACCAGGGAGGACAAGTCCATGCTGAGAGCAACCCAGTCGTGTAAAACACTAACTGTAATTGCAGTGAAATTGGATGTTGAATGCGCCAGGATCTTCTCATTTATATAGCCGGACAATGAAGGGTAGGATACTGAATTTCCCGAATAATAGCCCCCGTTGCAAGAACCGGCGGTGTGGCTTAGCGTCACCGTGCCGGAACTGGCGGTAACCATGGTGTAATTTCCTGAATTAATGGCCCCGAGGTTAATTTTTACATCATTGACAGCTGTCGAAAATGTAAAAGTAACCGATGCCTGATCCAAGGAAATGCTCAGGGCTTTTACCGGTACACTACAAACATCAAGAGCCTCGGTATATGGCGATGCGCTACCCATCGTAATTGTGTAGCCCGTACCGGAATATGGAAAATCATAGTAGCCCAATTCCTGCCCGAAAGCCTGTGAGAAACTTACAAATGCTGTACATATAAACAAAATCAGCCGGTTCATCAGGGTTTTTATGTAAATGTCAGATTTCATAGTTGTCGGCAGTGGATTGAGAAAGACCTGATAAAAATATTGTGTTTAGGGATTTTGATCAGAATGTTTGTATGAACAGGTTGTTTTTATAAATGAGAATTGTTACCTGGTTGTTAAAAAAGATCAGCCTAAAGGTCAATCCGGGCATTCAGCAGCAGCATCAAAATTCAAGCCGCTTACCGGAAATGAGAGCAATAAGGCATTTGATAGGGGGAATTAAATATTTGAGAATCATGCATATAGAATAGGTATTTTAGTTGAACAAGTTCTTATAATGTATTCCGGAAAATAGCCAGAAATTATTCCGGAAATCCGCAATCAAAATTACAAATAAAATTTGTAATATACAGTATATTAATAAGAAAAATTTTTTTATGGCGTGCAAACGACCGCCAATTTGCACGGCAGATGAAAGGGCAGGACTAGGAGGTTGGATGATATCCCGCCTGCCTACCGGCAGGTAGGCTTTCACAGGAATGACCTGTGTGGCAATATGAAAAGAGAGGGATCGATGGACGGCAATACCGTCCATCGATCCCTCTGTCAATCAGGAAAAGAAAAATGCAGCGATTCCCGGTTTAGCGGGTCACCACAATTTTAATGGTCCGGGTGGCCGTTCCGGTTTTGCAGCCCACCACGATCGATGCGGTGTAAACGCCCTGTGCAAGGCTGTTCCCGTCAAGGATTAGCTGGTGGATCCCCTGTGATTGTGTTTCATCAGCGAGTGTCCGGATCGTTTCACCGGTCATGTTCCGGATCACCAGGGTAACTTTGCCTTCAAACGGCAGGTTGTAGCTGATGGTCGTTTTGTCAGAGAACGGGTTCGGGTGATTTTCCAGTGTCAGATCGTTGGAATATGACAGATCCTGGAGTCCGATCGTCGATGATGCAACAGCGTCAATATTAACCGTCGCATCGGGGATCACTTTGCAGAAATTGTCCGCCAGCTCATTCAGGGGATCAGCCGCCAGGGAGAAGCGGATAACATCGCCCGAACCGAAAGATTGTGTTGTCGTCAATCTGAGATTGAGGACAGATTCGCCGGCTGCCAGATTCACCGGGGTCCTTGAATTCCACCCGATGCGCAGTTCATTGCCCTTCACGGACCATTCGGGCTGTTCTGAAACACCGTTCATAACCACACCGGTGATCGTTACAAGATCGGCTGGGAATTCCAGGATCATGGAAACGGCACCGATTGCAGCCGGGTTGATGAGGGTAACTGGCAGTTCCAGTTCCGTTCCGCTTGCTGCAGTCACGGTACTGTTTGAGATCATGTGAAGTGTGGTGCTGGCATCCTTGGCTCCACCGGGAAAAAAGCTGCCATTATAGTCGCCGATGCTCATGGCAAAGATGTTAAACGTAACATCATCATTCGGAACGGTGACCGTCATGTCAAGAGGCCATTCCTGTGGACCGTTATAGGGGCTGGAGTTGGAATGAATGATGTTGCCTGCAGCCGGCCAATATGTCCACGGAGTTCCCGTTGCGGTTGTCCTGATAAAGGGGGTGCTGTAGATAAAGTATTGCTGGACATAGTATGCATCGGAAGCCTGCATCCAGTAATCGTTCTGTACATCTCCGGCACAGAATTTCACCGGTTCGATATCGGTGAAGTGGGTGGACCACCAGTTGAGCAAAGCGGCATCTGTTGCATTGATCCCGCCAACAGGTTTTCCGTTTGCATGAACGTCGATGGTATAGTTGCCATCATCAATATGAATGAATTCATAATAGCCGGTAACATTTTCGGTGGTGTAACCGGCTACTTTCGCAGCTCCGTCCATGAGCCAGAGCTCGACATTGTTCATGGCGAGATTTGCAGCGCCGTTCTTATAATATTTCAGTGTTCCTGCGATTGTATGACCCGGATCAACAACGATCGATACGGTGTTACTCAGGATCGAACCGCAGAGGTAAGCACCGTTATCTGAAGCAATCACACGGTAGTCTGTGCTTGCAATCAATGCCGGAGGCGCATAATCCGCACCCCCGGTCCCCACGTTGTTCCATCCGCCGCCGTCATTCATCTGCCATTGGTAAGCAAATGTTTCCGATCCTCCGGTTGCAGGTGTTGTCATATTAAGTGAAGCCGGGACCGTATTGTAGAAAATATTCTGAGAACTTCCGATCACCGGGGCTGTGAGGTCGCCCAAAACCGTAACGGTTGCATCTGAGGAATAATCCGCAGAACATACACCGCTCTGAACAACAGCCCTGTATTTTGTGGTCTCTGTGAGATTCATTGCGGCGAAGGAGCTTGATGTATTGTCGATATCCTCAGGTGTGACCCAGTCATTGGTCGATTTCTGCCATTTGAGGATCGACCCCGTATACCCTGACAGGGTCAGTTCCGTACTGTTTGTTCCGTAGCAAACCGTCGCAGCACCGGAAACACTTCCCCCGGCCGTGGCTGGATCCACCACCCATGAAACCGTCACAATAGCGGCATCATCGCAATAATCTGCTTCACGGTATGTTTGGACTTCTACCCCTGCCAGTCCGTCGGTTGGGATCGCCTGACCAGAAGAGCAAACTGTCCAGGCAGACCACACAGCGCCTGTAAGGGTCCTGTACTCGAGGATATCATTTTGGTTGCCGCCTGTTCCCGGAGTTAATACAGCAGAAACGCTGGTTCCTTCGCAAACATTGGCTGCATCAGGAGTCTTTTCAAGCGATCCGGCCACTGGAGTTTGTTCAACCGTCCAGCTGGCCGTTGTGTAATCTGAACTTGAACAGTAGGAAGCCAGTTTCCGGGTCCGGATCTCTACCACGGTTGTGCCGGCGGTGGAAATATCGGTTCCTGAAGTATAGCTTGCCCAGTTCGCCCAATCCGTTCCGTCGTGTGTGCGGTATTCGGTCTCATCGTTTCCGTTGCCGCCGGTTCCCGGGGTTAACACTGCAGAAACGCTGGTTCCTTCGCAAACATTGGCTACATCGGGAGTCTTTTCAAGCGATCCGGCCACTGGAGTTTGTTCAACCGACCAGCTGACCGTTGTGTAATCTGAACTTGAACAGTAGGAGGCCAGCCTGCGTGTCCGGATCTCTATCCCGGTTTTGCCGGTGGTGGAAATATTGGTTCCTGAAGTATAGCTTGCCCAGTTCGCCCAATCCGTTCCGTCGTGTGTGCGGTATTCGGTCTCATCGTATCCATTGCCGCCTGTTCCCGGGATTAACACAGCAGAAACGCTGGTTCCTTCGCAAACAGTAGCCATATCGGGAGACTTTGTAAGTGACCCGGCCGCCGGAGTTTTTTCAACGGTCCAGCTTACGGTCGTATAACCTGAGTTGCTGCAATAGGTTGCCAGCCTGCGGGTCTGGATCTCAACCTGGGTTATAGAGGCGGTTGAAATGTTGGTTCCCGAAGAATAAGTAGCCCAGGAACTCCAGCCTGATCCGTTGTTCGTGCGGAATTGAGTTTCATCGTTCCCATTGCCGCCGAGTCCCGCTGTCAGTGCAGCTGAAACATCGGTTCCTTCGCAGACATTGTCCACATTGGGAGTCTTTGCAAGTGATCCGGCGGACGGAGCTTTTTCAACGGTCCAGCTCACCGTATTATAGCCGGAACTACTGCAATAGGATGCCAGCCTGCGGGTTTGTACTTCAACCTGGGTGATCCCGTTGGTGGAAATGTTGTTTCCCGGCGTGTAGGTTGCCCAGGATGTCCAGCTTGTTCCGTTAAAAGTACGATATTGTGTCTCATTCGTTCCATTGCCTCCGGATCCTCCGCTCAGTGCGGCCGACACATTCGTCAATACACAGACAGTGGCAACATTGGGTGATTTTGTAAGTGTTCCGGCTGAAGCGTTTTGTTCTACTGCAACCGTGAGTGAAGCGCAACCAGGGCTGTACTGGGAATTGTTGTAGTTACGTGCATAGTATGTGGTACTTGAAGTTGGCGATACATTGATCGGATTGCCTGTGGTAAGGTATGTCCCCCCACAACTGCCAGTATACCAGTAGACAGTGCCAACTGCGCCATTTGCCGTTAGTTGTGTGGAAGATCCGGTACAAATCGGGTTTGCCGTCGCAGAAATGGAAGTCGGATCGGAAGGCGCAGGATTCGACTGGGTGGTGAATGAATACTGGGTACCGTAGGCAGTACCAACAGAGTTCGTTGCATAAGCCCTGTAATAATATGTGGTTCCCGGTGAGAATACGGATACGGTCTGACTATAGGATCCGGTTCCGGATCCCATGGATGTACCCGATGTCGGATTGGACGATGTTCCGTATGCAACCCCGCGGCTAGTGACAGTTGCACCACCATCGGATGTGATATTTCCTCCAAGAACTGCACTGGAACTCGTGACTGAACCGGCAATTGTGGTCGTTACCGTGGGTAACACGGCTGCAGACAACCCGCTAATAGTGAAGTATGCAGTACCCGTTGCCCCCGGGCTGTAACTTGTAACGACAATTATATATGTAGATCCTGCGTAGAAGTAATTACTTCCGCAATTAATCGTGGGAAGTAAACTGCCATAGGAGTCATCATCTCCTACCTTGAAATAACTTGTAGGTGAACCGGGAGAAAAGCTGCCATCGTAAACAAATAACATGGGGTCGGAAAAGGTCGCCGAGGTAACTGTGATCGTACCACTGCCGCTCACACTGGGAGTAAATGCCTGGGTTGCATAGGAAAAAGAACTGCTACCCGAGGTTACGTATGTAAATGTGCCATAGCTGGCGGCACCACAGACATTATTCGTGGGCAACGGTCTTATAAACTGCTGGTTGGAAACAAGAGTTGCCGTAAATGACTGGGAATACACTGTATTTATTAAAAGGAAAAGAAAGATAAAGCATGATAATGCTTTATATGCGGAGTTAAGGAATGGTCCTGGTCTCCACGCAAATGTATGGTTGGTATATACGGTAGTTTTCATTTTGTTTTTTTTTAGATTTACGAATGATTGAATATTTAGTGGGAAACGGATCACCGTACTCAATTGGCGGTAAAACTGAGGCCCGTCAATTTTTCCAGTTTTGCTTTCAGTTCAACACCAGCAGGCGTTGTAAATACTACAGAACTGTGAATAATCACTTTCCCTGTTACATGGTTTTTCCAATCTTCAAAAAACAGGCTGAAACTATCCGCATTTTGAGGGTTAATAGTGGTACTATTGAATTGCAGGCTTCCAGGTTGAACAGCAACATAAAGGTGAAGATCTACAACCTGCTTTCCGGAAAGCATGGCAGTGATAACGTAAGGAGCTGGTTTAGGACTTTCATTAAAAAATACATTCTCCTGTCCCTGGTACTGGGAGAGAAGCTGGGTAAAACCAGGGGATGATTGGTCGACGACTAGATAATCCTGCAAGAGATTCTGGGACATCATCATCAAAGAAAATCCGCTACAAAGAATAAAAAGAAGAATTTTTTTCATGGTAATTGTTTTAAGGTTAGTAATGAAATTAGTGGGTTACTATTGAAATCATAGTTTTTTCTATTTTATCCGTCAGTCATCCACAAGCCCTTTATCCCATAAGCGTTTGCTGATAACTTGTAAACGCGGAGAAAGTACCGGTATATGTCGTTCTACCTAAGACAGGAGCTCAAGTTTGATAATCACTTCCGGAATACTACGTATTTCAGCCAATGAAAGGTTATGAATCAGGATTGCCAGGGTACCTGCTTTCGATCCGGGCCTGATTCTGATCGCCGCCGGAAGGGTTAACCACGAATCCATCGTTTTAGATGAATTGGGCATGGATAAGGTTTGTAGTCAATAACATCCAAGATGCGATAAAACTGCATTTGTTCATGAGGTTTGGTTTTAGTTTTATAATTAGGTTTTTAGTATAACAGGATAATGCAATATTTAAGGAATCTTCATTGTTATGAAGAGTTTATTTCCAGATATTCAAATAATTGCCACTATATTTGGAAATAAGAAACCCTTCTTACATGACACGTCATTTATTTAAGATTATTGGTGAAACGATTGTTGGGCTAACAATTTATCAGGGGAACGAACGTCCTCGTAATAATGAATGGAAGTGATACCTAATGATACGATATAAAAATATTAAAAATGAATGACTCCCAATACAGAACTTTACGTTTTATATAATTTGTTAAAACAACAATTCAGCGCAGGAAAAAATCACATCTAATTATCAAGCCCGTAAATATATTATTATTTTAACACAAAGGCAAAAAAATTTGATATTAGTGTTCCCTGGGGATTTACTCCTTCGGGAAATGGGATTTATTGTCGGGGATTTCTTGGAAAAAAAGATCCAGGGCGTTTTTTTATTAGCCAAGGTATCCGATACAATTTCTGTCCAGGTTTCCAAAGTATTCGGGGATCATGAAGGGAAAATTTGGTAATACAGGTTGTAAAAGTATGAATAATTCTAGATATGTCAATGCCGGGTAGCTCATAGCCAGGGCCCCGCAGCAATTTCTTCCCAAATTCCTCTATCTTTGTTAATCAAATACAAAGATCATGGAACCAGCCATTGAAGACCTGTTCGTGGAAGAGGTCATGCAGAAAGCGCTGAATGCGGCGCATGCATTTGCGAAGTTCGACCAGGAGATGACGGACCGTATTGTGAAAGCTGTTTATGAAACTGGTTTCAACAACAGGTACAAGCTGGCCGATATGGCTTACCATGAAACAGGCATCGGGAATGTCAGGGACAAGACCATCAAGAACATCATTGCCACACGCTTTGTTTACCGTGACATCCGGGACCAGAAGACAGTCGGGGTCATTTCCCATGACAAGGAAAAGAACATCACGGAGATTGTACGGCCCATGGGACCTGTTTTTGCCGTGACTCCGGTCACGAACCCTACTTCAACAGCGCTCTTCAAGATCCTCATCTCGATGAAGACCAGGAATCCTATTGTCATCTATCCTCATGGAGCTGCCCGTAAATCAACGATAGAGGCGGCCAGGATCTGCTATGAAGCGGCGCTTGAAGCAGGTGCACCGGCAAACTGCATTCAATGGATCCCCAAAGCAACGCGCGACCAGGTTATCGCATTCATGGGTCACAAACATACGGCACTCGTGCTGGCAACCGGATCAGTGAGCCTTGTCAGGACCGCCTTTTCGTCCGGGAACCCGGCCATAGGGGTGGGCCCGGGAAATGTCCCGGTCTACATCGGAAAATCCGCCGATGTGGCTTTCGCGGTTGACCAGATCCTGCTGTCAAAGCTGTTTGATAACGGAACGATATGCGCCAGTGAGCAGGCTGTGGTCGTGTCAAAGTTCAATGCGCAGGCTGTGCGTGAAGAGTTCATGAAAAGGGAAAGCTACTTCATGTCGTCAAAAGAACAGGAGAAAGTGGCCGCGGTCTCATTCAACCTGGCTATGAAATCGATGAGCGCTGAAGTGATCGGAAAACCGGCAACAGTCATTGCATCCATGGCAGGGATCAAGGTTCCGGGTGATACCAAATTGCTCATCGCTGAGATGCGGAAAGAACAGGTTGGGATCAAATGGCCGCTGTCGCTGGAGATCCTTGCGCCGATCATGGCGTTCTATGAGGTGGAGAACTTCGAGGAAGGAATTTCAATGTGCCGCAGGATCAATGAACACGGCGGTCTGGGTCATACGGTGAGTATTTTCTCAAACGATATTGAAAAAATTAAATACTTCGCACTTTCGCTGAATGCCGGCCGGATCGTGGTCAATACCCCTTCCTCCCAGGGAGCCCTTGGTGGTTTATACAACAGGCTGACGCCTTCCCTTACCCTTGCCTGCGGTTCAGGCGGCAAAAACACAACCACCGACAATATCTCCATCAGGCACCTGATGAACATCCAGCGTATTGCTTACCGCAACCCCGCCTTCTGCAGCGAGCACATGCGTGACAACTCTTTTTGCTGCGATGCTTCGCTCTCGCTGGAGGAGATCGACCAGAAGTGTGAGAACCGTTAGCATTTCCGGGAAAAGATTTAATTTTATCCGCCAAACCATTCCTGATGAATACTTATAAAAGACTGAATACGATATTTAGCTGGGTCGTATTTGTTATTGCTGTTTCTGTATATTTCCTCACGATGGAGCCAACTGTAAGCTGGGGCGATCCGGGGGAGCATATTTCCGATGCTTACAAGCTTCAGATCGGGCATCCGCCCGGGGCGCCGACATTCGGTATGATCGGCAGGATCTTTACCCTCTTCTCCTTTGGAAATACCGGGAAAGTGGCCATGATGATCAATGCCTTTGCCGCTTTATGCAGCGCGTTCACCATCTTTTTTCTCTTCCGGATCATTACCATCCTGGCAAGAAAATTACTGGCCCCGGCAGGGGAACCTTCCATGGTCCAGGCAGCAAAAATCCTGTCTGCCGGCCTGATCGGGTCACTGACCTTCACATTCTCGGATTCTTTCTGGTTCTCCGCCGTTGAAGGAAATGTATGGGCACCCTCGCTATTGTTCACGGCCATTGTGGTTTGGGCGATGTTCAAATGGGAAGCGGTTGCGGAAGAAAAGCATGCCTCCCGGTGGCTGATCTTTATTGCGTTCATGATCGGGCTTTCGATCGGTGTCCACCTTCTCAACCTGCTGGCCATCCCGGCACTTGCCTTCATCTTTTACTTCCGGAAATTTGCGTTTTCCGGAAAAGGATTCTTCCTGACGCTCATCATTTCATTTGCATTGGTAGGTTTCATCCAGATGGTCCTCATACCAGGGATTCCCCGGCTTGCAGGAAGTTTCGAACTGTTATTCGTCAACAGCTTCGGATTGCCGTTTTATTCCGGCATCCTGGTTTATTTCGTGGTCTTTGCCGGGTTGATCATCACCGGGATCTGGTATACAAAGAAGACCGGGCGGATGACTTTGCATACTATCCTGCTCAGTCTTGTCTTCCTGCTCATCGGGTATTCTTCCTTTATTACCCTTGTCATCCGCGCAAATGCGGGAACCCCGGTCAACCAGAATGATCCGAAGGACCCTGTCAGCCTCGCAGCCTACCTTACCCGGCAGCATTATGGGACCTGGCCGCTTCTTTATGGAAGGTTTTATTCTGCACCGGTCACAGGGTATGCAGACGGAACACCTGTTTATGAGAAGGACAATGCATCGGGGAAATACATTGTGGCAGACAGCATGACCCGGATCGAGCCGGTCTATGATCAGCGGTTCAAAAGCTTTTTCCCGCGGATGTGGAGCACACAAAGGCAGGGAGCGGCGGACTTTTACCGTGAATGGGGAGGTCCGGGCGTTCCGGTGGAGGTGACCGGAAGGGATGGAAATCCGACGACCATCAACAAGCCCACCTTCCCGGAAAACCTCCGGTATTTTTTCACCTACCAGGTATCATGGATGTACCTACGGTATTTCATGTGGAATTTTTCCGGAAGGCAGAACGATGAGCAAAGCTTTGGCGGGATCAAAAACGGAAACTGGATCACGGGCATTCCATTTCTTGACAGGATGCGCCTGGGCCATGCTGTTTCGGACCTTCCCGATAGCAGGAAAGGAATGAAAAGCCATAAATATTTCATGCTGCCGCTTATCCTGGGACTGGCCGGCATGTTCTGGCAATACCGGAAAAATTACCAGGGGGCCGTTGTTGTGACCTTGCTTTTTTTCATGACAGGACTAGCGATCGTGATCTATCTCAATCAACAGCCATTCGAGCAAAGCGAACGCGATTATTCCTATGCAGGTTCTTTTCTTGCTTTCTCGGTATGGGTGGGACTGGGCGTGATCTTCCTAATGGATATCCTTATGAAATGGCTGAGATCAAAGGAAATGATGACGATAATCATTGTTGCCATCCTTGCTCTCATTCTTGTACCGGGGATCATGGCCGTTCAGAACTGGCAGGATCATGACCGGTCGGGGAAATATGCCGCAAGGGATTTCGGTGCGAATTACCTCATGGCCTGCGATAAGAATGCCATCCTTTTCACCAATGGCGATAATGATACGTTCCCGGTCTGGTATAATCAGGAAGTGGAGGGCGTAAAAACGGATGTTCGTGTTGTGAATCTTGACATTGCCGCAAGCCCATGGTATATTGCGCAGATATACCGGAAAGTCTATGATTCCGACCCCCTGCCGTTTACATTGCCGGTCTCACTCTACAAATCGGATGTCCTCAATTTTGTTCCTTATTACAACATCGGAATCAATGATTACATAGAGTTGAAAGACCTGATAGACTTCATTAAAAGCGATGATCCCCAGACCTTCATCACTTTGCAGAACGGCAAACGGGTGAAGTTCTTCCCTGCAAAAAAGATCAAACTCCCGGTTGATGCTGCCGCATGCCTTAAGAACGGCATTGTTCCGGAGAATTACAGCCGCAGGATCGCCGACACCCTTTTTTGGACCATCAATGCCGATTTCCTCTACAAGAACGACCTGATGATCCTCGATATCATGGCGTCGAACAAGTGGGAACGGCCGGTTTACTTCGCTGCGCCTTATACGGTAAGCAACTGTTTCGGCCTCGACCGATATTGTCATCTCCGGGGTTTGGTGTATAAATTCTTCCCGGTACGGGCTGATTCAATTGACTATGTTCCAGAGATGGGCGGTGTCGATACGGAAAGGTCTTATGATTTCCTGGTTAACCATTGCAAATGGGGAAATCTCGATCATCCTGGTGTTTACATTGATCCGATCAGCCGCAACAATATCCGGAAAATCCAGCTGGAGATCCTATGGACTGCACAATCACTCGTGAACAATGGTAAAAAGAAGGAGGCCACAGAAGTCCTTGATCTTTTTATTTCACGGTTCCCCGATTCCAAATTCCCGTACACCTCGGATATGATCCCGTATGCTGAAACGTATCAGATGGCAGGAGATCAGGCTAAGACCAAAGCTATTGCAGATCGGGTTAAAGCGATCCTCATGCAGGATCTGGATTACTATGCATCGTTTTCCCCCGGATTCCGGAATGAATGGAAAAACGAAATTGAGGCCGCCCAGGCCGGGCTTGGGAAACTTTCGTCGTTGATGAACCAGGGACAGAAATAGAAACAGCTTCTGTAAGCGGGCTTGATCGCCATTCTTCCTGGGAAAAATTCAAATTTCTTTTCCCTTTTTCTGGTGTTTGATGAAGTTGGAAAGATGATCGTCGCAGCTGCTAACCGCCCGCTGTCTTATGCCTATTGCCTGCTTCAGACCGCATTCTCCAAAATCAGTATTCCAGATTTGGTTTTTCGGGCTATATGCCTTATATTTGCCATACATATGCCCGGAAAAGCATTGCAAAATTGACGGCTTATTTGCATAAACCAAGTTCAAATTTAAAAAATCAACCGATGAAAAAGAATTACATCTTTCAGATTCTCATGGTCGTCCTTGGACTCTTCATTTCATTTTCGGGAATGGGACAAAGCGGGATGGCCGGACAACCAGGTCCCAGCAACAGGGGAAGCGGGAACCAGGAAAAAGCAGGCCGAACCAACGTACATCCCATATCGAAGATCACCCGGCACGACATATCCCAACCAGCCGGTTGGACCACCGGAAAGGAAACTCCCCTGAAATCCCAGCATATCGACAACCGGGGTACTGAATTCTGGCTCCTGATGGAACGGAACGGGGACCTTGATACTGACCTCCAGCAATTCCTGGATATCACCAGTGACGTAAGCACGACAGGAACCGTTGAGATTCCAGGGTTGTCCTTTTCGCAATCTTTTTCAGTGCACCCTGACTCCGTTACCCGCATCGAGCTTCCCTACTACATCGCGATCGAAGGAAGCGAGACCGTCGAGAGCAAAGGCATTCATGTTATCGCGCAGCAGGAAGTCACGGTCTATGGCGTCAGCCTTATGCCCTATTCGTCGGATGCATACCTGGGATTACCATTAGATATCCTGGCCACGCAATACCTGATCATGTCGTATCCGAATCTTACATGGTGGTCCGGTTCTCCGAGTATCAGCAATATCTCTCAGCTCGCGATTGTGAGCCCGTACGACAATGTTACCGTCACCATCACGCCGGCTTCCGACACGTATAACAACAACCCTGCCGGCGTGCCCTTCCAGGTGGTCCTGAACCAGGGTGAGACTTACCAGGTCATGGGCCAGGCGACTTTTGACCCGGCTGATGATCTCACCGGAACCCTGGTGCAGTCTTCGCTCCCGGTTGCTGTCTTCTCGGGAAATTCCTGTACCAGTGTCCCAACGAACATCAGGGCCTGCGATCATATTATTGAACAGATCCCACCCATCTTCACCTGGGGAAAATCGTTCGTTACCTATCCTTTACAGGGACGGGAGAATGGCGACACCTGGCGGGTGCTCTCCTCCTCAAACAATACGGATCTGTTCTTCAATGACAGCCTGGTTGCAACACTCCAGTTCGGGGATTTCTATGAAACGGTCCTGACGGGACCGATGCATATTACCGCCTCCAACCCGGTCCTGGTCATGCAGTTTGCCAATGGCGACGACTGGGATCCCGGCCTTTCCAGCAACGGGGATCCTTTCATGATGCTGGTTCCGCCCTTCGAGCAGTTCATGAATAATTACACCTTTTCCACATGCGGAGGCTATCCTTACCATTATATGACCGTGACCACCGCCACCAACGGCATCCCGGGGCTTCTCCTGGATGGGGCACCTGTCCCGGCATCCCTTTTCAACACGATAGGCATAACGGGGTTTTCCGGGGCCGGGATATCCCTGGGATTGGGCTCTCATACAATCAAAAACACGAACGGCATTCCGTTCGGGATCTATGTTTACGGGTTTGGCGGTTATGACTCATATGGATACCCGGGAGGCCTTTCGCTGGAATACATCAACACTGGCAGTGCACCAGTGATCGAACGTACACCGGCCACCGTCAACCTGGAACATTCGGGTCAGCCGGAAAATGCAGCCCTGACGATCGCGGTTGTCATCACCGACCCGGAAGCACCTTTGGTGCAGAACGCCACCCTTTTCTATAAAAGGCCGTCGGAAGGTTCATATACTGGAATCAATATGGTGAAAGGAGCGAATGATACCTGGTCGGCATCAATCCCTGCAACGCAAGTGCTGCAGCCCGGGATCTATTATTATATCTATGCCAGCGACGGGCAATTGTCATCGACCAGCCCGGCCATCGATCCCTCGAACAATCCTTACTCAATCGCCGTGCTGCCAAATTCTCTCCCCATGATCGTGCATAATGCCATTACCACGGCGCCATTCAACCAGGCACTCCTGATCAGCGCTCAGGTTACCGATAACACCAACTCGGTTGCAAGTGTCCAGCTATTTTACCGGAAAATGGGTGAAAACCCGGTATATGTGGCGCAGAATATGAGCCTGCAAAGTGGCAACACATACAAAGGAACGATACCCCAGAATTATTTGACAGACCAGGGGACGGAATATTACATCAAAGCCACGGATGATCTCAGTACAAGCTCGACATATTATACGGCCGACTATCCGGTCCAGGTCAACAAGCCGATCGGGATCAACGACCCTGAAAACCCGCAGATGCGTCATTTCGCGATTTTCCCGAATCCGACAAACGGCCGAGTGAATGTTGTCATCCGTCCGGAAACCGATGCTGACGTCATCCTTGAAGTAGTGAATCTCCAGGGTGTCAACCTGACCACTCTGGTGAACCAGCATATTGCACCGGGCAATTTTGAATTCACGACCGACCTCCAGGATCTTCACCAGGGGTGTTATTTCCTTGTACTGCATATGAACGGGGAGAAGGAGACCTTAAGGCTTTTGATCCTCAACCCGAAGAGATAAAATATCGTTTAATAATTTAGGCAGGCGGGAATGTTATTTCGCATTCTTCTCCGCAATTTTCTTCAGCACTTCCTCCTGGATCGCCTTCGGGAGCGGTGAGTAGTTGAAAAATTCCATGGAGTAATTCGCCCTGCCGCTCGAGATATTTCTCAGCTGGGTAGCATAGCCGAACATCTCCATGAGGGGGACAAACCCGATGATCTTTTGGGCACCTTTGCGGTACCTTCTCATCGATTCGATCTTCCCCCTGCGGCGGTTAAGGTTGCCAACAACATCACCGATATGTTCATCGGGGGTGTTGATCTCGATCTTCATCATCGGTTCGAGCAGGACCGGGTTGGCTTTCATAAAACCATTCTTGAAGCAGATAGAAGCGCAGGTCTGGAAAGCCATATCCGATGAATCGACCGGGTGATGATTGCCATCTATCAGAACCACTTTCACATCTACCACAGGGTAGCCCGCAAGTACGCCCTTTTCGAGGGTCTTCTGGATCCCTTTATTCACAGAGGGGATAAATTCTGCA
Organism: Bacteroidales bacterium; assembly: GCA_963682005.1. GTDB lineage: Bacteria > Bacteroidota > Bacteroidia > Bacteroidales > FEN-979 > CAIYUC01. The sequence continues at coordinate 1,206,008 of OY820914.1, read as the reverse complement.
GGGATGGCGCCGCCTTTGGTCTTGTCGATGAATTCGTATCCTTTACCTTCGTTTGGCTCAATGCGCATGATCGTATGTGCAAACTGTCCCTTTCCGCCGGTCTGCTTGGAGTGTTTATAATTCGATTCAACTTCAAGAGTCATTGTTTCCCTGAATGCAACGGAAGGTTCGCCGATGACGGCTTCCACATTGAACTCATGCTTGATCCTGTCGATGATGATCTCGAGGTGAAGCTCACCCATCCCGGAGATCACAGTCTCTTCCGTTTCATCATCAAACCTGACATTGAAGGAAGGGTCTTCGTTTGCCAGTTTTGCCAGTGCTTCGCCCAGTTTTGACTGGTCTTTCCGGTTGGCCGGTGAAATTTTTAACTCGATCACTGAAGGCGGGATATGAATCGATTCCAGCAGGAGCCGGTGCTCATCACCACAAAGGGTATCGCCGGTCTTCGTGAATTTCATCCCGATCAGGGCCACAATGTCGCCTGCGGTCGCTTCAGGAACCTCCTCCCGGTCTTTGGCATAGATTTTAAGGATCCTTCCGACCCTTTCATGCTTGCCTTTGGTCGCATTCCAGATCTGCATCCCGCTCTGGATCTTGCCTGAGAATATCCTGGTAAAAGTCTGCTGACCGACAAACGGATCGTGGATCAATTTGAATGCCAGGGCAGAAAATGGTTCTTTTGGTGAAGGATGGCAGGTGTGTGATTTTTCCGGATCATCCACATCGATACCGACGACAGCGCCTACATCGATGGGAGAGGGAAGGTAATCCACCACAGCGTCCAGCAACATCTGAACCCCTTTGTTTTTGTATGCAGCACCACAGAATACGGGTGTTATGAGAAGCTTCAGTGTTGCATCGCGGGTGGCTTTCTTCAGCAATTCTGCAGGTACCTCTTTGTCTTCCAGGAAAAGCTGCATGATCTCATCATTGAAATCAGCCAGTTTTTCTGCAAGCAATGCCTTTGCTGCCTTGCATTTCGGCTTGTATTCTTCCGGAACATCCGTTTCATACTGCTCAAAATCTTTGAAGACATAAGCCTTGCAGTCAAGAATATCGATGATCCCCTGGAAATTTTCCTCTGCACCCATGGGTACATGCAAGGGAACGGCGTTGGCATCAAGGTATTTGTTCATTTGGGAAACGACAGCCTGGAAATCAGCGCCGGTCCTGTCCATTTTATTGATAAAGGCAATGCGCGGAACACGATACCTGTCGGCCTGGTTCCAAACGGTCTCGCTTTGTGGCTCAACGCCTCCTACTGCACAGAAAACGGCGATCATTCCATCGATCACCCGGAGAGAACGTTCCACCTCGACGGTGAAATCGACGTGTCCCGGTGTATCGATCAGGTTGATCGCGGTGCCTCTCCAATTGCAGGAAATAGCCGCGGAGGCAATGGTGATCCCGCGTTCCTGCTCCTGTTTCATGAAATCCATGGTAGCCTGCCCGTCGTGGACTTCCCCCATTTTTCGTGTTGTTCCCGTAAAGAACAGGATCCTTTCGGTAACGGTTGTCTTGCCGGCATCAATATGTGCCGCTATTCCGATATTTCTTAGTTTATTTAATGGCATGATTAATAGTTGTTAATTGTTTTTTCCACCACAGAGAACACAGCGAAGGCACAAAGTTCACGGAGATTGAAAAACATGCACATTACGTTGTGCTCTCCGTTCCTGCTTCGTGACCTCTGTGGTTATTTCTTCTCTTTTCTCCGGAAATTTCTTTTTCCCTGGGTTGATCTTGCTTTCATCGGCTTGTATTCAGGACCTTCACCGAACTGCACAGGGACGACTGATTTGTGAACTTCACGGCCAAGCAGTTCCTCGATCACCTGGAACTTCCGCTGTTCTTTCGGGTTGATCAGGGTAATGGCGATCCCGGAGGCCTCGGCCCGGGCAGTGCGCCCGATCCGGTGAATGTAATCTTCACCGTCATGGGGTACGTCGTAATTGATCACCATATCGATGTTCTCCACATCGATCCCGCGGGAAAGGATATCCGTTGCGACAAGGATATTGAGTTCCCTGTTCTTGAAAGCCATCAGCGCTTTTTCGCGTTCAGACTGCTCCAGGTCCGAATGAATGTCTTCCACCAAAAAGCCCAGGCCTTTCAATTCTTTGCTGAGTGTCTTGGTGCTGCTTTTAGTTGAGCAAAAGATTAGAACACTTCGCAGGTGGTTCGATGTGAGGATGAATTTCAGCAGGGGTATTTTCTGGGCATCAAAAACGGAATAGGCCATCTGCAAGATCCTTTCCGCCGGTTTTGAAATGGCCAGTGTGATCTCGGCCGGGTCCCTGAGCACTTTTTTCGCCAGTTTCCGGATATCATCCGGCATTGTTGCGGCAAACATCAGGTTTTGCCTGTTCTGCGGAAGGTATGAAATGATCTTCATGATATCATCATAAAAACCCATATCGAGCATCCTGTCGGCTTCATCAAGCACCAGGAAATGGATCCTCGAAAGGTCTGTATACCCCTGGTTGATATGCGCGATCATTCTTCCCGGGGTGCAGATCACAACATCCGCTCCTTCCGTCAGCGAGGTCTTTTCCCTCGAAAATGTAGCACCATCGGTGCCGCCATAAATGGGCACGGAACTTACCCCTGTGAAATAGGAAAGTCCTTCCATTTGCTGGTCGATCTGGACAGCCAGTTCCCGTGTTGGTACTATTACCAGGGCTTTTACATGGTGATGTTCACTGGTCCCGATGATCTTCTGTATCATGGGAAGCAGGAATGCCGCGGTTTTTCCCGTACCTGTCTGTGCGGAACCAATGAGATCGCTGCCTCGCAGGATGACCGGAATGGCCTGCTCCTGGATCGGTGTGGCAATCTCATAGCCCATGGCTGTTATCCCTTCTATCAGCTGCGGGTCAAAACCAAATTCGTTAAAGTTCAATCGTGAAAATCTTTAGTTATCTAAAATTCTGTGCATTATAAAAAGCGTGCAAAGGTAGGGATTTTTCAGGAACTAATTTATAAAGCCCATTTTAATGTTAAAGATTACCGATAACGGGATCTGGATACCTGGACCAGTGCGGTTCTGAATGAGGATCCTGACTCTGCCTGATATTATTGGAGGCAAATAGGTTTCGCGCTCTGTAGCGTTATTTTTACAAACATATGAGGCCCGCTGTTTTTATTGAAGAGTGGGTGTTTTTTTTATGGAAGTCCGTATTGCAAAGCACATAATTAATCTCCCGGCAACCAGAATGAAAACCTGCTCCCTTCTCCAAGCCTGCTTTCCACACGGATCGTTCCCCCCATCTTATCGATGAATTCCTTGCATAAGATAAGGCCAAGACCGGAACCTGTTTCATTCTCCGTGCCCGGACGGGAACTGATGTTGCCGTCGATCCGGAAAATCCGGCCTTTGTCCTGTTCCGAGATCCCGATACCGGTATCGGAAACCGATACCTCAATTCCATCCCCCGACTTTCCTGTTACAACCGTGACACGTCCGTTGGATGGTGTGAATTTGAGGGCATTGGTAAGTAAATTGCGCAAGATATGGCAAAACATATCCTCATCCGTTTTTACAACGATGTTTTCATCGGAAGTGAATGCCAGGTCGATCTCTTTTGCCTTCGCCCAGGCAATCACATTGTCGATGCATTGCTGTACCATTGGTTCAAGCGGCAGGTCACGCGGGTGGTATGAAACCCTGCCGGTTTGACTTCTTGACCAGATAAGCAGGTTTTCCAGGAGTTTGTTTCCTGTGTCTGTGGCTGAAATAATGATCTCCACCTGTTTTGTGATCTCTTCTGCCGAACACTTTGGCAGATTCTTCAAAAGTGTGCGGCTGATGAGGAGAATGCCTTCAAACGGATTCCTCAGGTCGTGGGCAATGATGGAAAAGAATTTATCTTTTGTTGCATTTACCAGTTCCAGTTCCCGCGCATAATTTCGTGCTTCCCGTGTCTTGAATTTCAGCTGCAGATGCGTGTTTACCCTGGCAAGAAGCTCCTTTGCATTGAATGGTTTGGTAACATAATCAACACCTCCGGCATCAAATGCAGCAATTATATTCTCCAATTCCTGGGAAGCCGAAAGGAAGATGACCGGTATTTCTTTGAACCGATCATCTTTTCGCATGATGCTGCAAACCTCCAATCCATTCATCAGGGGCATCCGGATGTCGAGAAGCACAAGGTCGTAATCATTGGAATCCTGCAACAGTTCGATCGCCTGGTGCCCGTCCATGGCAAATCCTACGTCGTAATTCGCTTCACGAAGAATAGTGCCGATCACCTGGATGTTTCTCGGATTATCGTCAACAACTAAAATTTTTGCAGGGACAGTTGAATTATTCATCGGTCAATCCTCCATTGTTTTTTTCAATTCAGCAATAAGCCGGGGAAACTGTTGAAGCTTTTCCATCAGGATTTCAACATCAAAACTTTCAGCACTCAGGCAAATCTCCTTTCCGAAATCAGCAACAGTGGCTGATCCTGATTCTTCGCCCAGGGTCACCAGGTTCCGGCCGAAATAGCCGATCTGGCTGATCCTGTGTTTTTTCAATGATTCCTTGTAAACCGGCAGATATTCATTTTCAAGTGTCCGGATCAGTATTTCTGTCTGCTTTTTCTGATTTGCTGTAAGCACCATAGTCTTTTTTAGTGACGTAGCTTTCTTACCGCTTTTGTTCTTCCGTTCCATTGAATAACCGAGGTATTTTTTTAACCGTTCTGCAAGGTCGGAAACGATAACCGGTTTCATGATAAAGTCATCAAAAATATCCCGGTCTCCTGAACTGTTAAAAATAATTTTAGGAGAAGCGGATAGAGCAACCACGGGTATTGCTTTCGTTGATTCCTGGCTTTTCAGGATCTTTGTGGCCTCATACCCGTTCATCTCCGGCATCCGGAGATCCATCAGGATCAGATCAGGTTTGTGCTTTTCTGCAAATTCAACAGCCTCTTTTCCGTTCACTGCTTCAATCATCTCAATAGGGGTCGAATCAAGAAGGTCGATCAGCAATTTCCTGTTTTCGAAATTATCGTCGGCGATCAGTACTTTTGATTTTTTAAAGCGGATCGACTTTATGTCGAACTCCACTTCCTTATCTTTGATCCTGGGGTCGGGAACGATGATTATGTCGGGGATTTTCACAGTAAATACGCTGCCTTCACCGGGGTTGCTTTTCAGGGACACAGTACCTCCCATCATTTCAACAAGCCTCCGTGTTATGGTAAGCCCGAGTCCCGTTCCACCATATTTTTTTTCAGGGAGTCCTTTCTGCTGGCTGAAAGCGTAAAAAACCTGTTCCTGCTGATCGTCAGGGATGCCGATCCCGGTGTCTTCAATACTGAGGATCAGGTCAAGCCTTGAATGATTCCTGAGGTTCCGGTCAATGGTAAGGATCACATGACCCTGGTCAGTAAATTTGACAGCATTATCCAGCAGGTTGACAAGGATCTGCCGTACGCGGGTTTCATCCAGGATCAGTGCGGGAGGAAGCTCCTTTTCCGATTCCACAAAGAAACGGATCCCTTTTTCCCTGCACCGGTGAGCAAAAACAACTTCTGTTTCGCTTATCAGGTTCAGAAGGTTTACCGGTTCCGGATGGATCATCATTTTGCCGGCTTCGATCTTTGAAAGATCCAGAATATCATTGATCAGCCTGAGAAGGTTTTTACTGCTTGACCGGATCGCATCGATCTGTGAACGTTGCTTGTCATCTTTGATCGTAGATTTCAGAATTTCAGAAAAACCGATGATGGAATTCATCGGCGTCCGGATCTCATGACTGACATTTGCAAGGAACTCGCTCTTGGCCTGGTTGGCCTGTTCGGCAACCTGCCTGGCGATCCGGTCTTCCTCCGCCTGCTTGATCTTCGTTATATCTGAACCGATCTTCAGGATAAGGGAAGACCCATCGGCATCAGTAAACGGGAAATCCGCAATGTCGTAAATGTTCCCGTCCGGTCCTTGCCATTCCCAGAAAATGCAATCGTTTTTGCTGAACACTTCTTTTGAATTGCAGGTTTCACATGGTTCATCCAGGTTAAAGAGATGTTTGTAACATAATTCCCCCCTCGTTTCTCCAAAACGATTGTTAAACTCACGGTTCGTGAATGAAAAATGATGATCCGGTGTAAGAAGCGCCACAAATGAGGGAAGCATGTCGAGAACTTCTCTGAAACGTTTCTGTTCATTCGAAAGAACGAGCATGGTCTTATTCAATTCGGATGTCCTTTCGGAAACTTTCTTTTCAAGCTCAAGATGGGATTGTTGTAAGGATTCGTACAGATGAATATTGGTAATGGCCATGGCAGCGCGGCTGGCAATCACCTCGAGAAAAGACATGTCTCCCGGATTATATGTTTTACCTTTCTTCATTCGCATGACTCCCAGCGTTCCGAGAACCTGTCCTTCAGTTTTCATCGGTACGATAATGAAGTCGTGGATCCCGTATTTCTCCATGAATGGCAGAAATTCTTTTTTTATCGATGTTTTAAGCTTGTCAGCAGGGAGCTCTTTGATGAAGGCCGATTCCCCCGTTTGTGCAACTCTTCCGGCAATACCTTCACCCATCCGTATCTTTTCATTGGGAAAGATCGATTGGAACAAGGCTGCAGCTTCTTCGTCAGAATAGTGGAATGCTGCGGGAAGCAGCCATTGCCTGTCGGACGAAACCTGGGTAATGATGCAGATATCCCCAAGATAATCACTGACGCTGCGTGCAATACTTGTAAAGATATCGGTGAACTTAAAGCCGGCGTCCGTGAACATTTTCGAAATGTCCGAAAGGATCATGGCCCGTGTTGCTTCATGTTTCAGCTGATCCTCCATCTGTTTTCGTTCGGTGATGTCGCGCAGATAAACATCCACTCCGCCTTTCCATCCCTGCATGAAGACCTCATACCATTGCTTGTTTAGCGGCGATTGTGCAATATAATGATGCATGGAACGGTCGCGGGCGGCATCAAGGTAATGCTGGTGGATGTAAGTTCCCACAAGATTTGGGAATTCCTCCCAGATAACTTTCCCGAGCAGTTCAGAGGCGGGCCGGCCGAATGGAGCCCTCTCTGCTGCTGTATTGATCATTTCGAACCGCCACTGCTCATCCAGTGAATAGAATGACTCGGCAATGCCTTCAAGAATGTTGGCTGTTCGCTCCTTTGCTTCACGAAGAGCCTCTTCCGCTTCCTTCCGGTCAGTGATGTCCTTTACGAATCCCGACAACTGAACGACCTCTTTCATCTCATTGAAAATGGGTTTCCCCTGTGCCCAGATCCACCGGTTCACACCGTCAACCCTCCGGATCCGGCATTCAAAATCCCATTCCGTACCTGTTGCAATGGCATTCCCGAATTTTTCATCCACATTACCCACATCTTCCGGCAACACATGGCTGAGAAACATTTCATAAGTCCATTCTGAGAGCAATTCTGTATATCCGAAAATCTGGTCATGACGTAATGTGCGCCAGGCTTTTTTTGTCTGGATATCCAGCCCCCATGTGCCAAGCTCTCCCGCCTCCAATGCCGATTTCAGCTGTTCTTCGCTTTCCTTGAGGGCTTCTTCCGATTTCTTGAGGTCGGTGATGTCCTGGCATATTCCAAGCATCCTGACGGGATTGTTATTGTCGTCATACCGGGCTTCACCGGTCGACCTGATCCATCGTATTTGACCGTCAGGCCGGATGATCCTGTATGTGCTGTCGAGCGGAGAATGCTCCTTAAGCGCGATATCGATCCGTGAAGATGCATTATCACTGTCATCAGGGTGAAGGATGCGGTTCCATATTTCAAATGAAGCCTTGTCAGTTTCCGGATCGAGACCGAAAATGGAGAGCAGTTCAGGTGTCCAGTGAAGGAGCCCTGCAGAAAGATCCCAATCCCAGGTGCCTGATCGTGAAGCCTGCTGGGCGAGATGCAGGGATAACTCACTCTCCCGTAAAGCAACTTCAATCTTTTTACTTTCAGTGATATTTTGAGAGATGACGAGCCCGCCATAGATATTTCCTTCTGAATCATAAACCGGAAGTACCTGCTGATGATAGAAGAAATCTCCGAAATTATGATCAAACCGGGTGGCCTCTCCTTTTAAGGCCTTGTCATAAAGGGGAGAAAAAAGTTGAACCACCTCCGGGGGATAAGCCTCTTCAAGGGTATGCCCTTCGATCATGTTCTCATCAAATCCGCTTCGACGGATCTCATGACCTCCTGCAATGAGAAACCGGTGATCATTGTCGAAAAGCAGAACAGCCATGTCGGGAAGGGATTCCACAAGAAATTTGTAGCGTTGCTCGCTATTTTTCAATAAACGTTCCGACTTTATTTGCTCTGTATTATCCTGGACGAGTGACATGACTGATTTCATTCTCCCCTGCTCATCCGTCAACACAGAGTTGAACCAGGTACATTCTATGATTTGTCCTTCCTTTGTAATATTTCTGTTGGTTGATACGACGGTCTTTTCGGATCCTCCTGACAACTGTTTCATCGTATCCTCCACGATCGGGATATCGGGCTCATAGATCATATTCAGGGATCCGATTTGCCTGCCCATAACTTCCCTGGTGGTCCAGCCGAACATCCGTTCCGCTTCAGGCGACCATTTGGTGACAATGTATTCAGAATCCCATTCAACCACAGCCAGGGGAGAATTTTCAAAATGAAAAGTCAACCGCTGATTTGTTTCATACAATGCCTTCTCGGCCTTTTTCCTTTCAGATATATCCCGGAATACCAGCACCACGCCTTCAATTACTCCATCCTGTCCCTTGATCGGTGCACCACTGTCATCGATCGGAACCTCCGTCCCGTCTTTTCGTATCAGTATCGTATGGTTTGCAAGGCCTACGATCTTTCCTTTCTCCAGAACCAGTCGGACAGGGCTTTCTACTTCCAGCCTGGTATTTTCATTAATGATCCTGAATACTTCTTCTACAGGTATGTTCAAAGCATCCTGTATGTTCCACCCGGTCAGTTCTTCACCGACCTTGTTGATAAACGTAATGTGGCCATTGACATCTGTGGCAATGATTGCATCACCTATACTTGCAAGCGTAGTAAAGTAACGTTCCTGGCTTAACCGCAGGGCTTTATCCTTTCGGTTGACCGAAATGGCCGCCAACCCCACCAGGCCGATAAAGCATATTGTGTAGGTCAGTGCAACAAGGATTACGCCTACTTCTGATTTATATAGACCTTGCTGCTCACCGGTAATCCTGATCCATCCAATGACAACAGGTAAAATGACCAGTCCCGGCAATAACCGGCGGGCCATCAGGTTTCCGGACCCATCGCCGGTGTAGGATCTTATCAGCCAATTGGCGGGATGGAGAGAGAACAAAGCAACACAGATCAACAGAAAGGCAATTCCGGTATTGATCGCTACAGGTTTGGAAAAAATATCATGAATTTGGATGACTCCAAGAATATAACTTGATGCGACCAGGTAGCCCAGTATGAGCGGGGGGATCAGTATTCCATATGCAATCCTGACTGACCTGGGATTGTGGTTTGCCAGAAGGACCAACCCAATTCCAATGAGAAAAAAATTGGCAGCCGTAACTAATGCCATTCGTTTATCGGGGATCAGGAAGAGATTTAACAACGGGAGATCCGACAAAGAAATTTCCTTCCCGTAAACAAACAGACCCCAATACATTAAAATTGTCAGTAACCCAAACACACTTATTAAGACACCGGATAATCCGGCCAGAATGTTCCAGCCATGATACCTGGGCTTAAGAAAAACAGCCACAGCCGAAACGCAACTCAGCATAAAACAGATGGCGGTGACAGGCATCATCGGGATCCATCCTTTTCCAAAACTTGTGATAACCGGGAAATCGAAAATCCAGCCGATAAAATCAAGGAATGAAAAAAGGGAAACCAGGCCCACGCAAATCCAAAATACGTTCTTAAGGAAATTTTTGACCGAAGGAGAAATCGTTGTGTTATCTTTCATACAATGACTATTGGAAAAGGCAGATCATATGGAAAACTATTTTAAAACAAGGGAATGAACACCGGTGATCATTAGAAGTTAAATTTATTGATCAGACCACGTATGTAATCCGGAAATCATAAAAGGGGCGTTTCATGATTAGAAAGTCACCGGGGTGGACGTAAAATTTGATGTGAAGATAAATAAATATTTAAAATACGCCCAATGATTTTTTTTGTGTAACAGATGACATATGTCACTCATTTTAAAAATCCAATGGTTCTTTTATAAAGATCTTTAATCAATGAGACTCAAATTTTTATTCACTTCGTTCTAAAAATCTGAGTCCCACAATAAAAAAATAAGCCAAAATGTAAGAAGTGTAAAGAGTAGGCTTCAAGGGCTTTGGTCATGAAATATTGAAATTCAATTATTCTCTGTACCTTGTTCTCTTGATACTAAGAAGCACCCTTTTGCCATCTTAAACATCTTCCCTTTTTAGATATTTGCAACTTCTTTCGTATATTTACGAGATTAACATAATTCCCCAAACACCGACAATATGATCAGGCATTTGCTTACCGCAGCCTTGCTTGCCATTTCCCCGGTCATCTTTGCCCAGACAAACATTCCCGGCGGGAACGTGAGCGGTACATGGACAACTTCCGGTTCCCCGTATCTTGTGCAGGGAAGCATCATGGTCCCGTTGGATTCCACACTTACAATTCAAGCAGGCGTAATCGTTAACTTCCAGGGTCACTATAAATTCCTGGTCCTGGGAAGATTATTGGCGATCGGAACGGAAACCGCGATCATCGATTTTATGACTGACAATATTTCAACAGGCTGGTGGGGTCTTCGTTTTGATCATACCAGTAATTCGAACGATTCATCGATCCTTGAATACTGTAAAGTTCGTTTCGGGAGGGCAGTTGATCCGGAACACGATGCAGGAGGAATCCGGATTGATCATTATTCAAAGGTCCGTATAAGCCACTGCCAGATCCAGAACAATTATGCTACCGGGTACGGTAGCGGCATCTATTGCTTTTACAGCAACCCCGTCATCAGGAATAACACGTTTAAATCAAATGGTTCAGCTGGCGGCGACTCCTACGGTGGCGCAATATTCTGTGATTCCAGCAGTCCCCTTATTCTGGAAAACTGGTTTGAATCGAATGAGGCGAGCGTAGGTGGTGCGATCTTTTGCAGTAACAGCAACGCGCTGATATCCGGCAACACATTTTATGCAAATGGTGCAAATCGCGGCGGGGCCTTAAGGATCATGACCGGAAGCCCGGTCATATCCGGTAATATCATCATTGAAAATATTACGAATTACTCCGGGGGATGCGGTGCCGGAATTTATTTGAATGCAACAGCGACCATCATTAATAACACCATTTCCAACAATATTGCAACCGGTAATGACTGCTGTGGAGGAGGGCTCTATATCGCAGGCAATGATGCGAGTACGATTTTGAACAATACGATAACCAACAATACGGCCGACTATAGTAACGATGGTTTGGGAGGTGGGATCTATTTTTCCGGTCACTCATCTACCACACTTACCAATAATACCATCGCAAACAACCTGGCCGGACAATCCGGAGGGGCTGCCTATTTTTATAGCTCCCTAAACCCTGTCTTCCGGAATTGCATTATTTATGGAAATGTTGCCAATGGAGATCAAAACCAGGTTTATCTTTACGATGAACCCAGCGATCCTGATTTCTTTTTTTGCGATATTCAGGGAGGTGTTGCCGGTTTTAACACGAACGGGAATTTCTATACGGGGGTCTATAGCAACAATATCGATCAGAACCCGGTTTTGGTGTGGCCGTCGGCAGGAAGTGGATACTTGTTTAACGGGGAAACGGCTGATTGGTCTGAATCGCAATGGTCACCTTGCATTAATGCCGGAGATCCTTCTGGCACCTATCCGGACACGGATAAGCAAGGCAATCCCCGCGTGGTCGATGGCCGGGTCGATATCGGTGCATATGAATATCAATGGCCTGTGGGAACGAATCCAAGGTTATTCCAGAACCAGGCATCTGCTGTTCCTAACCCCGCAGTCAACTTTACCATCATTCATTTCAATGACCAGATTTCATATGGAAGCCTGAAAATCTTTGATTCATATGGAAAATCGATCCGTAGCCTTTCCGGGATATCCGGAGATCATGTCAGGATCGAACGCGAAAACCTTCCCGCAGGATATTACCTCTATGAGATCCTTGAACCGGGAAAACCAACGCTTAACGGGAAGCTGATTTTTATTGATGAGCTTTTCGGAAAATAGTTAAAAGTGAAAAGTGAAGAGTGAAAAGTGAAAAATTACTCTTCACTCTTCACTCTTCACTCTTCACTCTTCACTAATTACATCACCACCACCTTGTAAATGGCCACTTTGCTGTCAAGCGTCAGCTTTACAAAGTAGATTCCTTTGGGGTAGGCTGAAAGATCAATCCCGATTTCTTTCTGTTCAGGATTCGTTGTGATGATCGTTGCCCCCATCGGGTTGTAGACTGAAAGCGCCTCAATCCTGGTGCCTGATTCGATCATTATCCTTCCGGATGTTGGATTGGGGTAAATGTTTACCCGGGGCATGCCGGCCGAACCGATCCCGGTATTCGGCGTAATCTCAAATGTGCCGTTGCTTTCATCGAAAAGCAGCGGATTAGAGACATCGGAGACTTTCAGGATACAGAACGAAGAAGGCGTATCCGGTACGATCCATGGGAAGGATCCTGTATTTCCCGGTGTAGTGTAAACAATGGTCGTCCAGGTGGCGCCTGTATCTGTTGAGACTTCAACCATCACATTATCCACATTGGTGCTGGTCCAGGTAACAGCATAGGAATGCCCCGTCACCCAGGTTTCTCCTCCATTCGGTGAAACGACATTGATCACAGGTAATTCGCCGCCAACAATGGTGAATACATTATCGCTCTGATCCCGGACGTTCGGATTGCCTGCATTGATCACCCTGACCCTGCACAATGAAGATGACGTTGCAGGCACATTCCAGATGTATGAATTTGCCGAATCGGAAGCCACATTGGATGCGATCGATGTCCAGGTGGCCCCGTTATCGATAGTGTACTCGATATTTACCATCGTCAATCCCATGGACAGCCAGGTAAGGTAATAGTTGATCCCGGAATGCCATGTCTGGCCTCCGTTCGGGGATGTTACCTGCACGGAAGACGGAGCAGCGGGGGTAATGGTGAATACGTTATCGCTGATGTCGAAGATGGTGGCATCACTGGCGTCGCTGACCCTGACCTTGCATTGTGCAGAAGGTGTGCCGGGGATCATCCACGAATAACTGCCGCTGCTGGCAGCCCAGGTTGGAACAATGATGGACCAGTTTGCACCGTTATCAAAAGAATATTCAATCTTTACATTGGTAACGCCGGAACTTGTCCATGTGATCGCATGGCTTGTTCCTTCCTGCCAGGATTCTCCCCCGTTTGGAGTAAGCACCTGTACAGTTGCAGTGGGAAGAAGGGTAATGGAGAATACGTTGTTGCTGAGATCGCCAACAAGCGGGTTAGTATCATCAACGACCCTGACCTTGCATTGTGTTGATGGGGTATTGGGTACGAGCCAGTCATAAATCCCGTTGCTTGCAGGCCAGCTTGCGATCACCGGTAAAAAGGTAAGCCCGCCGTCAATCGTATATTCAATCTTCACATTGGTGACTCCTGAACTTGTCCACGTGATATTGTGATGTGTACCCTGCTGCCAGCTCTCTCCACCGTTTGGTGCTGTCACGGTGAGTGAAAGCGGCGGACTGACGGTTATATAATTCGTTTTCGTCATTGTGTTGGAGCCGAATGTTCCTGTTGCGGTAAGAACAACATCATATGTTCCGGCTGTGGCGTAGGATACCGGGGGAGGTGTCTGAAGTGTGGAAGATCCGGGATTGCCTCCGGGGAATGTCCACTGATATGTAGCCGCTCCTGTTGACAGGTTCGTATAAGTAACCGACTGCCCGATTGTGATCGTTGTGTTATTGGCCGAAAAGTCAGCAACGGGTTGGGCAAGGTTTCCGTTGAATTTCCACATTCCGCCTGCTCCTGCATTCACGAATGCACCTGCCCAGCCTGCCGTGCTGCTGGCCCATGCTGTTGCAAGGTACTGGTTCCCGATGGTTTCGGTGAAAGATGTGAATGTGGCGCAATCATCAAATGAGTAGGTTATACCTGCCGCAGGCAAGGTTACATCAGCACCGGTAGTGACCCAGGTGCCGGGAGAACCGGGAACATAAGCCATGTCGTTCGAAAAATGACTTCCGGTTGGTGTAATGGCGGTCCAGGTAGTGCCTCCGTCAGTTGTTTTTGCCAGGTTGCCAATGGTGGCTCCTGCACTTTTATCCATGACGAATCCCACAGTGGCACTTTTAAAATAAGGCTGAATATAGATGGATGTCCAGGTCAGGACCTGCGAAACGGTCCAGTTATGGCCCTGGTCGGTGGATTTATAGACCCGGCCTTTATTGGTACCAAACCAGATTGTGTTACCGACCGAAGAATAATAGCCGACAACGCCCCACTCACCGGAGAGAGGATTGGGTATCTGGGCACCGGGAACGACGGTCCACGTTGTTCCTCCGTTGGTTGTGGTGTACATTTCGAAATCTCCGTTGATCGGGTCGCCCATGACCCAGCCAGTGTTACTATTCCAGAAATGAATACAGTCAGGGAAGGATGCTGAATTGGTAAAAAGGGCGGTAGCCTGCTTTGTCCATGTAGTTCCTCCGTCAGCGGTGTAATAAACACCTCCGTGGTTCGTACCTGAACCAGGATTATAGCAGCAGGCCCAGGAATGCAATCCGTCAGAGGCAACAATATTGGCAATCGACAGACCGGTTGCGCCTGTGATGCTTCCCGCCGTCCAGAGCGTACCACCGTTGGTGGTTTTGCAGAAATCGTTACAGGCATTGGTCGGGGCCGCACCGTCATAGGCAGCACCCCACACGACATTTGCGTCCACGGCAAACAGATCCGTGAGTCCTCTTGAGTTTGCCATGCCACTGTACTGCTCGATCCACATCTGTGCATGCAGACCCAGGGCTAAAGCGAAAATGGCAACAACAGATAGTAATGTTCTTTTCATGGTTTTTTGATTTAAGGTTATGGTAAATATTTATAGTAAACAGGTTCTTAGTTCATTGCCGGTTAAATCATCACCTATTTTGAATCATACTGCATACGCAATTTACAGAATAAAAATAATATTCCGACAATACAACGAATTATTTTGCGCACTTAAATTCATTTCCAATGTCATTTCCCATTCATTTTTCTTGATTAACGCTTCATGTTCCTGAGGTCTGGAATCATGAGCCAGCCTTACACATACAGCGATAATACCTGGTTTTTCTGTCAATGTGAGTAAGCTGAACTGGGGCCTTTTTGATTCCAATGCCTTGAAGGTAAAAAGATATCCGTGTCCCTCACTATGGAGAAATATGTTTGTTCACTGGGACGCAAAGGTCTCAGCATGTTCGCGCCTTGATTTCAAAAACATTCTGAAGCAGGCTTCGGATGCACCCTGAGTCCATCACCTGGCGAGGAACTTCAGGACATAGATCCTGAAAATAATTGTTGGTACAGTTGGTAATATGTATTTCCTATAACTTCATAGCTGAACCTCCTCACTACATTCTCTCTGAGTTTATTCTGATCATAATCACGGTAGTGATCAAGCATATCGTTAAGTGATCCGGCAAGTGCATCTTCATCACCCGGTGCGACAAGGATTCCTGAATCAGGGGTAAAGTATTCAGGCACGGCTCCCGCACGGGTTACAACACCGGGTATCCCACAGGACAGGCACTCCTGGATCACCGCCGAAAATGTCTCATAATTGCTGAACATCAGAAAGAATGAAGATTTCCTGATCTCCGCTGCAAGTTCGGACCCAAATTTGGCAGCATGAAAAATTATAAACTTACCATCGGGATCAAGGACCCTGGCGAATTCGATTGTCTTTCTCAAAAACTGATCTGCCCCACCCACCATGTGAAGTTCAAAATCATTTCGCAACATTGAAAGCCGCTTTACCGCCCTGAGCATCCCGAAGACATTCTTTGAATGGTTGTTAAAGGTGGAAATATGGATGATCCTTTTAACCTGCGTCTCTTCCGGAGTAACACCCGGGACGAATTGCCCGGTCCGGATGGCCAGGGGAATAATCCTGTAATTATGGTTCTTTAGCCCTTGTTGGATCATCGCGTCTGCCAGGTATTTACTGATGCAGACCATAGCGTTTGCCTTCTTGACCAGGAGGGCCGTGATCTTTCTTCTTGCAAATCCATGGTAACTCAGGGAATCATGAAGATAGCGGGTCCAGTATTCCGTAATAATATACGGAGTCCCCTTCGTCAATTTAAGGAATAAGGCAAACAGTGCTGTCCTGGTGAGAACATGCACATGTACCAGCTCAAATTTCAGACCCTTTCCCACGAGTAATTTGTATCCCAATCCCTGTGCCAGAAAGTAAAGAACAGGGTTGATCATATTTGATATCATTCGGATATTCAAGGATCCGAAATAAACACGGATTGTCTGTAGCGATAATTCCGGGTCCACATGAAGCTCAGTCCGGAATTTGGCAACGCGGATCCGGGGGTCCGGGACGGCAACAATTACGCTGACATGACAGTATTGCGAACAGGCACGGGCGATGTCTTTCACAAAGTGCCCTGATTCCGGGGGATACCAACGGGTAAGGTAAAGAATTTCTGTTTTTTTGGAATTATTCAAGAGATCGAAAGTTAATAGATAAAATTAAGATATTTTTGCAATCAGCAAACCGCTGCCTGCCGTAATCTATTCGAAGCCTGATGAAGCCATCCCATATTTATTGGTTCGCTCATTACAGCATGAAAGGGCCCTGTGTCAGGTACCGGGGAAAATATTTTCTTGAAGCCTTAAACCACACCTATGGAATACCCTCCTCGTTTGTAATGCCCGGGTACCACCCGCTGAACATCCTTCACTTTATCAGAATCTATTTTTCGGCCCTGTTGTTCCGCAAAAAAGGTTCTCTCATCGTTTTTCAGAAGATTTATACCCGGCGAATTTATGCCCATGCACTTGAATTTCTCCTGTTTTTCAGAAGGAAGGGAACAATTTATGACCTGGATGATGCATTCCATTTAAAGTTCCCTCCCGAAACCATAGTACATTTCTTACAACATGCTTCCCTGGTTTCAGTAGGCAGTGAAGAGCTTTTCAAATTTTCCTCCCTCCACAATGGCAGGGTTTTCATCAATACCTCCCCGGTCATAAGGCATCCGTACATCAAGACGAAAAAAAACAGCGTGTTCACCATCGGATGGATTGGATTTTATAATGCCCACCGGGAAAGCCTGGAGCAGTTGTTTTTTCCTGCCCTTGAGCATTTGTCGATGAGGGTAAGACTGGTGATCATGGGTGTGACAAAAAGTGAACACAAAAAATCCCTGCGTGAGTTATTCCCGGTTTCGGGGAATGTGGATCTCGAAATAGCTGAAGATGTTGATTGGGAAAATGAATTTTCCGTCTATCAGCAAATTTCACGGTTTGATGTGGGTGTTTCTCCCCTGCTTGAGACCGGTTTAAATAAGGCCAAATCAGCTTTTAAGCTGAAACAGTATTTTTCGGCCGGTGTTCCCGTACTTGCAAGTCCGGTAGGAGAGAACTGCAGATTTTTGAAGGACGGGTCCAACGGATATTTCTGCAACAATCCCAATGAATTTTACACCAGAATTAATCAGTTTTATAATATGCCTGAAGAAGTGTACCATCAATTGAGCATTCAGGTCCTGGAAAGTACCGCTGAATTTTCGATGGAGAAGTACTGCATGACCTTTCTTGACAGGCTGAATAATAATAGTACTCCGGGCTGAAAGGTAGTTCCTGCCGGAAAAACCAGTCAAACTGGTCACTTCCCAATCGATACTACACGATCAGGCTTACCATGGGTGGATGACCCCGCCTCATATCGATTACCGGGCTTTTAAATCTGACCGGGAGGCTTCTGATCAAGAAAAAACAAATAATGATTAATCACTATTGTACCAGTAATTTTACAAATTACAGAAAATCTGACTAATAAACCTTTGCTGACTTTTTCGTTTCTGTCCATTGTACCCATCCCCCGTCCTCTTCCCTACTAGTAGGGAAGGGGTGCAGGGGTAGGGTACGGTTAAGATTATTGGTATAATTGTGATCATTCGAAAAACAAATAATGACAAATGAATATTTCAAAAACTAAAAAGAGGTGGGGCCTCATTTTGTTATTGGTTGCCGTCATTGCCATCCTGGCATTGTATCCGTTGCCGCCACAAGCGCCCATTCAATTTTACGAAAGGTACAGTGGTGTGTTAAAAACGGAAAAAGTGGCCGGCGAAAAGTGGTTGGCTTGGCTGTATAATAATCCGGTTGGGGAAGCAACATTGTGGGTGCTGGCAAAAAGAAAGGTGGTTTCCTCTGTTTATGGCAACCGAATGGATCATCCTTCATCGACCAGGAAAATCCAACCCTTTGTTGAAGAATTTGATATCGATATGAGTACCGCGCAAAAACAGAAGTTCACCTCTTTCAACGATTTCTTTACCCGGAAACTAAAGAATACTGCCAGGCCGGTGGATACCGGCACAACCATTGCAGTATCGCCTGCCGATGGGAAAATACTGGCATATGCCAATATTCGCAACAGCGATTTTATCATCAAAGGATACCGATTCGATGTTTCTTCGTTTTTGAATAATGACCGTCTTGCTCAAAAATACCGGGATGGCACCCTTGTGATCATCCGGCTTGCCCCGTTCGATTACCACCGTTTCCATTTTCCCGTCAGCGGAAATGTATCACCCGTCACCCGGATTGACGGGGATTATTATTCTGTTAACCCTCTTGCTTTGCGCAAAATGGCTGAAATATTCTGCCTGAACAAACGGGAATTTACCATCATTTCGAACCCCTTGTTTGGAGATGTTGTGATGTGTGAAGTAGGTGCAACCATGGCAGGAAGTATCGTTCAGACGTACACAGGGAATTTTGTAAAAAAAGGGGAAGAAAAGGGGTTCTTCAAATTCGGGGGGTCCACAGTCGTGCTGCTGTTTGAGAAAAACAAAATCCTCATCGATGAGGATTTATTGATCAATACGTTGAAGGGTTATGAAACTGCGATCAGAGTAGGCGAAAGAATTGGCATATCGATGATGGATCCGATTTAGACTGTAACTTATAGTCATATTTCATGCAAATTAAGTGTTTTTCATAAAATTTCAAATAAATAATACTTTTTCACGTATGATAAGTAATTTTCATATACTTTTGCTGTAAGTACAATTCATAAATTATTATGAAAAATAATAATATTTCACAAGAAATAAGTGTTTTTCAGGAAAGAAAAGCCCCTGAAGAAGGCACATTAGTGGGATACGGAGCAATAATAACTGCATATAAACTTCCTATACCTGCCCCGATGCAGCTTGCATTAATCAGCAGAAAACACAGGCAGTACAGAGCTGCCGGATGGTTGGTTTTTACCCCAAGGCACCAGCCTGAGGATACTTTGTACTCCCACCTTGTTTTTGCATTAAAATATGAAGGGATCAATTTATTGGCAATTAAGAAACTATTTGAAAAACTCCAGACCAGAATTATCGAAGAATGGATTCATAAAGAGCCGCAAAGTCAATACAGCAGGAAGATCTGGTTTCTCTACGAGTGGCTGATGCAAAAGGAATTAAAGGTTCCGGATTTAGATTCGGGAAATTATGTGCTTTTATTAGATGACAACCTGCAATATGCAAGTCAGCAAAGTATCAATTCTCCCCGTCATCGAATAAAAAACAACCTGACAGGTAATACAAACTTCTGTCCGCTTATCAGCAAGACAGATAAAATTGAACGCTATATTACCGAAAACCTTTCAGACAAAACAAACAAGGTCATCAAAGAGGTACACAGGGATGTACTGTTGCGAACCTCCGCATTTCTTTTACTGAAGGACTCTAAGGCTTCGTTCAATATTGAAGGGGAGCATCCGACGCAAACGAGGGCATTCCGGTGGGGTCAGGCGATTGGTCAGGCAGGGAATAAAGCGTTAAGTAAGGAAGAATTACTCCGATTGCAACAAATTGTTATTGAAAAAAGTCGATTCATAGAAATGGGATATCGCACCACTGGCGGATTTATTGGAGAACACGATCGTACCACCGGTGAACCTATTCCCGAACATATTTCTGCAAGGTGGCAGGATATCGATCCGCTTATTGACGGGATGATCGAAGCGAAGAGGCAGATGCAGGATTCGTTATTTCATCCGGTACTTGCGGCGGCTGAAATAGCCTTTGGTTTTGTCTTTATTCATCCGTTTGTTGATGGCAATGGCAGGTTGCATCGGTATCTGATTCATCATATCTTAACAAGGATGAAGTTCACACCACAGGGAATCATTTTCCCGGTTTCGGCTGCGATATTAGAGCGTATCGAAGATTACCGCAAAGTACTGCAATCATATTCGCATCCGCTTTTGGAGTTTATACGATGGAAAAAGACTTCAGATAATAATGTTGAGGTTTTAAATGATACAATAGATTATTACAGGTACTTTGATGCGACCTTACAAGCTGAATTTCTTTTTGATTGCGTCGATTACACCATAAATAAGATCATTCCTGAAGAAGTGGCTTATTTACAAAATTACGATGCAATGAAGGATTGGCTGGATGATCGGTTTCAGATGTCCGACAAAATGGTCGCTTTATTGATACGTTTTTTAACGCAAAATAACGGAAAGATTTCAATGCGGGCTTTAGGTAAAGAATTTTCTGAACTTAGGGAAGATGAAGTAACGGATATCGAAAACCAATATAAATCCTGTTTTATGGATGTGAAGAACCAATTTTTCCAGTTCGTTCCATTAATGAAGGACTTTTTAGACGATTTAGCAAAGATCGAAAAAACAGGGTGCAATGATAACTCCATTGCAGATCTGGAAACATTGATACACTACGTTTACCAGTTTTCAAAAAGGATAGGATATGACCACCTTGAAAATAATGTTCGACAAACGATAGAAAAACAATGGTATTTTTTAAATTTAAACAAATCAAAACCAAAGAAACGTCTTGCTGACTGGCACGAAACTATTGTAAACTTCCGCCATGATTTAACGGATTCCATTGCGATGATCGAAGCAATGGTGTAATTTGGATGACTCACATAAACTAAATCAGATTATATGTAATATGACTAAATGTTTTTCTGTTGTTTGGGAACATAATCAGATAAAGGGTCCCGGTTGTTGAAACCTGAAACCCACACCGATCACGCCCCCTGTCGTGGATCTTTTAAGTCGGGGCCAAATGATGTTTGACCTGGTTTAAACTCCGGCGGGTACTTCCTACGCCGACGGGTTTTCGCATTACACGACGGTGTCTTTAAGACCCGCCGGAGTATGACAACCCTTCCCGACCCGCCCGTATACAAATCAGCATCCCTGATGCAACCCTGAGCGTACCTCAAGCATACCTCACGTATCCCTCACCTATACGGCACCCGAACAAGTTCTATAGCGGGTCCGAAGAATCTCTATACAATCTTCGAACAACCTGTATACAACTTCCGGACAACCTCCGAACAACTTACTGTATAGCTATTTCAGGGTAAGACACAACACAGGTAAGACAATAAAATCAGTAAATAGCCGAGGGTGGTACCACCCTTTTTACCACTACCGGAGGCCATATGGGGAATGTATATTTACTGCAAACAAATGAAAGGTCATGAGCACAAAATTCACATTATTCTGCACCCCTTTACCTCAGATTGTCAGTTTCTACTCTTTCCTGGCGGGGTTCAGCATCGCGGAGGTCAGAGGACAGAGAATAGAGAATAGAAAAAAGAAAAAAGAAAAAAGAAAAAAGAAAAAAGAAAAAAGAAAAAAGAAAAACATTATACACCTAAACATCTAAACAACTAAGCAACTAAGCGCCTAAGCAACTAAGCGCCTAAGCGACTAAGCGACTAAGCGACTAAGTATGCAAAAAAACATTTGCGCAGATAATTCAACTGATCACGGCCGGGATCGCATTTATTCATCTTTAAATTTAAAAACATGTCAAAAACAAGTGAAAATTCATTAACGAAAAATTACAGCGGGAAATTCGGTGACCAGTTTGTTTTCCGGAACCGCTATGGCAAGAGCATTCTTGCCAAGCTGCCGAAAAAGTCGAAGTCCGAACCGACGGTCTTGCAGGCTGAAGTAAGGAAGCACTTCAAGCAAGCGACCAACTACGCGAAAGCCATGCTGGCTGATCCCGTGCTGAAGGCGTTGTATCAAAGCAGGGCCGATAAAGGCAGGTCAGCTTACATGCTCGCCATTAGGGATTATCTGAAGAAACCGATGGTCGACCTGATCAATGTGCTCGGGTACCATGGGAAAGTCGGCGACAAGATCGTTGTGGAGGCCTCCGATGATTTCCAGGTGACGAAGGTTGAGCTGAGGATCATGGCAGCCGACGATACCCTTGTGGAGGAAGGAGCCTGCATCCAGGATCCGATCCGGCAGCACTGGACCTACATGGCGACGGTTGAAGTCGACGCGCTGGCCGATATGAAGCTGGTTGCGGTCGCGTACGACAATCCCGGAAATACCGGTCAGGCGACCCTGATACTCTGACCTTGTTCATGCAGGAACCCGGCCCGCCTCTCCTGTTAAAAAAGAGGGGCGGTGCAGGGTCCGGCAAATTGTTTAACCAAAAAATCAAATCAATGAAAATAAAACTCTGGATGTTTTTCCCGGTCATCTTTGTGATGTTCTGCGGATGTTCGCCGTCGAAACAGTTTGAACGGCTCAAGGGTTATTGCATTATTATTACATTATGGATAAACTAATTAAGTTATCCCTTTGTACCGCACTACAATTTTGTCCTAGATTTGTGAATAATGATAATTCCATTCTGATTAAGCACAATCGTACCAGTAACTTTTTAATTTTCATAAAATCAGAATAATATTTGAATGACAGCAGTTTCGTTTCAGTTCATTATACCCATCCCCCGTCCCCTTCCCTACTAGTAGGGAAGGGGTGCAGGGGTTGGGTACTTGAAAGATCGTTGGTACGATTGCGATCAATCATATTCCATTTTTGGATAGTTAATCAAACCGTTTTATTAAGAATGTTTTTGAACTTTTTGTAAACTTGCATAATAAAGCAATTCATATGAAAAGAATATATCAATTTCTGATACTCATAATTTTCATATGGATGCTTACAGATTGTACAGGGAAATCCCCAAAACCATCAACCTCACTTATTCCCTTGAGCAATGCTGCCTTATTGGATTCAATCACAAAACTGGATTCACTTGTCGGGAGGACAAAGGCCTCAAACAATGTTCAAGCTCATCGTTATGCAAAACAAGCGCTTTCAATTGCTTTGCGAATGAATTCTGAGGTAGCGCTGGCACGGGCATATTTGATGCTGGGTATTGGGTATTTCAATCATAACAGCGATTCGAGTTTTATATATTATTCAATGGCATTAACAGTTGCCAACAAATACAAGCTGAAAAGCATCAAACCAAAGATATTTTATAATCTGGCCAATGTATACCAAACAGCTTCAGATAATAAAATGGCTTTAATTTTTCTTGATTCTTCAATTTCTCTTGGACAGATATCTAATGATCATATTATCCTTTCAAATGCATACAATGCACTGGGAAACTTGAAATCCGAATTGCAGGACACGGTGGATGCGAAAGCAATGTATGACTCTGCCTATAATATTGCCCACCGAAATAAATTACAAACACAAATGGGGATTGCCACGGCAAGTCTTGCAAGATTTGAAAATGATCCTGTTAGTTCATTTGCCATTCAACAAAAGGCAATAAACCTTTTACAGAGACAACCCGGAAATGAAGAGGAGATCTCCCTGATCCTGATTAATCTTGGTCTTCAGAGTATAAATATAGATACTGCAATAAGCTATTACCGATCCGCAATTAAAATCAGCCAATCCGGTAATTCTGCAATCGCTGAAATCGCTGCTTATAATAACCTGGCGTATAGTTTACTCGATAAAAAGAATTTCCAGGAAGCAGTATTATGCCTTGAAAAGCATGCTATTCCGATTGCAAAACGAATTGAAAATTATGACTGGCTTTCTACGCTGTATGATACCTACACAGATGTTCTCCTTGCTGAAAATAAAATTGGACAGGCGCTCACATATGAACGAAAAGCGCTCAAGGCAAGGGTCGAGGCTGATAAAAGACAGGCAAATGCACAGGTAAGACTTCTTGCTGCACTTTTGGATCTCAAAAACAAGGAGTTAAGAATTCAAACCAATGCGCGGGAACTGGAAGAAAAAGAAAATAAGATCCATTTGATGAATGCCTGGTTTTCAATTGTCATCATCTTTCTGTTATTAACTATTTTTATTGTTATCTGGATAATGCAAAGAAAAAAGATCAGGTACCAGAAAGAAATAATCATTTCAGCCAAAAGGGTAATAGAAGCAGAGGAAAGTATGAAGGGGAGGGTATCTATGGAGCTCCATGATCTGACCACTCCCTTTTATACTTCGATGTTGCAGCAAATCGAGCAGGCACAAATCAGCGATAATCACATTGAATATGATCTTAAAAGTAAATTATCATTGATGACTGCCAGTCTGAGAAAAATTTCTCATCGCATGAGCAACAGTTTTATTGAAGAGCTTACAATATCTGAACTTGTAAATGGATTGTGTGAGGATTTGAAAATTGCATCAATCATACCCATTCACTGTGTAATCAGTCAAACGGATTTTAATCTTTCGACCGAGCAAACCATTCACCTTTACCGGATTGTTCAGGAATTATTAACGAATGCCACAAAATATGTAACGTCCGGTGAAATAAATATCAATCTGTATGAAGAGGCAGGTATGTTTTTTATTTTTTATCAGGATACCGGCCCTGGATTTGACATGAAAACAGCTATCAGTAAAGGTCTTGGAGTGATGAATATTTTTGAACGTGCAAAAATCATAAATGGTAACGCCCGGTTAAATACTTCTTCAGGGAAAGGAACAAAGTGGTATATTAGCCTTCGTGTTAGTAAGGTCAACCATACCATTCAGAAAACGTAAAAACATGATCAGGATATTTCTAATTGAGGATCATCATACACTGGTTGTTGCAAGTTTCCGATTTTTATTCAGGCCCAAACGGGATGGGATCATAGTTTCTGGATATGCTGCAAATGCAGATGAGGCTATACTTCATGCAGTCGCTGAATCATTTGATTTGATTGTACTCGACTTGCACATTCCAGGGACTCATCCAACAGATAATATTCGGAAACTAAGAAAGCACTTTCAGGACAAACCCATAGCAATTTATACATCTGAAACAGCTTCATTCTGGAAAAAAAGGATGATGGATGAAGGTGCACTAACATATATCACAAAAGATACAACGCGTAGAGATCTTAAGATAGCATTTGAAAAAGCAGCGAAAGGGGAAATGTTTTATTTTGGACAGATCGATAATGCTGAACAAAACCTTCTGATACCAGATAAACCGACAGAAAAGATTAATATATCACCCACCCAGCTTGATATTGCCAAATTGCTATCGGAAGGGCTTACGCATAAGGAAATAGCCGATCGGATAGGAATTAACCGATCATTTGTCGAAAAAATGCTCAAGACCTTAAGAGCCACCTTCAAGGTAAAAAACAATATCGAACTTGTCAGATTATTAACACGGCTAGGTTCAATTTAATCGTACCCACCCCGACCTTTGGTCTTCCCCTCCCTACTTGTAGGGAGGGGATTAGAGGGGTGGGTATGAGGGTTAATTCCCCGGGGCTTGCCCCGGAATCAGGGTCTCCCGAGTACCCTGGATCCTCGGGTTCATACCTGTGATTATCCGGACGGTGCTTGTCAGAAGACGACTGCTTTCCTCAAAACCCATCAAACCCGCCAAATATTAAGCGTTGGGTGACCAATTTGGTCACCCAAAAGGTTACAATCGTAGTCCTTACCTTGCTGAATTTCAACTTTTCAAATTTTTATTAAGTACATATTTGATCGCTTTTTTGGTATACAAAATAGATTTACAGAACGAAATTGTCCTTCATATATTGGTCAGGTAAATAATTCACTGAACATTAATTCAAAATGAAGAACAATGAAAAACTATTTATGTATTTCCATCATCCTGGCAATGGTATTTGGGTTCAATTGTGCCTATTCCCAAGGTATCCCAACCTATCCAATTCCATCCTACAATGTAAAGGTTAATTCCTATGCAAATTTCAGAGAAAAAAACACCGGTCCGAATTCAAAAGACACGAAAGAAAGAAGACGGGTATATGTTCAGATAAAGTCTGTATCCGGTACACGAGGGTGTCAGGCAACTGTCTGGATTTACAGTCTTGACTACACCACCGTTCTGGGTCCATTTACTGTGGCTTGCGGAGAAACACATTCAGAAGACATTGATGAAAGGGAATGGGGTGTTCTGGTCGAATCAGAAGATGAGATCATAGTTAATGTCTGGATAAGCAGTGCAAAGACCTTAAAACTTCAGGGATTCAATCACAAAAGCGATCCGGCAATTATGCCAAAAAAGATGATACCTGATTGTTTTGCAAAATTGGAATGACAGTTAAAAAGGCAGTAAATACGTCGAATTTTTAAATTCGGGTGACCTCTTAATTGCCTCATTCTTGTAGAATATTTGTTTAATAAATTCATCAATATTTACACCACTACATAGTTCATTTATCTTAACCCACCCAAAATCATTTATTATGAAAAGCACTTATATGACATTAATCTTCATTGGATTATCACTAATGGGGATTTCTCAATCGGAGTGGATCACTTTTACAAGTGATCACCCTTCTGCTCCAATAATTAACATGCAAAGCTCAACGAACCTTGAAGTCCGATGCACCATTGAAGTCCCTGGTATGTATAAGAAGAACATTGATACCGGATACGATGTGTTTCAAAGAATTTCACTGCCACAGGGAAGTACTATAGGGAGTACTGGTTTCCCGGAAATCCCAACAATTATTAAGCAACTAGCAATCCCTTTGTGTGATTCTATAGGCGTTGTTTATTAAATCACTGACTCAATAATTCTGAATCAGTATTTTGTATGCCCGGTCCCTGAAGTGACCATAGATTCAGTGAACGGGTTTCCAACCCAGGTAGAAACCTTTATGAAAAACGATTCTATTTACCAGATCAATGGATGGATGCCTGAGCAGCGACTTGAACTCCTCGAGAGAAGTTTTCTGAGGAATCAAAGAATGGTAAAACTTGGAGCATATCCGATAAAATACAATCCTTACACACATCAACTAATCGTTTATACGAGATTTGATATAATCATCCATTTTTATAATTCACAAACTGAAATAAATGTTGATAATGGATTTTTTACAAATCTTACCAGTAAGGTACTTTTAAATTATAATTCAGATCAAGTTCCATCGTTACCTCCAACTCCGGCACCTGTTTCAGGAAGTGTGCAATGGGTAACGATTAATGACCCATCAGAGGCACAGAATATCGTTGCTGATTACCTGATCATTACAGATCCGCAATTCTTCACCCCGCACAGTACAAGCCTCCAGCAATTAGCATCTCACAGAGCCGTTTTTAACGGGTTTGATGTTGCCATTGTTGATGTACAAAATATTTTGGCAAAAGATTTTGAATATGAGTCCTATTCTCTTAGACATGAACAGAAAATCAGGGATTTTATTAAAAAGGTTTACGATGGAGGTCATGCGGTTCACACATATGATCATAAGGTTGCTTTCGTTCTTTTAGTTGGGGATGCGGTAAGTAATGATCCATCATATGGAGGTGTGCCTGCTTCAACAGATCCTCATCCCACTGGAGCTCCGGTACCAGGTTCGGTCAATAATTCATTTTTTTACTGTGAAAATGATTATTATTATTCATGTATTACACAGGGAATCACAGGTATTTGGGATTATATCGGCGATTTGTTTATTGGAAGAATCAGTGCTGACAATGAATTGGTGCCTTGGTGGTGGGATTTATCCGGAAGGTGGAGCATTAACCCTTCAATATAAAATAGATCACCTTCATAATTATGGTATGTATCCTGTTGCAATTGCGAGAGCTTGTATGACAGGTGCTTATGCCAAATATGGGGGGCCACAATATGACTGTATTGCGGAGAGAATGAACGTATATTCTCCAGATGCAGGATATCTTGCATACTTGGGATCATATAAGGAAGCTGGATTATATAGTACTCTACCAGGAGAATACCCTAGATATATCTATGAATGGATTCCCTATGCAATCTATCACGACTTGTCAACGATTTTAGGCGAATGTGTATTAGAAGCAAGGCTCCATATGACAAATTCAACTGATCCATGGCATTTCATGTATAATTTATTCGGTGATCCCGCAGTCAACATGATGGCAAAGGGGTACGAAATCACACAAGATATTACGCTTCCATCCTCAACGACAATAAGTACAAAAATCTATCTTAGAGATGGAAGCACGTTAACAATTCCCAACGGAGGAACATTGGAATTTACCGATAACGGTCAATTGGTCATTGATGATGGGGCGACCTTGGCAATTGGTCATGATGTCAGAATCAAAGGACAAAGAGAAATGAATAAAATAGAAATAGAGGGTTGCATGACCGGAATTGGAGGAACAATAACGAATGCAGAACCGATTATGAATTTGGAATTATCGTCATTGGAAGAGAATTCCTGGGAAGGGCTTTCGTTTAATAATGGGGACCTATCCGTCGTTCTAACGAGCGGTTCAATCTCAAATTGTAATGTTACAGGACAAATCAGAATGTTAAGAGCATCATCCTGTTCCATCAATAATTCCGAGATTGATTTGAAAGGATGCAATTTCAATTTTGAAAATGCAACTTTTACTAATGCTGGCATCAATTTATACAACAATACCCCGGATCGAAATTTAGTAACTGTTTCTGGTTGCGATTTTACCGATAGTCCTTTTGAAAGTGTAATTTCTTTAAGCCATTTCAGCAATTATGTGATCGAAAATAATACGATTACATATTCAAACGGAGCGGGGATTAATTTGTCATATTCCGGTGGTGCTGATGCTCGGGAGAAGGTTGTTCAAAATAATAGGATCCAGAAATCTGGTAACCCTCAGGATCTTAGCTGGGGCATAAAAGTTTATCATTCATTCGCTGATATTTTTAACAACAGAATCACCAATAATGCATACGGTATTGCGACCATGAATATGTCAAGTGTAAAGGTGTTGGGAAATTCCGGGGCCACCAATTATTCTGAGACCCAACAAATATATGATAACTTCAAAAGCCAGGTTAGAAGCTTTGACAACAGCTTTCCTTATGAATTTCATTATAATGTCATTAATAATTCATTATCATCGGACCCACTGATCTATTATGATAATTCATTACCTTCTCCGAATCCGATAGAAGGGATGCTCAATATTAAATGCAATTGTTTACCCACAAACCCAGTCCTTTTTCCCCCCACCTTCTATTCATGGGAGCCAACATGGTGTCCACCTTCGTCTTGTAATGGTGATGACCCCGGGAAAGGAGAATTTGAACAAGCACAGATTTTCATTGATTCCGGGAACTTTGAATTAGCTGAATCTCAATTGAAGGATCTTATCCTTACTTATTCCGATTCTAAATATGCTAACGAGGCCGCCAAAAAATTAATACCATTGAAAGAACTCTCGGATCAGGATTATTCCGGGCTTAAGAACTTTTATAACACAACATCGGTACTTCACAATGATTCTTTGGTTGACATGTTGACAGATCATCTTAAAACAAGATGTGATATAGAGCAGAAAGCTTATGAGACTGCTATCAATTGGTATGAAAATGAAATTGTGGATCCCGTTTCTCTTGATGATTCAATTTATTCGATCATTGATCTTCAAGACACTTACATGTTAATGTTTGCGGATAGTATTTTCAAAACTCCTCACAACGTTTTTACAGGGAAATTGATCCAATACCGTCCATCAACGTTTTATGCATATCAAACAAACAAAGAAGTCCTTATTAAGCTTCTCTTCACTGAAAAAGTATTGCCTGGACCGCATTCAGAACAGCTTTACACGGACAATAATGGTTTTATTCTATACCAGAACCATCCGAATCCGTTTTCGTCGGAAACAGAAGTAACTTATCAGCTTCCATGTAAAAGTGAAGTCGAAATTGTTGGGTTAAACCTATTGGGGCAGGAAGTTTTTACACTGAATAAATCCCAACAGGAAAAGGGCGAATATTCGCAAAATGTGAAATTTGGCAACCTGTCCGCCGGTGTTTATTACATTATTCTAAGGGCTAATGGATTTGAAAAGGCAAGAATCAAAGTAATAAAACAGAACTAATTATAGTAAATTTGAGATGTCAATCGGCAATAGGAATTATTAGAGTGATAATTTCTACTGCTTTTCCCAAAGTTAAATAATTATTTAATCAAAATAAAGAACTCTTAATCAATTGAGAAAATGAATCAATCCATTTCCATTTTTAAGTGTTTTGCGGTTTATTACTCACACAAATACCAAAAGACCCCATTGTGTATTGTCATCATCGGATTGTTAGTTTGTTCTTTAAATTTTGATGCATATTCACAGATTATCAACCGCAGGGAAATAACACGTGGCTCAGATACAGCCGAAATTTATATCTCCAGTTTCTGGTATAATGGTATGTATGCAATGTATAGCGGGATTTTCCATTCACTAGATAATGGGAAGACCATTACTCCACAGCACAGGCTTGAATATCCCCCGGAATATGGTGAGATTTTTGGCGATTCAATACCCGGGGGCCTGAACATGTTTCCTGCAGGTGGAGTAAGTGGGTCGTTTATTGGGGTTAGTTTTGATTATGGGATTTCATTTGACTTAAAAGCATTTCCGCAAACAAATAATTCCTATTACCAATATTGTGGTGGGAATATGATTGGGGAAATGTATTTAGCTAAAACAGCTGGTAATTACTGGCAACTTTACCATCTCATCGATTTCGCTAATGATAGTGTTTTGGTTAATTCTACAATGGAAAACATATACCTATTTGATGTTGGAACGATTCCGGGGGAATTATATGGGTGGAAATGGAGTGCCAATGTTATTTATGATACATTAAACCTTGTTTATAGCAACAACTTTGGACAAACATTTACGAATATTATTGTCGATACTTCTCTCTTTTTTCAAATGTACCAGTTGGCTTTATCCAGAGGAACTGAGCTAGGGGAAATTTACCTTGCCGGGAAAGACTTTTCCGATCAATGGCATGTTTTTCACTCGGTAGATTATGGGCACACGTGGAATTTGCGACACATTACGGGTGATTTTTGGATCTATGACGTTTCATTTACTGCAGGCCGGAAACCGGGAACATTTTATATTTCAAAATGGGTTAATTGCGGATTCCCTGGTCATGGTTGCCTGGAAATTTACTTTAGCAGGGATTATGGGGCTACATATGAGATGTATTATCATGAAATAGACAGTACGACATTTCTAAAGGTTAGAAATATTCCCCCCAGTAAACCATTTAATATTCTTCCGAATCCTGCAACGAATAAATTCTCCGTCGAATTACATAAAAATCCAGATGGTGCTGATATTGAGGTGTACGATCTTTATGGATACCTCCGATTTAAATCACATCTCCGCCCCAATGGCGACAGGGTCGATATTGATGCCGGCGATTGGCCGCCCGGGCTCTATCTGGTGAAGGTGCTTGTGGGGGCGAGGATTCTCGGGTTAGAGAAAGTGGTTGTTGAGTGAAAAACGTAGAGTGAAGAGTGAAGAGTGTAATTAAAAATTAAGAATGAAGAATTAACTGAGGGATCTGGTTTTCTTAGAACATGACCCGCATCAGGAAATTTACGTTAAGAAAAACGAGAACACACGTTAAAGAAAATCCGGAACAGGCTTCTGTTTTCAAAGCGAAGCACGAAAATAGAAACCCCGGATTTTTTAGTGTGGTTGAAGTTTTTTAGTAAATCTCCGTAAGCGGAGTGTTTTCTTTGGATTCTTTTCTTTGGGTGGGTGCCAAAGAAAAGAATGAACAAAAGTACAATGCACATGAACAACAGATTCCCACTTTCGTGGTAGTGACGGATGTTGTAAAGCACTTAAATTACATACGGGAGAAAAACAAATTACATACGGATGAAAAATAAATTGCATACGGGAGAAAAGTAAATTGCATGCGGATGAAAAATAAATTACATCAGAAAGTGTGAAGGTGCTTGTATGCTTCTGATTTCTGACAATTGCTGCTGTCACTCCTGATTTACCCTATACAAGTATTGCCGATGATGATTTTTTCTTAAGTCAAACCCCATTAAATCCGTCGAATTATGAAAATTGGGTGACCAATTTGGTCACCCGTAGGGTTACAATCGTATTACCTTACCTTGCTGAATTTCAACATTTCACATTTTTATTAAGTACATATTTGATCGCTTTTTAGTATACAAAATAGATTTACAGAACATTTTGTTCCTTCTTATATTTATGCGGGTTTTTTCCTGATGCACGGAATCACGGGTATGAACCCCAGGTCAAGCCCTGGACCCGAATTCCGCAGCAAGCTGCGGGGTATTATACCCTCCGCTTCGCGGGATTGTTCGACTAACAAATTTTTATTCACTGCGTTTTAAAAATTTGAGTCTCACGAATAAAGAAAGCACATCGTCAGAGGATTTTGGAATGCACCAGGATTTTTCCCTTAACGGGTTCTGCAGGAAATCAACAAATTGAAAACAAGAACTATTTTTTACCTTTATATCTGATATAGTTCTCTCTCAATTGTTGTTTTTTGATTTAAAACTTTAGCTCTATGAAAAAGATTTACACTTTCCTTTTATTTGTAATCCCCTTCCTTTCTTTAAACGGGATATTCGCTCAATCCGGCACCTATCCTAATTCCGGCCTGCCGCTAAACCCGAAAAGTTCACCAATATTCGGGAAAGATATTGTTATCAATGATCAGCCATCACAAAACCAGCAAAATGTTTGTGTTTGTTCTGCATTTAATGGGTGGTTGTATGCCGCTTATACTTTTAACGATAGTCTTGCCCCAAGGATTTCCATCCTTAAATCAATAGACCATGGTATAACGTGGCAAGAAATTTTTCAGGATTATATAGAAATAACTCTAGCAGTAAAAGTTGAACGGGTAAAAATCCAGGTTTGTGGAAATACAGTATCTGACCTAAGATTGTTTCTTTCATGTTTACATCACGATACTGTGAACTCAATTGGTTATGCTCAAGTTATTAGGTTTAATTGTGAACCTTTCGGGAATCCGCATTTAATTTATAATACGACCTCATATACACACGATATTTCCTTAGAAACTGACTGTATGTTTCCTGCAAATGGAGCAAATCCATATAGTGTCGCAGTTCTGTGTTCAGGATATTCAAACAATGCAGATACTTTGATCTTTGCGGTGTCAAATGATGGCGGGAATACATTTTTGACCAAAAGGATCATCAAAATTTCCACCGCTAAACACTTTAACAAAGTCTCGCTTTCTTATGGATATTCACCCTCCAAAAATACTGGAAAATATTTTGCTGCGTGGGAGGAAATGGAAAACCAAACATCGGTTATAGGTCATATTTATGCAGCCCATTCTGAGCCATATTTCAATAGTTCTTTTACTACCCCAATTTGTCTTGATAATCTTGATCCAGAGGCTACAAATAAGTGCAGGAATCCGGTCATTGCCTGTCAGTACGATGATACGGATAACGACAGTGCGAATTTTACTTCAATGATCCTTTATGAGAAATTCATTCCCTCGGAGAACAGGTATGATATCTCGGGATTCTATAACCTGCAAGCCGCCTCTTCCGGTAATTACAGGCCGATATCGGTTTCCTCTTCCACCAACAATAAGCTTCAACCGGATCTTCAATACAATCCTTATGAGAATAATTTCATGATGACCTATTATGATCCCGATGGTCAAAAGCTTCCATTTTTGACAAATGACAGAAACCTTGCACTCCCTGATTCATGGATGGTTGTATCTGAAGGTTATAACGAATCCTCCAGCCTCTCCGATCCCAAACCCCAGGTCAAGTTGAATACAACCAAAAGTGAGGGGATGAATGTTTGGAGTAAAGGTATTGAAGGTAGTAATTCGGTGGCCATGTTTGATGCGCCCTATAGTACCTATACTTCGATTCCTTTAGAAAGGAATTCTGAATCAGAATTAAATGTTAAAATCTATCCAAATCCATGTTCAACTTACTTTTATCTTGAATTTACAGGGGAAATACCGGCAACAATAAATGTCAGGATTATTGATGCTTTAGGCCAGGTGAAAATGAGCCTTGAGAAACAAGACTGCGGACAAGGATTCCGTAATCTTCGCATTGACCTTGATGACATTCCGAATGGCGCTTATCTTGTGGCATTGGAATCAAATATGACAAAATATTTTACCAGATTGATGGTGCTTAGATAATAAAACTGACTTAAAGCATGCAAGTATTGTTCGAAAAATTCTGATCGTGAAATATAACCATCTATTACATATTATCACATTCCCTGAAAATTGCCATGAACCATTGTATTTAAGCATTTAAAAACTTTTCATATGAAAAATATTTACACCTTCCTTTTATTTGTCATCCCCTTCCTTTCCTTAAACGGGGTATTCGCTCAATCCGGCACCTATCCTAATTCCGGCCTGCCTCTCAACCCGAAAAGTTCACCATTGTTCGGGAAAGATATCATCATCAATGATCAGCCATCACAAAACCAGCAAAATGTTTGTGTTTGCTCTGCTTTTAATGGGTGGTTGTTTGCATTGTATACCTACCCAAATGCAGTTCAGGGGCTTCCTGGTTTTAAAATTTTAAAATCAATTGATAATGGCATTAATTGGAATGTGTTCATCGAGGGTCACATTTCATTTGGAGCTTTTATCATCTCTTCAGATTTTGCTGTTACGGGTAATTCAATCTCTAATCTTAAGTTGTTTTTTGTCAACGTTGTTTCTGGGAATGCAACCTCTGGTTATGGACAAGTATCCTATCTTCGATTTAATGGTGAAACAGGAGTATACGAAGATGGGGCTGAGCTTGAGGGTGGTCATGCCGTATCTATTGCCAACGATTTTATTTACCCAGCAACATATTCAAATCCATATAGCCTAGGGATCCTATATTCTAAATATCTTTCAGCCAATATTGATTCCATAATCTTCATTTCTTCAGGTAATGCAGGGATTTCTTTTAATAATAGAAAAGCTATCGCTAGTTCTACAGCCCATATATTTGATGTTGCTCTTACTTATGGGCGATCTTCTTCTCAGAACAGCGGGAGATATT
This sequence comes from Bacteroidales bacterium, assembly GCA_963682005.1. GTDB lineage: Bacteria > Bacteroidota > Bacteroidia > Bacteroidales > FEN-979 > CAIYUC01. Next base: position 1,170,666 of record OY820914.1, on the reverse strand, counting down.
ATGCTGCATGGGAGGAAAAACAAAGCTATTCTTCTAATACAGGACATATCTATACGGCTCACAGTGAACCAAATTTTAACAGCCCGTTTACTACTCCTGTGATGCTTGATAATCTTGACCCGACAGCTTTTAATAATGTAAAAAATCCTTCGATCGCCTGCCAGTACAATAATATTGATAATGATAGTTCAAATGTAACAGAGGTGGTATTGGTTGATAAATTCATCCCTGCAAGCAATACATATGAAATCGGGGGCTTTTATAACATGAAATCCACGAACACCAGCAACTTTCATCCATTTACAGTTAACCCTTCGTCTAATAGTAAGCAACAACCGTCCATATGCTTTAATCCGTTTGATTCAAGTTTCATGATGACATGTTACGATTCGACGAATCAGAAGCTGCCCTTCTTCAGGCATAATTTTAATATGGAAAATCCGGATACCTGGGAGGTTGTAAATGCCGGATACAATGACAACAGCGACCTTTCAGCCCCGTATCCAAAAGTTGCATTGAATATGAGTGAACAAAAAGGAATGAGTGTTTGGTCAGCCGAAGGAACAGGGGGAAACGGTATTGCTATGTTTGATGCGTTGTATAGCACTTATACCAGCATTTCAGAAAATGAAAATACAGATGTTAATAAATTGTTTACGATTTTCCCTAATCCTTGTAGTTCATTATTAAACATATGTTTTGAATCTATGGGGGCAGAAAAGGTGAAAATCGTTCTTACTAATTTGATGGGGGAAATGCTTGAAGTCATTGCAGATCAAACATTTTCCATAGGCATTCATACCTTTAAGTATAATGTAACTGATATTTCTTCTGGGTGTTATCTTTTAACTATTGAAACAGGTAAATTTACCGAGAACCATAAGCTGTTAATAATGAAATAAATAAAATCTTATTCACTTTTAATTCCTTGAATGATGAAAGCAAAAGCAATTTACAAAAGATGCTTCCAAATGTTTCTGGTTATATTTTTTTGGATTTTCTGTCAATTCTTCGCAAAATCCCAGTATTTTACTCCACTTGTAAAAGTAGACTCCACTGTAAGTGAGATAATTCAATCTGAAAACTTCACTGCCAAATATATTGGAATTGGGCCCGGTTTTCATTGTGGCCCTCCTTACCCATGTCAAGGTGCAATTGAGCCTTCTGCATTTTTACATATTCGAGAACCCTTGAAATTGGGTGCCAGTTTCCCATTGTTTAAAATTGAGGAAACCTCAAGTACTAAATTGATATCTTTTTTTTATAATAAAGACAGTATAACCTATGGAATCTACCAACAAGGTTCAAGTCAGGGAGATCCACTCAAAAACGTATTTGAAGACAAAGTGGAAATTGGTTGTTCACGCTCCCTTGGGAACGAACTCCTACATGTAATGGGTTCCTCAAATCTTGATGGTGTAACCACAATAGGCACCTCATCAACTTTAAGCTCGGGAACAAACGTTTTAAGCATTTTGGGAAAGGCTACGATCCAGAATTCTGCAACAATCGGGAAGACAATTTATCTTAATGGAAAAGGCCTGGTTGGTACGCCTTATAACCGCATCCAAAGCGATGACCGGTTGGATTTCTATAACTGGTGGGAAGATCCAAATAAATCACATGGGTCAGGTTATAGCCTTGTTTTTTCATTGGAAGCCTCCGCTTCGGGAAACGGTGGCCGGGCAATTGTAAATGGCGGACTTGAATCCACATCCATAACAACAGAATCCATTGCAACCAAATCCTTGATTACGGAATCCTTCAGAATGGATAATGAGGCTTGGAAAAACATGGTTCTTACTTCTGATGAACGCGGAGAAGGCACCTGGCAAAATCCAAATAACCTGATTACCAAATATTGGCATTACGGCAGTCCATATACTTTATGCACAGAGAGTACGACAAATGATACAATCTATAAACCAGTGCAATTTGTAGGCATTGATACCAGTGATACACATGGATATAAACTTGCGGTCAATGGCAGCGTATATATCATGGAAAAAAATGGGAATATTGGCGGCCTGGATACACTTGATCCGGCTACTTATAAACTCGTGGTGGATGGAAAAATAATTTGTGAAGAACTGAAAGTGAAATTGTCACAAAATTGGCCGGATTATGTTTTGAAGAACGATTACAAATTGCCCGCTTTGAGCGAAGTAAAGAAATATATTGACAAAAACCAGCACCTGGAAGGCATCCCAAGTGCCAATGAAATTAAGGAAAAGGGCGTAAGTGTGGGAGAGATGAATGCTGCACTTCTGAAGAAGGTAGAAGAACTGACAAGGTATATTATTGATCAGCAGCAACAGATTGATGAGCTGAAATTAAAAGTGGATAATCGATAATGCAGTTCAAACTAAATAAAGAAGATCGGGTATGAAAAAGAAATTTCTTTTTGCCGGGGTATTGCAAATGTTAATCATTTCTATCATAAATGTTTATTCGCAATCCATAATTCCAATAAACGACACTACTTTTCATAAGATTATATCTACCATCCCAAAACTCCCTTTTTTTGGCTCGAAGGATATTCATTACACAATCAAAGATACTCTTATTACGATTGATCCCTTGGTAAATGGCTCAAGAATTCCAAACCCATGCGGGGAATATCACATGGATAATTTTATCACATTCCCAAGTTTTGGGTATCAGGAAGTACCTTCACCTGATATAATCCTTGGCAATGGTGGCGAGATTTCTGTCGCAGTCGATCCTAATGATGAAAGAGTTATCAGATGTTGTTATATGCAGGGTATTTATGGAAGTTCAATTGCCTGCAAATACTCAGAAGATTTGGGAGCATCTTGGCAAGAGGCTGGTCCAACTTTATCCTATGCACATGGTGACCAATCCACAATAATTAATAGCGAAAGTGAATGGTTTTTTAGTTTTCTTCAAGATCATGGGAGCACTTGTGTCAACACCTATGTCGAATTAGAAAAATATAGTGGTTCAACCTGGACAGGTCCAATGGAAATCAGCGGTCCCCAAACAGATAATTATGTATTTGATAAACCTCACCTTGCTGTTGATGATTGTCCCGAAACGGAAATTGGGAATTTATATTGTGCATGGACTCCACTAGATTGCCCACCAGAGCCGATTCCATGGGATTATAATTTTGGAAACGTCTTAATTTCAAAATCAGAGAATAATGGAGCCAATTGGTACGATCCTCAGCCTATTAGTACTAATAAATACTATCATCCAATTACAAATAGTTATGTGACTGTTAATCAGGGAGTAAATATCCAATGTGGACCAAATGGAGAAGTTTATACTGTATGGGTAGCTACAGACAGATCTATCGGTTCAACCGGGCCTAAGGATGAAATGGGATTATTCTTTAATAGATCAATAGATTTTGGTGAAACATATGAATTAATGAATGAACATGGCCCCGGTTCTTTAATTCAAACAATTCATGGCATCAGTGGGTTTCCCTATGGTATTGGTCCCGCCAAGTTAAATTCGTTTCCTTCCATGTGCGTTGATAAAAGCGAAGGGCCTAAGAGAGGTAGAATCTATATTGTTTGGGCTAATGCTATTCATGACGAAGGAAGAAGTAGGATTAATGTCAATCTCATATACTCTGATAATCTAGGAAATAGCTGGACACCTACACCGATTGTTGTTAATTTTCATGAGACATATGACGATAATATTCATTCAATTTTTCCTTGGATAAGTTGTGATAAAGAAACGGGTGCACTGTCAGTTATATATTATGATGACCGGAGTGGATATTTCGATGCATATGTGGCCATGTCAAAGGACTACGGAAATAATTGGGAAGATTGTAGAGTGAGTGATAATGCATTTGTGTTAAGTAGTGATTTTTTTGGAGAATATATCGGTATTTGCTGTAAAAACGGAATTCAATATCCAATATTCGTGGATAATTTTCAATATAATACACAAACAAGTTCCTGTTCTCCAAGGGTAGTTGTATCACCGTTTTATACTTGGAATTGTGCATCAGATTATACGAATGTAACAGAAGATGTCCCCGACGACTTTATGAGAGAATGGGAAGTTTCGAACACTATTACTGCAAGCAATAAAATTGATGATGGCGGTGTTGCTGTGTTCCGGGCTGGAACAGAAATCGTATTTTTACCAGAGGGAGACCTCAGTCATCCTTTAGATCCCGGGTTTTGGGCAAAAAATCGTACAGCCCTTAATGGTAATGGTCGCTCTTTTGTACACGCATATATTGAAGACTGCGGTTTTTCTTCAAGTGATAAAGTAAGTCAAAAATTAATTGGAAAATTACCAATATCAAACGATCAAAATTTATCCGAATCCAATATTAAAATATTTCCAAATCCTTCCAACGGAAAATTTAAAATTGATCTTGCCAATCTTGATGCGAAGGACTGCAGGATTGAGATCACCAATTTTTCAGGTACGCCGGTCTATTCATTGAGTTCGTCGGATAAAACCACAATAGAAATTGACATTTCAAATTATCCGAAAGGCGTTTACCTTATAAAACTGTACATCCAAGATAAGTCGTATGTTAGTAAAATGGTATATAAGTAACGCTATCTCACCATTGTTGGAGGATTATCATATAAAGAAATGTCCCAATTCGCAACCTTGCAGAAGTAGAGAGTTTTAAAAAAGATGTTGCATTCGCATTTTATTAACCTCGAAATTTCCGCAAGGGTACCTGCAAAACACTACTAAACGCGTGTAAAACCGTTAAGGGAAACTCCTTTGGGAAGGCTCTTCGAGTGTTTTCCGGTAGAGAGTTGATCCCAAGTAAATATTCAAAATGCCATCGACATTCGTGCTTCGATTCTCATCCTGGGCAACAACCACCCAGCGGCAACACGCAACCCAGCAATGCTGACCAAAAGATCACAACATTTCTTACGCCCCATAGGAAAACCCCTCAAATCTGTCCAACTTTAAGTTTTGGGTGACGAGTTTGGTCACCCAAATAACGACAAGCAATTTTTTTTACTTTCCTGATATTTAACACTTCACATTTTCTAACGTGAGAAAATATACCCCATTTGTGTGCTTTTTTGGTATACAAAATAGACTTTGCGAACATAATTGTCCTCTTTATATTTAGCGGGATTTTTGGGTTAAGCACGGAATGAAGAAAGAACATCATCAGAGGATATTGGAACGCATCGGAACTTTTCCCTTAACCGGTTCTGCAGGAAATCAACAAATTGACGACAGGAACTAATTTTATACCTTTATATCTGATATAGTTCTCACTCAATTGTTGCTTTTGATTTAAAACATTTATTCTATGAAAAAGATTTCCATCCTCCTTTTATTTGTAATCACTTTCCCTTCCTTAAACGGGACATTTGCTCAACCCGGCTCCTATCCTTATTCCGGCCTCCCTCTTAACCCGAAAAGTTCGCCAATATTTGGGACAGATATTCTGATCAATGACCAACCTGCTCAAAACCAAAGAAAAGTTGCACTTTGTTCCGCATTCAACGGCTGGCTTTTCGCTGCATATACATATTCCGTTGGGAATTATCCCTATCTTTCAATTTCGAAGTCCATGGACGATGGAGTAAGTTGGTCTGTGTTGTACAATGAGGTTGCCACAGGGCCACATATTGGCATTGAAAAAATCGATGCCATAGTAATTGGTGATACCCCTGAAGATCTTAAGCTTATTTTATGCCTTCTTTTGCGCGATTCCATTACAGGTATTACTGGCGCTACTGTTCCAAGGTTTAATGCCAATACGGGAGAATTTACTGATCATTTACTTCATGAATCTTCTGAGGTCAGGGATATCACTATTGCTTCTGATTATCCTTACCAGGCATTAGGTGCATCTCACAACAGTTTTGCGATATTGTATTCTATAAAAAACATATTCGATTCCATAATCTTTTGTTCGTCAGGAAATGGGGGCGTTTCGTTTGATACCCGCATCAAGTTGGCCTATTCCTCAAAGTACGTTCATAAAGTGGCACTTGCATATGGCAGGAGCGCTTCCTATCCATCGGGAAGATACTTTACTGCATGGGAAGAGCAGGACAATGCAGGTTCGGTGACAGGACATATTTACACGGCCCACACTGAACCATACTACAACAGTCCGTTTACATCCCCAGTAACTATTGACAGCCTGGATGGTTCAACCAACAATTTACTTCGAAATCCAGCCATCGCGTGTCAGTTTAATGACGCGGATAATGAAAATTCCAACCTGACCGAAGTAGTTCTTTTTGATAAATACCTTCCCGGCCAGAACAAGTTTGAATTAACCGGGGTTTTCAATCGCAATGCGGCCTCGGAGAATAATTTCCAGAATCTGAATTTCTATCCTTCTTCACATAATAAATAAGGCTTCGTGTGGTACGCCTTGGCGTACCCAGCATGAAGCCCGTGTTGCGCGGAATCCCGTCCTGGCTAAGAAGGCCAGCCGGCTATGCATTTTAAATCAAATAGAATTCGCTGTGGGAATCAGGATATGGAACTACTCATCGTGATTTTTTCACCGGGATTGGTAAAAACAGGAGATAATTTTTTGGATTATCACGATTAAAGAACGTTTTTGTTAATAATATGCACGACACTACCGGGTTCACTTTCTGAACAATTTACCATTTACTACGATTTTCTGTTTACAGTTTGTAATCCGTTATGGGATTCCGGCGGACCTCGCACCGGACCAAACCGTTCGATGATGACCAATGTGCCCTGTTTACAATGCGGGCAGAGATCCGGATCGTAGTCAAGATGTTCGCGGCACAGTTGCTTCCAGTCTTTTCGATCCGTTTTCTTCGGGGGATTCATTCCAAGGGAACGTTGCAGCATCTGCAATTGAGGTCGGTTTATGGATGCCAGCAGCCCGAAATGGCGTATGCGGACAAATCCCCTTGGCAGGATATGCTGGCAGAACCTGCGCAGGAATTCCACCCCTGAGAGATGCATTTGTTTTTGCTTGTTGTCGCGGTAATCCAGGTATTTGAACCCGACACCCTTTTCATCGATTGAAACCAGCCGGTGATTGCTGATCGCCGTTTTATGGGTATAGCGGCCCAGGTACTCCACCACCTGTTCGGGGCCGCCAAAAGGTTCCTTTGCGTACACGACCCAATTGGTTTTATAAAGCTCCCGGATAAAAGGGGAATCCTGCGGATAATGTTTCTGAAACTCCCCGATGAACTTGCCGCGAAACACGGTGGATAGGTTACCAACCGGGAAAAGATAGGCCTTGCCTGAATTCGATATTTTCACCGGCTTCCAGTGGCCTTTGACATCCAATCCGCCTCCCGGAACAATGCAGTGCAGGTGCGGGTGCAGCGAGAGGTTCTGTCCCCAGGTATGCAAAACGGCGATCATTCCCGTCTCACAATGACGCAGGGTCCATGAGAATTGAGCCAGTGTTTGCCAGACAGAGCGGAACAGCGCGTTATACATCCCTGCAGGATCATGCAGGAATAAGCCGTTCAACTTGTCCGGAACGGTGAACACAACGTGGAAATATGGGACCGGAAGCAAGTCTTGCTTTCGGTTCTCGATCCATGCTTCCCGATGGGTATTCTGGCATTTGGGGCAATGACGGTTGCGGCAGCTGTTGTATGAAATGCGGATATGCCCGCATTCTTCACAACGATCCTTGTGTCCGCCCAGCACAGATGTGCGGCAATATTGGATAGCCCGTACTATCCGCTGCACATAGGTGTTGGGTCGGTGAGTCTGAACGAAGGAACTGCCGAAGCGGTCGATTACCTGGGCCAGTTCATATGCCGGTCTCAACCCTGCTTATACAGGCGGTCGAACGGGCTAAAAAGGTTCGTGCGTCTTGGTTTGGCTACATGCAGGTAGATCATCGTCGTTACGATCCGTGTATGCCCCAGCAGTTCCTTGATTGAGAGGATGTCCATACCAAACTCGAGCAAGTGTGTTGCATAGCTGTGACGCAATGTATGAAGTGTGATTCCCTTTTGTAGCTTGCACTTCTTTACCGCTTCACGTAAGGCCCATTGCATGCCGCGCACACTTAAGGGAGAGCCGGGTTGCTGACCGTTGAAAAGGTAGTCTGCCGGCTGACAGGCATGATAATACTTGCGAAGACCATCAAGCATCAGGGGTGACAGAGGTACGTACCGGTCTTTGTGGTACTTGCTCTGCCGTACGTGGATCATCATCCTTCCGGAATCAATATCCGCTATTTTTAATCGGCTCGCTTCATGTGCGCGCAATCCGGCCGAATAGATCAGTGCCAATAATATCCGGTGCTTTAATAGTTCCGGCGCTTTGAACAAAGCAATACATTCCTGATAGTTGAGCACCACCGGTAATTTTCGCTCATGCTTAAGACTGGGCAACTTGAAGGCTTTTTCCTTCATTCCCATCAACTGATAGCAATACCGCAAACCGTAGATGGTATGTTTGAACTGGCTTAAGGATGGCGTTTTTGATCTTCGGGCCAGATCGGCCAGGTAACGGTTAATCTGCTTCTCGCTGAGATCTTGCGGTAATTTCCGGTAGTGAAGGCAGATATGAGCGATTTTACGGGCATAATTTGAGAGTGTGCTCTTTGTCTGTCCCCTTAGAATAACCTTTTCCTCAAACTCCTGGTAAAGTTTTCGAAAGCCGGGAATCTCCAGACTAGCCCGTTCAACGATAGTAATCGTTCTTTTTCTTACTTTAGATGTTGCTTTTTCCATAGTATAAAGATTTTGTGGTGAAATTCATTTATACTACATTTATGGAAAATTGTCACTATCCCGTTCCCGGGGTTATCCCGGGACGGGATTTAGTGCAACATCCTTCAGCCGGATATCAAGTTTAATCCATATGATTCCACATTCATGGCAACTTTTTATGATTCCACGCTGCAGAAGCTGCCTCTTCTTTCCAATGATTACAACCTGAGCAATTCCGGTCCATGGGAGGTTGTTACTCTGGGATATAATGATACCGGGAATCTTACTCAGCCCTGGCCAAGACTCAAATTGAATTACGGGCACCAACAGTGTGCTTTTGCATGGAATGCCGAACGATATGACGCAAATGGCGAAGCGATGTATGATGCGCAGTATCTCTTTCCGACAGGCATTGATGGAGACCAGTCAAAGATTGAATTTGCGTTTTTTCGTGCCCATCCCAATCCTTGCTCTGCTTTTTTAAACTTGTCATTTGAATTGAAAGAGTTTCAACATATAAATATCACGTTATCAGATATAACGGGAAGAACGATAGGAGTTATTGCCGATCAAAATTATACTAAAGGAATATTCAGTCTAAAAATCGATGTCTCATCTTATCCGTGTGGAAATTATTTATGCAACTTCATGACCCCGGGTTACTCAAAAACATCCAAAATTATTGTGATTAGGTAATATTGGTTAACGGGTATGTCAACATGGAACTTTCCAAGTGAAATTATAAAATAAATTCAACAAAAAGTCAGACCCATGAGAACAATTTTATATTTAAAAGGAAAAACATTGAAGATGATTTATCTTCTCATCTTTCTCTTCTCATTAATGGAAAATTGTTATTCGCAAAACCATGTTTTAAGATTTGCCCCAAGTACACTTTGTACGGATCCACCAGATTGTTCTTTGGAATGCGTGATGTTCTATGAATATGATAACCCAACCTATGGGATAGATTATGGCATTGGGGTATCAACACCTTCTGCATTTTTGCATATTCGAAAACCATCATTTTCTAACCAACCTCTATATATAACTGAGGTCTATGGCACAGGTTATCAGTCATCTATTAAACATTTTTTAACTATTGGAAGCCAGAATTATGGAATCTATCAGGACCATTCAGGATCCGGTACTTCACTTCTAAATTACTTTCAGGATCCAGTTAAAATTGGCAAAATAACCATCGGTGATGATGGGGGAAATTCAGTTATTGCAATGGATCCATACGTTTCGACTCTCAGTTTTATCATGCAGCCAAGTTCCGGTCCTACGACTTTTCCATTGGTAATCAACACAAATGGAATTACAGTAAAATCAAATTTAATAACTGATCATTTTAAGTTACTTGAAAATCCTGGAGAAAATAAGGTTCTGGTAAGTGACACCGTGGGAAATGGAAACTGGACTGATTTATCTAACTGGCACGATGACGACTGGCTTGTTACTCAAGTTAAAAATGGTGATGATGGCAAGGCAGGGGAAATAAACTATTTGTATTCGAATTCCAAATATAAAAATATTGGGATAGGAACGGAATATCCAAAGCATGAGCTTCATATATTTGATGGGAATCTATTGCTATCCAGGGCAGAAGCCGGACAATCAGGGAAACAAACTGCCACACTTTATTTTGGTGATTTTGTCACCTCCGAGTATCCCGATGGAGAATGGGGTATTGATTATCAAAACGAGGGTTTGGATTTCTGGAAGGTTAAGACACCCAACTCCGTTGAGGGTATTGACAACTTCTGTTTGTTTTTGAATAACAATGGTAAAGTGGGAATTGGTACCGGCAAGCCTGGAGAAAAACTTGAAATTGCGCACCGGGACTCAACGGGAGGGATTCTGATCAATCAATTAGATACGACAAAAAAGAAAAGCGAGATCAAATTTGCTGTTGAAAGTACTGAAGAGTGGGCAATCGGGAGTAATCTTGAACCGACAAGGGAAAGGTCCTTTTTTATATGGAACAATATTTCCGACACAACCGGAATTTAGGACCGGCATTTTACATTAAACAGCAAAACGGAAACACAGGGATAGGTACCGCTTATCCCCAGGCCAAACTGGATGTGAACGGAAATACGTATGTTCGCGGTAAAATGGGTGTAGGAATTTATCCACCACCTGGTTCAAATTATAAATTGTACGTAGATGGTGGCATAAAGGCTCGTGAAATCAAGGTTACCATTCAGTCATTTTCTGATTATGTATTTTCCGACGGATATTCCAAATTATCCATTCATGAACTTGATAGTTTCATAAAAGAACACAAACATCTCCCGGGCATGCCTTCATGCGCTGATATTGAAAAAGATGAGGGGTTCGAACTTGGGGCAATTCAAATTAAACTTCTGGAAAAAGTTGAAGAGCAGGCGCTGTATATCATTTCACTGCAAAAACAGATTGATGAATTGAAGAGCATGATCACAAAACCAAAGGAGGATCAGAAATGAAAACAGGGAAACTGATTTTTCTGTTTATACTCTTCTTGCCGTCTCTTTCCTTTGGACAATATGTAACAATCGAAGGGAGGCAGTTCAAGGATGAGAATGGGAATGATTTTTATCCTCTGGTTTGTAATTATATGTTAAGTGTGATAACTCCAGGTGATCCCAATGATTACTCAACCTCATTTGTCAGCCCTGTTACTTATTATGGCCCAGATGGGTTATGTGATTGTTTCACAGAGACACAATGCAATCAGCAACTATTAGACGATTTTAATAAAATCCTTGCTCTTGGATTTAATGCAGTTCAATTCATGGGACTTACTCCGTTTTATCATTCTCTAAATGATACATGGGATTGTTGGGATCAAATTAACCAAGTAACTTTTAATCCAGCGGGTTTTTATATTCAAACCCTTGGATTTATCCCGGAAACTGATTGTTCAAATTGTCCATTTCATCAAATAAATAGCGTCAATCCCCCTGATGCTATATGTCAAAAGATATTTGAGCAAACCAAAAATCTAATAAAAGTGGCATCCCTAGCTGATTTTAATGGCAAAAAGTTAAAAGTCATTTTACGTCCAGCCGATGTATCAGGACCCTATCCTCAGGATATTGATCCTGATTTTAAGTACGTTATTAATGACTTTTACTATTCATTTACCAATTATTTAATGAATAATTTATCACCAAGTGAAATGCAGACCTTAATCGCTTATGATATTACGAGCGAGATGGCTTGCGGTTGGCGGTATTGGTCTAGATGGCCTAGTCAATGGCATTCCCATCCTACGAAACAGGAAGTTTGTGATATTTATCGTTTATGGTATAATACAATAAACCTGATCAATTCAATAAAAGTACAACATTTTTCTCTTATGCCTGATTTCACTAACTTCACCGTTCATTTCAACTAACACCCGATGGATGCAGATTTTGACATCAGGTACACCGATCGTCCGATCACTCCATTCGGAGGTCTGACAACCGTAAAGAACTTCTATCAGAACAGCGGACTTCAGGACGTGATCTCCTCGTTACCATTGCCTCAGCCAGGCTCTAACAGGGGATATGATCCCGTGGATATCATCGAAGGTTTTCTGGTCAGTGTTATCCTTGGAGCACGCCGTTTGGCCCATGCCGGACTGCTTAGACACGATAAAGTAGTCAGCGAGATGTTTGGTTGGTCTAAAGGAATGGCAAGTGAAAGCACGTTTAGCCGATTTTTTAAAAAGTTTGATGTCGAGTTAAACGATGAGGTTTTTATCGAACTTAACCGTTGGTGGTTTACCAAACTCAAGGTAAAATACCACACAGTGGATATCGATTCTACTGTCATTACCCGTTACGGCAATCAGGAAGGTGTTGAAGTGGGCTATAATCCAAGAAAGCCAGGTCGTGGTTCTCATCATCCTTTAATCGCTTTTGCAGATGAAGCCAAAATGGTAATACAGTCATGGATGCGCACTGGCGACAGCGTCAGCAGTACAGACATCAAAGATTTTATCACGATGTTGCTTAAAACCCTGGACAAATCGAACATAGGATTGGTCAGAGCAGACAGTGGCTTCTTTAGTGAAACAACGTTGGACATTCTCGAGGAAAACGAACTGAAGTATATTGTTGCAGCAAAAATGTATGCAGGCTTGGTCCGGAACATCTTCGAAGCGGATAGCTGGGTTTCGTATTCCGACGGAATAGACATGTGTTCCATTGAATGCAAGTTAACGGGTTGGGATCATGCCCGCAGGGTAGTGGTTGTCCGAAAAAGCAAAAGCAAATATCAAAACTGCGGCGGCAAGTCTTTGTTTGAGGAATACGATGAGTTTTCCAACTACCTCTATTCGGCGTTCGTAACGAATCTGGAACTGGCCGATCCCCTTATCTGGGAACTCTACCGCCATAGGGCCGAAGCTGAAACTCAAATCAGAGAACTGAAAGAGAGTTACGGCCTTGACGGTTTTTGCTGTGAAGATTTTGGTGCCACCGAAGCAGCCTTTCGCTGGGTATGTGTAGCGTATAATCTGATGAGTCTATACAAGATCGCTTTGATAAATTCCAAGCATGATCCGACTTTGGCAACCCTGAAGTTCCAATGCATTGCAATAGCGAGTTACCTTGTCAGACATAGCAGAAAAACGACTTTAGTGATGTCAGTGAATGATCGACGAAGGGCCTTTTTCGACGGGTTGTTTCAAAAAATTGAAAATATCACGCCCAAATCGAAATTTTTGTTGAAGAAAAAGTTTCTAATGAATTAATCAGGATAAAGGGAAACGATGAACACCATCTTATAACAACCGGCGGATTTGCCGATAAGGATATTTTTGATTTTGATCCGGATGTTTTAACCTTGGATTTTTATTCCGTTCATTTATACCCTGAAGTCCCAGAATTCGAGCAACCATCTAATAATTGGCCTCCTAATAATTTACCCAATATAATTAATCCTGATCTATTCAATAAAAATACAACATTTTTCTCTTATGCCTGATTTCACTAACTTCACCGTTCATTTCAACTAACACCCGATGGATGCAGATTTTGACATCAGGTACACCGATCGCCCGATCACTCCATTCGGAGGTCTGACAACCGTAAAGAACTTCTATCAGAACAGCGGACTTCAGGATGTGATCTCCTCGTTGCCATTGCCTCAGCCAGGCTCTAACAGGGGATATGATCCCGTGGATATCATCGAGGGTTTTCTGGTCAGTGTTATCCTTGGAGCACGCCGTTTGGCCCATGCCGGACTGCTTAGACACGATAAAGTAGTCAGCGAGATGTTTGGTTGGTCTAAAGGAATGGCAAGTGAAAGCACGTTTAGCCGATTTTTTAAAAAGTTTGATGTCGAGTTAAACGATGAGGTTTTTATCGAACTTAACCGTTGGTGGTTTACCAAACTCAAGGTAAAATACCACACAGTGGATATCGATTCTACTGTCATTACCCGTTACGGCAATCAGGAAGGTGTTGAAGTGGGCTATAATCCAAGAAAGCCAGGTCGTGGTTCTCATCATCCTTTAATCGCTTTTGCAGATGAAGCCAAAATGGTAATACAGTCATGGATGCGCACTGGCGACAGCGTCAGCAGTACAGACATCAAAGATTTTATCACGATGTTGCTTAAAACCCTGGACAAATCGAACATAGGATTGGTCAGAGCAGACAGTGGCTTCTTTAGTGAAACAACGTTGGACATTCTCGAGGAAAACGAACTGAAGTATATTGTTGCAGCAAAAATGTATGCAGGCTTGGTCCGGAACATCTTCGAAGCGGATAGCTGGGTTTCGTATTCCGACGGAATAGACATGTGTTCCATTGAATGCAAGTTAACGGGTTGGGATCATGCCCGCAGGGTAGTGGTTGTCCGAAAAAGCAAAAGCAAATATCAAAACTGCGGCGGCAAGTCTTTGTTTGAGGAATACGATGAGTTTTCCAACTACCTCTATTCGGCGTTCGTAACGAATCTGGAACTGGCCGATCCCCTTATCTGGGAACTCTACCGCCATAGGGCCGAAGCTGAAACTCAAATCAGAGAACTGAAAGAGAGTTACGGCCTTGACGGTTTTTGCTGTGAAGATTTTGGTGCCACCGAAGCAGCCTTTCGCTGGGTATGTGTAGCGTATAATCTGATGAGTCTATACAAGATCGCTTTGATAAATTCCAAGCATGATCCGACTTTGGCAACCCTGAAGTTCCAATGCATTGCAATAGCGAGTTACCTTGTCAGACATAGCAGAAAAACGACTTTAGTGATGTCAGTGAATGATCGACGAAGGGCCTTTTTCGACGGGTTGTTTCAAAAAATTGAAAATATCACGCCCAAATCGAAGTTTTTGTTGAAGAAAATGTTTCTAATGAATTAATCAGGTTAATAGATTAAAAGGACGTTATTATTGGTTTCAAAATAATCTATCTCTCCCATGGATTATTGGA
This sequence comes from Bacteroidales bacterium, assembly GCA_963682005.1. Lineage (GTDB taxonomy): Bacteria > Bacteroidota > Bacteroidia > Bacteroidales > FEN-979 > CAIYUC01. Next base: position 1,155,599 of record OY820914.1, on the reverse strand, counting down.
GAAACAGGATTTTCAGCAAACGATTATGTTGATCAAAACAGCAATAATAACCATGGTACAGAATTGGAGCAAAAACAGTATGCGAGTGAGTCTCTGTATGATGTTTGGAAAAACAATGGAAGTGGATATGCTTGGTGGGACTATGAGGATTATGGAATAAATAACTCGTGGAGTGGGAGATGGTGGGGTGTTATTACAGCCGGAGCACTTCCAAATGTTAGAGAGAAACCTGTAGCACAAGTATTTAAAGAATTTATCCCTCCCCCTAAAACTCTGTGTGAAAAACCGGATAACTATTATGATCCATTTAACCATGAAATCAATACCACTGCTCCCGTCCAGAACTGGGTTATTGGGCATGTTTATGATACTGATGGTAATCCTATAAATGATGCTTTTGTGCAAGGGGTGACTTGCATATATGATTATATAGATCTATCTGGCGAACTTCAAAAATTATATGATGTCCATTATACCTATTCTGGTGATATAGATAATACAGGAGAAAATGGAAAATTCAGGATAATTCCCCATAATTGGGATATGATCAATCCACCTGCTCTTAATACTATTTATAAATTAATGATATCGGCGCCAGGATGTTCCCGTAAATATTACGGACACCAAATTGATGAGACAGATGACATTTCTTTTATTGTTACAAATGCTATGGTTGAACCTGTACTCTTGGACAAAGTAAATCTGGGTTTCGATGAAACTGTCAGTGGGGCTATTTTTCCCGGGATGCCATGTATTTACCGGTCTTCCAACAAATTAACATTAAAAAATTTCACAATACATACGGGTACAACTTGTGAAGGGGTTGCCAGGAATGAAATTAATTTAAACCAGGAATTCTTTGCAGAAAATGGATCTGAGGATTGGTTTTATTTAGGTCCTGTTTTATTTCCATGCGAAGAGTTAGCAGCTTTTCCGGAAAAATCGGCGAACCTGGTTGAAAATTCAGTAAAAGAAAATAATGGTTTGTCCGAAGAAATTGAACTTAACTTTCTCGAAAAGGGTGGTGATTTTGACATAAACATCTATCCTAACCCCGGAGATGGCCTTTATACTATTGAAATTTTAACAACAATAAGAAATGAAAATTATATCTGTCAGATTTTTAGTCAGTATGGAAATCTGCTTGAAACTCTGAAACAAAATATGGTTTCATTTTCCCTGAATCTATCTAAGTATACAACTGGGGTGTATGTTATTCTAATTCAGGACTCAAAGAATTGTGTGGTTAAAAAGGTTGTCAAATATTAATTCAAATATCATGAAAAAGTATACGTTATCCTTAATCTTTAAAATGAATGATATCTGCGGATATTCATTGGGATTCAATCGTCAAGCATTTTTCGGCAGGAGCATCCGCAAAGTGTGCCCCTTAATTTTTGGGCTTTCTATACTTTTTTACACTTCCGTGGCCCAGGACTGCCACTGGTCCTCCCAAATCGGTGGTACCGAACAAGAGGGCGCAGGAGTTATTGGTTCAGACAGGAATGGCAATGTTTACATCGGCGGTTCAACGCATAGCCACGTATGTTACTTCAGGTCCGATAGCCTTACCTTAGGCGGATTTAATCAATGTTATTTCGTAAAATACGATGCAAATGGCAATGAGGTCTGGATAAAACAGTTAGCAGGCCCTTCAATAAGCATTGAACTAGGATATATATCGATTACTGGTATAATTGACACAATACGGAATGTAATTTTAGGATATGGTCATTTTTATAACCAGATTTCAATAGGGGATTCGGTGATCTATGGTAGTGGACAAACGATATTGTTAATGAAAATGGACTTGGATGGCAATTTAATCTGGGCGAGAACCGGAGGAGGATCTGGTCAAGATTATGCTTTAGGATTGACCTATGACGAACAAGGGAACATATATATGTCGGGCTGCAATGAAAAAGAGGCGACTTTTAGTGAAACCACGATCCCGGCCGGGGGGTTCCTGGCAAAATATACGACGGATGGAAGCCTCCTATGGGTGAAAAACAAATTCAGGGAATACAGCCCATATGGGTATTTTCCGTACACGGAAGCCCCGCCTTTCAATCTTTTGTATTTAAATAATAAATTGCTGGTGAATGGAAATATCCGCAATAGTACAATTATCATTGACACAATCACAATTATCCAGAATTCAGGGTATGTATCTTCATACCTGGCATCCTTTGATACCGCTGGGTATATAGAATGGCTAAAACCAGCAGCAAGACCACTGGGATTTTGTGGCGGTCAATTTACTTCAGATAGCACAAACAATATCTACATCACAGGTTTTTATCAGAAAAAAGCAATTTTTGAAAATGATACTCTTTTCGATAGTACAGCCGTGTATGATTGCTTTCTTGCAAAATATAACAGTAACGGCGGATTTATATGGGCGAGGAATTTGAACTCCGACTATATGGCTCAAGGAAGAGGGATATTATCTGACGGAGCCGGTAATGTTTACCTGGCCGGTATGTTCCAGGGAAAGGCTTTTTTTGGGAATGATACCTTAATTTCGGGATCATCGTCTGATATTTTCCTTGCAAAGTATACTTCGGATGGGGTTTGTGAGGGTGTAAGACAATACCCTACAGGTACACTATATAAATTCGGGATCAGTCCATCGGGAAATATTTTATGGGCCGGAACATTTGTTGGCTCAATAAACATAGGGCCTCATACATTTACCTCTTACGGCGGCGAGGATATTTTTGTGGCCGAATGTTCGCCAATTACGGGTATTGAGCCCAAATCAATCCCGAAGCAGAATCAGCTTCTCATCTATGCCAACCCCAACGACGGTAAATGCACCATTACCCTGCCTGAAGAGTTCAGGAGAGAGAAAAAACTGACGTTGAACATTTTCGATGGCCAGGGGAAACTCATTCAGAAAGTGCCGGTTGAAATCTTTGGAAACAGGATCGGAATAAACATCCAGGCCGAAGCGAAAGGGATTTACAACGTCATTCTCTCAAACGGGAAGAAGAGTTATTCGGGGAAAATTGTATTTAAGTGACGGACTAAAAGGGTCACAAGGTCGCGGAGTAACAAGGCAACAAAGTGACAACTCATCAACTCGTCAATTCATCAGTTTATCAGCTAAATAGTCACAAGGTCATAAGGTGCCAAAGTTTCAGCGTTGTCGAGTCATAAAGTGATAAGTATCATTTCTATTATTTCACAATTTTTGCCTTTTGCTATTTCGCTATCTCCTCATGTATGGAGATCAGATTATGTACAAGATTTTACCAGGAGTTGACATTATGAGGATGTAACCGTAGAATCTGTACACTGCTGAGAAATCGGATGAAATCTTCTATGAACAAATTAAATCAGTCAAATTTGTAAAATTGGGTGACCAAACTCGTCACCCAAATGGTGAATAGGAATTTTTATACTTTCCTGATATTTAACACTTCACATTTTCTTACCTGAGAAATTATACCCCATTTGTGTACTTTTTTGGTATACAAAATAAACCTTTGGAACAGAATTGTCCTCCTTATATTTAGCCGGAAATTTTTATAAAAAGAAGTTTGAACCTAAGCCCAAAACTCAACGTTACGGGTTGTATTAACACGGGAAAATATTCAACCGTAGGGGAATGGATCAAATTAAGACTTTCTGAACAAAATTAACATTTAGAAATATGGAAAATAATTCGACCAAAGCTTTTGACCGGGAAGATTTAAAAACTCGTAGAGCAATTGCCATAGGGATAACCGGATTGATTCTTCTAGGGACAGTCGGAATCGCAATTATTGCTATTGTGCTTTACTGGAATGACACTACCGATAGAGGAAAAGGACTTCAATTTGTAGGTCAGACATTATTACCACTCTGGGGCACCTGGATCGGAACCGTGCTCGTTTTTTTCTTTTCACGTGAGAATTTTGAAGCTGCATCGAAAAGCTACCAGAACATTATTGACAAACTGTCTCCGGAGGAAAAAATGGCAAAGATGAACGTCGCAGAAGTCATGCTGCCCGTTGGAAAAATCATTCATTTGACATATTCCAAAGACAGCAAACGGACCCTTTTTGACATTCTCGATGATCCTGCATTTAAAGAATACAATCGTTATGCAGTCTTTACAGATGACATGAAGCTTTTTAAAATGATCCATCGCAGTACGTTTAATGCATTCATAGCAGAACGAATCGTAAATAAGGATTCTGTTGAGGCAATCCGGAAATATACCCTGGAAGATATGATGAATACCGCCTCCCCCCAGATCCGCCGCATGCTGGACCTGGGCTTTAATTTCGTAAAAAAGGATGCAACACTGCTCGATGCAAAGAAAGCAATGGATGTCATCGGAGAATGCCTTGATATTTTCGTGACTGAAAATGGGAAGAAAGAAGAACCGGTTATAGGACTTGTAACAAATAACAAGATACTGCAATATGCAGTTGTCTGATGATTAAGAAATCAAATAAGTGTAACCCTTTAAAATCAAAAGATATGGATTCATATGAATTGGGAATGGATCAGAATCAGATCTACGTCAAAGTAGATGTCGGCACTGCCGGTGTTGCATCAACTCAGGTCGATATTGCCAGGCTTGACGGTACAAGCAGAAAGGTTGCAGAATCAAGCTTGCAGGATGGAAATATTTCTTTGACGATGATTGGCCTGGCGGAAGAAATAAAGAACCAGTTGACGATAGTGAATTCAATGATCGACCTGGGGACGATTGATCCACAAAACCGACCCCAGGCGATAAAAAACATTGTCATCACGTATACTTTATCCGGGGGACTTTCAGGTACAAAGGATTATCATTTTTCTGACGGCGATGTTGAAATAAGTGAAAACGGGAAAATTGTTGCAATTACCAAATCAATAAATCTGGTGTAATATGAGAAACAGGGCATTCTTCTTCTTTTTCTTTATCAGCCTTGGAGCTTTCATGGCAAACGCCCAGATCAATGATCCGAAAGAGATCAGTTTAAAAGACCTGCAGGCTCCCAGTTCACCGGCTTTTATCCTGCTCGATGCAGCGCCTACTTCCATTGAACAGCCTGCCACATCCAAGGCTTTTGTAATGAGCATCATCAATTCCTTCGCGGAAAACAACGGGATACCGGAAAATTATGCAGTGGAGTTCACGCCGTTCTGGTTCCTGAAGCATCCGGGATTCACTTCCTATAAATATTACGGACTCAATAAGACCGGAGATAAGCAACATCCCTTTGCATCGATGAAAATGACAGCGGTATCACTTGCCTTCCTGAACAAGCCGGCACAGGATACGTTGGTCCCCAAAACAAGCAATCTCTCTTTCGGATTGCGAACCACCCTTTTCAAGGTTATGTCATCAAAGGACCGAAATTATCTTGTTGAATTGGATCAAAGTCTGGCCTCCCGGCTGAGGGAGCACAGGAATGTTTACAGCCAATCTAAAATCCAGATCGAGGTGAAAAAAGAGCTGATAAATAAACTGAAAACAAGGTTGTTGACGCTTCAGGATCCGTTGAAAAGATACGTACTTGAAGATTCACTAAAGATCCAAACGGTCGCCATGGATTCGTTGAAACAGGTATGCTTTGTCCTGATCAATGCTGCATCCACCGATCCGGTCATGGTCAGCCTGGAGGATAACATCCGGAACGTCCTCTCAAGAAAGCCAGTTTTTGCCATTGATGGCGCTGCAGCCATCAACTGGTCATTCAACAATAATGATTTTGCTTCTAACCAACTAGACCGGTTCGGCGCATGGCTCAATTTTGATCTTTCGCTCCCGCTGTCGGATAGTAAAAAAGAGAAAAAGAGCTATTTGAGCTTTTACCTTTCAGGAAGATACCTGTCGGGGCGGCTGCTGAACGATGCCAATACGATCACCCGGCAGGATCTGTTCGACAGTGGAGGCAAACTGGAACTGGAGTTCGACCGCCTGATCATTTCAGGTGAATACCTCTATCGTTACAATTTTACAGAAGTAAACGACCATACGTTCAGGGCATCCGGCCTTGTGAAGTATAAAATAACCGAATCCCTTTATCTGACCGGCGCCTTTGGCAGAAATTTCGGGGACGCCAACAACCTGATCTCGCAAATCGGGATCAATTGGGGCTTTGGATCTGGGAATGAGGAAGTATTACCCCTTAGCAAGTAATGGTATCAAGCAATGATATCAATTAGAAAAGAGGAGATAAAATGAGACCTTCAAAGAACGGTTAATTAAAACAACACAATGAGACTATGTATAAGAGATAATATTGAAAAAAGATGATTATGAAGAACGAAACCATTAAACAACCTTGAATATTAAGAATGAAGAGCATTATTGGTTGATCCAAAACATATGAAAAAAATTGGAATTTTACAATTCTTTTTAATCTGGTCCTTTGCCGCTTCCTCTTGTTTTTGTCAGTGTGAAAACATTCCATTTCAAAGAGATGGCGCCCTTATTAAAATACCTGTTACAATTAATGGAGCAATAACCCTATATTTTATTTTTGATACTGGGGCAAGTAAAATGGTAATTGCCAGGGATTTGTTCAAGTTATTACGGAAGAGAACTGATACAACAAAATTTCGTTTTATAGGGAAGGTATTAATTAAAGATGTTACTGGAGATACTACTGTTTTTGATGGATATGTATTTGATAATGTTTCAATTGGGTCAAAAATGATTAAAAATGTTGAAATATTAGTCTCGCCATCCGAAAACTCATTTTTAGTTATTGGCCAAAATATAATTAGCCGCCTGGGGAGGTACTATTTTGATAATCAAGAAATGTTGATGAGGTTAGGCGATTCATATGAAATTTCTATAACAAGTCCTCTTTCAAATGATTCCGTTGAAAAGGATGTTGAAATTTCCGGAAAAACCAACAGATTGGCGCTAAGTAATTACCTTCTTATTCAGTGGACCAATAATCTTACAATTGAGCCAATTAGATTCATCTCTAATAGGGGATTATGGAAACAAAATATTACGTTGGGGGACCAAGGCTCCCATAATATTATTTATACTGTAACCGCAGTTGCAACTGAAGATAGTATTCGTCAGGATATGTCCTTCTCAAACAGAACATATTATTCAAACCCAATAACACTCATCAGAAAATAAAAGGAGGTAATTATGAAAATTAGGAAACAGGTTGTTTTAATTCTAGTGATATTCATTCAATCGATGATGTTAAGATCGACAATTAATGCCCAAACATCTGAATTTCACCATGGTGATACCCTCACTATTATTGCACCAAGAGATGGTGAACGGGTACTGGTTAATCCTATGGCAGAAGGAAGGGTTAGTATTTCCAATTCAATCGTTTGGATTGTTGTTCATCCAATGGCAGTTGCTGATTATTGGGTCCAGCAACCAGGCACTGCAAATAATAATGGTGATTGGAGATGTCTGATCAATGTTGGGCGAGAAGGCACAGTTGATACAGGGAAGTATTTTGAAATTCGGGCTTTTGTATACCCGAATAGAACCCTGAGGAATGGACTTGTCTTGGAATCCTGGCCAGATGCAAGGATTAAATCGGATATTATCACTGTAAAACGAAGATAACCAGATTATAATCATTCAATTTGCCCCTGTTAATGTATCCGATATTGTTAAAAACAAATCATTACCTCGTGTTCCAGAAGAAATACAAGTTTATCAAATTAATAATTCTAATCTTAATAATTGCGCTGAAAGTCAGTGCACAATCATGGAAACTTGTATGGTCCGATGAATTTGAAAAAACTGCTTTGGACATGACCAAATGGAATTATGAAAAGGGAGGTGGTGGTTGGGGGAACAATGAATTGGAATTTTACACTGACAAAAAAATGAATATTGATGTTCTCAATGGTCAATTGATGATTATTGCCAGAAATGAATCGTATAAGGGGTTCAATTATTCTTCTGCAAGAATTAATACAAAGAATCTTTATACTTGTCGATATGGGAAGATTGAGGCACGTATCAAATTCCCTATTGGGCAGGGGCTCTGGCCTGCTTTCTGGATGCTTGGGCAGAATATCGACACAGTTGGTTGGCCTGCATGTGGCGAATTGGATATTATGGAACACGTTAATTCAGAATCAAGAATTTATGGAACAATGCACTGGGATAAAGAAGGCTATATAAAAGCAGGAGGATCTACATTTTACGATAGTATGTTCTATCATGTTTATTCCCTTGAATGGAATCCAAATGATTTAGAATGGTCTATTGATGGAATCCCCTACTTGAAAGAATGTATTGAGATTGCAGATAAAAGAAAAAAGGCTGAAGCTTTTCACAAATCATTTTATATTCTTTTAAATTTAGCTGTAGGAGGAAACTGGTGTGGAAATCCTGATCAATCGACAATTTTCCCGGACACAATGTATGTGGATTATGTGAGAGTATATGTAAAATCTCCAGGAAAGTAACTGCCAAGTCTAAAAAATCCAACCTTAGAACTAAACAAAGAAAAACCATTTCTTGATCAAAGAATAATCGGGAATTCCATAGAAATATTCGGTTCCTTATCATAAACTTGGATTATTTGAATGGAATCAAACAATTAATGTTGATCTAAAAGTTTGAAAAATAATCTAAATCAATATTTTATGATTTTTTCTTTCCGAAAGCGTTTGATGGTCTTATTGACTATCTTTTTATCAGAAATTACCTCTTTAGGACAGACCCCTATAATTAGCAATAATTCGAATATATCTACACCTGAATTAATGAAAAAAGAATTGAAATTGATACCCAAAATGTCTGCAAAACAAATGAGAGGAATCACAGATAGAGTCAAGGGCCTTATTGTGTATCAAACGGATTATCAAACTGGATTCTATTATTTTTCAGGAACAGATTGGATGTTTATAAGAGATGCAGTAGAACAAAACCATGTTGTTGATGTCGATGGGAATTATTATCCCACAGTAATAATAGGGAGCCAAGAATGGATGGCAGAGAACTTGAAAGTTACTCATTATTGCAACTACGAAGCAATTCAAAATGTAACTAATCAAAATGAATGGATAAAACTTACAACGGGGGCATATTGTTGGTATGAGAATGATCAGGCAAAGTATGAAAATCCCTATGGTGGATTATATAATTGGTATGCCATTATGGATCCCCGTGGAATATGTCCCGAGGGATGGTATATCCCAGTAGATTCTGATTGGAATATATTAATTAAAAATTTGGGAGGGATTTATAAGGCAGGTGGAAAAATGAAAAAGTCCTCAGGATTTTGGATTGCTGAAAATAATGGGGCGGCAATTTCAAATGAATATTCTGCATTACCCGGAGGATATCGGTCTTCCTATGGGGCATTCTATTATATCGGACTTGATTGCCTTTGGTGGACTCAAAATAATTCTTCCAATGATGATGCTTTAGCAAGAATTTTATCATGCACTGAAAAGAGTATAAGTAAAGAAGAACTTAAGAAAACATATGGTTTGTCAGTAAGGTGCTTAAGAAATGTAAAATGAACATTTATGATATTTCGATTCGATATATTCGGAAAGCAATCAATAAAGCTGACAAGAAGACTCTCTAATATGGAAACCAAATGATTATTATAAAATTCAAAATTGCTTTTAGAAAAAGGATACGATAAGAATGAAAGCATTATAGATTAAAACCACTCATTAATAATTAACAATTTGTGAGACCTCTTTACACATTATTATATTTGTTAGCTGGTGTTGATCGTGATGCGATCAAAGACGCGGGGAACAAAGAAAAAAACAGCTATTTGATACTCGGAGTTGTGGTGCTTATTCCAGCAATCATGGCTTGGTTTGGAATGTATCATCAAATTTACTGGATTGGTTATGAGGGATTATATAGAATCTGTATATGTACGTTATGGTCATTGATGATTTTATCCATTGACATTCTCATGGTTAGTACGATGAACAGACCTGAGAATATTTTCAAGAAGGTAACAATCATACAAACAATTACTTTTTTCGCAAAAGCACTATTTAGATTATCTATATCAATTCTACTTGGCTATATTATTTCACAACCTCTTATTCTAAAGCACTATGAAGCGGAAATTAACGGAGAACTAATAAACATAAAAAAAACCAAAGTAGACAGTTTAGAGTATAACAATAAGTTAAAGATTACTTATTTTTCTTATAATGATTCTTTAAGACTAAAAGACTTGGAATCTTTAAAGAAGTGTCTTGAATTTTTACTAACCTGTGAACGGAGTGGAAAAGATACAATATTACCATGCGGAAAGACATCACCATATGTGGGGCGAGGATTTCGTTATGATTCTTTGGATAATCGCCTTAATGAGGTCAAGAAACAAATTCATTCAAGTGATTCAATTCTTAATAAGATAAAAGCTGAAAAAGACAGGACAAATAATATACTAACCGACTCGATTGAACACAATTATTCAAAAGGGTATGCAATAAGACAACAAGCACTTGATAATTTAGAAATAGGCATAGGAGGTAATAACATAGCATCAAGACATTTCTGGTTTTTACTTTTATTAATCTTTATTGATTCTGTTGCCGTAATTATGAAAATACTTATGCCTTTTGGGAAACATGATAAGGAATTAGAAGAAAGAAGATATAGAGATTCTGCAATGGAAGCATTAGCTATTAATAGTGATAATGATGAAATATTAGTTACGAGAATAAAGGATGATAGGATTAGACAGATTAAGATAGATGCTATTAATTTATCCGGTACAACTCCATATACAGCAGCCAATTTTAATAATCGGCTGAACAAACTCAAGCTGCATATTGATGAAATTCTTGAAACTTGGAATTATAAACGAAGAGATTTGGGGGGCGATGATATTAGGGCTCCAAGAGTAGTTCCAACCGACCAAGGGAAGTTCTCATTGAAGTACAAAAATTATTTTGAAGCGATTCTTTCATTTGTATTCCTACTTTTAATTGTGTATAAGTTAAAAGTGAACGATATAACGTGGTTTGCCACTTGGGGTTCAATTTTTTCTTCAATTTACATGGGAAGTTTGGAATTATATAGATCTTTTTTTAAACATTAAAATATATCATTATGGACACCGAGGAAAAACAACTGCTTAATGACATCCTTAATAGAATGAACCAGGTTGAAGAAAAAATCAAATTGAAAAATAATGATAAATCTGAAAAAAAGGAAAGGTCAACCTTTACAATGATATTTCAAATTATTTTCAGATCTTTTTTAGTTGCCTTAGTGGCCTTTGCTTTAGGAGACATTTACATGACATATATCGGCAATCATGCAGAAAATAAGCCATTCCATCCAAACAAGCAAGTAGTAGTGGGGTCCGATACCAGTACACCAATCTCCAAATCCTTAACAAAGGATAATAGAAAAATGATTATTCAAAAATCACTGGATTCATTAAATTCATTGTTTTTGGATGAGGTGAGTGGTACTGGCCCAACGAAAGTAAAAGGATACGGCCCTAAAGCAATATCATTCAAAAGAAAAATTGATTCGATAAAACTTGAATTAAAAAAGTAAATATAGTTTCAGTTGTATATAACTTTATGTCGGATTTTTCTCTAAAGTAATAACAAATACCATCAAAAGCCATGGGAAATCACATTTACATTATAATTTGGATAATTATATTGTCAGGAATTTTGGGAGGACTCATTAATTTCTTTTTATTGTTTACCTCACAAAATGACACAAAGATTTTATGGTGGGTGCTCTTAATCAAATCCATTTTATTAGGTTTAGGTGCCTCACTGATTGTTCCTTTATTTTTAGAAACCATTTCAAGCAATATTATGGAATTAAGTAAATCTGACTCTTTTCCGGAGAAAAGGTATTTTGTTATTGCAGGATTCTGTTTATTAGCGGCAATCTTTTCAAAACGATTTATCGAAGACGTATATACCAGAATAATGAAAGCTGAGAAAGATTCTCAAGAAGCCAAGCAAATTGTTAAAGAATTTGAAAATAGTAAAACGGAAATTGATGATGATGAAGAAACCGTTTTGTCATTTAAAACAAGTTTTACGAAAGGGTTTGACGGTGATAAAGAAAATGTTAAAAGGGTTGTCAGGGCAATTTTGCAGTCACAATATTCCTATAGAACTCTCTCCGGAATTGCCAAAGAAACGAATTTAAATAAAGAAATTGTTGCAAATATTCTTACAACATTGAAGGCCAACGGTTTTGCAGAAAGCAAACAAAACAAGCAAGGTTCATATGTATGGAAAATAATTATTAAATGAACTGAGCCTTTACACTATAGTTGCCAGTAATACATTATGTGGTATGTCTAACCTTAAAAAATAAATCAAATGAAAAATTATTTTAGACAAGTATTTCAGGATGTCACACTACCATTTGACGATCCTACCCCAAGCGAAGGGAGACTTGATATTAATTCCGGCACACACTCCATTTTTAATTCTTTGACAATAAAAGACAAAGGTGTTTTAAATATCGTTGATAAACCAGAATGGTGGACGAAGAAGAATAAATGGGTTATTTTGGAAATTAAACATGATTTAATTTTATCAGGTGAGATTCGTGTTTTAGATTGGCGTTTCCCAAGGCTCCCATTGGTCGATGTTTCAGAATCCATCGAATACGATGCAGATGATTTTAAACCGGGTTATGCATTTAAACCAGACCGGATTTATGAATTCTCAATTGGGGGGCATGGCGGATACGGCGCAGATGGTATTCTTCCTAATCCAGCGGAGATAAAAGGAGGGCAAGGTGCACCAGGAACTATATTTTATGGTGGTGGAGGCGGTGGTGGGGTCGGAATAATACAGGTCCCTGGTCAGAAAGTAAATACACCTGGTTCAAATGCAGTTGGAAATGTCGCAGGCCCAGCCGGTACAGGTACATTTAGTTATAATGGCATGCTCTGTTCCGGGCAAGGAGGAAATGGCGGTGGAGGAGGGTTGACACCTGATCATGGAGTGGGAGGATTATTGATAATCATTTGCCATGGAGAGTTAAAATGGTTGGGAGGAACCATCCAGGCTTTTGGGCGATGGGGTAATGACGGATTGCAGGGAGAAAACAGCACGCATATCCAGCCACCCGGGGGACTTATTTATTTGTTAAACGGGGCAGGTGGTGGTGGAGCAGGATCACCGGGGCTTCCGGGAGGAACTGTTTACTGTTGTTCAAAAAAAATCTCAGGAAAGGAAAATATTGTCGTAACCGGCGGAGCCCCGGGGGGCGGCAAACCAAAAGGGAAAACAATACTTTTAGGAACATATGCAGGTGATGGGTCGGATGGTATTCCGGGGCAAGATGGGAAAAAGAAAAACATGAAATACCCGTTCTAATCTCATTCTTGGCTGGTTCCATTCTCATACAGCGAAAAGGGATTGTTTCACAACTAAGATACACTATATGCTACGGCCGGTTGATTTCAGACACGCTCGATGTGTTCAAAACAGTGTTGACTAGTTCTGTAAAACCGGAATAAGAACGCTGCTTACTTGCAATGAAAATTGACTGGGATGAGTTGGAAATTGAATTTGCAAGTTGAACAATCACGCAAAACGGAGTGAAAAACCCCCGCTCTGCGGCACCCGCCTGCTGTACAGTCAGGGAATCTGGGTCCAGGGTTTATTACCGCTTGCTCAGAATAAGTTCAGATTGCAATCAATCACATATCAAAAGAAGCTGTTGAAAAGCCGAAATGAGAAGTGCAAAGCCCAAAACGAAAAATGCAAAGTGTAAATTATTACACTTTGCACTTGTCTTCGCTCCCCCTGCTGGACTTGAACCAGCGACCCTCTGATTAACAGTTAGAAAAATATTGTTTTCGATGTATATTGATACTTATTATTAGTATTGTTTATCAATTACTTACATATCATTATTTTTCGTTTTTTATGCATATTTATAGTATTTGATTCATAAATGGTTTCATAAGCGTACCTTTACAGTAAAAAATTATAGCCATGAAACCAACAAGACCAACAACCGGAATCGCTTTAGACACCAGCCACCCGAAGGCAGATGGAACGCTCCCTTTAAAACTTCGTGTTATTTTGGAACGGAAACCTAGATACTTTGGGATAAGCTTGGAATTAAGAGATGGAAGTGTAATAGAAAGCCTTACACTAGCCGACCTATTTTTTATAAAGCATAAAACTCTAGATAAAGACAATCCAAAATTGACTTATTCCGATAAAAAGATATATAAAGAAATCGGGTTACTCCTTGCTGATAAGGAAAAATTTGCCAATGAAATAATATACGAATTAAGGGATAACTTCACATTTTATAGCTTTAAAGATCGCTTCACCGGCATTAAAAAGATTGGTGATGAAGATAACGTATTTCCTTACTTTGCTAAGAAGATCAAAGAATTGGAGGCAAATAATCAGTTTGGAACGGCAAGCAGTTATGATTTATCATTAAAAAGCCTGAAAATGTTTATTCAGAGCGTAACGGGGAAGGAGCCAGAGAAGTTATATTTCAAAGACATTACAGTAAGTTGGCTACGTAGCTATGAATCTTTTATGATCGGTGAAAAAATGACCCTGTTACCTGATGGCAAAGTAAAGATAAAGGAAGGATTAACGAAAACTACGGTAGGCATATACTTACGTCCATTAAAGGCAATATTCAATATGGCAATTGAGGCCAAAGAAATTGATCCGGGAGTATATCCTTTCGGTAAGAAGAGATACAATATACCGAAAGGCCAAAAAGTTAAAAAGGCACTCTCTAAGGAACAACTGAAACTCTTATTTAACGCAACAGCAGAAACACCGGAACAAGAAAAAGCACGTGATTTCTGGTTTTTTAGTTATACTTGTAATGGCATGAACATTAAAGATATTTGCTTACTTTGTAATGAGAATATGGAAATTGACAGTCTTAGTTTTTTTAGAGCTAAGACACAAAACACGAACAAAGATCAACAACCAGTAAACGTAATGCTGACTGATTTTGCCAAGAGCATTATTAAGAAATATAGGAATACAGATAATAGCCCGAAAGCATTCGTATTTCCTATCTTGCATCAAAATGATAGCGGGCAAACCAAACGGATGAAAATACAAGCATTCACTAGGTTTATAAACCAGCACATAAAGGTATTAGCTGCTTCCGTCGGCGTAACCAGCGATATTAGTACATATTTTGCGAGACATTCTTTTGCTACCCTAGCAATTCAGAGCGGTGCAAGTATGGAATATGTAAGTGAAGCCTTAAGCCACAGCGACATTAAAACGACGAGAGGCTATTTCGCAGGATTTGCAGATACCACTAAGAAAGAAATTCTCGAAGGATTGATGGACTTTTTAGCTCCATGAGATAATACATGAGAAAGAAGATGTAAATTTCTCAGGAAAATTATTCTCACAAGAGCAGCATATTTAAAATCAAATTTCCAATGAAAGCTCTAATAGAATGCATAGAAAGACCTAAATAAATTGTTAATTTCTATGAAATAGAGTCATCTGACATTCCATCAGCACATTACCCGAGGACAAATTTTTATAGTAAAATAATTTTTTTTCTCACTCTTCTTTATATACATTTGCATCGGTTAACCTCATTTGAGTTAATCTCATGAGTGTTAGCTTCCCACCTACATGCGATCTGCTTGCAGTCAGTATGCAATGGAATTCCGATAAAATTTAATTCAGTTTAATCATGAAAAATCAGTTCAGATTTGAAGATCTGCCTGAAGCTATTTCCTTAATAATAGAGGAAATTAATGCAATAAAATGTGCATTGCAGGCAAACCATCCTGAACAGCCTGATCAAATTATGACAGTTCAGCAGGCTGCATCATTCCTTTCACTGGCCAAACAGACTATTTATGGCATGACTTGCCAAGGGAAAATCCCTTATTTAAAACGTGGCAAACATGTGTATTTTCAGAAAGACGACCTTTTAAATTATTTAAAGGCCGGTAGGCGAAAAAGTTATCAGGAACTCAAAGAAGAGGGGAGGTCAAAATGAAAAAAAAATTTAAAGCAAACCCGGAAATTAGGTATTTTAATTTCCCTATTCAGTTACTTCAGGGTTTTATGACTGAAAAAAACAAAGTTTTGAATAACATCCGTGACTATGCAGTATGTGCAGAATATATTAAACGGGAAAATGAAGGAAGGGGCCAAGATATAGAAGAAATAGAAAAGTATTTTGGAATCTCGACAAACAATTTTAGAAACGGATTGGATTTATTCAATGAATTCTCAGAGACTAATCCACCCTTGTCAGGTATAAGCGTATTTGTCTGGAATGATTACTATCAACATGACAAGTCACATTTTGAAATTGCCTGTTTATTATGTTTTTCAGCAATAAAAAGCATCATTGGTCCTGACCAATGTTGGAAAGTTACTGATCTGAATTGTCTTTCCCGAATGGATGGTAAGCCTCATATTGTGTCTTACCCCGATGAACTTTCTCCTGAAATTATTAAATATAATACTCGATATCGCATGATAAAGATCAGAGAATCCTTGAAAAAATCATGGGGTCTTGAATATTATAGCCATCACACGCGAGGGGTTTATGTTTCGTTTAAATTATCCCTTGATGATCTTGCGGAGAAAGCTGAAAAGGACCGAGAATCCTACAAAAAGAAAGAAAGAATAAATGCTTCTAGAGAAGCAAGGAGAAAAGTATTGGATAAAATAAATGGTTCTGGTACTGCTTCTAAAAAGAAGAAGCTTTAATAGGCCGGGCACCCAAGTGGGAGAAGTTTAGCGAATACTACAAAAGAATAGGATAATTCGTTTCATCAGAAGCCAAAAGGCAGAGATTTGCCTCCGGACCAGAAAGACGTGTCACTTTACTGATGCGTCTTTTTGTTTTATAGGTTCCTAATAGCCGTCAGGATCGATTCGTCCCGAAAAGCAATATAATGAGCTGGCCCTGTTGTTATCGTTCTCTATAACCGGTATAAACGACGAGTTTTATGAAATGGGAAATAGGGTAGCTGCAATTTGAATTTTCATTGTTTTAAACTTATCGTTCTTTTTTCGATATTGTTCCCCTATTTTCTATCTTTGTTATAGCTAATCTATAATTGATATGGAAATCCTGATAATAATATTAATAGGATCATTGATTATTCTAACTCTGTGGAATATTCTAACAATTAGGTCTTATAAAAATAAAATGACTTCTGAAAGTCAGCTAAACGATGGTAAGTATTTTGAATTGAAGTATAAGATGGAATTCATGATTGCCGTATTTTCTATAATTATAGCATTTGTGGGTTTCTTAGGTTATAGAAGTTTTGATAAAATAAAAAATGAAATAACGGATAATATTCAAAAGGATATTGCTCCAATAACTTTTGATTTAAAAAAAGCTAAGATAGACGTGACTAGGATTGATTCGACTTTAAAACAATCAAGCTCAATCTACACTAATCTTTATTCAAATCTTTCACGATTAGAAAATAAAATTTCATCGAGGTCAAATGATTTCGATAATTTAAATGAAAAAATAAAAAATATAAGTGATAGAAATATTTTAAAGCGCAATTTTTATATTATTGATAACTTAAAATTTAATTGGAAGGAAAGTAAGGATTGGTTAAAAGATATGACATATTACTATAAGGATCTTACAACTAATATAGGAGATAAATTGCCCGTATTCACAAAACCACCAATTATTATTATAACCCCAACTTCTCAAACGGATATTATAATTTATCAAGTGACTAATGAATACGTCAAATTTTTACCTGGAGCAACATATGATGACGAAGCAGATGTATTAACATGGCTTATGGTTATTATAGAAAATAATTAATCATTTACGGTATATAGATTTCTCAATAATTTAATAAGTAATTACTAACATCGCTTGACATAAGGATACTGTCATTGTACCTTTGTATTATGTTATTATAACTTAATTTTATGAATGATTTTAAAAAGGAGGTAAATTATGGGAATTAAACCTGGTCCGAAAAGAATTGCTAAAGAAACGGGAAAACCTGACAGGCGTCAACGAGATAATAAGGAAACGCCTAGAAATACGCCATCACTGAAACCACATAAACATAAGAAAGGCGATTAATCATTATGACTCCAAACTGAATTTTCATTCAAAGTCATTATTCTTTGAAATTCTTTGAATTGTGGGTAAGTAGTAAATTGCGTTTATTTTTGATTATCAGAAAAGAACCAGTTATAGGTTTCTTAATCCTGTATTATCACTGGTTCATTTTTTTTCCTTTGTTTCTTCTTTGACTTTTCTACTTCAATAAAGTATTAAACTTTTAAATAGGGTGATATGGAATTTTATTATAGAATTTATTATGAAGTTGTCTATCCTGATGGTAGGAGATTATTAAGGAATGAATCTGTAGCTCAAGGTGAACCTTTAACTGATGCTTCTATTTATAAAAGAGATTTGGAAAGGCAATTCCCGGGTGCTAAAATTGTTCTAAAAGGCTTTGGTTCACTTTCTGATGGTGAAATTATTGACGAGTTTGGCGTTTTTTTTCAGTGAGTAATGATTTAAGGAGGTAAACATGGCATGGGTAAAAATACTTCATGAAGTTAATGATGGTACTGAAGAAGATTGGAGTTTGTGTTTTCAAAGTTGCACTTATCATTATGATGATGGTAAAACATCTGATGGTTTTAGATTTATTTGGAGAAGACCTGATGGTAGCCTACAACCAGCTCGTGGTCAGGCTAGAATTCCTGATTCCGAATCATTATATGATCTTCTTGACCAAGCAAAAGCTGCCGGATGGTTTACAGAAGAAAAGAACCAGTTATAAGTATCTTCATCCTGAATTATAACTGGTTGTTTCTTTTTCCTCAGTTTCTTCTTTGCCTTTTCTAATTCTATAATGTCCTCGTGACTTATGGAAGTTGTTCCTGTCATTCTAAATATTTCACTGCAAATTTTCAAATTCATTTTTTTTACTGTTTTCTTACAGTTTTTTTAATGTTGTATTAAATTTCTATTAGCGTTCGATTACTTTCCTATTAGTGTTCGAAATCATGACGAGCTATATAAAGGTAGATTACTAAAGTAATTAGAAAGGTAATTACTAAGGTAGGTAAGGTAAGTAATAAGATATAGTAGTTATAGCCCGCGAGGGGATTATTTAAGAAAAAAAATAAATCCTCTTCTTATCATCCCTCTGTTTCGAAATCACTATTGGTGAGACTAAATTTTTTACTTCGCTACGCTCGTAAAATTTAGTCTCACCTCCAACTTTATAAATTTCCTCCTACACAGTTTATGAAAATAACAAGGCTTGGAATGGACAAAATAAGAAATACCTAAACGATTAGAGAATGACTTTCTCCTTATAGGGGCAGGGAAGAACATTTTTGGAAAAACAATATGAGATGTTGCCACTATTATTATCCTGGGCATTGTATACCTAATGAAGATAGTATCTCATTCCCAATGCTTATGACTCCTATGTGTCTAAGGCCTTTTAGAGCATCCCGATGTAGGGTATTAGCCATTGGTATTATCAAATTTGCAAAATCATTGTTTATCGCACTTATAAAAAGCCTTTATCGGAAAGCTGATGTTTCCCGCCACTTTCGAAATTGGATTGATCCTAGCGAAGGAAAACATCCAAAAATCAAGAAATAAGGAGTAAGATTAATGCTTTTTATAAGAAACGCTTGGGTAGACGCGAAGTTTCAGAAAAAAAAGTGTGTTTTTGATTGTGCGTTTAAAAATGAAAAAGAGATTAAAGAAAAGGAGGAGTATGGTAATATTTAGTGTAACTTGCATATGATATTGGAATATTGGCATATTTTTACCTATTTGATGCTCTGGATAAAAAAGAAAATATGGGACACGTAATTGTTTATTGGGTTATAATGAGAAGAGATACCGCAATCTTTTTTAACAATGAAAATAAAATGTAATAGCAATCGAGAGCTTAATCGTTAATCACTATTGCAGAAAAGACTGTGTGTATTCAACAATCAAATTACCTAGTTAAGAATTAGAGAGTTTTGTTAAGAAAATTTATGGAACATTTACCCTATGAAATTAAGGACCAGATAATCCAGTGTTTTGGACGAAGCTTTCACTTCAAGGATAATGTAGAATCTTTTTTAAGATCTGCTGGCGTTTCCCGGGAACTTGCAAATAAATATAGAGATGAAGCTAAATTCGTTTGGGTTCGAAAAGTACTAAACGACTTGGAGGAAACGGAAGAGGGAAGAATTATTCAACGAAAGATTTTGACGGAACTTTGCAAATTACGAAATGTCCCAGCAGAAATTCCAGATAGAGATGCAGGTTTAGAAGCATTAAGAAAATTAAAAGAATTGACTAATAAACATCAAATTGAATATGAAGAAATTAGGAAGGAATCAAAATCAAGGTTAGAATCTTCTAAAATCAAAGCAAAGGTAATGGAAGAAAGGAATCTGAAGTTAGAAGAACTACGTAACTCTTTTTTTAAGGAAATAACATCTACGAATAGACAAAAAGCTGGATTTGATTTAGAAGATATTTTAAAAGAAGTATTTGCTATATCTGAAATTGAGTATAAAAAATCATATAGAACAGAAACTCAACAAATAGACGGTCATTTTAAATTTGACGGATTTAATTATCTGGTTGAAGCAAAATGGAGGCAAGACCAACCAAATGAAACTGAGATCGGAGGTTTTCAGCGAAAAGTCAACACAAAATTAGATGCTACCAGGGGATTATTTGTTTCAGTAAATGGGTTTCGAGAGGAGGTTATCTCAGAATTTAATGGGCATGGAGCCAATATTATATTGATGAATGGTGAGGATTTAGTGCATATTTTAGAAGGGCGAATTGATTTACGTGACGCACTTCATATTAAAATTGAAAAGGCTTCTCAATATGGTATTGTCTATTGTAAGATATTTTGAAATTGCAACAGTGCATAATAAATAAGGCTTCGTGTGGTACGCCTTGGCGTACCCAGCATGAAGCCCGTGTTGCGCGGAATCCCGTCCTGGCTAAGAAGGCCAGCCGGCTATGCATTTTAAATCAAATAGAATTCGCTGTGGGAATCAGGATATGGAACTACTCATCGTGATTTTTTCACCGGGATTGGTAAAAACAGGAGATAATTTTTTGGATTATCACGATTAAAGAACGTTTTTGTTAATAATATGCACGACACTACCGGGTTCACTTTCTGAACAATTTACCATTTACTACGATTTTCTGTTTACAGTTTGTAATCCGTTATGGGATTCCGGCGGACCTCGCACCGGACCAAACCGTTCGATGATGACCAATGTGCCCTGTTTACAATGCGGGCAGAGATCCGGATCGTAGTCAAGATGTTCGCGGCACAGTTGCTTCCAGTCTTTTCGATCCGTTTTCTTCGGGGGATTCATTCCAAGGGAACGTTGCAGCATCTGCAATTGAGGTCGGTTTATGGATGCCAGCAGCCCGAAATGGCGTATGCGGACAAATCCCCTTGGCAGGATATGCTGGCAGAACCTGCGCAGGAATTCCACCCCTGAGAGATGCATTTGTTTTTGCTTGTTGTCGCGGTAATCCAGGTATTTGAACCCGACACCCTTTTCATCGATTGAAACCAGCCGGTGATTGCTGATCGCCGTTTTATGGGTATAGCGGCCCAGGTACTCCACCACCTGTTCGGGGCCGCCAAAAGGTTCCTTTGCGTACACGACCCAATTGGTTTTATAAAGCTCCCGGATAAAAGGGGAATCCTGCGGATAATGTTTCTGAAACTCCCCGATGAACTTGCCGCGAAACACGGTGGATAGGTTACCAACCGGGAAAAGATAGGCCTTGCCTGAATTCGATATTTTCACCGGCTTCCAGTGGCCTTTGACATCCAATCCGCCTCCCGGAACAATGCAGTGCAGGTGCGGGTGCAGCGAGAGGTTCTGTCCCCAGGTATGCAAAACGGCGATCATTCCCGTCTCACAATGACGCAGGGTCCATGAGAATTGAGCCAGTGTTTGCCAGACAGAGCGGAACAGCGCGTTATACATCCCTGCAGGATCATGCAGGAATAAGCCGTTCAACTTGTCCGGAACGGTGAACACAACGTGGAAATATGGGACCGGAAGCAAGTCTTGCTTTCGGTTCTCGATCCATGCTTCCCGATGGGTATTCTGGCATTTGGGGCAATGACGGTTGCGGCAGCTGTTGTATGAAATGCGGATATGCCCGCATTCTTCACAACGATCCTTGTGTCCGCCCAGCACAGATGTGCGGCAATATTGGATAGCCCGTACTATCCGCTGCACATAGGTGTTGGGTCGGTGAGTCTGAACGAAGGAACTGCCGAAGCGGTCGATTACCTGGGCCAGTTCATATGCCGGTCTCAACCCTGCTTATACAGGCGGTCGAACGGGCTAAAAAGGTTCGTGCGTCTTGGTTTGGCTACATGCAGGTAGATCATCGTCGTTACGATCCGTGTATGCCCCAGCAGTTCCTTGATTGAGAGGATGTCCATACCAAACTCGAGCAAGTGTGTTGCATAGCTGTGACGCAATGTATGAAGTGTGATTCCCTTTTGTAGCTTGCACTTCTTTACCGCTTCACGTAAGGCCCATTGCATGCCGCGCACACTTAAGGGAGAGCCGGGTTGCTGACCGTTGAAAAGGTAGTCTGCCGGCTGACAGGCATGATAATACTTGCGAAGACCATCAAGCATCAGGGGTGACAGAGGTACGTACCGGTCTTTGTGGTACTTGCTCTGCCGTACGTGGATCATCATCCTTCCGGAATCAATATCCGCTATTTTTAATCGGCTCGCTTCATGTGCGCGCAATCCGGCCGAATAGATCAGTGCCAATAATATCCGGTGCTTTAATAGTTCCGGCGCTTTGAACAAAGCAATACATTCCTGATAGTTGAGCACCACCGGTAATTTTCGCTCATGCTTAAGACTGGGCAACTTGAAGGCTTTTTCCTTCATTCCCATCAACTGATAGCAATACCGCAAACCGTAGATGGTATGTTTGAACTGGCTTAAGGATGGCGTTTTTGATCTTCGGGCCAGATCGGCCAGGTAACGGTTAATCTGCTTCTCGCTGAGATCTTGCGGTAATTTCCGGTAGTGAAGGCAGATATGAGCGATTTTACGGGCATAATTTGAGAGTGTGCTCTTTGTCTGTCCCCTTAGAATAACCTTTTCCTCAAACTCCTGGTAAAGTTTTCGAAAGCCGGGAATCTCCAGACTAGCCCGTTCAACGATAGTAATCGTTCTTTTTCTTACTTTAGATGTTGCTTTTTCCATAGTATAAAGATTTTGTGGTGAAATTCATTTATACTACATTTATGGAAAATTGTCACTATCCCGTTCCCGGGGTTATCCCGGGACGGGATTTAGTGCAATAAACCGTCAGCCGGCAATGCGTGCCATCTTAGAAGGGATGGCGTTTGAGGTTACTAAACATGGGTACGATAAGTCAACATAAAACCGGCCAAATTCTGCATTGTTGCCACTAGTGTCAAGGCAAGTTAATTATGAAACGTAGTAATTTGATAGTTTTTTATCTGCTTTATATCGAGTTAAATTCCAATTAATTATTCTCCTATCGGCATTGTTTGCTTTGAACCACTGGAATAAACCGTGTATAATCCGTCTAATAGATGTTTGTAAGCATTAAGGAAAAAACACCGTTAATACTACTATAAAATCTACTAGGAATGCTCAGTATTATACTATAAGGAGATAACGGTGGCGGGATAATGAAGCTTAAATGGGAAAGAATGGTGCTTTGTTGCAGATTAAAGCATAGTAAATCAGTTTGATGTCGTCTGATGGAGCTATTTAAAACAGATAAAAAGAAACTTTACTTTTAGTAGGGTGGAATCAAAAGAAATAGAAAATTAGAATATTAGAGGTTTAATGAAGTCCTGCCCAAAGGACAAAGAGAAGCATTTTAATGAAGGTGATTTGGTAAGGTTTTAAGTAGAAAACAGCTGCTGCTGGCCTTGCTACTTGCATTATTAATTGTACTATGGATACATTCTGGACCATTTATTTTTCAATGTGGCCTATCTCAATTTCTCTGACTATATGGATTATTATTACCGTTGTTGGCGAAATTTTAGATTTAATTATAAATAGAAAAAAAGTAGTGAAATTAATACAAGAAGCTGATAGTTTTTCAACTGATGATCTTGAAACCAAAATTCAATTATATACTGAAAAGCTTAAGATGCTGGACGATTGGACAAAAGAAGAAATAAGGATAGGAATAAAATTAAGAGAATTAGATAAATTGGAGAAAACAACATGGAGGAAAAGAGAATTGTCAGATATTTATTGGCATAGGGAAGATCAAGAAAAGAAATCAAAAGAACTACGAAAAAATTATTCTTCATCAAAATGGAGTTCTATACAGACGAAAGACCAGGTGAATAGGGAGTTAGTGTTACATAAAATATTCTATCCCGAATAATATGTATTTTACAAGACGGAATAAAATACTTGCAGATAGTCTCAAACGTATTAATGAAGTTCGAGCAAAATGTGAAGAACTTTTTACGAGCTATGAAGATATTTTACGAATAACCAATGAAAAAGAAACGATATTGTTAGAAAAGGAAACTGCCTTTTCAGATGAAATTGAGAAAAACATGCTGAAATTGAAATTCAAGGAAGAGGCATTAAAGAAAATTTTTAATGAAAAATCACTCGGGTTTCCTTGGATGGCTCAAGCAATATCTGAATATTACAAATTTGTTGATTTTGAAATAGCAGAATATCTTGAAAATAAAAGTCACCCTGCACAAAAAAGTGCTGATATTGTAAGAGCTATAAGTGCTGAAGGTTCCGTATTACGGAAACAATTAAAAGTAGCAAAGAATTTCGTGAATTATTACGAAACTCTATTCCCATGGTTAACCGAATATGTGGGAGAAAATTTGGATGATTTATTAAAATCATTTTCAAAAGAAGAAGATTTAGAAGACGAACAAACTGACCCTGTTTTAAAATATATACAAAGAGCCGAATATGAAAAATTTTCAGAAGAAGAAAGAAATCAAAAAGCACTAGACAGATATTTGTCATCAAAAAAGACACCCTGGCAGATTGGAAGAGATTATGAACGGTATATTGGTTATCTCTATGAGATGCAAAATTATAAAGTAGATTATCAGGGTATTGTAAAAGGGTTAGAGGATCTAGGTAGAGATTTAATTTGTAAAAAAGGCAATTTCATTGAAATTGTTCAGTGTAAATGTTGGGCTAGTCATAAAACTATCCATGAGAAACACATAAATCAACTTTACGGGACGGCTGTAAAGTATTTTATTGAAAACAAAGATCATTTTAGTGCAGTTGATCCTTAATAATTATTAACATATTGAATGTTAATAACTTATGTTCTTTGAAATTGTGAATCGTGTTAAGATTTTGGGTAAATTTGATCAAAACCCTGCAAATCATGTTGAAAAAATTACCGAAGCAACCACAGCTCGAGATGTTCAAAACGGTGCTCACAAGCTTCATCAATCCTGAACACGAACTATGTCTTTTAGCCAAGAAAATCGATTGGGCTGGCCTTGAAAAGGAATTTGAGCCGCTTTACGGAACCGTTGGCAGACCTTCAATCCCGATCAGGACCATAGTCGGGCTTTTGCTGCTGAAGCAAATGTACAACCTGGGTGATGAAACGGTGGTGGAACGTTACTTGGAGAACCCCTACTGGCAGCTCTTTTGCGGAGAGATCTATTTTCAATACCGTCTGCCATTCGATCCCAGCGACTTTGTCCATTTTCGTCACCGCATTGGCAAAGAAGGCATGGAAAAGATCTTCAGGCAAAGCATTGACCTGTTCGGCCAGGACATGATCCGCAAGGAAGCCCGGGAAATACGGGTGGACACGACGGTCCAAGAGAAAAACATCACCCATCCGACTGATCGCAAACTCTACGAGAAAGCCATCGAACACTGCAAGAGAATCGCTAAGGCAGAAGGTAAAACGCTCAAACGGACCTACACGAGGGAGATTCAGAAAATCAAGTACCAGCTTCGTTTTGCCAGAAAGCCGAAGAACTTCAAACGACAAATGCGCTTGCAACGAAAGCTCCATCGGATCGCGTGTAAGATCTATGATGACCTGGTCACGCAGATGAATCCTATCCCCAAGCAGGAATACTTTGATCGACTAACGGTCATTTATAAGGTTCTGATTCAACAGCGAGATGACAAGAATAAGATTTATAGCATTCATGAACCTGATGTACTGTGCATTGCAAAAGGGAAAGAGCATAAGCCTTATGAATTTGGTAACAAGAGTTCCTTTGCCTATACTCGAAAGTCCGGGATCATTGTTGGTGCTATGGCCATTGAGGGCAATGCTTATGATGGTCACACCCTGGAACCCCAATTAAATCAGGTAAAAGAGTACACCCAGGGAAAGATTAAAAAGGCAATCGTGGACCGGGGATATCGGGGAAGGGAGCGGATCGGAATCACGGAGGTTATAATGCCAAACCCCATGAAAAAGGAGAGTTACTACAAAAAGAGAAAACGGAAGGCCGAATGCAGATCGAGAGCCGGGGTTGAAGGATTGATCTCACATCTGAAATACGATCACAGAATGTTAAAGAATTACTTGAAGGGCACGACTGGAGACGGAATTAACACGTTACTGGCAGCTGCCGCATACAACATGATGAAGTGGATGCGGTTAAAACGACAAGAAATTTTTGTTTTCATTTTTCGGATACTCTTTGGAGATCAAATATTGCTCCCGGTAAAAATCCGATGCTATTGAATCATTAAAAAAATTGAATTAATAAGGATCAACTAGTGCAAGAAAAAGCCTAACATTATTTCCTGACTTAATGATTTCAGGCGAAATAAGTGGTACATTTATTACCACCACTAGATTATCTGATACGGCTAAACGATTTGCAGATGCTTTAGGAATAAAAGTAATTCAAGAAAAAACATTGCTAAGGTATCCAATTATTAAATGTAATATTTCAAACTCAGGAGAAAAAATTTACCATTTGCCATTTGATCAACAATATGATAAAACACAAATAATTAAAAAGGGGGAATTTTATGCATCAACTGTTAAAGAAGCTATGATTCAAGGATTCAGAAGAGCATTTCGTTGGAGTGGAATTGATTAAATTTTTTTCATAACTACAGTCCCAACAAGATTTAAGCCACCACGCGGGGTTTAGTGTTTAGAATTTTAATTCCTGAGGTTTGATGGAAATATGAAGCAGTTTCAATTCTAATGTTTATTAAACTTTACAATAGAGGTAAGAAATAAGCAGAAAGAAAATATATTGCAAATCCTAAAACGATAATCTTTAAAAAGAAAAAGAATGTCACAAAATAGCTAAGAATATTAGGAGCATCTACATTTTCCGCAGTTATTTTCCCTTGGTTAACAGATCGTTCTTTCACTTCGCAAAATATCCCCCAGATAACTGATCCTATTATATAATGGATAAGATCAAGCGCCAAGGTAGCAAATAATAAGTACAATGGTAGTAGTAATTCCTTAGGAATAATCTGACCGGGACTTGGATTTCTAAATATCCAAATAATTGCAATTGCTGCAAATACTATCTGGCGAGTGATTTCACTCGCTTTTCCTGAAAAATATTCAGCCTGGGTTTGAAAATCTTTAAGTGCCATGTTATTTTACTTTCTCTAAGATTTATGTGCTCCGCCTCCTCCTGTTCGGCCTTGTTTTTTACTTGTTTCTTTTACTGTGGTTGCTGGGTGAGCATCTGCATATTTTTTTGTCACATAGCGACCAGTCTTTGCACTTCTATGTGTCACCGTTTTTGAGACAGTTGATTTTTTAGTCATGTTCTTTCTTTTATGTTATATCATATTGTAAATGTAGTAATTATTATATGAACTAGAATTATTTATTAAATTATTTGCTTTTATTTACAGATTCTTAAGATTATTTTCGAATTTAGTACTTGATTTCCGCAAAGGGGAATCTACTCGTTCTTAAATTACAAATACTTAAACTGTTGGGTGTTTTCTTGCTCCTGAAAACTGGTAAATTTCGAGCATCACAGGGAAATATGCTAACAGCTCATGCTATGCGTGGGCTGCGCTTATTTCGTGATGTGGGCATACCAGTGCCTCAGGAGCGTGTAGGTGTCAGACCCACGCTTTTTTTATTCATAAAAAGGAGAAACAAATTGATATTCCCCAGTGACCTGCACTGAAACATGTTAACCATAAAAGTTGATGACCGGATTATTTTGTTAAATCTTAATTTTTAATTCATGAAAAAAAGTAGGATTACTTTACCGACTATAGGATTTACGGGACTCCTTCTTGTCATAATTCTTACTCATTGTTCTCAGGGTTATTCTGATATCAGGGCGGTTAAAAAGGCATCATCAGATTTAGGAGCAATGTATAACAAAACAGTAGAGGAAGTTGTTCAGGATATTGTTGGCGTTTTAGGAACAGCTAAATGGTCATCATTCAAACCTGACGGGAATTTCTCTGATGAGGTAAGAGTTGTTGAGGTAAATATTACTAAAAAGGATACTCTTGTATACAACACTATAAGAATTCAATTTATTTACAATAAATCAACCGGATATGTTAAACAAGGTGCTATAACTGTTAATGGACGTGAATGTTCCTTAATGCAATGGTGGGCGTATTATACCAATATTCTATTATTAAATTCGGGCGCCTTTAATAAGGAGTCTACAAATAGTCAAAGTAACAAATCAGGAAGGGTCGAAACTGCCCAAGTAGAGAGTCAAGATGTCGGTGAAGAAAACAAATTGCTTGTAGACATATTGGACCGCCCCGATAGTAATTCCTATTTTCAATATATCTCAAATGAATGGATGAATATATCCAAAGGACTTAATTATGGTGCGAAACACCCAATTAAGGAAAAGACTTGCATTCGCGAAACAATTAGCCGTATTATTGTTGAGTTTCGGAATAACAAAACGCTAATATATGAAATTGTGAAAGTTACACCTTATAAAATTGGCATCAACTATACCGTAGAAATTAATGGTAAAAGAAAGATGCTCACGAAATGTAAGGATACTAATGGCAGTTTCTCCTTTTCAATAGAAAACGAATGGATGGCAAATAAGATATTTGAAGCAATGCCGGCAGGGATAGATTAGCTTAATTTGCAGTAAAACAGTCAAAAAAGAAACAAAAAGGGCGATTGGTTTCATAAGTTTATTCATAAATGAAAAAACCACCTACCGAATTAAGTCGATAAGTGGTTGATTTGGAAGCTCCCCCTGCTGGACTTGAACCAGCGACCCTCTGATTAACAGTCAGATGCTCTAACCAGCTGAGCTAAGGAGGAATTTTAGGGACGGCAAAATTACAAATAAGTTCTTAAAAAGCAAGGTGTCGCGGGAATTATTTTCCTTTATGGAGGTTTGATGATGTGCAAACCCCCGTTTGTCGCCGCTTCCGGTAATGATCAAAGCGGTGGAAGGGATCAGGAAACACAACAGTCCGCGGGATTTCCCGGGCCCCGTACCACATGGATTTCCGAACGCTTTATTTCGAACCGAAGATCTTGAATCCGAGGGATACGGAGATCAGGCTGTTCTTTGCGTCAACATTGTACGTTTTTCCATCCTTTGTGACATCCGAGACGATGGCGTTCAGGCCATACTGGTAGCGGATATCCAGGTTCATGAACAGGACATCAATGCCCGTTCCTGCCATGATGTACCAGTTGGCCTTATTGATATTCTCCGCAGTTAACGGTCCTGTCACCGAATTCACGTCTTTAACCTTTTCATTGACCACAATGGACATCATGGGGCCGGCTTCTATCCTCCAGGTAATCATTTTTGAATGGACGATCTTGAATCCAAGCATTAACGGAACATCGAGACTTCCGACGGTGACTTTCTGCTTCCAGCCTTGCGTGGATACATTTCCTTCCTCGGTAAAGAGGCCGCCACTTAAGGTATAACGGAGTTCCGGGGCAAAATACAAACGCTTCCCGAAATGAGACCATACGCCGACATGAAATCCGCTGTTAAAATCGGATTTTATGGAATCAACGTTTGTTGTAAGTTTATTGGCATTATAACCGATCCTGAAGCCGAGTGCAAACTGGCCATAAGAATGATGCGAACATGCAAGAAGGATGACCGTTACCGTACAGATCAATAATCGTAAACTTGTTTTCATAGGTCTTCTGTTTTTAATTGTTTATGGTCTTCTTAAGGGGGAAAGATCCCCGGAAACAAGAAACAAACCTACGAAAAAGATACAAATCTGTCAATACAAAAAAATGAATTCCTGCAGATCTTCAAATCACACCCACAGCCCTCACGGATGAGCCATCCGCCATTTCAACATTCAGCGGAGGCATTTTCTATCACGTTTTCAATGTAAACCGGGTTGGAAGCTAATGATCCCCATATTGCATGTTTGGCCTGCGGTCACCACCAGGTTGGAAACAATATAATCGGAGTACCCATTATTGGCAAAGAACGTTACATTGTAGGTGCCTGGAAAAACGGCATTGATCAGGAATGTGCCATTGAATTGGTTGATATACGTACCAGCAGTATCGGCTGCATTCATGGCCATCACATAGTAGGCGCAATTGACGGGGGATATTGTACCTGAAATTTTCCCGATAGTAGTTTCAAGATAGCCTCTTACGACCGGCTTCAGCATGTATTTGCCATTTCCGGTGGGATGTACAGAGACACTGACATCGAAATCAAGGACAAGTCCATAAGCAAGTCCGGATACAAGCGGCTGAGGATTCATTTTGACTTTATAACCGCTTGTTTGTCCTGACGGGGTTTGCAGTTCATATGTAATGCCATCGGCCACAACAGAATTGTTAGTGCCGAGAATAAGCCTGAGTTCCGACATTGAACCCGACGCTACCCATGTTTTGCCTAAAAGGATTAATGTATTCCCGTTTGCAAACTGCAAAAGGTTATAAATGCCGGGTGTTACAACCGGGTATTCAATCCAGTTGCCGTTAATATTTGCCTCCAGCCGGAGTATTTCAACATTAACAGCATCATATGCTCCGTGACTATCACCAATCTTTACCGAGAATGAGGCATTATCTGTATTTGAGGTGCTTTCATACTCCTTCGAACAGGCAGTTCCCAGTGTCAGAATAATAAAGCAGACCAGGAATAATTTCATATGTAAAATTTTGTATTTCATGGCTTCGGTTTTTGTAAAAGTTAATTTTGCAAAGATCCGCCCTCTTATCGTTTTTCGTGTTACATCCCTGTACAAATAAGTTACATGATTCAACGCGGTTTTTCCGTAAATGTGGTCTGAAATGAGAAATACATAAAATAATCGACATATAGTACTTTTAATATAAAGCCAGCGTTTTATCTAAGGTTATGGTTTTAAATAAATCTGTGATGATGAAAAAGCTAATGCTGGGTTTGATTGTTTTCTCAGCCTTTCTGGGAGCATGCAGCAAGAGTTCCAGCAGCCCGAGTTATACACCAGACTGCAGCGGTCCTGCAAAATCATTTAAAACGGATGCCCAGCCGGTGATCCAGGGTTCATGTGTGGGGTGTCATTCCAACTATTCAACCTATTCAGGGATTACAGCGGATAAATCCGCGATCAGGGCGAGTATTGTCGACGGGAGTATGCCGAAGAACAGTTCTTTATCGGCCACGCAGAAAAATAATGTAGTTTGCTGGATTGATAACGGCGCCCCGAACAATTAACCGCCTGTTCACGGGCATAATTATTGGTGGGTTCAATTATAAAACTTCCGTATCGTGGGGACCAGGATCTCGCATGCCTGATCTTTGGAGATAAATCCGTTGGCCCCGGCCTCGATCGACTTCCGGATATAAAGCTCTTCGGCAAGTGAACTCAGGATCACCACAGGGACATCCTTTTTTACCTTCCTGATCCTTGGGATGATCTGCAATGCATTCATATCAGGCAGGTAAAAATCCAGCAATACAAAATCAATATCGTGTTTCATGATGCATTCCAGGGCTTCTTTCCCTGTGACTGATTCACATATTACAGTCATGTCATTTTCATACCCAAGGATCTGCCTGATCCGGTCCCGGATTATGGCATGATCATCTGCGATAAGGATCCGGATCATTTACGAATTGCTTTAAAAGGAATTGCTAAGGTAATCATTGTTCCGGATCCCCGTTTTGAGGTGATCGAAAGTTCTCCGCCGATCAGCATGGCCCGTTCCCTCATACCCAGGATGCCGATGGATTTGATGTTGTTGATCTTATTCGTTTTGATGCCGATCCCATTGTCTTCGATCTCGAGGATGAATGATTCCTTGTTCTTCGTGATCCTGATGCTGATCGAGGTAGCTTTTGCATGACGCATTACATTTGTCAGTGCTTCCTGGATAATACGGAAAATTCCTACGGCATGTGTTCTGTCTACCTTGACCGTTTTGACGTTCAGTGAGAGTTTGCATGAGATCCCGCTGCGGTTCTGGAATTCTTCCAGGTAACGTTCGATGGCGGGGATCAACCCGAGCTCTTCAAGCAGCTGAGGCCGGAGTTCACCTGATATTTTTCGAACCATATCGATGGTCTGATCGATCATGGGTGTCATACTACGTGCTTGTGCGAATGCCTCTACGGCCTTGTCCGACCCTTCCATTTCTGAAAGCTTCTTGATTAGCATGCATATATCCATCTTGATGGCGGACAGGTTCTGGCCCAGGTTATCATGCAGTTCCCTGGCAATTTCCACCCGCTCTTCTTCGCGCACAGTCTGCAGGTGGTCGGCAAACACCTTTAACTGTTCCCTGGACTCTTTCAGGGTGTCTTCCACATGTTTCCGCTCCGTGATGTTGTTTGAAACGGTAAGGATTCCCTGGCGGCCATCCGGCAGCCGGATCAATGTATCCCGCAGTTCAATATGGAGAAGCTTCCCTGATTTACTTACATTTACAACTTCGTGCTCAAGGGTCTTCCCTGAAAGGATCTTCGAAATATTTGTCGAAACATCATGATAATGCTTTCCGTTCGGTACCAGCATCCTCACGTTCTTTCCGGTCAATTCCTCTTTTGAGAACCCATTCATCCTGCAGAAAGCATCATTCATGTCCATGATGTTCCCGTCAAGATCCTGCAGGGAAATACCACTGGGAGAGAGTTCAAACAACTTTCTGTACTGTTGCTCTTTTTCCTCAAGCTCTTTTTGCGTCAGGACCATATCGGTTATATCCTGCATCATTCCGACAAGTGAAACCGGATTATTGCCGGCATCCATGACGAGGGCTGCCTTGTCATGAACATAGAGATACCGGCCATCCTTGTGACGGAAGCGATATTTTACGTCAAGGATCGTTTGATTTTTTATCTGGTCATCAAGAATCTCCCTAACCTTTTCTTTTTCATCGGGGTGGATCAGTTCCGTCCACTTGTCGATATGCCCGATCTCATCACTTGAGTATCCAAGTACTTTCGTGGTTTTCCCCCCCCAGTATATGACCCCGGTATCCAGCCTGTAATCGTAAACAGCCTGTCCGGACATGGCTGTGACCACCTCATAGTGGTTCTTCCACTTCTCGATCTCCTTTTCCGCAAGCTTGGTATCGTTGATATTTTCGACCAGCGCGAGCATATGAATGATCTTGCCGGCGGTATTACGGATTGCACTGACGATCACAAGTCCCCAATAAACTTCCCCGTTTTTTCTGAGGTATCGTTTCTCGGTACGGTAAAAGGGGATTTCTCCCCTGATCAGCTTTTCGACATTCAGCAAATCACCGGCCAGGTGATCCGGATGTGTGATGTCTCTGAACGTAAGGGATGACAGTTCTTTTGCAGAATAACCGGTCATTCTGCAAAAGGCATCATTGGTCTGAAGGAAGAGGAAATCCGTTGAAGCGGTTACGATCCCGATCGGACTTGCCTCGAAGATCCTCCGAAACCGTTCTTCGCTCCGGTTCAGCGCTTCCTCAGCCTTTACCCTTTCCGAAATATCCCTGGAGACGCCAAAAAGCGCTTCCTGGTTTTCCCAGACACCACGGGTAATTTTCGTTTCAACCGGTATCAACCTGCCATTCTTTGTCTGCAGCGGAAGATAACAGCGATCTGTTTTTTCAATGATCAGGTCTTCCAGTGTCTTTTTAACCAGGTCATGTTCAGATTCAGGATGAACGTCGTAAATAGTCATCGACCTGATTTCATCCCGGGTAAATCCTAGCCGGTCGAGAACGGCTTTGTTTGTTTGTACGATCCTGGTATCATGACCAAAAATGAAGATGAAATCGGTCACCGAATTAAAAAGCAGGTGGAGGTCGTTCTTATTCTGGTTGAGGATAATTTCGGATTGGATCCTTGCAATTGCAGCAGCGGTGTTGAAAATGATCGTTTCAAGGATGACCCTGATCCCATTTGGGAATTCATCCTGTCGTTTGGAGGCAAGATTGAGGGATCCGATGACTTCATTTTTGTATTTAATGGGGAGGATGGCAATTGCCTGCAGACCTTCTTTTATATCTTCCGCGATATTTCTCGACCTGATCTCCTCCGAATTCCTGTAAACGGGGAAGCCATCCAGGACCGTTTTCGTTATCGGTGCATCGCCTGGATAGTGTCCCGACATCCGGATGAATTCGCGGCTGATGCAGCGGTGTACAAGAAGATCCAGGCATTGTTTTTCTTTGTTATAAAGATAAACGCCGCCGCAATCAATCCCGTCAATTTGCGAGACTGCGTCGAGGAGGGTGTTGAATGCTTCCTTAAGATCCTGGGATTTTCCGAGCTTAATTGAGAGTTCCAGTTGCATAAGCCGGTTCTTCTCGACGAACCTGCGTTCGCTCAAATCCTGGAAGACTCCTGCAAGGGCTTCTTCCGGAGAACCGGCTACTTTTTCATTCAGATCAGAGTCAAATGTTTGTTCCATCCGCAACCTTTAAGAAAAACAACAGCTATACATATTTTTCGCCCTTTTCAAGGCGTACATCATTAACATATTGACGAATCAGTTGTTCATCCGTCTTCCGGCATACAAGGAGCACATTATCCGATTCCACGACGATATAATCGGTAAGTCCTTCCAGTACAACGACTTTATCAGTAGGCATATTTATGATGCATTTCGCTGTATCATACAAAAAAACGTTTTTTCCTACGACTGTATTTCCGTTCTCATCCTTGGGCCGATTTTCGTAAAGAGAGCCCCAGGTTCCGAGGTCTGACCAACCAAAATCAGAGGCCAGAACATATACATTGTTCGCTTTTTCCATGATCCCGTAATCAATCGAAATGCTTTTGCAAACGGTATAAGCATCATCGAGGAATGCGTTTTCTTCCGGCGTTCCGAATTTGCCGATCCCTTTTTTAAAGAGAACATCCATTTCGGGCAGGAAATCTGCAAATGCTTTCATAATGGATTTCAGGGACCAGATAAAGATACCGGAATTCCATAGAAAATCACCGCTTTGGAGGAACGTTAAGGCCAGTTCGAGGTTAGGTTTTTCGGTAAATGTTTTCACTTTTTTCAGATGCTGCTCACGCGGATAAACCAATTCATCAATGTATTGAATATATCCGTAACCGGTATCGGGCCTGCTTGGGCGGATCCCAAGGGTCAGCAGCCAGTCGTTCTCGGAGGCAGCTTCCAAGGCTGTGGTGATATTCCTGAGGAATATTTCTTCTTTCATGATGATGTGATCAGAAGGCGCAACAACAATCCTGGCATCCGGATCAAGGAAAAGGATGCGGTAGTTGGCATATTCAATGCAAGGGGCGGTATTCCGGCGAGATGGCTCGCAAAGGATCTGCTCGTCGGTGATCTCAGGGAGCTGTCTTTTTATAAGGTCTTTATATATTTCACTGGTTACGATCAGGATGTTTTCTTTACGGATGATCTTGCGGAATCGTCCGTATGTTTGCTGAATGAGCGTTTCCCCGGTTCCCAGGATGTCAATGAATTGCTTGGGGTGAGAAGTCCTGCTCATTGGCCAGAAACGGGTTCCGATCCCCCCGGCCATGATGACACAAAAATAATGGTCGCTGTTATTCATAATCTCCAATTTTTTACAAAAATAGAATATTAAGTTAGATTTTTGATTTTAGAATTCAGAATGTAATAATGATTGACGGTTTATGAATCAGGATCATATGCAAACGTCAGCACGTTGGTTTCTGTTCAAATTACTCATTTGCCATGAAGCCATCTTAAAAGTGTTTAACCGCAAAGGGCACAAAGGATTTCACAAAGTCACGCAAAGGTAATTTGCCCATCAATCATCTCCTTTGAGTTCCTTTGCGTTGAACTTTGAGCGCCTTTGTGGTTAATTTTTTATGAAACAACCTCGTGAAAATATGGGGTACTGGCAAGGTCATTTTTTCTCTCGTAATTCGTAATCCGTAATTCGTAATTCCCCTTTCACTCTGGCCAGCGGACTGAACAAATAGATCCTGTTATTGCTGAGACAAATGCACCGGTAACGTTTCCGGAGTTTTTCCTTTTTTTGAAAAGAGCGGCCGTCAGGAAGGGAAAAGACAGCATCGAACGGGAGGTTTTCAACGAATTCATGACCATCGGGCCTGTCGTATTGCCGCAATAACCGGGAAAGATCATGGTTGAATCGCCGGGAACTCCTGATGTTATTGAAATAATCATTTAGCAGGATAAGCAGATCCCCGGGAAAAATCCCGGTATTGAGAAGCGGGATCATAAGCAGCCTGAATTGCTCCATCCACTCGATACCGTGTGGCTTGGGCACCGGCATACTTCTCTTCCTGTTGAAAGGGAACAAGGATGGTTTACTGATAGCGGCCTGGCTTAATTTCCATACTTCATGATGGGCCATTTCATGAACAATTGTGATCAGAAAATCATAATTGTTGAGGTTTTTATTAACGGAGATCCAGGGCGACTGGTCTCTATGAGGGGCGCGGTAATCCCCGTATTTTGAGGATCGGCTCCTGCTGATCCGGATGCTGACACCATTTCTCATGAACCAGCTGTAAATATAATCGATTGCCTGATCCGGGATGAACGAATGAAAAAACGAAGGGATCAACGGCCGCATGCCAGGAATTCTTGGTTAACAGGCCCAGGGGTGAAGCTCCATTTGGGACAATTGCACTTTTTAGGAGTCCGTTGCTTGTGGTTTGGGTAGCCGGATTGTGCGCAGGATCCCAGAAATGACAGGAAAAGCAACGCAAAGAGAATGCGGAGATACTTCAATTTCAGATGACTGAAAAGCCTGTGCAAAGTCATAATGCAAACTTACGTATTTATATTGAAAACGACCGGCGCATCCATTTTGTTATTATTTTAGCAAAAATATTTGAGGATGTTGCTTTTCGATGCGATAGGGGGGTATGTGCTCCTGATGAAACGGGTTTTTGCCAGGCCTCAGAAGCGAAGCATATTCCGGCATCAGCTTTTCAACGAATTTCAGAGCCTTGGATTGGATTCACTCGGGATCGTTGTATTCATATCCCTGTTCATGGGAGCGGTCGTGGCGATTCAAACGGCCTACAACATCGATAGTCCGCTTATTCCGCTGTCGATGGTGGGTTTTACGACCAGGCAGTCGGTAATACTTGAGTTTTCTCCCACGGTTATCAGCCTCATCCTGGCGGGGAAAGTCGGTTCAAGGATTGCTTCGGAGATCGGCACCATGCGTGTGACCGAACAGATCGATGCCCTTGAGATCATGGGGGTGAATTCGGCGAATTACCTTATCTTCCCAAAGGTGGTTGCTTCAGTACTCATCAATCCCGTTCTCATCGTTATCAGCATGTGGATGGGGATCCTTGGCGGCTGGGTGGCCATGGTTCTTAGCGGACTGGTGACCACACCTGATTATGTTGCCGGCATCCGGATCACATTCGACGGGTATACGATCTTCTATGCCCTGGCAAAAACAGTGGTCTTTGCATTTATCATTTCATCCGTTTCGGGATTTTTCGGATATGTGACGGAAGGAGGTGCCCTCCAGGTCGGTCAGGCCAGCACCAAAGCCGTTGTGTACAGCAGCATCCTGATCATCCTGTTCAACCTGGTCCTGACACAAATTCTTCTCACATGATCGAGGCCCGCATGGTAAATAAGCATTTCGGCGATCATCATGTATTGATCGATATCTCCCTTTCTTTTCATCCGGGGAAAACAAACCTTGTGATCGGCCAGAGTGGCTCAGGGAAGACAGTTTTCATGAAATCCCTGGTCGGGTTGGTGGATGTTGACTCAGGTGAAATTCTTTATAACAACAGGGATTTTACCAAGATGAATTTCCATCAGAGGAAAGCGATCCGGCAGGAAATCGGAATGCTTTTCCAGGGCGGCGCCCTGTTCGATTACCTGGATGTTGAGCAGAATGTGATGTTCCCGTTGAATATGTTTACAACCCAATCGGAAGAAGAGAAAAAAGAACGTGTGAATTTTGTCCTTCAGCGTGTAAACCTTGAGAATGTAAACAGGCTGATGCCTTCAGAACTCAGCGGGGGGATGCGGAAAAGGGTGGCCATCGCCCGCGCCATTGCCATGAACCCGAAATATCTTTTCTGTGATGAGCCGAATTCAGGCCTTGATCCGCAAACAGCCGGGGTGATCGACATCCTCATCAAAGAGATCACGATCGAATACAATATCACGACCATCGTGAATACGCACGATATGAATTCAGTGCTGAGCATCGGCGACAGTGTTGCATTCATTTACAAAGGAAGACTCTGGTGGACCGGGAGCAAAGATGAAATCCTTCAAACCAGCAATGTCGAGCTGAATGATTTTGTATTCGGGACAGAACTCACCTCCCGGCTGAAAAAATAGCGATGAACTATCTTGATATCATCATCCTCTGCTTTGTCGGGTTGCTGCTCGTACTTGGTGTACGCAAGGGGCTCATCATCAGCCTTGCTTCCCTGGTGGCACTTGTGCTGGGGATCTACATCGCCGTTCATTTTTCAAACTTTCTTGGCGGCTACGTGGCCGAGCACCTGCGACCTTCGCAAAAATGGCTTCCGATCCTTTCTTTTATCATTACGTTCCTGGCGGTTGTGATCCTGGTGATGCTCCTTGGAAAAGGGCTTGAAAAGCTTGTGGATCTTGTCGGGATGGGATTTTTCAATCATCTTTTCGGCGGGATCTTCGGACTGCTGAAAGGCATTTTTCTTGCCAGCATCATTTTTTTCATTATTCACAGCATCGATCCGAAGGAGAAAATGATTACGCCCAAAACGAAGGAGGAATCTGTACTTTATAAACCTGTTGCCATTCTTTTCCCTCTCCTGATGAAGCTTTTCGGAAGTGAGATCAGGTTTCCGGGAGAAAAGTAAAAAGAATGGCATGCGTCACAGACGCCAGGTATATAAGGCTCGCGTTACAAACGCGAGCCAGCAAGGTGGAGAAGGGCAGGCATCACAGATTTATCTGCCGGCAGACATGCGAAAGCAAGGTTCAAACATGTACCCCTTCAGAAAAATTCCTCCATCAAACTGACGTTCAAAGATATTAACACTATCTTTACATCTGATTTTGTTATGTATTTCCGTACATGATGAACCTTTACAACAATCGGAAATTGTGGTTGTTTCTGCTTTGCCTGATGTTTCTTTCCAAGACATCGTCAGGATACGTATCGTTTGATGATAAAATTTCTTCAGGATTTTCCCGGTATGAGGCAAGTTGTACAAATACTCAAAATACAGATTCAGCCTTCTGCATCGGAATGGTTCCTGACTCTTTAACCCGATTCATGCGGTTTGATCATACGGATGCGGAAGGAAATCATTATTATATCAGGTTGTCGATGTTGCATTCACGGGCTGAAAGGCTGAATTTTTATAATCATTCGAGATCTTTCGGGTTATTTATTGAGGATAAACATGAATTGGAAAATGATTCGGCTCGTTTTGTCATCACAGGATCCATTAAAACAGAGGCAGAACAGGCAATAGCGGATCTTTATACAATTGCTGTAACCGCAGGGGCGGGTAACACTGAACAAACTGCCGGGGAGAATGCAAGGCTGCGGCCCGACGACATTGATCCGGGTGCAACAGGACCCGGGTCTCCCCGCAATGTTTCCCTGGTTTGCGACGGAGCCCAGGTTGCATGTTCAGAGAATATCTATTCATTTCCTTCGGGGACGACAGGGGACGCTCCTGAACCGGTCAATGGATATCCGAATTACGGATGCCTTGGCTCTTATCCGGGACCAGCCTGGTTTTATATGCAGATCGGGGTTCAGGGAGATATCATCATTGGGATTGACCAGGGCATAAATGATGTTGATTTTATTTGCTGGGGTCCTTTCACCAGTCTCAGTGAAGGATGCTCAACAGGTTTGACGGGGACCTGTCACGGGCCGGGCCTGCCAGCATGCTGTGATAACGATCAGATCCCCCAGTGCGACGGTTTCTACCCGCGGGGAAATATCGTTGATTGCAGTTATTCACCTGATCCGCAGGAAATCTGTCATATCCTGAATGCCCAGGTTGGAGAATTCTATATCCTCCTGATCACAAATTTCAGTGGACTTGCAGGAACCATCACCTTTTCACAAACTGACGGCGACGGCCGGACCAATTGTGACATTGTCGTATTCTGCTCAATGGTGGCACTCACCGCGTCGACAACGTCGTGCAACCTGTCATCAAACACCTATTCGCTTTCCGGCAACATGGAGTTCAGCAACCCGCCAACGTCAGGTTCGCTTAGAATAACCGACAATACAGCGGTTCCACCGGTATTCCATGATTATTATCCCCCTTTTATCAGTCCCCTGGCCTACAGCCTGACGAATATCCCCTGTGACGGCCTGATCCATACTGTGACAGCTACATTCACCGACTCACTTGCATGTACGATCACCCAGCATTACCAGGCACCCCAGGATGTTTGTCCTGTTGGTACGATAAGCGGCGGAGGCGGGATCTGCGATGATGGTGTCAGCCACGTCAATGTCTACATCAGTTTATCAGGTCCCGGACCGTATGATTTTATTTATGCGATAAATGGCAGTCCCCAACCACCCATTACCGGGTACACGGGTCCGCCAACTTATGTTATCAGTGCGACAATGCCAGGTACTTACACACTTGTTTCTTTGTCAAACCTGGCATGCATCGGTACAGGCACCGTCTCAGGAAGTGCCGAGGTGACCCTAAAACCGGTTCCGGTACCCACGATAACAGGTGATACCCTTGTCTGCGAGGGTTCTCCGGAACTTACATACACAACCGAATCGGGAAAAAGCAACTATCAGTGGGTGGTTTCATCAGGAGGCACAGTCACAGGCGGTGGACAAACTGACAATAACTATGTAACCGTAGCCTGGAGTACTCCCGGGCTGAAAACTGTTTCCGTTAATTACAGGGAGTCGAACGGATGTTTTGCGGCGGAACCGACTGTGCTTTTCGTCCAGAATAAGCCTTTTCCTGTTATTACAAATGCAGGCAGCATCATCATCTGTTCAGGGGTAAATGTCAACATCACCCCGCAGACGGATTTTCCCGGAACCACCTTCACCTGGACAGCCATCGGCAGTTCGGCTGCCGTAACTGGATATTCCGACGGGGAAGGGATGACGATCAGCGATATTCTTTTGAATACTGCGGCGCTTCCTGGAACTGTAACCTATTTCGTAACACCGGTGAATGACGGTTGCGTTGGAGATCCTGCAAATTTCGTTGTGACAGTCAATCCCAGGACCACCGTTCTTTTCACCCTTTGCAATGATCCCGTCGTGCCGTCAAATGCAAATCCGTTCAGGCTCAAAGGCGGATTTCCGTCTGGAGGCGCTTATTCAGGTACCGGGGTGAATTCAGCCACGGGCATTTTTACTCCCGCGAGTTCAGGAACAGGGATCAAAACAATCACTTATACATATTCAAATGCCTTTAACTGCAGCTCAGGTGCAACCCAGACACTCACCGTTGTAGCTGCAAACGCCTTCACCTGCGGACAACTTTTCAAAGATGTAAGGGATAATAAAACCTATCCGACCATCCTTTTCGTAAGTCAATGCTGGATGGCCGCAAACCTGGAATACGGTCAGCAGCTGGCGGGTTCTGTCAATCAGCGGGATAATTGCTCAACTGAAGTATATTGTTACGAAGATGATCCTGCCAACTGTACCAGCCAGGGAGGATTGTACCAGTGGGACGAGATGATGCAATATGACGAAAACGCCGGCACAAAAGGGGTCTGCCCATGGGGATGGCATGTTCCAGACCAGAATGAATGGAGCATCCTTTTTGCTAATTACATCAACAACGGATTTGCGGGAAACCCCTTAAAGTATTCGGGATACTCAGGTTTTAATGCTTTGTTGACAGGAATGGGATATTTCAACAAAAAGTGGTTGTACCAGGGATTCGGAACCTTTTTCTGGTCATCAACGGGGTATGGAAAAATCAAAGCCTGGTCATACGGCATGAATGACCCGGATCCTTCTGTTTCAATCTATCCTTCGGTTCGGACAAACGCTTTTTCCGTGAGGTGCCTGATGGATTAGCAGGCTACAGGCTTCAGGCTGCAAGCTACAGGCTGCGGGCCGTGAGCTACGCGCTTCGTCATTCCCGCGAAAGCGGGAATCTTCCATCATCTGACCTCAGACCTCCGACTTCAGTAGTCTTTCCGCCACTTCCTCCGGGGTTATTTCTTTCAGGCAATGACATTCTGATGAATTTTTGCAGTCGGTGCAGCCGGGCTTATCGGTGCAGAGGTAATGCGCGTTTTTCCCCAGGGGAGCCCATCGTTTGGGATAGATCGGTTTCATAGGGGCATAGAGACCAAGTGTGAATTTTCCCAGGGCTGCTGCGATATGCAGCGGGCCGGTGCTAGCTGCCACGATCGCATCGCAGGAATCAATGAAAGAGATCAGTTCTGCAAGGGTTAATTTTCCGGTCAGATCTGTAACCCTGTCTTTGTTCTTGTCGAGGAAATCCTTCATCCGTGTGCCTTCCTCCTTTGTTCCTGTGATAAAGATACTGAACCTGTCGGCAGGAAGGAGGGCAATCAGCC
This sequence comes from Bacteroidales bacterium, assembly GCA_963682005.1. Taxonomy (GTDB): domain Bacteria; phylum Bacteroidota; class Bacteroidia; order Bacteroidales; family FEN-979; genus CAIYUC01. The sequence goes on along the minus strand of OY820914.1, from coordinate 1,112,736 downwards.
GGGAGAAGTTATCGAGCCCCCATTCGCGGGCACTGCCTTTGGATTTGGGGTGGAGGATCAGCCTTCCCAGCCGGGATGGGTGGTTCTGATCCATCCTTTGTTTCGCCTCCCCACGGGGGAGGGGATAGGGGTGGGGGTGAAACCCATAGTAGCCGGGAATATCCTCCAGCCGGAAGGTCTGCTTTATTCCCAGGGGTTTCAGCATTTTAAGGTTCAGCTGTGCTTCGTGAAGATCTGAATTCTTCCGGGTGAAATGAAGAAGCTTCGTACAATACAGCCAGTGGTACCAACGGTGGGAAGTACCGATCCTCACCGGGATCCCGGCCTGTTTTGCCAACCTTGCGATTTCCTTGTTCGGGAAAACGTGGATGATGGCATCCGGCATGATATCAGATAAGAAGTTGATGCTGGATACTGGATGCCGGATGCTGGACTTTTGACTTTTGACTTTTGACTTTTGACTTATCCTCTCGTCCCAATCCAGGAATTCATCCACAAACGAACAAGCTTCGATGAGCGGCCGGGTATAGCTTTTTCCAAGGAAATATATTTTGCAGTCGGGGATGAATTTCTTCAGCACACCGGCCATGGGGAGGGTCAGAATGACATCACCCAGGTTGTCGGTCCGGCTGAGGATGATCTTTTTCACCCTTCGAGGGCTTTTACGCCTGGAAGTTCTTTCCCTTCGATGTACTCAAGCATGGCGCCACCCCCTGTGGAAACATAGCTGACCTTGTCTTCAAGGCCGAACTTATTGATGGCAGCCACGGAATCACCGCCGCCAACCAATGAAAAGGCACCATTCTCTGTCGCTTTTGCAATGGATTGTGCAATGAGTTTCGTTCCTTCTTCAAAATGCTGCATTTCGAACACTCCCATAGGGCCATTCCAGAGGATCGTCGCAGATTTCTGGATCACATGATCAAATTTCTGGCAGCTGTTGGGACCGATGTCGAGGCCCATCCAGGGATCCGGAATGTCGTATGCATTGCAGGTTTTGATGTTTGCATCATTTGAAAAAGCATCGGCAATCACGCAATCCACAGGAAGGTAGAGGTTAACGCCCATCATTTTTGCGCCTTCCACTATATTCCGGGAGAGTTCGAGCAATTCTTCCTCGACCAGGGAGTTCCCTACTTCGCCGCCAAGCGCCTTGATAATTGTGAACATCATCCCCCCTCCGATGATCAGGTTATCCACCTTGTCCATGAGGTGGTTTATAACCTCAATTTTTCCGGAGACCTTGGCGCCACCAAGGATCGCGGTGAAAGGATGCTTTGCTTCCTTCAGCACTTTCTCAAGATGTTTAACCTCATCTGCCATTACATAACCAAAAAACTTTTTACCCGGGAAAAATTGGGCGATTACGGCCGTGGAAGCATGTGCCCGATGCGCTGTTCCGAATGCATCATTCACATAAGCATCTCCAAGGACAGCAAGCTTTTTGGCAAAATCTTCATTCCCCTTTTCTTCTTCCTTGTAAAAACGAAGATTCTCAAGGAGAAGAATTTCCCCCGGCTTCAGGTTTGATGCCGCTTTTTGTGCGCTTTCACCGATGCAGTCATCCGCAAAGAGGACCGGTCGCTTCAGCTTCTCCGACAGGTATGGAATAAGATGTTTCAACGAAAATTTATTTTCCGGACCGCCTTTGGGTCTTCCAAGATGCGACATAAGAATTACTGCACCTCCGTCGTTAAGTATCTTGTTGATGGTCGGGATTGTTGCATCGATCCTGGATGTGTCGGTGATTGTAAGCATATCATCGAGCGGAACATTATAATCAACGCGGATCAATGCTTTTATGTCTTTAAAATTGAAATTATCGATCGTTTGCATGCTGTTTACGTTTTAATAACCGGAGCAAAATTATAATATTTCAAAAGGATAACACCAACAATTCTTAATTTTACCCTGCAAATCCCTTCAGAACAATATGGAAAATCTAAAGATAAGCCTTATCCAAGCTGATCTTTTATGGGAAAATGTGCCAGGGAATCTCCGGGCAACCGGAGACATGATCGACAGCATCCCGGACGATACCGACCTGATCCTTCTCCCTGAAATGTTCAGCACCGGATTTTCAATGCATCCTGAACGTTGTGCAGAACCTATGGATGGACCGGCCTTTCAATTCTTAATGACCAAAGCGGCAGAAAAAAACTGCCTTGTCATCGGGAGCATTCTGACGGAAGAGCAGGGTCATTATTACAACAGGCTGATCAGCATGAAACCGGATGGCACGCATGAGCAGTATGATAAAAGGCATTTATTCAGGCTGAGCGATGAACATAAGGTCATGACGGGCGGTACGACGAAGATCATTGTACGATGGAAAGGATGGAACATCCTGCCGATGGTATGCTATGATCTCAGGTTCCCGGTATGGATCCGGAACCGGTGGGATGGAAATGCGTATGAATATGACCTTGCTGTTTTTCCGGCAAACTGGCCGGCATCCAGGTCACATGTATGGAAGAACCTGCTGGTTGCAAGAGCGATAGAGAATATTTCCTATGTTGCCGGCGTTAACAGAACAGGGAAAGATGGTGAAGGCACACTTCATTCAGGAGAATCGCTGATCATAAGCCCGAAAGGGAATATCGTGGCCATGGGGGATACAGGGAAATCAATCATTGTTCATGAAACATTATCCGGGTCCGACCTTGTGCTTTTCAGGAAGTCGTTTAATATCGGTGCAGACTGGGATCGGTTCATCCTCGAAACCTGATAAACATTTTTAACACCGGAAATAAAAGAGGTACATTCCCGTTATATATTATTAGCCGAAAACCAGGACTTCTCAGATCCGGATCATCAAAAAATGGTAAAACTTTCTGTTGTCATCATTACCTATAACGAGGAGCGGAATATTGGCCGTTGCCTTGAATCGGTGAGGGATATTGCGGATGAAATCGTTGTTGTGGATTCACATTCCACCGATAACACGAAGCGGGTCTGTGAAACGTTTGGGGTGCGGTTTATTGAACATGCCTTTGAGGGATATGTAAACCAGAAGAATTATGCCATAACTCAAGCTACGTTTCCCCATCAGTTGTCATTGGATGCCGATGAGGCTTTATCAGATGAATTGAGGGAAAGCATAAAAAAGGCAAAGGAAAACTGGCAAAGCGATGGCTACCGGATGAACCGGCTGACCAATTACTGTGGTAAATGGATCCTGCATTGCGGCTGGTATCCGGACACAAAGCTCCGCCTGTTCGATTCGTCGAAAGGACAATGGAAGGGGCTCGATCCTCATGATAAATACGAAATGGTGACGGGCTCATCGGTGGATTTCCTGCCCGGTGATATCCTGCACTACTCATATTACACAGTGGAAGAACATCTGAGGCAATCGGATAAATTCAGTACTATTGCCGCAAGGGAATTGGTTACACGCAGGAAGGCGGTTTATTCTTATATGCTGGTCCTTAACCCGGTCGCTGCTTTTATCCGGAATTACATTCTCCGTCTCGGCTTTCTTGACGGAGCTGCCGGTTTTCGCATATGCAGGATCTCGGCCTGGCACACCTATCAGAAATACAGGAAAGCCCTGCAATTAAAGAGACATGATGATGTACAGTTTGCTAAAAGCTGATCCGGACCCGGCTCTTCAGTTCCGGATATGAATATGTTATTCATGCAATTTGTATCTTTACCCATGAAAAAGTTTGTTATTCCTGGTCAGAATGATGGTTGAGAAATATTTCAAACAGGTTGTAAAGGGAGGGTATATTACCGGCATCATTCTGATGATCATCTTCCTGCCACATTCGAAATTCATGCTGAGCCTGGCACAGTTCATCATTGCAGGTGCATGGATACTGGAGCGGTTTAATTTCAGGAAGTTCATGGAATACATTCACCAGAATCCCTGGAGAAAAATCATCCCGGTCATTATTCCTTATTCTTTGTACCTGGTGTTTTCGAGCATTGTAAGCGGTATCAGGCTTTTTATCAGGAACAAGCCGGCGCTGATCTTCGGCTCCATTTACCTCCTGCACGTGGCCGGGTTGCTTTATACCACTGATTTTGATTATGCGTTAAAGGACCTGCGCACCAAACTTCCCATCCTGATCCTGCCGCTCTATTTTTCAACTTCCGATGTATTCGGGAAAAAGCAATTCTACTGGCTGATCATCCTCTTTGCCGCATCTGTTGTGGTGCGAACCCTGATCAACAGCTGGAACCTTATGGCATTGAATTATGTGGATATCCGTGATATTTCCAGGCCGATCTCCCACGTAAGACTGGCATTGCAGATCAGCCTGGCGATGTTCTACCTGGGCTTTTTCATCATCAGGAAGAAATGGTTCACATGGAAGCTGAAATCTGCCTTCATTATCGGCCTGGCCTGGCTCATCGTCTATCTCATCATTTCACGTTCAACCACAGGACTTGTTGTAAGCACCGCCACTTTTTTCATCCTGATGATCATCCTGATCTTCCGGAGCAGGAAAACATGGCTGAAATATACCCTTGGACTGGTTGTGTTCATTTGTCTTGCCGGGGTCTATACCTATGTTTCGAAAATCGTTAAAACATATTATTCTGCGCCATCCCTGGATATAACAAAGATGGATCGTTATTCGGCAAAAGGGAATTTATATTCGAATTATCCGAAGCTTGGCCAGAAGGAAAACGGGAACTACATCTACCTCTACATCCAGTGGGATGAGCTGAAAAGCGCCTGGAATAAGCGAAGCAAGATTAAAATCGACAGTTTTGACAGGAAAAACCAGATGATCCAGTTCACCCTGATCCGTTATCTTGCATCAAAAAATTTAAGGAAGGACGAAGCGGGTGTAGAACAACTTACCGATGAGGATATACGGAACATTGAGAATGGAACAGCCAATGTTTACTATCAGAAAAAGTTCAGCATTCGCGGACGGATCTATGAATTCCTGTACGGCTATGATAATTACCACACAACAGGGGATGCAACCGGGTCTTCAGCCATGCAACGGCTGGAATACTGGAAAGCTTCAGCAGGAATTATACATGATCACTGGCTGACAGGAGTTGGGACAGGCGACATGAACGAGGCGTTCCAGGATCAGTACAAAAAAATGAATTCAAAACTGGCAATCGGTCAGCGATGGCGCTCTCACAACCAGTTTTTATCTATTTTCGTGGGCTTCGGGGTCTTCGGATTTCTCTGGTTCCTCTTTGCCATCCTTTACCCGCCATTGGCTTTAAGGAAATTCCCGGACATATTTTTCCTGGTCTTTTTTATCATTGCCATGATTTCCATGATCCCGGAAGACACGCTGGAATCACAGGCAGGTGTCACTTTTTTTGCCTTTTTTTACTCCTTCCTTCTCTTTGCCAAGAAGGACGATGACCCGGTTTGATGCCGGCCCCGACCTTTGATTTTCCTTTCCGGCACAACGTACCCACCCCGACCTTCGGTCTTCCCCTCTCCTTCAAAGCCCGATTTCTAAGCCAGATAATCCGTTCAGCACAACGTACCCACCCCGACCTTCGGTCTTCCCCTCCCCTTCAAAGCCCGATTTCTAAGCCAGATAATCCGTTCAGCACAACGTATCCACCCCGACCTTCGGTCTTCCCCTCCCCTTCAAAGCCGATTTCTAAGCCAGATAATCCGTTCAGCACAACGTACCCACCCCGACCTTCGGTCTTCCCTTCCCCTTCAAAGCCCGATTTCTAAGCCAGATAATCCGTTCAGCACAACGTACCCACCCCGACCTTCGGTCTTCCCCTCCCCTTCAAAGCCGATTTCTAAGCCAGATAATCCGTTCAGCACAACGTACCCACCCCGACCTTCGGTCTTCCCCTCCCCTTCAAAGCCCGATTTCTAAGCCAGATAATCCGTTCAGCACAACGCACCCACCCCGACCTTCGGTCTTCCCCTCCCCTTCAAAGCCCGATTTCTAAGCCAGATAATCCGTTCAGCACAACGCACCCACCCCGACCTTCGGTCTTCCCCTCCCCTTCAAAGCCCGATTTCTAAGCCAGATAATCCGTTCAGCACAACGTACCCACCCCGACCTTCGGTCTTCCCCTCCCCTTCAAAGCCGATTTCTAAGCCAGATAATCCGTTCAGCACAACGTACCCACCCCGACCTTCGGTCTTCCCCTCCCCTTCAAAGCCCGATTTCTAAGCCAGATAATCCGTTCAGCACAACGTACCCACCCCGACCTTCGGTCTTCCCCTCCCTACCAGTAGGGAGGGGATCAGAGGGGTGGGTATGTTGGGCGGGGAATAGTAAATTTTAAGATAATCTGGTTATGAGATCAATGAAAAACGATCCCGAGGCGGAAACCGGCATAGTTGCATGGAACCTTGTAATCAACCGTTCTTTGGTAAATAATTGCCCCTGTTGAATCAGAGTTGATCACATCATAGCTTGATTCAAAGGCCTGGTACCTGTATATGGCCTCGTATTCAAACTGCAGACGTTTCGTCACCTTTAATTTATATCCGATTCCGATGCTCAGCATCAATCCGCCTGTTCCTGCATGATAATTATTGGTTGCATAGCGTTTCCCCCAGGAATAACCGCAACTGAACGAGGCAAACAGGGTGTTGTCAGCAGGTGAAAAATCATAGAAAATATGGCCGAAAACAGGATAAAGCAACCCATCCCTCCAGGGTTCGATCCCGACACCGATCCCAACACCTGTCCTCCCTGAAAAAATAAAGCCGTTGATGGTCTGGATCGGGAATGTCAAAGCATCATTCCTGACTTTTTTCTGGTACCCGTTTACGATGTCGGTTTTAAAATATCCCAGCCCGATGCATGCACTGAGGTCGGTTTTGTTAAAGTATTTTGTAGCGGGGGTCTCGCTGTCAAACTGGGCAAACAAAGCAGTTACCAGGAATACCTGGCACAGGAGGAGAATCGTTTTTTTCATTCTGGCCTTAGCGTTTAAGGTTAAACTCCATAAATACTTTACCCTTTTTATAGATCTTCTTTTCAAGCAATCCATTTACCGGAACAAGCGAATACAGGAAAAATCCCTGGTTAAAAAGGGCCATTCCGTATGCATAGGTTTTTTCTCCGTCGAAGAAGTCGATCCTGTCAAGGTCTCTGCAATTATCTTCCACACCGTTCACATGGATGAAGAAGGTTTTGATTTTTCCAGCGCCGGCAAGTGTCCCGTCAACACCGAACCTGACATCCCTTCGCTTTCCTTCCTTCCCGAAAAGATCTTTTGCGCTGAACAGATGCTTCGCAAAAACCGCGTTCAATGAACTCCGGAAAGCCGATCCCGGTGCCGGACCCGTACAGATGGAATCCGGGGCGAAGAAATAGTGGAAGATCTTGCTATTCGCGGGATTTATTAATAAAAGAGTCTTCGTTTTCTGGTTGTAAACGATCCGGTATCTGGTCTTACCTGATTCCTGCACCAGGATGGTATCACCAGAGCCGGAATTTACCTGTTTCAATTTCGATATCGACACTTCTTCATTGATCAGCCATAGTGAATCATGTTTCAGCGAATCAAAAACGATCTCTGTGACCCCGTAGTGCGTTGTGTTAAGACTTCCGATGTACCCCATTGAGCGAAGATTGTCGAAGTACTCTTTGATCAACCAGTGACCATAGGGGTTTTTGAGGGAGAATTCTTGTCTCTCCGATTTTATCGCGCCTGATTTTTCATCCGGACCTGAACAGGCGAAAAGAACAAGAAGCAGAAGGTATAGGTATCTTCTCATAATTATCAAATGATGGCAAAGATAATTAATTTACGAAAATAGCAGCCTTCAGGCTTCAGGCTACAGGCTGCGGGTCTCTGGCCACGTGCTGCGGGTCTCGGGTTCCCTACTCCATCATCAATTCTCCATCCTCCATCATCACCTGAATTTGCAAAAATTAATTACCTTGCTGCCTCTTTAAAGCGTTTGGAAAATGACAGACAAGATACAAGGCCTGGAAGACCGGTGGCTGGTGATCGTCAACCCCAATGCCGGGGTAAAGAAAGGCAGGCGGGATTGGCCTGAAATTGAGAGGATGCTGAAGAACGAGGGTTTTGATTTCACCCCGGTTTTTACAGAACACCGTGATCATGCAAACCAGATCACGGCTGAGTGGATCCAGAAAGGGATCAGGAACATTATTGTTGCCGGGGGAGATGGAACGATGAACGAATGCGTGAACGGGATTTTCTCGCAGGATTACCTGGCCCCTGATCAGATATCACTTGGAATGATCCCGGTCGGCACCGGGAACGACTGGTGCAGGACCTTCGGGATCCCGTTCAATTACCATGGCGCCATCCAGATATTGAAAAAGAAAAAGACATTTCTGCAGGATGTCGGGAAGATCAGCTATTTCAGGAAGGATGTGCCGAAAACGAGGGTTTTTATCAACATTGCAGGGATGGGTTATGATGCGCTCGTGGCCAAGAAGACGAACCTGATGAAAGAGCAGGGGAAAGGCGGCCCCCTGACATACCTGTACTTTGTCTTTGCCGGGCTGTTCCAGTATAAATTCATTGAGGCCATCATTGATGTGGATGGTCAGCAGGTTTTCAAGGGGGAGATGTTCTCCATGAATGTCGGGATCTGCAAGTTCAACGGAGGGGGGATGAAGCAGGTGCCGAATGCCATACCGGACGACGGATTGCTGGATGTCACCCTGATCAAGAAAGCGTCAAAATTCGTGGTGATCCGGTATGCACGGAAACTTTATGACGGAACGCTGATCGATCTTCCGATGGTAAGCACATACCGCGGGAAAGTCATCCGGATCCGTTCCACCGGTCGTATCTACCTCGAAGCCGATGGGGAATCATTGGGGCATACGCCTTTTGTTTATGAGGTAATTCCGAGGAGCCTTAAGGTCATTGTAAATGGCGAAATGGCAAAATAACGAAATTGGGTTATTTTCATGACCCGATTTCGTTATTTTCCTGCCAGTCGCCATTATCCCTGATAAGCCTGATTAATTCTTCCACGGCCATCGCCTCGTCAATATTCCGCTTAATGATCTCCTGTCCTTTGTATAGTGTGATCTTTCCTTTTCCCGCGCCGACGTAGCCATAATGTGCATCCGCCATTTCGCCCGGGCCGTTTACGATGCAGCCCATGACAGCGATCTTCAGTCCCTTCAGGTGACCCGTTTTTTGCCTGATCTGTTGAAGGGTTGACTGGATATCGTATAATGTTCGTGAACAGGAAGGGCAGGAGATGTATTCTGCATGGGTGATTCGCACACCTGCAGCCTGGAGAATGCCATAAGCCACAGGCATTTCGCATTCCGGATCTTCGGTGATGGAAACCCGGATCGTATCTCCGATCCCGTCGGTTAGCAGGCTTCCGATCCCGATGGCCGACTTTATCCGGCCATCCTCTCCGGCACCGGCTTCCGTAACACCCAGGTGAAGCGGATAATCCATTCCTTCCTCCTTCATCCGTTCCACAAGCAGCCGGTTTGCGAGGATCATCACCCGGGTATTGCTGGCTTTCAGGGAAAGAACAAGGTTTTTGAAGCCGTATGAATCGCAGATCCGGGCAAATTCGAGCGCCGATTCAACCATTCCCAGCGGGGTATCTCCATACCGGTCGAGGATTCTGCGGGAAAGAGAACCATGATTGACGCCGATGCGGATTGCTGTGCCGTGCTCTTTGCAGATTCTAAGCAAGGGATTGATGCGTTCAGCAATCTTTTCAGACCCCTCCCCCCGGCCCCCTCCTCTTGATCCCCGCGAAAGCGGGGACCCGGGTGCTCCAGAGGGCTCAAGATAATTCCCCGGATTGATCCTCACTTTCTCAATGATCGTCGCGGCGATTTCCGCCAGTTTCGGGTTGAAATGCACATCGGCGATCAGCGGAGTGTCGTATCCACGCTTGTGAAGTTCCTTTTTAATGCTTGCAAGGTTTTTCGTTTCCTTCAGTCCGGGAACGGCGATCCGCACATACTCGCACCCGGTCCTGATCATCCGGATCGCTTGCTCAACAGTCGCCTTCGTGTCGAGCGTATTCGTGTTCGTCATCGACTGCACCCTGACAGGGTGATCGCCGCCCATCGGCACATTCCCGATATTGATGACGCGGGTTTTGAAGCGGGAAAAGGGTTGGTCAGGCATATTTATTTCTGGAGGTTTTCAAGATCATCCAAATCACGATGACGGCCGGATGCTTTTTTATTAGCTATAAGATCTTGCAAACAGATATAATTAATAATAAGATTTTCTGTTGATGATATTTCTCGACGGGAGTAACCAGATGGGAAATCAACACCATCAATTTCATTTATAAGATCAATTCTGACCGGGGGATAACCTAGTTGAATGATATTTCCCGATTTTATAAGATCTTCCTGCCGGATCTGAAGTGATCCAAATCCAAATTCATCAAGAGCAATCAGAATTTTTTCAACATTCCCTTTTACCGGGTTAAACCAAATATCAAGATCACCGGTATAACGTGGATATCCATGATAAGCGACAGCATAACCACCGACGACCAGATATTCAACCTTGTTTTTGTCTAACAATCCGATAAACTCTCTGAAGTCTTTCGTCAACATGATTAGAGACCATAAATTGTTTCCGGAGAAATTCAAGTGCTTCAATCCTCTCTTTAGGTGTTTTGGTTTGCCAATAAAGGAAATCCGTCCTTCCCTTTTCTTTTCTGGTTATCGCAATTATTTTCTCCATATTACAAAAATACGGAAATAACCATCATTTACAAAAACAGCAGGGTTTATTATTGGAACGCGGATGAAACGCCTGCCTGCCATGCAGGGATGATGACGGATATTCACTGATTAGATAAGTATTGAACGAAATATGAATACAGAAAGCATACAGGAAGGATACAGGATCAATAACTCGATTATGAAGAAATCAAGGAGTGAAGGGCTGAAGGGTAGAAGGATGGAAGGAAAAAACAGTAATGATCAACAAGTCATCATAATTCAAAATACACACTCAGTAGTGTCCTGTTTAGATTAAATATCGTTCTTTGAAATTATTGATAGACGTGGCTTGGAAGTGATTTTACGTCGGTGACGATTTGAATCAAGGTTCGTAGGTTGCAAGAAAATTCAAAGGATGAACCAAGGAAAGTATGTTTTTGCTCAACTAGTAGACTTTCTTCCACAACGCCTCTTTGATCAAAGTGTAAATAAGTATCAAGGAAATTATTAGTGTCTTCCAAGCTCGGCTAGAACAAATCCTTTGTCAATTTTTGTGATAATGAATCTTGCGGAAATATATGTAATGTTTCAGCGATTATTTTTTTTAGCTTTTCTTTTTCATTTAAATCATGGTATAAATTGATTAAAAGGTGTCTTGACGGTAAATGGGTTGGGTCTAATACCAAGGAATGCTCTGCGTAGTAAACGGATTCCCGCTGCCGGTTGACCCTTTCAAGAAAATCAGCATAATAATAATAAGCAACATTTACCAATGGTCCATATTTTATTGCATCCAAGAAATGTTCTTCTGCAACCTTCACATTATTCTTGGCATTTTCAAGTATTCCTAAATTAATATGCAAATATGGATAATAAGGAACATACAGGAGGGCGTTATTAAAATATGTAAGGGCAATATCATAATTCCCTTTTTCCATCTGAATTAGCCCATAATTCATTAAGCCTCTTCCGTTTTGTGGACTTTTAATAGTAACATCGTACCAGAGAGATTCTCTTGTATGCCAAACTTTATTACGCTGCCAAACGCCATAACAATTGGTGCCAAGAACAATTACCAAGATGAGTAACAGAGATACTTTAAATGGAAATTTAGTTTTTTCTTCATTATTGGTTTTGATTAAAAACAATCCGATTGACCAGACAACACCTAATGCCAATCCAACAAATGGGAAAAACATACGATGGTCATTTGTAATTTCAGGGATGGGAATGAAACTGGATGTTGGAAGAAGCGAAAGGAAGAACCAGATTATTCCAAAAGAAATTGGTTTTTTTTCCTGTACATTAGATATTTTAATAGCAATAAACAACATGATCATAATGAACCCTAACCCTACAAATACACGTTCGTCAAAGACACTATTAAGAGCTTTCCAATCTGTATCAGGAGATAGATTTATAGGAACAAAGAATAATAAGAAATAACGCAATAAAACCCAAGGTTGCGTGATCAAATAGTTAAAAAACGGGATTCCAACAGGAGTATAAGTCTTAGTTTGCATCACCAAAACAAAGATTCCCAAAACTGAACAAACGATGAAAGCATGATAGGTTTTCTGGAAAACTTGTTTGATTAACGATAGACCTTTCTTTCCGAAAAGATCAAGAAAACTCTTATTATTTTCAAATAATAGGACATAAACAAAAAGAATAGGGGCAAACATTACAGCTTGTTCTTTAATGAACATTCCAGTTGTAACGGGTAACAGGTATATACAATATCGCCGCTTCTTAGGAAATACAATGAATAAATATAATGATGTGATTACACAAAGTGTAGATAACGAATCATACCTGGCTGAAATATAGTTTATTGTTTCAGCATTTGCAGTATGCATTCCATACCAGGCTACAGCAATTAATGAGAACCAATCCGTCCATGCATGATTGATCGTTTTCCTTAGAATCTGACGGAACAAGAAAAACATAATGATCAGTTGTGCAAGAAACCAGAAAAACATATCCAAATGAAAATACAATGGATTTAGTCCTCTGCCAATTTGATAGTCAATTGCAAATGTTGCTAATCCGATGGGCCGGTATCTGTGCAGAAAGGCATAGGTTGACGAATCAGTAAAAAAACTCGGAATGTTCCCGGGATTTTTTATATAAATATTGTTTTCAATAGCGATAGAATCATCAAATTGAAAAGTGTTGAAAAAATGGTTTGAATAAATAATTATAACTAGTGTGATTAGAGCTACAAGAAATATAACCTTTTTGACCATGTCAATGGTGTCAACTAATTAATAGTAATATGCAACTTCTCATTGAAGATTAAACGTCAAAATGGTGAATAATGAGTTTCTTTGCATCACAATTTTCTTCCTGGAATAGCTTAATCAAAAAACAAATGCCAAATCGAACATTCCCGGATTTACGGTTTTTTAATCTTCATTGTCTTACTGATTTCTGGCCCAAATGATTATTTCATTTTGACGAAGAAGTCAACAAGTCGTTTTATTCTTATAAATAAAATCAGATAATTTTGGTCAATTAATCGCATATCTAATTCGTGTAGAATAAGTCAAAAGGAAATGGAAATTGAATCCTAATTAATTATAATTGATTTATTTTCAGCACAATACAACTTTTACCATAAGCATTGATGGATATTACCTTTATTTATACTCCATGATTTAAAATGCTTAAGATTTTAAGTTCTTTAATTACCGTTCGCTAAAAAGAGGGAAGATTTTCGCTATTCCCTTAATCTGTCATACTTTTAACATTGAGTGAGCCACATACAAAGACACAGATTTTGCTATTTCCCTAGAATAATGTGCTATTTTATCCTTTTTTCAAATCCGATGGAGTAGCTTTCCGGGTATCCATAAGCATCTGGAAATAACATTTTACCTTTAGGACATTCGCTTCCTTGTCCTTTTTCTACTTCGACGGGTCTATATAATTGATGGATTACCGGATCGTCCCTATCAGATAGAACAATATAGCTAACACTTCTGTTGGCTTGCCCATAAATTTTAATATGAGTATGGGTTTCATCCCAATCATATCCTACAGCAAATGGTTGACCAACAACTGTAATATTTACTGTTGCTTCTTCTTCTTTTGTGAGATTAACAAAATATGACGGCATTGTTACAGAACCTACACCATTGTCATCAAGTTTGCATAGTCCTCTGTATAGGCATAAATTTTCAGGAGATTCGACGAAATTATGCCTTAATGTTTTATTTAATGGATCATCTGGATGATCAATTAAAAAAGAGCCACTGCCTTTTGATAATATTCCACCGACATGAACATTCCCGGCAAAATACCCTGCCCAAGCACCTGTTGTTCCTCCAGTACCTGTTGCAAAAACTGCTGCATAAGCATTAGAAGAAGCGTCAGATTCAGCAGAGATTCCATCTCGGTTAGGGGAATACGAATATATTCCTGTAATATTGGTACCCCCTTGGACAACTAATCTTGTTGAAGAGCCTATAGCTCCTCCAATACCTACATTTGTACCATCATCTTGAGTTGCCCCATTTCCAAGGGTAGTTGAATTCGTCCATCTTGCTAATTTATTAGAACTGCCATTTCCATTAACACCACCTGATGGTCCTGATGGTCCAATCGGTCCTGAAGGCCCCGTTGCTCCCGTGGGCCCAGATGGACCTGATGCTCCTGTCGGTCCAGATGGTCCCGTTGCTCCAGCTGGTCCTGTGGCACCAGTTGGGCCTGACGGTCCGGATGCACCCATTGGTCCTGTCGGTCCTGTCGGTCCCGTAGGACCTGTAAACCCAGGAGGCCCTTGTATACCTGTCGGTCCTGGTTGCCCAGTAGGCCCAGTAGGCCCAGTAGGCCCAGACGGTCCCATTGGTCCAGACGGTCCTTGTGGCCCACTTGGACCAGGTACACCTGTTGCCGAGTATTGTGCATACAAGGCAAAGGGAACACTCCACAGGCGTGAAGTTCCCATTACACTATAATTCGTTCCGCCAGTAGGATCCCACCAAACTTTTAACCATTGAGTGCCATTTTGCCATGGAATAGTAGAGAATGTACCAGATACTGGTGTTCCCAGTCCAATAGTTAATGTAAATAACCCAAATTGATTTGTCCATAAATTAAATGTCTCTACGTATTGACTGGATCCATTTTGGCCATCAGTAATTTCAACTTTAACACCTACTTGTTGATTGGCAAGTGTCTGACCACTTGAATTTCTGGCAACAGCTTGATAATTAAATCCTTGAGGTGTCTGAGAGAGGGAATCGAAAGGGAAGAATAAACATCCCAATAAGCAACCCAAGTAAAATAAAATTAGTTTTTTCATAATGATTGTATTTTGGTTTTTAATAATTATAGTTCGTAACATATCTTGGCAACATCATTAATTATTGCACCATAATGTTGAAAAACAGTAAAATACATTAAATAAATGCCTTGAGGGAAACTTGAAACGTCCAGTTTGAATAGGTTTTTTCCCCTTTTAGAGAGAAATTCATAAGTCAGGATTTTCGAGCCTATCATATTATTAAGTTGAATGATGATTTTGGAATTATCCTCTTGTTCTTCATAGGTCACATAAAAAACGCCTCTTGTAGGGTTTGGATAATAATTTATCAAGAGTTTGTTTGTGAAAAATGTTGGTACCTCAACTGAAACTTCTTCAGGAGCGCTATGAAACCCCTGATTAAGAAAAAAATTATTATTTTCCGAAAAGGTTTCTACCATGGTCATTTCCGCAATTGTGAAACTTAAAATCCCAGTTGAATTTGAAAAATTGTCACCGCTGGAAGCAACCACAAAAGGACACAGCGTTTGTGCAGGTGAGGAAAAGACGATTGCAGTGGAAAAAGCAAGAAATAGACATAAAGTTCTCATAATTTATGCAGATTTGAAATTATTAGCCATTAGGTTAAACTGAGGTAAAGTTAGATCTTGGAATTTCAAATACTACAATTCAATCATTTCAACGATGCGAACATGAGTAATCTTAAAGGAGCCGATCAAGTCAGGATAGCAGCAGATAAATATTATTTCATATATTTGTTATAAGCATGCACAATTTCTATTCATTGTTCAATGAAAAAGCTTCTCTCTCTCCTGACTCACCCACTCTTTCTATCGATTCTATTGACTGCTGTGATTGCCTGGTTTTTCCTTCCGCCGGTGAATAAATACAATCTCAGGATAACAGAACAGGTTACCCAGAAAGACAACCTTTTCGAGTATTATGATGATCTTGATGGAAATGGTTACAGTGACAAGCTGGTATTCCATTCCTATGCAGATCAATTCTCAGGTGTTACCGTGCATTTCAATCCAAGGTTATATCTTGCTGAATGGGATTTTCGGGGGCTGTTCAACTTTATGATCAACAGCTATTTTTTAACCGGCGATTATGATGGAAATGGCCAGAAAGAGATCTACCTCTTTACAGTTTCTAACGATTCGCTGTTCCTTCATGGTGTTTTGCACCCTTTTGAAAAGAACCCTTCGGTTATTAGCAGGTTTATTGAGGTTGTGGGCAATGGGATGAAAAATGAGAAACTGCATTTCAATATTGTCCAGGGAGGGTTGGAAGATCTGAACCAGGATCACTTCAAAGAACTTGTTTTTGCCGTCAACTTTGGCATTTCAACCATTCCAAGATATGTCTTCAGCTACGACATAAAAAATGATGTCCTGTCAAGATCACCAAAGAACGGCTACCATATTACAAAACTGAGCCTCGAGGATATCAACGGAGATGGGACAAGGGAAATTATTGTTAACGGTTATGCAAGCCAGAATTATACCGATACATTAACTTTCCCCATAAATGATCTTTGCTGCTGGCTTATTGTTCTCGACCGAAATCTGCAATTCGCATTCGACCCGGTAAGAATTCCCTCATATGGATATAGTGAAATGACAACCCTTGGAATAATGAATAAATCCGGTTGCAAGGGACTATTCAGTTTTTACTTCCCGCCGCTCCAGACCCGGAAAGGCATGACACTATTCCATTTCGATCAAAACGGGAAAACAATTTCCCGGAAGAACTTCCCGGAAATAAAATATGGTGAATATACTCCTCCCTTTGTTGCTTTTAGAAAGAATACTCCTTTATTAGCCATTGGGACAACTTCAGGTATGTTATACTTATTTGATACACTGTTTCAAACTGTTTCAACGCAGACGATCGGAATTCAATTATCAGAATTTGGTACGAAAGACCTGGATAATGATCATGCTGACGAAATTGTTTTTCTTGATCATCATCAGAATAATGCAGCAATATTCAGACACGACCTGTCTGATCCAGTTATACTTCCGATTCTCCTTGATAATTCCTCCAAAACAGTCCTGTCAGTAATAAACGAACCCGGGAAGGCCCCTTTATTATCAATCAGTAGTGGTGTTCACCAGTACTTACTTCTGTACACGAAAAATCTTTACTTCTATTATCGTTGGGCTGTTTATGCAGGAATTTTTCTGTCAATCTATCTGCTCATTTTGTTGATTGGAAATACACAGCGGTTACGGATTGAGAAAATCCGGAGGACTGAAAAAAAGATTACCGAACTCCAGCTTAAGATCGTCAGGAACCAGATGGATCCTCATTTCACCCTGAATGCAATTAATTCGGTGATCGATGCAGTGAACAGGGAGGAGAAGCAACAGGCGACTGACAACCTGCTTCACTTTTCACAAATGTACAGGTCTCTGGTGCTTTCTGCGGATAAGATCCAACGGACCCTGAAAGAGGAGATCGAATTCACTGAAAATTACGTTTCCCTTGAAAAGTTCCGGTTCAGGGATAAATTTAATTACCGGATCGTGATCGAGCCCGATGTCAACCAGGAATGGATGATCCCGAAAATGATCATTCAATCGCCGGTTGAAAATGCCATAAAGCATGGACTGCTGAAGAGCCCGCACGAAGGGCTTTTAACCATTCATGCATATAAGGAGGATCATCAACTCATTATGGAAATAGAGGATAACGGAATTGGCAGGCAGGAGGCGGAACGACAGGGGATGGAATCTACCGGCAAAGGACTTCAGATCATGGATCAGTTCCTGGAGTTGTATCACAAAATCACCGGCATAATGGTTTCAACGGATATCATGGATATGACGGATGAAACGGGAAGAAACAACGGGACGAAGGTAAGGATCCGGATGGGAATCAGGGAGTAGAAGTCAATCCTGTAAACTTTCGCTAAAAGGGAGTTTCAACCCATAAAAATCCTAATTTTACCTTTCCGGTGATAAAACTTTTATGAGATTATCAGCAAATTGGAATCCTGTCATGAAAAGAGCAGGTGCATTCTTTGTTAACCCCTTGGTTGTTTCCTTATTTGCGACAATTCTGATAATATCACTCTATCCTTTTAACTTCCCGAGGTTCAAAGCCGAAATCCTGGATCAGTCAAAAAATGAAGGTTTGATCATCTGGAATGATCTTGACAATAATGGGGTAAGCGATAAAATTGTGATCAACAATAATGCAATTGGGACAGCCGCTGTTACGGTCTATCTTTATCCATTTGTTCATGTTGAAGCATGGGAATTTAACGGACGCTTTCCGGATTTCAGGTATGACTTCATTATGACAGGAGATTATGATCATAATGGACGAAAGGAAATATATGCATTCACACAATCGAATGATTCTATCTTCCTGAATTGCGTTTCAGACTATCGCAACCCGGAACCAGCGTTCTCAAACCGGTTCATTACAACAGTGCGAAGTGTAAATGGGAAAACCGACCCGGAAATTGTTCCGGCACAAATGGATGACCTGAATGATGACGGATTTTTAGATTTGGTTTTCGGGATTTCTTCTGGGTATTCAGTAAATCCGAGAAATGTTTTTACATTCGATATCCGGCATAATATTCTGAACAGGTCACCTAAAAGCGGATTTCAGTTATCTGAAATACTCCAGGCAGACATTACCGGGGACGGGAAAAATGAGATGATCCTGGGGGGATATGCACCACAGAACATTACTAAAGACAAGAGTTATGTATATCACGACAGCAGCTCCTGGCTGATGGTACTCGACCGGCACCTGCAGTTTTTATTCAAGCCAGTCGAGTTTCCAGGAAGAACCGGTAGTATTCGGCCGTTTATTTTGAGATCCTCCTCAAATAAAATTACACCATGTATTTGCTGGAATACACCGTATGAGAAATTGAAAGCGATCATTTTTTATACGTTTAATACAAACGGAACGATTGGTAACCAGAAAAGCGTTTCCGAATTCAATAGAGATATTGCCGGCTTCCAGCCATTTATCATTACCAGGGCAAATAAAAAATTAATATGCCACCCGACAATTGACGGATACTTGCATTTCTACGATCCTGCTTTTTGTTATGTAAATAACCAGGATATCGGATTTTCCATTAAAATAGTTTTTCGGATGGATGTTGATCTGGATGGGATGGAGGAGATTCTCTTTACAAATAGCCTGCAAAACCAGATCGCCGTATTCCGGAATGATTTGACGAATCCTGTGTTTCTAAATCTGGCGCTTTCACTTCCCAGGCATACCGTTTTGTCGATGAAAAAAACGCCCGGAGAACCGCCAGTGCTATTTATTAATTCCGGAGAAATGGAATATACTATTTCCTACATGAAAAACCCGCTCTATTTTCTGAAATGGATTATTTACCTGGGAATTTACCTGGGAATTCTATTGTTTACCTTGCTGATCAGAAGGATCCAGCGCTACCAGCTTGAAAAAAAATACCAAACCGAAAAAAAGATCACCGAACTCCAGCTTAAGATCGTCCGGAACCAGATGGACCCGCATTTCACAATGAATGCCATCAACTCGGTAATCGATGCGGTGAACCGGGAGGAAAAGCAGCAGGCGACCGACAACCTGCTTCATTTTTCGCGGATGTACCGGTCACTGGTGCTTTCTGCAGATAAGATAAAAAGGACGTTGAAAGAAGAAATCGAATTCACTGAGAATTACCTGGCCCTTGAAAAATTCCGGTTCAGGGATAAATTTAATTACCAAATCATAATTGATCCCGATGTCAATCAGGAATGGATGATCCCGAAAATGATCATTCAATCGCCGGTAGAGAATGCTGTCAAGCATGGACTACTGACCAGCCCGCATGAGGGGCTTCTGTCTATTCATGTTTTTAAGGAGGATCAACATTTGATACTGGATATTGAAGATAACGGAATCGGCCGTCAGGAGGCGGACCGAAAGGATAAAGCATCAACCGGCAAAGGACTTCAGATCATGGATCAGTTTCTGGATTTGTATTATAAAATAACAGGAATAAAGGTTCGGTCCGAGATCACAGATCTTTTCGATAAAGATGGATCTCCAGCCGGAACCAAGGTTACGATCAGGATTCCGGACCGCGTATAATAAAGAGTTGATTATTCCGACTTTTTATTAAATTGCAGGATTAATTTATCTGGTATGAATCCTCCGATCAGGGCAGTCATCATTGATGATGAAATCAATGCAATCAGAACCCTGGAAAAGGTACTGAAAGAGATTCCCGGTATTGAGATTGCTGGTGAGGCATGTGACCCGGCAACCGCAGGTGAAATAGTAGCAGATATCAAGCCGGATATTCTTTTCCTCGATATCCAGATGCCGGGAAAGAACGGATTTGAAATCGCCCGGGAAATACAAAAGGCTGGACTTTCACCGGAAATCATCTTTGTCACGGCATTTGATCAGTTCGCGATCGAAGCCATCCGCAATGCGGCTTTTGATTATATATTGAAGCCGGTAAACCCGGCAGAACTGAATGCCGCCATTACACGGTTCCGGGAAAGGAAATTGAACCGGGCAGCTGATAAAACCGGGGAGCAATCGATCAGCGCCCGTCTTGATGCACTGGTCAGCCGGTTACCGGCACAAGGGAAATTAAAATTTTCAACAGGTTCCGGTTTCATCATGGTGAATCCGGATGATATCGTTTATATCGAAGCTGATTGGAACTATTCGGAGATTTATTACAACGACGAAAAGCATGAGATGATCACGACCAATATCGGCAGCATCGAAAAAATCCTTCCCGCGCAAGGTTTTTACAGGATCAGCCGCTCGGTGATCATTAACCTCAGCTACCTGAACCGGGTCAACCGGAAAAAGAGAATTGCTTTCCTGACAAAAGATGGCAAAGAATATACGTTTAAAATCCCCCTTCTGAACATCCGCAAGATGGAGAGGTTCCTGGAACAGTGAACAGTGAACAGTGAAAAATGAAAAATGAAAAATGAAAAGTTCCCTACACCAGCTCATCAGCTACCTAAGACCTTTCACCCTCGGCTTCCCGGCAATAAAATCTTTCAGGTAAAAGGGCTCGAAGTAGGCGAGGTCCTCGAATTCTCTGTTCGCGAATTTAGGAATAGCCAACGAAATCATATACCGGGATGAAACGGCGAAATCATCAATGAACACCGCATTTTTCTGGTGGGACAGTACCTCCCTGCACTTTGCAGCTCCATCTCCGGCAAAGACGATCGCATGATCCTTCAGCAGTGCGGCAAAAGAATCCTCTGTAATGACTTCTGCCCGCGTTTCAAGGATCTCTCTGCCATCTGCATCGTAAATGGCATAGTAAACCTCCATTCTCCGGGCGTCGATCATGGGGCAGAACAGAAGGCTGCTTCGGGCTTCGGGCTTCGGGCCTCGGGCTTCGTGTGTTGGTCTTCCAACCTCTGTTATGACGGATTCACGCATGGTGGCTCGCGGCTCGTGGCTCGTGGCCCGCAGCCCGCAGCCCGCAGCCCGCAGCGTTTCCACCGCGATCAATGGCTTATCCAGCGCATAGCACAACCCTTTTGCCGCAGCCACACCGATCCGGAGACCGGTATAGGAACCGGGCCCCTTGCTGACACATACCGCATCAAGATCAGATAGCCTGACCCCGGCTTCCTGGATGATATCGTTGATAAAGACGGTTAGAACCGAGGAATGGGCATTCCTCTCCGCTGTTTCCTTCAGGCAAACAAGCTGTTCTCCCCTGGATAAAGCAA
The DNA here is from genome assembly GCA_963682005.1 of Bacteroidales bacterium. Taxonomy (GTDB): domain Bacteria; phylum Bacteroidota; class Bacteroidia; order Bacteroidales; family FEN-979; genus CAIYUC01. The sequence continues at coordinate 1,091,131 of OY820914.1, read as the reverse complement.
CAGAGCACACAGCCGTGGCTGTTTCTATATGGAGGATCAGAGACATGCTGCCCGGTGGTGAATGCGATTATTCCTTGGTCTCTTTGGATTCTTTGGTGAAAAGATCTTTTTTATCCACTTTCTTGACCTTGTCACCATCCTTGAGCAGTTTTGATACTGCTGTATACGGACTTACAATGATCTCCTGGCCTTCTTTCAGTCCGGAAAGGATTTGGATATAGGTGTTATCCTGGATGCCGGTTTTGACATTCGTCTTCTTAGCCGTAGCATTGTCAAGGGCAAATATGCATTCCTGTATCTCAGAGGTTTTTTTAGATGATCCGACAAACTCAAATTCATGGTCGCCATCCGTTTTCTTGGTTTTATTCTTCTCATTCACTTTGTCGAGACTGTCTTTGTCGGTGCGTGTGGTCACAGCCTGGATGGGAATGGTAAGTACGTTTGTTGCTGTTTCAGTCTGTATCTCGACGGTGGTTGACATCCCGGGACGGAATGGCGAATAGCTCGGCATTTCCGGCTTCATCAGGTCCTTGTATGAGTCTTTAAGCAGGTGGATCTTCACATTGAAGTTTGTGACCTGGTCAACGGTAACCCCGGTCGTGTTTGCTGATGTAGCGATCTCGGTGACAATCCCTTTGAATTTGCGGTTCAGGTAGGCATCCACTTCGATCAACGCGGTATCGCCCATGCTTACGCGCACAATATCGTTTTCGTTCACCTGGACCTGGGCTTCCATTTCATTCAGGTTTGCGATCCGCATGATCTCCGTACCGCTGGAGAACTGTGAAGCGCCAGTCACCCTTTCGCCTTTTTCAACACTCAGTTTGGAAACCGTTCCGTTGTTGGGAGAGAAGATCGCGGTACGTGTCAGGTCTTCCCTGGATCTTTTCATGGCAGCTTCAGAGCTTTTGATCATGAACTCGCCCGCTTTGATCTCCTGATCAGCTGCATCCACCTGGGCTTTCGCCACATCGTAAGTGGATTTTGCCTGGTCGAATTCGGATTGCGAGATCACATTCTGCTTGAAAAGCTTATCCTGCCTTTCAAAGTTCTGACGTGCGTTCTCAAATTGCGCCTTGGCCTGTGTGTAACGCGCCCTTGCATTGGCTGTATTGGCCTGCTGTGTATTCAGGGATGCAACACTCTGGTCATAAGCAGAGACATAAATCTCAGGATCGATCTTTGCAAGAAGATCACCCGCTTTTACTTCATCGCCTTCCTTTACATAAAGTTCAACAACTTCTCCGGAGATGTACGGACTTATCTTGATGTCTTTTTCGGGCTGGATTTTCCCATTGGCGGAGACAGTCTGAATGATCGTACGCCTGGTCACCTTTTCCGTGGCCACCCTGATCCCGTCATTCCCTTTTCCTTTCAGGACTGCGAGAATGATAATGACAGCAACGATCACAATGCTGCCAATAATGATCCAGGTCTTTTTTTTCGATTTTTTTGAGGTCATGTATCCTGTAGAATTTGTTATTTGTTTATGGTGATCGGCCTGCCCATGTAGAAATTCAGAATTGTAGTCTTGAAAATGAAATCATACTTTGCCTGGAGGAGGTCGGATTGTGACTTGATGAGATCTTTTTTGCTCGTATTGAAATCAAAGGCGGTCATCAGTCCTACGTCGAATTTCTGCTGTGTGTATTTGAACGATTCCTCCTGAGCGGTTACCTGGGCCGTGGCCGAATTGTATTTTTTCAGGGCAGCTACCGCGTCTGCATATGCCTGTTCAATGTTTTTCCGGAGGTTTCTTTTTTGCTGGCTAAGGGCCACTTCAGCCTGGTCCATTTTGATCTTGGCCTGTGCAATGGATGTTCTCACCTGCCACCCATTGAATATGGGTATCCGCAGATCAAACCCGATCGATTTGTTATCATTGGCATTCCACTGGTCTTTGAAAGACTTTACCCGGGTACCGTAAGTGTACGAAAACGGGTATACGGTATCGCCGTACTGGGTAAGTCCTTCCGGATAGGGGGATAATGAGACCTGCGGGGTAATGCCGGGATCGAGTTCTTTGGCTGCACCTGAATATCCGGTTCCCCAGGTACCGCTGAAATTCAGGGAGGGGTAGAGGTAACCGCGGGCAATGGCCACGCTTTTCTCACTGCTTTTTACGCGTAATTCTGCAGATTTGATCTCCGGACGGCTTAATTCTGCATACCCATAGATCTGTTCGGGGGTCATCAGCTCTTTTGGAGCTTCAACCGGCTTGAGATCAGGTTTTTCAACCCTGAAATCGCGCGTCACGGGAAGGTCGATGAGTTGCTGAAGTGTCAGGCTGGATATGGTCAACGCATTTTCTGCTGTAACCACTAGCACCTCTTCCGAGGACGACTGCGCCTGGATGTTCAGCAGGTCTCCTTTGGCGGCGGAACCGGCTTCCACTTTTTTCTGGATCCGTGAAACCTGGTCCTTGGTGACATCAAGCTGGGCACGAGCAACGTCAAGCAACTCCGCATTCAACAGAATATCCAGGTAATAACCAGCAACCGCCACCGAGATATTGTCGCGCATCACGTCCAGGTCATAATTGCTGGCCAGGATGTTGATCTGGTTTTGCTTTACGGTATTGAACTTTGTGAGGCCATTGAACAGGGTGACGTTGGTACCGATGGTGAAATTGTTTGATCTGACGGTCGATGTTGCAAACGTATTGGTGTACTGGTCGATCGTCTGGCCCCAGTTCCAGTAATTCGTTGCCCCTAAATTAAGATTAGGGAGGAGGTTGAGAGCACTTTGAACAAGCTGCTTCTTGTTCGTTTCAACCGTAAGGATCTGGTTCTTGATGTCAAGATTATTCGTGAGCGCATAATTGATGCAATCTTCCAGTGTCCATACTTTCTGGGCACCGGAATGAAAGCCAGAGAAAAAGAGAGCAGCGACAATGACTGCATACCGGGATAATCGAAGGATCCAGGAATAACACAATGATAGAATTCGGTTCATTTTGTTGCGGTTTTTATTTCAATTGATTTCAGGAGTAATTCTAAAAAAGCCCGGGGCTCATAACAAACGAATTATTTTTCAAAAGGTATTGTACCACCCAGGTTAAAATTTTCAAGAATTTACATAATGATGGAACCTGTCAATTAAAATCTTCTCTGTGAAGCGTTCAAAATTAGACAATTTTCATCAGATTAACTGAACGCAGTCCAAAAATTCAATCATTGACGGTTTCCATAAAATCAATCAGACGCCACAAAATCATATTCGTTACAATTATATATCAGTATTTTGCATACATGTAATTTTTTACCTATGTCGTGGAAAAAGAAAATTTTAATACTTTTGCACCACTTTTTTTAGGGTAACATTTTTTTCTTAACCTTCTTGTGAATGAACAGACGAACAGCTATCGTGAGAGTATTATTGTGTGGGTTGTTTTTATTGTTTTCACTGATCGCCTTTCCATCGGTGCAGGATCAGACGAGCCTTGTCCCAACGGATACGACCGGCAAGGATCAAAAAGAAGAGAACCATGGCGGGGCTGAAAAATTCGATGCAGGGAAGATGATCCTTGAGCATGTGGTGGATAATCATGAATGGCATATCGCCACCATTGGCAGTCATCATATTGTAGTACCGCTCCCCGTGATCCTCTGGTATGACGGTCAGCTGTATCTATTTTCATCAGGCAGGTTTCACAGTTCAGATCATTCTTACCAGGGATTCACGCTTCACCCGGAAGGACCTGATAAAGGAAAGATCATCAGGGCAGGAGCAGAGCCAGGTGGTCCGCAGGTCTATGATTTCTCCATTACCAAAACAGCCTTCGGGATCCTCTTCAGCAGCCTCCTGCTGATCATCATCTTTTTGTCGGTCGCGAATGCCTACACCCGGAATAAAAATGAGGCGCCCCACGGCCTTCAGAACCTCCTTGAACCGCTTATCCTGTTTATCCGCGATGATGTGGCGAAAAGCTCCATCGGTGAAAAAAAGTATGAAAAATATGTTCCGTTTCTCCTGACCATTTTCTTTTTCATCTTTCTCAATAACCTGATGGGCATCATTCCCATCTTCCCGGGAGGTGCCAATGTTTCGGGCAACCTTGCAGTTACAGGCGTTATGGCGGTATGTACGCTGATCATTACCAGCTTCAGCGGGAACAGGCATTACTGGATCGACATCATCAACACACCGGGCGTACCATGGTGGCTGAAATTTCCCATTCCGCTCATGCCGGTCGTTGAGATCATCGGTGTTATCACAAAGCCATTCGTATTGATGGTCCGACTCTTCGCCAACATGCTGGCAGGACATATCATCATCCTCGGCTTTGTAAGCATCATTTTTATATTCGGCGGAATGGCCGTGGCGCTGGGTTTGGGCGTTTCCGTCGTATCCATCTTATTCATGGTATTCATGGACCTGCTGGAAGTGCTGGTCGCTTTCATCCAGGCCTATGTGTTCACGCTCCTGTCGGCCCTCTATTTCGGGCTGGCGACAATGGAGCCTGAACATGGGCATTAATTATGAATTACGAATTACGAATTATTTTGACTTTTGACCTTTGACTTTTGACTTTGCATTAAATTTAGTACTAACCTAAATATTTTGAGTATGCATTTATTATCAATTTTACTGGAGGTGGCAGCTAATTTTGCACCATTTGCAAAGTTAGGTGCAGGATTCGGAGCAGGAATTGCCGCAGTCGGTGCCGGTATCGGTATCGGCCAGATCGGTAAGGGCGCCCTTGAGTCCATTGCCCGTCAGCCGGAAGCGCTTGGTGATATCCGTTCGAACATGATCATCGCCGCCGCTCTCGTCGAAGGGGTCGCATTCTTTGCCATCGTTGTTTGCCTGCTGATCCTGTTTATCTAAGCAGCAAGCAAAATTTTCATTGCAACGGTTGGTTGCAGAAGAAAATAGCTGGAGTGGATTTTAAATCCGCATTGCTGGAGTGGATTTTAAATCCACTCCAGCATATTTGAAAAAAATTAAAACAAGTTAATATGGAACTAGTTAGCCCCGGCATAGGCCTGATATTCTGGATGTCACTGGCATTCCTGATCCTCCTTTATATTCTCGGCAAGTATGCCTGGAAACCAATCATGAATGCCTTGAAGGAAAGGGAGAACTCTATTCGTGAAGCGCTGAATTCTGCGGAAAAGGCAAAAGAACAGATGAAAGAGATGCAGTTCAGCAATGAAAACCTGCTGAAAGAAGCAAAAAACGAACGGGATCTCCTCCTTGCTGATGCACGGAAAATAAAGGAATCCATCATCGAAGAGGCGAGGGTCAAGGCAAGTGAAGAGGCAAACCGCATTGTCAATACCGCCAAGGAAAGCATACAATTTGAGAAAATGGCAGCCATGACGGATCTGAAAAACCAGCTTGCCGATCTGTCTCTCGAAATTGCAGCGAAGATCCTGAAAAGGGAATTATCCGATCCGGAGAAACAACAAACATACATCAAAGAACTTCTGAAAGACGCGAAATTCAATTAAGCCTGATAAATCCTGTTCGTAAATGAAAAGTGCACATATAGCGATTCCATACGCAAAGGCTTTGTTCGAGATCGCCATGGAAAATAACGCCCTGGAAGAAACGATGCAGGATATGACGCTGATCCGGGATGTATGCCATTCCTCCAGGGATTTTGTTTTGATGCTGAAAAGCCCTGTTGTCACGACTGAGAAAAAGACAAAAATCGTTCATTCTGTGTTTGACGGTAAACTATCAAAAATAACACTGACGTATTTTTTGATTATCCTCCGGAAAAGAAGGGAGCCGATCATCCCCGACATTGCTCACGAATTCGTAGAGATCTATAAAGATTACAAAGGCATCCTGACCACGTACCTGAAAACCACGGAACAGGTTCCCGAAGATATCAGGAAAAAAGTGATCGAAGCACTTGGACAGCAGACCGGGAAAACGATCGACCTTATCGAAGAAACAGATGACCGCCTCATCGGGGGATTTGTACTTCGCTGGAAAGATATGCAATACGACGCAAGCATCCTGAATCAGATCAACAAGCTGAAGAAGGAAGTGGAATCAATAAATCTATACGTGAAGGGATATTAAATTTAATTACGAATTACGAATTACGAATTACGGATTACGGATTACGGATTACGAAAAAGTACAAAGGATCATAATTCAAACCCATAATTCATAATTAACAAAAACAAACCTAATAAAACGAAATACTGATGGCAGAGATTAAGCCAGCCGAGGTATCGGCCATATTACGGAAAGAGTTAGCCGGGTATCAGAATGAAGCTGAACTTGAAGAAGTAGGTACCGTTCTGCAGATCGGCGACGGGATTGCCCGTATTTACGGTCTCACCAATGCCGAATCCGGCGAGCTCATTGAGTTTGAGAAGAACGGGATGAAAGCGATCGTGCTGAATCTTGAAGAGGACAATATCGGCGCTGTTCTCCTGGGTGAAACCTATGAGTTGAAAGAAGGAGACGTCGTAAAGCGGACCAGGAAGATCGCTTCCATTGATGTCGGAGAAGGGATGCTGGGAAGGGTTATCAACACACTCGGCGAGCCCATCGATGGCAAAGGAAAGATTGCCGGTGAACGGTTTGAGATGCCCATCGAGCGCAAGGCTCCAGGCGTTATTTTCCGCCAGCCGGTGAACCAGCCGCTGCAGACCGGCATCAAGCCAATCGATGCCATGATTCCGATCGGCCGCGGACAGCGCGAGCTGATCATCGGCGACCGCCAGACGGGAAAAACCGCCATCGCCATCGACACGATCATCAACCAGAAAAGCTTTTTCGAGAAAGGCCAGCCGGTTTACTGCATCTACGTAGCCATCGGACAAAAGGGCTCCACGGTTGCCAATATCCAGAAGATATTGGAAGAGAATGGAGCCATGGCATACACTGTCATTGTTTCCGCAACAGCTTCCGATCCTGCAGCCATGCAGTTCTACGCACCGTTTGCCGGTGCCGCCATCGGCGAATACTTCAGGGATACGGGACGTTCGGCGTTGTGCATCTACGACGATCTTTCCAAGCAGGCCGTGGCCTACAGGGAAGTTTCGCTGTTGCTCCGCCGTCCGCCCGGACGTGAAGCATACCCCGGCGACGTATTCTACCTGCACTCACGTTTGCTTGAAAGAGCTGCCAGGATCATCTCAGCCGATACGATCGCCAAACAAATGAATGACCTTCCGGCTTCGATCCGCCACCTTGTGAAGGGAGGTGGTTCTCTGACAGCGCTGCCCGTGATCGAAACCCAGGCAGGTGACGTTTCAGCCTATATCCCGACGAACTGTATCTCCATTACTGACGGACAGATCTTCCTGGAAACGGGTCTTTTCAATGCCGGGATTCGTCCCGCCATCAATGTGGGGATCTCCGTTTCGAGGGTCGGGGGAAGCGCCCAGATCAAATCGATGAAAAAAGTGGCCGGCACGCTGAAGCTTGACCAGGCCGAATACCGCGAAATGGAAGCCTTTGCAAAGTTCGGATCAGATGTTGATCCTTCGACAAGGAATGTGCTTGAAAAAGGGATGCGGAATGTGGAAATCCTGAAACAGCCGCAATATTCGCCGATGCTTGTTGAAAAGCAGATCGCGATTATTTTCTGCGGAACCAGGAACCTCCTGAAAAACATTCCGGTCAATAAAATAGCTGCGTTTGAAACCGAATACCTGATCTTCATGGAAACGCATCACAAAGATGTTCTGACAAACCTGAGAGAGGGGAATCTTCTGGATGAAGATGTGAAGAAGATGGAAAATGCGGCAAAGGAAATCTCACAGAGATACGAGGAAAAGAAATAATACCGAAAGATGGCAGGATTAAAAGAAGTCAGGATCCGTATTGCTTCTGTAAAGACTACATTGCAGATCACCAGTGCGATGAAGATGATGGCTGCTGCAAAGCTGAGAAAAGCGCAGACGGCCATCACCAAGCTCCGGCCTTATGCGCAGAAACTGAACAGCATTCTTCAGAACCTCAGCTCGAGCATCGGGGATTCGCAGGAGAACAGTTATGCAAAGCTGCGTGAACCGGGAAAAATACTCCTGATCGTCATTGCATCGAACCGCGGTCTCTGCGGAGGATTCAACTCGAACGTCATCAAAGCGGCCGTACACCTGGTCACTGGAACCTATGCCGCACAAGCCGGCCTGAACCACGTGCACCTGATCACCATCGGGAAAAAAGTAACGGATTATTTCGGGAAGAGGAATTTTACTGTGATCGAATCAAGGGATGACCTTTATGACAACCTCTCGTTCGAACGTGTTTCAGCCGTAGCGGAAAAGGTGATGGCCTCATTCGTGAACAAGGATTACGACCGGGTTTTCATCATTTACAACCAGTTCAAGAATGCGGTGGTGCAATACCTGCAGGTGGAGCAGTTCCTGCCGATCATGCCTCCTGAGACGAAGAAATCCGGAGAACCATCTGCGATGGCCAATTATATTTTCGAGCCCGACAAAGAGACCATCATCCGGGAACTTATCCCGAAATCCCTGAAGATACAGCTTTTCAAGGCCATGCTTGATTCGTTCGCCTCTGAACAGGGCGCCAGGATGACGGCCATGCAGAAAGCCTCCGACAATGCCCAGGATATGATCAGGGAACTCCAGCTTTCTTACAACAAAGCCCGCCAGGCAGCCATCACCAAGGAACTTCTCGAGATTGTAGCCGGCGCGGAAGCGCTGAAAGGGTAATTTCTATTTAAGAATTACGGCATACCCTCCCCGACCTTCGGTCTTCCCCTCCCTACCAGTAGGGAGGGGATCAGAGGGGAGGGTACGTAAAACAGCCTGCCACCCATATTTCCCGAAGATAAAGAATAGACAATTAACCGCGATTGTCTGAAAATGCGGTAACTTTGCGGTAACATTAAAAAGTTAATCAACATGGTATCGAAAACGATTGAGAAAGCGCTCAATGAGCAGATAAAGCGGGAAGAACAATCTTCACGGATCTACCTGGCCATGGCATCATGGTGCCAGGTGAACGGCTACCAGGGCGCGGCAGAATTTCTTTATGCCCAGGTCGAGGAAGAACGGATGCATGAAGGGAAATTTATTCATTACCTCAACGACAGGGGAGGACATGCAGTACTGATGGCTGTTGAAAAGCCGGTTGAAAAGTTCAAGTCGGTCATGAACGTTTTCCAGGAAGTCCTGAAGCACGAGGAGTACATCACCGCTTCGATCAACGACATCTATGCCCTGGCTGTAAGCGAGAAAGACTTTACGACAGGCAATTTCCTGCAATGGTTCATCACCGAACAGATCGAAGAAGAAACCACTGCACGAACCATCATAGACAAGTTGACGCTTGCCGGATCGCAGCCGGGCGGCTTGTTCATGATCGATAAGGAGCTCTCGGCCATGGCTGTTGCAAAAAGGGCGGCCCAGCTTGCACTGGCGACTGCTAAAACAGGAGCTTAAGCAACTTATTATACCATTCCCTTCCGTATTTCCGGATCAGTGCTTCCGACAGGAACTGGTAGAGGGGGGTATTGTGCTTCATGCCATTCTCAAGCGCCTTGTTGCAGATGTGCCATTTATGGTAGTTCACGGCTTCATTTTCGCCAAGATCTTTGATCCTCACAGGATAGAGATGACATGAAATGGGCTTTGCAAAGGGAATCTCCTTCTCCGCATATGCTTTTTCAATCGCGCACCGGGCAATTCCATCCTGGAAGTAAACAAATGCACATTCATTTCCGGCAACAAGCGGCGTAACGAAATTCCCGTCCATATCGTAGTCAAACACCCCGGTTTTCTCCACCTCCTCAACCCCCCCAACCCGCATGAAAGGCTTGATCGCGTCGATGTAATCTTCAAGCAGCGAGATTTCCTCTTCGGTCAGCGGAGCCCCGGCGTCACCTTCCACGCAACATGCCCCTTTGCATTTCGAAAGGTCGCAGGCAAAATGAACGGTTTTCAGTTCGTCGGAAATAAGGGTGTTGCCCAGTTGGATCATGGTGCAAAGGTAGCAAGAATCGGGATGAGGAATTATGAATGAGGAGTTTGAATTACTTTTAATGCAGTAATGCAGGATTGCATAATTCATAATAGAGAAAGACTCTGTGAACTCTGTGCCTCCTCTGTGTTATCCGTGGTTAAGATTTTTTTACCACAGAGGTCACAGGGAAGGCACGGAGGACACAAAGCAAACCCGTTTCATCCGTGTGCTTTTTGAAAATCACTGATGTCAACGACCAGATAATGTTTCATCCTGATTTCTATCAAATTACAAACAAACTATGCGGTCCCTAAAAAGCATCGTCACTTTTGGCCAAAACATCGGCACTTTTGACGAAAAGATCGGGACTTTTGGGAAAAAGTTCGCCAGTATTTTGTCATGTCAGTTTGTCTACTGTTCACCGAAAATCCCGTAGGGATGACAGCCCGGTAGCATTGCGGTAATGATTAAATCTTTCGTCCCTTACGGGACGAAAGGAGTCAGGGTGTATTTCTTTTCTAACGGGGCTTTTGTGCCTGCGGCACTTGAACAATGAAAAATGAACAATGAAGAGTGAGCAATGAGTAGTTAATTTCTCATTCTTAATTTTTAATTTAATCAGCCTCACTCCACCTTTACCACCTTCCCCACAACCCTCCTGTTACCCGTGGTCAGTACAACCTGGTAAATGCCGGGCGCAAAACCTGACATATCAATGGCTGCCCTTGACCTCCCCGCCGGAAATACCCGGTCTGCAATGGTTGCCATCTGTTCTCCCATCGGGTTCACCAGGATGATCGTTGCATGGCCGGGGTTGTCGAGCATAAAAGACAGGGTTGCATTGGCTGAACATGGATTCGGATAAATGCTGATCCTGGCAACGTCATTAGCCAGTTTGGAATCCGGGATGGAAGTGTACGTGCTATAAGGCGCATCAAACATTGCGATGCCGTTTCCGCCTGTTCCTTCGGCTGACCAAACATTCATTCCTTTTCGCTCACTAATATTCAATGAAACTTTTGGGTATGGGGCAGCAAGGTTGCTGTTGTCATTGTAACCGGCATGTACAACCTGCCAGGTATCAGGATTAATCATATTAAAATTTTGAGTGAAAAAAGGCAGTTTTCCGGTTGTCGAATCATAACATGTCACCATGAAGGTAGAATCAAACGGGTTAAAACTGATGGAGGCATGTTGCTTGCTATCTGTTGAAGAGTTTAAAACAAAAGGTGTAAAATTATTGGTGCTTGTGGACTTCATATTGTAAAAACCGCCGATTTCATATTTGCTGGTTGTCGGGATGAATTTATCAAATAGCACAACCTCCGTGAGATTTGAACTGTCATTATCAATATTGCTATACTGACAGGCGATGGCAGGATTCTTCACATTATTATAAGTAGATGGGTCAAGATTATCAATCATAACCGGAGTTGTAAAGGGGCTGTAAAAGTAAGGCTCGGTATGGGCGGTATAAATATGACCTGCGTTTGATGTATAATCAGCCTTTTCCTCCCATGCAGCATAGTATCTCCCGTTTGGTTGTGACAGAGATCTGCCATAAGCGAGTGAAACCTTCAAGAACTTATTAGTTGTGCCGGCTAACGCTTTCCTATTTTCAAAATTTATTCCACCATTGCTGGAGGATTTAAATATGATGGAATCTCTATTCAATGAATAATATTTTGAATACAAGATGCCAACGCTATAAGGGTTTGAATTTATTGCAGGCTGCATGAAATCGCTTGAAACGGAAACATCAAAACCTCCTTCTATATAAGCTCCATCTTCAGTATCGCCGGTTTCTGCATTAAACCGCATGTAATAAATATCCCCTAAACCAGTAGATTCATTACCTGAAACCACATAAACTAGGAAAATCTTAAGATTGGAAACCGCATTTCCAGTTACGATCATATCGGAAGATGTTATAAATGGTGCGATGGATGAATATTTATCAATTAAAAGGAGCCATGTAATGCCGTTATCTATTGATTTAAAGATTTTATAACCAGGATGTCCCTGTACAGCATTAGGGTTAGTATAAAGAGCGTACAACCACCCATTAAAAGCAGAGCAAACACAAACATTTTGCTGGTTTTGTGATGGCTGATCATTGATGATGATATCTTTCCCGAACAATGGCGAACTTTTCGGGTTAAGAGGCATGCCGGATAAAGGAAAGGAACCGGATTGAGCGAATACCCCGTTAAAAGTAAGGAAGGGGATGACAATTAAAAGGAAGGTGTAAATCTTTTTCATATGAAAAGTTTTTAAAAGCTTAAATACAATGGTTCATGGCAATTTGCAGGGAGTGTGACAATAAGTAGCTGATATTTATATTTCATGATCGTAATTCTTCGAATAAAGCTTGCAGGCCTGAGGTCAATTTTATTATCTAAGCACCATCAATCTGGTAAAATATTTTGTCGTATTTGATTCCAATCCCACAAGATAAGCGCCATTCGGAATGTCATCAAGGTCAATGCGAAGATTACGGAATCCTTGTCCGCAGTTTTGTTTCTCAAGGCTCATTTTCACCTGGCCTAAAGCATCAATAATCCTTACATTAATTGTTGAAGGAACCTCCCCTGCAAATTCAAGATAAAAATAATTTGTACATGGATTTGGGTAAACCCTGACTTTTAAGGCTGATTTAGAGTCCTTTTCTAAAGGAGTCGAAGTATATGTACTATAAGGCGCATCGAACATGGCCACCGAATTACTTCCAGCTATGCCTTTACTCCATACATTCATACCCTGGAGCTGGGTTGTATTCAACTTTACCTGGGGTTTGGGATCGGAGAGGCTGGAGGATTCGTTATAACCTTCAGATACAACCATCCATGAATCAGGGAGTGCAAGGTTTCTGTCATTTGTCAAAAATGGAAGCTTTTGACCATCGGGATCATAATAGGTCATCATGAAATTATTCTCATAAGGATTGTATTGAAGATCCGGTTGAAGCTTATTGTTGGTGGAAGAGGAAACGGATATCGGCCTGTAATAACCGGAAGAGGCGTCCTGCAGGTTATAGAATCCCGAAATGTCATACCTGTTCTCCGAAGGAATGAATTTCTCATAAAGGATCATTGAAGTGAAATTTGCGCTGTCATTGTCCGTATCATCAAATTGGCATGCAATCACCGGATTTCGGCACATATTTGTAGCAGTTGGATCAAGATTATCAAGGCATATGGGAGTTGTAAAAGGACTATCAAAATTGGGTTCCGAGTGAGCTGTATATATATGACCTACTGTAGAAGAAATATTATCTTTCTCCTCCCAGGCAGCAAAATACCTTCCCGCACTTTTCGACGGTGAATAGCCGTATGAAAGAGATACTTTAGCAAATCTTTTAGTTGATATTTGAATAATTCTATGAGAAGTAAATGAATCTCCACCATTTGAAGAAGTAACCATAATAATTGAGTCCATAGCACTCGAGTACGTTGAATATAAAATAGCAATGCTATATGGATTTGCCCCAGAAGCAGGAAATACTTCATCCGATGCGAATGCAATATCATAAGTAAACCCAATTTGAAATTTTTTCTGATCCAAAGAAAAAGGATCTCCAAACCATCTTATGACTCTCACATATCCGTTCATTGTATTAGTATCGTAATTACAAATCGCAGTAAAGATTTTAAGATCAGATAAACTTCCTCCTTGGGCAATTATATCCAACTTCGTAATTTTTTCTGATGGCAGACCAATTATTCCATTTAACATTTCCTCCCAGGTTATTCCGTTATCTGTAGATTTCAAGAACGATTCATAAGGTCCCTGTGGCGTTTGATATGTATAAGAGGCAAACAACCAACCATTAAAAGCCGAACAAACGCAAACGTTTTCCTGGTTTTGAAAAGGTTGGTTGTTGATAATGATGTCTTTCCCGAACAATGGTGAACTTTTCGGGTTGAGAGGCAAGCCGGAATTAGGATAGGTGCCGGATTGAGCGAATATCCCGTTTAAAGAAAGGAAGGGGATTACAAATAAAAGGATGGTGCAAAGCTTTTTCATGGTGCTACGTTTTAGATGAAACAACAATTGAATTTGAATATAATAAATATAAAGGTATATAATATATTCCGTTTCAACTGTGAGATTTCTCCAGGATCTCTTTTATAAAGAACGTCTCAATTATTCCCAAATCAGCCGGCGATTTACTTTCTTCAATCCATACATCAATTACCACTTTATCATTTGACTGGACCAGGACACCCCACTCTCTTTCATCGATATCAACATATACGATGTCGCTGCCGACGAGGTAGAAGGGTCCCAGAACAGTTTGGCCGTCCAGGGTGTAAACCCAAACGGTGCAGTTACATTGATCTTTGGTCCCGCCACAAATGGAACGAACAACCATGGTTTTCTTTCCCCGATCCAGTTTCCCGGTTCCGAAAGACTTACTTTGTTCCTGAAAATTGGCATACTCATGAACAAGGACACCATAGGAAGGAATTGGATTGACGGCAAAACCCTTACCTGTTAATAACCCCATCACGATAGATAAAAAAAAGATACAATTTTTCATGGCCTGTTGAATTAATACTGTTAGTTACAATTCTATTAATACTGTTCCTAAAAGTACATGATAATTAGTTACTTAGGTATAACTTTAAAAGGTATTTTAAGCATACCCATTTCAGGCAATTTCCCCCGGGGAAATGTCTTAACTGTAATTAAATCAGGCAGAAAGAATTTTTGACTGGCGTGCGAGATGGAATCCAGTCGTTAGGTATAGCCGGGATTGAACTCGGGTTTTGGGTGTATGCCCTTATATGAGCCGGCTATGCGCCAGCCACAAGCCAGCTATACACCGGCTACGAGCCAGGAGTCTTATAGCCGCAGGCCGGGAGTCCTATAGAGGTCATATGGGAGCGCTTAGCAATGTAAACATAACCAGGGTTTTATGGCTGGTCACATTGTAATTAGAACCGGGTTAATTTGATAATCGTTGTATTCTCAAAACATTTTGTTAGGGTCCTCTTCAAACAGCCCAGATTAGGATTTTCCTCCTGGATTCCTTCACTCTCCTCTCGTTGTTCTCTCGTTGTGCTCTCGAAGAAGGTTTAATGAGGAAATTCCATTATAACGGGCCGCAGTTTTTTCAATGATATAATGATTTGTAAGGGTCAGGATCAACAAACAGAGTGAACAGTGAACAGATAACAGCGAACAATTAATTTTTCATTCCTAATTTCTAATTGCACTGTTCACTGTAAGTTGTTAGTTGCTCACAGAAACATCCCGTAGGGATGTAAGCCCGGTAACAGAACGGGAAAACCAAACATTCCGTCCCGTCCGGGACGGAACATCAAAGGCTGTATCATTTTCTACCAGGCTTTTGTGCCTGCGGCACAAGGTAAGTGAAGAGTGAAAAGTGAAGAGTTAATTTTTTATTCTCAATTTTTAATTGCACTCTTCACTCTTAACTTTACGTTTTTCACTCAACAACCACCTTCTCTATCCCCAGAATCCTTGACCCCACAAGCACCTTCACCAGGTAGAGCCCGGGCGGCCAGTCGCCGGCATCAACATCAACCCTGTCGCCATTGGGGCGGAGATGAGATTTGAACCGCATTACCCCATAAAGATCATACACTTCAACATCAGCCCCATCAGGGTTTTCGTGGAATTCGACGGAGAACTTTTCGGTTGCCGGATTTGGAAAGACCACGAACGGCTTTGCTGGGGTGAATGTCTTTACCACGATCTCATCATTCCCCACCCAGCAGTTGCCGGGCGATTCGCAGCCGAGGCTGTCGACCTTGATGACCCAGGCATTCTGTATCCCCGTATCGGGAGGTTGAGGAAAAACAAAGCCACACGCAATAAAACCATTGTCGTTCGCCTGATTGACATCATACAAAACATTCCAGCTGTTTATTCCATTGAGAAGGGAATACTCGCGGTACCATTGTTCAGTGCCGGAAGAATCAGTTTTAAGGATCCAGCTTACAGTATGCCAATATCCCTGATCCTGATTTGTAAAATAATGACCGGAAGCAATGAAATCTCCATTATCGAGGGTCCTAATATTGTTAATAGTATTGTTATATTTACTTGAACCATAACTCTTATTCCAAATTTCATTTCCGGCACAATCAAATTCGATGATGGTGATTTTTCCTAAATAGTCTCCTTCATCGATACAGGAATCTGACCTGGGATATCCAAAAATCACATTGCCATTTCTTGTTTTATCCATCATCGGAGGCCCATCATAACATGGTCCACCTATGAGCTTTTGCCATTGCTGGTTTCCCAAGTTGTCAACTTTAATAATGATATTATCATCATCATGTATTGGGTGAGGCCACGGTGGGTTGTATACACCGCACATTGCAATACCCCCATCGTTACAATATGCTAAATCTATCGGATAATAATTGCAATCTTCAAAACCGTAAGATTTTTTCCAAATAACATTTCCGGTACTATCTACTTTCTGCAGGAAAAATTTCGAATAGGACACATCCGACAACACACCACCTAAAATAGCATATTTGTATTCAGGAAGGGGTATAATATTCCAAAAAAGGTAAGCAGAATCAACGGGAGAAGTCATGTCTCCATAACTTTTTGACCATACTGTATCTAGATTCTTATTAAGCTTGATCATAAGCCCGACATCATGAACCCACCCAGGAATGTATGTCCGCTTGCTCCCGACCAATAAAAAAGTACTGTCATTATTCTGAATGAATGAACCAGGGAAACCTGATTCATACTCACTGATTGAATCTCCAATTGTTTTGTACCATAATTTATTTCCGAGATTATCCAATTTCATGAATACAATCCAATAACTATTTGTAGTAAATGGCGATGCAGTGGCTCCTTCGACGTAATAACCATTTGTTAAAGTTATTATATTGTTCATTGCATCCCATGAATTGCTTTGCCCAGAATTTGTGACATTATAACGAAAATTAAAATAGATTTGGGAAGAAGCTGTGAATGTTAATGAATTAATTAGCAGTGTGAGTACTGATAATACTTTAACATTCACATCTATTCGCCGAAACCTATTATCAAAATAATCCCTTTTATTTTTCAATGATCAGCTTTTTTGACACCAATTTCTCATTTTCATGCATCAATATACAAATATACAACCCCGATGGAAAACGGTCAAGCGGAATAAAAAGAAAGTCATGTGATCTACTTAAAGGATATGATCGGATAAGATTACCAGTATTATCATAAAGCTTAAGAAATGTTGAAGACATGTTTTCTTTTGTTTGAATTTCGGCAACAACATAATTTTTTGCCGGATTCGGGAATAATCTAAGAACATTTTGCTCGCATGGTTTATGAGATTCCCATCTGACTTTCGTCTCTTTTGGCTCATCCTTTGGCAAAAGATAGGGTTCCTTGTAAGGATAATTATTTACTGCCATCAATGCATTCCGCGCATAAACACCGGCCATGCCCGAAGAAGATGCATTAATTGCATACAACTCCTGTATTTGTGACGAATCGGGCTGAATCATACTTTTTCCGGAAAGATAATAATCCTTGCAAAGGGTTATGTAATCTGTGAAAATATCATGTTGTTCCTGCGTGTTTTGATTAAAATGATATTGGTCTGGAATTTCATTCAACAGTGCTTCCTGATCCTGAAAATTCCCCTTTTCACCAAAAATAAACGATTTGTGATATTTGGACCAGAGATAGCCGCTTTCTTCAAGGAAAAAGATAATGCTATCGGTAGGATTCAGAACAATTGTATCTGAAGAGTAATACTGGATAAGTTGATTGAGCGCTTTACAACGATCCGTTTCATAGCCTGAAAGATTGACTTCTAAAGTTTCTTTCGCTCCAAGGTAATAAAGCCCTTCCATAATTTGTCCCATTTGGTCCTCATCAAGCGAATTTATCCTGTTTTGAACTTCATCTAACACATTATCTGATTTTGCAGCCTGGGGATTGCTTGACAGAATTTCAGTGATCATTCCTGAGGTCAGAACATTCTCTTGCTTAACTGAAGATACCATAACCGTGTCAGATAAATAAGGTGATTTCGTTATCAAGTTATTATAAATTTCAATTGATTGAATGGAAGTACTTGAAAGGATATCTGAGTTTAATTGTTCCGTATTCCCACCATCCGTTAATAGGGACAAAAGTGTAGCAACTGAATCAACCTTATTTCCGGCAATAAACATTTTATTTCTTTCCTCGCCAATTCCACCACTACTATAAAAGGTAGATGGGCAGCAAAGTGTTTTGTTATAGGTAAACGGATATGATGGTGTTGTTGAAGGAAGCATGGGTGTTACAGAATTCGAAATATAATCTGGAAGAATATTGGGTGGATCATTTGTTTCCACGACATGATGAAGGTAATCAATTTGTCCGCCTTCATTGTAATAGTTTGCCGGGTAACCTGGATGCATATGAACAATTGTAAATCGGTTTCCGGCCGGTGCTTTAATATCGTACTGATTATCTCCTTGAGTCTTTTTTATTCCTAAATCGTTTGTCAGTTGTGGATTCCAGATAGTTACCGCAATATCATATTTGTTAGAAAAATAATCATTACATTTAATTGTTAGACCTTTAACGCCATCATGATTCCGGTTTTTGTTTTGCGCTAGTGTGCCGATTGACAATCTTTCAAAAGTATTGTTGTAAATGATATCGGGTTCATCGAGATATTCGGTGCCCACATTGGAATTATTGATGACAAGACCGATACTTCTTAAAGTTGTTGGTATACCTGTGAAATCTGAATGGAAATAGTTGTCTTCAACCTGGTATAAATGGCAGTAATCAAGATAAAGGCCGCCAAAAATTTCCTGGTTCAGGGTATCGGCAGCATTGATATGCAGGAATTCATTTCGGGTGATGCGTGCATCTGATACACCGGAAGCATACAATCCGGTTACATTACCATCGAAGGTTGCCTGGTCAACCCTGAAGGTTCGTGTAGGTGAGAATGCCAGATCTTTTATTCCGTAAACAAGGTTGATAAATTCATTTTTCCTAATTTGTGTGCATCCTTCGGTCGGATTCAAGCAAACGGCATCTACGAAGAACATTGAATTATAACTCAAAATCCCTGTTCTTAAACGCTGGTTGGGGCTGTAATCCTGGTCCGTCGTAAAGGTGCAGCCCTGGAAATGCACTGTATTTACATCATTCAATACAACACAGGGCCCGTATTCATAATAAGGCAGGAAAATATCATCATCCGTCACAAAGGTACTTTGGTCGAAAAGGTCCGTTTTTCGTTCAGCGTAGGGATTTATAATGGCACAAATGTAATTGTTCCGGAAAGTCGTATTATAAACACGGACAATACCCCCTGCCGGCTCGCCTCTTGAAATCCTCCACAGATCTTCGCCATGTTCATAATCGGGTTCCCCTTCTCCCATTGTCATAACACCCACAATGGCATTTTCAATAATCGCATTATTCCTTATCAATGTCATGTCAGTTTGTCTACTGTTCACTGAAAATCCCTTAGGGATGACAGCCCGGTAGCATTGCGGTAATGATTAAATCTTTCGTCCCGTACGGGACGAAAGGAACCAGGGTGGTTTTCTTTTCTACCGGGCTTTTGTGCCTGCGGCACTTGGTTAATGAACAATGAACAATGAGTAGTTGGACAAGATCTCTGTTATTTTGTTACATTGTTACCTTTTGATCTTGCGACTATCCATATGGAAAACTTTTTTCTCTGCGCCTCAGCGGTTATTTTTACCCGCGTGCCTTTTCATTGCAGGAATGCAAAATGCAAAATGCAGGAATAATAATGATTTTCATAATTCAAAATTCAAACTCACCTGCCTGCCGGTAGGCAGGTAATTCATAATTATGAGACAATTAATTTTTATTAAGCCGCCGTCCGGTTTGCGAACTCATTTCTTTTCTGGTTACGTTCAACTTGTTTCGGTAACTTTGCATGACGTTATTCAGATAAATCATGAAAACACAATTTTTAACGGATGAGAAGGGGAATAAAATCTCAGTCGTTATTCCCTTAAAAGAATACAAACGCATCCTTGACGACCTCGAAGAACTTGAGGATATAAGGTTGTTTGATGAAGTAAAAGCAAAGAATGAAAAAAGCATTCCTCTTGAGCAGTACATAAAGAGCCGGCAGAAAAAAAAGAAATATGCCTGATTATACGATTACCATTTCAAGGACCGCTCAACGACAGCTGGATAACCTGCCGGACAGCGATGCAGAAAAGCTGATTGTATCAATTCAGGGATTGGCCCGGAATCCAAGGCCTTCGGGGTATAAAAAACTCAAAGGGAGGGATGGATACAGGATCCGGAAAGGAAACTATCGCATAATATACCAGATTTTTGATTCTATCCTGATAATCGATGTCATTGCCATAGGGCATCGGAAGAATATCTACAAATAATCAGTTCCGTTTATACTCAAGACAGTTTTTTACCACAATAGGCACATTAGGGCACAATAGCACAATAGAACTAATGTGAACTACTGTGCCTAATGTGGTTAATTTTATTCGCGATAATCCGTAAATTCCGTCATCCGCGTGCCCTTTTAGTGCAGAAATGCATAATGCATAATGCAAAATGCAGGAACACCAATGATTTTCATAATTCATAATTCAAACTCATCATTCATAATTAATTGATGATGAATTTTTTTGAAACAAGGATGCCATTCCCCCGCATCACAACAGAGTAAAGGCCGCCGGGAAAATGCTCAAGACCGACCGGGATGTTCAGCGAACCATGAATGACGACATCCTTCTTTTCATAAACACAGATGCCCAACCCGTTGAGGATGGAAATGCTGACGATGCATTCCTTTTCCAATGATGAAACGGAAATCGTGACCTGTTCTTTCGCGGGATTCGGATAGACCCGAAGGTCGGTCATCGATAATGCGGGCACGGAAGTTCCAAAGGCGGAAAATCCTTCAATTACCGGGATGTCCAGCTCCGGATTGATGATCACCTCTGCGTTTTCATCAGCCAGCTCGGTTTCCCGGCCGGGGGACAATTCCACGTGAAACCCTTCCGTGAATTTTATTGAAGCCTTCATTTTCAGAATCAAGACGGGTTCTCCTCTCTGAATGTAGATTGGCTCGGCTTCGCTCCATGCCAGGCGGATCCGGCCTTTCTCAATGCGGTAAACGGGAGAGCCCTGCTTTACCTGGATGGAGGTTACCGAGAACAGATCTTCCGGATAATCCATGACGAAAGAGATGCCGGTCAGGACCAGGTCGTCACGGATAAACACTGGCAGATCAAACGCGCTGCCCGCAGCTGCTGTCACGACATCAGAATGATAAACGGTAATTGCGGAGGCCTCCTTCCCGCCCGCACCAAAGCTGTTGGAGCCGTTTACGTCACCCACACAGAGTCCGAAAAAGTCCTGGATCCGGTCGGAATTGCTGATGATCACGGTATCGCCGCCCGTTGCCGGTTTTGCAAAAGTCCAGTCGCCGCGGGTGAACGAATTGATCGAATTTACAAACCGCATTTTCACCTGAAGTGCATCGGTGCTGTTGATGAAAACGTTGTTGTTGGCGTCAGCAGCCTGGAGCCTGACAGGCTCCGTCAGAGGCTCCAGCCCTGTGAAATGACGCAGGATCTTGGCGGCATCGGTGCCGTTCACACCCTGCCAGGACTTGTTTGTTTTTGCCTGGATGATGTAGGTTCCGCTGTTCTTTCCTGCAAATCCATAATGCCCCTGCGTATTTGTCCAGACAGAATCTTCTTTTACGTTATCCTTAAGAAGAAAAACATGAAGTGAATCCAACGGGGTATTCGTCGTGTTGTTATATGAAAATGCCCCGGTGATGCTCCTTCCCTGGTAGATGCTGCCGTTATGATAGCAGAACCAGGTAGGGGTATCGAGCAGCGGATTGCCGGCGGCATCCAGGTATCTGCAATCCTGGCCGCCGTTATCCGTATTGTTCCATGTCAGGTAAACGGTTCCCGAAGAATAGGTGAAAACAAGATCTACCAGGCGGGAATCAGGCAGCAGCGACACCGGCGTTGCATTTGACCAGGTG
Organism: Bacteroidales bacterium; assembly: GCA_963682005.1. GTDB lineage: Bacteria > Bacteroidota > Bacteroidia > Bacteroidales > FEN-979 > CAIYUC01. The sequence continues at coordinate 1,069,200 of OY820914.1, read as the reverse complement.
ATCATGATCTTGTGAAGGGAAGGGGATATGGAAACATCGTTCACCTGCATCCCTGATAATGCGGCGTTGACATTGGAAAATGAACTGTAGAGTGCATATGTGGGATCATAGTCCAGGCGGAGGGAAAGGGATTTGATGTTGGTAAAGGTCTTGGCATCGACAGGTACGGCCACCTGGGTGTTGGGAACTGCAGGGATGTTGTAAGTGACCGTAACCGGCGAAGAGGGGTGGGGATAAACGGTGATCGTGTGGGTAACAGGCTGGCCGGTACAACCGTTAAATGATGGCGTGATGGTGTATGTGACCGTTTCCATAGTGGTAAGAGGATTATTTATGATCTGTGAAGGGATGGTCGTCGTTGTCCCTGATGAGATATATCCGGTCAACTGTGGAGCGGAGGTGGAAGCAATCCAGGTAAAATAAGAGCCGGGGAGATCGGTGCTGAGATTCACAGGGAGCGAGGCATCCATCGAAACGACTTCCTGTGAACCCGGATCAGCAATTGCGACGGGAGCCTGTGAAACAGAAACGGGCTTTACTATTGTATCAGAACACCCATTGCTTGTTGTAATTACAAGTGAAACAAAATAAATGCCCGGTAAAACAAAAATATGCTGAGGATTTTGCAATGTTGAATAATTGAAGGCACCGGTGACCGGGTCCCCGAAATTCCAGGACCATGATGTTATTGTTGAAGGAAACGGGGCATTGATCATGGAAAGATCATTGAACTGAACCGGCTCAGAAAAACATGAACCTGCCCACATGAATTCTGCAACCGGCGGGCTGACTACGGAAACAATTTCTGTCGAACTGCTGGTACGTCCATCATAGGATATGACTGTCAGGGTGACAAGAAAGATGCCTGCCGTGAGGTATTGATGACTGATATCAGGATTTGAAGGAGAGTTTATGATTAATGGAGGTGTGCCGTCTCCGAAGTCCCAGATCCAGGTGACGATCGTTCCGCACTGGAGGTAGCTCGAATCTGTAAAGATGACAGAGTTTCCGGCACAGTTTTCCTGGAAAACAGTGAAATATGAAACCGGCGCCACCGGCGAAAGAGGTGTAGAAACCATACCCCATGTGGGTTCGAAGAAGCCATTTATCTGCATTGTATCAAACAGGCTTATGATGGTTCCCGACAGATCGGTCAGCAGGAGTTTCCAGTTGCTGTTGGCGGTAACGGCAATCTTTGACCCGTCCGGATTAAATGTCGGGTCCATGAAGCCTGTAAATGTTCCCGGAGATGGGATTACCTGGGTTAATCCCGTCCCGTCAGGATTGCATATGTACAAGGCAGAGTAGGGGTTTGTCCCGGGATCATAGGCATAAATGATCTTATCGCCGGCTGGTGAATATTCAGGTCCCTGATAATTGCCGGTGCCACTGGGACGAAACACCGCGTTGCCTGAGCCATCGGAGTTCATTTTATACAAGGGAGTGGGAAAAGCTGTCCAGGATGATTCATTCTTCACATAAATGATTGTGGAACCATCGGGAGAATATTGGGGATCGGTGTCATAGAAATCCCAGTCATTTGTAAGGTTGACGGAATTCTGGGTGGATAAGGTGTATTTAAAGACATCCCCGTTCCTGCCGGTCATCGAGGGCCATCCATCATATACTTTTGCAAAGAGAAGATCCAGGTTGTCAGGAGAAACATCAAAGTTGAACCGAAGAGCTGACGTTGCCGGGTCGGTATGCGTATACAGGACCTGTTCGCCGCTACCATCCGGGTTCGACCTGCAAATCCAGACGCTGTCACCTTCATGACCATAGTTATACTTCGTTTTCTGGTAAAATATCTTAGAATGATCAGTTGATATGACGGGGCATCTCCGGTGGTAGTTATCATAAAAGAGCCGTGTCTTGCCAGTTCCATCAGGGTTCATGCTGTATATGGAAAAGGAATAATTACCACCTGTAGGCCTTGCTGAAAAAAGGATCTTTTCCTGGAATGGGGTAAACATTTCATTTGCATGGTAAAAGGTTGCATTATCGTTTGGGCCTCCCCCGATCACATAAGCATGATCATTCACTTGTGAGGCGGTTAAAAAATAACGGTGTGTTGGCAAAATGGCCGTGGTTCGCCAGAGGTCAGTTGCCGGCGTATAGATCAGGGTCGTATCACAGGGTGTTATGCTTCCCCCGAATACATAGATCTCGTTATTGATAACGACTGATCCGGGCCCGCCACCTTTTGCCAAGGGCATGTTTGTCTTTGTAGTCCATGTATTTGTTTGGGGATCATATTCTTCTACCTTTTTGCATGAATTGCTTGATCCGATCGCATAAATTTTATTATTGACGACAGAAACGGTAAAATACCCGCGCGGGGTAGGCATGGGCGCTTTGGAAACCCAGGTATTGGTTGCGGGATCATACATCTCATTTTCAGCCCTCGGAACAGAACCCATCGTCCATCCCCCGATGGCGTAGATCTTATTGTTGACAATGGCCACAGCAGCATCCGATCGCGTTGTCGGCATCGTTGCCTTCACCACCCAGGTATTGCCGACAGGATCGTACTCCCAGTTCTGGTTTGTCTGATTGCCTCCGTTCCATCCCCCGATCACGTAAATCTTCCCGTTGACTGTACCGGCATTGCAAAACCCAATAGCAGACGGCATCGGGGTTTTTGTCATCCACGTATTGGTTGCCGGATCATACATCTCATTTACGTTGACCATCTGATTTCCGGAAGTGGTTCCCTGCCCTCCAAAGACATAGATATTGTCATTGTAAACGGCCGAACAGAGGTGTTGACGGCCTGTGGGCATCGGTGCAACCGTATTCCAGGAATACTGTGCAAACAAAGAAGCATTCAATATAAGTGCAGATAGAAATGCAAGAAGTGAAACACTTTTTTTCATATGGGCTTGCTTTAGAAAAACTTTAAACAGATTGATTTTTTTCAATGTTTATTCTGAACTATTTTACGATCATTATCTTCTTTATCACAGATCCCCCGTTACCCGCGACCACCGCCGAATATAGCCCGGATGCCAAATCAACAAGGTTCACCGGCAGGTCAAGCGATCCATTGACAACAACATCTTGTTTTTCGTAGACCGTCATTCCTTGTTCATTCAGGATCGAGACATTGAAAGTATTTGTCTTTCCTGGTAAAGAGAAGGAAATTGTGATCTTGTCCTTTGCGGGATTCGGGCGGATCATTATTGAAGGTTGGCCGAAGGTTTGAGCCTGGATCCCCCCGCCGGGAAGACATTCAACGAAGGGAATCTCCAGGAGGGGATTGACAAGCTTTTCAGCATTCTCATCCGCCAGTTCGCTCTCCATCTCAACGGTGAGCCCGAACATGGCCCCGGAAGGAGCAGATCCGGAGGTTTTGGCTGAAAGGACCAGGATAGGATCTCCCGTTTTAACAGCAACCGGGGTTGCCTCGCTCCATGCAATCCTTACCTGCCCCGGCGTGATCCTGTAAACCGGCAATCCCTCATTCATGGCGGCTCCATTCACAGAAACCAGTTCCGGCGGGTAATCCAGCACAAGCGAAATGGCCGACAAGGTGAAATCTTCCCCGGCATAGACCGGCCAGTCGAATTCCTGCCCTGGTGTGACCAGGATCGGGAAGTCGTTGCTGACCTGCTGGACAGATGGTGATTTGCCACCGATGGTAAAGCTGTTCGAAGCGTTCACATCACCCACACAAAGGCCATAGAAATCCTGGTTCGTATTGGTGCCGTTCACAAATATGGAATCCCCTCCGGTCAATGGTTTTGCGAATATCCAGTTCCCGCGTGCAAAGGAGCTGATCTGGCCTACGAACCGCATCTTGACAAGAACTGCATCAGTGGCATTGATCGCGAGGTTATTGTTGACATCCGCAGCCTGGAGCCTCACCGGTTCGGTCAATGGTTCAAGGCCGACGAAATGACGCTGGATCTTGGCAGCATCCGTTCCGTTGACACCCTGCCATGGCTTGCCTGTCGAAGCGCTCATGAGATAGGTCCCGTCTATCTTCCCGTGAAATCCATACTGACCCTGGGAATTCGTCCAGGTTGAATCATCTTTCGCATCATCCCTGAACAGGAAAACATGGATTGAATCAAGAACTGTGGCTGCCGTATTATTGTAATTGAATGTCCCGGAGATGGTCCTGGCGGGGAAGAGCCCGCCGTTGTGATAGCAATACCAGGTTGGGTTATCGGGTAAGGGATTGTGGCCGGCATCTTTGTACATGCAATCCTGTCCGCTGTTATCGGTGTTATTCCAGGTGAGGTATGTGGTATCGGAATGATAACTGAAAACGAGGTCGAGAAGCCTCGAATTCTCCTGAAGGGATACCGGACCTGCCCCGGTCCATGTGATCATGATCTTATGAAGGTTGGCCGAGACCGTAATATCTGCGACCTGTACCCCGGTGAGGGAGGAATTGACATTGCCGAAGGACTGGTACACGGCATGTGCCGGATTATAATCAAGACGCAGTGACAGGGAAGTAATATTCGTGAATGTCTTCGCCTCGACGGGAACAGCCACCTGGGTGTTTGGATCTGCCGCAATGTTGTAGGTAACGGTAACCGGGGAGGCGGGAACGGAAAGAACCGTGACAAGCATTGAATCGGAGGCAGCACATCCGTTTGCATTGGTGATGGTTACATAATAAGTGGTAGTTGTCAAAGGAGAAACATTGATGGAGGGGCTGGTCATGCCGTTGCTCCAGAGGTAGTTGGTTCCCCCGGATGCTGTCAATGTAACATGGCTTCCGGTTACGATGGCCGTATCCGGGGACACGGTCGGCGCAAATGCCTCAACGTGGATCACGAAGGTTGAGTCAAGGGTGATCGAGCACCCGGTGGCGGTATCTGTCGCGGATATGGTTAACGCTGAAGGTTCGGCAAGTCCGTTGATCGTAAAGCCGATGGAGCTTCCTGTTCCGTACTGAATATCGGCCGAGGGAATATTGTTTACCAGCACCTGGTATTTAATGTAAAGCTGTGAATTATGGATCTGCAGGGAAGCCGGCTGCCCCTGGCACACCGTATCTTCAGGTACGGTAATATAAAGGCTGCCGTTATATAGTGCAGAGATTTCTTCCGCGGCAAGGATCCGGCTGTATATCCGAACCTCATCGATCACTCCCTTAAAGGGGTTTTGACTGAGATTGTTTACATCAAACTTGATACCCACGCTGCGATGACCTACGGCAGAGGTTTGAAGCGGGAAAGGGATCGTCATGTTCCCGATGAACTGGCCGTTTGAATAACAGGCAATCGTTTGAGCGCCATCATAGGTGCATACGATATTGTACCAGGTATCCGGAGTGAAGGAATATGCAAGATTCCCGTTATCATAGTTACCATCCATGATCAGCCCGTTGTCTGAAATATAGAAGGAGAATGCGGCTCCGTTTTGTCCGATCAGGTCATCTCCCCAATACAGAATCGTGTTATAGGAGTGATCCTGATATTTAAGCCATGCGGAAACTGATCTGACACTGTTTCCGTAGGGAAACAAATCGGGTAGTGTTGGGACAATACTTATCCAGTCATTGCTCCCGTCGAAATAATAGGCGCTGTTTGCATTTCCAAACCGGTCCGACGTCAGCATGACTCCTCCGTTCGGAACCCCGTTGTTCAGGTTCCCGCTTGCATCATCTGCATTGCCGTTAAATGGAAAATACACAACCAGTCCGGTCTGAAGTGAAACATTACCACCTGGTTGTGCGATATCCACCGGAAGGGGATGAACGGTTACACGGATCGTGTCAGACATGAGGCAGGTTCCGGTGCCGGCTTCGACCCAGAATACCCCGGATGTACTTACGTTTATTGTCCGGGTGGTGTCTCCTGTGCTCCAAAGGTACCAGTCCTTGTCAAACCCGGAGTCAAGAATAGCGGTATCGCCCTGGCAGAGCTGCCGGTCCTGGCCAAGGTAAAGTCTGCTGAAGTCGGAGAAATAGCCGTACCGGCATCCGCTCACCGAGCCGCCGTTGATCAATCCCATATGGAAAACATCACCAGAATTGGCAATGATCTGTCCTTGGTCAACAGGAACCTGTGTCGTGTTAAAAGAGACCTGCGCGCACACCCACTGGTTGCCTGCTCCAGGCACCGGTTGGAACTGGGAGGCCAGGATGACATTGGGGTTTCCGTTTAATGTGAACTTGTCCTGGCTCCCGTTTTTCACGATAAGATTCAGAGAAAAAGGTTCGCTGGTTGAGCGGGTAAATCCTATCTGCGATGAACCGGTACATTCAATGGAGGGAAGAAGGGCGGAGCCCAGCTCACATCCGTAGCCGGAGACGTGGTACACATAAATGGGCTTGTCGCTCTCTACCGAAATGTTCCCGGTCAGTAAGTACCCATACTGCTGGCCGGTGTTCAGGGTAGTCTCGGCCGTGGTGCTCCCGTTCACGAAGACGGAAGTGTTGTCTTCCGTGGCCAGGAACCATACGTATTCACCGTAGTTGAGAAATCCCCGGATGACAATGTATTTCGTGCCGACAAGATCAACCGGCACGATCTGGTCGCCGATGATGTCGCCGCATCCGCCCGGACCTGAATCGGTGTCTTCCTTGACCGTGACGGCGATCGGTTTCGTGGAAGTGATCTTTGATCCCGCCATGTTGTCGGACCCATTGAACCCGGCTGCTGCAAGGGAATAGGTCTGGCCTTTGTTCAGCGTAACGGAAAACGGCACATTGGCCGGATGGCCCACGGCATTCTTCGTTGGGATGAGCGTGATCACGGTATTGTTCTCCGTGGCAATGATATCGGCGGCGGAATAATAGCCCGGATTCCTGTAGTAGACGGTTTGGAAGGGGGTGTAGAACAGGGTGCCCAGCGCGTTTTTCCCTTTCAGGGCAAAGATCTCCGGGTTGCAATTGCAGCTTGTGACGATTTCATAATAGGCGGAAACCGGGTTTGTTGAATGGATGTTAAGGCCTTTGTTCATGACGGAATCCGGAGGTGTGTTTTCGAGGAGATCGATCCACGGCGTGAGATCGACGCTCTGGCTGCTGTTCGGAAGAATGTTCACGGTTATCGGCGTCACGGAGGGCTGGGCCGGCAACGATATGGTAACGGAAGCTGCTTCCTGGAGGCTTGACAGCTGGAGATAAATGGGCCGGTCGCCATGGAACTGGTTCGCCTCGGGTACGACAAACCAGAATTCGGTATCGGTCTGTCCGTTCACAATAAGGGCTGAAGCACAACAGAAAAATGCCAGTAGAAAAAGTTTCAGTTTTTTCATAGTGAGGATATTGGTGTGAATAACAATTTCCAGTAAATTATTATCCATTACACAGTTAGATTTGACACGGCAATGCTAAGAAAATCATTTTATTTTACCTAATAAATTTTAGGGTAATTGCAGGAATTGTACTTATTCTTTTGTGAACAGAATGGAATTCTTATGGAAAGAACCTTTCTTAATTAGGAATTAGGAGTGTGAATTATGAATTATGACCTCCAGGCACAAGGGCACAAATTAAAATCATTAATCCAGGGCTTGCCCTGGGGTCTGTACCCGTGATTTTAGATTTTACACTTTGGATTTTGGATTTGAAAGCAGCAGGATGCTTAGGCGAATAAGCCTTTACAAAAGGATTTCGGTGCCAGTCCTTTTTATTTCGTCGATCGTTGGCGTGGAGGACTCAAAATCGCTGACAGATAAGGGGTATGGATCGATGCACACCGTAAATTCCCACGTGAGACGGACTAGTTCCGTCATCACCTTTAGCGGATTGGTCATCGGGTCGAGGATCAGGGCAATGCTGATGCACTTGTTCTGGTCGAGGTCGCCAAACCTGTAGGACTCAAACAGGACTGCTTTTTTTACCGGGAATTTTTTTGCGATGCAGCGCATAACGAATGTTTTTGCAAGGTCGATTTCGAGATCGGAATAGGTTTCTTTGGTTTCCTGTGGGTTTTCCATGGTTATTTTTCTTAAGAGACGGGACTCTCCGGATGATACAGCCAATATTAATAAATGTTTTTAAAGAATTCAAATGTTCTGCAGGTTATTGGAGGAAGGGGGATGTTTTGATTGTGGAGGTGGCTTTTTTTTGTGGGAACGGAATGGATTGGTAATTAATTCAGGAATGCAGGAATGCAAAATGCATAATGCAGGAATTGGAATATTAACTGCCAACTGCTGACTGAGACCTGCAGACTTCTTTTAATACAGGAATGCAAAATGCAGAATGCAGGAATACCAATGAAATTAATGTAGGGATGTAAAATTAAATGGAAAATAGTTTGGGAAAAGGTATTACCTTTTGGGTGGTCAGGCGATTAATGGATAAATGAAAATATGAAGTCAAATATCATCAAGGAGAAGAGTTTTGCCTTTTCTAAAGAAATCGTATTCCTCTATCAATACCTGACCAGACAAAAAAAGGAGTATGTTTTATCAAGGCAACTGCTCCGTTCAGGAACCTCAGTTGGAGCCAATACGGCAGAAGGAGTTTCAGGACGGAGTCGCAATGATTTCTATAATTGTTTGCATATTGCTTACAAAGAAGCTCATGAATCATATTTCTGGCTGATGCTTCTCAAGGAAACAGGATACTTTGAGAACGGTATTGCAGACAAAGCAATAGAAGGTTGCACCGAAATCATCCGGATGCTTTGTTCAATTCTTAAAACAACAAGCGAAAATAAAGGATATGGTTGACCTTCATTCTATAATAAATATTATGCATTTTGCATCCCTGAATTATGCATTCCTGCATTGATTTTTCTCAATGACCACGATGATATTTCCTGAACTTGATCGGGGCCGGACTTGTTATATTGGATTAATTTATAAATTTGCCACGCAATAAAATTGTTAATAAACTAACACATGAGTGCAGAAAGCCTGATTTTGTTCTTTATTGTAGGGGCATTCCTCGTCGGAATTGCAATATTATTCTCGAGTTACATACCTCCTACTTCGAAAAATCCACAGAAAGCTGAGACTTACGAATGCGGCATCCCGACCACAGGCCTTACCTGGCTCCAGTTCAACGTCGGTTATTACCTTTTCGCGATCATCTTCCTGGTGTTTGATGTTGAAACCGTATTCATCTTTCCCTGGGCAAAAGTGATGAAAACAGCGGGAATGGCCGGTTTCGTTGAAATTGTGATTTTCTTTTTCATTTTAGGCGTAGGTTTACTGTATGCCTGGAAGAAAGGAGCATTGAAATGGGAATAAAAAACATGAAAACTGAGGATTTCCGGGATAATGAAACCTTGGATTCCTATGAAATACACGGCCGGAATTTCATTTTAACAACACTTGACGACATTATCGACTGGGGCCGGTCGAATTCAGTCTGGCCGCTGACTTTTGCCACCAGTTGTTGCGGGATTGAAATGATGGCAGCAGGTGCTGCCCGTTACGATTTTTCCCGGTTCGGGATCGAAGTTTACCGCGCCAGTCCGCGGCAGGCCGATGTAATCGTAGTCGCAGGTACGATCGTCAACAAAATGGCCCCGGTGCTGAAAAGGTTGTATGACCAGATGTCGGAGCCGAAATATGTCATTGCCATGGGTGCCTGCGCCGTTTCCGGAGGCCCCTTCTTTTATAATACCTATCATGTTATCAGGGGAGTTGATCATGTGATCCCGGTGGATGTATACATTCCCGGCTGCCCGCCGCGTCCTGAAGCCCTCTTGTACGGAGTGATGCAGCTCCAGCGCAAGATCAAGCTGCAGTCAGTGACGGATATGAATCGCGACAAGTAAACCTGAAACCTAACGCATCCTATGGATAACGAAAAATTAAAGGAAAGAGTTCTGTCCCTCGTTCCTGAAGCTCAGTCCGAAGAGAACAAGCAGTTCCTGACTCTGATCATCCCGGCGGAGAAAATGCATGACCTGGCCGTCAAGATCAAGGAAAGCAACGAAACTGCATTTGATTATCTTTTCTGCCTTACCGGCGTAGATACACTGAAACACCTGATGGTGGTGTATCACCTGAATTCAACAACGAACGGACATTCGATCGTCCTGAAAGTCCGCACCGAAGACCGGGTCAACCCGGCCTTCGATACGGTTTCCGATATCTGGCGGTCAGCCGAATTCTATGAACGGGAAGTCTACGACCTGTTCGGCATCCGTTTCAATAACCATCCCGATCTCAGAAGGATCTTCCTGGATGAGGACTGGAAAGGTTTTCCGTTCAGGAAAGATTATGTTGATGAAGTAAACATCGTTGAACTTTAAGTATGAAAGAAGTCATTCATGCTCCCGTTCCCAACATCGAGGAAGAGGAGTACAATATCAACATGGGTCCGCAGCACCCCTCGACGCATGGCGTATTGAGGCTTGTGGTTTCCCTCCAGGGGGAGATCGTGAAAAAGCTCAAGCCCCATTGCGGATACATCCACCGCGGCATCGAGAAAATGTGCGAACATGATACTTACCCGCAGATCATACACCTGACCGATCGGATGGATTATCTTTCGGCACACATCAACAATCATGCGGTTTGCCTTCTCGTTGAAAATGCATTGCAGGTGGAAGTTCCGGAACGCGTGAAATACATCCGCACCATCATCGACGAGCTGACACGTATCCAGAGCCACCAGCTCTGGTGGGCCTGCTACGGCATGGACCTCGGAGGTTTGACCTGCTTCTTTTACGGCCTCCGCGATCGTGAAAAGATCCTCGATATTTTTGAAGAATCATTCGGTTCAAGGCTTTTACACAGCTATTACACGCCGGGCGGACTGATGCAGGATATTCACCCGAATTTCCAGAAAAGGGTGAAGGAATTCCTGAAATATTTCCGTAAGAAAGTAAAAGATTATGACAGGATCCTCAGCGGGAACGTGATCATGCAGGAACGTACGCGCGGCATCGGCATCCTTTCAAAGGAAGATGCGATCAATTATTCCGTCACCGGTCCTTCGGGCCGTGCTTCGGGCTTTTCATGCGATGTGCGCAAGCATTACCCATATGCCGTGTACGACAAGGTTGATTTCAAGGAGATCCTTTATACCGAAGGAGATACCCTTCACCGGTATTTTGCAAGGATGGACGAGATGCAGGAATCGATGAAGATCATCGACCAGCTTATCGACAACATTCCGGAAGGCGACTATACTGCAAAAATGAAGGCTGTACTGAAACTTCCGGCAGGCGAATATTACCAGCGCGTGGAAACAGCCAGGGGCGAGCTTGGCGTATATTGCATCAGCGACGGGAACAAAACACCTTTCCGGCTTAAGTTCCGCTCGCCGAATTTCAGCAACCTGGGTGTGCTCGATAAGATCAGCCGTGACTCCAAGATCGCCGATCTTGTTGCCATCGGCGCCTCATTAGATTTCGTAATTCCTGATATTGACAGATAACATCATTTCGATATGACTTTTAGTATATACGACTTTACTGCTTTTAACCAGTCGATCGACAAAGCGCTGTATGACCTGTTGCCCCCGTTCTGGGCAGTGGTTGTGGAGATGACGATCATCGGGCTGGTTTTCCTTCTGTTCTATGCCATTGTGGGGTTGTTCCTCGTATATGCCGAACGCAAGGTCTGCGCATTTATGCAAAACCGTGTCGGGCCTAACCGTGTCGGGCCATATGGGATCTTCCAGACGATCGCCGACTTCATCAAGTTGCTGATGAAGGAGCTCATCGAGATCAAGAATTCCGATAAGCTGCTTTTCAACCTGGCCCCGTTCATTGTGATCATCGCCTCGTTCATGGCCATTGCAGCCATACCATTTGGCAAAGGACTTCATGCCATCGATTTCGACATCGGGATCATGTATGTGATCGCCGTATCTTCACTTGGTGTTGTAGGTATTTTACTGGCAGGCTGGTCGAGCAATAATAAATATTCACTCATCGGGGCCATGCGAAGCGGGGCGCAGATCGTCAGCTACGAGCTTTCCGTCGGACTTTCACTGCTCACCATCATTGTCCTGGCCGGCACCATGCAATTTTCGCAGATCGTGGAAGGGCAGGCCGATGGCTGGTTCATCTTCAAGGGACACATTCCTGCATTTATTGCTTTTGTGATGTTCCTGATCGCGTCCACAGCCGAAACGAACCGTGGCCCCTTCGACCTTGCTGAAGCCGAATCAGAACTGACGGCCGGTTTCCATACCGAATATTCAGGGATCAAATTCGCCTTTTTCTTCCTGGCCGAATACATGAACATGTTCATTGTGGCATCCATTGCTGCAACGGTATTTCTCGGGGGCTGGATGCCTTTCCATATCGGAGGATGGGCAGGGTTCAACCATGTGATGGATTTTATACCACCGCTGGCATGGTATTTTATCAAAACCGCATTCGTGATTTTCCTGATGATGTGGTTCAAATGGACATTTCCAAGACTTCGTATCGACCAGCTTCTGAATCTTGAGTGGAAATACCTGCTCCCGATCAACCTGGTCAATATCCTTGTCATGGCTTTTATAGTATTAATGGGTTGGCATTTTTAACAGACTATGAATAGTTTCATTAAATATTTCGCGGATATATATAATGGTGTCAAATCCCTGCTGATCGGGATGGGTGTCACCGGAAAATATTTCTTCAGCCCGCGGCAGATCGTTACAGAGCAGTACCCGGAAAACCGGAAGACCCTCAAAATGGCAGATCGTTTCAAAGGGGAAGTGATCATGCCTCATGATGAGAACAACCAGCATCGCTGCACCGGTTGCGGGATATGCGAAACGAATTGTCCGAACGGATCGATCGAGATCATTTCGAAAAGGATCGATGGCCCCGAAGGGAAAAAGATCCGTGTGATCGATCAGCACATCTATCATCTGTCGATGTGCACCTTCTGCGGACTGTGCATCAAAACCTGTCCGTCAAATGCACTGGCGTGGGGACAGCAATTTGAGCATGCAGTATTTGACCGCGCAAAACTCACCAAGATTTTAAACAAACCCGGATCATCCATTCTTAAAGGTATTGAATAATGACGAACAATCAATTCATGTTTTCCCTGTTTGCGGCGATCATCGTGATCTTTTCCATCCTTACCGTCACCAGCCGCAAGATTCTGAGAGCAGCCACGTTCCTGCTGTTCGTGCTGATCGCTACTGCAGGCCTCTATTTCATGCTGAAATTTACGTTCCTGGCCGCAATCCAGCTGACACTCTATGCCGGCGGCATTGTAGTACTGATCATTTTCTCGATCCTTCTCACCAGCCAGATCTCAGACAAGCTGGAACAACCCGCCGTCACAAAAAAGATCTTTGCATTCCTGGCCGCATTCATTGGCGCCATGCTGTGCATCGTTTCCATCCTTCAATACAAATTCCCGACGGATACGATCCCATCGCCGGGGACGAACATTGAAGACATCGGGCAGGCCCTGATCAGCACCGGCAAATACGGCTATTCCCTGCCGTTTGAAGTGATCAGCATCCTGCTGCTTGCAGCCATGATCGGTTCGATCATCGTGGCAAAGAAGAGAAAAGATTAAATGAGACTCTGTTTTTACAAACACAGTGAAGTAAAAACAGGTAGTCGAATTTATCCCGGGAACAAAGTGCACCGGGATCGTAAAAAGAAAAAAATAACTTAAAAAACCAAAATATGTTTGACGGAGTTCCCTTGACCTGGTTCCTGATCCTCGCCACCATCATGTTCTTTGTTGGCATTTACGGATTCCTCGTCAGAAAAAACCTGATCACGATCCTGATGTCGCTCGAACTGGTGCTCAATTCGGTGAACATCAATTTTGTGGCATTTAACAAACTGCTCTATCCCCAGCACATGGAAGGCATGTTCTTTACCGTTTTTGTGGTCGCGGTGGCCGCAGCTGAAGCATCCGTTGCCATTGCCATCATTATCAACATCTACAGGAGACTGGTGGATATCGATGTAGAGCGGGTGGATGAGATGAAATACTAATATTAGTTAGCGAAGTAGCGAAGTAGCGAAGTAGCGAAGTAGCGAAAATGAAAATAGAAATGCTTCATTCGTCATTCGTAGATGAAATCTGAATTCTAAAATCGTAAATCGTAAATTGTTATGATTAATTTCAGTTATACAATTTTTATCGTCCTGATCCCCTTGTTCATGTTCCTGGTGATCGGTCTGTTCGGCAACAGGTTCAAGCCGATCGTTTCAGGAGTATTGGGGACCGTCGGACTGTTCACATCATTCCTGCTTTCCTGCGTGACTGCGTTCCAGTATTTCACAGGGGTTGAAAAGGTTGCCGGCGCTTTTCCGAAGATACTGGGCTTCAATACAACATGGTTAAGGTTCACCGATACGCTTCACATCGACATGGGTGTCCTCCTTGATCCGATCTCCGTGATGATGCTGATCGTGATCACAACCGTATCCTTAATGGTCCACATTTACAGCATCGGCTACATGAAAGGAGAGAAGGGCTATGAACGCTTTTTTGCTTTCCTTGGCTTGTTCAGCTTTTCGATGCTTGGCCTCGTTGTAGCGACCAATATTTTCCAGATGTATGTTTTCTGGGAGCTTGTAGGTGTTTCTTCCTACCTTCTGATCGGGTTTTACTACGAGAAGGATTCTGCTGTGTCAGCATCTAAAAAAGCATTCATCGTTACCCGCTTTGCCGACCTTGGTTTCCTGATCGGGATCCTGATTCTTTCTGTAACAACAAAAACATTTGATTTTATCACCCTCACCGATCCGAACGGACCGGCATTGCTGCAGGGGGGTTCGATATTATTCATGGGCATGTCGACCATGACCTGGGCCATGATCTTTGTATTCATGGGAGGTGCAGGTAAATCGGCCATGTTCCCGCTGCATATCTGGCTGCCGGATGCCATGGAAGGTCCGACACCTGTTTCCGCCCTGATCCATGCTGCAACGATGGTTGTGGCCGGGGTTTACCTCGTGGCAAGGATGTTCCCGATCTTTGTGATCTCTGCTCCGGCTGCACTCGAAGTGGTGGCCTATGTCGGCGGTTTCACTTCGTTGTTTGCGGCTGTCATTGCCTGCACCCAATACGATATTAAACGTGTGCTGGCATATTCGACGATGTCGCAGATCGGTTATATGATGCTTGCACTCGGTGTTTCCGGATATGCTGCCGAAGGGCTCGGATACATGGCTTCCATGTTCCACCTGTTCACACATGCCTTCTTCAAAGCATTGTTGTTCCTCGGTGCCGGGGCGATCATCCATGCCGTTCACAGCAATTACATGAATGAGATGGGCGGGTTGAGGAAGCATCTTCCAATCACGCATGCCACATTCCTGATCGCCTGCCTGGCCATTGCCGGTATTCCGCCTTTCTCAGGATTCTTCAGCAAGGATGAGATCCTCGCTGCCGCATTCGAAAGCAACAAGCTGTTATGGTTCGTGGAATATGCCGTTGCCGGGCTGACCGCATTTTACATGTTCCGTCTCTATTACGTAGTTTTCTGGGGGAAAGAACAGCATTATCACCATACACCGCACGAAGCCCCGCTGGTGATGACCATTCCGCTGATGCTCCTGGCTGTGGGGGCAATTTTTGCCGGTTTCATTCCTTTTCACAGTCTTGTTACATCCGATGGTTTGCCTCTCCATACAGAACTCGACTGGGGGATTGCGATTCCTTCGGTCATCATTGCCCTGGTCGGAATCGGAATCGCCACGGTGTTCTATAAGAAGGAAACCAATATTCCGGAACGGATCTCCGCCGGGCTGGGAAGCTTTTACAAAGCGGCCTACAGCAAATTCTACATTGATGAGCTATATCTTTTCATCACGAAGAAGATCATTTTCAACAATGTTTCAAAGCCGATCGCCTGGTTCGACCGTCATATCGTTGATGGTTCCATGAACGGAATTTCATTTGTCACGAATGTAGTTTCCGACAAGATCAAAGGGTTCCAGTCCGGACAACTGCAGCAATATGCATGGGTATTCGTGTCGGGGGCAATTGCACTTGCACTGGCTTTCATTTATTTATGGACTTTTTAAACGCTTAATCGAATGGATATCCTCACCTTATTTATTATTATCCCTGTAATTACCATCATTGGTATTATATTTTGCAAGGATCCGAAGCAGGTGCGCGTTGTTTCTGCGGTCGGAATGGGATTGCAACTGATCAACGCGGCCGTGGTGATCGGAATGTTTCTTTCGGAACGGGCTGCAGGTAATATGGCAGAGATGCTGTTTGTAAAGGATGTGGTCTGGTACTCAAGCCTGAATATCCATTATTACATCGGCATTGACGGCATTTCCGCAGCCATGCTGGGTCTGACATCCATCGTGATCTTTGCCGGGATCTTTGCATCCTGGGAAGTCAAGGATTTATCGAGGGAATTTTTTATCTCCCTGATCCTTTTATCCACCGGGGTTTTCGGATTCTTTATCTCCCTCGACCTGTTCACCATGTTCCTTTTCTATGAGATCGCCGTGATCCCGATGTACCTGCTGATCGGTATCTGGGGAAGCGGACCGCGGCATTATTCGGCCATGAAGCTGACGCTGATGCTTATGGGCGGCTCTGCATTTATTCTTGTCGGGTTGCTGGGGCTTTACTTTAACTCAAATCCATCAGGCGGGCCGCTCACATTCGATATGCTCAAGATTGCGGCCGTTCATATTCCCGTTGAGGTTCAGCGATTCTTTTTCCCGTTCCTTTTTGTCGGGTTCGGTGTGCTTGGCGCCCTGTTCCCATTCCATACATGGTCTCCCGACGGTCATGCCTCTGCACCTACCGCCGTTTCGATGCTTCATGCCGGGGTGCTTATGAAACTGGGAGGATACGGTTGTTTCCGCGTTGCAGTCTTCCTGTTGCCGGAAGCAGCGCATGACCTGGGCTGGATCTTTATCATCCTTACGTCGATCAGTGTTATCTATGGTGCACTGGGTGCCGTCTGGCAGAAAGACCTGAAATACATCAATGCTTATTCATCGGTGAGCCATTGCGGGCTTGTTCTGTTCGCGATCCTTATGTTCAACAAGACGGCCATGAACGGAGCCATCCTCCAGATGATCTCCCACGGTATCATGACGGCACTCTTCTTTGCCCTGATCGGGATGATCTACGGAAGGACTCACACACGTTTGATCAACGAAATGGGCGGCCTGATGAAAGTCATGCCGTTTCTCGGCGTCTGCTATGTGATCGCCGGTCTTGCCTCCCTGGGTCTCCCGGGATTCAGCGGTTTTGTGGCAGAGATGACCATCTTTGTAGGTGCTTTCCAGCATCCGGACGTTTTTCACCGTGTTGTAACGATTGTTGCGGTTTCGTCCATTGTGGTGACGGCCGTGTATATTTTGCGGGTCGTCGGAATCCTTCTCCTTGGTAAGATCAAGAATGATCATTACCTCGAGATCACCGATGCCAAATGGCATGAGAAGGTAAGCACGGGTGTCCTGATATTAAGCATAACCGCCATAGGGGTCGCCCCGTTGTGGTTATCCGAACTGATCAATGGCGGGTTAGGCCCGATCATTCAACGATTACTGGCTGTGGCCAATTAGAACATTTAATGACCAAAGGTCCCCGCTTGCGCGGGGATGACCTGGGGGTCAGATAATATAAATAATAAACTTAAATATTTGACAAATGCTTGTAATGAGACATGAATTACTGCTGGTTATCATCACGGTGATTCTCCTGCTTGTCGAAATCTTTTTACCGAAAGCCCGGAAACATGCGATTATCTTTCCGTCCATCCTCTTGATGGCAGTTGTCACGGTGCTGGGTTTCATCCCCGGTCCCACAGGGGTGATGTTTGGAGGAATGTATGCAACTACAGGACTGATCCTCACAATGAAGAACATCCTCAATATCGGAACGCTCATCATCTTCATTCAATCAGCATCCTGGCTGAAAAAAGAGGAAAACAGGGAGAAGATCAGTGAATTTTACCTATTGTTGCTGGCTACCCTGATCGGTATGGATTATATGATCTCTGCCGGTGATTTTATGATGTTCTATCTTGGACTTGAACTCGCCACGATCCCCATTGCCACGCTGGCAGCCTGGGAACGGTACAAGGAAAAATCCGCAGAAGCCGGGGTCAAGCTGATCTTCACATCGGCACTTTCATCGGGTATCCTCCTTTATGGCATATCGATGATCTATGGCACCACCGGATCAGTCTATTTTGCAGAGGTGCAGGCAAATTTCGGCGCTACACCACTCCAGGTTCTTGCATTTATTTTCTTCTTTGCGGGAATGGCATTCAAAATTGCGATCGTTCCGTTCCACCTTTGGATCGCGGATGTTTATGAAGGCGCTCCGATCAATGTAACATCGTATCTTTCTGTTATTTCAAAAGGGGCAGCCGTATTCATCCTGATGATCATCCTCTATACGGTTTTCAGCAAGATCGCATTGCTTTGGCGCGATGTGCTTATCGTCACATCCGTATTGACCATGACCATTGGAAATCTTTTTGCAATACGGCAGAAGAACATCAAACGATTCCTGGCTTTTTCATCGATCGCACAGGCAGGTTTCATCCTGCTTGGTCTCATCGGTCAGAGCCAGCTGGGGATGACCACTGTCATCTATTTTGTGCTCGTCTATATTTTCTCCAATCTTGGTGCATTCGGTGTGGCCGGGATCATTTCGAACGTGACCGGCAAAGAGAACATTGACGAATATGATGGGTTATACCGTACAAACCCGATGCTCAGCCTCACCATGATGCTTGCATTGTTTTCCCTGGCAGGAATTCCGCCGGTTGCCGGGTTCTTCGGAAAGTTCTTCCTGTTCATGGCTGGAGCCCAGAAAGGTCTGTACATTCTTGTTTTTATCGCCGTACTGAACACGATCATTTCACTGTATTATTACCTGCTTGTAGTAAAAGCGATGTTCCTGAACACAAGCGACCAGCCGATCCAGCATTTCAAAAGTGACGGATATAGCCGGCTGGGTCTGCTGATCTGCGTTGCCGGCATCGTTATTATCGGATTTGCGAACCCGGTTTATGAGTTCATCCTGAACCTGGCATACGGAATATATTAAAGAAGTGATTACAACATTTTAATCTTCTGATAAAAAGGGCACAAGATTAAATTAACCGCAAAGACGCGAAGACGCAAAAGATTTGTTGCAGATATTTTTTAGCGTCTTAGCGCCTTAGCGGTGAGAAAATCTCTGAAGCCCCTGTTGAGAGTAGAAAACACTAAGGCTTATGGCACTGAATAAAGGCAAACATACAGTATCCGAAATTGAAGGCATCCGCTGCACGGTCGTTGAAACCGGTTTGTCGGAGGAACGGGCCCGTTTCCTGAAGGATATCCTTGAGGTCAATAACTTTGAAGTGAAAATGGAAAAGGAAAAATCGAAGGAAGGAGCGGCGCTCGATACATGGATCCTCGGGGTGACCAATATTCTTTTCAACCCGGTGATCGCTGTATATGGCCATAAACTGAAACGGAAAGATGGCAGGGAAGTATCCCCCGCATTCTGGAACCAATGGTCCGCCGATACCGAAATCCCCTACTGGCAGGTAACTTTGTGAAGACAGCCACCATGGCAAAATTCTCAAAAATACTGGGAATTACCGTTTCCATTCTATTTATCCTTCTGGGTGTTTACCTGCTCGCCAGTCCTCGATTTGCATCCCTCACCATGCAGATCCGTGTCATTTTTGCAGCATTCCTCTTTCTTTACGGCGCCTGGAGGCTTACACGGTACATTTATAAGAGGCGGGAGGAGGACTAGCAGTGAACAGTTTATAATGAAGAATGAAGAATGAAGGGTTCTATCCTCTCTCCTCTCTCCTCTATTCTCCATACTCTGACCTCCGACCTCTGAACCTCCGACCTCCGACCTCTGACCTCTGATCTCCATCTTTCTGATTTTTTTCCATAACATTTGATTTTTTGCCTTATATTTATCCCTTCTTGTTATGCTACAAACTATGAGAAGGATCATCATCATGACCATTTTGCTGGCAGGAACCTTTGGTTCGCTGTTCAGCCAGGCTCCGGAAGCCGTAAATTTCCAGACAATTGTGCGTGACAACAACGGAACTCCTTTGAGAGAGCAACTGGTCAGCTTCCGGCTGAGCATTCTGCAGGGAGGCACGACGGGACCTGTTGTGTTCAGTGAGCGTCATCAGCAAGTCACAACTCAACTGGGGACGGTTACCCTCGGAATCGGGACCGGAACAGTTCTTTCCGGCTCATTTCAGGGGATCAACTGGGGGGCCAACACCTACTTTCTGAAAACGGAAACAGATGTTTCAGGTGGCGAAGAATTCATAACCATGGGAACAACACAACTGATCTCCGTACCCTATTCACTTTATGCAAAGAACGCCGGAAACGGCCTCCCTGCCGGAACATCCGGCCAGACGCTGCGGAACAACGGATCCGGATGGATCGCAGATGCACAGCTTTATGAAGACGGTACCCGGATCGGTATCGGGACAACTACGCCAGATAATTCCTCACTGCTTGATGTGAAAAGCACATCCAGGGGGTTCCTCCCCCCGAGAATGACCACGGTACAGCAGTATGCCATTTCCTCTCCTGCTGAAGGACTTATGGTCTATAATACCGATCAGCAGGCACTGATGGTATACTGCGGAAGCGCCAAAGGCTGGATCAATCCAAATTTGCCGCTCATTTCAAAGCAAAGCTGCGGGATCACTTATTATTACCAGGAGGTGATCAGTCCTGTCACCGGTAAAAGGTGGCTTGACAGGAACCTCGGGGCAAGCCGTGCGGCACAAAGTGTGACTGACTACCTGGCATACGGTTCGTTATACCAGTGGGGCCGGCTGGCTGACGGCCATCAGTGTATCAACTATACGGGTGCAACTGCCGGTGCAGCTCAATATGGAACGACCACCACGACTTCTTCCTCCAATACACCGGCAAACAATCTTTTCATCAGAACGCTATCCTCTCCTTTTGACTGGCGGGTGCCGCAGAACAACAGCCTGTGGCAGGGCGTTTCGGGGATCAACAATCCGTGCCCTTCAGGATACAGGATACCGACCAGCACAGAACTGGAAAATGAAAGACTAACCTGGAGCAGTAACAATGCCGCAGGAGCCTTCGCTTCAATGTTGAAATTCACCATGCCGGGCTACCGGGATTTCCCTGACGGGGCTTTGTACATGATTGGCACTGCAACCGGTTACTGGTCTTCAACCGTAAACGGGATCAATGCCTACCTTCTATGGATAAGCACCTCCAATGATGCTACAGTGACTGACGATTCCAGGGCAGCAGGATACCCGGTGCGCTGCATCAAAGAGTGAGGTCAGAAGTCGGATGTCAGAGGTCAGAGGTCGGAGAATAGAATTCTTAATTTTTCATTGTTAGCTGTACATTATTCACTGTTAACTGAAATGATTTACTTGTTAAATAATTGACAACAGCATCTATTAATTTTATACTTTTGTAGTCCTTTTTTTAAAAGGCCTGATTTTGCCAAGATTGCATTGTGTATGATTGCCAAATCAAGACATATTCCGCTATTGCTGTTCGTCGCCCTGCTGGTCATGGGATCACTTGCGGGATGCGGGAGAGGCAGGAGTTCAAAATCTATTGATACCCCTACATACGGAACGGTAACAATAGGAGTTGATGATTCCTACAAGCTTCTTGCGGAGGCGGAGATATATACATTTCAGTCACTTTATCCTGACGCAAAGATCAATCCTGTGTTTGGTACCGAAGCAGACATCATGAATCTGTTCCTGAAGGATTCGGTTCCCCTGATCATCACCAACCGCAAGCTTACCAAAGCCGAGGAGGATCGGCTCAACGCGGTTCAAAGCATTCCGCGGACACTTAAAATTGCATATGATGCCGTCGCATTCATCGGGAATAATGATAACCCCGATTCAAGCCTGTATTATGAGCAAATTGCTGATATCTTCGCCGGAAAGATCACCGGCTGGAAACAGATCAATCCCAAATCAAAGTTTGGCGACCTGAAAGTCGTTTTTGATAATTACAAATCTGCCAATCCCCGTTATTTCCGTGAAAAATTCAACCTGGCTTCACTGCCTGCAACCTGTTTCGCCGTTGAAAACAACCAGGAAGTGATCAATTTTGTCGAAAAGAATAAAAATGCCATTGGCGTGATCAGTGTAAACTGGATCAGTGACCGGGAAGATACAGTGACCGTCCATTTTTTGAAAAGGGTAAAGGTGATCGGCATCAGCAGTCCGGGAAATGTCAACCCGGATGCAACATTTTACCAGCCTTACCAGGCATATGTCGCAGAAGGTTTTTACCCCTTTACCCGCGAAGTTTATTGCATCAACAGGCAAAGCTATACGGGGTTAGCTTACGGATTCAACTCCTTCATTGCAGGCCCACAGGGTCAGCTCATATTATTGCACGCAGGCCTAGTTCCTGCCACCATGCCGGTTCGCTTAGTTGAAATCAAACATTAAAAGCCAGGAGAAACATATATGTCAATCATTCAAAAGAAAACGATCCTTATTACCCTGCTGTTTATCTCCATGTCGGTGCTTCAGTCGTTACAAGCCCAGGAAATCCAGAACGCTATGAGGCTGACAAGGGGAGAACGGTTCCTTGATGCATCTACCGCTTATAAAGCCTTGCTGATCAAAGATCCCGCAAACGGAATAATTTATTATTATTACGGGGACAATTACATTCAGAAATACTTTTCCGATACAGCCACGATCTCATTTCGCGAGATGTCAGATTCCGCTGCAGTGATCTTTCAGAAAGGTGTCCAGGCAGAACCAATGAACCCGTTGAACTATGTCGGGCTCGGAGAGATCGCCCTGATGAAAAAGAACCTGCCCGATGCCCAGCAGTATTATTCAAAAGCCATGTCACTTCTGCCTTCAAAAACGAACAAAACCAGCACCATCCCGGTGGACAAACAGGCGGTCGTTTATATCCGGATGGCAGGCGGTTACATAAAGGCTATGCAGAATGACACAGCAAAAGTTTTCGGTTGGCTGAGAAATGCCGAGAAACTGGATCCGAAGAATTATGACCTCTATATCGTGAAAGGGGATGCCTATATCTTTCTCCTGAACGACGGGTCGAATGCGATTGCCAATTATAACAGGGCACAACGGCTGAATCCCGAATCTCCGATGGCAAAGCTGAGGGTCGGACAACTATGGATGCGCGCACGGAATTATAAAGATGCGCTCAACTACTATTATGAGGTGATCAAGATCGATTCTTCCTTCGCTGCAGCTTACCGTGAGCTCGGGTTTTTGCTGTCAAAAGCCGGGAGAAATGACGAAGCCAAAAAATATTTCCAGATCTTCGTCAGGCTTTCAGCCGGGAATATCACGGCCATTATTCAGTATATCAATACACTGCTCGAACTGGAGGATTATAAGGAAGCCATCGTTCAGATCAAGGATGTCATGAAAGTCGATTCATCGAATGCTGACCTGAGCCGGGCACTCGGCTATTCGTATTTTGAAACAGGTCAGTATGACAGGAGCCTTTATTATATGAGGAAATTCATCGGTACTGCAAAACCTGATAAAATCAGGGCAATGGATTATATCTACTTTGGAAGATCTTTGTCAAAAAACAAGCAGGACTCGCTTGCCGCTGAAAATCTTCTGAAAGGATATGCGATGGATACGACCAAACCTGAGTTGCTTTCAGAAGCGGCCATGTCTTACAACAGGTTGAAGAAATATGACAAAGCCTTGGTCATATACCAGAAAAAGATCCAGATCAAAGAGGCGAATGCCGCAGATTATTATAATCTCGGGAAGGTTTATTACAACCTTCAGCAATGGGGTAAGGTCGACACAACGCTTGCCGTAACCAATACGATGCAGCCTGATTTCCTTCCGGCCTACATGTGGAGGGCACGGGCCCTTGTAAACCTCGACCCTGAAACAAAACTCGGGCTTGCAAGACCGGTTTTTGAGGTCTTCATTACAAAAGCGATGGTCGATTCGGTCAAGAACAGCAAGGACCTGATCGAGGCCTATTCTTACCTGGCTTTTTATTACCTCGTCCAGTTCAACCAAACGAAGAACAATGATGATGGACAGAAATCGCTGGGTTACTGCCAGAAAGTTCTTGCCATAGAGCCTAATAATGATAAGGCAAAGGAAATTATCAAAGTCCTGGGACCGAAGGTTAAACATTAGAATGTTTTGCTATTTGTAAGGGATGCGGCGTAGGCTTTGTTAAATAGAAATCTTTTAAATTATAGATCAGAATTAATTATTGGAAATATTTTATAAATTTGCCCGTTAAATAAAAGAAATCAATCAATTCAAAAAATTATTTATTTTAAAAAACTATCAGAGATGAGCAAGAAAAATAACAAAGGCGGCCAATCCTTGGGTGACGCTTTAAGATCAGTGTTTACGTTGGGTTCCATTGTTGTGGCATTCATCATTTCGCTTCTGATTTTTCTCTATGTTATGGGAAATCCCATCAACTTTGAAGGCGGCAATCCGGCCGGTCATCCAATGCCGGGGAACTACCTCGCCATGATCTACAAAGGGGGATGGATCGTTCCTCTGCTGATGACGGTGGTTCTGGTCATGTTCACCTTCACCATTGAAAGAGGGATTACGATCACCAGGGCAAAAGGAAAAGGCAGGATCAATGTTTTTGTAAAGACCCTTCAGGAATACCTGAATGACAACAAAATCGATGAGGCCATTGCCGCATGTGACAAACAAAGAGGATCCCTCGCCAATGTTATGAAAGCAGGTCTTCTCCGTTACAAGGCTCTCCAGAACGATACGACACTGGAAAAAGATCAGAAAATCCTTGCTTTACAGAAAGAATTCGAAGAAGCAACAGCACTCGAACTGCCCATGTTGTCGAGAAACCTTGTCATTCTCTCCACCATCGCTTCCATCTCCGTGTTGATCGGTCTTATGGGAACGGTTCTCGGGATGATCAGGGCTTTCGCCGCTCTTGCACAGGCAGGTGCACCCGATGCTCTTGCACTTGCAACCGGTATTTCCGAGGCCCTTATCAACACGGCTTTTGGTATCGGTGGTTCATTGCTTGCGATTGTTGCTTACAATTTTTATTCTACGCAGATCGATACATTTACTTATAAAATTGATGAGGCAGGATTCAGCCTTGTTCAGTCCTTTGCTGCCAAAACCAAGTAATTATTGGCTGACAGAAGGTTGAATACGGTATATTTTTATCCAGTTATTCATCATTATAATATAGAGTTCCATGCCTAAAATTAAAGCAACCGTAAGAACGCCACACATAGACATGACGCCTATGGTGGACTTATTTTCACTGCTTCTGACGTTCTTCATGCTGACAACCTCGTTCAGGCCGCAGGAAGCCGCCCAGATCGACAGTCCGCAGTCAGTTTCGGAAAAACAGGCACCGGATAAGGATCTTATGACGATCATTATATCGAAGGATGGAAAAGTTTTTTTCAATATTGATAACGGAAAAGACTCAACCATGCATGTCAGGGCTGACATTCTGAAGGAAATGGGTGAAAAATACCACCTCCAGTTCACTCCGAAAGAGATTGATATGTTCAGCCGCCTTGCAGCCTTTGGAATGCCGATCAAAGACCTTAAAGCCTGGATCGATGCCCCGGATTCCAAGATAAGGGAAAAACTCCAGGTAGGGATGCCGATGGATTCAACCAACAACGAGTTCAAATATTGGATCTATACAGCCCGTCTGAAGAACCCGAATGCAGAAGTTGCCATAAAGGGCGACGGCGATGCTGATTATTCAATCGTCAAGAAAGTCATCGATCTGCTGCAGGAAAATAAAGTGAATAAGTTCAACCTCATTACGAACCTCGAAAAACAGGAAGTCACCCTGAAGGATGTTCCTCCTGAAACAGCGAAATAAAGGACGTAACAGGTTTTTAACACGATTTAAACAAAACAGAAATGGCTGAAATAATTCAAGAAGAATCAGGGAAAAAAGGCGGGAAGCGAAGACCCAAAAAGCACTCGACCCGGATCGACATGACGCCGATGGTTGACCTTATGTGTCTCCTGATCACCTTTTTCATGCTCACGACTGCTTTCAGCAAACCCAAGGTAATGACGATCACCATGCCGGAGAAGAATAAGGATGAAAAGCCCAAGGATCAGACAAAGATCCCCGAATTCAGGACACTCAACATCCTTCTGACCGAAGGTCATGCCGTCTATTATTATATGGGAGTTGCTGATCCGAAAAAACCACCTATGCCTGTATTGGTAAAAACAGATTTCAGCAAAGATGGTATCCGGAAAGTCCTGCTTGCCAAGAACAGGGACCTGTTTACCAAGATCACTGAATACCGTGATAAGCGTGTCACCGGAAAAATTCTTGTCGCAGATACAACAGCAGAGAACGAAATCAAACGTTTGAAAAGAGAGGACAGGAAAGGACCGATCGTCCTGATCAAAGCGGATGATAAGGCAAAATACAAGGATATCGTAAGTATAATCGACGAAATGGCCATCTGCAACATTGCAAGCTATGTTGTCGTGGATGCTTCTCCGGTTGAATTAGGTATGCTAAAGACTGCGCCCAAAAAATAAGGTAATTTTCAATACTTAACAGAATAATAATATGGCACCGGAAAAATATTATGTTGAGCCGTTAGAGGAAATCGTTTTCAGGGACAGGAATAAGGAATACGGAGCATATGTACTTCGCAAGAAGTACAGAAAATACGTAACCATTTCCCTGATCATCGCTCTGCTGCTGATCATCAGTGCTGCAGCATATCCTGTCATCGCCACTTACCTCAACAAGAGCAGGAGGGTGATGGAAAACAAGGATGTTTCTGCAGAAATGATGGCGAAACCATTGGAGGAAGCACCCCCACCACCACCTCCTCCACCCCCGCCAGAACAATTGATCGAAAAAGTGAAGTTTACAGCACCGGTCGTAACCAGTGATACAACGGAAGTAACCCTCGTCTCACAGGATGACATGAACGCAAAACCGGTCAATGAAGCTCCTCCGACAGAAGAAGACCTTGCTCCGAAAGTTGAAAAAAAGCAGGTCATCGAACAGGAAGCAAAACCTGAACCGTTTACCGTCGTTGAAGAAATGCCCGCTTACCCCGGAGGGGAAGGCGATCTTTATAAATTTATCAGCTCAAATATCAGGTATCCCGAAGAAGCCAAGGAACTCGGGATCCAGGGCAGGGTATTCGTAAATTTCGTTGTGGAAGCCGACGGATCGATCACCGATGTAAAACTCATCCGTGGAATCGGAGGAGGATGCGACGAGGAAGCAATACGTGTTGTTAAAGCGATGCCGAAATGGGTACCGGGCAAACAGCGCGGTGTTGCCGTTCGTGTTTATTTTAACCTCCCGATCAAGTTCACGTTGCAGTAATTTAGAACATTTCCAAAAGAAACTTTTTATAACTTTGTAGTGATAATTACACTACAGGGAAATTTATAGAAAGTTTCTTTTTTTTCAGTTCCTCCTGTTAATTAATTCACAGATCGGTGTATCCGAATTAACCCATTGTTCATTCATTATTGGAAATGATTACACTTGGATTGCAAGAGAAAAACACGTTCCTCGAAGCCGTTAATGATAAAAGCGGTGCGAATGTGCTGGAATGTTACCAGTGTGGCAAATGTGCCTCAACATGTCCCGTTTCAGATAATATGGATTTCCGTCCCCGCGAGATCATGCAGATGATCAAGCTGGGCATGAAGGAAGAGTGCCTGATGGCCAACTCCACCTGGTTCTGCCTCACATGCTCCGCCTGCAGCGGACGCTGCCCGAGGGAAATCGATATTCCTGCCGTGATGGAAGCCATCCGCCATATCGCCATCGAGGAAAATTACCGCTCCAAATCGAAGAAAGTTCGGGATATCAGGAAATTCCATGATATCTTCCTGGATATGATCAAACGCTACGGGCGCAATTATGAGCTTCGGATGATGGCTGAATTCAACATCCGCACACGAAACCTTTTCAAGGATGTTCATCTCGCCCCGAAAGCGCTTCTCAAAGGCAAGATCCCCATAGGGCATGAAAGCACCAAAAGTGCAAAAGCCATTAAGAAGATGTATGAGCTTGCCGCAAAGCTGGAGAAGAAAAAGTAAAACCAATCCACTAAACACAACATTCAATTCATTATATGAAGAAGCTGACCTATTTTCCCGGTTGTTCGGCTCATGGTACCAGTGAAGAATTCGATCACACACTCAAGCTGGTGATGAAGACGCTGGAAGTTGAGATGGATGAGATCCCCGACTGGAATTGCTGCGGGGCCACCTCGGCACATGTCATGACCGAAAACCTGGCCTATGCACTCCCGTTGCGTAACCTGGTGCTGGCTGAAAAACTTGAAAGCAAAACCATGGGCATTGCCTGTGCTTCCTGCTATGCAAGGATGAAAGTGACCAAAGTCCACATGGATGAAAAGCCGGAACTTGCAAAGAGGATCAACTCCACCATCATCCAGGAAGGAAACTACCAGGGTTCGGTGGATGTGAAATCGATGCTCCAGTACTGCTTCGAGGACATCGGCCTTGAAACGCTGAAAAGCAAGGTGAAGAAATCACTCGCAGGGCTGAAAGTTGCCTGTTATTACGGCTGTCTTCTGACCCGGCCGAAGAACATCACCCAGTTCGATTCACCGGAATACCCGATGTCGATGGACAAGATCATGGAAGCGCTCGGGGCAGAAGCCGTGGAATTCGACTATAAGACCGAATGCTGCGGAGCTTCTTTTTCGATCTCCAGTACGGAAGTGGTCCATAAGCTCAGCGGAAAGATCCTGGAAGTAGCCAAGGAAAGCGGTGCTCACATGATCGTGGTCGCCTGTCCGTTATGCCAGTCGAACCTGGATATGCGCCAGCCGGATATCTCGAAAGAACGGGGTGTGGATTTTAACCTCCCGGTCATGTATTTTACACAGCTTCTTGCCCTGGCTTTCGGATTTCCCGAATCAGACCTGAGGCTGGGCAAGCATATCATTCCCGTACAGGAAGCCTTGTCGAATATCGGAAAGATCACAGAACCTCCACAAAAAGTAAAACCTAAAAAAGCTGTCTCAGCAGAAAGCGAGGTTGAATAATGGCCAGAGTAGGAGTATTCACCTGTTTTTGCGGCGCAAATATCGCCGACTTCGTTGACGTACCAAGGGTCGTTGAGGAAACCAAAAAGATCAGGGAAGTAAAATTCTCGATGGAATATAAATACATGTGTTCCGACCCGGGACAGCAGATGATCCGCGATGCGATCACCCAGCACAAGCTGACATCCATCGTCGTGGCAGCCTGTTCCCCGCGAATGCATGAAAAAACATTCAGAAAGGCACTGGCTGATGCAGGGATGAACAAGTACCTGCTCGAAGTGGCGAATATACGCGAGCATTCATCCTGGGTCCACCAGAAAGATAAGAAAGCCGCAACGGACAAGGCCATCGACCTGATCCGGATGGCGGTAGCCAAGTCAATTGCCAACGAACAGCTTCACGAGATCTCCGTCCCGGTGACCAAGAGAGCCCTCGTGATCGGAGGCGGGATCGCCGGCATCCAGGCTGCATTGGACATCGCCGATGCACGCATCCCCGTCACGCTCGTCGAGAAGAGTCCTTCCATCGGAGGCCGCATGGCCCAGCTGGATGAAACCTTCCCCACGCTCGACTGCTCGCAGTGCATCCTTACGCCCAAGATGGTTGATGTTGCATCCCATCCGTATATCGAACTGATCCCTTATTCCGAAGTTCTTGAACTGGACGGATATGTAGGGAATTACAAGGTCAAGATCAAGAAAAAAGCATCCTACGTCAATTTCCAGACATGTACCGGCTGCGGCGCCTGCTGGCAGAAATGCCCGGTGAAAGTGCCGAATGAGTACAACATGAACATCGACAAGCGGAAAGCCATTTATACACCGTTCCCGCAAGCAGTGCCGAACAAGCCGGTCATCGATGCCGAACACTGCACGATGCTGCTGAAAGGCAAATGCGGGATCTGCGCCAAATTCTGCGAAAAAGGAGCCATCGATTTCAAGATGGAGGATGAGATCATTGAACGGGAAGTGGGAGCGGTGGTCATTGCCACCGGTTACGACCTCTGGGATCCGAAACCCTATGAAGAATATGGTGTCGGACGTTACAAGGATATCATCACTTCGCTGGAATTCGAACGAATGGTATCTGCCAACGGTCCGACCAACGGCGTACCGGTTCGTCCTTCAGACGGGAAAGTGCCGAAGAATGTCGTCTTCATCAAATGCGTTGGCTCCCGTGACGAAGCCAAAGGGATCGAATATTGCTCCAAGATCTGCTGCATGTACACGGCCAAGCATGCCATCCTCCTGCATCATAAGGTACATGATTCACATGCCTATATTTTCTACATGGACATCCGCGCCGCTGGAAAGGGCTATGAAGAATTTGTGAAGAAAGCGCAGGTCGATACCGCTGCCACCTACATCCGTGGCAGGGTTTCCAAGATATACAAGAAAGGCGACAAGCTGATGGTCAGGGGCGAAGATGCCCAAATCGGAGAGGTTGTGGAGGTGGCTGCCGACCTGGTTGTGCTGGCCACGGCGATCGTTCCTCCGAAGGACAACCCGGATCTTGCAAGATTATTGGGTGTTTCCTACGACAAATACGGATACATGTCAGAAGCTCATCCGAAACTCCGCCCGGTGGAAACGGCCAAAGCAGGAATCTTCCTTGCAGGCTGCACACAGGCGCCGAAGGATATTCCCGATACCGTTGCACAGGCTTCGGCTTGTGCTGCCAAAGTTTGCGGCCTCTTTGCCGGCGACACCATGAAGAAAGACCCGATGATCTCAAAGATCAACAATGAATATTGTTCGGGATGCCAGAACTGCATCAAGGTTTGCCCTTACCAGGCCATTGTGACCGAAGAGATCCCCATGGGCCACGGCTCGAAGGAAATGCGCACCGTATCGAAGATCAACGAAGGTGTTTGCCAGGGTTGCGGTTCCTGCGTGGCGATCTGCCGCAGCATGGCCATCAGCCTGGCTGGTTTTACAGATCCTCAAATCATTAACGAGATAGTTGCAATCTAATGGAAGCTGAAGTAAAAGAACAAAAAGGACAGGTCGTTAGCATCGAGAACCCGGAGATCACCGCTCCTGCCGACTGGCAGCCGGTCATCATGGGTATTTTATGCAACTGGTGCTCCTATGCGGGGTCGGACCTTACAGGGACCTCCCGGATCCAGTATCCTCCCAACATCAGGATCATCCGGGTGCCGTGTTCATCCAGGGTGGATCCGTGGTTTATCATCAAATCTCTGCAGACTACAGCAGATGGCGTTTTGATCTCAGGATGCCACCCGGGCGATTGTCATTACATCGCAGGAAATTATTACGCCCGCCGCAGGTTCCTGGTAATTAAGAAACTGCTGAATTTCGTCGGATACCACGAAAACAGGGTCCAGTTCTCCTGGGTCTCTGCCGCCGAAGGTCCCAAATTCGCCAAGGTGGTTCAGAAAGTGACCGATGACATCAAGAAGCTCGGGCCTCTTCATAAGTATAAAAAGGAAAATCGATAAGAATGGACTATACAAAGCAAATCCAGGAAATAGCGTCGAAACTTTTTGCCGAAGAAAAGATCGATATTTTTATCGGCTACAGGCAGAACTCTTTCGACGATAACCAGGTTCCCGTCCTGATCACGAAGCCTGAAGAGGTTTCGAAGATGCTGTTCAACGAGAAGTCGGTGCTGAACCTGACGAACTACCTTAAGTTCGAGCACACGCGGAACAAGCGGACAGCCATCGTGGTGAAAGGGTGCGACAGCAGGGCGCTGAACATGCTGCTCACTGAGAACCAGGTGAAACGCGAGAACCTTTATGTGATCGGCATCAATT
Organism: Bacteroidales bacterium; assembly: GCA_963682005.1. GTDB lineage: Bacteria > Bacteroidota > Bacteroidia > Bacteroidales > FEN-979 > CAIYUC01. The sequence continues at coordinate 1,037,528 of OY820914.1, read as the reverse complement.
GCACGGGCGTGGTGAATGAAAAAGGGGAGAAGGCGCAGAACTGCACCGAATGTGTGATGCCGGATGCCGTGCTGTATGACGAGGTGATCGGCGATCCGTCAGGAAAGAAAGAGTATACGGTGAACATCGACGTGAAGGAACTGGCCGCCAAAGGACTTATTGAGCGCGGCGAGTATTTCGAGTCGATCTTCGACAGCTGTATCCGCTGCAATGCCTGCCGTCATTCCTGTCCGCTCTGCTATTGCGCGAAATGCTGCATCGACCAGGAAACCTCCTCCCTGTACAACGGGTCGAATACGCCTTCAAGCGCTTTTCATGCGCTGATGACATGGTCGCTGCACCTGGCAGGACGCTGCGTCGATTGCCGCAACTGCGAAAAAGCATGCCCGAGCCATCTGCCGCTGCACCTTTTGCATAAGCAGAATGAAATGGTCATCTATGAGAACTTCCAGCAGCACATTGCCGGAATGGAAAAAGACGACCGCGGCGCGTTCTACAAGTACAGCCTGAGTGATCCTGATGATTTTATAATGTAATTCAATACCGGATATGAGCTTTTCAGTTTTCGAAACAGATAAAAACGGCCTGCAGAAATTTTACGGTGAGATCATCGCGAAGAACGAGACCTATGCTCCCGTGGAAGGATTCGGCAAGTATGATTACAAACGGGTGACGAACCTTTCGGAATGTGACCCGGATTCGCCGATCCCCCTTACCATGAGCATCAAGCCTTTGTTCTTTCCACGCTCCGCCAAGGTGATGAAATACGTGGAAACCCGCGAAGGGACCACGGTCAGCGAGACAGATGAAGACCCGCTGGCAGGCAAAAGGGTGATCCTGGGCGTCAAGCATTGCGATGCAAGAGGCCTCCAGGTGCTCGACCTGGTGTACAAGTGGGATTACATCGATACCGATTACCAGAAACGGAGGGTCAACACCGTGATCATTTCCACCCGCTGCGACAAAGCCGGTGCAAACTGCTTCTGCACTTCGCTGGATTATGATGTCGAGAATTCGGATGCGCACGATGTTAAGATCGTCAATGGGCTGAATGGGAAAATATACATCCAGGCGGTGACGGAGAAGGGTGAGGAAATGCTTCGGGCCTCCGGCCTCGGGCTTCAGAACACAGCAGGCAGCCCGCAGCCCGCGGCTGCCAATTCAACGGAGGAAATTAAGAAGCAATATATGGCTTTCGAAGGATCCTTCCGTTTGAAGATGAACTACAAGGAAGTGAATGAAAAGATGCAGAAGGCGTTCGACTCACCTATGTTTGACGAGGTGTCGAAGAACTGCATCAGTTGCAATACCTGCGCATTCATCTGTCCAACCTGTCATTGCTTCAAGATCACAGACGAGAAAGTGAAAGATACGGGCTTACGGTATAAGAGCTATGATTCCTGCAATAACGGTTATTTCACGCTGATGGCCGGCGGACACAATCCACGGCCGGTGAAGTACCGCCGGTGGAGGCAGCGTGCGATGCACAAATTCGTTTACTACAAGGAGCGCTTCGGCGCAAACCTGTGTGTCGGATGCGGCCATTGCGCCATCTCATGCCCGGTGAACATCAGCATATTTGATGTAGTGACATCGGTAGCGGGGAATTGAGGAATGCAGGAATGCATAATTCAGGAATGCAGGAATAGTGACAATAAATTTCGCTATTTCGCTACTTCGCTACTTCGCTACTTCGCTACGTATAATTAAAAAGTCAATAAATCAACAAATCAACAAATCAACAATTCCGAAATGGAACAGTTATTAGTGCCTGCAATCTGCAAAATCGAAAAGATCATTGACGAAACCCCCGATGTCAGGACCTACCGCCTGAAGTTCAGGGATGAAGGGATGCTGGAAAAATTCACATGGCTTCCCGGCCAGTTTGTGGAGTTCTCGCTTCTCGGGCGCGGTGAATGCACCTTCTGCATCGCTTCATCGGTGACACGGAAAGGTTATTTCGACTGCTCCATCAAAAGAGCCGGTATCGTTACCGCCGATATCCACACGATGCTTGACGAAGGCATGGACGTCGGTATCCGTGGCCCATACGGCAACTGGTTCCCGATCGAAGACATCAAGGGAAAGAACCTGCTGTTCGTCGGCGGAGGGATCGGACTGGCGCCGCTGCGTTCGCTGATCCAGTACTGCATCGACAACCGAAAAGATTACAAGGATTTTACCATCCTCTACGGAGCCAGGACATCCGCAGATCTTGTTTACAAAGAAGAGATCGAGGAATGGAAGAAAGACCCTTCGCTGAAAGTGATCCTCACCATTGACAAGCCGGAAGAGACCTGGAAAGAGAATGTAGGCGTTGTTCCGAAGATCCTGGAAGAAGTTGTAAAGCCCGTGATCGAAAATACCAAGGTCATCACCTGCGGTCCCCCGATCATGATCAAATACACGTTAATGTCGCTTGACAAGCTCGGATTCGCCCCGAAGGACGTGATCACCACCCTGGAGATGAAAATGCAATGCGGCCTCGGAAAATGCGGCAGGTGCAATATCGGATCCACCTATGTCTGCAAGGATGGTCCGGTGTTTACGTATGAGGAGCTGAAGAAGCTTCCCGACGAGTTTTAAGTGTAAAGTGAAGAACGTAAAGTGAAAAATTATTTTTCACTCTTCACTCTTCACTCTTCACCCGCAAAGCGGAATTTGCAATGCCGCTTGAAATCTTCTACAAACCTTGTGTGGCAATTGTTTTACTTTCTTTTGCTTGGACCAAAAGAAAGGAACAAGTGTGCCCGGCATGATGAGTGACTATAGGGTGAAAATCCCGAACACGCTTGACAGTAGGGAGTGTTAGCCAAAGGCAAGGGTGTCCACCGTGAGGTGGAATCTGAAAGAAGCTGGAGGCAAAGTTCTGGCCTGACGGACAGAAACTGCATAAGAGGCAATTACAGAGGGATGAGTTTGCTTGTCAAAACGAAGTCCTATACTGTCCGGACTCTGTAGTTGTATATGCAGCAGGCGCATGGAACGAAAGTCAGTCATCTTACCCGGGGAGATCTGATCGGAAGGCCAAGGCAACAATAACCAAGGCAACCTATACAGTGATGTATAACTGAACGATCAGAAGTCAGCAGAGGCCATAGTACTTAAGGAATTAAGGAAGGGCTGAACACAAACTGCAAAGTGAACTTTTGAGTTAAATCAAACGCTATGAAAACAGAAAACTAAGCAGAAGATTAGGCTACTTGCGGGAGGGTCACACGGAATGTGATGTACCGCAGGAGCGTTGAGCGACTGATTTGCACGAAAGAGAACACAATGCAAGAAACAGGAGGAAATAAATGTTACTGGAAGAAATCTTAAGTCGAGAGAATTTGCGAGCGGCCTATAAGCAGGTAATGCGCAACAAAGGCAGCGCAGGGGTCGATGGAGAGACTGTGGAAAATCTGCAATCTTATCTATGGGACAACTGGGCAAATATCAAGACAGCGATACTTTCAGGAACATACAGACCTCTGCCTGTCAAACGGGTAGAAATACCCAAACCCAACGGCGGAAAACGGCTGCTGGGAATACCTACAGTTATGGACAGGCTGATCCAACAAGCCATTGGTCAGCAGTTGAGTAAACAGTGGGATGAGAGCTTCTCGAAGTTCAGCTATGGCTTCAGGCCGGGCAAGAGCGCCCATATGGCGATCAGGCAGGCTCAAACCAACCTGAACGAGGGACACATCTGGGTCGTGGAAATCGATCTGGAGAAATTCTTCGACACCGTGAATCAGGATCGTCTCATGTACTTGCTCAGCAAAAGAACCAACGACAAACGAGTACTCCAGCTAATCAGGCGATTCCTTCAATCGGGAGTTCAAATAGGTAGTGCTATCGAACAAACCCAAGAAGGTACGCCACAGGGAAGTCCAATGAGTCCAATATTATCGAACATAGTTCTGGATGAACTGGACAAGGAACTGGAAAGGCGGGGGCATAAATTTGTCCGGTATGCTGATGACTTCTGCATCTTTACCAAAAGTAAAAGAGCGGGAGAGCGGGTGATGAGCAGCATTAGCTCCTTTCTTGAGGAGAGGCTTAAACTCCGGGTAAACCGGGACAAGAGCCGGATTAGCAAACCCAAGGATGTGAAACTCTTAGGTTATGCTTTCTACTGGAGAAAGGGCATGTATCGGCTGCGAATACACCAGTCAAGTTACAAGAAGATCAAACTGAAGATCAAGGGGATCACACGAAAGACTTGGCCTATCAAACTTGAAGACAGAATCGCCACCCTGCGAATCGTTATCCGAGGCTGGGTGCACTACTTCAAACTCGCCGAGAGTCGTACTCCCTTGGAACACATGGACTATTGGGTTCGCCGACGACTTAGGTATTGTGTATGGGAAACATGGAAATCAACAAGAACCAGAATCAGAGAACTTCGGAGACTAGGGGCATCCGAGGATAACGCATACGCGTGGGGCTGCACACGACTTGGTGGGTGGCGTATTTGCAGGAGCTTTATCCTTCACACGACCCTTAACAATGAGTACTTTGCTGACCGGGGATATGTTGGTTTTATCGAGGTCTACTCCAAATGTTGAATTGGTTAGTGAACCGCCGTATACCGAACGGTACGTACGGTGGTGTGAGAGGACAGTGAGGGAAATAATCCCTCACTTCCTACTCGATAGAAAACTCACCGCTGCAGAAAATTCACTAAAAATCTTCGTCATTCGCTAAACCGCGAAAACTCCTCTCCCGGTCGTCGCTGACGCTCCGATCGGGATCGTCAGACAATTCGCGGTTCTTCACGCTCATTCCTTGATTTTCTTTACCTGAATTTCCTGAGGCGGGAAAATTCAGTGAACAACTAACAGTGTAAAGTCTTGGACAATAAGTGAAAAGTGAAGAACGTAAAGTGAAGAATTGAGTTAAAAGTGAAAAACGTAAAGTGAAAAGTTATTTTTCACTCTTCTCTCTACACTTTCACATATTCCACCGCAGCGGAGGCGAATGTTGTCCATAGGGCTGAATGGACAGCCGGCACCTGCACCCATTCCTTCATCGGGCGGCCTTTCCCGGACGGATCGAATGAGGTGGCTCCTTCAAGAGCAAGCGCTTCCTTATGATCGTCGCCACAGAGTTTGAAGACCATTTCGTTCCGGAAAAAACAGATGAATGCTTTCCCGCTGATCTTGAAGCAGGGTTTGCCGAACATCTGGCTTTGCACAGCACCAGTGAGTTTCTGGCCAATGGCGGTGTACAGGGTTTCTTCATTCGTCATGGTATCCAATTTTTTCGAAGAGAAGATTTAATCAACAATAAATTTTCCGTTGAATAAATCTTGTCCTGATCCTGTGATTCTGAAAAAGTAGATGCCCTTTTGGTAATCCGATTTTCTCAACGTAAGCTGTACCGGATTCAATCCGGACAAATTCTTTATACAAATACCACCATCGTTAAAAACTTCAAACCTGTATTTTTCATTCTTTGATACCGGAACAACAATGGTTGAATATTCTGATATCGGGTTCGGATAAACCCTGGTTCCGGTCTTTATTTCATTCTCCCGGATACTGGTTGTGATTTCAGAAACCGGACACCTGAAAATTTTTCTATTCCATCCTCCTGCATAAATATAGGACCCCATGAGACAGAATGTGCAAATGTCAATGTCATACGGTGGTCCCAACCCTTCATTTTGATATATCCATGTATTTCCAAGGTCATCTGATCTGCTGACACCAACACCATTATGCCCGCAAAGCAAGGTGTAGCCTGGACTCCAGATGATCCATTCATAATTATTCGGGTTGTTCAGGATGGTCCATGATTCACCATTATCTTCTGATTTCAGAACATTGCCTCCAAAAGAGGAAGCAAAGAGCGACTGGTTCACTTTCGTAATGGATGTGATATCAACATATTTTTCCGGATTCGACCACATCATGGGAACTCCGTTGTTCTTCGGGATCCAGGTGGCACCATTATCGTCCGAACAGAATATTCCACTTCCGGCAGTCCAGGTTCCGGTAAAAAGTCTGGAACCATCCGAAAAAAGACAACTTCTGTTAAGATCAGGGAAGCCATTATTCAATGGAAACCATGTCTGACAAAAATCCAGGGAACAGAAGATCCCGCTTCCATTGGTAGCTGCCAGTATTGAATCACCCCTGAAAATAATATCCGAGACGTTGCAGCCTGTCCCCGGTGGGGTTCCTGTAAATGACAATGCCCACGTTGCCCCGTAATCGATGGATTTAAAAATGGCGCTATTTGTTCCGAGTACCAGCAAGGAATCCCGCGCAAGGATCCTTCGTGTACTGAGGTTCGTCAGACAATTATTCGAGGGATTCCAGGTGCTTCCTGAATCGGTTGAAATATAAACCCCGGTTGTGGCTGAGCAAACATATAATTTACCTCCGGAGGTACTGATATGTTCGACAGAACTGGCAATCGAATCCAGGGTTACCCACTGCGAATAAGCCGACAATGAAAACCATGGCAGAATTATCAGGACGTGAAATAACATTTTACGTTTCATGGTTTGGTTTTTTAGGATTAAACCTTATGAAATCAATGGACTCAAATTGGGATCAAAATCCATCAATTCAGAACACGAAAATATTATAGATGTAAATGAAACGCATGTTTTTGGAAAGTATTGCAGGATTGAGTTATAAGTGAAAAACGTAAAGTGAAAAGTTATTTTTCACTCTTCACTCTTCACTCTTCACTTTTCACTTTTCACTCTTCACTCTTCACTCTTCATCGGGAATTTGTAAATTTGTTTTCAAATCCCGATTTTCCTGTATGTCCAAATCCTCACAGAACAAACCTTTAACCCCCGAAAATTACATCCGCACCCGTGCCCGGTTGCTGCCATTAGGACCATGCTTTATCAACCAGGAATGGGAAAATTCGGGGATGGCGTTCATTATCGTATCACGGAAACATATTAATGGCAATCTGACTTTTGGAATTTTCCAGGTCGATCTGCATTGTCTGGGAGTGAAAGAGGCCCTTTGGGTTTTTAATGAACATCCCCTTGAATTGGAAGACATTAAAAAGAAACAGGAAGAAATGCTGGGTGGCGAAGATCCGCTCATTCCGGTTGATTATGTTGTAGCCCATAACGTCATTTATGGCTCAATAGAATTTGCGGAGGAGTTCGGTTTCAGACCCTGCAAAGAATTCAGTCTGACAAGGTTTATCCTGGAAGAAGATGATGAAAAAGTCGAGCTCATGGATATTGAGTTCGGGGTCGATGGTAAGCCTGCGATCTATTTTGGACACGAAAGCCATCCGAAAAACATTATTGCTCAACTCGTCAAAAACCCCGGCCCCGGGAACTTTGTAATTGTTTATCCGGAAGACGGGGAACCCGGGGATGAATCAGAAGCGTTTTTTGATGATGAGGAGGAAGATGATGAGGAGGGAATGGATCAGGAGATCATCGACAAACCTTTGGAAGAAATGACGGAATCCGACATGTCAGACTTTCTGGAAGGAAGAAAAAATCTTTCTGTTAAGAATTTATTCCTGTTCATGTTCGCCGCAATCAAGACTACATTTAAGAAGAAGGAAGACAAAGAAATTGACCGGATCCTGGATGAACTGGACAAATGGAATATATCAGATGAGTCAGATGATCCGACGGATTATTCCTTGAACGAGACAGCCTCAAAATTGTATGATGAACTTTACGGAATGATTGAAACGGATCCGGAGGCAGCACTTCCTTCGATAAAGGAGGCCATTGCCCAGAGCGGTGGCAACCTTAATTTTTATGATCTTCTCGGGTTTTGCTATGAAGCACTGGAGGAAGAGGAATTGATGAACGATCTTGCCGGTGAAATTTATCGGAGGTTCCCTCGCCAGGTCATGTCCGTTACAAATTACATCAACAGGTTGCTTGTTGCCGGAAAGATGGAAGAGGCCAAGAAACTGATTGATTTAAGTTTTGATATTCACCGGCAATTTCCGGAACGAACCTCTTTCTCCGCCCTTGAACTTCTCTCTTATATGCTTGCGTTAATTCATTTCCAGACCGAACAGGGGAAAATAATCCCTGCAATAGCCTACACATATTTCTTAACCAACTTTGAATGGTCCGGACATGCAGAAAATACCGCCAATGATATATATAATTCAACGGCCATGAAGATTTCGGAATACCTCTTTGAGATACGTAAAAACTCAGTGAACAACTGAGTGTAAAGTGAAAAACGTAAAATGAAAAGTTATTTTTCACTTTTCACTCTTCACTCTTCACTTTTCACTTAGAGAAAGATATTTATCTTTACAACATGAGTACGCCGGTCATCATTACTGAAAACCTCACCAAATTCTATGGGAAAGCACGGGGAATAGAGGATATCAACCTGCAGGTGGAGGATGGGGATATTTTTGGATTCATCGGTCCGAACGGCGCAGGAAAATCAACCACCATCCGCATCCTGCTCAACCTGATCTTCCCGACCGGCGGGAAAGTGGAGATCTTCGGGATGAATGCGCTGAAGGAATCTAAAAAGATCAGGGAACAGATCGGGTACATCCCTTCCGACGCGGGCTTTTATGATAAAATGACGGTTCTCGAGTTCCTGACGTATTGCCTGAATTTTTATAAAAGCAGCCAGAGTTCAGAACGGATCCATGAACTGGCAGGCGTTTTTGGGCTTGAAATTAACCGGAAACTGACTGACCTTTCGATGGGAACCAAAAAGAAGGTATCCATCGTCCAAAGCCTTATTCACAACCCGCGGCTGCTGATCCTGGATGAGCCAACAACCGGTCTTGACCCGTTGATGCAGTCACGGTTCTTCGACCTGCTCCGGGAAGAGAACCGGAAAGGAATGACGATCTTTTTCTCCTCCCACGTTTTAAGCGATGTTCAGAACCTTTGCCGGAAAGTGGCGATTATCAGGGATGGCAGGATCATCAATGTGGAGGATGTAGAAATATTACGCAAAAAACAGGTCAGAAAGATCACGGTCACATTCCGTGAAGAGCAATCCGCAATGGATTTCTCGGTTCCCGGGATGGAACAGATAAGCAGGAATCCCGGGAAAGGAGTGGCATTCATGTACGCCGGCGGGATCGGACATCTTGTGAGTGAACTGACCAAAGCCGGCATCGATGACCTGCTGATCGAAGAACCCACCCTTGAGGAGATCTTTATGCATTATTACAGGTAACAGATGAGCTGCATCATAAATAGAACCCTCTTCCGGAAAGAATTCAGGCGGAATGCCCTGAGCCTGATCATATGGGTTGCCGTCATTTGCTTCCTGATCATCTTTACAATGTCACTGTACCATACCTTTACGGAGAACAGGAAACAGATCATGGGGCTGATCGGATTTGTGCCCGATGCGATCCTTAAATTCAGGGGGATCAGCAACCTCACAGATATCTTTTCGGTACTCGGATATTATTCGGCCAACAACATTGTTTACATGTTGCTGCTGGGAAGCATTTACAGCGTTGTTCTTTCGTCAAACATTCTCCTGAAGGAGGAATATGGCAGAACCGCGGAGTACCTTCTTACAAGGCCGGTGACCCGCGGCGAGATCATCGGAACCAAGCTTTTCATCGTCCTTCTGAATGTATTCATCCTGAACCTGGTCACGGCACTGGCGGGTTATTTTTCAATGAATGCGGTAAAAACAGGCACATACGATATCCGGTCCTTCCTGGTGCTTTCAGGCTATACATTCCTGCTCAATATCCTCTTCGCCTTTGCAGGACTTTTCCTCAGCGTGACGGTGAAACGGGCGAAACCGGTCACCACCTTTTCCATCGGCATCGTCCTGGTCTGTTATTTTCTTTACAACATTTCCAAACTCAGCGAGAGCGCAAAACTGCTTGGCTACATCAGTCCGTTCTCGTATGTCAAGGTGGATGTTCTCGATCCCGGCTATGCGCTTGATCCTTGGCACCTGGCGTATTTCCTGGGTATATCCGCCATTCTTGGGTCGGCCTCTGTGATGGTTTACCGGAGGAAGGATATTTATGTATGAACAATTGAGTGTAAAGTGAAGAACGTAAAGTGAAGAATTGAGTGTAAAGTGAAGAACGTAAAGTGAAAAGTTATTTTTCACTCTTCACTCTTCACTCTTCACTTATTCGCCTTCGCCGTCTTAATTGAAGCAATGAGCATATGCAGAATGTCCTTCAGTTTGCCTGATAATTCTGAAAAAATTTCCTGAGACATATAACCTGAACATTTCAGAATGTCCAGCCAGTATTCAGTCTCATTCGCCTCCTTCAGTGCAATATTCATTTTGCTGATAAAATCCGCCCGTGACTGACCATATTCAGCTTCGCGGATAAGCGCGCCAACAGCAGTCCCTGAGCGTAAAATCTGCTTTGAGATAATGTACTCTTTTTTATTGCTGCGAAGATCCTTTGCCAGCGATACGATCAGCAATCCGAATTCAAAACTCCGGTCTTTTAATATGGATTTCTTCATAGGATAAAATTGTTTGTGAATTTTATCCTTTATCGGTTTGGGAGGGAAAAGGTAATACATTTCAGAGAAAATTGAGTGTAAAGTGAAGAACGTAAAGTGAAAAGTTATTTTTCACTCTTCACTCTTCACTCTTCACTCTTCACTTTTCATTTAAAAATAACCAGTTTCCTCCAGAATTCCTGATCCCCCGTCAAGATCCTGGCCATATAAACCCCATCCGGAGCGGGATTCAGTTTAATTTCGGATTGAATGATAACCGGGTCGGAAGAAGTGAAGATCATGCTTCCTATGGTATTAAAAACCTCAATCGTGGTTATTTCATCTGATGTTGTTCCTCCTGAAGTTACCTGGAAAGAACCATTTGAAGGATTCGGATAGATGGTTATGGATGGCTGTGCAATTGTGGTTTCCCGGATATGTCCGGTCATGGCCACACAGCCGGTATCAATAGTCAATAAGAGGTTTGTCACAGGAAAAGAAGCAAAGTGCGACATCCCCGCTGCAGTTGGAGTAAATACCATATCTGAGAGGGTTACAGGAATATCACCGGAAGTGACTGACCATTGCCAGGAACAACTGGAACTGTTGCCCAGCGAATCGGTTTTCATGACCCCGACCTGTGGATTAAGTGTCTGACCCATAATCACACCCAGAAGAGGGCCGTTACCAACAACCATATAGCCCCCGTCATTGGTTTCAGCAAAATCCGTGACGGATAAGTCTAATTCCTGGAGCCATAGGGCATTTCCAACACTGTCCACTTTATTCATTCTGCCGAACGAACCGAAGGAGCTGCGTATAAATATGTATCCGCCATCGGATGTGGAATGGAGCTTGCGGTACAATGATGAAGATCCTTTATTAACCCCATCATTCTCCGGATAATTCTTACTCCAGATTACATTCCCCGAGAAATCTGTTTTCATGAGAAAAATCCCGGAAGAGGATTCGCTTGAAAGGACTACAATCCCGTCAGGAACAGCCCTGATATCAACTGCATAAGAATTATGGTTACCAGTCAGAACTTGTCTCTTTGTCCAGGAAACATTTCCATCAGCAGTCAATTTCATCAGGAACAATGTTTCCTCAAAAGGTGAATAATTTGAAAAAAATCCGGTTAAAATGTACCCGGAATCCGGCGCTTGTTCTATTCCGCTCCCTTCAGCTATATAATCTCCCATTATGAAAATCCTTCCCCAGGTCAGATTACCAGAAGAATCCAGCTTTACAATAAAAACATTATTCGGGTAGTCATCCCCGGTTATAATAAACCCATGATCCATCGTTTGTTTGATGGAGTATGCTGTTTCATCATATCCCAGATCGAAGGACCTTGTCCAGGCCGTATCCCCGTTCACTTTGGTTTTTACGCAATAAACATCACTGCCGGAAGTTGCAGTATTATGGCAATGACCGGCAAGAACCACGGATGAATCGGATGTGGCGGTCGCAGTGTAGAATTCAGAATGCAGGCCACCGATCAGCTTGCTCCAGGCCACAGAGCCGGAAGGGTCCAGTTTCATGGCAAAAGCATGTTCATCCTTTTCCCCTGCGATCATAAAATTGTTATCCGCCGTTTTTACAATGGAATAGGCTTGAACAGCGCCAATGACGTCATAGAATACTTTTGTGAATTTCGTTTGCTGGGCAAACACAGAGCCTGCATTCAGGAAAACAAGAACCATGAATGTAATCAGGGAGTACTTTGTTTTCATACAATGAGGTTTTGGAACTGTACACACAAATATAATGCATCAGTGAACAATTGAGTGTAAAGTGAAGAACGTAAAGTGAAAAATTTTTCACTCTTCACTCTTCACTCTTCACTCTTCACTTTTCACTTTTCCCTGATCACCCGCACGCTTTCGATCAGTTTCTTATTGTCGATGTATTTATCCGCATGTTTCTTGTCAATTTCTTTGACGTTCAGGACGCTCATCCCGGGATCAACCCAGATGTAGAAGATCTTCCCGGGTTCAACCTGCAGGCTGATCATTTTTGGTGCATTGGTAGGTGATCCGGCATATTCCGCCTGGAAATTGAATTCCATCGCGCCTTTTGATCTTACCACATAATTTACCATCAGGCCATTTGGAAGGTCGGCGATTTTCTGGTCGTTCCGCGTGATCTGCACATTCAACGCCACTACGCCACTCATCATTGACTTTTTCGGACGGATGAAATGAATGGTCGCGGTTGAATCATTCATAGTCGTCTGGGCAAAACCGGATGCAAAGGAACTGCTGATGAACAGGAACATGAATATCCGAAGACAGGTTTTTGTCATAAAAACAGTTTTTAAAGGGATTTTGGGTTGATTGAAACATTCAAAAGTAATCAATATTTGATTTCCATAAAATGATTCACCAAATTTGAAAATATTTCCTGACATGTTGAACGGGACGAATTACTTGATAGAAAATGATTACGGACATGGAGACTCATCTCATAAAAATTTTTTGTAAGAGTTTTTGTATGGATTTGTTTTGGGTGCCATAATTATTTATATTTTTGAATTAAACTGCAATTCATGATTCTTCATTTTTACATAATTGCATTTACCTTGCTTTGCATAACCCCTGATGCATATCCCGAAAGCCTGAAAAAGCAAGGTCTGTCACCTACGGATCCGGTTAAAAACAAATAATATCAAACCCTCGACTGCTTACTCGTCCGAAACTGCATTTACTCGTTGAAAGACTTTTGATCTCCGGCTGAACGGTTCTTAAAACGTAAGGATAATCCTGTTTTTGCTTGTCCCGGGTTATTGGTTTAAACGATCATAAACCTCAGAAATATCATTACGGGCCTTGCCCTTTTCCGAATGAAACATTCACCAAAATAAGAATAATGGTATGAAAAACAGATTTCTGACTGTCCGCGGAATCAGCATGATCACTGCCCTGATCACATACCTGGCGGCAGGGGCACTTTTCTCGCAAACTGCGATCGATTCGCTTTACCTGCCGCCCCTCAAGGTTACATCTCTCAATGGATACGGACCTTTCGTGCTTGGTTCAGAACGATCGAATCTTTTCATCATCTACGAATTTCCACAAAACACGTCGAAAGTTATCATGAAAATGATCGATTCGAAAGGAGTGCAGGTTAACCAGGCTCATACCCAGACTGGTTCAAATCTGCAGACTGCTGAGTGGAGCTTCGAATCGGATACGATGGGATTTCCGCTTTCACCGCAGCTTTCCATTGAAGTTTACTACCAGAACGACAGCATTGCCATTTACAATATCCCATATACTGTTTACCCCGATACCGTGACGATAAATGCCTCCGCCGGGTTTGGCCCGTTCACCACGAATTATTATACTTTTCCGGATACCTCCTGGCACCCGGTTCCGCCGCAGTTTAATACCTTTACCGTAAAGCATCTCCCGCCACGAACCGACACCATTGTGTTCCAGGTCATGACCATTGATTCCGTCATCGTTCTGTCATCCATGGTGACGGCGCCCGCCGGAACATACCTCGATTCGGCCGAGTACAAGAATGTGCGAATGGACCAGCTTCCGCTGGATACCAAATACCTCCGCACGCTGATCTGGTGCCAGGGAGGACCTGAGGGAGGGCTTGAGTATCACAAAACACTGAGTGCTCTTCCGCAGAAACCCAGGCTGATCTGTATTTCCGACAGCCTTTCATTGTATGACTCGATCGGTGTCTTCGTCCGGAACCAGGTAAGCGGGCAGGCGCTTGCGGTGGACAGCGTCAAACACGCCCTGATCCAGAACGGGCCGGGGTCGAGGGACCTTGACAACAGTTTGCAGATCATCTACCCGGGCCCTTACAGCATCGATTATATGCAAAGCAGCTTCTCCATCGAGGCCTGGGTGAATTTTAACTTTGCTGATCTGACAGAAGATGTACAAAGCATGGACCTGATGGCCGTAGACTCAGTATGGCAACTCTATGCGGAGGCTAATATTTCCGGCGTGGGTTTTTTCTTTTCTACCTCGGCCGGCTACAATAGCCAGGACCTCTGGAGTGTTTCTTTAGACTTGAGTCAATCACCGGGTAACGGATGGCATCATATTGCCTTCACCTGTTATTATAATAATACCGGGGGCTACCCGTCCGGCAAATTTTACCTGGATGGCCTGCCTTTACCCGGCATATATTTCAACCAGGCGAATTACAATTACATCTATTCATATATCGACTGGAGACACAATGCCGGGACCCAGCCACTCCGGCTGGGAGGAAACGACATCACCACAAATTCGATCGTAACCGCGATGGACGAAGTGAGGATATGGTCGAGAACATTGTCGGAAGCCGACATTTGGTATGGTTATATGAAATCTCCCCTGCAGGAAGATGCGCTTGAAGGATACTGGAACTTTGATGACCAGCGGAACCGGCTGAACTATATCTCCGACCGGAGCTACAACAACAACTTCGGACACCTGGAAAACAAGGCTTCCTTCATTCCCCAGTATGCCGCGGTTCAGAAAACGATCGACACGTTAAAGATCTACTCTTCAGATATCCATACAGATTCGGTCAGATACATGTTCATTGACCGGAATAATGTCACAGTTGATTCTGTCACAAAGATCCCGGTGGGGGGAAAAACTTCGCTTTCGTACGATGTCGCCTCCCTGCCGGAAGGCATCAGCAAACTTGGAATACAGGAGTATTATCACCCTTCAACAGGGATACCGGTGGAAACGGACTTCAACCTTCAGTCACTTGAGCCGGAACCCATAGCAACTCCGCAATACAACTGGAATACCTACTACGCCACACCTGTCTCAATGGGAAAAACATTCGCTCCGGTCACGATTACCGGGTTGCCCTCAAATACTGGCAAGGTGCTGCTGGGACTGAAGAACGGAAACCAGGTATACGATACCGCGACCTATACCGCCAGCAGCATCCCCTTCCATCACTCGCTTTCGCTGAACGGGGTTGACAATTACATCCAGACCTCACAGGAGATCAGCGCACCCCAGAGTTTTACTATCATGTTCTGGATCAATACAAGCACCGGAAAAGGCGGGAAGATCATCGGCTTCAGCGACAACCAGGGTGGCGCTTCCGTTACATACCACGACAGGGAGGTCATCCTGGGAACCGATGGCAGTCTCAGGTTCAACCTGCTGGACGGCGGGACCATGACGACATTATATGCTCTGAACATTAACAATGACGGGAACTGGCATCATGTGGCGGCCACGCTTGACAACAACATGGTAGCATCGATTTATGTCGATGGCAGTCTTTCCCAGAGCCTCACCCTGACCAATCCCGCCAATTACCAGGGTTGGTGGGTGATCGGGCGGAATGCCGGGGCGGACGATCCCTCCAATACAACCGTCGCACAATATTTTACCGGGTCGGTATCCGAGCTAAGCATCTGGAACAGCGCTCTCACTTCTACGGATATCAATACGATCAGATACCAGTCGCAGGCCGGTTCCGGGCTTGTTCTGTATTATCAGTTCAATGAAGGAACGGGCGCCTCGGTAATTGACCACGCGGGTTCCAATACAGGAACGATAAACGGCGGCTCACCAGCCTGGTATTTATCCAACGGAATCTCAAGTGTGGTCTGGAATAACAATATCGTCGGGTTACAGCCCGGCACCTACACATTTTATGCAACCATTTCATACCCGCTCGGGCCCGCAGGCGGGGCTACCTATCAGCTCGGCAATTTCGTCGTCGCGGAAGCTTTTCCCGGCAGCACCTTTAATTTTGCCTTGTCGGAAGGACAGGGTTATTTCAGCGAGGGGATTTCCCTGGTAAATACTCTATCCGTTGAAAGCGGATATACCGGATCCGGTCATCCGGGGTGGAGCAAGAACTATGTCAAATATAATTTCCTTACCAACGATCATGAACTGATCAGCAGCGATTCCGCTACCTATACCACATCCTCCTGGTCGGGGCAGTTTGAAATCGACATGGGAGATGCACCACCGGGCAGTTACATCAGTCTCGAAACCGGATATCATACCACTTCTTCGCTCGAGATCTTTCAAAATTCCGTGTCGATCCCGATCTACATCCATCCGATGATCCCGCCAACCGTGAACGGGAATTTCGGACCGTTTGACGAGGCTGTTGCCCCCGGAACCATGCAGCATCCGAATACATTTTCTCTATCCATGGAGCCCCTTACGGACATGGACAGTATTGCGGCCGTATTTTATGATGTCACCAATACCTTAATCGGAAGGTGCAATGCTGTCAAGGTCAGCGATACATTATGGACCGTTACCTATGACATGTCGCTGCTTTCCCCGCCGGTCACGAATATGAACCTGGAATACTACCTGGGGTCGGATCCGCACCCGGCAGCCATTGAAGGACCTTATCCCATTACCATAACCAGGACACGTCCCGCATGGATAGATTTTCTTTCCGGCAACGATTTCAGCAACATTCAGCAGTCGGGCAACCTGGTGACCTTTACGGTAAGTACCCCGTTCGATAAAACATGGCTGATGAATCCGGAAATCAATGTTACAATACCGTCGTGGGTGCCGTTGATCGGCGGAACGTCAAGTTCGATGGACAGTCCGACAGCCAATGCGTACCTGCAGTATAACATCTCTGGTCACAGCTTTTCATTCACCCAGCCTCCCGACTTTTTCCAGGAAATGACCAAACTGGGTGTCACGGTCCCCACGCTCCTGAAAATGAGCTTCACCAGTTCTCAGAATAATTCCTACGGATTGGATGCGCACAACAATTTAATTGCCACCCAGAATTATTCAAGGGATCTCAGCAGTTCAGCGGACATCCTGGCAATCATTGATCTTGCAAAGAATGTAACCTCCCTTATCAACATGTCGGGCGCCGTTGACCCGACAAGCGTTTTTGTTCAACCCTCCTTAAAGATTACAGCCAGTTCAGATTACAAATACGCTTCACGCCTGCACCTGATGGTGGATACGGTTTCGGGGGACTGGGGTTCATTCGGCAACCTCGACATCGATGCAGATTCGACCCACGGGGCCGCCTATAAGAACAGCGCATCCTATCATTTTTATGCCGGAACGATCGGGGTGGAATTCGCGGTGGGGGCTAAAATCCTGGAAGGACTGGCTTCGGGATATTTCGGCCTGGATAGCAGGATAGAGGTGGGATACGGACATTCATACGTTACCATTCCCAGCAGCACTTCAAAACAATTGAACGCAGCCACATTCCAGGTTTACGGCAGGTTCTATATCGAGCTTCTCTGGGGATGGTATGAAAGGAATCTCTGGGGACCTAGGATGTTTTACTCGACGAATCTCTGGGGAGATGACATGAAAAACTGCTTTCCCCCGCCGGGTAAGAAAAGCCGGGCATATGACAATATAATTGCCAATTCCACATGGCCGGAATTATCTGACCAGATAATCCCGGTAAACGATTTTACCAAGATGCCTCCTCCTACTCCGCATCAGTCTGTGGAGTCATCCGATGAAAACAGCGTATTTTCCTGGATAGAGAATGGAAAGAATTACGGCGAAAGAATTCTGAAGATTTCTTACCTGCCGGCTGCAACAGAGAAGTTCTCGGATAAGATCGGTATCGTATTGAATAATCATGCACTGAACAGTCCCGCGACAGATGCTGTGGCGAACGACCAGGTCCTGTTGTGCTGGGCGCAGACAAGGTTCGACAACAAAACCATACTCGGGGTGAAGGAATCAGACGTACTGAAAAATTTCCTGAAGGCCCAGGATATCTGGTACGCAGTCTATGATATCCCTTCCGGAAAAGTAACGCAATTAAAGATGATCGATGACGATACGGCAACATTGACATCCGGGCGTACGGAAGCAAATCCTTCGATCATCACCCTTTCCGATACGAAAGCCCTGATCACCTGGCAGGTTGCTGATCTCGACAACCATGCCTCGGAAATCTGGTATGTAACCCTCGAAAAGCAGTCAGGCCAATGGATCGCTTCAAAACCTGCAATACTTACCGATATGGAAGGGGTTAAAACGGAGTTATCCGTGGCAGTTCCGGAAACCGGTAAGGCTATTATCGTGTGGATGAATACAACAGGCAACAAGAACGGGGAGAAAAAACTCATGACCTCGGAATTTGACGGCACTGCCTGGAGTGAACTCACCGAACTCATTCCCTTGCAGGACAATCAAAGCATTAATTATTTCGACATGAAGTTTAGAAATGGTGTGGGGGCTGTTGCCATTGCCACCTTCGTCAATGATTCAAGTGTAAATAATTATGAGAAGCTGATCCTTTTGCCCTGGGATTATCACAGTAAAGGATGGAACATGAAACAAGCCACCGACTTGCTGGTTGAGCCGGTAGCCCATCTGCAACTGCCCAGTATCACGATCAACAAGGATGGACATATTACCATCGCGGTCAAGGTTGAAAAAATCGGGAAGAAATCAGCAGGTGTAAAGATCAGCCAGATCGATCTCCTGTCGGGAGACCTGAACAACCTTTCAGAAGGATGGAAACACATAACCGCCAATGAATTTGTGTGTGACACCACCAAGCAGGTGGCTGAAATTGCACTCTCATACATTGATCATGACACACTCATGGTCCTGACAAATGAGTACCCGATGCTGGCCACCAATGCATCGTTCACCCCGTTAAATGGAGTTATGTTCGGTGATCCGGCGATGAACCTTGTGCTGCGATGTTTTGCTGTCGGGAGCGACACCATTATTAAGGATGTACCGGAAAGCAGATATTTTACGGGCATCCGGGAGCCGGAAAGTTCAACGGTGTCACATGAAATGTTGCAGATCTATCCGAATCCCTGCAGTGATTACGCAGTTGCCAGGTTCGACATTCCTGAGCGGGGACATTCAAAACTTGAATTGTTTGATATGAAGGGAAGCTTCATCGCCACCCTCATTGACCAGGAACTCCCGCAGGGAAGCTACGAAATGAAGCTGAATACGTCATTCCTTCAGCCCGGAATATACACCTGCAGGCTGACGATCGGGCAGCGGGTGGATGCAATCAAGGTCAGTGTGATACCATGACCGGATCCAATTTACCCACCCCTCTTATCCCCTCACTACCAGTAGGGAGGGGAAGACCGAAGGTCGGGGTGGGTACTATTAAGAGAGTCAGGTATTATGAACAAGGTTCTCATCAATAAAAAATATTACAATGAAAAATCTCCTGATAAAACCAGCAGCAACCATCCTTTTCTGCCTTGTTGTATTTGTAAATGGAGTATTGGCAGACACTCATATCACCTCCGATACCACCTGGTCGGGAACAGTGAATGTTTCGACGCAGATTGTTATTGACAACGGGGCAACGCTAACCATTCTCCCCGGAACGAATGTGGTCTTCACGGCTTATGCCGGGATCGAAATGTCGGGACGGATAATGGCCATAGGAACCCGGACCGATTCGATCCGCTTTTACCCCGGCAATATTGCCACCGGCTGGGGCGGGATCGTATTTGAAAATTCTACAGCCGCTGATTCTTCCCAATTCCGTTACTGTGTTATCTCATACGGCAAGGTGATCAATTCATGGGGTGGTGCATTTGCTTTGTTCTATTTTGACAATCTCCTGGTATCCAATTGCAACTTTCATCACAACCATGCTGATTATTCCGGGGGGGCCATTTATTGCAAAGGATCCAGCCCCAGGATCGTCAACAACATCTTTGCCCATAACAGCTCCTCCGGGAACGGCGGAGCAATTGCAGTTGACCACTGTGATCCGGTTATCACGGACAATCTCTTCACCTTTAACACAGCAAGTGACAACGGGGGCGCCATTGATTTCAACGTGGCAAACAGGCCGGTCATCAACAACACATTTTCAGGGAACCATGCCGGTTATTCAGGAGGTGCTATTAACTTTGACTATTACTCCGGACCTGCAATCTCGAATTGTATCTTTTATGATGATGAATGCGACTGGGGAAGCGAGATCTCGATTTCGAACAACGCCTTTTCCCCCGGTTTTTATTATTGCATTCTGCAGGGAGGCCTCGATGGGATAGGAGGGCTTGGCGGTTCCGGCAAGGTCGGGGCATATGTGCAAACGCTTGACACCATTCCCTATTTCACAGGCAGCGGAATTCATCCTTTCAGCTTGCAGCCTTCATCCCCGTGCGTTAATTCTGGAACGCCCGATACGACCGGGTTGAAACTTCCATCAGAAGATCTGGCCGGGAATTACAGGATCGCCCCGATCTGCGCCGACAGGATCGACCGGGGAGCTTATGAATACCAGGAAATATCAAGCTTTTCATTCTCCGGGGCCATCTCTTCGGATACTTACTGGTGCGCCGATACCGTGAAAATCACCGGGAACGTTACGATCAACAATGGTGTGACCCTGACCATCGGGAAAGGCGTTTTGATCGATTTCACCGGGTATTACACATTTACTGTCAGCGGCCGCATTATCGCCGAAGGCACCGGTACTGAGCTGATCACCTTTTCGGCGCCATCTCAAACCCCGGGATGGGCCGGGATGATCTTTAACAATGTGGCAGCCACCAATGATTCCTCAAGGCTGGTTTATTGCAAATTTGAAAACGGGAACGCCGCAGACCGGGGAAGCGGAAATCATTTCGGGGGCGCCCTCTATGTAAACAATTCCAGCAAGCTGGTATTATCCAATTCCATCTTCTTTCAAAATTCAGCCTCAACGGAAGGTGGCGCTTTGTACGCTACGTTGTCGGACCTTGCGATCAGGAATTGCACCTTTACCTATAACGAAGGCAACCAGGGCGCTGCAATCTCCGGGAACAATGCAACTTTTAGCATTACCGGCTGCAACTTCTCGAATAATACAACCAACCACGGTGGCTGTTGGGGGCTCGTACCATCCCACGCGGGTGCGATCCAGCTGTTGAGCTGCACAGCCATTATCAGCAATAACCTTATTGCCCACAACCATGCGGGTTGCAATGGAGGCGGCATCTGGGCCGACATGTCGACGGTCACGATCACGAACGATTCGATCGATGATAATGTTGCGGAAGACTGCACGGGTGAAGGCGGAGGAGGCGCTCTCCACTGCCGTTATTCAACACTTACCATGAACGGTTGTTCCATTTTAAATAACCGTGCACCGTTTGGCGGCGGCATTTACCTGGATAATGTAGGAGGGGAGATCTCCTATAATACCATCTCGGGGAATTCCACAATATTTTCGGGGTGTGATATCAGCGAAGGTGGAGGTATCGTCTTTGCGAATTCGGACGCGGGTTTCAAATGGAATAACGTTACGAACAACTCATCTGACTATGCCGGTGGAATCGCCGTCCTTGTTTCCAATCCACCGATCACCGGTAACCTGATCAGTGGCAACTCTGCCAATATTAATGGCGGCGGATTACTATTTAACTATGCATCGCCCGTGATCCTGAACAATACGATCTGCAGCAACACGGCACCACTGGGCCCCGGACTCTACTTCATAACAGTATCCAGCCCGGTGGTCAGGAATGACGTCATTTACGGGAATACATTGAATGGTGCTTCCGGAGCACAGATATTCCTGGAAGATAACTGGAGTAATCCGGATATTTATTACACCGACCTCCAGGGAGGGATCAGCGGGATTGCAGGAAACAGTCTACATTTTACCGGTCAGTTTGAAAATAATATCAGCCAGGATCCCGGTTTCGCAGGTACAGGAGATTATCCCTCCCGGCTAAGGTCAGGCTCTCCCTGCATGAATACAGGAGATCCGGCAACGAATACTGCGACGGCAGGCATAACGGACCTGGCAGGCGAACCACGCATTCAGAACGGAAGGATCGACATGGGCGCTTACGAAACAACAGGCATTTCCAATATCTATGCAGGTTCGGCCATTCATTTCACACAGGCAGACGATTCTATTGTTCTTGATCATGCGGGCCAATTTGTTTTTGACAGTGCATTTACAGTGGAATTCTGGCTGAAAGCCGATCCTATGAGCAACGATTACCATTCCATCATCAAAAAAGGGAATGACTGGGAAATTCAGCTCTTCTTTGATGAAGATCTCTCGATCATTGAGTTCGGGATCAACTGGAACTCGGTTTTCGGGTATTTTCAAACGACAGGGGATTTCCTCGTTAACCATTGGAATCACATTGCAGCCGTATTTGATCCGACACCCGGCAATGAGTATGTCACCATCTATGTAAACGGAGTTCAGGGCGCCTCTAATCAGGCTGAACCGATCAGCTATGACAGTGACCCGGTGACGATCGGCAGCGGCATCCTTGGGCAGATGGATGAGCTGAGGATCTGGGATACTGCCCGGAGCATGCAGCAGATCAGGGAAGATATGCACCTGGTGGTCGCAGCCGCTGATACAGGATTGATGACCTACCACCAGTTCAATGGGTATTCCGGAGGAACGGTGGTTGATATCGTGGGAGGCAATAACGGAACACTCATGAACATGAGCATTCCTTCCTGTTTTGTTTCCTCCACAGTTCCTGCAGCGGGTGGCGTGAGCAATCAACAGATCATCAGCAATCCCGGGATTGTTGATTTTTCGGGAACTGACCTGGCGATGAATATCTCTGCCATAGCATCAACTGATACGATCATCGTTTCAAGGCTTGACACCCTTCCGAACATCAATCCACCGGATGCAAACACGCATTTCCCCCGGTACTGGATCGTTGAAACCTATGGTGGCGGAGAAGTACAGGCAGATCTGACCTTTGGTGTGATGCAGGATCTGACACCACAGGACCAGGCGGAACCTGACATGAACAGGCTTTACCAGCGTGACAGCAATTCGGATTCCAGCTGGACATTCGTTGAAAATTCTTCATCGGTGGACCTGGCGGGTAACACGGTTACCTTTACCGGCGTTGGCCCCTTCTGCCAGTTTGCCGTTCCACACAAGCTCTTTCCCGATCAGTTTGCAGGCGATGCCCTGCTGTTTAACGGAGTGAATGAATCCGTTTCAATAGGATCATTGTACAATACATCTCCCGAAGCCGTGACAATCGAAGCATGGGTTTATCCGGAAGACTTGACTGTCACGGAATCCTATGTTTTTTATCACGGAGATAATGGTGAAATAGGATTGGTCATGAATAAGAACTGGATCATTTTTCATGTGAAGCTCAGTAATCAAAACTGGTATAATGCGATTGCACCGCCGCCTGAAGCCAATGTATGGCAGCATATGTGCGGTGTCTGGAGCAGCGAAGGATCGCTCTCGCTTTACCTGGATGGCCGGCTGGCAGCCTCAGCAACAATACCAGCCCTGTCGTTGTACGACCCGGGTCCCGTGTATCCCCCTTCCATCGGTTCGTATGCAAGGCAAAATAGTTTTTTTACCGGGAAACTCGATGAAATCAGGGTATGGGACGTTGCACGAACAACCGGGCAAATCCGGGAAAACATGCACCTGACCCTTGCCGGCGGGGAGACCGGGCTTATTGGTTACTGGCAATTCAATGACGGGAGCGGGATGTCGGCAAAAGACCACGCCGGCAATCATGACGGAACCCTGATGAATATGGACGTCAGCAGTTGGGTAACATCCTCCATTCCTGCAGGAAGGGGCGCCAGCATTTCGGAAATCATTTCTTCCCCGGGACCTGTTGCTTTTCCCGGGACAGGACTACAGATGAATTTTATCCGGAAGACGGGCACCGATACGATCGTCGCAACAAGGATCGATACCATTCCCATCATTCTTCCAATGATCGATACCACGTTTGATGCCCGGTACTGGGTCATTCATAAATACGGAAACGGTTTCTTCAGTGCCGATGTTAATTTTACCATCGGTGATAGTATTACAGCCTACGATGAAGCCCATCCGCAAAATCTTAAATTATTATCAAGGCCATGGGGATCCGACAGCTACTGGGCTTCTGTCAATAATGCCGATAGTGCCGATGCAGGAACGAAACAGGTTTCCTTCAGCGGCATCACCGCATTCAGCCAGTTTGTGATCGGGAAAGGGATCTACCCGGGAATTGCCGTCAACCCGGACTCGGTTGTCTTCAGCCGGACTCCTTCCACCGTTTCGGTTACAGATTCAATTCTTGTGATCAGTTCGGGAACCGATACACTGAAGGTAACAAACATCACGCATGGCAACCCGCAGATCACACTTTCAGAAACACAACTGACACTAATATCCGGAGGCCGGCACTATCTGAAGATCACCTACCATCCAACAACGGAAGGAATTATTCGTGACACGATCCGTATTGCCAGCAACGATGCAAATCATCCCGTGGTGACCATTCCTGTCCGCGGACAGGGATTTTTAATGGACACCTGGCCGGGAACAGCCTTATTGATCGGGGATGAATCAGCCTACATTGAAGTTCCCGATAACAACACGCTCGACATGACCGCCAATTACACGCTGGAAGCCTGGATCTACCCCATTACGTTCAGTCACCTGGGAGGGATCATCAGCAAATACCAGTCTGCTAACGCGAACGGATACACATTACGGTCGTCGGCCACGGCGCCCTATACCGGGTTGAATTTTGACGGACTGTCGACCGGACAGGGAGTGCTGGCAGCGAACAGGTGGTATCACATTTCCGCAGTCAACAGCAACGGAACCCGGGTCCTGTATGTTAACGGCGTTTCCCAGCCGCTGACCGGTACTGCCAACACGGTCAGTTCAAACAATGATCCATTGTGCATCGGGGTTGATTATCTCGCCTATCCGAAATATTTTGACGGAAATGTCGATGAAGTGCGGGTATGGAACGTGGCCAGGACTGAACAGGAAATCAGGGAGAACATGCATCTTACGCTGAAAGGCAATGAAACAGGCCTGGTGAGTTACTGGCAGATCAATGAGGGGTCAGGACATACGGTTACTGACAAGATCAATATGAATAACGGGACAACCCATAATTGTGTGGCGGAAAACTGGATCAGATCAACCATCACGGCAGGGGGAGGTACAAGCTTCACGAACCTTGTGAGTGCACCCGGCCAGGCTGATTTTCCGGGTACCGGGGTGAGCATGGATTTCATCGATAAAACAGGCTCCGACCAGATCGTCGTTTCACGAATCGATTCCACTCCAAACAGGCAGCCGGTTGGCCAGAACGGGCCTTTCCGCCAGCCATACTGGGTCGTTCATCAATATGGCACCGGCACCTTCAGCACCAATGTTACCTTCACGCTTGGCCAGGGTGTGACCCCGGGTGATGGCGCGAACCCGCAGAACATTCTCCTTTATCAGCGCGGATGCATCACTGATACAAGCTGGGGATACCTGTCGCGTGCCGCTAAGGTCAGCCCGGGCACCAGCCAGGCCACCTACAATGGGATCACCTCTTTCAGCCAGTTCATCGCCGGCAGTAGCAGGATCATCTATGTAAAATCCAACGCAACCGGGACCAACAACGGTTCAAGTTGGACAAATGCCTGTACTTCATTCCAGGCAGCGCTTGATTCGGTGCGCCAGGGAGGACAGGTTCGGGTGGCCGCAGGAACGTACAAACCGAGCTCAACCTATGACATCATCCATCCAACCAGCAGAAACCAGCATTTCCGGATGAAACAGGATGTCATGATCGCTGGCGGGTATGCAGGAACAGAACCGGATACATTCAAACTTTCAGACCGTAATCTTTTAACAAATGAGACCATCCTGAGCGGAGACCTGAATAGCAACGGCATCGATGATAATGACTGCTATCATGTATTTTATCATCCGGCTGAGTCACGATTGTCAGGGGGTGCTGTCCTGGACGGGTTTACAATCCGGGGAGGAAATGCCAACGGGGGCACTGATTTTGGCATGGGTGGCGGAATGTTCAACGATTCGAACTCCCCTGCCATAAACAATTGCATATTCACCGGCAACTACGGGTTAAACGGAGGAGGGATGAGCACTACAAATACGTCATCCCCCGCTGTGACCAATTCCCTTTTTGCGAATAATTCGGCCACCCCGGGCGGGGGAGGAATCTGGATTTCGTCAGGGAGTGACCCTGTGCTGACCAATTGCACACTGGCCAATAATTCTGCCCTGACGGGCGGAGGTATTGAATGCAGCGGGTCCTGTGCCCCTGTGTTGAATAATTGCATTGTCTGGGGAAACATCGCATCCGGATCAGGCGCCCCGGGAAACCAGTTTTTTATCAACCAGGGAACAATTACCCTGAATTACTCCTGCTATGGGAATGGCACCGGGGATGTTTACCTGACCGGGGGCGGGGTGCTGACCGCCACGAATAACGATATCACCGGCGACCCGTATTTTATCAATGCGGCCGACAGCGACTTCCGGATTTTCGGAAACTCACCCTGCTCCAATACCGGCTACAACAGTTATAACTCAATTCCAACCGATGTCAGGGGACAGGTGCGGATCCAGAACACGATCATCGATATGGGTGCTTACGAGTGGACGGAAGGCGTTGATCCCCTGGCTCCCACCTTAACCTGGACAGGGGCAATAAGTTCTGATTGGAATACCGCAGGAAACTGGAGTCCGAATACTGTTCCTGCGGCTCAATACAGTGTTGTGATCCCGGTAGTCGCCACTCAATACCCGGTTGTCAGCAATGACCCGGCAACACCCGCTGTTTGCTTTGATCTGACCATTGCATCCGGAGCCACGGTGAATGTGACTTCCGGCAAGGCAATCATTGTGACGGGAACGGTAACGATCCAGTGAAAAGTGAAAAACGTAAAGTGAAAAGTGAATTTTTCACTTTTTACTAAAAATTTTTCACTTAAACGTATTACCTTTTTGATGTTCGACCGATAAAGCAGAGTACTAACTTTAAAACTCTGCATTATGAAAAAAGAACATCTGATTTCAAACAAGGAAACTTCTCCGGAATATTTTATCAGAACCCAGGCAAAGTCCCTGGCCCTTGGACCCTGTTACATCAATAAGCTCTGGAAAGAGTTGGGATCGGCGATCATCATTGTATCCCGAAGACATGCCAACGACAACCTTTCCTTCGCATTCTACTACATTGACCTTTACTGTAAAGGACTGATAAAAACAACCTGGGCGTTCAATCTGCCAGAGAAAGAACTTGATCAGGAAAAAGTACTTGTCGAACAAATTTCATTCGGAGTGGATTCTTTTGTGCCGGCAGGGTATAACCTCGTTCACGGCATAATCTACGGTGCCATTCAGTATGCAGAAACGTTCGGGTATAAACCTGCAAAAGAATTTTATCTTACAGAAAGTATGCTCCCGAATTCCAGTGTGACAACAGAACCCGCCATTGTTGAATTCGGATTCAAGGGTAAACCGATGATCTACGTTAAGAAATTTGAAAAGCCGCAAGTGGACATCGAGCATCTGAATATGTTTGCCGGCCCGGGGAATTTTATCATCGTATATTTTGAGGATCTTCTAAAAGATTTGATCACGGGAAACATGGGTGCATCGCAGGGAGAAATGCAAAATACTGCGGGTATTACGGGTAAGGGGGAACCGGAGAATAAAGAATACATCGGTGTTGAATTGCCAATCGGGAATTGTACCGGATCTTTCTCGAATGTTGATCCCTCAGGAACGAGAATTGTAAATCCCAGGTTATTATTCATGATGTGTTTTGTTGCGGTCCAGGAATATTTAGACAAGTCCGAGAATGAAATGATCGAAGAGATCCTTAAAGAGACAAGTGAATGGAAAATCCGGGATGAAGATGAACCTGAAAAATCATTTTCTGAGGAGGAAAAGCTGAAATATGATGAATTGACCCGAATTGCAGAGTCAGATCCGGAAACCGCCAGTTACCTTCTCATGGCTGCAATCCTGAAGTACCCGGACAATATCGGGTTTTATCACCTTCTGGAAGATTGCTACCAGTTGATGGACGAAGAGGAATTGTTGAACAAGCTGATTGTAGAGAGATTCCATCGATTCCCGGGCGATGTAAGGGCAGTCACGGTGTATTTGGGATGCCAGGTCTTTGCCGGTAATGTGGATGAGCTTGAAGTATCCCTGGATCAACGGTTCGACATTCATAAACAATTCCCGGAAAGGGAATCGTTCACAAAATTTGAATTGATGTTTTTCCTTCTGCCTGTGATATACTACTATCTTGAAAAGGGTGAACTGCTGAAAGTGGCCGCTTATTTCCTGATACTGACATTCTATGACTGGCCTGAACAGATAAATGACCTGGTGAACCGGTTATATCAATCCATTACATTCGGATTGATCGATAAATTTCCTCCTGAAGTACAGGATCACTTCCTAGATCTGCTGCCTGACGCTGACGAATGATGACCGACCCTTCAGAACGGTTAATGTAATTATTCCCGGATGAGGAGAGGACGGAAAGCAAACAGATTAAATGGATTCAATTACCAAAGCGAAAGATTATATTTTATTACCTCATGTGTCCGCAAGATGATTTGTTGTTTCGGGGAAATTTCCGATGGGAAAATGATTCCGAATGAATTCGGACAAATTGCCAACCATCAATGGTTATGGTTGACGCAACAATTTAAATATATTCGATTGCATGCATTTGTGGTGATGCCCAATCACATTCACGGGATCATTGAAATCGATGGGGGCGGGATTGTAGGGACAGGTCGCGAATTTGGGACGGGCCATGAATTGGCGATGGGTCGCGACGTAGGGACAGGTCGCGACCTGTCCCTACTAACACCCACGGAAAAAATCAAATCATTGTCGGAAATAATGGGGGCATATAAAACCACCGTTTCAAAACAAATTCATTTGGCAGGATATCCGGAATTCCAATGGCAACGATCGTTTTATGATCGCATTATCCGCGATGAAAACGCATATTTGAACATATCCCGGTATATAATTAATAATCCGGGGAAATGGGAAAATGATAAATTCAATCGAAATCCGACGTAGGGACAGGTCGCGACCTGTCCCTACGTCGCGACCTGTCCCTACGTCGCGACCCGTCCCTACATCGGGTTTATTAAAATTCAATTTTATAACTTATAAACGGGATGATCCCCATTGATTTTACGGGTTCGATGGTTTGGTTGAAATCATTATAAACATACCCGGTTGTGGGTTGCTGGTTCAGCATGTTCTTGAGCTGGATCGCCCAGATGCCGCTGTATTTTCTGTGATTTGTGCGGTAGGTCAGCGTGAGATCGACATAATAGAAATCGGGCAGGCGCTGAGTGTACGCTGCAGTTCCATCCAGGACTTCCTGGTGCTGTGCAATTGAGGATGAAAGGTCGATCGGAACATAATATTCGCCGCCATTGATGTTGACCTTCAGGTTCACCCCGAGGATGTTTTTCTTCCGGATCGTCCATTCTTTACCGCAGAGGATGTTCAGCACATAATTGGAATTGAAACGGCTGCTGCGCTCAATGCCATCACCTCCTTTGTATCTGGAATCAAACAGTGATATGGTGACAAGGTAATAATATTGATTTGTCAGGAATTTTTCGAATGTAAGGTCGATCCCGGCATTCCTTCCTGTCCCCTTGTTCACAAGGGTGTCGTTAGAGTACCAGCCTTCGGTATTGATCAGTGAAAAATAGCTTCCGGGAATTACAGGTACATCATAGAGATACTGGTAATAGGTCTCAAGCTTGAAGCGCATATCATTCCTGACCTGGTAATCATATCCCATAACAAAATGCTGTGCACGACTGAAGTTCAGATTGCGGTTCGGCTCAATGGTGGGTGCATCTTCCACATGGATCTCCGCCAGGTAAACGCCGACATCCTCAAGCTGTGAATGCATCCCGTAACCGAAGCTCAGTGCATGTTTCCGGGCGAACTGCCAGCGCAGGGCAAGCCGAGGCTCAAGGGAATAATGATCGTTCAGGATGAAATACTGGAAATGGATACCGGCATTCAGGTCCAGGGAATTGGTGACGGCGATCTTCGATTCGCTGAAAGCCTGTAGCAACCCGGTGTTTCCCTTTCCTTCGTCATACTGGGAAAAGATCCCTGTGAACGGATTCCGTGCGCTGATATCGAGGTTGTAAAACATGGATGAATATACGACCCCGGATCTGTTGGTATGACGTGACCCGAATTTGTGATTGACCAGCGATCCGAATGTAAACCGGTAATTCTTATGTTTCACATTCTCCTGCGGAACGATCAGGTAGGAAGAGTCGATAAAGTTGTTGTCGTAATAGATATCGCTATAAGTGCCGGATATGTATGAGCTCATCATGGTATTCCGGCTGAGGGCGATGCGGTGTGCAAGGGAAAGTGCGCCCATGTTGTTGTTCAGGGTCGATTTGGTGCGGTCCTCCAGGGTTTCCCATTGCGTGCTGTCCATTTCCGGGGTGAAGGTTGAACGTGAAATACCCCCGATGCCGGTCAAAGAAAAAACGCCGGCCTTCTTTGTCGGGAAGTTCAGCTTAAAGGAAAGATCCTGGTACTGCGGGATCTTGTTTTTCATGGAGGGATCAATGTATTGCAGGAATGCGAGGATGGAATACCGGTAGTTGAAGAGATATGAGGAGGGCTTTTCTTTAACGAACGGTCCTTCCGCCGAAAGATCGATACCCTGGATGCCGACCTGGAAAGCATATTCCCTTTTCATGTTATTGCCGTTCCTGAAGCGCATGTCGAAGACGCCGGAAAGTGCGTTCCCGAATTCTGCCGGAAAAGCGGCGGTGTAAAAGTCGGAATTGCTGAGCACCTGGCTGCTGAACATCGTTATCCCGCCGCCGGAACTTCCCACGTAAGCATAATGATTCGGATTCGGGATGTCGGCTCCATCGACACGCCAGAGCAGTCCTTTCGGAGAATTACCGCGGATGACGATCTGGTTGGAATTCACGTCGGCGCTCCCGGCCACACCGGCGAAATTCGAAACGGCCCGCATGGGGTCATCTGCAGAACCGGCATACCGGCGGCTTTCATCAACATTGAACGAGCGGGCGCTTACCATGGCCATCGTGTTGACCGGCTTGTCTTTTTCTACAGCGGCTTTTATCTCGATCTCCTTTGCCATCACAGCCATCTCCTCAAGTTCAACGGTGATAACGGTTTCCTTTCCCGAGCTGACCATGATTTCCGGCAGGATCACCGGCTTGTAACCCATGAATGTGATCTTCACGGAGTGCCGTCCGACCGGGACGTTGGCAATCCTGAACTCCCCGGTTGCATTGGCAATGGCCCCGAGCAGCGGATCTGTTCCCGGGATCACGACATTGGCTCCTGGCAGGCCGGTCTTTGCCCCGGCGTCGATCACTTTTCCCCTGACAACCTGGACAGGTGTCTGGGAATAGAGATCTTCCAATGAAATCAATTGAATTGTTGTGAATAAAAACACCATGATTCGCTTCATATTTCAGATTTTGGGATTTATCCTGCAAAAATCATTGAAGGGGAGAAGAAAAAATTGTAAAAACCGGACAAGCCCTGGTCATTTCGAGCGGAGTCGAGAAATGAGCGTGCTTCGACTTCCCTTCGACAGGCTCAGGGCTAAGCTGCTCAGCATGACTGGAATCCATGTAATAAATCGCATCGCGTTAAATAAACGAATCAATTTCGGCGAGAAATGCTTTCGGAGTGAGTCCCGTGAACTGCTTGATCTCCCGGATCAGGTGCGACTGGTCGGTAAATTCGAAATCGGCCACCAAGTCCATCCAGTCGGGTTTACCGAGGGTAAGGATGGAATTATGAAGATGCTCGAAACGGACCATCCGGGCGTAGGATTTCGGGGAGATATCCATGCTGTTGTGACAGAAGCGCTGAAGCTGCTTGTATTCGCTTGGCGAATTGTTGCAAACCACATTGAGCGGAACGATCCCTTTGGTGGATGCGATCCTGTGAACAGCTTTTATGGCAAGGCTGGTTTGGATATGTGAGCGATCCAATACGTCCAGCAGCCACCGGGCGATGATGCCCAGTTTGCTCATCGGGTCCGGCTGGTAGCCCAGCCGTTCCATGATCTCCCGGTACTGACGCTGATCCAATACATCGGAGACGTGGGGGAAGTTTTTCAATTCCTTCGGGGGTATTCCAAACAATTGAGTAAATCCGTACGGAAGGAACCTGATCCCGACCATCTCCGCATTTCCGTTGTATTTAAAATGGAGCGGTACATGCCGGAATCCATTGATAATCCCCGTTGAAATGGAAAAGACCTTTTCCGGATCCGTATAACCAGTCATGTTCGAATCGAAAAGGAAGATCAGGTCCGTTTTGTAATCAGGCAGGATCTTCTTTCCCGATTGTCCCATATCGCCTTTCAGGTAATAAATGCTGTCGACGAATTCATTTAACGGATATGAAGGCAGGATTTGCCGGTAGATCATTGCGGGAAATTTCAGTGGTTATATGTTAACGAAAGAAATGCTTTGATATTATGATGCCGGAAGTCGGAAGTCGGAAGTCGGAGGTCGGAGGTCAGAGGTCAGAGGTCGGAAAATGGAGGATAGAGGATGGAGGATAGATTACTGACGAATTCCGGATCAGGAAAAGAGAACACGGATAAAACGCCTGTCCGCTGGTTTACCTGCCGAAGGCATGGCAGGTGGGGATGATCCAGATCAGTGAAGACCCGCGTTCGCCAAAGGCGATCAGTGTTATCTGTGTTCTGTTTTTTTACCACAGAGGTCACAAAGTCACAGGGCCACACAATACTTAACTCACCAACTCACCAGTTCACCAGCTCACCACCTAATCTTTCATGCACCTTACCGGAAATGCATTCGATCTAAACGCCGGATAGGCCGCCACACTCGGATCATAGTCATTCAATCCATGCGCCCAGGCTTTATCAGTACCATGAGCCGTCGAAGACCAGAACAGCGTAGCGAAGCCGTCAAAATACCAGTTCCTGTTGAACAGTCCTGCGCCGCCCAGTTCTGCATTGAATCCGGAGTACCCGTCATACTTCAGCGGGGCGCCTGCAAAGGCATTGTTCCCAAAGTTGGCAAAGAGAATATCCCAGTCACTTTCAGATGGCACATGCCATCCGGGCGGGCAAAGGCCCTGCTGGCCTTCTGTTTCGGCGTACTGCATGAGTTCGTCCCATTGGTAGAAGGATGCGGGATGCGGGATGCCGGATGCGGGATTTTTATATCGTTCGGGAATACAATTGTCGCGCTGATGCTGACCGGGAGAAATCACATTCCCGTAATTCAGATCAGTTGTGAACCAGCATTGACTTCCGATTACAACGGTCGGATAGGTCTTGTTGTCGCGGATGTCGGTGAGGGTACTTCCGCAGGCAATTGTTGAATTGTTGACTTGATGAATTGTTGAATGGGCTGTGGCTGCGCAAAGGGCGGCATTGGTATAGGAATAGTTGATCTGGTGATTGCCTGTGCCGGCGACAGACGGGTAGTAAATACCATTAATTACGCCGGTCCCGGAATACGTTCCTCCCAGGGGAATCCCGCCTTTGAGTTTAAAGGGTTTTGCATTTGTTGTCGTGATGGTATCAAAGCAGGCAGTGAAGGTGACGGAGGGTGTTGTCAGGACAACCATCTGATGCTGGATGCTGGATGCTGGATTGTTTGTGACACAAATTTCATTCGATGTCAGTATGCATCTGATCGAGTCGCCCGAGGATGGAGAATAGATGATGGAGGATAGATCGGGGCCGAACGGGTTTCCGTTAACAATCCATTGATAATGCGGGGTTGATCCGCCGTTGATGGCTGCTGCTGTGAATGTTACCAATGCTCCTTCACAGACGGGGTTGGCGGAAGCGGAAACGGTGACCCTAACGGTATCGCCCGGTATGACGGACAGGGTCGCGGTATCCTTGCTCAGGCAACCATGCCCATCCTGGATCGTGGCCATGTATTGACCGGCCTGGCCGGTCGTGTAGGTCTGTCCCGATCCGATGTTCATCTGGCCGGTGGTGAGGTTATCCCACTGGTAGGTGCAACCGGTGCACGGACCGGCATCAAAGGTGTGGGTCTGACCCTGGCAGACGGTGGTATCGGGGCCAAGGTTGACCTGTGGGGTCGGGAACAACGAAACGACAACCGTGTCGCTGGTGGAGCATCCCCAACGGGTTCCGGTGACAGAATAGGTTCCGGCTGCATGCACCGTGATCATTCGGGTCATTGCACCGGTGGACCAGAGGTAGCCTGTAAACCCGGCCCCTGCATCGAGAACAGTGCTGTCGCCGGGACAGATGGAACGGTCATTTCCAAGGGTTACAATCTGCGGATCCATTACTGTGACCTGCTTGCACATGCTGACCATGGAGGATAATCCTTCGTCCACGATCAGGTGGATGTTGTATGTGCCGGGCTGATCATAGGAAAATAAAGGAGGGTTGAACAGGCTTGAAGAGGGGATGGAAGCGCTGGTGCAGGGAGGGAAGGTCAGCCTGGTCAGTGTTCCGTTGTCACGGTTCGAGATGTAAGCGAACAGGGTGTCGTTCTGGCGGAAGATCTCCGAGAAGCTGTGCGGCCGCAACAGGTTCCCGATATCCCCGAGAACAGTCCCCGTGACCGGACCATAGATCCCTGCAGGAAAGGTCAGCTTGCCAAGTTGCCCGGGAACAAGGTAGTTCACCCAATAGCCTGTGGTTGTTTCGCAGTCACGAAGCAATGTCAGTCCAAGGGAAAGATTGAACCCCCCGGGGTTGCCAAGATTCACCCCGGTCGGCGCATTTAACAGGGAAGGGCCGAAATCGAGCCGGGCCAGGGTATTCGATCCTGCCAGCAACAGGGCGCTCCAGTTGCTGTTTTCCTGAACCAGGCATATGGCTCCCGGTCCCGTCAAAACACCGCCGACATTTCCGAAATCCGTTATTCCGGGAATGTTCGCCAGGCTGGTCCCGAAGTTCAGCCGGAACAGTTTCTGATCCAACGAACAACCAACGAACCCCAGCCATGTATCTCCTTCCTTGGTGATGACCATTCCATGCGCCATCACGAAAACCGGTGAAGGGATGATGTTCACCGCCGTCGGGGTGTTCCAGAGAGATGCTCCGAAATCCAGCCGGATGATGGTCGACATGCTGCAAACAAACCCGTACCAGTTGCCATTGTCATTCTTCACCTGGATTCCCTCCTCGCTGAATGCGATCATGCCGAAGGTCCCCAGGTTCGTCCAGCTTACGGGATTATTGGCAAAGCTCGACCCGTGGAAATAACGAACCACCCCGACGCCCTGGCAACTGATGAATGAGAAACAGTCATTTCCCTGCTTAACGAGCGTTAAATAGGTGGGTATGCTCATCAATCCTCCCGGGTTCCCGATATTCAAACCTGTGGGGTCGTTATTGGCGCCGCCTGAGCAGAAGGTCCAGTAATAGTTTGATCCGCCCTGCGACAGGTTGGTGACATTTACCGGGGACCCGACGCAAACCGTATCGGGTGCCGCAAAGTCAATGGTGACGGTGGTGGTGACATTGATATCCAACTGGGTCGGCGTTACCGCAGAGCACCCGTTATCATCAATATAATTCACACGCACCCACTGGGGACCTGCCGTGTTCCATTGGATCTGGATGGTGGGATCTGTATCGCTGCCGCCCGAAACCAGGGTTCCGCCGGGAGAATAGGTCCAGACATAGTGGGTTTTTCCAGTTTCCGTTGAGTAGGTGTAGGATGATCCTGCATTGCATGTGGTAGTTCCGGTGATGACGGGGACTGGTCGCGGGATAACCGAAATAGTTTTGGATTTATCCCTCCCCGGAGAACAGTCATTGGTACCATAAACAGTGATGGAGGCTGTTCCAATTGAGGAACCGGCGCTCACTGTGACCGATGTTGAGTTCTGACCGCCGGTTATCGTCAGACCGGGTGAAACGCTCCACACATAACCCGTGGCTAATGGGATGGGAGCAATTGTAAAAACATTTCCGGTTGAATTCTGGCAGATGGATGCCGGCCCGACAATCTGGACGACTGTGTCCGGGGATTCGCAGTCAACAAATTTGACAAGAAATGCATCCCCGGGACCATTCATGCTGGGCTGAAATGAACCGGGGGTGGAAATGTTAGTTGGCGATGTTGTGCTTCCACACAGGTAAAGTGTATCTCCAGTTGTCACACAACCTGCGAAACCGGAGTTGTCACCATAATAGGTTCCCCAGATACGTTGTCCCTCCTGGTTGAATTTAACAAGAAATCCATCGTATATGGCAGATAAATTTGTTTGATAGGCCCCCGGGGAGGAAATATCCTCGGGGGAATAGGTTTCCCCAGTAAAATAAATATATGAACTGTCATCAATTGCAATGGGAAATGGATAGTCTTCAGATGATCCCCCATAATATGTAGACCATATACGCTGTCCATCCGAATTAAATCTCGCGAAAAAGCCATCTCTTGAGCTGTGAAGCGTTGGTTGAAAACATCCGGGACTTGCAATGTTGGTAGCAGACTTAGTAAACCCATCAAAGAAGATATCGCCGGGTATTGATGTCTTAACAAATTGAATATCTTCATCCATCTCGCCGCCGAAATAGGTTCCCCACAATCGCTCCCCCGCACTGTTGAATTTTACAAGATATCCGTCGTGAACTCCAACACCCGGATCATTCGCAAGAACAGTCTGGTAAGCGCCGACCGTGGCAATATTATCAGCGGATCCGGTACCCCCTGCGATTATGATATTGCCTGCCGGATCAGTACTGCAATTAAAGGCAGGATCACCATAGATCCCTCCATAATAGGTGGCCCAAACCCGGGTACCATCCGGTGTGAATTTAACAAGAAAGCCGTCGTTAGATTCATTTGGATTACCGGTAAAGACAGATTTGAAAGAACCCGGTGTCGCAATTCCGGAGGTGGAATTCGTTTGACCGCAAACATAAAGATTCCCTGAATTATCAAGAGCGCATCCATAACATATTTCGTCGCCGTCGCCTCCATAAAAGGTTGACCATTCGCGAAATCCGTTCGTATTGAATTTTGCAATTAAGCCGTCTTCCATACCGCCATAGGAAGTCTGGAACGCCCCTGGTGATGCGATATTCGTTTGTGACTGGGTCAACCCAACCATATATACTGAATTTGAATTATCAATAGCCAGCTCATAATTGAAATCAAGGTTTTCACCGCCGAAATAGGTTCCCCAGAGCCTGCTTCCCGAAGGAGTGAATTTCGCCAGGGCAGCATCCCTCGATCCACCCTGATACGTTCCAAGATAGGTTCCTGCTGTTGCAATATTGGTTAAAGAACTTGTGGAAAGGATCATTAAAATGTTTCCATCCTGATCCAGGCTGAGACCCCCTGCAGTTTCATACCCCTCACCGCCATAATAAGTAGCCCATATGCGGCCGGGAATGGGATCAATCACCAGGGTTGAATTCCCTGGAACTTCTGGCTTCACTTCGAATCCATATAAATCATTTCCAATCTTACGGAAACGGCATATAACATTGAAGTCCTT
This sequence comes from Bacteroidales bacterium, assembly GCA_963682005.1. GTDB lineage: Bacteria > Bacteroidota > Bacteroidia > Bacteroidales > FEN-979 > CAIYUC01. The sequence goes on along the minus strand of OY820914.1, from coordinate 999,868 downwards.
TTCTCCCGTCAGATATGAACTGTTGGGAATAGATTCTTCTACTGTGCCTATTGTGTTTTTTAAAAGAAGCGAACCTTTCGTGGTACACTCCGGATCCGTTCCGGATATCCGAATCCTGATATCATTAAGTCTCCCTCCCGGATGAACTATAAAATTGTATTTGAACCCGGATTTCGGATCAGATAGAAATTCAAGATCGATACCCGGATAGATGTTCTTATACGTAACCGTCTTAAAGGAATGAACATTGGTAATCCCTTCGACCGGCGTCCCGGTAGTGTAGTAGTTCAGGTAATCAGATGACGGTTCTGAGGTAATGATCTGGCAGGCGGGGTCTGTGCCGGCAAGGTCGAAATCGAGGCGATGGAACGCGATACGGGATGCGGGATCCGGGATGCGCGATCCGCGATCCGCCATGCGGGATGTTTTATCTTGCAAAGAAAAACCTTCGTTTGACTTTTGACTTTTGACCTTTGACTTTTCAACAGAATAGAGGTCATATGAAAACCCGTTCCTGCGTAGCTGCACATTCATCCCCGGTGTATTCAGCAAATATAGAACTGCTGCGTTGGGCTTATTGTTCTGGTCAATGACCTGTCCTTTGTTTTCAATGAAAGCAGATGATGATGGCTTTATAATACCAGGATCATTGTTCGCTAAGGAGCATAGGGCTATATGGAAGAGAACCAAGCAAACTTGTAAGCCAAGTTTCATTCAACAAAGGTTGGAAATTCAAAGGTAGGAATTAACATGAAAGATTAAACGCTTTTTCTTCGTGGCCCTTCGTGTCTTCTTCGTGTTTCTTCGTGCAAGAATTTTTTTTTATTTCACGAAGATCCACGAAGGTTTAAAGAAGTTACACGAAGGAAAACGATGAAGATTGATAACACCGGATAATCAATTCCGTTTAAATCCCTGCCCGCCGCAGGCGGGCGTGTTCGCCAAAGGCGATCCCTGCCCGCGGCAGGCGGGCGTGTCATCCGCGTTCCATTTTTTTTAAGCGCAGAGGCGCAGAGAAAATTAATTCTGCAAACATGCTACCCGGTCAAATTGTCATCATTTTTTTATTCCATTCTTCACCCGTCCTGGTCATATGGTGATCATATTGTGATCTCGTTCAAAGTTCGTCCGGAAAAAGGAGGTCCGGCTTCCTTTGGACTGACAAAAAGACGGAAGACAGAGGTATCATCCTTATTCTTTTTTTCACCGCAGAGGCGCAGAGGCGCAGAGGCGCAGAGAAAATTTATTCTGCATTCTGCATTCCTGCATTTTGAATACTCGAATTTTGATCAACGATTTCTGAAATCAGAATTGAATATCGAACTTCAGGGTCACACGTTCACAAATTAAGAATCTCATCAGCTCATATCGTCATTCCCGCGAAAGCGGGGACAGCTCATCAACTAATCCCTCAGGGGCGCCAGCAATGCATCAACCTGGACCTCCGCCTGGCTTATGAATTCTGCATAGGATGACGGTACACGCCGGTTCATGTAGAGCAGCAGCATCCCGAGGACGGTAAACCGTAATTGTGCTTTAATAAGGTCAACTGATTCAGCCTTGACAAGCTTTTTGGAGATGCAATAGTTCCATTCATCTTCACAGATGCTGTCGAGGGAGGTACTGATCACATTGATGATCGTTTGCTTGTTCCCGAAATTTGCAACGCGCTCGAGGTAGAACAGCTCAAAAATCCCAGGGTATTCAACGAAATAGTTGACATAAGCAAGCACCAACGTCTTTACTTTTGAAATCCCCCGGGGACTTTTCTTTGCCTGGTCTGTCGTGAATACCTTGCACTCTTCCTGGAAATCATTGACACAGTGGAAAACCAGTTCGTTTACATCCTTGAAATAATTGTACATGGTGGCAAAGGAATACCCTGCCTGGTCGGCGATGCTTCGAACGCTCAGGCTTTTCAATCCTTCTCCTTTCAGCATGCCTTTCGCAGCCTGGATGAAATAGTCTTTCATTCGCTTTTCCTGGAGTTCTTTATTTTTCATCTGAATAATGTTTAATTGCCTCATCCCCTGCACCCCTTCTCCTTCAGGAGAAGGGGACGGGGGTTGAGGTGTTTTGGTTAATTCCCCGGCTTTCCGGGGGGGGTGTTCGTTTACTTAACGATGCAAATATAATGAACATTGTTAATATAATTAACAGCGCAAGAAAATTCAATACGAATTACGGATTATGACTCTGTCACTTGATCACTCCATCACCTCATCACTCCATCACCTTCTCCCCATACTTTTTCTTCAGAAAGTGGCTGAGTATGAACAGGCCGCCGATGACAATGAAGGGAATTGTGATAGACGCGATGATCCCGAGACTCATCCATACGGAATGGTTCATATGGTAGTTCATGGAATAGATGAGCGGGCTGAACCCGGTTCCGATGATGATGAAGATCATCCCGCCGATCAGTTCCCATTTCCAGGCAACAATAAGGAAGATAATAAGGATATACGACGGCAAGAGGTGGATGAGGAATCCACTGATCTGCTGCCACAAGCTGAGTTCAGGGGCAAACGAATCCAGCGCAAATATGCTGACGAACAGGATCGCAAGGATGCACAATACGCGCGGGATCCAATGGATGATTTTGATTGCTGGAGTCATGGGTCTGATATTTTTACAACGATAAAGGTAACATATTAAAGTGTAAAGTGAAAAACGTAAAGTGAAGAATTTCACTCTTCACTCTTCACTCTTCACTTTTCACTTTTCACTCTTCACTTTTCACTCTTCACTTTTCACTCTTCACTCTTCACTCTTATTTGATCACCAGTTTCTGCCCCGGCTGCGGATTGTTTCCCCTATCCAGGGTAATGAAGTATATTCCGGGGGAAACTCCCGCCAGGGGCACTGTCACTTTGGCTCCATGCATCAAAGATCTTTTGACCTCCCGGCCGGAAATGTCGGATATCCTGATCATGAAATCACCTTCTGTTCCGGTGCTAACCGTTACCTGTTCCTGTGCCGGGTTCGGGTAAACTGAAAAATTGCCGTCCTTCGGCAGGCTTTCCTGAATCCCGACAGTTGACCATTCCGAATCAAACAGCGTGCTCTGGAAGTTTCTGAGCGGAACATCAGTCCATGAAAAACAGGCCTTGTTCTTCTGGAGGTTAATATCCACGGATGGCGCGGCATTCCACGACATGGCCGAATGCTGGTCGCGGTAATTTCCTTTATCAAGGGAGTTGGTAACGTCCCCGGCATCAATCACAACATACTTTAACCGCTCATTATCGTTTGAATAAAAAGTGAAGAGGTAGTTGTCGTCATTTTTATTGTAAGCAACGCGGCAATCCTTCGAAACGTAAGAAGTCGTGTAATTAATGATGCCGGTACGAAAACTCACTGGAGTCGGCTGTGGAAATCCATTTATAGCCATCTCGGCAACAGGGTAGTAAAAGTTGATGTTGGTACTTGAATTAAATGTAAGAAACATAGAAAAGGCATCATCGGAAGGCAAGGATACCGGAACATTTTGCCTTAAGGCTATGGACGGATTCGTATAGCTTCCTGCCATGGGTGTGATGATGTAAGGGCTGAGCCATCCTCCATGGAAATCATAAAAATTTACGAGCAACCCGATATCTCCCGAGTTCCCGGTCTGGTTCATTTCAAAAGCAATTCCGAGCACGCCCTTGAATATCTGGAGTAAAAGATCCGGACTGCTACCCAACGAAAGGCTGACACGGCCAAGGTGCTTGGGCGGCTGCTGGTCGTAGATCAGCCGGTTCGTAAAGGTAGTGCCGCCATTTGTTGATATTCCGAGGGTCAGATGCTCCGAATTGTCAGAAAGATCAGTCCCGGTCCATGCTACCGCAATCGAAAATGGTGCGGCATACGCCTGATCGGGCGACCTGAAATCGGTTGCTATCGAAATACTTTTTACTGTATTGGTTCCCCATTCGTAATGATAGATCTCACCGATCGAATCCCCGTTGGATTTATATTTGGCCACCGAGCAGTAAGCTGCGTGAGGATTGACCGTTCCGGCATGCCCGGCTTCCGCAATGAGCACCGAAATATCTTCAGGGTAATGACCGGTTACAGTAAAATCAACATCTGCAAGTGTAATATCCGAATAATTGAATTCCTTCATAAGGATATTCTGAAAGGTTTTTCCGTCATCAACGGATCGCCACAGGACCCATTCTTTTCTTTCGTAAAAAGAAATATCGGTAAGCGATAAAATATAGATATACCCGTTCTCTGCAACAGCCACTTTTGTCCGTGTCTGGTTCAGTACGGTTATGTTTGTTACGTAAACATCAGAACTGTAAAGAGGATTAACCGGAAGAAGTTGTGCAAAAACTGCTGGCATGCAACCAGCGGTGAACAGCAGAAAAAGAGCAAAAGTTTTGAGTCTTCTCATAAAGAATTTGTTGATTAAGAAATCCGGCACTGAATTGACCAATGCCGGATCTTTAGTTATTCCCTGGTTTTCAAACGGTTTTCCCTTCCAGGGATTTAAGCCGGAAATTTCTGAATTTTTACCGGATTATCAATGGTTTTATTTCAAGGAGATTCCTGCCGGAAATCCTTACAGAATAGAATCCCCGGGACAAACCTTCCAGTGAAATTGTTTTTTCCTGTGAAATGCAACCGGCTGTTTTCAACACCCTTCCTTCCAGGTCCGTAATTTCAACGTCGAACCCGGTGGTTCCGGGGATTTTGATCGTAAAACGGTCGTCAGCCGGGTTAGGGAAAATGCGGATGCCGGTATTTGTCTCGCTCACCTGATCAGGTGCCCCGGTTACGGATTCACCCTGGTCGAAGAAGATGGATTGCTGGGTTCCCGGGGTGCCTTCCGTCCAGGAAAATGAGGCATAATGGGTCACCGGGTTGATATCGGTTGATGGAAGTGGATAGTAGGTGAACGGAGAGGCAAGGTCCCTGTAATTGACGCCATCTGTCCACGAATTCATGATTTCGTCAATCGGGCTGGTCCTGTACAGCAATTTTCCCTCCGCCAGGGATGCATACGTCAGTAAAAAGGTTTCATTGAACTTATCAAAAGCGATGTCGGGCCAGACCTGACATCCTGTACCAGCATCTATCCACAAGGCTGTAAAATCAGATAAGGAAGCCTGGGTATCGAAAACATAATCTGCGGTGAGAGATGAGATCATCATGTCGGTGTTCTCCTCCCCTCCACTCCAGTCCTCATAAGCAATGACGACCGGAAACAAGGCGGGATCACCCGGAACATGATCGGCATCGTCCATGATACTGACACATGGTATTCCGCATTTGCCAGTGGTGAAGGGATATTTTGTGTTGACATTAACCGGGGTGGTCCAGGAACCTGAAGGGATATAGGTATTCATAAGCACCCCGATGTTCCCCCCATACCAGTTCAAATCCTTTTCAAAAGCGATCACAAAGCGGCCGTCATTATAAGTGCCCGTAGCACCGATGGCGAGGCTGATCATGTTAAAAAGGAGGTCGCCTTGTTCGTGCCACAGATTGTAGTAGTCAAATGTTAAGCCTCCGTCGGTTGATATCAGGTACGAAACATAAGAGTCTCCATTATAAACTCCTGTAAATGCAACGGCAATTGAGAAGGGCAGACTGACCAAAGCCGGCGACCGGTAATCCGTAGCAATAGAAACACACATCATGCGATTTGGCATTGGCCCGAAATCCCTCAAAACTTCATTTTTGACGAGGGTCCCCAAAGCATCCCAGACATAAAGCTGACACTTGCTGGTGATCCCTGTTCCGGAACCGTTGTCCTTGGTAACGGTGACAACCCAGATTTTGATGTTTGTAGGATCGTTTCCGGTGACAACCATGTCTGCATCAGTCATGTAGACAAGTGAGTTTGAGTAACTGGCATAAGCAAGCGGTTCAAATGTCACCCCGTTGTCAACGGATTTGTATATTTCAGCTTTTTGGTAATCGGAATAGTTTTTGGATGTCATTACGAAGATCCATCCGTTATCTGCAACCTTCACACATGAGCTGGCATACTTGCAATCAGGCTCGTTGAAAAGCTGAACATCAACGCCGAATACCGGCGACTGCGGCTTGTACTGGCCGAAAAGATTTTTCTGCTGAGCAAAGCTGATCATCATCAGCATGAGCATCATAATAAATGTTGTCTTTTTCATGGCTTAATTTTTTAGTTATGCGTACCCACCCCGACCCCGAGTACTCGGGGTCTTCCCCTCCCTACCAGTAGGGAGGGGATAAAAGGGGTGGGTATGGTAAGGTAATTCGTTAACGGATTCTATTTTCCCAATAATTTTTCAATCTTCTCCAGCCTTTCTTCAAGTATCCGGTTCTTCTCCTTCAACTGGTCAATGATGGCCTGCTGCTCCTGGACTGCCTTTACGAGAGGCACAACGAATTCGGAATACCGGAGGCCATACAGTCCATCAGCCGTTTGCGGCTTTACGACACCGCTGAAATCAAAGTTTATATCCTTCGAAACCTGTTCCACTTCCTGCGCGATAAAGCCGGTCATTTTCATTTTCTCGATGTCATATTTACCATTCCATTCAGCCAAATCATCTTTTTTATCCTTAAACATCATTTCATTCTGGCGGTGAATGTTCAGGTTATAGGTTACAGGGCGGAGTTTCATCACAAAATCCAGTCCGGGGACATTGGCAGTGATGTTGTCTTTAACGCGACCGTCGCTATACGTTGTGAAGTTGACTTGTCCTTTAATGCTTGTGACCGATGCATTCCCGATCTCCACGGAATTACCAATACTGGAAGCACCGCCGACATTATAACCAAGACCGGTCCAGTTGGTGATTGATGAAGAAGAAGTCGGGTAGGCACTTTGCCCGATTCCGGTATTGTAGTTCCCTGTACCGATTAAATTCAGGGCGGCTTGTCCGACTGCAGTATTTGAAATACCGGTTGTCATACTTGGAAGAGCGGCCTGGCCGATGGCTACATTGTTGTTCCCTGTAGTATTCGATTGGAGAGCCTGTGCACCCTGGGCTGTATTCAGAGATCCGGTTGTATTTGCGTTCAGCGATTGATATCCATGGGCCGTATTACTGCTTCCGGTCGTATTTAAGTTGAGTGACAGGGCTCCGACCGCTGAATTGTAGGATGCGGTGCTTGTGTAGAGTGCCTGGTAACCATAAGCCGTATTGTAGGATCCAATTGAATTTGTCCCGAGTGAAGATGACCCTGTAGCGGTGTTAAAATTCCCCAGGGTATTGTTTGCCATTGCATTTGCTCCGTTTGCCGTGTTGTGGGTCCCGGTGGAGTTGTAAAGCAGGGCATATGACCCGCTGGCTGTGTTGTAATCGGCTGTGGAATTATGATATAACGCCCACTCCCCGACGGCCGTATTGTGCGATCCGGTGGTATTCTGATAAAGTGCAGATGTGCCGCAGGCTACATTCTTGTTCCCTGAAGTGTTGTCATGCAGCGCGTTCAGGCCATATGCTGAGTTTTCCGTCCCCATGTTGGTCCCTGACATCGAGAACATCCCGGTAGCGGTATTCCCCACTCCGGTCGTATTCCCGTAAAGGGTATTTGAACCGATGGCCGTATTGTTGTACCCGGTGGTGTTCATGTACATGCAATGTTCCCCAAATGCAGTGTTGGAGTTTCCCGAGGTGTTTTTATAAAGCGCATTACTTCCGCCGGCGGTATTGTTGATACCGATATTATTGGAATACATGGCATTCATCCCGACTGACGTATTTGCAGTACCTGACGTATTTGAGTATAACGACCAGGACCCCGAGGCCGTGTTGTCTGACCCGGTATTATTGGTCAGAAGTGCGGTAAATCCGTTCGCTGTATTGTTAGAACCGGTGGTGTTGAGATAAAGGGATGAAGTTCCGGTTGCCGTGTTGTTGTTCCCGGTTGTGTTTGCATTCAGCGCCCGGGATCCAAAGGCAGAGTTGTAATTTCCGCTTGTCGACAGCTCCAGCGTCCAGGTACCGACAGCCGTATTCTCATAACCGTAGGTATTCGCGGTCAATGTATTGCTTCCTATAGCCACATTGTTTGCCCCGGAAGTATTGGATGAAAGCGATGAATAACCGCAGGCAGTGTTTTTATTCCCGGACGTGTTTGACATCAATGACTGGTCGCCGGTTGCCGTATTATACTGGCCAGTGTTATTTGCGGCAGTCGTACCGCCCTGAAGAGCATAATATCCTATGGCTGTATTGTAGGTCAATCTTCCGGAGGTACGGTCGTCAGCAAAATACATCGCCCTGTTGCCAATGGCAAGAGAACGGCTGTTTGCTTTGCTGGAGTACAACGCTCCGTTCCCTACGGCGATATTCTCATTTCCCTCAGTATTGGAATAGAGCGCCTGGACCCCATTGGCTGTATTGGCGCTTCCGGTATTGTTCAGGTAGAGTGCGTTTATGCCGTTTGCTGTATTGTAGTTTCCGGTAGTGTTGAAGTAAAGCGTCATATAACCATGTGCCGAATTCCCGGTTCCGGAGGTATTGTTGACCAGCGTGTGTGTCCCCGTTGCGGTATTTCCCGTTCCGGTTGTATTGTTTTGAAGTGTTTGATTTCCCACTGCGGTATTATCAATACCCGTAGTGTTTGCGAATAATGCCCTGGAGCCAAGAGCAATATTGTTGGTCCCGGTAGTATTGAAAAGCAACGCTTCCGACCCGAATGCATTATTGTCGTACCCTGTCGTATTATATATCAGCGCCTTGAAGCCCACAGCAGTATTGTCGTTTCCCGTGGTGTTTGAATACAATGCTTTGGAACCGACGGCCGTATTTTCCGTGGCATCCAGGGGGGAGGTGGCATCTACTCCGTTATTGTAGAGGGCAGAGTCTCCGATCGCGACAAGGTTAGATTTGATGGTATTCATATACAATGATCTTAACCCAATTGCGGTATTTGAATTTCCTGTCGTGTTTTGATTCAATGCATTGGAACCTGCGGCGGTATTATAACTGCCGGTAGTATTATCCCGAAGTGACTGCATCCCATAAGCGCTATTGTCGTTTCCTGTTGAGTTTTGAGACAGGCTACCTGCTCCTGTTGCGGTGTTTTCTTTTCCTGTCGAATTTCCCGCCAGCGAAGAGGATCCGACTCCGGTATTGTAATAACCAGAGGTATTGGCCCCAAGTGTGTTGAATCCGAATGCAGTATTATTAATGCCTGTGTTGGAAGAAAGAGAATTATAGCCAAGTGAGGTACACCATGAAACAGTGGAAATTTTCCCTGCAATCTGGTTGTTGACTCTGAAAGACAGCGGTTTGTTATCGATGGTGCCGATGAAATTTGTTGCCTCGGATGTACCGCTGTTCCCGGTCAGCAACCAGCCGGAAGCAGGGGTTGACAATGTTGAAGGAGTCCACTGGGTTCCGTTCCACTGCAAAACCTGGTTTGCAGATGGTGCTGCAGATGAAACCGGATTTCCCTGGATCTTTACCACCGTGAGAGCTGCATTCCCCGTGGCATCTCCGGTATGGGTCGCATTGGGAAGGGTGTTTGTGATTGTATTCCCGGTGATGTCGATGCCGGTTCCGGGTAGAAAAATATCGCCGCTGTGTTCACTGTAGAGCGCAAAGGGAACGGAAAGCAGTTGTGAAGTACCCATCGATTGGTAAGCGCTCCCTCCGGCAGGATCCATTTCCGTTTGAATGAAAGCACTGCCGGAAGCCCAGTCGATGTCATAGAACGAACCGATCACAGCAGTTCCACCTCCGATCTGAATGGTGGCAAGTCCGAACTGGTTCGTGATCAGCGAATGGGTTTCCTGGTAAACCACAAAAGGTGCTGCCAGTCCCTGGATGATGCTGACCTTGAAAGCTACCAACTGGTTGGCAAGCGGATTACCGGAAGCATCACGTGCAATCGCCTGGTAATTGATCCGGTGAGGCACCTCCGTAAAACCGGTAATGCAATTCATTGAAAAGAATACCGTAAAAAGAACAACGGTAAAAAGTTTTGTGTTTTTCATGGGTTATGTTTTTTGTGTAAGGTTTTTGCTGAACATACACCACAAAAGTATTTTGGTATTCGAGGCTGCGCAATCGGATAAGGATATGATTTGGGAAAGTGAACAGTGAACAGTGAAGAATGAAGAATTATGGGGGATAAAAGAAAATGAAAATTGATTGTCGCAGCCCGTAGCCCATGGCCCGCGGCCCGCTCAGACCAATCTTTCTTTTAAGGCTTTGATCACGGCTTCGGACTTGGAATTCACCTGGAGTTTCCGGTAAATGCTGTTGATGTGGGTCCGTACGGTTCCGATGGAAATGAAGCAGGAATCGGCGATCATCTTGTAGCTGTCGCCGTTCACGATGCACCGCAGGATGTCGAACTCCCTCGGTGAAAGGGAGTATTCATTGGTATTCTGGGAAACATGTTTTGAAAAGAATTCCATCACCATCCGCGCGATCTCGCCGGTCATCGGCGATCCGCCGTTGTAAAGATCCGTGATGGCCTCGATGATTTGCACAGCGCTTGATTTCTTGAGCAGGTAACCCGTGGCCCCGGAGCAGAGGGCATCAAAGACCTTTTTCTTGTCGTTGAATACAGTGAAGATGAGGATGTGGATTTCCGGGAATTCCTTTTTGATCATGGCTGTGGCCTCGATCCCGTTGATGCCGGGCATGTCGATATCCATAACGATCACATCCGGTTTTGCCTCCCTGCAGTTGTTGAGTACCGTTGAACAGTCGGGGAAGGCTCCCGCCAGTTCCATCGAACTGGTTCCCATCACAAGATGCGAAAGGCTTTTTCGCAGGGGATCATTGTCTTCGTATATGGCGACATTTATTGGCACGGTCATATCGTTAATCAGGGTACAATATTACACCAAATGCATTCGATCGGCAATCATATATCTATATGATTTTGACTTTCAGTAAAATCGTTGTTCCTTTCCCGGGAATGGAACGGATCTCGATTTCACCCCCGACCTGGGATGATCTTTTCTGCATGTTCTTCAATCCGTTCCTGTTCGTATTCGCGGATGTATCGAACCCCTTTCCGTCATCATGGATCTCCATTAAAAGCAGGTTGTCTTCCTCCCTGAAAAGGATCCTGGCATTTGAGCAGCATGAATACTTGACAAGATTATTGACGGCCTCTTTGGCGATGAGGTAAAGGTTTCGCCTTGTTTCCATCTGGAGCTTGATCGTGGCTAGTCTTTCAGGTATCTCAAAAGAGAACAGGATGTTCTTCGATTCAAAAAGGGGGATTGCGAATTCACGGATCCTCAGCCCCAGGTCCTGGAACTTGTCATTCGAAGGATTGACCGACCAGATGATGTCGTCGATCCGTTCCAGCATATCATGCGCGCTGGTGCCTATTTCCCTGATCATTCCTGCAGATTTCTGCGGTTCATTTTCATCGCTGATAATAGCACTCATGATGGAAATGCTGCTCAGGGTCGAACTCACATCATCGTGGAGGTCGGTGGCGATACGGTTACGCAGTCGCTCCACCTTGAGCAGTTGATTTATCCGGTAACGGTAGATCCCGTAAATAATCATGGTGATGACTGCCAGGCAGAGGAGGATGAACCACCAGGTCCGCCAGAAAAATGGATGGATCACCACCGTGATCGTTTCCCTGCTTTCATGCCAGCCCTGACCCAGTGAAGCAGAGACCACGAACGTGTATTTGCCGGGGGGAAGATTGGTATAACGGGCTTCCCGCGATGATTCCGCCACGACCCATTCATGGTCGTATCCGCCGAGTTTGTAACGGTAATGGATCTGGCCTGCAGGATGGAAGCAGATGGCTGTATAATGAAACGTCAGGTTATTCTGGTCTGCCGTAAGGTCAAGTGTCATAGATCTTCCCGGGGATGGGCCTTTGGAGTTTGATTTGCCGTTGATCTCAATGGCTTCGAACACAAGGTTCATCGGGATCGCCCCCGTTTTCCTGATGTCCCGTATATTCCTGGTCTCAAAACCTGCAGAATCGCCAAAGAAAATATTCCCGGAATCATCGATGAAAAATTTCTGCGCACCATTCGGATTCTCATGAAGGCCATTGTATATGTCAATGAAATTGAACTGTTCAAGATAAGGATTGAAATAAAGCAAACCATTGTTCCAGATCCAGAAGCACCTGTCGGGATCCGGCTCAATCCATCCGATCCCCGGATCTGTAAGGCCGTTTCCCGAATGAAACAATTTGATGCCGAATGATCCGTCACTCCGGGTTTCCACCCTCACCAACCCGGCTCCGTCTATAGCCAGCCACATTCGTCCAAGGGTATCTCTTTCAATTCCGTTGATCCATGTTTTATGGATCCCGTATTTCTTCAATGTATCCGTAAAGGAATTGAAAAAGCTTCTTTTAAGAGGATCGAAAATGCTTAAACCTTCCCTGGATCCAAACCATATCCGTTCATATTTGTCGGTCCCGCTCGTATAGAACCGGGTCCCCTCAAGAAGTGAGCCGGGATTTCCCGGGATATGCCTGAAATAATCGGTTTTTGTTCGCGAACGGTCAATCCGGATCACCCCGTCAAGCCGTGTTCCCACCCACAGGTTTCCTTGAGTGTCTTCGGTTATCCCATAAACCACAGGCTCGCCGGTCAATTGCAGAGGTTTCCCATCCGGGGTCGTGAAGGTTCGCAAAAGGTTCCTGTCCGGATCGAAATAGCAGAGGTTCGACTTTGTGCTTATCCACAACCTGTTTTGGGAATCATGATAAAACTGGGTGATGCATAATCCGTTTTCGGGGTATGGCTGGTCGAAGGGGATCAGGCACCATTTATTATTCCTGGTGTCAAGTACAGGCATTCCATTGCAATCAAAGGTACCGGCATATAACCGGTCTGAAACCGGGTCTTTGTAAAGGTCACAGATCCATGAGAATTTATAGGGCACTTTGACCTGCTGAAAGGAGAAATAATCCTTATTTTCAATATCGATCCCTGCATATCCCCAGGTCCAGAAATCCCTGTGGTCATTAAAGTAATCACAACCCTGAACATTGAGCGAGGAGATTGATCTCGGATTGCCCGGATCATTTTTATAGAAAAACCATGCATGGGTCTTCTTGTTGAAAACGGCCAGACCCAGTTCATCTGTGGCAACCCAAAATTCATCACCGCTTTTTGGCACGAGGGAGAGTGTCGTTACAACCTGTCTGCCTGGTGAAAACAACTTCCAGTTCCTGGTATCCAGATCAAGGCACCCAACGCTCACACCCCATCCTGCGGCCCATAACCGCCGGTTTGTATCTGTAATCATACACCGGATGTACATGTCGATGCCGGGGGGGCCGGGATACCGCGCCAGGACTGCCTTTTTTACAGTGTCAAAAAGGATCAGCTCCCGTCCGGCGCCAAGGAGAAAAGCCTGCGGATTATCCGGATCCGGGAGAATGGACATAACCGCATTAAAATAGAATTCAGGCTTTTTCGGATCATTGCATGCGGAAATGACAAAATGAGTAAAATGATTGCCGGCTCCCGTGGCATGAACGATCCCGGTCTCCGTTGCAAGCCACACAGATCCCTTTTTTTCTTCAAAAATGTAGTTAATCCGGGCTGAAGGAAAATGGTGATGATTCTTATCATTGTAAGGGAAATTCCTCAGTGTTCGGGTCGAAGGATCGTAAATGCTCAGCCCGTTCCCTGTCCCGATCCAGATCATGGAATCGCTGGATAACAACAAGGTGAATATATTATTATCAACCAGCGAATTTTTATCCCCCGGAACAGACCGGAAAATTTTCATGTCGTGCCCGTCATACCTTACCAGCCCATTGGTTGTTGCGATCCAGACATACCCCTGGAAATCCTGGATGACCTTCATAATGGTATTGGATGGCAGCCCGTTTTCACGTGTCAGGTGGTTGAAGTACATCGGGGGAACGGATTGACCAAATAACCCCTGGACAATCACTCCCACAACCAGAAAAACAATAAACCGGCTTATAATCCTCATTTTTAACTTTTCACTTTTCACTTTTCACTTTTCACTCTTCACTCTTCACTCTTCACTCTTCAAATATAGAAGAAATAATTATTTCTTTACATTTGCTGAACATCTCCGGTAAACCTGCTGAATGAAAATTAAAGGAAATCCCTGGGTCATTTTTTCCCTTCTCTCGCTGACAATAGCAGCCATTCTGGCAATCCTGGATATTTATGCTGTCGTATCGATCCACCGATGGATACTGGCAGGATCCAGGGTGTTGTTCATCATCATGCTGACCGGTTATGCCTTCAGGAAGAAGTCGCTGACCACCTGGATCCTGCTCAGCATGATCGCCGGCGCCGAATTCGGGCATGACCTTCCTGCCATTGCGGTCCATATGAACCTGGTCAGCAAGATCTTCATCCGGCTGATCAAAACGATCATTGCCCCGCTGCTGTTCGGGACGCTGGTCGTTGGCATTGCCGGCCATTCCGACCTGAAACAGGTGGGAAGGATGGGCTGGAAATCGATCCTGTATTTTGAGATCGTTTCAACCATTGCACTTTTTATCGGCCTGGCGGCGATCAATATCAGCCAGGCAGGTGTCGGTGTAACGATACCGGAACAGGTTAATGCCGGACAGATCCAGCAGATCCAGAACCAGACTTTCGAAGAGGTGATCCTTCATGTTTTCCCGGAAAATATTGCCAAAGCGATCTACGACGGGCAGGTTCTCCAGATTGTTGTTTTCAGCATACTTTTCGGCATTGCCGTGGCGCTTGTGAAAGAGAAATACCGCTCCCCGGTCGTCCGGTTTTCGGAAACGCTTTCGGAAGTCATGTTCAAATTCACCAACCTGGTCATGTATTTTGCCCCTTTTGCTGTTTTTGCCGCAATTGCCTATAGTGTCGGCCATATGGGTATCGGGATCCTGGTGAACCTGTTCAAACTGCTTGCCACGCTTTATGTGGCATTGACGGCATTTCTGCTTTTCGTCCTGCTGCCCATCATGCTGATCCTTCGGATCCCGTTAAAGAAGTTTTACCGGGCTGTTGCAGAGCCCGCCACACTTGCTTTTGCAACCACAAGTTCGGAGGCGGCCCTTCCCATTGCTATGGAGAATATGGAAAAATTCGGGGTCCCGCGGAAGATCGTCGCATTTGTCATCCCGACCGGGTATAGCTTCAACCTCGACGGTACAACCCTCTACCTCGCGCTTGCATCCATTTTTGTGGCGCAGATCGCAGGGATTCATCTTTCATTTGAAACACAGCTTTTGATGATGGTGACGCTGATGCTTACCAGCAAGGGAGTAGCTGGTGTCCCGAGAGCCTCCCTCGTCATTTTGCTTGCTACGGCCAGCAGCTTTGGCTTGCCGACCTGGCCCATCTTTATCATTCTCGGCATCGATGAACTGATGGATATGGCCCGCACGGCCGTGAACGTGATCGGGAACTGCCTGGCAACGGTGGTAATAGCCAAATGGGAGGGGGAGGAATTAGTAAGTAGCGAAATAGCGAAATAGCGAAGTAGCGAAGTAGCGAAATAGCGAAATAGCGAAGTAGCGAAATAGCGAAATCAAAACATAATTCATAATTCAAACTCCTAATTCATAATTATTCAACAATAACACAAGTTTCCCGTATTGTGAATAAGTAGTACCTTTGCTGCCCGGATGAACGATCTTCTTACCAATATAACAAACGCACTCATAGGATTTGCTGTTGGCGATGCACTTGGCGTTCCTGTTGAATTTGAAACACGCGAACAGCTGAAGCATTATCCGGTATCAGGAATGCTCGGGCACATGAGGTATAACCAGCCCGCCGGAACATGGTCGGATGATTCTTCAATGGTCTTCTGCACCGTGGAAAGCCTCTGCAATGGCTATCATCTGGATGATATCGGGATGAATTTTTCGAGGTGGAGGAACGACCGGTTCTGGACACCGCACGGACGGGTTTTTGATATTGGCATCCAGACCCAGAAAGCGATCGACCGGATCGACCGGCTGATCGAAAACGGGATCCGGATCAAACCGATGTCGGATGTGGGAGTCAATGAACGGGAAAACGGGAATGGTTCTTTGATGCGGATACTTCCGCTTGCACTTTTCCTGGAGAAAAAACCCATCGATGAACGGTTCAGGATCATCCGGGATGTTTCAGGACTAACACATCCTCATATCCGCGCTGTGATCGGCTGTTTCCTTTATAGCCAGTTTATTTCCGGCTTACTTGAAGGGAAAGACAAGATCAGGAGTTATGAGGCCATGCAGACCGAGTCGAAAGAGTTTTTATCTTCCGTGACAGATCCCTCTGAACTGGCGCATTATTCCAGGATCCTGGATCATAACATCGCCGGGTTTGACGAAGCCACCATCGAATCCTCAGCCTATGTCCTCCATTCACTGGAGGCAGCCCTCTGGTGCGTGATGAAGAACGAAAGTTTCAGGGATACCCTCATCAGCGCCGTTAACCTCGGGAATGACACGGATACCATCGCTGCAATTGCAGGAGGTGCTGCAGGTCTGATCTATGGAATGGAAAATATCCCGGAAGAATGGATCAGTGTTTTGGCAAGGAAGGATGATATCATGGATTTAGCAGTGCGGTTTGAAAAAGGATTGTTGCAGTTGAAATAATAAATAATCTGAATGAACAGATTGACAGGAATATTATTAGGGTTTCTACTGGCATTTGCCCTCTTTTCCTGCAGCTCAGGAAACCAGGATAAAAGCAAGGACAATAAGGCAGGAAAAAAATCTATTGTTGTCGAGGGATATGTGGTGAAACCTACAGTTCTCGACCAAACCATCATGATTTCCGGTACCTTGAAACCATTCGAAGAAACTGTATTAATGCCGGATGTGCCGGGACGAGTTGTTTCGGTGAACCTGCCGGAAGGCACCTTTGTAAAAAAAGGAACCCTGCTCGTGAAATTGTTTGATGAGGACCTGAAAGCCAACCTGAAAAAGCTGAATACCCAGCTTGAAATTGCAGAACAAACATTGAAAAGGCAAAATGAATTGCTGAAAGTCAGCGGCATCAGCGAACTTGAATATGATCAGACAGAACTCCAGGTAAACTCCATCAAAGACGATATTGAAATTCTCCAGGTACAGATCCGGAAAACCGAGGTGATCGCCCCGTTCGACGGTATCATCGGCCTTCGGAATGTTAGCGTCGGGGCCCAGATCACATCAACCACCCCGCTTACAACGATCCGTGAGATTGACCGGATGAAGCTTGATTTCAGTGTTCCGGAGAAATACAGCAGGGAAGTGAAGGAGGGTAAGAAAGTTCAGTTCACGGTCCAGGGAGATGATACAAAATATGAAGGCAGGGTTATGGCTACGGAAGAGAGTATTGAAGCCGATACCCGCAACCTGAAGGTCAGGGCGGTGGTGGATGGAAAAACCGGCTCGCTTAAACCCGGTGCCTATGCCACTGTTGAACTTGCACTCGCCGAAAACAAGGATGCGCTGATGGTACCCACACAATCGATCATCCCGCAGGAACGGAATAAAAAAGTGATCCTGGTCAGGAACGGGAAAGCAGCGTTCACAACTGTAAAGACAGGTGTACGCCAGTCAGCCCTGATCGAAATCCTTGAAGGAGTGGCCGCCGGCGATACCGTGGTGACCACCGGGATCCTGTTTCTGAAACCGGATCAGCCGGTCAAACTGTCAAAACTGAACAGGTAACCCCATGGCATCCTTATCCGACATAGCAATAAAAAGGCCGGTTGCTTCCATTGTCATGAGCCTGATCATCATCCTCTTCGGGGTGGTTGGCTTTACCTTTCTCGGGATACGTCTTTATCCCGCCATCGATCCGCCAACGATCAATGTCCAGACAACTTATACCGGCGCTAACCCTGACATCATTGAATCTCAGATCACCGAACCGCTTGAGAAGGCCATTAACGGGATCGAAGGAATAAAATCAATCTCCTCTTCGTCTTCCATTGGCAGCAGCACCATCATCGTTGAGTTCAATGTCGGAGCAGATCTTGAAAAAGCCGCGAATGACGTAAGGGACAAAACTTCCCAGGCAGCACGGACCCTTCCCCAGGATATCGATGCACCTCCGGTAGTCACAAAGGCTGATGCCAACAGCGACCCGATCATTACGCTTGCCATTCAGAGCACAACCATGAATGCCATGGAACTGAGCGATTATGCCGAAAATGTGCTCCAGGAAAAGCTTCAGACCATTCCGGGTGTCAGTTCTGTCGGGCTGTATGGACAAAAAAGGCCGGCCATGCGTCTCTGGCTGAACCCGGAAAAGATGGCGGCCTACAACATTACCCCGGAAGATATCTCTGTCGCCTTACAGAAGGAGAATGTCGACCTTCCGAGCGGAAAGGTCAGGGGACGATCAACGGAACTTATCGTGAAAACTTATGGCCGCCTTGTCACAGAAGAAGATTTCAACAACATCATCATCCGGCAGGCCAACGATCAGATGATCCGCCTCAGTGATATCGGCGAAGCCGTTCTGGGACCTGAAAATGAAGAGACCGGCGTCAAACTCAATGGTGTTGAAGGGATCTCCCTTGCATTGATCCCATTACCGGGCGCTAATGATATCGAGATCGCCAATGAGTTCTACAAGCGGTTCGATCAAATTGAAAAAGCTCTTCCTCCCGGATTAAGCGTTAACGTCGGGTTCGATAAAACGCGGTTTGTCCGGCAATCGGTCACGGATGTGGCGGAAACACTGGCCATCGCAATCTCACTCGTCGTGCTGATCGTATTCCTGTTCTTCCGGAACTGGGTCATCGCCCTCCGCCCCCTGATCGATATTCCCGTTTCACTGATCGGGTCATTCTTCATCATGTATATTGCTGGATTCTCGGTGAATGTCCTCACTTTACTGGCGATTGTTCTTGCAACCGGTCTGGTCGTCGACGACGGGATCGTGGTCACGGAGAATATCTTTAAGAAGATCGAGCAGGGGATGGACCGGTGGAAGGCTGCATTTTCAGGCACACGAGAGATCTTTTTTGCCGTCATTTCCACTTCGCTTACACTGGCCATCGTTTTTATCCCGGTGATCTTCCTCCAGGGATTTACAGGAAGGTTGTTCCGGGAATTTGGTGTGGTGGTCGCCGGTGCCGTGCTGATCTCTGCCTTCGTTTCGCTTACGCTCACGCCGGTCCTGAATATTAAAATGGGAGGAAGCATCTCGAAGCATAATTGGTTCTACACGAAAACAGAACCGTTCTTTGTCGGCCTGGACAAGGGGTACAGGAAAATCCTCCGCCGGTTCCTTGATAATAACTGGGCTTCGTTCCTGATCCTCGGTATTTGTATCGGATTGATTGTCCTTTTCGGGAATGTGTTAAAATCGGAACTTGCACCACTGGAGGATCACAGTATTGTGCGTGCAACCCTCACCGCGCCGGAAGGAACCGACTTTGATTATACGGCAAACCTGATCAACCGGATCGTTGAAATGGAAATGGACAGCATTCCGGAAGCCCGCCTGATATTCGGCAGGGTTGCCGGCTTTTCATCCACCAGTACGAATGTCGGCGGGATCAATACCTTCCTGACAGAGCCCAAAGAGCGCAAAGCCACCCAGCAGCAGATCTATGAAAGGCTGACAAGGATATACAAACGATTTCCTGAAGCACGGATCATCCCGAACCAGGAACAGACGATCTCCACATCGCTTTCGGCAGGATCCCAGCTTCCTGTACAATTCGTCCTGCAGAATCTCGACTTTTCCAAACTGCAGAAATTTCTTCCGAAGTTCCTTGAGGAGGCCAGAAAAGACAGTGTCTTTGCAAACGTTGATGTCAACCTGAAATTCAACAAACCCGATCTGAACCTTACCGTTGACAGGCTGAAGGCCACAAACCTCGGGGTCAATGTACTGGATGTTTCGAATACACTTCAGCTTGCACTGAGCGGCAGGAGGTACGATTATTTCCTGCGCAACGGGAAACAGTATTATGTGATCGGGCAGGTCGAACGGAAATCACGGAGCGAGCCGGCCGACATCTCATCCTTGTATGTGCGCGGGAGGAATAACAACCTGATCCAGCTCGACAACCTGGTAAAAATGGAAGAGAGCAGCAGTCCCCCTACATTGTATCACTTCAACCGGTTCAAATCAGCTACGGTTTCAGCATCCCTGGCACCCGGAAGAACCCTGGGGGAAGGCATCGTGGAAATGCGGAAAATAGCCGCCAGAGTGCTCGACGATTCATTTCAGACCGCCCTGCTCGGCCCGTCGCGCGACTTTGCAGAGAGCAGTTCAAATACCTCATTCGCACTGATCCTGGCATTGCTTCTGATCTACCTGATCCTTGCCGCGCAGTTTGAGAGTTTCCGCGATCCATTCATCATCATGCTGACGGTCCCGCTGGCCATTGCCGGTGCCATGCTTTCACTCTGGATCTTCGGACAAACGCTGAATATTTTCTCCGAGATCGGTATGATCATGCTGATCGGTATCGTAACAAAGAACGGGATCCTGATCGTTGAATTTTCCAACCAGAAAAGGAAATTGGGGATGAACAGGTCGGAAGCGGCATTTGAAGCAGCAGCAGCCCGTTTGCGTCCAATCCTTATGACATCGCTCGCCACCATCTTCGGCGCCATGCCGATCGCATTGGCCCTTGGTGCAGGTGCCAGCAGCCGCGTACCGCTTGGTATTGTCATTGTCGGAGGATTATTCTTCGCCCTCATTCTTACCCTTTTTGTCATCCCTTCCATGTATATCCTGATGTCATCAAAAAAAGTCAGGGAGGATATTATTGATACATCCCTCGAAAAACCATAAGGTCAAGATGAAGAAAATCCTGGTTTTGTTTATTCTCCTTTCGGTCATTCATCCTCTTCTCCGGGGACAAGCCATGCTGACTCCTGAAGAAGCCGTCAGCATTGCATTAAAGAATAATTACGACATCCTGGTATCTCGGACGTCCGCCGATATCGACAAGTTGAATAATACGGCAGGGAATGCAGGAATGCTTCCGGGCATAGGGATAAACGGTTCTGATAATTATTCCCTGAATAATGTCAGTCAGGATCTTTCCGACGGCAGTTCTGTAAAATATTCCAATACCGCCTCGAACACCTTCAATGCAGGCATCGACCTTGGGTGGACGCTTTTTGATGGAGGGAGGATGTTTGCCACGAAAAAGAAATTGAATGAGATCGAAGCCCGGGGCGAGATCTTATACAAGGATAAAGTGATGCAGACCGCCTATGATGTGACCCTTTCCTATTTCAATGTTGTAAAGCAGAAGCAGCAGCTTGCTTCTGATAACGAGGTGATCAATTACGGGAAGGAAAGGGTAAAGATCCTCCAGGCCAGCTTCAATGCTGGTCTAGCCCCGAAAACAGACCTGCTCCAGGCCCAGATCGACCTGAATGTCAACCTTGAAAATGCTGTCATCCAGGAAGCCCTCATCATCGGGGTAAAACGGGTCCTGAACCAGTTGCTGAGCCGTGATCCTGAAACTCCGTTCGAGGTGTCGGATTCGATCATCAACAATTATTCCCCCGACCGGGATGATCTGCTGAAAAAGCTCTTCCCGAACAATACCAGCGTCCTTGCTGCAGAAAAAGATATCGTGATCTCACAAAATAGCCTTCGGGAATTCCAGTCACTACGGTATCCTGTACTGAATTTAAATGCAGGCTATAATTACCTTCTGAACAACAACACAAAGGGTACCACCCGGGAGAACCAGGCATATGGACCGCAGATTGGAGGCACTTTGACCATCCCGATCTATGAAGGAGGCAACATTAACCGCCAGGTCAATACTGCAAAGCTTCAGCTGGAGACCAGCCGTTATAACCTGGAAAGTGTAAAGCTTGATGTAAACACGCAACTTCAGAATGCCTTTACCGCGTTCGAATACCAGAAGCAGCTGCTGAAGATTGAAAAAGAGAACACGGCCCTGGTAAAAGAGAACCTTGAAATATCTATGCATCGCCTGAGGCTGGGACAAACTACCGCCCTGGAAGTCAGGCAGGCGCAGGAAAGTTTCGAGGAATCCCATACCCGCCTCATCAACTTCCAGTATAACCTCAAAGCAGCAGAAACCAAACTGAAGCAATTGATCGCAGCATTGTGAGGCTCTCAGTAGAATTTGTCATTCAAAATACGTCCTGCCTTTTCCCTTTTTTGGTATGCCGTTATTTCATTTATCCGGCCCGAATAAGAAAGCCGAAATCAGGATTAGAAAAAATTTCATCCTGTCAGCGGTTTTTCCGGTGTGTCTTTTACACACCGGAAAATAATTTGTCCTCATTGACAATCAGACATATAATGGAATGAAATTAGAAAGTAATTCCGGAAATCCGGAAGAAAATATTTTGACATTCCGCAATTGATTACGAATGATCAATGAGGTACATTTACGTTTCGATAAAATCAAATTACGTTAAGATATAATGGTCATTAGTCTTTTGTCATCTTACTGAACTTCCACCACTCCTACACCGCCTGCTATCAGAATCTCTTCACAAACCCATGACAATATGGCTGGTGGCCATTTTTTTCGTAATATTCCTGGTGATAATTTTCCGCTTTCCAGAATTTTCCGGCTTTTTTTACTTCCGTTACAACCTTGAACCCCTTCTCTTTTAAAAGACTGATCAGTTTCTCCGCTGTACGCTTTTGTTCATCGTTCAGATAAAATACTGCTGACCGGTATTGTTCACCCCAGTCAGGGCCCTGGTGATTCCATTCCGTCGGATCGTGAATCTCAAAGAAGAGACGTGTCAGTTCCTCGTAGGTTGTCTGCTTCGGATCAAAGACTACTTCAATCGCCTCGAGGTGGCCGGTCGTACCCGAGCAAACCTCCTGGTAGGTCGGATGATCCTTATGTCCTCCTGTGTATCCGACTTCTGCAGAGATCACGCCTTTTGATTTTTTCATGTAATATTCAACCCCCCAGAAGCAACCGCCGGCGTAGATGGCTGTATCCGTTTTCTTCACGGGTTCAACCTTTACCAAAGGATCGAAATCCATGGAAATGGAATTCACGCAATAGCGGGTATTCTTTGCTGTGAATCCTTCGCCCTGGAACACATGTCCAAGATGAGCCCCGCATTTGGCACATTCGATCTCCGTCCGCATTCCATCCGTATCGGGCAGCTGTTTTACCGCCCCGGGTATGGCATCATCGAAACTGGGCCACCCGCATTGGGCATCGAACTTGGTATCCGATTTGAACAACGGTTCGCCACATCGCTTGCAAACATAAACCCCTTTCTCCGAGAAATTCTCATACTTGCCGGAAAACGCCCGTTCCGTTCCTTTGTAAACAATTACCTGCTCTTCTTCAGGTGTTAACTTCTTATATTCCATTTTCTTCTTATTTTGAGATGTTGCATTGATCTGAGATGATGCCCTGTCCTGGGAACAACCCGGCAAACTGATGATCATAAGCAAAAGTAAGATCATCCTGAAATTGTGTTGTGTTAACATGCTGCCTGCTCTAATTTAAAATTGTTCCAGATAATCAAACGGCATGCCATCATGAATATTATTTGAAAAAGATTATATCACCACATAGAAGAGGCAATAGATCACATTCGCTCTATTATGGTCTATGTGTCTATTGTAGTGTTTTTCAAGGATAGAAATGATATATTATTTAACTTTGCAACCCGAAATATCAGCTATGAAAAAAATACTCGGAATGGGCAACGCCCTGGTGGATATTATGATCCCGCTCGAAGATGAGAAAATTCTTGAACAACTCGGCTTGCCGAAAGGAAGCATGCAGCTGGTGGACAAAAACCGCAGCAGCCAGATCCTTCATGTCCTGGCAGGACTTGAGAAAAGCCTGTCTGCGGGCGGATCTGCAGCAAACACGATCCACGGATTGGCCACACTTGGTGCAAAAACAGGCTACATCGGGGTGATTGGCGAAGATGAGCTGGGCGGATCATTCGTTCGGGATATGATCAACGCCGGTGTCGATCCACACCTGATCCACAGCACGGAAGAAACGGGAAGAGCGATTGCCCTGGTTACGCCTGATTCGGAGCGGACATTTGCCACATTTCTGGGTGCTGCTATTGAACTGTCAGCCGATCATTTTGAAGTTGGCAGTCAGCAGCCGGAAGTCGGCAGTCAGCATCCCGCATCCGGCATCCCGCATCCAGCATCATATCATCAGTTATTCAAAGGGTACGATTATTTTCACATCGAAGGGTACCTGGTTCAGAATCATGCCTTGGTTGAGAAAGCTGTTCATCTGGCCCGGGCAGAGAACCTGATTATTTCCATCGACCTTGCAAGTTATAACGTGGTGGAAGCAAACCGTGAATTTCTTCAGCACATCATTTCGGAATATGTTGATATTGTTTTTGCCAATGAAGAAGAAGCAAAAGCCATTACCGGGAAAGAGCCGGTTGAAGCATTGAATATCCTGGCCGGTACATGCAAGATCGCAATAGTAAAGACCGGTAGCAAGGGATCCCTGGTGAAGTCCGGCGGGGAAGTGGTCGAGATCGGCGTTATTCCTGTTAATCCCATTGATACAACAGGTGCCGGTGATCTGTATGCCGCCGGCTTTTTATACGGACATTCCCTTGGAATGCCGCTGCAACGCTGTGGAGAGATCGGGGCGATCCTGGCAGGAAATGTGATCGAAGTGATCGGATCCAAAATGACCGAAACCCAATGGGATAAAATAGACAATCTCCTCAAAGCCAATTAACGGCATGACATCTGACCGCCATAATAATTAAATTCTTCCAACCCTTTGGTATTAAAAGGCATTTTTATAACTTTGCCTCCCATTTTAGAAATTATTATTTTTCAATCATTTAGATAAAGATTAAATCATGAAGGTTTTTCAGACAAACGAGATCAGGAATATTGTGCTCATTGGAGGTGCGAAATCCGGGAAAACAACACTAGGTGAATCCATGCTCTTTGAAGGGGGGGGTATTTCCCGTCGTGGAACAGTGGAAGATAAAAACACGGTTTCCGATTACCGCCCGATCGAGCTGGAGCGCCAGAATTCGGTTGTCTCTTCCGTGCTTTATTCAATCTATGACGGTAAAAAGATCAACATCATCGATACCCCGGGGTTTGATGATTTCATCGGCGAGGTTGTTTCTTCGCTGAAAGTAGCCGATACGGCACTGATGGTTATAAATGCCCAGAATGGCGTGGAGGTAGGCACTGAGATCACCTGGAGGCACACCAATAAAAACCATACCCCGGTTGTGTTTGTTGTCAATTCGCTCGATCTTGAGCATGCCAACTTTGATGAAGCCTTCCGCCAGATGAAACAGCAGTTCGGGAATAATGTAACCCTGCTTCAATACCCCGTCAACCCGGGTATCGGTTTCAATTCGATCATCGATCTTCTGAAGATGAAGATGTATAAATATCCGCAAGGCGGAGGAAAACCGGAAATACTGGATATTCCCGACAGTGAAAAAGCCAGGGCGGAAGAAATGCAGGGTGCCCTGATCGAGGAACTCGCTTCAAAAGATGAAACCCTGATGGAGGTTTTCTTTGAAAAAGGAACACTCACGGAAGAACAGATTGCCAAAGTCCTGAAGACCGGATTGATCAGCAGGGCCATTTTCCCAGTGATGTGCGTTTGTTCCAAACAGAATATCGGCGTTGGCCGCCTTCTTGAATTTATCGCTGCCAGCGCACCGGCTCCGAATGACCTTCCGGGTGTAAAAACCAAGGAAGGGAAAGAACTGAATTTCAAACCTTCAGACCCGGCTTCAGCGTTTATCTTTAAGACTTCGATCGAACAGCACCTGGGAGAAGTTTCTTTCTTCAAGGTCTATTCAGGGGAAATCACCGAAGCCATGGATATGATCAACCCGAACAGGGGTTCCAAGGAGCGGCTGTCACAGTTATTTGTGATGAATGGCAAGAACAGGGAAAAAGTTGAAAAGATCGTTGCCGGTGATATCGGCGCTACGATCAAACTGAAGGCTACATTTACCAACAATACGCTGAATTCTCCCAAGAATGCGGATGATGTGATCGAACCGATCGTTTACCCGGAACCGAAATTCAGGGTCGCAATAAAAGCGAAAAATCAGGGTGATGACGAGAAGCTTGGCGGGATCCTTAGTGAAATCAGCAAAATGGACCCGACCATTATCCTGGAATATTCAAAGGAACTGAAACAGATCCTTCTCCATGGACAGGGAGAACTCCATCTGAACATTGCAAAATGGACGATCGAAAACCTCGAGAAAATAGGCATTGAATATATTGCCCCGAAGATCCCGTATCGCGAAACCATCACCAAGCCTGCAAAATCGATGTACCGGCACAAGAAACAGTCTGGCGGTGCCGGACAGTTCGGTGAAGTTCACATGATGATCGAGCCGTTCAGGGAAGGGATGAAGGATCAGAGTGAATTCCCGATCCGTGGCAGGGATGTCATTGACCTCGACTGGGGCGGAAAATTGCTCCTGCACAACTGTATCGTCGGCGGTGCCATCGACACCCGCTTTATTCCCGCTATCCTGAAAGGGATCATGGAGAAGATGGAAGAAGGGCCTTTGACAGGCTCCTATGCACGCGATATCGTTGTGAGTATCTATGACGGCAAGATGCACCCGGTGGATTCCAACGAAATTTCATTCAAGCTTGCCGGAAGGCACGCCTTTAAGGAAGCATTTAAAAATGCAGGGCCAAAGATCCTTGAGCCGATCTATGATGTCGAGATCATCGTCCCGGAAGATAAAATGGGGGATGTCATGACCGACCTCCAGGGCCGCCGTGCCGTTATCATGGGTATGGACAGCGATGGCAATTACCAGAAGATCCTTGCAAAAGTGCCGCTGGCTGAAATGAACCGTTATTCTACTGCCCTGAGCTCTCTCACCAGTGGCCGCGCTACATACGGGATGAAATTCGCTGAATATACCCAGGTTCCGGGTGACGTTCAGGATAAGCTTCTCAAAGCATACGAAGAACAGGAAAAGGAAGAAGAATAGTTTTTGGCTTTTGCTATTGGCTATTGGCTATTGGCTTTTAGCCAAAGGCCAAAGGCCAATAGCCAGCAGCCAATGCCCAGACAGGACGCCTTCGCCGTTTTAAAAGTAAAAGATTTCCGTCTTTTCCTTTCGTACAGGTTTTTCACTACCATTGCGATGCAGATGCAATCGATCATCGTCGGATGGCAGGTGTATGAGCTGACGAAGGATCCGTTGTCACTGGGGCTTATCGGCCTTGCCGAAGCGATTCCGTTTATTTCTGTTGCCCTGTATGCAGGTCATGTCGCAGACCGGTTTAACAGGAAAAAGGTGATCCTCTGGTTCATGCTTCTGTTTCTCACAGGGACTGCAGGACTTCTTGCATTCAGTTCAAAGAGCACAGGATTGTACGGAGCCTTCGGGATAATTCCAATCTATTGTGTTGTTGCAATATCAGGAATTGCAAGGGCTTTCATTTACCCTTCGACCATTGCCCTGATGGCCCAGGTCGTTCCCCGTGAACTCTATGCAAACTCTTCCACATGGAACAGTACGACATGGCATATTGCAGCCATTACAGGCCCTGCCATCGGCGGGCTTGTGTACGGCTTTTTCGGGGTTCATGTCGCATACCTGGTTGTCATGCTGTTCGTGATCATGTCTTTTGTCCTGCTGGGGAATGTAAAAAAGTACCCGGTACCGGCCATTGAAAAGGCAGAATCGATCTACCACCGATTGGTTTCAGGGATCCGTTTTGTTTTTAAAAACCAGATATTGCTGGGAGCGATGACCCTCGATATGTTTGCCGTACTTTTTGGCGGAGCCGTAGCCATGCTTCCGGTATTTGCAGCGGAGGTGCTGAAAGTCGGGCCCCAGGGTTTGGGTTTCCTCAGGTCATCCCCGATGGTCGGAGCAGTGATCATGTCATTGTTTATCGCTTATCGCCCGCCAAGGGAAAAAGCCGGAAGATACCTGATGATCGCAGTGGCAGGGTTCGGGGTGAGCATCATCCTGTTTGCACTTTCAAGGAATTTTTATCTTTCCATGGCATTGCTTGCATTGAGCGGGATGTTTGACAACGTCAGCGTAATTATCCGTTCCACCACCATGCAATTGGTCACACCCGATGAAATGCGCGGAAGGGTTGCTTCCGTAAACAGCATCTTTATCGGTTCCTCAAACGAGATCGGCTCCTTCGAGTCAGGGGTTGCTGCTAAGCTGATGGGATTGATCCCTTCTGTGATCTTCGGAGGAGGGATGACACTGCTGATCGTCGCGGTCACATCCAGGTTTTTCCCGAAGCTCAGAAAATTGAATCTGAAAGATATTTAGTGGGATTGGACCCTGACAGGGTCCAGGTAGGCTATATACCCTGTCAGGGTCCTGAACCCGTCAGCATTTTGGACCCTGTCAGGGTCCCGAACCCTGTCAGGGTCCATTCACCAGGATCATTCACCTTGTGACCCTACTGTTTCAATGCCGCATCATAAGACCCTGTAAACTTGTCGATGTTGTTCCCATTGGCATAAACAGCAAAATTTCCTGTCAGTGTCATATTCTGAACATTAAAGATCCCATCGATATAGGCCTCGCCATTCGTGCCGGAACCCAGGATGATCTTGAATTGCGTTGAGCTGATGGATGCGATGCCGTTCGAATTATACTGCTCATAGCTCTGATACCCATTATTGGTAGATACCTGGAATTTGTAGTAAGAGATGTACAAAATACCATCCCGGTTCGTGACACTTAAGGAAATGGGCACAACCTGGGAGGTCTGACCCTCCCATGCACCGATCAGCTGCGGGTAATCCGGGGTTTTTTCCGTATCCTTTTTGCATGCGGTGATCAGGAAAAAAGAAGCCAGGATAAGTAAGGTCAGATTCGTTGCGTGTTTCATCACCTTTCATGATTTTGATCATCAAAGGTATTATTAATTTGGAGTGGTCATCTTTCCATGTCAGCTAATTTCCCTCCATCACTGTGGTTCTCTGCATATAAAAATACCAGGATCAGGCAGGAAGATTGTGTTTTCGACTTCAGTTCTCCCGAATTCTTAATATGAAACTAAATCCCTAATTTTGCGCCCTGATCATCAAATTCAAAACCATGTACGGCAAATACAAAGACCACCTTCAGAAACAGATCGATTCGATTATTTCGGATGGACTTTTTAAGAAAGAGCGGATTCTCTCAACACCCCAGGGAGTTGAAATAAAGACCAGCGACGGACGGAAAGTGCTTAATTTCTGTGCCAACAATTACCTTGGGCTTTGTTCCGAACCGCGTGTCATGGCCGCTGCCAACCTGAACTTTTTCAAGTATGGTTTCGGCATGGCATCCGTGCGGTTCATCTGCGGAACCCAGCAGGTGCATAAGGACCTGGAGAACAGGCTCAGTGAATTCCTGGGGATGGAGGACACCATTTTGTATTCCTCCGCATTCGATGCGAACGGCGGGGTATTCGAACCTCTTTTAGGGGAACAGGATGCCATCATTTCGGATGAATTGAACCATGCCTCCGTGATCGACGGCGTCCGGCTTTGCAAAGCCAAGCGCTTTGTTTACAAGAACAACGATATGGAAGACCTCGAGGAGGTGCTGAACGATGCCGGTGAAGCTCGCTTCAAGATGATCGTCACCGACGGCGTTTTCTCGATGGACGGGATCATTGCCCAGGTGGACAAGATCTGCGACCTGGCCGACAAATACGGCGCCCTCGTGATGGTCGATGACTCCCATGCAACAGGCTTTATCGGAGAAAAGGGCAGGGGAACCGCAGAATACTGCAATGCCATGGGCCGGGTAGATATCATTTCAACCACCTTCGGAAAAGCACTGGGAGGAGCATCAGGCGGATGCATTTCAGCACGGAAAGAGATCGTCGAGATCCTGCGTCAGCGCTCAAGGCCTTACCTGTTTTCAAATTCACTTACACCGGCCATCACCGGCGCCACGCTGGAAGTGCTGAATCTCCTGACGGAAACGACGGCCTTGAAGGATAAACTATTCCAGAATACCCGCATGTTCCGGAAAGGGATGGAAGACTTCGGTTTCCGGATCGTGCCGGGTACTCATCCCATCACACCGGTTCTGTTCGGACATCTTCCCAACGACGCAAAACTGTCGCAGGATTTTGCCAGTGCATTGCTCGAAGAAGGAATTTATGTGATCGGTTTCTATTACCCGATCGTACCAAAAGGCAAATCAAGGATCCGCGTGCAGATCAGCGCGGCACATTCCATGGAGCAGATCGGGTTTGCACTCGAGAAGTTCAGGAAAGTCGGGAAGCAGTTGGGGGCGATTTAACGTACCCACCCCGACCTTCGGTCTTCCCCTCCCAAAGTTCCCCGCGTACGCGGGGATCCAGGGAGGGGATTAGAGGGGTGGGTATGCAGGGTAAATTAGAACAAAAACTATTGTTTCACCAGCTCCACCCTACGGTTATCTTTTAATTTGTTTAACCATAAAGAAATGCTGGTTAACAGGAATCATTTCATCACGATCAGTTTCTTCATTCCACCTGAAAATGTATCATCATGAAGTTTACACAAATAAAGCCCTGACGGCAGATCCGAAACGTCAAAGGAAAAACTTCCTTCCTTTCCCTGAAGCGGGTACGACCTGATTTCCTGACCGGTGGACATGAAGATTGAAAGTGTTAATCCCGTTCCGTGACTTGCAAAATGATAATTCAGATAAACCCGATTTACCGCGGGGTTCGGGTATAGTTCGAAGGAGATAAGATCCTGCTTTTCATCGATCCCCTGAAAATCGGCTAACGGACGTTTCCACATTCCGTCGTTCGAGACGCCCGCGTACAGGAATTCTCCGGAGACAAACAACGCATTCACTGCGGAATCAGGTAAGCCTATGCTGGCGTTGGTCCAGTGCGCGCAACCGTCTCTCGAAAGAAATATCCCCTGCCCGGTTCCTGCCAGTATATCCAACCCGAGGAGCACCAGTGTATTAACATAGAGATTGTCAAGGCCCGTATTTACCGGGGTCCAGTCGTATCCCTGGTTCGTTGATTTGAATACACCCCCTCCGTTTGTCCCGGCGTAGACGTAACTTCCGCTGACTACCGCCGTTAACACATTCGTATCGGTTAACCCGGCGTTTTGCAGGTTCCAGGAGGTCGCGTTATCCGTAGAAATGTACATCCCATGATTGGTCCCGGCAAAAAGGGAAGCACTGTCTGTAACAATTGAACGGACACTCGTGGATTCCGGCATGCCGGTGCCCGCCGGGTTCCAGGTTGCACCTTCGTTGTTGGACATGTATATTCGATCATCGGTTCCGGCAAGAATATTCTGGTTAGTTACAAACAACGATTTTACAGACAAAGACCAGTTCCCCAAACCGGTATTGACTGGTTCCCAATCGACTCCGTCATCTGTCGACCGTTCGATGCCATACAGGTATGTTCCCGCGAAAAGATTTGATCCTGAAACTGCCAGGGCCGTGACGGTATAGGGAAGCGCGCAATCTGTCCAGGTAACCCCATAATCACGCGTCGAATAGAGACCTTTGTTCCTTCCCCCTGCAAAAATACCCGTTCCTTTATGCATCATGCATATGACGTCTGCTTTAACGACGCCCTCTCTCGTCCAGGTTGAGCCTTGATCGGTCGATACATAAAGTCCGTCATTAGCGCCTGCAAGCAAATTTGCGCCGTTCGAAGTTATCGTGTAAATCGATTTCCATGGTAAGCCGCATTGAAACCAGTGGGTTCCGTTATCGTGTGAGACAAAAATGCCGTCGCTATTCGTTCCTGCATACAGATCCGATCCCTGGACGAAAAGACAATTGGTGAATATCTGCAGTGAGGTTAGCGTCCAGGTTACTCCATCATTAATGGAAACATAAACTCCATGCCAGCCGGCAATGAACAATGTTGTTCCTGTAACGCTGTAATCATTGATTAAATCATCAGGATAAACAGGTTTAAAATTCCAGGAATGACCCAGGTCTGAAGAAACGGCAATACCTGAACTGGTAAGCACATATATATCTGTTCCAAGGATCTTTATATGAGAAGGGTCTTTACCTGATAAGCCTGAATAAGTCCAGTTTTGTCCTAGATTGCTGGACCGGTAGAGCCCAGAAAAGCTGACGGATCCATAAATTATTGTATCATACACTGCCATACTTTCAAAATGGATAACCCCAAGGGGAGGAGTCTTGTACCATGTGTTGCCATGATCAGAGGAATAATAAAGCCCGCTGTCTGATCCGGCTAAAATTTTTGTTCCGACCATTGCCAGGCACATCGTTTCCTGGCTGAAAGTTGTTTTGGTCCATGTATAACCGTTATCGTTAGAGTGTATGACTCCAATGATCCCCGAAGGATTGCCATTATCCAAAGAAGCTGCATAAATATCCGTTCCGGATGCGACGAGACAATTGATAAACATAGTACCCGGTATATATGGACCGTTTACCGGCTGCCATTGGGCTTTTGCAACGCCAAGCAGTAGCAGGCAGGGAAAGATGAACAAATATTGTTTTTTCATTGTTGTTCTTCTTTACAGATCGTTCTGAAGGCGAGGCTTTCACTTTTCCCGGTTCCCTACCCGGCGTCTTCTTCGTGGATCTTCGTGAAAGAAAAAGAAGTTAAAAGAATGCCTACTGTTTCACCAACTCCACCCGGCGGTTCAGCGCTTTGCCTTCCTCTGTGTCGTTACTTGCAACAGGTGCCGTTGGTCCGTCGCCGCAGGCTTTTAGCCGTGTACCATTGATGCCGTATTTAGTTGTCAATGCAGTAACCACAGCCATCGCCCGGTCCTGCGACAATTTCATGTTGGCATCGAAGATCCCTGTATTGTCGGTATGTCCTACAACATAAAGCTTCAGGCCGGCATTTTCCTTCAGGAGTTTTGCAATTTCCTGCAATGATGCATCGGATTCCGGTTTCAGGACTGATTTCCCGGTATCGAAATAGATCCCGTACAGCGCCACCTTCCCGGTTTCTTTGATGGTCTTGTTCATCGAACTGGCGTCAGCCACCACATCCTGCTTCATGGCCTCTTTCTCTACAATATCCATGGAATAGGCACCACTGCCGTTGGCCGTGATATAAGCCCATGTCTCCTTGCCATTTTTTACCACCTTTACCACGACATCTTCACCCGGATCATGCCACTCGGAAACAAGCTGGCCGCCTACTGATTTGGCGGCATTGATATAGTTGCGGCCGATCTGCAGCGGGCTTGGGGCCTGAACATTATCATTCAGATCATAGATGATAAAGAGATGATGTCCTTCCACAGCCTCTTTCTTTTCGCTGCTTACCCTGAATTCATACCGGTCGAACTGCAGGTCGTCATAACGGTAAATGTGATACCCCGGCATCCGGGTAAAGAGGGCAGGGTCTTTGCTTCCCTCCGCGTCGCTCTGGGCGAGGGTACTAAATGAAGTCAAACTGAGGATCAGGCAAAGGAATAAAACACTCAAAAGCCCTTTTGATTGGGAGAGAATTGTTTTCATGATCGGATTTTTGATTGAAATAGTTTTCAGTTACCATGTAAAAATAGGAATAACTGACGAAAATATGGGAAATTCAAAAGAATAGCGAAAAGAAAAAAATGAAATGAATTTTTCACTTTTCATTTTGCGTTTTTCACTTAACAGGAATCCATATATCCTCTTCCGAATCCGGGTCTTCATTCTTGTACTTTTCGCCCAGGATCTCAAAATGCGGCCGGTCATCCAGCCCGAAGCCCGAAGCCCGAAGCCAGGTGCCAAAGATGTATTCAAACGTTTCCGCTGCCGCACTGGCTGCGCCTTTATAATGAAACACGGCATAAAGGCCGGATGGAATGATCATGGTTTCCTTTTCGTCCGGAATGGAAGTAAAATCAGGAACCTCAACCGCGGCCCACTTCTCAAATTCAGCGTTCGGGTCGATGTCTTCAAAAAATCCCGGAGGGTAGATCTGAACAGAATACAGTTCCGTTCCGATCGCGTTTGGAATTTCTTTCCGCCATGGCATAAAGCTTCGCCAGAGTTCAAACGTCCTGTTTTCAGCGAATGACATGTTAAGTTTTTTCCCTGTAAGTTTCTTCCCCGGAAAAGTTTCGATCCGGGGCTCCGGTACTGCTTTTTCGGTCATTTTAGTTTTCTATTTCGATGTTATACTTGCCTAAAAGTCCCGCCACACCCGACAAAGAAAACTTGGCTTTACGGATGCGGTTCTTATCCGGATCGAATGAATAATTGAATGACGTCCGGAAATCTGCTTTTTCAAGATTTGTTCCGTCGAATACAGTCCGCATCAGATCACAATTATCGAATACTGCTCCAGACAGGTCGCTTTCGCTGAAATCGGCTTCATGCAGTGTGAGATTCCTGAAAATGGTCTTCTTCAGCTTTACCCCGAAAAAGGAAGCGTAGTTGAGGTTGCAGTTCTCAAAGCTTACGGAAAAGCCGAAATCATTGCAATTCTGAAAAAGAAGCCCGATCATTTTGCAGTTCCTGAAGGCAACATCCCGGAAAGCGGTTTTCACCAGCTTTGCCATGCCGAGATTGCAACCGTCAAACCTGCATTCCAGGAATTTTATCCCGGAAAGGTCTGCATTGGAGAAATCGCAGTCAGTAAATGTGCACTTATCATATTCTCCTTTAACCAGGGGATCTTTTGAGAAATCTGTCTTCCTGAAGTCCTGGCTTTCGAAATAGTCATGGGTCATGGTTGGACTGTATTGGCATGATAATTCAAGGCTACCACGCCGCACGGGAAGGTTTTTACAGTCCTGAGTTCGAGCCCGATGCTTTGATCCTGCTTCATGAAAAGCGGGATGCCGCCTCCCAGGATGACCGGGTTGAACATCTCATTGTCAAGCAGAACCCAGTCAATCGCCCCGTTGGGTTTCGCCACATAACCGTCCAGTGATGTGTGCATCAGAAAAACGATCCTTTTCATATTCCCTCCTTCTAAAACAACGATCTGTTTTATAACGGAACTGGCACGGGAATATTTTAGCTGACGAGCTTACTAATTACTAATTACTAATTACGAATTACGATCCAGCATCCAGCATCCAGCACCCAGTCATGTTTCGCGGGGCTGACGTTAGTCTTGAAGCCTGAAGCCTGAGGCCTGAAGCCTGAAGCATTGTTCCCTGTGGTTATGATTTCAATTTTTTACCACAAAGGTCACAGAGAAGGCATTGAGGACACAAAGCAAAATCTCTGCCCACGGTTGGCAGACGTTTTATCCATGTTCTTTTTTTCACCACCATAAATTTATTGTGAACTACTGTGCCTGATGTGGTTGTTTTTTTATTGTCACTGTTCTCTGTTCACCGTACGTTGTACACTGAAAAATTCCTATGTGTCGGGGCAATTGTCTCTTCCAATCCCGCAGATCAAATCTTTAACTTTGATAGATCCTGCCGGGTATCAAAAAGGGATAAGATGATAATTGATCCATCAGCAACTGAATAGTACAGGGTCAGGTTTTTCAGGAGAACACAGCGATGAACATTCTTCTTTTTATGGGAGATTGGATATGCTTCAGGAAAGAGGGACAGGATATACAATTGTTTCTCCAGCTTTCGAAAGAACCTTTTCAATTCTTTTTGCGTCCAGTTGGATTCAAGGTAGGTAACAATACTCTCAAGATTTTTGGTGGATTCGTCAGTCCACTTAATCTTTAAGCCATTTTGCATATTTTTTTCTTATCTGATCATGGGTGTGTACTTTCCCATGCTGAAGATCATCCAACCCCCGCTTAACAGATTCCTGCTCCTGTTCGGATAATTGATCCCACCAATCAGTTTTTGAAGCAGAGGGAATATCAATTATTTTCTTGATCAGATCAATCAGGTCATTATCCTGGATCTCACAGATTTTTTGAATGATATCCAGTTTTTCAGCTGTAATATTCATTGAGATAAGCTTTTTACAAAGATACAAAATTCTTAATGAGACTTTGTTACTCTGTCACTCTGTTACTATTTAGCTGATGAGCTTATTAGCTGATGAGCTGTCCCCGCTTTCGCAGGGATGACGTTATTCTTGAAGCCTGAAGGCTGAAGCCTGGAATGCATAATAGGGAAAAACGCTGTGAACTCTGTGCATCCTCTGTGTTCTCCGTGGTTATGATTTCAATTTTTTACCACAAAGGTCACAGAGAAGGCACTGAGGACACAAAGCAAAATCTCTGCCCACGGTTGGCAGGCGTTTTATCCATGTTCTTTTTTTCACCGCCATAAATTTACTGTGAACTACTGTGCCTGATGTGGTTATTTTTTTATTGTCACTGTTCCCTGTTCACCGTACGTTGTTCACCGAAAATCCCATAGGGATCACAGCCCGGTAGCTTTGAAATAATGTTGAAATCTTACGTCCCGTACAGGACGAAAGGAACCAGGGTGGTTATCTTTTCTACCGGGCTTTTGTGCCTACGGCACTTGGTTAATGAACAATGAAGAGTGAGCAAGGCTTAGATGCTGAGATGTATAGATGGTTAATCTGAACCTTCTCTAAGGTTTGTCTAAGTCACCTCTAAGCCTCCTCTAAGACTTGTCTAAGTTAAACTGCATGAACATACTTTTTACTCCGCGGTTCCGTTTTTGAATTAATCATTTTTGACCCGCTTTTTTATTGTTATTGAATTCACAAAAAAATTGTATTTTGCACTGCTAAAATATGATATACGGAATAGGGACAGATATTATTGAGGTCGATCGCATCCGCAAAGTGATGGAGCGCGATATCGGTTTCCGTGAAAAGATATTTACGCCCGGGGAAATTGAATATTGCGAAACCAAAAAGTTCAAGTACCAGAATTACGCTGCCAGGTTCTCCGCAAAAGAGGCTTTTTTGAAAGCCATAGGAACCGGCTGGCGTTTCGGGATACGGTTTGCCGATATCGATGTATATCACGATGAGTACGGGAAACCGCTGATCAGGCTTTATGGAAAAGCGGAAGAGCTTGCCCTGAGGGAAAAGTTTACAGGCATTCATGTTTCATTGACACATTTGAAGGATCTGGCGAATGCGGTGGTTGTTGTGGAACGAGAAGGATGAGGTTCCCGCTTTCGCGGGAATGACGGGTAAATGACATAATTCATAATTCAAACTCATAATTCATAATTAAAATAAACCAAACAGCACACTATGTCAAACATCGGTTCTTACGAAGAAAGAATAAAAGATTTCAGCTGGAGCATCGCCGAAAAGGAGCTTGGATACAAGCCGGGGGATGTGATCAACATCGGCTGGTACTGTTCCGACCGCATCTGCGAGCTTGGAAAGGGCAATAAAATGGGCCTGATCTGGGAAGGCCTTGGCGGGGTGGAGAAAAAATACACCTACAACGACATCCGCCTGGCATCGAACACGATCGGACAGTTCCTGAGGGATCTCGGGATAAAGCCAGAAGACCGGGTCTGCCTCTTCATGGACAAGATCCCTGAATTATACCTTGGCTTCATCGGCATCCTGAAGACCGGCGCCATTGCACAACCTTTATTCTCCGCTTTCGGCGACGAATCACTCTTCATCCGTCTTGAGAATGCCCAGACAAGGGTCATCATCACCCAGAAAAAGCATGCTCCGAAGGTCAGGAAGATCATCGAAAAGATGCCCTGGCTGGAATACATGATCATTGTTGATCAGGATCCCGGAAAACCCTTACAGCAAAGGGAAGTGGCAATGAACCTCGAACAGCTCCCGAAAGTTGAGAAATTCGACATTCATCCAACAAAGGCCGAATCACCGTCGGTGCTTCATTATACCTCAGGAACCACCGGCCAGCCGAAAGGGGTAAAGCATGTTCATTATTCGCTGATATCTCAGTACCTGACCTCCAGGTGGGTCCTTGACCTGCGTGACGACGATATATACTGGTGTACCGCCGACCCGGGATGGGTGACAGGCACATCGTACGGGATCATCGGCGCCTTCAGCAACGGCGTTACCCAGTGTGTTCTCGATTCGGGATTTTCAGCAGAAGCCTGGTATAAGTTCATCGAGAAGAACCGCATCACCATGTGGTATTCGGCTCCTACAGCCATACGATCGCTTATGAAAGCCGGTGACGAGGTCATAAAAAAGTACGACCTTTCGTGTCTCAGGCATCTTGCATCCGTAGGCGAACCGCTGAATTCGGAAGCTGTGATCTGGTCTGAGAAAGTCTTTGGGAAGCCATTCCTCGATACATACTGGCAAACGGAAACAGGCAGCATCATGATCTCGAACTACCCGGGCATGAAGATCAAGCCGGGTTCAATGGGCAAGCCATTCCCGGGCATCACCGCCACGGTCATTGATGCCGACAAGTATGAACCTTTCGGGGAAACCGGCAAGATCGGGCTGATCGCCATCAAACCCGGCTGGCCATCCATGATGAGGATGTACTGGAACAACGAAGAGACCTACAAGAACAAATTCAAGAACGGATGGTACCTTCCGGGCGACCGGTCAAGCATCGACAAAGAAGGCTATTTCTGGTTTGTCGGCCGCGACGATGATGTCATCAATACCGGCGGACACCTGGTAAGCCCGTTCGAGGTTGAATCCGCATTGCTCGAGCATCCGGCCGTCGCAGAATCAGCCGTTGTCGCCAAGCC
This sequence comes from Bacteroidales bacterium, assembly GCA_963682005.1. Classification (GTDB taxonomy): domain Bacteria; phylum Bacteroidota; class Bacteroidia; order Bacteroidales; family FEN-979; genus CAIYUC01. The sequence continues at coordinate 961,490 of OY820914.1, read as the reverse complement.
CGATTTCGTGAACATGGAAGTCGTGAAAGCCTTTGTAACCCTGAAGCCAGGCTTTGTCGGCAGCAAGGAGCTTGACCTTGAAATTATGAACTTCGTCAGGAAAAAGCTGTCGCCGCTCGCCATGCCGCAGGAGATCGAATTCATCGACACCCTCCCGAAAACCCGCAGCGGAAAGATCATGCGCCGCATCCTCCATGCCAAGGAGTGGGGAGAGGAGATAGGGGATACCAGTACCCTGGAAAATGATTAACTGGTGAGATGGTGAACTAGTGCGGTGGTGAGTTAAAAACAATGAACAAATAAACTCACCAGTTCACCAGTTCACCAGTTCACCACCTTTAGTAAAGTGCAAATCCCAAAATATTATTAACCCAAAAACATAGGAGAACAAAACAATGGAAGAAATGAAAGACATCGTTTTAAAATATGTGATTGCAGAATATGTCGAGGATGACAGCGAGATCGTTTACGACACCCCGCTGATCTCGGGCGGCATCGTGGATTCATTTTCAATGGTATCACTGAAAAGGTTCCTCGAGAACAAGTACAACATTTCCATTCCGGATGACAAGGCAACGCCGGAAGCATTCGACTCGGTCAACAAGATCGTTAAGCTCGTCAATGAATATTTAAAATAAAAAGGAGACAAACAATGGCATACAGTGACAAAGTGCGGGGCATGTACCAGGATACCCTGAACGGCCTGAAAGATGCGGGCATCTTCAAAATGGAACGCTATATCCATTCTGCGCAGGCAGCGGATATCGAGGTGGAATTCCCAGAAGGGGCCGCCCTGAAAAAAGTGATCAATATCTGTGCAAACAACTACCTCGGTCTTTCCAGCCACCCTGAAGTGGTGAAAGCCGCTCATGCCGGTCTCGACAGCCATGGTTACGGCATGTCGTCGGTGCGTTTTATCTGCGGCACGCAGGACATTCACAAGCAGCTGGAAAAGATGGTGACTGAATTCCTCGGCACCGAGGATACGATCCTGTTCCCATCCTGTATGGATGCAAATGCCGGTGTATTTGAGGCTATTCTTACGAAAGACGACGTGATGATCTCCGACCGGCTTGTGCATGCATCGCTTGTCGACGGGATCAGGCTGTGCAGTGCCATGCACGACACATTCAAGCATTCCGATATGGCCCACCTTGAAAACAAGCTTCAGCTTTTCCAGGACAAACGGATCAAGATGGTGATCACCGACGGCGTTTTCTCCATGGATGGCGATACCGCCAAGCTGGACGAAATGGTTGCCTTGTGCGAAAAATACGATGCCATGCTCTTAGTGGACGAATCCCATGCCAGCGGATTTATCGGGAAAACGGGACGCGGAACACACGAAAAATGCGGTGTTCTCGGCAAGATCGACGTGATCACCACCACCTTCGGCAAAGGGCTGGGAGGAGCATCCGGAGGTTGCGTTTCCGGACGGAAAGAGATCGTGGAAATGTGCCGTCAGAAGGCACGTCCGTACCTCTTTTCAAACACCATTGCTCCACCGGTCGTTTCCGGTGTCATAAAAGTCCTTGAGATCCTTTCCGCAACGACCGAACGTCGCGACAAGCTGGAAAAGAATACCGAATTCTGGAGAAAAGGCTTGCTGGATGCAGGGATCATCATCAAGGAAGGTGACACGCCTATTGTCCCGGTGATGCTGTTCAACGCCAAGCTTTCGCAGGATTTCTCACGCGACCTGTATGATGAAGGCATCTATGCCATCGGCTTCTTCTTCCCGGTTGTTCCGCAGGGAGCAGCGCGCATCCGCACGCAGATCTCCGCAGGACACGAGATCCACCATCTTGAAAAAGCGCTCGACGCCTTTAAGAAGGTCGGAAAGAAATACAACATCCTTGGCAAGACCAAGCAGGAGATCATTGATATGTATGGGATGTAGTCTTAACTGGTGAACTCGTGAACTAGTGAGCTGGTGAGTTTTGTAATTTTTTATTAACTCACCAGTTCACCACCTCACCAGTTCACCACTTTTAAAGTTCTTATATGGACCAAAAGCTCGCAAACCCTGCTCCCCTCGGCCTGATGGGCTTCGGGATGACGACTGTTCTGCTGAACATTCACAATGCAGGTTTCTTCCCGGTGAGTGCGATGATCCTGGCAATGGGGATCTTCTACGGAGGGATCGCCCAGGTGATTGCCGGCATCATGGAGTTCAGGAAAGGAAACACGTTCGGAACCGTCGCCTTCACATCGTACGGATTTTTCTGGATCACGCTGGTTGCCCTCTGGATTTTTCCTGATACAGGCATCGGCAAAGGAATAAAGACGGAAGAAGGATTCATGGGATGGTTCCTGTTCCTCTGGGGTGTGTTCACCTTCTTCATGTGGCTCGGGACCTTCGGAAAGAACCGTGTACTTCAGTTCGTTTTCCTCTCTCTCTGGATCCTGTTCTTCCTTCTGGCGATCCGCGATTGGGGCGGACCGGCTTTTATAGGCACACTTGCAGGCTATGAAGGGATCATTTGTGGTGCATCGGCCATTTACCTTGCCATGGCGGAAGTGCTGGAAGAGGCAAGAGGAAAAAAGATACTGCCTTTTTAACATACCCACCCCGACCTTTGGTCTTCCCCTCCCTACTTGTAGGGAGGGGATTAGAGGGGTGGGTACTTTTGCTCAGTTTTCCGTCTCATCCGTGTTCTCTTTTTCCTGCATACCGGAAAATGGTAACTTTGCAGGAAAATCAGCTGATGAGCTGATGAGCTGATGAGCTTCGTTAACCACAACTAAGCAACTAAGCACCTAAACAACTAAGCAATGAGAGCACTCCTTTTATCCATCCTCTATCTTCTATTCTCCATCCTCACTTTCTCCCAGGAACCAGCCAAACCATACCACCCGGAAGCTGATGCAAAATCCGACCTGCAGAAAGCCATTCAGCAGGCGAATGCCCAGAATAAGCATGTCCTGATCCAGGTCGGCGGGAACTGGTGCTCCTGGTGCCTCAGGTTTCATGCAATGGCGACAAGCGCTTTCAAGGTAGATTCACTGATAAAGGCCGATTACGTTTACCTGATGCTGAATTACAGCAAGGAAAACAAGAATATGGATGTCATGAAGCAACTGGAATTCCCCAACCGCTTCGGTTTCCCGGTGTTCGTGATCCTCGACGGCAAAGGAAAGCGGCTTCACACGCAGGATTCAGGACTTCTCGAATACGGAAAGGACGGCGTGAAGGGATATGATACCACCAAAGTGGTCACGTTCCTCAAGGAGTGGAATGTTAAAGCCCTCGATCCGAAGACATACCCGGAGAAATAAACTGGTGAGGTGGTGGGGTGGTGAACTGGTGAGTTCCTGATAAAAATACTACCACAGATTGATACAGGATATCACTGATTAGTCACAGAAGTATAATAAACTAATATTTTAATATTTTTACTCACCACCTCACCACCTCACAAGTTCACCACCTTCTAAAAGAAATAATAGACCCCCATCAGCACCCTTAGATTCCCAATCGCTTTCCGGTCATTGATAAAAGGAAAATTCAGAAATTATCTTACATTTGCCCCAAACCCTCTTACTGTGAATTAATGAGTTTCACTATTAAATTCCCTCCTCTTTGCAAAAAACTGACAAAGTACATATTATTGAGTATGACTTTGCTTTTGGGAATTTCCACACTGTATTCTCAAGACACAAAACCGATCAATATTGACAGCCTTGAACAACTCCTCCGCAAAAAAAATAACCATATACAGCCTGAAACCCTGATTTCGCTGTCAATCGGGCAGATGGAGGAAAACCCTGAAATTGCTCTTCGAATTGCTGATCTGGCTGCTCAGAAAGCGCAAGCCATGGGGGAAGATTATTTATACAGCGATGCCCTGAAACTGAAAGCCGACGCGTGGTTTTACCTTGACAGCCTTCAGGCATCTCTTGAGACTTACCTTTTAAGTGCTGAAGTTGATCAGGCAACACGGAAACCAAGAAATGACAGTATTTTAAGACGGTACGGGGATGCAGGATATGTTTTGTACATCCAGGGCAATTTCACTAAATCGAATGAATACTTTCAGCTTGCCCTGAAGATGAGTATTGAAAGAAACGATACTGCTGAAATGGCAACCAATTACTCAAATATGGGGCTGAATTACAATATAATGGGCGATTACGCCAAATCTATCAATTGTTTCATGCGGACGCTTCAGCTCGACAAGATCACCCGAAATGAGGCCAATATTTCGACCAGTTATAACTCAATTGGCATGGTTTATTTTGCCTGGAAGAAATTTGAAAAAGCACGCGAGTATCTCGAGCTTGCTTTAAGCCAGGATCGGAAGAAAGGTGAAGAATCGAAAATCTCCATACGGCTCGGCAATCTCAGCAGGGTTTATATTGCCCTTAACAGGCATCAGGATGCTATAAATTCGCTTGAAGAAGCTCTGAAGATCGACCGCAGGCTCAATAACCCATCGAAAGTTGCCATTCGCCTGCAGGGACTTGGATACGCATACCGTTCAATAAGCGAACCGAAGAAAGCACTAACTTATTACAACGAAGCGCTGAAAATCTACGAGAATCTGAAAATGAATTTCAAGATCGCAGGATTGATGATACAACGGGGTGAACTCTATGAGGATATTCGAAATTTTGCACAAGCTGAAAAGGATTTTTTGGAAGGACTCCGGATTGCCCGGTCGTTGCAGATGCGTCCTGAGGAGTTGACGGCTGTTCAGCAGCTTTATCATTTGAAAAAAGTACAGAAAAATTATGCCGGAGCTCTCATGTATCATGAACAATATAAGGCCATTCACGATTCGTTGTTTTCAGAAAACAGTGCAAAACAAATCAATGAGTTTGAAGTGAAATATGAGACCGAAAAAAAAGAGAAAGAGAACCTTGTGCTGTTGGAAGAAAATGAGAACCATCAGCGGACATTTCGTTTTTCGATAGCAGCCATTGCCATACTGATCGTCCTTTCAGGGACTTTTTTCTGGGCATTTTCCGTTAAGCGCAAGTCGTTGAGGCAAAGTAAAATTCTTTTCATAAAGGAGTCTGAACTATCCCGTTTGAAAATTGACACCATTGAAAAACATAACAGCCACTTGCAGGAGTTGCTATTCGCAGAGGAAGAAATCAAGCGATTGCAGGCTGTGAGCATTGAACAAAAAAACCACGAACTTACCTCGGCGGCGATGCTGATTGCCAATAAGAACGAAATTTTTGAGAAGCTCCGGAGTTTAGCCGAACAGATAAAAGCCAGGTTCCCCGATGCGAAAAACACCGAGGTGAAAGCCATCATCGGAGAAATTGATAAACAAACCGATCTGGAAGACCAATGGGATCAGTTTAAAATTCATTTTGAGTCCATTCATACCACCTTCTTTGAGAACCTGCGAGATAAAGATGCGCGCCTCACCCAAAATGATATGCAACTTTGTGCGTACATCAAACTCAATCTTTCAACGAAAGAAATATCACGGTTGTTGAATATCGCCCCCGAATCGGTCAATACCAGTCGCTATCGTTTAAAGAAGAAATTCAACCTGGATGCCCAGGTAACCCTCGATGAGTTCATCATGACGTTATAAACAGGCGGGTTTTCAGACTGCCTGAATGACTCTTTTTCAAGGGAATCACCATATTTATTAGCAATTTTAAATACATAACACGTTGCAATCCAACGTGTTTATGGTTGTCTATTGTTTGTCTATCCTCAATATTTGGCTGGCGCCCCTTCGCGGGATACATTTACTGAAAAAAATCGCCAGAGATTATGATCAGGCATTTGCAAATGATTTTGACGGGAAAGGTCGAGAACACTGGTTTCAGACTTTTTGTGCTTTGGGGTGCACGCGAAATGCAGATCAGCGGCGAGGTAAAGCAGGTCAACGGGACGATCTTGATCAGCGCCGAAGGGGAAGAAATTAACCTTGAGGGCTTTACCGCATGGTGTAAAAAAGGGCCTGCCGGTAGCCAGATCGAAACACTTTATATTCAAGAGGATAGAGTGGTCGGATACACCGGGTTTAAAATCTTATGACCACAGATAACTTCGATATTTTTCATTATAAGGATAAACACGTACACCAAAACCAAACAACCATGAAAAACCAAACAACCATGAAAACGCTTTTGGCCGTTCTCGCAGCCATGTTGATTTCCCTGGGAAGTCTGTTTGCACAAGCGCCCGAAAACTTTAATTACCAGGCTGTTGCCCGCAATGCTTCAGGCAATCTGCTGGCCAATCAAAGTGTTACCTTCCGCATCAGCATCCTGCAGGGATCGGAGAGCGGAACGACGGTATATGTGGAAACCCATGCCAAAACCACCAACGCTTTTGGGCAGGTCACCCTCAACGTTGGCGGCGGGACGCCAGTTTCCGGGACCTTCAGCACGATAAGCTGGGGCAGCAGCAGTTATTATCTCAAAACCGAGATGGATGCCGCCGGTGGCAGCGCCTATGAAACCATGGGAACCTCGCAGTTGCTTTCTGTGCCATATTCGCTTTATTCAAAAGAATCAGGCAGTGGCGGCGGAACCTATACCGGCGGGACCGGCATTGATGTGACAGGCAACACCATTACCAATACCCAGCCCAATGCTACCCATACCGGCGATGCCACGGGTAGCAGTGCGTTGACTGTGGTGAAAATACAGGGAAGAGATGTGTCTGCAACAATACCCGCAATCAATCAGGTGCTGCAATGGAACGGAACACAATGGATGCCTTCATCGCTGGCTACTCCAACTCCAGGCTGGTCGCTTACGGGCAATGCAGGCACTTCGGCTGCTACCAATTTCATTGGTACCATTGATGATGCTCCTTTGATTTTTAAAGTGTACAATACGAAATCCGGAATAATTGATATTATGTCAGGCAATACAGCATTGGGAACATCGGCATTAATGGACAATACAACGGGTGCCAGTAATATTGCTTTTGGTTCCGGGGCTCTTTCGCTCAACAAGGCCAACAGCAGAAGCACCGCTATTGGTGTGTCAGCCATGTATAAGCAAGATGACCGCGCTACCAACGGACTGGAAACGTTCAATACTGCTGTTGGTTTTGAAGCTTTAAGGGGAAGTGATCCGGCATCTGCCAATACAGGCCGGTTCAACACAGCCATTGGCGATCGGGCGCTATTTTTAAATTCTGCCGGCACTGACAATAGCGCAATTGGTGTATATGCCCTGTATAACAATACAACAGGCTTTTCCAATACAGCATCTGGTTCTTTAGCACTACAAGCTAATGAAACGGGAGTTCAGAATACTGCAAGTGGTTCGCAATCACTCTATTCCAACAAAACAGGCAGCAACAATACTGCCATTGGACGTACGGCCCTTTATTACAACAAAGGCAACAGCAGAAGTACGGCCATTGGGAATGGAGCTATGTTTCGTGCTGATGATCGTGAAATTGGACGGGAAACCTTCAATACAGCACTTGGTTATGAAGCATTATATGGCAGTATTTCGGCCGCAGCCAATACCGGACAATATAACACGGCTGTTGGCGATCGGGCCATGTTCAGCAACACTTCCGGGTATTCAAATACAGCCACCGGAGTAAATTCCCTTTATACAAACAGTACCGGAAATTCAAATACCGCCACAGGGTCATACGCGCTGAACCAAAATAGTACCGGAAGCACCAACTCGGCTTATGGGGCTTATGCCATGAACATAAACACTGCAGGATCGGGGAATACTGCAATCGGATATTATTCCCTGAGCCAAAACACTTTAGGAGAATCTAATACGGCTGTAGGCCATAGCGCTCTTTTCGGTGTATCAAATTCCACTAAAAACACCTCTGTAGGATATTTTTCGGGAAACTCTGTAACTATCGGGTATTCCAATGCTATCTTCGGAGCCGATGCAGGGACTACGCTGACAACAGGAGATATGAATACAATCATAGGAATGCAGGCCAATGTACTAACAAACAATATTGATAATTCGTCAGCTTTAGGATATAACGCCATAGCCACAGCAAATAATCAGGTAAGATTAGGCAACAGCAGCATCACCACCTTGTACTGCCAGGGAGCCTATGCAGCTTCCACCGCCAACTCTCCAAATATGTATGTTGCTTCGGATGGACAGATCATGCGATCAACGGCAGCCGTACCATCAGGATCAGGTTCTGCCAATAAACTGGCTTTTTGGACAGGCTCCTCAGCACTGGGTTCCAATGGAAACCTACACTGGGACAACACCAACAGCAGACTGGGAATAGGTACCTCTGCCCCTGCAAAAAATTTAGACATAGCGGGCGATGCCCTTGTCAATGGGCATACAATCGGAAGAGGAACAGGAAATATTGAATCAAACCTTGCCATTGGAAATCAGGCGCTTTTTTCAAATACTTCTGGCAGTATAAATACCGCTAACGGATATCAGGCACTTTATTCCAATACTTCAGGAAACAGAAACATGGCAGTTGGATATCAGGCACTCTATTTCAATAATACTGGATATGATAACACCGCAATCGGATACCAGGCACTTTATTCCAATAAAGCCAATCGCAGAAGTACAGCTATCGGTTATGGCGCCATGTTTTATGCCTGTGACAACACTATAGGGTCTGAAACATTTACATATAACACTGCCCTGGGATACGAAGCGCTCAGGGGGAGCACTACCGCTTCTGCCAATACCGGACAATACAATACAGCTATTGGGGACAGGGCTCTTTTCTCCAGTACTTCAGGCAATAAAAATACGGCCAACGGATATCAGGCACTTTATTCCAATTCAAACGGTGACGAAAATACTGCCAACGGATATCAGGCACTTTATTCCAGTACATATAGTATATGGAATACAGCTATCGGAAGTCAGGCACTTTTTCACAATACAAACAAAGACAGAAATACTGCTATCGGTTATGGTGCAATGAAATATTTTAATGGCAGTGTATCTGCAGGTGTGACTTACAATACAGCCGTAGGATGTGAAGCTTTAATGGGAAGTACCACCCCCGCAAACAATACCGGGTATTATAATACAGCCATTGGAGACAATGCACTTTATTCAAATACATCAGGTGAGCGGAATACGGCTTCCGGACTTTTTGCACTTAATGCAAATACTACCGGAGATAATAACTCGGCTAGCGGAAGCAATTCCCTTCAATATAACACAACAGGCAATTACAATACTGCTAATGGAGCTTATGCGCTTTCGAACAACAATACAGGATCAAATAATGTGGCCATTGGCTACTACGCTTTAGGTGAAAATGCTACACATACTAGTGTGGTTTCCAATACCCCGGTTGGGTATTACGCCGGTGGGAAAATAACCACAGGCTATGGAAACACCCTTGTTGGAGAAGAAAACGGAAGAAACATCACAACCGGCTACGACAATGTGTGGATTGGGAAAAAGATTGGAAATTCAGGCACCATCACCTACAACAACACGATTATTTTAGGAGCGAATACATCGGTGCCTGCTGCCAGCAACAGAACACATATCGGCAATACTTCCATGACATGGATTGGCGGACAAGTTACCTGGAGTACCTATTCCGATATGCGGTTTAAAAGCAATCTGAAAAACGACATTCCCGGCCTTGATTTCATTCTCAAGCTGAATCCTGTTTCCTATCAGTGGGATATAGATGCCTTGAATAACAAACTGGGTGTGAATAACGATGAAGCATCGCTAAACTCCAAAGATATTCAAAACATCCGCCAGACAGGTTTCCTCGCCCAGGAAGTGGAAGAAGCTGCCAAATCCTGTGGTTACGATTTCTCCGCAATTGATAAAACCGGCGACATTTACTCTTTGAGCTATTCCCAATTTGTCGTCCCCATGGTAAAAGCCATGCAGGAGCAACAGGAAATGATCGAAAAGCAAAATGAACGTATCGGGAAGCAGGATCAACTCATCCAGGTATTGATGAAAGAAATAGAATTGCTAAAGAAATAGGATGGGAAAAAAGGCGATTTTACTATTTCGTTCCTTTAAAAGAAATAATAGACCCCCATCAGAACTCTTAAATTGCCGATCTCTTTGGAATCATACACGAAGGCCTTTTCATTTGTTTTGCCATACGCAGCCACCGTATATTCAAGCTCCGTAGCGAAGCGGAATTTATTCACATTGAGAAGGATCCTCGGAGAGATCCGGTAGAGGTATTCGATGTTGCTGCCACGGGCATAATTCGTTCCGGTCACGGGATCGGTCGAGCCGAGATTCCTTCCGTAGGCGCCAAATATCCCGGGCTGCCATTTTTTCCCGTTGGTGTGCACTTCCGCCCACGCTGCGAAGGAACGTACATTGGTATAGTCCACAAATCCTTTGACGGGATCCGTGACGTTTGAAACGGCATAGCCCCCGACCATCGTATAGGAGTAATTGTCATCGCCGTACTCGCCTCCCACTTTCATGGTAACTGCCTTCAGCTTAAGTTTCGCATAGGCATTGGCAGCCATTCCTTTAGATTTTACATCTGTTTTGTAGGAAGCAGTCACAGCGTCATGGTGCTGAACAACACTATTGATAACCGTATCGTAGGCCTTCTTTACTGTGATATCGGAAGAAAGCCGCGGGGTCAGCATCAGGTAGTTGATGCCGGCACCTGCTAAAAATTCATTCCCGTTGACATTGTTCTTTACGCCATACTGGATCTGGAGATCGACTTCAGGAAGAACAGAATTCCGGAGGTAGGCCGGTGTCGGTCCGGCCGGTCCGGTGCTTACGAAATCAAGCTGTGATAATGCTGTCAGTGACAGTTTTACGTTCCCGATCGATTGCGTCAGCTTCACCTGTGGATTCCTTGAGAACACAACAAATGGGGCGCCTGTATTGAAGGACACAGTGGCAGGGGCGCATTCAGGAACGAACATCGGATGCCACCATTGGCCAACAAGAAGTTCTGTTTTGGGCCAGGCCAGTTTTACCCAGGCATGGCGGAGACGGAAGCTGTTGATCGTGATATTGGTATTGCCGAAGAATTCTCCTTCGATATAACCGGATGTTTTTGCCCCGAGGGCATCAGGTCCGGTAATGGTCCCGGCGAGCCTTGTCTGGATGGAAAGCATGTTGAAGTTCGCTTTTGCATTGACATCCTTGCCGTCAGCATCCAGCTTTTCATTGTCGGGATACAGAAGGAACTGGCTTTCCCTCAAACCAATGGTCTGACGTGAATCAAAATAGATATCCGTTTTTACAAAACCGGAAAAGGTGATCCCGAACAAAGGGGGCTTTGCTTCAGTTTTGGACTCTGGTTTTATCTCCTTTGGATCCGTTGTTTGTGAAAATGTCACTATCCACAGGCATAATGCAAAGAATGCAAGCGTAAATACCTTTTTCATATTTATGATTATTGGTTTTGTTTTGCAAAGAAAATGGATTTATTTCAGAGATGGAATAAAAAAATGGAACACGGATAAAACGGAAAATGATGGATATTCAAGGATGATTGATCCGTCTTAATCCGTAAAGATTCGTCTCATCCGTGTTCTTTTAAACAGCTGGCAGATAAAACTCCTGCCATTTCCCTGTCATCCCGATTTGTTTACAGGATTAGCCAAAAATTCTGAAAATTCATTTTGAAATCAGTAATTATAGATTGAGAATTTGACTATTTTTGTCAAGTATAATTTGTTCAAAATGGAAACTTTTGGTAAGACCCTTTGCAAATTAAGAAAGGAGAAAAATCTGCTTTTACGAAATGTTGCCTCCATCCTTGACATAGACCAGGCCATTCTTAGTAAAATTGAACGCGGACAACGAAAGGCATCAAGAGATGTAGTTAGAAAAGCGGCAGCATTCTTTGGTGTGGATGAAGAGAGACTGCTTGTGTCATGGCTTTCTGATAGCATTGTCTATCAGCTCAAAAATGAAGATGTTGCCTTGAAAGCCTTGCAGGTTGCGGAAGACAAAGTACTTTATCTCAGGAAAGAAAAAAGTGATCCTGACACGCTGATCCGTTTGATTTGTGATTTTCTGAAAAGTGATGGGAGGGTATTGAAAGCCTGGCTGTTTGGTTCTTTTGCCCGGGGAGAAGAGCGGCAAAACAGCGATATTGATTTAATGGTATCCTATTCTGATAAGGCCACAGGCACTCTTCTGGATTATGCAGATATTAAGTATGGCCTTGAAAAGCTGTTAAACCGGAACATTGACTTAGTGGAAGAAGGGTATGTCAAGTCATTTGCGGCAGACTCCATTAACCAGGATTTGATTCAGATCTATGGATAGACATGGCATATCCGATATTGAAAGACTTCAGCATATTTCAGATGCAGTCGGTTTGATCCTGGTTTTTTGTAAAGGAAAAAGTGAGGCCGACTTTTCTGAAGACAGGATGCTGGCCAGCAGTGTACTTTATCAGTTCATTATTATTGGAGAAGCAATCCGGTATATAGATGCGGAATTACTTGGGAAATACCAATATCCATGGCATTTGCCAAGATCTTTCAGGAATTATGCGGCCCATGAGTATTTTGGGATCAACCTGAAACAGGTATATAAGACGATCAAACAACTGCTTCCCGAATTTAAAAAAGTCATTGACGAAATGATTGAAAAAGAATCAACCTGTTGAAATCCATGATCCGGGTGAAAATATAAATAGTAAAACACATACATCCTGCTGCAAATTTCTTTTGTAAACCAGCACCTTAGTGGTGAAATAGTCCCTGCTAAAAACCTCTGTTTTCTTAGTGTTTATTAGTGTTCTTAGTGCCTTAGTGGTGAATATTTTCAAGATGATCTGAACCTGACTATCCCTTTTCCGGATTCAATCAAAATTAGTCGATATTTCCTGATTTCGCCACCATCCATCTCATCCACGTTCTTTTACAAAACCACAGGAAAAACTCCCGCATTTTCCCTGTCATATCGATTTATTTAATGAGATGATCTAAAAATCTTGGATTGGTCATCCACATGCTCTATTTTTGGAAATCCTGAAAAAGTGAACCAGCGTTCAGAATGTTTTACATGAAAAGAAATCCCGGTTGCTTCCTTCCCTGCCTTTTTAGTTTAGTATTCATTTGTTCCGTATTTGGCGGGGAGGCACAAACCACTACAGCCCGGCTTGATTCAGCGCAACTTTCAAGGAAAACAATAGAAGCCGTCAGGATACAATCTCCCCCGAAGATCGACGGGAACCTGGACGAGCCGTTCTGGAAAAGTCTGCCCGTGGCCAAGGATTTCGTGGAGTACAGCCCGCGGAACGGGAGCCGGCCCCTGTCCGGAACGAAGATCCTTTTTGCATATGACGATGTGGCACTGTATGTCGGTGCGGTCATGTACGATCCTCACCCCGACAGTATCTGCAGGGAGCTCGGAAAACGGGATCAGATCGAATCGCTTGTGACCGATTACATCTCAATCGATATCCTGCCATACAACGACGGCCTCAATATGTACGAATTCAAGATCAGTCCTGCAAATCTGCAGAATGACTGCAAATATTCGGCTGCAGGCACTGACCTTACGTGGGACGCCGTTTGGGAAAGCGCCGCAAGGATCAACGATTCATCCTGGGTTGCTGAGGTGAAGATTCCTTATTCTGCATTACGTTTTCCAAAAGTGGAGAACCAGCTTTGGGGCATCAACATGTGGAGGAACAATCAAAGGCATCATGAATTCTCTACCTGGTCGTGGGTGGATAATAAGACCAATGATATTTTCAGGTACTACGGTCAACTGGCCGGGCTGAAGCAGATCAAACCGCCGGTCAGGCTGTCCTTTTCGCCTTACCTGAGCGGGTATGTGGAAAAATCGCCCGAAAGCAAAAGCTGGTCCTATTTTCTCCGTGGCGGCCTGGATCTGAAATATGGGATCAACGAAAGCTACACGCTTGACATGATGCTGATCCCCGATTTCGGACAGGTACAGTCGGATGATATCGTGCTGAACCTTTCCCCCTTCGAGATCAGGTACGACGAGAAACGGCAGTTCTTCACCGAAGCCACCGAATTGTTCAACAAATGCGAGATCTTTTATACACGCAGGGTAGGAAGCATGCCGAAGAATTTTTATACACCCTATGACAGTTTACGGCCAAATGAAGAGGTTACAAAAAACCCTGAAGAAACGAGGATCATCAATGCAACCAAGATCTCCGGGCGGAATTCTAAAGGTTTTGGTGTCGGTGTTTTCGAAGCCATGACGACCAATACCTGGGCTCAGATCTCGGATACCATATCCGGTGAATCAAGGAAGATCATGACACAGCCTTTTACCAATTATAACGTGCTGGTTTTTGACCAGAACCTGAAATACAATTCATACGTCACGCTGATCAATACGAATTATTATACGCCAGATGAAAGGTATTCGGCCAATGTTACAGGTGCCGAAACGCAGCTGGGCAATAAGAAGAACACCCTTCTTTTCTTCGGAAGACTGAATGTAAGCCAGAAATATGAGGAGGCAATGAAGCCATCTTTCGGATACCAGTACCTTGTGTTCGTTTCAAAGCCAAGCGGGAAATTCCAGGCAAAGTTGCTGAGGCAGCAGATGGACAACAAATATGACCCGAACGACATGGGTTTCCTGGAATACAACAACGAAACCTACAACCGGCTCCAGCTTTCATATTATATCCTTGACCCGTTCTGGAAGATCATCAGCACATCGACTGAATTGTATGTGAATTACTCAAGACTTTACAAGCCAAACAAGTACAAGCTCCTGGAATTCTATTTCTACAACGAAACTACGGTGAAAAGTTACTGGACCAACGTGCTGAGCTCAACAGTACAGCCCCTTGGCTATTATGATTACTATGAACCCCGTGTCTGGGGATGGGTCTATAAAGTCCCGTGGAATTATTATGTTGAATGGAGGATCGCATCAGACGTTAAAAAGCCGTTCAGGTATCATCACAATTTCAGCTTTGCATATACGCCGGACAATCAGAATTTTTATTACACGATAGGTTTTACCCCGCGAATGAGATTCTCCAACCGGTTTTCCGTAACGCTTGACGTTCAGTTCCAGAAGGACCTGAATAGTAATGGATGGGTCGGGACAACCTTTGATCCGGAAGGAATGCCATCCATCTGGTTCGGCAGAAGGGATCTGACAACCATCAGCAATGTACTCAGCACAAAATACATTTTCAGCACAAAGTTATCGCTGACGCTTCGGGCACGGCATTACTGGTCAAAAGCCAATTACCTGCAATATTATCTCCTCGGGGAGGATGGTCATCCAAAACCGGCAGATTATGAAGGCAATGCCAATATTAATTTCAATGCCTTCACTGCTGACCTTCAGTTCATCTGGTATTTTGCCCCGGGAAGCGAGCTCAGTTTTGTCTGGAAAAACCAGATCACCACCCAGGGGAGTTTCCTGGAACCGGATTATATCAGGAACTTCAGCAACATGATCGACGATCCCCAGACCAACAGCTTCTCAATAAGAGTTCTGTATTACCTGGATTTTCTAAACCTGAAGAAACTGGTGAAACGGTGATGTGTTCCCGCTTTCGCGGGAATGACGGTGATGAGCCAGTGAGGTGGTGAGTATCAAATGTGATCCAAACCCTGATTTTTCCTGTTTCTCTATTACTCTGTTACCCTATGACCGGGTTTTAAATTATCTTACTTTTGCAAAGTATTTTAATTCACCAGTTCACCAACGTCATTCCCGCGAAAGCGGAAACACCAGTTCACCACCTTCTCATGAACATCCACAACCTCAGCAATATTTTCAATCCGCAGCGGATCGCGCTTATCGGTGTAACAACAAACCCCAACAGCGTCAGCGGCAAAGTGCTGATCAACCTGATAAGCGGGGGATTCCGCGGCGTTGTATACCCGGTCAATCCCGACCAGGAAGCCGTGCTTGGCATTCCCTGCTACCGTGACCTTCAAAGCCTGCCAAAAGTACCGGACCTGGCCATTATCTGCACCCCTGCGGAAAAAGTTCCGGGTGTCGTCAGAGAATGTGGTGAAGCCGGGATACGCGGCATCATCATCATTTCGGCCGGTTTTAAGGAGATCGGGCCGGAAGGCAGGATCCTGGAGGAAAAAATACGGGCGGAGATCAGGAATTTTGACGGCATGCGGATCATCGGCCCGAACTGTCTGGGTGTGATCGTTCCGGGGTTGAAGCTGAATGCCAGCTTTGCTGCTGCAATGCCGAAAGCCGGGAACATTGCCTTCATATCGCAATCAGGTGCTTTGTGTACTTCTGTACTCGACTGGGCCATCGAAGGCAAGATCGGTTTCAGCCAGTTTGTTTCGATCGGCAACAGCATCGATGTTGATTTTGGCGACCTGATCGATTATTTCGGGGAGGATGAAAATACCCGCTGCATAATCCTGTATATTGAATCAATCGGCGATGCACGGAAATTTATGACCGCTTCGCGGGCTTTTGCACGGAAGAAGCCGATCATCGTTTACAAAGCAGGCCGTTTTCCTGAATCAGCACAGGTGGCAGCCTCCCATACAGGCGCCATGGCTTCCGAGGATGCTGTGTATGATGCGGCATTCGAGCGGGCAGGACTGGCAAGAGTTTATGAGATCGGTGATATCTTCAGCGTGGCTGAACTGATAGGAAGGAATAAGTTTCCCCAGGGCCCAAGGCTGGGGATCATCACAAACGCCGGAGGTCCAGGGGTTATGGCCACTGATGCACTGATTGCCTCCAATGGTGTGCTCGCCGTATTATCTGCCGAAACGATGGCTCTCCTGAATGAGAACCTGCCTGCCTTCTGGTCTCACGGCAACCCGGTAGATGTGCTCGGGGATGCCCGCGCAAAAAGGATCGCCAAAGCAACACAGATCGTTCTCAATGATGCAAATGTGGATGCTGTTCTTGTGATCCTCACCCCACAGGCGATGACCAACCCAAATGCCACGGCAAAAGAGATCAGCGCACTTGCAGGTACTACTACAAAACCTATCCTGGCTGCCTGGCTGGGCGGGCAAAGCATGCATGAAGCCGACGACATCCTGGTGGAAGCCGGTATCCCGTCGTACCGTACCCCGGAACAGGCCATCCGTGGATTCATGACCCTGGTAGCCTATTCACGAAACCTGGAAACCCTCTATGAAACGCCGAAAGACATTCCGGTCGGGTTTACCCTTGACCGTGAAAATATGAGGAAGGAAATCAATACACTGATCAGTGGACAGGATGCGATCCTTTCCGAAGAAATTTCCAAAGAGATCCTTGCGGTCTATGGGATCAGCACAACACAGCCTCATGTGGCAAAATATGCGGAGAAGGCCGTAAAGATTGCCAACAGCATTGGCTTTCCGGTTGTAATGAAGATCCATTCTCCCGATATTACCCATAAATCCGACGTGGGAGGTGTTGCCCTCAACCTGAACGATGACAGGCAGGTGAGGAACGCGTTTGACAAAATGATCGAAAGCTGCGAGCTTCGGGCCCCGGGCTCCCGGATTGAGGGAGTTACCATCCAGAGGATGATCTCATCCAGGGATTCGGTGGAACTGATCCTTGGGATAAAGAAAGACAAGGTCTTCGGCACCGTACTGATGGTAGGAATGGGAGGGGTGACGGCTGAGTTGTTCAACGACAGGGCCCTTGGCCTTCCCCCTCTGAATGAACGGCTTGCAAGGCGTATGCTGGAAACCCTGAAGATATATCCATTGCTGAAAGGATACCGCGGAGGTCGTCCCAAAAATGTTGATAAACTGATCCAGGTACTGATCAGGCTTTCATATCTGGCTGCCGATCATCCATGGATCACGGAGCTTGATATCAATCCGCTTCTTGTTACCCCCGATGATGTGATCGCACTGGATGCCAGGATCGTGGTGGATCATGATATCCGTGACAGCGAGATCCCTGAATACAGTCATCTGGCAATGCATCCCTATCCTGAAAAGTATGTGAAGGAAACGGTCCTTCAGGATGGAACCAAGATTCTCCTGCGGCCCATAAAGCCCGAAGATGAGCCCATGTGGCTTGAAATGCTTGGAAGCTGCTCAAAAGAATCGCTCTATTCCCGGTTCCGGTATTTCTTTCACTGGGAATCCCATGAAGTGGCCACACGGTACTGCTACATTGATTATGACAGGGAAGTGGCCATTGTCGCCGAAATGATCGACGACGAAAAACGAACATTGATCGGCGTTGGCCGCCTGATCGCTGATCCTGATCATGAGACGGTTGAATATGCTGTCCTCATTCCGGATGCCTGGCAACGTAAGGATCTCGGAAACATCCTGACCGATTTCTGCCTGGAAGTGGCCCAACGGTGGAAGCTCAAAAGGATCGTAGCACAAACAACCACCGACAACAAGCGGATGATCTCAGTCTTCCGGAAACGCAAGTTCGAGGTGACCATCAACGACAAGGATTCCACCGTAGATGTGATGAGGCTGCTTTAAGATCCCTTAAAAGTTGTAATTTCGCGCAAAGAATCAATCAAAGAAATCACTGAAAATAAAACCCTTCAATTACCGTTTATTGACAAAAAGAATCGTATGAAGATATCTGCTATTTATTCTGTCCTGAGTATTCTGGCAATTGCAGCCTTTATATCATGTGCAACCATCCATCCAAATGAGAAAAAATTGGTGGGAACCTGGAAAACCGTTTCTGCCGAGGTGTATACCGAAACACCTGCGCCCGCACCGGCTGCAACAACAGCAAAAAAGACATCAGTCACGCCGCCCGATAGTGCCAAGGCAAGCAATGCCGGGCGACAGATAACCATAACTCCTGCCGAAGCTGAAAAACGCAAGAGCGAGGTGCTCAACCGGATCCTGAAGGCCGAGCTGAAAAGCACCATGAGGATCACGATCGTTGATAAGAAAACCAAAGTATTTGAAAAGTTCCTGCCGGAAAAAACCATCAAGGGAACATGGAAAATGACAAAAAAAGGCACCGTGATCACAACCAAGGAAATGCAATCCGACAGGAAGATCGTCATGAATCTTTTAAGTATAACTGATTCTACTGCCTTAGTGATCGAACATCTCCAGTACGGCGACCTTAAAGTGAAATTCGTTAAAGAAAAATAAGCCGTAATGGCCTTTCTTTTTTCAGGATGGCACCTCATCCGAAAAAAATTACATATTTTTTATTTTTTATTTGGAATGATTCCAGATTATTTATATTTTTGCAGTGGTTAAGAAATAATGCAATGAGTTAGTGTTTTGGTTTTGGTTAAATTTTTTTTCATTTGTTTCATAAAAAAACCCGCATTTCGCGGGTTTTTTGTTTTAATATGCCATAAACGTACCCTCCCCGACCCCGAGTACTCAGGGTCTTCCCCTCCCTACCAGTAGGGAGGGGATAAGAGGGGTGGGTATGAAGGCTTAAAGTTTTTTCCTGATCTCATCGATCATCACCTTCGTCATTTTCCTGAGATCATATTCGTAAGTCAGTCCCCAATCCCTGGTGGCTACCGAATCATCGATGCTGGCCGGCCATGAATCTGCGATGGCCTGGCGGAAATCAGGCTTGTAGCTGATCTCGAATTCGGGGATGTGTTCGGTGATCTCCTTTGCCAGTGTTCTCGGATCAAAGCTGATCCCTGCCACATTGTAGCTGGACCGCAGCGAAAGCTTTGACTTGTCGGCTTCCATGACATCGATGGTGGCTTTGATCGCATCTGGCATGAACATCATCGGGAGTGCCGTTTCAGGTCCAAGGAAGCATTCATATTTCTTATGGCGGATGGCTTCATAAAAGATCTCGACGGCATAATCCGTAGTCCCGCCGCCGGCTTCTGTTTTATAACTGATCAGACCAGGATAGCGTAGGCTTCTGACATCCACGCAATATTTTTTGAAATAGTATTCGATCCAGCGTTCGCCGGCCAGTTTGCTGATGCCGTACACCGTATTCGGTTCCATGATCGTGTACTGGGGTGTTTTTACCCGTGGTGTTGAAGGCCCGAAAACAGCGATCGAACTGGGCCAGAACACTTTTTTTAGCTTGGTTTCCTTGGCAAGCTCCAGCACATTCATCAGGCTCCGCATGTTGATGTCCCAGGATGCAAGCGGCCGTTTTTCGGCATTCCCGGAGAGGATCGCCGCCAGGTGATAGATCTGGGTGATCTTTTCATGCCCGACAATGAGCTGCAGTTTCGCGGCATCCAGCACATCGAGGATCTCGAAAGGTCCGGACCCGAGGATCTCGGCATTTGCCGGCCGGATATCGGTGGCAATCACATTTGCATCGCCATACATTTTACGTAATTCAAGGGTAAGTTCGGATCCGATCTGGCCGGAACAGCCAATGACCAATATCTTTTCAGACATAAAATAAGGGTTTAGAGTTTCCCGCAAAAATAGAAAGAATTGTTGAAACAGGGACCCCGATTATTTGTTGATTTGCCTGTGACCTGAAAGGAAAACGATCGGGAGGAATTCAGCATGAATGCCGATATGCTTTTTCATCACCGCTAAGACGCGAAGACGCTAAGAAAAACAAATTAATATTTCTCTGCGCCTCCGCGCCTCTGCGGTTATTTTCCAAATTGGATAAGAAATCCCCCCAAACAAATATTTTAACGATCGATGATTACCTTCCTGAGATATTCAACCGGTCCGTCTTTATAGTCAATCTTTACTTTCAGGTTGTACAATCCATTTGCAAGATCCGAACTGCTGATTTGTATCTTCCCTTCACCTTTCAAGAAACTCCGTTCAGGGATCATTTTCACGATCCTGCCGGTCACATCGGATAGCTGGAAACTGAATTCTGCCCGTGATTCAAGGGAAAATTCCACATTCAGGATGTCATTGGCCGGATTAGGATATACGCTGATGTTCTCATTCCCTGAATTCCTGTCATTAATACCAATGGCATTCAGGATCTTTATCGCCGGGCAGGATAATTCTGCCGAAGGGATCACCTTCGCCATATCATCCGCCAGTTCGGATTCCCAGCCCGGGTGAAGTTCAATAACCGGGTTCCCCGGGATGACCTCTTTTACTTTCACTTTCAGTGTCAGAAGAATATCACCTGCTTTCAGGTCAAGTGATTGCAGATCCGACCAGGCGATCCGCAGCTCTCCGTTCACCGTGTTAAAAACAGGTTCGCCCTGCACCATTTCAATTCCGGAGATCTCTGCCTGTTCTTCCGGATAGGGAATAACCAGTGAAATGGCATTTACCGTTATATCATTTTCCACCCTGACGGGAAGATCAACGGACTGTCCGGGATATGCAGTTATTTCGCCATGGGATACCAGGATGACTTCTGAACCTGCAGGTTTGTTCCCTCCGAATGTATAAGACCCGTTAACATCTCCGACGCACAACCCGTAGAAATCCACGATGATGGGGGAACTGCCAAGGGTCACCTGGGTTCCCCCGGTCCCTACTTGCGAAAATGTCCAGTCTCCCATTTCGAAATAGTTGTCATACCCTGCAAACCTTCTTTTGATCTTCAGAGCATCCGTGCCATTTATGCTGCCGCTGTTATTCACGTCAGCCGCAAGCAGGCTTACCGGCTCTGCCAGGGTTTCCATCCCGGCAAAATAGCGCTGTACAATGAGGGCGTCGGTTCCGTTCACACCGCTCCAGGTTTGTGCCGGATAGGCCAGGAGGGAATAGGTCCCTGGCCCGATTCCGGTAAACGAGTAATCCCCGTTCCAATCCGTTTGGTCTGTCGCGATAAGGGTACCATTGTTGTACAATTTAAGAAAAAGCGTGTCAATAGGGATATTTGAGTTGTTAAAATAGGTATACTTTCCTCCGATGCCATAGATGACATGAAGGAAAATACCTGTTCCGGCACAACCGGTGCCGCAGCTATTTGTTCCATAAACACGGACAGCCCCCCCGCCGGCCGTATTAGCAAAATCAACGGTAATGGCATTGGTGTTGGCCCCGGAAGTGATGGTGGCACCCGCCGGTAAGGTCCATACATACCCGGTAGCTGTCGGAAGCGGTTCGACGGAAAAAACCACCCCTGTCTGGCCAGGCAGGACATTCGAAGGCCCTGTCATGATCCCGGTATTGGGTGGCACTGCTTTAAGGGTGATGTTCTTTATGGCAGGTTCCGGTGAGGTACACCCTTGCTGTGTATTGTAGTTCACTGATACGTTACCGGTTCCCGGGGATATCCAGGATGTGGTGATTGAATTCGTCCCGGCACCGGCTATGATTGATCCACCTGTGATTGTCCAGGTATATCCTGTCATCCCGGCATCCGTGGAATAAACAGTCCCGGAAGGAAGCATGGTGCAGATCGTGTCAGGACCGGATATTACCGGCACCGGAAGCTGGTTGATGGTAACAGGAAATGAAGAAGACTCGCCGGAGGCCGGGCAGCCATTCGTACCCGTCACAGTAATGTCACCCGATACGGCGGATTCCGAAAAATTCACCAGGATCGAATTTGTGTTTGAGCCGGAAACGATCGAAGCGCCGGAAGGAACCTGCCAGTTATACCCGGTAGCATTGGTTATAGGTAGTACCGAATAGGCCACATGGTTTGTTTTCCTGCATACGTTGGATGTGCCGGTAATCGGTCCGGCAGGCGCAGGTCCGATATTGACCGTGGCATCATGAAAAAATACTGACTGCGGTGAATCCGGGAGTACGATTCCGTTCTCATCCGCATACTCGCAATCCTGTCCTCCGTTCGCCGTGGTATTAAACGATAATGTCGGGACATTGCTGATGCATGTGAAATTCAGATCAGCAATTTTTGAATCATCAGCAATGGTTTTCGGGACGACATCCGTCCATACGATCATGATTTTCCTCAGGGGAGGTGTTGAAGTGCTGACATCATTGATGATCATCCCGGTCAGGGAGGGGTTGGCGTTCGAAAATCCTGAATAGGTCATGAATGTCGGGTCGTAATCGAGCCTGAGCGACATGGAAGTGATCGAGGAGAACAGTTTAACGGTAACCGGAACAGAAATGGTGCTGCCCGGGCAGGCATTGCTTACGTTCCCTGCAGTGGTTACCGGTGTCCGTGTTACAATGACCGTGTTTTCTGCGCTGTAAACCGTGGGGCAAGGCTGGTTGTAAACTTTGCACCTGTAATTATAGATCCCAGCCGGGCCGGGTATTTCCGAACAGGAATCCGTAGTGTTGGATATCGGTGAATACCCGCCTCCATTGTACTGCTTTTCCCAGCGCATCACAGCGCCGTTCTCGCCCGTCAGTGTCATGGTCCCGGTGTTTGAGCCGATCCCGATCACTTCCGTTGCCGGGCCTACCATTCCACCCACGGATTCAGTGAAATGGACCATCGACACATTCCCGATAGTAGCGTTGACGTACTCGGCAGTGCGCCATGCATAAACCGAATAGTTACCGGCAGGCTGATTGGACCATACCAGCTGGTTGCCTGTCCCCGCAATGATTGGAAATTGTCCGTCCCCATTCCTTGTCAGCTTGTACGAAATACCCGTTTCGGAACCGCTCAGTACAATATCTCCTCCCCCGGAACAGTAATATCCCCCTGTCAGGGTGAATGAAGAGTTTACCGGTTGATTAAGCACCGGGTTGATAAGGTTTGTATTGATGATTGAACTTGAACATAGAACGGCGTTGGGTATCGGGTTCATATAAAATACAGCCGTTCCCAAAGGACTTGAGGATGTTAACTGAAGGTTCGCCTGGAAAGGAAGGAAAGCGTCAGCGGTTGTAAAATCAATACGGCAGATCCGGGTACCCTGGCCGGAGGCAGAAATAATCGAGCAGGAATCCTGGGTTGATGGAATCCAGCAGCCGATCACGACAAACGTATTAACCGTGCCATAAGGCTTATTTATCCTTGTGGGCTGCTGTTTGTCGTATGTCAGGTCAGAATAACCCGGGACAATGGTGGCGGTAACCGGCTGACTGTTGATCCCGGGATTTGCTGTTATTTTGAATTGAGCATCCGCATAGTAAAACGGCCCGCTCGTCGCCTTCAGGTAAATATCCACAAGCAGATGATTAGGACTTGTCAGCGTATCATTCCGCATGGTGATCTCACAGGTTTGGGACCTGGCACTCAGTGCTGCAATAACGAGCACAATGATTGAGCACACTTTCATGTTCAATCCAAACGGTATAAAAACTTTCATCTTAAATGTGTTTTTAAAATAAATAAAATCAGGCAATGGTTGATAATTAATCAGTGTGTTTTCACCGCTAAGACGCTAAGACGCTAAAAAAAACAATTTATATTCCTCTGCGCCTCCACGCCTCTGCGGTCATTTTTCAAATAGAAGAAGTGATGTGTATAGAACAGATATTTTACCGATTAATAATTACCTTCCTGAGATATTCAAACGATCCGTTTTTATAGTCAATCTTTACTTTCAGGTTGTACAAACCATTTGTGAGGTCCGAAATGCTGATTTGAAGCTTCCCTTTACCTGTTTCGAAACGCTTTTCAGGGATTATTTTCACGATCCTGCCGGTCACATCGGATAGCAGGAAACTGCATTCTGCCTGTGATTCAAGTAAAAACTCCACATTCAGGATGTCATTGGCCGGATTAGGATAGACGCTGATGTTCTCATTCCCTGAATTCCTGTCATTAATACCAATGGCATTCAGGATCTTTATTGCCGGGCATGTTAATTCCGCCATCGGGATCACCTTTCCATGGTCATCCCCTAGTTCGGATTCCCATGCCGCGTGAAGTTCCGTCACCGTGTTCACCGGGATGTTCTCTTTTGCCCTGAGCTTCAGTGTCAGCATGGTTTCCCCGGCTTTAAGGTCAAGGCCATCAAGATCCGACCATGCGATCCGGAGCTGGCCATTCGTGATATTCCAGACCGGTGTGCCCTGGCTCATTTCAACCCCGGTGAGATCAAACAAATCTCCGGGAAATGGTATAGCCAGCGAAATGGCATTGACCGTCATATTGGTCCGGACCCTGACAGGGAGCTCAAAATACTGGCCGGGTTGAACGGAAATCAATCCCTCCGAAACCAAATCCACTTTATTATCCGGCTCTTTATTTCCTGATGGTGTATAAGATCCGTTTACATCACCGACGCACATACCATAGAAATCCCAGATCGTATCCGTAGGTGTTACCGTGAAATGTGTCCCCCCGGCCCCCTGGATGGCAAATGTCCAGTCCCCATGGGCGAAGCTGTTGTCGAGCCCGACAAACCTTCGCTTGATCTTCAGGGCATCTGTGCCGTTTATGCTATTGCTCATGTTTACATCAGCTGCATCAAGGCTCACCGGCTCGGTCAGCAGCTCAATCCCTGCAAAGTGTCGTTCAACCAGGAGGGCATCCGTGGAAGTAATGCCGTTCCAGCTTCTCTGTGTAAATGCCTGAATGGTGTAATCTCCGGGTGGGACTTCCTCGAACCTGTAGGTTCCTGTGGCATCGGTAAACGTAGTATCCAGAGGAATATCATCTTTGAATAGGATTAACTTGACGGTATCAAGCGGCATCGTTGCCTTGGATTGATTGTGGTATGCAAATTTACCACCGGCACTATAACCGACCCAGGCTATGATCCTGGAATAGGAAAGGGAATTCCCGCACTGATTTGTACTGTAAACCCAGATGAAATCGGAATGGGCATTAGGGGAAAAATCGACGGTAATCGAATCGGTTCCCTGGCCCGAAACAATGGTCACCCATCCGGGATGTACATTCCATACATACCCGGTCGCGCCAGGAACAGGTGCAATGTGATAAGATACGCCGGTCTGTCCCTGTAAAACATGGTGCGGGCCGGAAATTGTATCGGGGGTGGGCGGAAGTTTACGCACGAAAATATTGAACTGGGCCGGCTGCATCGGGGTGCATCCCATGGAGTTGAGGTAGCTTACCCTGACCCATCCCGGTCCTGCAGAATCCCAGTTGGCTGTAATTATGTTTGTTCCCGAACCAGAAGAAATCGATCCTCCTGCCGAAAGAGTCCAGGTATAACCTGTCATTCCTGCTTCTGTTGCAAACAACCTTCCCGGCAGCGGAGATCCGCAAACCGTATCAGGGCCTGTTATTGTAGGCACAGGGAGAGAACCTACCGTAACATCAAGGATGGAGACATCTCCCATGGCCGGGCAAGCATTGGTTCCCGCAACCATGATGCTCCCGGATGTTGCGGTCGGGGGGTAATCCACGGTGATAGAACTGGTGTTAGCCCCCGAACTAATTGTAGCGCCGGCCGGCAAACTCCAGGTGTAACCCGTTGCATTGTTAATGGGCGCCACTGAATATGCAACGCCGCTTGCTCCGTGGCAGACCGATGATGGTCCTGTAATCGGCCCTGCATCGGCAGGACCTATATAGATTGTTGAATTATGATAGTAGGTCGATCCTGGTGAATCTGGTATCGGATTCCCGTTACTGTCGGCGTATTCACAATCGTGACCGGCATTATCGGTATTATTGAAGGTAAGTGCAGGCGTGCCGCTGATGCAGGAAAATTTCAGATCCGCCAATTTTGAATCATCAGGAAGAGTTTTTGGGTTAACATCATTCCATACCATGACTATTTTTCGCAACGGAGGTGTTGTCGCAGGAAGATCATTGACCACTAACCCGGCCAGCGCAGGGTTCGTGTTGGTATACCCTCCAAACGTCATGAAAGTCGGATCATAATCCATCCTCAGCGACATGGCCGTGATGGCGTTGAATAAATTCACGGTAACAGGTACCATGATGATGTTTCCCGGGCATGCATTCATCGTTGCGGCTGTTGTGACAGGAGTCCCGGTAACGGTGATTGTATTAAAATCGCTGTAAACAGGTGGACAGGGTGCGTTCTGAACCTCGCACCTGTAATTATAGATTCCTTCCGGCCCAGGGACCTCTGCGTAGGTCGTTGTGGTAACTGGAATATCCGTAAATCCCCCGTCATTGAATTGTTTCTGCCATTTTACGATCGCACCGGTATGACCAGTAATTGTCATCACCCCGGTGCCTGAGCCAATTCCGAGGATGTTATAAGAGGGGGTAATTGAACCTCCCAACGTTACCGGGTTGTAAGTAACAGTGGCTGATCCGAATGTTCCATTGATGTACGCAGCTGTTCGCCAGGCATAAACAGCGTAATTACCTTCAGTCTGACCTGTCCAGGTAAGGGGAGTACCGTTTCCGGCAAGAATTGGGTCAAGACCGGTCCCATCCTTCATTAGCTTATACGAAACCCCCGTTTCCGAGCCGCTTAAAAAAATATTG
Source organism: Bacteroidales bacterium (assembly GCA_963682005.1). Taxonomy (GTDB): domain Bacteria; phylum Bacteroidota; class Bacteroidia; order Bacteroidales; family FEN-979; genus CAIYUC01. The sequence goes on along the minus strand of OY820914.1, from coordinate 934,451 downwards.
GCACCACCGGAACAATAACTTCCTCCGGTCAATGTGTAGGTTGTATTAATGGGCTGGTTGAGCACAGGGTTGACAAGGGCTGTATTGTTCATGGTCATTGTGCAAAGATACGACTGTGGAAAGGGTGTCATATAAAAGACGGCCGTCCCGGTAGGCGGAGTCGTTGTTACCTGCAGATTTGCCTGAACGGCGGGGAAAGGGGTACTTCGGGTGATATCAACCCGGCAGATACGTGTACCAATACCAGTTTCGGAGATTATGGAACAAAATGATTGTTCCATAGGGAATTCCCCTCCAATGATTTCAAACCGGCTGGATGCAGGTGTAGGCTGCCACACAACAGTCGGATATTGGATCGGATTTGTCAGATCCGAATAGCCCGGAACCAGGTAAACATGCAATGAGGTATCCTTGATTGCCGGGTTGAAGATAACTTTATACTGTCCCGCCGAATAATGGAATGGCCCGCTGGTCGCTTTCACATAAACATCGACAAAGATGTGGTTGTTGCTTGCGAGGGTGTCGTTCCTTAAAGCCACTTCGCAAGACTGAGCTTTGCTTTTTAGGGGAACCAGCATGGCGAAAACCAGCATAGCCAGGGGAAAAGAGGGTAGGAAGCGTAGGATTGTTTTCATACGGAGAAGGTCTTATTTGATGGGATTGAATCACTTGCAATCGCCGTAAATATAATAAAATAATTCCGGATGTCAACAAACTGGGGTAAGGAATTTCAGTCCCTGATAAAATGTGGCATTTCAAAAGGGATTTCCAAAGACAGCTCCACCAGGCCGCCGATTGCATCCCCGGCATACCATGGAGCCTGGTAAATGAGTTTTTTCTTCCCCTTCTTTTCGATGGTGTAAATGTTCTTTTCCCCGGTCGCCAGGATGTGGCGGATCTTTTCGTTCGAGCTCTCCTTGTGGCAGTCGAACAGGTTTTTTCCGATCAGGCTGCGGCCGCCCTCATCTTTCAGGTTGTTCGCCTCTTTTTCATTCATGTAAATGATGTTTCCTTCAGCATCGCTTACGATCATGCATCCGTCCATGTGTTCTATGAAATCCATCTTGCTTGATTTTTGTGAGGATTCAAAGATAAAACAATCTTTAAGTAGCGAAGTAGCGAAGTAGCGAAATAATGAAATATGACTTGATGACTCGCTGACTCGATGACTTGATGACTAGTCAAAAATAATTCCTAATTTTACACCTTGAAATCCGGCATATGAATTCCAATCTTTTCATTTATAATACACTATCGAGGACAAAAGAGCTCTTTGAGCCGTTGAAGCCGCCCTTCGTGGGCATGTACGTATGCGGTCCCACCGTTTATGGTGATCCGCATCTGGGACATGCCAGGCCGGCCATTACGTTTGACCTGGTTTTCAGGTACCTGAAGCACCTCGGTTATAAAGTAAGGTATATCCGGAATATCACGGATGTCGGGCATTTGGAGAACGATGAGGATGAAGGCGAGGACAAGATCGCCAAAAAAGCCAGGGTCGAGCAGCTCGAACCGATGGAAGTGGCCCAGTATTATTCCGACCGCTATTTCCTTTTCATGGATAAAATGAATGTCAGCCGTCCGAGCATAGAGCCACGGGCTTCGGGTCACATCATCGAGCAGATCCTCATGACGCAAAAGATCCTGGATGCAGGATTTGCCTATGTTGTGAACGGATCGGTCTATTTCGACGTCAATAAGTACAACGAAAAATATGGTTATGGACGGCTTTCCGGGAGAAAGATCGAAGATATGGTTTCTAACACCCGGAAGCTGGAAGGTCAGGATGAAAAGATGAATTCCGTTGATTTCGCCCTCTGGAAGAAAGCACAGCCTGAGCACATCATGCGATGGCCATCACCCTGGAGCGACGGGTTTCCGGGTTGGCACCTCGAATGCTCTGCCATGAGCACGAAATACCTCGGCGAACAGTTCGATATCCACGGAGGCGGCCTCGACCTGCTTTTCCCGCATCATGAATCGGAGATCGCCCAATCGACGGCTGCCACGGGTAAAGCATCGGTCAAATACTGGATGCATAACAACATGATCACCATCGAGGGCCAGAAAATGGGAAAATCACTGGGGAACTTCATCACCCTTGATGAATTCTTTACCGGGAACCATAAGTCACTGACCCAGGCCTACAGCCCGATGACGATCCGGTTCTTCATCCTCCAGGCCCAATACCGCAGCACACTCGATTTTTCCAACGAAGCGCTCCAGGCAGCTGAGAAGGGATTGAAGAAGCTTTTTGCCGGAATCGATACGTTGTCCAAGCTTGTTCCATCTGTTTATCTGAAGATAGAGGATAGAGGACAGAGGACAGACAAAGATTTCCATTCTCCATCCTCTATCATCCATCCTCTGTTACAAGGCTGCTACAACGCCATGAACGACGACTTCAACAGCCCGGTTGTGATCGCGAACCTGTTTGAAGCTGTACGGATCATCAATTCGGTGTATGATAAAAAAGAATCAATTTCCGCAGAGGATTTAGAAGAAATGAAAAATCTCTTCAATACCTTTGTTTTTGAGATCCTGGGTCTGAAAGAAGAAAAAACGGATAGCGGGAATGAATTGGTTGACGGACTGATGGAAACGATCCTTTCGCTCCGCCAGCGTGCGCGCGAGAACAAGGACTGGCCTGCATCCGACCAGATTCGGGGAGATCTCGAGAAAATGAAAATTACGGTGAAAGACACGAAGGACGGGGCGGTTTGGAACATTGACTGAGATAATTATGAATTATGAGTTTGAATTTTGAATTATGAACTTGTGCCAACTTTTTCTTTTCACAGGAAAGAAGCCAGGACGCAAATAATCGAAAAAGAAGAATAATGTTTTTGCGTCTTTGCGACTTAGCGGTGAAAGAGATTGTGCTGAGATAGTTAAATGAATATAATTAAAAATGGAAAAAATGAAAAAATCAAAAATGTCCCTGCTGCTGCTAATTTCTGCAGCGCTGATTTTGGGCTGTCAATCGAAACAGGAAAAAATGAAAACAGAACTGGTTGATTTTATCAAAAAATTTGATTCCGCCTATATTCCTTTGTTCAAGGCGGCAAATCTGGCATCATGGAATGCAGCAATTTCCGGGAAGCCGGAAGATTTCCAGAAATCACAGGATCTCCAGATGCAGCTTGTGAACCTTTACGCCAACAAAGAATCGCTGAAAAAGCTGGAAGAGATCAAGGTTTCGGGGATGATCACCGATACGTTGCTCGCAAGGCAGCTTGATGTGCTCTACAGGAGTTTCCTGATGGCCAAGGCAGACACGGCGAAGCTGAATGCGGTAGTAAGAATGTCGAACACCATTGAACAGAAATACGGGAACTTCCGGGCCGAGGTCAAGGGAAAGAAGCTGACCGATAATGAAGTCGAGGATATTCTTGGCAATTCAAAGGATGTCAATGCGCAGAAAGAGGTTTGGATCGCACAGAAAAAGATCGGACCTGTTGTCGCTACTGATATCATTGCACTCGTGAAGAAAAGGAATGAGATCGCCAAGGATCTTGGCTTTAAGAATTATCATGAGATGAGCCTGACCCTCAGCGAACAGGATCCAAAGGTCATCAGCGAGCTGTTCGACGAGCTGGATAACCTTACAAGGAGCTCGTTTGCTGAAGTCAAGGATGATATCGACAATTATTTTGTCAAACATTATAACCTGAAAAACAAGGCCGACCTGATGCCCTGGAATTACCAGAACCGCTTTTTCCAGGAAGCACCGAAGATCTACGAGGTTGACCTTGATAAATATTACAAGGACAAGAACCTGGAAACGCTGACAACATCCTTTTATGATGGTATTGGCCTCCCGATCGACGACATGATCAAAAACAGTGATCTTTACCCGAAACCGGGAAAGAACCAGCATGCGTTCTGTTCAGATATGGACAACCACGGCGACGTCAGGGTGCTTTGCAACATCGCACCTAATGCTATGTGGATGAACACCATGCTGCATGAATTCGGCCATGCCGTGTATGACAAGAACATTGATACCACGCTGCCATTCATCCTCAGGGATCCTGCACATACATTCACCACCGAAGCCATTGCCATGATATTCGGAAGGTTTGCCTCAAACCCGCAATGGATCAAAGATATGACGGGTATCAGTGAGGAGGAAAAGATGAAGATCGCCGATAACTGCTTTAAAACCCTTCGCCTCGAACAGCTTGTGTTCAGCCGCTGGGCGCAGGTCATGTATCATTTCGAGAAGAGCATGTATGAAAATCCCGACCAGGACCTGAACAAGCTCTGGTGGGATATTGTTGAAAAATACCAGATGCTGAAAAGGCCTGAAGGCCGGAATGAACCGGACTGGGCAACCAAGATACACATAGCACTATATCCGTGCTATTACCATAATTACCTCCTTGGAGAGTTGCTTGCATCTCAGCTGTACTATCACATTGTCGGGAATGTCCTGAAGTCAGACGAATACAAATTCCAGAGTTTTGTGGGCAAGAAAGAGGTGGGCGATTACCTGAAGGAAAATGTCTTTAAGCCCGGGTCGAGGATTTACTGGAATGATATGATCGAAAAGGCAACGGGAGAAAAACTCACGCCGAAATATTATGCAAAGCAGTTTGTGAAATAGGCAGCCCCACCCCGAACCCCTCCCCCGCAGGGGAGGGGACAGAGGGGAGGGGTTACTTATAAATAATTTCCCGAAGCATCTTGCCGCCGTAAATTTCCCGGATATTCACCCGGTTGGCATTGATGGTTTTCATCGCATCTTCGCCGCCGATCACTTTCTTCTCGATGGCTTCCCACTTGTCGTCATTGCCTTCCATCGAGGCCAGGTTCTTGTATTCAACCATCAGCATGATGTCCCAGTCCTGCGGATTTGATGCGGCTCCTGAAAGGATCTTGTACGAAAGTACCAGTCCCTGTTTCACAGCCTCATCCTGGGTTGCCTTCCAGGTCGTTTTCAGGCTCGTGAGGTATTCGTCCCCCATATTTGCCTTCAACTTGATGAATGAAACGACCCAGACACTTCCTTCCTTGAAGACCGTATTGCTTTGTGAGAAAGAAGCAGTTGATGTAAGTAACAGAACAACTGCGATCATTAAGGTGAATTTAAACGCTTTCATATGATTTGTTTTTAAAATTAATAATAAGTGAACTCAACTTGTTGTTATAGGTTTCGAACCGATACCGAGGATCCATCCGATTATCCCCCCGATTATCCCTCCCATGATTGTTGAAACAATGATGTCCACAACGGTGACAGCCCCCGAAAAAAGGTTGTATGCAGCGAGGAAGTAGAGGTCGAACGATAGTGTAGTCAGGAATGAAATGACCATTCCGCCGGTCATGCCTTTGACAAATGTTTTAAAGTTTGCCCACATCCCAAAAATCACTGCCATCAGAAAGGCCATGACCAGGTTGCTCAGGAAGATCAGGAAAAGATTTGGCATTTCCTTCATCAAGCCCGCATATTGTGTGGTATGAGCTTCATAATACCCCATCAGCAGGATACCGTAAACAAGCCACCCTAAGAGAAAGTATGAAACTGCTCCGGCAAGGGCGGCAAGAATAATCCTTGTGTTCATGGTGATTAATTTAAATTATTGATGGACAAAGATACATACTTTTTGTTAAGTTTATTTAGTCAAAATAAAAATAAAGTTTTTTTATGAAATATGATACTACTGCAAAGAGATGGTTTGTGATTAACTTTGTACCCCCTCCCCTGAAATATGGGAGGGGAGATTCGTCATGGGAGGTTAAAAGGATGAAATATGACAAAGATTCGCAAGGTTGAAAGCACCCATCACTGGCATTCGACCAGTGACGGGGCAGGCGTGTTATTGCGCCGTGTTTTTGGATTTGATGAAACAGGATTGCTTGATCCATTTCTTTTACTGGACTTTTTCGGGTCTGACAACCCGAAAGATTATATTGCAGGGTTCCCGTGGCATCCACACAGGGGAATGGAGACCATCACCTATATGATCGACGGGGAGGTCGAACATGCCGACAGCATAGGAAATAAAGGCATGATCCGGTCGGGAGGGATCCAATGGATGACTGCTGCCAGCGGGATCATCCACCAGGAAATGCCAAGGCGTTATGAAGGAATGATGCGCGGGTTTCAGCTCTGGCTTAACATGCCGGCAAAAGATAAGATGACTGCGCCGAAATACCAGGAATTCCCAGCTGAAATGATCCCTGTTGCGGAACCCGGTGACGGGATCAGGGTTAAGGTCATTGCCGGAGAATTCTGCGATACACGCGGCCCTGTAAAGGACCTTGAGATCGATCCTCTTTATCTCGACATCACCGTTCCTGAAAAGGCTGCACTTAAAACGATCGTTAACCCCGGTCATACTGTATTTGCATTCGTTTTCGAGGGAGAGGGATTCTTTGATGAAAACGTCAGCGGTTTTACAAAGACCGGGACGCTTGTAAAACTTGCAGACGGCGACATGATTAGTATCACAACAAAGGAAAGCATGGTTCGCTTCCTGCTTGTAGCAGGAAAACCGATTAATGAACCGGTTGCCTGGAGAGGGCCCATCGTCATGAACACCCAGGATGAACTTGCCACAGCATTCAGGGAGTTCCGGGAAGGTACGTTTGTGAAGCAATAAACCCAATAGAAAGTTAAAGATGAAAACCATTATTCACAAAGCAGAAACCCGTGGTCATGCAGACTACGGATGGCTGGATACACATCACACTTTCAGTTTTGCAAATTATCATGACCCCGAACGGATTCATTTCGGGGTGCTCAGGGTCCTGAACGATGATTGGGTTAAGGGCGGATCAGGATTTGACCGGCATCCACACGATAACATGGAGATCATCTCCATCCCCATTGAAGGAGAGATGGAACACAAGGACAGCATGGGGAACATCATCCATATCAGGAAGAATGATGTCCAGGTGATGTCGGCAGGTACCGGCATTTTTCATGCTGAATACAACAGTCATCCTGAAAAGCCGCTTTCATTTCTCCAGATATGGGTTTTCCCGGAAGAACAAAATATTTCCCCCCGCTATGATCAGCGGACATTTGAACCGGAAGACCGGAAAAATAAATGGCAGCAAATCATTTCCTATGATGATCCTTCAGCCATGAAGATCATGCAGAAAGCATGGTTCTCGCTGCTGTCGCTCGATGCGGGAAGGACAGAAACCTATGAGCTGAAAATGAAGGGCAACGGAGTCTACATTTTTCTTCTCAGCGGTTCGGCAGATATCGAAGGGAACATTATTGAAAAGCGGGACGGGATCGGACTCTGGGAAACAGGATCCGTAAGCCTGAAGGCAATCAAAGGCTGTGAATTGCTGTTGATGGAGGTGCCAATGGAAAGTAGCGAAGTAGCGAAGTAGCGAAGTAGCGAAGTAGTGAAATAGCGAAGTAGCGAAAGAGCGAAATCCAAATTCTATTCACGGTCCTCTGTCATCTTTTTTCCGGCTCCCGGTATCCGGCTACCAGATCTTCACCCGCAGGCTGTCGGGGCGATACATGGCGTCTCCCGGTTTGATGTCAAAGGCTGCATAGAATTCGGGAATATCGGAAAGCGGTCCGTTAACACGGAGGAAAGCGGGGGAATGAACATCGGTCATGATCTGTTGTGCAAGCCGTTCATCCCGTTGCTGGCTCATCCACGAAAGAGCATAACCAAGGAAATACCTCTGGTCCGGCGTAAGGCCGGCAATCTTTTTCCCTTCTTTTGCCTGGGAAGTTTTTTGAAATGCCTGGTATCCGAGGATCACACCGGCCAGGTCGGCAATATTTTCACCCTGCGTGGCTTTGCCGTTTACCCTGATGCTGTCGAGCACAAGATATGAGCTGAATTGCCTTTCGATCAGTTTTGTCCGTTCATTGAATTTCGTTTCGTCCGCCGGAGTCCACCAGTTGTGAAGATTCCCCCTGGAATCGTATTGACGGCCTTCATCGTCGAATCCATGGGTGATCTCATGCCCGATGGTTGAACCGCCTGCATATGCATACACAATGGCGTCATCGGCAAGTGAATCGGGCAGACCGGGAATTATGAAAATGGCTGCAGGGAGCACAATTTCATTGTTGCTCGGATTGTAATAAGCATTGTATGTCTGGGGCGTCATATCCCATTCTGTCCTGTCAACCGGCTTATTCAACTTGCCGATCTGATAATTGAATGCCCAGTTCCGCGCACGCTTAACATTGGCCACATATGAATTCCTGTCAATGGCAAGGGATGAATAGTCTTTCCATTTTTCAGGATAACCAACCTTTTTCACGACTTTAGAAAGCTTATCAATGGCTAGTTTTTTCGTTTCCGGCGACATCCAGTCCAGGTTTGTTATTCTTTCGCGGTAGGCCTCAAGGATCTCATCCACGAGTGTTTCATAACGTTTCTTTGTTTTTTCGGAAAAATATCTGGCCACATACAATTGACCAAGGAGATCTCCCATGCAATATTCTTCATTATCAAGCACTCTTTTCCAGCGGGGACGCTGTTTCTCCATCCCCGAAAGGATGGTGCCGTAAAAATGGAAATCTTCCTGTTCAAAACCGGAACTGAGTTCCGGGGCATAATTGGTGATGAGGTTCCATCTCAGATAAGTTTTCCAGTCTTCAAGGGAAACCGTTTTCAGGGAATGTTCGAGCTCCGACAGGAATTCTGGCTGTCCGACAATTACGGTATCATGGTCTGTAATCCCGGCAGTTTCCAGGAGGTTTTTCCAGTTTGAAGTCGGATTCAGAGCGCTGATCTTTGCGATACTCATTTTATTATAATTGTTGTAAGGATCGCGAAGATCCTCAAGCTTGCGTGATTTTGCGGCAAGGCTGGTTTCAATCTCCATGATCTTTTTCGCATGCATCTTCGCTGTTTCCGGTTTTTCCCCGAGCATCTGCAACATATTCCCGACATGAATGACATATTCCTGGCGGATCTTTAATGTACGCTGGTCTTTATTGAAATAATAATCCCTGTTTGGAAGTCCAAGTCCTCCCTGGGTTATATACAACTGCATTTTTTCACTGTTCCTGAGATCCTGGCTTACTGTCAGGTCAAACATGGGAGACACCTGGAGCGTATGAAGCCGGGCAACCTCTTCCATTAGGGCTTTCATGTCCCTGATCGCACTGATCTGCTCAAGCTCAGTATTCAGCGGAGTGATCCCGTTTTTTTCGATACTTGCCGAGTCCATGCCTGAATAATAAAAGTCGCCGATCTTCTGGCTGGCTGTTCCCTGCTGGTTTGCTGTATTCCCTGCCGCCCTTTCACTGATCTCCTTCAATCGGAGATATGTTTCTTCCTGGACGAGATGGCCGATCCCCCATTGACTTTCCGTTGAAGGGATGGGATGGTTCTTCAGCCATCCGCCATTCGCATACCTGAAAAAATCCTGTCCGGGATTTACGCTGGTATCCATGTTCGAACGCAGGATGTCATCCTTACCCTCCTCACGGGAAAGATGACCTGATCCGCAACCGTATATCAGGATTGCAACAACGGTAATGATGAATATCTTTTCTTTCATGTAGTTCATAAGTAGATCATATTAGAATTGCAAAGATATTCTTTCTTTACAAAATGATTTTAAAACAAACAGGAAACAGATAAGGAAAAGGTTACAGGATTTCAGACAGGTATAGAAAAGCAGGGCGCAAAAACGCAGAGGATCTCGGATGTATTATCTCTGCGAATTTGCGCCACTGCGGCAAATCAGGGCTTTTACCAGCCTCGCTGATTCACTGTGTTTACAAGGTTACTGGAGAAGAATTTTTGATGTTTTAATTTCATGTTCCGTCCTGACCCTGATAAAATATATTCCCTTAGGATATGATGACAGGTCATAATACAGGAACTGTTTCCCTGAAATTGTGATTGATTCACTGCGGATAGTCACCCCTTTCAGATCCATGATCACCACTGTTGCATTTCCCGAATAATCCCCGTCCAGCGTAAGTGTAATTGCACCTGTGCTCGGATTGGGAGAAACGATCGTATTTATAACTCCTTCTGAAGGATTCAATTGATTTGAAGAAATGACAGCAGCGTCTTTAAACCCAGGCTCATTCGTTGCATCAGGTGTTGAGGTGTCAGCCAATTGGTCATTTTCTTCATCTTCAACATATACTTTCACATGTGCAGAACCAACCTTGTTCCCGCTTGTAACCATCAGGGTATAGACCGTTGTAACCCTTGGCCTGGCAGTTGGATTCTGCTGATGTGATGTGAATCCCGGCGGATTGGACGTCCAGGTATATGAATAATTGCCATTCCCACCGGATGCATAACCGTAGAGGTGAGTACGATCGCCTTTTTCAATATGATCAGGTTTGGCTTTAGCTCTTACGCGAAGGGATGAAGTAACTACTGTTACAGTAACAGATTTGCTTTTCACCTGTGAACCGCTTGTAACCGCAACGGTGTATTGAGTCGTTACCGTTGGTGATACCACGGGATTTTTTAGGGTCGATGTAAATCCGGCCGGTACCGAGGACCAGGAATATGTGTATGACCCGGTGCCACCTGTTGCGTTAACATTCAATTGGGATGACTGACCGGCTGTGATCGACGCGGGAGTAGCTGTTACAGTAATGTTCAGCATTTCGGTCACCGTTACCGCGGCAGATGAGCTGGCTGTCTGGCTGCCATCTGATACAACTACGGTATAGGTTGTAGTAACAGACGGAGAGACAGAAGGATTTTTAATGGTGGAGGTAAATCCTGCGGGATTTGAGGTCCACGAAAATGTGTACGTTCCGGTGCCGCCGGTAACTGCAACATTCAGCTGTGAAGTACCACCTGCGGTTATTGAGGCAGGAGTGGCCGATGCCGAAGCAGTCAGCACAGTGACATCAGAAACGGTGACTGTTACAGATGAGTTTGCTGTCTGTGTTCCGCTGGTGACCTGTACAGTGTAGGAGGTTGTTGCCGACGGAGTAACAACCGGATTTTTCAGCGTTGAAGTGAACCCGGCCGGGACTGAAGTCCATGAATAGTTGTATGATCCGGTGCCACCGGATGCATTTACATCAAGCTGGGACGATTGTCCTGGGTTAATTGAAGATGGTGTTGCACTGGCCGATGCTGTGAGGGTTTGAATTACAGTAACAAGTACAGATGAACTGACTGTTTGAGTTCCGCTTGTAACTGCCACTGTGTAAGTAGTGCTCGCCGATGGTGTAACAACCGGATTTTTCAGTGTTGAAGTAAACCCGGCCGGGACGGAGGTCCAGGAATAGCTGTATGAGCCTGTTCCCCCTGTCGCTGTAACATCAAGCTGGGATGATTGTCCCTGGTTGACGGTGGAAGGAGTTGCCGTTGCCACTGCGGTTAATGGAGGATAGGAGGATACTGCGACAGTCACCGAAGAACTGGCTGTTTGTGTACCACTGGTAACCTGGACTGTATAAGCGGTTGTCACTGACGGTGTCACAACCGGATTCTTCAATGTGGATGTAAACCCGGCCGGGACTGAAGTCCATGAATAGCTGTATGAACCTGTGCCACCTGTTGCTGTAACATCAAGCTGGGACGATTGTCCAGGATTTATGGATGATGGTGTGGCGGTTGCTGTTGCAGTTAAGGTAGGATAAGAAATAACCGTCACCGTAACTGAAGAGCTCGCTGTTTGAGTTCCGCTTGTAACCTGCACTGTGTATGCAGTTGTTGCAGATGGCGTCACAACCGGGTTTTTCAATGTTGAAGTAAACCCGGCCGGGACGGAAGTCCATGAATATGTATATGACCCGGTACCGCCAGTTGCTGTAACATCAAGCTGGGAGGATTGTCCCGGGTTGATCGATGACGGAGTGGCGGTAGCTGCTGCAGTCAATACAGGTATGACAGTGACCGAGGCCGATGAGTTAGCTGTTTGTGTTCCGCTCGTGACAACCACATTATAGGTAGTCGTAACGGAAGGAGTGACAACCGGGTTTTTTAGCGTTGAAGTAAATCCGGCCGGCACAGAAGTCCATGAATAGGTGTATGTTCCTGTACCTCCAGTTGCCGTAACATTAAGCTGGGATGATTGTCCGGAATTGATGGATGATGGTGTGGCGGTTGCTGTGGCTGTTAGTGGGGGATAGGCCGTAACTGTTACCGTAACAGAGGAGCTGGCTGTTTGCGTTCCGCTTGTGACAACCACATTATAGGTAGTTGTTACAGAAGGAGTAACCACCGGGTTTTTCAGCGTTGAAGTAAATCCTGCCGGCACAGAAGTCCATGAATAGCTGTATGTTCCTGTACCTCCAGTTGCCGTAACATTAAGCTGGGAGGATTGTCCCGGGTTGATGGATGATGGCGTGGCGGTAGCTGATGCAGTCAATAAAGGGATAACGGTGACTGTGGCCGATGAGTTAGCTGTTTGTGTTCCGCTTGTGACTAACACATTATAGATAGTCGTAACGGAAGGAGTGACAACCGGGTTTTTTAACGTAGAAGTAAACCCTGCAGGAACAGATGTCCATGAATATGTATATGATCCGGTACCACCTGTTGCATTGACATTCAGCTGTGATGACTGTCCTGCATTGATGGAAGAAGGTGTCGCTGTGGCTATTGCTGTCAGCGGTGTTGATGTTGCTTCGCTTACAACAAGTGTAGAAAGACGCGTTGTAGAGGTTGTAATTGCAAAGGCTCCGTAAAAAGTTACAGTTCCTGTTCCTGCAGCCGGTGCTGTCCAGTTGAATGTCCAGGTAGCTGTAGCCGCTGTGACCGTTCCTGTGTGTGTTACATACTTACCGGACCCTACCAGTTTGTTGTTCGTTCCAGCTGTCATTGTTCCAAGCAGAGTGCCTGTCGGACTCTGTGGTGAAACTTCAAATCCTTTACCCCCGGAACCGGTTGACGTAGCGGTGATGCTGTAAGTTGTTCCGGGTACATATCCGGATGCCGGAATATTGGAAGTTATCCAGCCTGCCACAGTGGTTGCTGTTCCTCCATGACATGCGGTACAGTTATTTCCATCGCCCGGCGAACCGGTATAACCGGCCGGAGCCCCGGAAGGTGAATCAGAATTTGGATCTCCACCACCAAAACCCGAAAAAATAATAAATGCTCCGATAAACACAATCAGATTAAGAATTAGAATTTTTTTCATTTTTTGTCGTTTTGATTAGTTAATGATTTATTTACACTCCCGGAATGTTCCATTCAGTCTTTCTCATTGCCTTTATAAGAAATGTTGTCAGAACCCGAATTTCCCAAGCCAGTCGTCTTATGAATATTTAATATTAATAAAAGTAAATATATAACTATATACATAAGACGAATACAAAAGTAACCTTAATGAAGGGCGATAATTCACAACTATCATATTACCAGTGTTTAACTATCTTTGGAATAACCTATCATTCTTATTTAACCCTGATGAATGTTTAATGGTTATAAATTTTATGGCCTTGTAAGACGCAGAATAACAAATAGTTAAGTGTGATTGTTTTCACAAATTTTTTTAAACCAAATAAGAAAGCTAAAGAACACATTGTTAGCGCGTTATAATTTGGTAAAAATTTGAATTCCGAAAAAGACGCCAATTCAGCCTCTCGGAAGATGAAATTTGAAGCATGATATTCTTCGTTTTTTTCATAAAAATTGCCATCTTTGCAAAAATTAAAAACCAGAACCTATGGCACCAAGACTTTTTTGCTTAATTCTGCTTAGCGGAATGTTTTTATTTTCCTGCAACAGCGGAAAGGATGATAAATACAACAATGCAGTAAAACTGGCAGTCCTTACCTTTGAACAGTCGGCGCCAAACAGTGTTGAAAAGCCTGTGATCATTGAAGGTACGGTTTTTCATACATGCAAGCATTCCGGCAAACGCCTGTTTCTCGTGGACGGAACGGACAGCATCAGGGTTGAGGTTACGGCCGGAGCCGGTATCATCAAATTCGACGAGAAACTTGTGGGTAGCCGTGTCAAGGTATCCGGAATACTCAAAGAAGAGCGGATCGATGAAAAATATCTTTCTGATTGGGAAAATGAAGTGAAAAAACCGGAGGAAAATCATGAAGCAGGAGTCCATTCCGGTGCTGTGGGTCATGAAGACCAAAGTGTGAACGACAAGCTCGACCAGATTAATTCACTCAGGGAGGATCTGAAGAACAGCGGGAAGGATCACCTGTCATTCTATTCTATCGAGGCGGAAAAGGTGGAAGAGATCAAATGATCCGGAATTTCTAATTATACTAATCACCCTGATTTCTAAAAACACCAAACGTTATACTAAATCCTGTTTAGATCAATCAGGTCAATTAGAAAAATTAGGTCAATCAGAAAAATTCTTTTCGTCATTTCACAATTTCGCTATATCACCATCTGACATATGGAACTAAAGACATTACGCCGGTGGAACAATGTGTTACACCGCGATATTGGTTATTTGTGTTTCGGAATGACCATTATTTATGCCATTTCCGGGATCGTCCTGAACCATTTTAAATCGGGGGATTTCAGTCATCCGGATTACGGGAAATCGTACTCAAGATTCACCGTTCCATTGCCACCCGGTGGTGATCCGGATAAAACCTATGTATTGAAGGTCCTTGACCAGATAGGGGAGAAGAACCATTTGAAAAGTTTTATTCCGGGGAACCAGTCGCTGCAAATATTCCTGACCAACGGATCCATCAGCATCGATCTGACTGACGGGTCAGCATGGCGCGAGAAAAAAACCACGCGATATGTTATTAAGGAGTTCAACCTGATGCATTATAACAACATCAGGCAACTTTACACCTGGTTCTCCGATCTCTATGCCGTTTCGCTGATCATCCTTGCGATAACCGGACTTTTTGTTCTGAAAGGGAAAAACGGGATCCTGCGAAGAGGTGCATGGCTGACGGCCATCGGAATCCTGCTGCCAGCGTTGTTCCTGTTGTACTATATGTAAGTAGCGAAATAGCGAAATAGCGAAGTAGCGAAATAGCGAAGTAGCGAAATAGCGAAGTAGCGAAGTAGCGAAGTAGCGAAATAGCGAAATAGCGAAGTAGCGAAGTAGCGAAATAGCGAAATAGCGAAATAGTAGGGTGGTCAGTGGTTCCTGATCGTGAATTTTTCGGTTTTCGTTTCCTTGATATTTGTGATCTTTAGCAGATATGATCCGTCAGGGTAGCCGGAAATATCCATGAATCCTGCAGGTCCGGGAAGTACTTTCGTTTTCAGTTGTCGGCCGTTGATAGAATAGAGGGTGACTGTTGAGTTTTCATTAATCCAAGTCCGGATATTGACCTTATCCCGGGCGGGGTTGGGATAAATTGCAATGCTACCCGAAGTCCTTCGTTCCATCCCGGTTGTATTATCAGGAATGATGTCCACAATAGCCCCTTCTATCACCGTTAATCCGTAGGGAATTTCATCAGGCAGAAGGTACCAGCCATTGGCAGCACCGCCCCATCCGAAGTTCAGATGGAAATAGTTATCGGTGTTGTATCCGTCCACAACTACATTGTGACCCATCGTCCAACCCGGGTCTACAACGGCAAGATGAACCGGAAGTGTATCTTTTATGTTCTGCGCCATTCTTGAATACAGGTTCGTGTCGGTATCATGAAGCAATTCAACTTCGCTGAAATTGAATTTCTGAAAAGCAGCGAAAGCCTGGCTGACCCCGAAAGTTCCTGATCCCGTTGAAGTGAACACCTGGGTTGCTGCAGCACCACAGGCGTAAACAAGTGCAGCTTTCTCCTGGTCTTTCAGGGGAATATTCTGGTGATATTTTACATCGATCGTATCCAGCAGATCGTTGAGTTCGGACCATGAGGGGAAGTCCTGCTGCAGGTGATCGTCATCAATATAGTATTGCCTTCCCTGGTAATTGTGATAGTAGTCATCAACATCCGTGAAATGGACGAGGTTCGTCGTGGAATGAAAGTTGACGATCTGACTCATTGCAACTGCAGGACAGCCGGCGATGCTGCGGTTAAATGTTACAGGATCGATCGGACAAAGCAAGTTATATGGAGGATCCTGGGTCCAGTTGGTTTCGAGCCATCCGCCGGTGGAGGTAGTTCCCGGATCGGGCCACTGCTGGAAGAACCGGTACGCCGGCGAAGGAAATGACAATAACTCCCATGCCTGGTGTCGTTCCTTCAGCAATTCTGCCGGCAGTTTGGGAATGTTCCTGATCCTTTGCGACAGATCGGCCTGAAGGAGGGATGTAAGCCTTCCTTCTCTATCAGGATCATTGGTTAAGGAGTAGGCAATAACAGGAGGAAGGTCATAATTAGCTGAAATGACCAGGAACCCTTTAGGATTTAGCTTAACCAGGTAAAACAGGACGTTTCCATTTTTTTCCGTGAAAGAAATAAGTTCCTGAACAGCGACGGAATTATTTGGCTGCTGATATGTTAACCAGGTTTTCGCAATATCCATGGCTGTTTGATTATTAACCAGCTGACCTGCGAAACAGAAATTCATCACCAGGGTGGACAGGAAAATCACTAAACAATTTTTCATGATTGATGGATTTTAATCACATATGGTTTGAAGGAAGATGTAAAATTACTTTATTATTCGGAACTAACAAGTATATGATGACCAGAACATTTTCAGCAATAAAAAATCAGGTTTTATATCTTTCAATAAATGGGGTTTCGGTTTTAGATTAAGAACATCCTTTGAAACAAATCCTTTCTCTTAGAGTATAAAGACGTGTTCTCAGTCGCCAGATTTTTGCGCTGCATATTATTAAGAGGATCCGGCATTCCGGTTTCCGGAAAAATATTATTCCGGTTTCCCGTAACATATGTATTTAAAAAATCTATGTAACAGATAGAGATTCAACTTGTAATAATTAAACAACGGTGTGTAATCTGCAGTGTAAGAGAAAATAAGAATATAATTAATTGTAATACACACATATATAAAATCATAAAAAGAAGAAAAATTTCACGAAATGTTATGTTAATAATGAGCGAAAAAATCTTCTATTTGAAATTTTTTCGTATTGAGCCTGCAAAATTGATAAGAAATGTGAGATATTTAGTTATGTAAACAGCACAAATATAATTAGTTGCATCTCAATATCAGGGAAATCCCTTATTTTTCGAATATTTTTTTGATGAGAATAATATCTTTATTTTAACTTGCTGTGAATTTTTAAACAATCATTGATTCTCAATAATTTCACCTGCTTATCGAAAATCTGTTCGTCCATTCAGCGATATAAATAATTGAAATATAATAATTTAAACATAATTTGTTATGATAACACTTTTACCCTCATTCTGGAGAAACTTTGTTTCAAAGATCCAGTATTGTACTGTGTCTTTTTCCCTGATCCTGCTGATTGCCGGTTTTTCGGCGGGCAGAGCAACAGGTCAGAACTGTACCGTAAACGCAGGTATTGACGATTCGATTTGTGCGAATCGGCCGATGCAGTTGCATGGGAACAGTGCCGGGCTCTACACAGGCTCAGGTAATATCCATTGGAGTCAGAAAAGTGGTCCTTCGGTTTATATTGTTAATCCCTATGACATGAATACGTTTGTTACGGGTTATACCGGGAACAACTTGTATGAGTTCATGCTAAGTGCGAAATGCAATGACGGGACCTTTATTTTCGACACGGTATTCGTATATGTCCGGCCGATTACCTATGCAATAGCTGGTCCTGACCAGGCTATGTGTCCCGGAACCGGAGTGCTGGAGGGTAATGATCCGGGACCGGGAGAAACGGGAACATGGCAGATCGTAGGGGCGAATAACGGGATCACGATCAACAGCGTGCATTCTCCGACAAGCACCATTACGGTCAGCGGGTCAAGTTGCGGTATTACTGTACTGCGCTGGACTATACAGGGCTCCAATTCATGTATCACCTATGATGATATGACAATTACCAATACAGGCGGACTCATGCCTGTGACAGCCGGACCGAAAACCACGGTCAGCGGATGTTATTCAACGACGACCTCAGCCACCCTCAGCGCCTCCAATGGCGGATGCGGCATCAACGGGCAGATCGGGACATGGACTGTGATCAGCGGGCCGAATATTCCGACCCTCTCCAACATCCATCAGAACAATACAGGCGTTTCAAACCTGATCGAGGGAACATATGTGTTCAGGTGGGATGTTACAGGCCCGTGTGCCAATGGTTCCGCCTTTGATACGATCATCGTCCAGCATGCCTTAGGCGGAGTGACCGGTGCAAGCGCCGGTGCAAGCCAGGGTTTTTGTGATGCCCAGCTTTCGTTTGTGCTGACCGGAAATAATCCCACCTATGCGAACGAAACGGTCACCTGGACATTGACGTCCGGGCAATCGGGCGTTGTGATCCAGACGCCGAACAGCTCTTCAACAAATGTTACCGTCCCTGCAGCTGCAGGAACTTATACTTTTTCATACAGCATCAATAATTCGGTGACCGGGTGCCATTCTTCTGCATCGACTTCCGTTACCTATTATGTCAATCCAACGATTTCTCTGGAAGCAAATCCGATCCTGCCCTGCGATGATTCACTGGCAACGATCAGCTACACTTTAACCGGCGGAGGGTACCTTCAATGGAGCATTGTTGACGGTCCGACCAACTGGTTTTATCCGGTCATTCCGACCGGATGGTTTGATGCTACCACATCTCCGCAGTTGATCTATCATTTGAGCGGCCTCGGAACATATACCATCCGTTTCCGGGTTTCCCCGGGAAGCGGACCTGATTGCATCACTGCTACAGAAGATGTTCAGATCACAACATCCCATTCGCCGACAGGCTCAAATTCAGGGACGCCGCAATTACTGGCATGCCGTGTTGATTCCACGCACCTTGCAGGAAATTATGCATATGTCGGTATAGGGACCTGGTCACAGATCCGCGGACCAAGCCCAAACACAATCTGGGATATCCACGATGATACATCCAGGGTTTCTCCGCTCGTACCAGGTGTTTACCGTTACCGGTGGCTGATAAACGGCGGCCCGGGCTGTCCCACGCACCAGTCGGATACCAGGGTTATCGTTTCCGACACCACACCTTCACAGGCTTATGCGGGTGAGGATTTTACAATGTGCTATGGCATGCCATACATCATGACCGCCAACTTCCCGGATGTCTTTGAAACCGGGACCTGGACGGCAGACCATCCGGGGCTGACCTTCTCTCCGGACATTCATGCAGCGAATGCGCTCGTGACAGGATTTCTCCCCAATACGACATACCGGTTCATATGGACCATTACGAACCGGTGCGGGATAACGCGGGATACTGTCTTTATCACCACAGATAATACGCAAGGACCGGGACAGGCGCATGCCGGCCCCGACCAGTGTCATGATACAATGACCCATTCGATCACCCTTGCGGGGAATGATCCTGCACCCGGTACCGGGTTATGGACACAGGTTGACGGACCCAATACAGCCACGATCGTAGATGCCGGGTTGTATAATACGGAGGTTAATGACCTGATCGAAGGCACCTATTTGTTTGAATGGGCTTTATCGCTCAATGATTGCGGGAATACGCTTGATACGGTGATGGTCACTTTTGCGGAAACGGTTACTCCGTCCAATGCAGGAAATGATACAGCCATCTGCGGAACCATCGTCCGCCTGCACGGGAATACCCCCGCGGATGAAGGAGGAGAAGAGATCGGGACATGGACACAGGTACTTGGCAATGCCGGTCCGGTTATACAGAGCCCAAACAGCCCGAATACCGATGTTCTCAACCTGGATGAAGGAACTTATTATTTCAAATGGACCATCTCGAATCATGCCTGCTCATCTTCAACTGATTCGGTCAAGATTCAGGTGTCAGTACCTCCAAGTCCTGCCATTACAGGAGGGAACCAGGTCATCTGCGGTGCACGTCCGCTGTCATTTAATCTCTCGGCAACACTTCCTTCAGAAGGTACCGGAATCTGGTCGATCGTCAGCGGTCCAAACACCCCTACCCTGAATTACTCTGACCCGGCTGCCCATGTCACGAACCTTGTTTCCGGAAGGTATATCTTCCAGTGGACTGTTTCAGGTGGACCATTCTGTGCCGACAATACAAACCTTGATACCATTTCCGTCGGCGAAAGTGCAGAAGCAGGCAATGACCAGTTGCTTTGCAGTGTTTCAGTTGCAAACCTTGTCGGCAATTCAGGAAGCACCGGCACCTGGACCCAGATCGGAACGACCCCGAATGTTGCGACAATCACAACGACGGGGAGCTATACGGCTACAGCATCGGGACTGATCACCGGCACCTATAAATTCAAATATTCCATTTCTGCCGGATCATGCCCTGCCTCAACTGACAGTGTTCAGGTTGTCATTTCAGGTCAGCCTTCTGCCTCCAATGCAGGTCCGGAACAGGCTTTGTGCGATGCCACAAGCATTCAGCTTGCGGGCAATACACCGACTATCGGAACAGGTACCTGGACCAAGATCTGGGGACCCGCAGACGGCGGATCATTTTCTCCGGATGCACACGCACCAAATGCCACTTACAGCACAGCCATACCTGGCAACCTTTATATTTTCAGGTGGACCATTGTTGACGGAAATTGCAGCAGTGCAAGTGAGGTGAGGGTCGAGGATTATCATTCCCCATGGCCCATCGAAGCAGGCGCCAACCAGGATGTTTGCGGGACAACAGCAACGCTGGATGCGACACAACCCGTTTACGGAGTGGGTCACTGGAGCCAGGTAAGCGGACCCAACACAGCATCCATCACATCTGTCATTCTTCCAAATACTACCGTCACGAACATGATCCAGGGAACATATGTCTTCAAATGGAAAGTTACAACAGGTGACGGATGTTTACCGGATAGTGCAAATGTCACCGTAACTGTTCATTCTGATCCGACACAGGCCAATGCAGGGGCAGACCAGGTTTATTGCAATGCAATGGATTTCAACCTGCATGCACATTATGTTTCGTCCGGATTTGGTGAATGGTCAAAAGTTTCAGGTCCTTCCGGCGGTTATTTCTCCAACAAATATGATTCACTTGCTATATTCCATGGAGCGGTACCAGGGGTTTATCATTTCCTCTGGACGACTAAACTGGCATGGACACCAGCGACTGATACCTGCTATACCAGTGATGAAGTAATTGTCACGAACAATACACCTCCCACAACAGCGAATGCAGGTTCAGATGAATCAATCTGCCTGTTCCAGCCTGTTTACCTGAACGGGAATCTGCCATCGGTCGGAATGGGGACCTGGAGCCAGGTCAGCGGACCAACCACTGCATACATTCTGAACCCGGATTTCCCGGTTACGCAGGTATTTGGCGTATCTGTTGGTGTATATAAATTCGCATGGACGATCGTTTCATCAGGTTGCAGCCAGAGTTCGGATACGGTTAAGATAAGCATCCTGTCTCTTCCTTCTCTTGCCATTGCCGGAGCCAACCAGACGCTTTGCAACAATCAGATCTCAGCAGTCCTTGAGGCAAATATCCCCTCTGTCGGGACAGGGACCTGGTCACAGGTCGGAACAAGTCCTGCAATTGTGTCTTTCCTTGATAATCATGATCCTGGCACCACAGCCAGCGGGTTCTCTGTTATTGGCACGTATTACCTGCGCTGGGAAGTTTCAACCGGAGGGTTATGTACAAATGCTGATACCGTTAAAATTTTCAAATACCCGGATGTCATTGTAAATTGTCCCCCAAACGTCACGATTTGTGATTTGGGAACGGCCACGCTGACAGTAACAGCCAGCGGGGGTTCCGGAACGTATACATACCAATGGGAGTCGAGTCCGACAGGCAATGATCCCTGGACAACGATTAACGGGGCGACTGATGCCACCTATTATACTCCTGTTCTGACATCCGATATGTATTACCGGTGCATTGTCCAGTGCGGTAATGTTTCATGTGCGATCCATGTCATTGTGGTACCGAATCCTTATATTACGGTCAATCCCCAGGATGCAACTATCTGCAGCGGAACAACAACAACCTTAAGCGTTACTGCTTCAGGGGGAACACCCACATTATTGTATCAATGGCAGAAGAGCACGGCCGGCTGTACAAGCGGATGGGGCGACATCAGCGGTGCCACCACCAATATGTATACGACGGATGCCCTTTTGCAGACCACCTATTACAGGGTGCGTGTTTATGCCACCGGCAGCGGATGCGGTTTTGTTTATTCGACATGCGCAACGGTCCATATTCCTCATATTATATCACAATCTGCCAATATTGAAATATGTGACGGCGGAACTTATTCCATGAATGTCACGGTTGGTTCGGAAAGCGGAACGGCAACCTATACATATCACTGGAAACATGCAACCACCATAGCCGGCCCTTATTCTTACATACCCGGCGCCAATTCATCATCCTATACAACAGATCCTCTGGCAACAGGCGATCATTACTACATCTGTGCAGTAGAAGTTTTGACCCCTTCATGCGACAGCCTGATGACCACCCCCATTTATGTTCATGTGGTTTCTGACCCGACCATTGATATTAATCCTGCTGGCGGCGGCATTTGTTCGGGGGGGAATTTCGACCTTTCCGTAACAGCTCATGCAGGTACGCCAATCCTCGCTTACCAATGGCAATCAAGTCCTGACGGATCAACGGGATGGAGCAATGTCGGTTCAAACAGCAGTTCCTACAATACAGGATCCCTCTCCACAACTACCTATTACCGTGTCATCGTTTCAGCCAGTGGCATTGGTTGTACAACAACAACATCTGCAGTGGCAACGGTTACCGTTGTGACAGATCCCGAAATTTCCATTCAGCCAGTTGGAACAACCTTGTGTTCCGGCGGAAGCTGGGGAATGAGTGTTACCGCCACCGGAGATCCCCTCACCGGGTCACTGAATTATCAGTGGCAGGTAAGCACAACGGGTTTGGGAAGCTGGTCGAATGCAACGGGATCATCCACCGGATCTTCATATACAGCTGGTCCGCTTACGTCGACAGCATACTATCGCGTTCTGGTCAGCCAGGCGTCATCGGGTTGTTTGACGGTTTCAGGAAATGCAACAATAACGGTTGTTCCCGATCCGACGATTGACGTTCATCCATCAGGGGGTTTCATTTGCTATGAAGGAACCTGGAATCTGAGTGTCACTGCTCATGGCGGAACACCATCCCTGCATTACCAGTGGCAATCGAGCGCTGACGGATCAACAGGATGGGCAGATGTTGGTTTGGATCAGAATATCTATACTACTGCAGTTCTGACATCGACAACCTATTACCGTGTGATAGTTTCGGCAACCGGTATTGATTGCGGCACCACCGTTTCAACCAATGCAAAAGTTACGGTTGTTGAAGACCCGACAATTGATGTGAACCCGGTGAGCCAGACCATCTGTAACGGAGACACCTGGAACATGAGTGTTACCGCCCATGGAGGAACTCCGTCATTGCATTACCAATGGCAATCAAGTGCTGACGGGTTATCCGGATGGACAAATGTTGGTACCGACCAGAATTCATATACGACCGCAGCTCTTACAACATCGACCTATTACAGGGTCCTTGTTTCTGCAACCGGAAATGGTTGTGACCAGACGACTTCCGTTGTTGCGAAAGTAACGGTAAACAACCTGGATGCAGGCGTAATTGCCACTGCACAAACCATTTGCGAGACCGACATCCCGGCTGCATTTACTGACGCCACCACCGCAACCGGTGACGGAACCATTACTTACCAATGGCAGATCAGTACGAACGGTACTTCCTTTGCCAATATTTCAGGGGCAACGGATGCCGGATATTCAGAGCCATCCGGCCTTACAGCGGATACCTGGTACCGGAGGGTAGCAGCATCCACACTTTCCGTTCCGGGTAATCCCCTGAAAACATGCTATAAATCAACGTCAGCCATAAAAGTAACAGTGAACAACCTTTCTCCGGGAACACTGACTGCGAGGACGATCTGCGAGGGTTCAACTGCCGCGATTACCAACACAGCTGCGACCGGCGACGGAACGTTAAGCTATCAATGGCAAAGCAGCCCCGATAACATCACCTATGCGAATGTTTCTCCGGGGGGAACAGCACAAAACTATACAACGGGAAATTTGACCTCGGATACATGGTACAGGCGAATAGCAACCTCCACGCTTACCGTGAGTCCTCAGCCGGCGAAGGCCTGCTCAAAAGTTACAACACCCATCCTTGTAACGGTGAACAATTTTACATCAGAAAACTTGATCGGGACACCGGTGACACTTTGCGAGAATGCCTCTGTTACGCTCACCGGAAATGCCGTTACATCAGATGGAACTATTACCTACAATTGGCAAAGCAGCCTGAACGGCAGTACCTGGAGCAACGCATCCGGGACAAGAACAAATCAGAATTATACAACAGCTTCTTTAACTGCAGACACCTGGTTCAGGCGTATTGCCACCTCGAACATGAATTCAGTGAACTGTACTCTCATATCTTCGACCGTAAAGGTTACGGTGAACAATCTTGTTCCAGGGACCATTTCAGCCCCTGTGACAATTTGCGAAAAAGGAACTGCAGTATTGACCGGTACTGTTCCTGGTACTGACGGAACAGTAACATACCAGTGGCAATACAGCGCAACGGATGTCAGTGCCAATTATATCAATGTACCCTCAGGCGGGACAAGTAAAGATTACACGACAGATCCATTAACAACGGATACATGGTACAGGAGAATGGTCACTTCGACCCTTGCAGTATCCGGGAACCCAACTGTCGCGTGTTCGAAGGTTTCCGCATCCCTTTTAGTTACGGTTAATAATTTCAAGAGCATCAATTCCATTGCGGGAGCCCAGACAATCTGCGAAACCAGCACGGCTAACTTAACCGGAAGCGCAGTAACAGCAGACGGTACGGTCACCTACCAGTGGCAGAGCAGTACAACTCAGGTTGGACCTTATGCAAATGTTTCCAACAGCGGAACAAGTCAGAATTATACAACTGTGGCACTGACTGTTGATACCTGGTATCGCAGGATGGCTACATCCACGCTTGCAGTCTCCGGAAACCCAAATAAAGTATGTGATTCGATATCATCACCTATTCTTGTGACTGTAAACAATATGGATGCCGGAGTTATTGGTACGGAACAGACTATTTGTGAAACAGATATTCCTGCCGGATTTACGAATATAACATTAGCAAGCGGTGATGGACCGATCACTTACCAGTGGCAGATCAGTACCGACGGGTCGACCTTCGCCAATATTTCAGGGGCTACGGATGCCGCCTATTCCGAACCATCAGGTCTGACGGTGGATACATGGTACCGAAGGGTTGCCAATTCCACGTTGTCTGTTCCCGGAAATTCTGTTTTATCATGTTACAAAGCAACCCTCGCCATAAAAGTCACCGTGAACAACCTGACTGCAGGAACACTGACCGCAGTTACAATCTGTGAAAGCAACACCGCCACCATAAACGGCAGTATGCCAACGGCAGACGGAACGCTCAGCTACCAATGGCAGACCAGCAGCACCGAATTCGGCGCATATACAAATGTCCCCTCTGGAGGAACAAGCCAGAACTATACAACGGGAACACTGACTTCAGATACCTGGTACCGGCGGATCGTAACATCTACTCTTACAGTGGTACCGCAAGCTCCGAAGGCTTGCTTTAAGGTAACCCCCGCCATTCTTGTAACTGTGAATAACTTTACTTCAGTCAATACAATCGGTACAGCAATTACCATTTGTGAAAGTGGCACGGCAGCCTTAACAGGAAATGCAGTAACAGCTGATGGTACGGTAACATACCAGTGGCAGTACAGCACAGATAACATCACCTATTCCAATGTAGTATCAGGCGGAACAAGCCAGAACTACACCACTGACGCATTGACCGTTGACACCTGGTTCAGGCGGATTGCAACCTCAACGCTTTCAGTTCCCGGAAATCCGGATAAGTCCTGCGACCTGTTTTCATCACCTGTCAAGGTGACGGTGAACAACCTTACAGCCGGTACGATATCCTCATCCCAGACCGATTGTGAAACCCAGACGGCAGTATTAACCGGTACCTTACCGACGGCAGACGGAACGATCAGTTATCAATGGCAGCTCAGCACCGATAACATTACCTATGTAAATGTGCCGACGGGCGGAACAGGCCAGGATTATACCACAGATCCGCTCAACGTGGATACCTGGTACAGGCGCATCGTCACATCCACCCTTTCCGTACCCGGGAATGCAGACCTGGCATGCTCCAAAACATCATCACCCATCAAGGTGACGATAAACAACTTTACCTCATCCAATACGATAGCAGCACCCCAGACGATCTGTGAGAACAGTACAGCCATTTTGACCGGAAATGCCGTAACATCGGACGGAACGGTCACTTACCAGTGGCAAAGTGTACCTGATGATATCAGCAGGCATTACTTTGGGACAGCTGCAAATTTTGCATTATTTACTGCCGTTGGAGCATTCTCCAATACCGGAACAACACAGGTAACAGGTGATGTTGGTACAAATGCAGGTGCATTCACAGGTTTTCCACCGGGAACGGTAACCGGACAAATTCATGTGGCAGATGCTGTTTCATTGCAAGCTGCCACAGATGCAAGTCTTGCATATACCTATCTGGACAATTTGACGTGCGGTTCTGTTTTAGGAGCGACCTTAGGAAGCGGCCAGGTTCTTACCCCCAATATTTACTGTATTGGAACATCATCAACATTAAATGGTAATTTAACATTAGATGGGCAGGGTAATCCGAATGCTGTATTTATTTTCCAGATAGATGGTGCCTTATCGACAGGTACATACTCAAATGTTCTTTTGATTAATTCAGCTTCATTACAAAATGTGTTCTGGCAAGTAAATGGAAGATTCGATTTAGCAGATTATTCAGTTTTCAGGGGAACGATAGTTTCCAACGGGGCTATCAATTTAATGGAAAGCTCATCTCTTTTAGGAAGAGGCCTTGCGATTCCCGGAGCAATTTCTTTGCAGAATAATACTGTAACCATCGTTTCAGAACCGCCTTACGTGAATGTTCCGACAGGCGGGACAAGCCAGAACTATACGACCGATCTGCTGACTACAGATACGTGGTTCCAACGCATCGCCACATCATCATTAAACGGTGTTTCGTGTAATTTAATTTCCTCGCCAATCCTTGTTACAGTGGATAACTTGGATGCCGGAGCCATTGCTGTTGCACAGACAATTTGTGAAACTGATATTCCCGCCGGATTTACAAATACAACATCTGCGACCGGAGACGGAACGATTACCTACCAATGGCAGAAAAGCACTGACGGATCAACGTTTGCCGATATTTCAGGGGCGACAGATGCCACCTATTCCGAGCCATCCGGTTTGACCGTAGATACCTGGTACCGCAGGGTAGCCGCATCATTGCTCTCTGTTCCGGGTAATTCCGATAAAACATGTTACAAGGCGACTTTAGCCATCAAGGTGACCGTGAACAACCTTACCCCGGGAACAATCTCAGGAGCCCAGACGATCTGCGAAAATACAACGGCAGCATTGACCGGAACACTTCCGACAGCAGACGGAACAATTACTTACCAGTGGCAATACAGTGCCGACGATGTCAGTGGAAATTATATCAACGTACCGACAGGAGGGACCAGCCAGAATTATACGACAGGCAACCTGACGTCAGACACGTGGTACAGGCGGATCGTAATATCCACCCTGACCGTGGCACCGCAACCTGCAAAGGTTTGCACGAAAGTATCGAATACCATTCTTGTCACGGTGAATAACTTCACATCACTCAACACGATTGAAGCGGCGCAGACAATCTGCGAAAACAGCACTGCATCATTGACCGGAAATGCAGTGACAGCAGACGGAACAGTGACTTACCAGTGGCAATACAGCGTGAATGATATCACGTATGCAAATGTTCTAACAGGGGGCACCAGCCAGAATTATACCACCGATGCATTAACGGTTGACACGTGGTACAGGCGCATCGCCACCACCACTTTAACACCCAACTCCTGCTCAATCGTATCACCGACACTGAAAGTGACCGTGAACAACCTTACACCAGGATCCATCGCTCCGCAAACCATATGTGAAAGCGGAACGGCCATCATCCTCGGAACACTTCCCACAGCTGACGGTACAATCACATACCAGTGGCAGGTCAGTCCGGATAACAACAGTGCAAACTTTGTGAATGTACCATCCGGTGGAACAGATCAGAATTACACGACCGACCCGATCACCATTGACACATGGTACAGGCGCATTGTCATCTCAACACTCACCGTTCCCGGGAATCCGGTTATGGTGTGTTCAAAAGTTTCGACACCAGTAAAGATAACCGTAAACAATGTTACCGGAGGTTCTATCGCTGCCGATCAATCGATCTGCACAGGAGGGAACCCGGATGCGTTTACAAGTGTTTCAGTTGCCACGGGAGACGGTACGATCAGCTACCAGTGGCAATTCAGCACAACCAGTGAAAGTACAGGTTTCGGCAACGTTTCGGGGGCAACGAACAACATATATGACGCCGGGATCCATACTGTTGACACATGGTACAGGCGGGTAGCCACATCCACGATCGGAGGCGATCCTGTTACCTGCAGCATATCATCGAATGTTCTGAAGATAACGGTATTCCCTGACCCGGCAATATCTGTTCAGCCGAATGACACAACGATCTGCAGTGAAACATCTGCAACACTTCATGTCGCTGCAACCGGAGGTATTCCGCTGCCATTGAAGTATCAGTGGCAGACAGCAACAAGCTGCGGCGGTACATTCTCCGATATTTTGGGAGCAACGGGCAGCAGTTATATTACACCGGCACTCACCCAGACATCTTTCTACAGGGTATTGGTCTGGGCAACAGGCAGTGATTGCAATGTCATTGCATCACGGTGCGTTACCGTTTCCGTACCGCGTATCCTTGTTGAACCGACCGGCGCCTCCATCTGTCAGGGAGGAAGACATACCATGTCTGTTTCCGTTGAGCCCGGCAGTGCAACGCTGCACTACCAGTGGTGGGTTTCAGCCATTGACTGTGAGATCGGATTTTTCGCGATCAACGGAGCAACAAACAGCACATACCAGACGAGTGTCCTGAACGGCACGCGTTATTATTATTGCACGATCACCGTGAATACGCCGAATTGCGCGACATTGCAAACGAATTGTGTCACGGTTACAGTTGTTGCACCACCAACGATCACGGCCCAACCACAGGATGCCACGATCTGTGCTGGTGGCAGCGCAACCATGAGTGTTTCAGCAACCGGGGGCGTACCACCGTTTACTTACCAGTGGCAATCCAACACAAGCGGGTGCGGAGGCACATTCTCCAACATCAATGGTGCGACGAACAGCAGTTACCTAGCTTCAGGAATTTCAAACACGACATATTACAGGGTACTTGTTTCCGAAGCACCGAATGGATGCGGAACTCTTGTGTCGGGATGTGCAACCGTGACCGTCATGGCACCACCAAGTATTTCGGTGCAGCCGACCGGCACGAGCATCTGTAACGGAGGGTATTTCACGATGAATATTGGAGTGACCGGAGGGACAGGTACGATCAATTATCAATGGCAATTCTCAACAATCAGCTGCCTTGCAGGGTTTAATAATATTGCAGGAGCGAACAGCCCTTCCTATACAACATCCTATTTAACCAGTACCACTTACTACAGGTGTCTTGTTTCAGGAACAGGATCAGGATGTACTACATTATTAACATCAGATTGTGCCGCGGTGATCGTTTACCCGATGCCCGCCCCAACAGCATATGCAGGTCCGGATCAGACCCATTGCGGAGGATCATCTCCAACCACGGTCACCATGGCGGCCAATACGCCTACCAGCGGAACCGGTCACTGGAATAAAGTCAGTGGTCCATCTGCTACAATTACATCGCCTTCGTCACCAACAACGACCATTACCGGCCTGACATACGGAATCTATGTATTCCGCTGGGCAATCGGGAATGGCGTGTGCGATTCAACAGCAGCCACAGTAACCGTCGCGGTAAATCATTGCTGCCCGGTTACTTATAATGAATATAATAATTATGTGTGCAAAGGGTCATTAATATATGTTAATGTCCTGAATGGTGACAATTCACCCGAAGGAAGAACATTGACCCTGAATCATACCCCGGTTGTCAATCCTTCGCATGGTATGTTCATCTGGGCGAGTGGAACTTCTTTCCTTTACCAGCCGGATCCTTCCTACACCGGACCAGATATGGCTGTCGTTTCCTGGTGTGACGATTCCCCATGCTGCAAGAATGATACGATATTCCTGAATGTTGTTCAGGCTGTGACTGCAGATGCCGGGGCGAACCAGATCCTGTGCAATGCCTATACAACCTTCCTGACCGGGAATTTCCCGCCTTCAGGCAGCACCGGCAGCTGGAAATGGGTATCAGGACCAAGCCACATTGAGCCTCAGCCGTCCAATTCACCGATGTCAACCGTAACCGGTATGATCCCAAGTGCAACGCCTTATGTATTCCGTTATACGATTTCCTCAACATTTACAGGTGTTGTATGTAAGGACTCAGCAGATGTACAGGTTCTTAACAATTATTATCCTTCTGTTCCGTTTGCAGGACCGGATCAACAGATCTGCCTGCCGGGTGTTTCAACAAGCACCACGCTTACCGGTAACATTCCACTTCATGGAACCGGTCTCTGGAAAGAAGAAAGCCGTCCTTCCGGGGCATCGGCTTCTGTTATTGCAGATCCTTCAAGTTATATTACGGGTGTATCGAATCTGAAGGAAGGAACCTATGTATTCTCATGGGCGATCACCAATGGAATCTGTGACACACTGAAGGATTATGTGGAAGTAAAAGTATTCAAGGCATGTTCAGTAAATGCCGGTGATGACGGCGCAATTTGCCAGGGATCGATTTATTCATTATCGACATCTTCTTCCACAAGCGCTGATAATCTTGTGTGGGGAACAACCGGAACTGGTTATTTCAGCAACCCGGGCACCCTGCACCCGATCTATACTCCGGGTGCTTCAGACATTGCCAACGGCTGGGTCAAGCTATACCTGACCTGTTCTTGCTGCTGCGGCAGTCCATGTCCTCCCGCAACGGATACATTGCTTGTAACCATATATCATGCACCTATTGCCACTGCAGGCACGGATGCAAGTACATGCCAGGGTATCGGATACACAATCAGCGGAGCATATGCTACTGACTATGTTTCCCTGTTGTGGACATTTACTCCGGCAGAAGCAGGTTCACTGGCACTTGCAACTTCACTGACCCCGACATTTACACCAACCGCCGGGTTTACAGGAAATGTGACACTTACCTTGACGGCCACCGGAAATGTGCTTTGCCCAATCGCATCAGACCAGATGCAGCTGACCGTTCTTCCGGGACCGACAGCAAATGCGGGTGTTGATAAAACCCTCTGTTCGGGAACCGCCTATACCATTACAGGCGCCTCAGCGACCAACTACATAACGGTATTGTGGACAACGTCCGGTTCTGGCACACTCACCGGTGCATCCTCATTGACCCCGACCTATACCCCAACCATCGGAGAGGTATCCGTTACCCTGACGATGACTGTTTTCGGAACTGGCGGAGTATGTACAGTCAGTGATGCAATGACCATCACCTATTCTGCAGGTCCGACAGCCAATGCCGGAACTGATCTCACGACATGTGAAGAAATGGCCGTATTGGTAAGTGGTGCAACTGCATCCTCCTATACATCCTTATTATGGACGACCAATGGTACTGGTACACTCACAAATGCAACGATGCTGACACCGACCTATACACCTGCTTCAGGAGAACTTGGATTGGTGACCCTGACGCTGACGGCTTCGGGCAACGGGCTGTGCGCTACCGCAATAGACCAGATGGTATTGACAATCCTTCCGCGGGCAACTGCTTATGCAGGAAGTGATGCTTATGTTTGTCAGAATACCATGCATACTGTAAACGGAGCTTCTGCCACTCATTATGCTTCAGTCTTATGGACAGCACCAGGCCCGGGCATTCTTTCAGGAGAGACAACGCTCATGCCAAGCTATACGCCGACTTCATCCCAGACGGGAGATATTATTCTTACCCTGACGGTGTCGGGCAATACTCCGTGCGGAACAGCAATTGACCAGATGACGATCCATATTCTGCCGGCACCGACCGTGGATGCAGGCCTTGATGGCGTGATCTGTCAGGGAAGCAATTATCAGATATCAGGAGCTTCAGTAATCAACAGTGCCTCCTTTGAATGGACGACATCAGGTACCGGGACATTCAACAATGATGATCAGATCAATCCGATCTATACACCCAGCGCTGTTGATATTTCATACGGATCAGTAATGCTGACCCTCCATGCAGCAGGGGATGAGCCTTGCACAGGTGCGAGTGATGATATGACACTCGTCATTCGTCATACTGCCACTGCCAGCGCAGGACAAAATGCCTCGATTTGTGCAGGATCCACCTATTCACTGGGTGGCGCAACGGCATCCTATTATTCAGGTCTTCAATGGACATCCACCGGAACGGGAACCTTCAGCGATCCGGTTGTATTGAATCCGACCTATACTCCGGGTGCTGCAGATACATTGGGCGGGACCGTCGTGCTTACACTCCATGCTTCAGGAATTTCTCCATGTCCGGATGCAACAAGTTCCATGACTTTGACGATCGGTCGTCATGCAACCGTAAGTGCGGGATCAAACGATACTATTTGCCAGGGTAGCAGTTTTTATATCTCCGAAGCAACAGCTTCGAACTACAGCACTATTTTATGGACAACCACAGGGACAGGCATGTTCAGCAATACAGATATTTTGCATCCGGTTTATACTCCCAGTTCATCGGATATTTGGACCGGGCAGGTTGTTCTGATACTTACTGCTTATGGAAATTCTATTTGTCCGAGCGCAAGTTCATCAATGATCCTGTATATAACAAAATCACCGGAGGCTTTTGTAAATTCATCTTACAATGAAATTTGTTCCGACAGCCCGTACACGGTTCATGATGCCTATGCTGCCAATTATTCTTCGATCCTCTGGACTGCTCCGGGGCCCGGCGTATTGACAAATGCGAATACCATGACACCAACCTATACCCCTGCAGCCGGTCAAAGCGGAGTTATCATTCTTACCCTGACAGCCTATCCGCTTGCAGGATGTACACTTCCTGCAGTAGCAAACCTGAGTTTAAATATTTATCCGGCTGCCGAAGCGGATGCAGGTCCGGATGGTACGATTTGCGAAGGTTCGACATTTGAGCTTACAGGAGCTTCAGCATCATATTATAATGTCCCTCTGTGGATAACATCGGGTACGGGATATTTTAATAATGTAACAACCATAAATCCGGTTTATACACCAAGCCAGGCCGATATTGAAAGCGGAACTGTTTATCTGACCTTATTCTTAATGTCGGATCATTCCTGTCCAGCCGTATCAGACGAAATGGAGCTTACGATTGTACGCGCTCCTGCTGCAAATGCAGGTTCAGATGCTTCTACCTGCCAGGCAACGACCCATACGATCAGCGGAGCGACTGCACAACATTCAACTTCTGTTTTATGGACTTTCAGTCCGTTATCTGCAGGTTCAATTTCGGGAGCAGCCACACTGTCACCGACCTTTACACCTGCTGCAGGATATACTGGTGACGTTATTCTGACCTTGACTGCGACAGGAGATCCATTATGCGGAACTGAAAGCGATCAGATGATCTTAACAGTCGAACCGGGCCCAACGGCCAATGCAGGCGTTGACGCCAGTGTTTGCACAGGCTCAGCTTTCGCGGTTACAGGTGCGATGGCATACAACTTTACCAGCATTCTCTGGACGACAACAGGAACGGGGACCCTGACAGGGTCAACATCACTGACCCCGACCTATACACCATCAAGCGGAGAAACAACTGTCACACTGACAATGACCGTTTACGGCTTTGGCGGAGTATGCTTTACATCCGATGCGATGACCATCACCTACAATGCAGGACCGACAGCTAATGCTGGTTCAGATGCCACTACCTGCGAGCGGACGGCTTATACTGTGACTACTGCTACGGCTTCAGATTATACCACACTACTCTGGACAACCAATGGCACCGGGACCCTGACAGGGTCCACGACCCTGTCGCCGACCTATACCCCTTCAATGGGAGAACTTGGCCAGGTGACCCTGACGCTGACAGCTTCGGGCTACGGGCAGTGCGCAACGGCAATAGATGAGATGGTACTGACCATCCTTCCGATGGCAACGGCTGGTGCCGGCAATGATGCCACGATCTGTGAGAACTCGATCTATACCGTTAACTCAGCATCAGCAACCAATTATGCGAGCGTGTTGTGGAGTCATAACGGGACAGGAGATCTCTCGGGAGAGACGACACTTACACCGACCTACACCCCTGGTTTGAACGAAACGGGTGACGTGACACTGACTCTGACGGTCACGGGCAACACACCATGCGGAACTGCAACTGATGCGATGATCATCCACATCCTGCCATCGGCAACAGCAGATGCAGGCAGCGATGCGACGATTTGCGAAGGTTCGGATTATTATATCACTGGAGCAAGTGTGACCAATAGTTCATCGTATGAATGGACAACATCGGGAACAGGAACATTCAGCAATGATGATATTCTTGACCCGGTCTATACGCCATCTCTGGCTGATATTGCTTATGGAACAGTGACCCTGACCCTCCATGCAGCAGGCGATGAGCCATGTACCAGTGCAAGCGATGAGATGATCCTGACCATTGTACCGGCACCAACAGCTGGTGCAGGCCTTGATGCTCAAACATGCCAGGGTATTGCTTATACGATCAGTACCGCCAGCGCCGCAGACTATGCAACACTGGAATGGACGATCGATCCGATCACCTCAGGAACACTGTCCGGAGCAACGACGCTGTCACCGACCTTCACCCCGGCCGCAGGCTTTACGGGAGATGTGACATTGACATTAACTGCAACGGGCAACACCCCATGTGGATCGACTTCAGATCATATGATCCTGACAGTCGAGCCGGGCCCGACGGCCAATGCAGGCGTTGACGCCAGTGTTTGCACAGGCTCAGCTTTCGCGGTAACCGGTGCGATGGCATACAATTATACAAGCATTCTCTGGACGACAACAGGAACGGGGACCCTGACAGGGTCTACATCACTGACCCCGACCTATACACCAGCAAGCGGAGAAACAGCTGTGACACTGACCATGACCGTTTACGGCTTTGGAGGCGTATGCATAACATCGGATGAGATGACAATTACGTATAATGAAGGACCGACCGCCAATGCCGGCAGCGATGCCACTACCTGCGAGCAGACAGCATACACCATATCGACAGCCACGGCTTCAGATTATACCAGTGTACTTTGGACAACCAATGGAACAGGGACCCTGACAGGGTCTACCACATTGGCCCCGACCTACACCCCTTCAATGGGAGAACTTGGCCAGGTGACCCTGACGCTGACAGCTTCGGGCTATGGGCTTTGCGCTACGGCAATAGATGAGATGGTACTGACCATCCTTCCAATGGCAACGGCTGGTGCCGGCAATGATGCCACGATCTGTGAGAACTCGATCTATACCGTTAACTCAGCATCAGCAACCAATTATGCGAGCGTGTTGTGGAGTCATAACGGGACAGGAGATCTCTCGGGAGAGACCACACTGACTCCGACCTACACCCCTGGTTTGAACGAAACGGGCGATGTAACGATGACATTGACCGTCACGGGTAACGCTCCTTGCGGAACTGCAACCGATGCAATGATCATCCACATCCTGCCATCGGCAACAGCTGATGCAGGCTCAGATGCCACGATCTGCGAAGGTTCGGATTATTATATCACTGGAGCCTCAGTGACCAACAGTTCATCCTATGAATGGACAACATCAGGAACAGGAACATTCTCCAACATAAATGTTCTTGACCCGGTCTATACACCATCGCTGGCTGATATCGCTTACGGATCAGTGACCCTGACCCTCCATGCAGCAGGCGATGAGCCATGTACCAGTGCAAGCGATGAGATGATCCTGACCATTGTACCGACACCAACAGCTGGTGCAGGCCTTGATGCTCAAACATGCCAGGGTATTGCTTATACGATCAGTACCGCCAGCGCCGCAGACTATGCAACACTGGAATGGACGATCGATCCGATCACATCAGGAACACTGTCCGGAGCAACGACGCTGTCACCGACCTTCACCCCGGCCGCAGGCTTTACGGGAGATGTGACGTTGACATTAACTGCAACGGGCAACACCCCATGTGGATCGGCGTCAGATCATATGATCCTGACAGTCGAACCGGGCCCAACGGCCAATGCAGGCGTTGACGCCAGTGTTTGCACAGGCTCAGCTTTCGCGGTAACCGGTGCGATGGCATACAATTATACAAGCATTCTCTGGACGACAACAGGAACGGGGACCCTGACAGGGTCTACATCACTGACCCCGACCTATACACCGGCAAGCGGAGAAACAGTTGTCACACTGACCATGACCGTTTACGGCTTTGGAGGCGTATGCGTAACATCGGATGAGATGACAATTACGTATAATGCAGGACCGACAGCTAATGCTGGTTCAGATGCCACTACCTGTGAACAGACAGCTTATACAGTTTCAACAGCGACGGCCTTGGATTACACAAGTGTACTTTGGACGACCAATGGAACAGGGACCCTGACAGGGTCCACGACCCTGTCGCCGACCTACACCCCTTCAATGGGAGAACTTGGCCAGGTGACCCTGACGCTGACGGCTACGGGCTACGGGCTGTGCGCAATGGCAATAGATGAGATGGTACTGACCATTCTGCCTGCAGCCACAGCTAATGCCGGCAATGATGCCACGATCTGTGAGAACTCGATCTATACCGTTAACTCAGCATCAGCAACCAATTATGCAAGCCTGTTGTGGAGCCATAACGGGACAGGCGATCTCTCGGGAGAGACGACACTTACACCGACCTACACTCCGTCACTGAACGAAACAGGCGATGTAACGATGACGTTGACTGTCACGGGCAACGCGCCATGCGGAACTGCAACCGATGCAATGATCATCCACATCCTGCCATCGGCAACAACTGACGCAGGCTCAGATGCCACGATCTGCGAAGGTTCGGATTATTATATCACTGGAGCAAGTGTGACCAATAGTTCATCGTATGAATGGACGACCTCAGGAACAGGAACATTCTCCAACGTAAATGTCCTTGATCCGATCTATACCCCATCATTGGTTGACATTGCGAATGGATCAGTAACCCTGACCCTCCATGCAGCAGGCGATGAGCCCTGCACAGGAGCAAGCGATGAGATGATCCTGACCATTGTACCGGCACCAACAGCTGGTGCAGGCCTTGATGCTCAAACATGCCAGGGCATTGCTTATACGATCAATACCGCCAGCGCCGCAGACTATGCAACACTGGAATGGACGATCGATCCGATCACATCAGGAACACTGTCCGGAGCAACGACGCTGTCACCGACCTTCACCCCGGCCGCAGGCTTTACGGGAGATGTGACATTGACATTAACTGCAACGGGCAACACCCCATGCGGATCGACTTCAGATCATATGATCCTGACAGTCGAACCAGGCCCAACGGCCAATGCCGGTGTTGACGCTTCAGTTTGCACAAGCTCAGCTTACACGGTAACCGGTGCGATGGCATACAATTATACAAGCATTCTCTGGACAACAACAGGAACGGGGACCCTGACAGGGTCAACATCACTGACCCCGACCTATACACCGGCAAGCGGAGAAACAGTTGTCACACTGACGATGACCGTTTACGGCTTTGGAGGCGTATGCGTAACATCGGATGAGATGACAATTACGTATAATGAAGGACCGACCGCCAATGCCGGCAGCGATGCCACTACCTGCGAGCAGACAGCATACACCATATCGACAGCCACGGCTTCAGATTATACCAGTGTACTTTGGACAACCAATGGAACAGGTACCCTGACAGGGTCTACCACATTGGCCCCGACCTACACCCCTTCAATGGGAGAACTTGGCCAGGTAACCCTGACGCTGACAGCTTCGGGCTATGGGCTTTGCGCCACGGCAATAGATGAGATGGTACTGACCATCCTTCCGATGGCAACGGCTGGTGCCGGCAATGATGCCACGATCTGTGAAAACTCGATCTATACCGTTAACTCAGCAGCAGCAACCAATTATTCAAGCTTGTTGTGGACTTCAAGCGGAACAGGCGACCTGACAGGTGAGACAACACTGACTCCGACCTACACCCCGTCGCTGAACGAAACGGGCGATGTAACGATGACATTGACCGTCACGGGTAACGCTCCTTGCGGAACTGCAACCGATCAGATGGTAATCCGCATCCTGCCATCTGCAACAGCCAATGCTGGAAACGATGCCACAATCTGCGAGGGCAGTGATTACCAAATTGCAGGAGCCTCAGTGACTAACAGCACATCTTATGAATGGACAACATCGGGAACAGGAACATTCTCCAACGTAAATGTCCTTGATCCGATCTATACCCCATCATTGGTTGACATTGCGAATGGATCAGTAACCCTGACCCTCCATGCAGCAGGCGATGAGCCCTGCACAGGAGCAAGCGATGAGATGATCCTGACCATTGTACCGGCACCAACAGCTGGTGCAGGCCTTGATGCTCAAACATGCCAGGGCATTGCTTATACGATCAATACCGCCAGCGCCGCAGACTATGCAACACTGGAATGGACGATTGATCCGATCACCTCAGGAACACTGTCCGGAGCAACGACGCTGTCACCGACCTTCACCCCGGCCGCAGGCTTTACGGGAGATGTGACATTGACATTAACTGCAACGGGCAATACCCCATGCGGATCGACTTCAGATCATATGATCCTGACAGTCGAACCGGGCCCAACGGCCAATGCAGGCGTTGACGCCAGTGTTTGCACAGGCTCAGCTTTCGCGGTTACAGGTGCGATGGCATACAATTATACAAGCATTCTCTGGACAACAACAGGAACGGGGACCCTGACAGGGTCAACATCACTGACCCCGACCTATACACCGGCAAGCGGAGAAACAGTTGTCACACTGACGATGACCGTTTACGGCTTTGGCGGAGTATGCGTAACATCGGATGAGATGACAATTACGTATAATGCAGGACCGACAGCTAATGCTGGTTCAGATGCCACTACCTGCGAGCAGACAGCATACACCATATCGACAGCCACGGCTTCAGATTATACCAGTGTACTTTGGACAACCAATGGAACAGGTACCCTGACAGGGTCTACCACATTGGCCCCAACCTACACCCCTTCAATGGGAGAACTTGGCCAGGTGACCCTGACGCTGACAGCTTCGGGCTACGGGCAGTGCGCAACGGCAATAGATGAGATGGTACTGACCATCCTTCCGATGGCAACGGCTGGTGCCGGCAATGATGCCACGATCTGTGAGAACTCGATCTATACCGTTAACTCAGCATCAGCAACCAATTATGCGAGCGTGTTGTGGAGTCATAACGGGACAGGAGATCTCTCGGGAGAGACCACACTGACTCCGACCTACACCCCTGGTTTGAACGAAACGGGTGACGTGACACTGACTCTGACCGTCACGGGTAACGCTCCTTGCGGAACTGCAACCGATGCAATGATCATCCACATCCTGCCATCGGCAACAGCTGATGCAGGCTCAGATGCCACGATCTGCGAAGGTTCGGATTATTATATCACTGGAGCCTCAGTGATCAATAGTTCATCGTATGAATGGACAACATCAGGAACAGGAACATTCTCCAACATAAATGTTCTTGACCCGGTCTATACCCCATCATTGGTTGACATTGCGAATGGATCAGTAACCCTGACCCTCCATGCAGCAGGCGATGAGCCATGTACCAGTGCAAGCGATGAGATGATCCTGACCATTGTACCGGCACCAACAGCTGGTGCAGGCCTTGATGTTTCGACCTGTGAAGGAATCGCGTATGTTATCAGCACAGCAAATGCAGATGACTACAGTTCACTTCTCTGGACGATCGATCCGATCACATCAGGAACACTGTCCGGAGCAACGACGCTGACCCCAACGTTCACCCCGGCCGCAGGCTTTACGGGAGATGTGACGTTGACAGTAGCTGCAACGGGCAACACCCCATGTGGATCGACTTCAGATCATATGATACTGACAGTCGAACCGGGCCCAACGGCCAATGCAGGCGTTGACGCCAGTGTTTGCACAGGCTCAGCTTTCGCGGTTACAGGTGCGATGGCATACAATTATACAAGCATTCTCTGGACAACAACAGGAACGGGGACCCTGACAGGGTCAACATCACTGACCCCGACCTATACACCGGCAAGCGGAGAAACAGTTGTGACACTGACCATGACCGTTTACGGCTTTGGAGGCGTATGCGTAACAAGTGATGCGATGACCATCACCTACAATGCAGGACCGACAGCTAATGCTGGTTCAGATGCCACTACCTGCGAGCAGACAGCATACACCATATCGACAGCCACGGCTTCAGATTATACCAGTGTACTTTGGACAACCAATGGAACAGGGACCCTGACAGGGTCTACCACATTGGCCCCGACCTACACCCCTTCAATGGGAGAACTTGGCCAGGTGACCCTGACGCTGACGGCTACGGGCTACGGGCTTTGCGCTACGGCAATAGATGAGATGGTACTGACCATCCTTCCGATGGCAACGGCTGGTGCCGGCAATGATGCCACGATCTGTGAGAACTCGATCTATACCGTTAACTCAGCATCAGCAACCAATTATGCGAGCATGTTGTGGAGTCATAACGGGACAGGCGATCTCTCGGGAGAGACGACACTTACACCGACCTACACTCCGTCACTGAACGAAACAGGCGATGTGACACTGACATTGACCGTCACGGGTAACGCTCCTTGCGGAACTGCAACCGATGCAATGATCATCCACATCCTGCCATCGGCAACAGCTGATGCAGGCTCAGATGCCACGATCTGCGAAGGTTCGGATTATTATATCACTGGAGCCTCAGTGATCAATAGTTCATCGTATGAATGGACAACATCAGGAACAGGAACATTCTCCAACATAAATGTTCTTGACCCGGTCTATACCCCATCATTGGTTGACATTGCGAATGGATCAGTAACCCTGACCCTCCATGCAGCAGGCGATGAGCCCTGCACAGGAGCAAGCGATGAGATGATCCTGACCATTGTACCGGCACCAACAGCTGGTGCAGGCCTTGATGCTCAAACATGCCAGGGCATTGCCTATACAATCAGCACTGCAAGTGCAGATGACTACAGTTCGCTTCTCTGGACGATCGATCCGATCACATCAGGAACACTGTCCGGAGCAACGACGCTGACCCCAACGTTCACCCCGGCCGCAGGCTTTACGGGAGATGTGACGTTGACAGTAGCTGCAACGGGCAACACCCCATGCGGATCGACTTCAGATCATATGATCCTGACAGTCGAACCAGGCCCAACGGCCAATGCAGGCGTTGATGCCAGTGTTTGTGCAGGTTCAGCTTACACGGTAACCGGTGCGATGGCATACAATTATACAAGCATACTCTGGACAACAACAGGAACGGGGACCCTGACAGGGTCTACGTCACTGACCCCGACCTATACCCCGGCAAGCGGAGAAACAGTTGTCACACTGACCATGACCGTTTACGGCTTTGGAGGCGTATGCTTAACATCGGATGCGATGACCATCACCTACAATGCAGGACCGACAGCTAATGCTGGTTCAGATGCCACTACCTGCGAGCAGACAGCATACACCATATCGACAGCCACGGCTTCAGATTATACCAGTGTACTTTGGACAACCAATGGAACAGGGACCCTGACAGGGTCTACCACATTGGCCCCGACCTACACCCCTTCAATGGGAGAACTTGGCCAGGTAACCCTGACGCTGACAGCTTCGGGCTACGGGCAGTGCGCAACGGCAATAGATGAGATGGTACTGACCATCCTTCCGATGGCAACGGCTGGTGCCGGCAATGATGCCACGATCTGTGAGAACTCGATCTATACCGTTAACTCAGCATCAGCAACCAATTATGCGAGCGTGTTGTGGAGTCATAACGGGACAGGCGATCTCTCGGGAGAGACGACACTTACACCGACCTACACTCCGTCACTAAACGAAACAGGTGATGTGACACTGACATTGACCGTCACGGGCAACGCGCCATGCGGAACTGCAACCGATGCAATGATCATCCACATCCTGCCATCGGCAACAGCAGATGCAGGCAGCGATGCGACGATTTGCGAAGGATCGGATTATTATATCACTGGAGCTTCAGTGACCAATAGTTCATCGTATGAATGGACAACATCAGGAACAGGAACATTCAGCAATGATGATGTTCTTGACCCGGTCTATACGCCATCTCTGGCTGATATTGCTTACGGAACAGTGACCCTGACCCTCCATGCAGCAGGCGATGAGCCATGTACCAGTGCAAGCGATGAGATGATCCTGACCATTGTACCGGCACCAACAGCTGGTGCAGGCCTTGATGCTCAAACATGCCAGGACATTGCTTATACGATCAGTACCGCCAGCGCCGCAGACTATGCAACACTGGAATGGACGATCGATCCGATCACATCAGGAACACTGTCCGGAGCA
Source organism: Bacteroidales bacterium (assembly GCA_963682005.1). GTDB lineage: Bacteria > Bacteroidota > Bacteroidia > Bacteroidales > FEN-979 > CAIYUC01. The sequence continues at coordinate 891,852 of OY820914.1, read as the reverse complement.
ACGACGCTGTCACCGACCTTCACCCCGGCCGCAGGCTTTACGGGTGATGTGACGTTGACATTAACTGCAACGGGCAACACCCCATGCGGATCGACTTCAGATCATATGATCCTGACAGTCGAACCGGGCCCAACGGCCAATGCAGGCGTTGATGCCAGTGTTTGTGCAGGCTCTGCTTACACGGTAACGGGTGCGATGGCTTATAACTATACAAGCATTCTCTGGACGACAACAGGAACGGGAACACTGACGGGATCAACGTCACTGACCCCGACCTATACGCCGAATACAGGTGAGACATCGGTCACACTGACGATGACCGTTTACGGCTTTGGAGGCGTATGCGTGACAAGTGATGCGATGACCATCACCTACAATGCAGGACCGACAGCTAATGCTGGTTCAGATGCCACTACATGCGAGCGGACAGCCTATACTGTGACTACTGCTACGGCTTCAGATTATACCACATTGCTCTGGACAACCAATGGCACCGGGACCCTGACAGGGTCTACCACATTGGCCCCAACCTACACCCCTTCAATGGGAGAACTTGGCCAGGTGACCCTGACGCTGACAGCTTCGGGCTACGGGCTGTGCGCTACGGCAATAGATGAGATGGTACTGACCATTCTGCCTGCAGCCACAGCTAATGCCGGCAATGATGCCACGATCTGTGAAAACTCGATCTATACAGTTAACTCAGCAGCAGCAACCAATTATTCTTCGCTTTTATGGATCCTTTCCGGTTCAGGAACACTAACTAATCAGACAACCTTGACACCGACATTTACACCATCAACTGGCCAGACAGGTAATGTTACACTTACACTGCAAGTTACAGGTAATACTCCGTGCGGAGTTTTAACAGATCAAATGATAATTCATATTATTCCGCCACCAGTGGCATATGCAGGGCCAAATGCATCAATTTGTGAAGGATCAAATTATTCCCTAAATGCTTCAACAGCATCTGATTATTCCTCATTGTTATGGACTACTTCCGGAACAGGAACATTTAATAATCCTGAGGTTCTTCATGCAATTTATACACCTAGCAATGCTGATATAGTTGCAGGAACAATTACCCTTACATTGAACCTTTATGGTAATACATCTTGCGGGAATTCCAGTTCGTCGATGATCCTTACAATTCGCAGGACACCCGCGGTAAACGCGGGCACAGATGCAAGTATTTGTTCAGGTTCTACCTATACATTGAGCAATTCCACGGCATCTAATTATGCAAGTTTGACCTGGACAACTACAGGATCAGGTTCTTTTAACAATCCTGTAACTCTTCATCCTATTTATACTCCAAGTTCATCTGATATCAGCACAGGGGTTGTTAAACTTGTTTTAAAAGCAACGGGAACATCTCCATGCGGTATTATCAGGGATACTATGCAGTTGACCATTCATAATCAACCTGTTCTTAATGCTGGACCAGATGCTGTCATCTGCCAAGGGTCGTTATTTACATTTACTGGAGCGACTGCGCAGTATTATACAACCCTTAAATGGACGACATCTGGAACAGGAACATTCAATAATGATGAAATCCTAAATCCGATTTATACTCCAAGTCTTACGGATGTTGCTTCAGGGCAAGTTATTCTTACACTTAATGCACCAGGCACCGAGCCATGCCCAGGTTCAAGTGACCAGATGTTACTTACAATCGTTAGGGTATCAACAGCCAATGCAGGCCTTGATGCTTCGACCTGTGAAGGAATCGCGTATGTTATCAGCACAGCAAATGCAGATGACTACAGTTCACTTCTCTGGACGATCGATCCGATCACCTCAGGAACACTGTCCGGAGCAACGACGCTGTCACCGACCTTCACCCCGGCCGCAGGCTTTACGGGAGATGTGACGTTGACATTAACTGCAACGGGCAACACCCCATGTGGATCGGCGTCAGATCATATGATCCTGACAGTCGAACCGGGCCCAACGGCCAATGCAGGCGTTGACGCCAGTGTTTGCACAGGCTCAGCTTTCGCGGTAACCGGTGCGATGGCATACAATTATACAAGCATTCTCTGGACGACAACAGGAACGGGGACCCTGACAGGGTCTACATCACTGACCCCGACCTATACACCGGCAAGCGGAGAAACAGTTGTCACACTGACCATGACCGTTTACGGCTTTGGAGGCGTATGCGTAACATCGGATGAGATGACAATTACGTATAATGCAGGACCGACAGCTAATGCTGGTTCAGATGCCACTACCTGCGAGCAGACAGCATACACCATATCGACAGCCACGGCTTCAGATTATACCAGTGTACTTTGGACAACCAATGGAACAGGTACCCTGACAGGGTCTACCACATTGGCCCCAACCTACACCCCTTCAATGGGAGAACTTGGCCAGGTGACCCTGACGCTGACAGCTTCGGGCTACGGGCAGTGCGCAACGGCAATAGATGAGATGGTACTGACCATCCTTCCGATGGCAACGGCTGGTGCCGGCAATGATGCCACGATCTGTGAGAACTCGATCTATACCGTTAACTCAGCATCAGCAACCAATTATGCGAGCGTGTTGTGGAGTCATAACGGGACAGGAGATCTCTCGGGAGAGACCACACTGACTCCGACCTACACCCCTGGTTTGAACGAAACGGGTGACGTGACACTGACTCTGACCGTCACGGGTAACGCTCCTTGCGGAACTGCAACCGATGCAATGATCATCCACATCCTGCCATCGGCAACAGCTGATGCAGGCTCAGATGCCACGATCTGCGAAGGTTCGGATTATTATATCACTGGAGCCTCAGTGATCAATAGTTCATCGTATGAATGGACAACATCAGGAACAGGAACATTCTCCAACATAAATGTTCTTGACCCGGTCTATACCCCATCATTGGTTGACATTGCGAATGGATCAGTAACCCTGACCCTCCATGCAGCAGGCGATGAGCCATGTACCAGTGCAAGCGATGAGATGATCCTGACCATTGTACCGGCACCAACAGCTGGTGCAGGCCTTGATGTTTCGACCTGTGAAGGAATCGCGTATGTTATCAGCACAGCAAATGCAGATGACTACAGTTCACTTCTCTGGACGATCGATCCGATCACATCAGGAACACTGTCCGGAGCAACGACGCTGACCCCAACGTTCACCCCGGCCGCAGGCTTTACGGGAGATGTGACGTTGACAGTAGCTGCAACGGGCAACACCCCATGTGGATCGACTTCAGATCATATGATACTGACAGTCGAACCGGGCCCAACGGCCAATGCAGGCGTTGACGCCAGTGTTTGCACAGGCTCAGCTTTCGCGGTTACAGGTGCGATGGCATACAATTATACAAGCATTCTCTGGACAACAACAGGAACGGGGACCCTGACAGGGTCAACATCACTGACCCCGACCTATACACCGGCAAGCGGAGAAACAGTTGTGACACTGACCATGACCGTTTACGGCTTTGGAGGCGTATGCGTAACAAGTGATGCGATGACCATCACCTACAATGCAGGACCGACAGCTAATGCTGGTTCAGATGCCACTACCTGCGAGCAGACAGCATACACCATATCGACAGCCACGGCTTCAGATTATACCAGTGTACTTTGGACAACCAATGGAACAGGGACCCTGACAGGGTCTACCACATTGGCCCCGACCTACACCCCTTCAATGGGAGAACTTGGCCAGGTGACCCTGACGCTGACGGCTACGGGCTACGGGCTTTGCGCTACGGCAATAGATGAGATGGTACTGACCATCCTTCCGATGGCAACGGCTGGTGCCGGCAATGATGCCACGATCTGTGAGAACTCGATCTATACCGTTAACTCAGCATCAGCAACCAATTATGCGAGCATGTTGTGGAGTCATAACGGGACAGGCGATCTCTCGGGAGAGACGACACTTACACCGACCTACACTCCGTCACTGAACGAAACAGGCGATGTGACACTGACATTGACCGTCACGGGTAACGCTCCTTGCGGAACTGCAACCGATGCAATGATCATCCACATCCTGCCATCGGCAACAGCTGATGCAGGCTCAGATGCCACGATCTGCGAAGGTTCGGATTATTATATCACTGGAGCCTCAGTGATCAATAGTTCATCGTATGAATGGACAACATCAGGAACAGGAACATTCTCCAACATAAATGTTCTTGACCCGGTCTATACCCCATCATTGGTTGACATTGCGAATGGATCAGTAACCCTGACCCTCCATGCAGCAGGCGATGAGCCCTGCACAGGAGCAAGCGATGAGATGATCCTGACCATTGTACCGGCACCAACAGCTGGTGCAGGCCTTGATGCTCAAACATGCCAGGGCATTGCCTATACAATCAGCACTGCAAGTGCAGATGACTACAGTTCGCTTCTCTGGACGATCGATCCGATCACATCAGGAACACTGTCCGGAGCAACGACGCTGACCCCAACGTTCACCCCGGCCGCAGGCTTTACGGGAGATGTGACGTTGACAGTAGCTGCAACGGGCAACACCCCATGCGGATCGACTTCAGATCATATGATCCTGACAGTCGAACCAGGCCCAACGGCCAATGCAGGCGTTGATGCCAGTGTTTGTGCAGGTTCAGCTTACACGGTAACCGGTGCGATGGCATACAATTATACAAGCATACTCTGGACAACAACAGGAACGGGGACCCTGACAGGGTCTACGTCACTGACCCCGACCTATACCCCGGCAAGCGGAGAAACAGTTGTCACACTGACCATGACCGTTTACGGCTTTGGAGGCGTATGCTTAACATCGGATGCGATGACCATCACCTACAATGCAGGACCGACAGCTAATGCTGGTTCAGATGCCACTACCTGCGAGCGGACGGCTTATACTGTGACTACTGCTACGGCTTCAGATTATACCACACTACTCTGGACAACCAATGGCACCGGGACCCTGACAGGGTCCACGACCCTGTCGCCGACCTATACCCCTTCAATGGGAGAACTTGGCCAGGTGACCCTGACGCTGACAGCTTCGGGCTACGGGCAGTGCGCAACGGCAATAGATGAGATGGTACTGACCATCCTTCCGATGGCAACGGCTGGTGCCGGCAATGATGCCACGATCTGTGAGAACTCGATCTATACCGTTAACTCAGCATCAGCAACCAATTATGCGAGCGTGTTGTGGAGTCATAACGGGACAGGAGATCTCTCGGGAGAGACCACACTGACTCCGACCTACACCCCTGGTTTGAACGAAACGGGTGACGTGACACTGACTCTGACGGTCACGGGCAACACACCATGCGGAACTGCAACTGATGCGATGATCATCCACATCCTGCCATCGGCAACAGTAGATGCAGGCAGCGATGCGACGATTTGCGAAGGTTCGGATTATTATATCACTGGAGCAAGTGTGACCAATAGTTCATCGTATGAATGGACAACATCGGGAACAGGAACATTCAGCAATGATGATATTCTTGACCCGGTCTATACGCCATCATTGGTTGACATTGCGAATGGATCAGTAACCCTGACCCTCCATGCAGCAGGCGATGAGCCATGTACCAGTGCAAGCGATGAGATGATCCTGACCATTGTACCGGCACCAACAGTTGGTGCAGGCCTTGATGCTCAAACATGCCAGGGTATTGCTTATACGATCAGTACCGCCAGCGCCGCAGACTATGCAACACTGGAATGGACGATCGATCCGATCACATCAGGAACACTGTCCGGAGCAACGACGCTGTCACCGACCTTCACCCCGGCCGCAGGCTTTACGGGAGATGTGACGTTGACATTAACTGCAACGGGCAACACCCCATGCGGATCGGCTTCAGATCATATGATCCTGACAGTCGAGCCGGGCCCGACGGCCAATGCAGGCATTGACGCCAGTGTTTGCACAGGCTCAGCTTTCGCGGTTACAGGTGCGATGGCATACAACTTTACCAGCATTCTCTGGACGACAACAGGAATGGGGACCCTGACAGGGTCTACATCACTGACCCCGACCTATACACCGGCAAGCGGAGAAACAGTTGTCACACTGACGATGACCGTTTACGGCTTTGGCGGAGTATGCATAACATCGGATGAGATGACAATTACGTATAATGAAGGACCGACCGCCAATGCCGGCAGCGATGCCACTACCTGCGAGCGGACGGCTTATACTGTGACTACTGCTACGGCTTCAGATTATACCACACTACTCTGGACAACCAACGGAACGGGAACATTGACAGGAGCCACCACACTGACGCCGACCTACACTCCGGCTGAGGGAGAACTTGGCCAGGTGACCCTGACGCTGACAGCTTCGGGCTACGGGCTTTGCGCCACGGCAATAGATGAGATGGTACTGACCATCCTTCCGATGGCAACATCGAATGCAGGCAATGATGCCACGATTTGTGAGAACTCTGTCTTCACGGTCAGCACAGCAACTGCAACCAATTATGCCAGCTTGTTGTGGACTTCAAGCGGAACAGGCGACCTGACAGGTGAGACAACACTTACACCGACCTACACTCCGTCACTGAACGAAACAGGCGATGTAACGATGACGTTGACTGTCACGGGCAACACGCCATGCGGAACTGCAACCGATGCAATGGTCATCCACATCCTGCCGTCGGCAACAGCTGACGCAGGCTCAGATGCCACGATCTGCGAAGGTTCGGATTATTATATCACTGGAGCCTCAGTGACCAACAGTTCATCCTATGAATGGACAACATCGGGAACAGGAACATTCAGCAATGATGATGTTCTTGACCCGGTCTATACGCCATCTCTGGCTGATATTGCTTACGGAACAGTGACCCTGACCCTCCATGCAGCAGGCGATGAGCCATGTACCAGTGCAAGCGATGAGATGATCCTGACCATTGTACCGGCACCAACAGCTGGTGCAGGCCTTGATGTTTCGACCTGTGAAGGAATCGCGTATGTTATCAGCACAGCAAATGCAGATGACTACAGTTCACTTCTCTGGACGATCGATCTGATCACATCAGGAACACTGTCCGGAGCAACGACGCTGACCCCAACGTTCACCCCGGCCGCAGGCTTTACGGGAGATGTGACGTTGACATTAACTGCAACGGGCAACACCCCATGTGGATCGGCGTCAGATCATATGATCCTGACAGTCGAGCCGGGCCCAACGGCCAATGCAGGCGTTGACGCCAGTGTTTGCACAGGCTCAGCTTTCGCGGTTACAGGTGCGATGGCATACAACTTTACCAGCATTCTCTGGACGACAACAGGAACGGGGACCCTGACAGGGTCTACGTCACTGACCCCGACCTATACCCCGGCAAGCGGAGAAACAACTGTCACACTGACAATGACCGTTTACGGCTTTGGCGGAGTATGCTTTACATCCGATGCGATGACCATCACCTACAATGCAGGACCGACAGCTAATGCTGGTTCAGATGCCACTACCTGCGAGCGGACGGCTTATACTGTGACTACTGCTACGGCTTCAGATTATACCACACTACTCTGGACAACCAATGGCACCGGGACCCTGACAGGGTCCACGACCCTGTCGCCGACCTACACCCCTTCAATGGGAGAACTTGGCCAGGTGACCCTGACGCTGACGGCTACGGGCTACGGGCAGTGCGCAACGGCAATAGATGAGATGGTACTGACCATCCTTCCGATGGCAACGGCTGGTGCCGGCAATGATGCCACGATCTGTGAGAACTCGATCTATACCGTTAACTCAGCATCAGCAACCAATTATGCGAGCATGTTGTGGAGTCATAACGGGACAGGCGATCTCTCGGGAGAGACGACACTTACTCCGACCTACACTCCGTCACTGAACGAAACAGGCGATGTAACGATGACGTTGACTGTCACGGGCAACACGCCATGCGGAACTGCAACCGATGCAATGGTCATCCACATCCTGCCATCGGCAACAGCTGACGCAGGCTCAGATGCCACGATCTGCGAAGGTTCGGATTATTATATCACTGGAGCCTCAGTGATCAATAGTTCATCGTATGAATGGACAACATCAGGAACAGGAACATTCTCCAACATAAATGTTCTTGACCCGGTCTATACCCCATCATTGGTTGACATTGCGAATGGATCAGTAACCCTGACCCTCCATGCAGCAGGCGATGAGCCATGTACCAGTGCAAGCGATGAGATGATCCTGACCATTGTACCGGCACCAACAGCTGGTGCAGGCCTTGATGTTTCGACCTGTGAAGGAATCGCGTATGTTATCAGCACAGCAAATGCAGATGACTACAGTTCACTTCTCTGGACGATCGATCCGATCACATCAGGAACACTGTCCGGAGCAACGACGCTGTCACCGACCTTCACCCCGGCCGCAGGCTTTACGGGTGATGTGACATTGACATTAACTGCAACGGGCAACACCCCATGCGGATCGACTTCAGATCATATGATCCTGACAGTCGAACCAGGCCCAACGGCCAATGCCGGTGTTGACGCTTCAGTTTGCACAAGCTCAGCTTACACGGTAACCGGTGCGATGGCATACAACTATACCAGCATACTCTGGACAACAACAGGAACGGGAACACTGACGGGATCAACGTCACTGACCCCGACCTATACACCGGCAAGCGGAGAAACAACTGTCACACTGACAATGACCGTTTACGGCTTTGGCGGAGTATGCGTAACATCGGATGAGATGACAATTACGTATAATGAAGGACCGACCGCCAATGCCGGCAGCGATGCCACTACCTGCGAGCAGACAGCATACACCATATCGACAGCCACGGCTTCAGATTATACCAGTGTACTTTGGACAACCAATGGAACAGGGACCCTGACAGGGTCTACCACATTGGCCCCAACCTACACCCCTTCAATGGGAGAACTTGGCCAGGTGACCCTGACGCTGACAGCTTCGGGCTACGGGCAGTGCGCCACGGCAATAGATGAGATGGTACTGACCATCCTTCCGATGGCAACGGCTGGTGCCGGCAATGATGCCACGATCTGTGAGAACTCGATCTATACCGTTAACTCAGCATCAGCAACCAATTATGCGAGCGTGTTGTGGAGTCATAACGGGACAGGCGATCTCTCGGGAGAGACGACACTTACACCGACCTACACTCCGTCACTAAACGAAACAGGTGATGTGACACTGACATTGACCGTCACGGGTAACGCTCCTTGCGGAACTGCAACTGATGCGATGATCATCCACATCCTGCCATCGGCAACAGCAGATGCAGGCAGCGATGCGACGATTTGCGAAGGTTCGGATTATTATATCACTGGAGCAAGTGTGACCAATAGTTCATCTTATGAATGGACAACATCGGGAACAGGAACATTCAGCAATGATGATATTCTTGACCCGGTCTATACGCCATCTCTGGCTGATATTGCTTATGGAACAGTGACCCTGACCCTCCATGCAGCAGGCGATGAGCCATGTACCAGTGCAAGCGATGAGATGATCCTGACCATTGTACCGGCACCAACAGCTGGTGCAGGCCTTGATGCTCAAACATGCCAGGGTATTGCTTATACGATCAGTACCGCCAGCGCCGCAGACTATGCAACACTGGAATGGACGATCGATCCGATCACATCAGGAACACTGTCCGGAGCAACGACGCTGTCACCGACCTTCACCCCGGCCGCAGGCTTTACGGGAGATGTGACATTGACATTAACTGCAACGGGCAACACCCCATGTGGATCGACTTCAGATCATATGATCCTGACAGTCGAACCAGGCCCAACGGCCAATGCCGGTGTTGACGCTTCAGTTTGCACAAGCTCAGCTTACACGGTAACCGGTGCGATGGCATACAATTATACAAGCATTCTCTGGACAACAACAGGAACGGGGACCCTGACAGGGTCAACATCACTGACCCCGACCTATACACCGGCAAGCGGAGAAACAGTTGTCACACTGACGATGACCGTTTACGGCTTTGGAGGCGTATGCGTAACATCGGATGAGATGACAATTACGTATAATGAAGGACCGACCGCCAATGCCGGCAGCGATGCCACTACCTGCGAGCAGACAGCATACACCATATCGACAGCCACGGCTTCAGATTATACCAGTGTACTTTGGACAACCAATGGAACAGGTACCCTGACAGGGTCTACCACATTGGCCCCGACCTACACCCCTTCAATGGGAGAACTTGGCCAGGTGACCCTGACGCTGACAGCTTCGGGCTACGGGCAGTGCGCAACGGCAATAGATGAGATGGTACTGACCATCCTTCCGATGGCAACGGCTGGTGCCGGCAATGATGCCACGATCTGTGAGAACTCGATCTATACCGTTAACTCAGCATCAGCAACCAATTATGCGAGCGTGTTGTGGAGTCATAACGGGACAGGAGATCTCTCGGGAGAGACGACACTTACACCGACCTACACTCCGTCACTGAACGAAACAGGCGATGTAACGATGACGTTGACTGTCACGGGCAACGCGCCATGCGGAACTGCAACCGATGCAATGATCATCCACATCCTGCCATCGGCAACAGCTGACGCAGGCTCAGATGCCACGATCTGCGAAGGTTCGGATTATTATATCACTGGAGCCTCAGTGACCAACAGTTCATCCTATGAATGGACAACATCAGGAACAGGAACATTCTCCAACGTAAATGTCCTTGATCCGATCTATACCCCATCGCTGGCTGATATCGCTTACGAATCAGTGACCCTGACCCTCCATGCAGCAGGCGATGAGCCATGTACCAGTGCAAGCGATGACATGATCCTGACCATTGTACCGGCACCAACAGTTGGTGCAGGCCTTGATGCTTCAACCTGTGAAGGAATCGCGTATGTTACCAGCACAGCAAGTGCAGATGACTACAGTTCACTTCTCTGGACGATCGATCCGATCACATCAGGAACACTGTCCGGAGCAACGACGCTGACCCCAACGTTCACCCCGGCCGCAGGCTTTACGGGAGATGTGACGTTGACATTAACTGCAACGGGCAACACCCCATGTGGATCGGCGTCAGATCATATGATCCTGACAGTCGAACCAGGCCCAACGGCCAATGCCGGTGTTGACGCCAGTGTTTGCACAGGCTCAGCTTTCGCGGTAACAGGTGCGATGGCATACAATTATACAAGCATTCTCTGGACAACAACAGGAACGGGGACCCTGACAGGGTCAACATCACTGACCCCGACCTATACACCGGCAAGCGGAGAAACAGTTGTCACACTGACGATGACCGTTTACGGCTTTGGCGGAGTATGCGTAACATCGGATGCGATGACAATTACGTATAATGAAGGACCGACCGCCAATGCCGGCAGCGATGCCACTACCTGCGAGCAGACAGCATACACCATATCGACAGCCACGGCTTCAGATTATACCAGTGTACTTTGGACGACCAATGGAACAGGGACCCTGACAGGGTCTACCACATTGGCCCCGACCTACACCCCTTCAATGGGAGAACTTGGCCAGGTAACCCTGACGCTGACAGCTTCGGGCTATGGGCTTTGCGCCACGGCAATAGATGAGATGGTACTGACCATCCTTCCGATGGCAACGGCTGGTGCCGGCAATGATGCCACGATCTGTGAAAACTCGATCTATACCGTTAACTCAGCAGCAGCAACCAATTATTCAAGCTTGTTGTGGACTTCAAGCGGAACAGGCGACCTGACAGGTGAGACAACACTGACTCCGACCTACACCCCGTCGCTGAACGAAACGGGCGATGTAACGATGACATTGACCGTCACGGGTAACGCTCCTTGCGGAACTGCAACCGATCAGATGGTAATCCGCATCCTGCCATCTGCAACAGCCAATGCTGGAAACGATGCCACAATCTGCGAGGGCAGTGATTACCAAATTGCAGGAGCCTCAGTGACTAACAGCACATCTTATGAATGGACAACATCGGGAACAGGAACATTCTCCAACGTAAATGTCCTTGATCCGATCTATACCCCATCATTGGTTGACATTGCGAATGGATCAGTAACCCTGACCCTCCATGCAGCAGGCGATGAGCCCTGCACAGGAGCAAGCGATGAGATGATCCTGACCATTGTACCGGCACCAACAGCTGGTGCAGGCCTTGATGCTCAAACATGCCAGGGCATTGCTTATACGATCAATACCGCCAGCGCCGCAGACTATGCAACACTGGAATGGACGATTGATCCGATCACCTCAGGAACACTGTCCGGAGCAACGACGCTGACCCCAACGTTCACCCCGGCCGCAGGCTTTACGGGAGATGTGACGTTGACATTAACTGCAACGGGCAACACCCCATGTGGATCGGCGTCAGATCATATGATCCTGACAGTCGAGCCGGGCCCAACGGCCAATGCAGGCGTTGACGCCAGTGTTTGCACAGGCTCAGCTTTCGCGGTTACAGGTGCGATGGCATACAACTTTACCAGCATTCTCTGGACGACAACAGGAACGGGGACCCTGACAGGGTCTACGTCACTGACCCCGACCTATACCCCGGCAAGCGGAGAAACAACTGTCACACTGACAATGACCGTTTACGGCTTTGGCGGAGTATGCTTTACATCCGATGCGATGACCATCACCTACAATGCAGGTCCGACGGCTGGTGCGGGCAGTGATGCCACTACCTGCGAGCAGACAGCATACACCATATCGACAGCCACGGCTTCAGATTATACCAGTGTACTTTGGACAACCAATGGAACAGGGACCCTGACAGGGTCTACCACATTGGCCCCAACCTACACCCCTTCAATGGGAGAACTTGGCCAGGTGACCCTGACGCTGACAGCTTCGGGCTACGGGCAGTGCGCAACGGCAATAGATGAGATGGTACTGACCATCCTTCCGATGGCAACGGCTGGTGCCGGCAATGATGCCACGATCTGTGAGAACTCGATCTATACCGTTAACTCAGCATCAGCAACCAATTATGCGAGCATGTTGTGGAGTCATAACGGGACAGGCGATCTCTCGGGAGAGACGACACTTACTCCGACCTACACCCCTGGTTTGAACGAAACGGGTGACGTGACACTGACTCTGACGGTCACGGGCAACACGCCATGCGGAACTGCAACCGATCAGATGGTCATTCACATCCTGCCGTCGGCAACAGCTGACGCAGGCTCAGATGCCACGATCTGCGAAGGTTCGGATTATTATATCACTGGAGCCTCAGTGACCAACAGTTCATCCTATGAATGGACAACATCGGGAACAGGAACATTCAGCAATGATGATGTTCTTGACCCGGTCTATACGCCATCTCTGGCTGATATTGCTTACGGAACAGTGACCCTGACCCTCCATGCAGCAGGCGATGAGCCATGTACCAGTGCAAGCGATGAGATGATCCTGACCATTGTACCGGCACCAACAGCTGGTGCAGGCCTTGATGTTTCGACCTGTGAAGGAATCGCGTATGTTATCAGCACAGCAAATGCAGATGACTACAGTTCACTTCTCTGGACGATCGATCTGATCACATCAGGAACACTGTCCGGAGCAACGACGCTGACCCCAACGTTCACCCCGGCCGCAGGCTTTACGGGAGATGTGACGTTGACATTAACTGCAACGGGCAACACCCCATGCGGATCGACTTCAGATCATATGATACTGACAGTCGAGCCGGGCCCGACGGCCAATGCAGGCGTTGACGCCAGTGTTTGCACAGGCTCAGCTTTCGCGGTTACAGGTGCGATGGCATACAACTTTACCAGCATACTCTGGACAACAACAGGAACGGGGACCCTGACAGGGTCAACATCACTGACCCCGACCTATACACCGGCAAGCGGAGAAACAGTTGTCACACTGACGATGACCGTTTACGGCTTTGGCGGAGTATGCGTAACATCGGATGAGATGACAATTACGTATAATGAAGGACCGACCGCCAATGCCGGCAGCGATGCCACTACCTGCGAGCAGACAGCATACACCATATCGACAGCCACGGCTTCAGATTATACCAGTGTACTTTGGACAACCAATGGAACAGGGACCCTGACAGGGTCTACCACATTGGCCCCAACCTACACCCCTTCAATGGGAGAACTTGGCCAGGTGACCCTGACGCTGACAGCTTCGGGCTACGGGCAGTGCGCAACGGCAATAGATGAGATGGTACTGACCATCCTTCCGATGGCAACGGCTGGTGCCGGCAATGATGCCACGATCTGTGAGAACTCGATCTATACCGTTAACTCAGCATCAGCAACCAATTATGCGAGCGTGTTGTGGAGTCATAACGGGACAGGCGATCTCTCGGGAGAGACGACACTTACACCGACCTACACTCCGTCACTAAACGAAACAGGTGATGTGACACTGACATTGACCGTCACGGGTAACGCTCCTTGCGGAACTGCAACCGATGCAATGATCATCCACATCCTGCCATCGGCAACAGCTGATGCAGGCTCAGATGCCACGATCTGCGAAGGTTCGGATTATTATATCACTGGAGCCTCAGTGATCAATAGTTCATCGTATGAATGGACAACATCAGGAACAGGAACATTCTCCAACATAAATGTTCTTGACCCGGTCTATACCCCATCATTGGTTGACATTGCGAATGGATCAGTAACCCTGACCCTCCATGCAGCAGGCGATGAGCCCTGCACAGGAGCAAGCGATGATATGACCCTGACCATTGTACCGGCACCAACGGCTGGTGCAGGCCTTGATGCTCAAACATGCGAAGGCATTGCCTACACAATCAGCACTGCAAGTGCAGATGACTACAGTTCGCTTCTCTGGACGATCGATCTGATCACATCAGGAACACTGTCCGGAGCAACGACGCTGTCACCGACCTTCACCCCGGCCGCAGGCTTTACGGGAGATGTGACATTGACATTAACTGCAACGGGCAATACCCCATGCGGATCGACTTCAGATCATATGATACTGACAGTCGAACCGGGCCCAACGGCCAATGCAGGCGTTGACGCCAGTGTTTGCACAGGCTCAGCTTTCGCGGTTACAGGTGCGATGGCATACAACTATACCAGCATACTCTGGACAACAACAGGAACGGGAACACTGACGGGATCAACGTCACTGACCCCGACCTATACACCATCAAGCGGAGAAACAGCTGTGACACTGACCATGACCGTTTACGGCTTTGGAGGCGTATGCGTAACAAGTGATGCGATGACCATCACCTACAATGCAGGACCGACAGCTAATGCTGGTTCAGATGCCACTACCTGCGAGCAGACAGCATACACCATATCGACAGCCACGGCTTCAGATTATACCAGTATACTTTGGACAACCAATGGAACAGGGACCCTGACAGGGTCTACCACATTGGCCCCGACCTACACTCCGGCTGAGGGAGAACTTGGCCAGGTGACCCTGACGCTGACGGCTACGGGCTACGGGCTGTGCGCAATGGCAATAGATGAGATGGTACTGACCATTCTGCCTGCAGCCACAGCTAATGCCGGCAATGATGCCACGATCTGTGAGAACTCGATCTATACCGTTAACTCAGCATCAGCAACCAATTATGCAAGCCTGTTGTGGAGCCATAACGGGACAGGCGATCTCTCGGGAGAGACGACACTTACACCGACCTACACTCCGTCACTAAACGAAACAGGTGATGTGACACTGACATTGACCGTCACGGGTAACGCTCCTTGCGGAACTGCAACCGATGCAATGATCATCCACATCCTGCCATCGGCAACAGCTGATGCAGGCTCAGATGCCACGATCTGCGAAGGTTCGGATTATTATATCACTGGAGCCTCAGTGATCAATAGTTCATCGTATGAATGGACAACATCAGGAACAGGAACATTCTCCAACATAAATGTTCTTGACCCGGTCTATACCCCATCATTGGTTGACATTGCGAATGGATCAGTAACCCTGACCCTCCATGCAGCAGGCGATGAGCCCTGCACAGGAGCAAGCGATGATATGACCCTGACCATTGTACCGGCACCAACGGCTGGTGCAGGCCTTGATGCTCAAACATGCGAAGGCATTGCCTATACAATCAGCACTGCAAGTGCAGATGACTACAGTTCGCTTCTCTGGACGATCGATCCGATCACATCAGGAACACTGTCCGGAGCAACGACGCTGTCACCGACCTTCACCCCGGCCGCAGGCTTTACGGGAGATGTGACGTTGACAGTAACTGCAACGGGCAACACCCCATGTGGATCGACTTCAGATCATATGATACTGACAGTCGAACCGGGCCCAACGGCCAATGCAGGCGTTGACGCCAGTGTTTGCACAGGCTCAGCTTTCGCGGTTACAGGTGCGATGGCATACAATTATACAAGCATTCTCTGGACAACAACAGGAACGGGGACCCTGACAGGGTCTACGTCACTGACCCCGACCTATACCCCGGCAAGCGGAGAAACAGTTGTCACACTGACGATGACCGTTTACGGCTTTGGCGGAGTATGCGTAACATCGGATGAGATGACAATTACGTATAATGCAGGACCGACAGCTAATGCTGGTTCAGATGCCACTACCTGCGAGCAGACAGCATACACCATATCGACAGCCACGGCTTCAGATTATACCAGTGTACTTTGGACAACCAATGGAACAGGTACCCTGACAGGGTCTACCACATTGGCCCCGACCTACACCCCTTCAATGGGAGAACTTGGCCAGGTGACCCTGACGCTGACAGCTTCGGGCTACGGGCAGTGCGCAACGGCAATAGATGAGATGGTACTGACCATCCTTCCGATGGCAACGGCTGGTGCCGGCAATGATGCCACGATCTGTGAGAACTCGATCTATACCGTTAACTCAGCATCAGCAACCAATTATGCGAGCGTGTTGTGGAGTCATAACGGGACAGGAGATCTCTCGGGAGAGACCACACTGACTCCGACCTACACCCCTGGTTTGAACGAAACGGGTGACGTGACACTGACTCTGACCGTCACGGGTAACGCTCCTTGCGGAACTGCAACCGATGCAATGATCATCCACATCCTGCCATCGGCAACAGCTGATGCAGGCTCAGATGCCACGATCTGCGAAGGTTCGGATTATTATATCACTGGAGCCTCAGTGATCAATAGTTCATCGTATGAATGGACAACATCAGGAACAGGAACATTCTCCAACATAAATGTTCTTGACCCGGTCTATACCCCATCATTGGTTGACATTGCGAATGGATCAGTAACCCTGACCCTCCATGCAGCAGGCGATGAGCCATGTACCAGTGCAAGCGATGAGATGATCCTGACCATTGTACCGGCACCAACAGTTGGTGCAGGCCTTGATGCTTCAACCTGTGAAGGAATCGCGTATGTTACCAGCACAGCAAGTGCAGATGACTACAGTTCACTTCTCTGGACGATCGATCCGATCACATCAGGAACACTGTCCGGAGCAACGACGCTGTCACCGACGTTCACCCCGGCCGCAGGCTTTACGGGAGATGTGACGTTGACATTAACTGCAACGGGCAACACCCCATGTGGATCGGCGTCAGATCATATGATACTGACAGTCGAGCCGGGCCCGACGGCCAATGCAGGCGTTGACGCCAGTGTTTGCACAGGCTCAGCTTTCGCGGTTACAGGTGCGATGGCATACAACTTTACCAGCATTCTCTGGACGACAACAGGAACGGGGACCCTGACAGGGTCTACGTCACTGACCCCGACCTATACCCCGGCAAGCGGAGAAACAGTTGTCACACTGACGATGACCGTTTACGGCTTTGGAGGCGTATGCGTAACATCGGATGAGATGACAATTACGTATAATGAAGGACCGACCGCCAATGCCGGCAGCGATGCCACTACCTGCGAGCAGACAGCATACACCATATCGACAGCCACGGCTTCAGATTATACCAGTGTACTTTGGACAACCAATGGAACAGGTACCCTGACAGGGTCTACCACATTGGCCCCGACCTACACCCCTTCAATGGGAGAACTTGGCCAGGTGACCCTGACGCTGACGGCTACGGGCTACGGGCTGTGCGCTACGGCAATAGATGAGATGGTACTGACCATCCTTCCGATGGCAACGGCTGGTGCCGGCAATGATGCCACGATCTGTGAGAACTCGATCTATACCGTTAACTCAGCATCAGCAACCAATTATGCGAGCATGTTGTGGAGTCATAACGGGACAGGCGATCTCTCGGGAGAGACGACACTTACACCGACCTACACTCCGTCACTGAACGAAACAGGCGATGTGACACTGACATTGACCGTCACGGGTAACGCTCCTTGCGGAACTGCAACCGATGCAATGATCATCCACATCATGCCATCGGCAACAGCTGACGCAGGCTCAGATGCCACGATCTGCGAAGGTTCGGATTATTATATCACTGGAGCTTCAGTGACCAACAGTTCATCCTATGAATGGACGACATCGGGAACGGGGACCTTCAGCAATGATGATGTTCTTGACCCGGTCTATACGCCATCATTGGTTGATATTGCAAATGGATCAGTTACATTGACGCTCCATGCTTCAGGCGAAGAGCCATGTACTGGTGCAAGCGATGAGATGATCCTTAACATTGTGCCGGCACCGGTAGCCGATGCGGGTCCCGATGCTACGATCTGTGAAACGTCAACGTATTGCCTCTGTACCGCATCAGCGTATAATTACAATACCCTGTACTGGACAACATCAGGCACTGGTTATTTCACCGATCCGAATATCCTGAATCCAAGCTATATACCAAGCCTGGATGATATTGCAGCCGGATGTGTTTACCTTGTCTTGCATCTGACAACAGATCCTCCATGTTCTGAGGTGACGGATACAATGAAACTCTGTATAAGTCATATTCCAATTGTTTATGCAGGGCCGGATGTTACGGTCTGCGGAAATCTTCCATACACGCTTGATGATGCAGCTGTCGAATATGCCACCAGTGTTACCTGGACAACTTCCGGAGACGGTACATGGGATGACCAGCACCTTTTAAATGCAACATATACCGCTGGTCCGAATGATATCCTGCTTGGACATGTCACCTTGTCGATCCATGCAACAGCATGTTCACCATGCCCGAATGCTGACGATTCGATGATCCTGACATTCTTCAGCGAATATCATGCAGGTTCAGCATCATCCGATCAGGCGATCTGTTTCAATACAGTTCCTGATCCGATAACGGCTACTCCTCCAACAGGCGGTAGCGGAAATAGCGAATTCCAGTGGCAGTTCACAACAGATCATGGTTCATGGTTTGAGATTACCGGTGCAACCGACCTGACATATGCCCCGGGTGCACTCACAACTACGACCTGGTATAGGTTGCAACAGACCGACGAAGAATGCATGGTCTCCGTTTTCACCAACGAGGTTGAGATCATCGTTTACAATGAATTCATCCCCGGTCAGGCATACTCAGATCAGACCATTTGTTACAATACGGTTCCTGACCCGGTCCATGCCGATCTTCCAAACGGAGGCCAGGGCACCTATAACTATCAGTGGCAATATTCGATAAACGGTACCAATTGGTTTGAAATCCCGGGCGCAACAGAACTGACCTATGCCCCTGGAGCCCTCATGCAGACTACCATGTTCAGGCTGCAGCAAAACGATTCAAAATGCGGAACCGTTTATACAAACATCGTAACGATCACTGTCAATCCATTGTTAACAGGTACGATCCATACAACGGATATTACCTGTAACGGTGCTGATGACGGAACGATCACCATCACCAATGTTACGGGCGGAGGCGATGGATACGAATTCAGCATCGACGGAGGCTCGACATGGTCTGTGACCATGTCGTACACCAACCTCAATCCCGGATATTATGATGTCTGGATCCGAGATGCTGAAATGACCTCCTGCCAGGTTTACCTTGCTACAGTTACGATTGCTGAACCATTCGTCCTTGATGCAGATGTTGATCATTCGGATATCACCTGCTTCGGTGCCAACAACGGGACCATTACGATCAGCAACCCGACAGGCGGCTGGGATGGTTATGAATTCAGCATAAACGGAGGCTCGACATGGTCTGTGACCATGTCGTACACCGACCTCACGCTGGGTTACTACGAAGTTTGGATACGCGATGCAGCCAATGTCAATTGTATGATCGAACTCGAAAGCTTCACGATCGAGCAGCCGTTCATCCTGGATGCTGATGTTGATCATTCGGTTGTAACCTGCTTCGGTGCAAACAACGGAACCATTACGATCACCAATCCTACCGGTGGTTGGGATGGCTATGAATTCAGCATAAACGGAGGCTCGACATGGTCTGTGACCATGTCGTACACCGACCTCACGCCGGGTTACTACGAAGTTTGGATGCGCGATGCAGCCAACATCAATTGCATGGTCGAACTGGAAAGCTTCACCATTGAAGAACCATTCATCCTTGATGCAGATGTTGATCATTCGGATATCACCTGCTTCGGGGCCAATAACGGGACCATCACGATCAGCAACCCGACAGGCGGCTGGGATGGTTATGAATTCAGCATCGATGGGGGCTCGACATGGTCTGTGACCATGTCGTACACCGACCTCACGCCGGGTTACTACGAAGTTTGGATGCGCGACGCAGCCAACATCAATTGCATGATCGGACTGGAAAACTTCACCATTGATGAACCATTCATCCTTGATGCAGATGTTGATCACTCGGATATCACCTGCTTCGGAGCCAACAACGGAACCATCACGATCAGCAACCCGACGGGCGGCTGGGATGGTTACGAGTTCAGCATCGATGGGGGCTCGACATGGTCTGTGACCATGTCGTACACCGACCTCACGCCGGGTTACTACGAAGTTTGGATGCGCGATGCAGCCAATGTCAATTGTATGATCGGACTCGAAAGCTTCACGATCGAGCAGCCGTTCATCCTGGATGCTGATGTTGATCATTCGGTTGTAACCTGCTTCGGAGCCAACAACGGAACCATTACGATCACCAATCCTACCGGTGGTTGGGATGGCTATGAATTCAGCATAAACGGAGGCTCGACATGGTCTGTGACCATGTCGTACACCGACCTCACGCCGGGTTACTACGAAGTTTGGATGCGCGATGCAACCAACATCAATTGTATGATTGAACTGGAAAACTTCACCATTGATGAACCATTCGTTCTTGATGCAGATGTTGATCATTCGGATATCACCTGCTTCGGTGCCAACGACGGGACTATCACGATCAGCAACCCGACAGGTGGCTGGGATGGTTACGAGTTCAGCATCGACGGAGGCTCGACATGGTCTGTGACAATGATCTACACGGGTCTGACGCCAGGTTCATACAATGTCTGGATACGCGACGCAGCCAATATCAATTGTGTGATCGAACTCGAAAGCTTTACGATCGAGCAGCCGTTCATCCTTGATGCAGATGTTGATCACTCGGATATCACCTGCTTCGGAGCCAACAACGGAACCATTACGATCACCAATCCTACCGGTGGTTGGGATGGCTATGAATTCAGCATAAACGGAGGCTCGACATGGTCTGTGACCATGTCATACACCGACCTCACGCCGGGTTATTACGAAGTTTGGATGCGCGATGCAGTCAATGTCAATTGTATGATCGGACTCGAAAGCTTCACGATCGAGCAGCCGTTCATCCTGGATGCGGATGTTGATCATTCGGATATCACCTGCTTCGGTGCCAATAACGGGACCATCACGATCAGCAACCCAACAGGTGGCTGGGATGGCTATGAATTCAGCATAAACGGAGGCTCGACATGGTCTGTGACCATGTCGTACACCGACCTCAATCCTGGATATTACGATGTCTGGATCCGCGATGCAGCCAATATCAATTGCATCATTGAATTGGAGGACATTATGATCTATGAGCCGGAACTCCTGTATGCCGACATCTATACTCATGATATCACCTGCAACGGTGCGCACAATGGCATCATTTCCTTCTACAACGCCACGGGCGGATGGGATGGTTATGAGTTCAGTATTGACGGTGGTACGACATGGTCTGCGACCACGACCTACACAGGTCTTGGCCTGGGAACATATGATTGCAAGATCCGCGACGCTTCACAGATTGCGTGTCAGATTGACCTGGGAACCGTGACGATCAGTGAACCACCGATTGTCGTGCCGACGATCACGGGGGATGATGAAGTCTGTGCTTACACCACGGCCGTATATACGACCGAAGCGGGCATGACGGATTACATCTGGACGGTAACCGGTGCTGTTTCCTTCAGTGGCCAGGGCACCAATTCGATTACGATCGACTGGGGAACTGCCGGAACAGGCACCGTAAGCGTTCATTACCTGCAGGGATACTACCAGTGCCCGGGAGAAGCAACGTTCAATGTTACCATCCTTCCGCGCCCGGTTATCCATCTTGACGGACCGACACCGGTCTGCCAGAACACCGACGGCAATGTCTATACGACAGAAGCCGGTATGACCGACTATACCTGGACCGTTACCGGCGGTATCATCACCGCAGGAGGCGGAACATCCGACAACACGGTAACAGTTAAATGGACTGCAGCCGGAACAGGGCATGTGACAGTCAACTACACCAGTGCTCTGGGGTGCTCAGCACTTACCCCGGCTGACTTGGCAGTAGAGGTCATCCCGAACCCGTCGTTCCACATCGAAGGCCTGACAACAATCTGCCAGTACACCGATAATGTGGTTTACACGGCTGTGTTCGATCCTCCGTCACCGATCCCGGGACATGTTTACACTTACCAGTGGGTGGTAACGGATAACGGTGAGGGAATGACAAACTTTACCGGTCAGAACTCATCGGTCATCACAGTTGACTGGGGTAACGGCACGGCCGGCCAGGTCGCCTGCACGGTAACGGATATCACGACCGGTTCACAGCTGCAATGCGGCACCTGTGTGATCCTGCCGGTCATACTGAACCCGCTGCCGGATCCACAGATCACAGGCTGCCCGGTGGTGGCTGTCGGGGATGTATGCTGCTATGAAGTGGCCAACATTCCGGGACATTTATATAACTGGATCATTGATGGCGGTGAAGTGCTTGACTGCGGTTGCGGCTACAAGACCTGTGTCCATTGGCTGACCCCGGGAACCCACATCATCACGGTCTGTGAGACGGATAATGTCACCGGCTGCAGCAAGTGCACCACCTTCACTGTCACGGTCAATCCGGGCACATCCAGCCTGACCGGAACAGTGATCTATGACAACCAGTATTCAACACCGATGAATGATGTTACCTTAAACCTTGTGAATACGGCCGGAGCGATTGTAGCTACGACAACGAGCGCCAATACCAATAGCCAGAACGGGTATTATGCATTCAACGGCATCGCCCCGGGAACCTATACCATAAGCGCAAGCTACAATGATGTATGGGGCGGTGTGAATGCTACAGACGCACTCATCGATCAGCTGGTATTCCTCGGGCTGTATACGTTCGATCATTTCGATTCGATCATCGGGAATGTGAATGCGGATAACTATGTGAACCCGACGGATGCATTGTGGATCAAGATGAGGGCGATCGGGATGATCAACTACTTCCCGGCCGGGAACTGGAAGTTCACCAACGGACCGGTTATCATACCTGCCGGCGGAACAACTTTCCAGATAAAAGGCCGTTGCATAGGCGATGTGAACAAGTCTTTCATTCCGCAGGGAATGAAGGAAACTTCGGGTATCGGAATCATCGACAATGGAACAATGCTGGTCACCCCGGGCGAATCGATCCTGTATACTGTAAGGTCAAGCAAAATGAGCGAGATCGGAGCTATGACCCTGTTCTTAAATTATGACAGGGATAAGATCGAGATCGAAGAACTGGTAAATGCCCCGGAAGGGATGAAATACACCCTGAACAACGGCACCCTGAACATTGCCTGGTCTGATCCGAATGCCAGGAAACTGGCAGAAGACGATGCGATCTTTTCATTAAAGGTCAAGGTAAAGAGCGGGATCGATCATCCTGCCCAGTTCTTCTCGGTCAATGGCGGTAGCGAGTTTGCAGGACCGAAAGCCCAGGTTCTGGATGATCTGGACCTGAAGATGAGCTCACTCGCCGATGCCGGGAATCTCGAGTTCTCGCTGTCGAACTACCCGAACCCGTTCCGGAACACAACAACGATCAGCTATGTGCTGCCTGAGCAGGGCCATGTGAAGCTGATGCTCACCAACATGTTTGGTGAAACGCTCCGCACGCTTGTGGACGATGACCAGGATAAAGGGTACTATGAAATACCTGTAGATCCGGCTTATTATTCCCTGGCATCCGGCACCTACCTTTACAAGATAGTGGTCAATGGTGTGACCAATTACTTTACGAAGACCAATAAGATGGTGTTTGCGAAATAGCAGTATCCATAATTAGTCATTTCCCCGGAGGCCGGTACGCAAGTGCCGGCCTCTTTTTTTTCCACACCCGGGTCCATCCCTTTCTCCTTTCAGAATAAACTAATTACCATCCCGGTAATTTTCTTTTACCATAAGATTGTTATGCAAAAAACGGATCGGGTTTCGCGTATTTATACGCTGATTACTGGAATTATTACTTCTTATCCCTTTACAAAATACCGGCACAACTACCGTGCTAACCCCCTTTCCCCTATCAAATCCGAGGGTTATTTTTGCCAGGCATTGAATTCCCTTAATTATCCTGAACTCCTGAACGCTTCAAAGATCAGATTAAGGTTCAATGACAGGTAAACGAATGTGGAAAGAAGTAGCGGAATTTCAATCAATTATTTATAATCAACAGCTAAATAATAAATAACCAAATACATAAGACTATGCAAAACTTCAAACAAACGTTTTTAATCAGGCTGATGAAAGTCATGGCTGTTCTTCTGATCGTTATCGGTGGATCATTGCATGCATTTTCGCAATCTGTCAGTGTGAATACCACTGGTCTGCCACCCAATTCTGAAGCCGGCCTTGATGTGGATTTCACAAACATGGGATTCCTCATACCCCGGGTGGCGCTTACAAGCACTTCGGTTTCTGCCCCGATGTTGTCACATGAGGCAGGGATGATGGTATATAACACCACTGTTTCAGGAAGCCTTATCCCGGCTTTTTACATTAATGACGGGACGAAATGGAACCTCCTTGAAACAAACGGATATTCTGCCGGAGATATGCAGTTCTGGAATGGAACAACATGGGATCTAATCCCGGCCGGAAAACCAGGACAGCTATTGCAATTGGGCACTACCAGCATTCCTTTATGGGTTGGTGCCGGGTATGCTTCCCTTATTACGGCGCCGGCTGAAAATTTAACCTCAACCAGTGTAACAACCGGCGGGAATATAACAACGGACGGTGGAGTTGCCGTAACCGCCCGAGGCGTTTGCTGGAGCACTTCACCAAATCCTGACGCTTCGCTCAGCACCAAAACAATTGATGGATCAGGTACTGGTGCTTTTGTCAGCAACATCTCCGGACTGGTAACAGGAACAACCTATTACCTCAGGGCGTATGCGACAAATGCAACCGGGATTGTTTATGGCGCCCAGGTTCTTGTCCGGACTCCGTGATGAAGGACCTTCCTATTTTTAAATTCGATTTATTAGCATTAATCACAATATCAAAATTTCCAACCATGAAAAATATTACGCAAACAGGAATTAAAAATCTTTTACAGGCCTTTTTTGGATTTTTTCTATTGATCATTTCATTTTCTGCCATGTCGCAAGGAGTTGGGATCAATATGACGGGCAGTGCGCCGGATGCAAATGCCGGACTGGATGTGAATTTTCCGGATAAGGGTATTCTTATTCCAAGAGTAGCACTGACAAGTACCATAAGTGCTTCCCCGCTTTCCGGGTATGTTGCCGGGATGATGGTTTATAATACCTCAACCACCGGAGATGTCACACCCGGATTTTATTATTGTGATGGATCAAAATGGATTGCCAGCTTACCTTCCGGCAATGCATCCGGGGATATGTTATATTGGAATGGCTCAGCATGGCTGAAGATCCCTGCAGGAAATCCCGGCCAGTTTTTACAATTCGGTGCTACCGGTTCACCTGTATGGTCAGGAGCGGCTTTTGCAACACTGACAACCAATGCAATCACAGCCATCACGGCGACTTCAGCAACGACGGGAGGAAACATTACCTCTGACGGGGGATCGACAATTGTTTCCAGGGGAGTATGCTATAGCACCGCACCGAATCCGGTGATTGCCAGCTCAACCGTAGTCAATGGCTCAGGAACCGGATCTTACGTATGTAACCTTACAGGATTGACACGTGCAACCACCTATTATGTAAGGGCCTATGCCACGAACAGCTCAGTGATATCATACGGCAACCAGCAGGTGTTTACAACCCTGGCCCTGGCTCCGACTTTAGCCGCCACGACCGCTGCTACAGCCATTACATCAACCACAGCGACAACCGGCGGAAACGTCACAAACGATGGCGGTTCTGCAATCCTTGAACGTGGTGTATGCTATGGTACCACTTCAAATCCCACAACGGCCGGAACCAAGATCGTTGATCCGGCTCCAGCGGTGGGTGCTTTTATCAGCAACCTTTCCGGCCTGAATCCCAATACACTTTATTATGTCAGGGCCTATGCCATTAATAGTATCGGAACAACTTACGGCACACAGATCTCCTTCTATGCACTGCCGATGGTCACAACTTCACCGGTGATCAACATCACCCCGGCAACGGCTTCCAGTGGAGGAAATGTTACCAGCACAGGTACTGTTACGGCACGTGGCGTCTGCTGGAGCACATCCACCGGGCCAACTACGGCACTCACCACCAAAACGAACGACGGAACGGCTGCCGGTGCATTTACCAGCAGCATAACCGGGCTGACTGCAAACACACTTTACTATATAAGGGCTTATGCAACAAATTCATCCGGTACCTCTTATGGCGCAGAACTGACCTTCACCACACCGTTTATAACGACTACGGCCATATGCACGGTTACACAAACCACAGCGGTCACCGGAGGTACGATCTCTGTCGTTGCAGGCTTGAACATTACCGAACGAGGTGTTGTCTGGAGCACTAATCCTGACCCGACAACATCTGACTTCAAACTGACCGATGGTGCCGGCGGAACCGGAACCTATGTCAGCAACCTGTCAGGCCTTACAAATGGCGTGACCTATTACATCCGTGCTTATGCAATCAATAACGGCACAACGGTTTATGCCAACGAGCTTAGCTTTAAAACCGGAACACCTCATGTAATAGGAGAATCACTCGCCGGCGGGAAAGTCATCTATGTGGATTGTTCCGGCCAGCATGGCCTGATCGGAGCATTGGTTGATCAGAGTACCTCAGCCCCGTGGGGTTGCTACGGAACATACGTCGGAACAGGATATGCCCAGGGAGGAAATGTTATTTATGCCGGATTGGCAAACACGAACCTGATTGTTGCTGCATGCGGTGTGGGAACAGCTGCCCAGCTTTGTGCTGCCTATACGACTGGAGGAACAAACCTACCCGGGATCACCAATTGGTACCTTCCTTCAAAGGATGAGTTCCAAGAACTCTGGAACCAAAAATCAATTGTCGGAT
The DNA here is from genome assembly GCA_963682005.1 of Bacteroidales bacterium. GTDB lineage: Bacteria > Bacteroidota > Bacteroidia > Bacteroidales > FEN-979 > CAIYUC01. The sequence goes on along the minus strand of OY820914.1, from coordinate 864,307 downwards.
TATCTACGGGATGTGCCACTTACGGATGCTACTATTGGACTTCGACCGAATACAGCTCGACCATCGCTTATTGCATCCCGTCGAATTTCGTATCTCCCAATTATAATTTGTATAAGAATTCAAATAATTATGTTCGTGCAGTCAGGGCGTTTTAATCCATTTCCTGGTTTTACAGCAATTCAAATAAGAAATATCTGAAACCACATGAAAAAGAAACTATCCATATTACTGATGATGCTGTTTAGCGCCGGCCTGTTCGCACAGGGAGTATATAACAACGGTGTGAAAATTGTGATCGGGCCGGGAACCTATTTCAATATTTCCGGCCCAGGGGGAAACTACCGGAATGAGACCAACATAAATGATGGTTCAATCATCCTTGCCGGGAAACTTAAACTGGACGGCAATTATACCAACAACGTATCAGGGAACGATATTTTAACCCCTGATTCCGGAGACGGCCAGGTTATATTTTCCGGATCATCCATACAGACCCTTGGTGGATCCACATTGGTTCCATTTGTCTTCAATAACCTGAAAATTGACAACCCGGGCGGTATTACACTCGAAAAAAATGTGAGGGTTGACCATATGCTCACACTGACCAGCGGCCTTGTGGATATCGGGGATCATGACTTTGTTTTTGGATTGGCTGGTTCTGTGGAAGGACCACCATCTGCCGCCAGCATGATCAACGCAACAGGTAGCGGGCTTGTTGAGAAGGAGTTTTCGGCTCCGGGGAATTTCACATTTCCTGTCGGTGACAATACAGGCATCGCCGATTATTCTCCCGTAACTCTTGATATTACTTCCGGGTCATTTTCCCCCGGGGCAAAAGCAGGAGTGAACCTGGTCAATGCAAAATACCCGGATCCGCTTATTACCGGATCTTACCTTGAACGGTACTGGAACCTGGAGCAATCAGGGATCAGCCTCTTCCAATGTAATGCTCAATTCAATTATGTTGCGGGTGATGTTACAGGCGATGAAAACATCATCGCTTGCATGAGAATGGTTCCTGCTCCGGTACAGACCTTTGATCTGGCAAACACGATCACACACCAGCTTTCTGCAAATGGGATTACATTATTTGGATCATTTACGGGGTCACAGCAGTTGATCCCTTCCCTTGCAGGACCATCGGAGGTGTGCCTGAATTCCGCAGGAAATATTTATTCGACTGAAGCAGGTCAGGTCAATTATACATGGATCGTATCACCCGGTGGGACCATCACAGATGGTGGTACATCCGCGGATAATACGGTCACCGTGCTATGGAATACCGCCGGTCCGCAAACAGTTAGTGTCAATTATTCAATGTCGCCTGCACCAGCGGTTAAAAATGTTAATGTAAACATGTTACCCGTGCCCGGACTTAGTGGTCCCACACCGGTTATGGCTGGTTCAGCCGGGAATACCTATTCAACAGAACCCGGAATGGTAAACTATTCCTGGATTGTTTCTCCGGGAGGGACCGTAACATCAGGCGGCGGTCCGGCAGACAATAGCGTGACCGTAACCTGGAATTCTTCAGGAGGCCAGTTTGTCAGTGTCAGCTATACGGATGTAAACGGTTGCAGTGCATCAGTACCGACACAGTTCGATGTTACTGTTGAACAAGCTTCAAAGACCCTGAACCTGAAAGTCTGCCTGGAAGGATATTATACAACGGGTCCTGATATGATGACAAAAGCACGGAATTCGGATGGAGAAACAGTCTGGGACAATTGGCCCGGTACAATCGTCGACACCCTGAGTGTATTGCTTGTCGGCGACCTGGGCCCCGTCTGGCCGGATCCGCTTCCTTATGCCTTTGAAGCTCACGGCCGGGTGCTGAATACCGACGGAACAATCGTTATAACTGATATTCCTGCGCAACTGTCAGGGAATTATTTCATCATTATCAGGCATCGTCAGAGTGTGGAAACCTGGAGTGCTCTCCCGGTTTCATTTGGAAACAGCCTGGTCAGCTATGATTTTACCACCTCCGCATCACAGGCATTTGGCAATAACCAGAAAATCCTGAATGAAGGTTCCCTCTATTGTTTATTTGCCGGGGATGTCACAGGAGTTGCGGGGAGCCAGGATGGCTATGTGGATATTTTTGATAATGTGGCGGTTTTCAATCAATCACAGGCTGGAGCTTTCGGGTATATTTTGGAAGATGTCACCGGGGATGGTTTTGTAGATATTTTCGACATGGCTATGGTGTTCAACAACCAGCAGAACGGAGCAGGGATGATCACACCGCCGAACCCGGGGAAAAAATAGGATTCCCGCCTTCGCGGGAATGATGGGGTATAATGAATAAGGCTTCGTGTGGTGAGCACTTTACCCAACATGAAGCCTTATTTATTAGAGGATGTGCTTTTTTTTGTTTTGTATTTCATTGAGGACTCTAACAAAGTGAGTTGTGGGGAAAAAGCTGGCTTCATTAATTTTATATATTCATCCCAATTGTCAAGTTTGATGTTCAAGTTATATTTCACATTTATTTCGTCAAGTTCATCTTGAATTTTCAGTCCTGAAAATTGCATTGCAAGTTTTAAAATGTCAATTCGCATTAAGATGTCTTTTGTGAAAGTCCGCTTTGCATCAGGGAATGTTATTGCTTGTAGCAGTTCTTTTGCTTTGTCGCTATTCAAAAGTATAAGGGTGTAAGCAGCGAATTCTAATTTGTTAAAGCCAAGCAAATAACAAGTATCATCAAGCATTATAGGTTTTCCATTTTGTGGTAACACTAAATTGAAAGAATAATTTTTATACAAACCTGAAATGGTTATTTTGTATGGAGTAAATGAATAATCACCAATACCAAAAATTGAAAAGTCGGGCTTGTTATTATAGATGCTTGATTTGCGTAAGTCAAATTGTGCTTTATTCTTCTGTAAATAGGAATATGTTTTAGGAAAGTCATTTTTTATAAACGAAGTATCTTGCCCAACTTTTTTCTGTGTAATAATTGTAAACTTTCTTGTCTTGTTAATTACAGTTTGTTTAAGGTCTGAACTTTTTAGGACACCATAAACTAAATCTTCTTCCAAATTAATTTCTTGTTGATTTCCATTTACAAAATGTCCATTTACTCTGTCAAATTCCATTATAGAAGAACAGTCGTGTTTGATTCCTTGTCGCCACATAAAGGGTGAAAGTCCATCAATGTCATTGCTGTGTTTATAATATTCAATATTAGAAACAAATTTATCTTGAACCCAACCAAATTGATTTACCAATATTGAATGGTTGTAAAAATTAAATTCGGCGCAAACGAATTGGGGAGTGTTATTTAACTTGCAATAAAGTAAAGATGCCTCAACCGAAACATTAAATTCTTTTTTGCTGTCAATGGTTAGTTTTTGTAAATCTGCAATTTTATACTTGCGTTGTTCTTGGTCGAAGACAACATTTTTTATAACAGAATTTTTTACAAGAAAGGCAAAGTGTCCATTTGAATTTTGAAAAGCATCAAACATCATCATAGTAATATACTCGCCAATATCAAAATTACCCTTGCCTGTCATCGCATCTAAACCACTGTGATTTTTGAAGTTTGATTTTATTGGAAGGTTGCCCGATTCTAAACTGCTCAATTTTGAATTAGTAACCCAAGGTGGATTACCGATTATTAAAATTTCTTCACTTGGAAATTCTTTTGATATTTTAGTAAAATCATAGTCGAAAACATTAAAATGATTGATTTCTATTACTGGCTTTTTTGCATTTGGATTATCAATAAAAAATTGCACAATATTAAACTTGGTTTCCCATATATAAGGTTTGTAAATCTCAACAGCAAATATTTTTTCGATTGCTTTGAATGTATATAAACAGGCAATAATAAAATTACCTTTTCCGCAAGTTGGCTCAACAATAATTTTTGGATTTGATGAGCCTTGATTCAAAAATTCAGAAACCTTAATTGCTAAATCAAAATTTGTTTGAAAGTCGCCATATTCAGCTCTGTCAGGCTCTTCTGCTAGATTTTTTTCTAAACAAATGATTTCTTTAAGTAGCTCAAGTTCAGCTTCACTATCAAAAAAATGTTTGATCCCGCAATCATCAGACATTTTTTGATTAGCGGTTATTAAAGTTGTTGTTCTATTCAGTTTCTTGCGAAAGAAATCCGAAACTGGTTGAGTAATATTTGCATCAAATATTTTCACTTCTACTATTGGTTATTGTATTTTATAATTTAAGATACCTTAAAAATCCTTTATCATTTCTTTTATCATTTTTACTTTCTTTGCCTCTTTACTCATATACTTTTCATATGCGATTCTCATTCCTTTAAAGAACTCTTTTACAGTTTGATTCTTATCTATCTCCAGAGGTTTATACATTTGGATTACTCCCCAACCTTGTGCTTCAATAGTTAGGCAATTCCAACTTAAATGATAAAATGGTACTATGCCAGAATCTTTGACAATTTCAATTTTGTCTTCATTTATTTTATAATCCACAAAAATAAAACTCAATTCATTTCCTTCTTGTTTTAACCATAATATAAGTCGCTTTGCGGAAATGATATTTGGTGAGTAGTTTTTTTTGTCCAAATTGTTACTCTTAACATTGACAGGTTGTTTAATATTATCATTTAATAAGAAATCACCGATTGATTTTTTCGTTCCTTTAGCCACTGCTCCATGCTTTTCGGCAATTTGAATTTCGATTTCTCTGTAATAATCCATTTAATATTGTATTTTTAAATAAGTATATATTTTTAACGCAAAAATCTTGCGCTTCTTAAACAAGTTTTGAAATGGTTCAGTTTTTATTCGGCAAAGTTACAATTATGAGACATTGATGTTCATTGATAATTGCCACAAATTACCTGTTCACTGTACATTGTTCACCGTTCACTGACAAACAAAGCTCCTCTCCGTAATGTTCCCCGGCAGATCCCTGGCATCAACAATAACCTGCGTCCCGGCCAGATCAGCATTATTCGTCCTGGTAATAAAGATCCAGTCGAATGACCCTGCTTTTTGAACTGCAGCGCCCTGTTCCACCAATTTCCCGTCCGGCAGCACGATCTTCAGGCTGATTTCCGTTACCTTAAAATCATCCCGGGCTGTGATGCGGATTGTATCTCCGGATTTGCCTTTGTAGTTGGTTAAATCCACATCCTCAATGACCGGCGAATGAAGGAAATCCGAAATTGCAAGATTATGCGGTCGCTGTCCGGGCTTGCAGGCAGCCTTGTATAGATTATACAACTCCGGATCTGTCTTTATCGTTTTGGCATAAGCGTTAGCCTGCAGAAAACGGTTGCTGTTCTTCTTCTGACCGTCAGTCCGTTTCAGCTTCGTTTTATCAGGCAGACTGCGGATCACACCGTTCTTCTGAATGACGAATTCTTTTCCAAATGTTCCTGATAACCCGGACAACAGAACATTGCGACTGATCTTGACCATGGACCATCCCTCCTTCTTTTCTTATTCGTTCATCATTAGATGCTCGTTCGATGCTCGTTCGATGCTCGTTCGATGCTCGTTCGATAATAATTCGGGGATTAAAGGTAATGATTCTTTTTTTATCCTCAATGACATAGAGGTTAAGGAGAACACACAAAGATCTCCTGAGAAAAATTACATTATTTTTTCTCTCCATCATCTATCCTCAATCCTCCGACCTCCGACCTCTGACCTCAGTCTTCCGTCTTCCAACCTCCCCCCGCCGTCATTCCCGCGTACGCGGGAATCAGGAGAGGGGGTCGGGGGGTGAGGTGTTTCCTGGCCTTACTTCTTCTTCTTCCCCGGATTCGGCGGGGTGATCATGCCGACACTTCCCTGCAGGTTGTTGAATACCACTACAAGGTCGAAGATGTCCACGAATGCATCGCCGGTCACATCGGCCACGGCATAGCCGAAGAGGCCTTCCTGTGACTTGTTGAATACTTCGTTGTTGTCATAGATATCGATATACCCGTCCTGTTCGGTTCCCGAAGAAACCAGGTCTCCCGAATAGAGGGCATAAGAAGTAGGACCTTCACCGACTTTCTTTAAATTATTCCCAAACGCCTGGCTGGCAGCCAGGGTGAAGTTGTAGTTGATGGTATTCCCTGCGAATGAAACAGGAACCGCGCTCCAGGTCTCGACACTGTTGCGCTGTCGGAGCACGATGTAGTAATCATCGGAGAAGGCGGAAGGCACCAGGGTCGACATGGTCCCGTCGGGATCCATCGATACGCCATGGGCCTGGAAGAGGTATTCCCAGGGATCATTGGCATTGGCCAGGATGACACTCATGGTATCGACGGTTGACCCGGTGAATTTATTGTAGGTATTCTCCCCGTCGGTGGTTTCCTGAGTTTGCCTCATCTGTCCTGCGAATTCATCATAAAAACCTTCAATGAAAGCAGCGATGTTCAGTGTCTTGAACGGCACACCTTCCTGGGTGACGGTCACCACGACCGGCAACAGCCCGGTGACGGTGACGGTAATTTCAGCCACGCGCGGTGAAGATGCGAGGTTTAGGGTGTAATTGGCGGTGATGGTCCCGTTGCCGGTGCCTGAAGGGGTGGCCGAACACCAGGACTGGTTACTGACAGCCGTCCAGCTTGTATTGGAATAAACATCAAAAGTCGTTGATCCGGACAAATGTGTCACATCCTGGTTAACAGGAAGGACGGAGAGTGTCGGTGCCGGGTTGACCGTGAAAGTAAAACTGGTGGGCAGCCCGGTGCAGGTAACACCGTTGAATGTGTATTTTGGGGTCACGGTGATGGTGGCCACAACAGGAATGCTCCCGGTGTTTATGGCTGTAAAGGATGGAATGTTCCCGGTACCGCTGGCATCGAGCCCGATGGAAGGATTGCTGTTGGTCCATTCGTAGCCGGTACCAGTGCCGGTAAATACGACAGGGGCTGTCATGGCACCGCCGTAGGTTAGCTGATCCGAAACAGGATCAACCACGGGGATCGGGTTGACTGTAACCAGGGCGCTTCCGGTTATCCCGGAAGCAGTGGCAGTGCATATTGCATCGCTCAGGGCGGTGGCCGTATAGGTTGTGGTGACGGTGGGAATGACACCGACCAGCAACGGATTTGTGGTTATCCCGTTCAGTGTGTATGTATTTGTACCATCGGTATAAGAGAGGTTCCATGGAGCAACACCGGTCAGGGTGAAGGTGATCGTTGGGAACCCGCTGTCTCCGCCGGCTCCGTGTTCACCCGGCAAGGGTGGAGGTCCCGAAGGCGTTAACCCGGCGCAGAAGGTGACATTTCCGCTGGTGACCACGGTAGGTTTCGCATTAATGACTACAACGACATTCTGGGTATTGATGCAACCATTCACCGAAAGGGTATAAACATACGTTACATTGACCGGCAGGTTCGTAGTATTGATGAGTGTTTCATTGGGGTTATTTGTCCCTGAACCGGCCGGGTTGCTGATCCCTGCCACAACCGCCCTGGTCCAGGCAAAGGTGGTCCCCGGCGTTCCGCAGGTGGGATTGTAGCTGAACACGGTGTTGCTGCAAATGGCCGGCGGTGTCAGACTGCTGGTCAGGGTGGGCGGCAGGGCCGCAGCCTGGGTCACGGTCACCACAACGGGTGTTAACCCGGTCACGGTCACGGTGATGTTGGCCACCCGTGAGGTGCAGTTGATGTTCTGGGAATAATTAGCTGTAATTGACCCGTCTCCTGAGCCGGAAGGAGTAACGGTACACCAGGTTTTATCGCTGGCAGCTGTCCAGGTGGTATTCGAGGTGACGGCAAATGAAGTTGATCCTGCGGCGGAGGGAACATCCTGGTTCGCGGGAAGGACGGCCAGTGTCGGGTTCCCGGCCTGGGTGACGGTCACTGTGATGGGGGTAAGACCGGTCACGGTTACCGTGATCGTTGCCGAGCGTACAGGTGCTGAAACGTTCTGGGTATAGGTTGCGGTGATCGTCCCATTGCCTGAACCGGAAGGCGCGACAGTGCACCAGGTTTGATTGCTGACAACGGTCCAGCTTGTATTCGATGTTACATTGAAAGCCGTGTTTCCCGGAGGGGCAGTCACCGATTGATTCGATGGGGTAACAGAAAGTGTCGGAGTTGCTCCCGCCTGTGTTACGGTGACCACAATGGGTGTCAACCCGGTGACGGTCACGGTGATATTTGCTGTCCGCGCAATGACTGATGTGTTCTGGGTATAGGTGGCGGTGAGTGTTCCGTTCCCTGTACCGGAAGATGGGACTGTGCACCAGGCCTGGTTGCTGGAGACCGTCCAGGAAGTGTTGGACGTGACATTGAACGAGGTATTTCCGGAAGCTGCGGTCACGTTCTGGTTGGATGGCGTAACAGAAAGCGTATTTGTATTGACACCCGTTATCGAAACATCATCGAAAGCCCAGAAATAGCCGTATGTTCCGGTATAGTTCCATTTGAATTTGACCTGTGATTGACCTGCAACGGCTGCAATACTCTGGCTGAAAGCAGTAGGATTGGCCGAGGATGTCGTGGTGAACTGGGTGATCTGTGTCCAGGTGCTTCCGTTGTTGATGCTGTATGAAACTGTTCCTGATGATCCTGAATAGGATTTGAAATAATGGTTGAATGCAAGGGTTACAGAGGAATATCCTGATAAATTCAAGGTCGGGGTGATCAGGTCGGAATTCTGGGAATTACCACTTCCGTAACCGTCACTATTGAGATAAGGATAGTTGGCTGTAAGGGCCGGGGTCGGCGTTTGCCCGCTCAGTGTCCCGATCACCCACACCTGGCCATTTCCCTGGTTGTCGACAAGCGTCCAGCAATTGGGTAGCGATGTGGTTGTGAACGATTCTGTGAACGGAAGGGTAAAGACGCTGCATAATGTACTGAACGTAAGGTCATCTCCATAAAAAGTGCCGGTGCCATTTGTTGCATAAGCCCGGATATGGTAAGTGGTATTGGGACTTAAAGTAGTAAGATAACTGGTAAATACACCTTTTCCTGTGCCATCGGAGGTGTGATTTCCCGAAATTGTCGGGTTCGCGGTTGTGCTCCAGCACACGCCTCGCTCAGTGACCGCGACCCCGCCATCTGCAGTAATATTCCCTCCTGTTGTCGCGGAGGTTGTAGTGATTGATGTTGCGGCAGTCGTTATTAATACCGCAGCTCCCGGAATAAAAGTGACATCATTTCCGGAAGTAGAACCATCGCTGTTTGTTGCTACAACCCGGAAGTGATAGGTAACTCCGGTTGTGAGGCCCGAAATGGCTGCATTGACTGCGACATTTGTTATCCCGGAACCGGCGGAAGTCTCCGTCGTTGTATTCCCGTAGCTGGTGGTTGTTCCCCATTCAAAATGATATGTGGTGGCAAGCCCGTTCGGATTAACGGTTCCGTTCAGCGTTGCACTGGTTGAATTTACTAAGGTTGCAGCAGTGGTTGTTACCAGCGGGTTGTTGCCCAGATTGAATGAAATGATCCTGGTTTTCCTGGCTTCCGAAGCACCGATATATTCAGTCGTATACCAGAAAGTCTGATCATTTGAAGGGTCAATACACATGCTTGAATAATCGCCCCACCTGTTATATGTCGTTTGGTAGTTTGCACCGGTCAGCACATTCTCCTCAGGAATATCCAACAATCCCGAAGCTGATGCATAACCCGAGGCAGATTGTCCGACATAACGGATTCCCGGATACAATGTACCGCTTGAAATAGAATAGCCAAGTGCGATCCTGTTTGCTCCGTTCATCGAAATGGCGCCCATCCATCGTGAATGTGCGTCCGGGGCATAGGTTCCCTGCTGTCGTAGCGTCCAGGTGGTAGCTGGCGGAGTTTTCCGGAGTTCATACCACCGGATCCCCGCATGATAGGTTCCGTCAACATCCACCGTATGACAACAGACGATCGATTGATAGGTCCCGAAATTCCTGTATTGCGGCGCATTCATGATCACAGTCGAAATGGCACACAATTTACGCGTGGTTCCCGGTTGAGTGATATTTTCCCAGGTACTGCCGAAATTGCTGTTGAACGCAGCAACGTTGATTTGCTGGGTCCTGTTAAATGTGGAAGATGACGGAGTTGTCCAGTTCACAGCCAGCTCATAGAGCCATAACTGGTCTGCCCCCCCGCTTATCCCGTCATCATTGAAGGCGATGAATAACCCGGGAGATCCTGTTGGTGCAAAAGTACCGTCATTATCAACAGGAGGAACTGTCACGACGCCCGTCCCCGGCCTGTATGGATTATCAAATGCTACCATTTGTGCAGTTCCGCCCACCAGCATCTGTGCCCGTTCAAATACATAAATGTCGTTGCCGGTAGTCGGCTGAGTATTGGTTCCCATGTAATAACCATCTCTCCAGACAGAAACTTTTTCATAATCCGGCATGTCGACAACATCAAACGAGTACTGATACCATGTTCCGGTCGGATCACTCGTGGTGGAAACTGCAAATAACATATAGTCATTGCTGCCGGTTACCGAGAATTCAACGGCCACCCACCTGTTGGCCTGTTCATCAAACAAAATAATGGGATCCCCGTCATTGTATGTCGCGCCGGGGACACTTCCGAAAAGGAGATTCATCGCGGTAGGGCCCGCCAGCAAGGTCCCTGATTTATTATATATGGCGTAAGTAGTGTTTACGGTCTGCATGAAATGATTGGGCCCCGTGGCTCCATTGCAGTCAGGCGGATAATAAGGTGAAGATTGTCCGTCAAAATTAAGGATGGGAGCCAGGGATTTACCTGACTTATTTCCTCCGGTTTGCTGCCAGACCGGATCAGGTCCTTTGGGTAATGCTGTTGAGGCAAACGGATAGGATGGTATTGGCCAGGGGGTGTTCTTCCCCCTTTTTTGAGCCTTCAGTTCCATAAGCTTGTAATCTTCAGCCGACATTGGTGGAATATCGCGCAGAGGCTTGCTGATTCCAACAAAAACGCCCGTCTTGACATATTTCGGCCTGGCTGGTTTGTCCTGTGCGTACAGGTCATTCATCAACATCATGAACAGAAATACAGGGATAACAAGGATTACTCGTTTCATAGCATTTGTATTAGTTTGTTAATATACTTGATTTAAAATAGTATTTGTATCAATCTGATATCAATTCTCCATCCTCCGTCCTCCGTCCTCTGACCTCTGTCTTCCATGTTCCGTCCTCAGCCTGCCAATTACCAACACTCCCGGAATTAAGGAATAAAGAATGTTACTTCTTCTTCTTCCCCGGATTCGGCGGGGTGATCATGCCGACACTTCCCTGCAGGTTGTTGAATACCACTACCAGGTCGAAGATATCCACGAATGCATCGCCGGTCACATCGGCCACGGCATAGCCGAAGAGGCCTTCCTGTGACTTGTTGAATACTTCGTTGTTGTCATAGATATCGATATACCCGTCCTGTTCGGTTCCCGAAGAAACCAGGTCTCCCGAATAGAGGGCATAAGAAGTAGGACCTTCACCGACTTTCTTTAAATTATTCCCAAACGCCTGGCTGGCAGCCAGGGTGAAGTTGTAGTTGATGGTATTCCCTGCGAATGAAACAGGAACCGCGCTCCATGTCTCGACACTGTTGCGCTGTCGGAGCACGATGTAGTAATCATCGGAGAAGGCGGAAGGCACCAGGGTCGACATGGTCCCGTCGGGATCCATCGATACGCCGTGGGTCTGGAAGAGGTATTCCCAGGGATCATTGGCATTGGCCAGGATGACACTCATGGTATCGACGGTTGACCCGGTGAATTTATTGTAGGTATTCTCCCCGTCGGTGGTTTCCTGAGTTTGCCTCATCTGTCCTGCGAATTCATCATAAAAACCTTCAATGAAAGCAGCGATGTTCAGGGTCTTGAACGGCACACCTTCCTGGGTGACGGTCACCACGACCGGCAACAGCCCGGTGACGGTGACGGTAATTTCAGCCACGCGCGGTGAAGATGCGAGGTTTAGGGTGTAATTGGCGGTGATGGTCCCGTTGCCGGTGCCTGAAGGGGTGGCCGAACACCAGGACTGGTTACTGACAGCCGTCCAGCTTGTATTGGAATAAACATCAAAAGTCGTTGATCCGGACAAATGTGTCACATCCTGGTTAACAGGAAGGACGGAGAGTGTCGGTGCCGGGTTGATCGTGAAAGTAAAACTGGTGGGCAGCCCGGTGCAGGTAACGCCGTTGAATGTGTATTTTGGGGTCACGGTGATGGTGGCCACAACAGGAATGCTCCCGGTGTTTATGGCTGTAAAGGATGGAATGTTCCCGGTACCGCTGGCATCGAGCCCGATGGAAGGATTGCTATTGGTCCATTCGTAGCCGGTACCAGTGCCGGTAAATACGACAGGGGCTGTCATGGCACCGCCGTAGGTTAGCTGATCCGAAACAGGATCAACCACGGGGATCGGGTTGACAGTGACCAGGGCGCTTCCGGTTATCCCGGAAGCAGTGGCAGTGCATATTGCATCGCTCAGGGCGGTGGCCGTATAGGTTGTGGTGACGGTGGGAATGACACCGACCAGCAACGGATTTGTGGTTATCCCGTTCAGTGTGTATGTATTTGTACCATCGGTATAAGAGAGGTTCCATGGAGCAACACCGGTCAGGGTGAAGGTGATGGTGGGGAACCCGCTGTCTCCGCCGGCTCCGTGTTCACCCGGCAAGGGTGGAGGTCCCGAAGGCGTTAACCCGGCGCAGAAAGTGACATTTCCGCTGGCGACCACGGTAGGTTTCGCATTAACGACTACAACGACATTCTGGGTATTGATGCAACCATTCACCGAAAGGGTATAAACATACGTTACATTGACTGGAAGGTTCGTAGTATTGATGAGTGTTTCATTGGGGTTATTTGTCCCAGAACCGGCCGGGTTGCTGATCCCTGCCACAACCGCCCTGGTCCAGGCAAAGGTGGTCCCCGGCGTTCCGCAGGTGGGATTGTAGCTGAACACGGTGTTGCTGCAAATGGCCGGCGGTGTCAGACTGCTGGTCAGGGTGGGCGGCAGGGCCGCAGCCTGGGTCACGGTCACCACAACGGGTGTTAACCCGGTCACGGTCACGGTGATGTTGGCCACCCGTGAGGTGCAGTTGATGTTCTGGGAATAATTAGCTGTAATTGACCCGTCTCCTGAGCCGGAAGGAGTAACGGTACACCAGGTTTTATCGCTGGCAGCTGTCCAGGTGGTATTCGAGGTGACGGCAAATGAAGTTGATCCTGCGGCGGAGGGAACATCCTGGTTCGCGGGAAGGACGGCCAGTGTCGGGTTCCCGGCCTGGGTGACGGTCACTGTGATGGGGGTAAGACCGGTCACGGTTACCGTGATCGTTGCCGAGCGTACAGGCGCTGAAACGTTCTGGGTATAGGTTGCGGTGATCGTCCCATTGCCTGAACCCGAAGAGGTTGGCGTGCACCAGGTTTGATTGCTGGCGACAGTCCAGGTCGTATTTGAGGTCACGTTGAATGAAGTGTTACCCGGTGGAGCCGTTACCGATTGGTTTGACGGGGTGACCGAAAGCGTGGGTGTTGCCCCAGCCTGTGTGACCGTGACGACCACTGGAGTCAATCCTGTTACTGTAACTGTTATATTCGCAATCCTTGGTGTTACCGAGGTGTTTTGCGTATACGTAGCTGTGATTGTTCCGTTTCCTGTCCCTGAAGATGGGACAGTACACCATGCCTGGTTGCTGGAGACCGTCCAGGAAGTATTGGAGGTGACATTGAACGAGGTATTTCCGGAAGCTGCAGTCACATTCTGATTTGAAGGAGTCACAGCCAGGGTATAAGCAGGAGAACCGGTCACTTGTACATCATCGATGCAAACGCCATAACCGTATTTTGCATTTCCTTCAAAAGCGATGTAATAAGTGGAGGATGTGCCGGGAAGGTTGATGGTCTGCTGTGTCCAGGCAGTTATGCTTGCGGTATATGAAGTGATCAGGGTCCAGGTTCCTCCCGGGGTTGTTGTATAATAAACCGCAAGCTGATCCTGGTCGCCGGACCAGACTGCCTGGGTAAGCCAGAATGTAAGGACAGGGCTTGAGATCATCGATAAATTGATGGGTGGCGAGATCAGTCTTGTTTTATTATCAGCCGCGGTTGCATCCTTCAGACATGCATTGTATGTGCCGCCGTGAGCACCAGCCGGATGGCTGTTGCCGCTTCCGGTAATGAACACCCAATTGACTCCCGAAGAACTTACTTGCTCCTGGGTCCAGCAGTTAGGGATCACACCAGCATTCTCGAAGCCTTCCGTCCATGGAAATGATGTAACGGTTCCGCATAAGGTCGTAAATGTCAGGTCCGATCCGTAATAAGTGCCGGAGCCGTTGGTGGCATAAGCCCTTATGTGATAGGTTGTGTTGGCACTCAATCCTGTGATGGAACTGGTAAACGAACCTGTTCCGTTCCCATCGGTTGTGTGGCTTCCTGAAATTGTTGGGTTTAGCGTGGTACTCCAGCATATTCCACGCGCAGAAACGGTGCTTCCGCCATCACTGGTTACATTTCCCCCGGTGGAGGCTGTCGTTGTGGTAATGGATGAAGCGGCTGTTGTTGTTACTGCTGCTGCCCCCGGGGTGAATGAAATATCGTTCCCGGATGTTGAACCATCGGTGTTTGTTGCCACAACCCTGTAATGATAGGTCACTCCTCCCGTCAGGCCGGTAAGACCGGAACTGACAGCAATGGCAGATGAACCCGAACCGGCAGAGGTTTCAGTCGTTGAAGTCCCGTAGCTGGTTGTTGTACCCCATTCAAAATGATATGTTGTGGCAAGCCCGTTCGGGTTTACCGTTCCGTTCATGGTTGCGGATGTTCCTGTTATGGAGCTTGCGGCAAGTGTAACTACGGTTGGCGAATTTCCGAACTGGAACGATGCGATCTTTGTCTTCCTTGTACCGCTTCCTATATATTCAGTGGTAAACCAGAAGGTTTTGTCATTGGTTGGGTCGATCGAAATGCTTGAATAATCACCCCATCGGTTATAACTAGTTTGTGACAGGGTTCCGGTCTGAATTATCTCTTCCGGAATATCAAGGACACCTGCCCCTGCTGCATATGCGGATGATGATTGTCCTGTATACCGGATCCCGGGGTACATGGTAGAGCTGGAAATGGAATAGCCAAGACCGATCTGTCCGGAACCGTTCAGTACAATACTTCCCATCCATCGTGAATGTGCATCAGGTGCATATGTTCCCGATTGCCGGAGCACCCAGGTGGTGGCTGGCGGGGTCTTGCGCAATTCATACCACCTGACTCCCGCATGATCTGTGGCATCCACATCGACAGTATGGCAGCAGACAATTGTTTGGTAAGTTCCGAAATTCCTGTATTGAGGTGCATTCATGATAACCTGTGGGATGGCGTCCACTTTCTGGGTTGTTCCGAGCTGTGCGATATTGTTCCATGTTGAACCGAAGTCAGCGCTGAATGCAGGTACACTTAGCTGCTGAACCCTGTTGAAGGTGGAAGATGTTGTGGTGGTCCAGTTGACAACCAGTTCATAGATCCATAACTGGTCACTCCCTCCGCCGATGGCGTCATCGTTGAATGCAATAAATAACCCGGGAGATCCTGTAGGTGCAAAAGTTCCGTCATTGTCAACAGGCGGAACCATCATGAAACCGTCAATAGAACTGGGTCTGTAAGAATTGTTGAATCCCACGGATTTAGGAGATGCACCTCCGGTCAGCATAACGTCACGTTGGAAAACATAGATGTCGTTCGTCGAGCTGTTATTGTCAGCCATGTAATATCCGTCACGCCAGACGCTGAATTTCGGGTAATCCGGCATAGCATCAACAACAAAGGAATACTGGTACCAGGTACCGGTTGGATTGTTCGTGGTTGATACCGCCATCAGGATATAATTCGTTGATCCGGAGATTGAAAATTCCGTGGCAAGCCACCGGTCGGCCTGTTCATCATATAATACAACTGGGTCGCCATCATTGTATGTTGCGCCGGGAACACTTCCGAACAGGAGATTCATCGCTGTCGGACCTGCCACAAGAGTTCCGGTTTTTGTATAAATGGAGTAGGAACAGTTATAGTCCTGCATGTAATGATTCGGACCCACGGCCCCGTTGCAATCCGGAGGATAATACGGTGAATCTCCGCCAATGAAATTCTGTAGAGGCGCTTTCGGGCCATTCCCCGTTTTTCCCATCTCCTTCTGCCATACCGGGTCAGGACCCTGGGGCAGGGCAGTTGCGGCAAATGGGTAATACCTGTTCCTGAGGCCTTCGTTCAACTCTCTTTTCTCGAACCTTTTCTGTTGTTCCCTGAGTTCTTCCGGCGTGATCTTCGGAAGGTCGATCAGTGGTTTGCTTATCCCGATCAGCGTTCCGGTACCTGAAAAGGTAGGTTTTATCGGTTTGGATTGAGAATAGGCCTTCCCTGAAAACAGGAAGAAGCACAGGAGAATGGACACAAAAACGTACAGATTTTTCATGATTACAGACTTTATTGGTTATTATAATTTGACATCATTTGATGAAAAATAATTTAACCGGCTTAGCGCCTTATTTCCGCGAAAGAAATGAGATGCATAAACCTGAATTTCCTTAACCTGCCGGGCAACAGGAAAATTCTCTGTTTGGTTAAATTCACAAATTTATTCCCGGTTAACTTGCGCTGCCGTTGTATTCAGGGGGGATTCGGGCTGGCAGTGCCATAATGGGGAATATTTATTTTTTCCCCGGGTTTGGGGGATTCTTTATTCCTATATAAGCTTGCATGTTATTGAATACTATGATCATGTCGAAGATGTCCACAAACCCGTCACCGGTAATATCTTCCACCATATATCCGTATTGGGCCAACTGTGCTTTATTATAAACCGAATTGTTGTCAAAAATATCGATATATCCATCCTGTTCCGGGAAAATGGAAGCCACATCTCCCCCATATAAAACATAGATATTCAGCTCCGGAGAGATCTGCTTCTCATTATTTCCGTATGCCTGGCTCGCCGCAGTTGTAAAGTTGTAATTAATGGTACTGCCGCTAAATGAAACAGCATTGGCACTCCACGTTTCCACGCTCTGACGGTGTTTAACAGCAATATAATAATTTGAACTGAAAGATGAGGGGATCGAAAGGGAAACTGTGCCTCCCGGGGAAATGGCAAGCCCGTGTGCCTGGTATACGTAAGCCCATGGAGAAGAAGACGCTGCAAGCATTACACTCAATGTATCAACCGTGGTCCCGGAGAATTTATTATAGGTGATCGCGCCATCCGCGCATTCCTGGGCCTGTGACATGGAACCGGAGCCGGTGTTGTAATAACCTTCTACATAAATGTTCAGGTTAAGTGTTTTAAGGGCAGGTGTTCCCGTAATGGAAACATCATCCACACATACGCCATAACCGTACTTTGCATTTCCTTCAAAGGCAATATAATAGGTGGAAGATGAATTGGGAAGATTGATGGTCTCCTGGGTCCAGGCTGTAATATTGTTTGTGAAGCTTGTGATAAGGAGGGTCCAGGGTCCTCCGATTGTTGTTTTATAATAGATGGTAAGTTGATCCTGGTCATTCGGCCATGTGGCTTGTGTGTGCCAGAAAGTTAAAACCGGGTTTAAGATCATGGTAAGATTAATGGGGGGAGTGATAAGCTTGGTCTTGTTGTCAGCTGCTGTTATATCCTTTAAACATGCATTGTAAGTCCCGCCATGAGCGGAGGCTGGGTTCCCGTTTCCGCTTCCGGTAATGAACGTCCAGTTTATCCCCGAAGAGTTGACCTGTTCCTGTGTCCAGCAATTAGGAATGGTACCGCCGTTCTCAAATCCTTCTGTCCACGGAAAGCTGCTGACGATGCCGCAAAGTGTCGTAAAGGTCAGGTCGTTTCCGTAGAATGTTCCATTTCCATTTGTTGCATAGGCCCTGATATGATATAGGGTATTGGCAGACAATCCCGTCAGTGAACTTGTAAATGCACCGGTACCGTTGCCGTCCGTTGTATGACTTCCCGATATCGTCGGATTTGTGCTTGTGCCCCAGCAAACCCCGCGTGATGACACTGAACTGCCGCCGTCTGTCGTAATGTTCCCGCCGGATGACGCCGTGGTCGATGTGATGGATGATGCTGCGGTAGTGGTGACAACGGCTCCCCCTGGTGTAAAGGTAAGGTCAGCCCCGGTCGTTGACCCATCAGTATTGGTTGCAACAAGCCTGAAATGGTAGGTGGTTCCAGTGACAAGACCAGAAAGGTTGGCGCTGACAGGTACTGCTGAACTGCCTGATCCGGCTGACAGGTTTGAGGTTGTGTTACCGTAGCTAATGGTTGTTCCCCAGTCGAAATGATAAGTGGTGGCCAGCCCGTTTGGATTCACTGACCCGTTGATGGTGGCCGTGGCCGATGTGACCAGTGTCGCAGGCAGGGTGATTACAATCGGGGGGCTTCCCAGCTGGAATGAAGCAATTTTTGTTTTTCTTGCACTGCTCTGAATATATTCGGAAGTGAACCAGAAGGTCTGGTCATTCGAAGGATCGATGGAGATATTCGAATAATCGCCCCACCTGTTGTAACCTGACTGATAACCCATACCGGCCTGGATGACTTCTTCAGGGATATCCATTGTGCCCGAGGCAGCATTATATGCGGCTGAGGACTGTCCCGTATACCGGATTCCCGGGTAAATTGTGCTGCTTGAGACTGAATAGCCTAATCCCAGCTGACCTGATCCGTTCAGTACAATGCTACCCATCCAGCGGGAGTTTGCATCGGGTGCATAAGTGCCCGACTGCCTCAGTGTCCAGGTGGTCCCAGGAGGAGTCCTTCGCAATTCATACCAGCGGATGCCGGCATGGTTTGTTGCATCCACATCCACTGTATGACAACAGACGATCGTCTGGTAGGTCCCGAAATTCCTGTATTGTGGAGCATTCATGATGACCTGAGGGATTGCATCCAATTTCTGTGTTGTTCCCAATTGGGCAATATTGTTCCAGGTTGCTCCGAAGTTGGCATCGAAAACAGGAACTCCAAGCTGCTGAACGCGACTGAATGTTGAAGAAGATGGTGTTGTCCAGTTTACAGAGAGTTCATAGATCCATAGCTGGTCACTTCCGCCTCCGATCGCATCGTCATTGAAGGCGATAAATAATCCAGGGGATCCCAAAGGGGCAAAAGCGCCATCATTATCAACAGGGGGAACCATCATGAATCCATCGATCGATGCAGGCCTGTTGGGATTGCTAAACCCGACCGATCCAGGTGCTGTTGCTCCTGTGATCATCTTTGAACGCTCAAAAACATAGATATCATTGGCGGAACTGTTATTGTCAGCCATGTAATAGCCGTCACGCCAGACACTGAACTTCGGGTAATCCGGCATGGCATCCACAATGAATGAGTATTGATACCAGGTTCCGGTAGGATTATTTGTGGTGGAAACCGCCATCAGGATATAATTGGTTGCCCCCGTTATGGAAAACTCCGTAGCCAGCCAGCGGTCAGCCTGCTCATCATAAAGGATCACAGGATCACCGTCATTGTAAGAAGCTCCGGGTACGCTGCCGAAAAGCAGGTTCATATCGGTCGGACCGGCAAGTAAAGTTCCCGTTTTACTATGAATCTGATAAGTGCAGTTGATGCACTGCATATAATGATTGGGCCCAACCGCACCATTGCAGTCCGGCGGATAATATGGAGAATCACCCCCGTTGAAATTCTGAATCGGTGCCTTCGGACCATTGCCGGTTTTTCCCATTTCAGCCTGCCAGACAGGATCAGGCCCTTTTGGCAATGCCGTTGAAGCAAACGGGTAATACCTGCGTGACAACCCTTCATTCAGTACTCTTTCTTTGGCCCGTCTCTCATACCTTTTCATATCTTCGGCATTTATTTTCGGGAGGTCCTGCAGCGGCTTGCTCACGCCAAGGAAAGTGCCGGTACCGATGCTTGACGGGTGAACAGGCAGGTCTTGTGCATTCAGGGTTTTCTGTGAAA
Organism: Bacteroidales bacterium; assembly: GCA_963682005.1. GTDB lineage: Bacteria > Bacteroidota > Bacteroidia > Bacteroidales > FEN-979 > CAIYUC01. The sequence goes on along the minus strand of OY820914.1, from coordinate 844,444 downwards.
AAGCTACAAACACTAAAAGAAGGAAGGGGTACAAATACTTCATAGAATTGATTTGATGTTTAAAAGTACTTAAATTTAAGCTACAAATTTAGAAATTTTTTCAATATCCAGCATATCAAGCATATGATAATGATGTCTGAAGTTCAGTTCCTGCATGTATCCTATAAAACCGTGAACTCATCTCAATGATTTTTTCCTATTTTTGCAAAAAACCAGAGGAATGAATTTTATTGAAGAGCTCAGATGGAGAGGCATGATCCATGATGTGATGCCCGGTACTGACGAACAATTGTCCAGGGAAATGACTTCAGCCTATATTGGCTATGATCCCACTTCCGATTCACTTCATATAGGGAATCTTGCTTCCATCATGTTGCTGGTTCATTTTCAGCGGACCGGCCATAAACCGATCGTGCTTGTCGGGGGGGCTACCGGCATGATCGGGGACCCTTCAGGCAAATCTGAGGAAAGGAACCTCCTTGATGAGACGGTCCTTCGTCATAACCAGGAATGCATTAAGAAGCAGCTTTCAAAATTTCTGGATTTCAGGGCAGAACTTCCCAATGCCGCCGAAATGGTGAACAATTACGACTGGATGAAAGAATTCAGCTTCCTCCATTTTCTTAGGGATGTAGGGAAGCACCTTACGGTCAATTACATGATGGCCAAGGATTCGGTGAAGAACAGGATGGAGTCGGGGAGTGGTATTTCATTCACCGAATTCACATACCAGCTTGTTCAGGGATATGATTTCCTCTGGCTTTACGAAAATAAGAAATGCCGGCTTCAAATGGGCGGATCTGATCAGTGGGGAAATATCGTGACAGGTACGGAGCTCATTCGGCGGAAAGCCGGTGGTGAAGCCTATGCCCTTACGTGCCCGCTTATCACAAAATCAGATGGAGGTAAATTTGGCAAGACGGAAGCAGGAAATGTTTGGCTGGACGCGAAAAAGACATCACCCTACAAATTCTACCAGTTCTGGCTGAATACAAGCGATACCGATGCCGAAGAATACATTAAGAAATTTACCCTTTTTCCGAAGGAGGAGATTGACAACCTGACAATTCAGCACAGGGAAGCCCCCCACTTGCGCACGCTTCAGAAAGCACTGGCAAAGGATATAACAATACGTGTTCATTCGGAAGAAGACTATCATACTGCACTTGAGGCCTCTGAGATCCTGTTCGGGAAAGGTACTACGGATACCCTGAAAAATCTTTCCGAAGATACATTCCTTTCTGTCTTTGAGGGCGTTCCTCAATGCGTGATTGCGAAAAGTGAACTCATGAACAACATCCCGATCGTTGATTTTCTCACCGACCTGACCCGCATCTTTTCCTCCAAAAGTGAAGCACGTCGCATGCTGAAAGAAGGTTGTGTTTTTATGAATAAAGAAAAGATCAATGAATCCTTTTTCCTTTCCGAACCTCAGTTACTGAATGGAAAATACTTCCTCTTTCAGAAAGGAAAGAAGAATTATTTCCTTGTAAAGGCCGTGTAGATAGAAAGATCTACCTGCCATCTGTCACATTCCTTGATCAGCAATCTCCTGAAAAAACGATGATTGTTTTCCTTATGTGATGAGATCACACGGATAATTGCCCTTGTTTCCAATGAGCAAAATTTTAATCCCGGTACTCATTTACAGATTGATAAAAATTTACGGAAAATAATGAGAGCCAGGATAATGTATGATATCTCTGCTGGCTAACACATATCGAATAGTATATATTAAGAAAAATTTAAGAAAAGAAGAAGGCCAAATGTTTGTGAAAACATAAAGTATTGCCATATCTTTAACACATTAAAAACAGCCGGTAAGATCGCAGATTCTAATCAGGTTAGTAATCAGGCCGTGTTTCTTAGTGTGATTGTAAACGATCTGGCTCCATAAACTACAGATTCAGGAAAATGAAAATCTGTCCCCGATTTCTTCATTTTCGGCTCTTCATGGTATTCTTCAGTCCAGTCCGGGCTTTTATCATCTTTATCATTTTTAATTTCTCTGTTTTTCCTTTCATTAGTTCATCACAAAACGCGTATGAGAAAAAGCCTGTTCCGGTTGAGACAACTTTTCAGATCACATCCAATTACCACTGGAATATCCCAGATGGGGCCAATGGTTTTTTTGTTGACTACCTAAGGGCTTATTTCAGTTTCAGGTTGTATAACAACCTTCGGTTTGCTGCAATCAATGAGTCAACCTTTGAGGGCAATACGCTTCACAATGATTTTCCCGAGTATTACGTCGGGTATTCCTTTTCCAGCGCCATGCTGAAGAAACCGGGCATCCTGACCCACCTTGAATACCTTGATCTACGTGCCGGAAGGCTGAGATGGTTCCCGAAATACAGCAAGATCACCCTGTTCTTCTCGGATCCTAATTCATTCATCGACCCGGCAAGCTTTTCCGGGCTGAGCCTCTATTCCAGGATCATGGTCATCCGGAAGCTGAACCTGAAAATCAACATCGGTGCCATTTCGGGCGATGTTTTCACGGGCGACCCGGGTGCTAGGCTTTACGACCTCAATGTGAATTGGAACCAGCGTGTATACAAAAAACTGGGATTTGAGCTCCAGGTCGGGATCAGCCAGGGATCACAGCATGTTGTGAACTGGTCTTATGCTTATTATGAACCCAAATGGAATGACGTTGAATTTACGCTACAGGCGGGGAAATTGCCCGGATATGATGAAAGTCCTTATGGAATGCATGTTGGACTGGCCAGGAACTTTAATTTCATCCGCATCGGTGGCTTTTATGAACGAAGGGTCGATCAGCATACAAGAGCAGAAATAGCAGGCATAACCTGGGGGTTCATTGGCAATTCTACCATAGCAAAAATATTCAACACATTCCAGATAAATTATGATTTCAATACCAATACGGTTTGGGTTTATATTCCGGTCTTCAGTCTTGACCTGAAGAACTTTTAATCATGTAAATGAAAAAAGTCATCGAAATAGTCATTCTTCTTGTGATCCTGGGGATGGGAAAGTCCATGTCGTCACAAAATGTTTATGGCATTTCCGGGATGATCAAAATCCCGGATGCCTTTACTATGGAGAGCGGGAAATGCTTTATTGGCGCTGATTATTTTAATGATTATATACTCAGGAACGGTGAGCGGATCAATTCCGGGGTGTGGACAGGAATGGTGAATATCGGGTTTCACAGGCGTATCGAGATCGGGGCACGGGTTGCAGCTTTCGAAGCACTGAAAGGCGGCGATTCCGACCCGGCCCATGATCTTGTTAAAGACCGCTTCCTGAATGCCAAGGTGGTGCTTTTCTTTGAGAAGAAATATGTTCCGCAGATATCGATCGGTCTTCAGGATGTGGTCGGCACCCGGATCTACAATTCGACTTACCTTGTCGTTTCAAAGAGTTTCAACAGCTTCCCGATCGTCAGGCACAACGTGGTAATTGGCTATGGAAGCGACATCGCGACGCAGATATGGGAAGCTCCCGAAGGCACTGTCGAATGCCTGTACGGAGTATTTGGCGGGATCTCGACCGTTATTTCCGAATACGGGGTGATCAACATCGAATGGGATACACGTGATTTCAACATCGGCATTACGGCAAAGTATAAGCAGTATGTAGGATTGAATCTTTTTATTACCGGTTTGAAATGGCCTGGCGCCGGACTGTGGGTGCGGTTTGGACTATAAAGTTTTATGCGATTGCAAAAGGATGAACTGAAAATGAAAAGGCAAAAAAGAAACAATATTGCATTACTCCTGTTTTTAGCTTTTGCGCTGGTCATGCTTACCCAATGCAAATCTGGCGACATCACCGTACTGGGCCTTTTTTCCAAAAAGATCGGTGGAACCGGCGATAACAAGATGGCATTCGAATCGGATAAAACATTTACCATTTCCGGAACGATTACCGATGTATTGAAAAAACCGGTGGCTCATGCGGATGTATATGTGACAATGGGCAATTTCATGGTTTGTCATGTACAAAGTGATTCGCTGGGGAATTATTCCGTGCGGGATTTAAGTCCTGATATATACACATTTAACATTGCGGGGCCGGGAATGCCGATTTATAATAAAGAACAGTTAGAGATCAGGAAAGGGATTGATTTGAATCATGTTGATTTTACATTAGATATCAAACACACGGGTCAGGGGAACAAGGAGTTAAATTAATCAGGTAATTCCGAAAAAATGATGTCTTAGGATTCAACGTAGAAGGTATGGACTGTTTTGGAGATAATATGAAAAAGGGATCACTCTTATTTCTGTCATTGTTGTTGTGTGTTTTCTGCATTAATAATACCTGTGTATTCGCTCAGCATTGCCCGCCCTGTACAGAGGAATTAAATAGCCTCAACGCTGCAAAAGAGAAAGCGCGTGAAGCGAGCATCAATTCAAAAAATGCGGCGGATGCTTTACTTTCTGCATCAATTGCCCATTTGAACGCTTCATTCAGGGTAGAGATAGCACGTGGTAAAATGGAATCTGCTTGCGGTTATCTTGGAACATTGAGACCCGGATGCCAGGCTGCTATTGATGCGCTGACTTTGACTGAAGATGAAGCGCTTAAGGCTTCTAATGTGTTCAGAGATGCCATGAAAACAGCAAATGATGCGATCAAAACGTTGGATGATGCAATCAAAGCGTTAAAAGCCGCAAAGGAGGAATACGATAATTGCATGAAGACAGTGCCTGCTATTTGTAAGATTTGCAGGGATGGAAATATTGTTGTGGATGAATCGCAGGATCCCGGGATGTGCCTGAAATGTGAGGGAGGCTTGGCCGTTCCGGATGATTCAGAAGATCCCGGGATGTGCAAAAAATGTGTGAATGGTGTTGTTGTAAACGATGATTCTCAATTCATCGGAAATTGCAAACAATGTGTGAACGGGGAACCCGAAAATTGGGATAACCCGAATGTAACGCGGTGCAAGAAATGCGTGAACGGTGATGAAATAAATGTAGATGGGCCAGATCCTCAATGTGGCCCGGGAGAAATATGTTGCGGTGGTTTTTGTACCAACACACAAACAGACCCTGTTAATTGCGGTAGTTGCGGCAACATATGTGCTTCCGGAGAGGAATGTTGCAATGGCAACTGTCAGAAACCAAAATATGAATATACCGTCACAACCACGGTTATCACCTGTAACAGTAGTAATACTGAAATTTCTCCCCCCTTTCAGACTGATGATCCTGGGTCTGTTACACCAGGGTGTGTCTCAACCGGGCAACTAACCTATTCTTACGGCGTTTGTACCGGAGGTAGTGTGAAAACGGTTTGTACAACTGCTCCTGCCCGCAAACCTTGCCAGTAAAACTTTTTTTATCTTTGCCTCTTTCCCAATAAAAGGTGATTTAACTTTTAACTTTTGACCTTTGACTTTTGACTATAATTTGATATTATGAACACAGCTCAACTGCATCTCATGTTCACCCACCTGCCCATCGTCGGGCTCGGGTTTGCGATCCTTCTGAACATTTATGCTGTAATAACTTCGAACGAAGGAATAAGAAAACTTTCGCTCTGGTCATACCTGGTCCTGGGCATATGTGCTTTATTGGCCTACCTGACCGGTGACGGTGCCGAAGAGATCATGCAGACCTATCCCGGTATTACCGAAGAAATCATCGAACCTCACGAAACCTTTAGTCTCCTCTTTTTTATTGGGATGATGATCCTGGCGGCCATCGGAATGGCCGGGATCTACCTGGCCATGAAAAAAGAAGAGCTCCTGAGGAAATTCAACCTGATCCTTCTGATCGGTGCGATCATTGTCAGCTTTTTTGCCATTAGGACCGGGGCGACAGGCGGCGACATCCGTCACGCGGAGATCCAGCAGGGAGCGTACCCGAAAAAATAATCCCAAACCAGCCAGGTATGGACATCAGGGAAATACTGAACGATAAGTTCATAAATCCAAAGGACAAAACGGAGTTCATTAGCAAGATGATCCTTAGTGGTGAGATCATGATTTCGGCCTTGGTTGAATTCGCAAAGTCATCAAAAGATCCTGCCAAAGCGACCTGTATCGAAGCCCTTGAATTTGCAACGAAAACAAACCCCGGAATTGCCGACAGCGCATGCCTGGAATTTGTGACCGGTACCCTGAAAGATAAAGCTCCGCGCATCAAATGGGAATCCGCAAGGGTGATCGGGAATATTGCTCATCGGTTTCCCGGTAACCTGGACAAAGCGATCAGCAGCCTGCTCGCCAATACCGAACATTCCGGTACCGTGGTCCGCTGGAGCGCCGCCTTTGCCCTCACCGAGATCATCAAACTGAAAACCAAATACAACACTTCGTTGCTGCCAGCCATCGACGCCATCCTGGAACGCGAAGAAAAAAACAGCATCAAAAAAATCTACCTCACCGCACTAAAAAAAGTACGAAGTACTTAACTTTGAATAACCCCGGGCGTAAGCCCGGGGATGTAAAGCCGGGGGATGTAAAGCCGGGCGTAAACCCGGGGATGTAAAGCCGGGCGTAAACCCGGGGATGTAAGCCGGGCGTAAGCCCGGGGAAACAGGAGGAACGATCATGAAAAGAAATCCGGTAATAACGAGGATCTGGCACGGGAAAACCCAGGCGATCCATGCAGAGGAATACATGGCATTCCTGGAGAAAACTGCTGTCCCGGATTATAAAAGTACCCCGGGAAACTTGTCAGTGCAAATACTCCGGATGATCGACGGAGAGGTGTGCCATTTCTGGACGATCACACGGTGGAAAAACCTGGAAAGCATCATAGCTTTTGCCGGAGAAAATTATCTGAGAGCAAAATACTATCCCGAGGATACGGATTTCCTGGTCGGGTTTGAGCCTGAAGTCATCCATTGTGAAACGTTTGACTACTGATCCTTCATGCCCTTCCTGTTCTCAGCCATCTTGCCCAATCCTGCCGGTTATTGGATTCCGCATACCGTGCAGCTTTTTCGAAGTCATAATTGATGGAAACCTGGTCGACCGAGATCTCATGATCATCCGACGACAGGATGGTGTAGCTTGCATCGGGGTTGTACTTTTCCATTTTATGCATCACCGGCTTTTCATCCGTGAAAGCAGGCAACCCCACACTCCCGGGATTAATGATCATATGCCGGTTTGTGGTTACAATTCGCGGTATATGACTGTGTCCGCAGAGAATGACCTTCTGACGGACAACCCCGAGGATATCTTCAAGATCATTGGTGTCCCTGATTTGAACGCAACCATTATTCACGTGTTCAAGAAAATAATCATCATCACAGGCAGGAGTTCCATGGCACATGAATATCTGCCCGTCCAGGATCCTGGTGGAGGTCAGTGTGGAAAGCCATTCAATGGCATGAAGATTCAACTCGCCAAGAACATACTGAAGTGTTCTCACTTCAGTTGTTTTTCCGATCGAATCGATGATCAGCCTGTCCTCATTTCCGGAAATGCTGATCATCCGGCTTTCAGCGATCAGTTCCATGGTGCCATACGGATCCAGCGGCCCGTATAGACTGTCGCCAAGGTTAACGATCCTTTCTATTCCCCGGCTTCGGATATCTTTCAAAACAGCCTCCAAAGCCCATGAATTACCATGTATGTCTGATAATACTGCAATCCTGTGGTTTTTCATAGAAGACTTGATTTTTTTGTTCCGTTTCCTGACTTATATTCAATGTATATCAAATTTAACTCCCTGACAGACCTGATGCAATTTTAATCGGTAAAGAGTAATAAATCATCCGTATATAAGAACAGGACAGGGTTGATTGACCTGTTGCGGGGACAATTCCCGTCAGGGATGAACATAACAAGGAAAATTCGGTTTATTGATGTCTGCCTTCCGGGAGGCTTTGTGGATGGGTAATTACTTTTGAGACAAGCCTGAAATTTTACCTTCAGAATCTTCAATTGAACTACTTTTGTATCTGACAGGCGATGTTACATTAATATTAATATTATGGATTGGCAGCAATACCCTGATGAAGAGGCTCTGAAGAATTACCGTGAACTGAAAAGCAAGCTGGATCAGACCCTGAAAAAGATTTCAGCGGCAAAAGACCTGCGCGACGGGAAAGTTCTTTTGATAGAGATTCAGAAAGAATTCAAAGGATTAAAATTGAGACGGGAAGACCGGGAGGAGCTATACAGCCGGCTGCAGGAAGAGTTTGCCCGGGTCAACAGGCAGATCGAAGAGGAACGTCTGGATTTTGAACATGAAGCTCTTCTTAACTATTCCGAGTTAAAGGTCAAAGTGGATGAGGCAATGTTCCTGGCGAGCAACCCGAAGGATTTCAGGGAAACCTGGGATTTCCTGATCAGTGTTCAGGCGGGATTCAAGGGCGCGAAGCTCCTTCGTGAGCACAGGGAAGAAATGTATCATCGCCTTCAGGCCGCTTTTGATAAGCTGAAAGCATTCCAGGAGAAGGAAAAGGCAGGTTTTGTCAAAGAAGCGGCGGAAAATTATGCCCAGCTGAAACAGCAGGTGGAGGAGGCCGTTGAACGCTCGGTGACCACCCTGGATCTTCGGACTGCCAGGGAGATCCTGATCGAATGCCAGAATATGATCCGTCCGGCAAAATTGACCGGCGACCAGCGGGATGAACTGTACGAAACGGTCAGGGAAGCTTTCACAACGCTGAATATCCGGAAAGAGGAAGAGACAAGCCGGCAGCAAAAATCAGCAGATGAAAATTATCTCCGCCTTAAGCCGTTGGTGGGAGAGATCCTGGATCTGGCCGGGAATTCCGCTGAATTCCGCCAGGTCAGGGAGCAATTCAAACTTGTTCAGAATGATGTGAGGTTATCAGTGCTGATGAAAGAGCAGCGGGAGGAATTACTGAACAAGCTCCAGGAAGCATTCACGATGCTCAACCTGAGGCAGGATGAGGAACAACAGGGTTTTGAGAAGGAAGCACGAGTAAATTATGAACGGCTGAAGCTCCTTGTAAACCAGGGGCTGACCCAGGCGGAAGAAACGAACCAGTACAAGGAAACGAGGGAATTTCTCAAAAAGATACAGGCTGAATTCAAGGGGATAAAGCTTGTCAGGGAACAACGCGAGGAGCTTTATTCAAGGCTTCAAACCGCCTTCGACATCCTGAGCAAACGGCTGGATGAGTTCTTCCGGCAGAAAAAAAAGAACTGGGAGGTCAAGATGCAGTATAAATTGTCTGAATTTACTTCGGAGATTTATGGCCTCCAGGATGACCTGGAAAAAGAGCAGGCGAACCTGAAAGAGCTGGAAGACCAGCTCGAGATCGTGGAATCATCGGGAAAAGAGACCGAAGCGGTCACCGGGCTGAAAGCCAGGATCGCTTCTGCAAAGATGAGCATCTCCCGGAAAGAAAAAGAAATGCTGGCATTGCAGGCTGGCCTGGCCGACCTGAAGACCCGACTGGAGACAGATGAATCTTAGTTGAAAGACCTTGCAATTTTTTCCACAATTTCATTCTTAAAGAAAAAATTGGTTGTATCTTTCGGGAGATAACATCAACCTTCGTTTCACCGTAAAAACAGATCATTATGAGAAAGAAAAGATTTCCCCGGATCGCGTTGGCTTTTGTAGCCGGAACAATCTTCGGCATTTCTTTGCTGGCTGTTGTTTCATTCGTCAACCCCGCTCCTCCTTCGCCGGCCCCGATCACTCCGGATGAAGCTAAAACCCTTGTGACGGCTTACAGGAATACGGCTCACGGATCCCCCTATGCATTCAAGGTGGATGAGAATATGTTCGCAGCCATGAAAAGCTTAAATGACCTGGATAAGGATATCAAAGAATTCAGGATCTACCTTGGGATTGAAAACAAGTCGGATACACTTGGGGTCGTTGTCGCATTGAACAAACAGGGGAGGGATGATCTCTCCAAGCCTCTGACGAGGACCGTTTCCCAGCATTCCGGTATGTGTCCTCCCGTGTGCGATTCGCAAAGCCCGATCAACCTGAAATAAAATCCCGGGAAAGAGGTTCAACGAAATACATATCAATTTCCCCTTTGTGCTTGGCTTCGACCTTCCCGCGGTAGGTGCAATGAAAGCGGTCTTTGATCCGTTCATAAGTTGCACCGCTGATGTTGACTTTGTCTGTTTCTCCGCTGTTTTCCATACGTGATGCGGTATTCACGGTATCTCCCCAGATATCGTAGGCAAATTTCTTTGTGCCGACGATCCCTGCCACTACCGGGCCTGTGTGGATCCCGATACGAAGTTCGAAATAGGGTTGGTTCATGCCAATCCTGACCCTCTTTTCGTCCACCATAAAGGATTGCAGTTCCAATGCTGCACTGACAACATCAAATGGATTCGATGTGTTCGGGACCGGCAGCCCTCCTGCACACATATAGCTGTCGCCGATGATCTTGATCTTTTCAATGTTATGGCTGCTGATGATCCGGTCGAATTCGCTGAAATAGAAATGGATCTCCTTGACCAGCTCTTCGGCGGTCATTTTTTCGCTGTGCTGGGTGAAATCCTTGAAATCGGTGAACATGACCGTCACCTCCTCAAACCGCTTCGCTTTTGCGGAGCCGCTGTGCATCAGCTCTTCGGCGGTTTCATGGGGAAGGATATTAAGCAACAGTTCCTCAGATTTCTTTTTGGCAATATCCAGCAAAGTATTGGAGCGTTTCTGTGTCTTGTAATTCCGGAAGATCAGCAGGGAGAGAATGATCAGGAATCCAACCCCGCCGGCCATCATGTTTCGCTCTGTCTTTCGCTGGCGGATGGTCTTTTCATTCCGCTGCTTCTCCAGTTCGGCAGCATGCTCTTTCTGCATGGTTTCCCGGTTGATGTCAAGGATGATCACCTGCTCTTTTTTAGTCATATTGCTGACACTGTCGGAAAGAACGCGGGTGATCGTTGAATAGGTATATGCATTTCTATAATCCCCCATATCCTTGTAGATCGCTTCAAGGTTCTTGGTAGCATTGAGCATGAATTCAATCTTCCCGAAATAGGTGTCGGAGTTTGCAAAGTCATATGCCTTTTTAAATTTAACCAGGGCTTCGGCATTTCGTCCGTGGCGCTTCAGGAATTGCCCGAAGCGGTTATAAAAATTGGAGACCATGATCTTGTTCGGATCAAGGATCATCACCTTTTCTGCTTCGGTAAAATAAAAATAAGCTGAATCAGGCCGGTGTTCCTCTTCTTCGAAAAATGCCATGAGCCTGAGGTACAGAGGGTATTCTTCCTTTTTTATGCGCTGGATCTCCTCCGGGTATTGCTTCACATACAGATCATAAAGCAGATCAATCCTGTCGTGGTCGATCAGGTATTTCCTGTAAATGCCGAACTCCCAGAGCTTCAGTTTGATTGCTTTTCTGCGGATGGAAAAATCAATAATATTCTTAACACTTTCTGCATTCAGATGGCTGATACCGGAACGGCTTTGGATCACTTGCAGATCATACTGGATCCACATGAGGGCGATAGAATCTACGGGCAATTTCTTCCTGATCAGATCACCCTGTTTGAGCTTGTAAAAAATGGCCTTGTCAAAAAGTTTGTTCAGATTATAAAATCCGGACAATTGCCCGTAACATTTTTCAAGTAAGTGAATGTTGTTCGTTTTTTCAGCGAGATCTATGGCATTTAGATAATTCCCGAAAGCTTCCACCTTCTGGTTCTTGCATTCAAGGCTATTCCCAAGGTCAAGGTAGCTTTCTGCCTTGAAAACACTGTTATCCTGGGCGGTTGCAATGCCAAACGCCTTGTTGCTCCATTCCATGGCCTTATCATATTCATAATGGCTGAGACATGCAAGTGCAAGATTATGACATGTCCGCCACTCCATTTCAGGGTTTGAGACAGTCCGGCACAGTTGAAGCGCATTATTTCCATACCCGACCGCCTTCTGAAAGTATAGATCAACATCGTTGCATTCAAGATAGCGGTTATAGGCTAAAAGAAGCAGCCCTGGTTTGCAGGAGAGTTCGGCGATCTTAACTGCTACGTCACTTGTGCTGTCCGCCATCTTTTTATCATAGATATAATTAAAGTAGATGCCGGCAATTTCGGATAGCTTCACGATTTTCAGGCTGTCATTGGTTGTATTCTGTTGTTCCGAAAAAAGTTTACTTATGGTCAGATAAGGATCATCACCGCAAATGGCGAGGAAAGGAATCAGAAGAAGAATCAAAAGAGGTGACAGGATTGTTGCATGAATCCTGGCTACATTCCATTGCCTGTTATGGTATGTAGTCATAACGATCAATAAAATATGAAAAAACCTATATCTAATGTAAAATTAATTATATTTGGGGCAAATGTTAAGTAAAATTATACAAAAATTAGTTCACAACGAAAAAAGTTTGGCTTTATGAAAACATTTAGTTTAAGACAATTGATTGTATTTGCAACGCTATCATTTGTAGCAGGTGCTGTTATAGGGATCGTTGCGTATGAAATTTTAACTCCCAAAGGCACTGGTACCGGAAGCACGATTTCGGCACCACAGGCCAACAGTGCCTTTAAAACCTACATGACAAAACCGGAGATCATCTGCGATACCATCAAGGGATATAACATCACCACCGAACAGGTTGGCGTAATGTATAGCATGATGTCTGCATCGTTGAAAGGATTCCGGATCTATCATGGCGTAGATCCTTCAACACGCCAGGAGATCGGGATCGTGGTCGGAGTTGATCTTTACGGAAAGGATGTCGCTTCAAGAGTCGGCTCCACTGTCTGGGGTGCATCCGGGATGTGTCCGATCATCTGTGACGTCTCAAGCCCGATCACCAGCATGTGAGTGCCTCGATATTTCCCGGGCAGGGGAATATCATTTTCTGCTTCATGATCTTTAGGATTCGGATGAATGCATCCGTCCGCCTGCAAAAAGAACTGGCATATGGATATCATTCATGATCATCGTTTCCTTGTCGGACTGGGCAAAATAGTAATACTCTTTTGAAGGGGTTGACATCATACAAATAAAATCTGCTTGGATCGACTCCGCATATTTCAGCGTCTGTTTGGCGTACCCCATGGAATATAAATTCTGATCTTCCTTGATGCGGATCATTTTTATCCCTTTCGATTCAAAGCGTGAAGCGGTTTCCTCAATGTTTTTTAGGAGCTGTTCCGGCCAGTCAAACCCTGCTTTGTGAATGGAATAGAAGTAAATAGTGCTTTGGTAAATATCGGTGAACTGAATGGCGGAATCCACTGCAATCTGGAACGCTTCATGGCTGCTTACGGGAAGGATGATCTTTGAGAACGATTCGATCAGCGGTGATTCTTTCTGTACCACAAGCACCGGGATCGGGATCCTGCTGACGAGCTTCAGCATGTCCGCCCCAAGCAGCATCTGCCTGAACCCCTTCACGCCATGGGTCCCGATCACCATCAGATCATAGTCATGTTCGCATGATTCATGCGGGATGACATCAAAGATATTTCCCTCTTTGATCAGGATCTCACATTTCACCCCGGCATTCCTGACTTGTGCTGCCAGTTCCTCCATGGGTTCCGATGCCGATGATGCTTCGGTTTTGTCGTTTACAACATGCAGCAATGCCAGCGATGCTCCGGTTTTCATGGCAATAACCGTTGCCTGCCTGACAGCCTGTGCTGCAGCTTCTGTCAGATCAGTCGGGATAATGATCTTGTTTTTCATTTACAATTCCGGTTAGAATTATTCAAAACAAACCTACATGAAATTTATCAATCCTGCAAATTCCTTGTCACATGAAATTTCAACACGCTCATAATGTGAACATTTTTGTCCTGTCACCTGGTGTGACAGGTCTGTAAAATTTCAATTACCTTTGCCTGCTTCTTCCCGGGGACCCTGACCGGGAATATTCTGTTCCAAATGATAAGAAAAAATGTCATATCTGTCAGCGCAGTTGCGTTATTCCTGGTTTTTATGCAATCGGTCAGTGCCCAGGCATGGGATTTTATCAAGGAAAAAGATGGGATTAAGATCTTCACCCGGAATGAGCCGAACTCCTCGCTGAAATCATTCAAGGGCATGGCTGATCTTCAAACGACCCCGGAAAAAGTGCACGATCTTCTGGGGAATGGGAAGAATTTTGACTGGTGGGATAAAAACATTGAAGAGATTAGGGTTCTTGGATTTGAAAAAGACCAGTATATCAGGTATTACCTGGTTTACGGTGTTCCCTGGCCACTGACAAACCGGGATCTGTGTGTCGAAGCGAAGATCACCACCGACCCGGCAACTGGCACAAGGACCATCTTTGCGCAGCCACTCCTCAATGTGATCGCTGAAAATCCTGACAGGATACGCATTAAAAAATACTGGCAGAAATGGACGATCACCCCCGCAGACAAAGGTATTGTTCATGTAACCCTGGAAGGGTTCGTGGATCCGGGCGGAAGCGTCCCCGCATGGCTATACAACATGGTGATCACCGAAACACCGATGAGGGTGATCCGGTCGGTCAGGGACCGCGTTGAATGATTTCTTGATATGTCACAATATGGCCCTGTGATCTTGTGATTCTGTGGCTTTGTCTTACCAATACCGGATCACTCCATCACTTCATCACTTCATCACCGCATCACCTCATCACTCATTACAATACCTCTTCATCACCTTGTAAGCATCAAGGATTCCAAGCTCGCCGGCCTGGCTGAGGTCTTCGCAGCCTTTCTGGCGTTCGTTCTGAAGAATGTAGATCAGTCCGCGGTTGTAATAGGCTTCTGCCAGATCCTTTTTATAATGGATCGCCTGGGAGAAATCATCGATGGCTTTCTTGTAATTCCCCATCTTGGAATTTACAAACCCCCTGTTATAATAAACAAAATAGAAGTCAGGATCGAGTGCCAGCGCCTTATTATAATCATGGATCACCGAATCATAGGTTTGCTCCAGCCCTTCCAGGATCTCTGTCTCCGAAACAGCCGGTTTCTTTGTTTCAATGGTGATCTCGCTGTGAAGGTTATCCTGCGTCACCAGCAGCTGGATATACTCGTAGCGCGCATTCGCTCTTGCAAACCACACCTGGACAAACGTGGAATCCAGGTTCAGTGCGGCATTGAAATCATCGAAACTCCTCGGGTAGTTCTTGTGTGCGGCCAGCAACACCGCCCGCCTGAAATGAGCAAGGGCATTGCCGGGCAGTGAGTCGATCAGGTGCGTCTGTTTTTCTATTGATCCTGAGTTCAGCGAATCATGCACCAGTTCGATGTGATTGGTGAGCATCAGCACATTCATGTAATAATGGCCGCGCTGGTAGGCGTCATAAAGGCGTATCTTGTTATAATCGGGCTTCCCGAGGTATATATTGTAGATCGGAAACAATTCGATCTGGATATACTGGTTCTGGAATTTACTGTTGCGGGTGTTCATTTCCTCGAATTCACCGCTCAGCTTTACCAGGCTTTTCAGATAATTTTCTTTTACGGATTTCAGGCTGTCGGGCGCAAACTGGCTTTTTTTCTTAAGATTCATCGCTTTGTCATAATCCTCTTTGGCTCCTTTCCGGTCTTTCAGCTTATCCCTCACCACATAACGTTCATAATAGGCATCAGCATTATCGGGGAACAGTTCGATGGTCCGGTCAAGGTCTTCAAGGGCGCCCCTGTAATCTTTCAAATCGACTTTTAGCAGGCTCCTGTAATAATAACTGAGAATATTCTGAGGGTTAAGCTTGCTTACATAATTAAAATCCCGGATCGCTCCTTTCTTGTCATCCATCCCGATCAGGAGGATGGCGCGGTTGTAATAGGCATAGGCATTATAGGGAGATATGCGCGTGACCTTGTCAAGGTCATTTAACGCACCTTTCTGGTCGTTGTTCTTGATCCTGGCCAGTGCACGGTTGAAAAGCGCATATACATTGTTCGAATCAACCCCGATGGCACGCGTGAAGTCGTTTACAGCCGAATCGTATTTGATCAGCTCCATCCATACAAGCCCCCGCTGTGTGTAACTGTAAATATTCTGTGGATTTATCTCTACAGCCTTGTTCAGGTCCTCGATTGCATTGTCATAGCGCCCGATCCCCATCTCGGAAGTACCCTTAAGAATATAAACGATTTCCTGCTTGTTTTTCTGGCGAATGGCCTTGTTGCAGTCAGTAATGCAGGAATAATACTTTTTCAGGTAAAGGTTTGTCCTGGCACGGTTGATATAGATATCGGAATTGGCACTGTCAAGTTCCACTGCTTTCTGGTAATCCTCGAATGCTCCGGTAAAATTTTCCTGCTGGCTCCTCACCACGGCACGGCTTACGAAAACCTCGCTCCGGTAAGGTGAAAGGTCGATGGATTTCGAGTAGTCCCGTTCGGCTCCGATGTAATCATCGAGGTTGTACTTGGTATATCCTCGCAGGTAATAAAGTTCCGGAAGAAATGGTTCGGTTTCGATCGCTTTGTTGAAATCATCCAGGGCGCGAATGTAATCACCGCTTCGGAGATGGTCGACTCCCGCCTGCTTATCGCTGATCCTGGGCTGCGCGTAAACAGAGGTGATCAAAAGAAGAAATGTGAAAGTGATCAGAAAAACAGGACGTAATAACTTTATCGAAAATATGTGCCTCACAACCATCATGCCTTTTATTAACGCCATTTTCCCGATAAAAGTCTGAAATGTACAAAAAATCCCGGACATCTTCCGACATCCGGGATACACAATCAACTTTACAAACTGATCAGGTACGGAACTCCCTGCTATTTATCTTTACTTGTTTCCCCTCCGTTGTCCCCGATCAATACCCACTTGTTACCCTGCTTTAACAGGATATCTGTCCATCTTCCCTGCTCTGCCTTCTTTTTTCCTTCTGACTCTCTCACCAGCGAATAGTTGTAATGCACAAAGGCGACATCCCCGTAAACCCTGATCCCCAAAGGCTTGATTTCGTAAAGCGGGATCTTCACCCCCTGGTACATATATTGCAACCACTTCTGTGTTTCTTCTTTTGTTGCAGGCAAAGCTGATTCATCATCCCATCCCAGGTAATCCTTGTGAAAATACTCCATAAACCCGGTAATATCGCCTTTCGTCATCAATGCCCAATAATCATTGACATTCTTCCACACCTCTTTCTGAACAGGTGTCCATTCCTGTGCTTTTACCGACAGAGAAAGTCCTGACATAAGGAAGACAATTCCAAAGATGGTAAATATGATTTTTCTTTTCATTGTTCTGATATTTAAGTGGATATTTCTTAATTCCCTTTCGTCATTTTATGTGGGACGTTGATTTCCTTAACTAAATCGCTGCAAAGATACGTCATTTTAATATTAATTTAGACTAAATAAAGTTAAATTATGTTAATATCTGGATCTGCACATCCTGACTGCCATCAGGAGGGCTTGCAGTGGAATACAGGTTTAGTGCCTGACCGATTTTCAGGCAGGCGACCGTACTGCCGGTGTGGATCAGACACCCTGCCCGTAAGCCGCAGCAAAGACCTTCGAAAATTCTTCAAGGGTCGTATGTGTTGTATTTTCGGAGGTGCGATGGTGTGCATTCAGCGCGTTTCCGTTATTGAATCCTTCCGCCATCCGGGTCATCACTTCTGCCACATTTTCGGAAATGTAACCGGATTTGACCAATCCGTTCTTTGCCTCATCGAAGGAGAACTGTACATATTTCAGATCCGGGATCCCGATTGCTTTTCCAAAGACAGAAGCAATCTCATTGAAAGTGACATCACGCGGCCCAAGCACATATTCGATCGTATTGCCCTTAAAAGAGAGATCGAGAAGGCGTTTTGCAGCGCGTTCGCCGATATCTTTCGAGGCAACGACCGGAAATACCAGGTCTCCTCTCAAGGCTGAACCCATCATCCCCGCCATTTTAATCATCTGGACCTGGAACAGTATGTTCTCCATGAAGTAAGAAGGCCGTAGATTGAGGACATTCACATCCTTCAGTTCAAGGAAATATTCTTCCATATCGCCAAGACCGTCAATCACACCGGCCCCGTTCCTCAGGTGGGCGCCAATGCTGCTGAGCAGGACCACGTGAGAGATCTTGTTCATCCGAACGGCTTCGATAAAGTTTTTCGCTATGCGCTGTTGTTCTGCCCGGAAATTCAGCGACATGGGATTTGGAGGTAACAGGCAGAATGCTGCCGTGCCACCCTCAAAAGCCCTGTCAACATATGAGGCGTCATTCAGATCACCTGTCATCGCCTCTGCACCTTTGGTTGTGAATTCCTTGAGTTTGCCCGGGTCGCGCCCAAGTACACGAACCTTTTTTCCCTTCGATAGGAGTTCATTTGCAATGATCCTTCCTATATGTCCTGCTGCTCCTGCAATTACATACATCGTATTGTTTATTTTAAATGAATGACATAAATTCAGGAGCCTGCCCGGTCAAAGTCCATGCCGTTTCTTATTAACCCTTTTCCGGAATTATTGTCAGGAGCTGGAAACTTCTCCGTGCCCTCTGTAACTCCTCTGTGAACTCTGTGGTTTAGTTCTGTTAAGGGAAGAACGATACCGGATGGCCATTGTTCTTTCATTTTCTTAGTAAAGAGAACATGGGGAATGCAAGGAGGACAAAGGGTTATTTTGTTTCGGCCTGCAATGGTGTTTCATAAAAGGAATTTTGTATTTTTACGAGGTCTATCTGTTTCTTATTTTAAATGACATTATCAATAAACCAAACCACCATGAAAAAGATCTTCTTATTAGTATTTACCCTGTCCCTTATCATGACAATCGTCTTCAGTTTCGCCTTTTCCGCTGCCAGGGCTCAATCCTGCGAGTATTTTATAAAGAACGACACCATGCTGGATGCAAGGCATCTCCAGTTCGATATCTACCTCAAGGCCAAAGGCGAACCTTTCTATTACGGGATGGGACAGTTCAAGATCGAATACAATGAAGCGTTGGCCAAGGGCGGGAATATAACTGCAAACATCAATCGTGGTGTAACAGATTTAGATACATTACAGGTGCCCAAATCGATCCTTCAGCTTAAGGACAACAGCTTCAGAATAAATTCGGCATCCACCTACCGGAAACAGTCCAAATGCACATTGATCAAGAATAAAGGACTGGGAACCAGGATTTGCAGGGTAGTGCTTGAAAACACGGTGAACTTTCCCAAAGTGCCCGCAAACCTTCATTTTATTTTCAACGGTCCGGGCGCATCTGCTGTTTATTATATGAATGAAAAGGATTTACTGGTGATTACAAAATAATCCGGCAAGTCACTCTTGCATCTTTCCAAATCTTGCCGTATCTTTCACACGGCAAAATGTTTCTAATTTTTCTCTGATGAATACAAAGAAGAAGATCATTGTTGTAGAGGATCATGCGATTTTCCGTGAAGGACTGAAAAGGATCATTACCGAAATGGACGATGTAGAACTGGTTGGAGAAGCCCAAAACGGCGCCATATTCCTCGAAATGCTTAAAAAGATAAACCCCGACCTTGTGATCATGGATATCCAGATGCCGGTTATGGATGGCATCGAAGCCACGGAGAAGGCGCTTAAAATGATCCCTTCGCTGAAGATCCTTGTGCTTAGCATGTTCGGGGAAGAGGAATACGTCTATTCGATGGTCGATAAAGGGGTGTACGGCTTTATCCTGAAAACCTCGGATGTAACCGATTTCGAACGCGCAATTAAGCGTGTTTCCGAAGGTCACAACTACTATTCTGAAGAAGTCATGGGGCTTTTGGTGAAGAAAGTAAGGGGCTACGATACAGTCGACAAGATCACATTCACCGAAAAGGAAAACGAGGTTCTGCGGTTGCTTTGCAAAGGACTCACGAATTCGGAGATTGCCGACAAATTGTTCCTGAGCATCCGCACGGTGGAAGGGTACCGCAACAAACTGCTTCAAAAGACAGATACGAATAACGTGCTGAACCTGGTTATCTTCGCATTGCGTAATAAGCTTGTTATTATTTAGATCCGCCCCCACCGTCGGTCATGAGGTTCTCATCTTATTTAAAAATAACAGCAAAGTCGCCAAGACGCTAAAAAATATTTTCTTCAATTTTTTGTTCTTTGCGTCTTAGCGCCTTAGCGGTGAAAGAAAACAAACAGACGTTTAAATTCATCTGCCCATTAACATTGGGGAGTTGGCAAATTAAATCTTGATTCATGGCAAAGAGATCAAAAGCCGGTAACGAAAACCATTACAAAACGCTCGTCGACAGCCTCCCGAATCCCATCCTGATCCATGTTGAGGGGAAGGTGGTGTACGCCAATGATGTGATCCTTGAATTCACCGGCTTTTCCAAGGAAGAGATTATCGGGAAAGACCTTGCCGACCTGCTGATCGATCCGGTGGATACGCAGAACAGCCGTTCTTTGTATGATCTGTTCATCAACCCTGCGCTTACGGAGGAGGAAATCGAGATCCGGACACCGAACAGGCGGGTCGTTCTAAAGACCTTCCTGCTCCGGAACAAAAGGATCCGCTACGAAGGACAGGACGCAGTGATGTCGATCCTCCACGATATCACCGAACTGAAAAGCCTGGAAAAATATGTGCTAAGCAAGGTCATCGAAACGGAAGAAAAGGAACGCAAGCGTTTTGCCGCCGACCTCCACGATGACCTCGGCCCTACCTTGTCAAGCGCCAAGATCCGGTTGGGACTCCTGGAGAATTCGAAGGATCCCGACAGGTTTGCGGAGGACCTGCAGAAATGCAAGGAACTGCTGACCGAATCAATCGGGAAAATGAGGATTATCGCTAACAACCTTATGCCTCGACTTATCGAGAATTACGGTCTCGAGGCTGCATTGAACCAGTTCATGAAAACGATGCACCAGGAAGGGATCTTTGAGATTGAATTCATCTCAAATCTCGACGGCCAGAGGTTCTCCAAGCAGGTTGAATTGCACTTCTACCGGATCATCTGTGAGTTGATCAACAATACCATCAAGCATTCAGGCGCCTCCCGTGCCATCGTGAAACTGAACTTTTCAAAGAATGTGCTCAGAGTCTGTTATACCGATAACGGCAAAGGGTACAATGTTGAAACCCTCGACCTAAAATCCACCGGCATGGGAATCGGCAATATCCTGCAACGGGTAAAGCTCGTTGGTGGGACGATCGACTTCAATAAAAAAGACGGGAAAACGGAAGTGGAGATCTGTAAAGAGATAGAGCCGGGTGACAGGTTTGAAGGGTGATCAGAGTTGTAAATCATAAAGCGGGAAATTTCATAAGGGAGAAAGTAAAATTACACACGAAAGAAAAATAATTTTCATGCGGGAGAAAATTAAATTACATGCGGGTGTAATTTTCAATGTCTTGCTTTTATTGGCTTTCCTTCATTTTGCATTATGATTTCCTCCATTGAAATTACCCGCGGATTTGCAGGATTAAAGCTGAAAAATATTACCGCAGAGGCGCGGAGGCGCAGAGAAAAAAGTTTACTTTTCGATTAGACAACCTCCTTACGGCCCGAATCCCAGTCAGTACTGAAAATGTTACCCTATCCCTTCTTCCGCCTCATGAAATTCCCGTGAAGGAAATTGAGGAATGAGCGTTAAGAACCGCGAACTGTTTGAGTCCGCCTTGGCGGACGAGTTTTCGCAGTTTAGCGAATGACGAAAATTTTCAGGGAATTTTATGCAGCGGTGACTTTGTTCCCCTCCCCGTTTGGGGAGGGGTCAGGGGTGGGGTTGTTTGGTCCAAGCAAAAGAAAGTAAAATACAAGTACAACTTTGCTACCTGGCATTTCAAGCGGCATTACAAATGACGTTTAACAGAGAATCCCGCCTGCGGAGGGATAGTTCAACTAACAATTCCTTCCTGCAAATTGTCCACAATTAGCGTAAGATCCCGCCTGTGGCGGGATGGTTCAACTAACAATTTTATTTCGCTTCGCTCATAAAATTGTAGTTTCACACAAAAAAACCGTCCTTTCGGGGACGGTTTTCGGGATGATCGCGCCGGTGCAAGCCGGCAGGATCTGAATTAATCGGGGACCGATGTCCTGGGATACATGTTGAACTGGTAAGTTGCGCCGTTGCGGAACGTTCCCCACTTTGCGTCAGGATTGCAATAGAAAGGAGAGACAGCTCCACCGTGGGATTCAATCACCACCCGGGCTATCCGTGAACCGCTTACAGGACCTGCTTCGCTGAAATAATAGGTGTCAATGCCGAATTCAAAATGGGTTGACCCGATACGACGACCATTTCCGTCAGACAAAACGACCCAGAAATTGTTTGCGGTCGGGATGCTGACGGAGGCGTTTGCATGGATCACCACCTTATACTTTATATTCCCTGTTAAAGGTTGCGGATTGTTGCTGCTCAATTTTGGATTGATGGCACTTGCTGCGAAGGCGATCAGTACGAGACTGAGAACCGATAAGATTTTTGTTGTTTTCATGGCTTTGGGTTTTTAGGATTTATAATTTGTTTCGTTTTAATGTTCTGAATTTGATGATGTAAAGGTACGGTGACAGGGGAGGGCGATTCAAGCGCTGAAAAACCTGATTTTACCGGGTTTATAAACGTTCCGACAGAGCGCAAAAAGCATTTCCGGAAGCACGTAATTTTACTCATTAAAACAAGATACCCACTTTATGTTAGGGTACTATCTGTTTTGACAGGAGCCGTTTTGAGCTTCCGATTTAACGGTTTTTAAGGCGATCAGCGCATGGAAAAAAGTGCTAACTTTGTCGAAAACAAAATTATACACATGAAAATCAAAGCCATATTACCAATCGCATTTATGCTTTTTCTCACTATGCACTTGTTTTCACAGGAGATCCCGATCCATCCCTCCACCATAACAACCGGAACTTTCCTGGGCGTGAGCCGACCGCTACGTGATATCCCTGCTATGACAACCAAGGAATTCCAGGATCTTGAAAAGTGGGGAAGGAAACACCGGCTAAATGAAGGTCTTGCAAAACGATATTACCCTTTCGCAGCGACTGCGCTTCCAAAAGGAGAAGATCCGGTTCGCCAGGGAACGATGGGGACTACACATGCAACGACTTCACCGACCGTTAATTTTGAAGGACAGGTTTCACCTTATTTTCCGCCCGATTGCAACGGAGCCGCAGGCCCCAATCATTATGTTCAGACAGTCAATTGCATTTATTCCATATACACCAAAACAGGAACGCTTGTTGCCGGTCCGACCAATATAAACCAGATTTTCGGGAGTGTTCCCGGAGCGAACAGGAATGACGGTGACCCGGTGGTTCTTTACGACGAACAGGCCGACCGGTGGATGATCACGGAATTCTCAATTCCATATACCGGCCCGAACTATATCCTTTTTGCGATCTCAACCACCAATGATCCGACCGGAACCTATTACCAGTATTCTTTCCAGGTCTCATCGATGCCAGATTACCCGAAATTCGGGATCTGGCGCGATGGTTATTATATGGGAGATAATAACAGTTCAGGGAATGACATCTATGTTTTCGAACGCGGACAGATGATCACTGGCGGAACGGCCCAGATGGTAGGCTTTAATAATGCATGGCGTCCTTCTTCCATTGATGGTTTCATGTGTGTTCCCCCCCTTGACAATGATGGCGCTTTTGCTCCTGCAGGAAGCCCGGGTATGTTCGTTGCATTCAATGATGATGCACTTGGCGGAGGAACCGATCAGTTATGGCTTTACGCCCTTACGGTTGACTGGACCAATCCCACGTCTTCAACGTTTGTAAGATCACAGCAAATTGAAGTCTCGGCCTTCAACAGCAGTTTCGGAAACAACTGGAACAATATTGAACAAAAAGGAACTTCGCAGCGTGTGGATGGAATTCCACAGGTTATTATGAATGTACCACAATACCGGAATTTTGGCTCTTATCAGACGATTGTTTGCTGTCATACGGTTAATGTTGACGGTCTCAGGCATGCCGGTGTACGCTGGTATGAGCTGAGAAAGACTACAGGCGACTGGTCGTTGAGGCAGGAAGGAACCTATGCCCCGGATGCTCATTCCCGGTGGATGGGCAGCATCATGCTGAACGGAAATAATAAAATTGCAGTGGGATATTCCATTTCGAGCACCACAATGTTCCCAAGCATCAGGTATTGTGGGCAATCGCCTGCAGCTTACGCCGCCGGCCAGGGAATTTTAGACATTCCTGAAGATTCGATCCAGAGCGGCCAGTATTCACAAACCGGGATCAACCGCTGGGGAGATTATTCCCTGATGTCGGTTGACCCTTCTGATGATGAAACATTCTGGTTTACGGATCAATACATCGGTCCTGGCGGAAGCCGCCACACTAAGATCGCTTCCTTCAAGTTCCTCACGGGACCGACGGTAAATACCGTTGCAGCGACTGCTGTGACCGGCGTTTCAGCAACCCTTAATGGAAATGTCAATCCATTGGGGAATGAAACCAGCTACCGGTTTGAATACGGGTTATCAGCATCAAATCTTAGTAATACCACAGCCTGGACCTCTGCCGGTTCCGGCTCTGTGCAGGTGGATGAAAGCGCCAACATCACGGGTATTGCAGCCACCACCCCTTATTTTTACCGGATCGTTGGTACGAATTCCTTAGGGACAAGCAACGGAAATATTATCAGGTTTGTCACCGGCGAAGCCCCCATGCTTTCAGTCACCCCTCCGAACCAGGGGGTCTCCACCGGTCAGGGTGAAACGAATTTCACCGTAACCTCCAATGTCAACTGGACTGTTACAATCGATGCGCCCTGGTGTACGATAACACCTTCCGGCACCGGAAATGGGAATATAGTTGCTTCTTTTGCAGAGAACACATCCATTGACCAGCGTGTTGCCCTTATCACAGTAACAGGCGATGGCGTAGGTGAACAAACTGTAACTATAACACAGGAAGGTGTGCCAATCATGCTTTCCGTTGCTCCACCAACCAGGAATGTCTCATCATCCGCTGCAAATACTGATTTCGTCGTTACGTCCAACACGAGCTGGAATGTGGCATCAGATGCTTCATGGTGCACCGTCACAACATCAGGAACAGGAAATGACACCATCTTTGTGACGGTTCCGGAAAATACAACCCTTGATCAGCGCATAGCAAACATTACCATTTCCGCTACCGGAATTGGCTCCGAAAGTGTTACAGTGACACAGGAAGGAATGCCTCCTGCTTTAGCTGTAACTCCGCCGAGCCGCGATGTTACTTCGTCTCCGGGATCCACAACATTTTCGGTTGCATCAAACACCGGATGGACTGTTATCAGCGATGCTCCCTGGTGTACCGTAACCCCATCGGGAACCGGGAGCGGAACCATTGTTGCCGACTATTCCGAAAATACGTCAACCCAGGCCAGGGTGGCAAATATTTCTGTTACTGTTGCAAGCCTGCCGGTTCAGAGTGTCACTGTCAGCCAGGCTCGTTCACCCATAGGGATTGAGGAAAGACTGACCCACGAACTCCAGATATTTCCCAATCCTACACAGGGTTTATTCATGATCGTACCGCCTGCAGGCGAAGCGAATGGCATCGAAGTATCCGTTTTTGATATAAGGGGAAGGACGATCCTGAGCAAACAATTCACAGGTCGGAATGAATACCAGATCGACCTTACTTCCGTTCAGGAAGGAAGTTACGAAATCAAAGTGAAAACAAGTAACAGCGTAATTGTGCGAAAAATTGTTGTTGTCAGGTAAGAATGATAGATGATTAATTTCAAGCCCTCTTCCATCCCGGAGAGGGTTTTTTTTTCATTTGGAATCGTAATAAAAGGTTTTTTACCTATGTTTGTCCGAAAATAACCACAAAACTTAAAATTTAAATCCATGAAAAATATTGTACTGTTGTTTGCCTGCATGGCGATTCTGATTGCATCATGCAAAAAGAAGTCAGATGAGAATCCAACCCCGACTCCTCCGGCCAGTTTCAGCTACCTTAAATCAGGGACAGTTTGGAAGTATAAAAACTCGGATACAGATCCGAACCATGCCGGGATCTCCTACGAATCAACGTATACGCTCACTTCAAGAGGCACTGACGGTTGGTGCACGGTTGTTTTCGCTGCTCCCGGATTTTCACAAAACCTGGAATGGTTTGTGGATAACACAATGTGGTCAGATATGGCACAGAAAGCTGCAGGAATTAAATATCCGCTGATCAAGGCGTCTCCTGTCTTAAATGATCAATATACCATAAACGGCACCGATGGCGTTGACACGTTTCTGATAACAAGGAAGGTTTTATTGCTGACGCAAACCGTAACTGTTCCAGCCGGTACATATTCCGATTGCACGGTGATCCATGAAACCACCTCAAACGATTCGAAGTATTATAAGGATCTCTGGATCAGTGCAGCCAATGGGATCGTAAGGACGGAAGGGACAACTACGGCTGATTACCCGATTCACATCATTTTGGAGCTGGTATCGAAAACTCCCTGATCTGACTACAACCGATATGGTTTCCGGGTGGAGTTGAAAACACCGGTTAGTCTCCGGTATTCTTCAGCAGGTTGACCCAAAAAATTACTCAGGGAACCCTGAGCAGCGAATCAATATTCACATAAGGTGACAGGACCTTTTTCAGAGATTCCGTCGGCTTGAACCAGAAGACGACCCAGTCGTTCCGTTTCTTCATCTGCAGATCGGCCATGTTGATCCGGACCGGCAGGAGTTTCATATCCTTATCGCCGAGCACCGTAAATGCATCCCAGAATTTTTTCCCTTCCTGGTCCGTAAGAAGAACAGGGTCGAAGGCATTCACCGATGTTTCCATGTTTTTCAGAATTTGCTGCGGTTTGCCATTCACCAGGAACTCTTCGCCAGTATGATAGTTCAGGTTGGAATAAAAAACATCATCAGTCAGGTAAAAGCATAAAAGCTGGTACCTGTTCTTCTCTTTTTGCCAGTCGGGGTTCTGATTCTTATAGAAAAGGCCCTTACTGCTGCCATCCAATCCGATCAGTTTCAACTGCCAGATCGGGAGATCAAGGAATTTTGCCGAATTTATCGCACCGGTTCCGGTATTCCTGTCGGTGTCTGTTTTCAATGGATTTCCGGCTTTAACAGAGGTGTTGACGAAAATTGAAATCAGGAAAACAAGGATGAAGCTCCATGTCGCTTTCCTGGCAGAATGCAGATGGTTTGTTTCCATAGGAAGATTTTTTAGTGAATTTTACGGAAGATATACGGTAAACGTGTTGTATTATGACTTATTGCATATCTCCTGTAATCGTCGGATTTTTCTCCTGACCAGTGAAAACGGATGCAACCCAGGAACAACTTGTCCTGATTTATAAATCCCTACCATCAATATTTGCATCTCCTGTTCAAAACAGCATAACTTAGCATTAACAGCAGGCGATCCGGGATCAGCAGTACACGGATCTTTCAGATTTTATCTGACAAGTCATCCTGAAGATGAAAAAAATGTTGTCATGGAAGACCTTATCGAAAAGATCAAACAGGACCCGGATTTTTGTGCAGATCTGAAGGAATTCAGGGAACGGGTCAGGTTCAGCGATGAATCAGGAAAGATCCGGAAGCCGGTGAACATCATGCGGAAATTCAAAATGCACAGGAATACCAAGGCTCTTGACAGATTGACCAAGCGGATAGCCGACCGTATCCGGACAAAATTCAATCCCGGGATTGATCAGATGCGGGCCATTTTCAAAGCATTGTTCACTGAAGTCTGAAACGTATACAGGAATGATTTTAACTCCTGGTATTCTCAAGAAATGAATTGAAACAAACCCTTAAATGAAAAAAAATCCTATTCAACATTATCTTATGAAAAAAGCGACCCTAGTATTTTTTCTTTGTATTATGCTGGTAGACGGGCTGCTGGGCCAGGTCCCCGAAGCAATCAATTACCAGGCTGTAGCCCGTGATGGCAGCGGCAATGCTTTATCAAGCCAACCAGTGAATTTTCGCCTGAGCATCCTGCAGGGAAGTCCTTCGGGAACCGTTGTGTACAGCGAATCTCAAACGAAAACAACCAACCAGTTCGGTCTTGCAAATATTGAGATCGGGAAAGGCGCTGTACTTTCCGGTAATTTCTCCACGATCAGCTGGGGAACCGGAAGTTATTTCCTAAAGACCGAGATGGATCCATCCGGAGGTTCTGATTTCATCCTGATGGGAACTTCCCAGTTCCTTTCAGTCCCTTATGCGGAATATGCAAAAAGTTCAGGGAACGGATTGCCATCGGGAACAAACGGCCAGACTTTGCGGAACAATGGCTGCTCCTGGATTACAGACGAAACCTTGTTCAACAGCGGTACGAATGTCGGGATCGGTACCACCAGTCCTGAAAGTTCGGCGATCCTTGAACTGAATTCATCATCAAAAGGAATGCTGCCCCCACGCATGACGGAAGCCCAGATGAATGCCATCCCGGAACCTGTGGCAGGGCTGCTTGTGTTCTGCACCGATTGCTGTACGAACGGCCTGCTGAAAATTTATACGAACGGACAATGGAAAGATGTCACCGCCTGTACCCCGGCAAACTCGGCCCCGGTGGCAGGAAATGTGACCCAAAGCGGAACAGCTGCAGTAGGAAATACGCTTTCATGTTCTTACACCTATTTTGATGCCGACAATGACCCGGAACTAACGCCGCCGGTTTACCAGTGGTACCGGGCTAATGACAATGGCTCAGGACTGGTGGAGTACCCGATCGGGGGGGCTACCTATTCAACATACCTTGTAACGCTGGCTGACGAGGGAAAATTCATCAGGGTCGGCATCCGGCCAAGAGCGCAGACCGGTGTCACACCAGGAAATGAAGTGAAGCCGCCTGTTTATGCCGGACCTGTCACTTCAAATTTTGTATGCGGCGACAACATCACTGTTCATCATTCACCGGCCGACAGTTTCTCTGCGGTTACCACCACCATCATCTACCATACGGTTGCGCTTGACAGCGGGCGCCAATGCTGGATCACAAAAAATATTGGTTCTTATGAAGAGGCTGACACCATCAATGACAACAGGGTGCTGCCCCGCGGCTGGTTTTTCCAGTTCAACCGGAAACAGGGACTTCAATACGATAACGCAACCATCGTTCCGCCCTGGCCCGGGAACACCCCTTATGAGGTCACACACTGGAATCCGGCCAATGACCCGTGCCAGTTGCTGGGAGGAGCCTGGCGGATCCCGTCGTGGCAGGAATGGATCGATGCCAAAGCGAATGAAGGTTGGACAACGGACCAGCAGGTGTTTGACGATGTGAGGATGCACTTTGCCGGATTTCTAGTTGGATCTGGGGGTACCTTTCAATACGGAGGGGCGTTGGGGAGGTACTGGAGCACCAATCAGAGAGACGCCTGGAATGCATGGTATATTCAGATAGGCAATGGAGTTGCCGAGATGGGTTACTACGATAAAAGTTCCGGCCTGAACATCCGTTGCATGAGGGATATTAATTAGCAGGGAAAGAATTATAACATATCAGTATTCTTCAATAACATTCCATGATCTGTTATCCGGTTGCGGTTTGTCGATGAAAATTTTTATAATTTCGTTTCCCGGAAATAAAAAAAACAGATCATGGACAAACTTAACTTTTTTGGCGTCGGGCCGAAAATCGGCCGGATCACGCTTCCGTTTTTCGCAGGCACAATTGCATTGAGCATCATTTTCCCGGGCAAATTCTCTTTTGGAGAAGAAGCCTCCGGAATCCTGCTGATCATCGGGATCATCCTGCTTGCGCTCGGGCTCATATTTTATTTTATAACGCTGCCAGCCCTGCTGAATGGATTGAAATCCACAAAGCTGATGACAACCGGTTCTTATGCTGTTTGCCAGAATCCGCTCTATGCTGCCATTGTCCTTGGGATCATTCCGGGCATTGCATTGATGATGAATTCGTGGCTGGTCCTTCTTACTACACTGGTCGGATACCTGGTGTTCAGGCGTTGCATAAAATCCGAGTATGAGGAGCTGGAAAAGGCTTTCGGACAGGAGTGGCAGGAATACAAAAAGCGCACCCCTGAGTTCTTTCCATTCCCGTTCCTGCTAAAGAAATAGGGAAACAACGTTGTCAATTACCCTTCAGTAAAGCTCAGGCCTCCGGTCGAGAAGCACATCGTTGTAAGCATTTATCATTTTATTTTCTGACAGAACCTGATCGATGATGACAAAACCTGCATGCGTTTCCCGCTCCGGTGCAGAGCAGAGGATTTCTCCATCACAGGATGTAACCTGGCTGCCACCGGTAAACCTGAAATGATCCTCACCCCTTTTTTCTTCCCCGATCCGGTTAGATGTTACCGCAAATACCCTGTTTTCAATACACCGGGTCACCATGGCTTTCTGGCAGTGAGGCATGACCAGGTTCGACGGGTGGGCGATTATTTGCGCTCCTTTCAGGGCCAGGGCACGGCTGATCTCCGGGAAGATCCAGTCGAAGCAGATCATCATCCCGATCTTCCATCCATTGACAGTATAAACCTCCGGCGGCCTGTCCCCGGGCGAAAACCAGCGTTTTTCCTTGTTAAACAGGTGGATCTTCCTGTACATGCCGATCAGTTGTCCACGATAAACCATCATCGCTGAATTATAAATGTGATCGTCATCCTTTTCGACAAAGCCACCAACAATCACAGCCCCCGTCAGGACTGAAATCTTCTCCAGGAACAGGGCCGTTTCGCCATTTTTTTTCTCTGAAAGAGCCCGGGCTTCATCCTTTGAAGTGATTGTATAGCCTGTTGCGAAAAGTTCCGGCAATACGACAAGGTCGGCGCTGACGCCAGAAAGCAAACGGTTTACCTCTTTAAAATTCTGTTCCTTTTGACCGAATTCAGGCAACGTTTGGACATAACCGATTTTCATTCATTGCTTTTTTGATCCTCACGGGAATACAGCGCTAAAATTCGTAAAAATCAATGAAGGAGGATCTGAAATTGGAAAATATTTAATCATTTCGTTCTAAACCGTATCTTTGTGCATCTTTTGAGATAGACGAAAATAAATTAGCCGATATGCCGGTGATTCAACCCGGCAACCTAAGCTTCCCCTGGTGAAAGTACTGCACAAAATATTTACTCTTTTCATTTTCGCAGCATTCCTCTTCAATACGATGGGCTATTATTTCATTTTTGAGATCAACCGGGCGAAAATTAAAGCGGAAATGACAATGAGAGGGAAAAATCCCGGCACTTCCTTATTGGTACTCAGGATAGAAAACCCTTACAGCGACGGCAATTTCGTCCGCTTGGATGAAGATGAGTTCCGCTATGACGGAGTGCTGTATGATGTGATCCGGGAGGTTCAGGCAGGAGATGCGGTCGTTTTTTATTGCCTCCATGACATTGAAGAAGAGAACCTGCTGTTGTTACTCGATACCATCAATAAGAAAAAGGACAAATCACAACTTACACAACACATAATCACTGCAGCTCTTCCTGTAATAACTGACGGGATCCGGCGTCCCGGATCAACGCCAGTGAAGTATACACACCAGGATTTTCGCCTGCTTTCATGCAATCTTTCAGGATGGACACCCCCGCCTGAAGCCCCCGGTCTTTCCTGATCATTTTCTTTTCATTTTAATTCTTGTTTTCACTGGTACCAGTGAGCAATCATTATTTTTTCACTATCAAACCAACACATCATGAAGAAAATCATAACCATCATCTTTTTTTTAGGATTCATTTCTGCCATGGCCGTGGCACAGCAGGTCACGGTACTCGATAAATCTGACCTTCAGCCAATCAGTCATGTAAACATCACCAATAATCTCAAATCCATGGCTGTTATCACCGATGCGCTTGGAAAAGCTGACCTGTCAGCGTTTTCCGATTCCGACACGCTTTCTTTTACCCATGTCGCATTCCAGGTTTTTAAATCCGTCAAATCTGCACTTAAAACGGCGGGAGGGAAAATATACCTGACCGAGAATATCATCCGGCTCGACGAGTATGTGGTTACGGCCAACAGGGGAGAACAGCGAAAATCCGAACTGCCCTATAAGATCGAAGTGATCCAGTCGAAGGATATTACGTTTAACAATCCTCAAAATGCAGGGATCATGCTCGAACAGAGCGGAGAAGTGTTTGTGCAAACAAGCCAGCTGGGAGGAGGAAGCCCGGTGCTTCGCGGTTTTGAAGCCAACAAGGTGCTCCTGGTCGTTGACGGTGTGAGGATGAACAATGCGATCTACCGTGCCGGACATTTGCAGAGCGCCATCACGGTCGATCCGTTCGGACTGGCGTCAACCGAAATTCTATTCGGCCCGGGGTCAACTTTGTACGGGAGCGATGCTATGGGAGGCGTTATCAATTTCAGGACCAAGGATCCTTCACTTTCATCTAATGGCAAATTTATGGTCCACGGGAATGCGCTTGCACGGTACGCTTCAGCAAATTTTGAAAAAACAGGCGGCATCAACCTGGACCTGGGTTGGAAAAAGCTGGCAGTCCTCCTGAATTTCTCTTACAGTGATTTTGATAATCTCCGGGAGGGAAAAGTCAGGAACCCTGCCTACGGAACATTTGGTGAAAGGCTGTTTTATGCTGAACGGATCGATGGAAAAGATTACACCCTGAAGAATGATAATCCTGAAATACAAATTCAATCAGGTTATTCGCAGTACAATTTTCTTGGCAAGGTGTTGTTTCAGCCAGGCACAAAAAGCAGGTACATTCTGAATGTCCAGTATTCGAATTCAAGCGACATTCCAAGGTATGACCGGCTCACGGAAATGAGCAATGACAGCACAATGAAATATGCAGAATGGTATTACGGACCGCAATCACGGCTGCTTGCCTCGCTGGCTGCAGAATATACACTGGACGCGAAGATCTTTGACCAGGCCTCCATTATCCTCGCTTATCAG
Source organism: Bacteroidales bacterium (assembly GCA_963682005.1). Taxonomy (GTDB): domain Bacteria; phylum Bacteroidota; class Bacteroidia; order Bacteroidales; family FEN-979; genus CAIYUC01. Next base: position 811,802 of record OY820914.1, on the reverse strand, counting down.
AATGTGCATGAAGACCGGATCAACCGCTCCTTCGGGAAATCCAGTAAAAAGTTCAACCTTGAAACAGCCGGTGTATTTTCGTTGAATGCCGATTTTAAAAAGAAACTCTGTGAAAAGGATAACCTTCGCTATGGGCTGGAGATCGATTACAATGATGTCACTTCAAAAGCGCATATTGAAAATATTAAAACCGGTGAAATAACCTATGATCTTGCAACACGCTATCCCGATAAGAAAGCGAATATGATGTTTGCTGCAGCCTACTTGTCAAATACATGGAATATAAACAAGATCCTGGCTTTTTCACAGGGTGTCCGATTGAACTATGTCACCTTGAATGCCGCTTATTCAGATACAATGGTTAAGATCATGAATATTCCGTTTGATCCGAATATCTCACAGGAAAACCTGGCGTTGAACGGGTACCTCGGGCTCGTTGCATCACCAGCTCATGACTGGAAGTTTTCGCTGGTTGGTTCAAGCGGCTTCCGGGCTCCGAATATCGATGACCTGACCAAGCTGAATGTAGTGACTGATCAGACTGTAGTCATTCCGAATCCCGAACTGGGACCTGAATACTCCTACAACCTTGAGTTGACCGTTGCGAAAACCATAGGTGGCAAGGTAAGGCTTGAAGGGACCGGTTTCTACAACTGGCTTCGGGATGCGCAGGTTAACACGCCGATGCAGTATAATGGAAAAGATTCGATTCTGATTGACGGGGAGATGTACCAGACACTTGCACCAACCAATGCCGGGAAAGCCTATATTTACGGGTTCCAGGGAAACCTGCTGGCACAGGTGACGCGGTCATTCTCAATCGTCAGCAGCCTGACCTGGACTTACGGATGGGTGGAAAGCGAGAATGTTCCGCTTGATCATATCCCTCCTTTTTATGGCATGACCTCCTTCAGGCTTGAACTGAAGAAATTCAAAGGGGATTTCTATGTGATGTATAATGGTTGGAAATGGGCGAGCCAGTATAGCCCAAGCGGGGAAGATAACGAGAAATATGCCCTGCAACCCTATGGGATGCCTTCATGGTACACCCTGAACCTGAAAGCAAGTTACCAGGTGATAAAATATCTGAATGTCGAACTCGGTATCGAAAACATCCTGGATGAAAACTATCGGAAATTCGCCTCAGGAATAAGCAATCCCGGCAGGAATGTCATCCTGGCGCTGAGGGCGAATTTTTAATTTACCTCACCTCCCGGCCCTCTCTCCACGTCGGAGAGAGGGCTGGTGGAGGTCTTGTTCAACCAGTTCAATCCTTGACACAACGCACCGATCTTCCGTAAATTTTAGTGTCGGCGCCACCGGCAATCATCCCGCCACCGACGGCTATAAAATGGGTCCAGGCATTGATTGCTGAGGACTCCGAGGAGGACCAGAATTCCGCCATCGTATGAAGACTTTTGTAAAATGGATAGATGTAGTCTTCGATGCAATAGCCCCCTGGCAGCGCCGTGAAACCGCTTGAATTGGTGGCTCCTGTATTTGGTTCTATCCAATGGTCATATCCTGCTTCTTTCATTTTTCCTCCCGCTACACTTACTCCACCCAAAAAAGAGAACAACGTTGTCCATTCCGTTTCTGTTGGAATATGCCATCCCGAAGGACAAATACCTTGTACATTACCAGCAGGAACCGGACTCCATGAAGTTGTATTTGATGCCCCGTTGAGATATTGAACCATTTCGCCCCACTGATACATTCCACCATAAATATTGCAATTCGATTCAAGATCATTGTAACAATATTTCTCAAGGGTGCCATTATTCGTTTGAACAGACGTTTCACTGCCATCGATCCTCGTCCCGACATTTAAATTCTGTTTCATCCAGCATTGCGTGTCAATAAGAACGGTGGTATAAACTTGATTATCCCTCGCATCAGTAAACGATTGCCCGCAACTCCATGAGCATACTGATGTCGTTTGGGTCAGCGTGAGAGCGGTTGAGTTCCCGCAGGCGCTGTAAGCCCAGGCATAACGGGTGTAAGCGGTGTTACAGGTCAGTCCTGTTTCTGTTTTTGTTGTCGCTGTTCCCATGTCGGTAGCTGATCCGTAATCATTGGTCGTGTTCCATTTATATCCTGTTGCACCGGATACCGGATTCCAGTTCCAAATAATCTGTGTTCCCGACGGAACATGCGTTCCGGAACCAGGCGCATTGGGAGGGGTGCAGATGTCTTTCAGACAACGAGCCGTGACACCTACTGTTTTAGTGACGCCATTGTTGTGGTAAAGGATCCCGGAGGCATAATGCTCATACCAGCTCCACGCGATGGAGGGTGTAACCTCCGAACCAGTCCAGATTGTCCCATAAACAGAAAGGTTTTCGAACCATCCACCGGCATTACGATTGCCACCGGGTAGTGCCGTAAAACCGCTGGAATTAGTGGCTCCACTGTTCGGTGAGGCCCAGTGTGCTATCCCTGCTTCCTTCAATTTTCCTCCTGCAACAGATTCACCACCAAGAAAAGTTGACAATGTTGTCCATTCAGCATCGGAAGGTATATGCCATCCTCCCGGACAAATCCCTTGTACATTGCCCGTCGGCACCGGAGTCCAGGAGGCCGTGTTTGTTGCACCGTTCAGGTATTGGACCGTCTCGGCCCATTGGTACAAACCACCATAAACGTCGCAACTTGCATCGGCATTGTTGTAACAGTACTTTTCAATGATGCTGTTATTAGTTTGATTTTCCGTGACATTTAATTTTGTGCCCACATTGAGGTTTTGGGCAAACCAGCATTGCGTACCAATTAAAACAGTGCTATAAACTTTGGTATCACGGGTATCGGTGATGGGCAGACCGCAAATCCAGGGAATGGTAGTAAAAATTTCCTCATTCCCATATGCAGTCCCGATACTGTTTGTAGCATACGCCCTGACATAATATTGGGTATTCGGGATAAGGATGGTAAGGGTGCTCACAAATATCCCAGTTCCACTGCCGTCGGAAGTATGGCTGTTAGCGGTTGTCGGATTTGATGAGGTGTTCCAGCAAACACCCCGTGCCGTTACAGTGGATCCTCCGTCAGAAGTAACATTTCCACCACTTGCAGCATTTGAAGTTCCTATTGAAGAAACAGTTGTGGTTGTTACGATAGGTAAACACCCTCCCCAGGAAGGTACACCATTACAAAAAGTAAGGGTTTGGCCATAGGTGCCGGGCGAAAGCGTCACCCAAGCGCTGCCGTTCCAGTAAAGCATTTCGCCAGGATTCTGTCCAGGTGCCACCCCGTTTTTTGAATACAAAGCATAAGGCACAGATAAAAACTGCGATGTTCCCGATAATGAATAGGACGTTCCGCCGGCAGGGTCCATTTCAGTCTGCAGGTAATAACTGTCAATTCCCCAGTTGATGGCTGAAAAACTCCCTGAAACGACAGTACCTCTCCCGATCTCCAGTATTGCTAACCCGAGTGAGCTGGTGGTTTTTAAATGGATTTCGCTGTAAACAATCGTTCCTGAGAAACTTCCCTGGCGGATGCTCAGCTTAAAACTCACCATTTGATTACTCAACAGATTTCCACCAGCATCACGGGCAACAGCCTGGTAGTTTATGGCTTCCGGAACCTGGCAGAATGATTTTGGATAAATACAAAACATACATAATCCAAAACCAATGAAAAATGTGCAGATTGATTTCATAGAAAATGGTTTTAATGATGTTAGAATTAATCCTGTGAATAGAATGTTGAAGACTATTTATTTTACGAGTAAACGAATTATCCTTTCTCTCTGAAGCTGTTCCTTTAAGTTTTTCATATTGACCGACACGGGCCGGCCGGCAAGCTCCATTGCATCTATTTAGGAAAAGAATTGGTAAAATTAGGGGCCCTGACAGCGTCTTTTAGACTTGTGTTCCGGTAGTCCCAACAGGGACCGGGAATGTGAGGAAAAATTATTTGAGGAGGGGGCTCATATTTAATAACTCAAAATATTGAACCCGATAAATGTAAGGATAAAAATAAGAAAAGTCAAGAGAAAAATGAATATATGATAATAAATTCCCTTATCTATCCATATCTTTGTACAAGGTAGAACGAACGCCTTCCTTCAGTATCCTTCAGGCCTGAATGGAGCGCCGGCTTTGCACAAAGGTGATTCATAATCCTTTCAAACAGATCCCAGCCACTCCTGAACAGCACTGTAGTATGTATCCCCGATCGGGATCTTTACTTTGTCCAGGTAAATGATCTTGTTCCTGATGCTGACAATGCTTTTAAGGGGAATGATGAAACTCCGGTGAACCCGCATGAACTGATCGGCCGGTAGCTTCTGGATAATTCCTTTCAGGCTCATCAGTGAGAGGATCGGCTTGAGGTCGCCGAGAAGATGGATCTTTATATAATCATCCAGCCCTTCGATATACCGTATATCATTGAAAAACACTTTCACCATCTGGTATTCCGATTTCACGAAAATGAATCCTTCTTCCACTGTCTTTTCCGGCACTTCTGTTGAAAGCCGTTTGCTGACTTTCATGACTGCTTTCATGAAACGGTCGAATTTTATGGGTTTCACAAGGTAATCCACCGCTTCAACGTCAAACCCCTGAACGGCATATTCAGCATAGGCGGTGGTGAAAATGATAAACGGCCTGTTTTTAAGGTTATTTGCGAACTGGATCCCGTTTATATCTGGCATCTGGATATCAAGAAAGATCAGGTCGATCTGCTGGGTTTTCAGAAATGACAATGCCTGGATGGCGTCGGTAAAAGTTCCGACCAGGCTGACCACGGGCGTATCGGACACATATTTCTTGATCACTTCCAGTGCCAGGGGCTCATCATCGATTGCAATAGCACGAATCATACAAGCTGAATATTCAGTTTAACAACAAAGACTTTCCCGGTATTTGTGATGGACAGGGTATGCTTGTCAGGGTAAATGAGGCTGAGCCTTTTCCGTGTATTTTCAATCCCGATCCCGAATGTTCCGTTTTTCTCCCTTCCGGGGAAGATCTGATTGGAAACGGAAAAATCGAACGAATCCTGCTGTATCCTGATATCAATGTTTATCCTGGCATTCTCGTGGGAGCTTGTCCCGTACTTGAATGCATTTTCCACGAATGGGATAAGGATCATGGGCGGGATCTGCTTTGAATCAAATTCGCCTTCTATGTTCATCCTGAGATCAACCTTATCATTGAGCCTCAGTTGCTGCAGTTCGACATAATAGCGGATGTACTGCACTTCCATTTCCAGAGAGACCTTGTCGAAATGGGAATCCTGGATGACGAACCTCATAATGTCCGACAGTTTCATCACGGCCTCCGGCGTCATTTCACTTTTGATCAGGGCGAGGCTGTAAATACTGTTCAGTGTATTGAAAAGGAAATGTGGGTTGATCTGGCTTTTCAGGAAAGCAAGTTCGGAATCGAGCTTTTCCTTTTCGGCTTCCTTGCGCTGTTTTTCCTTCTGGATCAGCTTGTCGGAAAAGCGCAATCCCAGGCCGAATCCCGAGATCAGGAAAGATATCAGAAGGAAATTGTAGGTGGGCCACTGTTTTGATGGAAAAGATTTGTCTTTCTCTTCAAAGAATCCGGAACCAGGGGGTTTGGCCTCGCGGGCCGGTCCGGGGAACAAACCTTTCTCCTGCGTCAGCGGCAATGGTGGCAGTAATCCGATACCAGGGCCAGGCTCCTGGACCTCAGGGGTGAACACTTTTGTCATCGTTACCATCACGACCGTCAGGAGGACGATCAGAATGGAGGATGAGCTGAAATAAATCACTTTTCTTTTCCGGAAGAAGAATTTCGGGGCAAGCCAGAGGTAATTCAGGTAAAAGATAACCGCATAACAGATGGCCTGAATGTAAGTCCGGACCAGGAAATTCACATCCCGGCTTGAATCCACGTATAACAGGTAAGCCGGCAGAATGAACAGTATGAACCAAACGGCCAGGTGCAATACAAAACTCAGTTTTCTACCTGTAAGAAGCGGCAGTTTCATGGATTTGCGGGGTTTATCATCAGTGATTCAAAATTACAGAATATATGTTTACCATTTAACGTACCCACCCTGACCTTCGGTCTTCCCCTCCCTGGATCCCCGCGGACGCGGGGAACTTTGGGAGGGGATTTGAGGGGTGGGTATGTTGTTTTCCCTGCTATTCTTCCAGCAGATTATAGCCCCTCAGCAGGAGCAAAAATTCGGAATAGTCCTTATCAAAATTTTCAGCATCGGTATCATAATCATCCAGCATGATCTTTTTGATCTCTTCCGGTGATCTGCCCTGCCTGATCAGCTTGATCAGATCCATTCCAACGGGATTGATCGTGAATGACTCTCCGGTCCTCGGGTTAAAGATCAGTCCTGTCTCACTGATGGCAATATCCGGCTTGATTTTTATTTTCATAATCAGAACGTAAAATAGTAGCTTAATCCAACGACAAAATCTGTTTCCGGATTTTTGACATTGTATTCCTTTTGAATGAGATAATGTAAATCCAGCATATGCATACGGTTAATGGTGTATTCGACGCCAGCGCAAAGCCGTAACTTGTCACACGGACCGTAAACCGGGTCATTCACCCGGTAATAGGGCTCTGCATAAATGTAAGGCACGTAGTTCCTGTTGAGATCAGCTTTAATGGTCAGCTTCGGGACAATATGATATTCGGGGACCTTTCCTTCGGCAGAAGTATAAAAATCCGTATATTCCGTCTGGAATCTCATTCTCAGGAGAAGTGTCAATACTGAGACCCTCTCCCGGTATGTGAAATCGAAATACCATCTCTGGCGTGTGTCGTATGAGTCATCCAGGTTCCTTTTATGTGAATGACGGTATGTTGCACCCACTTTGAAACGCTTGCTGAGCCTGTAACTGAGACCGAATTCACTGAAAATCGTCCCGGCCTCGGTAATGTTCTCATTCATCCTGAGCTCTTCTGTAAAATAAGCTGACAGAAGCGGTGTGATTTTTTTCTCAATGTTCACACTCAGCCATAAACCCGCATCATTCACCTGGGCGTTTCCATTGCCGGATGAAAATGCAATGAATAGCAAGATCATGGATGACAGAAGAAATGCCCTCCGAAATGAACGGATATTCACGTTCCGGCTCCTGTGGATGCTAAAGATGATCATGCTTTTTTATTTCCGTTTTTTTCGGATTCATAATAGTAGATGTTCAGCCGGGCCGTGTCCCGGAGGAAATTGATCCTGCTGACTGTAACACGTTTAATGTCAAGCCCGGTGCGTGTCTTCAGATCTTCCATCAATTCATCGTATAGCTCAGGCTTGATCAGTTCGATTTTTTCGTACTGGATGGTTTTACAGAATTCGCGTTTGATGACCATCCGGCTGTCCAGAATGAAGATGCCGAGAAAAATAACTCCATAGATAATGGCCAGCTCGTAGTACTGCAGTTCGATGGCCCCGATCAACCCCATCGCAATGAAAATGAAAAGGTAAGTCATATCGGTCATCGAAATGCCAGCTGTTCTGTACCTTAACATGGTGAAGACTGCAAACAGTCCGAACACCGCACCCATAGATATTTTAACGGATTTCAGCACGAAGGTCAGCAGGAAGATCACCAGGTTGAAGGCGATGAAGGTAAAGATATAATCCATCTTGCGGTAATTCGGATGATAGATAAGGATGATGATCAGAACTACAGTGACCAGGTCCATGCCAAGACTGACGAAAAAGGTGCTGTCGATCTCGATTTCCTTTTTTTCTTTTTTCCTTTCGGATTTTTTATCTTTAAGGGAAGAGTCATCTGTTTGCGACAACTCAGTTTCCGTCAGATCCTGCGGAATACATACTTTCACCGGCATCGCCAGGAAAAGGAACAGGATGAATATGATCACATTCTTAGCTGATAACATGACTGTGTTTTTTTATTAGGTTTAGTTTCGATTTGAACCGGTTACATTTTATTCCGTCATAAAGGCTGATGATGCCAAGGCAATATTTGCTGATGGAAACGCCTGGCAGTCTGTGCTTCCTCATCAGGGAGATGAAGGAACATGCGTTGCATTGATCCTGCTTTACCTCTGCAATCACAATGGCTGGGTATTCCTTCGTTTTTTCCCCATTCCTGAATTTCAGACCGGTATCGATGGTAATTCTTTCCGAGAGATCATTGTTCACAAAGGTCATCCTGGTAAAATTGATCAAGAGCGAAGCCTTGAGGTGTTCCATGATGTAGGGCGTTTTTTCCGCCAGGAAATTTTGCGACAGCAACTCAAAATCCTCTCCTTTCAATTTCTTTTTTATCCGTTCCTTGATCGTTCTTTCTTTGTTGTTCTTGAATTTAATCTCAAAGAACTGCTGGTTCGTATCGAGGTAGGTGCGGATGCGTATCTTGAACCTGTTGAGCTTGCCATTGTGATGCTGCATATACATCCTGAGATCCGCCGTGTCAAAATATTCATTTTCATAATGACTGGCCCTGACCCCGCTGATTTCCAGGATACGGTAATGCCCCTTCATCTCTTCAAGGATCATCCCCAGGTCCTCAATCGGGAAAAGGAACTTGGTATCAACCCTGTTCAGCAGCCTGACACAATCCATCTCCTCCAGGGTTATGGGCGTGAATGACGACAATATGTTGGTTGTTTCCTGCATTTCTCAATAATATTCATACTCCCATTTCTTCTCAGACTCCATTTTATCCGTGCCATTAAAAGTCTGCCGTCCCGATTTGAAACTCTTGGTATTGTAAGTATAAACGATCTTTCTCAGTACGTTTCCGGTCGCATCGGTGACGGTTTCCTTTGATTTTTTCCCGTCGGCATTGTACGAATATTCTGTCTTCTTCAGGATCGTTCCGGCAGAATTGTATTCCACCTCTTCGGTTTTATCCTTGAAAGCATTGTATTTGTAGGTTTTCCGGATGTTTTTCTTTTTTAAGGCATCATATTCCGTGCTTTCCGTCTTATTCCCGTAGACATCATATTTTGAAGTCTCCTTGGTTCGAACGGATCCGTCGGGACCGAATTCTGTACTCGAGACCGTATTACCATTCTTGTCATATTCTTCAATGGAAGCCTTATAAGTGGCTGTCTTCCCGCTTTCATAGCTGGTCTGCCATTCCGTGGCAGATCGTATTTTGGCTTTTTTCTTATCCTTCGTTTTTTTTGCCTGTGCCGAAGCGCCCAGTGCGAGGGCAATACAGGTCAATATCATCAGGATCCGGTTCATGGTCTGTTATTTAAAAATTACTAAATCGGGAACTTCAACATCCTGCTTTTTCTTTGGTACAACCACTTCCGTTATGACAGCCAAATCAGCAGTTGTCATCAGTGTAGAGTCTTTCGAATAGGTGTAGATCTGATAGGTGCCGGGCCGGAGGTATTTGAATTCGTATGTTCCGTCGTAGCTCGTCCGGATGCGGTCGCCGTAATCGCGGTCATCACCATAGATTATATACACCCAGAGGTCGGGACCGTAATATTCGTCCTCAAGGATCGTGAACGTGTCGTTGTAATCCTTTACATAAACTTTCCCATAGATGGAAGAAACGCCGCCCGGACCGGGATCCTTTTTGCACGAACTAACGGCTGTGGAAATAAGAACCATTGAAATGAGTATGAACAACCCCTTTCTGCCCATGTGCTTTTTAAATGAAATGATGTTCATCGGATAAGAATTAATAAACAATGAATTTTTTTGTTTCAACCTTGTCATTGCAGATAACCTGGATTGCATAAGTTCCGGCTGCCAGTGCGGTAATATCGAACGAATGGCTTAACTCCCTCACCTGGGCGTTCCATGAAAGACCATTCGAGATCAGAAGTTTCCCGTTGATATTGAAGATCCTTGCCTCCAGCGGTTTTTCACCGGTTTCCATTTCAATATAGAGCCTGTTATGTGCAGGGTTTGGATAGATCAGAAAGTCAGAGCCGATCATCGTTCCCGGGTTGTTGTACATCGAAAAGGAAGGGTCCATGAATGCAAATGAGCCATAGCCGTTTGGGTACCGGCCGAATGATCTGACAGGAACCATCGGGCCGTAGGTCAAAGAATCAATGACAGAACCAAGTGCATTTGAAAGAAAGAGCTTTCCTCCCGTTTCGTACAGGCTGAAATTGGTGTACATGCCTGTTACAGGTTCATAGCGGGCCATCCAGGCGATGAGATAGCTTTTTGCCTTAATAATCGTGTCGGGGAAAGGCCATTTGCTCAATTGAGCAGGATCATCCGAGAGGGACATTCCTTTCAGCAGCAGGTCTTCCGTACTATTATTGCATAGTTCCATCCAGCTGCCGATGTTCTCATCGGCGGCACCGGACGAGGTGTTGGTTGCCCGGATCTCATTGATGGCCACTTCCCCCTTACCGATCACAGGCTGGATCGTGTAGTATTCATATTCGGCACGTTCCGGCGAGAACATGCCGGCGCTGTCATTTTCGGCATAGATATAATACTGGAATGTATTTCCGGATGGAATGATCCGGGCGCCGCAGATGCCATCGCCCGAAATCCCATCCTGGTGCTCTCCGTCATCAATCATGGGGGTTTTCGTGAAAACATCACCGGTTCTATTCCTGTATTCAAGCGTGGCTGCGGAAGCCCTGGATATTTTTGCCGTGATCCATACTTCTTTTCCCTTCTCGGGATATTCAGGAAAGTGGATTATGTTGCTGATGACAGGTGCTCCTGAAAAACCATCATAATGGTCGAGGTAAGCCATCCGGGCGGTCATCAGGTTCTTCAGTCCGGGGTAAAGGATCATTTCGCCGGTTCCACCGACGGTTGTATCAATGTTTTTTACATAATCCTCGTATGAATAGAATTTATTTGTGTCATTCTTCACATAAGGATCGATGAGGTTGCAGATGGTCACTCCCCTGGTGTAATACGCATCATTCCTGATATTCTCATCGATAATGGTCCGCATGTGGGCGATGAATTTCTTCCTGTGCGTGTCGCTGCTGAACAGTTTGACCATGAGCGGCCGGGGGGAAACGCAGAATGTCAGGTGTTCAAGCGGATTCAGCACTTTTTCCTGTGGTATTGAAATCCCGGTGAAATGCGTTGACCCATCCGAATTCCTGAAGCTGCCGAATGACATGTTGAGATCCCAGGGGATCGGGTTGAATCTGCCGTTGATGTCTTCACAGAGGTAATAATTCTGGGAATACCCGATATAGCTGTCGAGGTTCAGGATCACAAAGTTCAGCGCATGCATCCATAAAGTCCGGTCGGTGTTCAGCACGGGTTCAACGCTGTCGGCTCCCTGGTCGAGCCTGGAAATAAGCGTCAATAATTTGCGCCAGCCAACATCCGATTCAATTTTATAGAAGGGAATATAGCCTGAAGAATCAGTTCCATGGGTATAGGCCAGGTTTGCATTCTCTCCGAACGGGTAAACCAGTTTCACAGGTTCCCCTTTGAAGAAAGCGCGGTCACCCGAGCCGAAATGATCCGTGACGAATTTTTTATCTACGGATTCCACATTCGTATAAAGGCCGATCAGTGTATCGTTTACATAAAGATTGGCGAAATTGGCCCTGGATGCTGGCATGTATTTCCGGGCGATCTCATAGCCAAGCACTTCTCTGACGAATGAGGGGTCATGAATGACATTGCTGAGCTTGATCTTCGTGTATCCCTGGTAGTTCCTGTTTTTCATCGAATAATCGAGCTCAATGTTAAACGGGTTCTTGATCTCATCCTGGTTCCAGGAACTGTATCCCTTGTAGCGGACGCCAACATCTTTTATAAACTGCCCGTTGATGGTTACGTCTCCGGGCAGCCTTCCTTCATCTCCGGCCGCATCGAACAGACTGTCGAGGATGTGCTTCCAGTTTTGTTCCTTAAAAGTCAGCCGGATCTCCTGTACGGAATTTATATTATAGAAATCCTGCTGCGCAACGAGTATGAACGGTACGAATAAATTCAGAATGATAAAGCAGGATAACCGGCGTTTCAACGGACAATGAGTTTTGAGACGGAGCTTTTCGAATCGGCAGTCAGCTTCAGGAAATATATGCCGGGAACGAGCGAACGGATATCTATTTTATTGCTGGATGCTGCAAGTTCACAGGAGATTTGATTTTTTCCGGTGAGATCATAAAGGTCAAGGTGAACAGGAAAATGAGAGATGTCGATGATGATATGATCACTGGCCGGGTTGGGTATGATGCTGAAATTTTTCCCGTTGGCCCTCCCGATCCCTGAATAAACCTGGGTGAATCTTGAGACGCCATTGGCTGTAGCCACCCAGACATAATTCTGCATATCAACGGCAAGACGGCGTACAAGGGTATTCACCAATCCGTCTGCAATGGTATAGGAAACCCAGTTGGTCCCGTCGAATGAGGTGATACCTCCTTCCATGGTATAATCGTCATACAGACCGGTCCAGAGCGTTCCCCGGGAATCAAATGCGAGATCCTTAACGAAATTGTTCAGCAACCCTTCTGTTTGCCTGTAATTTACAATCCATTGATCAAGGCTGTCAAAAACAGTAATGCCGGAATAGGTTCCGATATATTTATTGTTGTGCTGATCGACGGCAATGGAAAGGATGTTGTTGTCGGCCAGGCTGTCGGCGGTTGTGAAAATGGTGAAGCCTGAGTTCGTATGTTTGGCAAGTCCGCCGATCCAGGTTCCGAACCAACCGAATCCGAGGTTATCGACACGGCCGCAACTGACGAGGTCGTTTGGCAATCCCTGCGCTGGCGTGTAATTGGTCCAGTTCGTGCCGTCAAAATTGGACAATCCCGAGCTGGTGCAGATCCATATGCTTCCGTTCTTATCAGGAGCGATGTAGTTGATCATGTCATTCACCAGGCCGTTAGCGGTGGTGAAGCTGGTCCATTGTGTTCCGTCATACCTGCTCACCCCGATATCTGTTCCGACCCAAACCCGGTTGTAAATGTCCACTGCAATGCAATTGATAAAATTGTCGATCACCCCGTTTGCTGTAGTGTAGGTCGTCCAGAACTGATTATCAAACCGGGCGACACCCGCCTGGGTCGCGAACCATTTGACATCGTTCCCGTCAACTGCCACTCCATTGACTGCATTTGACGGCAATCCTTCGGCTGTCGTATAATTGGTGAATGTCTGTGCCTTTATGGCCATCGAAGCCATCACCAGGAAGACGATCATTGAAAGAAAAAGATTTTTCGCCATGGTGTTTTTTATTTTTTCAATGGATGATCAAAAGTTTTTTTGTTACCGATGGTTCATTTTCCATCCAAATGGTCAGTAAATACAAGCCATTTTCCAGGCTGGAAACATTAATCCTGCTCATGTTGTCAACCTCCAGCATGGGGTTCCCTGCACTGGTGGTGATCCTGATTGTGAACCTGGAATTCACAGGAATCCCGGTTATGGTACAGATCCCGCTTGCCGGGTTCGGGAAGATCTTCAGCTCATCTGTGCTTGAAATATTTTCAATACTTACCCAGTTTACATCAAACGGATCCGAAAGGGGTGAAGTGCAGTTGTACTGATCAGTGAAGGAAACCTGGTATGTCCCGTTTTGCTGGGGAATATATGATTGCCCGGTTGCACCCGGAATAATGCTGCCATCAACATACCACTGGTTTCCCGTTGAACTGCTGGAAACCAGCATATCGGAATTCTGGGTGATTGAAGGTGCTGAAGGCAATGGATTCACGGTCACGGTGATGGAATCGGATGCATTGCAAACCTGGCTGGTGACGGTCACGAAGTATGTGGTTGTAGTCACAGGACTAACAACAGGGTTTTGTTCCGATGAAGTAAATCCAGGGGGATTAGACGTCCAGCTGTACGTGATCCCGGTCCCTCCGGAAGCATTTGCATTCAGCTGCGTGGTGGACCCTTCGCAGATGGAAGCCGGATCAGCAGCGGCGTCAACAATCAGTGGTCCGTTCACATAGCATGCAGCATAGCGAAACGCATTAGAAACCGGCTGGCTCACCGTTTTCGACCAGACCTGTGTCTGGTTTGAATCGATCTCATACATAAATGAAGAGAACGAAATGGTGATAAGCGTATTTCCATTGGGAAGCTGCTGAGCCGTTCCTTCATCGGGCGTGGCTGATCCGCTGTAAACAGTGCGCCAGTCATATGTAGCAGGCAAAAAGGCAGATCCCGGTGTGATGGAGTAGTTGTAGCCGTTGTACGGAGGATTCACAAGGTCGACACAGGATTTGTTGCCCGGGCCTCCTTTGTTGTTGAATCCCGAGATATACCCAGCTTTCGGACAGTCGGAAGGGATCCAGTGGGCATCATGGACCACATTGAAATTGGTGGTCCCGGATGCCTCATAAGCTGATGGATTGCCCCACCTATATAGGAAATCGCCTCCCTTGCCTGAATTTCCGCCTGAATGGGAGGCGGCTTCTGCCGTTGTTGTGCTATGGTCGATCACATAGAACTCGTTAAGGGCATGAGAGGAAAAAACAACCTGGTCGAGCGTGGGATTGTAATCGATCCCGTTCACATGCATCCAGTCTTTTTGGGTATGATAGTTTATGTTGAGCAATTCGGGATGCATTACGATGGATGTGACATAATTATCTTTGGAAGGATCGGCATTCTGGCAAAGATGGTCCCATGCTTTCCATTCCCATACCACTGTTCCACCGGTGGTTCCCGACGGCTCGATCTCGACAATCTTATCAGGCCAGATGGTGATGGCCTGCATGCTGCCAGCCTGGGTAGCCTGTGCTGGTGTTTTGGTTTCGTAACAGATCAGCAGCACATTCCCGTTTGGCATCGGGCAGATATCATGGTGGGAACAGTATTCCGGGGTTGAATAAACAAAATCCCAGGTCACGGTCCCGTTCCAGTCAACTTTCTGCACCTCGCCGCATATAGGGCCCCCTGTGAAATAGTTACCAGCCCTGGCGACGGTTCGTAAAAGTGTTCCTCCGGGTAACAGATAGGTCGTGTATCCTGTCGGCGCATTCGAAGCGAACGTCCATGTATGATACGGATTGCCGCTCATGTCGATCAGGTACCCTTTATTGCTGTTCTTGGTGCTGTAAAGGGTATAATCCCCCCATGGTTGACCATACATACAGGAGGCGGAGAAAACCAGTATTAAGCATAATATCGTTGTTGAACTTCTAACCTTCATATTTTTTCCGGGTTAATTCTTGCTTGTTGGGAATATTCCGGATAAAAGTATGATTTGGAATAAGTCAGGATCAGAATAATCGGTAAACGTTATTTTTTTGCCGGTAAATCAATGAATGCCCGGAGGCCTTATCGAATCAGGCCAGTTCTTTATTTGCTGAATGATTGTCGTAACAGATGCTGAATCGTTCTTGATCGTCCAGTCGACCACCTGCTGTGTCGTCGTATTGTCGGCCGAGAAATGGAAGAAAACCACCGATTTCACTTTCGGGAACTCCTTCGGTAATTCCGACAAGGATTCTTCAAACCATTTTTTTCTGTCCCCGCCCACTGAAAGGCAACCATATTCGGTGATCATCAGCGGTTTGTTATATTTGGCAAGCTCTTCATAATGTGTTCCGAACATTTCCTTGAAACTCCACCATTTCGACCAGCTTGCGACAGTCCCGTAATTCAGGATGTTCACACCCACCCAGTCCACATACTTGTCTCCGGGGTAAAATGCATCAAACCATCCATAGGAGGGGTGGGGCGACCAGATCCAGATCACATTTGTCGCACCAAGGGCTGTAAAGAGCTTGTGGACATGCCTCCAGGCTGCAACATAGTCTTTGGCGCTGTTGTTCTGCGGTCCCCAGGGATAGCGGTACGGGTCATTCATTTCATGGCCGAACCTTAGGAAAACAGACTTATTTGTATTCTTTGCATCCGTGGCCCATGCAGTGATGTAAGGATCATATTTCCCTGCTGCAATGTCACGAAGACCACCTTTATCCCTTTTGTCGGGGCTTCTCAGGTTCGGATATTTTTCTGCATCAAAATCGGAAAGCCATGGTTCCCAGGTGATGATCGGAACGGATCCAAGTTCATAAATCGCATTCACCTTTTCTTTCGGAAATGCCTCTTCTTCCTTGCTTCCCCAGGCAATATAAATGTGGATGAGGGGGAAGGTCGTTTTTAACCCTGTTTCAAGATCAAAGGTATTCTGAAACGTTTCCACGGAGAGATTATCATAGACCCCCAGCAGCATTTTTCCCGGGTTCCTGAATTTTTCAGGTTCGGCAAGGAAAGGCTGGAACCATTGAAGCCGGTCTTTCCGCTTGTCTGTAAGGTTTTCATTGATGATCTTGTTCTCGACATGCGTAACGACCGTTCCTGCATGATCCAGCAGGTTTGCCAGGGGGCCGCGTGATTTGGCCCCGAGGAAAGTAAGTATGATCACGATGACGATCCCGGATACCAGGGCTCCGAAGGAAAAAAGCAGACGATGTGTTCTATTTGCCATTGTTACTATTTCAGGTTATTTATATCAATTCGATCCCAGGGATTTTCTTCTTTCAGGGAACGTGCCTCCCAGGCAGCATAGATCCCGCCGAAAGCCATCACTGCAGCCAGTGCGGCAAATCCGATCATTCCCCATGTACGTTCAGCTGTCAGCGCAAGGTCAGCTTCGGAGGTGTAGTATCTTCGCTTGATAAATACGGCGATGAACATGATGACGAAAAGGAATACCTGGATCCAGAGCGGCCTTACAAAGGGCGTGATATATCCTGTAACCGCTTTCTTCGCCGTTGGAATATAGGGAATCTCAACATTGACCAGGGCCAGGAGGAATCCAAGGAGATAAACGGGATAACAGGCATATTTCAAAACCATCCCCCTCCACTGGAAGCCACGTTCCGAACCGGGATGACTCATCCACCGCTGCGAATAAATATAGAAGAAAAGGGAGATCAGGGCTACATAGGTTCCATGGATGATGAAATCAACAAATGACATACGGGCGGGCAATAATCCAGTCAGGAAATAAATGAATGGAATAACCGTAAAAAAGAAAGTTGTAAGCCCGACCAGGTAATAGGTGCCGATCGCCATGTAGGACAGTCGCTGCCAACCGGTCAGGTGGCGGAACAGCTTCGGAAATTCCATGAAGCCGACTTCGAATACGCCACGTGCCCATTTCAGCTGCTGCTTGCAGAAGGAGCCCAGGTCTTCCGGTACCAGTCCGCGGCTTACCACAACCGGGTTATAAACCGATTTCCATCCTGCAGCATGAAGCCTGATGGAGGTCAGCAGGTCTTCGGCCAGTCCTATGGCATGTCCGCCGATGCTTTCCAGGGCTTTTCGCCGGAACGTGCAATTGGCGCCTATCGCCACGGCACACCCTTTCCCGTGAAGCCCCATCTGTGTCGGACCATAAAACGTATAGGTCTGTTCCGCCGCACCCCTGGCTGTAAAGGACCGGTACTGGTTGTAATAGGCCTGTGAAACCTGCACAAACCCGATCTTCTTATCCTGGAAATAACCCAGGGTATGATGCAGGAACTCAGGAAAGGGAATATGGTCAGGATCAAGGATCAGGATAAAGTCTTCGGTGGTCACCGACAGTGCTTTGTTGATCTTCCCGGCTTTGGCACCAGGCGTTTCGTTCAGCTGAAGCAATTTTACTCCGTGACGATCGGCAAGCCGCAT
Source organism: Bacteroidales bacterium (assembly GCA_963682005.1). Taxonomy (GTDB): domain Bacteria; phylum Bacteroidota; class Bacteroidia; order Bacteroidales; family FEN-979; genus CAIYUC01. The sequence goes on along the minus strand of OY820914.1, from coordinate 794,282 downwards.
TATTTCGGGATCATTGGAGTCAGTAAGCAGGTAAGTAGTATGCGGGTAGCGCACACGCCTGCAGGCTGCCAGTGTCTTTTCAAACATCGATAACGGCTCCCCGTGGGTGCACGTCGTGAAAATGGCCACGCTCAACCCTTCAGGAGGATCAATGTGCTCTGGTTTCTGAATGTTGAGATGGTTGATCCATATCAGGATGATCCGGCTGACACCATACCAGAAAATGAAGCTGAAGATCATGAAAAACAGGAAATTCCCGATATGCTCCCGGCGAAACCACCAATCGGCAAATAAAACCAGGTTGATGATCCCTGCAATAAGGAGGATCAGCAGGAAGAACTTGTCATACTTCCTGACGCCCGCAGCAATGCTGAATATCCAGAGATCTTTCTTTCGGTTCATGTCAGATCTTTTTCCGTATGCTGAAACTAAATATCTTCGCACTGTAAAAAAGTGTTTTGCTGTACCTGAATTCCCCTGTGAGATCAATGGTTCGCGAAAGCTGCCACGCAAAGTTGGCACGGAGATCCAGCGGGGTGAATTTTTCTTCCTCAAACCCGCGGTCAATAAATATGTTTCCGGAAGGATCCGTATTCAGAAAAAGGTAAGGATTCATGGTTGTTGCATAAACCCCTACATTGACGTTCAACCCGATCTTCAGCGGATCAACCGGGCGGTAGTTGAAGATCCCGAGCAATGAATGAACCCGCTGGTTGTTTGGGGTGAAATATGGATTGTAGATCCCTTCGATGGTCATATCGGCTGTCCAGTCTGAAATCAGGTCATCCAGCGGTTTTTCGGAAACGAACATGCTTTCTTTTGAAGTGCTGTAATTGTACCCGTAGCCGAAATGAAAGTCAAAACGACCTGGTTTTATCGCGGGTGCGAAAACCCATCCGCAGAAAGACTGGATGTTATTGTTATCAGTGGAAAAGGTGCTGGCCTCATAACTCACCTGCCCGTTCCAGTGATCCATGTCATCCCAGGCCACTAAAGCGGAAAGATGGTTCTCGAGCACCGGGGTCTTTGTACTGCTCAGAGTCGACAGGTAGGGCATCCGGCGCAGTTCTGCAGAAATCCGCAGCTTCCGGAAGAAGTGTTTCTCGATGAGGAGATCCCCGGTCCAGTCAAGGGAATTCAGGGTAGAGTAATTGAAAATACCGGCATTCAGGTAGATGGAAAGGTCAGCTTTCGTGAAATTGAACTTGTTGCCGGCCCGGAATCCCTGTGCGATAAAATTTGTGCTGTCGAACCGGACAGGAACTGTCAGCTGAAAATCGGGATTCCCGAGCGAGGACAGATGCCATCCGCCATCAAGCACCGGCATGAGCATCTCCATTGGCTGATCATCGAAAGAATAAGCAGCCATAAGCCTTAGCCAGGGAGCACGGTTCCCAAGGATCTCTTTGCGCAGTTTCAATGCAGGTTGATAATCCGGTACATTTTTCAGCAGGTTGCCGAGCAATACCAGCGCTTTTTTCTCGTCACCCTGCCAGTAACGGACCTTCGCCATGTAGAACCATGCCTCCGGATCTGCTGGATAATCGGCAGTATATTTCTGAAGAACCTGGTCTGCTTTCCCGAGATCACCGGTATTGGTCAGCATCTTTGCATAATCAAGCCGGAGCTCTTTATTTTTCGGCGCTTTGCTGATGGCTTCCTCGTAAAGGACCGATGACAGGGAATAATGCTTTGACCAATAGGCGGTTTGCGCATAAAGCCAGGTCGCATTCATGTCATCGGGATGCGCTTTGTGATACGCGTCAAAAAGCTCCATTGATTTCCTGTACTTCCCATTATCTCTTAATGCTTTGGCCTGCTGAAGCGTGTCGGCAGGGACCTGGCTGAAGGAAGTATCGATTTGAAAGAATATTATTATGACAAGAAATATAAAAATTGGATTCGTTCTATGTGCCGCGGGGCTAAAGAGAACGGAGTTCAGAAAACCCTTTAAAAAAATAACCGCCGAAACGCCGAGACGCAGAGGGCTTGAATCCTCACTGTTAATTCTCCGCGCTTCTGCGCCTCCGCGGTAAAAAAAAATATTGATCCTGTTCATCTTCTCTCGGAAGAAGATCCCGGAAATTGTCTTGAGGATTGTGCTGATTTTATTCATTCAAATAAATTTTTAGTTCATTTTCAATGGAACCTGGTTCGAAACCCGGGATCAGCCGGAGGAGTTTCTGATCGGATCCCCGGATATCAAAGATCTCATTCGGACGATAAGGCAATGTCATTGAGATATCCGGCTTTTCCGGTGACCATTTTTTCACCAGCCTGACGATCTCCAGGATCGAAATCGAATTTCCTGAACAAAGGTTGATGATTTCCTTATCGGTTCCCTTTTTTCCGGCAAGGATGCACATTGTGTTTACGAGGTCATCGACCGGGAGATAATCACGTTTCTGCCTGCCTTTGGTCATGGTGAATGGTTCTTTCCTCCGGATGGCACCGATGAGCTGGGGGAGAAAAGTGGTCTCCGGCATATCCGGACTCCAGAAGAGAAAGATCCTGAAAAGGGTGAAAGGCTTGTTGTTGATGCATGAATGTGTACGGATCAATTGCTCCGCCATCAGTTTCGTGAGGGAATAGGGGGAAACAGGGTCCGGAACCTGGTCCTCGTGAAACGGAACAGGATTTTTCGTTCCGTAAACCTCGCTGGAACCGGCATAACAGAAGGCCTTGTAAGGAACATCTTTAAGCGCCTCAAGCAGGTTTACCGTTCCTTCGACATTGATCCGGTACAATTTTTCGTAAATGGAAAAATCACGGGAACGGTCAATGGAGGCAGCAAAATGAAAAATATAGTCAGGTCGGATCACCGTGCAGATCTCCAGAATGCCTTCCCTGTCAGTTATATCTGCCTTCACAAGATGAATATCGCGGTGTTTTTCAGCAAGGGATTCAGAAAGTTGATTGAAGGCGACATCAAGGAGAAAGCAGGATGCACCTGAATGGACGATCTTTTCTGCAAGCTTCGACCCGAGATATCCGCCTCCCCCCGTGATGAGGACTTTCTTGTTCGTGTATTTTCTTATTGATTGGTCCATGGAAGTGATTTTTCCGTTGCATCCGAAATGTAATTCTCCAGGTCCGCTGCTGTATTAATGAACGAATTTTCATAGTAACCAAGGTACCATTCAATGGTTCTTTTCACGGTAGTCCTGAAATCCCAGACAGGTTCCCATCTGAGGATTTTTTTTGCCATGGTGCTGTCGAGCATGAGATACCCGGCTTCGTGCGGCTGGGGTTTCTTCTCAAAGTCAAACTGAAGTGAAGGCCAAACGGAAGCTGCTTCCTTCACCAGGTCGATCACCGCGACATTATTCCGTATGTCGGGTCCGAAATTCCAGCCGTGGGCAAACCCGCTGTTTCCTTCAAGAAGCTTCCATCCAAGCGTCAGGTATCCGCTCAGTGGCTCCAGCACATGCTGCCAGGGACGTGTTGCTCCGGGATACCGCAGGAATAAGGTGGTTTTGGATGCGGCTGCTTTCACCAGGTCGGGAACGATGCGGTCTGCCGCCCAATCCCCGCCGCCGATCACATTTCCGGCCCTCGCGGAAGCGATCAGCAGATGGTGTGTATTGCCAAACATATCAGGCCTGAAATAGGAGTGACGGAATGCCGCCGTAACCAGTTCCGAACATCCTTTCGATGAACTGTACGGATCTTTTCCGCCCATCGGCTCATCTTCACGGTATCCCCAGATCCATTCCCGGTTATCATAGCACTTGTCGCTCGTCACATTGACCAGTGCTTTCACTGACGGGAGTTTTCTGCATACATCAAGCACATTGACCGTTCCCATGATATTGGTCATATACGTTTCATACGGCTGTTCAAAAGATTTCCGAACGATCGGCTGGGCAGCCAGGTGAAAGATGATCCCGGGATCGATCCTGGTGATCACCGCTTCCAGTTCTTCTTTATGGGTAATATCAGTGATTGAAGAATCGATCGGTAATTTCAGCGACGAAAAGTGATCCGGATCGGTTGGCGGGTCGAGCGCAATGCCATGGACTTCTGCTCCCAAACGGTGAAGCCAGTAAGCCAGCCAGGAACCCTTAAAGCCGGTATGCCCGGTAATCAGGACCTTCTTTCCTTTATAAATACCGCCAAACAAATGGCTTATCTCCATACTTTCCATGGGGCTTCTTTTTTTAACCATAATTCTTCGAGTTGTGTCTTGTCGCGGAGGGTATCCATCGGTTTCCAGAACCCGGTATGCTTGAATGCATAAAGCTCGCCATTGGCAGCGATCGATTCCAGCGGGCTCCGTTCCCAGATTGTCTGGTCGCCTTCTTTTATATAGTCAAAGATCCCGGGCTGGCAAACAAAAAAGCCGCCGTTGATCCAGGCTCCGTCGCCTTTCGGCTTTTCCATGAAATTGGTCACCAGGTCACTTCCCGGTTCCATATTGACTGCCCCAAACCGGCCTTCCGGTTGAACGGCCGACATCGTGACGGCTTTTCCATGCTTCTTATGAAAATCGAGCAGGTGATTCAGGTTGATGTTTGCAACACCATCACCATACGTCAGGAAGAACGGGGCATCCCCGAGGAATTTCTCGGCGCGTTTGATACGGCCGCCGGTCATGGTGTTCAGTCCTGTATCCAGGATCGTCACTTTCCAGGGTTCGCTCTGCGAATTAAGGATCTCGAGGCTGTTCGATGCCAGGTTGAAGGTTACATCCGACTGGTGCAGGAAATAGTTGGCAAAATATTCCTTGATGATATAGCTTTTATAACCTGCGAGGATGACAAAATCATTAAAGCCGTAATACGAATAGATTTTCATGATGTGCCACAGGATCGGGCGCTCGCCGATCTGTATCATCGGTTTTGGCATTGAATTCGATTCCTCGCTGATCCTTGTGCCAAGACCTCCTGCTAATATTGCTACTTTCATACTGTTTGATTTGGTTTAAAATATCATTGATGTTTGAACAGGAGCAAAAGTATCCGGTTATTTTCCGCAGCGATCCAACACATCGGTATATGACCATATTTTGCCGGTAAAGGGAAAGAGAGTGAACAGTGAACAGTGAACGGTGAAGAGTTGTCTTTTATCCTTGCCTGAATAAAGTTGACCGTTTTGAATCAACTGTCAACTTTGTTTCCAAGTCTTTCTTCGGGCAAAGCCCGGACGTAATTCGTAATCCGTAATTCGTAATTGATCCAGCATCTTCCTCCTACCTTTCCTCAACATATTCTCCACCCTTCTTGCATCAATCGAAATCTCATGTATTTATTCAGCAATTTTATGTTGGAAGGATAATAGCATCGTATCCATAAATAATACACATTAACGGGATCAGTCTGGTTCAGGCCAGAAACCGGATCGTCATCCCCGCGAAAGCGGGAAAAGCTCGCCAGCTAAATGTATTTCCCCCTCACATATTATTTTTATTGATTTTTATTACTTTTACTTAGGAAAAAATTATGGGAGTAATGATAACTTCAATACGTTTGATATTCTACTTTCCATAATAAAACGAAATCCTATTAAGTGAGATTGGAACCGCAATCGTTCATATAATCGTTATGGGTTATTAACATAAATGCCCGCAATCTAACATAATAACAATTAAAAAGGTTTAAATTTTAAAATATATGAGAAACAAAGTATTAGTAATGGCTTTGATTACAATTTCATGCATTAAATCATATTCGCAGATTATTTTTGAGAATGGTTATTTCATCGATGAATCCAACAAGAAAATTGAATGTCTAATTAAAAATATTGATTGGCAAAATAATCCTACAAAGTTCGAGTATAAGCTTCTGGAAGACGAACCTGCTCAAGAAGCCACTATTCAGACTGTAAAAGAGTTCGGTATTAATAATGTTTCCAAGTATATCAGAGTTAAAACGAATATTGACAGGTCTAGTGACCAAATAGATAAAATGAGTTCTGAAAGAAATCCCAGTTTTAAGGAAGAATTGCTTTTTCTAAAAGTGCTTATAGAGGGGAACGCAGTATTATTTCTTTATATTGATGCTAATCTTACCCGAATGTTCTATAAATTAGATGATTCAGAAATAGAACAATTAGTCTATAAAAGATATTTAATTGAAAGTAAAATCTTTGTGAATGATTACTTCAAACAGCAACTTTTTCTCAAATTAAAGTGTGAAGAAATCGGATTAAATGATATAGAGCGTCTAACTTATTCTAAAAGAGACTTAGAAAAACTATTTATAAAATATAATGAATGTACTAGTTCAGATTATATCAGCTATGAAACTAAGAAAAAGAGAGATTTATTTAATTTGACCTTTAGACCTGGTTTAAATTATAGCAGTTTAGAAATAAAAAATTCAGTGTCAGGTTCGAAAGATACTGATTTTGGCAATAATATTGGTATTAGGTTTGGAATTGAAGCTGAATTTATTTTGCCGTTCAATAAGAACAAATGGGGGATAATAATAGAGCCCACTTATCAATATTATAAATCAGAACAATCGAATGAATCCAGCGGTGTTTCAGGTGGAATTCTTGTTTCAAAAGTTGATTACCGTTCAATTGAATTGCCAGTAGGTGTGCGATACTATTTCTATTTGAATGATAAATCAAAACTATTTATAAACGTTTCTTATGTTTTTGACTTTCCGTTTAATTCATCTATTAAATTCGTAAGAAATGATGGCTCAGTGCTATCTGAACTTGAGATTAAATCAAGAAGAAACTTAGCTTTAGGAGTAGGTTATAAATATAAAGATAGATATAGCATAGAAATTCGATATAATACAAATCGTGAAATTCTAAGTGATTACTCATATTGGAACTCGAAATATAATAGTATTAATATAAATTTGGGATTATCATTGTTTTAATAATAACCCATAAACGTTAGTTGCGTTGAAAATTGTGATATTATGATTGATCAGATCCGTGCTATTGATAATTCAAGGTTGATTAAAAAGGTTGGTTTACTTTCAAATGAATTGGTTGAAAAAGTCAAGGACAACATCAAAGTTATCCTGGATTTAGATTAATGATCCGCAACTAACACATAGCGTTCCATGATGGCGCTTGCATCCATTTGGATTGAACGGATCGTTGCACAAAATCCCTGGTTCTATATGTGACTGTTGAAAGGATTCCTAAGAAGTTTTTCTCAGACATTAATGTAGAAATGTGAACATAAACAAAATACAATGAAAAGACTTTTCCTCTCCTCATTATTGATCTTGCTCCTGGTCCCGTTCAGCGGCATTTGCCAGTTCATGGAACCGAAGATCACCCCTGATGATCCGTCACTTCCGGCCTGGGTAAAGCTGATGTACAGCGAAAAACCGAATGTTTACAAGGTCGATAGCGCTGTTACGGCATATTACAGGCAGGTTCCTTTCACGGAAACATCCTTTACCCGATACTATATGCGCTGGAGAATGTCGGTAAGCAGGGATATCGATGAAAACGGGTTCGTTCAGCCGGTTTCGATGATGGAAAAAAAGAGGATAGAAGACAGAAATTCATCGCTTCAAAAACCTTTGCATGGAATGAAAACAACGGCTCCCTGGACCTTTGCCGGACCGAAAGTCCATCTCCGGGGCAGGTACTCGGAAACGGATTCGCTATTTCCGCTGACAGAACAGGCCAATGTCTATTGCATCGATCAGAGCATGTCAAATCCCAACCTCCTTTACTGCGGTACGGAATCCGGCGGTCTCTACAAGTCGGTCGACAAAGGCCAGCACTGGACGCTGGTTTCACAGGGATTGCTCATTTATTCCGTTTCTGCTGTTGCTATCAATCCTTCAAATGAGAATGAAGTGCTGTTTGGTGCATCCGGTTTGATCTATAAAACAACGAATGGCGGAAGTACCTGGCAGCTCACCGGCGATGCGGCTTTCCAGGCTTCCAATGTGAATCCCTGGCAGATCGAATACAGCCCTTCCAATCCGCAGATCATCTATGCCGCCTGTGACAAAGGGTTCTACCGGACTACCGACGGAGGTTCAAACTGGTCGCTGATCCTTACGAATGAAAGCATGTCGGTTGCGATCAGGCCAACCGACCCGAATACGGTCTATGCCCTCCAGTATAACCCGGCCACAAAATCCCCCGAATTCTTCAAATCGGTGAACGGCGGACAAACCTTTACCAAAAAGCCCAGCGGCTGGTTTGCCGTTCCGGCAGCGGATCTCGGGAAGATCGAGAGCCATGGCGGCCGGATCGCAGTCACAAAAGCAAATCCGAACAGGGTTTACGTGCTGCTGGTCGGCAACAGCAATACGAATGCGAACCTGCAGCTGGGCGGGTATATCGGTGTATATTCCAGCACCAATGCAGGTGAATCGTGGACACTTCCCCAGCAGCTCATCGGCCAGCCATACGACCTTGATACCCATCCGAACCTGATGGATTTCGACGGCCATTCAAGCACCTATAACCAGATCTATTACAATACCGCGCTGATCGTTTCCCAGTTAAATGAAAACAAACTCCTGATCGGCGGGCTGAACCTCTGGAGAAGCAATGACGGTGCGGCAACCTACCAGGCAGTTGGCGGTTATATCGGCGATATTCCATTTCTTCATGTCGATATCCAGGAACTCAAAGTCTACAAAACATCTGCATCAACCGAAGAAGTCTGGAATGCCAGCGACGGCGGGGTAAGCTATTCCACCGACCTGTTCAACACCCATACTTCCCTTTGCAATGGCATACAGGCCGGCGCTTTCTGGGGTTTCGACCAGGGCTGGAATGACGACATCATGGTCGGCGGACGATATCATAACGGAAATGCCGCTTTTTACCAGGATTATCCTGAAAAGACCTTCCTGGCCCTGGGCGGAGGTGAAGCACCTACCGGGTATGTGAATTACAGCGATGAACGGAAAACATATTTCTCAGACATCGGCGGTCGTGTCCTGCCCAAATCAGCCGACAGTCTGCTGAAAACATTCAGCCTGTATAATGCACCTAACGAATCGTACTGGGAAAACGGGAGTTCAAGGATCATCTTCGACTGGCGTTACTGGAATGTGGCTTATATGGGGAAGAACAACCAGTTCATGAAAAGCGTGGATGGCGGAAGTTCCTTCATGCCGGTCTATTCCTTCACCACGAATCCCGATAATAAAGTTTACTGGATCGAGCAAAGCTTTTCCAACCCGGAGATCTTCTACGCCCAGGTTGTGATCGGGAATGTGAGCAGGCTTCTCCGCAGTTCAGATGAAGGAGTCACCTGGACGATGCTGAACCTTCCTTTGAGCACACGGAACCTTGTTTTTACCCTGAGTTATTCAAACCCTGATGAACTCTGGATCGCTTTTACTTACGGCAGCAGCGGACAAAAGGTTTACCATACGGTGAATGGCGGAACAAGCTGGTCGAACCTGTCTACTTCAACACTCAACGATGTGCATATAAAGACGATGGCTGTCCAGGCCGGCACGAACGGCATGGTTTACCTCGCCGCCATGAACGGACTGGTATATAACCGGAATAATTCGATGTCCGATTGGCAGCCCATGATCAGCGGTCTTCCTACCGGGATCGATCCGCTCAGGATCGTTCCTTTTTACAGGGACAGGAAACTCCGGCTTGGAACCTGGAACATGGCGATCTGGGAAACAAGTTTGGTCGATTCGTCACAGCTGATGGCCAATTTCTCAGCCAATTATGCGTCATTCTATTGTCCCGGCGATACCATCCGGTTCGTAAACCATAGCGTTTGCAGCGGGAATGCTACATGCCACTGGCTGTTTCCGGGGGGCAATCCTTCCTCTTCCTCACTTTATAACCCGTCGGTTGTTTATACTCAGCCCGGGTCTTACGATGTGACCCTGATCGTAACGGATGGGAATATGACAGATACGATCACCAGGCCGGGTTTCATCACGGCATCAACCATTGCTTCAGTTCCGCTGGCTGAAGGATTTGAAGCCGGGAACCTGCCGGACGACTGGAAACTGATGGATGATGCGAATGACGGTGTGAACTGGGCTGTTACCAACGTTTGCGGAGGTTTCGGACTGAGTAGCAACAGCCTTCTTTTTGATAATTTCGATATCGATGTCGTAGGTCACCAGGATGAAGTGTGGACAGCCAAGCTTGATTTTTCATCCATCGGTGTCGCCAGAGTTCTCTTCGATGTTGCGTATTCAGAGTATGGCGGACAATATTCCGACACCATTGCAGTGCTTGCCACGGCGGATTGCGGCGAGTCATACATCGAATATTACCGCAAAGGCGGGCAGGAGCTGGCCACCGCGCCAGGCCTCACTTCTGAGATGTTCATTCCTGATGCAACCCAGTGGCGTACCGACTCCATCGAGATCGGGGACTTTCCCGGCCAGCAAGCCGTCATAGTTGCCTTTCGCAACATCGGTCACTGGGGACAGTCAGTCTTTGTCGACAACGTCAGGATCCAAATGCTTCACCCGGTGGGGATCAGTTCAACTGGTCATGAGACCGGTATAACCATCACTCCGAACCCGAACGACGGGAAATTCAGGTTATCCCTGGACAATCCTGATCCCGGGAACATTGATATCACGATCTTCAGTTCTTCAGGAAAGATCATCTTCAGTGAAAAAGCAATGGCCGGAAGTGATCAATTCACCCGCAACATCTCAATTCCAGGCTTATCCATAGGATTGTACCTTCTCAGAATACACTCAAAAGGAGGGGATATGATGAAGAAGTTTGTGGTCAGATAGAAGGGAAAATTTTGAAAGAAAGGCAGAAAGTTAGATGAGTCCAACTATTTTGCCATTTTAGATTTTACAATTTTGGATTTGATTTCCCTGGATTTCTTCTTATATTTACATCATCCAAATATCTCCTTCCTAAAACAAAAAAACCATGAAGTCAAGACATGTACTTTCTTTAGGCTTTCTTGCTTCCCTTTTTCTTCTCTTTTCGGGAAGCGCCCTCCGGGGCCAGTCGGTTCAGGCTGTCAATGATACGATCGATATCGTGCCTGGAATACCGGTGACAATTGATCTTCTTGCAAATGACATTTATCCGGCCGGTGATTCCGTTCATGTCTATTGCGGAGCGTGGTCAGGCATCTATTATGAGCATTACACAAAGGGTATTTACACCTTTGAGGTGAGGTACTGGGGACACAATGGAACAAGATTGGGCCAATATTGGTTTGCTGATATAACCACATTGGATACATCCCTGGTTGCGGCTATCATTTTCCGTGTTCGTGATTACAGTTATGATTCACTCACGATTAATAATGTGTCTGCCCGGTTCAATGCCTGGGGAAACCATTTCCACCCCTCGGATTCAGACTTCCCCGGCTTCACTGTTCCGAAAGGAACCTTGCAGTCCCCCGTTTTTTGCAGTGCATTGTGGATCGGGGGACTGGATGCCGGGAATAATATGCATGTCGCTGCGGAACGGTATCGCCAGGGGCCTTTCGTGGCAACCCCCGGGACAAAAGCCGATTTTTTTGCCGGGCCCGTGATGGATTCTGCCAGCTACTCGGAATACCAGGATACGATATGGAATTATGTCTGGAACCTGAAAAGGTCGGACATCGAATATCATAAAGCACACTGGCAGGATGCAGGTTACATCCCCATTCATGATGTCGTTTTCTGGCCGGGAAACGCGAATACCGCGCTGGGCCAGGCCCCGGACCTCGCTCCTTATTATGACAATAACGGGGATGGATTTTACAACCCCTTCAACGGGGATTATCCCCTGATCCGCGGCGACCAGGCCCTCTGGTTCATCTTCAACGACGACATGAATTACCATTCCGAAACACAAGGTGCGAAACTGGGCATTGAAGTCCATGGAATGGCATATGAATTTGATCTTCCTTCAGATTCAGCCTTTAAGAACACGGTCTTTCTCAATTACAAGATCATCAACCGGTCGACTGAAATTTATCATGATGCATGGCTTGGGATCTTTACAGATTTTGACATTGGTTATGCAGAGGATGATTATGTGAAAAGCGATGTTCAGCGCGGAAGCTATATTGGTTACAACGGGGATCCTGTCGATGGTTCGGGGCAGGCCTGGGCCTATGGTGCTTTTCCTCCCGCGGAAGCGGTTACGATCTTGGGCGGACCGCTAAAAGACCCCGATGGCATTGACAATCCGGCGAAAGACAATACAGGCCTCCAACTCTGCAATGAAAGCGTCAACGGGCTGAATTTCGGGGATGGAGTTGTCGATAACGAAAGATATGGAATGACAACATTTGCTTATAATCATTCCATCAATCCTCCGTCACAGTGGGACTATTTTGCTTATGACAGGTATTATAAATTTATGCAGGCACGGTGGGGTGACAGCACCCGTTTTGTCTACGGCGGGGGAGGAAATGCTTCTGCCGGGGGATACGGCCCCGAATGCAATTTTCTATTTCCAGGGTGGTCTGACAGCCTGAACTGGGGCGTCGGCTGCCAACCGCCAAATGGTCCACACAACTGGACTCAATCAATTGCAGGAATTCCCCCGAATGAAATCAGGGGTATAGGCTCCATGGGCCCCTTCACCTTTCACCCGGGGGAAGTGAATGAGCTCGATATCGCTTACATTTTCGCGCGTAATTATGCCACCGTGGATTCCATGCCCTCGGTGCCGAAACTGGAGCAGATGATCGATATCATCCGGGGTGCCTACCTGTCAAACACGCTGCCTGACGGACGCTCTTTCAACGGGATTACAGAAACCGGCACTGGCAATGAGATACAGTTGGTTCTCAGTCCGAATCCTTCCACCGGGAAGATTAAAATAGACTTCGGAAAGGTTATCGATGAAGAAGTATCAATCAGGGTCACGGATTTGAATGGCAGGATTGTTCACCAGGAGGTAAGGATTCCCCGTTCGGAATGGCTGACCCTCAACCTTGATCATCTTGACAACGGTCTGTATCTTCTAACACTTAGTTCAAAGTTGTTCGTTGTAAGTAAAAAGATCTCCATCCTTAAATAACCGGATGAAGATTGTGTTTGATTTTTCTCTGTGCCCTTTGTGCCTTCTCTGTGACTCTGTGGTAAAAAAATAAAAAGAGAACACGGATGACGCGGATCGCCTTCGGCGAACACTGATCTTCACGGATTTTCACTTTTCACTTTTCACTCTTCACTTAATTCGTAATCCGTAATTCGTAATTTAGTCAACAGCATCCCGCCGCTCCATCACCACACCCGCACGTCGGCTCCGTTCCCCTGAGGATGCCTTCGATGATCCCTGCGGCGCATCCGACCCCGCTTTTGACATAAATTGCGTCCTGGGCGCAGTTGAGCGCACAAGCCCCGCATTCCATGCAGGCATCGCGTTTGACAATGTGCGCTTTCTTCCCGCTGAGTTCGAATACCTCATGCGGACACACTTTCACGCACATCCCGCAGGCGTTGCACTTCTCCTCATCCAGGCGGAGTGTCACAACATCTTTCATGTAAACCAATCCGAACATACTTCCTGTTTTATACAAATTTACTGATAACAAATAGAATAAAGCCAATTCCTGCAAAGGAGATCTGAACCGGGACCGCCACTTTCATCTCTTTCTGGACCCCTGACAACGAAGTATAGGTGGACGATCCGGTGAAGTTCATCGCCATGAACGAGGAAATCGCCGAGATCATCAGGAACCATGAAACGATTTCGATGAGTCCGTTCCCCAGAATGTGAAAAAACAGCAGGATGACGGAAACAATGATCCCCATGATCATCCCTTTCAGTGCAAACCTTTTCGCCGGGATATAGGGCAGGAGCAAAGGAGTGAAAACAATGCCCGCAATATAGCCAAGGAAAAGGCTGAGGAGGGCCTTCAGCCCGTTATCGACAGCAAGCTGCAATGAGAAACTCAGGTGATTGATACCCGACAACAGGAAAAACAGGATAAATGCTCCGAAAAGGTATGATATCCTGTAGATGGAATCCACGGGGATCTGCTTCATCCTGTCTTTAAAAGGAAAGGTCACTTTCCTCATTTCCCGGGTCGGCTTGTATTTGAGATCGACAAATTCCCTGATATCGGCAGCCCTGACGGGACCATAGATCACGGTAAAACCGGTCTCTTCCTTCACTTTGTGTGCGGAAACGCCAACTGCTCCAAGCTGGGGGAGGATAAGCCTTTTATGTGCAATTATGTTTTCCAGCGAAGTCAGCCGGATCCTGTTGACCAGTTCTTTGGTTCCGAAGGTTCCTTTTCCTGCGGCGCACCATACATTGATGCCCTTCGTGTCGAGAACAAGTATCCATGCATTGAGGCCGGAAAGGTTCTTCCTCACCACATCAAAGCTGAACTTGTAGTTGGCGGTAACGAAAACATCGGAACCGGCACCGGGTTCTCCGACAGCATAAAGTCCCGGAGCAACGGTGTAACTGTCGCGGTTGATATCCCATCTGACGCCTATTGTCTGCAAGATATCCTTGCCGGATAGCGTTGTTGAAACCTTAGGGATATCGCCGGCAGGAGAAGCTATATTCCCTGTAACATAGGCAAGCTGTTTATTCATATTGTGATCAATAAATAAAATCCGATTCCGAGAAGGAGGAACCCGGCAACATATTTCATTATAACACTCAATGTCTTTGCGACAGACGACAATTTGTCCATCCCAAGCCCGATCCCCACCATGGCGACTGCCAGCGGAAGGCTATAACCCAGGGCAAAAACTGCCAGGATCAATGCACCCCATAATATTCCTCCTTTTAAGAAGGAAGCTCCGATAACGATCGGGAAAAGGGGATTGCAGCAGGCATTGCACGCCGTGGACAATCCGCCGATGGCCAGTCCGAACAGCAATGCTGAAAAGATCCCTGTTCCGAACTCTTTCGTTGTAAACTTAACGGAGGGCATTTTAAACGGCAACCAGTTCAGCGTCGATAATCCGAAGAAAATAGTCAGGATCCCTGCGGCGATCTTCCAGTAGTTGCCGATGCCGGCTATTACCGCCTTGCTGACCAGTCCGGTTAGCGCACCCACAAGCGACAGCGAAACGACGGTTCCGATGAAGAAGGCAAGCGCACTGATCCAGATTGCTTTCTTTCTTCCGTCACCTCCCAGCGAACCTGAGTATCCTGCAATAGCTCCGATGACCGGGACTGTACAGCAGGAGGTAAATGAAGCCAGGAATCCGAGTAAAAGCGTTGCCGGAAGTACCGAAAGCGATGTGGCATCCGATGAGGCAACCTGTTTGATCCATTCTTCCATTGCTTGTTGGATTTAATCTCTTTTAGGGTTAATTCCCCGCCGCCTGACTGCCATCAGACAGGCTTGCGACGTATTGTAATCGTCATTTCGAGCGAAGTCGAGAAATGAGCATGCTTCGACTTCGCTCAGCATGACTATTAGAATCCCCGCTGCTCTGCGACGAGGAGTTTTGATAGTTATTTACGGACAGCATGGTTTCGTTGTGTCACTTTTGCTGTGTTCACCGCAGCATTGCGAGGTGTCGCTGCAGCTTGAACCGGCTCCTGCCGCTATCGTGTCATTTCGGTGCGACACCTTGAAAATGATGATAACTGCTGCGATCACCAGCACTAGGCCGAATATCAGCTTTTTCCAGATGGTTGGTTTTTTTGGTTGACAGCATGCCGATCCCGGCTCGCATCCGCAGCCCTGGGGGTTTTCAGTAGTTTTTTCGTTGTCCATTTTAAATTTGTTGGTAAATTATAATCTTTGAATCTTTAGGTATTGTTTATAAGCCTTGCTTTGTGTCCTCCGTGCCTTCTTTGTGTCCTTTGTGGTGAATTTTATTTTTTTTTACCACAGAGACCACTGAGAACTCACAAAGTTCACAGTGAACCGCATCATAAAATCCTGGCCTGATAAAATTTCCGGTCATGAATTATTATTTTAGCAGCAATCGAAATCCTTCATCCCCGGCATCCCCGCCTTGAAGAACTTTCCGAACAGCTTCTTCGCCTTCACCAGGTTCTCCTTATTGATGCAATAATTCACCCTCGGAGGCTCAATGCTTCCGTGGATCAAACCTGCATCCTTTAATTCCGACAGGTGTTGCGAAACCGTCGCTTTAGCGATCGGGAGCTCATCATTGATGCTGCTGAAAAAACAGGTATCAAGGGAAAGAAGGTGTTTTAAGATCGCAATCCGTGCCGGGTGCCCCATCGCTTTGGCGAACCGTGCCAGCTCCATCACCTCCGGTTCATAATCGATATTCTTCGTGTATGCCATATTTTATTTTGTTGTTCGCAAAACTACGAACAATATTTATTATTTGCAAAATAATTTTGGTGAAATATTTTTGAGTGAATAGGACCGCCATATATTCATCATCCGATAATCGAAATTTCATTCCTGGATCCATATTCTGAATTCGCAAATAATTGTACCTTGACCACTAAATCTGTCTCAACTCCTCATCATCATGAAAGGACTTCTCCTCACAATTTCAGGATTTCTAATTATTCTGGTTGCTGCCGCTCAATGGCAGCAAACCAATGGCCCGTCCGGAGGCTATGTCCGTTGTTTTGCCTCGGACGGAACCAGGGTATTCTGCGGTCTCGGAGGCGGCGGAACTTATTCCTCCGCCGATAATGGGACAACCTGGACACCGATAAACAATGGAATGACAACCACCGATGTGAAAGCCCTGGTTTTTTGCGGATCTGACCTTTTTGCCGGAACTGAGACCGGGGTCTTCCGTTCCTCCGATAACGGGCAGAACTGGATTCCTGTTGCCAACGGACTCACAAAGACCTACGTAAAAGCCATGACAGTCATGGGAACGGATGTTTTTGCAGGAACATATCTCAAGGGAATGTTCCGGTCGTCTGACAATGGTGATACATGGACGGCTATCAATAATGGTCTTGCCAGCATATATATTTATTGCCTGGCGAATGACGGAACGAATATCTTCGCGGGGACATTTAATTCCGGCATGTTCCGTTCAACGGACAATGGAAACAGCTGGACGGCGGTCAATTCCGGGCTCACTGATCCGGATATCATGACCGTTATCATCAAGGGAAGCACGATCCTTGCGGGATCCATGAGCACGGGCCTTTTCCGCTCAGTAAATAACGGCAGCATCTGGACGCACATTGCAAACGGACCTTCCGGCATCAAAGCATTTGTTGTAAGCGGGAACATGATATTTGCAGGATGTTTTGGTGGAGGTGTTTACTTGTCAACCGACGACGGATTGAACTGGACCCCGAGAAATTCAGGCCTTTCTGAAACAAGCCTCTGGTCTTTGGGTATAAGCGGAATTACCCTGTTTGCCGGTGCAACAAGCGGCCATGTTTACAGGTCGGAGAACAACGGCAGCAGTTGGTCCCTGGCCAGTAACGGAATTACTCCTTCAACATGCGTAGGATCCCTTGCCGTAAGCGGAAACAACATCGTCGCGGGAACACACGGCAGCAACCTTCATTATACCAGTAATGACGGAGCTTCATGGACAGCTTCCCAAACCATAGGTACAGTTGAGATCCGGTCGGTTGTCTCCAATGGTACAACTGTCTTTGCAGGAACCGATCTCCTTGGCATTTTCAGATCGGTGAATGGCGGAATCAGCTTTGTTAATGCCAATAGCGGAATAACCACAAAATGGATTCAGTCCTTCACGATCAGCAATGATACGGTTTTCGCCGGTTCAGGAATTGCGGGAATTTATCGCTCATTCAGTAACGGATCATCCTGGAACCAGGTGAACAACGGACTTCTGAGCAATGACATTCTTTCTCTTGCGAACAGATCGGGACAAATTTTTGCCGGAACCTTTGACTCCGGGGTGTTTCAGACAGATAACAACGGGGGGTTATGGTCAACGGTCAATCATGGCCTGGAAAACGACTGGATACAGGCCTTGCTTATTAATGATTATGATCTCTATGCAGGGACGCAAAGCGGCGGCGTGTTCTGGTCTGAAGATATGGGAACAAACTGGATTCCTGTAAATAACGGTCTTCTGAACCTGAATGTTACATCATTTGCTCATGAAGGAACCACCCTTTTTGCAGGAACGTGCGGTGGCGGTGTTTTTTATACGAATGACAAAGGACAGAACTGGGCAGATGCTAACAACGGGCTTGATAACCCGATCATACTGTCCCTTGCTCTCCGCAACAATTATCTTTTTGCCGGTACCTGCGGGGCAGGGGTCTGGAAACGGCCGGTACCGGAAATTGTCAATGTCAGGAATGAGCCGGAAGACCTGAATATCCGCGTCTGGCCTGTACCTGCAAGTGATCATGTATGTCTTCAAATCCCCGGGGAACCAGGAAAAAGCGAGATTCTGATTTATGATGTGAACAATCGCATATTATGCCATGATCATTTTTTATCAGGATATATTCATATCCGCCTTGACGAATTTCCGACAGGCCTCCTCTTTTACAGGATTATTCAGGAATCAGGAACGGTAACGGGGAAGTTCATACATCTGAAATGATATGACCGGCTTGGATCTCCCGTCTTAATTTGTGATCTTTGTGGTTGATAAATTCAGCCTCTCATACGTCAACCGGAAAAGCAATTGTCCGGAATATGTTTTAAATTTGATCCTTCACAAAAGAAAAACAAATGGCGAATGAAAATAAGGGCAAATGGAAAAAAGCGCCACGGGAACTGATCGGTTTTCTCGATGAGTCCATGAAAGGTAAAGAAGCAGACCGGAAGACCATGTTTGGATTCCCCGTTTATTTTGTCAATGGAAATATGTTTGCAGGGTTGTTCGAAGATAGTTTCTTCCTTCGGCTTTCCCGGTCAGAAATTGATTCCATCGAAAAGAAAGGGATTTCTTTGGCCTGCCTGGAGCCGATGAAGGGTCGTCCGATGAAGAATTATCATGTCATTCCGGATCGTCTTCTTTCAGACAAGGAAGAATTCCCGGCAATTCTTGAAGAAGCATTGATATACGCACGACAGCTTCCTCCCAAAGCGAAGAAGAAGTAAATAACCTGAATAATGTGAACCTGATCAGGAAATTCGTAATTCGTAATTCGTAATTAATACCCATATTCATGAAACAAATCTCATCCCTTTTGTTCTTATTCCTCTCACTTTCCTGCTTCTCCCAGAACCCAAGGTTTGTTGCGGAAGCCGACATTCCCGGGGTCCGCATCACCCGGCACGATAGCTTTGCGGGGCAGGATCTTTATTCCTACCTGGATAATCATGCAGGGCTTTTCCTGGAATATGGATTTAAGAAGGCCTGGGTGTTTGACTATTCAAAGGAAAACACGAAAATCACCTTTGAATGTTACACCATGGAAGATGGCGCATCTGCTTTCGGGATTTATTCAGTTTCCGTCAACCGGTGCATGTACTGGAACAGCTATTCTGCATTTTCCTGTGCCACCCCATACCAGATTGCGGTGGCTACGGGTCCGTTTTTTATTAATGCTGTCAATAATTCCGGCGGACAGGATGGGTTCGGTCTGTGTGAGCAGGTGGTGAAGATGTTTCTTGCTGCAAATCCCCAGGAATCATGGTATGCACCGCCGATGGCCCAGGAACAGAGGCTGAGCCCTTTTGTAAATTCCTTGCGATATTATGATGGATCCATCGGTGTTTCGATGGGGATCCCGATCTGGAGTGACCTGTTCAGCAACCTTCAATTTAATTTGTTTACCATTAATATTCAATCGGCTTCCTTTGCCGGAGTTCTTGGAAGGATCATGTTCGATGATCCCGGTTACCTAAGCATTTTTCTTATGCGGGCCGGGATAAGCGGGCCTTCCACACAGCTCACCCCCGTTCAGACAAGCCCTGGGATCTGGCGCTCCTGGCTCAAGATCAATGATACCAAGATCGTTTTCCTGGAAGGGAGTTCTCCGTCGGTCAAGCTCGACGATTATGTGCCGCCAATGCAGAGTATAACTTGGTAGTGCGGACGTGTGGGAATATTGCATTTTGGCGCATACCCACCCCTCTTATCCCCTCCCTACCAGTAGGGAGGGGAAGACCCCGAGTACTCGGGGTCGGGGTGGGTACGATTTGCCGCCGGTAGTGAAAATCGTAATATTCGCAAATGGAACATATGAGTTTCACTCAACGCATTTCACCGTGAAAAAAATCAGTGCACTATTGATCATCCTGCTCCCTTTTGCAGCATTTTCACAGAAAAGTTGCACAGGAGAAGCTTACAAAGGAAAAGACAGGAAAGCTGCAAAAACCTCAATTGCGTTGTCATCAAAGGTCGAGGATTTTAAAACACTTGACGAACTTATCTTAACATTGCCTTCTGATAACTTTATGAGGAATCTTCATCCGCCGATCACCAAAGATCCCAATTCCCTAAGGGTGCAGGAGGAAAACCGGAACGTTAGTGTTGAAAGTGCTTATCTCTTCGCCATCTACCGCGAAAATGACAACGATTTTCATGTCATCATTGGCAGTACACCGGATGCAGACAGCGCTCTGCTCATGAATTTTGAAATATCGGGATTGCCGCACAAAACGGAGCTATCTTACCCTGTTTTTAAAGAAGTCAGGAAAAAGGTTAAGGACTATTTTGGGAATGTATGCAAGAAGAAAACGATCCTTACGGTAAATCCAGTTCATGTTTCCATCGAGGGATCTTTGTTCTTTGATGTTGATCACCCCGCAGGTCAGGTCGGCCCGGGGAAACTTAAACCCAAAACATCCTGGGAAGTGCATCCGGTAACTGACATAATCTTTTTAAACTGATTTTCCCGCCAAGTCGCGAAGACGCTATTTATAAACCCATACCGGGCTTTGCGTCTTTGCGTCTTTGCGGTTAACGAAAAGTAAGTTTTTAGTAAGAAATTTACAAGGATCAATCAAAGAATGGTCGATCCCCGGAAATCACATCGTCATCTTGTCGCCCTTATTCGGGGTTGTCAGCAGAGCCCAGGCATAGAAGTCGTTGGAATACCCTTCCCACCTGTGTTCTGTTCCGGCAGGAACGAAAACAATATCGCCCTGATTGTAATTCGTTCGCTTATTATTGCAGTTCAGTGTCCCTTTTCCGGAAATCACCATATAGATTTCATCACGGTCATGAGGTACCTGCATATCAGTACCCCTTGGTTTATAAATGTCGAACGAAAGATTGCCGTATTTGGACAGTTGAACGAGGTCTGTCCCTCCCTTTTTCAATTTTTCAATTGCTTCAGATGATGTTATTCCGAAACTATCCATTGTTTTCATAACGTTTGGTTTTATGTGAAACAAATTCTACCTGGAACCGGATCTTCACTACAGTTTTAAACAACCATCTTCTGTCTTCTTCTCCCGGAATCAGGACGATTTTTCCTGTCAAAGCGTAAATCCTTTCCCCCCGAACCATTCCCCATGCAATTGACATGCACAAATTTAATATGGAATAATTCCAGATAATGAAATTTATTCATTTTTAACATTTGACCTGAAGATCAATATGTTAAGAATGACATAATTTGAGCCTATAAAAAGAAAGGGTTTATTTTGCGATACCGATCACCCCGCATGCGATCCTCGGTCCGGCATTCCCGGCCGGTTGTGACTTCAGGTCGTCGGCATCCCTGTGCACAATCAGCGACCGGCCGATGATTGAATGGGGTCCGTCAAAAGTCAGTGAGCGATCCGTATATTCCAGGTGTGCTTTCCCGGTTTCATCGGCGGTGAAATTGCCCATGTCCCCTTCGTGTCTGTTCATATCCGTAGGCCCGCCATGAGGTTTCATGTCGGGGTTGAAATGACCTCCTGCAGAAGCGCCGTCAGCGGAACTGCAGTCCCCGAACTCATGGATGTGGAATCCATGCTTTCCTTTGGATAAGCCCGTCACATCCGCCACTACCTTGATTCCATCGGTAGCTCGTGTGAACGTAACCGTTCCCGATACATTGTTGCCCTGTGTTCCATAAAGGACGCAAACTGCCTTCTGGATCGTACTCTCTTTGCTCATAGACATCTGCATGTGCTCCTGCCCTGATGCGCTCACAGCAATGAATATCAACACTGCCATGAGGATTCTTCCTGTCGTTGCTTTCATATCCTTACAATTTGAATTCAAAGTTACTCCAGAAATGCCGGTTATTGGAACATTTCTAGGATTTTTTATTGATTAAGTACAATTGTCCAAATGATTTTTTCAAAAGTTTATATGTCTTAATAATCTTATGAGGAACTCTTGAGTACAATTATGATCAATCAGTATTTTTTTTCAAACCGATCGAATATATGCAATCCTTAAAATATGTTAAAACTTACATCAATTGTTAAATAAAGAAGTACCTTTGTTTATAAATAATCTAAATAATAATAACACTAAGGCTATGAAAAGTTTTACTATCACATTCTTTACCATGCTGTTGCTGGTCGGAATGGTTTCTCATAACACTGCAATTGCAGTGAATCACGATATACATGTCGGAAATTATTCTTTCAACCCGTCCACACTGAATGTGGATGTAGGGGATGTCATTACCTGGATCTGGGATAATGGAAGTCATACCACCACTTCCACAGCTGTTCCCGCAGGAGCTTCCGGCTGGGATGCACCCCTTAATTCAGCCAACACGACATTTCAGTACACCGTAATGGTTCCGGGCAATTACAGTTATAAATGCACGCCCCATGCAGGGATGGGTATGGTGGGATCATTTACCGCTGCAGGCACTACGTTAACGCTGACTGTTACCCCGTCCAATCAAAATGTCACCTCTGCTGCCGGTAGTGCAAACTATTCGGTTACTTCCAATACCGACTGGACGCCTTCTAGCAACCAGTCCTGGTGTGCCGTTTCAGCAGGAGGATCAGGTGACGGAACGATCACCGCCACCTACGATGAGAATCTGACCACATCGCAGCGGATCGCCGTGATTACCGTGTCCGGCACAGGGGTTTCTGCCCAAACGGTAACCCTTACGCAGGCAGGAGCCGCTCCTTCACTGAATGTTTCACCGGCGACCCAGAATGTATCGGCCATCGACGGCAATGCAACTTTCACTATTACCTGCAATGAAGCCTGGACGGCCATTTCCGATGCAACCTGGTGTACAGTGACACCTTCCGGTTTCGGCGATGGTATTGTGACGGCAACTTATGACGCAAACCCCGGGTCAGCTCCAAGAACGGCCCATATTACAGTGTCAGCAGCAGGAGTTACGCCGGTTGAAGTTCAACTCATTCAGGATGGCACTGTGGGGATATCCGAAAAAAGCGAAACAACATTCAGGATCTCTCCAAACCCCGCCAGAGACCAGGTGAAGATCAGCCTGAAGGCATCCACCGCCGGTACGGCTGTTATTTCCATGGTTGACCTGACCGGAAAGACCGTGCTTGAGCAGAACGTCAGCTATAACCACGAAAGCCAGTTAGATGTGAGCTCCTTTCCACGCGGGTACTATTTCATCGTTGCAAGGATCGATAATAATTCAATCATCCGCAAGATCATACTGACTGAATAAACATCTTTGCTTCAACGTAGCGAGGCCCCAATTGGAAAAATATTTTTTTACTCCCCGCAAGCGACGGAGGATTAACCCATGCACCTCAACCCCCCGTCCCCTCAAGGTCCCAGCGGACGCGGGGATCCAGAAGAGGTGCAGGGGATGAGGTCATTAAAAATCAACAGCTGATTTTTTTGCGTCTTCGCGTCTTCGCGGTGAAAAACACCCAGGCCTGCCTGATCCCGTTAACAGACAAAACCCCGAAGCGGATGGAACGCTGAATAGATTCGATTGACAACGATTATTTAGCTGATGAGCTGATGAGTTGACGAGCTATCAAAGTTGTGACCCTGTGACTTTGTGATTATATTTGCAACAGCAAACCCCTCCAGCTAATGAAACCCCGGAACATCAGCGACACATTCGACCCTTATATAGACAACCCCGAAAATTACAAATGGGGGATCTTTTATTTCAACAGGAATGACAGGCGTTTTATCGTTCCAAAGCGGATCCGCTGGTTAGGCTGGACGCTCAACTTTGCATACCGGTCCGCCTGGTTGTGGCTGATCAGCATGGTGTCAATTGCAATTTTTGCATTGATCATGTCATTCATTACCTGAAATAAATCCTAAGAGAATACGCTTCACGCGATTTCATCCTGTAATTCGTAATCCGTAATTGAAAGTCTCCTTTCATTTTGTAGGTTTCCGATTTTTCCATATTTTTGCGCAACTATTCCGGCGGCATTAACTGTCCGGTTCGGAATCGGGCCTATAGCTCAGTTGGTTAGAGCACCTGACTCATAATCAGGTGGTCCCTGGTTCAAGTCCAGGTGGGCCCACAAAGGCAAATGCAAAGTGCAAGGTGCAAAGTGTAATAAAAATTTGCACTTTGCACTTTTCGTTTTAGATCTTACATTTCGACATTGCTCTTTTTTGATCCACAAGTCCAGTTTCAGGAATTCTAATCTGCTTGAAATGAAACGGAAGAACGTTGGGTCAGGATCCTTGATCGACACTCTTTATAACCAGAAAAAAAGGAACCCCGCTAAGACAAGACCCATCCGGCTGAACCACATCGGCAGGCAACACCCCCAATCAATACCGGGAAACCTGTGCCGGTTATTTTAAGGGTTATACCTTTATTGTGTTTGTGGATTTGTAATTTGATTTGAGTATTTTCATTAACACATTCTCTACGGGTAAATATCCTGATTTGTCTTTATTGTTAAGGGGTTTATTGAGGTCAGGTAAATATTTGTTGAGTTTGTTTGTTTGATATAATTCCAGGATGGAAGGATATACATAATATTTTCTGCAAACATTTCGGGTATTACCAAGATGCTTTGCAACTTCATCTAAGATTTCATTTATTTTTTGTTTGGCATTTTGTTCTTCGCAACTGCCTTGAATATTGCAAATTAAAATTGCTGAAATACTTCCTGACCATGTTCTGAAATCCTTTGCTGAAAATTCCTTACCGCTTATTTCCTGAATATATTCATTCACCATTCCTGAATGGATAGAATGTATTTCACCGGTATCATCATAAAATTGGAATAACTCCTTCCCGGGCACATCGATGCATTCCTTAACTATGAGTGCTAATCGTTTACTATGCAATGAAATTTTATGATCCACCCCTTTCTTTCCTTTAAATGTAAAAAGTATATTATTGCCGTTGATACTTACGTGTCGATTTTTAAATGTGGTTAATCCATAAGAGCCATAGAGTTTTTCGTAAAAAGAATTTCCAATCCGAATGGAAGTTTGTTCCATGATCAGGACGATAGTAGCAAGAATTTTTTTTAAATGTAAGCCTTGCTCTGCAATATCTTTTTCTAATTGCTGACGCAATGCGGGTAGATTTTTTCCGAAGTCGTAAAGCCGAAAATATTTTGTTTCGCTTCTCATTTTATTCCACAGGGTATGATAGCGATATTGCTTTCGATGCATTGCATCAATTCCTGTAGCTTGCAAATGCCCGTTTTCTTTAGAGCAAATCCACACATCATTCCATGCAGGGGGAATGACTAAATTTTTTATTCGGTTTAAAACTTCTTCGTCTGTAATTAATTTTTCATTAAGAAAGTAATGAAAGGTTTTCCCTGATTTCGTTCTTGTGATTCCGTTAGAAGCATCTGCAATATATATGAGATGAAAGAGTTTTGAACTTTTGACAGGTTCATCAGCAATTTCCAATAAACTGCTTTTTTGAATTACAATTGCTGGAAGGGTTTGTGTTTGCATTCTTTTCCGTCAGTTAAACGATTGCTAATATTTCCTGGTCAGTCAATGGCTGCCAAATAAACCAGCTGCAATCCTTTTTTCAGCAAACCAATACACAACTTTTCAAATGAGATACAGCATTGATACATTATCTTATTTGTTGTGTCTTATGTTTTTTCCAACTGAAGTTCAGATTTTTCATCAGGTGGCTTTTTACTTCTTAGAATCAGGACATCAGCAATAATCGCGGCTATTAGCATCACCGAGTCCTGATAAACGCCCAGTTTTATTATTCCGCTGATTCCGATTACTGCCCAAAGTGATGGAATGATTAAAAGGTACTTTGAAAACTTTTTATCACAGAGAAGCAGGAAGCCAAATGTTAAAATAATTGTAGGAGAAGGTAATCCAATAGAGATAGTCTGTGATAAATTTGGTTCAATCAGGTAACCAACAACAGGATAAATTATCAGGCTGTAGAGGATAAAAAAGTAACCGAGGATTGCTTGTACTGTCATCCTGAATACAAATTTCAGGTTATACAATATAACGCCTTCCCAGACTAAAAACAAGCCCTGTAAGATAAAAACCACACCATATCCGAGAGCAAGATTGTTAATGTCGGAATAGAATACCCAATGATACCCGATTCCGGTCCATATCCATATCACTCCAAGGATACCTGCAACGAATTTATCCTTTTGCCCGATCTTTGATCCAATTGCAATTAATGCCAATATGGTCAAAAGAAAGAGTCCGATCTGGACCGGAAAGATTGCATGGTTGTATTTTTCAAAAACAGAGAAAAACTGATCTGTTGTAATCGGGGTCTTCATAGCCATTGCTTATTGAATGAATCAATCCAGTAAAAACCTTTCTGTTGAAAGTATTATTTGTTTATCAGGATGCTCAATTTTATCTCTTTCATTATGTCTGCTTATTGGTATTTGTGCATTTTTCTAGCAGGCTCCTATTTTACTTACGTTCTATTTTTGCCGCGAGTTCAGTTTTTCATATGAGCTGATTTTTTCTTCAGCAAGGTTAAAAATTGTTTTTTCCATTTTTATATGGTTTTAATATGAATGGATTTTTACGGTACAAAGTTGGGTCCGATACATTCGGAAAGTATTATACAACTCTGCTAATAAGTTACATCATTCATACATTTCCCATCCTGTTGCGCCTTATCTGCAAAAGAGAGTTGAACTGAGATGAGTAGAACAATAGGAGTTCCTGCCCACCTCCGACGATTTTTGTTGACGACAGAATTGTCCCAACATTCAAAAGGGTGAAGTGATCAGATTACTCAGGCAAAGACGGGGGGTCACGAGCGTTTTTCAACAACCCCTCGATTAGGTCAATATCATAAAGAAAGATAATACAGGATGGCTCCGGCCGGCAGAAGGATCCAATAGAGTTTCGGCATGAAGATCCACCAGGACCCGGCATGCCACCAGATATGCTCTTTCCGGAACTTCCTTAACCCGAATGCGGGGTTGAATGCAAACCAGAGTAAATCCTCGGCCACCCAAAAGAAGAAATAGAAGGAAAAAAGTCTGAACTCGGACATGACCGACAATGGGGTTATCCCGGCCAGGTAGGGGACATGAAGGAAACAGAGGGTGAACAACGACAGGTAAAGATGGTAACCGGTAAACGGGACGCTTCCCAGGAACAGCCGGGTCCAGCGGTTTGAGGTCTTCCACGTAGGCAGGTTTCCCGCCCAGCCCTCGGCCCCTTCAATCTGGATCTCCAACAGGGCAAGGAATGAGGCACATGAAATGACGGCGGTGATGAATAGGATGAGGTGCATGGTCATCATGGTTTTGATTTTGCCGGCAAAGGTAGAAAAGGCAAACATTAGCATCCGGAAAATCTTAAATCATAAGAAACAGGATAAAAGTGAGATCATCCGGGAACAACCGTATTAACTTTGCACATCCGGACCAGCGGGTGGTTTTGGAAAAGGGACGGAGAATGTGTGGTAAACACATTTGTTTGCAGACGAGAGATACCCGTAAATAATTTTTCAGTATTCATCTTTAAACAGCAAAAATCATGACAACCAAAATATTTGTGAACCTTCCGGTCAAGGATCTTTCAAAAACGATGGACTTTTTCAGCCATCTGGGATTTACCTACAACAAGCAGTTCACCGACGACAAGGCCGCCTGCATGGTGATCAGCGACGACAGTTTTGTGATGTTGCTCACGGAAAAATTTTTCCGGACCTTCACAAAGAAAAAAGTGGTTGATGCCACCCGGAACACAGAGGTGCTCGTATCGATCTCGGCCGAATCAAGGGAACGGGTTGACCAGATGATGAAAATCGCAATGTCGATGGGTGCAACCGAAGCCGGAGAACCCCAGGAGATGAGCTTTATGTACGGGAGAAGCTTCAATGATCCCAACGGTCATATCTGGGAGATCGTGTGGATGGATATGAATGCGGAACAACAGGACACTGTCCACTGAGAAAATCAAATGTTGCTGACCGGTTGAGCGGTTTGCCGACCGGTCAGTGATTTCTTAAAAGTTTGTTTTTCAGGGAGATGAAGATTTTGAATGTTAATAGAGTGCAATAGATTTTAAATTACAATTCAACATTCCCCCATGATCGACCTTTCCAGATTTGAGCAATTCAGCCGGCATTTTGATAAGGAATTGATAACAGAGATCATCGATGTTTTCATCAGGGAATATCCGGCGAGGATTGACACGCTGCACAAGAACATAGAGGAGCTGGACTTCGCCAACCTCGAAGAGAACATCCATGGATTCAAAGGAGCCATTTCAAACTTCATGGCCCCTGAACCTGTATCTCTTTGCCGGAAACTCAAGGATATGGCACGACAGAGAAGATCAGATGGGCTTGAAGAAATATTCCTTGAACTTAAATCCGCCACGGAGATTCTCATCACCGAACTTCGGGCTTTGAGGTAAAAGATTCAGGAATGATCTGCAGATTACCATTTTACCGTTTTGCTTTTGTACCACTCTTTACCCGATTATGTTCAGGGTTCACCGGTGTGCCGGTTTCCTTATCATTGACATGGGTTTTGCCTGTCTGGGCCGGGTTAAATTCGCTGATACCGATGTCCGGGAACCCTATCGGCCTGGTATGATTGAAGAAGTCGAAGGTAATGCCCCTGCAATCCGGATACCCGCCATTGATCAAGGGTGATCCGGGAAGAAGTACAAATGTTGAATCCCTGAACCCGGCTTTACTGCTGTTGGGTGCCGTGTAGTTATTCTTTATGGCGACATCCGATCGGGGATCTGTGACTACGATAAAAGCACTGCTGCCCAGACCGGGACCGATAACCGCATTGGACGCAATCAGGTTCTTTTTGCTGATGACACTCGCAAAGCGGATCCCATTGCTTTTCGGATTGATGATAACGTTGAACAGGATGTCATAGGCCCCCCCCTGTGCAGTTGAAATGTCGCCTACATAGATCCCGTGCTTCATGGCGGAGGGGACATCCGGCTGAAAAGACCGGCCTGCATCCACGATGACATTATTGAAGATCCGGTATCCCCCGAGACCCAGGCTTTCGATCCCGTCGCCTTTGCCTTTGTAAATATAATTGTTGTAACAATCACATTTTGATCCCCCCCCGATCAGGATCCCGGACATCTGTGACTGAACCCCTGCCTGGCTGTCGTAAAGAACAATGTTATTATAGATTCTGCAGTCAGTTGATGCTGAACTGACCTGAATGCCGTCCCATCCGGTCAGTTTTACGATGTTGTTGAAAACCCGAACACCGCTCAGGGTAGAAGGCAGCACTACCGTATCCCTGCCGTGGCAGGAAATCGTCTCGCCTTTATAAAAGCTGCTGCCGATATAGAATCCTTCATTACCGGCACTGACGATGTAGTTGTCGTGAAAGACTGTATTATATTGGGTGAATTTATTACGTACAGAAAGAAGATTGCAATCCGGATCGGTCTTTGCATAAACACCTGCAATAGGTACATTGCTGATGTAAATGTGATCTACTTCGAAATCAGAGCTGAGATCGCCGATGCTGAGCCCGGCCCCGGATTTCACCCGCTCGATCCTGAACCCATAAAATGCACCGGGATCACCGGTTCCGGAAAGCCTGATGTAGCGGCAATTTGAGACTTTGATCCCATAGTACCAGTCCGTATTAAAGGAAACAACCCCGTTAACATTCATGAAGACCAGGGGTTTGGTTTTACTTCCTGTAAAATTCCGGATGAACAGGTATGTCCTGTAGCCTCCCTGGAAGAAAAGCGTGTCGCCGGGGCGTAATGTACTGTAAGGTTTTGAAGTTCCGTCAACGAGCGTGGTCGATGGACTTACAATGATCCGCGGTCGTTGTGCTTCAAGGTGCGGAGAACAGACCATCGCGAAAAATGCAAACGCCACCCGGAATATATGCCTTGTTCTCATCCTGATACCAGTTTAAAATGATTGAAAAGTGAAAACATCAGGCTATGGTTTTGAGGCATTCTTCCAGGACTTTGGCAAAGTACCTGTCATTGGGTGGTGCAAAGATCGTGCTGTGTTCACCTGGTATTTCATGGATCTGAACCCCGCCCAAAGCGAGCATATCCCAGCCATAATGATCCGGATCTGGTGTAAAGAATGTCTGGTGCTTTGCCTTGAAAAGGAATACCTTTCCGCTGTAAGGCTTTAATTCGTAATTATTGTCAGCCTTCCGGTTTGCCTTGTGCACCTCCCTCATATATCGGGGTAATTCATGACTGGATCCATTTGAGATCAACGTTTTTTTATCTACCCTGATGTCCATACCTGTCAATTTTTTCCGCAGTCCGTTTAACCTTCTTAAAAGAATTGAACGTTTGGTCTCCTCCTTGTCCCTGAAAAAATACCTGATATTCCAGGCTATATATTCTAATGCATATTTTATATGCGAGCTGTTTTTTCCTGATAGGGAATTGATTTTGAAAATTTCATTCGCCGGCGTATCAAAAAGTCCGAGAAAACTCACCTTCCTGCCCATCGCGGTCAGTTGTTGAGCCATCTCCCAGGCGATCCTCCCGCCCAGTGAAAAACCGGCCACTGCGTAGGGACCCTCTGGATCTACCGTCATGATCTCCGAGATATAATGCCGTGCGATCTCTTCGATCGTTTTAAGCGGCTCTTCTTTTCCGTCCAATCCTCTTGCTTGCAATCCATAAACGGGCATATCGGGATCCAGGTTGTTGGCAAGGGCAGAATAGAGCAGCACATTCAATCCAAGTCCGTGAACCAGGAAGATCGGCTTTTTTGAACCATTCGGGCGGATGGGAACCAATGACCGCCAATCCGGGGTATCCGATTTATCGTCAATGATCTCTGCAAGCAGATGTATGGTGCTTCGTTCAAATAAAGTCGCCAGTGGCAAGCGGATTCCTAATTCCTTTTCTATGTTCAGGATCAATGAAACCGCGATCATTGAATGGCCGCCAATTTCAAAGAAATTATCATGAATGCCGATCTTGCCATTTTTCAGCAGGGATGACCAGATCGATGCCAGCTTCTGTTCTGTCCGGGTGACAGGTGCTGCATATTCGTTTGCCGGCAATCCGGATATGATTTCTACTTCCGGGAGCGCTTTCCTGTCGATTTTATTATTTGCCGTCAACGGAAATTTTTCCATCTTTACAAAAGCTGAAGGGATCATGTATTCAGGCAAAAAACCGGTTAAAAATCGCCTTATTTCCTGATGATTCGCGGCAGAGCCTTCTTTCAGAATATAATATGCTGCAAGCATTTTTTCACCGGTTGAATCCTTTCTGACGACCACTAAATTTTCCGTAATACCGTCAAATTTGGAAAGTGTCGATTCAATATCGCCCAGTTCGATCCTGAACCCTCTGATTTTTACCTGTGAGTCGGCACGGTTAAGGAATACTAAATTTCCGTCGGCGAAATAACGGACCAGGTCGCCGGTTTTGTAAAGTTTTTTACCCGGTTCATTTGAAAACGGGTCGGGAATGAATTGTGTTGCGGTTTTTTCCGGAAGGTTATTATAGCCGGGGGAAACTCCATCCCCGCCAATATAGAGTTCACCGGGAAGGCCAACGGGCACCGGTATCATCTTCCTGTTCAAAACATAAAGGGTTGTATTATCCAGGGGTTTGCCAATGGGGACATAGCCTTCTCCCGTAAGGTCCTGTGGAAGGACTTTTTTAGCGACTGACCAGACTGTTGTTTCAGTGGGCCCGTAAATGTTCCAAACGTCCTTGCAACGGGAATGGAGTTCTGAGGCGAGTTCCTTTGATAAGGCCTCTCCCCCGCATAAAACCCGCAGGTCTTTTTTTCCCGCCCAGGAGGAACCCACCAGCATTTTATAAGTGACCGGAGTTGCCTGGAAGATCGTTACGTTGTATTCATCAAGGGCCTTCATCAGGAGTTCGGCGTTCATTCCTGTTTCCGCGGAAGTGATCACCAGTTTGGCCCCCGTAAACAGCGGATTGTAGAATTCCAGTTCGGCGATGTCAAAGGAAATAGTGTTAACGGCAAGCAGGATGTCTTTTTCTTCCGCCTGAATCATCCTGGCGGTTGATATGATGAGATTAACAAGGGAATGATGTTTTATGAGAACCCCTTTGGGCTTTCCCGTGGAACCGGAAGTATACAGGATATATACGGGTTTCAAGGGATTTCCCAGCCCCATGTCGTCATCATTTTCCTGGTTGAATATTGATATGTCATCAATAAAAACTGTCGCGGCACTGGTTTGCGGCATCTTATCGAGCAATGAGGATTGTGTAACGAAGAGCACGGGCCTTGCATCTTCCAGGATCGCTTCCAGCCTTGCTTTTGGGAAAATGGGATCGAGCGGAAGGTATGTGCCCCCGGTTTTGGCAACTGCAATCAGGGCCATAGGAAGATCCATGCCTCGTTCAAGGAATACGGCAACAATCGTATCTTCACCCGCACCATTTTGAACCAGGTACCTGGCCAGGCGATTTGCCCTCCTGTTCAGTTGTGAATAGGTCATCTGCTGCCGGTTGAATTCAACAGCTATTGCATCCGGTGTTTTTTTGACCTGTTCCTCGAAAACCTGGTGAACGCACAAATTCACAGGGTAATCGGTTTTGGTGCGGTTCCATTCAATCAGCATCCGGTTGCTTTCCTCTTCCGTCAGAATAGGAATTTCATCAACTAATTTCATTTCATCGCGGCAAACGGCCTTCAGCAATGTAATGAAATGCCCTGCAAAGCGCTCAATCGTTTCCTGACGGAAAAGATCTGTATTGTATTCTAACTTGAAGGATAAATTATTTTTTTGATCATTGACTGTTAGTGTCAAATCCATCTGGGCCGCAGCATGTTCACCTTCTGTTTTCTGGAATAATAAGCCCGGAAGGCTGATCTCATTTTTGTACTGTGGCAGGTAGTTAAAAAGGACCTGGTAAATCGGGCTAACATCCATCGCCCGTTTGATTTTCATTTCTTCAACAAGATGTTCGAAGGGAACTTCCTGGTTCTCGTAGCTGGCAAAGAATTTCTTCGAAACCTCTTCCATTGTTTTCAAAAATGACATATCGCCGTTTATGTTCATCCGGATCGGAAGAGTATTGATCAACACCCCAAGAAGCAATTCCAGTTCGGAATTTGTACGGTTCGAAACGGGAACTCCGACCACAATGTCTTCCTGGGAGGAATAACGTGTAAGCAAAACGCCGTAGGCCGTCAGAAGCGTTATAGACATGCTTGTGCCTTGCTTTATACTTAGATTCATCAGCTTGTTCCTGAGTTCCTGGTCGACCTTGAAATAAATTTCCTTCCCCTTATAGGTTAATATCCTTGGCCGGGGAAAATCATGCGGCAATTGCAAAACATCCGTATGTCCCGACAACTCGTTTTTCCAATACTCAAGCTGATTCCTGCATTCATTGCTTTTCAGCCAATTGTTCTGTGAAATCGCATAATCGGCATATGTGATTGCAAGTGGAGGAAGATTTACCGGTTTACCTGTGGAAAGTGAATCAATCACTGATGCGAGCTCGTCCATGAAAATGTCAACGGACCCTTCATCAAAAATGATGTGATGGAAGTTCATTAAAAAATAATATTGGTAGTTCCCCAAAACCAGCAATTCAAAGCGGAAAAGGGGTCCTTTTTCAAGGTCGAATTTAAATGAAGCATTGGTGAGCGAATGTTCTGATATCTTCATGGCACGGTTTCCAGGGGGGTCCCCTTCCATGTTAACAATGCTCAGGTTTCCGGATATGCCTTTCAATACTTTCTGGACCGGAGATCCGGCGACTTTTGTGAATACCGTACGCAGCGATTCATGTCGCTCGACAAGCAGGTCGAGTGCACGGCCAAGAATATCAATATCGAGGTTCCCCGTGATCTTATAATCACGGCAAATGTCATAGGCCGTCATGCTGCTGTCAAAGTTCTCCATGAACCAGATCCGCTTCTGTGTGGAAGTCAATGGAACAACTCCACTCGACTTTTTTATATGTGTGATGGTCATTGTTTTTGTTTTAGGTTAATAATCAAATTTCACTGAATATTTTTCGTGGAATTCATTGACTCCTCCATGATCTCACCCATCTTTTCAACATTCTTCTCCCATGAATGGGTCTGCGCAAAATTTTCGCGCTGAATTTTTAGTTCGGGGGAATTTTCATTTAATGCTTTGCCGATCAGGGCGACATATTCCTGTTCGCCGGAAGCCAGGTATGTGTGACCGGAAAAAATGGACATGGTCTCCTGCTTTGTCGCGACAACAGGTTTCCCCATGGCAAGGTATTCGTCAATTTTCCGGGGGTAATTGGCCCGTGTGATTTCATTTAACACTTGCGGATTTATCGCGACATCGAAACAGTTTATATAAGCCGGCATGTCTTCCGGCGGTTTATTTCCCGGGAAATAAACATTATTGATCCGGTGCAGATCACTTTTCCTGAAAGCATCATCCTCAGGTCCAACCAGAACAATACTCCAGCTGGGGTTGTTGTGGGCAATATAACTGATCAGATCAAGATCGAGCCTCATCGACACCAGTGCGCCGGTGTACCCGATAACAGGCCCGGGAATTGAAGCCATTTCCGGAGGTACCGGTATCTTCCTCTCCGGGTTGTATAATGTCAGGTCGCAACCCTGGCCGACATAATAGGCCCGTGAAGTGTATTTCCGGGCCATGTTGTTCAGGTAAAGTGAATTCGTCAGCACGAGGTCGGATTTCATCATCAATTCAGGTTCAATCCGTGTTCCCTGTCTCTTCCAGAAATCCATGACAAGATAGTGGTCCCGTTTATAATAAATATACTGAGCCGGCTTAATCAGTTCTTTCAGGTAAAATCCGCGGAACATATTTCCGTCATTGAACAAGATCACGTCTTTAAAATGCAATCGTTCAATGGCCGTTCTGATCTGGTTGGCAAAACGGTTGTTATTGATCCTGTTCATCACGTCAAACGCTCTGTTCCACGGAAGCCTTCCAATCGATTCAACCACCGTTCGCGGGTAAAGAACATATAAGTTCTTCTCTTCCTCAATCAGGTCGGTCAGTTTACCATGGATTATCGCAAGCCGTTTCCGGACTTTTGGATTTTTCCGTTCTCTCCAGATCGTAAAGCGGTCGAGCGGGGAATTAATGTACAAAACCTTGTTGTATTTAGCGAATTCTTTTGCAATGTCCTTGCAATTGCTGCCGATATCTATGTCCCAGGATTGAAGGGAGATGATGATGATGTTTCTGTTCCGGATCATGCCGTTCTGATTTTATTTATTCTGTGTATTGTACGTAAAGACCTTCCCGAAGCCATTTGCCGAAGCTGTGCTCAGAATGTAATCATCCCCGAATGCAAGGGTCTTCAAATGCAGCATCCCGATATTTTTTACTCCGTTGGAAACATGCTTTAACCTTGGAGGCGTAACGCCGGACATGTCTACATCCAGGTTTTCTGTTATTCCGGTCCCGATGGCTTTGAGCAGTGCTTCCTTCCGGGTCCAGATCTCAAAGAACCGCCGGATCGGCTTTTCATTCCTTTCATGGATGTATGAAATTTCACCGGGTGTAAAAAAATGCCGGATGATGGCCTCATAATCCACATTCAGGTTGATCTTCTCCACGTCGACACCGACCTCTGAAACCGGATCAAAGCCCAGGAGAGAGATGTCAGAACTGTGCGACATATTGAAGAATATCGTCGGCCCTGCTCCTGAAACATAGGGTTTCCCGTTTTGATTGTAGTGGAATTTTATGCATTCAGGGGGCATCCCGAGTGAATTAGCCAGCATTGATCGCAACAATCCATGAAGCAGGATGTAGCTTTCGCGATCCGCTTTCCGGTTGAACTGCCGGCTTTTTGCCCATTCCCATGGATTTAGCAGTGAACCGAAGCGCTGAAGCTCGCTTTCCGGGAAATCCTTTGAACGGATAATGAACAATGCCGGCTTCTCCAGGATGCTGGCACCATGGTAACCTGGCTCTTCAATGTTCCAGGTCCGGTAACTTTCTGATTGAATTTCTTTCGTGATCATTCGTTCATTTCTCTTTATTTATTCCGAATTCTCTTTACAACATATTTCTTCTCGTCTGGATCAGGAACGGCGTTCTGGATCAATGCGGTGTCATCGAGCTTTTGGGCATTCATCAGCAAGGCCATTGAGGTATATATCAGCAAGCTCGTAGGCATAGTTCCCAGGACGGCATTTCCATAAGATGCCACCATTACGCCCAGCATTCCTGAAGCCAGGGCACTCATCTTCATTTTTACCACCGGATCGCGTATCTTAACCATGATGATGTAGCACGCTTTTATTATAATATACATCAGGATGAAAAGGTGAAGAACGAGTCCTGTGATACCCTGTTCAGTCCAGATAAATACATACCAGCTGTCGGAAGGGGTGGTTGCCAGAAGCGATCCAGGATCCTGTGCTTTGGCCCTTAACCCGGATTGTCCGATACCTGCACCGAAAGGCCTCGTTGAAAGGTAACTTTTAATCCTCTTCTGGTTTTCAAGTCGAACCTGGAAGGATGGATCGTTAAAATTAAATGCAGAGCGCATTCGGCGGATGAACTGGTTGCTTTGACCAATATATGTCCCCTTGAAAAAGAAAATCACCAGAACGAGGATTATAACCCCGGTTGTCAACACAAAAATGTTTTTCCGGAGAATAAAAAACAACATGAAACCGCCCAGGGGAATGCTGATGGCGCCCCTGGTCCCTGACAGGAACATCCCTGTAAAACCCAGCACGGCTACCGTCAGAAAGAAGATCCTGTTGCGCAACGGGGATCCGGCAAATACCAGGATGGTCGCAACCACTGCGGAATATGCCTGGTTCGCACCAAACTGCCCCGCGTCGGAGAAAAATGAGAAGGCCCGCAACTGACCAAAGATTACGTGCATTGGTGCCCCGTAATGATCAAGCCAGTTTTGCTCCCAGGGATCGAGCCCCAGGGTAAGCTGCATGATTCCCTTTAAACTGGCCAGTATTGACATCACACCCCAAATGATAAGGAAGGAATTTACCCTGCGCATATTGTCGAAAAACAACAGGACGAGGGGAATGGTCAGTAACATATACAGCGAAACCCCTCTCACGCCTGCAAAGTAATCTGACCTGCTCCGGATTTCTGGGTTAAAGAATTGCAGGAGGGAAAACACGAACCAAATGATGGCAAGATAGGTTATGTCTTTCCCGGCCGGCCTCCAGTCAACTTTTTCATAAAATTTATTCATGAACCAAGCCACATACGTAAGGACCAGCATGGCGTCCATTGCAACCCCGGTGGGAAAATCGCCGGGAATATAGCGGGTTGCACCAAGCAGAATAAAATCCAGAACAATCACAGCGTAAAGTCCGATTACGGGCTTCCGGAACAGCATGAACAGGTAAAAAGCAACGACCGGCAAAAGGATGATGCCGATTTCTGCCACGATTCCGTACCTGAGTATCATCAGTAACAGCATGGCAGAAACGAAAACGATGAGGAGAATAATTTTCATTGACCCCAGTTTTTCCGCTCCGGTGGATTTGTTGAATTGCCTTGCTTCATTTAACATATTCGATCGATTCTGATATTCAACATGGTTATTCATCAATTCCCCTGACGATTATTTTTCCCGACCTGATCCTCTGAAACAGCGATCTATAGAATTCTATACCGGCGGAAAAGATCCTTTTCCAGTTTAACCGGATTTGCCGGTCGAGCAAGAAAAATCCCAGCCAGGCACCAAGAAGTGTGAAGACGACAGATGCGACCGCCACTGCAAGCAATGAGCGGAAAATAAAGACAGCTGCCAGGTCTCCGATAACGTTTGCAAGGACCATTAGGGCGACTTTCAAAAAGTTGAGGTCCGGCTTATTGACACTGTTCAAACCAATGCCGGTCATCCGTTCAACGGGGAGAAGGAGGCCATAAAGGCAGAAAACTCTCAGAATATTTGCTGCATTTGCTCCTGTTGCAGGATCCGTTCCAAGGTATGCCGGTCCGCCAAGGAGCAGGATGAGGTAGTCGGCAAAAACAAACACCAGAAGGCTGATGAGGGCGAATAAATAGGTCATGGCACCCGCGTATGTATAAAATAACTCCCTTAAATCCGCTACCCTTCCCTGTATACTGGCTTTCGACATTTTTGGAAAGGCGGTTGCGGTGAAACTCCGCAGTGGGATCTGCTGGATTTCAGTCAGTTTCAGGGGTATGCTGTATAAAGCGACGGCTGCGGCACCCATAGGGCTGAGGCTGATGATCAGTGTATCGGCACCGCGTAAAAGGTTGGTGCCGATCAGCGTGAACGTGTTGTATTTCCCGAAGTTCAGAAGGACCCTTGTGTTTGCTGCAGTTGCCCTGGTAATGTACCGGATCCCGTCCCATCCTGCCATCATGCACAAAACAGAAGCAACAAGGTTGGCGCCGAGAAACATTAGCACCAGGTGGGTTAATTCCAGTTTAAGGAACAGCACGCCGGCAACAACCATAACAAAGAAACCGGTGCTGAAGATGAAATTTATCTTTAAAACCTTGTCGAACCTGTATTTTGCCTGGAGAATAACTAATGTGGTATCCAGCGGAAAAGCCACCAGCATCATTAACGGATACCAGGCAAAAAAGAGCCCGTACCCGGAATGCTCCAGTGGTGACGGAAAAAGGAGCCAGCAACTATAAACGATGACGGCCAGGATGATGGTTACGATGGATTCGATCAGGACAAATGATCCTATAATTCTGACTCCTTCTTTTTCGTCTGCACCTGCAAGATGCCGGATCACGCCTGTATTGGTGATGCCAAACCGGAACATATCGATCAGGGCTGCGGAGGAAATGTAGAGCACCCATTGGCCAAGGACAACAGGAGGGTAGTGATGGGCAAGAAAGGCAAACCCGGCAATTCCAAAAAAGGAAGTTGCCACATTTCCCATCAATGACAGAAAATTTGCTTCTTGGCTGATATTTTTAAGTAGATATTTCATCCCGGTTTATCTGAAGAGGTGTTTTCGGAAACAGGTTATATCTCCTCTTTATTTCTTTTTCTGTGTTGCCGGGTCTTCGGCAATTTGCCCAGGGACGATTTAACAACATGAAGGTCCACCCCGTTAAGGAGGTACATCGGGTTCCGGCGGTTAAGTCTCATAAGGGTTGTGAGAGCGCCATGGTC
Organism: Bacteroidales bacterium; assembly: GCA_963682005.1. Classification (GTDB taxonomy): domain Bacteria; phylum Bacteroidota; class Bacteroidia; order Bacteroidales; family FEN-979; genus CAIYUC01. The sequence goes on along the minus strand of OY820914.1, from coordinate 755,139 downwards.
GGCTTCGGACCATGACCTAGTGGAACGGCAGACCATGATCATGAGATCGGCTGAAGCTACAAGTTCCGAGGGGTAAGGAAATGACAGGATCGGGGGAAGTTCGATGAGCGTATAATCGGCATTGGAAACCTTTTCCGGGTTATTTATCTCGAGTAAATCCTTATAGTTTTTTATTGCGTAATACCGCTCGTCGACCTGGAAAATAATATGTTCCTCTGATTTATTGAACGATTCAGGTATTTCGAGTGTCAGGCCTGCCCTTTCTCCGGTTTTTTCAGGATAATCCGTTATTTGTACAGAGGAATGCACCCCGCCATTCTGACCGATAATCAGCGGTTTATTCATTTGGGTTATATACTGACCGGCTTCTTCTTCGGCGATGGCGAGTTTTTTTTCGAGAAGGGCTTCTCCCGAAAATGTGATCACCCGGACCTTTTTCCCCTGTAATTGAAGCTTTCTTGCAATGTTCGCAACGAGGAATGATTTGCCTTCCTTGCTGAGGGTGCTGAAAAACAAGATCGTTCGTGCATGGTTAACGGAACGGTAGGGTTTGCCTTTCGGGAACATGTCAATTTCCTGGATAATCATTTCCAGCAAGCGGTCTGTAATGAAAGGATAATTTATCCCCCTGGTCTTTTCTGGTATCCTGGGGAATATACCAACCGGGTCGAGGTTTAGGATCCTGGTTGCCTTACCTGGGTTATTCAGGGTTTTATCGAAATATTCCAGCACGAGGATCACAGAAAGGACAAGCAGAAAACCGACCAGTGCTGCAAGGACTGTCAGGATCGTCCTTTTTACCGGATCCGCCATTTCCGGGAAATAAGGTGCATCGACCGCCCTGATGGCGGAGGAAAGCTCAATGTCCTGCATCTTTAATTTTGCCAGGTTCAGGCTTTTCACCACCTCAAGATACTCCTGCTCTGCCAATGTAATTTCCCGTTCCATGCGTTTCATCGTGACACCCGCCGGAACATAACTGTCAAAGAGTTGTTGCGAGCTTTTGATTTTCCGTTCAAGCGAGGCGATATCGTTTTTTGTTTCTTCATAGTCCTGCGTGCTGGCTACCCAGCTACTTAAGAGGGTGTTCCCGGATGTTGTTCCGTTAGTACTTGATGCGTCATACAACACACCGACCGAATTCCGTATCGCCTCATTGAGGTTTTTTGAGGAGTTTTTTAACGATGTCAGCCGGTTGACTGTTGCGGTATCATGCATACCAGATGCCTCAAGCATAAGGATTTGGGCATTGATATCGGAAAGCTGATTCCGCTTCTCCAGCAGGGAGCTGTTTTGCAGCTTGATCTTTTCATGGTTGCCGAGTTTCTCTTCCACCGCACTGATGGCGGCATTGTCGGCCGACAGTTTACTCCGTTTACTCTGAAGTTCGGCTTCAAGATTCCCGGCGATCTTGGAAATGTCCCTGCTCTGGTCCTCGTAATTGATGATGTTGTTTTTTTGTTCAAAAGCCTGCATCTGGTTTTCCGCAAGCAAGAGCCGTTCGGAGGCCTCGCTGGCTTTGCGCTCGAAGTACTTTACAACGGAATCGCTCCGGCTCTCTTTGATTTTCATGTAGTTCTTCATTCCGACTTCTGTGATCAGCTTCAGGGTTTGCATACAAATTCCCGGATCGTCGGTGGTGTAGGTTAACTCGATCAGGTCTCCGCTGCCGATGCGCTGCACCTTGACCGACGAGATGGCTTTGATGGAATAATGCGGATTGTTATGGGTGAGCAGTTCAACGATATAATTGGGATCAGAACCTTCCCGGAAGGAGATAAGGTTTTTCAACGTTTGATCATAGGCCGCCGGGTCCAAAGAAGGAATGAGCAGTTCCGGCTTGTTCAACACAGCAAAATCGGATCCCGGTTCGGAATCGGTGAAAGCGGAAACCACCGGATGATTGACCTTCATATTCATGCGGCTCTGAAACAGGTTTCCCTTTTTAACGACCAGTTTCCTGATGGTGGCCGGTGTTGAGGAAACAAGGGATAAAAATGATTTTTCCGTGATGTACTTTGGATTCGGCCGGTCCAGCATCAGATGCATGGCCAGCAGTCGTATAGCCACCTCTTCCGAGGTTTCCCTGGATTGGAATACATTGATGAGGTTATCAAACCCGGCATTCGAAGTAAACAGGTTGAACGACTGGTCGAGCTGCACGTTAGTGCCGGAGGTCAAACCCGTATATAATGTCGATTTCGAAGTATAGGTGTCTTTTATAAGGAATATTGCGGCAAGTCCCATAAACACAGGGATCATGATGAGCAGTATAAGGTTTTTACGGATCAGCCTGAAAAGATCATTTGCCTTCATTGTTCGGTGGTATTACAGAATTGAGATTAAACTTTATACCCACCATCACCTGCAGTGTCTGGTACGCGGTAAGAAAATTCATCCGGGCCGTTTCATAGTCACTTTCCGTCCGGGATTCAATTTCCGAAACGCGTGAATATTCGTCAATCGTGATCGTCCCTTTCTGAAAGCTCTTTTCTGCCACTTCCATATTGATCCTGGCAGTTTCCAGGTAGGTTGATTTTATTTTTAAGATCCGCTGGTTTGCAATCATTTCATAGTATTGCCGGATCACCTGTTTCTCCAGTTCCTGCCGGATGGTCTCCATCTGGCTTTCCGACTGGCCAATCTGAAATTTTGATTGCCGGACCTGGTTCCTGTGGTTCGTTATAGTCGACAACGGGAGGTTGAGCCACCCGCCGAACTGGTACTGGGTCTGACTCTGCTGGGTTATGTAATTCTGATTTAGCCCAGGGTTTGCCGTACTGTTGTTGAAATAGTTAAATGTGCCATACCCGACATTTGCCTGTAATCCCAGGTTCTGGGTCCATGAGCCGCGGTTCGTTTTCAGGTTGGATTTTTCAATCAGGATCTGGTATTTGCTGGTTTTCAACCCGGGATCATGCGAATATGCCGAATCCAGCAACACGGCAAGCGGAGGGATCACCTCATCGATTTCATCTTTCAGCGGGTTGAACATTCGTGTGGATTGAGCCTGGACCGGAACCTGAAGAAGCAGTCCCATGAACAGCAACAGCCACGTGTACAATTCATTTTTCATGAGTGGTTAATAATCGGATGAATAAAAAATGTCAAACATTCTCTTGTTGATAAATTATGGGTATGGTGCTTAAAATTATCCTGAGATCAAACCATATTGAATACTGCCTGTTCAGGAAGATCTCAGCATATTTCAAATCAAGTTTGATACGTTCTTCTTCCGACAGTTTTCCGGGGTGACGATGCGATTCGATCTGCCATAACCCCGTGAGCCCGGCAGGAGCAAGGAAACGTTTGGAAATTATATCGGACGTAAGTCGTTCCGCCTCGTAAAGCGGAAGCGGACGGTTGCCCACAAGGGACATGTCGCCCCGGATCACATTGACAAGCTGCGGGAGTTCGTCGATGCTGAATTTCCGGATGAATCTGCCGACTCTTGTGACCCTCGGATCATCTTCAATCTTGATGAATGTGGGTTTTGATTTTCTGACTTCGGACTTTTGAATGCCATACCAGTATTCGCAAATCCGGTCGTCTCCGCGATAAAGAAGCGGAGAGCAGAGCGGGTAATCCTTGTGTGTTGAGCATGGCTGCGGACACGGCTTGGTGAAATCGACCGCGGCAACCGTTTCGCCATTTGAATACTTGTTTTTCCGGCCGGCTAACTGGCTAAGTTCCGCATCAGACCCTGTTCGCATGGAGCGAAGTTTATAGAGGTTAAAAGGTTTCCTGCCTACCCTCCTGGAAGAATAGTAAACCTTCCCCTTTGATTCAATCCGTATCGCCATCATTACTAAAAGGAGCACGGGGGCCACCGCCAGTAGGGTAAAGCTCGCAAATACAATGTCAAAGAGGCGCTTTGAAAAAGGAATCGAGTAAAACTCTGACGAACTCTTGCGAGTTTCTTTGTGGATTTTTTTGGCCCGGGACTCCCGCAGGAATTCAATCCGTTTGAGCATGCATTTTACCGGTGGTAACGGGAGTTTGAAGAGGTCGTCAATCCTTTCGGAAAATGCACGGTTGAATACAGAATCCCTGAATTCGCTGCATAGCAGGATAAATGGAGTTTCGTCAAGTTCAGGCTTTTCCCTTATAAGTTTATGAAACGCGAATGAGTCACCCCCGTAAACATTCAAATCGCATAAAACAACATCCGCACGGTGACCTGCATTAATATATCCTAAAGCCTCAATCATATTTTCAGCCTGTGTTAACTCCACCTGATCCACTGTACCAAAGTGTATGCGAACCATTTCGTTTCTTCCCGTATAGAAGATTTTAAGCTTATCCCTGCCGTCAGTGTTCAAGGTCAGAACGGGGCTTTCGAGCAGCATTGTTTCCATTGTATCTCCCATTATTTTATTTACCAGCCGGATGAGAAGTGAATCGGGTTCAGGTTCTTTTTAATGATTTCCAGCAGCTCTTCAGGATTGAATGGTTTAACGAGGTAATCCTGACATCCCAGGTGGTAACATTTAACACGGTCTTCGCTGCTCTCATTGCATGAAAGCATGATCACAGGCGTATGTTTGGTGTAACCCGACTGCCGGATTTTTTCAAGTAACTGGTATCCGTTCAACCCGGGCATACGTATGTCGCATATGATGAGATCAGGCAGGTTTTCTTCGAGCCATTCTGTGGCCTCAATTCCATTGCTTTTACTGGTGACCTCGTATTTCTTTGAGAGAAAATTTCTAAGCAGCAGTCGGATGCTTAACTCATCATCAATGACGAGAATTTTATGCAACCGGTTGTGAATTTTTTCCTCTGATGTTTTTTTTTCTGAAACTAATTTGACTTCATTCATTCTTAATTTCTCCTTTTTATTAGAACAGGTCCGGATTGTACCGAATTCATGGACATACTTTTTAGGGGTATCCGGATTGTAAAATCTGTTATTTTTTTGTATAATTCCTGAGGAGTGAATGGCTTGATGATGAATCCATTCATCCCACTGGAAATGATTTTGCTATGATCCTCCATAAATGCTGTGGCGGTCATCGCAATGATTGGAAGATGCTTGAAATACTGTCCTTTCATACCCCTGATGTTCTTCGTGGCATCATAACCATTCATATCCGGCATGTGGAGGTCCATCAGTACGAGATCGTACGTGTTCTTCCGGATTTTATCCACTGCCACTTTGCCATTTTCAGCGATATCAATGATAATGTTCCACCTGGAAAGGATTTTTGAAACAACTCTCTGGTTTTCAAAGTTATCTTCTACGATAAGTATCCGGAGTCCATCCATGACTGGATTTACACTGATGCCGGGCTCTTTAACCGGCAACTGTTCTTCCTGGTTTAAAGGGAAGGTGAGCGAGAAAGAAAAAGTACTTCCCTTGTGAAGCTTGCTGATTAATTCAAGGTGCCCACCCTGAAGTTCGATCAGCATCCGGGCAATCGCCAAACCGAGACCGGTACCACCGTATTTAACGTATACAGAAGGATTCGCCTGTGAATATCTTTCAAAGATATGTTTCTGCCCCTCTTTCGCAATACCAATTCCCGTGTCGCTAACACGAAATGAAATTTCTATTTCCTGGTCCCGTGCGATGAGCATAACGGCATCAAGCATTACCTTGCCTCTTTCCGTGAATTTGATCGCATTGCTCAAAAGGTTCATCAGGATTTGTTTCAGTCGGACCGGGTCACCTTTTATTATGGGTGGTATCCTCTTATCAATCTGTAGTTCGAGTCCGATCTTCTTTTTCGAGGTATCCGGTTCAGAACATTGAAAGATGCCCGACATCAGTTTACGGATGTCGAATCCGATGTGATCAAATTCAATTTTTCCTGCGTCAATTTTGGAATACTCTACGATCGAGTTTACCAGTTGCAACAGGCTCTCCGTTGAAATTTTCAGGATGTCAAGGCTTTCCAGTTGATCAGACCGTGGATGTTCATCCCTTAGCAACTGGTAACAATTAACTACTGCATTCAGGGAAGTTCTTATTTCATGACTCATGTTCGACAGGAACTGTTGTTTTGACATGGCCGCCTTTTCGGCTTCCGCCCTGGCATTTTGTAATTCCTCCCTGATTACATCCCTCTTCTCAATCTCTGACAAGAGGTACTTTCTGTTAATGTATTGTTTGATGAAGAGCCTGGTTTTTCCCCTTAAAAGATCCGGATTCAGGGGTCTGCTGATATGATCAACGTCACCTGACCCAACCCACTTTTCAAGGTAACCAACATCATTGGAACCAGAGGTAATTAATACGATATTGAGAAATTCACTCCCCTTTCGGCTTCTGATCGTTTTCACTAACTCAAAAACTTTGGAGTATGGCAGGTTGACATATATAAAAACAAGTGCAAATTCCTCGCGTTTTATAAAACTAATAGCTTCGGTATTTGAATGGACATGAAAGATATGCAAATCAAGAACCGTGAGCATCCCTTCAATTTCATGTTCATTGTCACTTGTATCACCAACGATCAGTATATTTGGCTTATCTGGCATATCGTGTAGGCTCAGGATGTCATGTCCTGTTTCGTTCAGGTCCTCTGTTTTTCCAACCTTTGACATTCTTCCCTCCGGTAAATAAATCCCTCCTTTTATCCGGTCGTTGTTGATTCTCTACCTTGTTTCCTTGCCGGTCAACGACCGTTTTTACTTTTTCCCCCAACGCTCCTCCCTTATTCCAGGCAGTATCGGTTAGGTATTTCCTTTGAAAACAGGGATAAAAAAAACAGAAGTCTTTACACCCCTGTCCTTTCATGCGTTCATGGTTTAGCCATCATCAAAAAATGTAATGTCATTCCCGATTCCAGGGAAGGAACTTCCATTCTGTAAGTTTGGTAATATCCGGAAAGAAGTATGAAAAAAAGGCTCTCCTGTTAACTTGTAACCATAAGGTGAATACCGGGCCTCGATATGTGAATGTTGATTGTAAATTTGCTCTCTCCGCTCCATTTCGCTATTAATTTATCGGTAAACACCCGGAAGTGATATCTTCCTTTTACTTCTTTTTTATTGTAATAATAAACTGGTGTTCTATGTATTATCGATTTGGTTTGGACAAAATGCATAATTAGACCAAATAAAAATAGCGGACAAAGGTAACATCAGAAAAACCCTTTTTTGACCATGGTTGTTCTTTTTTTTTTGTTAAAATTTTTATTTGTCTGAAAATCAGAGGCATATTTACACATACAGATATAAATATATCTATTTTTATTTGATCTGTCAATATATTGCAATTGAATTTATTTTTTATCAATCAGAGTATCACCATTATATATTCAAAACCAAGGATTTGGCTTTTTGCGGGAGTTTTTGTGTAAATTAATTGCAAGTACCTTTGTATGAAGGTAAACAACTCAAACTGCCTCCCCTGTTTTTTAAATTGATCAGGGGTCTTTCGAATTCTCAGGCATAATAATTTTAGTTAGGTACTGGGTTCCCGCATTTTACATGAAGGGATTGGGAGAATACTGTTTTGTTTCGAAAAACAGAGGTGTTAAATAGTGTTCATTTAAAACAAAAAAGAAACCATGAAAACTATAAAAAAAAGATCTGTTCCTTTTATTATTGTCATGATTCTGGTAAATTACATTTATGCTGCTCACATTACCGTAGCTCCGGCCACTTGCTATCTGAATGGAGCAGCAGCACCCTATAATTCGTTGCATGGTGGCGACACTTTATTTATGGCAAGCGGAAATAAGGCTTATATCTATATGTTGAATTTTTACGGAAGTGCCGCTGCCCCGATTGTTGTGATAAACCAGGGAGGAGTTGTGACTATCGGAACGAATTACACATATGGCATAAAATTCGGAGCGTGCAGGTATATCAAATTTACCGGGACAGGAACAAGTACAACTTACGGTTTCCAGGTAACGCAAACGAATGGTGATGGCATTACCATCGGGGACCTGTCATCCGATATCGAAGTGAATCATGTTCATATCAATAATTGCGGGATACGGGGGATTGTTGCAAAGACTGATCCCGCTTGCGGGGGCTATGCCTACCGCAGCAACTTCACCCAATATAACACGATCATTCATGATAATCTCATTGAGAATACGACCACCGAAGGGATGTACATAGGATCAAGTTTTTACAGCGGGGAGACATTAACGTGCAGCGGGGTCGACTCTATTGTATTTCCGTCCATTCTAAATGGCTGTCAAATCTATAATAATATCGTCAGGCATACAGGTTACGACGGGATACAGGCTGCTTCCGCATTGAATCTCTCCGTGCATGACAATCTTGTACAGTATGACAGTCAGTCGGGAGTGAGTGCCCAGATGTCAGGAATCCTGATCGGCGGAGGTTCCCAGGGCGATTGCTACAATAATTACATTGAGTATGGCAAAGGAGATGGTATTGAAAACCTCGGTCTCGGGGGGTATAAAATTTACAATAATGTGGTTGTTAATCCCGGGTTCAATTATTATCCGGGCAACCAGACGTACCCGAAATTCGGGATTTACACGAATGACTGTTCAGCCATCCAGGGTTCTGAATTTGATATCATGTTCAACACGTTCATCAGCCCGAAAACAGCAGGGATAAAATTTGCAAGCCTGAAGGCAACCGCCTCGGTGATAGAAAGCAATGCGATCATCAATCCCGGACAGGCAGGAAGCTACATCGTGAACAATGGCAGTTCTGCAATTACCATCAGGAATAACTATACATCCGCAACAATAGCGCCTGCAATGTTTCTTGATACAACGTATGCGACCAGCCCGGGTTCTCCGCTGCGAAACGCTGGTTACCCTGAAACAAAAGGCATCGCAACAGATAAGTTCTGTAATGCGAGATCACAGGGATCGGCTCCCGATATTGGTGTATATGAATCATCCTCAGGTTCCGGTGTTCCGGTTGTCACGACAAATAGTGTGACTTCCGTGACTCAAACCACAACCGTGTGCGGGGGAAACGTCACGTCAACCGGAGGGATGACAGTCACTGCAAGAGGCGTTTGCTGGAGTGTTTCTTCCTCACCTACCATATCCAGTAATCATACATCAGACGGCACAGGAACCGGAACATTTGTAAGCAATCTTACCGGTTTGACCCCCAATACACTTTATTATGCCAGGGCTTATGCCACGAACAGCAATGGAACGGCCTATGGCAATCAGCAAAGTTTTACCACCCTCCCGACGACCACGGTAGCACAGGTAACAACAAATGCCGTAACTGCCATTCAATGTAACACCGCAACCTGCGGAGGCAATGTGACATCGGATGGAGGAGCCGCAGTGACGGCAAGAGGGGTTTGCTGGAGTAATTCTGCCTTACCCACTATATCCAATAATCATACCTCAAACGGCACTGGTACCGGAACATTTGCGAGCAATCTGACAGGGTTAACCGGGAATACACTCTATTATACCAGAGCTTATGCTACGAACTGTAATGGAACGACCTATGGCAATCAACAGAGTTTTACCACCCTGCCGTCATCAACACTGGCAACTGTAACCACCAAGCCTGTAACAAATATTGGCATCAATTCAGCTGTTTGCGGGGGGAACGTTACTTCCGACGGCGGTTCAGCTGTAATAAAAAGAGGAGTATGCTGGAATACAACAGGAAATCCGACCATCAGCAATTCATCGACAAATGATGGCTCCGGAACGGGAAGTTATACAAGCCATATTACGGGTTTGAAAATGCGTACCCGTTATTACGTCAGAGCTTATGCAACGAATGGTAATGGAACGGCCTATGGCAGTCAACAATATTTTATAACCCAGCAATGGGTTGGCACCAATCAAATAACGGATACGTTGGCCACCCAGGAACATTCGATAACAGCTATCGAGGAAAACAGTCCGGGCAGTTCAATGGTATTGTATCCAAATCCTGTAAGAAATATACTGAATATTAAGTTTGACCAGTCTGAAAATTCAAATATCACCTTGTCTGTATATGATCTGAGCGGGAGAAAAATGTACAGTGAGCAGGTAAAGGATCAAATAGCCGGAACCCGGGAGTTCCAAATGAGTGTAACATCTTTCCGTGAAGGAATGTACATAATGGTATTAAACACAGATAAAGTGTCTGTTACAAAAAGGTTTATAAAAATAAATTAGATCAGGCAACATATCATTGCCTCATCCCCTGCACCCCTTCTGTATCTCCGCATCGGCGGGGACCTTGAGGGGACGGGGGATGAGGTGTTTTGGTTAATTCCCTGCAGCTTGCTGCGGCATTCAGGTCCAGGGTTTGCCCTGGGGTTCATACCAGTTGATTTTTTAGTCTTTCAGGCACCTCACGCTGAATGCATTCGATCTCAGGGAGGGATACAAAGACACGCCGAAGTCATAATCATTCATTCCGTGGGCCCAGGACTTATTTATTCCATGAGATGTCGATGACCAGAAGAAGGTTGCAATATCCTGGAAATCCCATTGGGCATTTTGGTGGCTTACAACCGACATCAGCGCATTGAATCCAGAATATCCTGAATATTTCAATGGTGCTCCGGCAAAAGCACTGTTCGTCCAGTTTGAAAAGAGGATATTCCACTCTGTTTCGGTCGGAATATGCCAGTTGGGAGGACACAAACCCTGCTGACCTGGAAGATCCTCGTAGCACATGAGTTCATCCCACTGATAAACGGAGGATGGTGGATTGATGATGGAGGATCGATTGACATATTTTTCGTTAATGCAATTATCCCGCTGATGAAGGGTTGCAGGGATCTCCACGCCGTAATCCAGGTCCGCTGCCATCCAGCATTTGCCTCCGATCGGGATAGTCGGATAAGTCTTATTATCCCTGATGTCAGTCAAAATATTCCCGCAAATAATAGGCAACGGCGATCTGACATCCAGCATCCGGTTTCCGGCGTCAGAACATAAGGCTGAATTAGTAAACGTATAAGTAATCTGATGGTGACCCGGACCGGCAACGGACGGGTAAAATATACCATTTGAAACGCCCGGACCGGAATATGTGCCGCCAAGCGGAAGGCCACCCTTGAGCCTGAAGGGCTTTGCATTTGTGGTCGTAATGGTATCAAAGCATGGTGTAAATGTAACGACGGGTGCCAGCGAGTTGTTCATGATGATCCTGTTGGAAACGGCCGGGTTCCCTGAAACACATACAAGATCTGAGGTCATGACACACCAGACGGTGTCATTGGTTGCAGGGATATATATGAACAACGGTGAATTGGTTCCTGCTACTACATTATTCACTTTCCAAAGAAAGGAGGGGTTGGTGCCACCATTTACAGGTGTTGCTGTAAAAGTGACCGGGATCCCGGGACAGAATGGGTTCGGGCTGGAAATGATCGTAACACTGGCAGGCACCGTCGGGGGATGAACGATCATTATGATGGTGTTTGAAGTGTCTGGATTATTCAGGATGCAGTGGGTTATGGAGGATGTAAGAATGCAATAGACCTGGTCACCATCTGCCGGTGTGAAGCTGAATGCAGGGATGTTGGCACCGACAGAAATTCCGTTCAAAATCCATTGGAAATCCGGGAGTGTACTCGGGTTTGAAGGTGATGCCATAATGGTAACAGGTGTCCCCGTGCATACATTGTTGTCGGATGCTGATATGACAACGCTCACGGTATCCTTCTGGTAAACAGTAACAGGATAATCAACCGTAGAACCCAGGCAGTTTCCCACAGAAGGTGTGATGGTGTATGTGACGATTCCGGTCAGGCTGATTTGGTTGACCAGCGCCTGGTTGATCACCTGCCCTGAATCCGCGCTGAATCCGGTAATGCTGCCGGATGTCAGTTCGGGGATCCAGTGGAAAATGGTTCCGGGGACGGTGGAGGTCAGAAGGATCTCCGTGGTATCACCCGAGCAGATGATCTCTGTCTGCGGAGAAGCGGTGATAACCGGTGTGGCGGTATTAAATACCTGCACCGTGTCCTGTCCTTCACACCCGTTCTGTTGAATTGCCCTGACACTGTATATGCCGGGATGTGTCGTCCGGAAGATCTGCGAGGTGCTCGTTACCGTATCCGCAATAACATCCTTCCAGATGAAGTTGCAGCCGGTGCATAATCCGGCGTCAAACGCAGCCGTATCACCGTTGCAGACCGTTTTATCAGGTCCCAGGTCCACTTCCGGACTGAGCAGAATGTGGATCATCTGCCAGGAAGTGTCCGTACGCAAATCGTTGTGCCGGACGAAAAGCGTGACAGTATACGTGCCGGTATCACTGAAAACATGTTGTGGTGAAGGAAGCAGTGATGCATTGGAACCTGCTGATGCGGGATCACCGAAATCCCAGTGAATGCTGTCGGCCGGGGGCCAGATATCTCCGGTGAACAGTACGCCCATATCCGCACAATTGCCGGTGTAATGAATATATGATTTATACCGCTGAACGAATTGCGGAAGACCGTCGGCATGATTCCAGCTGGTATAAAATCCATTTACATCAAAGCCACAGCCTGCACCTCTGACCGAAGGATTATTCACCACCATGAGCGAATCCTCCGCATCCTTGGTTCCGTAGATTTTCCAGTCCGGCGCCATCTGGAAGGTTGAATGGATATTCCCTGTACTTCCGATCAACATCTGGCTCTGGGAAAATTGAGCGCTGTCGAGCGTGTTTTCGTATTGGAACATCCACCAGTGATTAGATGAAGTTGATCCGCCGAGATAAATAAGCCTTGAGTTTATGGAAAATTCCACCTGCCGGAACGTGAGTGGCAAACCAATGTAATGCGGCCGGTAGATGAACCGTGGTGTCACCTGTCCCGTCGCCGGGTTAAAGTCGCAGACTTCCAGCGAATCGTTGTAATTGGAATAAGTATAAGTACAAGTCAGTGTTTTTCCATCGGGCGATATTTTTATCTGTATGGCATGCGGCTCTCCTGTTTCTCCGTGGATCTGGCTCGGGGAGAAGACAGGAACATTATTCACACCGCTCCCGGTGATGGCATACGCTGCAAAGTAATTGCTGTCGGGATTCGCCAGACGGTATATGACCCACGCATCCCTGTTATTGGCATGCCGCGCGCCGGTGACCGGACCATATGCCGAATAGCCTCCAATGAGCCGGATCTTCTTCTGCCCCGCGACAATATCCCCCAATGTCCCGTTCAGCTTCATGTCAAGAACAGAATATTCTGCATGGGTGATGAATGCCGGATTGAGATGGTAGTATCCTCCCGTCACAATATAATAAAGGCTGTCGTCATTCATGGCTTTTACCACCGTAGTGCTTGAACTCATGGAAACATTACTGCCTCCCAACCCAGATCCGTTCGGCATCAATGAATTGTTCCTGTTGTATACATTCTGTCCATTGCTGTAAAATAAAAGGTTCCCCAGGGAATCGGAAACGCTGATCGAACTTCCATTGGTAGACAAGGCCGTATTGGGCATAAGGACCGGAAAACCTGAATTGAAAGAGATATGCTTGTATGAACCGAAACACCAATGGTTGAATTCACCCTGGGAAAAAACAGCAAACGGGACAATAAGTAAAAGGTAAAAGAGGATCCGGATTTTCATTGTTAAGCCTTACAATCACTGCCTTGTAAAATTATTAAAATATTTTGTTGGTGGAATTTTTTTTTGACCGATGATACCGGATCGAAGGTCGGAGGTCGGAGGTCGGAGGTCGGAGAATGGAGGATGGATGATAGAGGATGGATGATAGAGGATGGAATTAATTACGGATTACGGAGCCTGAAGCCTGCATCCCGCATCCTGCATCCCGCATCCTGCATCCCGCATCCCGCATCCCGCATCCCGCATCCCGCATCCCGCATCCTGCATCCCGCATCCCGCATCCCGCATCCCGCATCCTGCAGCCTGTCTCAGTTTTCCTCTTTATAGTAAACCTTATAGAACTTCCCCTTCTCATCGGTTCCCTGCTCGATCAGATCGCGGTTGCCGTGAATATAGATGTGGAAATTTTTGTCGAGCTTTATCACGCTTTTGAAGATCCGGGCCTGTTTTTTAACCGCACTTTCAGAAATGGTGAAGTTGTCGGAAATTTCGATCTCCCGGTCTTTCTGAAAGCTGTTTTTAAACTGGTTGAAAGAATCGATGATCTGCGGCTGTTCCATGACTTCATTGGCAAAGTCATTCATATCGAAGCTTTCCTTCTCCTTGAAGAACTTCACGGATTTGTTAAGCAGGTCGACCTGGTCCGCTTTTGAAATCTCGAACTGACCCGGCAGCTCTTTGGTCACAAAACTCTTGCACATCGAAAGCACATTCTGCGTGTTGTAGTACTCATCCTTCCGCTGACTGACATGAAGAAAGTCATCGACCCAGTATTGAGCATCCGCCCCTTTGTTCGTATTATCAACGATTGCAACAATAAATCCATTCTCTTTTTCAGTATTAAAGACCAGGCAGCCTTTATCCAGTTTATTGATGTTGATGCCCTGTTCGCATTGAATCCCGAACCCTTCAGCCTTCGGAAAAACTTTTAGGAATGTATCCTTGTTCTCGGATTTGAACAGGCCTACTGCATCAATGGTTTTCCCGTCTATATTGCAATTCCTGAGATATACCGTATAAAATTCACCCCCCTTTATTTTGGGATGATGGCATTGTTCGTAGAGATGCCTGGCTAAGTTCTTTGACAGGTTGAGCAGGTTTTCAGGATCTTCGAAAACATCAGAAACATAACCATAAACTTCATTGAATTTCAAATCATTCTCATGGTAAAAGTTGAAATACTCTTGTTTCTGCGCAAATGGTTTCAGGAAATATTCAGTGAGAACCTGATCGAGATCCCCTGTCAGTATTAATTCTGAATTTGAGTACCTGACCGATTCATCTGAGTTCTTATTGCCGACGAAATGCAGGATTATACTGGTAATGGCAGTATCTGAATAATGTATCATCTTTTTTGGAAAAATTTCTTTCCAAATATGCATAAAATTCCAACACCATGCAGGGACTGGTCTGGAAAGTTATAATATTCCGAAACCTCAACTGAACCTGATGACCCACCCGCCTATAGCTCTCCTGTTGAAGACCTATAGCAGTTTCAAGACAAGACACAGCTTGCCCGGAGGTTCATGCTATTTGTTCATCTTGATATTATCAGGACAGAATTTATTTATTCGATCTGTAATGAAGACTTTCAGGAAATACTGCTCCCTGAAAGGCTGGACAGGAAACGATCAGGAAGCATTCTTTGCAGGATAAGGATGGATCCTGCTATCCCGTTGAAGCTGATATTTCTCTCTCGTTTCTGCTTCTTTGCTTTTATCTGATATGTAGATAACGGTCTTCCCGCCATCAAGTATGACTGGGAATTTGTCTTTTGTTGATCCTGCAGATGTTTTTAAATTGGAATTTTTCAGACGATTATTCTCAAGCATCATTCCGTACTCCAGTGTGTGTTTTTTCATCGTTCTTCCGGTTTATGCACAAGATACTACTTATTCTCCGTCTTTGGCTGATTTAATTCTGCCAATATTTATTAACATTGGAGAATCGTTCATGCAATAATTCCTGCAAGAGGCCCCCAGGCTGTCTTCACTGCCCTGATTGATTCATTTTACATATCTTATCAGAAATTTAAAAATCCGTTACTTTTGTGCCTCTATATTTTTTTCTTAATGGATCAACTGACAATGCTCAAATTAAAACCCGGAATCCCCAACGCCGCAAAAATAAAGAACATCATCTTCGATTTTGGAGGTGTTATCTGTGATCTGGATATCGAACGAACCAAAGAAAAATTCAGGGAATTCGGACCTCCGAAAGAGACCACCGTAATGTCGGACGAGGCCAGGGACAGGCGTTTCCAGGAGATTGTTGATGCCTATGAGATGTCCCTGCTTGTATCCCAGGGATTCCGGAATATGATCAAGGACTATTACCTGGTGGAACCCACAAACCAGGCCGTGGATGAGGCATGGAATGCGATGCTAGCAGGCATACCCACGGCCCGTATCAGGCTCCTGGAGGATATCCGTCAAACATACCGCATTTTCCTGCTCAGCAATTCCAATGAGATCCATTACAACTTCTATTTAAGGGAATTCCTGGAACCATACGGGTACAGAAGTTTTGATGAATTGTTTGAACGGGCCTGGTTTTCTTTCAAAGCAGGAATGCGGAAACCTGACCCAAACCTTTTTGAATTCGTGCTCCATGACAAGCTTCTCATTCCAGAAGAAACACTGTTTATCGATGACTTGCTGATCCATATTGAAACCGCACGCACATTTGGGATCAACGGTTATCACCTTGCTGAAGGAAAAGAAATCACGGATCTGTTTGAGTAAGGTACCGGTTCAGAAACATATTTTTGTGACCTCACTTCAGACCCTGTGCCTTTCGTGTGAAATTATTTTTTAACTCAAGGGTCAAAGAGACACAATGCAGATTACAAGTGGCCTGATCCGGAGATCATGTTTTCATGTTCACCCTTACAAATGAAGGGATGATAGGAAAATGTTCACTAAATACTTGACATCACCCTGAAATTGTATTACCTTTGCAGGCCTTTTTAAACGACCTACCCAAAATTTATGAAATTATCTCAATTCCGGTTTCATCTGCCTCCTGAACTAATCGCCAGCACTCCCTCGAAACAAAGGGATGAGGTTAATATGATGGTGCTTGACCGTAAAACCCAGACCATAGAGCACAAACATTTTAAGGATGTACTCAAATATTTCGGTGACGGGGATGTTTTTATATTGAACAACACAAAAGTATTTCCCGCCCGGTTATATGGCGAAAAGGAAAAAACCGGTGCCAAGATCGAAGTATTCCTGCTTCGTGAACTGAACCGTGAATCCAGGCTGTGGGATGTTCTTGTCGATCCGGCCCGTAAAATCAGGATCGGTAATAAGCTTTATTTCGGCGACGACGATTCTCTTGTTGCCGAGGTGATTGATAACACAACCTCCCGCGGAAGAACCATCCGGTTCCTCTTCGACGGCCCGTATGAAGAGTTTAAAAAAACGATCCAGCGGCTCGGCGAGACCCCCCTGCCAAAGATCCATAACCGCGCTGCTACCGCCGAAGACGAGGAACGGTATCAGACCATCTACGCAAAGCATGAAGGAGCGGTGGCTGCCCCGACGGCAGGGCTCCATTTCAGCAGGGAGATCATGAAAAGACTCGAATTGCAGGGTGTTTCGTTTGCAGAGATCACACTTCACACCGGCCTGGGAAATTTCCGGACAATCGATGTGGAAGACCTTACGAAACATAAAATGGATTCGGAGGAAGTGATCATCGACCAGCACACTTCTGATATTGTCAACAGGGCAAAAGCACAGAAGAAAAAGGTACTGGCCGTTGGTACCACGACCATGAAAGCCATCGAATCCTCCGTCACGATCTCCGGGAACCTCAAGCCATTCACAGGCTGGACGAATAAGTTCATTTTTCCTCCGTATGATTTCAGCATCGCCAATGCACTTCTGACCAATTTCCAGCTTCCGCAAACACCCATGATGATGCTGGTCTCCGCCTTTGCAGGATATGATTTCCTGATGAAAGCCTATGAAATTGCTGTCGAGAAGAAATACAAATTCTTTACATACGGCAGTCCGATGCTGATCCTTTGATAGCTTTATAACCGCCGCTTTGATCCCGAGGAGTGTCATAATCGTTGCCGGGGGTACAGGTACCCGGATGAATGCTGATGTTCCAAAACAATTCATGCTTCTTTCGGGATTACCGGTTGTCATGCATTCTGTCAACGCGTTTCATCGCTTTGATCCTTCTGCAGAAATCGTCATTGCAATGTCCCCCGCATTTTTTTCTCTTTGGGATGAGTTGTGTCATACCCATCGGTTTGATATTAAGCACCTGGTAGCCGCAGGAGGAAATACAAGGTCAGGTTCGGTCCGCAATGCCCTTGAAAAGATCGGTGAGGAGGGACTTGTCGCCATTCATGATGCTGTAAGGCCTCTGGTTTCCGGGGAAACAATCCGGCAGGCATTTGAAGATGCTGCCCTCCATGGGAATGCAATACCATCGCTGGCAGTTAAAGATACGGTAAGGATACTGGAAGATGGGATCAGTAAAACTATTTCAAGGGAAAAGCTGAGGATCATCCAAACACCCCAGGTGTTCAAAACATCAGAGATAAAAAGAGCTTATGCGCTTTCCGGCCCGGATGACTTTACCGATGATGCATCGGTTCTTGAGAAAACAGGCGCGAAAATCCATCTGTTCGAAGGGAACCGTGAGAATATCAAGATCACATTTCCGTCGGACCTGTTGATGGCAGAATCGCTTCTTAAAACCTTTACTCCCGGCTCCTGATCTTCCGGCCTTTCCATTCAAAAGAAAGAAAATTCCCGAAAAACCCTGCCAGCGTTACATAGATGATATTCAGGATCTGCAGGAGCGGGAACCAATGCAGATATTTTGTCTTTCTGAAAAACCGGGCGGTCAGTGCCACCAGGGGGAATTCCACGGCTGTCTTCAGGACGAGCAGTCCCAGCAGAAAAATTAAAAAAGGTGGTCTGAAAATCCCGATCATTATCCCGGCCAGGAGCGACAAATTGAACAAATACGTGATCATTGAAACAGCCAGGATGCTGAAGTTCTTATACCCACTGCTTTTTGATACCCATCGTAACCGCTGATTGAAAAACGACCTCAGGTCAGGTTGAGCATCGGTGAGGACCACACATTTTTCAGAGCGGATGAACCGGATCGCTTTGCGGCCGAATTCCTTCCGGATCTTCAGCATCAGGAATACATCATCACCCGAGCTGAAACCCATGTTATCGCTGAATCCGCTAACGGCGTCAAACGCCTTACGCTCGTAAGCCAGGTTCGCTCCATTGCACATTACCGGGATGCCGGCTGCACAGGAACCGCCGGTAACACCCATCAATCCGAAAAATTCAAGACACTGGAAGTGTTCAAAAAGCGAGGATTCATGGTGAAATCCGACTGGTCCGAGGATCATTTTCGGCCTGAACTTTTCGTAATAGCTGCATATTGCGGAGATCCATGATGGACCAACCTTAACATCCGCATCCGTCGTAATGATCAGTTCACCCGAGGAATTTGCGATGGCAAGTGAAATGGCCTCTTTCTTCCCGGCTTTTTTCCCGGGATATTCATCAAGCCGGATGATCCGTAAGTCAAGGCCGGGATTTTCACTGATAAACCGGTTAACATGGGCAACGGTATTGTCTGAAGAGTTGTCGTCAACAACGATCACTTCCATGAGATGCCGCGTAAAATCCTGGGTAAGGATGTCATCAAGACAGTGAAGTATATTCCTTTCTTCGTTGCGGGCAGGAATGATCAGTGTGACCCTGGCAGATGGGTTGGCTGATGAACCCGGGAATTTCTCAAGCCTCATCCATCCGGCCGTAAATAAAAGGATCATCACAACATAAAGGAGCGCTAATCCGAGAAATATACCAGCGATGATCATCATCATTTTTTAGGTCAGTTCCCGTTCTTCCGGAAGAATTTCAGCCTGAATACAAAGATAGTCCCGATGAATGCCGGAATTCCAAGATTAATGATCCAGATCAGTGTTGTTGCGGCAAAAATTCCGATCGCAAAGGATTCGACATTCATGTGAAGCGCTGAAAAGTAGTTTCCGAAGAAGTACAGCGCAACACTACCCCTGATCCCGACCTCAGTGAGGATAATTGTCGGGATCACCGTCATGGACAGATAAACTATGGCAATAATGACCATGGCTTCCAGGTAAGGGATGGTTACGGAAAACATCCGGAGCAGAAGATAATATTGAAATGAGAAGACCAGGTACCTGAAAAAGCTCAAGGCGATGATCTTGAAAATATCCCTGTGACCATAATAGGAAAATACGATCAGGAACCGGCGGAATTTTTTAAATCTTTTTTTCAGTATCTTATCCCTCAAAGCAGCAAGCCAGGATATGTTGAAATAAAGGACCAGCAGGAGGATATCAAGACAAATGATCAGAATGATGAGGGTATCCTTTAAATACCCGGAAGAGATCTGCATCCCGGGAATGAAGCCGGTGATGAGAATGATCAGGCTGAAAGTGCCCGTCAGAATGGTGATCAGCAACTGGCTCATGCTCCCCATGATGGTGATGAGGATACCTTCGACATGGCTTCCCTTTTCAAGGATGAAGACCCGGCCAAAGTATTCGCCGATATGATTTGGAGTCACAGAACTGATCGACACGCCCGTCATAACCGCCTGGTACGACTTAAGAAATGAAATCTTTTCGATCTTCGAGACCAGGAATTTCCACTTTCCGGATTCCAGGCCCCAGTTAACAAACATCAACCCGATGACAAAAGCAAGTTCTTTCCTGAATCCTTCTTTCTCAAACAATCCCGAAAGGATGGCCCATATATGCCTGATATCATTCTTCGTGAATAGCTGCCTGTAGATAAACCCCCAGGTCACCAGTAAAATGATGCCACTGATCAGATAGTTGTATGTTTTCCGTATTTTTGCCGGATTCTTCATGCTTTCCAATTGAACAACGACCGCATCATACTAGGAATTGATCCCGGAACAACGATCATGGGGTATGGTATTATCGGGGTCACTGGCAATAGGATCGGGTTGCTATCTTGCGGGGTTTTAAAATTAAGCAAAGTAGACAGCCATGCTCTGCGGCTGAAATTTATTTTTGAACAAACTTGTTCACTTGTCGACGAGTATAAGCCGGATGAATTTGCCATCGAGGCTCCGTTTTATGGAAAAAATGTGCAATCAATGCTCAAACTGGGCCGTGCACAAGGGGTTTCAATTGCAGCGGCCCTGTCCAGGTCCATCCCCGTTTTTGAATATGAGCCACGGAAAGTCAAGCAGTCTGTTACCGGGAAAGGCAGTTCCTCCAAAGAACAGGTGGCTTCCATGTTACAGCGGTTATTATCACTGAAAGAGATGCCGTTAGACCTGGATGCTACCGATGCCCTGGCCGTTGCAGTATGCCATTATTTCCAGCGGGGAAAGGCAGATGAAGGTAAAAAATATACAGGCTGGAAGAAATTCCTGACAGAGAATCCGGACAGGATCAAGTGATAATTACGAATTACGGATTACGAATTACGAGTATTGATAAAATACAATAACCATCCTATTGGTCATGGAGTAGAAGCCGATCTGTGTTCGCATGGAAAGACAAAATTATTGTTTGTTTTCGTAATTCGTAATCCGTAATTCGTAATTATTTGAGTTCCCCCAAACATCTGTTACATCAGTTTCTGATATACCATCCACCACCTGTCGGGGATATCGTTGTTGCATGCGGTCTGGTAATCCTGGTAGGAACAGGGTACGAGGTAATGACGCTCATATTTGATGCGCTGTTCTGATTGTAATGGAATTTCCATCCACCACCGGTCGGTTTTTTTGCTTTTAAAGAATGTCAGCTCTTCCCTGTGATCATTGATGGAGACCCGGTATTTAAGGTAATCTTCTTCATTCCTGAATGGAAAATCGTGGGCACGGTTATAAAATCCATCGATGAAATACCAGATCATCTGTGCCACCAGGTGGGATGTCTGGCCGTTCAGGTCATAAGTCGGGTTTACCTCATAAAAGCCTACCGATGTAAGTTTGTCGCTCAGGCCTGCATACCGCATGATCTGACAGACCTCTTCGCCATAAAAACCGTTTGGTGTGGCATTTCCGTTACCGGGGGCATCAGAGAAACGAATGGCTGAAACATCCACTGTTACGATATCTGCATTCCTGACGATCGGCTCCGCTTCTTCAATATTGTTCCTGACCACACCAAGCCGGTACGTATCGAACATCAGGTTCTTCATCAGCTTGAGTGCATCCTGGTCGGTAAAATAGGTCTGGTACCCTATATTGGCGTAATTGAAGAGGTAATTCGGCTGATTGAGGATAATGTGGCTCAGGTATGAATGGGCATTCATCTCGTTTTCCGATTTGCCGAGGTCGAACATCGAATCGACCGAAACGATGTTTATGATCTGTCCGAGATTCTGGTAAGCCTGGTAATTTGCAAAGGTAAGGTCATGGCTGCCGCCAAGGATCACCGGTACCACATTATGCTGCAGCATTTCAGAAATGGCGGAGGTCACTGCAAAGTAGGTGTCAGTCACGTTGAACCCTTTCTTTATATTTCCAAGGTCAACGATCTTCATTTCATACGGCCCGGGGAAGAGGTTATACAGGTATCTCCGGATATGATCGGGAGCAGCGGCACAGCCTTCATTATTGACGGCATACCGGTCTTCCTTAATCCCGATGATGGCTAATTCAGCTGCCTGAAAATCGGGAAAATCCCCGGGTTCCATAAAACTGTGAATAATGTCGCCCATCCTGGAATGGCCGGATGGTTCGCTTTTAAATTGAAGATCACCCTGATCGATGGGTTCAAAGAATTCGGAAATATCCATATCTGGTAACTTTTATTTTATGACCTCTCCCCCTGCCCCTCCTCTTTAAGGGGAGGGTTGATGGGGTGGGGTCATTTAGGTTAATTCACCGCAGATGCGCGGAGACGCAAAGCACATTATTTCTTCCGTCCCCGGGTGCTCTTCTTCGATGGTTCGGTTTCCTTGATTATTTTCCTGCAATCGTCAAGTGTCAGATCCGCAGCGTTCTTCCCTTTCGGGATCTTATAATTATCCTTGTTGAAAGAAATATAAGCGCCATAACGGCCATTCAGGATTTTTACCGATTCGTCCTCACTGAAAACCCGGATCGTCTTTTCTTTCTCTTTCTGCCTTTTTTCTTCAATGATCTCGATGGCTCTTTCCAACGTGATGGAAAGGGGGTCGTCATGCTTTGCAAGGGAGAAGAATCCGGATTTATGCCTCACATAGGGTCCGAACCTCCCGGTTGAAACAATAACATCTTCTGACTCAAATGTTCCGACGGTCCGGGGTAATTTGAACAGGTCCATTGCCTCTTCAAGCGTGATGGTGTCAATGCTCTGGCCTTTCTTTAATCCGGCAAACCTTGGCTTTGCTTCCGCCTCAGTATTCCCGATCTGGACCATCGGGCCATATCGTCCGATCTTCACATAAACATTTTCACCTGATTTTGGATCACTGCCGAGCAACTTTTCCCCGCTCACCTTTTTGGATGTTTCAAGGGTTTGTTCTATCTGGGAATGGAAAGGATAATAGAACTCTTTGATCAGCTTGTTCCAAACCATTTTTCCCTGGGCGATCTCATCAAAATCCTCTTCCATTGTAGCGGTAAAATTATAATCCAGGATGTTCTCAAAATACTGGAGGAGGAAATTGGTGACCAGTGTGCCTATATCAGTAGGGAAGAGCTTTGCCTTCTCATACCCTGTATTCTCTTTTTTCAGTTCATGGGTAAGTTTCCCATTCCGGAGAGAGATCAGGTCATATGGCCGTGAAATTCCTTCTCGGTCTTCACGGATTACATACTCTCTTTTCTGGATCGTGGAAATTGTGGGAGCATAGGTTGATGGACGGCCTATGCCAAGTTCTTCCATCTTTTTTACAAGGCTGGCTTCGGTATATCTTGGCGGATGCTGTGTAAATTTCTGGATTGCGGAGATTTCTTCGGGATTAAGTTTTTCTCCCTTATTCATCGGCGGCAGGATGCCTTCATGTTCTTCAGAATCCTCATCATCGCGTGATTCCATGTAAACTTTAAGGAATCCGTCGAATTTGATCACTTCACCCCGGGCGATAAATTTTTCAGCAGCATTGGAGATGCTGATGGTCACATTTGTCTTTTCCAGCACTGCATCGCTCATCTGCGAAGCGATGGTCCTTTTCCAGATCAGGTCATACAGCCTTTTCTGTGAATTATCGCCATCGATCGTTCTGCTGTTCATGTAGGTCGGGCGGATCGCTTCATGGGCTTCCTGGGCCCCTTTGGTTTTTGTGGAGTATTTCCGTATTTTGACATAATCTTCGCCAAATGATTTCAGGATCTCTTCTTTTGCCAGTGAAAGAGCAAGGTTCGACAGGTTGACCGAGTCGGTCCTCATGTATGTGATCTTGCCGGATTCATAGAGTTGCTGCGCGATCCTCATCGTGTTGGCAACAGAAAACCCAAGCTTTCTGCTGGCTTCCTGCTGAAGTGTGGAAGTTGTGAATGGCGGAGCGGGTGATTTCCTCGCAGGCTTTGTTTCAATCTCATCCACCGTAAAAACCGCTGATTTGCATTTTTCAAGGAAGGCAGTCGCCTCTTCTTTCGTGCTGAAACGTTTGTTCAGTTCAGCTGTCACGATCACAGGCTTGGATTTGGTATCAACCAGGAAGTCGGCCTGTACCCTGAAGGAAGACACTGCGTTGAAAGAACGGATCTCTTCCTCCCGTTCAACGATCAGCCTCACTGCAACCGACTGAACGCGTCCGGCAGAAAGGGAAGGCTTGATTTTTTTCCACAGCAGGGGAGAGAGTTCAAACCCCACCAGGCGATCGAGCACTCTTCGTGCGGTTTGTGCATCAACCAGGTTTTTATCTATTTTACGCGGATTTTCAATGGCTTCCGTAATGGCAGGTTTCGTGATCTCATGAAAAACGATCCGTTTGGTCTGATCTTCTTTCAGTTCAAGGGCTTTTAACAAATGCCATGCAATAGCCTCTCCTTCCCGGTCTTCATCCGATGCCAGCCAGATCATCCCCGCTTCTTTTGCCAGTTTCTTCAGTTCCGTGACGATCTTTTTCTTATCAGCAGATATAATGTATTGCGGAATAAATCCATTTTCAATATCTACACCAAGATCTTTTTTAGCTAAATCCATTACATGACCAAAACAGGATTTTACTGTATAATCCTTTCCCAAAAACCCTTCAATTGTTTTGGCCTTAGCCGGTGACTCAACGATTACAAGATTCTTCATCATCCATCCAAGGTTAAATCAGTGTGAAAAAACGGTGCAAAAGTACGACAATAAATGATTCAGTGGTAATTAACTGCATTATTCGCCTTATACGGCGTCCTGACAAAAAGGTTTTCTGGTTAACTTTGCTGCACTTTTAATGCACCCACCCGGCATAAGTTCTTCCCATTCATACTTGAAGAAAGGGGATCAGAGGGGTGGTTTAAAACATTTGATTTGGGAAATAAGAAGATCTATATAGAGACCTACGGATGTCAGATGAATTTTGCTGACAGCGAGATTGTTGCATCCATTGTTGCAAAACAGAATTATGAGACGACCGCAGATTTAAAGGAGGCCGATGTGATCTTTCTGAACACCTGTTCTATCCGTGACAATGCGGAACAGAAAATCCGCAGGCGACTCCAGGCACTCCGACCGGAGAAAAAGAAACGTCCGGGAGTTATCATCGGTTTGCTGGGATGTATGGCTGAACGCCTGAAAACGCAGCTCTTGAACGAAGAACCGGTCCTCGATATCATTGCAGGACCGGATGCTTACCGTGATCTGCCTGTATTGCTGGCTGAAGTTGAGTCTGGTCTGAAGGGTGTGAATACGATGCTTTCCGTTGAAGAGACATATGCTGATATCACTCCTGTAAGGCTTGACCGCAAAGGGATCTCCGCTTTTATTTCCATCATGAGGGGATGCGAGAACTACTGTGCTTATTGTGTTGTTCCCTATGTCAGGGGCCGGGAGCGAAGCAGGGATTCAGGTTCCATTATTAACGAAGTAAAGGAATTATTCAAGGACGGTTACCGGGAAGTCACATTACTGGGTCAGAATGTAAACTCATATAATTGGGAAGGTAATGACGGAACTGTCAATTTTGCCGGGCTTCTCGAAAAAGTGGCCCTCGTAGACCCGGCCCTCCGGGTGAGGTTTGCCACCTCCCATCCGAAAGATATTTCCGATGAACTTCTGGAGACGATCGGAAGGCATCCTAACATCTGCCGTTCGATCCATCTTCCCGTTCAGTCAGGCAGCAACAACATGCTGTCGCTGATGAATCGCGGCTATACAAGGGAACAATACATGAACCGCGTGGAAAAGATCAGGGAGATCATTCCGGAATGTGCATTGTCAACGGATATCATTGCCGGATTTTGTGATGAAACGGAAGAAGACCACCTGATGACATTGTCACTTATGGAATGGGTGGGGTTTGATTATGCCTATATGTTCAGGTATTCTGAGAGGCCGAATACGCTGGCTGCCGAAAAGTATCCCGACAATGTTCCGCCTGCAGTCAAGGAAAAACGACTCAGGGAGATCATAGAGATGCAGCAGCAACTTTCACTGAAGAGCAACCGGAAAGACCAGCACCGGATTTTTGAGGTGCTGATCGAAGGACCGTCGAAGCGATCCGATGACCAGCTTTCAGGAAGAAACTCCCAAAACAAGGTTGTTGTTTTCCCCAGGGCAGATAAGCGACCGGGTGAATATGTTAATGTACGGGTTACACGATTCACTTCTGCGACGCTGATCGGGGAGATCATCTGATCCTGATAGTTGCTGGTTGTAGGGAATTTCATTTTGTATTCCAAAAAATATTACATTTGCGGTTTTATTTACTGCGGGTAAATAATTTGCATTTATCAACCATTCAGCCAAGTACCTCTTTTCACCAGCGAGAGCCCAGGGAAAGAGGTGGAAATATTATCTTTTGAATATTGCAAAATCAGGAATACCAAATGAAACAAAAATTTCTACTGTCACCAAAAATTCTGATCCAACTTTCCTTCGTTTTAATTATTCTTGCTTCCTGTGTTCCTCAGAAAAAGGTATTGCTTCTCCAGAAAACCGGGGATAAGGATACAATTACGGATTACAGTCATAGCCGTTTCAACGAATATAAAGTACAGGCCAAAGACAATCTTTACATTAAGATTAGCAGTCTTGACGAGAAATCTTACCAGTTCTTCAACAGGCAGGGTATGGCGGCAGGAACTGAAAACTACAACAACGACGCATCCATTTACCTCAACAGTTACAGTATAGATGATGAAGGGAATATTGAATTGCCTGTTCTCGGGAAGATCTTTGTGAAAGACATGAATGTAAAAGAGATCTCCGGCGCGATTCAGAAAATGCTGGATGAATACCTGAAGCAGACGATGGTCACGGTAAAACTGATCAATTTCAACATAACGATTATTGGCGAAGTAAACAGACCGGGGGAACTTAAAGTTTACCAGGACAGGATCAGTTTATTTGAAGCAATATCCCTCGCCGGTGACATGACTGAATATGCAAACCGTAATGAAGTGGCACTGGTCAGGCAAACGAAAAACGGGTCATCAATCCATTACCTTGATCTTACCAGCAAAAAGATACTCTCCTCCGAATTTTACTACCTGATGCCAAAGGATGTTCTGATCGTTTCCCCGTTGAACATCAAACGATGGGGGTTTACCCAGTTCCCGTATAATACGGTCATCGCCAGTTTTTCTCTGATCATATCACTCATCATATTAGTATATACTGTAAAACCTTAATACTGTGAACGATAATTTTGTTGAAATAAGTCAAAGAGAGCCAGAACAACAATCGGTTGATTATAAGGTTGTTATTTATAAGGTGTTAAGACATTGGTATCTTTTCATTCTTACCATTTTTGTTGCCCTGATCATCGCGTTCCTTTTCAATAAATACACAAGGCCTGTTTACGAGGTTAAAACCACGATCCTGGTAAAGGACAAATCAGAAAATAAGCTGAATCCACAGGAAATGATCGGGTTGAAACTATCGAATAACATGCAGAACCTCCACAATGAAATCGGGGTGTTAACTTCCTATTCCCTGACCTACCGTACAGTTACCAAAACGGGGTTCGAGGTAGCCTATTTTGTAGAGGATAACCTGATCTCAAAAGAAATGTACAAGGAATCACCCTATCTGGTCATCCTTGATACCACTGTGCTTCAGCCTTACAACATGAGGTTTGATATTACGATACTGTCAAAAGAAAAATACAGGCTTGAAGTCAAGGATCAGAATATTACATTCTATGATTATAATAAGCGGAAGAAAGTTGCACTCAAGAAGGATAAGCTCATATTTGACAAGACCCTGACGTTTGGAAAAGAAGTTATTGATCCCTCTTTCCGGATAAACATCCTGTTAAGTCCCAAATTTGATCCGAAAACAGATCTCAATAAGAAGTTCTATTTTGTCCTGAAGGATTATGAAGGCCTTGTCAATGAATTTAAGACCTTTAAAATAGAACCGATCACAAAGGATGCTTCAATTGTTGAAATCACACTCACCGGAGGAAATGTTCAGAAACTTGTTGACTTTCTGAATACCCTGAGCCAGGAGTACCTGCAGAAAGGGCTTGAACGGAAAAATCTTGTAACCACAAAAACCATTAGTTTTATTGACAATGAGCTGCAAGGCATTGCAGATTCACTCTATATGTCGGAGAAAGCCCTTGAGATTTTCCGTACCAACAATTCCATCATGAACCTTGATGATGAATCGAAAAAAGTATTCGAGAAAATGATGTCATTGCAGGATGAAAGTGCAAAGTTGATCGTGCAGTCAAGGTACCTCAACAATCTGAAACAGTATATCGAAAAGAATCAAAAGCTTGATGACCTCGTTGTTCCCTCTTCGATGGGAATAGAAAATTCGCTGCTGAATGAACTTACGATCCAGTTAACGAAGTTATACAATGACAAAACCCAGATCGAACAGTTCTCAAAAGAAAAGAACCCTACCTTAAAGGCGATCGACCTTCAGATCAGCTCTACCAAGAACACCCTGTATGAGAATATTATCAGTGCCATTAATTCCAATAATATTGCACAGAAGGAAATCAACAGCCGGATGACGGAGTACGGGAAGAAAATAAGTCAGCTCCCCGAAACCCAGCGGATCCTTTTTGGAATAGAACGAAAATTCAAGCTCACGGATGCAATTTATACATTTCTTCTCCAGAAAAGGTCAGAGGCACAGATCACCCAGGCTTCGAACCTGGCAGATAATGAAATTGTTGACCAGGCAAGAGTTTCCGGCAGCGAAACCCCGGTCTTCCCTAAGAAAAGCCTGAACTATGTGTTAGGAGTCCTACTGGGAATAATCCTTCCTCTCATCTATATCTTTGGTAAAGACTATTTCAACGATAAAGTGATGGCCCGTGAGGATGTTGAGAAACTTACGAGGCTGCCGATCATCGGTCATATCATTCACAGTGACAAGCACAGCAAGGTAGTTGTTGCCGATTCGCCAAAATCTTCCATTTCGGAATCTTTCCGGTCGGTCAGAACAAATGTGCAGTACCTGCTGAAAGGAAAAGAAAGACAGGTCATCCTGATCACCTCAGATGTTGTAAGTGCCGGAAAAACTTTCTGTTCCATCAACCTGGGTGCTATTTATGCATTGTATGGCAAGAAAACGCTTCTCATGGGGTTTGACCTCAGGAAGCCAAAGATCTACCAGGACTTTGGACTTTCAAATGCGGAGGGGATTAGTTCTTTTCTTATCAATAAAAGCAGCATTGATAAGATCATTCAGAAATCGGGCATCGAAAACCTTGATATTATTAGTGCAGGTCCCGTACCTCCAAATCCAGCTGAGCTGATCGCCTCTGACAAGGCCAAAGAGCTCTTTGCAAAGCTGAAGGAAATCTATGATTTTATCATCATTGACACTCCGCCGGTTGGGTTGGTAACGGATGCATTCCTGCTGATGAAACACACCGATGCCAATATTATGGTCGTCAGGCAGAATTATACACATAAAAGAATTTTTGGCGCTATTATCAAAGACCTTGAGACCAGGAGGCTTCCCAATCTTGCAATCCTGATCAACGACGTCAAGCTCTCCAGGAGTTCATACGGATATGGTTACGGCTATGGCTACGGATACGGCTACGGATACGGCTACGGCTATGGTTACGGGTATGGCTATGGCTACGGCTACGGTTATTATTCCGATGACAAGATGACTGAGAAAAAATCTGTATTAAAAAGAATTTTCGGGCAATCATAGTGTTCAAATTAACCCATCTCAGAGAGTTAGAAGCTGAATCCATTTATGTGATGAGGGAAGTGGCGGCCCAGTTTGAGCGGCCGGCACTGCTTTTTTCCGGAGGGAAAGATTCAATCGTCCTTGTCCACCTTGCACGTAAAGCCTTTTGGCCGGCTGCATTGCCTTTTCCGCTGTTGCACATCGATACAGGTCACAATTTCCAGGAAACCCTGGATTTCAGGGACGAGCTGGTCAAGGAGTTTTCGGCCCGGCTGATTATTGGATCTGTTCAGGAATCGATTGATAACAACCGTGTGGTTGAGGAACAGGGTGTAAACGCCAGCAGGAATGTATTGCAGACCGTAACCCTGCTCGATACCATTGAGAAATTCAAGTTCGATGCAGCCATTGGCGGCGGCCGGCGTGATGAGGAAAAAGCCCGGGCGAAAGAACGTTTCTTTTCTCATCGTGACGAATTCGGCCAATGGGATCCCAAAAACCAGCGCCCGGAATTGTGGAATATGTTTAACGGGAAAAAAAGGCAGGGTGAGCATTTCCGCGTTTTTCCCATCAGTAACTGGACGGAGATGGACGTCTGGCAATATATCCTCATGGAAAGGATCAAGCTTCCTAGCATCTATTTCACACACGAACGAAATGCATTCTACCGGGATGGTGTCTGGCTTGCAGCGGCTCCCTTCATGAAAATGAAGGATTCAGAAAGAATTGAAAGAAAAAAAGTCAGGTGCCGGACAGTGGGCGATATTTCCTGCACAGGGCTTACATTATCAACTGCGGATACCGTTGAAGAGATCATCCAGGAGATTGCTGCAACAAGGGTGACCGAACGTGGCGGAAGGTATGATGATAAACGGTCAGATGCTGCCATGGAGGAAAGGAAGAGGGAGGGGTATTTTTAGTTATGAATTACGAATTACGAATGACAGAGAACGCTGATAAGAAACAGCCTTTTTCAAGTAAAAGCTATCTTGATATGGAGCTTTTGCGGTTTACCACGGCAGGTAGTGTGGATGACGGGAAGAGCACTCTTATCGGCCGGTTGCTGTTTGACAGCAAATCAATATTCGAAGACCAGCTTGATGCCGTCAGGCGTGCCAGCCTGAAAAAGGGCAGCGAGCACATAAACCTTGCTCTGCTCACGGACGGGCTTAAAGCCGAACGGGAGCAAGGGATCACAATTGATGTTGCCTATCGTTATTTTGCAACACCTAAACGGAAGTTCATTATAGCGGATACCCCCGGTCATATTCAATACACAAGAAATATGGTTACCGGGGCGTCAACCGCCAATGCCGCCATCATTCTGATTGATGCCAGGAACGGAGTAACCGAACAAACCCATCGTCACGCATATATTGCTTCACTGCTGGAGATCCCACATATTGTTGTTTGCATCAACAAAATGGACCTGGTTGATTACAGCCAGGAAGTTTTCAACCGGATAAGATCAACCTTCAGGCAGTTTTCCACGCTCGTCTTCCCGGAGAAAGATATCCGGTTCATTCCAATCAGTGCACTGAAAGGAGACAATGTAGTCGATCCTTCGAAAACCATGACCTGGTACGACAATGGAACGCTGCTTCACGTCCTTGAAACGATACCGGTAGAGAACGATCATGATATGGATCATGCAAGATTTCCCGTTCAGTTCGTTGTCCGGCCTGAATCGGATAAGTTCCACGACTACCGGGGGTATGCAGGGAGAGTTGCAGGAGGAACGTTTAAAAAAGGCGACAAGGTTACCGTATTACCTTCAGGGATCTCAACGGAAGTTTCAGCCGTTGATAGTTATGACGGCCCCGTGGAAGAAGCCTTTCCCCCGATGTCGGTTACGCTGGAGCTGAAGGATGATATCGATATCAGCAGGGGTGATATGATTGTCAAAGAGGACGACCTGCCCGCAGAATCCACGGAAATCGAGGTCATGTTGTGCTGGATGAACCAGCGGCCCCTGCAGGAAAAGAACAGGTATATCCTCAAGCATACGACCAATGAGATCAAATGTATTGTTAACAAGGTAAATTATATTTTGAATATAAGCACCCTTGATAAAGGTTACACGGAGAAAATTGTGAAATTGAATGATATCGCATGTGTTTCACTCCGGACAACCAAACCCGTCTTCTTCGATCCTTATTCAGTCAACCGGATAACCGGGAGCATGATCCTTATCGACGAATCAACTTTTGAAACGGTCGGTGCAGGAATGATTCAATAATCCTCTTACCTTTACAATAAAACGGGAGAAAATCAGTTAAAATTACTGAAGCTAATCTTTAATTTCCCCTTCACATGATATTGATAACTAAACGCTCTTTCTTTTTCCTGGCATTCATATTTATCGTGAGAGCTGCCTTCTCACAACAGGTAGGTATCGGACAATGGAGGGATGAACTTCCCTATAACCAGGTCATTTCTGTGACAGAAGGGGATGGCAAGATCTACAGTGCAACGCCATATGCAGTATTCTCGGTCGACAAAGCGGACAATTCCGTTCAGCGCCTGACCAAGATCAATGGTTTATCCGATATCGGGATCAGTACGATTTGTTACAGCAAAAGCCATCAGACACTGGTGATCGCATATAGCAATGCAAACATCGATCTCCTGAAGAACAATACCATCATCAATATATCGGATATAAAGAGAAAATCAATTCTTGGAAACAAGACCATTAACCGGGTGAGCTTTATCGGGGATTACGCATACCTTTCATGCGGTTTCGGGATTGTGGTGCTGGATGTTGATAAAGAGGAGATCCACGACACTTACTATATCGGGAAGAACGGTGATCAGATCAATGTTCTGGGTCTTGTTAAAAATGATGAGGACACCTTGTTTGCAGCAACCGAAAAGGGCATTTATGTTGCATCGTTCCTGAGTCCTAACCTTGTCAATTATGCGGTATGGCACAAAGATCCGCGAATGGATACCAACTTCAGGTACAATGCCATCGCTTTTTTCTCAGGACAAGTGATCGTCAGCAAAGATAACAGCACATCAACTTCAGACACGCTATTCCGCTATTCCGGCAGGCAGTGGAGCAAATGGTCCCCTCATGTCGACCAGCCGGTTCAGAACATTGAATCAACGTATGATTATCTGTGTATTGCATATAATTATTTTGTTGAAAGCTATGATCCCCAGTTCAATCTCAAATACGGGGTTTACCAATACTATCCGGGAACTACATTCCCGCTTGATGCCATTGTGGATAAGGACCAGTTAATGTGGGTTGGCGACACATATTCAGGGCTGATCTCCATTATCATGAGTTCAAATTCTTATAATCACTTCAACCTCAGCGGACCAATTTCTGCGCAGGCATTCTGGATGACAACCAACGGGGATGATCTTTACATTGTACCCGGTGGCAGGGACAATTCATTCGTTCCCCTGTTTTATGGCGCACAGATCTATCATTTCGATATTGAAAACTGGAGCAATATTTACGGAGGGAATAACCAGCCGTTATTTTCCATCAATGACTATGTGACCGTTGCCGTCGATCCCCTGGACCCCAAGCGCATTTATGCCGGATCATGGGGTAAAGGCGTGACTGAATTTTACAATGGTGTATTTGTAAACAGGTACACACAAGGCAACAGTAAACTCTATCATCATTCAGCGACGACCGACACCGGTGATGTCAGGGTGGGAGGGATCGCCTTTGACAAAGCCGGAAATCTTTGGGCCGTATGCACTCATACGAATAATTGTCTTTCCAGGAAAAGCGGAAGCAACTGGACAGGATACAACATCACGATCAATAATGAAAGTGATCTCGGACAGCTGCTGATCGACCGGAATGACCAGAAATGGATCCTGATGCGCTATGAAAACATGAATCCGAATTCAATCCTGGTTTTCAGCGACAACGATACTCCGGATGACCCAAGCGATGACAAAATGAGAAAGCTGAATTCCTCCGCTGGTTATGGAAGCATACCGGGAAATAATGTTTTCGCCATTGCTGAAGATCTTGACGGTGAAATTTGGGTGGGTACTGAAAAAGGGATCGGTGTTTTTTATGCACCGGAAAATATTTTTGCCCAGGGCGGAGACGAAGCCCAGCAGATCCTCGTTCAACAGGGAACCTATACGCAGTACCTCCTTGAAAATGAAACGGTGACAGCCATCGCAGTGGATGGCGGGAATAATAAATGGATCGGCACCGACAGAGGAGGAGTATTTCAGTTCTCACCTGACGGAACAAAAGAGCTGAATCATTTCACTGAAGATAACAGTCCGCTTTTTTCGAACCGCATTACCAGCCTTGCAATAAATAAGACCGGGGAAGTTTTCATCGGGACGGATAAAGGAGTTCTCTCATACAGGGGAACCGCAACAACGCCCGGCTCCACCAATGAAAATGTTTATGCATTCCCGAATCCTGTCAATGAGAGTTATTCAGGATGGATTGCCATCAAGGGTCTTGTCGCAAATGCTACAGTAAAAATAACAGATGTCAATGGCACATTGGTCTATTCAACCATTGCTGAAGGTGGACAAGCGATCTGGGACGGAAAGAATTTCGATGGGAAAAAAGCGCGGACTGGTGTTTACCTTGTTTTTGCAAGCACTGCCACCGGAACTGAAAAAGTCGTGACAAAAATCCTTATCATTCATTGATGCTTCAACAGACCAGAGGAATTGTTCTTCATTCTGTAAAGTATTCGGAAACAAGCCTGATCGTAAAGATCTATACGGAGCATTTCGGGCTTCAGTCATACCTTGTCAGGGGGATCCGCAAGCAGGGATCAAAAACGAAACCAGGACTTTTTCAGCACCTTAACATTCTTGACCTCGTTGTTTCGCACAAGGAGAAAGCGTCGCTTCATTCGATCAGGGAAGTCCAGACAGGGTATCCATATGGTTCTCTGCCTTTCGATATCCGGAAAAGCTCGATCGCCCTGTTCATGAATGAACTCCTGTACAAATCAGTCAGGGAGGAAGAACCGAACCCCGGCCTTTTTGTTTTTATCCTGGATTCCTGCATATATCTTGACAAATGCGTTGAACCGGTCACCTATTTTCACCTGTGGTTTGCTATTCACCTTACAGCCTTCCTCGGGTTCATGCCACAACTGAACTATTCAGAGAACGACACGGTCTTCAACCTGAAAGACGGGGTATTCCAGCATGATATCCTGATAAACGGGTATTTCATGGAGCCATCGCTGAGCGCAATTTTCTTCAGGCTTGCTGAATGTTCATCCGAAGAGCAGTCGCATCTTAAATTCCCTGTGGAAGAGCGGAATCTCCTGGTTGAAAAGCTCATTGAATATTACCGTCTTCACCTCAGCGGTTTTGCCGGACTCCGGTCTCACCAGGTCCTTCATACTGTTCTGGCCTGAAGCCAACCAAATCTTTTCGTTATCTTTGCGGCAAAAACTGACCAGATGCGACAAGAATTAAGCGAACAGGAAGTTATCCGCCGCAATTCCCTGAATGAAATGATCAACCTTGGCATTGACCCTTATCCTGCCGAAGGATTTTTGGTGAATGTCACAACTTCTGAGATAAAGGCCAATTTCCCGGGTGACAACACCCTGTACCAGGAGGTCAGCATTGCCGGCCGGATCATGAGCCGGCGCATCATGGGTGCAGCCTCCTTTGTGGAGATTCAGGATTCTACAGGCAGGATCCAGCTTTACATGAAACGCGACGAACTTTGCCCCGGAGAAGATAAAACACTATACAATACCGTATTCAAGCGGCTGCTTGACATTGGGGATATCATCGGTTTGACCGGTTTTGTTTTTATCACACAGATGGGGGAGATCACCATTCATGTGAAATCGCTCAAGGTTCTCTGCAAATCATTGCGGCCCCTGCCGATCGTGAAAGAGAAATCCGACGTGGTCTTTGATGCCTTTACCGATCCCGAGCAGCGTTTTCGCCAGCGGTATGTAGACCTGATCGTAAATCCTGAAGTCAGGGATATTTTCATTAAACGGTCGGTGCTGGTCAACACGATGCGCTCCTACCTGAACGACCAGAAATTCCTGGAAGTGGAAACACCGGTTCTTCAGCCTCTGTACGGCGGAGCTGCAGCCAGGCCCTTCACTACATATCACAATACCCTCGACACCACCTTATATCTCCGGATCGCCAATGAGCTTTACCTGAAGCGGCTGATCGTCGGGGGGTATGATGGCGTTTATGAATTTTCGAAAGATTTCCGGAACGAAGGAATGGACCGGTTCCATAATCCTGAGTTCACCCAGATGGAGCTTTATGTAGCCTACAAGGATTACGAGTGGATGATGAACCTCGTGGAAGAGATGGTGGAAAAGATCGCACTGGCCCTGCACGGGAAAACGGAAGTTCAGTATGGTGATAAGATCATCGACTTCAAACGGCCCTGGAAACGGTTTACCATGTATGAAGTGATACAACATTTTACCGGTATAGATATAAGCCATAAAACAGAGGAGGAGCTGGTTGTCATTGCCAAAAATCTTCAAGTGCCTATCGATCCGACAATGGGAAAGGGTAAGCTCATCGACCAGATCTTTGGAGAAACATGCGAGCCGAACCTGGTCCAGCCGACCTTTATCACGGATTACCCGGTTGAAATGTCGCCCCTGGCGAAGAAACACCGCAGCAAGGAAGGCCTTGTCGAACGCTTTGAAGCCATCTGCAACGGCAAAGAAATATGCAACGCTTTCTCGGAACTGAATGATCCCATCGATCAGCGTCAGCGGTTTGAAGCGCAGCTTGAGCTTGGAAAAAGGGGTGATACGGAGTCAATGGTACTGGACGAGGATTTCCTCCGGGCCCTTGAATTCGGCATGCCTCCGACCGCAGGTCTTGGCATTGGGATCGACCGGCTTTCCATGATCATGACCAATTCTGCTTCCATCCAGGAAGTGCTTTTCTTCCCGCAGATGCGGCCTGAAAAACGGACTATCTGATCAGCGTCATCCGCTTTGTGACGGAGTTCCCGTTCGATAGGAGGCGGTAAAAATAAACTCCTGAAGGAACGTTTGCATCGTAACCGTCGGAACCATTCCATTCAAAGGAATAGACCCCTGCTTCAAATTCACCGTTCACCAGTGATTTGATGTGATTACCCCGGACATCAAATATTTCCAGGCTTA
Organism: Bacteroidales bacterium; assembly: GCA_963682005.1. Lineage (GTDB taxonomy): Bacteria > Bacteroidota > Bacteroidia > Bacteroidales > FEN-979 > CAIYUC01. Next base: position 718,258 of record OY820914.1, on the reverse strand, counting down.
CAGCACTTTGCTGATCCAGTGAAAACCGGATCGAGGTGCTGCTTGTGAATGGATTGGGATAATTGATCAGCGATATCTCCCCTTGCCGGACATGAGCATCCCTGATGGCGGTCAGAAGGCTGTCATTGATGAGAAGGATGACCCCGTGGGAGCCTATCTCCGTTTCGTAATGCATCGTATCGAGGACATAACCCGGAATTGAGTAATCCGTCGGGAACGTAAATTTCACCCTTACCGGTAATGAATCTCCGGCATTGAGCATATGGGGGAAAGAGGTGACAGGCAATGGATCTACATACCACATACATCCGCCGCCAACCGGTATCCCGGTTTCTTCGAGGGAATTCAGATTTATGCCCGCAGTGGTAAAATTGTGAAGCATGGTCACTTTACCCTCAATGCATTCCTGGTAGGTATGGTACCAGAGTGTGTCAGGAATTGAAGTGATATCGGTATTGACCGTGTTGAATGTGAACGGATCGGCGGAACCCATGATGGGTTGTGTCGTATGTCTTCCGGAATGATCGGCTGCATAAAGGTAATACTTTACGACACTGCCGCCGGGCTGTTTTGGGATCAGGGAGGTATAATGAGTCCCTGGTGTGTCGGTCATCACTTTAGCGATATACGGACCGTTGTTGACTTTATAATATAAAAGCACAGAATCGTTGTATATCGCTGAATCGCTGCAGGCGATGATATCGGCGGATAAGGGATAATCATATTCTGCAGGCTGGTTCCCCGAAATCGGAATATGCTTTATGTATAGCTGACCGATGTCGGCTAGTCCCATTACCCTGCAGTGCAATGCATCAGTTGATTCCCAGGGAGTGGAAGGATTTCCGATGAATCCGAGGACTTCATAGCCCGGCATGGCCGCCTGGTAAACCAATAGCGCACTGTCGTCATAAGCTGAATTCATGATCGGGACAAGTGCCTTGTTGTTGAGGATGATCGAATTTGTATAAGGCTGGTCCTGTGGGGTCATTACCCTGAAAACGTGGTATGGATACCCGTATGAACAGTTCTGGGAAGCATAAAATGCAGCCGTGGCTTCGATCTCGTCGTACTGCGGGTGTGAAGAAGGAACCTTCCGGATGAGGATCTTGTCGGGCCCGAGGAATTTCCCCCAGCAGTCGATGTGATCGATGTAGGTTCCATTCGGATCAGGTTCTACCATGTAATTGTCGATACCCAGGTAATCATGCACCTTCTGGGCAACCTGGTCATGGGTCTGCGACGGATTTTCCGTCCAGACCAGGTCTGTGGAAGAGGACATTCCCATCCCTTCGGTCATATAGTTGCCTCCGGTGTGGATGACGTTCATCCCGAACCAGGGGATATTGAGCATTTCCGCAACCCGTTTCGGAATTTCATCATCATTGGGTCGTGGACGGTTGTATGGGAAATCGATGATCCCGATATTATTCAGGCTGTCGGATTCGAACCATGGACCGTAATCCCTGGTCCAGTATGAATCGGTGGGAGCAAGAAGAAAATTGCAATTCGCCAGGTTCACTCCTGCATTCTGGTATTGCTGGGTGACTGTGTTCTGCTGACTTGAATTCAGGACGATCGTGGTCACCATAATATTTTCGGCCATCTCCTTGATCAGCGCAATGGGTATTCCAAAGGGATACCGGACAAGAGCACCCTGCATCCGGTCGAATTCTGCTACATTCCGGATGGGTCCGTCAGGAGGTGTGGTTTCGACAAAATTCTTCCCGACCTCTCCTTTGCGTAGCATTTCTTCAGGAGAAAGCCAATGGCCGAGTTTCCAGGGTTCAGTCGTGCCGTTACCCTGTGCCAGTGTCAAAATAGGAAGTAAGAAGATGGCGAATAGAGAATAGATTTTTTTCATGGTGTAATTTTCATTATTCTTTTTACAAAAATACAGATTCCATAAATACGGCGGAGGGATGCAACCCATTGATTTAAAATTAATCCTTATTTTTGCAGTAAAGAAAAAAGAATGTCACGGAAAACACGTATTGCACGCCTGTCAATCTTTTCAAACACGCTCCTCATCCTGATGAAAATGGTTGTTGGAGTCCTTTCCGGATCCATCAGCATCATCTCGGAAGCCATCCATTCATTTATGGATCTTCTTGCCTCTATTATCGCCTTTTTTTCTGTCCGGGTCTCCGACAAGCCGCCTGATGAAATGCATCCTTACGGCCATGGTAAGTTCGAGAATATTTCGGGCGTGGTTGAGGCACTTCTGATCTTTGTTGCTGCTTTCTGGATCATTTTCGAGGCCGTGAAGAAGATCATCGATCCGATGGCCATTGAAACGATCGGACTTGGCATTATTGTGATGGCCATCTCTGCTGTTGTCAATTTTATCGTTTCCGGGAAACTCTATAAAGTTGCAAAAGAAACCGATTCCATCGCCCTTGAAGCGGATGCGCTCCATCTGAAAACCGATGTTTACACATCATTCGGTGTTGCAGCAGGGCTGTTGATCATGCTTGCCGGGCGCGAATTATTTCCCGGGGTTGCCGCCATTTATTACCTCGATCCTGCCATTGCGATCCTGGTTGCATTGCTGATCCTGAAAGAATCTTACATCCTTTTTTCAAAGGCATATGCGCCGTTGCTCGATGTTGCCCTTCCATCAGAGGAAGTCTGTTCCATAAAAAAGCTGATTGACAGGCACTGCACCCCAACGATCAGCTACCATGACCTGAGAACCAGGAAAGCGGGTAATTATAAATACATTGATTTTCATCTCAATCTTTCAGAAAACCTGAAAGTAAAGGAAGCCCATGAAATTTGCGATATCATTGAAAATGATATAAAAAGCATGATTAAAAATGCGGAAGTGACGATCCATGTGGAAAATTTTTAACCGTTCCCTGCGTTTCTATTCCATGCACAGGTAAAATAAGAAAACATACTAACATTGAACTGTTAATCAAATTCATGATTCAGATAATTCGATGTTCAATATTCACATAATTTTACAAAGGACAATCTCATAAAATAAACAAACGGGTTCTATCATGACCGGAAGAAAATTTCTGACTTTCCTTTTCCTGCTTTTCCTTCCCTTTGCTATATTTTCACAAGACACCATACGGACTGATACACTTTCCAAAAAGAAAGCTTTTATCGAGGATGATCCTGTTGTTTCAATGCTCGACAGCCTTGCCACCTTGAAAGTATTTGAGAACACCTCGTTCCTCAATCCTTCTTCACGGCAAACGCCCTATCCTTATTCCGACACGGATATTCCTGCTTTTCCGGATTCTGTTTACCGGGAGCGGATCACACAGATGAGCATGCAGTCACCCTTCGAGTATGTTTATAACCTTGATGTCAGAAAGTTTATTGACTTGTACGGGTACAGGAAAAGAGGACTGACTGCCCGGATCCTTGGTCTTTCCCAGATCTATTTCCCTCTTTTCGAGGAGCAGCTTGACAAATATAACATGCCGCTTGAGCTGAAATACCTCGCCGTTATTGAATCGGCGCTGAACCCGATCGCAAATTCAAAGGCAGGGGCAAAAGGATTATGGCAGTTCATGTATGGCACCGGGAAAGTCTACGGATTGAAGATCTCGTCGTATGTTGATGACCGCTACGATCCGCTTAAATCAACCATTGCCGCCTGTGAGCACCTGACCGACCTTTACAGTATTTACGGGAACTGGTCATTGGCCCTGGCCGCCTATAATTCTGGGGCGGGAAATGTCAACAAGGCGATACGGAGAGCTGGTGGTGCAAAAGATTTCTGGGTGATCCAGCGCTACCTGCCGAAAGAGACACGGTCCTATGTGCCGGCTTTTATCGCGGCAAGCTATGTCATGACCTATGCTGAAGATCATCATATCTATGCCGTTGATCCGGGCGTTCTCTTCTATGAGATCGATACCGTGATGGTCAAGAACCCGCTTACATTCGACCAGATCTCTGAACTCCTTTCCATCCCCAAAGAAGAAATTCAATTCCTCAATCCCGCTTACAAGCAGGGTGTGATCCCGGCCACCTGCGAAAAGCCTTATTATCTCCGCCTGAGGAAAAAGTATATCGGGGATTTTGTCAATAACGAAGATGCACTTTATGCCTTCAAAACGAAAAAGGGAATGGCGCGTGATTCCCTCCTGGCTTTGGCCTGGAGCAGCAACCGGGAAATGTCGGAGTACACCGTAAGGGGAGGCGAAACCATGGCCAGCATTGCCAAGAAATTCCATATGTCCGTCTCGGAATTGAAGACGCTGAACGGCCTGAAGAAGAACTACGTGAAACCGAAACAGCATCTGCTTGTCTATACCGGTCCTGCCAAATGCAAACCCAATGACAAAACCCTTGTGGCCTCTGCCGGTTCGGCGGTTGCAAGGGACACAAGCATGAATGTGATGCCTGATTCAACCAGTAAAACAGTGAAGGCATCCCCTGTGATTGCCGGAGATAATCCAAAATACCACATTGTTTCCTCCGGAGAAAACCTGAGCAAGATCGCGCAGGACCATAATTGCTCCGCCGCTGACCTTGTAAAATGGAATCAGCTTGATGGATATACTATCTTTGTGGGACAAAAATTAACGGTAGTCCCGTCGGCAGAAGAAAAGGCATCGAAAACAACGACTGCAAAAAAAACAGGAAAGACAGCCAGGAGCGGTTCATCCGGTCAGAAGTATATTTATTATACGGTCCAGTCAGGTGATAACCTCTGGGGAATCGCTGAAAAGTATGATGGTGTAACCGTATCCGACCTCAAGAAGCTGAATAACTTCAACAACCCTTCCGTACGCCTGAAGCCCGGGCAGAAGATCAAGATCATGCTTGCCAATTAGCAGGATTAGGCGCAAATGTCCCTATTTTCGATTTACGATTTCAGAATTCAGATTGCAATCCGGATTGACGAAGGACGAGTTTATCATTCAGTCATGATTTTAATGCTCTGCCGGATTGACAATGGAAAATCCTTAGCCGAAAAGGGTCGGACAGGTAATATAATTATTACCTTTGCACAATGAAAAGCAGTGAACTGATCCGGATTTAAAAAAGGATGGATGGTTTATAATCAGGCAATCGGGAAGCCATTTGATCATGAATCATCCTGAAAAAGAAGGCAGGATCGTGGTTCCTGATCATGGTTCAAATGAAATCGGTATTGGCTTGCAACATAGTATTTTGAAACCTGCCGGATTAAAATAATACAACGGATTATGAAAAAAATTGAAATGATCATTGAACGGACTACTTCGGGTTATTCCGCTTTTGCTGAAAAATTACCGGTGGCAACTACCGGAAAGGATATGGAGATCCTTAAATCCAATATGGTCGAAGCACTTAATTTGTATTTTGAAAAAAGTGGACGAACTGTATCTTATGGTGATATTAAAGTGACCCTGGACCTGGCGCAATTCTTCAAGTTTTACAAGGTAATAAATGCCAAAGCGCTCTCAGCGCGTATCGGGATGAACCAAAGCCTTCTGGCACAATACATCTCCGGAAGAAAAAAACCTTCACCAATACAGACTCAAAGAATTCTGAACGGAGTTCGGCAAATAGGCCGGGAATTGGCTGAGATCAGGTTCATTCTTTGACAACTCAACGCTTCTGCTCCCCTCAGCATGACAATTTGAGTTTGGGTAAATACCCCGCCGCTGGCGACGAATAGAGAAATAATTTGCCGATCTGATACCTCGCCGCTCTGCAGCGAGGATGTTTATTAAAAAGAATCTTGATCTATTTTGTATCACGATAGAAATATTGTTTAATTTTGACCGCTTGGTTAAATCGAATGGTTAAACCATAAAGTCAATCCAGGATGTCTGAAAATCAGTTGTCAACGGAAAAGCGAATCCTTGAAGCCGCAAAAACCGTGTTTCACAAGAAGGGCTTTGACGGTGCAAGGATGCAGGAAATCGCCGATGAAGCAGGGATCAATAAGGCGCTTTTGCATTATTATTTCCGGTCGAAGGAGAACCTGTTCGATGCAGTCTTCAGCGATGCGTTTACAGAATTCTTCAGGAGGCTGTTTTCATTGATCAGTGATACGATTCCACTGGATGAAAAAATCAGGTACATTTGTAATGATTACATTACCTTCATGCAGCAGAATCCTTTTATTCCCGTGTTCATCCTGAACGGGATCCAGCACAATCCCGAAAAAGTAGCAGCACTTTTGCAAAATTCACCCAACCCGCCGTCGGCGATCCTGAAACAGGTGAAGATCATGATGGAAGCAGAAGGATTGCACGGAATCGATCATCGCCAGTTGATCATCAATATCATTTCACTCAGCGTATTTCCATTGGTTGCAAAGCCATTATTGAAAAATATCTTAAATCTTTCGGAGGAGGAATTCAGTGATTTCATTGAGGTGCGGAAAAGGGAATTGCCTGAATTAATTCTGAGATCAATACACAAAGAATGAAAAAGTGGATTTTTCTGATCGCTTTATTTGCGGGGGGTTATCATGGAGTATCACAGGTTCCGGATACGATAACCCTTGATTACTGCTACACGCAGGCCATCAAGAATTACCCGCTGGCCAGGCAGGGTGATCTGCTGGGGCGGTCGAGCGATATCCGGATCCAAAACCTGAATAAGAATTACCTTCCGGCCATGAATATCAACGGAAGTGCATCCCTGCAGTCGGATGTCACAGCCGTCACCATCGTCCTGCCCAAAGGGCTCCCGGAAATCGGGATGCCGGTTCCCGCGAAGGATCAGTACAGGGTGACGCTTGATGTCAATGAGCAGATATGGGATGGAAATATTACCAGCTACCAGAAAAAAGTTGAAGATGCCAGCCTCCGGGTGGATCAGAAAAACCTGCAGGTCCAGCTGTACCAGTTGAAGGACCAGGTGAACCAGCTTTATTTTTCCATTTTTCTGAACCAGGAAAACGAAGAACTGCTGAACAGCTCGAAAGAACGGCTTGAATCGAAGATCAAAGAGGTCAGATCGGCTGTGCTGAACGGGGTGCAGCTTCAATCCAACCTGGATGCACTGGATGCAGAGATCCTCCTCCTGGATCAGCAGATCATCGGTCTTCGTACCGACCGTTCGGCCTCCTTTAAAATGCTTGCAGAGCTGACATCCGTCAATATCCCTGAAACATCCCACCTTGTTCTCCCGGATGTAAGGATCAGTTCATACGGGTTTGAGAACAAGCGGTATGAGAATGAACTTTATGATCTGCAATCCGGCAAACTGAACATCATGAAGAATATGGTGACCACGAAATGGAACCCGAAGTTCTACGCGTTCGGACAACTGGGTTACGGGCGGCCTGGATTCAACATGCTTTCAAATGATTTTACCCCTTTCTGGATCTTCGGGGGGAAACTCTCCTGGAATTTCTGGAACTGGAACCAGAATAAGAATGAGAGAAGGAACATCGACCTTCAGCGGGACATTGTGACAACCCAGAAAGAAACGTTTGAGAAGAACCTCAGGATATCCAATAATAAGAATGTCGCCGAGATCCAGAGGCTCACGGGGATGCTTGAAAAGGATGAAGAGATCATCGCGCTGAGAAGCAGGATCACAAAATCCTCGTCCTCGCAGCTTGATAACGGGGTGATCACATCCAGCGATTTTGTCAACCGCGTCAATGAGGAGATCCAGGCGAACCTAAGCAGGGAGCTGCACCGCATTCAGCTTGTAAAAGCGAAGATCTCGTACCTCTATACCCTTGGAAAACTTTAAGAAATGTCAAAATAATAAGATTGATCATGAAAAAGTATTTTTTTCTCATTCCACTGATCCTGGCCTGGATGAATTCCTGCAAAGATGACAAGGAGAAAGCCGATGCCTATGGTACCTTTGAAGCGACGGAGATCACCGTTTCGTCGCAGGCCAATGGCCGGATCCTATGGCTGAAAGTTGAGGAAGGACAGATTCTTGACTCGGGGGTTGTGGCCGGTATTGTTGATACGACCGATCTTCAGCTGAAAAAGGCACAAGCCGTTGCCCAGCAGGAGGCAACCTCCCTTACGGCCGAGAACCTGAGAACACAAATTGCTGTCCAGGAGCAAAACAAAGAGAATGTTCTTGTCGATAAGGCAAGGGTCGAAAAGTTGCTGAAAGACGGGGCGGCCACAAAGAAGCAGCTGGATGATATCAATGGAAGTCTCAGCCTAATCGAACGGCAGGTTTCAGCGATCCGGTCACAATTTGCTGCCCTGAATGAACAGGTGGTGGCTGCAGGCCGGCAGATCGACCAGCTCACAAAATCCATCTCCGACTGCCGGATCATCAACCCGGTGAAGGGCACTGTTCTGACGAAATATGCCGAACCGGACGAGATCACTACCTTCGGGAAACCCATTTACAAGCTGGCCGACCTTTCCGTCATCTACCTGCGTGTTTACATCAGTGGTGCACAATTGCCGGAGATACATCTCGGCCAAACAGTGACCGTGATGTTTGACAAGGATGAAAAAACAAATACTTCTGTTTCCGGGGTCATCAGCTGGATCTCACAAACGGCCGAATTCACACCAAAAACCATTCAAACCAAGGAGGAACGGGTCAACCTTGTTTATGCGGCAAAGATCAGGGTACAAAACGATGGGAGCATGAAGATCGGGATGCCTGGCGAAATAATTATCAAACCCTTAAAGTAAATTCAAACCAAAACATCAACCCATGAGAAAAATCGGATCATTTTTATTGATTGCATTCGTAATGAGCAGCATCGGAAGCTTAAAGCTCCAGGCACAAAAACACAACCCGGATGACATTATCGGTAACTGGCTCAATGAAGAGCGCACTGCCAAGGTACAGGTTTATAAAGATGGACCCAAATACTTTGGAAAGATCATCTGGTTGAAAGAACCGCTTGATAATGCTACCGGCAAACCCAGGACCGACAACCTGAACCCTGATCCCCAAAAGCAGCATGAGCCCCTGATCGGATTGAACATGCTGAAGAACTTCGTCTTCGACGGAAAAGATGAATGGACTGACGGCTCAATCTATGACCCGAAAAACGGGAAGACGTATAAGTGCTACATCAAGTTCGAGAATCCGCAGATGCTCAAAATCCGGGGGTATATCGGCGTTTCAGTACTCGGTAGGACGACACACTGGTTTAAAACGAACTGATCCTTTTCTTCTCATATCATGAACCCTGTTTCCATCGATGTAAGGAATATTTCAAAGCTATACGGAACCGTAAAGGCACTCGATGATATTTCTTTTTCTGTATCCGGAGGTGAGATCTTCGGATTTATTGGTCCCGACGGGGCAGGGAAGACCACGCTATTCAGGATCCTCACCACCGTGCTCGTTCCCGATTCCGGAACTGCGACCGTTGAGGGATTGGATGTGGTGAGGGATTATAAGAAGATACGCAGGATCATTGGCTATATGCCGGGCCGGTTTTCGCTGTATATGGACCTGACGGTCGAAGAGAACCTGGGATTCTATGCAACGATCTTTGGCACGACCATTAAGGAAAACTATGACCTTATCCGTGAGATTTACAGCCAGATCGAGCCGTTTAAGAAGCGGAGGGCCGGAAAGCTCTCCGGGGGTATGAAGCAGAAACTTGCCCTCTCCTGCGCCATGATCCATAAACCGGTGGTCCTGTTCCTGGATGAGCCGACGACCGGGGTGGATGCAGTTTCGAGGAAGGAATTCTGGGAGATGCTGAAGAGGCTGAAAGAAAGCGGGATCACGATCCTGGTATCGACACCGTACATGGATGAGGCCAGTCTTTGCGACCGGATCGCACTGATCCAGGATGGAAGGATCATGAAGATCAGTACGCCGGAAGCTGTCGTATCGGAGTTTCCCCATTCACTTTATGCGGTGAAGTCCGATGATATATACCAGCTTCTGCTTGATCTGAAAGAATATCCCGGGAATAAAAGTGTTTTCGCTTTCGGCCAGGCGGCACATTTTGCCTTTGAAAAAGGGCGCCTGGATCAGAATGACCTGATGGCATTTCTGAAAAAGAAAGGACAGCAGAACATCGGGATCAGGGAGGTCAGGCCGGATATCGAGGATTGTTTTATGGAGCTTATGGAGAAAGTCTGAGGACCGGATGGTCAGAGGTCAGATAGTTAGAGGTCAGAGGATAGATAATAGAGGATGGAAAATCGAAGCCTGTTCCCGCTTTCGCGGGGATGACGGCAGCTTGAAGCCTGTTCCCGCTTTCGCGGGAATGACGGCAGCCTGAAGCCTGTCCCCGCTTTCGCGGGGATGACGGCAGCTTGAAGCCTGAAGCAGTCAGAAAGCAGGGAAGAAGTTTGAATGACGAATAATGAATGCAAGTGAGAACATAATCATCGTCAGAGATCTCGTGAAGAAATTCGGCGGTTTCGTGGCGAATGATCACCTGAACTTTGAAGTGAAGAAAGGGGAGATTTTCGGGTTCCTTGGAGCGAACGGAGCAGGAAAGACCACGGCGATCCGTATCCTTTGCGGGTTATCGTATCCCACTTCAGGGGAGTTAAAGGTGGCTGGATTTGATATCTATAAAGAGCGGGAAAAGATCAAGAAGAATATCGGTTATATGAGCCAGAAATTCTCCTTGTATGATGACCTTACTGTTTATGAGAACATCCGGTTTTATGCAGGAATTTACGGACTTTCACGAAAAGAGATCAGGGAGAGGGCAGGTGTGCTCATGAAACGGCTTAACCTGGAAGAGGCCAGGGATAAGCTGATCCGGGATATCCCGCTGGGATGGAAGCAGAAACTGGCTTTTTCGGTCGCCATCATCCATGATCCGAAGATTGTTTTCCTGGATGAACCCACGGGTGGAGTGGACCCTATAACGCGAAGGAATTTCTGGAGCCTGATCTATGAGGCCGCAAGAGGCGGGATAACGGTTTTTGTTACTACACATTACATGGATGAAGCTGAATACTGCGACAGGGTGTCGATCATGGTCGACGGAAAAATCATCGCCCTTGATACCCCTGCAGACCTGAAGAAGACATACAGCGCTGAAAATATGAATGATGTTTTTCTCAAGCTGGCAAGGGGTGAAGCAAATGAATCAATTAAAAGTAAAACGGATTGAACTTCTGGCAGAAATATAAACCATCGGTAAACAGGAGAGCACTTCTTCTCGTTGCCGGTTGTGCCTGGACGATTGCAGGCGGGATCCTGATCACCAGGGCCCTTGTGGCTTTGCTTACGATGGGGGATCACCTCTTCCCGGAGATCGTCATCGGGATCATCCTCGGGATCGGTTTTTACCTGCTGCTTTTCGCGCGGATATCGAAAAAGCACATCAGCCGCATCACCCTCATAAAGATCGATAATCCGTGCTTTTTTTCGTTCTTCAACCTGCGCAGCTACATCCTGATGATGGTCATGATCTCAGGCGGCATCACGCTCAGGAAGCTGAATGTGATCGAGCCCCACATCCTTTGGACATTCTACCTGACCATGGGAGTTCCGTTGCTTATGTCGGCATTCAGGTTTTATTACAGTTGGGTCAAGAATAAAAAGGAAGTATGAAACGGTTCTGGGGATTTGTTGTAAAGGAATTCTACCACATTTTCAGGGATTACCGCACCCTCCTGATCCTCTTTGGCATGCCTGCCGTTCAGTTGCTGCTTTTCGGGTATGTCATCACCAATGAGATAAAGAATGCGAAAATTGCCGTTTTCGACCAGTCAAAAGATGAGATGACAAGAAGGATCACGCAGAAAATCGTTTCATCCGGCTATTTCATCCTCGATAAGAACCTTGCCAATGTGAATGAAATTGAAAAGACATTCCGCGAAGGGGACGTGAAGCTGGTGATTGTTTTTGAGCCTGACTTTGCAAAAAACCTCGATAAATCAGGAGTTGCAAAGCTCCAGATCCTTGGCGATGCCTCGGATCCGAATACGGCAAACATTCTCGTCAATTATGCCCGGGGTATTGTGAGCGATTTCATGCTTTCATTGAACATTGGCAGGATCCCGATGCAGATCATCCCGGAAGTGCGGATGCAGTATAACCCGGAACTGAAAGGCGTATACATGTTCGTGCCCGGGATCATGGCCATGCTGCTGATGCTGATCTCCGCCCTGATGACATCGCTGTCGATCACGCGTGAAAAAGAAATGGGAACAATGGAGTTGCTCCTGGTTTCCCCGTTACGGCCGGTGCAGATCATCATCGGCAAGGTGATCCCTTATGTATTCCTGGCCTTTGCCGATGCGTGCATCATTATCTTCATGGGGAAATTCGTATTTGGCGTCCCGGTCGTAGGAAATATTTTCCTCCTTTTGTCAGAAGCGTTGCTCTTTATTTCCGTGGCACTTTCCCTCGGCATCCTGATCTCATCGATCACCAGCAGCCAGCAGGTCGCCATGATGATATCGCTCGTCGCGCTGATGCTGCCGACGATCCTTTTGTCCGGGTTCATTTTTCCCGTCGAGAACATGCCCTTCATCCTGCAGATGCTCTGCCAGGTCATGCCGCCAAAATATTTCATTACCATCATTAAAGCCATCATGCTGAAAGGGAACAGCTTCATGTTTATCTGGAAGGAAACATTGGTGCTGGCCGGCTTCCTGTTGTTTTTCATCTTCCTGAGTGTAAAAAAATTCAATGTCCGTCTTGCCTGATCCATGAACACAGTATTTTTCATCATACAGAAAGAATTCATCCAGATCTTCCGGAACAAGACGATGGTGCCGATCATTTTTTTCGTCCCGATCGTCCAGCTGATCATCCTGGTTCATGCGGCTACTTTCGAGATGAAAAGCATAAAGATGTCGGTGATCGATATGGATCTTTCGGCTTCTTCAAGGAAGCTGACCAGTAAATTTGAAGGTTCTCCCTTCTACCTGGTCACCCATACCACCTTTTCTTACAAAGAAGCGGAAAAGGAAATGAAAAAAGGCAATGTGGATGTGATCCTGCAGGTACCCGCCGGATTTGAAAAACAGCTGCTGAACGAGAATAAAAGCAAGATCCAGCTAGTCATCAACGCGATCAACGGGGCAACGGCCGGGCTCATCAATGCCTATTCTTCGGTGATCATTCTCGACTTTAACAGGGAAGTGATGATCGATCTCGTAAACCCCACAATAAAACCTGATTTGAGGTCCATCGATGCGGACTATAATTTCTGGTATAATCCGAAACTGAACTATAAAACCTACATGGTTCCGGGGATTCTTGTACTTTTGATCACCATAATCAGTCTGATGCTTTCAGGAATGAATATCGTAAGGGAAAAAGAGGTCGGCACGATCGAGCAGATCAATGTAACACCTGTCAGGAAGTTGCAGTTTGTTGCCGGCAAGCTTATTCCGTTCTGGATCATTGCACTGGTTGAGCTTGCATTCGGACTGACGGTCGGCAAGATCCTTTTCAACATCCCCATCATCGGCAGCCTGGGGCTGATCTTCCTTTCAGCCTCCGTTTTCCTGCTGGTCGTGCTGAGCTTCGGCCTTGTGATCTCAACAGTCACGAATACCCAGCAGCAGGCCATGCTTGTCGCTTTCTTCTTCATGGTGATCTTCATCCTGATGAGCGGTTTGTTCACCTCCGTCGAAAGTATGCCGGAATGGGCGCAAAAGCTCGACAGGCTGAACCCCCTTGCTTATTTTATAAAGATCATGCGGATGGTCATGTTGAAAGGATCAACATTTCATGATATCCGGGAATCGTTTTACTCACTCCTTGTCTATGCCGTAATCAGCATTACGCTGGCGGTCAGGCGATATAGAAAAGTAACCTGATAGCTTATGCAGCGTTGGCGAATACTCTCGAAAAAGAAACGATTCCGGTGGATTGCCGTCATCCTGGTGGTGATCGTACTGGTCATCTCACTGGCACACCAGCTGCTTTTCAAAGAAAGGGAGAATGAAAAGGATGCCCTGATCCGGATCACGGAACGGGGACAACTTATCGCCCTTACAGATGCCAATTCTCTGAACTATTTTGTTTATCAGGGGAACCCGATCGGATACCAGTTGGACCTCCTCCGTGAACTGGCGGATGAATTGGGTGTCTCATTGAAAATAATCGTAAGCAACGATATTTCTGAACTCTATTATTATCTTGACCTGCATATCGGTGATCTGATCGCTCTGAATTTACCGGTCACCCATGAAGGCAGGCTTCTGGTAAATTTTATGAATGATATGGGAGAAACCAGGCTGGTTCTTCTTCAGCGGAAGCCCGGTACCCCTAAAGGAAAAAGACCTTCGAAGCTGATCCGGTCATTCGGCGATTTTTCCGGCGATACCGTCCATTACAGGAGCAATGCCTTTTTTTCTCCTTTGTTCAGGAAATTTTATAAAGAAACAGGAAGCAGGATCACTCTGGTTGAAGAGAAGGACCGGAATCCTGAACAACTGGCCAGGGATGTTTCAGAAGGGAAGCTGAACTATATGATGTGCCCGGAGAACCTTGCAAAAGTCCTGGTTTCAGCCTTTTCCAACCTTGATGCGGAATTTGTCCTGGGCGGATCTTACACGTATTCCTGGGGAACGGGCCATTCTTCACCGATGCTTCAGCAGAAGATCAACGAATGGATGAACAAAAAGGGAATGAAAAAGCATTTGGAAGAAATTGCCGGGAATTATTTTGAGAACCCCGGGATTGTCAATTACTTTCAAAATGAATACTGTACCCTGAAAGGAACAAAGATCAGTCCGTTTGATAAAGAGATCAAAAAGCAGAGCAGGCTGATCATGTGGGATTGGCGGCTGCTTGCTTCACTGATCTATGAAGAGTCGAATTTCCGCACGGGCAAAGTTTCCGGAAGGAGTGCATCGGGGCTGATGCAGCTTATGCCTGTCATTGCCCGACAATTTGGCATGGATAGTACATCATCACCTGCTGCGCAGATAAATGCAGGTGTGAAATATTTACGTTGGCTTGACCAGCAGTTACCTGAAGGGATCCTCGACGGGAAGGAACGGGTTAATTTTATCCTTGCAGCCTATAACGTGGGGCTTGGCAGGATCATCTCGGCCCGGGCCAAAGCCAGGAAATACGGGAAGAATCCAAACATATGGTATGGGAATGTCGATTATTACCTCACCAGTAAATCAAAAAAGCATCCCGTCGAAAAACCCGACACGACCCGTTCGTACTCACCGCCCGAAGAAGGAGCCGGCTATGTGAATGAGGTGATCGAACGGTACTATCATTACAGGAACCTGATTCCAAGATAAACTCACCACCTCACCACCTCACCAGTTTACCACCTCCTTAAGGTATATCCTGCAAATTTTCTCAATGGAGTTCTTCACCGGTACAAATTCAAATCCGAGTCGTTTCCGGATCTTGTCATTGGAATAGGTATATTCCTGTGAGGTGATGGTGGCCATTTCCTGTGTCAGCTCAGGCAAGGCGCCGGTAAAGAAGGTTTTAGCGGCTTCAACCCGCCAGGCGATGTTGCTGAGCCATGGCTCCACATATACAGAAGGTGCAGGCTTATCAAGATGTTCCGCCATCCAGGTAAAAAGCTGTTTGTAGGTGACATTTTCGGCATTTACAACAAATCGTTCGTTGAAGATGTTCTGTTCCATGAGTAAGGTCATTACCCTCACAGCATCTTCAACATCCACATACCCGTTTCCTCCTTTGGGATAATACCGGAGGCCTTTATGGACCAGGGGGAACAATCCCGAATTATCTTCCCAGAAACCCGGGCCAAGGATCACGGAAGGGTTTATGATCACAGCATTCAATCCTTCTTCCATCCCCCGCCATACCTCCCTTTCGCCGCCATATTTGCTCACGGCATAAATGGAATTCTTTGAGGATGTCTTCCAGTAGGTTTCTTCATCAGTCAACCCGTTGTTATCAGCGCGGCCAAGCGTGGAAACGGAACTGACATGGAGGAATTTCCCGATCTTCTTTTCAAGGGCAAGGTTGATAAGATTGGCCGTTCCTTCGATGTTCACCCTGAGCATGTCGCGATGATCCTTCGGATAGAAGGAAACAACGGCACCGCAATGATAAATTTCGTGGACATCCTCCAGGGATTCTTCCATTGTGCTGAAATCCATCAGGTCCGAATTGATCCATTCGACCCTGCTTAAAAGATCATCCGGATTGTCAGTGTAATAGGAAAAAACACGTCTCACCAGTTTAAGGTCGCTGGATGGTCGTTTTAAAGCGCGCACCTGCTTCCCCTTTTTCAACAATTCCAACAGCAAATGTGACCCAAGAAGTCCGGTGCCACCGGTAACAAATATCATTCGTTAATTATGAATTAGGAGTTTGAATTATGAATTATTTTGATAATTGCTTTTCTGTCTTCTATTCTCTGTTATCTATTATCTATTCTCCATTTTCTATTCTCCGACCATCCGACTTCCGAGCTCCAGGCAGCGTCATTCCCGCGAAAGCGGGAACTGCCGACTGCCGACTGCCGACTGAAAACTACTCCACCTGCCCCGCCTTTATGCTCTTATAAGCAGTACTGTTATATGCCCAGTCGATGATTTTTAGGGTGTCATTTTTGGAACTGAGGCGGATCCTGATCCAGCCGAACTGTTTTGAAAGGACATTATTTGAAACGGTTTCCGTGACAATTCCAATGAATTTCTCCCCCGCACCACGAAACGCTCCAAGGTCATAGCTTCCATCCATGCTGCCCCAGGTTCCTGCATCCGATATCATTTCATCCTGGCTTAATGGCAATGCCTGTCCCTGTGTCTCATTGCACAGAAAGGAACGTGTGCAGTCATCCGGTACGGCGGACTTGTTCCTTACAATCCTCACCGAAAGCGTATCATGTGAAATAGTATCATTATTCCTGTAGATCTCGAAAACTACCGGATAGCATGAAATATTCACAGAATCGCGCGAAATGCCACCGATCGTCTTGTCCAATGAAGAATGTGCGATCGCATCCGGCACTTCTGTTACCTCATTTTTCTTGGTGGAGCAATCGGTCAGCGCGACAATGATCAACCCGAAGAGCAATAAATGTAAGATCTTTTTCATCGTTTCACTTTTTAGTGGTCGTTGAGGAGATTCGGGAAACAGAATCGGTTTGTAAATATAAAGATTATGAGTGAGATGTTGAAATGCCGGATCGACAAATTATGTGTAAATAATTATGCCATTCTGGCAACGGCATAATGTTTGAACCGCCTGTGCGTTCTTATAAATCAAATTAGACCCTGTCAGGGTCCACGACCCTGACAGGGCCCGGAATAAAAACACAAAATGAAAACATACGAATTCAAGACAAGTCTGAAATGCAATGGTTGCGTTGAAAGGATAACACCCGATATGAACACCCTCGAAGGCATCGTCAAATGGGAAGTCGATCTTACAAAGCCGGTAAAGATCCTGAAGGTTGAATCACTCCGCGACAATGAATACGAAATCATAAAAGTACTGGGTGATAAGGGTTATTCATGCGAAAAAACAAGCTGATATGGCATTGGTGAAGGAAATCCTAAAGGTTGAAGGCATGTCATGCGCGTCCTGTGCGTCCAGTGTGCAAAGCATGCTTGGCTCACTCGAGGGAATGAAACAGGCGAATGTAAATTATGCAGCATCAAATGTGATCATTGAGTATGACCCCGGGAAAGTCGATCATAAAATGATGGAAAAAGCCATCGATGATATTGGGTATAAGCTGATCATCGACACAACAGCAACACCGGAAACTGAGATGATTCATGAACATGATCACCTGGAGAAGCTCCGGTTTAACATGATCATGTCGGTTTCGTTCACGATTCCTGTATTCCTGATCGCCATGGTGTTCCATTCCATTCCCTATGCGAACTGGATCATGTTCCTGTTAACAGTGCCTGTCCTCTTCTGGTTCGGAAGGGGTTTTTTTGTGGTTGCTTTCAAAAGAGCCCGTCATTTTACCTCGAACATGGACACACTCGTTGCACTTGGTACCGGTGCTGCATTCCTGTTCAGCACATTCAACACGATTTTTCCCGGGATCCTGCGTTCACGGGGTTTGGAGCCTCATGTATATTTTGAAGCGGCAGCTGTAATTATTTCCTTCATATCACTCGGCAGGTTCCTTGAAGAAAGAGCAAAGTCTAGAGCCTCATCGGCCATCAAAAAGCTGATGAACCTGGGCGTCAGGAATGCCCGGGTTGTCAGGCAGGGCAAGGAAACAGAGATTCCGGTCACAGAGATCGTGAAAGGGGATATCCTGATCATCCGGCCGGGAGAAAAGATCCCGGTGGACGGAACCGTGAAGGACGGAAGTAGTTTTATCGATGAAAGCATGATCACCGGGGAGTCTGTTCCCGTGATCAAGCGGAAAGACGATCCTGTGATCGGGGCCACCATCAATCAAAACGGCACGCTGACCATCATTGCTGAAAAAATCGGGAACGAGACCATGCTGGCGCAAATCATCCGGATGGTCCAGGAAGCTCAGGGCAGCCGTGCTCCTGTGCAGAAACTCGTCGACAAGATCGCCTCCGTGTTCGTCCCCATTGTGATCGGTTTATCGATCGTTACATTTCTTTTCTGGTTATTCAGTTTTTCATTCTTCACTCTTCATTTTTCATTTTCCGATCTCGGACATCCGACCTCGGGTCTTTTTGTGGCATTCATAACCGCCGTCTCCGTCCTCGTGGTCGCCTGTCCGTGTGCACTCGGGCTTGCCACTCCGACTGCTCTTATGGTCGGCATAGGGAAAGCTGCCGAACACGGGATCCTCATCCGCGATGCAGAAAGTCTTGAAACAGCCTGCAAGCTGGATACCATCGTTCTGGATAAAACCGGTACCCTGACAAAAGGAAAGCCTGAAGTTACAGAGATATATTGGGATCCCGGAATCAATGATACTTCGGGGATCATAGCTGCAATTGCAGCCATTGAGAATAAATCGGAACATCCTTTTGCCACAGCCCTGGTTGATCATTTCAGGATTCCTGATACGGTGGAAAGATCGGTCGTGGGATTTGACAGCAGCACGGGAAAAGGAGTTTCTGGGTTTTATGAAAAGGATGATTATTCGATCGGAAGCAGGAGCTTTGTTGTTGAAAGTGGCAGTGTCATCCCGGATGAACTGTTAGAAACCGACAAATCGATCCGGCAGAAATCAACCTCCGTCATCTATGTTTCCCGCAACAGGAGAATTGTGGCGATCATTGGTATCGCTGATGCCCTGAAGACATCCTCGGTGATTGCTGTGAAGGAACTGAAAAATATGGGGTTGCAGGTTCACATGCTCACAGGCGACAGCGTTGCCGTTGCATCCCAGATCGCACAACGGTCCGGCATTGAACGGTTCAAGGCGGAAGTTACACCTGCTGATAAAGTGGAATATATCAGGAACCTGAAGGCACAAGGTCATAAGGTCGCCATGGCCGGCGATGGGATCAATGATTCCCCCGCACTGGCACTGGCTGATATCGGGATTGCCATGGGCGGAGGCACCGACATCGCCATGGAAAGCTCCCAGATCACCCTGATCAAGGGAGACCTTGAAAAGATCGTAACGGCTATCAGGCTGTCAAAAGCAACTGTGAAAACAATCAGGCAAAATCTGTTTTGGGCATTTTTCTATAACCTCGTAAGCATTCCTGTAGCTGCGGGGATCCTGTTTCCTTTCACCGGATTTCTCCTGAACCCGATGATCGCAGGCGCAGCCATGGCATTCTCCTCAGTCACCGTTGTTACGAATAGCCTGAGACTGAAAGTAGGAAATTAAAAAAAACCTGTATTTTTGCACCTCACCACCTTCTCCACCCCTCAGACATGGAGAGGGGTCGGGGGTGAGGTAACTTAACCTGCACGGGAATGACAAACGATACTCTCCATCCAGTCCTGCGAAATGAAAAGATCAATTATGCGCTCTCCATCACCATTATCGGGGCTTTCTTTTTTGTCTTTGGTTTTGTTACCTGGCTGAACGGAGTGCTCATCCCTTATCTCCGGATCGCTTGCGAACTGAACTATTTTGAAGCCTACTTTGTCGCTTTCGCTTTTTATATTTCCTATTTTGTCATGGCGATCCCATCCGCCTGGGTGCTAAAAAAAACAGGCTTTAAGCAGGGAATGGCCGTTGGACTTTATATCATGGCCCTTGGTGCTTTATGTTTCATTCCTGCTGCAATGACCCGCACATACGGATTATTTCTCGCCGGCTTGTTCATTATGGGAACCGGCCTGGCCATTTTGCAAACAGCCTCAAATCCGTATATTACAATCCTCGGTCCGCGTGAAAGTGCTGCCAAAAGGATCAGCATCATGGGCATCTGCAACAAGGTGGCAGGCGTCATCAGCCCGCTGATCCTCGGGATGATCGTTCTCAAAGATGCGAATACCATGGTTGATCAATTGAAGTCGATGGACCCGGGTGCAAAAATGCTTTTACTCGACAGCCTGGCCTCCCGTGTGATCCTTCCATATATAATCATGGCATTGGTTCTTATCGGGCTGGGTCTGATGGTTAGATTCGCCAGGTTGCCCGATATCGATACGGATCATGAAGATGAATCAGTTGCCGCAGCCAATACAGGAAAGAGTCATATCTTCCATTTCCCGCAGCTGATGCTGGGTGTGTTTACGCTTTTTCTGTATGTAGGAGTGGAAGTCATAGCAGGTGATACGATCATCCCATATGGCCTGTCTCAGGGGATCTCCTTGTCGGATGCAAAAGTTTTTACCTCCTACACACTTACAGCAATGGTTATCGGGTATATCCTGGGAATAATCTTCATCCCGAAATACCTGAAACAGGAATCTGCCCTTGCGATCTCCGCTCTGCTTGGACTGATATTCAGCATCCTTGCAATAACTACAGCGACTTTACATTACCAGGCAGTAATACCATTTCATTTTGGCAGTATCAGCATTTCACTGCCATTTGACCTGTCGGTTTTCTTTGTTGCCTTGCTGGGACTGGCCAATGCGATCATGTGGCCGGCTATCTGGCCATTGGCCATTGCAGGACTGGGCAGGTTCACCAAGATCGGATCTTCCCTTCTGATCATGGCGATTGCCGGTGGCGCTCTTCTGCCTCTCCTCTACGGAAGAATGGCAGATATTTTCAGTCCGCACCTGGCCTATTGGTTAACCGTCCCGTGTTACCTCATGATCTTTTACTATGCCGTCGCAGGCCACAAGATCAGATCATGGAGTTAGTTGAAAGTATACTTTGAAGTTGAATTCAATATGGAAGGAATGAAACCATCATTAGTAATATTGGCTGCCGGAATAGGAAGCCGCTATGGATCGCTGAAACAGCTCGACAAGATCGGACCATCCGGTGAAACGATCATTGATTATTCCATCTTTGATGCAATCCGGTCGGGATTTGAAAAGGTTGTATTTGTGATCCGGAAAACAACAGAGAAAGAATTCAGGAAGTACTTTGTCGATAAGCTGAAAGACAGGATAGAGATCGACTATGTACTCCAGGAAATTTCAATGGTTCCGGATGGGATACAAGTAATCGGAGATCGTGAAAAGCCCTGGGGTACCGGTCATGCCGTTCTTATGGCAGCAGAAAAGATCAATGGCCCCTTTGCGGTGATCAATGCAGATGATTTTTATGGCCGGAGCGCTTTTCATGCGTTGTCAGTATATTATGAAAACTGGTCGCCCGACTACGAAAATGATTACTGCATGGTTGGTTACAGCATACGGAATACATTGTCGGATCATGGAGCTGTCTCACGGGGTGTTTGCAAGGCCGACCGGTATTCCAACCTGGTGGATATCACGGAACAGACCCACATAATCCGGATGCCCAAAGGGATTTCGGTGAAAAATGATTCCGGTGAGTTTTCCGTGATTCCCGAAGACACGATCGTTTCCATGAATTTCTGGGGATTCACCCCTTCCTTTATGCGTTACCTGAAAAATGGTTTCAGGGAGTTCATCAAGGATAATTTCAATAACCCCAAAGCGGAATTTTACATTCCTTCCATGGTAAACAGCCTCGTTAAATCAAGATTGGCCAGTGTCAAGATCCTGAGTTGCAATGAACAATGGTTTGGTATGACCTATAAGGAAGACCGGGAGATGGTCCGGAACAAGATACAGGAACTGGTAGGCAAAAAAGAATATCCGCCCAATCTCTGGGCATAAATTTCATGAGTAATATATAGAATTACTCAATTTGACGTTATTAGATATGGCAAATCTGCCAAATTCAACCGAAAACAAAAAATAACCACATGAAAGATATATTAGTTTACCTCCGGACGAAGACAAATTCCGTTTCCAGGTTGTTTCTGATATTGCCTGTTCTAATGGCACTTCTCATTTTCAGCCGGGCGGGCCATGCACAGGTTGTAAACGAAGCAACCAAGAAGAGGATCAGTATCGGTGTGGGGCTCTATACTGATATCTGGATGAATATGCCTGAAGGAACAAAAGCCAGGGCGATCAACCAGGGATTTAATGTTTTTGGCACATACAACATCCCGTTCGGGAAGAGCAATATGAGCTTTGCCATAGGACTTGGATTGAGCGCCCACAATCTTTATGGCAATTTCCTGATCGATACAACGAAAAATACCACAACGGTTGGCTTCAAAAAGATCCCTGATGGGGTCAACTATAAAAAGAGCAAGCTGAATGTGGATTATCTTGAACTGCCGCTTGAATTAAGATTCAAGAGCAAAAGCAAGGTGACGGTCGCAGCCGGATTCAAATTGGGATTCCTGATCGGTAGCTTTGCCAAGTATGTTGGTGACGGGAATGTGAACACGTACTTTTATTCGCTTGGCAGCAAGGAAAAAACAAGGATAAAATTGCTCGGTGTTAAAAATCTTGATCAGTTTGCATACGGACCTACTTTCCGGATAGGATTCAGGTGGATAAACGTAAATGCATATTACCAGCTGTCATCAATTTTCACCAAAGGGAAAGGCCCGGAAACATACCCGATCTCTGTAGGATTTGTGCTGATGCCATTCTGATCAGAGAAGGAAGAACAAAAGGAACATCACGGAAGCTCCCACAAGAAATCCTGAGTAGATCTCGGATGGCTTGTGGGAGTTTACTTTTAACCTGGAAAACCCAACAAAACCGGAAACCAGGATCGCCAGTACAATAAAATAGGCCAGGTCCACCGCAAAGTTCAGGGTCAGCCCTGTGATCAGGCCAGTCAATCCTCCAACACCGACCATGTGAAGACTGATCTTATGATAAAACGTAATGATCAGTGAAAGGATCGCCAGGAAAGTGGCCCCCAGCATGTAAAAGCTGAAGACAGGAGAAATATGCACCCCTTTGAACAGGTAATAGGTCAGGTAATAAAAGACTGAAATAACAAGGAGCGGGTAAATACGCTCTTCCCGGCTTTCAAGATAGTACGATTGTACAAGTTTCTTTTTAACAAGGAGAAAAATGATCAGCAAAGGCAGAAGGATGGTGGTAAGACAGGTGATCCCGGAAAGCATCAGCTTCGATGTGAACGAAAGGACAAGAGAAAAATGGGCATTGAGGTTCAGCAGGAACAGCATGATGTACAATGGTACAAGCAACGGATGAAACAGATAGGATATAGTTTTGGCAAGTCTCGTTTCCATACATGAATGAGATGATAAGATTTATAATTCCCTGCGAAGCCGTGCAACCGGGATGTTCAGTTGTTCACGATACTTGGCAATGGTTCTACGTGCAATGTTATAGCCCTTTTGTTTCAGGATGGTCACCAGCTGATCGTCCGTAAATGGATCCGTTTTTTCTTCATTCTCGATGCATTCCTGCAGTATCTTCCTGACTTCACGCGTGGAGATCTCTTCCCCCTTTGTATTTTGCATCGATTCTGAGAAAAAGCTTTTCAGCTGGAGCGTTCCGAACGGAGTCTGCACATATTTGCTGTTTGCAACCCGTGATACGGTTGAGATATCCATGTTGATCACCGTGGCGATATCCTTCAGGATCATCGGCTTTAACTTTGTTTCATCTCCTGTAAGGAAATATTCTTTCTGGTAATCCATGATCGCTTTCATGGTGATGTAAAGCGTATCCTGGCGCTGACGGATGGCATCGATGAATCCTTTTGCCGAATCCAGTTTCTGCTTGATGAAAGTAACCGCTGCCTTATCGGAACTGGTGACCTTTTTACTCGAGGAATACTCCCTGAGCATTTCAATGTATTGTCTGTTCAGTGACAGCTCGGGCGTATTTCTTGAATTAAGAGACAGTTCCAGTTCCCCGCCGGCATTTGAGATGACAAAATCCGGAACAATATAATTTACTTCACGTGTAACTTCGCTGATGGCTACACCGGGCTTTGGATTGAGTTTCTGGATCTCCTCGATCGCCTTTTTCAGCAAAGTTTCCGTTGTTTTTGCCTTTAGGAGGATCTTATCATAATGCTTTTTGGAGAATTCTGAAAAGCACTCCCTGATGATCAGAAGAGCAAGATCAAGTGATGGCGTCCGGTCCGGTTTCCGTTCCAGCTGAAGAAGGAGGCATTCCTGGAGGTTTCTGGCTCCTATCCCCGGCGGATCAAAATTCTGGATCTCTTTCAGCACTACCCGGATCTCCTCAGGGGTTGTTTCAATATTGTGATTGAAGGCCAGGTCGTCAACCAGCGCATTAATATCACGGTCGAGGTACCCCGATTCATCTAGGTTTCCAATGATGGTGGCAGCAATGATGTGTTGTTTGTCGCTGAAACGGCACATGCCAAGCTGGCCCAGGAGGTAGTCCTGGAAGCTTGTTCCTGAGACAACAGGGTTTTCACGAACTTCCTCGTCAGGACTTTTATTGTTGGCCGCAAGCTTATATTCAGGGATGTCATCCTCTTCAAGGTAATCTTCAAACGAGAAATCATCATTTTCGTCAGCCTGCGGTTCTGCAAGTTCATCTGTGAATTCATCCTCATCTGATTCAACGGAATCGGAAAGAGGCTCATCCATGAGTTCCTCTTTTTCATCCTCTTCCCCATTCAGTTCTTCCAGGGCGGGATTTTCCTCAATCTCTTGCTTGATCCGCTGCTCAAGGGCAAGAAGGGGCTCCTGCAGGAGCCTCATTACGAGCACCTGCTGGGGGGATAACCGTTGTATTAATCGTTGTTGTAATTTCTGGTTTAACATGCAATCTTCTTTGGGACATTATCTTCTTCTAATTACAAATATAACATTTTTACGGTCAGAGAAATATTACAGCGGGAAAAAATGCGTTTTTGTAGAATGAATAACGGTATCCTGACGATTTCTGCAGGACGGGCAGGGGCTTTTCTTTATTTTTGAAAATTAATCTATTTTATATGAACCACAATAGCCACATAGAACACAATAGAGTTTCATACATATGACTGTCGTCAGTTTAGGCATTTAACCTGAATCTTCACCAACGAACTATTGTGACCTATTGTGCCTATGTGGTAAATTTTGAACGAATATGAAAAAGAAATTCGCAATTCTTGCCCTGGCATTGATACCTTTCTCAGTCCTTCATGCCCAGAAAACAGTTTGGACATTCCGTCAATGCCTGGATACCGCCATTGAGCGGAATATCTCGGTGAACCAGACCCGGCTGAACAATGAGATCAATAAGATCAACCTTGCACAGTCAAAGGCTAACCGCATTCCCGGCCTCAACGCCAATGTGAATGAAGGTGTCAACTTTGGCAACAGCATCGATAATACAACAAACCAGTTTGTCCAGGCCACCTTTTATTCAACTAATGTATCGCTGAATTCCAGCATCAGTCTTTTCAACGGATTGCAGAATAACAGGACCATCCTTCAGAATAAAATAAACATGCAGGCAGGAATGTCCGATATCGAAAAGGTGAAGAATGATGTGACGCTGAATATTACCACGGCTTACCTGCAGGTCTTGTTCGCCTATGAGATCCTGAATGCCGCTCAAAGCCAGGCGGAAGCCACACAGATACAGGTGGACCGGACAAAAAAACTGGTGGATGCCGGCAAAGTCCCTGAATTGAATCTCTACCAGATCCAGTCGCAGGATGCAACCGACAATTTATCAGTGGTGAATGCCCGGGGACAACTTGATCTTGCCAGGGTAACCCTCATGCAGCTGATGGAAGTTCCCGTGGTGGATAGTTTTGATATTGAACGGCCTTCCAATACTGAACCATCTGAGTCGGCACTGCTTACAAACGAAGCGATTTACAGGAAAGCACTCGCTGTAATGCCTGAGATCACCAGTGCATCGCTGAGAACTGAAAGTGCCCTTACCGCTATAAGGATTTATGAAGGTGCCAGATGGCCCCGGTTGAACCTGAATGGAAATGTGACGACCAACTATTCCGGATCCAGCCGCACCAATGCAGGTGAAATCAACCCGGACAATAAGAAATTCGGGAACCAGTTATGGAATAACCTGGGTGAAGGATTGGGGCTTAGCCTGTCTATTCCTATCTATTCCAACCGGCAGATCAAAAGCAATATTGAGAGAGCAAAAGTGAATGCACTGACTACCAAACTTGAGGAGCAGAATACGAAGAACACCCTGCGGAAAACCATTGAACAAGCCTACACGGATATGAAAAATGCGATAAAAAAATATGAAGCCACAAAGCTCCAGCAGACTTCAGCAGAATTATCGTACAAAAGCATCGAGAAGAAATATAATGTAGGATTGGTCACAGCCATCGATTACCTTGTGGAAAAGAATAACTTTGCTCAGGCAGAATCCAACCTGATCCAGTCGAAGTACAATTTTATCTTTAAACAAAAGATCCTTGACTTTTACCAGGGGAAGGCGATCACATTTTAAATAGCGAAGTAGCGAAATAGCGAAGTAGCGAAATTATCGTAATATCCGGAACAATATAATCCGTGATAATCCTTCAGGATCAGTGTCATCCGTGTTCTTTTTTAATTTTAGGAATTTTGCTGAAACTGATTGAAGAATGAAAAAACTAACCCAGAAATAATGGCATGAAAACGAAGATCATTATTATTGTCCTGATAGTCATTGCCGGGGCCATAGGTGCTTATTTCCTTTTCGCGAAAAAAGCCGAAGCAAAGCTCGAATGGCGAACCGCGAAAGTCGAAAAGGGAGATGTTGAGATCCTGGTCACAGCCACAGGTACCCTCAGTGCAGATACTACCGTCCAGGTGGGAACACAGGTATCAGGCACCATTTCAAGAATTTTTGTTGATTTTAACTCGGTGGTGAGGAAAGGTCAGGTGATCGCAATCATCGACACCACGTTCCTTGCAGCAGCGGTGGTCGATGCGGAAGCAAGCCTGTTCAGGACGAAAGTGGCTGTTGAACTGAATAAAAAGAATTTCGACAGGACCAAAGAATTATTTGATCAGAAAGTGGTGGCACAGGCAGATTATGATCAGGCGTATTCAGACTGGCAGACGGCTGTTGCCAATGCACGTTCTGCAAAAGCCTCGCTCGACAGGGCAAAGATCAACCTGAAATATGCTACCATTGTTGCCCCGGTTTCCGGTGTAGTCGTTTCCAGGGCCGTGGATGTGGGGCAAACCGTTGCCTCGAGCTTCAATACACCAACACTGTTTTCCATCGCCAACGACCTCACCAAAATGCAGGTCCAGGCCAGCATTGATGAAACGGATATCGGCAAGATCGAAGACGGGCAGAATGTCACCTTCACTGTAGACGCATATGAAGACCGCATTTTCAACGGAACCGTAAGCCAGATCAGGCTTCAGCCGACCATCACCCAGAATGTGGTGAAATATACGGTCATTATTAATGTACCGAATCCGGATAAGAAGCTGCTTCCCGGCATGACGGCGAATATCACCGTTCACATCCAGCAGGTCACCGATGTGCTGAAGATCCCTGCAAGTGCTACTCGTTTTACACCTTCCCAGGAAATAATCGACAAGATGATGAAGATCTGGCCCGACTCCATAAAACAAAAAATGCAGAAATGGCTGGAACGAAGGAAACAAGGCGGTCAGCAAGTCGCCGGGACTGCATCGCAGGTTCAGGGCTCACAGGGCGGAAATACTGCCTCCGGTAGCCAGGCTGCCGGAAACCCCCGGACAACAGCAGGTGGCAGCCAGGTCAACAGGAACGGGTTCAGCGGCGGAGGTTCGCAGCCGGGAGGTCAGAAGGGATTTGGCGGCAGGAAAAATGCCGGGATGGTTTGGGTTAAAAAGGGAGAGATGATCATCCCCGAAAGGGTGAAGCTGGGACTTTCTGACGGGAGTTCAACAGAGGTGAAGGAAGGCAATATCATGGAAGGTGATGAGCTCATCACCGGGATTCTGAACCAAAGCTCGGCCACGCAACAGCAGGCGAGTCCGTTCCAGCCCCAGATGAGGCCGGCTGCCGGAAGAGGAGGACGATAATATGGAAGGATCGATCATTTCCATTAAGAACCTTGTAAAAGTTTACAAGATGGGTGATATGGAGGTTCATGCCCTTCGTGGCGTGGACCTGGAGATCCGGAAGGATGATTTCATCGCGATCATGGGGAAAAGCGGTTCCGGCAAATCGACTTTTATGAACATCATCGGTTGTCTGGATGTTCCCACAAAAGGGGAGTATTACCTGGATGGCGTTGATGTGATGAAAATGAACAAGGATCAGCTTGCAAGGCTCAGAAATAAAAAAATTGGATTTGTATTTCAATCATTCAACCTTCTCTCGCGTACTTCTGCGCTTGAAAATGTTGAGCTCCCGTTGATGTACAACAGCAGGATCACTTCGAAGGAGATGCGCGAACGGGCGCTACGGGCGCTTGAATCTGTGGGCCTTGCCAACCGCGCGCATCATTTTCCGAACCAGCTTTCGGGTGGCGAGCAACAGCGGGTAGCTATCGCAAGGGCCCTGGTCAATGATCCCGTTGTCATCCTGGCGGATGAACCGACCGGGAACCTCGATACCAGGACCAGCGTGGAAGTGATGGATATTTTCCAGGAACTTAACCGGAATGGGATCACCGTGGTCATTGTGACACATGAACCGGATATTGCATCGTTTACCAAGTTCAATGTGATCTTTCGCGACGGGAAGATCCAGAAATCAATAGCCGTGGATAAGCAGAAGAATGCAAAGGAGGAACTTCAGCATTTGCCTGTGATAGCAGAGGAGGATGCCTTATGAAGACGATCAATCAGCTGAGGGCGGCATTACGGTCGCTCGCAAAGAACAAGACGCGGACCTTCCTGACCATGCTTGGGATAATCATCGGCGTGGCATCGGTGATCGCCATGCTCGCCATTGGCCAGGGTTCCCGTGAAAGTATACAGTCGCAGATCGCCAGTCTCGGGACCAACCTGCTGACCGTATTCCCTTCAGCCAGCAATACCGGAGGAGTGCGCATGGAAGCCGGGTCATCAGTGAGGTTGACTCTCGATGATTACAAGGCCGTGGAGCAACGATGTCAGGCTGTTCTGTACTCGACACCTGTGGTCAGGACAAGCGGCCAGCTGGTCGCCGGTTCACAGAACTGGAGGACTTCCATATGGGGGGTGTATCCCGATTATTTCCTCATCAGGAATCTTGATATTGAAAGCGGGAATACCTGGAGTATGAATGAGGATAAAAGCGCCGCGAAAATATGTGTCGTCGGGAAAACCATTGCCACCAACATGTTCGGTGAAGGCTCCGATCCCGTCGGCCGGGTGATCCGGATAAACAAAGTGCCTTTCAAGGTCGTCGGGATGACAGTACCGAAAGGACAGAACGCCTGGGGACAGGATCAGGATGACATTGTGATCGCACCTTTTTCAACAGTCCAGGAGCGGATGATGACCATCACGTATATCAACACCATCATGCTTTCGGCCAAAAACGAGAGTATGATCGCGGAGGCTACGGATGAGGTTACGCAGGTGCTGAAAGAGCGGCATCACCTGGGCCCGTCGGAAGATCCTGATTTTACGATCCGGTCACAGTCGGATATCTCCAGCGCCGCCACCGCTACATCCAAAGTCCTGACGATCCTGCTGGCCAGCATAGCCAGCATTTCCCTCCTCGTAGGTGGAATTGGCATCATGAACATCATGCTGGTATCGGTTACCGAGCGAACCCGGGAGATTGGCATCCGGATGGGTGTGGGTGCACGCGGCCGCGATGTCCTGCTTCAGTTCCTGATCGAAGCCATGATGATCAGCCTGATTGGTGGGATTATCGGCGTAGGACTTGGTGTTGCAACATCAAAGATCATCGCGAATGTGATGAACTGGCCTGTTGTGATCAGTGTTCAATCGATCGTCCTGTCGTTCGTCTTTTCAACGGTGATAGGTATTTTCTTCGGCTGGTACCCCGCCCGTAAGGCTGCCGGACTGAATCCCATCGACGCCCTTCGGTACGAGTGATGATGAATGGCCGTCAGCGGCAAACATCTGCCTGGCTGATTCCTGGTAAAAAGAGGGAGTAACACCCGTGATCTTCTTAAATGCCGTATTAAAGACAGATCTTGAATTGAAACCCACCGACCGGGCGATGCCTTCGATGGAATATCTCGAATTCTCAGGATCTGCAAGCATCAGGCGTGCCTCTTTCACGCGAAACTCATTCACAAAATGGTTGAAATTTTTCCCCGAGAAGCTGTTTATTACACGTGAAAGGTAGGTGGTATTCGAATTCATCTCCTTGGCAATAATGGAGAGCGTTACATCCGGATCAAGGTATCTTTTTTTAGAATTCATCAGGAGAACCAGCTCATCAAAAAGCTCCGGCTGAATGTCATCAGCCTGGGATAACTCAGGGACAGGCAGGAGCATTTTTCCTTCAGCATCGGGATCCTTTTTCATTTCCCTTTCCGCGGCAATAACCTCAAGATCTTTCTTTACAAGGCTTTTATAGGCGATCAGTTTTTGCCGGTTGAAATAGTAAATGGCAACAGAGGCGAGGAGCAAAACGACACATACAATGAGCAGCCCTGCAATGATCAGCATGTTCCGCTGATTTCTGGCACTGATCCTGTCATTTTCAGCATTCAGCAGGATTACCTGCTTTTCCTTTTCTGCCGTATGGTAACGGGTAAGCATATCGGAGAGGTCCTTCCGGCTCCTTTCCTGGAACAGGGTATCCTTCAGATCGGAATACTGCCTGAAAAATGCAAGAGCCCCGGTGTACGCTTTCAGGTGCTCATATGAATCCCCCAGATCCTTCAGCAGGCTCAACTCCTGCTCACGGTAATTGACTATGCGCGAGAGTTCAATGGCCCGGGTGAACATTTCAACGGCTTTCCGGTAATCCCGGACATCCCGGTAATACGTTCCCATTGTGCTGTATGAGATACACTGGCCCAGCTTATCATTGGAGGAAAGAGCCAGACTCATGCCTTCCCTGAGGAAGGGCAGGGCAGAGTCAGGCTTGTTTATCCGCAGATACAGATCCCCGAAATTGTTCAGGGTAAAAACCAGTCCCTGCACATCGTTCCTTTTTCTTTTTTCCGCGAGTGACCAGTGGAAATAATGAAGAGCGTGGTCGTATTGCTTGTCCTCCAGGTACTGGACACCAAGGTTGTTCAGTAAATAGCAGATGATCCCGATATCTCCCGTTTTAACCGTATTCAGGATGCTAAGGGCTTTCAGGTCATATTCAATACCTTTCTGACGCTGGTAGCGATCCCCGAAAATGGCAGCAATATTGGTGTAAGCCGTCACCAGCGCTATCGTATCATTTCCCCGTTCGCAATAGGTTAACCCTTCAAGCTGGACGGCAAGCGATTTATCGATAAGACCCAGGTCTCCGTAAATATGACCGAGAAGTTGCCGGTTATAAAATATTTCTGAAAAATCATGATCCTTCCTGAAATGAGAGAACGCTGATTCTGCATAAATGATGGCGCTGTCGGGCTTATTGATCTCACGGTATGCCCAGGCAAGGTAATTACAGGCGAGGGCAATGCGGTATTGATCATGCCCTTTCCTGTAGACCGCTTCTGCACGTTTAAAGTAATAGATCGCTTTATCCTGCTTTTGTTCGGAGGAGAAGAACCGGCCAAGCTTCATCAGCATGGCGGCATCGTCGGGGGTGTCAGAGGAACTATTTCCGGCTGCCATTGCCAGGCAGGTGGTAATAACAAGGATTAAGGAAAAAATGTTAAGGTACCAGCGGGTCATAAGACAAAGATAATGGAAATTGATTATTTGCGAATTCAGATTTCGGAATTCAGAATGATGGGCTGATTGACGAAGGACGATTGCCGGTAAAAAACCTAACTGACCAAATTACCTGGTTGATCTAAATAATTCACAAATCCCATATCCCAAAGGATTTCTGGAAAATACTACACTTAACCAGGTTTGGGTATTAAAAATTGTTTAGCCCTTAGATCAATTAGGTCAATTAGAAATTTAAGAAAAATTCTATACCTTTGCGCCCGAAGTTCAGCTGATGAGTTGAAGAGCTGATGAGTTGACAAGTTAACAAATTGATTCGTCTTTTTAAACGATAATTCGTAACTCGTAACTCGTAATTCGTAATTGAAAAGGGCCCTGTAGTTCAATGGATAGAACGGAAGTTTCCTAAACTTTAAATATAGGTTCGATTCCTATCGGGGCTACCAAAAAAGCCTGTAAACACTATGTTTTACAGGCTTTTTTTATCTGGCTGCCCGAAGGAAGGAATTTCAATCCCCTGTCGGCCTGATCCCCGCCGTCTCCACCATCAGCACGACCGCCTTCTTTGGAGCCCGCGGACGGTGCATGATCCCTTTCGTTATTGTGACCCCCTGGTTCAGGGCCAACGCGATTGTCCTGTCCTCAAGGTCGATATAAAATGTCCCTTCCAGGACAAAGAAGAACTCATCTTCGTTATCGTGCTTGTGCCAGTGGAATTCTCCTTCAAGAATCCCAATCCGTACCACAGATTCATTGACTTTCGTCAGGGTCTGGTTGAACCATTTTTCGCTACAGTTTCTGACAATCTCCGGCACATCGACAATTTCCAGGTGTCCGTACTTGACATCCATATTGATGTTGTATTCCTTCTTCTCTTCCATACGTGTTGTTTTTAGATATCAAATTTAGTGAAAGTGAATTGGAACATTCACGAAGTCAGACATCCTTATTAAATTCCTTGAACGAACCGAAATTGCCGCTGATCAATCCTGCAGGCACCGTGCAGAAAAACCGTTCATCTTGCTGATACTGCCCTTCCCTACACTTTCCAGGTTGTATGAAAGGAACCGGTACCAGGAAAATAACGTGCTGTCCTGTGATGAGGACCAGAAATCGGCATTCATCGAGAGGTTGTAGAAATGGCCGTAATAGTTCCTGCTGCCACCCGGGCGGCCAAAAAAACCATGGCTGTTTATTCCGTTTCCATTGTTGTACCATCCGCTGGTTGATTTCATTTGCACTCCGGCCACACTTTCGCCTCCAAGGTAATCCGTAAGTGTCGTCCATTCTGCATTTGTGGGCAGATGCCAGCCGGCAGGACAGATTCCCCGGGCGCCTTCCGAGGTCACATACTGCATCATCTCATCCCACTGGTATAGTCCTCCGAACAAGGAACATTCAAGATCATCATTATCATAGCAATACTTCTCGATGATCCCGTTATCGGCTTGATCCAGGCTTCCGTCGATCCTGGTGCCGATGTTCATGTTTTCCTTAAGCCAGCATTGGGTCCCGAGCGCTACGGCATGATATACCATCCCGTCATAGGTTACCGTCAATTGACTGCAAGGTATTAACGTAGAAAATTGTTTTACATCTGTGCCGTATGCCGTTCCTTTTTCATTGGTTGCATAAGCATTCACAAAGTAGATTGTCCCTGTATTCAACCCGGTTAGGCTGCTGGTAAATGTTCCCGTTCCCGTTCCGTCCGAAGTATGACCGGTACTGTTGGAGAGTGTTGGATTCCCTGTCTTATTCCAGCAAACACCCCGGTCTGAAACCGTTCCGTTCCCGTCTGAAGTCATAATCCCTCCGCAGGTTGCTGAAGTTGAGGCGATGTTCGTTACATCATTTGTCATTACCTGTGGAAGCGATAATTGCGGTACGTTGAATTGCTTCACTTCCCCATAAGCAGTACCAGTCGAATTTGTTGCATATGCAGCAACATAATATTGGGTATTCTCCGTTAATGCACCCGCATTTGCCGAAAACGAGCCGACTCCGCTTCCGTTCAATGTTGTATCCAGGAAATTCGATAATGTCGGACTCCCGGTTTTATTCCAGCATATGCCGCGTTTCGTCACGCCTGAACCGCCATCCTTACTGACAGTGACCGCAACCGTTGCCTGGTTGTATTTTATGTTCGTAACATCCCCGGTTGCAACAACAGGAGGCGTCTGACTAAGGGGTGTCGTTTCCGTTGTTTCCTTTTCCTTCTTACAGGAAACACACAAGACAACAGGAATTGAAATGACAATTAAAAACCTGAATGTAAGCAAGGAAGGAAAAAGTTTGCCTTTGTTTTTTTTCATTTTGTTCTTATTTTGCAACAGAGTTTATCGTATATAAACATATTTGAAAAGGAGCGGTCAATGTTCATCCCGGAAAGCCTTTTAGTGACAATGATCATTTTATCACCAGATCCGTGACAGTTTGGTTATTAGGACCGTCAGGGATTACAGGTATTTTTCTATTAATTTACAGATATAGTTTTGGCCTGGCAAATCATTTCCGGTTATAATACTCATTCATCCAGATATTGATAAAATTCAAATATATGATAAGTCAATGGAAAAACAAAGAGTTTATTCCGAAGGTCAGATCCAAAATCCCAAACCTATCCGTGATATATAGATTTTTCATCCTCGTGTAATTTATTTTTCTCCCGCATGTAATTTATTTTCCTGCCATATGTAATTTGCTTCCTTAACGGGTAGTTTTTTCACGCATGGAGAAGCCAGAACATCTGACCATCATCCGCCGATTTTGGTTGACCACTTTATACTATTAGCATTCAATTAAATGAGATGGGCAGGCTGTTTCGGAGAAGACTGGTAGTTGCTGACGTTTTTTCCAGAACATGAACCAATTCATGTTCACGGAAAGTTTCAGGACAGAGAAAGCAAAGCTGAGATTGTTTTTGAAAAACACGGTTCATCGCAATAATGCGTACTTAAGTTAAAATATATTTTATTCCATATAATATAAAACACACATTTTACTAGTTAATAAGCAATTACAATAGGCATGCTGTGTTCTTTTCTTTTGCATGCCTCCCGCCTTCGGCGGGATAAACTCCAGAAAAGAACGAAAAGAAAAAGCAGCCTGGGTTTTCGGCGACCCACCTACGGCTCGATTCCTAAGCCAGACAAGCCGTTCGTCCCATTGTACCCACCCCGACCTTCGGTCTTCCCCTCCCTACTGGTAGGGAGGGGATTTGAGGGGTGGGTATGCAGAGCGGAGACCTTTCTTTGCCAACTTTCTTTGGATGGTTGCCAAAGAAAGTTGGGGAAAGAGGAATTTCTGAATAAATCTAAAAACCAGGTACGCATTTCCGTGATGACCCAATAAAACTTTAATTATGGTAATCGCAGTTTATCATGCAGAATATCTCAGAGATTATCAAATACGGATCACTTTTTCTGATGGCATCGTCCGGATCCTTGACTTCAGTAGGTTTTTGCATAATGCAAGAAATCCAATGACCAGGAAATATCTCGATAAAGATTTGTTCGCCAGGTTTTATATTGAATATGGGGATATCATCTGGAATGATTACGAACTTTGTTTCCCGATCTGGGACTTATATGAAGGTCAAATCTGAAACTGGATTTAATACCGGAAAGTAATAACCTGTCATTCAATCTCACTGGGACTCAAACCCTGTCAGGGATAAGTCTATAAAGTCCTTGAACGCTATATTAACCTTTCTGGGCGTCCGTCTGCCATTGGCGGATATGCGCAAGCCTGGATCAGACAGGTACTTCCACGCAGAGAAAGTCCGAAAAAAAGCGAGGTGACCGGACTTTCGCCCGTCACCTCACCTGCCCGCAAAGTCACAATGAACCAAAATGATACTCAAAGAAAACACCAGCCGGGCGGGGCAACCCGGAAGATGCAGTCTTAACCGTTATTTCTTGCCTGGGTACGGGGGGGTGATCATTCCGACGCTCATCTGCATGTTGTTGAACACGATCGCCATATCAAAGATATCCACAAAGGCATCACCCGTCAGATCTTGTGGCTTATATCCGAATCCGCCTAACTGGGCATCGTTGAATACATCATTATTGTCGAAGATATCGATATAGCCATCCTGAAGACCTGTCATACTTGATATATCACCTGAGTAAACAGCATACGAAGCAGGGCTTTCATCCACCTGTTTCTGATTATTCCCGTAAGCCTTCCCTGCGGAAATTGCGAAATCATAGTTAATTGTACTTCCTGAGAACGGGACAGGTGTTGCACTCCAGGTTTCAACGCCCTGGCGATGCTTTATGATGATGTAGTAGTTTCCCGATATGGTTCCGGGAATGCCTGTGACCTGGAGGGTACCATCAACATCCAGGGGAACATTCGTGGCGGAGAAATCATAGGGTATCGGATCGGGCCATGACGGGCCAAGATCCTGAACGAGATAAATATTCACAATATCCGCCTGCGTTCCATCGTATTTGTTATATGTTGTCGCTCCGTCAAGACATTCCTGTGCTTTATTCATCTGGTGGGTGGCATTGTCGTAAAATCCTTCCACTAAAAGCCTTACGCCAAGGGTTTTGGTTGTCACAACCAGGCCGCCGGCAAATTCGTCGGCACCCACATCCGGGGCGGTTGCAGGCTGGTAGGAATTATCGGGATATCCAGGGTTGGGGTATCTCGGATCAGCATCATAATCGCTGTTAATTGCAGGTATCGTCACAGGTGCCCCGCCACTCTCGCACAACGTCGCAACATTGGTTTGAATATGAAGATTGTAAGGTGTTGTGGTAACGTCCACAAACGGGGGATTCTCTGTAAAAGAATTAGCGTCGGAAGGAGCAACAAATGCCTGGTAGGCTGCCAGGGTGGTAAGTGAATGGGCCGCATCATAATAGATGAGGTTGGTCGGCCCCGCTGTGCCTGCGTAAAAATCATTCCTGTCCGACTGGGTGGAATAGGAACCAAAGGAGGTGCTTCTCCGATAAGCGGCCGCTACATAGGAAGGACTGCCGGGGGCCGTCGAGAGATTGACAAGGATGTTATTCCGCATATCCAGTGAAGATGGGTTAGCCGTAGGAGCATAATGTACACAGGCGCTGTAAAATATTCCTGTTGAACTGCTTGTGGTATTAAGATGGACGGTGTTATAATAGATCCCTACCGTGTTGTTGTTTCTCACATAAATCCCGTTCACCCCGTCAGGGTTTGAGGAAGATGGTGTTTTGAGATCGGAAATGTAGTTGTTGTAAACATTGATTCCTGTTCCATTGTGTATGTAGGCCCCATGGAAATATGCCCCGGATCCGTCCATCTTTACATTATTTAACTGGTTCCTGTAAAAAACGCCGGTATGTCCTGCAGTTGCTTCAGAATAGTAGTAACCGTAGCCATATCCAAACCCCGTAGAGGACGAATTCACATTCAGGTTATAAACAAGATTATCGTGCACGGTGTCGGTGTTATTCGTCCATATCCCATATATCAGGCCGGTTCCGCCGCCTGTAAGATTGATGGTCAGATTATAAACCGTATTGTTGTGCAGGGAGTTGTTTGCATGGTAAGATGGCTGCAAATAAATACCCCCGTAAAGTGTGTTTGTTGGAGCAGTTCCGGAATAGGAGCTCGTGATCATCTGGTCATGGATGGTGTTGTTGTACACAGTGACATTACCCGGCATTATATAGAGTCCGTACAGATTGGCTTTTTGTGAAACCTGCCCCGGTATGCTGTTATTGAAGACCTGGTTGTCATGGACCACTGTTCTCGCACTTCCCTGGACCCAAAGGCAGTAAACATAGGCTGTGCCTGACTGGGTTCCGGCTCCCGAGCGCTGATTGTTCGAAACGGTATTGTTATATACGTACTGGGCACCGGTCGCTACACCTCCATAACTTACACACAGGTACATATATTGGCTTCCTGCAAAAACATTATTATTTACCAGGTTGCCATAGAAATTTATATTGAAAACCGGTGAGAATTGGTAGATCCCATAAAAAACCGCAGTGGTTGCACGAGGTTCACTGCAGTTTTGCACCGTGTTGTTATATATATTCAACGTATTGTTGGTTCCACCGGTTCCTAACCCGGTGTAAGGAATATATATCCCATAGATGGTCCCGGTCGTGGCAAGCGATTGCACGATGGAAACCGTATTGCCGTATATGTCCGCATTTGCGTTGCTTGCCGCGCCCCCGTAGATTCCGTAAATCGAACCATTGCCTGTCCCGGTGCCGCTTATATTGCTGTTGGCTATCGTCAGGTTATTTTGGTAATATACAGTCACAAGGTATTCATCGGTCGCACCGCCGCCGAAATTGTTAACGGTATTGCCAGCAGCTGAACCGATGTCATTATTCTGGTCGTAGTATGGGTAACCGGCCGACAGGTCAGCATAACCGTAAAGGTATATGCCCCCGTACGAGTTGGTGATGGTGTTGCCATAAAACTTGTTGTCGGAATTTTGTCCTGACACAGCTGACACGATCAGCTGGGCGGTGGAAGCAGTGGTGTGATTGTTTGAATAGATCCCGTAGGTCACGATATTCGTATTGTTCAGGGAGATTGTACAATTTGCGATTTTGATGTTCGAGGAACCCTGTGTTCCTGATGCTTTTAAAATGGCGTAACCCCATTCCATCTGGGTCCCGGTTGTTGTATTCCCGGTGCTTTCCTGGAGGTCGATCCCGTCAAATGTAATATAGTTCAGCCCTGAAATTGCGATCATGGCATCCATTGTCCCGGTACCAGCTGCAGCTGTTATCCGGGGATTTGGCCCCTCACCCGACTTCTGGAAAATAACCTGGTTAGCTAAGGTCGGCGGATTGACCGGAATTGTGAGATACCCGTCCGCAGGTGATGCAAAAGTTTCAGTATAACCGGCTGTCACATTGAAAATGGCTCCTCCTTCTCCTGCGCCGGATGTATTTAGCGCTGCGATGGCCGAGGCAATGGTACTATATGTTGCCCCGGGAATGGTGAAGGTTCCCGAGACCTGTCCGAATGAAAAATTCATCAGGAAAACTGCAATCGGTAAAAGGGTAAACTTTTTCATAAGATTTTCTGTTTAATTGATAAGACATTAATTCTTAGTAGGATTGATGTTTTAGGGAATATATTTGGGTTCAGTTTCAACATAAATAACTTACAGAAAAAGAAGTATGAATGCCTGACATACCGTCCAGGGAATAAACAAAACATACTCTTTGTCTGAAAAAAGAGTGCCCTGGTTTGAGTTAACCCGGATATCACAGTCCGGTTTGTATTGAACTGAATCCGGGATTATTGAACAAATATATTCCGAATACTTCCCCGGTAAAAGGGTATATCTACGTGTTTTTCCTTGCCTGATGCAAGGATTTCCCGGTAAAAGAGAACTCCCCGGGGAACAGTTCCTGGAGAAGAGGGTGCAATATATTGCTGACCCCTGATTTCAGCACAACGGCGTCGGCTCCTGCCTGTTTTCCGTCCGTCTCATAACCAGGTTCCGAAAACATGGAAAGAATTACGATCTTCATCTCCGGGAATCGCTGGTGCAAACTCCGGGTAAGCTGAAACGAATCGGTATTCCTGAGATGAACATCGAGAAATAGTATGTCTGTAGCAGAAAGTGTTCTTTCCGGAATAAGATCAGCACTACTGGGGGATACGCCGGTCACGTTTATTCCAGGGATCATTTCAAGCATCATCCGGAAACCACTGCGAAAGGCTATATGGTCATCAATGATGTAAACATTTCTCAAAGGAGAATTTTTTAACAAAAATATCCCTGTCAGTTGAAGGATAAAAGCGTAAATCTACGTGTTCTGGTGAATTTTTTCGGGCTCAGATGGAAACCAGGTGGTATCGCACAGCAAAGATCACAAGTTCAACGACATTTTTTGTCCCCGTCTTGCTGATCAGGTTTGCCCTGTGTCCCTCGACTGTCCGTGGACTGATGAACATTTTTTCAGCTATTTCCGGCGCTGAAAGCCCTTTCACAAGATATTCCAATACCTTATACTCACGGTCGGTCAGCCGTTCTCCCATTGCTTCCATTATGTCTTCAGGCTCGTCACTATCAGTAGCGTTGGCAAGTTCGGTCATTGTTTGTTTTGAGAAAAAAGAATTTCCTTCAGCAACCTTGATAATTGATTCGACCAGCTCTTCTTTCTTTACGTCCTTCTGAACAAAACCTTTTGCTCCTGCCTCGGCCATCAGCTTATAATACTTATGCTCTCCGAACATGGTAAGTGCAATGATATTCAATGAAGGACATTTTTCAAGCGCTTTGCGGGTAGCTTCAATGCCGTTCATTCCGGGCATCCGGATGTCCATCAGCACGATGTCAGGGTTAACATGATCGAGGACATTCAGAAAATCCCTCGCATTGTTTGACTCTCCTATAACCTTAAATTCAGGGACTTCATTCAGAAGTAACGTAAGGCCTTTCAGGAAGATCGAATGGTCATCAACTAAATATATCTGGTAGATCTTCATGCTCTTGAAACCGATAAGGGGATTTTTATTACGATACCGAAGGATTTTCCTTTTGTATCAAACTCCAGTTCGCCATTAATTGATTTTATCCTGCTGATAATGTCGGGTATGCCATGACCTCCGGAAATTGCTGAATTGAACCTGGGCCAGTCAATGCCTGTACCGTCGTCCTTGTAGGAAAATTCAAGAACCTGGCCAATTTCTCCGATGCTTATATCAATCCTGGTGGCATGGGCATGTTTCAGGGTATTGTTGATCAGCTCAAATGCAATCCTGTATATGGCCGTTTCAATGTTTTGATTTGGCCGGATGTTCATGCCGGAAGAAGAAAGGAATATCTTCACGGTCTCCAGCCTGTTGATCTTTTCGATGTAATCTTTTAGCGCTTCCAGCAAACCGAAATCATTGAGGACATTTGGCACAAGGTTGTTGGCAATTTCACGTGTACTGCGGAGTGCTTCATCCAGCAGTTCATATGCCAGCCGGATAAAATTCTCCTGTTCATCCCTGTTCCCGCTATGTGAACGGATCAGTTCCAGATGAATCTTGATCGTTGAGAGCAGAGGACCAAGTCCGTCATGGAGATCTTCAGAAAACCTTTTCCGCTCCCGTTCCTCTGTTTCAATGGTGTTCCTGAGGATCCGCTGTTCACTTTTCCTCAGTTCAAGCGTTCTTTCTTCGACTTTTGCTTCAAGCAACACGCTCTGATTCCGTTTTACACGGTACCTGTAATACACGATCACGACACCGATCATGATGATAACTGAAGTAAAAAGAAAAGAATTCCGTAAACTTCTTTGTTTGTTTATTTCAAGTTTCTGGAGGGCATTTTCCTTTTCTTTTTCTTCCGTTTCATATTTGACCTGCATTTCTGCAATGGATGTGTTCACCTTTTCTGTGAATATGCTGTCACGGATCTCATTATAAAGATTGAACGTTTCAAGGAATGCATTGTAATTTCCCGTTGCACTGTAGTACTTTGTCAGGCTTCGGTAACTGTCCATGATGAGATCAAGATTCTTGTTTCTACGCGCATAATCAAGTCCCGAAATAAAGTAAGCGCCTGCTGAGTCAAACTTTTTTTGATCCAGGAAAACTTCTCCGATGCTGTTCAATAGAAATGCTATTTCCCAGTTTTGTTTGAAATG
Organism: Bacteroidales bacterium; assembly: GCA_963682005.1. Lineage (GTDB taxonomy): Bacteria > Bacteroidota > Bacteroidia > Bacteroidales > FEN-979 > CAIYUC01. Next base: position 676,776 of record OY820914.1, on the reverse strand, counting down.
AATGCTTAAAGCCAGGGCTTTTCTATTATATTCCAGTGCCATCGGCTTATTGTTCATTTTCAGGTATATTTCGGCAAGATTGTTATAGGCTACGGAAAACTTTGCTGAATCACCCTGTTCTTCGAGGAGTTTTACTGCATTCTGAAGGTGCCTCCAGGCTTCCTTTGGATCTCCTGTCATCTGGTACAGCCGGCCAATATTGATTGAAGTGATGGCTAATCCTGATTTATCATGTTTTTTTGAATTGATATCAAGGGATTTTTTAAAATAGACCAAAGCCTTGTCATAGATCTTTGTATTAAGATAAACGTTGGCAATCGAATTATAAAGATTTCCTGTAAACTCCATGTCCTTTTGTTTTCCATTCAGGGCCAAGGCACGGAAGAAGCAGCCAAGTGCTTTTTCATAAGATGCATCGAAATAATATGCTACACCCAGGTTATAGAGTATTACGATCCTGCAGCTGTCATTATCCATGGATTCTGCAAGTTCAAGGCACATTTTCCCGTACCGGATGCTTTTGGCGGCCGATACTTTCCAATTGGTACGGGTAAGTTCGTTCAGGACATGAAATCTTTCTGTTGCATTCATCTCTTTCCAATTCATGCTATCAGGGCCTTCAGGTTTTTGTGCTCCTGCCCGGCTAAGCATCAGGCAATAAAAAAGAATGAGCGCAACATGTTTCATCTCAGGTGAATTTCCTCCGGGAATAAGGGTCTTAAAATTAACTATTTTTTGATTCGGGAGCTCGTTTACGGAAAAGTCATGGTCAGTGACCTGTTGCCGCAGGAATGACCTGGTTGTTCCAAACCTTCGCTATTGTGCTAACTAACAGGGGAAGATACAAATCGGCGTGGGATGGTCAAACAGACCAGCGTGACCATCCGCTCCATAAACATTTTATTTAAAAAGCCCGGATGGCCCGTACACAGTATTGATAATTCTTATAAGTATTGTCCTGTCCGCCAAGGCCGAAATACTGGTACCATGCCCAGACAGAATAATACTGGGAGGAACTCCAATAGCAGCCACTGGTAAAATTGCCTATTACAGTTCTTTGCTGGTACATTAAATTCAGCTCATCTTTCGATGGTAGAAACCAATCCTCATATCCGTTCAGGACAAGGTCATTGCAAATGCGGGCGGCAATCCCCGCCTCGCTGCATCCATTTACTATTGCTGTTGTATTGCTTTGTCCCGTGCCAATTGCAGTGGAGATGCCCGCGATTTCTGTTCCGAAGCATCCCCATGCTGCGCCCGTGCTCTGGTCTGTGGTCGAAGAAATGAGTCCATGCAGACCTGTGCCGTCAATATAGAATATAATGCCGCCACCATAATTCTGTCCGATGGAGAATACGGAGGATGTGGTTGTATAGCTGACCTGATTCCCATAGGCCGTTCCAATACTATTTGTTGCATAAGCCCTCACATAGTATAGTGTATTCAGCGTCAGCCCGGTCAGGTTGCTTTCAAACGACCCGGTCCCGCTGCCATCGGTACTATGGCTATTGCTGATTGTGGGATTTGCAGAGGTGCTCCAGCAAATGCCCCTGGCTGTTACCGTTGAACCGCCATCAGAAAACACATTCCCCCCGCCGGTTGCTGAATTCTGGGTGATATTTGTAATGGTCGCAGTTGTTATTGTAGCAAGCTCCAGGGTTGGTGAAGGAGCGTTGCTCCCATTAACATCACCTGTACAGAGAGCATAAAAATTCTCAGAAACATTCGCCCCGGACACAATAATCGTATTTCCACCCGTAACTTTTTCAAAAGTCCAGTCACCACGGTCAAAAGAAGCATCCATCCCGGCAAACCTTCGTTTGATCTTGAGCGCATCGGTTCCGTTCACAGAACCGCTGTTATTGACATCTGACGAAGTCAGCCTCACGGGTTCAGTAAGCAATTCAAGACCTGTAAAATGCCGCTGCACTTTCAAGGCATCAGTCCCGTTAACCCCTTGCCAGGGCTTTGAGCAGGTTGCGATAACAGCATAGGTGTTGTTCGTCAGCCCGCTAAACTGGTAGTACCCTGTTCCTGAGGTGACGGTGCTGTCGATCCTGACTGAATTCAGGATGAGAACCAGCTTCACATTATCCATCGGATCATTCGCGGTATTATTATATAAAATATATCCGCTGATGGAAAAGGGTTGACTCATCAATGATGAGAAGATCAAATTCCCTAAAATCAAAGGTAAAATAATGTGTTTCATACGATCCGGCTTTTGCATTGGAATAAACCAATAGTTTTTGCGAATCCACACCATTCATCAAATCCAGCTGTTCGACATGTAAATATAAGGAAAAAAAGCTCGAAGTCAAGAGACTCATAAAAAACAAATTGCCTGTTCCTGATTTTAATCAGCAGCCAGGTGCACGACACTGCTGCAACGATGACACTTTTATAGCCCTGATTGTCATATCCAAAATGACAAAATGATCTTGAATTTGCCGAACAGCTTGGCCCACAATTCCTTCCGGCTTATTCGGACCATGAGGCCGACGGGAAATTATAGTCGAGTGTTTATGAGGTTTATTCCAGTTGCCAAGCGTTACACAGCCTCACAGAAGCGCGTCATCCTGGGTGCCATAAGCCTGGAACATCAAAAGGAACAGCCTTTGAACTTAGATGAGACTTAGAGAAGACTTAGAGGAGACTTAGAGAAGGGTTAAGCCAGGTATGTTTTAATAGGGTCACAGGGTCACAAAGTGACAAGGAAATAGGACAAAATTCATAATTAAAAGGTTTCACGAAGTACACGTCGATCAACAGCAGGTTCAGCAGGGAAATTTAATTGATAAATACCTTTCCTGTAATTTCTGTTGATCCGTTTTTTAGGCTAAGCAGGTAAACCCCTGGCCGCAACCCGTTAAAATTCAATAGCTCCGAGGTCCCATTCCGGAGGCGGATGCCATGCAGAACTTTAACTTGCATTCCTTTGCATTCCGTCAGGGTTAAGGTGAATGTCTGATTAATGGCCGGATAAGCCTGTACCAGGAATTCCCCTTTGTTTGGGTTCGGGAGGACCTTCAGGGTGACCTGCCCGGGATCGTCGCCTAATCCGGCAGTTGCCGCTCCTTTGATGAGGCTGCTTTTAAGGGTGACAAGGTCAATTATTTTGCACTCAGCTTCTGCCATTTCACTCACATCGGTCATACCAATCCTGATCATGGAGTTTTCTGATAAATTATCAGCTGCCCGGAGCGTAATTTTTATCAGTTCTTCACCCGGCTGCAAAACCGAAGGGCTGATCTCAGACCACACCATCCTCAATTGATCCCCTGCAATATTAAACAACAGACCGGGCTTGTTCATTGTGACATCAAGGACATGGAGCTGTTCCGGGGGAAACTTCAGGACAATGGAAAGGGCGGAAAAGGAGAGTTCGCGCTTTGAAATGACCGGTAATTCAAATATCTGTCCCGGGTAAACCGATATTGTGTCTTCATAGCTCAACAACACTCCCTGGTGATTCTTCATTCCTGCGGGTGGCAGGTATGAGGCATTCACATCTCCCACACAGAGTGCATAGAAATCCTGCACGACATCCGAACCTCCGCAATATATCGAGTCACCCCCGGATGTTGGTTTGGCAAAGGTCCAGTCTCCCCGGTCAAAACCGGAGTCAAGTCCAACAAAGCGCCGCTTGACTTTCAGTGCATCCGTCCCGTTGATAGCATCGTTGTTATTGACATCGGCTGCCTGCAATTTTACCGGTTCGGTGATTGGTTCCAGGCCGGTAAAATGGCGAAGGATCTCCAGTGCATCAGTTCCATTCACCCCGCCCCAGGGTTTCGAGGTATTGACATTCATGACATTATATCCCTGCTGGCAGTTGGGAAAATAAAATGATCCGGTTAAATCTGTCATGCAGGAATCGTTACGGAGTCCTCCGTAATACCTGCAAATCCATGAAGAGTCAATGGGACTGTTTTGCGGATTGTTATATTTTACAATGCCGGAGATCCGGGTTCCGGGGAATATCATGAACGAATCTGCCACTGAGAAGGAGCTTCCGGCGAACCCGTTGTCGATCGCCTGAACGCTCCAGTAATAGGTACCCGGAGGTAATCCATGCAGCCGCCAGCAGGTGTCCTGGAAAGCATTGCCCATGGATGCCAGTTTTCGCCGGCCGCTGGTGTCAGAATTGGAAGAAAGAATATCATTTCCACCACAGGTGGTTCCAATGCGAAGGTTATAAGAAAGCCCTGGCTGAGGTGTCTCTGGATCCGTTGCCCGATGCCAGGAAAACATGATTGTATCTCCAATCACCACCGTATGAAGACCTGAAGGTGCACAGGGCGGGGTGTTCCCGGAATTCATCCCATTGCGGTAAATGCTTGTATAATCCCCGTCATCCCCGTTTGCTGTGCGTAAAATGTCCAGTTTGCCGTCATTGTTAAAATCGCCCCATGAGATGGAGAAACTGCTGAAATATGCATCGACACAGAATTCGTTAGGCGCCGTTTCGCATCTGGGTATGTTTACCTGGATGTCGGTAAGGGCATAGTTCCCGTCATTCCTGTAAACCCTTGGTGCTGAACTCAGGAACTCGAGCAACGAATCAGCACCACCCCCGATGCCGACCGTGCATTCCCCAACCCCGACTACGCCCGTAATTGCAAAATCAAGATCCCCGTCGTTATCATAATCCCCGTTCTTTAACGAACTGCGGGCATAGGCCATGTAACCGGACCTTGCCGTTGCCATAGAAAAGGAATCATTGCCATTATTCTGAAAGATCTGCAGGGTTGCGCTGTTAATGTACGTCAGGCAGTTTGAACTCCAGCTTGTCGGATTACAATTCATGCCGGATATAACAAAATCAGGATTCCCGTCATTGTTGAAATCACCCCAGTCTACGCCACCTGAATTCACTGCGGAAACCGGGGCTCCGATATCGGTAAATGCCCCACGGGTATTCTTATAGATCCTGGAATACCGTGTTGGTCCGTTATTTCCTGTGATAATGAAATCTGAAAATTGGTCGTGATTGTAATCGCAAACGGCAATGGCGCTGTTCTTCAGGTTGATAATGCCTGACTGAACTTCTGTGAAAGGAGTCGTTTTATTGTTTTTATACAGGCGTGTCAAAGGGTCGCCATTGTTGTCTTCTCCCGAAAGCAGGATATCAGGGAACCCGTCGTTGTTGTAATCGATGAACTTTGCCGAGCCATACAACACGCCGGGAAATTCCGAAGAATCCTGGCTGAAGGATTCATTTCCTTCATTTTTATAAAGCCGTGTGATATTGACAGAGTCTGTCTTGCCGAAAAGCAGAATATCCGGCAGCCCGTCATTGTTATAATCTCCGATCGCAAGATTAGAATAGGATAATGACGGAAAACTATACGGCACGGCGCTGAATCCCGCCCCTGCATCATTCCTGTAAAGCCGGGTGGTATCCGACCCGGTGATAATGGCATCCAGGTACCCGTCATTATTGTAATCGAACCATTCTGAAGCGCCTGTTGTGACAGCAGGGAAAGCGGGGTTTGTATTTTCAAACAAAGGCAACCTGAATTCATTGGAGGAATAAGTGGGCGAAGTGCAAGTTCCCGAAGTTATGTATAGGGTGATTTGTCTTACCGCGGCATCGTTGTACATGATAAGATAAGGACCTTTGCCTGAACCCGAGATGACCGTTCCCCCTGCAAAATCCCAGTTCAGCGTAGCCCCGCTCTCGACTTCTTCTGTATAATTCGCGATAACACTGTTAAGGTTGTTGGGCAAAAACTGAACGGAGATATTTGCCACAACAGAATTTGGCATGAGAACCGTCGTGATTTTTTGCGGGACGGAAACATCAAATGAACGTATCGGTGCAACCCGGTTCCATCCTGTTCCTTTATTGGTCGGCCAGTACCAGGAAGCTGCAAAGCTGTATGCATATGCATCGTTTGCCGATGTTTCTGTTGAAGTCCAGTAGTCGGATCCCGAATAATAACCCGATAGGCTGTTCCCGTGCAATTTGGAATACAACAACTCCAGTTCGCCAATGGAAGGTAAAAACCAGTCATTATAACTGTTCAGATTGAGTGTGTCGCATACATAAGCAGCAATTCCCTGCGAAGTGCATCCGGATACTATTGCTGCTGTATTCTGCGCTCCCGTCCCGATAGCTGAACCACTGGCACCCGGAATGGATGTACCGGTACATCCCCAAACCGATGCTCCCTGGTCGCGGGGCGCGGCTGCCAGACCGGTTCCGTTTGCAGTATCCGTGTAAAAGATCAGACCACCCCCATAATAATGCCCGGAAAGAAAGCCGGAGATATCATTGCAGATCCTGATCGTCAAAGGAAAACTATACGATTTGCACAGATACAGTGGATTGTTCACCCTTAACCGGAATTCGTAAGAGAGGACTGCAGGATCATGTGTAACAAATTGATACGTATTTGACGTGGCACCCGGAATATCAGTCCAGGGGGAAAGGGAGTCAGTCTTTTGCTGCCATTGTACTGCGGTATAGTTTTGTACGGAGGTCAGGAATATCATCCACCCTCCGTATGGCGGAGGATTGGGCATAACCATTTTATTAAATGCCGGGAAAAAGTACTGGTTCGTATGGGTCAGTATGGCCCTGAAATACTTGAAACCTGAATTATTCGCCCCGATAAGGTAGTGAGCCGTATCAGTGTAAGAACCGGGAATATCATTCCATAATGAAAGCGAGTCATCCTTTTCCTGCCACCGGAGTTCTCCGTCTGGATTATTCAGTAGCCTCAGAATGACCGTATCTCCTGCAATGGCATCATAGATTTGCTGCCCTGAAAGATGAAATGTCATAAATACGAACAGCCAGACGAGTAAATGGTAAATGATTTTCATAAAGGCAGTTTTGTTTATTCGCTTTCATCCCGGGCTTGCCCTGCTTATTATTCCCGGGATTTCTTTTTCTTCTTCTTCACTTTCTGCTCCGGCAGCTCATTATATGTGATCCTGACCAGGTTGCTCATCCATTCCCGGTCTTCAATCCTTTCATCGATCAGGAAACTTGGTTTTGCCCCGGGATATGGTGGAGCTTCCTGAACATTCCCGATAAATGTCCGTCCTGCCTCAGTCGGCTTTATATAGAGCTGGTTGTCGCAGACAAGCCCGACCACCTTGCCATTGCAATAAAGGGCGTACTCCCCAAACATCATTTTGTACGTTATCTGACCTGCATTTTCAACCTGGTCAGCAATAAATTCAACAAAACTCCTGTCTGTTGCCATAATTTAGGCTTTTATACCTGATTAGCATTAAGAAACCAGTTCTGAAGCGTATTTCTGTCGGATTACAAGGCACCGTCAGGCTTCGGAAGATACCTGGTATTCTGCCCCGGCTTCTTTCCTTTTGTTGGATTTGGAAACAGATGGTTCATCATATACGAATCGCCATCCCAGACATCCCGTATCTGAGACCAATTGCCGCTTCCTGTTTCATATGAGTATTCAACTTTTGTAGAGTATGAATTTGTCCGCACCTCCGTTGCCAGGTTTTTATTCGAATCATATGTGTATAGTGACGTTGTAGAAACATTCCAATTCCCGCTATAATAATAGGATTCCGTTATTTTCGAGATAAGATTGCTGGTATATTCATATACATACTTATCTTCCTGATCATATGTTGACCCATTGAAATCGTACCCGGTGATATTATCAATAATATTCCCATTATAAGTAACTACATCCTTCCATGACTGGACCCACGCGGCATCATAATCATATGAAATACTTTGCGTTAACTTGGATCCTGAAAATGTATTTTCTGTCTTGTAATCGTTCACCCAATTCCCGTTACTGTAATTATAATTAATCACTTGTGACATATTTTGATTTGCATACGTGCAATTGAATTTGTTGTAAGGTACCCAGTTCCCGCTATAATAATCATATTCAATGCTTTCAGTTATCTTTCCCCCGGAAAATACAGCCTCATATTTATAACGGGGTTCCCAGGCCTTCGTATCGGTAACTAAATATGAGTCGGTGACGACAATGGAATTCGCGTCGGGATATTCAACCTCGTATCTGTAGGATTCAATAAATTGACTTGATTGAGTATTATAGGTATACTCCCGCATCATGGCAATTTTGTTGTTCTGATATTCAAATAAAACTTTAAACTCCGGGATCGTATCGTTATTATAATAATATAACATTTGGGTTACCCGGAATTGCTTAACGGTATCTTCTTTCTTTTTGCAGGAAAATATTCCAGCAATAATTAATGCCATCATCATGATTGATGTTAATTGGCGTAAAAATGTTTTCATAATTTTGGTTTTTGATAAATGAGACTTGGATTTTTGAAGGGAGTGAAAATGATTTTTTACAGATTGGATTCTTTGTAAATATATAAATATATCAATAAATACCTGGTTTTTCGTATTTATCGTTGTTAGTTCCAAAAATAAAGAAAAATCAAGAATGTTCTGTAAAAAACTCCAAAATATACAGTGAATGTTTAGGAAAAGTTATATGAAACATCATATTACCAGGAAATCGCTGGTGATAAACTTACTATTTTCGTAAAGGGACCATTTGAACATACAGGTCGCAGGAATTTAGTTTAACTTTGATCGCGGATTAGGTCCATATGAAGGTAATCAATCATTCACCCTTGAAAAATAATTTCAAACATTATAACAAATTGAATCATGAAAACCAGCGTTTTATTATTTATTAGCATCTGGATGCTAAGCATCTGTGGATACAGCCAGGAAATTACACCGGACAAAGTTCCGGCGAACGTGAAGCAGGGCTTTGACAAAAAATACCCGGGTGCTTCGGAGGTCAGATATGAAATGCAGAAGAAAAATTATCTGATCAGTTTCAAGGCCAATGAAATTGCCTCGACGACCCTCTTCAATTCCTACGGGAAATGGATGGAAACCCGCACCACCATCACGGAAGCTGAGTTCCCGAAAAAAGTCACGAAATCGATCGCCAAGAATTTCAAGGGATTCACAATGTCGGACCCTGTAAAAGTTGAGAAACCCGACAAGGTATTTCTTTACGGAATGATCATGAAAAATGAAACACAGGGATACGAAGTCCTGATCACTTCAAAAGGGGATGTCGAACGTAAAATGCCCTTAAAGAAAGAGAAAACACCAAAGGCGGAGCCGGAAAAAAAGTAGTCTGCAGGCTTTTCCTATACTGTCATTCCCGTGAAAGCTGGAACAGGCTTCAGGCTACAGGCTTCAAACTACAGACTATTGGCTTCGGGTTTCCATATTCTGTTCTCTTACCTGTTGTCTCCGTCCACTATTCCTGCATTTTGCATCCCTTCTATGTGCATTAATCACTATGACGACCTTTGCACCCGAGTATTGTAAGAAAATTATAAAAAAAACATTACCGCCAAGACACAAAGACGCAAAAATTTTTATAGCAATGAGACTGTTCCTGGTACTTTTCCTGCTGCAAATCCTGGTGATTTCCGGTTATTCCCAAAACGGCTGGCGGAATCAGGAAATGGAGGTCAGGGTTACACTTGCAAATAATGATGAGGCCCATAAGCTCGGGGATCTTCACCTGAACGGGGATATCCATGCACTGGAAGGGCATGCCCTGATGTATGTTGTTCCATCGGAATATGACAGGATACAGGCTGCAGGACTGAAGTCTGAGATACTGAAGAGCGACCTGAACGAATACTACAGGGGATTCTGGAAAGACAGGGCGGAAGCGTATCATAACTACGACCAGATTATCGCATTGATGGACAGTCTGGCGACAGCGTTTCCGGATATCTGTAAGAAAATCGTGACCGGAACAACTCTGCAGGGCCGGCAACTGACCTATCTCAAAATCAGTGACAATGTGGGTACAGATGAGAATGAGCCGGAAGTTTTGTTCGATGGCGGCATTCATGGTGATGAGATCGGCGGCCCTGAAAACCTGGTCCGCTTCGCCCGCGACCTCTGCACCGGCTATGGTTCCGATCCGCAGATAACCGGCCTTATCGACAGCCGTGAGATCTTCATATACCCGATGGTCAATCCCGACGGAAGGGCAAATATGTCACGTTACAACAGCAACTACGTGGATTGCAACCGCGATGGCGGCTACATGTGGAACGGTGAGGGAAACAGCCCCGGCACCTTTTCCCAGCTTGAAACAAAAGCGCTAAGGAACTGCGTTTATGAGCACCATTTCGTCATTCATATTACGTATCACAGCGGAGAGGAGGTCGTGCTCTGGCCCTGGTGCTATCGTGCCACCCAGCCTCCGGATTACCCGGCCTTGCATCAGCTGGCTGTGACTTATTCAGGTGCTTCCGGGTATCCCTTGCTCCAGGTCCGCCAGTCCTATGCCGATTACCCGACCAACGGCGAAACTATCGACTACAGTTACGGACTCAGCGGAACAGATGCCCTCACCATGGAGATATCGAACAATAAGCAGCCGCCGGGCTCGCAGATCCAGTACTATTATCACAACAATGTTCCTGCGATGATGGAAATGTTAACAAATGCCGGATTCGGACTTGAAGGAATTGTAACCGACAGCGTGACCGGCCTTCCGGTAAGGGCTGCGTTGTTTGTTGACGGCTTCTTCCCCGTATACAGCGACTCAGTGAACGGTTATTACCACAAGTACCTGCCAGCCGGGACATATTCCCTGAGGTTCGTTGCCAATGATTACCTTACGGGTGTGATCAATAATATTACCGTTCCGGAATCGGGATCAACCACGATCAATATTCAATTGCAACCATTCCCGGGTCATTTTGTTTCCAACGTGGCCACTGTTGTGATCCCCGGCAATAATTTCCAGGATGAAGCAAACACGCCTGGTATAATCGGGCCGCCCGACAACATAAACTATTCCCTGGGTAAGAACGGCGTGATCCATCTCGACATGCAGTATCCCGTTCCCGATATCGAAGGGAATGATTTTACTGTTGTGGAAGGGGATTCTACACCCGAAGGGTTCGTCTGCTATGTTTCGCAAACGAAAGACGGCCCGTGGGTTTCCCTCGGAGACGGCCTGGGAACCACTTCATTTGACCTTTCGGCCGCCGGGGTCTATGGAGCACGATTCATCATGATCGTGGATGATAATGACGGAACCGCAAACGCACCCGATGCAGGGTTCGACCTTGACGCGGTTGAATCGCTTTATGAACCAGCAGGCATTGAGCCTTCACCGGAAAGGATATCCGGATCATTTGTAGTTTACCCTGATCCTGCAACCGATAAGCTCACTGTTGAAACTGAAAACCCGGAACCGGGAACCTCCCTGGAATTGATTAACGCACAGGGCCAGGTAGTGATAAAGACGGAAATGAACCAGGGGAAATTACATTTGGATATAAGTACCCTGGATATAGGTGTTTACCTGGTCAGACTGGCAGGCAGGACGAAAGCTGAGGTTAAACGATTTTCAAAAAGATAGCTGAACACGCGGTTAAGGCATTCACATCGTTGTCTGCCTCATAATTCATAATTACGAAGTATGCGTTCATCCGGATCATCTGGAAATTACTTCTTTTTCGGTTTCGTCCCCAGGTTCAGCGAGATCTGGTAAACAAATTCCTGATCGGTTTTCGGACCGTCGACAATGGCCGGGATCCAGTCAGGCATGATGGAAAAGACCCGTTCAACTTCCTTGTTCACTTTCTTGTTGATCCCGGCAAGCACTGTGGCTTCCTTGATCTTTCCGGTAGAATCAATGATAATGTTGATCAGAAGCAGCCCTTTGACCTTTGCCCGCTCATTGCTGTCAGCTATGTTCAGGTTATCAATCAGAAACTTGAGTAACTCGTTTGTACCCCCTGGGAAATGTGGAGACCTCAGGTCGATAGTTGTTGCCTGGCTCGGGGAATTTGATGAAGAATCAGGCTTTGCCTGGCCAACTCCTACAAAAAAAAGAAAACTGGAAAATAAAAAGGTAAGCCAAAATTTCATTGTACGGTAATAATTGATTCTGGTTAACGAACCCTGACAAATTCAAATGGACGAACAAAGATATTATTTCATTTTTAATATTTACATAAACCATATCCAGTTTTGTTAATTTTCAAACAAATTGTTGTTTTGACCTTGTCAGGATGTTGAGTTTGTTAAGATGATCCCCTAAAAAGTGACAAGGTCACAAGGTCACAAGGTCATCAAGTCACAAAGTCATCAAGTTCTTAACTTATCAGCTCACCAGCTCCCCACTCACCACCTCACCACCTCACCACCTCACCAGCTCACCACCTCACCACCTCACCACCTCACCACCTCACCACCTCATCATATATCCCTTGCTGGCCCTGTTCAGGTCAGGAATGCAGAAAAACCTTTTACATTTTCATAAAATAATGTATTTTTGCTAACAGAGTCCCAAAGTATATGAATGACCGTCTTGTTGATCAGTTAACCAGTTCCAAACCTTCCATGAGGGCGGAAACAGTCATTGGGGATTTGATAATGCAGGGAATAAGCCCCGACAACATCATTGTCGAATTCGAAAGCAGTCACAGGAAGAACTGGGATTACGACGTTCTGCATTTCGAAAAACGGGAGAATAAACTGGTATGCAAGCTTTCCAGGGATGGACTTTTTAATTCACTGCCGGAAAATCTTTTTCTGAAATCACCGGAAGGATCAAGGGAAAAAATCAACGAGATCCATGAGTTCAACCGGAAACAAAAAAATCACGCTCATCTTTTGTTCAATCCGATTGAAAATGAAATTTTCCAGAAAAGAGTGGCGCTTGAGCTTTATGAAAATGAGTTGCTTGCCTTATTGAATAACAATAGTTTTGAGGAATTGAAAAAATTCTGGATGATCGGGGATGATATTACCGATCTTTACCAGGCCCGGCTCGCACGGATAATTCCTTTCCTTCATCGCATTGTCGGGAACTTCCAGCTTACAGCCATTTGTCTTGAGTATTTTCTTGAAGAAAGTGTTTCCTGGCAGGTAGAGGACCGGTATCACCCGATCAAGGTAATGATCCATTCTTCTTCCGAAAGCCTGGGCTCTTTTTCATGCGGAGATGATATGATCGTTGGCGGAGATTTTATGGAAAGTACACCAACGATCATTTTTAACATCGGGCCGATCCAAGCATCGAAAATTGACCAATTCCTTGAGAATGGAAAGAAAAGCAAGCTTATCCGGAGGTTTTATGACTATTTTATCCCTATCGGTTATGATGCTGACATTTCCATTGAAATACAAAATGCGGACCTTGATTTTTCGTTGAGTGATTCCTATCTCGGATTCAATACAGTATCCCTTGAACCCCCGCCGGCAGCGGAAAAACCCAGCGACTCTATTTTTACCATGAATCAATTTTACCTGGAAGAGAATCTAATAAAAAATTAAAATAAATATTATGGGCTATTCATTCCTTCTGAAACCAGTACCCCCGATTCTTATCTGCACGACCATTGCAATGATCCTGGTCCTGCTGATAACTTTCTATGTTGAAAGCGCGAAAAAGAAAATGGGTTTTAACCTGATCTACCTTGCATGCAGTTTCATATTCCTCGGTATTGTCGGGATCCGCGCCAATAGCTGGCCTGGTAATATTTTCTACATCTACCTGCTGATCCTTATCTGGAATCTTATTGGTGGTGTTCTTCATGTATTTCTGTCGAAGAAGGTTCTTGAATGGCCGGCCATGGAACCCATAGGATGGAGGTTGCTATATGCAGTTGCCGTAGTGTTTATAGGATTTGCAGGCCTTCTAACCTTCATGAGCATCGGCAGGTATGCGCAAAATAACCTGTACAATATTTCAGCTGTCACAACTTTTTTTATCCCCATGTTCCTGGTTTACGCTTACGATTGCTACCTGCTGATCCCTCCGAAGATCTACCTGCCCCAGAAACCATGGATGTATTTTAAAAGCCCGACCCTTTCGATTGATCCAACTGAGGTTATCATAATTATTAAATACCGGCTAACCATCGAAACAGGGAAAGAATTTATTGATTCGCAACCCATGAGGGCACCGGCCAACATAAAGCTGGGTGATTTCTTCAATGCCACGCTTGAAGCCTATAAAGTGACACAGGGGAAGTTTAATATCGAAGTGAAGGACCGGAGCAATAACTACCTGGGCTGGTTCTTCTTTCTCTCCGATGGCAGGACGGTGGGGAAGATCCTTGATCCCAACAAGACGCTGATCGAGCTTGGTTTTACCAATACCCACGTTTTCGGACCATCAACCATCGAAGAGATCGAGTATGTCACGAATCAAAAGGACAGGGAAGGGCAGTCCTACATGATCATCTGCAAACGCGAACATGAATACAAATCACAGCTGATGAAAGTTTAACCCTTAAGGAAAAACCGGGCAGCAAAAAGACAACAGGAGAAAATGTTATCGGGAGAAATTATGCTACGATTATTATAAAACTTGAAATTATGAACCATTATTTCCAGGTTAACTGGATCAACGGAATGAAAGTCAGCTCAGCTCACTTTCTCGATATGGAGAACCATTTCATCAACAGGAGCCAGATCATTGCAAAAGGGTATGTTAACCTGATCAATTATGGCATTTTGCCTACCGATGATAAAGATAAGACATCGCCACGATTTTCACTGATGCTGAGTGAGGAAAAGATCAGGATACTCAGGGAACTGGTTGCCATTTCACCTGATGGATATATGGTTCAGATACCGGCAAATGCTGAATTTCATCTGGCAAGGCCGGCCGACAATCCGCCACCTTACTACCTGGTGATGAGTGTTGACGCCTATACACGGATTCCATACGGTGAGATCAATGAACAGGAAAGCCCGTTACGCTATCCCTTTGCCTTACCCGATTATAAATTTCAATTCCTTCCGATCCAGGGAAACTCTCTTCATGCTGTGGGGAACAGTATCATACCCATCGCGAAATTCACAAATACTTCCTTTGACGAGGATCGCAGCTATATTCCCCCAAGTGCTTCCATACAGTCATCACCGCTTCTTGTGAGCTTTTATAACGATATCCTCGAAGCATTACTGAAGCTTGAAAAAACAGCCTACAGCCTTTTGGGATCACGTATTATAGCGCACAAACCGTTGCTCATGAACCTGGTGGAGTATTTCAACCTGAACAAAGCTTCCCTGGAATGGTATCTGCAATACATGCCGCCGGTTTTCCTGATCGAAAAAGTTGTTCAGATCGCTTCAATTCTATATACCTACAATGAAATAGAATTGAAATCCGGGAAAGAGGACGAAATGAAAAGGGTGTTAAGCAAGATCATCTCACTGAAATACAATCACCTCGATATTGCTTCGGCCATCAACGTTTGCAGAACGTTCTCCGACAGCTATTCCCGTTTCCTGAAAGAGAGTGCAGCAATAACGCCTTAACCAGTAAAGTAGTCAAAAATGGCATATTATTCAAACAATGCAGAAAGGTCTCTAGCAATAACCAGGGTGATCATGATCTATGCGATCCTGTTGTTCTGTTCGCTGGTCCCCGTATATTACCTGCTTTCCATCCCCAATATTGCCTCTCTGAATGTTGGGAATAGTGAAAAGAATGAGAACAGGCAGGAAAGCAAGGTCCTGGAAGAGTTTAAACAGAAAATGGCAGAACTGGATGTCCTCCTGGAATCAAATTCATACAATGCAGATTACCAAAGTAATGTGGTTGATCTAAATCAGCTTGTCAGACATAAAATAGATACTACAAGTATTTATTACCCGGTCTTAAAAAAGTTTGTGAAATTGTATGAAAAAATAAGCGATGTAAATAACAATTCGTCATATAAAGGACAATCTGAGAAATTAATGCAGGACAATGCAAAGCTGGAAGCGTCGAAAGAATCACTTACAAAACAACTTGAGGATTGTAATAAATCAAAGACACAATAATTTATAGAATCGGATTATGGCAGCACCTTTAAATCAGAAACAACGCTCTTATGCGATCGTAAGGTTCCTTTTCGTATGCGCGCTGGGACTTGGATTATTGCTTTACCAATATTTCATATCCGCAGCAGCGTTCTCTGAAGTTGTATCCTGGTAACCATTCCCTGCCCGGTTATTTGACTTTATTTGCACGCTCTTGCGCAGCTTTCCTTTGTGGTGCAAGAGGATGATTCAGGATGAATTCTTCGTAAGCTTCCTTTGTGTTTTTTGCTTCAGCTTCCTTGTATGCCAGTTGTTCCAGGATTTCGATGGCTTTTGGCTTGCTTGTCAGGGTAGGATAGCTGCGCATGTATTCATAGAACCGTTCGGTGGAAACCATTGTTTTACATTGTTCAAACACAAGTGAATCGCGCAGGATGGTTGCCTGTTTAATCTGAACAGCACCCGGGCAGGTATAGATAAAGTTCTCAAGAGCAAGGATTGACTTGGCCTCTTTTGCATCTTCAAATGCCTTCTTGTCGCGTTCGTTGACTGCTTCCTGTTTCAGGGGGCCATCAGAAATTGTGGAAATATACTTATTGTACTTTTCAACATTATTCAGCTCCTTTATTTCCTCGAAGAACAATTTGTTCCTCAGATTAAGCGCGCTTTCCCGTTGTTCTGCAGTGAAGAACTGGTCAAGAAACATGTTGTATGCTTTTGTCGTATTCTTTTCCTGGGTTGCCGCGTACTTTTTCTTAATGTATAATTCAATGGCTTTTGGTGACTGTTTTGCTTTCGGATGACGCATTAAGAACGAAGAGTAACCTTCTTCCGTTCCTGTAGCCAGTGTGTTTTCAAAGTCCAGTGAATCATAGAGGTTATAAACCTGCTCGCGCTGTTCGCTCAAGGGATAATTGCGGATATACTCATACACCTTATCCAGTTTAAGATTCGTCCGCAGATCACGGTATGCCGCATAATCCCTTAGTTTTAACGCCTCGGGAAGGTCGCTGGCATCCGGGAACCGCTCGATGAACAGGTTATATTCGGTTACGTTATCTGCCGTTTTTGCTTTCAGGAAATACCCGCGGTTCCTCATCTGAACCACATCGTGCCGGAATTTTGAATCCTGGAACTCATTCACGAAAATGTCTGTGTATTCTATGGTAGAATGACTGTTGATAAAATCAAAGAGCTTTTTTTCGATCGCATCATAATCCTGATCGACCTTGGCTTTTATATCAGGGACAATCTTGTTCAGATTGATCAGGCCCTTGTCATCATAAGTCGAGAGGTCTTTTTTTGCTTTCCGGATATACCTGAATGCCTTGAAATAGTTGTATTGCGGGAACGTGTTATTGGAATATAATAAGCTCATCCCGTAATTGGCAACCACATCCGTATCACTCTCCATCAAAGCCTCCTTGTAACATTCAAAAGCCTTTTGATATTCACTTTTCAGGTACCTGCCATAGCCCTTTCCGGATACCTGGGATTTAGCGGAAAATGCGACAAGGAGAATCAGGGAGAGCAACAGGAATCGTTTAGTGACAATTGACTTGGATAAGATGTTCATGGTCATAGAGAAAAATTTAATCCAAAAGTAAAAATTTTATTGTTTCTTTTGAATTTTTTTTATATTTGTTATATTATAGTATTGATTTGTTTTTCCTTATTCAGCACCAAATACTATGAACTAGCCCTTTCATTTCGGAAGTAAGTGATTCATTTGTAAAACCAAACCCGATGAAGACAAATCGACAATCCAGTCAAAAGGTTTCTGGAAGAACTGTTTTTTGGATGTTGTTCCTTTTCTGGTTTCCGGCGGCCCCTTTGTTTTGCCAGAATTACGGCCCTGTGGTAATTTCCTCCCTGGGCGATAGTTATTCAGGAATTATAGGTCCCCAGAGCATTACGGTTGGTGAAAATATTGTGAATACATTATCGGTGCCCGGTATCAAAGCCACAACCGGGTTTCAGCAACCGGAGATTTATACGGCACCCATTACCATGTTGACAGATACAGGTGCGGCTATCGGCAATACGGCAGTAATGCCAATCAGAGTCTTTGGTTTTACTGGGATGGATACCATGAAGCTAAGAATCGAATATGACTCGACCTTACTCACTTTTACATCACACACCAATGTTAATTTATCAATCAGCTCTGGTGTTCAGCTCAATGATACCACCATTTCTGGCGCCATACATGCAATTTTAATCAGGTGGTCATCTGCCATACCAGTTACACTTTCACACTATTCGAAGTTGATGGATCTGAACTTTACACACGTATCCGGAAATATTGCTTCGTTAACTTTTAATAACGAATCCAATGGCGGCAAGGATTGCAGATATCATAAAGCTGGCGGATCAACAGTGACGGACCAGCCTTCAGGCCTTTATTATCACAATGGAACTATATTCACTCCGGCTACGGTTTCCGGGACATTTTCATATTATTATGTGAGTAATTCAGGATTGGATAGCATAAATCTTGTCCTTAAGAAGAATAATGAGATATTTGGGTTCTTCTCAACGAATAGTTCGGGGTACTATTTAATTAGTAACATTCCTATGGGGGAATATAACCTGGAAGCCTCCACAAAAAAAATCTGGAAGAGTGTGAACTCAACGGATGCGCTGAAAATTCAACGCGAGTTTGCAGGGTTAGAAAATTGGAGTGAGCCTGTCAAATTGCTTGCAGGCGATGTCGATAACAGTAATTATATAAATGGGACAGATGCATTATTGGTTAAAAAGAGGTTTCTTGGCCAAATTAATTTGTTTAACAGAGGGGATTGGACATTCTCCCTGCCTGCGATCGGTGGTAATGCCATTATTGTGAATAGTGTCGCAAATACCGATAATTTCTATGGGTTATGCGTTGGAGACGTAAACAGTTCATATGTACCTTTTACAGGCAAATCATTTCAAAATGAGGTTGAACTTGTTCAGGAGCAAATTATAGGAGTTAGTCAGGCACAGGAAATTGAAATTCCGCTCAGGTTGAAAACCGGGGCTCAGATTGGTGCAATTACGCTGAAGATCAATTATCCAAGTGAACTTTTAACCATCAGGGATGTCTCCTTTAGTAAACCGGGATTGTTATTCAGTATCTACAAAGATCAGGTAAGGATTGTTTGGTCCGAACTGGATCCGATCCAGGTTTTAGCGGAAGATATACTGATCACATTGCATGTTAAGATTTCGGAGAAATTCAGTTCTTCATCTGTCGTCCGGTTCTCCCTTGATGAGGAGTCTGAGCTGGCGGATAGCGAAGGAGAACCTCTCAGCAACATGATTCTCTCCGCTCCCGTATTGAAGGCCTTGTCGTCCGGCAATACTGCAGAAAACGATCCGCTCATTGCAAATTGCAGGATCTACCCGAATCCCGCAAGTACCGTTCTGAATGTAGTCTTCAGTCTTGCGCAGGAAGTTCGCGTATCTATTGGTATCGAAGGGTTGCTGGGGAATAATTGTAAGCAGAATGAATTCGGATTGCTTCCTGCGGGTTCGCATCAGTATAAGGTAGATGTTTCTGATCTGCCGAATGGAATTTATTTTATTTATTTCAGAACAGGGAATGATGCAGCCGGCGAGATCCGGAAGATCATTATTGCCAGGTAAATTTTTCAAAAGGGAATAAGGACTGATTTCGAGAATACTTTATAAAACAAAACATATGAAAAAGCTTTACGTGTTTTTCGTTGTGATGGGGTTGGCAGTTTCAGCATTTGCACAATCCGGCACCCCGTTTAATTTTCAAATGGTTGTCAGGGATAATTCCGGGATCCAGGTGATAAACCAGGCTGTAAGCTTTAAATTGTATATCCTGAAAGGAAGTCCTGTCGGTTCTGTAATATATAGTGAAAAGCATGATACGATAACAAGTGATTTGGGATTGGTAACACTAAGTGTTGGTGCCGGAATCGATAGAGTAGGGAAATTTGATTCCATTGATTGGAGTGATGCTTCCTATTATTTAAGGACTACGATTAAACTTTCCGGGGCATCTGCTTATACGGAAATTGGAACATCCCAGTTCAAATATGTTCCGTATGCGATGTATGCGAAGAAGTCAGGGTCGGGAACCGGGGTTACGTCTGTTACTGGGACGGCTCCAGTAATTTCAAGCGGTGGTACAGCTCCGATCATATCAATTGCTGATGCAGCAGCTGACGGAGGTACGAAAGGTGCATCAACATATACAGCAACAGATTTTAACGCCACCACAGGAGTGATTTCGCTGGATTATTCTAACGGACAAAAGGCAAATGGTTCTGTTTCTGGATTTTTATCATCCGCAGATTGGAATACTTTTACTACGTTAAGATTACCTACAACAGGAGGAACAATGACAGGGAAATTGAATACTGTTGGTTCTGCCGCGGGAAATGCCGGTCTGAATCTGCCTCATGGGATTGCACCATCTTCACCCGGCAATGGTGATATATGGACGACCACAGGAGGCCTTTTTATCCGTATTAACGGTAGTACTATTGGCCCATTAAGTTCAACAACAGGGACAGTAACATCCGTGACCGGAACGACTCCTGTTGCATCAACCGGTGGCACAACTCCGGCAATTTCAATTCTGGATGCCATAGCCGATGGAAGTACAAAAGGAGCGTCCACCTTTACAGCAGCGGATTTCAATACTTCAACTGGCATTGTATCCCTGGATTATTCTAACGGACAAAAGGCAAATGGTTCTGTTTCTGGATTTTTATCATCCACAGATTGGAATACATTTACTACGTTGAGATTACCCACAACAGGAGGAACCATGACAGGGAAGTTGAATACTGTTGGTTCTACCGCGGGAAATGCCGGACTGAATCTGCCCCATGGGATTGCACCAACTTCTCCAGGCAATGGTGATATGTGGACAACAACGGGCGGGTTATTTGTGCGGGTAAATAACACTACTGTAGGACCATTAAGCTCAACAACAGGGACGGTTACATCAGTAACTGGTACTTTACCTGTGAGCTCAAGCGGTGGTACAACACCTGTTATATCAATTGCAGATGCAGCTGCCGACGGAAGTACCAAAGGGGCTTCAGCATTTACATCTTCAGATTTTGATGCAGCTACAGGAATCGTCTCACTGGATTATACAAATGGCCAGAAAGCCAACGGTTCACTGCCTGGATTTTTATCATCCACAGATTGGAATACGTTTACTACGTTAAGATTACCCACAACAGGGGGAACAATGACAGGGAAGTTGAATACTGTTGGTTCTACCGCGGGAAATGCCGGACTGAATCTGCCCCATGGTATTGCTCCCGCTGCACCAGTAAACGGTGATCTGTGGACTACAAGTGCAGGTTTGTTTGTTCGGGCCAATAATACAACAACAGGACCATTGCTTCAATCAGGGTTAACTTCATCGCACATATTTGTTGGAAACGTATCGAATGCAGCAACAGATGTGGCCATGACCGGTGATGCAACAATGAGCAACACCGGAGCTCTTACCCTTTCAGCCTCTGGTGTAACTGCAGGATCCTATGGGGGTAGCAGTGGAGCAAGTGTTCCGTATCTGACCGTTGATTCAAAAGGCAGACTTACTTCTGCGAATAGCAGAAATCTGAACCTCGGGGATATTAATGCTTTAACGGCTACATTATCATCATCACATATTTTTGTAGGGAATGCATCAAATGTGGCAACAGATGTGTCCATGTCAGGAGATGCTGGTTTAAGTAGTTCTGGCACATTAACGCTGTCGCCATCGGGTGTTAATGCAGGATCATATGGATCAGGTTCTGGTCCGAGCGTTCCCTATTTTTCTGTTGATTCCAAAGGAAGACTTACTGTTGCCAACAGCCGAAATCTGGCGTGTTCTGATTTTGGGGCTCTGCCAATTGCTGGAGGAACAATGACTGGGAAATTAACAACAGTGGCATCATCATCGGGCAACTCAGGGGTTAGCTTACCTCATGGAACGGCTCCCTCTTCACCTGTAAATGGCGATTTATGGACAACCACATCAGGATTATTTGCAAGAATTAATAATTCCACTTATGGACCATTGTTATCCTCTTCGTTAGTTTCAGCACATATCTTTGTAGGTAATTCATCGGGTACTGCAACAGATGTCATCATGTCAGGAGATGCAAGTATCAGCAATACTGGCACACTGGCTCTTTCAACATCTGGTGTTGCTTCCGGATCATATGGTGGAAGTTCCGGTGCAAGTGTTCCATACTTTACCGTTGATTCGAAAGGGAGACTTACTTCCGCAAATAGCAGAAGTTTGAATTGTTCAGATATAAGCGCCCTTCCTACAGCGGGAGGAACAATGACTGGCCCATTTAACTCCTCATCCACCATTGATATCTCGTCATCCGTTTCCTCTACCAGTGATGCTGTCATCAAGTCAACCAATACAAATACAAATGGAGTTGGAATTATTGGAATAGGAGGAGGTTCATCCGGAGGTTCAGTTTCTGGTGGTGCAGGAGGCGGGTTTTTTGGGAAGATATATGGTTTATATGCAGTTGCAACCGTGTCCTCAAATGGAAACTACGGAGGGTTCTTTTCTTGCGGGACTGCCCAATCCTATCTTGGAGGCAAAACATCTGGCGGTACGGATTATAAGGTTACTGGTACCGGGGTTGCAGGAACTATTGTTGAAAATCAACACGGAAAACAAGTTATGATGTTTTGCCCAGAATCGCCGGATATCTTGTTTACAGACTATGGGGTTGATAGGTTAATAGCCGGTCATTCTCATATTACACTTGACCCGGTATTCTCAAAAAACATTATTGTAAACGAAGAATGTCCAATGAAGGTTTTCGTTCAACTAGAAGGTGAGTGCAATGGAGTTTATGTTACAAACAAGACAAAGGAAGGGTTTGATGTTTATGAACTTAATCATGGCTCATCCAATGTATCTTTTTCGTGGTCTGTTGTTGCTACGCGAGATGACAGGAAAGACAATAACGGAGTTATTCTGTCGAAACATGTTGGAGTGAGATTTCCTGTCGCTCCGACTCCCCCTGTTGGATTGGAGTCTTCTGGTAACAAATAATTTTAAAAATCCTGTATTAAAAAATAAATAAATTATATGATCAATTTTTGACTTAAACAATTTGTTTAGAATAAGATAATAGTAATTAATGGTTTAAAATGGTTTTCATATGAAAAAAGTTCCCTTATTTTTAACCTTTTTATTTTTGGGTATTACGGTAATTCGTGGACAAGTACCGATTCAGCCAACGATTAATGGTCCAGATTCAATTTGTACACTTACAACACAAAAATTTTACATTGATAAAATTCAAGGTGTGACAAATGTTATCTGGAATAATGAATGGAATGGGGGAATGGAATATCCATATGATCCCAATCGAGATACAGTTTTAATTGCTGCCGGAAATACTTCAGGAATTTTTTATCTTACAGCACGTGCTGTAAATATTAATGGGGAAGGGCCTGACGACACTTTATATATCCACATATTAAGTATTCCTGACAACCTCGATTCTCTTTCCGGGAAAAGTAGCGTTTGTGCGGGTGAAGGATCAGTTCCTTACATTGCCTATAAATTCGGAGTTCCGGTTCAAAACTGTTATTGGTCTTTACCCCCCAATTCACATATAGTTAGCGGAGGAAGTACTGGTAGTATAATTGTGTCGTTCGATAGTGTTTTTGCGGGTGGAGATATTTCTGCTAAAAATAAAACAGGAACATGCCTAAGTTCCGCTTCAATCACAAAAAATATTCATGTTATTGAACCCTTTCTTAACAGCCTAACAATAACAGCAACTACATCGGCGGGTGATCCATTATATTCCGCCTGTTATAATGACACGATTGAATTCCATGCAAACCCCTCAAACCCTGCAGAATATTATTTTAGGTGGGAATTACACGGCAAATCATATAAGGGACAAGACCTATATACTTTTAAAACAAATTCATATAAAATTGGAAGGGATACCATTTTTTGTCATATGAAACCATTAAATATTACATGTTCGGATATCGATACAGCAGAAGCTTCCTTGTTTTTTATTCATGGTAAAGGAAGAGAAACAATTGAAAGAAAGCTAAATGCTTACCCAAATTCAAATAAGCTCTTTCTGATGTGTACATCCTGTGATCCATATCAAAATTCTTATCGCTGGGGGAAAATAAAAAAAGAGCCCTTTAAAGATACCTGTAGTGAATGCGGGAACTTTGATGGTAAAGTATTTTGTGTATATGAAACAAATAGTATTTCAGATTATACCTATTATTTGGAAGTTTCTTCGAATGACAATTCTGATTGTTACAGGGAATATTATCCTACAGACTCATCAAAAGCAATTATCGAAACATCATTTATGAGAATTTTTCCAAATCCGAACGATGGCCATTTAAACTGTGAACTTAATAGTGATTATAGTGGCACGGTGGATGTTTTTGTCAGAGATGTCATTGGAAATGAAATGAAACGCATAAGGTATGATAAGACTGTCCAGGTTGAAAATGTGCCTCTGGAGTTGGTTGGCCTGAATAAAGGTATATACTTCATCGAAGCTGTCCTCGGCAACGGCGAACGGTTGATCAGCAAAACCCTGGTCTATTAATTCATTTTTAACAGCAAAAAAAATGACTATGAAAAAGATATATTATTTTCTCTCTGTCATCACCATCTGTTTCTCTCTTCCCGGGTTCGCACAGCGTACATTTACACCAGCGGAAAAAAACACCGTCAACCGAAAGGCAGATTCCATCATTCGCCGATATGAAGAATTTTCACAGTTCACCAGGGATGTTGATGAAGGCAAGATCCTGGAAGAATATGTCGACGGATTCCGGAAACTTTTTGTTTCTCCTGAAGTTGATGTAATCAACGACCTCGATTATTCGAAAAAAACCCCGACGCATATCACGGTCTCAAAATATATTGAATATGTCAGGCAGTGGTATCCCGCAGGTATGGTCGTGGTCGTTAAGATCGGAAAGAAAAACCCCATCCAGAGCTATAGCAAGAACAATTATCAGATCGTGGTAAGTACCCGGAAGGAAATGCAGGGGATGTACAAGGATGAACATATCCATTCACCTAAAACCCCTCTGAATTTTGTCATCCAGTTCAACGACCTGCTTACTTCGTTCAAAATTGCGAAAATCGAAGACACCATCGGGAACGATAAATGCAAGGAATTGCGCGACATCGGGAAAACATATCTTGCAAAAAAAGATTACAAGAAAGCCAAAACAGCCTTCTCGGAAGCCTTGACAAAATATTGCCCGAGCGACGAGGTATCCAAAATGGGAATAATTACTGCCGACTCGGGAGTTGAAGCCAATAAGAAACCAATATCATTTGTTATTCATTTACTTCCGGGCTACTCCATGTTCAATGTAACGATCGCCGATCAGGGACAGGGAAATATCTCGTCACTTACATCTGAGTCGGGGATCGTCCTGGCCGGTGGCCTGGGTATCGAAGCAGGTTTGTTCAAGTCTTCAGCAGGATTGTTAAGCGTCGGCCTGACGATCGATTATGGAATGTATACCAATACACTGACGACAAACCATATTGATGAATATGTTCCGGAAAAATTTGTGGATATTGATAATGATCCGTATAACCTGATTGATACGCTTACCTCATTGAAGGAGGAAGATAAAATTTCCTACCTGCAGATACCTCTTTATGTAAAATATGACCTTTCAGTATCAAAAGCACTTTCGCTCTATGGGAAACTGGGAATAAAAGCAAGCTTTGTGCTTTCCAAAGACTATACAACCACAGTCGGAACCGGTACATTTATGGGAGAATATCCGGGGTATGATAATATTATCCTTTGGGGAAATGAATTGTCTGACTATGGATATGGCACGTATTCTGACCTTTCTTCAACTTCAACCAATTCATATCTGAATTCCATCAACCTTTCGGCCCTTGTCGGTCTGGGCCTTAAAGCAAGTCTTTCGAAAAGTATTGATTTATTCCTGGGCATTGAATATGCATACGGTTTTTCAAATATTGCAAACAGGGGATCGGGTTATAGCGTGTATAACGGTGATGATACATTCAACAGTCTTTATGGAGCTTCCAAGGCCTCCCTTTCTGCATTCAGTCTTGATCTTGGCATAAACATCCGTCTTACTGCTTATTAAAAAGTTTTGACGTTAACCTGAGGAGTTCAATCGAAATTATGGTAAGATCATATACACGTTCAGTTTTTTTCGGTTTTTTATCTTTTCTCCTGCTTATCCTTGACCCTGGGTATGCAACTGCACAAGTTGAATTGCAGAAGAAAGTCTTTGCCCCGCTGCCAATCTCCAGGAAAGATTTCTCAACCCCGAAATCATTTTACGGCATCTCAAGGGCAGGGGAAGATTTCAGTACACTTCAGGGGGTATTTCTGATCCCGCTCAAGGTTGAATATCAGATCGGTCCGCAAAAAAGTTCGGAAGGGATACCTGCCAGGAAAATTCTTGTGGGCTTTGCCGGGATCAGCAACACATCACTTGTTGATATGGATGTTCTTTGGGCCAAGCCTTCTGATACCACAACACAGCCGGGAGTTCACACATTGCTTTCGGATGTCTTCGTTCAGAATGCAGCCCAGTTGGATCTTGAAGATATGTCGGAATTTTTCCTGATCGCGGTGGATCTGAATGCCAATAAAATGCTCGCAGATAACATTTCGAAATTGATGAAAAACCCCGCTGATGCAAAGGGTATCCTGTTCATACTTTGCAACAAGC
Organism: Bacteroidales bacterium; assembly: GCA_963682005.1. Lineage (GTDB taxonomy): Bacteria > Bacteroidota > Bacteroidia > Bacteroidales > FEN-979 > CAIYUC01. The sequence goes on along the minus strand of OY820914.1, from coordinate 650,249 downwards.
AAAAGTGCCCGGAGCTGCCACCCGCATTTAAAGTGAAGCAAAAAATTGAAATGCAGCTGACCGAAGTGGAAAAAGTGGATTGGCCCGGGAAATCGATTGCAAAAACCGAGACACCTGAAGTCCCGGTAATTCCTCCCGCAGCGGTAACACCACCGCCTGCACCTGTAAACCCACCATCCTCACCTGAAACGCAACCAGCTGCTCTTAATGCAGAACCCAAAGCCACGGAACCTGGTCTGTCTGAAACACCCGTGGAATCTCCAGTAAACAGGCCTGTCATTACCAAGCTACCAGAGATCAACCCCATCGTTTATCCTGAGATTCTTGCATTTATCAGCGGCCGGATGTCGACATTTAATGAAAGTACCATGTACTTTAAGTTTTCTGCCCACACGGATACGCTGAGGGTGTTATCCAAAGAATCCAACAGGCAAATCCGGAAATTTCAATTGAATACGATCGAAATCCCGGTGAATGTTGAACAGGCGGAAACAAACCGCAGGGAGTCGGATCCTGATCCGGAAGCCCTGGCCCTTATCGGAAAGAACAAGCTGCCGCTGATATTCGCGTATAAAGGACAGCAACTGTTTTTTGACCAGGTACGGGATACACTGGTATTTCCTGAATTGTTTCAATCCCGGTCAGACATTATTCTGGATTGTGAAGCCCCGTCGGAGTTAAAGGCATCAAAGAATTCGAAAAATGAAATTGTGAAATTTAATGCCAGCATCCGGTTTCCGAAAACTACATTAAAGCTCGACTTTTTTGATCCTGAGAAAGGGCGTCCCATTGATTATTGTTACCTGCAGATTGGGTTCCCACTACCAAAAGAAGGCGATCCGATCATCAAATACAAGGTAAAAGACGGTATTCCCGATATGATCAGCATGGAAGGGATCAAATACAAGATCTTCATTACGGACCCCGTCTATGATAAGCTTTCCATCGTTTTATCGCCCACTGAGATCAATGCAGGAAAAAGGGTTAATCTTTCAGTTACTAAATCATATAGCATCATCTATACCCTGCCCATGCCCTCTATCCGTATAATCACGCGCAAATCCCTCGAGTCAAGACTTGAATCCATTAAGGCCTATAATATTCCGTTTTCACTGTTTGTCAGTAATGCGGAACGTCCTTATATTACCTCCGATACTGCAGTTTACCGGGGCACTTTACAGAAAATACAGATGCTGTTTGATGACAAACCAAACCTGAATGAAGATTTCACAAATTTCAATAATGCCATACAGAAGCTTGACCTTGCCACTGAGTCAACGATAAAGATCCAGTTTTATATGCCCTATTCGGTATATAAGGATGGAGGAAGGATGTTCATTTCAAGAATTGTTAATGACGGGATCATTCTGCCTCATGACAATATCAGGAATATCAAGGTATATGTCTTTCTGGACAAGGATATTGATCCGAGAGACCTGATCAATTATAATAAAGAAACCCAGACTGGCAGCAGTTCCGACCAGCAGAATGTAAATGCGAATGTTGATTATTTTTTCTATAATTTATCAAAAGAGTAGGAGGAGACAAACTATGATTTTCATGTTCAGGAGTTTACTGTGTTTGAATTTGTTGTTGTTGCTATTTTGCTCAGGATTTGCCCAGACCGGGGAAAAATCTTACAAGATGCTCCCAAACAAGTATAATAAGCCACATCTAGAAGCAAAAGTAGAATTGCCGGGAGACAATCTGACGGCAATCTGGGAGGTGTTTTCCGACAGGAATAAGAATCAGACTTATACAACTCCTGGCGGAACAAAAGTCATGAAAACCTTAAAATACCTGGATTGGTTTTTCGTGGGAGAAGTGGATGGAGAATACATCCATATCTATAAGGATAATAACCTGGCAGAACAGGAAATGAAACCCTCACTGGCATCAAAGGATTATGGTTGGATCCACCAGGATAATCTTTTGCTTTGGAGGAGTTGCCTTTACAATGAACAGGACGTTTCGAAAAAAGCCGTCCTGATGAATACCATAAAATTTGCGACCAAGGCGAAGCTCGAGCCGGGCGAATCAAAATTTGTTAGGTTCTATGATGATCCTGACATGAAGGAAAAAAATGAATATGTATGCAATGTTTACCAGGTTTTTTACATCTATAAGATCAATTATTTTCCGAACTCAACAAAGCCCAGATCATACCTGCTCGGCACAACGGCGAGGTTTATGAATTATGTTGAAAAGGATGCTGTGAAAGGTTGGGTTGATGCAAAACGGGTTACAGTTTGGGATCACCGTGTTGCTTCCATACCCAATACAGCTTCAGAAGCCATCTCAGAAAGGAATTCCCGTAAATCCAAGGCCATCGTTTTCAGTACCATCGAAGCAGCCCGGAAATACCGTGATAATCAACAGCCCCCTCCTGAATCTGTCGTCTGGGATTATGACTCATGCAAATCAATTAGTCAATACGGCTCCTATTTCAGCCGGTTCCCGATCCTGTCCAACCAGGATGAGATCAATAAAACAAATCAAATCTTTAAGATCGGATCGATCGGTGAAGTCAACACCATAAGCGGCCGTAAACTCACGGAATTTCAATGGGCTGATACCAAGGAATTATTGAATAAGGGTAGCGATATCAACCGCAACATCAATATGATCTTCGTGATTGACGGAACGAAAAGCATGAGTCCCTATTTTGCCAGTGTAAGCGAGGGGATCATTGAGAGCATGAAGGACCTTGTCTCAGACAAAAGGAATGATTTCAGATTTTCCGTGATGATATACAGGGACAAGGAAGATAAGGACAATGTTGCAGAATTTAAAGGATTGAGTTCCGATTATGGTGTAATCGCAAGCTGGCTTCGGGATAGAAAAGCATTCAGCAATGATGATGACCATGATTTTACGGAAGCTGTGAACTATGGTGTAAGTTCGGCTTTGCGTAAAACAAGCCCCGACAAGAAGCAGACAAATGTTGTTATCCTGGTGGGAGATGCCGGAGATAACGGCAAGGCGATCGATGACAATCCTGTTACAAACACGGATGTCATCAACCTGCTTCATGATTATAATTGCAGCTTCATTGCTTTCCAGGTCCATTGTCCCAAAGCCGGATGGGAGTATTACAATAAATTCGTAAAGGATACCAAGAATATCCTGGTGACGTTGGGCCGGCTTGTTTATAACGATTTCCAGGATGCAGCAAATGCCACAAATTCAGTGAAGCCCCCCCCAACTCTACCGGTCAATTATGACCAGGATAAAAAATGGATGTTATTGAATTCTCCCTTAAAGGCAGGTTTTGTCATGCAACAGACGTTTGTTGGTCAGGATGGCGTCATGTCAGCACCAGTGTTAACAAAAGAAATCGTGAAAGCAATTCACGGCATCAATGATTCTACAAATGCCACCCTGGCCAATGTTCAGAATCTTCAGGATGGAGGAGGTACGGAAAACCTCACTGGTCCTGTATTAAACCTTCTGACGATCTGGGATATTCCTGTTGAAAACCTGAAAATACTTGCAGAAGAACATGCACAGGTTTACAGTGAGGGCTATACCACAAATACCATAAAAAATGCACAGTTGCCCCTCTGGCAGTTTGATCTTCTTTTCAGCAATGAGGAACTCTCCGAATTGATTTTACGGATAAAGAGCTTGTCCATTGAACAAGGGCTAAGCCCGGATCAGCTGAGGGAGGCATTTAAGAACGCATGGATGCAGGTGCTTAAAAGCCATATGGGGTCCGTCTCAAACAAGGAAATTGAGGAGATGTCCCTTGCAGAAGCTGAAGCCACTGTATTTGGTGCGGTCGGGAAGACCGAACTCCTTCAGCATAAGATCCGCGATATCGGAGATGCTTCCATCATATCAGACAGAGACCTGACGAAATGGGTAAACAGGGTCGGATCAAAGGAAAAGATTCTTAACAAGATAAGGGATAATATTCCAGGGTATCAGCATTATTCGTTTATAAACCATGAACAGCGGTTCTACTGGATCCAGCAAACAGATCTGCCGTAATATTCATTCCGATTCATACGATACATGGACAATTTTTCAAAGAGGAGGATGATTTTCATTTTCCTCTTATTTCCTCTTGTACTCGCAGCGCAGAAGAATCTGCCAATTAAAATAATGGGTATCCCACAGGAATATATTGTTCCTGAGTACAATGCGGACAGGAGTAATGTTTTGAGCATAAATACCGGGGCTTACTGGGAAGTTTTTTCAGACAGGAGCAACAATAACCTTTTCCGCACTTCCGAGGCAAAGGAGATCGGTTCGAAAGCATCGTTAAATGACACCTATTTCGTGAACAACATGGTAGGTGAATACCTCCATGTTTATTCGGACCCCTCGCCAGACCTGAATAACTTTTATCTTGGAAAAACAGCGGTTGATAAAGGCTGGATCAATATGCACGATCTCCTTTTATGGCGTCATTGTCTTATCGACGGGAAAACGAAACAAAATATTCAGGCTATGACGTTTGGCCAGGAAGATATGTATAACACGCAAGAGAACTCCGGGAACAGTAAAACAGGGGTGGAGGTATACAATGACCCTGAACTGCTGCAGAAACGAAAAATATACACCGAAGCCAGGCAATTATATTTTGTATATAAGATTGAACCTAAGGCCATACTCCTGGGCAGGGAAAGGAAAATCCCTTTTGGTACAGATCCAATGGAAATCATAATCGGATGGGTTCCCATTGATTTTTGCTACCTGCCGCAATCCCGGACCTGGATCATGCCGAACGATTCACCTGAAGCATTGAGTGAAATGAGTTCGAAAAATATTGCTCCCAGCATCTTTTTTGATCAGGAGCAGGCCATCAGATTCAGGAAAACAAGCAAGGCAGACAAAAAGTTCGTGATCTGGAATTATCAACCGGAAAGCGATAAAAATGATTGGATTTATTTTCCCCTGATCAAAGAACAGGATGGAATAGAAAAAATTAAAATGGTCGACGATGATTTTAAAACAGCCTATGCCCCCTGGAAACCAGATTCCATGCAGTATCCGCTGTTCAAATACGTCACCCTGATGTCGAACCAGGAGCTTATGGAAGTGGTGTTGAATATGAGGTCGGTCATTGATAATTCATCAACAGTTCTCGACAGGCAGAAACTGAAACTCACCCTGATACTCCTGATGAAAAAGGAATATCCGAACCTTGAAGAGGAGAAAATATTGAATTACAAGTTGAAGGAAATTTTTGAGAATCTCTTCTGGATTACAAACTCATCCGAAGCCGTTTTGAATAATTCTGTACGAAAACTAACAGATGAATCGCTGATTCCTGATAGCTTTCTCATCCCGTTCCTGGCTAAAATGAGAACAAGCCTGGATGAATTATCCCGGTTATCCACCGGGAAGAACAGCAAGCTGACTTTTGTATCAAATAGCACCCGGTACTATTGGGTAGACCTTCGTTTTTTCTATTAATACGTTGGATATATGGATAATCCTTTGTTTATCATAAAGAAACTCCACTGTGCATATAAACGGGGGAATGTTGTGCTTAAAGTCGCGGATCTTCAAATCCCAAGGAATAAGCTCGTCGTATTGCTGGGAAAATCCGGGAGCGGGAAAAGCACCTTTCTGGAGACCCTTGGACTCATGAACAACACGATCGAAAGTGGCGATATTCTTTTTTTGCCAAATGAGGACAGTTCGGAAATTTCCTTTGCAAATCTCTGGAAAGAACAGCTTTTCTCGGAGAGAGGCAGGATCCGGCGGGAATATTTCAGTTTTATTTTTCAGAATACGAACCTGATGCCGAATTTTACTGCCTTGGAAAATGCCTGCCTGACCCAGATGATCCAGGGAGCCACCATGGAAAATGCAAATGCAAATGTTCGTTCTGTTATGTCGACCCTGGGCCTTGCTGAAATCCCCGATTGGAAAAATGCCGTTGAATTATCGGGTGGGCAGAAACAACGTCTTGCATTTGTAAGAGCGATCACTCCCAAATTTACGGTTCTCTTTGGTGACGAACCAACCGGCAACCTGGATGAATCAAATTCCGATGAGCTTATCTCCATTCTTAAGGAGAACCTGCTGAAGAACAAAAGATCAGCCATCATTGTCAGCCACAACATTCATCTTTCATTAAAATATGCCGATGTGCTGATCTTATTGCGCGAACAGGCGACCGAAAACAAGGTTGTTGAATTATCACAGGATGGTTTGTTTACAAGGAAAGGAGGAACCAATTCCTGGTTGACCTGGCAGGATGAAGATGTTCCTGATATCCTCAGGGAAATTCAATCGATATTTTAGAACCGGAGACCCATCCATCTAAACTGGAAAATATGAAAAAAATATTTGCTTTTTTTTCAAAATATTTGTTCACCAATATTTCTGTGGATTTTGCCTACCTCTTTTTTAAAAAAGAAGGACGAGTGCTTATGGGAAAAAATTTCAGCAATTTTATTTTCCTGCTGATCATTTTCTTGATCACTTTTTTTGCTCTTGGCTTTGCAAAAGGGAGCCTTCGTTACCTGAATGAAAAGATGAATGATCCTTTTATCAAATGGGTATCCATTGATATTCCTTATGTTCAGGCCGATGAACTGCCTGAGATCATGAGGCAGCTTAAGGAAGATACGCTGGCGAAAAAGAAATATAAATACCGCAGTGTAACAGGGTACCGGTCATTCTCGCTCCGGTTCTGGGATGTCAGAAAGAATGATGCCGCATCCGAAGATATGAAGGGAAGAACGATAGACTTGGGTAACCCCATGCTAAAGGTTATCCTGAAAGACAGTAACCTCATCTACGGAAGAGAATTTTTACAGGAAAGGGAGCTGGGATTGATCGTGACATCCAAGCTGCTTAAAAAACTCGGTTATGAGCATAAGTCACCATACCTCATCATGGCATTTCCGGATAAATCCACCACCGAGGATAAATTCAGGGAAGTTCCTTTGCCAATTATTGCCGTTGTCAGAGAGCTGCCGGGGAAAAATGACTTTTTTGCAACGACCTATTTCTTCCAGCAACGCCAAATGGCCCTGACCACCTACAACCCATTTGATCCGACACTGCCCCCGGGGATTGCATTTCTGACGATTGAAAAGGATAAAAGAGCACATGAATTAAAAGACAAGATCAAGCAACTTCTCAAAGAAGATCCAAAATACAACCACCTTGCACCCATTGTCGACATACAGCCCTATGACTACTCATTTTTTCCGTGCTACCAGATCAATGTGGGAATTAAACCTGACACATCCGTTGCTTTACGGGATCGAATCTATCATGCTCTTGCAAATGATAAAAAAATAAGGGGATTCAGCTTTACCAGGTATGCTGATTATACAACTACTGTCACGATGGATAGCGTTGCAAATTTCTGGCTGGATAAGCTGGTCGTTGAATTTACCAGCCTGGATAAACTGAAAGACTTTAACGATTACCTGCAGGCAACCCATAAAATGCGGATTGATATGGGACAGGTGAAAGCACTGGAAAATTATAATTTCATATCCAACCTGACACAGATCATTTCAATCATCCTAATGATCTTTAGTGTCCTCAGCATCATTTTATTCCTCACCAATCTTTTAAGGAATCACCTTGATCGGATCAAGATGAATATTGGCACATTCAAGGCATTCGGGATCCATCATCGTTCACTGGAAAAGATTTACCTTTCTATCATCTTCAGCGTAATCCTCATTGCCATTGTCATCTCGTACGTGGTCAATATGACTGTCGGTTCAATGGGGGCGGTCAGGCTTGTTCTCATCCTGTTTAAAAGCCCCATGGAGGCGGGTGAGAATTATTTCGACCTGGTGAATCAATGGACGATAACGTCACTGATCCTCATCCTTGTGGCAAGTTACTTTGCCCTCAAGCATACAACAAGAAAGATCTTCACGCAAAGTCCGGGAGATCTGATCTACGATCGCCAGGATTCAGGAACAGACAGGAAGGCACATAAAGAGAAATAAACCTAGAAGGTAAGCTGCAATGTCACTTTTGTTTTAACAGTTTTACCGTTAACCCGTCCGACATTCCACAGACCCATTGTTTCAAGGTAATCCTTTACCTTGCTGTTAACCCCTTCGTTTATTCCTTTGATGATGTTGACGTGGGATACTTCGCCACTGGTTTCTACAATAAAAGTGACAATCAGCAAACCATGTACGGAGGTCTCAGAAGGCTTGATTATAGATTGCACAATGGTAGCGGGCAGTTTGTCCCTGCTTTCGTTGGATGCCGGCTTTAACGGCTTGTTGTCGATGTTATCCTCCAGCACATAGTTGGTCTGGGGCGTTGTTGGCTGTGGCTGATCATACTCCTTACTTGTATAAACAAACGGGTTCCGGCCGTATGCGACAGGATTACAATTGGCGGTTTTCACAAAGATGGTGTAGCTCCCGGATTTATCAAGAAGAAAAGAACTATCTGTCTGATAGGAATCAGGTGCACCGGTAATGGAATACAATTTTTCACATTGTGGAAGGGTAGCATGAATGGTTATCATGTTGCTGCCTTTTCCGGGGGGATCAACAGAGATGATCATCAGTTCACGGCAATTGCAATCCTTGGTTTTTGGCGTTGCGATCAGCCTTGGAACCGGCGCATAGCTGACAGGGTTTTCAGGATAGGCCATAACCTCTTCCGGATTCGCTTTCTCTCGCACCAGGATATAAAGATCCCGTTTAATTTCAGAGTAATAAGCGTATTGGGTGTGCCAGGTATATCCGTTATCAACAGAGTACTCGAATTTTTTAGGATCAGCGGTTTCATTTCCAACCGTAATAATCGTAACAACAAGACGATCTTTCGGGGAGGTTTTTACCGAGATGTTGAATGTAGGTTTTATTACCTTATTTCCGGATGGGAGCAGGACCAGGGTCAGGAGCATCACGGCCATAACGGCCATCGAAATAATGAACGTCATGGATTTCCAGAAATGACCTGAGGTTTCCTCCGAAAGAAGGGCGACACTGTTGCTGCCGCAGGAAGGGCAGGTCAATCCGTCGGAAGCATCCTGAAAGAAGGTATTCTCACAACTGTTACAGTAAAATTTTTGCATAAAGTATCTATAATTCAGGAATCAGATTTTTTCACTGGTTCACATTTATTTTCCTAAAAGTCAAAGGTAGAAATTTTTATAATTGATGCCAAAACAAAGATATGATATTATTGTGAATATTGATTATGATCAGAAGTTGTATACGCACCAACTTCAGTGTTGATGCTGTAAATGCCCGAATTTCGCACATTTAACAGGAGTTCCGGCCACGATAATGAACATCACTACCTTTCATCAAAAGAAAATTAGTATTTTTACCATTGAATCAATAACTGATGAAACCGTATCTCAATATCCCGTTGACGTTTAATAAGCGCAGCCGTTCAGGTGCCTTTGAAAGGGTGTCGGTGGAGGAATCGATCAAGCAATTGATCGGCCTGCTTATCGCTACAAAGCAAGGCGAATGTTTTTTTAATGAGGATTTCGGATATGAGATATGGTCCTATGAATTTGAGCCGATCCTCAATATTCATCAGTGGCAGCCAAGGTTTATCGAACAGGTGAAGGACATGCTTGAAAAATATGAAGACAGAATCACGGCAGTGCAGGTGAGGGAGCCTGAGATCAAGGCGATAAATAAAGAGGATGAGCCCGCAGAACGTAACCCGGCCACCGGAAAAACAAGCGGTAAATACCTGAAGGATTATAAAATAACGCTGATGCTTGAATATACCATCAAACAAACGGACGAGCGGCATACAAACGTTAATATTTCTTTTGAATACTGAAAATCTAATTTATTACACATGAAACCCATCACCAGTGATATCCTGGAACACATGTTCAAGAAGGCTGAAGAGATCATGATCCGGGAAGACTGGAATCACGATGAACGAGAGAATTTCATGAGTGATCCGGTGGTAAAGCTCCTTTATGGTGCATGTGCCGAAGAAATCGGGAATGTGCATGAAGAGATCTTTCATGTGAGCAACCGGCTCATCAAGCGGATGATCGAGCAGTTCCTGCCTGAGGAATATTATATACCATCTCCGGCTCATGGAATCGTTTATGGCCGCCCTTTTGACGGATTATCTTCCGCCGCGGTCAGTGCCGGAAAACAGCTGATCATCTCCCGGCTTGATTCACAACGTAGAGAGTTCATGTTTACACCGGCCGGGAACTTCAATGTACATAAGGCGGAAATCGAGTACCTCGTTTTTCATAACCGGTTTTACCAGATGGAGGACAGGAAGAAAACGTTGCTGTTCAGCGGAGAATCAAGCCAGGCAATCCAGGCAAATGTTCTGTGGATAGGCATCCGTGATTTGAAAGACCTTATGCCGATGAAAGAGCTTTCTTTGTTCTTCGCCTTGCCCCAACCCGGTAATGACCAGTATTCGCTTCTGAATGCCCTGAAGTTTTCTAAATGTACGGATGGGGTCAACCCGATAAAAACACGCTCCGGGTTTATTACAGACGAAACGGAGACTCAGGATAAAATGCTCGATCACCCGGATTATATCGTGTACCAGCTTTTCCAGAATGTCAAGAACTGGTACCGGAGGCATTTTATCACCCTTCAGGACATTCCGTCCAGTTCTGAATTGCCGGAGGAATTTCCTGAAGAAATAAGAAAAGTATTCTCGCGGAACGATATTTTAAAGATCAAGGGAGATATCACCTGGTTCAGGATCTCATTCAGCAACCTTCTCGAGGAAAGCTGGATAAATCAACTGATCTGCAGCATAAATTGCTTTCCTGTTGTTAACCTCCGTGTTGAGCAGGAGCTTTTCGATGTGGAGAACATGCCGATCAATATTTTTCCAATCTCATCAGATGATTTTTTCCTGGCCATTGAATCAGTCCGCGGGAAAGTAAGAAACCTGCCGGAAGAGAAGGACTACAGGATCGTCGACGCCAATGTTCATGAAACTGTTGGCAAGGAAGGCGAAGCATTGTTCCGGCTTGATCATCTCAGCAGGCTGGAGCCCGGAAAACTGAAAGCAATGCTCAGTTTGTTGTCGAACCTCCTTAAGGAAGAAACCATCCTGCTGACCAAGGACGGAACCAAAGAAGATCTTGAAAAGCTTTACCGGCTTAACAGAGCTTTAGGGGAATTTGAGAAGAGCATCGTTATTGAAAAGAACAAGAACTCCCGCTTTTCCGGGAATATCATTCTTCGTCCATACAGGGAACACTCAAAAGTATTTATCCGCTTCTGGACAACCTCCGGAGAACTGGCGAATGAAATCAGGCCGGTTATGGGACAGGAATCGGCAAAGCAATGCAAGATCGATCATCTTCCTGATGTAAAGCCCGACAGCCTCAGACTTATTACCACAATTACAGGAGGAAAAAAGCCACCCACTGAAGAGGAGCACCGGGATAGTTTGAGAAAACTGCTGCTTACGAGGGGAAGGATCCTGACGGTTGCCGATGTAAAGGCATTCTGCCATGAGCATTTCAGTCCTCATAAGATCAACGTTGATGTTAAGAAAAGCTATATCCAGAGCCCCAAGAAAGGACAGGGCATATTGAAAGTAACGGATGTTGAGATCCGGTTCCTCGAAAGGGTCTCATTCAGTTCAAATGAATTGCTTTTCCTGAAGGAAGAATTGCTTGAGAAGCTTGAACAATGTTCAGCCAATGTTATTCCGTTCAGAGTTGAAATTACAGTATAATCAGATATTCAGAATAAAAATTATAACTCCATAACCAATGGGTCAGGATGATCTGTCCGGCTTTCAGAAATCAAAAATACTGGCCAGCGTCGGTCAGCATGCTGAACTTCGGCCGGCTGGTGTCTTGTATATCGGACCTGCCCTGACAGAGGTATTGCGTCAACCGGTGATGCCAAAAGGATTACAGACCTGGGTTGTGGTGCAGGATGCCGTGACTACCGGGCAAGCAGTTCAACCCCCTGCACCTTCCTCTCCGGAGCAACCGGGGAAACTCAGGAATGAACTGATCAATGCAGGGATTTCATGTGGCACAACAGTTCTTGCCGGAGTAGCAACGATCGGTTCAGCCGCTGCAGCTCCTGTTACAGCCGGGACATCCACCGTTGTTACTGTTCTGTCGTATGCTGCCCTTGTCGGAGGGGCTGCCCAATGCGGAATGGCTGCAGGAAGGGTGTACAATGAAATATACCAGCCCAGGAACAACGAAGTACTTGATTCATTAAAGTGGTACCAGGTTACAAATAATATACTGGATGTAATCGGGCTCCTGGATGGGGTTGCTTCGATCGGTGAAACGGGCAAGCTTGTATACCGGTTGTCGAAAACAAGCAAACGGCCGATCCTTCAGGTCCTGACTAAAATGACCAGGCCTGAACGGGTGAAGCTGTCAAAGGAGCTGGCAAGGGTGATGATGAATCAACAATCGAAAGGCCGGTTAAGTAAACTTGCAAAGGCAGGAAAGTTGCCTGCGGTTTATTCACAAGTCAGGATCAGTAACGGAGTTTTTTACCAGTTGGTCAATACGATCAGTGCCGAGATAAGCATCATTTCTGCCATAAAAGGAGATAAAAGCCGGAACCTTTTTCTTTACATGGCCAATGACAGCGGTGGGTAATTATGCCCATCCATATGTCACTGTACTACTGTTCCCGGTCCCGATCAACATCCGGAAATCCGCCCCGGAAGTGAAATTTCCCTAAAATCCTTTTACTGGTGACTTCTTAACAGTTTTAACATGTTCAATAAAGGACTGGCAAAAGTTGTCATACATTGCATGCTCCGTTTCGCATGCTTTAAGATATTTTTCCCAGGCCAGTTTTGAGGCAGGGTTCAGCGTTCCTTCCTTATAGGCCTGTTCGGCCAGGAGCTGGATGGATATCTTATGCATTTCTGCAGTCTGGAATGCGATCCCGACGACCGGGACCATTGAAACAATTTTCTTTATCAGCTCGGGCGTGTCATTGATCGAACCCATGATTTTATTCGTTATCAGGGCATTTTTCCTTTTCCATGTTGAGATCATAAGAACCTTTCCTTTTGGTTTTAACTTTTGATTCAGGATAGTGATCAGTTAACAGAAAGATGAATATGGTCTTTATGACCATCGATGATAAAGTCGGTACCGCTTTTTTTCTTCAGAAAAGGACCGAAATTTTCCCTTCGTCCGCGATAACTCTCAAATGTCGTCTGAATAGCGGCAACAATCGATTTAACCAGCTTGTTCCCGGGATATCCCAACACGATTTTTGTTCCGTTGATCCTGGAAATATCGACAGCTTTTTTCATGGAATGCCGACTGGGAAATTGGTGAGAATCGCTTGCCGAGGCAATATAAATTGAAGTCAGGGTGTGCTCGGCAGATACATTTTTTTTAATGCAGTGAACCAACCCTTTCAGCATGCTGTGGTCAACATCTTTGTTGACTCCTTCTGCAAATTCAATTGTTACACCATTGATGGTTTCGGGAATAGTTGCCATTGCTGTTCTTTTTTAGATAACAGGTTAAACATGATTCGTGAAATTCAGATTTATAAACGCTTGAATGTATTTGATGCCAATACTTTTTGCCAGGCTTCTTTGGCTGCTTTCAATTCCGCTACTCCAGCATCGGGCCTGATAAATCCCGGCCACTTCATTGCAACATCGCCTTTTTCATCGGTTGGTTCATAGTATATGAGCAAGGATAGTGCTTCAAAAGAAATAACTCCTGTCATGACTGGTTTCCCCTGAAAGACAGATTTCGATAAGGTAGTATCGTCCAGGTATTTCACCAGCGTATCGGGGATGGTATTCTGATCATATTTTTGAATCAGGCTATCCAGGGATAGTTTTAGCGAAAAGTCGAATGTGCCATTTCCTGCATCAGGCATGAATTCTCCCTTGAGATCCGAAATGGATATGACCAGCGGGTTTGTCCATGCTTCTGTTTTGGAAGATTGATTATTGCAACCAATCATAAAGATAACCAGGAATGACCAGGCAACCAGTCGGAAATATTTCATAAGCCCTCCTTGTTTTGATTTACAATGGTAAAGTTAATCAATTATGAGATTTTTAAAAATGTCCAGATGTTGTTCTGACGATAGTATCTCCGTTCTCAAAACATTATCAAAAAGCGAAAAAACCAGGCCCCGGCCCGGTGTTTCATCCTCGCAAATGAACCGGGTGATGGCGCCAAAAAACTCACTTAATTGCTTGCCTCCGTAAGAAGGGAGGATTTTCCTCAGTACCCGCGGGTCATAAAACCGGAAGTAATAATTACCATTATCCCTGGTTTTTATAAATAGCAGTTGCTGAAAATGATAAATCAAAGGGTTTATATCTTCTGCAGAGGTGAATATTATTCCCCAGGAATTTCCCCAGCCGAAGGAAAAGAACCATGAGGCAAATTCCGATTTAAGGTTGAAGGTAAAGAGATATGGAGCTACCATTTCAAGTGATTCCTCACTTTTCCCAAGAAACAGGGAGGCAAAGTCCTGATTTAGTTTTTTGGCCGTTTCTATTTCAGAGCCCATCCGGGCAGCATCAAGCAATATGTAGTATCTGTTCTGAGTCATTACCTTGTCACATATTCTTTTTTAAACAAACCCGGGTCATGGATGAAGGTATCATATCCTGATCAATGATCTCCCTGGAATAAATAGTAGTCCTGCGTTACAGACTTTGTAGGGTCCTCAATGGTTAACCGCTCCACCCTGTTATCCATGATCTTCCATTCGACGATCCAGATGCCTTTTGCATTCACAAGACCCCTTGTTATCTTGAAGAACGGATCTTTGGTCGAATAGGGGATTTTGCGTTCATCCAGTATCTTCAGCACATCATCAAGGGTTAAGTGGTAACTGTTGTTATAGTTGGTTTCAGTCGTTTTATTCCCGGCCTCATCATATTCGATCCAGGTTCCTTCCTGGTAATCTCCCCTGATAAAAGCCAATCCCGATAATTTCAGGAATCCGTTGCCGTAGAATTCCTTGTATTGATAGAACCAGCCCTGGGGAGGCACAGATTTTTCAAAGTAACCGGTGGAATCACCAAATTGTGTGATGACCGTGCCGTCACTGAGGGTCTGCACATATTCACCTCCGACTTTATGACTCTCAAATTCACTGATGTTAAACTTTTCCATATCGGATTTGTTGTTTTTTACCTGGGCGGTGCATGAATGAAAGAAAATTAAAAAAAGTACTGGTGCCAAATATTTCATCGTTCCTGAATTATTCTTTACTTACTGCTGCATGAAGTTTATCCCATTGCCATTTCCATAGTGTTGTCCTGGTCTTGCTTCCATAGGCACTCTGGTGAGAATAATCCATGATATTCTCGGTCTGGCCTATCTTGTACACATATAATCCGTCGTTATCAAAAGTATGGTAAATCCCCATGGCGTGGAGCAGTTCATGTGTTGTTGTTGCCGTATTGTGGCCATTAAAAAGCGCCACGCATTTGGAGGGGATATCTGCAGCGCCGCCGTTCAGGCCGGTATAGGAAACGGCCCCGGTAGTGCTGTTTGTCGTGTTGTATCCGCCGTTCTCATCAAAAAAGAATACTTTGTACCAGCTTGTATATTCGGGTTTCAGGGTATTCAGTTTTGTTTCAAGATACGAGTGTATTTTGCTTCCGTCAGCTAAATATACATTGATCCCTTTCGAAACTGCATTTAACTGGAGGGTGTATTTTGTGTTAAAGTTAGTGTCTGCAGACAGGTTCAGGCTTTCCTCCACGAGATTCAGTGATGTAAGCGACTGGAACAAGTATTTCTCAAGGAAATCCTTTTCATTGGCCGTACTTCCGTTCTTGACCACTGTATTTATCTTGGTTGTCACTTTCACGAAAACAACATTTGCTTTATAGCGGTTCGCCTTGTTGTTTTTCAGCACCATCAATTTCCCTGCAAGCGCGTCTTCACCTCCGGTTTTAAATGGGATCACCTTTATTTCCTGGTCGGTGTCGAACTCTTTGATGCACTTAATGGTGACGTGAACATTGTTTTTCCCCAGTGATTTTGGGGTCACTTCCGATTTATCCAGTTCAAAATATTCCTTGTTGTAGTCAATGCGGATCATTTCAGGCTCTTTCATATATACCTCGCTGTAGAGAACAAGTTCAGCCTCGCATTTCTTATTGTTACCGGTACATTGATCCTTTGGGAACAAGGCCAGCCAGGCGGTTGAGTAAAGGTAAGTATTCCCGAGACTAATTTTTTTCCATGAGATTGGGAATGCATTGTAATTTGTGCCTTTTAGAACAGCATATTTGCTTTTGTCAAGGGTAAATACAGCCGTTGACTCCGTCGCATACACATTCCCGTACTTTCCAACGATTGTTTCGTAATCAACATCGCCCACCATCCCTGTATCAGCTTCCCTCATCCAGTCGAAGCCGAATTCTCCCTTCCAGTTGGCCTTCGGGCGGAAATTCACCAATACTTTCTCCGGAACAGTTGCATTTACGGGCTGGGAGGCATTTTTACAGGCGGCACAATTGGCGTCTCCCTGTGAATGATCATGAATTGCCGTGTTGCTACCACTACCGCTGCCGCCGCTGCCTCCGGCATCACCGCCGCCACCGCTGCTGTCGCCGAATAAAGCATTGTAAACGGCATAAGCAATAACGGCGACAATTAAAACGACAGCTGCAACTGCAAGAATTGTAGGCAGGGACATATTAGTGATCTGAGTTAATCAATGAATGATATTGAGCACATTCCTTCGGTATATCCTGATAAAGTTTGGGTCATCCCTCCTTTATCCGTTTTTCCTTTTACAATTTTACCATCGGATGTCTGAATTTCGTATTTCACATTTTTTGCCGGGTTCCCATTCTTGTCAGTGACTTTGTATTGAACCTTGCATTCCTGGTCGTTATGACCATGGACCTTTTCAGCCCCGGTTTGAGCTCCCTGGGTCAATGCTTCAATTCGTGCTGCTTTTGTGGCAAAGGCAGCACTCTGTTTCATGGCGGCCTGCATCCCGGCTTGAACGGCTGCCGGCATTGCTATGATTGGCATCACGCCGGGGGCTGAGGCGCTGGGCATGGTCTCTCCGATCAGAACAGTGGGGCAGCCAAGTGTTATAACACCACCATGAGCTGTTGTGTCGCCCATCCGAGCGGCCGGTTTTCCCCCGATAAAAACGCCCGTTGACCCCAGCATGATCGAATCAGGAGGTCCGACGCACGTACACATATCTCCCATTACGGCTGCCGGCATGCCTCCGATCAATACGGTTGGCACGCAGGCTCCCATTACCGGTCCGCCGACATGCGGCACGGGCGGGGTACCCGGCGTAACCATCGGGCAGGTATGCATGTCGCCGATTCGTGCTGCTGGTTTACCCATATATATAAAAATCAGAATTAAACATAGAAATCGAATAAATATGTTGGTTATAACCTATGTAAAGGTATAAAAAAAGATAGAATTCAGGGGTTAATATTGGTTCAGGAAAAAAGTTTTATAGGATGGCTATAATTCCCTATTTTCGTAAGAAAACCAAACTGATATGAGTATAGAATTCAGACCACTTCAAATCAAGAATCCGTTTAAGCCCGATGAGCCGGGATTGTATTATGCGACACAGGTTCCCGCAAAGAAAATCAGCCTGAAAGAGGTTGCTGAATATATTGCCGACACTACACACGTAGGTCGGACCAATGTTGTTGCTTCCCTTAGTGCCCTCATGGACGGCCTCCACCACTTTCTGAGTGACGGGTGCATTGTAGATCTGCGTGAATTCGGCACCTTCCGGATCATGCTGAAGGGGGAGGGGTGCAAGAATGCAAAGGATGTGACCATGCACAAGGTCAAAGGGAAGAAGCTGATTTACCGGCCCGGAAAAGAATTCAGGCAGAAGATAAACCTGATAGATGTAGAGAAATCGGGGAAAAGATAGTCAGATCGACCAGCTTGTTCTGTTCATTCAGTGTAAATGCCCTTTGAATTCGATCAAACAGTGTACACTGTTGAAAAAAAATAGTGTACACTATTATATATGGGTAGTGTACACCAATCTATACAAAAGGTGTACACTGAATAACTAAATGAACGGATATATTGGGAGAAATGAAGGATGAAACCTGGGGAATGAACAGTAGCTTTGATCAAATCAGCCAAAGAAGGAGAATCGTTTAAGCTTCTTGGGTAGTTCATAAGCCATTACTTGTTCCTTTGAGATTTTTTCAGTCATAAGCACTCCATCTTTTAATGAGAAAAGAATTCCAAAATCGGGGTTTTCGTCTTCACAGATGAAACAATCGACCGGGCCAAAAAACTCTTTGAGTTGTGCGTTGTCACATGTGGGGAGAAAGATCCTGAGCACCCTGGGATCATAGAAGCGGAAATAGAGTTCTTCGCCATCTTCGGTTTTAACCATCAGGAACCTTCTGAAATGCTTGTGGAGTTTTTTCATGTTCTCCTGTGAATGAACCAGGATACCCCATGAATCGCCCCAGCCTTTTTCGAAGTACCAATGTTCAAAGTCTGAGTTTCTTTCAGCAGTGAATAAATACGGTGCAACAGAAGCTAAATTCTCTTCGGGTTCGCCACGATACAGGGAAACGAAACAGGGGTTCATCTCTTTGGCCCTGTCAATTTCGGATTCCATGCGGGCTGCGTCGAGTATGATATACTGGATCAAATGGGTCATTTTATTATTAATATGGGGGGAAATATATTCTTGAACAATTTCTACATAAAAAAATTTCCCAAATTCTTACGATTATGTGTTAACGTAGATAACTTTTATAGCATGACTAATACTCATTTTGAATTAAATTGTTGTTAACCATGTTTTTTAGACAAGCATTTAATATAGCGAAAGGATCCATCAAAATCTCCATTATTTGACCAAGTAAATAAACATGGGTCGGTCTTAGAAAAAAAAGGGTTCAACTCCAAAAGTATTACATTTACAGAAATGTTGCTGTTTAATTCACTGAGTAATACAAAAACATCGAATATAACCTCATTTAATCTGACTTTACTTTTAAACTCCTCAAAAAAGGTAAAAATAGCGCTCTTTAATTTTTCTTCATACTGACAAATTTGGGGAAACTGATTCGTGTCCTTACAATTATATTGAGAAATACCCAATAGATTACCGTTTTTCATAAAACATCGGAATTCGGCCCAAGGAGGTATTTCATACCACTGTCGAATAAAAACATGTGGCAAATAATTATTTTGCAAGGCTAAACGCAAATCATAGGCTATCCTATAAGTGTCTTCCGTTAACATTCTGACAGCGGCATTACCATCAGTAATTTTTAAGCCATGGTTTGAAGCATAGCTTGAATCCTTACCACTACGTGATCCCAAACGCACAAATGCACCATCCGGGTAATATTTCAAGGCTTCATTAATTCTATTTCTAAGATTATCGAGCGATCCAACTGGACCACCCCAAAACCATTTACTGAAATCTTTATTTGCCTGTCCTAAGGCAAGGGTTTCATCAAAAGAGAGTGGGATGTCTGTTTGTGAAATAGTTAATTCTTTTAAACTTGCATTCCAGTTCTCGATATAAACAGGCTTTACTATCTCGAAAATTCTGGACATCATAATTCTGGGAATAGTGAATCAATAAATTCATTAAAGCTATTAGCAATGAACCCTACATTGCTGTAATCGGACTCCATTTCTTCATTAGTCTCATAGCTATGCATCCAGAAAAAAACTTTCCCATAATTTGCTTTACCTTTTCCGAGTAATATCAGATTTCCACCAGGGTCGAAACCAATAGCAATTGTATCACTTGGAATTCGGCCATTAAATATTTTATAGTAGTGAAAAAATTCAGCAGGCCGATCTGCATAAATTGAAAGAAAATATTCGATAATTCCAAACTCCTGCCCAAGAGCCCAATATTGCCCCTCCCACTGGATTTTAAACCAATTTGGATAAGGAGCCCCGCCGTTATATTGAAGTAGGAATTCCTTATACTCCGGTGGTAATTTTTCTTTAATTACTTTCTCGACAGCAAGTATTTGTTCTGAAGTAAGTGGTGGCCCAATTGAGAGCATTTCTAATTTCATAGATTTTCCAAATTAAAATCCTGGATCATTGACTAAAGATTCCCCACCAGAATGTGGGATATTATTATTAAGATCTGATGGTATAAGTTCCATTGTTATTCCATCTTCATTGTGATGCCATGTCCAGCCTTCTGGAGCATTTCTTCCTTTAACACCCGGCCAATTTGGATCCTTTAATTCTCTTCTCATCGCATCTCTAGCATTTTTCATGTCACTTGTTGTATTTCCCTGCATTTCTATTTCAAATCGTGCTTTTTTCCCTCCACCTATATCCATTGCATAAGGAGAAAAATCAGGGTATCCTTCCTTAAAATTAATTGGTTTGCCACCTGTAGCTTTTAAAACCTCTTGCCCGGTTTCCGTTTTTGGATCTGGGTACCAATTTGAATTTGCTCTTTCTCCTCCCTTCCAACTCCCATTACTTCCTTCTAAAGGTGATTGGGAACCGAATTTTTTACCTCCAATAAGATCACAATTTTTACATTTCAATTCGTTTGCTGCATTTTTTGCTGCTTCTGCCTTTCGTTTAGCCCTAACTGCTGCTGTAGCTTTTTTTCGGGCCAATTTTTTAGCTAAATTTAAAGCAGAAACTGCAGATTCAATACGGTTTTTAAGAGCCTTTATTTTCTTTAAAACGCGAGCTCCTTTTGATGTTTTCCCAATTGCATCCCCAGCATAAGGGATTATTGATATTAATGATAACCCTGTTCCAACAATGTCACCTGAATAAAGGCTCATTCCTGCACCAATTATATCAGAAACTGGTGATGGATCAAAAATGCCAGCAGTATCAACTGTAGTTTGAGCTAGTTGAAATGCCAGATCCTTATTTAATGAGAGGATGTTTTTCTCTATTCTCTGAATCTCAGGCGAGTTGGTAATTAATTCTTTGCCCATAAAGGTTATTCTTCTTCAGTTAAAAGTTCCGGGAACCACGCTGACGCTCTGGCACTATCATCATTTAAATCGGCAGCAAGTTCCCAAGCACTATCGAATCTTCTTTCGAACAACTGTGAAAAACGCTTATTTTGTGGTATACTTTCATCTGTTAATGCATATTGGATTTCGGGTATTTCATCAAAATTCGGTGCAATCTCAAACATTATACTTACAAATCCTGCTATATCAGCTAGAGAACTAAGATTATATTTTTTTGCTCGTGCGATTCCATTAGTTACCATAACTTTTAAGGAATCATATGGAATTCTATCAATGAGATCTTGACTTTCTTTTATTAAATGATTTATAATAAAGTCAGTAATTTTCCGATCATTTACTGGTAAGAAAGCTTCAAATTGATTTTCACGAATCCTTAGCATTTGTCTTAGCTTCGTTAATGATTAACTTTTGTTTTCTGAATTTGAAATACTTGTTTTGCTATCCTTTCATGATGGCTAATGCGCATTTCTCGCAAAAAGGAATTCCATTTTTTGCCGCCTCCTTCAGAGTGCCAAGCTGGGCTGCTTTGACTGCAGTTTCGTTGGGTAAATTTCGAATTGCATTCAATATAATAGGTGATATTGGTTGAGTGACAGACCCTGGCATAATTTCACCGATCAAAACTGTCGGACATCCGAGCGCGATCATGCCGCCGTGAACTGTAGGATCTCCCATTCGTGCTGCCGGTTTCCCTCCGATCATGACCCCTGTAGAGCCCATAATAATCGTGTCGGGTGGCCCAACGCACGTACACATGTCGCCCATCACGGCGGCAGGCATTCCTCCAATAAGTACAGTGGGAGTGCCGGGTCCGGTTATGGGTCCGCCAACATGGGGTACGGGTGGCATGCCCGGTGTCACCATCGGACATGTATGCATGTCACCGATCCTTGCAGCAGGCTTTCCCATGCTGATTGTTTAGTTGATCTGAACTATGGCTCCTTTGACGGTTGTAGAGCCACCTGCGGATAATTCAGCCGTTCCCGACCCCTTCGCGGCAACGGTTGCACCGGAAATCTCGGCGCTTGCATTTGCCTTGGCTTTGAGGTTCGACATGGCTTCCAGTGACATATCCTGGTTGGTTTTAATTGTGCATTTTCCGGTGGCTTTGATCTCTGTGTCTTTTGTAGAGGAAATGTCGATCTTGCCATCAACCTTCAGGGTGTAATCCTTATGTGCAGTAATATCAATATTTTCTGCTTCAATCTTAAGATCGCCCTTGCATGTGATGGTCATCACCTTGCCATGACTTGACAGGACAATCGTATTGACGTTGTCTTTATCGTAGATGGTGATCTCTTCTTTTCCGTTGTCGTCGTTGAATTCGATGGTGTGGCCGCTGTTGGTCCGGATGCCTTTCTTTATATTCTTGTCGCTTTTCCAGTCATCCGGTTTCTTCTTTCCATTAAAATGAGAGCCGATGATGTATGGGTTATCTGCATTCTGATTTTCAAATCCGACAAGTACTTCTTCACCGATCTCGGGAATAAAAAAGACTCCTTTATTTTTGCCTGCGTAGGGTGTAATAACTCTCAGCCAGGGAGACTCTTCACTGCTGGCCTGCCAGAAAAACCGCACTTTTATCCGGCCCATGCCTTCCGGGTCGTTTGTATCGATGACAACGGCACCCTGGGTTCCGCAATGCGGAAAATCAAAAGGATTCGTCTGTGGCGGGACTTCCACTGTTACAGGTACTGCTTCGAAGTGATTGGTATAATTCCCGGCTTCATCACACGTGTGAAAGAGGGAAATGATCCGGTATTCCCCAAAATTGATCTTGCTGCCGGAGGCACCGGTTGATCCCAATCCTTCTATTTTAACAATGCATCCGAGTGACAGAGTATGATTGTCAGTGGTTCCTGTAGCCAGGTTCAGTCCTGCAACACGGGACTTTTTCCCGGTCTTCACTGCATTTTCCACGTCAGAGTCGGGGTGGTCTTTCGACAGCGGGAAATTGTGATGGTATTTTTCTTCAACCGTATAAAGATCATCGGAAGCATTCAGGCTTTGCTTCATGTAATTATCTGTGCGGGGCTGGGCCGCACTTGAATTCTTTTCTATGGTCTCTTCCTTGAAATAGCTGTAGTTCGTATAGGTGAATTTAACAGGAGCCATTTTCATCGAGAAAGAGAATTCGTGGAGATCCAATCCATGGAGAAGCTGGGTTTTATTTTCGGGCGGATCGCCAAAGAAGAATTGATTTTCGCCGGTCACAAGGAACCATTCCCCGTACATTTTTGCCAGGCGGCGGATAAACTCAAAATTGGTTTCATTATACTGAACAACATAGGGGAGCACTTCCTTGTAACGTGATGAGATGCTGGTTTTGGAGAACAGGTTGGAAGGATAATCCGAGGATACCTGTTTGACAATATCATCAATGGATTTATCTTTAAAGGAACGGCAATAGGTTGTGGAATCGTGGTTGATATCCATGCTTGAACCGCGAAATAAAATGGATCCGCTATAAGCATCCTGGTATTTTATACCCTGTACTTCAAGGATAACTCCTTTGAAAATGACTGCACTTTTCGATTTTGATTTCGATGTATCGGGTGTCAGTTCAATGGTGATCTTTTTCCCGATCAGTTTCTGGGCTTTATCGACCACGAAGGTATCTGCAGAGGAGGAGAACCGTTCAAGTGCATCGCTCCTGGTATAGAGATCGAAGGTGTTGTGCAGGAAAATATTCTGACGAACGGAAAGGCTGATAAATCCATCCAGTTTGTTTCCGTCCACGGTGATTTTTGCCTCAACAGCGGTTGCCATGGGTGTACGTTTTAAAAATTAGTCCATTGTGTCGAGTAATTCACACCATCAAGGGAAAGTTCCTTGGCGACAAAGCTGATGGATGTAAGCATCGGTGTTTCGGAAGAGTGTATGAATTTTTCAAAGAATTTGATGCAGATGGCTTCTTTGAATGATAATGATTTCAGTTTTTTCTGTGCTGCATCGTCCTGGAAAAAGGAGATCTCACCGCTGCGCACATTCCCGGTGCCAAGCATCCACTGGATCAGCTCGGGGTCGGACCTTGTTTCGACGACAATGTTTACAATCCCTGCCTTCGGCCTGGCTGAAGGTTTATGGGTAATGTCTATTTCCTGTGTGAATACATAATCACATTCAATTACAGTATAGGGGGTCTTACTGTCATTGAATTTTAATTCTGCTTTAAATGTCATCGTCCGTAAGTTTAAAATTAGGGGTTGACGAAAAATGGAGATTCCTGGTCATACCAGTTTTCGTCAACCCCGAAAAATCACTTGATCCATTCATTTTCGTGACTTGCATCGCCAATTTTAATTTTCTTGGCGGACAGGGTAATGGTAATAACCATTGGCATCGTCGTTTCATGTGAATAGGTTTCATCGTAGCTTACCAGGTAAGCATCTTCAAAATCAACCTGTTTCATGATAGCCGATTCGCTGTCGCGTTTGAAAAACTTGAGACTACCGCCTTTAAGGCCCCAGCTGTCGACCATCCATTTAGCCAGGTCATTGTCATCACTTGATTCAACGGATACTGTGATCTGACCACCTCTGGCTACAGAAGATGGCCTCCCGGTGACGTCCGTTTCCTGATAAAAATGATAGGAAGAGGATAAAATGAGGTATTCTTTCCCATCTACAACAAATTTTGCTTTGAATGCCATAGTGTTTAATTTTAAGGTTAATAATTAGGTTAACTTGCTTTGAAATTATAACGGTCGCCTTCTTTCTCGGCTTCCAGGTTAATTTTGAAACTAACTGCCGGATATTTTGGTTCCAGTGCAATGTCAATTACAACCTTGTCATCAACTTTCTTCAGTGTAATAATTTCGTAATTCTCAATAACCTTATCATCCCACTTCTTACCTTCAAGGTAGGTTGTAATCTGATTTTTGAATTCACGTTCAGTTTTTGCGTCAAAATTCTCAAATGCCCTTCGGTTACAGAAATCGACAAGTACTTTTGAAAGGTAGTCATAGACTCGTACGATGGAATAAGTCTGGAATTTCTTGTTGGCTCCATCATAAAGGGTTTTGTCGCTGAAGGCCATGATCTTTCCCCATTCATCAACGGTGGGAACGACGCCCATTTCGCGTAATTTGCTCAGCTCACTTTTCAGCATCGGAAGCATTGTACCCTGGACACCGAGGAGTTCGCCGAATTTCTTTCCGGCGACAACCTGGGCGATCGACGTGGTGTACATTCTTCCTGCCAATACTGCTGAAGGCGGAAGGTATAAAGGTTCTTCCTCATTGATCTCGGCATGTTTTTCCCTGCCTACAAGCCAGTTGCATGTCAGCAGCACGTTTGAAAGGTAATCTTCTCCGCCGCTCAGCTTGTCTGATTCAATCATATCGAGAAGGTCTCCGGCTTCTTCAAACGTATCGCCGCGGTAGTCGGTGACAAGCATGACCCTGTATTTGTTGGCCCTGCGTCCCCATTCGGCGATGTTTTGCTTGCTTCCGAGGAATCCGGGTATGACAAGAAGGCTGTAGTTTTCGCAAAGGTCGAGCCTGTCGTATTTGCTGTTGAACTCCCGTTCGATCGTATCCTGGAATGCAGTCACATCCGGATCGGTGATCTGTTCGAGGGAAGCATTCATGATCGAAATGTAGTTTGTTTTGTCCTCTTCCGTATTACGGTAGAAAAGCGCGACAGACCTGTAGGAACGCTCAAGGTCTTTTACGGTTTCAACAGCATTGGAGAGGTTTTCCTGGTAAAGGTTTTTGGTTTCTTCATAAGATTTTTCAGCTGATTCAACCATACTGTACAGATCTCCTTCCGTAGTAAGGACGTCAACCCAAAGCTTAAGCTTATTCTTCAGGTCTTTGCGTTCTTTTTTCCGGGTGCTTTCGGAAAGGAATATTTTCTTCCTGGCCTTTTTCTCGGGATTAAGGTTCTCTGCCCCTTCAACGAGATTAGCAATGAAATCAAAGCTTTCCATCTTCAGCGTAGACTGGAGCTGTTCCAGGCTGGCTTTCAGGACCTCAGCAGGAGTCTGGGAATCAATTTCACTCTGGATTTTTTCCTTATATTGTAAACCGTCTTGCTGACGGGCGTCTTTCTGTTCTTCCATGATCGTATATTTTATAAATTAAACACGTTCGTTTTCTTCAAGTTCTTTGATCAACGCCATAAGGGATTTGACCAGTGCTACCTTACCGCCTTCATCAGTCATTGCTTTTTTAAGACGATTATTGTTTTTCAGTTCACGCAGGACCTGCTGAAAGGTTTCTGATTGGATTTTCAGATCACTCAGGAAACTGCTGTTATCAGTCAGTCCTTTAAGGCTGAAGTCGGCAAGGGATTTAAAATTCAGTTCTTCGGAAACCTTTGAGCCTTCCTTATCCTTGAAATTAACTTCGGCAGAAGGTTTAAAATTTTCGAACACATCATCGATATTTTTCAGGCCTTCCACTATTTCCGGCTTAGAAGGAGCATTCTGTGTCAGTTTCTGCACGATCATGGTCCTGTTTTCCTGCAAGTCTTTGATCGCTTCAACACCCTTTGTTTTGACGATTTCACCGCCAATGGTTACTTTACTTTGTGCCATAAGAAAAAATATTAATTAGTTTTTTGAAAATAACAAATCAATTACAATATTACGAAATTTCAGAAGGTTTCCCAAACAAAATTTTCATCTTTATAGGAAAGCCTGATATTGGAATTTTCCCCGATTTCACCGGAAATGATCTTCCTGGAAAGGGGTCTTCTCATCTGGTTTCGGATGACCCCGATCAGGGGTCGGGCACCATATTGCGGATTGAACCCGAGAACAGCCAGTTGTTCCTTGGCTTCCTGGTCTATCTCGAGGCGGATCTTTTTGTTTTCAAGGGCTTTGAACAGGCTTTTCATATGGATCTCGAGGATCATCAGGGCAATGTCCTTTGTAATCTGGGCAAAGGGGATGATTTCATCAAGCCTTCCCAGGAATTCGGGACGGAAATTCTTCGACATGATCTCCATCAGGTTTGCATGTGAGGGTATCTCGCCCTTGTCAAATGAATCAACAATATATTTACTTCCGATATTCGAGGTAAATATTATGACGGCATTGGAGAAATCGCCTTCTTTGCCCAGGCGGTCGTGCAGTTTTCCTTCATCTAGGATCTGAAGGAAGATATCGAATACAGAGCTGTGGGCCTTTTCGATCTCATCAAACAGAACGACAGCATAGGGGCGTTGTCTTATCTTGTTTACAAGCATGCCGCCTTCTTCATACCCGACATATCCCGGTGGTGCGCCATACAATAATGCGGCTGAGTGTTCTTCCTTGAATTCCGACATATCGAACCGGATCATGGAAGCTTCATCGTTAAAGAGAAATTCTGCAAGCGATTTGGCGAGCTCTGTTTTCCCCGTCCCTGTTGGTCCCAGGAAGAAGAATGAGCCGATCGGCCTGCCTGTTTTATTGATCCCTGACCGCGATTCAAGGATGGCTTCAGTAATGATCTTTATCGCATGATCCTGGCCAACAACACGCTTGGTGAGGTATGCCTCGGAATTCAGGAGTTTTTCACGTTCACCGCTCTGCAGCTTCCCGATCGGGATGTTGGTTTTCTGCGCAACAACGGCGGCAATGTCGGTAATTTCTATGTCTTTCTTGTCCTGTTCTGCTATGGCCGTGATCTTCGCTAATGAATCTTCGAGGTATTTCTTCAGTTCATCCGGATCGCTGTATAGCGTGGGATTGATTTCTTCCTGCAACTGTACCAGTATCACCGGGTTTATTTTTTTTGTAAGCTGAAGCAGGAGATCCTGAAGTGTTGCTGAATAAACCTCGTCTTTCGGGGCATCTGCCAGGGCTGTAAGCGCATCCCTGATCTCCTGGAGGATCGACCCGGTAAATATCTTGGTTATCTTGACCACTGACATTGTTCTGTCGAGCAGATCAATGGCAGCAGAAGGAAGGCTACGTTCCTTGAGGTACCTGCGTGTAAGGCGGATGGTCTCTTTTAAGGCGTCTTCCGATACGTGATATCCATGGTGCTCCTCATAATAGCCGGGAATGACGCTTTTCAGCACTTCGAAGACCTCTTTGTCATTGTTCTCTTCGATCTTCAGCACCTCGAAGAACCTTTTGAAGCTGTTATCGCGTTCGATGATCTTTGTGAAGTTATCGATGGTTGAAGTGCCGATGATGGTCATTTCGCCTTTTCCAAGTTCCTGCTTGATAAGGTTCGAGGCTCCCGGTGCTGCGCCAAACTTGTCGAGCAATTCATGGATATCTTCGATGATCAGTACACCCATGCTGAAATTCTTTATCTCGGCGAAGATCTTTTGAAGGCGGTCCTCCACTTCCCCTTTATAGGAAGCACCGGCAAGGAGATTGCCGAAGGAGAGTTCAAACACCTGGAGTCCGCTCAGCCATTCGTTGTCATTTTGGGTGGCCATCTGGCAGAATCCGTTGATTACCGCTGACTTTCCGACCCCGGGGTCCCCGATGATCAGCACATTTGAGTTTGTGCGCCTTCCGAGGATCTCTGCGATCATGCGGATCTCCTTATCCCTTCCGACCACTTTCTGAAGGTTGTTCGTCCTGGCAAGGTCGATTTTATCAATGGTATATTTCAGCAGCGAAGTATTCTGCAGGTTTGGTACGGCACCCGGAGTCGCTGGTTTCCCAATGGTTTCCCGTAGCGATGCCTGGTTGATCAATGCATTTATCAGTTCGGCAGGCGTAACCGGCAATGTTTTCAACTGTTCGTAGGTAAATCCTACCCCGGGTGTACAGAGGGAAATAAATACGCTCAGGGGATTGATATTATCGCTTGATAGTTTCACCCTGATATTATCTGCTTCATTAAATACGGAAATTGCTTCATTATCGGCTTTGGGGAGATCGGGCAGCCTTGAAGTCTTGGGATAGGATTCAATCCTGAATTCTGCCCATTCTTCAATGTAATAGATATCCTTTTGCAGGGATTTCAGGAAATCGACAACACCTAATTCCTTATTCATTAGTGCTTTAAGAAGGTGTGCCGGTGAGAATTTTTCATTTGAATTTTCACGGGCAATGGCCTGGGCTATAACAATAGCCTGTTTGATCTCATCAGAATAATTTAAATCAGCCATGGTTTTTAACAGGTTAATGATTTGAATTGTATATCCTAAAGGGTAATATATTTGGTGTAAATTTATTATTTATTTTTTAATTTCCAAATATTACCCTAAACATTCCAAATCCGTCCGGGAAGTCTATGAAGGTCTGAGGACTGTCCCCGCTTTCGCGGGGATGACGCAGACGGAAGACGGAAGACAGATAATAGAGAATGGAGGATGGAGAATCGTGGGTTTAAACCGGAAGCCCGAAGCTTGCCCCGCTATTCGCGGGGATGACGCAGACGGAAGACGGAAGACAGATAATAGAGAATGGAGAATGGAGAACAGAGAATGGGGGTTTTAAGTCGGAAGCCCGCAGCCCGCAGCTTTACCTGTTCCCGGCGGTGGATCCGCTGTCGCAGCATCCGCGCTGCCGTTCCTGTCCATGACGGTACATCATACCTTTTCCACTTCCTTTCCCCATTCCGCATTCTTTGCAGCCATAGAGTTCAGAATAAAGAGAGGTAAGTTTCCGGCACTGGTCGGGTGTACAGATCTTTTTAAGCTCGAAGTACTGGTGTATCGAGGCTTTCTGCAGTTGTTCCTGCAGTGAACTTATATTGCGGGTGTATTGGGAGAGAAGTAGTGTATCCGGATCGTCTTTTGCAAGTTCATCCAGGACCAGCAGGCGCTGATCCCTGATACTTGCAGAAACGGGGTCTGTCTGGTTCCTGTATTTGGCCAGGACCGGTGATACCTTCGCCGACTGATCCGGTGTCAGGGATAATTCCCTGCAGAAGTTTGAGCAGGATTTTCCCGGTGTCATTTCATTTGGTCCTGGGGAGGAGGTTGAAAAGAATATGATGAACGTAGCGAGTGCGGAAAGATTTAGCACGACAAGGAATACAAGAAGCCAGAATACCACTTTGTTTTTCGAAAAGAAGTTCATATGATCCTATTAGTTATTGATGAAAAATGTTTCAGTCCCGGCTGCAACGTCGGAAATTGAAAGCTCGGCCTTGATCTGTTCCAGGCGAGCCTCCCGTTTCTGACCGGAAGTGTAAGCGGAATTTCCAATAAACCCCAGCGAGAACCCGATCACGATCCCTATGAATATGATCAGGGTGGCCAATACGGGGCGGGAATACAGGCTGAAGGCCGGCCGGCCGGCCCGGGTACCTGAAAGATGTTCAGATTCAATCCGCTGCATTATCCGTGTGGATATGAAAGGAGACGGTTCCGCTGTCTTTTTCTCTTCAATGACGGCTATTTCCGATGAAAAGCCATCCATGATCACAGGGCAGCCGTGACAGGAGAGGAGATGCTCATCCATTTCTTTCCGCATCCCCGGAGTGATCGATCCTTCCAGGTAGCTGAAAATATTTTCATTGAATCTGTTACAGTCCATATTAATCTTTTCTGATGGAATATTCTGAGAAATGTGTGACCAGCTTTTTCTGGAGGTTCATTTTTGCCCGGTGGATCAAAGATTCTACCGAAGACAACGAGATATTCATTATTTCTGAAATCGCTTTGTAAGACAATTCATCGTATTTATTAAGCACGAATGCCACCCTTTGATTTTCGGGGAGGGTGGCGACTGCCTTTTCAATGATCAGGCCAGTTTCCCGGTCGCTTACCCGGTCATCTGTCATTCCGGGTTCTTTAATATAAGAATCATCCCCGTCAACCCTGAAAGAAAAAAGGCTTTCCAGCCGGTGCACAAAATCAATTCTTTTTCTTTTTCTTATGAAATCAAGGGATTTATTCACGGTTATACGGTAAATCCAAGTTTTTAGAGATGCCTTACCCTGATATTTTCCAATGGAGCGGATGATCTCGATGAATACTTCCTGTGACAGGTCTTCCGCATCATGCATGTTATCCACAAAATAGAATGCTGTTTTTATAACTGTTTTCTGGTGAAGATCGACAAGAGACTGAACGGCTTTTCTGTCGTGGTTCAAAATTCCTTCAATCAGTTCCTGTTCAGTCATTAAGCATCCTTATACGATATTCAAAAGTAGTTTATTTCCCCGGATTAAAATCAACAGTGCAGGCTGTAATGAAAAAAGCTTCAATTACCAGCCTGCACTTAAACCCGCATTCTATAAAAATTGAGCGGATCTATTTCTTTTCCTGTGTTGGGGCTTGCTGGGCTGGAGCGGTTGAACCACTCTGTCCTGAGCATCCGTACCTATGGTGATTGCCACATCCTGTGCCGCAATTCCCTTTTCCCTGTCCATTTTTGTGCTGGCATCCATTTCCGCAGTTACCGGCATTGCCTTTCCCTTTACAGCAATCCTTCTGGTTATCGCAAATACCATCCCCGTTTTTGTCAACAAAATTCGCACATTTGCCATTTTGCATTTTGCCTTCGTGGTTATCGCAGATGCCATTTTTATTGTTGTCGACGAACTTGCCCGGAACTGCCTTGGAACTGGTCTGAGCCGTCTGGGGTTTTTCTTTCGGAGCTGTTGTTGATGCGATCTGGGAGAATCCCTGGAAACCGAACAGTGCGATGATGATCATCAGAATAGAAATCCTTTTCATTGTCTTCATAATTTTTTGTTGATTAAATTGAACATGATTTTCTAATTAGACTTAAGGAAAAGGAAAAACTTGCGGGGAGGGAAAAAATTTTTCCCGGGTTTCAATTAATTTGCAGGGAGCAACCGCCGGCCCTGAGGCTGCCTGAAATGATCCTTCTAATTGTTCATCACAGAGACACAGAGATGTCAGGAAATGGATATCACCATTTCATTTTCCCTGGTCGCTGTGCCTCCGTATTGACGCGTAGTTGATAAGACAACTAACTGCCAGAACGGTGATTTTTGTTGATCACCACGAGAGATCCTGTGAATCGCTTGTTTATTTCTTTGACCCGGAATTCAGGCCGAGAAGTGCATAAAGCGGGCAGAATGAGAAGATGGAAGTAAGGATGAATACCGCGGCGACAACCACCATGAGGATCCCGAAGATCCCGGTAATTAAATTCGTTGCATAAAGGATGATCAGTGCCAGTGCAATAATTATCCTGATCGTTTTGTCAATTGTACCCATGTTCTTTTTCATATCGATACGTTTTAAGTGTTAAGATAAAATCCTGATTTCAGATGTGAGGCCAAGGGCCTGCCGCAAAGTATATGAAATTCCGCAATACTTTTCCTGTGACAGATCAACGGCTTTCTGGAGCTTGTCGAGCGGAAGGTCATCTCCTTTGAATTCATACACCAGGTGGATCGTTGTAAAATGTTTCGGATGATCCTCGGTAACTTCGCCTTCTGCTTTAACATTGAAAAAGGTTGGTTCGACACGCATTTTTTTTAAAATGGAAATAACATCGATCCCCGTGCATCCGGCCAGGGCGACCATGAGCAGCGGTTTTGGACGCGGACCCAGGTTCTCTCCGCCTTTTTCCGGATCAAGATCAATAACAAACTTATGACCATCAACGGTAGCCTGGAAGGCCATGTTTGAAGTCCACTGAACATCTATGGATTGTTTTGTCATTCTATTAAATTATTTGTTTGTCCTTAATCAGAAACCAGGCAGCAAAGGTAGAAAATATTTTTAATAAATCGCATTAATATCACTTAAATCTTTTTAGTATCACTGTTTTTATTTATTTTTGCAGCGGAATAAAATTAGTTATAAGAATATATGGGCTTTATTTTCAACGGAGATCTTTCAAAAGAGAAACTTGAGGAATTGTTTCAGAATGATGGGAAATGCCTCGAATTCCTGGCTGAAGTTAAGTGGAAGGACGGGTTTATCTGCAGGAAATGCGGGAATACCAATTTCTGTTCCGGCAAGACTCCGCATTCGCGAAGGTGTACCAAATGCAAGACGGAAGAATCAGCTACCACGGGAACAATATTTCATAACTGTAAATTCCCGCTAAGCAAGGCATTCTACATTGCTTTTAACGTATGCAAGGGAAATGAGGATGTTTCCACTTATGAATTTGCGAGGAGATTGTCGCTTCGCCAGATGACCTGCTGGAAGTTCAAGACCAAGATCCAGGGGGCGATCAAGGAGATCGAATCGCTGACTGAGCGGGAAAAGACAGTCATGCAGAAAATACTGACCGGTTGAAATTGGAATAAAGAGTGTAACCGGAGGAAGTTTAACATAAACAACAGGATCATGGACTATTATTTTACCAAAACGTTGAACGTATCATTTGACGAATCGGTTCAACGAGTTACCGATGTATTGAAAACGAAAGGATTCGGGATCATTTCCGAGATCAACATCCATGAAAAGCTGAACGAGAAACTGGGGGTAAACTTTAAGAAGTACCGGATTCTTGGTGCATGTAACCCGGGTTTTGCTTACAAGGCACTGATGGCCGAGGATAAGATCGGGACGATGCTTCCATGCAATGTCATCGTAATCGACAAGGAGAACGGGCAAACGGAGGTTTCCGCAGTCAATCCCATCGCTTCGATGATGGCGATCAGCAACCCGGAACTTGAACCGGTTGCCCTGGAAGTTACAGGACTGCTGCGGAATGTCATTGACAGCCTGTAGCAGATTTCAAATCAATAAACAGCGAGGTATGAATCTGACAACAATAGGGATACTGATCATCATAGGTTTGATGGCAGGTGTTTTTGGAGGCATGTTCGGGGTCGGGGGTGCGATCGTCATGATACCGGCGATGGTTTATATCCTTGGGGTGGACCAGCATACTGCCCAGGGAACAAGTGTGGCTGTGATGCTTCCCCCGATCGGGCTGTTTGCGGCCTATAATTATTACCGTGCAGGACAGGTCAACATCTGGTATGCCATGGTCATCGCAGTGGCATTTCTGATCGGAGGTTATTTCGGATCAAAAGTAGCTCTGAACATGCCGGAGAATGTGATGAAAAAGATCTTCGCAGTACTGATGATCCTGATTGCGATTAAAATGTTCTTTACGAAAGAAACAGCGTAGAGATGTCTTGGGTCACTTCAGGGCATTCCTGATCTCATCCGTCAACCGGGTTTTGAACTTTGTAGGGTTGCTTTTGCTGAAGGAGAATGCAAAATCGGTAAGGTCGGTCTTCGTTTCCTTTCCTTTATCCACTCTCACAATGTACAATGCCTGTGTATTGATATCGAATCTCGAAACAAGTTTCTCATTCCCCTTGTCATCGGTATTGACAACCCTGAATTTCAACGAACCCTCTTTTACTTCCCTGGGAAAAGAAGTCTCCACAACCCTTTTTGAGTTTTCCTCGATGGATTGGTCGATCGGGCAGCGTTCGGAAGGATGAAAGTAATATACTTCCACTTTAACGGGATTTGATGAAGTCCCTTTAGTTTGGGCTGAGCCAGAGTAAAAGAGACCGGTCATCAGGAAAAACAGCAGAATTATCTTTTTCATAAACCCTGGTTTAATACCCTTTTTTGTTTATTTCGACACTATTTTGTCCCGCAAATTATTATTCGGTAAGAAATCAACTTTGAATCTCTGTGGCCTTTGTGGTAAAATATTTTGACCACAGAGTTCACAAAGAAGACACGAAGACCACGGAGAATATTAATCCGATTTAATTGAGAATAACATGTTCAATAAATCGATCTGCGCTCAATTTCCCTGCGAATATAATCTATTGGCTTGACGCCTACAATCCTGTGGAGCTCTTTCCCGTTCCTGAAAAGGATCATGGTCGGAATGCTCCGGATCCCAAACCGGGCGGCTGTTTCTTTTGCTTCGTCTATATTTACTTTTCCAATCGTGACTTTTCCATTGGATTCTTCGGCCAGTTCATTCAGCACCGGTGCCATGAGCTTACAAGGCATGCACCAGGCAGCCCAGAAATCCACGAGAACGATCCCGGTCTTTACCCGGTGTGAGAAATTTTTATCATCCATGGTGATGATCTTGCTGCTTTCCGGAACATTTTCCAATTGCTTCATCCTTCCTTTTGCAATGAAGAACAGGACTGCAACGATGACAACAACAATTCCGAGCACAATAAAAGTAATTTCCATAATCAAATAGTTTTATTCGAATGATCACAATTATACCAATAATCTTAACCGTACCCTACCCCTGCACCCCTTCCCTACTAGTAGGGAAGGGGACGGGGGATGGGTACAATGGACAGAAACGAAAAAGTCAGCAAAGGTTTATTAGTCAGATTTTCTGTAATTTGTAAAATTACTGGTACAATAGTGATTAATCATTTAGTTTTATGGTGCAAATGTAAAAAGAAAATTCGGATTGGTGATATTAAAGCGATTTAATTTTTTCTGCTTTCAGGGAAGCTTTCCTGAGATAAATCAGGAAGGCATTATTGACAAGCGTTTCCTCTGTTTGGATGACTTCTTTGTTAATAGAGCCAAGGAGTCTTGTGTGGCCTTCACCGATTTCATTTACAATGATGGTATTGCAATCGGCGAGGTTGTAATAATACCCGTGAGGGGAGGTCATGATCTCGCTGATGAGGTTCCATCGTAATTCCTGGCGAAGGATTTTTCCGTCGTCGACCGTGGCGACAACAAATGCCCTTGAGCTTTTAAACTGTTGACCGACTAAGATCCCATCGTCACTTGGTATTGCAATTTTCTGGGTTGAACGTTTTTTACGTATCATTGGAGTTAGATATGAGTATGTGAAATTAACAAAACTTTTTCATCTTTCTGAAAAATAAAAATATAACGCCAGGGGACGGTATATTGCGTGGGCAAATTTTGAGAAGGAAAACAAGAGTACCAGCTCCATTGAAATTATGGTATGAATAAGTAAAACGAAGTGGCTCAAAAGATTGTTACCGGTGAGGGCGACAGAAACTTCGAGCCAGAATCCTGTAATCCCCGCAATCCAGAGAAACCAGAGGAACAGCCAGTCTGAGAGGCGGGTTCCTTCATAGGATTTCGTTGGTTTTTTGAAACGGTAATTAATGGCAATGCTGGTTCCGTAAACAAGGAGTAATCCGGAAATTGTTCCCAGTATCCGGGTCGGCCACCAGATGGCTGTTTCAGGATCCTTCAGGATAAAATCCAGGGTGGTTGCGAGGAGCAAGCCGATGAATCCCCACATGATTGACCAGTGGACAAACCAGGGCTGCAGAGCCGCAGATTTATTCTTCCAGAAAGAATCCTCTTCAGCGTCGCATGTTTTGTAGCGGTTCATTGTCGACATTTCTTTTACAATCCCACCCAATGAACTGAAAAATTTTCCTTTCGAATTTTCATTTTTTACCGTTTTTTTCGATAGTTTCAGGAACATCGTCAACAATCCCCAAATCATAGAGATCCCGGTGATACCAAAAACAACAAGTCCCATATTGTGGATCACTGCATAGGGAAAGATCGTAAACAACCATCTTGAAACTTCATATTCCGGTTTGAGCGTGAACAGGAAAAATCCAAGAAGGACAGACAGGAGGATGGTAAACAGGATAAAAAGCGGGTTGCTCTTAAAGATAAGCTTCGTAAGTCCTGTAGGCTCATAACTTGCGATGGCATAACGCCTGAGGGCAGCCATATAATCGCCAGGTCCGGCCTGACGCGGACAGGTTTCCGAGCATTCTCCGCAGGCATAGCATAGCCATAGTTCCTTGCTTTGAAGGATGTCATCCTTCAGTCCAAGCATGCCATCACGGATGAACATCCGGGGGAAGTTTGCATTTTTATCGGTCAGACCGCACACGGCGGTGCAATTACCGCAATTGAAGCAGGCAGTGAAATCCCTGGCTCCGTATTTCTTAATTTCGGATGCGAATCCTGGATCAATTTTAGCCATGCTGTTGATTTTTCAGTTTATACATATAATATTCATCAGTATCATCGATGCCGGCAGCCTCCACAATGCTGTATTTGTTCATGGTCATCAGGTGCCAGGTCACAAGTTCTTTTTCAAGTCCAAGCTCTTTTGCCATCACCGGTATTGTTTTGGGTTCAGATTCCAGGGATGACGCTATCCTGCGCCATATCTGCGGCATATCCTTCATTCCTGTTCCGGCTTCCTCATTGTTGTCCGGACCGGATTTTTCAGCCACTTTAATTTCTATTTCCTGGCAGAATCCATCGATCATCCCTTCGATCTCAGTATTCGAATACTGGGCAATGTCGATTGCATCAACGGGGCAAACGGGTGCACAGATCCCGCACCCTTTGCAAACGGCTTCGTTCACTGTTGCTACGACTTTACCATGCATTTCCAATGGATGGATGGCGTCATATTCACATACTTCCGCACATTTCCCGCACCAGGTGCAGGCTTCAAAATTCACTCTTGCAATGATCGGTTCAAGCAGAATGGTAGGGTTCTTTGTCAGGGCATTGATCTTGACAGCTGCCGACAATGAGGATTGCACCGATTCGGAAATGTTCTTCGGCCCCTGGCACGATCCCCCGAGGAAAACCCCGTTTATCACCGTTTCAACCGGCCTGAGCTTAGGATGGATCTCGTTGAAGAATTTATCATTTCCTACAGGTATTTTCAATTTCTGTGCGATGATATTGCTGTCGGTGCGTGGAACCATCCCAGTGACAAGGACGACAAGGTCAGGCTCCAGTTCAAGTACCATCTTCCGTGTAAGCTCATCTTTAACTTTTATGAAAGGCTTACCGTTAACCTGTTCAACAACAGGCGGTGTTTTCTCCTCGTATTTGATGAAAATATCACCGTTCTTTGAGGCCTTTTCATAGAGGATCTCCTGTTTCCCATAGGTCCGGATATCCCGGTAAAGATGGATTGCAGTGATTCCCCTGAATTTTTCGTGAAGCAGGATCGAGCTGTGGATCGCTGTTGTACAGCAAACCCGTGAACAATATTTATTCTCGCCTTTCGTCTGCCTTGTGCCGGTGCAATAGATATAGGCAATGGTTTTTATCGCCTTGTTCTTGTAAACCAGGGTTTCCCTGCTATTGTCAAGGAGTTCCCTGAATTCGGGCAAGGTAATGACTGCATCCACATTCTTGTATCCGAACTCATTTTCTGCCGGCTGATAATTGTCGAAACCGGTGGTGACAAGGATGGCTCCCGCTGCCAGGTTAAGCGTCTCATTGCCTGTTTTCACTTCGACCTGAAAGTTCCCCAGGCTGCCGGAGACTTTTTCAACCGAGGCAGAGGTGAAGACCGTGATATTTGTTTGCTTTTTCACTTCCGTCTGAAGGGTCTCCACTATTTTTTTCCCGGATTGCCCGGTAATAAAAAGGTCTCCCCATTTTGCAACCTGGCCGCCCAGGATTGTTTCCTTTTCGATAAGGTATACCATATTCCCCATCTTTGCCAGGTCGATGGCTGCGCGCATACCGGAAACGCCTCCACCGATAACGACTGCTGCCCGTGTGGATGAGACCTCAATATTTTCAAGTGCTTCAGAAAAGGCCACTTTCCTGATCCCGGCACGGATGAGCCCTGCTGCTTTCAGGCTGGCCTCCTTCGGAGTATCCGAATGGGCCCATGAACATTGTTCACGGATATTTACCTGTGTGTAGTTATAGGGATTTATCCCGGCCCGGGCAGCGACATTCCTGAAGGTATGGAGATGAAGTTTCGGGGAGCAGGAAGCCACTACGATCGCATCGAGGTTGCCATCCCGGATATCCTTTATCATTTCCTTCTGGTTGGAATCGGCGCATGCGAACATGACATTCTTTGATACGACAACCCCGTCCTCGGTTTTTACAAGGTCCTTGATCTGTGCAACATCAACATAATCGGAAATATTCCCACCGCAATGACAGATATAGACACCGATCCGTTCTTTTTTTTCTTTATTTTCCATGTGTTACTTGTTGTTTAGATAACTGGCCGTTTCAGAAGCGGCACAACCGGCGGATAATATCGAATCCGGAATGTCCATAGGGCCGGAGGCAGTTCCTGCAACGAAAACGCCCTCGATGTTTGTCCTGGCAGGATTTGTAAGAACATCCACCGATTTTATGAAGCTGAATTCATCCACTTCCAGGGTGGCATCCCTGAATGCTTTTACGATCTTGTTGTCGGGCTTTATACCAACGGAAAGCACCACAAGATCATGGCTTACCTCTTTCACCTGGCCGGTTTCGATGTTTTCAAACCGCAGAATGAGATCGCCGCTGCCATCTTCCTTTTCACGGATCTTCGCCACTTTACCTTTGACAAAATTCACCCCCATCGATTTCGACTGCTGGAAGAATTCTTCGTATCCTTTTCCGAATGCCCTGATATCCATGTAATAGATGCTGATGTCGGCCATGGGCAAAGCTCCCATAAGAAGCTGGGCCTGTTTGACCGAGTACATGCAACAGATCTGCGAACAGATCGGGTTGTTGGCACTTGCGGCGCTGCAGGAACGGTAATTCTCGAGGCTTGAATCCCTTGACCCGGTGCACAGAACGTAGGCAATATTTCCCGGGACTTTCCCGTCACCTGGCCGGAGAACATTGTTAAAAGGCCTGGTTGGAGCGATCAGCCTGTCCATCTGAAGCGAGTCGATAACATTGGCATATTTTGCCGAGCCGTATTGTGGCTTTGCATCCGGATCAAACAAGTTGAACCCGGTGGAGACAATGACTGATCCGGCTTTCGCCCTGACTGTTTCTTCTTTCTGGGAAAAATCGATCGCATGGGCCGGGCAGGCCGAAATACACTGGTGGCATTCACGGCAATTGCTGCAGTCAAGGCAGCGCTCAGTGCTTTGCCTGGCCTCTTCCGAGGTGAATGTATTTTCCACATCCAGGAAATCCCTGATCCTTTCATGAACCGGTCTGAACTTTTCCTTCAGCGCCGGTAACGGCATAATATTCTTGTGTTCAAGGATCTTTTTTTTATCGACCGGTGCCAGCTTATCGCCGAATTCGTAATCTTCAGGATTTTCGTTCAGAAGGAACTTGTCGATGTAAAAAGCAGCTTTTTTCCCTTGTCCGACCGCTTCGATAATGGTTGAGGGACCGGTGACCGTATCACCACCTGCGAAAATCCAAGGCTTTGTTGTCTGGAGGGTTTTTTCGTTGACTTTGATGGTGCCGTTTTTCTTAAGTTCCAGTTCATTGCTGAAAACAGAAGTTGTAGGTTGCAAGCCGATGGCTTCGATGATGAAATCAGCTTCTTCCGTATATTCAGAGCCTTCCACGGGAACTGGTCTTTTCCGGCCACTTGCATCCGGTTCGCCGAGTTTCATCCGGATCAGCTCTACTTTATTAACTATGCCATTCACCCCGGTGAACTTCACAGGATTACAGAGTTCACTGATCTTTACGCCTTCTTCTTCTGCTTCCTGGATCTCTATTTTCCAGGCGGGCATTTCCGACCTGCTTCTCCGGTAAATGATCTTCACGCTAGACGCGCCCAGCCTGATGGCCGTGCGTGAAGCGTCCATCGCTGTATTTCCGCCTCCAATGACCATCACCTTTTTCCCGGTAAGGTCACTCTTTTTGCCAATCTTGGATTCACGCAGGAAATCAAGGCATGACACGATACCTTTGAGATCAGACCCTTCGACATTCATTTTGCTTGTCTCATGGGTCCCAACAGAAACAAAAACCGTTTCAAATCCTTCTTTCTTAAGATTGTCAAGGTTTTCGATCCTCCTGTTTACCTCATATTCAACACCCAGGGAGAGGACATTCAGAATGTCACGGTCCACGACTGCATTGGGAAGACGGTATTCAGGCAGGGTCATCTTCAGCATTCCGCCCAGTTGGGGCGCTGCTTCAAAGATCTTCACATTATGACCTTTAAGGGCAAGGAAATAGGCAGCAGTGAGTCCGGCAGGACCGGAGCCGATAACGGCCACTTTTTTCCCGCTTTTCGTTTCGATGGTCCGGGCGGGAGGCGTCGGATACTTGTTGTAATAATCTTCGGCAAAGAATCTTTTTATCCGGCGCATGTCGACAGATCCTTCCAGGCTGGCACGTGTGCATTCACCCTGGCAGGGAGCATAGCAGGCACGGCCGAGGCTGCCGGGGAGCGGTGCATCTTCAAGGTGAAGGTTCATGGCCTCTTCATATTGTCCGTTTCTCACCAGTGACACATACCCATATGGTTTTACACCACCGGGGCATGCTGCGATGCATGGTGCTGAGGTTTCCTGGCGGTCGATCACTGCAATGCGTGGGTTTGCCAGGCTGAAAGGTATATAGGCAACTTTCCTCCCGGCAAGATTTGCATTGTATTCATCCGGCCTTACTTCCGGGCAGGCCTGTTCACATTCCTGGCACCCCGTGCAGGATTCAGGGATCACATACCTCGGGTGTTTCGCGATCTCCACGCTGAAATCGCCATTTTCCCTGCGAATGCTTTCAACCTGGCTGTTCAGCAGCAAGGTGATGTTCGGATGCCTTGCGGTTTCCGACATTTTTGGTGTGGTAATGCAGGCTGCACAGTCTAGTGTAGGGAAGACTTTGCTAAGCTGGATCATTTTCCCGCCGATGGAGAGTCCTTTTTCTACCAGGAGGACTTTGTAATCCATATTGGCCAGGTTAAGCGCAGCTTCCTGTCCGGCAATCCCGCCTCCGATCACCAGTGTATCGTAATTTTGGATTTTCTTCGTCATTCGAGTTCTGATAAAATTTTACTAAAATTGGCCATATGGCCGGCAAAAGGTTCTGCACATACAGAGCAGATCGCGGCCATCCTGATCCTTTTCGGGTTGATGTTATTTTCCTTCATAAGTCGCTGCGACTCTTCGATGATCCTGTTGGTGAAGTCGGGACATTTCGGGCTGTAAGAACATTCATGTCCGTCGGCTGCGATGAAAACGCCATCGAAACCCTGTTCAAAGGCATGCAGGATCCATCGGGGTTTTATCCCGGAGGAGCAGGGGAGGCTGATGGTGTAAACACTGGGTGAGTAGTGGATCTTTCTCAGTCCTGCCTGGTCAATGCCTGGATCAGAGATCTTATCGGTGGAAAAGACAAGGATCTTTGGGCGTTTGGGTCGGTTTTCCATAGTTAAATTTTTAACAATTCTATAGCCGGAGATCGAATTACAAAAGATCTCAAACAAGGCTTAAATAAAAAATAAAAACCACAAAGGACACATGGGATTCACGGAGGGCACAAAGGATTTCCGAATTTACCCGGTGTAAGCAATGAAATGAAAATTACTATGCTTTTTTCATGAACAGCCTGGAATAGCTGTCTTCTTCAACAATTCCAAGGAAATCATGGGTCATTTTCTGGCACCACTTTGGAATATCATTTTTTGTTCCTTCATCGGAAGAGTAAATCTCCATAATGTCGCCTGATTCGATCTCGCCGATCGCTTTCTTGGCTGCCAATAAAGGGCCGGGACAGGCTGTTCCACGGGCATCAACGATTTTATTCGATTTTACGCTTTTCAGTTCGTCAGTAGTCATTGTTTTATGTATTAAATAAATAATTGAATTTTACTCTCCTGTGCATCTGATAAAAATGTGGCGACACCACAGATGGTCATGTTGGGATAATCGATCATTTCTTCTTTTTTGAATCCCATCAGGTTCATCGACATTTCACAGATGTTTATCTCAACACCTAACTCACCTGCGGTACGGATCAACTCTTCCAGCGAAGGAACCCCGTGTTTTTTCATGATCCCCTTGATCATCGCTTTTCCCATCCCGGCCATGTTCATCTTCGAAAGGGCCACCTTATTGCTGCCCCTGGGAAGCATAAAGCCGAACATCTTCTCGACCAGATTCTTTCCTTTGCCATTTTTCTTCGGGTCGCGAAGTGCAGAAATGGCCCAGAACGTAAAGAAGAGCTTGACTTTCATGTCATACGCTGCAGCCCCTGTTGAAATGATCATGGCGGCAAGTATTTTATCAAGATCGCCGGAGAAGACAACCATCGATAGTTGGTCTTTTGTTCCGGCTTCAAGCCTGGAGACTTGTGTTTTTAGTTCGCCGAGCTGTTTATCAATGTCTGTGATCATATTAAAGGTGTTATTATATATATAGATATGTGAATATTGAGTGCTGCAAAGATAGTTTGGTGTTCAATCGGGTCAGGTGATATTATTGTGATTCATCACAAGTGGAATTGTGATATTTATCACAAAATGAAGAAAGGCACCATAGTGTCATTTCAGGCGGAACCACTCGTTAACGGTATTGTTCCCGGGGGTTTCAAGCTTGTGACTGAATTCATTCGTGTGTTTGTTATAGAAATAATCCTGGCTCCATAGCTGATGATGTTTCCGGATTTGTTTCAATGCATCGGCAATGAATCTTATTTCATCATCCGTCATGGTTGGATGGAGAGAAAGCCTTACCCATCCTGGTTTTTCGGAGAGATCGCCATGATTGATCTTCTCCGTAATGCTTTTCGACTTTGTGTAGCTGACATCAAGAAGGTAATGGCCATATGTACCGGCACAGGCACAGCCGCCTCTTACCTGGATCCCAAACCGGTCGCTAAGCAGTTTCACGATCAGGTTGTAGTGAATGGACGGGATATAGAAGGAAATCACGCCAAGCCGGTCCTGCACATGACCAGCCAGGATCTGGATGTCGGGTACTGATTGAAGTTCACGGAATGCCAGGGTTATCAGTTGTTTTTCGCGATCATGGATATTCGCAACATTCATCTGGTTTTTAAGTTCCAGGGCGAGGG
Source organism: Bacteroidales bacterium (assembly GCA_963682005.1). Lineage (GTDB taxonomy): Bacteria > Bacteroidota > Bacteroidia > Bacteroidales > FEN-979 > CAIYUC01. Next base: position 606,798 of record OY820914.1, on the reverse strand, counting down.
CCGTTCGTATTGCCTGCAGGAAGCCCGGGGTTCCTCCATCTTCACGGGTTTCGATGTTGTCGATATACTTGTATTCGCCCCAGGGGTTTGTCCAGTCGACCGTACCACCCCCGGGCTGGTCAGGCACTTTGTTATTGTAAAGGCCCGAGTCGAAAATCAGTACGCCTGATGCCCCCGGTCCGCCAAGGAATTTATGCGGGGAGAAGAACATCCCGTCGATCTTCTCAAAAGGGTCCTGGGGGTGAAGATTTATTTCATCATAAGGTGCAGAGGCAGCGAAGTCAATAAATGCAAGTCCGCCATGCTCGTGCATCATTCTTGCCATTTTATGATAAGGAGTCCGGATACCGGTCACGTTGGAGCAAGCCGTAAATGAACCGATTTTTCGTTTCCGGTCTTTGTATTTTTTCAAGGTATCCTCCAGCCTGTTAAGGTCGACCAGCATATCCTTCCCCGGTTCGATCACGACAACATCAGCGGAGGTTTCATACCACGTGGTCTGGTTGGAATGATGCTCCATGTGAGTCACGAATATTACAGGCCTGTCGGCTTCTTTCAGGCAAGTACGATGGGAAATCTCTCCACAGGTCTTTAATCCAAGGATACGCTGAAATTTTACAATGGCACCTGTCATCCCGAAGCCGGTAGTCAGGATCACATCATCTGGCCCGGCATTAACATGGTTCTTGATCTTCTCATGGGCCATGTGGTAAGCCTGGGTCATCCGTTTGCCGTTCTCGCTGGTTTCGGTATGGGTATTGCCCACGAAAGGCCCAATGGTATAAGTCAATTGTTTTTCAATCGGATTATAAAGCCTGCCGCTGGCGATCCAATCTGCATAGATCATTCTTTTATACCCGAACGGAGTTAAAAAGCGGTGATCATTGCCAATCGTGTTCTCCCGGTATTTTTGGAAATATTTTTCAAGGGTTACAATTTTCCGGTCAAGTAAAAGCATAATTTTTTCTCAGTAAAGGAGATAATTTTCTTAGCAAACATTCAATATCAGGAAGAAAGACGGTAATCTCAGGGGCAGCAGCAGCTGTTTGCCTTTTCCCTCAGGGAACTGTCAATGAATTTTATGATCGATTTTGTGATGATCAACTCATTGGTCCGGTTCACCTCTATGCCTTTTCCTGTAAGGAAATCCCTGGAATTTTCCGGAATCTCGCGTACGATCAGGATGTCGCAACCATCAAGATTTGCGAAGGATCCGAATCCGTTTTGCAAGGGGTCGATGCTGGTATTCCACCTCATTTCCTGTTGTTCGATCTCTCCCAACTCAACTGTAAGTATGAGAAAACCTTTTGCCTGGTTGAATTCTTCAGCGATCATTAACCCGTCATCGGTCGGGAATGCAATTTTCATAGCCATCAATTATTTAAATAGGTAAATAATTACCATAACTGATACAAAAGTACTGAGTCCGGGCAGGCGGGGATCATCTATCGTTGTGATTATAAGTATATGGAAAAGTGATATATAGATAATATATTAAGTGATATACTAGTATAAAAAATGTGATAAGGCTATTAAAATAAAGTGATATAAAGCACAAAAAGGTATGATTATTTTTTGCAATTTTGCATAAGTTATTCATCCGGGCAACGGAGTTAAAAATGCAAAATGTTCTCAGACTATACGATTACCAAGCAAACATGTCATGACTGTAAGGACAAATCCTGTGCTGCCGCCATCCTGAGTAAAAGTGAACTTGACCAGATCAATTTCAACAGCCGTGAAAGCCAGGTCAAGAAAGGAGAGATCATACTTCATGAAGGATCGCTTACCTCGCATATCATTTATCTGAAGACGGGGCTTGTCAAGGAATTTGTGAAACCCTCCCCTGACCGTGAACAGATCCTATCCATTGTCAAGCAGCATACGTACCTTGGGCTGCCATCCCTGTTTGGCGACAGGATCAATCATTATTCATATTCTGCACTCGATAACGTGAAGGTCTGTTATATCGACATCAATGTGTTCAACAACCTGATCAAGAAAAACGGACAATTTGCATACGAGATCCTGGTTTCCGTTAGCAGAGACAGCCTGAACAATTTTCATCGGTTCATCAACCAGAGCCAGAAGAGGATATATGGCCGGGTGGCGGATGCGATCCTTTATTTCGGACGGATCGTTTACGAATCGAATGAATTCTGCTTACCCTTTACCAGGAAAGAGTTTGCAGACCTCATCGGGGTTTCCAGGGAAAGTGCTACAAGGGTTCTGCTAAAATTCAAGGAAGAGGGGATCATCGAGATCAAAGGCCGGATGATGGAGATCCTGAAAATGGAACTGCTGGAGCAGATCAGCAGGAAGGGGTGATAAGCAGTCGGCAGTCTGATGTCAGAGGTCAGAGGTCAGAGGTCAGAGGTCAGAAGATAGATAATAGATAATAGATAATAGAAAATATAGAAGTCCTTAGCTGGAAGCCTGCAGCTTGCAGCTTGCAGCCTGTTCCCGCTTTCGCGGGAATGACGGCAATTAGAAAGCCCGTGACTTGTAGCTTATTTAATATCGCTCCCATTTACAGTTCCTTCGTCGGGGGTGACGAAGAAAAGTTTCCCGTCCGGGTTTTCCGCCATCAGGATCATGCCTTTCGATTCAATACCTTTCAGGTTCCTGGGTGCGAGATTGACAAGGATCGACACACGTTTGCCTATGATCTGTTCCGGTTCGAAATATTCGGCGATGCCTGATACAACAGTGCGCACATCGATGCCGGTATCGATCTTCAGTTTCAGGAGTTTTTTCGTTTTGGCAACTTTTTCAGCTTCAAGGATCGTACCTGTGCGGATGTCCATCTTCGAGAAATCTTCAAAATCGATGCCCGGTTTTGCCGGTTTCAGCTCGATCCCTTTTGCTTCATTGGCTTTTTTTGTATCAAGCAGCCTGTTCACCTGGGCCGTGATCTGGTCATCATCGATCTTCTCAAACAAAAGGGCAGGATTTCCGAGCTGATGGCCCGTTATAAGCCAGGTTCCAAGCTCAGCATCCTTCCATTTCAATTGCTCCAGATGTAACATTTCTCTTATTTTTCCTGCAGAAAACGGAAGGAATGGCTCAGAAAGAATGGCCAGTTCAGCACAGATCTGCAATGAAATATTCAATACCGTTCCAACCCGGGCCGGATCAGTCGTGAATATCTTCCAGGGCTCACAGTCGGTAAGGTACTTGTTGCCAAGGCGGGCGAGATTCATCATCTCGCTCAATGCTTCACGGAAACGGTAGTTGTGGAGGCTTGCAGCGATCCTGCCGGGGAAAAGCTTCATCTCTGCGATGGTCTGCTGATCACGTTCACTCAAATCGCCTGTTGCCGGAACGGTGGAGTTGAAGTACTTCTGGGTCAGGATCAGCGTCCGGTTCACGAAATTCCCGAAAATTGCCACCAGTTCGTTGTTGTTCTTGGCCTGAAAATCCTTCCAGGTAAAATCATTGTCTTTTGCCTCCGGGGCGTTCGAGGTGAGCACATACCGCAACACATCCTGTTTTCCCGGAAAATCAACCAGGTATTCATGGAGCCAGACAGCCCAGTTGCGAGAAGTGGAAATCTTGTCGCTTTCAAGATTGAGGAACTCATTCGCGGGCACATTGTCCGGAAGAATGAATGTTCCTTCCGCTTTGAGCATGGCCGGGAAGATGATGCAATGGAAAACGATGTTGTCTTTCCCGATGAAATGGACCAATTTGGTTTCGGGGTCTTTCCAGTATTTTTCCCACTCCGGGGTCAGTTCTTTTGTGGCGGAGATGTAGCCGATCGGGGCGTCAAACCAGACGTATAAGACTTTGCCGTCAGTTCCTTCCACCGGAACTTTTACACCCCAGTCCAGGTCACGGGTTACGGCACGGGGCTGAAGCCCCTGATCCAGCCAAGACTTGCACTGTCCGTAAACATTGGATTTCCAGTCGTCCTTATGACCTTCGAGGATCCATTCCTTGAGCCAGGGCTCATACTGATCCAGCGGAAGGAACCAGTGTTTGGTTTCACGCATCACCGGGGCGTTACCGCTAAGGACAGACTTCGGGTTGATCAGGTCAGTGGCATTCAGTGAAGTGCCACAATTTTCGCACTGATCGCCGTAAGCATTTTCATTCCCGCAATGCGGGCAGGTGCCGATGATATAGCGGTCGGCGAGGAAATGACCGGTCGCCTCATCATAGTATTGGAGCGAGACCTTTTCAATGAACTGTCCCGCATCATACATCTTCCTGAAAAAGGCCGAAGCTGTTTCATGGTGCACCTTATTCGATGTGCGGGAATAAATGTCGAATGAGATCCCGAACTCCCGGAATGCATTCTTTATCATTCCATGGTATTTATCCACGATTTCCTGTGGGGAAACGCCCTGCTGCAACGCTTTAATTGTAATAGGAACCCCGTGTTCATCCGATCCGCCAATGAAAATAACATCCTCGTCATTCATCCGGAGGAAACGAACATAGATATCGGCCGGAACATATACCCCGGCAAGATGACCGATATGAACCGGACCATTTGCATAGGGAAGAGCTGAAGTCACAAGAAACCGTTTAAATTTTTTTAACGGGTGCAGATTTTCCATAGAAATGAATTAATTTCGGCAAAGATAAAAAAAAACGGGCTGCGGGATTCGGGCTGCGGGCTCCATGGTGTAGGTGATCCGGATAAACCCGTAAAAAAATACTCGTGGCCCGTAGCCCGAAGCTGTTAACATATGGTAACTCCAGACTATCTGAGTAAAGGCTCCAGGATCGGAATTGTGGCTCCGGCCAGGGGTATCTCATTTGACGAAGTGCATCCCAGCCTCAAATTGTTCCGGAAATGGGGATGGGAAGCAGTGCTGGGAACGAATATTTTCAATAAGGCGAATCAATTCGCGGGCACGGATGAACAACGTACCGATGATCTTCAGCAGATGATGGACGATCCTTCCATTAAAGCCATTTTTTGTGCACGGGGAGGTTATGGCACAGTGAGGATCATCGACAGGCTTGATTTCTCAGGGTTTTTGAATAATCCAAAATGGATCGTTGGGTACAGTGATGTTACCGTCCTGCATTCGCATATCCTGAGGCATTTTGGGATTGAGACAATTCATGGGATCATGCCATTCAACATTTCTTCTGAAAATGCCAGGGACGATTCACTTCAGACGATGAGGAGCGCATTATCAGGAGCGAAGCTGAATTACCGGCTACCGGCCGCTCCTTTTTCGAGGCAAGGTTTATCGGAAGGCATTCTGACCGGGGGAAACCTCTCCATAATATACAGCCTGATGGGAAGTTTGTCGGAAACTGAAACGAAAGGAATGATCTTGTTCATCGAAGATGTGGATGAATATTTATACCACATCGACCGGATGATGATGAACCTGAAAAGAGCGGGGAAGCTGAAAGATCTCAAGGGACTGATCGTTGGTGGCATGGACAGGATGAATGACAATGCCGTCCCGTTTGGAAAAACAGCCCGGGAGATCATTGCAGAAGCTGTATCGGAATACGACTACCCGGTCTGCTTTGATTTCCCCGCAGGTCATGGCGAATCGAACCTGGCGTTAATCCTTGGAAGGAAGATAAAATTCAGGGTAGAAGAGGAAGCGGAGGTTATTTTTTAACTGGTGAGTTTGTGAGGTGGTGAACTGGTGAGTAAAATGACGAATAAAATCACCAGTTCACCACCTCACCATCTCACAAACTAAAGATGTATGGCAGAACACAATGAAACAGGGAAGAAAGGCGAGGAAATTGCCGTAAAGTTCCTTAAAGGAAAAGGGTACAATGTGGTTGAAACCAACTGGCGGAACGGAAAACATGAAATCGATATCATTGCGATGGATGGGAAAACCCTTGTGGTGGCAGAGGTAAAAACACGACACTCCAGTGCATTCGGGGAGCCGGAAATAGCTGTTACCCGCGAGAAACAGCGTGCACTCATAAGAGCTGCAAACAGCTACATGCTGAAAAAGAAGCTTGAGAATGAGGTCCGGTTCGACATTATTTCCATCCTGATTGTAAAGGATAAGGAAACGATCAACCATATTGCAGATGCCTTTTATCCACTTTTATGAGGTTCAAAATTCCGTCATGGCATATTTAAGGAAATTTGATTAATTTGCACACCGGATTAAAAACTAACTATGGCTCATCGACGACGAGTTACGAGGAAACGTGCTTTATATGAGGGAAAGACCCTGATTGAAATTTTTTTCCTGAATTTCATCAGACGGTTCCGCAGGATCTTTTTTAAAAAGCGTCACCATTATTTTGATGAAGATGAATACACTCCGGAGATCGGAAGTGGGGATTCAACAACCATAAGAATCCAGGAAAAGCCATTTCTTGACTATACAAGTTCTGAACCGAGGCGAAAAAAGCGGAAGCGCCGGAACAAGATCAGGTCTTATTTTTCGAGGCGGCTTGAACGCCTTGCCGACAGGATGGAAATGAGACGGGAGATGAAGAACAAGCGCAGGTTCATGAGAGACATGCGTCGCCGGCAGCGAAAAGAACAGAGGACCCAATTTGCCTTTGTCAAATTCTTTAAGAAACTATTTGAAGCAAAATCGCGCGAATACGGCTATTACAGTACAGAAGGGATCGATAAGGAAAAACAGGAGCTCAAAAGACAGCAATTGCGGCTTGCTTTCTTCAGCATCAATTCATTTATTCTGTTTGTCCTTTCTTACATTATTGTTTACCTGACATACCAGATGGCCGTGATGTTTGCCGCCTCCAGGTACGGGATAAATTCGATTTTACTTTACTATGAAGTCTTTTTCCCGATCGGGAATTATTCGGATAAATGGACAAGCCTGAATATCATTATCATCACATTTGCCGGCCCGCTGATCTCTGCGATCATGGGATCGATCTACCTTCTCTATTATGTGAGGAAAGAGACGACGGCAGGTTTGAAAAAGCTGTTTTTCCTGTGGCTTGGATTCCATTCAGTGAATTTCTTCCTCGGAGCCTTCGTAGGGGGGATGGTCACACAGCAGGGTTTTGGCTATGTCATAGCATGGATGTTCCTGCCGACGGTGATTAAATTTGCCTTTGCCATGCTGTGCCTTTTCGGGCTGGGATTACTGGGGTATGTATTCACCCAGTACTTCCTTGAAGCATCGGGGTCGTTCTTCTGGACAAACGAATCAAACCGGATCTTTTACCTGCTTTTCGCAGGTGTTGCTCCATGGGTTCTGGGAACATTACTGCTTTTCATTATCAAATTTCCCAAAGTCGTTCCCCAGCATGAGAATATTGTGATCTACGATACGATCATAAACATGTGCCTGATATTTACCATGGCCGGGATGTTCGTGAACTATAAAGTAGCACCCAACATTGAACGGTCTACCAAGCGGGAAGGCCGCAGGATCAACTGGATCTACCTTGTCATCCTCTTGGGATTGATGGTCATTTTCAGGCTTGGGTTTAATTCGGGGTTCTATTATCTGCCGAATTAGGTGAAAAGGTCACAGGGTCACAAGGTCACCGTGTAATGAAGTGTCAGAGGCTTCCCGCTTTCGCGGGAATGACGCTGGTTTATTTAGGAAAAATAGAGTTTTCCTTCTTCTATTTCCTTCCAAAATCCGCCGGGATTTCACCCCAGTATGATGTTTCCCATTTGAGGATCCTGTTCTTCCAGTTGTTTTCTTGCAGCCAGTTCAGGGCGCGGTCGACCAGGTCAAAAAGCCTTTCATTTTTTGGTGACCGGTCAAGGTTTGTTTTAATTTTTTTATTTTTCACCCAGGTCCTTGCTGTGAGTGAATCAGAGTATATCGGCCAGTCGGAATCACGCTGTTTCAGGTAGGCCAGCGCATGCACGATGGCAAGGAATTCACCGATGTTGACAGTCCCCTCCGGGAATGGCCCCTGGTGAAAGAGGGTGGCGCCACTTTTTGTGTCAACGCCCCGGTATTCGAGGATCCCGGGATTTCCTTTACATGCGGCATCAACACAAATGCTGTCCTGGATTGGCTCCCCGATCCGGGGATCGGAGCAAACGATCTTTTTTGGGATATTCAGGTCTTTCCGGATGTATGTTTCGAAATTCGCATGCAGGGCAGCTACTGCGAGATCTTTGGTCGGAAAACCTTTATATTTCGCTCCTTCGAAACCTTCAACCTGCCTGCGGCATTCATCCCAGCTTTCGAAAATCCCATTCTTCCGGCCGTTCCAGACGACATAAAACTTATTCTTGGGCATTTCGTTGGATAAAGTGCAAAAGTAAGAGGAAAATCAGATCATCATGTCAATTAGATCAATTAGATCAATTAGGTCAATTTCTTTACCTTTGCCATCCTATGAATCCCCTCAAACGACTTGCGGGCCAGACGGCGATTTACGGGGTCCCGACGATTCTCGGGCGGTTCCTCCAATATTTGCTGGTCATCTTTCTTACAAGGATATTTACACAGGGCGAATATGGGGTGATCAGCGTTTTTTACTCCTATGCTTCCTTCCTGATGGTAATCCTTACCTACGGGATGGAGACAGCTTTTTTTCGGTTCAGTGAAGCAGAAGTGAATAAAGACAGGGTATTTAGCACGGCTTTGCTTTCGCTCCTCATTTCCTCCGCGGCATTCATTGCGATTGCCAATGCATTCTCAGGAAAACTCGCTGTTTGGATCGAATACCCCATGCACCCTGAATATGTTGTATGGTTCGCATGGATCCTTGGAATGGATGCCCTTTCCGCCATCCCTTTTGCGCGTCTGCGGGTGCAGCACAAGGCATTCCGCTTTGCAGCCATCAAGATGATCAATATCATGACAAATGTCATCCTGACCTTGTTTTTCCTTTTCCTCTGTCCATTTCTTTTAAAGGTTTTTCCCGATGGCGCCATTGCGCAATTGGTTCATATCGTATATCGCTCCGACTGGGGAATAGAATACGTTTTTATTGCAAACCTTGCCGGAAGCCTGATCACATTGCTTCTGCTTGTTCCTCAATTCACATCGATACGATGGGAACTTCGTCCCGAGCTCTGGAAGAGGATGTTCCGGTATGCATGGCCGCTGCTTTTTGCAGGGATGGCGGGGATTGTGAACGAAACATTCGACCGTCTCCTGCTCCGGTATCTTTTACCCCACAATATTTCAGAAGCCCAGGTAGGAATATACAGTGCCTGTTACAAGATTTCCATCCTGATGACCCTGTTCATCCAGGCTTACAGGTTTGCAGCAGAGCCTTTTTTCTTTTCACAGGCGAAGGAAAAGAATTCGAAAATAATCTATGCAAGGATCATGGACTATTTCATCATCATCGTGTCGGTGATTTTCCTTGTCACCATGCTTTTTCTTGATGATGTGTTTATTTACCTGATCGGTCCGAAGTTCAGGGAAGGCCGGAATGTAATTCCAATCCTGCTGCTTGCAAACCTTTTTTTAGGTGTGTATTACAACCTTTCAATCTGGTATAAGCTAACATCGAAGACCCTTTGGGGTGCGTGGTTATCGGTTATCGGAGCGGTGATCACGCTGGTGCTTAACTTCTGGTGGATCCCCCTGGGACCCGACAGCCTGGTGCACGGATACCTTGGATCAGCCTGGGCCACATTCATCTGTTACGGATCGATGATGGTGCTTTCCTACCTGTTCGGGCAACGGTATTTCCCCATCAGTTACGATCTAAAAAAAGCAGGCGGATACCTGGGATTTGCGGTAATCCTTTATTATGCCAGCACATTCGTCAGGATTGAACAAGCTACCGTCAGGATAATAATTCATGTCCTTATGCTGTTATTCTATCTTGCCATCGTCTTTGTAATCGAGAAACCGCGCCTTGCAAAGGCTTTATAAACCATAATTTTTATTAATTTTGCATTTAAATTAAATTCATGAAAGTCAGGATTGTAAACCATTCGGAACATCCTTTGCCCGCTTATGAAACCATAGCATCCGCCGGCATGGACCTCCGTGCCAATCTTTCAGAGGATATTATTTTAAAGCAACTTGAGCGTTGCCTGGTGCCAACAGGGTTGTTGATTGAGCTTCCGGCTGGATATGAAGCCCAAATAAGGCCCCGCAGCGGGCTTGCACACAAGAAAGGGATCACGGTTCTGAATGCCCCGGGGACGATCGACGCAGATTACCGGGGTGAAGTAAAAGTGATCCTGATCAATCTTTCAATTGAAGATGCTGTCATCCGGAATGGCGACAGGATCGCTCAAATGATCATTTCTGCTCATGAAAAAGCAGAATGGGAGCTGGTAGAGGTTCTTGTTGAAACGGACAGGGGATCAGGCGGTTTCGGTCACACGGGGACGAAATGAGTGAAGAGTGAAGAGTGAAGAGTGAAGAGTGAAGAGTGAAGAGTGAAAGTGAAAAATTAAGAATTTGGGTAGTAATGAGAGTGAGGATGAAAATAAATATTTATTTGGTTCTGGTTGGATTGATCGGATGTTTCTTTCTTTCGCCGGAAACCCATGCGAATGGATCCCCAGGTAAGAAGAAACGGCAGGCGGTTTCGGCGGATTCAGCAAAAAAGCAGCAGCCCTACGGAAATGTTTCTACCCTTATCGAAGCCAAGAAATACGAGATCATCGAGAATAAAAAGAAGGCGGAAGATACCTACAGGGAGTACATTGAAAAATATCCGCTCGACCCGGTGGCCTATTTTGAATTGGCAAGGATCGTTGCGGATAATAAGGATTTCAGCCAGGCTATAAAACTGACCGAGAAAGCCGTTGCACTTGATCCATCCAACCTTTGGTACAGGTTATTCCTTTCGGAGATCTACCAGCAGACAGGCAATTATAAAGATGCGATTTCTATCTATGAGAAGATCGTCAGGGAGCATCCTGATGACCTTGACTACTACTACCAACTTGCTGCACTTTACCTGATGGCAGAACGGTATATGGAAGCTGTTTCGATTTACGATAAGATTGAGAATAAGGCAGGAATATCCGAGGATATCAGTGTTCAGAAAGAAAAGATCTTCCTTCACCTGAATGATCTGAAAAGAGCACAGATGGAAATCGAACGGCTGGTAGCTTCCGATCCCCAGAATACAAAATACCTGTCGATCCTGGCCGAGTTCTTCATGTCGAATGATATGCCTGAAAAGGGGGGCGCAATCTACGAAAAGATCGACAAGATCGATCCGGGCAACCCTTATATCCATATGTCACTTGCCGATTATTACCGGAAATCCGGGAACAAGGAAAAAGCGTTCGAAGAACTTAAACTGGGGTTTGCGAATCCCAATCTCGATGTTGATACCAAGGTCAATATCCTTCTGTCGTTCTATACGGTAAACCAACTCTATTCCGATCTCCGCGACCAGGCGCTCACCCTGTCGAAGATCCTGATCGAAACACATCCGAATGATCCCAAATCCCATTCTATCTATGGGGATCTTTTGCTGCAGGATAAGAAATACCCGGAAGCCCGCGACGAATTTTTGCGGGTCCTGACCCTCGACAGCAGCAAATATGTAGTATGGGAACAGGTGCTTCGGCTCGATCTGCAGCTTGAGAAATATGATCACCTGGTGGAATACTGCAAAAAGGCACAGGAGCTATTCCCGGAACAGCCCATCCCATACCTTTTTTCCGGCATGGGATTCTACCAGCAGAAAAAGTTTGATTCGGCTATTAAAGATCTCAATCGCGGCCTCAGGCTTGTTGTGGACAACGATGAGCTCTCCTCCCAGTTTTTCATGTACCTGGGTGATACGTATCATGCCTTGAAAAATCCTGAAGAATCGGATAAAGCTTATGAGAAATCCCTGAAGTTCAAAGGAGACAATGCTTATGTCCTGAACAATTTCAGTTATTACCTGAGCATCCGGGGCAAGGATCTCTCAAGGGCGGAGGAGATGGCAAAGAAAGCGGTGACACTCGAGCCCGGCAATTCTTCATTCCAGGATACCTATGGATGGGTTTTATTCAAACTCGGAAAATACGAGGATGCCAAAACATGGATCACAAAAGCGCTTGAAGACAAGGACGGAGTCAGTGCGGAAGTCCTGGAGCATTACGGTGATGTGATGTTCAGGCTGGGAGATACCGGAAAAGCATTGGAATACTGGAATAAAGCAAAGTCCAAGGGACCGGGTTCGGAGTTGCTGGAGAAAAAAATCACGGATAAAAAGCTTTATGAATAATACGTTGAGGCCTGTCATAAATTTGAGTACTGTATCCACTTTCCCTGTTTCATATTCAGGCCTGACCCGTTTCCTCAGGTATACTTTGATCGTGGTCTCGTTATTGGCCGGTCTGGCTGCCTGCAGTCCCCAGCGGAAGATCATGAAAGCCCCCATCAGGGAGGAAGGAGATGACTTCCTGATCGCGAAGCTGAAAGAACATGAACTGCGGTTCGAATGGCTGACAGGGAAATTTTCTGCCGAATATGAAAACGAAGGACAGACAACCTCTTTTAACGGCCAGTTGAGGATCCGCCGCGACAGCCTGATCTGGCTTTCTTTTTCACCCATGCTCGGGATCGAGGTTTTCAGGATCATTATTTCACAGGATTCGGTTAAGTTCATCAACAGGATGAACAATACGTATTTCATCGGTGACTACAGCTATGTAAACAATTTTCTTCATTCCAACATCGATTTTGACATCCTTCAGTCATTCCTGATCGGGAATGATCTCTCAGTTTATGAGAACAGCTCTTTCAGGGCTTCCATTGATAACAACGCATATAAGCTGACAACGGCCGACCGGAGAAAACTGAAGAAGTTTGTCAGGAACAGCCAGGAAAACCCCAGGGTCCTGATCCAGAACATCTGGATCGATCCTGTGAATTACAAGATCACACAGGCGAACGTAAGGGAGATCCAAAAACCGAATATGAAATTAGAGGCTAAATATGAAAATTTCGATGAAGTTTCAGGACAGTTGTTCCCGCATAAATTAGCATTTGACCTTTCAGCGGATCATGATATCCGTGTATCAGTAGATTTTTCCAAGATCATTCTTGATATCCCACAGGTTTTTCCGTTTAAGATCCCTTCCGGATACAGGAGTGTAAAATAACTACCGAAACTGACCCGGTCATGAACCATCCTATAATACGAAAATATCTTCCCTCATTGAATACTGTGGTTGTCATCTGTTTCATGATGATCATCTCCATACTAAGCACAGCCCAGAATTCAAAGGACAATCTTCAGAAAACAAAGAAGCAGCTGGAGGATGAGATAAAGTATACGAACTCATTGCTGGAGCAAACCAAAAAAACAAAACAGAATTCACTAAACAAGATCAATATCCTGACTAAACAGATCGAAAAACGGGAGAGTCTGATTGAAACCGTGAACAAGGAAATAGATGAAATACAGACTGATATTGAGGTACAGGATATTCATATCAGCAAACTCGATAATGAGTTGCGAAGGATGAAGGATGAATATGCCCGGATGATCTATTATGCGTACAAGAACATGAATGCATACAACAGGTTGATGTTCATTTTCTCAGCAGCAGATTTCAACCAGGCATTTTACCGGTTGAGGTATTACCAGCAATATAGTGCTTACCGGAGAAAACAGGCAGAGCTGATCACAGGATTACAGACTGAACTGGCAAGGCAGAAAGGAGAACTGGAGAATAAGAAAGGAACCAAAACGACTCTTGTTCTGACAAAGGAACAGGAAAAGTCAAGGCTTACACAGGAAAAGCAGGATAAAGACAAATCGGTCAAGGAACTGAGCCAGAAGGAAAAGCAGTTGATGGCTACCCTAAAACAGAAGCAGCAGGCCGCAGACAAGCTCCAGAAGGAGATTGAAAAGCTGATTGCCGAGGAGATCAAGGCTGCTGCAGCACGAGCGAAGAAATCGGTAGCGAAAGAACCGAAGACGAAAATGGAGAACACAAAAACCGATATCATGCTTACGCCGGTGGAGCGGGAGTTGTCGAGCTCATTTGCCTCGAACAGGGGTAAGCTCCCATGGCCACTGGAAAAGGGCATTGTTACCGGTGCTTTTGGCGAGCATGCGCACCCGGTGCTGAAATATGTGAAGGTCAGGAATAACGGAATTGATATTTCCACGGTTAAAAGTGCCGGAGCAAGGGCTGTGTTCAAGGGAAAGGTTTCACGGGTCATGTCGTTCCCTAACCTGAACAATGTTGTGATCATCAGGCACGGCGAGTACCTTACGGTATATTCAAATCTTGAGACCGTTCTGGTAAAGGATGGACAGGATGTGTCGACAAAGCAGATCATCGGGACCGTACATACGAACACGGATGATTCTAAAACAGAGTTGCATTTTGAGATCTGGCTGGGCAAAGCCATCCAGAACCCCCAGGAATGGCTTTCAAGAACTAATTGACGATATCAGGTGAGACATGCAGGGGAATTCGCCGCATTGCTGACAGCCATCTTCTGGACCGTCACAGCAATTGCTTTTGAAGCTGCCAGTAAGAAGATCGGATCGATGGTCGTGAATCTCCTCCGGCTGCTGGTAGGATTTATTTGTCTCAGCATTTTTTGCTGGTTTTACCGTGGCATCATGTTTCCCGTTGATGCTTCCTTACGATCCTGGTTATACCTCATACTTTCAGGCTTGATCGGGTTTACCTTCGGCGACCTTTGCCTGTTTCAGGCATTTGTGGTGATCGGTGCACGGATCAGTCTGCTACTTATGGCTCTTGCCCCCCTGTTTGCGGCCATTATTTCGTGGATGATCCTTGGCGAGACCATGACCGTGAGAGGGATCATAGGTATGGCGATGACCCTGGCTGGTGTAGCAATGGTTCTCCTCCGGAAAAAGGAAAACAAAGAAGAAGCTGGAATGTTGCATAAAATGAGATTGGGCTACCCCGTCTGGGGTATACTTCTCGGTTTGGGCGGGGCGCTTGGCCAGGCTACAGGACTTGTGATCAGTAAGCACGGGATGCGCGGTTATGATCCGTTCGCATCTGCCCAGATCCGGGTATTAGCGGGAATCGGAGGGTTTATCATCCTTTTCTTTTTTATGGGATTATGGCGGAAAACGTTTTCGTCGCTGTCAAACGGGAGAGCAATGGCACAACTGTCTGTGGGTGCTTTTTTCGGACCCTTCCTGGGGGTTTCTTTCTCCCTGATGGCTGTCCAGCTGACCAACACAGGCATTGCATCCACGATCATGGCCATCGTCCCGGTGCTGATCATTCCGCCTTCCATAATATTTTTTAAAGAAAAAGTCACATTCAGGGAAATCCTTGGTGCTCTCATTGCAGTGGGTGGAGTCGCACTGTTCTTCCTATAAAAAAATTCGCACCGGAATTCTTGCAGATGTGAATGGGGATATTTCATATCTTTGCGATTCTAATTTGTTTGCCATCACACTTCCTGCTGAACAACGGTTTCAAAAATTGGTAAAAAAGACCCTTGCGATCTTTTTGCTTGGATTATTCCTCTTCAATACCTCTGGTTATTATATCGTTTTCAAATGGAACCAAGCAATTGTCCGGAGCGGGATGAGAGAGATGATAAATTCCGGGAGCTTTGGTAATGATTACACCATCATAAGGATCTGCAATCCGCTTCTGACAAAAGGATTCAGGAAGGTGAACAAGGATGAATTCCTTTACCAGGGCAGGATGTATGATATTCTCCAGGAAATGCACACCGGTGATACTACGATCTATTATTGCATCAATGATAAGAAGGAAGAAAAGCTGGTCAGCCAGTTCAATAAAACCCGCGACCTGATCTCCGGATTCGGAGCTCATGAGAAGTCGAAACATGCCCGGGCCATCCTTCAGCACCTCATTACGATTGCCATTGTTTACGATCAGGACAGGCCACACGTATTCCAGCCTGTCGAACACAAATTCGGTCTGATCACACATCAAATCTCACCTGCTTACCTTATCCCGTTCTCCCCTCCGCCAGAACTCGGGTAATTCCTTTTTTTCTTCTGATTAACTGCCTGAACACAGGCAAACACGAATTACAGGTAAAAAAGCTGGTAAGGTTATGTGTTTTCAATACCTGTTCAGACCGTAATTCAAATCATTTATTACAACCATTTCCTTTATCAAAAAAATAAAATCATGAAAACTGTATTATATACTATTGTACTATTGTTTTTGCTTACACCACCATCCTTCGGGCAGAAGAATGAAAACCCGGGAGCAAAAGGTGATACGATTGCGACATACAACCTGGGCGAGGTCGTTGTTTCTGCCATCCGTTCAAAAACCCCGCTGGTCGAAGTCCCCGCGGCGATATCCATTGTAGGAGAACGGCAACTGACATCTATGTCTAAAACCATTGCTTCTGATGAGGCATTGAGACTTGTTCCGGGGGTTAAGGTAGAAAACGGGACGGATGGATCGAGGGTTCATCTTTACATCCGCGGACAGGGTGTTTTATCGGAAACCGGATTCCGTGGGATCCAGGTCCTGATCGACGGCGTTCCCGTGAATGATCCGGGTGGATATTGTCCCGACCTGTACGATGTCGACTGGGAGATGGTGAAGCGGGTCGAAGTTGTCAAGGGACTTGCCGCATCCATGTATGGAGGCAGTGCAAACGGAGGCGTTTTGAACATCATTACAAAAGATGGTGGTGAAAAGCCGGTCAATGCCGAGCTTTATACCTCAGCAGGCAGTTACGGGTTCTTTAAGGTCCTGGGCCAGGTTGACGGAACCCAGGGCGATGTGAATTACCGGGTATCATATGGTCATACACAAGGGCATGGATACAGGGACCACCAGTCGTTCATGGGCGATATTTTCAATGAAAAACTTACATGGACCCCTTCAGGTAAAGTAAAACTCACGCAGATACTTTCCTATACCAATTACTTCAACCAGAATTCCGAAGGGATAAATATGGGAAGATATGATACCGTTGGCCCGCGTGCTGCCAATACCGATGCCGTTCCGTACAATGAATTCCATGAAACGAAAAGGCTGACCGGTGCTTTACTGGGCCGGTTCGACTTCTCCAAAAACCAGGATATCCAGGCTAAAATTTTCTTCCGGATGAACAAATACAAGGAAACATCAAATAATGGCGATGACAATAAACCGTTTGTCCAGATGGGTGGCTCAGCACAATATGATCTTCATTTCGGAAAGGAAAATCTCCGGAACCATTTCAGCCTGGGCGTTGATTTTGAATCCCAGAACATGACCGAAACCATGTTTGCAGTTAAGAATGACCTGAATCGAAAAGACACATACTGGAGCAGGGATGTCCTTGACCAGAATACAATCCTGATCAACCAGAACATCAAGCAGCGGAGTGCCGGGGTATTCCTTATCGATAAACTTGATATTTCAAAGAAGCTTTATGCGACCCTGAACCTGCGGTATGATTATGTTTACAATGAGCTCGATTCTGCCGGACAATCCTCGGGCCAGAGGGATTTTCAGAAACCTACATTCAGATTCGGACTTGCTTATGACATTGCCAGGTATGCCAATGTTTATGCAAACATCGGGACGGGTTTTCTTGTTCCTACGGAAGATGAGCTTTATAACAATCCAGCCCATTACGGGGGATTCAATGAATCCATTGATCCATCAACGTCACAGGGTGGAGAGATCGGGATCAGGGGTGATGTCGGAAAGGTTTTTCATTATGATGTGAACGTTTTTGATATCCAGTCAAAAGATGAATTTTACCGGTACAGCATTCCCGGAAGGGGAAACAATACTGCATTCTTCGGGAATATAGGGGCAAGCAACAGGTTCGGAGTTGAAACATTCCTTTCTTACTCACCCGTCAAGAACCTGGTTTTTGATGTGGCCTACACCTATTCCCAATTCAAATATACCGCGCCCGATTCAACGATCAAGGGGCATTACATTCCTGAATCTCCTGAACATATGCTCAATGCAGAGGTTTCATATCATTTCCTGAAACATTTTACGGCAACCCTGAGTGCGTTGTATCAATCAAAATATTGCATCCAGGTTGATGATTCCATTTATTTCAATTATACGGAAAACGGGGTGAAGGTTAGTTCCTGGGTTCCCGGGCACCAGGTTTTCAGTCTTGATCTGAATTATAACTGGAAAATAGGTTGGTTAAAGGGCGACCTGGGACTTTATTGCAAGAATCTCTTTGACGAGAAATATTTCGGATTCACCGAGCCGAACAATGGTCCGGATTACAACAGTTACCAGCCGGCACCGGGAAGGGAATTTTTTGTCAGGCTCAGGCTCAGGCTTTAACCTAACTCTGTGGTCTTTGCGCCTTCTTTGTGTCCTCTGTGGTTTAAAATGAAGAATCTTGTCCACAACGAGCTCAAAGAAGGCGCGAAACTCACAAAAAGTTGTGGACCCTGACAGGGTCCAACAGGTTATCTCCTGATTATGATCTTCAACGTAACCTTGCTCCCATCACCCTTGAGGATCTCAAGAAAATAGATACCGGCTGAGAGGTTCCCGAAATGAAAGTCTTTCCGGAACCAACCTTTGGACTGGAGATTTTTTTCTTCAAAAACAGGAACATTCAGTGAGCTGATGAGTTTTATCGTCAACTGACCCGGTGATCCTGACCATGGGATTCGGGAAGGCCTCAGCTGTAAAGGATTGTCCCGTTTCTTCTATCCCGGTGCAATCTTTAAATGTGATCAGTGCAGAATCCGAAGAAATGCAATTGAAATTCGTTGTAACAAATACTTTGAACAGGGTAGAATGTATCCCCCCGGTAACTGCCGTATCAACAGATATCTCCGGCGTTGTGAATCCGCCGGGTGACCAAAGGATGGTTGCATTGGGAACCGGATCAATATGTAAAACAGCCGATTGTCCTGCACACATTGTATCATGGGGTGAAACTGAAATGCTGACAACCGGAATACTGCCGATAGAAAGCTTCAAACTTTTACTGGAATTTCCATATGTCCCGTAAGCCGTTAGTTTCAGAATGGCACTTTCATTGGTTATGTCGTTTGTTCCGGGTGAATAAACGGGTGAAAGTATCGTGTTATCGCTGAAAAGACCATCGCCGGCCGTAGTCCATCGGATGGAATCATAATCCGCAGCAGTACCGGTTAGCTGATATGTTTCGTTGGCGCAGATGGTATCGTTCGCACCGGCAAAGACCGACGGCAACGGAGGAGGAGGAAGTACGATGAAGTCGATCCAGGCGCAATCCTGCCCTGACTGCCAGTATACATCCTTGGAATATTCCCAGCGGAAAGTATGCGGACCCGCCAGTACAGGGAAAGCAACACGGCCCCATGCCATTTCACCTGACCATTCATCCTGCAGCGAATTGTCAATATAGAATTTCAGGTAATCATAATCCGGCTCGGAGGAGATCCTGCGGAAGAATGAAATGCTGTCGTCCTGTCCGACCCGGTAATTCAGGATAAGATCGGTTAATGCAAGATCAGCAATCGGACCGGACCGGGAACAATACAGTCCTTCATAAGGTTCAATATTCGTTATGGTCCATGCTGATGTAGGATCATTCTCCCACGGGAATTTTGTAAATGTATTGCTTTCCCAGTCTTCAACGATCAGTCCGATGCCCGGATAATAGGTCTTCGATGCTTTATACAGGCCCGATGTGGCATTTATCGTCAGATCAACAACGGAACCCATACTAACCTCGTCTGCAACCTGGATCTTATAATGTGCAATACTGACCTGGCCCGGCTGGATCACCACCGGTCCATCGCTTCCCGAAAGGATGATAATATAATCGGAAAGAGTTGACATAATGCTTATTGTATTGTTACAGGAGAAGTCTCCGGTATTGGAAACCGCCACCAGAATATCCGCTGTTTCCCCGGGATCAAGCCGTCCGTTGTTATTGCCGGCGGTATCGATCACTGTCATGCTTGTGATTGCCAATGCAGGGGCATGGGCTACGATGGTAAAGTGGCTGATCCACGTACTGTCGCCATCGGTTACACGAAGATCGAACTTTGGTTTCAGTTCGTCAGGGATCGAATCCGAAACTTTAAAGGAATAACCATTGGGTACGACCCTGATCTCGGCAGGTGACATGCTTCCATAATTCTCAACAGAATCCGTGATCTGGATATACGGACTTTCAGTGGAAAGTGTGGCAACCAGGTTCGAGGCCGGCTGATCGCCCACATTCTTAAGCCCGAGAGATAAATACAAAGAATCCCCGTAATTCATGTTCTGACTGGTAAGATCAAGGATGGGATTAAGTTCATAGGAATGATAAACAACATAGGGCTGATTGGGTGCCGGGCCCAGGGAAAATGGCGAGGTATAGGTCATGGCCCTTCCTGACCGGTTATCGGTCCAAACAGGATAGACTTTCATATTCCTGGCTGTTATTCCGAGATAATCACCAAAATATCCGCCTGCAAGCCCCGGAATGGGGGAGGGGGTGAAAGCAACATCACTCACCTTGACATCCTCCCAGGAATCCCCCGCATCATGGCTGTATGAAACCCAGGCTTCACATTCTGACGATCCGGTATTCCTGTCATCATAATAGATCACAGCCAGCGTTCCGGTTTCGGGATCACAGGTGATCCAGGGGAAGAAGTGCTCTTTGCCCAGTCCGGGCGTATCCTGGTTGACACGTATGGGTGACGACCATGTTGTTCCTCCGTCAGATGAACGGATAAGATAGACATCGATATCGGAACCTGTGTTCACTCCCGGGTATCCGTAATTGGCCCACACAATGTATATATTGCCGCTGAACTCACCGGCACTGATATCCACAGCCATTGAAGGAAAAGAATTCACCCTCATGTTCTTGTTCGTCTCGCTTGTACGAATTCCTTTGAGGTCATCGATGATCCGTGAAGAGGGTTCAAAAACAGCCCCGCCATCGATCGACCTGGTAAAGCCGATGGCTTTTTCGTCGGAAGGCCAGCTGTCATAGATGGCCCAGATAACATAAACTTCCCCATTCGGCCCGGTGTGGATATTGACGCCCTGGTTGTGGCTTCCTGCACTGACAGCAGTGCTGATGCTCAAAGGAGATGACCAGGCCATTCCATGGTCAGTTGAACGCGAGATCTCAATTTCATTCTCATTCGCTGAACCAGTTACCATGTTGGTCCAGGCAGCATATAGGTTCCCTGAATGAGCGCTGGTCGGCGAATTGTCGATCCAGAGATGGTTTTTATCAAGCATATCGTAACCAGTCTGGGGAACCGTAGCGATTTCCACGTATGTCCAGTTGGATCCCTGGTCGGTTGAATAAGCCATTCCCTGGCCCAGGCCATTACTGATATCCCCGACGTACCACCAGCCATTGAGGCCGATTGCTGTGGTGGGATCTCCTGAATTTGTCTGCCCTGCTGCAGTGACAGCTCCTCCCCAGAATGCACCGGCGTCAAAGGAATAGAGATCATCGGCTCCGTAAAGGCCCGTTACATATCCGCTTTCCCAGTTGGTGGAATTGTTTGAATTCAGGATCGTTTCTTCATTCGCCGGATCAACGAAAATGGAATTCTCACTTTGTGTCGTATTGGCCTCTTCAGTTACCGGAACATCAGGAGAATCCTGTGTTATGATATTGTTCCCGGAAATGATGCTTGTTGAGAATACTGTTTTTGCAACCGGAACAAAAGGGTTTGCACCGGCAAGTCCTTTTCTGATCATCAGGTTCCAGTACCCCAGGTTGTCGGCCCGGGTTTTCACGATCCCTTTACCTGCGGGTGTGATTTTTTGGAAGTGATGAGGCTTCTGGGCGGACAGCTGAAAACAGGAAACCATTAATGAAAGTGTAATGATGATGATTTTTTTCATGACAGGGGAATTTGGAGATATTACAAAGCTAATATAAATTCCAATTGTACTGATCCCTTCATTCAAATGCAGGAATTCAGGAATGCATAATGCAAAATATCGTAAATCTGCCAGGTAAATGATATCAGGCAACCCCCACCCTCCAACATCTATCTTCTGTCCTCAGTCCTCCGACCTCCGACCTCCGACCTCTGACCTCCGACTCCCGACCAGCATAAAAAAAACCGCCCCCAACTGGAGACGGTCTTTATCAAAGCAAACTAATCATTATTATTTGTCAAGCACAATTTTACGAATAAATGTACCGGCATCGCTTTCAACCTTGAAGAAGTAAATTCCTTCAGGCATTGTTGACAGGTCGAGCGTCTTGCTGTATTTACCCGACACCATGACATCGTTTTCTTCCATGACAAGTGAACCAAGTGTATTGATGATCCTGATGTTCAGGGCAGATTTTGTTCCTGTTGTGATGGTGAAGGTAAACTTCCCGGTTGTCGGGTTCGGGAATACTGAAATTCCGAGGTTGTCATTTTCAGAAATCCCGACGGTAGAGTAAACTTTAACTGGTTTGGGGTCACTTACAGTTCCTTCCCCGCAATCATTTAAACCCTTAACACTGATGGAAGCAATACCCCGGTATGATGGTGTCCAGGTAACTGTTCCGGTCAGTCCGGCGCCACTGATCGAACCTGCTGTTGAGGGTGCAAGCATCCATGTATAGCTGGTGGCCTCTGCGATCGCTGTTGTGACGAAATCGGAGGTTGTAATGGTACGAAGGTCGACTGAGTCGATACCGGTTGGCATTGAGCCTGCTCCCGGGAAAAGGTTGACGGAAATGTCAAACCCCGTTGAGAAGGCACCATTGCCGCAGTTATTCACACCCTGGACAGTGATTATAGCAGTCCCGGAAAAATCAGGATTCAGGTCAAGCGTACCGGTAGTCGTGTTTGTTGAGAAAGTGCCGGCTTCAGCGGGTGTGACAACCCAGTTGTACAGGGTTGCAAAATTTGCTCCATCCGTTGTGTAAACATTCCCGGTAGCACCTTTGCATAAGATTGAATTTCCGTTGGGAGCAGCAGCTGATCCGGGGATATCCAGTACTTCTATCGTTTTGGTAATGGCATTTGTACAGTTGCCATTGTTGGTGATCGTCAGGAGAACTGAATACGTTCCTGCGGCTGAATAAGTGTGAGTAGGATTGGGCAGGGTGGACGTATTGGCAGTACCTGAAGCCGGTTCGCCGAAATTCCAGCTCCAATTCGTAATGGTGCTTCCGTTTGTCTGAGATTGATCCGTGAACTCTGTGGCTGATCCGATACAGGATGTTGTTGCAGCGTATTCAGCTACCGGATGGTTGACGACGTTGATATAAGCATTTTTCGTCATTGTCTGGGGCTCCAGGCCGGTTTTGGTGATAACCAGGGTCACATTATAAGAGCCGGCAGTGTTATAAACAATATTCGAGGGGTTTGGTACATTGGAAGTACCAGGATTTCCGCCCTCAAAAGTCCACGACCATGTTTCCGGGTTACCGATGGATTGGTCAGTGAAATTCGCAGCACCATCAGTGCACATCAGGGTTACGTCTGCTGAAAAATTAGCGGCAATAGTTTCCGAAGTAACCGGTACATATGCAGTATAACGGTAAAAATTCTGTTTGGTCACCGTAACCAGGACCTGTGTTCCGGATACCTGCTGAGGTATCGTAATGGTCACCGGTGTGCTTCCTGCACCAATACCCGTACCGATGATCACATTGTTTACTGTTAGTGCAATCATTGCATCCTGGTTGGTTGTGATATTAAAGGAAGTAGATGTTGACGGGATGATCTGATCATGTGTTACGGTCAGAGGTTGGGGAACATCATAATACACAACCTGGAAAGCATCACCAAACATGTGGAATAAACGGTATGTTACCAGCTTGTCCCCGGAATTGTAAGGCCAGGTCGACTGCTTTAGGAAATATTTTCCGGCAGCATTGCCAAATGCTGGAAGAACACCCCGTGACTCCGGTGTGGTTCCTTCAGCAGGCATGAAAGTTGGCCACATGTTATCATAAACACCCCATAAAAAGGTATCATTGACAAAGGAATAGGAAACTTCTGACGGGCATACAACACCCAATGCTCCGGCGTTATGACCATTTGCTACATGGCGGTGGAATTTCTCACCGAACACTTCACCGGATCTTTGGTAAGCCCCGGTTTCACAGTTGATCGAGAAAACGAACGGGAGAAGCGTGTTGGTCAGCTGGTTGATATTACCGGTGTTATAGGCAGGTTCTCCCCAGGAAGTATAATCCCCGTGATCCCTGTGCTGAAGGATAAAAGCACCTGAATCTACGGCTGCATTGATCTGGGTTGCATTTCCGCTATTCCAGCAGCACGGCATTTCGTTTGGGGTGGATGGAATATATCCCAATCCGGTAGGACCAAAATAGCTTACAACAGTATTTGTGTTTGTTGCAGTGGACCACACGGAGCCAGGAGTTCCCTGGTAAATTTTGTTTATACGCCTCGGGTGCTTGTTCATCGTGTTCTTCCAGAAACCTCCGACAAGCTCTGAGCAAAGCTGGAACCAGCGTTCGGTCTGCCATCCGAGGGCAGTGATGGGCTTATCATAGAATGATGGATCAGTCGGAGGAGTTCTCTCATAGTTCAGGAACTTGGTGCACATCGTCTGCAATTGCGTATTATCATTGGCCGTCATCCTTGAGAAAACAACATCCGGCATTTCATCATTGTCGACATCGGCAAATTTATTATCGGATGCAAAATTGGGATAACCCGCCGGATGAACATAAAGGTGGGAGGTGAGGTTCTTCGTCGGATCTGTGCCATAATCACCGAGCATCAGGCATGCGGCTGGCTTGATGGTCCAGGTCAGGTATGCATTGTCAATGAAACTTTCGATTGAAGTTTCATTGTTCCCGCCGATTTCGTCGATGGTGTAAATATGTGTAAGGATCCCCTGCTGGTTCCTGAAATTGGCAATGGAGTCAGCCCATTTCAGAAAATCCGGACCGGTCGGTGAGATGATGATATATTCACATTCCGTATCCTTGGCGCCTTTGGAATAATTCTGGAACCGTTTGCCATAATCGATCACCGGAAGTGATGCATTGTTAAAAATGTTGTCGTTCATGATCGGGTCAAACCATGCGCTACGGTAGGCATCATCACCGAAATGTCCGTTTCCGCCTGTAAATTCAATTTCAACCTGTATGTCTTTATAAACAATGAGGTCTTTTGTAACCGGGTTGTACTGGAATGGAGTGAACCCCAGGATCACAACGTCAACACCGCGGATCTTGTTAAGTTCCGACATTTTTACCGGGGAAGCCGGGTAGAACATGTCCCTGGAATAGACTTCCACATTCTTTTTCAATGGGAAATCAGGCTCATTATCCAAGGGGATCCGCATGGCAGGCGCGACTTCAACATTGTGAATGATCTCGGTTTGCTGGGATACGATCCGGAGTTTTGGCGTACATCCCTGCGTTACTGCAATGTATTTGCCTGTCCCGGGGAGATTCGGCATCCCTTCATCATTAAAAAGGAATGATCCGGGAAGGTAGATGTTCTTCATTACCTGGCCTTCCACCATAATATCTTCCATGGTGAATTCCGGCACGGAAAAAAACACCTGAACCCCGTTGGATTTTGACTCGATCAGGTTAAAACCTGCTTTTCCCCGTGTATCAGGATACGCAAATTTTTGCGCAAAACTTCCAGCTACAAGGAAAAAAGAAAAAATAGCTAAGAGTACAACTTTTTTCATGGTAATTTGGTTTTGTTTGACTTGATTATGTAAAGACTATTTGCTTATGAATTATGAATTATGAATTATGAATTATGAATTATAGGTTGAGTGTATTTGATTTTATTTGATCACCAGGAACTTCTTTATCCAGGATGTTTTACCGGCATCTATTTTACAAAAATAAGTTCCTGCCTGAAGACCGCTGGTGGCAATCTGCATTGTGTGTTCTCCTTTTACCTGGTCAGCGGCACTCATTGTTTCAGAAATGGCCTGCCCTGATATGTTGAAAAGCGTCACATTCACCGTTGAGGGGATGGCAAGTGTATAAGTAATAAGGATATGGTCTGTGGCAGGATTCGGATAAATGGTGACGGGAATGTTTTGTGTTTTTCCCGCGATCCCGGTTGGGGCAGGTTCCGTAATGTTGATCTCCATGGCGGGGTCACCAAGGGCGTTTGCGCAATAATGGCACCACCTCTGAGCCCCGGGTTCAAATTCACCCGGCAGGTTTATCCATGGGGCAGTATTTATCTTTGATATAAGGTGGGCCGTTCCGAAATGCCTGTCCGGGGTTGTATCGCGGTACATAGCATTTACAAATTCCCGCTGAAGATGCTCTGAGGGACCTTCTGTAAAGCCCTGGTCAAACCATCCGTAACGTGAATTAAAGACACCACCTGCAAGGAAATTATGGATCGTAAGCATTTTTGAAGCGATGCAATCAGGATTGTCAAATGCCCCGCAAAGGCAGCCCTGGGTGTATAAAAACTGGTAATTGTGGGTGACACCGTCGATCTGCGAAAAATTCTGATCATTGATGTCAAATGTAAACAGACGCATCACATAGGTTTCATTGGCATGTCCAAGATGGTGAATGAAAGATTTGCCCGCATTAATCTTGGTCAGGAGTTCGTTGACGTTCCAGTTGTAAGATCCACCGTCATAAAGTTTGTCGATGGTATTTGTGGCGGAAGGGATCCCATTGGTAAAATATCCGTTATCGCTGTGATCGTCGATAAGCAATTCCATATAATCACCGCCTTCAGTGATCGGATCATCATAAAGATGCTCCCCGACAAGAAGCGGCTGCTCAAATTCTCCGAGAACAGGGTGGGTCTGATAGTAAATTGATTTATGGATCAGATGGTTCAGTTGGGCTGTATCGGTCACCGGCATCCTGGCTATGGCAACTTCCGGCAGAAGATCAGCAGAATCGGCAACTTCTCCATAGATCTGATTTGCATTCAGGTCATAATCTCCATCCATCCCGGAATAATAAAGATCAGCCGGAATATTTGTTTCTTCATAGCCCGAACCGGAGATCACATAACAGTAGAAACCGCGGGCGGGTATATTGGGAACATTCGAGCCGAGCAGGACGTATTCGATGCTGTTGTTCTGGTACTGCTCTTTGATGTAATTGCGGATCTTGTCTGCAAGGTCAATGCCGGTGACGGTAGATGTGATATCTTCAACGGTCTTTACCTGGGTTAAAATACCTTTTGCCGAATACATGTCGATGAGCGGGGCAAAAGCCGCCTGGAATGCATTTCGTGTAATGATGAGAAGCTGGTATTCGGATGCGGAGGATTTTCTGACCGGGTATTTGTTCATCATCTCCGGGTTCTGTGCAAATGCTTTTACCCTGTTCAGAGCGTTCACCGAAGATGTCATGTTTTTCGTTAAATCGGAAGACTTTTCGTTTTGCTTTGTCTTTATCCTGATTGTTACGGTCTGGTAAAAAGATATTTTTCCTGTAAGCGGATTGTACCTGAGGGGCGTGAAGGTGGTGAGTGCAAAAGCGTATCCGTTCAGGAACTGGGTAGTAAGGTGGCCTGTCATGTTTACAGGGTAGGTGCTGTTCTGATGATAGACTGTTTCGTTTTTCAGGAATTGTCCTGAAGGCCCCTTTGAAATGGGCATAGGTTCCTGTTTCGGGTAAAGAAGAAAGGAGCCGGGAATGGTCACCTCATTCTCGCCGATTACCTCGATTGATATGGCCGTTTCGCCGGGTGAAAGAAGCAGTGATACTTCCTGGTAGGGGAGCATAGGTTCTCCGGGAATGCCGGAAAGCATGGTATGATCAAAGGTGATCGAGCTGTATGTTCCGTTCTGTTTTACGGTATAATCGGAAAAGGTATAAACTTTTTCAACGCTACCGGCAAAAAGGCAGAGGGATAAAAAGCTGACGAACGCCACCAGGATTAATTTTTTCATAGTTTATTTATTTCGGTCGGTGATTCAAATATAAAACCGCCAAGACGCAGAGCCGCTGAGATGTATACAGCGGCTTTGCGTCATTGCGGTATAAGAAAAAATGTTCTCTTCTGAAGCAATCTTATAAATTGAAATGCGATAATGTTATTTATTTTACAGAAAACTTACGAATGATCTTGTTGTCCCCATTCTGGATAACAACAAAATAGGTTCCGCTGCTCAGGTTTTGCAAATTATAATTCCTGTCGAGTTTTCCATTGACAGCAACGCCCTTTTCTTCAAAAACCACGCTGTTCGCGGCATTTATGATTGTTATATTGACCACTTCATTCTTTGCAGCATTTAGTTCAAGGGTGAATGCGCCATTGTTTGGACTTGGAAAGACTAAAGCGTTAAGGTCCGTTGATTTTTCCTGGATACCAACACCGGGGGTGACTGTTATGTAAGCCGGTTTGGTGAGTGTATCGATCTGTCCGCCGCGGTTGACGATCAGCATGACATCGTAACTTCCGAGTTCTGCATAGGTAACAACCGGATTGGCATCGGTTGAAGTTTCTGGCATGCCTCCCGGGAATTGCCATTCGTATGTTTCAGGAACATTCATGTATCCGCCGGTCGTTTCATTGGTAAATGTTACCGGTACATTCCGTTCGATTTCTGTTGAACTGGCTGAGAATTCAGGTGTCAGATCGACCACTCCTCTTTTTATGGTCTGAAGGATCGATTTGGTGCTGTAATCCTGTGCAAAAGCAATAAATTCAAGATCGGCCAATGGCCATGCAGCATCCAGTGTGACATTCAGCGTGACCTGTGCGGAACCGCCGGAGAGGTCAACCACGGTGCCATTAGCATCGGGTGTCATCTTCATGTTTGCGTAATTGATAGTGCTCTGGCCTTCCCAGGAGTAAACAACATGTGACAAGGTAACGGCAAATAGCAGGTGAACATTGGTTGAAGTAAGATCGCCGATCTTCTCAAGGTTGACAACGATGGTATAGTCTAACCCTGTATTGGTCACATCCATTGACATATTAAGGTGCGAAGGAACTGCGATACACTGATTGTATTTCGGGAGGTAGGTAGTATACATGCTCTGGGTATGGTTACCTCCGACGACCTTAACGGTGCCGTCAAAAACAGCCGTAGGGTTACCAGTCAGATTATAAAAGCTGGTACGGGCAATGGATGCTGTATTTGCGAAAGGATCAGATCCCTGGGCATTATTATGATCTTCCATTACCGCGACGAATTTCCCGTTCTCAAGCAGATCATCTGCGCCAAGAGCAGCTCCCGGGCAATATGTACAATGAACATTTGTGGATATTTCCATCGCAACCATATTGCGCGGAACAGTTTGTGCTATGACAAATGTAACCAAAAGTAACAGCGACAAAGAGAGTAACAGTTTTTTCATGTTTTTCTTTTTTGAATTTAATTAATAATGGATTACTTTTCGCAAAGATAGGAAAAAAGAACTTATAAACATAACAGAAAAATCAATCGCCGGAAAATATTATTTTGACATTTTTCTTAACGCAAATGCATAAGCCCCAATGGATACTGCGTTTGAAGTACCGAGTCTTGTAACACCAATACCGATTTTTTTTCCGGGGTCATAAATTACTTTTCTTTTGCTGAAAGGGACGGAGATCTCCAGGGCGGAAGGTGCGAAAAAAAGTTCTGCCTGCGATGGGTCTTCAAGATTGTAGGCAGCAATTTCAAGACGGTCGATCTTTGTACCTGTTAGGGTGTCGAATTTTCCATTCATTTCTTCGATCAGGCCGTTCATGTATAATCCGTGAGAAGGTGATAAACCGCCACCTATCACGATAAGACCGTCAACAAGGGTGATGGCATTGGCAAGTGCGTCGCCGGCAACTTTGCCGAATGTGTTGTAAGCCCGGATGGCTGCCTCCCGGTTCCCGGGGCAACGGTTATCGGCAATATCAGCAATTTCTTTTGGTCCGGGGCAACTCGCTGGATCAATTCCTGCATACCCTGCATATTCCTTTTTTATTCCGCGGATACTGACGCTTTCTTCGGCATCAAAATTCTTGTACAGCATGTTCCTGACGCGGTTGATCTCTCCCTGGGCTGAGTTGTCACCCAAAAACAATTCCCCGCGTGATACAATGCCTCCTCCGAAACCGGTCCCGAAAGTAACCCCCATCAGGTTCTGGTACCTTTTCGGATTCCCATGCTCTTCAAGCTTTTTATTGATCGCGGGAAGCAATCCGGAAATAGCCTCGCCGTATGTGAAAAGATCCCCGTCATTATTGATAAAAACCGGGATTCCGAAAATCTCCTCCAGCATGGGTCCCAGCGCCACGCCGCCACGGAAGGAGGGAAGATTTTGTAGGTCACCGATAATGCCGTTTTCGTAATCAGCCGGACCAGGGAATGCGAAACTTATTGCAACCGGTTTGCCGCTGATCTTAGCAGCCACCTGCCTGAAACCTTCGATAATGATCGTCAGGATGTTTTCGAGGTTCTCGCCTTTTGCCGAACAGATGACCGGTTCCACGATCTCTTTTTCAGCCTGAACGGCAGAGAAGGCAAACTTGGTCCCGCCTGCATCCAGGGTCATAACAATTCGCTCGTCAGTATTGAAACGCATACCTTTTAAAATTAAAAATTAAGAATGAAAAATGAAGAATGCAGGATGAAGAAAAAATATTCGGAGAACATCCTCAACAAATTTATTAAATCTTTGAGACAACAACCAGCAGATGTGAAATAATTTTCACGAATACCTACCCTGAAAGTCGGGATGGATAGATGAATGACACGTTTCGAATGATTCATCGATCGTAATTCCGGATGAAACCCGGAATTCTGAAACCTGGATTCTTTAGTGTGCTTCAAGCCAGTTGCTGCCGGTATTCATTTCAATCAGCACTGGGACATCAAGCGGAATGGCGGTTTTCATTTTGTCTTCAACGATGGCCTTCAACTCTTCGGTTTCAGGGGAATATGTATCAAAAACCAGTTCGTCATGAACCTGGAGGATCATCCTGGACCGGAGTTTGCGTTTTTCCAGTTCATTGAAAATGCTGATCATTGCAATTTTGATCATATCGGCAGCCGTTCCCTGGATCGGGGCGTTGATGGCATTCCTTTCAGCAAATCCCCTGACGGTTGCATTTCCGCTGTTGATGTCGCGCAGGTAACGCCTTCGTTTCATCATGGTTTCAACGTATCCGTTTTTCTTTGCTGATAGAATGGTCTGGTCCATATAGGTTTTGATCCCCGGGTACTTTGAAAAATATTGCCGGATGATCTCGGCGGCTTCGTTTCTGGGGATATTCAGCCTTTCCGAAAGTCCGAATGATGACATGCCGTAAATGATCCCGAAATTGACAGCCTTTGCATTCCTTCGCATTTCTTTGGTCACCTGGTCAAGCGGGATCCCATAAACCTTTGCAGCCGTTGCCGCATGAACATCCAGCCCGGAATTGAAATCTTCCTTCATGCCGGGGTCCCCGCTCAGGTGGGCAATGATCCTCAACTCCACCTGTGAATAATCGGCGGATAACAAAACAAAATTTTCGTACCCGGGCACAAAAGCTTTACGGATCTCACGGCCTTTTTCAGTCCTGATGGGGATGTTCTGGAGGTTTGGATTGTTTGAACTGAGCCTTCCGGTGGCTGCCACAGCCTGGTTGTACGAAGTATGGATCCGCCCGTCGCGGGGATTTACAAGTGTCGGAAGCACATCCACGTAAGTCGATTTAAGTTTTGTAAGAGAACGGTATTCAAGGATCTTTCCTACGATCGGGTGCTTGTTGACCATTTTTGCAAGGATATCCTCACTGGTGGAAAACTGCTTTGTCTTGGTCTGACGCGGATTATCGATGATCTTTAACCGTGTGAACAGGATGTCTCCCATTTGCTTGGGGGAGGAGATGTTGAAACTTGATCCTGCATCCTCGTAAATAGCGGTTTCGAGCAACCTGATCTCTTTTTCCAGTTCCCCGGAATATGTATTCAGCGTTGCTGAATCAACCCTGACACCGATCGCTTCCATATCGGCAAGTACCGGTACAAGCGGCACTTCTATCTTTTCAAAGAGTTCGCGGGTGTTCGTCTTGTCGAGCACCGGTTCAAACACATTCCTTAAGCGAAGGGTCACATCGGCATCTTCGGCGGCATATTCCTTGATGGTTTGAATGTCGACCATCCGCATGTTAAGTTGTCCTTTTCCCTTTTTCCCGATCAGTTCTTCGATTGAAACAGGACGGTAATCCAGGTAGGTTTCGGCAAGGATGTCCATGTTGTGCCGCATATCCGGCTGGATCAGGTAGTGTGCCAGCATGGTGTCGAAAAATTTTCCTTTCACATTGATGCCGTACCATTTCAGCATTGAAATATCGAACTTCATGTTCTGTCCTGTTTTTTCAATGGCTTTATCCTCGAACAAAGGCTTGAATTCACTCACAATGCTGACGGCCTCTTCATGATTTGCAGGAACAGGGATATAATAAGCCTCGTGTGGTGCAATGGAAAATGACATGCCCACAAGTTCGGCGTTGCTGGGATCCAGGCCGGTGGTTTCCGTATCGAAGCAGAATGATCCGTTTGCTTTCAGCTTTTTGATCAGCGTCGCTCTTTTTTCAGGTGTATCTGTAAGGTGGTAATGGTGAGGGGTTGTTTCAATGGTTTCAAAGGGATGCTGGATGCCTGATGCCGGATGCTGGATACTTGATATTGGATTATCTTCGTCGAATACTGACAACTGATTTCCTTGATCATCTGACTTCCGGCCTCTGACTTCCGGCTTCTGACTTCTGACCTCCAACTTCTGACCTCCGACTTCCGCCATCCGGCTGGTGACTTCCGGCTGCGAACCAGTGGACACCCACGTTTGTACCCGCTGGGCGAATGTCCTGAATTCAAGCTCATCAAATAACTGCTTAAGTTTTTCCATGTCAGGAGGTTCAGCCAGCAGCTTTTCTTCTTCAAATTCCATGGGTACATCCAGGAGGATCGTTGCAAGCTGTTTTGAAAGAAGTGCCTGGTCCCTGAAAGCAATTACTTTATCCCGTAACTTGTCGTTCTTTATATTTGCCGCATTTGCAATAAGATTCTCAACAGAACCGAATTCGGCGATAAGCTTTTTGGCGATCACTTCCCCAACACCCGGAATTCCGGGGATATTGTCTGCCGCGTCACCCCAAAGTCCAAGGATGTCTTTGACCTGCTCAGGCCGTTCGATCCCGAATTTTTCACAGACTTCACTGATACCCCAGATTTCTGAAGGATTCCCGAATTTTGCAGGTTTATAGATGAGTGTTCTTTCACTGACAAGCTGTCCAAAATCCTTGTCAGAGGTCATCATATAGGTCAAAAAGCCTACCTTCTCTGCTTTTTTTGCAAGGGTGCCGATAATGTCATCCGCTTCATATCCATCCATGATCAGCACCGGTATGTTAAAACCTTGAATGAGATCCCGGATATAGGGCAGTGATGCGATCAGGTCTTCCGGCGCTTCTTCACGATGCGCTTTATAAGCTGTGAAATCAGTATGCCGCTGGGTAGGTGCAGCCGTATCAAAGGCAACCCCGATGTGGGTTGGCTTTTCATTCTTCAGAACGTCGAATAACGTGTTTGCAAAACCAAGGATGGCTGAAGTGTTCAGCCCTTTCGAATTCACCCTCGGGTTTTTGTTCAATGCATAAAATGCCCGGTAGATCAGGGCCATTGCATCAAGCAGGAATAATTTCTTTTCTTGCATGGCTTCATAAATAAACTCAACCCATCCGGATGAAGTCCGGGGGTGTGTTTGATTCCAACAAAGTTATGATGTATTGCACTTCCTTTTTGAAAATTTGTTTTCTTCAATAAAATGAATTATTTTTATGACACGATTATTTATGAAATATCCATTAAGAAAACATTACTTCTGCTCATGATCTTTCCTTTTGCTATTTGAATGGATATTCGCAGGATCATGATTGTTAATAACAGACCTAAAAGGTATGAAAACAATAGCCATTTTCCTTTTCGCTCTTTTACTGAGCCTTATGAGCATTGGTCAGCCATTGACAGGAACAAAAAGCATCCCCGGGAATTATTCCACCATCCAGGCAGCCATTGCCGACCTGAATGCAAATGGAGTCGGTAGCGGAGGAGTGATCTTCAACATTGCCGCAAATTATACTGAAACCCTCTCAAGTGCTACAGCAGGGATGATCACTGCCACGGGAACTTCTTCAGATTCCATTGTTTTCCGGAAAGATACGTCAACTTCCGGGAACAATCCGAAAATCATTGCATTCACACCCGGCACGTCCACATCAACCGATGGAATTATCAAGATCGCAGGTGGCGACTATATCATTATTGACGGCATTGACCTGGAAGAAAACCCGCTGAACACCAATGTTACCAAAATGATGGAATGGGGGTACGCACTCGTAAAGAAACAGAGCACGGCGCCTTTTGACGGATGCCAACATGTCATTATAAGAAATTGTACGATCACCCTCAATAAAATTAATAAGCAATCGACCGGCGTCTATGCAGGTAATCATATAGCAACCAATACGAACAATCTCACCCTCACTGCCACAACCGATGCCATGAATGAGGTGAAGATTTATAATAATACCATATCGAACGTTTACCAGGGAATCGTTCTAAAAGGATATAATCACCCCTATCCCGGACCATATACATTGTATGATCATAACAACATGGTTGGGGTAGATGGTGCCAATTACATCTCCAATTTTGGAAACACCGGAGGCACTAGTTATGCTTACGGGATCTTCTGTACCTGCCAGGAATATTTGCAGGTTGCCAATAATGTGATCAGTGGCGGTGCCGGTACCAACTCAACTGTTTATGGGATCTACCTGTCTGGTTCCTATAATGCCAGTGCCGACGTATTTAACAACGATATTTCTTTATCAGGCTCATCATCTTCTGCTCTTGATGGCATCTATGTGGGGTATGGCGGATCTGTTTCTTCCAACACCATTAGTATCCATGATAATTCCATCCATGATTGCAGTTATTCGTCGGCTTCCGCCGGGACCTTTTATGGCATTAATCAATGTTCACATACCACTACTGCCGATATATTTAACAACCATATCTACAACAATAGCCTAAATACAACCGGAGGTTTTTACGGAATCTCAGGAATGAGCGAACAGGTGACCTATCTCAATATGTATGGCAACCAGATTCATGATAACCAGGTAACAGGCGGGCAGGGAAATATGTATTGTCTTTTTGCAAAGACTACAGTCGTCTCCGTGCATGACAATAGCATTTACAACAATTCAATGCCCGCCTCCTCAGGGACGGGAGGTTCCCCATCCGTCATTTATGGCTATTATAACTACGAAAGTCCGACTGAGGAAAACTATTACAACAACAGCATTCATGATTTATCAGTTGGGGGAACGGCCACAGCAATCAATTCCGGTATTTTTGGCATCTATACAAAATCTGCAAGTACATCTGTCAAGAACATTTATTCGAATACGATCCATTCGTTTAAATTATCCTCAAAAGGAGGGGGGACTGTAACAGGGATAAAAACATTCGGAGGGAATGCAGTTTCCGTATTTCGGAATGAAGTTTATAATTTGCAGGCAGATTCAGCGAACGCCATGAGTTATGGTATTCATGTTCAATCGGGCACCACCGTCAACTTGTATAACAACATGGTTTCGGACCTGAAAACCCCGCAATCATACTATGGTTCGGCCATCAAGGGAATCTACATTGAAGGAGGAACCAGCCTCAATGTTTTTTACAACACTGTTTTTCTGAATGCTTCAAGTACAACAACCTTACGGTTCGGATCTGCCGGTATCGTATCAAGCGCTTCTCCAACCGTTGATTTGCGCAATAACCTGTTCATTAATCTTTCTGCTCCGGTTCACATTGCAAATAATGCTTATACTGCTGCTTATGTGAGGACAGCCATCAATCTGACCAACTATTCGGCCAACTCCAACAATAATTGTTTCTATGCAGGAACGCCAGGGATGTACAATGTGATCTACTGGGATGGAACAAATACCGATACAACAATGGACGCATATAAAGCGAGGGTAAGCCCGAGGGATGCACAATCTTTCACGGAGAATGTCGCTTTTGTGAATGATACCCTCGCCCCTTATGACCTGCATATTCAATCCGCGAGCTCCACGTTATGCGAAAGCGGGGGAACGATCATTTCAACACCTGACATTATCAATGATTTTGACGGTGAGGCCAGGTACCCGAACCCGGGCTATCCTGAAAACCCCTCTTTTCCCCCATCAGCACCGGATGTGGGCGCCGATGAATTTGCCGGGTTGTCGGCGAATAAAACGTTAACCCTGACAGTTCTTTTCGAAGGTCTTTATGATCAGGGAACAGGACAGATGCGGCAGGCGCAGGATTCAGATGGTGAAATCACCTGGAATAAATTCAACGATGACATCGCAGATACCCTGAGCGTGTTCCTTGCAGAGGCATCGGAGCCCTGGAATTATGTTCACGAATTCCATGGTTTAACCGTCAATCCGGATGGTGTCATTTCAACATCTGTTCCAACCCTGGTGACCGGATCCTGGTATATTGTGATAAAACACCGCAACAGCGTTGAAACATGGAGTGCCCAGCCTGTATCATTCAGCGGCAATGTGGTTGATTACAATTTCACATCTCCGGTCAGTATGGCTTTCGGCGATAATCTGAAAGAAATAGCCCCGGGGAGTGGTATCTATGCAATATTCGCCGGGGATGTAACCAGTGCGACCGGCTTCCAGGACGGATATGTTGATGTTTTCGACAATAATGAGATCTTTAACCTTGCGCAAACAGGCTCTTTTGGTTACATCACCGGGGATATTACGGGTGACGGATTTGTTGATATTTTCGATATGGTTCTGGTGTTCAATAATCTCCAGCTTGGCGCCGGCATGTTAACACCTCCGAACCCCGGGAAAAAATAGCTGCGCAGTAATTTGGCTTTTCCTGGTTTTTGGGGAGGTGATGTGACCGGAACAGCCGGGACACAGGATGGGTATGTCGATATTTTCGACAATGCAGATGTTTTCAATTTTGCCAAGGATGCATCATTTGGTTATTTGGGCCAGGATCTTACCGGGTTTTCGCCGGCAGGAGGGACCGGACCTGAAGGGTTTATCGATATCTTCGACATGGCTCTTGTCTTCAACAATATGCAGAACGCCATTGGCATGAATACTCCTCCATACCCACTGAAGAAAAGCTGGAAGAACCATTGACAAGTCAAATGTCAAAGGTCAAAAGTCAAAAGGCGGAATCGGTCAGTACCTTGTGTTATTCTTTTCTGACAATTTTCCCTGTTACCGGCGGTATTCTATTCAGCCAGGCTCGCTTTTATGAATGTTTTCAGAAGCGGATATGAATTTTATAGAAATAAATGGAAGAAAATGTAATTTTACTTTAACTTTAACCTGTTATTATTATCAGAAGTAAAGAAAAAAAATTTACAACCTTCTTAATATGAAAACTCTTACCAAGATTTTCTTGTGCCTGGGTATCTTAGTACCCGTGATCTCTTTTTCCGGGAATTCTGCTCCATTTAATATGGTGGTGGCAGGAAACATGGAGAATGACGCCGTAAGCTTTGACGGCCAGATTGCACGAGGTGCCAATTCCACAGGATTTCTTGCCCTGCTGGGCGAAAACCTGCCGTTTGGCTTCGAAGAAAAGAAGGATCAGCAGCCAGCTCTTCACCTCTATCCAAACCCTGTTTCGGCTGACATCCTGACCGTGGAATATCAGGCTTTACAGAAGGATCCTGTTGTCGTGACCCTCATGGATATTGCCGGCAAGGAATTATATACCCGGAATATCCGTGGGGCTGAAGCAATAACCCTTGATATTTCACAGCTATCCCGGGGCGTATATCTGGTTAAAACAGAATCTGAAAACCATGTGGCATACGGACGGTTTGTCAAAAAGTAAGAACTCCTTGACCTTTCTGGTTCATTGCTTGTCATTCGTCCCGACAAGTAATTCCTTCAGGGATGGTCTCCTTAAGTCCGGCACTCCGGTATACGGCAAATCAGTACAAAAATTTTCCATCCTGGGTTTTATACAAATTCAAATAACCACGGATGTTACAGGATTAACAGGATGATTTGTTATAAATAAGTATGGCGATATATATATAAATAGATAAAATTAATTGTAAATTGCTTGCAAAATAAATTTCAGAATAAAAAATCCATCTGTAGAAAAACCAAGAAAATTGATATGAAAAAAATTCACTTTCTGACTTTGCTTTTTTTTATTGTGATGCTGCCTTATCATGGGTTCAGCACGATCCTGCATGTGCCGGTGGAATACAGTTCTATTCAGACAGGAATAGATGCATCGGTTGACGGAGACATGGTCCTGGTTGAACCGGGGACCTATTATGAGAACCTCAACCTGAACGGAAAGAATATTATTCTCTGTTCTAATTATTTCACCACTGGCGACCCGGCTTTTATCAACAGTACCATTATAGATGGAAGTAGTGCGGACCGCGTTATTACCATTAATAATTATGAAATTTCATCCTGCCAGGTAGTTGGATTTACTGTTCAACATGGATATTCCCCGTCAATACCCAATACCCCATATGGAGGAGGCGGGATTTTTATATCGGATGCATCGCCGCAAATCCTCCATTGTATCATTCAGAATAATTATGCTCCTGATTATGGGGGGGGACTATGTGTTTATGGCTCATATTCAAGTGCGAAGGTGATGGATTGTACAATCCGGAATAATACTGCGAATAGTTATGGCGGAGGTGTATTTATGGGTGACTGTGCGTTTGATGCGGAAATCAGCAACTCGATAATCACGGGTAATTCCATTACGTGTGATTGTGCCTGGAATGGCGGTGGAGGAGGCGTGAATCTCTATCATACGGGGAAATTGGTGAATTGCCTTATTACAAATAACAGCGCTCCGAATGCATCGGTGGGCGGCGGAGGTGTCCATTGCGACTGGGGTGATCCTGCAAACCAGGCCATTCTCATAATCGGATGCACCATCGTCAATAACACCGCGTTTAATAATGGAGGAACAAGTTATGTAATAGAGGGAGGTGAATTCCGGAATTGCATAATCTGGGGGAACACCGACCAATACGGGAATATTTCCAATTATGACGGGAATTCATACGTTAATTGCTGCACCGATCCGTTACCTGCAGGTGCGGGGAATATTTCTTCATATCCGGATTTCGCCGATGTTTCCCTGGGGAATTTCAGGTTAATGGACGCAAGTCCATGTATTGATGCAGGAGACAATTCTTTTAACGACCAATCGTTTGACCTCGACGGATATTCCAGGATAGTCGGGGGAATTATAGATATGGGTGCTTATGAATATGGTTCCGGGACTGGAACTGAAGTGCAAATCGGATCCGGTTCTGATCAATCATGGCAATTTCCAATTTATTCATGCTACAATTATAATTATAGTCAGCAAATCTATCTCGGAAGTGAAATCACTGACGGTGGAGGTTCTTCCGGCCTCATTAAGAAAATAAGGTTCTATTATGCAGGAGGCGGTTCGGTATTTTCAAACTGGAATAACTGGACAATTTACCTGGGAAATACTGAAAAGACAGAATTTTCAAGTACATCAGACTGGGTGCCGGTCGGTTCAATGACACAGGTTTTTTCCGGAACGTTTTCTGATCCTGCTGAAGGAACATGGATTGAATTTACTTTATCCGCTCCATTTTATTATTCCGGCAGCAATATTATGGTTGCAGTGGATGAAAATTCAAATGGCTGGGACTGTACGGCCCTATGGGGTTCTTTTTATAGTGGAGCACCGCGCGGACTGAGCTATTACGACGACGATACCAACCCCGATCCTGCATCTCCGCCAGTTGCCAATTATGATCCTGACGCTTACATCGCACAGGTGCAGTTTGAGATAAACACTTTTGTTGGGACGATTGAAGGCTATGTTATGGAGGAGCCGGATTGTATGATTCCTATTGAAGGAGCTACAATCACTACCGGAACGCATTCCGCCACATCTGATTCTACGGGTTATTACCAGATGATTTTACCGGCCGGAACGTATTATGATCTTACAGCCATCTGGCATGATGCAATTCAAACCATCTTTTCCGTTGATATTGCAGAAGGGAGTACAACCTCCCAGGATTTTTGTCTGACACCCTATTTTGCACCGCCGGTAAATTTACAGGCCAGCGTTACCGGTCCATTGCAGAATAATGTTCATCTGACCTGGCTCGCTCCGGGCTCGGCTCCTGATCAGTGGATCCATTGGGATAATGGAGTCATCTGGGGGGCATTGGGATACAGTGCGAATTCAGTATATACCGTTGCCTCCAGGTGGCCGGTCACTGATATCGCCCCTTATAATGGCACTTTTCTGAAAAAGATCCGTTTTGTTGCTGCAGATGCAGCCGCCACCTATACGTTGAAAGTCTGGAAAGGAAGCAACGCTTCAACTCTATTGCTTTCACAGGTTGTTACTGATCCGTTTATCGGCACATGGAATGAAATAACGCTCGATACCCCTATACTGATTGACGGCACCCAAGAACTATGGTTCGGGTATGAAATATATCAGCACGAAAGTGGATATCCTGCAGGGTTAGGTCCAGGACCGGCAGTTGCCGGGAAGGGTGATATGATAAACGCCGGTTATGGCTGGTTCTCCGTGAAAGAAGCCTGGGGATGGGAATTTAACTGGACACTCCAGGGATTCGTTTCTGAAAGCCCCGTTCTGGGCCCGGTACACCAAATCATACCGGGTCAGATAGCATCGCTGCAATCCGTTGCGCATGAACCGATACCTGCATCAGTGAAACCCACATTCGTTAAATCGGGACAGGTGCCCTCTTCAACACTCCCGTCCGTTAATCTCCCGGCGGCGAATGATATCCAACCGGACGTTGCAAACAATGCTCCTTCTGCTCCGTCATCCACCTTGACCGGTTACAATGTTTACCGCGATAATTTCAAGATCGCTGATAACATCCCGGACCTCTCCTATGATGATTTTGCACTGCCGAAGGGTGGGTATGATTATGAAGTTTCAGCTCAGTATGCCAATGGAGAATCTGTAAGGATCGGTCCTGCACATGTTGATATATATACCTGTTTCCCGCCGACAAATCTAATGGTTTCTAATACGACCCTGACTGCCACAACGGCAGATCTTTCATGGACACCATCCACTATTTCGACCAATCATCAATGGGATATTGAATGGGGCCCCGCAGGATTTGCACTGGGATCAGGCACTTCCGTCTTTGCCAATTATACACCGGCATATGAATTTTCCAATCTTACTCCTGGGACGGAATATGATGTTTATGTCCGTACTTATTGTTCCGCTTCGGATCGAAGCGCATGGGTCAAAAAAACCTTCCGGACACATTATTTTGATTGCCCGGTAAATTCAATCCCGGAAGGGGAAGCATGCGGAGACAGTGTCGATAACGGATGCAACCTGGTTAATCCACTTTTTAAGGAGATCGGATGCGGCGATACAATCTGCGGCACGGCCTGGCTGACCCGGTCACATCGTGATACGGACTGGTATTCATTTACCTTATCACAAACAACAGATGTGACTTTTAACGTGAATGGCGAGTTCTCCAATTTTGTCGGACTTGCAAATGCGCCCTGCCCTGTATCGGGGTATTTTAATTCCTTTGGCAACTCGGCTGGCTTTCCTCAGTCGATGATCAGTCAGCTCTCTCCCGGAACTTATTACCTGATGATTGCTCCCAACTGGGCGGAACAGGTTGTTTGTGACTCCCTGAGCCGGTACTGGGTGAGGATGGATTGCAGTACATGTCTGACACCGACCGCACTCAATGTAATCAATATTTCTTCATCTTCGGCTGACCTGACCTGGACATCCAATGCAAGTACCTGGAATATCGAATGGGGGCCAGCCGGTTTTATACGTGGATCTGGTAACATGATTTCAGGTACGGATCAGAATCCTTACACATTGACAGGTTTGACGAACGGCTATACATATAGTTTTTACGTACAAAGTGATTGTGGTGGCGGAACTACCAGTAATTGGGCCGGCCCTTATAACTTTTTCTTACCCTGTCCGCCGACTTCTCTGCCATATTCCGAAGATTTCACTTCACAGTTAATTGGATTTACACCACAATGCTGGCAGGTGCAGAATTACGGATCACCCACAAACTGGATCGTCGATCTGAGCAGCTATGCAGGGAGCGTCTTTCCTGAACTCGTGTTTAATTCCTGGAATCCCTGGTTTAGCGGCAGGTCTTTTTTGACCTCTCCTGTCATTAATACATTGGGGCAATCAGCGCTTAACCTATCCTTCAAGCAGTACCTTACCTCATATAGTTCCGGTACTTCCTGTGAAATATGGACGACAAGCGATGGTGGAATTACATGGAGTTCCGTCTGGTCAGTTGCCCAGGCAGGCATTCTTGGACCTGAAACAAAAAATCTTGTCATATCAACTTCTGATGTTGGTTCAGCTACCTTCCAGTTTGCATTTGCGGTAAACGGCAATTCATGGGACATTGGTACCTGGCATATCGATGATATTACCCTCAACGGATCTTCCGGAGCCAATACGCTCAACCTGCAGGTTTTCCTGGAAGGTTTTTACAGTCCGGATATCCTTGAAATGCGCCCGGTCCAGGATGCCGATATCGATGGAAATACCTGGAACAATTTTGCAGGGAATACTGTCGATACCCTGAGTATTTACCTGGCAGATCCTTTTACCTGGGAATATCTTTATGCCTTGCACGGGTTGCCGGTCAGCCCGGATGGAACAATTTCAACACCGGCACCGGTTTCCACCGGAGATTATTACATTGTTGTCAAACACCGCAGCAGTGTCGAAACCTGGAGCAGTGATCCTGTTTTATTTGACGGTAATGCTGTTTATTATAACTTTACATTTCCGGCCAGCCAGGCGTTTGGCAATAATTTGAAGGAGGTTCCGGAGGGCTCCGGAACATTTGTTTTATTTGGCGGAGATATAACCAGCTGGACCGGCGAGCAGGATGGCTATATTGATATTTTTGACAATAATGAAGTGTTCAACCAGTCGCAGAGCGGAGCTTTCGGATACCAGGGGGCCGATGTGAACGGCGACGGGTATGTAGATATTTTCGACATGGTGGTTGTTTTCAATAATATGCAAAGCGGTGTCGGGATGATCACACCTCCTAACCCGGGGAAGAAATAACAGTATTCCCATGACCCTGTCAGAGTCACCGACCCTGACAGGGTCATTTTAAACTTTTCCTCAACAACATCTTGTTTATATCTTATCAGGATAAAATACCAAATTGTATCTTTCGTTCATTACATTTGAGTAAACCTTAACGAAGATCCTATGCCCGTAAAAAAGCCCAAAGAGAAAAAGATCTTTGTACTGGATACTTCAGTGATCCTTTACAACCACAATGCTTTAAAGAGCTTTGAGGATAATGATGTAGCGATCCCGATAACAGTGCTGGAGGAACTGGATGATTTCAAAAAAGGCAATGATACCATCAACTTTGAAGCAAGGGAATTCATCCGGATCATGGACAAGCTGTCCGACCGGTCGACACTGACATCCTGGATTTCCCTGGGAATGCCCAAAGGGGGAAAGTTCAAAGTAGTGATGA
Organism: Bacteroidales bacterium; assembly: GCA_963682005.1. Classification (GTDB taxonomy): domain Bacteria; phylum Bacteroidota; class Bacteroidia; order Bacteroidales; family FEN-979; genus CAIYUC01. Next base: position 563,524 of record OY820914.1, on the reverse strand, counting down.
ATGAGCAAAGCGAGTTGGATGCGGTGAAGGTTTTTGGAGAGAACAAACCCGATCACCGCATTCTGAATGCAGCCTTGATCATGATCGCGGAAAATCCTGACAAGAAGGTCATCCTCGTTACAAAGGATATCAACCTCAGGTTAAAGGCGAAATCCCTGAATATTCCTGCAGAAGATTTTGAGACAGGGAAGATAAAGGACGTAGATTCACTTTATGCAGGGAAATCCGTGATCGAGGGTGTTGAAAAAAACGTGATCGACAAGATCTATTCAGAAGGCTACTGTTCTGCTGAGTTTCTCGGGATCACAAACCCGATCCCCAACCATTATTTCATCCTCAAGAACGGCAAGAATTCCGCACTTACATTTTACAACCCCATTAGCGAACGGATCGAAAAGATCGAAAAGCATTCTTGTTACAAGATCACCCCAAGGAACGCCGAACAGGTATTTGCATTTCATGCGATCCTGAACCCTGAAGTGAAGCTGGTCACACTCCAGGGAATTGCCGGTACAGGGAAAACACTGCTCGCCCTTGCAGGCGCACTCGAACAGAAACGAAATTTCAAACAGATCTATCTTGCGAGACCGATCGTTCCCCTCAGCAACAAAGATATCGGTTACCTGCCGGGAGATATAAAATCAAAGCTGAATCCATACATGGAACCCCTGTGGGACAACCTCAAATTCATACAGAACCAGTACAGCGAAAAAGACAAGGAGTACAAGGTGATCGCCGATGCGATCGAGAACGAGAAGCTCGTCATTACTCCATTGGCGTATATCAGGGGCCGAAGTATTTCAAATGTTTGTTTTATCGTTGATGAAGCACAAAACCTGACGCCTCATGAGGTAAAAACCATCATCACCCGCGCCGGGGAAAACACCAAGATCATATTTACCGGGGATATTTACCAGATTGACACTCCATACCTTGATGCACAGAGTAACGGATTGTCACACCTGATCGACAAGATCAAGAAGCATCCTATTTATGCCCATGTGCGCCTTGAAAAAGGCGAACGTTCTGAACTGGCGAACCTGGCGAATGAACTCCTTTGATCCGGAGCATTTTCTTTTAGTGCCGCAACCGGGGAGTTTATCAGGATCGATAAAAGGCTTTTTTGTAAATCATTCGTTTCTTGTAACTTTGCCGAAAATTAAAGGGTGAGGATCTTATCGCTTTTCATCATAGTTTTATTTACGTTCACGGGATGTCATAAGTCAGCCCAGGTTGAGATACCTCCTGTAACGGAGATGAAGGATCTCAGGGCACCTTCCGGGTTCCAATGGAGGACGTATCAGAATATTGATATCTCACTGCATAATATTCCGGCCAGGGTAATCCGGATCTCCTCGGAAGATCAGTCTGTCCTTTACAGGAAAATAATGGGCTTTACCGGAGTTACTGACGAACAGGTTGCAATTTCACTACCATTTGAAATTACCTCGATCCGGATTGATACATTCCTGGTCCCTTTGACCTCCGCAGCAGTTGATTTTACGTTCCCGGCAGAAAAAAAATCAGTGCTCACAATAAATTATTCCCTGCATTTCAACGGAACATCAGATTGGATAAGTGTTCCCGGTGGATCATCGCTCTCTTTTACGAATGCTTTCAGCATCTCTGCCTGGGTAAAGGCCTCCCGTCATCAAAGTGCAAAGATTGTCCAGAAAGGGGATTGGGACGGACTTGGCTTGGGACAGGATCTCTGGAATGGCTGGCAAACAAGCGTTGCCTTTTCTGATGGTACGAATACTCTCGTGAACTGGGGTTCCGGCCGGCCTGTTCTGAATCAATGGTATCATATAGCCGGCACTTATGATGGAAGCGTGGTCAGGCTTTATATCAATGGTATTGAGGTCGGTTCTGTTCCGGTAGTAAAAACCATCAGGGCCAACAACCGTCCGGTATCAATTGGAGCCGATGCCGGTAACCAGAAATTTTTCATGGGGTTGATCGATGAGGTTTCCATCTGGAATAAAACCCTTAATTCATCCGAGGTCAATCTTGGCATGGCGGTCGGCTTTTCAACATCTGCCCAGGGTTTGAAGGGGTATTGGCGGTTCAATGAAGGAGCCGGGGCCACCGCTTATGACAGTTCACCCGGCCTTATGCAGGGCGTGTTGACCACCCCCGTTTACAATACGGACGTTGGTTATGCAAACTCAGTCGATTCCGATGCTGATGGGGTTCCGGACAGTTATGACGATTATCCTGCTGATCCGTTAAAAGCATTTGATAACTATTTCCCGGCAAACGGTTACGGCACACTGGCTTTTGAGGATCTCTGGCCGGGACAGGGTGATTATGATTTCAACGACCTGGTTGTGAACTACCAGTTCCAAACCGTTACAAATACCCAGAACAAGATCGTCGAGACTTTTGCCCGCTTCGTGGTCAGAGCCATCGGGGCGAGCATGGACAATGGCTTCGGATTCCAGTTCCCGACTGCAGCCATTCCGTCATCAGCCATAACCTGCACGGGTTCAGTTCTCGAAAAGAATTATATTACCCTTGCTGCAAATGGCCTTGAGGCGGGACAGGATAAGCCGACCATCATCGTTTGTGATGATGCGTTCAATGTCCTTCCCCGTCAGTCGGGCGTTTCCGGTGTTAATGTATATCCCGGAAACCCATATGTGGTGCCGGATACGGTAATGATCCATCTTTTATACACCCCGAACAACTTCACCCTTGCCCAATTGAATCTCGAAAACTTCAACCCGTTCCTGATCGTTAAGATGATCAGGGGCCGTGAAATTCATCTTCCTGACCAAAAGCCGACCTCCCTTGCCGACTTTACGTATTTCGGCACCATGAATGATAACAGTGATCCGGCTGCCAACCGTTTCTATAAGACACAAAATAATCTTCCCTGGGCCATCAACACCTTCTATAATTTTGATTACCCGACCGAAAAGTCTGATATCCTGAAAGCTTACCTGAAAATGAGCAACTGGGCGGAATCAGCGGGTGCCCAGTATCCCGACTGGTATAAAAACATTTCCGGATACAGGGATCCTTCTTTTATTTTCAATTAGAAATGCCTACCGGTCTTCATAGATCACTGTAAGCAAAGTCTGGCCTACAGCTTTTAGTGTGGACCTGTCAATCGATTTCATATTATCGCCCGTGGTATGCCAGTAAGGATAGAACCCGGTTTCACTGGTCCTGTCGAGGTGGATGATGTCGATGGTCGGGATTCCCTTGATCTTATTAATGACCGCGTGATCGTCGGTGATCATTGGGCCATCTTCAAAGAGGAAATATTTCGAATAGCCTATCCTTCCGGCAGCGGACCATATTGCTTTGACGATCTCAGGTGCGACCTCCATGGAAATGCCTTCCATCAGGAACGTTGCATTGGGTGCTCCGACCATATCGAGCAAGATGCCATACTTGGCAAAATAGTCGGGAACATGCTGTTTTCTTGCCCAGAATTGAGATCCGAGGCACCAGAAATCAGTCGTGTTTTCCTTTGGCTTCCAGTTCTGGGGAGGGCCAACATCCTCGGCATCAAAGAAAATGATGTCAACACCGATCCCTGGTTTGGTAATACTGATCTGTCGTGCGATTTCAAGGAGGATGCCCACGCCGCTTGCTCCGTCGTTGGCCCCGTCGATGGGCTTGTTGTATTTCTTCGGGTCCGGATCATGATCGGCAACGGGCCTGGAATCCCAGTGAGAGCAAAGGAAAATCCGGTCGTTTGACCCGGGGTTGAAAGAGCCGATGATGTTCCTGATGCTTAGCTCCGTTCCATTGTACGCGGTTACCGTACCTTTCTGAACAATTACACCCGGGAGATAAGTATCAAGCTTCTTTGCCAGATAGTCTGCACATTTATCATGAGCCGGGGAATTCATCACCCTGGGGCCGAATGAAACCTGCTTATCAACGAAATAATAAGCCGAATCCTCGTTAAATGCCGGAACTGAAATGGTCGCAGCTTTTTTTTCCGCCGATCCTGCAGAAGATCCGCTTTTTTTCGGAGCATTGTTACAGGCTGTCACTATGAATAAGCAAAGAAGGAGGAAACGATTGATTTTTATTTTGAACATCTGGATTTCGGTTAATGATTGACAGGATGTAATTTAGGTTTTTTTTCCCAGGAATGAGAAGATTCACTTTTTTCCATAAGTTGGTTTTTTTATCCAACGTCTGACATTGTTTAAAATCGATATCAGGAGAAATATCCCACCGCATGCTGTCGCCATCCGTGCAAGGTAATCTCCGTTCCTGACGTAAAAAGTCAGGGTTGAACTTGCGTTCATGGAAGCTTTGATCACGGCAGGTTCCCAGTATTTTGTCACATGAGATGCATCGCCGCGCTGATCGATGATCGCAGAAATGCCGGTATTGGCTGAACGTCCGATGCTGCGCCTTGTTTCTATTGCACGCAACGCTGCAAAGGAGAAATGCTGACGGTGTCCTGCAGTATTTCCCCACCAGCCATCGTTTGTGATGATGAACATCATCTGGGCTCCGTTCCTTATAAAATCAGCGAAGAATTCCCCGAAGATCGATTCATAGCAGATACACGGGGCTGCTTTCACGGTATTCACAGTGGAATAGACTTTCCTCACAGTATCAAGTCCGAGGGTACCGACGGTTCCTCCCAGGTTGATCGCAAATTTCTCGATGAACTTCAGCTTGCCGAATGACGGGAGGATTTCAACGCCCGGGGTAAGCTTTGATTTATGATATAACTGCAAGCTGTCAGATGCATTCAGAAGGATCGCCGTGTTATAGGCGTCGTAGTATTCTTTGGTGTCGGTGAACTGACGGGCAGTCCAGGGGATTTTCTCTGTTTTTGCATAGTACCGGAATGTTGATCCACCAATCAGGATGTTGAGATTGGGGAACTTTTTTATTATACCACGGAGAAGCCCTATACTCCTGAATGTATTCATATTGTTCTCCCACATCTCTTCCTGGATGGCCGATTCAGGCGCAACCAGGAAATTGGTGGTGCTGTCGAGTTTTGGGCCGGCCAGTTTCATGATCCTTCCGATCACTTCGGCCGGGGGAAGGTTATATTGCTCATTGTAAGGATCGATGTTTGGCTGAACGATGACAACATTGACAGGATCTTTGACTTCGTTGTAATTCGCATAGATGATCCGGGATAGCAGGATCGGGGATAGGATTAATACCAGCCACAGGCCAAAAGCTACGAGCCACGCGCTGCGAGCTTCGGGCAACAAGCCTCGGGTTTCGGATTTGATTTTATTAGAATGCATTTCAGAACTCGCAGCCCGCAGCCCGCAGCCCGCGGCAAAGCTTCTCAAAATGATAAATCCCAGAATATTCGTAACAAGTATCCAAAGCGTACCTCCGAAGGTACCGGTGTATTCGTACCATTCCACCCATTTGTAATAAGAGGCAAAGCCATTTCCCAGGTTGAGCCAGGGCCAGTTGAGGTTCCAGTTGAGGTGGAGGTATTCGAAGGTCATCCAGTAGAAGACAAGGCATGCATAACCGGCAGTATTGTTATTCAGTTGTTTCTTCGAATAATGAAACAGGCTGAAAATAATCGCCATAAAGAGGGAATTCAGGAAAATGGCCATGATGGCCCCGATCCCTGTGGAGTTGTAGATCCACCAGGTTGTAAGAAAATTCCAGGTGATGAAAGAGGGTAGTGAGTAGAATAAAAGACTGAATTTTATGAATTTTTCCGGATGTTTTGAAATGAAGTCTTCAATGAATAACAGGGGTATGAACCCGATGAACAGTAACCCTGGAAAGCCGCGGACAGGCCAGCCTGCAGCCATGATAAGTCCAGATAAAAGTGACAGAAAAAGAAGGTGATATTTTTTCATCGGGGAGAAGATTGTGCTGAAGCAGTCTGGCCACAAAGTTATTAAAATAACCCTATATCACCTCTCATGAGTCCGACGATCACTGGATGAGGTTGTTTTCCAGAGGATGTCAAAATGGCCATTTTCTTCACCACCACAAAGACGCTGAGACACAGATGACTTATTTAAATTGAAAACTTTTCTGTGTTTCTGTGACTCTTGGTATAATGGGCTTTTAGTATACCCTCTTTTGCTGTACTACATCATTGGGCTTGGTCTGGCGTACATCCCCGTGATTGAAAAGATACTTTTAGGATGAAAACGAAAGTCACTTGTATCTCTGGGTACCAACTTAAGAATGGACGGCCAAAAAGCAGATACACCCAAAAAAAATCATAATAATTTTAATTAAAATTATATTTCCGGCGATAATTCCTTATATTTACCTTCTCTTCCATTATTTCCTTTCTTGGATTTCTAACCCTGCATTTTGTATGTAAAAAATTGGCATCAAGATAACGATCTGCAATTTTTTCAAACCTTTTAATACAAATGCTATGAAACCATTCTTACGGCTATTCCCAGGATTGATAGTTGGTTTTCTATTGATTCATTCGACATTGTATGGCCAGGTACCCGGGGCCATTAACTACCAGGCCATTGCAAGGGATGCAGGCGGAAATCTCCTGCGCAACCAGGTGGTCAGTTTCAGGCTGAGCATCATCCAGGGAGCTCCCTCAGGAACAAGTGTATACTGTGAAACCCATTTGATGACCACCAACGAATTCGGGTTAGCGACTTTAGCGATCGGGGGAGGTACTATCGTTTCAGGTAATTTTTCGACTATCATCTGGGGAGATGGATCCTATTATCTCCAAACCGAAATGGATCCCGCCGGAGGATCATCCTGGTCATTGATGGGGACATCGCAATTCTTATCTGTGCCCTATGCGAAATATGCTTCAACTTCGGGCAATGCACTTCCTCCCGGGCAGAATCCGGGGGATATGCTCTATTGGAACGGTACACAATGGGCAGAGATACCAGTGGGTTCTCCCGGTCAATTTTTACGGTTATCTCCCTCATCTGTACCAACATGGAGTAGCGACTTAAATTATGCTACACTTACAACTACTCCTGTTTCTTCCATTACAGGCAATTCTGCCATTTCCGGAGGTAACATTACCAACGATGGTGATACTGTGGTGACTGCCCGGGGTGTGTGCTGGAATACAAGCCCAAATCCAACAATAGCTGACTTCAAGACAACAGATGGTACGGGAACAGGCTTGTTTATTAGTAATTTGACAGGCCTTACAGAGAATGCAGTATATTATATCCGGGCATATGCCACCAACAGTGTGGGGACTGCATATGGGAATGAGTTAAGTTTTACCACAGCAATTCCTTGTGGTTCCTCATTCACAATTAACCATGTGGCAGGTACTGTCGCCCCGGTTACGAAAACAGTTACATACGGCACAGTTACCAATGTACCGGGAGAGGCATCAAAATGCTGGATTACCAGTAACCTTGGTGCCGACCACCAGGCAATCGCTGTAAGCGATGCCACTGAAGCTTCTGCAGGTTGGTACTGGCAGTTCAACAGGCAACGGGGATTTAAACACGATGGCACGACCCGGACACCAAGTACTGCCTGGATAAACAACATTAATGAAAGTTCGGATTGGACTGCTGAAAATGACCCATGTACTCTTGAGTTTAGTAATGGCTGGCGTATTCCAACCTCTGGTGAATGGACCAATGTGGATGCAAGCGGAGGGTGGACAAACTGGTACGTACCATGGAACTCTCTTTTAAAAATGCATGCTTCCGGATACCTTTTTAGCAGTGATGGTTCCCTGAGCGCACGTGGATCAATTGGCTATTACTGGAGTAATACCCAAAAAGATCCTGCCGACGGCTGGGGCCTGACTTTCTTCAATGGGTACTGTTACATAAGCAACGACCTCAAGGCAAACAGCTTTGCCCTCCGTTGCCTGAAAGACAACTGATCCGGTCCAAATGCACCTGCTTCCGGAATGTAAGTTCCGGGGGAACTTTATCCTGCCAGCGGGTCAAGCGAGGGGTAGCGCAAGCTGCGGATCTTCTTCACTTCGGAAAAGATGAGCTCCCGGAGCTCATCCACATTCGTTTTTGCAGTGGCTGAAATAAAAAGCGCCGGCACATTGACCTTCGCCATCCAGGTTTTCTTCAGGTCCTCGAGGGTCAGGTTTTCCTTCCCTGACGGAGTTAGGTCATCAGTTTCTTTCTCGATGTGTGAATAAAGATCGATCTTGTTGAATACGATGATCGTGGGTTTGTCGGAAGCATGGATATCGGTGAGCGTCTGCTTTACTACATTGATCTGTTCTTCGAAATCCGGATGTGAAATATCAACGATGTGGATCAGCAGATCTGCTTCACGTACTTCATCCAGGGTGGATTTGAAGGATTCAACAAGGGTATGCGGAAGTTTCCGGATAAACCCAACGGTATCTGAAAGCAGGAACGGAAGTTCATTGAACACCACCTTCCTGACTGTGGTATCAAGGGTTGCAAATAACTTATTTTCGGCAAATACATCTGATTTGCTGAGAAGGTTCATGATGGTTGACTTGCCGACATTCGTATAGCCGACAAGGGCCACACGGACCATTTTCTTCCGGTGCTTCCGTTGGGTGGCCATCTGTTTGTCGATTTCGGCAAGTTTTTTCTTCAGCAGTGATATCCGGTATCGTAATATCCGGCGGTCCGTTTCAATTTCCTGTTCACCGGGACCTCTCATCCCGATCCCGCCCCGCTGCTTTTCAAGATGGGTCCACATGCGTGTAAGACGGGGGAGGAGGTATTCGCACTGGGCTAGCTCCACCTGTGTGCGGGCATGAGAGGTCTGGGCCCGTTTGGCAAAAATATCGAGGATCAGGTTATTCCTGTCGATGATCTTACAGTGAAGCTCACTTTCAATGTTCCTGATCTGGCTTGGTGAAAGCTCATCATCAAAAACCGCCATGTCAATATCGTTCCCCTGGATGTAGTCACGGATCTCCTCCAATCTCCCTTTGCCCACATACGTGCGGGGATCGGGGTATTCAAGCTTCTGCACGAAACGCTTCAACGGAAGTCCCCCTGCCGTATCCACAAGGAACGCAAGTTCATCGAGGTATTCATTGACCCGTTCCATCCCGTTGTTCTGCGTGGCAACACTGACCAGGACGGCGGTCTCTTTTGGCTGGGAAGTAGCTGGCATGGGTTGGCTGTTGGCTGTTGGCTTTTAGCTTTTGGCTTTATTGAGTAATTTTAACATTTATAGAATAATATTTCGAGCCAATAGCCAATAGCTAAAAGCTAAAAGCTTTTAAATCCTATGATCTCCCTCACTTCTTTAATCGTTTTGGAAGCGGAGGCATGGGCTTTTTCGGCACCCATCCTGACGACTTTTTTCAGGTAATCTTCATCAGCATAAAGCTGGGTGATCTTTTCACGGAAAGGTTCGGTATATTTTACCACGTCTTCGGCAAGCTGTTTTTTCATGTCGCCGTAGCGGATCTGGCAGGTATTGTACAGATCATTGAAATGATCATAGGTGGAAGGTTCCGACATGATCTTCATCAGGGCAAAGATGTTCTCGATGGCCTGTGGCTTCGGCTGGTTCATCTCCGTCGGGCCCTGGTCGGTGACGGCACGCATGACCTTTTTCCGGATCACATCGGCAGGATCAGAAAGGAAGATGGCTGAATTCTCATTATCTGATTTCGACATCTTCAGTCCGCCGTCCAGTGGCGGTATCTTTACAAGGTTCTCCCCGAAATTATAGGCGACCGGTTCCGGGAAGAAATCGACCTTATACAGCCTGTTGAACCGGTTTGCGAAGGTGCGTGTCATTTCGAGGTGCTGTTCCTGGTCTTTGCCGACCGGCACTTTATGGGCCTTGTGGATGATTATATCCGCCGCCATCAGGGTAGGGTAGGTCAGCAGCCCCGCGTTTACATTGTCTGGTTGCGTACGTATCTTTTCCTTGAAGGACGTGCATCTCTCCAGCTCGCCGATGTATGCGTTCATGTTCAGCAGCAGGTACATTTCAGCCGTTTCGGGCAGATCGCTCTGAATGTAAATGGTGGCTTTTTCAGGGTCAAGACCGCAGGCGAGGAATTCGATCATTACATGTTTAACACTGCCATGAAGGTCTTCCGGGGTCGGATGGGTCGTTAATGAGTGATAGTCAGCAATGAAAAAGTAACATTCATTTTCATGCTGCATCCTTACGAAATTCTTTATGGCGCCGAAATAGTTGCCAAGATGAAGTTTTCCAGTGGGACGAATCCCGCTTACGACAATATCCATGCTTTTAATTACGAATTACGAATTACCCCTCCCCATTCGCCTCCCCAACTGGGGAGGGGGTCAGGGGGTGGGGCTACATTTTAATCTCATCCCCGTTCTTATTAAAGAAATGATGCTCGAGGAAATGATAGGAAGATTGAGGTCTGATCCTGATCCAGCGCTTGTATTTGCGGTACCATTTCCACCTGATCGAGAATATTCCTTTCGTCAGGTATGCATGAACATACGGATGAACAAAAAGTGTCAGGTATGGTTCATTCTGCTCGTGGGTCAGGTAGCTGATGTTGTTGTCGATATCATCGATCAGCAGGACACTGGGCCTGATCTCCCCGGTTCCGTCACAAGTCGGGCATTTCTCCAGGATCTGGACATTCATTTCCGGGCGTACGCGCTGGCGCGTGATCTGGACAAGGCCGAATTTGCTTGGAGGCAGGATCGAGTGCTTCGCACGGTCCCGTTTCATCTCATCTTTCAGCTTCTCATATAACTTGCGCCTGTTCTGGCCAAGGTTCATATCGATGAAGTCGATCACGATGATCCCGCCCATATCGCGGAGTCTGAGCTGCCTCGCCACTTCCGCTGCCGCTTCGAGGTTCACATCAAGCGCATTCATTTCCTGGCTCTGTTCCGAGTTCAGCCGGTGACCGCTGTTGATGTCGATGACATGCAGGGCTTCGGTGTGCTCAATGATCAGGTAGGTGCCGCTCTTAATGGTAACGATCTTGCCGAAGGAGCTCTTGATCTGCTTGTCGATGCCATAGTGCTCATAAACCGGAAGCTTTCCCGAATAGAGCTTGAGTATGTTGATCTTGTCGGGAGCGATCTTTTGGATGTAGGTCTTGATATCCTCATGCATGACCGGATCATTCACAACGATGCTGTTGAAATCTTCATTCAGCATATCGCGGATGATTGCCGAGGATCGGTCCATTTCATTGATGATGCGCTGAGGCGCCTTGGCCGTGTTCAGCTTCTGAGAAATGGTTTCCCATTTTTTGTACAGGGAACGCAGATCCGCATCGAGGTCGGCCACCAGCTTGTTTTCGGCAACAGTCCGGATGATGATCCCGCAATTCTTTGGCTTAATGCTGGCGATCAGGCGTTTCAGCCGGTTACGCTCTTCAGGGCTTTTGATTTTCTGTGATACCGAGATCTTGTCGGAAAACGGGATCATGACAATATATCTTCCTGCAAATGAGAGTTCCGAAGAAACCCTTGGTCCCTTTGTAGAGATTGGTTCTTTGGCGATCTGAACGAGGATCTGCTGGTTCGGTTTCAGCACCTGGGAGATCTTGCCGGTCTTCTGGATGTCTTCTTCCATCTTGAAATCAGCGATGGAGAATTGTCCGGATGTTACAGACTGTGCAAACTTGATGAATTTCATCAGGGACTGAACCTGCGGACCCAGGTCGAGGTAATGCAAAAATGCATCCTTGCCATAACCCACGTCAACAAACGCAGCGTTAAGACCAGGCATGATCTTTTTTACTTTGCCGAGATAAATGTCACCAACAGCGAATTCGTTGTTGGATTTTTCTTTATTTAATTCTACGAGAAGCTTGTCCTCAAGAAGTGCAATTTCGGCCTCCGATGAGGTCGAATTGATAATTAATTCCTTATTCACTCTTCACTTTATTTAAAATCCAAAACCATTGATGAAACATCAATGATTTATTAACTAAGGAATTGTAGCAGGCTAAATCAGAGGGAGAAAATATAAAGTGCATTGCACAGGTCCCGGAACGGAGCATACCCGTGCAATGCATGACGATACTTTACTTCTTCTTATGTCTATTCTTACGCAAACGTTTTTTCCGTTTGTGGGTAGCCATCTTGTGTCTTTTTCTTTTCTTTCCGCTTGGCATAATTTATTGGCTTAGAAATTTACTTCACTTTGGTGTTTGATTTTACCTTATTGACGAAGGTTTTTGCTGGCTTGAATGAAGGAATGTTGTGGGCAGGGATGATGATTGTGGTGTTCTTTGAAATGTTCCTTCCTGTTTTTTCAGCCCTTTTCTTGATGATAAAGCTTCCGAAGCCTCTGAGGTAGACGTTTTGACCATTCACCATTGAATTTTTTAAAGTTTCCATGAAAGCTTCAACGGTTGCCTGGACTGCAACTTTTTCAATTCCGGTTTTATTAGCAATTTCTGCTACAATTTCTGCTTTTGTCATGTTAATTGTTAATTTTTAGAGTTATATGATTAATACTGAATGTATTTTCCAAGCAAATCGGGGGTGCAAATATATAATTTTTTTAATGAACAAGAAAATAATTAATATTTTTATTCGTCTGTCTTGCTGAAATATACAAATTATGAAGTTTTCAACAACCCTGGTATCGTGGTATGAAACCCATAAACGCGATTTGCCGTGGCGTCATTCAAAGGATCCCTATACCATATGGGTTTCCGAGATCATCCTGCAACAGACGCGCATTGACCAGGGGCTGGATTATTTTAACCGGTTCATTCTCCGGTTTCCCAATATAAAGTCGCTGGCGGCAGCGGACGAAGAGGAGGTGCTGAAACTCTGGCAGGGACTGGGGTATTATTCAAGGGCGAGGAATATGCATTCTGCTGCAAGGGAGATCCTTCAGCATCACAAGGGGAATTTCCCGGATACCTTTGAATCGATCCTGAAGTTGAAAGGAGTCGGGACATACACAGCGAGCGCCATCGCCTCACTCGCGTATGGCCTGCCGACCCCCGTTGTGGACGGGAATGTGATCCGGTTTGTTTCAAGATATTTCGGAATAATCACACCAGTGGATTCATCGACAACGAAAAAGGAGATTTATGGACAGGCTTTGAAACACCTGGACCGGAAAGATCCGGGAACATTCAACCAGGCCATGATGGAATTCGGGGCGATCCAATGCCGGCCGGGGAAGCCTGATTGCGGCATCTGCCCTTTCTTGAACAGCTGCTTTGCTTACAATCACGACATGGTTGAAAAGCTGCCTCTCAAGGGAGTTGCGCAGGTTCAGCGAACCCGGTATTTTCATTACCTGGTCATTCTTGATGAAGACGTAAAAGGTCAGAAATCGGTTTATCTGAACAAGCGGGAAGAAAATGATATCTGGAGGAACCTCTATGACTTTCCGGTGATCGAGACGTCAAAGGCTCTTTCCCAAAAGAAATTGACCGAATCGGATGAGTGGAAGAAAATTTTCGGAACTGCCGGATTTGAGATTCTTGAAACATCGGAGGAATACAGGCATGTTCTTTCGCACCAGGTGATCCATGCAAGGTTTTATCATGCCAGGATTGAAAAGGAACATCAATTGCCATTTCAGAAGGTTTCTATTAAAGATGTTCGAAAGTATCCGGTACCAAGGCTGATTGAGAATTATATTGAGAAAAGCTTCGCTGACTTGTAGATGATTTTCCATTTTCCTTCGTGCAACTTCTTTATCCCTTCGTGGATCTTCGTGAAATAGAAAAAAATTCTTTCACGAAGAAACACGAAGAAGGCACGAAGGGCCACGAAGAAATCAACTCATAGTTCATTCTCGGTTTTTGGGCTTGGTGATTCGCACAGCGGGCCTCGGGCTTCGGGCTTCAGGCTTCAGGCTTCAGGCTTCAGGCTTCAGGCTTCAGGCTTGAAACTCCTAACATCCATCCTCAATCTGACAAATCTAAAATCTAAAGTCTAAAATCTAAAATCTAAAATCTAAAATCTAAAATCTAAAATCTAAAATCTAAAATATCTATTATCCATCCTCCATCCTCCATTTTCAATTATCTGACTTCAGACCACTGAACATAGACTTCATTTACTTTCATGACCGATCCGGGAAAAGAAACTTATTTGAAATCAGATATCGCTTTCAGGTTGACCATTAATTCGGGAAGATCTTTTTGGATTATTTCCCATACTTCTGCTGGATATATTCCGAAATAATCATGGGCCAATACATTCCTGAAGGCATAAATTCTGCGCCAATCGATTTTTAGGTATTTCTCTTTAAATGCAATGGATAATTTACCGGCTGCTTCGCCTAATACAATAAAATTCATAATCGTAGCATCGAAACTTTCTACATCCTGTTCAAAAGCTTCAGCATTACCCAGATCAGAGGTAAAACGGTAAATCTTGTCAATGGTTTCAATCATCATCAGGACGATGACTTCATCCCTGTTATGCATAGATTGCATCTTTCAAGATCAATTCCCGGAAAAGGGGTTTGATGGCTTGCTCATGGCAAATATCAACATTTTTCGCAAATCGCTTCATCAGCAAATCCTTTAACCGGAGCCTTTTATCAAAAATATTCTCAGTATCTGAACCCATTTCGATCAAGATGTCAATGTCACTCTGATCGCTTTGTTCATCACGCGCATAGGATCCAAAGAGACCAATCTTCCTTACCCCATAAACAGTCAGGAATACTTTTTTGTTCTCCCTCAGATAATCCAATATCTCTGCCCTGTATAACATAAAATGTTGATTCGGAATTGATGGAAACAAAGATAAATAAAAATATGTTATTGAGGGTTTCCTGATGGCAAAATGACACCAATGTAACTTCTTAAATCCTTCGTGGATCTTCGTGAAATAAAAAAAATGCTTCTTTCACGAAGAAACACGAAGAAGGCACGAAGGGCACGAAGAATTCAATTTATAATTCATTCTCTGTTTTCGGGCCTGGTGCTGCGCGCCGCGGGTCACGGGCTGCGAGGTCCCGACTTCCGACCTCGATCCTCTGTCTAAAATCTAAAGTCTCAAGTCTAAAATCTAAAGTCTAAAGTCTAAAGTCTAAAGTCTAAAATCTAAAATCTAAAATCTAAAATATCTATCATCCATCCTCCATCATCTATCATCAGTCCTCCGACCTCCGACCTCAAAAATTTTCCCCCTCCCTACCATTACCTGACAAATTTTTTTTACTTTTGCGGCCTAAACCAAAGTAGAAAGCTAAAATGGACGACGGACCGGCGAAACCTATCAGAATGCATCACCCGCTGACCGCGAAGGTATCCAGCCTGCCATAATAACATGCTGCAGCCTTCCGGCACAGAACTAAAACGGAAAGGAGGCACGCATGACTTCACAAACAACCTTTTATTACAGCCAGATCCTGGGTAAGAATCTTCTTGCACCTGATGGAACTGTGCAGGGACGGATCAGGGACCTGCTGATCGACATCAATACTGTTGATTCAGGCACGGACAAGCCCTTACGGCCTGAGGTCATTGCTGTTAAGGTCACCCGCGACCGCATGACCCGGATCTTCGATTTTTCTTCGGTGGAAATACTCAAGACTGGCTCAACGATTAAAGTGGTATCCCACGATTTTGAGGACCTTTCCCCGGACTACCTGTCGAATGTGCTGTGGCTCGGTGAAAACATCCTGGACAAGCAGATCGTTGACATCAACGGGAGCAAAGTGGTTCGGGTCAACGATATCCGCATGGTGTCGATCCCCTCCGGAACTTTCGCCCTGGCAGTTGATGTCGGGATTGATGGTCTTCTCAGGAGACTTGGAGTGGAAAAACCGTTGCAGGGATTCCTCAGTCTTTTCAATATCGATTTTCCTGTTAAAATGATTCTATGGGATGATATCGAAGCAGTTGATTTCTCGAATTCAAGCATTAAGCTTTCCAAAGCCTCCTCCAAGCTTAAAACACTTCATCCCTCTGATCTTGCAGATATCATAGAAGAACTTGATACCGCTTCCCGGACCTATGTTTTCGCATCCCTGGATGAAGAACAGGCAGCCGATGTGCTCGAAGAACTCGAACCCCATGCCCAGGTACAGATCGTTGAAAGTTTGCCTGTGGAAAAAGTAGCCGATGTGCTCGAGAAAATGCCTGCCGACGAAGTGGCCGACCTTCTCGATGAACTGGAAGATGAGAAAAAAGTTGAAACGCTGCTGAATGAAATGGAAAAGGAGTCTTCCGAAGAGGTCAGGGAACTTCTCGAATACCCGGAGAACACCGTAGGCAGCATTATGTCGACGGAATTCCTGACGTTCCCGGGCGAACTGACGGCCGGTGAAGCCATCCAGGAGATCCGGCGGCAAAAGCCGGAGCCTTTCTCCATCTATTCCATCTTTGTCGTGGATAAGCATGAACGCCTCGTTTCCTCTATTTCCCTGGGAGAGCTTATCATTGCTGATCCCGATATCCCGCTGAAAAAAATTGTAAAAACAAAGCCGGTTACGGTTTTCGATTATGACAAGATCGATTCGCTTGCCGAGCTGATCTCGAAATATAGCCTCCTTGCAGTTCCCGTTATCAATAAGGAAATGAAGATGGAGGGAATGGTTGCCGTTGAAGATATTGTGGACGATTTGCTTAACAGCAGGAAAACGAAATAGTTGGAATTGAGAGTATCAAAAAGGAAAATCAACCGCCAAGACGCTAAGACGCAAAAGTACCTCTATAAATCCTGACACTTAGCGTCTTCGCGCCTTCGCGGTGTAAGAAAAAAACCATTTTGATACCATCTAAAGTAAAACCGGGAACCAGATGCTGTTTAAACGCAGAAGGACCTCAATCCTGAGGAATATCGGTCTTTTCCTGGCCATCCTCGGCCCTGGGATCATCACCGGGAGCGTGGATAATGATGCCGGGGGGATCACAACCTACTCTGTCGCCGGGGCCATTTACGGCTATAAGCTTTTATGGACCCTCATCCCTTCATTCATCGTACTGATCATCATCCAGGAAATGAATGCCAGGATGGGCATCGTCACCGGGAAAGGGCTTGCAGACCTGATCCGCGAGAATGCCGGGGTCAAGATCACATTTTTTATTTTCCTGGGATTGCTGATTGCAGACATCGGGAATACGACCACGGAATTTGCAGGAGTGGCGGGCAGCATGGAAGTTTTCGGGGTGAGCAAGTATATCTCGGTTCCGATCGTCGGGATCATGGTCTGGTTTCTGGTGGTGAAAGGGAATTACAAGATCGCTGAGCGGATCTTTCTCATTTTTAGCATTTCACTTTTAATGTATGTGGTTTCGGCTCTCATGGGAAAACCCGACTGGAAGGCGATCGGGAGCTCCATCATCAGGCCGCAAATGGATATGACACCAAAGTCGCTGGCGGTGATAATCGGGATCGTTGGTACCACCATTGCTCCCTGGATGCAGTTTTACATGCAATCGTCGGTCATCGAAAAAGGATTGAAGATCAAGGATTACAAGTACACGGTGATCGATATCGTCGTCGGATGCACCGCAACGGTGGTGGTCGCATTTTTCATCATTGTGGCCTGCGCGTCGACGCTGCATGTGAACGGCGTGGTGATCAACGAGGCGAAGGATGCTGCCATGGCCCTGAAACCACTTGCAGGCGCCATTTCTTCAGAGGTATTTGCCTTCGGATTGTTCATCGCATCCATCTTTTCTGCGACAATCCTTCCGCTGGCCACCGCCTTTTATGTTTGCGAAGCCTTCGGATTTGAAGCGGGCATCGACAAGAAATGGAAAGAAGCACGGGAATTTTATATTCTCTACACTGCGATCATCGCACTGGGCGTGGTGATCATCCTGATCCCGAATGTCCCCCTCATTGGAATTACGCTCTGGTCGCAGATCATCAACGGGCTGCTGCTGCCGGTGGTGCTGGTTTGCATGATCCTCCTGGTCAACAATAAAAGGATCATGGGGACGCATGTCAACAAGCCCGTCGCCAACGTCATTGCCTGGACGGCGATCATCGTCCTGGTTGGTTTATCATTCACTTTGTTGATCCTGCCTTTGTTCTGATTCCCGCACTTGCTGTAAAGATCATACCCAGGTTGCTTTTTAACGTACCCACCCCGACCCCGAGTACTCGGGGTCTTCCCCTCCCTACCAGTAGGGAGGGGACAAGAGGGGTGAGTATTTGGGGTGAATTCTCCTGCACATACAATTAGGAGGTCCATCGGAAACTCAGGATCAGAACAGAGAGACTAGTCCGATAGAAGTACGTAAGATAAACGTAAAATAAACGTAAGATAAACGTAAGATAAACGTAAGATAAAGCAACAAGGCCCGAACGATCTGCACATGGATAATGAAAAATTAGCTGATGAGTTGATTAGCTGATGAGTTGATGAGTTGATGAGGTTATGAGCTCCGATCTGAGTTCAAAGTTCGTTGATCATTGCCCGATTGTTCATAATGCAGAATGAATTTTCTCTGCGCCTCCGCTCCTCCGCGGTAAAGAAAGCATTGAGTTGTAGCGAATTCACCAGGATGATTCCTGCAGGTTAATTCTCCTCCGGTTATCTGAGCCGGTCACTTACATCGGGCGGTACCGGCATGCCTTTCAGCTTCATGGCATCAACGACAAGTATGGCTTTATCGATTTTTTTCATCTCGATGTAAAGTCGTGCCAGGTTGTTGTTTGCCTGTTCATGAAGCGGATCAAGTTCAATAACTTTTTCGAGATAAACGGCAGCCGAATCGAACTGGTTCTTTTTAAAAGAGAATTGTGCCAGGAGGAA
Source organism: Bacteroidales bacterium (assembly GCA_963682005.1). GTDB lineage: Bacteria > Bacteroidota > Bacteroidia > Bacteroidales > FEN-979 > CAIYUC01. The sequence continues at coordinate 544,936 of OY820914.1, read as the reverse complement.
CCAGGCCTCCTGGCTCCGTGATACGGGAGGTTCGCGACGAATGTATTTTTCGGCTGAGTCAACCTTCTTTTCTTCAAAAAGGACTTTCCCCAGGTAGAAATTGAGGTTCTTCTGCTTCGGATCAAGAGCCAGCGCTTCCCGGAAAAGCTTCTCCCGTTCAGCGTTTTCGGTCACCTTTGTCCCGAGCATCATCTTCGCATACGCTGAATGCGGGGAATCTTCAACGGCTGTCGACCAGAAGGTGAGGGAATCTTTATAATATCCAATCCTTGAAAAACTCATGACCGAAAAGAGAATGATCACGACCCCGGAAACAAGGACAATGTTCTTTTCCTTCCACCTGTCAGAAAAGAGAATGGTCTGGCTCAGCACCAGGAGTATTCCGGCCAGCGGCAGGTAAAGCCTGTGTTCAAAAAGCTGGTCGTTCAGCTCTTTTGGCACAATCAGCACCGGGAGGAGAAACGCGAGGAACCAGGCAATCCCGAACCAGGTCAACGGTTTTGACCAGGACCTGGAATATACGATGATCCCGGCGATCAGCACCAGGGCCAGGATTCCCCAGAGGTTCGCTGTATCTTCCGCGACAGGGAAGACGGACAGGTTTACGGGGAGGATAATTTTCCCCAGATATTGAACAATGGCAGGAAGCCTGGTAAACAGTGTCTGGATCATTTCCGGAAAAGAACTGTTTTTCAGCTCAATCGGGGCTGTTGATCTGACAAGAATCCATATTCCGACCGCAATGACCCAGCCAAGGATGACAGGCAGTACTTTTTTCCAGTGAACCTTGAGTATGAATACCAGGATTCCTGAGATAATAAATGGAATGATCACCGCTGTTTCCTTCGTGAAAAGCGCCACAACGGAGCAGGCAAATGCACCCAGGAATGGCAGGATCCCCGGTTTTTCGGTGTATTTGATGGAAAGCAAAAGACCTGCAAGGAAAAAGATCATCAGCAGCATGTCGTTGCGGCCGGGGATCCAGGCAACGGCCTGGCTCAGCACCGGGTGAACCGCGAAGATCATGGCCAGGAGCCATGCATGTAAGCCGGGAATACCGACCTTCTTCAGAACGAGGAAGAGCAGGATCACCGAGATCACATGGAAAAGGATGTTCGTGAAATGATAACCGGCCGGTGATGTTCCGAAGAATTTCGATTCAATGATGAAATCCACGAGAAAAATAGGCCTGTAATAGGCATCCTTTGCAGGATTGAACAACCCGCGATGGAATGAAGCCGCAATATTTCCGGGCTGTTCGTTGAAGGTCTTGTTCTCAATAATGAATATGGAATCGTCGAGCTTTGTAAAGGAAAGCGTGAGGGTCCTAATATAAACCAGGAGGATTATCAAAATCAGCCAGACAATGGGATACCGGAGCACAAAACGTTGTTCCACCATCACCGGCTTCTTTACGGGTGGGGCTTTTTGCTTTTTTACGGATGTTTTTTTATTCATTGTTGATAGAAGATTAAATGTACCCAGCCCGACCTTCGGTCTTCCCCTCCCTGCTGGCAGGGAGGGGATAAGAGGGGTGGGTATGGTTGACCAATTCTTTATTTACCCTGCCCCGACGATGATTCGTTCTCAAGATTCAGCAGGTCTTCCGTTATATTCATCCCCTTTCGCCTCATGACCTGGATGATCTGTATTGTATTATTATCCTGACCCACCTGGTGATAGAGGTGAGCGAGGTTGTTGTAAGCCGCAAAATTTTCAGGATCAATCCCGATCACCTTTACCGTGTAAGAAAACACGCTGTCGATCTCGTTTTTAGCGTAAAAAACCTGGGCCATGAGGAAAAAAGTTTGGGGGTTTTCCGAAAGCTGCATTTCAGCCCGGAGGTAATTTTCCGCTTTGTCGTATTCCTGTCTGTCAACCGCAATATTGGCCAGCATCAGGTTGGTGAAGGGCTTTTGCGGTTTCAGCGCAAGGACTTCAAGGAGAAGCCGCTCCTGTTCATTGATATCAGGAGTGTACTTCACCAGTTCTGTTTTAACATAATCGGAACGGGGCGAATCCTTCTCTGCCCGGGTCCAGAAATGCTGCGGATCCTTGAAATAACCGAGCCGGGAGAAACTGGTTATACCGAAAATCAGGACGAGGATCCCGCAAATGAGAAGGCGGTGATCCGCCCTGATTTTTCCTGAGAATAATACTGTCTGTCCAAGTATGATCAGCAATCCCACGATTGGCAGGTAAATCCTGTGTTCGAACGTATTGTCGTTCACATTCGGTGGTACGATCAGTACAGGTGCGATGAACAGAAGGAACCAGGCGAGACCGAAAAGGGTAAGTCTTGAAAGGATGTTCCCGGAAAGGATGAGCAATAGTCCCACAATAATAATTGCCAGAATCCCCCAGACAACAGTCGTTTCATTTACATATGGAAAGACATTCAGGTTAACGGGAAGGAACGCTTTTCCAAAATACTGAACAAACGCGGGAGCTCTTCCTATGGCTGTGCTGATGGATTCCGAAAATGAAGTATTCGTCCTGCCGGCCAGGGCATGCGAGCGCAACAGGTACCAACCGGCGATAGCTATTGCCCAGGAAATTACCAGGGGAACAGTCCTTTTCCATTCAGTCTTTCTGACCAGGAATAAAAGGGCAATTGTTATCACCGGGATCAGGACCGCCGTTTCCTTGGTGAACAGGGCCAGGAGGAAAAGCAGGAACTGGAAAACCAGGAACCGGACATTTCCTGAAGAAGCATAATCCAATGACAGGATCATTCCGGAGATACAGAAAATGAATAACAGCATATCGTTACGTCCTGCGATCCAGGCAATGCCCTGGCTAAGGACAGGATGAACTGCAAAAAGGGCTGACAGGAGGAGCGCAGATTTGTCGTCGGACAGCAGTTTCCGCAGGAAAAAATAAAGAAGGATCACGGAGGCCAGGTGAAACAGGAGGTTTGTGAAGTGATATCCTGCAGGCTTTGTCCCGAATAGCTGGTATTCGAGGATGATATCTGCCAGGAACAAAGGCCGGTAATAGGTATTGTCCGAATTGCCGAACAAGCCCCGGGTAAATGCAGGGACCACATTTCCCGGATCCTGGTTGAAGATGCGGCTTTCTTCAATGAAAAGCGAATCGTCGAAATGAATGAATCCCGAGTTGATGGTTTTTAGGTAGACAAGACTTGCGAGGAGGACCAGGCAAAGAACCGGGTACCGGAAAACAAATTGAAATTTTTCAGAATAGGGTGAAACGTTTGATTTACTGATCTTTTGATTGCTTTTTAACAGTTTCATGGGATAAAAGTAGAAAATATTTTTTCTAAAAACGTATTACCTTTTCAACTTTTCCGGATTAATGTAAACTGAAATGCTTTTCGGCATACCAGTTTTATTAATTTTGTTAATTCAAGTATTCATTAAAAACAGAAACAATGGCAACAGGAGTGAACAAAGTGATCCTGATCGGGAACCTGGGCAAGGATCCTGAAATTCAGAAGTTTGACAACGGGGTGAAGAAGGCAAGCTTTTCTCTCGCCACAACGGAAGTATTCAAAAACAAGGAAGGAGACAGAACACCACACACAGAATGGCATAACATCATTCTTTGGCGCGGTCTTGCAGAAGTTGCTGAAAGTTACCTTAAAAAAGGAAACACCATTTACCTGGAAGGAAAGATCCGGAGAAGGGACTGGGAGGATAAGGATGGCCAGAAGCGTTATACCTATGAGATCATGGGCGATTCAATGACCATGCTCGGCAGCGGACGCAAAGACCAGCCTGGAGGAGAAGCACCTGCGGGAGCCGGAGCTGCAAAAGAAGAAAACGGGCCCGAACAGGTCATGCCGGAGGATGATCTTCCTTTCTAACAAGTAGTGAATTGGTGAGGTGGTGAATTGGTGAGTAAAGTGTTTTTGAATCCACCTCACCACCTCACCACCTCACCACCTCACCAGTTAATTGACTATGAAACTACTCCCATTCGTTTTACTCACATGTCTGCTATCCTCATGCGGCAGCGATTACATGCCCAAGCCGAGGGGTTTTTTCCGGATTGATTTCCCGAAGAAGGAGTATAAGAAGTTTGATACGACGTTCCCGTTCACATTTGAATACCCGGTGTATGCAGTCATAACGCCTGATAATTCAAAGCTGGCTGAACCTTACTGGTTCAACATTCTGTATCCGTCTTTTAATGCCCAGCTGCATATCAGTTACAAACCGGTCAACCATAACCTTGAGTCATACCTTGAAGATGCGCACACGCTGGTAAACAAGCATATCCCGAAAGCCCATGCGATCAGTCAGAAGGAATACCTCGATAAAAACGATCATGTCTTCGGGCTGGTGTATGAGATCAAGGGGTCTGATGCCGCTTCGGCCTACCAGTTCTATCTGACCGACAGCACAAAGAACTTTATCCGCGGGGCACTCTATTTCAACCTGGTGCCAAACAATGATTCACTTGAACCCGTCATCGATTTCCTGAAGACGGACATTGAACATATGATCAACACCTTCAGGTGGAAAAACATCAACGGGAAATAAATATCTCCAAAAGGAAACGCTATGATTGAAACGATTAAATTCGGGAACCTTCGCTGGTCGCACATTTTAAGGCCAACAGATGAGGACCTGCAGGTGTTGAGCGATACATACCATTTCCATCCCCTGGATATTGAAGACTGCCGTTCCGTTTCCAACCTCCGGCCAAAGATCGACACCTATGATGATTATCATTTCCTTGTTCTCCATTTTCCGAGTTTTGATGCTGCTGGTGCATTTGTAGATACGAAAGAGATCAAGGTCTTCTGGGGTGAGAATTTCCTGATCACCATCGGGAAATCACACTGGCTTGTGAAAGAGGCCTTTATAAGGGAAAAGAACAGGGCCATTACGGGAAGCAAGATGGAAGTCGGCAGCAGTGACGCCTTGTTCTACCGGATCCTCGATATCCTTATGAAAGAAACACAATCGCTCGTGGAAAAAGTAGATAAGGATGTGGACAACTGTGGCAAGGCACTTTTCAGCAAGAATACAGAGAAGATCATTGAAAAGATATCCCTCACGAGAAAAAACGTGATCCTGCTGAATACCATGTTCAAACCCCAGCTGCAGATGTTCAACCGGCTACAGAGCGGCACCATCAAGGGATTTGCTGAACATATGGAGGATTACTGGGGAAACATCCTCGACTATTACCAGAAAGTGATGGACATCGTTGAGGATGATGCCGAGCTGATCAAAGGGTATTCGATGACCTTTGATTCGATGCAGGTGGACAAGACAAACAGGGTGATCAAGACCCTGACGTTGTTTTCGGCCATTTTACTTCCGCTGACCTTCCTGGCCAGTATGTACGGAATGAATATTCATCTTCCCATACAGGATCATCCGCATTCATTTTTTATTGTGGCCGGGATTATGGTGTCGATAGCTGTCATCATGATCATTATTTTCAAGATTAAGCGGTGGCTATAAAATCAGGCTCAGGAAAAGGCATTTAAGAGCAGAGGATAGGAGATTACTCCCCGGAGTCGTCGCGGTTCATGATTCGTACCTGTTTCTGGATGGATTCTTCGTGGATGGCTTCGAGCAGCTTCATCAGGAAATCGCGGCTGAGGCCAAGATCAACGCCGTTCTTAACCCGGTCGTGGATAATATGACTCCATCGTTTCAACTGAAGGATGGTTATGTTGTTCTCCTTTTTGTACTTTCCGATCTCTTCCACCACATTCATTCTCCGGGCAAGGATATCGATCAGTTCCTCATCCAGCTTGTCGATCTCAGATCGCAGGGTTTCCAGGGTATGCTCAAAATCGATGGTTCCCGACTCCTTGCGGATAACAAGCAGGCGGATCAATTCCTTTAGCTGTGCCGGGGTGAGTTGCTGCTCCTTATCCGTAAGGGCCGAATCCGGGTTGATGTGTGTTTCGATCATCAGTCCGTTCATTTCCAGGTCGATCGCTTTCTGAGCGGTGGCTGGAATAAGCTTTGAATCCCCGCAGATATGGCTTGGATCAACGATCACGGGTAGATCAGGGAAAAGCCTTTTCAATTCGATTGGGATCTCCCACATCGGTGCATTCCGGTAAGGTGTGCGGTTGAAAAATGAGAAACCGCGGTGAACGGCGATCAGTTTCTTTATACCAACATAATTCAACCGTTCAAGCGCACCGATCCAGATATTGATGTCCGGATTCAGCGGGTTCTTTATCATGACCGGAATATCGACACCCCGCAGGACATCACTGATCTCCTGGACGGAGAATGGGTTGACAACAGTACGGGATCCTATCCAGAGAATATCCACATGATTTTCCAGTGCATCGGTAACATGCTGCGGATTGGCAACCTCAACGGTGGTGAGAAGACCTGTTTCTTTCTTTACTTTCGTGAGCCATTTCAATCCTCCTGTTCCCACGCCTTCAAATGAACTCGGCCTTGTTCTTGGCTTCCAGATGCCGGCCCGGAATACTTTTACATGGGGAATGGTGGCCACTTCGCGGGCGGTGGACAGGACCTGCTCTTCGGATTCGGCACTGCAGGGACCTGCAATGATCAGGGGAACATGATCAAATGGCAGCCATGTCCTGAGAGGAACTATATCGAGCCCGTTATTCATCCGTCTTGCAAAGGTAAGAAAATTTACGGGGAGGAATTTTGGGCAGAACCGGCATTTCATGTATTTTTGCAGGCTCATATCAGGAACAGAACATGGAAAATATAAAAAGAACAAGGATTGCCGATCTCCTAAGATCGAAAGAAACGGGTACCACAGTTTGTGTAAAAGGATGGGTGAGGACCAAGAGGGGCAACAAGAATGTGAATTTCATTGCACTCAACGACGGGTCCATCATTCATAATATTCAGGTTGTTGTTGAAGTGGCTGATTTCAGCGAGGACCTGCTGAAGAAGATCACTACGGGCGCCTGCATTTGTGTTAATGGCCTGCTGGTCGATTCTCCTGCCGAAGGTCAGCCCCTGGAGATCCAGGCTAAGGAAATAGAGATCTACGGTACTTCAGATCCGGAGACCTATCCTTTGCAGAAGAAGGGTCATTCGCTGGAATTCCTGAGGGAAATCGCGCATCTCCGTCCGAGGACAAATACGTTTGGCGCCGTGCTGCGCATCAGGCATGCCATGGCATTTGCCATTCACAAGTATTTTAACGATCATGGATTTTACTACATCCATGCGCCCATTATTACCGGATCAGATGCTGAGGGAGCCGGGGCTATGTTCAGGGTTAGCATTCTTGATGCAAAAAATCCGCCGCTGAAGCCTGACGGATCAGTGAACTTTGCTGAAGATTTTTTCGGAAAGGAGACCAAGCTTACCGTTTCGGGGCAGCTTGAAGCCGAACTCGGTGCCATGGCTCTTTCACAGGTATACACCTTCGGACCGACATTCCGTGCTGAAAATTCGAATACCCCACGTCACCTGGCCGAATTCTGGATGATCGAGCCGGAAATGGCGTTCTATGACATCCACGATAATATGGACCTGGCGGAGGATCTCTTGAAATACCTCATGCGCTATGCGCTTGAGAACTGCAAGGATGACCTGGAATTCCTCCAGAAAATGTATGACAATGAGCTGATCGAACGATTGAACTTCATCATTGAGAATGAGTTTGTCAGGAAAACCTATACCGAAGCCATCGAGATCCTGAAAGCATCGGGGCAGGAGTTTGAATTTCCCGTCGACTGGGGTGTTGACCTGCAGGCCGAACATGAAAAGTACCTCGTGGAAAAGCACTTTAAAAAACCGGTTATACTCACTGATTATCCCAGGGATATCAAGGCTTTCTACATGAAACAGAATGACGATGGAAAAACTGTTCGCGGCATGGATGTACTCTTTCCCAAGATCGGCGAAGTTGTCGGGGGATCACAGCGTGAGGAAAACCTGGAAAAACTGAGGAACCGTATCGCAGAAATGCATATTCCGGAAAAGGATGTATGGTGGTACCTTGATACCCGCAAATTCGGAACGGCTCCGCACAGCGGCTTCGGTCTCGGATTTGAACGGCTGATCCTTTTTGTAACAGGCATGGCGAACATCCGGGATGTCATCCCGTTCCCGCGAACCCCGCAGAATGCGGAGTTTTAATCCCCCTGACCCCCTTTGAAAAAGGGGGTTGTTCCATCCCGGCACTCTGTTAACCATGTTGGCCGGGGGATTCCCGCTTAGCACAATTATGCTGGGGTCAGGGGGATTCCCTCTCCTCGACGAATATCTCAATCGCTCGTATTACACTTTTAAGATCCTGGCAAACATCTTTTTCCTTGAACCGCAAGACGGTAAATCCGATACTGTTCAGGTATGCATCCTTTTCCCTGTCTTTCTGGACCCTGAACCTGTGGCTGTATCCGTCAATTTCAATCACGACTTTTAGTTTACGGCTGATGAAATCAGCGATATAGTTCCCAATTGGAAACTGACGGTTGAATTGGTACCCATGCATTTTTCTTTTTCTTAAGGCATATTTCCACAGGATGACCTCGCCTTTTGTGCCATTATTCCTCAACTTCCTGGCGAATTTCTTTAGGTACTTCTCTCTTTGAATGTGCATGATGTCTTTCTTTTCTGACCCTGTTAGTTCGGCCTTGGTTCTTTTGCTTTATCGGCTGAGAGGGGAAAAGGTAATATGATTGGCCGGTTTTTTTTAATCCCCCTACCCCCTTTTCCAAAGGGGGTCACGGGGGATTTGCCAGAATTCCTGAAAAATCATATTACCTTTTCCCTTTCCGACCGATTAATGCATGACTAACATTAACACGGAAAGAAAAAAGAGATATGCATAAAGAAAATTTTTTACTTTTACACGAAGAAAAAAAATTCATGGTAAAACGCTGGGTCCTCAAGCAACAGGGAGACAAACAATTAGTTCAACACATTGCAAGGGAGCTGAATATCGACCAGGCTCTTGCAAATCTTCTTGTGCAGCGGGGGATCAGTACGTTTGATGAAGCAAAGTCATTTTTCAGGCCCAATCTCAAAGACCTTCATGACCCCTTCCTGATGAAGGATATGGCTGCTGCGATCACCCGGATCGAGACGGCGATACAGAACAATGAAAAAATACTTGTTTACGGAGATTACGATGTAGATGGAACGACAGCAGTCGCCTTGGTTTACACGTTCTTCCACAAGTATTACGAACACATGGATTTTTACATTCCCGACAGGTACATTGAAGGATACGGGATCTCATACAAAGGAATCGATTTTGCCGCGGAGAATAATTTTTCCCTGGTCATCGCGCTCGATTGCGGGATCAAGGCCGTTGAGAAGATCGCTTATGCCAGGACGAAAGGAGTCGATTTCATTGTATGCGACCATCACCGTCCGGGAAGTGAACTGCCACCTGCATGTGCCGTTCTTGACCCGAAAAGGGCAGACTGCAGCTATCCGTACAAAGAACTTTCCGGTTGCGGGATCGGGTTCAAGCTTGTTCACGCTTATGCAATAGAGAACAATATACCGTTTGAAGACCTGATCCAGTACCTTGATCTTGTCGTTGTGAGCATTGCTTCCGATATTGTTGATATTACCGGTGAGAACAGGATCCTGGCAAGTTTCGGGTTACAACTCGTGAATACAAAACCAAGGCCGGGTCTTGAGGCGATCCTGAAGTACAGCAATATCAACAAGAAGATTGAAGAGAACGGTTCTTACGTCTTCAATAAGGAACTGACCATAACCGACCTGGTTTTCCTGATCGGGCCGCGGATAAATGCAGCCGGGAGGATTGAAAGCGGCCGCAATTCGGTGAGGCTGCTGATCAGCCAGGATGCAGAAGATGCATTGCACCTGGGCGAACAGATCAATAATTACAACACCGAGCGAAAGAGCCTGGATGCCCTTGCAACCCAGCAGGCCATTGAAATGATCGGCAGCGATGAACAGATGCAGAATAAGCGGAGTACGGTGATCTACAATCCCGACTGGCATAAAGGCGTTATCGGGATCGTTGCTTCAAGGCTGACCGAGTTCTATTACCGGCCGACCATCGTTCTGACTTTTTCCGGCGACCTGATCACCGGTTCGGCACGATCTGTAAAAGATTTTGATATCTATGAAGCCATCGATGCCTGCAGCGATCTGCTCGAGCACTTTGGGGGACACAAATATGCAGCGGGCCTGTCACTGAAGCCCGAGAACCTGCTTGAGTTCTCTGAACGGTTTGAAAATACTGTTGTCGACCGGCTCAAAGGCATAGAGCTGATCCCGGAAGTGGAGATCGACAGCATGCTTCCGCTTAATGCAATCCATTACCGGTTTTTCAATATCCTCAAGCAGTTTGCACCATTCGGACCAGGGAACATGTCGCCGCTCTTTCAGACCAAAGGAGTGATCGATGCCGGCGGAACACGGGTGGTTGGCAAAAACCACCTCAAATTGTGCATTGTCCATCCGGAAGTTTCAGGAGGTCCATTCTCAGGCATTGCTTTTCAGCAGGGCGCACAAAGCGCAAAGATCGAGAACGGCACCCCGTTCAATATTTGCTATCACATCGAAGAAAATGAATGGAACGGAGTTGTTACGCTCCAGCTTAATGTGAAGGATATCAAATTTGAAGATTAGGGCAGGCAGTTCCCGAAGCAGATCCCCATTTTTGTCCCTTTTTCGATCAGTGAATGATCCGTTGGCACAAGCCTGAGTTTTCCACCAACCTCTTTCAGGGGCACTGAAGTCACTTTGTCATTCCGCAGCGAAACCATGTTCCCGAACTGTTCATTGGCGATTAGTTCAACGGCATAGGCACCATAGCGTGTTGCCAGGACGCGGTCCATCGGTGAAGGGCTTCCTCCGCGCTGGATGTATCCGAGGATCGTTTCCCTGGTTTCCTGGCCGGTCAGTTCTTTGATCTTTGCGGCAATGAAATTTCCGGGTCGATCCCCTTTCGGGCAGGCTATTCCTTCCGCAACAACCACAATAGAATAAGGTTTCTTGCTGACAGCCCTTTTCTTAAGGTATTTTGCGACAAGGTCAATATCGTATTCAATTTCGGGCATCAGGATCACATCGCCGCCACCTGCCATACCAGAATAAAGAGAGAGCCATCCGGCATGATGACCCATCACTTCGATCACCATGATCCGCTTGTGGCTGTTGGCCGTAGTGTGGAGACGGTCGATGGCATCCGTGGCGATCCAGAGGGCGGAATCAAAGCCAAAGGAGACATCGGTGCCCCATACATCGTTGTCGATCGTTTTCGGGATCCCGATGATGTTCAGCCCTTCATCTGCCAAAAGGCTTGCCGTGCGCTGCGTTCCGTTCCCGCCGATGCACACCAGTGCGTCAAGCCCGAGTTCCTTGTAATGCTTCCGGATCAGCTTCGGCTTGTCGATCGTGTTGAAGATATTTCCCTTCTTGAATGGGTTTTCCCGGGACGTTCCGAGGATCGTACCGCCCAGGGTCAGGATCCCCGAAAGCTGGTTCTCATCCAGCACAACGTATTCTTTATTGATGAGGCCAAGAAAGCCTGAAGAGATCCCGATCACTTCCATGCCGTATTCGAGGATGGCGGTTTTTCCGACCCCGCGGATGGCTGCGTTGATGCCCGGACAATCCCCGCCTGCCGAGAGAATCCCGATCCTTTTGCCTTGCTTTCCCTTTTCCACGTTATTTCAGGTCAAATGATCCCTGTCCGATCTCTTTATCTTCACAAAGAATGGAAAGGGTGTATTTCCCTTTCATGGCTGCCTTGTCGGTATTCTTCTTGGTCCATGATACGCAAACATTGGCAGCCTGTCCTTTATAATCCAGGTCCTCGCGAAGAGAATAGGGGATGGTTTGCCCGTTGAAGGTGAAGGTATCATACCTTGTTTTGGTCACCACAACATTATCGGGCCGGGTGATGCGGATATAAATTATTTTGGTTCCCGGCTTGATGAGCGTGTTTTCAGCGATCGTGAAGCAGACCTTCAACCGGTCGGTGCGGCTGGCCTTGTCGGTCGGCACTTCTTTCAGGCCACCTTTCAGCTTCATCGGGGTGACGGTTACGCCGTATGCTCTCAGGATCGCGGCCTGGTTCATCTTTTCAGACAGCTCTTCCTTGTCTTTCACCAGGTTCTTGTTCTTGGATTGTTCGCTCCGGTAATCCTGGGTGATCTTCTCATTTTCTTCCCTGAGCTCCTTGTTCAGCGTGTACAGCGAATCCATCTGGTGGACGTAGCCTTGTGCCACTTTCTGAAGCATTTCAAACTTTTTCCTGATTTTATTGTACTCCCATTGGGTATCAAGTAATTTTCTGATCTCAAGGGCATTTGCCTGGATAAGACTGTCTTTTGCTCTCAGCGTGTCTGAAAGAACGCCGTATGCCTGTTTGATCTTGTTGTGTTCGCCGACGACTGAATCCAGTTCTTTCTGCAGTTCGGTCTTTTCCGCTTCTTTTTCACTGACAAGCTTTTTAAGGCTGGCACGCTGAACGATGAACCAGATCAACAATAAAAGCAAAGCGATGGCCAGGATGATCACGACGATCTTCAGGTTCTTCGGATTCGGTTTTTGCTCTTCCATTACGATCTCTATTTATACTTAATCTTTGCAAATATAAAAGAAAAATGGCGGAATGAAGAAGAAAAATGGCGGTTAAAGAGTCTTAATTCACCGCAGAGGCGCGGACCTGCCTGGCCGGCAGGCAGGGGCGCAGAGTTCCATTGTTTTCCGGGGACAGGGTTTTTTTGGGATAGTGAAGGTGGTTGTTGAGTGAAAAACGTAGAGTGAAGAGTGAAGAGTGGAATTAAAAATTAAGAATGAAAAATTAATTTCACTGTTCACTGTTCACTGTTATCTGTTCACTTTTCTAATGCGGATGAAAAATAAATTTCATGCGGGAGAAAAATGAATTACATCAGGGTGTAATTTGCAACTCCGATTCATTGCAATTGGAGGATTGAATGGAATGAAATGTCTTAGTGTTAAATGGATTGAACAAGAATGGATCAAAGTAATAGAACAGAATTAATTATCGTATATTTGAGATATCCTTCGGCAGTTGGAGTTAAGAAAGCATAGTTTCTGCTGCCTTTAACAAAGAAATAAAAAATCTTATCAGAAAATAGAAATCATTATTCGTTATGATCAATAAAAATACTACTGATAGAAGAAGAACTTTTTTCTTTTTGTTCTTCATTTTTCTCGTCTCTCTGTTTACCCCTATTGTATGCAATTCACAAACCTTTTGCCCACGGCTCATTACCCGGGGTGCTGATACGGCCGAAATATATATCAACATCCAGTGGTATGAGCAAATGGAACCCGGGACTGGAGATACTTATTACGGAGGAATATTCAGGTCCACTGACAACGGGCAATCATTATCGGTACAATTTAAATATATCTGGCCATTCTGGTGGAACAACATATATGGCGATTCACTACCGGGAACGATCTACAACACAATGCCAGGTGTGGGTGATTCAATAGGAGTGAGTCATGACTATGGGCAAACATATATGTTGAAGTATAATTATGTTAGTGGTTATCATCAATTTGCCGGTGGGTGTTTGAAGGGGGAGATGTATCTGCAAAATGCAAATTCATCACAGAAAGTATTGTACCGTTTTACAAATTTTGCTGATAGTGTGCAGCTTGTCAATTCGGATTTGAATGATAGTCTGTATATATTAGAACCGGGGACCCTGGCTGGCGAGCTTTATGCTATTAAATGGCCATTCGGGATATCCTACAACCGACCTCTGAGACTAGCATTAAGTTCAGATTACGGGCAAAATTTTTCGGTTACGTTGATCGATACTTGCATAATTGATAGCATTGCCAATTACACGATATCCCGGGGGAGTGACCCGGGAGAGTTATACCTAACAGGTGATGACTTCATGTATCGGTATCACGTTTATCATTCCACCGATTATGGTCATACATTCGAATTGAAGTACATTACAGATTCCTGGCAGGACCCTTATCATTCTGTTTCTTTTACTGCGGGACGCACTCCCGGAACCTTTTACATCATGAACTGGAAAAACTGCCCCGGTGGCTGGTTATATTCAGCGTGTGTTGAAATATATTTCAGTCGCGATTATGGTTCTACTTATACGGTTTATTATCATGAGCTTGATAGCACGTTTACCAGCATTAAGAAAGAGCCCGGAATTCGGCCAGTTTTATCGATTTTTCCAAACCCTGCAGCGGATAAATTCTCCGTCGAATTACATAAAAATCCAGATGGTGCTGATATTGAGGTGTACGATCTTTTCGGCTGCCAGAAGTTTAAAACCTTCCTAAAGCCAACCCAGGGTGAGGTGGAAGTGGATGCCGGATCATGGAGCAAAGGAATTTACGTGGTTAAAGTGCTGGCAGGATCAAGGGTTTTGGGGATAGAGAAGGTTGTTATTCAGTGAACAACGTATAGTGTACAGTGAACAGTGAAATTAAAAATTAAGAATGAAAAATTAATTGTTCACTGTTATCTGTTCACTGTTCACTCCTTTTGTGCCGCAGGCACAAAAGCCTGGTAGAAAATGTGGCAGCCTTTGATGTTCCGTCCCGTACGGGACGGGAGATTTGTTTTTCCCGTTTTGCTACCGGGCTTTCATCCCTACGGGATGTTTCTGTGAACAACTAACAACATACAGTTAACAGTGAAATTAAAAATTAAGAATGAAAAATTAACAGTCACTGTTATTTGGTCTGAAATAGGTTTATTCAGAACATGACCCGCATGAGGAAATTTACGTTAAGAAAAACGAGAACACACGTTAAAGAAAATCCGGAACAGGCTTCTGTTTTCACAGCGAAGCCCTCTACCCCTCCCTTTTTGGTGAGGGGCCAGGGGAGGGACAATGGGTGGGTGCCAAAGAAAAGAATGCATAGACAAATTTAACCAGCCGCCCGGACTCTACCTGGTGAAGGTGCTTGTGGGTGCAAGGATTCTCGGGATAGAGAAGGTGGTTGTTGAGTGAAAAACGTAAAGTGAAGAGTGAAGAGTGGAATTAATTTTTAATTCTTAATTTTTAATTACACTCTTCACTTTACACTCTTCACTCTTCACTTTTTACTGAACCTTCACCGCTTTGATCACATCGCCGTGGCTTTTTACCATTTCTTTGTACCACCATTCGGGATATCCCGGCTGGTAGGGCATTACGGGCTGGCCTGTTCCGTTGGTCCGGAACTCGCCATCCTTTTCTTTCATGATGTTTCCATCCTTGTATTTTACAAAAAGGTACTCGCCAAGTTTTTTCCAGCGCATCACGGTTTCATTTCCGGCATTGACTGAATATTCGGTTATGTATTCGATGGCAAGTTTCTGGTCGTTGTTCCAGAGTTCAACAGCTCCTTTATCAACAGCAGCCGTCGTGAGGATGTATTTCTTTTCCAGCTCTCTTTGAACTTTCTGGATATCCTGGATCATATAACTGTACTTGGTATAGGCCCAGTTTGCAACGAAGTTGAAGGCCCAGAAACCGGAAGTCGGGGAGTAATGAAGCATGTCACCGTTCCCGACTGCATAACACTCGGGAACTCTTGTCATGCCGCAATACATCGGGGAGAAAACCGTAGTATAAGTATCATCAACACCGAACCAGAAGATCCCGCCGATGGGGTCAGGAAGCCAGGAACGTGACTGGGCCACGAACACGAAACCGGTTTGCTGTGTGGAAGTAGCACGTTCGTTGACGTATTCAACACTGTCGACGAACCATGACATCGGGCGCCAGAGGTAAGGGCAGGTAAATGGTCCTGCGCCGAGTCCTTTGGTCATATCCATTTTCGTTCCTTCATAATGATCGCGCATCAATTCCATTGCATCATGTGCTGTCAATTTCTTATCC
The DNA here is from genome assembly GCA_963682005.1 of Bacteroidales bacterium. GTDB lineage: Bacteria > Bacteroidota > Bacteroidia > Bacteroidales > FEN-979 > CAIYUC01. Next base: position 529,164 of record OY820914.1, on the reverse strand, counting down.
GGCTTGACCCACAATGGCATCCTGTTGGTGGCATAACCCCATTTCCCTTTCTGAACATGGCCCATCGCGTAAGCTTCATAGGGCGCCATCTTGGAATTGATCCTGTTGAACATCGCATAGACCCTTCCTTCACAGGCACGGGCGCCGCTGAATGTAACCGGTGCATAGGTGTCGGAAAAGCTGAATTCAGAATCTTTCCCGTCGAAATAGCCTTTTGAACGTGCAAAGGAGATAACATCGGGTGAATAGATGCAATTTTCCGGGTCATTGAGCGGGAACTGGGTGATCCTTGCCTGGTTTGCATGGGCGCAAACATAACCGTCGGGCACGCGCTGTGCAACCCAAACGGCACCTTTCTGGCCGTTGCCTTTGCTGATCATCTCAAGGATCCATACTTCATTCGGATCGGAGATGGAGAAAGATTCGCCTTCGCTGTAATATCCATATTTCTCAACCAGTTCACCAAATATTTTGATCGCTTCCCGTGCTGTTTTTGCACGCTGGAGTCCGAAATAAATCAGGGTTCCGTAATCAACGATCGCACCTTCCTGGTGTTCAAGCTCTTCCCGGCCGCCAAAGGTGGTCTCACCGATGGCCAGCTGATGCTCGTTCATGTTCCCGACCACCGAGTAGGTATGCCTGACCTGTGGGATCTGTCCCAGTTTCTTGCCGGTATCCCATTCAATAACATCTGTCATAGCCCCTTCAGGATAATCGGCTGCCGGGCGGAAATATAATTCTCCGTACAAGGTGTGGGAATCCGCTGAATAGGTGATCAGGGTTGACCCATCCACCGTTGCGCCCCGGGTGAACAAAAAATTGGTGCAGGCAAAGCTGCTTGTAACCGATCCGGCCCCAAACATAAGCACCAATCCCAGGATTAATAAGTTTTTTTTCATAAGATATTGATTTAATTGTTAAACATTAGGTTTGTCATTTTTAATTGCTTCATCCCCTGCCCCCCTTCTCCTTCAGGAGAAGGGGACGGGGGTTGAGGTGTGTTGGTTAATTCCCCGCAGCTTGCGCCGCCTGCCTGCCTGCCGGACAGGCAGGGGATTTGGGTGTAGGGCTTGCTGTAGGTTTCATACCAATTGATTTATTGTAAAAAATCTTTTTCCTAAAACCCGATATTAAATCCAGTCATCAGGGTATTCGTATTTCCGGTTAAGTAAGGAGGCGTATATTGAGGGTCTCCGGAGTTGTTATTATTCATATATTCGAGGAATACGTAAGCATTGTTTGTGAATTCATATTTTACAGAAGCTCCCATTTTCCTGCTTTGCCATGTTAGTCCGGTAAGGACTGGCACGGCATAGGGGTCAGCAACCTGGTCGTATTGCAGATCGGTCCCGTGTTCGGCCTGTTCAAAGGTAACATTTACATCCAGACCACGAAGAGGGCGATAACCCAGCTTTACACAAATATCCTGCGAATTGTCCCTGAGAAAATAGCCGAGGTTGTACAAATTCGAGGCATAGGTGAGGGTAGAATTTACGCTTTTATAAGTCATCGGGTTGCTCATGGTATATTCCGTTGTTAACGAGATGTTGCTGAACGGAAAATCGCTTACCCTGAATCCGGCCTGGTAGCTGATGAAATTATGCCGGCCGGCATCTGTAAATGCCTTCCGGTTGAACCCGTCGAGAAAAACGGAGCCATACAGATAAAGATGCCTGATCTGCCGTGATCCGACATTAAAAAAAAGCTGTGCATTGTTCCCGTATTGATCCGTTTCCCATGGTGGCCTGTTCTTTTGCTGCGAGGTATAATCGAAATCAACAAAGAAGAGGAAAGGGCTCAGAAAGGCGGGGTTCGGATATGCGGCACAATAGACAACCGAATTCCCTGCAGAAAGATAGAGGTTTTTCCAGGGAGTGAATGTCAGCATGCTGGCTGCCATGAATTTATTGAAAAAATATTGTCTTTCTTCCGTCGAATTCGGGACCTGCCATGACAGGCTGCTGTCGACAACCTGGGAAACCATCCATCCGTGAATATAGGTGAAATCCACCCAGCGGGCCGGATTCATCCGGAGCTGGATATAGGGGAAAGAAGGTGTTCTGCCGGAGAAGATCGTCGATCCGAAGGAATTGTCCCCCCACCGGAAATGATCTTTCACGAGGGCAACCGAACCCCAGTTCCAGGCAAAGGTAACACCACCGCGCATTTCGCTGTAATCGCCGCTTCCGTCCGTATTCAGTTTCCAGGCTGCTCCTTCATCCCGGGTAAGGTAATCAGGATCGACAAGGATCTTGTTTTCATGATTATCCCGGAGGCTTGCATAGAACCCGAAATGTTTCCCGATGTAACCGGCGATCTCGGCTCCGCCCCATCGATGATAGGCAGTTCCGTTCCCGTTATAGAAATAATTGATCCCCCATACCGGGCGGACCGAAATTGTAAACAATGAATCTTTATAAATGAATGCGAGGGGAGACAAGGGTATACCAAAATGCTCCTTCTTGCGGAAGATCCCCGGTACACTTTTTGAATAGGCCAGGTCAGGCCTGAGCTCAAGATTATAATCCCTCATAAAAAATACAAGATCCTTTTTCTGACGTTTGTTCAGGTTCTCCTGTTTATTCTGGATTTCCTGCAATTTCAGGGCGATAAACATCCGTGAATAAGGCTTTACTGATGAATTGATGCTGATCACCCCCAGGCTTGCCATCTCATCCAGGAAATCATAAATGGATGCATAATTGAGATCCTGATAAACAACTTGTGAAAATATCATGAACGGGGAACAATACAATATCACCAGCAGAAAATGCCTTTTCAAAACAAATGATTTTAGGACCCAATGAAATTTTTACAAAGTTAAATAAAAGCATGATATGTTCAAAGAGATGAACCATAAACGGTGAGAAGGATCCCGAAAATTTCAGGAGAGGTTGGTTGAACCGGAGAAACCTGTATTTTTGTAGGGAATCTTATTGTCATGAGAAAATATACCATCCTGTTCATCCTGCTCCTGATCATTCATCTTGCATTCGGGCAGGAAAGCCAGCCAGCAAAGGAGACGGTGGCAAACAGCGGCATCTGGGTCGAGGCAGGAGGTGCCTGGTCGATGCCCATTGGTTCTTATTCAGGAACCGATATTGAAAGTGATAAATCGGGATTTGCTGAACCCGGATATGCCATCCTGGTGAGCGGTTCCTGGATCGGGGCGAAAAGCTTCGGGATTTTCGGCCGGTACATGTTCCAGCGAAACACAATGAACAGTGCCTCGGAAAAAAAGTACATGTCGGGAGACATCGGGCCGCTTGGTCCGGGGAACTGGACAAACCATTACCTCATGGTCGGGCCGGAGTTCCTGCATCACTTCGGACGGTTTGTATTTATAGACGTCAAAGCCGCGATCGGCCTGATCCTTTCTTCCAATCCCGTTTACAGAACGGAGGATCCGGTAACCCTTTTCGTTTCAAACAACACTGCAACGGGATTTGCTTTCGGAATCAATGCCGGTGTCGGTTATACCTTCGCCGGAAGGTTCTCGGTTAAACTGGATGTCGGGTACCTGACGGCAGCACCAGGCATCAGCAAGCAATACCTGGAAACATTAACGGATTCGAATGGTTACCAGCATATCACCCCTAATGAGATTGACACTAAAAGAACAGTTTCTTCGTTTAATTTAGGTGCCGGAGTTTCATACCGTTTCGGAAAATAAATTGAAGTATTATGTTTTACGTGCCCACCCCGACCTACGGTCTTCCCCTCCCTGGATCCCCGCGTACGCGGGGAACTTGGGAGGGAATGAGAGGGGAGGGCCAATTTTTGCCTCGCTGCTCTGCCGTGAGAATGTTCATTTAATGGTTTTTCTAAGCGTATGTTGAAAAAATTACATTTGACGATAATCCCTTTCCTGATACTTGCCGGATCACTGTTTTCCCAGGTCAGCGTAAAGGACTCTTCGATTTTCACCCCGATGATCTTTGGAACATACTCCTACCAGTTCCCCAGCGGGGGCCTGTCCAAAATTTTCGGTTCGAATTCAAGCATCGGTGGAGGATTGATGTTTAAGACCAAATCGAACTGGCTGATAGGGGCCGAAGGGAATTTTCTTTTCGGGGGGGAAGTGAAGATCTCGGATGTGCTGCTTATGGGTATTGCAACACAGGAAGGATATGTGATCGATGCGAACGGTTATTTTTCAAGCATCTATTATTATGAGCGGGGATTCAGCATTTACGGGAAGTTCGGAAAGGTCATCCCGCTTTTCGGTCCCAATCCGAACTCAGGGCTCACACTGATGGCCGGCGGAGGTTACATCCAGGATAAGATCCGGATCCGGACATCGGAGAACGTTACACCCCCGATTTCCGGCGACTATGCCAAAGGTTACGACAGGCTGAACGGCGGAATTGCCCTTTCCGGCTCTGTTGGCTACCTGATCCTCGGAAATACGCGCCTGCTGAATTTCTACCTGGGATTTGAATTTATCCAGGCCTGGACAAAAAGCAAAAGGGACGTTGACTTCGATACAGGGCTTCACAACAATACAAAGTATTCAACGCAATTCTACAGCGGGAAGATCATCTGGTTCATTCCGCTTTATAAACGTACCCCGAAATCATACTATCTTTATTAATTATGAATCAGCTCATCATCTAAGCACCTAAGCACCTAAGCACCTAAGCATGTCCCTACTCTACAACCTCCTGATCCATCTCTACCAGCTTGCGATCCGGGTTGCAGCGCCTTTCAACCGGAAAGCACGGTTATGGTACTCAGGCCGGGCCGGCATCATGGATGAGATCAGGCGGGCAATGAAGGAGAATGCAGCCGGGGAAAAGAAGATCGCATGGTTCCATTGTGCATCCTTAGGTGAATTTGAGCAGGGGAGGCCTGTGATGGAGAAATTCCGTGAAACCTTTCCCGGGTACAAGATTTTCCTGACGTTTTTCTCCCCCTCGGGGTATGAGATCCGGAAAAACTGGCCGGGCGCGGATTTCATATTCTACCTTCCTGCCGATACACGAAAGAATGCATCCCTGTTCCTTGACCTGGTGAAACCCAGCCTGGTGTTTTTTATCAAATATGAATACTGGTTCAACTACCTTCAATGTATATCCGACCGGAAGATCCCTTGCTATCTTGTTTCCGCCATATTCAGGGAAGACCAGCATTTTTTCAGCTGGTACGGAAGCTGGCCCAGGAAGATGCTGAAAGGGATCACCTGGTTTTTTGTCCAGGACGATCAGTCGGAAAAATTGCTCAGATCGATAGGGGTTTCCACCCTGTCAATAACGGGAGACACCCGGTTCGACCGGGTTTTTGCCATTTCATCGGAAAAAAGAACATTCCCGGTCATAGAGACTTTTTGTGCGGGTTCGAGAGTGATCGTGGCAGGAAGTACCTGGAAGGAAGATGAAGATTTCCTGATACCAATGATAAACGGCCGACAAGGACTGAAATTCATCATTGCCCCGCATGAGACCGACCCGGGGCATATCCAGCAGCTAACAGCGAGGATCCCCGGGTCGTTCCTGAAATATTCCGAAGCAACTGAAGCAACTGCAGCCGGTGCCGGCGTCCTGCTGATCGACAGCATCGGAATCCTTGCGTATCTCTACCGTTATGCATATATAGCATATGTCGGAGGCGGGTTTGGCGCAGGGATCCACAATATTCTCGAGGCGGCGGCCAATGGTGTGCCGGTCGTTTTCGGACCGAATTACCATAAATTCAGGGAAGCATCCGATCTTATTGGCCTTGGAGGAGCATTCAGCTTTTCAAACGAGACTGAATTCACACGGCTGGTCGGCAATCTGATGGACGAACCGGACCAATACCGGGATGCTGCCGCGAAAACCGCACAGTATGTTGCATCAAATCACGGGGCTACTGAAAAAATAATTTCTCATATTCATGGATAAAGGACACCGATATGTCATTGGCGATATACATGGCTGCATCAATTCCTTCAGGAAGCTGGTTGAAGATGGGATCAGGCTGAAGATGGAAGATACCCTGTTCCTGCTCGGCGATTATGTTGACCGTGGCCCGGATCCCAAGGGCGTGATCGATTACATCATGGAACTTCAGCACAAAGGGTTCAGGGTAAATCCGATCATGGGGAATCATGAATATATGATGCTTCATGCGTCGGACAGTGAGGAGGATTTTGGGTTGTGGTCGATCAATGGCCATGCACCGACCTTGATCAGTTTCGGCATTGATCCTTCCCGCGTCGGTACAATGGCATCCGTTTTTGATATTCCAAAAAAATACCTGAAATTCATATCGGGTTTGCCGCTTTCAGCAGCAACGGAAGGGTTTCTGCTGGTCCATGCCGGTATCGCAAAAGACAGCAGGGAACCACTTGAAGATGCACAAATACTCCTGTGGACACGCGAGGAGATCAACCACAGGAAGCTTCTGAAGAACCGCAGGCTGATCCACGGACATACACCTATGTCGCTGGTTTCGATCCGTGACCGTGTTTATGATCCGGAAGAAAAATTCATCAACCTCGACGGTGGTTGTGTTTTCAGGAATTACAAAGGTTTCGGCAACCTTGTAGCGCTTAACCTCGACACGCTTGATATCCTGGTCCAGGAGAACATCGACTGACCTGCCGGCAGCATTCATACAACTTCCGGGGATTATTCATCCAAGTCAGAACCTTTCTGATATATTTCAGGATTAAATTTTATATATTTGTGCTGAATCACATTACGGTCTCCTGCTTCCGTCGATTAACGTCTGCTAACTTGTGCAAAACTTTCCAAATATCCCACAATCCTGGTTTTATCACAGCAATAATTATTTTTCATATTAATAAAATAAGATATGAAGCTTAGCATCAATTTACTTCTCGGAATACTGTTTTCTGTGTTTGTTATTCTGCTGATATTTGGCGAGTTCCAGGCATTGAATTATGTCGGCAACATGGATAGGCAATCCGGCACCATTTTCGGGCCCGGGTTTTCAAAGAAAGAAATTGTCGGCGAAATTCTCAAAAGAAAGGAGCTCATCGAAACCAATGAAAATACCCCCGGTCAGAATTTTTCACCGCTGGCTCGGTTGGATATGAAAGGTCGGATCGATAAGGATCTTGAAAAGATCGCGGTGAAGATAGATGAACTGATCCGTATTGAAACACCGGAGGGGAAATCAGTTCCGGAACAGATCAAAATAAACTTCAGTGATTTTTCGCGGGCACTGAATAAGAAGTACATCCTTTCAGGGGAACAGGATTTGAACACAGGTAAGGACAAGGGAGCGGTTAAACAGGAAAGCCTTGCACTTCAGGGCGAAAAGGAATATCAGGAAGCGTCGAAGAAGCTGGATGAATTGCTGACCGGTTATATCAACCAGGTTAATCTGCAGCTTGATGACAGTGAAAAAAAGTTATCCTCTTCTTATTCCTACATGAGGAACCTGGTCATCATTTTCGGGATCATCATGTTCTTCTTTGGCGTGGTGGTTCTGATCTCCATCCTGAGGTTCGTCTATTCCCAGGTGGGTGTTGAGCCCGTCGTACTGAAAGGGATCACACAACGGATCACCGAAGGCGACCTGAACTACGAATTCCCGCAGGTTACGCATGGCATTTACTCATCCGTGAAGATCCTGAACCAGACCCTTCGTGAAGTTGCGGAAAATGCCGAACGGATCTCAAACGGTGATTTTTCCTTCGAGATCAAGCTTCGTTCTGAAAATGACCAGCTTGGCAATTCACTGAAGAAAATGGTTCAGACCCTTACAGAACTTCAGAAGGTGACCGAGGAGATATCAGGGGGGAATGTAGGACGGAAGCTTGAAGTCAGGGGAAGCAACGACCTTGTTTCGCAATCGATAAACAAGATGAGCGAAAGCCTGGAGCGAAATGAAAAAGTGAACCGGGACCAGAACTGGCTGAAGGATGGATTGAACAAACTAAGCATGGAACTTTCCGGCGACCAGGACCTAGAACAGATCACTTCCAAAGCCATCGGTTTTGTCGGCCGGTATATCTCGGCCGGTCGTGGTGTTATATACAGGTACGAAGAAAAACGTAAAACCCTCAATCTTGTCGGTTCGTATGCATTTACCGAGAGGGATACCCTTTCAAATCTGTACGAGCTCGGAACCGGAGTTGTCGGCCAGGTTGCACTGGAACGGAAACCGATCCTCCTCAAATCATTGCCAAAAGAAGAGGCACCTATTACAACAGGAACCATTTCCTCTGTGCCAGCCAATACGTATACATTTCCGCTTGTTTATGAAGATGACCTGATCGGCGTGATCGAACTGGCTTCATTGCTGCCTCTCACACCCATTCAGATGGAATTCCTTGATCAGTCGAACCAGGTGATCGCTTCAGGAATATTCACGGCTATTCAGAAGGCAAAGATCGGCGAACTGCTGAAAAAAGCACAGGAGGCACAGCGGGAAGCCGAGGAAAAAACCATCATGGTGCAGGAAGCCAATGCCCAACTTGAGGAACAGCAGCAGCAGATCCAGCAGCAGACCGAGGAGCTTCAGCAAAGCAATTCACAGCTTGAAGAGCAGCAGCAGCAACTTCAGCAGCAATCGGAAGAGCTTCAGCAAACCAATGCACAATTGGAAGAGCAGCAGCAAATGCTGATGCAGCAGACCGAAGACCTTCAAAGGGGGAATAACCAGCTGCAGATCGCAAAGGATGAGCTCGACCGGAAAGCCGGCGATCTTGAAATGTCCAACAAATACAAAAGCGATTTCCTGGCCAATATGTCGCATGAACTGCGGACACCGCTGAATTCAATCATTCTTCTCTCAAAGATGATGTTGAAGAACGAACGCGGCAACCTTGAAAAGGATGATATCAAACGCGCGAAAGTAGTGCATTCAGCGGGTGAGGAGCTGTTAAGGCTTATTAACGATATCCTTGATATATCAAAGATCGAGGCCGGGAAAACCATACTTTCTGTTTCGGAATTTAAAACAGGAGACCTTGTCAATGATCTGTCGCATTTTTTCTCGTCGATGGCCAAAAATAAGGGACTTGAACTCATCGTCGAAGATAACCTGAATACAACACTCCTGAGCGACAAGGACAAAGTGGCCCAGGTGCTCAGGAATTTTATCTCCAACGCGATGAAGTTCACCAAAAGCGGCAGTATCCTGATCAGGGTGGGAGAGAGCGGAAATCCTGACAGGCCTGTAAAGCTGAGCATCCGGGATACCGGGATCGGAATTGATCCGGGCAAGCACAAGATGATCTTTGATGCATTCCAGCAGGTGGACAGCTCCATTTCGCGTGAATTCGGAGGAACAGGACTTGGACTGACCATTTCTCAGAAACTGGCAGGGTTGCTTCATGGTGAAATAACCCTGGAAAGCGAACTGGGCAAAGGAAGCGAGTTTTCACTCTTACTGCCGAAAGTGTTAAAGCCGGCCGAAGGAGAGATCCATGAAACGGAGACCTACCCGCGAAAAACGGTCCCGAGACAGGAACAGCCTTCTGCTATGCCTGTTGCCGTTGCAGATCCTTTCCCCGATGACAGGAAAAAGATCCGGACAGGTGACAAAGTGATCCTGATCGTTGAAGACGACCGGACATTCTCCGATATCGTGGCCATGGTGATCACAAAAATGAAAATGAAAGTGCTGAAGGCGACAACAGCCGAAGAAGGCCTCCAGCTTGTGCAGCAGTACAAAGTGAACGGGATCATTCTCGATCTTGTTCTTCCCGATATGAACGGGGTTGATTTCATGCGCAGACTGAAAAGCTACAAGGAGCTGAGGCATATTCCCGTTCAGATCATCTCGGGACATGAAAAGAATCCTGAACTGATGCGGATGGGGGCACTTGACTTTCTGCAAAAGCCGGTCGACCAGGAACAGATCCAAACGGCCATCCAGGGAATTCTCAATTTCAGTGAAAAAAGCCCCAAAGACCTACTCCTGGTGGAGGACAACCTGGTTCACCGCGAAGCACTTGCGGAGCTGATCAGGAACCAGGATATCCGCGTCACAGGTGTGGATACGGAGCAACAGGCGATCGATGAACTTCAAAAAGGAATCTATGACGCCGTGATCATCGACCTGGGATTAAAATCAGGCGATGGCCTGAACATCTGCAAATATGCCCGTGAGAACCAGATTAAAGTCCCGATTATCGTATATACCGGGAAGCAGCTTAGCTCGGAAGAAGAAAAGAACCTGAAAAAATTCGCCGACAGGATCATCATAAAGACCGTTCATTCGGAGAACCGGTTGCTTGATGAACTGATGCTATTCCTTCACCAGACGCAGAAAGACGGATTTGAAAAGCAGGAAGCTTCCGACATTGCCATGAAAATGAAGAGACTTTCCTCCAGGACCATCCTTGTTGTTGATGATGATATAAAGAATGTATTCGTCATGAGCACGGCCCTGGAAGAGCACGGTGCAAAAGTAGTTGATGCACAGAACGGGCAGGAAGCACTGGATATGCTTGCTGATAAAACAATCGACCTGGTGCTCATGGATATCATGATGCCGGTGATGGACGGTTATACAGCGATCAGGAAGATCAGGGAAAACGCCCAGACAAAGAACCTGCCGGTTATTGCCCTGACCGCAAAAGCGCTGAAGGAGGACCGTGAAAAATGTATTGCCGCCGGTGCGGACGATTACCTCGCAAAACCTGTGGATTATGACATGCTGATCGGCCTTGTTGAGGCCTGGTGCCAGAAAAAAATGTGACCATGAATGTTCATGCTGTTGATACAGTCAAAACACACCATATCTCCGTCCAGGGGAACCTTCAGTTCCCCTCCGACAGGGATGACTTGTTTGCAGAACTGAAGCCGGGAAGCTATTCGGAGCTTGAACTCACCTTCTTCGATGCCCGTATCCTGCCTGCTGAGGTCATCATGCGGTTGATGGATTTTGTTGCCGCCCATCCGAAGATCAAGATGAAGATAAACGTGTTTCACCGTTACCTCGGATCTTATCTTTTCCGGCTGGGCATTCGCTGCCATTCGCTCAACCAGCATGCTTTTGAGTTACGTGAATCGAAAAGGATCAGGGCGATCGTCATGGGCGGGTCTGCAGGGAGCCTTGATAAGATCATGTCGGTGATGGCAAAGCTGCCACATACCGATATCAGCATTTTTATTGTCCAGCACATTCTTGAAAATGAGCCGAATTACCTTGGCGAGATCCTGCAGCGCAGCACTACCTTCCGGATCGTAAGCATAACGGATAAAACCCCGGTAAAACCTGGAAGCGTTTATATTGCACCACCGGGTTTCCACATGAAGGTGGAGCATGGAAAGATACGCCTGACAAAGGATGCCAAAAAGAATTTCGCCCGCCCGTCCATCGAGGTCACCTTTGAATCGCTTGCACATGAATACCAGGATCAGCTTCTTTCGGTGATGCTTTGCGGCTACGGAGAAGACGGCATCAAAGCCATCCCGCTGCTGAAGCAGGCCGGTGCACGCATCATCATTGAGGACCCGGGCGACTGTGAAGCCAAGGACCTGCTTCTTAATGCATGGAAAACAGGACTGGTCGATTATATTTTCCCGCTGCCGGAACTGGCTTCTTACCTTTCGCGGATGATCGAACCGGAAAAGCCAAACATCGGCGAAGCTGAACTCAAGCTGTTCCTCGCCCACTTAAATGAACAATACGGGTATGATTACAGGCATTACAGCACCCAGAGCGCAATCCGGAGGATCGCACGCGTCATGGCCGACAATCACATTTATTCATTCAAACGGTTTGAAGAACTCATTCTGCAGGACCACGACCTTTTTGAGAACCTCTTCCTTGAATGCTCAATCAATGTCACGGAATTTTTCCGTAATCCGGAAACGTACAAAACGATCCGTGAGAAAGTGCTGACCTATCTTGATTCATTTCCGCATATAAAGATATGGAGTGCAGGTTGCTCTACCGGGCAGGAGGCCGTTTCCCTGGCCATTCTTCTTGAGGAACTGGGAATCCTTCACAAGTCGCAGATCTATGCATCCGATATCAATCCCTATGTGGTGGAAGAAGCCCAGAACGGTATCTATTCAGAGGATTCCCTCGAAAAAAGTGCAGATAATTATGTGCAATCAGGCGGTTCTGCTGATTTCCGGAAATATTTCCTGGTGAAAAATGGGTATGCACGCATTAAGCCCCACCTCCTTGACCGGATCCTTTATTTCCAGCACAGCCTGCTGAACAAAGGCGCCTTTAATGAGTTCCACCTTATCCTCTGCCGGAATGTCCTGATCTATTTCGATCATACACTTCAGAATACGGTCCTTGAATTATTCCTGCGATCGCTCGATATGAACGGATTCCTTGTGCTGGGTGAAAGCGAAAATACATCTTCCTACCCTATTGGTTTCCAGGTTTTCGATAAACAGAACAAAATATTCAAAAAAATAATCTGATCCAGATGGAAGCAAAATTTAAACCGGAGATCCTGATTGTCGATGATGTCGAGCCCAACATTTTTGCCCTCCGCTCGCTGATCGAGGCTCATTTCGATGCAAATATCGTCGAAGCAACATCAGGGGAGCAGGTGCTCAGGATCATCAATGAGCAAAGTGTTGACCTCATTTTGATGGATGTGATGATGCCGGGGATGGATGGTTTTGAAACCGCCCGGCTCATTAAAAATCGTCCAAAGACAAGCAACATCCCCATCATCTTTCTTTCCGCCTACGACCCCACCCAAAAGCTGCTTGAAAAAGGGATAGCTGCTGGAGGGTTTGACTACCTGACCAAGCCGATCGATGATAACCAGCTGGTGTACCGGCTCAAAATGTACCTGCGGTTCATTCGCCACGAATTCCTGATGAACATGCATCTCCGTGAGTTGAACCAGAAGCTGATCGAAGAGATCGAGGAACGCAAGGCTACCGAACAAACCCTGCAGATCTCCCAGAAAGAGTTGAGATCGGCCAATGCATCCAAAGACAAATTTTTCTCCATCATTGCACATGACCTGAAAAACCCTTTCAATGCGATCATCGGACTTGCCTCTGTGCTGATAGACGATTATGACAGTTTTTCCAGGGAAGAGCAAAAAGATTTTCTGTGCAATATCAAGTCATCAGCGGAAAATACATTCCGGTTGCTTCAAAACCTGCTTGACTGGTCGCAAACGCAGACAGGGAAGGTCACCTTTGAACCTTGTGAATTTTCCCTGGCTTCAATAACAGGCCAGATCATCGAGCTCGTAAAGCCTTCTGCAGATAATAAGAGTATTTCGCTTCACATGGACATTCCCGGCTCCATCCAGGTCTTTGCTGATAAGAATATGATCAATACCGTGATCCGGAATTTGCTGCTGAATGCTGTGAAATTCACTAAAAACGGAGGAGCAGTCAGGTTGATGGCGAAGAAGATCGAAGGCGATGTTGAGATCAGCGTGGAGGATACCGGGGTTGGCATGAACCCGGAGAAACTCGGCCGGCTTTTCCAGATTGATGCAAACATTGCTTCCACAGGAACGGCAGGGGAAGAGGGAACAGGACTAGGACTTATACTTTGCAAGGAATTTATTGAGAAGAACGAAGGAAAGATCCGGGTCGAGAGCCAGGTATGCGTCGGAACTACTTTTACATTTACATTACCCGCTTTTTACAACGCCAATTAACAGATTCTATGGATAAACTTGACAACCTGCGTATCCTGATCGTAGATGATAATCCCAACAATCTGTTTACGCTGAATGAATTGATCAGAACCAATTTCCCGGTAAAGATCATTGAAGCGAGTTCGGGTTTCGAGGCGTTGAGGATCATCAATGAACAACCGGTGGATCTTTGCCTGATGGATGTTCAGATGCCCGAGATGGATGGTTTCGAAACTGCACGCCTGATCAGGACCCGTCCCAAGACAAACCATATCCCGGTCATCTTCATTACGGCATTTGACCCGAACAAAGTACTCATGGACAAAGGGCTTCATGCGGGAGGACTCGATTACCTGACCAAGCCCATCGATGACGTACAGATCGTTCATATGCTTCACATGTATCTTCGGTTCCTTGACCGTGAACGGAACATCAACAGTGAACTGGAAGAGAAGGTTACGGTGAGGACCAGTGAACTGCAGAATGCAAACCGGAAGCTGCAAATGGAGATCGATGAAAGGAGAAGAGCTGAAAAGGCTTTGCTGATCTCGGAAAAGAAGCTGCAGGATGTTATCGCGGCCAAGAATAAATTCTTCTCCATCATAGCCCACGACCTTCGGAACCCGTTCAATGCGGTGATCGGCTTTTCCAATTTCCTGAAAGAAAATCTTGCTGAACTGAGCAAGGAAGAAATTGATGAATACACGGGTTACATCAATGAATCGGCCAACAATGCGTTTGTCCTGCTGACAAACCTCCTCGACTGGGCCCGTTCACAAACCAACAACATCAATTACCAGCCCGAGAAAATAAATGTAGCCGATATCATTGATTCAACCTTGTCGATCCTTTCCGGTGAAGCCCTGAAAAAAAGCATTGCGGTGACGAATAATGTACCGGAGAATAAATGGACCGTCGCCGACAAGAACATGATCTCGGCCGTGTTCCGGAATCTCATTTCAAATGCGATAAAATTTACAAAGCCGGGCGGCAGTGTCCATATTTATGCCAATACCACCGGGGGGTTCCATGAATTTACCGTGGAGGATACCGGGGTTGGGATCAAGCAGGAGGATATTGGCAACCTCTTCAGGATCGATGCCAAAGTATACACCACCGGCACAGCCATGGAAACAGGCTCCGGGCTTGGTCTGATCCTTTGTCATGAATTCATTGAAAAGAACGGGGGAACCATCCATGTTGAAAGTGAACCCGGAAAAGGCAGCCGGTTCAGGATCTCATTACCGGAAACTGCGGGAAAAGAAAATTGACGACCTTGTTCAGAAAACCTTGCTTTTTTTACCGCAGAGGCGCAGAGGCGCAGAGAAAAATGTCATCCTGCCTTGACCTTGCAGAAGAGAAGAATAGCCGTACAGCCAGGAAGACACAATAAAATATTGATATTCATACCGTATTACAAGTGAAAAATCACAAAAAGCCTGAGCTGCTTGTCGCAAAAATCTCTCCACCTCTCTGCGCCTCTGCGTCTCTGCGGTTAAATAATTATAGGATCTTTCCGGAAAAATAATCCTGTTCCTTTCAGGAAAAATTTCGGAAATTTGAGATATTTCACTATGTTTGTCGCCACATCATCATAATCCAATAAAAACAATCGTATGAAAAATCATTACAAACTTATTCCTGCTATTATTATCCTTATTGCGTCAGCTTTTATTCTTTCCTGCTCATCTGTGACGATGACCAGCTGGATGAATCCGAAAGCATCAGAAAAGAGCATTTCCAAACTCGTAGTGTGGGGGATGTTCGACAAACTCGAATATGAACAGCCTTTTGAAAGCACAATGGCCGGATTTTTCAACCAGAAAGGTCTGAAATCCGTTATGGGGCTGGATGTCCTGGTCCCTAAAAAGAAATATGAATACAAGGAGCTCGAGAAGATCTTCGACAGCATTGGTGCGGACGCCATCCTGATCTTTCATTATAAAGGAACAGATAAGGATCAGACCTACGTAGAGCAAACAACTACGGTCTATCCTGATTTTTACTACAATTATTATAATTACTATTCCTGGGGTTATCCAACTTATGCGCCAAGTTACGGAGTTGTATCTACCGGTGGTTACTGGACGGTGACGACGGTGGTCAACCTTCGGGCGAACCTTTACGGTAATTCAAAGGATGACCTGATCTGGACAGGGGAGATAGGCGTAACCGATCCACAGTACATAGACCAGGCTTCAGCTGATATAGCACGGAATATCTGGTCGGACTGGAAAAGCAAGAACCTGGTGAAATAGCAGGTTCTGCAGGTTTCAGACCGGGTTTGCAGGTTCAAAGGCCTGGGTGCGCAATTGCGGCTCAAATCCTGCATCCATGATGGCCTGGCGAATGCCGGTTGCATCAAAATGATGGTTTGCACCGGCTACGGAAACCACATTTTCCTCGATCATAATTGACCCGAAGTCATTGGCCCCGCCATGGAGGCACATTTGTGCCGTGTCTTTTCCTACGGTAAGCCATGAAGCCTGGATATTGCTGAAGTTTGGCAGCATGATGCGGCTCAGGGCGATCATGCGGATATATTCTTCCCCGGAAACATTGTTCCGGATCCCGTATCTTTTCTGAAGTACCGTTCCATCATCCTGGAAAGGCCAGGGGATGAACGAAATAAATCCTTTGGCACCGGCAGGCTTCTGCTCCTGGACTTTACGGAGTGCAATCAGATGCTCGATCCGCTCACGAAAGGTTTCAATATGGCCGAACATCATGGTGGCCGATGTAACCAGTCGCAGCACATGAGCTGCTTTCATCACTTCAAGCCACTCTTTTGCCGTGCATTTGGCGGGTGAAAGCTTTTTCCGTACACGTTCCGAAAGGATCTCCGCACCCGCCCCGGGAAGACTGTCGAGGCCGGCCTGCATAAGTTTTTTCAGAACCTCTGCAAATCCGATCGATTCCATTTTTGCAAGGTGAACGATCTCCGGCGGTCCCAGGGCATGAAGCTTCAGGTCGGGATACAGCTTTTTCAACTGGCGGAACAGGTCGATGTAGTAATTCAGCCTGAGGTTCGGATGCATTCCTCCCTGCAGCAGGAGCTGGTTTCCGCCGATACACTTCATCTCTTCGATCTTCTGAACATATTCATCGATGGTGGTGATGAAGACTTTCTTGTGTTTGACAGGCTTATAGAAATTACAGAACTTGCACCCCGAAATGCAGGCATTGGTGATGTTGACATTCCGGTCGATGATCCACGTGACTTTATTGTCGGGATGATGTATCTTTCGCAATTCATGCCCGATTGCCATCAGCTCGGAAAGAGTAAGGTGTTCATATAAACTGACCCCTTCTGTGACCGAAAGAAATTCAAGCCGGAGCGCTTTTCTGATCAGAAGGTCGATGGTCATCGGAAAGCTATTAATGATTGGATGCCTGATGGTTCCTGAGGAAATTGAAATTTCTTACCTTTGCAGGTCTCACTCCCCAAAATTACGAAAAATCATGCATCCTTCAATTTCACAATCAAAGAAGATCAGATCCGGCCAGAACATTGTTTTCATTGCCGGGAAGCCGGAGGAACTGCCGGGCGATCATTTTTCAGCCAAAGAGCTTCAGTACATCCGGAAAGAATTCAAGGATTCAAAACGGGATTTTTTTACTTTCAACAACCTGGATCAATGGCTTTTTGTCAGGTTCATCAGGGAGGATAAGAATGAATACAAGATCCTTGAAGAGATGCGCAAGGCCGGAGATCTGCTCGGAAAAACCATTTCAGATCAAAAGATAAAAGAGATCGTTCTGTATAATTGCACCGGCAGCAAGAATACGATCATTGCTTTTACGGAAGGCCTGTCCCTTGGAAGCTACAGTTTTCGGAAATACAAAACAGAAAAGGAGAAGGATACGCTAAAGGGACCATTTCCGGAAAATATAGGGGTTTACTCAGCAGGTCTTGGTAAAAATGATCTCACAGAACTCTCTGTGATCATTGAGGCTGTATTCCGTTGCCGGACGCTGATCAATGAGCCGAATTCTTTTCTTTCTGCAACGGTTTTCGCACGTGAAGTAAAACAGATGGCCAAAGAGTGCGGTGCGAAGGCGGATGTTCTCGACAAGAAGAAGATCGAAGCGCTTCAGATGGGCGGGTTGCTTGCCGTGAACAGAGGCAGCCTGGATCCTCCGACATTCCCTGTGATGGAATGGAAACCGGCAAATGCCGTGAATAAGAAGCCTTATGTTTTTATCGGGAAGGGTGTTGTTTTCGACAGCGGGGGAATGAACCTGAAACCGGGGGATTCAATGAGCACCATGAAAGATGACATGTCGGGCGCTGCCGCCGTGGCCTGTGCTGTTTATGCCATTGCGAAAATGAAGCTGCCGGTATATGTTGTCGGATTGATGCCTGCCACCGACAACCGGCCTGGTCCGAAAGCTGTCGTTCCGGGGGATATCATCCGGATGCACAACAAACTTACGGTCGAGGTGCTGAACACCGATGCCGAAGGGCGGCTGATCCTTGCCGACGCCATCACCTATGCAAAAAAATATGACCCCGCGCTGGTGATCGACCTGGCTACACTCACCGGTTCTGCTGTACGGGCAGTCGGGAAATTCGGGATCGTTGCCATGGAAGAGGATGCAGAAAATGAGCTCGGATTGCTGAAAGAATCAGGCTGGAGGGTCTATGAGCGGCTTGTTGAATTCCCTTCGTGGGAAGAATATGGTGAACTGATAAAGTCAGACCTGGCCGACCTGAAAAATGTTGGTCCGGGTGAGGGAGGCGCCATCACTGCCGGAAAATTCCTGCAGAAATTTGCTGAATTCCCGTTCATCCACCTGGATATTGCCGGACCGGCATTTCTTGAAAACGCCGATTCATACCGGGGAAAAGGCGGAACGGGTGTAGGAGTAAGGCTGCTGGTTGATTTTATCAGGAATATCACTAAAAAATGATGGCATTTTTATCTGCCTTTTCTCACCGCCAAGGCGCTAAGACGCAAAGAAAAAGACCAGCAACGAATTTTGCGTCCTTGCATCTTTGCGATGAATGGAACAATTTTTTGTTACATTGTTATTAAAGCAATTCCATTGATCCGGTATGATCTGACTGTTACATTATCCTCCGAAAAGATTACTTTTGTAAAAAATATCAGTTAAATGAATACGACTCCAGATAAAGAACACCGTATCCGGATAGGGATAACCCACGGTGACGTCAACAGCATCAGTTACGAGATCATCATAAAAACCTTGCAGGATCAGCGTCTCCTTGAAACCTATACCATTATTGTTTATGGTTCTTCCAAAGTGGCTTCCTATCACCGGAAAACGCTGAACATAAATGATTTTAATTTCAACCTTATCAAGAAGGCTGAAATGGCTCATGCCCGGCGGCCGAACATCATCAATATCCATGAGGAAGAAGTAAAGATCGACCTTGGGAAATCCACAACAATCGCCGGTCAGGAAGCTTATCTCGCACTGGAAATGGCCACTGAGGACCTGGTGAAGAACAACATCGATGTCCTTGTAACAGCTCCCATCAACAAGAAAAACATTCAGTCTGCCAGTTTCGCATTCCCGGGCCATACCGAATACCTTGCAAAGAAATTCAATGCAGAAGATTACCTGATGCTGATGGTGAACAAGACCGTCCGGATCGGGGTGATCACCGGGCACATACCGCTTTCAAAGGTTCCGGACGCCATCACCGAAGACCTTATCATCAGGAAGATCCGGATCATGGATGCATCACTGAAACGGGATTTCGGGATCATCAAGCCAAGGATCGCCGTGTTATCGCTGAACCCTCATGCAAGTGATGATGGTCTGATCGGTGATGAAGAAGGAAGGGTAATCCTCCCCGCTATTGAAAAAGCATTCGGACAGAATATCCTTGCGTTCGGCCCGTATCCTTCTGACGGCTTTTTCGGGTCATCCAGCTTTAAGCAATTCGACGGCATCCTTGCCATGTACCACGACCAGGGGATGATCCCGTTCAAGACCCTTTCATTCGATGACGGGGTTAATTTTACGGCCGGGCTGCCTTATATCAGAACCTCTCCCGCACACGGAACAGCCTATGACATCGCCGGGAAGAATGAAGCCAATCCTGAATCATTCCGAGCAGCTGTGTACCTGGCCTGCGATATTTTCAACAACCAGATTGCTTTTGATGAACTGCACCAAAACCCGCTGAAACCAACGATCAAGGAACCGGATACCCCAGTTGTTGAATAATTCCTTACGGACTTTTCAAAAGGATTCTGTATGATGGAATTTCCCTATTCGCCTGAAACGCTGGCTTCAATCACAGGAGGGAAGCTCGTTTCATACGGTACCAGGCATGCGCCTGTCAGGGATTTCCTGATCGACAGCCGGAAACTTGGCAACCCCTCCGAAACGATATTTGTCGCACTCAGATCAAACAGGAACGACGGGCATAAATACATTGCTGAACTTTATGAGAAGGGGGTAAGGAACTTTCTTGTTTCGGATTTGCCAGCACACCTCACCCCTGAACACTCTCCATTTGGGGCGGGGGCAGGGGGTGGGGTTGGGATCATCCTCGTCCCAGATACCCTCGTAGCCCTCCAGGCTATCAGTGCCCATCACCGAAGCCAGTTCAACGGGCCTGTGATCGGGATAACCGGCAGCAACGGTAAGACCATCGTCAAGGAATGGCTTTTCCAGTTGATGAGCAAGGATAAGAACATCATCCGGAGTCCGAAAAGCTACAATTCCCAGATCGGTGTTCCGCTTTCGGTCCTCAAGATCGAGCCGTACCATGAACTGGCCATCATTGAGGCCGGTATTTCAGAACCCGGAGAGATGAGCAGGCTTGAAGCCATTATCCATCCGACCATAGGAATTTTTACCAACATCGGCCAGGCGCATAATGAGAATTTCTCCGGTGAAGAACAAAAGATCAGGGAAAAGCTCATTCTTTTCAGGACATCGGATGTTCTGATCTACTGTAAAGATCACCGGAATCTATCCGGGACCCTGACAGGGTCCAACGAATTCCAGGGGATCAGAACCTTCACCTGGGGTAAAGATGCCACTTCTGATCTGGTCATTTTAAACATAAAAAAACTGGCAAATCTGACGACGATCCTTGCACAATACGGGGATTCCGGACAATCAATAAGCATTCCCTTCACCGATGATGCGTCCATCGAAAATGCCATTCATTGCTGGGCGACCCTGTTGGTTTTAGGATATGGCAAGGATATGATCAGGGAGCGGATGGCATTGCTCGCACCCATCGCCATGAGGCTTGAGCTGAAAGAAGGCATAAACCGCTGCTCCATCATCAACGACAGCTATAACTCCGATATCAACTCGCTGGGGATCGCCATCGGTTTCCTGAACCAGCAGAATCAGCATGAGCGGAAAACCGTGATCCTTTCCGACATCCTTCAGAGTGGGAAAGATAAAGGAGAACTTTATGCTGAAATCGCCGGGATCCTGGCAGGTGCCGGAATTCCCAGGATCATCGGCATCGGGGAAGACATTAGCGGTCAATCGGACAAATTCAGCGGGGAGAAAGCTTTCTTCAGATCCACGGATGATTTTCTTTCCCATTATCCGATCGCTGGTTTCCATGATGAGACCATCCTGCTGAAAGGTGCACGCATATTCGAGTTTGAACGGATCAGCAAACTCCTTGAGCAGAAGGTCCATGAAACAGTGCTCGAGATCAACCTCGATGCGCTGGTACACAACCTGAATCATTACCGGTCAAAGCTTGCCCCCGGAACAAAGACCATGGCCATGGTGAAGGCCTTTTCATACGGCAGCGGCAGTTACGAGATCGCCAACCTCCTGCAGTTCCATAATGTGGATTATCTTGCCGTTGCCTATGCCGACGAGGGTGTCGAGCTCCGGAAAGCTGGGATTGTCCTGCCGATCATGGTGATGAACCCGGAAGAGCGAAGTTTTGATCTCCTGTTCAGGTATGATCTCGATTCCGAGATCTATAACATGAGGGGGCTTCATTTGCTTAAAGATGCAATCATTGCAAATCAAAAGATCATCCGGGAGGATATAAATATCCATATAAAACTCGATACCGGGATGCACCGGCTCGGATTTGCTGCGGACGAACTGGACGAGCTTTTAGCTCAGCTGGCCGGTCAGCCTCAGATCATGATCCGGTCGGTTTTTTCACACCTGGCAGCCAGCGAAAATCCGGAGCATGATGCGTTTTCCAGGTACCAGATCAGCCAGTTCGGCGAAATGTCGGAAAAGATTGTTGGAGTCGCCCACCAGCCTGTCTTGCGGCATATCCTGAATTCGGCCGGAATCATCCGGTTCCCCGAGGCCCAGATGGAGATGGTCAGACTTGGCATCGGCTTATATGGCGTTGGCTTTGATGCCATCGAGCAAAGCCGGCTGCACAATGTGAGCACCCTGAAATCGATCATCTCACAGATCAAGACCGTGAAGAAGAGTGATACCGTTGGTTATGAGCGGAAAGGTACGCTCACCAGGGATTCTGTGATCGGTATCGTCCCGATCGGTTACGCCGATGGTCTTAGCAGAAGGCTCAGCAATGGCCGGGGACAACTTTTCGTGCATGGGAATCCGGCACCCGTCATCGGGCTTATAAGCATGGATACCTGTGCCATTGATCTGACGGATATTGTGAATTCACCGGGTGGAGGAAAACTGAATGAAGGGGATGAAGTGATCGTTTTCGGGGATGATTACCTCCTGAGCAGGATGGCCACAGACCTTGAAACAATACCTTATGAGATCCTTACCGGCATTTCCCGGCGTGTGAAGCGCGTCTATTATCACGAATGATCCAAAATTGTTATACTTTTGCCTCATATTCCTGATTTCATGGATCACAATAAGTTGAGCATTCTCATCCCTGCTTACAATGAAGAACCGACCATCCACTTCATTCTTGATAAGATCAGGGCGGTCACGCTTATCGGGCAGGTAAAGAAAGAGATCATTATCGTGAACGATTGCAGCAAGGACGGAACGGAAAAGGTTGTTGAGGAATACATCCGCCAGCACCCGGAAGAGGATATCAGAATTTACAGCCAGAAGGTCAATATGGGAAAAGGGGCCGCATTGCACAAAGGAATTGAGCTGGCAACAGGCGATTTCATCATCATCCAGGACGCCGACCTTGAATATGACCCCCAGGAATATAATATCCTCCTGAAACCGATCCTCGATGGGTTTGCCGATGTCGTGTACGGTTCGCGGTTCATGGGAGGAAACGCTCACCGGATCCTCTTTTTCTGGCATTCGATCGGCAACAGGTTCCTGACATTCCTGTCGAACATGTTCACAAACCTGAACCTTAGCGATATGGAAACCTGTTACAAGCTCTTCAGGGCTGAATTTGTAAGGCAGATCTATTTCCGGGAAAACAGGTTCGGATTCGAACCTGAGGTTACTTCAAAAATTGCAAGGTTCAAAGGCATCCGGATCTATGAAGTAGGCATTTCCTATTATGGAAGAACATACGAAGAAGGAAAAAAGATCGGGATGAAGGATGCGATCCGGGCTGTGTACTGTTTGGTCAAGTACAATATTTTTTGCAGGAGGTATCTAAAATAACCGGATGATCCATGATCTCTTCACTGAAGAAATACTATTCCCTCCTGACTTGTGGCTTGCTGGTGCTTCTAATCCTCTCAGCACGATTGATTTTTCCGTTTCCTGAAGAACATCCTGCACTCCTCATCTGGATGATCCATTTGTTGCTCACTGCAGCTGGCATCTGGTTCCTGAGAAAAGTATTGCTGACCTTTTTCACTGAAGCTGCTACATCATTAACCCTGATCGCGGTCATCCTCGGCACGAATTATCTCCAGGCTGTCACATCCGCCACCCCCGGATCCCCGGTATATATGCTAGCCCTTTATCCGCTCATTCTGTGGTTTACGATCCGATGGCATGACAATCCTGGATGGAGACATTCAATTCCGCTGGCTATAGGCATAGGGATTGCCATCCTGGTTTATCCTTTCAACGTTATTTCTTTGTTCATCCCGATCCTCTGGAACGTTTCCGGGCATGAATCATTCAAACAGAAATGGATCATGATAAAGGGAAATCGCATCCAGGTGATCGCCATGCTGATGATCATCCTGGTCATGCTTACACCCTGGGCTTTTTACTGGGATTTCTTTTCGGCGACCTTTCACTATGAAGGTTATTCCCCGAAAGCAGTCTATCATTTTCTCCGCGAAGCATGGCCCGTACTTTTCTCTTTTCATTCAGGATGGCTGATCTATTCCCCGTTGGTGATATTCTCACTGGCCGGATGGTATTTCCTGGCAGAGGAGAACAGAACCATTTTTTATCCGGGTTTCCTTTTCGTGACGGCTTATTATATTCTTGTATCAGGTTGGCCCGTCATGGTTCATGATAATTGGCTCGGTAACCCGAACATGATCCCTGTATACGCGGTTCTTGCGTTACCAATCGGATACCTTATAAAACAGGTCACAGGGAAAGGATTAATGGTAAGAATACCATTCTTTATCCTGGTTTTTTTGGTCATAGGGTTAAACCTGTTCCAGACATGGCAGTTTTCGAAGACGATCATCCAGCCTTCGCGGATGACAAGAGAATATTATGGAGCAATTTTTGGCCGTGTGGAAGTTCCCCCTGGTGCCTATCATCTGAGGTTGAAAAGCAAGAACCCGGAAGCAGATTTTTTTGCCGGAGCCGAAGGAATGAACAGGCGGATAATATTTGTTAAGGATTTTGAAGACCCGCTCAGTTCCTCAGATTTCCATGTAGTGCCTGGTGTTTCCTTCACCGGATCCAGATCATATTGCCTTGACACGACCAAGCGGTTTTCACCAGGCTACAGGGCCAGCCTTTCCGGTTTTACGAAATCGCCGAGGATCGGGATCCGGTTCACGGTTCATGTTTTGTCTCATCTGCCTTTTAATAAGAATCCGGGATCGCTCGTTGTTACGCTGAACCATGATTCAAAGCTGTATAAATATATGGCAGTCCCATTCAGTGACTTCAGGCAGGTAAATGATCAATGGACCACTTTAAGTACCGATTTTGCCGTTCCCGGGATCGGAGATTTCAAGGATATCCTCCAGGCATATGTCTGGTACCTGGGAAAAGATAAGATATGGATCGATGACCTTACCATTGAATTATTTGAGGAAAAAGATTGACAGCAACAATGAAACAATACATGCAGGGCAAATGGTTTGAACGATGGTTCTTTATTGTGGCTACCGTTGCATGCCTTGTACTTTCAAACAGCATCAGCTATCCTGGAGGAAAACGGGATGGACAGGGACGTTTCTGGTGTGATAATGCAGGGTATTATGTTTACCTCCCGGCGCTCTTCCTTTATGATTTCGATGCAAAGCAGCTGCCTGACGGAATTGACAAAAGGACCTGCGGTTTCGTGATCGATCATAAAAAAAACAAGCTGTACGATAAATATACTTACGGGGAAGCACTCCTCCTGGCGCCCTTTTTCCTTGTCACCCACCTTGTTGCGCAGTCATTTGATCCTAAGCCAGATGGTTTTTCTCTGTTTTATGAGAAAATGATGACCATCCCGGCCGTATTCTACCTTATCCTGGGACTTTTCTTCCTCCGGCGGTTCCTGGTAAACTATCTCGAGGAACGAACTACCTACCTGGTCATCCTCTTCGTGGTGGCCGGTACAAACCTGTATCACTATGCGCTGCACGATTGTCTCATGTCACATGTCTATTCCTTTTTTCTCTTTTCACTGTGCCTGTATTTTTTAAAGAAGTTTCTTGACAAGGACAAAAAGCCTTATAAACTCTATTTGCTGTTTTGCTTGGCTGTTGCGCTCTCGGTGTTGACAAGGCCGACAAATCTTGTAATAATTTCGCTTCTGGCATTCCTGGATACGGGTTCGTTCAGGGAAGCCGGCAGGCGGATCGTGTTTTTTCTTCATCCAAAGTACAGCCTGCCGTTGGTTGCGATGATCTTTATTTTATATCTGCCCCAAATGTTTTACTGGCACTATGTCTCAGGCAGCTATATCCATTATTCATATGAGAATGAAGTCTTTTCAAACCTGGGCCGGCCCATGATGATCCCGATCTGGTTCTCACCACTGAACGGACTTTTTCTCTACAACCCGATGGTATTGCTCTTCATTGCCGGTGTTGTCCTGATGATCGTACGGAAGATCCGCAACGGGATCTTTATCGGGCTTCTTTTCCTGTTCATGAGCTATGTTTTTGCGTCCTGGGAAGCCTGGTATTTTGGAGGTGCATTCGGTTCAAGGCCTTTCATTGAGTTCTATACCATCCTGGGTCTTCCGTTCGGTTATTTTCTGCAGTTTATTCTCAGTCGCCGGAATCTTTTTATCCGAAACGTGACCTGGCTGACCCTCTTCGTTTTTTGCTGGTACAACCTGATGTTCATTTATCATTATACCTGTTATACCGGTTCCATCTGGAGCTGGGATGAATTTGTTTTGAAACTGGATGCCTGCCACCTTTATAAAGATCCGCGAAACACATACACGTATATAAATGACTTTGAAAATCCGCTTCAAAACAGCCAGAGTATCCTGACGCATGAAGCGTATCATTCAAAAACACTGGGATTGAAAATGGATACACTGGAAAAGTTCGATGGTGTTTTTTCACGAAAGCTCTCTATGTTACTCAAACACCAGGTGACCAGGGTTCATGAAAGCGTCTGGATCAAACCTTTAAATCCGGAGAAAACGAAAGCCTCTTTCATTTGCAGCATAACGGATTTTTCCGGGAAATGTATTTTTTACAAAAGTCTCCCGATGGATGATTATATCCGGAACCCCGGCGAATGGACAAAAATTGAGTCCGAATTCTATGTCCCCAGTTGGGCGGACACCACCGGCATGATAAATTTTTATGTCTGGAATACCAGTAAATCGAAGTTCTTCATCGATGATATGAAAATTAAATTCAACTAGTTTATGCAAATACAGCCACAGCGCCTTCCCGGTAAGCAAATCCTTGTTTTTCTTGCAATATTCATCGCTTCCGTGTTCTTGACGATGAAGATACATCATGGTAAAGGCTTTTTCAACTGGCAAAGCGAGATCTGGGCCGACAAGGCGGGTTACTATATATTCCTTCCGGCAACATTCTTTTATCACTGGGATATCAGCCAGTTCCCCCCTGAAATCGATTCAAAGACGGGGTACGGCTTTTTCGTTGACCGGACAAACAAGGTAATGGTCACTCAATATTATTATGGAGAAGCCCTTCTGCTTTCCCCGTTCTTCATTGCAACGCATTTTATAGCAAAGGTCTTCGGACTGGATGAGTACTATGGATTCTCCCCACTTTATCATAAGGCGATGAACGTTGCGGCGATCTTTTACCTGGTTCTCGGGCTCTGGTTCCTTAAGAAATTCCTGGCCAATTACTTTAAGGAGGGCATCCAGTACCTGATCCTGTTCGTCACCTACATCGGCACCAACCTGTTCTATTATTCGCTGGATGATACGCTGATGTCGCATGTCTACTCTTTCTTTGCAATTTCCCTCTTCCTCTTTGCCATGAAAAAGTTCCTGGATGATACCGCCAGGTACCGGTATTTCCTGCTGATGATCATCACGTTTGGCCTGATGGTTGCCATCCGCCACACCAATGTGATCGTTGGGATCTGCTTCATGTTCTGGGATGCAGGATCATTCAGGGCAATGGTTCAGCGTTTGAAAATGATCCTGCGGCTGAAATACATCCTTCCTTTCCTGGCGATCCTGTTCCTTTTCCTCCTGCCGCAGATGATCTACTGGAAATACAGTCATGGAAGCTATATTTACCTGAAATACGGGATCGGTTTTTCCAATTACAATCATCCGAAATTGATGGAAGTCTGGTTTGCAACCCTGAACGGACTATTCCCTTACAGTCCCGTGGTTCTGCTGTTTGTCGCAGGGATGTTCCTGATGATCTGGAAAAGGATTCCCAACGGGATCGGCATCCTGTTCATTTTCCTGCTGGTTTCGTATATGGCTGCGGCATACCACGTCTGGTATTACGGATGTTGTTTCGGTCACAGGGCCTTCGTGGAATATTACCCCATCCTTTGTATTCCCTTCGGGTACCTCGCTGCGTCCCTGGTCTCAATGAAAAATCGCATCCTTCCTGTGATTATCGGAGTGATCGCATGTGTCATGATCTTTGTCAATGTGGCTATGTCCCTGTCCATGGAGAAATGTAATTTCGGCTCAACCTGGGATACAGACCAGTATATCCGCCAGTTTGCGAGGTCAGGGCTTTTTCCCCGTTCCATGATCCCATATTCATTTAAGAATGACTTTGAAGATGAGACGCTGACGTATGGTGAACATCTTGCGGAAACTCCGCACAGGTCTGGAATGTTCAGCATCATTTTTAACAAGGACTATGAATTCGGCTGTACACGATCCGCCTTTATTTATAATATCTCGCGGGGAACCCCGAAAATTGTGGATGTTTCCCTCTGGGTAAATAAAGTCACCCCATTCCCGCTTGGAGCGATGATTGTTTGTTCTTATGAACTGAATAATGCGGTGGTGAAATGGGATTCGGAAAAGATCGATCCGTTTGTGACAAAAGAAGGCGAGTGGTTTCTTGTTGAAAAAAAATTCGTGGTCCCTGCAGGACTGTCAGGCGATACCCAGATAAAGGTTTATGTCTGGAACCAGATGCGGACCGAATTCTATGTTGATGACCTCCTGATCCGCTATGAATAAGATTTTTGGCTTCATCACTGTTAAATCGTCCATCCTGGTGATTGTCCTTGGGCTGCTTGTCAGTTCAATCATCCAGATCATTTTTCAGCCTTTCCATCCCGGGAAGCTCGAAGGGGTATTTGATCGCAAACCCATGCCGGAATGGGCATTGAAAACATGGTTCAGCGGGAAATATCAGGATAGCCTGCGTTTTTTTGCTGAGGATTCATCGGGATTCAGAAACGATATGGTACGGCTATACAACCAGGTTGATTATTCTTTATTCTCAATCAGTCATACGGCTGGAGGCATTGTTGGAAAAGATGGTTCCCTGATTACGGATAAGTACGTTAATTCTTACCTTGGAATGGATTACATCGGACGCAAGAAGATCGAGAATAATCTGAATGAGTTATTGGCACTGAATCGGGAACTGGAAAAAAGAAACATCCGTTTCATCCTGATCTTTGCTCCCGGAAAGGCCAGGTTCAGGCCGGAAAATATTCCCGATTTCTACCTGAAATCGAAAAGGAAAAATAGCAATTATCAAATCTACACCGAATTATTGGCAAGCAACTATAAAGAGATCCACTTCATAGATTTTTCAAAGTATTTCGATCTTTTAAAAGATACCATCAGGTACCCGCTTTACCCAAGAGGTGGTATTCATTGGAGTAATTATGCAACCCAGGCCATCGTATTCGATTCCCTGATCAATTATATGAGGGTCATTAGTGGCAGAAACCTGCCTGAGATTAAAGTGGATACATTGGAATTTTCAGATAAATTGCGTATACCAGACAATGATCTTGCAAAATCAATGAATCTGATCATACCATACAGGACAGAGAAAATGCCATATCCGGTACTGAGCACCTCCTGCCCTGGGGATTGCTGGCATCCGAATGTTCTGGGTATTGCTGACAGTTATTACTGGGAATTCCTTTATATTAAAGTGATAAATGAGGTTTTTAAAAGAAACGATTTTTGGTTTTACAATAAAGAAAAATACCCTTATTCTATTTATCATGGGAAAGAATATGATCCTGAATTCCTGAAACAGGATCTTCTGAAGCATGATTTTGTGATACTTTTAACGACTGAAATAAATTTGCCACATCTTTTCTTCTTTGCCGAAAATGTGCTCCTGATGCTGGATCCGAACAATACTGAATTATTGGCAAAGAAAAAAGTGTATGAAGCGAGAATCCGTTATTATATCGGTGTTATCCGGTCCAGTAAAGGATGGATGGATCTGGTGCGGCAGAAAGCTGTAAAATTGAATATTCCGTTTGAGGAAATGATTAAGCGAGATGCCGAATACATGGTACAGGTCGAGCAGGGAAAAGAAGGTCAAAAGAAGAACTAAAGATCAGGTAGAAAGTCAGCGTAAATATCCATGAAAAGCCTGAAGAACATATTATTATTCCTGGTGA
The DNA here is from genome assembly GCA_963682005.1 of Bacteroidales bacterium. GTDB lineage: Bacteria > Bacteroidota > Bacteroidia > Bacteroidales > FEN-979 > CAIYUC01. The sequence continues at coordinate 499,532 of OY820914.1, read as the reverse complement.
TCCTGGTCACGGTCCTGCCGCTGCTCCAGGAAGATTACCACCTGTTCAGGCCATCAAAGCTTGATGGATTCTTCTTCCCGGCCGGTAAGCCGAAATTCAGGCTGAAGACATGGAAAAGCGGCGAATACCAGGCTGAATACCAGAAATACATTGAAGACGGCGTGGCGTTCCGGAGCGAGTTTGTCAGGCTGTTCAACCAGGTTGACTATTCGTTTTTTTCACTGCCGCATGGCGAAAAGATCATCATTGGGAAGGATAATTACCTCTTCGGCGATTATTACATGAAAGCTTTCCAGGGCGTCGATTTTCTCGGAAAGGACTACATCGGCAGTCAGATGTCGGAGCTGAAGAAGCTCCAGGATTATCTCTGGAGCAAGAAAAAGATATTCGTGCTGGTGGTTTTTGCACCGGATAAAGGGACCTTTTATCCTGAATACATTCCGGAAAAATACAAAAGGGCGCAGGAAGGGAAGACCAATTATGCCGCAGCCATTCATGCATGCGCGGAACTTGGGGTCAATTACATCGATTTCAATCAATGGTTCATCCGTATGAAAGACACCTCCCGCTACATTCTTTATCCGAAGAACGGTTTCCACTGGAGTTCCTACGGTGCAACGCTTGCAGCCGACAGTCTGGCAAAATACCTGAATGCGCATCTTGACAGGAAAACTCCGCTGGTGAAATGGAACACCATTGAAATGAGCGATACTTCACGATACGATGATAATGACATCGAACGCACCATGAACCTGATCTGGAGGATCCCGCAGCCCCCACTGGCCTACCCGGTGTTATTGCCGGCCACCGACAGCTCTTCCTCCAGGCCTTCTGCGCTCGTGATCGGCGACAGCTTCTTTTTCCACTGGTACAAAAATGGGATTACTGAAAGGCTGTTCAGCAATGTTGAATTCTGGTACTATAACAAGGAGGCTTACCCGGAAAGTTACATGCAGAAGACGGATCCCGCTGATTTTGATGTGGAAGAGGTCATCAACAGGCAAAATGTAATAATTTTACTGCAGACAAATGCTGCTCACGGGAAGATCGGTTACGGATTTATCGACCGGGCCTGGTCACGGCTGAGTGAGCCCGACAGTGCCCTGAAATCATTTGAAACGAAGATGTGGAGCAATCAGGAATACCTGGGATTCCTGAAGAAAAAGGCGCAGGCCAATAACATCAGCCTGGATGAGATGATCCGGACCGATGCAAAATACCTTCTGCAACAAGAGTCGAAAACAAAAAAATAAAATATTCGAGATATGATATTTAACAGCAGCCTGTTCCTTTTGTATTTTTTACCCGTTTTCCTGGTCGTTTACCTGCTGATCAACGTGAATTGCAGGAACTGGTTTGTCCTTGTTGCCAGTCTGCTTTTCTATGCCTGGGGCGCACCGAAATTCGTTTTCGTGGTGGCAGGATCCGTCATCATCGATTATTACCTCATTAAAATGTTGTATGAAAAAGAAGGAAGCCTGAAGAAACTGCTTTTCTGGCTGTCGGTTGCCATGAACCTTGGATTGCTCATCTATTTCAAATACATGAACTTTTTTGTCCAGCAGTTTGAGATTTTGTTTTCGTTTACCGGGACAACGCATAAAAGCTGGCTGAGTATTGCCCTTCCCGTGGGGATCTCCTTTATCACGTTCCAGAAATTATCCTATGTATTTGATATTTCACGGAGAACGTATGCCCCGTTCAAAAAGCTGGAGGATTATGCGCTTTATATCTTCATGTTCCCCCAGATCCTTTCGGGGCCGATCGTCAGGGGAGGACAGATCATGGGCCAGATCGCGGATCGCAGCGCAGAAGAGAACATCAATTCACGGCTGATCGGTTTTTACCGCTTTGTGATCGGGCTGGCCAAAAAAGTGTTGATCGCAGATGTGTTAGCCGCGCAGGTGAACCAGATCTTTGCACTGAATTCGCTCGAGCTGTCTTCCGGCCTCGCATGGATCGGTGCCCTTGCCTATACGTTCCAGATCTATTTTGATTTTTCCGGTTATACCGACATGGCGATCGGGCTGGCACGGATGATGGGATTCAGGCTCCCGGAGAATTTCAACAGCCCGTATATTTCAAAAAGCATCACCGAATTCTGGCGCCGTTGGCACATGACCCTTTCCTCCTGGTTCAGGGATTATATCATGCTTCCCCTGGCATACAAGATATCAAGGAAACTTCCCAAAGAACATTACCTCGGACTTCGTGTGGATAAACTGATCTACCTGATCGCGGCCATTGTAACCTTTCTCCTGTGCGGGTTCTGGCATGGCGCTGCCTGGACATTCATCCTGTGGGGCGCCTGGCAGGGACTCTTCCTGGTGCTTGACAGGTTGTTCCTCCTGAAATTCTTTAAGAAGATCGGAGGCATACCCTCTGTTGCCATTACTTTTTTTATCACCGTGATCGGCTGGGTCATGTTTCGTTCCGGAAGCATCGACTACTTCCATTTCTATATCCGCCGGATGTTCTCGTTTGTATCAGCGCAAAACCAGGTCTGGCTGAATTCAAAATTCTGGACGATGATGGTCATCGCAATTTTCTTCGCCTTTTTCGGAGGGTTCAAAAAAATTGAAACCTGGCAGAATAAACTGTTCGACCTGCCCGGTAACCGCACCATCATAACCTTCTCCGTCCTGGCTATCCTTCTGTTCATCCTGTGCGAAGCAACGATCACCTCAACCGGGTTCAGCCCGTTCATCTATTTCAGGTTTTGATGTACCCACCCCGACCTTCGGTCTTCCCCTCCCTACCAGTAGGGAGGGGATTTGAGGGGTGGGTATGGAAAGCGGGGACAGCTGCAAAAAAAAGGCGCAGCTGAATGCCACGCCTTATCTTGATGTAGGAATAGATTATTTATTTCTTTCCGATAACCTTGAATTCATCCACCTCCCATTTTGAGGCTGAAGCTGCGGTTACCCCTGATGACCTGTAATGGAAATTGATGTATACCTTCTGATGGTAAGCAGAAAGGTTGATATTTCCACTGGGTGTCATGGTTGATCCTGATGCCAGTGTGCAGGTAATCGGTGTCCACGTTGCAGATGCCGGGTCACCGCTGCCGCTGTAATTCGTCGAGATGGAAACATCAAGCGGATGAGGCAAACCACTGTCGGTAAATTGGGTCCATGTTGAAAAAGTCAGGATTGGGTCGGAAACCCCGGTCAGGTCGATGGCCGGTGATATCAGGAAGCAACTGGTAGGCTCAGCTCCCTGGTAACCGTTGGCGAGCATTGCTTCGTACTGAGAAGTAAAGCCCCAGTTATTTCCTGTTGCTGAAAACTTAACCCAGTCTGTGGGATCTGCCATAAAACTGTTCTTGTAAATGGTGGCATAAACGCCAATGGTGTCAAAATTAACAAGGTCATTCAGATCCCTGACAAACATCTGGAATTGTCCGTTAAAACTACTCAGTATCCCGCGTAACGTTCCGACACCTTTTGGAAGGGCGGTTGTTGAGAAGTTTGCATAATTGCTGGTCCTGATAATGAAGTTCTGGGTTCCGTTCATGATCGGGGTTTGCATCGAATCCCCGACATTCCGGTTTGTTGTGGTATTGTCAATTACAAAGGGTTCCGGAGCATCAGGAAGTGATGCCTTGGGAACGTCAACCAGCATGCAGAGATATTTGCCAATTGTCGTGCTCGTGGGGTCAATGACGATTGGGGTCGGGGGTGCACCCGGGAGGCTGTCTTTATAAATATGGGTTGACATCATGGAGGCCGGCATCCTGCCGACAGAGGTAGAACCGGAATACAATCCGAACCCGATTTCAATGGCACCGCCATAGGTCCCCAAGGTAAGTCCCTTTAATTTAATGTAAACCCTCTGTCCTAATTTGAATTGAGTGTACATGCTTACCTGGTCGATGGAAAGTGCAATTCCGGCCGTATTATCCTGGATATACATGGTCTTATAAATATTGCCCGACTCATCCGTTGAGTTGACAATACCTTGTATAATGAGATCCTGGTTTATTTCCAGGGTGTCGCCTCCGGGTTTATGCAGCGCATAATACAACCGTAAACTGTCGATCGTCATATTTGAATCAAAGTCTACATAAGGAATGATCACCGGTGGTGTATCAAAATCCTTCTTTACACAACTTGAAAGAAATCCCAGCGATATGGCAAAAGCGCCTATGATGACAAGGATAACTGAATTTTTTATTGACAGATATTTCATGATTTATGGTTTTAATATTTTGAGTTTGATTAAATTCTGAAGCTGACATTTAAGAAATACGTGCGGCCGTAGTAATAATAGTACTTAGGCGGGAATTTGTTGACATTCTGCCCTTCAAAATCAAACCGGTTCTGCTCATATCCTCCGCTTTGGATGTCGGTGTTGTTGAGAATATTGGAAACGCTCAGGTTGATGTTGATGAAGTACTTGTATTTGATCCGGATCGATTTGCCAAGTGACGCATCCAGTGTGAATCCGCCTCTGAGCATCTGTTGATCCGTTATGGTCTTGATCAGCGGATCATCAGGACCGAGGTTGGCAATCGCCTGTTCTGTCCTCCGTTCCGGGTTGAAATCGAGCCAGTTCTGATCGTAGAAATTTCCATTGATGTCTAAGTACCAGTATTTGTAATTGAAATTCAATCCGAGACTGAGTGCAACCTGCGGTGTTCCTGAAACATAGAAATTCTTGATGTAGGTTAATGCCGATGTATCCGGCAATGAGCCGTTATCAAAGGAAATGGTGGTTACGGGCCGTGAAGTATAGATATACTGGCCAAGCGCCGCAACTCCTACAACAGACATGAATTTCGTTGCTTTGACCTCGGCTCCGAACTCGACGCCCTGCTGGGTTTTGTCAATGCCCATCATCACATAATTTACGTATGTCTGAAAGTCGTCATGATAGAAGCTTGTGATCTCGGTACCATCTGCAAAATGAGTATAGAAATAGGTCAGACGCATATTCAGCCAGGGATACCTTACGATGATGCTTGCATCTGCACCATAGATCTTTTCGCTTTTCGGACCGCTGTTGAGAACGGTATACGTTGGCGTTTTTCCTGAATTGTCCCACAGGGTATCGGCCTTCCCGACCACATCATCGCGTGTTCTGGGTGAAATGAACGTGTTGGTGAAAAAGGGCGCCCGGGTCATGTAAAAAGCATTGACGTTAAGGAAATGACGTCCGGTAATTTTATACGTTATACCTCCTTTGATCCCGAAATTAAGGAAGTCATATTTTTTTGAATCGCCATAGGAATTGTTGGGATGACGGCCATTCTTCATGTGTCCTGTACGCCAGAATTCAGTTCCGGATATAGACCCTGAAAGGAAGAAATCAACTTTATCGTATGTGAAATTCCCCTGGGCCCAGAGGTTGATGTTGTCATTATGCACATCATAGTTGTACCCGAATTTATCACCCTGGTAAATGACCTTATTGGGATGGTTCAGGTCATTCTGGGCACTGACGGAGTCGCCCGGGAAATCGCGCTGGTTGTATTGGTCGATGTCAACCCAGTATGTGCCTCCGAGAAGATCTTCAAGCACCTTGTAATGATTGGCAAAGTAGCTCCTGATGCCCAGGCCTCCTGAGACGGAAACGTTTGTATTGATATCCTTGTTTATATGGCTGTTGAATCCGAAAAGGCTTGATTTCGTTTCATTCCGTTCAACAATGTAAGTAGCCTGATTTCCTTCAAGGTTTCCAAGATAATTGACCTGGTAAAGGTTGTTCCAGTTGATCTGGCGCACATTCACGTCGTTCGCCCATTGCTGGGTGATCAGGTTCTGCGTATAGCCGGTAGGGTCAAGCTGATAACTTGGAAGATAACGGTAATAATCCGGTCTCGGATCAGCGGCATTGTACCAGTTTAAGGAGGTCCAGCCGTTGGTGCCGAATGAATAGCTTGCCGTGGTGGTCAGCTTGGTCTTATCGTTGATCGTCCAGAAATGGTTGAGGATGAAAGTCGGTTCATGGTTTGTTTTTATCCTTGCATTCCGCTTTTCGCCATTCTGCAATCCCCAGTTCGGATTATAATAATTGGAACCGGCGAGGTTATCGGCTTCCTGAACTGCAGCGGCACCTGATCCGCGCCTGGTTGGAGCACCAAAAATGGTGAGGTTCAGGCTGTGATATTTGTTGATCTTTTTCTCAACGGCAAGGAAATATGACCATGCATCATAGGATGTGCCTTCCACATACCCTTCGTTTGACCACCTGCGTGAACCACTGACCGTTAACGCCCAGCCGTTTTTCATCAGACCGGTTGCATAGGTGAGCATGATCCTGTCGCGGTAGGTTCTGTTGGTAAGTGAATAGGAGACTTTGATCTGTTTCCGGTAATCAGAGGCACGGGTATCAATATAAGTAAGCCCCCCGATGTTGCTGTAGGAATAGGGTGTCGGTTCAAGGCAATTGAAGGCCTCTTTGTTTCTTGTGGCATCATTCAGCCCGCCCCAGTCGCTGAAACTTGAACGGCCGTTCTCGGCATCGCTCATATCGGTGTTGTTGATCAGGACGCTCCGGTTTTCTGAATCATAACCGCGCGGACGGAAGAACATTGCACCAAATGTATAGCCGGATGTGGAAACAAAAACATCTTCGGAAGAGTGAAGGAGGCCGGAGACCATCTGGGTCTTATTCTCATCCTCAAGGTCTAGCGTAAGTGTGCTGACTTCAGCTATGCCATCGGCATCACTTTTCTTTTTCATCAGCGCTGCTGTAGGAAGCGTGACCGATTCGGCCTTCAATTCTATCGTTGTCTCATACGGGTCGTAATCAGGGACAGTGACAACAATCGTGTATTTTCCGTACGGAATATTCTTGATTTCAAAAAAGCCTTCAGGATCTGTGACGGCACCCAGTTTTGTCGATTTGACCTCTACTCTTGCACCGGGTATGGGACCTCCCGTACCGGATTCAGTGATCTTACCTGTTAATTTACTGTTCTGTGCATTTACGAAGGAGAAAAAGAAAAAGAATAATCCCAGGATGGATAAAAATCTTTTCATTCGATATGGTTTAGTGAATTAAGTTTGCAAACGTAGCAATTTTTTTCATGCTGAGTGTCAAAATGATTGTAATTTTGACCGCTTAAAAATTACAACGTGAAAAGATTAACCATTCCTGCATTTTTCCTCATGCTTGCCATTTTCCTGTTTGCGCAACAGGGGGCATTTTCACAGGAAAAAAAGGTAAAACTGACTTGTATCGCCTTTTATAATCTCGAAAATCTCTTCGACACCATCGATGATCCGAATACGGATGATGTTGAATACACTCCGAAAGGACCAACCAGTTGGGATACTCAGCGATACAATACAAAACTTGCGCGGTTGGCCGAAGTGATCAGCCAGATCGGTGATGATTACGCTAAAGGAGGCCCGGTGATCCTTGGTGTTTCGGAAATTGAGAACAGGCAGGTCATGGAAGACCTGATCCGCACACCGCCCCTGGATAAAGCCGGTTACGCAATCGTGCATTTTGATTCACCCGACAGGCGCGGGGTTGATGTCGGACTGATCTATCAGCCAAAGGTTTTCAAGGTCACTGACAGCCGGTCTGTCAGGCTGACCCTGCCAAGTGATACAGGCTGGAAGACCCGGGATATCCTGGTTGTTTCAGGCTTGTTTGCCGGGGAACCGATGCACGTGCTGGTCAACCATTGGCCATCACGCAGCGGCGGACAGGCAGAAACAGTGATAAAGAGAAATGCCGCCGCCGATCTCTGCCGTGCAACAGCCATGTCAATTCTCGATAAACACCCGGATGACAAGGTCATCATTATGGGTGACCTGAATGACGATCCGGTGGATGAAAGCCTGATGAAGCACCTGAAAATTAAAACTAAGCAACAGGATGTGAAACCGGGCGACCTGTTTGACCCAATGTGGCAGCTTTACCGCGACGGGGTGGGATCACTCGCTTACAGAGATTCCTGGAACCTGTTCGACCAGATCATTGTATCTTCGGCCCTCGTTGATAAAAGCAAAGGCGGATACCAGTTTTACAAGGCAAAGATCTACAACCGGAAATTCCTGCTTCAGAAAGAAGGCGCCTATGCCGGCTATCCCTTCCGGACTTTTGCAGGCGGTGTTTACCTTGGCGGGTACAGCGATCACCTGCCGGCCTATATTTTTCTCGTGAAAGAGGCGCAATAAATCGCATTGAATTTTGTTCATATTTTGTTATTCAATTATTATCCTTTAATTTCGTATAAAATTTACCAATCGTGGCCGACAGTTTAATTATTATCCCGACTTACAATGAGAAGGAAAATATTGAACGGATCCTTCGCAAAGTATTTTCACTGGAGAAGGAGTTTGATATCCTGATCGTTGAAGACAATTCTCCGGATGGTACCGCAGGTATTGTGAAAAACCTGATGAAGGAATTTCCTGAACGGCTGTTTATCGAAGAGCGGAAAGGGAAACTCGGGATTGGTACGGCTTATATCTTCGGATTTAAATGGGCTCTTCAGCACAACTACGAATTTATCTTCGAGATGGATGCTGATTTTTCCCATAATCCGGATGATCTGCTGCGGCTTTACGATGCCGTGAAAAACCAGGGTGCCGATGCGGCGATCGGTTCAAGATACATAACCGGGGTGAATGTCGTGAACTGGCCAATGGGAAGAGTCCTGATGTCATATTATGCTTCCGCATACGTCCGGATGATTACCAGCATGAAGATCCGCGATACCACGGCAGGATTTATCTGTTATACCAACAGGGTGCTAAAAGCCATCGACCTTGGAAAGCTCCGCTTTACGGGATATGCCTTCCAGATCGAGATGAAATACACAGCCTGGAAACTGGGCTTTAAAATCGTCGAAGTCCCAATCATCTTTACCGACCGCACCCAGGGAACCTCCAAAATGAGCGGCGGCATTTTCAAGGAAGCCATCTTCGGCGTCCTCAGCCTCAAGTTAAGGAGTATTTTCAGGAGCTATAAAAAGGTCGAGTAAAAGGTCACAAAAGGAGAAGGAATTTCTAATTATTCTAATTTCCAAATAACCTCCAAATCCCAAATCCCAACTAAACGAATTTTAGATCAATTAGATCAATTCTTTTCGCTACTTCGCTATTTCGCTATTTCGCTACTTCGCTATTTCGCTACTTCGCTATTTCGCTACTTCGCTACTTCGCCATTTCGCTACTTCGCCATTTCGCTACTTCACTTTTTCGCTAACTTTGTATTATGAAGAACCGATACCTCCTGCTGAGTCCAAAGATCATCAATGAAGGACAGATTATCGAAGGAAGCGTCCTGATCGAAGACGGCCTCATAAGTAAAATCTTTACGACCGGTGATAATACACTGGATGCTGAAGAAATGGCGGATGCGGTGATCATTGACGGCAGGGGGAAATACCTTCTTCCCGGCGTGATCGACGACCAGGTCCATTTCCGTGATCCGGGGTTTCCGAAAAAAGGGGATATGTTTACGGAAAGCCGGGCCGGCGTTGCCGGAGGTGTTACTTCCTTCATGGATATGCCCAATACAAATCCCAAAACGACGACCCTTAAGTTGCTGGAGGAAAAATTCAAAATTGCCTCATCGAAATCCCTGTCGAATTATTCATTTTTCCTTGGGGCGACCAATGACAACCTGGAAGAGATTGAAAAGGCAGATCCCTCCAGGGTATGCGGGATCAAGGTATTCCTCGGGGCTTCTACCGGTAATATGCTCGTGAACGATCCGGTGATCCTTGAAAAGATCTTTGAACGATCGAAGCTTATTGTGGCCATCCATAGTGAAGATGAAGAGATAATCCGTGAGAATATCAGGATCTTCACCGAAAAGTATGGCGAAGCAATCCCGGTGAGTGCCCATCCGCTGATCCGGAGCACGGAAGCCTGTAACAAATCCTCCAGAATGGCTGTTTCGCTGGCAAAAAAGCATAATACGCGGCTGCATATCCTGCATTTGTCAACCGAAAAAGAGCTGGAATTGCTGGACGGATCGATACCCCTTGAGAAAAAAAGGATAACCGCAGAGGTTTGTGTGCATCATCTCTGGTTCGATGAATCAGATTATTTGCGCCTTGGCTCACGGATCAAATGGAATCCGGCCATTAAAAAGGAAAGCGATAAAAATGCCCTGATGGCAGGATTGCTCGATAACAGGATCGATATTATTGCCACGGATCATGCACCGCATACACGCGGGGAAAAATTATTTTCATACATGAATTGTCCCTCCGGCGGACCGCTTGTCCAGCATTCGCTTGTATTGATGCTCGAAATGTCCAGGCAGGGCAAGCTCCCGATTACAAAAGTGGTGGAAAAAATGTGTCACGCCCCGGCGGTTTTATACAGGATCAGGAAACGCGGATTCATCCGGAAAGGTTATTTCGCCGACCTCGTTCTTGTGGAACCCGATGCTCCCTGGAAGGTAAGCAGATCAAACCTGCTGTATAAATGTGGCTGGTCGCCGCTGGAAGGGCAAACCTTCTCTTCCAGGGTCACACATACCTTCGTGAATGGCCGGCTTGTCTTTGACAACGGGAAATTCGATGAAAGCGTGCGCGGGGAGCGGCTTGAGTTTGGGACATAAAAATACCCACCCCGACCTTCGGTCTTCCCCTCCCTACTAGTAGGGAGGGGATAAGAGGGGTGGGTACTTTGTAAGAATTCGATTAATCAACACTGATCACCAGGTACTTCGTGCTGGTCCAAAATGCCTTTGCATCAAGGATCTGGAGGTTCTGGATGATCTTCTTGTCGCCGTTCAGCTTGTAGCTTGAACCCGGATGTATTGACAGAACTTTAGCTTTTTTACTCAGGATCGGAATTTCGAGGGTTTTCCTCAGGTCGATCTTGTTGAACAATGCTTTGCTGAAATCGGGAAGGATCTTGTCGCCTTTACCCAAAACACCGTTTTTCTTCAGTTCCTTGCTGGTTCCTATGATATAATAAGCGGTATTGAGCGCGGCTTCCTGTTCAGCCAATGCCTGCTGCTGTTCGGTCAGCTGTTGTCCCTGTTTTTTCACAACATTGGAAAGGGTATCGGCCCGCAGGTTTGCCATCTCAACATTAATGTTCATCTTGGCAAGTTTTTCACGGAGGGATTCAATTTCCGTATTCTTGGCTGTAATATCATTTTGCAGCCTTGCAACCAGCTTTTCAAGCTCGGCAACTTTCATTCCTGAAGCTTTCAGTTTTTTTGAAAGGATGGAAAGTTCCTGTTTGTTGCGTTGCATAATGCTGTAGATGGTGTTGATATCGCTCTTGATCTGTTCCTTGGCGGAAAGCTTCATTTCGCCGGATTTTCCTGTGCTGATGTTGATGATGTTTTCCTTCATTTTGATCGTATCCAGAGAACCCTGGATCTCGTTGACGGATTTAATGAAGTCATTGATCGCTTCATCTTTCTGAACTGTTTGTGACATCAGGCTGTCGTTTCTGGCCTGTAACTCCTGTGCTTTTTCTTTTGCAGCACGGCCGCAGGCAAAGAAAACCGGAATTAGTAAAAGAATTAGGTACTTTTTCATTTCGTGCAAATTTTAATTTAGACGCAAAATTAATAATAAAAATTTGGTTTAGTTCTTTTTATGGTGATTATTCTACATATTCTTTTGGCTTGCTGGCAGTCAGGTGATGAGGTGATGAAGTGAAAGCGTGATGGCGTGATGGCGTGATGGCGTGATGAAGTGATGCAATGGATTCCCGCTTACGCGGGAATGATGGCCAGGGGAAAGCCCACAGCCGGTTCCCGCCTTCGCGGGAATGACGCTATTTTGAGGCGGTTAAACAGAGGGGGCAACGGGCGGCGAAGCCGCCCGTTGCCCCCTCCCCTATATTATTGGCGATGGCGTCATTCCTGCGAAAGCAGGAATCTGCTTATAGGGAGGTATTCCTGCCAGAATTGGAAACTGTTTATGTGCTGGCATCACCGCTCACGAAATTTCAATCCCACTGATGGGGAACAGTATAGGGCTGCCTGCAGCATACCTGAAATTACAAAAGGAGAAAATTAGAATTACATCAGGGAGAAAATTAATTTACATGCGGGAGAAAAATAAATTACATCAGGGTGCAATTTATAACGTACCTACCTCACCACCTCACCACCTCACCAGTTCACCAACTGAATTGTCCCAAACTCATCATTCACAAAGGTCTCCGCCGGGCGAATGCAGCCTGTTCCGATCCCGAACCCGGCTCAAGTGAATAATACACTAACGATACGGTAAGCATACAGGAAACATACAGGAAGGATACAGGAAGGATACAGGAAGGATACAGGCATATCAAATGCAAAATCTTGTCTTGGGCGAGGAAATTGAATACAGATAATAGGGCAATAGGAAGAGGGGTATTATCTGATGGAGCCGGGAATGTTTGACTGGCCGGTGTGTTTAAGGGAACGGTTTGTTTCGAGAATGATACCTTAGTTTCTGGATCATCGTCTGATATTTTCCTTGCAAAGTATACTTCCGATGGGGTTTGTGAGGGTGTTAGACAATACCCTGAAGCAAGCAGAATCAACTTCTCATCTATGCCAACCCCAACGACGGCAAATGCACCATCACCCTTCCTGAAGAATTTCAAAATGAGAAAAAACTGACATTGAATATTTTCGACAGCCAGGGGAAACTCATCCAAAAAGTTCCGGTTGAAATATTTGAGAACAGGATCAGTATAAACATCCAGGCCGAAGCGAAAGGCATTTACAACGTCATTTTAACAAACGGGAAGAAGAGTTATTCAGGGAGGATTGTGGTTAGGTGATAATTGAAAATGCACAATGCAGGAATGCATAATGCATAATTCAGGAAATTCAAGAAAGAAAATATTTTGCATTTCTGCATTTTGCTTTCCTGTATTATCAGTTATTCACACTCACCTGCCTACCGGCAGGTAATTCATAATTAGATATGTATTTTGCATTCCTGCATACCTGCATTCTGCATTAATAAAAGCCGGGGCACCCAAAATTTGCCGTTCTTTGCAAGAATATAACGATCAGACATCATGAGTACAGGCTATCCCCGCATCATTCTTTATAAAGGCAAAGAAGCAGCAGTAAAGCGATTTCACCCATGGATATTTTCCGGGGCCATTCATTCAAAGGAAGGACACATCGGGGAAGGTGACATTGTGGAGGTTTTCTCCGGTTTCAAAGAATACCTTGCTACTGGTTATTACCAGGAGGAATCGATCGCTGTCAAGATCATTTCATTCAGACAGCGGGAGATCAATGAGGATTTCTGGCTGGAAAAATTTCAGGATGCCTATGATCTCAGGGTATCCCTTGGCCTGGTTGACAATACTTATACAACTGCCTACCGCCTTGTTTTCGGGGAAGGAGATGGTATTCCCGGGCTGATCATCGACTTTTACGATGGGGTTTGTGTGATCCAGGCACAGACGACCGGCATCCAGAAGCATTCTGCCTCATTCGTCAATTGCCTGCAGAAGATCTATGGCAGTCGTTTGAAGGCGGTTTATCTGAAGAGTGATCACCGGAAATCAGGAGGCGAGGCTTCTTCGTATCTGCTGGGAACCATGCAAACCGGGTTGATAAAAGAAACAGGTCACCTGTTTGCTGTTGACTGGGAGAAAGGGCAGAAGACCGGCTTTTTCCTAGACCAGCGAAGCAACCGGATGTTTGCCCAGTTCTATGCAAAGGATAGAAAGGTGCTGAATGCATTTTGCTATTCGGGCGCATTCTCGGTTTATGCATTGAAAGGAGGAGCAAAGATGGTCCACTCCGTTGATAGCTCAAAGCAGGCCATGGAATGGTGCGGTGAAAATATTGTATTGAATGGGATCGATCCGGCAAATCATATACCTGTCGTGGCTGATATTAAGGATTATCTCACCGGTTCGGGAGAGAAATATAATATGATCATTCTTGACCCGCCTGCGTTTGCCAAAACACACACCGTGACGCACAATGCCCTTCAGGCATACAGGTTTATCAATGCACAGGCAATGAAAATGATTGAAAAGAACGGGATCCTGTTCACCTTTTCCTGCTCACAGGCCGTAAGCCGTGCGAATTTTCTGTCCATCATCATGGCTGCCTCGCTCGAAACAGGTCGCAGGATCAGGGTGATCCACCAGCTGTCGCAGGGACCTGACCATCCAATATCTATTTATCATCCTGAAGGGGAATACCTGAAAGGCCTGATCCTGGCCGTTGATTGAGGAGATTCAGGGTAAAAGATCAACATGCATTTTTCGCAGATTAAATATACTCAGGGATTATCCGGATCATCCTTCAAAAAGACAAGGGGTGGCTTCCTGCCACCCCGGTATTACACTGCCTGCAAACTCACTATTCCTTTAAAATAGTGTTTATCATAATATCATGATCCTGCCATTGAATAATCAACGTCATTCTCGCGTAAGCGGGATCCTCCTCATCCCCGTGAAAGCAGGGATCGGCCTATCACTTATTCCTAACAACTTTGTACACTTTCTTCCCCCCATACATTAAGGCCAGTGCAAGCAGAATGCTGAGCCCGCCATCAATCGGCCCGTTCTGAGCCGGCTGGTCGAGGAATGAGCCATGTCCCTCACCCGGCATGGGTGGAGGAGGGGGAGGGTCTGCCAATGTGGAAATTCCAATACAAAAGAAGATCACGATTGCAAAAGGTGCTATGAATCTTTTCGTTTTTTTCATCCTTCGAAATTTTAAGTTTATCATTTCCTGTTTTCAGTCCAATCCTCCTGCTTCCTGGTTTCCGAAAAGCCGGGGAACCGGGAGGCAGGGGGTGAGGTAAATGTGTTAATTCAAAAACAATTTCTTCGCATATAATTTCTGATCCGTAATGACCCTGATCATGTAATATCCTGTTTCTGCCCATGGAATATCGATTTTCAGGGTTGTACCTTCGATCCGGTTCTTGTGAACAAGTTCTTTTCCAAGCAGATCATACACGATCACATCCTGGATCGTTTTGCCGCTACCATTGGACACATAAATGCTCTTCTGCCAGGAATAGGCCGAGATCGTCCCTTCATCCGGATTCTGAATGCCGAATGCGCCGCCAAAGTGCAGGACGAATCGGCCGGAAGGATCACTGGCGCCTGAAGTAAACGGATACACCGGGTTCACCCTCATATCCTGGATGGATCCAGACACAAGATCTTCAAGTGTTACATTGACACCTTGCGCAAAGGATTCCAGGCCGCTTGCCGTCATCGTATACGTTGTGGCATCCCCTTTCCAGAAGGTTACCGGGATTGTGTTGTTTTCGGGAACAGCTGGCATGACGTTCGTTGACATGTCTGACTGTGTCCTCGTGAGGCTGTACATCATTGGAGCCTGGGCAATACCCCCGAAGAAATGGCTGTCATAATTCAGGTCGTATTCTTCCGTTGCATTCTGGTCGAAACCCACCACAGTTTCTACATACGTGTTGTTGGTCGTGGATGCTGCCGTCAGTTTCAGCCGGTTATCCTGGCTATCACCGTTTTTAAACCAGGGAGTGTTGTCATGTAACCTTGCCGCCATCGGGATCACCAGGTTATTCACCGGTCCGCTCACCCACACCATCAATCCGTTTGCTTCGGGGATGA
The DNA here is from genome assembly GCA_963682005.1 of Bacteroidales bacterium. GTDB lineage: Bacteria > Bacteroidota > Bacteroidia > Bacteroidales > FEN-979 > CAIYUC01. The sequence continues at coordinate 484,020 of OY820914.1, read as the reverse complement.
TCCCTCCGGCTCCAAGGTCAGAATAAGTTCCGCCAGGGTTCAGCACCTTGGCAATTGCCTGTACATTTGTCAGGTTCCAGTTCCCGTCGTTCCATTTCAGTGCAGACGGATAAGGGTTGCCCAGGAGATGCCATCCATGATAGACTGCTGCGGGCGTGAAGGATATGTTCACCATCGGGTAATCGGATGCATTGGGAACGCCATGGAAGGTTCGTGTCGAAGTCGTCTGGTAAGCGACAAGGAATCCCTCGCCGATCCCCATGGATGGCCACAAATGTACCTTGTAATTGAGCCATGTATCTGTAGGCTCATTCCATTTGTACACATCATCGTTTACTCCGGATACGAAATTCGGGGCTATTGCCTGGTTAGCCACTGGTGAAGAAAGGAAGTGCCATCCATCGCTTGGATTCGTATAGCCCGGTACATACCGGTCGATGATGCCGTCTCCTGCTCCGTCAATTGCTCCTGCTATTATGGAGCCTGTTCCTGTGATATCACTCTGGATGTATAATCCGCCTGCTGCATCCAGGGTGACCGTTCCGGTAACGGTGAGCGCTGCACCGCCTGAGGATATGGTTACTGTCGCTCCTGCAAGGATATGGATATTACCGACAACAATAATTGCTTTAACAACCGGGATGACCGGGTAATGTGGCGCTCCTGCCGGTATCAATACCGAAGCCGTTGCGGTTGGCAGGCTCGGTGGGGACCAGTTCCCGCCATTGATCCAGCTATTGTCGACAATGCCTGTCCATACAAAATCGGCAACAGTTACTGTCACCAATGAACTGTAGGCAACCGGGCAGGTCCCGCTCTGTACTTCAGCCCTGTAATTATAAGTCCCGATTGATGATTCGCTTTCAATTAATGTAGTAAGTCCGGCTGTCAGAGGAATATTGTTCCATCCGCCGCCATTTAATTGTTTCTGCCAGGTAACGACTGTCCCGGTTTGACCGTTTAGAACCACGTTAAAAACGGATGAGACACCTGCATATGTTACGTTACATGAAGCCGATCCCCCGACTGAGGAAGGGCTCAGGCTGACTGGAATGGGTCCCCAGTTATAGGTCAGGTATTCGGCTGCACGCCAGGCATAAACGGTGTAGTTCCCCGGGACGATCCCAGAGTTCCAGGTAAGTGCAGAGCCCGTGCCGGCTACCCAGTTCCCTACCGGGTTTCCTTCGTGTTTCAGCAGGTATTTCACACCGGACTGTGAACCGCTTAAGGTTACCTCAGGGGTCGATCCGCTGCAGAAAGCACCGCCTGTCAGAATGTAGGTCGTGGTGATCGGTCCGTTAAGGGTCGGATTGGTCAGGTTTGCATTGTTCATCGTCATGGTGCACAATATGGCAAGATTGGATGCATTCATGTAGAATACAGCGGTCCCTGTCGGTGCAGCTACTGTTATCGTAAGGTTAGCAAGCGCCTGTGCAAAAGCCACCGCTGACCCTCCGGCTGTCCCGTTGCTGCTGTTATACAAACTGACACGACAGATTCGTGTCCCGGTGCCCGCCGAGGAGATCATGCTGCAGGCACCCTGTGAACTGGGGTTAGCCTGGGCAGTCACTACAAAACGGCTGTTGGAAGCGGTCGGTTGCGTGATGACTGAGGGTATCTGGGCTGCATTCGTCAGGTCTGAATAACCCGGAACTACAGCGCAATATAACGATCCGCCATTCTTGATCGCTGCATTGAAGGTCACTTTGTACTGTCCTGATGCATAATAAAAATCTCCGCTTACCCAGGTGGATTTAGCATAAATGTCAACATAAAGATGGCTGGCATCTGTCAGGGTATCACTTCTCAAAGCCACTTCACAGGATTGCGCGCGTACAGACAATGAGGCGGCCGTCATACACAACAGCATGATTAATGCTTTCATACTGATTTTAAATAGTCTGTTTTTTTTCATATTGCTGAATTTAATGGATTAGTATAGATCCGGTATTTACCAGGATAAGGGTTATAATTCGCTAAAATTCTAAACCCTATTTGTTTTTGCATAAACTGATAATTTTTTTTCATTTCTCAGGAGGAATATGTGTAAAGATTGTTCAGATGTCATAGTAATATTGGAAATTCAATTGTACATAAAGGTATAATTGGACTCAAACAATTATCATAATTCATGGGAAATGGGATTCTGATGTAAAAATATGGGAGGAAAATCAGCCAGTTGTTACACCATTTTTGAAAAATGTTGTATAATTTATATCTTTTGGAGAAATCCGCATCCTGTTGAAGGGTAAAAATCCAGACCCTGTCAGGGTCCAGGACTCTGACAGGGTCTGGTTCGAAAATGAATGACGGAATGGAATAATTATAAATTACCACATTACCTCATTATTTCATTCTACTTCTTCTTCCCCGGGTTCGGCGGTGTGATCATTCCCACCCCGTTTTGCATGTTGTTGAAAACGATTACCATGTCGAAGATGTCACAATATCCGTCCCCGTTCAGGTCTGGCGGCATATAACCGTATGAGCCGCTTTGCGCATTGTTGAAAACGTCAACATTGTCAAAAATATCGACATAGCCGTCCTGGATTTCCGGGAACATGCTGGTAATATCACCCGAGAATAATCCGTAAACGTTGCCTTCGCCGGTGAGGTCCTTCTGGTTGCTGCCAAATGCCTGACTTGATGCAACGGTAAAGTCATAGGCAATGTAACCCGGTGCGAATGAAACCGGGTTGGCGCTCCAGGTTTCGATGCTGCTCCGGTGCTTGACTACGATATAATAATCCCCGCTGAATGTTGACGGAACAGTTACGGTCAGGGTTCCGTCCGGATTGATGCTCGTACCTGCCGCAGTGTAAAGTAAATCCCATGTTACTGCATCAGCTAATTGAACCATAAGGGTATCCACTGTTGTTCCCGGGAACTTGTTCCAGGTATTCCCGTCGGGATCAGCATCCTGGGCCTGTCTCATCTCAAGGGTATTCACGTCAAAGAATCCTTCAAGAAACACCCGGAGGTCCAGAACCTTATTCTGTTCAGGCTGGGTCATAAAAATATATTCCTCACCGTACGATGTACCGGCCATATTGGTGGCATATGCCCTCGCATGGTACATTGTGGAAGGCAATAGTGGTGACACGAAACTTGCAAAGGCTCCTCCTCCTGAACCATCAACAGTGTGGTCGTCAAGAATTGTCGGGTTGAACCACATGCTCCAGCAAACACCGCGGGCGCTGACGGGCGTGCTTCCCTGGTAGATAACGTTGCCCCCGCATACAGCAGAATGGTCCGTTATGTCAGTGAGCGGGGACGTTGTAACGATTGGAGTTTCGGCGACCGGGATCCCTGAGGTGTAGATAAATGCATCCATTCCCATGGATAATCCGTTCTGTGCCGACAGGATCATGGTATGCGGTCCGGGGGTGAATATCCCGCCCGTGTTGAAGAATGCAGCCGTATCGCCCGGATTGATGAACGCTGTTGTCAGCGGGATCGCAGCATCAGGAATATACAGTCGAAGCGTGCCGGGTTGAGTAACATTAACAAGGTCGATCATCAGGTTCATATCGCTCCAGAACATGTTATCATAACTTTCAAACTGGATGGTGAGGTTCTGAACTCCGCCATCTCCCAATCTTGCCGGGAATTGATCAAGGGATGCACTTTCAAAGTCAAAGAATGAATAGTTTACGGCCACAATATTCCCGAATTCACAGTTGACATTCGGCCGGTCACGCCATCCGAAGGGAACCAGGGCAAATTCATAGTTGTTGCTTGGTGTTGTCGGATAGTAAACAGGTGTTATCATCATTTCGAAGAATATATTCCCGTCGTCGTTGTGGATCACATAAATCTGGGGTTTGTTGCTGTCGTTACGTATGTATCTCCACATGCAGTAATGATTCCAGTTCCACTGCCTGTATTTGATCCAATGGATTCCATCCCAGAATAAGACATCCGTATTTCCGCATCCGATGACATTTTTATAATGAATGGCGAGTGTTGAATGCGGTGGAATAACGACCTTGATGAAAGCAGTCTTGTACGGCAAATGCACTTGCCTCAGGTACCAGATCACAGGATTGAAAATGGTAATTATGCCTGTAGTGCTGAGTCTCACGGCTTCAGGTGTGAATTGATTCGTCATGATGTTGTGGAAGCTCAGGAATACTTGTTCCCCTGGTAATGGAGGATTCAAAAAGTTATTGCAGTGCACCACATAGTTTGGCGGTCCGCCTCCCGTTTCAAATGTGATCCCCCCGTTAAGCGTCGTGAGGGTGTCATTTGGATTACAAGCCGTATATGCGATGATGTATAACGCAGATGGCTGAATCACCAAACCTGTGGAATCGCTTACATACCCCCTGATGACAATGTCGGGCAGGGTCTGGAATGTGAGTTCCTGTCCGTAGACGGTGCCTGAAAGATTCGTTGCATAAGCTCTTACATGATACGTGGTAGCTGGTATCAGGGGGGTCATGTAACTGCTGAAGAAACCCGGACCCATGCCGTCATGCGTATGGCTGTCGAGGATGGTCGGGTTGACGGAGATGCTCCAGCAAACGCCACGGGCTGTCACAGGAGCTCCGCCTTCTGAAACAACATTTCCTCCGCTTGTTGCATGGGTTGATGCGATCCCGGTGACCGGTGCCGTTGTTACAGTTGGTAAAGCCGGTACTGGAATAATGGAGTAATAGTCCCATGCATCAATTCCCATCGAAAGTCCGCCGGAAGCGGTAAATGTCATGACATGTAATCCGGGCGTATGAACGCCGCCGGTATGGAAGAAACATGCGGTATCTCCCGGGTTGATAGTTGCAACCACAAGCGGGATATCAGCATCCGGAATATTCAGGATCAATGTACCGGGTTGCGTGACATTCACCAGGTCGACCATCATCTCCATATCGTCCCAGAAAACGTTGTCGTAGCATTCAAACTGGATCGTTAGATTTTGAACACCATCAGTACCCAGTCTTTGCGGGAATTGATCCAGGGTTACGCCTTCAAAATAGCTGACGGTCCAGAGGGGAGCCTGGATATCGGCAAACTCGCAACTTGCATATGGCCGGTCACGCCAGCCCAGCCCTGCATGACCAAAAACGTATGCGTTGCTTGGGGAAGTCGCATAATAGGTCGTTGTGAGATAAAGGTCAAACGCAATTGCACTCTTGCTGTTATTGTGGATCTTGATGGACAAGGTTGTGCTGCCTTCGTTCGTGATATACTTCCAGGTGCAATATTGATTGAAGTCCCATTCCCTGAAATAGACCCACGAAGATCCATTCCAGGCATAAATATCCGTATTGCCACATGCTCCGTAGGTATTGGTATAATGCACTTTCAGGGTCCTGTTTGGAGGAATATCAACGGTCGTGTATAGGGTGTTTGAGGCGAGATTAACGCTCTTTACGAATTTGACTGCTAAATCGTAGATTGTGACAAGACCCGGATCAATGATCACCTTGGCGGGGTCGAACGCCAGGTTGCTCCTGTTGATACAGCTCAGGTAGACAGGTTCACCGCCAGAAGGAGGTGCAAGGAAGTTGTTGCAATGAACGGTATAAGTGACCAATCCACCTCCACCTCCGCCACCATCGAGGGTAATTCCACCGTTCAGTGTGCTCAGTGAATCTGTCGGATTGCACTGAGTGTATGCGACCATGTAAATATCCTCAAGAGGTACAGGTATACCAAGGGAATCTCTGACAACACCGGTGATGATCCGCTCTTCTTCCAGTGTGCTGAAAGTTAATTCTTCCCCATAGGAAGTCCCCGCAAGATTGGTGGCATAGGCACGTACATGATAATTGGTCAGGGGCAGTAAGGGAGATATGAAACTGGTGAATTCTCCCAATCCGGATCCATCAACGGTATGATCGTCAAGGATTGTTGGGCTTGGAGACAAGCTCCAGCAGACACCGCGGGCGGTAACGGGTGCCCCACCTGTGGCGGTTACATTCCCGCCACTCATGGCAGAGTTAGAGGTGATGCCGGTAACAGGAAGTGTTGAAACAGTTGGAACATCAGGAGGCGTAACGAGGGAGGTAAATATCAACCCGTCAATTCCCATCGACAGGCCGCCGGTTGCCGTCAAGGTCATGGTATGAATTCCCGGGAAAAGGATTCCTCCGGGGGTGGCGTAACATACCGTATCTCCCACATGAGATTTTGGGACCCATGAGTACTGAATAGTAGCATCCGGGATATAGAGCAGAATAGACCCGGAATCAGTGACATTTACCAGGTCAATCATGAGTTGCATGTCATCCCAGAAGATATTATCGTAGCTTTCGAACTGGATCGTGAGGTTCTGAACGCCGTCAGTCCCCAAACGTGATGGAAATCCGCATAGGGGAGCTCCCTCATAATCAGCATACGTATAAGTTTCCCCGATAATATTCCCGAACTCGCAACTGGTATTGGGCCGGTCGCGCCAACCGAAATTCAGCAGGGCAAATTCATTGTTATTGCTAGGTGTGGTGGGATGATATGTTGGTGTGAGCGTCATGTCAAAGAAGATATTGCCGTTATCATTATGGATGACATAGATCTGTGGCCTGTGACTGTCGTTGCGGATATATCTCCAGGTGCAATAGTGGTTCCAGTTCCATTGCCTGAATTTTGACCAACAGCCCATGTTCCAGGATATAACATCCGTATTGCCGCACCCATTTACATAGGTATAATGTATCGCGAGTGTTGTATGCGGAGGAATCGTGACCCGGATCGAGGAGGTTTTAAAAGGAAGGTTTACATGACACACAAGGTTGACAATTGGGTCGTAATAATTAGCAGGTTCGGTAATGACCACAATACCCGGGATAAATTCATTGGTTACGGTATTATGGAAACTGAGGAATACCCGTTCCCCCATAGCCGGGGGATTGGCGAACATATTGGCAAGAACCGTGTATCTTCCGGGTTCCAGCAGATCAAGGATGATGCCACCGTTCAGCGTGGTCAGCGTGTCGTCCGGATTGCATTCGGTGTAAGCGATGATATACAGGTTATCAGGTGGCACGGGAACTTCAAGGGTATCCCTCACGATACCGGTGATCAGCAACTGAGGAGGCATCGTAATGAAGATGAGTTCCTGGCCATACACAGTCCCGGAAAGATTTGTGGCATAAGCCCTCAAATGGTATGTTGTCAAAGGGATCAGCGTTTCCATGTAGCTGGTAAACTCGCCCGGACCGGATCCGTCAACGGTATGATCATCAATGATCGTGGGATTTGCGGATGTGCTCCAGCATATACCCCGGGCAGTGACAGGTGCTCCGCCTTCAGAGGTTACATTGCCCCCTGAATAGGCGCTAGTTGATGTGATATCGTATACAGGTGACGTTATCACAACAGGAAGGGCAGGGACAGGCACTAAAGAATAATATGTCCAGGCATCCAGCCCTATTGACAATCCACCCGACGCTGACAGGGTCATTTGGTGAGGCCCGGGCAGGTGTATCCCTCCTGTATGGAAGAAGCATGCGGTATCTCCCAGGCTTACCGTTGCAACCACAAGAGGATTATCAGCATCGGGAACGTTCAGGATCAGCGTACCGGGCTGAGTGACATTCACCAGGTCGACCATCATTTCCATATCGTCCCAGAAAATGTTGTCGTAGCATTCAAACTGGATCGTGAGGTTCTGAACGCCATCGGTACCAAGTCTTCGCGGGCACTGATACAGTGTAACGCCTTCCACATAATTGACAGTCCAGTCCGGGCCCTGGATATCAGCAAACTCGCAGCTTGCAGAAGGCCGGTCTCTCCAGCCAAGACCTACATGTGCAAATAGATAATTGTTGCTGGGGGATGTCGCATAGTAGGTAGTGGTGAGGAAGAGATCAAACGAAATGGCACTGCTGCTGTTATTGTGGATCTTAACCTTCATGGTCGTGCTGCCATCATTACGTATGTATTTCCAGGTGCAATACTGGTTAATGTCCCATTCCCTGAAAAATACCCAGGAAGATCCGTTCCATATATAAACGTCGGTATTCCCGCAGGACCCGTAAACATTGGTATAATGCATCTTAAGTGTCCGGCCTGCCGGGATATCGACTGTAGTGTACGCCGTATTATACCCGAGGTAAACGCTGGTCAGTACTGTAACACTCGGGTCATAGATGGTAAGGAGCCCGGGATCGATGTAAACTTTTGCAGGATCGAAGGTAAGGTTGCCTGTAATGATGCAGCTCATGAAAACAGGTTCTCCTGAACTCGGCGGATGGAGGAAGTTATTGCAGTGGATGGTATATCTCACAGCACCGCCGGTCCCCCCTCCGTCAAGGATGATGCCTCCGTTCAGGGTGCTTAGTGTATCATCCGGATTACATTGCGTATAGGCTGTCATATATATATCTTCAAGCGGGACCGGCATTCCAAGGGAATCGGTGATAATGCCTGTGATGATATGTTCCTCCACCGGGGTGCTGAAAAGAAGTTCATCCCCATAGGCCGTTCCTGCCAGGTTGGTGGCATAAGCCCGGTAATGGTAGTTTGTCAAAGGCAGCAGAGGGGTCATTACGCTCACATAGGTTCCGGGTCCGGATCCGTCTGTCGTATGATCATCAAGGATCGTCGGATTCGGTGAAGTGCTCCAGCAAACCCCACGGGCAGTTACCTGTGCGCCACCTTCGGAAGTCACAGTTCCTCCGCTTGTCGCACTGGTCGGGGTTACCTCCGACACCGGCAAGGTAAGCACTGACGGCAGATCAGGAACAGGTACGATCGAGGTGTATATCAAACCGTCCAGGCCAATTGAGAGCCCACTGGTAACAGCTAATGTCAGTAAATGTGTTCCCGGTAAAAGAACTCCACCCGTATGAAAATACGCAGCGGTGTCTCCCGGGGCAATCGATGCGGTGGTATAGGGGATAATGGCATCGGGAAGATAGAGTTCCAGGGTTCCCGGCTGGGTGACATTCTCCAGGTCGATCATCAGCTGCATATCCTGCCAGAAAATGTTATCGTAACTTTCAAACTGGATGGTCAGGTTTTGGACGCCATCAGTGCCTAACCGTGCAGGGAATTGATCCAGGAAAGTGCCTTCACCGTCGATAAATGTATAATTTATTGAGTTGATGTTGCCGAATTCGCAATTGACATGGGGACGGTCACGCCAACCGAAATTGATCACCGCAAATTCATTGCCATTGCTTGGGGTCGTCGGATGATAAACAGGTGTAATGGCGAGGTCGAAATAGATATTGCCGTCATCATTATGGATGACATAGACTTTCGGTTTGTCACTGTCGTTCCGGATGTATCTCCAGGTGCAATAATGGTTCCAGTTCCATTGCCTGAATTTCACCCAGCGCAACCCGTTCCATTCAAAAACATCGGTGTTCCCGCATCCGTTCACATAGGTGTAATGGATCATCAACGTTTTATGAGGAGGGATAACAACTTTAACTGAGGACGTTTTAAATGGCAGATGAACATGTTGATTAAGAAGAACAATGGTATTGCAATAAATGATGGGATCCGGGGTAATGCTCACCACTTCATTTGAGAATTCCTGTGTTTCAATATTCTGGAAAAACAGGAACACCTGGTCGCCCGAAGCAGGAGGATTGAGGAAGTTGTTGAGATGCAGCGTATAGGTTATGGAACCGCCGCCACCGCCTCCGCCGTCAATGGTAATTCCGCCATTGAGGGTGGTAAGCGTGTCGCTTGGGTTGCAGGCAAGATAAGCCATCATGTAAAGGTTGGGTGCCGGAACAGGTGTTCCCAGGGTATCATTTACAAATCCGGTAATGACGCGTAACCTGGGATTCAACCCGGCAAACTCATCCGCACCGACATCCGGAAGCATAGCCCTCGGATCGCCATCGATATCGTCTGTAACCGGGAAAGGCAATAAAACCTGAACTCCGCCGCTCTCACATAATGTAGGCACGGTCGTTTGCATATGCAGATCACAGGAAGGTGTGAGCACGAAAGGCGGGTCCTCGGAGAAAGAGCTGGCATCACGGACGGGTCCTACCCATAGCTGGTAAGCGGCAAGGGTAGAGAAAGCATTCGTTCCGTCATAGAACAAAACATAATTAAGAGAAGGGATACCTGCATATAAATCATTATTATTGGAGGTGTTTGCATAGGTTGCCAGGTTTGTCGTGCTCCTTCTGTAAGCCACAGTGTAGCCTCCTCCGATCGCCGCTGATTTGTTGATAAGGATATTGTTCCTGAGATCAAGCGTGACAGTGGTTGATGCAAACAGGGCCGAACTGCCGAACACGGCTCCGGAACTGGTTGCATAAAGATTGACCGAATTGAAAAATACATTGGCTGTCGAACCTCCCTGGATATTCAGCCCGACTACAGGGTTGGCGGCAGTTGTCATCGGGGCATTGAGAACACTGACAAAGTTGTTTGAAATGTTGTTCGTTGTCCCTCCGGCAATGTAAATTCCGGAAGCCGCCCCGTTTGTGTTGTTCGACTTTAAATTGCAGATGCTGTTTTTATATATGCTGTTCATCAGACCCTGGATGCAATGAATACCTGATACGGATGTTCCTGTGGTGATCAGGTCCTTGACCGTATTATTGTTGACATCCAGTGTCACCGGAATTCCCTGGCCGCAATAAACAGCGTACATGGCACCTCCACCTGTCATGTTTGATATAAGATTCAGGTTCACGCGTGAACCAGTTGCACCCCCACCTTGCATGATCCCGTAAACAGGCGATGTTCCCGCGTTGATGTTCATGATCGTATTGTTGGTGATGTTCTGAACCTGGCTGGTACCGGTGTTGACCCGGATCCCGTAAAAAGGGGAGGCTCCTGCAAGGGTGATATTTGAAAAGTTGTTATTGCTGACAGTGAGCGTTCCTCCGCCCGGACTGCCCATATCATCCAGGCACTCCAGCTGTCCTACCCCGGTTTTATTGATCAACCCGCTGGTCAGGTTTCCGTCGATCGTGACAACGGGCGTTGCATTGTTACAATTGATCAGGTAGGATGTCGAAGTCGAAACAAATGTACCATAGCTGAAGATATTGCTGTTGATCGTGACGGAAGTCCCGACAGGTGCGACGTGTATACAATTGGCCAATGAAGTGGATCCCTGACCCAGGGTGATGTTGTTATTGTTGAAGGCCATGTTGCCGCCGGCATTGGAGGTTGACATGAATATGCCGTACAACGTTGAGGTTGCATTGGATCCTCCACCCCCGGCGTTGCTTATGGTATTGAAGCTGACTGTCGGGCTTGTCTGATAGATCAGGTAAACGCCGTAGGAAGCGGAATTCACGTTCCCCGCATAATTCATGATTGTATTCCCTGCATTGCTCGCTCCGATTACTGCATTCTGATCCTGGTAGTCATAGGGAGAAACAGTATGGTTGTACCCCCTGACCAATATTCCGGCAAAAACGTTGCTGATAATGTTTTTAAGGATGGATACACCTTCATTTCTTCCTCCCACAGAGGTTACAGTGATCCCGGTGGCTGATCCGGTTGGGGAGGCAGGATCGTTGTTCGACGAATATATTCCGGCGACATATCCGCTCGTGCCTTTGGTCATGGTGACGTTGGAGTTTTTAATCGTTACGAACTTACAACCATCTGTTCCCGAGACTTTGCGCAGGTAATACCCGTATTCGATTCCCTGGTTTACAGCATGTAAATCAATCCCGTCAAAGGTTACGTAATCACATCCCTGGAAGATGATGATTGCATCTCCCTGTGCTCCAAGGATCGTTGTTGCTACAGTTCCCGCATCCGTTCGTGTAATAAGCGGATTGATGCCCGGTGCTGCGGGATTTAACCTGAAAAGAATGGGATTTGAGGAGGTTCCGGTGGCTGTAAGTAGCAACGGGACGGTTGTTGACTCCGAATACCCGCCTGCGACATTAAATATGACACCCCCGGCACCCACCCCCTGGGAGTTTAAATCAGTAATCGCCGCTGCTAATGTTGGATAGTCGCCGGGTATGAACTTGAGGCCCGACAATGCCCCGAAACTGAAACAACTTATTGACAGTGCAATAAGAATAAGTAAAGATCTTTTCATACGATTGAGGGTTTGGTTAATAACTCTGTGATGAAATGGAATCGTTTCTCAATGAGAGGATGAATGATCATGCCGGCGCCCCGGAATAAAAATGTATGTAGGGTGCTATGCGCATCAGATCGGGCCGGCCCGGCAGGAATCATATTCTGGAGGAAGAATGAAGAGTTCATTTTTTATCTGATTTTGGATCGTTCAAAAGACAAAAAACAAACGGAACAAGCAAGAAAGCCGGATGAAAAAGGTTGGCAGGAAGATTATTCGCAGATCAGCGTTTCAGACAGGGTAGTGTTGGATTAACAGTTGAGGACAGTACATTAATCCGACTGATAAATTTGAGTCTAAATATACAAAATGGAAAAAGGGAAAGCAAGTCTTTTCTAAAAAAAACCTACGGATTTCTGCAACTGAGAAAAGTTTTAATCAAGGAGTTACATTCCTCAAATCACTTTTTCTTGCCGGGATTGGAAGGAGTGATCATCCCGGCCCCATATTGCATGTTATTAAATACCAGTACGAGGTCGAAAATATCTACATATCCGTCGCCGGTTATATCATCGGTCATATACCCGTACCTGCCGCTTTGCGAATCATTGAAGACCGCATTGTTGTCGAAGATGTCAACATAACCGTCCTGTTCAGATGCCATTCCTGTCACGTCGCCGGTCCAGAGTCCGTAAAAACCGGGGCTTTCATCCAGCCTTTTCAGGTTGTTTCCAAAAGCCTGTCCCGGAGTTGCAGAAAAATCATAATTGACGGAATTCCCTGTGAATGATACTCCGCCTTCAGCACTCCAGGTTTCAACACTCTGCCTGTGTTTGACCACGATATAATAATTTCCGTTGAGACTGGCAGGAATACCGGGAATGGTGATCGTGCCGTCAGTGTTTATAAACAATCCGTGTGCCTGGTAAACGATGGGCCATGGATCTGACGTGCCTGTCAGCAGGACACTGAGGGTATCTGCATGATCGAGCGACCACTTATCGGTCTGGAGATTGCCATCCGGGGAAACATCCTGTGTTTTGTTCATAAGGCCGGTCCCCGGATTGTACAACCCCTCCAGAAATACTTTTGATGTCAATGTTTTTTCGCTGGAAAGACCCGTGATCACGATATCATCGATCATCCAGGCATCATACTGGTAGAGGTTGCCTTCGGCAGTCCAGGCTATATAGGTCGATGAGCCCAGGTTTGCCGTCACCGGGACGGTCACCAGCTCCGGGCCGGCATTCCCAGATCCGCTGATGATGCTGAAACCGGCATCGGTCCATGTAATCCCGTCAGAACTTGATTGCAGTTTCATGGTCACGCCGGGGCCCCAGTCATCAAAGAAGTACCGGAAGGTCACATTAAGCTGTGATATCCCGGAAGTTTCCAGCAACGGAGATACCAGCCTTGCAATCGCAGGATCAGCACTCTGCCAGTTCAGGTACATCTCGTAAGGGGTCCCTCCTGCATTGGAGGAATTGCTCACCGCCCAAAGCGTGGAGGAAGCCCCTCCCGTTTCCTGGTGGGTCCAGCAGATTGGCCAAGAAGAAGTGTTGAATGCCTGCGAATAGGGCAGGGGGCTCATATAACAGATCGTGGTGAATGTAAAGGGACCGTTCCATACGGAATAAATTCCCGGTGCACAGACTGACTGTACATAGTAGCTGTATGATGTCAAAGGGTTCAGCCCGGTATAGACATATGGCTTTGTGACCCCGCTCCTTGTTGGTGTCCCGGTTGGAATAAACCCTGCAGGGCCCAATTCAATATTCCAGGAAGTGGCCACACTATTCTCTGTCCAGTTCAGTGTTGCAGCAACATTGGTAATTTCGGTTGCACTCAGACTGATTGGCATCGGACAGTTTGAATTGCTCCGGTACATATCCGATTGCCATAATCCTCTTCCGTAAGTGCTGGCACAGATCGCATCACGGGTGATACTGTCGTTGTCATAAAAGATCTCTACTTCCGTCACGCGTCCATTGGCAGGCAACCCCTGGCTGAACATGATCCAGGCCGACATGTTCTGATCTTTATACAGAACCCCCGCATCAGATCCCACATACAACCCTTCTGAAGAATTCTTGTAATACGCCACGGAATTCAGGTGGATCCCCGTAAGGTTCATGGATATGTCGGTCCAGGTCAAGCCTTTATCAGTCGATTTGTAAATGTTGTTCCCCATCGTCATATAAACTGTATTTGGATCGGTGGGATGGGCCTCAAGATCGGTAGGCATTCCTGCTGTCGGGAGATGGGAAGTCAAATCCGTCCATGCGGGACTGAGATCCATGCAGTTATCGGTCCTGAAAAGCGTGTTGTCATACCGTGCGGCATACAGAATGCCGGTATTTGCCGGTGATTGTTCAAGAACGGCAAGATCAGTCCCGTTGTTGCCCCCGAGATTGTTGCTTATTTTTGTCCAGGTCGGGGTGTTCGACCTGATATTGGTTCCTCTCCAGATATTCTTGTAACCGGCGAACATGGTATTGGAGTTTGTTTCATGAAGGAGGAACGGGGTAACCCAGGCACCACTTTCGTCAATCCCGAATGCTCCGTTTCCTGCCACGTGAAATTCATTGTTATTATTGTATCTTCTGAAGATATCCCCGAAATAGATCGTGTGATACGTATAAGCACCGTTCTGGTAATCGACGGCGCACTCCATACCGTCCCCGCCGCCGGTAGCCACCCAGCCTGATGACAGGTGTGTATAGGTGCCGTTATCCTGGAATCCGTTGATCACTTTGTTCCTGTCGGTCTGGCTTTGACCGATCTTATAGATCTGGCCGATTGTAAGCCCGACCGTGTGGTCAATCCAGGTGGCTCCGCTGTTGCTGGTTGTATAGATCCCTCCGTCATTTCCCGCGTACAATTTGCCATCCACCGGTGAATATCCCAGGAAGTGACAATCGGCGTGGGCCGCAGGTACACCACATCCTCCATACCAATGCGAATTGATCGTCCATGTAACACCACCATCGGACGATTTCCATACATCGACTCCTCCGACATAGATCTCATTTGCGTTATTCGGATTGGCCGCAATAGCGAGGTCATACCAGCCCTGGCCCCCGGTCCCGGAACCATCACATGACCAGTCAAGGATATTTGGGGATGAAGATTGCAGTGAAAAGCTGAGCCCCGAATCAATGGACCTGTACAACCCTTTGAATCCGCTGTTATCGTCAGAAACCAGCAGGTAAACATAGGCAGGATTGTTGACTGATACAGCAATGGCCGCACGCTGACCGCCGGAAAGTCCTGAAGTAATCTGGTTGAATGTGATCCCTCCGTCCGAAGACCGGAAAAAATTTGGTCCGCCTGCGGCATAAACGATACCTGGATCACCGGGCTTATAAAGAACATCTTTGAAATCACCTGAGTAGGACAGGACCCAGTCTGTACCCCCGTTCACCGACCTGAATACTCCTCCGTTTGTACCGGCAAGCAGGACCTGGTTGTTGGCAGGATGCTGGATAATTTTGCCAACGGTCACGTTACCCATGCCATTGTTGAGAACCGACCAGGAAGTTCCGCCGTCAGTACTCCTGAAGACGCCCAGGCCTGCAGCATCCCCGGCATCACGGTCACCGGTTCCAAGGTAAATGATTTCAGGGTTTATCTTATCCACAAGGATGGCTGATACACCCAGGGTGGGCATCTGATCCGTATGGCTGATCCAGGTTTGTCCTGCATCGGTTGATTGCCACATTCCTCCTGAAGGGGATCCGACATAGATCATATTCGCGTCGGTCGGATGAAAAGCAACGACATTCAGGCGCCCAAGCCCTTCATAACCGGCCGGACCAGGCGCAGGAATATCAGAAGGACCATGCGATACCCATGACCCGTTCGAGGATTTCACTCCCTGGTTCATCTTCATATAAGCCTGGAATGTTTCATCCGGTGAAGGACGTGTACCATCAGGATGGATCCGGTTCAGCATCATGTACTCCCACCGTTTGAATGGTTTCCATCCGCAACCTTTTGTTATTGGCCGGTCTTTCCAGTACAGGTTGAAAGCACGCTGAACCTTGAAAAAATTTATGGTAGGATCCTGCATCATCTCAATCCAGTAAGGATACCGGGAGGTATCATTGACAGAAGGCTTTGCAGCAACCGTTGATTGAGCATTTATTTTAAGTGAAACAACAACAAACATTGCCAGGAAGGGGATCAGTTTCTTCATTTCAGATTGATTTTTTAAACTTTAAAGAGGTAAAATTATTGAAAATTCCTGATAAATACATTGCCACAGCATTTGAACACGCATGTGTTTCTTGCGAAAATCCTCAATTGGCGGACATTTCAGTAGGTTTTCCCCAATATAATATTTCTTTTTTTATTACATCGGAAACAATAAAATCAGTAAATAAAAATAATTGTTGATATTTAATAATAATTTTCTTATTTTTGCCAGAACCACCCAAATGAAATGACCTTAGATAGAAAGACCAATTCTGTTTAAGGTGATCGTACTAAATAAAATCCGGATAAAAATCTTACAGCAAGATTCCTTTCTGAACATTTTCATTTTCAGAAAGGAACGGCTTCCACGCTTATTTACCCAGATCCGGGAAAGCCATCCCTTTCCAGCAAAATCATTTTTCAGGCAGATGGAATCATCCGCTGTTCAGGGCCCGGAAACAGGCGGGTCAAATTCTTTCCATGACGCAGTCGTGATGGAAGATGCTATAATTATGTATTGTAAAGCGCTTAATTACAAGATTGTATAATATAAATTGATAGGTCTGATGCTAACAATCACTTGTTTGAAACTCATTGGGTCCGATGTAGAAGGAAAATCCAAATACTTTAATATTGAGGTTAAGTACTATATAAGATAAACCCATGTTGAAGATAATTACCAGGCTGTTATTCATTTTCATTGTTTTGCCTTTTGGACTGCCTGCGCAGGTTGCACCAGCTGGTCAGAAGATGGAAAATCACTCCCCTGACTGTTTTCCGCTTCCGGTGCCGACGATAAATGGATCTCCCGTTGCATGCCTTGGCGCAACGGATAATATCTATTCTACAGAAGCAGGGATGAGTGACTACCTCTGGACTGTATCACCCGGCGGAACAATTACATCCGGGTCAGGGACGAATGCGGTGACAGTCACCTGGAATACAACCGGCGCAAAAACGGTTGGTGTCAACTATACGAATTCAAGCGGATGCACTGCTCTTTCTCCTACCATTTTCAACCTGAATGTGAATGCCGGTGTTTTGGTGGGTCTCACCATAACCGCTTCAGTCAACCCTGTTTGTTCCGGTTCATCGGTGACCTTTACTGCCGTTCATTCAAATGGTGGTGCAACACCTTTTTTCCAGTGGAAGCTGAACGGGATCAATGTTGGAACCAACAGTTCGCTTTTCACTTATATCCCGTCGAACGGTGATGTTATAACCTGTCAGCTGTTTTCAAGCCTCTCCTGCACTACCGGGAACCCGGTAACTTCTGATCCCGTTGTGATGACCGTGTCTTCGAATCTCCCGGTAAATGTCTCAATTGCTGCATCAGCCAACCCGATATGCCAGGGGACGGTTGTCATATTTACTGCAACTCCATATAACGGAGGCATGAACCCTGCATATAGCTGGAGGGTTAACGGAATAGTAATGGGACCGAATAGTCCTGTGTTTACATTTGCACCCATTATCGGTGATGTGATAACATGTACCATGACCTCAGGTGCATTGTGTACATCCGGCAATCCTGCAACATCAAACCCGGTCACCATTACAGGAAGCGCCTACCAGCAGGTTGGCGTTTCCATCGCGGCATCTGCAAATCCCGCCTGCCAGAATTCATCTGTAACCTTCACGGCAACCACGATCAATGGCGGTACGTCCCCGGTCTATGACTGGAAGGTTAATGGTACGAGCGCCGGGTTCAATAACCCGTCATTTGCTTATAATCCTGCAAACGGGGATGTGGTTACATGCACGCTTACCTCGAATGCGATTTGTACCACAGGAAATCCGGCCACCTCCAATCCGGTCGCCATGATCATCAATTCCGATTTTCCTGTCAGTGTCACCATTGCCGCTTCACAGAATCCCGTCTGCCAGGGAAATCCGGTCCAGTTTACAGCAGCTTCGGTGAATGGAGGTTCAAATCCCCATTATCAATGGATCCTGAACGGGTATAATGTCGGTACCGATAGTCCGGATTATATATTTGTACCAGCCAGCGGCGATGTTGTTTGTTGCAAACTGACCTCCAATGCTGATTGTGCCAGTGGAAATCCTGCGACATCGAACTGCATTGCCATGACTGTCATTCCGGTGCTCCCGGTCAGTGTTTCCATTTTCTCTTCCGCGAATCCGGTTTGCATCGGGAATACGGTGACAATTACAGCAAACCCGTACAATGGAGGCCCCAATCCTGTTTTCCAATGGAAAGTCAATGGTGCCAATGCCGGTACAAATTCCATTTCATATACATACATCCCGGTGGACGGGGATCTGGTAACCTGTGAAATGATCTCTGATGCACCTTGTGCATCGAATACAACAGCCTCATCAAATTCCATTACAATGTCGGTTGGATTGAACCTCCCTGTCAGTGTTTCAATTGAAGTCTCAGCCAATCCCGTATGCCAGGGGATAGATGCGGTTTTTACCGCGGAACCGGTCAATGGAGGAAATTCCCCCGGATACCAATGGAAGGTGAATGGCGTAAATTCAGGTACAGATAGCCCAGTTTTTTCCTATCCTCCGGTAAATGGAGATGTCATAACCTGCCAACTGACATCAAGTGCGCCCTGCACCTCCGGGAATCCTGCCATGTCCGGCGCAATAACCATGGAGGTCAATCCTGGATTAAGTCTTCCGGTAAGTGTCACAGTCACACCTTCAGCAAACCCGGCATGTACCGGGAACCCGGTTATATTCACCGCAACACAGGTAAATGGCGGGACGAACCCTGCTTATCAATGGATGGTCAATGGATTGAATGTTGGAACAAACAATCCGGTCTATACCTACAACCCGACCAGCGGCGATTTTGTCAAATGCCAGCTGACCTCCGATTATTTTTGTGCCACGGGGAACCCTGCCATGTCGAACATTGTAGGGATGACAGTCAACCCCAGTGTTACCACAAGTATAACCATTGCTGCCTCCGCAAATCCGTCCTGCCAGGGATCTCCTGTTGCTTTTACGGCAATAGCCATTAACGGGGGAAGTTCACCGATATTCCAGTGGAAGGTGAACGGAGTGAATTCAGGTGACAACAATGCTTTGTTCATTTATACTCCGGCCAACGGCGATGTAGTCACATGCCAGTTAACCTCGAGCATCGGATGCCCGGTGAACAACCCGGTTACTTCAAATTTGATAACAATGACAGTCAATCCGGTGTTGCCTGTTACAATTTCCATTGTAACATCTACCAACCCTGCCTGCATTGGGAGCCAGGTAACCTATACTGCTACTGCAACAAATGGAGGATCAAACCCAGTATATACATGGTTTCTGAACGGGGCACCCTTTGGGTCCAACAGCCGGATCCTCATTTTTATCCCATTTGATGGGGATGTTGTATCATGCCAGGTGACTTCAAATGCGCTGTGCACAAGCGGACCGAAAATTGTTCTGTCAAACCAGATCACCATGTCAGTCAGCGCTTCATTGCAACCAAGCGTATCTATAGCAGCATCTGTGAACCCATTTTGCCAGGGTTCACCCGTGACTTTGACAGCAACTCCGACCAATGGTGGTAACACTCCGGTATACGTTTGGAAAGTGAATTGCATCGCCACGGGAACCAATAGTCCGACTTTTACATACAATCCAGAGGACAAAGATTTTGTCACTTGTATAATGACATCAAACCTTACCTGTGCATCAATGAATCCGGCTACATCAAATGCAATTACAATGAATGTTAACAACAACACACCGGCAGGGATTTCGATCACAGCTTCATCAAACCCTGTCTGCCAGGGGAACTCGGTAACATATACGGCCACAGCTATTAACGGAGGAACATCACCTGCTTGTCAGTGGAAGGTAAATGGGATTGACAAAGGAACAGGTACGGTTTATACATATTCACCGGCTAACGGAGATGTCGTCACCTGCAAACTCACTTCAAACCTGCCCTGTGTAAGCGGAAGTCCCCTAATATCCAGCCCGATTGTGATGATTGTCAGCCCGGCAATGCCTGCATCTGTTTCCATTGCCACATCAACCAATCCGTTTTGTTCGGGTTCAACGGCAACATTTATCGCCACTTCTGTAAATGGAGGCTCATCACCAATTTTCCAATGGAATGTTAATGGGATAAATACGGGAGCGAACAATCCGGTGTTTACTTATAATGCATCAAGCAACGATAATGTCTCATGCTTCATGACATCAAATGCGACATGTGTGTCAGGGACAAATCCTGTTCAATCAAACCATATTGTTCTTACGGGAAGTTCATCCCTTGCAGCAGCAATTACCATTACATCATCGGCAAACCCGGTATGCCAGGGTACTTCGGTAACGTTGACTGCCACACCTGTCAACGGAGGTGCCTATCCGGTATATCAATGGTTCATCAACAGCAACCCCGCCGGAACAAATAGCAGGAATTTTCAGTACACCCCCCAACAGGGTGACATCATCACGTGCCAGTTAACATCTGATCTGAGTTGTATAACAGGAAATCCGGCCATTTCAAACGCTATTTCAATGACAGTCAATCCCCTTGCACCTGTTTCCGTTGAGATAACCGTGTCAGAAAATCCTACGTGTGCAGGAACTTCGGTTACTTTTTATGCAACTCCCACAAATGGCGGAACAGTCCCGGGTTATCAATGGATAGTGAATTGCCAGAATATCCCAGGAGCTACCGGTTCCTCATATACCTATGTTCCTGTTCACGGGGATGTTGTCGTATGCGTGCTGACTTCGAATGAAATTTGTAAAAGCGGCAGTCCGGCTATTTCAAACAACATCAATATGATTGTGCTACCCATTATGCCCGTAAATATTATAGTCTCTGCATCCGCCAACCCGTTCTGTCTTGGTACGCCGGTCACATTCATTGCAGCTTCGGAGAATGTTGGTTTCACGCCGCTTTATCAATGGAAGGTCAACGGGATTATTGCCGGACCCAACAGTTCCATCCTCGTTTATAATCCGGCAGATGGTGATTCGGTGACGTGTACAGTTAATTCGAGTCAGAGCTGTGTTACAGGAAATCCGGCCACCTCATTCCCGGTTATTATGGATGGCAGGAATGACCTTCCAGTCAGTGTCTCAATCATTGAAGTCAGTGATACAGTTTGCCATGGTACAATAGTTGGATTTACCGCGACCCCTGTGAATGGTGGAGAAAATGAGCGTTTTCAGTGGAAAGTTAATGGGGTCGATAAAGGGAATAATAATAAATATTACCAATATGCTCCTGAAAATGGGGATACTGTGGCCTGCGTTCTTACTTCCTCCCTGACATGCGCCTCCGGAAACCCAGCTATTTCCAATCGAGTAGTTATGACAGTAAATCCACTGCAACCTGTGTCCATTACCATCACGCCTTCTGCAAACCCAAGTTGCCAGGGAAATACGGTGACCTTTACATCAACCATCGCAAACGGCGGATCAACACCTATTTACCGGTGGAAAAAGAATGGGGTGAACATTCCGAACAGCAATTTTCCAACATATAGTTTTGTTCCTGTTGGAGGCGAGGTCATCAGTTGTCAGCTTACTTCAAATGCAAACTGCAGGACAGGTAATCCTGCCAGTTCAAACAATGTAACCATGGTGGTAAGCCCCAGTGATCCTGCAAATGTTACAATTGCCGCATCGGCAAACCCTTCCTGCCAGGGAGTTCCTGTAACATTCACTGCCACGCCCTTTAACGGGGGTACTGCACCGTTCTATCAATGGAAAGTAAATGGTGTCAATGCGGGAATTAATAACCCGGTTTTTACCTATGCACCGGCGAATGGGAATATCATCACCTGCGTTATGACTTCCAACTCTAATTGTATTACAGTCAACACGGCAATTTCGAATCCGATAACAATGACCGTTAGCCCGCTCCAGCCGGTCAGCATAACAGTCACTCCATCCACCAATCCTGCATGTCTTGGTGCCCAGATCCTGTTTACTGCCTCGGGAGCAAATGGGGGGACATCACCGGTTTATCAATGGAAAGTGAATGGAACCATTGTAGGAGGGAACAGTTCGCTATATGCCTATGTTCCGTCCAATAATGATGTCATTACCTGTAAACTTACTTCCGATGCTGCATGTGCAACAGGAAACCCTGCCACCTCTGCCCCAGTTACCATGTCGGTCAGTCAAAGTCTGCCGGTAAGCATCTCTATAGGAGCCAGTTCAAATCCTGCCTGCCAGGGTCAAACGATAATATATACAGCCTCAGGGGTAAATGGAGGTGCAAGCCCGGTTTATCAATGGCTCGTCAACGGCATCCGCGTAGGGTCAAACAGCACAATGTACAACAGCACCCCTGCAAGCGGTGATGCCGTCGTGTGCCACCTTACATCAAGTCATACCTGTGCAACAGGAAGCCCTGCTACCTCCAATCAACTGAATATGTCCGTGAATCCCAACCTTCCGGTAAGCGTTTCCATCATCAGTTCCTCAAATCCGGTTTGCCAGGGATCGACAGTGACCTATACTGCCATTCCGGGGAACGGCGGAGCATCTCCGACCTACCAGTGGAAAGTTAACGGGATTGTCACAGGGATGAATCAACCTTCTTTTTCATATATCCCGGTAAATGGAGATGTTGTAACCTGCAATCTTTCTTCAAGCCTTAGTTGCCTGACAGGGAACCCTGCTACATCGAATGCCATTCTTATGACCGTCCTTGATCCGGTTCCGGCCGGACTTTCCATTGCTGCTTCCATGAATCCGGCATGCCAGGGAACAAATGTAACCTTTACTGCCACACCGGTCAATGGCGGTCCAGGTCCTCTTTATCAGTGGAAAGTCAATGGAGCAAATGCAGGCACGGGTTTGCCATATTTCAGCTATCCACCGGTGAACGGGGATATCGTATCATGTGAACTGACGTCAAACGCAAGTTGTACATCGAACAATATGGCCGTGTCAAATCCTATAACGATGGTTGTCAGCACTGATCTGCCCGTTAGTTTATCAATTGCTGCCTCAGCAAACCCGGGATGTCTTGGCCAGCCGGTCATTTTTACTGCCACACCCGGCAATGGTGGTCTGAATCCTACCTATCAATGGGTTGTCAATGGAATCAATGTCGGGATGAATGATCCTCTTTACAGTTTTACCCCGTCTGACGGGGATGTCGTTATATGCCAGGTGATGTCTGACCTTGTTTGTGCATCCGGGAATCCTGCCCTGTCAAACCAGGAAATCATAGAAACACTTCCCAATTTGCCGGTCAGTGTTGCCATCACCGTTTCTTCAAATCCTGTTTGCCTGGGAAGCCCGGTTGTTTTCAATGCTGTTACAGTTAATGGCGGAGTTTCGCCTTCTTTTGAGTGGCTCGTGAACGGGGCAGTGACCGGCACTGATAGTTCTTCATTTGTTTATACCCCTGTCAACGGAGATGTGGTAACCTGCAGGGTTCATTCAAGCCTGGAATGTGTGATGGGAGATCCGGCTGTATCAGATGGCATCATGATGGTTGTAAGCACTGAGATATCTCCAAGTATTTCAATTATGGCATCTGAAAACCCCATCTGCCAGGCAGTGCCTGTAACATTTACCGCTTTCCCGCAAAATGGAGGCTCATCCCCTTTCTATCAATGGCAGGTGAATGGAATGAATACCGGTACAAACAACCCGTTCTTTTCATATGTTCCGGTCAACGGAGATATTGTTGTTTGTATTCTGACATCAAACTTGTCATGTGCTTCGGGTGGACCCATTCCATCTAACCCAGTCACGATGAATGTTTCTACCTTTCTTCCTGCACAGGTTAACATAACCACAGGGTCAGGAGGCCATTCCTGTACAGGAGTGCCGGTTACGATCACTGCCACACCAGGGAATGGTGGTGTTCCGTCTTATCAATGGTTTGTAAATGGAATTCTTTCGGGTTCAAACCAGAATTCATATACCTATGTACCATCCGGCGGAGATCAGGTATATACGGTCATGACGTCAAGCCTGTCCTGCGCAACGGGCAACCCTGCGACATCAAACGTTATCACGCTGACGGTTGATGATGTTGTTCCTGCCGGAGTATCAATTTCTGCAAACCAGCCGGCTTTCTGTGAAGGAACTCCGGCTAATTTTACCGCATCTCCGGTGAATGGCGGAACGCCTTCTTATCAGTGGTTTGTTAATGGCACCGCAACGGGAGGAAATCAACCGTTCTATTCATATGTTCCCGGAAACAATGATGAAGTTCATGTGATCATGACTTCGGGTCTGGCTTGTGTTTCAGGAAATCCAGCCCAGTCCAACAGTATTGTCACTGCATTAACGGTTCCTCTGCCGGCAAGTGTTTCAATTACGGCAGATCAGAATAATACCTGTTCAGGAACACCGGTATCATATACCGCGTCAGCTCAAAACGGCGGAACCCCTTCGTATCAGTGGTATGTCAACGGAGTAGCATCCGGCACCGGGCAGGAACAGTTTGTTTACAATCCCCAGAACGGTGACGAGGTTTCAGTTGTAATGACTTCCAGCCTTCCTTGCGTATCCGGGAATCCTGCAACGTCAAATAGTATCTTGATGCAGGTCAGACCTTCAAATCCGGTAAACGTCACCATTTCACCTGACCAGAATGATATTTGTGAAGGGACCCAGGTTACCTTTACAGCACAACCTGTTAACGGAGGAAACGCAGTTTACCAGTGGTATGTGAACAGTGTGATGGCCGGTCTGGATCAGCCAACATTCTTATACACACCATCCAATGGGGATGTCGTTAGTGTTGTTTTGACCTCGGATACTGTCTGCGCAGCGGGAAATCCTGCGACATCCAACCTCGTTATTATGGATATTAATGCGCCTTTATCGGTCACGGTTTCTGCTTCAGCGGACCAGAATAATGTTTGCGAGGGAACCACGGTAACCTATACGGCAACGCCGGTCAACGGGGGGGCCCCGGCCTACCAGTGGTACCTGAATTCCAACCCGGTTGGATTGAACCAACCTACTTATTCAACCATTCCTGTCGCCGGAGACCAGGTTTATGTAGTCATGACCTCGGATCTGTCATGTATATCAGGGAGCCCGGCCACATCAAATACGGTATCAGTTACGGTGAATGCGATGCAGCCGGTAAGTGTTTCGATTGCAGCAGATCAGGCAAATGTCTGTGAAGGAACCATAGTTACCTTTACGGCCACGCCGGTCAACGGAGGAAGCGCGGCTTACCAGTGGTATCTGAATTCCAGCCCGGTGGGCCTGGATCAACCGACGTATTCTTACATTCCGGTGAATGATGACCAGGTTTATGTTGTGATGACTTCTGGCTTAAGCTGTGTCTCGGGCAGTCCGACGACCTCTGGAATCATCACGATTACGGTCAATCCGGTTGTCCCGGCGAGTATTTCAATCACAGCAGACCAGAATAATGTCTGCGAAGGAACAGCCGTTACATTGACGGCAACTCCCAGCAATGGCGGAACCCCGTCTTACCAGTGGTACCTGAATTCCAATCCTGTAGGGTTGGATCAATCGACGTATTCTTACATTCCGGTGAATGGCGACCAGGTTTATGTGGTGATGACATCAAGCCTGTCCTGCATTTCAGCCAACCCGGCCACATCGGCAATTGTGACCCTCAATGTCAATGCAATGCTTCCGGTGAGTGTATCTGTTTCAGCGGACCAGGACAATGTTTGCGAGGGAACTACAGTAACTTATACGGCCACCCCGGTCAATGGGGGGAATCCGACCTACCAGTGGTACCTGAATTCCAATCCGGTCGGGTTGAATCAACCGGTGTACACAACCATTCCTGTTGCCGGAGACCAGGTTTATTTAGTGATGACCTCGGATCTGTCATGTATATCCGGGAGCCCGGCCACATCAAATACGGTATCAGTTACGGTGAATGCGATGCAGCCGGTAAGTGTTTCGATTGCAGCAGATCAGGCAAATGTCTGTGAAGGAACCATAGTTACCTTTACGGCCACGCCGGTCAACGGAGGAAGCGCGGCTTACCAGTGGTATCTGAATTCCAGCCCGGTGGGCCTGGATCAACCGACGTATTCTTACATTCCGGTGAATGATGACCAGGTTTATGTTGTGATGACCTCAGGCTTAAGCTGTATCTCGGGCAGTCCGGCGACCTCTGGAATCATCACGATCACCGTTAATCCGGTTGTCCCGGCGAGTGTATCAATCACAGCAGACCAGAATAATGTCTGCGAAGGAACAACAGTTACATTGACGGCAACTCCGGTCAATGGCGGAACCCCGTCGTACCAGTGGTACCTGAATTCCAATCCTATGGGGTTGGATCAACCATCGTATTCTTATATTCCGGTGAATGGCGACCAGGTTTATGTGGTGATGACATCAAGCCTGTCCTGCATTTCCGGCAATCCGGCCACATCGGCTGTTTTGACACTCAATGTCAATGCAATGCTTCCGGTGAGTATATCCGTTGCAGCGGATCAGAACACTGTTTGCGAAGGGACTGCAGTAACGTATACGGCTATATCTGTCAACGGGGGAAATCCGACCTACCAGTGGTACCTGAACTCCAACCCGGTTGGATTGAACCAACCTACTTATTCAACCATTCCTGTCGCCGGAGATCAGGTTTATGTAGTGATGACCTCGGATCTGTCATGTATATCAGGGAGCCCGGCCACATCAAATACGGTATCAGTTACGGTGAATGCGATGCAGCCGGTAAGTGTTTCGATTGCAGCAGATCAGGCAAATGTCTGCGAAGGAACCGCAGTTACCTTTACGGCCACACCGGTCAACGGGGGAAGCGCGGCTTACCAGTGGTATCTGAATTCCAGCCCGGTGGGCCTGGATCAACCGACGTATTCTTATATTCCGGTGAATGGTGACCAGGTTTATGTTGTGATGACCTCAGGCCTGGCCTGTGTATCGGGGAACCCGGCAACCTCGGAAATCATCACGATCACCGTCAATCCGATTGTCCCGGTGAGTGTTTCAATCACAGCAGACCAGAATAATGTCTGCGAAGGAACAACAGTTACATTGGCGGCAACTCCGGTCAATGGCGGAACCCCGTCGTACCAGTGGTACCTGAATTCCAATCCTATGGGGTTGGATCAACCAACGTATTCTTATATTCCGGTGAATGGTGACCAGGTTTATGTGGTGATGACATCAAGCCTGTCCTGCATTTCCGGCAATCCGGCCACATCGGCTGTTTTGACAATCAATGTCAATGCAATGCTTCCAGTGAGTGTATCCGTCGCAGCGGATCAGAACACTGTTTGCGAAGGGACTGCCGTAACGTATACGGCTACGTCTGTCAACGGGGGGAATCCGACCTGCCAGTGGTACCTGAATTCCAACCCGGTCGGGTTGAATCAGCTTACGTATACAACCATTCCTGTTGCCGGAGACCAGGTTTATGTGGTGATGACTTCGGATCTGACTTGTATCTCAGGAAGCCCGGCCACATCAAATACGGTATCAGTTACGGTGAATGCAATGCAGCCGGTAAGTGTTTCGATCGCAGCCGATCAGGCAAATGTCTGCGAAGGAACCGCGGTTACCTTTACGGCCACGCCGGTTAACGGAGGAAGCGCGGCTTACCAATGGTATCTGAATTCCAGCCCGGTGGGCCTGGATCAACCGACGTATTCTTTCATTCCGGTGAATGGTGACCAGGTTTATGTTGTGATGACTTCTGGTTTAAGCTGTGTCTCGGGCAGTCCGGCGACCTCTGGAATCATCACGATCACCGTTAATCCGGTTGTCCCGGCGAGTGTATCAATCACAGCAGACCAGAATAATGTCTGCCAAGGATCAACAGTTACATTTACGGCCACGCCCGTCAACGGAGGGAGTCCGACCTACCAGTGGTATAAGAACTCTTCACCAGTCGGCTTGAACCAATCAACATACAGTTGTATCCCTGCCAATGGTGATCAGATCTATTCAGTAATGACTTCAAACCTGCCCTGTGCCACGGGAAGCCCTGCAACTTCAAATACACTTACAATGACTGTTAATCAGTTGCAGCCTGTTAGCGTTTCGATTACCGAAAGTCAGAATAATACCTGCAATGGAGTTCCGGTTACTTTCACCGCGTTCCCTGTAAACGGAGGTAATCCTTCCTTTCAATGGTACCAGAATTCAGTACCTGTTGGTTCGAATCAGGCAACATACAATTGTGTGCCTGTGAATGCTGACCAGGTATATGTGGTAATGACTTCGGATTTGAATTGTACATCAGGAAACCCGGCTACTTCCAATACAGTGACATTGACAGTTGTATCATCGCCCGACCCGGCCGGCCAGGTAAGCGGGCCGGACAGCGTTTGTGCAGGATCTTCCGGCGTGATTTTCTCAGTAGCTCCGATTGCAGGTGCAACAACCTATAACTGGACATTCCCGGCAGGAGCAGTAATCACCTCCGGTAATGGAAGCCCGGTCGTGACGGTTGATTTTGCTGCCGGTGCTGTTTCAGGCAGCATCCAGGTATTCGGATCAAATGGTTGTGGTAATGGAAATACTTCGCCTGACTTCACCCTTGTGGTAAGCCCGGTTCCACAGGCTCCTGTGATCACGGCAGATATTCAGCTCCTGCAAAGTGATACCCCCCTGGGGAATCAATGGTATTTTGAAGGTAATCCGATCCCGGGGGCGAATGGTCAAACATACTTTGCTACAAATTCCGGATGGTATTGGACAGCGGTTACACTGAACGGATGTGAATCTGACACATCAAATCACATATATATATTGTGCGTGGGAATCGGGGAAGGTCCTGATGAGATCAGCTGCAGGATTTATCCGGTCCCGAATAATGGGGTATTCAGGATCTTCCTTTCAATACCGGGGGAAGACAAGCTTAATATTACGATCTATAATGCCATTGCCAGTAAGATATACGAAGATCGTGACATCCCGGTAAGGCAGAGTTACGAAAAGCTGATCAACCTGGGGGTTATAGCTGACGGGATTTATACGGTCGTGATCACAGGCACGGAAAAAATGATTGTTCGCCGGATCATCGTTAATAGTAACTAATAATGAGATGGAGAATTTCGGAACCGCAGTGTTTGATTGATTTGTAAATTATTATGGAAGAAAGAAAAAGGAAAATGCGGTATGATAAGTTAATAAATATGCGGATGACTGCATCATTTTGCCTTCATCTTCGTATAAACAGATAAATGAAGCATGAAATAAATTGTTTTCATTGTTGCAGGTCGCTCTTTTTTGTATTTTGTTGAGTGATTTTCAATCCATGAGAATATCGGATAACTCATGAGAAGGTCAGTTATAGGTTTTGTAGTTATATTCTTTATCCTGCATGCTTTTTGCCTGGGGAACAGGGATCATTCGGTCCGTCCGGTCCTGCCAGTCCCCACCGAAATTCCTACGATTTCGGGGCAGGATACCACTTGTGCAGGCACAGGTGGTTACGTTTATTCTACTGAGCCAGGAATGACCGGGTATACATGGACAATTTCTTCCGGAGGGAGCATTACAAGCGGGCTTGGGACGAATTCCATTACCGTATTATGGAGCACATCAGGATCAGATTCTATTACTGTAACTTACAACTCCATTTATACTCCTTCTGTTTTTCATATAACTGTTATTGCTCCTGCCACACCGGTCATTTCAATCGCTGCAACTGATAATCCGATTTGTGCCGGTACTCCTGTGACATTCAATGCCATTGCTGATTACGGAGGGAGTTCTCCGCATTATCAATGGAAGGTGAATGATATAAATGTCGGGTTGAACTCTCCTGCGTATACATATAACCCTAACCAGGGAGATATTATCGTTTGTATTTTAACATCAGATTACCACTGCTTGACCGACAATCCGGTTTACTCGCAACCGATTATCATGACAGTGAATCCTAACCTGCTTGTAAGTGTTTCCATTGTACCGTCGGCTAACCCGGTCTGTGAAGCGACCCCGGTGACCTTAACAGCAACGGTAATAAACGGAGGCTCCTCCCCCTCGTATCAATGGTATGTAAATGGGGCAATGGCAGGTTCGGATAATTCCGAATTTACTTATTTGCCCTCCACGGATGATGTCGTCACCTGCATTGTGACCTCTGATGCTCTCTGTGCTGTAAACAGCCCGGTAGAATCCAACCCGATCACACTCACTGTAAGTCCCAGCCAGCAGGTCTCAATATCCATCACTTCTTCAGCTAATCCGGCATGTTTGGGGAATACTGTCAACTTTTCTGCCACTTCAACGAATGGTGGAACGGCGCCTGTATATCAATGGAGGGTAAACGGAACAATAGCAGGATCCAACCTGCCCGGGTTTTCTTATGCACCGAATGATGGTGATCAGATCACCTGCACCCTGATATCGAATGCTCCGTGTGTCACCGGGAACCCTGCCGTTTCCAACCAGGTGACCATGTCGGTTATGCCTTTTTCACCCGTGAGTGTGAGCATTGCTGCCTCAGCAAACCCTGTATGTGATGATGTGCCGGTTACATTCACTGCTACTCCGGTCAATCCAGGTTCATCACCAAGTTACGATTGGATCGTGCAGGGGATGGAAATGGGCGTTCATGGCCCCACCTATACTTTTTTACCAGGAAATACCAATACAATAGTGTGTCAGTTGAACTCCAGCTTATTCTGTACGACCGGGAATCCTGCTGTTTCGAACACGATTACGATGAATGTCATACCAAATCTTCCGGCAAGTATCTCGATCACAGCCTCCGCCAACCCTGCCTGCCAGGGAACAACCATACTGTTTAATGCTGTTGTTGTTAACGGAGGTACAGCCCCTGTGCTGCAATGGAAAGTGAACGGGGAGAATGCTGGAACCAATACAAGTTCCTACTCCTACATTCCGGTCAATGGCGATATTGTTACATGTCATCTCACATCAAATGCAGCCTGTAACTCTGGAAGCAATACAGCAACCTCTAACGCAATAAGCATGGCGGTAAGTCCGCCCCAGCCGGTAAGCATTTCAATCACCGCATCGGCAAACCCTTTTTGCCAGAACAGTTCCGTCACATTTACCGCGATGACATCAAATGGTGGTACTTCGCCTGTCTACCAATGGAAGGTGAACAATCTGCCTGTCGGAACAAACAGTCACACGTATTCCTGCACTCCGAATAATGGCGATATTATAACTTGCCAGTTGGTATCCAATGCCAGCTGTACGTCCGGAAACCCGGCCACATCAAATGCGATCACCATGATTGTCAGTCTGGCTCTTCCGGTAAGCAACACGATATCAGCCTCGTCTAACCCTTCATGCCTTGGCGAAACGGTTACTTTTACAGCACACCCTGTCAACGGTGGTGCTTCTCCCGGTTATCAATGGCATGTTAATGGAGTCCCGACAGGTGTCGCCCAGGAATATAGTTACAAGCCATCCAATAACGACAGCATTATATGTTACCTTAATTCAAGCAATTCTTGTGCAACGGGGAACCCGGCAACCTCCAACAAGATTTTGATGACCGTTTATCCATATTTACCTGTAAGTGTTTCTATTGTGTCTTCAGCGAATCCGACATGTCAGGGACAAACAGTAAATTTTACTGCTACACCGGTGAACGCAGGAACGGCGTCATTGTATCAATGGAAAGTAAATGGTACAGCTGTTGGGAGCAACCAGACAACTTTTTCATATATCCCAATGAATGGGGATCTGGTGACATGTCAGCTTACTTCCAGTATACCCTGCCCGGTTACCAACCCGGTCACTTCAAATGTGATCACAATGAATGTAAACCCTAATGTTCCCGCAGGGATCTCGATCGTTACATACACAAACCCTGTGTGTCAGGGAGCAGTAGTTACTTTTACAGCAACAGCGGTAAACGGAGGATCATCACCTACATATCAATGGAAAATAAATGGATTGAATTCCGGAAGCAATAGTTCAGTGCTCATTTATACACCGGCAAACAATGATGTCGTCACCTGCACACTTACCTCCAATTTAATGTGTGTAACGGTTAATCCTGTCACATCAAATTCCATTACCATGACCGTGAGTGCTTCTCTGACAGCAACTGTTTCAATCACGGCAACAGCCAATCCTTTCTGCCAGGGCACCTCAGTTACGTTCACATCCAGTTCCTCAAACGGAGGAATTTCTCCTACTTATCAATGGAAGGTCAATGGCACCATAGTAAACGGGGCCACAAGTTCGACCTATACATATAATCCTCAGAATGGCGATTATGTTACATTGTTGATGAATTCAAGCATTAGCTGTAATACAGGTCCGGCAAATTCAAATCCAATTTACATGACAGTGAACACCTCAACGCCGGCCAGTATCTCAATCGTTGCGTCGCCAAACCCTGTTTGCCAGGGTTCGATGGTTATGTATACGGCTACTCCGGTCAATGAGGGAACTTTACCGGTGTACCAGTGGAAAGTTAACGGGGTCAACGCCGGAACAAATAATCCTGTCTTTTCCAACACCCCGGTAAACGGCGATGTCGTGACATGCCAGGTTACATCGAATGCAACCTGTGTGTATGGGAGTCCTGCGATCTCGCTACCCGTAACGATGAATGTCAGTGCAAACTTACCTGCAGCAATTACAATCTCTGCCAGTAACAATCCTTTTTGCGAAGGTTCATCAGTAACTTTTACAGCAGCCCCGTTAAATGGTGGATTGAACCCAACCTACCTGTGGAAGGTTAATGGATTGGATGCGGGGACCAATAGTCCTGTGTTTACTCAATCACCTGCAAATGGAGATGTTGTGCAGTGCTGGATGACCTCAAACGCGACCTGTATCAGTGGATCAAATCCCGTCGCTTCAAACCAGATTATTATGTCCTCGAGTTCAACCCTCCCATTTAGTGTTTCAATCACTGCCTCGAAGAACCCCGTCTGTGAAGGATCATCTGTAACATATACTGCTTCCTGCGTTAATGGCGGTTCAGCACCTTCATATCAATGGAAAGTAAACGGCATCAATAGCGGGATGAATAACCGTACATTTAATTATATCCCGGTTAATGGTGATTTGGTTACCTGTGTAGTGACTTCCAGCCTGGACTGTGCATTGCCTAAACCAGGCGTCTCCAACTCAATTACAATGACTGTTACTCCTCCTCAACCGGTAGCTGTTTCCATCAGTGCATCTACCAATCCTATTTGTGTCGGAAGTATTGTAACTTTTACTGCGGTACCTACGAATGGCGGTACGGCTCCATCCTATTTCTGGAGAGTGAACGGCCTGCATGTTGGTTCAGACCAACCTACCTACACATTTATTCCTTCCGATGGGGATGTCATAACATGTCAACTTACATCAAATGCCACGTGTATTAGCGGTAATCCGGCCATATCCAACCAGATAGTCATCATTGTAAGGGCCGAACAACCCGTTAATGTCTCCATTGTCTCCTCTGTCAATCCATTCTGTATCGGAGAAGAAGTAACATATACGGCCACACCTGTAAATGGTGGTACAGCACCGATTTATCACTGGAAGGTAAATGGCGTTCTGACAGGCGGCAATAATCCTGTATTTATCTATCAGCCTCAAAACGGGGATACAGTCATGTGCACACTTACGTCGAACCAGGCATGCATTTGCAACAATCCTGCAAATTCGAATAAAATTGTCATGAATGCCAGCGCAGGACTTCCGGTAAGTATAACAATTGTTGAAGACAAGAATAATATATGTGCAGGAACTCTGGTTGTGTTCACAGCAACCATCGTAAATGGAGGTAGTTCCCCTAACTATCAATGGAAAGTCAATGGAATTAATAAAGGCAATAATTCTTCTACATATCAATATGCCCCCCTGAATGACGATGTTGTAACCTGTGTATTGACCTCTGACCAGACTTGCGCAACTGGCAATCCTGCAACTTCCAATGCAATAGGCATGACAGTTTTCCCTTTGAAACCGGTCTCGATCACTATTGAAGCATCCCAGAATCCAACCTGTCAGGGAAGCACGGTCACCTTTACTGCTACTATTGTAAACGGAGGATCCAGCCCCGTTTACAGGTGGAAAAATAAAGGAAACACTATTCCCGGTAATAATTTTCCGACTTACACTTATATTCCTGTAAACGGAGATATTATAAGTTGTCAATTGACGTCAAATGAAACATGCCGTACCGGAAATCCGGCAACTTCAAACTCCATCACCATGGTCGTTAACCCCTATATGCCTGTCAGCTTATCAATCACGGCCTCAGCAAATCCGGTCTGCCAGGGAACTACGGTCACATATACGGCTACACCTTTTAACGGCGGAACAGCTCCTATTTATCAGTGGAAGGTTAATTCATTCAACGTTGGAACAAACAGCCCTACCTATAGTTATATTCCTGTAAATGGGGATCTCGTAACGTGCAGCATTATTTCAAATGCGATCTGCCTTTCCACCAATACAGCTAATTCGAATACAATTACGATGACAGTCAGTCCTAACTCCCCGGTCTCTGTCTCTGTCTCAGCTTCAGGAAATCCTGTTTGCGGAGGTACTGTGGTTACCTATACGGCGCTGCCTGTAAACGGAGGTACATCTCCGACTTACCTGTGGAATGTCAATGGCTTGACTGCTGGAGCAAATTTACCTGTATTTAACTATACGCCTGGTGATGGTGATGTTATTACCTGTCAGCTCACGTCGAATGCTGCTTGTGTAGCTGGCAACCCTGCGATTTCCACCCCCATCATTATGACTGTTGCAGAGAATTTTCCTGTAAGTGTGAACATTGCTGCTACCAGCAATCCTCCCTGCCAGGGCCAATCCATAACTTACATTGCAACCCCTGTCAATGGAGGAACCACCCCTGCCTATCAGTGGATGGTAAATGGATTCAATGCTCCTTGCATAAGCCCGTCATATACTTTTGTGCCGATGTATGGAGACATTGTGACATGTCAGCTTACTTCAAACCTGGCTTGTACTTCCGGGAATCCTGCATTGTCTAATGCCATCGTCATGTCATTCTCTCCTGTCCTGCCGGTCAGCGTTGCCATTACCTGCTCTGCGAACCCCGGATGTCAGGGCACTGCTGTCACTTTCACAGCACATCCTTTTAATGGAGGAACAAATCCAGTTTATCAATGGAAGGTAAATAGTAACAGTGCCGGAACTGGTCTGCAAACATTTACCTATTTGCCTTCAAACGGCGACGTGGTATCCTGCCAGCTGACATCGGGTGAGCCTTGCACGCTGAACAACCCTGCGAATTCGAATTCAGTTACGATGACCGTATTTCAGCCGGTCGCAGCCGGGATTACCATTGGTGCATCGAATAATCCTGTTTGTGCAGGGACAACTGTAACTTTTACTGCAACTTGTACCAATGCAGGATCATCACCGGTTTATCAGTGGAAAGTAAGAGGGGTAAATGCAGGCTCAAACAGCAGCGTGTTTACATATGTTCCTCAAAATGGTGATACAGTGACCTGTTCACTTATCTCAAGCATCCCTTGTGTGAACAATAACCCGGTTCAATCGAATTGGGTGATCATGACGGTAAGTTCTGACTTTCCGGTCAGCATCAGCATTTCCCCCTCAGTAAATCCTGCATGCCAGGGGCAAACGGTAACCTTTTCCGCTACAGCCACCAATGGCGGATCGACCCCGGTTTATAAATGGAGGGTAAATGGAATGCTGTTGCCCGGCAATCAGCCATTTTTCACCTACACACCATCCAACAATGATGTTGTGACATGTGAACTGATCTCAAATTATGGTTGCGCCTCTGGCAGCCCTGCCATGTCGAACCCGGTTACCATGATAGTCAAATCATATCAGCCGGTCAGTGTATCCATCACCTGCTCCTCCAATCCCGCCTGCCTGGGATTCCCTGTGACCTTTACAGCCAACGCAGTGAATGGTGGTCTTTCACCAATCTATCAATGGAAGGTGAACGGCTTCATTCTTGGGGGGAACAGTTCAACCTATTCTTATATTCCCGCCAATGACGATATCATTACCTGCAAACTCACATCAAATGAAAGCTGTATTACAGGGAGTCCCGCGACTTCAAATCAGATCAAAATGATAATTGGGTCCTCTTTCCCTGTAAGCGTCAGCATTAATGTTAACCCTGCTGGGGAAGTTTGTGACGGGACTCCGGTCACATATACGGCCATTCCGGTGAATGGAGGATCAACCCCGGTTTATCAATGGAATGTCAACAATCTTCCTGTGGGAGGAAATAATCCGGTTTACAGCTATTCCCCTGTAAATGGCGATATAGTCACCTGTACGATGCTTTCAAACCTTACCTGTGGTACAGGAAACCCTGCAACAGCAACTTCCGTTACCATGGTGGTCCTCCCGATTCCGGTGAGTATAACTATTGCGGCAAACTTACCTGATACAATATGCGCCGGTACGCTGGTGACCTATACCGCCACACCGGTCAACGGCGGATCAAACCCCACGTTTCAGTGGAAGGTGAACGGGAATATTGTCGGACCGAATGCTCTGGTTTAT
Source organism: Bacteroidales bacterium (assembly GCA_963682005.1). Lineage (GTDB taxonomy): Bacteria > Bacteroidota > Bacteroidia > Bacteroidales > FEN-979 > CAIYUC01. Next base: position 447,467 of record OY820914.1, on the reverse strand, counting down.
TCATATACACCTGCCAATGGTGATGTTATTACCTGCAGGATCACATCCAATGCGACATGTTCAAGCGGAAATTCGGCCTTGTCAAATCCAATTACTGCCCATGTCCGGCCTGTTCTCCCTGTCAGTTTGAATATAACGGCCGACCCGGCGGGATGGATTTGCGACGAGACGTCAGTAACCTATACGGCAGCTGCGGTAAATCCAGGGAATGCTTCCATCTACCAATGGAGGAAAAATGGGGATATTGTCGGCTTAAACAATCCGACCTACACATATTTTCCTCAAAACGGCGATATTATCTCCTGTACATTAACATCGGATGTATTCTGCGCCACGGGGAATCCCGCCACATCCAATGCCATCATCATGACGGTCCTTCCGGTCCCGGTAGAAGTGTCAATCATTGTAAGTCCAACCACACCTGTCTGTGACGGGACACCGGTCAGCTTTACTGCGATTCCTTTTAACGGAGGCCCGGGCCCGACTTATCAATGGAAAGTGAACAATGCAAATGCCGGTGGAGATAATCCTGTATTCATATATCCTCCGGAGGACGGAGATCTTGTGAAATGTGTGCTGACCTCCAATGCGACGTGCGCCAGCGGGAACATGGCAATATCCAATGAGATTTCAGAAGTGGTATATCCGAATCTCCCGGTTAGTATAAGTGTTTTGGCAAGTCCGGGAAATATAGTTTGTACCGGAACGACAGTGACTTTTACTGCATACCCTGTCAATGAAGGCACAGCCCCGGTTTACCGCTGGAAAGTAAATGGCCTGGATGTTGGTTCAGGAACCACTTCATATGGTTATTCTCCAATGGATGGCGATATCGTTACCTGTGAACTGATTTCCAATGCAAGGTGCCCGACAGGAAACCCTGCTGTATCATCTCCTGTTGTCATGACAGTAAATCCGTATCAGATTGTAGGCGTAACCATTGCAGTAAGTCCCACAACAGCAGTATGTGAAGGCTCGTCGGTGACATTGACTGCAACTCCTATGAATGGGGGATCTTCCCCTTCCTACCAGTGGAAAGTGAATGGGGCCAATGCAGGAACGAATGCAGGTATGTTTACCTATATCCCTGTAAACGGAGACCTTGTTACATGTGAAATGTCCTCGAATATTATGTGTCCGACAGGCAGTCCTGCAACTTCCAACCCGCTGTTCATGGCTGTTAATCCGTCTAAGCCAGTCAGCATATCAGTTACAGCTGTTCCGGAAGGCGCGGTGTGCGCCGGCACTGTGGTGACCTATACGGCTCACCCTGTTAATGGTGGATCAAATCCTGTATATCTTTGGAAAGTCAATGAAACACCTTCAGGAAGCAATACCCCCGGATTCCCTTTTACACCTGTCGATGGCGACATAATCATTTGTGAACTGACCTCCGATGCCACCTGCTCAACCGGAAATCCTGCAGCCTCATCTCCTCTGGTCATGAATGTCAACTCCAACATCCCTGTCGGAGTATCCATTTCTATAAGTCCGTCAGCCTCCGTTTGTGCGGGAGTCCCTGTAATACTTGAAGCGACTCCTTTAAATGGTGGCTCATCTCCTTCCTATCAATGGAAAGTGAATAACATCAATGCAGGAACGAACAGTTCAACATTCACCTATGTTCCGGCACAGGGGGATAATGTTCTTTGTGTTATGAATTCGGACCTTGCATGCACGAGCGGTAATCCAGCCGTTTCCGGAAGCATCAGCATAACCGTAATCCCCAATTCACCGGTCAGCGTCACCATTTCTGCAAATCCCCCTGGCCCCGTATGCGCAACTACGAGCGTTTCATTTTCTGCTGCTGCCGTCAATGGCGGAATAGCACCTGTTTATCATTGGAGTGTGAATGGAGCACCAGCAGGGACTGACAGCCCGCTTTTCCAGTTTATTCCTATTGAGGGAGATGTAATTTCGTGCCAGCTTATTTCTGATGTAGGATGCCCTCAGGGTAATCCTGCTGTTTCCAATGATATAATAATGACGGTGAATCCTGTCCTACCAGTCAACCTTTCCATTATTTCAAGCCCGTTCGGACCGGTTTGTGAAGGAACAACGGTAGATTATACAGCAATTCCGGTCAATGGAGGAAATACACCAGCCTATCAATGGAAAGTCAATGGCAATAATTCAGGTTCAAACAATTCAACATTCAGTTATATACCGCTAAATAGTGATATCGTAACTTGTGAAATGGTTTCAAATGCATTATGCACAATTGGAAACCCGGCTGTTTCAAATGCCATAGGGATGACTGTCAATCCTGGCATGCCGGTAGGAGTCAGCATATCATCGAATCCGCCAGGGCCGGTTTGTAGCGGAACACACGTGACATTTTCTGCTGTGGCAGTAAATGGAGGCCCCGTGCCGATCTTTCACTGGTATGTCAACACTATTCTTACAGGTGAGATAAGTGGAAATTACATGTATCAACCCGCCAACAATGATATAGTTTACTGTGAACTCATTTCCGGAGCGACCTGTGCAACGGGAAGCCCTGCTATATCCAATACTATCTCCGTAACGGTTAATCCTGTCCTGCCGGTCAGTTTGACTATATCAGCAGATCATTCGGATTCTGTCTGTGCTGGCACAACAGTAACATATTCTGCTTCGGCGGTTAATGCGGGAGCAAGCCCCAAATACAAGTGGATGGTCAATTCCATTGGCACAGGCCCGGATAGCCCGGTATTCATCTATTCTCCTGCCGAGGGAGATGTTGTGACCTGCGAACTCACCTCTGACGAGGATTGCCCCTCAGGGAACCCGGCAATATCAAACAGTATTTCAATAAAAGTTAAACAGGTAATTCCCGTGGGCGTGATGGTGTCTGCGGATCCTCCGGGTATTGTTTGCGCAGGGACACCGGTGACTTATACAGCGGATCCTATAAATGGAGGCCTGGATCCTTCATTTCAATGGAAACTCAATGGACTGGATACAGGGGTTAACAGCAGTGTATTTACAACGACCCCGTTGAATGCAGATATTGTTACATGCGAATTGACCTCAGCTGAAATGTGTACTTCCGGAAATCCGGCCACCTCGGTCCCTGTCGTTATGACCGTCAATCCGAATGAACCGGTCAGTGTTACCATAATTGCAAGTCCTGACGGGGAGGTATGCTTCGGGAGTTCTGTAATTTTTACAGCAATTTCTCTTAATGGGGGATCTGTTCCACTGTATCACTGGTATGTTAACGGGATATTGGCCGGAACTGCAGGATCAGAATTCACTTATCCCCCTTCAAACAATGATACCATTTATTGTGAATTGACATCTGATTTGATGTGTACGATTGGAAACCCTGTTGTTTCAAACAAGATTGGCATGGTTGTCAATCCGCTTCTTCAAATCGGTGTTTCAATAGTATCAAGCCCCTCGGGAGCAGTGTGTTCTGGAACTTCAGTTGATTTTTCAGCAATACCAGTAAATGGAGGATCAAATCCTCAGTATCAATGGAAGGTTAATAACATAAATAAAGGAATAAACGATGCTGTATTTAATTATATACCTGAAGATGGTGATGTAGTTAGATGTGAGTTGATTTCAAATGCCATCTGTCCTTCCGGAAACCCGGCAACCTCAAATGATATTGCAATGACAGTTAATGCAAATCTGCCTGTGAGCATAACGGTCACCGCTGATCCTCCGGGTGCTGTTTGCCATGGAACATCGGTTGCTTTTGGAGCGATCCCGGTTAATGGAGGATTGAATCCGTCATTTCAGTGGAAAGTAAACATGACTGACGTTGGAACAAACAACAATTCCTTTAACTATTCTCCGGTAGATAATGATATTGTCGTTTGCGTGATTACCTCGGATGAAGTTTGCACCTTGGGAAACCCGGCTGTTTCTTCGCAATTGCTAATGACTGTCAATCCATTGCAGCCAGTCGGCGTCACCATCACGGAAGATCCGTCAGGACCTGTCTGTGCGGGAACCATGGTTTCTTATACGGCGACATCAGTGAATGGGGGAACTTCTCCTTTATATCAGTGGAAAGTGAATGGGCTCGCCGTGGGAAATGATGATGCCGTGTTTTTATATGTTCCATTGCAGGGAGATACTATTGTTTGCGAGATGTCATCAAACACACTTTGTCCGGAAGGGAATCCCGTAACATCAAATTCAATTGGAATGACAGTGATCCCAGCGGTTCCTGTAAGTATAGCAATAGCAGCAAATCCTCCGGGTTCAGTTTGTGACGGAACATCAGTTTCTTTCACCGCACTGCCGGATTATGGAGGGATTAACCCTTCATACCAGTGGATTGTAAACGGGATCAATGCAGGAATAGACAGTGATACCTATATATATGTGCCAGCCAATGGAGATAGTGTGATTTGCAAGTTGACCTCAGATGCAGTATGTGCGATCAGCAACCCCGCTATGTCAAACCTCCTTGTTGCACAAACCAGTCCGAACCTTGCCGTCAGTGTTACCATAAATGCAAATCCGCCAGGGAATGTTTGTGAGGGCACACAGGTGATATACACCGCAATTCCGGTGAATGGAGGATCCTCGCCTTCTTATCAGTGGAAAGTGAATGGGAGCGATGCCGGCCTCAACAGCGACATATTCATACATGTTCCGGTGAACAACGAAATAATTTCATGCGTGGTTACCTCAGATGAAATATGCACGATAGGGAATCCGTCGAATTCAAACCTGATATCCATGATTGTCGACCCGGCATTACCGGTTAGTTTGAGCATTTCTGCTGATGCGCCTGGTGCCGTATGTGAGGGAACGCCTGTTTCATTTTTCGCCAGCCCGGTAAACGGAGGCAGTTTGCCATCCTACCAATGGACTGTTAACGGATCTCCGGCAGGTTCCGATAGTGATACATATACTTATATCCCGATGGATGGAGATGTGGTGAACTGCAGTCTTCATTCGAATGCAACCTGCACCTCGGGGAACCCGGCTATCTCGAATTCCATTACCATTGTAGTAAACCCTGTTCTCCCTGTTGGGGTAACCATAGCAGCCACACCTTCTGATACGATATGTTCCGGAACAACCGTTACACTTATAGCAACCGGAATAAATGGTGGCCTTTCACCATCATGGCAATGGAAAGTCAATGGCAACAATGCAGGGACAAACGAGCCGCAACTTACAATGACCCCAGTTGACGGAGACCTGGTTTATTGTATTTTTGTGTCGGATGCCACCTGCAATAGTGGTAGTCCGGCGACTTCTGATTCAGTTTTGTTTACGGTGATCAGCAATGTTGTCTCAGCGGTCTCGATCACATCCGATCCTCCGGGCCCTATATGCCAGGGAGTGCCTGTTACGTTTACTGCCGAACCATTAAATGGAGGAACTGATCCGTCCTATCAGTGGAAAGTCAATGGCGCTGAGGCCGGTTCAAATGATCCGGAATTTATTTACCTGCCTTCAGACGGGGACCAGGTAACCTGTACAATGAACTCAAATGAGATATGTGTTTCAGGGAACCCTTCGACCTCAAATATTCTTCAGGAGAGCGTGAATCCGTCAAACCCGGTCAGTGTTGCGGTTTCTTTTGACCCACCGTTGCCGTTTTGTGAAGGCGGAGCCATTACTTGCACTGCATCTGGTGTCAATGAAGGGACCAGTCCTGTATACCAGTGGCTGCTCAACGGGATAAATGCCGGAGTCAGTGGCCCGGTTTATAACTATATACCATCTGTCGGGGATATTGTAAGTTGTACACTCCTGTCCAATGTTCCATGTTCTGTGAATAATCCTGACACATCCGCCGCACTGGCTGTACCGGTTTTGCCAAAACCATATGTTTCCTTGGATATGTGCATCAGGTTAACCTCCAGGGATGGCAAGCCAATAACCCTGCGTGGTGGCGTTCCTGCCGGCGGAATTTATTCCGGGCCGGGAGTTACAGGGTCCTTGTTTGATCCGGCGTCAATTCCTCCGGCCCTGGATTCTTCTATGATTACATATGCTTATCAGTCGTCAAACGGGTGTATTAGCAGCAAGGATCAATATATCGTTGTGAAACCCTCGCAGGCATTCCTTTGCGGAAATAACTTCATTGATATCCGCGATGACAAAACCTATCCTACGGTTCAGATTGGAACACAATGCTGGTTTGCGAAGAACCTTGACTATGGCCAGTTCATCTCCTCCACAAGCAGCCAGATGGATAACTGTACGGTTGAAAAGTATTGCTATTCGGATATTCCTGCGAACTGTTCCCTCGGCGGGGGCCTTTACCAATGGGATGAAATGATGTATTATGGAACACAGACAGCCTCACAAGGTTATTGTCCGCCTGGCTGGCATATCCCCGATGAAACCGAATGGAAAACCCTGTTTGATTTGTTCAATGGAAATGCATATGCAGGAGATCAGTTGAAAGCAGGCGGTATGTCTGGGTTCAACGCACTCCTGGCAGGAGCTTTATATAACAACCAGGAATGGCAATTTAAAGACTATGCAGGCTTTTTCTGGTCTTCCGGTGCATTAGGGGAGTATAAAAGCTGGGCCCATGGTGTGAATCATGACAATCATGGAGTATCCTATTATCCTGCATACAGGTCAAATGCATTTTCGCTCAGATGTATACACGACTGAACGGGTCCACAATTGGAGGAAGTCTATCCTCTTTCAGGAAGGTCGGGGATTTTTAAATATTATTAAGGTCAGATTTCAATCTAGTTTCAATCTGATTATGATGCCCGGAACTGATTCTCTAAAAGAAATGTTATGGTTATGGAGTAGGACAAACCAAACAGATTTCATTTAAATATTGACTTTAGCAGGCGGAGGTTTTGTACGCCAGAAAAAATTGCTAACTATTAGTAAATCTGTATATAAATTAATATTATACAATAAATAATTGCGGATATCCCGAATGAATATTAATTGTTTTCCGCAATTGACATAGGGGGTTTTTGTATTTACCTTTAATGTTCTTTAATTAACAATAGAATGTGGAAAACTTTGAGAAGTGGTAGCAGGCAGGAGCGTTCTACAATCAGGCAAAAATTAATGGAATTTGCAATCTATATATATATATCGTAACCATTTTTAAAATTCGTAGTAAAACCGAGAAACCCTTAAAAAAAACGAAACATGAAACAAATGATTAAAACTATCGGAATTGCAATCGTTCTGTTAATTTTAGCAGGAACTACTTTTGCACAGATTACAACAAGCGCAACCGCCACTGCAACGATCGTTACTCCTATCAACCTTGTAAAAGAGGTCGATATGGACTTTGGTAATCTTGCAGTAACAACAATTGCAGGAACATGTATTTTAACTCCTGCAGGTACACGTTCAATCACCGGTGGAGTAACCCTGCCCGCTACAATTGGAACTGTTACTGCTGCTGAATTTACCGTATCTGGTACACCAGGCTACACTTATGCGATCACCCTGCCACCCCCGGCCTACGAATTGACAATCACAAACACGACAGGTACTGGTGGAGAAACAATGATCGTAAAAACTTTTACAAGTAACCCCTCTGGAACAGGCACACTGGATGGATCCGGCGAACAAATTCTGACTGTAGGTGCTACAGTTATTGTTGATGCACTTCAGGTTGCCGGCGTTTATGTGTCGGATGCAGATGGATTTGACGTAACCGTGAATTATAACTAAACAGTTTACATCGGGAAAAAACGCTGCTAAAAGCAGCGTTTTTTTTTAGAAATGTTTTATACAAACCTTTAGCTACAAACAATCGGGGATTTTTCTATTGTTATAAAAAATGTTTATAAGTTTTGAAAATCCCCCATGTAAACACTATATTAAGAATTATCTTTATGCGACGTTTTTATTTGAAATTCTGATAAAATCCTGCCATGACTAAGGTATTTGGTGCATTTCTCCTACTATTCGGAATCTCAGTATCAGCTTATACTCAATCCTCTGCTTCAGCAAATGTCAAGGCTACAGTTGTTGAAGCAGTAAGCGTTTCGAAGTCAGTTGATTCTGACTTTGGGAATGTGGCAGTAATTCTTGCGGGAACAGTCACAATGACTCCTGCGAAATTAAAGGGGAAAAAAGGAGATCTCGTCCTGCCGGTAACTTCGGGAACATATACGGCTGCTGCATATTATATGTCGGGTACAGCAGGATATACGTATACAATTTCTCTGCCTTCAGCCCCAGTGACAATTCGAAAAGGAACAGACTTTCTGAAAGTCTCTTCTTTTGCAAGTGATCCAACGCAAGGTTCGGGGTCAAGTCTTTCAGCAGGGGTATTTGTTTCTATAACTCCGTTTAATGTAATGGTAAACTATAATTAATGACCATGCCAGGAAATTTCTGATTTTAGGTTTTTTGAGATGGTTTATTCTATTTATTAATTAAAACGTAGACTCATGTACAAAACAGAATTGTTACTTAAAATTTACGGATTCAGGCAATCCTTAAGATTTAGCTTAATCATTTCAGGGTTGATCATTTTATTGGTATTATCAACCGGCGAGACACAAGCCCAGGGAAACCTCCTCATCATGCCAAGGAGAATCGTTTTTGAGGGAGCAAAAAAATCCGAACAAATCACTGTAGCAAATACAGGAAAAGATACTGCAAAATATGTTGTCTCAATCGTTCAGATGAGAATGAAAGACGACGGATCTTTTGAAAAGATCACAACTCCGGATTCCGGACAATATTTTTCAGACAAATATATCCGGTTTTTCCCCCGTACAATTACATTGGCACCTAATGAATCACAGGTTATTAAAATGCAATTGAACAAAGCCGGGAAGTTAGCTGCCGGGGAATACCGTTCTCATATCTATTTCAGAGCGCTCCCGAAGGAGAAGCCATTGGGAGAAGAAGAGGCCTCTAAGGATACTGCCGCAATTTCCATCAAACTGGTCCCAATCTTTGGCATCACAATACCGGTCATTATAAGGGTAGGAGAGACTTCGGCAAAAGTTGAACTGACAAATATCTCACTTCAAATAGTGAATGATACGCTGCCGAAACTCTCGATGAAATTTATCCGCTCAGGAAATAATTCTGTTTTCGGGGATATCCAGGTTGATTATATTTCCCCCCAGGGAAAAGTAACAAAGGTAGGTTCTGTTAAAGGTCTGGCAGTTTACACACCTAATACTTTACGAAATTTCCAATGTGATCTCGACAGAATTAAAGGCATCGATTATCATACCGGGAAATTGCATATCGTATATACCTCACCAGCTGAAGTTAAAAAAGCTGCCAAACTGGCTGAAGGGGAAATTGTTCTGAAATGATGAACTTAAACCAAAGCTATGGCATTTGCTGAGATCATTATTTTTTTACTTCTATAATGAAGAATAATATTTCAAAAGCCACAACGTCGTTACTTGTTGTGGCTTTTTTTTTCCTTCTCTTTTCACCACACTCACTTGCTACAAAATATTACAGTTATCAATCAGGTACCTGGGCCGGCACGAATATCTGGACAACCGATTCTACCGGCAGTACTTTGCTTAATTCCGGGACACCGGTAAATAATGATATTGTTTGCATACTTACAGGGCGCACAATCACAGCTTCCGCCAATATTTCTACCAGCGGCCTTGTCATTACAATTGCAATCGGGGCAACCCTTGACCTCGCAAGCAGGACTATTCCTGCAATTACACTGAACGGCACTGGTCTTCTCCGTTCCAGCAGGGTCAATAGCGGTATTGCGGTTTTGCCAACAATAACAGCAGGAAATTTTTTTTCAGCCACCGGGGGTACCGTCGAGTACTATCCCACTACCGGCAGTTTCTATATTGATGACGCACGGGGAACTTATTTCAACCTGTGGATAAACCTTGCTGCCACCAGCCAGGTTATGACCGTTAGGAGAAACCTGGTCATTTATGGTGATATGGAAATCATACGCGGAACCTTTCAGATTAATGGTACCGGCACAACAAAGCTGACAATGCAGATCAATGGTGACCTGGCTGTGAAATCAAATGGAAAGATCACCACAGGAACCGGAAATACCAACGTAAACGGATATTCGATCGGATCGGATTTTTTACCTCCCGGAGGACAGTTCCATTCCATTTATCATGAGTTGACCATTGCAGGAAATTTCACAAACAGCGGCATCGTCAGATTCACAAATCTGCTTAACCCGGATTATGGAGAATTTACCGATAAGGGAGCAGTCACTGTTAGGTTTACCGGAGAATCCAATACGTTTATGACCCTGGATAGCCTGACTGACTTTTACAACCTGATCATTGACAAAGGAGTTGATCAAACCTATGTATTTACGATCAATTCAAAAAAGATTGCAAACTTTGCATTATTTGGATCAAATGCCGTGGGTCGTTATGAGGGAAGTCCTTTCTCGCCAGATAACCCTGAAGTCAGAAAAGCTCTGTGGATAAAAAATGGCACCCTGATGCTGACAGGTTATATCTGGATCCCTTCCCTGACGGAAGGCCGCATCAATAATGATGATGGTAACGGGGACTACCCGATAGGGTCAAACAGTCAATTGTGGATAGCCGGACCAAATGTCGCGGTTTATTCAACAGCCACCAGCAACGGCGGCTATCCTGAAGCGCCTGAGGGATCAGTGGGAGTTGCCGGTCTGGCTACCGCCTACCAGGCTATTTCAATTTATGGAAAGTTGAGGGTTTCCGATGGTTTCCTCAGTACACGCCACAGTGCGGGAATCATTTTCTGGAATACAGCAAACTCAAATTCAGCAGTCATTATTGAAGGAGGGACGGTGAATGCATCAGTCATGAGAAGTACATATACCGCGGATGGACGTACATCTTATCTCCAGACCGGCGGAACGGTGATTGTAAGAGGAAACGAGGGGGAAAACGGAGAAATGAACTCCGGTTACCCGATTTTTGCAATCCCCAACCCGAATTCTTCTTTTGTCATGAGCGGAGGAGAATTGATCATCCGGGACAAGAATGACGGAACAGGTGCCAATGGTAACGGGCTTTACCTCAATTGTGATCCGGGAAACTATTCCGTCACAGGAGGTACAATAACATTTGAAACCAATGCAGCAAATACGCCTTCGGTGGATATTAAAACAAAAGTCCCATTATGGAACTTGAATATAAAACGATTGGGGACGACAGGAAACAGTACTGTAAATATGCTCTATGACCTCAGTGTTTCAAACACCATTACCATTTACGCAAACGCTACCCTGAATTCAGGAACGGGGAATTTTCCGGTCAATGTTGCAGGTGATTTCAAGATCAGGGTAGGGGGTACCTATACTCCAAATACGAATACCACCACATTCTATGGTGTTGATAATTATTTCCTTTGGAACGAAGGCACGATTACAAGCGGACTGTATAACCTCACAGCAAATAAAACAGAAGGGAGCCTGATCCTTGTTGCAACGGATAATTTCTTTACCGTAAGACATGATCTGACCATTTCAACGGGTACACTTGCAGACGGTGGTAAAATTTTATATGTCCAGGGAAATGTGATCAATAACGGAACACATGTAGGCGCAGGAAAGATTTCCATGAACAGCACCAGCGTAGCTCAGACGATCTCGGGCAACGGGCAAGGGGTTTTTCAGAACCTTGAACTGAATAACACACTTGGATCCGCAGGTTCCGTCCAGGTAACACTGGCAAACGATATTCAGGTAGCTGGAAATCTGATTCTTGCAAATGACCGCATCTTTGATATTTCTTCCTACCAGGTTACGCTTGCACAATTAGCGACTGTTCTGGGAACGATGAGCAACAGTCGGTTCATCAGACCGGGCGGTTTAGCGTCTAATGGTGGTTTGAAAAAGATTTATTCTGATACCACTGCCTTTCTGTTTCCCGTAGGAACCGGGACTAATTATACACCGGCAATCATACATATCCGGAAGATCCCTGAAGTCTATGGTTCGGTTTCGGTCAGGCCAGTTCCGATCAAGCATCCTTTTGCTACAAATACCAACTGTCTTGCAACGTATTGGCGGGTAGAGGAGGCTGAATTCATGGGTATTCAGCCAGCTTCCGTCAGGTTAGTTTTTAATTATGGTTCTCTTGCTGACAATAGTGCCTATGTTCCGGGAAAGTACAATCCTGCCTCCTGGACATATATCAACGATGCAACACTGGTAAGTGAAACAGCAAATACAATCCTGTTTTCAGAAGAAGACGGCATTATGGGTGATTATACAGCGGGATTCCCTGCTGCGTTTGGAATTGTAACAGCATTTTACAGCAGGACAAACGGTTCCTGGAGCACTCCGTCAACCTGGTCCAATATCGGGTTTGGCGGATCACAGGCATCAACTGTTCCCGGGGCATCAAATCCGGTATTTATAGGGGATGGCAGCAGTTACTTTCACACCGTCACAGTCACAGCTGGTTCAGCACAGGCAGGAAGCCTTTCTCTCATGGAAGGTTCAGTATTGTCACTGGGAACAACTGCAAATAACAATTTTGGATTCATGCTTCCCAACAGCAAGGGAATCATGCGTATCTCCTCAAGTACTGCGACTGCGATTTTTCCCGCAGGCGATTTCGGTGAATTTCTGGGACCTGATGGCGGTACGGTGGAGTATTTCTCCGGAACCGTCAATTTTACTTTGCCTCTGACTTCATCCACCCCCACATCCAGGCCGGTGAACACCTATTACCAGTTAATGCTGACCCCGGCAACCGGGTATTCCATTATTTTGCCCAACACAGATCTTGTCGTATACGCCGATATGACTGTTCAGGGTGCCTCATCAACAGCTTATGCAAAATTCAATAATGTCAGTTCAAAGATTCTTTCGGTGAAAAATGACCTGGTTGTTAATTCGGGAACCCTTCTTTTTCAGAATAATTTTGCCCAGGTCGTAAATGTTTCAAATAATATATCCATTGCAGGTGGAGCATTTTTTAATATAGCCAATAGTGGCACGGCTGTTAACCATCTCCTCACGATCAAGGGCGGTCTTAACAATGAAGGTATTTTTGAAATGAGCTTGAATCCCTATAGATGTGATGTTAAGTTTGTTGGAACAGATGATGTCGCCATTATAGGCCGTGGATTAACAACTGATTTCTATTCGATAACCGTGGATAAAGGGACCTCATCAGGTCCACTCCTCAACATTCTTTCTTCATACCTTACGTTTACAAATAATGCCAACCCGGTAACACTGGTCAACGGAACTTTCAGGATTACAAGCGGAATTGCGGTTACAATATCAGCAAATGGATTTAGCATTCCTGCCACCAGCTGTCTGTCGGCAAATGGAGGTACATTTAATGTTGCTATGGCAGCATCGGATGATGCAGATGTATACCTGGATGGTATGATCGAGGTCACGAAAGGAGCGATCAATATTGGCAGCAGCGGGAATAACACCAATAATGATATTGAATATGCAGGTGCGGGATCTCCCACAATCGAAGTCAGGGGAGGGGCATTGTTTGTAAATGGCCAGGTCAGAAGGAGTCTGATCAACGGATTGGGTTCACTCACATTTAAGCAATCTGGAACAAGCACTGTGACAATCAACGGAAGAAATTCACAACCCATCAGATCGAAACTTGAAGTTCTGAATACCGGAAGTACATTCAATATGATCGGAGGAACCCTCAATATCATTCGCGGAGGCAGTATTACATATAATGATTTGTACCTGAGACCCGAAAATTCTGTTGTGACAGGTGGCACAGTTGTTTTTGGCAACATAAGTACGGAAACGACCGGTGGCGCTAACACCTTCAGCCTTGATGCCATTGTTCCTCTCAATAATCTGACAGTGGATGGGACAACGAATCCCAAAACCGTAACCCTTGCCGTGCATGGATTAACACTACTGGGAAACCTGCTGATCAATGCAGGTTCCGTATTTAATGCAGACAGCAATGACGTTTCGATCGCAGGAAACCTTACGAATCTTAACACCACAGCTACAGCAGGAATTGCTGTGGGAGGATACAGGGCAGGTTCATACAGGCAAGTAACCACACTGAATGGTTCATTAATAAATCAGACCATTGCTGGTTTTTCGGGAAACCTTACCAATTTTTCAAACCTGATTATTAACAATACCAAGATTAATGGGTCAGTTACATTGCAGGTCACATCTGCGATCCGCGTGAATTCTACGCTGACACTGACCCGGGGAATACTTGCTGATGGCGGGAATACGATCACTGTTATAGGAAATATCTCCAATTCAGCCACCCATTCAGGTGCCGGCAGGATCCTTATGGCCGGCACTACTGGACAAACCATTTCCGGCAATGGTACGGGAAAGTTTGGAAACCTTACATTGAGTGCTACAAATGATGTGAAGATGACTGCTCAATCGGAAATCACAGGGGTCCTTACCTTTCAGACAAAGATGCTGGACATCGGGAATAATCTGCTGATACTCTCAAATACAGCAAACAATGCCACCTCAGGTACTTCTGCTACAAGTTATATTCGCACTGACGGCGTTTTGAGTGATGCAGGGGTTAGAAAATCCTTCCCGACGGGGTCACTTGATTATACTTTTCCCATCGGCGTCAATGGGAAATATACCCCGGCCCAGTATACTGTCGCATCAAACGGCACACCCGGAACCATCACTGTAATACCAGTAAATGCAAAGCATCCCAGTACCACCAATTCAGGTGACTTTCAGTTGCTCTATTACTGGCATGTTCTGAATTCCGGGTTCAGCGGCCTCCAGATCAGCCAGTTTTACACCTATTTGCAAACCGATGTAAGAGGGAATGAAAATCAATACGTCGCTGCAAGGTTCTATTACGGGGTATGGGATCTGTCAACCGGATCTGTTCTTACGGGAAGCAACGTCATCCGGTTCCAGAATGTGAACTTTATTTTCGGAGACTATACAGCGGGATACAATTCAGAATTTTTAAATGTTCCGATATATTACAGCCGGGATAATATGGTGACTGGAAACTGGGCTGATTTAACAACATGGTCGACAGTTTCCCATTCAGGTCCGGCAGCAGCCAGCTACCCTAACGGTCAAACGGCATTCATCGGTGCAGGGCATACAGTATATGCTAATGGTAACAGTCGAAGGACCTTTGCTCTTACTCTTGAAGGAAACGGGATTCTTGATTTAAGCACATATATTGGTCATGACTTCGGGAATGTTTATGGGACAGGAACAATTAAAGTGACAGCATCCGGCGCGGGGTTTTTTGTTTTCCCTGCAGGCGATTATTCCAACTTCACCTCTACCTCCGGTGGAACGGTCGAACTGATAAATACATCAGGGGTTGCAGAATTTCCCTATCTTACCACCTACAATAAACTGACCTTGACAGGTGCAGGATCGAAACAAATGACCGATGTTGACATTACACTGAACGGGACCCTGACCAACCAAAGTACCAGCACATTAATAGCTTCCTCAGTGGGTAATTTGATCGTGCGTGAAAACTGGGTCAATCATGGTTTCTTTACCCCCAATAACGGGACTGTAATTTTTGACGGAGTTTCAACAATCAGCGGAACCATCATACCTCAATTAAACAACCTGGTCATTAATGCGGGCAAAACACTTACTGCACCCCGTGCAACCCTCCCAGTTTCCGGTTCCTGGATAAACAATGGGATTTTTAATCATAATGCAGGTACTATCAACTTTAACGGGAATTCTATTGTGAGAGGAGCTTCCACAACTGTTTTTTACAATATCCTCATATTCACAGATGCAATCCTCACCGGAAGATACCAGGATAACATGGTAATTGCAGGAAATTGGGTGAATAATGGAACGTTTGATCACAACGATGGGACCCTTACCATTAATGGGAATACAACAGTAAGCGGTGAATCCATAACAACTTTTGGATACCTTGTTATTGATAATTCATACAGCCTGACAGGTCCCGACCATGACAGAATGTGTGTGGCCCGGGACTTCATCAACAATGGCACATTTTTCCACAATGAAGGCACACTTGTGTTCAATGGTGCAGACCAGGTTTTAGCAGGAACAGCACAAACCCAGTTCGAGAATATTACCATAGCGGAGGGCTCCAACACCATTATAAACACGGATGGACAAACTTTGGGTGCTGTATTGCTCAGCAATGGAACTTTGAATGCAAACGGTTACTTGACATTACTTTCAAACAATTCACGAACTGCCCTGATTGATGGAACAGGAACGGGCAAAGTTCTTGGTACTCTTATTATGCAACGCTATCTTCCTTCGGGGTACGGATATAAATATTTCAGTTCGCCGTTTAAATCAGCAACGGTATATGAGTTTGATGATGATATGGACCTTTACTTCTGGTTCCCTACTTTATACAGGTATGATGAAAACAGGTTCTTCACCGGGTGGTTAAACTACACAAACCCGGATGGACCCCTCTATCCCATGCAGGGCTATGCCATCAATTTTGGAGACCAGACTGATCCAAAAACAGTTGACGTGTCGGGCGAGGTTAATAACAATACACTGCTGCCGTCTACCCTTTACAACAGGAACAGGCCATTCACAAAGGGTTTCAACCTGGCAGGGAATCCTTATCCTTCACCCGTTGACTGGGATTCAGGTGAAGGCTGGGTTAAATCCAATATCGATGATGCATTGTACTATTTCAATGCAGGCGGAGCCGATATGTACTCAGGGACTTACAGTTCCTATGTAAATAAAATTTCCAGTGACCAGGTTGCCGACAACCTGATCGGATCCATGCAAGGTTTTTTTATTCATGTTTCTAACGGCTCATTCCCGGTTTCGGCAACACTGATCTTTACCAATGATGTGAGGGTCAATGATCTTTCACCGATCTTCCATAAAGATACCTGGGAAGAAACACGGCCGCTTCTCCGGATCGGCGCTCGGTTCCAGGATCAGAAAACCCTGGATCCCCTTGTCATTTACTATGAGGATGATGGCACCATGAGATTTGACAATATGCTGGATGCACTTAAGCTGATGAATACAGATATACTTGTCCCAAGTCTTTATGCAATGTCCTCCGACACACAGCGGCTTTCCATCAATGCAATCCAGAATCCGACAGACAGTCTGTCAGTCATACCACTCGGAATAAAATTGCGTCAAAGCGGATGGATATGTTTTAATACATTGAATATAGAACGGATGCCATTAAACACGTATATTTACCTTGTTGATAAGAAAGCTGGAGCCTTCCAGAACCTGATGCTTCATCCGGGATATAAGGTCTATCTTGAGGAGGGTGAGTGTGAAGACCGGTTTTCCATTGTGTTCAGTCTGAAAGATCTCCGGTATCAGCCTGATGAGGATGTCCTGTTCCATGTGTACAGCTCGAGATACAGGTTATTCGTCTACTCATCGCTGAAGCTGGGGGAGAAGGCAAGTATGGCCGTTTACAATATGCTTGGACAAACCATGTATAAACAGGATCTTTGCACCGATGGCTACCATGAATTTGATATGAATATTACCAGCGGGATTTATGTTGTCAAGATACAGTCGTCTAAAGGAAAATATATGAGAAAGGTATTTATAAGCAACGAATGAAATACAAACTATTCGATAAATATATTATACAGGGTTTATCCCTTGCTATTCTGATATGCTTTTTTGCGGCAGGCAGGGTAACTGCCCAGGAAATGCCTCCGCGGCCCATCGAAGTCGATTTTGCCCAGAACCTGGCTTTCGGAGCGCTCTATCAGGGGACCTCAGGAGGAACTGTTACTGTGACCACTTCCGGTTTACGGTCAGCAACCGGAACGATCATTTTGATCGGGCAGGGTTATCTGTATAATCCGGCCATTTTTTATGTGATTGGGAACCCGGGAACGATCGTTCATATTCTTAATGGAGCTGATGCAATCCTGGATGGGGATCATGGAGGAACGCTGACAGTTCAACTAGGTAATACACTACCTGGTACACCACTTATTCTGCAGGTCAATCCTCCTCTTGCCACACAAATATACTTAGGAGGGACACTAATTGTCGGGAATCCGCTTGCCAACCCGGCTGGCAGCTACAGTGGGTGGTTTTCACTTATGTTCATTCAGGAATAAACCGGGTCAGGAAGAAATTTGAAAAAACTCCAATTATCAGCGATCCATGCATTTTCCAAGTTGGTTTTCATGTGGTGCCCGCATCTTTTCAAACGCAATGGAAAAATCGCACCACTCTTTTTCTTTTTATTTTTATCCCCAACCTTTGCATTTACACAGGAAGAGTCCGAATTTGAAGAAATAACCATCTTTCTCAATATACAACAAATCGGAGGTATGGAAATTCCTGCTTTCATCAAAGGGCAGGATTTGTTTTTACCCATTCCAGATGTATTTAACTTTTTAAAAATACAATACACACCTTCTCCGACATTTGATTCAATATCAGGCTTTTTTTTTAGTCAACAGGACCTTTACCTGATTGATCAGGAAAACAACGAGATCCGTTACCAGGGCAAAGTCCATGATCTTGAACCAGATGATTTTATTCGTACAGAAGATAATCTATACATGCGGATCAAATATTTTGGGCAGATCTTTGGCCTTGAATGCATTTTTGAATTCCGGACACTTTCCGTTAACCTGAAAACAAAGCTCGAATTGCCTGTCATAAGGCAAATGCGCCAGGAACTCATGAGAAAGAATATATACCGTCTGAAAGGAGAGATCAAAGCAGACACATTCATTTTCAGGAAATACCCTGGGTTCCATTTCGGAATGGCCGACTGGTCTGTAATTGCCACAGAGCGCCAACCAGGATTCAGCGATGTGCGGATCAACCTTGCCCTGGGTTCGGTCATTGCCGGAGGGGAGGCAGATCTCTCTCTTTCCTATAGTAATATTGAACCTTTCATAGAAAGGAATCAAAGATACCTTTGGCATTTTGCCGATAACAATTATAATGTTGTAAAACAAGTATTTCTCGGGAAGGTTCCCGTACAGAGCATTGCATCAATTTATTATCCCGTGTTAGGAGGGATCGTTACAAATACTCCGACAATATACAGGCAGACCTTCGGAAGTTACACACTCGTTGACCATACTGAACCAGGATGGATTGTTGAATTGTACATCAATTCAGTGCTCGTTGATTATGTGAAAGCAGATGCTTCCGGTTTCTTTACTTTTGAGGTACCCCTGGTATATGGCAACTCGGTTGTTAAGCTGCATTTCTACGGACCATGGGGTGAGGAACGATCCCGTGAACAGTCCATTAGCATTCCGTTTAACTTTCTGCCGCAGGGGAAACTAGAATATACAATAACAGGAGGAATCGTTGAAGACTGGCTAAACAGCAGGTTTTCACGTGCCAACCTGAATTACGGATTGAGTAAAAGGCTTACTGTCGGCACCGGAGTTGAATATCTCTCATCAATTCCGGGAAGAAAAACCCTGCCATTTCTTAATTTGTCCCTCCGTGTGGGTTCAGGCATGATGATAACAGGAGAATATACCTATGGTGTCAGGTTTAAAGGTTTTATGAGTTACCGGCTGCCTTCTGACCTTCAATTTGAATTGAACTATTCTAAATATGACCCCAACCAAAAAGCAATCAACTATACCAACCTTGAAGAACGTAAAGCGGTGGTCTCCATGCCGCTACGATTAAAGGGACTATCTACATTGCTCAGACTTACGGTTGACCAGATCATCCTGTCAAGGTCAAATTATATAACAACAGAATTTCTTATTTCAGGGAATGTTTTTGGACTGAGTGCAAATTTTACAACGAATGCAGTATTCATGAATCCTTACGTGCCTTATGTCTATTCGACGGTATCACTTGGTTTCAGGCTGCCCGCCGGTTTTATCTTTACGCCCCAAACACAGTATGTCTATAATCTGGGGAAGATCATCAGCTTGAAACTCCAGGTTGAAAAACGCTTGTTGCGACATGGTTATATGAATATTATTTACGAACGGAATCTGGCTGTCAATATCGATAATTTCCAGATCGGAATGCGTTATGAACTTCCTTTTGCACAGGCTGGATTTACTGCGAGCCATGGAAACGGGGTTAACACACTGTTTGAATCTGCAAGAGGAAGTCTGATCTATGATGCAAAAACAAATTACGTCGGGGCGAACATTCGCCCTGGAGTCGGTAAAAGCGGGATTGTAATTCTTCCTTTTCTCGACCTTAACTGCAATGGGCGTCGTGACAAGGAGGAACCCAAAGTCGATGGATTGACCGTACGTATTAATGGCGGAAGGATTGAACAAAGCAAGCGTGATACACTTATTCGAATATTTGACCTGGAATCGTTTGCAAATTATTTGATTGAACTGAACAAACAGAGTTTCGATAATGTTGCCTGGCAGATACGAAAAAAGACGATCAGTGTTTCGACGGACCCGAACATGTTCAAATTAGTTGAAGTGCCGGTAGCGGTTTATGGCGAGGCAACCGGTATGGTTTATCTGAATGGAAGTAATGGTCAGAACGGCCAGGGACGTATTATCATCGATTTCTACAAGAGCGATTCAACCTATATTGCAAGAACACTTTCTGAGCCTGACGGATATTACAGCTTTCTTGGCTTTAGCCCGGGGACATATTTTGCCCGCATTGATGAAAAGCAGATGAAAAAGTTGCATATGACCTCTTCTCCTGCTTTCCAGCCATTTACCATTGAAAGAATGGTGGATGGCGACCAGGCCCAGGGTCTTGAATTTGTTCTGAATTATGAACCAACGGATTCAACTTCGGCTACACATTATCAAATTGAGGTTCTGACTCCCATACCAATGGATGGGATATTCCGGCAACTCTATGAGGATATACCTGTCATGATAAAGCCTCTGAATGCAATTCCGGACCAGAAAGAGCAGCAACAGGCGCCATCTTTGGCCCCGATCCCCTCACAGTCTCCGAAAACCTCAGTTCCTGATACATTAATGACCCCAGCCAAAAAAGAAGTCGAATGACGCCGGATATTGACAGGCCTGTTAATTCTGGATCAGTGCATTTCCATTAACATTCACCAATCCCTGGTTATTCATCGAAGATCCGTTCTGGATCACCAGGTTTCCATCTATTGTAATGACAGAGCCAGGATTTATCATCAGGGTTGCTCCTGTATGTATTGTCAGTTCTTTACAGAACAGGCCGGTGGAACTGATGCTTGGACTGTAGATGGATCCCGAAGGTATTATGACCGTTTGATATGTATTCGGAACTCCGTTGGGGGTCCAGTTCATCGGTTCATTCCAGTTGTTGGAAACAGTACCGTTCCAGGTGGCGGTAGCTCCATAGATCGAGATGTCGTCAAGGCAGATGTACGACATGTTTGCCGCACTGTACCCATGCCATCCCACATAATAGGTGCCGTTGGCATATGGGGTCAGCACGGCTGTTGCTGAAGTGTAAGAAGTTGTCTGAATGGTTGTGTTGTTCCAGATTTGTCCTCCGTTCATTCCGGCTGCATTCGGCGTAGTCCCGTATTTGACTTCCATTTTTTCAATACTTGGTGACCCTCCGCTCCGGTAATAGAAATTCACGAGGTAAGTGCTTCCTCCGATAAGGTTTAAGGGAGGGGTGAAAAACCAGTCGTTCATGGGAGCCGAACTGTTTTTATTGATATAAAGCGAATTCGGTGCCGACATCGCATACTGGGAAGAGGTGATCCACTTCTGGGTATCACTGTTATCGTTTATCACAGTAATGCAACCTGTGGAAGGCGGAGAAAAAATGTCCATGTTCTCGGCATACGGAGGAGATACATTTGTGCATGTTGTGTCAAAAATTGCAATATTGTCGAGATAAAGGTTGTTTCCATGACCGCTGATCCCCCTGAACATAATTTTGTTTGTTTCTACAGGTAAGGAACATCTCTTCCGGGCCCACTGGGTGGAGGAGGGGCTGAAGGCTGTCGTGATTGTTCCCCCGGTGTTCAGCGTTCCGGCTGGCCCGCCTGTCCAGCTGTCCAGTAATGTATACGTTGCCCCATTGTCTGTGGAGTACCAAAGTTCCAGGTTATCAATTTCTGTTGCATAAGTAGCATATGCCTCATCAAAGGTGACAACAGGCGTCGTCAATGCCGAAAAATCCAATTGGGGTGAGATAAGATCCAGGTTGCCGGCGAGCACATTAAAGAAATCCGCCTTGGCTGAGCCTGAACCCACACCATAGGCACTTGCCGTGGCAGACCGGCCCCATTGAACACCCGCCAGTTTCCAGCATGAAGGAGGAAATGACGGAGTTTCAAAGGTTGTTATATATGGGAATGACGTGATGCTTGTACAAAAGGTGGTGGCCAGGGCCGATGCGGCCGATGAATAGGTTGGTGTGGGTACATGAACCGACCATGCCCTGAAATAGTAAGTAGTATTGGGAAGAAGATCTGTTGTCTGGTTAAAGGAGGTCCCTGATCCGTTGTAGATCACGGTGCCTCCTCCTGTGATCTGGTTTCCTGCAACATAAGCACCGGAAGGAGTGCCAAATGTGTTAACAGTATTGTATGCAACCATTACGTTGTCATTCGAACTGTTCTTCTTCCATGTAAGATTGATCTGCGACGAACTCGTTGCAACAGCCATAAATCCCGAAGGGGGTATAACTCCGGTCATAGCATTGTAGCTGATCTGAATGTTCGGACGGTTCCCGTTTACGGTCCCGGATGCCGTGGGAGGAAAAACTTCAGCCCAGAATTCATGTTTGCCCGTTGCACTGCTGTACCGGAAAACCGGATAAGTTGTTGCGGCCGGTTCTCCAAAATCAGTCTGGCAAAGAACCATAAGATTGGTGGCTGAATAAGCATAATCAGCAATATCGAAAGTATACCACCCGGTTACAGGAAAATTGTTTATTCCATCGTAAACAAGGGTGGCCCCGCTCAATGCGGATGCCCAGGTACCAGATGTAATCGTTGTCGAACTTGTGGTTTTAAGGTAAATTTTTATCGGGCAGGTATTCAGATCACTGGTCCCAACATACCATTTCAGAGAGTTGATGAACCCATAAGCACCGATCTCTGCATACGTATAAATGGCAGCTGACCTTTCATACCCATACCACATGCCGAAAGGCTGCCTTTGAGTTGAAGTGCCGGTTCCGATCGTTACAGTGGTTTCCCCTGCCACCCATAAATTGGAAACTATTCCCAGGAATATGAACAACCATGTTCTTATTTTGCAGCGAGCAACATTCATAGTGTTGTTATTAGCGGTTTGGTTAAACCAAAGTCAGTAATTCGAGTTAATTGTCCTAGGGATTCCTATGATGGCTTTAATTGTACGGATCAAATTTAATTATCCGGGTATTCCATCGAATCCATTCACTGCAACAAGCAATACAGGCCAATGAAGATATAGGAAAATCCAAGAAAAGTCAATTGAGGAAAGCAATGGCTTGAATTCCGGTTTCCCGTAGGTCGAAAATGACATTATTTAAGCATAATAAACAAACGGATAGTTGAATAGGTTGTTTGACTGCATGTTTTTTTGCACGCCGGATCGTTCGCAAATTCTGGCAATTCCTGCGTAAACTAACCGGCGCAGAAGCATTCAGGGAAGCTTTAACCGGCAATATACCGGCTGAATAAACTGAACATGAACTGCCGGAAGCCTCTATGTTCAAGTCGCCGGGCCTTCCTACGCAAGAAGGGTCTCCTGTTTGCCTCGATCCCGGACTCAATGAAATTTAACAAGAAAAGATACCGGGTGCGTTAAATATGATAAAAACCCTTATATAGAATAGGTATTTTCCCTCTTGTGGCTCACTCGCGTTGATTATATTTTTGTAAAGTTTCCAATGGATCAGTACCAGACCTGTTTTTATTTGAAATTTTTCATTGGAATGTCAATAAAATAAGCAGGGTTCGAATAATGTAATAATACAACAGAGGTATGATGAAAAAGATTATTGAATATTTGGATATTGAAGAAAATGACAATGGAGTCAGATTCAGCCTTCGCAATGATGGTACATTTGAAGTGAATTATGAATTCTCGAAAATGAGGATCTTTCCGCGGATTGCAAATGTGACACTCCGGTTTCAATCCAGGATGGGGGCTATCAGATCCTTAAATGTTCCGTCACTACAGGATGTCAATGAAAAAGTTCTTGTAAATTATCTGAAGGCGCATTAAGCCTTCCTTGAAACGTGTGATTTGAAGATCATTAACGAGGTGTTCGGCGAGGAGTAAAATAACAAATTTTCAGATCGGGATCGTGAAAAGGGTATTCCTGTTAACCCTGGGCAAATTGAGGTTCAGGTTGAGATGTTACAGGTATCCATTGTTCCTGATGATATTATTGCGAATTTTCATATACAGACAACCTGAAGCAGAAGGCTTTTATACAGAATGATGTGTCGTATGATAAAACTGATATCCCCCATCCTGCAATTCATGCACCGTAAGTACCTCGCAAAGCCGCGGCCCTTTGACTATCAAGGATTAAATGTCATAGTGAGCCCGGGAGTGTTCTATCCGCGGTTTACGATCAGCACTAGGATGATGCTGGACTTTCTCAATGAAAGGGATCTGAACGGGAAAAAGGTCCTTGAAATCGGGGCCGGGTGCGGCATCATATCATTGCTCGCTGCGAGAAAAGGTGCAGATGTTACAGCTACAGATATAAATCCGCTTGCCATTATTGATACCAGGGAAAATGCAAAACGCAACAACCTGAAACTGCATATCATTGAATCGGATCTCCTGGATAAAGTAACTGACGAGGATTTCGATTATATCATTATCACCCCGCCTTACTACCCGAAAAATCCGTCAAATCTGAGCGAAATGGCCTGGTATTGCGGCGAGAATTTTGAATTTTATCAAAAGCTTTTCTCCCAGTTAAAAGGACGTTTTAACAATGATTGCTTAGTACTGATGATCCTTTCACAGGATTGTAGAATGGACAGGATCGTGGAAATCCTGGAGCAGGAGAATCTCTACCCGAGCTTTATGAGCATGGCGAGGAGGTTCGGAGAATGGAACTATATTTATTCGATCAAAAAGAAAAAGAGAAACGGGAATGTTGTGCCGGAGACAGCTATTTTTAACGAAACCGGCAGATATGCTGATTTTACCTGACTCCGAATTCCAGCTTAACGGTGATGGAAGCTGTTTTTCTTTTGCTCGAAGTATTGAATGCTCCTCCCCAGGAAAATTCTTCATTTGAGTTTTGACCGGTGATCTGGAAGATGCCCATGGATGAATTCCGCAGGCTTCCAAGTTTCGCCTTTGCATTTTCAGCGATCTTTTCGGCACGTTGTGTCGCGTCGGATGTGGCCTTTGCCAGCATTTCGATTTTCAGGTCAGCCAGTTTGGTCGAATAATACTCTGGAAACTGGGAATAGAACTCAACACCAAGGTCGATCAGTTCAGTGATCTCCCGGGATATCTTTTCAATCTTATCGACATCTTTTGATTCGATCTCAATGCTCTGGGAAAGGGTATAACCGTTAAAAACAGGAGTGGTCTGACCATTTGGCCCCGGAACATACCTGAATTCCTTGTTGATGTTTATCGCTGAGAATACCATCTCTTTTTCGTTTACACCCTTTTTCAGCAGGTAATCCCTTGTGATCGCGGCATCATTTTTCACTGAAGCATAAGCATCTTTAATGGTCTGCGCTTTTTTCGAGAAGTTGCCGCGCCAAACGATCAGATCTGCCAGGAAATCTTTTTTCGCCATCCCGGTAACGCGGATCGTTTCATTCTGCTGATGGGTCCTGCGCCATGCGTTTCCAAGGATCCAGGCGGTTATGATAATTGCAACTGCAAGAAACAGGGAAGAGGAGAATCGTTTCATACATGCGGTTTTAGGATGAAAGAATTCAAAGATACAATTTTCCGGTTAAGCATGATTTATCTTCCGGGGATCTTAAATACGACCGGCATCTGGACAAGAACCCTTACCGGCCGGCCACTTCTCTTTCCCGGATCCCAGCGAGGCATCAGTTTGGTTACACGTATGGCTTCTTCATCACATCCTCCTCCGATACCCCGCTTGATCTCCACATGTGAAACAGCACCGTCCTGCTCAATAATGAATACAAGCAGAACGATGCCCTGAATGCCTGATTTTATAGCCAGGTCAGGATATCGGACATTTTTTCTCAGGAAATACAATCGGGCTTCATCACCCCCCGGAAACCTGGGATAGACATCAATGACCGTGTATAAACCTTCGGGATCCCCGGCTCCCGTTCCCTTGCCCTCAGGGTTTTTTCCGGCTGAAACTGAGTCACCGGCCTTCTCGTTTTCTTTTTTCTCTTCCTCAACCGGGGGTTCCTTGATTTCTTTCTTGTCAGTTTCCTGGATACTGTCTTCCACCACGACCGGCTGCTCAATTTCCTCCCGGGGTTTTGCCAGCGCTTGTAAAAGAAGTGACGGATCTTCCTCCGGGTTCGGCATAAAACTGTAATCAACCATGTACATATCCTCTGGGGATAGTTCGTTTCCCACACCCTCAAAATAGAACAGGAGGAAAGGAACAATAACCAGGAGGAGGATCAGGAAAATGGAAACAACCAGTGACCAGGCCACATATTTCAGGTATTTCTTCCTGAGATAATAGGAGCCATATTCTTTGTTCCTGCCATGAAATGCAAGATCGTCAAGGCTTTGGTAATATGTTGATGGTTTTGTCAAATGTGATCCGGGAAATTATTTGTCAAGGAATTTTTTTAACAGGTCGATCTCCCTTCGCTGCCTTTTTGTTGGTCTTCCAAGGCCCCTGTCCCTGTATTCAAAATTCATCTCTTTCATGATCCTGATCTTCTGGTACTCTTCCGGAGGGGTCAGGTCTTCAACATACTCAACGGCAAGTTTTGCCGATACTCTTTTTTCCAGTAAACCAATCACTTTGTACGTTCTGTCAAAAGGTGGTATGTGAAGGTTGATCAGTTCGCCGGGCTTCACTTCGTGCGAGGGTTTAACAGGAATCTCACGGATCTTTACTTTCCCGGTTCTGCATGCTATGGTAGCCTGGTTCCGGGTCTTGAAGACCCTCACCGCCCAAAGCCACTTATCGATCCTGATGCCTTCTTCCATTCCTTTATTTCTGCCTGAAGTAGATCTCTACAGGAACGCCTTCGAACTGGAATTGTTCCCTGAGCTTGTTTTCAAGAAAACGCTTGTAGGGCTCTTTTAAGTATTGGGGATGATTACAGAAAAAAACAAACGACGGGTATCTTCCCGGTAATTGCGTGATATATTTGATCTTGATATATTTTCCCTTGAATGACGGCGGAGGCGTTTTATCAATCACCGGCAGGAAAAAATCATTCAGTTGTGAAGTCGTAATCTTTCGCTGACGGTTCTTGTATACCTGGATGGCCATTTCCATGGCTTTAAAGATCCTCTGCTTCTGATGAACAGAAGTGAAAATGATCGGAACATCCGAAAAAGGAGCGATCTTTTCCCGGATTATTTCCTCGAAATGCTTATGGGTATTTGTTTCCTTTTCGATCAGGTCCCATTTGTTTACCAGGATAACAGCTCCTTTGTGGTTCTTCTCGACCAGGGAGAAGATGTTCAGATCCTGGGATTCAAACCCCTGCGAAGCATCGATCATCAGGATGCAGACATCGCTGGATTCGATCGACCGGATCGCCCGCATCACCGAATAGAACTCAATGTTCTCCGAAACCTTTGATTTTTTGCGGATCCCGGCCGTGTCGATAAGTAAAAATTCAAGATCGAAATATTTGTAATAGGAATGGGTTGAGTCACGGGTTGTTCCCGCGACAGGGGTGACGATGGCCCTGTCATTCCCCAGGAGAACATTTACCAGGGAGGATTTGCCCACATTCGGCCGGCCGATGATCGCAATTTTTGCGAGATCCTTTTCATCAGCATCACCGGTATCTTCTATGGGAAAATCCTTCACCACATCATCCAGCAGATCACCTGTACCGCTCCCACTGGTAGAGGAGATGCCGTGCATGACATCAAATCCCAACCTGTGAAAATCATAGATCTCTTCCAGGATCTTATTGTTATCTACCTTGTTGACCACCAGGTATACCTTCTTTTTGGTGCGTCGCAAAAGATCGGCAAGATCTTCATCCATCCCGGTCACACCTTCCTTGATATCCACCATGAACAGGATGACATCCGATTCATCAATCGCAAGACGAACCTGCTTTTTGATCTCTTCCTCAAAAACATCATCGGAAGCATTAACATAACCCCCGGTATCGATCACCGAGAATTCTTTTCCGTTCCAGTCGGATTTGCCGTAATGACGGTCACGGGTCACCCCGCTGGTCGGATCCACAATGGCATCCCTTCCACCTGTCAGACGGTTGAAAAGGGTTGATTTTCCTACATTCGGACGGCCTACGATGGCGACTATGTTTCCCATTTTATTTTTGAATTGGTTGATTTTTTATGTACCAACCCCGACCACGAGTACCCGGGGTCTTCCCCTCCCTACTGGTAGGGAGGGGATAAAAGGGGTGGGTATGTTTAGAAATTATATCAATTAGAATTTTTAACTCTCCTCCACCCTGTACCCGAACCTTTTCAGCGACCGTTCATTCTCGCGCCAATCCTTGCTGACCTTCACATTCAGCTCCAGGTAAACATGCTTTTCCAGGAATTCTTCAATGTCCTTCCTGGCTTCGATGCCCACTTTTTTAATGGCTTTACCCTGGTGCCCAAGGATGATGGCTTTCTGGGATTCCCTGGCCACATAAATGGTGGTGATGATCCGTATCAGCTGGTCTGTTTCCTTGAAATCATCCACTGCGACTTCCACTGAATAGGGGATCTCTTCCTTGTAATTGAGGAGGATCTTTTCGCGGATGATCTCGGATGTGAAAAAACGCTGGGACCGGTCAGTCAGCTCTTCTTTTGGATAGAAAGGCGGATTTTCCGGAAGCTTTTCCAGGATCGTATCAAATACCCTCGCCGTATTGAAGCAATGAAGGGCTGAGATCGGTATCACCTCGGCATTTGCAAGGATCTGTTTCCATTTTGCGATCTCCGCCTCAACCAATTCCTGGGAAGAGAGGTCAATCTTATTGATCAGGACGATGACAGGTGTCCTGCTTTCCACCAGGCTGGTGATAATGTCATCATGCTTAAATTCTTCGTTCATCTGCGTAACGAGGAGAATGATATCGGCATCGGAGATCGATGACAGGACCGCTGAAAGCATTGCTTTATGAAGCAGGTAGTGGGGTTTCATTATACCCGGCGTGTCGGAATAGATGATCTGAAAATCATCCCCGCTGAAGATCCCCATGATCCTGTGCCTTGTTGTTTGTGCCTTATGCGTGATGATCGACAACTTTTCACCGACGAGCACATTCATCAGCGTCGATTTACCAACATTCGGATTCCCGATGATGGTTACAAATCCTGCTTTGTGTGTCAATAGAATTGAATTTAATTTAATATTTGATGACATCTCCCCCTGACAGGGTGGGGTCAATAAAGTATGCTAAACATTAGCGATCAGTGAATTTGCAAAAGTACGGAGATTTATCGAGGTTTTCCTCATTGCATACCGGTCATCACCGATAATTGAGGTTCATGGCTCTGATGCAATCAGAATTTTACGAACAGGGCGAGGAGGCCAAGGCCAACCAGCACGAGGCCTGTAATGCTCTTTTCATGATGTTCCAGGAATTCCGCCTTGAAGTTGCCGGCGCATTTCATCCCCATGGAAACCAGCGTTAGCATGACCGCCAGCGTCGTTACAAGGTAGACGGCCGAAACGATGAAAATGCCCGTCCAGCCAATGGTACCGGCCTGAAAATAATAAGCCTCTATTTCCACGCACGGGGTAAGGAACATGGCAATGCTCAGCGTGGTCAGGATCGCCACCCGTCGCGACGTTTTTCCCCGGGCACTATCCTGCGCCGTTTCCGGAGCATGATGATGATGATGGTGATGGTGATGGTGCCGGAAATCCAGGAGGAGATACACAATTCCCAGGATGACCAGGATGCCCGGAGCAATTGTTTCCGAGATGACGCCATAGAGCGCAGAGAGCTTGTACCCGATCAGCCCGACAATGATCCCGATCAGGATCGTGCTCAGGGTGTGTGCGACCCCGGTTATGGCCGTCGCCCACAAGGTCTGACTCCGTGACCATTTTTCTGTTTTACCGACCGCAATCAGCGGAAGCCAGTGATTGGGGATCAGGGCGTGGATCAAACTCAGAAGAATGCTTCCTATAAATACCTGGTACATCATTTCTCAATTAAAAACATCCCTTATGACGGCATGCAACAATCACAGACAAAGATAACACAAGAAAGAGGGCGATGTGGAATCCGAAATATTTCCTGAACGCAAGGCCTTTTCTGATCCTTAAGATGTATTCCTTTTCTTTGGGATTTTCAGATGGGTGGTGCATTCATACTTGCTTTGAAACGAAATGGCAAGTAAATATACAAACATTCCAGGATCCGGTTTCTTATTAATCCTGTATTCTTTCTGTATCCTTCCTGTATGCTTCCTGTATGCTTTCTGTATGCTTTCTGTTTCTTTTCTGTATGCTGTCTGTATATTTTATTTACTTTAGCATCGGGATGGCTTCGTTGGAACTTTAATATTTTTACGTACCCACCCCGACCTGCGGTCTTCCCCTCCCTATTGGTAGGGAGGGGATAAGAGGGGAGGGTATTCTGGGTAAACCGCCCTTGATAAATAAAAAATTAACGCAGTATGGCAATCAGCAAATCGAATATTATCCTGCATTCTCTTTCCGGGATGGTGGGGAAGGAACTTGTGTTCCGGACGGTCCGCGGGAAGACCGTTGTATCGGCAAGGCCCGATTTTACCAACACGACCTGGTCGCCGAAACAGGAGGAACATCGCAAGCGGTTCCGTGAGGCGGCAAAAGAAGCGAAGCGCATGGCTGCCGATCCTGCAATTAGGAAGAAATATCAAAAGAAACTCAAGCCCGGCTTCACCGTGTACAACATCATCCTGAAGGAACTGATGGCGCGGTAGGGGAGGATTTCAGGCGGTGAAATGGTGATATGAAAAGATGGTAAAATAGTTTTTATCTGGCAGAATTAAAATCATTTTCATTCCGGTTTTTTTTACTGATTTATTTATTGTACTTTTGCAAAACATTGCGGGGTGGAGCAGAGGTAGCTCGTTGGGCTCATAACCCAAAGGCCAGAGGTTCGAATCCTCTCCCCGCTACAAGGACAAGTCCAAGGTGCAAGGTGCAAAGTGTAATAAAAATTTGCACTTTGCACTTTTTGTTTTACACCTTGCACTTTTCATTTTTCACTTTCCATCTTACCCGAAAAATAATCTTACCCGAAAAATAATTTTCCCAAAAACATATTACCTTTTTCCGTATTCCCGATTAATGTGAAAAACCAATATGGAAAAATCAGAAAAAGGACAATTCAACGAACAGATCAGGGAGAGAACAATCACGATGGCCGTTAAGATCCATGAACTATTTGTTGCAGCAAAGGTTTCACCTGTCACCCGGCCGATTGTCAATCAGATAATCCGGAGTTCGTTATCTGTTGCATCAAATTACAGGGCTGCAACCCGAAGCAGGTCCGATGCAGAATTCTATTCAAAGATCTGCATCGTGGTGGAGGAAATCGACGAAACCCAGTTCTGGCTTGATTACCTGAAAAGAATTAACCTGCTGGAGGAACGGAAAGTTTCACAACTTTTTGAGGAAGTTGATGAACTTGTAAGATTATTCACTTCCATCAAAAGCAAAATGAAAGTAAAGCTCAACAAGTGACGTGTTTTCAAGTCTAACGTGCAAGGTGCAAAGTGTAATAAAAATTTGCACTTTGCACTTTTCGTTTTAGATATTACACTTTACATATCAGACTTCCCGGTCTCCAATTTTTTTCAAGACAGACCCAAATATATAATTTCTGCATTTTTTCCCTATCTTTAAAGGTCGTTCAGGATCGACAATTATTCTCCTTGTAAAATGAAAAAACCTTACCTTATCATCATCACCTTGTTCTTTGTGAACGCAGGAATGGCCCAATGGTACTGGCAGAATCCGTTGCCGCAGGGTAATAGTTTAAATTCAGTAATGTTCCCCAGTTCAAACGTTGGATATGCGGTCGGAGAGTTTGGAAGCATTATAAAAACGACCGACGGTGGTAATAATTGGGAGGTTCTGACAAGTGGAACGACATATCCTTTATCATCAGTCTACTTCACCGATAACAACATGGGATACGCGGCAGGGTACAATGGTATAGTATTAAAGACAATTGATGGGGGAGAAAATTGGATCACTCAGTCAAGCGGCACCACACGCAATTTGAACTCTGTATTTTTCCTTGATGATTCTACGGGTTATGCGGTGGGAGGTACATATTTATCGTCTGCTGCTGGAATTATTATCAAAACAACTAACGGGGGCGAGACCTGGAATACTATAGTAAATACACCGATGGGATTAAATTCAGTATGTTTTCCAAATGCTGATACGGGGTATGCAGTGGGATGGGGCGGAACGATAGTAAAAACAACAGATGGGGGTGCAAATTGGACAGCCTTGGCATCCGGTACTAACTCTGGATTGGCATCTGTTAGTTTTGTCAATGCAAACACTGGATTTGCGGTGGGTGATGCAATCATAAAAACCACCAATGGAGGTGCGACCTGGAGTACTTTATTAACTTCAGGAAATTGGTTAAAGTCAGTATTTTTTACAAATGCCGATACAGGATATGTACTGGGGTTTGGCGGAACCGTACTCGAAACCACCAACGGGGGTGCCAATTGGGATACCATTTCAGCCAGTTCACAGTTTTTATTCTCAATTTACTTTACCAATGCAACAACTGGCTATGCTGTTGGAGAGTATGGAACTATCGTTCATACGAACGATGCCGGCACAAATTGGAACAGTTCATTAAATGGAACATTGCTTGATTTAAGGTCGGTTTCTTTCACCGGTAATAACAATGGATATGCAGTAGGTGATAGCGGTACCATTTTAAAAACGACTGACGGAGGCGAAAACTGGAATGTTCTTTCAACCGGGTCAGGAGATTTTTTACGTTCAGTTTTCTTTATCAATCCTGATACCGGATATATTGTGGGGTTCAATAATTTTACGCATTCCCGGGTCATCTTGAAAACAACCAACGGGGCCACAAGCTGGGATAGCCTGTCAAACGGTGAGTCAGGCATGCTCTTATCGGTTTTCTTCACGGACGCCAATATAGGATACATAGCGGGAATGGAGGGAATCATAAAAACGACCGATGGGGGCATAACCTGGACTCCTTTGGTAACCACAGCATGGAATTGTTTAAATTCAGTGTATTTTGTTGATACAAATACGGGATATGCGGCAGGGGACTATGGAACCATTGTTAAAACAACGGATGCGGGAAGTACCTGGACGAATGTATCCGCCAACACGGGAGCCATTTTGTCTTCCGTCTACTTTACAGATCCTGACACCGGATACGCAGTGGGCTACTCCCCCGGGATCATTCTGAAAACGACCGACGGAGGCGCGACCTGGGCTACTAAAGAAAACACATCAGAGGTATACTTCTCGGTCAACTTTATAAGTTCCGATACGGGATTTGTGGTGGGGTCCGGCATTCTGAAGACGACTGATGGAGGCACAACGTGGAATGTTCTGAACTGTCCGGGAGAGTGGCTTCTTTTATCAGGTTCCTTTCCCGATGCAAATACAGGCTATGCGGTAGGTCAATTTGGAACCATTATCGCAACAAAAAATGGGGGTGGTCTCCCCGTTGAAGTTAATGAAATTCCCCCTGTTTCAAGCACCTTAAAACTTTATCCGAATCCGACTTCCTGTAATCTTACCATTGAAGCTCCCGAAAAAGGCACCGTCTTTGTGTATAATCTTAATGGCATGCTTCTTCTGCAGCGGGAAATGACAGAATCCACTGCTACAATTGATGTCAGCGCCCTTCCAGGCGGGGTCTACCTGGTGAAGCTAATCGGCGTAAAGGGAGTGCAGGTGGGAAAGTTTGTGAAGCAATAAAATCAAATGCTTTTCATGAAAGGAAAAAAAGATATTGCCATTTTGGATCTTGCCATTTTACCATTTGAACAGCTGTTATTCCTTCACAAACCTGCCATTCATCACAGAGCCGCATCCCGTTAGCCTCGTGAAATAAAGCCCGGCCGGTAACATTGTGATATTTAACTGAACAGTTTTGGTAGTCACATGACAGGTGAGCATCTCCTTTCCCTGAAGGTTGAACACCGAAAGGCTGCACGGTAATAGGTCTCCGGGTATGTCAATCGTAATCCTGTGGTCGGAGGGATTGGGATATATCCTGAAGGAAGATGCCGGAACGGATTGCTCCGGTATACCAATGGGAATTCCACCCCCGTTCAGTGTCCTTAATACCATTCCATCCAATCCAACGGCATAGCCGGTGTTCTCATTTGTAAAACAGATTGAATTTATCGAATTTGAGGTACCAGAGGCCTGTCTTGTCCAATTCTCACCCCCGTCCCTGGTTTTCACGATGATTCCGTAGTAACCTGCTGCATACCCGATACCTGGTCCTTGTATACCCGGAATAAAGGTTATGCTGGTTAGTGGATAAAAGGTTCCCGAGCTTTGGATCGTCCAATCAATCCCGCCATTCGTCGTTTTCATGATCTTTCCCCCGCCACCCGCAACATACCCGGTGCTGGTGTCAGAAAAATAAACCGACCGGAAAACATTATCATTACTGGCCCCTTGCCAGAAAATAGTTGTCCAGGTTGCTCCTCCATTGGTTGTTTTAAAGATCCCCGTACCAGACGATTGGAACATCGCAAATCCGCCGACGGCATAACCTGTGTTTTCATCAGGAAAAAATACAGATCCAAGTGGAACTGGAATTCCCGTTTCCTGGGTAGTCCAGTTTGCCCCTCCATTTATGGTTTTTAGAATTGTACCCGCGTTGCCTGAGGCCCAGCCTGAATTTTCATCAAGGAAGAAAATGGAATACAGGTCTTCGCTGGTTCCGGAATTCAAGGCCATCCAGTCTGCACCTCGATTTATGGTTTTCAGGATGACTCCCGAATTCCCTGATGCAAATCCAAGGTCGGCAGAAAGAAATTTTACACAATTTAAATTTTTTGTTGTGCCTGAATTCAGTGTTGACCAATCTTTTCCCTGGTTAAGTGTCTGCATGATCAACCCGTTATCCCCAACGGCATAACCAGTCTGTTGATCTGTCCCGGACGGGACAAAGCTCACGGAATTTAAATTGAAGGTAAACCCTGACAGAAGATCTTCCCATGTGGTTCCGCCATCCGTGCTATGTCTGAAATTACGGTTACCGACAATAATGCCATTGTTCACATTCATGAAATACCCACCGTAAATGGATTGGGGATCTGAAGTGAGTGAATCCCACGTTGTACCTCCGTTGGTGGACTTATATACATCATAGTGGGTGAACACATAACCAGTGTTTGCGTTTACAAACCGGATGGATCTTACATCCGATGGAATCCCCGCAGGCAAATTCATCCATGTGGTACCGCCATCACTGGTTTGTAGGATGGATCCGGCTTCCCCGGCTACATAACCCGTATCCGGCCCCTTGAAAAACACTGAACTGAATGCACGGGTGGTTCCGGAGTTCAGGAGGATCCAGTGTTCTCCGCTGTCATTCGTTTTCAGGATGGTTCCGGCTGTGCCTGCTGCATATCCTGTACTTGCTGAGGTGAAGAATACGGATTCAAGATGCCGTGACGGACCTGCAAGCTTTACGGTCCAATTCGCTCCACCATCCGTGGTTTTCAGAATGGTGCAGAAATCTCCAACCGCATATCCTGTTAAAGCATCTGTAAAGAAACTTGCATGTAAATCACTGTTTGTGGGGCTGACAAACCAATGAAGGCCGCCGTCGGATGTGCGAAGAACCTCACCCCCTTGACTGATCGCCCAGCCGTTCATTTTATCCACAAAAAAAACAGAGCTCAGGTCAGAGGGAATCCCGGAATTCTGGCTGGTCCAGTGCGCTCCGCCATCAACAGACTTCAGGATCGTCCCGTTGGAACCAACAACAAAACCCGTGGTAGCATCAGGGAAGTATACAGCCTTCAGGATGTTATCGGAGGGCAGGGGGTTCATCCATTCCCATCCCTGGGCATTGGAAAGGGCCGTCGATATCATTAAACTCAGAAAAGTAAAGATCGTTTTCATGGGAAGGGCTTTACATATTCATGGATTGACTATGTAAATATATTGAATTTAAGTGAAAGATGATAAATTATTTCCCCCTTTCGACATCATTCATTGGTTGAAGCGGCTTCAAGGTGTATCCCTGCAATGGTTTGTTTCAGTTCCTCCGGCGCCAGAACGGAAATCGTTTTCCCATAGCTTAAGAGTTCCATGATCAGGTCGTGGGTAATTTGAATGAACAGCCGGATTTTCAGGTGAGAGGCAGTTTCGGCAAGGATTTCCTGGGATTCGTGGATCGGGTAGCTTTTAATGTACTTCCCTTGTTCCGGCATGAAGGAAAGGATTACCTCCAGCGGTTCCTGGTTGCCGGGATTGATCACCCCGAAACTATGACGGAAAACTTCGTTCACATCGAGGTTCACAGGATAATCGAACCGTGAAGCGGTATTCTCAAAGTCGAGGATACGGTCAAGACCAAAGGTTTTCTGCCTCCTGTCCTTTCTGTCTTTTGCAAACAGGTACCAGCGTCCTTTCGATTCTTTAAGCGCAAGAGGTTCTACCAGCCTTTCAGAAGGATCTTCGTCGTCAAATTTGTGATGTTTGATCTTGATGACGATCCTGTTCTTTATGGCATGCAGCAAGCCGTAAAAGTGATGTGTGCCGCGGGCTTTCCGCTTTTCGAAGAACATGTACCGGGTCATGTCACCTGCAAGCTTCAGTGAATTGATCGTGTCAATGGATTCTAGCATACGGTTATTCAGATCGGTTTGCCCGTCGTCAGCGATGTAATAGACTTTTGATGAGAAATTATATTGAATGTCGAACCTGAACAGCGACCTGATCTCCTGAAGGTCGCGCTGAAAAGTGCGGTTCGAAAAGGAGAATGAACGGTCCAGCAGCCCGGACTCCTGTTGAAGATAATCCCTGATCTCTTCAAAGGTCGCTTCTTTGCTTTTTCGCAATTTCTTGATGATCGTCAGGTAACGGAGAATATAGTCCTGCTTCGCCATAGTTTCAATCTTCCTGTGTAAAATTACGATTTTACATTAATGCAATGAAAAGGGCGGATCCACATTGTATTGCATGCAATGGAAGACCATCGCACTGAGATTGCCGATCTCCTCCGGAAACCTGTCACCGGCCTGCATTTTCTTCCAGATCAGTTCCTCCTCATCATAATACCAATTATCTTCCTCCTTGTAGTTGACCTCATTCCAATCGGTATTCCGGCCGGTCGCAAAATCGAAAACCTCGTAATACTGACCCGACCGCTGACCGATGCGGATCGCCTCATCCATTGATTCCTCGAATAAAACCACGGATCCCGGTTGGTCCTTATCCTTCATGGCATGATGAGAATCTTGGAAAATCATAAGTTGTACCATCTGAATTGTTGTTAAAGGTTATTAAGCATCTTTTTAGCAAATGTACCAGGAGCCTGCGCCAAAATGTGACGGGGTTAAAAATTTTTTAATTTACCTCAGACCCCTGCCCTCTCTATCCTTTCACTTTTTCATATCGAATCGGATTGATTTTGAAATTTTTATTGTATATTTAATCACTGATTCATAATAAACAGCCATATGAAAACCTATCTGATTCTTTTCGCTTTATTAATTGTTGCTTATTCTCAAGCCCAGGTCTGGCAAATGCTGAATCCTAACCCGTCGGTTAAGAACCTTTCTGCTATATCTTTTACAGCTTTAAATACCGGCTATGCTGTTGGTGAGGGCAGCAACGGGGGCATCATAATGAAGACTACCGATGGCGGGATCAGCTGGAACAAATTGCCAACAGGTTATTCATATCCACTGCTCTCTGTTAGTTTCCCCTCCTTCTCAACGGGTTATGCCTCAGGGCAGTTTGGAACGATCCTGAAAACGACCGATGCGGGTGCTACATGGGCTACCCAGCAATCGGGCACAGAAAGGGACATTTTATCCATAAACTTTCCGGATGAAAACCACGGGTTTATCCTGACACGATATTCATCGATCGTACTGAAAACCGACAATGGCGGGGCAACCTGGTATGATCCGGCCGGCAGCCTTGACCAAAAGCAAATGTTGGCGATGTGCTTTGTAAATGCCAGTACGGGCTTTGTGGTCGGGGACAGCGGGATGATCTATAAGACGACAAACGGGGGTACGACATGGCTGAATAAATCATCAGGAACAGGGAACAGGCTTTTCTCTGTTCAGTTTATTGATGAAAATACGGGATATGCTTCCGGATATTTGGGAACCCTGCTGAAGACCACCGATGGCGGCAACACCTGGGTGCAACTCTCTTCGGGAACAGACAGGATCTTGCAGTCCCTTTGCTTTACCGATGCCAATAATGGATATCTGGTCGGCCTATACCAGTCCTCAAGCCACGATTTCATTTACAGAACAACCGACGGTGGCCAGTCATGGACCGGAACGGATGTAGGCTTCCAGGGACTGGAAGCCCTGTCTTTTGGCGATCCCTCCAATGGCTGTTGCGTTGGCAGCTACGGGATTACGATGAAGTCCACTGATGCAGGGGCGAACTGGAATATCCATTCATTCGGAACAAGCTTTTATTTCTATGCTGTTGCTTTTCCATCGGCGGATAAAGGATGCTTTGCCGGTGGTAACGGTGCCCTGGTCATGACAAACGACGGGGGGGCGACCTGGGAAATGCATACATCTGTGACAACCCGGACCATCTATTCCGTTAGTTTTCCGGATGTTTCAACGGGGTATGCTGTTGGAGATTCGGGCCTGGTAATGAAAACCACCGACGGCGGCTCATCCTGGAACATTCTTCCGAAGAAGATCCATCATTGGCTCAATGGCATTTATTTCACGGATGTGAATACAGGCTATACTGTAAGCTACGATTCACTTCAGATGACGACCGACGGGGGCGTCACCTGGACTGTTTCATACCTGGGTGAAGATGTGAATTATAACGCGGTTTCCTTTGTCAATTCTACAACAGGGATGATCGCCGGAAATTTTGGGAAGATACTGAAGACCACCGATGCAGGATTAACCTGGACATTGCAACAGGTTGATGCCGATATTGTGCTTCGGTCGGTTTCACCCGTAAATGAAAATACCTGGTATATAGCGGGAAATACATCATCCGGAGGTGGCCTGGTATTCAAAACTACGGATGGCGGGCAAACCTGGGAGAAGAAGGTCCTCGGACCCGGGATCACAGTGTTGTCAACTTGCTTCAAGGATGAAAATACTGGTTATGTGACAGGCTACAATGGAGCCATCCTGAAGACCACGGATGGCGGCAATACCTGGATTCTGCAAGGGTCACCGTCAGTGAAGGATCTTCGTTGCGTATTCATTGCCCCCGACAACGAGGTTTATGCAGCCGGATCTGCAGGAACCATAATAAGAACCAACATTCAGGGAACCGGAATTGAGGAAGGAATTAATGAAGGAAAGATGAATATCTACCCAAATCCCGCTTCAGACAGGTTGTTTGTTGAAGTACCAGGAATCACAGGCTATAATGGAATTCTCTCTGTCTCTGAAATTACAGGAAAGGAACTGGTAAGCCGGAATGTTCAGGGATCAGGCGCAGAAATAAACGTCAGTTCTCTGCCTGCCGGAACCTACCTGGTTAAAGTTTCGGTAAACGGCAATACGTGGTCAGGGAAATTTATCAGGCAGTAATTACGAATTACGGATTACGAATTCCCCGGTAAATTTCGCTATCTCCCTACTTCGCTCTCGTCATTCCCGGGAAAGCAGGAATGCCATCAAAGGTCATTCCCGGTTCTTGCTGTCAATAATGATCGTCACCGGCCCGTCGTTGACCAGCGAAACATCCATCATGGCACCGAATTCACCTTTCTGAACGGGTTTTCCAAGTTCCCGGCTGATCTGCACCAGGAAGGATTCATAGAGCGGAATTGCGATCTCAGGTCGTGCAGCCTTGATGTAAGATGGCCTGTTCCCTTTTTTCGTACTGGCGTGCAGGGTGAACTGGCTCACGACGAGGATGGCGCCGTTGACCTCTGTTACGGGCAGGTTCATGACGCCGTCGGCATCACTGAAGATCCGCAGCCGGACTATCTTTCCGCACAGCCATTCAATATCTTCCGGGGTATCGGCTTCTTCAATCCCAAGAAGAACAAGCAAGCCCCGCCGATCGCCCCGGTGACATTTTCTTTGACGGAAACTGAAGCGCGGGAAACCCGCTGAATAACGACTCTCATGTCATATTTAAAATTCATAAATGTTCAACACCACATACCCACCCCGACCTTCGGTCTTCCCCTCCCTACTGGTAGGGAGGGGATAAGAGGGGTAGGTACAAAATAAAAGTTTCAGTTCAAAGTTATAAATCTGCCCGGTATCGGCAAGAACAATTAATTTTACAGGCAGGATTTTTTACCTGTTTTTGGATCCTTACCAGAAAGATCATGACACGTTTAAGCGTAAATATCAATAAAATTGCCACCTTGCGGAATGCACGCGGAGGAAACCTCCCGGATGTAATAAAAGTGGCCATGGATTGCGAACGGTTCGGCGCAGAGGGAATCACGGTCCATCCGAGGCCTGATGAGCGCCATATCCGTTACCGGGATGTCAGGAAACTCCGTCCTTTGATTACCACCGAATTCAACATCGAAGGCTATCCTTGCCAATCCTTCATTGATCTTGTCCTCGAAGTCGCTCCTGACCAGGTCACGCTTGTTCCCGATCCTCCTGATGCACTGACCTCCAATGCAGGTTGGGATACGCTCAAAAATGAGGCTTTCCTGAAGGATGTCGTGAAGGTATTCCATGACAAGGGAATCAGGACATCGATCTTTATCGACCCGGACGAAGCGATGATCCGGAATGCGGTAAAAACCGGCACCGACCGGGTTGAATTGTACACCGAAAGTTATGCAAAAAATTTCCCGGCGGACAAAACAGCTGCGATCAAACCCTTTGCCGATGCGGCGAAAATAGCTGTCAGTGCAGGGCTCGGACTGAATGCCGGCCATGATCTCAACCTTGACAATCTCCGTTACTTCCATATGAACACCGGAGGTTTGCTGGAAGTTTCCATAGGACACGCATTGATCTGCGATGCGTTGTATTTCGGACTGGAAAATACAATTCAGTTGTATCTCCGGCAGTTGAAGTGAAGACGGATTATTGTAGCTGAAAGTCGTGACTTTCAGTATGTCAGAGGTCAGAGGATGGATAATGGAGATTCCTTAGAAATTAGAATAATTAGAAATTAGAAATTTATTCAGATGAATATTAGAAATGCAATATTCCTTGTTTTATTAATTTTTGGCATCGCATCCATCGGTACGGCCGGGGGAGGGGATTTTAAGAAAAGGGCTGAAAATCTCCACAAAAAGATACTCACCGTAGATTCACATACAGATTCTCCGTTTCAATTGATGGATCCGGGATTTGACATGTCACAACGGCACAATCCGGATTCTGCTCATAGCAAACTCGATTTCCCCCGGATGAAGGAAGGAGGCCTGGATGCTGCCTTCTTCGCGGTTTTTATTGCACAGGGGAAGAGGGATCAGGAAGCAAACGGGAAAGCGATCAGCAAGTCTTTGGTGATCTTCGATTCGATCCACAGCATGATCGACAGGAATAAAGCTCTCTGCGGGCTGGCAGTTACAGAACAGGATGCCCTGAAGCTGAAGAAGGAAGGGAAAAGGGCGATTTTTATCGGGGTGGAGAACGGATATGCCATCGGGAATGACCTCAGCCTGATCCGGAAATATTATGACCTTGGGGCACGGTACATTACGCTTTGCCATACGAAAAACAATGACATCTGCAGTTCTTCCACGGATACTTCTTCCATTTACGGGTTGACGGATTTCGGTAAAAAAGTTGTCCGGGAGATGAACCGCACCGGGATGATCGTGGATGTTTCCCACATTTCCGACCAGGCTTTCTATGATGTGCTGAAATTTTCGACAGCGCCTGTCATAGCATCCCATTCGTGTGCAAGGGCGCTCTGTAACAACCCGCGAAACCTGGACGACAATATGCTGAAGGCCCTTGCGGAAAAAGGCGGTGTCATCCAGATGTGCATCCTGAGCGATTATGTAAAGAAACCGGATCCGTTTCCGGCCAGGGATTCTGCATTTGCAGCCTTGCGAAAGAAATACCGGGGGTTTGCCGATCTCAGCGAAGATGAAATGAAAAAGGCACATCAGGACTGGGATGCTCTCGACGAGAAATACCCTGAGAAACTTGCGACTGTCGCGGATGTTGTCGATCATATTGACCATATTGTCAGGGTCATCGGGGTCGATCATGTGGGTATCGGAACTGACTTTGACGGGGGAGGCGGTGTGACCGGCTGCTATGATGTGAGTGAAATGAAGAACATCACCATCGAGCTGATGAAAAGAGGGTATTCCGATGATGCCATCGCAAAGATCTGGGGAGGCAACCTGATGCGGGTGTTAAATGCGGTCGGCAGGACTGCCGACCAATTTAACAAATGATTACTTATTCATTCTGTGGCCTCCGTGACTTCTCTGTGAACTCTGTGGTTAATAAACAAGATATTAATGAACATGCAATTTTCAGAATCACTTGCTTCGGATGATATAAAAAAAGTCCGGAAGATCCCGAAAAGTGACCTTCATAATCATGCAATGATGGGTGGACGACTGAGCCATCTCGAAAAAGCTGTTGGAAAGAAGATCGAACGGTTCAGGAATGGAGCCGAAGGGATCCATGGGATCAACAAATGGATTGCCCACCACTACAGGGATCTCCTCCTGCTCCCCGGGACATTTGAAAAAGCCATTGAAGGCGCCTTTCTCCAGGCAAAATCCGATGGCATCACTGTTCTTGAAATGAGCATGGATGTTTTTATGCCAAGACTCTTCAACATCCCCCCGGAAACAGTAATCTCCACGTTAAAGCAAAAGCACGCGGAAATAGCTCCGGAAATAGATTTTCGCCCGGAACTTGGTATGGCGCGCAGCCTTCCGGTGAGGCAGCTGCTTTCGTGCATTGAGCCATTTCTGGAATCCGGTTATTTCAGGTCGATCGATCTCTATGATGATGAATTTGCCCAGCCGATCGGGAATTTCAGGGAAATCTATCGTTTCGCTAAAGAAACAGGATTGCGTTGTAAAGCCCATGCCGGTGAGTTCGGAGATGCTGAATCGGTGAGGAATGCTGTTGAAGTCCTTGATCTTGATGCCGTCCAGCACGGGATCGGCGCTTCCACATCCGTGGAGGTGATGAAATGGCTTGCGAAGAACAACATACAGTTGAATGTGTGCCCGGCCAGCAATATCTCACTTAGAAGGGTGAAGTCCTACAAATCGCACCCGATAAGGACTTTGTTTGATCATGGCGTGAAGGTGACCGTCAATTCCGATGATCTTATGCTTTTCAACAAGGGGAATTCAGAGCAGTTCCTCCTCCTGTATCGGAGCGGATCCTTTTCCTCGGAAGAATTGGATTTGATCAGGATGAACGGAATTTCAGCTTCGATAAATAGTTGATCGCATTTCGCAGGGCATCGAATAACAGGGTGAAATAGAGGAAAACCGACATCAGCCAGATCACCGCTGTATCAAACCAGAATGTATCGATCTTCCATCCGGAAAGATTTTTAACCGGTGCATAGAATTGGGACCTTCCGTTCCTGGATGTTGGTTCCAGGAAAACAGGATCCTTCTTGCGGGTAAGCCTGTCGCCTGATTCCACGATCTTATTTTCTGCAGTGGCATTCAGCACGAGACTTGCAAGATCATCATTATAATAATCCTTCCTGAGATCATCCAGCCCGTTCTGTCCCATTTGGTTTATGCATTCCTGGTATATGGCATCCCTTTGTGATGAGCACCTGTTCAGGATCGAAGAAAAATGCTGGCTCAGCTTTTCAAGGAAGGCCCTTGCTGAATCAGCAACATCAAAGGAAAATGAATTCCTGTTTAGTCTTGTCATGTATTGAAAAGACCCGATACCTGCCTCTTCCTGCAAGGCTGTTATTTCATTCCGGAGAAGCCGGAGGGTCCGGTCCAGCGTTCCGGGATCCTTCTTCTCCACCATGTTCCGCTGGCATTCATCGATCTTCGACTCAAGCGATGGAACAAGGTAGGAGGTGAGGTACGAATAGTTGCTGATCTTCTGATCACAGGGATAGAAGATCTTTTCATACCGGTTCTCCCTGAACTGGTGAACCGCCAGTCCTTCAAATGTCCACCGGGAGGTCATCATGTCGCCGATGAAAGGCACATTCTTCCCGGAGGAGATCGCCCTGTTCAGGTTATCGAACGGCACGATCGTTCCGCTGAGAAGCAGCTGCGGTACGATAATGAACGGGATCAGGATGTAGATGGCAACAACTGAATTCAGACCGGAGGAGATGTTCAGCCCGATCATGTTCGCAAAGCAGGAGGTGGCGAAAAGGATCAGCCAGTAATGGAAGGTCATTCCTTTGATCCCGAGAATCCAGTTCCCAACGAGGACATATAAGATCATCTGGATGGCCGAAAGGCCGAAAAGCAGCAGGATCTTTGAGTTCAGGTAGCTTGAGCGGCTCAGGTCCAGGAAGGCCTCGCGCTTCAGGATCCTCCTGTCGCGGATGATCTCCTCGGCGCTCACCATCATCCCGAGGAAAAGAGCAACAACCACGCTCATGAACATATACGCCACCAGGTTTTTATTACCCCCGAAATGATAGTCATTCCCGGGTGAATACCTGGTTAAAAAAGCCAGCAATGCAGCGAGGAACGGGGCTTCGAGCAGGTTGATCACAATATACTGCCGGTTTGTGATCTTGGAAAGGAAATTCCTCTGGCTGAAGATACTAAACTGCTTCCATTTCCCGGGTATCTTAAAAAAGCTGTGCGGGAGCTCCTTTTTTGCTTCATCTATTCTCAGACCTGGCTGGATCAGCCGCCGGAAATTGTCGTACCACTCCTTCGGACCGATCTTCCTGTTCCCGGTGAATTTCCCGTACTCGTTGATGATCTTCGCTTCTGTGATCTGCAGGATCTGCTCCGGGTTTACATATCCGCAGCTCAG
This sequence comes from Bacteroidales bacterium, assembly GCA_963682005.1. Lineage (GTDB taxonomy): Bacteria > Bacteroidota > Bacteroidia > Bacteroidales > FEN-979 > CAIYUC01. Next base: position 402,476 of record OY820914.1, on the reverse strand, counting down.
GCATTCGCTTTCATTCGGGTTGACATAGTTGCTGATGTTCTTGAAATAGGAGAGGGCATCGATGGGATTCCCATAATAGATCGGGTATCCGCCTTTATCCATGATGAGAAGCTTATCGAAAAGCTTGTAGATGTCGGATGATGGCTGATGGATATTGACGGCAACCAGTTTCCCTTTCAGGGTCTGCTCTTTCAGCAGCAGCATCACCATTTCCGAATCCATGGAAGAAAGGCCTGAGGTGGGTTCATCAACGAATAAAACTGCCGGTTCCCGGATCAGCTCCAGTGCGATATTGAGCCTTTTGCGCTGTCCGCCGCTGATGAATTTGTTCAGCGGATCGCCAACCTTCAGGTCCTTGATCGCAAGGAGATCAATATCGGAGAGGATCTTCATGACACTCCGGATTAGCTGCCTTTCGGTGAACCCGCTGAAACAGAGCCGTGCATTGAAATAGAGGTTCTGGAAGACCGTAAGTTCTTCTACCAGCAGATCATCCTGGGGGACAAAACCGATTACTCCTTTTAACTTTTCCTTTTCCGTTTTCAGGTCAATCCCGTTGATAAGGATCTTTCCGCCAACCGGGTCAAGGTTCCCGTTCAGAAGATTCAGGAGTGTGGATTTTCCGACCCCGCTGCCTCCCATGATCCCAATCAGTTCACCTGATCCGGCTGTAAGGCTGAAAGGATGGATCCCATTCGTACTGTTCCTGAAATAAAATTCTGCCTCGCTCACGGTGAACGCTGTTTTTATCACCTCCTTGGTGTAAAGGAAACGGGAAGCGATGTCGGCATAATAGACGGGACGGATCTTCATGTTCTTCAGGATCCCGCCGTTCTCAAAACTGAAAAAGCGGTAAGGCTGTACGAGGTGTCCGTTCAGGAAAAGCTCGTCGTTGCCAAGGTAACGGCACATGAACATGTTTATGCTGTGAACATGGATCACGATGAGCTGGCCGTCGAGGTGCTCAAGCAGGACATGCTTGTGGGCGGATTTGCTTTCAGCAGGGTCAGCGTTGAATACCAGCATCTTTTCAGGGTGAACCTTTCCGGCGAACGGTTCGAGGATGAATGCGCTGATATCGGTGAATTCCTGTTCCGGAATATTAAATGAGCTCTTCAGGATCTCAAGGTATTTTGCTTCAAGTTCCGTGATCTCGGATACATCCTTCGTTTCATCAGTTGTTGTCTCTCCCAGGAATTCAAGGAACCGGAGGGTGACAATGAGCCGGTCAGCGCTTTGCAGCTCCTTGGAAACCTTCTGACAGATCGTACGGATCTTGCCGGAAGCATCAGTGGCCGGTCCTGACTGTTCTTCAAAAGGCTGGTGGAAGAACAGGAGCTCATCGAATAATTTCAGGTATTCCTCAAGTTCCACGCTGTTGAGGTGCTGCTCAAGGAATGAAGATACAATGGTGCGGGCATTGTCTGACAGTTGCTTTTTCCCGGATGCAGCGACAATGGCAAAAAGCTGTACCAACGCCATTAAAATGGGTTCTGACATAGGATCTGTTTCAGAATAAGATCAAAAATAGGAATTATAAAGCTTGGACCAAATAATGAAATAATGAAATAATGAAATAATGAGATAATTGCCCGTTATTCATTACCTCATTACCTCATTAAAAAAGCCGTCTGTCCGGGACGGCTTTTCACACTAACCAAAATCACAGATTATTCAGGAATTTCGCGTGTCGGGTAAAGATTGAACATGTAAGTGACACCATTCCTGAATGTGCCTGATTTGATGTCCGGGCTGCAGGAATAGGGCATGAAAGCATCATCTGCTGTTGTTTCGATCAGGTGAGCTACCCTAATTCCGGATACCGGTCCCATTTCGGTGAACTGGTATGTCCATTTGCCGAACTCAACCTGCTGTGCATCTGCAACACGGCGGTTGTTCTGGTCGGTAAGGACAACATAAAAATGCATTTTCGGGATGATAACGCCCGGGGTGACATGGATTGTAACCGAATACCTGATGTTTCCCGGTATGGTCTGATCCGGGGTTTTTGAAGTATTCAGTGAAGGATTTGAAGCATTTGCTCCGAGAACGATCAGTGCAAAACTGATGATGGCGAAAAGTTTCATTGTTGTTTTCATGGTTTTGGATTTTTTAAAGTTTGTACTTGTTTGTTTCATGATGTAAAATTACATCGTGGAAGGGGGGCGGATCAAGCGCTGAAAAACCTGATCTTATCAGCGTTTTCAACGACACCACGTGGGAGGAATTTATGTGTCCAGGCCGCGTAATTTTACGTGGAGATTTGTCAAATGCGCTTGCCAGGCGGGAATAATGAAATAATGATGTAATGAGGTAATGAGATTACGTAATTCGTAATCCGTAATTCGTAATTCATTACTGTTGATCTCATCAGCTAAAATAAACGCTGAGGCGGAGAGGCGCAGAGAAAAAGGAATTTTGGATTTTGGATTTGATTTTGTTTGAGTCACGCGTCAGAGACGCGTGCCAGAGGCGAACAATGATATAATGAAATAATGAGGTAATATGTAATTATTAATTGTATTTTATTTCATTACTTCATTACCTCATTCAATAATAAAAAAGCCGCCTCCCAGTTGGAAAGCAGCTTCATGAGTTTATTTCTGAAGAAGGAAATCCCTATTTTACAAAACTGTCCCTGACATAATTTGCCAGGTCGGCGATCGAAACTGCCTTGTCGTGCGGAAGTTTTTTATCAGGAACGAGACCATAATCCGTAAAGACCGGCTTCAGTTTGGCAACTTCAGCCGTTATTGCTTTGATATTCTCATCCTGGCTGTAAGCTTCAAGAACGACAAGAAGCTTATCCAGGTTTTCTTTCTGATTCAGGATGATGGTTGATATCTGCTTGTTGTCTTTTGCAACAACGTTAAGTGCCGTAGCGAGATAAAGAGCCTCCACGAAACCACCGGTGGCGATCATGACGGATACCTGGTTGCGGTTGTTTTTTGAAAGGAAATCATTGGTTGTCGTAAAGACCTTCGTGATCATCGCGACCAGTGTATCCTTGTTGTTTCCGTATTTCTTGGCCTTGTCCATAAAATTCTTGTCATAAACACCCGCAATGCCAAGCTGATCGGCCAGCTTGCTCGTTACGCCAAGAAGTTTATTGGTCTCATCGATCCGGTTGTACGTTGCCGAATAGCAGAGATCGGCACTGTAGATCCCCAGGTTCAGAGCCTTGCTCTTTTCGGTCACATATTTCCCGGCATTGTCAATAGAATTGGTCATGTCGAAAATAAAACCCGCCTTCGCTTTTTCCAGCATTTTTGTCACCTCAAACGGTGTCGGGAACTGGTAAAGGAGGTTGTTGGTCTCGGCACTGACTTTTATTTCATTTTTAATGGTATCAGATACCTGCTGATTGGCCTGCTTGTCCTGATTTGAGGCACCGCCACAGCTTACCAGCAAGGCAGCTGAGAAAAGGAGTACCAGTGCAAGGTTGAAAGAAAATGTTCTCGAAGCTTTCATAAAATGACTGTTGTGTTTATAATATTTATGAATGAAAGATATAACAGAAATCCTATATTTCACTAAGCGAAATTAATTGATTTTTTTGAAATGGAACGAGTTTTTTTTATTTCGCTACTTCGCTATTTCACTACTTCGCTACTTCGCTACTTCTCCAGCCTATCGATGCCTGACCAAAACCTTCATGACATCCGGCCTGACAGCATAATCAAATGCTTCGATGATATCATCAAACTGAAAAACCTTTGAAACCATCGGATCAGTTTTGATCTTCCCGCTGAAAAGCAGGTCCAGAGCCGGTTTGAACGGTCCGCACCGGGAGCCGGTAATACTGAATTCGTTGATCACAACCTGGTTCAGGTCGAATTTAACCGGTTCGGCCACGGTTGTTTTCAGGATGAGTTTCCCGCGTGGATAAAGATGGTCCATCGCAAGGAGGATCCCCTGCGGGTTCCCGGTGCAGTCGATGCAGACCTCCGCTTTTTCATCAGGATCGAGGTCGCCCGAAACCATGGCATTCAGTCCGAGACGGGTTGCCAGGCCGACTTTCCCGGGGTTTCTGCCAACCAGCTTATAGTTATGATCATGCAGATGAAATACCTGGGCGATCAGCAGTCCAAGCTTTCCTGCTCCGAAGATCAGGACAGGTTCTGAAGGCTCTATTCTGACCTGTTCGAAGATTTCCAGCGCAGCTGCCAGCGGTTCGGTAAACACAGCCTTCGTTTCTTCAAGTCCGGCGGGGATTTCATTAAGATTCTCTTCAGGCAATGCAATATATTCAGCAAACACCCCCTGGTGACCTGCTATCCCTATGACTGTGCGGTTTGAACAGTGTGTTCTTCGCCCGGTCATGCATAAATAGCACATTCCGCACGGGCAGTTGATCTCACCCACCACCTTTTTACCGAAAAACGTACTTTCAGTGTTGACTACTTCACCTGTAAATTCATGCCCGGGAACTCCATGAAAGCCCATGTATCCCTTGATGATCTCAAGGTCGGTGTTGCAGATGGAAGAGTATCTGACATGGATCAGGGCCTCGCCCGGTGCGGGAACCGGATCAGGCAGCTCAATGATTTTCAGCGATCCGTCAAAGAAGAGGGCTTTCATAAATTCAATTGTTTTGTATCCAAAAATAATTAATTTTACCAAAGCGGAACACCTTTGTTTTTGAATATTGAAACTACTCAGAAAAGTCATTTTTAAAACATAACCGCTAAGACGCCAAGACGCAAATATTTAGATATCAATGAGTGCAAATTTAGCGCCTTTGCGCCTTTGCGGTGAAAAATGCTTTCGGACTGAACTCAATAATTAACCGTCAAGAATACCATATCCAGCATGAACCTCCCTGGGAGTATCAAACCCGTTCTCTGTTGCCTGGCACTCGGCCTGATCATTCTGGTCAGCGGATCATGCAAGCAGGGGAAACTCAGGGTTCGGGAGGATGATCAGCAGGGATCAGCCAATACCGCGAAACCAGCGAAGTTGAAAACGGTGACCGTCCTGCCTTATTGGGTTGCGACCGCGCAGTTTGCCGGGTATTATGTGGGGATCGACAAGGGGATCTTCCGGAAATACGGGATCGATCTGAAGATCCATCACTACCAGCCTTTCAAGCCTTACGCCGAACTGATAAAGGAAGGCAAGGTGGATTTCGCCATCCTGTGGCTTGCGAACGCCATGGGGCTCAAAGACCAGGGAGCTGATATCGTCAACATTGCCCAGTTCTCGTCACGGTCATCCCTCATGCTCCTGGCAAAAAAATCCAGCGGGATAAAGACCATCCAGGATATGAACGGTAAAAAAGCAGGAATCTGGAGCGGCTTTGAGCTTCAGCCGATGACGCTTTTCAAGAAATTCAACCTGGATGTAAAGATCATCCCGATCGGCAATACGAACAATCTTTTCCTGATGAACGGGGTGGAGATCACCAATGCGAACCTGTTCGACGAATACCACTCCATCATCAACAACGGGTTCAACCCGGATGAGCTCAATAAATTCTATTTTGCCGATTACGGGCTGAATTTCCTTGAAGACGGGATCTATTGCCTTTCAGATAAGATAAAACAAGATCCGGCATTATGCAGCGATTTCATCAATGCAACGCTTGAAAGCTGGAAGTATGCCTTCGATCACCCGGAGGAAGCCATCGAGATCACCATAAAGTATAAAAAGCAGCAGAACATTCCCGCCAATCGCTCACACAGCGAATGGATGCTGAAATGCTACCGGGATCTGTACATCCCCAGAGGGAAGACGGAAATCAACACGGAACTTTCCCGGAAGGATTATGACATCATATCAAAGATCCTTTTTGAGAATAAGATGATCAGCAGGATCCCGGCTTATAATGATTTTTACAAGCCTTATTCCTCCCTAAAAACCGGACCGGATGCAACAGGAAAATAAGGTCAGCCGGCAAAGGGGACTTGCTTTCAAAATGATCCTGTTCATTTTTGCAAGTTTAGCACTTGTATTTGTTATTGTGTTGGGCTATAATTACACGGTGACAAAGAAAATCGTCGAAAAGAACATCAAATCAAGGGCTGAGTTCCTGACGAAAAGCACTATCGGGAAAATAGATGAGGTGTTGAGCACGATCCAGCGGATCCCTGATAATTTTGTCTGGATCTTCCAGCAACCGGGCTGTTCAGATGACCAGATCAAAGCCTATCTGCAGATGATGGTGAAGAACAACAAGGAAATATATGGTGCAGGCATTTTCTTTGAACCGTTTTACCAGGATCAGAAGGAGAAGTATTATTCTTTTTATTACTACAGGGATAAGGACAGTGTGAAATTCATGAACCTTGGGAACAGCGATTATGATTATTTCACCAGGGACTGGTATATGATTCCCCGGGAACTGAAAAAGCCGTTGTGGAGCGAGCCTTATTTTGACGAGGGAGGTGTGAACATTGCACTAACAACCTATTCTTACCCCTTGATCATGCGAAAGAATGGGAACCCTGTTTTTGCGGGAGTTCTTACGGTCGATGTTTCCCTTGACTGGCTTCAGAAGTTTGTGAACGAGATCAAGATCTATGAAACGGGTTACGGCTTCATGATCTCAAAAAGCGGCTCGATCGTAACACATCCCCGGAAGGAACTGATCCTGAACGAGACCGTGTTCAGTATTGCTGATGAGGAGAAATCGCCGCAATTGAGGGAAATCGGGCGAAAAATGATCCATGGGGAATCGAGTTATGCGGAACAGGAATTTCGCAATATTGTCACCGGAAAGCGAAGCTGGTTCGCCTATGCACCGATACCGCTGAATGGCTGGTCGGTGGCTCTTGTTTTTCCTGTGGAAGAGTTCATGGCTGATGTGACCCGCTTGAATAAAACAGTGATATTCCTGAGCGTCGGAGGGCTTGTCATCATCCTGCTCGTCCTGATCCTGATATCGCGTTCTGTGACCCGGCCATTACGGTTGCTGACCACCGCGGCTGAAGAGTTTGCAAAAGGGAATTTTGATGTGACCCTTCCTGATATCCGGTCAAAAGATGAAATAGGACGGTTAAATGCCTCATTTATTTTTATGCAGCATACACTAGCGTCAACCATACGGGATCTGAGGGAAACATCGGAACAGCTGAAGATCTCCAATGCAAAGCTTGAAGAATACAGCCAGACCCTGGAGCAGAAGGTGGAGGAACGCACGGCGGATCTCAAAGCGGCCCAGGTTCAGCTGGTACAGAACGAAAAAATGGCCTCCCTCGGGCAGCTGACAGCAGGAATCGCGCACGAGATAAAGAACCCCCTCAATTTTGTGAACAATTTTTCGGAACTCACCATCGATCTTGCCCGGGAACTTGCTGAAGAAATTGCCAAAGTCGCAGACCACCTTGATGAGAAATCCATGTCATCCTTACAGGAACTTCTGACGGACATCGAAGGAAATGCCAGGAAGATAAACGATCACGGCAAACGCGCCGACAGCATTGTCCGCGGAATGCTGCTTCATTCAAGGGGAAAGGCCGGCGACCGGCAGCTAACCGACATTAATGGTCTGCTGGGCGAATATGTGAATCTTGGCTATCACGGCATGAGAGCCACCGATAATACGTTCAATGTGAAGATCGATACGGATTATGACCAGAGCATCGGCATAATCAATGTGGTGCCTCAGGAGATCAGCCGGGTGTTCCTGAACATCATCAACAACGCATTTTATTCAACGGCACAGAAGAAGAAGGAATTGAAGGATGCCTATTTCCCGGTTCTGGCTGTGTCAACAAAGGATCTGGGCGATCGCGTGGAGATACGGATCCGGGATAACGGGAAGGGGATACCGAAAGAAATAACCGACAAGATCTTCAACCCGTTCTTTACCACAAAACCGGCAGGTTCCGGCACGGGACTTGGGTTATCACTGAGCTTTGACATCATTGTACATCAACATAAAGGAGAATTGAAAGTGGATTCCACGGCAGGGGAGTTTGCGGAGTTTACGATTATATTACCGAAATAAATTGATCTAATTAACCTAATTAACCTAATTGACCTAAAAGGTATTGCTCACGGATTTGTATATGGACCCTTTTTAGAAATCAGGTCAATTAGATCAATTAGAAATTAACTTGGCACCGGATCAAATCCAAAAGAAACAAATAAACAGAATACCTTTTATGAATGAAGAAATTTACCACCAGATAAAAATGCTTGTCGTGGATGACGAAGTCGATCTTGAACCTTTGATCCGCCAGCGGTTCAGGAGGCAGATCAGGGATGAGAAATTCGATTTCGTTTTCGCACACAACGGGCTTGAAGCATTATCGAAACTTGTCCAGTACCCCGAGATCGGTATCATCCTTTCGGATATCAACATGCCGGAGATGGACGGCCTCACCCTTTTGCTGAAACTGAAGGAGCTGAAAAACCCTGCTTTGAAAACTGTCATCGTTTCTGCCTACGGCGACATGGAGAACATTCGCACAGCCATGAACCGCGGGGCTTTCGACTTTCTGACCAAACCGATAAATTTCGATGACCTGGAGATCACCATCAATAAAACCCTGGATGAGATTATGCAATTAAGGCAATCATTGCATGAGCATGACCAGCTGATCTCCATCCGCCAGGATCTTCTCACAGCGCATGAGATCCAGCAGGCGATCCTGCCGAAAGTATTTCCTCCATTCCCGAACCGGAAGGATTTTGACATCTACGGAGCCATGCTTGCCGCACGCGAAGTGGGCGGCGATTTCTACGACTTTTTCATGATCGACAACGACAGGCTGGGATTTGTCATCGGGGATGTCTCGGGCAAAGGAGTGCCGGCCGCGATATTCATGGCAGTCAGCAGGACATTGATCCGTGCAACCGGATTAAAAGGGATCCCCGCCAGCGAATGCATGTGTTATGTCAACAGGCTGCTTTGCAATGAAAGCGTTTCCTGCATGTTCGTGACGGTGTTTTACGGGATCCTGAACATGACAAATGGTGAGCTTGAATATGTCAACGCAGGGCACAATCCACCTTATCTGATCGACAACGAAGGTTCATACAGTCCCGTGGACATGACAGGCGGGACAATCCTCGGCTGCATTGAAGACGTTGATTTTGTTTCAAAGAAAATGAATCTGAAACCCGGAGATACGTTGTTCCTTTACACCGATGGTGTTACCGAAGCCTTTAACATCAAGGGAGAAGCGTATGGTGTCACACGAATAGAGCAATTCCTTAAAGCTAATGGCAATTCTGAGCTTGGCAACCTTGTGAAAAAAATGCTGGATGAGGTCAGCGGCTTTTCAGCGGGAGTTCCGCAATCCGATGATATTACACTCCTTGCGGTCAGGTATCACGGACAATAACCGGATGAATTAGCGGGCTGACCCTTATAACCTTTTAAGATAGATGACTTTTCCGTCACCGATCTTGTAGAAATCATCAATCACCGCCTCTTTGGAATAGCTGTTTTTTTCATAGAAATAACGGGTGGGAGCGTATTTTTCCATGGCTGATGTTTCGGCAACGAGGTACCTTCCCCCCAGTTCCTTTACGGCCTTGTGCGTTTCCTCCAGCAGCAGCTTCCCGATGCCAGATCCGCGGAAATCATTATGCGTGACGATCCAGAAAAGATCGAAACCACCCAGCGTCATCGCGATGGGCCCGAAACAGCTGTATGCAACCGTTTTTCCTTCAACTTCTGCAAACAGGAAATAATAACCGCTCACATCTCCTTCTTCCAGCGCGGTTGCTGCCAGTTCCACAGCTACCGGGACCTCGAAATCATAGAAGAAATTGGTGGAAGTGACGATATCCCTGATATGGTCAAGGTCTTCGCGCTTTACGGTTTTCCTGAAGGTAATGTTTAATGGTTTCATGATTTAGAATTTTTTGTACCCACCCCGACCTTCGGTCTTCCCCTCCCAAGTTCCCCGCGTACGCGGGGATCCAGGGAGGGGACAAGAGGGGTGGGTACATTTGTTGAATATATTTTATGCTAACAACGCTTCTTCAAGCAGTCTTCGTACAACCTCGGTGAAGCCGTTCCCTGCTTTTTCATTGGCAGCGATGAACCCGCCCGATTGCGAAATGCAGGGATTCAGGTTGAGGTCGATGACATTCGGGATGCGGTTTTCGCCAACCCGGAAATCGATCCTGACATATCCTTTGAAACCCATCTCATTCCAGCATTTCTCGCAGGTTTTCACAAGCTTCTCTTTAATATCCTTGTCTTTTGAAGGTATTTTGAACGTTCTCCGGGTATTCTTGTATTCAAAGGAATTTTCCTTCCATTTTGCTGTATAACCCATGATCTTCGGCTTTCCTTCGGGGAATTTGTTAAAGGTCATCTCGGCGATCGGCAGCACTTGCGGCTTTCCCATGTTCCCGATGATCGAAACATTGAACTCGCGTCCTTCAATAAATTCCTCAATGAAGAAATAATCCCTGCTCTTGTTCCTCACCGAATCGATGAATTTTTTATCCGTTCCTTTGAAAACGCAGTCTTCATCGAGTCCAAGCGAACCCTCTTCCCAGGTCGGCTTTAAAATATAGGTCTTCTTTTTTTTGATAGACTGAAGGTTGTCCAGTGTAACCCATGAAGGTGTAGGAATACCGATGCGTGCCAGTTCCTTTTTCGCAAGGACTTTATTGGAAGCCTGGAAAAGGGGAACCAGGGGATTCCCGGTAAAGGGTATGCCAAGGTAGCCGAGAAGGGCTGCCGGCATATAGCTGAATTCACCCCGGTTGTTGATCGTTTCCGCAAGGTTGACGATAATATGCGGATTGATCTTTTTTATCTCTTTGATGACCTTATCGAAATTAAATCCGATCTGGATCTCACAAACATCGTATTTAAGCTCATGAAGTGAAGCTTTGACCAGCATGACCTGTTCCAGTACATCCAACTCGTCATCGAGTGGTACTGCGGATATTTTGTTATACAGGATAAGGATGGTCTTTTTCATAGAGGGTTCATTCTTGAAGTGGCAGAATCGATGATGGTTTTCATGATGAAGTCGTAGTCAAAACCATTCATCCGGGCAAGGATCGGGAGGTCGGAATGTTCTTCATTCAAACCTGCAAGCGGATTAACTTCGATGAAATTGGGTATTCCGGCTTCATCCAGCCTGATGTCGATCCGGCCGCCATCGCGGCAACCCAAAGCATTCCAGGCTTTCAGCGCCAGGTCGTAGCACTTTTCCGTGATCTCCTGTTCCGGCAGCCGGTAGCTCACATAATTCTCGTAATTCGTTTTTATATGGTAGGAATAAATGCTGTCGTCGGCCTGCTGGTTAAAAATGACCTCCATGCATCCTAAGGCAAAGCTTTTCTTTCCCGTTCCAAGAATGCCAACCGTAAATTCCCGACCAGGCAGGTATGTTTCAACGAGAAGCGATTGCGGTCCGTCTTTCCATAGTTCCGCGCATACATTCCTCAGTTCATCGATGTTCCTGCTCTTCGATTTATAGCTGATCCCTTTTCCCGAGCCTTCCGAATTGGGTTTTGTGAACAGCGGATAGGGAAGGTGTATACCATCGATCTCTTCCGGCGAATCGATCACTGCAAACGCAGGTGTTGCAAGGCCGCAGTCACGGATCACCCGTTTGGTCATCCCTTTATGAAGCGTAAGCGCAAGCACGAGGGGATCGGAGAAGGTATAAGGGATCCTGTATGCGTCCAGCAAGGCAGGCACCTGGGCTTCACGCCCGATCCCGAACATTCCTTCACTGATGTTGAAGACCAGGTCCCAGCGGTCTCCCTTTGCAAGACGTGAAGCTAAGTGCCTGATATGACCGATGCGGTCAGTTGAATGACCGAGTTTTTGAAGGGAGGTTTCTATTCCTTCAACAGTGCTTTCACGGTCAAACTCGGCCGTTTCTTCTTGTGAGTATCCTTCTTTCAGGTAATCGGAACGCAGATCGTACGTGAGGCCTATGATCATGGATCAGGAGAAATCAGGATATCGGAAGGTTTTACCTTCATAATTTTCCAGGACTACATAATCATCTTCCCTGCCTTTAAAATAATCGGGCAGCAAAGGGATCTTGCCACCTCCGCCGGGGGCATCTACCACATATTGGGGAACCGCATACCCGGAAGTATGGCCGCGTAATCCGCGAATGATCTCGAGTCCTTTTACGATGGGTGTACGGAAGTGTGTCGAGCCGAGGATCGGGTCACACTGATAAAGATAGTAAGGACGCACCCTGATCTTAAGCAGTTCATGCATCAGTTTTTTCATCACGGTCACGCTGTCGTTGACATCTCTGAGCAGCACAGTCTGGCTGCCAAGCGGGATCCCGGCATTGGCAAGCCTTTCGCAGGCTTCTTTCACTTCCGGTGTGATCTCGTCCGGATGGGTGAAATGGATGCTGAGGAAAAGCGGGTGATATTTACGGAGAACGCTGATGAGCGAACGGTTTATGCGTTGCGGAAGCACTGCAGGGACCTTGGTCCCGATACGGATGATCTCGACATGTTCGATCGCACGCAGGCGGGAAAGGAGGTATTCGATGTTGAGATCCGACATGGTCAGCGGGTCGCCGCCCGAGATAAGGACATCCCTTATTTCTTTATGCTGCCGGATATACTGAAGTCCCGGTTCCCATGCCTTCACACCAATATGACATTTATCCTTTGCCACCATGTGTGAGCGTGTGCAATACCGGCAATAGGTGGAGCAAAATCCTGTGACAAGGAACAATACCCTGTCGGGATACCGGTGAACGATGTTCGGAACAGGGCTGTCGTGCTGTTCCGACAATGGATCCGATGCCTCTCCCGAGGAAACCATGAATTCATCGATCACGGGTATCACGCTTTTGCGTATAGGCTGATCCGCGGAGTATTTGTCGATCAGGCTCAGATAATAAGGCGTGATCCTGATGGGAAGTGTGTCATGAATGGACTGTTCAGGCCGGATCTCGTTATCGGAAAGATCGATAAACCGGGATAATTGCTGAATGGTCGTGACACTGTTCCTGAGTTGCCAGTGCCAGTTGTTCCAATCCTTTTCAGATGCTTCGGGAAAAAAATTACGGAGGAATTCTACAGAGCGCTGACTGAGGTTGGATTTGTCGCGCTCTAATTTGTTTTGGAGGTATTCTGTTATGAGTGTCTCTTCGTTTATAAATATTTTCGCACTTGGAGGCTCTTCATCTTCATTGAGCTCGGTATGCGTTACAACTCGTTTTTCGTTGTGAATGTTCGACATTTTTTCCATTTCTTGTGGGTCATTATAAAAAACCGATTATCAACAATTCGTGCAGACATAATTTTCAGATTTTATTATCGCCAAATAATCAGTTGTTTAAATTAATAATTAAGAGTCCTGTTTGAGTTATTTCTGGTATATAAAAATCGTGTGCAAATAGGCATATTTTTTATCTAAATTTGACACGTTTTCCTTATTTTTTTCAACAAAATATTGTTAATAAAGAACACTCTGATATTCAAAAATGAAGCTATTCAGCCGTGAATACGGAAAAGGAGACCCTTTGATCATTCTGCATGGGTTATTCGGTTTATCGGATAACTGGGCCACACACGGGAGATCACTGGGTGAATTCTTTCATGTAATGATCCCGGATCTGAGGAATCACGGGCAATCTCCGCATAGTGATGTATTTGACTACCCGTCGATGAAAGAAGACATCCTTGAATTCATTGAGGAAAAAGGATCCGGTGAAGTAAACCTCCTGGGTCATTCATTAGGGGGTAAAGTCGCAATGATGCTTGCCCTTGAGAATCCGCAAATCGTAAAAAAGCTCATCGTGGCCGATATCAGTCCCGGTTCATATCCGCCAAACCTGGAGCATCTTCAACTGCTGAATGCAATGCTCTCCACGGATCTTTCGATTGCCACTTCCCGGTCTGACATTGAATTGCAACTGGCCACCAAAATAAAAAGCCAGCGCCTTCGCCAGTTCCTGCTGAAGAACATTTACCGGGCAGAAAGAGGAAGATTTGAGTGGAGGCTGAATCTTCCCGCCATCAGTGCAAACTTGCCGTTGGTCATGGAAGGAATTGAAACGGCCGGAATATATCCAGGACCGGCTTTATTTATCCGGGGAGGAAAGTCGGATTATATAAAGGAAAATGAATTTGAGAAAATCCGTGACAGATTCCCCAATGCAATCTTAAAAACAATTGAAAATGCCGGTCACTGGCTCCATGCGGATGCACCGGCTGAGTTTTTGGAAATCGTTTTGGCATTCCTTAATGTGAAAACAGAGGATAGATGATGGAAAGGACCGGAGGTCTGAGGTCAGAGGTCAGAAGATAAAACTCAGAACTCGAAGCTCGCAGCCTGCAGCCTGTAGCTTGAAGCCTAATACCGCTTTACATCAATGGAAGAAACAGCCGTCTTTACAGTTATGAATATTTTATTTTTGGCAACCGTGAAGTTCGGGGTCTGGTAAATGTGATTCCCTTTGTTCTCAAATCCTTTGAAATCCTTACTTACGAGAAAGGATTCGGATTTGATCTGGCAGCCGGAGTTTGTCGGCACTTTTACGTCGATGGAAGAAGCGCCTGCATTGAACGTCAAAACAGTCACCGGATTTTTTTCGCCGATCTTAAGGTCCATGGAAGAGGCGCCGGCATTGATCTCAACCGTGTCGATCTTATAATCGCTGAGATCCAGCTTAAGATCAGCGGCGCCGATATCCAGGTTCAGGTTCCATGAAGGAGTGTTGTTCAGCTTGATCCCGACCTTGTTCTTGTTGATGGAACCATGCACTCTTCCTTCCTGCAAATGGATGGAAATGTCCTTGCCTCCCGTAATATCTCTTGTGGTAAGCTCATAGTTGCCTATATCACCCTGCTTGCTGAAATCAAGAAAATCACTGGTTGTACCGTCAATTCTGAAATTTCCAGCCGCAGCCTCAAGGTTCAGGATACCCTTTGTTGAAAGAGAATCAAAAGGTACGGTAAAGTTCTGGTCCCGGTAATTGTGGGTGGATGAATCCTCGTCCTCGTCATCAGACCAACCAAAAGAATTGTCTCCGTTATGATGATGGAACTGGAAAAACCAGGGCCTGTCCTGAGGCAGCCGGTTGATGATGAAAAAGGTGAGAACGATGGTGCACACAAGCACGATGAAACGGATGTTGTCTTTGATCGGCAAAATGGAGATTCCCCAGATAATGAGGATCACCGGCCACAGCCTCCAGATTGAATGCCAGGTGAAATAAATAACTCCGAGGTTATTCAGTACGAATAACATTCCAATGGCAATCAGCAATATTCCCCAAAATAAATGACGGTATTTCATATTGTGTTTCTTTAATTATTTAGAAATCATTTCCTGATTTTTCACTTTTCACTCATCACTCATCACTCATCACTCATCACTCTTCACTTTTCACTTTTCACTTTTCCTTTTCCCCATGCTGTTTATCAGCAGCCCGGCCCCGATAACGATCAGGATAACCGGCCATAAGTCACCGAAATCGATGTTTGGAATAAATTCATCAGCGAGGAACAAGATACCAAGAGTGATCAGCACCATGGCACCGATCAGACTTCCTTTCGACCGTATGTCTTTATTGTCCTGCGTCGGAGCCGGATCCTTTGGCATTTCAGCACCGGCAGGTGCGGCCTGGGGATCAGGGTTTGGTTGCTGGTGAAATCCCGGACCCGGATTGGTGAACGGTTGTCCGGCAACCATCGGCTTTTCTGGCGTTATTACCCATAATACAAGGTAGATCAGCACTCCGCCGCCTCCGGCAAGGGCCAGAACGACAAAAATCAGCCTGACGAGCAGCGGGTCGATATCAAAATATTCAGCAAGTCCGCTGCAAACGCCCCCGATCTTTTTATCCACGACACTTCTGTACAATCTTTTTGGTTCCATAATCAGTTTTTTGAATTGAATTGTGGTTTAGACGATGAACTCGTTTAAAGGTTACAAGGAAAAAAAACAATCAGCCCGCCAGTTCCTGGTTTCTTTTGTAAGCCCGTGAAGAAAGCATCAGGCTGATCTCAAACAGTGCATACAACGGCACAGAAACGAGAAGCTGGCTGAATACATCCGGGCTTGGAGTAATGATCCCGGAGGTGATCAGAATCGCAACGATCGTATGCTTCCTGTATTTCCTAAGAAGTGAAGGGTTCAGGATGCCGATCTTGCTGAGAAAAAAAACAATTACAGGAAATTCAAAGATCAGGCCCATCAGTAATGTCATCATAGTAACGGAACCTACATATGAATTCAGTGCGATCTGATTCGAAACGGATGCGCTCACCTGGTAATTCCCCAGGAAATTCACCATGACCGGAACGACCAGATAGTAACTGAAGAGGACCCCCGAGATGAATAAGCCGGAAATGATCAGGACTGCACCACGGGTATGTTGCTTTTCCTGCTGTGTGAGGCCGGGTTTGATGAACCGCCATAGTTCCCATACGATATAGGGTGATGTGACGATGCATGCAGCGACAAATGATACGGTCATGTGGGAGGTGAACTGGCCGGCCAGGTTGATGTTGATCAGGTGCAGGGTGGAGGTGTCAAAGCAGAGGGAATTCATGGATAGGAATTTCCCCAGCCTGCACAGAACGCGATAGGTGATGAAGTCGGCGTTCTTTGGTGCCAGAACGACCTTGTCGAACAGGAATTCTTTAAAGACGATGGCTGCAATCGTGAGGACAAGAAGCACGGCAACACTCCGGATCAGAACAGCCCGCAATTCATCGAGATGCTCCCAGAATGTCATTTCTTTCCCGTTTTCCTCAGGAGCGATGTGTTCTTCGTCTTCGAGCTCCATTCAATGTATATTACCCGTTACAAATATACTTGAAAAGTTGTTGACATTTATCTTGAAAATAGTATCTTTGGATACAAGATTTAATAGTTAAAAAATTCATTCATTAAACTGCAAAACCATGAAAGCAAAACTTTTACTTTTTTCATTATTGTTAATTTCCAGCCCGTTCATTTTCGGGCAGTCATTGCTGACTGAGAATTTCGGCAGTGGTACGATGCCCCCGGCTGGATGGTCGATTGATGCACATGGAACCAATTGGACTGCTCCTGCCACGGCCCATGCAGGTGGTACTGCGCCTGAAGCGCAATTTTTCTATAATCCTTCATGGACAGGTACTTCACGCCTTATGTCACCTACAATCAACACTACAGGTTATACTTCCCTGACATTGAGTTTCAAGCATATGGTCGACCATTATGCATCCCCGTATACGGTGGGCGTGGCAACCCGGTCTGCATCCGGTACCTGGTCTTCGGTTTGGTCTGTCAATCCTACAGCTTCAATCGGACCCGAAACGAAGATCATTCAGATCACCTCCGCCGATGTTGGTTCTTCTACCTTCCAGGTATGCTTCTATTTTACCGGTTATTCCTATAATATTAACGAATGGTACTTTGATGACATTTCACTGGATGTTTCCAAGAACCGTGATGCCGCAATGTCGGTTATTGATGTACCTCCCTATTCAGTCGGAAGTTCTGTCGTTTCAGGAACGTTTGTGAACATGGGGATCAACCCCATCACCGCTGCAACGGTAAATTACAGGATCGACCAGGGATCGGTCTATTCCGATGTTCTTACCAGCCTTAACCTCCCGTTTGGAGCATCCCATGATTTTTCAATGACGGACGCCCTGTCACTCGGCCCGGGAAATTATACCCTCCAGGTATGGGTAAGCAATGTCAACAACCAGGGACTGGATGAAAATCCGGCCAATGATACGCTTTCCAAAGTGCTTCATGTCGCCAGCGGCTCCCTGCAGCGGAAACCGATCTACGAGGAATTCACCAGTTCAACATGCGCGCCTTGTGCCCAGTTCAACAGCACAGTTTTTACTCCTTTCCTGGAACAATATGGTGACAGCATTACTCTGATCAAGTACCAGATGGATTGGCCAGGCAGTGGTGATCCTTATTATACGGAAGAAGGCGGCGTAAGGCGTTACTTCTACGGCGTGAGCTATGTGCCGGACCTTTACGTTGACGGGCAGCAGCAGCCGACAAACAATGGCGGAGTCATGGGAGGCTACACCAATTCCATTGCGACCCCTGCATTTTTAGATGTCAGCTCCAGCTATTATTTTTCTGCTTCCGGTGGTGATACTTCCGTTTTTGTTCACCTGGACATCAGTTCCAAAGTGACCGGCAACCTTACGGCATTGGTTGCTGTAATTGAAAAAGTCACCTATAATAACGTTTCAACAAACGGCGAAACGGAATTCCACAACGTGATGATGAAAATGGTACCGACCGCTTATGGAACGCCAGTCTCCCTCATTGACGGGGAAACCACTTCCATTGATGTTTCTGCAAACCTTGCCGGAACGAACATCGAGCGCTGGAATGACCTGATGGTCATTGCCTGGGTTCAGGATACGAATACACGCGAAATGTTCCAGGCTTCTTATGGTGATTCGACCAGCGTCGGCATCAGGTCAGTGCCTTCAGCACTTCAGTTCAAGGCTTATCCCAATCCAACAACAGGAAGGGTCCTCCTTTCAGGAGTTGGCCAGGTTGAGAACGCCGTGTTGTTTGATAATACGGGAAGCCAGGTGCTTGTGACGGGTCGTTTGAACACTAATACAATCGACCTGGGCGGTTTGCCGGTTGGCATTTATCTGCTCCGGGTTGAAACAAATGATGGGATAAAAACCACAAAGGTTAATCTGATTCGATAAAACAAACATTTTTAACCTCAAACCATTGCCCCCTTTCATGATTCCGTCGAGTTCCGGAATTGTGAAAGGGGGTAAGATTTTTCCCGGTTTCGGGATTCAAGCTAACTCCGTAGATCTGCAAAATTCGCGGAAGGTTCACAAGTGAAAATATAATTGTCGTTGAGTCGACAAAGGGCTCTTCTCAATGCTTGTCCTGTTCATAATCTTCCTTTTTGGTGTATGGAACGGGGTTGCATGAACCATTCAGTCCTTAACACACCTGCAAGATAACCCGGAATCCAAATCACCGGCACCACGATATATTTGAGACAAAAAACTGGTAATGCCCCTTATTATAAGTGCTTGGCCTATAACCCTAGTTGATGTCCACCACTCTCCGTCTTCACCCAGACCACCGAATGGAATATCATAAATTCGGTAGCCGCTCGGAAGAGCTGTGAATCCACATTCGTTGGTAGAATAATAATTGTAGGAACCCCAATGGATCGAATCTGTTTCTTTTATTTTATTGCCCTGGTCAGTGCCTCTCCATTTCATCATCAACCCTAAACTCCAGGAATCCATCCCGAGAAATTCTTCCATTTTAAGCCAATCCTCATCGCTGGAGACATGCCACCCGGTCGGACATATACCCTGGTAATTGATTGAATCCGCGCCGATACCACTGGCACCGTTCAAAACTCCGGCCCCTGAATATAACTTCCCATAGATCGGAGAGAGAGACGGATCATCATTATAATCGAACCAGTATTTCGTAGTGTAATCTCCTCCAATTGAGCCTACGCCTGTTCCATCGGTCAGGGGTGAGCCGTCCGAATAATGGATTACCCGCATATTCTCACGCATCCAGCATCTGTCATCGATTTGCACCGTATGATACACATTCCCGTCATAATCCTGAACAACCGGAATGCCTTGGCACGGTGAAGACAAGGCAATGAAAATGGAATCGCCATTGTTTGGATAACAGGGTTCTGTATTAGGATACATACCCGATTTTTTGGCTGTAAACCTGACTTTATCCCCCGGCGAATAATGGAATCCATCTCCTTTCCCATATTTGCGCATACTCCCTTTTTCTCCACTTCCGGCAGAAATAAACTGGCCGGCAGTTCTTAATTGAGCTCCGCTGGTTTTAGTTTCGCAGCCGGTTACCTTGAAACATGCTTTTCTTGATTGGCTCGTAACACAAAGAATATTGAAGCCTTCCTTACCGGTTTCTATCTCGAACAGATTGGATCCCGGTCCGCAGGTGGTATTTTCATGAAAGAAGCAAACCCCGAGTGAATTATACAAGGAAAAGGCAAAAACTTCATGAGCCAGGGAAACAATTCCGATCTGCACATACCCTGGTTGATTTATTATCAAGGTAATTCCTTCATCCGTTGAATTTTCTTCAATCCCATTTACCAGGATACCGGAGGAGAGATCAATAATATACGTGGTGATTGATTGTGGCAAAGGGCCGAACACCAGTTGCCCCGGATTCGTTATATCTTCAATGACGAGGGTGTCCAAAGGTATTGGATTCCCGAGATATCGCCCTGTGACCGAAACAACGACATCCTGTCCACTCGATATGAAACCAAGGGCAATAAAAATCAACCCGGAAATCAATCTAACGGTATACATGAATTGAAATTTGTTTATTCTATAAGGATCATTCTTCTTTTTAGGTGAAAATGATCTGAGTCTGAAGTCCTCCGGCCATTTCATAAAACTGGCCCACAGTAAGAACATCCTTCACCTCATCCCAAAGATCTTCCTTCTTCAGTTTGAACATATCCATCGCCAGTTTGCAGGCGTAGATCTCGCCCCCACCGGCCGTGATCATTTCCAGGAATTCAGAAACCGGCGGAATATCCAGCTTCTCCATCTGGCTTTTCATCATGGCGGAAACCCCGGCCTCCACCCCCGGCAGCATTCCGAGGATCGAAGGGAACGGAAGTCCCCCGGGCATGCGCATGGCAGGATTGCCAATGGTGCCTGTATGCAGTTTGTTCATCTGCTTTTTTGTGATGGCATCAAGACCGAAAAAAGTGAAAAACACTTTCGTTTCAATGCCTTCCATGACCGCACCGTTTGCCATGACAAGCGCTGCGTAAACATCCTCGATTGTTCCTTTGGCACAAATGAGGCAAACTTTCTTTATCGGGAATTCTTCTTTTATCATATACTTTTACCTTGTTATAAAAATTTGGTTGAGAAATAAGGATGATACGGTGCTACACGCAACTGGCCGGTTTTGGAACCCCTGCGATCTTTGCGGCTTTCTTCATCGGGGCACCAGGAAATAACCCATAAAAGCCTTTTATGTCCACAATCCCTGAATTTCCTACTGACCGGATCGTCAGGTTTTCGCCCCTGGCTGTTTTATCCCTGATAAAATCAAGGACGGCAAAGTGCTTGTCGGTAAGTTCAACTCCTTCTTCTTTTGCAATTGCAGCAGCAATTTCCTTTGTCCACTGGGATGCGTTGGTGAGATAACCTTCGTCATTCACATCAATGGTCACTCCGTTAAATACTTTCTGAGCCATGTTGTTTGAATTTTGATTTACGATTTTTGATTTACGAATTGACCTTGCCTGAATAAGGTTGACCGTTTTGTGTCAACTGTCAACCTTGGTACCAATACCTTCGTCGGGCAAAGAGAGCCAGAGGGAAGTTTTTGGGTTAAAGTTGTTGGGGCTGGATGCCCCTTCAACCTTAGCCTTGCCTTCGGTATAAAGCTTCACCGTCGGTCGTTTTTGGGTGTCCAAAGTTAACAGAAGTTTTTCAAAGTTTACAGGTGACAACTTATTAAGCACAGACCAATGGGGCCGAGTTATATTATAATTGTTTACAGCTCGTTTGGTTGCTGTCATTAATTCTTCACCAGTATCAATTTGCCAACAATCCAGATATTCTTGTTTTATGATTCCATTAATTCTTTCAGCAAAAGGATTTTCCCATGCTTCATTGGACATGCTCATTTTTATTTGGGCATCCTTTATCATTCTTTGATATTCTTTGTCGATGAACTGGCTGCCTTTATCAGAGTGGTGAATCAAACCAGGAAAGACTTGTTGCCTTCTTGTTCTGAAAGCCATTTTAAGCGCTTTGACATTTGCTTCAGCCTTTAGTGTTGAGCTTACTTGATAACCTATTATGCGATGGGAGTAAACATCTAAAATGAATGTCAAGTAGAAGAATTTTCCTTTCACGAAAAAATAAGTTATGTCTGTTGCCCATAATTGGTTTACGTATGTTAACTCCAGCCCTTTTGTTAAATCAGGAAAGTAGTATTGACTCTGACTATAGGTAGTCCGTATAAAATTGGGTTCGTATTTTACCCGGTATCCATTTTTTAACAGTAAGCTTTCAAATGAGTCCCGTCCCCAACAATCCGGATCCATTAAGTAGTGCATTTTTCGACATCCCATTTTGGGGTGTTCTCTCCTGATCTCTGTTGCCAATGTTAAAATTGTCTCCCCTTGCAGTTGCAAATGAGATTGTCTGGTCTCATATTGATGCAAGGCCTGCTTTGTTAATCCTGCTATTTTGTAGAGACTATTCATTCTATATTGGTGTTCCCCTCTATGGGTCCTGTACCAGTTAAGGGTGGAGTATTGAACTTTTTTTTAAGATCGACTCCCAGCTCTTTACCTCCGATTTCTATCATCTTTTCCAGGTAATCTATCTTCATCTGCTTTTGTCCTACAATACGCTCTAGCTCTGCCAAACGAAGTTTTAACTTTTTAGTCTTCTCTTGCTCGCTTTCCAATTGAACAACCTGACTAACTCCCTGTTCAAATCGTTTCGAATATTTATAAACCCATTTGTAGACCGCAGTCCTTGAAACCTCATATTCTTTCGTTAGTTCAGTGATGGTGAGCAGATTTTCATCAATCTCTTTAACTTTTTGCCTCTTAAATTCATCGCTGAAATGCCGATTTTGTTTGCTCGGTTTCTTTACCTTTGTTTTGTCTGTCATAGTTTCCAAATTTAGTTAACATTTTAACTCAATTTGGTCAACCTATTTCAGGCTAAGACAAATTAAAGATATAAAAATATTGTATTGATTAATTTGTACGCTGATTCAGGGCCGATAAAATCCTTAGTGAATAGGATAATGATTTCCTGACTTCCGGGGATCTCATCTGCCGGAATAGTTTCCAGTATGATACGTTGTCTTTGGTGTCGTCCATCCGCACTTCGGCCAGCACCTTCGTAACGGTGCCGAACCTTGCGAGCAGATCAGGGTCGGTAAGGTTCCTGAGAACACTGCTGATACCCTCAAGATTGTTCTCAACCCGTTTCAGGTCTTCGGCGGTGAATGTTGACACCCACTTGTCGGCAAAACTGCCCAGGGCGGAAAGGTATTCGAAATAGCCTTTCTGATCCAGGTCGTTCAGTTTGTGAACCGCATCGAGGCCCATCTGGCGGATGATCGGGGAGACGTCTTTCATGAAGTCTTTTGCACTTTCCATCATTTCAAGCATCTCGTTGAATGTGCCTATATTCTGCAGGATCTTGATGATGAGGCATGAGATGCCGCATGAATCCACTTCTACCTGGGCTTTTTCCAGGATCGTTACCGAATGATTGAACGCATCTTTTGCAACGATTGAAAGATCTTCCACCAGGTCGTCGAATGATTCCCGCTTCTGCCGCTGCAGTTCGATGTGTTCTAAAACAGCATCCAGCTTGCGGTTGATCTCCTGTACCTGGTCCTGAATTGTTACATCTGTCATAATGCAATATTTTAAAGTTTTTTACCGGCCATGGTCATTTTCGAATCAATCGGCATTTCCTTTCCTTTCAGCAGGATATGCCAGTAAATCCAACGGAACATTAGCTTTCCGTAATGGTTCGCGCGGGATTCCTTCAGAAGCCCGAACGGACCGATCCCCGGGAAAGGGAATGAGCCGGGAAGAGGTTCGGTATCATAATTGAAATCGATGAGGGCGCCTTTGCCGAAACCGGTTTCAATGTAACAGTTCGAATGGCCGTCATAGGATCCCGTGAGCGGACGGTTTTCGATCATGCACACCAGGTTCTCCAAAAGGATGTCAGCTTCAAAGTGGACCACGGATCCGGCTTTGGATGTCGGGAAATTGCCGGCATCCCCGATGACAAAGATATTGGGATGCAGATCCGATTGAAGGGTATGCTTGTTTGCCTTCACAAAATCCATTTCATCACCCAGCCCGCTTTTGCCAATCGCCGGATTCCCTTTGTGGACGGGCACAGTGACAAGACAATCGAACGGAATTTCCCGTTCATCGTAGGAAACGATGGCTTTCTTTTCATTATCCACACGTTCCATGTAGAAATCGGGGATGATCCGGATATTTTTCTCATCCAGCATGCTGCCAAGGATCTTTGAAGCCCTGGGTTTGGTGAAAGCGCCCGACAATGGCGTTACCAATGTAATGTTCACTTTGTTGCGGAGACCTCTCTCAACAAAGAAAGCGTCGGCAAACATCACGAATTCAAGCGGGGCAACAGGGCATTTAATGGGCATATCGGCAATGTTTACCACCAGTTCTCCTCCCGGCCAGGTCTTGAAGAAATCCGCAAGACTCGTGGCTCCTTCGATCGTGTAGAAATCAAAAATGTTCTTGTGCCACAACGGACCGAGCATACCCGGCGTTTCTTCCGGACAGGTCTGTGTTCCCGTGGCAATGATCAGCAAATCGTATCTGAGCGAAACGCCATCTTTCAGGATTACATGATTGTTCGCTGCATCTATGCGGTCGATCTGCTGAAAGATCACGTTCACCCCTGCAGGTAAAAAATTTGTTTTGGGCTTGATCACATCCTGGCGGGAATACATCCCGAAGGGAATAAAAAGGAACCCGGGCTGATAATAGTGCGTCTTGTGCTGATCCACGATGGTGATGTCCCACACATCTTTTTCCAGCTGTTTTCGCATCCGGTTGGCCATGATCGTTCCACCCGTTCCTGCTCCCAGAATTAAAAGTTTTTTCATATCTGACAATGTTGAATTAGGGCTATTTTTACATCTACAAATCTAGATATAAATATTTGAATAATGCAAGAAATTGTGAAAAATTTCACAAAGAAATTTTCAATAAACAGTAAATCAGAAGGTAAAGTTAATAAGAAATTGAAAATTTCAGCATCACTGGACCTGGGTGGTATGCTGGTGGAAAAAGTCAGGATAAAAATGGATTATTCACTGTTTTTTTTATATTTTTAACGCATGAATTACTATGAGGTAAACAAGAACATTCGTGACATGTGGGACGGCCGGTTCTCCGGAGAAGAATATGCTTACGGCTCTGTTCCGAACAGGTATTTCAGGGAGAGGCTGAAAGGCTTGCCAGCCGGCAGGATATTTTTTATTTGTGAAGGAGAAGGCAGGAATGCCGTTTATGCGGCATTCCAGGGCTGGACTTCCTACGCGATGGATTATAGTATAAAGGGCAGGGCTAAAGCGATGAGACTGGCTGAAGCGAAAAAGGTGCCCCTTGTTTATGATGTGGCTTCCGTTCAAAATTACCAATTCCCGGTGGAGGCGTATGATGCGGTTGTATTGATCTTTGCTCATTTTGAACCGATCCTCCGGACTTATGTTCACGCACAGGCAAGGAAGTGTTTAAAGAAAGGCGGAAAACTGATCTTTGAAGCATTCAGTAAGAATCAGATGGATAACCAGTCGGGAGGACCCTTGAAAATAGAGGAATTGTATGATCCGGAAGACCTGAGAAATGATTTTGCCGGTTTTGATTTTACTGAGCTCAGCGAGAATGAAATCATCATCAACGAAGGCTTATATCACATTGGTAAAGCCAGTGTTGTAAGGATCTTCGGCACTAAACTCTGATCAGCCTGCTTTTTCCTGCGGCTTATTATGGTCCGTTTCTTTTGTGGAATCTGTCTTTCCGGGTTTGTTGATCTCGTCTTCCAGTCCCGACACGCCTTCCTTGAAGCTTTTCACGCCTTTTCCGATGCCACGCATTAGTTCAGGAATTTTCTTTCCCCCGAAAATCAACAATACCACAAGGGCGATGAGAATGATCTCTCCTGTGCCCAGACCGCCGAATAGCAATAAGATGAATGATAACATCCTGGATGGTTTTTAATTCTGTAATTATTTACAAAGATAAATAAAAACCTCCATATATCAATCCTGTTGAAAAAGCAGGCAGGCATCTCCGTAACTCAGGAACCGGAAATTATGATCGAGTGCATACCGGTAGGCCGTTTTCCAGCGGTCACCGATAAAAGCGGCAATGAGCATCAGCAATGTACTTTTCGGCATATGGAAGTTCGTGACCATGGCATTTATCAAACGGAACCGGTAGCCGGGAAGTATCATGATCCCGGTATCGCCGGTATATTGATCGAGGCCATGCTGGTCGAGACAGTCCAGGAGGGCAGCCAATGAGTCATCCACCCCGATAGCAGCGTCGTACCGGTCATCATAAGGATCCCATTGAAGAACTTCTGGAATTGTTCCCGGCCCGTTGGCAAGGATCTTGACTCCCAGCCAGTAAAGCGTTTCAAGGGTCCTGACGGAAGTAGTCCCGACACCCAGAATGTTTTTTCCGGCGAATGGTAATAAAGATGAAATGAATTCCCTTGAAATGCTAATCCTCTCATGATGCATGATATGTTGCGAGATATCCGGGGAACTTACCGGTCTGAAAGTTCCGATCCCGACATGCAGGGTGACTTTCTCAATTTTACAATGCCTTTCTTTCAAACCTGCCATTACGGTTTCGGTAAAATGCAATCCTGCCGTAGGTGCCGCAACTGAACCAGGGAATTCGGCAAAGATGGTTTGATACCAGGCAGCATCAGGCTCCCCTGGAGCTCTTGTAATATAAGGAGGCAAAGGCACCAGTCCCGAGCTTTCAAGAACCTCCGAAAAGGAATACCCGGGCGGATCCCAGGAGAATTCAACGAGGTGACAGCCATCGCCAAGATCATCTTTTTTTCTTGCGGTAAGAATGCATGTTTTATTGTTGAGGGTAAACGCCTTCTGAAGAATTTCTCCTTTCCAGCGCTTTACATTGCCGACCAGACATTTCCAAGCACAATGACCGGTTTGATGAAAGGCAACCTGGATTTCAGCATCAGGTTCTGTTGGTTCGAGACAAAAGATCTCAATGGTCGCTCCTGTGGGTTTAGAAAAGATAAGCCTGGCACGTATGACTTTCGTATCGTTGAAAACAAGAATACTTTCAGGTGGAATAAGGGACGGGAGATCTGAAAAAACAGCTTCGGTTATTGAATCCCTTCCGGAAATCAAAAGTTTTGAAGAATCACGTCTCTCCAATGGAAACTGGGCGATACGTCCAGGGAGTAGTTCGTAGTCGAATTCCCCAGGGTCGACGAATGGAATTTGGATCATTCGTGTTATTTCTTTTCGCTGGTGAAGAAATTGGGTTTATAGGTTACCATTATATAGGCATATTGTGCAAATTTACTCTTGCCTTCCTGGATGTCTCTCTGTAATTCCATTGTCTTTGTAGGAAGAAAAAAACAGTACGCTGCATTAAGGTCAAGGTTCGGTATCGGTTTGTAAACGAACATCAGGTCGATTTCCTGCCCGAGGTTTTTATCCACGGCGGTGTATGGCAGCTTTGTCACAGCATCTTTCTTATTCAGAAATCCCCTGGCCAGGCTGAACCAACGGAATGTTCCTTCTATGAAAGTCTTTTCAGAGAAGTTCAGGGTAGCCCGCAGGTAAAGATCGTTAAGACCTGCCGTGTTGTTGTCCCTTACATAGCTGTTCCACATATCCATATATCCGTAAAGGCGGTGGGCGGTTCCGTATAATGTGCTGAATCCGGTCATTTTTGTCTTCCATGCTGTTGTGTCCGAAAAGTCGTTCCCGTCCAGGTGATCATACCCGACCATTAGTTTTAACGGCTTGATGACTTTCCAGGATATATTGGCGGAATAAAACCAGGCATTGATTGTTTTTCCATCTTTATAATGGCCTCCCTGGTAATATCCGCTGAGGGAAAAACTCCATTTCTTCAGGGTTAGCCACCCATCGAGCCCCGCAGTGGCCCTCAGATAAACCTGGTTCGGATAATCCGTTGTGACCTTTGTCGTGTTTTTGGTCACTGTTGTGCCGATGATCGAATCGAAGGAGTTGCGGATTTTCAGGGTATCGGTGGTCGTTTTTGTAACGGTTGTGGAAGGTGCCTGGAAACCATCGGCTAATGCAAGGAATGAAAAAGATAATTTATCTTCCATCAGTTTAAAATGTTCCCAGGTATAGGCCATATATTTATAGTTTTTAAGTGGGTAAGATGCCAGGTAGGGGACCGTTGGATTGGCCGGGGCTACATTATTTATTGCAATGCCAAGGTCGCCGTTGTAGTTCTTTTTCGGATCTCCCCATTGAGCTATTATGATATCATGGGTTGCCCCCCACATGGCCCAATCGGACCTTCCGAGAAAACGCTCATCATCATAAACGACTTCTGTTCGCCCGATCTTAAGGGCAAACTTTTCCGTGAAGCTGTACCTGAACCATGCTTCAAACATATTTACCGTATTTTTGGAAATCGTATCCGATGCGTAATTGTTCTGTCCGAAAACAAATGCATCCTGCAATGAAAACCGGGTCATGATCTTATCGGTTTTAAAGTCGAATATGGCCCTGGCCCTGCCAAGGATGATCCCGTAAGGGGTTTTTGATGAATCACGCAACGTTGCATATCCGTCGCGATACTCGGGACGCATGCGGAATTCTCCGGAAACAGAGAACTGGGCCACGACAGGACCTGAAAGAGCTGTTAAAACAATGGATAAGATGATCCATTTTGGATACATGTTTTTCATTTTTGCTGGTTTGGGATATGTGCAGGTAATTTGCATGTAAAAGTAATAAAAAACCGATCGGTAAGTTTTTCAGATCCTGTCGTAATTCATGAAATATTTTATATTTTTACATGGATAAATAACGTGTGATGAAACTGAAATCCTATGTCCCGAATGCCTTAACCACAGCTAACCTGGTCTGCGGTTGTGTTTCAATAACCCTGATCCTCGGAAATGATATTATCCTGGCCTCCGTATTCATCTTCATTGCGGGGATTTTCGACTGGCTTGACGGTACGGCGGCAAGGCTGCTGGATGCAAGGTCTGCTATCGGCAAGGATCTTGACTCCCTGGCGGATGTTGTTTCTTTCGGTGTAGCCCCGGGGATCATCATGTATCACCTTTTATATGTACCCTGCAGCACGAGTTCCAATTTCCTGGAACGGATGCATATCGTTCCTTATTTTGCTTTGCTGATCCCGGTTTGCTCTGCGATCCGGCTGGCAAAATTCAACATCGACACCCGGCAGGAAGAATCCTTCATCGGATTACCCACACCAGCCAATGCCATGTTCTTTGCATCCATACCGCTCGTTGTTGGACTGGAATCCAGTTTTTACTCCATCATCCACCTCGATTTTTTAGTGAACTTCTTCCTGAATACAAGGGTGCTGGCCATTCTTACCATCTTTTTTTCCTACCTGCTGATCTCCGACCTCCGGATATTTTCCTTAAAATTCAAGTCGTTGGATTGGGATAAAAACAAGGACCGCTTTATCTTCCTGGGAATTTCAATGCTGCTTCTTATCCTTTTCTCAGTCAGTGCCATCCCGTTGATCATTGTCTTGTATATTATTCTCTCGCTTGTCTTTCAGAAAACAGCCTGAGCATTTGTAACGTCTTTCAATCAGCCAGCATTTATTAACAGATATGAAATATTTCATTTTTCTGTATCAGGGAAATTTTATACTTTTGCATAAACATTGTCAAATCAGAAATTAACCAAAAAAATAATATTTATGAAAACGATGAAGAACATTGCCGCAGGAATTTTTACAATGATTTTCCTCGCAGGAATAATGAATTCTTACGCAGGAGTTGCCACTAAAAGCGAAACACTGAAAATGAAGGTTGAATTTACGTGTGCAAGTTGCCAGGCGAAGATCCAGACCGGTCTTTCAAAAACCGAAGGGGTGGAGAAAGCTGTTGCTGATCTTTCAACCAAAGTCGTTACGATCACCTATGATCCTGCAAAAACAAACAAAGACAAGCTTGTGAAGGCTGTTGAAAACCTTGGTTACAAGACCGAATATTCATCAACGACAACAAAACCGGGTCACGACTGTAAAGACGAAAAGGGTCCAAAAGGATCAAATTGCGCCAAAACATGTCCGGAAGCAAAGAAATGCACAGGGGATAAAAAATAATTCCTGAATTGTTCCAGGGAAAGGATATAGTTCGCTATATCCTTTTTTTTTTGGCCCTCAGTTACCTGAGTTCAAAATTCTGCCCGAGGTA
Source organism: Bacteroidales bacterium (assembly GCA_963682005.1). GTDB lineage: Bacteria > Bacteroidota > Bacteroidia > Bacteroidales > FEN-979 > CAIYUC01. Next base: position 372,572 of record OY820914.1, on the reverse strand, counting down.
AACTTTGCGGACATGGGGGTCATCTGCCAGTTCATGGGAAGTGCCCGCCTTCAGAATGGAGCCTTCGAATAAAAGGTAGGAACGGTCGGTGATGGAGAGGGTTTCATGAACGTTATGGTCGGTGATCAACACACCAATATTCTTTTCTTTCAGTTTCCTTACGATATTCTGGATATCTTCCACGGCAATCGGGTCGATCCCTGCAAAAGGTTCATCGAGCAGGATGAATTTCGGATCAACGGCCAGCGACCGGGCGATCTCGGTTCTTCTTCTTTCACCGCCCGATAAGGTGATCCCTTCACTTTTCCGCACATGCTGAAGCCCAAATTCATCCAGCAGGTATTCAAGCCGGTCTTTTTGCTCATTCTTTTTGAACTTGCTAAATTCAAGGATCGCTCTGATATTATCCTCCACCGTAAGCTTCCTGAATACGGATGCTTCCTGCGGAAGATAGCTGATCCCGCGTTGTGCCCGTTTGTACATCGGCTCACTGGTAATGTCTTCCTGGTCAAGGAAAACCTTTCCCGTCAGCGGCTTGATCAGCCCGACAATAATATAGAATGAAGTGGTTTTCCCTGCCCCGTTCGGACCAAGCAGACCAACGATCTCACCCTGGCTGACCTGGATGGAAACTTCGTTAACCACGGTGCGGTTCCGGTATTTTTTTACGATCTTTTCGGTTTCGAGTATCATATTGTTGCTTCGGGCTTCGGGCTTCGGGCTTCGGTATCTGATCTACAAAAGTAATTAAATTTCTTTAATGCTCCCTCCAGCTCAGAGGATTGGGGCTTTTGGTACCCTTTCACGGGTGGAAGGCTAACCGAGGCCCGAAGCCCGAAGCTGGGTCAGAACGAAAAGTTCATCGAAACAAAGATCCCGAAAGAAGGCGTTCTGACCGGAATGTTGTCATGGAGGTGGTTTAAGCGCCAGATTGCATCAACACGGATGAAATTCAGGATGTTCTCAATGCCCGCTCCGGTTTCCCAATAGGGGATGTCGTTGAACGACCGCAGCTGATCGGGAAATGCGGAGTAGTTCTTGTTTTTATCGCTAAGCGTTCCGAAAACAGTTTTAATATAAACAACTTCACGCCATTTCAACTTTCTGAGCAATGGGATGTGATTGAATAAAAGTCCGTCGAAATGGTGGGTAAAATATGCGCTTACATACTGATCGCTTACAAATTCATAATAATTCATCAGGTTGGACGAAAACTCGTCGAAGAAGAATGTCTGGTTCCCGTCATGGATCCGAAGCAGGTTGTAGGGAAGGGTACCCCAGATCCTGCCGGCTTCAATGATGTATTTCGACCAGCCGATCATTCCTACATTAAAAGAATGTTTCATTCCCAGCACCAGTTTATGGTATTCGTAATCGCTGTTGAATGTATTCGGAAAGCCATAGCTGTAGCTGATCAGGAATGCAGGGTAGTTGGAGCTGATCGTATAACGGTAGAACTCATTGGTCAGGTATCGTTCCTGGAAGGATATCCGCGTCTGGAGGTTGATCTCGGATGTAAAGATCGATGAAATTGAATCCGGATGTGGTGAGTGTGGATAAAGGATGAACAGGGTCGAGCCCAGCGGGAACATTTCACGGTGCTGAAGGTTCAGGGTATTTATCAGCCCGGGAAACCATTCATGCTCGTATGCCAGGTGGTAATCCCTCACCAAGGTGAGCTTATCGTTCGGGCCCCGGTGGAAGATCGAACTCAGGATGTTGTCGGACGAAAATGCAGTGGGACTCAACCCAAGCTGTTCCACATCATACTGGAAACTGGCTGAGAAATCCCTCCTCGGAGCCTTGCTGAACATATAGAGAAGGTCTCCCCCGTATTTGAACGTCATATCCGTAAAACCATACGCGACATAGCCTTCAAGCTGGATCTTCTTGCTGAGTGAATTGGCGGTCCGGGCTCCGAGCCGCACCCGGCTTCCTTCCACTTTATTAAAGCTGTACAATTTAAAATAGGGCCCGATCTCAAATTTTCCCCACGAAAGATAGCCGGTGGTTATGCCATAAATTACGTCAACATAGGTTTTGAATACCGGCAGATTTTTTACCGAATCTACCATGGTATAGATCCCTTTCTCGGTGGGCGACAATCGTTCAAAACGCGTTGTATCCCAGTATTCATTGGTTTTTGTTTCCGCACCGGGGGTGACAAAAATGTTAGATGGACGGGAGAAAATCTTGTCATCGGGCGGGATGTCGAATCTGAAGTTCCGGGATGAAACCGTTTTTACTGCATAGAACCCGATCAGTTTTTTGGTGTTCGTGACAATGTTGAAATCGGCGAAAAGCACGTCTTTGTTAAGCATCCACAGATGATCCCCCTTAAGGGAATACTCCTGTTTCACCCCGAGTTCATTGATAAAATTCAGATTTGCATCCGACGCTATGTGCATGTCCAGCTTTTTAACCGCCCAGGTCGTATCATTGACCCATAGGCTCCCTGTAAATGTCAGCTCCTGCTTTCGTTTTGGCTTGAACATGATGTGGTAGCACCAGTTATTATCGAGGAATGTACTGTCGATCAGGTAGTAATTATAGTAAGCGTGACCATTGTCGGAAGCCGGGCTAACAAAATTCTTCTCAAGCAAAACGATGAAATTCCCGTAAACATTGACTTCTTCTGAAAATTTTCCGAGGAATTGCGTTACGCTGGTATTTTCCAGCCCGGAAACCTTTGACGCCTTTATGTCTTCCTTCCGTGAACGCGGAGAATTCCTGAACGAGACCTCCGACATGGTTTCCGTAATGAATACAGGGAGGTATGACTTCCCGTTGATGGTGGAAGTGTCGATATAGCTCCACACGAATTCAAAGGGTTTGAGGATTTTACGGTTCTTCAGCTTTTCGGAAATGTTGTTTGCATCAACCTCGATTTTCGTATAAGCATCGTACTCGTAAGTGTTATAGGGCGGCCGGGAGTTTTTTTTCTTGTTCGCGATCAGGCTGTCCATGATGACATCAGCCGGGTTGCCTTTGTATTTGACCACGATTTCAGGCAGGTTCAGGCTTTCCGGGTAAAGTTCGAAATTGATTACCTGGAACTGCTCCCGGATAAGCTTTTTCGAGATCGATCTGTAGCCCAGGATCCGTGCGGTAATGGAATCACCGACCACTTTTGTTTCGATGGCATATTTACCGTCAAAATCCGTGATGGTTCCGGTTGTAGTTCCTTTGAGAATAATGTATGTAAACGGGATCGGCTCGTTTGTGGAAGCGTCGGTGACATGCCCCATGATCTTGGTGACCTGTGAAAAGGATGTATTGGGAAAAAGGAGGAGTGACAGTGTGAAAATAAGGATCAGAAAAAATATTCCGTAAAAATTTTGCTTTTGTATTCCCACGTTTCAACCTGTCATATCAAAATTTGCCGGAAAGTGTTCTTTATATGATACCTTCCTTTAAAATATCATGTAGATGAATGACCCCAAGGTAGGTGCCATTCTCACACACGAGGAGCTGGGTGATGTTGTTGGTTTGCATCAGATTCAGCGCATTCACAACGAGTGTATCCGGTCCGGTGGTTTTGGGATTCCTGCTCATGATCTCCCGTGCTGTGATATGGGCGATATCCGCATTTTTCTCAAGCATTCTCCTGAGGTCTCCGTCGGTAATGATCCCGATCAGTTTTCCTTCATCAAGAACTGCTGTTGCACCGAGCCTTTTGGACGAGATCTCCATGATCACTGACCGCACATCATCGCCTGCACTTACCTTTGGTGCCTGGTTGTTCGGGTAAATATCCGAGACTTTCAGGTAAAGTCGTCTTCCGAGTGCTCCGCCGGGATGGTACCTGGCAAAATCACTCATGGTAAATCCCCGGCATTCAAGCAGGCACACGGCCAGCGCATCACCCATGACGAGTTGTGCCGTTGTGCTGGATGTCGGTGCAAGGTTATTCGGGCAGGCCTCCTTTTTCACAGTGGAATCAATAATATAATCAGCCTGTTTTGCGAGGTATGAATTGGTATTGCCGACTATGGCGATCAACAGGCTGCCATGTAGTTTCAACAGGGGGACTAGCACTTTGATCTCATCGGTTTCTCCGCTTTTCGAAAGGCAGATAATGATATCCTCCTTCTGGATCGCTCCAAGGTCGCCATGGATGGCATCGGCTGCATGCATAAAAATCGCTGGTGTACCGGTGGAGTTCAGGGTGGCCACGATCTTCGATCCGATGATCGCGCTTTTCCCGATCCCGGTCACAATCACCCTCCCCTTTGACTTGTAAATAACCTCAACACATTTTACGAAATCGTCATTGACCGAGTTTTTCAGGGCCGTTATAGCTTCTGCTTCATCGCCAATTGTGGTTAAAGCGATTTCCTTAATGGCGTTATAATCTTTCAAAACACAATTTTTTTAAAAAAAAGTTGTTTTAAAATCTTTGATTGTTATTATATTTGTATTAGAGGGGGTTAAAATCAGTAAAATTGATCCTCAAAAGTACGAAAATTAATCGGAGTTCAAAATGGCGTCGAAAAAGGGCGAGTATCAACTACACGATATACTTAAGAAGGTATTTGGATTTGACAGTTTTAAGGGTAATCAGGAAGCTATTATAAAGAATGTACTTGATAATAAAGATACGTTCGTAATTATGCCGACGGGTGGAGGGAAGTCCCTCTGCTACCAGTTGCCGGCTATGACCAAGCCGGGAACGGCCATCATCATTTCGCCCCTTATCGCTCTTATGAAGAACCAGGTCGATTCGATCCGTAGTTTCGGAACAGAATCGGATGTAGCACACTTCATGAATTCCTCTTTAAGCAAGCAGGAAATCATCCAGGTCAAGAAAGATATCGTTAAGGGCAAGACAAAACTGCTTTATGTAGCACCGGAAACCATCACGAAAGAAGAGAACATCGACTTCCTGAAAAGCATTGAGATCTCTTTCTATGCCATTGATGAGGCGCATTGTATCTCTGAATGGGGACATGATTTCAGGCCTGAATACAGGCGGTTACGGCCCATCATCGATGCAATAGGGCAGAAGGTGCCCGTCATTGCGCTTACAGCAACTGCAACACCTAAGGTTCAGCAGGATATTCAGAAAAACCTGAATATGATGGATGCAACGCTGTTCAAGTCATCGTTCAACCGTCCGAATCTTTACTATGAAGTCAGGCCCAAGACAAAGAATGTTGTTAAAGATATCATCAAATTCATCAAGTCGAACCAGGGGAAATCGGGGATAATTTACTGTTTGAGCAGGAAAAAAGTGGAGGAACTTGCCGAATCACTGGTCGTCAACGGAATCAAGGCATTGCCATACCATGCAGGCCTGGACCCGGTAACACGCAGGCAAAACCAGGATAAATTCCTGATGGAAGAGGTGGATGTGATCGTTGCCACGATCGCATTCGGAATGGGGATCGACAAACCGGATGTCAGATATGTTATTCATCATGACATGCCGAAGAGTCTTGAAGGGTATTACCAGGAAACCGGACGAGGCGGCAGGGACGATGGAGAAGGAAATTGCGTAGCCTTTTACAGTTACGATGATATCCAGAAGCTCGAAAAATTCATGAAAGGTAAACCTGTTGCAGAACAGGAAATTGCCAAGCAATTGCTCCTTGAAACAGTTGCATATGCCGAATCTTCTGTGTGCCGCAGGAAGCAGCTGCTTCATTATTTCGGGGAAGTGATGAAGGAAGACAATTGCCAGAACTGCGACAACTGCCTCCATCCAAAGAAACGGTTTGAAGGCAAGCAATATGTAAAAGTCGCATTGGATACGGTTATTGCGGTAAAGCAACAATTCAAGCAAAAGCACATTATCAATATCATCCTGGGGAAAAGTACAGCCACAATAAAATCATACAAGCATAATAAGCTGGATGTTTTCGGTACCGGTTCCGACAAGGATGAAAAATTCTGGAATGCCGTGATCCGGCAGACATTGATCGAAAGGCTGTTGCTTAAAGACATTGAGAATTACGGGATCCTGAAAATCAGCCCCGAGGGCCAGAAATTCCTTAAAAAGCCGTATTCGATCATGCTCGTTGATGACCATGATTTTGAGAATATCGAGGAAGATGAATTTTTCGCCGCAATGGGATCGAAGGTCAGTACGGCCGATAAAACCCTTTTCTCACTTTTAAAGGATCTCAGGAAAGAAATTTCAAGAAAGGAAAAGCTGCCTCCCTTTGTCATCTTTCAGGATCCTTCCCTCGAAGACATGGCTATCCAGTACCCGGTCACGTATGAGGAACTCAAACAGATTACCGGTGTCGGCTCCGGAAAAGCCCAGAAATATGGCAAGCCGTTCCTCGATCTCATCAAAGAATATGTGGAGGAAAATGAGATCATCCGACCGATGGATATGGTCGTTAAATCGGTCGTTAACAAGTCCGGATTGAAAGTTTACATCATCCAGAACATCGACCGGAAGATATCACTTGAAGACATCGCATATGCCAAAAATCTTAATTTTGGTGAACTTCTTTCCGAAATAGAGTCCATTGTGGCGTCAGGGACGAAGATCGACGTCAACTATTATATTGATGAATTTATTGATCCCTACCACCAGGAAGAGATCTTCGAATACTTCCGTGAAGCTGAATCCGACTCTGTTGATGAAGCATTGAGGGAGTTAGGCGAAGATGAGTTCACCGAAGAGGAGATCCGCCTGATGCGAATCAAATTCATGTCCGAATTAGGTAATTAAAATCCATTGTATGCAAGACGAAAACAACATTCAACCTGAAATTCCTCAGGCGGGTGAGGAAATTTTTTCCACGGAAACTTTTATCGAAGAACCCCCAAGGCCTAAAACGGACCTTCTGAAGATCAGCCTGGTGCTGAATGGCATTTTGCTTATCGGCATGGTCATTCTTTACATCCTGTTTTTTACGGCAAAAAAAACCGAACAGGTTGCAATTCCTATGGCCTTTCAGAAAGTAAACGGGAAAGCCATGAAGGTTGTTTATGTAAATATCGATTCCCTGAATTCGAAATACGAATTTGTACGTATGCTGAAAAATGACCTGGAAGGAACAGGAAAGAAACTCCAGGCGGAGATCCTTGGAGAACAATCAGCATTTGAGAAAGAAGCAGCTGACTTTCAGAAGCAGGTCGGAGCGAATACAATAACGGAGGAAAGGGCAAAGATCGTTTATGAGGCACTGATGCAGAAACAGCAGGCTCTCCTTGAGAAGAAGGACAGGTACACCCAGCAGGTGGCCGAAAAGGAACTTGCCATGAACCTCAGGCTGCTCGATACCGTCACCAACTTCCTGAAGAGGTATAACCGCCACTTCAATTTTGATTATATTCTCGGATTCAAGACGGCCGGAGAGATCCTTGTAGCAAGTGATTCACTTGATATCACAAGAGAAGTCCTGAACGCCCTGAACAAGGAATATTCGGAAAAGAAAAAGTAGGGATCAATGCGATACCTTTTTCTCTTGTCATTCCTCATCCTTTTGGCGGGTTGCCGCAGGGAGAACAGCGCACGGTTACCGGAAGGCCTGAGTTCTGATTCTGTTATTCCAAGGGAAGAAATGGTCAGGATGCTGTCAGATGTACAGGTACTTGAGGCTTTCCTGCAACTTGACGTTGCAAGAGGGAAGAATGTAACCAGGATGCGGGATTTCTATTACGACAGGCTTTTTTCAAGGTATCACTGTACAGAAAAACGATTCAGGAAGAACCTGGAATATTATGAGCAAAATCCGGAAACCTTTGCAAAAATGTACGAGGAAGTAGTTGCCACCCTGGATACTTCTGACAAAGCTCACCCTAAAAAATAGATGCTGTCCCTGTGATTTTTACTTGGTAAACGTTGCTACCACCGACACCTGGTCAGATCCTATGTAAGAGTAGGAGAGAATAAAACTGCTACCCGTCGAAGCATAAGTCCCCGTTCCCGATACGATCGTTATCGTTGCCAGGCTCTGGCTGGGAAGAAGCGTGATCGTATTCCCGGAAACCGATGCAATAGCTGTTGCATTTGTTGCTGCAAAATTCGCCATCCTCACCCGGTCAGAATAATTTGGATCTGCTGTAATTGAAACCTGGTAATTCAGCTTCTTTTTTTGCTCGTTCACATTCCAGTCCCCCAGGAATTTGGCCCTTGCATCAGTCGGAGATGGCTGAGGATTGTCGGTTTTTGCGCAGGCTGACAATAAAATGATCAACCCTGTGACGAGCAAGGTTGCTTTTACTACTGCTTTCATAAGGTTGCTTTTAAAAGAATGTTAAACATGAATTCCAAATATTCAAAGAATGAGAATCCGTAACTGTGATGAATAAGCTAAATTATGAAAAAATTATCAAAAACCCAACGATCATTCGAACTCTTTAAGGATGTTATCAAACAACCGGCTTGCACCAAAACGGAATAAACCTGGATAAAGCCATTCTTCTCCAAGCAGATGACGGATAATCCTGATATATGAAACAGCCTGGTCAGCGGTGGAGATCCCGCCTGCCGGCTTGATCCCGATTTTCTTCCCGCTTTTTTGAAAGTGATCTCTGACTGTTTCTGCCATAACCCATACTGCATCTGTAGTTGCTGCTGGTGAAACTTTTCCGGTGGAGGTTTTAATGAAGTCGGCCCCTGCTTCGATTGCTATCTGTGATGCTTTCCGGATATTCATCAGGCTGCCGATCTCCCCTGTTTCCAGGATTACTTTCAGGTGTGAATTTCCGGCGGCTTTCTTAATTTCTTCGATTTCATGGGTGACAAAAGAATCATTGCCTTCAAGGAATTTTCCCCGGGAGATCACCATATCGATCTCATCAGCACCTTCATCAACAGCATATTTTACTTCTTCCACCCGAACATGGAGTGGAGACTGGCCGCTGGGGAAGGCTCCTGCAACTGATGCAACCCGGACTGAAGTCCCGGAAAGTTGTTTTTTTGCAATTCTGACGAACGGAGGGTAAACGCACACGGCCGCCGGGAATGGCAGGTTTAAAGTTGCAGGCAGGATTGCTTTGTTGCAAAGAGAATTGATCCTGGCCTCATTGTCGGTGCCTTCAAGTGTCGTGAGATCGATCAGCGACAGGATCAGCTTGAGGATACGGGTCTTTTCCCCCGGAGGCAAAGGAATAGAATCCAGTTCCCGGATCTTTAATGCAATGGAATCAGGATCAATCATGAGATTGGAATGCGACATCGTAAGGGCGATTAAACTTAAAAACTAAAACTAAGGCCTAAACTCGGCATGATGGGCATTTGATCTATTTCGGTATATGATACCCGGTCAAAATAGAAGATATTGTTCTGGTTCAGTACATTGGTCACACTAAGATCCACCTCGAGTTTCGTGTATTTTCCAAGGTTGAACTTCTTTTTAAAGTTTACATCAAGCCTGCTGTAATAAGGCAGACGTCCCTTGTCGAAGCCGGCATAAACAATGCCTAGCGAGCCGTTGCTCGTTGTCACATTGGTTGTTAGGTCATTAAACGTAAGCGATTCATAAAACCCCTGGGTTTGTGTGAACGGGAATCCGGAACCGAAATTATACCTCACATCAAATTCCCAGGTCTGTTTTTTTCCCAGGAGATAGGTGCCGGTAATATTGATATTGTGCCTCCTGTCATAAGGCGGTACATATGTTTGAATATCATTTTGCCGGTGAATGAAGCACAAGGAATAAACTGCCCATATACTGAAATTTGTTGAGGCATATTTCAGGGAAAAATCCACCCCTTCAGCATCCCCTTTCTCAACGATAAAATCTTTCCTGAGGTAGTCCGGCTTATAGTATGAAGAACTCGGATCGTCATACGGAGACTGGTCATTGTATAGCTTATTCCTGTTGAGTGTAGTGAGCTGGGGATAATATTTGTAGTAACCTTCAACATTCATCGAAATATTCCTTGTCAGATCCCATTCAAAACCAAAAACGACCTGATCTGACTTCTGAAGATTTGTTTTGACCAGTTTGCCCATGAGTGAATCCGGAAGGTTGTCGATTCCGGTGAGGAACCCGGTAAAAAGATTGACCACATCTAAGTCATAGGTAGTGCTCATCAGGTTCTGGGAATAGATCCCGGCAGCCATTTTCAGCCTGAAATTATCTGCGATATTGTATTTGGCGGAGATCCTGGGTTCAAGGGAAACTTCAGACAGGGAAGCATAATACTGGAGGCGCAAACCCGGCTCAATGATGAACTTTCCCAAAAGCCACTTATATTTTACAAACCCGGCAATTTCAGTGGAATTGAGATCGTAATTGATCTTCATTCCAACAGAATTGAAGAAGTCGAAAGTGGTATTGTAGCCGGCAAAGTCGATGCCGTATTTCAGGGCATTCTTGCCGAAGTAATAGGTGAAGTTCAATCCTGCATCAAAGCCTCCGATAGAGCTTGTCCTCGGTGATACATCTGCCTGTTCAAGGTTAACGCTGTATTTCGAGTAGTTAAAATATCCCTCAAGCAGGACGGCCGTTTTCCCGGGAATAACAATGAAGTTCCCTCCTCCGCCGTAGTTCGACCAGTTGTAATTCTGGAGCACTTTGTATTGCACTTTATCCGTGAAGTCAAAACCGTAAAAGTTGATTTTACTTCCATTGGCGGCATTAATGGAGATCTTGCCATAAATATCAAGATAATTATACGGCAACCCATCTTCGTTGATGTAGGTGTAAAAAATCTTTGATGATTCTTTCAGGTATGAATTTTTTATCGAGAAAATGAAGGACGCGCTCGTTCCGTCTTCATCCTTTTGCCTGGCTAGAGGTCCTTCGATCAATAGTTTCGCTCCAAAAGTGCTAGCATCCGCTTTCCCGGAGATCCTTTTCTTGTTCCCGTCGCGGGTGGTGATATCCATCACAGAGGAGATCCTTCCCCCGTATTCGGCCCCGAATCCACCTGTATAGACATCCACATTCTTGATGATATCGACATCAAAAACCGAAAAAAGTCCGATGGAATGAAATGGATTATAAACAGTCATCCCGTCGAGTAAAACCTTATTCTGGATGGGAGGTCCGCCGCGTATGTAAAGTTGTCCTCCCTGGTCACCGGTGAATATTACGCCCGGCAGTACCTGGAGGTATTGTGCAAGGTCAGGTTGTCCCCCGATGGTCGGGATCTGTGAAATCTCCTTCGGGGTGATCTTGATGATGGATGTCTGAGTTTCAACCTTTTTATTCTCTCTTGTAGCGGAAACGCTGATTTCGGAAAGGTTTACCGCTCCTTTTTTCAGGTAGAGTTTCTTGGAAAGAAGATCGTTTGCCTTTAGTGTGATAGGCATTTTCAGGGTATCGAAACCCAGGTAAGTGACCATTAGTGTATACGTTCCCGGCGGGATCTTGGTGATGGCAAAATAGCCGTTGACATCTGTGGCCGCACCATATGTTGTTTTGTAGAGGTAAACATTTGTAAAGATCACCGGTTCACCGGATTCACTTTCATAAACGAACCCGCGGATGGCTCCGGTTTGTGCAAACAGTCCGGAATGCTTTACGTTGAAAAAAAGAAAGAAAATCAACAGGGTAAAAAGAAGCCTCTTAATTGTCATGAGAAAATTAATGATTCATATCTGGAAATACCAATTGCAAAAATACTGATTCTATCGGATAAAAAAAGAAAAACGGAAAGTGTTGATTTCTATTTTATGGTGAAGGCCTGAGTGACGAAAGTTTTTTAAAAAGATCCCGTTCTTCAGTCGACAGCTTTTGGGGAATTTCAACATTTATTTTGACGTAGAGATCTCCCGCCCGGTTCTTCTGCCCGTAGAAAGGCATTCCAAGACCCTTCATTCTTAATACTTTCCCGTTCTGTGTTTCCGGTGCGATCGGTACCGAATAGCTGCCATCCAGGGAATTGACCTCCACCTTGCCGCCCAGGACTGCTTTATAAAGCGGAACATTGACTGTAGTGTACAGATCATTCTCTTTTCGTTCGAATTGCGGGTCGGCTTCAATGCCGACCTCAAGATATAGATTTCCGCTTTCCGCACCACGGGTACCCTTTCCACCTTTTCCCCGGACCCGTAACACTTGTCCGTCGGTCACTCCGGGCGGGATCTTGATCTTTATCTTCTCATCATCAACCGTTAGCAGCGTTTCTGTACCAAGAAAGGCGTCTTTGAGCGATATCGACAGTTTTCCTTCATAATCACGGCCTTTTCTTCCGCTCTTCCTGGTCTCTTCATTACCACGCTGGCCGAAACCACCACCAAATATCTGGTCAAAGAAATCCGAAAATCCGCTGCCTTCGAAATCCTGACCGGAAGAAGAATACGATCCACCGGGACCTGCGGCTCCCTGTTGCTGATACCATTTTGAAAAATCGAATCCCCCACGGTCCTGACTGCCTGACTCATATTGTTTCCAGTCGGATCCAAGCCGGTCATATTTTTTTCTTTTTTCAGGATCATGCAGTACTTCATAGGCTTCGGATAGCCCCTTGAACTTCTCTTCAGAAGCTTTATTTCCGGGATTTTTGTCCGGATGATATTTCAGGGCGAGTTTCCTGTAGTTTTTTTTAATCTCATCAGCGGAGGCTGTTTTAGGCACCCCTAATATCTTATAATAATCTTTATATTCCATACTTGAATCCCTAGAGTAACAAAGAATTAACAAAGTTAGCAAATTTGGAAATTATTGTTACTTTTGCAAGTATAAAATAATCAAATTTTTATATGCAGAAACTCTTACTACTAGGCGATGAAGCCATCGCCCAGGGAGCACTTGATGCCGGCTTATCGGGTATTTATGCATACCCTGGCACACCGTCAACGGAAATCACTGAATTTGTGCAGAATTCAAAGCAGGCAAACGAGAATCATGTCAGAAGTTCCTGGTCTGCCAATGAAAAAACGGCCATGGAGGCAGCCCTCGGAATGTCGTATGCCGGGAAACGCGCCATGGTTTGCATGAAACATGTCGGGTTGAATGTTGCCGCTGACCCCTTTATCAACTCCGCAATTACCGGGGCAAACGGGGGAATGATCGTGGTTGCTGCCGACGACCCTTCCATGCATTCTTCACAGAACGAACAGGATTCGCGTTTCTTCGGTAAGTTCGCTCTGATCCCTGTCCTGGAACCCTCAAACCAGCAGGAAGCATATGATATGGTTCATTATGGGTTTGAAATGTCGGAAAGATACAAGATCCCTGTCATGATGCGGATCACCACGCGCCTTGCCCATTCAAGGGCAGGAGTAGCGCGGCAAAATGGGAAAGAACAGAATAAGATTACGCTGCCAACCGACCTCCGACAGTTTGTTTTGCTGCCAGCCATTGCAAGGAGAAGATACCGCAACCTGCTGAATGACCAGGTGAAATTTGAACAGGAATCTGAAAAGTCTCCTTTCAATAAATACATTGACGGGCCTGACAAATCACTTGGGATCATTGTTTGTGGCCTTGCCTATAATTATCTTCTAGAGAATTATCCCGACAGGACGATCCCGCACCCGGTTCTGAAGGTAAGCCAGTATCCGCTACCTCGAAAAATGGTTGAGAAGCTTACATCGGAATGCAGCGAGATCCTTGTGCTTGAAGACGGATACCCCGTTGTTGAAGAAGTGTTGAAAGGATATCTTGGCAAAGGGATCAAAGTTAAAGGCCGCCTTGACGGAACAGTTCCCCGTGATGGAGAACTAAATCCAAACATCGTTGCCGTCGCTCTTGGAATGCCTGATACGATTGGCATGCCCATACCTTCACTGGTTGTGAACCGTCCGCCATCACTATGCAGCGGATGTCCGCATATTGATTCCTACAAAGCATTGAATGAAGCCATGTCACTGATCCCCAAAGGCCATGTATTCTCGGATATCGGGTGTTACACCCTTGGCGCGCTGAAACCCTTCGAAGCCATCAATTCCTGCGTCGATATGGGTGCTTCGATCACCATGGCAAAAGGGGCTGCTGACGCAGGAATGAGACCGGCTGTTGCGGTTATCGGTGACTCCACCTTTACCCATTCCGGGATCACTGGCTTGCTCGACGCTGTGAATGATAGATCACACATCACCGTGTTCATTCTCGACAATGAAACGACAGCCATGACAGGCGGACAGGAATCCCCTGCCCGCGGAAGGATCGAAGATATCTGTAAAGGGATCGGGGTAGACGAGGCACACATGCATGTACTCAAACCACTGAGAAAATACCATGAAGAGAATGTCAGGATCATTTCGGAAGAACTTGCGTACCCGGGAGTTTCTGTCATCATCCCGAGAAGGGAATGTGTTGTGACCGTTGATAAACGGGTTCGTGAAAAAATGAAAACCAGTCAAAAAGCTTAGTTCATGAAAAAAGACATTATTCTTGCCGGTGTTGGCGGTCAGGGTATTATTTCCATCGCTTCCATAATCGGTTATGCTGCACTTGAGCAGGGACTTCATATGAAGCAATCGGAAGTCCATGGAATGAGCCAGAGGGGAGGCGATGTACAATCAAATCTCAGGATCTCCGACAAGGAGATTGCTTCAGACCTGATCCCGCTTGGCAAAGCCGACCTGATCATTTCCGTTGAACCCCTGGAATCGCTCCGTTATCTGCCCGCTCTTTCAAAAGACGGATGGATCATTACCAGCATCAAACCTTACGTTAATATACCAGATTATCCACCAATAGAAGATGTACTGAAGGAAATTCAATCTTTACCGCATCATATTGCGCTTGATGCCGAAACCCTCGCAAAAGAGGCCGGTACGACCAAAGCAGCAAACATCGTGATCCTCGGAGCAGCTTCCCCTTTCCTCGATATGGCCTATGAAAAATTGGAAGATGCTATCCGTTTCATTTTCAGAAAAAAAGGAGACGAAATCATCGCCGTTAACCTTAAAGCGTTAAAGGCGGGTCGGGAATTTGCAGATCAGAATATGTCCTGATGATTTTTTATCTGTAAATATTCTTATTACATTTACATTCAAATTCATTCCTTATCAACTCAAAATTAATATGAGGATATTACAACGAAAATTTTCACACTATACCGAACCGCAGAAAGTCGCAAGAATGGGACTGTACCCGTTTTTCAGGGAGATCCAGTCAGATCAGGATACCGTTGTGACGATCAAGGGGAAGAAAGTGCTGATGTTTGGCTCGAACAGCTATATGGGTCTTACCAACCATCCGAAGATAAAGGAAGCAGCAAAAAAGGCTGTCGATAAATACGGTTCAGGTTGTGCGGGATCAAGGTTTTTAAACGGCACACTCGATATTCATATAGAGCTTGAGAATAAACTGGCAGAATATGTCCAGAAAGATGCGGCTCTTGTATTCAGTACGGGATTCCAGGTAAACCTGGGAGTTATTCCTACAGTTACGGGCAGGAATGATTATATCCTTCTGGATGAGCTTGACCATGCCTCCATCTATGAGGCAACACGGCTGTCGTTTGCCAAGGTTCTGAAATATCGTCATAACGATATGGGTTCCCTGGAAAGATTATTGAAGAAGTGTGAGCCGAACCGGATAAAACTGATCGTTGTTGATGGAATATTCAGTATGGACGGTGATATAGCCGACCTTCCGGAGATCGTTAAACTTGCCGATAAATATGATGCTACTATAATGGTCGATGATGCACATGCCATCGGCGTGATCGGTAAGCACGGCTCAGGCACGGCATCCCATTTCGGATTGACAAATAAAGTGGACCTGATCATGGGAACATTCAGCAAATCGCTGGCTGCCCTCGGCGGATTCATAGCAAGCGATTTCGACACCATCAACTATATCAAGCACCATTCACGTTCCCTGATATTCAGTGCAAGCATTACACCGGCATCTGCCGCGTCTGTTCTGGCTGCCCTGGAGATCATCAAGAGCGAACCTGAAAGAATGGTGAAACTCTGGGAGATCACCCATTACGCCATTGATAATTTTAAACGACTCGGCTTTGATGTTGGCTCTACAGAAACCCCAATCATTCCTCTTTATATCCGAGATAACCTCAAGACCCTCATGCTGACAAAAAAATTGCTGGATGAAGGGATCTTCGTGAACCCGGTTGTATCACCGGCAGTGAGCAAGGATTCAACGCTCATCAGGTTCTCCCTGATGGCTACGCATACCAAAGATCAGGTTGATATTGCCCTCGATAAAATTGGGAAACTGGGCAAAGAGCTGGGCATCATCCATTAACCATAGTAAAAATCCGGTCAGCATGGAAATTGAAATTGTCAAGGTCCAAACAAGCAGTGACCTCCGGAAGTTTATTGGCTTTCCCTATGAACATTTTAAGGGGAATAAATTCTGGTGTCCACCCATGCGCATGGACGAAAAACAAACGCTCAACCGGAAAAAGAACCCGGCTTTTGATTTTTGTGAAGCCGAATACTGGCTTGCATATAAAGAAAAGAAGATTGTCGGACGCATAGCCGGGATCCTTAACCACAGGGCGAATGAACGCTGGAATGAAAAGCTTGTCCGGTTCGGCTGGATCGATTTCATCGATGATATTGAGGTTTCCGGGAAACTGATCAAAACTGTGGCTGACTGGGGAAAAGAGAAAGGCATGGATGGCATTCACGGCCCGCTGGGTTTTTCTGACATGGACAACGAAGGCATGCTTATCAAAGGTTATGAAGAAATTGCCACCCTTGCTTCCATCTATAATTATCCGTACTACGTAGATCATATGGAAAAGCTTGGCTTTACCAAAGCGGTCGATTGGGTCCAGTATAGTTTCGACATACCGCAAAGCATTCCTGATAAAGTGGAAAGGTTGTCGGTACTGGTCCAGGAAAAATATGGGCTGCGGTTGCTCAAGGCCAAAAAAGCGAAAGAACTTCTCCCTTATGCGGGGAAAATGTTTGAGTTGCTGAATATTGCTTTTGATGAGTTGTATGGTTTCACTAAACTAACAGAGAAGCAGATAGCTTCCTATGTCAAACAATATTTTGGATTTGTCAGGCCTGAGTTCATTTCTTTCGTGCTGGATAAGAATGATGATGTGGTCGGATTCGGGGTTTCCTTACCCTCGCTCACCAAGGCACTTCAGAAGTCCAATGGCAGGCTATTCCCCTTCGGATTTATATACATTCTCCGGGCATTGAAAAAGAATGACATCATTGATATGTACATCAATGGTGTTCATCCGGATTACCATGGGAAAGGCGTGAATGCCCTCTATTATAATGAGATGCATAAAGCCTATATCAAGTACCATATCACCACTGCTATCACCAACCCCCAACTGGAAGACAATGCCAAAGCCCTGACGATCTGGAAGAATTTCAATGGGAGGCAGCATCTTACGAGAAGGTGCTGGATAAAGCATTTTTAGCTTACCCACCCCGACCTTCGGTCTTCCCCTCCCAAAGTTCCCCGCGTACGCGGGGATCCAGGGAGGGGATAAGAGGGGAGGGTACGGCCTGTCGCCTGTCCCCACTTCCGCGTGGATGACGGCAATCTGAAATCTCAAGAAATGAACATCGAAATCAGGAAAGTTGCTTCTCAGAAGGATCTGAAGAAATTCATTGACTTTCCTTTCCTATTATATTCAGGAAATAAATTCTGGTGCCCACCCCTCAGGTTTGATGAGATCAGTATCCTGGATAAGAGAAAAAACCCTGCATTTGAATTCTGTGAAGCTGAGTATTGGATGGCGTACAAGGATGGGAAACCGGTCGGGAGAATTGCAGGGATTATCAACCCGAAGGCCAATGAAAGATGGATGGAAAAACTTGTCAGGTTCGGATGGATCGATTTCATGGATGACCCGGAAATCTCCGGGACACTCATCAGAACTGTTGAAGACTGGGGCAGGGAGAAGGGTATGACAGGGATCCACGGGCCGCTGGGTTTTTCAGACATGGATCCCGAAGGAATGCTGATCGGGGGATTTGACCAGATGTCCAACATGTCAGCCATTTATAATTTTCCATATTATCCTGTGCATATGGAAAGGCTTGGTTTTCGGAAGGCAGTTGACTGGGTCCAATATGATTTCACAGTCCCGGCAAATGTCCCGGAGAAAATAGAAAGAATGGCATTACTGGTCGCAGAAAAATACAATCTCAGAACACTGAAAGCAAAGCGTGCTAAAGAGTTGCAGCCTTATGCCGGAAAAGTATTTCAACTCCTGAACAAGGCGTTTTTTGACCTTTATGGTTTTGCCCCCCTTTCACCAAAGCAGGTTGCGATCTTTATAAAGCAGTATTTTGGCTTTATCCGGGCTGAATTTGTTTCCATTGTACTTGACAGCAACGATGAAATCGTGGCCTTCGGAATTTCCTTACCTTCGCTGACAAAAGCGTTTCAGAAGGCAAAGGGCCGGTTGTTCCCGTTTGGATTTCTTCATATTCTGAAGGCCATGAAACGAAATGATACCGTTACCATGTATTTGGTGGGAGTTCACCCGGATTACCAGGCCAAAGGTGCGTTATCACTGGTATTCCGGGATCTGACACAGGCCTATATTGATCATGGATTTAAGAAAGCTGTTACCCATCCTCAATTGGAGGCAAACCTGAAAGCCCTTGCGGTGTGGAAAAATTATGAAGGAAAGCAGAACATCAGGAGGAGGTGCTGGATCAAAGAGATCGGAGGTCGGAAGGTCAGATTGTCAGAAGATTGAAAATAGAGGATAGAGAATAGAGGATGGAGGATGTGAGGATGGAGGATGCAATTAATCAAGCCGGAATGTGAGGCCCGAGGCCCGAAGCCCGAGGCCCGAAGCAGTAAATTTAAAGAATCAACCATATGAGAACAGTATTGATAACCGGTGCCAGTGGTTTTATCGGGAGTTTCCTGGTGGAGGAAGGTCTTAAGCGTAGTTTCAACGTTTACGCAGGGATACGCAAAACCAGTTCAAGGGAATACCTGAAAGATCCTGCTATTTCGTTCATCGAATTTGATTTTTCATCGGTGGAAAAGATAACGGGTACGCTTCAGGAACTGAAGGATAAGAACATCCGTTTCGATTACATTATCCATAATGCCGGAGTGACCAAGGTAAGGAAAAAGGAAGATTATAACCGGGTCAATTATTTAAATACCAGGAATTTCATTGAAGCTTTACAGCAGACAGGGATGGTTCCGGATAAATTTGTTTTCATCAGCAGCCTGGCCGCCTATGGCCCCGGAGACCCTGTGACGATGAATCCGGTCCTGCTTTCCCATGAGCCAAGGCCGATCGAGTTATACGGGAAAAGCAAGCTGGAAGCAGAAAAATACATTACCTCATTATCTGAATTCCCATGGCTGATCATGCGGCCTACAGGAGTTTATGGCCCGCGGGAAAAGGATTATTATGTTTTTTTCAAAACGATCAACAGAGGCCTTGAAACATATATCGGGTCTGCAAAGCAGATCCTTACATTCATTTATGTAAAGGATCTGGTGCGTTTGATATTCGACAGCCTGGGTTCAGCTTTCGTGAACAGGTCTTACTTTGTTTCCGACGGAAAGGAGTACGATACAGTTGAATTTTCTGACATTACGAAAAAGCACCTGAATAAAAAAACGATCAGGATCGTTGTTCCGACCGGTCTGGTAAAGCAGATCGCCTTTATCTCCGAAAAAGTCTTTGGCCTGTGGAATTCAATGCCGACCCTCAATACCGACAAATACAACGTGCTGAAAAGCACCAACTGGCGGTGTGAAACTGAACCTTTGCTGCGGGATTTCAACTTTACCCCCGAATACGATCTCGACAAAGGAGTGAAGGAAACGGTGGAATGGTATAAGAAAAATGGATGGATGAAATAAAAAGCCGGGCGAAATTCAAACAAAAAAAGCTGGGCGAAATTCAAACAAAAAAAGCTGGGCGAAATTTTAAATTTCGCCCAGCTTTTTTATTACAGCAACTGAATAATGCTATTTTGCGGTATCCCACCAAACCCTGTCAGAAATGGCCACATTCTGAGGGGTGTTTGCGTTATACGCTTTTTCATCCGTTGAGTAGGGGAATCTCCTTGGGATAGCAGGAAGCACACCGTTGGGGTTCACCTGGAGACCAATAACGTTGTTGGTCCTCCTCCAGTCATTGAACACTTCAGCTTGATACACAAGTCCGAGCCATTTCTGCATCAGGATTTCCTTATACAGGTTTTGACCGGTAACAAAGCTGATATTTGCCCCATAAGCGCTATCATACACTGAAGCTATAGCTCCCGTAATTCCATTTTCCTCCAATGAAGCTGTCATGGCATCTTTCAGGGCTTGCTGGGCACCAGCATCGTTTCCGGCCTTCGATTCACATTCTGCCTTTATCAGAAGACATTCAACATAGGTGATGAATTTAACCGGTGATGTTTCACTGGCAAAGATTGGTCCGGGAGCAGAAACATCTTCTCCGTTATAATCCCAGCCTGCTCCTATAAAGTCACCTCCAGGAGTTGGAGCAGCGTAAGCAGCGATTCTCGGATCAAACCGGCCTTTCAGGGTATCGATGAATACTTTATCCATGGATGCATCACCCCTTTGATCCATGAACTGGAAGAATGGGTTCTGCTGACCAACGCTACCTCCGAAATTAACCATCATATTGTCTGCATTGGAGGTAAAGGCCTGGTTCACTGATTGCAGTGCCTTAGACCATGCGTTGGCATCCGTTTTCGATAAATGGAGCTGGTAGCGTGCTTTCATTGCATATGCAGCCTTCAGCCATGCACCGGGATCGCCATTGTAAATAACATCCATTTGTGGAATGTCAGGGCTTGTTGTGTTAAATTGGACGATGGCATCATCGAGTAATGAGAAGATGGTTTCATAGATCTGTTGTTGTGTATCGAATTTCGGGGACAGATTATCCAAACCATTGAAAGCCTCTGAATAAGGAATATCGCCCCACATATCCGAGGTAATACCAAGGGAATTGGCCATAAGGACTTCGGCAATCCCAAGGTAATAGGGAGATTTAGCTGTTTTAGCCTTGTCCATAAGGGTTTTAAGGTTGATCATCGTCGTTGAGTAATTGGTATTCCACTGGTTATTGACGTCGCCGTCTCTCCAGATGTAAATGCCTTCAGAGGCACCCTGACGTGCTATTCCATGCAACTGTTGCATCCAGATGCAAGTAACCATGCAGACGTCAGTTCCACCAATTGTATTGTATGCCATGTTAGCTTCGGCTGATGCGAGAAGCGTATACATGGGGGCATCGAGCGGGTAATCCGGACTCTGGTTGATACCAGTATCAACCCACTTTTTGCAGGAACCCAGCACCAGCACCATTAATAGGAAAACCCCAATTAATTTTATATTTATTTTTTTCATATCGTTTTGAATTTTAATTAATGAATTATTTCTCATAACATCCTGAAGCTTAGAAAGCCATTGTCAGCCCAAGTGTATAACTCTTGGTACCGGGCATATTGAAATAATCGAAACCTTGAGCATTGGAATTTCCCAGAAGGTTTGTTTCGGGGTCAATCCCTTTGTAAGGGGTGCTCAGCCATAAGTTGGTTCCTGTGAAGTAAACTTCAAGTTTCTTTATGAAAGTACTCTTCAGAAGTTTTGTCAATGAATAGCTGACAGTGACAGTTCTTAAACGCACCCAGTCTGCATCTTCAATATAATCAACCGATGGTCCGCTGAAGCCGCTCCCGGCACCATTCCGCCAGTCCTGGTTTTGTTTAACGGCGATGTTATTTGCTTGTCCGTTAGAAGCCAGAACACCGTCAAATACATAATCTTTATCCCTGTCGCCGGTAGCTTCTGAAGTTCCGAAATAATCCATCACACCACGGGTCCCGTTCCACATTTTACCGCCACCCTTGATATCGAAGAGGAGGTAGAGACTCAGATCCTTCCACCTGAGGGTGGTGGCAGGTGCCATTGTCCAGTCAGGATCGACATTTCCAAGAGCCTTCATTGTTGGATCCTGGGTCGGGAAGCCGTAATTGGAGTTGTAATCCGGTGCATTCGGGTCGGGACTGCCACTATCATCGATAATGACCTGTCCGCTGGAATTCCTCATCCAGTCAAATCCGTAAATCGTACGATACGGGCTGCCTACGACTGCACGTACCTGTGGGTCGGTGAAACCGCCAAGGAAAAGGCTGTTGATTCCCGGAGCAAGTGCAAGTACTTTATTCTGGATAGCTGCGAAATTCACGGTGATATCCCATTCCCAGTCTTTTGTTTTGATCGGAACGATATCCAGCGTGATTTCATGACCAGTTGTCCTCATCGATGCTGCATTCTTATAAACCTGGAGGTAACCTGAAGTTGCCGGAATTGTAACCGGGAGCAGGAGGTCTTTTCCTTCGTTATTAAAGTAGGTATAAGATAACCCGATCCTGTTCTGGACAAATTTTAAATCTGTACCAATTTCGAAAGAATTTGTTTTTTCGGGTTTCAGATCTGCATTGCCAATCTGAGAATATTGCACGTTGTTATAGGTGATGGCTCCGTTTGAGTATCCGCTGACAGCACCATACGGACTCTGGAAGGGCCATGTTAACCCAGTTGTCCATCCGTCGGCGACGACAGGTGAACCATAGGTCGTAAATACCCTGTACTGGTCGGCATCCTTTGCTACAACTGCATAGGATACTCTGACTTTTCCATAAGGCAGCACTTTGTTGTTCTGAAGTGCGGGAAGCTGTGTAAAAATCCAGCCTGCTCCAATGGAAGGATAAAAGAATGAATTTTTATCCTTTGGCAACGTGGTGGACCAGTCGTTTCTTCCTGTAACATTCAGATAAACCATGCTCTTCCATGATAAAGTAGCATCCCCGTAAAATCCTCCTCTGCGGATCTCAGTAGTGTTTTCCTGGGCGCTTATGGAAGTAGTGTTGCTCAGGTTATAGAATTCAGGAATAATAAGTCCGTTGGCCTGGGAGTATGATCCATAATAATAGAGCCGGGCCATATTATTTCCAATGGTTACATGAATGTTGAAATCCTTTGCAAAATCTTTATCAGCAGTCAGAAGAATGTCTTGGTTAAAATTCTTATTTTCTTCCATGGTCACTTTACTCCAACCTGCAGGCTGGGTGTTCGAACCTACTGCGAGTTGGTCCTTAACTTTCCTGCCCCAGTAGTCGACACCGATGCGATAGGTAACGGTCAGCCATTTTGTGGCAAAATATTCCAGGTGCATATCGCCGATAAGACGGTTTACTTTATCATTGTAATTATTCATATTGGCGGTCCAGTATGGGTTGTCATAGCCTGCACCATGACGGTAGCTTCTCTGGTAAAGGCCAGGAATGGTATCCTGGTTAGGATTGATATAACCTGCGCTGTTATCAAAGGTGGAGGGGGTTCTGAGAAGACCGAGCATTACCCCGGAAGTATTCGAACCTTGCTGGATACGGTCAGCAGTGGTGATGATGTAATTGGCATTACCACCGATCCTGACTTTATCGCCCAGTTTTGTGTCACCGCTTATTTTAAATGTATTTCTTCTGAATTTGTTGTTCGGAACAATCCCTTTTTGCTGATTGTCAGAAAAACTGAAATAGAAAGTGGAAACATCGGTTCCGCCTGCCATTGAGATCGAGTTATTGGTTGTGATCCCGGTCTGGAAAAAATCATACGGGTCGTAAGTCTGGACAGCGGCACCATTCGCACTCGGATCGTTTTTGCTGACAATGGCTCCATTCATGTCAAAGCCAGGCCAGTAATTCCAATCTCCGTTTGCATAGGATCCTGTAAGTGTAGGATTATAAGAGCATGTGTCAAGTTTCGGACCCCATGACAACCGGTTCCCTGAAGTCCATGATCCGCCTGAGCCTTGTCCGTATTTGGTCTGGAGTTTTGGCAACTGGCTTACCTGGTCAAACTGAACGGATGTATTGAAGGTGACATTGATTTTCTTACCTACACCGGCTTGTCCTTTTTTCGTCGTTATAATGACTGCACCGGAAGCTGCCTGCAGGCCATACAAGGCTGTTGCAGCACCTCCTTTTAAAACGCTGATGTTTGCAATGTCGTCAGGATTGATGTCAACAGCACGGTTCGACAGGTTAACCCCGTCAACTACGCTTCCATTACCGCCACCGCTGTTGTCGATGGGAACTCCGTCGATAACAAAAAGTGGCTGGTTGCTTTGAGTAATTGATTGCACACCACGGATCTGAATATAGGATGAAGCACCGGCAACACCGGAAGAACTGACGATCTGAACGTCTGAAACTTTCCCGTTCAGTGAATTAATAACATCATTCCTTCCTGCTTTTTCGATCTCATCTGCTCCGACATTCTGTACTGAATAACTCAGTGCTTTTGTCTCACGGGGAATCCCGATGGCTGTTACAACAACCTCGTTGATCTTCATGATATCCGGTTCAAGAACCATATCATAGGTATTGCCTTCTCCCAGGTCGATTTCTTTCGTTTTCATCCCGACATAGGAGAACACTATTGTCTTGTACTTTGAAGGTACAGTTAATGCGTATTTACCATCAACATTCGTCGTTGTACCGATGGTCGTACTTTTCACGACGATGGTCACGCCAGGAATTGGTGATTTATCCTCCGAGGATGTCACAGTCCCTGTAATGATCTTTTGTGCAAGCATCCCTTGTATTCCAGCAAATAGTATGAAAACAAGGGAAATTGTAAATTTTCTCATAACTGTTGATTTTGGTTAATTAATGGGTTAATTGTCCATGATGTTAAAATTACTTGGGGTATCCGATGAAGGCATGTTTCTTCGTTGGATACATATATAATTTGATGAATTGTGCCCAATATTTTTACGAGGCAATTTTAAGAAGTTTTGGACCGCAAAACAATAGTAAAATTACAGTATGTTAATAAGTATTTAACACCTTTTAAACAATTTTTTCTCATTTAGTCAAAGAAGGTTGTCTCTTAGGAATTTACAGGGAGATTTTTTTCCGGGAAAAGTATGAACAATCATCGGAGCTTTCTGAAAAAAAGTCCGAACAACAGGATCGACACAATATAAATTAGTGTGACGGAAGTAGATATTTTAGGATGAAACAGTTGATATCCTGCGATTAACAGGGATGAAGAGGATAGAAGATAATACCCTGTTTTTTTCAACCTCCAAATGAGGAAGGTCCCTGCAAAAGAAACGGCATGCAATGCAAAACCGCCAAAACAGATCAGAAAGACCTTCATCCCGGATTGATTGTCATCAGGCATATACTGATTTATGACGCTGGTTAAACGGCCGGAATAAAAAACGGAAACCAGGAATAAAATGCTGACTATCGCTGAGAATACAAAAGAAAAAACACAAAGTAAGGAGAGGAGAATGGGCCTCGAAGGCTTCTCGGCAGGGATAACATCTTTATTCTTTTCCGCTAGTTCCACGTTTCAGGACATGTGTTTAAGGTTCGAACCATACAGGATTATAAAGATCCCTGAGAGAATAATATCAGCAAGGAGAGGAGATGCAAGTTTGAAAAAGTACATGGGAATGATCACAAGAAGGATCTGGGAAATGAGATAAATATGAAAACCTCTTTTCCGGAGCTGCCACATCTGGAAAGCACCGAAAATGGAAACTGCATATGCTGCCACGGAGGATACAAAGAAAATGGGTTGCGCATTCAGGATATCCTCAACTCCGGGCAGATCAATTGTCTTCAGGATGTTTTCACCTACAGTTTGAAATGTGCTGTAAAAAACAAAGACCAGCAGGTTAGAAAGCATATTCATACCACTCCCTGCAAAGGTAAGGATACAGAGAACGGTTAGGAGAACCGGCCGTTTCGGACCGGTGTCATTTATCAAACCGGGTTGTTGGTCGTCCATGTTTGTTTTTTTTATGCTACAGGCTACAGGCTATAGGCCTCAGGCTATAAGCTACAGGCTTTACCCTGCTTTCCTCCATTCTCTATTCTCTATCCTCCGACATCTGACTTTCGTCCTCTGTCCTCTGTCCTCCGGCTTCCATTCCTTACGCTCCGAAATTCGATTTATCCCCGTTGTAAACAGCCTTCCCGAATCCAAGGATTGGAAGGAAGATGATGCGGAGAAAGAACAGTCCGACAGTGCCGCCATTCCAACCGGAGAAACATCCATGTGATCAGGTATTAAGGTTAAACAACAATTATCCTATTCAAGGCTTCCCACGGTCTTTTCAACTTCCGTAAGAATTTCACATGATTTCACCAATTCTTTCATTTTCGTATGATCATCGTATAAAGGACGGTCAATATCAAGGAACTCTACGTGTTTCCTGATGACTTCTTTTGCTTTTGCAACGCCCTTTCCGAACGTAAATTCCCTGAAGTCCAGGGCCTGCGCTGCAGCCATCAGTTCAATCCCGAGAATGCCGTAAGCATTATCAAGGATCTGGAAATTCTTGATGGCCGTATTCATTCCCATTGAGACAAAGTCTTCCTGGTCAGCGGCGGCCGGTATGGACTGGATGGATGCCGGCATGGAGAGGATCCGCTGCTCGACGATCTGCATATCGGCGGTATACTGGCTCAGCATAAGTCCTGAAAACATGCCGGCACCCTTGGTCAGAAATGCGGGCAAACCAACGCTCAGTGCAGGATTGTTCAGCCTGTTCATCCTTCTTTCGGACATTACACTTACCATCGTGATCACATACCCAGCCATATCCATCGGAACGGCGATCGGAGAGCCCTGGAAATTGGCGCCAGACAATGCCAGGTTCTCTTCAGGAAAGAAGATCGGGTTGTCGCCAACCCCATTCAGTTCAATTTCAACCTGTGAGCGTGCCCAGGCAATGGCATCATGGGCTGCCCCGATCACCTGCGGTGTTGACCTCATGGAATAGGCGTCCTGTACCTTGCTCTTCAGTTTCCCTTCAGCAAGATCGCCACCCGCAACACATTTCCTGATGGCGGCAGCACTGCGTACAGCGCCTTTGAAACCGCGGACTTCGTGGATCTTTGATTTGTACGGACCCATGTTGGCTTTTAATGCTTCAAGCGACATGGATGCTGCAATTTCTGCCTGTTTCAGCCAGTTATTGGCATCGAAAAGGTAGAGTGCACTCATCGAGGTAAAAACATTACACCCATTGATCGTAGCAAGTCCATCCCTTGCCATGAGCCCCGGAACAGGGATGCCTGCTTTGTCAAGTGCTTCTTTGCCCGGCATAAGGGTGCCCTGGTAATATGCTTTGCCTTCGCCCATCATAAGGAGCGCGATCTGCGACATCGGCGCGAGGTCTCCGGAAGCGCCTACCGAACCTTTCTGACATACAAACGGTGTCACCCCTTTATTCAGCATGTCAACAAGCGTCTGCGTGATCTCGATCCGGTTGCCGGAATTGCCGTGCGCATGAACATTGATGCGGCTGAGCATGGCGGCCCTTACATAATCAAGCGGCATCGGATCTCCGATCCCTGCTGCATGATTGTACACCAGGTATTTCTGGAAATCCTTTACCTGGTCATCGTTCAGCACCACTTCGGAAAACTCGCCGATCCCGGTATTAACTCCATACATGATCTCATGGGCAACGATCTTTTTTTCGAGCATCGCCCTGCATATGTTGATCCTTTCAACTGCTTTCGGATCAAGTGCAACTTTTTGGTTGTTCCGTGCAACATTCACAACATCTTCGATCCGTAGATTCGAGCCATTGATTATTAGTGTCATATTCTTATTTGTTGATTTATTGATTTGTTGAATTGTTGATTTTTTATTATTGTACCCACCCCGACCTTCGGTCTTCCCCTACTAGTAGGGAGGGGAAGACCGAAGGTCGGGGTGGGTAAGTTTTAGGCGTTACTTTCAGCTCGTGGCCCGCAGCCGTCAAACCATCCCGATCAGTTCCTCAACCGACACAGCCTTCTGCTCCCCCGATTTCATGTCCTTAACCATAAGGATGTTATTTTTCATCTCATTTTCACCGACAAGAACTACGAAGGGAATGTTTTTCCTGTTGGCATATTCCATTTGTTTTTTCAGCTTGGCCTGCTCCGGGAAAAGTTCTGCAGCGATGCCGGCATTCCTGACCCTGGCTAAAAGGGGCAGGCAATAATTTTCTTCTGTATCCCCGAAATTTGTGAACATGACCTTCGTTGTCGCCTGGATTGTAACGGGAAACAGATTCAATTCATTCATGACGTCAAAGATCCGGTCGGCACCGAATGAGATGCCTACACCTGAAACGCCCGGGAGCCCAAAGATCCCGGTCAGGTTATCATATCGGCCACCCCCGCAGATGCTGCCAATCGGCACATCCTTTGATTTTACCTCGATGATCGCACCGGTGTAATAACTTAGCCCCCGGGCAAGAGAGATGTCGAAATGAACTTCAGATCTCAGGGAAATATCTTTGAGGAATCCAAAAAGCTTTTGAATCTCTTTCAGCCCTTTCTGGCCTGTTTCAATGTGACTGAGACGGGAGGAGAAGAAAGGATAGCTTTCTTCAAAATTCGTTTCCGATGCAAAGTTCAGGAATGGGAGCGCTTTTTCAACGGACTGCTCAGAAAATCCTTTCTGGCGTAATTCATTGCAGGCCCCTTCAAGCCCGATCTTCTCAATTTTATCGATGGCGACCGTAAAGTCGGTTAGCCGGTTTGGTTCACCGATGACTTCTGCAATGGCTGCAAGGATCTTCCGGTTATTGATCTTGATGATAACGTTGATCCCAAGCTTTTCGAAAACGGCATCCACGATCTGGATAAGCTCAAGCTCATTCAGCAGGGAGTCACTGCCGATCACATCCACATCGCATTGAAAGAATTCGCGGTAACGGCCTTTCTGCGGCCTGTCGGCGCGCCATACGGGCTGGATCTGGTATCGCTTGAAAGGGAAAGTGATATCATTTTTATTCTGGACCACGAACCGGGCAAACGGTACGGTAAGGTCATACCGGAGACCTTTTTCGGTCAGCTGTGGCAGCAGATCCTTTGTTGTGGTAGTATTGGTAACGGGAGATTGTAATTTGTCAAGAAAATCACCGGAATTCAGGATCCTGAAAAGAAGTTTGTCCCCTTCTTCCCCATATTTTCCAAGCAGAGTCGACAGGTTTTCCATCGCTGGCGTTTCGATCGGCTGATATCCGAACAGTTCGAAAACGTGACGGATGGAATCGAAAATGTAATTCCTTCTGACCATTTCCAGGGGTGAAAAATCGCGGGTTCCTTTCGGGATGGAAGGTTTCTGGGCGGACATCAAATCAAATTTATGCAAATATAAAAATAAAACATTTCAATTTCTCTCCCTTTCAACCCTTAACCGGGGAGAAGAGCCCGAATTTTTGACATGCTGAATAATCTTAACCGTACCCTACCCCTGCACCCCTTCCCTACTGGTAGGGAAGGGGTGGGGGGATGGGTACGATGAACTTCGTGACCCAGCAAGATAACCCCTGAACCAAGCAAGATAACTCCTGGGATATAATAAATTGGCTAACCGGCTTTCAGTTTCTTGTACCGGATCCTGGTGGGTGATTCATCACCGATCCGTTTTTTCCGGTTCTCTTCATAATCGGTATAACCGCCTTCAAAGAAATAGACCTGGGAATTCCCTTCAAACGCAAGGATATGCGTGGCAATACGGTCGAGGAACCACCGGTCATGGGAAATGACTACGGCACAGCCCGCAAAATTTTCAAGGCCTTCTTCAAGAGCACGAAGTGTGTTAACATCGATATCATTGGTAGGCTCATCGAGCAGCAGGACATTGGCCTCTTCTTTCAGCGTGAGAGCGAGGTGAAGACGGTTCCGCTCCCCACCTGACAGCACGCCGCATTTCTTCTCCTGATCGGCGCCATTGAAGTTGAAACGGGCAACGTAGGCACGGGCGTTCATCGTCCGTCCGCCAATCTGGATGATCTCGCTGTTCCCGGAGATTACCTGGTAAACCGTCTTTTCCGGATCAATGGAAGTGTGGCTCTGGTCAACATAACCGATCTTTACAGTGTCTCCGACCGAAAACTCGCCGGACTGGGGTTTCTCGGTTCCGATGATCAGCCTGAAAAGCGTTGTTTTCCCGGCCCCGTTTGGCCCGATCACACCGACGATCCCTGCCGGGGGAAGCGAAAACCCGAGGTTCTCAAACAGCAGCCTGTCGCCGAATCCCTTGGAAACATCCAGAGCATCGATCACCTTGGTTCCAAGACGGGGACCGTTAGGGATATAAATTTCAAGCCTGTCTTCTTTTTGCTTTACATCTTCATTCAACAGCTTTTCATAAGCTGTCAGCCTGGCTTTTCCCTTAGCCTGCCTTGCTTTGGGACTCATCCGAACCCATTCGAGCTCGCGTTCGAGGGTTTTCCTTCGCTTGCTTTCCGTTTTTTCTTCCTGGGCAAGACGGGTGGTTTTCTGTTCAAGCCATGACGAATAATTTCCCTGCCATGGAATACCTTCGCCACGGTCAAGTTCAAGGATCCACCCGGCAACATTATCAAGGAAATACCTGTCATGCGTGATCGCAATGACGGTTCCCCTGTATTGCTTCAAATGCTCTTCCAGCCACTGCACCGATTCGGCATCCAGGTGGTTGGTCGGCTCATCGAGCAGGAGGATATCCGGTTCCTGGAGCAGGAGCCGGCAGAGTGCGACCCTTCTTCGTTCTCCCCCGGAAAGTACGCTTATCTTTTCATCCCCGTCGGGGCAGCGAAGGGCATCCATGGCACGGTCAAGCCGGCTGTCAAGATCCCAGGCATTATGATGGTCAAGCAATTCCGTAAGCTCGCCCTGGCGCTTGATGAGCTTTTCCATTTGCTCATCTGTGAGCGGCTCGCCGAATTTGTTGTTCACATCCTCATATTCCTTCAGTAAATCAACAGTTTGCTGAACCCCTTCCTGTACGATCTCCTTTACTGTTTTCGATTCATCAAGGAGTGGTTCCTGCTCGAGCATCCCGATGGAATAACCCGGTGAATAGACTACTTCTCCCTGAAAAGATTTCTCAATCCCGGCAATGATCTTTAAAAGTGTGGATTTTCCGGAACCGTTCAACCCTATGATACCGATCTTGGCACCATAGAAAAAAGAAAGGTAAATGTCTTTCAGCACCTGCTTGTGGGGAGGAAATGTCTTGCTAACATTTACCATCGAAAATATTATCTTGCGATCGTCAGCCATAATGTCATTTATATCCTGCGGATTTTTTAAAACTTAAACAAAGATACTTTTATTTTTAATGCTTCAGGCTTCAGGCTAAAGGCCGCAGGCTTTCTTCCAACGTCATTCCCGCGAAAGCGGGAACGGGCTTCGGGCTTAGAACATCTAACCAATCTCCTCCATTATCTATCCTCTGTTCTCTGTTCTCTGTCTTCCGACCTCCGACCCTCCGACCTCCGACCTCTGACCTCTGACCCCCGACTATCAATTACCGTCCGGCCAGGCAATCCTCGATCTTGAGGTTCTCCGTTTCCCAGTTATAGTTTTTCAGAACGAATTCAAACCCTTTAATGGCGATGGACTCTGATTTTTTGGGGTCATCGAGCAGGGATAGAATATGGGTTGCATACTCGCGGGGAGTTGAAGCAACAAGGATCTCTTCGTTTTCCTTTGCCTGGAGGGCCTGGTTGGCAAGGGGAGAGGTGATACATGGAATCTGCATGGCCATGGCCTCGAGAAGTTTGTTCTGAAGGCCTGTCCCGAGCTGCATTGGTGCAATGAAGATCCTGGCCTGGGCATAGCATTCCCTCATATCCGGGACCCATCCGCTAACCTCTACATTTTCTGATTTCAGAACCTGTACCCGCAGGTTCGGACTGGCACCGGCAATCAATAGCCTGATCTCCGGTCGTTGTTCCCTGACAATGGGAAGGATCCTGTTCACAAGGAATTCGGCCGCATTAATGTTTGGCGGATAACCCATGTTCCCTGTAAAAACAAGGTCGTAATCTTTTTGCCTATCCAGGGGTTTAAAGAAATTGTGATCGACACCATTTCTTACAACCACGATCTGTTTCCTGTCTGGATGCGGGATCAGGTCACGGTCAGGAATTGAAATGATGATCTTGTGATCAAACTTGCTGAAAATATCGTGCTCATAAACTAAAAGCCGCTTATACTCGAGCTTCAGAAATGGTTTCATGTAAAACGGAGAAGAGCTCAGCCTTCGTTCCATCCCTTTGGAGAATACGTCCTGGTAATCCAGAGTTTTCGGGATGGGGAGGTCTTTTACATATTCAGCAACGCGGATCAGCTGGCAGAATATGTGATCGGGCTTATATTTGCTTATCAGTGCACTGATCTTTTTCTGGGTCTTCCTGTTATAAAAATACCCGACCTGCAGGGGCATTTTACTGAAGATGGTTTTAAAAAGACTGAAAAGGATAGTGGATTTCGGAATATCGATTACATGGATGGATTTTGAATACCGGCCAAGGACAGTCATAGCATCTTCGTGGAGGTATGAGTCATTGAGGGCGCAAAGAATGATCTCATGATTTTTTGAAAGTTGTTTCAGCTGGTTAAAAGCGCGTAATTTATCGCCTTTCTCAGTCGGATAAGGAACCCTTGGGAGGAGAATGAACAACTTCATGAAACCGGTTATATCAGGCAAAAATAAAAAAATCTCCGATCATACCCCGATTTTTTGATAAAATCGAAGTAACTTCTGAATGATCACATCACAGTTATACCTGGTAACAATGAGGTTGCGTGCATTTTTCCCCAGGGTCATGCACAGATCCTTATTTCGAATGCATGAAGAAAGCATTTCGTAAAATTCACAGGCAGAATTGGCGATCAATATGTTTTCTCCATGCGTGTACTCTATTCCTTCAGCCCCTATTGATGTAGATACAATAGCCCTTTCCGAAGCCATTCCTTCTATGATCTTTATGCGGATCCCGCTGCCGGAGAAAAGCGGAACAACCATAATGGATTTGGACGCCATGAACTGTTTGGCATCAGGAACTTCCCCCACCACCACTACATTTGGAATATCAATGTTCAGGATCCACTCAGGCATTTCACGTCCTGCAATATAGAACTTCAGGTCAGGATGCTGTTGATGAAGATCGTTCCAGACATTCTGAAGGAACCAGCGGATCCCTTCCTGGTTGGGGATCCAGTTCATTGCGCCGATGGAAAAAAGGGAGGGAAATTCCGCTTCCTCACGAAAGGGTTCATTGATGTCGATCCGGATACCAAACGGCAGGTTGGTCATTGGTACCCTGCAACCGGCTTTCCTGAAAAAGTTCATATCTTTTTCTGTGATCGCGGCAATTCCGTCAAACTTGTTAAGGATTGATAATTCGTACCTTTTCAGTGTTTTAGCCAGGTGCTGCAGGTACCATTTCCGGAATGGATTCGCTGTTATTTCAGCAATTCTGTCCCAGATCAGGTGCTCAATGTTATGAGCCCGGAGGACCGCTTTTGCTTTTGAGTACTTCCGCACTTCACCCAGGTAGGGGCTTGTATACAGCATTTCGAACTGAACCACATCAAAGTTTTCCTGCTGAAGCAGCTCAATAAGCCTCTTTCTGAAATTGAAGGATCTGAAACGCTCTACATGGTAAGATTTCCCCGTAAACAGGTTAAAAAAGGCTCCTGCCGGTTTTACCCTGAGATCAACATCGATCAGTTCAATCCCGGTCTTACGAAGGTAATCTGCGGGAATATCGGATCGCTTAATGTAATATTTGTTTGAATTTACCGCCAGCACTTTAACCTCGTGCCCTGCGCCGATCAACCCTTCGATGATCATATTCATCGCAATCGGACCGCCTTCCTTCGGGGGATAAGGCGATTTGTTGCAGAGGACAAGTATTTTCATATGATGGCGTCAGTTTTTGCCCGGAAAAGCCGGTTGAAGAATTTTGTCCACGCATCCATATCAAGCAGGGAAGCATCAACAGTGGCCTTATAGGTCAGGAAGATGCCGATCGGAAGCAAGACAACCGGTGCGATCCACATTCCCTGGTATGCCGGTAACACCCCTTCAACAGTATATTTTTCCCCCGTAAAGGAAAGGATCCAGAAGAGAATGAAGAAGATAGTGGAGATGACAGCCGGTAACCCCAGCCCTCCTTTTCTTATTATAGCCCCGAGAGGTGCACCAATAAAAAACAACAGGAAGCAAGCGATCGAAAAAGTGAACTTCTTATGAAGAACGACCTGATGTTTATGCAGAACCTTGCTTTTTACATAAAGGCTTTCTTTGTTCATCTTTAGATTGCTGAAGGTGTTTTTGGCTGCATTCTTTGCAAGATCGTAAACCCGGTGCTTTTCTGCAGGAGAAATTGATTTCATGAAATCCGGTGGCAGCTTTACAGTATCCGTTGTCGCTTTCTTTAAAGTTGTGTCGGGATTGGCGAGGTAATGAAAATTATTGATGATTGATTTAGAATAAGCGGACATATCCTGAATGTATTCCTCTTTCAGGGAATCAATGGAATGGTTCAGCTGACGGATGTTCAGCATTTCATAATTGCTTTTAAAAAGCTTTTCATCCGTGCGTGTGAGCTGGAAGGTCGACAGGTCGAACATCTGGTTCTGCTCTTCAAACTTCGTTCGCTGAAACGGATGGGTAATATCGGAGTTCCTGAGATCAACGCGTTCTTCATAATCCGTGCCGTTATACAGCCGGAAAACCAGGAACCGCTTGTCTGCTGTCAGTTCCATCTTGCCCCATTCTGCAACCGTAAGAGCAGTGTTACCCTGATGATTCGAATGATCATAGATCATGACATCCCGTATCGTATTACCATCCTGCTCTTTTTTCCCGACCCTGATCACATACCCTTCGATCCCGTTGTAAAAAACACCCTCCTTAATATTAAAAGCAAGTTTTTTTTCCCGGATATCGTAAAGAAGTGAGAGAAACTTAAGATTGGCTTTGGGCAGGATTACATCTGAAAAATAAAAGGCAAGACCGCTGATCATAATGGAAAGGATGATCAGCGACCTCATAATACGGCTTAAGGATATTCCGGCTGTTTTAATGGAGACCAGCTCATAATTTTCGCCCAGGTTTCCGAATGTCATCAATGAGGAAAGCAGAATGGCCAACGGAAGAGCCAGGGGGACAAACGTGGATGATGCATAAAATAGCAACTGAAGAATGGTGTACCATTCAAGGCCTTTTCCAACAAGATCATCAATATACTTCCACAGGAATTGCATCAGAAGGATGAACAGGGCAATGAAAAAAGTCATGACCAGGGGTCCGAGGTAGGATCTGAGTATGAACCAATCAAGCTTTTTCATCCGGCCGGTAGATTTGGTTGCAAAAATAACCAATCTTTACAACGGAGATTGAATTAATGTATTTTTGCCGGGGAAACAACTTTTCGGGAAAGCAGAGAATTTATGCCGGAAATAACAGGTATTTATATTCCCATTCATTCATAAACATAGCGCTCCAATGGAACTGATCGAAGTGAAGGATAACAGAACAGCAAAGGAATTCCTTGAAGTTCCGCACCTGATATATAAGGATGATCCTTTCTGGGTTTGCCCCCTGGATAATGAGATTGACGCGGTCTTCGATCGCAGGGAAAACAGTTTTTACCGGAAAGGGGAGGCCGCGAGGTGGATCCTGAAGGATGACCACGGTGCACTGATCGGGAGGGTTGCCTCCTTCATTAACAGGGATAAGGCATACAAATACCAGCAACCAACCGGGGGCATGGGCTTTTTCGAATGCATCAATGATCAGAAAGCCGCTTTCATGTTATTTGATAAATGCAGGGATTGGCTTTCCGCCCAGGGCATGGAAGCGATGGACGGACCGATCAATTTCGGAGAAAACGATGTGAACTGGGGGTTGCTTGTTGAAGGATTCATGCATCCGGGGCTCGGAATGAATTACAATCCGCCGTACTACCGGGAACTTTTCGAGTCCTATGGATTCCGGTTTTATTTCGAGCAGGTTTCAAACCATCTTGATCTTACCAAACCTTTTCCGGAGCGGTTCTGGAAGATCGCTGACTGGGTGCTGAAAAAGCCGGAGTTCTCATTCCGTCATTATGATCCCCGGTACACCGATAAATTCATCCATGACATGAAGGAGGTTTACGACACGGCCTGGGCTTTTCATGAGAGCTTCACCCCGTTGGATGAACCGGTTATCCGTAAAACACTCGAAAAAACGAAACCTTTCATGGACCCGGAAATGATCTGGTTTGCCTATTACCATGACGAACCTGTCGCCTTTCTCATCATGTTCCCGGATGTGAATCAGATCCTGAAGCATCTCAACGGGAAACTCCACCTGGTTAATAAAATGAAATTTCTCTGGCTGAAGTCTCGAAATACGATAACCCGTTCCAGGATCGTGATCATGGGAGTGAAGCCGAAATATCAGAGGCATGGTGTTGAGTCAGGGATATTCTGGCATCTGAATGAAAAAATGAAGAAAAAGCCGCATATCACCGAACTTGAGCTTTCATGGGTCGGTGATTTCAATCCAAAGATGCGGGCCCTTCATGAATCTGTTGGTGCTGTGTTCGGAAAGCGGCACATTACCTATCGAAAACTCTTTTCGGATAAACCGGAATTCCAGCGGTCAATTATCATACCGATGGATACGAAAGAAAAAGCAATAAAAAGGGGGGAAAAAGAATAAGGAAAAAAAATAATTCTCGTTCTCTTACCGATTGCCGACTACAGAAAAGTATTATCTTTGCACAATTGTTAAATATTGTTTAACCCAAAATCAAAAAAAGTATGAAAAGAATCTTACTATTCGCATTAGTGATCTTTTTTGGGATGACTGTTTATGCCCAACCGAATAGGGCTGTTATTCCTAAAGCATTGGCAAATAAGGCAGTTCCTGCTCCTTTCAAAATTGCCGAAGATTACATGCCGGTTATGCCCGGCAATGATGTGGTTGCTCCCAAAGGCGCTCCAGGTGCCGGAACAGCAATCGGTGGAACGCGTTATGACATGCAAACAAACGGATCACCACGCACACAGCTCTATTACCTCCCGGAAACCGGAAACCTTGGTGCAGCATGGATAAGAGGTATGACAGATGCCGGTACCTATCCTGACCGCGGAACTGGTTACAACTATTTCGGTACAAGTTGGGGTCCTGCTCCTACGACAAGGATTGAAACGCTTAGGACTGGCTGGGGAGAAGTACTTCCCTGGAACAATGGTGGTGAACTTTGTATCTCTCACCAGGGTACAGGTGGTCTTGTGAAAAATACCCGCCCGGTTAAGGGAACAGGTACCTGGACACAATCAATCATTACAGCTCCGGCAGGTGCATATGGCATTTTATGGCCAAGAACCATTACCAATGGCGCTACCAACAACAACATTCACATCATTGCTCTTACGACCCCCACAGCAAACAGTGGTACCGTGTATATGGGCCTTGACGGCGCTATTGTATATTACCGCTCACTTGATGGTGGTGCTACCTGGGATAAAAATGCAGTTATCATTGATCCCATGACTTCTTCAAACTATTTCGGTTTTGGTGGTGACGATTATGCATGGGGTGCACCTCACGGAGATACCCTTTGCTTCATCGTTGGTGGCAACTGGACAGATACATTCATCATGAAATCATACGACAACGGATCAACCTGGACCAAAGTACAGGTGTTGAGCAATGCTCACCAGGCAGATAATACAAGCGTTGTCGCTGATCCTTTCTATGCAAGTGATGGTTCAAATTGCGTTGAAATGGACAAAGACGGCATCTTCCACGTTGCTTTTGGCAGAATGCGCGCTTCAAACGACGGTTCAGGACGTGTTTATTATCCGTACACAGACGGTCTTGTATATTGGAATACAGCAATGGCTCCTTTGAAAGACAGTCTTGACCTTGATACTCTATATAACAATGGTCAGTTGCTTGCGTATGTCTATGCAAATACAGCAGGCGACAGCATCCTGGCCGTTCCTTATTATGGAGTTGGACTCACCAGTTTCCCGCAGCTTACGATTGACAAATGCGGTTATGTTTATGCCATCTGGTCAGGTGTGACTGTAGGAAACCCCTATAACGGATTAAACTATCGCCATATCTGGGAAAAGCATTCACTCGATGCTGGCGTTACATTCAGTGATTCAAACGACTTTAACAAAGGTCTTGCATACATTTATAAGGAATTCGCTTATCCTTCGATGGCGAAAGCAAAACCAGACGGAAAGATCCGCTTTGTATACCAGACTGCAGATGTACCCGGTTCAGCTATAAAAGATGCAACCAATGTTACAGCTCATGATTGTGTGATCGAAGAACGTGAAGAAACACTTGCATTTCCTCCATGCCCCGGTGTTGGAATCGAATCAAATACCCAGACCAGGACAAACCAGGTTGCACAGAATGTTCCAAACCCGTTCCATGGAATCACTACAATTGACGTAACCCTCGCAAAACCTGCTTCTTTAAGTATTGAAGTTTATAATGTCATGGGCCAGAAGGTCATGAATGTGAACAAAGGAAATGTCAGTGCTGGTCCTTATCAGTTCGTCTTTGACGGAAACCAGATGAATTCCGGAGTGTATTTCTATACTGTAAAGATCAACAATGAATCTTATACCCATAAGATGATCGTTGAATAGTTGGTTTTTAAATTCTCTAAAAGAGGCTGCCCCAAAAAGGCGGCCTTTTTTTTCACACCAGGATTGCGGGATGCCGAGATACCAGGATACTGAGATACTGAGTTGCTGAAATTCATAACCCATAATTCATAATTCATAATTCATAATTTAATCTGCCGTATTATCTTTTTTTTCATTTTTTTGGGATTATCTGGAATAGATACTATTTTTGTATGTAATTTGTGTCAATTAAATTTTAAACCAAAATCCAGAAACTATGAAAAGAATTCTACTTTTAACATTAGTTATGTTTTTCGGGGTAACTGTTTTTGCACAGCTCAATCGTGCATATGTTTCAAAGTCATTGGAAAACAAGACAGTTCCGGCACCCTACCAGATTGATAACTTCTACGGTCCGTTGCAATATGGGAATCCCATGACAACCGCAAAAGCTTCACCCTCAGCCACAACAATTGGTGGTACGCGGTATGATGCCCAAACAAACGGTACGATGCATAAACGACTGGTTGCCGTTTACGACGAAGCCGCCGGCAAATTCAAGAATAGTGCGGTTTGGACGAGAGCCATTACTGATCCCGGTTATGCTGACAGGGGAACAGGGTACAACTATTATGATGGAAATGCCTGGGGTCCGGCACCTACGACAAGGATTGAAACCCTCCGTACAGGATGGCCTTCACAAGATATCCTGGGTGATGGAGAGGTTGTTGTAGCTCACCAGAGCGGAACTACACCACTGATCATGAATAAACGCGCTGTAAGAGGTACAGGTGCCTGGACACAAACAACAATTACCCCGCCCTCCGGAGCCGCAGGGCTGCTATGGCCAAGCCTGATCACCTCAGGACCAAACAATAATTATATTCATATGCTGGCCCTGACATCTCCTACAGGAAACAGTGGAACTGTTTACCAGGGTCTCGATGGTGCACTTCTCTATTACCGGTCACTTGATGGCGGAGTAACCTGGGATAAACCAGGCGTTATCATTGATCCGTTGACTTCCTCCAACTATTTTGGCTTTGGCGCAGATGCATATGCATGGGGCGTTCCCGATGGTGATACGATCTATTTCGCAGTCGGAGATAACTGGACCGATACCTTTATCATGAAATCATACGATAATGGTGAAACGTGGACAAAGGTCGACGTTCTGACCAACGCACATAAGGCAGACAACACCACCACTTTTGCAGATCCCTTCTATTGCTGCGACGGCTCACTCTCAGTTCAGAAAGATCCGTTCGGTATTTATCACCTGGCTTTCGGAAGGATGGCTGCCCTGAATGATGGAACAGGAAGATTCTACAGACCATATACCGATGGACTGATCTATTGGAACAGCACAATGCCAATGCTGAGGGATAGTCTTAACCTGGATACTTTATATAATAATGGTCAGCTTCTGGGATATGTTTATGCCAATGCCGCCGGCGATAGTATTCTGGCTATCCCCTATTATGGAGAAGGAATGACAAGTTATCCGCAACTTTCAATCGATGAATGCGGATATATCTATGCTATTTGGTCTGCTATCACGGTAGGAAACCCATACAACGGATTAAACTATCGCCATATCTGGGAAAAACATTCTTCTGACCATGGTGTTACCTGGAGTGATTCAAATGACTTCAACAAAGGATTGGCCTATATTTACAAGGAATATGTGTATCCATCCCAGGCGAAGTTGAAAATAGATAACAAAATAAGGTTCATGTACCAGTCTGGTGATGTTCCCGGATCATCAATCAAGGATGCCACAAATGTTGCAGTTCATGATTGTACGATTGAAGAACGTGAAGAGGTTATTGCCCTCGACTGCAACATAGGCATTGACGATAAATCGAAAGCTAAGGTCAATGAGGTTTATCAGAATGTTCCAAATCCTTTCAACGGAAAAACGAAGATTGATTTCCGCGTTGTAAAGACTGGACCTGCAAGTCTCGAGGTATACAACCTGATGGGACAACAGATACAGAATATCAATAAGGGCATTGTCGGTGCCGGTGTTTATCAATTCGTGGTTGACGGAAGTCAGTTTCCATCCGGAGTTTATTACTATACTGTCAGGATAGGCAACGAATCATTCACCAATAAAATGATTGTTGAATAACAGATCACAGAAAAGCGAAGTCATCCTTCAAAGGCTGGCAGCTTAAAAGTAAATCGTAGAGCAGCAGGGGATCCCCTGCTGCTTTTTTATTCCCCCGCCGGGACCATAAAACTTTTTTTAAGAATGACAGATTTCTACTATTTTTTTGTAATTTTAATCAGTCAAAATAGGTGTTTAACTTTTAAATACAACGAACATGAAAAAAGTTTACTTTCTGGCATTGATTATGATTTTCGGATCAGGGTTGTTTGCCCAGCCTGGCAAGAGTGTTATTCCTAAATCCTTACAGTATAAGACTGTTCCCAAGCCTTTGAAGATCGATCAGTCCATTCCCCTGAACGAAGGAAATGCCCTGACGAATCCTAAGTCTGCTTCTTCTGTTGGTGTTGTTATCGGCGGTACCAGGTATGATGCCCAATCGAACGGTTCGATGCAACAGAGAATTTATTCTGTATTCAATACCGCCACAAGCAAGGAGGAGGTAACAGGGATCTGGACAAGGGGCGTTACAGATGCCGGGACATATCCTGACAGGGGAACCGGTTACAATTATTTTAACGGTACTGCCTGGGGCCCTTTGCCAACAGGAAGAATCGAATCCATGAGAACCGGATGGCCGGTTTATCAGGCATTGAACGGAGGTGGAGAAATTGTGATTTCCCACCAGGGTGGCGGAACGCTGCCTTTGGTCATGAATACCCGCCCCGTGAAAGGAACCGGAACATGGACACAAACAACTATTGCTCAGCCTACTGGTGCTGCAGGTATATTATGGCCGAGCATGGTCACCTCCGGACCTAACCATAATTATATCCACCTGATCACATTAACGACCCCTACTGCATATACGGGAGGAACGGTTTACCAGGGTTTGGATGGCGCCATTGTATATTACCGTTCACTGGATGGTGGCGTTACCTGGGATAAAGCAGGTGTGATCTTGGACCAGATGACTTCCAGCGACTATTTTGGATTTACTGCAGATGAATATATCTGGGGAACCCCTCACGGGGATACCATATATTTCGCAGTCGGTGGTAACTGGACAGATACATTTATCATGATTTCATACGATAATGGGAATACCTGGACAAAGAAAGATGTTTTAAGCAACGCCCACAAGGCTGATGGAACTACGGTCTTTGCTGATCCATTTTATTGCTGTGATGGATCCATGTCGGTTGAAATGGACAAAGACGGCGTATTTCACCTTGCTTTCGGCAGGATGTGCGCGCTGAATGATGGAACAGGACGCTTTTACAGACCTTATACCGATGGCCTTATTTACTGGAACAGCACGATGCCGATGATCCAGGATAGCCTGAACCTGGATACCTTGTATAACCATGGCCAATTATTGGGTTATGTTTACTCCAATGCTGCCAACGACAGTATCCTCGCTATTCCATACTATGGCGTTGGAATGACAAGCTTTCCGCAACTTACCATAGATAACGCGAATAATATCTTTGCCATCTGGTCGGCAGTGACTGTCGGAAATCCTTACAATGGACTTAATTACAGGCACATATGGGAAAAGCATTCCGATGATCATGGTCAGATGTGGAGCGATTCAAATGACTTCAATAAGGGTCTGGCATATATCTACAAGGAATTTGTTTACCCGACCATGGGCAAGGAAAAGTTAGACAGCAAAATTCGTTTC
Source organism: Bacteroidales bacterium (assembly GCA_963682005.1). Lineage (GTDB taxonomy): Bacteria > Bacteroidota > Bacteroidia > Bacteroidales > FEN-979 > CAIYUC01. The sequence continues at coordinate 330,512 of OY820914.1, read as the reverse complement.
ACATACCAGTCTGCAGATGTTCCGGGCTCAGCCATCCAGGATGCAACCAATGTTACGGCTCATGATAATACCATTGAATACAGGGAAGAAGAATTCCTGGGCGTCGGGATCTATGATAATCAGCCGGCCATTTCCGGCAACAGTGTTTCTCAAAATGTTCCCAACCCATTCCGCGGAGCTTCTGTTATTGAAGTCAATGTGGCGGTTCCGGGCAATGTCAGTATTGAAATACAGAATATTACCGGTCAGAAACTCATGAAAATTGATAAAGGATATCTGAAAACTGGCAAATACCAATTTTCGATCGACGGGAATAATTTTTCGTCAGGTGTTTATATCTATGCGGTGAAAATCGGCCATGAATCTTATGTTCACAAAATGGTGATCAAATAAAATTGTTCATCGAATTTTTTTCTTCAGGGTTGCCGCATAAATAAATTTCTTGTAGGTTTGTTAAAAAATTAAAACCATGAAAAAATTTACACTAGTTATTATTGCCTTGAGTCTTGTTATAACTGGATTTTCCCAGTCATACAAGAACAATATTCCGAAATCGCTTCAGAATATTAAAGTTGAACGCCCGGTTCCTGTAAAGGATATGGGGATGGGGTTGAAACAGGAAAACTTCCTTACTACACCAAAATCAACCCTTGAACCTGCCCTGGGAACAACTGTTTATGACCTTCAGACCAATTCATCAGTGGCCAATCGTTTGTACAGGGATACAGACGGGAAATTGTATGGCATATGGACAATGGGTCAGACACAGACAGCCTTTGCCGACCGCGGAACAGGTTATAACAAATCGGATGGAACAACCTGGGGTCCGGCACCAACTGCCAGGATCGAAAATGCACGGGTCGGATGGCCATCCTATGCACCCTGGGGCCCGACCGGTGAGATTGTGGTGAGCCACACCGATGTTTCCGGACTTAAGGTATGCACCCGCCCGGTTAAGGGAACAGGTACCTGGACACAGTCCATACTGGCCGGTCCTGCAGGAGCAGTTGATATTTCCTGGCCCAGGGTCATTACAAACGGACCGAATAATAATTACATCCATATTATTTGTATGACGTACGTTGCCTACCAGGGCCTTGACCTTGCCTTAATCTATTACCGTTCACTCGATGGCGGAGCAACCTGGGATATCGTCAATGAGGTTCTCCCCGGTATGTCATCTTCAGATGGGCTTGGATACAGTGGTGATGCTTATGCCTGGGGTACTCCAAAAGGCGACACAATCTATTTTGCCGTTGGAGACCAATGGTCAGATGCATTCATCATGAAATCGTTTGACAATGGGCTTTCCTGGAGTAAAACCATGATATTCAACAATGGATATAAGATGATCCCGACTACCGGCAGTTCTGATGGGATATTCGCTTGTCCGGATGGGTCCGTTTGCGTTGAAATGGATAGCCAGGGCACCTTCCATTTTGTAATGGGAAGACAGCGTGCATCCAACGACGGATCAGGCAGGGTTTATTATCCTTTTACGGATGGTCTTATTTATTGGAACAGCACCATGCCGTTACTGAATGACAGTCTTGACCTTGATACTCTAGATGCACACGGACAACTGCTGGGTTATGTTGTCACAACCGCCACAGATTCTGTTATTGATATCCCTTATTATGGTGTCAGCCTGTCAAGTTTTCCACAGATCACAATTGATGAAAATGACAATATCTTCGTCATCTGGTCGCCGGTAACCGTAGGTAATCCATACAATGGGATGAATTACCGACACATCTGGTGGAGGAAATCGCTGGATCGCGGAGTCAACTGGACCGATATGGTGGATCTAAATACAGGACTGGCCTATATTTATAAGGAATTTGTATTCCCCTCTATGGCAAAAAGCACGGATTCACGGTTCCACTTTATCTACCAGACCGCAGATGTTCCGGGCTCGGCCGTGAAGGATGCAAATGTTGCCTACCATACCAACATCACAGAATACCGTGCAATCGATAAGGGTACGATCGGTGTGAATGAGAATACAGGCGTTTCGGCAAATACAATTTCGGCAGTCTATCCGAATCCTGCATCAGGCAAGGTTTTTGCAACTGTCGAACTCGCACGGACTGCAAATGTAAGTGTCGAAATTTCAAACCTGCTCGGACAAAAAGTGATATCTCTGAACCAGGGAATCATGACCTCAGGCAAGTATGATATCCCCGTAGAACTGAAAGGAATCAATGCAGGGGTTTATTTCCTGACGGTGAAAATGGACAAGGAATCGGTAACGAGGAAAATGATTGTTGAATAAAAAGGATAGGATAGTCCTTATTGATAAATATTGTTAAACCACAAAGGATACAGAGGCAACGCAAGGCATCACGAAGAATCGATCAAAAATTATCTTTGTGTCCTCCGTGCCTCCTCCGCGCCCTTTGTGGTTTGTTTTTTGACAGTGGAAAAACCGTTATCATCCCCAGGAGGAAAAGGTTTGAATTCAGTATGAAAGGCTGATGATCAATGCTTGGAAAAGAGATAAAATACCTCATCGATAAAGAAGTTCGGCTTGAGCTAAAGCAGAAGTATGTGATCAATGGGATCCTGTTATATCTCGTTTCAACGATTTTTGTGACGTACCTTGCTTTCGACCGGATCATCGACCCGGAAACCTGGAATTCTTTGTTCTGGATTATCCTTCTTTTCGTTGCAGTCAACGGGATTTCCAAGAGTTTTGTCCAGGAAAGCCCGGCCCGGCATCTCTATTATTATACGATAGCAAGCCCGCAGGGGATACTCCTTTCTAAGGTGATCTACAATCTTGTTCTGATGGTCATCCTCTCATTGCTTTCATTCGGATTGTTTCTCCTGCTGATGGGAAACCTGGTCGTGAATATCCCGTTGTTCCTGATCACCCTGGTTCTTGGAAGCGTGGGACTGGCATCGATCCTTACCATGATTGCGGCTATTGCTTCCCGCGCCGGCAATAATTTTTCCTTAATGGCAATCCTCAGCTTCCCGATCGTTCTTCCATTGCTTGGCACCCTGATGAAAGTTTCAAAAAATGCCCTCGCCACCACAGATTGGTCAGGCAACCTCAGCTTTCTCATCATACTGATTACCATCAATCTGACGGTCGTTATCCTGGCATATATTTTATTTCCGTATATTTGGACGGATTAATTTTTCATACAAAGTTTGACATGTAATTGTCGGATTTTGTATGTGCACCATAGGGTGTGGTCATATTTACACGTTTAATATTTGATTAGATTGAAAGATTTTCTGAAAGAATACTGGTGGAAAATAGTGTCGGGTATATTTCTTATCTATGCAGTAACGTATGGTTTTCTGGTTCCTTTGCCCGATATGGGAGACCAGGGCGCGTTGTTAGCCAATACAATACGAAACCTGTTTTTCCACGTTGGGATGTGGTTTACAATGCTGATATTGTTCACCATGTCCTTCGCTTACAGCCTTAGATATCTGAGGGGATTCGATGAGAAATACGACGCAAAGACAATTGAAGCCGTAAATACCGGCTTGCTTTTTGGATTCCTCGGAATCATAACAGGCATGATCTGGGCAAAAGCGACATGGGGCAGCTATTGGGTGCGTGACCCGAAACTGGATGGAGCGGCTGTCAGCATATTTATTTACATGGCTTACCTTGTACTGAGAGGCTCGATTGAAGATCCGCGCAAAAAGGCAAAGGTCTCAGCGGTATACAATATCTTCGCCTTCGTCCTCCTGATCGTTTTCCTGATGGTTATGCCCCGTCTGCAGCAATCGATTCATCCTGCAGGCAAAGGGAACGGTAATCCGGTTTTGCCCATGCAGCTTGATCCTGCAATGCGGGTCGTGTTTTATCCTGCTATGATCGGCTGGATCCTCCTCGGAATCTGGATCTGGAGCCTGCGCGTGAGACTCCGGAATATCATCTCAAAATTAGAACATCATTGATATATAAACCGGTAACCATCACTCTTCACTTTTCACTCTTCACTTTTCATTTAAAAAATTCAACATGACAAACTACCATAAAATTCTGATCGTTATTATCGTTCTTGCCGTTATCATGGCCGGGATTTATCTTTACCTGTTCGTGCTTGACCGCAAGATCAGGAAAATTGAAAAGCAATTAAAAGGGAAAGAACATTCTGAATGAAAACAATCCACATAATAATTATCCTGGTACTTGTTGTTGCTGTTGGTGTCGTTATAACAACATTGTCTGATTCCAGCACCTACTCCGACTTTGCCGAAGCATCTGCAAAACCGGGGAAGGAGTTTCATATCATCGGAACCCTTGACCGGAAGGTGCCGGTCGAGTACGACGCCACAAAGAATGCCAACCAGTTTGCGTTCTATCTCATTGACGAAAAAGGTACGGAAAAGAAAGTGATCTATAACAACACGAAACCGCAGGATTTTGAAAAATCGGAGAAAGTCGTTGTTGTTGGCTCAATGAAGGGAGAACAGTTCATGGCGACAAGCCTCCTGCTGAAATGTCCCTCAAAATACAATGCAGATAAATCTCCTTCAAAATTCGGAACAAAAAACTTTGATTCGAAGAAATAATGGAAACCGGATACCCTGTCCGCCAAGGGCCGGGAATAACGGGGGGTGACTAAAGAAGATAGGATTTATTTCTTTTCCTTACCTGGATGTTGAAACTAACTGATCCAACTGCTCATGGCCTATAAAAACCTTTCCGGATTTGTTGAAGCACTGGAATTATCCGGAGAATTGGTAAGGATCAGGGAGCCTGTTTCCCCGAAGCTTGAGATCAGCGAGATCACTGACCGTGTAGTAAAGAACAACGGCAAAGCCTTGTTGTTTGAAAATACCGGGACTGATTTTCCTGTGCTCATCAATGCATTCGCATCAGAAAAGAGGATGTCGCTTGCACTTGGACTAAATGGTCTTGATGAAGTTGGTTCAAAGATTAACCGGATCCTTGGCAAATTAATGAATGCCCGGGGAAGTTTCCTCGGTAAGATCAGTGCAATACCCGTCCTGAAGGAATTTTCTTCCTGGATGCCCCGAATGAGAAGAGGACGCGGAGAATGCCAGGAGGTGATCATGAAAATGCCCGACCTTGGCCGGATCCCGGTGTTGACGTGCTGGCCTGATGATGGAGGACCTTTCATCACACTGCCGGTTGTTCATACCAGTGACCCGGAAACCGGCATCCGCAATGTGGGAATGTACAGGATGCAGGTGTTCGGACCTGATGTTACCGGTATGCACTGGCATATGCATAAAGGTTCGGCGCATCATTATTCCAAGTACAAGGCACTCGGCCGTAAAATGCCGGTTACGGTTACACTTGGCGGTGACCCGGTTTATACCTATGCGGCTTCAGCCCCGCTTCCTGAGAATATCGATGAATACCTGTTTGCAGGGTTCCTTAGGGGGAAAAGGGTTGAGCTGGTAAAATGCATCACAAACGATCTTGCCGTTCCGGGGGATGTTGATTTTGTTATGGAAGGATATGTTGATCCGAATGAGGAGCTGGTCCTCGAAGGGCCGTTTGGGGATCATACGGGGTTTTATTCACTGCCGGGTTTATTCCCGAAGTTTCACATAACCTGCTTAACCCACCGGCGAAATGCGATCTACCCGGCAACCATTGTTGGAATTCCCCCTATGGAGGATGCCTGGATGGGCAAAGCCACCGAAAGAATTTTTCTTGCCCCGATAAAAATGGCTGTCCTTCCTGAATTATCGGACATGGATATGCCTCCCGAAGGGGTATTCCACAACCTGGCCCTTGTCAGCATTGAAAAAGCTTATCCCGGGCATAGCGTAAAAGTAATGAGTTCCCTGTGGGGTGCAGGACAGATGATGTTCAATAAAGTCTTGTTCATCGTAAACAAGGATGTTGATGTTCACAACTACACTGATATAGCAAAGATCGTTTCCGCATCTGTCGATCCCTTGCAGGATATCCACTTTCTCAAAGGCCCTGTTGATATCCTTGACCACTCGAGCAGAAGCTATGCCTATGGGAGTAAGATGGGGATTGATGCTACGGCTATCCTGCCGGATGACAAACCGGAAAAAATTCCCGGGGATAAGTACACCATCAACAAAACCAGTTTACGGTCCGAATTCAAGGAGATCATCCGGATCAATGATTCACTCCCGGATACAGGTATTTCTGTTCTCATAATTTCCGTAAAAAAATCAAGGAAGGAACATATCAGGCAGATAAGCCGGATTGCTGTTGAAAATGACTGGATACAAGGGGTGAAATTCATACTTTTCGTGGATGATGATACAGACATATCTGATATAGCGGAAGTTGTCTGGCTTTCCTGTAACAATATTGACCCGATGAGGGATTGCTACTATATTGAGACCGTAAATGGCACTTATCCCGGCCTGTTTATCGATGGTACGGGTAAAAGCAATGAGCTGGATGATTTCAGTCGGAACTGGCCCAATGTGATCATCATGAATGATGAAACGATACGAAAGGTAGATGAGATATGGTCCCGGCTGGGCCTCGGAGAGTTATTGCTGTCCCCATCCTTGAAATACAGATCGTTAGTTCATAAATCTGGCGCTGTTTCAAAACTTAATGAGAAGGAGTAAAAATTTATTTCTTATTTTTGCGGAAAGGAGAGGTTTTTGAAATGCATCTAAATGTCAGAAGATCAATATTATTGTGGCTGTTAATATGGATAGCAGTTCCGGTACTGGCCCAGCATGCAGTTTTAAAAGGAAAAGTTACTGATGAGAAGACCGAGGAACCGCTTCCCTATGTAAATATTGGAATTAAAGACCACGAAATAGGTACGTTTACCGATAGCAACGGAATTTACCGGCTCGATTTACCATATGGTATGTATGTGCTGGTTTTCTCTTCCATTGGTTACGAGAAGCTTGAAAAATCGATTACTATCGAAAGCAATAGTACCCGGAGCATTGATGTTTCACTGAAAAGCACTTCCAAAGAACTTAACACGGTTGTTGTTTCCGCATCGAAATATGCCCAGCGGATCCAGGAGTCAATATCTTCGATTGAGGTTCTAAAGCCTTCGCTGCTGCAGAATGCGAACCTCCAAACGGCAGATCAGGCCATCGAACAGGTTCCCGGTGTTGCAGTGGTCGATAATGAGCCCCAGATAAGGGCTGGCAGCGGCTTCAGTTCAGGCCTCGGTAGCAGGGTCATGGTTATGGTCGACGGGATACCCTTGCTTAAAGGCGATGCAGGCAGACCTGTTTGGCCATTTCTTCCGGTAGATGATATTGACCAGATCGAAGTCATCAAAGGCGCTTCCTCTGTACTTTACGGATCTTCAGCCCTGAACGGTGCTGTCAACATAAGGACGGCCTGGCCCAAGGAGGAGACTTCCACCAAGATCACTGTCTTTGCTGGAATGTATGATAAGCCTTCCCGGAAATATGACACTCCATGGTCGGGTACAAACCCGCTTCAGTATGGGGTAAACATTTCCCGTTCACAGAAAATTGAAAATGTAGACTTGTGTTTCGGAGCCGTTTATTTCAATGACCAGGGTTACATCGGTCCGGTTCCTGAAATCGCAAAATTGCCGGATAGTATAGTGAACACAGGTACTTATGACCAGCGTTTCAAATTCAATTTCAACACACGTGTCCGGTCTAAAAATGTCCAGGGACTGAGCTATGGCCTGAACGGGAATTTCATGTACGAGAAAAATGCGGAAACGTTTTTCTGGTATGATGCAGATACGAACATTTTCCGTCCATATCCGTCAGCTATTACGAATTTCAAGGCAGTTTCATTTTACCTCGACCCTTTCATCCAGTATTTTGGCAGGAAAGGAGCAACTCATTCATTCAAAAACAGGTATTATTATGGCAATTCAAATGCCACCAACAACCAGAATTCTTTTTCATCAACGCTCTATAATGAGTACCAGTTCCAGAAACGGTTTAAGAAACTTGAAAATTTTATCCTGGTAATGGGTGTGATGAATTCTTATGTATGGTCTCATGGCCAGGTGTTCAGTGGGGTTCTTGCCGCTGACAGCACCACAAACACAGGGGCGGAAGGAAAATACGCTTCGGAGAACTTTGCTGTATATGCGCAGTTCGAAAAGAAATTCTTTAAGCGGCTCAACATCCTTTTCGGTGCACGATGGGAATATTACAATGTTGCCGATTTTTATGAGAGCAAGCCGATTTTCAGGGCTGGAGCAAACCTCCAGGTTGCAAAAGCCAGTTTCTTCAGGGCATCGCTTGGGCAGGGGTATCGCTTTCCCAGCATTGGAGAACGATATATCACAACCGGTTCGGGGCAATTCGGCTTTTATCCAAACCCTGAGTTAAAATCTGAAACGTGTCTGAACGGAGAACTCGGCTTTAAACAGGTATTTAAATTCGGTAATTTTGTTGGTATTGCCGACATTGCCGGATTCGTTGAGGATTATGACAATTATGTAGAATTCAATTTCGGACTTTGGGGTAAAAGTCAGAATTGGGCCAATAATGCAGGATTCAAATTCTTTAATACCGGTTCTGCAAGGATCTATGGTACCGACCTGACACTAACGGGAGAAGGAGATATCGCAAAGAATCTGAACCTTTCTGCGTTGTTGGGCTATACCTACGCTGTTCCCCAAACTACCGATCCTGATTTTCAGTTTTATTCTACCAAAAATCCGAATGATTACAACACCTATATAAAGGCGTCCTCTGATACATCCAATTTAATCCTGAAATACAGGATCCAGAACCTGGTGAAAGTGGATGTCCAGTTAACCTACAAGCGGATTTCAACGGGTTTCAGCGTAAGGTATTACAGCTATATGAAGAATATCGATAAATTTTTCTATGATTACGACCGGCAGGGTTTCTTTAAAACAGGGATCACAAAGTACAGGAAAGATCATGCAACGGGATCAACTGTTTGTGATTACCGCATCAGTTATCTTTTAAAGGATTTCAAATTCTCGGTCATTGTCAATAATATCTTTAATCTTGAATACTCATTACGGCCATTAACCATGGAATCACCGCGGCTTGCTTCATTGCAGGTTATATATAAGATTTAAATAGGTAACCATTAATTCAAGAAAAATGAAACGAAGTTTATGCATTATGACATTGATGCTTCTTGTTAGCATCACTTATGGTCAAACTTTACTGCCCAATGGCGATTTGGAATCCTGGACAACCGCCCCGGGAATTAATTCCGATTATGATGTTCCGGGTGGCGGATATTTTTCAACCCTGAACGAACTGGCTGCAATACCCCAGAATGTAGGCCCGATAACGGTTTATAAAACAACCGATGCACATAGTGGAACTTATGCAGCAAGACTGGTATCAAAGATTTACCCCGGCTTGAATTATTTTATCCCGGGGATGTTAGGAACCACAAAACTCCTGATTGCCCTGGGAACTATCCGGATCGGGAAACCATGTCCGTTCGCGGTTTGTGATCCCCTAAGGTTTAAAGGATGGTATAAGTTTTCCCCTGTTGGCAGTGATTCATGTAAAATGCTATTGGCTTTAACAGGCCTAAATCCAACATCACACGTAAGAGATACAATTGCATATGGAGATACAGTTATCAAAACTCCGGTAACTGCATGGACGCAATTTGACATTAAAATTAATAAAAGACCAGGTGTAGTAACTCCGGTTGATTCAATGTCCGTTCTTTGTGTTTCCAGTGCAGGTTTTAGTATAACAAATCTTACGGGCGGGGTAGGTCAGCCGGAAACCACTATGTACATCGATGACCTGGCAATTGAAAACCCGGCGGGCATTGAACAGTTCCTGATGCCGGAAGTGAATGTCAGTACATATCCTGATCCAGCTGCAGAGAAACTCACCATTGAACTCAGCCAGAAAGTGAAACATGCATCCTTTAATGTTTATTCGGTACAGGGAAAAATACTGAACAAATTCAGCCTTACACAAATGAAAAGCACTATATCGGTTTCTGCATTACCTTCAGGGACCTATTATTATAAACTGACAGACGGAAAAAATACGATCAATACCGGGTCGTTCATTATACAGCGATAAAACAGAAAGGAATTTATTATGACAGAAAAGATGACTTCACAGAGAGCGATGGACCTGGAAGACAGGTACGGTGCGCACAATTATCATCCATTGCCCGTTGTGCTTGCTAAAGGCCAGGGTGTGTTCATGTGGGACGTGGAAGGAAAGAGATATTATGATTTTTTATCTGCTTATTCTGCCGTCAACCAGGGCCATTGTCACCCAAAGATCGTGAATGCCCTTATTGAGCAGGCTGGTACACTGGAGCTCACTTCGAGGGCTTTTTATAATGACATCCTTGGGACATATGAAAAATTTATAACGGAGTATTTCGGGTATGACAAGGTGTTGCCGATGAATACCGGTGCCGAAGGAGACGAGACAGCAATCAAACTTACAAGGAAATGGGCATACAAGGTAAAGGGAATTGCCGAGAACAAAGCAAAGATCATTTGTTGTGAAAATAATTTTCATGGACGTACGGTTACCGTCATTTCCATGTCAACGGATCCGGTTGCCCGTAAGGATTTTGGACCCTTTACACCGGGTTTCGTGACAATACCTTACAATGATATCCCGGCGCTGGAAAAAGCCCTGGAAGACCCTGATATCGCAGGATTCCTTGTCGAACCGATCCAGGGTGAGGCTGGTGTTTTTGTTCCGGACGAAGGCTATCTGAAGAAGGCGTATGACCTTTGCAAGTCAAAGAATGTGCTCTTTATTGCAGATGAGGTACAGACAGGTATTGCAAGGACAGGTAAACTGCTCGCATGTAACTGGGAAAATATCAAGCCGGATGTTCTTATCCTCGGGAAAGCATTATCCGGTGGCGTTTACCCGGTTTCTGCAGTATTGGCTGACGATGCAGTGATGATGGTGATACACCCGGGAGAGCATGGGTCAACATTCGGAGGAAATCCGATTGCCGGTAAAGTGGCCATTGCTGCGTTAAACGTTATAAAAGATGAGAACCTTACGGGAAATGCCTATAACATGGGTGTGATCTTCAGGGAAGAACTCAGAAAAATCAACTCCCCGATGGTTGAGCTCGTCCGTGGAAAAGGTCTCCTCAATGCAGCTGTGATCAAACCCATGAATGGTAAAACAGCATGGGATGTATGCCTGAAGATGAGGGATAATGGCCTGCTTGCAAAGCCCACCCACGATCATATCATCCGGTTTGCACCACCACTGGTCATTACTGAAGCCCAGGTCCACGAAGCAGTGGAGATCATCAAGGTTTCCCTGAAATCGTTTGAATAGAAACTGTTTATTTAACATCATCCCTATACCCTTTCTGGATCCCCGCGTCAGCGGGGATCCTTGAGGGGACGGGGTTGAGGTGTTCGGGAAAATACCCCGTCGCTTGCGACGAGTAAGAAATAATTAACCAATCTGATTCCTCGCTGCTCTGCGAAGGAGTTTTATTATTCATTCCCGGAAATCCATCCCGTCACATCTGACTTCAGACTGCAATACTCAGAACGTTGCCGCCAGTTTCAGGTTAACCTCCCTTGGCGTCAGGTAATTCGGTACGGCATATTGCCTTCCGCTTACGTCGGTGATCCATAGGTAAGACACAGTATTGCTGATCTGTAGAAGGTTGAAAACCTCCAGTGTGATGAACATGGATTTAAAGGCCCGCAATGGATTTTTCGATGAAAACTTCGTCTTCTCGCTGATCAATTGTTTCGATAGCCCCAGGTCAACCCTTCTGTATGCAGGAATTCTCATCGTCTGCTGGTTCTTTGGAGCTTTTGGCGGCCCGAAGGGCAGACCGGTCCCGTAACATAAGGTCAGGTTGACCCTCCAGGTAGGGAATCCCGGGATATAATCCTGGAAGAAAATGCTCAGGTTTACCCGTTGATCGGTTGGCCTTGGGATCCAGTCTCCGTTTATATTCTCCATGGTCTTGAGGAACGAAAGACTGGCCCAGGATTCAGCCCCTTTGACAAACTCACCGTTGATCCTGAAATCGATCCCCGTGGCATATCCGAATGCATCATTGGTTCCATAATACCTGATCTTCAGGTTATCAATCTCATATGGGATCAGGTCCATGATATATTTGTAATAGATCTCGGATACAAATTTAAAAGGCCGGCCCCACCATTGAAAATAGAGGTCACTTCCTGCGACTGCATGAATGGAAGTTTGCGCTTTCAGATCAGGGATAATGTTCCCCCGGAGATCGGTAAGTTCCCTGAATGTAGGGGGTTGTGAATAATACCCTCCCGAAAGCCTGAAAACCACGTCTTTTTTCCAGTGAGGACTGAATGAGATATTAATCCTCGGATTGAGTAGGAACTGGTTGTTTAGATCTGTATAAATTGCCCTGAGACCGGCCGTGATGGCAATGTCGTTATGTGTGTTCCTGAAAGTCCAGGTATTCTGACAGAATCCGGAAAGTTTGCTTGAAACAATTGAGTTGTTTGCCCTGATCACATTCGAAAGCGCCAGCGGATCATGCGAGATATGTCCTGATATGATGGAATCTGATGGCCTGGGAAGGGAATACCCGGTAGAATCTTGTAACTCCCATTCATTCATTATATTGTTAAATGTCTCCCCCTGGTATTTCAACCCCCACAACATGAGGACATTATTCTTGTCATAACTCCCCCTGTGTTCAATATTGAAGACGGTTCCATCAAGATAATTTCTTGCGTGATTTAAATAAGCACCAACCCCTAATGACTGGTAATCGTTGCTTTGCTGATTCCCTTCAAGCAAACCGAGCCAATATTCTCCCGAAATGTCATATGTTTCCCTCTCCATGGCCTGGTAAAAGGAAGAGATCAGCCTTAACCGGATGTTCTTGGTTGGTTTGTAGGTAAGTGTCGCCGCACCAAGCCAGTTTTCATAACGGTCAGCCTCTTGTCCGTCAAAATAGATCATCACCTTGTATGTCTCATTCAATGTCCCGAAGGTTGTCTCCTGGTTTGTCGGGATGAGTTTGAAGGAGTTGATGGAATATGTTCCTAATACGGAGAATTCCCATTTCTCATTGAAAGTATAGTTGAGAAGCGTCTGCAGATCGAAATACCGGGGCTTGTAATTTCCTTTTACATCCAGGCCTTTGAGGAAATATGTGTTGGTCTTGTACCTTGCACCGATAAGGTATGACAGTTTCTTTACAATAACGCCCTCGAGATGGGCATTTGCCCCAAGCAGGCTGATGTCGAAGGATCCTGCAAATGAAGTGGGCCGTTTATATCTAATATCAAGCACCGACGACATTTTATCACCATATTTGGATTCGAATCCGCCGGCCGAAAAGGTGATCGCAGAAACGAGATCGGGGTTTATAAAACTTAATCCCTCCTGCTGTCCGGCCCTGATCAGAAATGGCCTGTAAACCTCAATATCATTCACAAATACAAGATTTTCATCATAATTTCCTCCGCGGACTGAATATTGTGAACTCAACTCATTCCTGGAGGCCACACCGGGCATGGTCTTGATAAGATCCTCGACACTGGCATTCATGGTGGGAATGAAAGTAACCGTTTTCGGATCGATCCGGTTGAAGGAATTGGTTCGCAACTGCTGGTCCTTCACTTCAACGGCCCGGAGCTCGGTCGTGGATTTCAGGAGGATAACCTGGATTTCCTTATGGTCTCCCGGTTTAAGAGTTACAACAAGAGAATCCTCCAGAAAACTTATATGGGTAAAATGCACAACCAGTTTCCTGCCGGAAGGAACCCTTACCTGGAATTTGCCTTCACTATTGGTGTTTGTTCCTGCAGAAATTCCCGAAACTGTTACATTTGCATTCGAAACAGGGCCTTCATCCTCAGCAGTGATCTTCCCTGAAAGGACGGCATCCTGCTGGGCATTCGCTGTTAACCCGGCGAAACAAGCCATGATGCAGATGAGAAAGAAAAATGGTTTCTTTATAAAGATCACTCGTTGCCGTTATTTTTTTTGCGACTGAATTTGCCGTCTTTCCATGCCTGTATGAATTTCGCCCAGGCGAATGGATTGAAGACCTCAAAAGGTTGTTGTTGCCCGAAATAATAGAGCTTACTGGTTTGGGCTTCAATATAATTATTGTAATTCATCGTGCCATTCATCGGGTAATTGCTCACCTGCATGTGAATTTCTGCCGGATCCAGATTTTTTCTTGCCCTGGCCAGGTCGTCATCAGGGATGACCGTATTTACAAATGCCTTTTTAAAATCTTCTAGCGTTGGCCATGGGAAAATGAATGCTGCAGGAAGAGTCAACGTATCAGCTGTCATCAGCTGGATCAGGGAGTACCTGTTTTTTGTCACAGAATCGGGAATTGTATAATGCACAGGTTTAAAGCCAAGTGCCTCGAACAGGATCGTATCCTGCTTATGAGCAACAAAAGAAAAATACCCGTGAATATCACTTGTGGTACCCTTGTGTGAATTTTTGATGAAAATCTTGGTATATGGCACCGGATTAAGACTATCGGCCGTGATTGTTATCCCTGAGAACTGAATTAGTCCATACCCTGAATCCTGTGCCCTGGCTGATTTGAAAAACAAAAACAGGTTCAGAAAAATTATTACACCAACCAGGCTCCTCATTAGTAATGCTTCGTGTTAACACCTATTCTGAAACGAAATTAACCGGTTTTTATTTCCTGCCTAAAGGATAAAAAAAATGCTGTTACCGAAAAGTAACAGCATTTAAAAGTCGTAAGCAAATTGTTATTTGAGTAAAAATCCTTTTTCACGTGCTTCCTTCAGAACCGCGGAAATACCTTTCTTGTTTATGGTTCTTATGCCTTGCGTGCTTATTTTTAGAGTGATATATTTGTTCTCCTCAGGAATAAAGAACCTTTTTGTCTGAAGATTCGGATAAAATTTTCTCTTGGTCTTTATATTGGAGTGAGAAACTTTATTCCCTCTGATGGCGCCTTTACCGGTTATTTCGCAAATTCTGGACATTTTCCTGTCGTTTTATATGATTTTCCAAAATGGAGTGCAAATTTCCGAAAAATATTTTAATTTCCCAAGAAAATCATCAATTATTTATAAATGATCATTTTGAAGCCCTGATTATTTCCTTTCTCAGCAGGTTTAACGCCTGCAGAGCTGTTCTGCGGATATTCCTTTCCCGGTTGTCACCAAAAAGGTATTTCTTTGCGAAGATCTTTTCCGGAGTAGCAATGGCGATCCAGGTTGTTCCGACAGGTTTTTCCACGGTTCCGCCTGCCGGACCGGCGATCCCCGATGTTGCAATGGAATACCGGGTTTTAAACTTTGTCCTGATCCCTGCCGCCATTTCAAGTACCACCTCCTCGCTGACAGCCCCATACCGGGTCAGCGTTTCAGGCCTGACGTTCAACTCGGATTCCTTGATATCATTGGCATAGGCCACCACACTTCCCCTGAAATAAGACGAACTTCCCGGGATCGTTGTAAGCAGATGTGCAATATATCCGCCGGTACAGCTTTCTGCCGTTGAAATGGTAGAATTATCGCGGATCAGTAGCTTTCCGATAATATCTTCAAGTTTTTCATCATCGAAGCCATATACATATTCAGGGATGATCGCAAGGAGCTTCTCTGTTTCCCTGTTGATAAGGGTCTTCAGCTCCTTCCCGTCGGAACCTGAGGCGGTCATCCGAAGTCTTACAATTCCTGGTTGAGGTAAATATGCGAGGGAGATGGATGAGGGTAGCTGGTTTTCCCATTCCTCAATGATGTCGGAAAGGAATGATTCACCAATCCCCTGTGTCATTATTGTTTTATGAACTACCGCATGGGAAGGAAATACCTTTTTGAGCCAGGGGATCACTGAGTCGGTCACCATCGCCTTCATCTCAAAAGGAACCCCTGGCATTGAAACAATTTTGACTTTTCCTGTGCTGCCGGGTCTTTCAATCTCAAACCACATACCAGGCGCAGTCCCGTGCCGGTTCTGAATGGGGATGCAGCTTTCCGGGATCTCTGCCTGCTTCCGGTTGATCACGGAAACAGCCAGGTTCCTTTGCCTGAAAAATCCCTCAATATTTTCATAGGCTTCCTTGTTAAAGATCAGCCGCGTATTGAAAAACCTGCATAAAGCATCTTTTGTAATATCGTCCTTCGTTGGACCGAGTCCACCTGAGATCAGAACTACATCTGCCCTCAGGGTTGCTTCGGAAAGCGCACTGATGATCTCATCACCGTCATCGGCGATTACAACAATGCGGTTCACCATGAACCCTGCAAGGTTCAACTCTTCGCCCAGCCAGGAAGCGTTTGTATTCACAACCTGCCCGATCAGCAATTCATTCCCGATATTTAATACTTCGATTTTCATCCGGTAAAATTAGTGATTCCTCAGGTAATCATCTGGTTTGTTCAGCAGGAGGTTCATAAATTAATCCAACCAATATTATTCGTATTTTTGTCTGAAATTAATTGATATGGTAAGAATTCCTGAGTCAGATCTGATTATTAACGCTGATGGTTCCATCTACCATCTTTGCCTTAAGCCAGACCAATTGGCCGATACAATTATTGTTGTGGGCGATCCTGACAGGGTGGCTGAAATTTCATGGTATTTTGAAAAAGTGGAATTGACAGTTAAAAACCGTGAATTCGTTTCCCATACAGGGTATTTTCATGGGAAAAGACTGACTGTGCTCTCAACGGGGATCGGGACAGATAATATCGATATTGTTCTGAATGAACTTGATGCCCTTGTGAACATTAACCTTTCAACCCGAATGGTCAAACAGGAGTTCAAATCTCTCAACATCATCAGGATCGGAACCTCCGGTTCTATCCAGGCAGATATCCCTGTAAACACGTTTGCCTTGTCTTCATATGGAGTAAGCCTTGACAACCTGCTTCATTATTACACCGAAAATCATCCGGTATATGAGGTGGAAATGCAGAATGCACTAATGGATCACATTAACTGGAGTCATGCACTGGCCACCCCGCGGATCATAAAAGGATCAGAAATTCTTATAAAAAAGCTTGAAAAAGGAACAACGAAAGGGATCACAGCCACTGCCCCGGGTTTTTATGGACCACAGGGCAGGGTATTGAGGCTTGCACTTTCCGATCCTGAACTGAATGAAAAGATCCGCAGTTTCCGGTATAATGGAGAGCGGATCATCAACTTTGAAATGGAGACTTCAGCCCTGTACGGACTGGGTGCATTATTGGGTCATAATGTGGCTACCGTTTGTGCCCTGATAGCAAACCGTGCAACGAATACCTATTCACCAGACCACAGGCCTGTGATTAAAAACCTGGTTGAGCTTGTCCTTGAACGGTTAACAACAAACTAAAGAATGACCGGCACGTCTGAAAATAAAGAACTTTCCGCCCTGATCAATCTGCTTGATGAGCCTGACGACATCGCCTATACCAAGGTGCAGGACAAGATCTTTATGTTCGGGAAGGAGGCCATCCCGAGCCTGGAGAAAGCCTGGGAAAACTCATTTGATGACCTGGTGCAGGAAAGAATTGAGAATATAATCAAAAAAATCCAGCTGGATCTGATAGAAGTTGAATTCAGTGATTGGCTGAGGCTTGGCTCTTCAGATCTTTTGAAAGGATTCTTCCTGGTATCGAGGACACACTATCCTGACCTGGATGAAGATGCCCTTACAATAACTGTTGAGCAGATGAAAATGGACATCTGGCTTGAGCTGAACGAGAATATGACAGCTCTTGAAATAATCAAAGTGATCAATCATATTTTTTTCGGTGTTCATCAGTTCGATGGAAACAGGATCAATCCCAATGCCCCGCAGAATTATTATATCAATACCTTGCTCGAAACAAGAAAAGGCAGTCCTCTCACACTTGGAATGCTGTACATGATCCTTGCACAAAAACTGAAACTCCCGATATTTGGCGTTAACCTTCCACAGCATTTCATTCTCGCTTATTTGCTTGAATCAGCGGATATGGATAGCACTGCCAACAAGGTGCTGTTCTATATAAACCCCTTTAACAAAGGCGCAGTGTTTACAAGAAGAGAGATTGAACTGTTTGTACGCCAGTTAAAGGTGAAAGCAGACATGTCTTTCTTTGAACCCTGTTCGAACATTGATATTATTAAAAACCTTATAAACAACCTGAAAATAGTGTATGATCAACTGGGGGATACAAGCAAGATCACAGATCTGGATCACTTGCTTAAAATCATAGAACCTCTCTGAATGATATCTTTATACATAATTCACCTTCTTGCTCATGATTGCTTAACCTTAAATGAATGAAAAATATTACCAGTGTCTTCACAACCATAATACTTCTTTCATGTTGGATCATTTTGTCCAGTTGGGGAGGGACCGCACACAGGATAATCAACCTGCATGCGCCGGCTTCTTTCCCTGCTTCGATGGAATTCCTGAAAACAACCTGGCCAAACCAATTAGCGGACCATGCCTCTGATGCGGATTACAGAAAACCGAACGATCCGACTGAAGCACCGAAACACTACATCGATATCGATGTTTACTCTGAATTTCTTCTGTATGGGAGGATACCACAAACATTTGATTCGATCATTAATGCTTACGGATATGAGTTTGTGCAGGGCAATGGAATTCTTCCCTGGGCAACCATTTCTGCATTTGACACGTTAAAAGCCTGCTTCAGCCGAAACGATTTCAACAAAGCAATGCTGGTGGCTTCCGATCTTGGTCACTATGTTGCTGACGGGAATCAACCCCTTCATATCACTACTTATTATGATGGGAAAACAGAGAGCCAGAATGGAATACACTCCAGGTATGAAACGCGGATGATCAACAACTATGAGAATTTGCTTGCCTATCCGGATGATTCAGCTGTTTATATCGGCAATGTACCTGATTATATTTTTTCCTATTTGTACGAAAATAATAAGCTGGTCGATAGCATCCTTTTAGCAGACGATTATGCCCAGGCTGCAGCTGGGGATCATAGTTCATCCGAATATTATGAAGCATTATGGGGGAAGACCGGGATTTTTACTGTCCGGCTGCTAAAGAATGCTTCACATGCCCTTGCAAACCTGATCTTCACTGCCTGGGTGGAAGCAGGAAACCCGAACTCCACGTCAGTCTTGGGTACAATCCGATCATCCCTTGGTGCGAATATTCCCAATCCTTTTTATCACGAAACATTGATCCCTTTCAATATTTCCGGGAATAATGTACCCGTCAGGATTACAATAACTGATGAAAACGGAAGGCTGGTAAAGACCTTGGTGGATAAAAAAATGATGGCCGGTCACTGGGAAGTGACATGGAATGCTTCTGATTGTCCCGAAGGGATCTACTTTTGTATGCTGAATACCGCAGGAACAACGGAAACCCGGAAGTTGATACGAAAGCATTGAGGGACTTCAGAATTTCCAGCTGTTTTCTTTTAGCCATTGCTGGCAATTCTGTTCCACTCGTTTCAATACATTACCGGATTCAGGCTTCTGGAACTTTTCACCAATGATGTTTTCATAAAGTTCAATATACCTTTCCGATATAAGGTTGACAAATTGTTCACTCATTTCAGGCACTTTCTGTCCTTCCTTACCCTGGAATCCGTGTTCCATAAGCCATTCGCGTACGAACTCCTTTGAAAGCTGACGTTGTTGCTCTCCTTTAGCCTGCCGTTCCTGATATCCTTCAAGGTAAAAGTACCTGGAGGAATCAGGGGTATGGATCTCATCGATCAGATAAATTTTACCATCATACCCTTTCCCGAATTCATATTTGGTATCAACCAGGATCAATCCCTTGCTGGCAGCCATTTCACTGCCTCTGTTAAAAAGTGAAAGGGTATAGTTCTCGATGATGTCATAATCTTCCTTCGAGACAAGGCCGGAACTGATTATCTCTTCACGTGAAATATCTTCATCATGGCCTTCTACAGCTTTTGTCGTTGGAGTGACGATCGGGTGGTTGAACCGCTCATGTTCTTTCATTCCATCGGGGATTGGGACACCGCAAATTTCGCGTTTTCCGGTTTTATACGTTCGCCAGGAACTTCCGGTAAGATAGCCGCGTGCAATCATTTCCACAGGGAAAGGCTTGCAGAATCTTCCAATCGTGACCATGGGGTCAGGAGTGGAGATTTTCCAGTTAGGACAAATATCAGAGGTCGCATCGAGGAATCGGGATGCAATCTGGTTCAGTACCTGTCCTTTGTACGGGATCCCTTTTGGCAATACCACATCAAATGCGGATATCCTGTCGGTGGCGATCATTATAAGAATTTTATCATTGATGTTGTAGACATCACGGACTTTTCCTGTATACTTGCTTTTCTGTCCTGAAAAATGATAGTCTGTCTTTACAATCAGATTTTCCATCGGTTCACGGTATTAGTTGTTTAACATTACCTGGTTTGATCTCCGTAAGCTTTGATGATGCTGATGACAAGCTTGTGCCGGATGATGTCGTTCTGGTCGAGGTACACAAAATCCACACCGGAGATGTCGTTGAGGATGTTTTGAACATGGATCAGTCCTGAGGTTTGGTGCTTCGGTAGGTCTACCTGTGTAATATCCCCGGTGACAATGAACTTGGCTGATGTGCCCATCCGGGTCAGGAACATTTTAAGCTGGCTGGGAGTAGTATTCTGTGCCTCATCAAGAATGGCGAAAGCATTGTTGAGGGTACGCCCCCGCATGAATGCAAGGGGGGCGATCTCGATCGTTCCGTCTTCGATATACGTCAGTAGCTTTTGGGGGGGCAGCATATCTTTGAGCGCATCGTATAAAGGCTGAAGGTATGGATCCAGCTTTTCCTTCAGATCCCCTGGAAGAAACCCAAGGCTTTCCCCGGCTTCAACAGCTGGTCGCGTCAGGATGATCCGCTGGATTTCCTTATTCTTTAAGGCTCTCACGGCAAGTGCGACAGCAGTGTATGTTTTGCCTGTGCCCGCCGGACCTATCGCAAAAACAAGGTCATTCTCTTCAACACTCTTAACCATCCTTCGCTGGTTGATGGTTCGCGCACGGATCAGCATCCCGTTCTTTCCATGGACCAGGACATCCGAAGTTATTGCGTTTCCTTCGGGTAACTCCGCCATCTCATTCTCCATGAGGTGAGAAATGTCATTTTTAGTGATCTTTCCGAATTTATCAAGGTGCATCAGGAGATAAGTGAATTTTTGCTCGAAAAGCAGTAATTCTGCTTCCTCACCGATGGCTTTGATATAATTGTCACGCGAAAATATTTTCAGCTTGGGAAAAAACTGCCGCATGATATCAAGGTGCTGATCATTCACCCCAAAGATGTCCAACGGGTGATGAGATTCGATGCTGATAATTTTTTCACTCATCCGGTAAAGATAATTACTAACTTTGAATGGAACAAAAGTACTGCAATTTTTCACTCATGCCTATTATCACTTTGACGAGCGACTGGGGACTGAAAGACCATTACCTCGGTGCTGTAAAAGGCGCTATTTACAAGCAGATCCCGGGAGCCCACATTGTTGACATCTCTCATACAATCCCTGCTTTCGACTTGAACCAGGCCGCCTTTATCATAAGAAATTTCTACCGTAATTTTCCACCAGGGACGATCCATATCCTGGGGATAAATTCAGAAGCATCCATCGAATCTCCACACACCCTGGTCCTTCATGAGGGTCATTATTTTATAGGGGCCGATTCAGGTATTTTCTCTCTCATTTTTGATGAGACACCTGAAAAGATAATCGAATTGGAAGTATTGCAGGACACCGATTATTTTACCTTTTCCTCCAGGGATGTATTTGTCAAGGTGGCCGCAATGATCTCCGAAGGGAAACCACCGGAAGAGCTTGGTAAAGTAAAAAATGGCCTTCTGAAGAAGATCTCCTTTCTGCCCGTGGTTGATGGTAATCTCATCAAGGGAAAGGTGATTTACATCGATAACTACGAGAATGTATTCACAAATATTACCGAATCATTCTTTAAGTCAACGGTGAAAGGAAAGAAATTCGTGATTATGTTCCGGTCAGCCTCCTACCGTATCACCACGATTTGTAAATCCTACAAAGATGTTGTGGAAGGAGAGATGCTAGCCCTGTTCAGCACATCGGGCCACCTGGAAATCGCCATCAACCAGGGCAAAGCTTCAAGCCTCCTGGGGTTGAAAATCGATCAGCCCGTGCTGATAGAAGTTTTAGGATAAACAGATTTTAATACCATATTCTATCCTCCATTCTCCATTTTCATTCTAATCATGAAGGGAATGACGGCGTTATATTAATTACCATCCCACCAGCGTGATCCCCACATTCCACGGATATAAAACGGGTCCCTGGTCCTTTTTGAACATCGGGGAAATCGAATAGGAAGCAAACAGGTTAAGGAATGACCATCCAACCCTCAGCGTTGCATCAAGTTTGAACTGGTTCAGATGCAACTGGCTGTGGTCACGGTTCTTGTACTTTTCCGGAGTGAAGGTGCCAATGACATTGCCTTCTTCATCTTTCAACGTGTAAGGTTGGTTTATTCCCGGATAATCCTGTTTTACGTATTGCCCGATCCTGATTCCTCCGATGACCCCGGCAGAGACATGAAAACTGTTCATCTTCATCCTCGCGTTTGTCTGGTATTCAAAGAGGATCGGTACATTCAGCCAGGAGATCACCATCTTACTCTGATTCATATTCACCTTCGCACCAAAAGCGTCGTAGATCCTGAATGCAATGATGGCCGCTGAATCAGAAGAAAAATAGTAATTTTTATCAGTGAAGAAATAATTATTGAACTCAAATCCAAGTCCTGATGTTAATCCAAAATGGTTCTTACATAGATTAAGGTTGAATTCAAAGGGATTCAGATTGACCATCATTGAACGAGAGTTATTCAGATCTAGAAATTTATAATTATCCGGCAAAGTGCTATTGAAATCAGAATTAACATATCCGTTCCAACCTAGTTCGACACCGGCCCAATGTCCGTTGAATTTGTTTTTCTTATTCCAGAAGGGGAATCCGGGCATATCGGAATGGTCCCAGTCATGATGATTGAAGCAAACCATCACACTGTCTTCTCCGATCTTTTTGATCTTCATCCCGCCCATACTATATTCGGTTGAGTCTTTCGATCCGTGCTTATGTCCATGATGATCCTGTGCAAACAGGTCATTCCCGGAAAGTAAAAACAATAAAAGGAACATCACCGTTCCTGCAAAAAAGAATTTCCTTTTCATATATTATCTGTTTTTGATTAGTGGTTGTAAGACGATAAGAAAACGAAAACGTTACAATATGAGAAATAAAATTATGAATCAAGCTTCAGAACAGCAAGAAAAGCTTTTTGAGGAACCTCAACATTCCCGATCTGGCGCATTCGCTTTTTCCCCTTCTTTTGCTTTTCCAGGAGTTTTCGCTTACGGGTGATGTCGCCTCCGTAACATTTGGCAGTTACGTCTTTTCGAACAGCCTTCACTGTTTCCCTTGCAATGATTTTGGCTCCGATGGCTGCCTGGATCGCAACATCGAATTGCTGCCTTGGAATGTACTCCTTCAGTTTAATGCAGAATTTTCTTCCGAATTCATATGCATTATCCCTGTGAAGGAGTGTTGAAAGGGCGTCGACAGGATCCCCGTTCAACAGGATATCCAGTCTGACCAGGTCGGCCATTTTATGCCCTGAGATGAAATAATCAAAAGAAGCATATCCCTTTGAGATGCTCTTAAGCTTATCATAGAAATCAAAGACGATCTCGCCCAACGGAAGTTCAAATGTCAGCTCAATCCGGTCAGTGGTAAGGTAAACCTGGTTTTTAAGAACGCCGCGTTTATCGATGCACAGTTTCATGATCCCGCCCATGTATTCAGTCCGGGAGATGATATTGGCCGTGATATAAGGCTCCTCGATGTGATCGATCACGTTAGGTAAAGGAAGCCCTGAAGGATTGTGAACCTCGACAACCTCTCCCTTGGTCGTAAAGACTTTGTAGGAAACGTTCGGCACAGTGGTGATGACATCCATGTCGAACTCGCGGTCGAGCCGTTCCTGGATGATCTCCATATGGAGCAGCCCCAAAAAACCGCACCTGAATCCAAATCCGAGTGCAGCAGAGGATTCCGGTTCGAAGGAAAGGGACGCATCGTTTAGCTTCAGCTTTTCGATAGAATCCCTCAATTCTTCATAATCATCAGCATCAACAGGATAAATCCCGGCGAAAACCATAGGTACGACATCCTTGAACCCTTCGATAGCTTTTTCGCATGGCCTGTCAACTTTTGTGATGGTATCGCCGACCTGCACTTCCTTGCTGGCCTTGATGCCTGATATGATGTACCCGACATCACCTGCAAACAGCACATCCCTGGGTTCCTGGCGAAGCCGGAGTACACCAATCTCATCAGCGTGGTAATCCCAGCCGGTATTGACAAATTTCACATGGTCTCCTTTACGGATCGTCCCATTCATAATCCTGAAATAGGCAATGATCCCGCGGTAGGAATTGAAGACCGAATCAAAGATCAATGCCTGTAAAGGGGCATCAATGGTTCCTTTTGGGGATGGGATCTTGGTTACGATTTCCTCCAGGATACGGTCCATTCCGAATCCCACCTTTGCACTGGCTTCAATAATTTCATCATGAGAGCATCCGAGAAGGTCAATGATCTGGTCCTTCACTTCTTCAATCATCGCATTGTCCATGTCGATCTTATTAAGCACAGGGATGATCGTCAGGTCATGCTCAATTGCCAGATAAAGATTTGAAATTGTTTGCGCCTGGATGCCCTGTGTGGCATCGATTACCAGCAACGCGCCTTCACATGCCGCAATAGCCCTGGAAACCTCATAGGAGAAATCAACATGCCCTGGTGTATCAATCAGGTTCAGCACATACTTTTCGCCATTGTGAAGATAATCCATCTGGATCGCATGGCTTTTGATCGTAATGCCTCGTTCCCGCTCCAGATCCATGTCATCCAGAACCTGTTCCTGGTATTCACGCTCTGAAATGGTGTGGGTTAATTCAAGAAGACGATCAGCCAGGGTTGATTTTCCGTGGTCGATATGGGCAATAATGCAAAAGTTACGAATATTTTTCACGGTGCAAAGATATGAATTGTAGTGAAAAATCAGCGCGTGCTGTTTTCACAATATCACCGTAATATGGTCACCGAACCTCTGATTGTTCGTTTCAGCTCGCAGGACAAAGAGGTTTCAAAAATATCACAAATATAAAAGTAGGCCCCGTCACTGCATGGCTTATGATTATTCTGATCTGTTCCATCCCAGTTGAAATTCGGATCTTCAGTCTCATATACCTTTTTCCCCCACCGGTCAAAAACTGTCAGTTTAATACGGTCAGCTGAATTCAGTTTGTAGGCCATGAAAAAGTCGTTCACATTATCATTGTTTGGCGTGAATACAACCGGGAGCCGGAATTGACATGCTTCCGGCAGGTTACTGAGGTCGATGCATACTGTATCGCTGGGAACACTTCTGTTTCCAGCAGAATCCATGGCAACAACCGAATAGCATCCGACATTTGTTTTCTCCTGGTGATGAAGGTACACGGTATCATTGATATTTGACAGGGAATCAAGGAGGATCATACTTTTCCCGCATCCTGGAGTAAAATACAGGTAATATTTAATTATATCAGGGGTACAGGAATCTGATACAGGGTTTTTCCAGCTAACAGTATTGATTCGGTTTTCACATTCAGGACGAACATTCATATAGGGAGGGCATGGAGGAATATTATCGACCGGAATCCCGCAGTTCTTCTGGGAATAGTTGATAATCGGGTCGATAAAGCCTGGTGCAGAATACCGGCCTGTGGATTTTACCAGATAACAGTACTCCTCACCGTTTACGCGTCCTTTATCGGTGAAAACAGTCTGGTCAGTTGTTCCAATGGAATCATACGACTGTGATACCAGATTGAGGCGGTAAATTGTAAACGCATAATTTGTCCATGGAACAGCATTGTTCCATTTCAGGATCATTTTTTTATCTGTAGGGTAAAGATCCAGATAAATGGAGCTCGCGACCTGGGAATGGCCAATCAGGAAGAAGTTCCCGGGTGTCAGATTATAAAAATCAATTCTGAAAAGAAAATTGTAGGCTTTTGTATTCAGCAGGGTGTCAGAAAAGATGGTGTCATTCAGGTTCGTTAAAGAATCGACAGCAATGAACTGGCCTGGATTTCCCGGAACAGACCTGTTTATAACATATTTATATGGACCAGGAGCTTGAATAGTATCCAGTTCGGTTGGTTTCGACCAGGCTACATAGATTGATCCGGTGATCTCATCTGTTGTTTTGATGCTGACATGGGTAAGGACAGGAATGTCTTTCTTCAGGCTGGCACAGGCTTCATTTGATGCGTAGCTTTCTGCTTTGTCGGTAAAAAATGCTACAATAAGGTAACAATACTTATTCCCCAGATTTAACCCCTGCCCGGAATTGTTATCTACATATGAAACGGCTGTCACATCATTCACGGTTGCAATTTTTGTATATCCAAGGGCTGCAGGAACCCCGGTTTGGCAATATCCGGGGACAAATCCTGTTGAATCCGATTTACGGTATATGTCAAATCCTTTGGCATTCTGACATGAATATGGATCCCATCCCAGTGTAATGGAAGTCCCTAACGGGGTAGCCGTAAGGTTCTGCGGTGCAGGACCGATGACGTTAATCTGCATGGATTTAATATCAACCTGGTTTACAGGTGAAGCAAAGTTGTTGGCCTTAAAGAACATCCGGTAGGGCTGAAGTTTCACATGATCGCACACGGTATTCCATCTGAATGTGGCTGTTACAATCCCCGAACCATAAACAGGATTCACATCAACGGTAGCCGGGTGATTACTGAGGATCATCGGCCCGCCGGTCAGGTATAATGCCAGCGAGTCACCATGGGGTTCATGCGCCGTTACATGAAAAATGAGCGTATCTCCTGCCACCACGCAGGTGTCAGCAACCTGATCGATCACAGGAGGCTCTGAATTACATGCAATAACAATGATCTGCATATCGCGAAGGACGCTGCCTATCTTTGTCCCGTTACGCCACTCTTCAATTAGGATTGCAATATTATATTGTCCCTGGTATGGAGGGCTGTCCCATATAAAATTCCCTGAAATGGGGTCTAGACTCAAGGATAGTGTTGCAGGAGGAAGTGTATAACCCGGGATCGCCAGCCCTTGCGCACCCAGACAAGTAACAAGGCGGTATGATAAACTATCACCGTCAGGATCATATGCTCCTGGGTTATGGAAGAATGGCTGGTCAACACAGGCATTATCAACCGGTGGTATCAGAAGGACCGGCGAATTGTTATACCCCAGGAATGGATTGATCACTAATTCCGCATAAACATAAAGCGGGATATTCACAGAATTGGGAATGTTCAGGATGCCCTGATTTCTGTTTGGGTCCTCCATCGAAATGACATAGGATGACGGGCCAGGGTATGAATGTGTACCCATATACCTGTTATAGGTGATTCCATATTCCGGGTCGCCGGGAAGATCGCGGATCTCTATCCTTTCAATATCTGAAATAGTTCCATCCCCCCAGTTTACAGGCAGGAAATTCCTGTATGCATTGGCAGGCATCCCTGTCCTTGTATAGGTAATAAGCGTTATTTCATAGGTATTTTCATAAAGGTGCCGGTATGTAATCTCAGCAGCCCGCTGATGCGTGGCGAACGCAGATAGAGGTGAAAAAAAACCGGACAATACAAGAATGAGGAAGCATTTAATTTTTATATCATTCCCCAGATTCATCATCGGATAAAAAGCGAATTTAAATCCAAAAGTACTAATTTTCATCCGAGGGAGCCAATTTCAATTTTGAAAGGACGAAAACTTTTCCCCGGGTCTTCCCTGAAGCAGGTGAAATCCACAGGTCCTTGTGAACGTATATACTTTTGCTTTGGTACCTTGTGATCCTGCATGTTTAACGTAAGAGGGTGAAGTCCGGAAACCCGGCCTGCTGTTTATTACTTTCAATGCTCAGTCAGCTTAAGTGCCAATTTATTGTAATTTTGTACAGGTTTGTTAAAGCTGGTTTAATGCATCCGAATGTAATTGAAGAAGAAAAAAAAGAAATCCTGAAACGGTACAGGAATTTATTGAAAGTCCTCAAAATAAAAACCACTGATGATAAAAAGCAGGTCAGAAAGGCATTTAATATTGCCGTAGAGGCTCACAAGGATATGCGCAGAAAAAGTGGTGAGCCGTACATTTATCATCCGCTTAGTGTTGCCACGATTGCTGTGGCTGAAATTGGCCTTGGTGCAACATCAGTGATTTGTGCTTTGTTGCATGATGTTGTTGAAGATACAGACTATACCCTGGAAGACATCCAGGGGTTGTTTGGTGATAAAGTAGCGTCCATCATTGATGGATTGACCAAGATAAAAGGGATATTCGATCAGAAAACGGCATCCATCCAGGCAGAGAATTTCAAAAAGATCCTTCTCACACTTTCAGACGATGTAAGGGTTATCCTGATAAAACTGGCAGACCGGCTGCACAACATGCGAACACTTGATGCGATCTCACCCGAAAAGCAACTGAAGATCGCATCTGAAACCATTTACCTTTATGCACCACTGGCTCACCGGCTTGGACTGCATGCAATTAAAAGCGAATTGCAGGACCTGGCCCTGAAAGTGACCGAACCTGAGGTTTATTCTTCCATTTCCAGAAAACTGAAAGAATCGGAAAAGGAAAGAAGCCGGTTTATTTCAAAGTTCACTGCGCCGATCAAGCAATCACTGAATGCATCCGGAATAAAGTTTACAATTACTCCGAGGGAAAAGTCGATCTTTTCCATATGGGAGAAGATGCAGAAGAAAGAGGTGCCATTCGAAGAGATCTACGATATTTTCGCCATCCGGATCGTAATTGATACCCCGCTCGAATCGGAAAAAGCAGATTGCTGGAAGGTTTATTCGGCCATCACAGATAATTACCGCCCGAACCTTGACCGGTTACGCGACTGGATTTCAATCCCCAAGGCAAATGGCTATGAAGCACTGCACACAACGGTTATGAGCAATACCGGTCAGTGGGTGGAAATCCAGATCAGGACGAAAAGAATGGATGAAATTGCAGAAAAAGGATATGCTGCCCATTGGAAATACAAGGAAACGATGAAATTGAACAGCCAGCTTGATAACTGGCTTGACAGGATCAGGGAAATGATTGAAAGCCCGGATGCTGATGCACTCTCCTTTATTGATGATGTTAAAGGATACTTCTTCCTTGATGAGATCTCTGTTTTTACTCCGCAGGGTGAATTGAGAACATTGCCAGCAAACTCTTCAGTCCTTGATTTTGCATATGCGATTCATTCGGAAATCGGGGATAATTGTATCGGGGCTAAGGTGGATAAAAAGCTGGTACCAATAAATTACCAGCTGAAAAATGGAGAGCAGATCGAAGTGATCACTTCAAAAAAGCAGATGCCAAAAGATGAATGGTTGAATTACGTGGTTACCACAAGGGCAAAGACAAGCATAAAGCTAGGGTTGAAGAATGAAAAGAAGAAATTTTATCACCAGGGAAAAGAAAAACTCGAAAAGTATTTTGTCCAGCAAAGCCTGGAGTTCTCCCATGAAAACATCAGGAAATTAATTGTGTCTTGCAACGTCGCATCCCTGATCGATCTTTATTATAGCATTGCATTTGATGTTATAGGGCTCAAGGAGGTCAGACTGTTTGCTGCCTCAAACCAAAAAACCGGATGGCTGAATTTCGTTTCGAAAAACAGGAAAAAGGAAATCCCAAAGGATCTGGCAGGCGAGGGTCTTGCAAACGGAAAAGCCTGGGAAACGGGTAAACTTGAGAAGGTGGTGGAAGGCAATGTCGGCCGGTTAGGGTATGAGATTTCAACCTGTTGTAATCCCTTGCCTGGCGATGAGATCATTGGTGTCATAGTTTCTGATCTTCTTCCGATCCAGATCCACAGAACAAAGTGTCAAAATGCAATTGAACTGATCTCAAGCTTTGGCAACAGGTTCGTAAAAATTAATTGGACCAACAAGGAATCAATCTCGTTTCTTACGGGAATAAAAATTGTTGGAATGGATAAACAGGGGTTGATCAATGATATCACTAAAATTATCTCTTCAGAATTGAACCTGAATATTAAATCCTTTTACCTTGAAGCTAAGAATGGACTCACTGAGGGAGAAATCATGCTCTTTGTTCAGGACACACAAACACTCAATAACCTTCTTAATAACCTGAAAAAAATTGAGGGTGTGAAAAATGTGAATCGGGTTGATTGACTTGTAGAAAAATTTATTTTTATTTGTTCTAAATAGGGGTAAATTGTTTATCTTTACTCAAATTTTCGGAATATGACAAAGAAAAATGCGGAAGAGGTATATGAAACAGTGAGAAAAGTCTTTACTGAGTACCTTGAACGACATGCACACAGGAAAACACCTGAGCGGTATACGATCCTGAAGGAGATTTTCGCAACCGATGGACATTTTGACATCGAAACCCTGTACATCAGGATGAAAAATCACAAATACCGTGTAAGTAGGGCAACCCTCTATAATACAATTGAATTATTACTGGATTGCGGTCTGGTGACAAAGCATCAGTTTGGGACAAATTATGCGCAGTTTGAAAAAGCCATGATGGTTAAACAGCATGATCATTTTATTTTTGAAGAATCCGGCGAAGCATATGAATTTTATGACCCAAGGATTGAAGAAATAAGAACACATGTGGAGCAGTTGTTCAATGTAAGTGTCAGTCACTATTCCCTGACCTTCTATGGAAATCCGAAACAAAAATAAAAGTACCTTTCATGATGGTTGATGTTATTTTAGGATTACAATGGGGTGATGAAGGGAAAGGTAAGATTGTAGATGTATTAACTCCGAAATATGATATAATTGCCCGGTTTCAGGGCGGTCCCAATGCGGGGCATACAATTGAATTTGATCACAGGAAATTCGTTTTACACACGATCCCATCAGGTATTTTTCATCCCGGAACCACTAATATTATAGGGAACGGTGTAATTATAGACCCTTATATCCTTGTTCAGGAACTTCAGAAACTCAGGGAAGCCGGACTGCATCCTGAAACGAACCTTTTGATCTCGAAAAAGGCGCATCTTATCCTTCCTACACACAGGCTTCTTGACGCAGCGTATGAGGCATCCAAGGGAAAATTAAAAATCGGCTCTACACTAAAGGGGATTGGCCCGGCTTATACTGATAAGGTAGCAAGGAATGGCCTGAGGATCGGGTTTATTAATCACGATGATTTCCTCGAAAGATATGACTGTTTGAAAACAACGCACGCAGAAATTCTGAAATTTTGCGGGTTCGAATCAAATACATTCATGATCGACGGCATTCCTTTCAGCACCTATGAAGAGAAATGGTTCGATTCGGTAAATAAATTGAAGGATTTTGAGCTGATTGATAGTGAGGAGTTCATTAATCAGGCGCTTGACAATGGCAAATCGGTTCTTGCTGAAGGTGCCCAGGGAGCAATGCTTGATATCGATTTTGGGTCGTATCCTTTTGTTACTTCTTCCTCAACTATCTCAGCAGGTGTTTGTTCAGGTCTGGGAGTTTCTCCCCACCGGATCGGAAAAATTTTCGGAATATTCAAATCTTACTGCACAAGGGTTGGAAGTGGACCCTTCCCGACAGAATTGTTTGATGTAACAGGAGAATCTCTGCGGAAAATCGGTCGCGAATTCGGCTCCACAACTGGCAGGCCAAGAAGATGCGGTTGGTTGGATCTTCCGGCTCTCCGGTATTCGGTCATGCTTAATGGGATCGACAGCCTTATTATGATGAAAGCAGATGTTCTGGACTCTTTTCAGAAAATAAAGGTATGTACTCATTATTGTGAAGGAGGAAAGCCAATGAAAGTATTTCCTTTTGAACTATCTTCCGAAAAGATAAAACCTGAGTATGCTGAATTGGATGGGTGGAATGTTCCTTTAAATGACGTAGATGATTATACAAAAATTCCATTGGAACTGGACCAGTATATCCGGTATATTGAAAGTGCTGTTGGGATCCCTGTGGAAATGATCTCAATTGGGCCTGACAGGACTCAAACCCTGCAGAAGAAGGCTTTATAATTTCCTTTTTACTTCAATTTCTTCGTACCCTTCAATGATATCGCTCACCTTGAGGTCATTGAAATTCTCAATATTAAGTCCGCACTCATATCCGGAAAGGACTTCCTTCACATCATCCTTGAAGCGTTTAAGGGAGCCAAGATATCCTGTATAGACGACGATACCGTCACGGATAACGCGGATCCTGGTATTCCTGTTGATCTTCCCGTCGAGAACATAGCATCCTGCCACCGTTCCGACCTTTGTGATCCTGAACGTTTCGCGAATTTCGAGGTTACAGGTGATCTTCTCTTCAATTTCCGGAGACAACATCCCCTCAATGGCCATTTTTATTTCTTCGATGGCATTATAGATTATGGAATATAGCCTGATATCAATTTGTTCCTGTTCAGCAAGTTTTCTTGCACTCATCGACGGACGCACCTGGAATCCGATGATAATGGCATTCGACGCGGACGCCAGCAATACATCTGATTCAGTGATCTGCCCGACCGATTTATGAATGACATTAACAGCAACCTGTGGATTTGAAAGTTTCAACAAGGAGTCGGATAAAGCTTCAACAGAGCCGTCCACATCACCTTTTACAATGATATTCAATTCCTTGAAATCACCAATTGCAATCCTGCGTCCGATTTCATCAAGTGTAATATGTTTCTGTGTCCTGATCCCCTGTTCACGCTGAAGTTGGAGTCTTTTATTGGCAATCGTTTTTACTTCCTTCTCGTCAAGCATGACATTGAAAACATCGCCTGCCTGCGGCGCTCCGTTCAGTCCGAGCATTAAAAGGGGTGTGGCGGGTCCTGCCGATTTAATGGCCTGGTTCCTTTCGTTGTACATGGCCTTAACCCTGCCATATGTGGATCCTGCCAGTACAATATCTCCCACATGCATTGTCCCGTTCTGGACAAGCAGTTTCGCAACATATCCACGACCTTTGTCAAGTGATGATTCAATGACCGTACCAAGGGCAAGCCTGTCGGGGTTCGCCCTAAGATTCAGCATTTCTGCTTCAAGCAGAACCTTGTCAAGGAGTATGTTCACATTTGTCCCGGCTTTTGCTGAGATCTCCTGCGATTGATAATTTCCGCCCCAATCCTCGACAAGAATATTCATTTTCGACAATTCTTCCTTTACTTTTTCGGGATTTGCATTGGGTTTATCAATTTTATTTATTGCAAAAACAATAGGTACCTGGGCTGCCAGTGCATGGTTGATGGCCTCCCTGGTTTGAGGCATCACGTTATCGTCGGCTGCGATTACGATGATGGCAACGTCAGTGATCTTTGCACCACGGGCACGCATGGCGGTAAATGCTTCATGACCCGGGGTATCCAGGAATGTTATGACTTTCCCGTTTTCCAGCTTTACCTCATAGGCCCCGATATGCTGTGTTATTCCGCCTGCTTCCCCTGCAACAACGTTACTTTTGCGGATATAATCCAATAATTTGGTTTTTCCGTGGTCAACATGTCCCATAACCGTAACGATTGGTGGTCTTGAGACAAGATCTTCAGGATTGTCTTCCGCTTCACGCAATGAGATTGCTTCCTGGACTTCAACACTCACGAATTCAACCTTGTATCCGAATTCATCTGCCACAAGAGTAAGGGTTTCTGCATCCAGTCGTTGATTGATAGAAACAAAAAGTCCCAATGCCATACAGGTTGATATAATGTTGGTAACAGGAACATTCATCATTGATGCAAGCTCATTGGCGGTTACAAATTCAGTGACCTGGATCACATTTTTACCTTCCTGTACCTTCTCCTGTTCTTCCTGCATTTGCAGGTTAACCATTTCACGTTTCAACCTGCGGTATTTGGAAGCTTTGGATTTCCCTACCGGGCCAAGCCTTGCAAGAGTTTCCTTGATCTGACGTGCAATGTCTTCTTCGGTAAGCTCTGGTTTTTGTATCTCCTTATGGACCTTCTTGTCCTTGAATTTCGGTCTTGGATGCTGATCTGTCTTTGGTTCTGATGGTGCTTCCTCTGTTCCTCCTCCTGCTTTCTTGATCCTTTTACGTTTCTTCTTTTTACCTTTCAGTGTTTCATCTGATGAAGAAGCAACAGGTTTCTTTTTTTCGAATTTCTTTGGTTCCGGCAGTTTCATTGAACCAAGGATCGTAGGACCTTCCAGGATAATGCGTTCAGTCCGGAGAAAATTATCAGCCTCTGGCTTTTCGACAGGAATTGCAGGAGGTTGTTCGATAATTTCCTCAATGAAATCCTCAACTGAAACGATAATTTCCTTTTCTGAATCAACAATTTCAGGTATTTTTTCTTCAACGATGATCTGTTCAGGTTTCTCTTCGGCTGGCTCCTCCTTGATTTCTTTGGTTTTTTCTTTCTTAAATGGCTTTTTCTCTAGAGCCTTCAGATCAATTTTACCAAGAATCTTAATGTCTGCCCTGGTTTTTCCTTCTTTATCTTCCGGTACTTCAGGTGCAGTTTCTATTACCTCAGGTTTTTCGGTTTTATCTTTCTTTCCAGGACCTTTCTTTTTTTCAGGAAGATCTGATTCTTCTTTGATTTCCTCTGCGACAGGCGGTGTTTCAGGGATGACTACAGGAACTTCCTTTTCCTCTTCTTTTTGTTTCGAAGAGTGTTTCCTGGATATCTTAACTTCCTGTTCCTCTTTGATTTCAGACTCTTGCTTCTCCGCTGGTTTAGGTGCTGCTACCGGAGTTTCCTTGGCAACTGGTTCTTTGGATTTTCTGGGAGCCTCATAGGGCTTTTTGTCATATTCAAGGGAAACATTTTTAATGAATAGGTCATCCAGTTCTTTCTCCCTGTCTTTTATTGCAGATCGCTTATCCTCAATTGTTATCGTTTCGTGTTGAGAAAACTGGAGACCGATCTTTTTTGCTTCCTCTTTTACATGTTTTTCACTGGCAAACTCCTTCATGAGGAGGTTGTACATTTCCTGCGACAACTTCGAATTGGGATCCTTATCGACAGAAAATCCTTTTTTTGAAAGATATTCCACGATCGTTGATACCCCGATGTTGAACTCACGGGCTGCCTTACTAAGCCTTATTGTTATTGTCCCTTCGCTCATAACTGATTGCCAGTCCTTCCTAAATTGTCTGACGGTAAAATTATAATATTTTATTCAAACTCTGCCCTTAAAATCCTGATTACTTCATTGATTGTCTCTTCCTCAAGATCAGTTCTTTTTACAAGTTCTTTAATATCAAGGTTTAAAACGCTCTTTGCTGTATCACAACCAATGGCTTTCATCTCGTCAATGATCCACTGATCGATTTCATCTGAAAATTCCTGAAGATCCACATCTTCATTATCCACATCTGTATCCCGATAAACATCAATTTCAAAGCCGGTAAGTTTACCAGCCAGTTTTATATTGAAACCACCTTTCCCAATGGCCAGTGATACCTGGTCGGGTTTCATATAAACGTCAGCTTTCTTCGTTTCATCATCAATAATGATCGAAGAAACCTTTGCCGGACTCAAAGCGCGCTGAATGTAAAGCGAGGGGTTTGTCGTAAAATTGATGACATCGATATTCTCATTTTTTAGTTCTCTCACGATTCCGTGTATTCTTGATCCTTTCATGCCAACGCAAGCACCTACAGGGTCAATCCTATCATCATACGACTCGACAGCGATTTTTGCACGTTCCCCTGGCACCCGGACAATATTTCTGATGCTGATAAGTCCGTCATAAACTTCAGGTACTTCCGATTCGAAAAGTCTTTCAAGAAATACCGGAGATGTTCGGGAAAGAATAATGATCGGGTTGTTGTTCTTCATTTCAACCTTTGATACTACTGCACGGATATTATCTCCCTTTCTGTAAAAGTCGATCGGGATTTGTTCTGATTTTGGAAGGAGTAATTCAATTCCTTCGTCATCCAGCACGAGGATCTCTTTTTTCCATACCTGGTAAACCTCCCCGGAAACGATCTCCCCGATCTTTTCCTTGTATTTTCGATAAATATTATCCTTTTCGTATTCCTGTATCTTGGAAATCAGGTTTTGACGAATGGCGAGAATCTCCCTGCGGCCAAAGTCATTCAGCTTGATTTCCTCCGAAAGCTCTTCCCCGACTTCAAAATCAGGCTCAATCTTAATAGCTTCGGAAAGGGCGATCTGTGCGTTTTCATCTTCAACCGTTCCGTCATCAACAATAACACGATTTCTCCAGATTTCAAGGTCTCCTTTGTCGATGTTTACGATAATATCAAAATTATCAGAAGAACCATACCTTTTGGCAAGCATGTGTTTGAAAACATCCTCGAGAATCCGCATCATCGTTTCCCGTTCTATGTTCTTAAATTCCTTGAATTCAGAAAAGGTTTCGACTAAATTTATATGTTCCATTTCTTCAAATGATTTTTTCGTGAAAACTCGCAATTGGGTTTTGACCCCTTATTTTTTAAATTCAATTTTTACTTTTGTTGTTTGAATATTGCTGAATGGCAATTCTGTTATTTGATTCCCAATGATTTTTTTCTTTTCGATGACCGGGCAATTAATTTCTACTCCAGATTCAGTGACTGAAATTAATGTACCTTCAATTTTGTTCCCATCTGTATTCAGTATCTCAAGTTTCCTTCCTATGTTTTTTTTATACTGCCGGATGAGCGTTATCGGACGATCCAAACCAGCTGATGATACATTGAGTTCATAATCTTCTGTATCCCGGTCTAGTTGTGTTTCAATTTTTCGACTGACCTCCTGGCAATTATTGATAGTTACACCTTGGTCTCCGTCAATAATAACGGAGATTCTGTTATCAGACCTTACGATAAGTTCAACAGGAAATATTTCTGTTCCTTCAAGAATTTCGTCAACTACCTTTTTAACATGGTCTTTTCGGATCATCCTTTTTTTTGTCTAATAAAAGAGGGGACTGCTGGTCCCCTCTTAGTTCTTCGCTGTAGTAATTTAATTTTAGCTGGTGCAAAGATAACACTTTTTTCTGAAACGAAAAAATATACACTCAATTCATATTGAGTACTCAAATAAAAAATTCCTTTGATCCTCATTGAAGTTATTATATCTTTGCATTAAATAAATCTAAATAAAAATAAGAAATATGAAAACACGAATCAGTTTATTGATCATTTTGTTGGGATTTGCGTTTGATTCATACAGCCAGGAAATGAAGGACACACGCATCCCCTTGATTGGAGAAATCGCACCTGAGTTTAATGCTGAATCAACCACCGGAAAGATCCACTTTCCAGGCGATTATTACATGAAATGGAAGATCCTGTTCAGCCACCCTGCTGACTTTACTTCGGTATGCAGTTCTGAAATACTTGAATTAGCTGCAATGCAAGAAGATTTTAATAAATTGGATACAAAATTGGTTGTAATCTCTGTCGACGGATTGAACAGTCACATGGAATGGCAGAGATCGTTGGAAGGTATTAAGTATAAGGGGAGGGCACCGGTAAAGATCAAGTTCCCCCTTGTATCTGACTATGATTTATCTATTTCAAGGAAATATGGTATGATTCATTCATATGCCAGTACGACAAGAGATGTAAGAGGAGTCTTCATAATAGATCCGAATGACAGGATCAGGGCCATCTTCTTTTATCCTTTTGATATCGGACGCAACATGGATGAAATAAAAAGAACCCTTGTTGCATTACAGACGAGTGATGGTAATAAAATCCTTATCCCGGCAAACTGGACTCCTGGTGAGGATGTTCTGATTCCGAGTCCTAAAACTGTTGAAGATGCTGAAAAAATGGCAAAGAAGAAGGACCCTGATTTATATTCAATATCCTGGTACATGTGGTTCAGGAAATTGAATTCCTCCTCAAAACCTTAATATGGATTTTGTACTATTGATAAAAAAGAAAATTGCGATTATAAAGAGTATTCGGGAAAAATTATACCAAATATTTGCACTTGTATCTGAGTGAAGCCCTGTAATAAAAAACCTTACCAAGATGAACCTGGTAAGGTTTTTTATTGCACGAGGCAATGAATGCCTTGGCAATAGAATATCAGAAAACTCTGTTTGGGAGTAAAGTATTATTCCGTTACTTCTTGTTTGTTGATATGGAAAATCTTCCTCGCACCATATCCCAAACCGAGAACCAGAAGAATCCCCAGTCCGCCATCGATTGGTCCTCCGACAGGTATCTGGCCGATCGTAGTTCCATTCCCATTTTGATTTGGCAAAGGTTGAGCAAAAGTCAGAACAGGGGCTGCTATGAGCAGGGAAACAATGATTATTGATCTTATTCTTTTCATATTGTTGTTTTTTTATTTATTTCACCTTTGGTTGTTTGGTCCCTATTGACTTTTTGTTAAAAGTCAATAAAATGGGAAGTCTTACCGAATGAACACTTTGGATGTAGTGGTTATCTGGCTGCTGATTACTTTTACAAGATAGTAACCGGTTGGTACGGAAAGACTGATCTTATTCAAAGAATTCCCTACAATAGTTTTACTGGCTATTTCATTTCCTAAAAGGTTGTAAACAATAATATCGCCCTGAATGTTACTCTCGATATTTACAAAAATATCTTTATTTACAGAATAGATCTTAAGGTTGTCAGATACTTTATCAGAAATTCCGACTGGACCAAAATGTAATTTGAAACGGTCGGTTGATTCTCCGGCAGAAGCAGTGAAAGAATAGGAGGGTGAGTCATTGAGCTTCACCATGCTTCCTGTTACACGATCTTCAAGGAAAACGTCGGTAGTGGTAAAACTTTCAAGCTGTGAGGCATTGATCACATAAGTACCTGCAACGCCAGCTTTAAAGCCGAGAGAAATTACTCTGGTAGAAGAAGTAGCTGGTAACACATTGATGGATGATCTTGTATTATCATTCATCAAGGAAAATAGCTGAGGTGCGTCTGCCATACCATCAAGCTTATAAGCATCAAGATCGTTATCGAATCCTTCTGTTGCAGTCGGATCAAAACGAACAACCATTGCATCCTGGTAACCGTTGCCATCAATTTTCAGGTAAAGAATATCGGAAAGATTATTCTTGTAAAATGTTCCGACTGCATGAACCCTGTCAAGGTTTGGAATAGTGATGGAACCAGTCCCTGAAGTCACTCTGACAAAGAAAGCCTGTTCAGCAGGAATAATATCATCCGGAAGTGTACCTCCAAGATTTCCGGTTGTGGTTTTGTAATTTCCTGTTGTTGGATCCCACACGTAAATTGATCCGGTGAGGTTGCTCTTCATCCAGGTATTCTTGTATTGTACGGCCGAAGCATATGGATTTCCAATCAGGTTAAATCCATCAAATGCTGGATTATTAGGGGGTGTTGAAGTAGTTCTTGTGAGCCCGGTGATTGCTTTATTCCCTGTATTTAGGTGACCACCGACAAAAGTGAGGACCCCGTTTGAAGTTGTTGCTGTTGAATATCCTGTTCCCACTACCAAAGGTGTTGTTTCAGGAACAATATTCATCCACGTTTGTGTTGATTCTTTCCAGGAACTCAGTAACATCTGATAAAAAGTATTTGCTGTTCCTGCTGAAAGGGGAGATGACGTGTAGTGGAAGATCGTTGTCCCGGTAGGAGGAGTATGGATTGGCCAGTTTCCTGTATAATACCTTTCAACAGTTGTCGTACCGGCAACTGTTACTCCGGTTCCCCAATCGATGAGTGATCCTGTTGATGTAGCATCTGACTGGATGATCAAATCACCTCCTACACTGAGTGGATATGTCGGGTTTATGGTTAACTGACCTGCAGGATAAATTGTCAGGTTGTGGCATTTCGGAGCTTCGAAAAATGAAGGATCATTATACAATGCCTGAACTTCTTCACCAGTGATAAATACATTGGCAGCGACGGTGGGAGTTATCCCTTCTACCCATGAATTTGGATCAAACCAATCGAATGGTCCGCCAACATCGTAGGAGTGAAGATCATAATAAGTTCCCGGAGGATCACCGCTGATCGTCTTGTCGGTATAATTCGTAATTGCAACCTGGTTTCCAAGGTAATCAAAAAATGCACATAAGTTAGAAACATCCGGAGAATGACGCAGATGCATTACAGTAGATGTAGCCGATCCAAGATAGATAAAATCAAGTGTTACCAACTGGACATTATTGAAATTTTTATTTGACCCATCAACTGTCTCAAATGACAGATATAAGCGGTTATTTCCATAACTACCAAAATACGGGTTGTAGGTATAGATACCTGGATATGACATTGTAAATCCTGAAGGGCCAAGCGGAGCTAAAACAGTCTGGTTATAATCGATATAGAAAACTGCAGAGGCGATAGGAACATTTGGTCCTGTTTTCGTTGTGATCCGTAAAGAAGCATGGACAATATCTCCAACGGCCAATCCGGAAACATCGGGGGCAAGACTAATGGAAGAAACTGCTTTCGGATCCTGAGCCAATGTTACAAACGTACTAATGGTTATGAATAACACCAGCAAACCTTTTGCAAATTGTAAAAATCTGTTTTTCATATGTTTGATTTTTTTTGAGTTTTCAAAGATACAATTTATTTTGATATCCGCTATTTCCCATTCGGATCAGGATATGAACCGTTAAGATCTCCGGAACAGATTCCATAAAAATTTTGCAAAATGTCAGCTCCGCTTACGGGTATAAGAAAATTCTCAAACAGCCAATTTGGTATTAAATAATTTGGATTTGGAGTCAACTCGGCAATTTGACGGCGTAAGGGTGATACATCGCCAAGATCTACAGTTCCGTCCTGGTTGATATCCGCTGCAAGAACCCTTAATGCATCATCAACAGTATTCGGCGTAAGGCCTGCAATATATCTTCTCAGGTTGGTAACATCGGGTAGTCCAACACCAGCCCATGTATCTGAACAGGAGGCATATAAATAATAGGTTCCGTTTGGTACATGGAATTCAAAATAACCGGAAGCATCGGTGGTGGTTGTATACAGGATATTCGGAACCGGGGTTATACTGGGAGGTATAGGCTCGGGCCCATCTTTGAGATACACAGTTGCATTTCCAATTGCCAA
This sequence comes from Bacteroidales bacterium, assembly GCA_963682005.1. Taxonomy (GTDB): domain Bacteria; phylum Bacteroidota; class Bacteroidia; order Bacteroidales; family FEN-979; genus CAIYUC01. The sequence goes on along the minus strand of OY820914.1, from coordinate 289,549 downwards.
AACCGGGTTTGGATGGCTGTCATATGTAAGATTTCCACTCACTTTCGAAGTTGAACTTACACTGCCGTTGATCCAGTTGACGTAAACGATTTGAGCAAGAGGTGCATTTGCAATTTCGCAGCCAGGATTGAACACCAGCGGGGTAATTCCGCCACCAAGATAATGAAACTTCATTGTAATGAAAATTCCGTTAACATCATCACCTGTCGGAAGGATTGAATTCCACATGATATTCACCTGTCCTGAAGTCAACCAGATACTTGCGTTATTCGGATTGTGTGCGGCATCCAACGGAAGGATTGGAGTAAGTTTGGTGTTGTCATACCCGATATACATTGATACAGCTCCGATGTTTGAGGGTAACAATGCAAAGGTTATTGGAACATCAACGTCAGAGTTTGCCTGGGCAGTTGCACTGGCAATAGTGATAGTAGGTACAGCAGGTATCTGAGTAACAGTTGCGGATGTAAACGCAACATTGATTGGATTGAGTGTAATATCGGAGAACATGCATCCGGGTCCGAAGGTAATATTCGCAGTCCCGATACCTGTATAATGGAATTTCAAGTTAAGAAACACTCCATTGATATCCGGATGTGAATAGTCCTCCCAGGCAATGTTAACTGCATTTCCCGACAAATTAACAGAAGCACCATGGATATTACCAGTAACGCCTACAAAAGATAACTTTGGATAGTCAAAAGGCAGATGCAATGAAACTGCAGCAGTATTGGCGGGCATGTTCGTAAATGTAAGCGGGATGAATACATCATCTCCCTGGTTGGCTGTCACGCTTCCCAATACTGCGGTTATTGAAGTTGAAGCCTGGTTGATTGCTCCATTATGATAATTGACGCCGATATTTGCGGTAAGAGTATTACTGATAATACATCCTGGTGCAAAAGAAAGATCACAATTACCCGGACCATTATAAACGAAATTCATCCAGATGTCATTGGCAATACCATTAATATCAGCCCCTAACGGATTTGACCATTCAATTGTCAAGGTGGAGCCGGATGCATAGGCAACAGCTGATGCCAGGTTTCCGTGTGCCGTTATGCTTACGAAAGTGAGCTTGGCAGGATCAAATGTGATTTTCTGCGTAATGGCTCCAACTTTTGGCGATGTCGAAAAACCCGAATAGACCAGTGGAACGGTTACAAACTGGCCGGGCGTTGCATCCAGAGTGGAAATTGTAGCATTGGAGGCATTCCCCGTGAATGGGCTTACTTGTCCGTTTGTATAAGTAACGGGAAGTTCAACAGGGGGTATTCCTGTTGTTACCTGGCATCCGGGTGCAAACACCATGGTACTTGTTCCTGGACCATTGTAAACGAATTGCAGGTTGCAGAGTAATCCGTTAATGGTTGGCAGGGAGGACGAACCTGCATTCCATGCAATATCGACGGATGAAGTTCCTGCATTAAAATTTGCAGTTAGTCCGGGTGTCAGCACGTTGACATTGCTGATCCCTGTATAATTCAGGATAGCCGGGTCAATGGCGATCATTAAGGAAATCGAACCTACACTTGTGAAGTCCGTCACGTTAATGGGTACAGTAATAGCATCCCCCGGATTGGCTGTCATCGTGGGAAGTGTTGCTGTAGCATTGGTTGCAAATGATATCGATCCAAGGAACAATATCATCAACGTTATCAAAGTAAATGTCTTTCTCATATCTATTCGTATTAAAGTTTTACAATACGGATTAAATTCATTTGGGTATATATATTTAGTTTTTATTTCTTTCAGTTGGTAAAATGATCAATTTCTGATTAAGGGTAATATGCTTGCTGTTATTAGAAAAATCAAGGTTGCAGTAATATACTCCCGGGGCAAGATGTTCAGCGTTGAATTTCAGCGTGTGTTTACCACTTACCCGGGAGGAACTGACCAGCTTTACCAGCATTTTACCGGAACAGTCAGTTACAAATATGTTAATGTTCCCAGATTCGGGAATCAAATATTCAATTGATGTTGAGCCTGCAAAGGGGTTCGGATAATTCCTGATATAAAATCCAGGTGCAGGTAAAGATTCGTGGACAGCTGAAATGGAATCAACCTCCAGATTTGCTACAGCGGAGTTATTCTGGCATTGTCCATTATCAACCAGACAATAATATTTATTTCCATTCAGATTATTCTGTACATTGCTTATTGTGAGTGTAGTGGTATGTGTACCTGCATATTTTCCGCCATCCTGTAAACTATTCCATGATAAACCATCATTGGCACTTTCTTTCCAGGTATAGTTTGTCGCATTTGAAGCCATCGTATGGAAAATTGCGGTTTGTCCCTGCTGTACCACTGTGTCTGCAGGATTTATCGTGATATCAGGAATTCCTGAAACAATACCACCATGGGTCCAGCTTACATTGATGACCTGGGGGGGGATATCAGCGGTGGCAATCTCACATTCCGGGTTAAAAATCAGTGAATCACGATTTCCTGTGAAAGTAAATTTCAGGTCAAAAAGTTTCCTTGCAATAAAATTTGCAGGTATAATATTTGACCATGCAAATCCGACCCTCGGAGGATTGACCATAAGGTTCGATAAATAGCCAAGTAATTGTGAATCAATATTATCTACTGAAATAAAGGATATCTTTGTCGAATCAAACCTGATATGCAAAGAGATCGCTCCGACATTTAAAAGATTTTCTGCATTTACGGGGACAAGCACTTCCTGGGCCCCGCATGCAGTAACCGTTCCGATTGTCAGGGAAGGGGTTTGTGCATGCAGGGTTACCTGGAATGAAAACAGGAGGATTATAATATATATTCCGGATATTTTCATTGTTTACAGGAGGTGCAGTAAGTGATTATTGATATTCGTTTAAGTTTGATTTGAATAATGGCAACAGGTGTTTGACCACCTGTTGCCATAAGATTCAGATTTAGCGTGATAACACCATCTTGTTGGTTTTGGTAAAGAAGGTAGATACACCGTTGACATCAATCTTGTAAAGGTATACACCTGAACTGAGGTTGATTTCAGAAGGATTAACAACTACCTGGTAGTTACCGGCCACCTGATCTGCATCAACAAGGGTCTTAATTGTTTCGCCATACATGTTGGTGACAACTAATTTTACATGACCCTGCTCAGGCAGAACGTAGCTGATGGTTGTAGAATTCCTGAATGGATTCGGATAGTTGGAGAGTGAGTATGATCCTGCTGTCATTGTTGAGATGCTACCCATCTTGAGATCAAGATTGTTGATAACACCAGCCCTTTGATCGGCAAATTCACTACCAGCTTTTACGGTAAACAGTTCACTTGCATCAGCATTTTCAACCTTAGCTTTCAGCTTCAGGGTGAGGATCGCATCTGTCTCACTCAATGAGAGAGCATTTGGATCTGACCATGCAATGTTCAGTGTGCCATTACCAAGTGTAAACTGGGTTCCTTCCGGAGAAGAAACAACCTCTTCAACTTCAACCAGGTTCTGGTCATAATTCAGGAAGAGTGTCATAGCACCCAGCTCAGCTGCGTGGCTCAATCTTACATTATAGTTGAAGGATTCATTCGGAAGAATGTTAACAACGCCTTCATTAATAATTCCGATTGCCGGGGCAGCCTTGAAGAGTGGAATATTGGAATAGTTCACATCACCAACACATGCACCCTTGAAATCGTAATGGGTGACAGGAGGAACATTGTGAACAAGAATTGTCGGTGTATTGTTGAATTTCCAGTCACCGGCAGGGAAGTAGTTGATCTTGTCGATTGACCTCATCTTGATCCAGAGAGCATCTGTCGGGTTGATAGCAGCATCAGCATTTACATTTCCAATGATGGAATCGAAATGGTTGAAACTATATAATCCGAGGAATACCAACTGATCGATGAGAGCATCGGTAGCATTAACACCACTCCAGTCAGCTGAATGGAAAGCATTCAGTTTGTATGTTCCTGGAGCAAGGTTCGGGAATGAATAGTAACCGGCCATCCAGGTTTCAGTATTGACGTCTGAGATGGTTGTGGCAACTATTGCATTCGTTGCGATATCCCTGAGCTGAACGGTGATTCCGTTGAGTTCGGTGTTGTATGTATTATTATAGGTGATGTAACCATCAAGAACTTTGGTCCCCGGGTGTACAATAACGGTAAAGGTTACGCAATTTGAGCAGCCTGTCTCCAGGTTCGTAACACAAAGCGTTAATGTGCAGGTTCCCGCTGTGAGCCAATGGATACAAGTTTCGTATCCACAACCGCAATCCTGGATTTCACCACAATTTACAGTCCAGTTGTATAACCAGCCCGGGACCTGCTCAACATGATAGCAGCAGATATCACCAACGGTTACTTCAAGACAACCGATAATGTGCGGATCCGGTAACGGATTGATGACGATCGGTAATATCACGCACCTTGAGCAATGCAGATCATCCGTCATATCGGTCACGATACAGGAAACCTGGCCTGCTGTTCCATTACCCCAGTCAACAGTGATACATGGTGAGTTCTGACCGGTGAAGGTAGAAAGACCATCACCATTGTCGGTAACAACCCACTGATATGTATAGAAATGACCTGGAATCGGATCAATCAGGTTAACACAATAAACAGCACCTTCCTGGTATTGACATACAGGGTTCGGACCAGTAATGGTGAAGTCCGGTGTAGGTTCTACAGTTACAAATTTTGTAGCTGAGCCATAGCATCCATTGCCATCAGTGTACGAAACAAATATACCAAATACGAAAGGATCGGTAAATTTAACTGTAATGAAATTGTCAGTCGAACCTCCGCCTGCAACAAGTGTATAATAGTATGGCTCGATATCCCAGAAATAATTATTCATACCAGCCTCTGTTGTATAAGTCACTTCATAGTCTTCACAAACAGGGTCAGGTCCATAAATATGAACAACAGGAAGAGGATTGACAAACACGTCGATGCAGGTATGTCCCGGGCAATAATACTGACCGTACATATAATCTACACAAACAGTCTGAGCTCCGGTACCAACCCATTCAACAGTGATCTCGTTTGAACCAAGGCCACCTGTGACAACGCCACCGGCAGAGACATTCCATACATAGCCCATCATTCCGGCTTCAGTAGTGTAAGTTACTGTCGTATTCAAACAAACAACCGTTGGGCCTGTGATCGTTGGAACAACCAAAGGAGGTTCGGTGATGAAGAATCCGTTAATTTCGACCATACAAGTAGGATATAATGCATCACGCATCACTACATTGTAGTAACCCGGGCATAATCCATAATAATACATGTTTGTTGACCAGGTAAGTCCGCCATCAATGCTGAATTCGTAGCCGTCCCAACCACCTGTAGGATTCGAGATGGTGATCGTGCCGTTGCAGTATCCGTAGCATGTTACATTTGACCAATACAGGTCAGCATCCAATGAATCAGGTGCAATAATGATGGTTTCGCTAAATCCATAACAATTTGGATTTGAAGCATCGCGGATGCCAATGAGGTAAAGTCCTTCGCAAAGTCCGGTGTAGTCCATATTTGCTGACCAGGTCAGACCTCCGTCGATAGTCCATTCATATCCATCCCATCCACCTGTCGGGTCATAGAAATGGATCGAACCATCACATGAACCGGCACAGGTAACGTCTGTTTGATTATACCAGCCATGTAAAGGATCCGGAACAGGGATGTTTACATCACCAAGGAATTGTACACAATATACATATCCAGTTGATCCCGGTATCATTGAAGAAGGATCACGCATCCAAACCGAATAGGTTCCACCGCACAAACCGGTGTAAGCCATCGTTGTTGACCATGTAAGACCACCGTCGATGCTGAACTCATAACCATCCCATCCGCCAAACGGATTGCTTATGGTTATTGTACCATCGCAGGCTCCGTAACATGTAACATGGGTGCTGTTCACATCGGCTGTGAGCTGATCCGGATTAACAATATAAGCGGTATTGCCACCGATCATACATAATGGATTTTCTGCATCACGAAGAGCTACTGAATAAGTTCCTTCGCATAAGCCTGTGAATACAGGTGAAGCTGACCATGTGAGGCCACCGTCAATGCTGAATTCATAGCCATCCCATCCGCCTGAGAAGTTGTAGAAGGTGATTGTACCATTACAAACATCGTGGCAGGTCAAATTTGTCCATGTAAAATATCCATCAAGTGGTAACGGTTGATCAATATACAGATCATCAATCCAAACTGAACATGCCGGGTTAGAAGCATCGCGCATATAAACATCATACCATCCGGAGCATAATCCTGTGAATGATGTTGACGTTTGCCATGTAATTCCGTAATCGATGCTGAATTCATAGCCATCCCATCCGCCAAATGGATTAAGTACAGTGATTGTACCATCGCATGAGCCAAAACAAGTGACATGTGTAGATGTAAGTTCAGCTCCAAGTTCCGGAGGTCCATAGATGTATCCATATCCATAGTTAATACAATTCGGATTCAATGCATCACGCATCATGATTGAGTAGTAACCCGGGCATAAGCCTGTATAAACCATGTTGGCAGACCATGTGAGGCCACCGTCAATGCTGAATTCATAGCCATCCCATCCACCGACAGGATTTGAGAAGGTGATAGAACCATCACAAACGCCGTAGCATGTGGTGTTGGTAACAGAAACCAATGCATATAAGAAATCGGGAACTTCGATATTGATGGTTCCGAGGTCAACCATACAGGTCGTATTCTGTGCATCACGGATGAACAAATGGTAGTAACCTCCGCATAAGCCTGTATAAGTTAATGAAGCAGACCATGTGAGGCCACCATCGATACTGAACTCATAACCATCCCAGCCACCTTCCGGGTTGCTGAATGTAATTGTACCATCGCAATAACCGTAACAGGTTACGTTTGTATAGTCAACATCAGCTTCCAGTAAATCGGGTTGATATAAAGTCCACCATCTTCCAACGGTACAGTTTGGATTGGAAGCATCGCGAACCATGAGATGATAATCTCCTGCGCATAATCCACCGAAATAGGTAGAGGCTGTCCAGGTAAGACCTCCGTCAATTGAGAATTCATAACCATCCCAACCGCCGATTGGATCAAAGAAATCAAAATATCCATCGCAAACTCCGTTGCAGGTAATATTTCCGAAATAGAAAAATGCATCGAGGTAACCTGGTTCAGGAATAAAGATCGTACCAAGGTCACGGATACAAGCCGGGTATGATGCATCGCGGATCTGGATATCATAAGAACCAGAGCATAAACCGGTATAGATCATTGAAGTGGACCATGTGAGGCCGCCATCAATGCTGAATTCAAATCCATCCCATCCGCCGGCAGGATTACTGATTGTAATCGTACCATCGCATGATCCGGCGCAAGTAACATGAGTGTAAGCAACATCAGCGGACAGTGAATCTGGTTGAATGAGCGTCCAGTATCCATATGCCATACAATCCGGATTTGAAGCATCGCGAACCCTGACATCATAGTCACCCGGGCATAATCCTGTGAATGCAGGAGAAGTCTGCCAGGTGGTACCACCGTCAACACTGAATTCATAACCATCCCAACCACCGATTGTTCCGTAGAATGTGATTGAGCCGTCGCATGAGCCGTAACAGCTGATATCAACCGGAGTAAAGGATGAGAATAAAGGATCCGGAGCAGGAATAAAGATCGTTCCAAGATCTACGATACAGGTTGGATAATAATAATCACGGATCTGGACATCGTAATAACCGGTGCACAAACCAGTATAATCCATGGCTGCAGACCAGGTCAGGCCACCATCGATACTGAATTCATAGTAACCGAAACCACCCGTTGGGTTGGTAATTGTTATTGTACCATCACAACTGCCATCGCATGTTACATGTGTGAAAGCCACATCTGCATAGAGCGGTTGAGGAGTTTCAATAAATACAGGATAATCTGTCTGAGTACAGTTCGGATTTGAAGCATCCCGCATATTCAGATAATACCAACCGGTGCATAATCCGTCATAGATCATGTTTGATGACCATGTCAATCCGCCGTCGATGGTGAATTCATAACCATCCCAACCACCAGTAGGATTGGAGAAGTGAATGTATCCGTCACAGGTTCCAAAGCAGGTTACCTGGTTCCAGTTAAAATATGAATTCAGAATACCTGGAGTTTCAATGATCACATCCTGGAGATGGGTTAAGCAGTTCGGGAATGATGCATCACGCATCCATATTTCGTAAGTGCCACCGCATAAGCCAAGATATGACATATTGGTTGACCATGTCAATCCGCCGTCGATGCTGAATTCATAACCGTCCCATCCGCCGAGAGGATTGCTGATGGTGATTGTACCATCGCAAACATTCCAGCAGGTAACGTGGGTTGAAGCAATATCTGCGGATAAAGCACCTGGTCCGTCAATTACAACTGTGACAGGGCCTGCAAGGCAATTGATATTCATTGCATCACGCATCCAGAGGATATAGGTGCCTTGACAGAGATTGTAATAATCCATGTTGTTTGACCATGTCAGCCCGTTGTCAATGCTGAATTCATAGGCATCCCAACCGCCGCCGGGATTGCTGAAAGTGATCCAGCCATCGCAAGCGTCAGCACAGGTTTCCTTGTACATATTGTAATCGAAGGTGAGTGGTAACGGAGCGTCAATGTAAATTGATCCCAGGTATAGGGTACATGTAGGATAATAATAATCACGCATCCAAACTGAATACCAGCCGGTGCATAATCCAGTGTAATTCATATCGAATGACCATGTAAGCCCGCCATCAATGCTGAATTCATAATAACCGAATCCGCCTGTAGGATTGCTGATTTCAATGGTACCGTCGCATGAACCTGAACAGGTTACATCAGTAGATTCCACCTCTGCATTCAATGGATAAGGTGTATCAATAAATACATATTGCGGGCCAACCATACAATTAGGATTGGAGGCATCACGCATATATAATACATATGATCCGGCACATAAGCCATCAAAAGTCATATTAGCTGACCATGTTAAACCGCCATCGATAGAAAATTCATATCCATCCCATCCGCCAACAGGGTTGGAGAAGTGGATATATCCGTCGCAGGTTCCGAAACATGATACATAATAACTATAGTCGAAACTTGCATCCAGCGCACCCGGTGTTTCAATGAAGATATCTTCAAGGTGTACGGCGCAGGGGATATTCAGATTCAGAGCATCGCGCATCCAAACATAGTACCATCCACCGCATAAGCCGGTGTAACTCATGGTTGTTGACCATGTAAGGCCGCCATCAATGCTAAACTCATATCCGTCCCATCCGCCTTCCGGATTGGTGATTGTGATTGTTCCGTCGCAAACATTCCAGCAGGTAATATTGGTATAATCCACATCAGCTTCAAGTTCGTCAGGTCCGAGAATGTAAACCGTTCCATAAGCGCGGCAATCAGGATTTGAAGCATCGCGGACAATCAGGTCGTAAGTACCCGGGCATAACCCAGTGTATACGGAAGTTGTCTGCCATGTAAGTCCGTTGTCAATGCTGTATTCATAACCATCCCAGCCACCACCTATGTTAAAGAATGTGATGGTGCCGTCGCAGGTACCGTAACAAGTTGTATTAGTCCAGTCATAACTGCCTGAAATTGGATCCGGAGCAGGAATAAAGATTGTTCCAAGATCTTCGTCACAATTAGGATTAGCTGCATCCCTCATCATGACTTCATAGTATCCGGTGCATAATCCTGTGTAGGTCATGCTTACCGACCATGTCAGTCCGCCATCGATACTGAATTCATATCCGTCCCAGCCGCCTTCAGGATTGCTGATGGTAATTGTACCATCGCATGAACCGGCACAGGTAACATGGGTATATGCAATTTCGGCATCAAGTGGATCTGGTTCGAGCAGTGTCCAGTATCCTGTTGCGATACAGTCAGGATTCAGGGCATCCCTCATCCAGAGGTTATATGAACCAGCACACAATCCTGTGAATACAGGAGATGTCTGCCATGTCGAACCACCGTCGATGCTATATTCATAACCATCCCATCCGCCGGTTGAACCGTAGAATGTGAAAGAACCGTCGCATGTCTTATAGCATGTAATATCGGTGTAATCGAAAAATGAGAATAATGGATCCGGAGCAGGAATATAAACTGTGCCCAGGTCAACAACGCAAGAGATCATCTCGGCGTCGCGGATCTGTACATCATAATATCCTGTGCAGAGACCCGTGTATGTCATAAGGGATGACCAGGTTATTCCGCCATCGATGCTGAACTCATATCCATCACCACCTCCGAAAGGATTGGTAATTGTAATTGTTCCGTCGCATGAACCGTTGCAGGTCACGTGAGTTGAATTCACTGTAGCACCAAGTAACGGGTTAACGTAGATTGTTACATAATTGCTGTATACGGTACTGTAGCAAGCATCATCATAATAACGCATGCGATAGTATTGAGTTGAGATCAGAGCACCAGGCTGGTAATCGAGATCGGTTTCACCAAAAATATCAACCCAGTCGGTTCCGTCCCAGCTTTCCCATTGATAGCTTGGGCTTCCGCTGCCTCCCGAAGGTGGGGTGGCATGGATTGGATCCGGCACGTGTCCATAACATATGGTCTGAATGTACGGATAAGCATACCCCGGCTGGAACTCGTTAAATACATGGATAAAAACCGGATTTGAATGTCCGACATTTCCCGGGCATTTGACATCTGTGATTTCGAGCCTGAACCATGCATCGGAATACATGTAGCCAGGAGAATAGTCAAGATTTGTTATTTCGCCCCATGAATAGACCCATGGTCCGCCGATTGTCGGGGCAGTCTGCCATTTGAAAGTATATTCACCGCTACCACCGGTGGGGTTGGTGGCATGTAAGAAGTCAGCCTGTTCTCCGAAACACATCGTTTGGTCGCAGCAGGCAATGGATGAAGCTTCAAGATAGATAAGCTTGTTGACAGCATTCGTATAAACAGTATCGAGGCAATAGGTGTCAATCTGACGGCACCTGAAACTCTTATTCACATCAACCGGAATAAGGTAACCATACAATGCAAGGGTTGTTTCGCCAGGCAAATCCGTCCAGAAATCAGGAGGATCTGTTTCATAGTGGATCTGCCATTGATAATCATTGAACCCGCTGCCTCCGTCGGGAATGTCAGCTAAGATATCCTGATAGTCGTCCCCGAAACCGCACTTGAATTCTTCAAGTGTATAGTCTTGGTTGTAAGCCAATCCGGCAAAGTATTCATCGTAAACCGGAACAGAAACCGGAGCAGTATATCTGAGTTCACCGCAATGGAGATCATTTTCCCTGACCCTGTAATAGGTTGTGGTGATCAGGTTTCCGGGGATCAGATAAGTTGAAGGAGCATTAATGGTAGTTGTTCCTGGAATATCATTATAAGTAAGGTTGTCTGAGGAAAACTGCCATGTATATGACCTGTTCCAGAGAAGTGGGTTTGCTCCGCCCCATCCACCGGTGGCATCAGTTGCGGTAAGTGGTAGTAAAGCTTTGTCGTTGTAACATATTGTAGGATTCGGGTTGTTGGCCGTACCTGCAACGAAAATGGGATAAGTGTGAAGATCAACGGTATTCAGCATCGCCAGGTAATTGCCGGTTCCTATTTCGTTTGCAAGAATACGGTAGGTTCCGTCTGTATTTACCAGACCGAAGTTGACACAGGGTGATGTGGCTTTCCAACCGCCAACATCCTCCCATACCAGTAACACGGTATTCCATATCTGCAAGTGATACCGAATTCCGGTTTCACCGCCCTGTTGAAATATCCACGCACCCTGGGCTCCATAGCACTGCCAAATAACAACCTCAGTAGCTCCCGGGCAGTTATTGGTAGTGGAGATTCTCACAGGATATTGGTTGATTGCCAAGGCACTACCTGATAATGCCAGAAACAACAGAAGGAAAGCACTTAGCCTTGCTAAAGCCCTCATTGTTTTTAATTTGTACAATGTTTTCATACGTCTAAAGATTTGTTAATAATCAGTTATCATATTAGTCATTTAATTTTCGGGGAAGATATATTGATTTTAATCATTCTGATTTTTATATTTCGCAGATGAGCAAATTGCTTATCTTTGAAATGCTTTAAATGAAAAAAGGGAAACAAACCTAAGGAGGAGGTCTGTCCTGAATGTTGAATTGTTGGATTACCATGAAGTGTTTTTAAAGTAAATTTGTTATTTTCAAATGCTTAGATTTAAGTTAATTGTAATTTTGATGTTAGGCTTTCTCCCTTATGACACAACGTGTTAAAATACAGAATATTACGTGTGTTTTTTCTAAATTTTCAAATCATAGTGCAAATTAATACAGAAATTTTTATTAGGGAGTTGTTTTATTATGAAATTTATATAATTTTGGAGAAAATATCAGCATCGTGACGGAAAACCTGTAAAAAACTTATAAACCCTCTATTATGAGCACTTCTACAACTACATCTATCCGAATAATAATTGCCGAAAACCATCGTATCGTTGCTCACTCGATTGCTGCATTGTTAAACACAAGGCACAATATTGAAGTATATGGAATTGCACTTAATGGGAATGAGCTTTTAAAGATGCTTGATAAGAACAAGCCGGATATTGTCCTGATGGATATCAATATGCCTGAAATGAACGGGGTTGAAGCGACCAAAGCCATTGATGAGCGGATGCCATGGGTGCGTGTTATCGCTTTGACAAAAGTAGATCAGGGGGTTTTTGTCAAGAAGATGTTCAAAGCAGGTGCCAGGGGATTTGTATCAAAGAATTCTCCACCGGAAGACCTGTTTTCGGCCATTGAAGCGGTGCATAATGGCAAGACTTTCTGTTGCCAGACTACAGTGAATGGGTTCATCAAAGATGAGTCCCAGAATGAAAGTGGCCAAAAACCTGAAAAGAAGGCTGCCGTGACAAAGTGTGAACTTGATATAATAAAACTGATATCAGAAGGGTTTCTTACCCGGGAAATAGCAGAGAAAACGTTTACCAGCGAGAAAACGGTTGAAAGGCACAAAACGAATATCATGAAGAAGTTCAACCTCAGGAATACAGCACAGCTTGTGAAAATGGCAGTGGAGCAAGGGTGGATTTATTATTGAAAAAAGGACGCGTTTTATTATTGAATAAATGACATTACGAATACCAGTCTAACCTATTCTGTGATTTTATTGCATCCATTTGAGAAAGATTCCGGAATGAATTTTTTTGTTCTACGTTCTGAAGAATTGACCTGGTGACAAGGCCGTGCTTGAATAAAAGTGGATCAGGAAAGAAAAAACCCCGTAACTCTTAGAATTACGGGGTTTACTGTTGTCCGACCAGGATTCGAACCTAGACCGAGAGAACCAAAATCTCTAGTGCTGCCATTACACCATCGGACAAAGGAGTTTGGGGTTGGGAGTGATTGAAGTGTGGGTGTGTTAATAAGGTCGCAAAAGTAGGAATTTTTTTAAATCCATGCAAATTTTGTACTTTCGCTGCTTAAATCCTCACACCGTCAAAGCGTACCAAAATGAATAATTACCAAAAGCTGAACAACTTATTTGGCTGGATCACCTTTTTGATTGCTGCTGTAGTTTTCCTGCTGACCATCGAACCGACAGCAAGCTGGTGGGATCCGGGAGAGTTTATTTCAACTACCTATAAATTACAAGTCGGTCATCCTCCCGGAGCCCCAACCATGCAGATGATCGGACGGGTATTGTCACTGCTTGCCTTCGGAAACACGGCGAAAGTTGCGATGATGATCAATGCCATGTCTGCATTATGCAGCGCGATAGCAGTTCTCTTCCTTTTCTGGACAATCACCATGTTTGCCCGCAAGATTGTTGCCCCTGGCAAAGAAATTTCAAAAGGGCAGATGTATACCATCTTTTCGGCAGGATTAATCGGAGCCCTTACATTTACATTCACGGACTCGTTCTGGTTTTCCGCAGTCGAAGGAGAAGTTTATGCTATGTCGGCCATGTTCACTGCCATCGTTTTCTGGGCGATTTTAAAATGGGAAGCTATTGCAAATGAGCCTCATTCAGCCCGGTGGCTGATCTTCATCCCGCTCATGATCGGTCTTGCCATTGGCGTACACTTGTTGAATTTGCTTACAATACCGGCACTTGCATATGTGATCTATTTTAAAAAGTATAAACCAACGCGGCTTGGAATGATCATGACCATGATCATCTCGATCGTTGTTCTTGGTTTTATCATGTATTTTGTGATCCCATGGATCCCGGAACTGGCAGGTAAGTTCGAGCTTCTGTTCGTGAATGGATTCGGCATGCCGTTCAATTCAGGTACAATTTTCTATTTCCTCTTCATTATCGGAGCCGTATCTTTTGGACTTTACTATACAAGGAAAAAGGGAAAAGCCCTGATAAACACCATCATTCTTTCTTTTGTATTCCTCATGATCGGATATTGTTCATTTATCATGCTCGTCATCCGTGCAAATGCAGGAACTCCGATCAATGAGAATGCTCCGAAAGATGTCGTCAGCTTCGTATCATACCTGAACAGAGAACAATATGGTACATGGCCGCTGTTCCAGGGCCAGTATTACAATGCGCCGATCATTGACTATGCAGACGGGAACCCGGTATATCAGCACAATGACCAAACAGGACGATATGAGATCATAGATGACAGAAAAGGTACCATCCCTGTTTATGATCCGAGGTTCACGACCATTTTTCCAAGAATGTGGAGCAATGAAAGAAAAGGATCGGAAGAATATTATAAGAACTGGGGCGGCGCCAGTGTCCCTGTGACGATTACGGATGAAAACGGGAAAAGTGAAACAAAATATAAACCATCGTTTGGAGAAAACCTGAAATTCTTTTTTACATACCAGGTTGGCTGGATGTACCTTCGTTATTTTATGTGGAATTATTCGGGGCGACAGAATGATGTTCAGGGCTACGGTGGTATCCAGGACGGAAACTGGATCACAGGAATCCCATTCATCGATAAATGGCGACTGGGGCGTTCCGTTGACAACCTGCCCGATAACTTTAAGAATTGGGGAACCAATAAGTATTACATGCTTCCATTTCTCCTGGGGCTGATCGGATTTTTCTTCCAGGCAAGGAAAGAATACAAAGGGACCATTATCATCTCACTCCTTTTCCTGATGACTGGTCTGGCCATCATTGTCTATCTCAACCAAAAGCCTTTTGAACCCAGGGAAAGGGACTATTCATTCTGCGGTTCAACATATGCGTTCGCGATCTGGATCGGCCTTGGCGTTATTTACCTGATCAATGCAGTTAAGAAACTCCTGAAGAAAGAACTTCTTTCCATTTTGCTGGTTTTCCTGATCTGTCTTCTCATTATCCCTGTTAATATGGCAAAAGAGAACTGGGATGATCATAACCGGTCGAACAAGTATTCATGCAGGGACTTTGCCGCCGGGTACCTGAATTCTTGTGAAAAAGAGGGTGTTCTTTTTACTAATGGTGATAATGATACATTTCCTTTGTGGTATGACCAGGAAGTTGAAGGTATCCGGACGGATGTGAGGGTTATCAACCTTATGCTTGCATCAGGATCCTGGTATATCGATCAATTATACAAAAAGATGTATGACTCTGACCCGTTGTCCTTCACTCTTGACAAAAACCAGTACAGGCAGGGAACAAACGATATTGTCATTTATTACGATATTGGTATTAAAGGATATGTTGAACTGAAGGATGTCCTTGAATTTTTACGCAGCGATGACCCGCAAACCTTCATTCCTTTGCAAAATGGGGAAAAGATAAAGTTCTTCCCTTCGAAAAAGATCAAGTTGACAGTTGATAAGGAAGCCTGTGTCAGGAACGGTATTGTCCCCGAATACCTCAAAGACAGGATCGTGGATACGATCTATTGGAACATCAGGTCAAACCAGCTTTATAAGAATGACCTTATGCTGCTGGACCTTGTGGGGTCGAACAAATGGCAGCGATCATTTTATTTTGCTGCACCATCAAGTGTGAAACATTGCTTCGACGTTGATTCCTTCTGTCACGTAGAAGGATGGATCTATAAGTTTATGCCTGTTAAGGTAAACCCGGGAGATTACATTGCCGGGATGGGAGGAATTGATGCGATAGGATCCTATAATATTCTCATGAATAAATGCAAATGGGGGAACCTGAATGATCCTAAAGTTTATGTGGATCCCGAAAGCCTAAACAATGCAGTACGGCCAAAAACGAACTTTATTCGTACCGCTCAATCCCTGATCGACATGGGAAAGGAAAAAGAGGCTGTGAAGCTGATGGATACCTTCTTTATTAATTTCCCTGACAGCAAGATCCCATTTGATATTTACGATCTCCCGTTTGCTGAAATGTATTATAAAACCAAGGAGATTCAAAAGGCAAATAAGATCATCGATCGTATCGCGGAGATCTATGGTCAGGATATTGATTACTATTATTCATTTACCGGTAAGAACAAGGATTATTTCCAGGAAGATATTCAGTCAGCGCTTGGTTACATGCGTCGCCTGAACCAGGTTGCAGCACAGTACAAGCAGGAAAAGCTCGCGGAGAAGATCGATAAACTTTTCAATGCGAAATTAAAGGGGTTCCGGTAGGAAAGTCGGATCCTGGAAGCCGGACTAAAATAAATTACGAATTTGATGAATTTGGCTTTTATCAATTGGAACGTGAGTCCTGATTTATTCAGGATCGGCGGGGTTGTCATCAGGTGGTACGGCTTGCTTTTTGCGGCCTCATTTGTTCTCGGATACATCATCCTTACCAAAGTTTTCAAAAAGGAGAACATTCAGATCAAGTTCCTGGATGAACTGACTACCTTCATGATTGTGGGGACCATAATCGGTGCCCGTCTGGGTCATTGCTTATTCTATGAGCCAGGTTATTATTTCAGTCATCCTTTGAAGATACTGATGATATGGGAGGGAGGACTTGCCAGTCACGGTGCTGCCATCGGGATACTTTTGTCCATTCTGATCTTTTCCAGGACCAAGAAGTTCTCGTTTTTATGGGTGATGGACCGTGTGGTCATTGTGGTTGCATTGGCAGGATTCCTGATCCGAACGGGAAACCTGATGAATTCTGAGATTTACGGGATTCCGACTTCACTCCCCTGGGGATTCAGGTTCGTGCGATCGATCAACCCGGCGGAAGCGATTGATCCCCGTCATCCGACACAACTCTATGAAGGCTTATCCTATCTGCTGATTTTCCTTGTTCTTTGGTGGTATTATTACAGGAAAGAGGGTAAGCCACTTCAGGGATTCATCTTCGGCGTATTCCTTATCGGTATTTTCGGAGTGAGGTTTCTTGTGGAGTTCATCAAAGAACCCCAGGAAACCTTTGAGTCTTCTTTGTTCCTGAATATGGGGCAACTGCTTTCGCTGCCATTTATCCTGGCGGGGATTTTCCTCATATGGAATGCCAGGCGGGAACGACCCCGCCCTGATTAAAAAGAGCGTCATGAATAATCATGATCACGATCATTTTCCGGCACCACCTGTTATCCGCAGTGAACGGATCCGCTGATCCAGAAGGGAGTAGTCATTTTGCATCTGCAATCCCGGGAAATTCTTTGACATTTCAAGTGCATACGTGAAATCAAAGTCATCCTGCCGCATCGAAAAGAAGATCTTTTTTTCCATCATATACCTGGCCAGGTATTCCTGTTCAGTTTGACCGGGTGTAGGTACGAAAATCGCTTTTTTTCCCAGGGTTACCACGTCCATGATACTGGAATATCCGGAGCGGCAGATGAGAATATCAGCGGCCAGGATCTCCTGGATCATTTGTTTTGATTCCAGATGAAACCATACTTTAATCTTCGGGGTCAGGTAATAGGATCCCATGCTTTCCGGTATGCCTCTTACAACAACACCGCTAAGATTCGAGTTCCTCAGTTGATGAAGGACCTTTTCCTCGAATATGGTTCGTTGAGGTTCCGGGCCTGACAACATCACCAGGAGATCATAATGGAGATCCTTGCCACCCGGTTGCTGGTCGGGAACGAAGGAAAACCTTGATAATGCCCCGATATAAACATGATTTTGGGGCAGGATCTCCAGGTGTGATAATTTTCCGGCCAGGCCTGAATGCAATTCAAAATCGGGTATCCAGCATTCGTCAAAACGGTTTATAAGGTTTTGTGTTACCCTGGCGACAATACCTTTCAGGAATCTTAACTTTTCCGGGACCATAATCTTAAGCTGATGCGTGATCAGGACAGAAAAAACATCCCGATTCCATACTCCATACCTGTTATCGGAAATAACCAGGTCGATATGCTCCTGCCTGACGATTTTTTTTAATTCCTGATGTTCACGGAAAATTCCAAAAAGAAAGGCAGGAGATACTGATAACATGCGAAAAGCGAATGAAGATCGTTTCGGATAGGAGATCTTCACCCCTTTGAACCGGATAAATTTCAGACCAGGGAATTCCCTGCGCAGGAATTCCAGAGGGCGGCCATCCGCTGCAATGATCACGGTGAACCCGCTTGCAATCAGCTTATAAATCACTGGAACACATCGGGTCGCATGACCGATACCCCAATCCAGCGGACATACAAGGGCGTTTTTCAAGTGGGCAGAATTTACAGCAATTTATCCAATAAAATTATATGTTATTTCTGCGATGAAAAAAAAGTTTGGAAAAATGTATTACCTTTTTGTCAACAGGCGGATTAATGTCAAATAACAAAATAGTAAAATAGTAAAATAGTAAAATGTAAAATGATGAAGGCAGCATTAACGCAATTTCATCTTTTGCAAGTCGATTTTCATAGATAATAATTAGCGAACATTGTTGGTATATCAGATAGCATTGTCGCTTGTACCAGGAGTCGGGAGTGTACTGGGCAAGAAGCTTATTTCAATCTGCGGGGATGCAGAGGCGGTTTTCAGGGAGCCTGAAAGGCTGCTCCGGAAAGTTCCACGGATTAACCGGAGCATTTTTGAAGGGTTGAACCGGAAAGACATACTGGAACGGGCAGAATCCGAGGTGGAGTTTGTTCATAAGTATAAAATCAAACCTATGTTTTTTAAGGATAACGATTATCCGAAACGGTTGAAAAATTGCATCGACAGTCCGATCATGCTTTTTTTTAAAGGTGAAGCTGACCTGAACGTTCCGAAGATCATCGGCATTGTTGGCACAAGAAACGCCACCGATTACGGAAAGGATGTATGTCACAGGATCGTGTCGGGGCTGAAGGATCTGAATGTTCTTGTTGTCAGCGGACTGGCGTTTGGTATCGACAGTTGTGCTCACAGGTTATCGCTTGAAAACAGCCTGCGAACGGTTGGTGTTCTGGGTCATGGACTTGACAGGATCTATCCTCAGATGAATAAATTGCTTGCTGAGCGGATGATCGGGCATGGAGGTCTGATCACTGAATTCCTGAGTCAGACAAAACCTGACAGGGAAAATTTTCCCATGAGGAACAGGATCATAGCGGGATTATGTGATGCAGTGATTGTTGTTGAAGCCGCCCGCAAAGGGGGGGCGCTGATCACTGCAGATATTGCCAATTCATACAACAGGGATGTTTTTGCAGTGCCTGGCAGGATCACTGATCCTTATTCTGAAGGAACAAACTGGCTGATAAGGACCAATAAAGCAGCGCTGATCCAATCACCGGAGGACATCATTCTCATGATGGGATGGGAGGATGAGAAGAAACCGGGATATCCCATTCAGCGCAGGATTTTTGTGGAAATGACCCAGGATGAGCAGATCGTAACGGATGTGCTGGGGAAAGCAGGCCGTACAGGGATCGATGAACTTACCATACAAGCGAATCTTAGTGCCAGCAGGGTTGCCGCCGCTTTGTTAAACCTCGAATTCGAAGGGGTGGTGCAATGTCTTCCCGGGAAGATCTATGCATTAACTTAATGTTTCCGGGTTCGTGAAAAGAGCCTTGATAATAAGGACAAGGACGATAAGTGAAGACCCGAATGCAAACAAAGAGAGCAGCTTGAAATCCTTTGTAACGAGGCAAAATTTAAAAATCCCATGGAAGAATGTCGCCCCGAACAACCCGATGATGGAGTATATGAACTTTGCATTTATAAACCTGGACATTCCGACAAAAAATCCCATGATTATCGCAAAAATAAGATTTGAAGGAACATTAACATAAGAATACATGACGGAAGGATAGTAGGATTGAAGTTCAAAGAGGTTAAGGAAGAAAAACACCTGGGTCAGTGTCGAAAAACCAAGTGCTAAGATTACAGAGAAGGTGATGGCATGAATTGGCCGGTCGATCTCTTTTTTGGGGATAATGTAATAACGGTAAAGGATGAACTTGCTGAACTCAGAGCTGAAGCCGATGATCACAAAGGAGAACATCAGCATTCTTTTCAGCCCCGAGATCTCCGTCAATCCCAAAGCCCTGTACATAGTAAATGCAAGAAAATATATGAATGCGCTGATCATGCCTGCAAGGTATCCCTTGAGGATTAATGATCCGAAATGAGAGTCATATTTTTTTCCAAGGTAGAAATAAAGGAAAAGGGCCATTACAGGTGCGAAAACAAGCGTGAAATAAGTTATTGCTCCCATTTTTTGTTATTTTTGACCACCAAATGTAAGCTATTTTTATAAATTTACATCAGGATTGAAAAATAAATGTAATGTTTTGTTATGGCACAAGTTATCATTCAGAAACTTTCTTCACAGGAAATTGAAGAAAGACAGATCATGAAATGGCCCATATGGGAAAAAGAGGTTTCCCGGTTCAGTCATGTTTACGAAGGGGATGAAGAATGCCTGTTCATGGAAGGGGACGTTGTCATTGAAAGTAGCGAGGGGAATTATTCCATTTCACCGGGAGACTTTGTAATTTTTAAAGACGGCCTTGAGTGTATCTGGGATATTAAGCGACCCGTGAAAAAGCATTACAATTTCCCCTGAGATTCACCGTTCACATGAGAGGATGGATCTTTATCCCAGAAATAACCGGGTCTTCCATTTCCCTGGAATGAACAAAATGAAACGTCTGAAATAGTAAAATGGGAAATTTATGATCGTCTTGCCATTTTACATTTTGCCATTTTGGATTTTATCAATTTGCAGGAAAATTTTAACAGACACATTGAAATAAGTAAGGATTGAATTGGAAGGGATTGTAGTTAAATCGACAGGCAGTTGGATCACAGTGAGAAGTCCTGGTGGTGAGAAGATCGATTGCAAACTCAAAGGGCAATTCAGGATGAAAGGATTACGATCAACCAATCCTGTTGCCATTGGTGATATTGTCGAATTTGAGATCCTGAACGCTGAAGAAACCGGGCTTATCAGTAAAATCAGGGACAGGGATAATTACATCATCCGGAAAGCGACAAAGCTTTCAAAAGTTACACATATCATCGGGGCGAACATCGACCGTGCCTTTGTGATTGTAACGCTGGTTCAGCCCAGGACCTCGCTGGGGTTTATTGACCGTTTTCTTGTAACCGCCACCGGATATTATATTCCTGCGAGCATAATTTTCAACAAGATCGACCTTTATGATGAGGAGTTGACAAGGCATGAGGAAGAGCTGAAGGATATCTATGAAAATGCCGGCTATTCATGCTATTCAGTTTCTGCATTGAGGGGCGACCATGTGGAGGATCTGAAATGCCTGCTGAAAGGAAAGGTAAATCTGTTTTCCGGTCATTCAGGATCAGGAAAATCCGCGCTTATCATGGCCATTGAACCATCCCTCGAGCTCAGAACAGGTTCAATTTCGGAGATGCACCTCAAAGGGAAACACACAACCACCTTCGCAGAAATGTTTGAAATCCGCAATGGCGGCTTTATTATCGATACACCCGGGATTAAGGAATTCGGCCTGATCGATTTTGAAAAAACGGAGATCCCACGCTGCTTTCCGGAAATGGAAAGGCTTTTGCCGGAATGCCAGTACAATAACTGTTCGCACACCCATGAACCGGGTTGTGCCGTCAAGAAGGCATTAAAAACGGGCGGTGTCAGCTTACGACGATATAATAGTTATCTTAGCATCCTGAATGATGACTAATTTATTTCCGGATGATTGCCAGACAATTCATAACAGAGCCGATAATACCGCTTAAAACCTCAGATTCGGGTTCTTTTGCCATTGCGATGATGGAGGAATATCATGTTTCCCATCTGCCGATCGTGAATGAAACTGAATACTTGGGGCTTATTGCAGAAGCAGACCTTTATTCATTCAGTCATCCGGAGGAACCGCTCGCTGACCAGCAAATTATCCTGAACAGGCCTTTCGTTGAAGAGAACCAGCATATTTATGAGATCATAAGAACAATGTCGGAGTTAAAACTGACCATTCTTCCTGTTCTTGACAGCGATCAGAAATACCTCGGGGTCATCAGCATCAATGATCTTTTCTTCACCATGTCGGAGATCCTGGCGATCGAGAACCCGGGAGGGATCATAATCCTTGAGATGAATGAGAAAGATTATGTACTTACCGAGATTGCACAGATCATCGAATCCAATGATGCCAGGATCCTGAATCTTTTCATCACTTCTCTTCCTGATCTGGGAAAGATCGAAGTCACAATCAAGGTCAATAAAATTGACGTAGGTCCGCTTCTGCAAACTTTTTCGCGCTACAGTTATCATGTCAAAGCGTCCTATACGGAGAATACCTATGACGAAGGATTGCAGGACCGGTTTGATTCACTGATGAACTACCTGAATGTCTGATCAATGAACAGCACTTACCGGGGGTGTTCTTGCTTTTTCAACGTGATTTTTTTTATCCTTTTTGGTTTATTACCGGAACGGAGTTTATTCTGTCAACAAGTCAGGACAACTACTGAATGGAATGATGCAAATCATCTGGTCGTCATCGGCACCATCAGGATGGAAGGAAATAAAATCACACATCCTTCCATCATACTCAGAGAATTGATGTTTCATGAATCCGATACCATTCCGGCCGGCGAGTTCAAGCAGGTCATCGCGAAAAGCAGGGAAAATGTATTCAATACAACGCTTTTTAACTTTGTTACCTTCGATACGGTCCGGAATTCAACTGATCCGGGGAAAACAGATGTCAACATTCACCTGATCGAACGATGGTATATCTGGCCTGTACCTTATTTCCTGATTTCCGACAGAAACTTCAACACCTGGCTTCAAACTACTGACCTCAGCAAGGTGACGTATGGGATCGATATGACTTTTTTCAATGTTCGCGGAAGAAATGAAACGCTTATTTTTCCTGTCCACCTGGGATTTAACCAGTTGTATGGTGTCAACTATAAAATTCCTTATGTCAACAGATCTCAGACGATTGGTCTCGGGTTTGGTGTGAATTACCAGCAAAACCATGAAGTGGTTGTCAACAGCCAGAATAACAAGCCGGTTTATTACAAGGATCCGGATCAATTCCCGCGGCGGATCATCGATGCATTTGCTGAAACCTTCCTCCGGCCGAACATCTATACAAGGCATTCATTCCGGGTGGAGTACTCACAAATCAGCTTTTCGGATTCACTTGTGAAGATCCCGGGTTATTCATTTTCAACGACGGACAGCAAAACGGACTTCGTTAGCTTTTACTACCTTTTCAGGAATGATCACCGGGATGTTCAGTATTATCCTTTGAAAGGATTTTATCTGGACTTCAGTTACAACCAGAATGGATTTTTCCACGAATCCGTTCACGCCATCTATCTTAAATCCTCACTGAGAAAATACTGGCACCTGTTCAACCGATGGTATTTTGCTTCAGGCTTATCCTGGAAATATACCATTGACAAGCCAACCTGTTATTTTCTTGAGAAAGGCATGGGATATGGCCGGGAAATTGTGCGGGGCTATGAATACTATGTGATCGACGGGCAGCATTTTATTTTCATGAAGAACAATCTGAAATTTGCCCTTCTTCCCGAACGGGTGGTCATGGTTGATTTTCTAAAGAGCGATAAGTTCAACACGATCCATTATGCATTGTATCTGAACCTGTTTATTGACATGGGCTATGTTTCCAATGATGACGAAGATGCCAGCGAACAAAACAGCCTTCAGAATCAATTCCTGATCGGTTACGGTGCAGGGCTTGATTTTACAACCTATTACGATATTGTCATCCGGGTGGAGTTTTCAATGAACAGGATGGGAATTCCGGGTGTTTACCTTCATTTTGTTGCCCCGATATAGAAGATTGGTCCCTGAACAAAAAAATGGACTATCTTTGCGCCCGGTTTTTCCGACAAGACAATTATCATGAATGTTGCGCTATATGGCAAGTCGTATGACCCGAATGACAGCATTTTTATCCAGGGTCTGATCGAAAAACTTGAAAGTGCCGGAGGAAGGATTTTCGTCTTTGAGCCTTTTTACAAGTTTCTTTCCGGCAAAGTGACTTTTTCAGGGTCTCCGGTGATTTTCACCACCCAGGCTGAGATCAGGAACCAGGTTCAGTTTCTTTTTTCGATCGGCGGTGACGGGACCCTCCTGGATACAATTACACTGGTGGGTAATACAGGAATTCCATTGGTAGGAATCAACCTGGGGCGGATGGGTTTCCTTTCAAGCATTTCGAAGAACGATATTCTCCCCGCCATTGATGAGATCCTGGTGAACAGGTTTACCCTGGATCAGCGGACACTCGTACACCTGGAAACATCCATGAAACTTTTCGGCGAGATGAATTATGCCCTCAATGAAGTTACAGTTTTTAAGAAGAACCCACTGCCGATGCTTTCGATCAAAACGTTTATCGATGGCGAGTTCCTGAACACATATTGGGCTGACGGATTGATTGTGGCCACACCAACTGGTTCCACAGCATATTCACTGAGTTGTACCGGTCCCATCATAACACCTCATTCCGAAAACTTTGTCATTACTCCGATCGCAAGCCATAACCTGACGGTCAGACCCATCGTGGTACCGGATAAAAGCACCATCCGGATCCAGGTCGAGGGCCGCGGGACTTCCTGTTTTATCGGTCTTGATTCACGGGTTGAGAATGTGGATAACCCGGTCGAACTTTTTGTAAGAAAGGAAGATTTTACCATCAATTTGCTTCAGATGTCCAATAAGAATTTTTTCTCAACGATCAGGGAAAAACTGAAATGGGGTCTTGATCTTCGCAACTGATGGAAAATTTGTTAAATCCATCAACTGGTTCAAATAAAACCAAGAAAATAGCGTTTATAAAATTTGTCCAAAGAGTGTCTATTGAGAATGAACCCTGAAATAACCGGAAACAGTACCTTTACGCAGCATTCATTTTTTAATTTCAGGATCATCCGGAGAATCGTATTTTTCACCCTGATCACTACGGTTGTGAGCGGTGTAAGCCAGACCTTTGAAGTCGGAGCTTTCGGGGGGGATTCCTATTATCTGGGCGATTTGAATCCGGGCGTACATTTCCAGCATCCGCAATTTGCTTTCGGGGTGTTGATGCGTTATAACCTGGATACACGCTGGGCGGTCAAACTCAGCGGATCCATGGGAAAAGTGACCGGAAGTTCTGAATCATCAACATTCCTTGACCAGAACGGATTAACATTTGAGAGTCGTATTACGGATATTTCAGGAACTGTTGAGTTCAATTTTTTTGATTATTTCACCGGGAGCAAAAGGGAATATTTTACGCCCTACATCTATACCGGATTCGGGTTTTTCTGGTTTGATCCGACGTCGAAGGGCCAGTCGCTGAAGGCGGCAGGAACAGAAGGGCAGAATGTCGGTTATGATGGAAGGAAACCCTATGCGACCCTGGGGGTGAACATCCCGTTCGGACTCGGAGTAAAATTAAGCCTGAGCAAGCGTTTTTGCCTGTTGGCTTTCTGGGAAATGCATAAAACGTTCACAGATTATATCGATGATATAAGTAAGACATACTACCTGAAGGGAACAGAGATCAACCCGGGAGACCAGGCATCAGTATTATCTGATCCCACAAGGAACCATGCACCGGGTATGGAGCGTGGCAACCCAAGGTCTAAAGACTGGTATTCGTTTTCAGGGCTTGCCCTGACATATAAATTCACCATCCGGTCAAGCAAAAAGTGCAAGGATGTCCATCATAAGTAACATGGAAAGGAAAATGAGTCTTCGCGAACAAATAAAAAAAGAAGGGCTGCCTGTTCATGTTGCGATCATTATGGACGGAAATGGCCGTTGGGCCAGGAAGAGGGGAATTGTCAGAACTCTGGGTCATGAAAAAGGTGTCGATGCCGTCAGGGAAACGGTGGAAGCAGCCGCAGAACTTGGCATCAGGTACCTGACACTGTATGCCTTTTCCACTGAAAACTGGAACCGGCCGAAATATGAGGTGGATGCATTGATGAAACTACTGGTAAGGTCGGTAAACAAGGAAATGAAAACATTCAGGGATAACAATATTCGCTTCGCAGCCATCGGAGATCTGAAAAGCCTTCCTGCCAAGAGTTTCAGGGAACTGAACAAAGCCATTGAAGATACGGCAGCACATACAGGGCTGACATTGATCCTGGCCCTGAGCTACAGCTCAAAATGGGAGATAATCGAAGCCGTGAAGAAAATAGCTGTACAAACTGCCTCCGGGGCGCTGAAACCCGAAGATATCAACCAGGAAATGTTTGCCGGTTATTTTAACTCCGGCCAGTATCCTGATCCGGAACTTCTCATCCGAACCAGTGGTGAATTCAGGGTGAGCAATTTCCTGCTCTGGCAGATCGCCTATTCAGAACTGTATTTTACACCGACACTCTGGCCTGATTTCAACAAAGAGGAGTTTTACAAAGCCATCGTTGACTACCAGAGCAGAGAACGGAGATTCGGTCTCACCAGTGAACAGATCAGGAGTGGGAAACAGAAAACAATTATACGCTGATGAAAGAAAAGATCCTGTTATTGCTTATCCTATACTTCATGGTTCTTTTGCCCGGACGGTCACAGGTATCCCTTGGCGGGGATTACGGCATTGATTATTCCAGGCCGAAGGAGTATACGATAGGAGGGATTGTAATTTCCGGTGTCAAATACCTTGACAATAATGTGCTCATCATGCTTTCGGGACTGAGTGTTGGTGACAAGATCAAGATCCCCGGGGATAAAATGGCCGATGCAGTAAAAAAGCTATGGGACCAGGGTTTGTTCGAAGATGTGCAGATCTATGTTGACAGGATCGTTGACAATGATATTTTCCTGAACATCGCACTGAAGGAAAGGCCACGGTTATCAAGGTTTTCCTTCAATGGAATAAAAAAATCGGATGCGGATAATATCAGGGAAAAGATCAAACTTGTGAAAGGTGATTATATCACCGACAACCTGATCATGAAGACCAAGGAGATCATAAAGAAATATTACACGGATAAGGGATACCTGAATACCGAAGTTGATATTATCCAGAAAGAAGATACGACAAGTGCAAATGAACAGGCCCTGGTCATTGACATCAAGAGAAACGGAAGGATCAAGGTGTTCCAGATCACCATCCACGGGAATGTGCATGTAACCAACGAGCAGATCAAAACGGCATTCAAGAATACCAAGGAAAAGAGTGTTTTCAACCCGCTGAATGATTTTGACAAAGTGGTTTATGAATCGGCAGAAGCAGCGATGACCGTTGATTATCTCGAGATTGCAAATGTCCTGGAGAAGCAGGCTTATGATAATGTGAGGATCAGGATCTTCAAATCATCAAAATTCATCCAGGATGATTATGAAACCGATAAAATCGGGCTCGTCGAGAAATATAACGCCCTGGGATATCGTGATGCGCGAATCATCAAAGACTCCATTTCAAAGAATGATGACAATACGATAAATATTGATATCTGGGTGGATGAAGGCCCCAAGTATTATTTCCGGAACATAACCTGGGTAGGGAATTCGAAATATACGGATGAATTCCTGAACCGGATGCTCAAGATCAGGAAAGGAGATGTATACAACAGGGAGGAGCTGGAAACGGCTTTGACATACAATCCAAATGGTACGGATATCCGCTCCCTGTATATGGATGACGGCTACCTGTTCTTTGATGTTGAGCCGGTGGAAGTGAATGTTGAAAATGATTCGATCGACCTGGAGATCCGCATGCATGAAGGGAAGCAGGCAACGGTCAACAAAGTGACCATTTCCGGAAATACCAAAACCAATGATCATGTTGCCCTCCGGGAGATTTATACGCATCCCGGACAGCTGTTCAGCCGTGATAAATTGATCCGTTCGCAGCGTCAGCTTGCCCAGCTGAAATACTTCGATGCGGAAAAATTAACGCCCAATGTCAATCCGAATCCTGAAGACGGGACCGTAGACATCGACTACAAAGTGGAGGAAACTTCTGCGGACCAGATTGAACTTTCCGGTGGTTGGGGGTACGGGAGGATCATCGGAACACTTGGGTTGTCGTTCAATAATTTTTCTCTCCGGAATGTGCTTAAACTGAAATCCTGGCATCCGATCCCTTCGGGTGACGGCCAGAAACTCAGCCTGCGGTTCCAGACCTATGGGGCAGGGTATATCAGTTACAGCTTTTCATTTACAGAACCATGGCTTGGAGGCAAGAGACCTCTGGCACTCAGCCTTTCCTATGTTCATTCCCGGTATACGAACGGCCTTGCAAGGACGGATCTGAATTATGCCTATTTCAAGATTGACGGAATTACGGTTGGACTTGGCACCCAGCTTACCTGGCCTGATGATTACTTCTCACTTTACCAGAATGTCAATTTCCAGCGATACAACAGTCATAAATACACACAGATCTTCTCATTCGGAGGCGGGAACGGTGTTTACAACTCGATCAGTTACATGGTCGCTCTTTCCAGAAATTCCATCGATGTGCCGATCTATCCCCGGACCGGGTCTGAGGTAACGTTAAGCCTCGAGCTGACACCTCCTTACTCATTATTCAAAGGCAACCAGGATTACAACAAGATGTCGCTTGAAGAACGGTATAAATGGGTCGAGTTCTACAAATGGAAATTCAAAAGTTCATGGTATATCAATATTATCGAAAAGCTCGTGCTTACACCAAGGATCCAGTTCGGCGTATTAGGCACCTACAATGCAAATCTTGGAATAACGCCGTTTGAAAGGTTCTACCTGGGTGGTGACGGTCTGACCGGCTACAATAACATGGACGGCCGTGAACTTATCGGGATGAGGGGCTATGCCAACAATTCACTGACTCCATTATATCCAAACACAGTAGGAGGAACAGCATATGCCAAATATACCTTCGAACTCAGGTATCCGATTTCACTGAACCCAAGTGCTACGATTTATGGCCTTGCATTCCTGGAGGCGGGAAATGACTGGCTGAAATGGCAAAATGTAAACCCGTTTGATGTGTACCGTTCTGTTGGAGTCGGGGTGAGGGTCTTTTTGCCGATGTTCGGTCTGCTTGGCCTGGACTGGGGTTATGGGCTTGACCAGGTGCCATTGGCGCCGGGTGCAAACGGAGGGCAATTCCATTTCTCGATCAACTCGTCCATTGATTAAAAAAGTAGAGAAGTAGCGAAGTAGCGAAATAGCGAAATAGCGAAACAGCAAAATGAATTGAATTCGTAAATTTGAAAAAAATTCAGGAGGAAGAACAATGAAAAAGATCATTTTTACAGGGGTATTTATTTTTATTTCCCTGATCATGGTGCAGGCTCAGAAGTTTGCCTATGTGGATTCGCAATATATTCTCGATAACCTGCCTGAATTCACGGAAGCACAAGCTCAGCTTGATGAATTGTCAGGACAATGGCAAAAGGAGATAGAATCAAAATTTGCTGAAGTGGATAAGATGTACAAGGACTATCAGACACAGGCTGTGTTATTGCCGGAAGATCTGAAAAAGAAAAAGGAGCAGGAGATCGTCGACAAGGAAAAGGAAGCGAAAAATCTTCAGAAATCAAGGTTCGGTGTCGACGGCGATCTGTTCAAAAAGCGCCAGGAGCTTGTGAAGCCTATCCAGGAGAAGGTATACAATGCGATTCAGGATATTGCGACAAACAATAACTACATGATCATCTTTGATAAATCCGGGAGCCTGTCGATGCTTTATGCCAATCCCAAATATGATCTGAGCGACGAGGTTCTGGACAATCTTGGTGCAGCAATGGCAGGCAGGAAGGCCAAGTCACAATCCGCGACAAAATCAAGCATGCCTTCAAAAAGCACAAACACTGAGACGAATACCGAAACGCCCCCAACGAAAACAGATATGTCTCAGCCGAAGAACAGCGACATGCCTGCACCAGCCAAGACAGGGAATGATCAAAAGCCTGGACGGAAGTAAGATTTTATTTTCCACTTTTTTAAAGAAATATTTCTAATTTTGCACCCTAAAAAATTATTAACCTAATCAAATCAATAAAATGAAAAATTTCCTTAAAGTAATAGCAGTTATTGCTTTATTTATTTCCATGTCTTCAGGAGCGAATGCACAGGGAGCCCAAAAGATCGGGTATATTGACTTCAATGGTCTTATTGCCGCCATGCCAGGCGTCGACTCTGTGAAGATCAAGTTGCAGAAATACCAGCAAACACTTACTGACCAGATGGATGCCATGCGGGCTGAATTTGAGAATAAATACCTCGATTACCAGCAACAATCTGCATCGATGTCCGACCTTATCAAACAGACAAAAGAAAAAGAATTGCAGGATCTGCAGGGCAGAATCGACGGATTCCAGACAAAGGCACAGCAGGATCTCCAGGCCAAACAGCAGGAACTGTTGCAACCGGTTGTAGACAAGGCAAAAGCTGCCGTTAAGGAGGTTGCAAAAGAGAACAAATATACTTACATCCTGAATTCGATCGATGAGATCGTTCTGTATGCAGAGCCTTCCGACGATATCACGCCTATTGTGAAAAAGAAACTCGGAATAGAGAAATAATCCAGGCAAGATCCTGATCCGCTAAACCGGAGTATCAATGACTCACCCCGGCTTTCTGATATTTTTTCAGAGCCGGGGTTTTTCATCATACCACCCGGCGTACATATTGTAATTCCTGGAGATCCGGTTGACCTGTCCTTCGAGTAATTGCTGGTCAATATCCTTGATCTTTTTTGCCGGAATTCCTGCCCATACTGACCCGGATTCAACGATGGTTCCTTCCGTGACCAGGGCCCCGGCCCCGATGATCGAATTGCTGTGGATAACCGCTCCATCCATGATGATCGCTCCCATCCCGATCAGAACATTGTCGTGTATGGTGCACCCATGGATAATGGCCCGATGCGCGATGGATACATTGTTCCCGATATTCACCGGCGCTTTCTGGTAGGTGCAATGAATGATCGCTCCATCCTGGACATTTACATTGTTACCGATCTTTATGTAGTGAACATCTCCGCGGATGATCGTGTTGAACCACACACTGCAATCATCCCCCATTGTTACATCACCGGTAAGTGTTGCGTTATCAGCCAGGAAACAGTTCTTCCCTATCACCGGTTTTATCCCTTTTACTGATTTGATCAAAGCCATAGGTCACTTGATTATTTTTTCGGAACTGCGCGGATAGTCGAGGGAATAGTGAAGACCTCTGCTTTCCTTACGGTTCATCGCCATTTTTATGATTAGATAACCGATATTGATCAGGTTGCGCAGCTCACAGATCCTTGGGGTAAGGATCGATTTGTTATAGAGATCTTCCGTTTCATTGTAAAGGATCTCCAGCCTGTCGAAAGCGCGTTTCAACCTGATGTTTGACCGGACGATACCGACATAGCTGGTCATGATCGATTGTAGTTCTTTCATGGATTGTGTGACCAGGATCATTTCCTCGTTCAGTACCATTCCTTCCGCATTCCAGTCGGGGATGTCATACCGGTAATCCACTTCTTTCACTTTTTTAACAACATCCATCGCTGCTTTATTGGAAAAAACAAGAGATTCCAGCAACGAGTTGGATGCAAGCCGGTTTGCGCCATGCAGGCCGGTAGAGGAGCATTCGCCTGAAGCATAAAGGTTGATGATGGAGCTTCTTCCGAATTCGTCCACTTTGATACCGCCGCAGATATAATGGGCTGCTGGTACTACAGGGATCATATCCTTGGTAATATCGATCCCGACGCTCAGGCACTTCGCGTAGATGGTCGGGAAATGGTGAATGATCTCATTCTTATTGAGATGCCGGCAGTCGAGGCAAACATAATCATCCCCGCTGATCTTCATTTCGTTGTCGATCGCCCTGGCGACAATATCACGCGGGGCCAGCGCCAGCCGGGGATCATATTTTTGCATGAATTCTTTTCCGTCCATCGATTTCAGGACGGCTCCGAACCCGCGTAAAGCCTCCGTTACCAGGAAGGCTGGCTTTTCTCCCGGGTTGTATAACGCCGTCGGATGGAACTGGATGAATTCCATGTTCTCGATCGTACCCTTTGCCCGGTAAACCATAGCGATACCGTCGCCCGTCGCAATAGGAGGATTTGTCGTTACATTGTAAACATTGCCGGCACCTCCGGTGGCGATCAGGGTGAATTTTGAAAGGATCGTATCTACAAGATATGTCCGTGGATTCAATACATAGATGCCATAACATGTCGTTCCTGTTGTCCGCCGGTTCACTTCAACACCCAGATGGTGCTGGGTAATAATATCGATGGCAAAAAAATCTTCCAGGATCTCGATGTTAGGATGCTTGTTTACCTGGTCGAGCAAAGTGCTTTCAATTTCAAGCCCGGTCCTGTCTTTGGCATGAAGTACCCTGTATTCTGAATGACCGCCTTCCTTGGCCAGGTCATACCGGCCTGATTTTGTCTTGTCAAATTTCGCACCCCATTTGATAAGATCCCTGATCCGTTCGGTGGATTCGGAGATGCATATACGCACTATGTTTTCATCGCACAGGCCATCGCCGGCAACAATGGTGTCCCTGATATGTTTCTCATAGGAATCTGGTGTGTACATCACAGCGGCGATGCCACCCTGCGCATAGCTGGTGGCCGTATCCTCCATCTTGGATTTTGTGACAATGCAAACCTTTCCGAATTTGGCAACTTTCAATGCAAACGTCAGCCCTGCAATTCCGGAACCGATCACAAGGAAATCAACATACTTACGCATTTTCGGGGATTTTAAAGGTCGAGCAACAAACGCACCGGGTCTTCACCTTCGGTGAGCATTTTTACAGGGTCTTCAATGTATTCCTTGACTTTGACGAGGAACCCGACGGATTCGCTGCCATCAATGACCCTGTGATCATATGACAGAGCAAGGTACATCATGGGGTGTATTTCGACATTGCCTTCTACGGCGACCGGCCGGTCCATGATCTTATGCATCCCGAGGATCGCACTTTGCGGGGGATTGAGGATCGGGGTGGACATGAGCGACCCGAATACTCCTCCATTGGTGATCGTGAACGTTCCCCCCTGCATGTCATCCAGCGAGATCCTGTTTTCACGCGCTTTGGTAGCCAGTTCCCTGATCCTGCTCTCGATTTCGGCAAAGCTCATGGACTCGGCATTTCGCAGGACCGGTACGACCAGCCCTTTCGGGGCACTGACGGCGATCCCGATGTCGGCATATTGCGGGATGATCAGATCTGTTCCATCGATTATTGCGTTGACCTGTGGAAAACTTCTCATGGCCAGGGTGACCGCCCTGGTGAAAAATGACATGAATCCGAGCCCTATCCCGTATTTCTCGCGGAACTGGTCGCTGAATTTTGCTTTCAGTTCCACCAGTCGCCGCATATTCACTTCGTTGAATGTAGTAAGCATGGCCGTTTCATTCTTTACGGCTACCAGCCTTTCGGCCAGTTTCAGACGGAGAGGAGAGAGCTTTTTTCGTACAACCTCCCTGCTCCTTGTAATCGGAATCGCTGATTCAGCAGGTCTTTCCTCTTTTCGTGAACGAATGAACGCCTCAATATCCTTTTTCATTACCTTCTTTCCTGAGAAAAAGGAGACAACTTCATTCCTGCTCAGTTTTTGTTCATCCAGCACTTTTTCTGCGAGGGGAGAAATTGTGCTTTTCTTAACGGCGCCATCCTTCGCAGGAACCTGTGTTTCTTCTTTCTTTACATCAATGACTTCCGGTTTCTTTTCCGGGCGGTTTCCATTGGAAGAGGATGGCTCGATCACCGCGATCACCGCACCGACCTCGACCGTCTGGCCATCCCCGATCCTGATCGTTATAATTCCATCATCCGGGGCAGCTAATGGGAATGAGGCTTTATCAGAGTCGATCTCAACAACTTCCTGATCCTTTTCAACGGTTTCACCATCCTTGACAAGCCATCGGGCAATCTGAACCTGGGTGATCGATTCGCCGGGACTTGGAATTTTTATCTCACTTGCCATAAAGTACTCGGTTTTCTCCATGCGCTTTTCTCATAAAGTCAAGAGAAGACGCGGGTTGGGTTAATGATTTTATGGTTATTGTCAACACAAAGGTACAACTATTGAACAATATTGCATGTATGAGGTGTAACCCTGGTTACTTCACCTGTTCAATGGATTCGGCGCAATGAAGACGGCATGTGACATTCGCTTCTTCGCAAACACATAACCCCATCGCTTTTTTAACGATCAGTTCCTGCTGGATCTTGTGGAGCCTGGAAGAGCCTGTGGCGGTACTTCCGCTGATCGGCCGTGAAGCAAAATGCAGCGGTAGGTCACGGATATTATTCTTGATGAATTTCAGAGGTCCCATGTTGGCAGGCTCTTCCTGAATCCATTCCCAGTGTTCGGAAAGATTGTATTTTGAAATAAGGTCTTCGACCTGTTTTCCCGGGAAGGGATACAATTGTTCGATACGGATGATCGCAATGTCTTCCCTGTCCGTTTTTTCTTTTTCAGAGAGCAGATCATAGTAGATTTTCCCGGAACAGAACAGGACCCGTCTGACCTTTTCCGGCGCGGCTGCCGGATCATCGATAACCTCCCTGAACTTATCATTTGTGAAATCGGTGATGGATGAAACACATCGCGGATTCCGAAGCAGGCTTTTCGGTGTGAAAACAATAAGTGGCTTCCTGAAATTCCGGTGAAGCTGTCTCCTAAGCAACTGGAAAAAATTAGCCGGTGTCGTGCAATTGGCGACCTGGATATTGTTGTTTCCACAGGAGGTCAGGAAACGCTCGATCCTTGCGCTTGAATGTTCCGGACCTTGTCCTTCATATCCATGCGGGAGAAGCACCACCAGTCCGTTCATGCTCCGCCATTTGTCTTCGGCAGATGTTATGTATTGGTCGAAGATGACCTGGGCCCCATTGCTGAAATCCCCGAACTGGGCCTCCCAGATTGTCAGGGTGTAGGGTGTGGCAAGTGCATAGCCGTAATCAAAACCAAGTACAGCAAATTCCGACAGAAGTGAGTTATAAATGGTGAAACGCGCCTGGCTGCTGCTTATTTTTTGCAACGGAATGTATTTTTCTTCTGAATCCTCGATGGTCAGAACGGCATGGCGGTGCGAAAAAGTCCCGCGCTGGCTGTCCTGGCCGCTTATTCTCACCGGGGTCCCCTCTTGCAGAAGTGTTCCGTATGCCAGTAATTCAGCCATTCCCCAGTCGATCTTCCCCGGTTCATTCATCATGTCTTTCCGGTCTTGCTGGAGTTTCGAGATCTTGCGGAAAAATGCCTTGTCTGCGGGGAGTTCCGTGATTTTTTCGGCAACACCGAGCAGGGTTTTTTTATCCACACCGGTGTCAGGTGATTGGAAAATGTCCGGTAAAGTAGCTTTTGATATATTTTTCCAGGTATCGCCAAGGAAAGGAGCGATGTCTGTCTTCTCAATTGTAAGGGATTTAGTGTACGCATTTTCAAGCCTGCTGTTTATATCAGCCTTTATCTTTCCTGCATCGATATTCGCCGGTGAAGGCTCTGATGAGAGCTTCTTCAGGTAGATCTCCAGCGGATCAGGATGGTTTTCGATGATCTTGTACAGGATCGGCTGGGTAAACCGGGGTTCATCACTTTCATTATGACCGTATTTCCTGTAACCCAGGAGGTCGATGAAAACATCCCGGTGGAATTTCTGCCTGAACGCTATGGCAAGTTCCACTGTGTAAACAACAGCCTCGACATCATCGGCATTCACATGAAAAACAGGGGAGAGGATCGTCTTGCCCACATCGGTGCAGTAAATGCTTGTACGTCCGTCGAGGTAATTCGTCGTGAAACCGATCTGGTTATTAATGACGAGGTGAATGGTGCCGCCTGTCTTATAGCCATCGAGGTTTGCCATCTGGATCACTTCATAAACAACTCCTTCACCGGAAATTGAAGCATCGCCATGTATGAGAACAGGAACGATCCTGCTTTCATCCCCTGAATAAACCTGGTCAATCCTTGCTCTTGTGATGCCTTCCACAACAGGGTCCACCGCTTCCAGGTGCGAAGGATTCGGAGATAAAGAAAGATGAACCGGGTTCCCGTTCTGTGTCACGATATCGGTAACAAAACCAAGATGATACTTGACATCCCCGAGGAGTTCCTCATCTGAATATTCCTTTTCTTCGAATTCGGCAAAGATATGTTCATAGGGTTTGTTCATGATGTTCCCAAGGACATTCAGCCTGCCACGGTGAGCCATCCCGATCACGAATTCCCTTACACCAAGGGATGCACCTTCTTCTACCAGGCTGTAAATGGCAGGGATCAGCGATTCCGCACCCTCGAGCGAAAAACTCTTGCTTCCGGGAAAACGTTTGTGAATGAACTTCTCAAACAGGACGGCATCCGAGAGTTTTTTCACGATCTGTTCTTTTTTGGAGATCGTGAATTGCGGAGTATTCCATTTCCCTTCCATTTTCGATCGTAACCATTCGATCATGTCAGGATGCTGGATATCCCAGTATTCTACCCCGATCGACTGGCAATAAGTTTGATTCAGCCTGCTGATGATAGACTGCAAGGTGGCATTGCCGATCCCGATCTCTTTTCCTGCCTGGAATGTCTTTCCCAGTTCGTCCGGGTGAATTCCGAAATTTTCGATATCGAGCGTAGGGAAGTATTTTCTGCGGGTACGCACCGGGTTGGTCTTGGTGAAGAGGTGTCCCCGTTGCCTGTAACCATTGATCAGATTGATGACCTTGAATTCATTCGGAACAATGAATGCTTCTCCCTGTTCCGCATGGTAATTGACCTGGCAGAATTCAAATCCTTCAAAGAATTTCCTCCAACTTTCATCTACAGATACGGGGTCATTTTTATATTTTTGAAACAATTCCTCAAAAACAGAATTATCAATGTTACCCAAATACGAGAACTTATCCATATATCAACATGTTTGTAATGTTGCAAAGTTAAAAACAAAGTGGATTCTGAACGAAAAAAAGTAAATTTGCAGCCGCAATTTAGTGTACCCACCCCGACCTTCGGTCTTCCCCTCCCTACTTGTAGGGAGGGGATTTGAGGGGTGGGTATACATGGGAACAATCAGACAGTTAATCTAACATCAATGGAAATAAAAGAATACATCGAGCAGAATAAAGACAGGTTTGTTTTCGAGCTTTTCGGATTGATCCGGATCCCATCCATCAGTTCCGAAGCCGAGCATAAGGACGATATGTTCAAAGCCGCAGAGTACTGGAAGAACAAGCTCCGTGACGCAGGTGCGGAAAACTGCGAAGTTTTTCCCACCGAAGGGAATCCGGTGGTTTTTGCCGAGAAGATCATCGATCCGGCATTGCCGACGATCCTGGTTTACGGGCATTATGATGTCATGCCGGTTGACCCGGTTGATTTATGGGTATCTCCGCCTTTCATGCCGGAAGTCAGGAACAACCTGATCTATGCCCGGGGGGCGGATGATGATAAAGGGCAGGCTTTTATTCATGCGAAAGCCTTTGAAGCCATGGTCAAAACAGATGCACTCCCGTGCAACGTAAAGTTCATGATCGAAGGCGAGGAGGAAATCGGTTCACCCAGCCTTGGCGAATTCCTGAAGCAAAACCGGGACAAGCTGAAATCGGATATCATCCTGGTTTCCGATACAAGCATGGTTTCGCTGGATTGCCCTTCGATAACAGTGGGCTTGCGCGGCCTTGCATACATGGAAGTTGAAGTGACCGGTCCGAACAAGGATCTGCATTCAGGCATCTATGGCGGGGCAGTGTCCAACCCGGTCAACGCCCTGGCGAAAATGATCTCCTCGCTGACCAGTGATGACGGCATGATCACCATCCCGGGATTTTACGACGATGTTCAGATCATTGGAGATGAAGAACGCGCAGAAATGGCAAAGGAGCCTTTCAATGAAGAGGAATACAAACGGTCACTGGAAGTTGATGCACTCTACGGAGAACAGGGATATTCCACAAAAGAGCGTACCGGGATCCGGCCTTCGCTTGATGTGAACGGGATCTGGGGCGGGTATACCGGTGAAGGCACAAAAACAGTCCTTCCGTCAAAAGCGTATGCCAAGATCTCGATGAGACTGGTGCCGGACCAGGATCACATGAAGATCGCCAGGCTTTTCGAGGATCATCTGAAAACCATATGCCCTCCATGGATAAAAGTGAATGTGAAATTCCTGCACGGCGGACAGGGCTATGTTTCACCGATCGACACGATCGGGTACAAAGCCGCAAGCAAGGCCATAGTGAAAACCTTCGGCAAGAAGCCCGTTCCGGTCAGGAGCGGGGGAAGCATCCCGATCATCCCGCAATTCGAAGAAATACTGGGTGTAAAATCCATCCTTATGGGCTTCGGTCTCGCCACCGATGATGCACACTCCCCGAATGAGCATTTCCCGCTGGAGAACTTCTTTAAAGGGATAGAGACGGTTCCTTACTTCTACAAGTATTTTACGGAGATGATGCTGGGGAAGGTCTAATTTCTAATTGACCTAATTTCTAAGGATAATCCATTACCCAAAATTCAAAAGGTAAACCCAACCACCTGGTTTCCGCCTTGTTTAGATCAATTAGAATAATTAGGTCAATTAGATCAATTAGAGCAATTATTTACCCTACGTTTATCCTACGTTTATCCTACGTTTATCCTACGTATTTCTCTCGAAGAAACTTTAGTATTTACCCCTTTCTATCTGCTAATTGTGACGATGTATTGAGGTATTACATCGCCAATGTTCAGTGAACAGTGGAATTAAAAATTAAGAATGAAAAATTAACAGTAACTGTTATTTGGTCTGGAATCGGTTTATTCAGAAGATGACCCGCATGAGGAAATTTACGTTAAGAAAAACGAGAACACACGTTAAAGAAAATCCGGAACAGGCTTTTGTTTTCAAAGCGAAGCCTTTTACCCCTCTCTTTTTGGGGAGGGGCAATGGGTGGTACCAAAGAAAAGAATGAACAAAGTAAAACGTATATGAACAACAGATTCCCACTTTCTTGGGAATGACGGATGTGAAAAAATGAAAAATGAAAAGCCGAGACTGATCATCAGGAATTCGGGCAGCTTTATCGATTATTAGGTTTCGGGAAGAATCCCGGAGGATTATTCCTTCATGATCTTTTTGGTTACGGTTCCTGCGTCAGAATAAAGTGAAAGAAGGAAAATCCCGGGCGATAAGAATGATAGGTCGATGGTCTTTTCATATCCACTGATTTCCTTTTCCAGCAAGGTTTTTCCTATGATGTCCTGAACGGTAATATGATAGGTTCCCGGCCTGGCAGGCGTGATCATGATCTTGTCTTTTACCGGGTTGGGATAATACGAAAAATCAACCTTGTTCACCTGACTCACGCCTGTTGTCAGGATGGAAAAAGAAGCCGTTCCTGCAAATGGTGATCCCATGAAACCGCCGTCAATGGTCTGAACGCTCCAGAAATAGTTTCCGATCGGGAGATCTTTGATCGTCCAGATGGTGTCGCTGCAGGCGTTTCCGATAGCTGCGATCTGCCTGAACCCGGTTGCCACGTCCGCCATCGGGGAAACGATATCGGTCAAGTCAGGTGAAGTACCAACATACAGGTTGGAAGACAGTCCTTTGGTCGGCGTCCGGTCATCCTTGGCCCTTGTCCAGCGCAGGGTCACTTCGTTACCGTTGACAGTGGATATCAGGTCTTCCGGGGAGAAAGGTGGTGTATTGTGAACGAACGGAAGTGTCCCCAGGTTATTCTTGTACAACATGGTCACGGGATCATCAAACGGGTTCATCCCCGAAAACAGGAGGTCCGGGTATCCGTCGTTGTTGTAATCGCCCCACTGAACGGAGCCGTGCTTGATCCCCTGGATCAGCGTGCTCTGGTCGATAAAAACAAAAAAGCCTTCATTGTGGTAAAGCATGGTTGCAGCCGTTCCGCCGCAACCCAGGATCTTTCCGACAAGAACAATATCGAGCAGGCCGTCATTGTCATAATCTGCAACATCAACGCAACTGTTGGCAACATTGAAATTGTAATTGTCGATCATGGTGAATTGACCATCTCCCATGTTCCGGTAAATCTCGAACATCCCTTCCACATAGCCGTGGTTTCCATTGATCAGGATGTCCAAAAGGCCGTCATTATTAAGATCGGCAAACCTGGCTTTACCCTCGCTCAATCCCACAAAATCGATGGAATCAAGTTCAAAGTCACCATAATTGTTCTTGTAAAGCCGTGTTATCGTCTCAGCACCGGTATCGCCGCCAATGAGCGCATCAAGCTGTCCGTCGTTGTTGTAATCGCCCCAGGCCACCGTAGCGCTTTGCACGCTGGTAAGGTGAGCCCCGATATCGGTAAACAAACCACCACCTTCGTTCCTAAGGATCCGGGCTTTCATGCTGCCGGCAAGCAGAATATCGAGTTTCCCGTCGTTATTATAATCGCCCCACTTAGCCTGGCCATCGGAAACAGCTGGCAGGACGGCAAGAATATCAACAAACACCCCATTATCATTCCTGTATATTTTCGTTTGATCTACGCTCAGGCTGTCGCGGCCGGTTAAGAGCAGGTCAAGATCTCCGTCATTGTCATAATCACCGAAATCCGCAGAGCTGTAAGATAACCCCTTAAGCCTTGCTGCAAAATGGAATACTCCGCTGTCATTGCGGAAGATCTTTGTTTGTGGTACAGTATTCCCGGGCTGGCCGGTAAGAACGATATCCAGGTCGCCATCATTGTCATAATCGCCCCAGGTAGCCCAGCTGTAACTGAGGCTGTCCAAACCTGCATTCGCGTCGGTGAAGGATTGAGCGAACCCTGTTATTGAGAATAGAAGACAGATGATGGAGGATAGAACGAAGATTTTCATCATTGTTTTTAATGATTAATTGAACACTATTGTACCAGTAATTTTGCAAATTTTAGAAATTCTGAATAATACACCGGTTCTAACATTTCCGATTTAGTTCACTGTACCCATCCCCCGTCCCCTTCCCTACTGGTAGGGAAGGGGTGCAGGGGTAGGGTACGGTTGAGATTATTGGTATAATTGTGATCATTCAAATTGTTTTCTATTTGGTTTCGGATTTTTTGAAGTTTACAAGGCCTGTATCCAGGAATTTAATGAAATGATCCACATTCAGATCGTAGGCTACAGGGTTTGTCAGCGGATTCCCGTTTGTATCAAGTAAAACATAATAAGGCTGCGCATTTACATTGAATCTTGAAATCTGGAAATCGGCAAATTTTTTCCCGATGGTTTTCTTGACTTTGCCATCATACGTTGATGTGATCCATTCATTTTGGGGCAATTCGGTCTTGTCGTCAACGTATAATGCCGTTACAATGAAATTTTCACGCAGCCGTTTCAGAACATCGGGATTTGCCCATACCCTGGCTTCCATTTCCCGGCAGTTCACGCATCCGTGGCCGGTAAAGTCAATGAATATCGGCTTGTTGGTTTTCTTTGAGCATTCAAGGGCCTGCTTATAATCGAAATATCCCTTCAGCATATGCGGAAGTTCAAGGAATTCATTGAATTTCGGCTTTTCGCAGAGAGAAGCGGCTGGTTTCTCCCCGGAACCCTGGACCTGGCTTACTTCATCGTGGATGATGGCAGTCAGGTTGAAATCGAGTGATTGTTCCGGAGGCAGGTATCCGGCCAAAGCTTTGAGCGGGGCGCCGAACATTCCCGGGATCATGTAAACGACAAACGAAAAGGTGATGATCGCCATAGTGATCCTGGGCACGCTGACGTATGGGATGTCAGCGTCGTGGTTGAATTTGAGTTTGCCGAGAAGGTACAATCCCATAAGGAAGAAAATAACGATCCAAATGGCAAGATACACTTCACGGTCGAGGATGTGCCAGTGATACGTTTGGTCTGCAATGCTCAGGAACTTCAATCCGAGCGCCAGTTCAAGGAATCCGAGGATGACCTTCACCGAATTTAGCCATCCGCCTGATTTGGGGAGATTCGACAGCCAGGACGGAAAGAATGCAAAAAATGCAAAGGGCAATGCAAATGCCAGTGAAAATCCAAACATCCCGATAATGGGCTGGATCACTTCACCCCCGGCAGATTTCACCAGGATGGCTCCGACAATCGGACCGGTGCATGAAAACGACACGAGCACCAGCGTGAATGCCATGAAGAAAGCCCCTGTGAAACCTCCTTTATCAGCCTGCTTGTCTGCTTTATTTACGATCCAGCTCGGCAATGTGATTTCAAACATCCCCAGGAAGGATGCTGCAAAGACCATGAAGATCAGGAAAAAGAAGACATTTGGGATCCAGTGTGTGCTCAGGAAATTGGCAAAATTGGCACCGAGGGTAACGGCGACAATGGTGCCGATCACCGTATAAATACCAATGATCGAAAGCCCGTAAACAATGGCCTGGAAGCGTGCCTTTCGCTTCTTGTCGCTGTCGTGCATGAAGAAGGTGACGGTCATCGGGATCATCGGGAACACACATGGCGTAAGGATGGCGGCAAGACCTGCCAGGAAAGAAAGGAAGAAAAACCAGAGAAGCGATTTTCCTTCACCGGTATCCATTTTATCGTTGCCCATGGTAAATGATGCCGGTTTAGCAGCACTGGCTGTATCTTTATTAACAACAGCCTGCTTCGAAGTATCAACCCTGGCCGTATCAACCGGAGCAGCAGTAGCAATGGCATCCGGATTCCCTTTTACATTGAACGAGAATTCGACTTCGGTCGGGGGAAGGCATTGTTTGTCGTCGCAACACATGAACTCCAGAACCCCTGTCACTGTGAACGGTTTTGGGCTAAGTACTTTGATCTTCTGCCTGAAAACAGCCTTGTCTGCAAAAAATTTCAGGATCATCCCGAAATTCGGATCATTATCTTCAAGCGGTTTCGGCTCGATCACTTTGCCGACCAATTCAAAGTCTTTGGTCTTATTGAACCTGAATGAAGTAGGGATCGGTCCTTCTTTTTTTGGCGGTTTTTCCTGTGAATAAACATGCCATCCGTAATCCATTTTCGAGATCAGGAGCAGGGTAGCTTCGTCCGGTTTTGTCTGTTCGACTTTGAAAGACCATTTGACCGGTTCCAGTATCTGTGAAAAAATAAATAGAGGAAACAGTATGAATGAAAGGAGTACGCTGATTTTTTTCATAAAAAGATGGATTTATCAGGGCCACGTTGAGTTGCAAAGGTAGCGATTTTTAGTTTTCAGGAAGCCCGTGAAGGATTATTTTTTCCATTCAACCACAAGCACTTCGGCTGTTTTTGAGGTGACCCGGAAACGATTGTCAATCCGGTGTCCGACAACCCATACAATCTTGTTTTCTGAACATAACAGCCAGGTACGTTTTTTATCCAGGAGTGAAATTTTTTCATCGATGAAGAAGTCGCTCAGTTTTTTCCTGATTTTTTTTCCGAAGGGAAAAAACACGTCTCCTGGTTCCCACTTCCGCAGAACAAGAGGGTACGTTAGTTTCGAAGCATCCAGTGAAGCGAAGGATTTTGATTCGTTGATGTGAAGCTGGCTGTCATTTTTTTGTATCCGGAATACAAGATGGACCGGATGGCTGATGGAATCCTGGTCTTTGTGGATCAGGAAGTTATTTTTATCCTGTCCTTCCTGTCCCTTTTCGGGTAAAGGCTCGATCAGCAGTTGATCTCGGTCCCTGACGAGGATATGGGTTGGCGAGTAAAACGTTTTCCCCGGGATGGTCTTCAGCGACCGGATGATCTCTTCCACAACCGCATAATTGAACCCGAACGGGGCCAGGAACTCGTAAAGGTAGGTTCCCAAAGGTGAAAGATCCCTGAGAGCCCCGATGGGAATGATACTCCTTGAACCCGCTTCTGTTATGATTTCCTTGCGCCTGGTCTCAATCACCTGACGATAGACCTGCTCTGTTCCTGCGATCCGTTCAATGGTTTCGTTTATGATGCGGTCGAATCCTGGCTGGATCTTATTCAGCAGGGGAATGGCTTTTCTCCGGATATGATTCCGAAGGTATTTTATTTCTTTGTTTGAACTGTCCTCACGGAAGTTCAGCTTGCTGGCTTTGACAAAAGTGATGATCTCTTTCCTTGTGGCGAACATCATCGGCCGGACAAGATATCCTGATTTCACGGGAATGCCATGAAACCCGGCAATTCCGGAATTTTTCATCAGGTTGACGAAAAATGTTTCAACCTGGTCGTCAAGGTGATGCGCTGTGGCAATAAACGAAAATCCTTCTTTTTTTCTTACCTCTTCAAACCATTCATACCGTAAATCCCTCGCCGCCATCTGTATTGAAACGGAGTTGTCTGTAGCATAATCTGCGGTTGAGAACTGTTTTAGAAAAAAAGGAACCTGGTATTTCTTTGCCAGGGATCTGACAAAAACTTCATCGCCATCGGATTCATCGCCCCTGAGCCGGAAATTGCAGTGCGCGATCCCAAACCTGAGTTTTGCCTGGTGGAACAACTCGCACATGGCAATAGAATCAACTCCGCCGCTCACAGCCAGGAGAATCTTCAGATTCTTCTGAAAGAGGTTTTTATTCTTGATGAAGGATTGAAAGGATTGCAACATTCT
The DNA here is from genome assembly GCA_963682005.1 of Bacteroidales bacterium. Taxonomy (GTDB): domain Bacteria; phylum Bacteroidota; class Bacteroidia; order Bacteroidales; family FEN-979; genus CAIYUC01. Next base: position 244,825 of record OY820914.1, on the reverse strand, counting down.
GCAAAGATATGCTGAAAATAAAAAAGGACGATTTTTCAATCGCCCTTTCGCTATTTCGATATCTCGCTACTTCGCTATTTAGCTGATTTCCCAGGTGTCCCCGCTGTTCAGCAGGTCGTCCACATTCCGGATTTTAGATGTTTCCTTGGCATATTTGATCTGATCCTCGACAAGGTCATCGTAGGTAGGGAACATGGCAGAACGGATCACGCCGAAAACCATGGGGAAGTTTGGCGGAGCCAGTTTGGCAAGCATCGTATGGATTCCCGGATCAGGATTATACTGATCATGGATCAGGATATCATCGATCGTAATGCCGTTTTTCCCAAGTTCTACGACCTCAAGGCTTGTATCTTTCAGCCTCAGTCCTTTTTCTTTATTTTTTCCGAACAGCATCGGCTCACCATTCTTTACAAGCAGCATGTTTTCTTCCTTGAACTCTTTCCCGATGATATCGGCATGGGCCTTATCGGCGAAAATAATGCAGTTCTGAAGGATCTCCATGACGGAGGTTCCGTCATGCTTTGCTGCTTCGAACATCGCTTCGGTCATCATATTGATGTTGTTGTCCGGAACGCGGGCGAAAAATGTGCCCTGTGCGCCCATCACCAGTTCGCCGATATTGAATGGATGTTCAATGGTTCCCTGTGGGGAGGTCTTGGTCAGTTTGCCCATCGGCGTGGTGGGTGAATACTGGCCTTTTGTCAATCCGTAGATCTGGTTGTTAAAAAGGATGAGGTTGACATCCACATTTCTCCGGATGATATGAATGAAATGATTCCCACCAATGGCAAGTGAGTCGCCATCACCGGTGGCAATCCAGACACTGAGTCGTGGATTTGCAACCTTTACACCGGTCGCAATAGGGGCAGCACGCCCATGAATCCCGTGAATTCCGTATGTATTCACATAATAGGGGAATCTTGAAGAACACCCGATACCGGAGATCATGCAGAAATTCTCTTTTTTGTAGCCGATCTTGGGAAATACCCTTTCGACAGCTCCGAGGATGGCATGGGCACCGCATCCGGGGCACCATTTTACCATCTGGTCGCTTTCAAAGTCAGCTTTTGTCAGTTGAATCGTCGATCTTTCGACGGTATTATTTACAAAGTCCATATTATTTCTCCTCCAGAAGTTGATTAAACTTATCAGTTAATTCGTTGATCATGAAAGGCAGTCCCTGAACCTTGTTGAACTGGTAATAATTCGTGCCAGGGTGTTTCATTTTCAGGTAATTGACAAACTGCCCGCTGTTCAACTCGCAAACCAGGATCTTTTTGAAGCCTGAAAGGATCTTGCCCGTATTTTTTGGTAAAGGCATGATGTAGTTGAAATGAGCATGGCTGATTTTTTTACCGGCATCTTTCATTTCCTTGACGGCTGAATGAACAGCACCGTATGTCCCGCCCCAGCTGACAACCAGGAGATCGCCTTCGGGATCTCCGTCTACTGCCTGATCAGGGATGAAATCTGCAACTCTTTCCACCTTCTCGGCCCTGTATTCGATCATTTTCTGGTGGTTCATCGGGTCGGTGGAAACCACACCTGTCACATCTTCCTTCTCCAAACCGCCAATCCTGTGGCGCAAGCCTTCTGTACCGGGGATCGCCCATTTTCTTGCCAGGGTCTTCGGGTCACGTTTGTAAGGTTTGAAATCGGGATCATTCGGTTGGGCAATCGGCGGCTTGATGGCCGGCATATCGGCCATCTTCGGGATCTTGAACAGGGCAGAGCCGAATCCAAGATATCCGTCGGTGAGCAGGATGCACGGTGTCATGTGTTCCATGGCGAATTTGGCTGCCATGTATGCATAGTAGAAGCAGTTTTCGGAGGAGGAAGCTGCGATCACGATGACCGGGCATTCCCCGTTACGGCCGAACAGCGCCTGGTAAAGGTCTGATTGCTCGGATTTGGTAGGAAGACCTGTTGAAGGTCCTCCACGCTGTACATTAACGATGACAAGCGGAAGTTCTGTCATTACTGCAAGACCGATGGCTTCACTTTTCAGGGAAAGACCCGGTCCGGAAGTTGTGGTGCATGCGAGTGATCCGGTATAGCTGGCTCCAATGGCAGAGCAGATCCCTGCAATTTCATCTTCTGCCTGGAAAACTTTTGCCCCAAGTGATTTATGTTTTGCCAGTTCCATCAGGATCTCGGTGGCCGGGGTGATGGGGTAGGAACCAAGGAACAACGGCCGTCCCGACTTCTCTGCTGCAGCCAGGAGTCCCCAGGCTGTAGCTACATTCCCCGTGATATTGCGGTAGCGTCCTTTTTCCATTTTTGCGGGAGACACCTGGATCACGGATTCAAGTGCTTCTATGGTTTCGGCATAATTATATCCTGATTGGAGAACGACTTTATTGATACCAATCAGTTCTGGTTTTTTCTTGAACCTCTTTTCAAAATAGTCGAATGATGGCTTCAGACTTCGGTTGAAGATATAGTAAAGCATTCCAAGCGCAAACATATTCTTGCTCCGTTCGGCGGTCTTGTTGTCCACCTGCATATCTTTGAGGCTTTCCTTTGTGAGGGTTGTGATCGGTGCTTTGATCACATTGAAGCTTTCCAGGGAGCTGTCCAGGAGGGGATCCTGTTTGTAACCTGCTTTTTCAATTGATTTTTCATCGAAAGCATCTGTATCTGTAAGGATTGTTGCACCTTTCTTGGCCCATTTCAGGTTGGCTTTCAGGGAAGCAGGGTTCATGCTTACCAAAACATCGACCAGGTCGCCGGTCGTGAAGATCTTGGAACTACCCATATGAACCTGGAATCCTGAAACACCTGCAACTGTGTTCTGGGGAGCACGGATCTCAGCAGGGAAATCCGGGAACGTCGCAAGGTCATTGCCAGCCAGGGCAGCCACTTCGGAGAACATATCCCCTGTCAGCTGCATACCATCACCGGAATCGCCTACGAACTTGACAACAACAGATTCTTTTTCAATTACATTTCTTTTTTTCTTAGCCATAGCGGAGTATTTTGATTTTGGAAATGCAAAGTTACCAAATATATTCAGAAGGAAAAAGAAGAAGGGCTAATTTTGCATAACCTTCCTTTGGAGATCGGAAGGGAAGATATTAATTGACCTAATTGACCTAATTGACCTAAAATTTTTGTGGCTTTAACGTTAGTGTTTATTTAGAAATTAGATCAATTAGAAATCAGATCAATTTTATAATTCCAATTGTGTTGAAAGAATAATTGCAGGAAATTTGCAAATCCCAAAAAATCGTATATTTGCAAAGGAAAAAAATTATTAACCATGCCTGCTGCTCATAAAGCGGGCAACAAAATAATGAGTCATGGCTTATGTAATTAATGAAGATTGTACAGCTTGTGGAACTTGCATTGATGAATGCCCAGTTGAAGCTATTTCTGAAGGCGACATTTATAAGATCAACCCGGAAGTTTGCACTGATTGTGCTGCCTGTGCCGATGTATGTCCTGTTGAAGCAATACATCCTGCATAATCTGAGCTGACAATTTTTTGGAAAAGGAAGGCTGTCCGATAGGATGGCCTTTTTTAATGCCCTTTAAATTCAAGCAGTTCCAGTTTTTTCCCATCGAATTTCGCATAGGTAAAATGGGTAAGCCAGTCGCCAAGTGTCACCTGGACCGAATGGTCGCTCAAGGGGAGTTGAAGCGGATAATGCCAGTGACCGTAAATAAAATAACTGATCTCTGGATTCTCTTCAAGTACCTTTCTTGAGTGAACGGCCAGCCTTGTATTGATGAATTCCCGGTCGCGTTCCTGGCCATCGTCTTTCGCAAGGTTGGCATACCTGCTCTGCCTCGACCAGAAAAGCCCTAACCGGATGCCGATATCAGGATGGATGATCCGGAAAAGCCACTGGTTGAACCGGCAGTGAAAAACTTTTTTGATGAATTTATACCCCTGATCTCCCGGACCAAGACCATCTCCATGGGCAAGATAGAATACCCGGTCGCCAAACCGGTGCATTTCTGGTTGTCCGTGAAGGATCACATTCATTTCCGTGGAAAGGTAATCAAATGCCCACATATCATGGTTTCCCCGGAAAAGATGGACTTTTATCCCTGAATCCGTGATCTCCGCCAGTTTTCCCAGCAACCTGACGTATCCTCTCGGGATTGCAGTTTTGTATTCAAACCAGAAATCGAACAGATCTCCCATCAGGAAGATCTCCGATGCATCTTTACTTACCTTGTCAAGCCAGTCTACAAGCATCTTCTCCCGGACCAGGCTGCTATCATGGTCAGGGATCCCAAGGTGGAAATCCGATGCGAAGTAAATGTTCCCGGTCATTGCCCGATTTTCTGCCAAACCTACATGTTTTTTCTTAATCCTGCAAACTTCTGATGCCTTACCTTCTCATTTTCTGACATACAGCTTCAACCTTCTTTTCCTCTGTGTTCTCAGTGCCTTCTCCGTGTTTCTGTGTTAAAAAAGAACTAAACCACGAAGGTCATAGATAAATACCTGTTATTCAGTGCTGTTCCCAGCTTTCCTGAGGAGATCAACAACCCGCTGATGATGATAGACCACATGCTTATTGTGCGGATAAAATTTCCGAAGGTTGGTGTCAAGCTTGAAATAATAGACGAATTCGTCATCTTCATTCAGGATTGGCCTGGGTCCGAAGGAATAATTCAAAACGATCAGGGATGCGAGTGAGGTGAGGTTCTTGTCAATGAATTCTTTTTCAAATCTTTTCTGGTCATTCCAGATCTTACCGAAAATAGTATCGATTGAAAGAGATAACCAATAAAAATCTTCACTATACTGATGCTGATGGAGAACTTCGGTCAGTGAATCGACCATCCGCCTGTTCCTGGAAGAATGGTCGAAGAAAGTCTTCAGCAGTTCTGATCCTTTTGAACCGGTGATCCTGCAATCTGACGGGAATTTCTTCAGATCCCCGGCCAGGGTTACGTTCTCTCCGCCGGCCAGGTTAAGCGTCTGGAACCGGCCATCGGTCAACCTGATCATGTAAAAGCCGGGATCAGGCACCTTCAGTGCAAATGAGGCTTTTCCTTTTTCATCGAAAAATGCGGAATCCAGATTCCTGATGTCTTTTACACCGAGCTCCTGCAGAACCACCTTTTCGCTTTTGGTGTTTGTGAACTGCAGCCGGAGATCCACCAAATCCTTGTGTTTGCCATTTCTGGTACAAGACAGCGCCAGAACTATCAGGATGATTGGGGCAATCCGCAATAAAAACCTGGAAGTAAAATCACTCATTGATCACTAATCCGCGTTAATCCGTAAAGATCCGTTTCATCCGCGTTCCATTTTTCATGGAACAACGAACAAGGTCAGAAATTAAACATACGTAATCTGATCGTCATTTATTATTTCTTTGCCCTGGAATTTCAGGAAAAGATTCACGATCGTCACCACATCCTTCTGGCAATATGTAACGATCCGCTGAAGATCCTTTTCCTCCCAGTAGATCCTGGCGACATCGCTGCCGTCAATATCGTCTTTCGGGGTTGGAATGTTGAAAATGGCCGCCAGGAGCTCAAGGGATGTATAATTCTTATAGTCGCCGAACTTCCATAGCTCCATGGTATCGAGATGGTTGATCTCCCATGGTTTTTTACCGGAAAGATCAAGAATGGGAGGGATACTGACCCCGTTCACCAGCATTCTGCGGATCAGGTATGGATAGTCAAACTCTTTCCCGTTATGGGCACAGAGGAACTGGAACCTTTTCTCTGTTGATTTGGCTAGTACTTCTGCCAGATCCTGCAGAAGTTTTGATTCATCATGCGATGCGTAAGATTTGATCCACAGAGTCTGATTTCGGAATACTCCAGTGGAGACACAGATCACCTTGCCGAATTCCGAATAGATCCCGGCGCGTTCAAACAATCGTTCAGGCGAGCGTTCCTCCTCGGAAAGGTTCCTGTCATTTTTCGAAAGTTGATCGGCTTTTCTTTTCCATAATTTCCTGAAGGCTTCAGGCAACTGACTGTAACCTGCCGTCATCGGCACTGTTTCAATGTCCAGGAACAGGATGTTCTCAATGTTGATCGTTTCAAGCATAGATTAAATTTTTAAGGTTGGGATTTTGATAATGTCTGGCGGGATAAATCCGTCTCCCAGCATCTTCGCGACCTTTTGATCGACCGGAAGTGTAAAATCCTCTTCCCGGATGGATTTCAGATCAAGCCACCGGAATGATTGCGCACCGTCAATGACTTCCTTAAAATCATACATCTTTTCCGAAGTTTTAAAAGGATACGTTTTTTTTCCACTCACCAAATAATATACATTAATCAGCTGAAACGTAAAAGGTAATAGGTTTGTGGGCTGAAAAAAATCAGTCGTATAGTAATGTGATATTATATCTATCTCGTAATGAAGCTCTTCTATGAATTCTCTTTTTAGACAATCGATTGTGCCTTCTCCGAATGACAACCCTCCTCCCGGAAATTTGGTCATAAAGATCCCCAGCCGGAATTCATCCGTCACAAGGACTTTACCCTGGTCGATCAGGATCCCATAAACACGGATGTTGAATTTACTCGCTTTCATGAGGGATACGGTGAAGAAGTCATCAAGTCATCAAGTCATCAAGTCGAAGGTAACAAGGTAATAGGGTCCCCATACCCATAATTCATAATTCAAACTCATCATTCATAATTTAACAGCTTTGGTGATTTCCCTCTTTCCCGGTGGTCCCGGCAGTTTCTGTACTGAGAATCCCGCCGCTTTCAGTGCCCGCCTGACCGAGCCTTTGACTGAATAGGTGACAAGTATTGCCCCGTGCTTCATCGAAAATGCAATCTTCCGGAACACCTCTTCCGTCCACATTTCAGGCTGAGCGTCCGGTCCGAACGCATCAAAATAAACCAGTTCAAACTGATCCTGCCCGAGAAAGACATCCTGTAAAGTTTCTTTTATTTTTACGAGTGAAAAGCAGGGTAGAAGGCGGGATGCCATATTGAAAGGCGCCTTGTGCATCTTCATGAAAATGGGAAGGAGATCGGGTGAAGCAATGAGCTCGGGGTAGTTGAACTTCATGCATACATCTTCCGGCAGTGGATAAGGTTCTATCGCGGTGTATCTTATAAGCAGGTTCCTTGATTGCGATTCCCTAAGGGACAGAAAGGCGTTGAGCCCGGTTCCGAATCCCACTTCAAGGATCTCCACGGTTGAATTTTCCCTGAATGCGCTGAGCCCGGCACCGATAAAAACAAACTGCGATTCCGTTAAAGCACCGAAGGTTGAATGATAGTGTTCATTCAGTTCCGGATTATAAAGCGTATGCGATCCATCCCCCGTAACTTCCAGTTCAGGCTTCATTTTCCTGGTCAATAGAGGTTCGGGTATTTATTCGGGTTAACTTCATGCATGATGTTATAAACCGCTTCAAACACATCCTCTTCGTTCGGGTTGGAGTAATAATCACCGTCGACACTGTATGAAGGCCGGTGATCCGTGGCCGTCAGAGTCCTGGGGGCAGCATCGAGATACTGGTATCCGCCATGTTCCTCCAGCACCTGTTGCATCATAAATGCAGTTGCACCGCCGGGAACATCCTCATCAAAAAAGAGCACCTTGCTGGTTTTTTTCAGCGATTTCAGGATGTCACGATTGAGATCAAACGGGAGCAATGACTGAACGTCGATCAACTCGACGGATATGCCAAAATCGCGTAACTGCATGACGGCATCCTGTGCCACCCTCACACAAGCTCCATAAGTGACCAGTGTTATATCCGTTCCTTCCAGGAGGGTTTCTGTTACCCCGACCGGTATCCTGAATTCTCCGATGTTGGCCGGCAGCTGTTCTTTCAGCCTGTACCCGTTCAGGGGCTCTATGATAAGGGCCGGGTCATCAGAGGCCAGCATGGTGTTGTAAAAACCTGCTGACCGGGTCAAGTCCCTCGGGGTTAACACATACATACCGCGACAGGAATTGATGATCATTGAAAGCGGTGATCCCGAATGCCAGATCCCGACTAACCTGTGCCCACGGGTGCTGATGATGGCAGGAGCTTTCTGTCCTCCGACCGTCCGGTATTGTGTTGTGGAAAGGTCGTCGCTGAGCACCTGGAATCCATAGAGCAGGTAGGGCAGGTATTGAATTTCGGCAATTGGCCGGAGGCCACGAAGTGCAAGACCGATTCCCTGGCCGATAATCGTTGCTTCACGAATACCTGTATCTGAGATTCGCACTTCTCCGTACTTCGCCTGCAGGCCTTCATATGTTTGGTTCACACCCCCGATCTTGCCAAGGTCTTCGCCGAATGCTACAACAAGAGGATTGTTCTTGAAAATGTAGTCAAAATTGGCGACCAGGACTTCCCTGCCGGTGACGAGGGGTGAATCATCTCTGAAAACCGGGGCAATTCCCTTAACTTTCAGTGCCTGATCTTTTGAAGTGCTGTAAAGATGAGATCCAAACCGGTCTTTGTTCCTGGCTTCCTGGTTTGCCAGCCAGACAGTGAGGTCTGCTTTCATCGGCTTTTTCAGGCTGCAATTGAGGCATATGTCACGCATGATCTTTTTCGCGGAGGAGATCACATCCTTTCGCGTCGGTTCGGCTATCTTCTGGAGGTCTTCAACGATCTTATCGATCCTCGCCTGTTTTTTACAAGGACAGTTTGTTGTTTTCACCACCTCAACCAGGTGTGCCCTTTCTTCCCTGATCGGATCCAGGTAATGCTTCCAGGCATTGATCCTTGCCTGTTTTGCGCGCACGACTGATTCCGCTTCAACCTGGTCAATTTCTTCTGCGGTGGCAATTCCTTCTTCCAGGATCCATTCACGCATCTTCAGGATGCCGTCCCATACCTTTTCAAATTCGAGGCGTTCAGGGCTTTTGTATCGCTGGTGCGAACCCGAAGTTGAATGTCCCAGAGGCTGGGTGCACTCTTCAATGTGAAAGATTACAGGTACATGATCGCGGCGGCAGATCTCAATTCCCCGCTCATACATGGCGCACAACCCAGGGTAATTCCATCCTTTTTCCCTGAAGATCAGGAACCCGGGCTTGTCATCTGTACGTTCAAGTCCCTGCAGCATCTCTGAAATATTTTGTTTTGTCGTCTGGTATTTTTTTGGGACGGAAATGCCCCAGCCGTCGTCCCAGATGGATATGGCCAGTGGCACCTGCATTACACCTGCTGCATTCAGCGTTTCAAAAAAATGGCCTTCAGAAGTGCTGGCATCCCCGATCGTTCCGAATGCCACTTCATTGCCGTTGAGTGAGAATTGTTCATATCCCTTTAACCCGGGATTGTTCCTGAAGATTTTTGAAGCCAGCGCAAGTCCAAGAAGGCGCGGCATCTGGCCGGCAGTGGGAGAAATATCCGCAGAAGAATTTTTTTGTTTCACCAGGTCTTTCCAGAGGCCGTTTTCATCAAGGCTTCGGGTTGCGAAATGATTGTTCATGATTCGTCCTCCTGTTCCCGGATTTAAGGCAAGATCCGTTTCTCCATACAATTGGGCAAAGAACTCTTCCAGGGTAAACAACCCGGCAGCCATCATGAAGGTCTGGTCGCGGTAATAGCCGGAACGCCAGTCACCGTTCCTGAATACCTTGGCCATAGCCAGCTGGGCGACCTCTTTCCCGTCCCCGAAGATCCCGAACCGGGCTCTTCCCATCATCACTTCTTTCCAGCCAAGAATGCTTACCTGCCTGCTCTCATACGCAATCCTGTAATCATCCAGGACCGATTGTTTCTCAAAAACCTTTTTCCTGTTTAATGACTTTGTTGTTTCCATCAGATGGTTATTAAGGTTTTGTGCAAAGTTACGGAATTTTTCATCAACAGTTCTCAGCCTCAATGGAATGAATATTCTTCAACCGGAACAGAAATAGATATCTTAGCCGGTGAACATAAAATTCAAATGCAGGAAAAATAAAAAAAATGATCATCATTCTGGATGACCTCCTGATCCCCTCTTCAATCATGTCACGCTTGATACCCTGACGCTCCTTTCTTCGGCTTTACAAAAGATCACAACCACCGGGTATGTAACTATTTTCCCGCATGACTGTCCTTGTCACCAGAAATTCAGGAAAGTACCTGATTCAATAAACCCGGAGGGATTCTTAGAAATTTTCAGCCTGCAGTTCAAAATAGGACATCGGATGATTGCAAACCGGGCAATTGTTCAAAGCCTTGGTCCCGAAATGAACATGGCCGCATTTTCTGCAGATCCAGAAAACCTTTTCTCCCTTTTCGAATACCTGGTTATCTTCCATATTCCGGAATAGTTTTTTAAACCGGTTTTCATGTCCTTGTTCGATTTTTGCAATCAGCTTGAAGAGGGTCGATACTTTCTGGAAGCCTTCCTCTGCCGCAATCCTGGAGAATTCCGGGTAGATTGCGGACCATTCTTCGTTTTCACCGGTGGAGGCGGCTTTAAGATTTTCAGCCGTCGTGCCGATCATCCCGGCCGGGTACATGGCTGTAATCTCAATGGCTCCTCCTTCAAGACATTTAAAAAAGAGTTTTGCATGTTCTTCTTCATTAAGCGCGGTTTCTTCAAAAAGAGCGGCGATCTGTTCATACCCCTCTTTTCTTGCGGCCTTAGCAAAAAAGGTATAACGATTCTTCGCCTGTGATTCACCAGCAAAAGCTTTCAATAAATTCTGTTCTGTTTGTGTTCCTTTGATAGATTTTTCCATTTTTTTTAGTTGTTGCGTTGGTGATTGATTGATTTGTTGATTTGCTTTGTTGTTTAGTTGCTTTGTTGTTCTGATAATGAGATATATTGACAGGATGTTTCCTGGCATCTCATTTTACATTTAATATAGGTCGTAATCCGTAATTATTCTGTCATCTTATGACTACCGACTACCGACTGCCAATTGCTGACTACCCACTGTAAACTGCCGACTGCCGATTGCCAACTGCCAACTGCTGAATGCCCACTGTAAACTGCCGACTGCCGACTAACTTCATCAGTTCTCCAATGGAAAATATTCACTCTTTGGGGCTTCACAGACCGGACAGGACCAATTGTCAGGAAGTTGTTCAAATGGTGTTCCCGGAGGGATATCTAGCGACGGATCACCTTCAGCCGGATCATAAACATGACCGCAAATACTGCATTTATATTTTTGCATATGAATTGATTAAATTATTGTTTCCCTTCTATCCAGTTGACGATCTTCGGGATTGTGGGCAAGTCGCTTGGCGGAACCACGCCCGCAATTTTCCCGTTCTCGTCGATCATGAACTTTTGAAAATTCCATTTGACCGGTGCATCGATCACCCCGTTTTCCGTTTTGGTGGTCAGCCATTTATACAATGGAGCTATATCCTTGCCCTTGACAGATATCTTGGCCATCATTGGGAAGGTAACGCCATAATTGGTTGTACAGAAATTTTTGATCTCTGCATTGGTCCCCGGTTCCTGAGAAAGGAAATTGTTTGCAGGGAATCCGATGATAACAAAGTTTTCGCCGCCGTATTTTTTGTAAAGTTCTTCCAGTTGGGCATACTGTGGCGTGTGCCCACATTTTGAGGCTGTGTTGACAACCAGTACTTTTTTCCCTTTTAATGTTGAAAGATCAAAAGACTTTCCGTCAATGTCAGTCACCTTGAAATCATAAAAACTCATTTTCTGCTGAGCATTTCCACATATCACCAGTGAAAAGAATGCCCAGATCATCATTACAGTTCTCATTTTAGATTACCTTTAATCGTTAAAAATACCATTTATGTTGCAAAAGTATAAAATATTCATATTGTTTGTATTAATTCTAAATAGTATTTCCTGCAATCAACCATTTAACAAATCGGATATGGCTTCAAAAGAAACGGTAAAAGTGGGTCATAAGGCCCCGGATTTCATGCTGCCAGATAAAAACGGGAAGATCGTAAGTCTGTCGGATTTCCTGGGCAAAACAAACATTGTCCTTTACTTTTATCCCAGGGATGAATCGTATGGATGCACCAAAGAAGCATGCAGTTTCCGCGACAGCTATGAGGATTTTAAGGATTCCGGTGCTGAAGTGATAGGCATCAGCGATGATGATGAAAATTCGCACAGGGAGTTTGCCGCTCACCACAGGCTTCCGTTCATCCTCCTTTCGGATAATGAGAGGAAAGTGGCAAAACGTTATGGTGTGGGAAATACGTTGGGCTTCCTTCCGGGACGGGTCACTTTTGTTATTGATAAGCAGGGGATAATCCGGATGATCTACTCCTCACAAGTAAATTTTGACAAGCATGTTAAGGCAGCGGTTGAGTTTCTGCGGAAGATGTAATCTGAGATCAGAAGTCAGAAATCAGAGGATGGAGAATAGAGAATAGAAAAATAAAAAAGCAGGAATCAGCCCCGAAGCCTGAAGCCTGCAGCCATCTGTTCAGAACCCTTCAAACACCCCAAGCCCGAATAGGGCAAAATCATACTTTACGGGATCTGATGGATCAAATTTCCGGAGAACGGAAGTCAGTTCTTCGACGGACAGCCAGTCGTTGCTTTTCCGCATCAGCAGGTTGAGTTTGCGGGCGACATTGCCCGAATGAACATCCAGGGGACAAAGCAGGCTTGACGGTGAAATGTTCCTCCAGATACCAAAATCAACTCCGCGTTTGTCTTCCCTGGCCATCCACCGGAGAAACATCAGGAGCCTCTTGGCGGATGAGCCTTTCGACGGGTCGGAGATATGCTTTTCAGAGCGTGGCTGATGATCTGTTTCAAGGAAGGCAGACCGGAACCGGACCAGGGTTTCTTTCATACCCTCCCTGTTTATTCCTGAGAAAAGAGGTTCAAGACCTCCTTTGGAAGAATAAATATTCCTTAGCGAACCGATAAAGAAAGCAGTGTCAATCCCGTTGAATGTTCTGTGATAGAATGTGTCAAGGGTTGTTATTTCCTGTTCCGAAGCATTGAGAATAAAATCAAAAGGTGAGTAATCCATCATCCTGACAAGCTTTTCCGCATCAGAGACAATACTTTTCCTGTTACCCCAGGAGATCGTTGCCGTAAGGAAGCCGGAGATCTCGATATCTTCTTTTTTTGTGAACAGGTGGGGTATTGAGACCGGATCGGACTCAATAAACCAGGGGCTGTTGTATTTCTCAACCTTGCTGTCTAAAAATTCTTTTATCTCTGAATGGTCCGTCATGGAAAAAAGTTAGCGTCTTAACACCCCGGCGGGTTTGTTATCCCGCAAAGACGTGAAGACGCTAATTAAATTGTATATTATCCGCTTAATTAATTCAGAACGAGGACGGGCTTCAGCAGGGTTTTCCCAATCTCGACAGCTTTTTCATTTTCCGGGATCAGGTTATGATGACGGGCCGGCAATGATTTCTGAAGTCCTTTATGCAGATATTCGGAAGCAACCAGTGGTTTCAGCTTAAGGAATCCTCCCAGGACAACCATGTTGAAAATCTTGGCAAGTCCTTGCTTTGCAGCTTCATCAGCAGCTTCAATGGAATAGATGTTGATGTCTTTCCTGACCGGGTGACGGGTAATTCCGTTCGGATCATAGATCAGGAGCCCGCCAGGCTTGATCGTTTTCTCAAATTTGTCCATCGACTGCTGGTTCAGGATGATCCCCGAATCGTAACTGTTGACAATGGGTGAACTGATCCGTTCATCGCTGATGATCACGGTCACATTGGCAGTACCGCCTCTCATTTCCGGGCCGTATGAGGGCATCCAGCTGACTTCCTTATTCTGCATTACACCTGAATAGGCAAGGATCTTCCCCATGGATAGCACTCCCTGTCCCCCAAAACCTGCGATGATGATTTCTTCTGTCATTATTCGTACTTGTTTAATTCCGTAAGTAATGTATTCTTTTATCCGATTATTTTACAGCTTCGGGCCACGTGCTTCGGGCCTTGTGCTTTTGACTTTGGCCCGCAGCCCGTAGCTCGCAGCATTTTATTCCTTAACTAAAAGCTCTTTCTTCTCCACCAGTTTCCCGTCCACCTTGATATCTCCAAGAGGGAAGAATGGGAACATGTTTTCTTCCATCCATTTATTGGATTGTACCGGGGTCATTTTCCAGCCGGAATTGCAGTTTGAGACAACTTCAACGAAAGATATTCCGGTGTTGAGTTTTGTGTTTTCAAAGGCCTTCCTGATCGCTTTTTTGGTTCGTCTTACATTATTCGGCGTGTGAACAGCCTGACGGGTCACAAAATAAGTGCCCGGAAGCTGTGCGATCAGTTCGGTGATCTTCAGGGGATGCCCCATCAGTTTAACATCCCTGCCATAAGGCGATGTTGAAGAGCGCATTCCTGGTAGCGTGGTAGGTGCCATCTGGCCGCCTGTCATCCCGTAGATGCCATTGTTAATGAAAATGATGACGAAGTTCTCACCGCGGTTACATGCATGAATGGTTTCAGCGGTACCGATTGCAGCAAGGTCGCCGTCCCCCTGGTAAGTGAAAACGAATTTTTCGGGCCACATTCTCTTGATGGCAGTTGCAAGGGCGGGCGCTCTTCCATGTGCTGCACCCAGCATATCGATATTCATGAAATCGTAAGCCAGGACAGAGCAGCCAACGGGAGAAACCCCGATGGTTTGTTCCTGGATGTTCATTTCTTCCAGGGTTTCCATCAGCATGCGGTGTACGGTACCATGTCCGCAGCCCGGACAATAACTCAGCGGACGGTCGACCAGCAGGTCAGTCCGTTTATAGACAATATTTTCGTCTTTGCGAATTTCAGTTTTTGCAAATTGTTCTTCCATATCAGCCTCCGATAATTAGTGTTTCTAAAGCATGGACTACCTCATCCGGTGTGGGGATGATTCCGCCGAAACGGCCAAAATGCTCCACTTTCTGTTCACATCCCACCGCCAGGCGTACATCTTCGATCATCTGACCGGCATTCATTTCCACAACAAGGATCCCTTTCACCTTCTTGCTCAGTGCGGCAATCTGTTTTACAGGGAATGGGAATAATGTGATGGGCCTGAACAACCCGACTTTGATCCCTTTTGCCCGGGCAAGGTCTATGGCTTTCTGACAGATCCTGGCTGAAAGACCGAATGCAGTGAAAATATATTCTGCATCATCGCATTGAATGGTTTCATACCGGATCTCATTTTCTTCAATCTTTTTGTATTTTGCCTGAAGTTTGAGGTTAACACGTTCCTGACCTGCCGGGTCGAGATCAAGGGAGGTGATGATGATATGATCCCTGGTCTTAGGTTTCCCGGTTGCAGCCCAGGGACACTGCTTGATCAGCTCTTCTGTGCTACGTCTCGGGATCGGATCGAACAATTCTACTTTTTCCATCATCTGGCCGATGGCGCCATCAGAAAGGATCATGACCGGTGTCCTGTACTGGAAGGCAAGATCAAAGCCAAGCTTTGCGAAGTCGCTCATTTCCTGGACAGAAGCCGGGGCCAGTACGATCATTTTATAATCTCCGTGACCTCCGCCTTTAACAGCCTGGAAATAATCTGCCTGGGAAGGCTGGATCGTTCCGAGACCAGGACCTCCCCGGACAATATTTACCAGGAGGCAAGGCAGTTCGGCACCAGCCATATAGCTGATCCCTTCCTGCATCAGGCTGATGCCCGGACTTGAAGAAGAAGTCATCACCATTTTTCCGGTTCCAGCTCCGCCATAAAGCATATTGATCGAAGCTGTTTCGCTTTCAGCCTGAAGGACTACCATTCCTGTCCGCTCATGAGGCTTTTCTGCCATCAGGTATTCCATGATCTCCGATTGAGGAGTGATCGGATAACCGAAATAGCCGTCGCAACCTGCACGGATGGCAGCTTCTGCTACGGCTTCATTTCCTTTCATTAATCTTAATTCGCCCATTTGATTGGTTTTATATTTTTTACTCTGCCGCAACCTTTGCCCTGTAAACGGTGATCACACCATCCGGACAAACAATTGCACAATTAACACAACCTGTACATGTGTCATTCACTTTCATTGCAAAATGATACCCTTTGCCATTGACTTCCTTTGACATCGCGATGACCGAAGTGGGACATGCAGCGATACAGACTTCGCACCCCTTGCATCGTTCCACGTTGATCAGGATGTCACCCTTGATTTTAGCCATTTTTTCAGTGATTTATAATACTTTCTGATAAGATTCTACGAAATTACAGAAAATTTTCTGAACCAATAGGCATCCGAATCCGGATTTTTCAATTTTGACGGGTTATTTAGAACGGGTTTACGTTAAAAGGCTTCGGGCTTCGGGCTTCGGGCTTCGGGCTTTAACTTATAAAGGTATGAAAAACAATTATTGGTTAAATTTAAACATGGAACCCATGGCCCGAAGCTCGTGGCTCGTGGCCTTTAGATTCCCCTGAAGTACTCCTCCGTATACACCGGATCCATTCTGTTGAAGAAGGAAATTACAATTCGGGTCTTCTTCATGATCTTTTCGTATTTATCGGCGATCTGCCAGAAAACAGGGCCTCCGTTGAAAATGTTCTGTGAAAAGACTTCGAAATCTTCCTCAGCGGAAGATTGGGAGTATTTATTGAGAAATCCCGACCGATGGAGGGCCGTATCGTATGCCATGGATGAATTCCCGCTACGGATCGCTTCTGTGCCGCCGTTTCCATAACGGAAGTCCTCCGGGTTGATCCGGCGCCAGGATCGCATATCCGCGAATCGCTTGTGCTTTCGGAAAAGAATACTGGAAAACTCATGATGGAAAAGATTTTCAATAAAATCATCGGACGGATTGAGGATCGGATCATCGGTGATATAAATTCTTTTTTTTGCGACCGAAAAGGTTCCGCCAAAAGGTAAACCATAGAAGGTGAGACTTTTCACAAGGTAAATGCTCTCCAGGTTTTGTTTGATGACACTGACAGGGTATTTCGCCATTGCCTTTTGAAGGATCCTGGTTATCCTGGGAATCTGACTTTCAGCAACCGGCACTGTCCGGGCATCTATTTTATCAGAATACCAGCGCCGTGGGAACATCTCCCTGGGTGTGTCAAAACAAATTTGGATTCCTGTTCCTGGATCAACATACCGCAACTGCCCTGATGCACAATAATGTATAAGAAAGGCAATGAAAAAGAAAATGGGTAACTTAATTTGTGGGACCAACTTATGTCATTCGACTGTTATCGCTTCATGTTTTAATTCCATATTCGAAAAAAAGAATTTTAAAAGGAAAGCGTAAATAAGTAATCAAACGTGCTATTTGTGTTGTTCGTGAAAGGCTTTAAGTCTGTAATCCAGGTCGGGGAACTGTTCACGTCTGACCAGGGAAACACAAGCCCGGATCCCTTCGGTGCGTTCACTCCCGGTGATCGACAATGCAATGGCACTGATCCCGTAATAGATCAATTCTTCCAGTAATTGCTCACCCGAAAAACCGGGATAGGAGAACGTAAAATAGAATCCGTCGGCTATCGGAACTTCTTCATCCTTATCATAAACGATCCTGAACCCATTGTCGGTAAACATTTTCTTCATGATCCTGGCCTTTTCACCATATTCTCTTACAACCGCAATGAAATCATACTCGCCGTCGTTGACCGCTTTGAGGATCGCAGCAATTGCATATTGCGGAGAATGGCTGGTGCCTGAGCTTAAGGAATAAAGTGTGCCATAAATAATGGCCCGTCCGAAGCAATCCGTGGTATAATATTTTAAAAGGTTCGGGGACTGAAGATTAAATAATTTATTGGAAATGATCATTGAACCAATACGCTGACCTGCATAGCTGAAAGCTTTTGAACTGGATACAAGCAAAATATAATTGTCGGTATATTTTGCAACAGTTGGCTGAAAGGGAGGTATTCCCGGTTCTGCGTAATTTTTTCTGAAATCCATTCCAAAATAAGCCAGGTCCTCGATGATCACTACATTGTATTTATTTGCAAGATCGCCTATGATTTTCAATTCTTTATCATTGAAACAAATCCAGGATGGATTGTTGGGATTGGAGTACAGGACCGAATGAATGTTTCCTTTGGAAAGATAGGATTCAAGTTTGTCCCGCAATTTATCACCCCGGTAATAATAAACGTCGAAGGCTTCAAATTTCTGACCCAGGACTTTATGCTGCTGCCGGTGAACAGGGAATCCCGGATCAATCAACAGGGTCGTATCCCGGTTTGAATCAAGGCGTGACAGGGTCAGGAAACAGGCAAAACTACCTTGCATGGATCCTACTGTTGGAATGCAGTTGTAATCATCAACCTCAATATCCAGGAATAATTTTGCGAAGCGTGAAATTTCCTTCTTGAGTTCAGGGATTCCTTCAATATCCGGATAAATTGCCGCCACACCTGACCGTAATGCTGCGATTTCAGCTTCCACCCCGATCTGAACAGGGGGTAACCCGGGAACTCCCATTTCCATCCGAATGAATTTATCCCCGGTCTCAGATTCGATGTGGTTTATCAACCGTTTGATCTCACGGATCGAGGCTTTTCCAATGTCTCTGATCTTGCTTTCGCGGATATGGCGACTGACAACCTCGTAATTAATTGGGGTATTTTTCATGACAGGGTGGTTTATGCGGATTCATAAAGGAATGAGGAAACAAAATTCTGAAAATTATTGATATAAACAAATCCTTTCCGTCAGAAACATAAAATATTGTTGGATTTTTTTTGAGGACCAAATTGTAAGGGTGGGGGGGAAGCTTCCAATTCAGAATTATTTTTTTAAATTTTGTTAATTGTAAAATAAACTTTTATATATTTATTGCCTCAAATACTTCTCGCATAATCTTATGCTTTACCCTGCAAAATACACACAAGAAATTGCATCAATCAATAATCATTAACCAAACCAAATCATCATGAAACGATTGTTTACTATTGTTATGGGATTTCTGACAACTTTAACGTTGTTTGGAGATCCGATCTCGGGAACTTTTTCAATTCCCGGACCCGAATACCCCACCATCCGGCAAGCCATCGTGGCGATCAATGCCAATGGCATTGGTACCGGTGGAGTGATATTTAATGTAACTGAAAATTATACGGAAACATTCCTCTCACCTACCGATGGGATAATCACCGCAACAGGTACTGCCACCGATCCGATCATTTTCCAGAAAAACGGACCCGGTGCCAACCCAAAGATCATCGCCGCGCCTAACGGAACCACGACCACTTTAGATGGTATCATCAAACTGGCAGGTACTGACTACATCACTTTTGACGGAATCGATCTTGCTGAAAATGATTTGAATACTACTCCAACACCCCAGATGGAATGGGGATATGCGCTGGTGAAGAAACAGGCCACGGGCTCGATCAACGGCTGCCAGTACGTAACAATAAAAAATTGTAAAATCAGCTTGAACAAAAGCAACACCGCAACAGTCGGGATCTATTCCGGCTGTCACATTGCTACAGCCATCACCGGCCTTACGGTTGCTTCCACGGCTGATGCCATGAACAACTGCAAATTCTATAATGATTCTATTACTAATGCTTATACCGCGATCAAGCTGACCGGATATGCTGCTACTACTCCCTTTACATTCTACGACCAGAATAATGAGATCGGACAACTCGGAGAAAATGTAATTACCAATTTTGGAGGAGGCACTGCTGCCGCATACGGGATCTACACGATCTACCAGAACAACCTGATCGTTGGCAACAACAAAATTAACGGAGGCACCGGTACAACCGGGATCGTATACGGGATTTATCTCTATACTGCAACGAGCGCAAACCTGGATCTCCATCATAACACAGTGACGGTTACTTCCTCAGCGATCTCCTCCACCGCTCTTTATGGGATCTATACCGCCATGGGATCCACACCTGCTTCCAATACGGTGAATATTTCCAACAACATCGTTCAGAACTGCACCTATCCTACTGCAGTTTCCGGTACTTTTTACGGGTGTTACAATACAGGGACCGCTGCCAATATCAACATCTACAATAACCTGGTTACCAACAACACCATTCCCGGAACAGGCACAAACTACCTTTTATATACATCAGGGGCGACCGGCGTGACAACCAATTGTTACAACAATGAGGTGTCGGGTAATACAAAGAACGGAACCGGTACAATGTACTGCCTGTCACTTTCCACAGCCGTTACTACAGCCCATCATAACAACATTTTTAACAATACTGTCAACACCACCGGAACCTCAGCCGGTACCATTTACGGATTATACAATAATGGAAGCCCGACATTTGAAACCTATTACAACAACGATGTTTACGGATTGAACGTCGCCGGTTCTTCGACGAGCACAGCCTGTAACATCTATGGACTTTATACGAACTCGATTGCGACGGGTGTCAAGGATATACGAGACAACACAATCCATGACTGTTCAATCAACACACCCGGATCCGGTACGATCAACGGGCTCCATAATACTACGGGCGCCACTGTGAACATTTACAGGAACCGGGTCTATGGAATGTCTGTATCCGGAGCGGCCGCCCTTGTGAACGGATTTACCATCGCTTCAGGGACGACGGTCAATGCATACAATAACTTTATATCCGATCTGAAGGCTCCTTCGGGAACCGGCACCGATGCCGTTAGAGGGATCAATATTACATCAACCGCAGCCATCGCTGTAAACCTATATTATAATACGGTATTCCTGAATGCCTCCAGCACTTCGGCAACGACATTCGGTACCGCAGGGATCTACAAGGCGCAAAGCGGATCTTCAGCAACCTGCGATTTCCGGAACAACCTGATCGTGAATGTCTCGACCCCCGGCCCGACAGGAGGTTTCACCGTCGCCCACAGGTGGTCTGCCGCCTTTTCAGGTGCAAGTTATGCCACCACGTCGAACAACAATAATTTCTACGCAGGCGTACCCGCCATGAACCGCCGGATCTTTTACGACGGAACGAACTATGATACCCTGATGACCCAATACCAGGCGCGTGTTGTACCAAGGGACGGCAATTCATTCAGTGAGAATTCTCCTTTCATGCAAATCGTTACCCCACCATATAACCTTCATCTCCGTACCGGGGTCATAACTCCTTGCGAAAGCGGCGGGATCCCCATCAATACACCCTTTGTATTGACTAAGGATTTTGACAACGATAACCGTTACCCCATGGCTCCATATCCGGAGGATCCAGACCATCTGGCAACAAACCCGGATGTAGGTGCCGATGAATTCGGCGGGATACCAACATTCTCTTGCGTTTATCCGCCCGTTCCGGGCAACACGACCGCAAGCGCCACCCTGATCTGCAACGGGCAATCCGTAACCCTCGGGATTCAGAACAACCTGACAGGAACAGGATATAATTTCCAATGGCAGACATCGACCAACGACACGACCTATAACAACATTACCGGAGCAAACAGCCCCATGGTCATCGTTACTCCTATATCCACACTTTATTACCGCTGCGAGGTGATCTGCCAGAACGGACCCACCCCGTCCTATTCCACACCGATTCAGGTAGGATACACAAATGCCATCACTTCAACAACTTCGGCTTCCCGATGCGGATTAGGAACCGTTCAATTGGCTGCTGCAAGTTCAGGGGGTACCATTAAATGGTATGCATCTGCATATGGCGGGGTTCCTCTTGGCACAGGATCACCCTGGACGACCCCCGAAGTTGATACGACTACCACCTTTTATGTGGGCTCTGAGTCAAATAGCATCGGAGAGGCGAATGTCGGTGCAGGAGCAACCACTTCGGCAACCTATTCCAACCCGTTCTATTCACTTTATAGCAACCTCCACTCTCAAATTCTGATCAGGGCTGCAGACTTGTATGCCGCCGGGATCCTCCCGGGGAATTTCACGACCCTCGGACTGGAGGTAACTTCTGCCGGTACCTTGCCGATGATCGACCTGTCCATCAAGATGGCGCACACCGACTCAACAAGCATGGCCAACTTTGCCTCGGCTGCATTCACAACCGTTTTTACGAGTGCATCCTATATGCCGACAAACGGGATCAATACGCTGACACTCACCACCCCCTTCAACTGGGACGGAGTATCAAACGTGATCCTGGAATTCTGTCATGGGAATCCTTCTTCTACGGCAACCATGAGCAGGACGGTAAAGGCAGATAACATCCCCTATGTTTGCTGTATAAAGACCCATGCGACATCATCCACAGGATCATCAACGATATGCGGCAATACTACTTCGAATAAAACTACATACTCTGTCAGGCCGAAGTTCACCATCAACGGAGCGATCGTTTGTTCTACCCCCCGACAGGGTGTCAAGGCGCTGGTAAGTCCCCCGCCACCACTTTCCATCACCTCCTCACGCACTGTTTGCAATGGAGCCATCACGCAGGTTTCTGTTACTTCGGATCCGGCAAATTACGACACCTACATCTGGACGCCGAAAACCAACCTTTACAAAGATGCTGCAGCCACCATACCCTATGACAGTACAAGCGCTGCAACCCTCTATTTCATGTCAGCCACAGCAGGCTCTTACAATTATTTTGTGAGGGCGACCAACCTCACTTCACTTTGTGCTGACACAGTGAAACGGACCTACATCGTTATGCCAGCCTCAAGCTCTGTCAATGCGAGTCCTCCTGCAATCTGTATCAGTGGTACAACAACCCTGAGACTCACTCCGGCAACCGGTTACGGAAATGCCCAATTCCAGTGGCAGAGTTCCTCCGACAGCCTGAACTGGGCCAATGAACCAGGGGGTACCTCTGCAAGTTATACGACACCGGTTCTGACCGCTACAACATTCTACCGGGTATTGATCAAAAACAGCTCCGGCGACCTCTGTTCACCTCCGGGTTGCAAGGTGATTGTTAACGATCCTCATCTTATCACCACCATTCCGGGAACCCGGTGCGGAGCTGGCATTGTGACACTGGAAGCCACAGGTGCCAACGGTACGCTTTCCTGGTATGACAGCCCGACAAGCTCAACCATTTTGGGTACCGGTTCTCCGTTTATTACACCATATATCAACGCCACGACAACATACTACGTCAGTTGTAATGGCGCGGGGGCAACACAATCTAATGTTCCTACACCGAATGTGGGAACCAGTCTGTTCTGGACTGCCACAGCAGGTTGGGGATTACGGTTTACTGTAAATTCACCTGTGACCATCAATTCAGTAAGGATGTATCCGAGCAACTCCACGGCCGGTGATGCCACCCTGCAGGTAAAAGTTACCGACCTGGCTGATGTTGTTATCTATTCAGGTCCGGTTTATAATTTTACTGTCGGAACAACCATTTCTGAACAGATAGTACCTGTAAATATAAATATCAGCGTACCCGGAAATTATAAAATGGTCATGACCTCTACCGGTATCAATAACCTGGTTCGTGAGAGCAGCGGAGTTACATTCCCATATACTGCTCCAAACGGGGAATTAGCCATTACTGCCGGGGCAAACGGATCGGGAACTGCACAAACAACATCTGCATACTATTGGTTCTATTCATGGGTGATTTCGACAGGATGCAACTCGGCAAGGGTTCCTGTCGTTGCCACTGTGATACCTGCAATACCCGTATTGCTCAATACTCCGGTAACACTTTGCAATGATGGAATCGGAACACTTGGCGTGACATCCAGCCTGTCTGACTATACCAGCTACGTTTGGAGCCCTGCGACCAACCTGTTCACGGATGCTGCTGCTACCGTACCTTATGACGGAGTATCAAGTAAGACAACGATCTACACAAGGACTACCACGCCCGGCCAATTCACATACACGTGCACGGCATTCAATTCTGTTGACCAATGCCAGGATACGGCGCTGACTACCGTTACCACCCTTCCTGTCACGGCAGATATTACTGCATCTCCGGATATCTTATGCGTCAGCGGATCCACAACGTTGGAGCTTAATGTCCCCACCGGCCTTGGACAGGCTACATTCCAATGGCAATTCTCATCAGATAATATTTCATGGAATGATTGCGATAATGCAACGCTGAGTACATACACAACTCCTGATATCACTACCAGCACCTATTACAGGGTAATGATCAGGAACACAAACGCAATCGTATGCCTTTCTCCGCAAATAAAAGTGGATGTTGATAATCCTCTGGTGACCGAAACCATATCCGGCACTCGCTGCGGAATGGGAACCGTTACTCTTGGTGCAACTGGTGAAGGCGGAACATTGAGCTGGTATGCCGCTCCAACGGGTGGTGCAGCTCTTGGAACAGGGCCTGTATTTGTGACCCCGGTAATTTCAAACAGTACAAACTACTATGTCGGATGCGCTAACTTACATGCAGCAGGAATGGATACCGTCGGGGTAGGAGCCACCACTTCGGCAACCTATTCAAACCCGTTCTATTCACTGTGGAGCAATCTCCACTCCCAGATCCTGATCCGGGCAGAAGACCTGATAGCCTCGGGGATCGTCCCGGGGACTCTGACCTCCCTCGGCCTGGATGTTACCTCAGCAGGCACTTTGCCGATGATTGATCTTTCCGTGAAGCTTGCACTTACCGACTCAATGAGCATGGCAAACTTTGCCACAGCTGATTTCACTACCGTGTTTACCAGTCCTTCCTATATGCCTACACTCGGGATCAATACGCTGGAATTCACCGCTCCTTTCATATGGGATGGTGTTTCTAACGTAGTCATGGAATTCTGTCACGGGAATGCGGGCTCCACGGCAACCATGAGCAGGACAGTAAAGGCAGATAATACCTCTTATGTTTCTTGCGTTAAAACCCATATCTCGGCAGCCACCGGGGCTGCAGTGATCTGCGCCAATACGACAACGAACAAACTTACCTACACTGTCAGACCTCAGATGTACATCAATTACATTTCGGTCTGTGCCAGCCCAAGGTCAGAGGTCCATGCAATAGTGAACACACCGCCGGAACTGACAATAAACGGCACTCAGACCATCTGCGGCAACACCATTGCTTCTGTTGCAGTTACATCGAATCCCGATAACTACGATACGTTTATCTGGACTCCGGCAACGAACCTGTATACCGATGCGGCGGCTACAATCCCCTATGATGGCTTATCCTCTGCATTGACACTGTATGCAAAATCAACGGAAGCAGAAACAATCACCTACACCTGCACAGGAGATTCAGCAGGGATCTGTGTAACTACGGCAACAATGTCAATCACTTTCTTGCCAGTAAACCCGACAATTTCGGCTTTTCCGCCTTCAATCTGTATCAGCGGGACCACAACTATGTCCCTGACACCTCTCACCGGATATGGTACAGGCACACTGCAATGGCAGGAGTCGCCAGATAGCCTCACTTGGGGCGACCTTGCCGGTTCAACTTCTTCCACTTGCCTCACAGAGACTTTGACCGCCACCTCCTATTACAGGGTGTTAATTAAGAACAGTTCCGGTAGTGTTTGTTCCACACCGGGCATCAAGATCGGCGTCTATGATCCCAAACTTACAAGTACAACCGGGGGAAGCAGATGCGGGACAGGAACGGTCACACTCTATGCGGAGGGATCCGGCGGGACAATTACCTGGTATGACGGGCCCAACAGCGGTACCATTGTGGGTACCGGTTCTCCGTTCATTACCCCAATGATCAGTACCACTACAACATACTATGTTAGTGCGAAATCATCAGGAATTACATTTGCCAATGTCGGCATGGCAACATCCTCAAACGGTACAAGCGGCTCAGGGGCCACTACTTATGGTCTGTATTTTGATGCAATTTCACCATTTACGTTGAAAAGTGTGAATGTGTATCCTAATGCTTCTGCAAATAACACGCCGGGAACGGTAACAATCAGTGTTATCGATGGCACGGGTGCAGTTTTGAATCAGGCTACTGTTAATGTTACCGGGTTTGTTCAGTCAACAACTCCAACCTTCCAAACGGTAGATCTGAATTTCAATATCCTCCCGGGAAATGGATTGAGATTGGTAATGACAAGTAAATCATCCGGCATTTCCGGGTTGATGTTTCAACCTACAGCAGGAGGGCCTTATCCTTTTCCATACACAATCCCTGGAGTCGTTTCGATTACAAGCGGCACTTATGGAGGGACGGTCTATCCATCCTTGTATTACTATTTTTATAACTGGTTAGTTTCAGTGCCTTGTGAAACACCGAAAACGGCTGTAATAGCTACGGTAACTCCGGCAGTACCCGTCCTTGTCAATGGTCCTTTCACGGTTTGTAACGACCAGATATCTCAGATAGCTGTAACATCTGCATTGGAAAACTACGACAATTATGTGTGGAGTCCTGTGACAGGCCTGTACACCAATGCTGCAGCAACAATTCCATACGATGGCGTGACAAACACAAGCACCATTTATGCCAGGTCAACCACGGCAGGTACAACCACCTATGTCTGTATCGCAAACAATTCTTTTAGCCTTTGTCAGGATACAGCGCAAGTTCGCGTGGCTGTGTTGCCTTCGATACCGGTTGTAACATCTCATCCGGACACGATTTGTGTTTCGGGTTCATCAACATTGACACTGAATACTTCAACCGGGTTTGGCTCAGCCACTTATCAGTGGCAATCATCCTCTGATGGAGTGACCTTCAGTGATATTACCGGGGCAACCTCAACAACCTATACTACTCCGACCATCACGATAACCACTTCTTACAGGGTACTGGTGAAAAATGGTCTTGGATCGATCTGCACCTTCGGTTCGAAAGATATCATCGTGTCGAATCCTATGATCGTGAACACCACACCAGGTTCACGGTGCGGTACAGGAACTGTTGTCCTTGGTGCCACACCAGGTGGCGGAGGCAGTCTTAAGTGGTATGCGACTCAAACCGGCGGTATGCCGATCGGGACGGGAAGCCCCTTCACAACGCCTGTTATTGCTACTACAAGTACCTTCTATGTGTCATCTGTTGCTGGTTCAGGAGCCATCGCGTCCGTTGGTCCGGCTACTAACTCGATTGGTGCAGGTGGTGCAGTGGCCTACTCTTATTACCAGATATTCGATGTAATGTCAAATATGACGCTGGAAGGTGTTTATGTCTATCCGGGTGCGGCCGGCAATGTCGTGTTCTATATTGCCACCAATACCGGAGGTATTATGACCGAGATCACTTATCCCGTTTCCTCTGCTTCAATAGGTCTAAAGACATATATCCCGGTCAATCTGACCATGGCACCAGGAACAGGATACAGGATCGGATGGGAGACACCGGGTGTTTCTATGTACAGGAATACCGCCGGAGCCACCTACCCGTATACGCTTCCCGGGGTTATTTCCATAACGGGAAACAGCTTTTCCGGCTATCCGGAATATTTTTACTACTTCTATGACTGGAAAGTAAGTACTTACTGCGAATCGGCAAGATCACCGGTAGTTGCTACGGTTACCCCTGCACCATCAATAACTGCAGAGGCAACACCGGCCTCAATCTGTCCGGGTCTTTCCACTACATTGAATGTTACCGGTCAAGATCCTGCGTATGAATATACCTGGGAACCGGGAAATCTGAGCGGAGCCACACAGGTGGTTACACCTACTGTCTCAACGGTATATACAGTAACTGCAGCCAACTCCATCACACAATGCAATAATGTTGCTACCGTACCGGTTGAAGTGAAAACTGCACCTACCGACCTGATTGTTTATCCCGACACTGTGACTATGGATGGAACTTTGCATCAGCTCACAGCAAACGGAGGTACATTGGGAGGAAGCTATTTATTCGGACTGGGAACCAATACCAACACCACGACAGGATATCCTGCTCCTTATTCGAACTATTACGGAGGAACAAAGCATCAGATCCTGATTCGCGCCTCCGAGCTCCTGGCGGCAGGTATCACTCCGGGATCGCCAATCAATTCCGTCGCATTTAATGTTAGTGCTGTTGGTTCAACCTTCACGGGTAGTCTTACTTCCTTCCAGATCAGGATGAAGAATACGACTTCAAGTGTCCTGACAAGCAGCAGTTTTGAGACGGAAATGACGCTGGTTTACGGTCCGCAAACTCAGGCTATACCTACTACCGGGCTTCCTACCCAGGTGGTTCATAACATCACTCCATTTACATGGGACGGAACGAACAACCTGGTTATCGAAACCTCCTACAGTAACGGGAATACCGGAACCAGCACCGATTTTGTACAGATGAGGAACAGTGATCCTGGCTTCGTCAGTACGAACTGGTACAGGGTCGATGGTCAGAATGCAGCCTACGTTCTTGCAGCAACAGCACCGACAAGTTCAGGTAATGCAAGGCCTAACATGGTTCTTGGCGTTTCAGGTTCTACGGAGATCACATGGTTCCCGATCGAAGGTCTTTACTCGGATATGAGCGGGACCATACCTTATGCCGGTGAAGCGACTCCTGTTGTATTTGCCAATCCGTCAGTCCAGGTAACTTATACCGCAACCGCCATGGGTGACAACGGATGTTCAAAATCTGGTACATCCGTGTTTATCGGCAATGCCAAGACCCTATATGTAAAGGCCTTCCTAGAAGGATTTTACGATATAACCACAGGACAGCTGAACAAGGCGCAGGATGTCAATCCGGATGATTTTACCCAATTTGATAAATTCAGCGACAATCATGCCGACTCAATCAGCGTTTTACTTGTCTCTGATCTTGGCCCTGTTTGGCCGGATCCAATACCCTATGAATACAAGGGCATTGGAAAATTCATCAACATGGATGGGATTATCGCGATGAATGATATTCCTGGTACAATGACAGGTGATTATTATATTATCGTGAAACATCGTCAGACAGTAGAAACCTGGAGCGCATCTCCTGTTTCCTTTGCAGGAAGCATTGTCACTTATGACTTTACAACGGCGGCTTCCCAGGCATTTGGAAACAACCAAAAGCAAGTAGATGAAGGTATCTACGGACTCTGGGGCGGAGATGTGACAAGTATGTTCGGACCACAGGACGGATATGTTGATATCTTTGACAACAACGACATTTTCAACCTGTCGCAGCTGGCAGCATTCGGTTATATCGTGGAAGACCTCACAGGTTTTGCCCCCGCCGGAGGTGTCGGCCCTGACGGCTTTGTCGATATCTTCGACATGGCGCTTGTATTCAACAATATGCAGTTAGCTATTGGAATGAATACTCCGCCATTCCCGCTTAAGAAAAGCACACTCAAATCAACAACACGGACTCCTAGATAGAATATAAGGAGAACCTTGTATCGGAAGAGGCTGTCCTTAAAGGATGGCCTCTTTTGTTTTTTTACCCTCCCTGCAGGATGGGTATTGTGGGTTGTCACTCTGCTGTTTCTTAGTACTTTTGCAGGCTTGTTCATTTAACATATTGGACCGCTGTTGCAACCGTCAACGAAAATATTTATTATTATCTCTTTTATTTGCAGTCTGATCCTGGTCTTACGGCTACAGGTGCCTGCACAACTGACGGTCGTTGAAGGATCATCCATGACAATGACGCCACAGCAACTCATTGAGAATTACCTTGCCGGATCCGGTATCACAATCAGCAATGCGACATGCAATGGCTCGGTTTCAGCCATCAGCTCAAACCAGGTTGGTTATTATAATACAACAGGAACTGCATTTACCCAGCTAAAACTCGACGCAGGAATCCTGATGACGACCGGCAGAGCCGACATCGCCATCGGCCCGAACAATTCTCCCGACGCAGGAGATGTCACAACATACGGAGGCGATCCCGATCTGGATGTCATTGCCCAGGAAACAACATATGACGCCTGTGTAATGGAGTTTGATTTTATCCCAAGGTGCGATACAGTGAGTTTCCGGTATGTTTTTGGTTCTGAGGAGTTCTATGAATTCTGCGGAGAGTCTATCAATGATGCATTCGGCTTCTTCCTGATGGGACCAGGTATAACAGGACCGTTTTCAAACAACAGCATCAATCTCGCATTAATGCCCGGGACTTCAAATTATGTGATCATAAATAATGTTTGCAGTGATCCTTTATCAAACTGGAACAACGCCGGGGGAACCTGGTATCAATATGACGGACTGACCCATGTTTTCACTGCCTGGCACCTTGTTACCCCCTATTCCACTTATCATATCAAGCTCGCCATCGCAGATGCACACGACAGGGGCCACGATTCAGGTGTTTTCCTTGAGAAGAACAGCTTTTCAAGCGGTCCCGGCATCCAGATCTCCAACACATGTTCCAATCCTGCAGTTCCCCCTTTTGCCATCGAAGGTTGCAATAATGTCATCGTTTCATTCAAAGTGGCCCAAACTGTTTCACAGCCGGTGCTAACCATTGGGTTTACCATTTCAGGTACCGCCATGAACGGAACAGATTATACAACAATACCTTCTTATGTTTCCATTCCCGGTGGAGAAGACAGCGCTGCGGTTGTTATCCAGCCACTTATTGACGGTCTTGCCGAAGGCACCGAAACGGTGATCCTCCAGGTTGACCAGGCCAGTTGTTCAGGGACACAATCCTTTTCTGATACCATATATATACATGATTATAATCCGTTTTCAATGTCCCTCGGTAATGATATGACAATCTGCAGGGGAGATACAGCTGAAATCAGGGTTGTTGTCTCCGGTGGCTTGCAGCCTTTTACCTACAACTGGAACCCTCCTTCGGGGAACGATAGTTTGATCAGTGTGGCTCCGCCAACGGGACCAAATACTTTTATAGCCAGTGTCACTGATGCCTGTAATTCCCTGGTGACAGATACAGTAGTTGTGAATGTGAATCCCTTGCCCAGCCTGACAACACAGCCATTATCAGGAACCATCTGCAGCGGGGATACAACACAGATCTTCCTTACAGCTGATGTTTCTTCCGCCGGTTTTTCATGGAGGGGGACCACGTTATCAGGAGAGGTTTCAGGATATGCCGATGGTTCAGGGACCCTGATCAGCCAGGTACTGATAAACAACCAGGCAATGCCAGGCATTGTGGATTACCACATCATCATTACCTCCCCCGGATGCGATAGTTCCTCCGCTGACTTCCTCGTTACGGTCAATCCGGGTTTGAAAGGAGCAAAGGCGAAGTACCTCAAACTCCCGGCAGGAGGCTTAGCCGAACTTCACGCCGGGGGCGGCTACAACCATTATCTGTGGTCCAACGGATCAACTGATTCAATAATTACCGTGAACAGCAAAGGAATGTATTGGGTAAGGCTGACCAATGATTTTGGATGCAGTACCATTGATACGGTTTATGTTGATGAACTGGGATTGCTTATTCCTGGTGCTTTCTCCCCGAACGGTGATGGTAAAAATGATGTTTTTCGTGTCCTGGGGTTAAGCAGCGATGCTGCATTTCAGATGGATGTATTTGACCGGTGGGGACAAAAAGTGTTTAGTTCCGACAATGTGAGCACCGGCTGGGATGGTACAATGAACGGAGCCGCTGTGCCGGAAGGCGTTTTTGCGTGGGTTGTCAGGTTAAAGGCAAATGACACTTCTGGGTTGAACAGTTCCGGCCAGGTTTACAGGGGAACGGTCACGCTGGTCAGATGAGACGGAAGACATGACCGGAGGTCGGAGGTCAGAGGTCCGTGGTCAGAAAAGAGATTGAGAAATCGACAGTTGTCCATCTGAATTGAATTCGCATATTACCTGTTGGCGTTATTAAAAATTTTTGACCTTGGGGCAAAATGTCTTCCTTTTTATATATTTGTATAGTTATTCATTTTCCTGGTCCATTTCAATCGATGCAGCCACTGGCCAGACAACATCATCAGAATTAATCTCTTCAGGATGAAATTGACCTGTCCCGTCATTGCGTTCCTCTTCCTTTCCTGTGTTTTTTTCGGAAGACCGCATTTCTCAATGGCCTCCGGTAGCTCAAAATCCGACAGCCTTCAAAAATTGCTTTTTAAATCCGATGAGACCGAGGAAAAGATCAGGCTTTACCTGGCGCTTGCCAGGGCTTACCAGTATGATCACAGGGACTCAACGGACTACTGCATAAAAGCGGCTCTCAACCTTGCCAGGACGCTGAATGCTGATAAATTCCTTGGTGATGTTTATTCGGCACAGGGAAATCTCGCAGTCATTGATAATAAGCTTGATGAAGCGTCTAAGCTCTATAATCTTGCGGCAAAACATTATATAGAGGTGAACGAGATAGAGAAGTATGCCAAGATGTACCAGCTGATCGGGAACATATTAACTGTCACAGATAACCTGCCGGACGCCATGACCCACTACATGGTGGCGCAGGAGCTTGCTGAAAAAGGTCATTACGTTTCCATTCTTCCTCATATATACAATAATATGGGCCTTATATATAAGGAATCGGAAGATTACAGGAATGCGCTGACCTGCTTCAATAAATCCTATAAAGTTTTCTTGGAGATAAAGGATATCCCGAATTCGGGGAATCCGCTGATGAATATCGGGCTGGTTTATTTTATGCTTGGAGATCTTGGCCAGGCTTCAAATTATACCAACCGGGCATTGGAGATTTTCCGGAAATCCGGCGAAGACATATCCGAAGCGGAATGTCTTGCAGATCTTGGCCAGATCAAGAACCAGCTTGGTCAATACGAGGAAGCAATTGAACTGTTGAACCAGGGCCTGGCACTGATCGATAAATCCAACAGCAAATACCTGGGCCCCAAAAATATTATCCGTTCGGAGCTGCTGATCAGGACAGGGATGAATTACCTGGATATGGGAAATTTCATAGTTGCAAAATCTTTTTTATTCAGGGGGTATAAACTGGCCAGGATAATGAGCCAGCCCAAAATGGTTATTTCTGCAGCTGAGAACCTGAGTAAATTGTATAAAAAATCAGGACGTTCAGATTCGGCCTTGTTTTATTACGAGATTTTCCATGAACAGTCGGACAGCCTTTCAAAAATGATGACTGTGCGAACCATCAAGCTGAATGAAATCCGGAAGGAATATGATAAAAAGCAGAAGGAGAACGAGATGAGGCTATCGTTTGAGGCATCATCACGGAAAACGATCCTGATCCTGTACATCATCAGCGGAGCCGCACTTCTTGCCGTTGTTTTCATTCTTTTCCTGATGCTAAGGCTCGAAAAACAGAAGAAGAAACAGGGTGACCTTGAAAAACAGGCATTGAATGAAAAACTGGAATATCAGAACAAAGAACTCACCACCAATGTGATGTATCTGACAAAGATGAATGAAATGGTTGTTCAGATCGGGGAGAAGATGAAAAGGCTGGAAGTTGAGGATCATTCCTCCAATGCAAAGATCATAAAGCTAATCATCAGCGAACTGGAGCAAACAGCAAATGTTGATGCCTGGAAAGAGTTTGAGATCAGGTTCCAGAACGTACATACACATTTTTACCACAACCTCAGTGATAAATTCCCTGACCTGTCTCCCAACGAATTGAAATTGTGCGCATTCCTTAGGTTAAACATGAGTACCAAAGAAATCTCTTCGCTTACTTACCAATCCCAGAACAGCATAATGGTCGCCAGGTCGAGACTCAGGCAAAAGATTGGAATTTCGAAAGATGAAAACCTTATTACCTTTCTTTCCCAGTTTTAGCGGGCCTGAATAAAAAGGATAACGGTGGGCGGGATGAAAATTTTTCACCCGGCAGCACTTCCTTTCAGTTTTTGTCGTCATCGACCGTATGGCTTTCATTTCTTTTTTCATCTTCAGGTCTGAATTTTGATCTTAAAGCACCTTTATTCTTTTTATCATACCTTACACTGCGTTAAGGATCGGGTAACCAGGTTTATAAGGCGCATTTTTCCAGGCGTTTTCCAGCCGCTGATTTACCTTATGTATACTTTGTAAGGTGCCTGTACATCATTTGTAAGGCATATTTATATTGACTTTTTGATTTTCGATTTTAGTTTTGGTCACAGAAACTACAACGACAATTTTTAGCAAGGAAAGAATGAAAAACAAACCGAAAACGGAATCCTGGAAAAACGAACTTGAAGAACTGATCGGACGGAAAAAGGAGGAGAATGAGATCCTGAGAAAACTGAAAAACTCTATGACCGGGCCGGTTTCTGAACAGGAGGTAAAAGTCAAACGCAAACCAGGGAACAGAAAAAGTAAACCAGAAAATAAGTAAATCAATGTTTAACCAAAAATCAACCACCATGAAAAGAACAATTTTTACACTGATACTTTTTTTGATAATCAGTGGGTTATCATTTGGACAATTGTCGGGACCAAAATCTATTCCCGGCGATTATGGTACGATCAGAGAAGCAATTGCCGATCTGAACGTCAAAGGTGTTGCGGCACCGGGTGTAACATTCAATGTTATTGCGGGAGGATCGGAGACATTCCTTTCCCCGTCCAATGGCCTTATCAGCTTACCTGTCGGATTCGAGAGTACTGCAACTGCTCCTGTGGTTTTCCAGCTTAGCGGAGATGGGGCAAATTATTTGGTGACTGCCGCTTCGGGAACCGGGGTATACGATTATATTTTCTGTTTATCCGGTTCGGATTATATTACCTTCAACGGAATTGACATCCAGGAGAATGCATTGAATACCAGCGGAGCCACACAAATGGAGTGGGGGTTTGCTCTCCTGAGAACTTCCGGTACCGATGGTTCACAGCATAATACAATAGCAAACTGCCATATTACCATGAATAAGACCAATGCTGCCACTATTGCTATTTATTCTCCCAATTTTACGTTGGCTGCTCCTACTGTAACGCTGACCGCCACATCTACGGATGGTGAAAATTCATATAATAAATTTTACGGACTGACAATTACAAATGTTTACACAGGCATCTCTATTACAGGATTTAACGATACCAGCCTCAAGTTTTACTACGACCAGTTCAATGAGATCGGGAATGAGGGAGCCAACACTATTTCCAACCTGGGAGGCGGAGGAATTATACCCTACGGAATTTTCACGATATACCAGGATCACCTCACGATCGCAAACACCACCATCAGCGGTCTGGCATCAACGACAAGCAGCACCATAGCTTTTTATGGCATCAATGCATCAACAACGGCCAATGGAAATCTTGACCTTCACCATAATACTGTATCAGTTCAATATGGCGGCATCGGACCTTTTCATGCAATTTATGTTACCATGGGTTCCGCGGGCTCAGGCAACCTGATCAGCATTCATGACAATACGATCACTGGTTGCACTTATGCAAACGCCGGAAATGTGGCCTGCAACATGCTTTTTTCCGATAATGGTGGCTGTACGAATCTGAATGTTTTTAACAACCAGATCACAAATAATACATTTGGATCGGCAACGGCAACGGCTCAGGGTACAATTCAGTATATGTATACAAGGACAGGACTTGCCGGCAATGCGGTGGTCCAGGGCAATTTAAACGTTTACGGGAACTCGGTGACAGGAAACGTCCGGTTACAATCCGCCAATGTATCGGCAGGAACAACATACATCTCACCGGGCGGTTATGGACTGGCCATGAACTGTTACAATAACACCATCAGCAACAACTCAACATCATCTAGCGGCACAGTCAATGTATTGTATGTATTGGCTTCCCAAAACCAGAAAACCATCTATGGTAATACAATTTCAAACCTCTCATGCAATGGAAGTATGTATGGTATCTACACAGGCAACGGAGGCCCGACTTCAGTTTATAACAATAAAGTTCAGAACCTGACTGCAAATTATGCAACAGGGATAATTTATGGTATCAATTTATCGAGCCAGAGCACTCTGGGTGATATGTATGTTTATAACAATTATATATCGGAATTGAAAACCCCGATTTCATCATCCACATCCGTCTCGATATACGGCATAAATATATCAGGAGGTTCTGTCAATACACTTGGTTGCTATTACAACACTGTTTATCTGAATGCTGCTTCAACGGGCACGAATTTCAACACAGCGGGATTCTATGTGGGTACATCAGCCCAGAGTTATGATATCAGGAATAATATAGTTGTCAATACCTCAACTCCGAACGGATCAGGGAAAACTGTTGCAATAAGATTCTCCTCCGCAGGGTTTGCAAATTTCGGGATGGCAACAAACAACAATAACTATTATGCGGGAACACCGGGACCCAGCAGGGTAATATTCTATGATGGTGCAACTTCCGCCATGACTCTTAATGATTATAAATCCCTTGTCACTCCGCGTGAACTTCAGTCGGTGACAGAAAATCCTCCGTTTGTCAATGTTGCTACAACCCCTTATGATCTTCATTTAAAGACAGATGTTGCCACACAATGTGAAAGCGCCGGTACGCTAATTTTAACGCCGTATAGTGTCGGAACTGATTTCGACAATGATGCAAGGTATCCGAATGCCGGATATCCCGATAATCCCGGGTATCCAGCCATGGCACCGGATCTGGGTGCTGATGAATTTGCCGGCATTCCCAATGATGTAACTTCTCCATCTATCGTTTATACTCCACTGATGAACACATCATCACTTGAAAACAGGACACTCATCGCAACAATCAGCGACGGGCATGGTGTGCCAACTTCAGGTATCGGGTTACCGCAGGTTTGCTGGAGAAGAAATTCGACCGGGACCTGGACGTATGTTCCGGGAACGTGAATTGGCAGTGACAAGTACAGCTTCAGTTTCGGAGGAGGTGTCGCCACCATTGATACGATCTATTATTTTATCATTGCCCAGGATAGTTATATAACACCCAATGCCGGCTCTTACCCTATAGTTGGTGCTTCCGGCTTCACAGCAAACCCTCCGGCTTGTTCAACAGCCCCGACTACACCTTATAAGTATTTCATTATACCCAGTATCTGCGGTACGTATACGGTAGGTATCGGTCAGAATTACCAGACGCTCACAGAAGCGATCAATGATATTAATAATAAAGAAATCTCTTGCCCGGTCACATTGCTGTTGACGGATAACAACTACCCGGGGGAGTATCTGCCCATGATCATCAACCAGAACCCTGGTTCGAGTGAATTAAACACCCTGACCATCAAACCTGCACCCGGAGCTACTCCGGTATTTGATTATTCGTACCTGGGTACATATGCGGCAGGGTCCCGAAGCCTAATAACATTGAACGGAGTTCAATATGTGATCTTTGACGGTTCAAACTCCGTTGGTGGAAGTGATCGTAGCCTTACGTTGAGGAATACTGCTTCCAGTGGCTTTGCAGCACCGATAGGCTTATACAATAATGGAATCGTCGGAGCATCCAATATCACCATAAAGAATTGTGTGCTTCAGGCCCACCAGGAAATGGTTTACAACGCGCAGGGAATTGTCTTCTACAGCATTTCAGGCAATTCAGGGTATAACAATGTGGTTATCGATAACAATACGATCAACAGTGCAGCCACCGGAATCCAGCTCGGAGGCGCCCTGACCGGTCCTGCAAACAATATCAGGATCACAAACAACACGATAGGATCGATGACTGCAACGAATTTTGTGATGAACAGGGGAATAACCTTGTCTTCCTACTGCAACAACGTGCTGATCGAAGGAAATGAGATCATTGGTCCGGTAACAGGGAATACTGTTTTCCCACAATCCATAATGGGGATCATGGTAAATCCCTATGTCACAAACCTGAAAGTCAACAAGAATATTATCCACGACTGGTATGGCATTTCTTCGGGGCCCCTGGGAATTTACTATGGTGCAGAAGCCACATCGCTCACAGAGATCACCAACAATGTGTTCTATAATATTTTTGGTTCAGGTTCCAGTTTGGGCATCAATTCGCAAAATCCATATGGAATTCTTATCTTTTCCGGTGGGAACATGCATATTTACCATAATTCGATTAATTTGTCAGGAAATACGTTGTCATCCTCTGCCAACGTGATTTCATCATGCATCGCGATCTGGGGGAACGGAAGTACAAATGTCGTTACGGGTATAGATATTCGCGACAATATCCTGAAAAATTCAATGCAGCCTTCTTCGGGAACACCTGCTTCAAAAACCTATGCCATTGTAACGAATACCCCAACCTGTTTCTCGGCACTCGATTACAATGATTACTATATTGACGGGATTGGTCCGAATATAGGGATGATCAACGGAACAGATCAGCCGACATTAGTCGGCTGGCAGGCAGTAACAGGAATGGACAGGAACACACTTACCATCGATCCTGCCTTCACCGCACCTTCCTACCTTTTGCCAACGGCATCCGCATTGAACAATAAGGGATTCTACCTTTCTGCAACACCAACAGACATCACGAATGTGCTTCGCACAAATCCCCCGGATATGGGAGCTTATGAATTTGTTGCACATCCGATAGTACTTACTGTCAATTCAGGCGATATCACACTAACCTCAGCCTTTATTTACGGAACTGTCAATGCTTTGAACGATACTGTCAATACATATTTTGACTATGGTCTGACAACCGCTTATGGCAATAGTATTTCAGGCGATCCGGTATCAATCACTGGTTCTACGGAACTGTTCATGGTCGCAACTGTTGCCGGCCTGGAGTCAGGCACCACCTACCATTTCAGGGCTCGTGGCATTACCAACAGCGGATTGACCATATATGGAGAGGACATGACGTTCACAACACTATCAGGAAATAAAACCCTCAACATAAAAGCCTTCCTGGAAGGATTCTATGATGAGGGCAGTGGAATGATGAACAAAGCTCAGACAGTCACACCCGATGGTGTAACCCAGTTTGATAAATGGCCTTCCAATCATGCAGACACGCTCAGTATTGAATTGGCTGAAGCTGTTGATCCATGGCCTGTCGTTTTCCAATCTCATTCCCTGTTCATCAATACTGACGGCAATGTTTCATTGAGCACTATTCCCCCGGCTTTATCAGGTAATTATTACATCGTGGTCAAACATCGTCAGAGCGTTGAGACATGGAGCGCAGTGCCTGTTTCATTTGCGGGCAATACCATTAATTATGATTTTACCACAGCCGCTTCCCAGGCCTATGGAAATAATCAGAAGTCCCTCAGTGAAAGTGGTCCTTATGGTTTCTGGGGAGGAGATGTGAGCAGTATGTCCGGAACCCAGGATGGCTATATAGATATCTTTGATAATAATGCTGTATTCAACCTGGCACAGGCAGCAGGTCATGGGTATGTTGTCGAGGATCTGACCGGCTTTTCACCGGCAGGAGGGATCGGTCCTGACGGTTTTGTTGATATCTTCGACATGGCCCTTGTTTTTAACAATATGCAGCAGGCTATCGGAATGAACACTCCTCCGAACCCGGGGAAAAAATAACGGGTAAAATATTTTGGACCCTGTCAGCGTCCCGGACCTTGACAGGGTCTTCAAGTTTGAACATGAAACTAACGGGGTTAGTCGGCCAAAAGCCAACAGGAATAAAGAAACACCATTTTGGTTAGTGGTGAATTTGTGGGCAGGTGAGATGATGGCCGTTTGGTCATTGTCTCACTTTTTTACCCATAAGGGAATGGAAATGACCGGTGAAAATTATTGTTATGCTGAGGCGCCTGATAATCTCAGGAAGAATGGATCCCGGATGATTTTTCCTGGGCAATAAACAGTTGGGCGGGAGCCCCGGCAAGAGATTTTTAATTTTATATTCTTATTTGAAGGGCACGGAAATTCAGGTGGTTTAGGAAAATTGATTATGTGAAAATTAAAGAAAATAAGATGCAATTTTTTTTTCAAATAAACTTTTTTTATATTTGACAACCATAAAAATTTTCCTGATTACTTGAGGAATAAGTATATTATTGAATATCAGATATTATTTTTTAAAAAACATAACAATTCACCTAAACCAACCAACCATTATGAAACAGCGTTACCTATTTTTAGGATTATTATTGCTTTTCAGCAGCGTTACTTTTGGTCAATTGTCTGGGACGAAAACAGTTGGACCAGGTGGTGACTATGTCACGCTGACGGCAGCATTTGCTGACATCACAGCGCAGGGATTGAGTGCAAACATCATCCTGAAACTTGTAACTGGTTATACAAGTACAACTGAAACCTTCCCTCTTGTTCCACCTACAATCGGAACGGCTCACGAAAATATCATCATCATGCCTGGTGTTTCAGGCTTGTCGATAACGAGTAGCAGTGCAGACGGGACAATCGCCATGGATGCCTGTAAATTCGTGGTTTTTGACGGTCGTGTCAATGGATCAGGAACTACAAGAGACCTTGTTATCGAAAATACCAATACCGCCGCATTCACCATCGATTTCGTCAATGATGCATCCAATAATGAATTTGAATATTGCATTGTTAAGGGGGTGAATACCGGAACATGGGGTACAATTACTTTTGACTGGGGTCTTGTCACAGGAAATGATGACAATACCATTGATAATTGCGATATAAGGGATGGCGCAACAATGCCGGTTTATCCTATCCTTGGCAATGGTTACAGCGCTGCAGTGGCCAATAACAATATTACGATCTCAAATTGTAATATTTTCAATTTTTATTCTGCGACTACTTCAACGATATGTATTTACATCAATGCTGGGTGTAGTGCATGGAATATTGTGAATAACAGCATCTATGAGCAAACCACAATGACTCCTAGCGTTGCCGGTGTTGGCTGGTTTGCTATGATCATAGCCGTAGGTGACGGATATAACATTTCCGGCAACTATATTGGAGGAACATCAGCCCTTTGCGGTGGAACACCATTGACATACGGCACCACCACCATTTCGGATTTTATTTATTGTATTCGAATTTATAACACTGTATCAACCTCCAATGCTATCAATATTTCAAATAATACGATTTCAAATATCAAGTTAAATACAACAGGAACCGGAACTGCAGGATCATTCATATTCCTTGGATATCTGCTATCGGGAGGAAATGTAAATCTTACCGGAAATACAATAGGTAGTGCAACTGGTACTGGAAATCTACAGTTCAACATTGGTGCCGGCACCCTGACAGGATGTCATGTAATGGGCTGTTATTCAGTGGCTCCAATGGGCTCAATACAAAACAATAACTTTGGCTCGGTGACATTAACAAGTGCATTTACAGGCACAACCGGCTATAATACCATTTATGGGTTCTATGTTGCCTCTAACCCTTTGAGTGCAAATCTTGACATTTCAGGGAATGTAATCGGGAGTATAACTACCCCTAACAGCCTGCAAACAGCAGGGACTAATTTTTACAATCAGTTCGTCGGTATTTACTCAATCCCCGGATCCGGAACAGGAACCGTGAATATTCATGATAATACATGTGCCAACTGGACGACCACTTCCACAAATACAGCATCTTACATGCTTGGAATCAGGAATGCTGGAACTATCGCAGTTACCACAATTGAGAACAATACAATCAGGGATCTGACAAGTGCATCCGGGAATACTACTGGCACAAACCTGGCTGCTATTGTCGGGATCTCCTGCTCAAATTCAAAACCAGGACAGATCGTAAGGAAGAACAATATTTATAATCTCTCGAGCACAGCTGCAACAGCTTCTGTTGTTTATAACGGGATCTATGTCAGCGGATCAGGTGGTACAATGATGTGTGAAAAGAACTTTATTCACAACCTCTCAATGAGTTCGACAAGTTCATCGGCCGGAATCTATGGCATGTTCATAAATGCGACAAGTAATACCGGGGTTTACCGGAATAACATGATCCAGCTCGGTGTAAAGAGTGATGGTACTGCCCTGGGCGGAGGATATGTGTTGAATGGTATTTATGAAGCAGGAGGAAGCAATAGTCTTTATTTCAACAGCATCTATGTGGGCGGAACTGCATCCGGGGTGACGGGCAACACATACGCTTTTAACAGCCTTGTTACGATCAACAACCGGGTATATCAGAATAACATATTCTATAATGCCCGTACCGGAGGAACAACCGGTAAACATTATGCTGTAAAAGTTGGTGGAACAACTGTCAACCCAACCGGTCTGACAATGAACTTCAATGTCTATTATGCGCCCAGCGGAGTTTTCGGATATTTTAACAGTGCTGATGTTGCCAACCTGAATGCATGGAGGAGTGCAGTCGGAATGGATGGTAACAGCATGTCTGCAAACCCTCAGTACCTGTGGCCGAATGGGAATTCATCAAATGCAAACCTTCATATCAGCCCTGCTGATCCTACTCCGGTTGAAGGCCAGGGAATGGCCATTGCCAGCATTGCTGACGACTACGACAGCGAACTGAGATCAGGCCTTACACCAACAGATATCGGTGCTGATGCAGGTAATTTTATCCAGCTTGACCTTTCAGGCCCGACCATTACCTATTCTTTACTTTCGAACATTACAGCAACCACAAACAGGGTTCTTCCAGGTTTTGCTACGATTACTGACCCAAGCGGCGTGAATTTCGCGTCAGGGACGTCACCACGACTCTATTATAAAAAATCAACCGATGCCAATGCATATTTGGGCAACACCAGTGCTGACAATGGATGGAAATGGGTTGAAACCGGCAGCGGTTCTTCTCCTGCAAGCTTTACCATCAATTATGCACTCCTTTATAATTCACTTGGTGGCGCAGGTGTCGTTGCTTCGGGAGACCAGATCCAATATTTTGTAGTAGCACAGGATCTTCTTCCAACACCAAATGTCAGCATCAACCAGGGTGCCTTTTCCGTTTACCCGTCTACAGTCGCACTCACTGCATCTGCATTCCCGGTCGGTGGTTTTATTAACAGCTATTTTATATGTACGGCAATTCCCGCTATTGTAAATGTCGGTGTGGGACAGCCTTATACCACGCTTACAGCAGATGATGCCCAGGGATTCTTCAGGG
This sequence comes from Bacteroidales bacterium, assembly GCA_963682005.1. GTDB lineage: Bacteria > Bacteroidota > Bacteroidia > Bacteroidales > FEN-979 > CAIYUC01. Next base: position 202,341 of record OY820914.1, on the reverse strand, counting down.
CTGTAAACCGGAGCGTTCTGAATTCCAATGTTACGGTAAATATTACATCAGATCTTACCGAGCCTGGTACGATTGCCTTACTCCAATGGGCTGAGGAAGGAACAGGAACCTATACAATGTCCATTGTTCCGGATGCCTCAACTTTGAGGACAATTTCCGGAACTGCAGTTGCAGCAGGTTCTGCGATGATCCCGATAGCAGGAGCCGATCGCTTGATTATTGACGGAGGGACAGGCAAAAACCTTTTATTCAGGAATACAAATGCCACAGCTGCAAATACTGGCCCTACAATCCAATGGTATAACGGTAGTTTGAACTGTACCTTGACGCAGACAATTGTTGAAAATAACGGTACAACTGGTTATGGTGAACTGCTTGTAAGCGCAGGTGTCAACAATGTTACCATTTCCGGCAATGATATCAGGGATGCAACAGGAGGAACCACTGGAAGAACACTTTATGCTATTGCCGGAAATTCGCTGACCACTACAATAAACATCGTTAACAACAACATCTCCAATTTCACAGGCTATGGTATTCTGTTAAGTGTAGTAGCAGATGGTTGTAATGTGACCGGTAACAGTATCTATTATAATAACGCAACGATCCCGACAGCCACACAAACATGTGTAGGCGTTTTCTCAGGTGGTGGACATACTGTCTCCAATAATTACCTGGGCGGACAGGCACCAATTTGCGGAGGAAGTCCATGGGTTAACAGCGGTGCTGTTTCCTGGTATGGATTAAACCTCGGCATGAGTCCCACAAGCCCAGCTTCATCCATCCAGGGAAATGTTATTAAGAACCTTAGCCTTACAAGTACCGGAGCTGCCGCTTTTGATGGTATTTATGCATCTTCAGGGATCGTAAACATCGGAACAGTTACAGGAAACGTCATTGGAGATGTATCAACGCCAAACAGCATCACTTCTACGGGTACCAGCGGACTTTGGGCAATCTATGCAAATACTTCCGCAACCATTGCAAACAATATCATTGCAAACATGACTGCAACCAGTGCAACTCCTTCGAATGTTTATGGTATCCGTATTCAGGCTGATTTTCCAATCGTTGTCGAAAAAAACCAGATATACAATATCGGTGCAACAAATCCATCAGCTGTGAGCACAGGCCCAACTGCTGGCGTTATGGTTTACGGAAGTCTGGCAGGGATGAGCAATACATACAGGCTGTCAAATAATGTCATCTCGCTTGGACACGGTATTTCAAATGATATCATGTTTGTTGGCTTCTGGGATTATAATACCGGAACAAAAGCCGACTACTATTATAATAGTGTTTCAATCGGAGGAGCCACCACAACAGGAACGAACGGTGGGGCTTTTGCCCTTTACAAGATGAGCACCTCTGTAAATACGATTAAGGACAACAGTTTTTCCTGCAGCCGTACCGGATGGGGGAACTATACAATTGTAGCAATCTATGACGGATTCGTATCCGACTACAATGATCTTTACAACATATACCCTGACAGCGTGGGCGTCTATGGCAATTTTGTTTATAACCTCAGGGACTGGCAAACCGTCACAGGCGGCGACACTCATTCAATCAGTGCAGATCCTTTGTACACATCATCGGGGAATTTATTGCCGACAACAGGTTCTCCTTTGATCGGGGTTGCCACTCCCTTACCGGGTATTGTTGAAACTGACATTTTAAATAACCCGAGGAATGCTTTGAATCCTACAATGGGAGCTTATGAATTAGCACCTCCTGTTACGACAAAATCATTGGTTGTAAAAGTGTTCCTCGAAGGTTTTTATGATGTTCCAACCGGAGTAATGAACAAAACGCAGGATGTCAATCCTGATGATTTCACCCAGTTTGATAAATGGCCATTAAATCATGTTGATACGATAAGTGTATTGCTGGTAGAAGACCTTATCACCTGGCCGGATCCGATACCTTATAATTATGAGGCTCACGGAAAGTTTATTGATATGGATGGAACAATCACGATAACAGATATCCCGGGAGCACTATCCGGGAATTACTTTATTGTCATCAAGCATCGCCAATCGGTAGAGACATGGAGTGCAGCACCTGTTTCTTTTGCAGGAAGCGCCATAACCTATGATTTCACTATTGCTGCATCTCAGGCCTTTGGTAATAACCAGAAGGATGTTGATGAAGGCGGTATCTTTGGTCTCTGGGGTGGTGATGTCACCAGTATGTTTGGTCCCCAGGATGGATATATTGATATCTTTGATAACAATGATGTGTTCAACCTGGCACAATTGGCTGCCTTTGGCTATATCCCCGAAGACCTGACCGGTTTTGCACCGGCAGGCGGAACGGGACCTGACGGTTTTGTGGATATCTTTGACATGGCGCTTGTTTTCAACAATATGCAACAGGCAATTGGTATGAATACTCCTCCATTCCCGATGAAAAAGAGCCCTAATAAACACACGGGGACAATACGATAAAAAATGAATGGAACGTACAAACGGTTTTCTCCTTTGTACGTTCCAAATCTTTATATTTGAATTTTTATTACCCAATTAAAAACCCTTAAAATAAACAAAAATGAAAAGAAGCAGACTCTATTTGATTAGCATGAAAGCAGCATTATTTCTGTTGTTTTTCGTGATTGCCTCGATGGCAGCCAGGTCACAATCCTGCGAAGTGACATTGAGGAATGACACATTGATTGATGCGAGCCACTATTATGTTGACATTTATGTTAAGTCAACGTGGGCAAGCGGAGATTTTTACTATTCATCCGGCCAGTACAAAGTAACGTTCAACGCAGCAATAAAGAATGGCGGATCGTTATATTGTTCAGTGGTTCCGGGCTTTTCAGATCTGACGAATGTGGGCCAGATCCCCTCAGTAATTACGCAACCGACGGCGACAAACAGTCGATTTGTGGTTACAGCCCAGGCCAACCCACCTAACCAGGCATCCTGCAGCATGATCTCATCAACGGGATTAGGAACAAGGATCTGCCGCGTAAGCCTGTATAACAGCAGCAACGGGACAGTCGGCGGTAGCGCCGTAGCTTATGCACAGGCACTGGCTAATCTTACGGTAACGGTGGCAGCACCGACCGGAACAGCCGTATTCTACATGAATGCATCGAATCTTGCCGTATTGTGCACGATGACCATGAACAATACAAACCTGGTGAACCCGACACTGAACGCTCCGATCAACACGACTTACGTATTGACCGGCGGCACATTCTGCGGCGGATCAACACCTAATGTAACGTTGAGCAATTCACAGACGGGTGTGAAATACCTGTTGAAACTCGAAGGCAACCCTGTAGGAAACTGGGTAGCCGGCACAGGTGCAGCCATTGTATGGAATACAGGCATCGTAGCAGGCAATTACACGGTGTATGCATGGCGTACAGCTGAATACCTGACCTATAACTGGGGACCGGTTGCAGTAAGCATGGCACCGGCATCAGTAGGAGGAACAGCCTCAACAGGCGTTAGCTATGTTGGTGTAGCTTCTTTCTTTGATGTATTCCTTGCCGGTGAGACAGGTGTTATCACCAAATGGCAGAACAACTTCAATGGCGGCGGCTGGAATGATATCGCAGGTACAGCAGGAATGAATCCGCTGCACCAGAGCGAAGGCGTTATCGGGAACTATCAGTACAGGGCCGTCGTACAAAGCGGCAGCTGCCCGGAAGACTATAGTACTGTTGTAGGCGTAACCGTAGCCGATTTTGTTTGGACCGGCGCGCTCAATACAGACTGGAACAATGGATTCAACTGGATACCTTATAACGCACCTTCGTCAGATGCAACAGTGATTATTCCATCAGGATGTCCTAATTTCCCGGTTTTAACAACAGTCGTTACAGTAGGTAACATTCATATAATTGCAGGAGCAACTGTAACCGTAGGTTCAGGCGCAGGATTGACAGTAACAGGCACCGTCACAGTAGATGCCATCAGCGGACTTACCCTTCAGAGCGATGCAGCCGGAACAGGATCACTGATCGCCGGTGCAGTAGTAGGAGCAGGTTCCACAACGATTGAGCGTTTCATCCCGGGTTATACGACCCCAACCAGCGGCTGGCATTTATTGTCATCACCGATCTCAAATCAGGCAATAGCTCCGAATTTTGCACCGGGAGCCAATGATGATATGTACAAATGGGAAGAACCGACCGATTACTGGAGGAATTACAAGAACTACAACTGGCCGGCCATGGGCTTAGCCGAAGGCTTCCTGGTAGCTTACCAGGCCACCTCCACGAAACTGTTCAGCGGATCACCCAATACAGGCAACTACACCATGACCGACATTACTTACACCCCGGCCACCGTATATCATGGCTGGCATCTTTTAGGCAACCCGTATTCATCAGCCGTAAAATGGAATGATGGCAACTGGGCCCTGAGCAATGTACAGGCTATCGCCAAGGCATTGAACCCGGGAGGAACCTATACGGACATAGCTGCCAATTCAGTGATACCTGAAGCAAACGGTGTATTTATCTATGTAGACGGTCCGGTTAACAGCCTGACTTTCCCGGCAGCAGCCAGGGTCCATGACTTTACCCCATGGTATAAGAACGGTGATGTATCAAACAACCGTTTGAAACTGACAGCCAGTTCAACGACCAACAATACCTATATTGAGGCCGTTGTAGGATTCGATCAGAATTCAACGAGCAATTATGACCTGAACTATGACAGCCATTTCTTCACAGGGATAGCCCAGGCTCCGGTTATGTACAGCGTTGCCAATGGTAACCTGTCAACGAACATCATGCCAGCCATACCGCAGGGTAACACGATCCCTGTAAGCTTTGTAAAAGGTGAAGCAGCCAACTACACAATGACAGCCAGCGGCATCGAGACCTTTGCACAGGGCGTGACCGTAACACTGGAAGACCTGGTAGCAGGAACTACCCAGGATCTGAGAGTCAACCCGGTTTATTCGTTCACATCAGCAACAGCAGACCAGGAAAACCGTTTCCTCCTCCATTTTGGTGGTGTATTCGGCGTCCAGGATATGAACGAAGGCATGATCTCCGCTTACTCATGGGATAAGAGCATCTACGTAGTGAACAACAGTGGCAAAACGATCCAGAGTGTTATCGTATATGACCTTCTTGGAAAAGAACTTGTTTCCAGGACCCAGATTGACGGCAAAACGCTGAAGATCGATATGCCATGGGCACAAACGGGCTACTATATGGTTAAGGTGATTACTGACCAGAAGCCTTACTCTAAGAAATTATTCCTGAATTAATGACATTATCCACTTGTCCCCTCAAAAGATCCCCGCTTGTGCGGGGATCAAGAGGGTGGATAAATCAAGTACTAACCATTAAAAATAAAGATGATGAAAATGAAAAAATTCATAGCACCAATTGCAATCATGATGTTCATGCTGATTGTTACTGCTGTCAGGGCAGACTTTCCGCCCCCCCCGCCAATGCCGGGAGAAGGACATGGTTCTTTCAATGATCAGCCTGCCGGTCCTATTGGTGGACCGATCGACGGAGGGCTTAGCATATTTCTGGCCCTTGGAGCAATGTATGGTGGAAAAAAACTATACAAAGCAGTTAGGGAAGAAAAATAGAAGATTCCAACCTGCCGGCGTTTTGGCACTCGCCATTGTTGCACAAGCATAAGCCGTGATCAGGTTTTTAGAACTGGGGTACAGTACCGGATGGTGCTTTACCCCAGTTCTTTTTTCATGAATGGGAACTGACTGTCAATGCATTTTGCCGTCAGGAAGTTTTCCATTAATTTTGTAAAGCGGCAACATTTCTTGTCCCAGGCATTTGTCAAGAATCAATGATATCAAATAACAAGGTTTTACAAATGAAAGTTATCCATGGTCTAATTTTTTTAATGCTCTTTTCTGCCATATTTGCTACAAGTTTTGGACAGGCGGTTTCTGACAGGTCAGCCGATGAAATACTGAATAAATACGGGGAAATTTACTTCAAATTTACCATCCAGGATAAAAATGAAATAAATCTTCTTACAAAGGTTATCTCCATTGATAAGTACAAGGGGAATGAGGTTTTCGCTTATGCAAACCGGGAAGAATTCAAAGGATTTCTGAAATATAACCTGCCATACTCACTGCTTCCCCTTCCAGGCACACTACTTTCCGATGAGGAACTCAATATGGGAAATGCCACAAAAGACAATAATAACAGGACAATATGGAACTTCTATCCGAACTATTCCCAATTTCTTTCCTACATGGCGGGGTTTGCAAGTGCCCATCCGGCGATATGCAAGGTTGATACCATTGGAACCACCATTCAGGGAAGGCTTTTATTGGCCTTGAAAATCAGCGATAGCGTTAATACTGACAGGTCGGCACCACAAATTTTCTATTCATCCTCCATCCATGGTGATGAATTAACAGGGTATGTTCTAATGTTACATCTGATTGATTCCCTGGTGTCAGGATATAATGTTAATCCGCGGATAACCAACCTTGTCAATAATTGTCAGATATACATTACTCCGCTTGCCAATCCCGACGGCACCTTTCACAACGGAGACAATTCGGTTGCGGGTGCTGTAAGGTACAATGCAAATAATGTTGACCTGAACAGAAATTATCCTGATCCTGTTGATGGCCAACATCCTGATGGTCAATTATGGCAGCAGGAAACATCCGCATTCATGAATTACCAGTCAAACAAGACCCATTTCAGTTTATCTGCCAATTTCCACGGAGGTTATGAAGTGTTCAATTATCCCTGGGATACCTGGGCAAAGCTTCATGCCGACGATTCATGGTGGCAGTTCGTAGGCCGGGAATATGCAGATACTGTGCATGTATATAGTGTTGCGGGATATATGGATGACGAATCAAATGGCATTACCAATGGTTACGCATGGTACCGGATAACCGGCGGTCGCCAGGATTATACAACTTATTTTAAGCATGGCCGTGAAGTCACCATTGAAATTTCCACCACAAAAACGCCGGCAGCAAGCCAGCTCCTGAATTATTGGAAATACAATTGTCATTCATTCCTTAATTATATGGAAGAAGTGCTGTACGGGATCAATGGAAAAATCACCGATTCGATCACGGGAGCCCCGCTCAGGGCAAAAGTATTCATTGCAGGTCATGATATTGACAGCGCCTTTGTTTATTCAAATCTTCCATCCGGTTGGTATTATCGTCCCATTTACCCCGGAACCTATTCTGTTACTTATTCTGCCGGGGGATATAATAGTAAAACGGTGTCAAATGTAAATGTCAGCAGCAGGAATACCACCCGTGTAAATGTCAGGCTGACAAGATCAACTTCACCGGTTAGCCTTACTGCTACAGCATCTGGCCCAGGTCAGATAACCCTGTTGTGGGTGAAAAACTACCTGGACAGTCCTGTCATCATAGCTTATAACACCACTTCAACATTTGGAACGCCAGTTGCCGGAACCGTTTATAACCAGGGCTCTGTAATTCCAGGAGGAGGTACGGTCATATACAATGGTGCAGGCACAACTTACAATCATACCGGGCTCAATCCCAACACGACCTGTTATTACCAGGCATGGTCTGTATTACCCGGTACTTCCTATTCGACGTTTGTCGCTGCGTATGCGGTAACATCCTGTGGTACGGTTTTGTCTTTTCCCTATTCCGAAGGATTTGAAAACAACGGACTGATACCCGGTTGCTGGACCCAGGAACAGGTAAGTTCATCAGGTATCAACTGGACATTCATTCCAGGAAGCGGGAACAGCCATCCGGTTGCTGCCCACGGAGGAACCTATAATGCCTGCCTGAAAGATGTAACCACTGCAGATAACAAAACCCGGTTGATCTCACCGCCCATGAACCTTTCCGCGATTGCCAGTCCTCAGCTGAAATTCTGGCATACACAAGCTGTCTGGAGCGGTCGACAGGACCAGCTTGCCATTTATTACCGTACATCAGCCACAGGCACATGGACACTTATCACAACCTACACGACAAGCATAACCGCATGGACCCAGGAGACGGTCAACCTGCCAAATTCATCCTCAACATATTACATTGCATTCGAAGGAAATGCGAAATACGGATATGGAGTGTGTATTGACGACGTATCTGTAACCGGTACGGCTATTTCTAAGTCCCTTAACCTTACTGTCTTTCTTGAAGGACTTTATGCTTCAGCCACCAATACCTTGAACCAGGCCCAGGAGTGTACGGACGGATCTGCAACGTTTAATAAGTTCTCCGGCACCACTGCGGATACACTCAGCGTGTTGCTTGCTGCCGCATCTTCTCCTTGGGCATACCTTTACCAGGCACATGGAGTTTCTGTTTCCACCTCAGGTACTGTGTCACTGACCATTCCACCAGCTTTTTCGTCAAACTACTACATTGTGATCAAACACAGGCAAAGCGTTGAAACCTGGAGTTCAACAGCTATATCATTTGCAGGAAGCACAATTTCCTACAATTTTACTACCGCTGCTTCTCAGGCGTTTGGGAACAATGAAGTAAAAATATCCGAGTCATCTGTATATGGGATGTACGCCGGAGACATAACGTCCATAGATCTCATCCAGGATGGATACGTGGATATCTTCGACAACAATGATATCTTCAACAAAGCCCAGAACGGGAGTTTTGGCTATATGACCGATGATATTACCGGGGATGGATTTGTAGATCTGTTTGACATGGTCATTGTATTCAACAATATGCAATACAATATTGGATTGATCACACCACCAAATCCTTTAAAAAAGAGTTTCTTTTCCCCTGGAGTTTCAAAAATAAAATAAAGTAGACACACTGACCGGGTTCAAAAAGGTGTTTCACTGCCTGAATAGCACCGGATCCCCCTGGATTCAAACAATCCCTGAACCCGTTGAAGATCCTCTTTTTCGGGGGTCCGGAAATCATCGGTATAATAAGTCTTGCCAACAAGATTGTACTTTTCTCTTCCAAAGTGATGTGCCGGAAGAATATTGATCTCTTTCCGGCCGGTAGAAATAATGAAGTCAGAAAGTTCTTTTACTGAAGCTGCATCATCGTTGAATCCGGGGATGAGCGGGAGCCGGAAAACCAATCTCCCTTTGAATACTTCGCTTAGTTTCCGTGCATTTTCAAGAATAAGTTCATTTCCGGCTAAAGTCATCAGACGATGCTTTACCGGGTCAGCCTGTTTAAGGTCATAGAATATCCAGTCAAGAAAATCAAGGGATCGCTCTATGTTTTTCCAGGGGACATTCCCGCAAGTTTCAACTACTGTATGAATATATGAGCTGTAACACCTTTTTAAGATACCTTCACAGAACTCAGGCTGAAGGAAAGGCTCTCCACCCGTAAGAGTGACGCCGCCAATGCTGCCCCAGTATTGTCTGTCTCGCTGGATTGTCGCAAAAAGTTCGTCAAGGGTAACATGGTATCCTCCCTTTTTCAAAGCTCCGGTACAACATGCATCAATGCATTCAAACGTTGTGCAATTGCTGCATTTTTTCCGGTCAAAGAGGAGTGATTCCTCATGATGTGTAATTGCATTTGAAGAACAGGCTTTTACACATAGGTCATCGAATATGCATTTTTGCCGGTTATAAAGGGGTTCGCGGTACAGGTGCAGTCCTTCGGGATTGGAACACCATGCGCAACGTATTGAACAGCCTTTAAGGAAGATCAATGTCCTGCATCCCGGACCGTCATGAACAGAAAATCCCTGGATATCGAAGATGGTTCCGCCGTTCAGTTCAGGTTGTACCATTCAAAGGAGATGCATTTTGATGCATTGAGATCCGGATAGGTCTGATAGGATTTGTCGCAGGTACCGAGATTGTCCTTTACCTCCGTGTACCTGGAGCAGAATTTGCACTTCGGCTGGCGTTCGAGTTTTGGACAAGCCAGATCATCCGGCTGGATCTGTTGCTTGTCAAGCTTGCAAAGGCCTTTGAATACATCAACAGGAAGGTAATACCTGCAGTCTTTACATGTTTGTTCCATGGATATCATTAATTATAATTCCTCATACTCAGTTCGTGCAATCACTTCGTCCTGGATTTGTTTGCCCAGCTCGACCCAATATTGAGTAAACCCGGCGACCCTCACCAGAAGGCTCCTGTAGTTATCCGGTTCGGCCTGTGCCTGTTTCAGCATCCTGGAATCCACGATGTTGAACTGTACATGGAATCCACCCTTCCTTAGGTAGGCCCGGATCAGCTCGAGGAATTTACGCGATCCTTCACGACCTTTCACCACCGATGGATGGATCTTCATATTCAACTGGGAATTTTGGGAGAGGGAATGATCCCAACAGGTGGCGGAATTAAATAATGCATACGGTCCGTTCTTGTCGGTTCCCGGAAATGCAGATACTGACCCATCCGAAAAAGTTGTCCCGCTGAGACGGCCATCAGGAGTTGCGAGGGTAACAGCACCCATCGGTCCATGTGTAGATACCGAGATCTGGCAAGCATAGAGCGGTTCGTCATATAATGACCTGAATTCACTGCCCATCGTGCAAAACCAGTTTTCCCAATCTTTCATGATATTATCAACGTATGGATCGTCATTTCCATATTTCGGGGCCTCGAGGCTCAACTTATGGATCTTCAGCCATTTTCTGTAATCCTCAGTCGGTACCTGGTCGACCAGGGAATATGAACCGGTTTCCTGGGCTGTTTTATAGCCAAAGTTAGCTTTGATCGCATTCCTGTATTCATCCAGTGTCAGTGAAGCGTCATCGTAAACATTTTTCTTTAGTGCTGCGAGTGAATTCACAAGATTGGCCGTGCCGGTAGATTCAATATTGAAGGTTGTATTGTACCTGCTTCCTTTCTGACCAATGTCCTTTCCTCTTTTCAGGCAGTCGGGCTTGAGCATGGAATTAACCACGGATGGTGCGATCTTTCTCCAGGCATCATGCTGAATATTATTGGTTAAAGTTAAAACATGAACGGCACGATGAAAATAGTCTTTAAAAGCACTCCACAGTTCCTCATAGGTTTCCAGTTTCCTGCTGTGTGAGGGAAAGATCCGCTCACCGGTCCGCTGGTCGATGCCGTCAAACAAAACGACCTCAAGAATTTTCGGGAGCGAGAGAAAATGAACACCAACGCTTGTTGCAGGAGCCGAGCCACCGGGGATCCAATGGACCTCGCCATCCAGTTCCAGTGGCATCCAGCTTCCCGGGGAAGATTCCAGACATCCGCCAATCGACCAGGCACGGGCTTCTTCAAGTGTCATTCCTTCATGACGGTAATTTTTCATCAGGAATTCCATGGCAACCTGGTTATTCACCCAGGCAGGGTAACCGGTGCCGATCTTTGTACATTCAATCCCTTTCATGAGAAATTCTTCAGGAAGTTTCTCATCATACAGAATTGACAGGGTAGGCTGCGGTGTATCGCAGGTGATGCCGGCTTCCAGGATCAGCATTTCAAGTTCATTCGCAGCCTGTGATCCGTCTTTCTTCAATCCACCGACGCAAAGATTATTGAACGTATTCCCGGAAAGAACTCCTCCGACCACGCCCATTGAAGCAAAGCAATCTATTTCGGTGAACTTCATCCGCATGCATTCAAGAAGTTCCAGTGTTTTTTCTTTTGTAAGTTCTCCTTTTTCAATATCCTTTTTCCAGTAAGGGTAAAGAACCTGGCCAACCCTGCCCGGTGATAATCCTGATATTGCATCTTCATTTAAAACCGCTACGTGGAATATCCAGATCATCTGAAGGGCATCGTGGAAACTCTGAGGGGGTCTGGATGCCAGCCATTCAAGGCGGTCGGCTATTTCCAGGTATTCGTTTTTCTGTGTTTCGTCTTTTTCAATGGAAGCAAGGAAATCAGCCTCCTCGGCATAATTCAGTATCCATTGTTTGATGCCTTCCAGGACAAGGATGGATGATTTGTAGAAATAGATCCGGTCCATATCAGGATAACCGGCTGTTTCTGCGATTCCATCTTCGCAGATCCTGATCATTCCATCAATTCCATATTGAAGGGGATAGTAGTAATTGATCACTTCCCGTCCCTGCGGAAGTGTATAGCCTGAATCGAACATACAGATCACCGACCGCATCAATGCCTCTTTTTCCTTATAACCAGGCACCATCTGCTCGTATTTATGTCCTATATCGTCAACTGATTTATCTTTCCATTTTTTTGCTACCTCGAGTAATAAGGGCATTTCTTCAACCCTCAGGCCGAATTTACCTGCAATAGAGATCACATTCCCGATGCTTTTTGTGACATTTCCCCCGCCTTTTCCAACCGTTGTAAAAGTATCGGCTGTAAGTTTTCCTGATTCAAGCGCTTCCTTGTACATCTTATCCTCGGCAGCCATGAAAAATGCTTCTGAAAGCCATGGCAGGGGATAAGATCCGCGATAAAAAGCCGCTTTACCCATAACAAGCAATTCGCCCGGGTATATGACAGGAGTCAGGTGGGAGAAGCCTGCTTTCAATGCTTCACCCCTGCGAACCATGGTTATCTCACCTTCAAGTTCTTCCCATCGTCGTGTGTACCAATACGGGAATTCAACAGATGCCGAGGATTTGGCACTGAAATAAAGTTCCCGTGCATCATTGGCACGCCTGGTAGGTTGACGTTTTTCCTCCCGATTCTCAATGAGTGAATCAGGCTTTTTTCCGTAATAATTTGTGGCTTCAGCCGGCGATTGTATTGAATCAGGCATGATTCTTCGTTTTATTGGCAAATATACATATAATTGAATATATAACGATTTAAAATTCGCGGAGAATTGCTTAAAAGGTGATTTGAATTCTAATTTTATGTGAAAAAGCCTTTTTTGTTGTAACTTAGCGTGACTTATTGGGACAAAATCTTGCACTGCTAAAAGAAGATGAAACGTTTTTTATCTAAACCACTAAGCTGCTAAATCTTACCAAAGGATGGAAATTAATAAAATAAGGGACCTGAACAATTTTGACCCCGTTGACGTTCTCATCGTCGAGGATAATCCTCATGATGCCGAACTGACAGTCAGGACATTGAAAAAGCAAAAACTTGCTAACCGGATTTTTGTTGCGGAAGACGGAGAGGAGGCTCTCGACTTCATTTTTAACCGGGGAAAATTTGCAGATTATCCCCCGACACGACCATTAAAAGTCATTTTCCTTGATCTTAAACTTCCGAAAGTCAACGGACTGGAGGTTCTCAAAGAAATTAAATCCCATGAGGAAACCAAGAAACTGCCGGTGGTGATCATTACCTCTTCAAAGGAAGACCCGGATATCAAGGCTGCGTATGAACTGGGAGCGAACAGTTACCTCGTCAAGCCTGTGAATTTTGATTCTTTTATTTATTCAGTGAATAGTGCAGGCCTTTACTGGCTGGTGGTAAATGAAGGCCCGAAATAATCCATCTAATCTTTTGAATTTATCGATACATCTAAACGTAAATAACATATTTGATTGTTCTAATGAGAAAGGAACCTTACCGGTTTTTAGTGGTTGAAGATCTTCCTTCTGACGCCTACCTGATCCAGCGAGAAATCAGGAAGGAAGTAGATGAGTGCATGTTCATAATTGTCGATACGAAGGAAGAATATGTCAGGAATCTCACAGAATTCAATCCCGATATTATCCTGTCGGATTTCAGTCTTCCAGGTTTTGACTGGCTGACCGCATTCAACATTGCCCGGGAGTCCAAGCCTGAAACGCCATTTATTGTTGTTTCAGGTTCGACGAATGCTGAAATAGCCGCCAAATGTATCGAGGAAGGTGTGAAGGATTTTGTAAGCAAGAAGAATATCAAAATGCTCGGACCGGTGATTCAGAGATTCCTGCCTCAAATAGATCTATTCAAATCCAAATCCAAATTGCCATTTTAATTATAAGAAGGGTCCGCAGGGAAATTCGCCCAGATTGCGTAATCCTTTCCCATGTGCCTGAGGTAGGTGCTCCATAATTTTTCAGGATGATTATTGATGATCTCATCCACATCCGTGTGTGAGAGTACCCATGATTTTTCCTTGATCTCTCGGTCCAGCTGGTTGGGGTTCCATCCGGAATAGCCTACAAAGAACCGGATCTCGTTTTCTGAGATCTGGTGCAATTCCATCATCTCCCTGATCGCATCAATATCACCTCCCCAATAAAGCCCATCCATGATCCTGAGACTGCCTTCTATATTGTCTTTCGTATGAATGAAAAATATACTGTCGGTTTTTACAGGCCCCCCAAGAAATATGGGAGCGTTGAATTCCGGGAAATCTTTCAGCACATCATTGAACTTTGTTTCAATCGGCTTATTGATGATGATTCCAAATGATCCTTCCTCATTATGCTCTGCCAGCAAGACAACCGACTGCCTGAAATAAAAGTCACGCAGGGAGGGCTCGGAGATTAAAATGATCCCTTGCTTTGGTTTGATGATCGTCCTGTTCATTTGTTTAGGCATTTTAGTAAATTTGTCCTGCCTTTGGCAAAAATAATACCAAATCATGCTGAAAACAAACAACCAACAAAAATTCCTTGATTTTCGTTCAGGATTCCCTGTTTTTGTTTTCGAAGGGTTTGATTTTCGGCGTACAACGGAAGAATTGGCAGTTCAGTTCCATTTCAGCCTGTCCGGGGAATATAAATTCAACCCGGTAATAAGAATACCGGACCGTTCATTTTATAAGCGGGACATCCCGCCGGATCAGCTGGAAAATATATTCTTTCAGATCGGACTTGTGGAAATGATCAGCTACTGGAAAACTGCCTGCCCATCCAGGATCATCATTAAAAACTATTCACTGTCGGATGATCAGAAGAAATGGTGGCGAAAACTATTCTATCATGGGCTGGGTGAGTTCCTTTTCCTTAACGGCATCCGTATTGAAGAGGACGAATTATTGACCTTCGAATGCGGGACAAAGGAATTGGAACCTTTCAGGCTTGCAACCGATGAATCCTGCATCATACCTGTCGGGGGGGGGAAAGATTCGGCTGTTTCCATGGAACTGCTCGGACGGGGGAGTGGGAATCTGCCGTTCACGGTAAATCCCGGAAAAGCATCTGAGGATACAATAATAAAATCAGGCCATTCTGCAGAACAATCCATCGTTGTTTACCGATCGATCGATCCATTGCTGCCTGAACTCAACCAAAAAGGATTTCTTAACGGGCACACTCCTTTTTCCGCACTATTGGCGTTTATTTCCAGCCTGACTGCAGTTTTGGCGGGGAAAAAGTACATTGTACTGTCAAATGAATCAAGTGCCAATGAATCGACGATCCCCGGCACCCGGATCAATCACCAGTATTCCAAATCGATTGAATTTGAAAGGGATTTCAGGGATTACCTTGCTGAATACGTGACTTCAGATATCCGTTATTTCAGTTTTCTCAGACCACTCGGGGAACTTCGGATAGCCGAATTATTTTCACGGTTTCCGCATCATTTCGATACGTTCCGGAGCTGCAATGCAGGAAGTAAAACCAACTCCTGGTGCGGGAAATGTTCAAAATGCCTGTTCACCTGGATTATTTTATCACCCTTTATTTCCCCTGAAATCCTGGAAAAGATCTTTGGAAAAAACCTTCCGGAGGATATTGAATTGATACCGACACTTGAAGAACTGACCGGCATTGCTGATGAAAAGCCCTTTGACTGTGTCGGTACCATTGATGAGGTGAACATTGCGCTGGTCAGAACGATCGGGCAATATCCACCCGAAAAGCTCCCAGCTCTTTTAGAACACTACAGGAAATCGAGGAAATACAATTCATTCAGGTCAGCGTCATTTGAAAGCAGGCTTCATGCATATGATACAGATCATTATCTCCCGGAGAGATTTGAGAAGATTTTAAAATCCTGGCTGAATGATTGAACTACTTAAAGAGAAACTCGCAGGGAAGTCCGTGGCGTTGCTCGGTTTCGGCCGTGAAGGGCAATCTTCCTGGAAGATCATCCGTAAAGTGTTGCCGGAGCAGATATTTTTCATCTGCGATGCAGATGAGTCCGTGAGAACGCATGAACTCCTGGCCAATGACAGGTTTGTTGAATTCCAGCTTGGACCCGGCTACCTTCACGACCTTCAGCGTTTCGATCTGATCCTCCGTTCCCCGGGGATTCCGCTTTACATGCTTAAACCCAGTGTTCCTGCTTCAAAGATCACATCCCAGACGGACCTTTTTTTGCAGGCATATTCCGGGCAGGTCATCGGTATCACAGGAACAAAAGGGAAAAGCACAACCTCAAGCCTTCTATTCCATATTCTCAGGCTTTCAGGCACCGATGTGCTGTTACTGGGTAATATCGGCAGGCCTGCATTGAACTACCTTGATGAAATTTCACCCTCCACCCTGGTCGTTTATGAGCTTTCATCACACCAGCTGGAGTACATTCAAAAGGCTCCGCATATCTCTGTCCTCCTTAATCTTTACCAGGAACACCTTGACGCTTATTCTTCCTATATGGATTACCAGCTGGCAAAGATGAACATTGCCCGTTACCAGTGTCAGGATGATTTTTTTATCTATAATGCAGATGACCCTTTGATTTCAGCCCATCTTCTTGAAAAGAAGATCCCCGGGATCCCGGTCCCCTTCTCACAGGAGGATGATCTAAGTAATGGCTCATTTATTCAGGAAGATCATGTCATTTTTTCAAGGGATGGGAATCCATCCAGGATTTTCGATACCCGTTGGAAAACAAAACTGAAAGGGGAACATAATATAAGGAACATTATGGCGGTGATCAGTGTCTGCAAGATCCTTGGAATTGAAAATGACAGAATAATTGATGGGATAACCACGTTTAAAGGATTGGAACACCGGCTTGAATTTGCCGGAAAATTCCACGGAATTGAATTTTATGATGATTCTATTGCAACCATTCCGGAAGCATGCATTGAGGCAGTGAAAGCGATTCAGAATGTAGACACGATCGTTCTTGGCGGGTTTGACCGGGGGATCGACTATACCGGTTTAGCTGAATTCCTTTGTTCCTCGGGTATCCGGAATTTTATTTTTACCGGGAATGCCGGGAAAAGGATCATGGAAGAAATGGAAAAATCGGGTGCTGAAGGGAAGAACCTGTTCCCGATCAGCAAGTTTGATGCCTTTCTCGGGATCGCTTTGGAACATACCCTGCCCGGTTCAGTATGCCTTTTATCCCCCGCAGCCGCAAGCTACGATGAGTTCAGAAATTTTGAGTTCCGTGGGAAGCGGTTCAAGGAACTTGTGAACGGACAATAAGCACAACTAACGAAACCACATACCGGATGAAACTACGCAACACATATTGCACAAAAATGTTGAAAGGGGCTTGTCTTGCCACGCTTTCATTCTTTTCAACGTATGTGTCGGCACAGAACGCGGCCTATGATGCTTTGGTACGGAAGTATGTGGAAACCTACAATGAAATTGCTGTCAGGGAAATGCTTATATACCGGATTCCCGCCAGTATCACGCTTGCCCAGGGGATCCTCGAATCGAATGCCGGAACAAGCCCACTGGCAATGGATGCGAACAATCATTTCGGAATAAAATGCCATAAGGAATGGAGTGGAAAAACCTTTATCCAGGATGATGAAACAAAAAATGAGTGCTTCCGGAAGTATGAGAATCCGGACGAATCATTCCGCGATCATTCCTTTTTCCTGACGCAACGCGAACGGTATAAGGGCTTGTTCGACCTTGAGATCAACGATTATAAAGGATGGGCCCGCGGACTGAAATCAGCCGGATATGCCACCAATCCCCAGTACCCGGAAAAACTGGTCAAGACAATCGAGACCTACTGCTTATTCAATTATGACAATGCTGACTTTTCGGAAGCCTATGAGGAGGGACCGGTGTCGGCAAAAGACAGCCTCGCCGTGGTTAAAAAGGTCAGGCAATCGGTCGTGATCCTGGAAGGGCCCGGGTTCAGGAAAATCCTGACAAATAACGGGCTAAAGTATATCATTGCGCAACGGGGTGATACCCCGAAAGGGGTTGCCAAAGAGTTTGGCATCAAGCCAAACACGCTGCTTGAATACAATGACATGAAAAAGGGATCGGGGCTGGTTGCTGGCCAGATGGTCTATATCGAGAAGAAACGAAGGAATGGTGCGGCATCTTATCATATTGTACGAAAAGGGGAGACCATGTTCACCATTGCTCAGCAGCACGGCATCCAGCTGAAACTTCTCTATAAAAAGAATGGAATGAAACCGGGACAAACCTTGAAACCCGGAAAGAAGCTAATCATGCGGTAATTTATAATTCCGGATGTGCTTTCCCGATCCGATGATCATATCGAGATGCTGCGGGGAAGTTATATGGTTCAAGGCAAATGGTGTATTCCCATGGATCCCGGGGTCTGTCTGGATCAACCCGTTCTTGCCAAACAGGAAAACCTCGTTTGTTCCTGAGGATACAAACCCAATGAATCGTTCACCATCATTTGATTTGCAAAAGAACGGCGGATCTGTGATTTCATGCCGGAAAGCATAGCTGTAAAGCAATTTGAAGAAACGGTTGTAATAATAGAGACTGTTCCTGTTGAAGAAGATAAATTCCGGGTTCCCGTCACCATTCATATCCTCATAGAAAAAATTGTGATCAGGAGAGAAAAGGTTGAACAGGGTTTCCAGGACCAACCCGTTTTCCTGGATGTAAATCACTTTCCCCGTGGGATCGGTTGTTAGGAAAAGGCCTTTTTTGTTTGTTTTGTTGAGGTAGAAGGTTGCATTGTTTGAAACGTGCAGATTTTTTGGCAGCCTGATCCTCTTTCCACCTTTGCGGTCCGTGATGACAACCTGTCCGTTCCTGCCCGTTACAAATATATATTCCTTGTGATTTAAGGATATCGACTGGATCGGGTTTGTGATCTCCTCATTAAAGACCTGGCTTTTCCACCCTGTCTCACTTTTGCCGTCGATGGTGAAAGAATGAATTTTCTTGTCTGCAAGTGCGATCAGAATGTGATAGTCCCGCGGACCTGGGAACGAGATCACATGAAGGGGATTCGTCGCTTTGATGGTCAGATGGACAGGAAATCCCTTTACGAAATCACCCCTGGCATTGATGAGGCAGATATCATCAACGGTATTGAACAGGTATACGGCGGAATCACTGTTTTTCCGGTAAATTTCATTGATCCTGCCGATAATCCTGCCAGAGAGGTGTGTTTTCCAGATAATATCACCGGTATTATCAAGCATATAAATATTATTGCCATGATCAGAGACCAGGATGGATGGCTCTCCATTCAGTTTTGGATAAACCACCTGGGGCAGACCTTTTGCAGTTGTGTCCAGGGTTGTCTGCCATTGCAGAGGGCCTTCTCCCGCCAGTTCCGGATTGTAACGGATAAAGATGGAAGTATAGAACATGTCGCTGTGGTTGCTTAGCTGGATTGATACCGGATCAAACCTGGCAGTGACATCAAAGACCGGGTTCATGGCCGATGAGATGTTTTCCTGGAAAATGGACTTGATCTCCTTTCCGGACCTTTTTGCATCAAAATAATAGTAGAAATTAGCTTCATCGGCGAGGTTCTCGCGATAATTTTTGTATTCTTCATTATTATCGAGGACTTGTCCTGCTGTTATCTTGTCTGTCAGCTTTTTGAGATCATCCGGTTTTGTACCGAAAATGATGTAGTTTCCGTTAAAGGTGAAAAAGGAGCCGCTGAATGGGCCCAGGAATGTACCCAGTGTTGCAGGGATCAGGTCAGGGATGTTAATGTGGTGTATCGTAAGATCATCATAAGGCTGGGTATCCGCTTTCTTTCCGGTGGTATGCACAAGTAATTTCAGGAGGCTGTCGGCCAGCATTCGGTCACCGATCCGGATGATGATGAACTTATTATCCCCTTCATCCAGGAATTTTGAATCGGTTGTTACAACCGCCATTTCATTTCCGATCCATGGTAGTATAAAATCCGAATACCTGACCCTGGATTTTTCTTCATTTTCCAAAAAGCCCTGGTAATAATCGTGAATTTCAGCCTGTTCAGGGGCATATGCGGATAATTTTGTATAAAATGTATGGGGTTCGCTCAGTCCGAAAAACAGGAACGAGCGGACATTATCGGGAAGCACCTTTGTAATTTCAATTTTCTGGGGTGCCTGTTCTTTCAATAAAGGAAGGAATTGCGTACCGCTGTCACCAGGTGTCGTATAGCCGTTGATCAGGAATTCATTTCGCTTAACGATCATATCCAATCCGCTCCAGTCGGCAAAAAGTGACAGCCTCATCAACCGTTGTGCATAATCGTCGCGCATGGACCTGGAAAGAAAGCCTGAGAGATACCTGAAGTTGATGTATATGTTTGCATCGACTTTTTTCCCCGTTACAGCTTCCACCTTTCGAAATCCGGTACCCGTGATCGAGGCGATATTAAGTGAAAGCCGGTCGATCGCTTTTTTTACAAGATCTGCATGGATACTTCCCATGAAAACGCCGTTCTTCACGGCAAAATAGAACGGATCAGCACATCCCTTCACGATAACTTCCTGTACAGGTACGGTTGAATACAGCCCCGGAAGGATTGTCACCCGGCTTTTATAGGTGTTTTTTAGAAACTCAGTGATCATTCCTTCCGGATCCGGGCCGGGTACTGAAGTGAGGAAAAGCAGGCCGAAGGTGCTTCTTCCGGTCATGGAAACCGCAATCAGCAAGGGGTAATTCTGGATAACCTTTTGTATCCTGGGTTCTTTATGGATTGCTGAATCCAGGAATTCGGTTTCTTTTCTGAAATTCGTAAAAACCTGGAGCGCCATAAATTCCTTCCAGATGATGTTTGATTGCCGGAGTTCATTCATCAACCCGCCCGGTTTGTGCACTTTGATGACCATCACCGTGCTCTCTGATATGGCATTTACCGGGGAATCAGTGGGCTTGCTGAATTGCTGGTAAAGCAGAAACCCAAGATAGAATATGCCCGAAAGGATAATAAGAGAACCTGTAAGGATCAGGGAGACTTTAAAAAATCTCATCAGAAATTTTCCGGATGGTTAATTCGATAAAATTACGATGAAACCGCAAGGATTATTGAGAAAGTCAATAATATAGCTAACAGAGGGATGTTAATTAAAGACGGATCTTCATCTGGAAACCCAGGTTGAAACTTTTCCGGTGATACGAGGTTATTCCATACTGTGCAATTGCATTCCGGTGTTTTAAGGATGGGTATCCTTTGTTGGAGGACCATGAATATTGTGGAAAATCCTTATGCAAACGGGCCATTAATTCATCCCTGTGGGTTTTTGCCAGCACTGAAGCGGCTGCAATCGGGAAATATTTATCATCGCCCTTAACGATGCAGTGATGGGGAATGTTCTCATATGGATTGAACCGGTTCCCGTCAATGAGAAGAGATTGAGGCATCGTGCCAAGTTGCCTGATAGCCCGGTGCATGGCGAGAAATGAAGCATTCAGGATGTTAATTTCATCGATCTCTTCATTGGTCACACTGGCGACGGCCCAGGCAATAGCCTGGTCTTCAATTACGAACCTGAGGGCATTTCGCTGTTTCAGGGTCAGCTTTTTTGAATCACGAAGAATGTCATGGGTGAAATCTTTCGGGAGGATCACCGCTGCTGCAACCACCGGTCCTGCAAGGCATCCCCTTCCGGCTTCATCGCAACCGGCTTCTATTATATGAGGATCGTAACAGCTTTTCAGGATCGTTTTCATTTTTTTAATGGCTGGATTTCATCTCTGACACACAATTTATTTCATTAACTTGAATTAAAAGCCGGCGATCAGATTGTTGATCACAATGGAAGCGAGAAATAGCATGAAGAACAATTCGATCCAGAAGGTTTTCTTTCGTTGAAGGAAAAAGGTCGTCAGCAGAACACTTGTGATGATGGTCAGGAACAAGGGATGGTAGTTGACAAAGGACCCTGCAAAGGGAAAAGAAATAAGAATGATCACCACCAGCCAATAAACCAGGAGGCTTTTTTTTCGCCCTTCAATTGTTTTTTCGGAGACATGGGAGAGGCTGCTTGCAAGAGAGAACAGGCAGAACAGGAAGAGGATCGAGGTCAGGATCAGATAGCCCGGCTCAGGAAGAACAGGAATGGATTGAGGAAGCGAGAAAAATTGCCCATAGTCTGTGGCCATCATCCGGAATTCATCGAACCAGAAATAGAATGTGGCAAGGAAAACATAAGGGGTAATAAGTCCGATCAGTGAACTGGTCCATTCTCTCCAGCTGTTAGAGCGGAATATGATAAAGGAGAGCAGGACCAGCAGGTAGATGGCCAGGAACGGAAAATAAAAGAAAGTGCCAATGCCAACATAAAAGCCTGCCGCATAAAAAAGATCGAGGGATTCGGTCCGGTGGTAGGTTTCAAATAGCTGCCGGAATATCAGCAAAAGCAGGAACAGGCAGATATTGACGGGGTGAAGTGTAAGCAGCTGGGGGTAATACCCTGAGAATGCAATGAAAAGTAAAGCCGCCAGGGATGAGTTTTTTGTTACGATCTCCTGTTTATTGAAGATGTCATTAAGAAGAAAGGATGAAACAAGGACAAGAAGAAAGCCAAAAACTACAGCGAGCCGGGGTGTGTCGTTCAAGAGAGAATACAGAACAGAATAAAAAGGCACCTTGCCTTCCGGGAGAGGCATTTCCACGGGATGGATGAAGGCACCTGTCCAGACAATCAGGCCGATCACTGCGATAAGCAGGTATTGTGATGCAAAACTTGATTTAAAATACTTGAGGAACACGACAGCCGGTTATGGTGAAATTTATTTGCTTCATTATATCAGGTCGAACCCGATATCCCTCCTGTAATATTTGCCTTCAAAGCTGATCAACCCTGCACTGGCATAGGATTTATCCAATGCTTCACGGAGTGTATTTCCGAACGAAGTAACGGCCATGACCCGGCCACCGTTCGTCAAAACATCGCCGGAAACAGGGTGAACCGTTGTTCCTGCATGAAAGATCAGGCTCTCTTTGACCAGGTCTTCTCCGGTTATGACTTTGCCTCTTTCGTATTTATCAGGATAACCCTGTGCTACAAGCATCACTGTTGCAGCGGCACGAGGATCCACTTCGATCGTATGCCTGTCAAGGGTTTTTTCTGCAACAGCGATGAATAGTCCGAGAAGATCGCTTTTTATCCTTGGCAGTACCACTTCCGTTTCGGGGTCGCCAAGGCGGCAATTGTATTCGATGACATAAGGGTCACCGGAAACATTCATCAGCCCGAAGTAGATGAATCCGCGGTAATCGATCCCCTCATTTCTGAGACCATCCATGGTGGGAATGATGATCCGTTGCTTCACTTTGTCCATGAAACGGGCATCTGCGAACGGAACCGGGGAAACTGATCCCATCCCGCCCGTGTTCGGACCGGTATCCTTTTCCCCGATCTTTTTGTAATCCTTTGCTTCAGGGAAAACCAGGAAGTTTGATCCGTCGGTGAGAACGAACACGGAAAGCTCGATGCCGCGAAGGAATTCCTCAATGACCACGCGGAGGGAGGCTTCACCGAACTTCCTGCCGAGCAGCATTTGCTCCAGTTCAGCCAGTGCTTCTTCACGGGTATTACAGATCACAACGCCTTTCCCTGCTGCCAGCCCGTCAGCCTTCAGGACAACGGGAACGCCGGAATTCTTTATAAACTCAAATCCCAGTTCAATGGTTTCTGCGGTAAAAGAGGCGTAAGCCGCTGTGGGAATGCCATTCCTCATCATGAATTCCTTGGCAAACTCCTTCGAACCTTCAAGCATGGCGCCTGATCTAGAGGGTCCGATCACAGGAATGGCCTTCAGTTCCTCTTCATTCAGAAAGAAATCATGGATGCCTTTAACGAGGGGGTCTTCAGGTCCGACGACAACAAGGTTGATATGCCTGCTAAGGACGAACGCTTTAATGGCCTGGAAATCTGTTGGCGACATGGAGATATTGGTTCCGATACTGGCAGTTCCTGCATTTCCCGGGGCAATATAAAGCCGGTTCATTCCCTGGCTTTGTGCTAGTTTGCTTGCAATCGCATGTTCACGACCACCCGAACCCAATAGAAGTACATTCATCTTCTGTTGATTTTGACTATTTGACAGCTTTCTCGATGGATTCCCACAACCGGTCGGCAGTTTTCTGCCAGGTGAAGAGATCTTTCCGAATGGTGCCTTTCTTAATAAGTGAATCCCTCAATTCTCCGTTTTTTGATATTTCCAGCATTGCTGCCGCAATGGAATCAGGGTTCATCGGATCAATCAGGATCGCGGCATCCCCGGCCACCTCCGGCATGGAAGTGATGTTGGAGGTGATCACTGGCGTATTTGTCCGGAAAGCTTCCACGATCGGGATGCCAAACCCTTCGAAATAAGAAACGTAGGTAAGAGCAAGCGATGCTCCGAGAACAAGACGGAGATCCCCGGTGTTCAATCTTCCGGTAAAGATCACCTCGTCTTTATATTTCATTGAATTAAATGTCTTTTCAATCTCGCTTGTCCACCATTTCCTGGCTCCAACGACAAGCAGCCTGATCTGTGACGGTGATTTTTCCTTAAAAACATCAAATGCCCTGAAAAGATTGATCAGGTTCTTTCTCGGATGCAAAGACCCGATGAAAACAAAATACGGGGCGCCTTCCGTGTACTTCTTTTTCACCTGCATGATCTCGTCCGGTTCAAGCGGACTATAGGCCTCATTTGCGCCGTCATACACGATATCGATCTTGTTCTCGGGGACATTGTAGGTTTTCACGATATCCTGCTTTGAAAAATCCGATACTGTTGCAATCCGTTGGGCTTTAGCGGCAAAAAGAGGGAAAAAGTGGGTGTAATATTCACGGATCAGGAACGGAAGATCTTGCGGGAAATGCTCAAAGTTGATATCATGGATCACCGCAAGTGACCTCACCGGTGTTCGCAACGAAAGGTAACCATCCGGAGAGAGGAAAAGATCCGGTCCGATACGTTTCAGCAATGCCGGAAGCCGGAATTCAAACCAGAGCCAGAACAGTACAGGATGCCGCGCCTGTGGCCCGAGTACGACAGGAGTTATATTTTTGGAGAAGATAAATTCATCGCTGTATGGCCTGTCAAAAATGAAATAGAATTCATGTTCCGGATGTTGCGTGGTGATCCTTTTAAGCGATTCATAGGTAAACCACCCGATCCCTTCAAGTTTATCCTTTATCAGTAAGCGGGTATTGACGGCAATCTTCATTGCAGGAATTAAAATTGGATAGCAGACCGATTATTTGCATCACTGGAATTAAGTGATAACTGCAAACTTTAATTTTTAACTTTGTAGCAAATATCTTAAAATTTTTTGAAGTTTGGATGAAATGTTTCTGAACCCGGAAGCATTTAACGTAGTTTTATGCAGAGGAAATTCCTTACAAACCTGGGATTAATTCTTTTACTCAATCTCCTGATCAAGCCATTGTTCATTTTTGGAATTGACAGGAATGTTCAGAATTTGGTCGGTGAAGCGGATTACGGGTTTTATTTCGTCATTTTCAATTTCTCTTTCCTGTTCAATATCATCCTCGACCTGGGGATCACCAATTTCAATAACCGGAACATTGCACAGAATGCGCATCTGCTGAACAAGCATTTTTCCGGTATCATCGTCCTGAAGTTCATCCTGGCATTTGTCTATATCCTGATAACCTTTACCATTGCAGTCATCCTTGGTTATAACAAGGCCCAGCTTGAGCTTCTCGGGTTCCTGGCATTCAACCAGATCCTGATATCGTTCATCCTCTACCTGAGGTCGAATATTTCAGGGGTCCTTTCCTTCAAGACAGACAGTGTGATATCGATCCTCGACAGGTTCCTGATGATCATTTTCTGCGGAGCGCTGCTTTTCGGGCATTTGACAACCGTAAAGTTCAGGATCGAATGGTTTGTTTACTGCCAGTCGGCTGCATACATTATCACAGCTGTAACGGCCCTTGTCATTGTGCTGAAGAAGGCACATTTCAAGCGGCTTAACTGGAGCTGGCCCTTTTTCCTGATGATCATCAAGCAGAGCTATCCTTTCGCACTACTTGTTTTATTGATGTCGCTCTACAACCGGCTTGATCCGGTCATGCTTGAAAAGCTTCTCCCCGAAGATGTCGGGAACAGGCAGGTAGGGATCTATGCTTCGGGATTCAGGCTCCTGGATGCGGCCAACATGATCGCATACCTTTTTTCGGTCCTCCTGATCCCGATCTTTTCAAAAATGCTGAAAAACAGGCAGTCAGTTGAATACATGCTGAAATTGTCTTTCACGCTTCTGATCACCATCGCGACCATTGTGGCGATCGGTTCGATCTTTTACAGTTACGAAATGATGGACCTGCTCTATGATGCCCATATCAGTGATTCAGCTGCAGTTTTCAGGCTCCTGATGGGTGGTTTCATTGCTGTTTCAACCACCTATATTTTCGGGACGCTGCTGACAGCCAACGGCAACCTGAAAGAACTGAACATCATCTCCTGCTGCAGCCTCATTATAAATTTCGTTATCAATCTTTTGCTGATCCCCCGGATGCTCGCGGTCGGTTCAGCTTATGCCAGTCTTGTCACCCAGTTCTTTACCGCCATCCTCCAGGTGATCATTGTGCAGCGCGTTTTCCGGTTCAGGATCAATTACAAATACCTGTTAACCTTGATTTTCTTTGTGTTGGGGGTTTTTTGCTTCAATTTCATTTCCCGCAGGATACCATTCATTCTTGAACACGATCCCAAGCACATTTCATGGCTTATTAACTTTACCGCTGTTATCTTTCTTTCCCTTGGCCTTGCTGCCATTCTCAGGCTTTTCAGCATCCGGTCCATGGTCAGGATCCTGAAGGGCAACGGCCAATAGTTTCTGCAGAGCCTTCTCATTTGTAGTTTTGTGAAAAATCCATACCTTTGGCAAAAAATGTAATTTGTCCTTTATGATTAATGATACGAAAAGGAGTGAGGAATTTGATTCTTCCGGCCTGGTGGTCTTTATTTATAAATGGCGCAAGCCTCTTTTTATTGTTTTGCTGATTGCGTTCTTCGGATCCTGGTTTCTCTCCTGTTCGTGGTTCATTACTCCTAAATATAAATCATCGGTCATTCTCTTCCCGGCTGGTACAAATTCGATCTCCAAGGCATTGTTGAGTGACCAGACCTCGAAAGGGCAGGACCTGATGGCTTTCGGGGAGGATGAACAGGCAGAACAGCTTCTGCAGATACTGAACTCCAATAAAATACGGGACAGGATCATTCAACGCTTCAACCTTATGGAGCATTACGGCATTGACAGTTCATCCCGGGTTAAGAATTCCAAGCTTTTCAAGGAATACGAGAAGAACATCACCTTCAACAGGACGGAGTACATGGCTGTGAAGATCACGGTGATGGATAAACAGCCCCAGATGGCGGCCGACATTGCCAATAAAATTGCCGAGCTTCTTGACTCTACAAAAAACGAGATGCAGCATCAGCGTGCCGTTAACGGTTTCAAGATCGTTGAACAGGAATATAAAACCCTGCAATCGGAAGTATCGAAAATTGTTGATTCGATCGTAACCATCGGAAAACTTGGAGTCAATGATGTTGAATACCAGTCGCAGGTACTCAACCAGCAAATGGCGATTTCCATCATGAACAACAACCGGAACGCCCAGGTAGCACTTCAGAAGAAACTGGATATTTTAGGGCAGTACGGCGGGGTCTACCTGTCGCTGACCGATGCCCTTAAATACAAAACCGAACAACTGACCCTTCTTCAGTCAAAATACAAAGAGGCTAAAGTAGATGCGGAAGAGTACCTGCCGCAGAAATTCATTGTAAATTATGCATATAAAGCCGAAGAGAAATCTTATCCCGTGCGTTGGCTTATTGTTCTTGTCTCAACTATTTCATCGCTGATCCTGGCCGTCATAATCCTGATCATTCTGGAAAAGATCTCAGCCTATAATTCACAGAAAAAATTCAATGTCGGATAGCCTCTTTACGCGGGAAAATCAATACGCTTAAAATCAAATCATATGGAAGAATACTTCAGCAGTAAAAGAATCATAGTAATCCTGCTAAAATGGAAATACCACCTGGCCGTTATTGCAGTATCGGCGATCCTGCTTTCAGCTTTTTTCTCCAGCCCGATATTTATAACGCCATTATTCAAATCATTTGCCGTCATGTATCCTTCGAATGTGTCGCCTTATTCGACGGAAAATGAAACTGAACAGATGATACAGATCTTACAATCGAAAGATATCCGCGACAGCATCATTAAAAAGTTTGACCTTGCACACCATTATAAGCTTGATCCGGGATACAAATATTTTACGAGTGCCATGCTATGGGAATGGGGACAGAAAGTAAAAGTCAACAAGACTCCGTTTGAAGCTGTTACCATCGAGGTTTTTGATAAAGACCCGAATATGGCCTGCGATATTGTAAATGCGATCATTGATCAATACAATAAAAAGGTCCGCAGCCTCCACCGGGAAAAATTCGGTGAGGTCATAACCAACTTCAGGGGCATTTGGGAACTGAAGCAAAAGAACCTGGATTCGTTGAAAATGCGGGTCGAAGAACTCGGAACACAATACGGTATCCTTGATTTTGCCAGTCAGACCAGGGAAGTGATGCGCGCCTATTTAGGCGGGGGTTCCTTCAACAAAAAGGAAGCGGAGCGCCTGAAAAAGAACCTGGAGGAAAAAGGAGGCGAGATGTTGCTCCTGGACGCTCTTATGAGAAGTGAAGCCGGAGCTTACAGCCAGTATAAACTCGACTTTGACAGGGCCCTGCAGAATTATCAACGCGAATACACGTATGTGAATCTTTTGAATGAGCCATTCCCTGCAGATAAGAAAGCTTACCCTATCCGCTGGATCATCGTTGTCCTTTCCACTCTTGCAGCAGTATTGATCGGCATAATGGTGATCGGTGTTATCGATATCCGCAAATATAAGATCCAACAAGCATAATCTTATCAGAAATAACTGATGAACCTGGCGGGTAAAGAATTTCTGGATAAAGCGAAGACATGGAGCATTTACATAATCTGCATTATGTATATTCTCATGAATGCGTTCCTCGTGAGGAAAGAAATGTATTATGGATTGCTGATCCCTGTTTTCTTCATTCTTCTTTACATATACATTTACCGGCTGGATATTATCATTCTCCTGATCACCTTCTGTACCCCGCTTGCGATAAATCTGACTGATACGGAATTTGGGGTGGGGATCTCCGTCCCGACCGAACCCCTCATGATGGGGGTGCTGGTAATATTCTTTCTTAAATTATTGTATGAGCGCAGTTTTGAAAAGAAATTGCTGAATCATCCGCTCACCATTCTCATCATCCTCAATATTACATGGATCTTCATCACCAGCCTCACCAGTGAGCTGCCTCTTGTATCTTTCAAATTCCTGATCGCCAGGCTCTGGTTTGTGATACCCTTCTATTTTATCGGGATCCTGTTATTTAAAAAGGAGAGGAACATCAAATTATTCCTGTGGCTGTATACGATCCCCCTGCTGGGTGTCATTGTATACACGACCATCAATCATTACCATTGGGGATTTGAAGAGCAGGCAGGCCATTGGGTCATGTATCCGTTCTATAATGATCATACAGCCTATGGAGCCATCCTGACCATGTTCATCCCGGTTTTTGCCGGGTTTGCCATCAGCCATGTTTACAGCAAATCGGTGAGGGCCGTCTGTTTCCTTGTCATGCTGATCCTGCTGATGGCGCTTGTGCTTTCATTCAGTCGTGCGGCATGGGTCAGCCTTGCATTTGCCATAGGGTTCCTGGTCATTGTTCTCCTAAAGATCCGCTTCAAATGGATCGTATTGACACTGGTCATCCTCGTCAGCCTGTTCTTTCTTTTTCAGAATACGATCTGGGACAAGCTGGAAAAGAACAAGCAAGGTACTTCCGAGAATTTCATGGAACATGTTCAATCCATTTCGAACATTTCCACCGATGCCTCAAACCTTGAGCGGATCAACAGGTGGCAGTCTGCATTCAGGATGTTCCGCGATAAGCCGGTGTTTGGATTCGGACCCGGTACTTATCAGTTTGAATACGGACCCTACCAGCAATCCATGGAGAAAACGAGGATCAGTACGGATTTTGGCGATAAGGGAAATGCACACAGTGAATACATCGGGCCGCTGGCAGAAACCGGTCTGCCCGGAACCCTGATCATCATTTCAATCGTTATTGCCTCTGTTCTGACCGGGTTACGAGTTTACAAGAACGCTTCCGACAGGCGGATCCGGGCCATGAGTCTCTCCGTTCTTATCGGCCTCATCACCTATTTCCTCCATGGCACCATGAACAATTTCCTGGATACCGA
Organism: Bacteroidales bacterium; assembly: GCA_963682005.1. Classification (GTDB taxonomy): domain Bacteria; phylum Bacteroidota; class Bacteroidia; order Bacteroidales; family FEN-979; genus CAIYUC01. The sequence goes on along the minus strand of OY820914.1, from coordinate 172,150 downwards.
TAAAGCATCTGTCCCTTTCTGGGGATTTATCGCGATCCTGGTTACGTTCGATCTTTATTACCCGAAGAAGGAAACCACAGGAAGTTAGAAACCAGGGAAGAATCTTGCATCCGTGCATTTCTGCATCCGTGCATTTCTGCATCCCTGCATTGGGAAGTCCGGTCAAGAAAAACTTAGAAATTTTAAAGCACGAATCACCCTATTTTATCTTCCTGATAAGATCCGGAAGTGCTTTGAGTGCGGCGACTTCGCGCCATTTTTTACGGGCTTCGATAGCCGGGATCCCCCAATAGGTCTTTCCGCCTTCGAGCGAATTTTCGGTGCCTGCACCAGCCAGGACGATGGCTTTTTTACCGATCACCAGGTCTTTATTGACAAGCACATTGGCCCAGAGAATAACTTCATCCTCGATCCGGGTCACACCGGCAATAGCGCAGAATGCACCGATCAGGCAATGTTTGCCGATGTATGTGTCATGACCGACCTGGACATGATTATCCGTCTTGGTGCCGAAAGAAATGATCGTATCGCCCGAAACTCCTTTGTCGATGCAGGAATTGGCACCGATCTCAACATTGTCTTCAAGGATGACCCTGCCGCAGGATTCAAGCTTTTTATACCCTTCCGGTCTTCGCTGGTAATAATAGGCATCAGCACCTATTACAGCACCGGAATGAATGATCACGTTATTTCCGAGAATGGAATGGTCGTATATGCTGGCATTGGCGTGGATAATGCAATTACGGCCGATCTTTACATGATTCCCGACAAATGCGCCCGGCTGGATGACTGTTCCTTCACCGATCTCAGCACTCGGGCTGACGGCTGCAACGGCTTTTTCAAACGGACGAAAGGTCGTGGCCAGGAAGATATAGTCATCAAACGGTTTTTCGGAAATGATCAGCGCTTTCCCTTCCGGGGCATCCACATCCTTATTGATCAGAATAGTTGTTGCCTTGGAGTTCAGGGCTTTGGAATAGTATTTGGGATGATCCACGAATGTAAGATCGCCAGGTTCAACCATATGGATCTCATTGATCCCGGTAACGGGAAAATCCGGATCACCGACAAAGCGGGCTTTCAGTAAACCGGCTATTTGTTGTATTGATAACGGGGAATTGAGTTTCATGGGATTGGGTTTCAGTTCTGGTATTAAATGCTACAGGCTACAGGCTACAAGCTGCAAGCTACAGGCTAAATGAGCGTAATCCTGAATTCTTAAAGGGAGCCGTGCTTTTTATCAGCTTTTCACCCGTTCCGAGTAGTCGCCGGTCCTTGTGTCCACACGGATCTTGTCTCCGATTTCGATGAACAAGGGAACGCGGATGATGGCCCCGGTTTCAAGTGTGGCATTCTTCATGGCATTCGTTGCCGTATTCCCTTTTAACCCAGGTTCAGTATAGGTGAGAACAAGTTCAACATAAGTGGGCAGTTCGCATGTCAGAACAGTTTCTGTGTCTGCATGAAAAAGGATTTCAACTTCCTGTCCTTCTTTCAGGAACGCCGGTGCGTTGATCAGGTCCGGAGCAATGAATGTTTGTTCAAAGGTTTCGTTATTCATGAAATGATAACTGGATTCATCCTTGTAAAGGAACTGGTATTTCCTCCGTTCAACCCTGGCAATGTCAATCTTCACACCTGAATCAAAGGTGTTGGATATCACCCTGCCAGTTTTCAGGTTCTTGAGTTTTGTCCTTATAAAAGCCGGACCCTTGCCGGGTTTTACATGCTGGAATTCTACGATGGAATAAAGGTCATTATTAAATTCAATCACCAAACCATTCCTGATATCTGCTGTTGTAGCCATAAACAATTAATTGATAATGTATTTGAAGGGTCCGCAAAATTACTCTTTTTTTTTAAATAAACCGGAATGATCTTTTTTTGTACCTTCACAAGGTCAAATCCGCGAGTGCTATTATTGCTGATTATGCCTGTAAAACAAATCATTAAAGATATTCTTGTCGCCGTTAACCTTCCTGTTACCCGTAATCTGAAGTATGACCGCTATACACAGCGGATCATGAAAAAAGTTCTCAAAAAGAATTCAAATTGCGTTGATATAGGCTGTCACAAGGGAGAAATACTGGATACGATCCTGAAATTCTCACCGGAGGGAAAGCATTTTGCCTTTGAACCCATTCCTGTACTTGCCGAAAACCTGAAGGAGAAATATAAAGATCAGAACATTTCGGTGCATTCACTTGCATTGTATGATAAAAAAGGCAAGACGACTTTTAATTATGTGGTCAGTGACCCGGCTTATAGCGGCATCCGGAAAAGGAAGTATGCCACCAAAGACGTCCAGATCAGCGAAATGATCGTAAATACCGATCTTCTTGACAATATTGTTCCGGGTAATGAGTGCATCGATTTTGTCAAAATTGATGTTGAAGGAGCAGAATTCGGGGTGCTGAAAGGCGGCATAAAGACGATCAACCGGTGCAAGCCAACGATCATTTTCGAATTCGGACTGGGTGCTGCCGATTATTACGACACGAAACCGGATGAGCTTTTTACCTTTCTTACAAAGGATTGCGGATTATTTATCTCAACCCTGAGAGGATTTCTTTATCAGAAGCCAACCCTTACCATGAAAGAATTTGCGGGGTTCTTTACGAATGGCAAAGAATACTATTTCGTTGCCCACATGTAACCAGCGGACCAGAATTCAAATTACCCTCCGGAAGTCTTTTTCCATTCCTCAGTAATCACGGATTGACCGTTAGCGACAGGCTTGTCATGGCACAGGCACTGAAGTATCCTGCGGCACCATTGCTCACATTTGTCATGACCTGTGCCGCTTCGGAACTGAATAAACCTCCCTGCCAGTTTGTTTCAGAAATCAGCGCCCGGATAAATTCAGCATGTTCAGGTGTCAGGGAATACCTCCGCTCCGTAAGGATCGTTCCAGCCGGGAAGGATATACTTTCTACTTTCGGCGCAAAGATCTCACTTACATCCAGGGTTGGAAGGGTATAGAAAAGTTGCCGTGTTCTGCAGGAGGACGGATCCGCCTGCTCATAACCCGGAACTTTCGACCAGTCGGCAAGAACTTCCCACATGGCCGGCTTATCCGTTCCGAAGGCACTTGCCACATAGCTGATATGATAAAGATCATCATCATCATTTTTTGCATACTGAAGTGCCGGGAATTCGCTTCCCTGGACCATATAGGCTTTTGCCGTGTAAACGTCACTTCCTTTGGAGATCAGGAGGGTATAGTTCTTACCAAGCCGGGCTATGAATGTATTTTTTGTCAGGTAGATGCCCGAACCGAGGGGGGATTCATTGAGCTGGTAAGAGGAATCTTCATCACTGATCAGCACTGCTGCCCCTGTAAATGGCTCCGGCGGGCGGTTCAGTCCGGCGACCGGTTTTGTCAGCTTTACTTCCTGGGACCCCAGCGTATCTACAATTGTTGCATCAACGATGAACGGAGCCATGCTTCCCGTTTGCAACGGCCAGTCGGTCTTCCTGACACACGAAGCCAGGAACAGGAAGAGGAATAGATATGTCAGAAGCTTCTTCATCAGAACCTGAAAAGATAATTTACCGAAGGAATAATTCCGGCAACGGATATCGTTGTCGGCACGAGATCATATACATTGTTCAGATTCGCAGGAACGACAAACTCATCCGGTCCTGTCTCTTTTTTGTTGAAATTCACGGAAAAAGGATTATAACGTCCATAGGCATTGTAAAGTGTCAGGATAACATTGTGCCTGAACCTGCTGTCAGGCTTATTGATGGTGTAATTGACAGAGAGGTCAAGGCGGTGATAAACCGGCAGCCTGTCGTTGTTCTTGTCGCCATACAAAGGAACGGAATAGCCGTTGTAATAGTAGAATCCGACCGGTGTTGTGATCGCCCCTCCCGACATCAGGATCCAGTTTGCCGAAAAGGTCCAGTGAGGGTTCGGGACAAAGGAAAGGTTGATGCAAACACTGTGTGGCCGGTCGTAAAATGCCGGATAGGCCTTTCCATTGTTGATCTCATCGGTCTGGATGATGGCCCGCGACCAGGTATAGCCTATCCAGCCGGTGAACCTGCCTTCCGGCTTCCGCAGCATCAGCTCCAACCCGTACGCCCATGCTTTGCCGATCCTGACCTCTCCTTCGATCAGCGGGTTGTATAGCATGTTTGCATGATCCTTGTAATCGATGTGATTGTAAAATCGCTTGTAAAAAGCTTCCCCGGAAGCGATGAACGATTTATGAAAGATCTTCCTGTAATAGCCCAGTGTGTATTGGTCGGCTTGCTGCGGTGGAAGATTCGGACCACTTGGAGCCCATACATCCAGTGAAGTGAATGGGCTTGTTGAATTCGACAGGACCTGGATGAACTGTGTCGTACGGCAATAGCTGGCAGTCACCGAGGAAGCATTATTAAAGGTGTACTGAACGTGGATCCGGGGTTCCGGCTTTACAAACGTTGAATAGGTTGTATTACCGGGAACATTCAGGGTGTCGCTTACCTGGTGAAGGGTGTTGAATGAGTATACAGTTGTCGGACCGAAGTTCTGCCATACCGGCAACCTCAATCCATACCGTAAAGAGATCTTACGCCCGATCCTCTGTTCATTGCTGGCGTAAAATGTGTATTCCATCGAATGGTATTTGTTCACTGACGGTGCATTATTCTGAACCGCAGTATCCGTGATGGTGACATTGCCCGGGTTTGAGTAGTGATAGCTTACCTCAACCCCGGTCCGAATGGTATTCCGCGGGTTCAGGTACCAGGTGAAATCAGTCCGGAATGCCGAATTGGCGATGGAAGAACTCCAGTAATCCTTCAGTTCCTTCGATGTAAAGAGGTAATAATTATACTGACTGTAATAAACCGTTGTATTTGAAAACAGCCTGGGGCTGAACACATGATTCCACCGAAGGGTGCCTACAATGTTGTTCCAGCTGATCCCATAGGTTTGAAGAGCTTCGGTCGTGTTCCGGTTGAGCATATCTTCCCCCCAGTAAAAAGATACGTAGAACCTGTTCTTTTCATTCAGGATCAGGTTCAGTTTTGCATTGACATCAAAGAAGGAGATATCGAACGATTCAAGGGCTGAACTGATGCTCCTGAGCCATCCCAGGGTGGATTTTCTTCCCGAGATGAAAAATGAGCTTTTATCCCTGATCAATGGTCCTTCCAGGGAAATATTCGACGCATAAGGTCCGAGATTCCCCGAGAACCCGAATCTTTTCATATTTCCATCCTTTGATTTGACATCGATGACCGATGAAAGCCTGTCGCCATAATTCGCCGGGAAATCTCCTTTATAGGCGGAAATGTCGTTGATGGCATCCGGAGAGATGGCGGATACAAATCCGAAGAGGTGGGAAGGGTTGTAGATGGGTGCTTCATCGATCTGCAGCAGGTTCTGATCGCTTTCGCCGCCCCTGACATAGAAGAGTGATGATCCGTCGCCGTACGATTTGATCCCCGGTATGACCTGCAGGGCTTTGATGACATCCACATCCCCGACAAATCCGGGAAGCTGTGAAAGCAATCTGGGTGATAACCTGATCTCACTGAGAAGGCCGTTGCTGATCTCCTGTTCCCGGCCGGATCCGACAACCACGATTTCTTTAATCTCCATGAGGCTTTCAGAAAGAGTCAGTGACAGGGTCGTGTCCCTCACCAGGGTAATTTCTTTTGAAGCACTGAGGTACCCGATGAATGAAAATACCAGCGGATATTCGCCTTCCGGAAGAGTCAGCGAATAAAACCCGTATGCATTTGTCGTGGTACCGATGGTTGACCCCCGGATGAAAATATTGGCCCCGATCAGGTTTTCCCCCGACCGGTTATCTTTCAGATATCCGCTTACCGTATGTTTTTTATTCTCGGCAGGACTTGTTTCAGGATGATCCGGGCTGCCCTTCTTCCGCATTTTCAGGATCACCTGGTTTTCAAGGACAAAATACCCGATGCCATTGTCCTTAAAGATCTCGTCAAGGATATTCCTGATCGTCTGGTCCTTTGCATCCGCTGAAATGAGAATATCGGCGGGAATAGCCTGGGGGCTGTAAGAAAAATGGATCTTTCCTTCTTCACTGATCGTTTTGAGGACATCCTTCAGTTTTTCATCATGACAATGAATGGAAATTCTCTTTGAAAGATCCTGTGCGGAGGCGATATGGCCAATAATAAAATAATGGAGTAAGAACAGGATCGTGTATTTGCTTACCCGGAGTTTCAAAACGGATCAGGATATCAGGTTATTTACAACCGTTGCCGGAAACCTGGATGGTTGTGTCTGTTTTATTGATCTGCAGATCAAGGGTGGATTTCAGCACATTCAGTATGGATTCGAGGGATTGATCATCGAATGTGGCCGTAAGCCTGCAATCAGAAAGTGCAGGGCTCATTAAGACCAGGTCTGCCTGGTAAACTTTATTGAGGGTCGGAATGACCAGGCTCATCGGATCATTGCTGAAGATGAACTTCCGGGTTTTCCATGACAGGAAATTGACATCCTCATTTACCGACCTGGTGATCCGGGCATCATCCTCCCGGATCAGGGCTTTTTCGCCCGGAACAAGGGTTACTTTGGATGCAGACTTATCTTCAAAATATACAGAAACCTTACCCGAACTGAGGATTACTTCTATTTCGCCGGATGTGTTGCTCGTATTCACGTAAAAGGAGGTGCCAAGAACTTCGACCCGTACCTTTCCCATGGTAATGATGAATGGCTTGGTTTCATTACGGGCGACGTCGAACCAGGCTTCACCGAAAAGATTGACGTTTCGTTGCCCTTTCGTGAATTTGGAAGGATAATAGAGAATGGAGCCTCCATTCAGGGTAACATCACTGCCATCGGGCAGCTTCAATTCTGCAACCCCTGTGGATGCAACGAATTTTTTCGGCATCGGTTTGGAGATGTAGTAATAGAGAAGGAACCCGGGAATGGCAACCAGAACAAAGATGGCAGCGATCCGCATGAGCAGCCGGTTCGGAAATATTAGCGGGTGCTCATTGATCTCAAGCACGGTGGATACATGGGCCCATTCTTTGTCAACATCGATGCGTGATTCGATCCCTGACCGCTCCATTTCCTCCCATGCCTTCCGGTATTCCCTGAAAAGCTTCCTGTTATCAGAACCTGCCTCAAGCCATGTGGCAAGCAGCGTATTCTCATGCTCGGTCGTTTCTCCGAAAAAGTACCTGGAGATCAGGTCTGAATAATATTCCTGGTTGTATTCCATCTTATTTTACAACTATACTACACCAAAATCTCATTTTACCCTTACGCCGGAATTCAGAAGTTTTCATGAATTCAGCCATATCATCAATAAAATGAAAGAAGTATATTCCAGCAAGCGGATCCTCATGTGCTGCAATGCCTTCGACATCTGGGTTTCGACCGTTTTGACCGAGATCTCAAGTTTTCCGGCAATCTCCGCGTATTTCAGGTTTTCGAAGCGGCTGAGCTTGAAGATCTCCCTGCATTTCTCCGGAAGCTCGTCAATAGCGCCGTCAATCCGGGTCCTGAGTTCCGAAACAACAATTTTATCTGTCTGCTGGTAAGTTAGATCCATGCTTACTTCCTCGATGTCGAGCAGGTAACTGTTGAATTTCTTATGATCACGCAGCCAGTTGAGGCATTTGTTCCTGACTGCGGAAGCAACGTAGGAACGCACCTGCCGGTCGGTATCAATGGTTGCTCTTTTTTCCCACAGGTTGATGAAAGCATCCTGGACCACTTCCCTTGAAACCTCGTAATCCTTTACATATTTCATGGCGAGGAAGCAAAGGCTTTTGAACTCGCTTCTGAAAAGGGCCTCAAAGACGCTTTTGTCAAGCGGTCGCGGATTATTTATGTTTTCCTGTGGCAAAAGGATATGATTGTTTGTGTAAAAATAGGTATTTTTCAAATATGAAACAGGAGCGTGAAATATGAATTATGAGATTGTTAATTTTGCCGGCAGGATTTTCTCAAAATACTTTTTAAGCACGAATGAACCAAAAGGTCTGGAATAAGGATTTTGCGCTGCTTACCCTGTCGAATTTCCTTATCTGCGCGAGTTACTATTCACTGGTTTCCACGCTGCCGGTTTATGTTTCCAGGGATCTCCTGGCGACCGACAGTGTGGTAGGACTTATCATGGCTGCATATACGGTATCTGCGGTCCTGATCCGGCCGCTGACAGGCTTCGGGCTTGACAAGCTTGGAAGAAAGTCGATTTTTATCGTTTCGCTGATCGCCTATGCTGTTATTTTCGGAGGTTACCTGTTTGCAGTGACCATTGCCCTGATGTTCCTTGTGAGATTCTTACATGGCATGACCTGGGGAATGGCGACCACTTCGAATTCGACCATCGCGGTTGACCTGATACCAACGGATAAACGAGGGGAGGGGATCGGGTATTTCGGACTTTCCACCACCCTGGGAATGGCCCTGGGGCCGGTTTTCGGATCACTTATCTATCAGCAATGGGGCTATACGGGAATGTTCCTCGCCGGGTTGATCATGGGTTTGGTCAGCGGTGTGATGGCATCGTTGATCCATTATCCGCGACATGTTGTACCAAAGGAAAACACCGAACTCCGGTGGAAGAACCTGTTTGAGTCGAGAACCTTTATTCCCGCACTGAACATCCTGCTGATCATCACCACCTATGGAGGGCTTGTTTCGTTTATTGCCCTGTACGGCCACCAGATCGGGATCGCCAATCCTTCCATCTTTTTCCTCGTATATGCGGCAGGTGTGGCTATTGCCCGGTTCTCATCAGGCCGTGTGATGGATAAGAACGGACCCAAATATATCCTGATTGTTTGTCTTTCCCTGCTCATTACAGGATTTCCCTTGCTGGCCCTGGCAAATGGCCCTGTCGGTTTTTACGGATCAGCCATTATCCTGGGGATGGGCAACGGGGTGATGTGGCCTACCTTTCAAACCATGGTGAACAATATCGCAGCACCCGGCAGGCGGGGGGCGGCGAATTCCACCCTGTTCACCGCTCTGGATATCGGCATGGGACTCGGAATGGTCCTCGTTGGCATCATTTCCCAATATGCGTCCATCCCTGCTGCATTCATCGTCTGTTCGGGAATGGCGGCAACAGGACTGATCCTGTTCCTCACGGTTACCTTGCCGCATTATTCGAAACACCTCGGGTGAGGGGACGGAGGTCGGAGGTCGGAGGTCTGAGGTCGGAGGTCAGAGGTCAGAGGTCAGAGGATGGATGAAAGATGATGGATGATGGATGTCTTAATCAGAAGTCCGAAGCCCGAAGTCCGAAGCCCGAAGCCTGAAGCCTGAAGCCTGCAGCCTGCAGCCAGTAGCCTGTAGCCTGAGAATACAAAAACTATTCGGGATAAAAAGTTTTTCAGATGCAGGATTTTTCTATCTTTGCATCATGGAAGAAAAGTTGCTGCATATAATAGAGCAGGTAAGGAAGTTGTACCAGCGTTATGGGATCAAGAGCGTGACGATGGATGATGTTGCAAACCATCTCTGCATTTCGAAGAAAACCCTTTATGAATATTTCAAGGACAAGGAAGACCTCGTCAGACAGGTATTGCTGCTTGATCACGAACGTTCAGGGGTATTTTTCCAGGACATTTTCAAGGCAAAAATGAATGCGGTTGAGGAGCTTCTTGCTGTTTACAGGCTGCTTCTTTCCATGTACAAGGATTATAATCCGTCTATGGAATATGACATCCGCAAATATTATCCTGACCTATACAATAAGATCAAGCAAATAAGGAGGAAACGGATGTTTGAATCTACCTACCGGAATCTCAATAAAGGAAAGAAGGAAGGTTTGTACCGCAAGGAGCTGAACTCGAAAATTATTGCAAGGCTCCACGTTCTCCGGGTAGAGACACTCTTTGAAACGGAACTTTTCAGCATAGAGGAAATAACCTCTTTTAAAGTCTTTCATGAGATCTTTCTGTATCACCTTTACGGCATACTCAATCCTGCAGGGTTAAAATTCTTTGAGGAGAACTTCAGGAAGATGGAAGCGGCAATGGCCTAGGCCTGGGGATGCATATCCAGTCGGCAGTCCGCAGTTGGCAGTCGGCAGTCCGCAGTCAATAACCCCCATCCATCTTCTATCCTCTGTCCTCTGTCTTCTGACCTCTGACCTCTGATCTCCGACCTCCGACCTCTGACCTCTGACCTCCTGATTTCCCCATCTCACCTTTTCATTATATCTTTGACCCGCCAGGCAACCTTTTACCATAAAGGCTGTCTTATATTCAGTTTAAACCGGAATGTTCGTCGACGATCCTATACTTGAGGGGTGTATTGCAGGGAAACGCAATGCACAGCATCAGCTTTATATGAAATACTCATCCACGATGATGGCTGTATGCATAAGGTATTCGGGCAACCGGGAGGAGGCTGAGGATATTCTCCAGGAGGGATTCCTGAAGGTATTCCAGAAGATATCCACCTTCCGGAAAGAAGGTTCGCTCGAGGGCTGGATCAAACGGATCATCATCAATCATGCATTGAATCGTTTCCGGAAGAACCGGAATATTCCTTTCCATGAAGACATTGAAGAGATCAATGAAACAGAGATCCTGCAGAATGACGAGGAAGTGAATGCCCCGGAACCGGTACCGGCTGAGACGCTCCTTTTGATGATCCAGTCGTTGCCACAAGGTTACCGTCTCGTCTTCAACATGTATGTCCTGGAAGGATATTCACACAAGGAGATCGCCGAAAGCCTGAACATAACAGAAAACACGAGCAAGACTCAACTGCTGAAAGCCAGGCGGCTGCTTCGGAAAAAACTGGATGAAATGATAAATAAAAAAGAATTTGCTGATGCAAATGGAAAACAATAAGAACCACGGACCAGGCACCGGTGAACCACTGGATGACCTGTTCCGGAGATCCCTGGAGGGCCAGCGGGTTGACCCGCCTGCGGGCAGCTGGAAAGGGATCAGCAGGAAATTGCTGCTGAAGGAGATTTCGCACTTCAACTTCAGCAACCTGTCCAGGACATTCTGGATCGGGGGAACCGCTTCTCTGGCAGTTGTCGGGATCCTCGCGTACTTCATGCTTTCTACGCAAACAGGCAGTCAGGTTCCCGTAGCTGAAAGTCGTGACGTTCAGGACAAGATGGTCACAGGGTCACAAGGTAACAAGGTCACAAAGCCACAAAGTCACCAAGTCACCAAGTCACCAAGTCACCAAGTCACCAAGTCAACAAGTCAACAAATCAACAACTCAACAAGTCACCAACTCAACAAGTCAACAAGTCAACAAGTCAACAAGTCAACAAATCACCAACTCAACAAGTCAACAAGTCAACAAGTCACAAAGTCACCAAGTCAACAAATCAACAACTCAACAAATCAACAACTCAACAAATCAACAAGTCAACAACTCAACAAATCAACAAGTCAACAAGTCACAAAGTCACCAAGTCAACAAATCAACAACTCAACAACTCAACAACTCAACAAATCAACAAGTCAACAAATCAACAAATCAACAAATCAACAAATCAACGAATCAACAAATCAACAAATCGACAAATCAATAAATCAACAAATCAACGAATCAACAAATCAACAACTCACCAACTCAATAGATCAACAAGTCAGCGAGTCAACAATTCAACAAGTCAACGAATCAACACCTCAACAAGTCAATAATTCCACATCAACTAAGCAACTAAGCACCTCAACAGCTAAGCAACCCGGCTCACAACCCTTTGTGGAAAGCAATATGCTGCCGGGCAAGGGAAAGTCGATCCCGCAGCATTTCTGTGTCGATATCGGGATCACTCCTGAACTTGCCTTTTATAAGGGTTCATCATCCTACTCGAAATGGAATTACTGGATCGGGGCGGATTTTGCCTATCACCTGGGCAGGTTTTCAATCAGGCCGGGGATCAGCTATGGTTATATGAATGATAATGGATTGTATGGTATTGATTACAAGATGAACGACAGTATCGGGTATTTTTATGAGGTGGTTTCCTATGGGGTGAATCCGGTCGATTCCACCCAGCTTATTTTCAATACGATCACAAAAACTGTTTATGACAGTATCCTTCACAACGGCGAAGAGACGGCAAAGTACCGTTACCAGTACTGGCAGATCCCGCTGATGATCGGCTTCGATGTTATCCGCATGGAGCATTTTCTCTTGTCAGTCCAGGCCGGACCGGCTGTATCTCTGCTTATTCGGGGAAAGGAGATCTCAACGACACAAATGGATATGGGCAACGGACGGTTAACAGGCAGGACCAATGAAACGCCCGCCCGGGTACAGGCCAACTGGCAGATCTGGGGCGCCCTTCACTGTGAGTACATCATCAACAGGGAATTCAGCCTGTTTGCTGAACCGACATTCAAGTTTTATTTGAATCCGGCGGCAGAAGCGACGGGAACCACTGAAAAAGCACCGTGGGCGGTTGGAATGCAGATAGGGGTGCAGTACAGTTTCGGACGTAAAAATGAGGATCGGTAGTATGATCAGAATAAAAAGATATTGGATTTTCGACCCTGTCAGGGTCATGGACCCTGACAGGGTCACAGACTCTGATAGGGTCACAGACTCTGACAGGATCACGGACTCTGACAGGGTCATGGACCCTGACAGGATCACGGACTCTGACAGGGTCACGGACTCTGACAGGGTCCCTGGTTCCTCCAGGTTCAAATCCGCACTCATGGGGGTGATTACCTCCTTGTTCCTGGTATTTGCAACCCTGCCGATGCTGGCCTCAACCATTAATGTCAGCGGAACCATTACAACGGAGGGAACCGGCATGCCTGTTCCTAACCATGAAGTGATCATCAGGGTTGACAGCACAAATCCACCTGGATTCATTTTTAATCAGACCCGCTTTACCGATGCAAACGGGTCTTACGATTGTACCATTCCCAATGTTCCCGATACCGGCATTGTCATTCAGTTTTTTGTGCTTACACGCGACTGCCAGAACGCCCTCCTGACCGAATACTTCACCAGTAACGAAACAACTGTTGTACGGGATTTTGTGATCTGCTTCAATACGCCACCGGTCTGCAATGCGGCTTTTATCAGCCAGCCCGATTCCGGCAGTACTTACATGATCAATTTCATCGATACAAGCACACCAGCCGGTGAGATCATATCCTGGCACTGGGATTTCGGGGATCCTGGCTCCGGAACGAACAACACATCGACATCTCAAAATCCCACCCATCTGTATTCCTCTTCCGGACTTTTTACCGTTTGCCTCACCATAGGAACCGGGACCGGGTGTTTCGATACAACCTGCGTGGTGATCACGATAAACGAACCTCCGCCCGATTGCCATGCGGCCTTCATTGCATCTGCTGATACACTGGCCGGTTCGTTTGTATGGCATTTCACCGATCAGTCCGTTGGAAGCTTTAATTCCCGCTTATGGAATTTCGGCGATCCGGCTTCAGGAAACAATAATTCAGCGACGACGGCCGATCCGCCACATACCTTCACCTCCTCCGGCGATTTTATTGTTTGCCTTACCATCACTGGAAGTAACTGTACCGATGATACCTGCATGACCATTCATGTTGAAGCCCCCGTTGCCTGCCATGCTGAATTTTCATCACAGGTCCAGGGTAATATTTATGACAGGACCTTGCTTTTCACCGATCAATCTACGGGCAGCTATTCTACCCGCTCATGGAATTTCGGTGATCCGGCTTCAGGAAGCAATAACACTGCTGCCACGGCAAATCCTTCACATGTCTTTTCCGCTCCGGGTGATTTCATGGTTTGCCTTACCATTTCAGGGAATAATTGCACCAATGATACCTGCATGACCTTCCATTTTGATGCACCTGTCGAATGTCATGCTGCATTTGCATCCCAGGTACAGGGAAATGTGAATGACCGCACCTTCCTCTTTACAAACCAGTCAACAGGTGAGTATAATCAACGACTGTGGACATTTGGTGACGGGACAACCTCCGGCCAGGAATCACCTGTTCACCAGTACCAGTCCAGCGCAGACTACCAGGTATGCCTGAAGATCATGAAAGTTGATTCCGGTGTTGTCCTGTGTGCTGATTCCCTCTGCCAGGAGATCGGGGCTTACAGGTATTTTGCACTCGGAGGCCATGTCTACGCAGGCCTGTTCCCCATCAATAACCCTGTCAGTACCGGAGATACCGGGATAGCATACCTGTACAGTTTTCAGAACAGATCCATGATCCTTGCCGATTCCAATGAATTTACCAGTCTTGGGTATTTTACCTTTCCCCGGGTCAGGGAAGGGATATATGCAATAAAAGTGTCACTGAAAGTAACATCTGTTCATTTTCAGAATTACATGCCAACCTGGTACCCTGAAGCACTCCTCGAAGAGGACGCCACCCTGATCACGCTGGCCGACAGCAACCTTTACCGGCTCGACACCCATCTGAAGCCTCTGAGCCCGGGAATGAAGGATAATGGAATACCTCCGGGAGAATTTGCCGGATCCGTATATCCGAACCCCGTTTCAGCGGAGATCTTCATCGACATTGCAGCAAGCACAGGCGAAAAGATCCCGGTTGAAATTTACAGTTCAACCGGCATTTGCATAAGATCCCTCATTTACATGCTGTCATCAGCACCCGGTACGATCCGGATCGCCACCGATCAGCTGAAGCAGGGAATGTACATCCTTATGATCCGGACCAGTGACGGACGTCATGTGGCGGTCAGGAAATTCATTAAAATCTGATCCTGCCAGGCAACCATTTAAAAAATCCCTGTCTTATATTCAGAACCCCGCTGCTGTATAATTCCTGTTTTACCGGATGGGAAATGCGGAGGGAAGGAAAACCACCAAGTCCCCGCGAAAGCGGGGACCTTTTCCAAGTCCCCGCGCAAGCGGGGACCTCGTTAGCCGGATCCCCTACGCGGGAACCGTGCAAGCGGGGACCTCGTTAGCCGGATCCCCATACGCGGGAACCGCGCAAGCGGGGACCTCGCAACCGGGGACAGGCAAACAGGGATAGAAAAGAATTTTAAAGATACAGAAGCATTTTTGATTAAATTTAACCCCTTAAAATCCAATACCATGAAAAAGTTTACCATGTTACTGATCGTAGTAATGAGCCTGCTCATGGCTGCAAATGTGAACGCGATCACGGTTGACATCAGCGGTACCATTACCTCCGATTCCACCGGATTTGTCATCCCCAATCATGAAGTGACCATCATGGCCGACAGCAGCAATCCGGCCGGGTTCTTCTTCTATGCCACGCGCATGACGAGCATGAATGGAATGTATGACTGCTCCATCCCGAATGTTCCAGGTGGTGTCGTCATTACATTTTTTGTTTATACATATGATTGTATGAACATCCAGCATCTGCAGACAGTATACAGCAACAACAGCCCGATCGTGGCAGATTTTATCATCTGCGACGGAGTTCCGGGATGCTCAGCCGGTTTTGCTTTTTATCCTGCAAACGATCTTTATTCATTCCATTTTTATGATACCAGCGCCCCGGGAGGCATCATCGTTTCCAGGGTATGGAGCTGGGGAGACGGATCGCCCAACGGCGACGGCGAAGAACCCTTCCATACATTCCCCGGACCCGGGACTTATACCGTATGCCTTACGATAACCAACAGCACCGGCTGTACGGATACCTATTGCGAAACCATTGCCGTAACCGGACCACCCGCAGGTTGCAATGCCGAATTTTATGCATACCCCGACTCACTCGGAGGCCAGATAGCCTATACGTTCATCAATCAGTCAACGGGAGGCTATAACCAGGTCCTGTGGAATTTCGGTGACCCGGCATCAGGAGTCAACAATACTTCGAGTGTATTGAATCCAACGCACATCTTCGCCGCAAATGGACTATATACGGTTTGCCTGACCATTTTCGGTGACAGCTGCCAGGACCAGACCTGCAATGAGATCCAGGTTGGAGAACCTCCTGTTGAATGCCATGCAGAATTCGTTTCCTACGCCGACAGCAATAATTATTCTTTAAGCTGGCATTTCTGGAGCCAGTCGACAGGGAATTTCACAACCCTTACATGGGATTTCGGTGATCCTGCATCCGGAAACAACAATACCGCCCATACCCAGGATCCGCATCATGTTTTCACTGCACCGGGCGTTTATATGGTTTGCCTCACCATCAGCGGCGACAGTTGCCAGGACCAGGTTTGTCATGAGATCCAGGTTACAGGGATTCCCGTAAACTGCGAAAACCATATCGGTTACCAGGCAAACGAACTGACCGTAGCATTCTCAGGAGGCACCAACAGCACCTATCCGACGGTATATACATGGATCATTGGCAATCCCGTCAATGATACGATCATCGGACAATATGTAACCTATACGTTCGCTGAATATGGGACATATTCGATTATGCTTTATACAGTCGATTCAACAGGTTGTGCCTGGACGCGAACTATTGAGATCACTCTTGTAAACCCCAATATTCATGAGCTGTATGGAACGATATCCACCGGAAATTCAATGATCGATCACGGGCATGTTCAGCTCTGGAAAAGTGCTGAAGGAGTGATCACGCTCATTTCCACTGTCGAGATCAGCGATTCTGTCGGTTTCTATGTCTTCGGGAACGTTGAAGAGGGTAACTACTACCTGAAAGCAGAACTTAACCCGAATTCCGTTTACTATAATGATTATGTACCTACCTATTATGAGCAGGCAGTGAACTGGGCAGGTGCCAGCATCATTACACTTGGACAACCCGCTAATCCTTACAACATCAGCCTGATCCCGGCTGGAGGTATAGACCTGGGAAGCGGTACGATCGAAGGCCAGGTCACCGAAGGAACAAAGGTGAATGCAAGCGGGACACCCGCACCGGATGTTGAAGTTCTGCTGCTGGACCAGGCAGGTTCAGTCCTTGGATATACAACCACCGACATCAACGGGAGGTTCAGCTTTGCAAACATTGATTTCGGAACCTATAAGATCTACCCGGAAGTGATTGGTAAAACCACCACTCCCGCTGTGATAACCCTTGATGCAGCAACCCAGACAGCTTCGGTGGAGTTCAGTATGACAGGCAGCAATATTATTTATGGGATCAATGACAACCTGCCACAGAACATTTCATCCGTCAGTTCCATCTGGCCGAACCCGGTCAGGGAAAATGGAACGATCACCGTTAATGCAACCAGCAACCTGAACCTGACATTCAACATTTACGATCTGACAGGCCAGGTTGTAAGCACCAGCACCGTGAAAGCAATAAAAGGAGAGAACAACATCAGTCTGCAAACCTCCCGGTTAGCTTCAGGATGTTATTATCTCCGCATGATAACAGACGACGGCGGAACGCTTGTGAGGAAGTTTATTGTGAAGTAGTGATCAGGCGATCAGGATTCAATTTGAAAATCATTAATTGAGTCCGCGCAGAAGAGCCTCTTTCACCGCTAAGGCGCTAAGGCGCTAAAAAATGCAAGGATGATTTCAAACCATTAGCGTCTTTGCGTCTTGGCGGTAAAAAAAAGAAAAACGATTTTTCGAAGGGGACTAAACATTTATAATCTGAATTTGATTCGGAGGTGCCGGTGAAAGCCGGCATCTTTTTTTTGCGGTAGCAGGCAGGATGCAGTCGGCAGTCGGCAGTTGGCAATTCATTATTCCGGCATTTTATTAGAACACGAATAAAACAGATCGCCTCCGGCGAACACGGATGTTCACAGATCTGCTTATTCCTTCACCTTTCACTGCTTTCCGGCTTTAAGGGAAGAAACAGGATGCGGGAATAATTACAGTCGCCACAGGAGCAACCTTGACTGGGGCCCATACCAGCACGGTAAGGATGGAAAACTGGACGCCCCAGGCACAGTTGCGGTGGGGCGACGAGGCCTTCCGGCTTGAGGAAAAAACAATTTACCAGGAAAAAAGTTGGCAGTTTGCAGTCGGCAGTCGGCAGTTTTCTATTTTTTTTTCTGACAAATTTGAATTGCATATGTATTATTTTTAATTTTACTTATGGATAAGTCAGGTTGATGGCAATAAACTTGGTATTTAGTCATTCTTCCTGTACGCCAGATTAAGAACCAGGGTTAGACTTTTTAAAATGAGTAGAGAAGAAAAAGCAAATAGTTTTTATTTTTTAAAATTGAAGCGCTTATGGACACTGCTTTACTTTACAAGATCAGTATGGGAATTGGGGCAATAGTGAGTATGGTCGCATTAAGCTATACCTATGATCTGACCAAACATCCGAAAAGCAAATGGATTGTAAATTTATTCTGGATCCTGGGGAATGTATTTCTCGTGATATGCCTCTTTTTAAGATTACAGACGAGTTATGATATCACGGCACCCGTTGTTTTGATACTGGTTGTCAATTTTGCAATCTGGAAAAAGAATTTGAAGATCAGGGAAATTGGGGATCAGGATAAGTAATTTCATCGGTCTGTATTATGCTGCCATAATGAGTGATGATAGAGTGAAAGTGTTGAAGATTATTAAACAAAAGTAAAAGGCTCCATGAAATTTGTGCCGTTTAAGATTATTCTGACTGTCATCGTCAGCCTGGTTTCTTTCTTGTCACTGGCTCAACCTGGAGGCATTGAAATTACCTTTCTCGGAAATTGCGGATTTTTCATGTCGGACGGGAAAGTCAATATGTATGTTGACTTCCCTTACAAATCAGGTGCTCATGATTACATGACCTATGACGTCAGATTGTTAGACAGCATTCATACGCACTCAATTTTCTTATTTACACATGGACATTCTGACCATTACAGCAAAAAATTATTTAAAAAGACAAATCAGAAGCTCTACGGACCCTGGCCTGTTACACTATATTTATCAGCAAAGCGGAAATATACATTGAAAGCACTAAATGATTCCATACCGGGTTTTTTTATTTCAGAATTCAAGACCAGGCATGGTTTTTCATTTAAAAACAATTCCTACCTGGTTGAATGGAACGGCAAACGGATCTTTATCTCCGGCGATGCAGAAACCGCTGATACCCTCTGCAAAATGAAGAATCTTGACATGGTCATCGCCCCCACCTGGGTGATCGTGGATGCCAACAAAAGAAATTTAAAGATTGACACCAAAAAGGTCATTATCTGTCATCATCGAAACAATCAAAACATCAATAATCAAAACAAGGAAAAAATACTGATTCCGGTTCAAGATCAAAAGATTGAATTAAAATGATACGATGGAAAAAATGCTTGCAACTTCAACAGAACAATGCTGGATGATGAACATGAAAAAAACTTACATACTCCTGGTTGCACTGCTGGCGATGAACAGTGCAAGAACACAGACTTGCTTGCCGCAAGGCATCGTATTCAACTGGCAATCTGAAATTGACAGTTTTCAGACCAATTACCCGGGTTGTACTGCAATTGGCGGAAATGTAACAATCAACGCCTTCGACATAACGAACCTGAACGGGTTGAGTGTTTTGACTTCAATCGGGGGAACCCTTTCAATTTATGCCGACGTTTTGTCCAGCCTGTCAGGACTCGAAAACCTGACCTCCATCGGAGAAAGTCTGATCATTCAAAACAACGACTCCCTGACCAGTTTAGCCGGATTAGAAAACCTGACATCTCTTTATGGTCTTTCGTTACGGTTCAACAGGTCACTGGCCAGTCTAACAGGCCTGGAAAATGTGATTTCCTTAGACGGAATGATCTGGATTACCGATAATGATACATTGTCGGATTGTGCAGTACAAAGTATTTGCAGCTATCTAACCGGTCCCGGATTTGCCTGGATTGAGAACAATGCAACAGGTTGCAACAGCCCGGATGAGGTGGCGGAGGATTGTGGTGTAGGAATCGATGAGAATGCGGCCTTCGGAAATGGATTTCGGATTTACCCAAATCCTTCATATGCCACCATAACTGTCACCGCATCTGCCAAAGGCACGTTAATGATCCTGAACACAGGCGGACAGCTGTTCATGAGCCGCAGGATCACTGAACCTGCAACGCAAATAGATATCACCACCCTTCCTCCCGGGGTTTATGTTTTAAAACTGGCAGGCAATAATTTTGTGGAAGTAAGGAAACTGGTAAAAGGATAAAGGAGCCGGTAGTCGGTAGTCGGCAGTCTTCGGGCCACGAGCTTCGCGCTTCGGGCTTCGGGCTTCGCGCCACCGTCATCCCCGCGAAAGCGGGACGTAATTCGTAATTTTCCCCTCTGATAATAGCCAAGACTGAATTTTATGGAGAATATTAATGAAACGTTATACGATAATTTTAAATGGATTGACATTGTCCAACCTCAGCAAGATCAACTTGAGAAAATAGCAGATGAATATAAGCTGGATTACTTTCAGATCTTAGACAGTTTGGAGCACGGCCATTTGCCTAAATTTGAAAAACTGCCGGATTATAATTTTGTCATATTAAGAGCTTACGTTGCAGGGAACAATGATAAATTCTCTACGATTAAAGAACTAACCAATAAAATAGCTTTTTTCTATAATGACAAAAAAGTAATTACCATTCACAGATCAAATTTTGATTTCCTTGAAGATATTGATCAGAGGTTTAATAATTCAAATCAGTTGCTTATATTTATTATAAACAAAATGGTGCAAACCTTTATTCAACCATCAATATGGCACAGCAATAGAATAGATGATGTTGAGAAAGCTTTTTTTTTAAAGGATTATACAAAAATTTCGCTGGAAGATCTGTATTTTCAAAAATCACAAACACGCATCAGCAAAAAACTATTAATGATTTCACAGGATGTTGTAAATAAAATAATTGTTGACGATGAGTCAAAAACAGCCTTGCAGGACGTAAAAGATAAAATATTAAGTCTCATACTTATCTATGATGAAGTAGCTGAAGATGCGAATAATTTGATGAATACGTTCCTGTCAGTTACTGCCAAAAAGAATAATGATGTTATAAAATTGCTCACTATTTTTTCTGTATTTTTCTTACCGTTGACCTTTTTAGTTGGTGTTTATGGGATGAATTTTGATTTTATGCCAGAACTTCGTTGGGAATATGGCTATTTATTTGCCTGGTCGATGATGATTCTGATTTGTTTAATGATTTATTTTTGGTTCAAAAAAAGAAAAATATTCTAAATCCGCAAAAGGTTCCCTCATTCCGGGAAAGCGGGGACGTAATTCGTAATCCCGTAATTCGTAATTAATAAGCTCACCACCTCACCAGCTCACCAGCTGAATAGAACGCGGATAACGCGCCTGCCCGCCGCAGGCAGGGATTCACCGGATCTTCATGGATAATTTTTAATTCTTAATTTTTCATTTTTCACTGTTCACTGTTTTTACCGCAGAGGCGCAGAGACGCAGAGGTCCATGCCACGTCATCCCCGCGAACGACGAATTCGTAATTCGTAATCCCGTAATTCGTAATTAGTAAACTCACCAGTTCACCACCTCACCAGCTCACCAGCTCAATGGCACGCGGATAACGCTGATCGCCTCCGGCAAACACGTCTTCGCGGATCTTCTTTTCCCCTCACTCCTTCCGGATCCTGAATCCGACTGGCGTTCTTTCTTCAGGATTTTCATGGATAGCAGTCAGTTCCCGGATGGCTGAAAAGATCAGGTCGATCTTATCATCATGATTACCGACAGCCTTCTCCAGTTCATCCAGTCTTCGCTCAAGTTCCTTGTTTGATTCCAGGAACATCCTTAATTGGACAAAGGCACGCATAATCGCAATATTTACCCGGATGGCCCTTTCGGAATGCAATATCCCTGAAAGCATGGCGATGCCTTGTTCTGTAAAAACGTATGTTAGCTTTCGATTCCCTCCCCAACTTGATATTCCAGATTGGAACATCAAGCGTGCTTCTTCGTCCCTGGTTAATTTAAACATGAAATCATCCGGAAATCTGCGGATATTTCGCCTGACTGCTTTATTAAGGTTACCTGTAGAGACCTGGTAAAGCCTGGCCAGGTCCTTATCAGTAATCACTTTTCGGCCCCTGATCAAATAGATCTTTTTAATAATAATTTCATCCGGGACCAGCATTTTTTCTTCTTTGTTTTCCATGTCTTACAATTTTATCCTGCATTATCTATGGCATTAAAATTTGTGTTACCCATTAATCGGCCAGCCTGTTAAAAGGTAATACGGTTCCGGAATTTTTTTTTTGGCAGTCGGCAGTTTGCAGTCGGCAGTCGGCAGTCAGCCGGCTTAAGGTTACGTCATCCCCGCGAAAGCGAATTCGTAATTCGTAATCCCGTAATTCGTAATTAGTAAACTCACCAGTTCACCACCTCACCAGTTCACCACCTCAATGGCACGCGGATAACGCTGATTCAGCTGATCTTCACGGATAATTTTTAATTCTTAATTTTTAATTTTTCACTCTTCAATCAAAGAGCCTTTCAAAAAATATTTTCCTCCGGCATGTATTACCTTTTATGGCTTAAGCTGATTAATAGGGAAAAAGGAAAAATGAAAGAAATGGTTTACATTCAAACGGAGAACATCGTTCATCAAATTCATTTCATCCGGGGGGAAAAAGTTCTTCTTGATTTTGATCTGGCGGCACTTTATGATGTTCAAACAAAAGAGTTGAAACAAGCTGTAAGGAGAAATCAAAAACGATTTCCTCCGGATTTTATGTTTGAATTGACCCGGACTGAATTTGATAACTTGAGGTCACAATTTGTTACCTCAAGATGGGGCGGACTGCGTTATCTGCCATTTGCCTTCACTGAACAGGGTGTTGCAATGCTCTCGGGAATCCTGAACTCGGACAGAGCCATCCAGGTGAATATCATGATCATGCGTGCTTTCGTACAAATAAGACGATTGCTTGATTCAAACAAGGATTTGGCCCGGCAACTGGCGGATATGGAAAAAACAATTTCCTCCCACGATGAAAAGATCCGGTTAATATTCCAGGCAATAGAAGAATTGATGGAAGAAAAAGAAAACCCCGAACCCCGGAACCCCGTGGGGTTCAGGATCCCATGACCCGTAGGGGAAAATCGTGACTTTCCCTGTATCCATTTGCAGTCAGCAGTCGGCAGTCAGCCGGCTTAAGGTTACGTCATCCCGCGAAAGCGGATTCGTAATTCGTAAACCCGTAATTCGTAATTAGTAAACTCACCACCTCACCACCTCACCAGCTCAATGGCACGCGGATAACGCTGATCACCTCCGGCGAACACGGATGTTCACAGATCTGCTTATTCCTTCACCTTTCACTTCTTTCCGGCTTTAAGGGAAGAAACAGGATGCGGGAATAATTACAGTCGCCACAGGAGCAACCTTGACTGGGGCCCATGCCAGCACGGTAAAGAAGGAATTCCTGACGCCCCAGGCACAGTTGCGGTGGGGCGACGAGGCCTTCCGGCCTGAGGAAAAAACAAATTACCAGGAAAACAGTTGGCAGTTGGCAGTCGGCAGTCAGCCGGCTTAAGGTTGCGTCATCCCGCGAAAGCGGGGACGTAATTCGTAATCCCGTAATTCGTAATTAGTAAACTCACCACCTCACCAGCTCACCACCTTAATTTTACCGCAGAGGCGCAGGAACCCCGGGTCGGGCTTCAGCTCAAAAAGAGGATTAACGAGCAGTATGGTTTGTTAATTTTGGGCTAAAGCCCGGTTCGGCCTCCCTTATCATGCCCACGGCCTGAAGGCCGTGGTAATTCATTGGGTTCTTTTCCAATATAATTCCGGGTAATCGACCGGGCAATGTGTAACCTTCTGTTGTGTAATTCTGACCCGCAAATTTTTTAATTTTTAATTCTTAATTTTTCATTTTTAATTATCCTAACCCAATTCCCAAAAAATTATTAATTCCTCATGCATAAATGCAAATTTTATATATTTGTTCAGGATAGATTCATGGCATGCAGGATGAACGCTCTTTATCGCGGAGGCACAATGAATGAAAAACGAAATCGTATTGTTCAGCAGGTAGGTACACTTGATTAATCAATCATTGAGCACAATTGCATTCCCTTGTTAAACACTGCACCAGGCAATTATTAAACAATAAATACGTCACATTATGATAAGTCGGATCTGGCATGGTTATACCACACCAAATAATGCCAACATTTACGAGGATTTGTTACGGGAAGAGATCTTCATTGGGATAAAGAATCGTTCAATCACGGGTTATCGGGGTATTCAGCTCTTAAGGCGGGATCTTGAATCCGAGGTTGAATTCATCACAATAATGTGGTTTGATTCAATTTCATCAGTCAAAGAATTTGCAGGAAATGATTTTGAGAAAGCAGTCGTCCCCGAAAAAGCTCAGAAGATCCTTTTACGATATGATAAAACATCCCAGCATTACGAAGTCAGAAGTGACGAATTCGGAAGGCCTTCATGAAGGCAGTCTCTCACATCCGGTTCCTCCTGACGCGGTTTCCCGGGACGGGGACGCAGGGGGAACCTGCATGGCATGTCCCGGCTATGGGCAATGCAAACAAAACGATTCGCTTTTCTCAGGCAAAATGGTAAAACTTAAAACAACATATTATGAGTGAAAATGTGATGCGGAAACCTTTCAATCAAAGGGCGTTTATTTCAACAGCCTTGTTTACCTCCGGCCTGTTTCTCCCAATCAGCGGATTGATGAATCATCTCCTTCAATTTGAAGGGCTGACGTTGGCAAGGCATTTCTGGATGTCTGTTCATGATGTTTCAGGGATCTTATTTGTATTATTTTCCATTCTGCATATCTCCTATAATTGGAGAGCCTTAATTAATTATGTAAAGAAGGTAAAAGATGTTTTTATCAGTAAAGAAGCATTGATCGCAATAATCCTGGTAATTGCGATTGTGGGTTTGATTTCGTCACATGCCTTTCATGTAAATTCCCGGTGAAAAAAGCTTTTCCGGAGCGAGCACATATTTTAAATCTGCAATTTCCATGGAGGAAACGATAAATTAGTTGTATTTTCCTGTCCTGATGGGATCGAAGAAATGGAATCAAAGTCTTAACACCCCAATACCTGATAATAATGATAGAAAACAACAAACTGGATAAATCCTTCGGACCCGTCGGCACTTCAGCCGGAACGATCTTATTTGTGGCAGGGCTGATCCTGACGTATTCTCACCTTACAGGAATTATCCTGATCCTGATCGGGGCCTTTGTGGGGTTTTCCTCGACAAGCGCCATGGTCGATTATGACAAAAAGCGAATCAGGTTTTCCAACAATTTATTTGGTATTATACGAACAGGACAATGGCTTTTTCTTGAACCAGCCATGAAGATCGGGATGAGAGAATCAAACCTGGCATGGCGCGCTTACAGCAGCGGAAACCGGGCAATCGATTCAGTCACGAAAGACTATCGGATCATCCTTTTAGATTCTGAAGATAAAGAAATCATGCAGATAAAAAAGACCAGGACAAGGGAATCCGCAATCGGCGAACTCGAAACAATGGGAAACAAGTTAGGGTTAAAGCGTATTGAATAACCCTTCGTCAATGAAGGTATCTCAATATCCGGCGGCCTGCGGAGCGATGCGCGATGCGCGATCCGTGATGCGTGATGCGTGATGCGCGATGCGCGATGCTGACTGCCGACTGAAGACTGCCGACTGCCAACTGCCGGGCATAACATTGTTAACAAGTTAAACCTGTGAAAATAGCGGTAATTGGTGCACACCGGGTGGGGAAAACAACCCTGGCGGAATTGGTTCACGAATCTCTTCCCGGTTATGCTTACTTGCCGGAACCTTATGTAGAGATGGAAGAAACGGGACACCTGTTTTCCGAAACTCCCAATGTGGAGGATTTCTTTGAACAGCTTGAATATTCGATTGATCAGGTTTCGGAAAGCGGCGACAATGTGATCTTTGACAGATGTCCTCTTGATATCCTGGCCTATGTTCGGGCGATGAATGATTCTATGGACATTGGGTCATTATACCGGACCGTTCAGGGTGTTATGGAAGGGATTGATCTCCTGGTCTTCGTGCCCATAGAGAACCCGGACCGAATATCGTGTGCTGAGTCCGACCGGCCGGAGCTCAGGTCCCGGGTGAATGAGATCCTGGAGGATTGGATCGGGGATTTTGGGATGGAAACCCTGGAGGTTCAAGGAACGCTGCCGGCACGACGCGACCAGGTGATCAATAAGATAACAAAGGTGGCGAATAGAAACCTGTTAAAACATGACGGCGATGAGAGCAAAAAGATGTCTACCTGACCGCCACCCCGGATGCCGCTGTCTGGGGAGCCGAACTTGCATTGGGCGACGGACCCGGCCCCCAGGCACAGTTGCGGTGGGGCGACGAGGCCTTCCGGCCTGAGGAAAAAACAATTTACCAGGAAAACAGTTGGCAGTTTGCAGTCAGCAGTTGGCAGTCGGCAGTCAGCCGGCTTAAGGTTGCGTCATCCCCGCGAAAGCGGGGATGTAATTCGTAATCCCGTAATTCGTAATTAATAAGTTCACCACCTCACCAGCTCACCAGCTCAATGGCACGCGGATAACGCTGATCACCTCCGGCGAACACGGATGTTCACAGATCTGCTTATTCCTTCACCTTTCACTTCTTTCCGGCTTTAAGGGAAGAAACAGGATGCGGGAATAATTACAGTCGCCACAGGAGCAACCTTGACTGGGGCCCATGCCAGCACGGTAAAGAAGGAATTCCTGACGCCCCAGGCACAGTTGCGGTGGGGCGACGAGGCCTTCCGGCCTGAGGAAAAAACAAATTACCAGGAAAACAGTTGGCAGTTTGCAGTCAGCAGTTGGCAGTCGGCAGTCAGCCGGCTTAAGGTTGCGTCATCCCGCGAAAGCGGGGACGTAATTCGTAATCCCGTAATTCGTAATTAGTAAACTCACCAGTTCACCACCTCACCAGCTCACCAGCTCAATGGCACGCGGATAACGCTGATCGCCTCCGGCGAACACGGATATTCACAGATATGCTTATTCCTTCACCTTTCACTGCTTTCCGGCTTTAAGGGAAGAAACAGGATGCGGGAATAATTACAGTCGCCACAGGAGCAACCTTGACTGGGGCCCATACCAGCACGGTAATGAAGGAATTCCTGACGCCCCAGGCACAGTTGCGGTGGGGCGACGAGGCCTTCCGGCCTGAGGAAAAAACAATTTACCAGGAAAACAGTTGGCAGTTGGCAGTCGGCAGTCAGCAGTCAGCCGGCTTAAGGTTGCGTCATCCCCGCGAAAGCGGGGACGTAATTCGTAATCCCGTAATTCGTAATTAGTAAACTCACCAGTTCACCACCTCACCACCTCACCAGCTCAATGGCACGCGGATAACGCTGATCGCCTCCGGCGAACACGGATATTCACAGATCTGCTTATTCCTTCACCTTTCACTTCTTTCCGGCTTTAAGGGAAGAAACAGGATGCGGGAATAATTACAGTCGCCACAGGAGCAACCTTGACTGGGGCCCATACCAGCACGGTAAGGATGGAAAACTGGACGCCCAAGGCACAGTTGCGGTGGGGCGACGAGGCCTTCCGGCCTGAGGAAAAAACAAATTACCAGGAAAACAGTTGGCAGTTGGCAGTCGGCAGTCGGCAGTCGGCAGTCAGCCGGCTTAAGGTTGCGTCATCCCCGCGAAAGCGGATTCGTAATTCGTAATCCCGTAATTCGTAATTAGTAAACTCGCCACCTCACCAGCTCACCAGCTCAATGGCACGCGGATAACGCTGATCGCCTCCGGCGAACACGGATATTCACAGATCTGCTTATTCCTTCACCTTTCACTGCTTTCCGGCTTTAAGGGAAGAAACAGGATGCGGGAATAATTACAGTCGCCACAGGAGCAACCTTGACTGGGGCCCATGCCAGCACGGTAAAGAAGGAATTCCTGACGCCCCAGGCACAGTTGCGGTGGGGCGACGAGGCCTTCCGGCCTGAGGAAAAAACAAATTACCAGGAAAACAGTTGGCAGTTGGCAGTCGGCAGTCGGCAGTCAGCCGGCTTAAGGTTGCGTCATCCCCGCGAAAGCGGATTCGTAATTCGTAATCCCGTAATTCGTAATTAATAAGCTCACCACCTCACCAGCTCACCACCTTAATTTTACCGCAGAGGCGCAGAGGCGCAGAGGTCCATGCCACCGTCATCCCCGCGAAAGCGGGGACGTAATTCGTAATCCCGTAATTCGTAATTAATAAGCTCACCACCTCACCAGCTCACGAGTTCACCACCTTATCTTTATCGCAGAGGCGCAGGAACCCCGGGTCGGGCTTCAGCCCAAAAAGAGGATTAACGAGCAGTATGGTTTGTTAATTTTGGGCTAAAGCCCCGTACGGCCTCCCTTGTCGTACCCACGGCCTGAAGGCCGCGGTAATTCATTGGGTTCTTTTCTACTATAATTCCGGGTAATCGACCGGGCCATGCAAAACCTCCGGTTGCCATTGTGACCGGCCAAATTCTTCATTTTTAATTCTTCATTTTTAATTTCCCAAACCCAATTCCCAAAAAATTATTAATTCCTTTTGCATAAATGCAAATTTTATATATTTGTTTAGGAAATAATTAGGGATGTAATGATAATATCAAAACGTCTGTGATCCTTCTTCATTTACAATACGATAGCATCTTATTCAATATATATAGTTTCGTTCATATAATCGTTGGCAACAAGTTTAAAAAATTAACTATGAAAATGAAATTGACATTACTCTTTGTTTTATTGACATTTTGCAATATTAATGTTATTGGAAATAACAAAGGATCCTCAATAGATACTTTACGGAAAGAGATTACTATTATAAAGCTAAACATTGAAGAATTAGATTCAACGCAAGATTCTCAAAAGGAGCAAATAAATAATCAAAAGGAGCAAATAAATAATCAAAAAGAACAAATAAATAATCAAGTAGGAATGTTAGATGCCGCATTTGATGGTGTATCGACAGAAATAAGTGCTGCCTCATATATAATTGGAATTTTTGGAATTATTCTAACTATTGTAAGTATTGGTTTGGGTATTTACGTGTCAAGAATTGTGAAGAATGTTAAGGCAATGAAGGATGATAGCCAATTATTATTACAAGAAAACATTCTAATAAAGCAAGAATTAGAAACTTTAAGTGAAAAAATCACAAAAGACAGCAGGGGTCTATATAAGCTTGTAAGAAATGAAGAATCAAATCACATGATTGAGCGATTAATTTCTGTCCCTGAAGATGTTACAAATTTATTTTCGAGTCTTGCTTCTAGAGAATTAGAGCCGAACCATTTTCTAAAACTTAAAGAAGCATTTTTACAAATAAAAAATGATTCTGATTATAACTCCTTATATTTAACATTATTTTTTCAACATTTTTCTGGACTTTCAATCTTAGATAGTGAAATTAAACCTGAATTCATAAAAGGTTTGACAGATTCATTTACTTATGCTTTTAAAAGCGATGCCATAAAGTCCGCAACTAACTATTTTGATGCACTTGTAGCAATTGAATTAACTAAGTCAAAACCTGAAATAAATACTTATGCTATTAATCTTTGTAAAAGCAAATATTCACAATGCGAGGAAGTTTACTTCGCAATAAATAATTCAATGAAAAGTCGAGAGCTTAAATTCCTTTTATATGATATTGTTGAAAAAGTGGACGACACTTTGTGTTTCAGAAAAATGTTTGGTAAACTTCTTTTAGAATATAAATTTGAAAATTTGACACCAAATGAAAGTGCAACAATTGAAAACATAAAAAAATTATAACTTTAGAATATGAGTGAATTATCGATAGCAATGAAAACTGGTTTATTGACAACCAATGTGAGAAATCTTATTAATGGTATTGCAGACATAGGAACAGCCAGCAAGCTAAATGTAATGACTTCTTCTCTTCAAGAATTTTTAAATGGGAAAGCTAATATATCTATGGCTTCCAAACTTGGCATAATGACAAGCGATTTGCAATTATTATTAGATGGTATCGGAACAAAAGGTGCGATTGGATTTGTATTGGGATTATTGATGAAGAAGTAAAACCTGTTGCTTACGAGCT
This sequence comes from Bacteroidales bacterium, assembly GCA_963682005.1. GTDB lineage: Bacteria > Bacteroidota > Bacteroidia > Bacteroidales > FEN-979 > CAIYUC01. The sequence goes on along the minus strand of OY820914.1, from coordinate 142,268 downwards.
TGCAGCCGAGCAATGCGGGCGGTTTCCGGTGGCTGGCATTCACCAAACCTGCAAATGACGTACAAATCTCTAATATAAAACAGGTAAACCCCGCACTGCGGCAGCCGGCGAAACGTGTGTGCCTTGAATCAATTCCTATGAAAACGGAATTGAATGTTGTATAAAAGATGGAAGGCTCTTTGAAAATTGTGTAAGTGAGCGGAGGTCAAGCGAAGCGACTGGCCGGCATTACCAACAGAAAATGAGAAATGGACTTCTGTAAACGACTGTCAGGAGTAGTTTACAAACCACCTTATGCCGCATTGAGCGGAAACTCTCAGTGTGGTGAACGATAAGGAAAAGCGAGGGCTTTGACTCTTGCAGGTGAGTATTGTCGAGCTGAATTGAGTGAACCAGCGACTGAGGCCTCGTAAGCGGAATTAGACGATGTCAAAACCAGGTAGTCACGTTTGTACCTGGGACAAAGTGTAACAGGCGCCCTGATTTCGGGTTACACGGCATCCGGGGTAAAGCTGGCAGGAAGGCAATACAGGCTTTTGTACGGAACAAGGGAAGTCGCTATCGGTCTGTTAACTGAACAAAGAAACAGAGATGGAAGGATACCATGAGATAGCGGTGGCGGACTAAGTCATAGTAGTGTTGAACCCTCTGTAATGGAGGTGGAGCGAAGGGCCTAGCCTGTTCAGTTTCAAAGTAAACGACAACCAGCAATGGGATGATTGATTATTACGAAACAAAATCACAGCCGATCACCAGAGTAATGGTTTTACAGGCATATAGGAAAGTCAGAGCCAACAAAGGAGGCCCGGGCATAGATGGCATGAATTGGGATGAACTGGATAACAACCTGACCCCAAATCTTGACAAACTATGGAACAGGCTGACATCGGGAAGCTACTTTCCTAACCCTGTAAAAGAAACTGAAATCGGGAAGAAAGACGGAGGGGTACGAAAACTTGGTATTCCTACCATTCTGGATCGGATTGCACAACAAGTGGTCAAAACGCATTTGGAGCGGATCGTAGAACCATTGTTCAGCGATAACTCTTACGGCTACAGGCCGGGGAGAAATTGCCATCAGGCAGTGGAAAAAGCGCAACGTAACACGTTTGGACATGATTGGGCAATCGACCTGGACATCAAAAGTTTCTTTGATAAAATTGATCATGATCTTTTGATGAAGGCAGTCAGGAACTATTGCAAGGACCAATGGGTGCTGTTGTACACAGAACGGTGGTTAAAAGCAGGAACATTTAAAAGTGATGGGAATTATGTGGACCGGTTAACCGGAACACCGCAAGGTGGCGTAATAAGCCCTCTACTTGCTAATATCTTCCTGCATGTTGTATTTGACAAATGGATGGAAAAATATCATCCGGAAAAACCATTCGTCAGGTACGCTGATGACATCGTGATTCATTGCAAAACGGAGAAACAGTCGCGGTATGTATTAGCCTTAATACAGAAACGCCTTTCCGATTGCAAATTGAGTGTCAATCCTCAAAAGACCAGAATAGTGAACCTGGCCGGCATTACCCGGAACACTTATCCCAGAAGTCTTGATTTTCTTGGATTCTCATTACATCCATGGTGGTGTAAAACCGGTAAAGGACACCGGGTCATGATCACCGCATTTATCAGCGCAAAATCCGTAAGTAAGGCATTGGATAAGATCGGCAGCCTTAAAATCCATAAATGGAGAAAATCCATTGAGGTAATAGCGGCTGAATTGAATCCAATCATACGAGGTATCAAAAATTATTACTGCAAGGTTTGGGCAGGACATACCCACTACCTATGGTACCAGTTGAATGAGCGTTTGTTGAAGTGGGTACAATGGGAAAAAGGGTTATACAAGAAAGATGCCCTTAAATGGCTTCGTAAAAAGTATCGGGACAACCCGCGTCTTTTTGCCCATTGGGAATTGGTATATCCATAAAGTTCTTATATTTATGTGATCGAACAGGAAGAGCCGTATGAAGGGAGACTTTCACGTACGGTTCCGTGGGAACGCAGGGGTGAAACTCCCTTGCGTGACCCGACTATGCACTAATGATTATAATGTAACCTTTTTTTAGGACAGGACGTTAAGGTGGAAAACAAACCCTTAAATTTACTGTCATGGAAAAAAGAAGCAGAAGAAAATTCAGCGCGGAATTTAAAGCGAAAGTTGTCATCGAAGCCTTGAAGGAAAGGAGTTCCTTAGAAGAAATCGCCCGCAAGTACGAGATTCATCCCAATCAGATCGGGACCTGGAAGAAAGAGTTTCTGTCCAATGCAGCCACCGTCTTCGCCTCTGATGAGAAGAAGAGTGCCGATAAGAATCAGCAGGAAGCCCTTTTGGATAAGTTATACTCGCAGATCGGCCAGCAAAAAGTGGAAATAGACTGGCTCAAAAAAAAATTGTTGTAAGGAAACTTCAGGCCAGGAGAGAAATGGTAGATAGAGGGATGAACATAAGCCTTTACCGTCAATGCGAGCTGCTCCAGATCCATCGCAGCGGGCTTTATTATGCTCCGGTGCCGGAAAGCGAGGATAACCTACACCTGATGCGGCTGATCGATGAGCAATACTACAAGACCCCTTTTTACGGGATCAGGCGGGTGACTGCATGGTTGCGTAACCTGGGGTACAAGGTAAACCGCAAACGGATCAAGCGATTAATGGAGTTGGTGGGCTGGCAAACTATTTACCGCAAGCGGAATACGAGCAAGAAAGACAAGCAAAACCCGGTTTATCCATACCTGCTGAAGGATCTGGTGATCGATCACCCCAACCAGGTCTGGGCTATCGACATCACGTACGTTCCCATGCGCAGGGGGTTCATGTACCTGTGCGCGGTTATAGACGTGCATACACGCTTTGTGGTCAACTGGGGGATCAGCAACACAATGACCTCGCTGTGGTGTCGCCAGATCGTCGAGGAAGCCATCGAGGCCTATGGTCAGCCTGAGATCATTAACTCAGACCAGGGAAGTCAGTTCTCCGGTTTTGAATACACCTCACTGCTAACCGAACGGGATAAGCCGATTGCCATCAGCATGGATGGGAAAGGCCGGGCCATTGACAATATTTTTATCGAACGGCTTTGGAAAAGCGTTAAATACGAGTGCGTATACATCCACGTTTTCGATGACGGGGTCCAGCTATACGAGGGACTGAAGGAGTACTTCAGGTTTTACAATACCGAACGGCCCCATCAATCGCTCGACTACAACACCCCAGAGGTCAGGTACCGGAAGGCGGCCTGAGTTATGAACAAATGAACAGATGTTAACAAAGAAAAAAAGAAGCAAAAAAAGAAAGGTTTTTCGCCGAGGATAACTCCTTCAGAGTTATCTCCCGTCTCAAAACCGGTCAACAACAAAGAGATTTATAATTTTTGAAGAAAAAAGAAAAGAAAAAACAATTTAGAAACACCTACGCTCTGCCCTAAGATCGGGGTACATTATATAGAGCGGAGACCTTTCTTTGCCAACTTTCTTTAGGTGGTTGCTAAAGAAAGTTGGGGAAAGAGGGGCTCTGAATAAATCAAAAAACCAGCTACGCAGGTCTGTGAAGAACCTAAAATATTTTTATATTTGACCAATCAACCAATTGAAATGCCATGAACACCTGCTACATCATCAAACCGGCCGACAGCAAGCTGTTTGATCAGCGATACGACGAGATCTACAAGTATATCCTGGAGAATTCCTCCGTTGACCCGTACATGATACCCCGGGGGCCGGGGATCATCCATCCGCCGGGATTTGTTGAAGAATCCATCATGGCAGCACGGATATGCTTTGCCGACCTTACTGTTGGCGATCCGGATCTCTGGTATGAACTGGGCTTTGCAATCGGCACCGGAAAATATGTGGTCCTGGTGGCAGAGGAGGGAGTCGAAATTCCCGCGAATCTCCAACAGCAGCACATCATCCGTTATTTTGCCAACACACAGCGCGACAATGAGAATCTTGGCAAACGTATAAAGGAACGGTTATCGGACCTGCTGCAAAAACAGAATGCAATCGATGGTATCTGCGGCGACGGGGAATTTGACAAGGTGATGGGTCCGAACCCCCTCGAATTCCTTGTATTGATGCTCCTGGATTATTATTACTCCATCAATGATGAAACTCCTGTCCTTTACCTGCTGAAAAGGGATATTCAAAAAGGGGGTCATGATCCGCAGATCGCCTCCGGGGCCATTCATCAACTGAAACGAAAAGGATTGATCACCAACGTAAAACTCATCAGCCAGACGACCCGCAAAGAATACGACACACTGATGCCCACCAAAGAAGGAAAGGCATTCATCAGATCCGATCAGTCAAAATTCGTCCTCCCCGGTCAGAACCGGAGAAAAGTCGGAATGACGGATCTTGATGTGGGGCAGAAGAATTAGCAGGCTTCGCGTCAAGGGCCACGGGACACGGGCGATAGCGGATTTCGCTATTTCGCTACTTCGCTACTTCGCTACTTCGCTACTTCGCTACTTCGCTACTTCGCTACTTCGCTACTTCGCTACTTCGCTACTTCGCTACTTCGCTAACTTCCCACCTCACCAGCTAAATAGAACACGAATAAAACAGATCGCCTCCGGCGAGGACGGATTTTTACTGATTTTATTTTTCCGATTTGCTTTTTTTCTCGCAGTATCCATGTAATTAAAAAAGGTCTTGGTCTGAGCGAGTGGTCAGTTTGCTGCCACATTATCTTTACAAGATAAACTCAAAACCAAAACCCATGGAAACAACAAATTTAAGGGAAAAAGTAATTTTCTCAAACAAAAATCTTTATGTAGGAATGGATGTTCACGAGAAAAGTTGGAATGTCTCCATTTTTTTAGAAGACATGTTTATTCGATCATTTACTCAACAACCATCTGTTGAAGCATTAGAGGTATTGTTAAAAAAGGATTATCCAGGAGCTAACGTAACCCTTCGGCCACGAGCATCTTTTTCCAACGAGATATGATTGCTATTTTTGCCCTGGCAGAAGTGTGTGCAGTTGATTGGCCGGGAAGTCGGGGATGATGGACAAGATTTTGGTGAGATAGGCGAAGGGTTCCACCTGGTGTAGCTTGCATGTAGCCAGGATGGAGTAGATCACAGCTGCTTGTTGGGCGGCTTCATGGGAACCGGCAAAGAGGTAGTTCTTGCGTCCAAGCGCCACCGGCCGGATGCTGTTTTCGATTAGGTTATTGTCGATGTGGAAGCGTCCGTCATCGATATACCGGGTCAGCCGAGGCCAGAGATTGAGCGTGTATGCAATGGCCACTCCGATAGCGCTTTTTGGGGGTACGACAATAATCTGTTCCTTAAGCCAGGCTTCCATCCGATCGAGAGTAGGTTTTGATTTTTCCTGACGCAGTATTTGGGTGACGTCGGGTCCCAGTTCTTTTTCCCGGATGTCCTGTTCAATGTCATACAAGGCCTGGAACATTTTCAATGCCTGGGCGGCTAGCGTGGGATTATTCTCCTGTGCATGCTCGAACTTGCGCCGGGCATGCGCCATACAGGCCAGAAGAGTGATGTTGTTTGTGTTTTCAAGGTGGTTGTAGGCAGTATAGCCATCGGTTTGCAGATACCCGGCGTAGTTCTTCAGCAGTTCATCGGGTCCTTCTTTCCCCCGGGTTTTCCGGTAATCGAACAGCACCAATTTGTTGCCGGGATCGTAATAGACCCAGTGAAAACCTTTGTGTGTGGCCCCGGGCTTGTCCTTGGTCTGCACTGGGATCGGGGTTTCATCGGCCATGAGATAATCAGATGCCAACATTCTTGACTTCAGTGCCTGGTATAGCGGCTCTATCAAATCACACCCTCCATTGAACCAACCGTTAATGGTCGATTCGGCGATTTCGAGCCTCTGGCGTTTGAACATCTGGACCTGGCGGTAGAACGGAAGATGATCGACAAATTTGCTCACCAGAAGATGGGCGATCATGCTGGCTCCGGCATTGCCTTTGGGTATTGGCAAGGTAGGTAACGGTGCAATGACGATGCGGGTCTCTTCATCGGTCTGCTCCACAATGTACTTGCGACGGACAATGCGACGAACATAAGCGCTGGCCGGTTCATATTCCAAAATTTCGGTAACAGTTTCACCAATCTTCTTTGCATTGGCAGGAAGGTTTTCCGGCTCGATTATTTCTTCCCGACGTTCCAGGTGAGCAGGCAGTTCCAGACGAAGTGGCTGCTTTTTCTCCTGTTGTGGTTTGTTGCGTGTATAGGTGATTTCTTCTGTGGGCGTTTCTGATGGTTGTTCTGCTGGGAGATCGAACAAGGTAGCCTGATCCGGATTGACGGCAATGAAACGCTCACTTTTGGCTCCGTAGATCAGACGTTTCAGTTCGGAAAGCTGATGTTTGAGCCAGGCATTTTCTGATTTGAGAGCCTCAAAATCTGCTTTACTGATGGTGACCATTTCTGTGCTTTCCATGATTCAAATTTATCATGAAAAACTCTTGCTAAATCACTATTTCAGCGATATTTATCAACATCATTTTGTGACAAAAAACGCCTTCTTTTTTTTGTATATTTCATTGATATACCAGTGACCATCATGGTCAGTTCCCCATAGCCGATCTGATGGGAAAGCCCTTGAAAAGATGTACTGGGAATTTCAAAGGTGCCTCGTTCAAGTCGCTTATAGAACAGCACGAACCCTCCCGGTTCCCATTTGAGCAATTTCATCCGGTTACGTGGCTTGTTGATGAAGATGAACACATCCCCGCTCATGGGATTCTGACCCAACCGTTCTGTGACCAGACCGCACAGACCGTCAAAACTCCTGCGGATATCGGTTGGTTCCCGGTACAGGTAATATCGGGCAGCGCCAAGGGAAAACATCCGACCTAAAGGCTGATCAGCATTTTTATATACCCGGCCGGCGCCTGAACGGGTAGAAGCAGTTCAACACCGTTGGGATAACGAATACTGATGCCCGGTGATGTTATCCCGGTCAGTTGTATAAACCCTGAGCCGGTTGTATCGCCATGTCGGTGCTTATGGATCCAATAACGTAAGGTCGCTAGTTTGACATTCTGTGCCCGGGAAAATTCTGCCTGGCTAAGACCACTTTGCTGCCACAGATCAACCATCGTGATCATCTGTGAACGCTTATCATGAAGAGTCATAAAAGTTTTTGGCAGCAAGTTGGTCAGGATCGATCAACTACACAAGATGCTCGTGGCCGAAGGCTTACGAGCTAACTACTTGTGTGGTTATGAAAGTGGCTATTGCGGGTTCTCCATTCAAAGAAAGCTAAAGCAACATGGGATTGCATATCAAGTCCTGCATGCAGGAGATATCCCTCAAACAAACAAGGAAAAGCTTACAAAAAGGGATCCGGTTGATTCAAAAAAAATCGGGGAAGCACTTTCTGCAAAAAAGGCAAGGCCTATTTACATTCCTGATGAAGAAAGCGAGCAAGACAGAGGATTGATCAGGTATCGGGATCGGGTACAGAAAGACTTAACCAGGTGCAAGAACAGAATCAGGAGTATTCTATATGAATTTGGTATATCCTTGCCAGAGCGGTTTACTAAGGGATGGAGTAATAGATTTATTCAATGGCTCCAGGAAACAGAGCAAGTAATTGGGTCAACCCGGACTACCCTCAACTATATGATTGAACAAATGGAGGCCCATCGTAGTTTGTTATTGAAAGTTAATCGTGGCATAAGGGCGCTTCAAAAAAGTCCAAAGTACAAACAAAGAGCTCAATATCTAACAAGTATTCCTGGTATTGGTCCCCTTAGTGCAATGATAATTCTAACAGAGCTAATAGATATTCGAAGATTCGGTTCTTTCAGGGATTTGAATTCCTATGTGGGTTTTTATCCCATGGAACATTCTACGAGTGACAAAGAGCATAAAGGAGGCATCATGATAAGGCACAATAAACACTTGCGGAAATTGCTTGTGGAGGACGCCTGGGTTGCAATGCGTCATGATCCCGCCCTAACCCTGGCTTTCAATCAATGGTCTGTTAGAATGACCGGGAAACGTGCAATCGTTAAAATTGCCCGGAAATTACTCAGCCGGATCAGATATGTATTAATTAACGAAACGGTTTATACAAAAGGAATTGTGAAGTAATAAAGCCATGATTGTTTACAGAATATTTCATCACGTTAAGCTGGAGCACTTCGTAAATCTTGTGATTCCAATTACATTTCGCAGTTTGTGCCCGGCTATTTTTACTGACATTTTAATATATACATGTGGCCGAAAGAAAGCGGACTACTAATAGGAGATTGAGAAAAATCAGTAAACAATCTGGACAAAAAGGAGGTAACTTTGCATGGGCAACAAAACATTCTTGAGGAAGTAGGAGTGGATAATTTTCCACCCTGCTTTCAAGAGAAAAAAATGAGCTCAACCCTCCAAGGCCTGATTTTAATTCATAGGAGATTCACACAGATTAAAAGCTGATTTTCGCAGATTTTCACTTTTCACTCTTCACTTTTCACTCTTCACTCTTCACTCTTCACTTTTCACTCTTCACTCTTCACTCTTCACTTTTCACTCTTCACTCTTCACTCTTCACTCTTCACTCTTCACTCTTCACTCTTCACTCTTCACTTTTCACTCTTCACTCTTTGTCCGTCATCCCCGCGAAAGCGGATTCGTAATTCGTAATTAGTAAACTCACCAGTGGCATTATAAAGGTTAAAACGAAAGCGATTTAGTCAGAGGATAAATGCAAGTAATTATATTATCGTTGGATGCGATGCTATTAGAAAAAGTTTGGTACAAAGAGATAAGTTTCCTAATTTTGTATTCATGGACCCTTTGAACCAATATAGAATTATCATTAATGGCTTGTGCGATACCTACCATGTGGATAAACTCTATGCATTTGGGTCCGTTCTTACCAATAAATTTAACGAATCAAGTGACATCGACTTGCTGGTAAAGTTCCAAACCATTGATCTTTTAAAATATTCTGACAACTATTATAATTTCAAATTTTCCCTTGAAGATTTGTTTCACAGACCGGTTGACCTCCTGGAGGAACAAGCTTTAAAGAATCCTTATCTTAAGCAATCCATAGATGAATCCAAAGAATTAATCTATGGATAGGGAAATAAATACCTGGTTATATGATATTCTTAATTCAATTGAAGAAATTGAATCCTTTCTTCCCGAAGGTCAAAGAATTTTCGAGGAATATAGAAAAGAAATTAAAACGAAAAGAGCAATTGAACGCAATCTTGAAATAATCGGAGAAGCTGTTGCCAGAATATTAAAAAGGGATTCTCAATTTGAAATTACCCAATCCCGAAAAATCGTTGATTTAAGAAATAGAATCGTACATGGCTATGATGTTATTTCTGATGAATTAATTTGGGGTATTATCATCAACGATCTTCCAAAGTTAAAATCGGAAATTATTGAGTTATTGAAATAGCACCGCATCCAACGAACCGTCAGCCGGTTTCCCTGCCGAAGACATGGCAGTCAGGCGAGCGATGGCATTCGCCAAACCTGCAAATGACATACAGGCCGAAACGGTAAGAATCTAAAACGGAAACAGTTGTTTTCCGGGACGATCCGTCCAATAGCTGGAGCATCTCCTCATCCCCTCCGCGAAACCTGATCCTGGTCAAAATGATATCTGTTTCAATGTGGTTAATGCCAATCTGTCGCATTTCCCCCCCCCCCATGATAACCTCACTCTCCTCCCGAAGTGAACCCGAAGTGAACCCGAACAAAATTTTCACGGCCACCCGGCCGGATATGACAAATTGGCAACTCATATAGGCTGTCTCGTAATTCGTAATTAGTAAACTCACCACCTCACCACCTCACCAGCTCACCACCTCAATGGCACGCGGATAACGCGGATTTAACTGATCTTCGCCGATTTCGTAATTCGTAATCCCGTAATTCGTAATTGATAATCTCACCACCTCACGAGTTCACGAGTTCACCACCTTTTCTTTACCGCAGAGGCGCAGAGCTCCATCCCCCGTCATCCCCGCGAAGGCGGGGACGTAATTCGTAATCCCGTAATTCATAATTGATCCCGCATCCCGCATCGCGCATCGCGCATCCTTGATATTTTGTTCACAATAATTTTTCATCAGGTTAAAATTATTGTTATATATTTAACACATTATTCCGTGAATGACTTATTGAATTTAATATACAGCCGGGTGTTGATTGTATAAACCCGCTTCCGGCGTGCTAAAAATTTGCTGTTCATGCTGTTCCACCACCCGGGATGCGCTCCATCACACCCTGCAGGGAATTTTCACCCCTGCCTCAGCCGTGCATCCGCCACTCTGCCTCCTTCTTCCGTCAAATCAAAACATAAGATATACCGCAGCAGGTTCAACCCGCCGCACTCAGCCATTTTTAAAAATTCCTAACAATACTTAAAAACAAAATGTTATGAAAAGATTTTTATTCTCGATCATCCTTACCCTTGCAATCAGCGTTGTGGGGTGGGGGCAGACAAATTTTACAGCAACCTATACATTTACTGGAACTACCGGAGATGTAACGTCATTTAATTATAATGGGACCACCTATGCCGGCATTACTCCAGGAGCAATGGTGAAAGTCGGTATTACCAGTTCTAGTAGTACTGGGAACTTTAGAGCTACAAATTGGCCTACGGGTGCTATTTCGGGGTCTGATGTGTTTACGGGCAGTGTAGATCTTGGGAAATATATTGGTTTTACAATTAATGCTATCGCTGGTTACAAGTTTACGGTAACTTCCATAACGTTTGGTGTTGGAAGAAGTGCAACTGGTACACGGCAAAGTCAGTGGAGGGGAAGTTATGATTCTTATGGTTCAATCCTTACAAATTACACTACTTTGGCGGGTGGACTGACAAATTCGTCAGGAGTATTAACAAACCCTGACGCAAATTCAAGTTGGGTGGGTAGTGTGCTAACTGTTGGCTCAAATTACGTTGATATTCCAACCTCTGCAGGATTCAGAATATATCTTTTCAATAGTGAAGCATCAGGTGGTACTGCTGGCTTACAAGGTCCAATCACTATTATAGGGACTTATCAGGCAATTGCACCCCCCACCTGGACCTCCGGCTGGCCAAAGGCGGACGGGCCGTCACCTTCCGGGTTTACCGCACGGGCGAACATCAGCGCTATCGGAACAGCCTATTATGTTGTTCTTTCAAGCGGGGCAGGCGCCCCATCATCCGCCCAGGTAAAAGCAGGTCAGGATGCCACCGGTACCGGCGTGGCCGGCAATATGAAAGGAACGATCTCCTGCCCGGCTGCAACAACGGAATACACCCAGGCTGTCAGCGGACTTTCAAGCTCAACTACCTATGACGTCTATTTTGTGGCGGAAGATGCTTCAGCCAACCTCCAGGCCTCCCCGGTCATGGTGACGGTGGCAACGACATCAAGCTCCACAGCGCCATTGATTTCAGATGCAACTGTTTCGGCCATAACCAATAATTCAGCCACACTCGGGGGAAATGTCACAAGCGACGGAGGGTCAACGGTTACCGGCCGTGGTGTTGTCTGGTCGCAAACCTCGCTCAACAGCAACCCGGAAATCGGAGGTGCGAATGTGACCAATATAACGGGCACAGGCACCACCGGCGTATTCACCGTACCGGCCACAAGCCTGCCGGTCGCCACGCAGATCAGCTACAAAGCGTATGCATCCAATGCGATCGGAACCACATACACCTCCCCGGTTTCCACATTCTATACACTGGCCAATGAACCCACGAGCCATGTGGGCACCTTTACCGCCAACGCTTTCAGCCCGACCCAGATCGACCTGACCTGGACCGCAGCCACCGGTGCCGATGGCTACCTGATCATCCGTAAACAGGGATCATCGGCGCCCACCGGTACCCCAACGGATGGCACCAGCTATTCGATCGGAAATGCGATCGGTGACGGCACCCTGGTCGCCGATGTCCTTTCAGGTTCAACAGAAGCCCAGTCGATCATGGGTCTTTCTACTTCAACACAATACTATTTCACCATCATTCCCTATGCCTATGATGCACTGAATTACCAGACCTATAACTATTACACAGCGGCCACCATTCCTTCGGCTACAGCCACAACCCCGGCACCTCCGCCCACCACCTACACCTGGATCGGAGCTGACAACGCTTCATGGGCTGTTGCGGGAAACTGGAATCCGACCCGTACATCGCCTGCCATCAATGATGTGCTGCAATTCACGAATGCATCGACGCTCACCGTAACCGCGGTACCGGCCCAGACGATCGGCCAGTTAATTGTATCGGGAACCGGGACAAAGATCACGCTGCAGGCCGGGGGTGCAAACACCCTCACCATTGGTGGCGGAACAGGCACAGATATGGATGTTGCAGCAGGATGTGAATTAAATATCAGCGGTTCATCGGCCTTACTGATAACATTTTCGTCCGGTGCAACCGCAAGTATCGCCGGTGGAATGACCCTTTCAGGAGGAGCGCACAAGCTGACTTCCACGACATCGAATTCGATCTACTTTGCAAATGGCGGTATATTTACCACAGGTGCCGGTTTTACAGGAAATCCTTTCGGAAATGCGGCAGGAAATGCAGGAACCGTCATCTTTCAACTGGGTTCGACTTATATATACCAGGCAGGGAGTAATCCTTTTGCACTGACACAACCGGCTTCTGTTGTTGCTTTCGAGACAGGCAGTCTTTATAAGCACAAGACGACCGGGTTCCCGTCATTTAGCGGGCGTACCTATGCCAATTTCGAACTGGACAATTCGGATAATGTAACGCCCATGAATGCCACGGCAGCGGCTGCCATGAGTGTTGACAACCTGACGATCACTACAGGAAATATTAGTTTCCAAAATACAGGTGGGCTGACGATCAAGGGAAACATAAGTGTTGCAACAGATGCATCCCTTGCATTTGACCCGGCTATAGCCAGCACGTTTACGATGGGCGGTTCCACCAACCAGTCCATCAATATCAGCGGCAACATGACCTACGGGCAATACAGCTACCTGGTCATCGACAACGCAGCGGGCGTGACATTCTACCAGTCCAGTGGACTGACCAATCTTACACTGACATCCGGTATTGTCTCCTGCACCGACATGTTCCCGCTCATTGTTTACGGTAACATCTTAGGAGGAAACTCTTCAAGCTATTTTAACGGGAAACTGTCGCGGTCATACACCAGCAGCGGCGGTTCAAAGCTTTTCCCGATCGGCAAAAGCGGCAATTACCGCCCTGTGACGGTTGACTTTTCTTCCGTGGATGCTCCAACGACTGTCACGGTTGAACAGACTGAAAGCATCCTGCCCGGCACCGTTCCCGATGGCATCACCCTGTTCAGCGACCGTTACTGGACGATATCCCAGGTGGGAGCAACGACATTCTCTTACAACGTCACCCTTGATGGCACAGGTTTTTCGCCTACTGGAACGGCCAAGATGCTGAAAGGCAATGGCGGCGCACTCACGGCTTATGATGTCACAGGTACGGCCCCGAACTATACGAACGGCAGTGCATTTGACTCGTTCAGCTATTTCGGGTTCGGGCAGATCACGATGACGCCGACGACCACCACATTGTATAATGCGCAAGCCTGTTTTGGAAGCGCATTTGGAATGCTTTCAGCTGATGTTTCTCCTGATCCTTCCGGAGGTACGGTCCAGTTCTCGATTAATGGCGTAAATGTAGGCATTCCGCAAACTATTTATGAAGGTGGTTATGCCTTACTGTTTTATAATCCAAGCGAGCTGACACTCGGAGATCATCCGATCGGCGCTGAATTCAGCGGATTCGGAGATTTCTTATCCAGCAATGATGATGCAACGCTTACTGTTGTGGATGACGTACCGGAAGTTTTCAATGTATCCGGCGGCGGTGGTTATCCGAGCGGCGGCGATGGGGTGACGATCACCTTATCCGGCTCGGAAACGGGTGTTTACTATTACCTCAACCGCATCGGGGATCCCGACTATTCTGTCGAAATGGACGGAACAGGTGATCCTCTAGATTTTACCGGCATCACCATCCCGGACACGTATTATATATGGGCCTATGCCGTGTGTAATGCGGAGATGAACGGAACGGTAGATGTATTCATCATCACCACGGGGCCGACCGACTATTTCAGGTCAAAAACCACCGGCAACTGGAGCAACACTTCCACCTGGGAAAGCTCCGCGGATAACAGCACATGGGTTGATGCCGTTGCAGCTCCGACGAATGCATCAGCGGGAATTACAATCAGCACCGGGCACACAGTTACCGTTAATGCCGATGTCACCGCAAGCGACTTAACCATTGCCATCGATGGTATCCTTGACTTTTCAGGCACCGGCAAGCTGAGCATCAATGGTGACTTCACCCCTGTGGGACAGTTTACCTGCGGAACCGGCACCATGGAATTCAACAGTTCCGGATCACAAACCATCCCGGCATTGAATTATTACAACCTCACCAGCAGCAATTGGGGACAGAGAATCCTCGATCCAACCGGCACGATCGGGATTGCCGGCGTGTTTACCCCGGTCAACGGAAGTTACACCTATGTAAACAGCACCCTGAGCTTTAATGGTACTGCTACGCAGGATATCCCTTACATGTTCGACATCTATAACCTGGTTATCGACAACCCTGCCGGGGTGAACGTAATATATACTTCTGTGCGGCACAACCTGAATTTTGTGCGCGGGGTTATCAATACACCCGGAACGGGCGAGTTTTCCATGCCGCCCAATGCCACCATTACCGGTACAGGTCCTTCCTGCTATATCAATGGAAAGCTTACCTGGTATTTCCCGGGACCGGCCACCCATGAATTTCCTGTCGGGAAAGGTGGTCATTTCCGCCCGGTCACACTTAGCGTTAATTCACTGCTTGAAGACAACATCATATCCGTTGAGCAGTTTGAAGGTCCGATGCCGGGTACGCCACCCGCGGGTACAACCCTGTTCGCAGACCGTTACTGGGTCATTTCCTGCAATGAGGAATACCCGGCTTTCAACGGGAATTATACAGTTACGCTGGATGGAACAGATTTTACGCCATCGGGCGATGTGGTCATGGTAAAGGGCGACGATGTTTCACTCGCCTCGTATGCCACAACAGGAACACATCCCTATTATACCAATGCTGAAGGGTTTACCAGCTTTAGTTACTTCGGTTTGGGAGAATTGGATGTAACGATTCCGACAACCACCTCAATGATTAATGCTGAAATATGCAATGGTAGTTCGAATGGATTGATCTTCGCAGTTGTCACGCCGGATCCTATGGGTGGAACAGTGCAGTTTACCCTGGATGGTGTTGATAAAGGTACTCCTCAGATCGTTCGTCGGGGAGCCGAAGGTTATGAGGGATCAGGCATTGCCTACCTTACTTTTGATGCAAGCACCCTGTCCCCCGGTGATCATCCGATCGGGGCTGTATTCAGTGGCTATGAAACGTACCTGGCCAGCAGCAGCGACCCGGACAATAACGGCACATTGACCATATATGCTTTACCGGATGTTCCGACAGGTGTTACGTCCGATTCCCCGGCATGTCCGAATCCGGGGGCGATGATCTCTTCGCCGGATTATCCGGGGGGTGAAATCAGCTGGTACATCGAGAATGCCGCTGCAGGAACATCCACAGCTTTACCGCTGGGAAGCTATGTTACATCATCCGGCACCTATTATGTCCGAGCTTATAATGAAACCACCGGTTGCTGGAGCAACGGCGCTGCCAGTACGGTAGTTTCGATAAAGGCAACGACCCTGGCCACGGATCATTTCAGAACAGCAGGCACCACCAACGCCCACAGGTACTGGAAAGATCTGACAACATGGGAAAGTTCTTCCGACGGTACCTCATGGTGCCCCGCAACCCTTGCACCCACCAGTGCAGCGGCAGATATCACCTTGCGGGAGTTTGCTTATATTACGGTTGACCTGGATGCCACAGCCAGTAACCTGGTTCTTGCGACTAACAGCCTGTTCAATATCGATATGGATAAAAAACTGAGCCTCACCGGTGACCTTACAGGTAACGGATCGATGCTTACCGGCAACGGGATCATAGAATTAAACGGTGTTTCCATGCAATCGGTGCGCGGGATGGACCTGAAAGACCTTATCATAAACAACGCCGCCGGTATCACGATGACCGGTGATGTGAACCTTGGAAACAACCTGGAATTCCTGAACGGGCTGATCACCACAGGGTCGAACGCAATCAAAGTATCCGGAGCCATTTCGGGGGCCGATGCATCAAAATACATCAATGGCAGACTGAGCATGGATCTCAATGAACCGGGATCAAAATTATTCCCGATCGGGAAAGACGGTGCATACAGACCTTTGACGATAGAGATGACCGATATTGAAGCGGGCGGTTACAATACATTGACAGCCGAGCAATTTGAAACCTCAATACCGGGCGGTGCTCCTTCCGGAGTGTCATTATTCAGCAGCCGTTACTGGACGGTAACCCGGGAAGGGGATCTTGGCTTTGCCTATAAGATCACCCTCGACGGAACGGGATTTTCACCAACACATCCTGTGAAGATGCTGAAAGGCACGGGCACCAATACAGCTTTTGCTGTGACCACCTCGACAGATTACTATACAAATGCAGCTGATTTCACTTCCTTCAGCAACTTCGGTCTGGGAGAGGAATCAACCATTCCTACAACGACCACGGCGGACAACAAAGCCATCTGCGAGGGAGCATCATTCGTGTTACTCACCTCCACTGTTACCCCCAACCCCGGAACCGGCACAGTACAGTTCAAGATCGATGGAAGCGATGTCGGTGGCCCTGCAAACCTTACAAGCGGCACCGCCATGTACACCTATGATACGCACCTGCTGTCAGCGGGTGATCACACGATCGAAGCTTACTTTCCCGGCAATTCGTCTTACATGGCCAGCAACGGAAGCGGAACACTGACAGTGAATTCACACCCGGCCAACCCGGACAATCCGACTTCCGACAGTCCCAAATGTGCCAATGACGTTATCACCCTTACCCGCCAGGGAACCGTCCCGGCAGGTGAAACCTGGTACTGGGAGAACAGCGCCAGCGAAACAAGTACCGCAAATTCGGGAGAAACCTTCAATGTTTACTTTTCAGGTACCTATTATTTACGGTCACAGAACAATGCAACCGGATGCTGGAGCCCCACAGGCGGAAGTGTTGCGGTTGTGTTCAACCCGGCGCCTTCCGGGCCCGGAATCCCGACGTCGAACTCTCCCCAGTGCGCTGATATCGGCGTAACCATCACCCGTGCCGCCGATCCTCCTGCAGGAATAACCTATTACTGGCAGACAGTTTACAACGGGGTCAGCACGGCCAATTCAGGATCAACCTATACCGTTTACACTACAGGAACCTATTATCTCCATGCTCAGAACGATGCCACCGGCTGCTGGAGCAGCACTTCATCAAGCATCCTTGTTACCGTCAATGCTCTTCCGGCCGATCCGGGCAACCCGACATCGAACTCGCCGCAATGCGCAGATGCAGGTGTTACCCTCACACGTTCAGGCACACCTCCGGGCGACGTGAACTGGTACTGGCAGACAGAAGTCAACGGAACAAGCACGGCCAGTTCCGGTTCCACATACCTCGCCATGTCTTCCGGAACCTATTACATCCGGGCAAAGAACACTGCCACCGGCTGCTGGAGCAGCGGGGCGGGAAGCCTTGCAGTTGTTGTACTTCCGGCACCTTCATCCACCGACTACTTCAGGTCAAAGGCTTCCGGTAACTGGAGCAGCCCATCCACCTGGGAAACCTCGGCGGATGGCAGCGTCTGGTGCAGTGCAACTTCGGCACCGACCAGTGCGGCAACTGATATCACCATCCTGAACGGCCATACAGTGACTGTTGATGTTTCCTCCACTGCAAGTACACTTCTCCTTTCGGGCGCCCTGAATTTTTCCGGGACTTCCACACTGGGGATAACGGGTGACTTCATCGGTGCAGGTACATTCACCTGCGGCTCGGGAACCGTTGATTTCAACGGTGCCGGACCACAGACGATCCCGGCACGCACCTACAATAACCTGACAGTCAGCAACGGCAGTACAAAGACCCAGGGCGGTGTCATTACCGTAAACGGCGACCTGGATGTCGCATCCGGAACCACATTCACCGCCATGGCGTATGTCCTTACCGTAACGGGATCAACCACCGTCGACGGAACGTTCTATTTCGGAGCCAATACGGGTGCAAAGACCTTTACCGGCGATGTCACCATTAGCTCAACCGGGAATTGGAACCATGCTGATTTTAACCAGGCTGCCTATTTCGGGGGAAGCCTCTCCAATTCCGGTATATTCAGCTCTCTTGATAACATCTGCCACTTTACCGGTACAGGGAAAACATTTTCAGGGACAATCGACATCAGAACCGTCGATATTGACGGGTCTTACACGAATAACGGGACACTGTACAGCGTAACCGGTCTTACCGGAAGCGGAACACTGACGCAGGGTGCCGGTGCAACCCTCATCATTGGCGGGCTTGGAAACAGTGTCACAATCAGCCACCTCATTGCAACGGCTACCGGCAACACGGTTGACTTCATGCGGACAGGAGCTCAGACCATTCCGGTCGCGGATTATTACAATATCACCCATAGCGGTGACGGATCGAGAACATTCATAAGCGGCGGAACTTTCCGGATCGCCGGATCATGTGCCAAATCGAGCAATAATTATACGACCAATACAACGATCATATTTAACGGTACAGATGGTTCACAGGCTCTTCCGGGTATAACATTTAATAACCTTACGATCGACAATGCCAGCGGAGTCACACTTCCTGAAAATGTCACGGTCAACGGAACGCTGGATCTCCAGGACGGGATGATAACAACAGGTTCCAATACGCTGATCATCGGTTCAGCAGGAACCATTACGGGAGCTGACGCTTCCAGACACATTGACGGGAAGCTTGCACGGATGTACAGCGCAACCGGATCAAAAGCATTCCCCATCGGCAAGGGCGGCAACTACAGGCCGCTAAGCCTGAACTATGTGACACTCACGGGAACCAGCACGGTTACTGCTGAGCAGTTTGAAAGCTCATTACCTGGTTCGATCCCGCCGGAAGTCACGTTGTTCGGAACACGGTACTGGACGGTCTCACAAACAGGAGGATCGGCCTTTACATACAACCTGACGCTGGATGGATCTGGTTTTACCCCGACCTACACAGCCAAGATGCTGAAAGGGGACGGATCCACCAACACGGTTTATGACGTGACCACACCTGATTACACCAATTTGACAGCATTCAATTCATTCAGCAATTTCGCCCTGGCAGAAGGTAACCCAAGTCCGACAACCACTACGGCTGACAATAAAGCGGTATGCCCGGGAACAACGTCAGTGACGCTTACAGCAACGGTCACTCCCGACCCCGGAAGCGGAACGGTACAGTTCCAGGTTGACGGAAGCAATGTCGGTTCACCGGTGAACGTTCTGTCAGGCGGTACGGCATCTTACATTTATGATCCCAGTGCATTAGGTTCAGGGGATCACCCCATTGCAGCCGATTTCTCCGGAAACGGAAGCTACCTGGCCAGCAGTGGAAGCGCAACCCTGACGATCTATACGCCTCCGTCCGATCCGGGCGACCCGACATCCAATTCACCGCACTGCAATTCCGTCACGCTGACCCGTTCCGGAACGCCGCCTTCAGGTGAAACATGGTTCTGGCAGACCAGTCCGGACGGGGTAAGCACTGCCAGTTCAGGGGCCACAAAAACTGTATTTGAGTCGGGAACCTATTATATCCGGGCCAGGAACAATACAACCGGCTGCTGGAGCGACGGCGCCGGAAGCGCCAGTGTTATCGTCAATCCATACCCGGCCAAACCCGGGGACCCAACTTCCAATTCACCGCAATGTGCGGATGCAGGTGTAACACTGACACGTTCCGGTTCACCTCCGGCAGGAGAAACATGGTACTGGCAGACTGCCAACGGAGGCACCAGCACGGCCACCTCAGGAGAGACATTTATTGTTTCTACTTCCGGAACATATTATATCAGGGCCCTTTCCGATGAAGGATGCTGGAGTGTCGGTTCAGGAAGCCTGGCGGTCACAGTCAATCCTCTCCCGGCCGATCCGGGCAACCCGACTTCCAACTCGCCGCAGTGCGAGAACATCGGTGTCACACTGACCCGCTCCGGCACAGTGCCGGCCGGGGAAACCTGGTTCTGGCAGACGAGCGCAACGGGAACTGATATCGCAAACTCAGCAGCGACATACCATGTCGATGCAACAGGCACCTATTATATACGTTCGCGGAATGATGCTACCGGCTGCTGGAGTACCGGGGCAGGAAGCCTTGCTGTTACAGTCAACCCGGAACTTGCTGTCAGCGTATCGATCGGTGCTTCGGCAAACCCGGTCTGTGCCGGTATAGAGGTGACATTTACCGCCTCCCCGCTGAATGAAGGATCCAATCCGCATTACCAGTGGAAGGTTGATGGTTCCGATGCAGGAACAGATTCACCAACCTTTGCTTATGTCCCTGATGATGGAGACCTGGTTACTTGTACACTGACTTCTGATGTTTCCTGTCCTACAGGAAACCCGGCCTTGTCGAACACCATTACAATGGTGGTCAACCCGTTGAATGCAGTGAGTGTCCTGGTTGAGGCTTCTGCAACTTCCATCTGTCCGTTTGACATGGTGACCTATACAGCGAACCCGACAAATGAAGGATCAGATCCGGCTTACCAATGGAAGATCAATGGGTTCAATGTTGGGACAAACTCCCCGACATTCATGTACCCACCATCGATGGGTGAACAGCTTACTGTCGTTATGACTTCCAATATAACCTGTCCGACCGGAAACCCGGCAACAGGGTATGCCCCTCCGGTTCTCGTGAATTCGTGGCAAATGGCCCAGTATTTCAGATCGAGGATATCAGGCAACTGGGATGAACCAACAATATGGGAATGTTCCGTTGATGGCATTGTTTGGTGTTATGCAGGACATATTCCGACACTTACGGCAGCTTTTATTACAATAAAGGCTGGTCATACAGTGACCGTCAATGATGATATAATGGCAAGCAACCTGAGTGTGGAAGGCACACTCAACTTCTCAGGTACCCATAAGCTGACCATATTGGGTGGTTTAACTGCATCGGGTAATTTCAACTGTGGCACAGGAAAGGTTGAATTCAGCCATTTCTCAGCACAAACCATTCCTGCACTTACATTCTACGACCTGATCCTGACGAATACGGCTGGAGCCGTCCTTGAAGGAGATGCTCAGGTAAACGGCTCCCTTACATTCAATTCAGGGATCATTACCACCTCAGGATACACATTGACAGTGGCAGGAACTATTTCCGGTGCCGGCGCTTCCTCCTATGTTGACGGGAAACTGGCACGGATATATGCTTCTTCCGGTTCAAAAACATTCCCAATCGGGAAAGAGGGGAACTACAGGCCACTGACCCTCGCCTATGCAGCACTGACAGGGACCAGTACGGTCACGGCCGAACAAACCGAAGGTGCTTTACCGGGGACGCTCCCTGCAAATACCGATCTGTTCAGCGATCGTTACTGGACTGTTACTCAAACAGGCGGCAGTGGTTTTACCTATTCGATCACACTGGACGGAACCGGATTTACACCGGCCCATACGGCAAAAATGCTGAAGGGTGACGGCAGCAGCAACATGGCTTATGATGTCACCTCACCGGACTATACGAATGCTTTCGCGTTCAGCTCATTCAGCAATTTCGGTCTTGGAGATTTTACAGGCATTTCCACGACAACAGCAGCAGACAACAAAGCTGTTTGCGAGGGCGCAACATCCGTGACCCTTACGGCCACTGTCAGCCCTGATCCGTCAGGCGGAACAGTGCAGTTCAAGATCGACGGCGGCAACGTCGGTTCTCCGGTACCTGTTCAGCCAGGCGGAACGGCTTCATATTCCTATGATCCAGGTGCCCTGGCATCCGGCGGTCATCCGATTGCAGCTTATTTCAGCGGAACTGGAAGCTACCTTGCAAGCGACGGAAGCGGGACACTGACCGTTAATGATCTGCCTGCTGTTGCAGCAATTGAGGGGGATGATGGCGACGGTGTTGGAGACGTCTGCGATAATGAGCCTACCTCCCTGACTGATGCAACCCCGGGCGGTGTATGGAGCAGCAGCGATGAAGATATTGCAACCGTCGTTGGCGGTTTGGTAACGGGAATTTCCCCTGGCACGGTGACCATTACGTACACCGTTGGACCCGACGAAAACGGCTGTTCGAATTTCGCCACCATGGACGTAATCGTGCATGCTTTGCCGTCTGATCCGGCGGACCCGACATCCAACTCACCACAGTGCGTAAACACGGGTGTTACGCTGACACGTACAGGCACACCGCCATCCGGCGAAACCTGGTATTGGCAGACAAGTGCGACAGGTACGGATATGGAAAATTCAGGAACGACATACAATGTTACTGTAACGGGCACCTATTATATAAGGTCGCGCAACAATACAACCGGTTGCTGGAGCAGCGGGGCAGGAAGTCTTGACGTTACGGTCAATCAGACATACGCTGTCAGCGTTTCCATTGAAGCGTCCGTCAACCCGTCCTGTTCAGGTTCGGAAGTGACCTTTACGGCCACGCCGTCCAACGGAGGACCATCACCGTCTTATCAATGGAAAGTAAACGATGAAGATGTTGGCGAAGATTCAGATACCTATGCATACACGCCGCAGACGGGTGATGTCGTGACCTGTGTTCTTACATCATCTTACACCTGCACAACAGGGAACCCGGCCATTTCGGATGAGATCAGTATGACAGTAAATCCGCTGCCGACCGTTGTTCCCATTTTGTCCTATAGCACATATCTCTGCACCCCTACGGGAGGTTCGGTTATCATTTACCTTGATGGTGAAGATGCAGCCACTACCTACAGGCTCTGGAAAGACGGATCACCTACTTCACAGGTTACGGTTCATTATGCTTATTACACAGTCTATGAACCTGGTGTTTATACCATTGTTGCCACAAGCAACATAACCGGGTGCGCTGTGCTGATGAGCGGAAGTATAACAGTTGAAGCGCTTCCTTCACCGGTCATTTATACCATGGGAGGAGGAGGTTCTTTCTGTCCCGGCACCGGTGGCGCTACGATCACCCTGTCAGGGTCAGAAACAGGACTTGACTATTACCTCTGGGGACCACATGATGAATACGGCTGGAATTATTTTTCCCAAAAGGCAGGTACCGGCGGTCCTTTAACATTTACCAATGTAAACCTCCCCGGAGAATATACGATCTACGTGGAGAAAACAAGTGAGCACGGCATCTGTGGTGCTTATATGTCAGGTACCGTTTGGGTTTCCGTAGGAACTTCACCGGCAATTCCGGGCACACCGACATCCAACTCACCGCAATGTGCAGATGCAGGTGTCACAATTACCCGTTCCGGTACACCGCCGGCAGGGGTAATCTGGTACTGGCAGACAAGCGCTGCCGGAACCAGCACCGTAAATGCTGATGAAACATACCATGTCGCCGCTTCAGGGACCTATTATATCCGTGCAAAGGATGATGTTACGGGTTGCTGGAGCATGGGTGCCGGTTCACTGGCAGTGACTGTCAATCCGATCCCGGCGAATCCTTCCACCCCGAACTCCGACTCACCGCAATGCGAAGGAACAGGCGTCACACTCACCCGGTCCGGAACACCACCGGCAGGGGAAACCTGGTACTGGCAGACAAGTGCAACGGGAACGGATATATCGAACGGATCGGAGACCTGGCTGGTCACCACAGCAGGCACTTATTATATCCGTTCGCAGAATGATGCCAGCGGTTGCTGGAGTGCCGGCGCAGGAAGTGTAACGATAACATTCAATCCTCCCCCGACGGTGACATTCACTGCCCAACCGGGTGCGGCTGTCTGTTCATCGGCAGAGGTTACCTATTCGACCCAGACGGGAATGTGGGATTATGAATGGACCATCCCGGGTGATCAAAATACCGATTACATCATCACCTATGGCGGGACCACTTCAGATTACACCGTTACCCTGGAATGGCTTACAGCAGGCAGTAAAACAGTTACCGTCAACTATACCGACGGTAATGGTTGCACGGCCGTCAGCGCAGCTTCTTCAACAGCCACGACAGTCACCCTCACACCGGGCAGCCCTGTGGCAAGCGTAACGCAACAGCCGGGCTGTATTGATCCGACGGGTACGATCGTTGTGACCAACCCGGCCGAAGGAACAGGATTTGAGTACAGCATTGGAGGCGCTTACCAGGCCGGTGCAACCTTCACCGGGCTGGATCCTGACGACTATGAAGTTATGGTCAGGCCAACAGCAAATGTCCTTTGCGTGTCATCACCTGCCCTGCTTACGGTCAATGCTCCGAATGCCATGCCGGATGCTGATTATTCATCAACAGATCCGACATGTTCCGGAGGATGCGACGGATCCATATCCTTCAGCAACCTCACCGGCGGCTCGGGCGATTTTGAACTGACAATAGATAATGGAGTAAACTGGTATTCCATGGAGGTTTACAATACCCTTTGCGCAGGTGATTATTTTCTTGCGATACGGGATGCAAACCATCATGAATGCGAAGTGTACCTGGGTTCGGTAACACTTACAGCACCGGGAATGCTTGGTGCAGATGTGACTTATACAAACCCGACATGTAACGGCACCTGTGATGGTACGATAGACATCAGCAACTTTACGGGCGGAAGCGGCGTTTACCAGTTCAGCGTTAACAACGGCGCGGTCTGGCTGGATACCTGGCACTATGCAGCCCTGTGTCCTGATACCTACATCGTTCTCATGAGGGATGCAGCACACCACGATTGCTGGACTTTACTTGAAACGGTAAATATGGCTTATCCGCAAGCACTGACCGCTGATTTTGATGGCTATAATACTACCTGCATCGGAACGGATGACGGTGAGATCATTATTTCAAATGCCGCAGGCGGAACAGATGGCTATGAATTCAGCATCGACGGCAAAGGCACCTGGTCGACAGAAACCGATTATACGGATCTTATACCGGGCAGCTATCACTTATGGATACGTGATGCCAGTGTCCCCGGTTGCGAAGTCTACCTCGGCGTGGTGCACATCAGTGAACCATTGCCTCTGACGGCTACGGTCAACCATGCAGATGCCACCTGTTTCGGCACCTGCGACGGAACGATCACGATCTCCGATCCCGAAACCGTTGGCGGTGGAAAGGATTCGGGTAGTTATCAATTCAGCATCGATGGAGGAACGACCTGGACGTCAGGAATGTCATTCACCAGCCTGTGTCCGGACACGTATCAGGTTTATATGCGGAAGAGCAATCAACCGGACTGTCCCCAATATCTCACTACAGTCTCCATCGGTTCGCCGGACCAGCTGTATGCAGATGTTGATCATACGAATACTACCTGTTCCTGGACGGATGACGGGACGATCACCATTTCGAATCCCACCGGAGGTTCATCGTCATTTGAATTCAGCATTCACGGGTCATCAGGCCCATGGAACAGTTCCATGAGTTATTCCGGTCTTCCGGCTGACAGCTATGATGTCTGGATGCGCGATGCAGTTCATACTTCTTGCAAAATACAGCTCGGGAATGTGGTGATAGAATCACCGGAATCAGTGGATGTGTATTACGATTATAGTTATTATGTATCCTGTCAGGGTGCATGCGATGGTTATATCCATTTCAATAATCCTTTTGGCGGATGGGATGGGTATGAATTCTCCATCGATGGCGGTTCGACCTGGTCGGCTAATATGATCTATGACAACCTGTGCCCCGGCACTTACACCTTATACGTGCGTGATGCATCCAATCCGGTTTGCATTGCTGGCGGGGTAGTAAGTTATATCGATACGCCCGATCCCCTGGATGCTAATGTATCTTCCACCAATGCCACCTGTTACAATGGGTGCGATGGTACGATCACGATCTCAGGGGCAAGCGGAGGATTGGACGGATATGAATGGAGCATCGACGACGGATCAACCTGGTCTGCTGACATGCAATACAATGGTCTTTGCGAGGGATATTACCCGGTCTGGATGCGCGATGCTTCAAATCCGGGATGTTCGGAATACCTTACCACGGTCCATATAACAGCACCGGCCATTCTCCATGCAACAGTCACTGCGACTAATGTAACGTGCACCTCAACATGCGATGGAACGATCACCATTACGAATCCGGCCGGCGGATGGGACGGATACGAGTTCAGCATCGATAATGGCAGCAACTGGTCATCCCAGACGTCCTTCTACGATTTATGCACGAATTACTATGATGTATGGATGCGCGATGCGTCCAATCCATCCTGCGACAAGTATCTTGGAAATTATTATATCAATAGTCCTGCTTTCCTGTCAGCCTACTTTTCCACGACAAATGAAAGTTGTTCAGGAGCATGCG
The DNA here is from genome assembly GCA_963682005.1 of Bacteroidales bacterium. Classification (GTDB taxonomy): domain Bacteria; phylum Bacteroidota; class Bacteroidia; order Bacteroidales; family FEN-979; genus CAIYUC01. Next base: position 115,856 of record OY820914.1, on the reverse strand, counting down.
ACGGGTCGATCAGCTTCTATGCCCCGGAGGGCGGTTGGGACGGATATGAGTGGACGATCGACGGAGGGACAACCTGGTCGTCTTCCATGATTTATCAAGGGCTTTGCGCAACTTCCTACATAGTTGGCATGCGTGATGCCTCGAATCCGGGCTGTATGGCATGGGGATATGCAGCGATATATTCACCAAACGCGCTTACCGCCACATTGGCCCATACGGATGCTACCTGTTACAGTTCCAATGACGGAACGATCACCGTCACGAACCCGCAGGGGGGATGGGATGGCTATGAGTTCACCATCGATGGGGGCCTCACATGGTCGTCATCCAATGTGTTTGATAACCTTGCCCCAGCTTATTATGGTGTAACCATGCGTGATGCTTCAAATTATTCATGCACGGCTGATCTCGGGAATGTCACAATAGGCAGTCCGGATCCGCTTTCGGCTGATATCGACGCTAACAACATCAGCTGCTATGGTTCCTGCGACGGTTCGATTACCTTAACGAATCCGTCCGGAGGGTCAGGTCATTATGAGTTCAGCATAGATTACGGGGTCACATGGTCTGGTAACATGAACTACACCGGTCTTTGTGAAGCTTTCTATGATGTCATGATCCGTGATGCCAATAATCCTTCTTGTGAGGTTTACATAGACTGGTTCGAGATTACAGAGCCCGGTCAGCTTTATGCTGATGTTTACGGAACGACAATATCTGCAGTTGGTTTATGCGACGGCGAGATCAGTGTCGGGGATCCCGAAGGCGGATCAGGCAACTACGAATTCATGATCACCGGTCAGAACTGGTCTTCAGCCATGTCCTGGTCAGGTCTCTGCAGTGGTACTTACGACGTCTGGATGCGTGATGCTGATGCAACCACCTGCTCCGTGAAACTGTTTACACTGTCGCTGGATTATTTCGAAGCCGGAACGGCAACGGAAGATCAGTCGATCTGTTTCGGCACGCAGCCTGCGGAATTGCATGCAACAGCGCCTACGGGAGGCAACTCACCGTATACCTACCAGTGGGAATACCAGACCGGACCAATCTGGCAGCAAGTAGCTTCGGGTGGTAACGGGCTCGATTATCAGCCACCGTCACTCACTTCGTCAACCACATACCGTCTCGTGCAGAATTCAGCGTATAATACGGGAACTGTCACAACCAATGAAGTGACGATCCAGGTCTTCTTTGAATTCCATGAAGGTTCAATCTCCGGAGCACAGGATATCTGTTTTGAAACAGCTCCTGCTCTCCTGACCGGCACTGAGCCGACAGGAGGCAATACTCCATATACTTATCAGTGGCAGGAGTCGGAGAATGGGGGAGCGACCTGGTTGAATGTATTTTCGAACGGGAATTCACTGGATTACCAGCCGTCATCATTGACAACGACGACCAATTACAGGCAGATCCAGGCATCGGCCAGCGGCTGCGGAAGCGGCGTTACCAACAGCGTGACAATCACCGTTCACCCGTTACCGGATCTTGTGATAACCGATCCTGACATGGTTTATATGCCTGCAACTGTTGACCTGACAGCTCCGGCCGTTACTGCCGGCAGTACCTTGTACGATGCGGTACTGACATACTGGGAGGATGAGCAAGCAACGACCGAATTGCTGAATCCCGGAGCCGTTGCGGTAAGCGGAACTTACTATATCAAGGCCGAAACCTCCTATGGATGCATTGGGATAGAGCCGGTGGTGGTTGTTATTAATATCAACCCGCCGTCCACCTTTACGGTCTCCGGCACCCTGAAATACTACAAGCCGGCAGGAACGAACATGCCGATGAATAATGTCGAGCTTTGGCTGATGGAAGGCGCTACCCATGTTGGTACTGCTACCACGGCCAGTGCTACCGGTCATTACCAGTTTGCGGAAGTTTCCAACGGCGACTATACCATTGCGGTTCACCACAACGGAAAAGTAGTCGGAGGTATCAACGCAACCGATGCTGCCCAGCTTAATTGGTGGTCAACACACTTTACGGATATCGAACCTGTGAAATTCATGGCAGGCGATGTCCAGAACGATTACTGGATGCAGTCGACCGATGCTTACAAGGTTCAGCAGTATTTCGTGTACGGAACCCCGTTTGAAAGAACGGCCGAGACCGGCACCCCCTGGACGTACTTTGAAGCATCCGGAAATGTGATCCACAGCAATTCTTCACCATACAACGGACCGGCAGAATGGCCCATGACCATGAATATAACGGTCAACGGCGCTGATCAGACTTTTGACATTCTCGGAATGTGCATCGGTGATTTCAACGGCAGCTTTACACCGGGCGGATTGAAGAATGAAGGTGCCACGGTACGTTTAACAGACGGGGCAACTCAGCAAGTCGCTCCTTCGACAGAAATCACCCTGCCAATTCGGACGAATTCCGCCTGCCGCCTCGGTGCCATCTCCCTCATCCTGAACTTCCCGTCAGATCTTGCACAAATCAGGGATGTGACCATGAATGGCACACCGGATCAGCTTGATTGGACGGTGAACGACAATGAGCTGAGGATCGGATGGAATTCACGCAATCCGGTTACCCTTAATGCCGGCGATGCTGTCGTCAATTTGAAATTGACGACAGCTAGCGCGTTCACTGCAGGCCATGTCATCCGCTTCACGATGTCATCCGATCCGCTGAATGAACTTGCCGACAACGATTACAACGTGATCCCCGATGCCGTCCTGAATACGGATGTTATCGAGGCTTCCGCAATCGGTATCAACGACCAACCGGTTAGCGCTGATCTGTCATTGACAAACCAGCCTAACCCGTTCGGCGCTGCAACGACCATCACCTACAATCTCCCGGCTGACGGCCAGGTTACGCTGACCCTCTGCAATCTCGTAGGACAGGATGTAAAAGCCCTTGTCAACGAATTCGAGACAAGAGGTCTCCACAGCCTGAAGCTTGAAGCCTGGAGCCTGGAGCCCGGTGTTTACACCGCCACCCTGAAGCTGAGGACGTCTGACGGACAGATGGTCCGAACGATTAAGCTTGTTAAGACGAAGTAGTCCCACCCCCGGCCCCTCCCCGAATCCCCGCGTACGCGGGGAACTCAGGGAGGGGTGCAGAGCGTCATTCCGCGAAAGCGGGAATCCACTAAAAAATCCCTTCTCCATTGCGGAGAGGGGTTTTTTTACGGGGGAGGAGCTGACCTGCACGCAGACGGGGACCCAATTCAAGGACCGCATCTCCGTTAGGTCTTACCGCCTTGCATTGTGAAGAGATTAAAGTATTGCACAACCACACTTATTACAGGGATTTAATTTGTTTATGTTAGCGTATTTCAGTATAATTGTATCCGGTTTTTCTCAGAAGTGTCCCTATGAGAGGATTATTGACATGCCTGTTCATCCTCCTGGAGCTGTTTATCGCTCCGGGATGGTCACAAACACCGGCGATCGAAAAACAAAGAAAAATTGTTGCGGAATCGAAAGGTATCGACAAGATCAATGCCTTGTCAGACCTGAGCAAAGAGTTCTGCTCCGTTGATCCGCACAAAGGAATTCAATATGGTCAGGAAGCAGTTAAGCTTGCTGAAACCCTGAAAATTCCCTCGGCAAAAAGCAAAGCATTCAACAGCATCGGTGTTAATTACTGGGCCCTCTCAGACTATAAAACGGCAAGAAGCTGGTATTCCAAATCCCTGAAGAATGCATTGCTTTTCAAGGATTCCGCGCAGATTGCCCTGTTTTACAACCGCATGGGCCTGATCTATGAATCAACCGGTGATTTTGATTCGGCGCTGATCGTCTTTGGCAAGGAATTAATCCTTAACAGGATGTTGAAAAATGATGAAAGAACAGGTACAGCTTTGGAAAACCTGGGAACGATCCATATGAACAGGGGGGAAAAGAAATCGGCGATCACCTTTTTCCTTGAGGCGAAAACGCTCTACGAAAACAGAGATACCAAAAATAAATTACCATACATATACTTGAAACTTGGATGGCTCTACTCCGAAATGAAGGATTACGAAATTGCCGGAAAATGGTTCCGCAAAGGAATTGATGCATCACTGGAGATCAAGGATTTTCAGAAGGCAGGAATGGGGCTGAACGGGATCGGGATCATCCTCCAGAACCAGGGGAAATACGATGAAGCCATAGCAAAATTCCAGGAGGCCCTGGACATGGTAAAAAGCATTAACAGCAAAAACCTGGTATTGTCCATCTATGGAAACCTGGGGAATGTATTCACAAGCCAGGGCAGATACCAGGAGGCCATAGCGTATTATCAGAAATCGCGGGAATTGGCTTTGCAGCTGAAATTGCCGATGGCTGTCGCCCGCGAGGAGGTATCGATTGGCAAGGCCTGTTTCGGAATGAAGCAGTATGCCCGCGCCCGACAATGGTATGAGACTGCGCTGCCTGTCTTCATCGCAGGCAAAGCCCAGTCAAACCTGCTGATAACATATAATGACCTGATCGAGGTCAACAATATGCTGAAGAATTATGAAGAATCCGTGAAATATTATCAGCTTTCTGACAGGTTAAAGGATTCATTGAATAAAAAGGAACTGAATACAGCCCTCGATTCTCTCAAGATCAGGTTCAACACTGAGCAGACTGACCGTGAAAACAAGCTCCTGTTGGAGAAAACGGAAATTCAGAACAAGACCATTTCCCTTCAGAAAACCATCATGATCTCCTCCTTCATGGTCCTTCTTTTATTGATCATACTTGCCGTGGTTATTGTAAGAAGCAGGAACAGGGTTAAAAAAGCCAACGATCTCCTGGCCCTGAAGAATGAAGAGATCTCCGCAAAAGCCGGTGAATTGAGGATGATCAACAAAAAGCTTGAGGAACTCTCAAAATTCAAGGATTCCATGCAATCTTTCCTGGTCCATGATTTGAAAAATCCGTTAAATACGATCATTAATATTGAGGAAGGAAGCCTGTCGGAGCCGCAAACGGGGATGATCCGCCAGTCGGGAAGGCAAATGCTGAATCTTGTCCTGAACCTGCTGGACATCGGCAAATATGAGAACAAGGTCATGAAAATCGCTGTCACAGCTGTTTCCCTCACCCGGATCATTAATAAAGCATACAGCGACGTTAAGTTCCTCGCCGCGCAGAAAAGTATCGTGCTGAAGATTACGTATCTGTCAGATGTAATCATAATCGCCGATCCCGATATTATCGAACGGGTTTTTGTCAATTTATTTACCAATGCGATAAAATATTCCGCACCGGGCGGAACCATTACGTTATCAGCCGAACCCCGGGAACAGGGAATGCTGCAAGTCATCGTGCAGGACCAGGGGACCGGGATCGATAAGGAGGCCCTGCCATACATCTTTGAAATGTTTGCACCGGTCGCCGGAAAGCGTTCAGGATATTCTTATTCAACAGGGATCGGGCTTGCATTCTGTAAAATGGCCGTCGAAGCACATGCCGGGAAAATCGGCGTGGATTCTCTCCAGGGAAACGGGTCATCTTTCTGGTTTACCCTATCCCTGGCTGAATCGCAGGAAGGCTTGCAGCCAATCCCGCAATCCTTTTCCACCGGTTTGGGTAAGTTACCGGAACTGAGCTTCTCATATGAGGAGAAAATCCTTTTGTTTCCGCATTGCGACAAACTGAAGAAAGCCGGGATCCACCAGATATCCGATGTAAAGGATATCATCCGGTCCATTCAGACGGGTTCGGAGAATATTGATTCCTGGAAATCGATGCTCCTGGTCGCGCTTTCCGATTGCAATGAGAAAAAGTTCCATTACCTGATAAACATTTCGTAAAATGGTTCATTATAAAATACTGATTGTCGATGACATTGTAGAGAATATTCAGACCATTACCCGGTTTCTCGAGCAATTTCATCCCGAGTACAGGCTGTTCCAGGCAACCGGGGGAGCATCGGCCCTTGACCTGGTCCGGTCGGTTCCCGTGGACCTGATCATTTCTGACTGGGATATGCCCGGCTTTTCAGGGATCGAGCTGGTAAAGGCGTTGAAAGAAGACACCAGGACCCGGCATATTCCGGTAATCATCGTTACAGGGGTCATGCTGTCTTCGGAGGATCTCGATGTAGCGCTTTCGGCCGGTGCGTTCGACTTTATCCGGAAACCCGTTGATCCTGTAGAACTTTCTGCCCGTACAAATTCTGCGCTGGCATGTGTTTCGATGCACATGATAGAGATTGACCAGAAAAATCGCGAACTGGATGAGAAGGCGCTGATCCTGGTTAAAAACAATGAATTCAATATTGAATTGGCAAAGAAGCTGGCCCGGCTTGCCGAAATGGCTGAGACGAATATGGAAGCGACGGCATTTATTCATAAGATCACCGGAGAGATCGACCAGAAGATCAATGAAGATAACTGGCAGCACTTTGAAATTGCGTTTCAGCATGTCCATCCTGAATTCAGCAGGAACCTTGTGAAACAATATCCCCACCTCACGCGGGGAGAACTGAAGCATTGCGTACTGATCAAACTCGGGATGAATATCAAGGATATGGCCTCGATCCTTTATCAAAGTCCTGATGGATTAAAGGTCACGCGAAGCCGGCTCAGGAAAAAACTCCAGATCGCAAACGATATCAGTTTCAATACTTTTTTATCAGCCTTCTGAGCCTCCATCCTTTAAGTTATAGCTCTCTTTTTTTCTGAATGCTAACCTTTTGCTAACCTTCCTGTTTGGTCAGGGTGGAATATTCACTCTATTTTTACCCGGTGCAAGAAATATCAGTGAACAGCATAACTAATTCCAACCAGTAATCATTAAAACATTAAGAAGTATGAAAAAGAGTTTACTATTCTCAATGATGGGTTTACTTGCATATTTTGCAGTTACCGTAACCCAGGCACAGGCACCCGAGAAATTCAAGTACCAGGCAGTCCTGCGTGATGCAACAGGCAATATAATTGCCAACACGGCTGTTACGGTCGTGATCGATATTTTACAGGGAAGCACCGGCGGGGCCAGCGTTTACCAGGAAACGCAGGGTGTGACCACCACCGCACAGGGTGTCATTAACCTTGATCTTGGTGCAGGCACTGTGAACTCCGGTGCATTTGCCGGCATCAACTGGAGCACAGACCATTACTGGGTGAAAGTGACCCTCGACGGCACCGTGATCAGTATCGGGCAATTGCAAAGTGTTCCTTACGCACTGAGCGTGAAAGGGATCAATCTTGATCCTTCCACCGGAAACATTGGTATCGGAACAACTGCACCGGGCTTCAAACTGGATGTCCAGGGTGTGATACACTCAGGTATTGATAATGGCTCCTGTTTCCAGGTTGGTAATGATGTCACATTAAATGATATAAATCAGGCAAACGGAATTGGTCTTTATGGAACTTATGATCCTACAATAGGAGGTTTAAAACTTGGAAGCGGAGGTAACTGGATTTGGGGAAAAAATGGTTACATCGGTATCGGAACATCAAACCCTACAGCTTTATTACATTTAGTATCTTCTTCAGTTCCATCCATGATGTTAGAAAACACCAGTTTAACATCAAACTATGCTAAGATTGGACTTGGTAATTCCGGAGAAAGTAAAAACTGGGAAATAGGCACAGATTATAACCAGGGTAATCTTGATAATTTCTATATCTGGCAAGGCTCTGCAAATGCAGACCGATTTAATATTGATGCAACCGGCAATGTAGGGATCGGAACCACTTCCCCTACAACAAACTTAGATGTTAATGGAACAATCAGGATACGCGGTGGAAGTCCCGGCTCAGGGAAAGTATTATCATCCGGTGCAGATGGCACTGCTTCATGGGCAACAAATACAGCGATTACTCCCGCTGTTACGGCAACATTATCCGGAGCATCCTGGACCTGGACGAGTGCTGCACCTGTATATACCGGTTCAACACTTACCCTGCCTCCGGGCAAATGGTCTGTCCAGGTTGCTATACTTATTTCCAATACTTCTGGCCTCGAATGTTGGGTTCGATCAACGTTCACAAATGGATCAGGAATTTCTACCCCATCTCCTGATATTATTGGCGCCACTTTAGCCTCCGGTTATAAAGCACTACACTCATTTGGCATGGTAAACGGTACAATAATTATCAACAACACTTCAGGTTCGAATAAAACATATTATTACTGGGGTCAAGGTTGCGATATATATGCCGGAAGTTTTTCACTACCTAATTTTGGAGGAAGTGCGGCGTTGGAAAACCAGATTATAGCTTATCCCATGAATTAAACCTGGTTCAAATATGAAAAAGCTAACTATTTTCATCTTAATAGGTCTGGCTTTCCAGGCGGCGGTGGGTCAAAACACTTTTTCGCTGCAACTGGTCGGCTCAGGTGGCGGGCAAACAGATAATCCGACGTACCAGACTTCCTGGTCGGTCGGGGAACCCGTCACTGCGACATCTTCTGCAGGTTCCTACACGATCACCCAGGGATTCCAGCAGGCTCCTTCCTGCGTAAATCCCACTTCAGGAGGGACCATCGCATCATCCCAGACCATCTGCTACAATACGGCACCTGCGGCGTTTACAAACGAGGCGGCTGCCAGCGGACAAGTGGGAACCCTTGAATACAGATGGCAGAAATCGGTTATCAGCGGCAGCAGCGGTTTTTCTGATATCGCATCCTCGAATTCGGCAACATATGCCCCGGGCTCTCTATCCGTTACGACCTGGTATAGGCGGCTGGCACGGGTGGATTGTGCCATAGACTGGTCAGGTGGCGTGACCTCAGATGTATTGCAGGTCACCGTCCTGGATGATCTCTTGGCCCCGGTGATGGGGAATTCGCAGAACATCTTCTACAATACCATTCCTGAAACGCTCAATGTGACGACTCCTGCCACAGGAGGTTCTGGTACGTTTGCCTATCAATGGCAGAAGAACGACGGCAGCGGATGGACAAATGTCGGTACAGGCGGATTGACCTATGCACCGCCGGCCCTTACGATCAGCACCGACTACCGGGTTATTGCAACGGATAACGGGAGCTACCTGTGCGGTTCGGTCCCGGGAAATAGCATAACCATAGATGTTTACCAGGGACACACGATCCGGGGTACGTTGAGCTATTACAAGAATGGGGCGACCAACCTGCCGATGAATAACGTGGAGCTCTGGCTGATGGACGGTACCACAAAACTGGCAGGTTATACCACGGATAACGGGACAGGATATTTTGAGTTCACCCATGTCAATGACGGGGATCATTCTATTGCGGTCCATAATAACGGCAAGCCGGTAGGAGGGATCAATGCCACGGATGCAGCCCTTTCCAACTGGTGGTCGACACATTTCACCGACATAGAACCGGTGAAATTCCTGGCCGGCGATGTTCAGGACTATTACTGGCTGCAGTCCACCGATGCCTATATGATCCAGCAGTACTTTGTTTACGGAACCCCATTTACCAGGACGATCGCAACGGGTACGCCATGGACCTACTGGCAGGCATCAGGGAATATCATCCATTCGAATTCCAGTCCCTATAATGGTCCGACGGAATGGCCTGACGATATCGTTGTCAATGTGCCACACGCCGATGTTGCTTTTGACCTGCTTGCATTATGCACCGGCGACTTCAACGGCAGCTTTACACCGGGTGGATTGAAGAATGAAGGTGCCACGGTACGTATAACAGACGGGGCAACTCAGCAAGTCGCTCCTTCGGCAGAAATCACCCTGCCAATCCGGACGAATTCCGCCTGCCGCCTCGGCGCCCTTTCGCTCATCCTGAACTTCCCCTCTGATCTGGCGGAAATAAAGGATGTAATCATGACCGGGTCATCTGATCTGTTGGATTGGACTGTGAACGGCAATGAGCTGAGAATCGGCTGGAATTCACGCAATCCGTTAACTTTTGCAGCAGGCGATGCTGTCGTCAATCTCAGATTGACGACAGCTAGCTCGTTCACTGCAGGCCATGTCATCCGCTTCTCGCTGGCATCCGATCCGTTGAATGAACTTGCTGACAACTGCTACAACGTGATCCCCGATGCCGTCCTGAATACGGATGTTATCGAGGCTTCCGCAATCGGCATCAACGACCAACCGGTTAGCGCTGATCTGTCATTGACAAACCAGCCTAACCCCTTCGACGCCAGGACGACCATCAGCTACAGTCTCCCGGCTGACGGACAGGTCACGCTGACGGTCTGTAACATGGTTGGACAGGATGTAAAAGCCCTTGTTAACGAATTCGAGACAAGAGGTCTGCACAGCCTGAGGCTTGAAGCCTGGAGCCTGGAGCCCGGTGTTTACACCGCCACCCTGAAGCTGAAGACCGCTGATGGGCAGATGGTGAAGACCATTAAGCTGGTTAAGACAAAGTAGGCAATAGGCAATAGGCAATAGGCAATAGGGAATGGGGAATAGAAAAGTTTATCTATTCTCCATTCCCTTTTTTTCATAATCCAAAAACCCTAAACTCCAAAATCTAAAATCTAAAATCCAAAGTCTAAAGTCTAAAGTCTAAAGTCTAAAGTCTAAAGTCTAAAGTCTAAAGTCTAAAGTCTAAAGTCTAAAGTCTAAAATATCTATCCTCCATCCTCTGACCTCCGACCTCCGACATCCGACCTCCGGATTTTTCACCCAATTCGCCGCACTTTTATTAATTTCGCAGTATGAATGAAAAGATCAGACCCAAATTCGAAAAACGAATTTTCTGGGATGTGAATTTTGAGCAATTGGATTATGATGCCAAAGCCAACTTTGTCATAGAACGGGTTTTTGAGCGTGGCGATGTTGAGGATATCCGGCAATGCCGCAGGTATTATGGTGATGAAAAAGTGACTGCTGCCTTGTTAAACGCAAAATATTTGCCACTGCATACAATACATTTTGCGAGTGCGGTAATTGATAAACCATTGAATGAATTCAGATGTTACATATTGAGACAGTTGAACCCCGGACTCTTTCCGTACTGAAAGAATTAATGGCGCTTCCTGACCTCCGTGAATTCTCATTGGTTGGAGGAACAGCTTTATCACTAAGGTATGGCCATCGAAGTTCGATCGACCTGGATTTATTTTATCACAAAAAATTTGATGTTCTCCAAATAGTTGAGGTGCTCGAAGCCACATTCCAGCAAAGGTTTGTGTACAAACAACAACATACCGGGTTTGGAGTTTTTTGTTTTATCGATAATATTAAAGTTGATATTGTTCACTATCCCCACCTCCCTATAGCCGATATAAAAGAAGAAGACAAAATACGCATGTATAGCAGTGAGGATATTTCTCCTATGAAAATTCAGGCCATTCTCGGGAGGGCAAAGAAAAAGGACTTCTGGGATCTGTTTGAATTGCTTCAGCACTATTCGCTGCAACAAATGATGGACTGGCATAAACTGAAATATCCAAGTCAGATGCTGGCAATCAGCATTCCGCATGCCATCACATATTTTGTTGACGCAGAAGAGAGCGAAACCCCGGTAAGCTTTAAAAACCAAACCTGGGAAAGCGTCAAAAAAGGCATTCAGCAGGTAGTTCGTGATTACCTGAGGTGAATAGGCAATAGGCAATAGGCAATAGGCAAAAGGCAATAGTTCGGAATTCAAAACTCGTTGATCCCTGCCGGCCGGCAGGCAGGAATATTCGATATTCAGGCAATAGGCAATAGGCAAAAGGCAATAGTTCGGAATTCAAAACTCGTTGATCAATATTCGATATTCAATAACGAATGATCTGCGAGTATCCGCAAAATCTGCGTCATCCGCGTGCAATTTTCAGGCAACGATCCTCCATTCTCTATCCTCTATCCTCTATCCTCCGACCTCCGACCTCCGACCTCTGTCCTTCGTCATCCGGTTTTACCGATTCCGGAATAATTCTAAAAATTGGAAAATGTTATGATTTCCTGGTTAGGAATTTCGTGGGATCCACTCTCTGAAGAGTCAGTTATTACTATATGTACAAAATTATTTTCTTTGAATATGTTATTGTTTCTTGGTTTCAGACGGAGTAATCTTCCTGACTGCTGTAAATAAAAGAAAATAGGAAATATTTATTCTTTTCAAAAGAAAAAAGCTTGGATTATTGTTATGTATTATTAGCTTTGCTAATTAATTAACAAATAGGTCAAATACATCTCCCCTTGACTTATTAGCATTTATTGGTTCATTTCTACCTGTTTCGTTAGATCTGACATGAAGAAAAGTATGTCAAATGGTATTGCTTTGTCTTACTCCGGACAACTGTTGGGAAGTTCATCATCCTGCCCGGGCCGGGCCCTTCAAGATTGCTTTCATTTCCTGCCTTTTTCTGTCAGTAGGTTCCCGTTGTTTATAACTCAAAATATGTTATTGATAAACTAAATTTATCTTTCTATGAAAACAAGATCTTTACTCAGAACCGCATTCGTTGTTATCCTGGTTTCAATTTGTTGCAGCATGAACGTATCGGCAACGACTTTTTGGATTTCAACATCCATGAACTGGAGTGACATTCCGGGAGGACCCCCAACATCAAATGACATGGTTTGGGTCAGGAGTGGTGCCACGCTGACCGTAAATGTTACCAATGCTATCTGCGCCACCGTTTCGTTGGGGACAAGTAGCACTTCGAAAGGCACTCTGGTTTTCTCATCAGGGTCGAAATTAACCATGTCATCCTCGCTGCATATCATTGATGGAACCCTGGATTTACGCAATGGCACATTATCAACTGTTGGTTGGACCATCGTGGGACCGTATACATATTATTATGGGGGAACGCTCATCCTGACCCGACTTCCTGATTGGGGGAATCCGATTCCTGCCGTGATAACGGAATTCAACAACCTGGTGATCAGCGGGGGATCAGTGGAAGCCGTACCTAATATGAAGGTTTACGGAAACCTGACGATCAATTCGGGCGCCACATTTGACTGCGCCGGAAATGCCCTCACATTGCAGGGCAACCTGGTTAACAACGGAACGTTTACAGCCGGAACAGTCAATGTTACCTTAAGCGGAAGCAATACTCCCCAAACGATCAGCGGAGCATCCACAACCACCTTCTATGACCTGACGATTTCCAAAAGCAGCCTGAGCAATATTGTTGAAGCACAGTCGGTGATATCAGTGGGACATGTTCTGGGCCTGTTCACGGGAACCTTCAAATTGTCGAGCGCCTCCACCACGCAGGTCTGCCCGAGCGGAACAACCTTCAGCATCCGCAGCGGAAGCGCATTCTGGAATAACGGCGGGACCATCACGGGAGGAGGTACCACCTGGGTGATCCAGAACGGGGGGCTTTTCAGGAGTTCTGCCGGAACGACCAACATCGGCAATGTAAGTGATGTCGTACTGATGTATCAAAACGGGGCCGCCATCACGATAGAAGGAGGTACAGTAAATGTTGCCGCATCCATCCGCCCTTCGGCGACTTCAGGGGTCGGTGTTACATATAACCAGAGCGGGGGTATCGTGAATCTCACGACCCAGGGAAACACCAGTCCGGATTACTCAAACCTCGACATCAGGGCGGGCTCCTCCTTCACCATGAGCGGGGGTTCGATCGTCTTTCAAGATCATTCCACGACATATGAATGCAGAAACATGCCATCCACCTACAATGTTACCGGTGGCACGATCCAGATCGGGGATGCAGCGCATTCCGGGGTTTCTGCAGGGTTCATCACCAATGTTCCGGTGTATAACCTGGTTGTATTTCCAACCTGCTTCGCGTCTGTGATCACGTATAACCTTGATGTTCTGAACGATGTAACCATTGGCTCAGGAGCCACGTTTAATCCTAACAGCAACAATATTACGGTAGGAGGGGACTGGACGAATAATGGCACGTTAAGCGCCGCTTCGCAAACAGTGACCTTTAACGGCACCTCCCCGCAAACCATCAATGGCACTTCCCCGGCATTCAACAACCTTTTCATTAGCGGATCAGGGGGCACCACGCTCGGACTCAGCCTGAGCATAGCGGGAAACCTCACTGTTGACGGAACCACGTTTACCCTGGGTTCATATACCTGCAACCGGTCAACGACCGACGGCACCTTCTCCATCGGAAACAGCTCCACTCTCAGGATCGGGGGAACAAACACCCTGCCTTCCAATTTTTCCGTGCATGCGGTTGGTGCAACAAGCACGATCGAATATTTTGGAACCGATCAATCCATTGCAGCACTGAACAATTCACAGCATTATGGAACCCTTTTGCTTTCAGGTTCCGGAACAAAAACATTTGCAGGCAACACCACAATTGATGCAGGCCTGTCAATCGCCGGCGGTGTGGTTGCCGACCTCGGTACCGGCCAATCCCATATAACGCCGTCACTAAAGCTGAATGGCGTGTACCAGAGCACAGGATCCTGGGGCGGTACAGGTTCGGGAGCAGCCAACCTCAACACCACCTACTTTGCAGCATCCACGGGTATTCTTACCAACAACCCGGGCTGTACAGCCGGAACATGGCTGGGAACCACCAGCACAGACTGGAATACAGCATCCAACTGGTGCGGGGGAGTTCCCACATTATCAACAGATGTAACGATACCTTCCGGCGCACCCAGGTTTCCCATACTGGCAGGATCAACAGGATTCTGCCGCAATTTAACGATCAGCAGTGGCGCCTCCCTGGCCATTTCAAACGGCATCACGCTCATCCTTACCGGCAACTGGGCCAATGACGGCACATTTACTGCCAATACAGGGATTGTATCATTCAATGGCAACAGTGCGCTTCAAACGATCAGCGGTACATCAACCTCCACATTTTATAACCTGAATGTTTCCAAAGGCGACATAAGTTATATCGTTGAGGCAGTTTCGGTGGTTTCATTGAGTCATGCCCTGAACCTGTTCACGGGAACTTTCAAATTATCAAGCGCCTCCGCCACACCGGTCTGCCCGAGCGGAACAACCTTCAGCATCCGCAGCGGATGCGCATTCTGGAATAACGGCGGGACCATCACCGGAGGCAATACCACGTGGGAGATTCTGAACGGGGGCCTTTTCAGGAACTCTGCCGGAACGACCAACATCGGCAATGTAAGTGATGTCGTACTGATGTATCAAAACGGGGCCGCCATTACGATAGAAGGCGGAACTGTGAATGTAGCAGGGGCCATCCGCCCTTCGGCCACTTCGGGGATCGGTGTTACATACAACCAGAGCGGAGGTGTCCTGAATGCCGGGACCATTGGAAACACCAGTCCTGATTACTCAAACTTCGACATCAGGGCGGGATCCTCTTTTACCATGAGCGGGGGTTCAATCGTCTTTCAAAATCATTCCACTGCATATGAATACCTGAATATGCCATCCACCTACAATGTTACCGGTGGCACGATCCAGATCTGGGATGCATGGCATTCCGGATTTTCTGCAGGTTTCGTGACAAATGTTCCGGTGTATAACCTGGTCGTTTATCTGAATTCATCCATGACTTTGATCACGAATGACCTTGTTGTTCTGAACGATGTTACAATCGGATCAGGAGCCACGCTCAATCCGCTCAGCCACAATATTTCGGTAGGAGGTGACTGGACGAATAATGGCACGTTAAGCGCAGCTTCGCAAACGGTGACCTTCAACGGGACTTCCCCGCAAATCATCACTGGCACCTCCCCGGCATTCAACAACCTTTTCATTAGCGGATCAGGGGGCACCACGCTCGGACTCAACCTGGGCATTGCAGGAAACCTCACGGTTGACGGAACCACGTTTACCCTGGGTTCCTTTACCTGCGACCGGTCAACAGCCGGTGGTACACTGACGATCGGAAACGGATCAACCGTAAGGATCGGCGGAACGAATAGTCTGCCGTCGAACTTCTCCGCCCATTCGATCGGGAGTTCAAGCCTCATCGAATATTTTGGAACAGGCCAATCCATTGCTGCATTGAACAGCACGCAGCATTACGGGAACCTGCTTCTCACAGGCTCGGGAACCAAAACATTCGCAGGAAACACAACCACTGACGGTAATCTCTCCATTGCAAGTGGCGTGGCAGCTGATCTCGGTACCGGGCTCACTCATTCCTGCCAGACCCTTAAACTTAACGAAGCCTACCAGGTTACAGGCTCATGGGGAGGCACAGGATCCGGCGCAACCAATATAAACACCACTTACTTTGCAGCGTCCACGGGTATTCTTACCAACAACCCGGGCTGTACTGCAGGAACATGGCTTGGCACAGCAAGCACCGATTGGAATGATGATGTAAACTGGTGTGGGGGCAAACCAACATCTGCTACCGATGTGGTGATACCTGCCGGATTAAGCAACTACCCGGTGATCGGGGCTTCCGGAGGTGTGTGCAGGAATCTTACCATCAACAGTGGCGCATCCCTTGCAATTTCCGGTTCCAACAGCCTTTCCGTTGCAGGCACCTGGAGCAACAGCGGTACCTTTACCGCGAACAGCTCAACGGTCAACTTCAGCGGATCATCTTCACAATATATATATGGTTCATCTACGGTCTTCAATAACCTTGTTATCGGCGGACCCGGACATTGGGTAACATTGGGGAACAATATCACCGTTTCAGGTGATCTGACGATATCCTCCTACCTGAGAACATCGGGTTTCACGTGTGACCGTGCCACCAATGGCGGAACCATCAATATTACGAACAGCGGGATACTTACTATCGGGGGTACCGGCACTTTTCCATCCAATTATGCGACCCATGTCCTTGCGGCAAATTCGATGCTTAGTTATGCAGGTTCAAACCAGATAGTGACCAATGAATCCTATGGACTCCTGGGTCTTGGAGGAAGCGGCGTAAAAACAATGCCCGCGACAACCATGACCGTCAGTAATTTCAGGATGGATGGCGGTTCATCCACTGCATTGGCACCCATCAACGTCACATATGATGTTATTCTGTACGGAGGGACTTTTAATGCTGGCTCATATACAATGACAGTTGGCAGAACCTGGATCAACAGCGGAGGAAACTTCAACGGACAAACAGGTACTGTGAGTTTTTCTTCTTCTTTAACCCAGTCGATCCAGGGAACAACCCCCACCACATTTGCCAATCTCACCTTTAGTGGCACAGGAACAAAATCTTATTCATTGAATACTACAATCACCGGAACCCTCTCCATTGCCAGCGGAACGGTGGTAAATCTCGGTACAGGTTTGACTCATACCTCTCTCACGCTGAAGCTCAACAACCTTTACCAGGTCACGGGTTCATGGGGAGGTACGGGTTCGGGCGCAACCAACATCAACACCACGTATTTTGCAGCAACTTCGGGGATATTGAACAACAACCCGGGTTGTACGGCAGGAACATGGCTTGGGACAACGGGTACTGACTGGAATGATGCAACAAACTGGTGCGGTGGAATTCCTGCATCCTCCACCGATGTAGTCATCCCATCGGGGTTGACGAATTACCCGGTGATCGGGGCATCCGGAGGTGTATGCCAGAATCTTACCATCAACAGTGGCGCATCCCTTGCCATATCCGGCACGAACAGCCTTTCAATCTCCGGCACATGGACAAATAACGGGGCTTTCACTGCCAATTCTTCCACAGTTGCTTTCAACGGATCTTCCCAACAAAATATTTACGGTTCATCCACAGTATTCAATAACCTTGTAATCAGTAATTCTGCAAATTGGGTGATTCTGTCAGACCATGTATCCGTTTCGGGAGATTTGACAATTTCACATTTATTCGATATGGGAAACCACACTTGTAACCGTACCACCAATGGTGGAACACTAACTGTAAACAATGGCTCCACCCTCAGGATAGGAGGAACAAACACGCTGCCATCGAATTTTTCCACGCATTCGATCGGGAGTACAAGCATTATCGCATATGTAGGAACAACACAGTCCATTGCAGCGCTGAACAGCTCGCAACATTATGGAAACCTTTCGCTCAACGGATCGGATACCAAGACATTCGCAGGCAACACAACGACGGATGGCATTCTTTCCATTGCCAGCGGAACGGTGGCAGATCTCGGTACCGGACTTACCCATTCCTGCCTTAAGCTGAAACTGAATAACCTTTACCAGGTCACAGGTTCCTGGGGCGGCACGGGTTCGGGCGCGACCAACATCAACACAACCTATTTTGCGACATCCACGGGGATATTGTTCAACAACCCGGGGTGTACCGCAGGAACCTGGCTTGGGATAACCAGCACCGACTGGAATGACGCAACGAACTGGTGCGGAGGAGTACCAACATCCACCACCGATGTGATCATACCCTCCGGAGTGACCAATTTTCCATACATCAGAGTCTCATCAAACGTTTGCAGGAATCTTACAATCAACAGTGGAGCTTCGTTAACAATGGATCCGTCGATCAGTTTTCGTGTTTATGGTAACTGGACGAACAACGGAACTTTCAATGCGATTGGAGGCGATGTGACTTTTCCGGGTACTTCGGTCATCTCCGGTTCAACCACGACATTTTTTAGCCTTATCATAAACGGCAACACGACACTGGGAGTAAATACCACCGTGCAAGGGAATTTGCAGGTTGCCGGATCCTTAGACCTGGGAGCATACACTTGCAACCGGACTACGAACGGATGGGGGATAAATATAACAGGGACTCTATTGATCGGCGGCACGAACAGTTTTCCTTCAAACTATGCGACACACACATTCTCTCCAACATCCACAGTTAATTACAATGGATCGAATCAAACTGTTGCCAATGAATCCTATGGAAATCTGACATTGTCAGGTAGCGGCATAAAAACTCTGCCTGCCTCCACGCTGAACATTGGCAAAGACTTCACCATGAGCGGAACCTGCACTGCCACCGCGGCCGGGATCATCAATTGTTCCTATAAGGTGACCCTTGGTTCAGGTACTACATTCAATGCCGGATCATTCATTCATACGGTCGGTACTGACTGGGTGAACAATGGCGGTACTTTTAACGCCGGTACCGGAACCATCAACTTTTTTGGCACCTCTTCGCAATCGATATCCGGTACTGCTTCCACAACCTTTAACAATCTTGCGTTCAATGGAAACGGGATAAAGTCCCTGGGTACCAACACTACAGTTAACGGTACACTGACAATAGCCGGTGGAAGCACGTTATTTCTTGGCACTTACAACCTCGGCAATCCCTCAGGTCTACTTCTCGAATGCGGAACAACAGCAGGGTCACTGATTTCAGGAACCGGTACATTATCGCTGGGAGGGAATATCAATGTGACCAATGCAGGTACAGGTGCTTACGGACCTGTCATTTCCTGCCCGGTCTCTTTGAACGCCACACGGACATTTACAATAGCCGATGCCCCAACCGCAGCGGTTGATCTCTCCATTACAGGGATCATTGATGGAATTGGCGTTGGAATTATCAAAGAAGGGACGGGAACCTTCACCTTGTCAGGAGCAAATACGTTCTCTGCGGGAATAACCCTGAATGCAGGACAAACAAATATCAATCATGCCAGTGCACCGGGAACCGGAACATTCACAATTTTCGGAGGAACGATCGATAATACAAGTGGTAGTCCCATAACCCTGGTAAACAACAATGACCTTAGATGGACCGGCAATTTTATATTTTCGGGCACCAATGATCTGAATTTGGGGACCGGGAACGTTACCATGTCAAATATCGGTATTACAGTAAGCGCTGGGATAATGACAGTCGGGGGGGTAATACCAAGTTACTCCAACCTCATCAAATCCGGAAACGGCACACTTGCATTCGTGAACAACCAGGTAAATCTTACAAACCTTACCATAAATGCAGGAACACTGGTTGCCAGTTCAGGATCGATGTACCTGCTGGGGAATTTCACGAATAACGGGACATTCAATCATAACGGGGGAAGGATTGGTTTCAATGGTCTGAATCCGCAATCGATCGGGGGATCCGTTGCTTCAACGTTCAATAACCTCTTGCTTAATAACGGGAGTACAGGGCTTACACTCAATAATGTCAATGCAACTGTTATTGGCATTCTGACTTTGAGTAATTCGAAGATCATTACAGGTACGAATATGCTGACCATGGGGGCTGCCGCTTCTGCAACAGGCGCAGGCAGCCTGAAGTACGTTTATGGCAACCTCCGCTGGGAAATTCCCGCAGGAAACCCTGTCCGGACATTCTTCATCGGAGATCCGGCCAGCTACACGCCCGTAACCGTTACGTTCTCAGGAATCACGACCGGCGGATACCTTACAGGATCAACGTCAGCAGGGGATCATGCCAGCATTTCAACCGCGAATATCAATGCCAATAAAAGTGTAAACCGCACCTGGACATTCACCAATAATGGTATCGACCCGGCAAATTACAACATTGCGTTTTCTTATGTGAACGGTGATGATGATGCAGGAACGACCCCTTCATCCTATATTCTCGGGAAATGGAATGGTTCCTCCTGGAGTTACCCTGCGGTTGCCGGAGTGCCGACGTTGACATCGCTATCTGCAACCGGCCTTTCAGGGTTCAGCTCATTCCAGATCGGTGAATTTGCATTAGCACCGGATTGCACGGCTGGAGGATTGTCAAACAAGGAAGCATGCACTGGCAGTAGTACATCGTTTACAGCCTCATGTGTTGCATTTCCCCAGCCTGCTTCGGTATGGGAATACAACGATGGGATCAATGGATGGCAAACGCTTACCATTTCTTCCCCCTACAGTAAAACTGACAATTGGACTCTCGCTACAAACACAGTTACGTCAACCCTCACGATCGATCCGGCAACAACAGGATTGAGCGGGTATCAGTACAGGGTTTCTTTCACGAATTTACAGGGTAGCTGTACGACCAATGCGGCGACACTCACAGTGAATCCATTGCCGGTTTGCAGCATTACCGGGAACGATCCGGTTTGTCCGAATTCGACGGGAAATATTTACACAGCCCCTGCCGGGATGAGTTCCTATGCATGGAGCATCAGCGGCAACGGGACGATCCAGGGTGCGGCCAATACAAGAACCGTGACTGTAAATGCAGGATCGGTTTGTGATGCCTCATTTACATTAACCCTGGTCATCATCAATGATAAAGGCTGCACTTCGACATGCCAGAAAGAAGTTACAGTGAAGGTAACCGGGGATTTCACGATGCCGGGTAACGATGGCAAAACGGTTGCCTGCATTTCCCTGGCTGTTCCACCAACAGTGCCAACGGTGACGGATAATTGTGGTGCGGTCTTGACGCCGTCAGGCCCCGGCATCGGCGGCACCTACGACGGTTGTGAAGGCACAAAAACCTACATCTACACCTACACAGACTGCGAAGGCAACCACCATGACTGGGTCTACACCTACACCATCGAGCGGGAGGACTTTACGATGCCGGAAAACGATGGCGAAACGGTCGCATGCATTGGGCTTGCAGTTGAACCCACACTTCCTGATGTGACCGATAATTGCGGTTTAGCGTTGATCCCCACAGGGCCCGTAGCCGGTGGCACATATGATGGGTGCGAGGGAACCAAAACCTTCACCTACACTTACACCGACTGCGAAGGCAACCACCATGACTGGGTTTATACCTACACCATCGAGCGCGAGGACTTTACCATGCCGGAAAATGATGGCGAAACGGTCGCATGCATTGGGCTTGCAGTTGAACCCACACTTCCGGATGTGACCGATAATTGCGGTTTAGCATTGATCCCCACGGGGCCCATAGCCGGTGGCACATATGATGGGTGCGAGGGAACCAAAACCTTCACCTACACTTACACCGACTGCGAAGGCAACCACCATGACTGGGTTTATACCTACACCATCGAGCGGGAAGACTTTACGATGCCGGAAAACGATGGCGAAACGGTCGCATGCATTGGGCTTGCAGTTGAACCCACACTTCCGGATGTGACCGATAATTGCGGTTTAGCATTGATCCCCACGGGGCCCGTGACCGGTGGAACATATGTCGATTGTGAAGGAACAAAGACTTACACCTACACTTACACCGACTGCGAAGGCAACCACCATGACTGGGTTTATACCTACACCATCGAGCGGGAGGACTTTACGATGCCGGAAAACGATGGCGAAACGGTCGCATGCATTGGGCTTGCAGTTGAACCCACACTTCCTGATGTGACCGATAATTGCGGTTTAGCGTTGATCCCCACAGGGCCCGTAGCCGGTGGCACTTATGATGGCTGCGAAGGCACGAAGACCTTCACCTATACCTATACTGACTGCGAAAACAACCACCACGATTGGGTCTATACTTACACGATCGAACGGGAGGACTTCACCATGCCGGAAAACGATGGCGAAACGGTCGCATGCATTTCATTAGCCGTAACGCCGGAATTGCCTGAGGTAACAGACAATTGCGGTTTAGCATTGATCCCCACGGGGCCCATAGCCGGTGGAACATATGTCGATTGTGAAGGAACAAAGACTTACACCTACACTTACACCGACTGCGAAGGCAACCACCACGATTGGGTTTATACCTACACCATCGAGCGGGAAGACTTTACGATGCCGGAAAACGATGGCGAAACGGTCGCATGCATTTCATTAGCCGTAACGCCCGAATTGCCTGAGGTAACAGACAATTGCGGAACGGTCCTAATCCCCACGGGGCCCGTGACCGGTGGCACTTATGATGGCTGCGAAGGCACGAAGACCTTCACCTATACCTATACTGACTGCGAAAACAACCACCATGATTGGGTCTATACTTACACGATCGAACGGGAAGACTTTACGATGCCGGAAAACGATGGCGAAACGGTCGCATGCATTTCATTAGCCGTAACGCCGGAATTGCCTGAGGTAACAGACAATTGCGGTTTAGCATTGATCCCCACGGGGTTCGTGACCGGTGGCACTTATGATGGCTGCGAAGGCACGAAGACCTTCACCTATACCTATACTGACTGCGAAAACAATCACAATGACTGGGTTTATACCTACACCATCGAGCGGGAGGACTTCACCATGCCGGAAAATGATGGCGAAACGGTCGCATGCATTGGGCTTGCAGTTGAACCCACACTTCCGGATGTGACCGATAATTGCGGTTTAGCATTGATCCCCACGGGGCCCGTGACCGGTGGAACATATGTCGATTGTGAAGGAACAAAGACTTACACCTACACTTACACCGACTGCGAAGGCAACCACCATGACTGGGTTTATACCTACACCATCGAGCGGGAGGACTTTACGATGCCGGAAAACGATGGCGAAACGGTCGCATGCATTGGGCTTGCAGTTGAACCCACACTTCCTGATGTGACCGATAATTGCGGTTTAGCGTTGATCCCCACAGGGCCCGTAGCCGGTGGCACTTATGATGGCTGCGAAGGCACGAAGACCTTCACCTATACCTATACTGACTGCGAAAACAACCACCATGATTGGGTCTATACTTACACGATCGAACGGGAGGACTTCACCATGCCGGAGAACGATGGCGAGACGGTCGCATGCATTTCATTAGCCGTAACGCCGGAATTGCCTGAGGTAACAGACAATTGCGGTTTAGCATTGATCCCCACGGGGCCCATAGCCGGTGGAACATATGTCGATTGTGAAGGAACAAAGACTTACACCTACACTTACACCGACTGCGAAGGCAACCACCATGACTGGGTTTATACCTACACCATCGAGCGGGAAGACTTTACGATGCCGGAAAACGATGGCGAAACGGTCGCATGCATTGGGCTTGCAGTTGAACCCACACTTCCGGATGTGACCGATAATTGCGGTTTAGCATTGATCCCCACGGGGCCCATAGCCGGTGGCACATATGATGGGTGCGAGGGAACCAAAACCTTCACCTACACTTACACCGACTGCGAAAACAACCACCATGACTGGGTTTATACCTACACCATCGAGCGGGAAGACTTTACGATGCCGGAAAACGATGGCGAAACGGTCGCATGCATTTCATTAGCCGTAACGCCCGAATTGCCTGAGGTAACAGACAATTGCGGTTTAGCATTGATCCCCACGGGGCCCATAGCCGGTGGAACATATGATGGATGCGAAGGCACGAAGACCTTCACCTATACCTATACTGACTGCGAAAACAACCACCACGATTGGGTTTACACTTACACGATAGATGATAACGTAAATCCTACGGTTACCTGCCCGGGTAACCAGCAACGGTCAACTCCCGGCGGCAGTTATACAACTATCGGAACTGAGTTTGATCCAACCTATGGTGATAATTGCGCAGTTACTTCGGTGACCAACAACCTTAACCAGTCTTCCTCACTGAATGGTTATATCTTCCCGATTGGAGAAACCGGCGTTACCTGGACCGTGAAAGATTGTGCAGGGAATACGGCCGAATGCTCCTTCACCGTGACGGCTATTTCAGGTCTTGCCATTTCAGGTACCCTGAAATATTATAAACAGACGACGGCTAACCTTCCGATGAACAATGTCTACCTGGCCCTGATGAACGGGCCTGACACGGTATCCAGGTCAGTAACAAATTCATCCGGTGAATACACCTTCAATCATATTGTGAACGGAAGTTACAGCATTAAAATCGTCAGGAATAACAAACCGGCAGGAGGGATCAATGCAACAGATGCTGCATTGATCAACTGGTGGCCGACCCATCTGACGGGTATCGAGCCGGTGAAATATATGGCCGGTGATGTCCAGAACGATTACTGGATGCAGTCAACAGATGCATACATGGTTCAGCAGTATTTTATCCTCGGTCTCCCGTTTGCCAGAACAACGTCCGCGGGAACTCCATGGAGTTACTTTAAATCCTCAGGGAATATCATACTTTCGAACACGGTTCCTTATAATGGAGCATCCCAATGGCCGACGGAGATGGACCTGGAGGTTGCGGGATCCTCATTAAGCTATGATATCCTCAGCCTTGTCAATGGAGACTTCAATAGCAGTTTTATGCCGGGCGGAGCCAAAGGCGGATCTTCTGTGATCATTGAAGATGGAAATTTCATGCAGGCAAAAGCAGGTACTGAAATCACTATCCCTGTTCGGATAATGGATGCAGGCCGGGTGGGCGCAATATCCCTGATCCTGAACTTCCCGTCAGAACTTGTTGATGTCAGTGATGTGACCATGCAAGGTGTCAGCGACCCGGTTGACTGGGCCGTGAACGGCAATGAGCTGAGGATCGGATGGAATTCACGCAATCCTTTAACTTTTGCAGCCGGCGATGCTGTCGTCAATCTCAGATTGACGACAGCAAGCACGTTTACAGCGGGCAATGTCATACGCTTCACGGTGGCATCCGACCCGCTGAATGAACTGGCCGACAACTACTACAATGTGATCCCGGATGCCGTCCTTACCATGGATGTAATCCAGGCCTCAACAATCGGCATTGATGAACAGGAAGCTGTAAAGGGGTTGTCGTTGTCAAACCACCCCAACCCGTTCAGCGGTGTCAGCGAGATCACCTATATGCTTCCGCATGACGGCCAGGTTACGCTGACCCTCTGCAATATTGTTGGGCAAGAGGTAAAAGTTCTCGTCAATGAAGCAGAAGCAAAAGGCGATCACAGCCTGAGGCTTGAAGCCTGGAGCCTTGAAGCCGGCGTTTACACCGCCACCCTGACGCTGAAGACCGCTGACGGGCAGATGGTGAAAACCATTAAACTGGTTAAGACAAAGTAGGCAATAGGCAATAGGCAACAGGCAATAGGGAATGGGGAATAGAGAAGTTATTCTATTCTCCATTCCCTTTTTTCCATTATACTTTATTTATCCTCCAACTGACAAATCCAAAATCCAAAATCCAAAATCCAAAATCTAAAATCTAAAATCTAAAATATCTATCCTCCATCCTCTATCCTGCATCTTCCGACCTCCGACTACCGACCTCTGACTACCGGCATACAGATTTTTTTCCAATCCAAAGCGGATTAAGAAATTCTTTTCTTATCTTTACAATTCATTAAAAACCTGCAAACATATTGTTACACGGGTCTTTAATCAAGGGTATGCACGAAATCAGGACCATCATTGTAGAAGATAACAGGATTGATCAGCGTGTGTTGAAGAGTGCACTCGATCAGTACTGCCATAATGTTACCATCCTGGGGATCACTGAAGGAAAGGAAGAAGCCATCAAGCTGATCGAAGAAAATTCTCCCGACCTTGTTTTTCTGGATATTGAACTGCCTGACGGATCAGGTTTCGATATTCTGAACTATTTTCATCCGGTGAACTTCAAGATCATTTTTGTGACCGGAAATCAGCAGTATGCTTACCAGGCAATAAAATTCCATGCCATTGATTTTCTTCTGAAGCCAATCAATGTGGATGAACTGGTCAATGCGGTAAGATCAATCCCTCATGTAACCGTTAATGACCGATACAGGAATAAAATTGAAGGCTTCCGCCGGCAGATCTCCGATCCTGACAAAGTTATTCTCTCAGACTCAAATGGTTTCCTGGTACTGGAAACCCTGGAGGTCATTAAACTGGAAGCAAACGGAAACTATACCGATATTTTTCTTGTGAATAACAGGAAACTGACCTATTGCAAAATTCTCAGGGAGTTTGAGGCCTACCTGAAAAACCATAAAAGTTTTATCCGGACACACCGGTCATACATTGTTAACCTTGACCATGTTAAATCCTTTTCCCGCCAGGGTACGATCAAACTTACGGAAGAGCAATCTGCCAGTTGCGGGGACTCGTTCCGGGATGATTTTCTTTCCTGTTTCAATCAATCGTAGGCGCAAACGATTGGTCAGATTCCTGTCTCATTTCTGGCCCGTGTTTCAGATCCATTTCGGGTTCATTTAGTAAAATCTCCTGTTCATTTACCATTCATTCCCGACTGATACAGTATCAGGATTTTCTTGATCCATACGGTATAATTTTATTTCCTGAAAATTGGATACCAGGATAACCGGGGAAATGAAAAAGGCCACTCAAATAAATCTATCAGATGCAGTGCAAATGACCAGTAATCATTTCATGTTATGTGAACCGGATTTTTCTCAAAGAAACCCCCAGGATATCCTAAATACATCAATTATGTTGTCATACAGCCTGTCTTGTAAAAAATTTGAAATCAATCAATTGGTATACTTGTTAAAGACATGCTCATTATTATCGACCCTAATAGGTTATTCATCCGGCTTAAGAATTATTTTCAGACGTTCTTATCCTTTCAACATTGAGAAATTGCACGCCATAAATTTTTATCATATGTTTAATAATAAAATACTTATAAATTTAAATATGAAAAAATTATTCCGGTTTTCCGGAAAAAAAGTATTGTGAAATCAAAAACAAGTGTTACTTTTGGCACCATAACAATAAAATTGCACCTATCAGGAATCAGGAATCATTGTTTTCCCATGTACATAACAATTTCATTTTAAGCATTTTGAAAGACAATTCAGGTAAAGGCTCAATGAAAAAGTTAAACCCAATACATAACAGAGGTCAGTGGGCCGGGGAAAAGCTCCTTCGTTTTATGGAATTGATCATTCCAAAAGTTCAGCCAATCGCAATTCGTTATTCTGCCATTTCTGTCATTCAACATAATTTCAACTGCCATGAAGCGTTTTCAATTGACTTTAGCTTTTTTCCTGATTTTTGGCTGCCTGATCCAGGCGCAGAACAATATCGGGATCAACGACAATAATTCCTCTCCAAATGCTTCTGCAATGCTCGATGTTTATTCAACGAGCAAAGGGATGCTGGTTCCAAGGGTTGCGCTGACCGGAACATCAAGTGCCTCCCCCATAACCGCTCCTGCGGCAAGCCTCCTGATTTATAATACCGCAACCACAGGTGATGTTACCCCGGGATATTATTACTGGAACGGAACTTCAAAATGGGTGCGGCTGATCACAGGAGCTGATCCGAAACAATCATTCAATACTGTATCAAAGTCGGCCAGCACGACATTGCTGAAAACGGAGAATATGGTATTCGCCAGTGGTGATATAACACTGACTCTTCCTGTGATTACAAGTGCAGATGACGGGCTGGAGATCTCAGTAAAAAATATAGGCACCTATACAAACCTGGTGACAGTTGTTCCGCAATCGGGGAAGACGATAGATGCTGTTACCAGTTCACCATTAATGCGATGGATCGGTAAGACCTATGTAGCAACAGGTACAAACTGGATCGTAAAGGAGAAAGAAACAAGGACAGACAATTTCCTGGAAGTATCAGCCACAGGAAGTTTTACCACGATTGCCGAGGCCATTGCATTTCTAAACCTGCATATGACTTCCCCGACAGTGGTAAGACTTGGAGGAGGGAACTATACAGTTGCAGCCACACAAACAATATCCCTGCCTCATCCTCTTACAATACAGGGACTTTCCTACGGTGAAACAACCATAACCCCGCAATCAGGGTTCTCGGGAAGTCCGCTATTTAGCTGCGCTTCCGAATGTTATTTCAAAATGCTGTCCTTTTCGACCACCTCCAGTGGAACAGGCAACGATGCCATCCGGTTTACCGGCAGCGGAATTTATCACGAGGTGAAGGATTGCAGCTTCTCAGGATTTAACAAGGGAATCGTTTCGACGAATAACAATGACCTCTGGGTTTTCGAAACAGACTTTGAAAATTGCACCGGGGCAGGGATTGAAGTTGCTGCAGGTACGGCTTCCGGAGGGTCTCTGAAGGTTTCCGAATGTGATTATTTAGAATGCGCCAAGGGGATCAGCCTGCTTTCGGCTTCCAGCGAAGGAGTGTCGATCATCAATTGTACTTTTTATAATACGACATCCGGAACGGATATAGGAATCTACTATTATCCTGCGAGCTTTACCAATTTTGCATCGATGTTCATTTCAAACAATGCCTGGAATAACCAGGGATCTTTTATCTCGGGATTTGATTTCTCAAGAACCGATGGAAGGGATGCAAATGCTTTTGTGGAAGGTAACCTGGGAATTGAATCGAACAGCCCGCATGCAAGGATCAATGTGCTTAACAACAATTCAACCACCACATGTACGACGGCTAACAGCTGGTACAAGTGCAATTGGACATCCACCTCGGTGTACACCTGTAACTTGCTGACGAACAACAACCGGATCACATACCTTCCTGTAAATGCGAAAGATGTAGTCATGTGGATCTCGGGAAATATTTCCTGTTCCAATTCAAGCAGGACCATTTCAATCGGGGTGGTTAAAAATGCTGTAAGTACCATCCGGTATGGGGAAACAACCCTCCGGACACCTTCCTCATCAACCAACCAGCCATACCAGTTCTCAACGGTGGTTTACCTGTCGGACATTGTTCCCGGTGATTATTTCGAATTGTTTGTTTCTTCAACCTCCAGCGGTGATATAATGAAGATCCAGGATCTCAACTGGGTAACCCTTGCTCAATAATATCCTTAAACACGTATGCTGAATCTCTACAAATCGGTATCTGGTTATCGGAGCTACTCAATCGGGTTGTTCATGGTCATGATTGCCATTTCAGGGATTCTTCCATTTACGGCATTTTCGCAACAGGTAAAAATTGAAAGCGGAGCTTATTTCATCAACAATGGCGGGAATGTGGTCGTCAATGCCAGGATTGTTAACAGTGGGACGATCACAAACAGCACAGCAGCCAAAATTAATCTTTCCGGAGATTTTCAGAATGACGGAACATTTACACCTGCCGGATCTACAGTGACCATGCTCGGTTCATCAGCACAAACGATCAGCGGCACAAACCCGACAACCTTTGAAAACCTCACCATCAGCAACAGCAACGGAGTTTCTTTATCCAGAAATATTACGGTCACAGGTATCCTTACCCTCACCAATGGGAAGATCACAACAGCTGCTAATTCCCTTATCCTCGGTTCTTCAGCAACTGTTTCGGGGGCGGGAGCCGGAAAATACATTTATGGAAATCTGCAATGGACACTGACCGGAACTGGTTCACCCTCAAAAATATTTTACGTTGGGGATGCCACGAATTATGCACCTATCCAGGTTGATTTTAGTTCGATGACGACAGGCGGGACAATTACCGGCAGCACGACGGCCGGTTCACATCCGAACGGGCTGACATCCGGTATCAGCGGCGGGAAGCTTGTAAACCGTTATTGGACCCTGACAAATAACGGGACAGTTTTCACAAGTTTCGATGCTACCTTTACCTTTGTTTCATCTGATATTCTCGGAGGCGCCAATGTCAGCAATTTTATCGTAAAAAGATGGGCATCATCAGTTTGGAATTCTACGAACATTGCCAACCGATCCTTTTCAAGCACAAAAATTACAGGGTTAACTGCTTTCGGAGATTTTCTTGACGGAGAACCGGGTGACGGATGTGTTCAGTCCTTACCTCCAGGCTCAGCATCCGCAACTCCTTCAACCATCTGCAGCGGTTCTTCCGCCGTTCTGACACTCACCGGCGGAGGTGGCGGCACGTATGAAACAGTACAATGGTTTACCGCATCATGCGGAGGATCTCTGGCAGGAACCGGAAATAATCTTTCGGTGAGCCCGTCAGCCACGACTACTTATTACGGGCGGTATTCAGATGGATCTCCCTGTTCTTACAACACAACATGCCAGCAGGTAACGGTGACAGTAAATTCCAAACCTACGGCAGTGATCACTCCTGGAGGGCCTACTTCATTCTGCATCGGAGGATCAGTAACCCTGACAGCTTCTGGAGGTTCTTCCTATCTCTGGTCGACCGGGGCAACAACAGCAGCAATAAATGTTACTGCGACCGGGAATTATTCGGTGACGGTAACGGGTTCCAATGGCTGCACGGACTTCACCAGCCAGGCCGTTACAGTGTACCCGGCAACAGCCGGAGGCAGTGTTTCAGGGACAACGACAACATGCAGCGGATCCAACAGTACGGTGCTCACCTTAACAGGAAATACCGGAAACGTGCTTAAGTGGCAGTCATCAGTAAATGGAACCAGTTGGACTGATATAGCAAACACGACAACAACCCTGACAGCTGTCAACCTGACACAGACAACCTATTACCGTGCCCAGGTTCAGAGCGGAACCTGCTCATCAGCCTGGTCGGGAACCGCATTGATCACTGTTGCTGCAACGGGTGACTGGCTTGGAGTTATTAGTACTGACTGGAACACAGCATCAAACTGGTGCGGCGGAGTTCCAACATCCACCAGTGACGTGGTGATCCCGGGCAGTGCACCGAATATGCCTGTCATCGGATCGGAGGATGGGATTTGCAGGAATATCACAATTAATGCAGGTGCGTCGCTAACCATAACCGGCACAAACTCAATTACCGTTCATGGAAACTGGAGCGGCACCGGAACCTTTATTGCAAATTCCTCGACCGTAAGTTATGCCGGGAGCGGATCACAAAACATTGCCGCACTGAGTTACTATAACCTGAATCTGAGCAACAGCGGCACAAAAACGTTTGCCTCGGGTACGACGAACATTTCAAAAGATTTTACGGTAAGTGATAATGCAATCGGGGAAGCCTCTACAAACAGCACAACCATTGCCTACAACGGGAATGGTCCCCAGGTTGTCGGACCGATCAGTTATTACAACCTGACCCTCGGAAATGCCGGCGTTAAGTCTTTTTCGACCGGCACTGCTTCCATAGCAGGGACTTTCACGATATCCGGGACAGCCACGACCTCGACAGGTGCATATAATTGCACAATTAATTATAATGGGAGCGGGGCACAGATTGTCAGGGCGATCACTTACAACAATATCGGCTTCAATAATTCCGGAACAAAATCTTTGCCTTCGTCCACACTGGCAATCACAGGAAACTGGACCAATAACAGTACTGTAACTTCCGGTACATCGACCATTTCCTTCAATGGAACATCCGCACAGACCATCGGTGGCAGTTCATCAACCACATTCAACAATATAACAGTAAACAACCCGAACGGCGTAATCCTTTCCGCCACACAAACGATCAACGGAACCCTGACATTCACAACGGGAAAGATATCCCTCGGATCAAATGACCTTTTGTTTGGAACATCTGCAACCATTTCAGGCAGCAACTCTGCCATGTATGTGGTGACCAACGGAACAGGTTCTCTCAGGCTACGGGTTCCAACCAATACCAATGTATCCTTCCCAATCGGTCTTTCCTCAGAATATTTACCGCTTACGATAAAACTTACCGCCAATTCAACAGCAGATGACTTCAAAGCACGCGTTACCGACGGTTTGAGCACAGCTTATAATTCATCCGATGTTGCGATCGGAAATGCCATAACCACGAATGCTGTTTTAAAGACATGGTCCCTCAAGGAAGGCAACACCGGAGGAAGTAATGCCACCGTCACTGTTCAGTGGAACGCTGCAGATGAAGGCCTGAATTTTAACCGGTCATTGTGCGATGTGGCGCACTATATCGGAGGTGTCTGGCTTTATTCCTCCTTTTCATCAGCTTCAGGAGCAAACCCTTATACTCAATCGATCACCGGTATTACTTCCTTTTCACCCTTCGGGGTTTTCGGCGGACAGGCCATTACCTGTTCCGTGAGCAGCCCTGCATTTTGTGCCGGCAGCAATGCTGAAGTCACATATTCGGCTACCGGAGGGACCTGGAATGCCGGGAATGTATTTACGGCACAGTTGTCGGATATCACAGGAAGCTTTTCATCACCGGTGGCGATAGGGTCATTGACCTCCCAGTACTCGGGCCTGATCGATGTAACAATCCCGTCAAATACGGCAACAGGAACCGGCTACCGGATCAGGGTCGTGAGTAATAACCCAACTGGTGCCGGGGATGACAACGGATCGGACCTGACTGTTGATCCTCCCTCTGCGGGTGGTACAGTTTCCTCTGATCAGTCAATCTGCAGTGGCAGTTACCCTGCCGATCTTGTCCTGGCTGACAATATTGGAAATGTAGTCAAATGGCAGAAATCGACCGATGCAGCATTTACAGATGCTGTTGATATCGATGAAACAACTACGTTACTTGAAGGATCTGCAATAGGAATCATAGAGGCTCCAACGTATTTCCGGGCCATTGTGCAGAGCGGGACCTGTCAGGAAGATTATTCCTCCTCTGTACTGATCAGCATTTCAGGCATACCCGGACAATGGCTCGGTACAACCAGCGCCGACTGGAATGATGCTTCAAACTGGTGCGGTGGTGTCCCGTCTTCCCTGACCGATGTCATCATACCTTCTGATGTTCCGAACATGCCCGTTGTCGGTCCTGACGGTGGTGTGTGCAGGGATTTGACAATCAGCTCCGGAGCCTCATTAACAGTTGAATCGGAAGCCATCCTGGCCATTGCCGGGACTTTCAGTAACAGCGGACTTTTATCTCTTGCCGGGGGATCCGAATATATGAACACCTGGGTGATCATAGGAGGCAGTGTTACAAATAACCCGGGCGCCACGATCACCTCCACCGATCCTTATACCCGGATCATGATGAATTCGGGGACACAGCAGATATTCACAAACAACGGAACGATTTCATCGATGGCGGCCAATTTTGATGTTTCAAACTCCAGTGAAGAGGGTTTAACATTGACAGGTTCCGGCAATTTTCCGTTTGCAAGGATAAGCCTCCTGTACGGTCTCGTCATAAATTCCGATAAAATCATCATGGGAAATGGCGGAACCTCAGGCGTCGTCATACAAAGAGGCACTCCCGATGCTGTTTATCCTGCAGGGAGCTTTGATGTTTCACCTGTTTTTAATTATGGCTCAGGCGGTCTGGACCTGATCTATGAAAATGGATCTGTCGAATATTCCACTGGCTTTGAAATACCACAGGCATCTCACACGGCATCATCCGTTACAATTTCTGATGCCGCAGATGTAACCATGGCCTCTGACCTGGTGGTTACAAAAGAATTGAAGTTCACAAGCGTGGCCGGCACTCCGGTACTCCGCCTGGCAGCAAACACGCTGACTATAAACGGAAAGATCAATTATGCCACACCCTGTGAGATTTTCGGGGGAGATAATTCAATCCTGATCATTAACGGGGAAACCTCACTCCGGTCAATCACCGATGGTTTAAAAGAGCTTACCATCAATGCCAGGACGAATTTAACCGCCGATCTTACAGTAAACGGGTCTCTGAATCTTGAAAACGGCCTGTTTATTAATGGTGGTTATCTGACCCTCGGAGATGGTTGTACCATCACCAGATCAGGCGGACGGCTGACTTCAGCACCTTCCTTTTCAGGCCGTGTCAACCTTGTATATTCCGGTAATACTTCCATCACCACAGGGTATGAGATGCCTGCCGATCCTGATGTGCTTATGAATCTGACAACAAACCCGGGCGGAGTTATCCAGGGAGGAATTCCCGGGTCACCTGTTAATCTGCTTACCGATACATTTGATGACCTGAACAACTGGTCAGGGAACATTGGGAATTATTATAACCAGTTTTCACAGGTTTCAAGCTCAAATGCAGGAGGAATGCCCGGTGAACTTCAGTATTTATACGGGATTTTCAGTCAGACCAATTATACATCCTATATCTACCGTTCAATAAATACGGCCGGATATTCATCGTTGAATATCCACTGGGACCAGCTGATCGACAATTATGATGCGACAACGGACCCATACACGGTAAAGGTACAATGTGCAACTTCATCTTCGGGACCATGGACGGATATGTACTCGCTTGCAATGACAGGCACTGAAAATGTGGGCCCTGAGACCGGACATGTTTTTGACTGGACAACCAATGTCGGAGGAACATTTTATTTAAGGTTCTTTATTACCGGTTATACTTATGGTATTGACTTCTGGTATATCGACAACCTGGTCATTGATGGAAAAGGACCCGGAACATCTTCAATTGCCACGGTAAACGGCACCCTCGATCTGAATCCCGGGTCTTTTTCGATCGGATCAAACACACTGGTGCTGAATGATAACGTGTCAGGTAGTCATGCAGTTATCGGAGGTCTCACGAGCAACATGGAAATCGGCGGAACATCCTCCAGCCTCACGATCCCGGCCATAACAAACGGTCTCAATAATTTTACCATCAACCGTCCTGCCGGTGTTACATCTGTTAATGACCTGGTTGTGAATGGCGTCCTGAATTTGCAGAGCTCCAATCCGACAGCAAAACAGGGCACATTAGAAATGGGGATCCACACACTTACGATGGGAGCATCAGCAATCACCACAGGAACAGGGGATGTGACGGGTATCATAAAGCGTACATCCATCGCTGCGAACGTCCTGTATTCATTCGGGAATCAATTTACTACGGTGAAACTTGAAAATGGAGGAACGCTGCCTTCAGAACTCAGAGTAAAGATCGCGATCGGGGATGCACCTTCATGGAACCCCGGTGCTATCCAGCGTATCTATGAGTTTGTCCAGGCAGGGGGAAGCAATGTCATGGCTTCAGTTTCTTCACATTACCTTGATTCGGAACTGAATGGGAACGCTGAGAATGAACTCGTTTACTGGACTGCTTCCATGGCAGGCAGTGATATTATAGAATGGGGAAGGTCAAACAATGATATTGGAGAAAACTGGGTTGCATTGCAGAATGTAAATATCGACTACTGGCCCTCAGGGTTCGGAATCTATACTGTCACATTGGGGGCTTCTGACCATCCGGTTCTTACCTGGAACGGATCGGTGAGCGACCGGTGGAATACACTTGAAAACTGGACACCGGTTGGTTCTCCGTCGAATGTAACAAACGTCATCATCCCGGATGCTCTTTCAACATCGCATGACCCAACCTTGCCTGCCCTTGCAGAAGTCAGAAATATTTCCATTGAAAATGGCGGAATAGTGAATGCTTCCGCCGATTGTCAGTTCAATGTTTACGGATCCGAAGGTGCATGGATCAACCAGGAGGGAGTTTACAATGCAAATACAAGCCATGTCTCGTTCAAAACAGCCAATGCCACAATTTCAGGAACAACGTCATTCTATGACCTTTCAATCGATCCGGATGCCTCTCTTGACCTTGAATACAATGCATACCTGGCTATCGCGGGGTCACTGGTGAATAAAGGGATCTTTCGTGCAGACAATGAAGATGCCACGATCGAATACAATGGCACTGACCAGGAAGTCGTGAATCCAAACGGGACCCCGGCGGGGTATCATCATCTGCTGTTCAGCGGTTCCGGCGTTAAAAGCCTGCCTGAAGACCCATTGAGGATCCACATGAATTTTACAATAGCAGGAACCGCTTCAGTCACGGCAGTTAACAGGATGTCCATTGGCGGTAATGTTACGATTGAAGCCGGGGCATCATTCAATGCTTCAGATTCCGCCCATACCATTGACGGGAATTTCACGAACAATGGTGAATTTGACGCATCAGCAGGCAGGATTACATTCAACGGGAATACGTTGCAAACAATTGGTGGAAGTACGCCCTCAACATTTAATGACCTTCTGCTCAACAACCCGGAAGGCATCATGCTTGCAAACAATCAGACTGTAAAACAAAGCCTGGTTTTTACAAACGGGAAAATTTTCACCGGATCTTCAATATTGACGCTGTCTTCAGATGTCACGGTAACAGGAGCAGGTCAGGCAAGATATATCATCGGTAACCTGGCCTGGAATATTCCGACAGGTGATCAGAGAAGAACTTTTCCTGTCGGTGATCTTTTGTATTTTACGCCGGTCAGTATAGGATTTTCCAATGTTCAGACCAGCGGCACTTTGCTGGCAAAAACAACGGGAACGGATCATCCTGAAATAGCCGTTTCAGGGATCAACGCCTACAGGAGTATAAACCGTTACTGGACATTGACCAATAGCGGCATCGGATTTACCACGTATGATGCAACCTTTACGTTTGTTCCTGAAGATATTGACGGGGGAACATCCACCAGCAATGTTTTCATAAAAGTTTGGGATGGAGCGTCATGGAGTCCGGCGTCAATGGGTGTCAGGACTTCTACAACCACCCAGATAACAGGAATGACAAGCTTCGGAGATTTCCAGAACGGGGAGCTTTGCATCCATTCGACAGATCCTGACGCTGCCGGGGCAACTGAACTGGTTATTTGCAATGGCGGAAGCACGAACCTGAGCCTGGTTGGGGGAGGTGGCGGAAGCAATGAAATTATCGCATGGTACAAAGATGGTTGCGGAACCAGCCTGGTCGGGGTCGGGAATGGCCTGGCTGTTACCCCCGGAACTACAACTACCTACTATGGTCGTTATGAAGATGGCTCCTCATGTGCTTTTCAGTCTGCCTGCAAGTCTGTTACCATCACAGTTGAACAGGCTTCCTTTAACCCTGTCTCAGTCACGGCTGGTTCAGAGACCATTTGCAGCGGGCAGGGCACCGTTCTGACGTTGAACGGCGGAGGTGGCGGTACTCATGAAACCATAAGATGGTTCGCCGGAACATGCGGTGGAACTGAAGTCGGAACCGGGAATGATCTTGAAGTTTTCCCTTCAGCAACGACAACCTATTTTGGCAGGTATGAGAATGAAGGCATCTGTAATTCAGTATCAGCATGTGCTTCCCTCACAATATCCGTTAATCCGACACCCGCAGTCACGTGGCAGGAAACACTTGTTCCGCAGTGCATTACGTCAACGAACTACCCGTTGACAGGCGGATTGCCTTCCGGCGGGTATTATAGCGGAGATGGAGTATCGGGAGCCATATTTAATGCTTCCATCGCAGGCGCCGGCAGTCATCCCCTGACCTACACCTTCACTTCCGACAAAGGATGCAGTGATACCGCGATCAATGTAATAACCGTAAATGAACGTCAGATGATCAGCGGGACATTCCATTATTATAACTCGTCAAATACTCCACTGTCCAGCGATGTGGCGGTGCAGCTCTTTTACCATGAAGGAGGATTCATTTCGCAATATGATATCACCAGTCCGGACGGATATTATGAATTCCGGAATCTTTGCCCTGACCTGACGTATGACGTGGTTGCAACATCTTCCATGTCGACGGATGGCGCAGTAAACACCACCGATGCCGCACAGGTAAACTACTGGGGCGTTCATCCTTATGCAATTGAAAAGGTACGGTTTTTTGCCGGGGATGTGACGGGGGATGTATCATACATTAATGCCACCGATGCGTCCAGGATCCAGCGCAATTTCGTCCTCGGGACTGAATTTGACCGGCCAGCCTGGACGTTCTGGAAAGCAGGGGAGACCATTAGCGGAAATACACTGCCGGAACTCGAATATCCGAACATTACTGTTCTTCCGGGGAATGATATTACGACGGACTTTTACGGGTTATGCACCGGGGATTTCAACCGGAGTTTCGATCCTTCTTCAACGAAATCAGCAGGATCATCTGTTGCATTGATTCGTGCAGGATCACTACAGGTAACGCCCGGACAGGAATTTGACCTTCCGGTAAGGATCGTTAATTCTTCAGTAGTTGGAGCGGTATCGCTGATATTCAGCTTTCCCTCAGAATTTGCTGAAGTGAAAGATATTCTGATACCGGGTGCTGAAGGACATCTTAATTGGGCCGTAAATGGAGGCGAACTCAGGATCGGATGGCATTCGGAAGATGCGATGGCACTGGCCGACGGTTCTGAAATTATGATACTCCGGATGAAAATGAGCGGAGCCGTTAAGGAAGGAGATTCCCTGATGATCTCCCTTGTAAACAGCCCTTTGAATGAGCTGGCTGATGACCGGTATGAAAGAATGAAAGATGCGGTATTAAGCGCCGGGATCATCAGGATCACTGGTGTTGGAATCACAGAAAGACCTTTCATTACGGATGAAATTTCAATACGGAATTACCCCAACCCCTTCAGCAGCTACACCATGATTTGTTATTCCCTGCCTTTCGACGGACGGGTAAGCCTTGAATTATACAATCTTATCGGTCAGCGCGTGAAGACCCTTTTGAATGATGGTGAAATGGCCGGCGACCACAGGCTGAGATTTGATGGTTCAGACCTTGAACCGGGCGTTTATACAGCAAGGATCAGGTTGGTGAATGAGATGGATGAAAAGGTCAGAACAATAAAAATGATCATTTCAAAATAAAAAAATCAGAAGACAGATGAACTCAATATATAACCAAAAAATTAAAAACAGCAATAACTAACAAAAACAAACAACCCAAATGAAAACAAAACTTTACTGCAAGTTCACGTGCCTCATCACTATGATTTTGCTAAGCTTCCAGGGATATTCCCAGGGATTGACAGCATTTACAGTGTCAGGCTCGGCCCATTACTGTGGAAGCGGATCGAGTACCATTACTCTGTCCGGTTCCCAGAGCGGGTCAAATTATGAATACACCTTATACCGAAATGGCGTCGCCGTGGGCGAACACCAGGACGGAACCGGGAGTGCACTCACCTGGACCGTCTCGGAAAGCGTAACGGGCTCTTATGCCTACACCGTAAAGGCGCATTATGTGCCGAACAACACCAATCTGAATATGACAGGAGGGGCGGGCATCACCGTTAATCCGACAGGAGGGCCGGTTACAACCGTATCCTCTGTAACAGTATGCCGGGAAAACACAACCGTGGATATCCCAGTTAAAGTGTCATCATTTACAAATGTGGGGATAATTTCCCTCAGGTTGGCCTACGACCATACGAAGATATCATCACCGACAGTAATCTACACGAATCCGGCTTTATGGGCAGGTATTCCTCCGGATTATCTGGGATTTTCAGTTAATACGACCGGATTTCAGGATCAGATCAGGGTTTCCGGCTTCGGACCCGGGATCACCTTAGATGATAATTCCATCCTCTTTACCTTAAGGTTTGATATTGTTGGCAGCACAACCTCTGCATCTTTGACATTTATTGAAAACACACAGGGTACATATTGCGAATATTCACCTGATGCAGCCCCCGATTACATACCTTATTGCGATAAACCTACAGGTGACTATTATATTGCAGGTGGGTTGACTGTAAACACACTGACAGCAAATACCATTGGCACGGCCCAGACTATTTGTGAAGGAACAACAGCCAGTTTAACAGGAAGCACGGTCACGGGAGGCATGATCGCCTACCAGTGGCAGAGCAGCAGCACACAAACCGGTACATACGCCAATGTGTCAACCGGAGGAACAAGTAAAGACTATACAACAGATGCCCTGTCCGCAGATACATGGTACAGAAGAATTGCGACATCCACACTGAACGAGGTTCCCTGCTTTACCGTAAGCGATCCGATTTTGGTGACGGTGAATAATTTTATCCCGGGTTCAATTTCTGGTTCCCAGGTGATCTGTGAAGGAGATGATCCCGCTGCATTCACAAGTGTGGCTCCTACGGGTGATGGAACATTTACCTACCAATGGCAGGTAAGCACAAATAACAGCAGTTTCAGTAATATTTCCGGAGCCACGTCGGAAACCTACAATCCAGACGTACTGACGGCTGATGCATGGTACAAGAGAATAGTTACCTCCTCCTTGAATGGCAACGACTGTTCCGAGGAAACCAATGTGCTTTATGTTGAAGTAATTAACTTTGTTCCGGGTTCAATTTCGGGATCACAGGTGATCTGCGAAGGTGACGATCCCAATGCATTCACAAGTGCAGCCCCGACCGGCGACGGTGTATTCACCTACCAGTGGCAGTCAAGCACGACCAGCGGATCAGCTGATTTTGCAAATATTGACGGAGCGACATCGGAGACTTACAATCAGGGTATACTGTCAGCCGACACCTGGTACAGGCGTCTTGTCACAGCAACTTCAAACGGACATTCCTGCACAGAGGTGACCAATGTACTTTACATCGAAGTGATCAACTTTATCCCGGGCTCAATCTCCGGTTCACAGGTGATCTGTGAAGGTGATGATCCCAATGCATTCACAAGTGCAGCCCCAACCGGCGACGGTGTATTCACCTACCAGTGGCAGTCAAGCACGACCAGCGGATCAGCTGATTTTGCAAATATTGACGGAGCGACATCGGAGACTTACAATCAGGGTATACTGTCAGCCGACACCTGGTACAGGCGTCTTGTCACAGCAACTTCAAACGGACATTCCTGCACGGAGGTGACCAATGTACTTTACATCGAAGTGATCAACTTTGTCCCGGGTTCAATCTCCGGATCACAGGTGATCTGCGAAGGTGACGATCCCAATGCATTCACAAGTGCAGCCCCGACCGGCGACGGTGTATTCACCTACCAGTGGCAGTCAAGCACGACCAGCGGATCAGCTGATTTTGCAAATATTGACGGAGCGACATCGGAGACTTACAATCAGGGTATACTGTCAGCCGACACCTGGTACAGGCGTCTTGTCACAGCAACTTCAAACGGACATTCCTGCACAGAGGTGACCAATGTACTTTACATCGAAGTGATCAACTTTATCCCGGGCTCAATCTCCGGATCACAGGTGATCTGTGAAGGTGATGATCCCAATGCATTCACAAGTGCAGCCCCGACCGGCGACGGAGTATTCACATACCAGTGGCAGGCAAGCACGACCAGCGGATCAGCTGATTTTGCAAATATTGACGGAGCGACATCGGAGACTTACAATCAGGGTATACTGTCAGCCGACACCTGGTACAGGCGTCTTGTCACAGCAACTTCAAACGGACATTCCTGCACAGAGGTGACCAATGTACTTTACATCGAAGTGATCAACTTTGTCCCGGGTTCAATCTCCGGATCACAGGTGATCTGCGAAGGTGACGATCCCAATGCATTCACAAGTGCAGCCCCGACCGGCGACGGTGTATTCACCTACCAGTGGCAGTCAAGCACGACCAGCGGATCAGCTGATTTTGCAAATATTGACGGAGCGACATCGGAGACTTACAATCAGGGTATACTGTCAGCCGACACCTGGTACAGGCGTCTTGTCACAGCAACTTCAAACGGACATTCCTGCACGGAGGTGACCAATGTACTTTACATCGAAGTGATCAACTTTATCCCGGGCTCAATCTCCGGATCACAGGTGATCTGTGAAGGTGATGATCCCGATGCATTCACAAGTGTAGCCCCAACCGGTGATGGTTTATTCACTTACCAGTGGCAGGCAAGCACGACCAGCGGATCAGCTGATTTTGCAAATATTGACGGAGCGACATCGGAGACTTACAATCAGGGTATACTGTCAGCCGACACCTGGTACAGGCGTCTTGTCACAGCAACTTCAAACGGACATTCCTGCACAGAGATGACCAATGTACTTTACATCGAAGTGATCAACTTTATCCCGGGCTCAATCTCCGGATCACAGGTGATCTGTGAAGGGGATGATCCCAATGCATTCACAAGTGCAGCCCCGACCGGCGACGGAGTATTCACTTACCAGTGGCAGGCAAGCACGACCAGCGGATCAGCTGATTTTGCAAATATTGACGGAGCGACATCGGAGACTTACAATCAGGGTATACTGTCAGCCGACACCTGGTACAGGCGTCTTGTCACAGCAACTTCAAACGGACATTCCTGCACGGAGGTGACCAATGTACTTTACATCGAAGTGATCAACTTTGTCCCGGGTTCAATCTCCGGATCACAGGTGATCTGCGAAGGTGACGATCCCAATGCATTCACAAGTGCAGCCCCGACCGGCGACGGTGTATTCACCTACCAGTGGCAGTCAAGCACGACCAGCGGATCAGCTGATTTTGCAAATATTGACGGAGCGACATCGGAGACTTACAATCAGGGTATACTGTCAGCCGACACCTGGTACAGGCGTCTTGTCACAGCAACTTCAAACGGACATTCCTGCACGGAGGTTACCAATGTACTTTACATCGAAGTGATCAACTTTATCCCGGGCTCAATCTCCGGATCACAGGTGATCTGTGAAGGTGACGATCCCAATGCATTCACAAGTGCAGCCCCGACCGGCGACGGTGTATTCACCTACCAGTGGCAGTCAAGCACGACCAGCGGATCAGCTGATTTTGCAAATATTGACGGAGCGAC
The DNA here is from genome assembly GCA_963682005.1 of Bacteroidales bacterium. Lineage (GTDB taxonomy): Bacteria > Bacteroidota > Bacteroidia > Bacteroidales > FEN-979 > CAIYUC01. Next base: position 73,144 of record OY820914.1, on the reverse strand, counting down.
ATCGGAGACTTACAATCAGGGTATACTGTCAGCCGACACTTGGTACAGGCGTCTTGTCACGGCCACTTCCAACGGGCATTCCTGCACGGAGGTTACCAATGTACTTTACATCGAAGTGATCAACTTTATCCCGGGCTCAATCTCCGGATCACAGGTGATCTGTGAAGGTGATGATCCCAATGCATTTACAAGTGTAGCCCCAACCGGTGATGGTTTATTCACCTACCAGTGGCAGTCAAGCCCGACCAGCGGATCAACTGATTTTGCAAATATTGACGGAGCGACATCGGAGACTTACAATCAGGGTATATTGTCAGCCGACACCTGGTACAGGCGTCTTGTCACGGCCACTTCCAACGGGCATTCCTGCACGGAGGTTACCAATGTACTTTACATTGAAGTAATCAACTTTGTTCCGGGCTCAATTGCAGAAGAACAGACAATTTGCTCAGGTGATGATCCTGTGGCATTCACAAGCGTTCCCGCAACCGGAGATGGTTCCTTTGCTTATCAATGGCAGAAAAGTACTGATAACAGCAACTTCAGCAATATCTCAGGAGCAACTTCCGAGACGTATGATCCTGATATTTTGACAGCTGATACATGGTATAGGAGGGTGGCAACAGCAAGTTCAAACGGAAAATCCTGTATTGAAGAGTCAAATGTTCTTAAGATCACCGTCAACCAGCGTAAAACCATCAGCGGTGTATTCAATTACTACAACACCAGCAATACGGTTCTGACCGGACAGGACATTAAAGTTAAGCTTTATAAAACAAGCGATACTGGTCATTCAGATAAGCTTGGAGAAGTCATGACAGATGCATCAGGTTATTATGAATTCACGAACCTGTGCCCGGATTGCTCGTATGATGTTGTTGCAACTTCAACCCATACGGCGGAAGGCAGTGTGAACACGACGGATGCTGCACAGGTGAACTACTGGTTCACACATCAGGTCACCATCGAGAAAGTGAGATTCTATGCAGGTGATGTAGCCGACGGATCAAATGACTTCAACAACTATATCAACTCCACCGACGCCCTGAGGATCCAGCGCAATTTCGTTTATGGTGATGCATTCGGAAGACCTGACTGGACGTTCTGGAAAGCGGGCGAAACGATCTCAGCCAATCCTTCTCCAAGCAGCATTGAAGTATTCCCAAGTGTTAACTTACCGGTTGGAACAGACATTACTGCCGACATGTATGGATTATGCACCGGTGACTTCAATCGCAGCTATGATCCGGATCTTGGAAAATCAGCAGCTAACAGCATGAATCTCATCTACAATTCGACGCAGCAGATAGGACGCAACCAGGAATTTGACCTCCCGGTACGCCTTGTCAATGCCTCTAAAGTCGGAGCCATGTCGCTGGTCCTGAATTTCCCGGCTGACCTGGTTACTGTAAGCGATGTTTTCATGAACGGAACTACCGGGCAACTCGACTGGACTATAAACGGTAATGAATTGAGAATTGGATGGAATTCGCAGAACCCGGCCAACCTTGATGCGGGAGCAGAACTTATTATGCTCAGGCTGATCACGACCGATGCATTTGTGAACGGAGCATCCATCAGGTTCACCCTGGCTTCCGATCCATTAAATGAACTGGCAAATGAACATTATAATGTTATTAACAATGCTACTATTTCTATGGATATATTAGATGCTTCCACAATCGGGATCAATGAAATGTCATCAAAGAAAGATTTGACCTTCACCAACTATCCCAATCCTTTTAAAAATTATACGATCATCAATTATTCATTGCCGGCAGACGGAAATGTAATACTCGAGGTCCGTGATTTATTAGGAAAAACCGTAAAAACCCTTGTGAATGAGAAACAAACAAGCGGTGATCATTCGCTCAGGTTTGATGCAGGCAACCTGGTAACAGGGATCTATATGGCCACCATCCGGTTAAATACAAACACCGATGAATATGTAAAAACAATCAAACTTGTCAACGACAAGTAATTAATCCCGGAGGTTGTCTCAAAATTTACTTTTGAGACAACCTCTTTTTTTTTGCCTACATTTGAATTATGAAAACATACGGTCTGCTTCTCTGTTGCTTTCTCGCCCTGATCTCATTTTCAGCATCTGCACAGAATGCCCCTGTGACAACTGCAGCATCAGTGACTGCAGGTGGACCCGGACAAATTTCAATACCCGTCACAGTGGTAAATTTTATCAATGTCGGCGCCATCTCGCTCTCATTGGATTATGATTATTCCGTGCTTCAGTTCCAGACCGGGATTCCGCATTCATCGCTGTCATCCTTCATATTCAATGATAAAGCCATCGCCGGAGGGAAGCATCGCGTGGTCATGAGCTGGTTTGGGGTGGGGACATCCCTGGAAAATGAAAGTATAATTATAACAATGCAATTCAATTATATCAGCGGAAGCTCTTCGCTTACCTGGTATGACAACGGCCTGTCCTGTGAATATGCCGACGGGAACGGTGAAGTGCTCAACGATATCCCGAAATCAACCTATTACAGGAACGGATCGGTATCCCAGGTTTATGCGATTTACGGGAATGTGTCATATTATAAGCCTGCCGGACCGAACCTCCCCCTGAATGACCTGGAGCTCTGGCTCATAAAGGATGAGGAACACATTGCAACATCGGTTACTTCCCCGAATGGGGCCTATGAATTCAGTTCACTGGATAATGGAACCTACACCATCGTGGTCCATCAGAACAATAAGCCTGTGGGAGGGATAAACGCCACCGATGCAGGATTGCTGAACTGGTGGTCATCCCATCCTTCGGATATCGAACAGGTAAAATTCCTCGCCGGGGATGTTCAGAATGATTACTGGATACAGTCAACGGACGCTTATAAAGTGCAACAGTATTTTGTTTACGGAATTCCTTTTGAAAGAACAACGGAGACCGGAACCCCCTGGACCTACTGGCAGTCAGGTGGCCTGCTGATCCACAGCAATATGAATCCTTATAATGGAATCTCTGAATGGCCAGTGTCAATGGAGGTAACAGTAAATGGAGGCAATGTCGCTCTGGATATCCTCGGTCTATGCATCGGCGATTACAACGGTAGTTTTACACCGGGAAGTGCAAAAAGTTTTTCCACCTCCGTTTTCATTGAGGAAGGGACAGTATTCCTCGCCGGTGCAGGTCAGGAAGTGGATATCCCTGTAAAAGTTACCCGGGCATGCGAAACAAGTGCGGTTTCGCTGATCCTGAATTTTCCGGCTGAACTGGCAGCAGTGACAGGTGTGAACATGTCGCATGCAACGGAACCTGTGTCCTGGGTCGTGACCGGCAATGAATTGCGCATCGGCTGGAATACGACAAACCCAATCAGCCTTAATGCCGGCGATGTCTTTTTTACCATCAACCTGAGAACGAAAAACGAGTTTGTTTCCGGTAATGCCATCCGGTTTTCCCTCCATGAAGATCCGTTGAACGAAATTGCCGGAAAAAATTATGAGCCGTTACAAGGTGAATCATTGTTATTCGGAACTGTGATGGCTTCTCCGATCGGAATTTCGGAAAATGACGGGATCAATTGCATTCTTTTTGAAAATTTTCCGAACCCGTTTGAGCACTTCACAGAACTGCGCTATTTCATTCCTTCTGATGGCAAAGTTAACCTGGAGATCAACGATATTAGCGGTAAATCGGTAAAGACCATGCTGAATGATCATGAATCAAAAGGAAAACACAGCCTGAAGCTTGAGGCTTACAGCCTGCAGCCGGGTTTCTATACCGCCATCCTGACCCTGGTATCAGGAAATACCCGGTTGTCCCGAACGATCAAATTAATAAAATCAGAGTAAGATTACCCTCTTTTTTCATTTCTTTCTTCTTTAACCATAATGTGTTGCAATCCGGCTCCGAACTGATATTAATTCAGATCAGGAGTTAGAATTATTTCACTTTCAACAATAAATTAAATACATTTGTAGTAACCAAACCATCCTGTCCCATATTAATTAAGAAATGAACACTGATAGATCTGTGAAGTGTTAACAGGAATAATGCCGGATATCCCAGGGAACAAACTCTCCGTTTTGGTTATTGAAGACAGCCAGGCCGATACAGAGCTCAACATACGGCTTCTGAAAAAGGCTGGTTACGATGTCAGTTTTACCAGGGTCGAGACGGAAGTACAAATGAACGAAGCACTTGCAAAGGGTCAATGGGATCTCATCCTTTCCGATTACATGATGCCGAGTTTTGATGTCAGTCGGGCACTGGAGGTCTACCATGCCCACGACAGCCAAATCCCTTTCATTGTTATTTCAGGTGCAATCGGGGAAGAGAAAGCGGTACAACTGATCAAATCAGGTGTGCATGACTACCTGCTGAAGGATAACATGGCAAGGTTCATCCATGTCATAGAGCGGGAATTGAGGGAAGCAGCCAACCGTAAGGAGCTTATAAGCATAAGCCATGCGTTAGCTATAAGTGAGGCGAAATACCGGAGTTACATCGATCATGCTCCCGATGGCGTCTTTGTTACAGATGAAAACGGGAAATACCTGGAGGTGAATGAAGCAGCAAGCAGGATCACAGGGTACACCAGGGAAGAGCTTTTATCCATGTCAATTTCAGATCTGCTTACTGAAGAATCAATGAAGGAAGGACTGGCACAGTTTGGCATGTTATCAGAAAATGGCACATCCAGGGCGGACCTCCAGTTCCGTCATAAGGACGGTTCAATGCTGTGGTGGTCCGTAGAAGCCGTTAAGCTTGCCGGTGCAAGGTTCCTTGGCTTCACAAAGGATATTACGGTAAGAAAGAATGCCATTTTCGAAGCAATTAAAGCCAAAGAGGAGCTTGAACACCTGAACCGGAGGCTTACAGATGCGAGGGAAGATGAGCGTGCTGCAGTTGCCATGGAAATCCATGATGAACTTGGGCAATCACTCACTGCGATCAAGATTGACCTGAATTGGGTCATGGAGCATCTTTCAGACACTCCTAAGTCGATGCAGAAAATTGCAGGAGTCATCAAGCTGACCAATGATACCATCAAGAAGGTCCAGCGGATCTCTTCAGAACTGAGGCCTGAACTGCTTGACGACCTGGGACTGGCCACTGCCATTGAATGGTATGCGGATGAGTTTGAGCAGCGAACCGGAATCCGGTGCGAATTGACGCTTGAAGATGTTCCGGACTGGGACAAGCAGATCAACCTCGCTCTGTTCAGGGTATTCCAGGAAGCACTGACCAATGTGATCAGGCATTCGAATGCCACTGTCGTAACGATTAACCTCGGATACAAACCTGAGGGGATCACCCTGGTGATCCAGGATGACGGGGTAGGGATCCCGGGAGAGAAAATTTCCTCGGGGAAATCCCTTGGACTGATCGGGATGAGGGAACGGGCGAAACAGATCGGAGGAACAGTTGAATTTGAAAAAATCCGGTTATCCGGTACTAAAATAGTTACCTTTATCCCATTGCCGAAGCAAGTAGCAAAGAAACCATGAAAATACTTATCGCTGATGATCATGCCATTGTCAGGGAAGGAGTAAAGCTCATCCTGAAAACACTGCCTGAAGTTTGTCTTATTGATGAAGTCTCAGATGGAAACGAAGCCCTGTTAAAGATCAAGGATGTACAATATGACCTTGTGATCCTTGATATTTCGATGCCCGGAAAGAGCGGGCTGGATATCCTCCAATGGATCGGTCAGCGTGAAATCGCTACACAAGTGCTCATCCTGAGCCTTCATCCGCAGGAACAATATGCCATCCGGGCATTCAAAATGGGTGCCGCCGGGTACCTTTCGAAAGACAGTACATTCGAAGAGCTTGCCTTAGCCATCCGGAAGATTGCCGCCGGGGGCAAATACATTTCATCCTCCTTTGCCGAAAAAATGTTTTTCAATACCCCCGAGCAGGATGGAGCCCACCTCCATGATTCACTTTCCGAAAGGGAATTCCAGGTCATGATCATGCTTGCGAAAGGAAGGTCGGTGCTTGAGATCGCAGCAGATCTCTGCATTTCCGATAAAACGGTCAGTACGTACCGATCCAGGATCATGGAAAAAATGGGCATGAAAAAGAATGCATACCTTACATTATACGCCATAAAAAACAACCTGATCCAGTAGTCAGGTGTCTCATTTCCGGATACTTATCTTCCATTTCATGATGTAAGGCAATTCCTTACACGGAATTCAGCCATCGTCTTACAAAAGTTCTCTGTTCCCCTTACATGGAAGGCGGGGCGCTCCGTCTATATTTGCCATTTCCTGAAGTACTCAACACATGAAACTAGTGATCGTCGATGATTCGGTCATGATCAGGGACCGGATTAAAAACCAGGTCAGGCTTCTTGATGATGTGAATATCGTGGGTGAGGCAGGGAATGGCTGCCAGGCGCTGGAGGTGATCAGGGATTTGGAACCAGACTTTGTAATCCTTGACCTGCATATGAAAGATATGGGCGGAATGGAAGTCCTGAAGTGGATCAGAAGTGAAGGCATGAAGACAAAGGTTTGCATCCTGACCAACTATCCATACCCGCAGTACCGGGAAAAATGTCTTGCACTCGGAGCTGATTTTTTTCTCAGTAAAGCCAATGATTTTGAAAAATTGCAGAATGTCATTCAATCTGCATTACCCTAGATGGATTCTGAAGTGAAGAATTTTTTTTGAATATAGAAGGAAGTCAGTAAGACAGCCTTTCCCCTCGTCAATTAATCAAACGCTAAAACTAAACCAACCATGACTAGAAATTTACTATTGATTATCGCGATCATTTTTGCTTCGATTATCGGCCAGGCAACCAATTGGCATGTCGATCCTTCAGGAACAGATGATGGATCTCACGGCACCACAACAGGAGCTGGCGCTTTCCAAACCATTCAATACGCCATAGATGCAGCATCCGGGAATGATGTAATCTTCGTGGCAGCGGGTACCTATGTCGGAAATTTAATTATTGCAAAGCAATTGAGCTTATTCGGGCCGAATGCAGCAATTGATCCGAATACAGGAACCAGGTCCGCCGAAGCAATTATTCTGCCGGACCATAATGATCCTTATAATGGTGTTCTGATCTCCGTCGAGGTCAGCAATGTAAGTATTAAAGGACTCTGTCTTGACGGCGACAACCCGTCAATACCGGGTGATGAACTGAACGGGAATGAATCTGTAATGGGGGTGAATGTAAATATGTCGGAAGGCATACAGAACGGTCCCCTTTATTTTACCTTTTACGACATTGACCATCTGAACATCGAAAATAACATCATCAGGAACTTTGCATGGGACGGGATCCTGATGCAGGACACATACGATGTTGATCATCCGTTTAACTACATCCACAACAATTATTTCACCAATATGTGGGAAGGGATCCAGGTATATGCCATGGAAGCCGATATCTCCGACAACGTTTTAATGTCTGTCAACCAGGGGATCTTCCTCGATGCATTCACCGTGGCAACGGATCCGCTCTTCACACCAAGGATTTACAACAACCGGATCACGATGGCGGAAACATACCCGTACGAAGATCCCCAGCCGGGCCAGGAAGAATTCGGACCCTACCTGGGAAGTGCGATCAAGATCGTATGGTATAGTGGAACAGCTCCTGCATTGCTGGTTTCAAACAACGTGATTAATTGTCCTGACGCTGTTCCGGAGGAAAAGGAATTTTTCGGGATCTATGCCAGTGACATCCAGGATAACCGTATAGTCACGTTTGAGAACAACACGATCAATGGAGGCGGGAACATAACGGAGGGCCTGCATATGATGAACTGCCCTAGCAACTTTATCACCCTGCGGGGAGGATCATTCAATGACATAAAAAAATCTGGCGTAAGAGCATATAATCTTTCTACTTCGGGTGGTGGATACCAGATCAATCTCACGCTCGATAATGCGCACATCACGATGGAACCAGGCGGTTCCGGCATCTTTGCCGATGTTTCCCTTCCGAACTATTGTACACCGGCATTCACCCTGAAAAACGGCACCGATATCAGTGGTGCCGGCGCAACCGGCATCCTGCTGAAAGGCGGCTATATTGTCGGAAACCCGGTGCTGATCTTTACGGGAACAACCCCTTCTGCAAAATTATACAACCTGGATAAATTTATCGTACAGGCAACAAATGGCTATTATGTACCACCGTTGCCCATAGATGCCACAACGGTTGAGTTTGACGGCAAGCTCAGTTCAGCCATGAATGCTGCGGAATTATTTGCTGTTGAAGACCGGATCGATCATAAGGTTGACCTTTCGACGCTTGGTCTTGTAACAGTTAAAGCGAATAATGTATATGTCACACCCAACAGCAGTATTCTTCCAGCCACAACAGCCCAGATCATTCAACGGGCGGTCAATGCAATGGCGGCCGGCGGCACGGTAAATATTGGCCCAGGAACCTATGAGGAATCAAATATCCTCGTCGATAAAAGCCTTGCCATCTCAGGCGGAGGAATTGACAGGGAAGATGTTCTGATCGTACCTGCTGCTGAAGACGGAAATGCAGACAATGCCTTTGCAAACAATGCCCAAAATGGTTTTGTGATCAAGGCGCACGGTGTCACGATCAGGAACCTCACCATCAACGGAAGGGGAAACCCGCTGCTTTCGGCCGACAGGAATAATTTCCGGGCAGGGATCGTAACCCTTGATGCCAGCCAGCCGGGCGGTGGAGCATGGAACAATCTTCATGTCGACAACGTTTTTATTGAATATGCATACAGGAGGGGGGTATCGGTTTTTCCTGCAACAGTGACCGGAACGGTCATTGAGAATTCAAGGATCGACAACACTGCGTTCAATCACGGGATGTATCTTGCCGGGCAGAGCAGGGTGCTTAACAACACGATCAATCATTGTTTCCAGGGGATCGTCCAGGCGCCGGATGCCACGACCCCTGCCGGCCTGATCATTGCCACAGGCAATACGCTGAACGGGATCGGTAATTTTCCCGGTTGCTGGGGCGACCAGGGATCAGGAGTAACTCCGCGCTACCAGGGACAACCCAGGGCAATCCAGTTCAATAACAGCAATGCTTCCGGAAGAACGGCCGAGATCAGGAACAATACCATCAATGACTTCGGATCCGAAGGACTCAGTGGCACGGTAGGAATTTACACCCGGCTGGCCGATGCAAACTCTGTTGTGGAGAACAATACGATCACCCTCACCTCCGGTGCTTCAGGGTCGGTCAACGGAGGCTTGCAGGCTGTCGGAATGCTCCTGGGCTGGTCATATGCCAATGGATTTGTCGCCAGGGGGAATCATATAAACTCCTCGGGATACGGCATGGGCATCATGGTGTTCGGTTCAGGAACTCTTGCAAAGCCTATGTTCATTGAAGGCAACACGATTACAGGGACAGCAAGCACCTGTTCCGCATCAGGAGACGGGACAGGCATTTACATATCAAATCTTTACCTGTTCAATGGATCCGATAAGAACGAATCCTATGCATATTTAAGGAATAACAATGCGATCAGCGGGTTTGTCAAAGGGATCCAAGTGGAGAAGGTATTGCCTTCGACACAACCTCTTACCGTGATCGCTCATGAGAACTCCATTTCCGGCAACACCACAGGGGTCGATGCAACGACCCTGAGTTCATCCATGGATGCGACAGGGAACTGGTGGGGCAATTCCGACGGACCCTGTCCGCCGGCCAGCCAACCGGCATGCAGCGGACTGGGTGATAAAGTCACTGTAAATGTCAACTACATCCCATGGATGTCAACGGATCATACCACGATATATGTGAATGATGTGACCGGCAATGATGCGAACGAAGGAATATTGCCGGAAGCAGCTAAAAAAACCATCCAGGCGGGCGTTGATGCCGTATTTGCAGGGGGAACAGTCTTGGTGGCTGCCGGTAACTATACCGAACAGGTAACGATCACTAGGTCCCTCGATCTGATCGGGGCCGGTGAATCAACCACCACCATCCTTGCTCCGTTGACCAGGACACACTCGGTGACCCATGCTTCGGTGATCCACGACTACATTGTGGCGGCTTATGCTCCGGGAAACCCGGTTGATGTCCGCATCCAGGGCTTCACTGTTGATGCAGCCCTGAAAAATAAAATGGCCGGAACCGCACGGTTCGACGGTGTCTTCTTCCGTGATATAAAAAATTCGGGAGGATCAATGGCCGGTTTGCATTCCTGTACGATCCATGATTTTGCAGCAACCCCCGATTACGAAAGCTGGGGTCTGGAAGTTTTTGGCGATGCCCTGCTTACAATAAATGACAATGAAATCAGCGACTATACAAGAGATGGCCTGAATATCAGAGGCGACGCCGGTATACAAGCTGATCCTGATGTGACGATCAGCGGGAATATCGTGACAGGTTCGTCCACATGTCTGAATGGCATTAATGTCGGGGATGGTGCTTCTGCGATCATTTCTGGAAACACAGTAACCGGGCAAACCCGATCAGCCCCCTGGGCTGGTGTAGGGATTGCAGTCTGGTCAAATGGTGCCATGACAATCAGCAACAACATCGTAAATGGCAACTATTATGGGATAGATGTTGCTCAAACAAACGGTGCACTGGTCTCAGAAAATACACTTACAGACAATATCAGCCGCGCCATCAGCCTCGATGATGCATATGAATGTACGGTTTCAGGAAATACGATCAGCGGCACAGCCGGTGGCAGTGAGGACGTTGCCATAGGCATCGCCAACGGTTCTTCGGACAATATGATCGGCGGAGCCACCGAGGATGTCGGGAACGCAATCACCATGGCCACGGCCGGTCAGGGCAACCTGTATGCAATATACATGCAGGCTGATGTAGGAACAGGCAGCAATACGATCCGGTACAATACCATCAGCGGCGGCAGGCGTGCCGTGCAGTTCGACGGCCCTCCGGGTATCACGGGCACAACAACCATTTCCGACAACACCATTTCCGGCCAGGATTTTGGCGGCATTTGTGCCTACAATAACGGGAACCTGGTCATTTCGGGAAATAGCCTGACAAACACAGTCCGTCCGATCGAATTCTTTGGACCGGTCAATGTAAACATTACGGGCAATACGATCACAGGCTCGGTATTTGCCGGGATAAATGTTGGCAGTTACAGCGGACTTGCAATCATCGAACACAACCTAATTTCCGGAGTGCCGGAGAGCAATCATGGGATTTTCGTCCAGTCAAGTGGTACAGGACTTACGATCCACGGGAATGTGATCCATGATATCGGTGAACGGGGGATCCAGGTCAATACGGCAGCGATAAATGCCGATATCGACGGAAATGAGATCTACGACGTGAACGGGTATGCTGCTATCGTGATCGATGGCGGTGCAATAGGTGCAAAGATCAATAAGAATTATATTCATGACAATCATTCAGGAGGGGTGGCAGCTAATGCCCAGACCCTTGAGTTCAACGAAAACCGGGTCAACGGCAACGACTTCGGCATTGAAGCCGGCGAAACCGGTGCAACCTTTGTGCTTCATAATAATGCAATCACGGGAAACGATCCTTCGGGGACGGCCTGTACCAATCCAAAATATGGCGTTTGCAGCGGCGGACTCAGTGTGTATGCGGGAACTGCCGATGCAGCCGGCAATTATTGGGGAGGCAATGGTCCGAAAGACCCTGTTTTGTATCCCACGGCCACAGGAAATGTGGTCAGTTCAAATGTTACATTTATTCCCTGGTGGTGCGACGCCAATATGTCAAGTGCATGTCCGCCGCTTAATTCAGGAATGGCAATCATGAATACCAGTACAGCCGAGCAATATGGTTCGAACGGGCTCACCACGGCGTTATCTGATGCTGAGGACGGCCAGACCCTATACGTAGCGGAAGGAACCGTGAATGGAACCGTCTACAATATCGACGGGAAATCCATTCATATTATCGGTACGGGGATACCCGGGCAATCCGTGCTGATGGGAGCTTCCCCCGCACTGACGGTAAGCGAGGGGGATCTGATCATTGAGAATGGCATAACTTTCTTCAACTCAACAGATGCACCCACCATCCTGGTTTCCGGTGGCAGTTTAAAGATCAGGGATTGCATCATCCATGAAGCAACGAATTATGTGCAGTCATGCCTCCGGGTTACAGGTGGTGTGGTTGATGCCGGTACATCGGGCGACCATGGGAAGAACCAGTTTCTCGTTCATGGTACTGGCTATGCCATCGACAACCGGCAGGATGTTGCATTGCCCGCAGAATACAATGATTGGGGCAGTGCCAACGGACCTGCGATTGAATCAAATACAGGAGGAGATGGTGGTGCCATTATCGGTACAGGTAAAGATGTTGTTGATTATGATCCATGGGGTGGTGGCCCCATTACCACTGCGGCGGCTGTTAACATCTGCGAAGGGATCACAACCGTGGATATCCCGGTTACGGTGACCCGTTTCAATGAAATAGGAAGCTTCTCATTGAAATTTGCCTATACACCTGGTGAACTGAACACGCCATCCATTGTTGCAGGTTCAATCCCGGCCGCGATCGTCTCATGGGGAACATTCTCCGTAAACACAGCCGTTTCCGGTACAATTGTTGTTTCTGCTTTCGGGCCCCTTCCTACGGACGGGGTTACACTAGAAAACGGGACGACTCTTTTTACCCTTAGATTTTCTGTGGGGACCATAACGACTCCGGCACTCGTGTCATTTGTCGAGAACAGCCAGGGAACCACATGCGAATATACAGGAGTGGCGCCCGATTACCCTCCATTCGGAGACATGCCAACAGCAACGAACTACATCAACGGCAGTGTCACCGAACATGCCCTGCCAACCATCACGACCGAAGGAATCGCTTCATCTTTGTGCTACAGCGAAAGTGACAGGGCGACAACTCTTGAATACGATGCAACCGCGAATTCGCCTGTATCCTTCAGCATCGACTGGAACAGCAATGCAAATACAGCCGGTCTTGAAGACCAGGGGATCACATCCTTTGCTTTTGCATCGGGAGGAGGAACCCTGACAGGGATTGCAATCACTTCATCCCTTGCAGCTGATATCTATTACGGGACCATGACCCTGACGAATGCCAGCGGATGTACATGTACACAGGCCATCAGCGTTACTGTGGTTGATGATCCATCCCTCTCGCAGCCAGATGACAGGGATCTCTGCCAGGGAGGAAGCAGCATCACGCTGACGACCGAACCCACAGGAGGGACCGGAACATTCTCCTTTCAATGGCAGTATTCAGCAACCGGAACAGGAAGCTGGTCAAATATCCTTGATAATATGCCTGCCTATTTTTCTTACACAAACAGCACTACGGCCAGTTTAACCATCTCAGCAGGGGACCAGGCAACCACGGGGAATTATTTTTTCAGGTGTATATTATCATCTGACCCGGCAACAGGCGGATGCAGTGCAACGACAGCTGCAGTGAAAGTCACTGTTAAAGAGGCTGTTTTTCTGGATTCTGAAAACCAGAAGAGCCTGACATGGAGTGAAGCGCTGTCACTGGCATCTTCCTTCCCGGAAGTATCCGTGATTTACCAGTTGCACGATTATACCCTTGATGGCGGTGTATACATTGCCCAGGAAATCACTCTTGACCTGCAAGGCCATTTGTTTGACGGAGGGTTTAGTAATGTCATCGGGGCAGGAAAATCATTCTCGCTGACAAGCAGCATTCCCGGCGGTGTATTTGACAGTCACATAGGTTTTGGAGATTTCACCAGTTTATTAAGTATTTTAAACGGTCAGGTAACACTTGGAAGCAGCTTTGAACTCGAGGATTACGGAAGTTCCGGAACGCTTGCGATTGGCGACGGCACTTCGTCGGTGTCGATGTCCATCAATCCTGACGATGCAAGATTCCACGGAAAAATATCAAGGATAAAGGTAAGCAGTTGGTCCCTTGTGAATTTATCAGCCGCTGTAGCCACTTATCCGCCCGATATTGAAATAGGGGATGGCGGGAAAGTAGTCCTTTCAAGCTCAATTTCGAGCTATGACAACACATTCATAAGCATGACCCAAATGTCTGCCTCCGCAGCTGAAATTCAGGTTGGAGCCAGTACAGGTGATCAGGTCGAATTGAGCGGCAATTTCGATTATTATTATGGTAAGGTGAGTATTTATAATGGGTGCAGGTTGTTCCTGAATACACATGATTTTGCATCTAATAATTCAAAGTTCACGACAGGAGGATTTTTAAGTTCATCAATGACAACGCTGGTACCAATAACTGAATCTGTCCTGACCGGATACGATATGGATGGCAATACCATTGAACTGGGAGAATATGGGTTGCTTGACCTGACTTATCGTTCAGGAGATTTGACCCTGCAGCATGGGTTACATTTAAGCGATTATAACAGTTCATATGCACCCCGGGTAAAATTCCTGGTGAATATGACGCACACGAATAAAATTATTTGTTCGAAGTTCTATACTGATGAAAATTTCGATGGTGCGATCGATGTGTCAAAAAACCTCATACTCGATTTTAACAACATGACACCTTCAATTGGTTCACACAGTTTCACTTTAGCCACGATTACCGACCCGTTCGCAGACCTTGCTATTGACGGAACACCCGTCCTGACGAATGCAGCAGACTGGAAAAATCCGGAGATCCTTATTGAACCGCATGGTGGATACCTTGACTTGGTGTTATATGCTGATTACGAACCATGCGTCAATCCAACCGATGGCGGTTTAATCGGAACCGCACAGGAAAATTGCGGAGCCTTCAATCCTGAGGCCTTTACAAATGAAGAACCGCCCTCAGGAGAAAACGGTACGATTGAATATGAATGGCAGAGCAGTACAGATAATTTTGCCACAACCCCTTCAGAAATCGGTTCGAGCAATTCTGCAACTTATGATCCGGGTTCGATTTCAGAATCGACCTGTTACAGGCGTCTTGCGCGGGTTACCTGCATGAGCGACTGGACAGGGGCTGCAGTTTCAAACGTTATCAAGATGACGGTGAAAGCATTGCCGACGACTGCAGTTGCAGGAGATGACCAGGACAAGTGTAACACATTTGTGGCAACCCTTGCCGGAAATGATCCGTCAGCAGGAACAGGATTGTGGAGTGTTGTAACAAAGCCGTCAGGTTCAAGCGTTTTATTCTCTGACGAAGATGCATACAACAGCACTGCAACAGTCGACGCGTATGGTGCTTATACCTTCAAATGGACGATCACCAATGTAGACTGCTCCAGTGATGACAATGTAACGATCAACTATTATGAGCAGGTAACCATGGCTGATGCCGGTGCTGCCAGTGCCGATGCAACATGTGACTCCAAGAGCTATGAACTCAGCGGCAACACTGCCGTTGTTGGGACAGGAACCTGGACTTGCTCACCATCGACAAATGTAACTTTCGTGGATGCCAATGATCCTGAAACAATAGTGACGGTTCCTGACTGGGGCGAATATACCCTGACCTGGACCATTGTCAATGGTACATGTTCATCCGATGACGACATTGTTGTAACATTCTACCAGCAGGTGACCACGGCCGATGCCGGTGCTGCCAGTGCTGATGCCACATGTAACTCCAAGAGTTATGTGCTCGACGGCAATACCGCCACAGTAGGAACAGGAACCTGGACTTGCTCACCGTCAACCGATGTTGCCTATGTGGATGCAAATGATCCTGAAACAACAGTAACGGTTCCTGACTGGGGCGAATATACCCTCACCTGGACCATTGTCAATGGAACGTGTTCATCCGATGACGACATTGTTGTAACATTCTACCAGCAGGTGACCACGGCCGATGCCGGTGCTGCCAGTGCTGATGCCACATGTAATTCCAAGAGTTATGTGCTCGACGGCAATACTGCCACGGTCGGTACAGGAACCTGGAGTTGCTCACCATCAACCAATGTCACCTATGTGGATGTCAATGATCCTGAAACGACAGTGACGGTTCCTGACTGGGGCGAATATACCCTCACCTGGACCATTGTCAATGGTACATGTTCATCCGATGACAACATTGTTGTAACATTCTACCAGCAGGTGACTACGGCTGATGCCGGTGCTGCCAGTGCCGATGCAACATGTGACTCCAAGAGCTATGAACTCAGCGGCAACACTGCCGTTGTTGGGACAGGAACCTGGACTTGCTCACCATCGACAAATGTAACTTTCGTGGATGCCAATGATCCTGAAACAACAGTGACGGTTCCTGACTGGGGCGAATATACCCTCACCTGGACCATTGTCAATGGAACATGTTCATCCGATGACGACATTGTTGTAACATTCTACCAGCAGGTAACAACAGCCGCTGCAGGGGACAACCAGAACAAGTGCAACACCTGGGAGGCCACACTAGCCGCAAATAATCCTACAGTTGGAACAGGCGCATGGAGTGTTGTGAGCAAACCCGCTCTTTCAACCGTTACGTTCGGCAGTGCCACAGTTTACAACACGACTGCCACAGTTGATGTTTACGGAGCCTATACATTAAAATGGACCATCACCAACGGTGCATGTACGAGCAACGACGATGTGACGATCAACTATTATGAGCAGGTTACAAATGCAAATGCTGGCTCAGACCAGTCCAAATGCAACATCAGCACGTTTACCCTTGACGGTAATGCAGCACTTGTAGGCCAAGGCACCTGGACCATTCAAAGCGGACCGGGTTCCATCTCCAGTCTCCATTCTGAAGCATCAGAGGTGACGGGAGTGACAGCAGGCAGCAGTACGGTTTTAAGATGGACGATTGTAAATGGTTCATGCAGCAGCTATGACGAAGTGACACTGACCAACAATGCACTTCAATCCATCAGCGGGCTCTTCCATTACTACAACCTGGCAAACACGCTGTTGACAGGAACTGCCATCACTGTAAATCTTTATTTGACGAGTGATGTCGACCATCTGAACCTCCTTGGAACAACGCATCCAAACGGCTCAGGGTTTTATGAATTCACAGCCCTGTGTCCCGGACTATCCTATGATATTGTTGCAACCTCTACAGCATCTGCTGACGGTAGCATCAATACGACGGACGCAGCCCAGGTGAACTATTGGTTTGTTGGTTCGTATCCCATTGAGAAGGTCAGGTTTTATGCAGGAGATGTTGTTGCCGGTGAATATGGCTACAATAACTTCATCAACTCTACCGATGCTTTGAGGATCCAGCGCAATTTCGTATTCGGAGACGGCTTTGACAGGCCATCCTGGACATTCTGGAAATCGGGGACAATGATCAGCAGCAATCCCGATCCTATCGTCAACGGTGAATTATTCCCGAGTGTAACGATTACTGCAGGCAGCAACACAACTGCCAACATGTATGGACTGTGCACGGGAGATTTCAACCGGAGCTTCAACCCCATTTCAGGGAAATCAGAAAGTTCAACCCTTGAACTGATCAGCAGCGGGACCAGGCAGGCCGGCAGCAACCAGGCAATCGAACTGCCAATCCGTCTCGTGAATTCAGGCAGCATAGGCGCTATTTCGATGATCCTGGATATTCCGTCCGATCTTGTAACGGTCAGCGATATAACAGTCAATGGAGGCGGCGGTCAGCTTGACTGGTCGATAAAAGGCAATGAACTGAGGATTGGCTGGCAATCAATGAATCCATTGGAACTTGCAGCAGCCTCCACGCTTCTGACCCTTCACCTTCAAACGACCGATGCATTTGTAAAAGGTTCATCCGTAAGGCTGACCCTTGCATCCAGCCCGCTGAATGAACTGGCAGATGATCTTTACAATGTTGTTGACAATGCTGTCCTCGCAGCCGATGTCCTGGAAGCAGGAGCTCTCGGAACAGAAGAACCGGCAGTTGTGAACAAGCTTACGCTTTCAAACTTTCCCAACCCGTTCAGCAGCATGACGGTCATCCGTTACACGCTGCCCGGCGACGGCAAAGTCAACCTTGAGATCCGCGATCTTGTAGGAAAAACGGTCAAGGTCCTGGTAAATGAAACCCAGGCTGCAGGCGACCACTCATTCAGATTTGATGCAGCCGGATTGTCTCCGGGCGTTTACACCGCAACCATCAGGTTCAGCAACAATACGGATAAGCAGGTTGGTACGATTAAAATGATCAATAACAGGTAATCATGATCAGTCTGGGTGGGGAGGAAATCTTTCTTCCCACCCAGACTTTTTTAATAGGAACATATGAAAAAAGCCGGAGTTCTTCTCGTTTGTCTTATTTTTATGTCATCGGTGACACTGATATCTCAAAACGCCCCCAAAACAACGGCGGCAACAGTCAATGCTGCAGGAAGCGGACCGGTTGCCATTCCGATCACCGTGAAGGAATTCACCAACATTGGGGCAATTTCCCTTTCCCTTGAATATGATTATTCCGTCATTCAGTTGCTCAGCCTGGTTCCAAACCCACTGCTCGCTACGTTCCTGTTCAATGACATTTCTATCGGCAACGGGAAACACCGGATCGTCATGAGCTGGTTCGGACCAGGGACTTCCCTCCCGGATGAAAGTGTACTCCTGACGCTTAATTTTACCTATTCAGGCGGTGGCACTTCACTTACCTGGTTTGATTCCGGACTTTCCTGTGAATATGCTGACGGAAACGGTGATGTGCTGAATGACATTCCCCGGTCCACTTATTATATCAACGGATTGATCACTCCTGTTTATTCCATAAGCGGGTCATTGTCCTATTACAAATCTCCGGGAACCGATCTTCCGATGGGCAATGTCGAATTATGGCTTATGGAGGGGACATCACACACCGCAACCGCCACCACGGGATCAGGAAGTGGAAATTATATGTTTAATTCGCTTCCTGACGGCAATTACACCATCGTTGTTCACGAGAACAGCAGGCAGGTCGGAGGTATCAATGCAACTGACGCCGCACAGCTCAACTGGTGGTCGACCCATCCGTACGATATTGAGCAGGTACGGTACCAGTCCGCGGATGTTCAGAACGATTACTGGATTCAGTCGACGGATGCCTATATGGTGCAACGCTACTTTGTTTACGGAACTCCTTTTGAACGGACCCTTGAAACAGGGACCCCCTGGACTTACTGGCTGTCGGAGGGGAATACGATCCACGACAATGCGAATCCATATAACGGTCCTTCAGAATGGCCGGTTAACATGAATATTGCTGTAAATGGCAGCAATGTTTCCGCAAATATCCTGGGAATGTGCACCGGAGATTACAATGGCAGCTTTAACCCGGGCAACTACAAGGGAACGACATCTGCCGTCTCCCTGATATCGGCTGAAGTTCACCTGGCGGGTCCGGAGACGGAGACGCTGGTACCAGTAAGGATAATAAATGGCTGCACCATTGGTGCGGTTTCAATGATCCTGAATTTCCCTTCCGATCTGGTGAAGGTGAACGGTCTGACCATGACGGGTTCTGAAGATCCGGTTATGTGGAGGGTAAACGGAAATGAACTGAGGATCGGCTGGCATTCGATGAATCCGGTGGTCCTTGATGCGGGCGAGGCTGTTGTCAATCTCCGATTGACAACAACAACCGCAGTTACACAGGGAAATGTCATCCAGATCACACTTGTTGACGATCCACTGAACGAAATCGTTGACCAGTATTTTCAGCCAATACCCAGTTGCGTTCTTTCAATCGGAACAGATGGATCCGGACCCTTCGGAATTAATGAACAGCAAGCGGGCAACGGATTGATGCTCGGAAATTATCCGAACCCGTTCACGGGGAATACACTGATCAGCTATCTTCTTCCATTTGCAGGACAGGTAATGATTGAGATCGATGATCTTGCAGGTGTGAATTTGAAAACCATCGATGAAGGAGTCCAGGCGGCCGGGAATCACAGCATAAGAATTGATGAATCGAACCTGAACCCCGGCATTTGCCTGGCAACCCTTAATCTGATAACGCGGGATAAGGTATTGACCCGCACGATCCGGATAATGAAAATAAAATAGTCAGGCCGAATACAACTCCCCGTAGAAACCCGGATCAATTCCTGTTCAGGGACCTGCGTTGGGGCACAGACCCTTTGATACCCGGATTTGTAGGGGAATCACCTACAAAAAAATCAGAATTATTCCTACAAGTAAATCTTTCCTCCCCTTACAGCCAGGGTACAGCGTCTCGATTATATTTACACCATATTAAATCGTTATCAATAACTGACATATGAGAAAACAGCTACTATTGCTTATCGTAATACTTTTTATAACGGTAATTGGCCAGGGAGCAAACTGGTATGTAGATCCTCTTGGCACGAATGACGGATCACATGGCACCACAACGGGCACAGGGGCTTTTAAAACCATTCAATATGCCATAAATGCTGCTGCCGCGGGAGATGTTATCAATGTTGCCACAGGATTATACACTGAAGCATTGACCATCGGGAAAAACCTGCAACTGTCAGGTGCCGGTCCTTCAAACAGTATGATCAGTGCATTTGGCCTGAATAGTGCCTCGATAACTGTCACTGGTGGTAATGTAAAGATCAGGAATTTCGGCATCAGGGAAGATAACACCGCTTCAAAGCCATGCATCTCGGTCACCGGGGGGATCCTCGATGCAGGGACCACGGCAGATCACGGGAATAACCGGTTTTATGTGGTCGGGGCGGGTTCTGCAATCGACAATGCACAGCTTGTTGACCTTCATGCGGAATACAACGATTGGGGCAGTGCCAAAGGCCCTGCAGTTTCAACAAACCCGGGAGGGGATGGGGGCTCCATTACAGGTGCCGGTTACCTGCGGGTTTTCTATAATCCATGGGGGGGAGGACCTGTAACGACTATTTCGCCGGTCACTGTTTGTGCCGAAGCCGTCACCGTCGACATCCCTGTCACCGTATCCCATTGCACCGGCATAGGCAGTTTTTCCCTTTCATTCGGATACACGACAGCCCAATTGACAAACCCTATGATCGTCAGCCGAAACGCTGCTTTTGACCTGCCCGGTCATGTCTGGAATCCTTTTTATTACACATCCAATCCCAATGGTACATATAAAATTTCTGGTTTCGGAACACTTTCATCAGACGGGATTACCCTGGCTGATGGTTCGACCCTGTTCACTTTGCGGTTCACCATTGGCACCGTCACCTCAACAGCGAATATCACGTTCAATGATAACGCCCAGGGAACAGCCTGCGAATTCACCGGTGTAGCACCGGATTACGCTCCTTTCGGCGATATTCCGACAGCCACGAATTATATAAATGGTGATGTCACCATAAACAGGCTGACATCCAATACCATCGGTACGGCCCAAACTATATGTTCAGGCAGCACCGTCAGCCTCACAGGAAGTACAGTTACAGGAGGAACGATCTCCTACCAATGGCAAAGCAGCAACTCCGAAACCGGCACCTATACAAATGTGTCGCCGGGTGGCACTACCAAAGACTATATCTCAGGCTCATTGACTACCGATACCTGGTTTCGGAGGCTGGCTGCTTCTTTACTTAATGGCGTATCATGTATTTCTACAAGCACCCCTGTCAAGATCACTGTGGATGCGGCACCGGTTCCGGCAAATGCGGGCTCCGACCAGTCACAGTGCAACAGCAGTAGTTTTACTCTTGCAGGAAACACAGCATCGGTTGGACAGGGAACATGGACAGTTCAGAGCGGGACGGCAACGATCTCAAGCCTTCATTCAGCCACATCGGGTGTTACTGGGATCATCTCAGGTTCTTCGGCCACATTACGCTGGACAATTGTCAATGGCACCTGCAGCAGCTCTGACGAGGTTCTGCTTACAAATGATATATCTCCGGTTGCCGCCAATGCCGGGTCAGACCAGACACAGTGCGGGAACGGGAACTTTACAATGGCCGGTAATACAGCATCGGTGGGACAGGGTACATGGACGGTTCAAAACGGGACAGCGACCATCACTAGTCTGCACTCAGCCACATCGGGTGTTACCGGTGTGCCGGCCGGATCTTCAGCCGTCCTTCGTTGGACGATCACCAATGGAACCTGCAGCAGTTCTGATGAAGTCACACTGACACACAATGCAACTCCGGACCCTGCAAATGCAGGTGCGGACCAGTCTCAGTACAATAGCGGAAACTTCACGCTTGCAGGAAATAGCGCTTCCGCAGGAACCGGAACATGGACAGTGGAAAGCGGGACTGCCACCGTCACAAGTCTGCACCTGCCAACCTCCGGAGTTACCGGAGTGCCTGTCGGATCATCAGTCGTGCTGAGCTGGACGATCCTGAACGGTACTTGCAGCAGCACGGATGATGTTACGCTTACAAATAAGCCTCTTCTCAACATCAGCGGGAACTTCACCTACTATAACCTTGACAATACCCCGCTTCAATCAAACATCACCGTGGGGTTATTCCAGGGCGGTACACAATTAGGAACGGACTACACGGTAACCGCCGGAACCTATACATTCGGCAGCCTTTTACCAGGTACATATGAGGTCCGTGCCCATTCATCCATGCCTGTGGACGGCAGCGTGAACAGCACCGATGCCGCGCAATTGAACAACTGGAGCGTTTTTTACCCGGCACCCATCGAAAAAGTAAGGTTTTATGCCGGTGACGTTGCCGGGGGTGGGCAATATACTCCCGTAAACAATGTGCTTCAATCAACGGATGCCTATCGAATCCAGCTTCATTTCGTGGATGAAACCCCGTTCGACAGGCCCAACGCCTGGACATTCTGGAAAGCCGGGGAAACCATAAGCACCAACCCCGATCCTGTTGCAGGTGTTTTATACCCGACCATTGTGGTGACGGATGGCGCTGATGTAACCCTGAATTTGTACGGTTTGTGTACAGGGGACTATAACAGGAGCTTCAATCCGACCCTGGGAAAATCTGCAGGTTCAACCCTCCGCCTTTCCTATGGAGGAACAAAGCAGGTAGCCCGCAACCAGGAATTCGACCTGCCTGTAACATTGGTCAATTCTGCTGTAATCGGGGCAGTATCCCTGGTCCTCGATTACCCGGGCGATCTTGTCACAGTGCAGGATGTTCTCTTTGACGGGGAAGGCGGTCAGTTTGACTGGGCGGTAAAAGACAACCAGCTGAGGATCGGCTGGAATTCACGCAATCCGTTAAGTTTTGCAGCAGGCGACGTTGTCATCAATTTAAAATTAACGACCACACCCACATTCACACAGGGCAATGTTATCCGTTTCGCCCTGGCCGGCACCCCGCAAAATGAACTGGCTGACGGCAAATTCACCGTCATTGATGATGCTGAACTTAACGTCGATGTTGTCGAAGCCTCTTCTGTCGGGATTGATGAAAACGAAACATTGCAGAAGCTTACGATATCGAACTATCCTAACCCTTTCAGCAACTCCACCATGATGAGTTACACCCTGCCGTATGACGGCATGGTCACGCTTGAGATCCGCAACCTTGTAGGACAACTCGTGAAAACCATTGTGAACAACAGGGAATCAAAGGGATCCCACAGCGTGAAACTCCAAGCCTGGAACCTGGAGCCAGGCGTGTACACTGCAACAATCACCCTGGAAGGGAAAGCCGATGAATGCAGCGGTACCGGAAAACTAATTATTAACAGGTAATGTCATCTGCCAGGACGTATTTTCAATGTTTCTAAATATTATCTTTAACACGTTTTTAAGGAAAGAATGAAATCCCGGATCGTTGCAATCGTGTGTATGCTGTTAAATGCCTGGATGGCTGTGGGAACCACGGTCACCATAGGCACAGGCACTTCCACGCAGCGTCAGCCTTTCGGGATGTGGTACGGGTATGAACGGTCAGCATCGATCTATACTTATTCAGAGGTAGGAGGTTCAGGGTTTATCTCCTCCCTGAATTGGTATGTCGGAACGAGTGATCCAAATACATGCCCGGTTAAGATCTACCTGAAAACAACAAGTTCAACCACCATAACCGCGGGAACCTGGGCCTCTGCCATCAGCGGTGCGACCCTTGTTTATGACGGGATCACGAGCTTCACCACCACCGGGTGGGTTGTTATGGATATCGCCGATTTTGCTTATTCCGGAAGCGCTTCCGTTCATCTCATGGTATTGTGTGAAACGGATTTCGGTGAACCGGCAGCGACAACCTATCCAACATTCAGATACAGCAACGCCACCTCCAAACACGAATTCTGGGCTGAGGTATTTCCACCCACGGCTTCCGGAACCGTCAACGGCAACAGGCCGAACATCCAGATCACTTATACAGCGCTTTCCGGTGTGATCCCTCCTTCAGGCTTTATTGCGGTAGCAGCAAGCTCTTCCCAGGTAAACCTTTCCTGGAAAAAGAACAGTTCGAATGATAACGTAATGGTTGCATACAGCACAACAAACACATTCGGAACCCCGACAGGGAGCTATGTCGCAGGGAACCTTATTACAGGGGGAGGGACCGTGATCTATAACGGATCCGGGGTATCCTTCAACCAGACAACCGATCTTACTCCAAACACTACATACTACTACAGGGCGTGGTCAGTACATGCCCCTACGCCAACTTATTCATCCGGAGCACCGGCAACAGCAACCACCTTCTGCACGAGCATCTCATCATTTCCTTACACGACTGACTTTGAGACTGCCAATTTTCCACCCTCGTGCTGGAAGGTGGCTGGTGTTCCATGGACGAGATCCGCTGCCGCCAGCGCTTATGGCAATGGCACCGGATCCGCCAAAGCTGATTTTTTTAATACACTGGCAGGAAATTTTGACCTCATCTCACCACGGCTTGATCTTTCCGGATTAAATGCCCCTGTGGTTACATTTGACGAGGCATACGCGACTTACGCCACAGAAGTCGACAACCTGGAGGTTTATTATTCAACAGACAATGGTTCCACCTATTTACTGCTGGATTCATGGACCGGTGGGCCTACAGGCAACCTGAATACCGGAGGAACGATCACAACAGCCTATACACCGTCTTCCACGCAATGGTCACGAAAAAAATGTAACATCCCCGCAGGATCCGACAGGATACTTTTCCGTGGTATCAGCGGACATGGGAATAATCTTTACCTTGACAATATTTCATTTTTCGATACGATATGCCAGAACGGATCAATCCCATATGCCGAGAACCTCGATATGCTGGCAGCTCCTTCCACCGGTTGCATTTCAGTGACCAATAACAACAGTGACAGCCAGAAATGGAGCACTTCAGCACTTTACCCGCGGTCGGCGCCGAATTCGATGTACCTCTTGAAGAATGCATCCGCAGTTATGAATGACTGGTTTTTCACACCTGGGTTGACACTCACAGGAGGAACCTCCTACCAGGTTAGTTTCTATTACAGGACAGGGGGTGCACCATCAAATGAAAAAATGGAAGTGAAATGGGGTATAGCACCGAATGAAGCAAGCATGAACGGAGGCCAGATTTGGAATAGCACGACTATTCAGACAACTTCCTACCTGAACGGAACGGCCCTGATGACCCCTTCTGTGACCGGCACCTACTATATCGGCTGGCATGGATACAGTGCGGCCAACACGTCATACATCTGCGTTGATGATATTACAATTATTCCGGTGGAAACAAACCCGAAGTGGAATGGTTCCGCATCAACCAATTGGAATGATCCGCTGAACTGGACCCCGAATGGTGTTCCGGATAGCTCGGATCCGGTCACGATCCCCGATGATCTTACCACTTCATATCCTCCGTCATTGCCCGCTTCGGCTGAAATTCAATCCCTGACTATTGAATCTGGCGGGATCCTGAACGCAGTGTCCAATGCTCAGTTGACAATAAACGGAAGTGAAGGCTGGGTGAATGAAGGCGGTACTTTTAATGCAGGAACGAGTAAAGTGATTTTTTCAAATGGTTCAGCAGTGATATCCGGTACCACGAACTTTTTCGATCTTACGATCAATCCCGGGGCTGTATTAACAATCGCGTCCGGAAGCACCCTGCGCGTTGCAGGAACACTGACCAACAATGGCGGTTTTACGGCAAGCGGAAGAAGTGTGACCTTCAACGGTACGGCTCCCCAAACGATCGCTGGTTCAGCCTCCACCACATTCTTTGACCTTATCATCGACAATTCGTTCGGAATATCCCTGGCAATCTCTGCATCTGTCACAGGGACGCTGACCTTCACCAACGGGAAGATCACACTGGGCGCTTTTGATCTGTTGCTTGGAAATTCGGCTGCCATCAGCGGAAGCAACAGTGCCAGGTATGTGGTTACAGACGGAACAGGGTCATTGAGGCAGCGTGTGCAAAACAATGCCACCGATGTTGCATTTCCGATCGGGCTGGCGACAGCTTATCTGCCGGTTTTCATTCAACTGACAGCCGGCTCCGTTGCCGATGATTTCAAGGCCAGGGTGATCAATGGCCTGAACATGGCGTATGACGCAAATGATTTGCCAACCGGTGCCCCGGTCTCTAACAGGGCTGTGCTGAAAACATGGTGCCTGAAGGAAAATGTATCCGGTGGAAGTACAGCAACCATTAAAGTTCAATGGAACTCCTCCGATGAATCATCCGACTTTGCCCGTTCATGGTGCGATTTGGCACATTATTCCGGTGGCTCCTGGTTGTTTGTCGCAGGCTCGGCAGCAGCAGGCGCTGGTCCCTACACGCAGACACTAAGCAATATAACTACATTCTCACCTTTCGGGGTTTTCGGTCAGAACATTACAAGTTCTTTTGAAGGTTCCTCCTTCTGTGCTGGCTCATCCCTCTCAGTATCATATTCAGCTGCAGGAGGAATATGGAATTCCGGTAACAGTTTTACAGCACAGCTTTCGGATGCCGCCGGCAGTTTTGCATCACCGGTAACCATTGGTACAGTCACGTCCCAGGTTTCCGGTACCATCAGCACTACTATTCCATCGAATTCAGGTGATGGCACGGCTTACAAGATCCGCGTTGTGAGCAGCAATCCGGCAGGAACAGGGGAAGCAGGAATAACAGGCTTTACCATCAACCACCTCCGGAGCATAAAAGGCAATATGAACTATTGTAACCTTGCTCAAACCAAACTGACCGGAACCGATTTCACGGTGAAACTTTACAGAACGGCCGATGTCGATCATTCGGATCTCCTGGGTACCACAAACCCGGATGCGCTGGGATACTATGAATTCACAAATCTCTGCCCGGACGGCTCATATGATGTTGTTGCAACATCCACAAGGTCGACTGACGGCAGTGTCAACAGTACGGATGCCGCACAGGTCAACTTTTGGTTTGTCGGCGGATATCCCATTGAGAAAACCAGGTTTTATGCCGGTGATGTGGCGGGCGGCATTCAAGGGTATAATAATTTCATCAACTCAACTGATGCATTACGGATCCAGTACCACTTCGTTGACGAGACACCTTTTGACCGGTCCGGCTGGATATTCTGGAAAGCAGGAGAGACCATCAGCGCCAATCCGGATCCGCCCGTCGAGGGAGAACTGTTCCCGGCGATTTCCCTTGCACCCGGTGGTGATGTCGTATTGAATCTTTATGGATTGTGTGCAGGCGACTTCAACAGGAGTTTTAACCCTGATCTTGTAAAATCGGCTACATCAAATGTTCACCTGCTGACAGATGAAACGAAACAGGCTGAAGCCGGCCAGGAAATTGACCTGTCTTTCAGGATCATCAATCCATCCGGTGTGACAGCGATCTCTTTGATACTTGATTTTCCTGGCGAACTTGCAGATGTGGAGGACGTCATTATGCAAGGGGTATCAGTACAACCTGGCTGGACGATCAGGGAAGACAGGCTGAGGATCGGCTGGAATTCATCGGTTGCTGCAGTTTATGATCCTGGGGCCTTACTCCTAACACTGAAGCTGAAGACCACGGCTGAATTTACTTCCGGAAAATCCATCCGCTTTACGCTGACCGGGGATCCCCTGAATGAAATCGCTGATGGATCCTTCAATGCGATGCCGGAGGCGATCCTTGCGACAGATGTGATAGCCGCTACACCGATCAGTACGAATGATCAGGAAGTGACGCCATGCCTGTCCATGCAGGTCAGCCCAAATCCGTTTGAGGATATTACATCGATCTTTTATTCACTGCCCCGGGAAGGTCAGGTTACTATAGAAATATATGATCTAATCGGGAAACACATAATGACTGCTGAAAATAAAACTGAATTACAGGGCGTCCACAGCCTGAATCTTGAAGTGGGGAGCATGAGGCCGGGAATCTATCTCGCAACACTAAAATTCAAAAACAACCAGGAAGATCTTTTGCGGGTAATTAAGCTGGTGAAAAAGTGAACAGTTACCCAAACTTGGTAAACAACTACGGCTTCATTCTTCATACTTCAAGCTTCAGGCTTGCCGCTGACCGTCATCCCCGCGAAAGCGGGAAAGGCAAAAGGCCGTCCGTAGGGGAAAGTCGCGACTTTCCCCTACGGACAACATCTTTCAACCTCCGACTTCCGACTTCCGACCTCCGACCTCCGACCTTCTAGTCAGGATCATTATCCCCCGCAAACCACTCCGCATAGGAGCTTGCCGTTTCCCGCAGCTTCAGGCTGAAAAGCTTGACACCAGCGGGTATGCCCGATTTTATCCGGTCGGCAAAATCGATCAGCATATTTTCGCTGGTTGGCTGGTAATCAACGATCAGGATGTTTCCGAATGGCTCCTTTGCCTGCTCAATCACCGTTGTATCAAAGTCGGATCCGAGGATCAGTGCATGATCGAATTTCTCGATGATGTTTGTCCTGATGATCTTTTTAATATCTCCGAAATCGATCACCATTCCTTTTTTAGGTGAACCGGCTGCTTCGATCGGATGGCCGATGAGGGTTACATGAAGTTCATAGGAATGACCATGGATATTGCGACACACGCCGTCATACCCCTTTAGCGCATGAGCTGCTTCGAAACGGAATTCCTTTGTGATCCTTATGGTTGGCATTGTTTTCGGGATTTGAATTTTTTATCGTGACTCATTGTGTTTACCAAATTTTTGCAGCTACAAAGTGCGTCATTCCCGCGAAAGCGGGGACAGGCTACAGGCTACAGGCTTCGCGCTATAGGCCGCGTGCTCCGCGCCGCGTGCTTCGTTTATCTATCTTCTATTTTCTATTTTCTATTTTCCATCCTCCGACCTCTGACCTCCGACCTCAGAATAATTGAAAAAAACCCACATGGTTCCCCAGTATCTTCAATCCGATCAGGATCAGCACAACCCCCCCGATCAGTTCAGCATGCTTTGCGGAAATGTGATGAGCACGTTCCCCCAGTTTTGCACCGATCCCCGACACAAGAAAGGTGATGACGGTGATGATCAGGACCACCTTGATGATGTTTGCCTGGATGATCCTGAAGGTTACCCCCATGACGAGGGCATCTATGCTTGTCGCTACCGAAAGCGTCAGCAGAACCGTCAGTTTCCGGATGTCGAGCGGAGCTTTTTCATGTTCCTTTTTAAATGCCGGGATGATCATCTTTACCCCGATGAACGAAAGGATCCCAAAGGCGATCCAATGATCGACCGATTCCATCTGATCTCTGAAAATTCCGCCAATGGCCCAACCGATCAAAGGCATTGCCCCCTGGAATATTCCAAAAAATACCGACATCCGGATCGCATCCGCACGGATGATTTTCTTTGCGGCGCCAATACTGATGGCTACTGCAAAGCAATCCATGGATAATCCAACGGCGATCAGGATGATTTCAACAAGGTGCATAGGGCTTTAGCTGATTTGTGTGAGGAATGGGTCAGGTAGATTTTGGCAGGTTCTGCCTCATCTATTGATCAGGCCGAGGATCTTTTCCAGGTATGCTGCATCTGTATCGTCAAAGGAGTTCAGGAATTTGCTGTCGATGTCAAGAACACCGGTCACCTTTCCGCCGGAATCCCTCACTGGTACCACGATCTCCGATTTAGATCGGGAATCGCAGGCAATGTGGCCGGGAAACTGGTGAACATCCGGAACGACAATGGTTTTCTGCTGGTTTACTCCAGCCCAGCAAACTCCTTTGTTCCGCTCAAGCACCTGGCATGCAACGGGTCCCTGGTAGGATTTTACTACAAGATCGCCGTCCTTCAGGAAGTAAAACCCCGTCCAGAAAAAATAATCCATCTTGTTATGCAGGATTGCTGCAATGGTCGCCAGCTTTGAATCAAGATCAGGCGATTTGTACAGGAGATCCTGTAACTGGCGGAGGATGCGTGCGTATCTTCCGGCCTTTTTCTTTGGATCCATAAATTTATCAGGCAAGATCGAGTTCTACCGTAAAATGCCGCATGATGGGAGCTTCTTTCACGATCCTGAAACCATGCGATATTGCATTCCTGCGGTCGAATATGTTTTTAAGCGCTACGGCCACCACATCCATGTGGTTATTGGTATATACCCTTCTCGGGATGGCAAGCCGGAGAAATTCAAGTTCGGGGAAACGGTTTTCACGTGTAACCGGATCCCTGTCGGCCAGGATGGCCCCGATCTCAACACCCCTCACACCTGCTTCCAGGTATAGCTGAACCGCAAGTGTCTGTGCCTGGAATTCTTCCTTCGGCAGATTTGAAAGAAACCGCTTTGCATCCACGAAAACACCGTGTCCGCCAATCGGAAGCTGAATTGGGATCCCGTAAGCATTAAGCTTGTTCCCCAGGTATTCAACCTGCCGGATCCGCGTTTCAAGGTATTCAAAATCTGTTCCTTCATACAAACCCTGGGCAATAGCATTCATATCCCGTCCCGACATACCACCATAGGTAATATATCCTTCAAACAGGATGTTATAAACACTCGCCTTATCGTACAAAACCGGGTCCCTCATTGCAATGAAGCCTCCCATGTTCACGATCGCATCTTTCTTGCTGCTCATCGTCATGGCATCGGCATAGGAGAACATTTCCCGGATGATCGTCTGCATCGGAACATTCTCGTAACCGGTTTCCCTTGTCTTGATGAAGTAAGCATTTTCCGCAAACCGTGCAGAATCAAAGATCACCAGTTTCCCGTATTTATCAGCCATTTTTCGCACCAGGCGGAGGTTCTCCATGGAAACCGGCTGCCCGCCTGAAGAATTGCATGTGATCGTCATGATGATGAACGGGATCTTGTCTGCGTTCTTGGCCAGCACATCCTCCAGTTTCTGCAGGTCCACATTTCCCTTGAACGCACATAAGGATGAAGTGTCAAACGCTTCATCCACCGTGCAATCAACGGCAAATGCCTTCCTGAATTCAATATGTCCTTTCGTTGTATCGAAGTGAGAATTCCCCGGGACCAGGTTCCCTTCCTTCACAAGAACGGAAAAAAGGACATTCTCAGCAGCTCTTCCCTGGTGTGTCGGAAGATAATATTCAAACCCGGTTACTTCCTGGATGGCAGCTTTAAGCTTGAAAAAAGAGTTGGCGCCGGCATAGCTTTCATCGCCGATCATCATTTCCGACCACTGTTTATCACTCATAGCACCTGTCCCGGAGTCGGTGAGAAGATCAATGAAAACCTGCTCGCTTCGCAAACGGAAGAGGTTGTATTTAGCCTCCCGGATCCACTTCTCCCGCTCTTCCCGGCTGCTTTTCCTGATGGTTTCCACCATTTTGATTTTATACGACTCTGAAAAGGGTAATTCCATAAAATGTGCAATTTGATAGGAACCACAAAGGTAGAAAATTTTTAATTGATTTTTTTTCTGCAAACGTTGTGTATTTTCTAAATTTCATGTACGTTTGTTGAAGTGATCCGTTCACATTCCGGAGCCCGAAAACCTGAAGAAATCATTACATCGGACCCGCATCCGTACATCTTTCTTCAGAACTCCGGATCATCAGCAAATGCGGGCTGCATCCAGACATAATCTTAAAACCATTATATGATGAAAACAAAGGAAACCACAAAAAAAGAAGGACTCACGAAATTATCCGACCTTTATTCGATTGCCAAGAAATCAGCGAAAAAAAAGCTGGTGCTTGCCGTTGCCCATGATGAACATTCACTGGGTGCCGTTTGCTCAGTTGTAAAGAAAAACCTGATCGACGCCATTCTCGTCGGTAAAGAGGTTCAGATCCGCGAGATCGCAAAGAAACTGAAGCTTGATATTTCAAAACTGAAGATCATCAATGAGGAAAATGACGGCAATGCTGTCAAAACAGCTGTGAAGCTGGTCCACGATAAAAAAGCTGACATCCTCATGAAGGGCAATGTACCCACGGCAGTTCTCCTGCGTGGTGTCCTTGATAAAGAAAACGGTCTCCGGAAAAACGAAGTCCTGTCCCACTTTGCATTGTTCGAAATACCCACCTATCACAAGCTTCTTGGCCTCACAGATGCTGCCATGATCATCTCTCCTGACCTGAAGACAAAGGTGGCGCTGATAAACAATGCCGTCGAATTCATGAACAAGCTTGGGATCAGCAAGCCCAAAGTGGCGCTGCTGGGAGCCGTGGAAATGGTCAATGAATCAATGCCGGCCACAATGGATGCGGCGATCATCTCAAAGATGAACCAGCGCGGACAGATCAAGAATTGCATCATTGATGGACCGCTCGCCTATGATAACGCTGTAAGCATGGAAAGTGCAAAGCATAAAGGGATCGTCAGCGATGTTGCCGGAGATGCAGATCTGCTGGTTGCCCCCGATATCGAAGCAGGGAATGTACTTTACAAAGCGTATGGATTCTCCGCCAATGCCAAGCTGGCAGCCTGTATCCTCGGAGCCGCTGCACCAATAGTGCTCACTTCACGGTCCGATACCGAAGAATCCAAGCAGGATAGCATTGTTATGGCTGCTGCGGTTAGCTAATAAAATCTCTTACTTAACCTTTTGCCATGTCCAGCAAATTATTTCAGACAAAATCCATTCATGATCTGATGAATGAGGCCACCGATACCAGTCATGGCCTGAAACGTGCGCTTACAGCAACGAACCTGGTAACGCTCGGTATCGGGGCCATCATCGGGGCGGGAATTTTCGTCCTTACCGGGCAGGCAGCTGCCCAGTATGCAGGACCAGCCATCGTGATCTCATTCATCATTTCAGGACTGGCCTGCGCATTTGCCGGATTGTGCTACGCTGAATTTGCCTCCATGATCCCCATCGCCGGAAGCGCATATACCTATGCCTATGCAACCCTAGGTGAGTTTCTTGCCTGGATCATCGGATGGGACCTTATCCTTGAATACCTGTTTGCTGCATCAACGGTCTCTGTGGGATGGGGAGGTTATGTCGTGAGTTTCCTGAATGATTTCGGGATCCACCTGCCAACCATGCTGACAGCTGCCACCGGGACCATCCTTATTGATGTTCCGAATCTCGGATGGCAGCAGCTGACACATAATCTTTCGCAAAGCTTGTCATCACAGGGTGTGAATGTGGATGCCCTTCCTCATGTAACGGCCGTCATCAACCTTCCGGCCATGTTCATCGTCGGGGTCCTCACCTTGCTGCTGGTAATAGGGATCAGGGAATCGGCCAACTTCAACAACATCATGGTCATCGTGAAAGTCTCTGTGATCATCCTGTTCATCGGGATCGGGATCATGTTTGTAAGAATGGCAAACTGGCATCCCTTCATTCCCGCGAATACCGGGGAATCAGGTCATTTCGGATGGAGCGGAATTCTTCGCGGGGCAGGCGTCATCTTCTTTGCCTATATTGGATTTGATGCCGTTTCAACCGCAGCCCAGGAAGCAAAAAATCCGCAAAAGCATATGCCGATCGGAATCCTCGGATCATTGACCGTTTCCACCATACTTTATATCATGGTTGCGCTTGTCCTTACGGGGATTGTAAGCTATACCGCCCTGAACGTTCCCGACCCGGTCGCTGTTGGTGTCAATGCCATGGGAGAGGGGATGTTCTGGCTCCGGCCGATCGTAAAAATTGCAGCCATTGCCGGTTTAAGCTCTGTGATCCTCGTGATGCTGATGGGGCAGCCCCGGATCTTCTACTCCATGTCAAAAGACGGACTGCTGCCACCCGTTTTTTCCAGGGTACATCCGAAATTTAAAACACCATATGTCAGTACGCTCCTCACCGGTTCTGTGGCACTCATCCTTGCCGGGATCCTTCCGATCAGTATTCTTGGAGAACTGGTTTCCATCGGAACCCTCCTCGCCTTTGCCATCGTCTGCGTAAGCATTCTTGTCTTGCGCAAGGCAAAACCGGATCTTCCACGGCCCTTCAGGACACCTTTCCTGCCATATGTACCAGTCCTCGGAGCCCTCATTTGCCTGATCCAGATGTTCTCACTGCCGCTTGATACCTGGCTGCGTTTGCTGATCTGGATGGCACTGGGTATGGTGATCTATTTCACATACGGAATCAGGAAAAGCAAGCTGAGAAACATCGGCAATGAAAGAAAATAATAATTTATCCCGAAGAGTATGAAAGATGTACGCATCCTGGCCATAAATCCGGGCTCCACTTCAACAAAGATAGCAGTCTATCAG
This sequence comes from Bacteroidales bacterium, assembly GCA_963682005.1. Taxonomy (GTDB): domain Bacteria; phylum Bacteroidota; class Bacteroidia; order Bacteroidales; family FEN-979; genus CAIYUC01. Next base: position 38,872 of record OY820914.1, on the reverse strand, counting down.
GGTACAGAACCGGTCTTCCTGAAAAATATCAAGCACAGTACAGAAGAACTGGCCCCTTTCACCAAGATCACCGACCAGTTTCATTTCCGCAAGGATCTTATCATTCATACGCTGAATGAAGCAGAGGTTCCGGATGATAACCTTCTGGCCGTGGTCGGGAGAGGAGGACTTCTGAAACCAATCCCTTCAGGGATCTACGAGATCAACGATGCCATGATTCACGATCTGATCAACAGCCCGCTTGGAGAACACGCAAGCAACCTGGGAGGCCTGATCGCCCATGACATCATAAAAGTGCTTCCAAGTGCAAAGGCATACATTGTCGATCCGATCGTTGTTGACGAGATGGACGACATTGCACGTATCTCAGGCCATCCGCTGTTTGAACGGATCTCCATTTTCCATGCCTTGAACCAGAAAGCTGTGGCCCGCGAATTTGCAAGGACCACACGCCGCAAATATGAAGACCTTAACCTGATTGTCGTACACCTTGGAGGTGGAATTACGGTCGGAGCCCATCACAAAGGGCGTGTCATCGATGTGAACCAGGGACTCGATGGAGAAGGTCCCTTTACACCCGAACGCAGTGGCACACTTCCCGTAGGACCACTCATTCGTCTTTGTTTCAGCGGAAAGTATTCATTGAAAGAGGTTCAGAAAATGAACAAGGGCGAAGGCGGCCTCGTCAGCTACCTGGGTACAAACGATGCTGCCGCCGTCGAAAAAATGGTGAACGCCGGTGATGAAAAAGCGGAAATGATCTACCATGCCATGGCGTACCAGGTTGCCAAAGCAGTTGGTGAAATGTACACCGTACTCAAATGCGAAGTGGATGCAATCCTGATCACCGGTGGTATCGCCTATGATAAATCCTTTGTCAACTGGATACAGGAACGGGTCTATAAGCTGGCGCCAATCCATGTTTTCCCCGGAGAAGATGAAATGAAGGCCCTCGCAATGAACGGGCTGATGGTGATCACCGGGGAACTGGTGCCGAAAGAATATAAATAGAACTCATGAGTTGATGAGCTGATGAATTGGCGGGCTGATCATCCTGGTTCTGTGTTACTTTGTCACTTTGTTACTGTATTACCTTGTGACGTAAAAGCATCCTGAAAAATGAAAAAATTTGCAGTAATATTAGCCGGCTCCGGCGTTTTTGATGGCGCTGAGATCCATGAAGCAACCCTGACGTTGCTGGCGATTGCAAAAGCCGGTGCCGGATATGAGATCTTTGCGCCGGATATTCCCCAACATCACGTGATCAACCACCTGACCGGCGAAGTGACAAATGAAAAGCGGAACGTTCTTGTTGAATCTGCCCGTATCGCAAGAGGAAAAATCAGGGCAGCCAGTGAGTTTAACGCCTCTGAATTCGATGCCCTCATATTTCCCGGAGGGTTTGGTGCTGCAAAGAACCTCTGCACCTGGGCCATGGATGGAGATGCCTGCACGGTCAACCAGGATGTTCAGAAAGCAGTTAAATCAATGTCCGATGCCGGAAAACCAGTAGGAGCCATGTGCATCGCCCCGGTGATCCTTGCGAGGGTGTTGACAGACACGGATCTTACCACAGGAAATGATAAGGCTTCACAGGAATTTATCGAGCGGATGGGATCAACCTATTCCATGTCAGAGCATGGCGAAGTGGTCATCGACAGGGAAAAGAAAATTTTTACCACCCCGTGCTATATGCTTGACGCAAACATAACCGACATTGCAAATGGCACAGAAAATATAGTCAATGAGATGATGAAGGTGATGAAGGATTAATTCAAAGCCAACAAAGTCATGCGGCCATCGAGTCATCAAGTCATCCAGTCATCGAGTCATCTGGGAAATCTTAGTATTTCGCTACTTCGTTACTTCGCTACTTCGCTACTTCGCTACTTCGCTACTTCGCTACTTCGCTACTTCGCTACTTCGCTATTTCGCTACTTCGCTACTTCGCTACTTCGCTACTTCGCTACTTCGCTATTTCGCTACTTCGCTACTTCGCTACTTCGCTATTTCTTTTAGATTATTACCTTTGCACAACAATAAAATCGCATAAACACAAATAATAGAACCGAATGAAAAAGATACAGATGGTTGACCTTCAGGGTCAGTACCAGAAAATCAAACCTGAGATCGATCTCGGAATACAAAGTGTGGTTGACTCTTGTGCTTTTATCAACGGACCGGCCGTGAAAGGCTTCCAGGAAGATCTCGAAAATTACCTGGGTATTAAGCATGTTGTTCCCTGTGCCAATGGAACCGATGCATTACAGGTTGCCATGATGGCGCTTGGATTGAAGCCAGGGGATGAAGTCATCACAGTCTCCTTTACCTTTATCGCCACGGTCGAAGTGATTGCCTTGCTTGGACTGACACCTGTTCTCATCGATGTCGAGCCCGGAACCTTCAATATTGACCCGAAGCTGATCGAAAAGGCCATCACCCCGAAAACGAAAGCTATCATCCCGGTACATCTTTTCGGCCAGTGTGCCGATATGGAAGCGATCATGGATATTGCAAACAGGTATAACCTTTATGTTATTGAAGACGCCTGCCAGGCCATTGGCGCCGATTATCATTTCGCTGACGGAAAAAAGAAAAAAGCCGGAACGATCGGACAGATCGGCTGTACCTCCTTCTTCCCCTCCAAGAACCTCGGATGCTACGGTGATGGCGGTGCCATATTTACCAATGATGATGAGCTTGCACGACAGTTAAGGATAATCGTGAACCATGGTATGGAAGTACGGTACTACCACGACTGCATTGGGGTGAACTCCCGTCTCGACAGCATCCAGGCCGCCATCCTTAAAGTGAAGTTACAGCACCTTGATGAATATGCACAGAAAAGGAGGGATGCCGCCGATTATTACGACCGTGCATTTGCCGGGAATCCAAAGTTAACAACACCATACCGCTATCCAAAATCCGACCACGTTTTTCATCAGTATACACTTCTTTTGGAAAATGTTGACAGGAAGGGACTACAGGACTACCTTGGATCCAAAGGAATTCCTGCCATGGTCTATTATCCTGTTCCGTTGCATCAGCAAAAAGCATTCGTGGATTGCCATTATGATTCAGGCGAATTTCCTGTTACGGAAGAACTTGCTGAACGTGTGATCTCTCTTCCCATGCATACTGAACTGGATGAGGAACAATTGAAGTTTATTACCGGATCACTCCTGGAATTTGTCAATAAATAACCTATGGAAAAAGAGTATTTTGCACATGAGACCGCTGTTATCGATGATGGCTGTAAAATAGGAAAAGGGACTAAAATTTGGCATTTTACCCATGTCATGACTGGTGCCGTCCTTGGTGAGAACTGCAACCTGGGGCAGAATGTAGTGGTTTCCCCAGAGGTCGTCCTTGGAAAGAATTGCAAGGTTCAGAACAATATCTCGATCTATACGGGGGTGATCTGTGAAGACGATGTTTTCCTGGGTCCGTCAATGGTTTTTACTAACATTGTCAATCCTCGCAGCGCTGTGATCCGGAAAGATCAATATACAAAAACCCTGGTCAGGAAAGGGGCAACGATCGGTGCAAACGCAACCATTGTCTGCGGACATGAGATCGGTGAGTTTGCCTTTATCGGAGCAGGCGCTGTCGTGACAAAAAACGTTCCCGCCTATGCCCTGATCGTCGGAAATCCGGCCCGGCACATTGGCTGGATGAGTGAATTCGGACATCGCCTCGAATTCAATGAGGAAGGAATCGCTGTATGTCCTGAAAGCCGGGAAAAATACATTCTCGAAGAAGGACAGGTTAAGAAATTAGTTAGTCAAAAATAATATGAGTGAACTGAACAGACCGCTGAATTTTGCTTTGATTGGTGCAGCCGGTTATATCGCACCGCGACACATGAAAGCGATTAGAGAAACTGGAAATACACTGGTTGCCGCTCTGGATCCATACGATGGAGTAGGTATAATGGATAGCTATTTCCCCAATGCTGATTTTTTTATAGAACCGGAACGATTCGACAGACATCTTGATAAGCGCAGGAGAAATTCTCTCCTGAAAAGCGCGAATGGTAGCCAGAAGATAGATTATGTGAGCATCTGCTCTCCAAATTATATGCATGATTCTCATATCCGGCTGGCCCTGAGAAACGATGCACACGCGATCTGCGAAAAGCCTATCGTCCTCAATCCCTGGAATGCTGATGCATTAAAGGTTATTGAACAGGAAACGGGAAAAAGTGTTTTTACGATCCTGCAGTTGCGTTTGCATCCGGCCATTATCGAATTGAAGAACAAGATTGCCAATGGACCGAAAGATAAGATCTATAACCTCGACCTGACCTATATTACGAGCAGGGGGAAATGGTATTACCGGTCCTGGAAGGGCGACATCGAAAAATCAGGAGGTATTGCCACAAATATCGGTGTGCACTTCTTTGATATGCTGGCCTGGATCTTCGGGAATGTCAGTGAAAACAAAGTTCATCTGTTGACACGCGACAGGGCAGCCGGCTACCTTCAGCTCGAAAGAGCCCGGATCCGCTGGTTCCTGAGCCTGAATCGCGAAGATATTCCACTGAATATCCGGAACGCAGGAAAGACAACATACAGGGCACTTGTCCTTGATGGCACAGAGGTAGAATTCAGCGAAGGCTTTACGGATCTCCATACGGTCAGTTACCGGGATATCCTGGCAGGAAACGGATTTACACTTGAAGACAGCAAGCATGCCATCGAGATCGTCTATAATATTCGTAATAGCAGGTCAATACACAAGGAAGGGGACTACCATCCCATACTGAAAACACTAGAACTCTGAATATGAAAATTCTTGTCACGGGCGGTACCGGTTTTATCGGATCCCATACTGTGGTGGAACTGCAGAAGAAAGGTTACGATGTGATCATCGTCGACAACCTGGTAAATTCCACGGCCGAAGTTGTTGATAATATTGCCCTGATCACAGGAAAGCGCCCGCTCTTTGAGCAATTTGACCTGACCGATCCGGCCCTGACAGAGGATTTTTTTAAACGAAACAGCGACATTCAGGCCATAATCCATTTCGCAGCATTCAAAGCTGTCGGTGAATCGGTCGCATTGCCGCTTAATTATTACAGGAACAATCTGGTTTCCCTCATGAATGTCCTCCAGGGGATGATCATGAATGAAGTTGAACACATCGTTTTTTCCTCCTCCTGCACTGTTTATGGGCAGCCGGAACTGCTGCCCGTCAGGGAAGATGCACCCGTTCAGAAGGCGATGTCGCCTTATGGAAATACAAAGCAGATCGCTGAAGAGATCCTCACGGATGTTGTGGCTTCGAATAAAATTAGCACAATCCTTCTCCGGTATTTTAACCCGATCGGTGCACACGAGTCGGCACTTATCGGCGAATTGCCCATCGGGGTTCCGAATAATCTTATTCCTTACATTACGCAAACTGCCATGGGGAAAAGGGATTTCCTCAGGGTGTGGGGGGATGATTACAATACGCCTGACGGAACAGCAATCCGGGATTACCTTCATGTTGTCGACCTCGCCAGGGCACACGTCATTGCAGTGGAACGGATGATCTCAGGAAAAATGAAAAAGACTATAGAGATCTTCAATCTCGGAACCGGCACCGGATGCTCGGTAATGGAAGTGATAAAATCGTTTGAAAAGGTATCAGGGCTGAAGCTGAAATACCAAATCCTTGATCGTCGGCCGGGCGATGTGGAAAAAGTGTGGGCGGATACAACACTTGCAAATACCGAATTAGGATGGAAAGCCGAAAAAGACCTGGATGATATGACCCTGTCGGCCTGGAATTGGGAGAAGGCATTGGCGGGACAGAAGTGAAGCCGGAGGTCGGAGGTCAGAGGTCAGAGGTCAGAGGTCAGAGGTCAGAGGTCGGAGGTCAGAGGATAGAGGATAGATAGAGGATAGAGAATAAAGTATGGTAGCCTGAAGCCTGAAGCCTGAAGCCTGAAGCCCGAAGCCCGAAGCCCGAAGCATTTTAACAACCACTAAAAACTACTACTATGAAAAACATCCTGATCACCGGTGGAGCCGGCTTTATCGGAAACCATGTCGTAAGACGGTTCGTCCGGAATTATCCGCAGTACAAGATCTTTAACCTCGACAAGCTTACGTATGCGGGGAACCTTACTAACCTTACGGATGTTGAGAATGCCCCCAATTATCAGTTCATCAAGGCGGATATTGTGGATGCTGAAGAAATCAGGAAGATATTTGATCAGTACCAGTTCGACGGGGTTATCCACCTTGCCGCCGAGTCCCATGTGGATCGTTCGATCAGCAACCCGATGGAGTTTATTTTTACGAATATCATCGGAACGGTCAACCTTCTGAATGCTGCCAGGGCAGTGTGGAAAGACAACATGGAAGGGAAAAGGTTTTACCATATCTCCACGGATGAGGTGTATGGCTCGCTCGGCGATACCGGTCATTTCCTGGAAACCACGGCATATGATCCAAGGAGCCCTTATTCTGCCTCAAAAGCCAGTTCCGACCATCTTGTTATGGCCTATTTCCATACATACCATCTTCCGGTAGTCATTTCAAACTGCTCGAACAATTATGGCCCGAACCAGTTTCCCGAGAAGCTCATTCCCCTGGCGTTTCATAATATAAAGCACACTAAGCCAATCCCGGTTTACGGGAAAGGTGAGAATGTCCGCGATTGGCTTTATGTAGAAGACCATGCCAACGCGATCGACCTGGTATTCCACAAGGGAACAGTCGGAGAAACCTACAATGTCGGCGGAAACAATGAATGGAAGAATATCGACCTGATCCGTGAATTGTGCGCAATCATGGACCGTAAGCTAGGTCGTGCTTCAGGAACTTCCGCTCAGTTGATCACCTTCGTGAAAGACCGTGCAGGGCATGACCTGAGATATGCGATCAATTCCGAAAAGATCCAGGATGAACTTGGGTGGAAGCCTTCGCTTACCTTCGAAACTGGTCTTGAGAAAACCGTTGACTGGTACCTCGCCAATGAAGAATGGATGCAGAATGTCACTTCCGGTGACTACCAGAAATACTATGATCAGCAATACGTGAAGCGTTAATTAAGCGCTCATTACCGTCACATCTTTCCCGATCTTCGCAATCAACCCCTGGAGAACCGTTCCCGGGCCTACTTCAATGAAAGTAGTGGCTCCGTCTTTCAGCATATTCATGGTAAGCTGGGTCCACAACACAGGGGCCGTAAGCTGCGCGATCAGGTTTTTCCTGATGATCTGGGGATCTGTTACCCGCTCTGCAGTTGCATTCTGGTAGATCGGGCAGATCGGTTCGCTGAACAGGGTGGTATTGATGGCTTCTGCAAGTTCAATACGTGCCGGCTCCATTAAAGGTGAATGGAATGCCCCGCCTACTTTCAATGGGAGAGCCCTTTTTGCACCTGCAGCCTTGAGTTTTTCACATGCAATCTCTATCCCTTTCATGCTTCCCGAAATGACTAGTTGTCCGGGACTGTTGTAATTTGCGGGTACGACCACTTCTTCGATCGACTTGCAGATATCTTCAACCACGGTATCATTGAGCCCGAGGATGGCTGCCATGGTGGACGGCTCCCTTTCACAAGCTTTCTGCATGGCCATTGCACGTTTTGAAACAAGCCGCAACCCGTCTTCAAAAGAGAGGGCTTTTGCAGCCACGAGTGCTGAGAATTCACCAAGCGAATGCCCGGCTACCATGTCCGGCTGGAACTGGTCACCAAGTGTGCTTGCCAGGATCACCGAATGCAGGAATATAGCCGGTTGCGTGACTTTCGTCTGCCGCAGATCTTCGTCAGTGCCGGCAAATATCAGGTCCGTGATCCGGAATCCAAGGATATCATTCGCTTTCTCAAATAATTCTTTTGCCAGGGGAGAAGAGTCGTAGAGATTTTTTCCCATCCCGACAAACTGGGCTCCCTGACCGGGGAATACGTATGCTTTTGACATAATTTTACATTTTGATTATCATTTGAATTTTACAGATCTGACCATTTTAAAGATTGCTTCTGGCCTCGCGCTTCGAGATCCTGGATCCAACCTTGTTTACAATGAGATTTAACTCATAATGTATCCACCCCGACCTTCGGTCTTCCCCTCCCTGCTTGCAGCGAGGGGATTTGAGGGGTGGGTATGATAGGTTAATACCCGCAGCCCGCAGCCCTTGGCCCGAGGCGCGAAGCGCTCAGCCTATTTCCTGTCCCCCAGAAACCTCAGCAGGAACAGGAAGAGGTTGATAAAATCGAGGTAAAGTGTCAGCGCTCCCATAATGCTCATCTTGCGAACGGCCGAACCATCGCCGGAATCATCAAGCCCTGACATCCCGATCCTTTTCAGTTTCTGAACATCATATGCGGTAAGTCCTGTAAATACAAGGACCCCGATAATGCTGATGATGTAATCCATGGTCTGGCTGTGCATGAACATGTTTACAACCATGGCGATGATGATGCCGAAAAGGCCCATCATCATCAGGGAACCGAATTTAGTGAGGTCTGTCTTGGTTGTATAGCCCAGGACCGCCATCCCGCCAAACATAACCGCGGTGATCGCAAATGTCTTGTACACAGAGGCAGCTGTATAAACGAGCAGAATGAAAGACAGGCTCATTCCCATTAAAATGGCGAAAGCAATGAAAAGCAAGGCCATTACAGGTGCTGAAAGCTTCTGGAATCCGAAAGACATCAGCAGAACAAACCCGATCGGGGCAAGTGTAACGAACCACCCCAGGCCACTGAGCCCGTGTGTGACAGGGTTGACCAGGCTCCCGATCAGCTCTTCTGATGAGGCAAACCAATAAGCGGTGATGGCAGTGACTGCCATCGCAAATGTCATCCATAAAAAAACCTGCGACATGAACGTTTTTGCAACTGCAGCCGTTTCATATCCTGGCCGGGGAATTGAATATCCCCTTGTATTCTGATCCATATCCATTGTTATTTAAGTTTAATTGTTTTTATGTTAATGTTTCATTCCGGGTAAACCCGGGAACAGATTAACGCTGATCAATGCAGTTTCGTACTGATCAGGTGGAGAAACTCCGCCCGTGTTTTGTCCCGTTCAAAAGCGCCAATGAAATCAGACGTTGTGGTCACCGAATTCTGCTTCTGGATCCCGCGCATCGACATGCAAAGGTGCTGGGCCTCTATTACAACGGCAACCCCCAGAGGTTTCAGCGTATTATTGATGGCAGTCTTGATCTGTGTAGTCAGCCGCTCCTGCACCTGGAGTCGTCTTGCATAAACTTCCACAACCCGTGCGATCTTGCTGAGACCGGTGATGTATTTATCGGGAATATAGGCTACGTGCGCTTTCCCGATAAAAGGGATCAGGTGGTGCTCGCACAATGAATAGATCTCGATATCTTTAACGATCACCATCTCTCGATACTCTTCCCGGAATTTGGCCGAATTCAGGATCTCTTCAGGGTCATGGTCATACCCGTTCGTAAGGAATTGAATCGCTTTGGCAACCCGCAACGGTGTCCTCAGCAACCCTTCCCGGTCAGGGTTCTCACCAATCAGCCGGAGGATCTCTTTATAGTGAAAACTCAATTCCTCCAAAGTCTTTGGATTAAACTCTTCCGATCTCTCATAGCCAAGTTTCTTCTCTCTTTCGATCATACACTGTTGTTAAAGGAGTAATATCCGGTTATCCGTAATATTCTGCAAAGTTATTTTCAGTCTCTTCAAGCCTTATGCGATGCAGTTCCGCACCAAGTTTTCGAATTTCAGGAAACAATTCATTCCAGATCCCGATTGCCAGATTTTCGCTGGAAGCCAGTTTCCCTGCCATAAAGTCAACTTCAAGATTGATATTGCGATGATCCATTTTTGCGATCACTGTTTCCTGGATTATGCTGCTCAGCAATTTAAGATCCACAACGAATCCCGTTTCTTTGTTCACACCGCCTTTCACAGTCACGAATAATGTATAGTTATGCCCGTGCCAGTTGGGATTGGAACATTTCCCGAACACCTTCAGGTTTTCTTCATCCGAATACTCCGGTCTGAACAACCTGTGAGCGGCATTAAAATGTTCTTTCCTTGTGATGTAAACCAGTTCCATAAGCGGTGTGCAAAGGTACTAATTTTTTTTCCGGTGGATGGTCAAAACGTATGCCAACAACCGGAAACTGAAACAACGTCAGGTTTTATGAATTTTCCTGCTTCATTCGCGACAGGGAAACGATCTGTATAACCTCGAAAATCGTATAGCAAAGGTACAGGATAAAAAAGGAGAGTACGAAAGGAACGGCATCCGGCCTGTTCAGCAGGATATAAGCAACCAGGATCGCAATGAAGAAGAACAGCTTGACGATGGTAATGATCATATAAACATTGAGGAACCGGATAAATTTCTTCTCGGATGAACCTGATATCAGGTGGTAAGAAAGAAAAGTTACAATAATAAAGAATAGAAACTGGAACGGCAGGGTAGGAGTGATAAAGGATCCGGGCAGAAGAAATGTAATGGCCGTTGCGGGAACAGTGATAAAGGCAGAAAAAATAAGTAATTTCCGGAAGAATTCAGGATGCGGGAGTTTCATTCAGGCAGGAATATCATTTTTTTTTCAGAAGGTCCTTGGTTACGTAATAGATCGAAAGGATAACAGATCCGAACGACAGGATGATGGTGAAAACCGGCTTTGAATGGAGCCATTGGTCCAGCTTGAATCCGGCAAATACGCCAAGCAGGATGATGGCCAGCATCTGAAATGCTATCGACGAATACTTCGCATAGCTGTCAATTAGTCGCTTCTTTTTGTCGAGGTTCATCATTCTTAAGGGTAGAAGGTGTTATAATTTTAGAGCCTGCTCCTTCCATAATGCAGTTACCTGAAAATTTTGCACCCGGCTCGATGGCCAGTTTATTGGTCGTTATATCCCCGTTGAATTTTGCTGATTCCTTCAAAGTAAGGAGTTCGGTCACTTTCACCGTGGCCTTGATCTCCCCTGAAAAATCTGCATTCAGGCAATTGATCTCTCCTTCGATTACGCCGGTAGGGCCGACAACAACTTTACCCTTGCAATTGATTGTACCGATAAAAGTGCCGTCAATCCTGAAATCACCGTTCAGCTTGATTTCTCCTTTGACCATCGTTCCTGATCCCAGAAGGTTGATGGAGGGAACTTCGCTTTCCTTATTCTTTACCATGATAGTTAATTTGGTGGTAAACACAATATTTGATCAACCAAAAATAAAACAAAATTGTTTAATTATTACAATCAGGTCGATATAACTTTCTCCAGGGAGGGAAATGTCGTAGGCAATAGGCAACAGGCAATAGGCAATAGGCAATAGGCAATAGGCAATAGGCAATAGGCAATAGGAATAAGACAAACATCTATCTTCTGTCTTCTGTCTTCTGTCTAAAATTTTCCGACCTCCGACCTCCGTCTGCCGACTCCTACTGCGGTCCCGTCACCGGGTAGTTCTTCTCAAAGAACCGCATATACTGGAGGATGTTCTTGTTTTTGTAAAAGATCGGATAGTTATCCGCGGAGATCACGAACTGGGCATAATCACCGGTTTGCTTCAACCGGGTGAATATGTAATCATTGTCTTTGATGGAAACGTAATAATTGACAGCCCCTTCGCTGTTGTCGAAATTGTTTATCGTGATCATCTCCTGGCTTCCTTCGAGAAGCAGGCTGTTGACCTGGAGATTTTCAAGGTCATGGAATTTTGAATTGAAATCAGATATCTTGATCTTCAGGGCTTCCACATCCACCTTTTCATTATCTACAATGAGTACATAAAAATGGATTGCATCCTTATTGAACGTGTACATTTTTGTTTCGGCTTCCAGCGTCTGTTGTGTGGAATCCTTGATGAGCGGTTCTCCCTGTGAATTCTTCTGCTTGTTCAGAAATTCAAGAACATTTTGTGCCAGGGGTTTTACCTCGCTTTTTGGATATTTCTTGACAATAGCCTGCATTGCATTAACAAGGGAGTCTACCACCTCAATTTTTCCCAGTGACAAGGCTTTGAGGTACGCAAATTTCGGGAAAAGGCTCGTATCCGATTTAAACGTCTTGAATGCCAGGTCGCTGTTGTTGATCACCATGTAATATTGCTGGTTCATGAAAGCTTTGTAAGTGTCCTCGTATAGGATGGATACTTCTTTCTGCTTTGTCTGGACTTCAAGGTAATAATTGGGGTTGATCAGGAGTTTGGCAAAATCAGTTTCCGGGTATTTGGTAAGAATGAGGTTTTTATAATAATCACTCTTTTCTTTGTTCTCAAGGTCAGTGTAGATCCTGTAGAGTTCATAGCAGGTGGCGATGTTGTACTTGTTTTCAGGATAGAGTTCCAGCAGTTTCTCAAAGGCCCTGACTGATTCCTCATAATCATGCAATCCTTCAACATAAATGAACCCTACATTATAATATGCCTGGATGATCTTATTGGTGGAAGCTTCCACCTGCTCAGGCTTGAATGGCAGATCTTTAAGGTAATATTTCGGGTTTTTATTGTTCAGGGGTGTCTTGCTTTCCTTTTTCTTGGCCATGGTGGCCGTATCCGATTCATCAACTTCCACTGAATCTGATTCGGTTTCTTCAGCAAAGGTGGCGATGTTCTTATCGGAAAGGAACCAGAGGTCCTCAAGGGTTCTTCGGCCCCATTTCTTTATAAAAGTGGTGTATCCGTTGGCCATGGTGGCAGGATTGTAAAAATACCATGCACCGACTCCCCCGCCAGCCGGGGCTGTAAGGTCCTTCCCGCCCTGTTGGGTTTGCTGAAACATCCGAGACTCCTGTTTCAGCCGTTCTGCTTCAGCCTTGATCTGCTCTTCCTCGATCACATCCGCAATGATCTCATTGATGATCGCCATCCGCTCAGGTTCAGTCATCTTGGCCAGCTTCTGAAGGCTGTCTTCCCGCTGGATGATCTCAAGATTCTTAACGAGATCAGTCAGGGTTGCAGTCTTTTTCGATAATTCCTTGTAATTCGGGTAATCCTTTGGAAGGAATCTCATCGTACTGTCATAGTAGGCCTGTGATTTCGGGTATTTTTTCCGGAGAAAATAGATGTCAGCAAGTTGAAGGGCCGATATGGCTTTCTGGTAATTATTTGTGGTGCTCGTAGCGACCGATTTCGTCAGGTATTCTATTGCCGTTGCTGTATCTGCATCTTTCAGGTAAACCTCGGAAAGTGCAAAGTGGACCTGGTCGAGTTGCTCTTTGTTCTTGTCATCCTTGAGCATCTTCAGGAGCTTTTTTACGATAAATTCCTTATTCCCTGAATTGGCGATGTAGCAACGTGCCATGTTGATCTTGGCATTGAATTCCATGTCAAAGGAAGGATTCCGCTTGACCACTGCAGCATAGAGTTTTGAGGCTTCATCCAGTTCTCCGTTGAGCTGGTGGATTTGTCCGAGAATAAACATGCAGCGGGTCTTCATCTGTCTTTTTAACTTCAGTTCAAGCGCCCTGTTCAGGTATTCAACTGCAGGAGGATAATTCTTCTGAACGATGTAGAAGTTGGCATAAATGAGGTTTACATCTTTTTCGAGTCTCTCGGGAGCGGCACCCGTTCTGATCTTGTTCTGTACCATATCAAGCATCGGCTCCGCCATCGTGAAATCATTCATCATGATGTTGGCCTGGGCAAGCCACAGCATAGCATCGTACTTGATCTCATTATCATTGAATGTCTTGATGGTTACCTCAAAGTATCTCCGGGCCATCGAGTAATCCTGTTTGTACATGTATGCTTTCCCGATCAGCATATAGCAATCGTCGATCCACTTGTTGTACTCCTTCTTCCCGAAATACATGGAATGCTTGGTGATGCACTTCTGGGCTTTCTTGATGGCAACATCTGAATACTGGCTCATCTTGGATCCTGATGCTTTATCGCCATAATTATAGACCGGCAAAACCATCAGGTAATTATCCTTCACCGTGGCGTTGAATTCCTTGATGCCCTGGCGCATGTTGTCCATACCGTTCCAGTAAACATTGAAATGTGCGGTCAGGTTATGATATTGACGCCGGGTCCATGTGTTCTTTTTGGTTGAACAGGAGGCGAGGATGACAATAACCGCAATACAGGTGGTAAAAAGGGTATATATGTATGGTCTCTTATTACTCAAAACAAGATGGCTTAAATGACTTATAACTTATTTTTTACAAAAATATTTCAAATTTTTGAAATATGACATATATAATTTGCTGTCGAATTGAACGTTTGATATCCTAATCTCAGTAGTTAACCAAATTTTACGACCTTTGCACTGGTTTTGATCTGACCATGAGGCCTGAAAGGTATAAGGCTGAAAATAACAAACGGATGGCTGCAGAAAAAAAGGAAAAGATAAAGGGGAGATGGTTAATCAAGCTCAGGAATAAATACCGCCTGGTGTTTATGAACGATGAAACGCTTGAAGAACGGTTGACCTTCAGGCTTTCACGGCTTAATGTATTCGTCGCCCTCGGATCCCTTACCATTATCCTGATCTTTCTCACAAGTATTCTCATCGCCTTTACACCTTTGCGTGAATATATTCCGGGATATACCAATGTGGGTTTGCAGAAAAAACTCTATAAGCTGCTGATTAAAACCGATTCCATCGAAAAAGACCTCGCAAAAAAAGAGTTGTTCTACCAAAATCTCAGGAATGTGATCAATGGAAAAGATCTTACAACCGATATTCCTCTCCCGAAAGATACGCTCAACAAATACAGCAACATCAAGATCAAGCGGTCGCTCGAAGATTCAATGCTGCGGCTTGAAGTTGACAACCAGAGTAAATATAGCATTTACCGGATGGAAAATTCCGAAAATGCATTCATGAAGAATTCTTCCATCGGCAGCGTATTGTTCTTTACACCCCTGAAAGGGATCATCACGAATGAATTCAACCCTGTGCAGGGCCATTACGGGGTCGATATTGTTTCGAAACAGAATGAAGCCATCAAGGCGGTCCTGGACGGGACAGTGATCCTGAGCAACTGGACACTTGAGACAGGTTATGTCATCATCATCCAGCATCAGCCGAATATCATTTCAGCGTATAAGCATAACTCCGCACTGCTGAAGCGGGAAGGAGATATCGTAAAAGCGGGCGATCCGGTAGCAATCGTTGGCCAGACTGGTGAACTTTCGACCGGACCACATCTGCATTTTGAACTTTGGAGTGATGGAAAGCCGGTCAATCCAAAAGAATACATTACATTTTAAAACAGCCCGGTGAAGAAAAATATTGCCATACTCGGTTCTACCGGTTCAATCGGAACACAGGCACTCGAAGTGATCCGTCATAACCCTGACCGCTTTGCTGTGGAAGTGCTGACCGCGCAATCCAATATCACCCTTCTTATAAAACAGTCCATAGAGTTTTTGCCAAATGCTGTGGTCATTGGCGATGATAATTGTTACAGGGACCTTGTTGATGCCCTGAAGCCTTACCCGGTCAAAGTTTATTCAGGAGAGGCCGCCATTTCCCAGGTGGTTGAAATGGAAACGATTGATCTTGTACTTAATGCGCTTGTAGGGTATTCCGGGTTAAAACCTACGCTTGCTTCTATTGCTGCCGGGAAAGATGTGGCCCTTGCGAACAAGGAATCCCTGGTGGTGGCTGGCGACCTGGTGATGAAAGAAGCAATGGCCAGCAGGGTTGCCATCCTGCCGGTTGATTCGGAACATTCGGCCATATTCCAGTGCCTTTCGGGCGAACGTTATTCTTCGGTCGAGAAGATCATCCTTACAGCCTCAGGAGGACCGTTCCGTGGGATGAAAAAGAACCACCTTGAAAAGGTCAGAAAAGAAGCGGCACTTAACCATCCTAACTGGAAAATGGGGAACAAGATCACCATCGATTCCGCTTCGCTTATGAATAAAGGTCTGGAGGTGATCGAAGCCCGCTGGCTTTTCAACCTCGATCCCCGCCAGATCGATGTGGTGATACATCCGCAGTCTGTCATCCATTCCATCGTCCAGTTCGTGGATGGTTCAATGAAAGCCCAGATGGGGTTGCCTGATATGAGGCTTCCTGTTCTCTATGCCCTGTCATTTCCTGATAGGATTCAGTCACCCTTTCCCAGGTTCAGCTTTCTTGATCATCCCTGCCTTACATTTGAAACGCCCGATAAAGAGCTGTTCAGAAGCCTTGACCTGGCTTACCACGCACTCGCCTCTGGAGGGAACCTGGCATGCATCCTGAATGCAGCCAACGAAATGGCTGTGAATGCTTTCCTGGAAGACCGGCTGGAATTCCTTGAAATGCCGGGGATCATCGAAAAATGCATGGAGGTTGTACCCTTTATTAAACAGCCGTCCTATATTGATTATGTTGAAACCGATATATTGTCGCGGCAAAAAGCCCGCGAATTCATCAGATAATGAAATAATGAAATAATGATATAATGAAATAATGAATAGTTGCCAATCACCCTGTGACTCGGTGACTCAATGACTCGGTGACTCGGTGACTCGGTGACTAGGTGACTAGGTGACTCGATGACTTTAAAAAGAAAGTATTAACCCAAAACAAAAATTCAAAGATTAATGGAAATATTTATCAAAATCGTACAATTATTATTAAGCCTCTCTATCCTGGTCATCTTTCATGAGCTCGGACATTTTCTCACTGCAAAATGGTTCAAAGCCCGGGTGGATAAGTTCTATATTTTCTTCAACCCATGGTTCTCACTTTTCAAGTTTAAGAAAGGAGAAACCGAATATGGCCTGGGATGGCTTCCCCTGGGAGGATATACAAAGATCTCGGGGATGATCGATGAGTCTATGGACACCGAACAGCTGAAACAACCACCCCAGCCCTGGGAATTCAGGTCCAAACCAGCCTGGCAGCGCCTCATCATTATGCTCGGCGGGGTAACTGTGAACCTGATCCTTGCCATTGTGATCTATATTTTCCTGCTTTTCCTCTGGGGTGAACAGTACCTGCCTACTTCAGCTGTTAAATATGGTATCACTGTTGATTCGCTCGGATACCAGATGGGCCTCCGCAATGGCGATAAGATACTGTCGGTCGATCATAAATACATTGAGGAGTTTATCGATATCCCGAAAACCATCATCCTGAATGAAGCAAAAACGGTTGAGGTCGAAAGAGAAGGAAATCCGGTTGAAGTCACAATCCCGAACGGATTCATCAGCAGGATCATCAAGCAGAAATCACCAGATTTCATCAGCGTGCGCATCCCGTTCGAAGTCGAGGCTGTTTCGAAGGGAACCGGCGCCAGCAAAGCCGGGATCAAACCCAATGACAGGATCATCGGGGTGAATGATACCATCATGCCCTTTTATGACGAATTCAGGAATGTAGTATTGAGAAACAAAGGGGAAACCATTAATGTCATCCTGGTCAGGGAAAAAGATACGCTCAGGTTGCCCGTACTGGTTTCAGCAGATGGCTTTATCGGAGTCCAGCGAAAAGGACCGGATAAATTTCTGGACTTCAGGGAAAAAACCTATTCCGCGGTGTCGGCCATTCCTGCAGGTTTTGTCAGGGCCTTTGAAGGCGTCGGGAATTACCTGAAATCCATCAAGATCATCTTCTCTCAGAAAAATGCCTATGAATCGGTTGGCGGATTTATAACCATCGGCAAGATCTTTCCTGCTGTCTGGGACTGGTATGCCTTCTGGTCATTGACGGCATTCCTTTCGATCATGCTGGCCATTCTGAATGTCCTGCCGATCCCGGCACTTGACGGAGGTCATGTGATGTTCCTCCTGTATGAGATGATCTTCCGAAGGAAACCCAGTGACAAATTCATGGAATATTCACAGATCGTGGGAATGGTAATCCTCTTCGGACTTCTCATTTTCGCCAATGGGAATGATATCATCAACCTGTTCAGGAAATAGGGCTATCCCGTAATCTTTTCGTCCAGCGATTTGAATCCTTCCCCAAGGATCTCGGTGGCATTGATGACGGTCAGGAATGCTTTGGGATCGATCTGGTGGATATATTCTTCCAGTGTTGCAAGTTCACGGCGGCTGACAACGGTAAAAATGATTTTCCGGTCCGCCATATTATACATGCCTTTTCCTTCGATCAGGGTTCCTCCCCTGTTCAGGTTCATGAGGATCTTTTCCCTGATTTCCTCATGCTTGTCGGAAATGATGAACAGACTTTTGTCATAGCTGATCCCGTCCATGACGATGTCGATCACTTTCCCGGTAATGAAGATGACGATCCATGAATAGAGCGGAACTTTCCAGTCCCTGAAAACAACAAGCCCGAATAGCACGATCACGGAATCAACATAGATCATCAGCTGCCCTAACGGAAGCTTGGTATATTTGTTTATGATCATGGCTACAATGTCCGATCCTCCTGAAGTGGCCTTCGATTTGAAGATTAGCCCGATGCCGAGCCCTAACATTACACCTCCGAAAATGCACGAAAGTAGGGTGTCTCCCTTTACCAATGGCTCACTTCCCCAAAAGTATGTCAACGTATCAGTGAAGACAGCAGTGAGGGAAAAGCCCACTACCGTTTTAATCCCGAACCGGGGACCAAGGATTTTGATCCCGATGAGGGTAAGGGGGATATCAAATGCAAGAGCCATCAATCCGACCGGTGTGCCGAAAAGCCAATGCAATACGATCGAAATGCCATACACTCCCCCCGGTACGATTTTATATGGGGTGATAAATAATACAAACCCTGAAGCCAGGATAAAGGAGCCCAGGATGATCAGGGTGTACGAGAGAAACCATTTCCGTGTAAAAGGTTTTTCCTGAAGTACAAAAAATGCCATAACGCTGAGGTTTTATATGTCCTGCAAAGATATGAACTTGGGAATGCATTTCCGACGCCTTCATAAATGGAAGACAATTGAAACATTTTTTTGAATTCCAAGTATAATTATTTGCATTTGAATTCGTTTCTAAGATGGGAATCAGAGGTATTTCAATAATTTGTCGATGCGAATACCGGGATAACAAAAAAAATATTACTTTTAGCCCGGTTTTGAAGACCGGAAATATGAGCCATTCCGATTTCCGGGCTGAATTTGGATGCACAAAAAACACGTGGATGAGACAGCGTATACTGTACTTCTTTATTATTTTTCTGTCCGGTTTATCTGCATATTCCCAACAAACGCCGTTGATCACCCAGTACATGTACACCCAGATGGCCTTTAATCCCGGGTATGCCGGGAGCAACGAAGGGATTTGTGCAACAGGCCTTGTCCGTCAAATGTGGATGGGGTTAAAAGGGGCTCCGCAGACTTTCCTCGTTACCATAGATTCACCACTGAAATTCCTGCACGGAGGTCTTGGCGGAAGCATTATGCAGGATATGGTCGCCGATTTCAAAACCACCCAGGTGAAACTTGGCTATGCCTACCATATGGATCTCGGAACAGGCAATCTCGGGATCGGTGCGGAAATTATCCTCCAGAATTCAAAACTTGATCTGGGCAAACTCAAGGAAGGTGCCATAAACCAGGAAGACCCGTTGCTTGAATCAACAGATAACAAGTCGGGTGATATGGTAGTGGATGCCTCCATCGGTGCATTTTATAAAGTGCCGGATAAGTACTACATCGGTTTTTCAGCCTTACAATTGCTTCAGACCAGGCAGAAGAAGAATGGATACAAGCTGCGCAGGACCTACAATCTGGATGGTGGTTATTACTGGCCTGTCCCTAACTACCCGGGATTTGAACTTCAGCCTTCTGCAATCATTATGTTCGATGGGACCGAATGGCAAACCACGGTAAATGCCATCGTCAACTACAATAAAAAATTATCGGGAGGAATCGGATTCCGCTACCAGGACGGGGTTGCATCCATCCCGTTGATTTTTGGAATGGCAATCAAAAGCTTTAAGATCGGCATATCATATGATATCGGAACTTCCGGCACCGGGATAAACAACGGTGGAAGCCTTGAAATCATTCTGAATTACTGCTTTAAAATTGAGACAGAAAAATTTAGGAAAAGTTATAAAAATACCCGGTTTCTTTAACAGAATAGTTTAAATTTGCCGTTTTGATTAAAATCTCAAAAGACTAAAACATAATAATCCTCAATAAGTAGCGTTATTTTTCAACACTAATCAACTTTACAATGAAAAAACTGCTCGTTTATTTCGCGCTCATCATCTTCCTGGGAAGTTGCGGTAACTCAGGGAATGGCGAGTTGACAGGAGTTAAGAACAGAAAAAGATATTTTCAACAGGAACCGTTCGGAATGGTTTACATTCCGATGGGATCGTTCACCATGGGAACAGGCGACCAGGACGTACCATATGCACAGTTGAACAACCCCAAAACAGTGACGGTATCGGCATTTTACATGGATCAGACGGAGATCACCAATAACGAATACAGGCAATTCGTCTATTGGGTTCGCGACTCCATTGCCCGCAGGTTGTTAGGGGAAGTCAAACCGGAAGTATACCTCGTTTCCGAGAATAAGAAAACCGGCGAAACCTTCGATCCTCCGTTCCTCAACTGGGAAGCCAAACTTGAATGGAACTCAGAACAACAGGATGTACGTGATGCTTTGTCACAGATGTACCTCCCCGAAAGTGAACGTTTCTTCAGGAGAAAAGAATTGGATACAAGAAAACTTTATTACGAATATTATTTCATCGATCTCAAGGCCGCTGCGCACAAAGATTATTCAGGTGGTGATACAAAGGATGCAGGCCTCGCAAACCGGCCGCAAGGGTTGAAGGACAGGTCGGTATATGTCAGGAAGGAAGTGATCAATGTATTTCCTGATACCCTCTGCTGGATACACGACTATGTTTATTCATTCAACGACCCGATGACCGAAAAATATTTCTGGCATCCGGCTTACGACAATTACCCTGTTGTAGGTGTCAGCTGGAAACAGGCAAATGCATTCTGCATCTGGAGAACCCAGCTCAAGGAAAGTTTCCTGGCTGGTAAAAAAGGTGAAGCTGGCGTCAGCGAATACCGCCTTCCAACAGAAGGTGAATGGGAATGGGCCGCACGTGGCGGTTATGACGGAAACCCCTACCCCTGGGGCGGTCCCTACACCAGGAATGATAAAGGTTGCTTCCTTGCCAATTTCAAGCCTTTACGCGGAAATTACATTGACGATGGCGGTGCCACACCGGTTGTTGTCGCCCATTATCCAGCCAATGACTATGCATTGTACGATATGGCCGGAAA
Source organism: Bacteroidales bacterium (assembly GCA_963682005.1). Classification (GTDB taxonomy): domain Bacteria; phylum Bacteroidota; class Bacteroidia; order Bacteroidales; family FEN-979; genus CAIYUC01. The sequence continues at coordinate 17,770 of OY820914.1, read as the reverse complement.
TGTAGCGGAATGGACGCGCTCTGCCTTCAATCCGTCATCCTATAACTTTACCTGGGACCTGAATCCGGATTATACATATAATGCAAAAGATACTGATCCACCCGCAATGAAACGGAAAGTTGTTCGTGGCGGCTCATGGAAAGACATTGCTTTCTACCTTCAGGTTTCTTCAAGGGCATACGAATTCCAGGATACCTCAAAATGCTATATCGGTTTTCGTTGCGTCCAGCCATTCCTCGGCCGTCAGAAAGATGATAACCCGGCCAGGGCGTCTCACGTTTATAACTAATCGTGACCTTTAATTGTAATTCACTGAACCTTAACCTATAAAATCAAACATTTTATCATTATGAGTCTATTATCATTCGTACGTTCAAGAGGGTACCGTAATTTTATGGCAAAATTATACGGCTGGGGAGCTTCAGTCGTTATCATTGGTGCTCTGTTCAAGATCAACCATTATACCGGTGCAGACATTATGCTCATCGTTGGACTTGGAACGGAATCCCTCATTTTCTTCTTCTCGGCATTTGAACCCCCTCACGTCGAACCCGACTGGAGCCTTGTTTATCCCCAACTTGCAGGCATCTACCATGGAGGCGATGTTGAAAAGAAAGATTTTGCAAAAGGAGAAGGAGTGATCGCAGAACTTGACAATATGCTTGAAAAAGCAAAGATCGGCCCCGAATTGATCGACAGCCTGGGGAAGGGATTGCGCAGCCTGAGTGATACAACCGCCAAGCTTTCCAATGTTACGGATGCTTCAGTTGCAAACGACAAGTTCGTTAACACCATTAAATCCGCTACCGAATCAGCAACGGTACTGAATGAATCCTACAGGAAATCAGCAAAATCACTTGAGCACAACGTGAATATTGCAGAAGAGCACAACCAGCAAATGCAATCCATTTCAAAAAACGCTGCCGCCCTCTCTCATGCGTATGCGGAAACTTCTCAATCCCTGAAGGACGAGATCAATTCAAATAAAGAGTTCTCGAAAAGCATAGACAACCTTACCCAGTCAACAAACAAATTCGTCGAGAAATATCACCAGTCTGCTGAGATCCTTTCCAAGACAACCGATTCGCTGAATGCAACAGCCGTTGAGGGAACAAACTATAACAAGCAACTCCAGAAAGTTTCAAGCAACCTCGCAGCACTGAATGCACTTTATGAACTTCATCTGCAAGGAGGCAATCAGCAGTTGCAGGCAACAAATAAAGTCAATGATACCATGGGCAAACTGATGGATAATCTGAATAAATCAGCCGAAAACAGCCTTAAATTCAGGGATGAAGTTGATGCATTGGCAAAGAATATTGCAACCCTGAATAAGGTATACGGAAATATGCTTTCTGCAATGAATGTTACTTCCAAATAATCAGAAACGATCAGATTTAATCAAATTATTCACTATAAAATCAGGAAAATAAATGGCTGGATATAAGGAGACACCGAGGCAAAAAATGATTGCAATGATGTATCTTGTCCTTACAGCATTGCTTGCTTTGAACGTCTCGAAACAGATCCTCGATGCATTCGTAATTGTAAATGAAAGCATGGTAACAACCAACGAGAATTTCTCCAAGAAACTGGAAGGAAACTATGCAAAATTTAAAATTCAATACCAACTGAATCCGAATAAAGTAGGTCCATATTACCAGAAAGCGCAAATCGCCCAGAGACTTTCACAACAGCTTGCTAATTATGTCGACAGTCTCAAAGCAATCATGATCATGCAGACAGATGGGATTCCTACATTTAAGGAAGCACAGAATTTTGAGTTAAGAAATGCAAAAAGGAAAGATAATTATGACAGGCCGACAAACTTTTTCATTGGGCAATCACATGATGGATCTGCAGGAGAAGCTGGAAAATTAAGACGGAAAATCGAAGAATATAAAAAACAAATGCTTGACCTGGTTGATCCTCAGTTCAGAGGATCAATAAAAATGGGCCTTGATACCAAGGGACCTTTTTATGATGCAGGAGGAATCAAACAAAACTGGGAAATGCATAATTTTTACCGGACAATCTTTGCAGCAGATGTAACAATATTGAATAAAATAAAAGCAGAAATCTATAATGCTGAATTTGACGTCACAAACTACCTATTTGCTTCCGTTAATGCGGAAGACTGGAAATTTGATGTGATCAGGGCGAAAGTAATCCCCAAAAGCGCCTATGTGTTTACAGGGGAGGATTATTCTGCTGAGATACTGGTAGCTGCCTATGATACAAAAGGAAACCCGGATGTAAGATATGTCATGGGATCAGATTCCCTGTACGAGGAAAGATTCAATGATGCAACACAAATCGAAGGCAACAACGGCGTTGTAAACCTTAAATTACCCAGTGGTACCGTTGAAGGACTGAAAAAGTTCGCAGGGATCATTAAAATTGTAAATCCCTTAGGACAGACAATGACATTTCATTTTAAGGACGAATTCATCGTTGCAAAACCCGCGCTGACAGTCTCACCATCAAGAATGAATGTCTTTTACGTCGGAGTCGATAACCCGGTCGATATCTCCGTGCCTGGCGGCCCCGAAAAAGTGCTTCCAACCATGTCGGTCGGAAAAATTCGTCCCGAAGGCAAAGGTTGGATCGTTTATGACCTTCCAAAATCAACCAAAGAAGCTGTGGTCAATGTAAACGCCGTGTTTTCAGGAAAAACAAAATCGATGGGTGCTGTGGCATTCCGCCTGAAACGAGTTCCAGACCCCATTGCAACCATTGCTCGTAAACATGAAGGATTCATTGATAGAAGTCTTATACTTGCAAGCCCATATATCATACCCGAGATGCCTGCTGGATTCGATTTTGACCTGAGATTTACCGTGACCAGTTTTACCTTTGTTACGAATGAATCCGGAGATGTCCGTGAGGTAAAAGTAATTGGCAACAAGCTTAGTGCGGATGTGATTAAGCTGATCACCAACGCAAAGAAGAACAGAAGGGTCTGGATTGAAGACATTGTGGCCAAAGGACCTGATGGCGATCATAATTTGGAAAATATTACGTTGAAAGTACAGTAGTGATAAGCAATCATTAACACGTAATTTCAGACATATAATAAAATCAAAATAGTTTCAGGTAAATCCTGAATAAAGGTAAAAGCAGATACCATTTGATTAATATCTTAAATTTCAGATACATGAAAAAAGCAATCTTCCTGGTTTTTATATCAATCCTGGTTGTTGGTATAAAACTGAATTCAAGGGCACAAGTTCTTGAAGGACCACCCAGGGATGGCATTTATGATAAATCTGCCGTCATCCAAATGCAGCCGATCCCCTATTCTCCTGTGAGGGAAGCAGATGTGATCTGGTCAAAAAGGATATGGAGGGTGATCGATATGCGGGAAAAGATAAACCAACCTTTCTATTTCCCCGAGAAAGCTCAGAATGGCTGGCGGAGCTTTATGCAGATTATCATGGACGCCATGAAAGAAGGTACCATCCAGGGATATTCTGATTTGTCTGATCAGTTTCTTTATCCAATTTCATATAAGGAAGTCATGGATAAACTTGAAAGTCAAAAAACAGTCAAGTTGACCAGGCCAGATACCCAGGAGGAATATGATACCATCATTGCTAAAAAATTTAATCCTACGGATGTTTACAAAGTAAGGATAAAGGAAGATTATTTCTTTGACAAGCAACGATCGGTCATGGAAGTCAGAATCCTTGGTATCTGCCCTGTTGTGGACAGCAAGGATGACAAAGGAGAATCCCGTGGGGATATGCCACTGTTCTGGGTTTATTTCCCTGAATGCAGAAATGTCTTTGCAAAGAATGAACAGTACAACCTTCATAATGGTTCCGCCGCACGTCTTTCTTATGATGATGTTTTCATGAAAAGAATGTTCAGCAGCTATATTTATAAAGAAGAAAACGTGTATGACAGGCCGATCAATGAGTATGCAACCGGCATTGATGCTCTTATGGAATCTGAAAGAGCAAAGAACAGCTTACTTGAATTCGAAGAAAGTCTTTGGGAATATTAAATCCCTCAATCAAACGAAAAGGAACCCTGTCAACAATTGCTGGCAGGGTTTTTTCATTCCGGGAAATCACTAATTTTATCGAAGCGAAAAACACCCAATAATCGTGGACATCTCATTTCTCAGTACGCCGGTTGAATACCTTAAAGGAGTCGGCCCGGCCAGGGCTGATACCCTGAAGAAGGAATTGAAAATTTTTACGTTCGGGGAGCTTCTTTCATTCTTCCCGTTTCGCTATGTAGACCGGAGCAAGATCTTCCGGATTTCAGAGATCAGGGATGATGCCGCCTACATCCAGGTAAAGGCAAAGATCACCCAGGTCACCACAGTTGGTGTGCACAGGGCAAGGCGGCTTATTGCCACGGCTACTGATGGAAGCGGTGAAATAGACCTCGTCTGGTTCCAGGGAATTAAATGGGTGGAAGATATGCTCACCAGGGGAAGGGAATTTATTGTTTTCGGAAAACCAGCGTGGTTCAAGGGAAGGATCAATATCGCCCATCCTGAGCTTGAAAGCCCCGAGGAAATATCAACAGGCCTGAACAATTCAATCAGACCCTTCTACAGTTCCACTGAAGGGCTGAAGAAGAAGGGCCTTGACAGCAAAGGGATCTCAAAACTTGTTAAAACCCTCGTACTCCTTGAAAAGTTTAATGTTCCTGAAAATCTGTCCCCGGGAATTCTTGGGAATCTAAAACTGATGAACCGGCAGGAAGCATTTATAAATATCCATTTTCCGGAAAATCATGAGATGCTGAAGAAAGCGCAGGCAAGACTGAAGTTCGAGGAACTTTTTTTTATTCAGCTTCGCCTGTTGCAGCAGAAATTTACCAGGTCAAAAAAACTGGACGGGCATGTTTTTACACATGTTGGGGAGAATGTTAATAATTTTTATCATCATTATTTGTCGTTTGAACTCACAAATGCCCAGAAACGGGTCATACGCGAGATCCGGGAAGATCTCCGGTCCGGACACCAGATGAACAGGCTGCTGCAGGGGGATGTCGGGAGCGGGAAAACACTTGTGGCGCTGATGACGATGCTCATCGCCCTGGATAACGGATACCAGACATGTTTAATGGCCCCGACTGAGATCCTGGCGAACCAGCATTTTCAAACGATTTCAAAAATGCTTTCCGGGCTGGAAATCAGAATATCGCTCCTTACCGGATCGACAAAGGCTGCTGCACGAAAAGAGATCACGGAAGGATTGACAAGCGGAAGCCTGCAGATACTGATCGGCACCCATGCCCTGATTGAGGAAAGCGTCCTTTTCAAACAACTGGGACTTGTGGTCATCGATGAGCAGCACCGGTTCGGTGTTGAGCAAAGAGCCAGGCTCTGGGATAAAAATATAATCACACCTCACATCCTGGTCATGACCGCCACTCCGATCCCGCGAACCCTGGCCATGACGCTATATGGTGACCTGGAGTGCTCGGTGATCGATGAAATGCCGCCGGGACGAAAGCCGGTGATCACAAAACATGTTTTCGAACCCAGGCGCCCCGAGGTATTTCAGTTTATCCGGAAAGTGATACACGAGGGAACACAGGTCTATATCGTTTTTCCTCTGATCCAGGAATCGGAAACTTTAGACCTCAAGAACCTGATGGATGGACTTGAAATCGTCAGGGAAGCATTTCCGGAGCCGGAATACAGGATCAGCATGGTCCATGGGAAAATGAAGCAACAGGAAAAAGACCGCGAGATGGCCCGGTTCATCGGTAAAGAAACACAAATCATGGTCGCCACCACGGTGATCGAGGTGGGTGTGGATGTACCGAACGCTTCGGTCATGGTCATTGAAAACGCCGAGCGATTCGGACTTTCACAGCTTCACCAGTTGCGTGGCAGGGTAGGTCGAGGTGCGGACCAGGCCTATTGTATCCTCATGACATCATACAAGCTTTCTGCTGAAGCGAAAAAGCGTATCGACACGATGGTAAGCACAACCGATGGATTCACCATCGCGGAAACCGACCTGATGCTTCGTGGCCCGGGCGATCTTGAAGGAACACAGCAAAGCGGAATACTCGACCTGAAGATCGCGGATATCGTTAAAGATGAGAAAATATTGAAATATGCGAGAAACCTGGCTGCAGAAATTATCCGTGATGATCCTGAACTCATCAAAATGGAAAATTCTCTATTAAGCCGTCATCTTAAAATGATGAATAAATACAAGGAAAATTGGGGATTAATAAGTTGAATATTTTGAATTTATCAATACTTTTGCAGCCTTAAAACAGATCGTAAACATGACAATCTCGCTTAACTGGCTGAAGGAATACCTCTCACAATCCCCGGATCCTGAAAAAATCGCGGAATTGCTTACCGGCTGCGGACTCGAAGTCGAAAGCCTGGAGCATTACCAATCGGTGAAAGGCGGCCTCGAAGGTGTTGTGATCGGCGAAGTGCTCACATGTGTGAAACACCCGAATTCTGATCATCTCAGCCTGACTGAAGTAAACATCGGGAAAGATGAGCCTTTGCATGTCGTTTGCGGAGCCTCTAATGTGAAAGCCGGCCAGAAAGTCGCCGTTGCAACAGTCGGGACGATGCTCTATTTCAAGGACCAGGAAATAAAAATCCAGAAGAGCAAGATCCGCGGGGAAGTTTCTGAAGGGATGATCTGCGCTGAGGATGAGCTCGGACTGGGCAACTCGCATGAAGGCATTATGGTGCTTGATCCATTCGCTATACCGGGAACACCTGCCAGGGAGTATTTTAACGTCTATGAGGATACCATCCTGGAAATCGGGCTGACCCCGAACCGTGCTGATGCCGCATCTCACCTCGGAATTGCACGCGACCTTGTGGCAGTCCTTCATGCGGATCAGGAGATCAGCCCTGCTGAAAAAGGGAAAATCACCCTGAAATACCCGGATGTCAACGCTTTTAAACAGGATAATAGGAACAGGGTCACGGAAATCGTTATTGAAGATGTGCATGCCTGTCCGAGATACACCGGGCTGACCATGACAGGTGTTACGGTGAAAGAATCACCCCAATGGCTGAAAGAAAAGCTTTTAGCAATAGGTCAGCGGCCCATTAACAACATCGTTGATATAACCAATTTTGTTCTCCACGAACTTGGACAGCCTTTGCATGCTTTTGATGCGGACAGGATCGCCGGCAATAAGGTGGTGGTGAAAAAACTGCCGAAAGGAACAAAGTTCATAACCCTTGATGAAATCGAAAGGGAATTGACAGAAAATGACCTGATGATCTGTGATGCAGAGAAACCAATGGTGATCGGAGGTGTGTTCGGCGGGATCCTTTCGGGTGTGACATTTGAAACGAAGAATATCTTCATCGAAAGCGCCTGTTTCGATCCGAAGACCATCAGGAAAACCTCAAAATATCACGGGTTGCAGACCGATGCTTCGTTCCGGTTTGAACGCGGCACGGATATCGGAATTACCATCTATGCCCTTAAACGGGCTGCGATCCTCATCAAAGAAGTTGCCGGTGGAGAAGTCTCCTCGGAGATCATCGATGTTTACCCGGCTCCTGTTGAAAAGCGTAAGGTTGAACTTTCTTTTTCACACCTCGACAGGTTGATCGGGAAAGCCATGGATCGGGAACTCGTGAAGAGAATCCTTGTTTCACTCGGGATTGAAATTATCTCGGAAACCGGTCAAAGTCTGCTTCTGCAGATACCTTTCTTTAAGGTGGATGTAACAAGAGAAGCCGATGTCATTGAAGAAGTGCTCCGGATATACGGCTATAACAACATTGAAATACCTGTTCAGGTCCGTTCATCGGTCTCCCACACAACGTTGCCGGATGAGCGGAAGATCCAGAATCTCGTATCCGAATACCTCTGTTCGAACGGCTTTTTTGAGATCATGAACAATTCGCTTACCAGGTCCTCATATTATGATGGAAATGAAGAATATGGGTTGGAGAGTGCTGTTAAGATCTACAACCCGCTAAGCCGCGACCTTGATGTGATGAGGCAGACCTTGTTGTACAATGGCCTTGAGGCAATCGTCTATAACCAGAACAGGAAAATTCTAAATCAGAAGCTTTTCGAATTTGGTACCGTATACCGTTTCAGTAATACGGCAAACGGAGATCCGTTGAATAAATACCAGGAAAGGAAACTCCTGGCTGTTTTTATGACCGGGAGTGTCATGGAGGAAAACTGGACGACCAGGGAAAGACCTGTAAACTTCTTCGATCTGAAAAGCCTTGTCAACAACATCATGTTAAAAACGGGCATTAATATATCCGCACTGGAGGTTGAGAAAAAGTCTTCTCCGGGTATTCGTGAAGGGCTTGTTTACCGCTATGAAGGGAATGACCTGGCTTATTTCGGACAGGTTTCACCCGGCCTGGGAAAGAAATTCGACTGCCGCCACGATGTATTCTATGCAGATTTTAACTGGGAATCAATCATCTCATTCGTACCGGTAAAAGATCTGACGTATCGTGAAATGCCAAAATTCCCCGAGGTCAGGAGGGACCTGGCACTTCTGGTCGATGAATCGGTTTCATATGCTGATATTGAAAAAGTGGCATACAGCACAGAGAAACGACTCCTGAAAAGAGTTGGATTATTTGATGTTTATGAAGGAGAGAAGATTGATGCCTCGAAAAAGTCTTATGCAGTTAGTTTTATCCTCCAGGATGATCAGAAAACCCTTACAGATGCGGAAATCGATAAGGTGATGTCGAAACTGATCAAAGCATTTGAGCAAAGCCTGGGTGCACGGACGCGGTAGCAGGGAACGGGATGAATTATAACCGAACATTCATTATTAACCAAACAGATATGACTATGTCCTCAAAAGAAACAACACGGTATTCGTTAAGTCCTTCCGGAGAAAAATTCGCCATCCCCGCAAAGGACGAATATTCGAAAGAACTGAAAAGAATTGAAACACTGGTAAACAAAGCCAGGAAAGAAAAGAAAGAGATTGTCGTCGTCATGGGAATGGGATTTGTCGGTGCTGTAATGGCCGCAATCGTGGCAGATACGAAAGACAAGAACGGGAAGAATTCCAAATTTGTAATAGGATGCCAGCGTCCAAGCTCAAGGAGTTACTGGAAAATCCCCCTGGTTAACCGGGGTGAATCACCTGTAAAAGCTGAGGATCCGGAAGTAGATGTGCTGATCGATCGTTGTGTTTTGAAACAGAAGACCCTCGTTGCTACATTTAACAGCGACTGCCTTCAGTTTGCCGACTGTGTTGTTGTGGATGTTCAGTGCGATTTCTCGAAGAAAGATCTTGGAGATATGAAAACAGGTTCAGCCGACATGGCCGCCCTTGAAGATACAATGCGAACGATCGGGGAAAAAATCCAACCTGAATGCCTGGTGCTGATAGAGACCACCGTAGCCCCGGGAACCACAGAGTTTGTAGCATGGCCAATCCTGAAAAAAGCGTTTGCAAAGCGTGGCATCAGGAAAACCCCCTTACTTTCGCACAGTTTTGAGCGTGTCATGCCGGGAAAACAATATGTTGCCAGCATCCGTGATTTCTGGAGGGTCTGTTCCGGTTGTGAAGAAATAGCAAGGAAAAGGGTTGAGAAATTCTTGCACGAAGTATTGAACACCAAGGATTTTCCACTGACAGTCATGGATCGTCCCATCGAATCGGAGACCACCAAGATCGTTGAAAATTCTTACCGTGCTACAATCCTGGCTTACCTCAATGAATGGAGTCTCTTTGCTGAACGAAATGGCGTCGATCTGATCAAGGTGATCAATGCGATCAAAATGAGGCCAACCCATAGCAATATGATCTTTCCAGGCCCCGGTATCGGCGGCTATTGCCTTCCGAAGGATGGCGGACTCGGTTATTGGGCTTATAAGCACATCCTCGGATTTGAAGATGGCGACAAGATCTTCCAACTGACCCCGACTGCAATAAACATCAATGATACCAGGGGATTACATGTTGCTGAACTGACCCGTGACGCACTCAGGAACATGGGCCGGTACATTGCAGGGTCAGAAGTCCTGATCTGCGGTGCAAGCTACCGGCAGGATGTTGGCGATACACGTTACAGCGGCAGCGAAATGGTGGTTCGTAAACTGACGGAAATGGCAGCAGAGATTAGGGTCCATGATCCTTACGTTGATCATTGGTATGAACTCGAAGATCAGGATGAATACCCTGCACCGGGACATTCCTGGAAACGCTTCTTCCGCAATCAGGAACAGTTGAAAAATACGGTCGTTCAGAAGGACCTGAAAAAAGCCATTAAAAATGTGGATGCCGTGATCCTTGCTGTTCCGCATTCCGAATACCTGGATCTTACCCCGGATAACATTGTGAAATGGGCCGGCGGACCGATTGCAGTGATCGATGCGTTCGGGATCCTTTCGGATGAGCATATCATACGTTACTTTGAACTTGGATGTGAAGTGAAAGCCCTCGGCCGTGGTCATCTTGCCAGGTTGAAAAGAGAAGTGAAAAAAGGATAAGCAAGATTCTCGTATCTTTGTCTCACAATTCTCGAAGGCTGGAATAACATAATTTGGATATGGATATTTTGTCGATAAAGCAGCGCTTTGGGATCATTGGGAATTCCATACTTCTTGACAGGGCAATCGATATTGCCCGGCAGGTCGCCTCAACAGATATAACGGTCCTGATCACAGGCGAAAGCGGAACAGGAAAAGAATTCTTCCCAAAGATCATTCATCAGCTCAGTTCACGCAAGCACGGACCATACATTGCCGTGAATTGCGGAGCCATACCTGAAGGAACAATCGATTCAGAACTTTTCGGACATGAAAAAGGTTCCTTTACAGGAGCCCACGAAGCCCGGAAAGGATATTTTGAAGTCGTGAACGGTGGAACCATTTTCCTGGATGAAGTTGCAGAATTGCCCCTTTCTACCCAGGTAAGACTCCTCAGGGTTCTTGAAAGCGGTGAATTTATGAGGGTAGGTTCTTCAAAGGTGCTTAAAACCAATGTACGCCTTGTCGGTGCAAGCAATATTAACATCCCGGATGCAATTTCTACCGGGAAGTTCAGGCAGGATCTCTACTACCGGTTGAATACGGTTCCGATCTTCATGCCTCCCCTGAGGGACAGGAAGGAAGATGTTTACCTTCTTTTCAGGAAATTTGCCTCCGATGCCGCTGAAAAATACCGGATGCCGACCATTACCCTTGATGAGGATGCCCAGCAACGGCTGATCAACTACAGATGGCCGGGGAATATAAGGCAACTCAAGAACATCACGGAACAGATCTCCATCATCGAAAAAACCCGTTCCATCGACGGTAATACCCTGGCGAAATATCTCCCGCATGGACAAACCAACGATCTGCCTATATTATATAAAGGAGAAGATGCGGGAAAGTTTACGGAAAGAGAGCTGCTTTACAAGGTTCTTTTTGAAATGAAAAAGGATGTGAATGACCTTAAGCAGCTGGTAATGTCGTTGATGAAGAATGATAATCCCACAACACTTCTCGGCGAGAACACCCATCTAATCAAAAGACTTTACAAGGAGTTTGATGACGCACCGGTTGAAGAGCATCCTGTTTTCATTCAGCCTGAAGTAAAGGACCATTCCGAACCGGTTCAGGAACCGGAAGAATTCCTTGAATCGTTCTCACTTCAGAAGCAGGAGATCGACTTCATCCGGCGGGCACTTCAGAAGCATGAAGGAAAAAGAAAGGATGCAGCCAAGGAACTGGGAATCTCTGAACGTACACTTTACAGGAAGATCAAGGAATATAACCTGGAATAGCACGGCAATATTGCCTTGAGGAACAGGATCATAATAAATCTGCTTTGCTTAATGCCTTAATATACAGGTGGAGATCCATTTATTTCGTCCTTTTCACAGGGCTTGTGGGTGGACTTTGCCTGGTTCAAAGTTCCTGCAGGGTGAGTTACTCTTTTTCCGGAGCATCGATATCTCCCAGTGTAAAAACCCTGACCATCCTGAATTTTCCGAATAATGCACCCCTTGTCGTGCCTGCATTGAGCAGCACATTTACAAATGCCCTGAAAGACTATTTCACAACGCAGACCAGCCTGGTACTGGTTGACCGGGGCGGGGATCTTACCATCGAAGGTGCCATTACCGTTTATGATCCAGGGTCGCCCATTGCGATCCAGGGAAATGAAACGGCTGCAAAGAACCGGATGACCATCACGGTACGTGTAAAGTTTACTAACCGGACCAATGAAAAACAAAACTTTGAAACTTCTTTTTCCCGGTATACAGATTATAATGTTCAGCCTCTGCCTCCAATCCAGGATCAGCTTATCAAGGATGTCACAGATCAGCTGGTCATTGATATCTTTAACAAGGCAGTTGTAAACTGGTAAGGATTAAAGACCAAAGAGTTTAGAATATGACGCGCAAGGAATTCCTCCGGTACATCGAACATCCCGATTCTCTTGGGCCGGAAGATACCCGGGAGATCAGGAATATCGTCGAAAAATTCCCTTATTGTGCAGCATCACAGATCCTTTTCTCGTATAGTCTTTTCAGATCCAATGACCTTGATTTTCCCACCCAGTTAAAACGTACGGCTGCATATGCTTCGTCAAGGAAAAGAATAAAAAAACTGTTTGAAGATTTTCGTACCGGTGATGCCGCACCAGCTTCTCCGGAAGAGATCATCCGGATTCCCGATACTGCTGAACCGGAGGAAATTGTTGTAAGCCCGGCACAGGTGCTGCAACCAGAGATTGAACCGGTAGCTGAAATTCCCGAAGAAGAGCTGAAAACGGAGGAGGAGCTGATCCTTATAGTAAGGAGGCGGCTCGAGGAGATCATGGCCGAGCGGGAAGCCGAAGCTGCCTTGATTGAATCCGAAACCCAACCTGTATCCGTAACACCGGAAAGCAAAGTTACCAGAAAGGAGGATATCATCGATAAGTTTATACGCGATGAACCGCGGATGTCTCCGCCAAGAACCTCCTTTTTCAACCCGGCAGAAATCGCCCTGAAAAGCAACCTGGATGAAGATGATATCGTATCAGAAACCCTTGCCCGTCTTTATTATGAACAAGGCAACCTTCCGAAAGCAAAAAGGATATATGAGAAATTAATTTTGCTATTTCCGGAAAAAAGTCGTTACTTTGCAGACCAAATTGAAAAAATGAAGCAATAGCCCTGTCTTTGCTCATCATTAAAAGAAAAAGGTAAGAACGTAATTCGTAAATTGTAATCTGAAATGGCCATTTATATTTTAATCTCAGTCCTTATTCTCATCACCTGCGTCCTGCTGGTACTTGTTGTATTGGTTCAGAATTCAAAAGGTGGTGGCCTGGCATCGAACTTTTCATCTTCAAATCAGTTCATGGGAGTTCGGAAAACTGCCGATTTCCTCGAAAAGACGACCTGGACACTTGCCATTGTACTGCTTGCACTCTGCCTCTTCTCCATGTTCGTGATCCCAAAGAACCAGGGACAGGCAAAAGCACAGGAAAGTGAGATCCAGAAACAGATCAATGAAACTAAATCGGCACCGATCAAGGATTTCCAATCACCGCCAACGCAACCTGCGAAAAAGTAAAAGGAAAATGTCAGAATGTCAGAACACTCTGACATTTTTTTTTCATTCCATTGCCATCCTGAAAAATTGTCCTGTTAATTGCTTCTAATTCCCTTTGGCATAAATTATGACATTGAAGGAAAAACTCTTCTGAATTATTCATCTAAGTTTAACATTAAAATATTGTATTATGGCAAAATTAAATTTCAAACCATTGGCAGACCGTGTTGTGGTTGAACCGGCCCCGGCCGAAGAAAAAACTGCAGGCGGTATTATTATACCTGATACAGCAAAAGAAAAACCTCAGCAAGGAACTGTTGTTGCAGTGGGTAACGGTAAAAAGGATGAACCAATAACAGTAAAAGTTGGTGATATTGTAACTTATGGGAAGTATTCTGGAAATGAGATACCAATTGATGGAAAAAATTACTTAATTATGAGAGAGTCAGATATCTTCGGAATTAATTTATAATCAAAATCATCAACTAACAACATAGTTTAACTTTAAATATTAATAAACATGGCAAAAGATATTATTTTTAACATAAAAGCAAGAGAAGCATTGAAAACGGGCGTTGATGCGCTAAGCAATGCAGTAAAAGTAACATTGGGACCAAGCGGCCGTAACGTGATTATCGACAAATCATACGGTGCACCCATCATAACCAAGGATGGTGTTACTGTGGCAAAAGAGATCGAACTGAAGGATACCGTGGAGAACATGGGAGCCCAAATGGTAAAGGAAGTGGCATCCAAGACCAGTGAATTGGCTGGTGACGGAACAACCACTGCAACGGTTCTTGCACAGGCCATCTTCACCACCGGACTGAAAAACGTTACTGCAGGTGCAAACCCGATGGACCTGAAAAAAGGGATTGATAAAGCCGTTATTGAAGTTATAAAATCGCTCAAGAACCAATCAAAACAAATTGGAAACAACAATGAGAGAATAGAACAGGTTGCATCAGTTTCCGCCAACAATGATGTTTTTATAGGGAAGATGATAGCTGAAGCGATGACAAAAGTTAAGAAGGAAGGTGTTATTACGATAGAAGAGGCAAAAGGAATTGAAACAACAATAAAGGTTGTTGAAGGTATGCAGTTTGACCGAGGTTATATTGCCGCTTATTTTGTTACGGATACTGATAAAATGGAAGTAGTTTATGAAAATCCATATATCTTAATCCATGACAAAAAAATTTCTATAATGAAGGACATTCTGCCAATACTGGAAAAAGTAGTTCAAACAGGCCGTCCATTAATTATTATTGCGGAGGATGTCGATGGTGAAGCGCTGGCAACACTCGTGGTGAACAAGATCAGGGGTTCGCTGAAAGTCGCAGCTGTTAAAGCTCCAGGATTTGGCGACAGGAGAAAGGAAATGCTTGAAGATATCGCAGTTCTGACAGGTGGAACAGTAATTTCAGAAGATAAGGGATATAAATTTGAAAACACCACTATTGAATATTTGGGTCAAGCAGAAAAAATCACGATAGATAAGGACAATACAACTATCATTAGTGGGCTTGGTGATAAAAATTTAATTACTGCTAGGATTAATCAAATAAATGAACAGATTACGACAACAACTTCAGATTACGACAAGGAAAAACTCCAGGAAAGATTAGCCAAATTAGCCGGTGGCGTTGCTGTGATCTATGTTGGCGCTGCAAGCGAAGTTGAAATGAAGGAGAAGAAAGACCGTTTTGATGATGCTTTGCATGCAACAAGGGCTGCTATTGACGAAGGAATAATCCCGGGTGGAGGAGTTGGTTATATTAGAGCCATTAATGCAATTGCAAAGTTGAAAGGTGTAAATGAAGACGAAGATACTGGTATTTCAATAATAAAAAGAGCACTAGAGGAGCCATTACGTCAAATCGTTGAAAATGCCGGTTTAGAGGGTTCTGTGATTATTCAAAGAGTAAAAGAAGGGAAAGATGATTTTGGATTCAATGCTCGTACAGAGGAGTATGAGAACTTGTTCAAATCCGGCGTTATCGATCCTACCAAGGTTTCGAGGATAGCACTTGAGAATGCAGCTTCCATTGCAGGCATGCTTCTGACTACAGAATGTGTCCTTGCTACGCATAAAGAAGAAAAAGAACCCAAGATGCCGATGGGAGGCCCCGGTGGCTACGGCGGAGGAATGGGTGATATGTACTAAGATCATCAAAATGAACAATGAAGCCCTGGTTTTTCCGGGGCTTTATTGTTTATAGAAAGGTTGAAAAAAAATTCATAATAAACAGGTGCTTTTTTCGTATTTAAGTTAATATTGTGATGAATAATCCGTGGATATTAATCTCTTCAAAGTACACACTATGAAACTCCTGAAAATAATTACACTGTTTCTTTTACTGGCAACGACTGGTTTTTCACAAAAAAGCCTGCCTCCATTAAGAATACCTCCCGTTGATTCCGAAACGAAAACCTTCACCTACAAGGAGGTTGTAACCCAGGAGGGTGCCCGGGAAGTGCTTTTCGACCGGGGTATGTCCTGGATGCGGTATTATTACCTGAGCCCGAACAGCGTTGCCAACGTGATGGACCGGGCAAATGGAAAGATAGAAGGCATCGGAAGGCTTCGTGTGGTTTATTATGACAAAGACAGCCTGAGGCGTGACGGACCGATGATAACATATGCGATCAAGATTGAATTCAGGGATAATAAATACCGGTACACACTGAACGACTTCAACCTGAAAAACACTTCACGATTCCCGCTTGAAAGGTGGTTGAATAAGAAAGATCCTGAATATGGTCCGCAGTGCGATGCTTACCTTTACCAGGTGGATACGACAATGCAAAGGCTGATCAAAACCCTCAAAGAAGGGATGAAACCCAAAGCCGTTAAAAAGGATGAATGGTGAAAGAGGGAACTGATATCCGGTCGCTGACACTGGGAGAAATTGAAACATATTTCACCGAAGCAGGTGAACGCCCTTACCATGCCCGACAGGTGTATGACTGGTTATGGAAGAAGTCCTGCCGTTCTTTCTCCGAGATGTCCAATATTTCCAAATCTGTTCGCGAACGTCTCGAAAAAGATTTCACATTCCCGGTTCTCCGGATTGAGACCGAGCAGCAAAGCAGGGACAAAACCATTAAAACCATATTCCGGCTTTCCGACGGATTGTTCATCGAAGGAGTCCTCATACCTGATGCGGACCGTACCACCGCCTGCATTTCCTCACAGGCAGGATGCCCGCTTGGATGTACTTTTTGCGCAACGGGGCAGTTCGGGTACAAGAGAAACCTGCAATTCACGGAGATCTTCGACCAGGTTGCAGAATTAAACCGGCAATCGTTGAAACAGTTCAGCATTCCGCTTTCAAACATTGTGCTGATGGGGATGGGCGAGCCACTTTTGAATTATGAAGAAGTGAAAAAGGCAGTTGAAATGATCACATCTGAGGATGGACTCGCCATGTCGCCCCAGCGGATCACACTTTCAAGTGTCGGGATCCCGCCTATGATACGAAAGCTCGCTGATGACCGGATCCGGTACCATTTTGCACTTTCACTTCATGCAGCCGACAATGCAAAACGAAGCAGCATTATACCACTTAATAAAAAACATCCCCTCGAGGAACTGACAGAATCCTTGAAATACTTTTACCAGGCCACAAAGAAACGGATAACCATCGAATACCTTCTTTTCAACGGATTCAACGACAGCATCCAGGATGCTCAGAACCTTGCCCTGTTCTGCAGGAATTTCCCGGTCAAAGTAAACCTTATCGAGTACAACCCGGTTGAGGGAACTGGATTCCGTAAGCCGGACAAGGAAAAAACCCAGCTTTTCAGGGAACACCTCGAAAAGAAAAATATGGTGGTGAATGTCAGGAGAAGCAGGGGGGGGGATATTGATGCCGCCTGCGGACAACTTGCATTAAGAACAATACCTGAACAATAAAACACTGAAGAACATGGATTCATCTGTATTCCAGGTTGCCGGAACCATTATCGATGTGCTGAATAATAGAATTTTCAAAGGGACCATCACTGTTGCCGGTGGAAAGATCATGAAAATAGAGGAGTCGGAGAATGTTCCGGACCAATTTATTTTACCGGGATTGATCGATGCGCACATTCACATTGAAAGTTCGATGCTGATCCCCTCGGAATTTGCACGTCTTGCCGTAGTCCACGGAACTGTTTCTACCGTATCGGATCCGCATGAGATAGGGAATGTCCTTGGACTTGAAGGGGTGAAGTTCATGATAACCAACGGAAAAAAAGTTCCGTTCAAATTCAATTTTGGTGCCCCGTCATGT